>NZ_CP028159.1:0-4800000 GCF_003030385.1 Plantactinospora sp. BB1 | reverse complement strand
CAGCGTCCACGTCTGGTTGGCCGAGCCCGCGATGCAGTCCCACATCTGCACCCGGGTCCCGTCGGCGGTGCCGCCCGCGTTGACGTCGACGCACCTGTCCATGCCCCGGATCGGCCCGGTACGCGGCCCGCCGCCGCCGGCCGGGGTGCTGACCCCGGCGCCGGTGAAGGTGTAGCTGTCCAGGTCGAGCAGGGCGCCGCCGCTGCCGCCGGTGAAGACGACGTAGAGGTCGTGGGTGCCGTCGTCGGGTTTGCTGACCGGGGCGCTGACCTCGGTGTAGTTGTCCCAGCCGCCGGTGTTCGGCACGGTGACCCTGGCCACCTCCGGGCCGGTCGGCGAGTCGTACCGGAAGGAGACGACGTTGCCGGCCTTGTCCGACGAGACCCGGGCCCGTACCCCGGTGATGCCCTTGAGGCTCACCGCGTGGTGCCGGACGTACTCGCCGGTCTGGATGTCGCCGAGCCGCCGGCCGCCCTCGGCGCCGGAGGCGTTGATCACCTGCGGGCCGTGCACCGAGACGTAGTGCTCGGCCTGCCACTGCTTCGGCCAGAGGGTGATGTCCTTCTCCCCGGTCAGCGGCACCGCGCCGGTGGCGCCCCGGTCGGTGTAGCTGGACCGGAGCACGAAGAAGAGCACCGAGTCCGGGCCGGCGTGCACCGGTCCGGTGTTGACGGTGAAGCCGCAGCCGGTGCCCTGGCCCTCCTCGTGGGCGTGCTCCTGGTGGCCGAGCGCGGCCCGGATCACCACGTTGGCGCAGGGCACGGCGCCGTCCTGCGGGTCGGTGGCGGTCGCGGTGGCGGTGACGTTCTCGTCCCACGAGATCATGCCGCCGTTCGGCAGCCCGTCCAGCGTCACCGTCGGCCGGTTGTTGCCGACCACGATCGCGACCTGGGTGGTGCCGGACCGCCCGGTGCCGTCGTTGACGGTCAGCCGGGCCCGCTTGTCACCGTTGCCGGTGTAGGTGTACGTCGGGTTCGCGGCGGTCGAGTCGACGGTGCCGTTGCTGTCGAAGTCCCAGGCGTAGCTCAGCGGGTCGCCGTCCGGGTCGGAGCTGCCGGCGCTGGAGAAGGCGACCTGGAGCGGGGCGAGCCCGTTGTCCCGGTTGACCGTGGCGACGGCGGTCGGGGAGCGGCCCCCGGCGACGTAGTTGATTTTGTAGAGGCCGGCGGCGACGTCACCGGAGAAGTAGCCGTTGCCGTACTCCAGCAGATAGAGCGAGCCGTCCGGGCCGAACTCCATGTCGATCGGGTGCACGAGCTGCATCCCGGCGAGGACCGGCTCGATGACGGTCGGGTTGCCGGTACGCGGGTTGCCGTTGTCGAACTGGACCTCCTTGATCCAGTTGCGGCAGTACTCCGTGATGATCAGCTTGTTGTCGTAGTACGCCGGCCACTTCACCTCGGAGTTCAGGTTCGGGTCGTAGTGGTAGACCTCGGCGTGGTTCGGCGAGCCGCAGCCGCCCGGGTTGTCCAGCGCCGGCCACTCCCGGCTGCCGCCGTGCTGCTCCCAGACCAGTGCGCCCCGGGTCGGCGGCAACTGCCGCAGCCCGGTGTTGTTCGGCGAGTCGTTGACCGGCCCGGTGCCGCCGCCACACGGGAACCAGCCGCGCGGGGAGTTGGTGGCGAAGTTCCAGTCGTTGTAGGCGACGTTCGGCCCACCGCAGTACGGCCAGCCGTGGTTGCCGGGCGCGGTGGCCCGGTTGTACTCGTCGTACGCCGCCGGCCCCCGGTTGGTGATCGTGGCACCGGCGTCCGGCCCGACCTCGCCCCAGTAGAGGGTGTTCGCGTTCTTCCTGTCGACCCAGATCCGGTACGGGTTCCGTACCCCCATGACGTAGATCTCGGGCCGGGTCTGCGCGGTCCCCGGCGCGAAGAGGTTGCCGGCCGGGATGGTGTAGGTTCCGTTCTCCTCCGGATGGATCCGGTTGATCTTCCCGCGCAGGTCGTTGGTGTTCCCCGAGGTGCGCTGCGCGTCGTACTGCGGGTCGCGGCCGGGGCGCTCGTCGATCGGCGCCATCCCGGCCGAGTCGCCGCCGGAGTTGGTGTTGTCGCCGACCGCGAAGTAGAGGTTCTCGTTGCTGTCCCAGCTCATCGAGCCGGCCGAGTGGCAGCAGAGCCGCCGCTCGGTCGGCCACTCGATCAGCTTCGTCTCGGCGCCCAGTTGCAGGGTGCCGGTGTCGAAGGTGAACCGGGAGATCCGGTTGACCAGCGGGGTGCCGACCGGCGAATAGAAGAGGTACACCCAGCGGTTGGTGGCGAAGCGCGGGTGCAGGGTGATGCCGATCAGCCCGTCCTCGAACCGGGCGTCGAGTGGCAAGGTCAGCGCCACCGTGGTCGAACCGGTGGCCGGGTTGTAGAGCCGGACCTGCCCGCCGCCGGAGCTGGTGCCCCGGTTGATGTAGAGCACCTTGCCGTCCGGCAGCACGGAGAGCTCGATCGGCTCGCCCATGGAGAGCCCGCCGTCGAGCTTGACCTTCTCGAACTGGGTGGTCGGCGGCGGCGCGGCGGTCGCCGGTGGGGCGGCGACGCCGACCGCGACCAGCGGCGGCAGGAGCGCCGCGACGGTGGCCAGCACCACGGCGGCGACGGTACGACGTGCGGGAAGTCTTCGATTCATGGCGTACTCCGGCGGTTCGGTGGGGGTGCGCGGTGGGGTGGTCCGGGTACGCGGCCGCCGATGCCCGACCCGGTGGTACCGGCGGGAAGAGCCGGCGGATGCGGCTGTCCCGCCGCCACGGCCGGCGGGTCGGGGGTGGACCCGCCGGCCGTGGCCGGTCAGGCGGGGACCAGGTCGAACTTCTCCCAGGGGCCGATCGAGTCCCGGTTGGCGATCAGCGGCGCCGCGCCGCCGTTCTCGGCGACGACGTACCTGCCGTTCACGTTGGCCCGCAGGCTGACCGAGCCGTCCGAGTTGCGGACCAGGGCGAACGTCTCCCACGCCCCGGCCGAGGGCCGGTTCGCGATCAGCGGGTCGGCCCCGGCGTTCTCCGCGCAGACGAACTGGTTGTTCACCCTGGCCCGCAGCCCGATGATGCCGCCACCGAGGTCGACCTGGTCGAACTGCTCCCAGGAGCCGACGGCGGCGGCGTTCGCGACCAGGTTGCCGGCGCCCGCGTTGCTGGCGCTGACGTACTGGCCGTTGGCCTGGGCGCGCAGCGCCACCCCGCCGGACGGCTGGGTGCCGCCGGTGAGGATCCGGAGCGCGTCGACCATGCCGACCGAGGTGGTCCGGTTGACGATCCGGATCGTGTGCTGGCCGTTCGACAGGCCGGTCCGGCGCCAGACGACCTGCTGGGCCTGCCGGGCGCCGGAGGCGTTCAGGTTGACGTTGGCCTGCAACACGTTGTCGAGATAGACGTCGACGTTGCCCATGTCGCTGAAGCGCTCCGAGAGGTATTCGACGCCGGTCCCGGTGAAGGTGTACGAGGCGGTCGCCCCGACCGTGGTGCTGTGGTGGGTGTCGTCGTTGTAGTCGCCGTACCCGCGGGCGGTGGTGAGGTGCCAGTTGGCGTCGTAGCTCAGCAGGGTGTTGTTGACCAGTTCACCGCCGCCCGGGTTGCCGGGGCCGCCGCCGAGGCCGAGCGTCGAGGCGGTACCGGAGAGCGCCTTCGCGCCCTGGTTGGCGCTGCCGGTCAGCGTGGCGGCGGAGTAGCTGGCCAGCGGCTTGCCGGTCCGTTCCAGCACGTAGTTCGCGTTCGCCGCCGTGGCAAAGGCGATCTCGCCGGCCGTGCTGGTCGTCAGGACGGCGTTGTCCGAGGTACGCCGGACGCGTACCTCCTGGTTGCCCCACGGGTTCACCACCCGGGCCTGCTTGCCGTGCAGGCTGCGCAGCCCGACGTACTTGATCTCGCCGGCCTCCCGCTCCGAGCTGACCAGGAAACCGTCCTTGGCCAGCAGGGTGAACCTGCCGACGAAGCTCGCGTCGGTCGGCACCGCCGGAAAGACTCTGATCTTGTCGTTGTACGACTGCATCAGCGACTCGTTCATCGCCGTCAGGTGGATGCCGAGGTACTCGAAGACCCCGTTGGTGTTGTTGGTCATCCCGTTCGGGTAGTTCTGGTATTTCTGCAGCATCGTCCGCATGCCCTGGAACGCCTGGTTGCCGAGCCCGAGCCGGGCGGCATGCACGTGGTCGTTGGCCCAGACGTTGCCGTAGGGGTGCGGCCGGACGTTCCAGGTGTTTACCGCGGTCTGGTGGTCCGGGTAGCCGATCCCGGTCAGGTCGTAGGGCCAGACCAGCTCCAGCGCCACGTTCTCCCCGTTGCGGGTCGGCGACGACGGCGGGTCGTGCGGCAGGTAGGCCCCGTTCGAGATCTGGTACGGCGCCAGGTTGTTCACGATGTTCTGCCAGTTGGCCCGCAGCCCCGAGTCCAGCCCGAGCTGCTGGCTGACCTGGATCGTCAGCGGGAAGAGCAGCCGTACCGCCGCCAGGTCGGTGATGGCGTTGCGGACGTCCCAGTAGGTCTCGTGGGCGTTCGAGTTCGCCATGTAGTAACGACCGGAGGAGTCCCGGCTGAGGATGTCCTCGTAGAACTTCACCGCCTCCCTCATGTACGGGTACGCGGTGTTCCGCAGGTAGTTCTCGTCGTTGGTGTACCGGTATTGCAGGTACATGTTGTAGGCGGCCTCGGTCCCGGTGGAATAGAGGTCGTTGACATAGTCGCTGTTGACGGTCCCCCGGGCGTTGCCGTCCCAGCCCATCGTCTCCGGCACCCAGAGCCCGTCACTGCCGTACCGGGTGGTGGTGAAGGACTTCAGCGCGGCCAGATTGCGGCTGTAGAGCCGGTTGAAGCCGGCCATCAGGTCGACGTGGTTGCTGGCGTAGAACGAGTTGTAGACGTCGCGCTGGTTCCAGTACCAGTAGCCGTTGCTCCACTTGGAGTTGTCCTGGGTGGCCCGGAAGACTCCGTTGATGAAGTGCAGCGGATAGTTGCCGAAGCCGCCCGCCGCGATCATGTAGGTGGCCAGGTAGTAGACGTTCTCCAGATAGTCGGCGTCCCCGCCCGCGTTGGAATACTGCACGAACGACCTGGCCCAGAAGTTGTGCCACCAGTTGCGATAGTTGTTCAGCGTGCTGGCGTAACCGGTCGCCTTCACCGCCGCGAGCTGGTTCTTGGCCTGCTGCACCGAGTTCTGCCCGGGGGAGTTGACCCGGGAGGCGGCGGTGAACCAGACGGTGTAACTGCTGGTCGGGGTGATGTTCAGGCGTACCCGGGTGCCGTTGACCGTCTGCGAGGTGTAGCTCGCGCCCTCGACGGTGGCCGCCAGGGTGAAGCCGAAGTTGTTCGGGTCGGCCTGCCCCCGGCTGATCCCGACCCCGGTCGAGTCCGCGAAGGTGCTCGCGGTGCGCCAGGTGGTCAGGTTGGGCACGTCGGCGATGTTCTGGACGCTGTTCAGGTCCCAGAGGCTCAGGTCGAGGCCGACGCTGGTGACACCCGGCCGGCTGTCCTCGACGTGGATTCCCATCACCTCGGAGTTGGGCGAGCCCATGATGGTGACGGTGCGGTTGTTGTCGTACTTCGTGGTCAGGGTGCCGTCGTAGAGCGACAGCCGCTGCTGGAACGTGGTGTAGCCGGTGTCCAGCTGCGGGTTGCTGAACAGGTTGACGTTGCCGGCCGCATAGGTCGACTGCTGGGCCAGGTCGACTCCGGAGACCTGCATCGACAGGCCGTTCTGGCTCCACACCATCGCCCCGGTCCTGCCGTTGCCGACGGTCAGCCCGTGCAGCGGGTTGGTGTTCGGCCGGTTGTAGACGATGTCGTGCTTCGACAGGTAGTTGGCGTAGTTGACGTTCAGGGTGCCGGTGCTCGAATTGAACGCGGCGTCGGTGGGCGCCGCTGCGGCCGGTGTGGCCGGGCCGGTGGCGACGAGACCACCGGTGAGCAGGGCGGCGAGCATGACGCGGATCGGCGTACTCACCTTCATCGACACGATCCCCTTCTAGATCGTCCGGTGGATGACGTCTCGCGCCCCGGAGGCCGGTGCAGCTCCCCATCCGCCGAAAACGGGGAGCGACGTCGAGACGGACCGGGCCGGTGCGGTAGCCCGAGGTCGCGTTGACCCCGGGTAACCATCGACCCAGGTCTGTGATTTGCAGTTAACATTGGATGTCTTGCATCCGTCAATCCCTTGCTGCGAGGTTTTGCCGGCAGCCTGCTGCCGGAGAGCGCGCGCATACATCGGACGTATCGTCTGCCGTGCCGTGCCGTGCCGTGCCGTCGTGCGGCAGGCGGCCCGCCCCGGACCAGGGGAGAGTGGTCCGGGGCGGGCCGGGGGTGACGAGACGGGTCAGCGGCGCCGGGGCACCCAGTAGAGGAGCTGCCCGGCGATCAGCGCGGGATGCGTGTCGGGCAGCGCTCGCAGCGCGCGGGCAAGGTGCGCGGCGAGGTACATCATCAGTCCCACCCGGTCACCCCGGAAGCCGACCAGCAGGGCAAGGCGGGCCGGCGCGCACGGCCACGGGTCGCGGCAGGTCCGACACTGGTACGTCGTCGCCGGGCTGTGCCGGCCGGCCGGGTAGCGTCGCGGGTTCCGGCGCATGTGCCGGTACCAGCGCTCCTGCGGCCCGATCACGGCTCACACCAGAGCGCTGGTGCCGCGCCCGGACCGCTGCTGCCGTACCGGCGTCGCGGCGGCCGCCCGGTTGGTCCGTCGGGCGTGCAGGGGTGCGTCCCAGCCGTGGCGGCGGTTGGTCGCCCTGGTGCGGGCCGGCGGCGCGGGTACGGCCGGCTGGGCCGGCTCGGGCGTCGCCGCCCGGACGGCGGCCCGATAGTCGGCGCGGGAGAGTGGCGGTGGTGGCGCCGGCTGACAGGGCATCGGAGTCAGTTCGACCGAGTCGGGACAACGCCACCGGTAGCCGCACCGGCAATACCGCCAGAGCCGGCGCCAGTTTCGGCGGTGATAGGGCCGGAATCCGCACCAGAGTTTCATGATGATGCCTTTCGTCGGCGGAATTGGACGGGGGTGACGCCAGGCTCCGAACCTCGGCGCCACCCCCGTGGGCACCCACCCGAATTGGAAGGTCACGGGGGCGGGCAAGTGCCCGGATTCCACCCTGGACCCTGGCCCCAGCAGGGCGGAAGATGCTGGTCGGGCACGGGAACCCAGCAGGCAGAACAGCGAACATGACCATCGGCGCCGAAGCGAATTGGGGGACGTGAGAGCCTATGTCCGCGAGCGAATATCTGGTAAAGGACCTACGCCGTACGCGCGAGTTGCTCGGCCTGACCCAGGAGGCGTGGGGAGATCGAATCCACTTTTCCGCCAAGCACGTCGGCGCGGTAGAGCGAGGCGAGCGGCCGGCGCTCCCGGACTATCTTGGGGCGGTCGATCGCGCCTTCGGAACCACGTTCATGCAGTTCTACCGGATGTTCGTGAAGGAGGAGCTGGTCCCGGTCTGGTACCGACCGTTCAACGAGCACGAGCAGCAGGCAAGCCTCCTCAGGGTCTACCAACCGCTGCTGGTCCCTGGCCTCCTGCAAACCGAGGCATATGCTCGGGCCATCCTGGCCGGCTTCCGCATCCATCCAGACTCCATAGATGCCATCGTGGCGACCCGGCTCGGTCGACAGGAGATCCTCTACCGCCGGCCCGACCCCTGCCAGTTGGTCGCGGTGATCGACGAGGGTGTCCTGCACCGCCGCGTCGGGGACGCGGAGGTCATGCGCGACCAGTTGAAGGCCCTGGTGGCGGCGTGCGAGCATCCCAACGTCCGGGTGCAGGTCGTCCCGTTCGAGGCCGGCGCCTATGTGGGGCTGGACGGGCCGCTGGTGGTCGCGACGGTGGACGGCCGGTCGGTTGGGTTCCTGGAAGGGCACCTGAAGGGTCGCGTGGTCGAGAGCCCGGATGCCACGACGGACCTTGAGGGCGCCTGGGAGGCAATCCGGGACTACGCTCTACCCGGTAACCAAAGCCTAGACCTGATCACGAGGACGACTGAGAAATGGACGTGAACACCGCCCCGAACTGGCACAAGTCGTCACGCAGCGAGAGTGGACAGTGCGTCGAGGTGGCCGACAATCTCCCCGGCCGTGTCCTCGTGCGCGACAGCAAGGACCGGCAGGGACCGGTCCTGACGTTCGGCCCCCGACAGTGGCGCGGATTCGTGGAAGGGCTCTCAAGATTCTTGGAGAATTAGGGCTTGTAGCGAACCACAGATCTCCAAGAATCTTGAGGCTTGGCACGGCAGTTCACTGCGCTGCGGTCCGGTCGAGGAGGAACAGTGCGGTGGCGTCGATGACGTCGTCGAAGTGCCTGCCGTTGTCGGGGTAGTGGAACCCGTGTCCGGCCTGGTCGTATTCAAGGAGCGTGCACTCGTTGCCGGCGCGCACCATCGCGTCCCGGAACCGCCGCACGGAGTCGATCGGCTCGACCTCGTCGCGGGTACCGTGGTGGATCTGCATCGGCGGATTCCCCGGCCGCACGAACTCGATCAGCGAGTACTCGGTCAATCTGCCCGCCGCGACACCGACCTGCTGTTCGAGGCGGCGCTGCACCTCCGGCTCGAAGGAGCGCAGATTCGATCCCGCAGGATTGAAGCCGACCACGGCCGCGATGCCGGGCTCCGGCGCCGTGCCGGACGCCTCCGGGGTCATCGCCGCAAGGATCGCGAGATGAGCACCGGCTGAGCTGCCACCCGAGGCCAGCCGCGGCGCTTCGAGCCCGCGCGACGCCGCCAGCCGGCGGAACTGCTCGACCGCGCGCCGAACGTCGGCGATGCAGTCGTCGATGCTGACCGCGCCACGACCGAGCAGCCGATAACCGGCTGACACCGCGAGGATTCCGCGTGCCGCCAATTTCCGGCAGTGCGGGGCGAGCCCGTCGGCCGAGCCCGCCCGCAGGGCGCCGCCATGGAACAGCACGATGCCGGCACGCGGCTGTGTGCCGTCGCCCGGCTCGAAGACCAGCAGGGGCAGCTCCCGGCCGTCGGCGGCCCGATAGAGCATCGAGGACCCGCGACGGCCGGTCGTCATGAACGACGTCAGCCAACCCGGACGGGCAGGGCGGCCAGCCCACGGAAGACCGGGAAGGGGAGCCAGCTCAGCTCCTCCGGAGCGCACGCGAGGCGCAGGTCGGGGAAGCGGCGCAGCAGCGTACCGATTGCGACGGATCCTTCCATCCGCGCGAGTGCGGCGCCCAGGCAGCGGTGCAGACCGTGCCCGAAGGCCAGGTGCCGGTCGTCGCCGCGCGTGATGTCCAGCCGGTCGGGTTCGGCGAACCGGCGCGGGTCGCGGTTGGCCGCCGCGATCCCGACGATCACGATGCTGCCAGCCGGAACAGCGGTGTCACCGATGGTGAAGTCCTGCACGGCGTAGCTCGGCGAGGAACGCGCGGTGGGGCCGTCAAAGCGCAGCAGCTCCTCGATCGCGCCGGGCAGCAGCTCCGGCCGCTCGCGCAGCGTGGCCAACTGGTCAGGATGCCGGAGCAGGGCCGCCATGCCGTTGCCGATGAGGTTGGTCGTCGGTTCGTGGCCGGCGAAGAGCAGTTGCTGGGTGAGGGCGACCAGTTCCGCCTCGGTGAGCTGGTCGCCGTCGTCGCTCGCCGCGAGCAGCGCGGTCAGCAGGTCGCCCTGCCCACCGGTACGGGCCTGGTCACGCTTGTGCGCCACCAGACCGATGACGTACTCCCGCAGCAGTCGGCGTCCCTCCTGCCTGGACATCGGGGCGTCGGTCACGAACGGCGGGTGCATCGCCGCGATGGTCCAGGCCCGGAACCGGCCATGGTCGATCGACGGCACCCCGAGCAGTTCGGCGATGACGGTGAGGGACAACGGGTACGCGTAATCTTCGATCAGGTCTGCGGTCTTCCGCTCGGCGACGGCGTCGAGCAGGCCATCGGCGATCTGTTGGGTCCGCTCCCGCAGCTCGGCCACCCGTCGGGTCGTGAACGCCCGCCCCACCAGCGCCCGCAGCCTGGTGTGCTCCGGCGGGTCGGTGGTGTGCAGGTCGAACGTCGCCTCGCCCGGCTCACCGCTGACCACCCCGGCCGCGCGCAGGGCATCCCAGGCGCGTCGCGGATCCTTCGACAGCCGGCCGTCGGCGAACGCCGCCCGCGCCTCGGCATACCTCGTGACCAGCCAGTATTCCAGGCCGTTCGGGTTGCGAAGCCGCTGTACCGGCGCCTGCTCACGCAGCCGCGCGTACGCCGGGTGCGGATCGGCGAAGAACTCGGGCGTGTACATCGCGTGGTCCGCTGTCACCTGCACCGCCCCCTCGGCACCCCGTCGCTCGTCCTGCCGCCCGAACCGCACCGAACCGCGCCGGACCCGCCCGCCCGCCGCAGCCCGGTCCGCAGCCCGGCGATTGCCTCGACGTCCGCGATCGAAGGCTACCTCCACCGGGAGGGTCGCCAGGCCCCTGCGGTGCCGACACCTCGGGCCGGCGTTGTCGAAGGCTCGACGGAGGCGATAGCCGGCAGTGGGACGCCGGGGCAGCGGACGTGGCAGTCCTGGAATTCGGTGCGCGATGGTGGCGCGGGTTTGTAGGCTCGCCGAGCGCCGGTAACGACGGGGGTGCGGCTTGTTCTGTCAGATGGGGACGCTCCGGTGAGCGGCACGCCGGATCTCGGTCCCGTGCCGCAGCGCATCGCCGTCGACGCCGAGCAGGTACGTCGGCTCGTCGCCGACCAGTTTCCCCGGTGGGCCGATCTCCCGGTCTGGCCGGTGGCCGAAGGCGGCTGGGACAACTGGACCTTCCACCTGGGCTCCCGCCGGTCGGTGCGGCTGCCCAGCGCATCCGAATACGCCCTGGCGGTGGCGAAGGAACACCGCTGGCTACCGGAGCTCGCCCCTCGGCTCCCGCTGCCCATTCCGGTACCACTGGCGAAAGGGGAGCCGGGCCGAGGCTACCCGTACTCGTGGTCGATCTACCCGTGGTTGGACGGTGAGCCTGCCCGCGCGGACCGCATCGCCGACCCCGTTCGGTTCGCCGTCGACCTGGCCGAGTTCCTGGCTGCCCTGCGCGACGTCGACCCCACCGACGGTCCCCGGCCCGGCCTGCACAACTGGTTCCGCGGCGGCACGCTGCGCACCTACGATGGGCGCGCGCAGCACGCGCTCACGGCACTCGACGGCCATGTCGACGTCGAGCTGGCCGGCGAGATCTGGAAGAGCGCGCTGGACGCTCGCTGGGACGGTGTGCCGAGCTGGTTCCACGGTGACGTCGCCGAGGGAAATCTCCTGCTCAACGACGGCGAATTGGCGGCCGTCATCGACTTCGGGACGTGCGGCGTCGGCGACCCGGCCTGTGACCTGGCCGTCGCATGGACGCTGCTGACCGCCGACGGCCGGCAGGCGTTCCGGGAGCGACTCTCCGTCGACGACGCGACCTGGGCGCGCGGGCGCGGCTGGGCACTCTGGAAGACGCTCGTCACCTGCTCCCAGACCCTGGGCGAGGCCGACGAGTCGGCCGCCGGAAACGCACGGCGCGTCCTCGGCGAGATCTTCTCCGAGTACGCCGCCGGTGCCGTCGCCACGTCAGGATCACGTTCTGCGTTAATCGCGTCGCGTGCCGATCGTCGCGGGGGCTAGCCTGGCGCGGTGAGTTCAGGGGATGACCTTCACGGCGGATGTGTCGAGCCGGTGGTACGGCAGGAACGGGCCGAAGATCACGAGGCCGTGCGGGACCTTCACGCCCGGGCGTTCGGCGACGGCGACCGGGTTCCTGCGCTGGTCGATGCGCTCCGCGCCGGTCGGGCATCGCTCGCGCCGCTGTCGCTGGTCGCAACCGTCGCCGGGCAGGTGGTCGGGCATGTGCTGCTCAGTGCCTGCCGGTTGGACGCCCTGCCCCGGCTCGTGGACGTGTACTCGCTGTCGCCCCTCGGCGTGCTGCCGGAGCACCAGCGTCGGGGGATCGGTACTCGGCTCGTGGCGCACGCCCTCGCGGAAGCCGACAGTCGGGGCGTCCCGCTGGTGTTCCTGGAGGGCTCGCCGCTCTACTACGGCAAGCGCGGCTTCGCCGACGCCACGAAGCTGGGCTTCCGTCCGCCGACACTGCGCTACACGCCCGGCGTCTTTCAGGTCGCCAAACTGTCCTCGTACGAGGAATGGATGACCGGCACCTTCGTCTACTCCGATGCCTTCTGGGCCTTCGATTGCGTGGGCGGGCGGGGCGCAGACGCGCGGTCATAACGAGGTCGACGGGTGAATTCCGGCTGACCGCACACCCACAATGCGGAGTACGCGGAATGCGGCGCCTCGTGCACGGCCCGCCCGGGGTTGAATGTCGGTAGTACGCTCGGGCGGCGAAGGAACCGAGCGGATTAACCGCATGATTCTACTCGGGTGACTACGGCCATCGGCGATGGCGGCCGGATCGAGATGAGGGTGCCATGGGGCAGCGGCGGGCAGGTCGGCGCAACAGGTCGACGAAGCCAGGTTCCACGGCGACCCGGGAGGCCGCCCCGCCGCCACGGCCCCGCACCCGCGCTGCGGCCACACGCGACTCCGACGAGCCCGGGGCGCCGTACCGGTCGATGATGGAACGCGCGGCACAACCCGGCCCGGCGCTGGCGATTCTCCTGCTCGTGGGGCTCTTCGCGGCAGGCTGGCTCGCCCCGAGGTACGTCGCCGACCCCACGGCCGTGCAGGGTTCGGCGCGTTACGTGGTCGCCGCGGGATTGGCCGTCGTGGCATTTCTGGCGTTCTCCACTTTGAACCTGGTGGCCTATTGTCTGATCGTCGCGAGACGGTCGGAGCCGACGAAGAGGTTTGTCGCGGCGGTCGGAAACCGTGCCGCTATCGGCGCGATTCTGGGTACTCTGCTGGGCCTGCGCATGGCGACGATGATGGCGGACCGAACGGCGGGCGGCACCGTTACGGAAGGCATCACCTTCCTGGAGTTCGAGAGCAACCTGAGCAATACGATCACGCTGGCGACCCTGGCCCTGATCGGGACCGCGTGGCCATATTGCTGGGGTCCGGTCAAGACCTCGATGGCCGCCTTTGCCTCGAAGCCACCGCTCCAGGCGCACTCCGGCAGGGTGGGATCCGCGCTCGGGGCGGTCCTGCTGCTGAGCACCCACTTCCTGGGATTCGGGGTGGCGTTGTCCGTCTATCGAGGTGTCGCCTACCCGTAGCCGCCTGCCCACGTCCGGTCCCCGGTAACCCCGAGGATCGGCCCGAACCGACCCGGCATGCGCGCGATCAGCCGAGCGCTATGGCCCGCTGCGCGTCGTCGGCCGAGTCGAAGAAGGCGCAGCTCGGCCAGGGCGGTAGTTCCGCCGTTCCGCTCCAGGTCAGGTGAACCAGTGCCCACCGGTCGCCGACCCTGAGCAGTACGTCGTCGGTGGCATCGGAGCGTCCGACGACGGTGAAGGCCACCCCGTACAGCGGATGCCCCCGCGATGTCTCCTGGACCAGTTCCGTACTGATCTCCTGGACCTGCCGTTGCTCGGAATCGCCGGGTCCCCGCAGATCCCACCAGGGGTCGACCAGGACCACATCGTCAAGCACGTCGATATCTTGACATGTCGACCGCCGGCGGACGTGCCGTACCCGTCACTCTCGGTGCCGCCCGCGATCCGCGCCCCAGGAGTGGCGGTCGATGGATGTGGCGATGATGATGAGCGGATGTCGACTCCGACCCGGCCGTCGCCCCCGCGCCGCCGACCGGGCACGGTGCGGGTGGTCACCCAGAACGTCTGGGGGTGGTACTACTTCACCGAGGCGGGGATCGGCCGGGCCGCGCCGGCCGAGGAGTGGCCCGCGCCGTGGCGTGCCCGTCAGGCGGTGCTGGCCGGTGGGTTCGGTGAGCTGGATCCGGACGTGGTCGCGTTCCAGGAGGTGATCGCGGATCCCCGCTACGACCAGGTGGTCGAGTTGCTGGGCGCGGGTTACCACGTCGCGCACGCCGGCCGGCGGGAGGCCGACGGCTCGGGGGCCTCGATCGCGAGTCGCTGGCCGATCGGCGAGGTACGCGAGGTCGATCTTCAGGTGAGCACCCGCACGGCCGAGTTCCCGGCGGTGGCCCTGGTCGCCGAGATCCGGGCGCCGGAGCCGATCGGGCCGCTGCTGCTGGTCAACCACAACCCGAACTGGGAGCTGTCGTTCGAACGCGAGCGGGAACTCCAGGCCGTGGTCACCGCGCGGGCGGTCGAGGGCATCGGCGGCGTCGACGACCGGCATGTGGTGCTCGCCGGTGACTTCAACGCCGTACCGGAGGCGGCCAGCATGCAGTTCTGGGCCGGGCTGCGCTCGCTCGACGGTGTCAGCGTCTGCTACCGGGACGCCTGGCACGAGGCTCGGCCGGCGGAGCCCGGCCACACGATGACCCCGGCGAATCGGGTGGTCGCCGAGGGCACCTGGCCGCAGGAGCGCGGCCGGCGGATCGACTACCTCTTCGTCCGCTGCGTCCACCACGGGCCGACCCTGGACGTGCTCGACTGCCGTCAGGTCTTCTCGGAGCCCGTCGAGGACGTCTGGGCCAGCGACCACTTCGGCGTCGTCGCGGATCTCGGGATCCCGAGCAGGACACCCGCCACCCGCTACTGACCGGCCCGGCGGTGGCCGGTTGTCTCCGGGGACGTGGCCTTGGCGTACGTCGCCGCACCGGAACCCGCTCCGGATCGGACGTCTGCGTGCGTCGTCCGAGCCGGCCGACCTGCCGCGGAGTCCCGGGCGCGGAGGTCGGCCGGTCGGCGGGACGTCAGCCGGCGGTGCAGGACCTGACCTGTGGTCGGGCGCTGGAGTTGCCGTTCGTCATGGTGGTGAAGCCGAAGCTGTTGCCGCTGCCGTTGGAGCGCATCGTCAACACGGTGTTGTTGCTGCTCAGGCTGGCGCTGCCGCTCCAGGTGGTGCTGATCGACTGTGGTGAGGTGACGGCGACGACGACGGTCCAGTTGCTGGTGCCGCTGACGGTGACCGTGGTGTTGTACCGGTCGCCCCAGACGGTACCGGCGGTGGTCGAGGCGGTGCAGCCGCCGCTGCCGGGCGGTGGGGTCGTGGGGTTGCCGCCGGGCGGCGGGGTGGTCGGGTTGCCGCCGGGGTTGCCGTCCGGGGCCACCGCGCGGCCGGTGGACGGCGAGATCATGCCGGGGCAGAGGTTGCGGCTGGTGAGGTTGGACATGATCTGCGGGATCGCGTCGCGGGTGTTCTGGATTCCGTCGTGCATCAGGATGACCTGGCCGGCCTGGAGTCGGCTGGCGTTGGAGACGATCTGACTGACGCTGGCGCCGTTCCAGTCCTGGGAGTCGACGTCCCAGATCACCTGTCGCATCCCGAGCGACGAGGCGACGGACTGGAGGGTGCCGTTCGTCTCCCCGTACGGCGGCCGGAAGAGCTGCGGCCGGACGCCGGTCGCCGACTGGATCGCCGAACTCGTCTGGGACAGGTCGGACTGCATCTGGCTCTGGCTCATCGAGGTCATGTGGGCGTGGTTCCAGCTGTGGTTCGCGACCCACATGCCGGCCGAGACCTGCGCCTGGGCCGCCGACCGGTTGTTCTGGACGTTCTGCCCGACGTTGAACATCGTGGCCCGTACGCCGTTGTTGCGCAGCACGGAGAGCAGCGCGCTGGTGCTGCCGGTCGGCCCGTCGTCGAAGGTGAGTCCGACGTAACCGTTGCAGGCGGCGGCGCTGGACGGAGACCCCACGACGGCGACGGCGACACCGCCGGTCGCCACGGTGGTGGCGACGACGGCGAGCCGGACGAGGTGGCCGAGCCAGCCCCGGGTGGTCGGTGGCCGGGGCTTGGCGAGTTTGCCGAACATGCGGGTCTCCTTCTCGCAGGTGGTGGGTGCCGGCGGTGTCGGCCGTCCGGGCCGGGGCAGGGACAGCAGTCGTACGGTCCGGGCGGGTGGCGGTGGGCGGGAACGCCGCCGCAGACCTGAGCGGGTGCGTCGCATCGACCGCGATAGATCAAAGTATCGCAGCGTAAATTCAGGAACGTCAATAAGTTCCGGAAGCTTTCCGGACGTCGCGCGGGTGGTCGCCATCCTGCTGGCGACACTGACGCGCGCCGCCGTCGCCGACGCGCCGCTTCGTCCGAACCGGGGTGACGCGGCGGCGGCCCGCGGCTCAGACGTTTCCGGAACGCTGCCGGGGCCTGGGCGGCCGCGTCGCTCGGCTGTCGCCGCGGCCCGGGTGATGACCGTCGCGCCGTTTCCGGCCGGGCGGCGGGTACGCGCCCATCTTCCGGAACTTCTCCGATATGAGACCTCGTTGGAGTGCCGGTTGCCTCTCGCCAACCGGTCGTCCGCCTGTGCCCGGGGCAACCGGCGGCTCGCTACTCGCCGACGAGTGTGGACGACGCGTCGCGGCCGGCCGGCGGTCCCACCTCGGGGTGGGGTGCTGGGCCGGTCTTCCGTGCCGGGAAGGGTCAGCACGCGCGGCTCGGTACGGCTCTCGGAAGTTTCCGAAACATGTCTTGAACTTTTCAGGTCCGTCTGCGAGTCTTTGCCGGTCGATAGACAGTTACTGTGACGTTCGACGGATCGGATGATGGCCGTTGATGGCTGCGAGCCGGCCGTCGGACCGACACCTGTCGACGGGAGGGGACAGCGGCCCTCGTGTCCAGGGCGGACAACCGAGACCACTGTTCCCGTTCGCCCCGAGGGAGCCTCGGCTGGGCGCACTGGGCAGAGAGGACAGGTAGATGAGGGCAGGCAAGCTACTGACTCTGTCGGTAGTCCTGGCGACGGGCGTCCTGGGAACGGTCGCCTGTGGTTCCGGGGACTCGGAGGGTGCCGGGGGCAGCGGCGGCAACGTCACGATGACCTTCTGGCACAACGCCACGACCGGGCCGGGCAAGACCTTCTGGGAGAAGACCGTCGCCGACTTCCAGGCGGCCAACCCCAAGGTCAAGATCCAGCTCCAGTCGATCCAGAACGAGGACCTGGACGGCAAGCTCCAGACCGCGTTGAACTCCGGCGACGCCCCCGACGTGTTCATGCAGCGCGGCGGCGGCAAGATGGCCGCGATGGTCAAGGCCGGCCAGCTGATGGACATCACGGACGGGATCAGCGACGCCACCCGGAAGGTGGTCTCGGAGGGGTCGTTCAAGGCCCAGACGATCGACGGCAAGGTCTACGCGATGCCGGTCGCGGTGCTGCCCGGCGGCTTCTTCTACAGCAGGGACCTCTTCGCCAAGGCCGGTATCACCCAGACGCCGACCACGCTGGCCGACCTCCAAGCGGCCGTCGAGAAGCTGAAGGCCTCCGGTACCCAGCCGATCGCCCTCGGCGGCAAGGACGCCTGGCCGGCCGCCTTCTACTACTACTTCTTCGCGCTGCGCGAGTGCAGCACCGCCACGCTCACCGAGACCGCCAAGAGCATGAACTTCGACGACCCCTGCTGGCTGAAGGCCGGTCAGGACGTACAGGCCTTCGCCGCCACCCAGCCCTTCAACAACGGCTTCCTGACGACCTCGGCGCAGCAGGGCGCGGGCAGCTCGGCCGGACTGCTCGCCAACCACAGGGCGGCGATGGAACTCATGGGTGCCTGGAACCCGGGTGTCATCGGCTCCCTGACCCCGGACAAGAAGCCGCTGCCGGACCTGGACTGGTTCCCGTTCCCCAGCATCGAGGGCGGCGCGGGCGAGCCCGGCGCGATCCTCGGCGGCGTCGACGGCTACTCCTGCTCCGCGAAGGCGCCGAAGGCGGAGTGCACCGCCTTCCTCAACTTCATGCTCCAGACCCCCGTCCAGGAGGCGTACTACAAGGCGTTCCAGGCGCCGCCGGTGAACAGCGAGGCGCAGCGCGCGGTGACCGAGACGCACCTGAAGTCGGTGCTGGAGGCGTACAACAAAGCGCCGTTCGTCTCGCAGTGGCTGGACACCGTCTACGGGCAAAACGTCGGCAACGCGCTCAACACCGCCGTCGTGAACCTGCTGGCCGGCAAGGGCAGCCCCGAGGAGATCGTCAGCGCGGTCAAGACCGCCGCGAAGAGGGCCTGAAGACCCGTACATGTTCGACACAGACCGCGAGAGCGTGCAGCTCGCGCAGGACCGGCCGGCGGGTCTGACGACGGTCGGGGGTGACGCGCCCGTCGCGTCGCCCCCGACCCGGCGCCGTGCCCGCAAGGGCATCGGCTGGCCCGCCCGGCTGGAGATCGCGCTGATGACGGGCCCGACGCTGCTCGTCTTCCTCTCCTTCGTCATCCTCCCCGTCGCCATGGCCGGGTACTACGGCTTCTTCAGCTGGCAGGGGTACGGTCCGCCGACCGAGTTCGTCGGGCTCCGCAACTACCTGCTCGTCTTCCAGGACGGCACGTTCGTCGACGCGTTGCGGCACAACGCCGTGATCGTCGTACTGTCCCTGGTGCTCCAGGGGCCGGCCGCCGTGCTGCTCGCGCTGCTGCTGAACCGGAAGATGCGCGGGCAGACCCTGATCCGGGTACTCGTCTTCGTCCCGTACGTGATCTCCGAGGTGGTGGTCGGCACCGGCTGGAGCCTGATGCTCCAGGGCAGCGGCGCCGTCAACGCCTACCTGGAGCGGCTCGGGCTGGGCTGGTTGCAGAGCGACTGGCTCTCCGACCCGGAGAAGGCGATCTGGACCCTGATGGGGATCCTGACCTGGAAGTACATCGGCTTCGCCGTGATCCTCTTCCTCGCCGGGTTGCAGGGCATCCCGGACGAGCTGGTCGAGGCCGCCTCGATCGACGGGGCCTCCTACTGGCAGATCCAGCGCCGGATCACGCTGCCGCTGCTCGGGCCGACGATCCGGATCTGGGCCTTCCTGTCGATGATCGGTGCCCTGCAACTCTTCGACCTCGTCTACATCATCTGGGGCCAGTACGTCGCCGCCACGGCCGGGACCTCGACGATGGCGACGTACATGGTGGCCAACGGCCGCAACGCCGGGGAGTACGGGTACGGCAACGCCGTGGCCGTGGTCCTGTTCTTCGTCTCCCTCGTCGCGGCGCTGGTCTACCAGCGGTTCGTCCTGCGCCGTGACACCGAGGGTGCGATCACCGGAGGGAGACGCTGATGGCCGCGACCGCGGTAGCCGTGCGCAGGCCGGTGCGGGGCGGCCGGAAGCTGCCCTGGGGAAGCCCGGCGGTGTACTTCGTCGCGCTGCTGCTCATCGGGGTGATGCTGGCCCCGATCGGCTACATCGTGCTCGGTGGCTTCCGCACCAACGCGGCGATCACCACCGACCCGGCGGGCTGGCCGAGCCCGTGGGAGACCGGGAACTACCTCGACGTGCTGACCGGCGGCGTGTTCTGGCAACAGGTGCTCAACTCGACCATCGTCGCCGGGTTCACCACCGCGGGCGTGGTCACGCTCGGCCTGATGACGAGCTTCGTCCTGGCCCGCTACCGGTTCCGGGGCCGGGGCGCGATGTACTCGCTCTTCGCGGCCGGGCTGATGTTCCCGCTCACCGTGGCGATCACCCCGCTCTACATCCTGGTCCGGACCCTCGGGCTGATGAACACGCTGCCCGGGGTGATCCTTCCGCAGATCGGGTTCGCCATCCCGATGACGATCATCATCCTGGTCCCGTTCGTGCGGGCGATCCCGGACGAGATCCAGGAGGCGGCGTCGATCGACGGATGCGGCCGACTCGGCTTCTTCTGGCGGATGGTGCTGCCGCTCTCCATGCCGGGAGTCGTCACGGTGGCCATCCTGACCTTCATCTCAAGCTGGAACAGCTACCTGTTGCCGCTCTTCATCCTCAACCGGGAGGAGACCTTCACGCTGCCGCTCGGCGTGCAGGCGTTCGCGTCGCAGTACTCGGTCGACACGGCGAAGGTCCTGGCGTTCACCTCCCTGTCGATGCTCCCGGCGCTGCTGTTCTTCAGCCTGTTCCAGCGCCGGATCGTCGGAGGGCTGACCGGCGCCGTGAAGGGCTGACCCGGGACGGCTCAGCGGCGCGGGGTCAGGTAGCCACGGGAGAAGGCGGTGGCGACCGCCGCCGCCCGGTCGTTGACGCCGAGTTTGGCGTACACGTGCAGCAGGTGGGTCTTCACCGTCGCCTCGCTGATGAAGAGCTGCCGGGCCGCCTCCCGGTTGGTCGACCCCTGGGCGATCAGCTCCAGCACCTCCAGCTCGCGCTGGGAGAGCGGCTCCGAGGCGGGCTGGCGGATCTGACCCATCAGCCGGGTCGCGACGGCGGGGGAGAGGACCGCCTGTCCGCGCGCGGCAGCCTCGACCGCCCGGAACAGCTCCTCCCTCGGCGCGTCCTTCAACAGGTACCCGGTGGCGCCCGCCTCGATCGCGGGCAGCACGTCGCTGTCGGTGTCGTAGGTGGTGAGCACCAGGATCCGGGCCGGCACCCCACGGCTGGCCAGTTCCTTGATCGCGGTGACCCCGTCGGTCCTCGGCATCCGCAGGTCCATCAGGATCACGTCGGGCCGGAGCCTCTCCCCGGCGGTGATGGCCTCGGCGCCGTCACCGGCCTCGCCGAGCACCTCGAAGCGCGGGTCGGCGCTGAACATGCCCCGCAACCCGTCCCGCACCACCGGGTGGTCGTCGACGATGAGCAGCGAGATCACTGCGCACCTCCGGCGGGAATGGCCGGCACGGCCGCCGAGATCGCCGTGCCGCCACCCGGCTCCGACTCGATGTCCAACCGGCCCGCGAGGCGCTGCACCCGCTGCCGCATCCCGGCGAGCCCGAACCCGCCGTTGTGGGAACCGTTGGCCCGCTTGACCCCGGGCTCGAAGCCGACCCCGTCGTCGCGTACGTCGAGCGTCACCAGATCCTCCATGTAGGACAGGGTCAGGCCGACCCGGCTGGCCCGGGCGTGTTTCGCCACGTTCGCCAGCGCCTCCTGCGCGGTACGCAACAGGGCCACCTCCACGTCGGTGTGCATCGGCCGGGCGTCGCCGGTGGTGGTGAGTACCGTCTCGATGTGGTGCGCCTCCGCCCAGCGCCGCGCCACGTCGTTGATCGCGTCCGGGAGCCGGGCCTCGGCCAGCATCGTCGGCTCCACCGCGTGCACCGACCGGCGGGCCTCGGTGAGGCTCTCCCGGGCCAGGTTCATCGCGTTCGTCACGTGCCGGCGGGACGTCGCCGGGTCGTCGGTCTGCTCGGCGGCCTGGAGCTGGGTGAGGATGCCGGCGAGTCCCTGGGCGAGGGTGTCGTGGATCTCCCGGGCCATCCGCTGCCGCTCGTCCAGCACCCCCGCCTCGCGCGCCTGCACCAGCAGTTGGGCGTGCAGGCCGGCGTTCTCCTCCAGCGCCGCCTCCAGCTTGGTGTTCGCCTCGTGCAGCTCGGTCAGCGCCTGCCGCTGCTTGTGGTTGCGCTGGTCGGCCAGCTCGGCGAAGTAGAAGAACACCCCGGCCAGCACGATGCAGATCACGCTGACGGAGATCCCCTCCCACCACTCCCCGGCGACGATCTCGGCGGCCCCGCCCAGGTAACCGATCGCCGAGACGACCGCCGTGGCGGCGACGCCGGCGTAGCGCCAGCGGCCCTTGAGGTAGAGGAACGCCTGGGGGTAGCCGACGAAGGCGAAGAGCGCGAAGAAGGGCGCGATCGCCACCAGGCCGGCGGCCAGCACCATCAGCCCGGCGTAGTAGAGGCCCATCAGCGGACCCCTCTGGTGCCACTCCGGGTGCAGGGTGTGGAAGCAGAGCAACCAGAGCGTGGCCGCGAACGTCAGCCCGAGCACGGCCGGGACGTGCACCGGCGTGTCCCAGGTCGGTTGCAGCAGCGTGACCAGGACACTGGCCGCCAGGAGGAGGTACGGCAGCACGTTGAAGAGCGCCACCTCCCGGCGTTCCCAGCGGTCGAACTCGGCGCGCAGCTCCGCCTCGATGCTCACGACCTACTCCCAGCGGAAGTACCGCGCGGCCAGCCCACCGGCCACGATCGTCCACCCCAGCATGACAGCCAGGTGCAGCGGCTGCGGCCAGTGCCCGGCCGTCGCGTCCTGCAACGCCTGCACACCCGCGCCGAGCGGGGTGAGGTCGCTGATCGTCCGCAGTACGTCGTTCATGCTGTCGCGGGGGATCCAGAGGCCGGCGAAGAAGACGATCGGGAAGAACAGCACGGTCCCGATCGCGCCGGCACTCTTGCCGCTCGGGGCGAGCGCGGCGACGAGCAGGCCGATCGCGAACATCGCCAACGCGGCCAGCAGGTAGCCCAGCAGGTAGGCCGGGAGCTGCCGGGGCAGGCGTACCTCGAACGCCAGCCGGCCGACCGCCAGGACCACCACCATCGTTGCCACCGACAGGATCGTCGACATCAGCAACTGCGCGCCGAGCATCATCGCCGGCTTCACCGGGGTGGTCCGCATGCGTCGCAGCACACCCTTCTCCCGATAGCTGGCGAAGAGCTGGGAGAGGCCGTTGAGCGCGAACATCGCGAGGGCCAGCGCGACGACGATCGGCACGTACAGGTCGATCACCCGCAGGCCGCCGAGGGACTGGTCGGGTTCCCGGAACGCCGGGATCGCCCCGAAGATGCCGAGCAGGATCGGCGGGAAGGCGAGCGCGAAGAACACGATCATCGGCTCGCGGAAGAAGAGTCGGGTCTCGGTGGCGGTGAGCCGGTACAGGGCGGACATGGCAGTCTCCTCAGGCGTCGACGGGTCGGCCGGTGAGCGCGACGAAGGCGTCCTCCAGCGAGGTCTGCTCGACCCGCAGGTCGGCGGCGACGACCTGGTTGCGGGCGAGCACGGTGGTCACCGCGAGCAGCAGGTTTCCGGTACCGGTCACCACGAGCTGGCTGCCGGCCCGCTCCACCGACGTCACCTCGGGCAGCGCGGTCAGTACGGCGTGGTCCAGCGGCACCGACGGGCGGAACCGGATGCGCTGCCGGTCGTCGACCCTGGCGACCAGCCCGGCCGGAGAGTCGAGCGCGACGAGCCGACCCGAGTCGATCACGGCCAGCCGGTCACAGAGCCGCTCCGCCTCCTCCATGAAGTGCGTGACCAGCAGGATCGTCACGCCCCGGTCGCGGATGTCCTCGATCAGGTCCCAGGTGTCCCGGCGCGCCTGCGGGTCCAGGCCGGTGGTCAACTCGTCGAGTACCGCCACCTTCGGGTTGCCGACCAGCGCGAGCGCGATCGACAACCGCTGCTTCTGCCCGCCGGAGAGCCGCCGGAACTGCGTACCGAGCCTGCCGGTGAGCCGCAGGGTGTCGACCAGGTCCCGCCAGTCGGCCGGCTCCCGATAGAAGGAGCTGAACAGTCGCATCGCCTCGCCGACCGTGAGCTTGTCCGGCAGCTCGCTCTCCTGGAGCTGTGCGCCGAGCAGTTGCCGGAGTTCTCCGGTGTCCCGCTGCGGGTCGATGCCGCAGACCCGGATGCTGCCGGCGTCCGGGGTACGTAACCCCTCGACGCACTCGACGGTCGTGGTCTTACCCGCCCCGTTCGGTCCCAGGATGCCGAAGATCTCGCCCGGCTCGACGGCGAAGCTGACCCCGTCCACCACCGTCTGCTCGCCGTAGCGTTTGACGAGGCCGTCTACCTCGATGATTGTCATACCGGAAGCGTGCCGTCCGCGCCCCGGCGCCGAATCGACCACGCAGCCACCGCTGCCGCCGGCCCCGACGGGTGCCCCGGTCAACCGATCGGTGGATGCCCGGCCCGTCGTCGGGTCGACGTCCAGTCGGCGTCCAATCTGCGTTCAGTCCGCACTGGGAGCTTGTCCGAAAACCACACCAGCGACGGAGGCGACAGTGGAACGGACAGGCACGGCACGGATCGTCGGCCGGGGATCGGCGTGGATTCTCGCGCTGACGCTGGCCCTGATCGGGGCGTTGGCGAGCACCTTACCCGCGCAGGCCGGAGCGCGGGCGGCACGCGGCGCGCCCGATCTCCCCAACCTCACCGCCTCGGCACCGTCCGGCATCGCCAAGGCGACGCCGGATGCCGCCAAGCGGCCGGCAGGCGCCCAGCGGGCACTGCGCAAGCTCGACAGCACCGCGATGAAACTGGGTACGAAGGACGCGGGTACGGCCACCCGGAGGGTCGACGGCACCCAGGCGGAGGCTGCCGGGTGCACGCCGTACATCAGCGGATACGTGACCCGGGTCGGCCTCGACGTGCGGATCGACTACCTGGCGGAGATCGTCTGCAACTTCTACCTCGCCGGCGCCGGGCAGGCGTACCTGATCGAGCGGACGAGCGGCTCACCGTACAACGGGCAGGTGGTCGCCGCCGCCGGGGTGTTCAGCTTCGGCAACGACTACTACGGCTACAGCCTCGGCGCGGTGCTGATCGACGGCCGGGTCTACGACGGCGGCAGCCAGCTGGAGATCGGGTTCAACCTGGCGTTGCAGACGCTGGACGGATCCACCTGGGCCGGCTGCTTCCCGCTGCCGGCCGGGCAGCGCTACCTGAGCGGGTGTGCCGGCCTCGGCACTCCGACCATCTCCGTCTCGGTCGGTTCCGGAGTCTTCGGCACGGGGCTCGCGCCGAACCGGCTGGCGGTGCTGGCGAGCCTGACGCAGACCGGCTCCGACAGCTATGCCACCTGGGACGCGGCCCGGCAGAACCAGGCGATCCTGGCCGCGTACATGTTCGACTGGTCCAACGACGGCTGCACCGGCGCGCCGGACAACCCGCTCGGGTTCGCCTTCGAACTCTCCTGCATCCGGCACGACTTCGGTTACCGCAACTACAAGGCGGCGCAACGGTTCGCGGAGAACAAGGACCGGCTCGACCTCGCCTTCTACGGCGACATGCAGCGGGTCTGCGCGACCTACTCCGACGCGCTGCGACCGCCCTGCTACGGCCTGGCGACGATCTACTACGAGGCGGTCCGGATCTTCGGGCGCCCGAACGTCACCGACGCGCAGCTCAGGGCGGCGCAGGAGCAGATGCCGGAGGGTACGGCCGGCACAGCCCCGCTGGCCAGTACCGGCTGAGCACCGGGGCCGCAGCCAGCGGCAGGCAGCATTCCGGTAACCGGTCAGCGACAGCGGCAACGGTGCACGGCGAGCCTTCGAGCAGGCTCGCCGTGCACCCCGTTGCCCCACTCCGGCAGCCGGGTCAACCGGGGAGAGCGGAGATCGTCTTGACGAGGAACCGGCAGGCGTCCGCGATCTCGTGCCGGACATCGTGGTCGTCCACGTACTGGTAGCGGTCCAGATAGCGGCAGCCGGTGTCGCGGTACCCGAGCCGGAGATAGAGCCGGGCGGCGCGGACGTTCTGCTCCTCGACGCCCATCCCGATCCGGTGCCGGCCGCGGCGCGCCGCGAGGTGTTCGGCCGCACGGATGATCGCCGACCCGACGCCCTGCGACCGCCGCTCGGCAAGGACGGCCAAGCCGTTGATCTCCGGGCAGCCGGGGAACCGGTCACGGACGTCCGGATCTTTCGCCCCCTGCCACATGACCTCGCCGGAACCGACCGGAACGGCATCGAGGCAGGCGATCAGGAACGTGCTGGAACCCGCACGCTGCCGCTGGTAGCGGGCCTCGTGGTAGCGGTTCCGCCCGGTGGGGAAGTGCCGCTCCAGCACGGCGACGTCCTCCGGCCGGCACTGCCTGAGCGTCAGCCGCAGCCCTGCCGTACCCACCCGCAGCACGTTAGCCGGCACCGACCACCGGTACCAGGGGTCGGCCGACACCCCGCGGCTACGGGTGCTGGCGGGGTAGCTCGGTGGAGATCCGTCGCCACTCGCCCGGGGTGAGCCCGTAGGTGGCGCGGAACCGTCGGGTGAAGTGGGTCGGGTCGGTGAAGCCCCAGCGGCGGGCGACGGTCGCGATCGTACGGCTGCGGCTCGCCGGTCGCTGCAACTCCTGCCGGGCGCCCTGAAGTCGTTCGCCGATGATCCACTGCTCCAGGCTGAAGTCGGCCTCGGCGCAGATCTTGTAGAGGTGGCGGAGCGAGACGTTGTGCGCGGCGGCGATGGTGGCCGGGCGCAGGTTCGGATCGGCGAGGTGCTGGCGGACGTAGGCGCGGACCCGGGTCAGCAACGTCTCGGCGAGGACCGCGCGGCTGAGCGGCTCGACCCGGGCGGCCGAGACGAGCAGGGCGCGGAGCAGCTCGACGCTGGCCCGGCCGAGCGCGTCGGCGGCGGGGTCGAGGCTGAGCCGCTCGGCGTCCCCGACGAGCTGGCTGACGTGGTTGGCGACCAGGCCGTACAGCGGGCTGGTGCGCAGGTTCGCCGCCGCCCGGCGGATCAGGTCGAGCGGGAGGCCGACCTGGTCGATCGGGACCTGGATGCAGCCGGCCGCGCCCTCGCCGGACCAGGAGAAGTCGTACGCCGCCGAGAGGTCGACCATCAGCATCTCGCCGGGCGGCACGACCTGGCGGTACCCGAGTTGCTCGTGCCGGCCGTCGCCGAGCCGCTGCACGGAGAGCGCGATGACCGGGGCGGCGTCCTGGCGGGCCTGCTTGGGGGTGCGCAGCAGCCGGAGGCCGGTGGAGCGGGCGGTGAAGATGTTGGCGCCCCCGAGGTCCCACACCTCCAGCCGGGTCCGGACCTCGCCGTCCGGATCCTCGTGGATCACGTACGACGGGACGGACGCCTGCATCATCGCCGCGTAGATCGCGTCGACCCGCTCGTGAGGTGGTATGTCCGCCGTATCCAACACGAAGCCCATTTACCCCGCCCGATGTGCACGCTCAGCCGACAACGGTGCACGCACAGCCCCCGACCCGACGCGCTCCGCTCAATAGGTTCGCATGCGGGTGTTACGAGAGGGTGCCGTGCCGCAGGGGGCGGGGCAACGCCCGGATCGTCGCCCGACTCCTCATCAGCGCGAGCGCGGGAGTGTATGCATGCCCTTCGTCACCACCGCCGACGACACGCAGATCTACTACAAGGACTGGGGCGAGGGGCGACCCGTCCTGCTCAGCCACGGCTGGCCGCTCAACTCCGACAGCTGGGAGGCGCAGCAGCTCTTCCTCGCCGAGAACGGATACCGGGCCATCGCGCACGACCGCCGTGGGCACGGCCGCTCCACCCAGTCGTGGACCGGCAACGAGATGGACACCTACGCCGACGACCTGGCCGCCGTGATCGAGGCACTCGACCTGCACGACGTCACGCTGGTCGGCTTCTCGACCGGCGGTGGCGAGGTGACCCGGTACATCGGCCGGCACGGCACCGCCCGGGTCGCCCAGGTGGTGCTGGTCGCGGCCGTACCGCCGCTGATGGTGCGGACCGAGGACAACCCCGGCGGCGTGCCGGTGGAGGTCTTCGACGGGATCCGGGCCGGTTCGGTGACCGACCGTTCGCAGCTCTACCGGGACCTCGCCGACGGCCCGTTCTTCGGCCTCAACCGTCCGGGGGCGAGCGTCTCGCAGGGCGTGCGGGACGCGTTCTGGCGGCAGGGACTGCAGGCGGGACACCGCAACGCGTACGAGTCGATCGCCGCCTTCTCGGCCACCGACTTCCGCGCCGACCTGGACGCGTTCGACGTACCGACGCTGGTCATCCACGGCGACGACGACCAGGTCGTCCCCTTCGAGGTCGGCGGAAAGGCCTCCGCCGCCCGGATCAAGGGTGCGACGCTGCTCGTGTACCCGGGCGCACCGCACGGCATCACCGACACCCACAAGCAGCAGCTGTCCGAGGACCTGCTCTCGTTCCTGAGGAGCCTGCCATGACCAGCACGCCCGACACGATCGTCCTCGTGCACGGCTTCTGGGTGACGCCGCGCAGCTGGGAGCAGTGGATCGCGCACTACGAGGCGAAGGGCTTCCGGGTGATCGCGCCCGGCTACCCCGGCTTCGAGGTGGAGGTCGAGGCGCTGCGGGAGAACCCGCAGATCATCACCGACGTCACCGTGCCGGCGATCATCGCCAAGATCGAGGGGATCATCCGGGAGCTGGACCGCCAGCCGATCATCATCGGCCACTCGGCCGGCGGAGCCTTCACCCAGATCCTGCTCGACCACGGCTTCGGCGCGGCCGGCGTCGCGCTCAACTCCGCACCCACCGAAGGGGTACGGGTGGTACCGCTCTCCCAGGTGAAGTCGACGCTTCCGGTGTTGAAGAGCCCGGCCAACCGGCACCGGGCCGTCGGCCTCTCCTTCGAGGAGTGGAAGTACGCCTTCACCAACACGTTCACCGAGGAGGAGTCCCGCGCCCTCTACGAGCGCTACCACATCCCGGCCAACGGCGGCATCCTCTGGGGCAGCGTGCTCGCCAACTTCCAACCCGGCCACCAGGACACCTGGGTCGACTACCACAACGACAACCGGGCGCCGCTGCTCTTCGTCTCCGGCAGCGAGGACCACATCATGCCGCCCGCGATCCAGAGGTCGAACGCCAAGCACTACAAATCCAACACGGTCACCGAGATCGAGGAGTACCAGGGGTACGCGCACCTGCTGCCCGCGCAGAAGGGCTGGGAGGAGATCGCCGACCACGTTCTCGACTGGGCCCTCTCGCATGCCCGCTGACGTCCGCGTCACGCACATCGGCGGCCCCACCGTACTGATCGAGGCGGCCGGCTGGCGGCTGCTGACCGATCCGACGTTCGACCCGGCCGGGCGCAGCTACGCGTTCGGCTGGGGTACCTCCTCCCGCAAGCTCGCCGGCCCGGCCGTACCTCCGGACGCGCTCGGGCCGGTCGACGCGGTACTGCTCACCCACGACCACCACGGCGACAATCTCGACGAGGCCGGCCGCCGGTTCCTTCCCTCGGCCGGGACCGTCGTCACCACCGTGTCCGGCGCGGGCCGTCTCGGCGGCGGTGCCCGCGGCCTCGCGCCGTGGGCGACGACCACCCTGCGGGGTGACGGCCGGCCGTCGATCGAGGTCACCGCCACGCCCTGCCGGCACGGGCCGCCGCTGAGCGGGCCGATCGTCGGTGACGTCGTCGGCTTCGCCCTGCGCTGGCCGGGGCAGCGGCACGGTGCCCTCTGGATCTCCGGCGACACCGTGCTCTACGGCGGTGTCCGGCAGGTCGCCGGGCGGATCCCCGTCGGGCTGGCGCTGGTGCATCTCGGCGGGGTCCGCTTCCCGGTCACCGGCCCGCTCCGGTACACGATGACCGCCCGGGACGCCGTCGAACTGCTCGGTGCGGTACGCCCGCACACCGCCGTGCCGGTGCACTACGAGGGGTGGCGGCACTTCCAGCAGCCCCGTTCCGTCATCGAGGCCGAGTTCGCCGCCGCCGCACCCGAGGTACGCGACCGCGTCCGCTGGCTGCCGATCGGCACCCCCACCGAACTGGAGACCTGACCCGTTCCTCGGATTGGCCAACGACGCCCGGGCCTGCTTCGAGGCGCGCGAACGGGCCCGGGATCTGCTGGCGACGGATCCACCCACGGCCGGCAATGTGGTGGCGCGCCGGCCCGGCGGTGGCTACCGTGCCAGGGTCGCGGCCCCCTAGCCGATGGAGCGGGATTGACTCTGGACAACGATCCTGATCTCACCGAGGGATCGGCGACATCGATCGTCACCCAGGAACTCGGCGTCCGGGCGACAGGTGCGCGACGGGTTGCCGGTTCGGTTGGAAACGCGACCTTCGTGGTGCGGGTCGCCAGCGGCGGCGATGTGGTGCTGAAGGTCGGCAGCCGCGATCTGCTGACCGCCGAGTCGTGGGCCTGCGGTCGAGTCCGCGATGCTGGCATTCCCGCGCCGGAGGTCGTGACGCACCGGCTGGACACCGACGCGGTCGACACCGCGTTCATCATCATGCGGGTACTCCCCGGAGAGCCCACCCGCGACCTCGACGTCTGGCGCCAGGCCGGCAGATCGTTCCGCGCGGTACACGACATCGGCATCCCCGGGTACGGTGCGCTGGCCGTACGCCCCGACGAGGTCCGGGGCCGTCACGGGTCGTGGCGCGACGCGCTCGAGAGCGTCCTCGCGCGAATCCCGGATCTCGTGACGGCCGGTGTGCTGACGCGCGACCTGGGCGGTCACCTCGACCAGGCGATCAGGTCCTCGGGCATCATGACCTATCGAGAACCCGGTGTCCTGCTGCATCGGGATCTCAAACCGCAACACGTCTTCGCCGACCGGGCGCGACTGGCCGGGATCATCGACTGGGGCGATGTCGGCGTCGGTGACCCGATGCTCGACATCGCCCGCGTCTCCATGGCCGGGCAGGAGATCCTGTCGGCGTTCCTCGACGGCTACGGGCTGAGCCTGACACCCGAACTCGGCGACAACATCCGCGCCTATCGTCTGCTCTGGAACCTTGCGGCGCTCGCCTTCGAGTTCTCGGCCGGCGGCGACTGGTTCGACTTCTACCGGCGGAACATCCAGGCGGACCTGGGAGCCCGCGGATAGGCACCGACCGGCCGGCGTCGGCCGGGCCCAGTGCGGTCAGCAGGGCCGGTGCTTCGCGGCCGTGGGGCGCAGCAGCCGGTAGCCGCCGCCCTGCCGGGTCAACTGGAGGGTGAGATCCCAGCGCGTACAGGTCTCGTCCGGCCTGCCCTTCGGGCCGTAGCCGGCGGCCTGGTTGCTGGTGAAGGTCACCCGGGCCCGGACCGGGTCCAGCCGTGGGTCCACCTGCACCAGCGCGACGTCCGAGTCCTCGGTGCTGGACATCGCCGCAATGAAGGAGTCGCGGCTTTTCGGCTTCGCCGGGTCGACCACGCCGTCCGGGTCGTAGAGCGCGAGGAGGGTGTCCCAGTCCTTGTCGTTGATCGCCCGGAAGTAGCCGTCGAAGAACTCGGCCACCTCGATCACCTCGGCGCTGTCGCCGGCACCCGCCAGCCGGACCATACCGACCCGGTCACGCGGCGGCTCGGTGGAGAACCCGGTGCTCGGTGTCGCGGCCGTGCTCGGCACCGCCACCGGCGGCGGGACCACCCTCGTACTCGCACTCTCGTCCCGGGCGCCGTCGTCCGTCCGGCCGCCGACCCAGACCAGCAGCACACAGAGGGCGGCGACGATTGCCGCGGCGGCGACGGCCCAGCGCGCGGTCCCGGACCGTGACGTCCGGGGTGGAGCGGTGCCGCCCACCGGTCCGCCGGCCGCCCCCGGCACCGGGCCGCCGGTGGCGATCCGCCGCCGCTCCGAGCGCGGTCCCGGCTGCGGGGTGGGCACGATCTCGTCCGAGAGCGGCAGGACGGCGTCGAACGCGGCCGTCCACTCGGGCCAGTCGGGCCGCGCGTCCGGCTCCCGCCGGCTCCGGGCGGCGAGATCGGCGACGTCGGCGAAGAGTTTCCGCGCGGCCGTGAGTTCGGCCGGGTCGCGGGCGGCCTGATCCGACAGCAACAACCGGAGCACGAGCAGACCGAACTTGTACCGGTCACCCGCCTCGGTGCCGAGCGCCTCGCCCTCCGGCAGCCGCCAGTCCGGCGTTTCGACCTGCGGCGCCACGGAGTCGCCGTCGACGCAGACCGCATCGCAGTCGAGCAGGAAGCAGCGTGGCGGATCCACCGTCACCAGGACGTTCTTGGGGGAGAGGTCGCCCACCACGATCCGGTCGCCGTGCAGCACCGCGAGCATCCGGGCGAACTCGCGCAGCAGCCCGACCCGGTCGCGCTCCGAGACCCGCAGGCCGACCTTCGCCATGTACTCGATCGGGTTGAGCAGGAACTCCATCGCGAGTGGCCGGGGTCGACCGTCGCCCGGAAGGGTGAGCGTCACGGTGTATTCCGGCGGGGCCGGCGGCATGAGGAATCCGCGCAACTGCGCGCCGCGCCGGACGGCGGCGAGCGGCCACGCGGCCCGCTCGGCGAGCAGGGTACGCAGGTCGTCGCCGGCCGACGCGCGCAGCGCCACCAGCCGGTCGAGTACGTCGGCCCGCACCGAGGCGGTCGTCCCCGGGTCGTACTCCTTGAACGCCAGCCGTCCGGGGAAGATCCCCGGCGCCTCCACCAGCCGCACCCGGCCCTGCCCGCCGGAGCCGAGTTCCCCGACCACGGTGAGCGCGTCGACCTCGACCGGCCCGCCGATGACCACGCTCATCCCGCCGCCCCCGACCGCCGGGGACGCGGCCACACCGCGACGAGCGTCCGGTCGTCGTCGAAGGTGTCCCGGGAGAAGTCGAGCGCGTGGGCCAGCCCCAGCATCGGCGGTGGCCGGTCGAGCAGCGTGCCGAAGAGGTCGCCGACCAGGCCGGTACCGTCGCCGAGCGGATCGCCGAAACCGTCCGTTCCGATCAGCAGCACCGATCCGGTCAGCGACACCTCGACCGGTGCGATCCGCTCCGGCAGCCTGGGCAGGGCCGTCACCGCCGAGTCGACCATGCCGCCGCCGGAGTACTTCGACGGGAAGAGGCCGGTGAACCGGGAGCCGTCGAAGGTCCAGGCAGCGGAGTCACCGGCGCGGACCAGCTCGGCCGTCGCGCCGGAGCGGGTCGGCCGGACCACGCCGGTGACGATCGTCGTGCCGAGCCGCCGCTCCACGTCCTCGGCCCGCTCACCCGACCGCAGCCCGTACCGGCCGTGCCGCAGCAGCGCGTCGGCGGCGTCGGTCAGCACCCGCCGCCAGTCGACCCGGGTGCCACGGTCGAGTTCGTCCGCCAGCGCCTGGAGGGCGGCCTGACCGGCCAGCCTGGCGCCGACCTCGGCAGCCGTCGCACTGGAGACACCGTCCATGACCGCGAAGAGCACCGCTCCGGTCGGCCGGTGCAGCACGACACCCGCGTCGTCCTGCCGGTACTTTCCGGCGTACCGGTGTGCGTTCCCGCGCACCGAGGCCATCCGGACCACGAAGTCCGGCGTTGTCCAGCCGTCGCAGACCGTGTCGGGCTGACGTCCCGGCGCCGGCCGGGGGTCGAAGGGGTCGGTGGGCTCGTCGACCACGATCGGCGCCCACTGCCCGGGTTGCGGCGGGTTGTGGATCCTCGGGTACCCACCGGGGTCGGCCGACGGTTCGTCCCGGGTACTCCCGGCGGGGTTGGTGCGCGGATCGGCCGTCCGGCCGCGTCGCAGGAGCATCGTCACACCACGTCGATCGCCATGTGGAAGCCCTCCGGGCGGTCGACCCGGAGTTCGGCCGCGCCGTTCGCCATCGACCGGCCCGACTCGACCACGCTCTTGGTGAGCGCCGCGCAGAACTTCGCGATCGCCTGCCCGATGTCGGAGCCCTGGATGGAGACGAACGCGTACTCGGGACGCGTGGCGACCTCCAGGATCGTCCGCGCCTCGGCCCCGCCGATGCCGCAGGCGATGATGTTCGGCGCGCCGAGGGTCTGGTTCCGGTCGACGAGTTGCCGGTGGGACCGCCGCCAGTTTCCGCCGTCGCTGGGCTGACCGTCGCTGAGGAAGAAGACCGCCGGCCGGTGCACCGCGTACTCCTGCGACTTCAGGTGTCTGACATCGGCCGGGATCTGCTGGAGCAGCGCCTGGAATGCGGCGCCGAAGCTCGTGGCGCTCCGGCAGGCCAGCGGCGGCATCCCGTCGACCCGGCGCAGGTCGGCGAGGTGCATCCGCAGCACGGCGGTGTCGGAGAAGCCGATGACGGTGAAGCGCACCTTCGCCGCCGCCATCGGTTCGGCCAGCAGCGCCTGGTGCAGCGAGACGAGGCCCGCGTTCAGTTCACCGACGAGGTGCCGCATCGAGGCGGACTCGTCGGCGAGTACGTAGATCGGCAGTAGGTGCCCGCGTACGTCCGGCATGTGCTGGATCACTCTCCCTGGGGTGGCGGCGCAAGCAGTTCGGCGGCCGGGCGGAAACCGTCCGGCCCGGTGACGACGGAGTTCTGGTCGCCGTCGAGGACGGCGCGGCCGTATTCGACGACCCGGCGCAGGGCGAAGGCGCAGAATCGGCGGGCCGCCTCGGCGACGTCGCCGGCCGGGGCGACGAAGGCCAGCTCCGGCCGGGTCGCGATGCGCAGGACCGTCGGCGCCGAGGCCGGGCCGACGCCGCAGGCGATCAGGTCCGGGGCGTAGCGCTGACTGGCCCGGTCGGAGAGCCGGCGGTGCACGTCGGCCCAGGGCTGGTCCTCGGCGGGCCGGTCACCGGTGAGCATCAGCACCTGGGGGCGGCGCAGCGACGAGGTCTCCTCTTTGAGCGCGGCCGCGTCCCGTGGGATGCAGTCCAGCAGGCGGGAGAACGCGTCGGCGAGCCTGGCGGAACCGGCGCCGACCGTGAACGCCGGAAGCCGGACGCCCGGCCTCGCGGTGCTCAGGGGTATCCGGACGGCGGCCGTGTCGGCATAGCTCAGCACCGCCAGCCGGACCACCTCGGCGACCTCCGGGTCGGCGGCCAGGGTGTCGTAGAGCGAGCGCAGGCCGGCGTTGAGCGCGTCGATCCCGGCGGCCATCGCCGGTGACTCGTCGATCACCAGGTAGATCGGAATCAGGCCGGGCGGCCGGCTACCGGGCCGGTCCGCACCGTCCCCGGCCTCCGGCAGCGGTACGTCCCAGCCCGACGCCGTCGAGGGAGCGCTGCCCAGCGCGACGTGCGGGTACCCGGAGGCACCGCGGACGACCTCGTCGCGGACCTGGCCCATGTCGTACGCCTCGACCAGGTTCCGGCCGGCCATGTACTGGAACTTCTCCCAGTTCCGCTTGTCCGCCTTCTCCCGCTCGACGGCGAGCCGGGCCTCCATGTCGGCGGCCATCTCCAGGGCTCGGGCGGTGTCTCCCGGGTTGTTCTCCAGGTGCAGCGCGAGCAGGTCCTGCATGCTGAACGGCCGCCCGGCGAGCGCGTCGCGTTCCCGGGCCCGCTGTTCGATCGCGCCGCTCTGCCGGATCAGGTCGATGTTGTTCGCCCGCCGGGCCTCGTCCGCGTTGCGCTCGTGCTCGGCGGCCTTGACGACGTTGTCCCGCTTGGCCTCCTCTTCCCTCTGGAGGTAGGCGACCGCCGCCGCGTCGGGTTCCAGCCGGGCGCGGCACATGTACAGCTCGATGCAGCCGCCGATCGTCACACCGCGCCGGAAGCGGGCGTTGATGGCGTCCTCCGCCGCCTTGGCCTCCTCGATCGGGAAGGCGGCGGTGATGTCGCGGAACTCCGACATCAGATAGTCGGAGACCACCCGGAGCCCGTCCTGGATGTTGCGGCTCACGATCTGCCTCGGATCGGTCACCCGGAAGCCGACGTTCACCATCGTCGCGAAGTGGTAGATCCCGCCGCGCGCCGGCGGTGGCGAGCTGCGCAGCTCGATGGTGCGCTGGTGGTCGCTGAGGTCGACGTCGTACCTCATCCGGTAGCGGAGCAGGAGTTGGTCGCCGAGCCCGATCGGCCGGCCGCCGTCCAGGATGTCGATCTGACCGCCGGCCGTCACGTACACGGCGGCGACGTGCGGGTCGCGGACCCGTTCGGTGGCATCGAACCGCGATACCGGCCCGGACCTGAGGATCAGTTGAACGGACATGCTCGGGTTCACCTCGTGGAGTGTTCGGGGAGCAGCACGGCGTTCACCGCCTGCGCGACATTCGGCATCGGAATCAGGGCGTCCTCGTCGTCCCAGCGACGGGCCTGGCGGGTGACCACCGCGCCCGCCCACGGATCGGACTCGGCGACCGCCCGCACCAGCCGGGTGAACGCCTTGCGGATCGCGGCGTCGGACTCGGCGTAGCTGGCCCAGATGCGCAGCACATGCTCCGCGACCGAGCTGTAGCGGCTGCCGGCCAGGGTGCGGGCCCAAGACTCGATCAGCGGCCGGCGCAGGTGACCGTGACGGGTGGCCAGCAGCAGCAGCGTCGGCCACCTCGTCTTCGCGCCGTCCGCGCCGGTGACGTCGCTGAGCAGGTCCGCGGCGACGAACAGGAACATCAGCTGCGCGGTGTCCGTCCGCTTCGGATCTGCCAGGCACCGCTCGACGACGCCGTAGAAGAGCGGAAGGTACTGCTCCGGCTCCTCGGCCAGCAACGCCGCGAACCCTCGGCAGATGCCGAACTGCACCTGCAGGTCCGTGACCATGGCCAGCCGCTCCAGTGCCCGGACCGACCTGGTGGTGTCGGTACGGCCGAGCCGGGTGCCGTGTGCCAGCGCCGCCGTGGACTGCAACTCGGGACTGCCGGCCCGGTACCAGCCGTCGACGAGCCAGGTCACCGCGGTCTGCAACTCTGGCACCCCGGCCGCCACCCGGAGCACGTCGGCGACCGCCTCCCGGCGGTACGTGTTGTCACTGGCCGCCCACTCGTGCAGGACGGCACGGCGGACGTACTCGAAGGCGAGCGTCGCCAGGAAACCGACCGCCGTGCCCGCCGAGACGCGTATCTCGTCGGAGCGGTGCATCACCAGGTCGCCGAGCCAGTCGAGGATCTGGTCCTGGATCCGGTAACCCTTCCAGGCGCGTTCGATGACCCGGCGCGGATAGTCGGGGTTGCGGTACGAGATCTCGGTGGCCGGCGCGTACCCGTAGGGTGTCCGGATCGTCCCCTCCGTGGTGCGGGCCTGTAGCGTCCGCAGCAGCTGGATCGGCGGCATCCGGAAGGGATCCGGCCCGGCGACCCGGAGTGACGCGTCGTCGTCCACCACGAGCGGGCCACCGGCCGACAGGCGCTGGTGCAGCCGACGCGCGGCGGCGGCGACCTCCTCGAACGGCTGCCCGTCCAGCACCGCGAGGGCGATCGCGAAGCAGCGCAGCTCCAGGTCGGCGAGCCCGTCGAACCAGATGCCGAACTCGTCGACGTCCCGGCGCATCAGCATCGCCCGGATCCGGGCGACATCCACCGTCTCCGACTCGCGGCTGAGCAGCATCGCCAGGATGGCGGCGACCTCGCAGGTGATGCTGTCCCGGTCGAGCTTCTCCCTGACCAGCTCGGCCACGGCCGGCTGCGCCAGCAGTCCGTCGGCCCGGGTCTCGTCGTCGAGGCGATATCTCAGATGGGTACGCAGGATCTCCCGCCGTGGTGGCGCCGCGGGCAGGCTTATCCGGTGCCGGAGCAGGCTCTCGTCCCGGATCGGTGCCTCCGAGCCGACGGTGAGCACGAGCCGCGCGTCGGCGGCCCTGAGCGCCGCCTCCAGCCGGTCGAAGGTGGAGGCGTCGAGCCGCCCGACGTCGTCGGGCTGGCAGAGCAGGAAGGCGGTACCGCGCTCGAACCGGCGCGCGGTGAGTTGCTCCGCCATCCGGCTCAGGTCGATCCGGGGATCGAGTTGATAGATGACCTGGGATTCGACGCCGAGCAGGAGCCGGATCGCCATCGTGACCCGGCCGCCCCCGGTGACTCCCTGGAGCAGGACGCTGCGGCGGTCCTGGAAGTCGGCCCGGCAGGCGTCCCAGCGCTCCGGGAAGACGAAGGCGTGCCGGGCGTACTCCTCCAGGGTCGGCGCCAGCCTCGTCAGCGGCGCGCTCTGCTCCCCACCGGTGAGATAGAAGACGATCTTGTCGCCGGAGACGGCGTCGCCGCCGAAGCGCTGCTGCGCGTCGCGGACGAACTGGTGGCGGTCTGATCCGCGGCCCGGCTGGTCGGGCAGTTCGGGCAGCGCGTCGGCGCCGCCGGCCCGCTCGGTGCTCCCGGCGTCGCCTTCACCGCCCTGCTCCGGCGGTGTGGCCCCGGCCTCCGCGCCACCCTCGGGCGGCGGAGCGCCGCCGGCATCACCGGCGGCAGCGGGCCCGGCTGGTCCGCCCTCGGGTGCCGGTCCCGCGTTGGCCGGTGCCGCGGCCGGCTGGGCGGCCGCCGGTGATGCCGCTGCGGCGGGTGCGGCCGGTGCGGCCGCCGCGGCGGGTGCGGCCGGTGTCGGCGCCGTCCCGCTCATCGGTATCCCGCCTCGTCGCCGCGCACGACCTTGTTGCCGTTGACCCAGTCGCCGCCGACCTGCGGGCCGTGCACCGGTCCGTGGTTGTTGAACTGGACGCCGTGGTTGCCCGCCGGTGCCGGGCCGCCGCCGGCGGAATCCGGTGGGGAGGGGACGTCCGGCGCCGACCGGAGACCCGGCGGGGACGGGTACCCCGGAGCGTGTACCCAGCAGCGCTCCCTGCCGCCGGCGATCGGCACGGGCAGGTAGGTGGACGGATCGGCCACCAGCGGGTGCGCCCGCACCACGCCGTCGTAGAAGGCGTCCGGCAGTACGAGGACGAGGCCCGCCTTCGTCGCTCGACGCCGTACCTTGGCGACCGCCGGAAGGTCCAGGAGGTAGGCGAGCTCGTCGCAGACGTCCGTCCGGCCGCTGCGCATCGTCGAGTGGTGCAGTCCGGCGCGGACGCGCAGCGGACCGCTCTCCGGGACGGGTTGGTCGGTCAGGGCCGTCTCCAGCGCGCCGACCAGCCTGGAGAGCACCCGGATCGGCGGAACGGCCGCCGGGACGAAGAGTGTGAGCCTGGTCGGACGGGTCACCGTCTCGATGTCCGACATCTCCGCGTCCGCCGTGGCGCGGTCGATGGCCTGGTGCAGGGCGGCCACCTGCCACTCCCGGACCGGTGGTTCCAGTCGCAGCATCAGGACGGTGCCGTCCCGACCCGTCGCCGGCCCGGCGGCCGCAGCGGGCTCGCCCCGGGCGAGGGTGGCGAGTTCCTCGATCAGGAGGGGAAGGTCCCGCTGGATGCCCCGGGTGCTCAGCCACCGGTACTGCCGGTGCGCCAGTTCCGCGATGTCGTCCGGAAGGTTCTCGGCGCGGAGCACGGGTACCTCCCCGACCAGGACCGGGACGACGGGGATCCCCATCGACAACGCCGCGGCGATCTCCCGCCGTACGAAGTCCTCCGGCTGGTCGATGCGCCTGCGCCCGCGACGGTCCCGGGCCAGCCACCGTTTCCCGATGACGACCACCAGCACCACGCTCTTGGCGAGACTGCCCCAGAGTTCGGGACGGTAGTCGCGTCCCAGTTCGATCGATCGGTTGTCCCGGAAGACCCGCTTCGGGCCGATCGTCGCGCACAGTTTCTCGTCGATAAGGACGGCCACGGCCGCCTCGTCGTCGGAACGGTAGTTGATGAATACATCCGGCACCAGGAAATCCTTACTAGGATGGACTCATTCCCGATCGCCGCGGCCGATGGAGCCAGTGCATCCAGAATCGCGCGGAGTTGCCGGCCGCCGCGCTTTCAAACGATGCCAATCGTCCCAACGCCGCCAGGCCGGGACAAGCGGTTGTTGGGTCCTTCGGCAATGGACAACGGGAAACATGAGACGGATTCGGTACGGCCCGACGACGCCGATCATGTGGAGCGGCCCCGCTGGATCCCCGAAAGGAGACCGACGATCGGGAGCCTCGGCGCGGACCGGCTGCGGCGGAAGGCTGAATGACCGGCCGGGCGAGCGCGCCGGTCGGCCACAGTTGTCGTACCGGCGGACCGGTCCGCCCCGGCCAGCCCCCGTGCGAAGCTGGCGTCAGGCGCCGGGCGGCAATTGCGCTGACACCGGGCTGTCGAAAACGCGCATCCTCGGGAATCTCCTCGTGCGCCGCCCGTGACTCCGTAGCAGGTCCGGGTCGGTGAAAACCCGCCATGAATGATCTTCGCCGAGTACGGTACTACTGTCCGTAATGGGCAAACAGTCGATCAAGGTTGTTTCAACACTCGGGGACCTCGATGTCGATCCGCGCGCGGCAGCGGCTACTCAGCCTCGCCGCAATCAGCACCGTGACGATGCTCGTCGCGCCGGCCGCTGCGGCGGCACCGCCGTACCCGCCACCCCCACCGCCGGACTGGATGGTGGAGGACCCCCCACTGAAGCCCGACTGGGCAGAGGTGATCAAGGTGAAGCCCTTCAAGCCGGAGGAGCCGATTCACCTGGGCCACACCGGTGGGATCAACATCAGGTTGTCGTTGCCCACCCCGCACCGGCAACGAATGGGCGCGAACGGAAACAGCGAGCTGTACACCACCGCCGACGAGGAGGGCGAGGTTCGGTTCGCCGTGACGTTCAGCGAGGCGGGTACGGCGACGATCGAGGCCACCGGGCTGGTCTCGGAGATAACCAGCAGCATGGACCTCACGGCGGTGGAAGACCCGCTACCACGGCTGTTGACGGCGAACGACTCCGCGGAGCGCCCGCGCCCGGACGAGGAGGGCCGGAACAACCTGGCCCTGGCAGCGTCCACGGTACTGGCGGCACTGGCCGCCGGGACCGTAGCGATCTGGCTGGTGCGGCTGCGGCGACGGCATCGCTGATGTCCGGAACCCCGTAGGAGTCCGCCGATTCCGATGCCGGCGTCGCCGGCCTGGCGCCGCCCGGCGAGCGACCGGGGTCGGTCACCCGCCGGGCGGCGGAGGGGTGGGCGGAACGTCGGACGGTCAGCCGAAGGCGCGGGCCTGCCAGCTCGACACCTGGTCCGCCGGTAGCGCCTCGGGCAGGATGGCGATCCGGTCGACCTCACCGGTGAGCCGCTGGCCGCCGTCCTGGTCGGCGCCGAACCGCAGCTCCCGGGTGGCGCAGCCGACGATGCCGCCGTCGGGCACCTTGGCCGTACCGGCCTGCTGGCCGTCGAGGTAGACGACGATGTTACCGTCGTCGTCCATGGTGACGACCAGGTCGACGTACCGGCCGGTGGGCACGGTGGCGTTGCTGGTGACACCCGTACCGGAGCCGATGAACCGGAGCTGGTTGCCCGGGGTCAGGTCGATCAGGATCCCGTCGGTGCCGGGGTCGCCACCGGGCTGGAAGTCGAAGAGTCGCCGGTAGCTGCCGCTGGTGGTCACCTTGACCTCGGCCGCGAACGTCGCCCGCTCCAGATAGCCGAGGGTGGTCGGCGCGGTACGCAGGAACCGGTTGCCGTCGAGCACCAGCGCGCTGCCGGTCGGCCCGGCGGCGACGTACGCCCCGCCGGTCTGCACGGTCGCGGTCCGCCCGTTCGGCGAGTGGTCGGTCACCGTGTCGCCGGAGACCGGGTCCCAGGCCACCAGTGGCACGTCCGGGGCCGGTCGGGCACAGGGCGGCGGGACCGGCAGCGCGATCGACGTGCCGGCGGTGGCCCGCCATCTGTCGTGGGTCAGCCGCGCCTCGATCCGGTTAGGACCGGGTGCCGCCGCGCCGCCCGGGGTGACGGTGAACCGGTAGGTCTGCGTGTCACCCGGCCACAGCCGGGGCACCTGGACCCGACCCGGCCGGACCTGCCAGCCCGCCGGCAGCACCAGCTTCAGCGCCGAGGGCGGCACCTTCTGGTCACCGAGCGCGGAGACGGTCACCGAGACCGTCCCCGACTCGTCGGTCTCCAGCGTCGCCGGAGCGTCGATGGTGAAGCCGACCTGGGCGGTGGCGACGTACCGGTGGCCGGCCCGGGCGGTGAAGGTCAGCCTGTCGCCCTTCGCCGTCCCGTTCACCTTCCTGCCGGTACCCGCGTCGACCAGCTCGTACGGGCCGGCGAAGAGCGGACTGCGCACCGTCACCTCGCCGGCCCGGTCGGCGGTCAGCGCGATCTCGGTGGCGGCCCCGGCCGACCACGTCGTGTCGACGGTCAGCCCGCCCCGGGCCCGCAGTCCGCGTACCGAGCCGTCGCGCCACGCGCTGGGCAGCGCCGGCAGCACGTGTACCTCACCGGTCTGGCTCTGCAGCAGCATCTCGGCGATCCCGGCGGTCGCGCCGAAGTTGCCGTCGATCTGGAACGGCGGGTGGGTGTCCCAGAGGTTCGCCAGGGTGCTCTGCCGCAACTGCTCGACCAGCATCTTGTGCGCGTGGTCCCCGTCCAGCAGCCGGGACCAGAAGTTGATCTTCCATGCCTTGCTCCACCCCGTACCGCCGTCGCCGCGCGCGGTGAGCGAGACCTTGGCGGCGGCGGCCAGCTCCGGGTCGTCCAGCGCGGTGATCTGCGCGCCCGGGTGCAGGGCGAAGAGGTGCGAGACGTGCCGGTGCTGGTCGTCGGGGTTGTCCAGGTCCTCCTTCCACTCCTGGAGCTGCCCCCAGGAGCCGACCCGCAGCCCCGGGTCGAGGTTGGCCAGCGCGTCGCGCAGCTCCCGCCGGAACGCGTTGTCGCCGCCGACGATCCCGGCCGCCTCGATCGTGTTGGTGAAGAGTTCCCAGACGATCTGCTGCGACATCGAGGCACCGGCGGTGAAGTCGCCGTTTTCCGGCGAGTAGCTCGGCGAGACCACCAGCCTGCCGTCGCGCGGGTCGACGACCAGCTCGTCGAGCCAGAAGAGCGCCAACTCCCTCATCAGCGGGTACGCCCGCTCGCGGAGGAACCGGGTGTCGCCGGTGAACCGGTAGTGCTCGTAGTAGTGCTGGGCCAGCCAGGCACCGGCCTCCGGGAACCAGAACGACTGCGGATAGCTGTGCAGGCCGGTGAAGCCGTAGACGTTGGTCTCGTTGTTCACCACCCAGCCCCGGTTGCCGTAGATCTGCTCCGCGGTGACCCGGCCCGGCGGCACCATCGCGTCGACGTAGTCGAAGAACGGGGCGGTGGTCTCCGACAGGTTGGTGGTCTCGGCCGGCCAGTAGTTCATCTGGAGGTTGATGTTGACGTGGTAGTCGGCGTCCCAGGGCGGGTTGGTGACGTTGTTCCAGACGCCCTGGAGGTTCGCCGGCAGCGAGCCGGGCCGGGAGGAGGCGATCAGCAGGTAGCGGCCGTAGGCGAAGAAGAGCGCCTCCAGCGCGCGGTCCGCCGCCGACGCCCCGCCGCGATACTGCCGCAGCAGCTCGTCGGTGGGGATCGCCGGCATCTGCTGGCCGATGTCCAGGCGTACCCGGTCGAAGAGCGCCCGGTGGTCGGCGGTGTGCGCGGCGAGCAGCTCCGGGTAGGACTTCGCCGCCGCCGCGTCGACGGTGGCGGTGACCCGGGCGTGCGGGTCGGCTCCCCGGTACGTCGGGTACGTGCCGGCGTAGTCGGTGCCGGCGCCCAGCACCAGGGTGGCGGAGTCGGCCCCGGCCACCGTGACCGTGCCGTCGGTGCCGTCGGCGACCGTACCGCCGTCGGCGGTCACCTGGATCTGCGACTCGTATTTCAGCTTGTTGTCGTCGAGGGTGCCGGCGAAGGTGATCCGGCCGCCGCTGGCGGTGACGTTCTTCGAGCGGTTGTTCGGCGCGGTGACCCCGGCGGTGAAGCCGATCTTCCCGGGCTGGTCGGCGCCGAGCCGCACCACGAGTACCCCGTCGGGCTGGCTGGCGAAGTACTCCCGGGTGTAGCGCACCCCGTCGTGCGCGTAGGAGACCCTGGCGACCGCCCGGCCGATGTTCAGCTCGCGGCGGTAGTCGCTGACCGTGCCCGGGTCCTCGGTGAGCCGCAGCGACAGCTCCCCGAAGGTGTTGTACGACCCGAAGCCGCTCTTCGGCTGGCCGAGCCGGTTCGCCACCTCCTGCGGGCTGAGCCGGCCCCGCTCGTTGATCAGGCGCTGCACCTCCTCGATCGCGCCGGGGCGGGGCGAGGTCCAGTTGCCGAAGTTGTAGCCGCCGGCCGAGCCGGGGCCACCGGTCCAGAGCGTCTTCTCGTTGAACTGCACGGTCTCGGTGGCGACCCGGCCGAAGACCATGCCGCCGAGCGCGCCGTTGCCGATCGGCAGCGCCTGGGTCTCCCAGTCGGCGGCCGGTTCGTCGTACCAGAGGGTGAGCGGGTCCTCGGCGGAGGCCGCGCTGCCCGACGTGTGGTCGGGGGCGGCGGAGGCGGGGGTGCTGGTGGACCAGGTCGGCAGGAACGCGGTCAGCGCGGCCACCAGGGCGGCGGCCGTCCACCGACGCGGCGCGGGCCGCCGGTTGGGGTCATCCATTGCTGTCTCCGGGTCGTCCAGATGGGCCGGGGGAGAACTCTGGCGGGGCGGACGCCGCGGCCACGACCACGGGTCCGGCACGCATCCGATGTTTGGCGATGAGGTTACAAAGGACACCCGGGAGAAACAAGAGAAGATCTTGGTACGAGCTGCCTGTTCACCCGGGTATCCCCAGGTCGGTCCCGGGTTTCCGACGGCGATGACGGCGGTCCCGGGCGGGCGCCGGTAGGCCGGCGATTACCGTCCCGCTCTTGTGCCCCGGCGAGCGCACCTGATAGACATCGGATGTATTCCTGACGGGTTGCGATGGAAGTCTGGGGGCGACGGGTGAGGCTGTTGCGGGTGGGCGCACCGGGGCAGGAGACCCCGGCGCTGCTGGACGAGGCCGGGCGGTTGCGCGACCTCGGTGGAGTGGTCGACGACCTGGACGGATCGTTCCTGGCCGACGGCGGCATCGAGCGGCTGGCCGGGATCGACGTCGAGGGGCTGCCGCTCCTTCCCGACGGCCTCCGGGTCGGGCCACCGCTGCGGCCGGGAAAAATCATCTGCATCGGCCTGAACTACCGGGACCACGCCGCCGAGACCGGCGCCCCGCTCCCGGCCGAACCGGTGGTCTTCATGAAGGCCCCGGACACCGTGGTCGGCCCCGAGGACGAGGTGCTGGTGCCACGCGGCAGCACCAAGACCGACTGGGAGGTCGAGCTGGCCGTGGTGATCGGGCGGACCGCCCGCTACCTGTCCGGCCCGGCGGAGGCGCTGCGCTGCGTCGCCGGCTACGCCGTCTCGCACGACGTCTCCGAGCGGGAGTTCCAGCTCGAACGCGGCGGCCAGTGGGACAAGGGCAAGAACTGCGAGACCTTCAACCCGCTCGGCCCGTGGCTGGTCACCGCCGACGAGGTACCCGACCCGCAGCGGCTGGGGCTGCGGCTCTGGGTCAACGGGGTGCTCAAGCAGGACGGCAACACCTCGAACATGGTCTTCCCGGTGGCCGAGACCGTGCACTACCTGAGCCAGTTCCTGGTGCTGCATCCCGGCGACGTCATCAACACCGGCACCCCGGCCGGGGTGGCGCTCGGCCAGCCCGAACCGAAGCCGTACCTGGTCGCCGGTGACGTCGTCGAGCTGGAGATCGACGGGCTGGGCCGGCAGCGCCAGACGATGGGGCAGGCATGATCTTCACCGGACTCGACATCGCCGACATCCGCTTCCCGACCTCCCGGGAACTCGACGGCTCGGACGCGATGAACCCCGATCCCGACTACTCGGCCGCGTACGTGGTGATCCGTACCGACGCCGGGGACGGGCACGAGGGGCACGGCTTCGCCTTCACCATCGGGCGCGGCAACGACGTGCAGGCCGCGGCGATCGCGTCGCTGCGGCCGTACCTGGTCGGGCGCGCGGTCGAGGCGGTCCTGGCCGACCTCGGCGGCCTCTGGCGGGAACTCGTGCACGACTCCCAACTGCGCTGGCTCGGCCCGGAGAAGGGCGTCATGCACATGGCGGTCGCCGCCGTGGTCAACGCGCTCTGGGACCTGCGGGCCAAGCGGGCCGGGCTGCCGCTCTGGCGACTGCTGGCCGGGATGAGCCCGGAGGAACTTGTCGACCTGGTCGACTTCCGCTATCTCAGCGACGCGCTGACCCGCGACGAGGCGCTGGCGATCCTCCGGGCCGCCCGCACCGGCCGGGCCGAGCGGGAGGAACACCTGCTGCGCGACGGCTTCCCCGCCTACACCACCTCGCCCGGCTGGCTCGGCTACGACGACGAGAAGCTGCGCCGGCTCTGCAAGGAGGCGCTCGCCGACGGCTTCACCCAGATCAAGCTGAAGGTCGGCGCCGACCTGCACGACGACATCCGGCGGATGGGGATCGCCCGGCAGACCTGCGGGCCGGACATCCGGATCGCCGTCGACGCCAACCAGCGCTGGGACGTACCGCAGGCGATCTCCTGGGTACGCGAGCTGGCGCCCTTCGACCCGTACTGGATCGAGGAGCCGACCAGCCCGGACGACGTCGTCGGGCACGCCACCATCGCCCGGGAACTCGCCCCGGTCCGGATCGCCACCGGCGAGCACGTGGCGAACCGGGTCGTCTTCAAGCAACTGCTCCAGCTCGGCGCGATCTCCTACCTCCAGATCGACGCCAGCCGGGTCGCCGGGGTCAACGAGAACATCGCGATCCTGCTGCTGGCGGCGAAGTTCGGCATACCGGTCTGCCCGCACGCGGGCGGGGTCGGGCTCTGCGAACTCGTCCAGCACCTGTCGATGTTCGACTACGTCGCCGTCGCCGGCTCGATGCAGGACCGGGTCATCGAGTACGTCGACCACCTGCACGAGCACTTCGTCGACCCGGTGGTGATCCGCCGGGGCCGGTACGTGGCACCGACCGCTCCCGGCTTCAGCGCCACGATGCGCCCGGAGACGCTGACCGAGTACGCCTATCCGGACGGCCCGGTCTGGGCCGCCCCGCCGGCCGAGGTGGCGGTGCCGTGACCGTCGAGAACCTGCCCGGCGACGGTGCCGGCGACGGTGCCGGTGCAGGCGCCGGCCGGGGCGAGTTTGCCGGCCTGGCGGCGGTGGTGACCGGCGGAGCCTCCGGGATCGGCCTGGCCACCGCCACCCTGCTGGCCGCCCGGGGCGCCCGGGTCGGCTGCCTGGACCTGAACCCGGGCGGTCTCCCCGAACCACTGCTCGGGTTCGCCGCCGACGTCTCCGACGACGCCTCGGTACGCGTCGGAGTGGCCGCCGCCGCCCGGGCGCTCGGCGGCATCGACGTACTCGTCAACAACGCCGGGATCGGCGCGCAGGGCACCGTGGAGTCCAATCCGGACGACGAGTGGCACCGGGTACTCGACGTGAACGTGGTCGGGATGGTCCGGGTGAGCCGGGCGGCGCTGCCGTACCTGCGCCGCTCCGCGCACGCCGCGATCGTCAACACCTGCTCGATCGCGGCCTGGGCCGGGCTGCCCAACCGGGCGCTCTACAGCGCCAGCAAGGGCGCGGTGCAGTCGTTGACCCTGGCGATGGCGGCCGACCACGTCCGGGAGGGGATCCGGGTCAACTGCGTCAACCCCGGCACCGTGGACACCCCGTGGGTACGCCGGCTGCTGGACGCCGCCGCCGACCCGGCCGCGGAACTCGCCGCGCTCCAGGCCCGCCAGCCCACCGGCCGGCTGGTCGGCGCGGACGAGGTGGCGGCGGCGATCGCCTACCTCGCCAGTCCACTGTCGGGGGCGACCACCGGCACGGTGCTGGGGGTGGACGGCGGCATGTACGGGCTGCGGCTGCGGCCGAACCCGCCCGGCTGAGCAACCCGATCCCGGTCCCTCCGATCCGGACCGGCGGCCGCACGGGCGGGTCGCCGGTCCCGTTGCCATTCCCTCGTTCCCTGCCGCCCGGCATCCATCCGATGTAACGATTCCGCGTGGCCGGTGACGGGGCGGCAGATTGCCGGTTCTGGGTCTTGCGGGGCCACGGGTGGACTGATAGACATCCGATGTATTACCCGCGTGTTTCCACATTGCCTCCAAGAACCGCCCACCGTATCCGCACCGGATGGAGGACCACAGTGAGACATACCGCCAAGTCCCTGGCGGGGATCGCGATGGCCGCGACTCTCGCCGTCGGCACCGTCGCCTGCGGCGAGTCGTCGTCGAGCGGGACGGGTGGCCAGACCGGCGGCAGCCCGCAGATCGGCATCGACCTGCCCCGCGCCGACTCCGACTTCTGGAACTCGTACGCCAAGTACGTCCCGCAGTTCGCCGACGAGTACGACATCAACCTGATGTCGCCGACCAACTCGCAGAACGACGTCGCCAAGCTGGTGGCCAACGTGCAGGCGATGGTGAGCCAGGGCGCCAAGGCGATCGTGATGGCGCCGCAGGACACCGGCGCGATCGCCTCCACCCTGAGCACCCTGGAGTCGAAGAAGATCCCCGTCGTCTCCGTCGACACCCGCCCCGACAAGGGCAAGGTCTTCATGGTGGTCCGGGCCGACAACCGGGCGTACGGGCAGAAGGCCTGCGAGTTCCTCGGTGAGAAGCTCGGCGGCAGGGGCAGGGTGATCGAGTTCCAGGGCTCGCTCTCCTCGATCAACGGCCGGGACCGCTCCGAGGCGTTCGCCGAGTGCATGAAGACGAAGTTCCCCGGGATCACCATCTTCGAGGAGCCGACCGAGTGGGAGGGGCCGAAGGCCGCCGCCGCGCTACAGACCCGGCTCGCCCAGCACCCCGACATCAAGGGCATCTACATGCAGGCCGGCGGCGTCTTCCTGGCCCCGACGCTCCAGGTGCTGAAGGCGAAGAACCTGCTGGTGCCGCCGACCGACCCGAAGCACATCTTCATCGTCTCCAACGACGGCATCCCGCAGGAGTTCGAGGCGATCCGCAAGGGCGAAATCGACGCCACCGTCTCGCAGCCCGCCGACCTCTACGCCAAGTGGGCGCTCTATTACGCCAAGGCGGCGGCCGAGGGCAAGACCTTCCAGCCCGGCCCGACCGACCACAACAGCACCATCATCGACGTCGGCAACGGCCTGGAGGACCAGATCGCCGCACCGCTGGTCACGAAGGAGAACGTCGACGATCCGGCGCTCTGGGGAAACCAGATCGGCAAGTGATGACCGGTCAGACGCAGACCGCAGGCACCGTGGCCGGGGCCGTCGCCCCGGCCGCGGAGGCCCGCGACATCTCCAAGCGGTACGGCGCGACCGTCGCGCTGCACTCCGCCGGCATCACCGTCGCACCGGGCGAGACGCACGCCCTGGTCGGGCGCAACGGCGCCGGCAAGTCCACCCTGGTGGCGATCCTCACCGGACTGCAACGGCCGGACGCCGGCCAGGTGCGCTTCGACGGGACCCCCGCACCGGCACTCGCCGACCGGGACGCCTGGCGGCAACGGGTCGCCTGCGTCTACCAGAAGTCGACGATCATCCCGACCCTGACCGTCGCGGAGAACCTCTTCCTCAACCGCCAGGCCGGTCGCGGGCTGATCGACTGGCGCGGGCTGCGGCGCCGCGCCGCCGACCTGCTCGACGGGTACGGCGTAGCCGTCGACCCGGCCGCGCCGGCCGGCAGCCTCAGCGTCGAGCAGCGCCAGCTCGTCGAGATCGCCCGCGCGCTCTCCTTCGGTGCGAAGTTCATCATCCTCGACGAGCCGACCGCCCAGCTCGACGCCGCCGCGATCGAACGGCTCTTCGACCGGATGCGCGAGTTGCAGGCCACCGGGGTGACCTTCCTGTTCATCTCGCACCACCTCCAGGAGGTCTACGAGGTCTGCCAGACCGTCACGGTGCTGCGCGACGCCCGGCACATCCTGACCCAGCCGGTCGACACGCTCTCCCGGGAGGCGCTGGTCGCCGCGATGACCGGCGACGCGGGGGAGACCCTGGCCGGGATCGACCGGCCGGCCGTACCGGAGAGCGCGCCGGTCGTACTCGACGTCGCCGGCCTCGGCCTCGCCGGCTCCTACACCGACGTCGACCTGCGGGTGCGGGCCGGTGAACTGGTCGGACTGATCGGGTCGGGCAGCAGCGGCAAGGTCGCGCTGGCCGAGACGATCGCCGGACTGCGCCGCGCCGACACCGGCACGGTGCGCCTGGCCGGCAATACCCCGAAGCCGGGCAGCGTGCCCGCCGCGCTCGCCGCCGGCCTCGGCTACCTGCCGCAGGACCGGCACCGGGAGGGGCTGGTGCCGCTGCTGTCGGTGGCGGAGAACGCCACCCTGCCGATCACCGACCGGCTCGGGCCGGCCGGGATCATCACGCCGGCCCGGCAGCGTGCGGTGGCCCAGCGCATGATCGAGCAGTACGACATCAAGACCGACGGTCCACACCAGCCGGTCAACGGCCTCTCCGGCGGCAACGCCCAGAAGGTCGTGCTCGCCCGCGCCCTGGCGAACGACCCGAAGGCGCTGGTGATGGTGAGCCCCACCGCGGGGGTGGACGTCCGCTCCAAGGACTCCCTGCTGCGGGCGGTGGCCGAGGCGGCGGCCCGGGGCACCGGGGTGCTGATCGTCTCCGACGAACTCGACGACCTGCGCTCGTGTGACCGGGTGCTGGTGATGTTCCACGGACGGGTGGTCCGGGAGGTCCGGCGGGGCTGGGCCGACGCCGAACTGGTGACCGCAGTAGAGGGAGTGGAGGAGCCGTGACCGGCACCCAGACAATCGCCAAGCCGCCGGCTCCGACGCCGGGACGGCCCGGACCGGGCGGCCGGGTGCCGCTGGCCCGGCTGCGGGACCTCGCGCTGGTACCCGCGATCCTGCTGCTCGTGGTGGTCGGCGCGGTCATCGACCCGGTCTTCCTCTCCGCCGCCAACATCACCAACGTGCTGCAACAGCAGACTGAGCTGGCCCTGCTGGTACTCGCCGAGGCGATCATCCTGATCGCCGGCAAGTTCGACCTGTCGCTGGAGTCGACGATCGGGCTCGCCCCGGCGCTGGCCCTGGCCCTGGTCATCCCGGCCGCCAGCAACGGGCTCGGCACCGAACTGCCGGCCAGCCTGGCCATCCCGATCTGCCTGCTCGCCGGGATGGCGATCGGGGCGTTCAACGGGCTGCTGATCCTGCGCTTCAAACTCTCCGCCTTCATCGTCACCCTCGGCATGCTGATCGTGCTGCGCGGTCTCCAGATCGGGATCACCGGCGGGCAGAACCTCTTCGACATCCCGCCGTCGGTGCTCTATCTGGGCAACGCGGTCTGGCTGGGCGTACCGGCGTCGATCTGGATCAGCGGGACGCTCTTCGTCGTCGGGATCGCCGCGCTCGGGTTCTTCCGGCACGGCCGGGCCGTCTACGCGATCGGCGGCAACACCGACGCGGCCCGGGCCGCCGGGATCCGTACCGACCGGGTCGTCTGGATCATCCTGATGATCGGCGGGCTGCTGGCGGCGCTGGCCGGGCTGCTGATGACCGGCCGGCTCGGCTCGGTCGCGGCGGCACAGGGCGACGGCATGATCTTCACCGTCTTCGCCGCCGCGGTGATCGGCGGGATCAGCCTCGACGGCGGCAAGGGGACGCTCTTCGGCGCGCTCTGCGGCGTCATCGTCCTCGGACTGATCAACAACATCCTGACCCTCGCCGGGGTCTCCGCGCAGTGGATCCAGGCCATCTACGGCGCCATCATCCTGATCGCGCTGATCCTGGCCCGGCTGACCTCCGGCAAGGCACAGGACTAACCCGCCGGTGGACCGGCCGGTCCGGCGTGCCCCGCCGACGGTACGCCGGACCGGTCCCGGCCGGAAAGCATCGAGAAGGAGCGTCGCAGCATGCAGCGGATCGCCCTGCACACCCGGCTCAAGCCGGGGCGGGAGGACGAGTACGACAGCGTCCACCAGGTCATCCCCGCCGAACTGGAGAGCGCGCTGCGCGCGGCCGGGGTGCACACCTGGCGGATCTGGCGGGACGGCCAGGACCTGTTCCACCTGGTCGAGGTGGAGGACTACCGGCGGATGCGGCACGAACTGCGCGACCATCCGGCGAACGTGCCGTGGCAGGCTCGGATGGCGGAACTGCTGGAGGTGCGGGACGACTACTCCGGTAACGACTCGGGCCTGTCGCTGGTCTGGGAGCTGCCCACCGGCCGACCGGAGGACCGGGGCGACGACGAGCGCGACGAGGAGACGGCATGACCGGGATCAGGGTGGGACGCTCCGATGTGGTCGTGAGCCCGCTGGGCCTCGGCTGCGCCCCGATCGGCAACCTCTACACGGCGGTCGGCGAGGCCGAGGCGCTGGCGACGGTCGCGGCGGCCTGGGAGTCCGGCATCCGCTACTTCGACACCGCCCCGCACTACGGCCTCGGGCTCTCCGAGCGCCGGCTCGGCGACGCGCTGCGTACGCTGCCGCGCGCCGAATACACCGTGAGCAGCAAGGTGGGGCGGCTGCTCGTACCGGACCGGTCCGGGGCGGGGCGGCGCGACGACGAGGGTTTCGACGTACCGGCCGACCACCGGCGGCTCTGGGACTTCAGCGCCGACGGTGTGCGGCGGTCGCTGGAGGCGAGCCTCGTCCGGCTCGGCCTGGACCGGATCGACCTGGTGCTGATCCACGACCCGGAGGACCACCGGACCCAGGCGCTGGAACAGGGCTATCCGGCCCTGCACGAGCTGCGCGCCCAGGGCGTCGTCGGCGCCATCGGGGTCGGCTCGAAGCAGTGGCAGGTGCTGCACCGGTTCGCCGCCGAGACCGACGTCGACGCGGTGATGGTGGCCGGCCGGTACACCCTGCTGGAGCAGCCGGCGCTGGACACGCTGCTGCCGGAGTGCGAGCGGCGCGGCGTCTCGGTGCTGAACGCGGGCGTCTTCAACAGCGGACTGCTCGCCGTCGAGCGGCCGCACGCCGGGCTGCCGTACGACTACGCCGACGCCCCGGCCGAGATCCTGGACCGGGCCCGGGCGATCGCCACGCTCTGCGCCGCGCACGGCACCACCCTGCCGGCGGCGGCGCTCGCCTTCGCCGCCGCGCACCCGGCGGTCGCCTCCGTGGTGGTCGGCGCGCACAACCCCGACCAGGTACGCCGGAACGCCGCACTGCACGCCGCCGCACCACCGTCCGGCGAGTTCTGGGCGGAGCTGGTCGCCGTGGGACTGCTCCGCCCGGACGCGCCGGTCCCCACCCACCGGGTCGGTACCCGGTGATCGTCGACGCGCACCACCACCTGTGGCGGGTCGAGGACGGCTACCGGTGGCTGGACGCACCCGAGCTGGCCCCGATCCGCCGCTCCTTCCTCCCCGCCGACCTGGTCGCCGAGCTGACGGCGGCCGGAGTCGACCGGACCGTACTCGTCGAGGGCGGTAGGTGCGACACCGCCGAGGCGGAGACCCTGCTCGGCTACGCGGTCGGCTGCCCGGCGATCGCCGGGGTGGTGGCCTGGGCCGACCCGGCCGACCCGGCGCTGGCCGAGACCATCGCCGGCTACCGTCGGCTGCCCGGCGCCGAGCTGCTGGTCGGGATCCGGCCACAGGTGCAGGCCGAGACCGACCCGGACTACCTGGACCGGCCGGAGGTGCGGCGCGGGCTGCGTACCATCGCGGAAGCCGGACTCGCCTTCGACGTGGTCTGCCGGGCGGACCAGTTGCCGGCGGTGGCCCGGGCCGCCCGCGACGTCCCCGAGCTGCGGTTCGTGCTGGACCACCTCGGCAAGCCGGCGATCCGGGACGGCGCGGCCGGACTGGCCGCCTGGGCCGGCCCGGTGGCGGAGCTGGCCGCCGCGCCGAACGCGACCGCGAAGCTCTCGGGGCTGGTGACCGAGGCCGACTGGCGGCGGTGGCTCCCGGCCGACCTGCGGCCGTTCGTGGCCGAGGCGGTCCGGCTGTTCGGACCCGAGCGGCTGATGTTCGGCTCCGACTGGCCGGTCTGCCGGCTCGCCGCCGACTACGGCGCGGTGCTGGCGGCACTGACCGAGGTGCTGCCGCCGCTGTCGACGGCCGAGCGGTCGGCGGTCTTCGGCGAAACGGCGGTCCGGACCTACCGGCTCGGCACCTGACCGGCGCCTAGTCTTCGCGGTACGGCGGAAGGATGTGGGAGGAACGCGTGGCGGTCACAGACGAGGCGATCGACAAGATCAAACAGATGATCGTCGCCGGTGAACTGCGCCCCGGTGACCGGCTGCCCCGGGAACCCGACCTGGCCGAGCGGCTCGGCCTGTCCCGCAACTCGCTGCGGGAGGCGGTCAAGGCGCTCTCGCTGATCCGGGTCCTCGACGTGCGCCAGGGCGACGGGACGTACGTGACCAGCCTCGACCCGGCGCTGCTGCTCGACGCGCTGAGCTTCGTCGTCGACTTCCACCGCGACGACACCGTACTGGAGTTCCTGGAGGTACGCCGGATCCTGGAGCCGGCCGCGACGGCGCTGGCGGCGCAGCGGATGACCGAGGAGCAGTTGGCCAAGCTGCGCGGCGTACTGGACGGGCTCGGCGACGATCCGAGCATCGACGAGCTGGTCGCCAACGACCTGGAGTTCCACCGGCAGATCGCGGCCTGTGCCGGCAACAACGTGCTGACCTCGCTGCTGGACAGCCTCTCCGGGCCGACCACCCGGGCCCGGGTCTGGCGGGGGCTGACCCAGGAGGGCGCGGTCAGCAAGACCCGGGAGCAGCATGCGGCGATCCTGGACGCGGTCGCGTCGGGGCAGCCGGAGCTGGCCCGGGCCTGGGCGACCGTGCACGTCGCCGGGGTGGAGGAGTGGCTGCGCCGGGTGCTCTGACGCCCGTTGGCCAGACGATCCGGAAGCGGTCCCGTGCCGTCGACCCGGTCCGGTCGAAGGCGGCCCCGGGCCTCAGTGCAGGCCGAGGCGGAAGACCTCGAAGCCGGCCGCGTACTTGACGCCCAGGCGGTTGCCGGTCTGCCGGGAGATGCCCTCCAGGAACTCCTCCGGGTCGAAGTCCCCGGTGCCGAGGCCGCGCAGATAGGCGGCATGCGCCTCCAGCGACCGGACGCCCAGCTCGAAGGTGTCGGTGATGTCGGCCGCGTGCTTCGACAGCGGTGAACCGGCCGCCCAGACCTCCCGGACCCCGCCCCAGCGCTCCAGCCCCTCGTCGAGCTGCTCCCGGAACACCCAGCGGTTGGCCGCGTCGCGGACGGCGTCGAGTACGGCCCGGCCGGTGACGATGTGGTCGGACATGTTCAGCGCGTCGCCGGCCTCGTCCCAACTGTCCCGGAAGTTGTTGGTGATCACGATCTCCGGCCGGTACCTCCGGATCACCCGGCTCAGGTCACGGCGCAGTGCGACGCCGTACTCCAGTACGCCGTCGGGCAGCCCGAGGAAGTCGAGCTGGGACACCCCGACGATCGCCGCGGAGGCCCGCTGCTCCTCCTCGCGGACCGGCCCGGCCTCGGCCGGGTCCATCCCGTCGATCCCGGCCTCGCCGCTGGTGAGCAGCGCGTAGCTGACCTCCTTGCCCTGCCGCGTCCAGCGTGCGACGGCCGCGGCGGCGCCGAACTCCAGGTCGTCGGGGTGGGCGACGATGGCGAGCGCGCGCTGCCAGTTCTCGTCGACGGGCTGGAGCGGGTGCGGAACGACGGGTGTGTCAGCAGTCATGGGGACCATCATCCTCGACGTCGCGACAAATTCCGGAGCCGGCCGCGACGACGCTGGCGGCGCGGTGGCCACCGCCGTCACGCCGTTCACCCCAGGAGCGGCGTGACTATGCGCAGCCGCAGTCGGCGTCCCGGTCGACCTGTGGCTCGGGCCCGCGGCGGTGTTTCATCGTGGGAATCGGCAGTCCGAGCGCCCTGGCGAGCCGTGGATCGGCCTGCCAGATCGCGCTCGGACCGAAGAGTGCCACCGCCAGTGCGGCGCCGTTCGGCCCGTAGACCGTCCATGCCGGATCCAGCGACGGTGCGAGGTGTTGCTGCGCGTTCCGCAGTCTGGCGACCAGCCGCCTGATCGCCGATCGGTTGCCGAGCCAGCCGTCGGCCGCGAGCTGGTCGCGGAGCCGGTCGATGGCTGCCGCCACCCCGGGTTCGGCCGCGAGTCGGCGGTGCCGGCCGCCGCGGGCGGCGCCTCCGGCGGCGATCGCGGGCCCGGCCGGGGCGTCGCGCAGCGCGCAGAACACGGCGAAGGCCAGGGTGTCCGGCTCCGGCGGCGGGCCGGCAACGATCAGCCGACCGTCCGCGTCGACGGCCACCGCACCCGTGCTGTTCAACGACGCGATGCACGCCCAGACGGCGGTCCGGGTGCCACCGACGAGGAAGGCGACCCCTGTCCCGTCCGGCTCGCCACGCGGCCGGACTCGACGTAGGAACCATGCGGCCACCGGCCAATAGTAGCGAGAACACGCCGGCGACCAGTTCGGCGACGACGTCGACGAAGATCGGGTACGCGCCGCAGCCCGCCAGCCTCCGCCAGGTCCGGTACGGCGGGATCGACCGGTCAGCGGCGCGGGTCGACGTGGATCTTCGGGGCGGCACCCCAGCCGGGATCACGTTCGCCGCGCAGCACTCCGGCCACCTCGTCCAATCCGACCGTGGCGGCCACCAGCGGGCGCGGGTCGACCGCGCCGGAGGCGTACAGCGCGATGGTGCCGGCGAGCCCGCCGGAGGCGCTGAGCACGCCGATCGCGGTGACGTCCCGGAGCACCAGTTCGCGGGTGTCGAGCAGGCTCGGCCGCTCGGCGAGGCCGATCCAGACCACCCGGCCGCCGGGCTCCACCCGCTGCACCGCGTACGCCGGAAGCCGCTCGTCGTTGCTGGCGTCGGCGACCGCGTCGAAGGGGAGTGTCGCCGGGTCCGGCAGGCTCCGGGCGGTCCAGACGTAGCCGAAGCCGAGCCGGCGGGCGACGTCGAGCGACGGTTCGTCCCGGCCGAGCAGGTGCACCTCGGCACCCCGGGCCGCCGCGATCTGCGCCACCAGCAGGCCGATGGTGCCCGGGCCGAGCACCAGCAGCCGCCGGCCGGGGCCGACCCGCGCCGCCTCGACCACCCGCAACGCGTTGCCGCCCGGTTCGACGAGGGCGCCGAGGGTCGGGTCGACCTGGTCGGGGAGCGGGTGCAGGGCCCGGACCGGCACCGGCAGCCGCTCGGCGAGCGCACCCGGCCAGCCGCCCCGGATGCCGATCTCGTGGCGCTCCGCGCAGAGGTGCTGTCGCCCGCCGAGACAGCGGGCGCAGCGGCCGCAGCCGAGCATGGTGTCGCCGGTGACCCGCCGCCCGAGCCACTCCTCGGGCACGCCGGGTCCGACCGAGGACACCACGCCGCACCACTCGTGCCCGATCCGCAGCGGGTAGCGGGCGTCGCCGCTGTGCAGGTACGCCATCTGCCCGGAGAAGAACTCGACGTCGGTGCCGCAGACACCGGCCCGCAGTACGTCGACGACGACCTCGTCCGGCCCGGCGACCGGGGGCGCGACGTCGCGTACCTCGGCGACGCCCGGACCGGTCACCACGAAGGCACGCACGGTCAGGTCACCGCCCCGGGCGTGGCACGACGGTGCGGTACCGGGGTGATCCGCCGAGGACGGCGTAGCTGGTACCCGAAGTTGTTCTTGATAATGGAGAGTATGCCTGCACTTCGGAGCGATCAGTGGTACGCCGGCTCGGACCGCAACGCCTACCTGCACCGCGCGTGGATGCGCCGTGGTGTGCCGGACTCGGCGTTCCAGGGACGGCCGCAGATCGCGATCGCCAACACCGCGTCGGACCTCACCCCCTGCAACCGGCACCTCGACGAGGTCGCGGCGAGCGTCGCCAACGGGATCTGGGAGGCCGGCGGGGTGCCGCTGAACCTGCCGGTGGTCTCGCTCGGCGAGACGCAGGTCAGGCCGACCGCGATGCTCTGGCGCAACATGGCGGCGATGGCGATCGAGGAGATGATCCGGGCCAACCCGGTCGACGGGGTGGTGCTGCTCGGCGGCTGCGACAAGACCATCCCGGCGCTGCTGATGGGCGCCGCCTCGGTGGACCTGCCGGCGGTGGTGGTGCCGGGCGGCCCGATGTTGACCGGCACCTTCCGGGGCGTGCCGCTCGGCTGCGGCACCGACGTGTGGCGGCTCTCCGAGGAGGTACGCGCCGGCACGCTCTCCCCGGAGGGCTTCCTCGACTCCGAGTCGTCGATGATCCGCAGCCGTGGCCACTGCAACACCATGGGTACCGCCTCCACGATGGGCCTGCTCGCCGAGGTACTCGGGATGACCCTGCCGGGCACCGCCGGCCTGCCGGCCCCGGACAGCCGGCTGCTGGCCCGCTCGCACGGCACCGGCAGGCTGATCGTGGAGATGGTCGCGGCACAGCGCCGGCCGAGTCAGGTGTTGACCGAGGCGTCGTTCCGGAACGCGATCGTCGCGCTGGCCGCGCTGGGCGGCTCCACCAACGCGGTCGTGCACCTGCTGGCCATCGCCGGCCGGGTCGGGGTGCCGATCACCCTGGACGACGTCGACCGGCTCGGCAGCGGGGTACCGCTCCTGGTCGACCTGCAACCGGCGGGCCGCTTCCTGATGGAGGACTTCCACCGGGCCGGTGGCCTGCCGGCGGTGCTGAACCAGGTCGCCGACCTGCTCGACCCGACCGCGCCGACGGTGACCGGGCGGCCGATCGGCGACTATCTCGCCGGGCACGAGATCAGCGACCCGGAGGTGATCCGGTCCCGGGAGGCGCCGCTGATGCCGGAGGCGGGGATCGCGGTGCTGCGCGGCAGCCTCGCACCGGCCGGCGCGATCATCAAACCCGCCGCCGCCTCCCCGCACCTGCTGCGGCACCGGGGCCGGGCGGTGGTCTTCGACTCGGTCGAGGACCTGCACGCCCGGCTCGACGACCCGGATCTCGACGTCGACGCCGACTCGGTGCTGGTGCTGCGCGGCTGCGGGCCGAAGGGCTATCCGGGGATGCCGGAGGTGGCCAACCTGCCGCTGCCGGAGAAGCTGCTGCGCCAGGGCGTACGCGACATGGTGCGGATCTGCGACGGCCGGATGAGCGGCACCGCGTACGGGACGGTGGTGCTGCACGTGGCGCCGGAGGCGGCCGCCGGTGGGCCGCTCGGCCGGGTACGCACCGGTGACCCGATCGTGCTCGACGTCGAGGCGCGCCGGCTCGACGTGGACATCCCGGCCGCCGAGCTGGCGGCCCGGCCGCCCGCCGAGGCGATGGCGACCGCCTTCGCCCAGCCGGCGCGCGGCTGGGAACGGCTCTACGTCGACACCGTGCTCGGCGCCGACACCGGCGCCGACCTGGCGTTCCTGGTCGGCGGCAGCGGCGACCGGGTGGCCCGCGAGTCGCACTGAGCGCCGGCACCCCCGGCGGGGTGTTCACCGGGGGTGCCGGCGCTCAGTGCGGGGGAGACCTTGCTGCCCACCCGCGTCGGGGCCGCCTAGAGTCGGGCGCCGAGCTGCGGGTAGTCGCGCGGGCGCAGGAAGTCCGAGCCGCGGATGTTGCCGTTCGCGTCCCGGGGCCCGGTCAGCGTGCTCGGGTCGGTGCTGACCAGGTCGGCCGCGCTCCAGGAACTCTTGATGTTCCAGGAGTTGCCGGTGGCGGTGGAGGAGCCGAGCGAGACCCCGGCGCCGTTGGCGACGGCGAGGTTCCCGGTCAGCCGGGACGTGGAGTTGGCGAACTTGAAGCCGCCGTCGCCGTTGCGCCAGGCGCTGTTCCGGTCGACGGTGATGGTGCCGGGGTTGCCGTTGTCGATGAAGCCGCCGACGGCGTTGTCGAAGGCGACGCTGTTCCGGATGGTGTGGTTGGCCGGCGGATCGGGGTCGCCGCCGCCCATCTTGAAGCCGTTGCCGTCGCCGACGTAGTCGGGCAGGTTCCACCGGTTGACCCCGTTGCCCCAGGCGGCCGAGTTCTCCACCAGGATGGGCGAGGTGAACAGCCAGGCGTCGAAGCCGTCGTCGGAGTTGTTCCACAGCCGGGCACCGCGTACGACGTTGCCGCTGCCCGAGCCCTCCTTGATGGCGAGCCCGTCGGCGCTCTCACCGTTCTTGCGCGGGTCGCGGTTGCCGTACGCGTCGAGGTTGAGCACCTGGTTGTTGCTGGACGCGCCCTGGATCTGGAGTCCGGACTCGTAGTTGTCCCGGGTGACGAGCCGGTCGAAGACGTTGTTGTTGCAGTCCCGGCAGAAGATCGCGTACGGCCCGTGGATGATCTCCAGTCCCCGGATCCGCCAGTGGTCGGCCTCGATGTGCAGCACCCCGCGCTCCAGGTTGGGGATGCTGCCGCCGACCGGTGCCGGGGTGTGCGGCAGGTTCTCCCCGTCCAGCACCACCCGTTCGCCGTTGTGGTTGCTGATCGTGTACGGGCTGGCCGAGGTGCCGTCCTTCATGATCCGTACGTTGCTGCCGAACTGGTAGGTGCCGCCCCGCAGCGCGATGGTGGTGCCCGGGGTGGCCAGCTCGACCGCCCGGCCCAGTGTCGCCAGTGGCGCGCTCAGGGTGCCCGGGTTGGCGTCGTTGCCGTTCGTCGCCACGATCAGCGTCGACGCCGCGGCCTGCGCCGGGACGGTGGGGCCGAGACTGGTGCCCGAGGCGGCGGCGACGGTGGCGGCCAGCGCCGCCGTCAGTGCCGTTCGGTGCAGTCGTCGAGACATCGAGAAACTCCCTGGTGGTCGACGGGGGCGGGCGGGTCCGCGAACGTGCCGCGGACCCGCCCGGTGCGGCCCGGTGTTACCGGTAGGTGAGGTCGGACGAGGAGTAGATGCAGTTGGTGCCGTCGGCGCCGGTGCCGACCTGGGTGGGTTCGTCACCGTCGTCGTTGCCGTTGTACTTGCGGCAGATCACCATCGACCGGCCGGAGTCGTTGACGATGGTGATCCCGCTGAACCGGGCGGTGTCGCCGTAGTTCACGTTGATCCCGGCGACGGTGTTGCCGGGCCGGGTCAGCGTGACGTTGCGGATCACGACGTTGCGCTGGTGCTGGGTCGAGCAGTTGCCGCAGGAGCGGTAGAAGGTGCCGAAGTTGTTGGCCTGGAAGTTCTGGATGGTCAGCGTGCCGGGCCCGTTGTGCTGGAAGACCTTGTCGCTGGCGCTGCGTGCGCCGCCGCCGTCGACCAGGAAGCTCGGCGAACCGCTGCCCCGGAAGGTGGCGGCGTCCTCGCCGACGTCCTCCCACCAGACGTTGCGCAGGGTGCACGGGCCGGAACAGTGCACGCCGTCCCCGGCCGGGGCGCCGATGATGACGTTTTGCAGGGTGGCGCCGGAGGCGAGGCTGAACATCGGGTCCTGGTCCTCTTCCTGACCGCCGTCGCCGATGCAGCAGTACCGGCGCATTCCGCCGTCGAGGGTGCCGGAGACCGAGATGGTGCCGTTGACCCCGACCTGCCCGGTCGGGGTGGGCCAGCCACCCGTCGGCGGGGGGTTCGTCGGGGGCGTACCCCCGCCGCTGACGGTGGTCAGTCGCCACTGCTGGTTGGTGCCGTTCAGGTCGGCGAACTGGGCGATCGGGGCGCCGTCGGCGGTCGACCACTCCCAGACGTCCAGCGCCTTGCCACTGTGCCGGTTGATGAACCGGACGTGGCCGCCGTCGGAGTCGGCCAGCCGGAAGTGCTGCCGGGTGTTGTTGTTGTCGGTCATCTGGACCAGCCGGGTGCCGTCGTCGGCGTTGGGCAGTTCCAGCACCTTGCCGCTGTGCACCGAGCGGATTCGGTAGTAGCCGCTGCCGGCGTCGACGAACCGCCACTGCTGGACGGCCAGGTCGTTGCGGGCGAACTGGACGATCGGCGCACCGTCGTTGGTGGCCCAGTCGTAGACGTCCAGCGCCTTGCCGCTGTGCCGGGACGTGATCACGTAGGTGGCGTTGGTGTCGACGGTCGCGGCCGAGGCGGTACCGACGTCGACGACGCCGATCGTCGCCACCGCGGCGAGGGTGGTCGCGCCGGCCAGGACTGCCGCCCGCCAGCGTCTGGCGGGCCGGGCGATAACGGCCGCCGCCATGGACTGCGTCATATCGGAGGACCTCCGGGAGCGTGGGTGGTGGTCGGGGGACTAGGAACGCGCTTTCCTGCCGAGGTCGGAATCCTGTCGATCGATCAACCTCCAGTGCTGGTCGTGCGGCCGGGAGTCGTACGCCGGCTCGCCCGGGTGTCGGACCTGCTCCCCGGGCGGTCGCGCCGTTCGTCGCGGACCCCGGGAACCCACCGGTCCGAGTGGCTGCCCTGTCGCCGCCGTCGGAGCGCGCGCTGCGCTACGGCGGGGGCGGGCGGGGCCACTGTAGATCTGACACTGACAGCAGTCAATGCCCTCCGCAATTCGCGAGGAGTTTGTTTCATCGGTTGACGTAAACGGAAATCCGGTCGTAACCTTTCCGGCAAGATCGGACCCGCCGGCCCGCTTCCGCCGCTGCACAGTGCTTCGACGCCACCGATCCGGCCCAGGACCGTCGCGACCGACCCGCCGCCGCAGCCGGTGTGGCGCGGCCCGCCCGGGTGCGCCCGCACCGGCCGGCAACCCGCACCGGTGGCCGCCGGCAACTCCTGAAGGGACTGGGACCCCGTGACTGACGCAACGGCAAGAGTCGCCCGTACGCCGATGAGCCGCCGGGCCGTGCTGAGGACCGCCGGGCTCACCGGCCTCGGTCTCGGCACCTCGGCCTGCGGCCGGGGCTTCGGCGGCGGTGACGACGCCGAGGGCGGCACCGTCGCGCTCAACATGGTCTGGTGGGGCGACGCCAAGCGGGCCGAGAAGACCCAGGCCGCGCTGGAGATCTTCCAGCGGAAGAACCCCGGCGTCACCGTGCGGACCGAATACCAGGACAGCGGGCCGTACAAGGACAAGCTGGCCACCCGGTTCGCCGCCGGGGACGCGCCGGACGTGATGGCGATGCGGATGGACAGCCTGCGCGAGTACGCCGACCGGGGCGCCCTGCTCGACCTCGGGCAGCACGCCGACGCGCTGGACCTGACCGGGCTGAGCGAGAACGCCCGGGCACTGGCCACGGTCGGCGACAGGACCTACGGGGTACCGGCCGGGCTCAACGCGATCGGCTTCGTCGTCAACCGGACGCTGACCGAGAAGTACGGCGTCGCGGTGCCGGACGGCAACACCTGGAACTGGCCCGACCTGGCGAGGTTCGCCCGGGAGGTGACCAGGGCGAGCGGCGGCAGGGTCTACGGCACGAACTTCGAGGCGTACACCCTGGCCAACATCATCGTCTTCACCCGGCAGCGGGGCGAGGACTTCTACACCGCCGACGGCGGGCTCGGGGTCAGCGAGGCGACCGTCGCCGACTGGTTCGGGATCGTCGAGTCGATGCGCGCCGAGGGCGGCTTCCCGCCGGCCGGGTTCATCGAGAAGATCGGTGCCTCCGCCGAGCAGTCCTACCTGGCCAAGGGCTCCATCGCGTCCCAGATCATCCCGACCAACAACCTGCTGGCCTTCAACGCGGCCGCCGGGGGCAACCTGGCGCTGCTGCGCATCCCCGGCGAGACCCAGAGTGTCCGTCGTGGCCAGTCCGTCGACTGCCCGCACCTCTGGTCGATCGCCGCCGCCTCCAAGCACCGGGCCGAGGCGTTGCGGCTGCTCGACTTCCTGGTCAACGACGTCGAGGCGTCGAAGGCCACCGGCACCACCCGGGGCGTACCGGCGAACTCGACGGTGGCCGAGGAGATCAAGTCGACCCTGAGCCGGGACGACCAGATCGCCACCGAGTACCTCGGCGGGTTGCAGCGGGAGTCGTTGCCCCGCTCGTACACCTATCCACCCGGCTCGTCGAAGATCGCCGCCACCCTGGAGTCGATCGCCGCCGAGGTCGAGTTCAAACGGCAGACCCCGCAGCAGGCGGCGAAGGCGTTCGTCGAGGCCGGCCGGAAGGCGCTCGGCAGGTGAGGGCACCCTCCGGGCCGGGGGACGGCGGCCGGCCGTGAGCACGACGACCGGAGCGCCGGCCGGCGCCGTGGTCCGGCTCGATCCGGGTACGCCGCCGCCGGCCCGCCGGGCCCGGCCGCGTCGGGACCGGGCCGGCTATCTCTTCCTGCTGCCCTGGTTCCTCGGGATGCTCTTCACGATCATCCCGTTCTTCGCCTCGCTCTACCTGGCGTTCACCGACTACAACCTGCTCAACGCGCCCCGCTGGATCGGCGCGGAGAACTTCACCGAGATGCTGCACGACCCGCTGCTGCGCCAGTCGCTGAAGGTCACCTTCGTCTACACCTTCGTCTCGGTGCCGCTCTCCCTGGTCGTGGCGCTCGGGGTGGCGATGCTGCTCAACCGGGGCATCCGGGGACTGGCCGTCTACCGGGCCGTCTTCTACCTCCCGTCGCTGCTCGGCGGCAGCGTCGCGGTGGTGCTGCTCTGGCGGTACATCTTCGGCCTGGACGGGATCGTCAACGCCTTCCTCGGCTGGTTCGGCATCGACGGGCCGGGCTGGACCTCGGACCCCGACTACGCGCTGACCACCCTGATCGTGCTGCACATCTGGACCTTCGGCTCGCCGATGGTGATCTTCCTCGCCGGGCTGCGCCAGATCCCGGCGATGTACTACGAGGCCGCCGCGACCGACGGGGCGTCGAGGTGGCGACAGTTCCGCTCGGTGACGCTGCCACTGCTCAGCCCGATCATCTTCTTCAACCTGATCCAGTCGCTGATCACGTCGTTCCAGACCTTCACCCAGGGATTCGTGCTCAGCGGCGGCACCGGCGGCCCGGCCGACTCCACGATGTTCTACAACCTCTACCTCTACCAGCAGGGATTCTCCCAGTTCAACATGGGCTACGCCTCGGCCATGGCCTGGATGCTGCTGGTCGTCATCGCGGCCTTCACCGCGCTGAACTTCCTGGCCGCGAAGTACTGGGTCTTCTACGACAACTGAGGTCACGCCATGTCGATCGACACGAGGACTCCGGCCAGGACCGCCCGGCGGCGGGCCGAGGAGGAGAGCCACCTCGAACGGGTCGGGAGCAGCCGCCGGTCCCGGTTCACCCGGCACGTACTGCTCTGCCTCTTCGGCGCGGTGATGCTCTATCCGCTGCTCTGGATGGTCTCCAGCTCGGTCAAGCCGAGCCGGCAGGTCTTCACCGACCTCTCGCTCTGGCCGGCGGACTGGGACCTGGGCAACTATCCCGACGGGTGGGTCGCGCTGGAGCAGCCGTTCGGCGTCTACCTGGCCAACTCGTTCGTGATCGTCGTACTGAGCATCGTCGGCAACCTGCTCTCCTGCTCGCTGGCGGCGTACGGCTTCGCCCGGCTGAACTTCACCGGCCGCAAGCTCTTCTTCGCCCTGATGCTCGGCACCATGATGCTGCCCGGGCACGTACTGCTGGTGCCGCAGTACATCGTCTTCGCCAAGCTGGGCTGGATCAACACGTACTATCCGCTGCTGGTGCCGAACTTCCTGGCCACCAACGCGTTCTACATCTTCCTGATGGTGCAGTTCATGCGGGCCCTGCCCCGGGAACTCGACGACGCCGCCCGGATCGACGGCTGCGGGCCGTTCCGGACCTTCTGGAGCGTGATCATGCCGCTCTGCATGCCCGCCTTCGCCACCACCGCGATCTTCACCTTCATCTCGGTCTGGAACGAGTTCTTCGGCCCGCTCATCTACCTCACCGACTCCGAGCTCTACACCGTGCCGCTGGCGCTGCGCCAGTTCGTCGACTCCGAGGGCCAGTCCCAGTGGGGGCAGATGTTCGCCATGTCGTTCCTCTCGCTCGCCCCGGTGATCGGGTTCTTCATCGCCGGCCAGAAATACCTGGTCAAGGGGATCGCCACCACCGGCCTGAAATAGCCGGCCGAGGACGGAAGGGACCCACACCGATGACGCAGCAGCGACGGAGGAGGCGACCGTGCCCGACCCGGCCAGCCCGGCCGACCCGGTCAGGCTGAGCCTGGCCGGCCGGGCCGTCGCCGACTACGTCTGGCGGCCGAGGCTGCCCCGCACCCTGTCGCCCCGGCCGTTCCTGCACCCGGTACGCACCCTCGCCGGCACCGAGGTCACCGAGTCGATGCCCGAGGACCACCTGCACCACCTCGGGGTCAGCGTCGCGGTCGCCGACCTCGGCGGCGTCAACTTCTGGGGCGGCCGCACCTACGTGCCCGGGCAGGGGCCGGTGCAGCTGCCCAACCACGGCACCCAGCACCATCGCGCCTGGACCGCCCGGAGCAGCACCGACGTACGCCACGAGCTGCGCTGGGTCGGCCCGGACGGCACCGAACTGGTGCACGAGCGACGGCGGATCGCCGCCCTGCCGCTCACCGGGCAGGCGTGGGCGCTCGACTTCGGCTTCGAGCTGACCAACGTGACCGCCGAACCGCTGACCTTCGCCAGCCCCGCCACCAACGGGCGGCTGGGCGCCGGGTACGGCGGCTTCTTCTGGCGGGCCCGGCGCGGCGACCGGCGGGTGCACGTGCGGGGCCCGGAACGGACCGGCGAGCGGCACCTGCACGGTCGGCGGGCCGCCTGGCTGGCGCTGACCGGCACCGGCACCGACCCGTGGACGCTGATCTTCGTCCCGGCGGGCCGGCCGCACCGGCCCGATCTCTGGTTCGTGCGCAGCCGCGACTACGCCGGCGTCGGTTCCGCGCTCGCCTGGACGCGGCCGCTGGTCGTGGCGCCCGGCGGCCGGGTGCGGCGGCGCATCGTCACCGTCGTCGCCGACGGCAGGCTACGCTCCCGACAGGTCGCCGACCTCGCCGACACGGTGGCGGCGATCCCGGCCGAGGCGGCCCGGTCGTGAGCACCGGCCGTCGGGCCGAGCCCGGTGGCGCGACCGTCCGGGCCGGCGGCGAACCTCGGCGGTTGGCGTACCACGGGGGCCAGGCGACGAGAGGCGGCGAGGCGACGATGGCACGTCCCGGCGTACCGGATCCGGCGCTCGCCGACCGGCCGCCCGGCACCGCCGTACTCCGGGTCGAGGGTCGCGACGTCGCCCGGTACACCTGGCGGCCCGACCTGCCACTGGCGATGTCCCCGCGCCCCTACCTGCACCCGGTACGCACCTTCGCCGGCAGTACGGTCACCGACGCCGCCCCCGACTCGCACCCGCACCAGCTCGGGATCAGCCTCGCCGCCCCGGACGTCGGCGGGCGCAACTTCTGGGGCGGGCGCACCTTCGTGGCCGGACACGGCCCGGCCTGGCTGGACAACCACGGCCGTCAACGGCACCGGCGCTGGCTGCGGCACACCGGCGAGGAACTGGTGCACACGCTGGTGTGGACGGACGCGCACGACCGCACGCTGCTGGCCGAGCAGCGCGCCATCACCTGCCGGCCGGTCGACGGGACCGCCTGGTCGCTGGGCCTGCACACCCGGCTGGCCAACGTCACCGACCGGCCGTTGACCATCCGCAGCCCGGCGGCGCAGGGCCGGGCCGGGGCGGGGTACGGCGGCTTCTTCTGGCGTGGCCCGGCCGTCGCCGACACCGCCCGGATCCTCAGCCCCGCCGGCACCGACGCGACCGCCGTCAACGGCAGCCTCGCCGGCTGGGTCGCGGTCACCGGCACCGGCGAGGCCGGCCCCTGGACGGTGCTCTTCGTCCCGGGCGACGACACCACCGCCCGGGACAGGTGGTTCGTCCGGGCCCGCGACTATCTCGGGGTCGGCTCGTCGCTGGCCTGGGACCGGCCGCTGGTGCTCGGCCCGGCCGAGACGATCAGCCGGCACCTGGTCACCGTCGTCGTCGACGGTGCCCTGTCGGCGGCGACGGCCGGCGTACTCGCCGACGGTGTCCGGCAGCCGGCATGACCGGACCGATCCGACCGAGCCGACCCCGGCAGGCCGAGCAGCCCGTCCGACAGGAGAGCCTGCGCAGCATCAACCTCGAACTCGTCTTCCGGCAGATCCTCGGCGCCGCGCAGCCGATCTCCCGTACCGAACTCGCCGCGGTCACCGGGCTGACCCGACCCACCATCACCCGGATCGTCGACGACCTGCTCGGCGGTCGACTCGTCACCGAGACCGGCCTCGCGCACGACGGTCGGGCCGGCCGGCCCCGGGTCGGGTTGACCGTCTCCGACCGGGGACCGGCCGGGCTCGGCCTCGACATCCGCGCCGACGGGCTCGCCGCGTGCGTCGTCGACCTCACCGGTACGGTCCGGCACCTGGCCTTCGCCCCGGCGAGCTACGCCGACCGGGGCGCCCCCGCCGTCCTGGCCGACCTGGCCGGGATGGCGGACGCCGCCGTACGCGCCGTCGCGGCCGAGGACCTCGCCGTCGTCACCGCCACCCTCGCCGTGCCCGGTCCGGTCGACGCCGGGCTGGTCAGGTCCGCCCCGGCGCTGGGCTGGCGCAACGCCGACGCCGGTGCGCTGCTGCGGGCCGCCACCCGGCACCTGGACCTGCCGATCGCCGTCGACAACGAGGCGAACCTCGCCGCGCTCGGCGAGCTGTACGCCACGCACCACACCCTGGACAGTTTCGTCTACGTCTCCGGTGGGCTCGGTATCGGTGCCGGGATAGTCCTGGACGGACGGTTGATGCGCGGCTCGCGGGGCTGGAGCGGCGAGCTCGGGCACGTCACCGTCCATCCGGACGGGAAGCCCTGCCCCTGCGGCTCCCGGGGCTGCCTACAGACGTACGCCAGCCTGGCGGCGATCCTCGGCGCCGAGCCGGCACCGCCGGGTACCACTCCGGACGCCGAGATCACCGCCCGGGCCGACGCGGGCCACCCGGACACCCTCGCCGCGCTCGACGTCGCCGGCACCGCGCTCGGCGTCGCGCTCGCCGACATGCTCAACATCCTCGACATCGGCTCGGTACTCCTCGGCGGCAGCTTCTCGCTGCTGGCGTCCTGGCTCACCGCCAACGCCCGGGCCGAGATCGACCAGCGGGTGCTGACCACCGACTGGGCGCCGGTGACCGTCCGGCCCGCCCTGCTCGGCCCGGACGCGGCCGTGATCGGTGCCGCGCTGACCTCCATCGACCAGGTGCGCCAGCAGCCGGCCGGTTGGCTGTCGCGCCGGTCGGGCCGGTCCGGAGCGTCCCGACCGAGGCAACCGGCGAAGCCGTCCGGATAGCGCCCGACCTCCTCAGGGGGCCGGAAACGCGATGGGGCCGGCGGACGGGTGCGGGACGTCGCGGCCGCGCGCCGGGAACGCGGCTGATGGACGAGAAGCGCGAACTGCCCGGTTGGACGGTTGTGTGATCCCGAAAAGACAACGGTGGTTGTCCATGGCCGTGACGTCGCATAGCGTCCCTGTCGTTGCCCGCGTGTCCGGACGGATGCGGGCGGTGATTGCTTCGCTCACGCACGCGCGGAAGGGGAGGGACGTGCAACGACTGACATTCAGCGGGGGGATGAGATGGGCAGCCGGGCGAAGGCGCCTGCTCGCGGCGTCGGTACCCGTGCTGCTGGTCGCGGCGGCCGGAATGGCCGTCGGCGGTGCCGGGCCGGCGACCGCCGACCGGGCGGCCCGGTTCACACCGACCGAGCGCGACTTCTACATCAACTATGTGGACCCGAAGGTCGAGCGGCCCAGTGACGGCCCCGAGGTGGTGGTCCAGGGCGGCAAGCGCAAGATCAAGCGGGCCAAGCCGGATCCGGTCACCGCGTTCGGCCGGAAGTTCGCCGAGGGCAACCCGGTGGCGGCCCGGAGCCTGGCCAGGACCGAGGCCGAGGCGATCCGGACCGGCAGGAACCCCCGGCACATCCGCTACAAGCAGGCCGACGAGACGCAGGTCGCGAAGCTGCTGACCATCCTGGTCGAGTTCAACCCCGACGCGGACGACGACTTCACCGGCGTGATGGTGCCGCGGGCGACGTTCGACGACGCGACCACCCCGGAGAACGAGCGGGAGTGCGTGCCCGGCAACGTCCAGAACGGGCCGCTGCACAACAACATCCCGAACCCGGCGAAGGCCTCCCACCCGGACAACAACTCGATGTGGGTGCCGGACTTCTCCACCGAGTTCTACAACAAGATGCTCTACAGCCGGGAGGGCATCACCGAGCGGGTCCGCACCGACCTGCGTGGCCCGGACGGCCGGCGCGGCATCGACCTGCGCGGCTACACGATGCGCAACATGTACCTGGAGATGTCCAAGGGCGCGTACACGGTGAGCGGCGAGGCGACCCCCTGGGTGACCGTGCCGCACTCCGAGGCGTGGTACGGCGCCGACACCTGCACCCAGGCCGACGGTGAGTGGGTGGCCGGGGCCAGCCAGGACATGAACGGGCACCCGGACAACCCGGCGGGCCCCGGCGCGCTCGGCGTCGACGCGGTCAACGTGCTGGCCGCGCAGAACCCGGACTTCCCGTGGGCCGACTACGACATCGAGGACGTCGCGGACGCCGACGGCGACGGCGACCTCAACGAGCCGGACGGCGTCATCGACCACCTGGTGCTGGTACACGCGGGCGAGGACAAGTCCGGCGGCGGCGGCGCCGAGGGGCCGTACGCGATCTGGGCGCACTCGTCCGCGATCGTGCCCGGCCACACCATCCCGGGTACCGACAAGATGATCAGCAACTACATCGTCCAGCCGGAGGACTCCGGCGTCGGTGTCTTCGCCCACGAGTACGGGCACGACCTCGGCCTGCCGGACCTCTACGACATCGGCTCCGGCGGCGACTCGGACGTCGACTTCTGGGACCTGATGTCGTCCGGCTCGCACACCGGCCCGATCTTCCAGGGCATTCCCACCCACATGGGACTCTGGGACAAGTTCGTGCTCGGCTGGGCCGACCCGGTGATCCTGAACCCCGGCGACGACCCGGCCCGGGTCAAGCTCGGGCAGACCTCGCGGACCCCGGTCGGCACCGAGGACGGCGTCCGGGTGAACCTGCCGGCCAAGCAGATCAGCCTCTCCACCCCGCACAGCGGGGAGGGGCAGTGGTGGACCAACAACGACCAGTCCTGGGCCGACGTGCGGCTGACCCGCTCCCTTGAGGTGCCGGCCGGCTCCGACGTGCGGTTCTGGCTCTGGAACAACTACTCCATCGAGGAGGACTGGGACTACGGCTTCGTCGAGGTCTCCACCGACGGTGGCAGCACCTGGGCCGAGCAGAAGGTCTTCGACGCGGCCGGCAACCTCGTCTCCACCGACGACGGCGACCCCGACCCGAACGGCCGGCTGCACGACTACGGCAACAAGAAGTACGGCCTGACCGGCAGCACCGGCGGGCAGTGGCGGCACGACTACGTCAGCCTGACCGGGTTCGCCGGGCAGACCGTCCAGCTGCGACTGCGGTACGCCACCGACGCCGCGTTCGAGGACACCGGCTGGTTCACCGACGACTTCTCGGTCACCGCCGACGGCACGACCGTCTGGTCCGACGACGTGGAGAGCGGTGCCAACGGCTGGACCGCGACCGTCGGCACCTTCACCAACACCACCGGTACCGGCTGGAGCATCTCGCCCGGCGAGTTCTCCTACGCGCACTACTACCTCGCCGAGTGGCGCAACCACGACGGCTTCGACGAGGGCCTGAAGTACGCGTACCAGACGAACTACAACCGGGACGGTGCCTGGAAGGTGGACCGGGTGCCGTACAACGCCCCCGGCATGCTCGTCTGGTACCGGGACACCAGCTACGGCAACCTGAACCTGGTCCTGAACAACCTCTACGACCCGCCGAGCATCGGTGCCAAGGGCGGTCTGCTGATCGTGGACTCGCACTTCGACCCGTACCGCCGGCAGGGCACGGCGGCGGCGAAGGACCCGTCGGGGCTGGACAACCTGCCCTCGCGGCCGCAGTCGTCGAACGCGGCGTTCGGCTTCGGCCGGACCTACCCGTTCACCGAGTGTTTCGAGGCGCCGAACGAGCCGTTCAGCGCGTACTGCACCAAGTTCAGGTCCCAGCCCGGGGTCAGGTCCTTCACCGACGCCAAGGGCTGGTACCCGGGCATCGAGTACCGGCCGGACCTGGACGCGGAGAGCCCGCTCTTCTTCCGGGACGCCGACGCGTCGGTCGTGGTCCCCTCGGAGGGGAACGCGCCCTACTCGGTGCGGACCGTGGACCGCAACGGCAAGCCGGCGCGGAGCCAGTACGGTCTCGACCTGGGTGGCGGGGTCGTGACCGGCACCGGCAATCCGGGTGATGCCGGGGTGGACCTCGGCGTCCGGTTCGAGCTGCTCAAGCCCGGCCACCGCAACCAGTGGGCGGATGTCCGGGTGGTGCCGCCCGGCGCACCGTAACCGGTACCGGAGAGATCCACCGGTCTCCTGGGGCCGCCGTCAGCATCCCGCTGGCGGCGGCCCCGCCCGTTTCCCCGTTCCTGGCGTTTGGCCCGGCCCCGGAGGCACCGGCCAGTACCATTACGGGTTATATGCACGCAATCCGCTTCTCCTCTCGGAGGTGTGCGTGACGACGACCGGTCGACGGCGGCCCACCCCCGCCGACCCGAGCCCCGAGCCGGCGCCAGGCGGCCGGGTGCCGAGCGGGACGGATCGGGACCTGCCGCCCGAGCTGGGCCCGGACGCGGTCGGCGTACTCGACGGGTTGTCGTTCATGCTCTCCGACGCGACCGGGGACGTGCCGGCCGGCTCGATCGGCGGGCTGATCCACGAGGACACCCGGTTCCTGAGCCGCTGGGAACTCCTGCTCGGCGGCGTCCGGCCGCTGCTGCTCGGCTCCAGCTCGGTCGACCCCTACTCGGCGGCGTTCTTCCTGGCCAACGCGGAGCTGCCGGAGTTGCCCGCCAACCGGGTCGGGATCCGCCGGCAGCGTTTCGTCGGCGAGGGGATGTTCGAGCGGATCTCGGTGCAGTGCTTCGCCGACGAACCGGTGCCGATCGAGCTGCGGCTGGCGGTCGACGTCGACTTCGCCGACCTCTTCGAGGTCAAGGAGCAGCTCCGGGACCGTTCCGGCCAGATCGTCCGGGAACATACCGCCGACGGCTCCCGGCTCAGCTTCGGCTACCGCAACGAGGGGTTCACGGTCAGCACCGAGATCCGGGCGGTCCCGCCGGCGAGCCGGATCGAGGGCGACGACCTGGTCTGGGACCTCCTGCTGCATCCGGGGGAGAGCTGGGAGGTCGAGCTGCACGTGCCGCTGCACTACGTCAGCGTGCACGTGGTGCCGACCCGTCGAGAGTTCGGCGACGTGTTCGAGGTCGGCAGGGACGACGACTCGACCGGCCGGTGGCGGTCCAGCCGACCCGAGGTGCACGCCGACTCGGACCTGGTCCGCGACGTCTACCACCAGTCCGTGGCCGACCTGGTCTCGATGCGGGTCGAGAAGGAGATCGCCGGGGAGCGGATCGTCTTCACCGCCGCCGGGCTGCCGTGGTTCCTCACGCTCTTCGGGCGGGACTCGGTGATCACCGCCTACCAGGCGCTGATCGGCGGGCCGGAACTCGCCCGGGGCACCCTGCTGACCCTCGCCGCGCACCAGGCCGTCGACCTGGACGACTTCACCGACCGCGAGCCGGGCAAGATGCCGCACGAGTACCGTGGCGGCGAGCTGACCCGACTCGGCGTCAAGCCGCACAACCCGTACTACGGCGCCGCCGACACCACCCAGCTCTGGCTGGTGCTGCTCTCGGAGTACTGGCGCTGGACCGGTGACGAGCGGTTGCTGCACGACGTGCGGGAGAACGCCTACGCGGCGCTGCACTGGATCGACGAGTACGGCGACTCGGACGGCGACGGCTACGTCGAGTACGCCACCCGGTCCACCCAGGGGCTCGGCAACCAGTGCTGGCGGGACTCCTGGAACGGGGTGCAGACCGCCGACGGGACGATCCCGGTGCTGCCGATCGCGACCTGCGAGATCCAGGGCTACACCTATGACGCGAAGCTGCGGCTGGCCGAACTCGCCGACGGCCCGTACGCGGATCCGGAGCTGGCCCGGCGGCTGCGCGCCGATGCCGCCGAGCTGGCCGACCGGTTCAACCGGGACTTCTGGCTCGACGACCGGGGCGGCTACTACGCCCTCGGGCTGGACGGGGACAAACAGCCCATCGACGCGATGACCTCCAACATGGGACACCTGCTCTGGAGCGGCATCGTGCCGGCGGAGCGGGCCGCGATCCTGGCCCGGCAGCTCATGTCCGACGAACTCTTCTCCGGCTGGGGCGTGCGTACCCTGTCGACCCGCGATCGCGGCTACAACCCGATCGGCTACCACCTCGGCACCGTCTGGCCGCACGACAACTCGCTCGTCGCGCACGGGCTGGCCCGGTACGGGTTCCGGGCGGAGGCGAACCGGATCATCGAGGCGATGCTGGAGGCGGCCCGGTATTCCGACAACCGGCTGCCGGAGGCGTTCTCCGGTTACGACCGCTCGTTCGGCCGGGTTCCGGTGCCGTACCCGACCGCCTGCAATCCGCAGGCCTGGGCCAGCGCCGCGCCGCTGCTCTTCCTGCGGACCATGTTCGGGCTGGAGGCGGTCGAGGGGCGGTTCGTGCTCGACCCGGAGGTCCCGGAGCGGTTCGGACGGATCCAGCTCAACCGGGTACAGGGCTTCGGCCAGCGCTGGGAGATCGAGGTCAACGGCCGGCAGGGCCACCTGCGGCTGGTGCCCTGACCTCGACCGCGCCCCGGAGACCGGGAACCTGCACGGGCTGCTGGCGGCGTCGGCCGGCCGCCCCGGCCAGGTCGAGTGCGGTCCGGAGCAGCGCGACCGCCGGTGGGATCTCGGCATCGGTGATGTTGCCGTACCCGAGGACCAGCGCGGGCGACCCGGCCCGCTCCACCCGGTACGCGTCGAGGTCCGCCAGCCGCAGTCCGGCCGCCTCCGCCCCGGCGACCACCGCAGCGGTGTCGGTGCCGGCCGGCAGGTGCAGCAGGACGTGCAGTCCGGCGGCGGTGCCGGCCACCCGGCCGTCCGGCACCCGGACGGCGAGTTCGCGCAGCAGCAGGTCGCGTCGGGTCCGGAACCGGCGTCGGGCCGCCCGCAGGTGCGTGTCGTACCAGCCCCGGTCGATGAAGGTGGCCAGGGCGAGCTGGTCCAGCACCGGCGGCGGCGCCGCGACGGCGTTCGCCGACCGGAGTGCCGGCAGCAGGGCCGGCGGTGCCACCGTCCAACCCAGGCCGAGGGCGGGGGAGAGGGTCTTGCTGACCGAGCCGACCAGGAAGACCCGGCGGGGGTCCAGGCCCTGCATCACCGCGATCGGCCGGCGGTCGTAGCGGAACTCGGCGTCGTAGTCGTCCTCGACGACGTACCCGTCGACCGCCCGCGCCCAGCGCACCAGTTCGGCCCGGCGGCCGGGGCTGAGCATGGCCCCGGTCGGAAACTGGTGCGCCGCGCCGACCACCACCGCCCGCACCCCGCCCGCCCGGGTCAGCTCGGCCACCCGCAGCCCGTCCCGGTCCACCGGGACCGGGACGGTCCGCAGCCCGGCGCTCGCCGCCGCGTCCCGGAGCCGACCCCAGCCCGGCTCCTCCACCGCCACCTCGGCGATCCCCTCCGCCCGCAGCGCCCGGCAGATCCGGAACAGCCCGTCGGTGATGCCGGCGCAGACCAGCACCGACCCGGGCTGCGCGTCGGCGCCGCGCGACCGGCGCAGGTATTCCGCGAGCGTGCCGCGCAATGCCGGATGGCCGGCCGGGTCGGGTGGACCGAGGTCGTACCGCGCGGCCGAGCCGGTGACCGTGTGCACCGCCTCGGCCCAGCGTCGGCGGGGGAAGGCCCGCAGGTCGGGCAGGCCGGGCGCCAGGTCGTAGCGGAGCGGTGGCAGCGCCGGTCCGGGCACCGCGCGGCGGCGTGCCGGTGCGGTCTCCGGCGACCACGAGACCCGGGTGGCCGAGCCGACCCGGGCCGCGAGGTAGCCCTCGGCGACCAGTTGGGCGTACGCCTCGGTCACCACCCACCGCGAGCAGTCGAGTTCCTCGGCGAGCGCCCGGCTGGGCGGTACGGCGGCGCCGGTCGCGAGCCGGCCGTCCCGGATCGCGGCCCGCAGCGCCCGGGTCAGCCGGTCGTGCAGGGGACGCCGGGCGCGTTCCCGGGGCTCGATCTCCAGCAGGGTGGCCCACGCGGAATTGGTCTGGGATTCTGCCACGATATTGGAGCGTACCGCCCGTCCGATCGCGCCTACCGTTTCAGTCATGACCCACAACATCGCGCTCGGCGCCATGCTCTTCGGCACTGTCCAGGACGAGCGGCGCTCCTTCGAACTCCTGGACCACTTCGTCGAGGCCGGCGGCACCTGGATCGACACGGCCAACTGCTACGCCTTCTGGGCGGACCCCAGCGGGTACGGCGGGCAGAGCGAGGAACTGCTCGGCCGCTGGCTGGCCCGCCGCCCGGGGGTACGCGACCGGATCAGGATCAGCACCAAGGTGGGCTGTGAGCCGACCGTGGCCGGCCGGTTCCCGGAGACCGCGGAGGGCCTCTCCGCCTCGGCGATCAAGCACGGGATCGACGGCAGCCTCCGCCGGCTCGGCGTGGAGCACGTCGACCTCTACTGGGCGCACATGGAGGACCGCCGCACGCCGCTGGCGGAGACGGTGGCCGCCTTCGACGAACTCGTCTCCGCCGGTACGGTCGGCGCGCTCGGCTGCTCGAATCACGCGATCTGGCGGGTGGAGCGGGCCCGGGAGATCGCCCGGACGAACGGGATGACCGGGTTCACGGCGGTGCAGCAGCAGCTCAGCTACCTCCGGCCCCGCCCCGGGACCCGACCCAGCGTGGTGCACCGGTTCGGTGCGGTCAGCGACGAGGTCGTCGACTACCTGGAGTCCCACCCCGAGATGTCGCTCTGGGCGTACACGCCGCTGCTCGGCGGCCAGTACACCCGGGCGGACAAGCCGCTGCCGCCGGAGTACGAGCACCCCGGCACCGAGCGCCGGCTCGCCGTACTGGACGAGATCGCCGCCGAGACCGGCACCAACCGCAACCAGGTGGTGCTCGCCTGGCTGACCGGGGGCAACCCGGCCGCCACCCCGATCGTCGGGGTGAGCACGGTCGCCCAGTTGCGGGAGGCCCTGGCCGGGGTGGCGCTGGTGCTCACCGCCGAACAGCGGGCCCGGCTCGACGCCGCCGCCTGACCAGGCTGCCGGGCGCCGACGGCCCGGAACCCGGCCCGACGAGCCGGCCCGGCGGATCGGGGGCGGGCGCGGGCGTGCGGTGCCGGGGAACCGGACGCGGGTCCGGGTGGCCACCTCGACGGTGACCACCCGGACCCGGTGCCGTGCCGGCCGGGCTACCGTCCGGCGAGCGCGCCGTCCGGCCCGAACCTCGGCCGGAGCTGCTGGAGCCCGGTCGCGTCCACCTCGGCCGCCGGGCCGTGGTAGATCGCGTTGTACAGCAGGTTGAACTGCGCCCGGGGCAGGGTACGGAAGGTGATCTCGCTGCCGTACGTCACCACCTGGCCCTTGCCGACGTCGAAGGAGGCGGTGTTGACCGTCCCCCGGATGTGCTCGGCGCCGCGCAGGTATCCGCTGGCCAGCACCTCACCCTCGGCCGGGTACTTCGACACCACCGTCCCCTTGCCGGTCAGCTCCCACGCCTGGGTGTCGTAGAGCCAGATTGGCCAGGACTCCGGCATGCCCCAGGCGACCGGGTTGGTCGGGTCGAACTCCTGGTGCAGCAGGCTGCCGCCGGTGACGAACTCGTCCTCGTCGTCGGGCAGGGCCGGCTTGATCGGCAGCTTCAGCAGCTCCTGCACGGTCGCCACCGAGCTGCCGATCGCCAGCAGCGTGCCGCCGTTCCGGACGAACTGCGCCAGCTTGCGCCAGCCCTTGTCGCCCACCCCGTAGGCCCAGGAGTACTTCTCGGCGTACTCCTTCGGGTCGAGGCCCTCGACGATGTCGTCCTTGGAGATGCCGTGCGACAGGACGATGGTGTCGTACAGCTCGTTCAGCGACTTCCGCTGGAAGTCCTGCGCCGCGACGACGTCGTAGTTGATGCCGTACTGGTCGAACTGCCACATGTCCCAGCCGCCCGGCATGTTGCCGACGCCCCGGAAGAGTCCGACCCGGGTCTGCGGCTTGAGCTGCACCCCCGCGACGCGCGGCGCCCGGGCCACCGCGGTGACCGGGAGGCCGACCTTCGCCGAGGCGGTCGCCAGCACGTTGCGGGCCTGCGGGGTGGCCGGCACGACGTAGGTACCGGGCGGATAGCTGCCGCCCTGCGCGTCGAACCCCTGCGCGGCGCGGAACGTCGGGATGTTGGCGTCCTGCAACGCCGAGACGATCTGGATCGTCCCGTACGACTCGGGGCGGACCAGGTAGGCACCCCGGTCGCCGGGGGCGGGCGGCATCGTCACCTGGGGCAGCTTCACCGAGGCGACCCGTTCCAGGCTGGCCTCGAACGGCGCGCGGATCTCGGCGACGTCGACCCCGAGTTGCAGCGGCAGGCTGGTCGTCGCCTCGGCGTACGGCAGCAGCACCGGGCAGTCGCCGCAGTCCCGCACCTCGGGGTACCGGTCGGTGCCGAGCACCTGGTGCGCCCAGTTGCCGCGCGGCTGCCGCATCTTGATCACATATGAGCCGGCGCCGTAGCGCTTCCCGTCGGCGACGAACTCCGAGGTGGCCCGGTCGATCTCCACCTGTGTCCACTCCAGACGCTGGAGCATCTCGAAGGTCGCGTACGGGTCACGCTGCTCGGCGTCGACCACGAACGCGTAGCTGCCGGCCGGTACGCCCTTGGTCATGTACTCGTGCGGCACCGCGTACAGGTTGTCGTAGAGCAGGTCCCGGCCGTTATTCGCGGTGTACTCCATCCCGGCGTAGGTGGCGATCTTCGCGTAGTCGACGATGTCCGCCAGGGTCCAGGTGTTGGAGCGGTACGGCTCGATCAGGCTCATCCTGGCCTGCTGCGGGCCGAGCGGGCGGCCGTCCGGCGACACCTGCGGGTAGGCGTAGTCGGTCACCGAGGCGATCTCGGTCAGGTAGACGCCGGAGCCGGTGAACGGGAAGAACCCGACCGGCTGCTCCAGGGTCCAGAAGATGTGGTAGTCGAGGCTGCCCACCCCGGTCTTGCCGGCGGCGGCGAGGGCCCGGGCGGCGTGCTGACCGATCGCCGAGACCGAGGAACTCATGTTCGCCGGCACGTTCTCGCTGGTGATCCCCCCGTACGGCGGTACGAAGATCCGGCTGCCGGTGTTCCCCTTCTGGTGCATGATGTGCACGATCGCCGGCCGGTACTTCTTCTCCAGCGCCAGCCGGTACTGCGCCTCGATCTGGGTGAACATCGTCCAGTCGCGGTTGTCGTCGTGCCCGGTGTACTTGTGGTAGAGGTCCGGGTACGTCCGTCGGTAGTCCGTCCCGGCGGTGGAGTTGAAGTGGTCGATGATGAGGTGCTGGCCGTCCGGGTTCTGCGACGGGACCAGCACGATGACCGAGTTGTTCAGGACGTTCCTGGTGAACTCCGAGTCCTCGGTGGCGAGCCGGTGCACGATGTCGTTGATCGCCTGTCCGTTGCCGACCTCGCTGGAGTGGATCGTCGCCTCCAGGTGGTAGAACGGCACCCCCTCCCCGGCGAGCCTGCGGGCCTCCTCCGGGCTGGTGTTGCGCGGGTCGGAGAGCTTCTGGTTGATCTCGACCAGGCGGTCCAGCCGGCGCAGGTTCTTCGGCGCGCTGATCAGCACGGTGGCGTACTCGTTGCCCATCGTGGTGCGGCCGATCGTCTCGTAGTCGACCCGGTCGGAGCGTTCCGCGACCAGTTTCATGTAGCGGAGCACGTCGGGATAGCCGGCCAGTTTCCCTTCGGCGCCCATCTTGAAGCCGAAGTGCTGTTCCGGAGTGGGGATGGGTGCGGCCCGCGCGGTGCCGGCGGCCTCGGCGAGACCGGGGCCGGCGGTGGCGGTTGGTGCGACGGCGGTGGAGCCGACCAGGGCCAACAGGCCGACACAGGCGGTGTACAACAACGGGGGGCGGGTTTTGAGCATCGCGGGACCTTTCGACTCGACATCAGTCGTCGTAGATCGACCGTGCCTGAACGCTAGCGGTGTGAATGAAGATCCACAGTGGGGTCGCTGTTCGCGTTTGTTCGGTCTTCGGTCCCGCTGGGCGGAAGCTCAAGAATGCCTCAACACTGTTGCTCCGGGTACGGGCCGCGAGGTATCAAGAGCCATGATCGCCGGGGGGCCGCAGCCAGGGATCGGCGACCGGTTCCACCGGGCCGCCGCCGAGGTGCCCACCCGCCGGCCGGATCGGCTGCACGCCCGCGCGCTCGCGTTGATGCTCACCGACCGGTCGGCCCGGGGGATAGCCGACCGGCTCGGCCACCTGATCTACTCCGGGGAACTCGGCGCGGGGCTGCACCTGCCCACCGTGCGCGCCCTGGCCGCCGCGCTGCACGTCGGCCCGACCACGATCGCGTCGGCCTGGGCCCAACTGCGGCAACGCGGGCTGATCCACTCCGATCGGCGGCACGGCAGTTTCGTCCGTGGCCCGGGGCGGCTCGCCGGCCGCCGCTACGCCAGCCTGCCGGCTCCGGCCCGGGTCCGGCTGGACCTCTCCACCGCCCTTCCCGACCCGGCCCTGCTGCCGGACCTGGCCGGCCCGATGGCCGAGGCGGTGCACGGCGCCCGCTGGCGCAGCTATCCCGACGACACCGTGGACGCGCACCTGGCGGCCGTGCTGGACCCGAGCTGGCCGTTCGAGGCCGAGGACTTCACCGTGACCAGCGGTGCGCACGACGCCGTGCACCGGGTCGCCGACGTGCTGCTGCACCCGCACGACCGGGTGGTCGTCGAGGAGGTCGCCGCCGCCTCGCTGCTGGACATCGTCGAGGACCACCGGGCCCGGGCGACCCCGGTGGTCTGCGACGACGAGGGACCGCTGCCCGAGGCGCTCGAACTCGCCCTGGCCGCCCAGCCCAGGATGCTGCTGTTCCAGTCCAGGATGGCCAGCCCGCACGGCCACGCACTGTCCCGGCGGCGTGCCCAGGCGCTGGTGCCGATGCTCGCCGACCGGGACATCGTGATCGTCGAGCAGGACACCGCGCACGAACTCGCGCCGGCCCCGGACGTCTCGCTCGGCGAGTACCTGCCGGAGCAGACCCTCCTGGTGCGGAGCTGGAACAAGTCCCACGGACCGCACCTGCGGGTCGGCGCGCTGGCCGGGATCGGGCGGGTGGTGGCCCGGGTCCGGGCCCGGCAGCGGGCGACCGGCAGCTGGCCGTCGGTGCTGACCCAGCGGGCCCTCGCGCAGATGCTCACCGACCCGCAGACACAGGCGGCGATCCGGCTGGCCCGCACCCGCTACCGGCAGCGCCGGCAGCGGATGGTCCGGGCCCTGCACGAGCACGGGCTGGCCCCCACCGGTGTGGCCGGGCTCTCCGTCTGGGTGCACGTCCGCAACGCCGGGGCGGCGATCCGGTCGCTGGCCGCCGACGGCATCGGGATCGCCTCCGGTGCCCCGTTCGTCGCGTACGGCGACGGCAGGTCGCACGTGCGGATCGGTACCACCCTGCCGCACGACCAGCACACCCGGATCGCCCGTACCCTCGGCGAGGCGCACCGGGGCTGACCGGCCGGCGGTCCCGGCGAGGGCCGGCGCACCGACCCCCGCGCGGCCGCCCGCCGGCCGCCCCGCCGGTCTCACGGGCCGGGCTCGGCTCCCTCGTCGGCGGCGGACCGGTCCGCGTCGTCCTGCCCGGCGGCCTCGGCGGGCGGGATGGGGAAGTTGCGGTCGAAGACGTTGTCGGGGTCGTAGACCGCCTTGAGCGCGCGCAGCCGGCCGAGGGTGGGCTCGGGAAACGCGTCCAGCAGGCGCTCCGGTGCGGTGTCCACCTCGAAGCTGAGGTACATGCCGTCGAGGTGCGGATAGAGCTCGGCCCAGTGCCGGTCGAGCCGGGACCGCCGCTGCGGGACGGTGGCGGCGAGCACCGAGAAGTTCTGGGTCCGGTGTGGATAGGCGGTCTCGTCCCGGGCGACGTCGTTGACGGCGCCGCCGACGGAGCGGAGCTGCATCACCAGTACGTCGCCGGAGCGGATCATCTTCGCCATCGCGCTCGCGGCCGCCGCGTCGACGTGGTGCAGCAGGCCGCTGTGGCTGTCCACCAGCCCCTGGCCCCGATGCTGGTTGCCGGGCGGCGCGACGATCGCCGGATAGGGCACCAGCTGGGCCTGCTGGTCGAGGACCGGTCCGATCTCCAGGAACGGGCTCAGCGCTGCCTCGGCCGCCTCGACGTCGTCACCGGCGTAGACCAGGGTGACCTGGGCCATCGGTGCGGCACCGCGCCGGGCGGGAAAGAGGGAGAGGAAGCTGGTGATCTCCCGGGGGGACTGCTCGACCAGCCCGCCCCAGCGCTGGAGCAGCTCGGCCGGCTCCGAGGCGTCCACCACGAGCTGGGCGTAGACGACGTTGCCGATCTCGTACGCCTCCAGTTCGAGGGCGGTGACGACGCCGAAGTTGCCGCCGGCACCGCGTACCGCCCAGAAGAGGTCGGGGTGGTGGTCCCGGTCGACCCGGAGCAGTCGCCCGTCCGCGGTGACGATCTCGGCGGCGACGACGTGGTCGATGGTCAGCCCGTACTTCCGGACCAGATAGCCGATCCCGGCGGTGGTGGCGAGCCCGCCGACGCCGACGTCGCCGTAGTCGCCGGAACTCATCGCCAGGCCGTACGGGGCGAGCGCCCGGGCGACGTGCCCCCAGCGGGCACCCGGTTCCAGCCGGATCCGCCGGGTCGCCCGGTCGAGCACCTCGACCCTGTTCAGCTTCGACAGGTCCAGCAGGATCCCGCCGTCGTTGGTGGAGCGGCCGCTGATGCCGTGCCCGCCGCTGCGTACCGAGATCGTCACGCCTTGCGACCGGGCGTACCCGAGCGCCTCCACCACCTCGGCGGCGCTCTCCGGCCGGATCACCAGTGCGGGCGAGCCCTGCCGGCTGTAGCTGTGCCGGACGCGGTCGTACTCGGGGTCGCCGGGTTCGATCGCCCGCCCGGCCAGCGCGACCGGCAACGCGTCGTAGTCGATGCCCCGGTGTCGCCTGGCCAGCGCGACGGAGGGCCGGACCGGCCCGGTCGCGGTGCCGTTCTTGCGCCGCTCGGTGGCGACCGCCTCGCGCAGTGCCGGTGCCACCTCCCGGCCGAACGTCTGGAGCAGGCGCGGGTCGTCCCGGCCGATCAGGAACGCGCTGAACCCCTCGTCGAGGACGAGCGGGAGCAGTTGGTCGACCCACTGCGCGGGCGGCCCCTGTAGGAAGCCGCGTCCGGCGGCGGAGAAGTCGACCTGCATGATGTTGAGCAGCCGGCGGATCTGCCGGGGATCGCGTCCGGCCGCGACCGCCGCCTCGTCGATCAACCGGTTCGCGGTGACCCGGTCCGGGGTGTCCAGGTATTCCTGGGTCGGTAGCCATCCGTCGGCCTTGCGCCCGGTCAGCGCCAGCATCCGGGGCTTGTACGCACCCAGCCAGATCCCGATCTCGTGCGCCGGCGCGGGGCCGCGCCGCATTCCGGGTACCGGGTAGTGCTCGCCGGGCAGTCGCAGCGGTCCCGCCGTCGCGGTGTCCCAGACCCCGCGCAGCACGTCGATCGCCTCGTCCAGCGCCGCCACCCCCGGGCCGGCGCCGAGCCGGCGGGCGCCCATCCCCTCGATCGCGTCCCAGAACGCCCCGGCGCCGAGCCCGAGTTCGAACCGGCCTCCGGAGAGCAGGTCGAGGCTGGCGGCGGCCCGGGCCAGCACGGTCGGCGGGCGCAGCGGCAGGTTGAGCACGTTGGCCGAGACCCGAATCCGCTCGGTACGGGCGGCGACCCAGCTCAGCAGGGTCCAGGTGTCGAGGAAGCCGGGGTTGTAGGGGTGGTCCTGGAAGGTGGCCAGATCCAGTCCGGCCGACTCCGCCAGCTCGGCCAGCTCCACCACCCGCTCGGGCGCCTCCGCACTGGGCGTGATGAACGCCCCGAAGAGCAGCTCATGGCCGTAATCGGGCATTGCTTACCTCCGCGCCCCGTCGGTCAACCGACAGGAACTCTAAGTGGAACATCTTCTGCCAGACAACTCATATGGCGAGCAACATATTCCGCGCGGGGTTCGGAGCAGCGTCGGCCCCCTCCAGGGACTCCCGGAGGGGGCCGACCGAACGGTTCCCGAGCTGGCGGGTCAGCTCGACGGGTACGGCCGCGCCGCCAGCAGCTGCGCCAGGTGTGCGGCATTGCGGGCCAGTGTCCTGGTGGCGGCGCCGGTGGTCTCCGGCTTCGGCCCGGCGTCGCGGTAGTCGGTACCGCCCATCGCCTCGCCGACCCAGTAGGTGGACGCGGCGGCGGCGACGCTGAACCCGACGTCGTTGAGTGCCTGGAGCACCTCGGCGGTGACGTGGTGCGCCCCGTCCTCGTTGCCGACCACGGCCACCGCGCCGACCTTGCCGTAGGTCCGCAGCCGGCCCTGCTCGTCGGTCTCGGAGAGTTCGGCGTCGAGGCGTTCCAGCACCATCTTGCAGACGCTGGAGGGCTGACCCAGCCAGATCGGGGTGGCCACGACGAGGATCTGCGACTCCATCAGCTTGGCCCGGATGGCCGGCCACTCGTCGCCGTCGCCCTCGTCGGTGGAGACACCGAATCTGACCCGGTGGTCCACCACCCGGACCACCTCGCCCTGCACGTCGTGGTCGGCCAGCGCGGCGAGGACCTCCCGGCCGAGCAGTTCGGCGCTGGACGGCGCGGGGGAGGGCTTGAGGGTGCAGCACAGGACGAGGGCACGCAGGGTGGGCATGTCGCTCCTCAGCTCGATCTTCCGGTACCCGGAGATCCCTACCCCGGCGGTCTCCGGCCGAACCATCGCCGGAGATCGCCACGCGCCCGTCCACCCGTCCGCCGGCCCGATCCAGCGAATGTCCGGCAGGTGCCGTCCGACGGAAGGACGGCACCGACAAACCGGCCCGAAGCTCCGGCCCGGTGTGGCACAGTCGTCGGAAGTCGGTGCGGAAGGGTGGGAGACCGGCGGTGGAGACCAACATGACCGAGCGGCTGCTGGACGCGCTCAAGCGGGCCTCGGAGGCGCACGGGGAGCACGAGAAACAACTCGGCCGGGCCGACCCCGACTGGCCGCAGTGGTATGCCGAGCACATGACCCGGACCCTGACCGCAAACGGCTACGAGCTGACCCGGGCCACGCTGTCGTAGCCGCCCGGCCCGGTCCCGCCGCCGAGAACCCCCGGCGTCAGCCCAGCACCAGCACCCCGTAGTAGTCGAGCCGGTCGACCGTCACCGACAGCCGGCTGTGCCGGCAGGACCAGGCCGGCACCCGCGACCCCGCGAAGTCGGGCGAGACCAGCGTGATCCGCCGGGGGCAGGAGGGCAGCTCCACCCGTACGTCGACGCCGGTCTGCGGGATGATGCCCCGCTGGTAGTTGTGGTTGACCAGGTGCAGCGTCCGCGCCCCACTGCCGCGCTGCACCAGCAGGCTCGCCGCGACGTTGCCGGTGCTCACCCGGACCTGCTGCGCGGCGTGCGCGTTGCCGCGGTAGAGCGCCCGGTGCTCCCGGTAGAACCGGGTGTACGTCCGGAAGAAGCCGAGCATCCCGGCCTGCTCCGCCGTCGGGCCGCCGACCGTGTCCCTGAGGTGGAAGGCCGGGAAGAGCCCGTTGGCGTAGGCCTCGGCGCCGAAGATCTGCCAGTAGTCCCGCTTCTCCGCGAGCGGCAGGTTCTGGTAGTTGGTCATCATGTCGTTGGGCCAGTCGATGAAGACCGCCACCGGCACGTCACCGGCGATCTCGCGGTTGCGCTCCTTCAGGTAGCGGTAGTTGGCCTGCAACGACTTCGCCCCGTTGAGGTGCCCGTCGACCACCGGCACGTAGTCGGCGCCCCGGAAGTCGGGGGTCTGCTCGTCGGGGTTCCACGGATACATCCCGACGCTGTTGAAGTCGACGTACGGCAGCAGCCCGTTCGAGCTGACCAGGAGGTGCCGGTCCGCGCTGTCCCGGGCGTACGCCCGCAGCTCGTCCACCAGCTCCTTCCAGTACCGCCGCAGGTAGCTGGCGGTGAAGGAGTGGTCGTCGGCGTACATCCGGTTGGCGGTGACCCGTCCCCACTCGGCGGCCATCGGGTTGCCGGGGTTGAGCGGGTCGAGGTGCCAGCCGCCCGCCCGCAGGTAGTCGCGGTAGTTGAAGTTGCCGGTCAGGTCGTCGGCCGGCACGTCGGGGCGGACCAGGTTGTCGTCGGTCATCCCGAACCGGGACTTCCAGTCGGCGGCGGTGAAGGCCGGGTACTTCGCCAGCAGGTACCGGTTGAAGTCGGCGATGGCGTGGTCGTCGAAGCCCTCGTTGCCGTTGAAGCCGTACTTCTGCCCGCCGCTGAACCCGGCGTTGACCTCGTCGAGGTTGATCCCGTCCACCCCGCCGTCGATCTGGATCTTCGCCCAGTCGAGCAGGTAGTCCCGGTACCTCGGATTGAAGATGTTGCCCCGGCGGGCCGGGTCGGGGAAGCCGAACTCGTCGTGCGGTACCGGATTGTTCTCCGCGTCCCGGGTCGACATGTCGTCGAAGATCTCGGTGCTGGCGAAGTCGTGCGGGAAGATGACGCTGGCCGTCCCGCTGCCCATGAAGGTGATGCCCCTGGCGTGGTAGCGCCGGATCTGCTCGAAGTTGTAGTCGGCCGCCTCGTCGCCGTTGGTGGACCACTTCCCGATGGCCCGGATGGTGACGTCGGGGACGAGTTCGTAGACCTGCGGGTCCTCCTCGTGCACGTCGGACTGGCTGAAGCCGAAGACGGCGAAGTCCGCCGCCCGGGCGTCGCGGCCAGCCGGGGGCCCGGAGCCGGCCGGCGCGGCGGCGGCGGGCGGCACCGGCAGCATCACCGCGAGTACGACGGCGCAGAGTGCCCGGTGTGGTGTTCCGGATCGCCGTGGCATCGCGTTCCTCCGGTGGCCAGCATTCCCGCGTCCTCCGCCGGCCGGGTGCCGCGCTGCCGCCGGCAGGGCACCGCGAGCATATGCCCGGAGTACCAATATAGAAAGCTGTCTATTGCGGGCAGTTGCCGCTGGTCCGGGTGACCGTGTATTCGGTGTCGTCGTGGGTGATGCCGGACGGCTCGCCGTCGAAGTACGCCTCGACCTTCTGCCAGCCCTGCCGCTGCTCGTAGTGCAGGTGCGGCGCGCCGGAGTTGCCGGTGCTGCCGACCCGTCCGATCTGCTCGCCCTGTTCGACCCGCTGACCGACCTCGACCAGCGGCGGTTCGAGCAGGTGCAGGTACTGCGTCTCCCACTTGCCGCCATGGTCGATCTTCACCCAGTAGCCGCCGCCCCGGCCGCGCGGACCGTCCGGGTTCTCCGGGGTACGGCCGCCGAGCGAACCGTTGATCCCGGCGACCGTGACCCGACCGCCGTACGACGCCAGCACCGGCCGCCCCCACGCCTCGCCCTCGGTCGGGAAGAGGTCGACGTCGTAGTCGTCGTGCCCGGGATAGGTGCCGAGTTGCCACGCCTCGCCGCAGGCCACCGGCAGTTGGAAGAGCGGGCGCGGACCGGGTGGCCAGAGCAGCACCGCGGCGATCACGGCCACCGCGAGCACGACCACGGCCGACCCGATCGCGGTGATGGTCAACAGGATCCTGGTGGTACGGCTCCGTGGGCGGCGCCGGGCACGGCGTCTGGTCGGCTGGCCGGTCGTCACCGCCCCGAGGATGGCAGACGACGGCAACCCGCCGGCCGGCGGGTACCCGGCAGGGGAGTTTGTTTCATCGATTGATTTAATCCGGCGGGGTGCCATAGCCTCGCAGGTGCATCGAGACGGATCGGTGGCGGGCAACCACCTCTCCGTCAGCTCGTCGCCCGTCCGGGCCGGCGACGGCTACCCAGCCCCACGATGACGGCCGACAGGATCCTGATCTTCGGCTCCCACCGTCGCGAACCCGCGTACCGGGACGGCCGCCGTCGCGACCCGGCATCAAATCAGACCAACCCTGGCCCCCGTCGGCGACGCTCCCGGTCGGCGATGCGTCGCACCCCACCCGACCGGCCATCCTGTGAGCAGAGAGGATAGTCGATGTCCCAAAGGATTGCGCCGGTGCTCCGGCGTCTGCTGGCGGCGGGCGTGGCGGCCCTGACGGTGCCCGCCGTCGTGGTGGCGGTGTCGGCGCTGCCGTCCCGGGCGGCCGAGGCACCCGCGCACGGCGGTGTCTACACCCTCGCGGTCGGCGCGTCCGGCAAGTGCCTGGAGGTGGTGAACGGTTCGGCCGACAACGGTGCGCTGGTGCAGCAGGCGTCGTGCTCGGCCTCGGCGCGTCAGCAGTGGCGGGTGGTGTCGTCCGTGGGGCGGTTCACCCTGGTGAACGTCGGCAGTACCCGCTGCCTGGACGTGCCGTCGGGCTCGGCGGTGTCCGGGCTGCGGTTGCAGCAGTGGGGCTGCGGCGACGGTACGAAGGTGAACCAGGGGTGGTCCTTCGCGGCCTCGTCGGCGGCCGGAAAATACCGGATCACGAGTGCGGCGAGTGGACTGTGCGTCAGCGACCGGGACGGCGCGGCGGCGGACGGCAACCCGGTCGTCCAGGAGACCTGCGCGGACGTGGCCCGGATGCAGTGGGCCTTCGACCGGGTCGGCGGCACTCCCGACCCGACGCCGACCGGCGGCGGACGGAACTGGTCGAACACGGCCGACGGCTTCGCGCAGGGCACCACCGGCGGGGCCGGCGGACAGACCGTCACGGTCAACACCCAGGCACAACTCAACCAGTACGTCACCGCGAGCGCCCCGTACGTGATCCGGGTCGCCGGCACCATCACCATCAGTCCCAAGGGCACCGAGCTGCGGGTCGCCTCCAACAAGACCATCATCGGGGTCGGCACCAGCGGACACATCGTCGGCGGCGGCTTCTTCCTCGGCGCCGGGGTCAGCAACGTGATCATCCGCAACCTGACCATCCGCGACACCCTGATGCCCGACGACGACCCGGACGACGACGCGTACGACTACGACGCCATCCAGATGGACACCGCGAACCGGATCTGGATCGACCACAACCGGCTGTCCCGGATGAACGACGGCCTGATCGACAGCCGCAAGGACACCACCAACCTGACCGTCTCGTGGAACCACCTGGTCGACAACAACAAGACGTTCGGGATCGGCTGGACCGACAACGTCACCGCCCGGATCACCATCCACCACAACTGGTTCCAGAACACCCGGACCCGCAACCCGAGCGCGGACAACATCGCCTACTGCCACCTCTACAACAACTACCTCCAGAACACCTCCTCGTACGGCAACTACATCCGGGGCCTGACCAAGGGGGTGGTCGAGAACAGCTACTTCGAGAACAGCCGCAACCCGTACTACGTCGAGGCCGGTGAGCTGGTCAACCGGGGCAACGTCCTGGTGAACAGCCCCTGGGACTCCGGCAAGGTCACCTCGAAGGGGTCGGCGTTCAACCCGAGCAGCTTCTACTCGTACACCCTCGACCCGGCTGCCGGGCTGCCCGCGCTGCTGCGCACGTACGCCGGGCCGCAGTCGAACATCGGCACCTGATCCAGCCGACCCGAGCGGCCGGCCCCGCCCCGCGGCCCGGGGCGGGGCCGACCCCGCCTTTGCTCTCCGGGCCGGCATGACCTATGGTTCCTATTCGATGTAGCCGACTCCTTCCCCCGTGGGAGCCGGCTACATCCTTTTTCCGAGACCGTCACCCGGCCCGGCCGGGGAGCCGGACCGCCCGGACGGGGACCCGACCATGCCGGAGAGCACCCCCGCCCGGCCCCGGGCCTCCGCCGGTGCGCTGATCGTCGACACCGACGGCCGGATCCTGCTGGTCGACCCGACGTACAAACCGTTCTGGAACCTGCCGGGCGGCGGCGTCGACACCGGCGAGACACCCCGGGCGGCCTGCCGTCGGGAGCTGCGGGAGGAACTCGGGCTCGATCTCCCGGTCGGTTCGCTGCTCGTGGTCGCCTGGACGGCGAACGGCCCGGACGGACAGCTCTTCTTCGTCTTCGACGGCGGCGTACTGTCGCCGGAGCAGCGGGCGGGGATCGTGCTGCCTCCCGGAGAACTCGCCGGGTACGCCTTCGTCCCGCCGGCCGAGGCCCGGGCGCTGCTCGCCGAGCCCCGCCGGGCCCTGCTGGCCGAGGTGCTGCGGGCCCGTGCCGACGGCCAGGCCCGCTACCTGGAGCTGGCCGGGGCCTGAGTCGACGGTCCCGCCCCGCCGCGTCGAGTTCGATCTTCGGGCGATCCGGCGGTATCGTTGCACGCCGCACCCCTGCTCATGTTCCGGGCCGCCGCCAACGGCATCCGTCCCGAGCCGAGTGGTCCCTCGTCACCCTGGGAGTCGCTCGTGACCCTGCCACCGCCCGAGACGACCGCCGACTGGTTCGGGACCGCCGCCGCCGCGCTGCCCGAGGACGCCGAGCAGAGCGTCCTGGTCGGCCGGATCTGGGATCCCGCCGTCGGCGGACCGTCGCCGGTGCTGGTCCGCGACGGCGACGTCTTCGACCTCAGCGCCGAGTTCGCCACCGTGCGGGACATCTGCGAGCTGCCGGAACCCGCCGCCGTGGTCGCCGGGCTCGCCGGCCGGCGGGTCGGTGCCTTCGCCGAGCTGCTGGCCAACACGGGCCGGGCCGACCGGGACCGCGACCGGCCCTGGCTGCTGGCACCGGTCGACCTCCAGGCGCTCAAGGCCGCCGGGGTGACCTTCGCGGTCTCGCTGCTGGAGCGGGTCATCGAGGAACGGGCCCGGGGCGACCTGGGGCGCGCGGCGGAGATCCGGCAGCGGCTGCTCGCCGAGGTGGGCACCGAGCTGGCGGAGCTGACCCCGGGGTCCGAGCAGGCGGCGCGGTTGAAGGAACTGCTGGTTGCCGAGGGAGTCTGGAGCCAGTACCTCGAGGTGGGGATCGGGCCGGACGCCGAGATCTTCACCAAGGGGCAGGTCCTCTCCGCCGTCGGTACCGCCGAACCCGTCGGCGTACTCGCCGCGTCGACCTGGAACAACCCCGAGCCGGAGGTGGCGCTGCTGGTCGCGTCGACCGGGCGGATCGTCGGGGCGACCCTCGGCAACGACGTGAACCTGCGGGACGTCGAGGGCCGGTCCGCACTCCTGCTGCCGAAGGCGAAGGACAACAACGCCTCGTGTGCGCTCGGCCCGCTGGTCCGGCTCTTCGACGACCGGTTCGACCTGGACCGGGTACGCGGGCTCGAGCTGGCGCTGGAGATCGAGGGCGCGGACGGCTTTCGGCTCGACGGCGTCTCGGAGATGTCGCGGATCTCGCGCGACCCGGCGGAGCTGGTACGGCAGATGCTCGGCCGGCACCACCAGTACCCGGACGGTGCGGTACTGATGCTCGGCACCATGTTCGCGCCGATCCAGGACCGGGACCGCCCGGGGGAGGGCTTCACGCACAGGGTCGACGACGTGGTCCGGATCAGCTCCACCCCGCTCGGCACCCTGGTCAACCGGGTCCGGCACAGCGAGGAGTGCGAGCCCTGGAACTTCGGCATCCGCGACCTGATGGGCAACCTCGCCGGGCGGGGACTGCTCTGAACCGGGCCGGGGCCCGGTGCGGAGGCTGCTCGCCGCCACACCGGGCCCCGGGAAGATCGCTGGTGCGAACTATCCGGCCGAACAGGTGGGACTCATCCCCGTCCCGGAACCCGACCCCTGGAAGCCGAACTCCGTCGACTGGCCGGCGGCGATCGAGCCGTTGAAACTGACGTTGCTGAACTGCACCGCACCGGTGTTCCCGCTGCGGTTGGCGTTCCAGACGTTCGTGACGCTGGCCCCCGACGGCAGGGTCATCGAGACCGTCCAGCCGTTGACCGGCGCGGAACCGGCGGTGACCCGTACCGTGGCGACGAATCCGCCCGTCCACTGGTTGAGCGACACCGTCGCCGAGCAGGCTCCGCTGACCGGCGGGGTGGTCGGCGGCCGCGTGGTGGGCGGGGTGGTGACCGGCGGCGTGGTCGGCCCACCGGTCGGCGGCGTGCTGGGCCCACCGGTCGGCGGCGTGGTGGGCGTCGTGCCCGGACCGTCGGTCAGGGTCGGGGTCTGCCAGTCCCGCCACTCGGCCAGGTTGCCCGCCTTCCGGCTGGAGATCCGCATCGTACCGGCGGCGTTGCCCGTCTTCAGCAGGAACTTCTGCAGGTTCTGCTGGAGCGGGGTACGCCACTCGGACCGGACGGCGCAGTGCGTGCCGTCCTGGACGTCCGACCAGTAGGTGATGTTGTCACCCGCCCCGAGTGCCTTGTAGACCTCGGCACCGCCCAGCGCCGCCACGCTGCCGGAGCGGGCGCCCAGCCAGTCGACGTGCGGGTTGTCCATGATGAACAGGCCGCGCGGCGCCACCATCCCCACCATCTGGTGGGTGTCGACCGGCAGGCTGTTCGGGTTGCCGGTGAAGGAGCTGAACGCGTCACCCAGCCACGGCTGCTCGCCGTACGCACTGCTCAGCGGCTGTGCCCCACTCTCGGTGGCGATCGAGCGGAAGGCGCCGACGCCGCCGCTGCCGGACTCGATCGGCATGGTCAGCGCGATGCGCTGGTCGAAGACGCCGATGGTGAAGGCGCCCTTGCCGTACCGGGAGCAGCCGGTCACGCCCATGGCGTCGGCCCGGAGGATGTTGCCGCCGGAGGACTCGATCACGTCGATGATCCGGCTCACGCCCCAGGCCCAGGCCATCAGGATGCCGGTACTGCTGGACGCGCCGTAGATGCTGTAGAAGGCGCCCTGCTTGTTGTTCCGGGGGGTGCCCTCCCGGCCCACCGCCAGCGGGTCGAAGCTGATGGTGGCGACCCCGGCGGAGCGGATGGTGGAGGTGTCGGCGCCGAGCCCGCCCACCACGACGACGGCCGGGAAGGGGCCGGTGCCGCTGGGCAGTTGGACGCCGGCCGAGAAGCTCGCGCTGCGGCCCTGGTCGGAGACGTTCACCGTGATGCTGGAGCTCGACACCGTCCCGGTGACGGTGGCCGGCTTCGCGGGTTTCTGGCCGTAGACGTGCCGCTCCGCGAGCTCCCTGGTCTCGGCCCGCCGGCAACGCCAGTCGGCCTTGCTGGTGATCCGGGTACCGTCCATCTTCCGGAACGGGTCGGGAAGCCGGGAGTTGGATGTCGAGGACCCCGAGCCGGGTACGGGACAGTCGGCGCCCTCGTCCTCGACGCCAGAGGCGGCCACGACGACGTCGGCGGCGGCCTCGGCGGTGGTTGTCGTTCTCGCTACTACAGTTACCGTTCCGACGACCGCGAGCGCCGCTACCGCCAGCGTGACGACCGTCGAGCGGAGGCTAGAGCAGCCCGAGTTGGTGGCCACCAGGGCTCTCCTTCCGGGTGGGGTGATGGTCTCGCCAGCAAGTAATCGATGATCACCGATGCCGACTTGATAAGTTTCAGGCAAGGCGGTGAAACATGTCAATGCTGCTCCGGTGCCGCCGGATTCTCTCGCTGACCGTCGCCCCGTGATCACTTCAGGTGGCCGGCTGCGGAGGCTCCGCCGCGTCGGGTGACCGCCGGTGCGGGAGGTTCCGCTGGCCAGCGCCCTCGGCGTGGACCTACCGCCCGACCGGCCACATCCACCCGGACCCCGCCGAGAGCGGACGCCGCGAACCGGCGTGACGAGAAACGGCGCCACTACCCGGGTGCCCCGGGGCTGCGGCGCCTCCGCCGAACACCGGCGACGACCTCCGGGACCGGCCCGCCGGGCGGCCTTTTCCGGTACGCGTTTCAGCGCCGCCCACCGGGGCGGGGGCGCTCACGGTGTCGGCTCAGTGCGCGTGATCGGCTTACGTGATCGGCTCAGCGCGCGGTGTCGGCTCAGTGCACGGATCGGTTCAGTGCACGGTGTCGGCTCGGTGCACGTGATCGGTTCAGTGCACGGAATCGGGGTGCCCGGTCGTCGCCGAGCTGCCGCCGCTGCCGCCGGACGCCCCACCGGCCATCCCGGAGCCGTCGTCCTCGGTGACGATGTCCGGCCTCTCGTCCGTACCCGACGGGGCCGGGACCTCCGTGTCGGCGACCACCTGGGTCAACCTGGCCTGACCCTCCTCGTCCTCGGCGCGGTCCGGATCGACCGGCTGCTCACCCTGGCGCGCCCGGTATCCCATGACCGTCCTCCCGACTTCGCTCCCGGACGCGGCGGTCGCCCGCCGATGCCCACCGAGGGCCCGTCCGCGCGGTGCGCATACCCACGGCAGGCCCGGAGTCACCCGCCGGCCGGGCGGATCTGTGCCGGGCGAGCAACCCGGGGCCGACCGGCGAAACGGACATCCGTGCATCGCCGGAACACCGCCCCTCGCGCCGGCCCGGGAGACCGCCGCCTCCGGCGCCCCGGCTCCCGTGCCCCGCGCCGGTCGGGTCGGTCGGGTCGGCCGCGCCGGCCGGCCGTGCGCTCAGGCCAGCAGGGCCGGGCGCATTTCCGCGCCCAGGTTGATCGCGCTGACCACCCGGTGACCGCTGGGGTCGTAGACGTCGATGTTGTTGTTGCGCCGCATCAGCTCCCGGGCCGGCGGCGGCAGCCGGGGCGGGTCGTCCATCGCCGCGCGGATCTGCCGGGCGGTCGAGATCAGCCGGTTGGCCAGGGCGGCGGCGTCGACGTCCGCCCGGACCCGGCCGTACTCCCAGCCGGCGGCGGTGAGGTCCAGCACCTCGAAGACGTGTCGCAGCAGCGGGCTCGGGTCGGTCATCCGCACCAGCCGGGGCGCCCGGGCGCCGACGATCGTCACCGCCCCGGCCACCTGGACGTACGGGTGGAAGTCGCACCGCAGCGCCAGCAGCGGCCAGCGCAGCTGAGGCCCGGCCTCCCGCCACAGCGGCCGGTAGTTCCGCCGGTCGACCACGAGCCGGCGTCCGGTGCGCCGGTACAGCTCGGCGGCCTGGGCGAGGAGGTCCGCGTGGGCCGCGTCGGCGAACTCCCCGACGACCCGGGCCGCCACGAGCAGACCGTCGTCACCGTCCAGCAACCGGCTGACCGCATCGGCCTGGTCGGCGAACCGGACCTGCCCGCCGGCACCGAACCGGTGCCGAAGGTCCTGGAGGAGGGCCTCCTGTCGGGCCGGATCGTGCTGGATCTGCCTCCGACCCAGCAGGCGCTGGAACCACCGCATGTCGTCTCGTTTCAGCAGCCGACTGAAGAACGCGGCAATGCTACAAGGTGCGGCCGACGGAAGCGGGCACCGCCGCGTCGACACAGGGGAGCGGCCCGGCTCCGCGGGTCAGCCCCGCTGTCCCTCGTGAGAACGGCGGGGCCTCCTTGGCGCTGGGTTCCAGGCGCACCACGGCAATCCCGGCGATCCTACCGGCGATCCGGCCTTGACGATCTTCGCGGTGGGTCGGACCGCGCAGCGGGCGTCGGCGATCCGGGAGGCCGACACTGTGTACCGTCACCGTCGTGCTGGACGGACTCGACCGGGTGCCGTGGGCGGAGCTGACGCACGCGTACGGCCGCGCGAATGACGTGCCGGACCTGATCCGCCGGATCGGCGGTCCCGACGAGGAGGACGCGCTGTACGCGCTCTACGAGCTGCGCGCCCGCATCCTGCACCAGGGCAACGTCTGCCCGGCGACCGCCCCGGCGGTGCCGTTCCTGGCCGCTCTGCTGGACCACCCCGCCACCACCGACCCGGGCGGCATCGCGCACCTGCTCGGCGACATGGCGCAGATCGTCGACCCGGACCATCCGGTGCTGGCCGCACTCCGCCGCACGGTCACCGCCGAGGTCGACCGGCTGCTGCCCCTGCTCGCCGCAGCCGAGCCGTGGAGCCGGCTGGCCGCCGCCTACGCGCTCGGGCAGTGCCCGGAGCGGGCCGGCGACATCCTGCCGGCACTGCGCGACCGGTGGACGGTCGAGACCGACGACCAGGCGCGGGGAGCGCTCGTCATCGCGGCCGCCGCCCTCGACCCGGCCACCGCCCTGCTCGCCGAGGCGCTCGGGGAGGGCCAGCCGGGCCCGGTACGCGCCGCGGCGGCGCTGGCCGCGGCCCGGGCGCCGGCACCGTGGCCGGGGGAGGTGGCGGTCGCGGCCGTACGGGCGGGCTGGGCCGACGGGGACCACTGGCTCGACCGCGCCTCGGACGAGTACGGCATCCAGATCGGGCCGTACCTGTGGAACTGGGACCCGATCGAGGACCTGTTCGACCATCTCACCCCCGCCGACCAGCCCGCCGTGGTCGCCGCACTGCTCGCCTCCACCGATCCGGCGGTACGCGCGAAGGCCGCCGACTGCGGTGGCGAACCCGTCGACCGGTAGCGGTCGGTTTGCCGGCCGACGGCGCCGGTGCGGCGCTCCGCCGTCGTGGCCGGTCCGGCGCTCGCCGCCGTGCTGGCCCGGGGCCGGCCCGGGAACCGGGGCGAAATCTCAAGTAATGCTCAAGATCCGCTTCGGGTCGTCCGTCGATGTGAAGAATGCGCATACGCTCACCGCACCCAGCCTCGTCCACCGGCCGCTCCACGCGCATCGACCAGAGGCCGCAAACAGAAGGAGGGAGCATGCGACGCAGACGACTGCGCACCGCGCTCTTCGCGCTGCCCGCCCTGGTGGGGACCGTCCTGATGGCGACCGCACCGGCGGGCGCGGATCCCACCAGGTCCACCGACCCGGCCGGTTCCGGGCGATCCCCACTGGAGAGCCAGGAGTCGGTACGCCTGGTACGCATCCAGTTGACCGGCGCCGACATGCTGGACAAGGTCGTCGCCGCCGGCTTCGACCTCGAGCACGGCCTCCGGCGCGTACCGGCCGGCATCGAGGGCGAGGCGGTGCTGACCGCCGCGCAGGTCGCCGAGGTCCAGGCGATGGGCGTCAAGATCCTCGGCGACGACGAGTCCTTCTCCTGGAGTGACCGGGCCGACGGCGGGTTCGCCGCCCTCGGCGCGCGGGCGGTCCAGCCGCAGACCCACGAGAAGACGGTACGGGTGGTCCGCGCCGACTGGTTCACCACGAAGGGCCAGGGCTTCCTCTACGTCGAGGCCCGGACCACCGAGGGGCAGCAGTCGGACCCGGTCGTGGAGATGCAGCTCGAAAACGACTCGGGCCGGGGCACCCCGTTCGGCTTCGCCCGGACGATGAGCCGGTTCGTCGACTCCGGGCAGTACATGTTCCACCGGAACCTGTTCAAACTCGACGTACGGCCGAAGCAGATCCGGGTCACCAGTTCGACCGGCGGTGTCACCACCGGCGACGTCTCCAACTGGCTGGAGAACGCGCCGCCGCCGCTGACCGCGCGTCCGGGTTACCGGTCGGACTTCGTGGACGGCTACCGGCACCCGCAGCAGCTCTTCCGCCGCGCCGAGGAGATCGCCCGGCAGTACCCGGACATCGCGGAGATCGTCTACCTGCCGAACCGGACCAACGGCTACCAGCGCAAGGCGCAGGCCACCATCGGCGGTACCGGGCAGGAGGCGGTCGTCGTCAGCTCGGCGGCCTGGGGCCACCAGGGCGGCAACGAGGTGACCGTCGAGTTCGTGGAGCGGCCGGGTGCGAACCTCCCGCTCGGTGTCGAGGTCGTCGGCAAGGCGGTCCGGGTCCTCCTCGCCAAGGACGCCTCCGGCGCGCTGGCGAGTACCGCCGCCGAGGTGGCGGCGGCGCTGGAGAGCGGCTCCCGGGGCCTCGTCGACCGGGCGCACCCGTACCGGACGAACGCCGGCACCGGAATCGTCGCGCCGACGCCGGGTCCGGTCGCGCTGACCGACTTCCTCGACCAGAAGCGTGACGGCGCACCGGCGGGCGAGGTGCCCCGGGGCCCGGCCACCATCCCGGTCCTGCGGATCGGCAAGCACCGCGACGGCAAGAAGCCCGGCGTCCTGATCCAGGCGCAGGACCACGCCCGCGAGTGGGTACCGGCGACGACCACGCTGGAGACGGCCGAGCGTCTGGTGCACAACTACCGGACCGACCGGGAGACGAAGAAGATCGTCAACGACACCGACATCTTCCTGATTCTCTCCAACAACCCCGACGGGGCGAACTACAGCTTCTACAACTTCGCCTCGCAGCGCCGGAACATGACGAACCACTGCCCGGACGAGAACGCCGATCCGGGGCAGCGGAACGCCTGGGGCGTCGATCTGAACCGCAACTACCGGGTCGGGTCGGGCCACGACGGCTACGCGGGCGGCTCGACCAACTGCGTCAGCAACACCTACCAGGGACCGGCGGAGCTCTCCGAGCCCGAGTCGAAGAACATCATCTGGCTGGTCGAGAAGTACTCGAACATCAAGTTCATGATGTCGGTGCACTCCAACGGCGGCCAGCTCTTCTGGCAGCCCGGCGCCTACATCGCGGACGGGCGGATCACCACGCCACGGCCGCCGCTGGGTGACGAGGCGTTCTACTGGCAGTCGGCCGCCCGGATCCTGTCACAGGTCAAGGCGCACCGGCAGACCGTCGTCACGCCGGAGAACGTCGGCGGCTCGTCGGACGTCCTCTACTCCTCGGCGGGCAACGTACGCGAGGACCTCTACCACACCTACGGCATCTACGCCTTCGGCTGGGAGGTCGGCGGCTCGGTCTACAACCCGGGTACCGGCGACTGGCAGGGCGGTTCGTTCCAGCCACCGTGGGTGGGTGACCCGGAACTCGTCAGCGGCCACGCCGAGACGATGGAGTACGCCAACGGGATCATGGAGATGTTCCGGATCGCGGCGGAGTGGGGCAACGACAAGCGGGACCCGACCTCCCGGCTCCTCCCCGGCGCCGGGACATACCGCGACTCCGTCGACGTGCGCTTCGAGACCAGCGAGCCGGCCACCATCTACTACACGACGGACGGCAGCCGGCCCACCCTGGACTCGCCGCGTTACGAGGCGACCGAGTTCCGTGAGCCGGGGCAGGTGTTCCACGTGACCGAGACGACCACGTTCCGCTGGTTCTCGGTCGATGCCGCCGGGAACATCGAGAACAACTACGACCCGACGAAGAAAGACCGGCGCGAGAAGTACCGTACGGCGACGATCAGGATCGTCAAGCGGTAGCGTCCGACCCGGCCATCGCCTCGTCAGTGTGGTCCGCCGCGCTGACGCGGGCGATGGCCGATCGACGTCCGGGCCCGGCCCAGCCGGGAGGTCACGGTCGGCACGGCTCGCCGCCGGCCGCCCGCCGGTCGGTCGTCCACCTGTGACAGGTCGACCGCGACCGGCTGCGGCGGCGGTGGGCGAGGACGGCTGCGGCCGGTCGCATGGTTCGGGACCGAGCGGGGTACCAAGGCGCTGCGCGGCGAGTTCGCGACTTCCGTCGCCGCCGGTAGCCGACCCCCGACCCAGGAGCGGATCATGGAGAGTCGAGCCAAGGCGATGGGCCACGCGGTCCATCCGATGCTGATCGTCTTCCCGCTGGGGCTGCTGTGCACGGCAGTGGTCTTCGACATCCTGCACCTCTTCACCGACGGGGACGGATTTGCCGTCGCGGCGGCGTACACGATCGCGGCCGGCATCGTGGGTGCGCTGGTCGCGGCCGTCTTCGGCCTGATCGACTGGCTGGCGATTCCGGCCGGTACCCGGGCCAAGCGGGTCGGTGCGCTGCACGGCCTCGGCAACGCCGTGGTGGTCGTGCTGTTCGCGGTGAGCTGGCTGCTGCGCGCCGGCGCCGACGGCTGGGATCCGACCGTGCCGGCCCTGATCTTCAGCTTCGCCGGGGTGGCGCTCTCCGGGGTCGCCGGCTGGCTCGGTGCCGAACTCGTCGAGCGGCTCGGTGTCGGCGTCGACGACGGCGCGGGCCTGGACGCACCCAGCTCGCTCTCCGGCCGGCAGGCGTCGGCGCGGTAGCCGGGCGGCCTCCCCCTCCGGCCCCGGGTCGGGTGGTGAGTTTGGTTCACCCGGGGACGGGAGACATAGCCGACCATGGACGAACACCGCCTGCCCTTCGACGTACCGGACGCACCGCTCGACCCGGAGACGCTGCGCGACATCGTCAAGGCCGTCGCGGACCGTCCGGACCTGTGGCAGGACGCCCTCCGGCAGACGACCCGGGAGCGGACCTACGCCGACGTGCACACCAGTGAGCACCTGGGGATCTGGGCGATCTCCTGGATGGCCGACCAGCACGACACCGGCTACCACGACCACCACGCCTCCAAGGGCGCCGTCTTCGTGGTCCGCGGCGCCATCCGGCACGAACGCCTGCGGCTGGAGGGTGAGCCGGAGGGCGAGGCGGTCAGGGCGGGCGAGGTCTTCTGCTTCGACGAGACCTTCATCCACCGGATGCGACGGGAGCCGGGCGCGGGGGAGACGGTGACGATCCACGCCTACTCGCCGCCGCTGCGCCAGGCCGGACAGTACTCGGAGAGCGAGCAGGGGCAGCTGCGTCGCCAGGCGACCCCGGCGGAGGAGCAGCTCGCACCGAAGGGACCCCAGGGCGAGCCCACCGAGCGGTGAGCGCCGGCAGGCGTCCGAGCGCCGGGGCGGCGGCGCAAGGCACCGGCGCACCGTCGCGGTCCGGCCGGACCCGGGGGCGGCGACGGATCAGCGGTGCCACATTCCCACTCTGACCGGGACCCCGACGGACGCGTGCAGCAGCGGTTCCCCGTCCGGCGGTGGCAGACCCGCCGAGGGGAGCAGGTCCTGGTCCAGGTGCAGCAGTTCGGCGCGGTGCAGCGGCCACTCGACGTGTTCCGCCTCGGCGGCGACGAGCCGGCCGAGTACGACGCTGAACAGCCGGTACCGCGCCGTCAGGAAGTGGGCCAGCTCGTCGCGCTCGCGCTCGGGGAGCGGCGGACCGAGCCGTACGTCGGCGTCACAGCGCGCTCCCCTCGGCCCGGGCCAGCGGCGGGCGCACCGGTAGGAGATCCGGTCGTCGGCCCGGCGTACCGTCATGTCCGACCAGAAGTACGGCAGTGCGTAGCCGGCGCGGGCGGCGACCACGGCGGGCAGCCGCGCCGCGTCCAGGGACAGGAACCAGATGCCGCTGCGGCCCCGCCCGTCACGGACGTAGGTCCGGACGTTCGTCTCCGGGAATTCCGACAGCCACGGCACGCTCGGCACGACGGGTGGCCGGACCCCCTGCATGAGGAACGGGGTCAGGCCGATCCAGGCCGACCCGTCGAAGGTCTCCACCCGCAGCCCGGCGGGGAGCATCGCCTGCACCAGAGCCGGCGGGTAGCGCCAGTGGATGAAGCTGATCCAGTTCCACCGGTGGTACATCACCGGGTGAGCCACCCGGGGTGGAGGTGGAGCGTCCATTCGTGCCTCCCGCGCTGCGTGTCCGCGCCGACCACGATGCTGGCCGGTCGGTGACCCACCCGACCGGCCAGCATCGATCGCGTCAGCGCTTCCTGGTGGTGAGGAGCCCGAGAGCAATCATCCCCACCCCGAGGAAGAAGTGCAGCCAGTTGTCCGCACCGTTGAGCGGGACGAAGTTGGCGGCGCTGTCATGCCCGATGACCAGGCCGTACAGCCAGAGGACCAGGTAGACGGCGCCACCGCCGATGAGGTACAGCCGGGCCCGCTCGACGGTACGGGCCATCGCCAGGCCGACGACACCGAAGAGGAGGTGCACGATGTTGTGCAGCACCGAGACCTCGAAGACACCGAGCAGATGGGCGTCGGACTCGTGCCCGGCGAAGGTCATACTGTCGTAGTTGGTCGTCACGCCGGGGATGAAGCCCAGGACCCCGACGAGCAGGAAGACCGCGCTGACGGCGACCGCGACCCTGCGAACGAGGGCGGTCTCGTTCACCGTCCGGCCGATCGGCTCGGATCTGCTGGCCATGATGCCACCTCCATTGAAATAGGTGGCTGCATATTCTCCGGCTGGAGGTCCCCCAAACCCGCCGCCGCTGATCGGAGACTTGGACGATCATCACCGTCCACTCCCGCCGGGCCGAAAAAATGTCACGGCACAGTGGATCGTGCTGCGCTCGCGCGCTGATATGGCCGTGCTTGCCGGGATCCGCATCCCTCGACCGCAAAAAGCTTTGATGTCGCGTTTATCGGCAGGTCGCCAGGGTAGGGGGTGCGCACTCGACCGCTGGAGGAGAAATCGTGTTCAATCCCTTGGAGCACCAGGGCCTGCCACTGGACAGGCAAATTCGCAACTGGCGTGAGCTGAACGTCGAACCGATCGACCCGGAGGCGGTCGACCCGTACACCCGCTGCCGCATCATCACGATGAACGGCATCGAGGTCGAGGCGATCATGTTCCAGCACAACTTCGCCCGCAACTGCCCCGACCCGGAGGTCCGGCGCCAGCTCGCCTACGTGCGGTACGTCGAGAACCAGCAGCAGCGGGTGGTGAACTGGCTGCTGCCCGGGGTGGCCAGTGTGCTGGAGACGACACTCGGATACGAGCAGGTCGCGGTCGACCTCACCGCCTGGGTGGCCCGGCACGAGCCGGACCCCTACCTGAAGCAGGCGTACGAGTTCGGGGTCCTGGAGGACTTCGACCACCTCTACCGCTACGCCAACCTGTACGAGATGGTCGAGCGGCGCAAGGCGGAGAAGATCGTCGACGGGCTCACCGAGGTGATGCCGGGCCGGCCGACCGTGGCGGAGCACCGGCACCCCTTCGACGAGGTGCGGACGCCGTACGACAAGGACACCGTCGACCCCCGGTCGAAGCTGAACGCGCTGACGATCCTCTCGGCCGAGCAGCAGGTGATGATCTACTACATGAACGTCGGGCCGCAGTACATGGAGCCGATCGCCCGGCAGCTCTACCAGGAGATCAGCCTGATCGAGCAGGAACACGTCACCCACTACGAGTCGCTGCTCGACGCGGGGGAGAACTGGTGGGAGCGACTGCTCACCCACGAGTACAACGAGTGCTGGCTGTACTACTCGTTCATGGAGCAGGAGAGCGACCCGCGGATCAAGGCGATCTGGGAACTCCACCTCCAGATGGAGCTGGCCCACCTGCAACAGGCGGCGAACCTGCTGCGGGTGCACGACGGCCGGGAGCCGGAGGAGATCGTCGGCAGCACCGGGGTCCCGGAGCCGCTCACCTTCGAGCCGAACAAGGACTACCTGCGCCACCTCCTGGCCACCCAGATCGACCTGAACAAGCTCGGCGAGGGCTACGTACGGGAGGCGCACGAACGGTTCGAGTGGATGCAGCAGCAACTCCACGACGGCCAGAAGCCGCCGAGTGAGGAGGTCATCGACCTGCACCGGGAGAAGTTCGGCGACGAGTACCGGATCGAGACCGAGGGCCCGCACCCGGTCGAGTCCCTTCGCGCCCAGGAGGGGTCCCGCCGTGCCTGACGACAACGGCGCCGCCACCGCCACCACCGCCGGCTCGGCTCCCGCCACCCCCGGCCCCGAACCGGACGTCGTCGACCTGCTGCTCGCCCAGCACGCGCGGATCGAGGAGCTGTTCCTCCTGGTGACCGGGAGTGACGGCGAGACGCGGCGGGACGCCTTCGACGACCTGGTCCTGCTGCTCGCCGTACACGAGACGGCCGAGGAGGAGGTGGTCCATCCGCTGGCCCGGACGCTGCCCGGCGGTGGCGGCGACGAGCTGGTCGATGACCGGCTGGCGGAGGAACGCCAGGCCAAGGAGATGCTCAAGGAACTTGTCGACGGCGGCGTGCAGGCGGACGGCTTCGACGAGGGCGTGCTGCTGCTGCGGGAGGCGGTGCTCCAGCACGCGCGCCACGAGGAACGGTACGAGTTCCCGCTCCTGCGTCAGCACGTCCCGGCGACCCGGCTGCGCCGGCTGGCCACCGCGCTCCAGGCGGCGGAGGCGGTGGCACCGACACGGCCGCATCCGGGGGCCGAGTCGGCCACCGCCAACGCCGCGCTGGGGCTGCCGCTGGCCGTCCTGGACCGGGTCCGCGACTCGCTCCGGCGGGCCGCGGACGGCCAGGACTGACCGTCGACATGGCAGGTGCGACATGGTAGGCAGATCCACGGCGGACGTCGCCGGCCCGACCGAGGCCGTCGCCCCGGTCCGCAGGGTGGCGCTGGTGGTCGGCGTCGCGTTCCTGCTGGTCGGGATCGCCGGCTTCATCCCCGGTGTGACGACGAACTACGACAGCATGACGTTCGCCGGACACGAGTCCGACGCCCGGCTGCTCGGCCTCTTCCAGGTGTCGGTGCTGCACAACATCGTGCACCTGCTGTTCGGTGTCGTCGGCCTGGCGATGGCCCGTACGGCCGAGCGGGCCCGGCTGTACCTCATCGCCGGTGGCGCCGTCTACCTGGTGCTCTGGCTGTACGGCCTGGTGATCAGCCACGACAGCCCGGCCAACGTCGTCCCGCTCAACGGAGCCGACGACTGGCTGCACCTCGGTCTCGGGATCGGGATGATCGGGCTCGGCCTGGCGACCGGGAACCGCCGCTGACCGCCCTGCGGCCCGCGACGCCGACCGGTGGGACGGATGATCGGCGCGGCCGGCCCCCGAGGGCCGGCCGCGTTCGCGTCCCCTGCGCGGCCGGGGCGCGAGATCGGGTCAGGTCTGCCGCATGAGCTGGTCGAACTCCTCCCGGACGACCCGGTAGCACTCACAACTGGTCGCCTCCAGTCCGGCCCGGTCCCGGATGGTGATGACGCCCCGGCTGTAGCTGATCAGCCCCGCCTCCTGTAACGCTCCGGCGGTCAGTGACACGGTGGCCCGGCGCACCCCGAGCATCTGGGCCAGGAATTCCTGGGTGAGCGGAAACCGCTCGGCGTCGACCCGGTCGGCGGTCATCATCAGCCAGCGGGCGGCCCGTTGCTCGCTGTTGTGCATCCGGTTGCAGGCGACGTTCTGCGCCAGCTGCACCAGGGTGGCCTGGATGTAGCGGTGCAGCTGCCGATGGAGGTGACCGTCGCGGCTCAGGACGTCGCGCAGGCGCTCGACCGGCAGACGCAGAGCCCGACCGGGTACCTGCGCGAACACGGTGTTCGGGCTGGCCCCCACCCCGAGGAAGACCGGCAGGCCGGACATCCCCTCCCGGCCGATGGTGGCCACCTCGACCGCCGGTTCGCCGTCCACCTCCGCGATCATGGAGAGTACGGCGGTGACCGGAAAGTAGACGTCGTGGATCGCGCCGCCGGTGGAGTAGATCGGGTCCCTCGACGTCAGCTCGACGGGTGTCAACGCGTCGTGCAGTTGGGCGTACTCGGGGTCAGGAATGGTGGCCAGGATGAAGTTGCGCTGCCGGTCGGTTCGTGCCACGGCGCCACTCGGTTCGATCTGTTCCGCCATGCGACCCACCTCCGTCCGTGGTCGACTACCCAGCGCAGATACCCTTATGCCAGGTGCCGTACATAGGCGCATACACTCGTCCTATGTCTGCTGGCGTACCCAGGCGCGAGCGCCGGAGGCCGTTCGACGTGGTGGTCGTCGCCGCGTCTCTGGGCGGGCCCAGCGCGCTGAGCCAGCTGTTGCCGGAGCTGCCGGCCGACTTTCCGGCGCCGATCCTGCTCATCCAGCATCGGACGCCCGCCATCGACGGGCAGTTCGCCGCCACGCTGCGTCAGCGGTGTCAGCTGCCGGCCCGGTTGGTCGAGGATGGTGACCGGGTCGACACTCCCGGCATCGGTGTTCTGCCGGCCCGGCACACCGGAGCCGTCGATCCGGCCGGCCGGATCCGCCTGCGGCACCGGGACGACTTCCGGCTCGCGGATCCCCTGATCGCCAGCGTCGCGGTCCGGTACGGAGCGCGGGCGATCTCTGTCGTGCTCACCGGTCGGCTCGACGACGGCGCGAGCGGGGTCCGGGTGCTGAAGTGTCATGGCGGGCGCACGATCGTGCAGGATCCGTCGACGGCCGCGGCTCCCGGGATGCCGTTGGCGGCCCTGGCGACCGGCTGTGTCGACCTGGTGATGCCGTTGCACCGGATCGGCCACGCTCTGATCGCGCTGACCATGGCGCCCGGCGCGGCTGAACTTCTCCGGGTCCCCCCTTCGCCCTGGGCGAACCTGGCCGCCTGACGCCGGCCGGGCCGGCCGGTGGTGGCAGCACCGGCGGGCAGGATCTCGGCCGTGCCGGGCGCCCGGGCGGGTCAGGGGAGTTCCGGCAGGAACTCCGGGAAGTGCTTGCGGATGACCTCGGCGGCCCGGCATACCTCGTCGGCCGCGGCGAGCTGGTGCGTCTGGGTCAGCGCGGCCCGACTCCCGCCGGCTCGCTCGGCCAGGGCCCGATGGATGTTGGCCTGCTCCTCGAGCATGCTCACCGCGGTCCAGAGTGCCTGCTCGATCTTCTCCTGCTGGGCGGCGAGCAGGGTCTGCGGAGACCAGATGTGCCCGACGTGACAGGCGTAGTGCAGCGCGGCGCCGGTCTGGACCGCCCGCATGCCGCCGCTACAGTCCGGGCAGCTCACCGGCGCTGCTCGGCCGGGCTGCTCCCCGGCGACGACCCGTCGTTCGCTCTGGGCCATGTCGGTCTCCGTGATGAGGTCCGAGTCGAGGGACGGCTCGGCTGGTCGGGTGACGCTCTCGGCGACGAGTTGGCCGATCGCCGCGCCCAGCCGCTCGGCCGGCCCGACGACGGCCTCCGGTACGACGGCCAGGGCGGCCCTCGGCATGCTCTCGATGACGGCGTCGGCGGGATCCTGTACGACGCAGATGCCCCCGGCGGCGTGCAGCGCGGCCAGTCCGGCGGCACCGTCGTCGAGGCTGCCGGAGAGCACGACACCGACCGTACGGGGTCCGTACCATCGGGCGGCACTGCGGAACAGCGCGTCGACAGCGGGGCGGGCCCGGTTCTGTTTGGGCGCGCGACTGAGCAGCAGGTGCCCGTCCTTGACCAGCAGGTGCCGGTCGGGAACCGCGATGTACAGCCGCCCGGGCGACATCGGTTCGCCGTCGCGGGCGAAGGCGGTCGGCAGCGGACTGCACCGGCCGAGAATGACCGGTAGGGCGCTTTCCGCACCCGCGGGCATGTGCAGGACGACCAGGACCGCGGCGGCCAGTTCGGGCGGCAGGCCGGCGACCAGCGCCCGAAGCGCCTCGACACCTCCGGCCGATGCGCCGACGACGACGAGGTCCCGGTTGACCGCCCGGCTCTGTGCCATCCGCAGAACCTGCCCGTCGGCGGTGCCCGACAAACCCGCCCGGGGCACGGGGATCCGGCTCGACTACCGGAATTGACCCCCATCGACGGGTCGCCGCCGTTGCCGGCGATGCTCCGGCGTTCGGCTCTCGGCCGAGCGGTACGGTAGCCGCGACGACCAGAGTTCTACCCCGGAGTAGCCGTGACGCAGTCGGATCCACACCTCGAGGCGTTGCTGCTGTATCTGAAGGAGTCTCGGGGCTTCGACTTCACCGGCTACAAGCGGGCCAGCCTGACGCGCCGGGTCGGGCGCCGGATGAGCCAGGTCGGTGTCCAGGGGTACGCGGAATACCTGGACCACCTCCAGGTGCATCCGGACGAGTTCACCGGGCTGTTCAACACCATCCTGATCAACGTGACCGGCTTCTTCCGCGACCCGGACGCCTGGGCCGACCTGCGCGACCAGGTGTTGCCGGCGCTGCTTGAGGCGAAGGAGCCCGACGCGCCGATCCGGATCTGGAGCGCGGGCTGCGCCTCGGGCGAGGAGGCGTACACGCTGGCCATGATCGTTGCCGAGATTGTCGGGGCGGAGCGGTTCAGGCAGCGGGTGAAGATCTACGCGACCGATGTGGACGAGGAGGAGTTGACCACGGCGAGGCTCGGGTCGTACACCGAGCGGCAGCTCAGCCCGGTGCCGCCCGGCCTGGTGGAGCGGTACTTCGAAGCCAGCGGGGGCCGGTACGTCTTCCGCAAGGACCTCCGCCGCTCGGTCATCTTCGGCCGGAACGACCTGGTCCAGGATGCGCCGATCTCCCGGGTGGATCTGCTGGTGTGCCGGAACGTGCTGATGTACTTCAACGCCGAGACCCAGGCCCGGATCCTCTCCCGCTTTCACTTCGCGCTGACCGGTGGCGGGGTGCTCTTCCTCGGCAAGGCCGAGATGCTGCTCAGCCACGGTCGGCTCTTCACACCGATCGACCTCAAGCGGCGGATCTTCCGGAACACGTCCCTGGCGCCCCCGGGCAATCCGGCGCTACCGACCGCTCCGGTCCCGCCGGCGCAGGGCGGAGAACTCGGCGGACTCGACCGGCTCCGTGACGAGGCCTTCATGACCTGCCCGGTCGCCCAGGTGGTGGTCACCGGCGACGGCCTGGTGGCGCTGACCAACCGGCGGGCCGAGCAGATGCTCGGCATCTCGGCGAAGGACATCGGCCGGCCGTTCCGGGATCTCGAGTTGTCGTACCGTCCGGTCGAGTTGCGGGGCTACATCGACCAGGCCCAGGTCGAACGCCGGCCCGTGCAGGTGGCGGACGTGGAGTACCGGCGCGGTTCGCGGGAGCCGCTCTTCCTGGAGATCCAGGTCAACCCGCTGGTGGACAGCGACGCCAGCCTGCTCGGGGTGGCCCTGGTCTTCCAGGACACCACCGTCTCGCGGCGACTCCGCAGTGACCTCGACCACGCGAACCGCCAGTCGGAGGCGGCGCACGAGGAACTCCAGTCCACCAACGAGGAGTTGGAGACCACCAACGAGGAACTCCAGTCCAGCGTCGAGGAGTTGGAGACGACGAACGAGGAGCTCCAGTCGACCAACGAGGAGTTGGAGACCACGAACGAGGAACTCCAGTCGACGAACGACGAGTTGCAGAGCATCAACAACGAACTGCGGGACCGCACCGCCGAGCTGCACGAGGCGAACGCCTTCCTGGGGGCGATCCTGACCAGCCTTCGGGCCGGCGTCGTCGTGATCGACGAGGCGATGCGGGTGCGGTCCTGGAACCGGCGCGCCGAGGACTTCTGGGGGCTGCGCGAGGCCGAGGTGCTGGGCGAACACTTCCTCAACCTCGACATCGGCCTGCCGACCGGCCTGCTCCGCCCGCTCGTCCGCAAGGTCCTCACCGGCGAGGTCGACACCGAACAGATGACCGTCAGTGCGGTCAACCGGCGCGGGCGGCCGGTCGAGGTACGGGTCTCCGGCACCCCGATGCCGAACCAGCAGCACGGCACCACCGGGGCGATCCTGGTGATGGAGATCGACGAACCGTAGCCGTGCCGACGTGCCGGCCCGATCACTCGGGAGGCGGCGAGCCGATGTCCAGTGCGGCCCACACCACCTTGCCGCCCTCGACCGGAACGCTGCCCCATCGCCGGGCCACCCTGTCGACCAGCAGCAGCCCTCGCCCGGTCCCCAGGGTCGACGGCGCGGCCACGGACAACCTCGGCTCGGCCACACTGCCGTCCTGTACCGCGATCATCAGGTAACGGCGTAGCGAGACGCGCAGGTCGATCAGGGTCTGGGCGTGGGTCACCGCGTTGCTGACCAACTCGGTCGCGACGAGGCAGGCCGGGCCCACCGGATCCGCCAGGTGCCACCGGGTGCACGCGTCGGTGACCACGTCCCGAGCCCGCCGTGCCGCGCTGGAGACCGGCAGGAGCATCTCCCTGACCGAGGGCAGCAGCGGCCCCGCGTCGGTGGACAGCGCCCGGTCGATCGAGTCGAAGACCGCCATCCGCCCGTACGACCCGCTGCTCAGCAGGGCCGAGGTCGTCGTGTCCGGAGCGCAGAGCAGAACCGGGGTGCCGGGCCAGACGGCGGCCTGCCGGGCGACGGCGGTGAACACGGTGAGCGCCGTCGGCTGCGCGACGGTCAGCGCGGCGAGGTCGACCACCAGCGCGTCCGGCTGGTCCGCCAGACACTTGAGCAGGTTGAGTCGTACCGACGGGGCCGATGCCACCGTGAGGTGGCCGACAAACCGGGCGACCACCCGGGTGCCGACCAGTTGGGTCTCGCACTGGACCATACTGTCCATCCGTCGATTATTCCCAGCGACGCCCGCCGGGCACACCCGCCAGCTCTTCGGGCTTTTGCAGCCGGACGATGTCGCGGCCCCTCCCATAGAGCCGAATCATCCCGAACGGGGTAACGTGGCCAGTGGGTCAAGACGTGCGCCCGGACCGTTCGCCACGACGCCCGACACTACCTGAGCGGGCGGCTCCTGCCGATCACCCCCGGAGGCGTCATGCCGATTGAACAGGGGGCAACCAGTTCCGCGACAGCTCGGATCATCGGTGCCCCGATAATGTCACTCACGTTGGACCCCGAGGGCACGACGATCGTGCTCGGGGCGCGGGGTGAGGTCGACATGAGCAACGCCGACGGCCTCGTCACGGTCGTCGAGCGGCTGGCCGGCGGCCGGCCGCTGCGGCTCGTCCTCGACCTGTCGGCGGTGACGTTCTTCTCCGCGCACGGCGTCAGCGCCCTGCTGCGGGCCCGGACCATCGTCACCGGCACCGGCGGTGAGCTGGTCCTCCGTGACATCTCCCGGACGGTCGAGCACGTCCTCACCCTCACCGGCGTCCACCCCGGTTTCGGGCTGGAATCGCGGTCGTGCGTGCCAGGTGCGGACCGTCCCGACGTGACGCGGTGCGTGGCCGGCCATGCCGTCCCCAGCAGTGGTGGCGAGCACCGTGGCTGAGCGGAGAGCCGCCCCATCGGCCGCCGGGCAGGTCACCGCGACGGGCGGGGCGGAGACCCGGAGGGATTCACCGCACACCCACCCGCTGCTCGGCCAGGGACCGCCGCTGACGGTGGCGCTGGATCCGGGCACGGCCGGGGCACTCACCGTACGACTCGCCGGTGACCTCGACATGGACACCGTCGACCTGCTGCGCCGGACGCTCGACCAGGTGTTGCGGCACGGGTTCGCCAGCGTCGCCGTCGACCTGTCCCAACTGAGATTCTGCGACTCGTCCGGGATCAGGACCCTCCTGTTCGGATGCGCCGACGCCGAGCGGCTCGGCTGCCGGATGTACGTGGTCAATCCCCGGCCCTTCATCCTTCGGGTGTTCGAGCTCACCGGGGTGACGAGCCTGCTCGGGCTCCCCGAACGCCGGGCTCCGGAACGGCCGGATCGTGGCTACGCCCCGCCGCCGTTCTGAGATCCAATTCTGCTGATTCGGCCGCGTGGGGCAGGGGTAAAGGCAGACCGTGGTCGGCCACCGGCCGTCACGATCTGCGAAGCCGTGGCCCGGAGGAGTTCGAGAATGGCAGCGAAGCCATCCGCCGCGTCGGAGACCCGTGTGATGGACCACAACGACGCGTACCGGGCGATGCTGGACGCGGCGGCCCTGCGCTACGCCGAGCGTGCCGGACACCTGTCACCGTCGCAACGGGCCGCCGAGGCCGAGGAACTGGCCCGCCTGGCGCTGCCGTTCGTGCACGTCCTCGCCAGGAGGTACCGGGAGCGGGGCGAGCCGGTGGAGGACCTGCAACAGTCCGGCAGCCTCGGGCTGATGCTGGCGATCGCCCGGTTCGACCCGGGCCGTGGCTCCTTCAGCGCCTACCTCGCCGCCACCGTGCTGGGGGAGCTGAAGCGGCACTTCCGGGACCGCACCTGGGGGGTGCACGTCCCCCGCCAGCTACAGGAGCTGTCCCAGGAGGTCCGGCAGTGCGCGGCCACCCTGCGGCAGCGGCTGGCCCGCGAGCCGAGCGAGGCGGAACTGGCCCGGGAGATGGGTGCCTCGGTCGTCGACGTCCGGCAGGCCCGGCAGTCCTCGCTCGGGTATCGTCCCGCCTCCTATGACGCACCCCTGCGCGGCCGCGACGACAGCAGCGTCACCCTGGCCGACCAGATGGGCAAGCCGGACGCCCAACTGGAAACCGTCGACGAGCGGGTCACCCTGCAACGGCTGCTGGCGCAGTTGCCGCCGCGCGAGCGCCAGATTCTCACCCTGCGCTTCTACGGGAACAAGACACAGTCGGAGATCGCGCAGCGGTACGGGATCTCCCAGATGCACGTGTCCCGGTTGTTGACCCAGACACTCTCCTGGCTGCGCGTGGCGATGCTCACCGACGAGCCGCCCGCGTGGCGCGGCTACCAGCCGGGTGGGTGGCCGCCGGCGTTGCGGCTCCGTGGACAGCTCCGGGACGGCGTCCTGCGGCTCCGGGTCGAGGGTGAGGTCGACCACGACACCGCCGGTCAACTCCGGCACACCCTGCTGGAGTCGGTCGGCCGGGTCGCCGCGCGTCGGCTGGAGGTCGACCTCAGCCGGGTACCGCTGATCGACGCCGCCGGGGTGGCCGCACTCCTGGCCGGATACGAGGCCAGCCGCGCCGCCGGTTGGACGTACCGGATACTCGGCTCTCCGCCGCTCGTCGCCCGCGTGCTCCGGCTCTCCGGTCTGGCACCGCTGATGCGGGACTGACGCCGCCGGCTTCCTGGACGTTGGTGCCGCCCCCGCCGCCCCCGCCGCCCCCGCCGCACCCGGCGGGAGCCGGTCGCGGGTCCGGCCGGTCGGAGTCGTGACCGGTTGCCGGGCCGGGGGCGGCGCCGCGCCGCGGGCCCGGCCTCGGGCTCGCGGCGCGGGCGGGGTCGAGGGTCCGACCTCAGCCCGGCCCGGCGTCGCCGCCGGTCCGCCACCGGTCGTTCTCCGCGCCACCCCGGTCGGCGCCGCCGAGATCGTCGTCCGGTTCCGCCTCCGCATGCTCGGGGCGGCGTACCTCGGAGGGTTCCGGCACCTCGACCGGGCGGGCACCGGAGTGCGGGTCCGGCCGGTGCTCCTCGGCCCCGCGCGCACCTCGGGCCCCGCCCGGCGCGGGCCGGTCGGACCGGTCCGGGCCGGAGTCGGGCCCGAGCACCTCGTCCAGTTCCTGCGGCGGCTTCGTGGACCGTTGCGGCAGGTCCCGGCCCAGGTCGGCGACGAGCGGACCGTACTTGACGTCGAAGGCGGGCCGCTCGGAGCGGATCCGGGGCAGCCGGTCGAAGTTGCGCAGCGGCGGGGGGCAACTGGTCGCCCACTCCAGCGAGTTGCCGAACCCCCACGGGTCGTCGACCTCGACGACCCGGCCGAAGCGCCAGGACTTCCAGACGTTGTAGAGCAGGAAGAGCGTCGACGCGCCGAGGACGAACGACCCGATGGTGGAGATCGTGTTCAGCGTGGTGAAGCCGTCGGTCGGCAGGTAGTCGGCGTACCGGCGGGGCATCCCCTCGTTGCCGAGCCAGTGGTGCACCAGGAACGTGGTGTGGAAGCCGACGAACATCGTCCAGAAGTGGATTTTCCCGAGGCGCTCGTCGAGCATCCGGCCGGTCATCTTGGGAAACCAGAAGTACACCCCGCCGAAGGCGGCGAAGACGATGGTGCCGAAGAGTACGTAGTGGAAGTGCGCCACCACGAAGTAGGTGTCGTGGGTGTGGAAGTCGATCGGCGGGCTGGCCAGCAGCACCCCGGAGAGTCCGCCGAAGAGGAAGGTGGCCAGGAAGCCCATGGCGAAGAGCATCGGCGTCTCGAAGGTGAGCTGTCCCTTCCACATCGTGCCGATCCAGTTGAAGAACTTGACCCCGGTCGGCACGGCGATCAGGAAACTGAGGATCGAGAAGAACGGCAGGAGCACCTGGCCGGTGCCGAACATGTGGTGCGCCCAGACGCTCATCGACAACCCGGTGATCGCCAGCGTCGCCGCGACGAGTCCCTTGTAGCCGAAGATCGGCTTACGGGCGAAGACCGGGATGATCTCGGTGATGATGCCGAAGAACGGCAGCGCCACGATGTAGACCTCGGGGTGGCCGAAGAACCAGAAGAGGTGCTGCCACAGCAGCGGTCCACTGGTCTCGGCGGAATAGACGTGCGCGCCGAGCTTGCGGTCCGCGAGCAGGCCGAGCAGGGCCGCGGCGAAGAGCGGGAAGACCAGGATCGCCAGTACCGAGGTGAGCAGCATGTTCCAGGTGAGGATCGGCATCCGGAACATGGTCATCCCTGGTGCGCGCAGGGTCAGGATGGTGGTGATCAGGTTGACCGAGCCGAGGATCGTACCGAGCCCGGTGACCACCAGGCCGACGATCCACAGGTCTCCGCCGACACCCGGGCTGTGCTCGTACCGGCTCAGCGGGGTGTACGCGGTCCAACCGAAGTCCGGCGCCCCGCCCGGGGTGAACAGGCCGCCGACCACCAGCAGCGCCCCGAAGAGGTAGAGCCAGTACGCCAGGGCGTTCAGCCGGGGGAACGCGACGTCCGGAGCGCCGATCTGCAACGGCACGAGGTAGTTGGCGAAGCCGAACACCAGCGGGGTGGCGAAGAGCAGCATCATGATCGTGCCGTGCATGGTGAAGAGCTGGTTGTACTGCTCCGGCGAGAGGAACTGCATCCCCGGCCGGCCCAGCTCGGCCCGCATCAACAGCGCCATCACCCCGCCGACCAGGAAGAAGCCGAACGAGGTGACGAGATACATCAGGCCGATCTGCTTGGCGTCCGTCGTCCGGAGCAGCGCGGTGAGCGTGCTGCCCCGGCGGGTACGACGGACCGGCCCCGGATAGCCGGACTGCTGCGGAACCAGCACCACCCGCGGTGTCGCGCGTCGCCGCTCCGGTATCGTCTCGCTCACAGCCACTCCGTCCGCTCGCCGGCTCCCGAAGCCGGGCCGCTACCCCGGATTCCCCCCGCGAAACGTGCCCGTCGGGCGCACCGTCTGCTGCCGCAAAACGACGGCCAGCGGTGGGCGTGTCGCCGGCCGGAGGACCGGCCGCCATCGCCGCCGACGCCGCGCCGTGTCGAGGTTGGAGGTCCACCCGTCGTTTGGCTGTCCCGGATGGGGGTAGCGCACCCTTCGCAGGAGACGGCGACCACGACGCGGAGCTGGCCGACAGCGGGCCGGAGCGCCTCGAACGGAGGGGTTGAGATGACCGAGGGTGCGAAGCGACAGGGCGGCGAGCGTGGTGCGGCGGAGGAAAGCAGCGGCATACCGGAGACGCCGACCGAGAAGCGTGCCAGCGAACGGCCGCCGGGCCACCCGGAGGGGCACGAGGAGGACTCCCGGATGGAGGGCTACGCGGAGGCCAAGAGCGACGAACGGAACTCGGCCGGGTGATCCGGCCGGTGAGCGGCAGCGCGCCGGCCCCGTCGGTGCGGCTCCACCCACGGCACCGGCCGCCCGACCCGACGGGACCGAGATGACCAGGACAGCGCCGGCGATGGTGGCGGCGTCCGGTGAGTGGCGGGACGACGACGGCGTACGCCAGCCGGGCGGCGAGGTGCACGCGTGGCGGCCGGGGCAGAACCAGACGGTCTGCGGGCTGGCACTGAGCCGTTCCGCGCTGCGGCGTTTCCCGCACGTCAACTTCGAGTACGCCTCGACGGACGTGCTGACCGACAGCGACCAGGTACGGCATGTCTGCCCGCGCTGCGTCGCGGCGACCGGCGGCCGGCGGGACCGCCGGCCGTGGACCCGCAACTCACCGCGCCCCTGACCGGGGTGCTCACAGGTCCCGACGCTGGAAGGAGACCGCCGCCAGTCCGAGGGCGAGCAGGACCCAGAGGCCGGTCCAGCCGAGATAGGTGGGGGTGAGCGCCGCCTCGCTCAGGAAGGGGTGCCCCTTGAACGCCTCCTGGAACTGGACCAGCAGGGTCGGGTCCTGGAAGGCGTTCATGGCACCACGCCACAGCCCGTCGGTCGGCAGCAGCATCCGGGAGACGGTGCCGATCCGGGCCACGCTCTCGTTGCCGAGCGCCTCGCCGAACGCCCCGACCACGCCGCCGATCCAGGTGGCGCCGAAGAGGCCGACCGCGACGACACCGGACGCCATCGGGGAGACGGCGGTGGAGAGCAGCAGGCCGAGGGTGAGCAGCACCGCCGCCTGCGCGGCGAGCAGCGCCAGGCCGGTGACCGGTCGCGGCGGCCAGTAGCCGGTGGTGGTGCGGACGATGAGCAGCTGGGCGAGTCCGGCCACGGCCACGAAACCGCTGCCGAAGGTGACCAGCCCCAGCCACTTGCCGAGCAGCACCGTCGAGCGGCGTACCGGTCGGGCCAGGACCGCCAGGGCGATCCCGGTCTCGGTCTCACCGGCCAGGGTGGGGCCGGCGAGGAACGCCGTACCGAGCGCGGCGGTCAGGCTCAGCCCGAACATCACCAGGTTGAGCACCATGGCCGCCGCCAGCCGGGCCTCCCCGCTGGTGAGACCGCCGAAGGTGGCGTCGATCCGGGAGAATCCGAAGGCGCTGACCCCCAGCAGTACGACCGTCAGCGCGACGAGCGCCAGCAGCACCCGTCGGCGTGCGGCCTCCCGGACGGTGAGCGTGGCGACGGTGAACACGGTACGGGTGGTCATCGGTGCTCCTCGCTGGGGCCGGTACGCAGGATGTCGAGCAGCCGCTCCTCAAGGCTGATCCGCCCCGGCTCGACGGCGTGTACCCGTACCCCGAGCCGGACCAGGTCGGCCACCAGGTCGGGTACGCCGACGCCGTCCTGCTCGGCGGGGAGGGTGACGGTGAAGGTGTCTCCGCTCCGGGCGAGCGGGCCGGCGGCGGCGAGCCGGGCCTCCGCCTGCGCGTTCACCCCGTCGAGGCGGAGCCGCAGCTCACGCTGGCCGAGCAGCTCCGCGAGGGTTCCCGATGCGGCGACCCGGCCCCTGTCGAGGATGACCACCCGGTCACAGACCCGCTCGACCTCGCCGATGAGGTGCGAGTTGAGCAGGACGGCGATCCCACGGGCCTTGAGCGAGAGCAGCAGGTCCCGCACGTCGGCCCGGCCGACGGGGTCGAGTGCGCTGGTCGGCTCGTCGAGGACGACGAGTTCCGGGCGGGCCACCAGCGCGACGGCCAGCCCGAGGCGCTGCTGCATGCCCTTGGAGAAGCCGCCGACCCGGTCTGCGGCGCGGTCGGCGAGGCCGACCTGGGCCAGACACTCCTGCTGCTGGGCGGCCGGCACCGCGACGCCGGCGAGCCGGACGTGCAGGGCCAGCACCTCGGCGGCGGAGAGCCACGGCTGGTACCGGAAGAGTTCCGGCAGGTAGCCGACCCGGGCCCGGGAGTGCGGGTCCCGCCCGGGGCGCCCGAGCAGCAGCACCTCGCCGGCGTCGGGCCGGACCAGACCGAGCAGCATCTTGATCACGGAGGTCTTGCCGGCACCGTTCGGTCCGAGCAGCCCGACCACCTCGCCCCGGCCGACGGTGAGGGAGACGTCGTCGACCGCGGTCCGGCGCCGGTACCGCTTGCGCAGCCCCGAGCACCACACGGCCGGCGACGGGGGCAGCTCGGCGAGGAGCCGGTCGGCGGATTCCGGGGAGGGTGCCTCGCCCCGCCGGGTGCCGGGATCGGCCGTCACCGGTGCCACCTCGCCCCACGGGCCACCGACAGCACCTCGTCGGTGCTCAGCGAGCCGGTCACCGCGTTGAGGACGCCGTCCCGGACCCAGAAGACGGCGGCGAGCGTGCCGTCCCTGGTGGTGAGGACCGTGGCCGGTGCCCCGTCGACTTCGGCGGGGAAGCTCCGCTCCTGACCGGTCTTCACGATCAGGGGCAGGGTCGTCCCGTTGTCGGTGAAGCGGCGCAGTTGGGACGCCACGTCCTCGGGCAGGCCGGGCAGCGAGAGCAGATAGTCGCGGGCGGTGGAGAAGGGTACGCCCGAGGAGTAGACGGTCGGTGCGACCGCACGGCCGACGATCATGGACGGCCCGCCGTGGGCCTGCGACCAGACCGCGGCGATGCCCGGACCGGCGGTCATCCTGAACGGGCTGCCGTCGAGCCCCGGTGGCGGCGGGGGCAGCGGTTCGCCGACGGCCGCGGCGGTCCGCGCCGCCTTCTCCGCCGAGAAGGTGAAGGTGGCGCTCACCTGGTCACCGACGTGGAACACCGGCTCTCCGGTCACGCCCCGGGGCAGCTTCGCCACCCGTGGCGCGGTGAGGCCGGTGGCCCTCTCCGCCGCGTCGGCGTCGGCGACCGGGCGTACGTCGGCGATCCTGGTCACCGTCGCCTCGCCGTACGCGGAGAGGTCGGGCAGCCGCAGCAGATCGGCCTGGCTGATCGTGATCGGGGCGATCCGCTCGGTACGGAAGATCGGCAGCCAGTTCGCGGCGGCGGCGGTGGTGGCCCCGGTCAGCAGCGCGACGGCGGCGACACCGGCGAAGAGCGGGCTGCGCAGTGCCGTACGCCACCGGGGGGCGCGGGCGGTCACGGCAACCTGTCGGGGCCGGTCTGCGGCGACCGCACGGGAGAGGCGCTGCCAGCCGTGCTCGACATCGCTGTCGACGTCGACGTCGACAGCGAGCGCCGTTGCGGCGAGCGCGGCGTCCCGGCGGGTGGCCGCCAGTCTGGACCGGCACCGCGGGCAGTCCGCGACATGCTCGCGGTCGGTGTCGGCGACGCCGCCAGGCTCGTCCAGAAGCCGGCGCAGCATGCCGTCAGTCGGATGACGCATGACGGTTCAACTCCTTGCGTAGGGCGGACTCGGCGCGGCGCACGACGGTGCCCACGCTGCCGGGGGAGAGGTCGAGGGCGGCGGCCACCTCGGCGTAGCTCAGGCCGCTGTGCCGCAGTACCAGGGCCACGGCCTGCCTGCGGGGCAGCCGGGCCAGCGCCGCCCGCACCCGGCGGCGCTCGTCGCGCGTCACGACCATGTCGGCGACGTCCGGGCTGGCGACATCACCGACGCCGACGGCCTCCTCGCGGGAGGCGCGGCGCCGCCCGGTTCGGAGATGGTTCAGCGCGGTGTGCGCCGCGGCCACGCACAACCACCCCACCGCCTCGCCCGCCGGCACCGTGCAGCGGCCGAAGCTCAGGAAGACCTCCTGCGCGACGTCCTCGGCCTGGTCCCGGGAGCCGAGCACCCGGGCGGCGACCGCCACCACCCGGGGATAGGTGGCGCGGAAGACCTGCTCGAGGTCGGCACGGACGCTCTTTCGTCCCAGCGGCGTCGACAAGGCCACGGCATCCTTCCGTCCGGCTCGCCCGGCCGCCCGGCCGCCGATGGGCGGCACCGTGGCGACGACCGAGGCCAGCACCGTCGCACCCCGCCCGACGAACTCCACATCTTCCTCCACACCTGATGAGCACCGCCGACGGCCCGGATGTGACACCGCCGCCGGAACGCGCCGCGCAGCGCCCACCCCGCCCGGACGCGGCCCCTGGGGGTTGTGCGGGTTGGACGGGCTACGCCGGGTGGATGGGGATCGGGGCCGGGTCCGCTGCGGCCGGGGACGCCGCCCGGGCCGCCCACTCCTCGTCGGCGGCCCGCTTCCTGGCCAGCCCGTCCCGGCCGTCGTAGCGCAGGAACGCCGGCAGGGCCGCCGCCAGCGCCAGCGTGCCGACGACACAGAGCACACCGCCGGAGACGATCGACCCGCCGATGCCCACGAACCGGGCGGCGACGCCGGAGCGGAGCTGGCCGAGCAGCGGCCCGGTGGCGTACGAGAGCATCTCGATGCCGGCCAGCCGGCCACGCAGATGGTCGGGGACGGTCTGGTTCCAGATGGTCATCCGGAAGATTCCCGAGACCATGTCGGCGGCACCGGCGAAGGCGAGGAAGACGAGCGCCAACCAGAGCCAGTCGGTGAGACCGAAGCCGATGATCCCCACCCCCCACAGCCCGGCGGCGATCACGACCATCAGCCCGTGCCGGTGCACCCGCCCGGTCCAGCCGGAGGTGACCGTCGCGAGCAGCGACCCGACGGCGGGTGCCGCGTAGAGCAGGCCGAGTACGGCGGGGCCGCCGAGCTTGCCCGCCATGAAGGGGTAGAGCGCCTGCGGCATCCCGAAGAACATCGCGTTGATGTCCACGAGGTAGGTACCGAGCAGTTCGGGGCGGCTACGCGCGTAGCGCAGGCCGGTCGCCACCGAGCGCAGCGACGGTCGCTCGGCGGCCGGCGGCGGTGGTACGGCCCTGACCAGGTAGAGGCAGACCAGGGAGAACACGAACGTACCGAGGTCGACCGCGTACACCCAGGGCATCTCGACCGACGCGATCAGCAGGCCGGCGACGGCGGGCCCGCCGAGTTGGGCGATCTGCATCCGCAGCGAGTTGAGCGCGCTCGCGGCCGGAATCTCGTCCAGCGTGACGACGCGCGGGGTCAGTCCCTCCAGCGCCGGTCGCTGGATGCCGTCGATCGCGGCGGTGAGCCCGGCGATCACGTAGAGCAGCCAGAGGTGCGGCCGGTCGAAGAGCGAGTTGACCAGGAGCACGCCGCAGAGCGCGGTGAACGCGACCTCCGCGCCCAGCACCAGCGCCCGGCGGTCGAGGTAGTCGGCCAGGGCGCCGCCGACGAAGGCCATCACCAGCAGGGGTACGAGTTCGCAGACGCCGAGGAGGCCGACGAGCAGCGGATCGTCGGTCAGCGCGTACACCTGGAAGGGGATGGTCACGTACGTGATGAACGACCCGAACCCCGAGACACCGCTCGCCGCGAAGAGCAGCCGGTAGTCCCGCGACGTCCGTAACGGCGTGACGTCGAGCGCCATCCGGCGGAGCAGGCGTTTCACGAAGCGTGATGGTGCACCAGCGGCGGGGCGGTGTCGACCGGATTACCCCGGACCCGGCACCGTCTCGACGGGCCGGGCCATCGGTACCGCGACGTGGCGTTTTGAGTCGGAGCGCGGCGGGGCATATCCGTCGGTCAGAGGAAGGAGCGGACGAGATGAGCGACGTCACCCGTAGCAGCGCGGCCGACCCGGACCAGGCGCCGACCGCCGAACTGGTCCGCCAAGCCGCCGAGCAGATCTCGCACCTGGTTCGGAGCGAGCTGGCGCTGGCCAGGGCGGAGATGACCGAGAAGGGCAAGAGGGCGGGCGTCGGCGCCGGCCTGTTCGGCGGCGGCGGGCTGGTCGCCCTGTACGGGATCGCGGCGCTGCTGGCCAGCGTCATCCTCGGCCTGGCCGAGGCGATGCCGGGCTGGCTGGCCGCGTTGATCGTCTCCGTGCTGCTCTTCGCCGTCGCCGCCGGGCTGGCCCTCGTCGGCCGCAGGCACGTGCGGCAGGCCGGTCCACCGGTCCCGGAGGAGGCGGTACGCAGCGTGAAGGCCGACATCGACGAGGTGAAGGAGAGGGCACACCGATGAGCACGAGTACCGGTAAGGCAGGCGCGGATCCCGGTACCGCCACCGTCGGCGGGACGGGTGCGCCGCAGTCGGCGGGTCCGGAGGCGATCCGGGCCGACATCGCCCGGACCCGGGCGGAGCTGGGCGACACCGTGCAGCATCTGGCGGAGCGGGCGGACGTCAAGACGCGCGCCAAGGAGAAGGTCGCCGAGGTCAAGGACCAGGCCGGACAGGTCAGGGACCTGGCGGCGGAGACCGCGCAGGTGGCGGTGGTCCGGGCCGGGGAGGTCGGCCGGCGGGCCGCCACCAGGGCCCGGCAGCGGCCGGCGCCGTACGTCGGCGTGCTGTTCGGGCTCGCCGCCGCGGTGCTGACGGTGGTGCTGCTGCGCCGGCGCGGCACGATCGGGCACGGTGCCCGGTCGCGGCGTTGGCGGGCGCGGTAACCACCCGACGGAGTCGATGGGACCGGGTCGACCCAACCTGAGAGGCAGGCTCCGCGATGGTGGAGAAGAGCACGGACCACGCGTACCGCGACGACCGGGTCGCCGACGGCGGGACGGTACCCGGGAGTCGACGCCCGTCGGCGCCGCAGGCGGGTACGCACGGCGCCGGTGACGCCCCGGACCAGCCGACGAAGCTCGGTCTACGGGGCTGGTGGGGCGTACTGCGACGTACCGTGCGCGAGTTCGGCGACGACAGTCTGACCGACTGGGCCGCCGCGCTCACCTACTACGCCGTACTGTCGATCTTCCCGGGCCTGCTGGTCCTGGTCTCGGTGCTCGGCCTGATCGGCGACTCGGTGCTCCAGCCGCTGATCGACGACATGGGTAAGATCGCGCCCGGCCCGGTCGGCGAGATCCTGAAGACCGGTGCCCGGAACCTCACCGAGGCACAGGGTACGGCCGGACTCTTCGCCGCCGTCGGTCTGGCCGTCGCGCTCTGGTCCGCGTCCGGGTACATCGGGGCGTTCATGCGCGCCTCCAACGCCATCTACGACGTGCCCGAGGGTCGTCCGATCTGGAAGACCCTGCCGATCCGGGTCGCGGTCACCATCGTGGTCGGGACGCTGCTGGCGGTCAGCGCCCTGATGGTCGTCTTCACCGGCCGGCTCGCCGAGTGGGTCGGTGACGCGATCGGCGCGGGCTCGACACTGATCACCGTCTGGAACATCGCGAAGTGGCCGGTGCTGCTGGTACTGGTCAGCCTGATGTTCGCCATCCTCTACTGGGCGGCGCCCAACGCCCGGCAGGGCGGCTTCCGATGGATCACTCCCGGCGGTCTGCTGGCCGTGCTCATCTGGATCATCGCCTCGGGCGGCTTCGCCTTCTACGTGGCGAACTTCGGCACCTACAACCAGACCTACGGCACGCTGGGCGGTGTCGTCATCTTCTTCGTCTGGCTCTGGATCTCGAATCTGGCGGTGCTGCTCGGCGCCGAGTTCGACGCGGAACTGCACCGGGGCCGCGCCATCGCCGGCGGGCACCCGGAGGACGAGGAGCCGTTCGTCGAACTCCGCGACACCAGGAAGATCAAGGAAGGCAAGGACCGGGGCCTGAGCTGACCGGCCCGGCACCGGAGCGGACCGGCCGGCGCAGCGCAGCGGCCGGTCCGGGCGGGCGGAGGCGGCCCGGACCGGAGCCGGCCGGCACCTTCACCGTCGACGGCGGGGTCGGTGCCGGTTCGGGCGCCGTCGGCGGTAGCCGAGGTAGCCGGCGAGCAGCAGGGCGCTGGCGGCCGCGAAGAGGGCGAGGTAGCGGTTCTGCTCGGCCGGCCGGTCCGGGTCCGGCCGGGGCGGGGCCGCCCGGGGCGTACCACCGCAGCTGACCGAGCGAGCTTCGCCCGGCCCGGTGGCGGTGGGCGGCGGCACGGTCAGCCGGGCCTGGCAGTACCCGATGCCGGGCGCCGCGACGTCCACGGTGGTGGTCCACTCTCCGGCGGAGAGGGTGCCCTCGTAGCGGATGACGGACGGGGTCCGGGTGTCGATGGCGCGTAGCGGTACCGGACCGATCCGCGCTCCGCCGTCGGCCTGGGCGTTGATCGTGGCCACCACCGGGGTGGTGACCGGATGCCCGTCCGACCAGGTGACGTCGACCCACACGCTGCCCCGCCCGTCGTGGTGCACGACGGTGCGCACGTCGAGGTGGGCGCCGGCCGGGGCGGTGCTGGCGAGCAGCAGCCCGGGCAGGGGTGCGAGGAGCAGGACGAGTCGTCGTGCTCCGATCGCCGCGCTGGCGTGGACCCTGCCCACCTGGCCGTTCCTTCCCGGGTCGGGGCGGGGAGGTGGACAGCGCCGGCCTCCCCGCCGTACCGGTCATCGGTGGTGCCGGATCAGCCGGCGGCGACCCGTACCTCGAGCAGGCCGACGGAGGCCGCCGACCCCTGTAGTAGGACCCGCAGCCGGCTGGTGTTCACCCCGGTGAAGGTGACCCGGTTGTACTGGTTCACCGCGGTCGGGTAACCGCTCGCGCCGGGCACGTCCAGGTAGCCGCTGCCGTTCCAGTACTGCACCCGCCAGCCGGCGGGGGTGCGGACCCCGCCGTTGTCGTCGAAGAAGTAGACCTCGGCGGCGGAGACGCTCTGCGCCTGTGGCCAGGTCAGTTCGACCCACTGCTCACCCTGCTCCGGCCAGGTGCCCCAGCGGGGGTTGGCGGCGTCGTTCGACGACGTCGGCTCGACGCCGTCGTTGACCGCCGCGACGTTCTCCCACGGCGAGGTGTAGGACGCGGTCGCGGTGGCCGAGCGGGCCAGGTTGCCGGCCGGCGGATCGGGGTTCGGTCCCGGGCCGCCGCCGGTGCCCCGGATCAGGAAGAGGTTGTCGGCGACGTTGAAGTACTGGGCCAGGTAGCTGCCGGCCGGCGGGTTGGTGTGGTAATAGTCGTCGTGGTTGCAGTCCAGGCGCTGGTCGAGGGCACGGTCCGCACACCTGGTCTGGATCACCGTGTTCGCGTTGTCCTTGTAGCACATCACGTCCCACTCGTCGACGCAGTGGGCGTACCCGGAGGCGTTCGGCGCGTTGTTGTTGACGGCGCCGAGGGTGTGCCCGAGTTCGTGCGCCGCGACGCCGGCACTCCAGCAGCCGTTGTCCATCCGGGCGTACTCCGGTCCGGAGTTCGACCGGTTGGCGTCGCTCTTGCGGGTGTCGCCGGCGAACCCGCCCAGTCCACAGAAGACCCGGGCGTCGACGAACTGGAGATACTTGCGGTCGGTACGGGTGTAGCCGGCCGCCTTGACCGCGTTGAGCAGTGGTGCCCAGTCGTTGGCGTTCAGCGCGGCGTCGGGGATCTGCACGTCCCGGACGACGGGCCGGCAGGCGCCACCGACGGACTCGGTGACGTACCGGACGTGCCGTTCGCCGCCGGTGGCCCGGGCGCTCTCGTTGAAGATCACGTCGACCGCCTCGGCGAGTTGCCGGAAGGTCTCCAGGTACTGGTTGTACCGGCTGGTGCTGCCGCGCACGTAGAGCACCTCGACGCGGCGGCCGGAGACTCCGTCGCCCTCGCAGACGGCGAGCGGCTGGCTGCCCGTCCCGGCCCTGCCGGCCGGCAGCGGTGCCACCGGTCGCTTGACGGAGAGGCCGGCGGGCGCCGGATCGGGTCCGTGGGTGCACATCGCCGGTTCGACGCCGATAACCCGGAACAGCCCCGCGCACGGACCGGACCGGTCGGCGGCGAGTCCGGTGTAGACCAGGCCACGGTCGAGGTCGTCGGCCGGTACGGCGAGCGGGGCGGCGGCCGGTCGGTCCCGGTCCGGCGTGGCCGGCGGGCCTGCCTGGGCGGAACCTCCGAGGGTCGCCATCGCCATGACGGCCGCCAGGCCGACCGCGACAACTGCCTCTCGTCGGCGCCCCGAGGCGTGCGGTGGTGCTGACATGGTGCTCCTTCCGACGGTATGGATCTCGTCAGCCGGTGGGCGCCGACAAGGCAACAGAGTTACCTATCTCGATCTTTCGATAAAAACGTTTTCGGCACGGTAGGCGGTCTTCTTCGACGCCGTCAAGAGCACCTACTGTTACCGACGTCGATGTGTCGCCGGCCGAGGTGCCGGAACTGACCTGCGTCGAAGTCGACGAAGCCGTCGCATGGCGCAGGTCAGCGCGGTCGCGGCCGGAGGGCGTCGCCGGCGGCACCGTTCAGATGCTGAAAACCTTTTCGGGTACCGCGCGCCGCCGCGATCGCGCGCCGGCAACCGGGCGAGGCCGTTCTGAGCCCCGACGGCACAGTCGTGGCCCGGGGACCGGTCGGTCCCCGGGCCACGGCCCGTTCGGGTACGGCGGCTCAGCCGGCCCGGGAGAGCGCGTCGCGCGGCACCGTGAGGGTCACCACGCCGGGGTCGGCCTCGGAGACGGTGGCCACCTCACCACCGCCGACGTAGGCGTCGGCGGTGGTCATGCCGTCGAGATCGATCCGCAGGTAGCCCGCGTCCATCAACCGCTCCGCCTCCCCGGCCGGGGCGTCCGGGCGTACGTCGGTGCCGGGCTGCTGGACGGCCGACACCGTTCCGACGTGTTGGCCGGTGACGTCCAGCACGGACATTCCGGTGTTGACCTGGGCGATCGGCAGCGGCTCGGTCGGCATGCCGGGCACTGCGGGCGTGTGCGGATGCATGCCCGTCTCCTTCCCGCGACCGCCGGCGGCGAAACGTGACCGGGGTGTGCGGCGCTCGGGCGGCCGCCGGGCGGTCTCCGGCTCGGAACGCCGAGCCGGGCGGCGGCTCGGGTCGGGCCGTGCCATGATGCATGGCGGACGGCCAGCGTGGCGGTCCTGATCGCCACGCCCACCAGGCCACCTGGACAATGACTCCGGAACAGCACCCGCCCGTCGAACCCGAGGGTGAGCAGACCGTTGTGCCCTCGGTCGCGGCTGCCCGGTCCGCCCCGAGCGGCACCGGGCGGCCGGACCGGTTCGACCGGCTGCGGCGGCACCGACGGTGGCTCTTCGGGCTCGTCGTGGTGGCGCTGCTCGGGCAGATGGCGGCGGCGATGGTCAGCACCGCCCTGCGGCAGACCCCCACCATCGACGAACCGGTCTACGTGGGTACCGCCATGGTCTACCTGCGGGAGCACAGCCTGCGGTACAACCCCGAGCATCCGCCACTCGGAAAGCTGATCATCGGAGCCGGGCTGCTCTTCGCCGACGCGCGCTTCGACCCTGCCTTCACCGGTTCCCAGGGGGCGGTCGGGCGGCATCTGCTCTACGAGTCCGGTAACGACCCCGGGCGGCTGATGTTGCTGGCGCGGTTGCCGATGATCCTGTTGACGCTGCTGTTCGGACTGGTCGTCTACCTGTTCGCCGGTGACCTCGTCGGCCGGGTGGGCGGATCGGTGGCGCTCGCGCTGTACGCCTTCTCGCCCGACGTCATCGCGCACGGGTCGTTGGCCACACTCGACGTACCCGCGTCGGGGTTCCTGTTGACGTCGGTCTGGCTGCTGTGGCGGGCCCGCCGCCGACCGCTGCGCTACCTGCCACTCGCCGCGGTGGCACTCGGCGCGGCCCTGGCCACCAGGATGAGCGCGTTGGCGGCGGTGCCGGTGCTGCTCCTGCTGGTCGTCGTCTCCGTCTGGTACGCCGGCCGCCGGAGCGACCTCGGCGCGCGCACCGGGGCCCGGCTGCTCGGGCTCGGCGCGGCGGCGGGGGTCGGCGTCGGGCTGGTCGCGATCGCCGTGGTGTGGGCCAGCTACCTGGTCGTCGATCCCCGGTTGGGCTGGGCGACGCCGGAGAACCTGCGTGCCGTGCACGGGCTGCGCGGGCTGGCCCTGGACTGGCTGCCGTTCCCGCAGCCCTACCGGGACGGGATGCGGTTCCAGTTCCTCATCGAGGACAAGACGCTCAGTGGCTTCCTGTTCGGCCGACACTACCGAGGCTCGCGGTGGTATTACCTGCCGGCCGCGATGCTGGTGAAGACGCCGCTCGGCGCGCTCGCGCTCTGGCTGGCCGGCACCGTGGCGCTGGTGCTGGTGCCCCGGCTTCGCGCCGTGGTGCCGTACGTGCTGGTCCCCCCGGCGGTGCTGCTGGCCGTGGCGGTGACCGGATCCCGTGACTTCGGCGTCCGGTACGTCATCTTCCTGCCGATGTTCCTGGCGGTCGCCGCCGCTGCCGTGGTCGCCGTCCGCTGGCGGTGGGCGCCGGCGGTGACCGGGGCACTGGTCCTGTTCGTCGCGGTCAGCTCGCTGAGTACCTACCCCTACTACCTGCCGTACTCGAACGAGGCCTTCGGCGGGCCGGCGAGGACGCACCGGCACCTGCACGACTCGAACGTCGACTGGGGGCAGGACCTGGGACGACTGGCCGACCGCCTCCGGCAGCGGTACCCGGGGGAGCGGGTCTGGCTCGTCTACAAGGGCAGCGGGGTGCCGTCCTACTACGGAATCGTCGCGGCCGACCCGCTCAAGGTCCCGCCGAGCGAGGTGCACGGGTTGCTCGTCGTGTCGAACAGCCGGGTCGCCAAGGCCGGACCCCCACTGAGCACGCTGATCGAGAGCAGCAGGCCGATCGACCAGGTCGGCCACTCGATCACCATCTACCGTCGCCCGTGACCGGGAGACGTCGGTCGCCGGCCGGGGTCATGGAGGCGCTCCAGAAATCGGCGTAGCGGCCGCCACGGCGGAGCAGCTCGTCGTGGTCTCCCTCCGCCACGATCCGACCGCCGTCCAGCAGCACGACCCGGTCGGCGCGGCGGACACTCCGCGGCCGGTGTGCCACCATCACCACCGTCCGGCCCGCCATCAGCCGCTCGATCCCCTCGTGCACGGCCGCCTCGTTCACCGGATCCAGCGCCGAGGTCACCTCGTCCAGCAGCACGATGGGCGCGTTCTTCAGCAGCGCCCGCGCGATCGAGACCCGTTGCCGCTCACCACCGGAGAGCAGCGCGCCGCCCTCGCCGACGTTCGTCGCCCACCCGCCGGGCAGGCGCTCGAGCACGTCGTCCAACCGGGCGGCGGTCGCCGCCGCCCGTACCTCGGCATCGCTCGCGTCGGGACGGCCGAGACGCACGTTTTCCTCGATCGTGCCGGCGAAGAGATAGACGTCCTGGAAGACGAAGGCGATCCGCGCCATCAGCAGGTCGGTGTCGATCTCGCGTACGTCCACCCCGCCCACCCGGACCGCCCCCGCGTGCACGTCGTAGAAGCGCGCGAGCAGCCGCAACAGGGTCGTCTTGCCCGCACCGGACGGTCCGACCACGGCGAGCCGCTGCCCCTGCGGCACGGCGAGCGAGAGGTCGTCGAGCACCGTACGGTCGCCGTGCCGGAACGAGACGGAGTCGAACGCCAGATCGTGGCCCTCCGGCTGGCTGGGCTCGCGGGGTTCCGGCAGCGGCTCGGTGCGCAGCAGCGCGTCGAGTCTGGCCAGCTCGGCACGCGCGCCACGCAGTTGGCTGCCGATGTCCGACAGCGACAGCAGCGGATCCGCGCACCGGGCGGCCAGCACCAGGATGGTCAGGACCTCGGCCGTGCCGATCCGCCCGCCCAGCGCGAGGTAGGCGCCGAGCACCAGCAGCAGGGTGAAGACCGCCTGCACCACCAGGGTCAGGCCCAGCACGCCGGGCAGCGCCGACCGGATGCCACGCCGGGACGCGCGTTCGACCTCGCGCAGCGCGTCGTCGAGGAGTCGGAACCGCTCGACGGTACGGCCGCCGGCCCGGAGCACCGGCTGTGCCTGGAGGTACTCGATGACCCGCCCGGTGGCCTCGTGGTCACGCTCGGCGCGCTCGGTGTCGGCGGCGGCCATCGCGCGTCCCGTCCAGAGCTGGACCGCCGCCACGACCGGTACGGCGGCCAGCGCGGCCAGGCCCATCCGCCAGTCGAAGGCGAGCATCACGGCGACGATGGTCAGCGGCGTCACGCTGGCGGAGATCGACGGTGCCAGCAGGTGCGCGATCACCCCCATCGCCTGGAGGACGCCCCGGCTGGCCAGTACGGAGACCTCGCCGACCCGGGCGGCGCTGTACCAGCCGACGGGGAGCCGGGCCAGGTGGTCACCGAGCCGGTGGTACATGCCCCGCAACAGGGTGGTCGCGGCGCGGAAGCCGGAGACGTCGCTGAGGTAGCGCAGCACCGCGTAGCCGGCGACCACGGCCCCGAACCCGGTCAGCCAGGGCCAGGCGTCGTCGGGGGTGCCGCCGAACAGCTTCCGCAGCACCGGGACCAGCAGTGCGTAGCAGAGGCCCTCCACTACCGCGGTCGCCGTCATCAGCGCCACGGTCCGGCGTACCGGCCGGGCGTGTTCGCGGCCCAGCACGCGCAGCAGCATCCGGATCATCGGACCTCGCCTCCCTGCGGTACGCCAGCGGGTTCGGGACCGTCGGCGAGCGCCGACCGGTGTGATCGCCAGTACGCGGCGAAGCGCCCGTCCCGGGCCAGTAGTTCGGCGGGGCTGCCGCGCTCGACGATCGACCCGTTCTCCAGCACCACGACGCAGTCGGCGTCGGCGATCGTCTCCAGCCGATGCGCGATCACCAGGATCGTCCGGCCCGCCCGCAGGGTGGCCAGGGCCCGGCGTACCGCGAGTTCGGTCTGCGGGTCGGCGAAGGCGGTCGCCTCGTCGAGTACCAGTACGGGGGCGTCGGCCAGCAGCGCGCGGGCGATCGAGATCCGCTGCGCCTCGCCACCGGAGAGTTCGGCCTCCTCGCCGACCACCGTCTCGTAGCCGCGCGGCAGCTCCAGGATCCGCTGGTGGATGTTGGCCAGTTCGGCGGCGCGGACCACGTCGGCGAGGTCGGCCCGAGGTACCGCCAGTGCGATGTTCTCGGCGACCGTCGCGCGCAGCAGGCGGACGTCCTGGAAGACGAAGGAGACCATCCGGTAGAGGTCCCGGCTGCCGATCTCGCGCAGGTCGACGCCGCCCAGCCGGACCGAGCCGTGGGTCGGGTCGAAGAACCGGGGCAGCAGTTGGGCCAGCGTCGACTTTCCGCTCCCGGAGGGCCCGACGATCGCGGTCACCGTACCGCTCGGCAGCACCAGGTCGATCCCGCGCAGCACCTCGTGGTCGGGCAGATAGCCGAACCGGACGTCCCGGATCTCCACCAGGTGTCCCCGCGGCGCGACCGGGCGCGCGGGTTCGGGCAGCGGCGGCACCGCGAGCACGTCCCGGATCCGTCCCACCGCGCGTCGGGCGGTCTGCATGTCGTCGAAGCCGTGCCCGAGCGCCGCCACCGGAGCGGTCAGGCCGAGTCCGAGCAGCAGGAACGGCAGCAGGTCCGCCGGGGCCATCGAACCGGTGGTGAGCAGGGCCGCACCGCCGATCAACACGGCCAGCAGCACGAACGGTGGGGAGAGCGCGACCTGCATCCCGGCGGCGATCCCGGCGAGGCCGCGCACCATCCGGAAGAAGGAGCTGACGAAGTCGTCCACGGAGGTCCGGAAGGCGTGGTGGGCCCGCCCGGTTCCGCCGAAGGTCTTGACCACGGCGATTCCCTGGACGAACTCGACGACGGAATTCGCGATCCGTCCCATCGCCGCGTCGAACTCCTGCTGCTCGCGGAGCCGGGTCGGGGTCATCATCAGCGGGACCAGCGCCACCGCCAGCAGCACCGGGATCAGCGTGACGAGGGTGAGCCGCCAGTCGACGGTGCACAGGTAGACCAGCGACACCAGCGGCACGACGAAGGCGGAGACGAGTTCGCCGGGGGTGTGGGCGATGAACGGGTGCACGGCGGTCACGTCCTCGCCCAGCACCTTCGCCAGTTCGCCGGTGCGGCGTCGGGAGAGCCAGCCGATCGGTACCCGACCCAACCGTTGCGCCAGTTGCCGGCGGAACGACAGCTGCACCCGGCTGTCCACGGCATGCCCGACGCCGGAGGACGCCGCGGTGAAGAGCAGCCGGACGAAGAGCCCGAGCACCCCCGCGACGACGACGGTCCGGACATGTCCGTCGTCGACCGGGCCGGGGGACAACAGGGTACGGCCCAGTTCGACGACCGCCAGCAGCGGCGCGAGCCCCGCGACGGCGCCGACGACCTGGAGGATCACCACCACGGCGAAACTGGCGACGAACGGCCGCAGCAGTACCGCCAGGCTCCGTCCCGGTCCGGGCTCGGTGGGGTCGGGCCGCTCCCTCGGCTCGGCGAGACCGACCGCGCTCATCGGTTTCCCGCCGTCCATACCCAGTCACCCCGGGTCCCCGTTCGGCGGGCGAGATTCCTCTGCATGCCGTCGATCGTCGCGCCGACCGGGCATGCGTCGCTTCCGTCGACGGACGACGCCGGTTACGTAAACCCGCGTACCGAGCGGGTGGTCGGCTACGTCGGCCGGCGTACCCGGTGCCGCTTCGCGGCGGCGGCACCTGCCGTGACGGGTGTCGTACGATCACGGCATGGAGCTGGGGGCGGTGTCGGGGCAGACCTCCGCCTGGTTCTCCCGCCGGCCCGCCTGGTTCTCGGACCTGCTCCTCGCGCTCTTCGTCACCGTGATCCAGATTCTGAGCGTCGCCGACTACGGGGTCGGTCTGCCCGAACCGGTCTCCCGGCCGGTCTCGGACTTCGGCAACGCCGGTTACCTCCTGTTGGTCGTGAGCGGGGTGGCCGTCGCCGCCCGTCGCCGGTGGCCGGTCGCGGTCTTCGCCGTCACCGCGCTGGCCAGCCTGGTCTACTTCGGACTCGGCTTCCCCGACCGGCTCTCCTATCTCGGTCTCTTCGTCGCCCTCTACAGCCTCGCCGCCTACGGCGACGGCCACCGATCGCTGCGGATCGCCGCCGCGGGCACCACGGTGCTGGCCGTCGGCTGGCTGCTCGCCGCCGCGGACATCGAGCCGCGGGCGGCTCTCGGCTGGGTCTTCTTCCGGATCGGCGGGTCGGTGATCAGCACGACGCTCGGCGAGTCCGTCCGGTCCCGCCGGGTCATCGCGGCCGATGCGCAGCAGCGGGCGGAGCTGGCGGAGCGGTCCCGCGAGGAGGAGGCCCGGGCCCGGGTCGCGGCCGAACGGCTGCGGATCGCCCGGGAGGTCCACGACACGGTCGCGCACGCGATCGCCATCATCAACGTGCAGTCCGGCGTCACCGCGCACGTGCTGGACAAGCGGCCGGAGCAGGCCCGCGAAGCGCTGCACACCATCGAGGAGACCAGTTCCCGGGCACTGCTGGAGATGCGTGCCATCCTCGGTGTGCTGCGCGACGGCGACGAGCGCGAGCCGTACCCGGGTCTCGACCAGATCGACGAACTCGCCGACAAGGCCCGCGAGGCGGGACTGGAGATCGGGGTCGAGCGGGCCTCGCCGGTGACACCGCTGCCGAGCGCGGTGGGCAGTGCCGCGTACCGCATCGTGCAGGAATCGATCACCAACGTGATCCGGCACGTCGGCCCGACCCGGGTGACGGTGGTACTCCAACCCGGCGTCGACGCGCTGCGGGTACGGGTGGTCGACGAGGGCGGCCGGGAAGCCTCGTCCGCCCCGGCTCGCCCCGGCGCCTCACCCGCCACCGGTCGCGGCATCACCGGGATGCGCGAGCGCTGCCGGCTGCTCGGCGGCGAACTCGACGCGAAACCGCGTCCCGAGGGCGGCTTCGAGGTCACCGCGCACCTGCCGCTCGCCCCGGTCGGACCGGCGTCGTGAACTCCGCCCCGCCGATCAGAGTGCTGATCGCCGACGACGAGCGGCTGGTCCGGTCCGGTTTCAGGGTCCTGCTCGACCTGGAGGACGACATCACGGTGGTCGGTGAGGCCACCAACGGTGCCGAGGCGGTCGAACTCGCCCGCGCCAGCCGTCCCGACGTGGTCCTGATGGACATCCGCATGCCCCGGCTGGACGGGATACGCGCCACCGGCCAGATTGCCGAGACGAACGGGATGGAGCAGGTCAGGGTTCTCATCCTGACCACCTACGACACCGACGACAACGTCTTCGAGGCCCTACAGGCGGGGGCGAGCGGGTTCCTGCTCAAGGACGCGGGGCCGGCCGAACTCCTGCACGCCATCCGGGTGGTCGCCGCCGGGGACGCGCTGCTCGCACCTCGGATCACCCGCCGTCTCATCAGCCAGTTCACCGCGCGACGTCGGACTGCCAGGGAGGGCGAGGACCGGCTGGCGGTGCTGACCGACCGGGAGCGCGAGGTGCTCGCCCTGGTGGGGCAGGGCATGAGCAACGACGAGATCGGTGCCGCGCTCTTCCTCAGTCCGGCCACCGCGCGCACGCACGTCAGCCGGACGATGGGGAAGCTGGGCGCGCGGGACCGCGCGCAGCTTGTCGTGATCGCCTACCAGAGCGGGCTGGTCCCCTTCGCCGGTTAGGGCCACCGCGCCACCCGTGCGCCGCGCCGGCCGCCCGGACATGTCCAGTGGATCGTGCACTTTTGTCGACCGCTAGGAAAGTTGGGTCCGTCTTGACGAAACATCTAGACATCCAAACGTAACGATCGTAGGGTTTGCCTCGCCAGGCAGCGGCGTGCCAGGTCAGGTACAGGACGTCACGATGTCGTCCGTCGGCCGAGCACGGTGCGCCGCCGAGCGGTCCGCCATGCGCGTCACGGCGCGGCGTCGTCCCGCTCACCCCTGGGAGGAAACATGTTCCTACCATTCCGACGAGCGCGTACGCCGATTCTCGGCGCGGTCGCCACCGCGCTCGCCGTCGCGGCCGTCTGCCTGCCGACCGGCGCCGCCACGGCCGCGCCGCCGCCGCAGGAGCCCGGTGTCACCCTGCGGGTCTTCGACCTCCAGGTCCCGCTGAACAACCTCTGCACCCTCAAGGCCGCCCAGACGCCGAACGTCGACAAGCTGATGCCGACGGTCAACTGGACCAGCGCGGCCGACTTCGGCTTCGAGAACTACTTCCTCGCCCAGGTCCTCGGCAACATCAACATCGCCCAGGCCGGCAGCTACACCTTCCGGCTGATCAGCGACGACGGGTCGCGGCTGCTGATCGACGACGCCGTCGTGGTCGACCACGACGGGCTGCACGGACCGGACCCGAAGGACGGCACGGTCGACCTCGGCCCCGGCTACCACTCGCTGCGCATCGAGCACTTCGAACGCGACGGCGGCCAGCAGTTGACGTTGCAGTGGCGTACCCCCGGCTCGACCTCCTTCGTGACCGTGCCGAACTCGGTACTCAGCACCGACGCCGGGGTCGTCCGGGTGACCGCGCCCGGCCGCAAGGAGTGCGAGGCCAGCGGGGACTCGCCCGGTGACGGCCTGCCGCTGACCGCCGTACACCCGAACTACACGCTGACGAACCTGCGGCCCAGCGGCTTCGAACCGCAGGTCACCGGCTTCGACTGGCTTCCGGACGGGCGCCTCGCGGTGCTCACCTGGGGCGGTTCGCTGACCACCGCCGGCGAGGTCTGGCTGCTTGGCAACGTCACCGGCAACACCAGCCCGGCCCAGGTGACCCGGACCCGGGTCGCCAGCGGACTCCAGGAGCCGATGGGGATCAAGGTCGTCGACGGCAAGCTGTACGTCTCCGAGAAGCACCGGCTGACCGAGCTGAACGACACCAACGGGGACGGGGTGACCGACAACTACCGGACCGTGGCCACCTGGCCGTTCGGCGGGAACTTCCACGAGTTCGGGTTCGGGCTGCTCTACGCCGACGGGTTCTTCTACCTGAACCTCTCGGTGTCCATCAACTACGGCGGCGCCACCACGGATCCGCAGCCGGCGGGGAACCGGGGCACCACGATCAGGGTGAACCGGAGCACCGGCGCGGTGTCGTACATCGCGGGCGGGCTGCGTACCCCGCACGGGATCGGTTGGGGGCCGGAGGGCGGGCTCTTCGTCACCGACAACCAGGGCGGCTACCAGCCGGCGTCCAAGCTGCTGCACATCAAGCAGGACCGGTTCTTCAACCACTACCTCAACCCGGCCGGGCCGTTCGACAACAACCCGGTGACCCAGCCGGTCATCTGGTTCCCGCAGAACGAGATCGGCAACTCGCCGAGTACCCCGGTGATGATGACCCAGGGCGTCTTCGCCGGCCAGATGGCGATCGGCGACGTGACGTACGGCGGCCTCCAGCGGGCGTACCTGGAGAAGGTCAACGGTGAATACCAGGGCGCGCTGTTCCGGATGACACAGGGCTTGGAGGCCGGCGTCTCCGAGGTCAGCCTCGGCCCGGACGGCGCCCTCTACACCGGCGGGCTGCACGGCGGCGGCAACTGGGGCCAGGAGGGCAAGCTCAGCCACGGCCTCCAGAAGATCACCCCGAACGGCAGCAACACCTTCGACATGCTGGCGATGCGGGCCCGGTCGAACGGGTTCGAGATCGAGTACACCAAGCCGCTCTCGACGGCGACCGCGACCGCGCTCGCCTCGAAGTACCGGGTCAAGCAGTGGCGGTACGTCCCGACCGCCGCCTACGGCGGGCCGAAGGTGGACGAGGAGACGCTCTCGGTCTCCTCCGCGACACTCTCGGCCGACGGCAGGAAGGTCACCCTGGTCGTCAACGGGCTCAAGGCCGGCCGGGTCGTCCACGTCCGCTCACCCCGGCCGTTCAGCGCCAGCGACGGCCAGGCACTCTGGAGCACCGAGGTCTGGTACACCCTCAACGCGATCCCCGGCCAGACGCCGCCGGTCAACCTCGCCCTGGGCCGGCCGGCCACGGCCGACAGCTCCTGCTCGGCGGTGGAGGGCCCGGCGAAGGCCGTCAACGGGACCACCACCTCGGGCAACCTCGACAAGTGGTGCTCGACGGGCTCCAGCCGGTGGTTGCAGGTCGACCTGGGCTCGGCGCAGAGCGTGAACCGGGTCGTCGTGGCGCACGCCGGTGCCGGTGGCGAGGCCGCCGGCTGGAACACCCGGGACTTCGCGGTCCAGGTCAGCACCAACGGCACGGCCTGGAGCACGGTCGCGAACGTCACCGGCAACACGGCCAACACCACCACGCACACCTTCGCGGCCACCCAGGCCCGGTACCTCCGGCTCGCCGTCACCACCCCGGCCAGCGACGGCAACAACGCGGCCCGGATCTACGAGTTCGAGGTCTACGGCGGGGCGGCTCCGCCGACGGCCAATCTCGCCCTGGGCCGGCCGGCGACGGCGGACAGCTCCTGCTCCGCCACCGAGGGACCGGCGCAGGCGGTCAACGGCAGCGTGACCGGCGGCAACAGCGACAAGTGGTGCTCGCTCGGCGGCACCAAGTGGTTGCAGGTCGACCTCGGGGCCACCCAGAGCGTGCAGCGGTTCGTGGTCCGGCACGCCGGTGCCGGTGGGGAGAACACCGCCTGGAACACCCGGGACTTCGCCGTCCAGGTCAGCACCAACGGCACCGCCTGGAGCACGGTCGCGAACGTCACCGGCAACACGGCGAACGTCACCACGCACGACGTCCCGGCCACCCAGGCCAGGTACGCGCGACTCGCCGTGACCGCGCCGACCAGTACCACCGACAACGCGGCCCGGATCTACGAGTTCGAGGTGTACGGCCCCGGCGGGGCGCCCGGCCGGATCACCCTCTTCGACGGGTCCAACATGAACAACTTCCAGCAGCCGAACGGGGCGAACCCGACCTGGCCGCTGGGCAACGGCGGGGTGGAGGTGCTCGGCGGCGACATCCGCAGCCGGCAGAGCTTCGGCGACTTCAGGCTGCACGTCGAGTTCTGGTTGCCGAACCTGCCGGCGGACGTCACCGGGCAGGCCCGGGCCAACAGCGGCATCTACCTCCAGGACCGGTACGAGTTGCAGGTGCTCGACTCGTACGGCGACACCACCCCGGCCACCAACGAGTGCGGCGCCATCTACGAGAAACTGGCGCCGAGGGTGAACGCGGCGACCGCGCCGCAGACCTGGCAGACGTACGACGTGACGTTCCGGGCCGCCCGGTTCGACGCGGCCGGGGTCAAGACGGAGAACGCCCGGGTCACCGTGGTGTGGAACGGCGTAACCGTGCACGACAACGCCGAGATCAACGGGCCGACCGGCGGGGGTGCCCCGGAGGGACCCTCGGTGGGCCCGATCCGGCTACAGGACCACGGTGACCCCGGCCCCAACCTCTTCTACCGCAACATCTGGGTCGAGCCGATCGGCTAGGGCCCGGTCCGGCAGGGATCACGGCGACGAGGGCCGTGGCCACCCGGACGGCGAGAGCTGCCGTCTCCCGGGGCCACGGCCCTCCGGCCACGGTGGCCGGCGCGCGCCTCAGCCGGTGACGTGCAGGATCGCGTCGGCTCCGTCGATGGTCGCCTGGTCGAGCGGGAAATAGCCCTGCCGGGGGGTGGGGTCGGTCCGGGTACGAGCCGGGGGCACCTCGGCGGCCGGGATCAGGCCCCAGCCGGTGACGCGGCGTTGCAGGAGACCCTCGAAGGTGTCCGGCTCCGGCTCGCCCAACTGGAGAGCCTCGCTGCGGCCCAGACTGGCCGCGACGCAGAAGTACCTGCCGATCCGCAGGGAGTCGACGATCGCGCCGGCGCCGAACCAGTCGGCGCCGGTGTCGGCCGCGCTCCGGGCCTCGCCGGCTCCGCGCAGGTGACTGTTGTGGCCGAAGAGCATGGTCGGGCCGCGGGCCGCCTCGACGCCGCGGATGTCGAGCAGATTGCGCGCCATCAGGGTGTCCCGGGTGGTCAGCAGGAGGTGGAACCGGTCGCTCTGCCCGAGCGGCCGCGCCGCCTGCCAGTGGTAGTGCAGCAGCCCGAGGCCGGCATCCAGCTCGGTCCTGGCCCGGAGCCACTCGGCGCGGGAGGTCCTCGCGATCAGCTCCGGTGCCCGGGCGTAGAGCCTGGTGCGCAGATCCTCGCCGATCTCCCGCAGCCGTCCGGCTTCGGGTGTCGCGCCCATCGACATGGCGAAGTCGAGGACCGCCTCGGCGCGGCTCCAGCGACGGTCGTCCCCGGCGATGCCGGCGATGTCGAGATTCTCGACGTGCAGATAGTCGCGTACGTACTCGAGAAAGCGTCTCGGACTGGGTGCGCTGGTGTTCTCGGTCGGGGCGTCGAAGCCGTGGAAGGTGAGGTGCTCCCGCTCCGGCCGGTCCCGGTTGTGTTCCCGCATCCAGGCGACCAGCCGCCGGTTGGCGTCCAGGGCGCCGAAGCCGTGGGAGAAGCCTTCCCGCAGTACCGAGTCGAGGCTTCCGGTCCCGTGTCTCACGTGGTCGTCGACGACGAACGCGGCCACCCGGTCGGTCTCGAGGGCGATCGAACGGAAGCCGATCTCGACGAGCTGGGCGAAGAGTTCGTTGCGGATCGCGACGAACGCGGGTTCCTGGTGGGTCGGCTCGCCCAGGGCGAGCACATCACATGGCTCGGGTACGAGGTCCCGAATCTGCTGGCTCATGTGGCTTAAACGTACCATTGAAACTCAATTTGAGGCTTTTGCTGAGCGACGCTCCGTGACTGCCGTCGCCAAGCCTCAACCGGGGCGGGCGGCAGCCCCGTCGGCGGCGGGGGAGACCGTGCCGTGCTGTCTCCCCTCGACCGGTCGACGGGGCCGTGCCCGCGGCGAACCGGGGCCGATCCGCTCAGCAGGTGGAGTTGGTCTGGGTCAAGAGCGCGAGGCGCCAGGGGAGGCTGTTGTAGTCCCCACCGGCGCTGGGGTCCATGCCCTGGTAGAGATAGCGCAGGTTGCAGGGGCTGATCGTGAGGGTCTGGTCCACGTCGGTGCGGACCAGCTCGCCGTGGCTGATGTCCCGGGTCCAGGCCCCGTCCGGGAAGCTGACGTTGTTGGCCCGGGCGAACGGGTTGTTCTCCTCGGCGGCGAGCACCTGCCACGGACCGGCGATGTCCGAGGACGTCCAGGAGCGGAACCAGCGGCGCCCGTCCGAGCCGATCGCCTCGTGGAGCAGCAGGTACTGGTCCCGCCCGGCGACCCGGTAGACGTTGGCGGCCTCGAAGAGCCGGTACCGGTCGGCGTCCTGCATGGTGATCACCGGCTGGCTCATCCCGTTGGGGAAGTTCGCCAACGTGGTCTGCGACCGGTAGAGGTGGCCGTTGTCGTCGGAGGAGAAGAGGTGGCAGTTGGCGGTGTCGCAGATGACCCACATGTCGACCCAGTAGCCGTCGCCGATGTTCTCCTCGATGATCTGTGGCATCCCGCTGTAGAAGTGCCTCGGCGCGGTCCAGCCGTTCGGGTCGCCGATGTCGGGGTTGGTGGAGTACGACGCGTTGCCGGTCTGGTAGACCAGATACCAGAGCCGCTGCGGGGCGAAGTAGAAGACCTGCGGCGCGGCCCGGTATCCGGTGCCGAGCGGCGCTTGGTCGAGGTAGTGGAAGGTGGCGTTGCCGGCCTCGGACCAGTCGGTGAAGTTGAAGTAGACCAGGTTGTAGCCCGCCGACTTCGCCGTGCTGGCGAAGACGTGGTAGCGGCCGTTGTGGTAGACGACCGAGGGGTCCTTGATGCCGGCGATGTCGCGGCCGTCGTTCTTCGGCCCGACGAGTACGCCGGTGGAGTTCCACCGGAAGCTGGTCGGCAGGCTTCCGGTCGGCGGGTTCGTGGGCGGGTCGGTCGGCGGGGTCGTCGGCGGATCCGTGGGCGGGTTCGTCGGGGGATCGGTCGGCGGGTCGGTGACCCCACCGGTGCAGGTGGTGCCGTTCAGGGCGAACGACGAGGGCGCCGGGTTGCTGCCGGTCCACGACCCGTTGAGGCCGAACGACGCGCTCGCGTTGCGGGCTATCGAGGCGTTGTAGCCGACGTTTCTGGCGGTGACCTGGGCGCCGCTCTGCGTCACCGACGCGTTCCACGCCTGGGTGACCCGCTGCCCGACGCCGTAGGTCCAGGTGAGGGTCCAGCCGTTGATCGGGTCACCCAGGTTCGTCACGGTGACGTTGGCGCCGAACCCGCCCGGCCACTGCGACGATATCGAGTAGTTCACCGAGCAGCCGGCCGCGACGGCGTGTGCGGGCAGCACGGTCACCGCCCCGGCGGCGGCGACCATTCCGCTGACCGCCACGAGGATGCCGGCTCGTAGTCTGGCTGGTTGTCGCACTGGAGACTCCTTACAGTCGCGCTGGGGGTGGCGCCGCGCTGGGGTACGCGGCACCCGGACATGCCCGCATCGGCCTCGCGCCTCGTTCCGGCTCTCGCCCCGGCCGTCCGCCCGGTGGCGGGGAGCCGGTTGGAGCCGGGCGGCGAGGTGCACCGGGGCGCCGATCGGCTCGGGAGGTCGGCGGGGAGACGCCGGTTGGCCGTACCCGGCGACCGCCGGCAGTGGGGCATGCGGTGACGCGTGCCCGTGGACGGCCTGCACTGCACTGCACTGCACTGCCTGGCCCGTCCCGCGCGTGCCTGTCGGCGCGGCCGGGGGCTCGAAAGGCGTCCCGTGCCCCGCGTCGGCGCCACCCCGGGTGTGCTTGCCGCACACCCGTGCCCATGGGTGGTCGTCGATGTGAGCGATAACATATCGCCTGCCGGTGACCACCGCAAGATGCGATTTCCGTCGACCTCGAAGAAATGTGTCGAGCGACCGAATGAGCGCTGCACACTCTGCTTCGCCCGGATCGTCGAGTTCGACGGCGGCCGACGAACTCCCGGCATCCCCGCGGCATCCCGGAGTGGTTGCCGACACCTTTTCCGGGTTGCCGCCCGGATCACCGGGTCCGGGATCGGGTGCCGGAAAATCGGACGGTTTCTTCTTGACTCGGCCGTCGGCGTCCACCACAGTCAACCACCACACCATCGGCCCCTCGACTCCGCCGGGTACGCGACCGGCGTGCGACGGCTCGACACCACTCGTGCCCGTACGCCCGGCGTTCCGTGGCTGAGGTCGGCCCGGGCCCGGCACCACCCTCCGACACCTGCGACAGCGATGGGACATGCGAGCTACCCGTACGAACGAGACGAGCCTGGTCGTCGCGGCACAGTCCGGCGACCGTCGGGCGCTTGACGAACTCGTCGTCACGTACCTGCCGATCGTCTACACCATCGTGCGCAGGGCGCTGAGCGGCCATCCGGACGTCGACGACGTCGTGCAGGAGACGATGTTCCGTGCCCTGCGGGAGCTGCGGACGCTGCGGACGCCGGAGAGTTTCCGGCCCTGGCTGGTGGCGATCGCGCTGCGCCAGGTCAGCACGGCTGCGCAGCGCCAGCAGGCCGCCGCCGAACGCGCCGTCGCCCTGGAGGAGGTGGCCGGGGAGCCGGAGGTCGGGGCCGAGTTCGAGGACCTGACGCTGCTGCGGGTGGACCTCTCGGACCAGCGCCGGCAGGTGGTACGGGCCAGTCGCTGGCTCGACCCGGAGGACCGGGCGCTGCTGTCGCTGTGGTGGCTGGAGATCGCGGGCCGGCTGAGCAGGGCGGAGCTGGCCGAGTCGCTCGGCGTCGGGCTGGCGCACGCCGGGGTACGCGTCCAGCGGATGCGCAACCAGTTGGAGCTCGGCCGGCGGCTGGTGGCCGCGTTGGACGCCCGTCCGGGCTGCGACGGTCTCCGGGCCGTACTGGCGGATTGGGACGGCCGGCCGAGCCCGCTGTGGCGCAAACGCATCACCCGGCACACCCGGTCCTGCCCGGTCTGCGCCCGACACGGCGACGCGCTGGTCGCGCCGGAGCGCCTCCTCGTCGGCCTGGCGCTGATCCCCGTTCCCGCGGCGCTGGCGGCGGCCCTGACCGCAAAGGGCGGACTGGCCGGGGGCGTCCTCGGTGCGGTGTCGACGGCGGCCGCTTCGGGCGCGAACGGGATCGGCGGCTCCGGAGCCGTCGGCGCGGGCGTCAAGGCGGGGCTCCTCGGCCAGTTGGGCCAGCTTATCGGGACGCATCCCGTCGTCGCCGTCGTCGCCGCCGGTACGGTGGCCGCCGGTGCCACGGTCACCACCGCGACCTGGCCGGCGGCGGACCCACGGCCACCGGTACGCATCGCCGCGCCGACCTCGGCACCCACGGCCGCCGGCCCCACCTCGGCACCGGCGGTCGGTGTCCCTGCGACCTCGGCGCCCCGGGCCAGCACGCCGGCCCCGGGGCGCCCGAGCCGGACCGGTGCCCCACCGTCGAACACCGGGTCGCGACCCTTTCCGCTGGGGAGCGTGTCGATGGAGTCGGTCAACCAGGTGGGGTCGTTCGTCACGGCGGTCGACGGCGTCGGACTGCTGACCCGGGTCGGCGCGCAGAGCGACGGTGCGACCCGGCAGCGGGCGACGTTCGAGGCGGTCCCCGGCCTGGCGGACCCGGACTGCGTCTCCTTCCGCGCCGGGGACGGACGTTACCTGCGCCATTCGTCCTGGCGGGTGCGGTTGAGCGAGGTCGAGGAGAGCCGGCTCTTCCGTGGCGACGCGACCTTCTGTGTGCGGCCGGGCGCGGCGCCGGACTCCGTGTCGCTGGAGGCGTCCAACTACCCCGGCTGGTTCCTGCGGCACCGGGATCTCCAGCTCTGGGTGGACCAGGTCGTCGACGATCCCGAGTTCCGGGCCGACGCCTCCTTCCGGACCCGCCCCCCGCTGGGCGGGTAGCACCGGTCCAGCTCCGGCGGGACCCCTTCGGCGGCGACCACGGTCCGGTCCGTCCTCGGGCGGCGGCCGGCGCCGGAGGGGCGGCGCTGGGCCGACCGACCGGGTCGGCCGGGCGACTCCCCGGCACCGGCGTGGATAACAGAAAAGCGGTGTGAGATATCCGGCCGTGTCCGGCCGGCCCACTCCGGCGGAAAGTGTTATCGGTCCGCGTTATCCAAAGTCGACGTCGGATCGGGTCCGTGTCCGGTCACCCGATGCGGCAAATTCCGGCCAGGACATTGACGCTCACCCTTGAGTACGTCGAAACGTTCTGGCAATATCCGGTACATCCGACGGAGCGACTCACCCCGGGTCGGTTTGATACTGCGGCACGGTCGACTCGCTCGTGTTAGCGCTAACATTACTAGTGCGGTCAGCCCGGATATCGGCGGGCGAGGATGGTCACGACCGGAGGGAGAAACACCGTGGATGTCGCGGCGCAGTCGCCACCAGCCGCACCGACCCCGGGACCGGCCCACCGGCCCACGCTCCGCGGCCGGCGGCGTCGCTGGCGGACCGCCCTCGTCGCCGTCCTGGCGACCGCGCTGGTCAGCACCGCGACGGCCGCGTTCGGCCCGGTGCCGGCCTCGGCGGCCACCGTGGACACCGGTGCCTGGTATGTGTTGCTGAACCGGAACAGTGGCAAGGCGCTGGACGTCTACAACCTGGCCACCGGGGACGGCGCGCGGATCACCCAGTGGGCGCGGGGTGACGGCGCCTGGCAGCAGTGGCAGTTCGTGGACTCCGGTGCCGGGTACTACCGGCTGCGGTCGCGGCACTCGGGCAAGGTGCTGGACGTGTTCGACCGGTCGACCGCCGATGGTGCGGCGATCGTGCAGTGGAGTGACGGTAACGGGACGAACCAGCAGTTCAGGCTGGTGGACTCGACCGACGGTCACGTTCGGCTGATCAACCGGAACAGCGGCAAGGCGATGGAGGTGCAGGGGGCCTCGACCGCCGACGGGGCGAACATCGTGCAGTACTCGGACTGGGGCGGCACCAACCAGCAGTGGCAACTCGTCCGGGTCGACGGTGGTGCCGGCCCGACCCCCACCGACCCGCCCGGCGGCACGTTCAGCAACCCCGTGGTGTGGCAGGACTTCGCCGACGTCGACATCATCCGGGTCGGCGAGGCGTACTACCTGTCCGCGTCGACCATGCACTACTCGCCGGGCGCACCGATCCTGCGCTCGTACGACCTGGTGAACTGGGAGTTCGCCGGGCACTCGGTACCCCGGCTCGACTTCGGGTCGAAGTACGACCTCTCCGGCGGCCGGGCGTACGTGGACGGCATCTGGGCCTCCACCCTCAACTACCGGCCCAGCAACCGGACCTACTACTGGGCCGGGTGCATCGACTTCGCCCAGACCCACATCTACACCGCGTCCGCCGTCGACGGCACCTGGAGCCGGCACGCCACCATCCCCAACTGCTACTACGACGCCGGCATGCTGGTCGACGACAACGACACGATGTACGTCGCGTACGGCAACGGCACCATCAGCGTGGCCCAGCTCTCCGCCGACGGCCGTACCCAGGTGCGCAACCAGCAGGTCTTCAGCACACCGTCGAACATCGGCACCCTGGAGGGCGCCCGCTTCTACAAGCGCAACGGCAGCTACTACATCTGGCTCACCCGCCCGGCCAACGGCCAGTACGTGCTCAAGGCGAGCAACCCGTTCGGGCCGTACGAGATCCGTCAGGTGCTGCTCGACCTGCCGGGGCCGATCGCCGGCGGCGGGGTACCGCACCAGGGTGGCCTCGTGCAGACCCAGAGCGGCCAGTGGTACTACATGGCGTTCACCGACGCGTACCCCGGCGGCCGGATGCCGACCCTGGCACCGGTCAGCTGGACCGGCGACGGCTGGCCCGTGTTGCAGACGGTCAACGGAAGATGGGGGAGCACGTACCCGAACCCGCTGCCGCTGCGGCCGGTCAGGCCGCTCACCGGCGTCGACACCTTCGCCGGCACCACCCTCGGACCGCAGTGGGAGTGGAACCACAACCCGGACAACGCGCGATGGTCGGTCGACAACGGGCTGCGGTTGCAGACCGCCACGGTCACCGGCGACCTCTACAACGCCCGCAACACCCTGACCCATCGCATCCAGGGCCCGACCTCGACCGCGACGATCGAGCTCGACCATTCGACGATGCGCGACGGCGACCGCAGCGGCCTGGCGATGCTGCGCCAGTCCTCGGCCTGGATCGGCGTCAGGCGCGACAACGGCACCACCCGGGTGGTCGTGACCAACAACCTGACCATGGACGGCAACTGGAACACCACCGGCACCGGGACCGAGGTCGCCAGCGCCGCCGTCTCCGGGGGCCGGATCTGGCTGCGGGCCAACGCGGACATCCGGCCCGGCAGTGGGCGACAGGCCCGCTTCTCGTACAGCACCGACGGCGTCACCTTCACCGCCCTCGGCCCGGCCTTCACCCTGAACAACGCCTGGCAGTTCTTCATGGGGTACCGGTTCGGGATATTCAACTACGCCACCTCGGCGCTCGGCGGGGCGGTCACGGTCCGGAGGTTCGAGCTGTCCACACCATGACGCTCGGGGTGCGGGAGTGGAGGGGACCGCCCTTCCCGGCCTCGACCGCACCCCGAGACCGCCCACTGCTGGACGTGGGCGACGGGAGCCGGCGCGGAGTAGGCGACGCGCCGGCTCCCGGCGGTCTCCGGTGGTATCTGGGCGAGCACGTCGTCGACGTCGGCAGTACCCGTCGACCCTGACCGTCGCCGGTGCGGGGCCGGCAACCGGGCCCGGACCCGGGGGCGGTGATCCATACTTTGTTTGGGTCCCAAACTATTGACAAGCAGCATTCATGGGTGTGAATCTCTCATCAGGGCACCGCCGCCGGAGCCGGGTGGTTGGTGCGGGAGCGCCGGGCAGCCTCCCGCGTACTCGCTCGTGCAATCGACGTCTGGGGATCCCTATGTCTACACTCGCCCAACAACTCGATCCGGCCCGACACCGCGTCACGACGGTCCTGCGGATTCTCGCCGTCGCGGTGGCCGGGGTCGTCGCGCTCACCGTGTCCCTGGTTGCCACGCCGGACACCGCGAGCGCGCACGGCTCGACGATCAACCCGGCCTCCCGCAACTACGGTTGCTGGAAGCGCTGGGGCAGCGACTTCCAGAACCCGGCGATGGCCACCCAGGACCCGATGTGCTGGCAGGCCTGGCAGGCCGACCCGAACGCCATGTGGAACTGGAACGGCCTGTACCGCGACGGTGTCGCCGGCAACCACCAGGCGGCCGTGCCGAACGGGCAACTGTGCAGCGCCGGGCGCACCGGCGGCGTCCGGTACGCCGCACTGGACAACCCGGGCAACTGGCAGGCCACCAACGTCGGGGCCAACTTCGGTGTCAAGATCCACGACCAGGCGCTGCACGGCGCCGACTACTTCCGGATCTACGTCACCCGGCAGGGGTTCAACCCGCTCAGCCAGCGGCTGGGCTGGAACAACCTCGAACTGGTCCGGGAAACCGGCCGGTACGCGCCGGGCGCTGGCACCCGGGAGAACGACCCGGTGCTGAACGGCGTCTCCAACACCATCAACGTGAGCGCGCCGGGACGTAGCGGTCGGCACATCGTCTACACCATCTGGAAGGCCAGCCACTCCGACCAGACCTACTACTGGTGCGCCGACGTCAACTTCTGAGGCACGGGGGGCTCGCCCCTGAACCGCACCACCGCCCGACCATTCCGCCATGGTCAGGCACGGGCCGGGTCCGCGTCACACGTGGACCCGGCCCCTCCCGTCGGGCCGCCGCGGCGCCAGGTCGTCGGCGTACGGACCGGTCGAGCCGACTACCACCCGTACCGTCGATGGGGGTCCGTCGAGATCACGCCCGGCTCCAGCGTTGGTTCGCGGCGGTGTGACACGTCCAGACGATCACGGCGGTGCCGTTGCTGGTACCGCCGTTGTCGACGTCCAGGCAGAGGTTGGGGAGCCCGACGTTGCCGATCGTGCCGTTGCCGTTGAAGGTCCAGCGCTGGTTGGTGCCGCCGTTGCAGTCCCAGAGCTGTGCCGGCGTGCCGGCGGTGGCGTTCGTCGGGATGTCCAGGCACTTGCCGAGCACCCGCAGGGACTGGCCGGACTGACTAAACTGCTGGTTGGCCCCGGTGTGACAGTCCCAGACCAGCATCGTCGTACCGTTGGCCGTGCCGCCGTTGTCGACGTCCAGGCACCGGCCGCTGGACTCGCTGCGGAGCCGGAAGGTGGCCGGCGGCTCGGTGGTCCCCCCGCCGCTGACCCGGTAGACGACCGTGCCGTGCGCCGGCACGTTGGCGGAGATGTTGCCGCTGGTGGTGGAGGTGGCGTTGGTCCAGGCGTCCCGGAGGGTGAACGAGGTGCCGGACTTGCCGATCGCCGCCGCCGTCGTGGAGACCGTGGTGCCGGAGCTGCCCTGGTTGAACAGCGCCACCGCGACGTCGCCGTTGGAGAGCCGCTTGGCCAGCACCCGCGGGTACCGTCGTTGGAGACCTGCACCGCCTGGAGGGCCAGCGGATCCTGGTTGATCGCGATCAGGTTCTGGTTGCGCAGGATGGCCAGCGTCGCGGCGTCCGCGCCGCGCAGGTCGTTGCCGGCGATCAGCGGCGCCGCCATCACCGCCCAGAGCGCGAAGTGGCTGCGCATCTCGGTGTCGGTCATGCCGCCCCGGCCGACCTCCATCATGTCCGGGTCGTTGAACGACCCCGGGCCCGCATAGCCGGCCAGCGGCACGTTGACGTCGACGATGTTCTGGATCCCCATCGGATATCCGTTGGACTGGCCTGTGTTCCACGCGTTGGTGATGTCCTCGGTGCTGCGCCACATGTTGGCCACGTCACCCCAGTTGCGCATCGGCCCGGTCTTCTCGTGGATGCTGTTCGGATTGATGCTGTAGACGATCGGCCGGCCGGTGGCGGCCAGGGCGTCGCGCATCCTGGCGAACGTGGCGACCTGGTCGTCGATGGTGCCGCTCGGCGAGCACCAGTCGTACTTGAGGAAGTCGACGCCCCAGGCGGCGAACCGCCGGGCGTCCTGGGCCTCGTGCCCCTGGGCGCCGGTGGCTCCCGGGTACGAGCCGAAGTACTGTGCGCAGGTCCGGTCCAGCGGCGCCTGGTAGATGCCGAAGAGCAGACCCCGGGCGTGCAGGTAGTCGCCGAGCGCCTTCATCCCGCTCGGGAACCGGCTCGGGCTGGCCTGTAGCTCGCCCTGCGCGTCGCGGTTCGGGTCCATCCAGCAGTCGTCGACCACGACGTACCGGTAGCCCAGCTCGCGCATGCCGTTGGCCACCATGGCGTCGGCCATCTGCCGGATCAGCGTCTCGTTGATGTTGCAGCCGAACGTGTTCCAGCTGTTCCAACCCATCGGTGGGGTACGGGCCACCCCGTTGTTCAACGCCTGTGCCGGTTGCGGTGGGCGGAACGGTTCGGTGACGACCACCGCCACCGCGAGCAGAGCAACGGTCAGGGCGGCCGACCATCTGGTACGCGTACGCATGAGCCCCTCCAGGCGGGTGGGTGACGAGGATGGGAGTTCGGGAGTTCCGTGCGGGTCAGACGAAGCGCCAGAGGTGGTCGCTGGTCCCGTTGTCGTCCCAGATGACGATCTGTGCCCCGGCGGCGGTGGCGGCGCCGTCGACGCCGAGTACCCGGCCGCCGTTGGCGCACTGGATCCGGAAGTAGCCGTTGCCGCCGTACCGGAGCCGCCACCGGTGGTCCTCGGTGCCGTTGTCGGCCCACTGCACCACCCGGGCGCCGTTGGCGGTGCCGGCGTCCTGCACCCCGAGCACCTTGCCGCTGTGCGAGTTGCGCAGCCGCAGGTAGCCACCGGTGTCGACCAGCGCGGTCCAGAGATGGTCGGCGGTGCCGGTGTCGCCCCACTGGACCACCTGCCCGCCGTCGGCGGTGGACATCTCCCGTACCCCGAGCACCAGGCCGCTGGCGAGGTTCTGGATCCGCCGCGCCCCGTTGGGGACGAACCGCCACTGGTTGTCCGGCGTGCCGTTGTCCGGATCCTGCACCGCCTGGGCACCCTGGGCCGTGGAGCCGTTGAGCAGGGCCAGCAGCTTGCCGGTGTGCACGTTGCGGATCTTGTGAGAGCCGTCGCCGACGTCGGTGACGGTCCACCGGTGGTCGGCGGTACCGCTGTCGCTCCACTGCACGACGGCTGCGTTGTCGGCGGTGGACATCTCCTGGACGCCGAGTACCTTCCCACTGTTGAGGTTGCGGAGCCGGACGGCGTTGCCGTCGACGACCAGCTCCCAGTCGTGGTCGGCGGTGCCGGTGTCACCCCACAGCAGCGCCCGGCCGCCGTCGGCGGTCGACATGTCCTGGATCCCCAGCACGAGACCACTGGCCGCGTTGGCCAGCCGGTAGCTGGCGGTCGAGCCACCCGCCTGCCCGTTGGCGCTCCAGTAGACGGTGTAGTTGTGCCCGTGCGCGTCGTAGAAGGGACCGAGGTTCACGGTCGCGCCGTTTGCGGTGGCGGTGAAAGCCAGCGAACCGCTGCCGGTGCGGGTCACCGAGCCGGTGGCCAGCGACGGGAGCGCGCTCAGCGTCGTGTTGCCGTAGTTGCCGGACAAGACGACCGGACCGTAGGTGACCGCCACGACGTTCGGGTTGTCGTTCGCGGGCTGCGTCGCGACCCGCATGGGCAGCCGTACGGTGACCACGTCGCCGGAGGCCCAGGAGCGGGTGAGCGTGGCGTAGCTTCCCGGCGCGGTGGCGATGCTCTGCGCGACCCCGTTGACGCTGACCGTCGCCCCGCTCGTCCAGGCCGGGATGCGGATCCGCATCGTCCACGACCCGCCCGCGCTCCCGGTGACGGTGAGCGTCGTCGTGTCGCTGACCGGATAGCTGGTGGTCTGGGTGACGGTGATCCCGCGCTGCGACCAGGTGAGCACCGACGGCATGAACAGGTTCACCGTCAACGTGGTGCCGTTGTGGAAGTAGATCGAGTCCATCAGCTTGGTGTTCGTCTCCAGGCCCGTACCCTGGCAGCACCAGAACGAGTTGTAGTCGGTGCTCCAGGTGCCGCCGCCCCAGGCCGGACCGACGCCCCGGCGACCGCCCGGGTTGAGCGGGGTGAAGTAGGTGACGTGCCCACGGCTGTCGGCCGGGTTCTGCTGGCCGACCATGTGGTTGAGCAGCGCCCGCTCGTAGTAGTCGAAGTACGCCACCCGGTTCGGGTCCAGCAGCCACAACTCCCGGGTCAGCTTCAGCATGTTGTAGGTGTTGCAGGCCTCGCAGGTGTCGTTGCGCAGATATCCGGCGATGGCGTCGGGAGCCCGGAAGTGCTCGGCCTGGCTGTTGCCGCCGATGACGTAGGTGTGCGCGTCGACGGTGATGTTCCAGGCGTTGCTGGCGATGTCCCGGTAGCGGGTGGTGCCGGTGGCCTTGAACTCCCGGGCCGCGCCGACCCACTTCGGGACCTGGGTGTTCGCGTGCAATCCGTTGAGCTGGTCGGAGTTGGCCGCCAGGGGGTTGAACACGGCGGCGTGGTCGAACCGCTGGGCCGCGGTGAGCCATCGGGCGTCACCGGTCTGCTGGTAGAGGTCGGTGAGCACCTCGTTCATGCCGCCGAACTCGGTGCCCAGCATGGCCTGCATCTGCGCCGGGGTCAGCCGTCCGGTACGCCAGTCGACCCAGCCGGCGAGCCCGAGGAGTACGTCGCGGGCCTGGTTGCTGCCGAGGTGACGCCACACGTCGAGCAGCCCGGCCAGCGTCTTGTGGATGCAGTAGTAGGGCACGTTGCCGTTGCTCAACGTGCGCGCCTCCAGGGCGCTGAAGTCGGACTCGGGGAAGCCGGAGAGGTAGCCGGGGTTGAACCCCGCGGCGGCGTTGTTGGCCTGACAGCGGGCGAGTTCGGCCACCATGCGGTTGGCCCTGTCCCGGCAGGTGGTGTCGCCGAGCACCGCCCACATGTAGGCCCAGGCGGTCAGGAAGTGACCCTGCATGTGCGTGCGGAACGGGAACGAGGGCGCGTCCCATCCACCGGTCGCGGCGGCACCGTTGGTGGAGAGGCGGTGGTTGGCCCGGAAGTTGTAGAGCAGCCGCTCCACGTCGACGAAGCGCAGGTAGTTGAGGGTACGGTTCTGGTTGTCGAGCCAGCGGCTGGCGGTCAGCCGCACCTGGCCGAATTCGAACGGGTACGCCGAGACGCCGATGTCCGGCCGGGCGGGTGCGAGGGCGGCCTGCGCCTGGGGACCGTCGACGACGGAACCGACGGCCGAGGCGACGGTGGCGACACCGGCGGCCTGCAACAGGTGGCGGCGGCTCATGGGCGGGAACGACACGGGGGCCTCCGTTGACGGTGCGGAGTTGACAGCCGTGATCTCCGGGCTGCGGTGGTTTCCGGACTGGCTTCCGGACTGCCGGACTGGTTTCCGGGCCGCCGGGCTGGCTTCCGGGGTGCCGGACTCGTTTTCCGGACCGGGATGTTTCCGGATCTGGGGCCCGACCCGCCCGCCGGGCCCGGTGGCGGTGCCTAGGAGATGACCCGGAAGGTGGCGTCCTGCCGGTCCGACGCACTGGAACTCGCGCCGAGCGGGTCGATCCGCAGCAGATAGCCACTGTGCCGGAGGTAGCGATCGGGGAAGTTGTAGGAGCGGAACGACGACCACGAGCTGTCGGCCAGCCCGGCGGTACGCGAGAAGGTGGCGTCGGCCCGGAACGTCGCGCTGTTGTCGTTGGGGTCGAGCCGGATCGCGTAGTCGCTGTGCCGCAGGTAGCTGCCGGGGCGGTTCACCGACTCGAACGACACCCCGGCCGGGTCCGCCAGGCCGGGGACCATCCGCCACATCTGGTCCTGGTACGGGTCGAACGGGTAGGGGTCGATCCGGCCGACGTTGTTCGCGTGCCGCACGACGTGGTCGGGCAGGTTGGAGCACTTCAGGCGTACCCAGTTCGGCGTGCCCCAGCGGCTGACCAGGCCGTTGTACTCGGCGTCGGTGATGCCGAGGATCGAGCCGTGCTTGCCGTTCAGTGGCGGGGTGTAGTCGCGCTGGTTCAGTTGGCTCCACGCGTTCGCGGTGATGTTGCTGGAGGACCAGGCGTAGTAGTCGGCGTTGACCGGGCTGAACGAGTCGCCCCAGAGCCACCACCCGGCACCGTCGTTCCGCTTGACCAGCAGCGGCGCCTCTATCGCGTTGCCCTGTCGCAGGCCGCCGGTGTAGGTGGTGAAGCTGTTCGGGGCGCCGGTGCTGGACCTCGCGCCGTAGAGGTTTCCGTCGGTGAGGTTCTTGTAGTACAGGTAGGTGGTGCCGCCGTCGACGACGATGTCACCGTCGAGGACGCCGGAAGCGGGTCGGAAGAAGGGCTGCGGCGAGCTGACGGAGCGGAAGTCCGTCGTGTAGTTCACCTGGAGGATGTCGCCGCCGTTGTTGCACGAGTAGACGATCGCGTACTGGCTGCGGGAGGCGTCCCAGAAGACGGTCGGGGCCCAGGTGTGCGCGTTCAGGGTGTGCATCCGGACCCGGCGGTAGCCGGTGAAGGACTGTAGGTTGGTCGAGTCGTACACGTGCAGGTACTGGCTGTTCCGGCTGAAGTCCGTACCCCTGAGGTCGGTGGCGACCACGACGAAGGTGCCGTCCTGCTTGCGGTAGACGAACGGGTCGCGCAGGCCCAGTTCGCCGGCGGTCGGGGTGACCACCGGGTTGTTCTGGTTCAACGGGGTCCAGTTGAGCCCGTCCCGGCTGACCGCGAGGTGCAGGCCGTAGTCGGCGCCCTGGAAGCTCGGCGTCTCGGTGAAGTAGGTCATCACGTAGCCGGTGTAGGTCGCCGCCCAGGCGGCTCGGGGGCGGATCGCCAGGCCGGTCGCGGTGACTGCGGCGGAGGCGGCCACCCCCAGGGTGAAGGCTCGTCGAGTCAGGGGCACGGTAACGACCTTTCTGGGCAGGTGCTGCGAGGTGTGCCGCCCGTACTGCTCCGGCCGGGTGTCGGCCCGACCGGCGGGGCGCGGCGGGCGGTCAGCCGCACATGGGCTGCTATCGATGTGAGCGCTAACTTATCCCGCTCCAGGGATGTTCGCAAGCATCCTCGTCCGGCTGGCACATCTCCGGAGCCGATCAGTCACCCGAGGGCTCTGTGGAACCTGTTAGCGCTCACACCCGACGGGCGCAGGTCTCGCCGAAGTTGCCCGACACCCGCGCCCGCCGCCAGCCGGGAGGGCGCTACACCCGCCACTCACCGGCGACCATCAGATCCCGGCCCGCGATCTCGTTGACCTCGCGCCACGCCTGGATCAGCTCCGGCCGGATCCGGAAGTACGGGTAGTTCCGCAGTTTCCGGGGGTCGAACCCGGTCTTCGTCGCGAACGCGTCGCCGACCGCGTCGGTGAGCGTGCCGACCTCGGTCGCGGAGCCCTCCACGAGTACCACGTCGCGGGTTGGCCCGATCGTGAGCCGGACCCGCCCGTTGGCGCGCAGGTTCCGGGCCGTGGGGTTGGTGGCGGTCGTCGAGACGAGGAGCGTCTCGTCGTCCCAGAGGAAGGACAGGGGTACCAGATAGGGCGTGCCCGCCGCGTCGGCGGTGGCGATCCAGGCGTCGACGTCGTGTTCGAGCCGGTGCAGGGTGTCCGCTTTCCGCCGCTCGGGCGGTCGGGGTGGCGGTGTCATGGCGTCGAGCCTCCTGTTCACGGTCGAGCGATCGTCGTCGATCGGATGCGCCGGGACGGCGTGTCCGTCCTCGCGGGTGTTCCTTTCTACCAACCGGCTGTGACGTGGTCGGACGCGGCGGTCAGCGGTCCCGTGGGAGGCCGAGGACGGGTGCCCGCGGCGGTGACTCGGCGAGCTTCGCCCCGACGTCCGGTACGTGCCCGTAGGTGCGGCCGACCTCCCGACGACATTCGTCCAAGACGCATGCCCGGCAGGCCGTGCACCATCGCCAGATGAGCGAGTACGACGTTGAGTACCCGGACGGGTTGCACGTGGTCCACGACGGCCCCCGGCAGGCGCCGGCGATGCTGCTCATCCACGGATCCGGGGCGTCGAGCGGCAACTGGAAGCCGGTGGTCCCGGCACTCGCCGGTCACCACCACGTCATCCGGGTCGACCTCCCGGGCCACGGCCAGTCGCCACCCGGGCTCTGCTACGAGGTGCCCGCCCAGGCGGGCCGGGTGGCGGCGGTCCTCGACCACCTCGACCTGCGGGACGTGGCCGTGGTCGGGCACTCCAGCGGTGGCTACATCGCCACCGCCCTCGCCGAGCAGCGCCCCGCCCTGGTGCGGTCGCTGACGTTGATCAGCACCGGCCCGAGCCCCGACGCGTTCCTGCCGCAGCCGATCCTGCTCCGGGCCCTGTTGGCCCCGCCGCTCGGCCCGCTGCTGTTCGCGAGGCGGTCGGACGCGATGATCCGGCGGGGGATCAGCGCCACCTGCGTCCGTCCGGTGGAGATCCCGGACGACGTGGTCGCCGAGCTGCGCGGCATCTCGTACCGCACGTTGCGGACGGTGCTTAGCCGGAACACCGCGTACATCACCGAGCGGAGCGTGCCGGAGCGTCTCACCGACCTCGACCTCCCGGTACTGGCGATCTTCGGCGCCGCCGATCCCCGCTGGAACCCGTCCTCCGCACACCGGTACGCGACGGTGCCGAACGCTCGGCTCGAACTGCTGCCCGGCGTCGGTCACGTACCCATGTTCGAGGCGCCCGAGGCGGTCAGCGAACTGCTGTTGAGCTTCGCGGCGACGAGCCGCTGACGCCCCGGCCGTGACCTCCGCGCCGTAGGCTTGGTCGCGTGCTGCCGACCGGGACATCTCCCGACTGGGCGTCGGTGGAGGTCGCAGTCCCGCGCCCGTCGCGTCGGCTGCCGGGGATCAGCATGGCCGGCTTCCGCCACCACACCCCGGCGGCCGTGGACATCGCCATGGTGGCGCACCCGTCCGTCACGCTGATCGTCGACCTGAGCGAGGGCGAAGGACTCGGCTACCACGCGCCGGGCCGGCACGGGCGCGGCAGCGTCGTCGTCGGCCTCCTCCCCGGCGCGTTCCGGGCGGCGGGCCGGCGGGGCGAGTGCCTCCAGATCCGGCTGGAACCCGTCGTGGCGGCCGCGGTGCTCGGCGCGTCGACCGAACTCACCGGGACGGTGGCGACGCTGGACGAGATCTGGGGCCGTGACGCCGGGCGGGTCGAGGAGCGGCTGCGCGCCGCCGCGTCGTGGGACGAACGGTTCAGGATCGCGTGGGAGATCCTCGGCCGGCGGCTGGACGCCCGCCCGGCGGTCGATCCGGAGGTCGCGCACACCTGGCGGCAGACGCTCAGCAGCCGGGGACGGGTGCGCGTCGACGGGCTGGCGGGCGACGTCGGCTGGAGCCGCAAGCGCCTCTGGTCCCGCTTCCGGGCCCAGATCGGCATCACCCCCAAACGCGCCGCCCGGCTGGTGCGGTTCGACCACGCCGTACACCTGCTCGCCGCGGGGCAGGCCGCCGCCAGCGTCGCCACCGAGAGCGGCTACGTGGACCAGTCCCACCTGCACCGCGAGATCAGGGCGATCGCCGGGCTCACCCCCGCCGCCGTGGCCGACGCCCCGTGGCTCGCGATCGACGACGTCGCGTGGCCGGCTCCGGCGCGACCCGGAGCCCCGGTGACGCGTGGCGAAGGCGGCGCCGGCCGCTGACCGCCGTCGATCACCGACCGCCGCCGTCAACCGGTCTCGCGGTCGCGCGGTTCGCCGGAGAGTGGGCTCCGTCTGGGGCGTTCCGGACCTTCGGCGGGCTCGATCGGGCGGTCCGCCGAGGGGCGGTCGCCGGGGCAGCGAGCCGTGAACATTGTCGATACGGTGATCACGGCGCGCCGGCCGGCGCGCCTTTCCACACGACAAGACGGGGGGTTTCATGCTGCTCAGACGCTTGACGACACTCGGCATGGCGGCCGGGGTCGTCACCGCCACCGTGCTGACGGTCGCTGCCGCGCCGGCCCAGGCGGCACCGACCAGTGTGACGTCGTACTCGTTCACCAGCGAGGCCGGCGACTACATCGGCGGTGGACAGACCCGCGACTACCAGGCGCCGTCGGCCGACATCCGGCTCTCCGGCACCGCCGGGTACGTGACGATGCGGGTGGACGCCGGATCGGAGTGGTGGACCATCGAGTTGGCCGCGCCGAACGGTGACGTACTCCGGCCGGGGCGCTACCTGGACGCGGAACGGGCCGCCTTCCGCACCGGCCGCTCCCCGGGGCTGGACGTGTCGGGGACCGGGCGGGGCTGCAACCGGGTCTACGGCAACTTCTGGATCGACCAGATCGGCACCGCCGCCGACGGTACGGTGACGCTGCTGGACGCACGATTCACCCAGCACTGCGAGTCGGAGACCGCGCCCCGTCTACAGGGGACGGTGAAGTTCGCCGCCTACCCGCTGTCGTACCGGTTCGCCAGCGACGCCGGGGACTACATCGGCGGCGGGGTCACCAAGTCGTACACGAACGCCACGTCGGTGTTCGGGCTTCGGGGTACCGCGAGCGGCGTGTCGTTCTCGGTCTCCGGCCAGCGCGACTACTGGTCGGTCGAGCTGTACCCGCCGGCGGGGCAGACGCTGCGGGTGGGTACCTACACCGACGCCCAGCGGTACCCGTTCAACGAGAGTGGCCACCCCGGCCTGTCGGTGAGCGGAAATGGGCGGGGCTGCAACACTCTGACCGGAGAGTTCACCATTCGGGAGATAGCGTTCGACGCGTCGGGTGCGGTTAGCGCACTCTCCGCGACGTACGTGCAACACTGCGAGGGCGGTACGCCGGCGTTGCGCGGCACGATCCGCTACTTCGCCTAGCCGAGACTGTCCCAAACTGTCCGAGGCTGGCCGAGCGGGGGCGTGACCCACGGGTCGCGCCCCCGTCGCACATCCGTTCCCGACACCGCCGACGGCTCGGTGGCAACGCCGCCGGCCTGAGTGACCGGTCAGCGGACGAGTAGCGGAAAACTGTACTTCACACCTGGATCGGACTCGCCGCGAGGGTACGTCGCAGGAAACTCATGCACCGATTCCACATTGCCCCTAGTCAATGCCGTAGGGCGATGCTATGAATTGGTGGGTCGCTGGCGACCTACCAGGGCAATGCCGCCTCCACCGTCTAGGCATCGACGTCGTTTTGGGGAGAGAACAGTACATGAGCAAAGATCAGGATGGTTGGTTGCGGTCTGTGTGGCGGCGTTGGGCGAGAGCTGTCGCCACGGCGGTGGCATCCGCCGGAGTCGTGGTGCTCGCCATCGGAGTCACCGCCGGCACCGCTGCCGCGGGCGTCGGTCCCGCCGAGCGCGGCCCGTTGAACGCCGCGCTGGCCGCCCCGACGGTTTCCAGCGTCGCCGCGGGTTACGCGCACACCTGTGCGATCAGCACCGACGGCGGACTCTGGTGCTGGGGCGGCAACAGCAGCGGTCAGCTCGGTGACGGCACCACCACCAACCGGAGCACTCCGGTGCGGGTCGGCAGCGCCAACACCTGGGCGAGCATCGACGCCGGCACCAGTTACGCCTGTGCGGTACGGACCGACGGCACGCTGTGGTGCTGGGGCCGCAACAGCAGCAACCAGCTCGGTGACGGCACCAGCACGAACCGGACCAGCCCGGTGCAGGTCGGCACCGCCACCAACTGGGCCAGTGTCAGCGCCGGTGACGGGCACACCTGTGCCATCCGGACCGACGGCAGCCTGTGGTGCTGGGGCCGTAACCGCAACGGCCAGCTCGGTACCGGTGCCGCCCTGGCCGACGCGACCAGCCCGGTACGGGTCGACACCGCGACCACCTGGGCGAGCGTCGCGGCCGGCTACGCACACACCTGTGCCCGCCGCACCGACGGCACCCTGTGGTGCTGGGGGGACAGCTCGAACGGACAGCTCGGTATCGGCGTCCTGAGCTACCGGACGACTCCGACCCAGGTCGGCACCGGGACCACCTGGACCGGCGTGGTGACCGGCTACACCTTCACCTGCGCGGTCCGTGCCGACGGGACGCTGTGGTGCTGGGGCGAGAACGGCTACGGCCAGCTCGGCGTCACCGGCCCCCACCGGACCTCGCCGGTCCAGGTCGGCAGCGCCACCACCTGGAGGTCGGTGCTCGGCGGCAACGACACGGCCTGCGCGGTCCGCACCGACGGCAGCCTGTGGTGCTGGGGCAACAACTCGATGGGACAGCTCGGCGACGGCAGCACCACCCACCGGTACGCCCCCACCCGGGTCGGCACCGCCACCACCTGGGCCAGCGGGGTCGTCGGCAGCTACCACAACTGTGCGGTCCGCACCGACGGCGGTCTCTGGTGCTGGGGCAACAACGCGGCGGGACAGCTCGGCGACGGCACCCTCACCCAGCGGTCGACCCCGACCCAGGTGACCATCCCGGGCTGACCGGTCGACCACCGCATTTCGCTGTCATGCCGTCGGCCCGTGCCGCTGCCACTCCAGCGGCCGGGCCGACGGCATGACGACCGGGATCACCGCAGACCGCCGCGTACCCCGTCAGCGGTGCGCGAAGACGAAGCCACCCACCAGGTCCGGGGTCGGGCGCTGCACCATCTCGGCCTCGACCCTGAAGCCGGCCGCTTCCAACCAGGCCGTGACCCGAGCCGTCGACCGGCGATGCACGTAGACGTGCATCGGGTGGCCGCCGTACCCCTTCGTCTTGAGTTCGCTGCCGTCGCCGGCATGGAATCCCACCAGCAGCGGCGCGCCCGGCCGCAGCACCCGGAAGAACTCGGCCAGCACCACCGGCACCTCGTCGTCGGGGACGTGGATCAGCGAGAACCAGGCGAGCAGGCCGGCCAGGGATTCGTCGGCCAGTTCCAGACCGGTCATGCAGCCGACCTCGAACCGCAGCCCGGGATGGTCCCGCCGGGCCACCTCGATCATCCCGGGTGAGAGGTCGACGCCGAACGCGTCCAGGCCGATACCTCGCAGATGGGCAGTTATCCGGCCGGGGCCGCAGCCGACGTCGGCCACCGGCCCGTCCGGCCGGGCGCGCACCAGCTCGGCGAAGAGCGCCAGGATGCCCCGCTGGAACGGCTCGCCGGCCAGGGCGTCGCGCAGCATCCCGGCGTAGCTGACCGCCACGGTGTCGTAGGAGGTTCGGGTGTCGTCGAGCCAACCGGGAACGCGCATGCGCAGGACGATAGTCCCGGGCGGGCTGGGGTCGGCGTTCGCCAGGCGCTATGGTCGGCGCTATGCGGAACCGACAGCACCCGACCGGCGTCGAGCGGCGACTCGCCCTCTCGATCCTGGTGGTGCTGGCGGTGGTCGTCGCGGCCGTACGTACCGGTCAGGCGCTGGGCATGTGCATCGTGGTCCGGCTGGCCCGCGCCGTTCCGGGCTGCGTGCCCGCCTGGTCGGCCGACCGGGCCCCGCCGGGCGTGCCCCTCCCCGCCCGACCGTTCACCGCGCTGCGCTGACGCCGAGCCGCTCCGGCCGGCGGTCGGCAGCCGTCCCGCCTGGAGCGCCCGTCAATGGAAATCGAGCGTACGACCCTGCCCGGCATCGGGGTACGACAGACCTTCACCACGGCACAGGGCCACCGGATCGGCATCGTCGAGTACCACGACGGCGACCGCCGGGACGTCGTCCACGACGATCCGGACGACCCCGACCGGATGGTCGGCCTCACCCTGACCCGCGCCGAGGCGGTGGCCCTGGCCACCCTGCTCGGCTTCCCGGAACTGGTCGACGTCGCGGCCAGACCCGCCGAGACCCGCCGCCGGGTCTCATCCCGGGACCGCACCTGATACGCACACCCCCCGCTCCCGACGGTGGCTGTCCGGATCGGCGTGGCTGGTGAGGGCGGCGAGGCGGCGTTCCGCCTCGACCCGCTCGGGCGCCCTGAGACGGTCGAAGATGGCCACGGCCCGCTTCCAGTACCGGCACGCCTCGGCGCGGTCGTCTCGTTCGAGGAGGCCGGCGATGCCGGCGAGGGCCCGCCCCTGCTCGTAGGGGTGGCTGATCCGGGTGGCCACCCGCAGCGCGTGGTGGTGGAAGCCGACGGCCTCGTCGTGGCGTCCCTGTGCGGCCAGGGTAAGGCCGATCCCGTTCAGCGCGGCCGCCTCACCCTGCCGCTCACCGATCTGCTCCGCCGAGGCGAGCGCGCGTTGGTGGTACTCACGGGCCTCGTCGAACCGGCGCAGCCCGCGCAGCGCGGTACCCAGCTCGTTGAGGGCGAACGCCTCGCCGTACCGGTTGCCGGTACGGTCCTGTAGCCGCATCGACGTACGGAGGAAGCGGACGGCCAGCTCGAACTGGCCGAGCCGCGATCTGACCGCACCGAGATCCGTCAGGGCCCGGGCGAGGTGGAAGGGGCTGCCGACCACCCGGGCCAGGTGGAGGTGCCGACGGTGGATCTCCAGGGCTTCCTGGTACCGGCCGAGGAACATCAGGGCCAGGCCGATGTTCGGCAGGACGGTCAGCACGTGCTCGCCCCAGGACGTACGGTCCGCCAGCAGGTCGCGGTGCAGGTCGATGAGGTCGTCCATCCGGCCGAGATACCAGTAGACGGTCCCGAGATTGGCCCTGCTGCCGCTGGCGCCCGCCCTGTCGCCGATCTTCTCCCGTACCTCGATCGCGGTCTCCAGGTCCCGTACCGCGAGCTGAAGGTTGCCGCTGCGCATGTAGGCGTACGCCCGGTAGTTGCACATCGCGGCGACACCCGACTCGTCACCGCACTGCCGCGCCGCCAGTAGCCCGTACCCGTAGGTGTGGAGAATGTCGTCGTAGTAGCCCCGCATCATGTAGAACCGCCACGTCGAGGCGGCGAACTGCCAGGTCCACTGTGGGCACCTCTCCGCCCCGAGTCGGGCGAGCGCCCGCAGGTTCTGCCGCTCCGCCTCCAACCACTCCAGGTCTGTCGGTAGCGCCGAGAGCAGATCCGGCCGCAGCGGTCCGCCCGGGCTCACCTTCGCCGGGATCGGGACCGGCTCCATCGCCCGGCTCGCCGCCAGACAGGCGTGCACGTAGTAGTCGAACAGCCGCGCGAAGGCCGCGGAGAGGTCCGCCGGCTCGTCCCGACCCGCGGTCAGCTCGCGCGCGTAGTCGCGGACCAGGTCGTGCAGCCGGAACCGGCCGGCGGCCGGCTCCTGGACGAGGTGGCGGTCGACGAGTTCCGCCATCAACGTCTCCGCCCGCATCAGCGACACGTCCGCCAGCGCCGCCGCCACCCCCACCCCGAAGTGCTCACCGGGGAAGAGCCCCAACAGCCGGAACATCCGGCGTGCCGGCTCCGGCAACGGCTCGTACGACAGGCCGAACGCGTTGGCGACGGTGCTGTCCTCGGCCGAGAGTTCGTCCAGCACGGGGCGGGCGCCGGCAAACCGTTCCGCGAGATCCGCCACCCGCCATTCCGGTCGGTGTGCCAGCCGGGCGCCCGCCAGCCGGATCGCCAGCGGAAGATATCCGCACCGGCCCACCACCGCCGCCACGGCTTCCGGCTCGGCGTCGACCCGCTCCCGCCCGACGAGCCTCGCCAGCAGGTCGACCGCCTCGGCGCGGTCCAGCAGCGGCAGGGTCAGCGGCGGCACGCTGCTACTCACCACCAACCGCCGCCGGCTGGTCACCAGCGTCAGCGAACCCGGCGCCGACGGCAGCAACGGGGTCACCTGCTCGCTGCTGCCCGCGTTGTCCAGCACCAGCACCACACGCCGGCAGGCCAGTTCCGAGCGCCACAGCGCGACTCGATGGTCGAACTCCGCCGGAATTCGGCTCGCCGGGACGCCCAACTGGCGCAGCAGCGTGATCAGCGCCGCCGCCGCGCTGACCTGACCGTCGGTGCCGTGTCCGCCCAGGTCCACGAACAACTGCCCGTCCGGGTACGCCCCGGCGAACCGCCCGGCCAGGTGGACCGCGACCGCCGTCTTGCCGATCCCGGCCATGCCGTCGATGACCAGCACCGCCGACGAACCCGGGTCCACCCGCCGGATCGCCGTCGACAACCGGTCCACCAGCTCGTCCCGACCGGTGAAGTCTGCCGGTGCCCGGGGCAACCAACGTGTCGGCACCGCACCGGCACTCTCGGGCGCCGCCGACTCCGGGGACGGCGATTCCGTGTCGTCCCGGGGCGTCGACCGGTCCCGCAGGCGCGGCCCGGAACCGGCTCCGTCGAGCACCGGATCCCGGTTGAGTACCGCCTGGTGCAACCGCTGCAACTCCGCGCCCGGTTCGATGCCCAACTGCTCCACCAGCGCCGAACGCGCCACGCCGAACGCGGCCAGCGCCCCCGGCACGTCTCCCTCCTGGTACAGCGCCCGGATCAGCAACCCGTGCCCGCCCTCACGCAGCGGATGGGCGCTCAGGTGGTCCCGCAGCATCATCACCGCGGCTCCGGACCGGCCGGTCGCCAGGCAGAGCTCCGCCCACTGCTCGACCATCCCGAGCCGCAACTCCCGCATCGCCTCGGCCCGGGCCGAGAGCGCCGGGCCCAGCGGCAGCCCGGCCAGCATCGGCCCCCGCCACCGCCCCTCCGCGCGGCCGAGCGACCGCTCCGCTCCGGCGAGGTCCCCGGCGGCCAGCGCGGCGGACGCCTCCCGAAGCTCCGCCACGAACCCGAACACGTCGACGCCCTCCGGCCGCAGACCGAGTTCGTAGCCGTCGCCACGCCGGACGAGCACACCACGGCCGGCGGCGACCCCGTCCAACAGCCGACGCAGGTTCGCCGCGTACCCGCGCAGGTTCGCCACCGCCGACGCCGGGGGACCCGAGGGCCACAGCTCGTCGACCATCTCCGGCATGCCGACCCGCCGTCCCGGCTGCGACGCCAGCATGCTCAGCACCACCTGCTGCTTCGGCGGCCCGGGCGGCAGCGGTACGTCGTCGGCGATGATCTCCAGTGGCCCGAGAAGCCGAACCTCCAGCATCGCAGCCCCCCAACCACGGCCGACGTCACCCGCTACCGGGGCATCCTATCGATGGCCGCCACCGACAAACCGGTGCGCGATTCGGGGGCCAGCGGCGACGACAGGCCCGCCTCGGGCTCGCGCCGATCTCTCCGGCGGGACGGAGCACGAACGAAGAAAGGCGACCGGCGGCCGGGATGAGATCGTGGCTGCGCGGCGTCGGTCGCGCCGCCCCACCCGGGCAGTCGTCGTCGACAGCGGCGTCGCCCGACCGGGCCACCGCGCACGGCAGAGAGGCAGGACGATCATGGCGCACATCGATCTCGGGGTCGACGAGAAGCAGTTCCCCGGCATCACCGGCCCGATGCGGTACCGGCCGGAAACGGCGAAGCCGCTCAACGAGCTGGCCGAGGTACTGCTGCGGGCCCCGCACTCGCTCCCGGCCGGTGAGCGGGAACTCATCGCCGCGTACGTCTCCGGGCGCAACGAGTGCAACTTCTGCTGCGCGTCGCACTCGGCGTTCGCCGCCGCGCAGCTCGACGACGGCATGACCCTCGTCGAACAGGTACGCGCGGACCTCGACACCGCGCCGATCTCGGCCAAGCTGCGGGCGCTGCTGCGCATCGCCGGGGCGGTACAGATCAGCGGCCGCAACGTCACCACCGAGCTGGTCGCCGACGCCCGCGCGAACGGCGCCACCGATCTGGAGATCCACGACACCGTCCTGATCGCCGCCGCGTTCTGCATGTTCAACCGGTACGTCGACGGGCTCGGCACCTTCGCACCCGTCGGTCAGGACGCCTACGCCGAGTCCGCCCGCCGGGTCGTCGAGGTCGGCTACGGAGCGGCGGTGAACGCGTAGCCGGCGGAACATCGCCGCCCTCCTGAGCACAGCCAAGGGTGACCACGCCCCGATCCCGCTGCGATGGTCGATGGAGAAGCCTTGCCAGGCCCGTCACCCGGGAGTCGGAGGGATCGATGGACCACCCACGCCGCCTGCTCGACGCCGCGAAGCGGTGCCGAGCGGACATGGTCGACCGGCTGCGCACGCTCGTCGGGTACGAGTCGGCACCGGGCTCGCTGCCGCACCTGGAGTCCTGTGCCGACCTGCTCACCCGCTGGGGGGAGGAGGTGCTCGGCCGGCCCGCCCGGCGGGTCGTGGTCGACGGCCTGCCGCACCTGCTCTGGCCGGCCGCCGACCAGCGGGTGCTGCTCCTCGGCCACTTCGACACCGTCTTCCCGGTCGGCACGATCCGCGCCAGGCCCTTCACCGTACGCGGGGACGTCGCGACGGGGCCCGGCGTCTGCGACATGAAGGCCGGCATCGTGCAGATGTTCACCGCCCTGCGGCTGATCGAGGAGACCTCGACGGTCGGCGTACTGCTCAGCTGCGACGAGGAGAGCGGGTCGGTCACCTCGCGGCCGCTGATCGAGCGGGAGGCACGGCGCTCCGGCGCGGTGCTGGTCTGCGAGGCGGCCACCCCGGACGGGGCGGTGAAGGTGGCCAGGAAGGGCGGGTCGGTGTACCGGCTCACCGTCTCGGGGCGGGCCGCCCACGCCGGCGTCGAACCGCAGCGCGGCGTCAACGCCACGGTCGAGGTCGCGCACCAGGTCCTCACGCTGCGCGCCCTCGGTGCCCCGGACAGCGGTGGCACCTCGGTCACACCGACCCTGCTCTCCGCCGGTACCACGACGAACACGGTGCCCGAGCGGGCCAGCCTCGCCGTCGACGTCCGGGCCTGGACCAGGGACGAACTCGAACGCGTCGACCACGCCATCCGCGGGCTGGTGCCGTACCTGCCGGAGGCGACGTTGGCGGTGCAGGGCGGGATCAACCGCTACCCGATGTCACCGGAACTCGCGCGACCGCTGCTGGAGCTGGCCCAGTCGATCGCCGGGCAGCTCGGCATCCCGAACCTCGCCGGGGCGCACGCCGCCGGGGCGTCCGACGGCAACTTCACCGCCGCGCTGGGCGTACCGACGCTGGACGGTCTGGGCGCGGTCGGCGGCGGGGCGCACTCCGCCGACGAGTACGTCTGCCTGGACCGCATGCCGGAACGGACGGCACTGCTGGCCGGGCTGGTCGACACGCTGTCCGCCGTGGAGCGTCTCGGGCCGCGATCCATCGACGGAATCCCGTAACGTGCTCACCGCCGGCGAACGACCGGCAGCGAGAGGTCGGCGTCGGCATGGCTACCGGACGGCTCCCGGGATCGCGGATTCCGCTGCTCGGCGTGGAGGAGGAGTTCCTCGTCGTCGACGGCGAGCGGGGCGAGGTCGTACCGGAGGCGGCCACCGTGGTCGACCGGGCGCGCCCGGCCCTCGGTGCCCGGGTGGGCGGTGAGATCACCAAGCTTCAGGTCGAGACCCGTACCGATCCCTGCCGGAGCGTGGTCGAACTCAGCGGGCAGCTCGTCGAGGGCCGCGCCGTCGTCCAGGCCGCCGCCCTGTCGGCGGGTCTGCGGGTGATCGCGAGCGGCTCGCCGGTGCTCGGCCGTGCCGTGCCGCCGCCGATCACCGAGGGACCACGGCAGGATCGCGGCACCGCCACCTTCCGTGGGCTGCACGACGAACTCGCGATCTGCGCCGTCCACGTCCACGTGGAGCAGCCCGACCGGGACCGTGCCGTGCTGATCGGCAACCACCTGCGGCAACACCTGCCGGTGTTTCTCGCCCTCTCGGCGAACTCGCCCTACTGGGCCGAGCGCGACACCGGATACGCGAGTTGGCGCAGCGTCACGTGGGGGCGCTGGCCGGTGGCCGGCCCGCCGCCGTTCCTGCGGTCGGCACGGCAGTACGACGAGCACGTGCGGATGTTGCTGGAGGCGGGTGCACTGGTCGACCACGGCACGATCTTCTGGGATCTCCGGCTGTCGACGAAGCACCCCACGCTGGAGGTACGGGTCGCGGACGTACCCGTCACCGCCGCCGAGTCCGCGGCGCAGGCCGCCCTGGTGCGGGCGCTGGCGGTCGTCGCCGGTGCTGCCGTCGACCGGGGCGACGAGGGACCGGAGCTGGCGCCGGAGCTGATGCGGCTCGCGTACTGGCGGGCCGCCCGGGACGGGATGGCCGGGCACGGCGTCGACGTAACCACCGGTCGGCTGCTGCCTGCCGCGACGCTCGCCGCACGCCTGGTCGAGCTGGCCGGACCGGCGTTGGACGAGGCGGGTGACCGCGAGCGGGTCGAGGACTGGCTGGCCCGGCTGGCCACTGACGGCGACGGGGCGACCCGCCAGCGGGCGGCGGCGGCGCTGCGCGGACGCCTGACCGACGTGGTCGACGAGATCGCCAACCGGACCGCGCCCGACGTGCCCGCGCCCGACGTGTCCCGTCGGTAACGTGTCCCGTCGGTAACGTGCGCCGTGGGTGACGTGTCCCGCCGGTGACGTGCGCCGTGGGGTGACGTGCCGACGGGTGAAGAAAGCACGCCGGCATAACGCGAATCGCCCCGGTCTCGGAAATGCTGGAGGAACCGGACGCGGCGGCAGGCAGCCCTCCCGCCGGCAACCGGCACACCCGATCAGGGGAGGCCACAGGTGACCGAGGCAGACCTGCTACCCACGATCCCGGTCCGACACCACCGCAGGCCGCCGGCGGAGATGGTGCGCGAGGCCGAGGCGTTCGCGGAACGGATGGCGCAGCGCCGCTCCGTACGTGACTTCGCCCCCGACCCCGTCCCCGACGCGGTGATCGAGGCCGCGATCCGGGCCGCCTCGACCGCGCCGAGTGGGGCGAACGTGCAACCGTGGCGGTTCGTCGTGTTGACCGACCCGGCCCGCAAGCGTCGACTACGCGAGGCGGCGGAGGCCGAGGAACGCGCCTTCTACGACCGCCGCGCCTCGCGGGAGTGGCTGGACGCGATCGCCGGGTTCGGCACCGACTGGCGGAAGCCGTTCCTGGAGACCGCACCGGCCGTCATCGTCGTCTTCGAGATACACCAGGGGCCGCACAGCCCGAAGCCGTACTACGTCAAGGAGTCTGTCGGCATCGCGGTCGGCCTGCTGATCACCGCGCTGCACCACGCCGGCCTGGTCACCCTGACCCACACGCCCAGCCCGATGCGGTTCCTCAACCAGGTCTGCGAGCGGCCCCCGGAGGAGCGCCCGCACGTGGTGATGCCGGTCGGATATCCCACCCCGGACGCCCATGTCCCCGACCTGGCCCGCAAAACCCTCGACGAGGTCATGGTCCGCTGGTGAGGTCCCCGGTCAGGAACTCGACCAGTGGCTCGACGTGCCGGTCCGGGCGCCGCCACTCGGCCAGCAGATCCTCCAGCAGGTGCTGCTCGGCGAGCAGCTCCGCGCCACGGTACCGCCGGATGACCGGGTGGATGAAGGCGCTCTCCCGGGCCCGGTCCGGCGTCGGGTGCCGGTCGATGGCGAAGACGTCGCCGTAGTCGTCGCGCCCCCACCGGAGCGCGAGCGTGTACCAGTGCGCGGCGGCCGCGAAGCGCTGCACCGCGTAGTCCTCCGGCAGGTCCTCGTAGTGCTGGAAGTCGCCGGTGACCTGGTCGCGGACGAAGACGTCGCAGAGGTACTCGAACTGCGTCCAGAGCGCCGACGACCAGTTGATCCGGTCGAGCATCAGTTTGGCCAGCGACGCGGCGTCGGCCGGTGTGGTCGTGCGGGGCAACGGGACGTCCTCGTACCGCTCACGCAGGATCCGGGTGAACGTGCGGAGGTTGTAGCGGAAGCCGTCGATGAAGGGCGACGAGGCGTGCTTGACGTCCCGGGCCTGGGCGATGGTGCCGGCGAAGTAGAGGTCGTCGACGTTGCTCGACTGCCAGTCCGGGCGCAACCCGGGCATCCGGCCGTCCCGCACCATGTCGGGCCGGCACGTCTCGTCGAACATCGTGGTGTCCATCCGGAAGCCGGTGCAGCGCAGCACCGTGTGGTAGTCGAGGACGGCGGTCTCACCGTCGGCGTGGGTGTACGTGATCGACACCTGGTACCGCCCGTCGACCGGCCGGATCTCGTCGATGGTGCAGTCCAGCACCGAGTGCAACGTCTTGAACTGGTAGCTGTCGAGGATCGCGCCGTACTGACCACGGACGTCCCCGGGATGTTTGGTGTTCCAGGCGAGCCGCAGGGGTTGCCGGCTGGCGAGGTGCACCATCGACGCCCGGCCGAGGATCGCCGACGCGGTCTCGAAGGCGGAGTTCCCCTTGCCGATGATCAGGACCCGCTGCCCGTCGTACGCGGTGGGGTCGATGACCATGTCCTCGTACCCGACGGCATGCTCGATGCCCTTGATCGCCGGTACGAACGGCTGGCCCCAGCCTGTCGCGACGACCAGGCAGCGCGCGCGTACCTCCCCCCGGTCGGTCCGTACCGTGAAACCGTCGCCCGTCCGGGTGATCCGCTCGACCGTCGTGCCATAGCGGACGTTGAGCTGGTGGACCCGTTGGAACTCGGCGAGATAGCGCACCAGGTCGTCGGCGGCGGGCAGGTACTCCTGGCTGAATTTCGGGAACAGCAGGTCCGGTGAGTCGTTGAGCAGCGAATTCCAGTCCCAGCGCAGCCGGATCTCGGGATCGTTGCTGTCGGTGTGCACCTTGTTCAGGGAGATCAGCCGGCGATGCCGGGGAAACCGCCGGAAGAACCCGCCCGGTTCGTCGCCACTCTCGAGCGTCAGGTAGTCGGCGCGGTGCCGCTGAAGGTAGTAGCTCAGCTGAAGTCCGGCGGGCCCCGCCCCGACGATGACGTACCTGTGCTCGTTGCCGACCATCCTGGGACCTTTCGACGGAGAGGTGAGTCCATCGACCATGGGATGGATAGCGGAGTGTGTCAATGCGGCTTGCCGACCGGGAACCGATGCAGTGCGCCGAGAACGGCAGCACCGCGAGAGTCAGGGGCGAGGATCACGGACGCCTCCGCTCGGCTGTGGCTGAAGAACCGGGTACCCCAGGCCGGATCGGCGGTCGGACCGAAGGCGCAGGCATTCGGACGGCCGCACGGTGTGGCGAGGAAGTCCCACGGCACGACGTGGTACGCGGGTACGGCAAGCACATCTGCGGCTCGCGGCGCTACACCTCGGAGTGAGGGGCGGCCCACAGGTGCTGCCCGGCCGAGCCGTTCAGCCGGGCAGCAGGTCGTCGCGGCGGCGGGCCAGGAGCAGCAGGACGACTCCAGCGACCACGGCACCGGAGCTGTACCGGACCAGCGCACTGACGGGGTCGCCGGTGACCGGCAGGTTCGGGCCAGGGGGCGGCGGGTCGTCTCCGACGTACCGGAACCGGATCCCGGTCGAGACGCCGTCAGGGGTGTCGACGATGATGGTGGTGTGGCCGGCCCGGCAGGCCGGGGTGCGGAACGTCAGCGAGGTGCCGTCGGGAGCCACCGTGACCTGGTCGGCCGGAATGGTCCGGCCGCAGATCGTGATCGTGGTCCTACCGGGTCGGAATCCGCGGCCGAGGAGTGTCACCGTCGTGCCGCCCATGGTGTCGCCCCGGACCGGGTCGACCCTCTCGACGGTGGGCGCGACGACCAGGTAGGTGAAGCCCTCGGAGGTGACCGCGTCGGCTCCGGGCATTCGCACCCGAACCTCGACCGGGCCGGCGGGGCCGGGCGGGGTGACCACGGTCAGTGCGGTGCCGTCGGGGTCGACCGTCAGGTTGGTGCCGGGGACACCGTCGAAGGTCACCCCGGCCACCCGGTGGAAACCGGTTCCGGTGATGGTGACCGGCGTACCGCCGGTGCCCGGCCCGCGCGCCGGGCTGACCGCCGCGATGGTCGGCGCCACGTACTCGTAATGGCCGATGGCGCGGAGGCCGGCCGGGAAGGTCAACACCACCAGCGCCGGCCCAGGCGCGTGGGGCGGGGCGACCGCGCTGATGACGGTACCGGCCGGATCGATCGTGACGTCGGTGCCGGGGATCCCGTCGAAGGTCACTCCGGTCGCGCCGGTCAGGCCGGTACCGGTGACGACCACGGTGGTGCCGCCCGCGGTACGGCCGGAGCGGGGGGACAGCCGGGCGTCGCGGACCATGCTGCCGTCGGCCAGGTACGTGAAGTCCAATGGTGCCGTGGTGCCGCTGGGGGTGCGGACCAGGACGGTGGCCGGCCCGATCGGCCGGGTCGGGGTCGAGCCGGTCAGCGACCGCCCGTCGGGAGCCACCCAGACGTTCATCGCAGGTTCGCCGTCGAAGCTGACCGTCGTCAGGCCGGGAACGAGGTTGGTACCGGTGACGGTGAAGTCCTCGTAGCCCAACTGCCGACCGGAGGCCGGTGTGATCGCCGTGGCCGTCGGTGGCACACGCAGATAGCTGAAGCCGTCGACCGAGATGGCGTCGGCTCCCGGAATCAGCACCCTCACGACGGTCGGCCCGGGGAATCCGGGCGGTGTGACCACGGTCAGCGAGGTGCCGCTCGGGTTGACGACCAGGTCGGTCCCCGCTCTGCTGGCGAAGTTGACGCCGGTCGCCCCGGCGAGCCCGGTACCGGTGATCGTCACCGTGCTGCCGCCGACGGCCGGACCCTCAGCCGGAACGATCGAGGTGATCGTCGGCCCGAGGTAGCTGAAGCTCCCGGCGTAGGCATAGCCGGCGGGGAAGACGACCGATATGGTCGCCGGCCCGGCATCGCCGGGCGGAGTCACGATGCTGATCGTCGTACCGGCCGGGTCGACGGTGAAGTTGGTCCCGGGTACCTGGTCGAATATCACCCCGACCGCGTCGGTCAGATTGGTCCCGGTGATGGTGACGGTGGTGCCACCGAAACTGGGGCCGGTGTCCGGGGTGAGCCCGGTTACGGTGGCGTCGCTGCCGTCCGGCAGGTAGCTGTAGGTCACCGGCGGCGTCGAGCCGCCGGGGGTGGTGACGACGACGGAGGCCGTTCCGATCGGATGGGCGGGGGTGACGAAGGTGAGAGAGCTCTCGTCCGGACCCACATCGACGGCTTCCACGGGTACTCCGTCGACGGTGACGCTGGTCTGCTGGTAGATGAAGTTGCTGCCGGTGACGGTGACGTACTGGCCGCCGGACTGTGGGCCGGAACTCGGGCTCAGTCCGGTCACGGTCGGTGCGGGTGGCATGCCCGGACGTTCACAGCTCGCCCGCGCCACGATCACGGTTCCGACCGGGATCGTCACCGGGGAACCGGCGGCGGTGCCGGTCAGTGTGAAGGTGGCCAGGATGGCGGCGGACGCGCCGGCGCCGGTGGTCGTCTCGGTACTGCTCAGTGCGGCGTGCAGGGTGGCATCGAGCAGCCCCGGAACGGTGACCGGCGCGCTGGCGTCGACGCTGGGGCCGTTCACGGCCGGGTCGACGACCGTCGCGAACAGTCGGATCTGCCGGAATCTGGTGGTGGCGGTCTGCGCCCCGACGTATGGACAGTTGGCCAGGACGCCGACATCGACCGCGTCGAGCGTGCGGCTGCCCAGTACGTCCAGTGCCAGCACGGGCACGTCGGCGTCCGCGCTGGAGGAACCTGCCTGTCGTACGGCGAGGAGCGATCCGGCAGTACCCTGGGCGGTCACCCCTGTGGCCCCGGGCAGCGAGATGTCGGTCCGGAGGGCGAGATCTGCACCACGGCCGGCCGGCGCTGTCGCGCTGAGGATGGTGGCGTCCGCGCTGATTACCGGATCGCCGGAGACCTCCGCAGAGAGGTCCACCACCACGGCGCGGGCATCGGCGCTGCCCGGTTGGGCCACGGCCGGCGCCGGCACGGCCAGTACGACGGCACCGGCGACCAGCGTCGCCGCCAGTATCGCTCCGCTCTCCCGAATGGCTCTCACGGCTGCTCCGTCTCGGTGCGTCCGACCTCAGGTGGACGGACGGGAGCGTCCCAGGCCTGTCCTTCCTCTTTGAACGACCAGGAATCGCGAGAAGTTACGTGAAAACTACACAGAGTATTCATATGAATACGTATAGCGACGGAGGCGTCGGCGGGCGCGGACCGGATCGTCGAGGCCGCCAGCGACCCATCTATTGACGGCTGTCACTCAGCGTCGTCCAGTGCGCGTCCATTTGCGGTCCAGCCGAACTGCGTACGCTCTTCCATTGTCGACGGCATGGACGGAGAGCCGAAATTGCCCGAAATCAGCGCACCCACCACGGATCCGGTCGACACCCCCTTCACCTCCACGGGACCGGCCCGGTGCCGCCCCGGAGCGTGTCGTGGCGGCGGGTTCGACCCGGCACCGGCGCCTCACCCGGACGCGGCGGCACAGCGGATCGGAGAGCTCCTCGGTGACCTCGACGCGGGCGCCCACGTCGTCGAGGTCACCGCCGAGGCCGGCATCGGAAAGTCCAGGCTGCTCGCCGAGATCGCCCGCCTGGCCGGGGCCCGGGAGATCCGTGTCTTCTCCGGTGCCGCACCGCCGGACGGTGCGCTCTTCCCGTTCGGCGCCTTCGTCGACGCCGCCATCCGCCGTACCGGCGACGTCGACCTCGGGCCCGCTCCGCCGCCCGGAGTCCCGCCGGAGCACCGGCCGGTGCTCCGGGAGCTTCTCCCGCCGGGCGCCGGCCCGAGCGGCAGCCGCGCACGGCCGGACCGGTCGCTCCAGGCGTACGCGCGGATCGACGCCGTGTACGCCCTGCTGGAGCCGTACCTGGCGGCCGGCGGTCCCCTGGTGGTGGTGCTCGACGTCCCGCCCGCACACCCGCCGGAGCCGCTCGGACCCGACGACCGCGCCGACCCGGCCGACCGGACCGCACCGGAACCGGGTGCCGACGAGGCCGCACCGGAACCGGGTGCCGACGAGGCCGCGCCGGAGCGGGGTGGCGCACCCGTGGTCGCGCGTCCACGGCGCGGCCGGCGGCGGACCGGCCGGCCGGCGTCGGCCGCGCTGACCAACCGGGAGCGGCAGGTCGCCGAGCTGGCCGGTGACGGGCTCACCAATCGCGAGATCGCGGCGGCGCTCTTCGTCACCGAGAAGACGGTCGAGATGCACCTCACGCACGTCTTCGCCAAGCTCGACGTCCGCAACCGGGTCGGACTGGCCCGGCGGCTGCACGCGGCCGGCCGGAGCGAGTGACCGGCCCCCGGGGGCGGTGACCGCCGACCCGGCGACCGACCGGACCGGTCACCCCGCCCGCCTCACCAGCCCATCGCGACCGCGGCGACGAGGCCGCGCTTGTGGGTGATGGAGACCGTCACCTGGGCCACCCCGACCCGCTCGGCGGCGACGGTCGCCGCCCGGCGCAGGTCGACCTGCGGTGCGCCGCCGGGCCGGGAGAGTACGGCGACGTCGCACGGTGCCACCCCCTCGAAGAGTCCCGTGCCGAGTACCTTCAACACGGCCTCCTTGGCGGCGAACCGACCCGCCAGGAACTCCCGCCGTCGCTGCCCCGACAGTCGGTCGGCGTGCGCCAGCTCGGCGTCGGCGAAGGCGTACCGGACGAACCAGGCCCGCCCGGCCAGCCGGTCCAGCTCGTCCACGGACATCAGGTCAATGCCGAGCCGCATGGGGCGTCTCGTCAGGCTCGGTCGCGGCCAGGAAGTTGCCCTTCAGCACTCCCCGGAAGACGGACATCCGATGCAGGTTCGTGGTCCCTTCCATGATCTCGAAGGCCCGGACGTCACGGTAGATCTTCTCCAGCCAGGGATGTTCCACCAACGCCGCCGGTCCGAGCAGCCTGGTGGCGAGCAGCGTCGCCTCCTCGGCCAGCCGGGCGGCCTGTGCCTTGGCCGCGCCCAGCCGGTGACTGTTCACCGCGCCACGGTCGACGTCGGCGGCACCCTGCTGGATGAGCCGGCGCACCGCGGCGATCCGGTCCAGTACGTCGTCGAGGTGCAGCCGGTCGAAGCCGGCGAGGGCGGGGCGCTGCGCCTGGACGTAGTCGCAGACGGCCTGGGCACAGCCCAGCGCCATCGCCGCGATGGTGGGCCGGGCCCGGTACAGCACCTGGGTCGCGCCGTACAGGCCGCGGCGGGTCCGGCGCAGGTGCGCCCCGAGCAGGTTCTCCGCCGGCACCCGGACGCCGTCGAACCGGATCCGGCTGATCCGGGCGCCGCGCAGGCCGACGGTGGAGAGCAGCTCTCCGCTGAATCCGGGGGTGTCGGTGTCGACCAGTACGGCCTCGATGCCGAGCGGCCCGGTTGCCCGCCGGCAGAACACCACCCCGAACTCGGCGCGGGCGCCGTTGCCGATGTAGCACTTCTCGCCGTCGAGGATCCAGCCGTCGCCGTCGGGCGCCGGGGTGAGCGTGGTGGTCAGCTCGGTGGCGGCGGAGCCCTTGGCCGGCTCGGTGAGCCCGAAGAAGGTGTGCTGCGGCTGCGCGACGAGCCGGTGGTAGTACCGGTCGGCCTGTTCGGCGGTGGCGAGCACGTCGACGACGCCGCCGGAGAGCGCCGGGCCGGGGCTGGCCAGCCAGACGTTCGGGTCACCGTAGGCGAGCCGTTCCCAGGCGACGCTCTGCCCCAGTACCGTCCGGAGCAGGCTCACCAGGTTGGCCGGCGCCTCCGGGCCGGGCCAGTACCGGGGTGGGATGGCGCAGAACCGGGAGAGGCGCACCCCGGGCCGGTCCAGGTGTTCCGCGATGACGTCCGGATCGTGGTCGAGCAACCGGCCCAGCTCGCGGAAGTCCGCGGAGACCTCGGCGCAGAATCCGTCCAGCTCGCGGAGGGAGTCGTCGAGCAGCTCAGGCATGGTGGTCCTCCGTCGACCGGCCCGGCCGCGGTGCTCCGGGATGCAGGTAGAGATTGCCGGTGACCTCCGCGAGGTAGAGCTCGCCGGCCGGGCCGTCGAGCAGGAACCCGGCGGCGCCGAAGAGGTACAGGATCGTGCGACCGATCCGGACCAGCCGCTGGTGCGTACGCCACCGCGCGGCGCCGTCACCGCAACGCCGCTCCGGCGGCATCGCCTCGTCCTCGCGCAGCGCCATCGCGATGTCGGCGAGCTGCGCCTGGACGAGCTGCCGGGCCAGCAGCGAGGCCCCCTCCGAGCTGCGTTCGCCGAGATGCTCCAGCGCCTGGTCGAACGCGCGGCGCAGCACCGCCCGGTGCAGGTCGAGCAGTCCGGTGGCGAACCGCTCGGCGACGTCGTCCGGCACCGGGGGTGGTGGCCGGTCAGCACCGCCGGGCGGGGGTGTCACGGCGAGGCCGAACCGCCGCAACGGCGTCGGCTCCGCCGAGGGCAGCGCCGCCACCGAGGCGGCGACGTGCCCGGTCGGCGCCGGTACCGGCCCGTCGGGGCGGATGCTGTGGTGCAGGGCGTCCAGCGCGCGCGGGTATTCGCTGACGCCGAGCTGCTGGGTCAGGGTGATGGTCACGGCGATCTCCTCGGGGTCGGTGCGGCGGGCCGTCGCCACAGCACGGCGGCCTGGCTCTGCCCGGTACGCGGGTCGGTGTCGCAGAGCACCACCGACCGGTACGCGTCGCTCCACTCCTCGTGATGGCGCGCGAGTTCGAGCCAGACGCCGGTGCAGTACGGGCCGGCCGCGGCGTGGTGCACCGGCACGGCGATCTCGGCCAACTCGTCCGGGTGCGTCCACGAACCGGCGACGAGCAGGGTCGAGTCCGGCTCCAGGTCTGTCGTCACCGACCCGAGCAGGGCGCGCAGCGGCGTGCCCCGGGTCGCCATCCGGGTGCCGTGGAACTCGTACCGGCCGGTGTCGTCGAAGTAGAGCAGCGCCGCCGAGTTCGGCACCTTGTTCTCCTCGACGAACGGGTCGGGGTAGGCGTACGTGTTCTGCTCGCAGACGACCAGGGCCAGGGTGCGGCAGCGGCCGGAGCCGGCGAAGGCGTCGGCCACCCGCAGGGCGGTGTACGGCGCCCGGAGTCCCTGCTCGGAGACGGCGAAGCAGTGGCTGCCGCCGCCCAGCAGATAGTTGACCCGCTGGGCGACGTGCTTCAGCGCGATCATGTCCGGCAGCCCGAACGCGAAGACCAGCAGGTCGGGGCTGGTCAGCCGGAACGGCAGCCGGCCGATCACACTCTCGGCCAGCTCGGTGAACCCGATGTTCGCGCCCTGCCGGAGCCGCTCCTCGTCGCGCTGGATGCCGAACCGGACGAGCAGGTCCCGTTCGAAGATCGCGCAGTCGGGATCCGGCCGGTACGGGATGCTGCCGGGTTCCAGCACCAGGGCGGCGGATGACAGTGACAGCGGCATGGGATCAGGGCTTGTCGTCGAGGTTGCCGGCCACGTACTCGGCGAGGGTCTCCAGCGAGGTGAAGTCGGACATCTCCAGGTTCTCCGGGTCGACCTCGATGCCGACGCTGTCCTCCAGGGCCATCAGCAGTTCGAGGATCGAGGTGGAGTCCAGGTGCAGGTCCTCGAAGAGCCGGGTCTCCTTCGGCATGCCGGAGACCGGGCGCTGGAGTACCTCGCTCAGCGCCCGCTCGATGTCGGCGATGATCTTACTGTTCTCCATGGCTGGTCCCTTCGGGTGAGGCGGTGGCGGTGGTGCCGGTGGTCACCGGCACGGGCAGGCTGACCAGGCGTTGCGGCCGGAGCAGGTCCTCGACGGTGTCGCGGCTGCGGACGAGGTGCGCCACACCGTCGAGCAGGAGCACCTCGGCCGGGTGGCCGTGACTGAGGAAGAGCACCGGCGAGGCGCTGGGGCCGTACGCGCCGGAGCGCTCCACCCCGAGCAGGTCGCCGGGGCGGACCTCGGGGAGCCGGACCTGCTTGCCGACCACGTCGCCGGGAGTGCAGAGCGGCCCGGTGACCGTGTAGACGTGTTCGGCCGGCTCGTCGGGACGGCTCAGCGACCTGATCGGGAAGTTCCGCTTGACGAAGCTGCCGACGCCGACCGCGGCCATGTGGTGGTTGGTGCCGCCGTCGGCGACCACGAACCACTCGCCCTTGGAGCGCTTGACGTAGCGGGCCCGGGTCACGTACGTGCCGCACCAGCCGACCAGGTAACGGCCCAGTTCGGTGACGACCCTGCTCTCCGGGTGGCGTTCCCGGAACGCGGCCACCTCGTCGTTGACGCCGTCCACCGCGGCGTCGCCGTCGAGGTCGGTCTCGTTGTCGAAGTACGGCACGCCCCAGCCGCCGCCGATGTCCACCATCTCCAGCGGGATGTCGAGCGCCTTGGCGAGCGCCTCCGCCATGGCCAGTACGCCCCGGGTGTTGTGCCGTACCGTCGCCGCGTCCAGGATGCGGGTGCCGAGGTAGGCGTGGATCCCGGCGACGCGTACCCGGCGCAGCCCGCGCAGCGCGGCCGGGCCGTCCCGGAGGATCTCCTCGTCGATGCCGAACTGGCGCGGCTTGCCGCCCATCGCCAGCCGGGAACCGTGGGTGTCGAAGTCGGGGTTGACCCGCAGCACCACCCGCAGGCCGGCGGCCGCGTCCAGCGCGTCGAGCGCCAGCACCTCGTCGAGCGACTCGCAGACCACCGCGTAGATGCCGCGCTCGCAACAGGCCCGCAGCTCCTCGGCGGACTTGCCGGGACCGAGGAAGATCACGTCGGCGGGGTCCACCCCGGCCCGCTCGGCGGTGACCAGCTCGGCCAGCGAGGAGACCTCCAGACCCGCGCCGAGGGCGCCGAAGAGCGCGCAGACGCTGAGGTTCGGGTTCGCCTTGGCGGAGTAGAAGATGTCCACGTCGGGACGGAGCCGGCCGCGCAGCGTCTCGTACCGGCGGCGCAGCAGGTCGCCGTCGTAGACGTACACCGGGGTGCCGAACCTCTCGGCGATCTCGGCGTAGTGGTCGGTCATCGCCGTTCCTCCGTTGCGGTGGCGGTCATGTCGGCGCGGGGTTCGGGCATCGGCGCTCCTGCGGTAGGGCGGCGCTCCTCGGGTGCGAGGCCGGCGAGGGCGGCCCGGGCGGCGTCGTCCAGTGCCGCCAGCCCCGCCTGGTCGGCGGCGACGAGCAGGGCGTACAGCCGGCCGTCGAAGGGCGGCGGACGATCGGCGTCGGCGTTGACCGTGCCGAAACAGGTGATGAGGAACCGTTCGGCGCCGGTGCGGTCGAGTACCGGCCCGAGCGTGCGGGCGAGTTCGTCGAAGGAGACGGGCGCGGCCAGCCGCAGCGGGTAGTGCCGGGCGAGCGCCACGTGCCCGTCGGGCTGGTACCGCTCGGTCACCCCGCCCTGGTAGCTCGACATGTTCAGCCGGGCGTTGATCTCCAGTACCGGGTACAGCTCGCCGCCGGTGGCGACGACCGCGTCGACGCCGACGACCCCGACGTACCCGTCGGCGTGCAGCCGGGTCCCGACCACCTCGGCGGCGTGCGCCAGCTCGGCCCGCTGCCGTGGGGTGAGCGCGACCGGCATCAGGTGTCCCTTGTGTACGCCGTTCTCGGTGATCGCCCGCTTGACGAAGTCGAGGGTGACCCGGCCGTCGCCGGCCACCGTGAGCTGGTAGTTGAGGTCGTGGCTCTTCTCCAGCCACTCCTCGACGACCACGTGCAGCCGGTCGTCGCCGCTGCGCTCGGCCCGCCGGTCGACCATCCGCAGCAGCCGGTCGGCGGTCTCCGGGCGGTCCAGCAGCAGGAGCCCCTTGCCGGAGACCCCGTAGGCGTCCTTCACCACGAACCGGGTGCCGTCCGCGAGCGCCGCCCGGTGCCGGTGCAGCACCGCCGCGAGTTCGTCGCGACTCTCGCAGCAGTCGCCCGGCACGGCCCGCAACCCGGCGGCCGAGGTCAGCCGGCGGGAGTAGATCTTGCTGTTGACCCGGGCGAAGGTGGCCGCGTCGGGTACCGCGAGCGGCAGCCCGCACCGGTCGGCGAGCTTCTCCTCCAGCACGGTGGTCCCCATCGGCAGCAGTCGGGCCCCGGCGGCGCCGAGCGCGTGCAGCCGACCGAGCAGTCCGGGGGAGTCGAGGACGTCCTCGGTCGTCGACCGGTCGGCCCGGACGTTCTCCGGCACGAGTACGGTCGGCACCGGCAGCCCCAGCCCGGTCAGGTACTCCCGGTAGCCGGGGTCGAGCGGGTGTTTGAGTACCAGTACGTCGTCAGCGCCGGCCAGCAGGACGCCGTGTTCCTCCATCCGGGCCACCACCGAGGTCGGGGCGGCGAATCGCGGCGCGGGAAGTCCGACGTGTCCCTCGGCCCACCAGTTCTCGGCCTCGAAGTTGCAGAGCAGGACCAGTCGCCCGGTGGGCGCGCCGAGCAGGTTCGTCTTGAGCGTACGCAGATAGCTCGTGTCCATCGCCCACCCTCCGTCAGTATTGGATGACCATGGCGGCGTACGTGGCGCCGACCCCGACCGAGGTCAGCAGGTAGTACTGCCCCGGAATCAGCAGATCGCGGTCGCGCATCGTCGCCAGGTTGATGAACGGATCGGAACAGTACGTGTGGCTGTAACTCGCGATGTTGTCGAGAAAGACGCGGCTCCGGTCGAGACCGACCTTCGCGCACAGCCGCAACCACAGTGTCCGGTTGACGTTGTGCGGGACCACCATCGCGATGTCGGAAATCTCCAGCCCGGCCCGGCGCAACGCCTCCTGCATCATTTCCCACAGGTGGACGTTGTAGGTGTCGTCGAATTCCTTCTGCCGCTCGACCGTCATCCGGAACCCGTCGGCGAACTCACCGGCGGTGTGTGCGGCGTAGGAGAGGATCCGGCTGCCGGTGCCGTCGACGCCGAGCAGGCAGGCCGCCGAGCCCTCCCCGGTCACCGAGACGTTGAGCATGTACCGCACCAGGCCGGTGAACGGCTTCTCGCCGGTGACCACCAGCGCCTGCGCGGTCGGGTCGCCGTCGGCGCGGAGCAGCTCGCTGGCGACGTCCAGCGCGGCCAGGTTGCTGGCGCACATCTGGTGGGTGACGGCGAAGGCGTCCGCGTCGACCAGGCCCAGCCGCTCGCGCAGCCGGTCGGCCGCGAAGACGAACGACGGGGTGAGGTCGGGGAAGGTGTGTGCGTAGATCAGGTACCGGATGCGGCCCGGGTCGGAGACCGAGCGGAGGACCTTCTCGGCCGGGGCGGCGAGCAGGTCGAAGAGGTCCAGGTCGGGGTCGAGGTGTATCCGGTCGAGTCCGCGAATGCGCCGGAACATGCGTGCCTGATGTCGGTTCAGCCCATTCGCCTCGGCGATCTCCTCGACGGCCCAGGACCGTTCCGGGGCGAACGCCTCGACACGCAACAGGCTCGTGACGGGCTTGGCCACCGATTTCTCCAGGTGAGCGGCCACCGATTCCTCCCAGTGAGCGGTACGCCGGCGCGGCACTGTCGCACAACGACGGCGCGCGGCGATGCCAGATTATGTGCGGCGCCCGTTCGGCGGAACTGGGGAATCCCCCAGGATCTCGACGCCCTTCAATGTTCTCGAAAAGGCTCGGGTTTCCCCGATTGCCACGGGCCGAGCAATTCGCCTAGCGTGTTCGGCAGCCAGCGAGCCACCCATCCGCTCGACGTGTGCCGACGGACCGGCGAATCGACGCGCCGGTCGGGTAGCCGCCGCCACTTCCGGTTTCCCTGAGGAGACGGCAATGGGAATAAAGCCTATAGACCTCTTTCCGCCGCCGGTCGTCGGTCCTCGGACGTCCACTGTCGAGCTGGTCCGGGTGGAGCGGCGGTACGCGAAGGTGGTCGGCGGCCGGGGCGGCGACGGGCCGCTCACCCTCGGCCACCTCGGCATGCTGAAGTGGATCAACCAGGAGAAGCCGTACGGCCGCTGGGCGGCGGCGCCGCTGGAACTGCCCCCGGGCGCAAACGTCGACGACGTGGTGGCCGCGCTCGGCGTGCTGGTGTCCCGGCACGAGGGTCTGCGGACCCTCTTTCCCGGTCGGGGCGAACAGGTGCAGCGGGTACTCGCGCACTGCGAGCTGCCGGTCGACGTGTACGAACACGGCGAGGCGGACCCACCGGCGCTGATCGAGGAACTCTTCCACCGGCTCCGCAACGCCGAGTTCGACCTCGCCGAGGAGTTGCCGCTGCGCGCCGCCGTCGCCGTACGCGACGGCGTGCTCACCGTCGCGGCCGTGGTCTACTCGCACGTCGTCGTCGACCTGATGAGCGCGGAGCTGCTCGGTCGGGAGTTCACCGCACTCGCCGCCGATCCGGCCCGCCGGCACGTCGGACCGCCGCCGCACCAGCCACTGGACCAGGCGGCGTACGAGCGGTCACCGGCCGGGCGACGCCGGCTCGACACCGCCCTCGGGTACTGGGAACGGCACCTGCGGCGGCTTCCGCAGTGCACCTGGGCGGCACCGCGGTCGACGGCGCCACCCGGCGCCGCCCTCTCCGGCTGGCTCTGGTCCCGGGCCGGGGCGCTGGCCCTGCCGCAGATCACCGCCCGGGTGGGTGCGAGCGAGTCGATGGCGGTGCTCACCGCGATCTGCGCGGTGCTGGCCCGGCGCACCGGGCACCGGAGTTTCCCGCTGCCGACCCTGGCCAGCAACCGGATCGAGCGTCGGCTCCGGGAGTACATCGGACCGCTGGCCGCAGACAGTCTGGTGCCGATCGACATCGACGCCGAGACCTACGACGACCAACTGCGGCGGGTGGGCGGCGCGGTGCTGCGGGCCGGGCGACAGGCGTTGGTCGACGACGTCGCGCGGGTCCGGATGATCGATCGGATCCACCACGACCGGGGCAACTGGTACGGCCGGGACACCACCTTCAACGACGCCAGCACCTTCAACGACACCGAGGCGGCGGCCGACCCGACCGACCCGCCAGCCGACCCGGCCGAGGCGGTGACCGACCCGACCGAGCCGGCAGCCGAGCCGGCAGCGGAGGCGGCAGCCGAGCCGGCCGGAGGCGGCCCGACCGGTGCCGGGGACGCCCGGCGGATGCTCGGCGAGAGCCGGATCTGGTGGCAGGACTGGCCGCCCATCTCCCCGCTGCTGGCGTTCCGGCTGATGCAGAAGCGCGGTGAACTGGTGCTCGGCATCATCGCCCACGACCGGAACCGGATCCCGGCGGAGGAGATCGACCAACTGCTGCGCGGCGTGGAGCGGGTGCTGGTGGCGGCGGCCGAGGGGGACTTCCCGATGTCCCGGATCGGCGAGGTGAGCGGTGTCGAGCCGATGGAGCGCGGCGCCGGTTGGCGACTCGTCGACTCCTCCTGGGTCGAGCTGGCCGAGGCGCAGCGACTCCTCGACGAGTCGCTGGACGCACCGGTCCGGCGGGTCTTCGCGATCCCGGACGGCGACGGGTACCGGCTGGTGGCGTACCTGGTCGGCGGCTCGGCCCGGACCCCACGGGAGGCGCACGCCGCCTGCGTGGCCGCGATGCCGGGCCGCCGTACCGCGATGACGCCGCAGCGGTACGTGATCTGCGCCGAGCCGCCGGCCGACCCGGCCGACCCGGCGGCCTGGGCCCGGCAGCCCGTACTGGCCGACGGCGACGGCCGGATGGACCCGTGAGCGGGCGGACCGGCGGAGCCGGCGTCCCGGGCGACGACGTGGCCATCGCCGTGACCGACCTGCGCAAGTCCTACCGGGGGCGGCCGGCGGTCGCCGGCATCGACCTGACGATCCCCCGGGGCGAGGTCTTCGCCCTGCTCGGCCCGAACGGCGCCGGCAAGACCACCACGGTGGAGATCCTGGAGGGGCACCGCCGACGCGACTCCGGCCAGGTGCGGGTGCTCGGCGTCGACCCGGCGCTCGGCCGGGCGGACTGGAAGGCCCGGATCGGCATCGTGTTGCAGCGCTCCGACGACCTGACCCAGGGCGGGGCGCTCACCGTACGGGACTGGACCCGGGCGATCGCGGCCTGCTTCCCGAACCCCCGGGACCCGGACGAGGTGATCGAGCTGGTCGGGCTGACCGACCGGCGCGACGCCCGCGCGGCGTACCTCTCCGGGGGTCAGCGCCGTCGGCTCGACGTCGCGCTCGGCATCGTCGGCCGGCCGGAGCTGCTCTTCCTGGACGAACCGACGACCGGGTTCGACCCCGAGGCACGCCGCCGGTTCTGGGACCTGATCGCCGACCTCGCCCGGTCCGGCACGACGATCCTGCTCACCACCCACTACCTGGAGGAGGCCGAGCATCTCGCCGACCGGATCGCCGTGATCGTCGACGGCCGGGTCGTGGAGATCGGCCCGCCGCAGACCCTCGGCGGCCGGGCCACCGCCCCCGCCACGGTCCGCTGGCTCACCCCCGACGGCCCCCGCAGCGTCCGCACCGGTACCCCGGCGAAGCTGGTCGCCGAGCTGGCCACCGAGTACGGACCGGAGGTGCCGGGGCTGGCGGTCGAGCGCCCCACCCTGGAGGAGACCTACCTGCGGATGATCGGAGAGCCGGCGTGACCACCCCCGGACTCCCCGCCCGGCTGCCGGCCGTACTGGCGGTCACCCGGGCCCGGGTACGCGTGGAGTTCCTGGTCTTCATCCGGGAACGCATCTCGGTGGTCTTCACCTTCTTCTTCCCGGTACTGCTGCTGATCGTGATCGGCGCGATCTTCCACGGCCAGCGGTTGCCGGGCGACGTCGACCTCGCGCAGTACTTCGTCGCGGGCATGATCGGGGCCGGCCTCTTCGGCGTCAGCTTCCAGAACGTCGCCATCGCGATCCCGATCGAGCGGGACATCGGCACGCTCAAACGGCTCGCCGGCACGCCGATGCCGAGGTCGGCGTACTTCCTCGGCAAGATGGCGATGGTCGCGTTCGTCGCGCTGGCCCAGAACGTACTGCTGCTCGGCATCGGCTCGGCCTTCTTCGGGCTGCGACTGCCGGACACCGCCGACCGGTGGCTGACCTATCTCTGGGTCATCGCGCTCGGCATCGCCTCGTGCACCCTGCTGGGCATCGCGGCGAGCGGGTTCGTCCGCAACGGCCGTACCGCTCCGGCGGTGATGTCACCGATCGCGATCGTGCTCCAGTTCATCTCCGGCGTCTACTTCGTCTTCGCCACCATGCCGACCTGGATGCAGACGGTGGCCGCCATCTTCCCGCTCAAGTGGATCGCCCAGGGGATGCGGTCGGTGTTCCTGCCCGACGGCTACCAGAGCCAGGAGCCGGCCGGGAGCTGGGAACTCGACCGGGTGGCCCTGGTCCTCGCCGCCTGGTGCGTACTCGGCTTCGTGGTCGCCGTCCGCACCTTCCGCTGGCGCGGCCGGACCGACGACTGAAGGGAGGGAACCGATGGAGGCTGCACAACGTCCCCGGGTGGTTCTCGGTTACAGCGGGCTGCACGGCTCCGCCGAGCTGAAGGCGGCCGGTTTCGCCGACCTGGACGAGCGCGAGGCGCGGCTGTTCCAGGGGCTGGACTCGGCGGCGGCACTGGTGGTCGACGGTGCACTGGTCGCGGCGGTCCAGCAGGAGCGGTACTCCGGCCGCAAGTTCGACCACGCCTTCCCGGTCGACGCCATGCGGTCCTGCCTGCGCCTGGCCGGCCTGGACTTCGCCGTGGTCGACGCGGTGGCGCACAACTTCGACCACACCAGGTTCGAGATCTTCGCCCAGGGCGAGCCGTACGCGCTGCGCCGCTACACCGAGGTGCTGGCGCCGCAGCGGCAGACCGAGCTGCTGCACCGGTTCGTGCCGGAACTCTCCGGGCACCGGGTGCGGCCGGTGCCACACCACCAGGCGCACGCGCTGACCGCGGCGATCCCGGCCGGCTTCGACGAGGCGCTGGTGGTGGTGCTGGACGGGATGGGCGAACTGCACGCCGTCAGCGTCTACGCCTGGCGGGGCGGGGCGCTGCACCGGCTGGCCACCCTCGACTACCGCAGCAGCCTGGGACTCTTCTACGCCCTGGTCACCATGTTCACCGGGTACTGGCCGAACAGCGACGAGTACAAGGTGATGGCGCTGGCCGCGCTCGGCGACCCGGAACGGTACCGGTCGGTGATGGCGGAGGCCGTCACCCTCGGCCCGGACGGGCGGTTCGACGTGCCGGTGCTGCGGCACAACCGCGACCCGCGCAGCCGGGAGACCTTCGCCGGGTCCCGGGCCTGGCTCGCCGGGCGGGTCGGTCCGGAACGAGGGGCGGGCGAGGCGCTGAGCCAGGCGCACATCGACCTGGCCACCGCCGCGCAGCAGCGGTTGGAGCAGGCGATCTTCCACCTCGTCGGCCACTGGGTGCGGCGGACCGGGCTGCGCCGGGTCGCCTTCGCCGGCGGCGTGGCACTGAACTGCGCCGCGATCGGCAAGCTCGCGTACTCCGGTCTGGTCGACGCGATCTACGTGCAGCCGGCCGCCGGCGACGAGGGCACCGCGGTCGGCGCCGCGCTCGCGGTGGCCGCCCCGCCGACCGAGGCGGTCGACTACCCGGCGATGACCTATCTCGGCCCGGAGGTGACCGAGGACGGCCCGCCGGCCGACCAGCCGTACTGGTCGGTGCGGGTCGGGCCGGGGGTGGCCGAGCAGGTGGTGGCGCGGCTGCTCACCCGGGGCCACATCGTCGGCTGGGCCCAGGGCCGGTTGGAGTTCGGCCCCCGCGCGCTGGGCAACCGCAGCATCCTGGCCGACCCGCGCGACCGGGGCGCCCGGGAGCGGGTCAACGCGGCGGTCAAGTTCCGGGAGGAGTTCCGGCCGCTGGCCCCGGCGGTGAAGGCGGAGTCCGCGAGCCGGTACTTCGTCGTGCCGGCCGGGACCAACCTGCGGCACATGACCGTCGCGGTGGCGGTGCACCCGCACGCCCGGCCGGTCATCCCGGCCGTGGTGCACGACGACGGTACCGCCCGGGTGCAGGCGGTGTTCGCGGCGGAGAACCCCCGGTTCTGGCGCATCCTCGACGAGTTCGAACGGCTCTGCGGCGTTCCGGTACTGATGAACACCTCGCTGAACGTCAAGGGCCAGCCGACCGCGCGGGCCGGTGCCGAGGCGTTCCGCACGTTCGCCTCGTCCGGCCTGGACCTGGTGGTCATCGCCGACCGGCTGTACGCGAAGCCGTCGGCGGTCGGTGACGCCGTCGAGGCGCTCGCCGCCGTCACCGGGGCGGTCTCGGTCTGACGGACACCACGGTTGCCGGCCGTTGCTGGAGGACCGCCTACCGCGGGCCGTCGGTGGACCCGCCGCCTGAGTCGTCGTTCGTCCCGGGGGAGCGGAGCCACCGGGTGGCCTGCTGGACGACGGCGGCGGGTACCTCGTGGTTGCCGTCGAACTCCTGGTAGGTCACGGGGTAGCCGAGGGCCTCCAGTTGGGGTACCACCCGGCGGCTGCACCGGTCGACGGGCAGGACCCGGTCCCCGGTTCCGTGGGAGACGAAGACGCGTGGCTTTCCGTGCGTCACCAGCGGTGCGGCGAAGCCCGGGGAGAACGCGACGACGGCGTCGAAGAGGTCGCCGTTGGTCAACCCGAGCGACAGGGCGTACGACGCGCCGTCGGAGAAGCCTCCGATCGTGAGCCGGTCGACCGGAAAGGACTCGAAGACGTGCTCGAGTATCCGGTCGATCATGCGTACGTCGGGTCCGAAACCGTCGATGATCAGATCCCAGGAGCTGTCCGTCGACTTCGGTGCCACCAGGAGGAGGCGATGCTCGTCCGCGACGGGCAGCAGCAGGTCGAGGGCCTGCCGGGCTGAACCGCCGGCACCGTGCAGCAGCAGGACCAGGTGCCGGGGGCGCTGGTCGGTCGAAGCGGGCGCGTAGGTGAGGGCCAGCAGTTCCCCGGTCGGCGCCTCCTGGCGCAGCAGCCCGCTCCGAGCCTCGGCGGGGCTGACCGGGGGGCAGGGGCGTACGGAGAGCCGCCCGTGCCGGGAGTTCTCCTCCGGTTGGACGTGCGGGAGGGCCGGCTCGCTCATGCGGCACCCTTCCTTCCCGTCCCACCGCCCTGCACCGGACCGACGGCGCGGGTGCCGTGGCGGGCACTTACCCGTAGTGGCGGGCACTTACCCGTACCGGGTGCGGGCAAACGAGCCGAAGCGGGTGCCGGGCCGGCGCGCCAGTCGTACTTTGGGCCGATCTGGAAGCGCACCAGCGTTCGTACGATGGTCCCGTGCACCCCCGCCTGCGCGCCGTGTTGGCCGAGCCGGCCGCCCCACACGCCCCGGCCCGGGTCTGGCGCGACTGGGCGCTGCTCGCCGGCTTCGCACCGGCGATCGTGCTGGAGGGTGCCTTCCGGCCCGACCTGCCGTGGCGGGTGGGCTGCGTCGTCGTCGCCCTCGCGCTGCTCGGCACCCTGCTGTGGCGGCGTACCCGGCCGCTCGCGACGGTGGCGACCGCGTTCGGCTGCACCGCGCTCGCCCCGCTCGTATTGCCGGGCGACCCCTGCGACATGTACGCGACGAGCTTCCTGCTGCTGCTCTGCTACGCCCTGTTCCGCTGGGGCTCGGGCCGGGACGTGCTGCTGGGCTCGGTCTTCGTGGTGGCCAAGGTGGTCGTCACCGGCCTGGCCGGCTCGATCACCGGCGGCGAGGTGGTCGCCGGCTTCGCGGTGCTCTTCGCCGCCGCCACCCTGGGGGTTGCGGTCCGGTTCCGGGCCGCCGCCCGGCTGCGGGAGTTCGACCGGGTCAAGCTGTTGGAGCGGGAGCGGCTCGCCCGCGACCTGCACGACACCGTGGCCCACCACGTCTCGGCGATGGCGATCCGGGCCCAGGCCGGCATCGCCGCCTCGGCCAGCCAGCCGGACGCCGCCGTGGAGGCGCTCCGGGTGATCGAGGCCGAGGCGTCCCGCGCGCTCGCCGAGATGCGCGCGATGGTCCGGGTGCTGCGCCGCGACCAGCCCGCCGACCTGGCGCCCAGCCCCCGGGTCGCCGACATCGGGCGGCTCGCCGGCCGGTTCCGGGCCGGGCCCGCCGTCGACGTGCAGATCCGTGGCGACGTCGACGACCTTCCGCCCACGGTCGGCTCCGCGCTCTACCGCCTCGCCCAGGAGTCGGTCACCAACGCCCGCCGGCACGCCCGGCACGCCACCCGGATCGAGGTCAGCGTCGCGGCCGACGACACCTCGGTACGGCTGCGGGTCAGCGACGACGGCGAGCCCGGCGCCGTCCGCCCGGCCGGCTCGCCCGGGTTCGGCCTGGTGGGCATGATGGAGCGGGCCGGCCTGCTCGGCGGCACCTGCGAGGCCGGCCCCAACCCCGACCGTGGCTGGACCGTGACGGCGGTGCTTCCGCGCGCGGGGGCTGGTTCGTGACGGTGCGGGTGCTGGTCGCGGACGACCAGGAGATCGTCCGCACCGGCCTCACCATGATCCTGAACGCGCAGCCCGGCATCGAGGTGGTCGGCGAGGCCGGCGACGGCCGCCGGGCGGTCGAGCTGGCTCGGCGGCTCCGCCCCGACGTGTGCCTCTTCGACATCCGGATGCCCGGCATGGACGGCATCGAGGCCACCCGGGCGCTCGCCGGGCCGTCGGTCGCGGAGCCGCTCGCGGTGGTCGTCATCACCACCTTCGACCTCGACGACTACGTGTACGCGGCACTGCGCGCCGGTGCCCGCGGCTTCCTGCTCAAGGAGGCCGGCCCCGCCCTGCTGGCCCAGGCCGTGCACGCGGCCGCCGACGGGGAGGCGCTGATCGCGCCGAACGTCACCACCCGGCTGCTGAAGGCGTTCGCCGACGCGGGTCCGGCCGGTCCGCCGAAGCAGCCGGTCGAGGCGCTCACCGACCGGGAGGAGCAGGTGTTGGCCGCGGTCGCGCGGGGGCGCACCAACCGGGAGATCGCCGACGAGCTGTACATCACGCTGAGCACCGTCAAGTCGCACGTCACCAGCCTGATGACGAAACTCGGGGTGCGTAACCGGGTCGAGATCGCGATGTGGGCGTACGAGACCCCCCGGCATCCCGGTCGGTGACGGCTGCCGCCGAAGGTACGACGACCGGGTACCACCATGGGACGGCCCGATCGCGGCCCTTGTGCCGATGAGCCGGGGCGGGTACGACGGCCACCATCGACGGCATGACGAGACGCGAGTGGCGGCTGCCGGCCGCGCTGATCCTGCTGGGCCTGATCCCGATGATCGCCGGTGCGGTGCGGGTGACCGAGCTGGGCCTCGGTCCGGAGGTCACCCCGGCGAACGCCCGCTTCGTCGCCGACCCGCTGCCGGTGGTGCTGCACGTCGTCGGCGCGGTGGTCTACACGATCCTCGGCGCCTTCCAGTTCGTGCCCGGGCTGCGCCGCCGTCGCTGGCACCGGGTCGCCGGCCGGATAGTCGTCCCCTGTGGACTCGTGGTCGCCCTCTCCGGGCTGTGGATGACGTTCGGGTACGACCTGCCGGCCCATGACAACGACGTACTCGCCGGCCTGCGGCTGCTCTTCGGTTCGGCGATGGCCGCCTCGATCCTGCTCGGCCTCGCCGCCGTACTCCGCCGCGACTTCACCCGGCACCGGGCCTGGATGGCGCGCGGCTACGCGATCGGCCTCGGCGCCGGCACGCAGGCGTTCACCCACGCGCCGTACGTGGCGGCGACCGGCGAGCAGCCCGACGGGAACGTACGCGCCGCGCTGGTGCTCGCCGGTTGGCTGATCAACCTCGCCGTGGCCGAGTGGTACCTGCGCCGCCCGGCCCGTACCTCGGGTCGGTCGCGGGTCGTCGCCGCCGGATGAGCTGCTGCTGCGGCCCGGACGGTTCAGTCGCGGGCGATGTCGGCCGCGGCGAGGCGGCGGCCGGGTCCGGGTCGGTCCGGCCCGGATCGGGGCGGTGTGCCCGGCGAGATGACCCGCAGTTGGAGCATCGCCGCGAAGCGGGCCTCCGGATCGGTCAGGTCGATGCCGCCGACCTCGGCGAGCCGACGCAGCCGGTAGCGGAACGTGTTCGGGTGGACGTACATCGCGGCGGCGGCGGCGATCACGTCGCCGAACGCGTCCAGCCAGGCCCGGAGCGTCTCGACGAGGTTCGTGTGGTGCTCCTCGTCGTAGGCGAAGAGCCGCGCGACCGGTCCGGTGAGCCGGTCGCCCCGGGCCGCGACCAGGTCGTGCAGTTCCAGGACGAGCGCCTGGACCTGCACGTCGGCCAGCCGGGCGACCCGGTGGCCGGCTCCGGCGCGCAGCACCCGCAGCGCCCGGTCGGCGCTGGCCCGCGCGGCGGCCATCCCGGCGGCGTCCTGCGCGACCTGACCGACGCCGATCACGGCGTGCACCCGGTCGCCGACCCGGTCGAGGAAGTCACCGGCGATCCGCACCGCCCGCTGCTCGCCGTCGCCGTCCCGGGAGATCGGCACCAGCCCGTACGCGACGTCGCCGACCAGCGCCGCCGCGCAGCGCGGGTGGACCGCGCTCAGGTGCATCGCCAGCGCGTCGCTGGTGCGCTGGCGTTCGGTCGCCAGGGAGGCGTCGTCGCCGCCGGACCGCTGCGGGGCGGTGGCGATGACCGCGAGGCCGAGTACCACGACCGGCTGGCCGGCCAGGCCGAGCCGGCTGAGCGCCTCGCCGGCACCGGCCCCGCCCTCCAGCGCGGTGGCCAGCAGGTCGGCGCGGAGCCGGCGCTGCACGTCCGCCCCGGCCCTGATCCGCAGCATGTGCAGCGCGACCAGCTTGCTGGCGTCGCGCAGCGCCTGCGTCCGCTCGGCGCTGAGCGGCTCCCGGACGGCGGCCCAGATCGAGCCGAGGACCTCGTCTCCGGCGAGCACCGCGACGGCGACCCGGGGCACCGAGAACCCGTCCATTCCGGACGGTGGCGGTTCCACCCACAGCGGCGTACTGCTGCGGTAGAGGTCGCGGAAGACGCCCCGGTCGAGCAGGAGCCGGGAGTACCGCTGCGGGACCTGGCGGCCGAGGATGGTCTCCACCCGCGACGGGTCGGCCTCGTCCTGCCGGCCGGAGAAGGCGAGCACCCGGGAGCTGCGGTCCTCGATGGTGACGGGCGCGTCGACGAGGGCGGCGATCGCGTTGGCCAGCGTGAAGAGGTCACCGGAGGGTACCCCGCCGATCGTCTCCGGCCCGGCGTCGCCGACGTCGCCCTCGGCGAGTACGGCGCGGACCAGCGCGGCGAGCTGTGCCCAGGAGGCGCCACGGGTCAGCCCGAGCAGGGCCACCCCGGACTCCTCGACCGCCCCGGCCAGCTCGGCCGTGACCTCGACGGGGAGCCGGACCACGAGGCCGGCGGCCCGGTGCCGGCCGAGCGAGCGGAGCAGGGCGGCGATCTCGTCCGGCCCGCGCAGCCCGACGCCGAGCACGAGGGCGTGGTGCGGCAGGACCGGCTCCTCGACCGGGTCGTGGATCGCCACGCCGCCGATGTCGGCGCTGCGGTCCGGGTCGCCGTGCACGAGCTCCAGCACGGTGAACCCCAGGTCGTCGAGGACCCGGCCGAGGGTCGCGTGCGGGCGCAGATTCACCGGGAGCACCGCCCGAAACTAAGGAGGGTTCAGCCTGCCTGGTTCGTCGGAACATACGAGGTTCGTCACAGCCTATGGTGCGGACGGCCAAAGGGCTCGATGTCCTATCGTGTGGACGCGCCGGGGGCTCAGCGTCGCAGCCACCGGGATTCGGTGGTGACCGCCGCCAGTTCGTCCGGCAGCGGTTCGACGCCGATCCCCGGGCCGGCCGGCACCGCCAGGTGGCCGCCGTCGAGCACGAACGGGTCGGTGATGTCCGTCCGGTAGTAGCGGTCCGACGCCGACGTGTCGCCGGGCAGGGTGAAGCCGGGCAGCGCCGCCAGCGCGACGTTCGCGGCCCGGCCGAGCCCCGACTCCAGCATCCCGCCACACCAGACGGGTACGCCGTGCGCGACGCAGACGTCGTGTACCCGGCGCGCCTCCAGGTAGCCACCGACCCGGCCCGGCTTGATGTTGACGATCGCGCAGGCGCCCAACCGGATGGCGGCCGCGGCGGCCCGCGCCGAGGTGATCGACTCGTCCAGGCAGATCGGCGTGCGGACCGTCTTCGCCAGCTCGGCGTGGCCGAGCACGTCCTCCTCGTCGAGCGGCTGCTCGATCAGCAGCAGCCCGAACGGGTCGAGCGCGGCCAACCGCCGCCCGTCGGCGACGGTGTACGCGGTGTTCGCGTCGACCTGGAGCAGCACCTCGTCGCCGAAGCGTTCCCGGACCGCCCGGACCGGTTCGACGTCCCAGCCGGGCTGGATCTTCAGCTTGATCCGCAGGTAGCCGGCGTCGAGGTAGCCGTCGACGGTGTCGAGCAGCTCGCCGATCGAGTCCGTGATCCCCACCGAGACGCCGCAGGGCACCCGCTCGCGTACGGCGCCGAGTTCCCGGGCGAGCGGCCGGCCCAGGGCGCGCAGCTCGGCGTCGAGTACGGCGGTCTCCAGCGCCGCCTTCGCCATCCGGTGCCCCTTGAACCCGGCGAGTGCCGGCGCGACCGAGGCGGCGTCGAGGGTGTCCCGGGCGGCCAGGGCCGGCACCAGGAACCGGCTCAGGACGTCCACGGCGCCGTCGACGTACTCGGCGGAGTAGCGCGGGTCGGTCATCGCCACGCACTCGCCCCACCCCTCGGCCTGGTCGGTGACGGCGCGGACCAGCACGATGTCCCGGGTGGTCTGGGTGCCGAACGAGGTCCGGAACGGCGACACCAGCGGCATCGCGATCCGGCGCAGTTCGACTCCGACGAGTTTCATCCGGCGTTCCTTCCGACGATGTACCAGCCGGCCCGGTCGAAGCCGGTCACCCGGGCGCCGCCGGCCAGCAGCGGTACCAGGGCCTCCCGCAGCGCGGTGCGCCACCGCCGGGCCAGGTCCGGCGCGGCCGACCGCAGCGCGGCGATGTCCGGCGGTACCGCCACCAGCACCGTGTCGCCGTCCAGGGTCCCCGGCGCCGGGGCCCCGTCGGCGGTGCGCCCGAGCCCGACCACCGCGCCGCCGGCCCGCTCGGCCCGGGCGTCGCCGGCCCGGTGTCGTCCCTCGCACGCCGTGGCGACCCTGGGGTCGCGCAGCTCCCAGCGGATCAGCAGCCGGTCGGTGGCGTCACCGGCGTTGATCTCGTCGTCCATCTCGCCGTAGAAGTCCGGCAGGTACTCCACGGCGGTGGCGGCCAGCTTCACCACGTTGAAGTAGGCGTTGCGGGCGACCAGCGGGTCGAACGTCCACTCGACGGCGGAGCCGCCCCGGGCCAGCACCCAGGCGCGCTGGTGCAGCTTGAGGGCGTACCCGACGCGCCGGCCGAGGGCGGCGGCGCAGACCCCGGCGATGTGGCTGTGCAGCTCGGCCCCGGCCGGCGCGCCGGAGAAGCCGACGCAGGCGCCGACCAGCTCGTCCCCGTCGTAGGCGCCGGCCACGTAACCGCCCGACTTGCTCAGCGCCCGCAGCAACTTGGTGGTCACCAGCGGGTTGCGCGGGTCGGGGCCCCAGATGCCGTCGTAGAGCCGGCGTACCTCGGCGAAGCCGGCGACGTCCGCCAGCTCCCGGATCTCGACGCCGGCCGCCTTCGCCGCCCGGGCCACGGCCGCCTCGGCGGCGTGGATGTCGGTCATCTCGGCGTTCCCCTCTCCGCCAGCGGCCCGCGCCTCCGGGCGACCGGGCGCACGTCAGCCCACCTTCGGGGTGGCGCGGGCACCGAAGTGCAGGTACCGCTCGCCGGTCGGCAGCTGGTAGAAGATCACCGGTACCCAGGTCCGGGTCTCCGGCTCGCGGACCGCGAAGAGGTCCTCGGCGACCGGCACCATCGGGTACTCGTGGGTCGGCTCGGGCACCAGTTCGGCCAGCGGACCGGTGACCGTGGTACGCAGGGTCGGGCCACCGTCCCCGTCCAGCACCGCCATCCGGACGCCGGCCCGCTCGTACTCGCCGACGTGCCGGCCGAGGTCGGCGCCGACCGGGTGCTGCGGCGGCACGAGCGAGTGCGGTACCGCGACCCCGGCGAGTTCGGCGAAGATCTCGCGGTACAGCTCCTCGTACAGGTCGCGGGCGTGACCGCCGTTGGTGAGCAGGGTGACCGCCAACCCCTGCTCCGGCAGCAGCCGCAGGAAGGCGGACTGCCCGATCGTGTTGCCGTCGTGCCCGACGAGCCGGTGCCCGTCCCAGCCGAAGCGGATCCAGCCGAGCCCCCAGGAGTCGCCGAGGGTGTGCGTGTCGGGCAGCTCCGCCTCGCAGGCGGTCATCGCGGCGGCGCTCTCCGCGCCGAGTACCCGGCTCCCGTCCGGCGCGAGCCCGCCGGTGAGGTGCATCCGGGCGAAGCCGAGGAGGTCGGCGGCGGTCGAGGTGATCAGCCCGGCCGGCCCGAGGGAGCGGGGCAGTCCCCAGACCGGTGCGCGGGTCGGCTCGGCCTGCCCGGCCGAGACGTGCCCGACCGCCGCCCGGTGCAGCAGCGCCTCCTCCGGCAGCGTCCCGGTGCGCCGCAGCCCGAGCGGGGTCGAGATCCGGTCCCGGAGCGCGGCGTCCCAGGTGCCGCCGGTGAGCTTCTCGATCACCCGCCCGGCGAGTACGAAGCCGGCGTTGCAGTAGGACCAGGTGGCGCCGAGCGGGTGGTTCTGGGCCACCTCGCCGAGGAGCGCGACGTACTTCTCCAGGCAGTCGTCGCCGCGACCGGTGTCGGTGAAGACGTCGCCGTCGATCCCGCTGGTGTGCGCGAGCAGGTGCCGCATGGTCACCCGCTTGGTCACCTCCGGATCGGCCAGCCGCAGCTCCGGCAGGACGGTGCCGACCGGAGCGTCGAGATCGAGCCGGCCCTCGTCGACCAGTTGCATCACGATGGTCGCCGTCCACACCTTGGAGATCGAGCCGATCTGGAACACCGAGTCGGTGGTCACCTCGACCCCGGTCTCCACGTTCAGCACGCCGTACGCCGCCTCGGCCAGTTCGTCCGGGCGATCCTGGCCCAGCCGCAGGATTCCGAGTACGGCACCGGGGACGCGATGCCGCTGGGCGAGTACGGCCAGCCGGCGCTGCCAGTGCCCGGCGTCGATCGGCGCGCGGCGCCCGCCCGCGTACCGCTCGACCCAGTCCACCACCCGCTGGTTGTAGTCGGCCCGGTGTGACGGCCGCCCGTCGAGGATGAAGAGATGGCCGGCGTCCGGGTAGAGCACCAGCCGGGTCGGCACGCCGCGCTCCCGCAGCGCGGTGTGCCACTGCTGGGCCTGGCCGACCGGGCAGGTGCGGTCCTCGGCACTGTGCAGCACGAGCGTCGGCGTGTCGACCCGGTCGACCCGGGCCAGCGGCGACATCGCGGCGTAGCGCCCGGGATCGGTCCACGGCGTGGCGCCCAGCTCGTACTCGCTGAGCTGGTGCCCCTCGTCGGAGGTGCCGGCCATGCTGGTGAGGTCGGCGACGGTCCCGCCGGCCACGGCGGCGGCGAACCGGTCGTCCCGGCTGGTGAGGTAGCAGGTCATGTAGCCGCCGTAGCTGTAGCCGGTGACGGCGAGCCGGGCCGGGTCGGCGACGCCGGTGGCGACGAGCTGGTCGACCGGCTCCAGGAGGTCCCGGGCGTCCGCCTCGCCCCACCCGCCGTGGGTGGCGGTGAAGAACGCCTCGCCGTAGCCGTCGCTGGCCCGGGGGTTGAGCAGCAGCACCACCCAGCCCCGGGCGGCCAGCTCCTGGTGGTAGAGGTGCACGTCCTCGGCGGCGGCGTTCCAGGCGTTGTGCGGCCCGCCGTGCACGTCGAGCAGCAGCGGCCGTGCGCCGGTGAAGTCCGGGTCCCGGACCAGCCAGCCCTGCACGACCGTGCCGTCGGAGATCTCGAACGAGCGCTCCTCCCGGGGGTAGAGCCGCACCTCGGACGAGGTGTGTCCGGTGAGGACGGTCTCGGCGCCGGTGCCGAGGTCGACCGCGACCACCTCGCCGAACGAGGCCGGGGTGCCGAGCACGACGGCGGCGGTGCCGGCGCGGGCCGAGACGCCGAGGACGTTGCGGCCGGCCCCGCCGACGACCACCCGTGGTTCGCCGCCACCGGCCGGTACCGCGTAGAGATGGGTGCAGCCACGGTCGCGGACGCAGAAGAGCACGGTGTCGCCGTCGTCGACGAGCTGCGGCAGCGCCCCCGGATATCCGGGGCCGCCCGGCATGACGTTGCGGTCCAGCGGGGCCGCCAGGTCGGTGACCGGTCCGGCGTCGAGCGGTACCCGGAGCAGGCCGGCGTGGCCGACGGGCGCGCCCTCGGTGCCGACGGCCAGCAGCGCCGACCCGTCCGCGGTCCAGGTGACGGCGGCACCGACGCCGTCGGCCAGCCCGACCGGCCGGGGTACGGCCGCCGTGTCGTCGACGTCCACCGTGTGCAGCGGGGCCCGGAGGGTCAGGTCCGCGTCGGGGGCGGTGGCCGCGACGAACGCCAGCCGGTTCCCCTCCGGCGACCAGGACGGGTCACCGGCGTTCCAGTCGCCGCTGGTGAGCTGCCGGCACCGCCCGGTGGCGACGTCGACGACGTGCAGGTGCCGGCGTCTGCCGCCCAGCAGGCCGGCGCCGTCACTCTGGTAGTCGAGCCGGTCCGCGACGACCGGGGTGCCGTCGTCCGGGCCGTCGCCCCGGTCGTCGACGGCGGCCACGAACGCGATGGCCGAGCCGTCGGGGCTCCAGACCGGGCGGCCGGCGCCGAGTGGCAGTTCGGTCAGCGGTTCGGGCTCGCCACCGGCCGCCGGGAGCAGCCACACCTGCGGGTGCCCGTCCCGGGCGCGCAGGAACGCGATCCGGTCGCCCTGCGGCGACCAGGCCGGTGCGGTGTCCGCCGGCCCGGCGGTCAGCCGCCGCGCCGGGCCGCCCGCCGCGTCGACGTGCCACAGCGTGCGCACCGTACGGTCGGCGTCGGTGTCCGCGCCGCGCAGTACGTAGACGATCCGGGCGCCGTCCGGCGACAGGGCCGGCTGCTCCGGTACGGCGACGGTGGTCAGGTCAGCGATGCGCAGGCGGCGGGTCACCGGCTCCTCCTCGGGTCGTGATCGGTGTGTCGGCGGACTCGGCGAAGTGGCAGAGCGCCCGGTGCCGGTGCGCCGCCGTCGGCTCGACCTCCCGGCAGATCCGACGGTCCGGGTGCACCAGCGGCCCCACCGGGCAGCGGGGGTGGAACCGGCAGCCGGCCGGCGGCCGGTGCGGGTCGGCGGGCTCCGCCTCGGCGACGGCCGGCACGGCGACGGCGGGCTCAGCCTCGGCGACTGTCGGCGTGGCGACGGCCGGCTCCGCCTCGACGACTGCCGGCGTGGCGCCCTCGGCTCCGATTCCGATCGGGTGTGCGGCCGAGCCGAGCAGCTCCCGCGTGTAGGGGTGTTGCGGATCGCCCAGCACCTCGGCGGCCGGCCCGTACTCGACGATCCGGCCGAGGTACATCACCGCGATGATCTCGCTGACGTAGCGCACCACGGCGAGGTCGTGCGAGATGAACAGCACCGACAGCCGCATCCGCCGTTGCAGGTCGCGGACGAGGTTGAGCACGGCGCCCTGGATCGACACGTCCAGCGCCGAGGTGATCTCGTCCGCGACGATCACCTCGGGGCGGCCGGCGAGCGCGCGGGCCAGCGCCACCCGCTGCCGCTGCCCGCCGGAGAGGCCGGCCGGATAGCGGCCGGCGAGGCCCGGGTCGAGCCCGACCAGCTCCAGCAGCCGGGCCACCTCGGCCTTCGCCGCGACGCCGGCCCGGCGCGGGATCGCCTCCGCGATCGAGGCACCCACCGTCATCCGAGGGTCCAACGAGGAGTACGGGTCCTGGAACACCATCTGCACAGGTGCCCGTTTCGGCAGCGGGCGGCCGTCGAGCAGGATGCGGCCACCGGCCAGCGGGGCCAGCCCGACGGCGGCCCGGGCCAGGGTCGACTTGCCGGAGCCGGACTCGCCGACGAGTCCCACCACGGTGCCGGCCGGTACGGTGAGTCGTACATTGTCGACGGCGGTCAGCCGCCCCCGCCCGGTGCCGTACCGGACGGTGACGTCGTCGAAGACGAGATCGCTCACCGGCGGCTCCCCTCGATCTCGACGTCGACCTCCGCATGCCAGCAGGCGACCCGACCACGACCGTCGGCCAGCAGTGGCGGCTCGGCGGCGGTGCACCGGTCACCGGCCAGGGGGCAGCGGGGGGCGAAGGCGCAGCCCGGCGGCAGGCGGCCGGGATCGGCGGGCCGGCCCGGGATCACCGGCAACGGCCGGTCGCGGTCGGTGCTCATGTCCGGTACGGCGGCGAGCAGTGCCCGGGTGTACGGGTGCCGGGCGCCGGTACGCAGCCGCGCGGCGGGCAGCTCCTCGACGATGCGTCCGGCGTACATCACCAGTACCCGTTCGCAGACCTCGGCGACCACGGTGAGGTCGTGGCTGATCAGCAGTACCGCCACGTCGTCGTCGGCGCGGACGGCCGCCAGCAGCCGCAGCACCTGCCGCTGCACGGTGACGTCGAGCGCCGTGGTCGGCTCGTCGGCGACGATCAGTGCCGGCGTACCCATCATTCCCATGCCGATCATCGCCCGCTGCCGCATGCCGCCGGAGAACTCGTGCGGGAACTGCCTGGCCCGCCGCGCGGCGGCCGGGATCCGCACCGCGCGGAGCCGGTCGACCGCCCGGGCCAGCGCGGCGCGGCGGCTCGCCCCCCGGTGCTGCCGGACCACCTCGGCGAGCTGCCGGCCGACCCGCTGGGTGGGGTTGAACGAGGTCGTCGGGTCCTGGAAGACCATGCCGAGCGAGAGGCCCAGCAGCCGGCGTCGCGCGGCCGAGTCGCCGGCCAGCAGCGACACGCCGAGGAACTCCAGCCGCCGCGCGTCGACCCGGCCGGGCTCCTCGACGAGCTGGGCGATCGCGAGCGCGGTCAGGCTCTTGCCGGACCCGGACTCGCCGACCAGACCCACCGCCTCACCGCGACCCATGGTGAAGCTGACCTCGCGGACCGGGCTGACCTCCCCGAAGCTCACCCGCAGGCCCTCGACCGCCAGCAGGTGGTCACCGGCGGCGGGCGGAACCGGCTCGGTGCGCGGGGCCCGGCGACCGTCGCCGACCGCCGAGCCTCGGGTGCCGATCGCCCGGGCGAGTGCCTCGCCGAAGAGGTTGAACGCCAGGCCCGCCAGGACGATCGCGACGGCCGGGGCGAGGGCGGCGGCCGGGCGTACGTAGATGCCGGCCAGGCCCTCGCCGAGCAGCCTGCCCCAGTCGTACCGGGGCGGCTGTACGCCGAGGCCGAGGAAGGAGAGCCCGGCGAGCGCCAGCAGCGCGCCGCCGGCCGCCATGGTGCCGTTGACCAGCAGCGGCTCGGCGATGTTGGGCAGCACGTGCCGGGCGAGCACCCGTACCCGACCCAGGCCGGCGATCCGCGCGGCGTGCACGTAGTCCCGTTCGGCGACACCGGCCGCGAGCGTGTGGGTCAGCCGGGCGAAGCCCGGCGCGATCGCGAAGCCGATCGCCAGCACCGCACCCTTGAGACCGACCCCGAAGACGACCGCGAAGAAGAGCGCCAGCAGCAGGCCGGGAAAGGCCACCGCGATGTTCAGCGCGGCGGCCGCCCAGCGGCCGAGGCGGGCGCCGAGCAGCAGCGGCGCCATCCCCAGCACCAGGCCGGTGGCCAGACCGATCAGCGTGGCCAGCAGCGCCAGCAGCACCGACAGCCGGGTGGCGACGAGTACCCGGGCGAAGACGTCCCGGCCGAGGCTGTCGGTGCCGGCCCAGTGCGCGCCCGAGGCGCCCTGGAGGATCCGGCCGGTGTCGACCGCCTCGGCCCGCTCGGTCCAGAGCACGGGCCCGAGCAGCGCGAGCAGGACGACAGCGACCAGCAGCGCCGCCGCGGCGACGGCCACCGGGGACCGCAGGACCCGTCGTACCGGCACTAGCTCTCCCTGATCGTCGAGCGCGGGTCGAGCAGGGCGAGCCCGACGTCGACCGCGAGGTTGACCAGCAGTACGGCCGCGCCGTAGACGAGGACGATGCCCTGGACCACCGGATAGTCCTTGGCCAGGATCGACCCGACGATGGTGCTGCCCAGCCCGGGCCAGGCGAAGACGTTCTCCACCAGTACGGTCCCGGCGACCATCGCGCCGAGCAGCAGGCCGCCGACGGTCGCGGTGGCGGTCAGCGCGTTCGGCAGGGCGTGTCGCAGGTAGATCCGCCGGGCCGGGAGTCGCTTCGCCCGCGCCGTACGGATGTAGTCGGTGCCCAGCACGGCCAGCGTCTCGACCCGGACGATCCGGGCGAGCAGCGCGGCCGGGCCGATCGCCAGCGCCAGTACCGGCAGGACGTAGGAGTCCGGGCCGGAGCGGCCGGCGACCGGGGCCACGCCGAGCGTCACGCCGAAGACGTAGACCAGGCCCACGGCGACGAGGAACTCGGGGAGTACCCCGAGGATCGAGCTGGTCGAGGTGAAGGCCAGCTCCGCCGGGCGGTTCCGGCCGCCGCGGGTGGCCACCGCCATGGCCAGACCCAGCGGTACGGAGACCGCGACGGCCAGGGTGAACGCGAGGAGCGCGAGCTGTGCCGTGGCCGGGAGCCGGTCGCCGATCAGCTGCGACACGGGCAGCCCGGTGACCATCGACTCGCTCAGCTCCCCGGTGACCAGGTTCCGCAGGTAGCGCAGGTACTGCGACCAGAGCGGGTCGTCCAGGCCCAGCGCGGCCCGCCGGGCGGCGACCAGCTCCACCGGGGCGGTCGGCCCGAGCGCGGCCCGGACCGGGTCCCCGGGAATGAGGTGGATCATGCCGAAGGCGGCGGTGACGAGCACCCAGAGCGACACCACCAGCCGCGCCACCCGCCGGGCGGCGAAGCGCACCCAGGGGTGTTCGGCCGTCGTCTTCGGCACCGGGCCCGCCTTTCCGATAGTGGGGGTACGCCGGCCGCGCCGGTCAGCCGAGCATGCGGATGGAACTCGGGGCCACGCTCCCGGTGCTGAGTTCGAAGCTGGCTCCCTTGCCGAAGACCGGCACGGTGGAGTAGACGAACGGCACGATGTCGACGCCCCGGACCAGCGCCTGCTCGGCCTCGGCCCAGCTGGCGCAGCCGCCGGTACCGGCCACCGCCGACGCCGCCCCGACCGCGGCCGCGTACCCGGGGTTCTCGACGTGCGCGAAGTTCACCCCGTTCGGCGGGGTCGCGCCGGAGAAGAACGGCACCAGCTCGCTGGGGAGGCCGACGTTGAGCGGCAGGAATGCCGCGTCCCAGGAGCCCTGCCCGGCGACGATCACCTGGCTGATCTCGGCGTTGGCCACCCCCCGGATGGTCACCTGCGCGCCGACGCCCTGCCAGGCCCGCTGGAGCAGCTCCGCGCCGGCCTGCATGCCGCTGCCGGCGTTGGTCGGGTAGTAGAAGCCGAGGGCGAGCCGCCGGCCGTCCTTGACCCGTACCCCGTCGCCGCCGGGAAGCCAGCCGGCGGCGTCCAGGGCTGCCTTCGCCGCCGCCGGGTCGTGCGCCGGCAGCAGGGCGTCGGTCCCGGCGGGCGGGCAGGGGCTCAACCCGGGAGCGACCAGGCCGGTCATCGGCTTGCCGGCGCCGCTGCTGACCACCTGTCCGAGCTGCTTGAGGTCGAGCGCCTGGGTCAGCGCCCGGCGCACCGTCTCGTCGGCGCCCGGCAGGCCCGGCTTCTGGTGGAACCAGAGTTCGCCGAGCGCGGCGACCACGCTGCGTTCGAAGAGGCGCATCGCCCTGAGTCGCTGGCTGTCCGGCCCGATCACGGTCACCGCGTTCGCCTGGTCGGAGCCGAGCAGGTTGGCCGCGGTGCTCTCGTTCGTGACGATCTTCAGGATCACGGTGTCGGGCAGCCCGTCCTGGGTGGCCGGCCAGTCGCCCGGCCCCCAGGCGTACTCCTTGCGCCGGGTCAGCGTGTAGTGGTCGTCGGCCACCGCCTCGGTCAGGGTGAACATGCCGGTGCCGACCGAGCCCTGCCGGAGCAGCTTGCGGTCCTTCAGTCCCCGGTCGCAGACGATGTGCAGCCCGCCGACCATGCGGTCGAGGAAGGCGGCCGGCGTCGGCGAGGTCACCGTCACGGTGCCGGCCGCCTCGTCGGCGGTGGCGGTGGCGCCGGCCGGCACGTAGACGCCGATCCGGGAGGAGGCGTTCTTCGGGTCGCCGACGAAGGTGATGTTCGCCGCCACCTGGCCGGCGGTCAGCGGGCTGCCGTCGGCGCAGGTGACCCCCTTGCGCAGCGTGTACGTCACCGTGCTCGTGTCGCCCTGCCACTTCTCCGCCAGGCCGGCGAGGAGCGTGCCGTCCGGGCCGACGTTGAGCAGCGAGTCGTAGAGGAACCGGTCGACCTGTTGGGTGCTGGCCAGCGAGGTGAAGTGCGGGTCGAGGTTGCCCGGGTCGGCGCTCAGCACCATCGTGAAGGTCTTGCCGTTGACCAGCCGCTGGCCGTCGGTGCCGGCGGAGTCGCCGCCGCAACCGGCCAGCCCGACCAGCAGCACACCGGCCGCCGCCAGCGCAGGAACACGTCTCATCGTCTCTCCCGGGAGCTACTGGTGGCCGCTGGACGGGGTTGGTACGCCGGCACGTCGGGTCGCCCGACCACTGTGGATGTAGAGCGCCCGCCCGGTGCCGTCGTCGCCGAGGAAGACCTGCGGCAGGTGGATGCCGAGCCGTGGCCGTACCGGCAGGAAGGTCTCGGCGTCGAGGTGGACGAGTTCGGTCCGTTCCGGTTGACCGCCGATCTCCGCGAGCACGCCCTTGGGCACCTGGTCGAGCCAGAGCCGGCCCGCGTCGTCCTGCGAGACGGTCAGCTCGGCCACGTCCGAGGTGTAGGTGCCGAGACAGCGGTCGACCGGGACCCGGCGCGGCGTCGACGGCGGGGTCGGCAGCGCCGGCATCTCGATCCCGGCGAGTTCCCGGAGTACGTGGCCGTAGATCTCCGTGTAGAGGGCGATCGGGTTCCCGCCGTTGGTCAGCAGCGCGATCGCCACGTTCCGGTCCGGTACGACCCGGAGGAAGGCGGCCTGGCCGACGGTGCCGCCGTCGTGGCCGAGTACCGTGCCGCCCGGCCAGTGGTAGATCTCCCAGCCCAGCCCCCAGGCGTCACCCATGAGCCCGAGCGGTGGCAGGGTGACCTGCGGCTGCCGCATCGCGTCGGCGCTGTGCGGGGCGAGTACGGCGGTGCCGTCCGGCGCCCGTCCGCCGTCGATGTGCAGCTGGGCGAAGCCGAGCAGGTCGCGGGGGCGCATCGCCAGCATCGACCCGGCCGGGGCGGAGGAGCGGGCCAGCGACCAGATCGGCGCCGGTTCGGGATCGGCGTCCGGGTCCGGCTGGATGTGCCCGACGGCGGCCCGGAACAGGATCGCCTCGTCCGCACCGGTCGCCGCGTGGGTCAACCCGAGCGGGGCGAACAGGTGCTCGCGCAGGCAGACGTCGTACGGCTTGCCGCGCAGCACCTCGACGACGCGGCCGAGCACGCAGAACCCGGCGTTGTTGTACGAGAACATCTCGCCGGGCGGGAAGAGCTGCGCGACCTCGCCGAGCGTGTCGACGTACCGGCGTACGCAGTCGTCGCCCCGGCCGGTGTCGGTGAAGATGTCGCCCTCGAAGCCGGCGGTGTGCACCAGCAGGTGGCGTACCGTGATCGCGGCCGACGCCGCCTCGTCGGCGACCCGGAAGTCGGGCAGGACGTCGCGGACCGGCGCGTCGATGTCGAGCCGGCCCTCGTCGACGAGCTGCATGACCAGCGTCGCCGTCCAGACCTTGGTGATGGATCCGACCTGGAACACCGAGTCCGTCGTCGCGGTGACCCCGGTCGCCTTGCTGAGCACTCCCTCGGCCACCTCGACGACCTGCCCACCGGCCGACACGGCGAGCGCGGCGCCGGGCACCCGGTGCTCGGCGAGCAGCGCCGGCAGCCGGTCCCGCAGCCAGCCCGCGACCTCGTTCAGACTCGACATGCGCGCCACCATAGGGACCGGCGGCGGGTGCGGTGTTCGTGCGAGACGACGAGCCGGGGCCCGTTCGTCCGTAGCGGCGGCCAAGTGGCACTGATCAGTCGTGCAGTACCTCGGTCAGGAAGCCGATCACGTCGGCACCCTAGCCACGACCCATCGACGGGTGATGCCGTGTTCGGCTGCCGTGCCGCGCGGGCGTTCGACCCGCAGGACGCCGATATGGCGTGCAAGTCGGACAAACCGGGGTGTTCTACATAACACTTGCAGGCATGCTTCTCCGCCTCGTCCGGTACGGCGATACCGTACCCCCGTGCCGGCACCCCTGGTCGGAGCCGGCAGCACCGAGGCACCGACAGGTCCGCTCGCGATCTCCGTCCGCCCCGACGCCAGGATCGGTCCTCCTGCTCACCGCGTGCCGGACTGATCGTCACCCGCGTCCAACACCATCCCACGCCGTCACCCGAAGGATTCCGTGCCGCCCTGCTCAGCCAGCTCGGGCTGGTGCTGGGGCACAGGGGCTGATCTCCGGTACCCGAACAGATCGAGGAGCCATGACCACCGTCGAAATCACCCGCTTCCGCGTGTCGGCGGCACACGCCGACGCACTGCTGGCCACTCGTCCGGCGATGCTGCGCGACTTCCAGACCGGTCGCGCCGGCTTCCTCGGCGCGCGCCTGATCCGACTGGCCGAGGACGAATGGCTGGACATCGTCTTCTGGCGCTCGTCCGAGGACTTCGCCGAGTCCCGGCGCCGGGGCGCCGACGAGCCCGGCATCCAGGCGTTCTTCTCGCTGATCAACGAGGTGATCAGCGTCGAGGAGGGCACCACCACCGAGCCGGTGGGTGCCTGATGCGCGCGGCCTGGTACGACCGGCAGGGTCCGGCGCGCGAGGTGCTCCAGGTCGGTGAGTTGCCCGATCCGTGGCCGGGCGAGGGTGAGGTCCGGGTCCGGGTGTCGGTCTCCGGGATCCACGTCGGCGACCTGGGCAAACGACAGGGCTGGTGGGGGTCCACCATGCCGTTCGACCGGGTCGTACCGCACGGTGACGGCGCCGGAACGATCGACGCGGTCGGACCCGGCGTCGACCCGTCCCGGGTCGGCGAGCGGGTCTGGGTCTACCTCGCCCAGTCGTACCGCCCGTCCGGCACCGCCGCCGAATACACGGTGGTGCCCGCCCGGCACGCCGTGACGCTGCCTGCCGGCGTGCCGGACGAGCAGGCGGCCGGACTCGGCATCCCGGGGATCACCGCCCACCGGGCGATCTTCGGCGACGGGCCGGTGACCGGGCAACGGGTGCTCGTCACCGGTGCCCTCGGCGCGGTCGGCCGGGCCGCGCTGGCGGTTGCCCGCCGGGGCGGCGCCACCGTGATCGCCACGGTACGCAAGCCGGACCAGATGGAACCGGCACTCGCCGCAGGCGCGCACCACGTGGTGCCCACGGCCGGTGGTGACGTGGCCGCCCGGATCCTCGAACGCACCGGTGGAGAACCGATCGACCGGGTGGCGGAGCTGGCTTTCGACGCCAACCTGGCGACCAACCTGGAAATCCTCCGGTACGGCGGCGTGATCGCCACCTACGCCACCGGCGAGGCGGAGCCCCGGATCCCGTACTGGCCGCTCGGCTTCAAGAACATCACGGTGCGGTTCCTCAGCAACGACGACTTCCCGGAGTCGGCGAACGAGGCGGCCGCGACCGAACTGACGGCCGCGCTGGTCGACCGCGACCTGCGCTATCCGATCGCCGCCCGGCTGCCGTTGACCGAGATCGCCCAGGCACACGAACTGGCCGAAACGAGTTCGGCCAGCGGCCGGGTCGTCCTCGACATCGAAGACGCCCCGCAACGGCCCGCGCCTACGATCCCGAGCGCCGCCTGAGCGGCACGGAGCATCCGAGCGACCACCTCGCCCCGCCCGGGCCGGCGACACCGTACGTGAACCGGCGTGTGACAGCGGCCGCCGAGCCGGACAGGTAGGGGGTATGGACGACGAAGGAAACCCAGATGAGCGAAGCTGACCCTGGCGCCCGGGAGGAGCGTTTCCGTGCCCTGCACCTGGACACGTACCCGGATCTGCTGCGTTTCGTCGAGCGGCGGGTACCGACCGGCGAGGCCGAGGACATCGTGTCGACGGTCTTTCTGACCGCCTGGCGGCGCTTCGACGAACTGCCGGACGACACCCGGCCGTGGCTCTTCGCCGTGGCCCGCAGAACCATGGCGAATCAGGCGCGCGGCTGGCTGCGACGCCGAGCGCTGGACGTACGGCTGGGGTCGTCGGAGGCGCGCGAGTTCTCCGACGAGTCCTCGGGTGCGGCGGTACGGATCGACCTGGCGCGCGCCTGGGCCACCCTGAGCGTGGCGGACCGTGAGGTTCTCGCGTTGGTCGCGTTCGACGGCCTGACCGCCGAGCAGGCGGCCGTCGTGTTGGGCTGCCGGAGGTCGACGTTCGCGATGCGGCTCGGCCGGGCGCGACAACGGCTCCGGTCCGCCCTGGAACCGGCCGGACCGGCCACCCGCTCGTCTCTCCGCCCCCACCCGCTCAAGGAGCAGCAGTCGTGGACCCAAGCATGAAGGACCTGGAGCAACTGGCCGTGCTCGACCCGGCGCGGCAGCGTACCCCCACCGAGCTGGAGTGGGCGCGCTCGCAGGCGTACGTCGAGCGGGTGATGGCCGGCGAGGTGACCCGGAAGCCGGCCCGGCGGCCGGTGCGGCGTTGGCTGGGGGTGGGCGTTGCCGCGGCGGCGGCGGGCGTCGTCGCGGCCCTGGCCGTGCCCGCGCTGCTGCCGGGCGCGGCCGAGCAGGCGATCGCGTCCTGGACGGCCACGCCCAGTTCGCGCACCGGCGAGCAGGTGCTGCCGCAGGCGCGGGCGTGCGGCGCGAACGAGGTCGGCGGCTCGTCGACGGTACGCCCGGCCGACGTGCTCCTGGCCGAGCAGCGCGGGGTCGCCACGCTGCTCATCCTGAAGAAGAGCAGCGGCAGCGTCGTGGAGTGCCTGAGCGTGGACGGGGACCAGTTCGCCTCCATGGCACTGGCCGACAGCCGGCCCCTGCCCGCCCCGCCGGCCAGCATGGTCAACCTGGAGACGATGAGTTCCCTCGGCAGCGGCGACAGCATGTGGTCGAACATCGTCGGCCTGGTGGGCCCGGGTGTCACCGGGGTGGAGGTGCGGCTCGACGACGGCCGGCTCTTCCGGGCCAGTGTGAAGGCCGGCTGGTGGGCGGCGTGGTGGCCGGGGCCCGAGGGTGGCGAGGTCGACCGCCTCACCGTACTCGTGCACACCGCCGACGGAACGACCGGCTACCGCCCCTCCGAACTGCCCTGAGTACCTCCGGCCGGGGCGGTCCCGACGGGGGTCGCCACGGCCGGACGGACACCGACCCGGTCACCGCCCGATTCGATTCCCGCCGCCCGCGAATCCGGCCGCCGGTCCGGACCAGGTCCGGACCGGCGGCCGGCGGGACCGGTGTGGCGATTAGGGTACGGCGACGTCCGGCGTGCCGTCCCGGTCGAGCGTGGTCGGGCTGGCCGCCCCCGCCGCCAGGGCCTCGCCGCGCTTCTCGTCGGCGTAGACCATCAGGGTGGAGCCGACGATGGCCAGCACGATGCCGATCGTGGCGTAGACCGACGGCACCTTCTGGTAGACGGCCAGCGAGAGGACCACGGTCAGCACCGGGGCCAGCGCGTTGGTCGTGGGGGCGACGATCGAGGCCTTGCCCCGGCTGAACGCCATCACCAGGAAGAGCGCGCCGACGGCGTTGAGCAGCTGGGTGACCGCGGCGAGGGACGGGGCCTGCCAGGGGGCGTCCAGCGCCAGGCCGCCGGCCATCCAGATGGCGATCGGCGCCAGCAGCAGGCCACTGATCGTCATCCAGGTGAAGGTGGTGGCGTCGTTGACCCCGACCGTGGCGGCCTTGCGCATGAAGTAGGCCTGCACACCCCAGGCGACACAGACCACGATGGCCAGGATCAGCCACGCTCCGCCGGTGGCGGATCCGTCGCCGTCGCTGACGCTGAACAGCACGACCGCGACCAGCGCGGCGACCGCGCCGACCATGGCGAGCCGGGGGATGCGCTCCCGCAGCAGCGCCATGGCCATCAGCACGGTGATCGCCGGGGAGAGCGCGATCAGTGGGAAGATCAGGTAGGCCGGGCCGATGGTGAGCGCCTTGAACAGCAGCAACTGGCCGCCGGCACCGGTCAGGCCGACCAGCAGGCCGTAGCCGGCCGCGATGGGGCGGCGGTCCAGCCGGTTGCCGCGCAGCGCGGCGACGGCCGGGATGATCATGGTCAGCGACCAGACGACGTAGACCATGCCGTCGGGGTAGCCGTAGTCGCTGGTCGGGACGGCGGAGAAGGCTCCCCAGACGCCCCAGAAAAGTACGAGCAGTCCCGCGTACGGGATCCAGCTCCGGCTGATGCGGGAAATAGTCGTTGGCATCTGCGCCTCCTCAGGCAGCGGTGGCGGGCGGGGCGGTCCGGAGATGCTCGAGCGCGTCTGCGCGGAGCGGGCTGCGGGCCTGTTTCGCGGCGTAGAGCGCCGCACCGACAACCGGTGGGTACATCGGCTGACGAAGGTCGTACCGGTCGTGCAGCGTGTGCAGGTGCGCCCGGAACTCCGCGCGCACCTGTGCTGCGTTGAAGGTGCCGCCGGAGTAGGAGACCAGCACCTGCTCGTCTGCGGAGTAGCCGAGCCGGCTCCGGGTGGTCTCCACCAGGTGGGCGAGTTCCCGGCCGGCCTCGGCCAGGATCGCCGCGGCCGCCTCGTCGCCCCGGTCGGCGGCGCCGGTGACCAGGGCGCTCAGCGCCGCGATTCTGCCGCGATCGCCGTGCCACCGGTTCAGCACGACGTCGATCAGGTCCAGGTCCGCGGCGAGCTTCAGGTGGTCGCGCAGGACGTCCAGGAGCGGGCCGGCGGGCTGCCGACCGTCGCTCATCCGGGAGAACGCCTGGAGGCCCCGGATGGCGATCCAGTACGCCGAGCCCTCGTCGCCGAAGAGTTCGCTCCAGCCGCCGACGCGCAGGCCACGACCGGCCCGCTCGCCGTAGGTCATCGATCCGGTACCGCTGATCACGTTGATGCCGTCCACGGCGCCCAGCGAACCGGACCAGCCGCAGACCATGTCGTTGTCCACCCGGTACCGGTGGTGGCCGAGGATCTCCCGTGGCAGCGCGTCCAGCGTGCCGACGTCGTCGCTGACCTCGCCGTAGGTCGGGATGCCGAAGAACGCGAAGTCGATCTCGGCCGGGGTGATGCCGGCCGTCGCGCAGACGGCGCCGACGCCCTCCTCGAGGACCCGGGTGACCAGGTCGATGCCTTCGCCGAAGTAGTAACTGCTCGCGGTCGTCGCCTGGGCCACGATCGTGCCGTCCGCCCTCAGTAGGCAGAAGGCGGTCTTGGTGCCGCCGCCGTCCACGCCGAGGAACATCTGTCTCACCTCCGTGTGGCGTTGCTGGGCGTAGGCTCGGTCGCCGTCCGGGCCGGAGGAGTGGAGTCGGGCCGCCGGTGTCGTCGGCCCCGCCGTGTGCTGGCCGGCCAGGGGGTACATGATCGCGCCCTGGACGACCCGGTTGACCTCCCCGCCCGGGAAGGGGTTGTCCGGGGTACAGCCGAGCGCCAGGGAGAAGTGCAGGCCGATCAGCTGCGCGCAGATCACCGCCGGCAGTGCCAGCGCGGCGTCGTCCACGTCACCGACGTCGGGCAGGAGCCAGCCGTTGTCGTCGTCCCCGGCTCGCCGCCCGGCACGGCCGGTGACGGTGACGAGGTTCCGCTCGGGAATCACCCGCAGCAGCTCGGCCACCATGTCCCGGTCGTACTGGCTGGTGTACGGGTCGTTGGACTCGTAGCTGACGACCAGGGTCTGCTCGTTGAGTACGGATTTCGGCCCGTGCCGGAAGGCCAGCGCGGTTTCGGCCAGCGCCACCGCGCGACCGGCGGTCAGCTCCAGGACCTTCAGGGCGGATTCCCGGGCCAGGCCGTGCAGGGCACCGCTGCCGAGGTAGACGATCCGGGAGTAGCCCCGGGCGGCGAGGTCGGCGGCCGCGGCCGGCCGGGTGGTCAGCAGCTCCTCGGCCGCGCCGGCGAGCCGCTCCACCAGGGCGTCGTCGGGGCCGCCGAGGGCGAGCAGGCCGGCCAGCACCATGCCGGTGAAGCTGGAGGTCATCGCGAAACCCCGGTCGTTGGCGGCTTCGGGCAGCAGCAGCACCTGCGAGGTCGGCCGGTCGGCGTGCTGGCGGGCGAGCTTTCCCTGCCCGTTGCAGGTCACCACCAGGTGCCAGCAGTCGGTCAGTACCTCGGTGGCCAGTTCGGGGGCGGTGACGCTCTCCGGACTGTCCCCGGAACGGGCGAAGGAGACCAGCAGGGTCGGGACGTCCTCGGCGAAGCAGGCCAGCGGGTCGGCCACGATGTCGGTGGTGGCGACGGCCTCCACCCGGCGACCCAGCCGCCGGCGCAGTGCCGGCGCCAGCACCTCCCCGACGTACGCGGAGGTGCCCGCTCCGGTGAGCACGATGCGCAGCTCGGGCCGTTCGAGCAGCGGCTTGAGGAACGTGGCGGTCGGCGTACCCGATTCCGCCGCCATCCGGCCGATCTCCCGCCACACGGCCGGCTGCTGGGCGATCTCCCGGCTGGTGTCGAGGGCGCCGAGCCGGCGCAGGTGCTCGGGGTCGTGGCCGAGAAGGGTGCTCATGCCGCCCGCCCCGGTCGCGCGGGGGTGGCCGCCTGGCGGTAGCCGCGCAGGACGTCCCGGATCCGGTCGAGGACGAGTTCGCCGGGATGGTTGCCGAGGGTGCCCTCGCGGACCCGCCGGTACTGGTCGGGAAGGTACTGGCTGAGCAGCGGCAGCGGGATCTCCCGGCCGGTCAGGTTGGCCAGCAGTCGCCGCTGCGCGCCCTCGATCTCCGGGTCCGGCCAGTAGTAGCGCATCCGGTCGCTGTAGCTGTACCGCCGGGCGAGGCGCTGCTCGGCGGCGCCGCCGGTGTAGTACTTCGCCCACTGTCCCGGCTCGGCGCGCATCCGCTGCTCGACCACCTCCGGCAGGTTCGAGCGGTCGGGCTCCGCGACGAGTTCGGCCTCGATCGCGGCCAGCGCGAAGAGGGCCTCCCGGAGCGCGAAGGTCAGCCCGGGTCCGACCTTGAGCACGGCCCAGTGGTCCTCGACAAGGGCGGCGAGTCGCGGGACGGTCTGGTAGTCGGTGGAGTGCGCCTCGAAGACCATCGTCGGCTCGTCGTCGAGGACCCGCTGTAGGTCCTTGGTGCGGTCCCGGTCGTAGTCCACCACCCGGAGGTGGTCGAACTCGACGCCCGGCTGCACCACCAGGGCGATCACCTGGGGCCAGACCTCTTCGAGGCCCTGCGCGGCAAAGGCCGCCCGGTGCCGGGCCAGGGTGGCGCGGGCCGACTCGGCGGTGGTGGGCAGGAGTTCCTCGATCGTCTCCTCGGCACCGCCGGGCACCGGGACCTCGGTGCCGATGACGTACCGGAGTTCCCCGGTCCGGCCGATCGCGGCGGCGGTCCGTTCGGCGACCGCGAGCATCCGGGCGGCCCGGGCGGCCATCACCTCGTCGGGCAACGGGGTCGCATCGTCCGCACAGGGGTAGCTGCAGTCAAGGTGGATCTTGGTGAATCCGGCTTCGACGTACGCCGCCACGAGCACGTCGACGCGGGCCATGGCCTGCTCCGCCGGCAACGAACGCCACCGGTTCGGGCCCAGGTGGTCGCCGCCGAGAACGATCCGCTCCCGAGCCAGCCCGGCCCGGTCGGCGGCCCGGTACACCAGGTCGCGGAAGTCTGCCGGTCGCATACCGGTATAGCCGCCGTCCTGGTCGACCTGGTTCGAGGTCGCCTCGATCAACAGCAGGTCGCCGTCCTCCCGGGCCTGTGCCATCGCGGCCTCCAGGACCAGTGGATGGGCGGAGCAGATCGACGTGATGCCGACCGGTTCCCCCCGTTTGTGCAGGGCGATGACCGTGTCGAGCGGGTTGTTCACGGGCGACTCCTCCTCCTCGGCGTTCCGAAGCTGGTAATGGACCATACTGGTATTCGTTCTGGTCGGCTACTGTCTAGGTGGTCGCAATCTGGTACGACGCATCTGAAGCCGGAGCCGACCACCCCCGGTGGGTCGTCGCAGCCGGGCCCGGCCGCGAACCGAGGCGTCGGACAGAGCGGTCGGACAGCGCCGTCGGACAGCGGCGGCACGGCCTACCAAGGTGAAGTGGGGTGGCGACCTGCCGCAACCGGTACCGCTACCGACCGTCCATCATCGACAGACCGGCCGACCACCCGCCGGAACGGGTCGGCGCGGCGCCGGGCGACCGCTCCCGGCGGCCGGTGATACGGCGGCGACCCGCCCTGCTTCGGCTACCGTCCGGCGGTCGTCGTCACCGATTGGTGATGGAGGCTCGGAAGCGGTAGCGGTCGCCCCGGTAGACCTGGGTGGTCAGCTCGATCGGCCGGCCCGCCTGGTTGAAGGTGAGCGTGGTGGCGACGAGCATCGGCATGGTCTCGGCGATCTCGAACAGCTCGATCTCGCGTGGCGTCGGGTGGCGGGCTTCGCACGAGTAGTCGGCGACGCGCGGCGTCTGCGGCGGGTCCGCCGCGCGCAGCGTGGCGTAGAGCGAGGCGGTGTTGAAGTCGGTCTCGGCCAGGGCCGGGCAGGCGGCCAACGGCAGCCGGTTGTGTTCGAGGACCACCAGCAGGCCGTCGAGGAAGCGCAGGCGGTGGAGGTCGAAGAGGTCGGCGCCGGGAGCGATGCGGAGACTCTCGGCCTCGGACACCGTCGCCGGGCGAACCGTGGCGGAGAGAACCCGGCTGCTCGGCGTCAGACCGTTGAGCCGGGCGAAGTCGGCGAGGCCCTGCACCTGGGGGGCTGCCGTGGTGGGCGCCGTCGCCGGCTCGGGGAACTGGTCGAGGTCGGCGACGAACCATCCCCGCGAGGACGCCGGTCGTACGACGCCGCGGGCCTCCAGGTCGGCGAGGGCGGCTCGCAGTGTCACGCGTGAGACGGCGTACCGGGTCGCCAGCGCCCGCTCGGAGGGCAACCGGTCACCTGCGCGGGCGGCGGAGGCACGTAGGTCGTCGAGTAGCTGTCCGGCGGTGCGCTCGTAGAGCGGAAGCGCGTCGTCGGCGAACAGGCCACGGGGCATCCGCGTCCTCGCAACAGTCATACCAGCCAACCATACCAGTTCAGTCGATCCTGCGGCCGGTCGCCCGCAGGCGGCCCACCGGCTCGGGTCGGGCCAGGGTGGCCAAACCAAGAAACTACCGAGAACCGGCCATTGACAAGCCAAGACTATACCACTTACGTTCGTCGAGCAGACCATCCCGCAGCGAACGGGGAACGCTCGATGAGTGAGCTTCTGCTCGATCCTGTCGCCGCCAGCGTGCCGGGTCGACAGTCGACATCCCTCCGGTCTGCTCCGCGCATCCACCCGTGAACCAGACGGCGGTGCGGCAGTCCGTTGGAACCACCCTGACCTCGCTTCGACACCGCAGGCCGTACCGGCCCGTCGGGGGCGCTCGATCTAGATGATCAACAACGGGTGAGCGAACGGCGCGCCTGGTTGTCGAAAGCTGCGCAACGAGCCCGAAGGTGCGCAACGAGCCCGAAAGAGAGTTCGACATGACCGAGATGAAGCGGCGGAGCGTACTGAAGGTGGCACTGGGCGGCGCCGGCCTGGCCGCGTTGCCTGCCCTGACCACGGGTGTGGGCGCCACACCCGCAGCCGCCGCGCCGAACCGTGGTCCCGACGTCGTCGGGGTCGGCGACACCTCCATCACCCTGGAGTTCGACGACAAACTGCACACCCGGGTGGCCCTGAAGGGCGTCGACGTCACGCGCTTCGACGCCAGCGAAGCCCTGCTGCTGGGCGGTACGACCGTCGCCGACTTCCGCTACCGCGGACACCAGACCCGCCGTATCCGGCACCCCCGGCACGGCGTGGGCGTGACGGTGACCGTCCGGGGCGACTCCAGGGCGGGCGTACGCAAGACGGTGGAGCTGACCTCCTACCAGCGGCTGACCGGAATGATCGTGATGAGGGTGACCTACACCAACATCTCCGGCGCCGAGTTGACGGTCACCGGGTGGCGTAGCGGCGCGCACGAACTGCTGGAGAAGCCCGGCGGCTTCTACACCTTCTCGGGTACCACCTACGAGGACCGTCGCGACTGGGTGCAGCCGGTGCCGGACGGCTTCGACCAGAAGAACTCGCTGGGGATGGACTCCTCCGACTACGGCGGCGGTACCCCGATGGCCACCGTCTGGCGTTCCGGCGCCGGCATTTCCGTCGGGCACGTCGAGCCCGTGGCGAGGATCCTGCGCCTGCCGGTCCGCAAGACCCGCGACGGCGCGAGCATCGCGGTCGAGGGCGACACCCCGGTCACCCTGAAGCCGGGCCAGGAGTTGGCGACCGACACCACGTTCCTGACCGCCCACCCGGGCGACCACTTCGTGCCGCTCCAGCGCTATCGCGACTACATGAGCGACATCGGCCAGCGGGCTCCCCGGTCACCCAAGTCCGCCTTCGACCCCATCTGGTGCGCCTGGGGCTACGAGCGCGACTTCACCGTCGAGCAGGTCATCGCGACGCTCCCCAAGGTGCGCGAGGTCGGCCTCAAGTGGGCCGTCCTCGACGACGGCTGGCAGACCAACGAGGGCGACTGGGACCTCAACCCGGCGAAGTTCCCGCGCGGCGAGGCGGACATGCGCGCCTTCACCAGGCGGATCCGGGACGCCGGCCTGCGACCGCGGCTGTGGTGGGCCCCACTGGCGGCCGATCCGGAGAGCAACCTGTTCAAGGAGCGCCCGGACATGCTCCTGCTGGACCGGGACGGCAAGATGCAGAAGGTGACCTGGTGGAACGCCTGGACGCTCTGTCCGGCGTACCAGCCCACGGTGGACTACTTCGTCGCACAGGTGAAGAGGTTCATCCGAGACTGGGGCTACGAGGGACTCAAGATCGACGGCCAGCACCTCAACGGCGTCACACCCTGCTACAACCCGGCGCACCGGCACGCCCGCCCCGAGGAGTCGACCGAGGGCCTGGCGCAGTTCTGGAAGGCGGTGTACGAGGCCGCGCACCGGGCGAACCGCGACGCGGTCGTCGAGCTCTGCCCCTGCGGCACCGCCTTCGCCTTCCACAACCTGCCCTACATCGACCAGTACCCGGGCTCCGACCCGACCTCGTCGTACCAGGTGCGGACCAAGGGCAAGACGATGAAGGCGCTGATGGGCGAGGGCGCCAGCTATGCCGGCGACCATGTCGAACTGAGCGACGGCGGCGACGACTTCGCGTCGAGCTACGGCGTGGGCGCCGTCCTGTCGACCAAGTTCACCTACCCGACGGGCCCGGACGAGGAGAACGTGCTCACCCCGGAGAAGGATGCGCTCTGGCGTAAGTGGGTGAGCCTGTACCAGCGGCACATGCTGCCCGCCGGGGAGTACCGGGGCGAGCTGTACGACATCGGGTTCGACAAGCCCGAGGCGCACGTGGTGACCAGGCGGGGGACCCTGCACTACGCCTTCTACGCCGACCAGTGGGACGGGACGGTCGAGTTGCGCGGCCTGGGCCGGGGGAGGTACCGGCTGACCGACCCGTTCAACGGCGTCTCGCTGGGCACCGTCGACGCCCGGCACAACACGGTGCGGCTGACCTTCGAGAAGTTCCAGCTCGTCGTGGCCGAACCCGTCGGCTGACCGGGTCGCACCGTTGCGCCTGCCGAGCAGGGGTGCCGGCGGTGGGAGATCCGTTCGGGTCTCCCACCGCCGGCGCGGCGTTTTCCTGCTCAAGCGCCACGGGCCGCAGGTGCTGCGACAGCTGGCCCGATCACGCCGTCAGCGTTGCAGGGTCAGCAGGCCGGGCCGGTAGGGCAGCAGGCCGTAGTCGCCGCCGGAGTTGGGGGAACGCCCCTGGTAGAGCAGCTGTAGGTTGCAGGGATCCACCGTCATGGTCTGGTCCGCGTTGCTGCGGATCAGTTCGCCGTGACTGATGTCGTTGGTCCAGGTGGCGCCGCTGTTGGCCTTGCCGGCGAAGGGGTTGCCCTCGGTCGCGGCCTGCGGGGTCCAGGTGCCGCCCAGGCTGGTGGCGGTGAACGAGCGGAAGTACCGGCCCTGTGCGCCGATCGCCTCGACGAGCATCAGGTACCGGTTCTGGCCCTGGAGCTTGTAGACCTGGACGCCTTCGAAGAGGTTGTTCGTCGAGTCGGTCATGATCGTCGTGTAGTTCGAGCCGAAGCTGCCCGGGAAGTTCCCGATCGGCATGCTGGCCCGGTAGATCCGGCCGTTGTCCCCGGCGAAGAAGAGGTACATGTTCGTACCGTCACCGATGACCGCCTGGTCGATCGGTCCGGTGCCCGAGTTGGAGATGCTGCCGGTGAAGAGCGTCTGGGGTGCCGACCAGCTGTTCACGTTGGTCGGGTCGGTCGAGGTCCGGTAGGAGAAGGCGGGTCCACCCCACTGGTAGGCGAGCACCCAGACGTTGCGCGGGGCGAAGTAGAACAGCGACGGCGCGACAGCGGCGAACGGCATCGCGTTCTGGCTCGCCGACCCCATCTCGGACCAGTTCGTGAAGAGGCCGAAGTTCATCGAGCCCCACGTCGTTCCGGTGTCGTGCGTCGTCGCGTAGACCAGTTGCCTGCCGTTGTAGGGAGCGTGGGTGAAGTCCTTCAGCGACACCCACCCCGACCTCGGCTGCGCCAGCGCCCCGGTCGACGACCACCGGTACGTCGACGGAAGGTTGCAACTGCCCGTCGGCGGCGGCGTGGTGGGGGTGCCGCCGCCGTTGAGGCGTACCAGTTGCCACTGCTGGTTGGTGCCGTTCCAGTCGTCGTACTGCACGACGTTTCCGCCGTCGGCGGTCGAGGCGCCCTGCACCTCCACCGCCTTGTTGCTGTTTCGGTTGATCAACCGGACGTAGCCGCCGTCGGAGTCGGCCAGCCGGAACTGCTGGTTGGTTCCGTTGCTGTCGGCCCACTGCACGATGGTGGCACCGTTCGCGGTCGAGAAGTTGTAGACGTCCAGCACCTTGTTGGAGAGCCGGGACCGCAGCCGGTAGTAGCCACCGCCCGAGTCCACGAACTGCCACTGCTGCTGGTTGCCGTCGTTCCGTGCCCACTGGGTGATCCGCGCGCCGTCGTTCGTGGCCAGGTTGTACACGTCCAGGGCCTTGCCGCTGTTCCGGTTGACCAGCACGTACCACGCGCTCGTGTCGACCGTCGCAGCCGACGCCGGAGCCGGACCGAACGCGACCGCCGCGGTAGCGACGAGGGCGGACACCACGGCGACGACGAGCCCGGACCGCCAGCGGCGTCGCGGGACGCGGACCGTACCCTGGCAGGCCGGTCCTGGAGCCGGCGTGACTGGTGGCGCCTGCGCCACGACATCCATAGTCTTTCTCCTTTGCCGGAACCACCCGGGCGCGGTGCGCCACGCGTGGCGGTGGTGGGGTTCCTCGCATTCCCTGGACGGTGCGGAAGCGTGGCTGACCGGCGACGCCGTCCGTCATTTCGGTGTGACGGCATGGGCGTCTTCATTGCCCGGCCACGCTTTCGCGCTCTCCTCCCGGGGTGCGGAAACCGAACAGTGTTACCGCTAACATGACCGGCCGCATGGCCTCACGGGCATCAAGTGAGACATGGGAGAGCCGCTCAGGCGACGGATGTACGGCATATTGCCAGACTGTTTCGAGGTATTCAAGGGGTGAACATCAATGCGTGTACCGCAGCCGGCATCCGTACGACCGACGACGCCCTACGTCGGAGAACCCGACGTTTACCGCGTTGGCTGATAACATTTTTCGGCACAGAGAATCGAATCGATGCGGGAAATCAAACCGCGAGTTCTTGTTATCGATGCCGGTGTCGGAAGGTCGCGACTCTCCCGACGCCCGGGGGTGGGGGTTCACGTTGGCTCCGGGGCGAGCCGTCCGGACCGCTCGTCGTCACCGGGGCGGACGACGGCAGGTGCGTCCCGCTTCGATCACCTGGGAACACCCGCACCCGCGCCACCCACACCAGCGGTCAACTCGCCGACCTGCTCAACACCGCCGGCCTGACCACCGGCATGGGCAAGCCCTACACCGCCGCCAACATGGCGTCCCTGCGGCACGTCTACAAGATCCCCGGGCCCCGGACCGTCGCGGTCCACGACGGCGAAGTCAGCGTCAAACAGGCGGCCACCGAACTCGGCATCCCCGCCGACGCGGTCTACAACTGGCTGCGCCTCGGCCAGGTACCCGCCCGCCGCGGTCCCAGAGGACGCTGGTGCATCCCCTGGGACCCGGCCACCCGGGAGATCTACCGGCAGGATGAAGAAGGCGGAGGCGGAGGCGGAGGCGAATGAGCTTGACCTCGCCCCAAGGGAATGGCCCACGCTGGGCGGGTGAACGACGCGGAACTCATGCTGCCCGGCGAGTTCGGCGCAGCGACCCGGCTGTCGTCGAAGGCGCTGCGGCTCTACGCCGAGCAGGGCCTGCTGGTACCGGTCGGCATCGACCCGGCCACCGGCTACCGCCGCTACCACCGTGACCAGATCGCCCGCGGTCGGCTGATCGCACGGCTGCGCACCTTCGATCTGCCGCTGGCGCGCATCGCCACTCTGATCGAGCTGAGCCCAGAACGTCGCCAGGCCGAGCTGCGCGCATGGCTGGCCGCCCAGGAGGCTCAATTGCGGCGCCGGCGCGACCTGATCGAGGCCCTCGACGGTGCCGCCGCACCGATCACCGCCCCTCCGAGACTGCGAGTGAGGCCACCACGCAAGCTGTTGTGCCAGGAACGGCGCGTGCACATCGGCGAGCTGGACACCTTCGTCACCAACGCGCAGCAACGCATCCGCGCCCGGCTGCAGGCGACCGGCCTGCCGCACGACGGGCCGACCCTGGTGCACTTGCACGGATTCGTCACCCACGACGGCGACGGACCGGTCGAGGTCGCGGTGCCGTTCACCGGCTCCATCGAACCCGTCGACGACCTGCGGATCCGGCTGTCGCCGGCCGGCACCGACGTCTACCTGCCGGTCGCCGAAGCCGACGCCGGGTTCCCCGACATCCTGCGCGCCTACGAGACGTTGGAGGCGTGGATCGACGCGAACCACGTGATCAGCCTTGCCAGCCCGGTCGAGATCCGGCCCGGCACCGACGGCGCGCTCCTCGACGTCACCTACCCCATCTCGACCAGCGAAAGAGGCTGAACCATGCATCCCTACATCGGTTCCGGGCCCTACTGCTACGCCAACTCGCTGGCCATGGCCCTGGGCCCCGCGGCGCCCTCCCCGTCGATCATCGAAGTGCTGACCGGCTCGCCGTTCGGTATGCACCTGCTCGGCGGGCGGGTGCCGCTGTTCGACCCGTACGGCTGGGACGACCGCGGTATCGACGACGCGATCGCGCTGCTCGGCTGGACCTGCCGACGGCAAAGCGCGGACGACAGCGAACAAGCCCTGGCCAACCTTGAGGAAGCGGTTAAGACCGGCCCCGTCCTGGCCGGACCGCTGGAGATGGGCCTGCTGCGTCACGTGCCCGGAATGACCGGGCCGATCGGGTCGGACCACTTCGTTGCTGTCCTGGAAGCCGACGACACGCTGGTCCGGTTCCACGATCCGTACGGCTGCCCCTACGCGACCCTGCCCACCGAGGACTTCCTGGCCGCATGGCGCGCCGACACGATCACCTTCTACCACGCTGAGCCGTACACGATGCGCGGCAACTTCCAGCGGGTCCGCGAGATCACCACCGAGGCAGCGCTGCGCGCGGCCCTGCCCGCAGCGGTCGCCTGGCTGCGCGGGCGCGACGACCTCACCGTGCCGCCCGGCACCATCAGCGGCGCCGCCGCCGTACACCGCCTCGCTGACCTGGTCACCGACGGACTTGACCCTGAGACGCACGATCACCTGACGCATTTCGCGATCCGGGTCGGCGCTCGACGGCTCACCGACGCCGCAACAGCGCTCACCAGCCTCGGCCGGGACGAAGCCGCCGTAATCGCTACCCAGCAGGCCCGGCTGATCGGCAGCCTTCAGCACGACATCGTCGGCGGAGACACGGAATCCGCCACCCGAACGTTGCGGCAGCTCGCTCCGACCTACGACCAACTGGCTGCCGTGCTCGGCTGACACCGCCATGCCCAGAGCGCCCGGCCGACGGTAACCTCCAATCACGACGGTCCGAGCTGTCGGTGGCCGCGGCGACCCTCCGCCTACCAGACAACCGAAGCCGTTCGAATCCGAACAACAACCGCAGAGAAGGCAGTATGAAGCGCCCGTCGGCGAGGACGTGGACGCTCCAGCTCCGACCACCAGCGACGACCGCGCGAGTGGCGGTGTCCGGGCCGCGGTGGTCACGTTCCGGAGCCCCGATACGCTGACGCGATGGACGTCGAGGCCCTCCGCTGCCGCCCGCTTCGGCGGCTGGCCGGACTACCAGGCCCGCTGTGGCTGACCTTCCATGTGCTGCTCTACCTCGGGGTGGGCGCGGTGGGCATCGCCGTGTGGGATGTCAGGTCCGGCGCGGCCCTCACCCAAACCCTGGCTGCGATGCTCGTCGGGGTCCTGTGGTTCAGTCCGCTGGTGGTCTTCGTGAGCGTCGCGGCCACCTTCTGCCTGGGTGTGCTGCGCCTGCTGACCACCGCCCGCTGGTACTGGTTCAGGTTGGCCGCGGTGCTGCTCTTCGCGGTGCCGTTCCCGTTGTTGGTGCTGGGCGTCAACGGGCCGGAGACCGCGCTGCCGGTGGCCGCTGTCCAGCTGGCGACGGCGCTGCTCATCGTGCAGCCCAGGAGAGGGTCGGACGGCTGGGCGGACCGGGATCCCGTCATGCGGGACCATCACTGGTGACGGCTCCGGATCGCCGCAACCCACCTCAGCCGTGCCCGGGTCGGATCGTCGCTTTCACCCGGCTGGCCCGGGACTCCAGGTAGCGCTGTTCGGCGAGGCTGGCGGTGGCCTTCGCGGCACGCCGGTAGTGCTGGTACGCCCCGGCCGTGTCGCCGATCCGCTCCAGCAGATGCGCCCGTACGGACAACAGCCGGTGATTCCCGGCCATCCGTCCGTCACCGTCGAGTGTGGAGAGCAGGGCCAGGCCGGCCGACGGGCCCTCGATCTCGGCGAGCGCGATCGCCCGGTTGAGGGTCACCATCGGATTCGGTGCGATCCGTTCCAGGATCAGATAGAGGGCGTGCACCTGCCGCCAGTTCGTCTCCTCGGCGGTGGTCGCGTCGTCGTGGGTGGCGGCGATGGCGGCCTGTAGCTGATAGGGGCCCAGCGCCGGGCCGGCCAGCGACGCCTTGACCAGCTCGGTGCCCTCCTCGACGAGTGCGCGGTCCCACTTCGTGCGGTCCTGCTCGTCCAGCGGCACCAGGTCACCGGCTGCGGTGGTCCGTGCTCTCCAGCGGGCGTGCGTCAGCAGCATCAGCGCGAGCAGCCCGGTCACCTCGTCGTCCCGGGGCAGCTGTGCGTGCACGAGTCTGGCCAGCCGGATCGCCTCGTGCGCGAGGTCGACGCGGTGCAGGTCGGCGCCCGAGGAGGCGGTGTACCCCTCGTTGAAGATCAGATAGAGCACCTGTAGGACGGCGCGTAACCGCTCCTCCCGCTCCGCACCCTCCGGCAGCCGGAACGAGCTGCCGGCGGCCCTGATGCGTTGCTTGGCCCGGCTGATCCTGGCCGCCATCGTGGCCTCCGGCACCAGGAAGGCGCGGGCGATCTCGGCGGTGGTGAGGCCGCCGACCGCCCGCAGCGTCAGGGCGATCTGTGATGCCGGGGTCAGCGTCGGATGGCAGCACAGGAAGAGCAGGACGAGCGTGTCATCGGTGTCCGGTACCTCCTCGGGCGCCAGTTCGACGGCGGCGGCCGACTCGCGCTCGCGGCGCGCGCGGTCGCTGCGCATCTCGTCGATGAGCCGCCGGGTCGCGACGGTCAGCAACCAGCCGCGCGGGTTGTCCGGAACTCCCTCGGCCGGCCACTGCACGGACGCGGCGAGGACGGCCTCCTGCACGGCGTCCTCACATCCTTCGAACTGGCCGTGCCGGCGCACCAACACGCCGAGGACCTGCGGCGTGAGTTCGCGCAGCAGGTCCTCGAACGCTCGTGCCGTCATGCCTCCAATTGTCCGTCGGCGAACATCACCTGCCGCACCTCGACCCCCAGGCCCTCGATCGCGCTGTCCGGAATCTGCGACGCCAGCTCGATCGCCCGCTCCCGGCTCTCGCAGTCGATCAGGTAGAAACCGCCCAGATACTCCTTGGACTCCACGAACGGTCCGTCGGTGACCACGGGCTGGCCGTTCCGGACCGCCACCACGGCCGCCTGGGAGGGGTCGACCAGCGCCAGCGTGTTGATCAACTCTCCGGACTCCTTCAGCGCCTCGATGAACCTGCCGTGGCCGTCGCCGATCGCCGCCGTCTCCTCGTCGGTCAGCGCGTCCAGCACGGCCGGGTTGATATGCAGGCTGATCAGGAACTTCATCTCGTACTCCTCGTGGTTCGCGAGCCCGCTCCGGGCCCTTGCGCCGGTTGGTCGGAGCCGCCGCCGTCGGCTTGACATCCCGGACCGACCTCCGGACGAGTTTTTCAGCGTCGCGCCGCCCCGACCGCGAGGTCGCCCCCTTCCGGCACCCCCGCCGCACAGGATCCGAGGAATCCGGTCCGGCGATGTCAAGAAGCTCCCGACGGCTCCGACCGGCTGGCAAAGGTCGAGAGAACAGGAAGTTTCGGATATGCGAGTCAACCGGGCGTGGTGGGGACTGACGATCCTGATGATGCCGACATTCCTCGTCGCGGTGGACCTGACGGCGCTGCTCCTCGCGCTGCCACGGCTGAGCGCCGACCTGGGCGCCACCAACATCCAACAGCTCTGGATCAGCGACAGTTACGGACTTCTGGTGGCGGGCCTGGTCATCACCATGGGTACTCTCGGTGACCGGATCGGTCGCCGACGGCTGCTCATGATCGGCGGAGCCGCCTTCGCGGTGCTGTCGGTCGTCGCCGCCTTCGCGGTCAGCCCGCTGATGCTGATCGTCGCGCGGGCACTGCTCGGCGTCGCCGGGGCGACCCTGGCCCCGTCCACCCTTGCCCTGATCATGAACATGTTCCGCGACGAGGGAGAGCGCGGCCGGGCCATCGCGATCTGGGCGTCCTGCCAGTTCACCGGGGGCGCGCTCGGTCCCGTACTCTCCGGGTTCCTGCTCCAGCACTTCTGGTGGGGCTCGGTCTTCCTGGCCGCCGTACCGGCGATGCTGCTGCTCCTGCTCGCCGGGCCGTTCCTGCTGCCGGAGTTCCGCGGCGACCGGGCCGGCCGGCTGGACCCGGTCAGCGTCGGGCTGTCGCTCGCGGCGGTGCTGCTGATGGTCTACGGCGTCAAGCAGTCGACCGTCGAGAGCGTACCGGTGGTGCCCCTGGTGGCCCTGGTCGTCGGCGGGCTCACCGGGTTCCTCTTCGTACGCCGGCAACTGCGACTGGAGGCGCCGCTGCTGGACCTGCGGCTGTTTCACCACCGACCCTTCACCGCGGTGATCGTCGCGCTGGTCTTCGCGGGCGTCGCGATGGCCGGTACCGGCCTGCTGGTGACCCAGTACCTCCAGAACGTGCTCGGCTTCTCGCCGGTCGCCTCGGCGCTGCTCTTCGCGCCGATGGGCCTCGGCGTGGCGGTCGGCACCATGGCCGCACCGGCGCTGGCCCGCCGGACAGGGCAGCGGGCCGCGATCGCCGGTGGGCTGGTGGGGTCGGCCCTGGGCAGCCTGCTGCTGGTCGGCGTGCCCGGTGCGGGCGCCCTGCCGACAGTGATGATCGGCATCACCGTACTGGCGCTGGGCACCGGTCCGCTGTTCGCGCTCGGCACCGGGCTGGTCGTCGGGTCCGTACCCCCGGAGCGCGCCGGTTCGGCGGCGTCGATGTCGGAGACCGGCAACTATCTCGGTGGATCGCTCGGCTTTGCCCTGCTGGGCGTGGTGGCCGCGGTGGTCTACGACAGCCGGATGGGCGGCACCTCCGACTCACTGGCCGGCGCGGTGGCCGCCAGTCAGCACCTGCCGAGCGGCCAGGGCGCGGAACTGCTGCACAACGCGCGGGAGGCGTTCACCGTCAGCCTGCACGTCACCGGCCTCATCAGCGCGATCATCTTCGCCGGGCTCGCCGTCCTGATCCTGGCGATGCGTCCGGGGACCCGGAGCACCCCGGCCACGGTGCCCGAGTACGAGACGACGCCCGCATAGCACCTCGCGGCAGCGCAGGGGCGGAGTTCGGCCAGACGGTTGGTCGGGAGAGGGGACGTAGATGACCTTGGCGGCCGGCGGCCGGCTCTTCGGGTCGGGGCGGTGCGCCGGGTGGGGACTGTGTGCGCAAAGGCGGCGTGGCGACTCTCCGAACATGGTACTAATTTCGACAGATTTGTCGGGAGAGACGGGGAGCGGTGTCGCAGGCTCGGTCGGGGTGGATCCTGCGCGGTCAGGAGACTCCCCGCCGGATCTCCTACCTGGAACTCCTCTTCGACCTGGGCCTCATCGTCGCACTCACCCGGCTCTCCGACCGCCTGACCGGCGCCCTCGGCTGGGACCACGTGCTGGAGACCCTGGTCCTGCTCGCCGCGATCTGGTGGGTCTGGACGGTCACCGCGTACACCACCGACTGGTACGACCCCGGCCTGCCGCTGGTGCAGTTGATCGTCATCGGTGTCCTCTTCGGCGGGCTACTGATGTCCCTCGCCGTCAGCAGCGCCTTCGAGGGACGCAACGGCGTCGCCTTCGCCGGGGCGTACGTGGGCCTGCACCTCTGCCGTGGGCTCATCCTGATCACCGCGCTGCGCGGCCACGCGCTGCGGATGCGGGCCATGCGGGTGCTCGTCTGGTTCTGCGTGACCGGCGTGCTGTGGCTGGTCGGCGCGTTCCTGCCCAGCACGTGGCGGTTGGTCTTCTGGGCGGTCGCGATCACGACGGACTTCGCGGTCGGCTTCTTCGGCTATCCGCTGCCCCGGTTCGGCCGGTCGGGTGTCGAGGAACTCCGGGTCGGCGGCGAGCACCTCTCGGAACGGTACCGGCAGATGTTCATCGTCACCCTGGGCGAGATCATCCTGGTCGGGGTGCGGCAGTACGGCGACCCGCCCTTCATTTCGCTGAAGACGGCGGGCGTGCTCCTGCTCTTCGTGATGACCGTGACGATGTGGCGGATCTACATCGTCTACGTCGCCGAACACTTCGCCACCGGAATCGACCGGGCCACCAACCCCGGCCGGATCGCGCTGGTCGCCGCCTATGCGCACCTGGTCATGGTGGCCGGCGTCGTGCTGGTCGCCGCCGGTGGTGACATCGTCGCCAAGGACCCCACCGGGAGCGCCGATCCCACCCAACTCTCCGTCGTGGTCGCCGGGCCGGTGGTCTTCCTCGCCGGCCGCACCGTCTACGCGCTGGTGGTCTTCCGGGCGATGCTCTGGCGGCTGCCGATCGGCGTCGTCGCCCTGGTGCTGGCGGCGGTGTTGACCCGAGACTTGCCACCACTCGCGATGAACGCCGTCATCGCCGCCGGAATGATGGTGATCGCCTTCGTTCCGCACTTCGGCCGGCCGGTGTACCGCACCCACTGGAACATCTGTACCCGTTGGTGAACGGCCGGCACGGCGCGCAGCGTCCCGCACGTCCACACCTCGGGCCATTTAGTGAGGACCATCCATATTGACGTGTGACGTTGGTCGGCGACAGGATCTCGACACCACCACCAGCGTGATCCTCTGGAGGCGCCATGACCCGTCCCCGCCTGCGGCTCCTGCGCACAGCCACCCGGCTGGCCGCACTCGCCGTAGCCACCGCCGGCGTACTGCTCACCGTCGCCACACCCGCCAGTGCCGCCGTACCCACCGGCCGCTACGTCGCGCTGGGTGACTCGTACACCGCCGGTCCGCTGATCCCGACCCAGGTCGACCTGAACTGCCTCCGGTCCAACCGCAACTATCCGTCGCTGGTGGCCGCCTCCGCCGGATCGTCGTCGTTCGCCGACGTGAGCTGCTCCGGCGCCACCACGGAGGACATCCTGCAGGCTGGCAGCGGCCAGTTGGGCATCACGGTGCCGCCGCAGCTCAGCGCGGTCACCGCGAACACGGCGCTGGTGACGGTACAGATCGGCGGCAACGACATCGGCTTCTCCGGCATCATCAGCGCCTGCGCGGAGGCGAGCCTCAGCAGTCCGCTCGGGTCGCCGTGCAAGAACCGGTACACCAGCGGAGGCACCGACCAGTTGCAGGCCCGGATCGCCGCTACCGCGCCGAAGGTGACCGCCGTGCTCCAGGCTGTCCGCCAGGCTGCGCCGAGCGCGCGGGTGGTGGTGCTCGGGTACCCGGCGATCGTGCCGGACAGCGGAAACGGCTGCTGGCCGGTGGTCCCGATCGCCTACCAGGACGTGCCGTACCTGCGCGGCATCGCCAAGTCGCTCAACGCGATGCTGGCCAACACCGCGACCGCGAACGGCGCCACCTACGCCGACGTCTACACCCCGTCGATCGGCCGTGACGCCTGCAAGAGCAGCGGTACCCGATGGGTCGAGGGTCTCGTGCCGCAGAACTCGGCCGCCCCCTTCCACCCGAACGCCCGTGGCGAGCAGGGCATGGCCACCGCCCTGCTCGCGACGCTGAACGGCTGACCACGCCCGCAATCGACGCACCGGCCGCCCCCCGGTGACACGCGCCGCCCGGCCGGCGTGGGTGGGTGGGCGGCCGGGTCGGCCCGGGTCGTCAGTACGGCAGTGCTGGCGACCCGAGCCGTGGGGTGGGGTGTAGGTGTCCGCTGTCGGCCGTGCCGCCGATCCGTCCGGTGGGCGCCACCGACCGTGGTGACCTGCCGTGTGTCGCCGTCATCCGTCCGGCTGCCGGTCCTCGTCCTCGTCACCGGGAGTGGCCAGGCCCTGCTCGCCGAGGAAGGCCCACCACCTGTCTTCGGCGCCGATCTCGGCGTACCCGGGGCCGAAGACGTAGTAGCCGAGGAACGAGTCGAGGTCCGGCGCGACGTCGAGGAACAGTTCGCGCATGAACCACTCGTCGGTGGTCTCCGCCGGGAGGTACCAGACCGCGCCGGAATCGCGCCTGATGAGCAGCGGCTCGTCACTGAGTGTGCCGAAGACCAGCCACTCGGCGGGTTCGTCGGCGACACCGGTGAACTCGGGCATCTGCGCGATGTAGTACTGGATGTCGTCCAGGTGCGCGACCGAGGGCAGGTCGAACGCGCCGGCCAGCAGTCCGTCGGCCGTCTCCAGCAGGTCCCGGACCGACCGCGGCAGCTCGGCGGGGATCTCGTCGGCCGGGGCGCCCTGGTTGATCTGGGCCCAGGCCAGCGTCGCGGGCCGGTCCGCCTCCAGGTCGGTGCGCAGCTCCGCGATCAGCTCCCGCAGCTCGGGATTCACTCCGCTACCTCGATTCGGGTCGGTGGCCAGCGGGCCGGCTCCTGAGTCGACGGCAGATCCGTGGTGGCGATCCCGGTTCGTTCTGCCGCCGTAGCGGCTCCAGACTATTGACCAACCGCCGCCACGACCGCGTCGGAGGCGCCGGCACGAGGTCGTACGCCACGGTGCGCCCGGCGGCCGGGGGGTGGCGGGCGTGGGGTCCGCGACAACCTCGATCTGCGGGCCTTGATCCGGAAAGTGCCTGCTCAGTGATTGTTTCGGGTGGACAGTTTATTGATGAACGACGATGGATATAGGCATACTGTTGAGGCAGATTTTCCAAGGATTGGAGCGCCATGGGACAGATGAATCGGATGTCGGCTCGCGTCGGCAGGAGCGGTGCGCGCCTCGGTGGACAGCTCGTCGTGCTGGTGGCACTGCTTGTCGCGACGACCGGTGTCGGCACCGCGTCGGCGGCGACGCTGGCCAGTGACGACTTCGAGGACGGCAACGCCGCAGGCTGGACGACCACCGGCGGAACCTGGATCGTCACCCGGGAAGAGTCGAGGGTCCTGCGCCAGTCCAGCTTCGCGGCCAACGCGCTGGCCCGGACCGGCCAGCCCGGGTGGCGGGACTACACCGTCGTGGCCGAGGTGCGGCCCGACTCGTTCAATGGAATGCCGGGCTTCGTGGGCGTCGTGGCCCGGGCGCAGTCCAGCACCACCTTCTACGCACTGGTGTTGCGCCCGAACAACACCGTCGCGTTGACCCGGACCGTCGAGGGCAGGTCGAGCACCCTCGCGTCCGCACCCATGACGGTCAGCACGGATCGCTCGTACACCCTGGCGCTGCGCACGGCCGGGCGAACCCTGACCGGGTCGGTCGGCGGAACCCGGCTCACCGCCTCCGACGGCTTCATCCTCACCGGGCCGGCCGGTCTGGTCACCACCTGGGCCACCGCCTCGTTCGACAACGTCTCGGTCGACACCGACACCGACACCCCGGCCCGCTAACCCTCCGGCCGTAGTCCGGCTGCCCGATCGCACGACCGGTGCGCTCGTACCCGGGTGATCGTCGAGCCGCCCCGCCCGTCAGTACGGTGCACCCGGCACGTTGAGTTGGACCTGGTAGAGGCCGAAGTTGCCCCACGTACCGGAGGTGATGAACAGCGTTCGGCCATCGGCGCCGCCGAAGGCGGCGTTGGTGGTGTTCCGGCCTGCGGAGATCGTGCCCAGCTTCTCGCCGGTGGGCGCGAAGACGTGGATCCGCCCGTCGGTGTGAGAGGCCCAGTAGAGGTTGCCGGCGCAGTCCACCGTCGCGCCGTCCGGCCCGGCGATGCTCGCGAACGTGCTGCGCCGACCGGTGCTGCCGTCCGGCAGCAGGTCGTACCGGACTATGGTGTTTCCGGCGTTGGCGCCGACGTAGAGCGTCGTCTCGTCCGGCGAGAGCACGACGCCGTTGGGTTGGGCCAGGGTGCCGTCGACGAGGAACACCTCGCCGTTGCTCACCCGGAAGACCCCGGTCATCCCGCTCAGCTCGTCCGGCCGGTTGCCGCGTTGGAAGTTCGGGTCGGTGACGTAGACGGTGCCGTCGGAGCGGATGGTGAGGTCGTTCGGAGAGTTGAACCGTCGCCCCTGGAAGCCGCTCGCCAGGGTGCTCCGGCTTCGGTCGGAGAGCTGGTAGGACGACACGCTGCGCTGGTCGTGGGTGGCGGCGAGGATCCCGGTGCCGTCTCCGGTCACGGCCAGCCCGTTGCTGCCGGAGTTCTCCAGGAAGACGTCGAACGTGTTCGGCGGGGTGAAGCGGCGGATCGTCGACGGCTGTACGTTCTCCGGACCCGTACCGCCGCGCATGTCGGAGAAGAGCAGTTGGCCCGCCCCGGCGACCCAGACCGGTCCCTCCAGGAAACTGAAGGCGCCGCCGATCCTGGTGGCGGCCATGGTGGTGGCGGGCAGCGGCGACGGGTAGGAGGCGCCCGGGGTGCAGGGGCCGGTGGTGCCGGTGCGGGCTCCGGCGCCCGCCGGGTCGTCGGTGAACGTGGTGGTGATGGTCAGGGCGGTCAGCAGCGCCAGGGCGCCGGCCAGGCCGGCCCGGGCAGATCGTCGGGGCATGGGTCGGTTCCAATCAGGGGTGGGACCTGCCGTCTCGTCAATCAACGCCTATCTATATTGTCGTCTATCTATACCACGCCGTCCGACCCGGCGACGGACCCGGTGAGATCGCGCAGCGCCACCTTCGAGAACTTGCCCGTCGCCGTCTTGGGAATCTCGTCGACGACGACGAAGCGATCGGGGATCCACCAGGAGGCGACCCGGCCGCGAAGGTACTCGCGGAGACCCGTCTCGTCGACGTCCACCCCACCCGCGAGTACGACGTACGCGCACGGCCGCTCTCCCCAGCGGTCGTCGACGACACCGATCACCGCCGCCTCCCGCACCGCCGGGTGCGCCATCAGCTCGTTCTCGAGGGTGACCGACGAGATCCACTCCCCGCCAGACTTGATCATGTCCTTGATGCGGTCGACGATACGTAGGTAGCCGAACTCGTCGAGCGTCGCGACGTCACCGGTGCGCAGCCAGCCGTCGTCGGTGAAGGACGACGTGCCCGGATCGGCACCGAAGTAGCTCGCCGCGACCGTCGGCCCGGCCACCTGGAGTTCGCCCGACGCGATGCCGTCCCGCGCGACGGGCCGACGCTCGGCGTCCACGATCCGGACGTCGACCAACGGCACCGTCGGCCCGGGCCGGCCGAGCACCCGTCGGCGTTCGTCGGCCGGCAGCGCGTCGTGCGCGGACGAGACCCGGCCGCACGCGACGAGCGGGCTCGTCTCGGTCATCCCCCAGGAACCTGTGATGGGTACGCCGATCGCCCGCTCCCACGCCTGGGACAGCGCGTCCGGCAGGGCGCTCCCGCCGCTGACCACCTTGCGCAGCGACGAGAGGTCGGCGGTACGCAGCAGCGGCTCCAGCCCGCGCCAGATCGCCGGTACGCCGGCAGCGAATGTCACCCGGTGCCGGGAGAGCTGCTGCATCAGCTCCGTCGGAGCCATCGCCGGACCCGGAAGCACGAGGTCGGCTCCGGCGAGCACCGCCGCGTAGGGCAGCCCCCAGGCGTTGACGTGGAACATCGGCACGACGGGCATGACGACGTCCCGCTCCGAGATGGCGAAGCTGTCGACGCCCAGCAGCAGCATCGCGTGCAGCACGAGGGAGCGGTGGCTGTAGAGCACGCCCCTCGGCCGCCCGGTCGTACCGGAGGTGTAGCAGAGGCTCGCGGCGTCGTCCTCGTCGACGCAGGGCAGCGGTGCCGGCTCGGGGCATCGGGCGAGTAGCGCCTCGTAGTCGACCACCCGCGGATCGGCGGGAACCGCCTCGTCGCCACCGTCGTCCATCACGACGATCCAGCGGACCGTCGCGATGGAGCGGACGGCGTCCCAGACCGTGCCGAGCAGCGACCGGTCGACGAAGACGACATCGTCGGCCGCGTCGGACATGATGTGTACCAGGTCGCGGGCGAAGAGCCGGTGGTTGATCGTGTGGAGGACGCGGCCGGCCGACGGGACACCCAGATACAGCTCGACGTGGCGCTGGCTGTTCCAGCCGAAGGTGCCGACCCGGGCCGAGTTCGGGACCTCCAGGACGTCGAGCACGGCGGAGAGTCGCCGCGCACGGTCGATCACCTCGCCCCAGGTCGAGATCGTCTCGCCCGACGCGGTCGCCGTGACGACCCGCTTGTGCCGGAAACCCAGATCCGCCCGGCGCATCAACAGGCCGACGTCGAGCGACCTGTCCTGCATCAGTCCGTGCACGGTTCCTCCGTTTCTGCGAGGGTGCTCCTGCCGCTGTCCGGCCCGGGCCGTCCTCACCGGACGGTCGTCGACCCGAGCCGGACGTGCCGATCGTCGGCGTCCAGCACCAGGCTCGCCGGCCACTGGTCCCAGTGGCGACCGAGTCCCCGGTGCTGCGGTGATCCGTGGTGGACGAAGTTCCGGACGCTGGCGATCATCAGGTCCGACAGCCGCAGCCGGCCGGGCCGGTTCTGCTGGCTGAAGGCGTACGAGAACACGTTGCGGCCGAAGTTGCCGAAGACGAAGGGCAGGTCGATCGCGTGCACGGCGCCGTACACCTGGTCGAACGGCGCGGGCTGCTGGTTCCAGTCGAACCGGTAGTGATACAGCGACCGGTTCCCGCCGCGAGCCAGCGCATCGAGTGAATCCCGGTTGATGCCGGTGAAGACGGCCTCGGTGAGTGCCGCGGCAGCGTCGTTCCAGCCTCCGGGCTTCTCCACCGGCAGGTACTCGTCCCTGAGCAGGTCGGAGGTGGTCAGCTCGCCGGGGTCGTCCGGGTCGAACAGGTACTGCATCGTGAACCGGTCGTAGTCGCTCGGCCTGTGTGCGCCGATGGTGCTGCCGAAGAGCTTCCCTTCCTCAAGGGTGTTCCCGGCCAGTACGGGCACGTCCCGACCGACCCCGGACCCGAGTACGGCGTACGGGTCCGCGGGGATCACGGTGCCGTCGGCGATGACCGCCGGTGTCGCGTCGAGCTGGTGCCTGACGAGCACCCGGACCAGTTCGTCGGCGGGAAGCGAACGGAGCAGTTCCATGCCGCTGCTGCCCGAGGAGGGGTGGTCGCTCTTCGCGGCCTGCATCACCCGGTCGGCGTAGGCCCGCGCGCTGGCCACGCTCCGGGTGCTCAGGCCGCCGCTGAGCGGGATGGCCTTGTCCACCATGCCGCGGGCCAGTGGGGAGACGAGCAGGGACCAGACGTTCACCGCACCCGCGGACTGGCCCATCACGCTGATGTTGCGGGGGTCGCCACCGAACCGCCGCGCGTTCTGGTCGACGAAGCGGAGCGCCTTGACGAGGTCGAGGGTGCCGAAGTTGCCGGAGGCCGACAGCGGGTCGTCGTGGCCCGCGCCTTCGGCGTTCAGCCAGCCGAAGATGCCCACCCGGTAGTTGACGGTGACGACCACGGCCTGGGCGCGCCTGGCCAGCTCGCGCCCGTCGTACATCGGATCCGCCGAGTAGCCGACGACGTTGCTTCCGCCGTGGATGAAGAACACGACGGGCAGGTCGCGCGCTGACGTGGACGGCCGGAAGACGTTCAGCGTCAGGCAGTCCTCCTCGCCGACGGGCTGTTGCAGGCCGTCCCGGACCGCCAGGTCGTAGCGCGGCCCGTTCGGGGACGGGCTGAAGAAGCGTCCCGGCTGGGTGCATCCCGGCCCGTACTCCTGGGTGCGCCGGACGTCCGCCCAGGACCGGTGGGTCTTCGGCGGTTGCCACCGGAGCCTGCCCACCGGCGGCTCGGCGTAGGGGATTCCGAGCCACGAGTACGTCCCGCTCGACCGGCCCTCGTCCAGTCCGACGATCGGGCCCAGCGTCGTTCGGACCTGGGTCGGGTTCGCTCCAGGGTGGACAGCGTGCGCGGACGCACCGGTGGGTGGCGTGGCGGCCAGCACGGCGGTCGCAAGGACGACGCCGAGGATCGGCCGGAGTAGAGACGACGTGGTGCGACGACGCCCGGCCGGTTCGCGGACGATGGCGGCCCCGGACGGCATAGCAGGCATTGGCACTGCCTCCTTGGTGTCAGCCTGGCACGCGGTGTCGCTATCCCGCGTCTACATTGCCACCGCGTGCCATCACTGTTGCACGCGTCACTTATCCGGGGCAAGAGCCGGCCGGCTGCCGGACGTTTACGCTGCCGACCCTTGCGGGCCCCTGTGACCCATGGCACAGTGTTGGCACTCAGTGCCGCCTAGGGGCGGCGTTGGCGGCACAGCGTGCTTAGGCAGGAGGTTCCGCGATGAGCCAGGTGCGGCGAGTTCGGGGAAGACTGAGGCGATTCCATGCCGGACTGATCCTCGGCACCGTGTTGGCGAGCGCGACGGCGGTCCTCGGGACCGCGCCCGCCACCGCCACGGTGGGCGCGGCACCGAGCTGCGCCGAGTTGGCGGGAAGGGAGATCCCGGCGTCGGCAATCACGTTGCCGACCAGGGGTGGCCGGGTCGGGTCGGCATCCCTGGTTACCCAGACCGTGAGTGGCAAGACCATCGAGTACTGCACCGTCGGTGCGGCGCTCTTCCCGATCGACCCCTCCGCGCCGGACATCAGGCTGCAGATCGCGATGCCGGTCGAGTGGAACCGCAACGCGATGATGTTCGGCGGCGGCGGATACAACGGAACGATTCCCGCCGTCACCCAGAACGTGCCGTTCGGGCGTGCCGATCAACCGACGCCGCTGGCCCGTGGGTACGTGACGTTCGGGAGCGACTCCGGCCACCAGGCGGGGCCGGCAGGGTCCCTGGACGGGTCCTTCGGGATGAACGACGAGGCACTTCGCAACTTCGCCGCCGGTGACGCGCTCAAGAAGACCCGCGATGCCGCGCTCTACCTCATCCGTCGTGGCTACGGTGTCGGACCCGGTCGGACGTACTTCGCGGGCGGCTCGACGGGCGGACGGGAGGCTCTCGTCGTCGCGCAGCGCTGGCCGGACGCCTTCGACGGCGTCATCTCCGCCTACCCCGCCTGGAACAACACCGCCGAGATCCTGCACCTCGGCCACCTCGTGCAGGTGATGTCCCGCCCCGGCGCATTCCCCGGGCACGAGAAGCAGACCCTCCTCTACGACAGCGTCATGGCGGCGTGCGACGGACGGGACGGCCTCGCGGACAGGATCATCTCGAACGCCGACGGCTGTGAACTCGACCCCCGCGTGCTCCGCTGCCCCAAGGGTGCCGATACCGCCCCGACCTGTCTCTCCGATCCGCAGATCGCCTCGGTGATCGCCGCGGCCGAGCCGTTCCGCTGGCCGTACCGGATCGCCAGCGGCGAGCGGTACTATCCCGGCTTCCCGCTGCTCTCGGGCGCCGACATGAGAACCCCGGTCCTCGGCTTCGGCACCTCCGCGCCCGCCAACCCGATGCCGACGACCAGCGGATACGGGGCGCAGTACTGGGACCAGTGGGTGAAGTACTTCCTGACCAGGGATGCCGGCCACGACCCCCTGGCTGTCGACCCTCGGCGACCCGGAAAGTGGCTTCCCCGGATCAGTCACCTCTCCACCATCCAGGACCGCAACGACTCGGACCTGCGTCCCTTCGCGCGTTCCGGCGGAAAACTGCTGCTCCTGCACGGTGCTGCCGACGAGCTGGTGTCGCACCGCTCGACGAACGACTACTACCGGCGGGTGCTCGGCACGGTGGGCACCCGGCAGACCCGGGAGTTCATGCGGTACTACCTGGTGCCAGGGGCGAACCACGCCAACGTCGGCGCGCCCGCGTTCGCCGCCAACTGGGACTCGCTCTCCGCCCTGGAGCGCTGGGTCGAGGCAGGACGGCCGCCGGTCAGGCCGGTGGCCACCGACGCCAGGAGTGGCAGGACCCGCCCGCTCTGCGAGTACCCGCGCTGGCCGAAGTACCGCTCGGGTGATCCCGACAGCGCCGAGAGCTTCGTGTGTGCGCGCTGACGTCACCTCGGTGCCGTCAGCCTGCCGGGGCGCAGCGACCAACCGCGGCACAGCGCCGCCCGAACCGTGTGACCGAGAAGGGACTGAGATGCCTCGACCGCCAGCGCAGCTCCCCGCCGGAGGGAGGGAAGCCGGGTGACGACGAGCGATCGGATGGCGCTGCGCACCCGGTCCCTGACGAAGGTGTTCCGCGGCTTCCGGGCGGTGGACTCGGTGGACCTCGAGGTTCGCGAGGGCAGTGTGCACGCGCTGGTGGGCCCGAACGGTGCCGGCAAGACCACGCTGTTCAACCTGCTGACCGGATTCGTCTCCCCGACGTCCGGCGCGATCACGGTCTTCGACGAGGACGTCACCGGCCAGCAGCCCGAGCAGGTCGCCCGCCGTGGCGTGGCCAGGTCGTTCCAGATCACCAGCCTCTTCGAGACACTGACGAGCCGGCAGCACGTGGAGCTGGCTCTCCAGGGGCTCACCAGCCAGGGATTCCGGTTCTGGCGGTCGGAGAAGCTGCTCGGCAGGAACCGCGCCCGGGTGGACGAGCTGCTCGCGCAGGTGGGGCTGATGCCGCTGGCGGAGAAGCCGGTCGGGCTGCTCGCCTACGGGCAGAAGCGCGCGCTGGAACTGGCGCTGGTGCTGGCGCTGGATCCACGGGTGATGCTCCTCGACGAGCCGACAGCCGGGATGGGGATCGAGGACGTCGACCGGACCATCGAGCTGGTCCGCCGCCTCGCGGCCGGTCGCACGGTGGTGTTCGTGGACCACAACATGCACGTGGTCGGCAGCCTGGCAGACCGGGTGACGGTGTTGCAGCAGGGCCGAATCCTGGCCGAGGGCGGCTACGACGAGGTCCGCAACGACGAACGGGTGATCACCGCGTACCTGGGCGAGGCCGACCATGCTTGAGGTGAACGGCCTGATGGCGTGGTACGGCGAGGCGCAGGCCCTGCACGGGGTGAGCGTACGTGTCGGAGAGGGCGAGGTCGTCACCCTGGTCGGGCGCAACGGCGCCGGAAAGACCACCCTGGTGCGGTGCCTGATCGGCCTGCACCGGCAGGTCGGCGGCAGCGTCTCCTTCCTCGGCCGCGACGTCACCCGCACGCCGGCCCACCAGCGGGCCCGCGCCGGGATGGGCTGGGTCCAGGACGACCGCGGCATCTACGCGAGCCTCAGCGTGGAGGAGAACCTGCTGCTTCCGCCCAGGGTCTCCGACCGGGCGTGGACGCTGGAGCGGGTCTACGAGACGTTCCCGGAACTCGCCGACCGCCGCAGGGCGCCGGGCACCACACTGTCGGGCGGGGAGCAGCAGATGCTGGCCATCGCCCGGGCGCTCCGGACCGGTGCCCGGCTGATGCTGATGGACGAGCCCTCCGAGGGCCTGGCCCCGGTGGTCGTGGCCCGGATCGGGACGATCATCCGCCAGATCAAGGCCACCGGCGCCGGTGTGCTGCTCATCGAGCAGAACGTCAAGTTCGCCGCCACCGTGGCCGACCGGCACTACCTGCTCAGCCAGGGCCGCGTCGTCGAGACCCTCGACAACTCCGAATTCCGGCGGCGCGAGGGCGAACTCCTCACCCATCTCGGCATCTGACCGGTCGACGAGACGACGCGACACATCCGATACGACACGAGGAGGACCACCATGAGAAGCAAGCGGATTGGGGCCGGTGCCGCGGCGGTGACAGGGGTACTGCTCCTCGGCGCCTGCGGTGCCGGCGGCCCCGGGGGGTCGGACGGCGATTTCACCGACGGCAAGCTGGTGCTCGCGGTACTCAACGACCAGTCCGGCATCTACAAGGACGCGTCGGGGCCGAACAGCGTCAAGGCGGTCAGGATGGCGGTGGCCGACTACCAGAAGAAGTACGGCGACAGGGCGGTCGTCGACGAGATCGAGGTGACCTCGACCGACCACCAGAACAAGCCGGACATCGCCAACACCAAGGCCAAGGAGCTGTACGAGCGCGGGGGAGCGGACGTCATCCTCGACGTGCCGACCTCGTCGGCGGCGCTGGCCGTCGCCAACCAGGCGAAGAGCCACAAGAAGCTGTTCCTCGACGTCAGCGCGGCGACCACGGAACTGACCGGCGGGCAGTGCAACAAGTACACCTTCCAGTGGGCCTACAACACCTACATGCTCGCCAACGGCACCGGCACGACCGTCACCGAGAACGGCGGCAAGAACTGGCACATCATCTACCCGGACTACCAGTTCGGCCAGGACATGACCAAGTCCTTCACCGAGGCGATCAAGCGGGCCGGCGGCACCGTGCAGGGCACCATCCCGACGCCGTTCCCGAACGACAACTTCGCGACCTTCCTCACCAAGGCCGGCAGCACCAACCCCGACGTGATCGGCACGATGCAGGCCGGCGGTGACCTGATCAACGTGGTCAAGCAGTTCAACGAGTCGGGGCTGCGGGAGAGGGGCATCGACCTGGCCGTCGGGCTGATGCTGATCACCGACATCCACTCGCTCGGCGTCGACCAGTTCGCCGGCACGATGTTCACCGACGCCTGGTACTGGAACATGGACGCCGAGTCGCGCGCCTGGGCGGACCGGTTCCGCGACGAGACCGGGACCCGGCCGACCTTCGAACACGCCGGCAACTATTCCGCGGCGCTGCAGTATCTGGAGGCGGTCCAGGAGGCCGGCACCGACGACGCCGACGCGGTCGTCGGCAAGCTCGAGGGCAGACGAGTCAACGACGTGTTCCTGCGCAACGGCGAAATCCGCGCCAAGGACCACCTGGTCACCCACGATGCCTACCTGGCCCGGGTCAAGAAGCCGTCGGAGGTGAAGGAGGACTGGGACTACGAGGAGATCGTCACCACGATCCCGGCGGCGAAGGCATTCCCTCCGGCCGAGGCGTCCAACTGCTCGCTCTGAGCGGTGGTCGGAGTCCGTCATCCGCAGACACCCGTCGGCGCCCAGCGTGAGCCCCGGGAAAGGAACCCATGAACGCAGTGCTGCAGTACGCCGTACAGGGCCTGGCGGCCGGCAGCTTCTACGCGCTGGCCGCGCTGGGACTGGCGATCATCTTCGGCGTCCTGGGCGTGGTGAACTTCGCCCACGGCGCGTTCTACATGCTCGGCGCGGTCGCCGCGGCCGTGCTGCTCGACACCCTCGGGCTCACGCTGTGGTGGGCGCTGCTGGCGGTACCGCTGCTGATGTTCGGCTTCGGCGTCGTGGTGGAGCGGCTGCTCGTGCAGTGGCTGCTCCGGCTCGACCCGCTCTACAACTTCCTGCTCACCTTCGGTCTCACGCTGGTCCTGGTGGAGGCCGTCAAGCAGCGGTACGGCGTCTCCGGACTGCCGTACAAGCCTCCGGACGTACTGTCCGGACGCGTCGAGCTGGCCGGCGTCGTGCTGCCGCGCTACCAACTGTTCGTCTTCCTGTTCTCCGTGGCGATCTGTGTGCTCGTCTGGCTGCTGATGACGCGGACCAGGGTCGGCATGATCGTCCGGGCGGCGACCGAGAAGCCAGAGCTGGCCCGTGCCCTGGGCATCAACGTCGGCCGCTGGGTGACGCCGGTCTTCGGCTTCGGGGTCGCGCTCGCCGGGCTGGCCGGCGTGCTCGCCGCACCGTTCCGGGCGATCACTGCCGACATGGGCAACAACTTCGCGATCATCCTGTTCGCGGTCGTGGTGATCGGGGGCCTCGGTTCGATCGTCGGCGCCGTGGTCGCGGGTTTCATGGTGGGCCTGGTGGAGGCGTTCGGGCAGGCGTACGCCCCCACGTTCGCGCAGATCCTGATCTTCGTCCTGATGGCGGTGATCATCCTGGTCCGCCCCGCCGGGCTGTTCGGACGCAAGGAGGCGACGGCATGACCCGGTCCGTGGTAACCGAGGCCCCGGTCACCGAGCCGCAGTCCGCCACCTCGGCGGGCAGCCCGAGACTGCGCTGGGTTCTGCTCGCCGTCGGCCTGGTGGCGGCGCTGGCGCTGCCGTGGTTCGTCTATCCGCCGGTGGCGATGGACATCGTCGCGATGGCGCTGTTCGCGATCGCCCTGGACATCCTGCTCGGCTACACCGGCCTGCTCTCCTTCGGACACGCGGCCTTCTGGGGCAGTTCGGCGTACGTGACCGGCCTGATCGCGACGCACCACGGCGTACCGTTCCCGGTGGCCGTCGTCGGCGGCGCGCTGTTCGCGATGATTCTCGCCCTCCCCGCCGGATATCTGTCGGTGCGCCGCTCCGGGATCTACTTCGCGATGGTGACCCTCGCCTTCGCCCAGATGGTCTACTTCATCGGGTACCAGTGGAGCGGCCTGACCGGCGGCGAGAACGGACTGCAGGGCGTACCCCGGAATTTCTTCGGGATCGAGCTGGTGGAGACCGATTCGTTCTACTTCTACTACGCGGCCCTGCCGATCCTCCTGCTCGGCATGTGGGTGGCCTGGCGGATCGTGCACTCGCCGTTCGGCCGGGTCCTGGTGTCGATCCGCGACAACACCCAACGGGCCCGGGCGCTCGGTTACGAGGTGGAGAAATACAAGGTCATCGCCTTCGTGCTCTCCGCCGGACTGACCGGGCTGGCCGGCGGTGTCTTCGCCATCAACCACGGTTTCGTCGCGCTGACCGAACTGCACTGGAGCACCTCCGGCGAGGTCGTGCTGATGACGGTGCTCGGCGGCATCGGCACGCTGTGGGGAGGAATCCTCGGCGCGTTCCTCTCCGTGATGCTCGCCGACTATCTCGCCTCGTCCGGCTTCGACGGTATCGATCTGGTCACCGGCTCGGTCTTCGTCCTCGTGGTGCTGCTGTTCCGGCGTGGGCTCTGGGGTACCGTTCGGTATCAATGGCTGGCCTGGCAGCGGCGCCGTACGTCGTCGCGCCGCACCTCGGCCGGTGCCGACCCGGCGGAGCGCGGGCCGTGAGCCGCTGCGGACGTCCCGCAGGGGTCACAGAGTTCGGCAAACCTCACGATGCGCGGGAACTGCACTTCGCGCAAGAGCAGATCAGGAGAGGGCACCTGTCGGTGACTTCGCGGAGAATACTCGAGACCAAGTACCGGATCTCGGAAACGGCGATGGCCCTGTTCCTGGAGGAGGGGTACGCGAATGTGACCGTCGAAGCCGTTGCGGAGGCGTCGAGCGTGTCCCGCCGTACCGTCTTCCGGCACTTCGAAAGCAAGGACGAACTCGCGTTTCCGGACCACACCGAACGCATCAGGCTGGTCGAGCGATGCCTCCTGGAGTCGGCCCCCGACACGGATCCGGTGGAGGCCGTCATCGCGGCCACGGGCGAGTCGTTGCGTGACTTCCTCAGTCGTCCCGAACTCGTCCTCCGGCGATTCAAACTGACGCGTGTCGTGCCCGAGTTGCGCAAGCGGGAGGTCATCGAGCACGAGCGGTACGTGGCGCTCACCCGTTCGTTCCTCCGCGACCACCTCCCGGCCGACGCTCCGCCTTTCCAGTCGATGGCCCTGGCGGCGCTGATCGACGCGATCCACCGCTCCGCGCTCGGAAACTGGGTACGCACCGGCGGCGCGACCGACGCCGTCGCCGAGTTGGAGGCGGGCATGGAGTGGGTCCGTCGGCTCATGGTCCACCAGTCGACCTTCTCGGCCTCCCCGCTGCTCCTCGCGTTGCTCCCGGACACGCCGCAGACCCGTCGCGTCCTGACCTCACTGAAGGACGCGGCGGAGGAACTGTTCTAGTCATGGCGGACAGGAGGATCTAGTTATGGCGGACAGGAGGAGGAGCCGGAGTTGCCGAACCTGACCTTCGACTTCGCGGGGAGAACCGCGATCGTGACCGGAGCGGCGCGCGGACTCGGGATCGAGTTCGCCCGCCTCTTCCACGAGTCCGGGGCGACGGTCTTCCTGGTCGACGCCGACGCCGAGGCGGTCGCGCTGGCGGCGGAGGAGCTGGGCGCCGTCGGCGTCGCCTGCGACGTCACCAGCACCGAGGCCGTCGAGGCCCTGGTGCGGAGGGTGGTCGCGGCCTCCGGTCGCCTGGACATCGTCGTCAACAACGCCGGCATCCTCCGGGACCGTCGACTGTGGAAGCTCTCCGACCAGGACTGGGCCGAGGTGCTGGACGTCCACCTCGGCGGCACCTTCCGGCTGACCCGCGCCGCGGTTCCGGTGTTCCGGGAGCAGCGCTACGGCCGGGTCATCAACGTGACCTCGTACACGGGGCTGCGCGGCAACATCGGGCAGGCGAACTATGGCGCGGCCAAGGCCGGGATCATCGGCTTCACCAAGACCGCGGCCAAGGAACTCGCGACGTTCGGGGTCACCGTCAACGCCATCTCGCCCAACGCCGAGACACGGATGATCGACTCGATTCCCGCGGAGAAGCGTCAGGAACTCGCCGCCGCCATCCCACTCGGCCGGTTCGCGGCGCCGAGCGAAATGGCCACCACCACGGCTTTCCTCGCCTCCGAGGAGGCCGGTTACATCACCGGAGTCATCCTTCCGGTGGACGGGGGAATCTCGATATGACCGGGCCGGATCAGCGGATAGTGATCGTCGACGGTGCCCGTACGCCGGTCGGCAGGTACGGCGGGGTGTTCAAGGACACCCCCGCGCACGAGTTGGGGGCCGTCGCCGCCAGGGCGGCGTTGACGCGCTCGGCGGTGCCGGCCGAGGCGGTCGAGGAGGTGGTGATGGGCTGCGTCGGCCAGGTCGGGCGGGCGCCTACAACGCGCGTCGGGTGGCCATCGCCGCCGGGCTTGCGCCGTCCACCCCCGCCTACACCGTCAACCGGCTGTGCGGGTCCGGACTCCAGGCCATCTGGTCGGCGGCGATGGAGATGCGCTGGAACGGCCTCGACTTCGCCCTCGCCGGCGGTGACGAATCCATGACCCGGATGCCCTTCTACGACTTCGGGGCGCGCGCCGGTTACCGACTCGGCGACCGAGTCCTGGTGGACGGCACGGTTCTGATGCTCACCGATCCGTTCCAGCACATCCAGATGGGGATCACGGCGGAGAACGTGGCCGAACGCTACCGGGTCTCCCGCGCCGACCAGGACGAGTTCGCCGCCGAGTCCCAACGTCGCGCCGCGACCCCGGCGGCCCGGGCGGCGTTCGCCGAGGAGATCGTTCCGGTCACCACCGGGGGACGCCACGGCGCCGAGGTGACGACCGACGAGCACCCGAGGCCCGACACGACCGTGGCGGCGCTGGCCCGCCTCCGCCCGGCCTTCAGGGAGGGCGGCACGGTCACCGCCGGCAACGCCGCGGGCATCAACGACGGTGCCGCCGCCGTCGTGCTCGCCACCCGGTCCGCCGCCGCCGAACGTGGGCTGAAACCCATGGTGGCCATCGAGGCGGTTGCCACCGGTGCGCTGGAGCCGGAGATCATGGGCTACGCCCCGGTGGTCGCGCTCCGCAAGCTTTTCGCGCAGACCGGCACGGCGCCCGACGACATCGACGCCATCGAGTGCAACGAGGCGTTCGCGGCCCAGGCGGTCGCCGTGATCCGCGACGCCGACCTCGATCCGGACCGGGTCAACCCCTACGGCGGTGCCATCGCGCTCGGCCACCCGGTCGGCGCGACCGGCGCCATCCTCGCCCTCCGGCTGGCCAAACATCTGGTACGCAACGACCTGGAGCTCGGCGTCGTCACCATGTGCATCGGCGGCGGGCAGGCGCTGGCCGCGCTCTTCCGGCGGGTCTGACCGGAGCAGGTGCGGTCCGTCGCGTTCTCGGTGCCGGCTCAGCACCAGCCGTTGACCGGCCCGTTCACCCCGGTCCAGAGGTAGGCGTCGGAGACCCAGGCGCCGTCGCTGAGTCGGTTCCACAGCGATGTGGTGCCGTACCGGCCGGTGTGGGAGGTGCCGTTGGCGGAGCACGAGACGGTGACGGTGGCGCCGTCGCCCACCGATCCCAGCACCGAGTAGCCGGTGCCGGGCCCGGACCTCTTGGTCAGCGTGCCACCACCGTTGGCGTCGACCACCGCCTGGTTGAGGCCGAGCGCGCCGTGGTTGTAGAGGCCGCCTCCGACGCCAACCCAGGCCGACCCGTGCCGGGCGCCGCCCTGGTACGCCCCGGCGCCGTTGACGAACTCCCACTTGCCGATGCCGTGGCCGGCGATTCCCACGTACGCGCTGTTCTGCCGCAGTCCGAAGTGCACGTGCCGACCGGTCGCCGCCCCGCCGCAGGTCACGTCGGTCCCCGTGTTGCCGAGGTACGTGCCCTGGCTGACGGCGGCACCGTTGACCGAGATGCTGCTCCACAGGTGGTAGTAGTCGGTGGAGTAGCCCCGGTCGTGGATCACCCGGATCCACCCCGTGCACATGGTGTACGCCGTACCGGCTCGGGCCGCGCGGACCACCTGGTCACCGCCGGCCAGGTCGATGGAGCTGTACGGCGTCTCGTAGCCGCCCCAACCGTGCGGGCCGCTGGTCATCGTCCACGTCTGGCCGACCGCGAACGGCAGGGCCATCCCGGTCCGGTAGTCACCACCCGCATACCTGGGGCCCGGGGTGCTGCCGAAGACCCTCTTCTCCTGGCTGTTCACCACGGGCGACTCGGCGGCCAGCTCGGTGAACCCGGCTTCACCGTCGAAGCTCACCCGCCACGTCCCGGCCTCGGCCCGGGCGATGAAGATCGCGCCGGTCGGGTGGACGTCCCGCTCCTGGGAGGTGAGAGCCACGGCGGTGCCAAAGGCCCACTGGCCGTGCCGGCGGGTGACGGTGACGCGGGTCTCGGAAGCGTCGGTGTGCTCCGCCGCCGTGGCGCTGACCTGCCCGAGCAGCTTGGCGGCCACGGCTTCCTCGACGCTCGCCCCCAGCGGGTCCGGTGCGGGTCCGGCGTGGGCGGCAGTGCCCGTGATCAGGAGATTCGCCGCCAGCAGGGCCGGGGCGACCGCGGTCGATCGTCCGATCTGCACCATTGACGACCTCTTTCATCGAGGAACATCGCTCTGGGTAGTGCTGACGATAGGCAGCGCAGCGAAAGTTGTCTACACTTCCTCGCCGCGATGGCGAAGGTAATCTTCAGATCGTCCCGGCCGCCCGCCCCTGCCGGCCGGCGCGTCGACGGTCGACCGTCGGTGATCTCGTCCACGACCGAACCACGGTTCACCGACGCCGGTAAGGTTGCCGCCGGGATGATGAAACGGGATGAAAGGGCAGCCGTGGGATCGGGGTTCGTCGAGACCGTCGCTCGGCCGTGGCCGACGTCCGCGCTCACCCGTACCCCGACAGGGTCGGTGGACCGGTCCCGGTCCTCCCGGACCCGACGCGTACCGGTTGCGTGCCGACCACGAGCAGGCGAGCAGACCGGTTCCGGTGCGCACCCGACGACGACCGGCACCACGAGGGGAGAAGGCGCCCCGTGAGCCAGCCGCCCGACGCGGTCCCGTTTCGCGTGCCCGGCCGTACCAGCCCGGCCGAGCTGCGCTACGTCTACCTGAACCTGCGGGACCATCCCCGGGGCCAGCTACAACTGGCGGCCCTGGTCGCCGCCGGATTCGTGCCGTGCCTCGTGGTCGACGAGGACTCCCCGCTGGCCGAGGCCGGGCGGGCCGGTCAGCTCGCGGAGCTCAACCAGGTGGCGGGCTACGCCGAGCCGGAGCCCACCAGCGAGTTCTGCCGGCGGCACGGCATCGCCCACCGGACGGTCACCGACCACAACGACGAGACGACCGTCGAGCTGCTGCGGACCGCCCGGGCCGACCTCGTCGCCCTCGGCGACACCCGGATCCTCAAACCGCACATCCTGGCGCTGGCTCCGCACGGCATCGTCAACGTGCACCCCGGGTACCTGCCCGAGGTGCGGGGCAACCATCCGTATCTCTGGGCGGTCATCCACGACCTGCCGCAGGGCGTCAGCGTGCACCTGATCGACGCCGAGGTGGACCGGGGACCGCTCCTGCGGACCCGGCGGGTGCCGATCCCGGACGGAATCGGCCTCCCGGACCTGGTCCACCTGCTCAACGAGGAGTGCGCGACGCTGCTGGTCGAGACGATGCGGCAGATCGTCGACGGTACGGCGACGCTGATCCCACAGCCCGGCGACGCGCGCCTGACGTTCCGGCAGGCGCGTCCGGAGATCCGTGAACTCGCCCGGACGATGTTGCGGGAACGCGCCACGGCGCCGGTCGCCGGGCGGTGATCACCCGGCGGCCCGGGTGGCCTCGGTCAGGATCGCCAGACCCTGGCCGAGTTCCTCGATCGAGGCGGTCAACGGCGGCAGCAACTTGACCACCTCGGCGTCGGCGCCGGAGGTCTCCACCAGCAACCCCCGATCGAACGCCTCGGCCGCGACCTTCGACGCCCGTCCCGGCGAGGCGAAGACCACCCCGTGCACCAGCCCCCGGCCCCTGGTCGTGATCCCGGCCAACGGCGCGGTGAACTCCCGCAACGCGCCCGCCAGCCATTCGCCCTTGGCGCGTACCTGCTGGGCGAAGCTGTCGTCGGCCCAGTAGTGCCGCAACGTGGCGGCCGCCGCCGCGAAGGCGAGATTGTTGCCACGGAAGGTGCCGTTGTGCTCGCCGGGCGCCCAGACGTCCAGGTCGGGACGGATCAGTGTGAGCGCCATCGGCAGCCCGTACCCGCTGATCGACTTGGCCAGGCAGACGATGTCCGGGACGATTCCCGCCGCCTCGAAGCTGAAGAACGTACCGGTCCGGCCGCATCCCATCTGGACGTCGTCCACGATCAGCAGCACCCCGTGGCGCCGGCACGACTCGGCCAGCGCCCGCAGCCACCGTGGCCGGGCGACATTCACCCCGCCTTCGCCCTGTACCGTCTCGACGATGACGGCCGCCGGCCGGTCCGAGCCGCTGCCGGTGTCCCGCAGCATCCGCTCGAACGCGGGCGGTCCGCCGATCCCGACGTCGTCCCGGTCGGCGTCGTACGGGAGCACCGTGACGTTGCCGAGCGGCACGCCGGCCGCGTGGCGCTTGGCGGCGTTCCCGCTGACCGCCAGGGCGCCGAGCGTCATGCCGTGGAAGGCGTTGCCGAAACAGACGACGTCCTGCCGGCCGGTCACCTTGCGGGCCAGCTTGAGTGCCGCCTCGACCGCGTTGGTCCCGCCCGGGCCGGGCAACTGCACCCGGTAGTCCAGGTTGCGCGGCCGCAGGACCAGCTCGTGGAAGGTCCGCAGGAACTCGCGTTTGGCCACGGTGTCCATGTCGAGGCCGTGCACGATGCCGTCGCCGGCCAGGTAGTCCAGGACGACCCGCTTGAGGACCGGATTGTTGTGCCCGTAGTTGAGTGTCCCGGCGCCGGAGAAGAAATCGAGATAGGGCCGCCCGGACTCGCTGTAGATCCAGCTTCCGGCGGCCCGGTGGAACACCGTCGGCCACACCCGGCAGTAGCTGCGGACGTTCGACTCCAGCTCGGTCAAGGTGTTCATCGTGTCCCGTCCGGGGTGCCGGCTGAGCCGAGGGTGGTGGCCAGGGCGGAGGCGAGCTGCCCGACGGCCGGCTGGTCGATGATGGAGAAGTGGGTCGCCTCGACCCGGTCGATGCTCACGCCACCTCGGGTGAAGCGGCCCCAGTCGGTGCGGGTGACCAGCCCCCGGTCCAGCGAGTCGCCCGCCCAGGTGACCCGGAGCGGCGCGTCGACGACCGGCGGCCGCCAGGCGCTGAAGAGCCACCGGTGCAGCGCGGCGACCACGGCACGGGCACCGAGCGCGTCCGCGTCCGGTGTGGTGGTGCCGGGCCAGAGCCGGGCAGCGGTGGCAGCGATCCACCGGCCGCTCTCCCGGGCGATCCCACGGCTGTCCTGACCCGCCAGGCGTACGGTCAACTCGCGCACGTCGTCCGGGCCGGCGGATGCGGCACCCGCCGGGGCGAGACTGGCGAGGACCGCCGCCGCCCCGGCGGGCCAGTCGGGATCCGGGGCGCGCTGGGCGGTGACGGCTGCGACGCCGGAGTCCCACAGCGTCACCGACCGCACGGTGACGTTGCGCCGCTCCAGGGCGGCGGCGGTCGCGTGGGCGAGGAGACCACCCAGCGACCACCCGGCCAGATGGCACCCGCGCCCGTCGAGGCTCCGCGCCACCTCGGCGGCGTACGTCTCGATCATCTGCTCCGGATCGGCCCACGTCGTGCCGCGGGTGACGTCGGTGTGACCGTCGAAGACCGCGTAGACCGCCCGGTCCGGCGGCAGGGCGTCGACCAGGTGGCGATAGACGAAGACGTCGCCGCCGAGCGGGTGCAGCAGCACGAGCGGGGTGTCGTCGGCGACGTCACGCAGCGCCAGCACGCTGCCCCGGACGGGCTCGGGAGTCGGGGCCGGATCCGGCGAGTCCGGCACCGTTCGGCCGGCGAGCCGGGCGGCCAGCAACCGGGGCGTCGGCGCGTCGACGAGATCGGCGTAGGTCATCGTGGCGCCCAGTTCGTGCCGTACCCGGGCCACCAGCCGGGCGGCGAGCAGAGAGTGACCGCCCTGGGAGAAGAAGTGGGCGTGCGCGTCGAGTTCCGTCGTCTCCAGCAGGTCCGACCACTGCCGACACAGCCAGGACTCGGTCGGTCCGGCCGGCGGTTCCGGCGCCTCGGCGCCGCCCGTGGCCGTCTGCTCCCCGGTCGCGGCGAGCGCTTCCAGCGCCCGGTGGTCGATCTTCCCGATGATCGTCACGGGCATGCGGTCCAGGAGGTGGATGCGGGCCGGAACCATGTAGCCGGGCAGGAAGGCCCGCAGGTGGTCGGCGAGGGTGGCGGCGCTCACCGGCGCGCTGACCGTGACGAAGGAGTGCAGCGCCGGTCCTCGCCGATCCTGGTGGTCCAGGACGATGGTGACCGCCGACCGTACGGTCGGATGGGTCAGCAACCGGGCGGTGATCTCGCCGAGTTCGACCCGGTTACCCCTGATCTTGACCTGGCTGTCGAGCCGCCCGAGGTACTCCACCACGCCGCCCTTGGCGATGCGCACCCGGTCTCCGCTGCGGTAGACCCGCAGCGGCGTCCCGCCCGGCCCCCACGGCCGGGTGGGGAAGGCGGCGGCGGTGAGATCGGGCCGGTTCAGATAGCCCGCGCCCACCCCGGCACCCGCGATGTGCAGCTCTCCGACCGCCCCGTCGGGCACCAGCCGGCCCTGCGCATCGGCGACGAAGAGCGCCACCCCGGGCAGTTCCCGGCCGATGACCGGGCGCTCCACCGCCGGGACGACCTCCTGGAAGGTCGAGTTGACCGTGCACTCGGTGGGCCCGTACACGTTGAACACCCGCAGCTGAGCGGCGTCGGCGAGCGGTCGCCACATCGGGGCCGGCAGCGCCTCGCCGCCGGTGACGAGCCGGCGCAGCGCCAGGTCCGGACGGGTGAGCAGGCCCGCGTCGACGAGCAGTTGCAGGTGCGGGGGGATGCACTCGAAGAGCGTGATGCCGGTGCTGGCGACGTAGTCCAGCATCGCGTCGGGGTCGAGTCGGACCGCCGCCGGGATGATCACCAGGCTCGCGCCGCCGAGCAGGGCGAGCAGCTGCTGCACGCTCACGTCGAAGATCAACGGGGCGTTCAGGGAGGCCACCTCGTCGCGCCAGTCGTCGATCCCGTACGTCTCACGCAGCCCGGCCATGAAGTTCAGCATGTTGGCGTGGGTCGTGACGGCGGCCTTGGGCAGACCGGTCGTGCCCGAGGTGTAGATGGCATAGGCGATGTCGGCCGGATCGGTACGCCGGTCCCGGACAGCCTCCGGCCAGCCCTCGCCGACGACGAGGCGGGGATCGAGCACCTCGGCCCCGCAGGCGTCGAAGCCGGCCGGCCCGCACACGACGCCCAGCCCCGCGTCGGAGATCATGTGGCGTCGCCGGTCGGCCGGCAGGGCGGGATCGATGGGTACGTAGGCACCGCCGGCCAGCCAGATGCCGAGCACCGCGACGATCGAGTGCACCGAACGGTCGGCGATCACCCCGACGTACCGGCCGGGCCCGACCCCACGCAGCCCGGCGCCGACCCACTCCGCCCGGCGTACCAGTTCGGCGAAGCCGATCGACTCGTCGGCCGAGCGCACCGCGACCCGCCGGTCCCCGATCGCGGCCAGTCGACGGATCGCCTCGCTGGTGACCACGATGTCGTCGCGCGGCGGTCCGGCGGCGTGCCGCCGGCACTGCTCCTCGGCGGCCGGCGCGTCCAGCAGCGCCAGCGCCGACACCGGCTGCCCGTCGTCACGCGCGCCGTCGGTGACGACGGTGAAGACGGCCTGCACGAAGGCAGCCACCAGCGGCTCGTCGAACAGGGAGGTGTCGTACTCGACCAGCAGCCGCAGCCCGGCTCCGTCCCGCAGGAAGAACAGTGCGAGGTCGAACTTGGCCCGCCTGTCGTCGAGGCTGTCGACCCGCGCCGACACGCCGCCCCAGAGCCGTACGTCGGACTCCGGGGCGTCCTGCAACTCCAGTGCGATCCGGAAGGGCGGACCGGTGCCCAGCGCCGCGACAACCCGGTCGAACGGCACGTCGTCGTGCGAGAGCGCGTCGCTGACCGTCCGGGCGGCACGGCTCACGGCCACCCGGAAACTCGGGTCGTCGCGAAGGTCGGTGCACAACGCCACCGTGTTGACGAAGAAGCCCAGAGTCGACTCGAACTCCGGCGCCTTGCGGTTGAGCGTCGTCGTGGCGAGCGCCACCGCCGGCTCCCCGCTGAACCGTTGCGCCACTGTCTGGACGGTCGCCTGGAGGACCGCGAACACGCTGACCGTCGGGTCGGCGGTGAACCTGGCGATCGCCGCGGCGGCCGGGGCCGGAACGGCGTAGCTGACGGTGGCGGCCCGGCCGCTGTGGGTCTGGCCCAGCGGTGCGGTGGCCAGCAGGGACGGCGGCGGTGCCGGCGGCAGGGCGCGTTGCCAGTAGTCGAGCTGCCGGGCGACCAGCTCGTCGGTGAGCCGGTCGTGCTGCCAGCGGGCGAAGGTCTGGTACTGGGTGGGCTGGTCCGCGGGATCCCAGGCGCCGCTCGCCGCGAAACCCTGGTACGCCTCGGCCAGCTCCCGCTCGAAGATCGCCATCGACCAGCCGTCGGTGGCGATGTGGTGGATGGCCAGCAGCAGCACGTGGTCGTCGTCGGCGAGCCGCGCCAGGCAGGCCCGCAGCGGTGCCTCGGTCCGCAGGTCGAACGGGCGGTGCAGGAACTCCCGGGCCGCCTCCCTGACGCCCGCGTCGCCGAGCCCCGCCGGCCAGCCGACCGTCTCGCCGAGTATCGGCTCGGGGTCCAGTACCAGTTGCCGGACCGTGTCGCCCGCGTCGACGAAGACGGTCCGCAGCACCTCGTGCCGCGCGACGAGCGCGGTCAGCGCCCGACCGAGCGCGTCGGTGTCGAGGGGCCCGCGCAGCCGGATCAGCCGGGAGACGTTGTAGGCGTTCGAGTCGCGGTCGAGTTCCTGGTCGATCCAGAGGCGCAGCTGGTTCGGAGCGATCGGGTCGAGCAGCTCGACCAGGCGTGCGAACTGGTTCTCGTCGAGGGTGGCGAGGAATGCCTCGGCCTGCGTCATGCTGGTGCGACTTCCGGGTGGGGGCGGGCTGGACGTGGCGGGAACGGCCGCGCCGAGCCACCGGTCACAGATTGACCTATCTGCGACACCGCGAGCACGCCGGAGAGAGATAGTGTGAGATTTGTCTATGCGTACGTGACCGTCGTCTTTGGGTAGGGTCCAGATTCGTGCCCGCTGCGGCGCCATACCCACAGAAGATCTTCGAGCTGTTGCGGGGGACGGGTTGAGGGTGACCGCGCGTGGTCGCTGGTTCCTGGGTGCGAGCTTCCTGTCGTCTCTGGGCGACGTGCTGGTCGTGACCGCGGTACCGTTCGGCGTCGGCTCGGAGACCGGGCGTATCCAGTTCAGCGTGGTGTTCTGGCTGGTGCCGGCTCTGGCCGTACTCGTCGCCAGTTTCGCCGGACGGCACCTCGCCCGGCGCGTCGGGACCGCGCGGCTCGACTACGCGATGCTGCTGCTCGGCATCGCCGCCGTCGAGGTCATGATCTCGCTGCTCACGCTCTGGCTCCGAGGAACCCTCGAAACACTGATCCTCTCGATCGTCTTCGTCGCGCTGTACGCCTTCGCGAAGGAGGGCATCCCCCGGCTGTTCTACCAGGTCGCCGTCTACCGGTACTTCGTGGACGGTGACGAGTACGGTCGTCTGGCCGGCATGAAGGCCGGCCTGGACATCGCCGCCGCCCTGGTGGCGACGGTGGTGGCGGCGGCCATCGTCGCCACCAACACCTGGCGCTACGCCTTCCTGTTCGACGCGGTCACCTTCGTCGTCCTGGCCGCCACGCTGTGGTTCGCCGGCCGTGACGCGGCGCCGGAGCGACCCGCGCCGACCGACGACACCGGCGAACCGGCCGCCGCACCCCGGGTCAGCCCCGCGCTGCGCACCGGCCTGATCGCCGTGCTGGTGGCCATCCCACTGTTCCACGGGGTCAACGCCGCGTTCGTCAACTACCTGCCCCTGCTCAACAAGGAATTCGGCGTGATGGCGGCCAGCACCAGCATCCTGCTCCTCGCGGTGCTGCGCCTGCCCGGCATGCTGCTCGGACTGGCCTACGACCGGGTGCGGCGCTGGGCCTCGCCCCGGACCTGGGCGACGGCGCTGCCGATCGTCTTCGTCGCGGTGGCCGCCACCTACCTGATCCAGCCCAACGTCTGGTCGGTCTACGGGCTGCTCCTGCTCGGCGGCCTCAACATCGGCGTCTTCGGCCCCTCCGACGCCGTCATCCGCAACCAGATCCCCGGCCCGTACCTCATCGGCTTCAACGTCATCGTGCTGCGCTGGCTCGGCGTGTTCCAGGCGCTGGCCTGCGTGGGCGCGATGCTGGTCTTCACCTACGGCGGGATGAACACCGCCTGGCTCGGCGGCATCGTCGCCGCCGCCGTGATCGGTGGCCTGCTGCTGCCTCGGGTACACGCCCGGCACCCGGTGCTGGCCCGCACGGCCGACGAAGACACCCGGGTGGCGGTGTGAGCGCGCCCGCCGCCGACGGCGTGCGGCCCGTCGCGCGTACCGCCGACGGGTACCCGGTCTCCTGCGCCCAGGAAGGAGTGTTGCTCGCCGACCAACTCGCCGGCGGCGACCCGTCGTACAACATCCCCTGGTGCCTGCGCCTGGAGGGGAGCCTGGACGTCGCCGCCCTGACGACCGCCCTGCGGACGCTGGTCGGCCGCCACGAGGCACTCCGGACCAGCTACGAGTGGACCGGGACGAGCTTCCGGCAGGTGGTCGCGCACCCCGACGGCACGTTCCTGGACCTGCCGGTGACCGACGTGGACGGGGAGGCGACCGCGGAGCGGGAAGCCGTCGCCCTGCTGCGGGAGCCCTTCGACCTGACCGACGGGCCGCCGCTGCGCGCCCGACTGCTGCGGGTCGCCGACGACGAGCACGTGCTGGTCTTCAGCGTGCACCACATCGCCTTCGACGGCTGGTCGCTGCGACTCTTCGGTGCGGAACTCGGCGAGGCGTACGCCGCCGCGCTCGCGGCACGGCCCCCGCGGCTGCCCGACCCCGGCCCGCAGTACGTGGACTACGCCGTATGGCAACGTAACCTGCCCGATCGTCATCTCGACGCGTCCCTGCGCTGGTGGCGCGAGCGGCTCGGCGGGGCCGCGACGGTCAACCTGCCCCTGGACCATCCGCGTGCACCTACCCCGCGACACCGTGGCGGCGTGCTGCCCTTCACCATTCCGGCGGCCGTTGCCGCAGACCTGCGGCGCCTCGCCCGGGCCGCCCGCACGAGCGACTACGTGGTCCTGCTCGCCGCGTTCCTGGTGCTGCTGCACCGCTACAGCGGCCAGACCGACCTGAGCGTCGGTACGCCGGTGGCCAACCGCGACGTGGACGGACTCGACGAGGTGGTGGGCTTCTTCGTCAACACGCTCGTGCTCCGCGTCGACCTCGCCGGCGACCCCAGCTTCACCGAGCTGGTCGACCGGGTACGGGCCGTCGTGACGGAGTCGATGCGCCATCAGGAGGCTCCGTTCGAGCGCGTCGTGGCCGAGGTGAACCCGCGACGCGACCCGAGCAGCACGCCGTTGTTCCAGGTGCTGTTCGGCATGGGACTGCCCGAGACGCCACCGGCCGCCTGGGCGGCCAGCGGACTGCGCGCCCGCCCGCTCGGCTGGACACATGGCCTGGTCAAGTTCGACCTGACGATCACGGTCAATCCCCGTCGCGACGGGTCCGTCGACGGACTGTGGCAGTACGACGCCGACCTGTTCGAGGCGTCGACCGCCCGGACGATGGCTGAGCAGTTCGTCCACCTGGCCACCGGGCTCGCCGACGACGCCACCGCACCGGTCAGCCGGACCCCCCTGCGAGGACCGGCGGAACCGGACCGTTCCGGCGCGGACGTCACCGCCGAGGACCTCGACGTGACCGTGCACGAGCTGATCCTCGCGCAGGCCCGCCGCACGCCGACGGCGGTGGCCGTCGCCCAGGGCGACGCACGGATCAGCTACCGGGAACTGGACCGACGCTCCGCCGCGCTGGCCGCCAGCTTCGGGGCCGGGCAGGAGATCATCGGTCTCTGCCTGCCCCGCTGCCCCGACAGCATCGTGGCGCTGCTCGGCATCCTGCGCAGCGGCGCCGCCTTCCTGCCCCTGGATCCGGAGCTACCGGCCGAACGGCTGCGACTCATGGTCGAGGACGCCGGCGTACGCACCGTGGTGGTGCACGACCCGGCGGTCGTGGCCGGTCTGGACGTCGAGACGATCACCCTGGACGCGCTGCCGGACGTGGCGCGGCCGGTCCCGGCGCCCGGCCGTGCCGACCGGTTGTGCTACGTCATCTACACCTCCGGCAGCACCGGGCGGCCGAAGGGCGTCGCGATCGAGCACCGCAGCCTGGTCCACTACGTCCGCAGCCTCGGCGAGGTGCTCGGCGCGGCCGGCATCGACCCGTCCGGGGCGAGCTTCGCGACCGTGTCGACGCTGGCGGCCGACCTGGGCCACACCAGCGTCTTCGGGGCGCTGCTCAACGGCGGATGCGTGCACGTCCTCGACTACGACACCGTCACCGACCCGTACCGCTTCAGCTCCTACCTGGGGCAGTACCGGGTCGACATCCTCAAGATCGTGCCGACGCACTTCGACGCGCTGCGTCGCGGTGCCGCCACGCCCGAGGCGCTGACCCCCCGCCGGGCGCTGATCTTCGGTGGCGAGACCCTCACCACCCGGCTCGCCGAGGCGGTCGCCGCGCAGCCCGGGGCACCGGCCGTCTTCAACCACTACGGCCCGACCGAGACCTGTGTGGGCGCTCTGATGGGGCGGTTCACCGTGGACGGCGACGCCGCGGCCACCGTACCGATCGGTCGGCCCCTCGGCGCCACCCGGATCGCGGTCCTGGACCCGGCGGGCCGGCCGGTGCCGCCGGGGGCCACCGGCGTGCTGCACATCGGCGGGCCGGGACTCGCCCGTGGCTATCTGGGGCGCCCCGACCTGACCGAACGGGCCTTCGTCGCCCTCCCCGACGACCGCTACTACCGGACCGGCGACCTGGTCCGCGTCCGACCCGCCGGTGACCTGGAGTTCGTCGGACGCGCCGACGACCAGGTCAAGATCCGTGGGTACCGGGTGGAACCGGCCGAGGTGCAGGCCGTCCTGGACGGCCTGCCGGGAGTCGCGCAGTGCGCGGTCCTGCCCGTCCGCTCCGGCGACGAGACGACCGCGCTCGCCGCCTACCTCGTGCCGACGCCGGGCACCGACGGCGAGGCCCTCGGCCCCCGCCTGGCCGACGCCCTGCGCGAGGTCCTGCCCGCCGTGCTGATCCCCGCCTTCTTCGTGGCGATGCCGGAACTGCCCCGCACCCGCAACGGCAAGGTCGACCGCGCCCGGCTGCCCGTACCGCCCACCGGCGCGGCGCCAGTCTCCACCGTCCCGGTGAGTGCCGAGGAGCAGAGCCTGCTCGCCGTCTGGACCGACCTGCTGGGCCGGCCGGTCACCGACCCCGACCAGGACTTCTTCGCCGCAGGCGGCAACTCCCTGCAACTCATGCGGCTCGTCGGCCGGATCAGGGACACCCTCGGCGTGACGCTCTCCGTGCGGGACTGCTTCACCGCCCCCTCCGTACGGGCGATGGCCGCCCGCCTCACCGCCACCGGATCGCCGACACGCCCGGCACAGGTCGTCCGCACGGTCCCGCGCACACCGCACGGCCGCTACCCACTCTCGTTCGCCCAGGAACGGCTCTGGGTCCTCGACCGCATCACCGGGACGAGCACGGCCTACAACGTCCCCTGGTGCCTGCGGCTGCACGGCGAGCCGCGCATCCCGGACCTGCTCCGGGCGTTGCGCTCGGTCGTCGACCGGCACGAGGTGCTTCGCACCCGCTACGTGTCGACGCCCGACGGGCCACGTCAGGTGATCCAACCGCCCGGCGGCGCCTTTCCCGACCTGCCCGTCGTGCGGGTACGCGACGAGGCGGCCGCCGAGGAGAAGGCCCGGGAGTTCCTCCGGCGGCCCTTCCGGCTCGACGAGCAACCGCCGATCCGCGCCATGCTGCTGCGGCTCTCCGCCCGGGAGCACGTCCTGGTGGTGTGCGTCCACCACATCGCCGTCGACGGCTGGTCGGTCGGCATCCTCGACCGGCACCTGGCCCGGGCCTACCAGGACGCCCGCGAGGGCCGCCCGCTGGCCGGCGATCCGGCCGGCCACCAGTACGCCGACTACGCCCGCTGGCAGCGTGACCGCGACGCCGGGCAACTCGACGACTCGGTACGCTGGTGGAAGCGGCAGCTCACCGGGCTGCAACCCCTACGGATGCCCTTCGACCGGCCGCGCCCCGCGGATGTCGACCGGCCGGCGCGCACCATCGCCTTCGACCTGCCGGCCGATGCCGCCCGGGCGCTCCGGCACGCCGCCCGCACCCACGGCACCAGTCCGTTCGTCGCCTGCCTCACGGTGTTCCTGGTCCTGCTGCACCGCTACAGCGGACAACAGGACATCGCGGTCGGCACCCCGGTCGCCAACCGCGACCGGGCGGAGTTCGACGAGGTCGTCGGCTTCTTCGTCAACACGCTGGTGCTGCGGGCCACGGTCACCGGCGACGACACCTTCGGCACGCTGCTGGAGCGTGTCCACGGCGTACTCGCCGACGCGCTGACCCACCGGGACGCACCGTTCGAGCGGATCGTGACCGAGGTCAACCCGGTCCGTGACGTCGGGCGGACACCCCTGTTCCAGGTGATGTTCGGGATGGAGCTGCCCGGGGTCCGGGACTCCCGGTGGACCGCCGGTGACCTGCGGGCCGAGACACTCCGGTGGAGCCACGAGACGGCCAAGTACGACCTCTCGGTCAGCGTCGAGGACCACCCGGACGGATCCCTCACCGGTACCTGGCAGTACGACACCGCCCTCGTCGGCGACGCGACCGCCGCGGCGATGGTCGGCCACTTCCGCCACCTGGCCGCGACCCTGGCCGGCGACCTCACGTGCCCGGTCGCCCGGGCCCGGATGCTCGACGACGTCGCGTGGGACCGGATCGTCCGAGCCGAGAACGACACCGGCACGTCCGTCCCCGACGCGCAGGCCAGCGTCGGGGAGTTGATCCTGCGAGCCGCCCGCTCCCACCCGGCGGCGCCGGCGCTGCGGCAGGGCCGGCGCCAGATCAGCTATCGGGAACTCGACGACTGGTCCGGCTCGGTCGCCGCCCAGCTCCGCCCGGGACCGGGCCTCGTCGGCATCCTGATGCCGAGGGTGCCGGAGAACATCGTGGCCCTGCTCGCCGTCCTACGCGTCGGCGCCGCCTACGTCCCGCTGGATCCGACCCTGCCACCGGCGCGGCTGCGTTTCATCATCGAGGACGCAGGCATCGACACGCTGCTGCTCGACGCCCCGGACCTCGACCAGCGACTGCGTCCGGCGGTCGACGGCCTCGACGTACGCCTGGTCGACGTCCGCGCCGCGGCCGACGAGCCCAGGGCGGCGGTCAGCACGCCGGGTCCGGGCGGCGACGCGCTGTGCTACGTCATCTACACCTCCGGCACCACGGGTCGACCCAAGGGCGTCCTCGCCCACCACCGGGGCGTGCTGAACTACCTCTCCTGGGCCTGCCGGGAGTACGGCCTCACCGCCGGGTCCCGGGTCCTGCTGCACTCACCACTCACCTTCGACCTGAGCGTGACCACCACACTCGCCCCGCTGACCGTGGGCGCGGTGATCGAGATGACCGCGGGTGACGACCTCGACGGGCTGATCACCGCGCTGCGCGACACGGCGGCGCCGTACCAACTCGTCAAGCTGACCCCGGCCCACCTGCGGGTGCTCAACGTCGCTCTCGCCGCGGAGCTGGAACAGCGCACCCTCACCCGGTGCCTGGTGGTCGGGGGCGAGGCCCTGCCGTCGGAGCGGGTACGACCCTGGCGGCGATCCCGGGTGATCAACGAGTACGGCCCGACCGAGACCGTTGTCGGCTGCACCGCGCACGAGGTGACCGACGGCGACGGCGACGGCGACGTGCCGATAGGTCGACCGATCGCCAACACCGCCAACCACGTACTGGACCGGTATCGGCAGCCGGCGCCGGTGGGGGTTCCCGGTGAGCTGTGGGTGGGCGGTATGGGCGTGACCCTCGGCTATCTCAACCGGCCCGGACTCACCGCCGAACGGTTCACCCCGGACCCGTTCGTCCCCGGCGCCCGCCTGTACCGCACCGGCGACCTGGCCGTACGGGACACCGACGGGCTACTGCACTACCTGGGCCGCACCGACGACCAGGTCAAGATTCGCGGGTACCGGGTCGAGCTGGCGGAGGTGGAGAACACCCTGCGGACGCTCCCCGGCGTGCTCGACGCGGCCGTCGTGCACGATCGGCACCGGGACGTCCTGCTGGGCTATGTGGTCGCCCCCGGGCAGGACACCGAGGACATCCCGCGCGCCCTGCGGGCGATCCTGCCCGAATACATGGTGCCGGCCGGTGTCCAGGCGCTGCACCGGCTGCCGTTGACCGCCAACGGCAAGCTCGACCGGGCCGCCCTGCCCCGTACCCCGTCGGTGGTCGCGCCCTCCGCGCCGGTGCCGGGCAACGCCGGCGCCGAGGAGATCGTCCTGCGGCTGTGGGCGGAGCTGCTCGGCCGCACCGACCTGGGCCGGCACGAGAACTTCTTCGACGTCGGCGGCCACTCGCTGCTGCTGGTCCAGCTGCATGCGCGGTTGACTCGCGCATTCCACACCGACGTCGCCCTGTTGGACCTGTTCCGCAATCCCACCGCTGCGGCGATGGCGGCGCTGATGCGCCCATCCTCGGCACCGCAAGGGCCGGTGGCGGCGTCGGCGCCGCTGAACACCGACCGGCGGCAGGACCGGGCCAACGCGATGAACAGTCTGCGCAGGAGAAGGAACGGCACGTGAGCGAACTCGACATCGCGATCATCGGGATGGCCGGTCGATTCCCCGGGGCCGCCCACGTGCAGGAGCTGTGGCAGGCGGTCACCGAGGGCCGGGCCAGCGCGACCACCTTCACCCGCGACGAGTTGCTGGCCGCCGGGGTCCCGCCGGAGCTGGCCGACCAGCAGGGCTTCGCGCCGGTGCGGGGCGTACTCGCCGACGCCGACCGGTTCGACGCCGCGTTCTTCGGCTACTCGCCCCGGGAGGCCGAGTACATCGATCCGCAGCAACGGGTCTTCCTGGAGGTCGCCTGGAACGCCGTCGAGCACGCCGGCTACCGGCCCGACGGGTTCGTCAGGCCCGTCGGCGTCTTCGCCAGTTGCAGCCAGAACACGTACCTGGAGGCCGTCGGCGGCCGAGGCGGCGGCGACTGGACCGACGGGCTGCTCGTCGGGATCGGCAACCAGATCGACTTCCTGAGCACCCGGGTGTCGTACAAGCTCAACCTGACCGGTCCGAGCCTGACGGTGCAGACCGCCTGTTCCAGCTCGCTGGTCGCGATCCACCTGGCCGTGCAGAGCCTGCTCTCCGGCGAGTGCGACTTCGCGCTGGCCGGCGGGTCGGCGATCCGCTTCCCCCAGGTCGGCGGTCAACTGCACACCGACGGCGGCGTCTACTCACCGGACGGGCGGTGCATGGCGTACACCGTCGCGGCGCGGGGGGTCTTCAGCGGCAACGGTGCCGCCGTGGTCGTCCTCAGACGCCTCGACGACGCCCTTGCCGACGGCGACCACGTGCACGCGGTCATCAAGGCGTCGGCGGTCAACAACGACGGCCGGGAGAAGATCGGATTCAGCGCACCCAGCCAGGCAGGTCAGGCCGCTGCCATGCGGTCGGCGCTGGAACTGGCCGGGGTGGCACCGGGAGCGGTCGGCTACGTCGAGGGGCACGGCACCGGCACACCGCTGGGTGACCAGATCGAGATGGCCGCCCTGCGCAGCGTGCACGAGGTTCCGGGGCGCGGGCCGAGATCGTGCGCGGTGGGCTCGATCAAGAGCAATCTCGGGCACCTCGACGCGGCCGCCGGAGTCACCGGCCTGATCAAGGCCGCGCTGGCGGTCCGGGACGCGGTGATCCCGCCGCAACCGCACCCGGCCGAACCCAGCCCGGCGCTGGTCGACGGGGCGAGCCCGTTCTACCTGGCGACCGAGGCCGAGGCGTGGCCGACCCCCGGTGAGCGGGTCGCCGCCGTCAACTCGCTCGGGCTGGGCGGGACGAACGCGCACGTCGTCCTGGCCCAGCCGTCCGAGGCCCCGGCGCAGCACGCCGGGTCGACCGGCCTGGCCCAGCCGTCCGAGGCCCCGGCACAGCACATCGGGTCGACCGGCCTGGCCGGGTACTTCCTGGCGCCGGTGTCGGCCACCGGGGCGTCGGCACTGCAACGGCAACGACTCGCCGTCGCCGACGACCTCGACGCGGTGGACCACAGGCGTTTCCACCCGGCCGACGTCAGCGCGACGCTGCTCGCCGGCCGCAGCGTGCACCGGCACCGTGCGGTCGCGATCGGCCGGGACCTCGACGAGCTGACCCGGGCGCTGCGCGGGCCGGACCTGACGCACGACGAGGGCGACAGCACCGCCCAGGAGGTCGTGTTCATGTACTCCGGCGGCGGGACCCAGCACGTCGGGATGGCCCGGGAGCTGCTCGACACCGATCCCGTGTTCGCCGCTCACCTGGCGGAGTGCCGGTCCGTGTTCGCCGGGCGTACCGGTATCGACCTGGTCGACGACATCCTGCGGCGGGACGCCGATTTCACCGACCCGGTGATCGGGTTGGGCGCGACGTTCCTGCTACAGGTGGCGATGGCCCGCACCCTTGTCGAGCGCGGTGTACGCCCGCGCCGGCAGATCGGGCACAGCCTGGGCGAGTACACGGCGGCCGTGGTGGGCGGAAGTCTGTCGCTGCCCGACGCCGTCGGGCTCGTCGTGGCCCGCGCCGAGCTGCTGCGGGGCATCGAGGGCGGCATGCTCAGCGTCTACGCCTCGGAGGACGCCCTGCGCCGCTCGGGCGTCCTGCACCGGGTGTCACTGGCTGCGGTGAACGCTCCGGACATCTGCACGCTCTCCGGCTCGCGTCCCGCCGTCGAGGAGGTGGCCGCCCAACTCGCCGCGCAGGGCGTGGAGTGCCGGATGGTGGCGATCGGCACCCCGGGACACTCCTCGCTGCTGGATCCGATCCTCGACCGGTTCGCCGAGGTCGTCCGCGGCGTCACGTTCGGCGTGCCGACCATCGGCTGGGTCTCCAACCTGACCGGCGTCGAGATCACCGAGGCCGACCTCGCCGATCCGGGCTACTGGGTGCGGCACCTGCGGCACACCATCCGCTTCACCGACGGGGTGACGACGCTCCTCGACGCCGGTATGGAGGTCTTCGTCGAGATCGGCCCCAGCCGGGTGCTGGGCGCCTTCGTCCGCGCGACGGCCGGTGGCCGCCGGGTGCGCACCGTGCCGACGATGCGTCACGCCGACGAGCCGGTCACCGAAGGTTTCGCGTTGGCCCGTTGCTTCGCCCAGCTCTTCGCCGCCGGGGTGACGGTGGACCCCGCGCTGCTCTACGGACGCCGGTGGCGGCGGGTACCGATGCGGGGGTACCGCTTCGCACGCACCCGACACTGGGCGGCGCCGGCACCGGCGTTGTCGTCCGGCACCGGCGTGCTGGCCGACCCGGACGCCTGGCTCACCGCACCGACCCTGGCCCGGCTACCCCGCCTGCGGCGGCGACCGCGGCTGGCGGGACGGTCCATCGTGCTCGTCGGGGCGGCATGGCCGGGCGCCGAGGGAGTGCGCCGGGCCGCCGCCGCACGAGGTGCCACCGTGCTGACGCTCGGCGAGCTGGCGGAGTCGACCGGCCGGGACGGCGACGTCCAGCTGGTCGTCACACCGGGGACGGCTGCCGCCGAGGCGCTGGCGGTGCTCGCCGCTGCCGTCGCGGCGGCCGGGAAGCGGCCGTACCCGTCGGTCACCGTCCTGACCGCCGGGGCCTTCGCGGTGGGCGACGAGCAGACCATCGGGTACGGGCCACGTGAGCTGATCGCCGCCGTGCGGGTGTTCGCGCAGGAGTACGCCGGGCTGCGGTGGCAGTGCGTCGACCTGGCCCCGGCCGGTGAGGACGCGGACGCCGTACTCGACGAGATCGCCGAACCGGCCGACCACACGATCCGGGTGGTCCGCGGAGCGCATCGCTGGCGGCAGCTGCTGACCGGTGGCGCCTGTGATCCGGTGCCCGCCGTCGGCACCGCCTTCCGGCAGGGCGGCAGCTATCTGTTCACCGGTGGCCTCGGCCGCTTCAGCCTGCACCTGGCCCACCACCTGTGCACGCGGTACCGGGCCCGGGTGGTCCTGGTGAGCCGTCGCGGCGCCGCCACCGGGCTCGATCCGTCGACCCGGGCGGCCTTCGACCGGCTCCGCGCCGACCACGCCGAGCGGGTCGAGATCGAGCGGTGCGACGTCACCGACGTCGCCGGCCTCACCGCGGTCGTCGACCGGCATCCCCGGATCGACGGCATCTTCCACGCCGCGGCCGCCACCGCCGGGGCCTCGATGCGGGTACTCTGCGACCAGCTCACCGACGGCGACTTCGCCGAGCAGGCCGCCGCCAAGCTCGGTGGCGCGGAGGCGCTGGCCCGGGCGATGACCGGCCGCGACTTCGACTTCTGCCTCGCCTTCTCCTCCAACGCGGTCTGGTTCGGTGGCCCGGGCCTGGCCGCCTACGCCGCCGGCAACGCCGTGTTGGAAGCGTTCGCCGAGCGGCGATGGTCGGCCGGGGACACCCGGTGGCTGACCGCGGCGTGGGACGGGTGGCGGCTGCCGGACGAGCCGCCCCCGGCCGTGCGTACCGCCCTGGACGCCCTCGCGCTGGCGCCCGGCGAATCCGTGGCGATGGTGGAGGCGATCGTCGCCGGTGCCCGTGGGCCGGTGACGGTGGTGTCGAAGGCCGACGTGACCGAGCGGGCCGCCCGGTGGATCCGCGACAGCGCCTCCGCCTACGCGACGGCGGATCCGCCGCCCGAGCCGGTGCCGGGCACCGGGACGCCGGTGATGTCGAGCGAGCCGCCCGCCGACGAGCTGGAGACGACGATCGCGGGGATCTGGCACGACGTGCTCGGCACCAGCGGGATCGGCCGGCACGACACCTTCTTCCACCTGGGCGGGCATTCGCTGATGGGACTGCGCATGCTGAGCCGGGTCAACGAGACGTTCCGGGTCGAGCTGCGCTACGTCAACCTGATGGAACTCGACACGGTCGCCAAGCTGGCCGACTGGGTCAGGCGGCAGAGAGCGGCCAAGGCCGATCCGGGCCCGCCGCCCGTACCCGTTCCGACGCGTAGCCGTACCCTTTCCGAACTACGCAGGCTGGTGACCGAGACCCCATGAGCGCTCTGCTTCGGTTGCGTACCCCACGCCTGCTCCTGCGCGACTTCGACCCGTCCGACGAGGCGGCGGTGCACGCCTTCGCCGGCGACCCGGTCGTCACCCGCTACACCGACTGGGGCCCCAACACCCCCGCCGAGAGTGCGGCGTTCGTGCGTGGCTGCGTGGCGCAGGCCGCCGACCCGCACCGCACGGCCTTCAACCTGGCGGCGGTGGCCGACGGCGTGCTCGTCGGATCGGTCGCCGTCTGGGTGGAGAACGTCACCCACCGCCGGGGCGAGATCGGCTTCGTCTTCCATCCCTCGGTCTGGAACCGGGGCTACGCCACCGAGGCGGCGCGGGAGCTGGTCCGGTTCGGCATCGCCGAACTGGGCCTGCACCGCATCTCCGCGACGTGCCATCCGGAGAACATCGGCTCGGCCCGCGTCCTCGGCAAGGCCGGCCTGCGCCAGGAGGGGCGGCTGCGCGACCACCTGCTCGCCCGCGGCCGCTGGCGGGACTCGTTGCTCTTCGCCGTCGTCGCACCGGGCGCGGACGAGGCCGCCTCCGGTCTCCGGTCGCAGGACGAGACGGCGTTCCGCTCTTCAGACCCTGCAACCGGGAGAACGCTGTGACAGCCAACCAGAGCAACGGCACGCTGGTCGATCTCTTCACCCGGTCCCGGCGACGTCACGGCCAACGGCCGGCCGTCGGGGACGGCACGACCACCCTCTGCTACGACGAACTCGACCACCGGTCGGACGCGGTGGCCGCGCTGTTGCGCAGCCACGGGGTGGGCGCCGAGGACCGGGTGGGCGTCTGCCTGCCCCGCTCGGTCGACTTCGCCGTCGCGGTGCTGGGCATCCTGAAGGCCGGTGCGGCGTACGTCGCGGTGGATCCCCGCTATCCGGACGCCCGCCGGGGCCAGATGCTCGTCGGCAGCGGCGCCGACGTCGTCCTGGGGGACCCGTCCGCCCGGCCGGCCGGCGTCACGGCGACGTTCGTGTCGATCTCCGACTGGTCCGGCTTCGCGGGTCGTGGCGTCGACCAGCCGCCGCTGCCGGAGAACGCCGCCAGTGTGCTCTTCACCTCCGGTTCCGCGGGGGAGCCGAAGGCGATCGTGCTCGAGCACCGCAACCTGGTCTCCTTCGCGACCAATCCGAGCCTGCCGCGGCTGGGCCCGGAGGACCGGACGGGACAGATCTCCAGCGTCTCCTTCGACGCCTTCCACTTCGAGATGTGGAACACCCTCGCCGCCGGTGCGCAGCTGGTGATCCTGCCGGCGGTCCCGGACCTGCTCGCGGCGGATTTCCAACGGCAGATGAAGAGGTACGGCATCACCGCCATGCTCGTGCCCACCATGGTGGTCAACCACGTGGTGCGGGAGGATCGCGAGGCGTTCGCCTCGTTGCGGGTCCTCGCCGTCGGCGGTGACGTGCTGCAACCGGCCGCCTGCCGGGCACTGCTGGAGAGCCGCTTCGACGGCGACCTCTACAACCTCTACGGTCCGGCCGAGATCACCACCGCCTGCACCGCGCACCTGGTCACCGAGGAGGACGTCGCCGCCGACGTCGTACCGATCGGCACGCCGCTCGCCGGCGTGACCGTACGGCTGCTCGGCCCCGGCCTCGACGAGGTGCCGGCGGGCGAACGCGGTGAGATCGTCGTCGGCGGACCGGGCCTGGCCCGTGGCTACCTCGGCCGCGCGGATCTGACGGCGGAGCGTTTCGTGACCGTCCAGATCGACGGCACACCGGTCCGGATGTACCGCACGGGCGACCTGGCGCGGCGGCGTGCGGACGGAACGCTGCTGTTCGTCGGCCGGGTCGACGACCAGGTGAAGATTCGCGGTTACCGCGTCGAACCCGGCGAGGTCGAGCAGGCAGTGAGGCGGTACCCGGAGGTGCAGGACGCCGTGGTGCTCGCCGGTGGCGAGGGCGACGGCCGCACGCTCGTCGCCTTCGTGGCCCTCGCCGACGCCCTGAACGTCAAGGATCTGCGTGGTCGCGTCGAGCGCGATCTGCCGGACTACATGGTGCCGAGCCGCCTCGTCATCCTCGACGAGATCCCCTTCACCCCGCACGGCAAGCGGGACGTCGTGGCGCTGCGCGCGGAACTCGAGCGTCAGGACGCCCGTGCCGAGGGCGTCGTGGCACCGCGGACCGAGACCGAACGGTACCTGGCGGCGCTCTGGGAGGAGCTGCTCAACATCGAGCAGGTGGGCCGCGACGACGACTTCTTCGCCCTGGGCGGCCACTCCCTGCTCGCCTTCCGGATGAGCCGACGGATCAGCCGTGAACTCGACGTGCGGCTCCCGTTCAACGAGATCCTGGACAACGCCACCCTGAAGGACCTCGCCGGGGAACTCGACTCGGCGCGGACGGCCGGAGCCGTGCAGTGACCCGGGGGGCGGGCACCGTCGACCTCACCGATGTCGACGTGTTCGTCGCGGGTGGTCACCCGGCCGTCTTCGCGCACCTGCGCGCGCACGATCCGATCCACCTGAACCGGGGCGCCGACGGTAGCCGGTTCTGGGCACTGACCCGGTACGAGGACGTCCTGTGGGCGTACAGCAGCCACGAGCTGTTCGGCTCCACCCGGGGTGCCATCGTCGGCGGTTCGTTCCGCAGCGAGGAGGACACCTCGGCCGGGAAGATGCTGGTCTCCACCGACCTGCCCCGGCACCGGATGCTGAAGCAGATCATCCATCCCGCCATGTCGACCAGCGTCGCCAAGCGGGTCGCCGCCCGGGTGTCGGTGCTCCTGGACGACGCGCTGGCGCGGCTGCGCCGGAACGGGGGCGGCGACTTCGCCACCGAGGTGGCCACCGAACTCCCCGCCGGCGCGCTCATGGAGATCATGGGGTTGTCGCACGAGGAGGCGCACCATCTGATCGGCCTGACCCGACGCATGGTGGGCTACCGGGACGAGGTGTTCGTCGAGACCGGCGGGGACGAGCGGTTGCGTCTGGCCTGGTTGCAGGCGGAGATCTTCGAGTTCTTCACCGACGTGGTGGCCGCGCGCCGCCGTGACCCGGGCGAGGATCTGATCACGATGCTGCTGCACGGCACGGTCAACGGGCGGAAGCTGACCGAGGAAGAGGTCTTCTACAACTGCATGAACGTCGCGGTCGGTGGCAACGAGACGTCGTCGTACACCGGGTGTACCGGTCTGCTGGCGTTGCTGGACCATCCCGATCAGTACGACCTGCTGTTGAGCCGGCCGGCGATCGGGAGCACGGTCGTCGACGAGATGCTCCGCTGGAGTTCGACCAACGCATACGTCCAGCGCGTCGTGCTGCGCGACGTCGAGCGCGGCGGTGTCACCTTTCGGGCGGGCGAGTCCGTGACGCTGTGGAACTACTCGGCCAACCGCGACGAGCGGGTCTTCGCCGACGGCGACCGGTTCGACGCGACCCGGTCCCCGAACCGACACCTGTCCTACGGAGCGGGGCTGCACCGGTGCGTCGGCGCCCCGGTCGCGCAAGCCGAACTGTCGCTGCTCGTGGAGAAGATCGCCGCCCAGGGGCTGCGACTGAAGCTCGCCGGAGCCGTCCGCAGGCTCCGGTCCAACTTCATCCTCGGCGTCACCAGCCTTCCCGTGGAACCCGTCTGAGGGCGCTCGTGCCTGACCCGACCGCCCCTCGCGGGGCCGTCCAACGATCCGAACGACACGCTCGGCCGAGGGGGATGTGTGGAACGTATCGCGGTGGTCTACGACGTGGGTGCTGCCACCCCGACCGAGATCCTGGGCAGTCTCGACGGCTTGGCGGAGCCGGTCTTCGTGCTGCCCGACTCCGAGCAGGGCAGTGAACTTGCCGAGCTGATCTCCGACTTCGCCGCGGTGACGACCTTCGACACCGTTCTCGACCACCGGCCGCGCGGCGTGCTCACCTTCAGCGACTACCAGCTGGAACCGGCCGCGAACCTCGCCGAACGACTCGGCGTGCCATTCCACTCCCCGGAGGCCGCGCTCAACATCACCAGGAAGTTCCGGCAGCGGTCGATCCTCAACGAACGCGGGGTGGACCCCACCCCCACCACCCTGCTCACCAGCCTGGCGGCGGCGGACGCAGCCGCCGGCCAGATCCCGTTTCCCGCCGTGCTGAAACCGAACCGGGGGTTCGGTGGGACGAACACCTATCTCGTCGAGTCGACGGAAGAACTGTTGACGCTCGCGGAGAGGCTGTTCGGCGCCGAGGAGGTCGCCCCGGACGACGGGTACGTCGCCGAGGGCCTGATCGCCGGCGTCGATGTCGCGCCTCCCTGGGGAAACTATGTCTCGGTGGAGTCCATGGTTCGGGGCGGCGAGATCAGCCACATCGGGATAACCGGAAAGCTGGCGTTGACGCCTCCCTTCCGGGAACAGGGCAGTTACCTGCCGGCCCGCACGGACGCGTTCGACGCGGACGCCGTACTCGGGCTGACCACGAACGCACTCACCGCACTCGGAGTCGGCGACTCGATCTGTCACACCGAGGTCAAGCTGACTCCGGACGGTCCCCGGGTCATCGAGGTGAACGGCCGCCTCGGCCATCCCATCTACGACCTGTTCAGGCGGGCACACCGCGTCGACCTGATTCGGGTGGCGGCCCAGTTGGCGCTGGGGGAGCGGCCGGCGATCCGGCTCCACCCCAGCCGGGACGTCGTGTACCACTACTTCGGTTTGCCGCCGGTGGGCGCGTGGAAGCTGTCGGAGATCTCCGGGCTCGGGCAGTTGCGTGCGCGCGGCGAGGTGGAGCAGGTGTCGCTGCTCATCAAACCTCCGTCGTCACTCGATTGGCGACGCGGCTTCCAGGAGCGGATCTACACCTGCATCGGTCGTACCGACAACCACGCGGCGCTGGCGGATTTCGCCAGCCGGATCGACGACATCCTCGGCATCCGCTACCTGTAGATCACCGGCTCGCCGCTCGTGCGCGGATCGCTTCTGCCGGGCGGCTCGGCTCCGGGGGAGGAGGCGGCGGCGGACATCGGGTGCCCGCGCCGCCGCTCAGGTGGCGAGGTCCCTGGCCAGGTACCCCGGAAGTCGGAGCAGTGCGAGTGCGACCAGGCCGGCGATGACGGCGGCTCCCGGATAGAGGTACAGCGACAGCCCGGCGCTCGCCGCCACGGCACCGCCCAGCCACCCGCCGACTGCCGCACCGAGGAAGGCGACTCCCCGGGACACTCCGGAGATCCGCCCGATCGCTTCCGCCCCGGCGACCTGCTGCCGCATCGCCCGCCAGCCGACGTTGAACACCGTGGCGCCGCAGGTCTCCAGGGCGAGCGCGCCGATCACCCAGCTGATGTGGGCGGGCTTTGCCATCAGCAGGCAGGCGACCATCGAGAGCAGCAGACCGATCGCGAGCGTGCCGGGATAGCCCAGCCGGCGCTGGAGGCGGGGCAGTGCCGCCACGACCAGCGAGAAGATCGCCGTCCCCGTCATGATCAATCCGACCGTCGGCGCCGGTACGTCGAACCGGTCGCGGAGCTGGAAGATCGCCACGATGTGCAGCGCTCCGACACAGACGTTCGTCGTCGTGCTCAGAAGCATGCCGAGCCGGATCGAGCGGGTCCGGAACGCCAGCCCGATTCCCTCGCCGATCTCGCGGAGCAGGTTGCGGGTCGTCGCCGGGCGCCGGGGCGCCGCCCGGGGCGCCAGTGGCGGCAGCGAGAGGAGCAGCAGCCCGGCGACCAGGAAACTGGCCGCGTCGAAGACGATCGCGCCGACCCCCGGGCCCAGGGTGACCAGCAGGCCGGCGAGGCCGGGCCCGACCACCGCGCAGACGATGCGGCTGACCTCCAGCCGGGAGTTGGCGCTGACCAGCCGCTCCGCCGGGACGATCCGCGGGATGCACGACTCGTACCCGGGCAGCAGGGCGGCGAGCAGACACGCCAGGAGCAGCGCGCTCACGGCGAGCGTCACGGGCCCGGCAGCACCGAAGTGCAGCATGGCCGCCAACACCAGCAGTGCCGCCGTCGCCGCCGCGGAGAGCGTGGCGAGCAGCCGGCGCTGGTCGAAGCGGTCCGCGAGCGCGCCGCCGAGGATGCCCAGGGCGATGTGCGGCACCATCGTCATGCCGAATGCGATCGACATGGCGCCGGCGGAGCGGGTGGTGGCGTACACGATCAGCGGCAGCGCGACGATGAACACCTCGTCGCCGAGCTGGCTGACCGTCTGCGCGGTCCAGAAGCGGATGAAGGTCCGGCCGGAAGGGAGCTTTCGGCCGGACTCTTCGTGAGTCACCACCGCATCGGTCGTCGGCGACATGGTTCCCTCTCCCGGGCAGGGTGCTACAGGCTGAAGTAGTCGACCTTCACCCGGGGGATGTAGTTCGAGATGTCCGAGTAGTACTGCACGATCTGGTCGTGGAACTGGTCGTACGAGTGCTTCAGGTCGTGCAGGTTGTTGACCACGACGTGTGCCTGCCTGCCGGGGATGTCGCCCAGGATCCGCGTGGCCTGACCGATCAGGCTGGCGTGCTCCGCCTGCACGTCGATGCCCATGTGCCGGATGACCGGGTCGACGGAGTCCTCGGGGAAGCCGGCCGCCACCGCCGCGCGGCGCATGCTCGCCGCCCCACCCTCGAAGTCGTCCGCCCGGGCCTCGAAGAGCGAGGTGCAGGCGATGTAGGAGAGGGTGTCCTGGCGGGCGATCTCGCACAGGTTGTTGACCAGTGACCAGGTGCCGATGATCGGGTGCGCGGACCTGACCTGCTCCTCGGGGACGCCCATCTGGACGAGACTGCCCAGCAGCATGCCGGCGTGGTTCCACTCGTCCACGAAGTACTCCGACAGCAGCGGCACCAGGCGCTCGTCCCGGCAGTGGGCGATCGCGGTGCTGATGTGCTTCGGCGCCGACTTGACGTAGTGGTAGGTCTCCAGGATCAGGCCGAGGAAGACCTCCCGCCGCAGGTCGCCGTGCTCAAGGTCGGCGAAGAGGTGGTGGAACCCGATCTGCCGGGCCCACATCTCGCAGCTCGCGTCGATCTGTGCGGCGAACACGTCGCCGGGAATATATTCGGTCGGGGTCTCCCGGCGCAGCAGACCGGCCTCGTGCAACGTGCTCACGATCTGTCGTACGGACGCCTCGTCGACGCCCGACAGTTTGGCGATCTCCGGAATGGTGTGCCGCCCGTCGAGATACCGCTTGACGGTCAGCAGCGCCGTACGGGTCCCCTCTTCCTCGCTGATCTCGAAGTGTTCCCGTCCGACGATCATCAGCATGGGCTGGTCGCTGGAGAGTTCACGGAATGTGCAGTGGCGCAGCCGAGGATAGTCCAACTCGGCCAGCGGGTCGATTATGTCGGGCTGGGGAATGACTGCGGTCATGGCGGTCTCCTTCTTCGTCGGTTCAGCAGGGTCTGCACGGGTCGGTGGGCCGCCGAAAAGCGAGCCCACCGACCCGTCCTGGCCTCAGCCGCAGCGGACGACCGCCGACAGCTTGGACTCCTGCTTGGGAGCCGCGACCTTCTTAAGGGAGATCTTCACCGACATGATGTGACACCTCCTTCTCCTGGACGAAGGGTCGGGGAGGTTCGGGTCCGATTCGGCTGATCCCCGATTGGCGCCGACTGAGGTGAGTCAAGCATGTCAATAGTGGGTAACGCAAGGGCAAATTTTTTGGACGGAGTCGCGCATGATATTGCCGCATTATTAATCCACAATGTGTCCGGGATTTCGTCCGGGAATCACGCCACGCCAGCCGATCTCCACACACGTGGAATCCAGCATGAATTCGGCGCCGACCCCGCATACGAACAGGGGTCGGACACCGTGCCGGGCGCCCTCTCCGGCAGTTCGGGAATCTGTGGCGCACAACGCTTCCGCGCCCGCCGGATTTCTCCGTCCGGGGGCCGGGTGCCAGCCCTGGCTACGCCGTCGGCCGGCCCGGGGCGGAGAGCAGCGCGGCCACCCCGGGCAGCATCCGGGCGGCCGCGTCGCGGTACAACTCGGTCAGGACGTCGTCAGGCAGGTCGAGGCCGTACAGCGGGCCCGGGTCGACCGGGTCCAGCGGGGCGAACGCGTCGTCGTCGGTCTCCAGCACCCGGAACTGTTCCCGGTAGGTACCGGCGTCCTGGGCGCGGTCGCCGCCGAAGAGCACCCGACCGGCGAACTCCCGGAGGAAGCGCGCGGCGTGCCGCGGCTGCCGGGCCAGGACCCGGTGCCGGGCGCCGAGCTCCACGTACAGGTTGGGATGCCGGCGCAGCGACGCGGCCAGCACGTCGAGCCGTTCGCCGTACCCGTCGAGGTGGGCGGCGACGAGGCGCAGCCGGGGGAACCGGGTCAACACCCGGTCCCGCCGGGCGTGGACCTCCTGCTGGGACAGTCCGCCGGGGCGGCGGCGCGACCACGGCGCCCGGTACAGCCGCCGCAGCGCCTCGTTCCGGGCGTCCCACGGCCGGTACGTGGCGATGTCGTCGCCGCAGTGCACGATCACCGGTACGCCCAGCTCGGCCGCCGCCGCCCAGAACGGGTCCAGCCGCGGGTCGTCGAGGTGGATCGGGTCCGCTGGCACCGGACCCACCCCGTGGTCGTCGACCCCGAAGCCCTTGTCGTGTGCCTCGTTCACCAGGACCGCGCCGTGCCGCGTCACGTCCTCGTGGAGCCGTTCCGCGAGCAGGGCACCGCCGTTCGTCCGCCGGACCAGGGACCAGTCGACGGTGGCCGCGGCGAGGAACCGGCCCGGCGCCGCGGCGACGAATCGGCTCGCGGTATCCGCCGTGGTGTCCCCGCGATCGGCGAAGCCGCCGGTGATCGCGACGGCGACGTTGACCGAGTTCATCAGGCGGACCCGCTCGGCCGCGTCCGCGTCGCCGAGCCCGAGGTGCGCGTGCACGTCGACCACCGGGAACCGGGCCGCCACCGGCTCGGAGCCGGGCACCTCCAGCAGCGGTTCGGGCCGGTAGTCGAAGATCGACACCTCCGGCGGCGGGTCGAAGACCATGAGCCAGGCCCGCCCGTCGCCGGGAATCTCGATCTCCACCGAGCCGTCCTGCCAGCTCAGATGGCGCTTGCGCACCAGATCGGTCAGGCGCGTGTGCCGGTAGCCGGGCGCCTCCAGGGTGGCTGTGGCGCCGGCCTCGCCGTAGACCGAGACGAGCCGGCTGTGCTCGTCGTACGGCTGCGTCTCGACCCGGCATCCGGCCGCCCGGAACACCGGCTTCTCCACGCTCATACCGGCACCACCGGCCCCTCGGACATCCGGACTCGCAGCAGGTGGCGCTCCGGATCCGCGAAGTGCTCCCGGGCGTGCACGGTCCGGTGGTTGTCGACGAGGAGCACCTCGTCGGCGGCGAGTCGGATCCGGGTGCGGTGGCTGTCCGCGCCGAGCCGCCGGGCGAACGCGTCGACCGCCTCCGTCACCGGGTGGGTCGGACCCAGCCCGGCCCGCCGCAACCCCTCGGCGATCAGGTCCTCGCGGTACCGCACCAGCGGCTGGCCGGGACCGCCGAGCACCCGGACCGGCAGCAGCGTCCGGCCGTTCCACAACGGAACGTCGGTGCCGCGCAGCAACTCCACCGCCGCCCGGGCACCGGGTTCGGCCGCCATCGCCTCGACCACCCGGCGCGCGTCGACCAGGACACTCGCCCCGCCGTCGCTGGCCGGCCGGACGCACCACAGCCCGAACCAGCGCTCGGGAGCGGGCGCGAACGTGGCGTCGGTGTGCAGGCACGCCTCGCCGGACGAGATGGAGACGTTCGCGGCCTGCTGTGCCGCCGGCAGGTCCGGCCGGGGCCGGACGTCCCACACCAGCAGGTTGGTGGTCTCGCCCACCGGGCTGGGCCGGCCGAGGAGCGCGCTCACCGCGACGACCGCCGCGTCCCGCTGGACGTCGGGGAAGGCGGCGAGCCCGGGTACCCCGACGACCGCGTAACCGTCGTCGACGAGGCGCTGGCGTATCCGGCGTACCGCGGCCGGCAGGCCGGGCACCTGCGCCAGCGCCGCGCGAGCCAGCCTTTCCTGCACGTCGGGACGGTGCAGGCGCCTGCCGCCGACCTCCGGCCACCCGGCCACCGCGTCCACGAGCGACTGTAGCGACAGGGAAAGTCCCTGCGTGACCGTCATGATCTGCTCCTCGCTGCGGGTGCGGCGTTCGGTATGTCGGTCGGTGGGTGCCGCGCCGTGCCGCACCCGGCCAGGCGGCGCGGCGGTCAGACCAGGAAGTCGCCCGGCCAGCCGCCGATCGGATCCCGGGCAAAGCCGACCAGGGTGCCGACCACCCCGTCGACGTCGCACGGCAGGCAGGTGTAGCCGTACTGGGCCAGCGGCGGCTCGCCGAGGTCGCCGCTGAGCCGGTACACCGCGGAGGGGTGCGGTGGCGCCGAGGCGTCGGCCGCCGACCCGTCCAGGGCGGGCCCGTGGAGGTCGCCGACCCGGACGCCGCCGAGCCGGGTGCAGCTCTCCGGGTGGTCGTGCCGCCGCAGCACCTCGGCGGTGCGGCGCAGCCGGGCCGGGTCGGTGCCGACCAGGACGACGCAGTCGCCGGTGGCGGCCAGCACCCGGGCGGTCGTGACGGCGCGCACCTTCGCCACCGTGGCTACCCGGCCGGTGAGTACCACCAGGTCGTCCGGGCCGCAGCCGGCCACCGCCGCGCTGGCCGGCTCGTCGCCGGCGGTCAGGCCGGGCAGCTCCAGCAGCTCGGCGACGGTCGCGGTACAGCGCCGCAGCACCGTCCGGTCGACGTCGTGGCCGTGCACCCGCACCGGCCGGCCGCAGAGTGCGAACGGCAGGGCCCGGCGGATGACGTGCACCGCGTGGCCGTGCCGGGGCAGCAGGGCGACCACCGTACCGTCGCCGGACCAGGCGGCGCCGGGGAGCGCTCCGGCGTCCGGCGCCGCCCCGGCGAGTGCGCGTCGGGCCGCCCAGCTCAGGGTCAGTGCCAGTTCCCGGGCGAGCACCGAGTCCCATGCCCCGGCCGGGATCCGTGGGTCGCGAAGCCCGGCCGCCGCCCCGGCGGGCACCCCGTCCCGCACCAGCGCGCGCAGCCGGCGGAGTGCGGCCGGGACCGGGCGGTGGCGTAGCGCCACCGCCCGGCCCACCTCGAAGCCCTCCGGCGACCGGTCAGGCGGTGACATGCCAACCGACGCGCTGGAGTACGGCCGCGTCACCATGCCGGTAGTGGCACCGTATCCCGTCGAGGAAGCTCCACGTCAGCTGCGGGACGAGCGCCGCGGCGGCGACCGTCTCGGCGTCGACGGTGTGCCGCTCGGCGAGCAGGCGCAGCAGCGTACGGGTATCGTCGCCGTGCCCCAGCCGGGTGTCCTCGTCGTCGTGCCGGCGCATGGCCGACACCAGCCGCTCGCTCTCCGGCAGCTCCCGGGCCATCGTCTGGTAGAACCGCTCGTGCCGCTCGTGCACGCCGTTGTCGCCGGCGGAGAGCGACAGTTGCAGGTACGCCAGCGCCAGCACGTACGCCTTCCAGTTGCGCTGACCCAGTTCCCGCAGCGTGCCGATGAACGCCACCGTCGTCGGCAGCGGTCGGGCCGAGGCCACCGGCAGCGTGGCGTACCGGCCGCCCTGGGCCGCGTCGATGCCCCGCCGGAACATCTTGCCGTGGTTGAACTCCTCGATGAGGTGCTGCACCAGCTCGTTGCGGATCAGCGGGTCGGGGCAGGTGGAGATCGCGGCCCCTGCGTGCTGCCAGATGCCGGAGACGTAGTGGTAGTTCTCCGCCATCCACCCGTAGACCAGGGGGTACGTGGGCCGCTCGGTCAGCTCACGCCACAGCTCGTGTCCATCGATGGCGCCGAGCCAGCTCTCCACCAGCTTCTCCAGGTCCAGCGCGGACCCGTTGCCGATCCAGCCGTTGCCGGCCCGACTGACGAAGTCGCGGGCCGCCACGGCCGGCGTGGTGCCGGATTCCGTGGTGCCGGGCTCCGTGGTCGTACCGCCCGGCCGGTCCGCCGCCTTCCCGCCGAAGGCGTACGCCAGCGCCAGCGACTGCCGCACCCCTGCGGCGCTGCTCTGCGGCCCGTGGGCGAAGGACTGGTACACCTCGGCGGGCCAGACCGGTAGGCCGTCCACCTCGCCGGCGTACACCCGGACGGTGGCGTCGGCGGGGAGGGTGAGGGCGGGCAGCGCGGCGACGACGTCGCCGGAGAGGCCGGTCTCGAACGTGTCCAGCCACCGCACGATCATCTCGGCGACCAGGGTGACGGAGTTGAGCCAGTCGGCGAGTTCCTCGACCGGGACGACCTTCGCCGCGTGCAGCGCCTTGCGCCAGTTCGACCCGTGGCCGAGACCGAGGTCCGTCTCCACGTGCTCGAAGATCGCGCGTACGGCCTCGTCGCTGAGCAGTCCCTCCGCGACGAGCATCTGGTGCCAGCCGGTGACCGCCGCGTTGTCCCCGGCGGTGTATTCCAGCAGCCCCGAGCAGATCCCGGCCGCCAACGGGCTGTATGCCGCCACCGTGCGCATCAGGTGGACCCACTCGACGGTCACCGGCGACGGCCGGGCTTCCCGCAGCAGTTCGCGGGGCACGCCGAGCGCGGCGAGCCCGTTCTCGAAGTACGTGTCGTGGTTGGCCTCCTCGACCACGTGGTGCGCCTGGAGCCGCACGAGGTCGCTCGGGCGCAGCGCGTCGGTGACGCCGCTGGCCATCCGGAACGGCGCCGCGGCCAGGTAGTGCCGCGACTCGATCAGGTACGCGAAGAGCGCGTGCCGGGCGGCGCCGTCGCGGAAGCGCTGCCAGACGGGGTGCCCGTAGACATACTCCAGACACGCCTGGTATTGAGCTTCGACGATGGGCTCGACCTCGGCGGCAGGCAGGCAACGGTCGGCCGGACCGAGCCCGAGTGGCCGGGCGGCCCGGGCGAACACCTCGGTGGACGCCTGAGCCAGCGACAACTCGACCCGGTCGAGCAGCAGCACGCGAGACTCGCTCCGAGCGCGTCCGGCGGCGAGGAAGGGCACGGTTCGACGAAGGCGGCTCATGGCATCCTCCAACTAGTGCGTGTGGTCGGTGGTGTGCTCATCGGGTGGGACGACCGGGGCCGCGGACCACGGCCCCGGCCGTCGGGCGGTGGTTACTCCACCACCGCGGCGCGCAGGGCGGCCGCCGCCTCCTCGGCGCGCTCGGCAACCTCGGCGAGCTCCTGGAGCTCCTCAACGGTGAGCTGCTGGTCCATGTCGTACACCTCCTTCGAATTCGATGGGGGTCTGGATGACTCAGTGAACGGGATTCTTCACCCCGGGCCACCGGTGTTGTCAATATTGACCGCAAAAGATTCCGGCGGGCAAGAGAAAAGCGTGAGGAGACGGTGTGACGAACTTCACTTGACGGGCCGTTTATGATCGACGACGTTCGTTGAACAATGGCCTGGTCCGGCCGAATGAGCTATCTGGGTTGGGAGTTGTCAGGTGCAATTACAGGGCACGAAGAGTTGGCGCTTCCGGCTGCTTTGGTCGGGCCAGAGTGTGTCGGTGATCGGCGACGGCGCCGCAGCGCTCGCGATCCCGTTGTTGGTGCTGACCGTGACCGGTTCGGCGGTCGCCACCGCGCTGGCCGCAGCGGCACGCACCATCGCCTACCTGCTGTTCGGCCTCACCGCGGGCACCTTCGTGGATCGCTGGGACGTGCGGCGTACGATGATTTTCTGTGATGTCGTCCGAGCCGTCACCTTCCTTGTTCTGCCGATTGTCGCCACATTCAACGGCGGTATATGGATAGTTCCGCTGGCCGTTGCCGCCGCCTCGGCCGGCATATTCTTCGAAACCGCGCTCGCGGTCGCGGTGCAGGACAGTATCGCGCCGGAGCAGCTGACCGGAGCGAACGCGAAACTGGAATTCAGCAATCAGGTCGGGCTGCTGCTGGGGCCGGCCTCAATCGGCGTGGCGATCGCCACCATCGGTGTCGAAAAATGCCTCTGGCTGAATGCCGCGACGTTTGCGGTGTCCGTGGTGACCCTGGTTCCGCTGCGATTCCGGGACCGCCCGCCGGGGGAGCGGGAGACCGGCCGGCTCGGTGAGCGGCTGGCCGGGATCTGGCGGGAGACCAGGGCCGGTCTGCGCTACATCTGGGCCAACTCCCTCCTGGTCCGGCTGGTGTCGCTGCAAGCGGTGATCAACTTCGTGATCGCCGCCGAGACGCTGGTGGTCTTCCACGCCGACCGGGGGCTGCACGCCACGTCGATCTGGACCGGCGTGGTACTCGCGGCCGCCGGCCTGGGCGGCATCGTGGCCACCGGGCTCGCCGCCTGGTTCGCCGACCGCTTCTCCGCGCAGGCCCTGATCGCCTGGTCGGTGATCGCGCTGGGTGGTTCCCTGCTCGCGCTGGCGGGCTCGGCCAACCCGCTCCAGTTGGCGATCTCGAACGGGCTCCTCGGTGCGCTGTCGGTCTTCGCCTCGGTGCACATCCGCACGCTCCGGCAGCGCATCGTGCCGCGCGAGGTGCTGGGCCGGGTCACCGCGACCGCGCGGACGCTGGCCTTCGCCGCCAACCCGGTCGGTGCGGCGCTGTTCGGGTTGGTCGCGCAGGCGGCCGGCGGCAACGCCCGGTGGAGTTTCCTCGCCGCGACGGTGTTGAGCGTGGCGAGCGCGGCGGTGGCGTACCGAGGACTCCTCCGGCCGGCTCGTGAGTCCGCCGTCTCGCCGGTGCCCGGCGACGGCGAGTGATCGTGAGCGAGGCGGTTGGTCGAGAGTGTCCAGACGATCTGCATCGTTCCTCCTCAGCGCGCCTGACCCGCCGGACTACCTGCTCGGGATGCGACCGGGGCGACGGTATGCGCCCCGGTTATGCCGCTGATTTGCCGGCGATTTCCCGCCCGCCGTCGACCGTCCTTTAGTGATGCAGATCACACTACGATCAGTAGTGGGGCTCCGGGGGCGCGGGTGCGGCGGTGGGCGGTCGGGCACCCGGGCCCGCCTGGGGATGCCCGCGTAGTGACTCGGCGTCACCGGCTCGGCCTTTCCGGGTGGCGCAGTGTTGCCGACGGCTCTCGCAGCGTGCAACTATCGGTCCCGGCCAATGGCGGCACAGAGCCGAGAGTTGTAGCGATCGGCGGTGCTGCAGACGTGCCGCTTCGACGCGTACGGCAGCCGGACCCGGGTGAGGGTCTCACCGTTGTCTGGTCCTGCTGTCCGCGACTCCCGGTCCACAGTCGCCATTGGTACCGACAGCGGGGCGCAACGGGGGGATTTGCCAACCATGGGTCAGTCTGTCCAATTTCGAATACTCGGTCCTCTGGAAGTGGCCGTCGGCGGCAGACAGATCGCCGTCCCGCTCGGCCGGCAGCAGATCACCATGGCGATGCTGCTGCTTCACCCAGGCCAGGTGACCCCCGCCGACCGGATCGCCGAGGCGGTGTGGGAGGACCGGATGCCGGCCACCCCGGCGAACCAGATCGCGATCTGCATCCACGCGCTCCGCCGCAAGTTCAGCGCGGCCGGCGCCGACGAAAAGATCATCACCACTCGGGCCCCGGGCTACCTGCTGCGGCCGGCGCCCGGCAGCATCGACACCCACGTGGTGGAGGAGCATGCCGCCGCCGCCCGGAAAGCGCTCGCCGACGGTGCCGTGGAGGTGGCGGCGGAGCGCCTCCGGGCCGCACTCGCCGTCTGGCGTGGCCGCTGTCTGGCCGGCATCACCAGCCGCGTCCTCCAACCCGAGATCATCAAGTGGGAGGAGCGCCGGCTCGCGCTGACCGAGGAGTACTTCCAGGCGGAGTTGCAGCTCGGGCACCACGTCGACATCATCAGCCAGCTCCAGGCGTTCGTCGCCGAGCACCCGCTCCGGGAGAAGGCGCGGGTCCGGCTGATGGTCGCGCTGTACCGGGCCGGGCGGCAGGCCGACGCGCTGAACGCATTCCACGACGCCCGCCGGGTGCTCAAGGACGAACTGGGGCTGGACCCGGGTGCGGCACTCCAGGCGACGCACCGGGCGATCCTGCGCGGCGAGCTGTCGCCACCGGCCGGTGGACCGGGCCCGGAGATGGCCGATGAGGCACCGGAGCCGGCCAGGTCCGCGTCGGCGGCGGGGCGGACCGGTGGGGTGCGCGACCCCGCCGCCGGGACCGGTGCCGGCGCGGCGACGCACCAAGTACCGACGGCGGGCGAGCACGCCGACGACCTCCCGGCCGGAGGCGGCGAACCCGTCCGGCGACCCGCGCCGGCTGCTCCGGACCTCGCCCCCGGCGGCGGTCCGGAGGCGCTCCCCGGCGGCGTCGAACCGGGCCGGTTGCTGGGTCCCGTCGCGATCCCGGACGTCCGCCCCGGATCCGCCGAACCGGTACGCCCGGAGACGGCCAGGGCCGGCCGGCACCCGGACATCCGGCCCCGGATGCTGCCCGCGGACATCGCCGACCTGACCGGCCGGCACGGCGAGGCGGAGGAGCTGGAACGGGCACTGACCCCCGACGACCGCGCGGTCCTGCCCATCGCGCTCGTCGCCGGCCGGGGCGGCGTCGGCAAGACGACGATCGCGATCCACGTGGCGCACCGGCTGAGCCCGGTCTTCCCCGACGGGCAGCTCTACGTCGACCTGCGCGGCGCCCACCAGCCCGCCGCCGACCCGCTGGAGGTGATCACCCGGTTCCTCCGGGAGTTGGGCGCCGACACCTCGACGATCCCGGACGGACTGGAAGCGCGGGCCGCGCTCTACCGGAGCCTGCTCGCCGACCGGCGAGTGCTGCTGGTGCTCGACAACGCCGCGGACGAACGGCAGATCGAGCCGCTGCTGCCCGGCTCGCCGGGTTGCGCCGTCCTGATCACCAGCCGGTACCGTCTCACCTGCCTGGCCGGGGTGCGCCTGGTCGACCTGGCGGCGTTGGAGAGCGATCAGGCGATCCAGCTGCTGACCTGGATCGTGGGCGCGTCCCGGGTCGAGGTCGAGCCCCGGGCGGCCGAGGACCTCGCCCGATTCTGCGGCGGGCTGCCACTGGCGGTACGGGTGATCGGCGCCCGCCTGGCGGCGAAGCCGCACTGGTCCCTGGCGCAGATGGTCACCCGGCTGGCCGACGAGAGCCGGCGACTCGACGAGCTGGCGCACGGTTCGCTGGAGGTACGGGCCAGCCTGGCCCTGTCCTACCAGGCACTCGAACCGGCGGCGCGGCTGCTCTTCCGCCGGCTCGCCCTGCTCGACGTCGTGGACTTCGCGGCGTGGGTCGCCGCGCCGCTGCTGGAGTCGAGCATGCAGGAGGCGGAGGACCTGCTCGAACGGCTGGTCGACGCCCGCCTCGTCGACGTCTTCTGCCGGGACGCCACCGGCAACCTCCGGTACGGCTTCCACGACCTGGTCCGGCTCTACGCCCGGGAGCGCGTCGAGGAGGCGGAGTCCGCCGAGGAACGGACCGCGGCGGTCGGGCGGGTGTGCAGCGCGCTGCTGCACCTGACCGAGCAGGCGCATCGGCGGGTCTACGGCGGCGACTACGTCGTCGTGCACGGGCCGGCGCCGCGCTGGCGGCTGGACGAGCGGACGGTGCAGCGCCTCACCGAGGCCCCGTTGGCCTGGTACGACGCCGAGCGCCGGACGATCGTCTCCGCGGTCCGGCAGACGGCAGCGGCCGGGATGTCGGCGCTCTGCTGGGACCTCGCCGGCACCGCCCTGTCGATGTTCGGCGTGCGTAGCCACTACGACGAGTGGCGCGAGACGCACGAGGTCTCGCTCTTCGCGGCCCGCGCCGCCAACGACCGCTGCGGCGAGGCGGTACTCCTCACCGGGCTCGGCGACCTGTACGTGGTCCAGCAGCGCTACGAGCAGGCCGCCGAACGTCTCGGCGGCGCGCTGGAGATCTTCGACGAGATCGGCAACTGGCACGGGTACGGGCTCGCGCTGCGCAAGGTCGCGTACATCGACAGCGTCTACGGCCGTACCGACGAGGCCCTGCGCCGGTACGAGACGGCGTGCCGGCTGCTCCGCGAGGCCGGCGACCGGGGCGCGCAGGCGCACGTGCTGCGCTGGACCAGTCAGATATACCTGGAGCGGGGCCAGCCGGAACGGGCTCGCCCGTACATGGAGGAGGCGCTCGCCGTCGCCGAGGGGAGCAACGGCCGGGCGCGGGCACAGTCGCTCTACCTCTTCGGTGAACTGCACCTGGCAACGGGTGACCTGGAGACCGCGGACAAGACCTTCGACGAGGTACTGGCGCTGGTGCACCAGATCGGCGACCCGCGCGGACAGGCACACGCGCTGTACGGCAAGGGCCGGGTGAGCCTCAAGTTGGGCTTCTACCGGATCGCCGACAGCACGTTCCGGCAGGCGCTCGCGATCGCCCGGGAGGTGCCGGACCGGCTGGTCGAGGTGCAGACCCTGATCGCCCTGGGCGAGCTGCACACGATGAAGGGGGAGACCACCAGGGCGATCGGGCTGCTCACCGACGCGGTACGGGCCGCGCAGGAGATCCACTCGCTGGTCTGGTTGGCCCGGGGCCTCACCGCGCTCGCCGAGGTGCACTTCTCGGCCGGCGCGGAGTCGCTGGCCGAGCAGTGTCTGGCCGAGGCGGCTCGGCTCCGGGCGGAGTTCGGGGTCACCCGTGCCCGCACCGGGCCGCCGGCGGGCCGGGCACCGCTACGGATGGTCGTCGCCGGCCGGTCCGCCGGCAACGTGTCGTAGCGACGCCGGCTGCCGGCCGGCCCGGAACGCGCCGGGCGGCAGCGCCCGGTGGATGCCCGGCCGGCCGGGGCGTGCCGGGCGGGTACGCCGTCGCCGGGGCCGGTGTGGAGCCGCGGCGGCGCCCTGCCGAGGCGACGAAATCGACGGCAAATCGGCGCCGGTTAGCGTCCGGTGGAGCGGTGGCTCGACCGGGGCGATCGCGCCCTCACGGGAGGTGTTGGCATGGCACCGTCGGTTGTGGCGGACAAGCCGGCGACCGCCGGTGTCCTGGCCCCGACGATCCGGCTGATGCCGAGGCTGCACGGCCGCACCGGGCCGGAACAGGTGGCGATCGCCGAGCCGCTCGTCGTCACCGACGTCGCCGGCTGGCTACCCGCGGTGGGTCTGGTCGCCGGCGCCGGCCTGGAGCGGCTGCTCTCCGGCAAGGTACGTACGCTGCGGGTCCCCCTGCACGTGTCGGCGGTGCTGACCTGGAAGGCGTACACCTACTGGCTGACCCTGCCCGCGGTGGCCGGTTACCTGTCGTCGCGGCGGGTGCCGGTGCTCTCCGCCGGCAACATGCTGGTCCGGGTGTCGCGCCGGGAGCCGTGGGTCGTCCTCGGCATGCGCAACCCGCTGGTGACCGTGCTCGCCACGGACCCGAGCGCCGGTGCCGGGGCGACGAGGGTGGTACCCGACGAGGCGGTGCTGCTGCGCACCATGCGGGAGGCGATCGTCGAACGGCACCTGCGCCCGCTGGCGCTGGCCGTCTGCGACCTCACCCGGATCGGCGAGCGGCCGCTCCGGGGTGGCCTGGCGAACGCGGTGGCCCGGCACGTGCAGCGCGCGCCCGGCCTTGCCGGTGAGGAGGCGCTCGCCACCGCCGGCACGCTGCTGCGCGCCCTCGGGGTGGAGGACCTGGTCCGGCTGGACCTGACCGGGACCGGCGCGCTGCGGGTACGCCGACGGACCTGCTGCATGGCGTTCACCGTGTCCGGGCTGGATCCGTGTGAGAGCTGCGCGTTGCGCTGGTCGCGGAGCGTCCAGCGGCCGCTCGACAGCCTGGGCGGATAGCCGCGGCCCGGACGGACAGCGAGGAGGTACTGATGTCAACGGCTGATGTTCCGCTGGCCCAACCCCGGCACGCCCTGCCGGAGGTGGTCGCCGCGCTGCGCGCGCTGCCCCCGAACTCCCGCCAGACCATCGTGGCGTACCTGTCCGACGGCGACTACCGGTTCGACGTCACGCTCGGCGTGGACAGCGCGGTGGTACGCGTCCACGCCACGCTCCGGGAGGACTGGGCCGCGGGTGGCACCTGGTGGACCAGCCGGGTCGTACGGGTGCGTGGCGCCTCGGCGGGCGACCTTGGGCACCGGGTCGGCGCTCAGGTCGCCGCCGAGGTGACGGCCCTGCGCGGGCGGTTCGCCCGGCTGCTGCGCGAGCACCGCGCCGAGGCGGCCGAGCCGCAGCGCGCCGAGGCGATCGAGTCGCACCGCGCCGGGGCGCCTGAGTCGCACCGCAACCAGCCGACCGGGCCGGGCCGGGTCGGTGCCGGCCGGACCGCCGCCGGGCAGGGCGCTGCGCCGCGGGCCGGGGAGCACGCCCCGGACCGGTCGGGGCACGCCCTCACCTGGGGGTAAATCAACCCGAAATCGGGATCACATCCGCCCGCCATACGTTCGGCGCGCTGGACCGCTTCGACCAGGAGTGGTCTCCCTGTGCGGTACGTGAATCGGGAGGATCCGATGCTACTGACGGCTGGCTCCGTGAGCGAATACATCGTGGAGGTCGAGGAGCGGGGCAGGATCTGGGACCTCGCCCAGGGAGTTGCGGTCGATCCGCTGCTGCACGAGGAACGGGTCCGGCGTTGCGCGGCCCAACTCCCGACCGGGCTGCGCAACGCCCTGGCGGAGTTCGGCGCCGGCGCCTCGGCCTCGGGCTTCCTGCTCATCCGGGGCCTGGAGATCGGTGAGTTGCCGCCGACGCCCGACGGGCACCAGGCGACGCCGCTGACGGCGCACGGCACGACCGGACTGCTCGCGATGGTGGCCGACGCGCTCGGTCGGCTGGTCGGGTACGCGGACGAGAAGAACGGCGCGCTCGTGCACGAGGTGCACCCGGTGCGCAACGAGGAGCACCGGATCGAGAACAGTGGTGCGGTCGCCTTCGACTTCCACACCGAGAACGTGCACCACCCGCTGCGCCCCGACTTCCTCGGCCTGCTCTGCCTGCGCCAGGACCACGAGGCCGTGGCGGCGACCCGGGTCGCCTCGGTGCGCGAGGCGTACCGGTTGCTGACCGAGGAGCAGATCGCGACGCTGCGGCGGTGCGAGTACACCAGTCTGTACCCGACGTCGTTCAGCCGGAACACCCCGGACCGGCCGCGCGCCGAGTCGGGGCCGCACCCGGTGCTCTTCGGCGGCGGGGACTCGTTGTTCATGCGGTACAACTCGCACAACACCCGGGCGACGAGCACCGCCGGCCGGCACGCCCTGGACGCCCTGGCCGTGGCGCTGGAGGAGGTCGCCCGCGACCTCGTCCTCGCGCCCGGTGAGATGGTGGTCCTCGACAACCACGTCGCCGCGCACGGTCGGTCGGCCTTCCGTCCCCGGTACGACGGCGCCGACCGGTGGCTGCGACGCTTCTACTCGCTGCGGGCGGTGCCGCGGTGGGCGGAGCAGATGAGCACCCACGCCCGGGTGCTGCCGTCGATGGACGCCATCGCCGGCGTGCTCTGAGCGCGCAGCGCGACACGAGCCGAACCAGAGGTGGACGAATGGACTTCGCGGACCTGGCCCTGCTGCTTCTGGTGGCGGCCGCGGCCGGCTGGGTGGACGCCGTCGTCGGGGGCGGCGGACTGCTCCAGATCCCCGCCCTGATGCTGGCGATGCCGAACCTGCCGGTGGCGGCGGCCCTCGGCACGAACAAGCTGGCCGCGATCACCGGTACGACCACGGCGGCGATCACCTTCGCGCGCCGTACCAAGCTCGACTGGCGCTTCCTGTCCGGGGCGGCGGGGCTGGCGGTCGTCTGCTCCGGACTCGGCGCGCTGTCGGCCTCCGAGGTGCCGGTCGGCTACTTCCGGCCGGTCGTGATGGTGATGCTGCTACTGGTGGCGGTCTTCGTGGTGACCCGACCCCAGTTCGGCACGGTGCAGCAGGACGCCGTGGTGACCCGGATGCGGCGGCTGGCCGCGCTGCTCCTGGCCGGGGTCGTCATCGGCTTCTACGACGGGGTGCTCGGGCCCGGCACCGGAACGTTCCTCATCTTCGCCTTCATCGGCCTGCTCCAGCAGGACTTCGTGCACGGCTCCGCGATGGCGAAGGTGGTCAACGCGGGGACGAACCTCGGTGCCCTGCTGGTCTTCGCGGCGCAGGGCCACGTGGTCTGGCTGGTGGGCCTGGCCATGGCGGTGCTGAACATCCTCGGCGCGCGGCTCGGCGCGGCCACCGCGCTCAAGCGCGGCTCCGGCTTCGTCCGGGTGGTTCTCCTGGTGGTGGTGACGGCCATGGTCGGCAAACTCGCGCTCGACCAGTGGTAGGGCCGGCTCGCCGCTGCCGGAACATCACCGCGAAATAGCCGCCAAATCCGTCTTCCCTACCGTCCGTATCACTCCGGACAAACGTCGCCGGCCGTGAACCGGCGGGTCAGGAAGGGACCGGTTGTGAGTGATCCACGGCATGCCGTCAGCGACCCCATCGAGCAGCTCAAGTTCCTCCGCGTCGAGGAGGTCCGCGACATCGCGGAGAGGTACGGAACGCCCGTCTTCGTCTACGACGAAGGCTCCATGGTCGCCGCGGCCCGGAGCCTGGCCGCACTCTCCAGTCCGTACGGCCTCACCGTCCGCTACTCGGTCAAGTCCTGCCCGACCCGGGCGGTGATCCGGATCTTCGACCGGCTCGGGCTCGACTTCGACACCAGCTCGGTCTGGGAGGCGCTCCGGGTGGTCGGTGCCGGCGTCCCGGCGGAGCGGATTCTGCTCACCGCCCAGGAGGCGGTCTTCGACGACCGCCTGCGGGGCCTTATCGAGGCCGGCCTCCGGTTCGACGCCGGCTCGCTGCGCCAGCTCGACCAGTACGGCCGGGCGTTCCCCGGCGGCGCCGTCTCGGTCCGGCTGAACCCGGGTTTCGGCTCCGGGCTGGTCAACCGGCTGACCAGCGGCGGTCCCAACTCCAGCTTCGGCATCTGGCACGAGGATCTGGGCGAGGTCAAGCGGCTGGTCGAGAGGCACAGCCTGCGCCTGGTGCGGCTGCACTCCCACATCGGGTCCGGGCACCACTGGGACGTGCTGATCAACGCCGCCCGCGCGCTCCTCGCCGCCGCCCGGCAGTTCCCGGACGTCGAGGTGATCGACCTCGGCGGGGGATACCGGGTCAAGAGCCTGCTCGGCGACCCGGAGTACGACCACCGGGAGTGGGCCGAGGTGCTCGGCGCCGACCTGCGGGCGTTCGCCGAGGAGACCGGCCGGCGGCTGCGGGTCGAGCTGGAGCCGGGTACGGCGATCATGGCCAACTCCGGCTCGCTGGTGACCCGCGTCGTCGACGTGGTCTCCACCGGCGCCGACGGGCACCGCTTCGTGAAGACCGATGGCGGCCTGACCGAGATCGTCCGCCCGTCCTACTACGGCGCGGTGCACCCGCTCGTCTCGGTGCCGGCCTCCGGCCCACTCCGCGACGACCGCGAGCGGTACTGCGTCGTCGGCCACTGCTGCATCGCCGGTGACCTGCTCACGCCCGCTCCCGGCTCGGTCGAGGAACTGGCGCCGGTGCCGCTGGCGCGGACCCAGCCCGGCGACCTGCTGGTCGTCGAGCGGGCCGGCGGCTACGCCTCCAGCATGTCGATGAAGAACTTTAACTCGTTCCCCGAGGCGCCCGAGGTGCTGCGGCGCACCGACGGCTCGGTCCACCTGATCCGGGAGCGCCAGACCCTGGACCAGATCATCGCGAACGAACGTGTCCCCGCCGGCCTCTGAGTATCCCGATGGCGGCGTGCGGCCACGACCTGGCGCTCCCGCCGACACACGCGGCAAGGAGATGCAATGACTGTCACCAGCACCATCCCGCTGCGGGACGACCAACTGGAGCGGCTCGACGCCGCAGAGAACGCGCTGCTGGCCCCGGTCCGGGGCGAGGACGCCCGGCGGGCGCTGTCCCGGGAGTACTTCGTCAAGAAGCCGGGACGGTTCGTCACGAAGTTCCTCTTCGCCTTCGCGTTGATCGTGGCCGGTTGGGTCGCGGTCGCGCTCGTCCAGCACTGGGCCGTCACCGTGGCGGCGGTCCTCGTGCTCGGCCTGATGTACGCGCACCTCGTCGAACTCCAGCACGAGTGCCTGCACGAGCACGCCTTCCAGCGGCGGATCTGGAACCGGATCTGCGGCGTGCTCTGCGGTCTGTTCATGCTCAGCTCGTTCTGGCACTACAAGCACGACCACCTGCGCCACCACGCGTTCCTCGGCACCCCGCAGAACCAGGAGTTCTTCAACTACCGCTTCCGCAACCTGGACCGCTGGTACGGGCTCGGCTTCGCACTGGCGGCGCTGCACCCCGGGCGGTACCGGACCACGCTGCGGGACATCGTCCGCTCCTGCCTCGGCCGGCCGATCCCCGGCATCGACCGGGCCCGTGACCTGCGCCGGATCCAGTACGAGTACCGGCTGATGGCGGTGCTGCTGGTCGCCGCGGTCGTCGCCACGGTGGTCACCGGCAGCCCGTACCTGCTGCTGGTCTGGCTGTTGCCGGCCATGCTGGTGGCGGAGCCGGCGCACTATCTGATCGAGATGCCGGAGCACTTCGGGCTGAACACCCAGTCCGACGACAACGTGCTGACCAACACCCGCACCATCAGGGCCTCGAAGTTCGCGCAGTGGTACACGAACTACAACAACCTGCACACGGCACACCACTATCACCAGGGGGTGCCGATGGCGCAGGCGCCGTCGCTGCACGCGCTCATCGAGCCACGGGTGGTGCCCGTCGAATCGTCGTACTGGCACTTCTACCGGCTGGTGATCACGGGCCGGATCACCAGCGTCCGCGCGGACGAGACCTGTATGACCCGCTGAGGCATCGAGACCCAAGGAGGGACCACATGTCCGCGACTCCGTCCCAGGCGGTGGACGTCCAGGCCACGCCCGAGTACTCGACGAACGACTCGCCCGAGCCCACCGACCTGCCGCCGCTGGCGACCGCGCTGCCGCACACCGCCCGGCTGACGCCCAGCTTCGACGTCGACCGGCTGGTGGCCGACCTGGAGCGACTCGGCACCGCCGAGTGGAAGCAGCAGCAGCTCTACACCGAGTCCGGGCTCGGCGCCGTGGCCAACTTCGACTGGAAGGTGCTGTCGCTGCGCAGCATCGGCGGCGACCCGACCCGGACGGATCCGGGCGGGCCCGGGCTGGAGGGCTTCGGGTACACCGAGCGGCTGCAATCCACCCCGTACTTCGCCGAGATCCTCGCCGGGATCCCGGCACCGCTGCGGGCCGTCCGGCTCATGTCGCTCGGCCCGGGCGCCAGGACCCGGATACACCACGAGACGAAGTACGGCTTTCCGTGGGGGACGCTGCGGCTGCACATCCCGATCACCACCTCGCCGGGAGCGATCCTGGCGTTCGGCGACGAGGTGTACCAGTGGCAGCCGGGCGAGTTCTGGTTCGGCAACTTCTGCCGCTCCCACATGGTGCGCAGCAGCGGTCCGGGCAACCGGGTGCACATGGTGATCGACACGTTGGTGACCCCGGAGTTGGTCGCGTTGTTCCCGGCGGACGTGCGCGCCATCCTCGACCGGCACGAGCCGCTGTTCGCCCGCCGTACCGTGCCGATCTGCTCCGCCGACCTCGGCGAGTACCGGTCGACGACGTTCGCCATGCCGGCGTCGTTCGCCAACTGGGAGGAGGCCGACGGCGAGTTCCTCCGCCCGCAGCCGACCGTTGCGGCGTCGGTCGACGTACGCGACTCCCGGCTGGTCCTGCTGGTCGACGACAAGCCGACCTTCGGCCTGGTGCACATCGGCGACGGCGAGTTCCGGTTCGCGGGCTGGAGCGACGAGCGGACGGTGCAGCTGGGGCCGTCCGGTCCGGCGGGCGGCGTGACCCTGCGTACCCGACAGGGCGGGGTGACCCGCGAGCTGACCGTCGCCGCGAGCCGTCCATGACGGTCGGCGCCGTCTCCGCCGACCGGCTCGGTGCGGTCTTCTCCGACCATCTCGGCGGGATCCCGCCGGGGCGGTGGGACGGGTTGGCGGCCGGCCGGCTCTACTCGTCGCGGGACTGGCTCGCGCTCTGTGCCGGCGACGCCGGTGGCACCGCCGGCGCCGTCGGCGTGGAGTCGGTCGACGGACGGCTGGCCGCGCTGCCGGTCACCGCGATCACCGCCGAGGGGAACCCGTTCTACCGCTGGTCGGAGGCGCTGGCCGAGGCCGGCCTGCCGGCGCCGGCACCGGTCGGGATCCTCGCCGGCCAGCGCCGGGGGTACCAGACCCACCTGCTCGTCGAGACCGGCGAGCGGGCGGTACCGGCGGCCCGGGCCGAGGCCGCGGCCTCGCTGCTCGACCGGCTCACCGAGCTGCCCGGTGCGGCGGCCCAGGCCGGGCTGCTGGGGGCGCGACCGCCGGAACACCCGCCCTGCGTCGCGATGTACCTCGACACGGCCGACGTGCTGGCCTTCCGGGCGGCCGGGGTCGGCACCCTACCGGTGCTGCTCCGGCCGGACGCCTGGATTGCGGTGCCGGCGGGGGGCTGGGGCGCCTGGCTGGCGTCCCTGCCCTCGCCGCGCCGGGCCGAACTGGTCCGGCGGGAGAGCCGCCGGTTCGACCGCGCCGGCTACACCCTGCGGGAGACCTCGCTGCTGGAGAGCCACGCCGTCGCCGCCCGGCTGCTGGCCGGTACCGAGGCCCGGTACGGCCGGGCGACCACCGCCGCCGCACACGAGGCGTCGCTGCGCCGGCAGGCGACGCTGATGGGACCGGCCGCCCGGGTGCTGCTCTGCCTGCGCGACGACGAGCCGGTCGGCTACGTCTGCTACTACCTGTGGGGCGACACGCTGTTCCTCAGGTCGGCCGGCTTCGACCACGCCCGGCTGGCCAACGCCGCCGAATACTTCAACCTGGTCTACTACCTGCCGGTCCGGATCGCGGCCGAGGCCGGGGCGCGACGGATCCACGCCGGCATCGAGGCGTTCGACGCGAAGGCGCTGCGCGGCGCCCGACTCTCTCCACTGTGGCTGCTGGATCTCTCCGCCGACAGCCCGCTGGCCGGCCGCGACGCGCAGATCCGGGCGTACAACGCCGGCCGGTCCCGGCAGCTGGTGGAGTCGTCGCGGGCGGTCGCCAAGTCCTGGCGCGGCGGCGTGTCCGGGGTACCCGAGGAGTTCGGGCTGCACGACGGTCTGGACGCCGGGCGGCCGGACCCGGAACCTGGGACGGAGGCGTCCGGTGACGCCGGTGCTCTCCGCTGACTTCGGCCGGTTGTGGGCCGCGCAGGCGGTGTCCCAGGTCGCGGCGAAGAGCGGTCTGCTCGTCCTGCCGCTGCTGGCGGTACTGCTGCTGGACGCCTCGCCGGGCGAGGTCGGCCTGGTCAACGCCGCGCAGTACGCCCCGGTGTTCGTGGTGACCCTGCTGGCCGGCGCCTGGCTGGACGGGCGGGCCCGCCGGCCGGCCATGCTGGCCGCGCACCTCGGCCGGGCGCTCCTGCTCGGGCTCGCCGCGGTCATGGTGCTGGCCGATGCGGTGCACGTGTGGCTGCTCGCGGCGATCGCCCTCCAGGTGGGCTGCCTCACCGCGCTGGCCGACGTCGCCGCGCACACCTACCTGCCGACCCTGGTACCGGCCGCGGCGCTGCCGGCCGCGAACAGCCGGCTGGAGGCGACCTACTCGGTGACGCAGATCGCCGCGCCGGGGCTGGGCGGCATCGCCGTCGGCGCGGTCGGCGGCTCGACCCTGCTGGCGTCGCTCGGCGCGACGTACGCCGTCGCCGCGGCCTGCCTGTACCGGATCCGTCAGCCGGAGCCGCCGGCCGGGCCGACTCGCGGTGCCGGGGCGCTGCGCCGGATCCACGAGGGGGCCCGGTTCACCGCCGGGTCTCCGCCGCTGCGCAGCCTGATGGTCCAGGCCGCCTGGTTCAACCTCTTCGAACAGGTCATCCTCACGGTGTACCTGGTGCACGCCGTGCGGTTCCTGCACTTCTCGCCGGGGCTGCTGGGCGTGACGGTGGCCCTGGGCGCGGTGGGCGCGGTGTGCGGGTCGGCGCTGGCCCGGCGGATCGAGCGGCGGGTCGGCATCCGGGGCACCCTGGTCCGGGGCATGGCGGTCGCCTCCGCCGCGCCGCTGGCGATCCCGCTGACCGCCATGCCGACCCCGGTCGCCGCCGCGCTCTGCACCGTGACGTTCCTGGCCTTCGGGTTCGGCCTGACCGTGTTCAACGTCTACAGCGTGTCGCTGCGCCAGCGGCTCGCCCCGGACCACCTGCTCGGCCGGGTCACCGCGACCTTCCGGTTCGTCACCTTCGGCACGATCTGGATCGGCGCGTTGGTCGGTGGTGTGGCCGCCGAACTGCTCGGCACCCGGCCGACCATCGTGCTCGCCGCCGCCGCGCTGCTGCTCGGCTGGGTCCACTTCGCGATCGTCACCCGGCGGGTCGAGCCGACCCTCTGGACGGTCGGCGAGCGGCTGGAGTGTGCGTCGTGAGCGCTACCTCGGGCGTACCGGCCGTCATCCTGCTCGGCCGGCTGGCCACGCTGGCCCGGCACGCGCGGTTGATCCGCGAGGCACGCCGCCGGGGGTACGCCCCGATCGCCGTCGTCGGCTACGCCGCGGACGCGGCGCGACTGGCCGTCGCCCGGGCCCGACCCGGGCACCCGCTCGCCGACCTGGCGGACGCGGTCGGGGTGCCCGACGCCGCCGTCGACACGGTGGTCGCCGCCGTGCAGCCGGTACTCCGTACCCGCCCGATCGCCGCGGTGCTCTCCACCGGCGAACCGTTCCTGGAACCGGCGGCCGTACTGGCGGAACTGCTCGACCTGCCCGGCCCGGGCTGGGCCGCGGCCCGGATCTGCCGGAACAAGCTGCTCCAGCGCACCCGCCTGCCGTGGATCTCGCCGCGCTGGCGGCCGGCGGCACCGCTCGACGTCGACGGGTTCGGCGGGGTCGGGTTCCCGGCGGTGGTGAAGCCGGCCGGCCGGTTCCAGAGTTCCGGGGTCCGGGCGGTACGCGACCCGGCCGAACTGGCCGACGCGCTGGCAGCGCTGCCCGCCGGCGAGACCGTGCTGGTCGAGGAGCGGGTCGACGGGCGCGAGTACTCGGTGGAGGCCCTGGTCCGCGAGGGCCGGATCATCTGGTCCGGGGTCACCGGCAAGGAGACCAACGAGAACCACCGGGGCAGCTTCTTCACCGAGCTTTCGCACACCAGTCCGGCCTGCGGGCTGACCGGCCCGGAACACGAGGCGCTGCTCACCGCCAACGCGGAGGTGCTGCGCGGCGTGGACGTGCGCACCGCGATGACGCACGCGGAGTTCCGGCTGACCGACGACGGGCCGGTGCTGATGGAGGTGGCCGCCCGGGCGCCCGGCGACGGGATCACGCTGATGTGGGAGCTGGCCACCGGCGTACCGCTGGAACCGGTCCTGCTCGACCTGGCGCTCGGCGTCCCGACCGGGTATCCGGAGCCCCGCCGCCGGGTGCACCACCGGTACCTGCCGCATCCGCGCGGCCGGCTGCGGGACGTCGCCGCCGACGTCCCGGTGCACTGGCTGACCCGCGACGACCGCTGGCCGGAACCCGAACCGTCCCCGGCGACGGCACCGCCGCGCTGTCACGCGGTGCTGGTCAGCCGACTCCCCGGAGACCTGCTCGGCGAGCAGAGCGACTCGACACAGCGCTCGGTGTCGGTGCTGGTCGACGCGCCGTTGGAGCAGAGCGTCGAGGCGGTGGCGGCGGCAGTCGCGGCCCGGGTACGGGTCGACGTGCAGTGACAACCGATCGGAGAGGAAACATGGCGAGAGCGTTCGTGATAGTCGACGTGCAGAACGACTTCTGCGAAGGGGGCACGTTCGCGGTGCCGGGCGGCACGCGGGTGGCCGGCGACATCACCCGGTACCTGGCCCGCGCCGCCGGGGACTACGCGGCCGTGGTGGCGATCGCGGACTTCCACTACCCGGAGACGGCCGGCGACCCGCCGCACTGCGTGCTCGGTACCCCGGGCCACGAGTTCCGGCCGGAGCTGGACCTGAGCCGGGTCTCGTCGGTCTTCGCGAAGGGTGGCGAGCGGGCCGCGTACAGCGCGTTCGAGGGCACCTGCGACGGCAGGTCCCTCGGCGACTGGCTGATCGACCGGGGCGTCCGAGAACTGGACGTGGCCGGTCTCGCGGCCGACCTGTGCATCCGGGCCACCGCACTGGACGCGGCCGGCAGGGGCTTCGGTACCCGGGTCTTCACCGACCTCGTCGCCGGGTTCGACCCGGACCGGGTCGCGTCCGCGTACGACGAGATGCGCGCCGCCGGCGTGACGCTGGTGAGCACCTCGGCGGCCCCGGCGGCGCGGTGGCCGCGGTGAGGCCACGCACCGCCCCGGCGACCCGGGCGGTCCACCCGCCCGACCCGCCCCCGGTACTCCAGCGCTCGCCGACGCCGCCGCTGCACCGGGCCACCTCGTACCTCTTCGAGTCCATGGCCGAGTCGCTGGACCTGCGCGCCGGCCGGCGCAGCGGGTACGTGTACGGCCGGATCGACAACCCGACCGCCGACGCCTTCGCCACCGCCGTCGCCGAGATGGAGGCCGTGAACGTCGCCGGCCCGGTCGAGGGGCAGGCGTTCAACTCGGGGATGGCGGCGATCACGGCGGTGATGCTGGCGGTCACCGGCGCGGGTGCGCACGTGGTGGCACCGCGCGACGCGTACGGCGGCACCTACGGGCTGCTGGACGGCGTGCTCTCCCGGTTCGGTCTGGCCGTCGACTTCGTCGACCCGACCGATCCGGAAGCCGTCCGCGCGGCGATCCGGCCGGAGACCCGGGTGGTGTTCGCGGAGACCCTGGCGAACCCGACGCTCGCGGTGCCGGAGCTGCCGGTACTGGCCGAACTGGCCCACGCGGCCGGCGCGCTCCTGGTGGTGGACTCCACCCTGGCCACCCCGGTGCTGTGCCGGCCGCTGGAGCACGGCGCCGACCTGGTGGTGCACTCCGCGACGAAGTACTTCGGCGGGCACAGCGACGCCGTCGGCGGGGTCGTGGTGGGCCGGCCCGAGCTGATCCGGGAGGTCCGGGCCGCCCGGGTGGCGACCGGCGGGGTGCTCGCGCCGGACCCGGCCTACCTGCTCCGGCGCGGGCTCAGCACCCTGCCGCTGCGGATGGCCCGGCAGTGCGCGACGGCGGCGACGATCGCCGACGCGATGACCAGGCACGACGCGGTCCTCCGGGTGGACTATCCCGGCCTCGGCACCCACCCCAGTCACGACCGGGCCAGTCGGCTCTTCGACGACGAGCGGTTCGGCGCGATCGTGACCCTCACCCTCCGAGGTGGCAAGGAGGCCGGTAGCGTCTTCCTCGACTCGCTCGGACTTGTCGCGATCGGCACCTCCCTCGGCGGGGTCAGCACGGTGGCGCAACACGTCGCGTCGACGACGCACCGCCAGTTGGATCCGCAGGCGCTGGCGGAGGCCGGCATCGGGGCCGGTACGGTGCGTCTCTCGATCGGCCTGGAGGACCCGGCCGACCTGGTCGAGGACCTGCACCGGGCGCTCTGGGCCATCCGAGGCTTTTGGAGGCTGTGATGAGTCACAATCCACTGCTGCTCCCCGCCGACCTGCCGGTGCCGCAGGACGACGGTGCCGCCGACCACCTGCCCGGCCTCCGGATGCCGGCGCTCGCCCTGTCGGCCACCGACGGTACGGAGATGCGGGTCGACGTGGTACCGCCGGGCGCCACCCGGCTGGTCCTGTACGCGTACCCCCGGACCGGCCGGCCCGGGGTGGAGCCGCCGCCGGGCTGGGACCTCATCCCCGGCGCGCGCGGCTGCACCCCGCAGTCGTGCGCCTTCCGGGACCACGCGGCGGAGCTGGGCTCGGCCGGTGCGGCGGTCGCCGGGCTGTCGACCCAGGACACCGGGTATCAGCGAGAGGCGGTGCAGCGGCTGCACCTGCCGTTCCCGTTGCTCAGCGACGTCCACCTGGCGTTGACCCGGGCGCTGCGCCTGCCGACATTCGAGGTCGCCGGCGTCACCCTGTTGCGCCGGTTGACCCTCGTGGTCCGGGACGGCGTCGTCGAGCACGTCTTCTACCCGGTCTTCCCGCCGGACCGGCACGCCCGGGTCGTGCTCGACTGGCTCGCCGGGCACCCGGTGCGCTGAGGCGCCGGCTCGCGGTGCTGCCGGTTCGCGGGGCGACGGCTAGCCTGCGGCCGGTTGGTCGGGGCTCGCGCGGTCAGCACGGCCGGTTCGACCGGCCGTGCTGACCGGTGCCGGCCCTGGTCGCCGACGACGGCGCGGCCGCGCGGCTTCTCGTGCTTCCCGGTGACCCCGGTGCGGGTCGCCGGGAGGTCGCGGGATCCGATTGTGTCGGAATATCGCGGCGGAGATCCGCCCACGACCTGGGCAGTAGTGGAATTCTCGTCGCGTTCCGACGAGAATGCGAGGCGCCGCCCGAGGAGTCCGACGTTTCGGCCCGCGATGTCAATTGAATTCGCCGCCCACGGCAATGCCGTGGCGACCGCGCGAATTGGACCTCAGCTCCCTTGTCGACGCCACCCGGCGGGTGGGACGGGTGCCGTGCCCGCTGCCGGATCCCTTGCCACGGCTGGCCGGACCGCTTCCCGGAGTCCGGTCGGGGATTGACCGCGAAGCCCGTACTACAGGCTCGGCCGGACCGGCTCGAGTCGTGCCGGAACCCATATGACAGCATGGGCACATGAGGCGTATATCGGCGCGCGTCAGCGCCATTACCGAGTCGGCAACCCTCGCTGTCGATGCGCGGGCGAAGGCGATGAAGGCGGCCGGACGGCCGGTCATCCTCTTCGGTGTGGGTGAGCCCGACTTCCCGACCCCCGAATACATTGTCGAGGCGGCTCGACAGGCCTGCGGAAATCCCCGATTCCACCGGTACAGCCCCAGCGGAGGTCTGCCCGAACTGCGCGAGGCGGTGGCGGCGAAGACCCTGCGAGACTCCGGCTACCGGGTGGACCCGTCGCAGGTCCTGATCACCAATGGCGGGAAGCAGGCGGTGTACGAGGCATTCGCGACCCTGCTCGACCCGGGCGACGAGGTGCTGGTCGTCTCGCCGTACTGGACGACCTATCCGGAGGCGATCAGGCTCGCCGGTGGCGTCCAGGTGGACGTGGTGACCGACGAGACGAGCGGCTACCTGGCCACCGTCGAGCAGTTCGAGGCCGCCCGGACGCCCCGCACCAAGGCGCTGCTCTTCGTCTCGCCCTCCAACCCCACCGGGGCGGTCTACCCGCCCGAGCAGGTGGCCGCGATCGGACGATGGGCGGCCGAGCACGGCCTGTGGGTGGTGACCGACGAGATCTACGAGCACCTGACCTACGGCGGTGTCACCGCGCCCAGCATCGCGACCACCGTGCCGGAGCTCGGCGACCGGGTCGTCGTCCTCAACGGCGTGGCGAAGACCTTCGCGATGACCGGATGGCGGGTCGGCTGGCTCATCGGGCCGAAAGACGTCGTCAAGGCCGCCACGAACCTGCAGTCGCACGCCACGTCCAACGTCACCAACGTCGCCCAGGCGGCGGCGCTCGCCGCGGTCTCCGGCGACCTGAGTGCCGTGGCCCAGATGCGTACCGCCTTCGACCGCCGCCGCCGGACCATGGTGCAGATGCTCAACGGGATTCCCGGGATCGTCTGCCCCGAGCCGCAGGGCGCCTTCTACGTGTACCCGAGCGTGCGCGGCCTGCTCGGCCGTGAGATCGCGGGCCGCCGGCCGGCGAGCAGTGCCGAGCTGGCGGAGGTGCTGCTCGAGGAGGCGGAGATCGCGGTGGTGCCGGGCGAGGCGTTCGGTACCCCGGGCTACTTCCGCTTCTCCTACGCGCTCAGCGACGACGACCTGGCCGAGGGGCTGACCCGGCTCGCCAAGCTGGTCGCGTCGGCCTGATGCCCGTGCTGTCGTGATCGTCCGTGGACGCCAGCGGTCCGGCGTCGACGGACGATCACGTCAGGTTCGTACCACCTCGGCCAGCAGTGGACCGATGGTCGCGAGCGCCTCGCCGTTCAGCAGACGGTGGTGGGTCGACGCCACGTCGTGCACCACGATCTCCCCGGTGACGTACGGGCGCCACGCCCCGGGATCGCGCTCGCCAGCGGCCTCGTCCGCCGCGGCGCGGAAGAAGACCAGGTCGCCGCGGTAGACCCGGCCCGAGACCGAGCCGGCGAGCGCCGAGTTCTCGGCGAACGCCCGGGCCAGGGCGGGTACGGCCCGTTCCGGCAGGTCCGCAAGCGCACCGCCCGGGCGGCGGATCGCGGTCAGTACGTCCGCCGGTGCCGGTGCCGGCCCGACCCCGTCGTCGAGGCCGAGGGAGGCGAGCAGCCGGCGCAGGTTCTCCGGGTCGTCCGGATGCAGCCCACCCGCTCTGCCGGGACGGGCCGGATAGCCGTCCAGCATCACGAGCGTGACGTGCTCGCCCTCCGCCTGTAGCCGGGCGGCGATCTCGTGCGCCACGCCCGCCCCGAACGACCAGCCGAGCAGGTGGTACGGCCCCCGGGGCCGGGCGGCGCGAATCTCCGCGAGATAGTCCTCGGCCATCGCGGCGAGCGAGGCCGGGGCGGCGTCGGGATCGGAGAGCCGGCGCGCCTGCAACCCGTAGACCGGAAGGTCCGGGGGCAGATGGCGCAGCAGGCCGGCGTACACCCAGGCGATGCCGGCCACCGGATGCACGCAGAAGAGCGCGTCCGGTGCCGTACCGGCCCGCAGCGGCAGCAGGACGGCGAGCGGATCACCACCGGTCGGCGTCGCGCCGGATCGGTCACGGTCGCCGAGCCGCAGCGCCAGAGCGGCCGGGGTGGGGCTCTCGAACAGGGCCCGGATGCTCAGCTCGGCACCGAACTCGCCCCGAACCTGCGCGATCAGCTTGACGGCGAGCAGGGAGTGGCCGCCGAGGGAGAAGAAGTCCTCGCCGGGGCCGACGTGCGGGACCCCCAGCGTCTCGGCGAAGAGCTCTGCGATCCGCTCGCTGCGAGCGCTCCAGGAGGACTCCGCCGGGCACGGTGCGCCGTCGACGCGCGGGGGGACCCCGGCCGGCCCCCGAGGCGGCTGCGGAAGGAGCGCGGGCAGCCGGCGCGTGGGATCCTCGGCGGCGGCGTGCAGCACCCGCACGTACGCCGCCGCCAGGCCCTCGGCGGTGTCCCGGTCGAGCAGGTCGGTGGCGTATTCCAGCGTGCCGTGCAGCCCGGCCGGCGTGCCGTCCGCGGCCCATCGTTCCTGGAAGGAGTAGAACATGTCGAACTTGGCGCTGCGCCGGGTCACCCCGGTGCGGGAGACCGTCACCTCCGGCAGCTCCAGCGCCGCGTCCGCGGTGTTCTGCAGCAGGAGCATGACCTGGAACAACGGGTGGTGGGCCAGCGACCGCCTCGGGTTGACCAGCTCCACGACGCGGTCGAACGGGATGTCGTGGTGGGTGAACGCCGCCAGGTCGGTCTCCCGCACCCGGTCGAGCAGGGTGGTGAAGCGGGGATCCCCGCTGGTGTCGGTCCGCAGCACGAGCGTGTTGACGAAGAAGCCGACGAGGTCGTCGAGCTCCTCGTCGACCCGTCCGGCCACCACCGAACCGATCGGCAGGTCCTCCCCGGCGCCGCAGCGGGTGAGCAGCGTGGCGAGGCCCGCGTGCAGGACCATGAAGAGGGTCACCCGGCCGGCACCGGCGAGTCCCAGCAGTCGGGCGTGCAGCTCGGCGTCGATCTCGATGTCGACGATGTCGCCGACGTGACTCGCCACGGCGGGTCGCGGCCGGTCGGCCGGCAGGGGCAGGATCTCGGGTACCCCGTGCAGCGTCCGGCGCCAGAAGGCCGCCTGCTCGGCCAGCACACTCGACGGGTCCTCCAGCGCACCGAGCAGGTCCCGCTGCCACAGCGTGTAGTCGGCGTACTGCACGGCGAGTGGAGCCCAGTCAGGTTCCCGGCCGGTGAGGTGCGCCGCGTAGGCCACCGACAGGTCGTGCAGCAGTGGACGCTCGGACCAGCCGTCGGTGGCGATGTGATGCGTCAGGAGCAGCAGTACGTGCCGTCCCGGCCCCACCGCGAACAGGGTCACCCGGATCGGCAGCTCGTGGCGCAGGTCGAAGACGTGCGCCGCCGCGTCCCTGAGGAGTTCGTCGAGTTCGGTCTCGGTGGTGGGGACGAGCGAGACCGGGACGATGGCCTCCTCCGGCGCCAGCACCACCTGCTCCGGCTCGCCGTGCATCTCCCGGTAGACCGTGCGGAGGCTCTCGTGCCGGGCGACGACCGCACCGACACTCGCGGTCAGGGCCGCGGTGTCGAGCGGGCCCTCCAGCCGGAAGGCGAGGGGCAGATTGTAGGCCGCGCTCGGCCCGTCGATCGCGTCGAGCAGCCAGATCCGCCGCTGGGCGAACGACAGCGGCAGGTGCTCCGGGCGGGCAGCCGCGCGCAGCGCCGGGCGGTCTCCGGCGGCGGTGCTCGACGCGATCCGGCGCGCGAGTCCGGCGACCGTCGGCGCCTCGAACAGCGTCCGGATGCCCAGCTCCACGCCGAGCGCCGACCGGATCCGGCCGATCAGGCGGGCGCCGAGCAGGGAGTGACCGCCCAGCCGGAAGAAGTCGTCGTCCACACCGACCCGTGGCATGCCCAGCACCTCGGCGAAGAGTTCGGTGAGCAGCTCCTCGCGTGCGTCGCGCGGACCGCGGGCACCGACGACGGCGTGGCCCGGGGCGGGCAGCGCGGCCCGATCCAGTTTCCCGTTCGCGTTCAGCGGGAAGGCGTCCATCACGACGAAGGCCGAGGGCACCATGTAGTCGGGCAGCGTGCCGGCGACGTGCGCCCGCAGCTCCTCGACGGTCGGCGCCCGGCCGGGGGCCGCGCGGACGTACCCGACGATTCGCCGATCGTCCGGCCGGTCCCCGCGGACGGTCACCACCGCCTGGGCGACCTCCGGGCAGCGGGTCAGCACCGCCTCGATCTCGCCCAGCTCGATGCGGAAGCCGCGGACCTTCACCTGATGGTCGACGCGGCCCAGATAGACCAGGCCCTCGCCGGTCCATCGGACCAGGTCACCCGTCCGGTACATGCGGTCACCGGGCGCACCGTACGGATTGGCGACGAACCGTTCGGCCGTCAGTCCGAACCGCCCCAGATAGCCCCTGGCCAGGCCGGTACCCGCCAGGTAGAGCTCGCCGACCACGCCGACGGGTACGGGCCGCAGCCGGCCGTCGAGCACGTACGCCTGGCAGTTCCGGATCGGCCGGCCGATCGGTGTCGTCCCCCCGACCTCACCGTCGGACGACCACGAGGTGGCGTAGACGGTGTCCTCGGTCGGCCCGTACGCGTTGACCACCCGTACGGCCGAGAACGCCCGCTGGACCGCTGCGGCGGTGGCACCGGTCAGCGCCTCGCCGGCCAGCACGACGGTCGGCGCCGAAACCCGCACCGATCCCGTCGCCACGAGCTGCGCCAGCGCCGAGGGCACCCCGCTGACCAGCGTCGGCCTGCCCAGCGTGGCGTCCGCGGCCGGCGGGCGCTCCGCCAGCGCCAGCGCGTCCCGGAGCACCTCGACGGCGCCGCCGCAGAGCAGCGGGCCGAACATCTCGAAGACGGAGACGTCGAAGTTGAGCGAGGTGCTGAACAGCACGTGCGCCAGCCGGTCCGGGCCGAACTCCTCGTGCGCCCAACGCGCGAGGTTCACCGCCGATTCGTGTGACACGAGCACCCCCTTGGGACGCCCGGTGGACCCCGACGTGTAGATGACGTACGCCGCGTTCTCCGGCGTCAGCCGGCTACGACGCTCCGCGTCGGTCAGGTCGTCGGCGGCCAGCGCCGCCACCGCCTCCACGGTCCCGGGGGCGTCGAGGACGATGTGGCGGGTCCCCGCGCAGACCGGTGGGAGCACACCGGCGGTTCCCGACTCGGCGATCACCGCGACCGGCGCCGCGTCACCGAGCATGTACGCGATCCGCTCCACGGGGTAGCCGGGTTCGACGGGCAGGTAGGCGGCGCCGGACTTCAGCACGGCCAGCAGCGCGACCAGCATCCGCGTCGAGCGGGAGAGCGTGATCGCTACCAGGTCCTCGGGCCCGGCGCCGTGCTCGATCAGGTGCCGGGCCAGCCGGTTCGCCCGACGGTCGAGTTCCGCGTAGCTGAGGATCCCGTCGTCGCCCAGCACCGCCGGGGCGTCGGGGCTGCGCCGCGCCTGCGCCTCGAACATCGCGGTGAGCGTGGTACGGGGCAGCGGAGCGGCGGTGTCGTTCCACGAGCGCAGCAGCTCGTGCTCGGCCGGGCCGAGCACCGGCAGCTCGTCGAGCGGGATGTCCGGCTCCCGCCCGGCGGCGTCCAGTACCCGTACCAGCGCGTCGGTCAGCCGCTGTACGGTCGGACGGTCGAACAGGTCTACCGCGTACTCGACCTCCAGCGTCATCCCGGCCGGCGTGCCGTTGTCGTGTTGCTCGAAGAAGGCGACGAAGAGATCGAACTTCGCGTTGCCGGCGCTCATCGCCCGCACCGTGCACTCCAGCCCCGGTGCGGTGAAGTCCGCCCGGGCGTTGTTCTGCAACAGCAGCATCACCTGGAAGATGGGATGCCGGCCCAGCGAGCGGGCCGGGTTGACGGCCTCCACCACCCGCTCGAACGGCACGTCCTGGTGGGAGTAGGCGGCCACGTCGACCTCGCGTATCCGGTCGACCAGCTGCCGGAAGGTCGGGTTCCCCGCCGTGTCGGTGCGCAGCACCACGGTGTTGACGAAGAACCCGACCAAATCGGTGAGCGCCTCGTCCGTCCGGCCGGCGACCGCGGAGCCGATCGGCACGTCGGTGCCGGCGCCGAGCCGGGTCAGCAGGGCGGCCAGCGCGCTGTGCAGCACCATGAAGAGCGTCGATCCGGTACGCCGGGCCACGGTGAGCAGCCGGGCGTGCAGCGCGGGCGGGAGGTCGACGACGAGCATGCCGCCGCGGTGACTGGCCACCGCCGGACGGCTGCGGTCGGTGGGCAGGACCAGCTCCTCCGGCGCACCGGCGAGCGTACGCCGCCAGAAGGCGAGCTGCGCGCTGACCAGGCTCTCCGGACTCTTCTCCCGGCCGAGCAGCCGGTCGTGCCAGAGCACGTAGTCGGCGTACTGCACGGGCATCGGCGACCAGGACGGCCGACGGTCGAGGGCGCGGGCGGTGTAGGCGGTGGCCAGGTCCCGCATCAGGGGCCGGACGGACCAGCCGTCGCTGGCGATGTGGTGCGGGACCACGAGCACCACGTGCCGGTCGGCGGTGACCCGGAAGACGGTGCAGCGGATCGGCAGCTCGGTGGTGAGGTCGAAGGGCTGCCGCGCCGCCTCGGCCAGACGCTGCTGCACATCGGCCCGCGAGGTGTCGACGACGTCGAACGGCAGCCGCGTTTCCGGCACCGCGAGCACCACCTGGTGCGGGTCGCCCTCGGAATCCGGATAGACGGTACGCAGGATCTCGTGGCGTTCCAGCAGGTCGGCGAAGGCGGTCCGGAGCGCCTCCACGTCCAGGGGACCGTCGATCGTGATCGTCTGTGGAATGTTGTACGTCGCGCTCGGCCCCTCCAGCTGCCGCAGGAACCACATCCGCCGCTGCGCGAAGGACAGCCCCAACGTCTCCGGCCGGCTCGACGGCAGCAGCGGCGGCCGGTCCAGGCTGGAGATCTCCTCCGGTAGCCGCGCCGCCAGCTCCGCCACGGTGGACGCCTCGAACAGCAGCCGGATGCTGATGGTCGTGCCGAAGGCGATCCGGATCCGGCTGATCAGGCGCGCGGCCAGCAGCGAGTGGCCGCCGAGTTCGAAGAAGCCGACGTCGGCGCCGACCCGGTCGACCTCAAGTACCTCGGCGAAGAGCGCGCAGAGCGTCCGTTCGGCGTCGGTGACCGGCTCCCGGCCGGCGTCGGCGCCGTAGACGGGGGCGGGCAGCGCCTGCCGGTCGAGCTTCCCGTTGGGGGTGCGCGGAAACTCGTCCAGCGGGATCACCACCGACGGCACCATGTAGTCGGGGAGGGTCCGTGCCACCTCGGCGCGCAGCGCGCCGGGGTCGATGTCCCGCCCCTGGACGTACGCGACCAGGTGGGTGCCGCCCGGCCCGTTGACGTCCGGCAGCACGACGACCTGGGCCACGCCCGGCGCGCCGGCGAACGCGGCCTGCACCTCCGCCGGCTCGACCCGGTACCCGCGCACCTTGACCTGGTGGTCCACCCGCCCGACCACCTCGAACAGGCCCTCGGCCGTGATCCGCCCGAGGTCGCCACTGCGGTACATGCGTTCGCCCGGCGCCCCGAACGGGTCGGCCACGAAGCGTTCCGCCGTCAGGCCGGGCTGGTGCAGGTAGCCGTGCGCCAGGGCGACGCCGGTGAGGTAGAACTCGCCGACGACGCCGACCGGGACCGGGCGCAGCCACCGGTCCAGCAGGTACGCGCCCTTGTTCGCCAGCGGCCGGCCCACCGGCAGGGTACGCAGGTGCAGGTCCTCGGGGCGTACGGCGTGCCAGGTGGTGAAGCCGAGGTTCTCCGCCGGCCCGTAGACGTGTCGTACGCGCAGGTGGGGGTAGAGCTGCATGATCTTCCTGACGTGCGGGGTGGACGCCGCCTCGCCGGCGCTGAACGCCACCCGTACCCCCTTGAAGGTGTGCGGGTACTCGTCGACGAGGAAGTTGAACAGGCTGCCGGAGAGCCGCACCATGGTGACGCCCCGGCCCGTCACCTCGTCCGCGATGACGGCCGGTTCTGCCTCCTGCGTCGGCAGCAGCACCGACCGGGCGCCGTGCAGGAGTGCCCCCCAGAGTTCGAGGCCCGAGGCGTCCCAGGAGGGCGGTGCCGCCTGTAGGAACACCTCCTCCGGCCCGAAGTCGGCGTACGTCTGACCGAGGTAGCTGCCGACGAGCGCACGGTGCGGCGTGGCCACCCCCTTCGGCTGCCCGGTGGAGCCGGAGGTGAACATGACCCAGAGCAGGTCGTCGGGGCGTACCGGCAGGCGCAGGTCGTCGGCCGGCTGGGCGCTGATCGCCTCGGTGTCGAGGCAGATCGTGTCGGGATCACCGCCGCTGAGTCCCAGCCACTCCGACCGCCCGCTGGTGGTCAGCACGGCCCGGGCCCGCGCGGCGGAGAGGATCAGCCGGAGTCTGGCCGGCGGGAACGTCGGATCCAGGACCGTGAACGCCGCGCCGATCTTGGCGATCGCGAGCATCGCGGTCACCATCTCCGCGTTCCGGGGCAGGAGGATGCCGACGAGTGCGCCGCGAGCCACGCCTCGATCGCGCAGGTGGTGTGCCAGCCGGTTGGCCGCGGAGTTCAGCCCGGCGTACGTCGTCCACTCGTCACCGCAGATGATCGCCGTCGCGTCCGGGGTCCGCACCGCCCACTCTTCGAACAGCTCGTGCACGCACCGGTCGAGGGGCACCTCGACCGCGGTGTCGTTCATCTCCACCACCAGCCGGCGGTGCTCCGCCTCGGAGAGCCGGTCGAGCCGGCGGAGCAGTCGATCGGGTCGCTCGGCGACGTCCCGCAGGACGCGCGCGAGCACCGCGCCGAGCCGCTCGGCGGCGGCGAGGCCGACCGAGCCGGCCGCCAGCCGGATCGTCACGGCGGTGGCCGGCCCCGACGACACGCGGAGCACGATCGGCCACCCCTCGGGCACCGTCTCGACGTCCACCGCCAGGACCGTGTCGAAGAGGGGGACGGTGGCGCCGTGCGGCGCGCGGGACTCGTCGGCGCGGGCGCGCACGAGCGAGTCGAGTGTCGCCTCCGGCCCGAGCCGGACCTGCGTCGGACGCACCTCGCCCCGCTCGTCGGCCACCCCGAAGAGCACCTCCGCCCGCCCCAGCGCCTCGCCGAGGGTCACCGCCCAGGCGGCCCGGTAGACCGCCTCCGGCGAGGTCCCGGCTCCGGCCGCGACGGCGTGCAGCCGGGCGGCGACCCCGGCCGGGAGTTCCACCGGTACCTCCTCGGGAGCCTGCACCGACGCGCGGCCGTCGCCCTGTCCGCGCAGCTCGTCGACGAGCAGGGTGGGCTCGATGTCGGCGCTCGCGGGCACGGGCGCGGCCGACGCGGGCCTCTGGTCGTGCATCACCTGGTGGGACACGGGTCGAATCTCCGATCGGCGGTCGAACGGGTGCCGGTGCTGGCGGTGCTACCGGCTGCTCGCCGGCCGTAGGTCGGTCCAGTGCGTCTCGACATAGCCGAGACAGTTCGCCCTGCCGTCCGGTCCGTGCACGACGGACCAGCCCGCCGGCACGTCGATGTCGGCCGGCCAGAGGCTGTGCTGGTCCTCGGGATTGCGCAGGACCAGGTAGGAACGGTCGGGGTCCTCGAACGGATTGGTCATCAGCGGCTCCCGTCCCTGCGGTGCCCGCTCATCCGCGCACCGTCCGCGCCGAACTCTCGGCGAACCACTCGGCCGGCACCGTCGCACCGTGGCCCGGTCCCTCGGGCAGCAGGACCCGGGCTCCCTCCCGGCGGGGGCCGCCGCGGACGTCGCCGTCGTCGAGTACCTCGTACGGGAAGTAGAAGTCCGAGCCGCTCACCAGATCGCCGGCGAGGCTGTACGCCTGCATGGCCGCGCCCACCCCGAGTCGTGTCTCGTTGAGTGATCCGCAGTAGACGGCCAGGCCGTGCCGCTGCGCGCTCTGGAACAGCTCGATCGTCTGCTTCGTACCTCCGCTGCGGCCGAACTTGACCGCCACGACGTCGCAGAGCCCCGCCCGGGCGACGGGTTCGAGGTCCTCGGCGGTGCTCACCCCCTCGTCCACGCTGATCGGCACGTCGAACCAGCCGCGCAGCCGGGCCAGCCGATCCAGCTGTCGGGCCCGGAACGGCTGCTCGCAGAACTCGACCCCGCTGTCCCGGGCCGTGCCGAGGATCGCCCGCAGGGCCGTCTCGGTACCGCGCTGGTTGTAGTCCAGGCGCAGCGCCGCGTCGGGGGCGGCGCGGCGGAGCGCCCGCAGGCGTTCGACGTCCTCGGCCGGCGACAGCGCTCCGACCTTGAGCTTGAAGATGCGGTAGCCGTCGTCGGCCCGCTCCCGGACCACCCGGTCGACGGAGGCCGGATCCGGCCGGGACACGGAGTAGGAGAGATCGATGGCGAAGCCGGGGTCACCGCCGAGGAGCGTGTGCACCGCCAGGCCGGTCGCCCGGCCGACGAGGTCGTGGATCGCCATGTCCAGCGCCGCCTTCGCCACCGCGTTGCCCGGCACCGCCGCGTCCATCGCCCGGGACGCCCCGGCGCGGTCGGTCGGGTCCCGGCCGATCAGGGCGGGGGCGAGGAGCCCGGTGACGACCTCGACGATGGCCTGCGGGGTCTGCTCGGAGAAGACGGACCAGGCCGACGCCTCCCCGTACCCGTGGTGGCCGGCGTCGTCGGTGACCTGGAGGAAGACCGACTCCTGCACGCCGTTGACGGGTTGCAGCCCGCGCATCTGCGTCTGGGTCAGCTTGATCTCCCGTACGACGGCCGAGATTGATGTGATCACTACGTCCCCTTCTCGTGAATGGTGTTCCGCGGGTCGGCCGCTCAGCAGGGCAGCGGTTCCGCCCCGTCCGACGGCGGGCCGGTCGCGGCCAGCCGGTCACACTCGCGCTGGATGTGCGTCAGGGCCCGCAACAGGCCGTCGGAGGAGAGGCGGCGGCTCCGATCGCCACGGGTGACGATCGGCATCCGGCCGCCGTCGCTCCAGGCCAGCCGGCCGTCCGACTCGATGTAGCTGCGGCTCAGCCCGGCGTTGTCGGGATGTATGCAGAACGGGACGTCGAGGATCCCGCGCTCGAAGGCGGTCACGATGGCCCGGCCGACGTCGGCATCGAGGTCGAGCACCGTGTCGATCAGCAGGCGTGCCTCGGTGTGCACGGCGCTGTCCCGCCCGGAGTCGACCGCGACCGGCGGCCCGGCCCGCCGCGCCACCGCGGCCGCGTCGGTGAGCGCCGCCACGTTGTCCGCCACGGTGGGGATGCGGAACGCCTCCGCCTGCGTCTTCACCAGCAGACGGGCGACCCCGGTGCGCATCGCGAGTTCCGCGGCGCGGCGTCCGAGCAGCCGCGCGCCACCGGGGGTACGCGGGTACGCGCCCATGTAGGTGTAGAGCACGATGTGCCAGTCGGCGCCGACCAGCAGCTCGGAGGCGATGCGGTGCAGGGCGAGGATCGCCTCCTCGTCCTGGGCGGGATTCGCCTGCTGGGTGTAACTGACCGAGACGCTGTGCAGCCCCTCCTGGACGAAGAAGAGCGCCTCCAGGACCGTGATCGCCACCAGGAGGCCGGGTGGGCAGAGCTGGCCCATCATGCAGCCGCCGAAGCTCTCCAGGTGCGGCTGGACGCCGGCCCTCGACGCCGCGACGAGCAGCTCGCACGCCCGGCGCCAGCTGACCAGCGCGTCCCGCAACGGCACCCGGCCGTACGGCAGGCAGTACGAGGCCGGCCCGCCCTCCGTCGCCGAGAGCCCGGCGGCGATGGCCGCCTCGATGATCCGCTCTGGCCGGGCGGCGCCGTGCCGGACCTGGACGGGGAAGTCGGGACCGTGAATCCCGTGCAGCACCGCCCGGGTGGTGGCCGCCGAATGGGAGACGATCGGGTAGCCGTTCAGCGGGGCGCCGTCGGCCAGCGCGCGCAGCGCCGCGTCGTGGTCGCCGACCCGGGTGTAGCTGTCCAGCGTCAGCGTGCCGACCGTCGCCCCGCCGACCTGCTTCGTCGCCAGCAGCCCGGCCCGCATCATCTCCGGGTCGCCGAAGCCCATCCGGGGCTGCACGACCAACCGGCCCGAGGCGCGGGCCTGGCGGACGTAGTCCCCGAACGACGAGGCGACCACCGGCGCCCGCTGCTGCTCCGCTGCGCCTGCCGACACCGTCAACCACCCACCGCCGAGGTGCTGTGGTTCAGGTAGGTCTCCAGCTCCCGGGCCGATGCCCGGTCGTCGAAGACGGCCGTGAAACCGGCCTCCAGCAGGGCGCGGCTCTGGGCGGCGTCGGGTGACCCGTCGATGCCGAGTTTGCCGCCGATCACCACCGGTACCCCGGCCAGGGCCGGGTTGGCGCGGAGTTCCGAGATCAGCCGCAGCCCGTCGGTGTGCCCGTGGCCGTTCACGCTGCTGACCACGACAAGGTCCGGGCGGTAGGCCGCCATCTCGCTCAGCACGGTGCCGGTCGGCACGCAGCAGCCGAGGTTGCGCACCCGGTGGCCCAGCTCCTCGATCAGCAACTGCAGGAAGACCAGGTTCCAGGTGTGTGCGTCGGAGGCCGTGCTGGTCAGCAGCACCCGCATCCGGCGGCCGTCCGGCGGGCCGGCCGGGCCCACCCGGTCGGGGGAGCTGGTGGCCGGCCGCACCGCGACGGTCACCGGCCGACCTCGAATTCCGTCTCCGCCCCCACCTCGTGGGCGAGTCGCCGCACCCCGGAGAAGTCCCGGACCAGCAGGGAGTTCCCGGGAAGCCGGCGGCAGTCCTCGACGATGTCGACCGCGTTCCTGATCCCGGCGTGCCGGATGACGATCGGCCACACGTCGAAGTCCTGCACGACGAACGCCTCCAGCGCCAGCGGGATGGCGCGGTTGAAGAACTCGCGCTGCCTGCGGTCGAGGTGCGCGTGCAACTCCCTGCCGACCTCCACCATGACCGGGCCGTGCGCCGACTCGTCCCGCGCGTGCAGCCGGGTCACCAGCGAGTGCGCCGGCTGGATGGTCTCGTCCCGGGACATCAGCTCCAGGTACGCGTTCACGCTCACCTCGGCGACGGTCGCCCAGACGAACGTGAGCAGGTCCCGCTGCCAGGTCTCCGTGACGCGCTCGTGCTCGGCCAGCAGCCGCCGGTAGGTGACGGTGTGCGGGTAGTCCGGCTCCCGGTCGACCCGCCGCAACAGCCGGGTGTTGCGCATGGCGAGCATGTGCATGTAGGTGTGCCACGTCTCGTCGACGTGCGCCTGCTGGACCGTCTGCTGGATCTCGAAGCGGTCGATGCCGGGATAGTCCCCGTGCACGATCTTGGCGAAGGTGGGATTCGCGACGTACTCCTCGGCCGTGATGACCCGCTCGTTGTAGACCAGCCAGGCCAGGGTGAGTACCAACTGGCGCTGCTCGTCGGTGGCGTCGAGGAAGTCGGGGTGCTCGGCGAAGGGCAGGAACTGGACGGGATAGTCCGGCACCGTGTCGTCGTACTCGGCCCGGCCGTGCACGGCGTCGAGATCGGTACGTACGGTGGCCCGCCGTGGCCACGCCTCGGCGAGGCGTCGCAGCGTGCTCGGGCCGATGGAGTCCTCGCGGTCCAACAGGTCGGATACGGTGTTCATGTCGGTGTGATTCCTCGCTAAGACTGGTCTGCGGCACATTCCCGGACTGAGTCGGCGATCCGATCCAGTCCGGTGTGCAGGGTCGCCGGCTCGGTCGTGACCGGTGGCATCAGCTTGAGCACCTGTCCCCGTGCGCCGGAGGTCTCGGTCAGCACGCCTCGCTCGAACGCCCGGCGTGAGACCTCCGCGGCCACGCCCGGCCGCGCGAAGAACAGCCCGCGCATCAGGCCACGACCCCGCACCTCGGCGCCGAGTCCGGGATGACGGCCGGCGAGTTCGGTCAGCCGCGCGTCGAACTCGGCACAGAGGCTCTGGATCTCCTTCTCGAAGGCGGGATCCGCCCAGAGGCTCAGCGCGGCCGTGGCCGTGACGAAGGCGAGGTTGTTGCCCCGGAACGTTCCGGCATGTGCGCCCGGCTCCAGCACGTCGAGTTCGGGACGGATCAGCGTCAGGGCCATCGGCAGCCCGAACCCGCTGATGGACTTGGCGAGGCAGACGAGGTCCGGTCTGATCCCGGCCTCCTCGAAGCTGAAGAACCGGCCGGTCCGCCCGCACCCGGCCTGGATGTCGTCGACGATCAGCAGGATGCCCCGGTCCCGCACCACCTGCTCCAGGCGGCGCAGCCACTCGCCGCCGGCTGCGGCCAGGCCCCCCTCGCCCTGCACCGTCTCCACCACGACGGCCGCGGGCGTCTCGACACCGCCGGCCGGATCGTCGAGGACCGCCTCCAGGTAGGCGATCGTGTCCATCGACCCGGCGAGGTAGCCCTCGTACGGCAGGTGGACGACGTCGCCGAGGGAGACGCCGCCGGCCGACCGCTTCGACAGGTTGCCGGAGGCGGCGAGTGCGCCGAGCGAGCCGCCGTGGAAGCCGTTGGTGAAGGCGACGATGTTCGACCGGCCGGTCGCGCGGCGGGCCACCTTGAACGCCGCTTCGACGGAGTTCGCCCCGGTCGGCCCGGTGAACTGGACCCGGTAGTCGAGGTGCCGTGGGGCGAGGATCACGTTCCGGAACGCGCTCAGGAACGCCGCCTTCGCGGGAGTGTGCAGGTCGAGGGTGTGCACCGGGCGGTCTTCGGCCAGGTACCCGAGCAGCGCCCGCTTCATCGTGGGGTGGTTGTGCCCGTAGTTGAGCGCTCCCGCCCCGGCCATGAAGTCCAGGTACTCCCGGCCGTGCTGGTCCCACATCCGGTCGCCGCGCGCCCGGGTGAAGATCGCTGGAAAACGCCGGCAGTAGGTACGGACGTTCGACTCCAGCTCCTCGAAGACGGTGGTCTCCACGATCTGTTCGTCGACCCGTGGCGAATCGATCTGCAACTCATGTCCTCTCTGACGTCTGTGCCGACGGTGCCGACCGACTACCGGTGGGTCCGGCGGCTGCCCTCCACGACCCGGTCGCGGATGTTCCAGAGGCTGCGCCGGACGTACGTCCGCTGCAGCCACCGGTCCTTGCCGTCGTACCGGGCAGTGAACCGGGAGCGGGCGTGGATGCCCTTGCGGTTGTTGATGAGCAGCGCCTGGCCCGCCCGGAGGCTGACGATCTGGGCGACCTCGGGGTGGCGGGCGACCTTCTGCAGGGTGTCGAAGGCGGCGTCGGCCTCCGGCGTCAGCCGGCGCACCCCGTTGGCGGCCACGGCGATCTCGGGCGCCTCGGCCGGACCGGTGAGGAGCGGGACCGGTTCGGAGAGCACCTCGCGGCCCCCGGCGAACATCCGCGTGTAGCCGCCCGGCGCGTTGAGCTGGAACAGCGGGGACCGCAGCACCTCGATCGTCGTGTCGTCGAGGTGGTCGGTGAGGTCGCGCGCGTCGGCGTAAGCGGTCAGCGCCTCGCCGGCCAGGTCCGGGCGCAGGCAGTTCAGGACGAGGAAGTCGGGGTTGCTCACGTCGTACCGGCCGCCGGCGTCGTGCACGATGTCGTTGTGGAAGTTGAGGAACACGTCCGAACCCTGGCTGGTCTGGGTCTGGGCGCCGGCCGCCGTCGGGATGATGTCGTGGACCGCCCGGCCGTCCTTCTCGGTGAGGAAGGAGACCGGCTCACCGAGCAGGCCCGAGAGACCGAGCAGGACACTCTCCGCGACGTACGTGGACTTGCCGACGCACGGTCCGCCGTTGCTGGGCGTCGGCGGCAGGTCGAGGTCGACCGGGAGGTTCTCCACCAGCGTCACGCCGGGGGTGTCGACGTGCCGCCCGAAGTCCAGGATCGCCTGTAGCGTCTCGGCGGGCAGGGTCGCGAACGCCTTGTGTGCCAGCGTCGTCACCCAGTCCATCTGGGGCTCCGGATTCGGTAATCCCTTCAAGTGCTCGAAGAGCGCGTCCCGACTTTCGTTGGACAGAGCGATGCGGGCGATTCCCTTGACGGGAGTCGTCTGAGTCAGCGTCATGCTGTCACTCCTTTTTGGGCAGGGTGAATCGCGACGGGATCGAAATGGTCGACAGGCCGTAGCGTGCTCACCAATCGGCTTGCCAGCGATTGTTGCCCGCCGTATTCCACTGCTGCGGGTGAAATGTTTCAAGCGTCCGCGTGTGATGTGCGGTGATACTCGGGCGTCACCATCTGGAACGACGCCGCAGACCGCGCGCCGCGAGTCCGGGCGCGGTTTTCCGACGCGTCACCGGGCGTTTGCTACGCCTGCTACGAGCCGTTCATATCATGTGGATGCGAAATCAGCGTCATCCCAACCCCCGTGGAAGCTCTGACAGTGGCAGCGACACGCGCTCTGCGTGTGTGCTCTCGATGACCTCTCGGCGGCGACACTGGGCGCCGGGGTCGTCGGGATCTGGGCGACAGTCCATGGCCCCGACCCGAACGTGACCGATCGTGGCACACTCGCTACGACTGTCGCAAGTGTCGAGTAAAGATGATCAGTCTTTTATCGGAATCACCGCCGCGTGACGATCAACGCACCAGTGAGGTGATCTCAATCGGTACCGGAGTGTCCACGTGCGAACCTCAGGCTGGTGGGGGCCTGAGTTGGTGGTGGCCGACGTGCCCGGCCAGTGCGCGCGAGTTCTTCTCCGGTACGTCGGCCGGCGGCGCTCCGTATGATCAGCCTCTTCACGGCCCTACCACGGGGAACGGTTAACGACATTTACAACGGCAGATTAGGCTGTTTTAATTCTGTGTCGGCAGTGCCTGCCGGCCCGACCGTCGACCGGCCATGCCGGGGGTGTTGCCGTGCACGGGCCGTACGCTGCACCGGCGTGACGATGACGAGACCGCGGGGGAGGTCTTCCGATGGCGGACGTGCCGGTGTCGGTCGTGGAGCGGGCGAATCTGCGCGCCTTCTGGGCGGCTAGCACGGTCTCGGCCTTCGGGTCCCAGGTGAGTCTCCTCGCCCTGCCGCTGATCGCGCTCACCGTGCTGGACGTGGCGGGCTGGCAGCTCGGCGTGCTGGCGGCGCTGCAATACCTGCCCACCCTGTTGTTGAGCCTGCACGTCGGGTGGGCCATCGACCGGTGGCCCCTGCGCGGCAGCCTGATCACCGCCAACATCCTCTCCGGGGTCTTCGTCGCCGCGGTGCCGCTGCTGCACCTCGCGGGGCTGCTGAATCTCGGGGTGCTCTGCGTCATCGCCTTCGCGCTTGGCGTCAGCCGCCTCTTCCTGGAGATCGGAAACCAGTCGTACGCGCCGATGATCTTCGGGCAGGAGCGGCTGGTCGGGGCGGCCTCCCGGATCAACTCGGGGGCCTCGCTCGCCGAGACTGCCGGTCCGGGCCTCGCCGGCCTGCTGATCCAGGTGGTGCAGGCCCCCTTCGCGATGCTGCTCGACGGCCTCTCCTTCCTCGTCTCCGCCTTCTTCACCGCCACCACCAAGACCCTGCGCACCGTGACACCCGTGGAGCGGCCCCGGCGCTGGGTGCGGGCCGGGTTCGGCATCCTGTTCGGCGATCCACGGCTGATGACGCTGGCGGTGACCTCCGCCTGCTTCAACGTCTGCCTGCGGATCGCGGTGGTGGCGTTCACCGTCTACGCCGTCCGGGGGATCGGCCTGGGGCCGTTCGCGCTCGGTGTCGCCCTGGCGGTCGGTGGGGTGGGCGCGACGGCGGGCGCCGTCCTGGCCGGGCCGATCGCGCGCCGGATCGGCACCCTGCAGTCGATTTCCAAGGGCATCCTGCTGGCCTCCGTCGGCATGTTCCTGGTCCCCTGGGGCTTCGGGCCGGTGGCCGGCTTCGTCGTGGCCTGCGTGGGTCTGCTGCTGCAGTGGTTCGGCCTGGGCGTCTACAACGTGCACGTCATCGTGTACCGGCAGACGGCCGCACCGCCCGAGGCGCTCGGCGTCGTCAACGCCTGCTACAAGCTGATCTCGCATGGCAGCATCCCGATCGGTGCGCTGGTCGGCGGCATGGGCAGCAGCGTCGTCGGTCCACGGGTCACGCTCATCGGCGCGGGGCTGATCGCCATGGTGGGGGCGCTGGTCGCCGGAGCCAGACTGGCCAGGTCCCGGCCGCCGGCCGGCGAACCCCTCGACGTGACACCGGCCGCCACCAGCGCGAGCGGGCAGTAGCCTCGACGCCCTCGGTCCGGGCGGCGAAGGGGGAGGACCCGGCCCGCCGCGCCATCGAGGTCCGTTGTGGACGAGGCCGTGCGCCGGAGCCGGCGATCCTGTCCGCTCCGCGACCGTCGGTGGCGGCGCCGTCAGGTCGGTGAGGGGCTGCGGTCACGTCGCGCGGCGCAGCGCGAGGATCACGCGTCGCCGGGCGTCCGGGTAGGTCACGCCGTGCCGGGTCAGCGTCTCCGACACCGGACCGGTCAGCTTGTGCCGGAGCAGTGCGAGCAGGAGGTGACCGGAGCTGATCTCCCGGTGCCGCAGCCCGACCGTTTCGCGCAGGCACAGTTCGAGGACCGTGCGGGCCCGCGCGTCGAGCGGCCCGGTGAACCAGCCGCGCCGGTCGCGCCCCGCCGGCGGTTCGGGTTGCCGCACGGATGCGGCGGGTCCGAACTCCTGCTCGATGCGCCGAAACACCTCGTCGACGTCGGCGTCGACGGCTCGGAGCGCGGAGATCTCCTCGTCGGTGAGTCGCCGCCGCGTGGTCGGTCGGGCCATCGCCGCCCGCAGCACGGCGGCGGTGACGCCGTACTCGGCCAGGATCTGGGCGCCGGTGCCGGGTGCGTCGTCGGCGAGACCGAGCAGCAGGTGTTCCGGGCCGGCCCTCGTCGCACCGGTCTCGGCCGCGATCCGGACGGCGGCGGAGACGGTACGACGTGCGTTCGTGGTGAACCGTTCGAACATGTTCCGCTCCCGCTCCCGCTCCCCGCTCGGCGGTCGGTCGGCACAGCCGTGCCCCGTACGGTTGTCAACCTAGGTTGACGGGGCGCGTCTGTCAACTCGGGTTGACAATACGTGGACCGGTCTGGCGGAGCAGCCGCTGGGAAGTAGGGCTAGGACCACCCCGTTCCGGGTGTCAGGAGGTGTGCCCGACCGGCCCGTGCCCGCGACGATTCCAGGCATGACGACAGAGTTTTCCCGCCGGGGCGTGCTGGTCGCCGGTCTCGCCGTCGGTGCGACCACCGCTACCTCGCTGGCTGCCGGTACCTCGCTCGCCGCCACACCGGGCGCGGACCACGGCGGCGGGTCCGCCGCCACGGCTTCCGCCGAAACGGCCTTCACCTCCGCCACCGTGATCGACCCGGCGTCCGGGCGGGTCCGACCCGACACCACCGTGCTGGTGCGCGGCGACCGCATCGCCGAGGTCGGCCGGACCGGCCAGGTCCGGGTGCCGGCCGGCGCCGCCGTGGTCGACCTGCGCGGCAGGTTCCTGATCCCGGGACTCGCGGACATGCACACCCACGGGTACGCCGAGCAGATCGATCCCGCGCTCTGCGTGGCGAACGGGGTGACCACGGTACGGGAGATGTCCGGTACGGCGGCGGTGCGCGACTGGCGGCGCAGGATCGAGGCGGGCAGCCTGCTCGGCCCGCGCTACACGATCGGCAGCCGGATCATCGACGGGGCGCCGACGGTCTGGGACCCGACGATGCTCAGCGTGCTCTCGGTGGCCGACGCCGAGCAGGCCCGGCAGGCGGTCCGCCAGGTGGTGGCCGAGGGGGCCGACTTCGTGAAGGTCTACTCCCGGCTGTCGCCGCCGGCGTACCGGGCGATCGTCGCCGAGTGCCGCCGGCTCGGGGTCGAGTTCGCCGGGCACTGCCCGGACGAGGTGCCGATCACCGAGGCGGCCACGCTCGGACAGGCGAGCGTCGAGCACATGTTCTGGACCGCCATCGACACCTCGGGGGAGGAGGAGCGGCTCCGGGCCAGGATCGCCCGGATCCGTCTGGAGACCGGTGACTACAGCGGCTGGTTCGCCGCGATCCACCCGGTCGAATGGAGCGCCGCACACAGCTACAGCCCGGCCAAGGCACGTCAGGTCTTCGCGCGACTGGCCGAACGCCGTACCCGTCAGGTCCCGACCCTCGTCATGCACCACGGGCTGGACAACGCGCGCACCCTCGACCTGTACGCCGACCCGCGCGCCCGCTACCTGCCCGCGCCGATGCTCGCCGGCCTGCAGTACGCCCTCGACGAGCTGTACCTCAAGGACCGCGCCCCGGCGGAGGACGGGCAGTGGGCGGCGATGTTCGGCCACCGGCTCCGGATGGTCGGCGAGCTGCACCGCGCCGGGGTACCGCTGATGGTCGGCACCGACGTCGGCACCTGCGGCACGTACCCGGGATTCTCGGTCCACGACGAGCTGGGCTTCCTGGTCGAGGCGGGCCTGAGCCCGATGGCCGCACTGCACGCCGCGACCGCCGAACCGGCGAGCTTCCTCGGCGCCCGCACCGGCCGGGTGGCCCGGGACTACGCCGCCGACCTGGTGGTGTTGGACGCGAACCCGCTGGCGGCGATCGGCAACACCCGGCGGATCGCCGGGGTGGTGGTGCGGGGCCGCTACCTCGACCGGGCGGCGCTGGACGGGCTGCTGCGCGGGGTCGAGGAGGCGGCGGCCGCGATCTCCGCGTCGGCGCCGGGCGGCGCGGTGCCGGCGGTCGGCTGCCCGTGCCACGGCGCGGCACCGGCCGGGAAGGGCCGACGGGGGGCGTGAGGCATTGCCCAACCTCTATTGAGCGAGGGTGGGGCGGCGCACTCCGCGTCGAGCCCGGCGCAGACCGGCACCGGGTCGACTGGTACGCCGACAACGCCACCTTCCGGGCGGAGAGTTCGTTCCGGCCGACCGCCGGCTGGGCCTGACGCCTCGGGCGAGTCGCACCTCCGGCGCCCCGACCGGCCGTCCCGGCGGCCCGGTCAGTTCCGGGTGGCCGGGGGAGCGGCGGTGCTCTGCCGGATCACCAGGGTCGGCTCGATCGGCGTGGTGCTGGAGAGCACCGGAAGCGGGCCGCCGACCCGGCCGGGGGTGTCGAGCAGTTGCAGCAGGGTCGCCATGCCGCGCCGGCCCACCTCGTCGAAGTCCTGCCGGACGGTGGTCAGCGGCGGCAACATGAACTCCGCCTCCGGGATGTCGTCGAAGGCCACCACGCTGATGTCGGCCGGCACCCGGACGCCCCGCTCGTGCAGGGCGCGCAGCAGGCCGAGCGCCATCTGGTCGTTGGCGACGAAGACCGCGGTGACGTCCGGGTTGCCGGCCAGCGCGGTGCCGGCCGCGTACCCGGACCGGGCGCTCCAGTCCCCGGAGATGATCGGCGGTACGGCGGCGCCGGCCTCCTCCAGGCTCTGCCGCCAGCCGATGATCCGGTCACCCGCCTCCAGCCAGTCGCTCGGCCCGGAGACGTGCCACACGGTCCGGTGCCCGAGTTCGAGCAGGTGCTGGACGGCGAGCCGGGCCCCGGCCACCTGGTCCACCGAGACCGACGGCAGCCCGCTGTCCTGGCCGGCCTCGACCGCCACCGCCGCCATCCCCTGCGGGAGGCTGTGCAGCGCGGCGGCGGCGGCCATCTGCGGCGCGATGATGATCACCCCGTCCACGCCCTGACCGTCCAGCGCCTCGACCGCGCTGAGCACGCCACGGCGGTCGACCTTTTCCAGGGTGACGATGCTGACCCCGTAACCGGCGGCCCGGGCGGCGCGCTCGATGCCGAGCAGCGTCGAGGCCGGGCCGAAGAGGATGGTGTCGAAGCTCACCACCCCGAGTACCCGGGAGCGGCGGCTGGCCAGGGCTCGGGCCATCGCGTTCGGCCGGTAGCTCAGCTCGGCCATCGCCCGGACCACCCGGTCCCGGGTCTCGGGCCGGACCCGTGGATGGCCGTTGATCACCCGGGAGACGGTCTGGTGCGACACCCCGGCGAGCCGGGCCACGTCGGTCATCACCGCCGGACGTCCGGTCCGCGACGGTGTGGTCACGTGGTTCTCCTCCGCCAGCACAATCCCGCTACCGCCTTCCACCCCCGCCGGCGACGCCGGACGCTCGATCCAGGTTAGCCCCCTCACCATGGTCGACGGTCGCGACGGCGCGCGTTCGACCAGGTTACGTTTCGGTTCATCGTCGGCGATCACTCCGGTTCCGCGCCGTCGTCGTCGACGGTCGTTCCGGTACCGCCTCGCTGGTCCGGTATGAGGCAACTGTTATGCGCCGCTCGACGGGCCGGAGACCTAGATTAATGAGCATCGATCGAGGGCGTCGCTTCCTCGCCTTCCCCGCTCCCATAAGGAGTCGTCATGCTCAGACGCCACCTCCTCCGGGCCACGCTCGGCCTGCTCACCCTCGCCACCTCGCTGGTCGGGATCGAGGTCGCCGCCGCGCCGGCCACCGCCGCGCCCGCGGTGCGTACGGTCTACTACGACGCGAGCCGGGCCGGGGAGTTCAGCACCAACTTCACCCAGGCCGCCCAGATCTGGAACAGCAGCGTCAGCAACGTGCGCCTGGTGGCCGGCACCCCGGCGACGGTGACGATCTACGTCGACAGCGGCTGGCCCCGGGCGTACGTCACCGGGCTCGGCTCCGGCCGGGTCTACATGGGCTGGCAGGCCGTGAACCAGGGGTACGACCGGACCAGGATCGCCACCCACGAACTCGGGCACATCCTCGGGCTGCCCGACCGGCGTACCGGACTCTGCTCGGATCTGATGTCCGGCAGCAGCGCCCCGGTCTCCTGCCGCAACGCGTACCCGAGCGCGGCCGAGGCGTCCCGGGTCGACGCACTGTTCGCCGGCGGCCTCGCCCCCGCGTACGCCGGTGGCGCGGCGGCGACCGTGGCCGGCACGTACGTCTGGACCACCGGCTGAGCGTCGCGGGCCGCGCGGCGATCCGGCGCGGCCCGCCCGCGTCCACCTCCCGGTCCGGGCGGCTCGCCATGCCGCCCGGACCTTCCGGGCTCCGCCGGCACCCGGGTCCCTCCCGGCGGGCGGGCCGGTGCGGGCGCCGCGAGGACCGGCCCGGGTGGACCGTGCGGCTGCTCCGCCGGGATCGGCCGCCGAGAGTGGACGGTGTCCCGGGCCGGTTCGTCGGTGGCCGACAGTAGGCTCGCCGACACCGGCGGGCCGCCCCCCACCGGTTGAGCCGATTGGTTACCTTGAAGCCGGTCGTCCAAGATCTGACCGGCTGGACCACGTCCGGACCGGCCGTTTCCCGTTGCGGTGTTGGGGAGGTTTCGGGTGGGTTCGCACGGGTCGGCGGTGGCTGCCACGCCAGGCCGGTTGGCCGTTCCGCCGCAACCCCGCCCACCGGACCTGATGCGCCGGATGACGACACCGCTGCGCCGCACACCCGGCCGGTTCACCGCGATCCTGGCCGGGGTGGTCGTGCTGGGGCTGCTCACCGGGGTGGTCGCCTTCGTCGGCGTACGGCAGCGCGCGGATCTGGTCCGGGGAGTGACCGCCCGCAGCGGTGAGCTGGCGGTGGCGGCGCAGAGCCTCTACCGTGCGCTCTCCGACGCCGACGCCACCGCCGCGAGCGCCTTCCTCTCCAACGGTCTCGAGCCGCCCGCGCTGCGCGACCGCTACCAGCGCGACCTGGCCGACGCGGCCTCCGCGCTCACCGTCGTCTCGGCAGCGGTCTCGGACGACAGCCGGGGTGCCGCGGCGGTCGCCCGGATCACCGCCCGCCTTCCGGTCTACAGCGGGCTGGTGGAGACCGCTCGGACCTACAACCGGCAGGGTCTGCCGCTCGGCGTCGCCTATCTCCAGGAAGCCTCCGGCCTGATGCGCGACGAGCTGCTGCCCGCCGCCCAGGAGCTCTACGCGACGGCCTCGACCGAGCTGGACGAGGCGCGGGACCGGGCGGCCGGCTTCCCCTGGGTGGCGGTACTGCTCGCCGTACTCACCCTGGCGGCACTGGTGCTGACGCAGATCCATTTGACCCGGCGGACCAACCGGCTGCTCAACGTGGGTCTGCTGGTCGCCACGGGTGCGACCGTACTGCTGGTGGCCTGGCTGACCGGCTCGGCACTGGTCGCGGCGGGGAACCTGCGGGACAGCCGGGACTCCGGCTCGGCCCAGGTCAACCTGCTCGCCGAGGCGCGGATCGCCGGGTTGCAGGCCCGCGCCGACGAGGCGCTGACCCTGGTCGCCCGGGGCAACGGCGCGGCCTTCGAGGAGAACCACGGCGTCCTGATGGAGCGACTCGCCGGGGCCGACGGCTCGGGCGGGCTGCTGGCGCAGGCTCGGGCGGCGGCGCCGGACGACACCACCCGACAGGCGGTCGAGGCGGCGATCGCCCGGAGCAGGGAATGGTCGGCGGCGCACCGCAACGTGCGGGCCCTCGACGACAGTGGTGAGTACGCCAAGGCGGTGGCCGCGACGGTCGGCACCGGCGAGCAGACCACGGCCGCCATCTTCAACAGGTTCGACGAGGCGCTCGCGCTGGCCATCACCCACAACGGAGACCGGTTCGAACGTGAGGCGGTCAGCGCCGGCCGGGCCCTCACCGGCGTCGACATCGGTATCGTCGGACTGAGCCTCCTCCTGCTGGTCGGGGCCGCGGTGGGCATGCAGCAGCGGATTGCGGAGTATCGATGAGACATCGGCATCTCGCCGGCCGGGTCCTTGCCGGCGTCCTCGTGGCGGTGGCCACGGTGGGTCTCGCCGCCTGCGGCACCGACGAGCAGGCGCTGCCCGACAACCGGATGGTGGCCGACCCGCCCCGGCCGGTCGGGATGCAGGATCCGGCGGTCATCCCCACCGGCCCGGCGGCCTCGTCCGGCTCGTGCAACCCCCGGGCCAGCCTGCGGCCGTCCGGCGCGCTGCCCCGTCCCCGACAGATGCCCTCCGGCAGCGCCATGGACAAGATCGTCCAGCGTGGACGGCTGATCGTCGGGGTCGACCAGAACAACTACCAGTTCGGGTTCCGGGATCCGCTGACCGGCCAGCTCACCGGCTTCGACGTCGACATCGCCCGGGAGATCGCCCGGGGCCTCTTCGGCGATCCGGGCCGGATCCAGTTCCGGGCGATCAGCTCGGCCGACCGGATCAAGGTGGTCAAGGACGGCACCGTCGACATGGTGGTCCGGACCATGACGATGAACTGCGAACGGTGGCAGGAGGTCAGCTTCTCCACCGAATACTTCACCGCCGGCCAGCGCGTCCTGGTCACCCGTGGCTCCGGGGTGAAGAGCATCGACGACCTGCGCGGCAAGAAGGTCTGCGCGGCGGCCGGCAGCACCTCGATCCGGAACATCGCGGAGAAGGGCACCGCACCGGTCTCGGTGGTCAACTGGACGGACTGTCTGGTGCTGCTCCAGCAGAACCAGGTCGTCGCGGTCTCGACCGACGACAGCATCCTGGTCGGGCTCGCCGCCCAAGACCCGAACACCGAGGTCGTCGGCCCGCGGTTCAGCGACGAGCCGTACGGGGTGGCGATCTCCCGCGAGGCGCCTGAGCTGGTCCGGTTCGTCAACGGCGTACTCGCCAAGATCCGCCTCGACGGCACCTGGACCCGGCTGTACACCCGATGGTTGACGTCGCTGGGCCCGGCGCCGGCGCCACCGGTCGCGCGTTACCGGGACTAGCGTGTCTCGTGGACCTTCCAGTGCGGTGGCGGGGCACCGGCGGGCACCCGGCGGCGCCGGCCGGCAGCACGGGATCCGGTCAGCCCCGCCGATGAGCGTGCCGACGCCGTCACCGATGGGCCGGGCCGAGGTCGACCGGGTGCTCGGCGCGCTCGGTGCGGCGCTCGACCGGGCCTCGGCCGCGATGTACGCCCTGGACAGCCGGCCCGAGCTGGCCCTGCTGCGGGACGCCCGGCCGACCGGCGAGACCGCCCGAGTCGCCGCCGACGTGCGCGCCCGGACCGCTGCGCTCTGGTCGCAGTTCGCCGCCTTCGGGGTGCTGCTCGACCGGGCCCGCGCGGTACGCGCCCGGCGGTCCCGGCCCGGCGACCCCGAGCTGCGGGAACTCGGTGCACTGCTCACCTTCCCGGCCGTCGCGCTCAACGCGGACGGAACGGTACTGGACGACCCGGCAGGCGCGGCGGCGCACCGGATCGCCCTACCCGAGCTGGCCCGGCGGATCGAGGCGGAGGCCGCCGCGCTGGCCGGCACGCTCGACGGACTGGCGGCCGCACGGACCCGGCTCGCCGGATGGTTCGGCCAGCTCACCGACGGCCTGCACCGGCTGCGGGCAGAGGTCGTCGAGTTGGGCGGGTCGGCGCGGTCCGACGAGCCGGCGGGTACCGGCGCTGCGGCCGGGTCCGGTGCCGTCCCGGCCGCCGGCACGCGGGCCGGCGTCGCGGCGGCGGGATCCGGTACCGCCGAGGTGCCGCGCGACGAACTCGAACGGCTCGGCCGGGCGGTCGAGGAGGCGTACCGGAGCGCGCTCGCCGACCCGCTCGGCGCGACCGGGTCCGGGTCGACCGCGACAGTCCTGCGGGACCGGCTGCGGCGGTTGGCGGCCGAACTCGCCGCCCTGACCGGTCGAGTCGCCGAGTTGACCGAGGTACGCGACGGCTATCCCGGGCGTACCGCACGGCTGGCGGCCGAACTGGACGAACTCGGTACGGCCGTCGCCGAGACCGCCCGGACGTACGCGCTGGCACGCGCCAAGATCGCCAACTCGGCCCTGCCCGACCCGACCCCGGATCCGACCCCCGCGCTGCGTGCCCAGTTCGCCCAGCTCGGTCAGGTGCACCGGGAGCGGCGGTGGAGCCGGGTCGGCACGGAACTGGCCGCGCTCGAACGGGGCGTGGCGGACGCCCGGCGCCGGACGGCCGAGTCGCACGAGGCGGCGGACGGGCTGCTGCGGCGGCGTGCCGAACTGCGGGGCCGGCTCGACGCGTACCGGGCCAAGGCGGGGCGGCTCGGCCTGATCGAGCACACCGCACTCTCCGCCCGCTACCGGCAGGCCCGCGACCTGCTCTACACCAGCCCGTGTGATCTGTCGGCGGCGACCCGGGCCGTGGTCGCGTACCAGCGTCACCTCAACGATCTCGCCGAGCGCCCGGCGCCCGGCGCGAAGGGAGCCGTTCCATGAGCACCCGCTGCCTGCGACCCGGATGCCCCGGCTCCTACCTCCCCGACGGCTACTGCGACGAGTGCGGCCGGCGGGCACCGGCCGCCGGGTCGACGACGGGGCCGGAGAGCACCGGCGGCGCGACGGGTACCGGCCCGGTCGCCGCCTCGACCGGTACCGGCCCGATCGGGACCTCGACCGGTACCGGTCCGATTGGGACCTCGACGGGTACCGGTCCGGTCGGGACCTCGACCGGTACCGGTCCGGTTGGGACCTCGACCGGTACCGGTCCGGTTGGGACCTCGACCGGTACCGGACGGGGCGCGGCGCCGACCGGGACGGGCCGGGCGTCGGTACCGACCGGAACCGGCCGGGCGTCGGTGCCGGCCGCCGCCGTCGGTGTCGGTCCGGGCGTCGGCCCGGGCGGCCGCGCCCCCGCCGGACACGGCTCGGTGCCGGGACAGCCAGCGGGGCCGACCGGCCACGCCGCGCTCTCCACCGGTCAGCGCCCGGGACCGGCGTCGACGGGGCAGGGTCCGGCGTCGACCGGCCAGGGACCGGCCTCCACCGGCACCGGGTGGGGCTCGACGCCGAGCGGGATCGGCACCATGCCGAGCCGGGGCACCTCGAACTCCGGCTCGCGGAGTTCCACCCGGTCCCGCAGCGCGTCCCGGGGTGGTCTCGGCGCCGGCCTGGTCGACATCGCCCGGGTACCGCTGCGCGACCCGGCCACCGCGGTGATGGCCGAGCCGAAGGTCGCCGAGTCGCGACGGTTCTGCGTGAGCTGCGAGAAGCCGGTGGGGCGGGGCCGGGAGGACCGCCCGGGTCGGGCCGAGGGCTTCTGCCCGCACTGCGGCACCCAGTTCTCCTTCGTACCCCGGCTCGGCCCTGGCGACGTGATCAATCGACGGTACGAGATCCTCGGGGCGCTCGCGTACGGCGGACTGGGTTGGATCTATCTCGCCCGGGACCGCAACGTCAGTGACACCGTCAGCGACCGCTGGGTGGTCCTCAAGGGACTGATCAACACCTCGGACGAGGACGCGATGGCGTCGGCCGTGGCGGAGCGTCGCTTCCTGGTCGAGCTGGACCACCCCAACATTGTCAAGATCCACGATTTCGTGGAGCACCCCGACCCACGCACCGGGATCCCGGTCGGCTACATCGTGATGGAGTACGTCGGCGGCCAGTCATTGCGGGACATGCTGCTGGCCCGGCGCCGGGACACCGGCCAACGCGCCCTGCCGCTGCCCGAGGTGATCGCCTACGGGGTGGAGATCCTGCCCGCCCTCGACTACCTGCACGACCGCAACCTGCTCTTCTGCGACTTCAAGCCGGACAACGTCATCCACGCCGAGGAGCAGCTCAAACTCATCGACCTCGGCGCGGTACGCCACGTCGACGACAGCACCAGCGCGATCTTCGGCACCCCCGGCTACCAGGCGCCGGAGGTCGGCACGCTCGGCCCCTCGGTCGCCTCGGACATCTACACCGTCGGGCGGGCGTTGGCCGTACTCAGCCTCGACTTCCGCGGCTTCTCGACCACGTACGCCAACCGGCTGCCGGAGCCGGCCGACACGCCGCTGTTCACCGCCGAGATGTCGTACCACCGGCTGCTGCGTCGGGCCACCCACCCCGATCCGGACCGGCGCTTCCAGAGCGCCGGGGAGATGAGCGAGCAACTCCTCGGCGTACTGCGCGAGGTGCTCTCCGCCGCCGACGGCGTGCCCCGGCCGGCGGTGTCCCGGCAGTTCACCCCGGAGCGGCGCGCCTTCGGTACCGAGGCCGGCGAGGTCGGCCGGGCGGTCGCCGGGCGGGCCTGGGGCGCCGGAGGTGGCGTACCACCCGGTGCGATCGCCCCGGCGCCGCCGGTGGTCGCCGCGGCGCTGCCGCTGCCGCAGGTCGACGTCCTCGATCCCGGTGCCGGCTTCCTCGCCTCGCTGGGCGCGACCGACCCGGCGGAACTGGTCCGGCAGCTCACCGCCGCACCGGTCCGCAGCGTGGAGGTGGCGCTGCGGCTGGCCCGGGCCCGGATCGAGGGCGGAGACCTGGCGGGAGCGGCCGCGGACCTGGACCGGCTGGCCGCGGCCGACCCGTTCGACTGGCGGGTCGACTGGTACCGGGGCCTGGCGGCGCTGACCGCGAACCGCCCCGCCGAGGCGCGGGTCGCCTTCGACGCGGTCTACGACGTCCTGCCGGGCGAACCGGCGGCCCGGCTCGCGCTGGCGGTCAGCGCGGAGTGCACCGGCGACCGGGAGATGGCGACCCGGCTCTACGACCGGGTCTGGCGGGTCGACCACGGCTATCTGAGCGCCGCGTTCGGGCTGGCCCGGATCAGGTTCCTGGTCGGCGACCGGGCGGGCGCGCTCGCCGTACTCGACCAGGTGCCGGACAGTTCGAGTCAGCACGTGGCGGCGCAGGTCGCCGCCGTCCGGGCCAGCCTGCCCGGGTTGACGGCGGGCACCACCGGCCCGGACGACCTGCTGCGGGCGTCCGCCCGGCTGGAGCGGCTCGGCCTGGACGTGGAGCGACAGACCCGGCTCACCATCGAGGTGCTGGAGGTGGCCCTGGCCTGGGTACGGAACCGGTCGACGCCCGCCTCCGGGGCGCGTCTGCTGGGGCACGAACTCTCCGAACGCGGGCTGCGGTTGGGGCTGGAACGGGCGTACCGGACGCTGGCCCAGCTCTCCCGCGATCCGGAGCTGCGGATCGCGCTGGTCGACCACGCGAACGCCGTCCGGCCGAGGACGCTGGTGTGACCGGCGTCGGAGCCGGCGCTGCCGGCAGCATGCCGAAACCGTGTCCCGAGCACGGCGCCCCCGACGACCCGGCGCACCGCTACTGCGAGGAGTGCGGTCGGGAGTTGGAGCGCGTTCCGTTCGGGGAGGCGGCTGGCGCCTCCGGCCGGGCGGCCCCGGTGATCGGCTCGGTCGGTCCGGTCGCTCCGGTCGGTCCGGCCGCTCCGGGCGCTCCGGTCGGGACGTCCTGGTCGACCGCCACGCCCGCGACCGGGCGGTCCGACGCATCCGGCTGGGCCGAGGCGTCCGGCTCGGTCGAGTTGCCCGAGTCCACCGAGCTGCTGAGGCTGGCCGAGATGTCCGGGCCGACCGCGCTGTCCCGGCTGGAGGCGCTGGCCGGACCGACCGGATCGTCCGGCCCGACCGGATCTCCTGGTTCGACTGCGACCCCGGGTTCGACTGCGACCCCTGGTTCGGCGACGACGAGCTGGAGCAGCCAGCCCGGCCCGGCGCCGGCCGCGCCACCCGGTACGGCGGGCTGGGGTCCGCCCGGGCATCCCGGCGTACCGGCCGGAGCCGGCAACCGGGCCGGCTACCCGCCGCCGGCCGCGTCGCCCGGTTGGACCGGTCACCCCGCACCGCCCGCCCCGCCCGGCTGGACCGGTTCGGTCCCGCCGCCCCGGCCACCCGTGGCAGCCGGTGCTCCGCCCGCCGCAGTCGTGCCGCCCGGTGCTCCATCTGGCGGAGTCGCGCCGCCCGGTGCACCACCCGCAGTCGTGCCGCCCGCTGCTCCGCGTGGCGCAGTCGCGCCGCCCGGTGCTCCGTACGTGGTGCCGCCGGCAGCCGGCGGTCCGTTCGGGGCGCCACCGGTTCCGGCCGGTACCAGCGGCACCTCACCCGGTCCGGTCGCGGCCGGCAGGTCGGCCAATCCGGGCGACGCACCTGTCCCACCGGGTCCCTGGCTCTCGTCACGCGCGGTCGGCCAGCCCTGCCCGAGCTGCGGTACCCCGCCCTCCGGCCACTCCGGTCACTGTGACCACTGTGGACGGCGGGCGTCCGTCGGCCGGGACCGTGCGGACCTGGACCTGGGGGTCGTCGCCGCCGTCACCGACCGGGCCCGGCGGCGCCGCAACGAGGACGCGGTCACCGTCGGGCGGCTCGGCCAGACCATCGCCGCGGTGGTCTGCGACGGGGTCTCCACCTCGCTCCGGGCCGATCTCGCCGCGCACGCGGCCGCAGAGGCGGGGCTCGCCGCGATGCTCTCCGCGCTCGGGAGCGGTACCGCCGCGCCCGACGCCATGGTCGCCGCCGGTCGGGCCGCGGCCGTGGCTGCCCGGGCGACCGCGGTGCAGGACGACGGACAGGTGCCGCCCAGTTGCACCTTCGTGGCGGCCGTCGTCACCGCCGGCTCGGTGACCGTCGGTTGGATCGGTGACAGCCGGGCGTACTGGCTCGGTCCGGACGGTGCCGTGCACGAGGCGGTCTGCCTGACCGTGGACGACTCGGTGGTCGGCCAGATCCGGGCCGGGCGGCCGGTACCACCCGGTGCCGAGCAGGATCCCACCTCCAAGGCGTTGATCCGGTGGCTCGGCGCGGACTCCGGGGACGCCGACCCGCAGGTGGTGACGTTCCAGCCGGCCCGGCCGGGCAGACTGGTCATCTGCTCGGACGGGCTCTCGCACTACCTGCCGAACGCGGGGGCGTTGGCGGCCCGGGTACCGGGGCCGGGCGGTGCCACGCCGATCGCGATCGCCCGGGACCTGACCCGGTTCGCGGCCGAGGCCGGCGGACACGACAACATCGCGGTGGCCGTACTGCCGTTTCCGCCCGCCGCCGGATCGGGGGAGGCGGGCAGGTGAGCGCGGTACCGTACTTCGTCGCCGAGGTCGACCACAACGAGTACCTGCCGGCAGGTGGCCAGGTGGTGGACGCGATCCTGACCGTGACCGCGTCCGGTCCGGACCTGCGCAACCCGGCGACCGTTCCGACGGCGGCGCAGGTGATCATGGTGGACACCTCGGGTTCGATGGCGATGCCGCCGACGAAGCTCGCCGAGGCGAAACGGGCCACGGCGGTAGCCATCGACACCCTGCGCGACGGTGTGGCCTTCGCGGTGGTCTCTGGAACCGCGGTCGCCCGGATGGTCTACCCGGTACAGCCCGGGATGGTCCCGGCCAACGCGCAGACCAGGGCGGCGGCGAAGGCGGCGGTGGCCGGGCTGCGGGCCGACGGCGGTACCGCCATCGGCCGCTGGCTGGACCTGGCCAACTGGCTGTTCGCCAGCTATCCGACCGAGGTACGACACGCGATCCTGCTCACCGACGGACGCAACGAGCACGAGCAACCCGAAGACCTGCGCCGGATGCTCGCCGTCTGCGAGGGGCGGTTCGTCTGCGACAGCCGGGGCATCGGCAGCGGCTGGGTGGCCAGCGAGCTGCGCGCCATCGCCTCGGCCCTGCTCGGCACGGCCGACGGGCTGGAACACCCGGCGCAGTTGCCGGCCGCGTTCCAGGCGATGACGGCGTCCGCGATGGGCAAGCGGGTGGCAGACGTCGCGCTGCGGATCTGGAGTCCGGCCGGCGCGACGGTACGGATGGTCAAGCAGGTCTTCCCACACGTCGAGGAACTCACCGCACGGCGTGCGACGGTCAGCGCCCGGATCGGGGACTATCCGACCGGCGCCTGGGGAGCGGAGACGCGCGAATACCACCTGTCCGTGACCCTCGAACCCGACTCGGTCGGCGAGGAGGTGCTGGCCGCCCGGGTCAGCCTGGTCAGCGCCGGTCAGGTGTTGACAGAACGGCTGATCCTGGCCAGGTGGACCGACGACACGGCGCTCTCCACCCGGATCAGCCCGCAGGTGGCGCACTACACCGGGCAGGCCGAACTCGCCGCCGCGATCCAGGAGGGGCTGCGGGCCCGGGAGGCCGGCGACCTGGAGACCGCGACCGCCCGACTGGGTCGGGCCGTGCAACTGGCCGCCGAGTCGGGACACGACGAGACCGCGATGCTGCTCGGCCGGGTGGTCGAGGTCGTCGACGCGCCGACCGGCACGGTACGGCTCAAGCGGCAGGTAGCCGCGCTGGACGCCGAGCTGACCGACGTACGGTCGGTGAAGACGGTGCGGGTGAAGAAGGAGCAGGGGTGAGGCCGTGACGGCAGCAGTCACCTGCTCCCGGGGACATGTCTCGTCCACGATGGACTACTGCGACGTCTGCGGCGTACCGATGTCGCGTGGTTCCGCCGCGCCGGCCGGCGAGGGCGCCGAAGCCGCGCGCCCGGCGTCGGCGGTCGGCGTACCGGCGGGGCAGGGGAGCGGCGCGGCGTCGGCGGGCGGCGCGGTGTCGGCGAGTGGCGGGGCGGAACCGGCCGGGCAGTCCGCTCCGGCCGCCGCACCGTGCCCCCACTGCGGTACACCGAGAGCGGGGCGGTTCTGCGAGGAGGACGGCTACGACTTCCTGCTGGCCCCGCCCGCCGAGGGCGTCGATCCGAACGCGTCCGGTCCGGTCCGGGCCCGAACCGAACCGGGCACCGGCGGTCCGGTCGGATCCGGCGACGGCAGCCCGGCGTCCGGGCAGGGAACCGCCTGGCTGCTGGTGGTGGACGCCGACCCCGGATACTTCGACCTGGTCACGTCCTTCGGCGGTACGGACGCCGCAAGCCTGACCTTTCCCCGCTTCGTCGTGCCTCGCCGGTTCACCCTGGAACCCCGGCAGTTGCTGATCGGCCGGCGTAGCCGATCCCGAGGCGTGCAGCCGGACATCGACCTGGTCGGGCCGCCGGAGGATCCCGGAGTCTCCCACCTGCACGCACTGCTGCTCCCGCAGCCGGGCGGCTGGGCGGTGGTGGACCTGGGTTCCGCCAACGGCACGTACCTCAACGATCCGTCGACGCCGCCGATCGTGGCCAACACCCCGGTTCCGCTGGGCGACGGCGACCGCGTCTACCTCGGTGCCTGGACCCGCCTGACGATCCGAGCCGATCGCTGACCGGCCGCATCACCGGCGTGGCGACCAACTCCGGCCGCCCGGCGAGCAGCTCGGCGGCCAGCCGACAATCGAGGCCGGCACCGCCGCTGCCGCGGGTACGTCGCTCAGGCCGATGCCCGCTCCTGGTTCTGCCGCCAGGTCCGGACCCAGCTCTGTGCGGTGTGCCGAGGAACTCCGTAGTGGTCGGCCACTGCCGTGACGGTACCGGCCTGGTTGAACACCTGCGCGAGGTCGTCCGGGGCCCGCCGGTAGGAACGGCTCGCCGTCGGAGTCGCGGCGGCGGCCGGGCTGGGGGCGCGTCGCCGGCCGGTCGTCCGGGTGGTGGCGGTGTCCGGGGCGCTCTTCGCCGCCCGGCCGTTGGCACGCTTGGCGGTGGTCGTGACGGCGGTCGCCGGAGCCTTCCTGGCCGGGGTCGTCTTCCCGGCCGTGGTCGCCTTCCCGGCCGTGGTCGCCTTCCGGCCCGTGGTCGCCTTCCGGCCTGCCGTTGCCGTACCGGAGCCGGCGGCGGTCCGCCCCTTCACACCGGTACGCCCATTGGTCGCGGCCCTGCCCACAGCCGTGCCGCCGCTCTTGGCCGTGCTGGCCCGCTTGGTGGCACTGCTGGCCTTGGCGGGGCTGGTGCTCTTGGCGGGGCTGGTGCTCTTGGCGGGGCTGGTGGTCTTGGCGGGGCTGGTCCGCTTCGCGGTGCCGGTGGACTTCGCCGTGCCGGTGCGCGTGGTGGCGCTGGTGGTCTTGGTGGGGCTGGTCCGCTTGGCGGTGCCGGTGGCCTTGCCGGCACGACTCCTGGTGGAGGTCTCCTTCGCCGTGGAGCCTCGGCTCGACGGGCTCTTCCTGGCGGTACTCCGGGTCGGTGCCGCCTTCCTGACGGCGCCGCGCGTACCCGCCGCCCGGTGACCGTCCGCCGGCTCGACCTCCCCGGTGGTCGCCGCCGTGGCCGGGTCGACGGCGAGCGCGCCTGCCGAACGCTCCACCGTGGACAGCCCCGACCCCGATGCGTCCGCACCCGACTCGCCAGACGACGAGTCCGACGACGACGAGTCCGACGACGACGAGTCCGACGACGACGAGTCCGACGACGACGAGGGGCCCGACAATGACGGGTCCGTCGCCGCCGAGCTGGACGAGGGGGCCTCGGCGGAGGCGGCTTGCGGTGCGGCGCCGATCGGTGTGACCGCCTCGGCGGCGCCGGAGTCGGAGGATGCCAACGGGGTCGGCGCAGCAGGGGCGGTCGGAACCGTACCGGCCGGCATCACGGCGCGGAGCAACTGGTCGACGTCGACCGTGGGCAGTTCGCCAGCGGTGAGTCCACCGCCCTCGCCGGCCCGTACGAGCAACTCGGTGATCCGGGTGGTGCCCCCGGTGACCTCCACCCGCAACGTCGTGGTCGCCCGCGTCCGGTCGTCCGGGGAAATCGTAATTGTGTAGGCACTCACCGGGACCCAGCCTCCAATAACCACGCCACTCGCCACCGTCGCGCTCCCGGCCCCGTCAACGGTCACGTCGGTACGACTCTTCCGATGTCGGCGGCCAAGCTACCTCCCGGTACGGCGGTTGGCCAAGTCCGGTGCGGGGTGAGGTGCTGCCAGGACCGGTCCGGGTCGGCCCCAGCAATCGACGTACCGGGGTGGCCTATCTAGGATAAGTCGTCAATGTTCCCCCCATCGGCAATCTCTTTTCCCCCGTAGTCAGCCGTTCTCGGTACGGCCCGCCCCGACCATTCCGACAACCCCCGGAATGCGCCGCATCGTCCGATGCGGACAGTGCTCCGCCCCGAACGCCGCGACAACCGGTCCGGGGCGGCCAGCGCGGCGTCGGGCGCCGACCCACGAGGACCGGTCGAGAGGAGCAACTCCATGCCATCAGCAGGTCCCGTGAGGATTCTCGGGGCGTACGCGCTGGGCCTGGCCCTGGTCGCGGTACCGTTACCGGCCCGCGCCGCCCCGGCCGCGCCGCCGCCGGGCATCGTCGTGCAGGACGGCATGACCCAGCCGGTCTTCTCCCTCGCCGACGCCATCGAGGAGCGGGTGTGGGTCGAGACCCCGCTCGACACCGACCACGACGGCCGGCGTGACCGGGTGGTGGTCGACATCTCCCGGCCCCGGGAGACCGACACCTCGGGGCTGCGGGTGCCGGTGATCCTGGAACACTCGCCGTACCGGAAGGACACCTGGGGCGACGTACCCTATCCGAGCGTCCTCGTCGACGACCTGCCGCAGAACTCGTCGACCGGCACGTCCGCCCGGCGGGCCGAGCAGGCCGGCGTCCTGCGGGCGCAGGCGAAGGCGAACCTGCCCGGCCAGCTCGACGACTACTACGTGCCGCGTGGCTACGCGGTGGTGCTGGGGCAGAGCGTCGGCACCGGCGACTCCGACGGCTGCCCGACCACCGGTGACTCGGCCGAGACGCTGGGCACCAAGGCGATCATCGACTGGCTGGGCGGGCGGGCCAGGGCCTACGACGCCAGCGGCGCACCGGTACGGGCCGGCTGGACCACCGGGGCGGTCGGGATGACCGGCGTCTCCTACAACGGGACCCTGCCGAACATGGTGGCGACGACCGGTGTCGAAGGGCTCAAGACCATCGTCCCGGTCGCCGCGATCAGCAACTGGTACGACTACTACCGGGCGAACGGCCTGGTGGTGGCGCCCGGCGGCTACCAGGGTGAGGACGCCGACATCCTCACCATGTACACCGCCGGGCGGGCTCGTTCCGAGGGGACCTGTGCCGACGAGATCGCCGAGATCGCCGAGGAACAGGACCGGGTCACCGGCGACTACACCAGGTTCTGGCGGGAGCGGGACTATCTGCCTGGGGCGCGCAAGGTCCGGGCCAGCGTCTTCGTCGTACACGGGCTCAACGACTGGAACGTGAAGACCGGGCAGTTCGCCGACTGGTGGGACCAGCTCGACCGGTACGGCGTGCCGCGCAAGCTCTGGCTGCACCAGGGGGGTCACGGCGGACCGGGCAGCGCCGCCACGGTGACGCTGCCGGACGGGCGGTCGTGGACCTACAAGCAGACCGAGAACCGCTGGTTCGACTACTGGCTGTGGGGCGTCGACAACGACATCATGGCCGAGCCGAGGGCGGTGTTGCAGCGCGAGGACCGGGTCTACACGACGTACCGGGACTGGCCGGACCCGGCCACCCGAGAGGTGTCGCTCGGGCTCTCGGCGAGCGACGCCACCGCGCCGGGCCGGCTGGTCGAACACGGCGGGCGGGGCCGCACCGTGCAGAGCATGGTCGACTCGGGGCGGACGATCACCCCGGCCGAACTGGTGGCGGGACCGGATGCCGCCAACCCGAACCGGCTCGTCTACACCTCCCCGGCACTGGGGCGGGACGTCCGGATCTCGGGGCGGCCGGAGCTGCGGGTACGGCTCTCCGTCGACAACCGGACGGCCGCGAACCTGACCGGCTACCTGGTCGACTACGGTCCGGTCGGCTCGACCGACGCGCCGGTGGTGGTCAGCCGGGGCTGGCTGGACCCGCAGAACCGCACCAGCGAGGCGCACGGCCGGCCACTCCGGCCGGGGCGCCTGGCGGACTACCGCTGGACGATGGAGCCGAAGGACTACGTGTTCCGCTCCGGGCACCGGCTCGGTCTGGTGATCTTCTCCAGTGACCAGGACTACACGCTGCTGCCGCTGCCCGGTACCCGGTTGACGGTGCTGCCGGCGTCGAGCACCCTGACCCTGCCGGTGGTGGGCGGCCGGGGCGCGCTGGACTTCTGAGCGCGCCGCCGCAGGGCGCAGGACCGGCCCGGAACAGATCACGGGCCCCGGACGCCGTTGGCGTCCGGGGCCCGTCGGCCGGGGCGGACGTACCCCGGGCGGGTCGGAACAGGTCAGGACCGGCGGGTCAGAACTTGACGTCCACCAGGTCGACCACGAAGACGAGGGTGGCGCCCGGCTTGATCCGGTTGCCGACACCCTGGTTGCCGTAGCCGAGCTGCGGTGGGATCACCAGCTTGCGCCGGCCGCCGACCCGCATCCCGAGTACGCCCCGGTCCCAACCCTCGATGACCTTGCCGCCACCGACGGGGAAGCTGAACGGCGAGCCGCGGTTCCACGACGAGTCGAACTCGTCGCCGGTGTCGAACGAGACGCCGACGTAGTGCACCACGGCCCATTGGCCCGGCTGGACCTCCTGGCCCGTGCCGATCGTAATGTCCTCGATGACAAGGTCTGGCGGCGGCGGACCGTCGACCAGACCCACGGTGGGCTTTTCCATCCGGGTACCTTAACGCCGGCCCGGGATCGTGATCACTTCCCCGCCGGGAGTGTCGCGGCAGGTGAGCGCCACAACCGCCGCCGTGGCACGGATCGGCGACCCGTGGCCGGGGGGAACAGCGGCCTGTCTCGATGTCCGCGGGCTCCTCGACCGGGCTCCGATCGGTACGCTGAGGATCTGGAAACCGGTGCGGACACCAGGCTCGCCGGTACGGGCTGGCCCGTACGGGTGGCCGGGCGAGCCGGGGCGGCGAAGACACCGAGCTGGCGGAGTGTGACGGTGACACGACCGGACTGGGCGCCCGACGACATCGATACCGACCGGCCCAGCGCCTCGCGGATCTACGACGTGTGGCTCGGCGGCTCGCACAACTTCGAGGTCGACCGGGAGATCGCCCGGAAGACCGTGCTGGCCTGGCCCGACGCGGTCCGCTACGCCCGGGCCAACCGCGCCTTCCTGGGTCGGGCGGTACGGTTCCTCGCCGGGCAGGGCGTCCGGCAGTTCCTGGACATCGGCTCCGGCATCCCGACCGCGAACAACGTGCACGAGGTCGCCCGACAGCTCGACCCGGAGGCCCGGGTGGTCTACGTGGACATCGATCCGGTCGCGGTGGCACACAGTCGGGCGATCCTGGCCGGCGACGACCGTACCGCCGTACTCCAGGCAAACCTGCGGCGGCCGCAGGACATCCTCGACCAGGTCCGCGACGGCGGCCTGCTCGACCTGGCCCGACCGACCGCGCTGCTGCTGGTCGCGCTGCTGCACTTCGTACCCGACTCCGACGACCCGCACGGGGCGATCGCGCGGTTGACCGAGGGGATGCCGTCGGGCAGCTACCTGGTGGTGACCCAGGGCGCGCACGGGGCCAGCGAGGAGTCCGACGAGGAGATCAAGGAACTCTACCGGCGTACTCCGACGCCGCTGACCGCCCGGGACCGGGCCGGGACCGAGCGGTTCTTCACCGGCTTCGAACTGGTGGAGCCGGGCCTGGTGAACCTGCCGGACTGGCGTCCGGATCCGTCCGAGACGGTCGACGACCGCTACCGGGGCGCCCTCGTCTACGCCGGAGTGGGACGCAAGCGGTGACCCGGCCCGGCGGTGCGGTGGTTCGGCCGGCCCGGTGAACCGGACGTACCGCACCGGACGGGTGTCGCCCCGGACGGGTGTCGCCCCGGACGGGTGTCGCCCCGGACGGGTGTCGGCGGGGACGGGTGTCGGCGGGGACGGAAAAACCGGTTGATGCGGTCCCGACCTGCTGAGCTAGGGTGGGCGGGTGTCTGGCACCTTCCACGCCCTGATCCGCGGGTCCCTGACCGGGACGTGCACCGCCGACTGGGCGCCCCAGCTCCTGATCCGCCCTCGGGCCGGCCGCTCTGCCCTGGTCGGCTGAGCGCGGGAGCACCTGGGTTCGATCGCCGACGCCGCTGACGCGGCGCCGTCGAACGCCGGTCCCATCCTTTTGCGGTTTGTGACGTGCCGCGACGCCGTCGGCGTCCGTGCCGTCCTGTGACGCCGTTCGCGTGTGGTGCGCTGTCCAGGGTCATCCGAGTCCTGATCACTTCCGGACAGGTCGTGGCGATCGCGCCCGCCTGCCCACGAACCGGCCCGGAGCGTCCGGGCGGGAGGACACGGCTGTGCCGCACCATCATCCGAATCGAGAAAACCGTCCGCACGCCCACCGGACGAACCCGCCGACCCGCCGGCAACCCGACCGGCCCACCCGACCGGCGGTGCCGCGTACTGGGCAGGACCGGTCGCGCCGGGTCCTCGGGCAGAACTTCCTCCGCGACGAGCGGACCATCGGGCAGATCGTCGCGTCGGCCCGCCCGGACCCGACCGGGCTGATCCTGGAGGTCGGCGCGGGGCAGGGGGCGCTGACCAGGGAGCTGGTCCGGCGGTGTCGCCGGGTCGTCGCGTACGAGATCGACCCGGCGCTGGTCGCCCGGCTCGGCGAGGAGTTCCGCGCCGAGCCGGGACTCCGGCTCGTACACGGAGACTTCGTCGCCGCCGTGCCGCCGACCGAGCCGTTCGCGGTGGTCGGCAACATCCCGTACGCCTCGACGAGCCGGATCGTCGACTGGTGCCTGGACGCCCCACGGCTGACCAGTGCCACCCTGGTCACCCAGCTCGAGTACGCCCGGAAGCGCTGCGGCGACTACGGCCGGTGGACGCTGCGGACCGTGCAGACCTGGCCGTGGATCAACTGGCGGCTGGCCGGCCGGATCCCCCGGGAGCGGTTCCGGCCGATGCCCCGGGTGGACTCCGGCATCCTGCGCCTGGAGCGCCGGGCGGTGGGTCTGCTGCCGGGACGTCAGCTCGCCGCCTACGAACGGTTCGTCGCGCTCGGCTTCGGCGGGGTGGGCGGCTCGCTGCGGGCCTCGTTGCACCGTGGCTACCCGGCCCGCCAGGTCGACGCCGCGCTGCGGGCCAACCGGGTGCCGGCCGACATCCTGGTCGGGTACGTCTGGCCGGAGCAGTGGATCTCCCTCTTCCAGGCGATCCATTCGAGCCGACGGTGAGGTGACGCGCAGGACGACGACGTACTCCGGTCGGCCCGGCGCTGTCGCGGCGCCGGCCGCCGGACCCGGCGCGGTGCCTACCCGCGCGGTGCCTACCCGCGGTGCCGGCCCGCCGTCGGGTCCGTCAGTCGAGGCAGCGTACGTGCACGGCGATGTGCTGGGGTTCGGCGCCGACATCCCGGTGCAGCACCTCGAGTTCCACCCGGTGCCGGTCGGTGGAGACGGGGTCGTCGGCCGCACCGGCGAGGCAGCTCGGATAGCTGCCCTCGCCGTGCAGCGTGCCGCCCGCGTCCTGCCAGCCGTCGGCAATCACGGTGTAGACGGTGTCACCGTGCAGCGGGTCGGGCACGGCGCCGTCCCGTTCGAGGACGAACAGCCTGGTCCGGTCGTTCGACCAGGTCACCGTGCCGGTGACCATCTCCGACCGGGCGGTGTGCGGGTCGTCGGCGAGCTTCGCCGCCGTGAGACCGATCAGCACTCCGATCGTGACGAGGACCAGCGGGAGCGCGACCCGGACGAGGGCCCGGCGAGTCCGGCCGGCCGCGACACCGCGCACCGGATCGGCGGAAGCTGCTGCCATGCGAGCAAGGTACGCGACCGGCGCGGGACCGTGCGGTCGTCGGATGCGGTTGCGGTGACCATGGTGAGGCGTCCACCGGGGTACGGCCCGAGGCGGCGCGACCACGGCCGCCGCGCCTCCACCGGCGCTCGACGGGTCAGTAGGTGATGAAGCCGTACAGGGCCAGGTGGTTCGACCTGGTACCGGCCACCGTGTGGTCGACGGCCGACGGCTGCACACTGCCCCGGACGAAGAGGTAATCGATCTTGCTGGAGCCGCTGGTGGCCCTGGAACCGTAGCCGGTCATGCCGTAACCGCTCAACGTCGACGCCGGGATGCCGGTCCGGTTCGCGTCGATGCCGACCACCCGGATCGTCGAGGCGTTCATCAGGCTGGTGGCGTCCGCCCCGATGTGGATGCCGGTGCCACCGATGCCGGTGTAGCCGGCCCCGGCGCAGGCGTTCTGCCGGTTCTCCTGCGGCAGGTGCATGGTGGCGGCGAAGACGGTGGTGCCGGTCGCCTTGATGGTGAACCTCGCCGCGATGGCGCTGGTCCGCTTCCACTTGTGGTAGTCGGTGCTGTCCGGGTCGCTGTTCGGCGGCTTGTAGAGCGTGCACCCGGCACCGTTGGCGTACGCCGTCCCGGGCCGCAGCCAGCCGGCACTCCAGTATTTCGAGACGTCGCCGGAGGCGAGGCTCAGGGTCCGGGTGTTGTAGAGGATGCCGTTGGTCTGCTTCTTCTTCAGGTCACCGAGCGACTGGGAGCTGCACTTGTGGGTGCTACCCCACGGCTCCGGGTCGCTCCAGGCCACGATCGCCCGGTAGGTGCCGGCCGGATAGCCGAACTTGGCCGAGAGCTGGTCCGCGTACGCCTCCGCCTGCCCGGTACCCCGGACCTGCTGCACGATCAGCAGGTCCGGTGCCGCCACACCGGCGGTACCCGTCCGGCCGCTGTCGTCGACGAGGATCGAGGTGAGATGGTCCGGACCGGAGATCCGGGTGCAGGTGCCGTCGGCGTTGTTCACCACGAGGTTCTCGATGTTGTTGTTGTAGACCCGCAGCACCCGCTCGGCCGCCACGGCGCCGTCACCGACCGCCATCCGGGTGTCGCCGGCCGTGGGCCGGGTGTCGCCGTCGCGCGCCGACGCGTCCCCCGTCGGGATCGCGACCAGCGCGACGGCCGTGAGCAGGGTGGCGGCGGTCCGGGTCGACCGGCGTGCGGCGGTGGCCATGGCGGGCTCCTGTCCGGGTGGCGTTCCGACGGGGTACCGGCGCGCACCGGTGGCCGGGACTCTACCGCGACCGCACCGTCCTCAGGGGAGCGTGCCGCACCCCGCCGACCAACCGGTGTGGCGGGGGCGGATTGACCGTCCCGTCGGGCTATCCGCCGCCCCCGGCCCCGGAGGCGTGCGCCGGATTCAGGCCGAGCCCGTCGAGCGCGTGGGCGAGGCGGGCGTTCTCGGCCCGGAGGAAGTCGCCGAATCCCGCGCCGTCGAGGTACGCGTCGGTCCAGCCGTACTTGGTCAGCACCGTCCGCCACTCTGCCGAGGCGTGCAACCGGGCGACCATCTCGCGCATGGCCGCCACGTCCCCGCCGTCCAGTCCGGGCGGCGCGACGATGCCCCGCCAGTTGGTGAAGACGACGTCGACACCGCGCTCCCGCAGGGTCGGCGCCTCGGTGCCGGCGAGCCGGAACTCGCTGGTGACGGCGAGTACCCGGAGCTGGCCGGAGGCGATCTGGTCGGCGTACTCGCTGCGACCGGAGACGCCGAAGTCGACCTGGTGGTCGAGGATCGCGGCGAGCAGGTCGCCGCCCCCGTCGAACTGCCGGTAGCTCACCTGTCGGGGCGGGATGCCGACCGCCTCCGCGATCAGCATCGGGGCGAGATGGTCCGGCCCACCGGCGGACGAGCCGCCGCCCACCGGTACGCCCGCCGGGTCGGCCCGCCAGGCCGCAATCAGCCCGTCGATGTCCCGGTACGGCGAGTCCCGGGTCACCACCACGATCGCCGGCTCCTCGATGAGCCGGGCGATCGGCGTGGTGTCCTGGAGCGTGAACCGGGCCCCGGAGGCGTACTGGCTGCCGACCACGCCGAGTCCCATCAGCATCATCAGGTCCGGGTTGCCCCGCTCGTAGCCGAGCCGTCGGAGCCCGACGACGCCACCGCCGCCGGGCAGGTTGAAGACCTCCACCGCCCGGGCGATCCCGGCGTCGGCCAGGGACTTGGCGGCGGTGCGCGCGGTCACGTCGTAGCCGCTCCCCGGTGGGTTCGGGACGAGCAGGCGCAATTCGGCGGCGCCGTCCGCGAGGCGCCCCGCGCAGCCGGAGACGACGATCAGCACGACCGCGAGACCAGCGGCGACCGAGCCGACCAGCCGCCTCGCCACCGTCCCGCTCATCACCGCATACCTCGCCACCGCACACCTCCGCACCGGATACCTCGTCGTCCGACCCCTCGTACCGTCCCTCCGCCGATCCTGGCCGCCCGACGCCCGGTTGTCACCACCCGTGACGGGTCCGGTCCGCCGGTTGACGTCGGGGCTGGTCAGGTGAGAACTTCCCGGTTGCCCGGCGCCGCGACCGGGTGTCGTCGCGGGGCAGGCGACCGTGCCGGTACCGGACCGGCGCGACGAACCGGACGAGGAGGAGCGATGCGGCAGCGGATGTCCCTGGCCGGTCAGTTCCTGCTGTTGCAGCTCGGCATCGTCCTGCTGGTCGTCTGCACGGTGGCGGCCGTCTCGATCGCCGAGTCCGACGCGGCGTTCCGCCGGGACGAGGGCTCCCGGCTGCGCTCGGTGGGGGAGAACGCGGCGATCAACCGGACCGTACGGATGGGGATCGGCGACCCGCACGGCCAGGAGGCGCTGGCGGCGGTGGCGGAGAGCGCGCGGGCGGTCTCCGGCGCGACGTACGTGCTGATCGCCGACGCCACCGGCAAGCTCGTCACCGGCCCGGACGCCGGATCGCCGATGGTGCTCGGCAGCAGCGACGGCCTCACCGGCCGGTCCTGGGTCGGTGTGGTCGACGACGGCTCCAAGGCGCTCGTCGCGCACGTGCCGGTCCTAGACGAGCGGGACGGCCGCTTCCTCGGCCTGATCGTGGTCGGCCAGACCTATCCGACGCTGCCCGAGCAGCTCGCGGCCGGCCTCACCAACCTGCTCACCTATCTGCTGCTCGGCGGGGTGCTCGGGGTGGCCGGGTCGCTGCTGCTGGCCCGGCGGGTGAAGCGACAGACGCTGGGGCTGGAGCCGCGCGAGATCACCGGTCTGGTCGAGCACCGGGAGGCGATGCTGCACGGCATCAAGGAGGGCGTGCTCGGCACCGACACCGCCGACCGGGTGACCCTGGTCAACGACGAGGCGGTCCGGCTGCTCGGGCTGGCGGCGCTGCCGGTCGGCCGGTCGCTGCACGCCGAGCCGATGGAGCCCCGGCTGCGGGACGTACTCACCGGCAGGGTCACCGGGGTCGACCAGATCGTCCTGAGCGACGACCGGGTACTGGTGCTCAACCGCCGGCCGGTGCTGGTCCGGGGGCGCCGGGTCGGCTCGGTGACCACGTTGCGGGACCGGACCGAGCTGACCGCGCTCCGCCGCGAGCTGGACGCGAGCCGGCAGACCACCGAGGCGCTGCGGGCGCAGGCACACGAGTTCTCCAACCGGCTGCACACCATCGCCGGGCTGATCGAGCTCGGCGAGCACGACGAGGTGATCCGGTACGTCAACCGGGCCAGTCAGGTGCACGAGAAGCTGAACCGGGACGTCACCGAGCTGGTCCGGGATCCGGCGCTGGCCGCGCTGCTGATCGCCAAGGCCAGTCTCGCCGCCGAGCAGGGTGTCCGGCTGGCGGTCTCGCCGGAGTCGGATCTGCCGGCGGTCGACGAGCAGCTCGCCGCCGATCTGGTCACGGTGGTCGGCAACCTGGTCGACAACGCGCTGGACGCGGCCGGCTCCGGTGGCCGGGTGGAGGTCGTCCTCGCCCGGGTCGACACCGAGGTCGTGGTCCGGGTCGGCGACTCCGGTCCGGGGGTACCGCCGGAGCGGGTCGAGGAGGTCTTCCGGCAGGGTTACAGCACCAAGGACCCGGCCCGGGGGCACCACGGGCTGGGGTTGGCACTGGTCCGGCTGATCTGCCAGCGCCGGGGCGGCAGCGTCGAGGTCGACGGCGCATCGTTCCGGGCCCGGCTGCCGCTGCCCGCCACCGGCCGGGCCGGGCTGCCACTGGCCGCCGCCGGCCGGGATCCGGCTCGGCCCGCCGTCGGCCGCGATCCGGTCCCGTCGGCCACCGGTGCGGATCCGGTCCCGTCGGTCGACGAGCCGGCCGGGGACACCGGGCCGCCGGCCGGCGGCCCGGTCCGGGACGGCGCGCTGCCCGGGAGGGCGCCGACATGATCCGGGTACTGGTGGTGGACGACGACTTCATGGTCGCCCGGGTGCAGCGGGGCTTCGTCGAGCGGACGCCCGGCTTCACCGTCGTCGGGGTGGCGCACAACGGCGCGGAAGCGCTCGACGCGGTGCACCGGCTCCGCCCCGACCTGGTACTGCTCGACATCTACCTGCCGGATCTCTCCGGGCTGGAGGTGCTTCGTCGGCTGCGCGAGGGCGAGGTGGTGGTGGACGTACTCGCGGTGACGGCGGCCCGGGACGTCGACACGATCCGGACCGCCCTGCGCGGCGGGGTCGTGCACTATCTGATCAAGCCGTTCGGCTCGGACGCGCTGCGCGACCGGCTGGAGCGGTACGCCGCCGCCCAGCAGCGGCTGGCCGGTTCCGGAGAGGTCGGCCAGGAGGACGTCGACCGGCTCTTCGTCGCGCTCCGGCCGGCCCCGGTCGAGTTGCCGAAGGGGCTGACCCAGCCGACCGCCGACCTGGTCGCCACGGCACTGCGGTCGACCGACGGCGATCTCTCCGCCACGGAGTGCGCGGATCGGGTCGGGCTGTCCCGGGTCAGCACCCGCCGCTACCTGGAGCACTTCGTCGGGGCCGGCAAGGCCGGGGTGAGCCTGCGGTACGGCTCCGCCGGCCGACCGGAGCGCCGCTACCGGTGGACCGGCGGAACCTGACCGACCCTGCCGGCCCGCCGGAACCCGACGGGGGGCCTGCCCGGCCGGCGGAACCCGACCGGGCGTGCCTAGTCGTCCTCGCCGAAGGTGAGCCGCCGTGCCGTGGCGGGCCGGCCGCGCAGCCGGGCGACGATCCGGGGCAGGAACGGCACCAGCACCGCCAGCACGACCAGTCCGAGGAGTACGGCGGTGAGTGGCCGGGTGACGAAGACGCTCAGGTCCCCGTTGGAGAGCACCAGCGTGCGACGGAACTGCAACTCCATCATCGGACCGAGGATGGCACCGAGGATCACCGGTGCGATCGGGAACTCGAAGTGCCGCATGAAGAACCCGACCACCCCGATCCCGTACGCGATCAGCACCTGGGTCACGCTGCTGGTGGCCGCGTAGACGCCGAGGGTGGCGAAGACCAGGATGCCGGCGTAGAGGATCGGCCGGGGGATCTGGAGCACCTTCACCCAGAGCCGGATCAGCGGCAGGTTCAGCGCCAGCAGCAGTACGTTGCCGACGTAGAGCGAGGCGATCAGCGCCCAGACCAGTTCCGGGGACTTGTCGAAGAGCTGCGGTCCCGGCTGCACGTTGAAGATCTGGAACGCCGCCAGCATCACCGCCGCCGTCGCCGAGGTGGGGATGCCGAGGGTGAGCAGCGGGACGAGTACCCCGGAGAAGGCCGCGTTGTTCGCCGCCTCCGGCCCGGCGACCCCCTCGATCGCCCCCTTGCCGAACTCGGCCCGGTTCTTCGCCCGGCGCCGCTCGTAGGTGTAGGAGAGGAAGGTCGGGATGTCGGCGCCGCCGGACGGCAGGGCGCCGAACGGGAAGCCGACGGCGGTGCCGCGCAGCCAGGGTCGCCACGACCGGGCCCAGTCCTGCCGGCTCAGCCAGCCGAAGCCGCCCCGGGCCGGTTCCAGCGGGGTGACCCGGTCGGGGAGTTGTCCCAGCCGGCTCGCGACGTAGAGCGTCTCGCCGATGGCGAAGAGGCCGACGATGATCACCACGACGTCGATGCCGTCGAGCAGTTCCAGGGTGCCGAAGCTGAACCGGGCCTGCCCGGTGAGTTCGTCGAGTCCGACCAGGCCGAGCAGGAGGCCGAGGCAGAGCGAGATGAGGCCACGGATCAGCGAGCGGCCGACCAGGGCGGTGACCGCGACCATCGCCAGCAGGGCCAGCGCGAAATAGTCCGCCGCGCGGAACTCGACGGCGAGCGCGGCCACCGGCTTGGCGAAGAGGGTCAGCAGCAGCGTCGAGATGGTGCCGGCGACGAACGAGCCGATCGCCGCGGTCGCCAGCGCCGCCCTGGCCCGGCCGCGCCGGGCCATCTGGTACCCCTCGATCGCGGTCGCCACCGAGGCGGACTCGCCCGGGGTGTTCAGCAGGATCGAGGTGGTGGAGCCGCCGTACATGGCGCCGTAGTAGATGCCGGCGAACATGATGAACGTGCCGATCGGGTCGTCCAGGTTGAACGTGACCGGCAGCAGCAGGGCGATGGTCAGGGCCGGGCCGATCCCGGGCAGTACCCCGACGAAGGTGCCGAGCGTGACGCCGATCGCCGCGTAGAGCAGGTACTGCGGTTCGAGGACGGTGCCGAAGCCGCCGAGCAGGTCGCCGAAGACGTTCACAGCGGCAACACCCCGGCCGGCAGCGCGATGTCGAGTCCCCGGGTGAAGCCGTAGTAGACGCCGACCACGAGCGGCACCGCGACCGCGACGTCGCGGACCCAGCGCCGGCTGCCGAGGATCCGGGCGCACGCCACGAAGAAGAGCGCCGAGGCGAGTACGAAGCCGGCCGGGTCGAGCAGCAGCACATAGCCGAGCAGTGCCACGCAGAGCAGGGCCGGGGAGCGCCAGCGTACGGGCGGCGCCGGCTCCTCCACCGGCCCGGCGGTGGAGGTGTCGGCGTCGTCGGTGGAACTGTTCGGATCGTCGGTGGAGCTGGTCGGATCGGTGGGGGAGTGGGCCGGGTCGTCGGCGCCGGGTGGCTCGGCGGGGGACGGCGTCCGGAACTGGCCGACCAGGTACCAGCCGGCCAGCACCACCCAGCCACTCGTCACCACCAGCGGGGCCAGCCACGGTCCGGCGACCGAGTAGTCGCCGTCGGCGGCCCGGTACGCCGTCCAGAGCAGGAACAGCCCGCCGGCCAGCAGTACGGAGCCGAGGATCCGGGCTCCCCGACGGGTCGGGACGGGGGCGGCCGGCTCGACCACCCCCGTCCGGTTCGGCGACTCCGAGGGCATCAGCCGGCCAGTCCGATCTCGGTGAGCACGTCGGTGATCCGCTTGCTCTCCTGCGTGAAGAACGCCTCCGCCTCCGCGCCGCTGCGGTAGAAGTCGTCCCACTTCTGCGCGGCCAGGGTCTGCTTCCACTGCTCCGAGGCGTGCAGCCTGTCGACGAGTTCGATGATGGCGGCCCGCTCGCCGTCCTTGATCCCCGGTGCGGCGACGAGTCCGCGCCAGTTCATCAGCTCGACGTCGTACCCGGATTCCTTGATCGTCGGGGTGGGCTTGCCGGCGCCGACGTCGATGGCGGTGGCGCCGGAGACGGCGAGGGCGCGGACCTGGCCGCCGCCGACCAGGTCGGCGTACTCGCTGGCGCCGGAGACCGCCGCGGTCAGGTCGCCGGAGAGCAGCGCGGCCTTCGACTCGCCGCCGCCGGAGTAGGCGACGTACTTCATCGCCTTCGGGTCCGCGCCGGCCGCCTTGGCGAGCAGCCCGACGAGGATCTGGTCGGTGCCACCGGCGGAGCCGCCACCCCAGTTGATCGACCCGGGATTCGCCTTGGCGTCGGTCATCAACTGTTGCAGGGTGGTGTACTTCGAGTTCGCCGGTACGACGATGACCTCCTGCTCGGCGGTGAGCGTGGCGATCGGGGTGGTCTGCCCGAGGTTCACCGGGGACTTGTTGGTCAGCACGCCGCCGATCATCACCAGGCCGGTCACCATGAGGTGGTGCGCGTCGCCCCTGTTCTTGGTGACCAACTGGGACAGTCCGAGCGTGCCGCCCGCACCGGTCACGTTGGTCACCTCGACCGATTCGGTGACCAGCTTGCCGTCGGTCAGCGTCTTCTGCAGGGCCCGGGCGGTGCTGTCCCAGCCTCCACCGGGTGCGGCCGGCGCCATCAACTGGATCGTCCGGGTCGGATACTTCACCGCCGAGGCGTCGCCGTCCCCGGCACCGTTCTGGCCACAGCCGGCTGCCGCGAGTGCGATCAGCGCTACGCAGGCGAGCGCCGCGACCCGCCGCCGGCCGCCCGTACCCGAGCCGGGGGCGCCGGGCGGGCGGGAGCCGCCCCGGAGCCGGCCGGGCGCGTTCCGAACGTCTGTCATCGGTCTCTCCTCGACGGACGAAGCTGTTGCCGCAGCGTTACCGCTGGGTTGCGTAGATGGTTCCGTCCGAGGTGACGGCCGTCACGGTTACGGTCATGGAGTTCGTTGTGGTCTTTGTGGTCACCGGCCCGCGCGCCGCGGAGCGCCGGCCCGGTTGGCGGCGCCTAGCGGTCGGCGTCGATATCTGGTAGGAATTCTTCAAACATCGCGGCTGCGGGTAAGGATTTCTCCAGGAGGCTCGGATGAAGAGAACCGTGGCGGGCCTGACCGGCCTCGCCGCCGTGGTCGCCGGCTCGACGATGGCGGTCCTGCCGGCCCGGGCCGGCCTCGCCGACGACCCGGCCGCGCCGGAGCGCAGCCGCACGGTGAGCTACCAGGGCTACCGGGTCACCGTGCCGCAGAGCTGGCAGGTCGTCGACCTCGCCGCCCGGCCGCACGCCTGCGTCCGGTTCGACCGCCCGGCCGTCTACCTCGGCCGTCCGGGCGACCAGGCCGAGTGCCCGGCCCGACTCGTCGGGCGGACCGCCGGGCTACTGCTCGAACCGGTCGACGCCGACTCGGCGCAGCGGCTGCCGACCGCTGGCGCCACCACCGCACCCGGCGCGGCGACCGTCGCCGCGCCGCCGTCCCGGGACGACGCGATCCAGATCGCGGTCCGGGACGCGGGCGTATTCGTCACGGCCGTGCACACCCCGCTGACCGAGGGCCTCGTCCGACGGATTCTGGCCGGCGCGACCCTCGGACCGGACGCGGTACCGCTGTCGCCGTCCGCCCTCGGGGCGCTGACCCGACCCGCCGCCCCGGTCGCCCCGCTGGCGGCGGCCGGCCCGCAACCCGGCACCTTCCTCGGCCGGGGCTTCGACACCTGCACCGCGCCGTCCCAGTCCACGATGAACACCTGGCGGGCCAGCTCGCCGTACCGGGCCGTCGGGATCTACATCAGCGGGGCCAGCCGCTCCTGTGCCCAGCCCAACCTGACCGCGACCTGGGTGACCAACCAGACGAACAACGGTTGGCGACTGATCCCCATCGAACTCGACCGCCAGGCCCCCTGCGGCACCCGGACGCCGAAGATGTCCGCCGACCCGGCCACGGCACGTTCCCAGGGCGCCAGCCGGGCGACCAGCGCGGTGAACGCCGCACAGGCCCTCGGCATCCTCGCCGGCAGCACGATCTACAACGACATCGAGCACTACCCGTCGAACGCGTCGTGCCGGGCCGCCGTGCTGTCGTATCTCTCCGGCTGGACGGAACGGCTGCACGCCCTCGGCTACCTCTCCGGGATGTACTCCAGCGGCTCGTCCGGGGTCGCGGACCTGTGCGGCGCGTACAACGACCCGGCCTACACCCGGGTGGACCAGCTCTGGTTCGCCTGGTGGAACGACGCGGCGAACGTCGACGCCGGCCCGTACTGCCCGGCGGAGTACTACGCGAACCACCAACGGCTGCACCAGTACACCGGTGACGTCTACGAAACCTGGGGCGGGGTGCAGATCAAGATCGACCGCAACTACCTCGACGTCTCGACCGACGGGGGTGGTGGCCAGCCGCCGGCCTGGAGCAGCATCGTCGACAACGGTACCGCCGGCCGGTTCACCGCGAGCGCCAGCTGGGGCACGTCCGCCTACTCGGGCCAGCGGTACGGCGCCGACTACCGCTTCGCCGACCCGGTGGCAGCCAGCGACGTCGCCTGGTACCGGGTGAACGTGCCGGAGACCGCCAGTTACGAGGTCTCGGTCTGGTACGCGGCCAACCCCGACTACAACGACTCCACGCCGTTCATCGTCGCCACCACCGGCGGCAACCAGACGGTACGGGTGAACCAGCGCCTCACCGGTGGCCAGTGGGTGTCACTCGGCGTCTTCGCGCTGGCCGCCGGTGACGCGGACCGGGTGGGCGTGAGCCGGTGGACCGGCGGTACCGGCTACGTCATCGCCGACGCGGTCCGGGTCACCCGGGTCTGAGCCGCCGGCCGGCGGCTCCGGTCAGGGGCGCTCACCCACGCCGGTGCCGGCCTCGGCGAGCCGGCCACCGGTGAGCCGGGGCGTCAGCGGTGCCGTCGGCATCCCGGCGGTGCTGCGCAGTCCGTGCAGGAACTCCTCGATCGCCTCCCGGGCGCTGTGTCGTGGCGTCCAGCCGAGTTCGGTCCTGGCCCGGGTGATGTCCATGATCGGCACTCGGAGCACCGCGTCGAGCAGGTGCGGGGAGGCCGGCACCAGATGCAGGTGCCAGGCGAGCGCGAGCGCGGCGCGGACCGGCCCGGAGGGCAGCCGTACCCGCCGGGCCCGCAGGATGTCGGCGAGCAGCCGGCCGTCGACGACCGGCTCGGCGGCCACGTTGAAGGCGCCGCGCACGTCGCGCAGCACCGCCAGCCGGTACGCCTCGGCGGCGTCCGCCGAGTGCAGGGCCTGGAACCGCAGGCCGGGCAGGTCGGGGAGGAGCGGTACGGTCCCCGGCCGCACCAGCCGGCCCGGCAGCAGCGGGCCGGTGAAGAGTCGACGTTGCTGGCTGGCGGACTCACGCTTGAAGATGAACCCGGGCCGCAGTCGTACCACCCGCATCTGCGGGTGCCGGTGCTCGAAGGCGTCGAGAGCACGCTCCAGGTACGCCTTCTCCCGGGTGTACCCGGCGATCGGCCAGCCGTCGGTCGGCCAGCTCTCGTCCACCGGCCGGTCCTTCGGCCCCGGCGAGTACGCGCCGACCGACGAGGCGTAGACCAGTGCCGGTACGCCGGCCCGGGCCGCCGCGGCGAAGACCCGGCGCCCGCCGACGACGTTGACCCGCCAGGTGGTCAGCGGCCGGTGGGTGGGTTGGAAGAGCCAGGCGAGGTGCACCACGACGTCGGCACCGTCGAAGACCTCGACGAGGTCGGCGCTGACGATGTCCGCCTCGGCCCACTCGGTCTTCGGGGGCCGCCACCGGGGTGGCCGGCGGGCCACTCCGACGATCGTGCCGACCGCCGGGTCCCGGCCGAGCGCCTCGACGAGACTCGTTCCGACGTTGCCGGTCGCGCCGACCACCACCACCCGCAGGCCGGAGCCGGTGCCACCCCCCGCCGCCGTCACCGGTCGGTCCCGTCGTGCCGCTCGCTTGCGCCGGGCCGGTGGTCCGGGGCGGTCTGGTCGTGCCGGTCGGTTGGGCCGTCGGCGGCCACCCGAACGCTCATGGCGACAGCCGTTCCCGCCGATCGCCGCGCCAAACGTCGATCACGCCGACAAATCCGGGTACCCGGTGTCCCGCCGGTGTCGGGCCGGTGTCCGGCCGCCGGCCGGGCCCCCCGGTCCAGGCCGCCGGTGCGACCTACGTCTACCTGCGTCAATCAATCCCCGACGGGGCCGCCCGGCACGCGTTGACAGTACCGACCCGGCCAGTAACATAGACGTAAATCAATCGATGGTGATACGCCGGCATCCCCGCCGGGGTTCCGCCCGGCCGCTCCGGCGACCGGTGCGGCTCGCGCTCGCCGCCGGGCGGGCGAATCCCGGTCCCCGCCGTCCAGCACACCGCCTGCCGGGGTCCACGTTCCCCGTCGATTCACCCACCATCGTTCGGAGGACCAGCAATGCGCCTACATCGTCCCCGGTCCCGGCTGTGGTCAGCCGTGACCGTGGCAGCCGTGGCCGCCGCCGGCGGCACGGCCATCACCATCGCCGGGCCCGCGGTGGCCGCCGCCGGTTGCGGCGTCACCTACACGGTCGGCTCCCAATGGCAGGGCGGCTTCACCGCGACGGTCACCGTCAACAACGTCGGGGACCCGATCAGTTCCTGGACGCTCACCTGGAGCTACGACGCCGGCCAGCGGATCACCCAGGCCTGGAACGCCACCGCGACGCAGAGCGGCAGTCAGGTCACCGTCCGCAACGCCACCTACAACGGCAGCATTGCCACCGGAGCCAGCGTCTCGTTCGGCTTCAACGGGTCCTGGAACGGGAGCAACCCGGCGCCGACCAGCTTCGCGGTGAACGGCACCACCTGCACCGGAGCCCCCGGTCCCAACCCGACGACCGGGCCGACGAGCCAGCCGACGAACCCGCCGACGACCCAGCCCAGCACGCCGCCGAGCACGGCACCGCCCGGCAACCCGACCTGGGGCAGCGCGCTGCCCCCGGCGAGCGCCGAGCGGAGCCGGGCGTACGAGCTGATCGCCACCGCCAACGAGAAGGGGTACCTGCCGAGGTCCGGCGAGTGCTCCGTCGACATCCACGCCCGCTACTGGACGTACGGCCCCGACGGGAAGGTCTATCCGACCTGGCACCCGACCCGGGACCCCAGTGGCTGCAACTTCGGTCACGAACACGGCGACGACCCTCGGCCGTCCGACCTCTACAGCACGGTGGGCTGGCCGGCCTTCGGCTACACCAGCGAGGTGATGCTGGACAGCATGCCCGAGCACAGTCACCGGCACGAGGACCACGTCGGGCACAAGGTCCTGACGGTCAACAACGTCAACGTGATCCAGGGTGACAACGGCACCAGCTTCTTCCCGCCGCAGGGCACCACGATCGCGACCTGCGACACCCTGCTCAAGTTCCACCAGGGCACCCACTCGCCGGACGCGTTCAGCAACAACGTCCACGAACTGCTCTTCAACCAGCGCTGCACCGCGAGCAACGGTGGCCAGGTCACCGAGGCGCGGTACAACGCGATGATCCCGCTCGGCCGGGCCGGGGGATTCAGCCCCAGCGAATGCCCGGGCTTCGGTGGTGCGTTCATCAACGTCGCGCCCGCGGTGCCGGCGGACTCGCCGTCGGACACCCGCTCGCTGGGTCGGCTGATCACCGAGCCGGGCTGCGTGCAGGCGATCCGGGAGGGCCGTACCCACAACGACCCGCTCTATCCCAACCCGGTGCCGTTCACCGTCTCCGACATGGACGACTTCTGGTTCTCCGACTTCCAGGTGACGGGTTCCGGGCTGAACTTCCGGCTCGCGCCGCTGTTCTACGTGGTCAACCCGTCGCGCTACTACGACCCGACCAAGCCGAACAACCTGGGCCGGATCGTGGACCTGTGCTACACCAACCTCGCCGGTGGTGACTACTGCAACCAGGCGCGCCAGGCCGGGCAGAACCTCGCCTGGGACGACCCGCGCTCGCCGTTCAAGGGCACCCTGCGGGAGTTCCGGCCGGGCACCTTCCAGGTGCAGAACAGCAGCGGCTCGACCACGGTCTACACCGACGTGTACGGCCGCAACGCCTCCAGCACACCGTTCACCGGCTCCATCCGGCAGTACTTCTCCGGTAACCAGTCCTCCACCATGTACGTCCGTGGTGCTACCAGGGACTGGGCCGCCAACGGGGTGCACGCCCCGAACTGACGGCAGCGACCGGTGGTCCGGGCCCGCGGCGGATCCGTCCGTCGCGGGCCCGGCCCGCACCGACCGACGGTCCGGTCAGGACTGCCGGATCGCCTCGCCGGCTATCTCGATCCGTACGCTCTTGCCGACGAGTACCCCGCCGCTCTCCAGGGCCACGTTCCAGACCAGCCCGTACTCCTCGCGTTCGATCTCGGTGGAGGCGCTGAACCCGAAGATGTCCTGGCCGTACGGGTCGCGCCGGGCGCCACCGAACTCGACCTGGAGGTCGACGGGTCGGGTGATCCCCTTGATGGTCAGCTCTCCGGTGAGCACGAACCGGCCCGACGTCTTCTCGACCTGTTCCGGTACGGCGACCTCGCTGCGCCGGCCCGGGCGCTGGCTCCGCAACCGGGCCCAGTAGAAGATCGAGTCGTTGCGGTCCGGCCGCCACCTGATCCCGGTACTGCGGTATTCGAGCGTGGGATACCGCGCCACGTCGAGGAAGTCGGGGCTGCTCAGGTGGGCGTCCCGGTCGGCGTTGCCGGTACCGATGCTGGCCGATCTGATCGTCGCGGTCACCGAGGAGGACAACGGATCCGGCTCGACGAGGATCTGCGCGGTCGCCTCGCCGAACTCACCGCGTACCGGGCTCACCATCATGTGCCGGGCGAGGAAGCCGACCCGCTTGTGCGCGGGGTCGAGGAGATATGTCCCGGGCGCCGGAATCGTCATGCCCTGCCAGGAGCGTGTGGCGGAACCGGTCATGCTGGTACTTTCCCCCCGGACGGCTGCTGTGCGGCGCGGTGATCTTTCCGCTAACCGATTCCACAGAGTAGTCAGAGGGCCGACGAGGCATCCCTGACCTGGGCAGCGTCCGTGACGATCATCACCTTCAGTAGCCGACGCGGCTGGCGGGCGTCAGTCAACCCTCGGTCCCCAGCCGGGGCACGACCGGTCGGAACGGCGTCGGGGCGCCCGGGTCACCGGCACGGCGCGACCGGTATGCGGGCACCCCCACACAGGTGAAGAGCAGCGCCGCGAGGTCGGCCGGCTCGCCGAGCAGCCCGGGTACCTCCGCGTCGACGAAGGTCATGCCGCTGGCGCTGGCGCCGAGGGCGTACGCCGCGAGGTGCAGGCGTCCCTCCACCAGGCCGGCGGCCAACTGCGCGTCGCGGTAGCCCCGGTCGTCCAGCCCGGCCAGCGGCGTCGCCGCGACGACGACGTAGGCCGCGTCCGCGGCGAGGCTCTGGTCGAGGCAGACCCGCAGCAGTTCGGCGCGGTGGTCACCGGCGCGCACCGGACGCGCCAGCTCCGGCCACCGGTAGATCCCCGGGGCCAGCCCGTCGACGCCGTGCACGGCCACCCAGTGCGGGACCCGCACGCCGCGCAGTGCCGCCCGCAGCGGCCAGTCCAGCAACGCGCGGGGCAGCGTCCGGCGCCGGTCCATCCGGCGCTGCGAGCCACGCCGCCGGACCACCTCGTCCACGAACTCCGCCGCCGGCACGTCCGGCAGTTCGGGCCCCTCCGGCCAGGCCGGTCCGAGGTCGTCGCACTCGCCCGCACGCTGCGCGGCGGTGCAGAGCGGCAGCTCGACCGGCGGCAGTTCACCGGCGGCGGCCGGCCCGGTGGGTGCCACCGCCGGCTCGCCGTCACCGAGGCGGAGCAGCGCCAGCGGGTATTCGTGGGTCCCGTCGGCGCCGACCAGCGTCCGAAGCCGGGCGTCCGGAAACCGGCTGTGCAGGCGCGGTCGCAGCCCGGCGCTCGCCGCCGCCGCGTGCAGTTGCGAGAGCAGGGTGCCGGCGTCCCAGTAGAGGTGCCGCCAGCCCCGCTCGGCGTAGCGCCAGCCCGTCCGCCACGGCACACCGGTGACGACCAGGGTGGTGGCGGCGCCGTCGGCGGGCGGGCCGACCCGCACCAGGGCGTGCCGCTGCCCGTCGTACCAGTGGACTCCGTCGGGGACGCCGGCCACTCCCCGGGTACTGGCGTAGAGCTCCAGCGGAAAGCGCCCGCCCGCCGACCCGGAGGCGCGGAACGGCAGCACGATCCCGTCGCGCTCGGCGACCCGGACCACCCCGGCGCCGAGGAAGAGCACCCGTCCCAGCTGCGCGGCGTCCAGCGGCCGTGCCGGAGCCCGCTGCCCGGCCAGTACGGCGGTCGCGGAGACGCCCGGATCCGGCAGCTCACGTGGCAGCGGTACGACCGGCAGCCCGTGGTACGCCTTCATCGGCGGCGGCCGGGTGCCGGGATCGTTCGGTACGAGGTCGTGCCGGACCCGCGGATCGTCGACCGGCACGTCCCACTGCCGTCCCGGCGCGTACGACGTCAGCCGGTGCAGCAGCCCGGCGCCCGATTCCAGATCCACCGACCCATCCTCGCAGGTCCGGCCGTCGGTGGACCGGTGCCTACCGGGCGGCCCGGCCCTGGACCGTGGCCCGGGACCGGGCTCATGCCTCGGGGCTGACGGTGTCGACGGCGACGCAGGGCCGCACCTCCACCTCGCCGACGACCACCCGGACTCCGGGGGTCGCCGGGACGGGCCGCTGCGGTTCGAGGCGGGCGACGAGCGCCGCGCGCAGCCCCGCCAGATCCCCCGGACGATGGCGCCCGTCCAGGCGACCGGGGCGGAGCGCCGTGCGGAGGGACTGGCGCAGATCCGACAAGCCGCGCCGGTGACGTGCCCGGACCACCTCGACCGGGTCGACGACGGTGCAGTGGAAGATCACCGTTATCGGGAACTCCCATCCGGCTTCGGCACTGCGTACCCGGTCGGAGGTGTAGATCGACACGTCGCGGCGGACGTCGACGACGGTGGCGGCGACCGCCCGGCCGGCCCGCGCCGGATCGAGCGGGCCGGGCAGGTACTCCTCGCCGAGCTGGTAGACCAGGATCTCGTGCCGCCCGGCGACCAGCGGATGCCGGCGCTGGCGCAGGGCGTTCGGCCGGAACCGGGGCCAGAGTTCCCGGTGCGCGACGATCGGATAGTGGCGGCTCGCCATCTCAAACCTCCCACTCCGGTGACCTCAGTACTGCAACGCCGTCGCCACGTCCCGCCCGATCCGTTCGACCGCCGCGAGGTCGAGCCCGTAGAGCACGTAGCGACCGTGTCGTTCCACCCGCACCAGTCCCAGGTCGCGCAGCACCCGCAGGTGCCGGGAGACCTGGGGGCGGGTCATCGACAGCCGGTCCGCCAGGTCGGCGGTGGTCATCGACTGCCGGGCGATCAGCCGGCACAGCCGGACCCGGCGCGGATCGGTGAGCGCCAGCAGGCGACTGCGGGCCAGGGTGACCCCGACGTCCGGCGCCTCCACCGGGAAGTGCACCACCGGCGGCAGTCCCGGCTCGTTCTTCACCAGCAGGTGCGGGGCGCCGTACCGGGTGGGGATGAGCAGGACCGGGGTACGGGACGGGCTGATCACCGCGTGGTGCACCTTGTCGAAGACGACCCGGGACGGCCCGGTCGACGGAGTGGCCAGGCGGGCGGTGGAGGGGCTGAGCGCGATCAGGGCGGCCGCCGGACCCTCGTCGGCCAGCCGCTGCCGCAACCGGTGCGCGGCCCGGGCGAGGATCGGCTCCGTCCGCGCCCAGAGGTCGGCGAAGTAGACCCGGTGGCACAGGTCGAGGAAGTCGAGCAGGTCGGCCCGGAGCGCCTCGGGGTCGCGCAGCAGATCCTCGGCCAGACCCAGGTGCGGCTCCGGCAGCCGGGCGGCGGCCTGCCGCAGCGCGCCGGCCTGGGCCGGGTCGTGCAGTACCCGGCCGAAGTCGAAGCCGTGGTAACCGCTGGCGCAGGTGAACGCCGTGAGTTCGGCGAACCGGTGCAGTGGGATCCCGGTCAGCGCGGCGGCCGGTGCGGTCGTGCCGAGCCCCGGATAGAAGGCCCGCCAGCGCAGCGCCGTCCACAGTGGTGCGAAGCGCAGCAACCCGGCCCGGAAGGCGGGTGGTGCGGTCCGGGAGACCTCGGCCGCCCAGGTCGCGTGCTCGGGGTGGTGACGGTGACCGGTCAGCACGTGCAGGCTCGCCGCCAGCTCCGCCAGTGGCGACACGACGACGGGAAATCGGTCGGGGCCCACCCCCGCGAGGAGGATCACAACCGACATGACGCCGAGTGTATGGTCGGCAACTCGTCACACCCGTACCTCGGACTGCGCCGCGAACTCCGCCCGCGCCGCCGCCAGCAGGTCCGGCCGGGTGAGCAGTTCGGCGACCACCCGGGCCAGTCCGGTCGCCGCGACCTCGGTGCGGTCGTGCGCGAGGGGCGTCGCCGCCGCCTCGCGCATCGCCGCCGAGTGGCTCGGCGTGCCGGGCTCGGCGATCTGGACGTACGGGTGGATGACCGGCAGCAGCCCAGACAGGTTGCCGATGTCGGAGGAGCCCGCCGGCCCGTCCGGCTCACCGGGCAGGATCTGCACCCCGAGGGCCCGTACCGCCGCACCGAACCGCTCGGCGAGCACCATGTTGTTGCGGCGTTCGGCGTACATCGGGCCGGTTTCCCGGAGCGCCGCCGCCGTTCCGGTGGCCAGCGCCGCCCCGTCGGCCGCAGCCCGGACCCGGTCGACCAGCGCCTCGACCGAGGCTGCCGTCCGGTCCCGGACGTAGAGGTCCACGGCGGCGTACGCGGGTACGACGTTCGGGGCCGCTCCGCCGTCGGCGACGATGCCGTGCAGCCGTACGGTGGGCGGCACGAACTGGCGCATCGCGTCGACCGCCTGGAGGAAGAGTTGGGCTCCGGCCAGCGCACTGCGGCCCAGCCAGGGGGAGACCGAGGCGTGTGCGCTGGTGCCGGTGAAGGTGATCCGCAGGTGCGCGGCGGCCAGTCCGGGGCGGGCGGTCAGCGAGCGGTCACCGGGGTGGAACATCACCGCCGCGTCGACGCCGTCGAAGACCCCCGCCTCGATCAGCCGGATCTTGCCGGCGCCGCCCATCTCCTCGGCGGGGGTACCGAGCACGGCGACGGTGCCCGGATGGTCGGGCAGCGTCCGGACGACCGCGATCGCCGCCGCGGCGGCACCGGCCGCGATGAGGTTGTGGCCGCAGCCGTGCCCCAGGCCGGGCAGTGCGTCGTACTCCGCGAGCACCGCGACGTACGGTCCGGGCCGGCTCCCCTCGTGTACGGCCGCGAACGCCGTCTCCATCCCGCCCAGCGGCGCCCGCACCGTGAAACCCGACTCGGCGAGCCAGCCGGTCAGCAGCTTCCGGGCGTGGAACTCGGTGAACTTCAGCTCGGGGCGGGCGTGGATGGCCAGGCTGACCGCCTCCATCCGGGGCCGGAGCGCGGCGACGGCGGTGCGAAGGACCTCCAGCGCCGGGGTGGCGGTGGACGTGGTGGACATGGCGACTCCCGTGGTAGGCGGCGATCGGTGTGCCGACGCGCCTCGGCGGAGGCCGTGCGTCGTCAGGTACTCCGAGACTGCGACCGTCCGGAGCGCGGTGGCGGCGAATTGCCGCGGCCGAGGTAACCGTCGCCCGCTGACCCCTGGGACCGCCCGGGCGGCCCGCCGGCCGGTGGCGCGAAGCCGTTCCGTCCGGCGGGCCGCACACTCAGCTCCGGGTGATCCGCACGTCGTCGAGCGCCGCCTCGACCAGGCTGGCGCTGCCGGCGTCTGCGGCCTCCACCACGATCCGGACGCTCTGCCCGGCGAAGGCCGAGATGTTCGCGCTCGCGGTCTGCCAGGCGGCGGCCCGGTTGGCGGCGGTGCCGGCGACGTCGAGCACCGTGCCGGTGCTGCTGCCGACGATCCGCACCCGCAGGTGGTCGACGCTGCTCGCGTTGTTCAGGTGCGCCAGATACCAGGAGAAGCCGAGTGTCAGCGTGCCGCCGGTCGGCAGGCTGATCGGCGGCGACTGGACGCTGGTCACGCCACCGTCCACGTCGTGGTCTCCGGCGGCGCTGCCGGCGAGCGCACCGGTCACCAGGTCGAAGCTGCCGCTGACGGTGGTGCCGAGCTGGGTCGCCACCCCCGAACTGGTGGCCGCCGGATCGGCCCGGACCCACTGGCCGGCGGTCGCGGTGTCGGTACCGGCGGGGTTGACGGTCCAGCCGGTCGCCGTCTCGAAGGTGTCGGCGTAGACCGTACTGCCCGGTGGTGCCGGCGTACCGGCGAGCGTCCAGACGGTGTGTGCGATCGCGTCGGCGTTCCGGTCGAGCGCGGTGTCGTTGATGTTGCTCGTGGTGTCGCAGGCCCGGTGGTAGCACGGATCGAAGGCGGCGCCGGCCGTACCGCCCCAGAGGGTGGCCTGGCTGCTCGACTTGATCCCCTCGGCGCCGGTGAAGGTGCCGCCGGCCGGAATGCCCACCCGGATGAACGGCCCGTAGTCGCTGCGGCCGTCGAAGTCGGTGCCCCGGGTCGGCACCCCTATCGAGGTGAAGTACCCCTGGATCGTCTGCTCGATCAGGGCCGACCCGGCCGGTCCGGGGCCGGAGCCGACGCCGTCGGAGTTGTCGCCGTCGTAGACGAAGTAGCCGGCGTTCGGCGAGCCGACCATGTCGAAGTTCAGATACTCGCCGATCCGGGCCCGCTCGGCGCTCGGCAGGTTGTCGACGTAGTACTGCGAGCCGCGCAGCCCCAGCTCCTCCGCACCCCACCAGGCGAACCGCAGGTGCTTCCGCGCGGCCAGCCCGGTCCGGGCGACCGCCAGCGCCACCTCCAGGATCGCCGCCGAGCCGGAGGCGTTGTCGTTGATGCCCGGACCGGCGGCCACGCTGTCCAGGTGTGCCCCGGTCATCAGGACGTCCTCGGGATCGCCGCCCGGCCAGTCCGCGATCAGGTTGTATCCGGTGGCGCCGTTGTAGCTGAACGACTGCACCGTCGTGCGATAGCCGACGGCGTCGAGTTGGGCCCTGACGTGGTTGACCGAGGCGAGGTAGCCGGGGCGGCCGTGCGCCCGGTTGCCGCCGTTGGCGGTGGCGATGGACTGGAACTGGGCCAGGTGCGCCTTCACGTTGGCCAGCGGGATGTCCGGCGCGGCGAGCAGCCGGACCCGCTCGGCGGCCGAGCCGGGTGCTCCGGCTCCGGCCGGGCCGGCCCCGGCGGGTACGACCACGCTGACGGCGGCCAGTACGGCGCCGGTGAGGCAGTGCAGCAGACGACGGTTCACATGTCCTCCCAGGGTCACCGGATCGGTCCACCCGGGCGCCGCCGATCGGCGGTGACCGGGTGGCGGACGCCGTCGTCGCCGACCCGGTCCGGGCCGGCCGTCACATCGACGACTTTCATCCGCGATCAGCAGCGTGGCGATCCGGAGGCGCGGCGGCAATAGCCGGGAGTTCGATTCCCCGCCTGCCCCGAATTGGGGCGACTCACCCGACATCACCATCCGACATCACCAGCCGACCGGTCCGGCCACGCCGGCTGTCGAGGGCCGGGGAGCTTTCCGACAGTGCCGTTCAGGCGACAGAACAACATGAACGTCCCTCGATACCTTCGGTGCGGCACTCGAGAGCCGGTCCTGATTTGCCTCGCATCAGATGGGACATCCATGCGACTACGACCATCTCTTCGGACCACCACCGCGACGATCGCCATCCTGACCGCCACCGTCCTGTCGTCGACGCTGACGACGGCGGGCGCCACGGCCGCCCCGGCGGCGGATCCCGCCGGGGTCAGCTCGACCTCGGTCCGGCTCAGCCCGGAGGCCGCCGCGCTGGGCAGCACTCCGGAGACCGCACTCGCCCGGTTCTGGACGAAGGAGCGCATCGCCGCGGCCAAGCCGGCCGACAACGGCGTCTCGCTCGCCGAACTCCGCAAGACCGCGCAGAGTTCCGTACTCGGTGAGACCGTCGTGGCGGGACTGCCGCCGCGCGCCGCCGCGACCGGCCTCGACGGGCAGGCCGGGACCGGCTCGGCCAAGGCGGCCCGGGGCGACGCGTCCGTGCTGGCCGGCCCGACCGGCACCTCCTGGCCGTGGCGGCACGACTTCGTCTCGCTGACCAACGGCAAGGTGCTCTACCAGCACAACGGCGGGCTCTGGCACTGCTCGGGCGTGGTCGTCAGCACCGAGGCCCGCAACACCGTCTTCACCGCGGGACACTGCGTGCACGAGGGCTCCGGCGGTGTCTGGCAGAACACCAACTGGACCTTCATCCCGGACTACTACTACGGCGACCGGCCGCTCGGCACCTGGACCGCCCGGGAACTCTGGTCGCTGAACGGCTGGATCAACGACGGCGACCGGGCGTACGACGTCGGGGTCGCGGTGATGCACCTGAACGCCGGGCGCCGGCTCGCCGACGTCACGGGCAGCCAGGGCATCCGGATCAACGGGCCGACCACCCCGTCGGTGTGGCACTTCGGGTTCCCGCTGAACTCCCCGTTCGACGGCGAGGACCTGATCACCTGCGACGGTCCGACGTCGCGCCGGTACGTCATCACCGGCGACCTGAAGCTGGCCTGCACCATCCAGGGCGGTGGCAGCGGTGGCGCCTGGCTGGCCGACTTCAACGGCGACTCGGGCTACACGATCAGCGTCAACAGCTACCACGTCGGCAACGACCTGACGCAGATCTACGGACCGTACTTCGGTGACGGGGTGTCGAACCTCTACGCAGCGGTGCGTAACCTTAGCTGATGCGTTCCGTACGCCGCCGGGTTGTCGCCATGGTCGTCCTCTCGACCGTGGCGGCAACACCGGCGGCGTGTGCGGGTGCGGACCCGGGCGGTGACCCGGCCTCGCCCCGGGTGGTTCCGGCGCTGAGCCTCACCCTCGAACGCAGCCCGGGGCCCGCCGACCGCGAACTGCGGATCCGGGTGGCGATGTCGGCGCTGGCCGACGGCATCGACCGGGTCGAGCAGCGCCGCGACGGCGACCGGTTGGGCCTGCTGGTCTGGGTACGGGAACGGGCGGCCGGTCCGGCCGAGGCGGTGCCGAACTCGGCGCGGGTCGAGAGCACCGCCGTACCGCTCGACGAGCCGGTCGGTACCGCCCGGGTGGTCGACCTCTCCACCCGGCCGCCGCGACCGGTCCCGGTGGTCCCGGCCCCCTGACCCGGCGACCCGAGCCACCCGGCCGGCGGTCGTGACCGGCGGGACCCGGTTGACATTTGTCACGGGCCCGACCGGGTGCGCCGCACGGAAACCGGTGAGCGGTGGCACTGCCGCCGGCCGGCCACGGCCCGAACAATCGAGACATGAACCAGACCATGACGGCCACCGACCCCGGGTCCGGGGCGCTGGACCGGGAGACCGTCGTCCAGGTCGACGACCTACGGCGACGGTACGGCGGCAGCGGCGGCTTCGAGGCGGTGCGCGGGATCTCCTTCTCGGTCGGCCAGGGCGAGCTGTTCGCGCTGCTCGGCACCAACGGTGCGGGCAAGACCTCCACACTGGAACTCGTCGAGGGGCTGGACCGGCCCAGCGGCGGCACGGTCCGGGTCTTCGGGCGGGACCCCTACCGGGACCGGGCGGCGGTACGGCCCCGCACCGGCGTGATGCTCCAGGAGGGCGGCTTCCCCGCCGACCTGACCGTGACGGAGACCGCCCGGATGTGGGCCGGTACGCTGCCCGACCCGCAACCCGTCGACCGGGTACTGGAACTGGTGGACCTGCGCCACCGGGCGCGTACCCAGGTCAAGGCGCTCTCCGGCGGCGAGCGGCGCCGGCTCGACCTCGCCATGGCGATCCTCGGCCGGCCGGACGTGCTCTTCCTCGACGAGCCGACCACCGGGCTGGACCCGGAGAGCCGGCACAACACCTGGCAGTTGGTCCGGGCGCTGCTCGTCGACGGCCTCACGGTACTGCTCACCACGCACTACCTCGCGGAGGCGGCGGAACTCGCCGACCGGCTGGCGATCATGCACCGGGGACGGATCGTCACCGCCGGTACCGTCGCCGAGGTGGTGGCCGCGTACCCGGCCCGGATCAGCTTCGTACTCCCGGACGGGCTCGACCGCGCTGAGCTGCCGGCGCTGCCCGGCGCCCAGCCGCCGCCGGCCGGTGCGCCGGCCGCCGGCACCGGCGGCCGGCTGACCCTCTACACCGACGCGCTGCAACCCGCGCTGACCACGCTGCTGGGCTGGGCCAACGGGCGCGGCGTCGAACTGGCCGGACTGGACGCCCGGTCCGCGTCCCTGGAGGAGGCGTTCCTCGCGGTGGCGCACTCCGAGGAACCCGTCGAGGAGGAGATCCGATGACCGCATCGACGCAGGCGACCGGCGGTGGTGGCCTTCTCCGGCGGCTCGGGCTCGGCCGGGTGAGCCTGCGCCGGATCGGCGCGCTCGGCCGGGCCGAGATGATCCTGCTGCTGCGCAACAAGACCGCCACGACCACCGCGCTGCTGCTGCCGCTGGGCACGGTGGCGCTCTTCTCGACCTTCATCGACGGTGCCGGGCACGTCTCCACCGGGGCGATGCTCGCCACCACCATGTTCGGCTTCGTCCTGCTCTACGTCGTCTACTACAACCTGGTCACCACCTACGTGGCCCGGCGCGAGGAGCGGGTGCTCAAACGGCTGCGGACCGGGGTGGTCACCGACGCCGAGATCCTGGTCGGCGCGGCGGTGCCGGCCCTGGTGCTGGCCCTGGCCCAGCTGCTGCTCACCGTCGTCGCGGCCACGGTCTTCTTCGGCCTGCCGGTACCGGTCAACCTGCCGCTGCTGCTCGTCGCGGTGCTGGCCGGCTGTGCCATCTTCGTACTGCTCGCCGCCGCGTCGTCGGGCTTCACCAGGACGGTGGAGACCGCACAGATCACCACGCTGCCGGTACTGGTGCTGTCGATGATCGGTTCCGGGTTCACCGGCCCGGTGGAATCGCTGCCGGACGGGATCGCGGCGGTGTTCCAGATGCTGCCGCTGACTCCGGTGCTCGAACTGGTCCGGCTCGGCTGGGTCGGCACCACCGGAACGGACGCGCCGCGCGACTTCGTCGGCGTACTGGCCGAGGCGGGGCGACCGGCGCTGATCATACTGGTGTGGCTGGCTGCGGGTGTCTCGGCGACCCGCCACTGGTTCCGCTGGGACACGCGACACTAGTCGACGGAGGACAGGGAGGTCCCGGGATGCGTGAGCTGATCGGCTGGTGGACCAGACGTGGCCAGCCCGAGCGGTTCGACCTGGTGACCCGGGCCACCCTCTACGTGGTGTTGGTGACCGAGCCGATCGCGCTCCTCAACGCGACCGGGGAGGCGTGGCCACTGGCCGGCCGCGTCGTGGTGCTCGGGCTCGGTACCGCGCACATGGTGCTCTGCCTGCTCGCCGTACGGGCCGGGGTCGAGCACTTCCTCGGCCGTCGGGAACGTCCCACCCGGCTGGTACTGGCGACCGGCGGCCTGACCCTGGTCACCATCGTCGCCGCCGAGGCCACCAACGCGCTGACGCGGCACCAGGCCGACTCCGCCGGGTGGACGCTGCCGGTGACGGTACTCGTCTCGTGCTACTTCCTCGGGACGCTCTGCACCGTGACCCCGCCCCGGTACGCCTTCGTCGGCGCCGTCGGACTGGCCGGTCTCATCCTGCTGGTGGGGCTGCTCGACGGGGCGCCGGCCGCCCTGCTGCTCTCGTCGGTCTGGATGCTCCTCTTCGGCTTCGTCGTGCTGCTCTCCACCTTCCGGTGCTCGCTCTGGATGCTCGGGGTGCTCTGGGAACTGGAACGGTCCCGGGGCAACCAGGTCCGGCTGGCGGTCGCCGAGGAGCGGCTGCGGTTCGCCCGGGACCTGCACGACGTACTCGGCCGGAACCTCTCGGTGGTGGCGTTGAAGAGCGAGCTGGCCGCGCAGTTGGCGAAGCGGGACCGGCCCCGGGCCGTGGAGGAGATGCTGGAGGTGCGCCGGATCGCCCAGGACTCGCTGACCGAGGTACGCGAGGTCGTCCGAGGCTACCGCTCCGTCGACCTGGACGCGGAACTGGCCGGCGCCCGCGCCGTGCTCACCTCGGCGGGCGTGCGGTGCCGGGTGCTGGGGGAGGGGCGCGACCTGAGCCCGCAGGCGCAGAGCGCGCTCGGGTGGGTGGTCCGGGAGGCCACCACCAACGTACTGCGGCACAGCGAGGCGCTGACCTGTACCGTCTCGCTGCGGCGGGAGCGATCGGCAGCCGAGCCGGACGCTGCCGGGGCCACCGGCGGCGCCAACGCCGGACACCTCGCCGATCCGTCCGACGGCGCGCGGGTGGTCACGCTGGTGATGGAGAACGACGGGGCACGTCCGGGCGGCCCGCCCGTGTTCGGCAACGGCCTGCTCGGGCTCACCGAACGGCTGGCGCCGCTCGGTGGTCGGGTGACCGCCAGCCGACCAGGCCCGGAGCGGTTCCGGCTCACCGCGCAACTGCCGCTGGCCGCAGCGGCCCCGTCGACGGTCTCCCCGTCGACCACCTCTCCGTTGACGGTCGGCGCGTCGTCGGTCTCCCCGTCGACGGTCTGCCCGTCGACCGACGAGGCGCAGGTCGTCTCGCGGTCGACCGGTGGGCCGCAGGTTGTCTCGCCGTCGCCCGCCGGGGCGCAGGGTGTTTTCCCGGTGGGCGGCGGGGCGCCGTCGGGTGCGGCGACCGGCTCCGTCCCGAGCCGGCGGGACCGATCGTGACCGGCCAGCCGGGACCGGCGCAGCCGGAGCCGATCCGGATCCTGCTCGCCGAGGACGAGCACCTGATCCGTGGGGCGCTGACCGCGCTGCTCGGGCTGCACGACGACCTGGTGGTGATCGGCGAGGCCGCTACCGGTACCCAGGCGTTGTCGCTGGCCCGGGCGCTGCGGCCCGACGTGGCCCTGCTCGACATGCAGATGCCGGAGCTGGACGGCATCGCGGTCGCCGAGGCGATCCGGGCCGAGGTGCCGGGCTGCCAGACGATGATCGTCACCAGCCACGGCCGGCCCGGTCACCTGAAGCGGGCCCTCTCGGTGGGGGTACGGGGGTTCCTGCCGAAGACGGTCTCCGCCGAGGTGCTCGCCGACGTGGTCCGCAGCGTTCACGGCGGCGGCCGGTACGTCGATCCGCAGTTGGCCGCCGAGGCGATCAGCGCCGGGGACAGCCCGTTCACGCCCCGCGAGTCCGACGTGCTGGAGTTGGCGGCGGACGGCGCGCCGATCGAGGAGATCGCCCAGCGCATCTCGCTCTCGCCGGGGACGGTGCGCAACTACCTCTCCTCGGCGGCCGGCAAGGTCGGTGCGGCCAATCGGCACGAGGCGGTCGCCATCGCCCGCAGGTACGGCTGGCTCTGAACCCCGGCCCCCGGGTCGGCGCGTCCCGGCGCGGCGCCCGAGTTCGCCCGACGGCCGGGGTGTGCCACCGCTCAGCGGGCCCAGGGCAGCTCCCGGGGCTGGGGATCGTCCGGGACGGTGGCGGTCCCGCCGGCCGGCATGCAGACCAGCGCCTCGGCCGGCTCGGCGCCGGCCCGGATCTGTCGGGCCACCCCGGCGGGCAGGATCGCCGCCTGGCCGGCGCCGATTACCCGGGTCTGGCCGTCCACGGTGACGGTGAAGGACCCGGCCAGCGGCATCCAGACCTGCTCACGGTCGACCGCGTGCACCGGCCCGGCGCCGTCCGGCGCCATCCGGACCCGCCAGGTGGCCAGCTCGGCGCTGCCCTGGCTGGGGGTGGCCAGCCCGGACATCGTGCCACCCGGGGTACGCGTCGTCCGGCTCTCGCTCTCGGTCACCACGACCACGTCCGCTCCTCGGATCACGTCGTCTCCTCGCTAGTCAAGTAGCTTTACTCAGGTCACGAGTAAAGCAACTTGACTCAGTCGTGTCAAGATGGGGTCGTGACCACAGACGACCCACTGGCCCGTACCGAGCTGACCTTCCTGCTCGGGATGGGTTTCCAACTGGTGCTCGCCGAGTTCGTCCGGCGGGTGTCCGAGGCCGGCTACCCGGACCTGCGCCCGGTGCACGGACTGGCGTTCCAGGCGCTGCGCGGCGGGGGTGCCACCGGCACCGAGCTGGCGGAGCGGCTCGGTGTGACCAAGCAGGCCGCCGGGCAACTCGTCGACGAACTGGAACGGCGGGGTTACCTGCGCCGCGAGCCGCACCCGAGCGGTGGGCGGCGTCGGCTGATCGTGCTGACCGATCGGGCCACCGAACACCTGGCGGTCGCCGGCCGGGTACTGCACACCCTGGAGGCCGAGCTGGTCGCCGGAATCGGCGCCGACGGCCTCGCCGCGCTGCGTACCGAGCTGAGCCGGCTGGTACGGCACCTGGCCGGCGACGAGCCACCGCCGCTGCGCCCACTCTGGTAGCGGCGGCGACCACCGCTCCGGGCGGGGCACCGGATGCGTGGGAGGCGCACACCCTATCGCACTAACACTATAGATAATTAGGATGTACGGCGTGCTGGAGTTCTACCTGGATCGTCACGCCGGAATCCCGACCTATCTGCAACTGGTGCAACAGGTCACCCACGCCCTGCGGGTCGGTGCGTTGCATCCCGGTGACCGGCTGCCCACCGTCAAGGAGGCGTCGGCGCAACTCGCCATCAACCCGAACACGGTGCTCAAGGCGTACCGCGAATTGGAGCGCGGCGGGTTGGTCGAGGCACATCCCGGCCGGGGCACCTTCGTCCGCTCCGGCGTCGCGGTGGCCGCGGTACCCGACCACCCGGTGCTGCGCGACCAGCTCGCGGCCTGGGTCGACCGGGCGCGGGCGGCCGGGCTGACCGCCGACGACGTGCTGGCCCTGGTCAGCACGGCGGTACGCCGCGGATATCCGGAACGGACCGAGCCGGCGGCCTGACGCCGGGGCCGCCCCGCGCGATGCCGTCGGGCGGCTCAGTGCACCCGGACCGGATTGGCGGCGTCGATCCGGGCGGTCACCTCCAGCCGGCGCGGGGCGAGCCCGGAGGTGGTCCGGAACCGCTCGACCGCCGTCGTCACATGGTCCCGGACGGCGGTCATCCCGGCCCGGGAGTTGAGCTGCAACTCGATCCAGAGTTCCGGCCGGGGCGCGGTGCCGGCCAGCGTGACCGACGCCCGGCGGACCTGCGGATCCCGGGCGAGGTCGCGTTCGAGGCCCCGGGCCAGCCGGGCGCCCCGGACCCGGGTGGCGCCGGGCAGCGCCGGGCCGGCGGCCGCGGTCTGGCCGGTGACGGACCGCAGGTCGAGGTCGCCGAGCACCGGGTAGCGACGGGCCCGGAGTACCCGGCCGAGCAGCTTCGACCCGAGCCAGGCGAAGAGGAGCCCGAGTACGCCGAGGATGACCAGGCCCCACGGGTCGATGCCGCGCCAGGTGCGCAGCAGTCCCGACCAGAGCAGCGGTGCCTCGTTGTCGACTCCGGCCAGGTGCCCGAGGCTGGCGATCAGCCCCACCACGCCGATGGCGGTGAGCACGAGCCCGACCACCGTCCAGAGCACCCGGATGGCGCTGTTCGTCATGCCGGCTCCCCGCGTCGCCGCATCAGCCCTCCACCCGGGCTACCTCGGTACGTGGCCGGCTGCCCGACCGGACCATCTGGACGTCGACGTGGTCCTGGGACGAGGCACCCAGGTTCTCCAGTTCGCGCCGGACCGTGAACTCCACCGCCAGCCGGACCGAGGCGTCACCGGTCGCCCGGATCCGGGTCCGCCAGCCGAGGCCCTCGCGGCGGACCCGGGCGCTCGCCGACTCGACTCCGGGTACCGAGTTCGCGGCCGTCGCCAGTTGCCGTTCCACCGACCGGCGTTGCAGGTGCCAGCCGTCGGCGAACCGGGCCGGTAGCCGCTCGGGCTTCCAGCGGACCAACTGTCCCCACAGGATCAGCAGTCCGACCACACCGGCGGCGATGATCCCGGTCCGCACCCAGGGATCCGCCAGCCGGGTACCGGTCAGGGTGCGGTACCAGTCCGTCCGGTCGATCACCACCGACCCACGGTCCAGGGCCACCGCGAAGACCTCCACGATCAGCAGCAGTCCACCGCCCAGCAGCGCGCAGCCGAGCAGCAGGGTGGCGAGCCGGTTGACCAGGCGCATCCGTCAGCTCCCGTCCACCGGTACCGGCAGGTCGATGTCGTCGACCACCACCTCCACCGAGGGGCGCTGCCCGAAGTCGGCCAGTACGGCGCGGACCGCCCGCTGGATCTGTTCGGCCACCGGGGCGATCGGGACCGGAGCGACCTCGACGTGCACCTCGACCGGGTTCCCGAGCCGGATACCGACGATCTTGCCGCCGGGGAAGAGGGTGGCCACCTCCACGCCGGTGCCGGCGGTCAGCCCGGACACTCCGGGGACGGCGAGTACGGCGTCCCGGACTCTCCCGGCGACCGAGGCCAGATCGGCGACCCTGGCCAGCTCGGCGACGGCGGCCGGGCCGCTGACAGTGGTCGGGCGGGTCGGCGTGCCCCGGTCGGTGGTCGTGGTCGGGGTAGCGTCGGAAGCAGCCGCGTCGGTGGCCGCCCGGCTGGTCATCGGGCCCGCTGCTGGCGGTCGTCGCCGTCGCCGTCCTGGTCACCCTCGACGAAGACGTCGTCGACGTTGATGTTCACCTCGACGACCCGGAGGCCGGTCATCGCCTGCACCCGCTCGACGACGTTGCGGCGTACCGCCTCGGAGACGTCGACGATGCTCTGGCCGTAGAAGGTGACGATGTCCAGGTCGACCGCTGCCTCGCGCTCGCCGACCTCGACCGAGACGCCCTGCCGGATGGTCTCGCTGCCGCCCGGGACGAGGCCGCGGAGCTGCCCGACCCGCCGGGCCAGCCCGGCACCCATCGAATGCACGCCCGGAATCTCCCGGGCCGCGAATCCGGCGATCTTGGCGACCACGCCCTCCGCGATGCGGGTCTTGCCAGCCTCGGTGCTCAACTCGGCCCGGGGCGGTCCGCCGCCGTCCGGGCTGGCCACCGGTCCCGGCGCGGCGGCCTGCTTCCGGTTGTCGTTCCTGGTGGCGGTCTTGCTGTCAGCCATCGCCTCTCCTCATCTCCTGCCGCAGCTCGGTCGACATCCGGGTGCCCGGCACCCGCTCAGCGCCTGCGGGAGGCGGTTGCCCGGTCGGCCAGTCCGGCGACGTTGAGGTCACCGTCGATCACCCGTACGGCGAGCCACCCGACCAGGCCGGCGAGCACGGCGCCCGCCGCCGCTCCGAAGCCGGCGACGGCCCACACCGCCGCGATGAGGAAACCGGCGACGAAACCGAACTGTTGGCGTGACATGGGGTTCCTCCCCGGCTGGTGCGGCGTGCGGCAGGTCGCAGTGGCTTACACATTTGGCGGAGAAGTCGAACCCGGCCGGGCGGAGGAGATGTGTGATCTGCGTCACTCCGGCTCTTGCGATCATGCTTGCCCGTGTCGCCGGTACCGTGGCCGGGGTGCGGCTCACCAAGTACACCCATGCCTGCGTACGGCTCGAACACGACGGCGCCGTCCTCGTCATCGACCCCGGCTCCTGGAGCGAACCGGCGGCGCTGCGCGGCGCCGACGCGGTACTCGTCACGCACGAGCACACCGACCACATCGACGTACTGCGGCTGGCCGGCCTCGGTGTCCCCGTCTACGCGCCGGCCGGGGCGAACATCCCCGACCTCGACGTGCACCCCGTCGCGCCCGGGCAGGAGTTCACCGCCGCCGGCCTCCGGGTACGCGCCTTCGGCGGCCGGCACGCCACCATCTACGGCGGGAAGCCGGACTGCCCGAACCTCGGGTACCTCGTCGAGGGGCGGGTCTACCACCCCGGCGACTCGGTGCACCGGCCGGAGGTGCCGGTGGAGACGCTGCTCGTGCCGGTGCAGGGATCGTGGCTGAAGACCGCCGAGGCGATCGACTTCGTCCGGGACGTCGCACCCGAGCGGGCGTACGGCATCCACGACGCGCAGGTCAACGAGCGGGGATTGCAGAGCGTGCACGGGTGGCTCGCCGAGGAGGCCGGTGACTGCTACCGCTGGCTCACCCCGGGCCAGACGGCCTGACGCATCCCCCGCCACTCCCTCGATGACGGCCAACCGACGGCCGGTCGACGACCGCGCGTCGGTGATCCCGGCACTCCGTAGCCGTCAACCGCTGCGGCCGGGGCCGGCCGGGCTGCCGGGCCGTTCGGTCCAACTGTCCACGATCGCCGCGACCAGCGCGACGAGTACGAATGCGATGGTGGCCAGCAGGGCGTCCCGGAAGGCCCGCGACCAGCCGCCGTGGGTGGCGGCCAGGGTGCTGAAGAAGATCGCGCCGACTCCGGCGATGCCGGCGGCGGCGCCGATCCGCTGGCCGGTCTGCAACATCCCGGCCGCGCTGCCGGCCTGGCCGACCGGCACCTCGGAGAGCGTCAGGTTCTGGTTGGGGGTGATCACCAGGCCGCTGCCGAGTCCGGCGACGAGCAGCGGCAGGGCGGTCGCCAGCGGCGCGCCGTGCCCCGGCACGAAGTGCAGGGCCAGGATCACCCCGCCGAGCCCGACCGCGACGGTGGCCAGGCCGATCGCGACCAGCGGCCGGCCGAACCGGTTGACGATCCGGCCGCCGACTCCCGCCGTGAGCGCCGAGCCGAGCGCGAACGGTGTGATCGCCAGGCCGGCCTCCAGCGCGCTGTACCGCAGGCCGCTCTGGAGATAGAGGGTGAAGAGGAAGAAGACCGCGACGAAGCCGCCGAAGTAGAGCAGCCCGATCAGGGTGCCGAGCGAGTACGACCGGAGCCGGAACAGCGCCAGGTCGAAGAGGGGTTCGCGGTGGCGCCGGTACCGCAGTTCCCAGCCGACGAAGCCGAGCAGCACCAGCAGGCCACCGGGGATCAGCAGCCACTTGAGCGGCCCGTGCCACTGCTGCCGTTGCACCAGCGGCAGCAGCAACAGGACGACACCGGCGCCGAGCAGCAGTACGCCGACCGGGTCGAGTCCCTTGCGGCTGGCCCGGCGCCCGGGACCGGTCGGCAGCAGCCGCCAGGCGAAGAGGATCGTGGCGATGCCGACCGGCACGTTGACGAAGAAGACCAGTCGCCAGCCGAGGTGCTGGCCGCCGAGTTCGATCAGGGCGCCGCCGAGCAGCGGGCCGACGGCGGTGGAGATGCCGATGGTGGCGCCAAGCATCCCGAACGGGCGACCCCGGTCCGCACCCCGGTAGAGCTGCTGGATCAGCCCGATCACCTGCGGGTTCACCAGTCCGGCCGCCGCGCCCTGGAGCAGCCGGGCACCGATCAGCCAGGCTGGCGACTTGGCCAGCCCGGCCGCCGCACTGGTCAGGGTGAACAGCGCGAGGCCGAGCATGAAGACGTTGCGTCGGCCCCGGATGTCGCCGAACCGGCCGGCGGGTACCAGCATCAGCCCGAAGGTCAGCGCGTACCCGGAGAGGATCCACTGGAGATCGCTCGGGTCGGCGTGGATGGCCTGGTCGATCGAGGGGATCGCGACGTTCACGATGCTGACGTCGAGCAGCGTCATGAACGCGGCGACCAGTCCGATGGTCAGGATCTGCCTGCGCCGCCGGGCGGCGGTCCGCTCGTCGAGCCCGGCCAGTGGATCCGGTTCCGGTTCGTTCGGTCCGTCCGGGCCGCCCGGCCCGGATCGACCGGCACGACCCGGTGGATTGCCTTCTGCCGCGCTCAATCGGGCCTCGCTGACTGTGCCGCGTCCGGGTGCGGGCCCCGAACGGTGACCGCCGGGGACAGACTATCGCAAATCACTCCGAACGCCTGGTCAGCGACGTGCCGGCCGGGTCGTCGCCCCGGCGCTCAGGCGAGCTGCTGGGAGCACCAACGCGGGCCGAAGTCCAGACCCTCCAACGGGGAGTCCTCGCGGTGCAGCAGGTTCTTCTCGCCGAGCACGTGCAGCGGCGTCGTCAACTGGTCCGGCGGCAGGCCGACCTCTTCCGCGATGGCCTCCGGGAACGGTACCTGTCCCCGGGCCTCCAGGGTGGTGACCGCCTGGTACACCCGCTGTTCGATGTCGGTGAGATGCAGCTGTTGCATGGTGACCTCCTCGCCCGCGCACAGCGCGCGGGCAGTTCGCGAGGCGGCGATTACCCACCGAGACGGCGTTGATGCACCGGGTAGTGGATCCGCCACCGATCGTCGACCGGCGTCCCGTTCCCGGCGCCGCCCGGCCGGTCACCTAGGCTGCTACCCGTGACCTGGGACGTCGCCGTGATCGGGGCCGGACCGGCCGGGCTCTCCGCCGCGTTCGCCGCCGCGCGGGCCGGAGCCCGGACGGTGGTGCTGGAGAAGTCCGAGCATCCGCGCTACAAGACCTGCGGCGGCGGGCTGATCGGCACCTCGTTGGCGGCCGCCGAGGCGCGGATCGAGGTACCCGCCGACGACCGGGTGGACCGGGTGACCTTCACCGCCGACGGGCGGCGGGAGTTCACCCGCCGGCACCGGCCGGGGCAACTGCTCACGATGGTGCGGCGGGAGGAGTTCGACGACCGGCTGCGGGGCGCCGCCGTCGGCGCGGGCGCCGAGATCCGGCAACGGGTCGCGGTGCGCGGGGTCGAGCAGGACCCGGAGGGCGTACGCGTCCGGCTCGCCGACGGCACCGAACTGCGCGCCCGTACGGCGGTCGGCGCCGACGGCTCGGCCGGGGTGACCGCCCGCCAGGTCGGGGTGCGGTACTCGCAGGTCGACCTCGGGCTGGAGCTGGAGATCCCCGTCCCCGCCCCGCTCCAGCAGCGTTGGCGGGGCCGACTGCTGCTCGACTGGGGACCGCTGCCCGGGTCGTACGCCTGGGTCTTCCCCAAGGGCGACCGGTTGACGGTCGGGGTGATCGCGGCCCGGGGCGAGGGGGAGCGGACCCGGCGTTACCTGCGGGGGTTCGTCGAGCGGCTGGGCCTGGCCGGCCTGGAGCCGGCGCACGACTCCGGGCACCTGACCCGGTGTCGCGCCGACGACTCCCCGCTGCGGCACGGCCGGGTGCTGGTCGCCGGGGACGCGGCCGGCCTGCTGGAGCCGTGGACCCGGGAGGGGATCAGCTTCGCGCTGCGCTCCGGGACGCTCGCCGGCACCGCGGCGGCCGGTGGTGACCTGGACGGGTACGTCCGGGCGGTGCACGACCAGCTCGTCCCGCCGATGCGGGCCGGGCACCGGATCCTCGATGCCTTCTCCCGGCATCCCGGCATCTTCCACACCGCCCTGGCCACCCCGCCCGGCTGGCGGATGTTCACCGCCTTCTGCCGGGGCGAGACCAGCTTCGACCGCACCCTGGAGCGTCGCCGGGTACGCGCCGCACTGGCCCTGCTCGGCTAGTTGTAGTGCTCACGCGCGTTGTCGACGGCGTGTCGGCCTGATCCAGGCAGAGGGTGCTGACGCCCGTACCTACCGGAAGTCGCTACGGCCCACCGGGCGTGGCTAGGTGGTGGAACAGGTCACGTGCCGCTCGGCCACTGTCTTTGATCAACTGTGGTAGGTGCTCGGCGATCTCCTCGGGCTGCCGGCCCGCGATGTGTCGGTTCCAGCGGTTTATCAGCTGCTGTAGCTGTCCCGGGACGTCGCGGCCCTTGAGCAGGGTGACCCACAGGCGCGACATCTGGGCCGAGAGCTGGTCGAAGGTCGACCGCAACCAGCGGTTCCCGCTCGCGACGGCCAGGAGCTGGAAGACGCGCATCGACAGCTCGGAGAAGCGCAGGACCGCTTCCAACCGGTACTCACCGTCGGTGTCGGGCGGGGACCACTCGGCCAGCAGCCGGGCAAGCTCTCGGGCCTCGGCGTCAGACAGGCGCTCCAGGCCCAGTCGGACGAGCTCGGGGCCGATGAGATCCCACGCCTCGACCAGCTCCGACACTCGCTGGGCGTCGAGGGGGCTCACGACGTACCCGGCCCGGGGCAGCGTGATGATCAAGCCCTCGCGGTCCAGCCGAGCGAGCGCCCGACGAATCGGCGTCAGGCCGTACGGGGTCGAGCCGGCCAGTCCCCGCTCGGTGAGCGACGACCCCGGCGGAAGCTCACAGGCCACGATGCGGGTACGCAGCGCCGCGTAGGCCTGCTGCGTGAGCGAAGCCTCTCCCGTCGCACCCTGGTCGGTCACAAGAGGAAACCCTAGCCCCGCCCGCCACTGCGAATTCCAGGAGACATCGCACACTCTCCGCGAACCGGACTTGACCACCCCAGCCACCGAGAGACATGCTGGACTGAAATTTCAGCCAGCTCAGAAGGGGACTGCCGGTCTCGGAGTTGCTCGGGGCCCGGTGGAACAGAGGGGATCTCAGCAGGATGAAGGCATTCGTGCTCGCGTTCGGGACGCGTGGCGACGTACAGCCGTTCGTCGCCCTGGGACGCGCGCTCTCCGACGCCGGCCACGAGGTACTGGTGGCCGGGCCGGCGTGTTACCAGTCGCTCGCCGCTGCCGGCGGCGTTCCGTTCGCGCCCGTCGACGACCGGTGGAACCGGCTCACCGACGAGCCGCACATCCAGGAGGCGCTCGCGACGAACTACCGAGGGCCGAAGGCGAAACGGACAGCCATCGAGGTGGTACGCCGGACCCGGCACTACATCGCCGCCGCGCTCGACGACATCGCCGCAGCCGTTCCCGCCGGAACCGACGTCGTCGTGCACCACACCATGCTCCCCGGCCAGCACCTCGCCGAGGCCCTCGGCGTCCCCTCGGTCCCGGTGGCACTACAGCCAAACTGGGTGCCGACCGGCGCCTTTCCGTGCCCGATGTGGGCCCCGTCGTGGCTGCCCGGATCCTTCAACCGGCTGAGCTACCGACCGGCCGCGCTCGCTCCTCAGCTGCTCCTCGGAGCGGTGGGGAAGCACTGGCGGGCACGACTCGGGCTGAGGTCTCGGCGTGGATCCGGCGACCCGTTCCGCCGCCCCGACGGAGGCCCCGCCCTCGTACTGCAGGCGTTCAGTCGGCACGTCCTGCCGCAGCCGGCGGACTGGCCCGGGTACGCGCCCGTCACGGGATACTGGACCCTCGCCAGCGAGGAGCGGGGCCCGTCGCCCGCCCTGGCCAGGTTCCTCGACGGCGGAGCACCGCCGATCTACGTCGGCTTCGGCAGCATGCGAGGCCAGAACCCCGAGGCGATCGGCGAGATGGTCCAACGGATGGTCCAGGCGACCGGAGAGCGAGCCGTTGTCGCCACCGGCGGCGGCGGGATCGCGATGGCCGGCTCGGACACCGACCTCGTCCACGTCGTCGACGACGCTCCGCACGACTGGCTCTTCCCCCGCACCGCGGCGATCATCCACCACGGCGGAGCGGGAACGACGGCCGCCGCGCTGCTCGCCGGACGCCCACAGGTGATCTGCCCCTTCACCGGTGACCAGCCGTTCTGGTCCGAGCGGATGCGATCCATCGGCGTTGCCCCGGACCCGATCCCACAGCGGCAGATCACCGCCGAACGCCTCATCAGGGCGGTCGAGGCGACGAGATCCGACACGGCGATGCCCCGGAGGGCCGCCGAAATGGGCGAGCTGGTGCGCTCCGAAGGCGGTACACGTCGTGCAGTCGAACTCCTACTCGAACTCACGGCCCACCAGGCGTGAACCGACGCCCCCTGGTGTGCCGGTCACCCGCCGACGGTGCCCGCCCGGTCAGGCCGGTACGGCGTGAAGCGGCGCAGCCGCAGCGAGTTGCCGACGACGAAGACCGAGGAGAAGGCCATCGCCGCACCCGCGATCATCGGGTTGAGCATCCCGATCGCGGCCAGCGGCAGCGCGGCGACGTTGTAGGCGAACGCCCAGAACAGGTTGCCCCGGATCACCCGTAGCGTGGCCCGGGACAGCCGGATCGCGTCGACGGCGGCGGTCAGGTCACCGCGTACCAGGGTCAGGTCGGCGGCCTCGATCGCGACGTCCGTACCCGTGCCCATGGCGAGCCCCAGATCCGCCTGGGCGAGCGCGGCGGCGTCGTTGACGCCGTCGCCGACCATCGCCACCACCCGGCCCTCGGCCTGGAGCCGCCTGACCACGTCGAGCTTCTCGGCCGGCAGCACCTCGGCGATCACCTCGTCGATGCCGACCTCGGCGGCGACCGACCGGGCGACCGCGTCGTTGTCGCCGGTGAGCAGGATCGGGGTGAGGTTGAGCCGGCGCAGTCCGGCGACCGCCTCGCGGCTGGTCGGCTTGATCGCGTCGGCCACCACCAGCGCCCCCCGGACCCGGCCGTCCCAACCGGCCAGCACCACGGTCCGGCCGGCGGCCTCGGCGTCCGCGACCGCCGCGCCGAGCGCGCCGGGCAACTCCAGGTCGCGGTCGGCCAGCAGGCGGGCCCGGCCCACCGTGACCGCACGGCCGTCGACGGTACCGGCCACGCCCAGCCCCTCGACGTTGGCGAACCCGTCGACCTCCGGATGCGGCCCGGTCCGCTCGGCGGCCGCACCGGCGACCGCGCGGGCGATCGGGTGCTCGGAGGCGTTCTCCAGCGCGCCGGCCAGCCGGAGCAGTTCGTCCGGGTCCTGGCCGTCGGCGGGGAGGATCTCGGCCAGCGTCATCCGGCCGGTGGTGACCGTGCCGGTCTTGTCCAGCACCACGGTCTGCACCCGACGGGTCGACTCCAGCATCTCGGGACCCTTGATCAGGATGCCGAGCTGGGCACCCCGGCCGGTGCCGACCAGCAGCGCCGTGGGGGTGGCGAGCCCGAGGGCGCAGGGGCAGGCGATGATCAGCACCGCCACGGCGGCGGTGAAGGCCGCCGTGACGCCGTCCCCGGAACCGAGCCAGAAGCCGAGGGTGGCGACGGCGAGGGCGATCACGATCGGTACGAAGACCCCGGAGATCCGGTCCGCCAGGCGCTGCACCTGGGCCTTGCCGGCCTGTGCCCGCTCGACCAGGGTCGCCATCTGGGCGAGCTGGGTCTCCGAGCCGACCCGGGTGGCCCGGACGACGAGCCGGCCACCGGCGTTGACGGTCGCCCCGACCACCTGGTCACCGGGACCGACCTCCACCGGTACCGACTCGCCGGTGAGCATGCTGGCGTCGACCGCGGAGGAGCCGTCCTCCACCACGCCGTCGGTGGCGATCTTCTCGCCGGGCCGGACCACGAAGCGGTCACCGACGGCGAGCCGGTCGACCGGGATCCGGGTCTCGACGCCGTCGCGGCGCACCGTCACCTCCTTGGCGCCGAGTTCGAGCAGCGCCCGCAGCGCGGCACCGGCCCGGCGCTTCGACCGGACCTCGAAGTAGCGGCCGGCGAGGATGAAGAGGGTGACCCCGGCCGCCGTCTCCAGGTAGATGTTGCCGGCCCCGTCGCTTCGTCCGATGTCGAGGCTGAACGGGTGCGTCATGCCGGGCGTACCGGCGGTGCCGAGGAAGAGCGCCCAGACCGACCAGCCGAACGCGGCGAGCGTACCGAGCGAGATCAGGGTGTCCATCGTGGCGGCGCCGTGCCGCAGATTGATCCAGGCGGCCCGGTGGAACGGCAGCCCGCCGTACCCGACGACCGGGGCGGCGAGGGTCAGCGAGAGCCACTGCCAGTAGTCGAACTGCCAGGCCGGCACCATCGCCAACACGATCACCGGTACGGTCAGCACCAGCGACACCAGCAGCCGGGTACGCAGTGTCCGCAGCTCGTCGACGGGCGCCTCCCGCTCCGGCCCGGAATCGTCGACCGGCCGGGGCGGCGGTGGCAGCGCGGCGGTGTAGCCCGTCTTCTCCACCGTGGCGATGAGTTCGTCCGGGGTACGGGTGTCGTCGAAGGTGACCGTCGCCTTCTCGGTGGCGTAGTTGACCGTGGCGGTCACCCCGTCCAGCCGGTTGAGTTTCTTCTCGATCCGGTTGGCGCAGGAGGCGCAGGTCATCCCGCCGATCTTCAGTTCGATCCGGTTGGGTGCCATCGGTGGTCGTCCGGCGGCCGGTGCCATTGCTGCCTCCTGGGCTAGTTGTGTCCGTGTCCGGGCTCGCCGTGACCGGACTCGTCCGCTCCCGGGGTGGCCGTCGGCGCCGGCTGCCCGGGTGTCGCGCCGCCGCCCGGGGTACCGGTCGGCGACGGCTCGGCCGGTGTTCCGGCGGAGAGGGTGAACTCGGCGGTACGGACGGTGCCGCCGTGCTGGAAGTCGAGATACAGCCGGTAGCTGCCGGCCGATGGCACGTCGGCGTAGAAGGTGATCTCGGGACCGGCCGCTGTCCGCCCGTCGCCCGGCTCGCCGTCCGGGTGCACGTGCAGGTAGGCCAGGTCGCCCTGGCGGAGCGCGACCAGGTGGCCGTACGCGCCGAGGTAGGGCTCCAGGTCGGTGACGGGTCGCCCGTCGCGGCTGACGGTCAGGGTCAGTTCGCTGGTCTGTCCCGGCGTCAGGGCGCCGTCGAGGCGTACCCGGTATCCGTCGACCTCGGCGGTGGGTGCCGGTGCCGGCAGCGGCCGGGGCTGGAAGTCGCCGGCCACCGCGATGTCGAGCCCGAGGGTGAGTGCCGCCGCGCCGCTGGGCTTGAAGTCGGCGAACGCCCGCCAGCTGCCGGGACCGGTCAGCGGCGAGGCGACCCGCCAGGTGCCGTCGGCCGACATCTCCGGGTGCACGTGCCGGAAGCCGGAGAGGTCCCGACGGGCGACGATCAGGTGCATCCGCTTGTCGTGTTCGACGTCGTAGCCGGTCACCGGGTGCCCGTCCGGCCCGATGATCCGGAACGCGAACTCGCCGGCCGGGGCGGGTACGCCGGTCATCGTGTAGCCCCGGTCGGAGACGAGCAGCCCACCGGGTAGCCGTGGTGCGCCGGTCGTACCGGCGTCGGTGCCGTGCCCGGTCGAGTGGGCCGAACCGGTCGAGTCGGTGGAGTCGGCGGTGCGTACGGGGCCGGTGAGCTGGCCGACCCCGTACGCCGCGCCGAACACTGTCGCGAGCCCGAGCGCGAAGGCGCTCAACTTCGTCGCGGTGTTCATCGCGCTACCTGGTTTCTGCTCTTCGGGCGTGGTCAGTCTTCGGATGGTCAGGAGGTGACGAGTTCGTAGCCGGCCTCGTCGACGGCGGCGCGGAGCCGCTCGGTCTCCACCGGGCCGTCGCTGGTGACGGTGACCGCGCCGGAGGTCACGTCGACGCTCACCTCGGTCACCCCCGGGATCGCGCCGACCTCGGTGCTGACGGCGTTGGCGCAGTGTCCGCAGGTCATGCCCTTGACCTGGTAGCTCTCGGTGATCATTGCAGTTCTCCCTTCCCTGCCCCCACCCTATACCCTAGGGGGGTATGCGACGCCCGGTTTACCCCTCGGGGGTATCCGTACTCCTGGACCGTAGCATACCCCTGGGGGGTTAGCTATGCTTGTGGCATGACGACACCCGCCGAGACCCCGACCCGCGGCTACACCGCCAGCAAGGATCAGCTGCTCGCCCGGCTGCGTCGGGTCGAGGGGCAGGTGCGCGGGATCGAGCGGATGGTCGAGGACGACCGCTACTGCATCGACGTGCTGACCCAGATCTCCGCCATCCAGGCCGCGCTGGACAAGGTCGCGCTCGGGCTGCTCGACGGGCACGCCCGGCACTGCATGCACGAGGGCGCCGCCGAGGGGCGGGCCGACGAGATGGCCACCGAGATGATGGCCGCCGTCGGGCGCCTGATGAAGCGCGGCTGATCAGCCGCGGTTGATCAAGCGCGGCTGATGGGGCGCGGCTGACCGGTCAGCCCCGGGCCGGGTCGACCCGGCCCTCCGGCTCCGGGGTCGGGAAGAGGTCGACCTGGCCACCGAGCCGCACGTCCCCGCCCAGGTGGGCCGGCGCCGGCCGGTCGGTGGCCGGCAGCCTCGAGTACCGCCGGCCGGAGCCCTCCCGGTCGGGCCGGGAGGTGACCCGGAACGGCACCAACGCGATCGGGGCCGGCGGCGGCTCGAACCTGCGGTCGCCCCAGCGCAGCCAGACGGCGATCCGGCCGGCCTCCGCCTCCAGCCTGAGCTTCTCGACCGAACGCTGCCGGTCGGAGTGGTCGACCTCGACCACCACCGGTGCGCCGTCCGGCCGCGCGCATCCGACGTCCACTATGGAATGCCGGTGCTCGTACGGCGGCGGCAGCGGCATCACGCTGGCGGCCCGCCGGTACACCCGCCAGCCCTGGGCCATCGCCCAGGCCGCCACCGAGTCGATCAGCAGCACGGTGACCTCGTCACTCGTCTGGTCGGTGAACGTCAGCCGGCCCAGCCAACCGGTCAGCGCGGCGCCGATCCGGGCGCCCTCCTCGGCCTGGTCCACGATCCGACCGTACCGCCTCGACGTCACCGCGCGGCGACCGTGCTGACGTCACGACGCGGGTTGCCCGCTGACGTCACGACGCGGGTTTGCCCGCTGACGTCACGACGTGGGTTTGCCCTTCTCGGCCGTCGCGGTGATCGTGGCGCCACGGCGGCGCGGTGCCCTGGGGGAGCGAGGCAGCGCCGGAGGCCGACCGGGCGGGGTGTTCGGGCCGCGCGGCCGTCAGGTGACCGCCGGCAGGACGACCCGCTCCAGCAGCGTCACCGGGGTGCGCCACTGGTCCGGGGCGTTGTAGTTGCCGGCGGTGACCGCCACGGTGAGGTCCAGGTCCGGCAGCACGAAGAGGCGTTGGCCACCGTTGCCGCTGCCGGAGACCATTCGGTGGCCCGAGACGGTCTCGACATACCACTGGTATCCGTACCCGGCGCCCCAGGTGGTCTCCAGGCGGGGCCGGAGCATCTCGTCGATCCAGCCGGCGGGGACGAGCTGCCGGCCCTGCCACGCCCCTCCGGCGAGTACCAGCTCGCCGATCCTGGCCAGCGCGCGGGGCGTGAGCCGGAGACCGGAGGCGGCCGAGGCCACCCCGTCCGGACCCCTCATCCACTCGATGTCGTGGATCTCCAGCGGTGTGAACAGGGCCGCCCGGCCGTACTCCGTCAGCGACCGCCCGGTCCCGTCGGCGATGAGCCGGCCGAGCAGCGCCGCCGCGCCTCCGCAGTAGTGCCAGCGGAGACCGGGTGGCTCGACGACCGGCCGCTCCAACACGTACCGGTACCGGTCCGGCGCCAGCTCCATGGCGATCTCGGCGTTGTCCGGATCGTCGTACGGCAGATCCTCGCGCCATTGCAGCCCGAGCGACATCGTCAGCGCGTGCTCGACGGTGAGCCGGGCCCGGGCCGGATCGGCCGCCAGGTCGGGATAGTCCGGGAACTGTCCCAGCAGCGGCGCCGTGACCTCGGGAACCAGGCCGTCACCGAGGGCGATGCCGTAGAGCAGCGCGGTGACGCTCTTGCTGATCGACCGGACGTCGTGCAGCGTCTCCGGCCCGAACTCGACGACGCCGAGCGAGGTGCCCCAGGCGAAGTCCTCGCCCGTGCCGTAGTACTCCAGCAGGGTCTCACCGCCCCGGACCGCCACGGCCGCGTGCAGGCCCTCGAGCGCGCCCTCCCGGAGCGGCTCGGCCAGCCGGTCGTGCGGCTCCGTCACCGGGCATCTCCCTGGCGGAGCGGCGTCGCGCGCACGGTCCGGTGCGGCCTCGGCCGGCGACGACGTCCGTCGGGGTGGGTGGGGAGAGTCACGCCGCCGAACGTTACCGGACTCCGCGCCGGCCCGCGGGCCACCGACCGGCTACCCGAACCCGGCCGGACGCCCGATCGTTCCCGTGTGGATGGTGCGCTGCCTCCTCGGCGGGTGCCGGTTCGGGTGGGAGCGGCTCGGCGCCGGACGGGCCCGGCGCACCGGGCCGTCGGAGACCACCGGGTGGCCCGGCGGGGCGGTGGACCGGACCGCGCCGCCCGGCCCGCCACAGGTGGACCGGGAGGTAACCGAGCCCGGCGAGGCCGACCAGCACGTAGAGGTTGCTGTAGAGCAGGCCCCAGCCCCGGAAGTGCAGGTCCCAGCCGTGCAGGCCGGCGAGCACCCAACCGGTGCCGCCGACGAAGACGAGCCAGGCCAGGCCGGCGGCGGCGAGCCCGAGCCGGCTGCGCGCCCGCCGGGAGCGTACGGCCAGCAGCACCAGCGCGGGTACGCACCAGACCCAGTGGTGGTGCCACGAGACGGGGGAGACCAGCACACCGGTCGTGGCGCAGGCGAGGACGCCGAGCAACTGCTCCCCGGCCCGGGCGCAGTACGCCGCGACCGCCATCCCGAGCGCGGCGACGAGTACGGCCAGCACGAGCCAGCCGGTCCCCGGCTCGGCGGAGTCGGTCAGCCGGGTCAGCGCACCGGCCAGCGACTGGTTCAGGATCGTCCGGGGATCGGCGGTGACCCGGGCGGTGTCGAAGAGCGCGCCCGTCCAGAACCGTACCGAGTCCTCCGGCCGCCAGGCGAACCCGAGCGCCACCGTGGCGGCGAAACCGGCGAGCGCGGTACCGGCGGCCCGGAACCGGCCGGTGACCAGCAGGTACACCACGAAGACCAGCGGAGTGAGCTTGATCCCGGCGGCGATTCCCACTCCGAGGCCGGACCAGCGCCGCCGGGGGTCGCCGGTCAGGTCGAGCAGCACGAGCAGCATCAGGAAGAGCCCGACCTGTCCGGCCTGGAGGTGCCCGGAGACCGGGAACATCGGCAGCGCGACCGCCGCGCCGGCCAACGTCGCCAGCGCCCGCCGCTCGGCCGGCACGCCCGCCGCCCGGAGTGTCACCCGGAGCGCCGCCAGCAGTGCGAGGACCGAGGCGAGGGTCCAGAGCCCGACGGCGACGGGCACACCGAGCGGTACGAGCGGCTGGAACAGCAGGGCGGCGAATGGCGGATAGGTGAAGCCGAGCGCGATTCCGTCCGTACCCCGATGGGTCGCCTGGTAGAGGGCGCCGTCGGCGGAGGCGGCGGCGGAGGCCCCCGAGTGGTACGTCGCCAGGTCTCCCCAGAAGCTCCCGGTCGCCTGCTGCACGGCCACCGCCGCGCCGGCGACCAGCAGGGGGAGCACGACCAGACCGACCCTCGGGTACGCCGGGCGGCGCGGCGGCGAAGGCCGGACCTCGTCCGCGTCGGTGCCCAGATAGGTGCTGGTCACGGCGCTCCTCCGCATCCACCGAGCCGGTCGTCCGGATCCGGGGCCGGGCAGCGGTAAGGAGAAAAGTAACGATCTCTCCTCTACCGTTCCTGGACCGAACCTCGATCACGCGCGGTTCCGGCCCGCGAAGCGGACTGCTCCGCGTTCCGCCGAGCGCATCGGGCCACCGGAGTGGCGTCGGCGGCGGGCGCGGGTGGTCGGGAGTGGACTCGCGCCTCGGGACCGGTCGGAGGTGTTGTGCCGGACTCTCCGACTCGGCTAGACAGATCACATGACGGAGTCACCCGGAGCTGAGCACCCACTGCCACGGATCGTCGACCGGCAGACCTGGCAGGCGCGGATCGACGAACTCCGGGTCAAGGAGAAGGCGCACACCAGGGCCGGGGACGCCCTGGCCGCCGAACGCCGTCGGCTGCCGATGGTCGAGGTCGATCCGCAGACTCCGCTGCTCGGAGCCGACGGTCCGACACCATTGATCGACATCTTCGGCGGCCGGTCCCAACTGATCGCCTACTTCCAGATGTGGCACACCGGTCGACCGGCGGCGGAGCAGTGCGAGGGCTGCACCTTCTCCACCACCCACATCAACGAGTTGTCCTACCTGCACTCCCGGGACGTCAGCTACGCCACCCTCTGCCAGGGGCCGTACGAGGAGAGTTCGCGCTATCGCGACTTCATGGGCTGGACGATCCCCTGGTACTCGGTGCCGTCCGAGTCGGTGGACCGGTTGGTCGCGAACCGGCACTTCGGCATTCTGGTCAGCTATCTCCGGGACGACGACAGGGTCTACGAGACCTACTGGACCACCGGTCGCGGCAACGAGGTGATGGCACCGTCGTACGGGCTGCTGGATCTGACCGTCTACGGCCGGCAGGAGTTCTGGGAGGACTCGCCGGAGGGTTGGCCGCAGCGGTGGGACGCCCGGGGCGGCCAGTTCCGGCTGGACGGCCGACCGACCGCGCAGTGGTCCCGGATCAGGGCCGGGCGCGACGACGACCTCGGCACCTCGGCCGATGCCCGGCACCAGCCGCACCAGCACTGAGTACGCGTCGGGAGCTGGCAGTCGTTCCCGCCGGGCAACGGCGGGCGGGGGAGTGTGCGGACGCCGCCGTGTTATCGTCCGCATAGACCTCTGTCAATGAATATGTGTTGACGGAGCATCCTGCTGGCCAGATTTACCGTGGCCGACACCTCCCACCACCCGTAGGAGAGGAAAGCTCAGGTGATCATCCGTCCAGGTCGCTCCAGAATCCGTTCGACGGTCGTGGCGGTGGCGGTCGCGGCCCTCGCGGTCGGTGGAGCGGTGACCGTGGTAACCCAGACCACGACCCCCGCCCTCGCTGCCGCCGCACCGGTGGAAGACGAGGGCGCCGACTGTTCGGTGTCGCTTCCCGGCTCGCTGACCGCGAACTCCCGGCTCCCCGACCCGTTCCGAAGGCTCGACGGCTCGCGCATCTCCAGCAAGGCAGACTGGCGGTGCCAACGCGCACAGCTCAAGGAGATGGTCGAGCGTTACGTCTACGGCGACAAGCCGGCCAAACCGGCGACGGTGACCGGCACGGTCTCCAGCAGCAGCATCACGGTGAACGTGTCGCACAACGGCAGGAGTTCCAGCTTCTCGGCCAGTGTCCAACTGCCCAGCGGTACCGGCCCCTTCCCGGCGGTCGTCGTGCTGGGCGGCTTCGGCGCCGACACGGCCGCCATCCGAGCCGCGGGTGCCGCCGTCATCAACTACGACCCCTACCTGGTCGGTCGGGAGGGGACGCCCCGGAACAACAAGCAGGGCGCCTTCTACAGCATCTACGGCAACACGAGCAGTACCGGCCTGCTGGCCGCCTGGTCGTGGGGCGTGAGCCGGATCATCGACGTCATCGAGTCCTCCGGCGGCAACACCCTGCGGGCCGACGCGATGGGCGTCACGGGCTGCTCCCGGTTCGGAAAGGGCGCCTTCGCCGTCGGCGCCCTCGACCAGCGCATCGCGCTCACCATGCCGATCGAGTCCGGCAGTGCCGGTGTTCCCATCTTCCGTGGCATCCCGGGGGAGGGCGCCCAGAGCCTGAGCAGCGCCTACGGCGAACAGCCGTGGCTCGGCGACGGATTCGGCTCCTTCACCGGCAGCCCGAACAACCTCCCGGTCGACACCCACGAGATCGTGGCGATGGTCGCCCCGCGAGGACTCTTCATCATGGACAACCCGCACATCGCCAACCTGGGCCCCAGGTCCGCGAGCGTGGCGGCCCTGGGCGGAGCGGAGGTCTACAAGGCCCTCGGTGCCGGAGACAACATCACGTACTGGTCGGACGTCCAGGACGGCAGCCACTGCGCCAACCGGTCCGAATGGCGGACCCCGCTCCAGCAGCACATCCAGAAGTTCCTGCTCAAGACGGGCAACGCCCCGGGCACGATGCGGATCGCCAGCAAGGCGGCCGGCAACCTGGCGCAATGGCGGGACTGGCAGACGCCGACCCTCACCGACGGCCCGAACAGCCCGCCGCCGACCGGCCCCACACCGACGACTCCGCCCGCGACCACCCCGCCGCCGACCACCCCGCCGCCGACCGGTGACAGCTGCACCGCGTCGATCACCCCCGGCACGCTGTGGGGTGACCGGTACAACACCTCGGTGACCGTCAGCGGGGCCAGTGCCTGGACCGTCGTCGTGAACATCACCGCGCCGCAGAGGGTCTCGACCACCTGGAGCGGCACCTTCAGCTGGGACAGCAGCGGAAGCGTGATGACCGTACGGTCCAACGGCAGCGGCAACACGTTCGGCTTCACCACCATGACGAACGGGAACAGCTCGGCCCGACCACAGATCAGATCCTGCACCGCCGGCTGACCGCCGCCGGCCGACAGCAACCCACCACCGGCCGTGCGTGGCGACCCCGGTCACCACGCACGGCCACGATTCCAGGGGGAGCCGCACCTCACGATCCGCGCGATCACCTGCCGGGCATCCGTGGCCCGTCCGGCGCGGCATCGGACGACAGAACCGCTGACGAGCACTCCCGGCGTCGGAGTCTGACGACGCACTACCTGGAGGAGGCGGATGGCGCTCCGGCGGCGTCAGCGATGCAGGGTGGGCCGGTAGACGAGCTGCTGGGTGCGGCCGTCGAGCGTCCGGCTCTCGATCAGTTCGAGGTCGAAGTCGGCCGCACCCTGGAAGATCGGCTCCGTCCCGGTCCGACCGGTGATCACCGGGAAGATCGTCACCTGGACGCGGTCGACCAGACCGGCGGCCATCAGCGCCCGGTTCATCGACAGGCTGCCGTGCGATCGCAGCGGCACCTCGGATTCCTTCTTCAGCCGGGCGACGACGTCGACGGCGTCACCGCGCGCGACGGTCGCGTCCGGCCAGTCGAGGGGTCCCTCCAGGGTGCGCGACACCACCGTCGCCGGGAGGTTCCGCATCCGGGTGACCCAGGGGTCCCGTACCTCGGACTCCTCGGTGCTCGCGGCCAGCATCCGCGCGAACACCCGGTACGTCTCGGCCCCGAAGACCATCCGCTGCTCCTCGCTGTACTGGGCGAGGCGGTGGTCGAGCAGCTCGGGACCCTGCTTACCCCAGTAGCCGCCCCAGTTGCCGCTGGTGGTGCCGAAGCCGTCGAGGCTGGCGAAGACGTCGAAGGTGTAGCTGGCGGTCATGATGGTCTCCTGGTGCGGCTGAGTTCGGTCTGACGGGTTTGCAGGAAGGCCCGCTCGGTCTCGTTGGTGGCCAGTGCCATGGCCTCGTCGTAGGCGGCTCGGGCCTCCGCGTCGCGTCCGAGCCGGGCCAGCAGTTCGGCCCGGGTGGCCGGCAGCCTGTGGTAGCCCGGAAGGTCGAGGTCCTCCAACGCGGCGAGGGCCACCGCCGGTCCGTGCACCTCGGCGACGGCTACCGCACGGTTGAGCGCGACGACCGGGGTCGGCACGAGCGCGAGGAGCTGGTCGTAGAGTGCCAGGACCTGCCGCCAGTCGGTGCTGGCGCCGTCGGTGTGCACCGCGCTGATCGCGGCCTGGATCTGGTACGGGCCGGGCCGGTTGCGCCGCAGGCAACGGCGGACCAGGTCGCGACCCTCGGCGATGAGCGCCCGGTTCCACAGCGACCGGTCCTGGTCGGCCAGCAGCACCAGTTCGCCGGTCGGGTCGAGCCGGGCCGGGCGGCGCGCCTCGGTCAACAAGAGCAGGGCGAGCAGGCCGAGGACCTCCGGCTCGTCCGGCATCAGCACGGCGAGTTCACGGGCGAGCCGGATCGCCTCGGCGCACAGGTCCGTTCTGATCAGCGGTCCGGCGGTGGACGCGTAGCCCTCGTTGAACATCAGGTAGAGCACGGTGAGTACGGGCGGCAGCCGGTCCGGCAGCTCGTGTTCGGCGGGTACCCGGTAGGGGATGCCGGCGTCCCGGATCTTCTTCTTGGCGCGCACGATCCGCTGGGCGACCGTCGCCTCCTGGATCAGGTAGGCCCGGGCGATCTCCGGTACTTCGAGGCCGCCGAGCAGGCGGAGCGTGAGGGCGGTCCGGGCGTCCGGGGCGAGCGCCGGGTGACAACAGGTGAAGATGAGTCGCAACTGGTCGTCTTTCACCGGTCCCACCTCCTGGGGTTCGTCCTGTTGGTGCAGCAGCAGGGCCTGGGCGTACCGGGCCTCGCGGGTCGATTCCCGGCGGAGCCGGTCGACGGCCCGGTTCCGGGCGGTGGTGACGATCCAGGCGCCCGGGTTCGGTGGCGGGGTCTGCCACTTCTGCACCGCTGTGGTGAAGGCGTCCTGGACCGCCTCCTCGGCGAGGTTGATGTCACCGAGGAGGCGGGCCAGGGTGGCGACGCAGCGGCCGTACTCCGCGCGGTAGATGCTCGCCAGGTCCATGTCGGCTGACCGGCCCCGTTCAGGCCTGGGACAGGTCGTCGAAGGGGCGTACCTCGACCGGCCCGCAGGCCGCCGCGCACTTCTCGGCCCAGGCCAGCGCCTGGTCCAGATCCGCACACTTGATGACCCAGAAGCCGGCGATGTGCTCCTTCGTCTCGGCGAACGGCCCGTCGCTCATCGTGGTGGTGCCGTTCTCGACCCGTACGACGGTGGCGCTCTCCGGCGACCGGAGTCCTCCGGCGAAGACCCAGGCGCCCGCGGCCTGGAGTTCGTCGTTGATCCGGTCGGTTTCCCTGAACATGGTCTGCATCTCCTCGTCGGTCGGCGTCGGCGCGCCCTCGACGAAATGCACGGACAGCAGGTACTGCTTCATGACGGTCCTCCGGTAGCTCGTTGGTGGATGGCGACAGGTCAGGCGGCCAGGCGGCGCGCCACGGCGGGGATCACGATCGCGGCCGCGACCAGGTGGGTGAGCATCAGCAGCGCCTTGGTGGCCACCCCGGCGTCGACGATCACGTCCGGCACCAGCGACAGGACGGTCAACACCACCGTGGTGCGGACGAACGTGCGCCGCGGACGCCGGGCGAAACGGGACAGCAGCGCGGCCATGACCACGCCGATCAGCGAGAAGACGGCGGTCAGCATGCCGAACCCGCTGACCGGGATCGGGGCGCCGCTGATATCGAGGCTGATCCCGGCCGCATGCCCGGCGGCCGCGACGGCCATGGTGGCGGCGCTCGCGGCGACCGTGGCGATGACGCCGGTCCGGATCACCGCACCGACGGTCGAGGTGGTGGCGCGGGTCGGGTTGACAGTGCTGGTCATCGTGCCCTCCAGTGGCGGGTGGACCGGCTCCGTGCCGGCCTCTCACCAGGGCTACGAAAAGGATCAAGCCCAATCGACAGGCCGCCCCAGATCTTTTCGAAGAAATTCGAGTCCGGCGTCCGTCAGGGCGATATCGGGCAATAACGGACGACCCCACGATAGGCCGCCGACGACCCGGCCACGACCAGCCGCGCGGCGGTCGTGGCCGGTTCGACCCTGCGCGACCCGGTCGGTCAGGGCAGGATCTCGACGTACCCGTCGGCCCCGTGCACCCGGATCCGCTGCCCGTCCCGGATGAGCCGGGTCGCGTCGACCACACCCACGACGGCCGGCAGGCCGTACTCCCGGGCGATCACCGCGCCGTGGGTCATCAGGCCGCCCACCTCGGTCACCAGGCCCGTGATCGCGACGAACAGGGGCGACCAGCTCGGATCGGTGTAGGCCGTGACCAGGATGTCACCGGCCTCGAGGTCGGCCTGTGCCAGGTCGAGGATGACCCGGGCCCGCCCCTCGACGGTCCCGGTGGAAACCGGCAGGCCGACCAGGGCACCGGCCGGCACGTCGTCGCGCCGGTACGTCCCGACGACCGCCTCGCCGTCCGAGGTGAGTACCCGGGGCGGCGTGAGCGCCTGGTACGACCGGAACGCCTCCCTGCGCTGCTCGATGAGCCGCTCGTCCACTCGGTTCGCGCGCACGACGTCGTGCAGTTCCTGGAACGTGAGATAGAAGATGTCCTCCGGCGCGGTGAGCACGTTGGCCCGCACGAGGCGCTCCGCCTCGGCCAGCAACGCCTGCTTGTAGACGAAGTAGCGGCTGACGATGCCGTACTTCGGGTACTCCCGGTACCCGATGAAGGTCCGGACCCGGTCGATCATCCGCTTCGTCTCGTCGGCCTTCCGCGCCCCGTCCGGCAGGTCGCGCAGGCGTGCGAGTACCTCCTGTTCCTTCTGCTGTGCCGCCCGCCGCCCGTGCTCGAAGCGCCGCCCGGCGGCGCCCGGCTCGAAGTTGCGGACGTTGTCGAGGATCAGCGGCACGAGGGTGCTGGGGCGTTCTCTCCAGCGCGGCCGGGTGATGTCGATCTCGCCGACGCAGCGCATGCCGTAACGGTCGAGGTACGCCTCGATGGCGTCCCGCGCCTCGTTCCCACCCGCGAGCTTCGGCAGCTCGTCCAGGAAACCCTCGTCCTCGACGCCCTGGAGGAACGCGACCACCTCCGGGTACGGCCGGATCACGTCGGCGACGTCGAGCAGCGCCAGCCCCATCTCCGAGGTGACGTTGTTGGGAGCGGAGAGGGTCAGGGTGTCGGCCGCGTTCTTCTCGCCCAGCCACTCCTGCAACCGGTCGTTGAGCCACCAGGTGGCCTCCATGCCCGCCATGATCGCCTGCATGCTCAGCGGATCGCCGAGAACCCGCTTGTGATCCTGGAACGCCTCCAGCAGGAAGTCGAAGAGCGCGGCTCCGCTCTTCGTGCGGATCTCGCGCCGCAGCGCGGCGATGGACGCCTCGCTCCGCTCGATCAGCTCGGTGACGATGGCCGGATCGGTCTCGATCGGGGCGGGCGCGCCGCCGGCCGGCGGTCCGGCGGGCTCCGCCTCCGGGACGGGCGGGATGAAGTCGTCGCGGTCGAGGACGGTCTCCAGCGCGTCCCTGGTCAACGGATCGGCTCGCTGCATGGCTTCCAGGAGGCCGGCGCGGCTGGCGGCCGAGCCGAGCCTCGGGGTGACGTCGACGAACAGCCGCCCGCCGGCCTCGTGCATCGGTGCCATCGCCGTCAGCTGCCACATCGAGTACCCCAGGGGCCTCATCGGGTCGGTCATCATCTGCTGGTGGCCGACCGAGAGGTAGACGCGGTTCTGCGCGTCCGGGGCAGCGGGGATCGGGAACAGCGTGGTGATCGGCCGGCTCTGGACGATCTGGAAGTCCTCGTCGACCAGGCACCATTCGATGTCCTGCGGGCGGCCGAGGTGCGCCTCGATCCGCCGCCCGAGCCGTACGAGCCGCACCACCTGCGCATCCGTCAGCGCCGGCTGCTCCTGCCGCTGCGGGTCGATCGCCACCTCCTCGGTACCGCCCGCCGGCAGGGCGTGCACGGCACGCTTCTTCGCCGCGATCACCCGCTCGACGATCTCGCCGTCGCGCACCTTGAAGACGTCGGGGTTCACCAGGCCGGAGACCAGGGCCTCGCCGAGGCCGAAGCTGGCGTCCACGGTGGCGACCCTCCGGTTGCCGGTGACGGGGTCGGCCGTGAAGAGGATGCCCGCCGTGCGCGGGAAGACCATCCGCTGCACGACCACGGCCATCGTGACCGTACGGTGGTCGACGCCGTTGCGCTGCCGGTAGGTCACCGCCCGCTCGGTGAACAACGATGCCCAGCAGCGGCTGACGTGCTGGAGGATCGCGGCCGGCCCCACGACGTTCAGGTACGTGTCCTGCTGACCGGCGAAGGAGGCCGTCGGCAGGTCCTCGGCCGTCGCGCTGGATCGGACGGCGTAGGCCGCTTCCGGGCCGAACCGGGCGAGGGCGCGGGTGATCGCCGTCGCGAGATCATCGGGGATGGCGATTCCCTCGATGGTCCGGCGGATCTCCGCGCTGAGCGTACGGATCGTCTCCCGATCGTCCGGCTTCGACCGGGAGAGCCGATCGAGCCGATCGCCGATCGAGGGCGCCTCCGCCATGATCCGCCGGAAGGCATCCGTCGTCACACAGAAGCCGGCCGGCACCCGGACACCCTCGATCCGGGACAGCTCGCCCAGGTGCGCGCCCTTGCCACCGACGGTCGCGACCCGCGTCGCGTCAACCTCTCGAAGATCCACAACGTACTGCTCGGTCACCGCGACACCTCCGAGGCGGCCGTGCCGCGCCGTGCCGCACCGGCCGACCGGAGCACCGACGAGTCGGCGGGGCGTACCGCCGGTTCGACCGCACCGCGTCCCCTGAACTTCGTTGACAACACCCGCACCTCGGGCCCCCATTTCCGCAGGTTGTGGCTCGGCCGACGATTCTGCGCCAGGACCCGGGTCTTGCCGCAAGCCCCCCGGTGCGGTATACGTTAAGAGTGGCAGGGAGAGATCTCCCTGCCATCGTTGCTTTCTCGTCCCGTTCTTTGCTGGCCCGATCCTCTCGTCGGGCCCGTTCTTCTGCCCGCCCGTCGCACCCGACAAGCCTCTGTCGGTTCCCCTGTCGGGTCGGTCGGTCAGGGACGCAGCAGGGTCTTGATCGCGCGGCGATCGGTCATCGCCCGGTAGCCCAAACGGTTCACCACCCCACCGTCGGCCGCCTCGGCCTCGGCTTCGAAGCCATGCCGCTACCCGCCGACCCCGGGCTGACGATCACCGCCTACAGCGCCCCGCCCGGCACCCCGACCCACGAAGCCCTCCGCCTGCTGGCGAGCTGGGAAGCGAGTACCGCCGATGCCCGCACCGCCCCGGCAAACCCCGACACGCTCTCCTCCGGCTGACCACGGTGCGGCCGGAACGGCGGTCGGCTGTGGAGGTCGCGGAGCACCTGACCGGTGTCGTCCTGGCTACGCCAGGCGTGCCGCGTAGACGCGTACCGGTAGCCCCGACCGGGAGGTGGTGGCCCGCTCGAAGCGCAGGCCGATCTTCTCGGCGACCCGTTGCGACGGCGTGTTGTCGGGATGGACTATCGCGATGAGCCGTTCGACGCCCAACCGGTCCCGGGCATGGTCGCGGCAGGCGATCGCGGCCTCCGTGGCGTACCCGTGACCCTGTAGATCACCCCGGACGTGGTAGCCCACCTCGATGTCGATCGTCCCGTCGACCTCCTGCGGCGTCAGACCGCAGTCGCCGACGAACTCGCCGGTCTCCCGCAACCTGATGGTCCACAGACCGAAGCCCTCCCGCTGGTACAGGTCCTGGTTCCACCTGATCCAGCCCAGCGCCTCGGCGCGATCCTTCGCACGCGGGTAGTACCGCATCACGTCCGCGTCACCGAGCAGCGCGGCCATGTCGTCGAGGTCGTCGACCGTCATCTCGGCGAACGCCAGCCGTTCGGTGTCCTCGGGCGTACGGCGACCCAGGTCCACAAAGCCTCCTCGCCACCGGGGCGGGCCCGCCACCGGCCGTCCCGGAAACACAACGTACGGCACCGGGTGCCGGCGTCACTCCTGCGTGACCGGGCCCCGGTCCATCTCGTCCCGGAAGGTGTTCCCGGGGTCGGCATTGCGGTGCCGGAAGATCTCCTCCATCGCGGCGAGCCCGCCCACGAGCAGGATCAGCAGCCCGAGGGCGGCGATGGCGGGGAGGAGTGCCACCAGCGGCAACAGGCCGAAGCAGGCGACGGCCACGCCGAACCGCCGCCAGGCGATCTTCCGGTGGATCCGCCAGTGTGTGTAGGTGAAGGTGCCCAGGAAGAGGGCGCAGCCGCCGACGAGCCGGGTCATCTCGCTGTCGGTCAGCAACTCGGCCGGGGCCATCACGACCTCGGCCACGCCGTCGGCGATCGCGATGATCGCCAGGCTGAACAGCAGGTGGCAGTAGATCAGGATCGCCCGCCGCAGCCGCGCCTGCTCCTGGCCCCCGGACCGCTCCAGCGCGGACCGGAAGGCGTGCACGCCGTAGCCGAAGTACGTCCACCAGAGGGCCGCGATCAGGGCGTACCCGGCCGCCATGGCCAGCAGCCGGGCGCCCGTCAGCGGCTGCTCGACGGCCGCCGCCCCGAGCTGGATCACCGACTCGCCGAGGACGAGGATGATCAACAATCCGTAGCGGTGCGCGTAGTGCCGTGGCTGCACCCGGACCAGCTGTACCGTCCGGGCGGCCAACCAGGGGCTCAACACGTCGAGGGCGGCGGCGACCGCCCAGAGCACGATCCGGGTCGTGCCCTGGGAGAGCGCACCGGCCAGCAGCAACGGGGCGGTCGCCACGACCACCCCGTGCGGGCTGAGGAAGAAGGCCCGCCAGCGGGGGAGGTTGCGCAGCGAGACGACGCCGAGCAGGATCCGGGCGCCCAGCGCGGCGCCGACGAAGAGCAGACCACGGTCGCCGTACGCCTCGGGAACGGTCATCGCCAGCAGCACGCTGGCGAAGCCGAGGGTGAGTATCACGATCCGGCCGGACACCATGCTGACGTTCTGCTGGTCGGTGTAGAGACCGGCGCCGCCCCAGATCCAGTAGACCGTCACGAAGAGGATCAGGGCCTTGCCGACACCCGCCCAGGTGTGGTCGTCGTGCAGTACGTGCGAGAACTGGGTGAGCGCGAAGACGAAGGCCAGATCGAAGAAGAGTTCCTCCCAGGTCACACCCTTGTCGCTCGGCTGCTCAGGAGGGCACCGGCACACCATATCGGGACGGTGGGCACGGAGAATCCGGTTCGGCCGGGCGGGCTTGCCGGGGTGGCCCGGTCAGGGCCGGCCGGCGGTGAACAGCAGCGGGGTGTCGACCCCCTGCCCGGCGGCCAGGTCGGCGAGGAAGCCGGCCAGCCAGCCGAGCGCGTCGAGCGACCACTCGGCGAGCGTGCCGTGGAAGGTCACCCGGTGCCGGGGCGGGCCGTTCCAGAGAGCGTCGTCGAACGGCGGTGCCGTCGCCAGCGGGTCGTGATCGACCAGCGAGGACGACTCGCACGCGAAGACGTCCTGGTCCGGCCGGCCGATCCGCTCCCGGATCAGCGGTGCCGCCGAGGTGATGGCCGGGGCGCGGCCGCCGTCGAGGGTGACCCGGACCGGCGTACGCGACCCCGGGTCACCGGCGCCGAACCAGCCGGCCGTGCGCAGCGACGGCATCCCGGCGTACTCCGGGGGCGACGACGCGGGGTCGAGGCCCTGCACGGGCAGCAGCACCTGCACCGCCCGCAGGTCCAGGGTGCCGAGCCGGGCGAGCACGTCACCGGCGCAGCGCAGGAAGGGCTGCACCGGCAGCGGCCGGTCGACCGGCAGCGGCTCGACCCCCACCTGGAACCACGCGACCAGGGACGAGCCGGGGAGGGCGAGCGGGTGCTCCTGCCCGGCGTCGTTCATGCCCCACAGGCCCGGTGCGCCGGTCCTCCGCTCCCGGGGGCCGGCGTCGGTGATCTGGACGACCCCGCCGACGTCGTCGAGCCAGCCCATCGCGAGCGACCGGTCGTAGAACAGCGCGTACGCGTCCCGGGTGTCGTCCGGGTCCCGCCACGGATGCGGCGTCAACCCGCCGTAGAGCGCCGCGAACATGGTGCCGACCGGCGAGCGGGCACCCGGTGCCAGCCCGGGACGGGCCTCGGTGCTGTCGTCGGTCATCCGCGCCCCGCCGGCCGCCGGGGCGCCGGGTTCGGGCGCCAGCCGGACGACCCGACGGCGCGAAAGCCGGGCCGGCGCGGTGGCTTCGAGGTCGACGGCAAGGGTCCTCCTGTCCCGGGCGCGGGTGAGCTGGAACATCGACGTGACCGCCGCGACGGCCGAACCTGGTTGCCCGGGGGCCGGCCGATCGGCGATGCTGCCGCAAGTCTGCCCCTCGATCAGGAGAGCTGTCTTGCCCGTTGTGAAGATGCACGAGGATGAGATCGACATCTCGGCGGAGATGGTCGCCCGGCTGGTCGCCGGGCAGTTCCCCGAGTGGGCGGATCTGCCCGTGCGTCCGGTGGCCGCCTCCGGCACCGTCAACGCGCTGTTCCGGCTCGGCCCGGAGCTGGTGGTGCGGCTCTGCCGGGTGCCGTGGGCGGCCGGCGAGGAGGCCGAGGAGCACCGCTGGCTGCGGCGGTTGGCGCCGTACCTGCCGGTCGCCGTGCCGGCACCGCTGGCGGTGGGGCAGCCCGCCGAGGGGTACCCGTGGACCTGGTCGGTGCTGCGCTGGCTGCCCGGCACCAACCCGGTGCCCGGCCGGCTCACCGCGGCGGAGGAACTCGCCGCCGACCTAGCCGGCTTCGTCCGCGCGTTCCGCTCCGTCCGGCTGCCGGACGGGCCGGCGGCGTACCGGGGTGGGCCGTTGGCGGCGCTGGACGTGCCGACCCGGGACGCCATCGCCCGGTTGGCGGGGAGCGTCGACCCGGAGGCGGCCACCGCCGTCTGGGACGACGCCGTCGGCGCGCCCGACTGGGCGGGCCCGCCCACCTGGGTGCACGCCGACCTGATGCCGGGCAACCTGCTCACCGTCGACGGGCGGCTCAGCGCGGTGATCGACTTCGCCACCGTGGGCGTCGGCGACCCGGCCTGCGACCTGATCGTCGCCTGGAACCTGCTGCCCGCCGGCGTCCGGGACGCGTTCCGGGCGGCGGTCGACGTCGACGACGCCACCTGGCGGCGGGCCCGGGGCCGGGCGCTGTCGATCGCGCTCATCGCGCTGCCCTACTACCGGGACCGGGCACCCGGGTACGCGGCGGAGGCCCGGCACACGATCGAAGAGGTTCTGGGCGACCTCGACTCCGGTCCGGGCCTCCCGTGAGACGCTGCTCGGATCCCTAGCCGGATCGGCCGGGCGAACTATCCGGATCCACCCTGCGTCTTGCGTCCGTTGTGAGAGGGTTTGCCCTGTGGGGCCCGCTGTTTCACCGCGACGCCCCGCGTCAGCATTCGACGTCGACGGGGGCCGACACATGCGGTGGCTGGTCACAGGGGCGGCAATGGTCGCCGGTGGATACGTCGCCCGGCGGCTGCTCGGCAGGTCGGAGGAGGGCGACGGGCAGTGGCCGCAGCGCCTGGTCGGCCGCCGGAAACGGCGCTGGCACGTCGCCACGGTCAACCGCCCGGTCGACAGGATCGGCGCGGACGGCCAGCTGCCCGAGCCGTTGACCGGGCTCGGCGACGCGGTGGAGATCCAGCTCCGGCCGGCGGCCGGCGACCGGGGTACCGAGATCGCGGTGCGGCTCAGGGACGGCGCCCGGCTCCCCGCCGTCGACGTCGTGCGGCGGGCGATGGGCCGCGACCCCGAGCAGGCGATCCGGGCGGCGCTGCGGGAGGCGAAGCAGCTCATCGAGACCAGCGAGGTGCTGCACCCCGACCATCCGCCGACCACCGAGACGACCCCGCTGAACAAGCCACTTCAGGTGGTCACCCGACACGGGCGCCGGGAGGGCCGGCTGTGAAGGCACTCGTCTGGGAAGGGGCCAACGAGCTCGCCGTACGCCAGGTGCCGGACCCGCAGCTCCGCAACGACCAGGACGCCATCGTACGGGTGCGCCGGACCGTGACCTGCGGCTCCGACCTGCACCTGCTCGGCGGGTACGTGCCGTTCATGGAGCGCGGCGACGTGATCGGGCACGAGTTCCTCGGTGAGATCGTCGAGGTCGGTTCGCAGGTGCGCCGGCACCGGGTCGGCGACCGGGTGGTGGTCTGCTCCTTCGTCTCCTGTGGCAAGTGCTGGTACTGCCAGCAGCAGCAGTACTCGCTCTGCGACAACGGGAACACCAACCCCGCGATCACCGAGAACGTCTGGGGGTTCGCCCCCGGCGGCTGCTACGGGTACTCACACGCGCTCGGCGGCTTCGCCGGCAGCCACGCCGAGTACATCCGGGTGCCCTACGCCGACCAGGGCGCCTTCGCCGTCCCCGAGGGGGTGACCGACGAGCGGGCCGTCTTCGCCTCCGACTCCGCCCCGACCGGCTGGATGGGCGCCGACCTCGGCGGCGTGCGACCCGGCGACGTCGTGGCGATCTGGGGCGCCGGAGCGGTCGGGCAGATGGCGGCCCGCGCCGCGACCCTGCTCGGCGCCGATCGGGTCATCGTGATCGACCGGCTGAGCGACCGGCTGGAGATGGCGGAGCGGCACCTCGGGGTGGAGACGCTCGACTACGAGCGGCAGGACATCGGCGGGGAGCTGCTGGAACGCAGCGGCGGCCGGGGACCGGACGTCTGCATCGAGGCGGTCGGCATGGAGTCGCACAGCGGTGGTCCGCAGCTCTGGTACGACCAGGTGAAGCAGCAGCTGCGGATCGAGACCGACCGCCCGGTGGCGGCCCGGGAGGCGATCTACCACTGCCGCAAGGGTGGCAGCGTCTTCGTCCTGGGCGTCTTCGCCGGAATGGTGGACAAGTTCCCGCTCGGCGCGCTGATGAACAAGGGGCTGACCCTGCGCGGCGCGCAGCAGCACGGCCAGCGGTACATCCCGATGCTGCTGGAACGGATGGCCCGGGACGAGCTGGTGACCGAGCACCTGGCGACGCACACCATGCCGCTGGACCAGGCGCCGCGCGGTTACGACATGTTCAAGCAGAAGCTCGACGGTTGTGTACGGGTCGTCTTCGAACCCGCCGGCTGAGCTGCCCGGGCTCGCCGCCAGCAGCTCCGTACGCCGGGACCCGGCGCCGGGCCGGGACCCGGCGCCGGAGCCATTCCCGCCCTGCCACTGCGTTCTTCGATGGGATGAGCCGCGATGCGGAAACGGGTAACCACCGAACCCGGACAGGACCCCGGACGGCTGATCCTGGCCCCCGCCCGCTCGGGCGGATATCCCGGGCCGGTCCGGGAGGCGGTGCGGGGCAGCCAACTCATCCGCCTGCTGGGCACCACCGACGCCAAACAGATCGGGCTGCTCTATCTGACGACGTCGTTCGGCTTCTTCATCGCGGCGGGGATCGAGGCGCTGCTGATGCGGGCCGAGCTGGCGCGCCCGGGAATGCAGTTCCTCTCGCCGGAGCAGTACAACCAGCTCTTCACCTCGCACGGCACGATCATGATGCTGCTCTTCGCCACCCCGCTGGCGTTCGCCTTCGGCAACTACCTGGTGCCGTTGCAGATCGGTGCCCCGGACGTGTCGTTCCCCCGGCTCAACGCGCTGGCGTACTGGTTGTACCTCTTCGGTGGCCTGATGGTGCTCGGCGCCTTCCTCATGCCCGGCGGGGGGCCCGACTTCGGCTGGACCGCGTACCCGACGTTGAGCCTCTACCAGCACACTCCGGGAGCCGGCGGCAACCTCTGGGTGGTCGGCCTGGTGCTCTCCGGACTGGGCACCATCCTCGGCTCGGTCAACCTGATCACCACCACCCTGACCCTGCGGGCGCCGGGCATGACGATGTTCCGGATGCCGCTCTTCACCTGGGCGATGCTGATCACCGCGCTGATGGCGGTCGTCGTCTTCCCGCTGCTGGCGGCGACGCTGCTGGCCCTGCTCGCCGACCGGGTACTCGGCTCGCACGTCTACGCCGCCGAGACCGGCGGACCGATCCTCTACCAGCACCTGTTCTGGTATTTCGGCCATCCCGAGGTCTACATCGTGGCGCTGCCGTTCTTCGGCATCATCAGCGAAATCATCCCGGTCTTCAGCCGCAAGCCGCTGTTCGGCTACAAGACCATGGTCCTCGCCATCGTCGTCATCTTCCTCTACTCGATGACCGTCTGGGCGCACCACATGTTCGCCACCGGTCAGGTACTGCTGCCGTTCTTCTCGGCGTTCACGTTCATCATCGCCGTACCGACCGGGATCAAGTTCTTCAACTGGATCGGCACGATGTGGAAGGGGCAGTTGACCTTCGAGACGCCGATGCTCTTCTCGATCGGGTTCCTGGTCACCTTCCTCTTCGGCGGGCTGACCGGGGTGCTGCTGGCCAGCCCGCCGGCGGATTTCCACACCCACGACAGCTACTTCGTCGTCGGCCACTTCCACTACGTACTCTTCGGCACGATCGTCTTCGCCGCCTTCGCCGGGGTCTACTTCTGGTTCCCGAAGATGACCGGCCGGCTCCTCGACGAGCGTCTCGGCCGGGTGCACTTCTGGACGATGTTCGTGGGGTTCCACGTCACGTTCCTGGTGCACCACTGGCTGGGTAACGAGGGGATGCCCCGCCGGTACGCCGACTATCTGCCGACCGACGGCTTCACCACGCTGCACACCGTCTCCACCATCGGCTCGTTCATCCTGGGCGCCTCCACGCTCTTCTTCATCTACAACGTCTGGAAGTCGTGGCGGTTCGGCCGGCTGGTCGGTGTCGACGATCCCTGGGGCTTCGGCAACAGCCTGGAGTGGGCGACCACCTCCCCGCCGCCGCTGCGCAACTTCGACCGGATGCCGCAGATCCGGTCGGAGCGGCCCGCCTTCGACGCGAAGTACGGCCCGCTCGTCGCCGACCTCGGCCGGGACCTGCCGCAGCGGGCCGCCGAGCCGCCGCAGCGGATCCGGGACGAGATGCACCGCGAGCGCAGTACGCCCGAGCCGCCGACGGTGCAGGGCGCGGAGGGTGCCCGGGAGACGGTCGGGCACTATCCGCCGGAGCAGTCCGGCGCCCGGCCGGTGGAGGTACCCGATCCGGAGCAGGTCCGCCGGCCGAGCTTCGAGCAGACCGAGGAGGCGACAGATAACCCGTTCGACGCCGACCGCACCGGACCGAGTTCGAAACGGTGGCGGGACCCCGGCGGCGACGAGGAGGGCGACGACGAGGCGCGGTAACCGGTTTTGTCGTACCCGGCCGCCAGGATGCGGGCGGACGACGAGACCAGGGAGTGACTGATGATCGGAAAGCTGGAGATGGTGGTGCTCGACGCGCCCGACATCGAGAGGCTTGCCGCGTTCTACCGGGGGCTGGCCGGGTGGGTGGCGTCGGGCGTCGACGACGACTGGATCACGCTCGACACGCCCGACGGTTGGCAGGTCGGCCTGCAACTGGCGCCGGACCACCAACCGCCGCGCTGGCCCGGCCAGGAGCGGCCGCAGCAGGCCCATCTCGACCTGCGGGTGCCGGACCTCGACGCCGCACTCGACCGGGCCGTCGGCCTCGGCGGGACGCTGCTGGCCAAGAACGAGGCGTGGTACACGGTGGCCGACCCGGCGGGGCATCCCTTCGACCTCTGCCTGAAGGCGGACAACCCCGAGACCACCCTGATGGGCGTGATGCTGGACTGCCCGGACGCAAAGGTGCTCAGCGCCTTCTACGCCGAGTTGCTCGGCAAGCCGGTCACCTACGAGGGCGACGGCATGGCGATGGTCGGCAACGACGGCGAGCAGCCGGTGCTGTTCCAGCAGGTGGCCGACTACAGTCCGCCGCGCTGGCCGGACCCGGCACACCCGCAGCAGTTCCACCTCGACGTGGTCGTCGAGGACTTCGACGTCGCGGAGCCGGCGGTGCTCGCCCTGGGCGCGACCCGGCAGCCCGGTGGCGGCAGGACGTTCCGGGTCTACACCGACCCGGCCGACAAGCCGTTCTGCCTGACCCGTTCCGAGATGCCGTAGTCGCCCGAGTTGCCGTAGTCGGTCGGGACGTCGTAGCCGCCCCGAGCGCCGTAGTGGGCCGGGCCGTCGTAGCCGCCCCGAGCGCCGTAGTGGGCCGGGACGTCGTAGTCGCCCGGGGGAGACGGGAGCCGCCTTTTCCCAGGGGGAGGCGGCCGCCGTCGCAGGAACGTCGTAGCCGCCCGCCGGTCCCGTGCCGGCGGGCGGCATCGACGCGGCTGAAGTCGGTCTGAAGCCGGTCGGCGCTACGTTCTCGCCAGCGGAACCCATCCGAACAGGAGGATCCCTGATGAGAACCCGAGTGTTGGCGGCCGTGCTGACGGCGTCGCTCGTCGCGGTGTTCGCCGCCGCGCCCCAGGCGTCCGCGGCGACTCCCACGCCCCGGACGGCGGCCGACTGCGAGCGCGGCGCGAACGGTTTCCGCGACATCCCGGACACGCTGCGCGGCACCCAGGCGGTCGCGCCGGTGACGCTGCCCGGCGGTCCCGTCGTCCGCCTCTACTACGGTACGGTCGCCGGGGCGCAGCGCGGCTGGGCGATGATCGACGGAGGCACCTACGCCCGCGATCGGGTCTGGCTGAACTGGAGTGTCGACGGCGGCGCGAACATCCACGTGCAGTGCGGTCCGTTCCTCGTCGACGCCACCGGCCGCACCAAGACCAGCGCGGCGAAGACCACCAGCAGCAACCCCAGCTACCGGTTCCAGGCCTGCGGCCAGTCCTTCCCGTACGCCACACCGTTCCAGTGCACCGCCTGGTGGTGACCGGGTGCCCCGGTGACCAGCCGACGACCGGTGCCCCGCGTCACGGTGCCCGGAGCGGCGGGACGGACGGAACGGGCGGGACGGACGGAACGGGCGGGCCGGCTCAGCCGTCCGGGGTGAAGAGGCCCTGGATCCCGACGATGATGGCGATGAGGCCGAAGACCGCGAGTAGCAGCCCGACCCCGGTCGCCGCGCCGTCCGCCCCGGTCCGCGGCGCCTGCCGGCCGGTCAACCTGTCCCAGAGCAGGGCGAGGCCGACGCCGATCCCGACCACCTCGAAGTGGAACGGGCGCGGCCCGGAGACCAGGTGGACGATGAGGTAATAGCCGCCCGCCACCAGGGCGACGATCCCGACGACCCAGCCGAACGGCGCGACCCGGGCGGCGAAGCGACCGAGGTCGTCGCCGACCCGGGGCAGCCGGCGCAGGAGTGCGACGGCGAGCAGGAAACCGCCGAGGATGTTGGCGAGATCGAGCAGCAAGGCCATGATCACGGGACGGTCTCCTCCACCGGCGCCACGAACGCGAACCCACGCATGTCGATCGAGAGCATAGTGAGGTCCGGCCCGTCCCGCCCGGTGGCCGACCGCTCCGGGCGGGACGGGTGACGGCGGTCGGCCCGCGAGGCGACGCCGCCGGCGTACTCAGCTACCGGGGCGGGGGAACGCCACCGGGCTGCGGTGCCCGGCGCGGTCGACGGCGCGTACGCCGAAGAAGACGTTGTCCTTCGACAGGTCGATGGTGGCCGTGGTGACGTCGCCGACCGGGATCACGTGGGTCCACTCCGGCGCCGTGGTCTCCCGCCACACGATCTCGTAACCGGCCAGGTCCGGCTCGGTGCCCCGGGTCCAGCGCAGCTCGGTGTCGTTGGTCAGGTTCGTGGTGACGATGGTGACGCCCTTCGGCGTACCGGGGGCCTGGGCCAGGGACCAGAGCGCCGCCGCGTTCACCTTTGCCACCCGGGTGATGTACTCGAAGTCGCAGAACTCCGGCAGGTCGCCGTACTGCTTGCCGTCGACCACCCGGACGTCCTGGTGCTGGTGCGCGAAGTCCTCGTTCGGCTCGGTGAACCGGCCGGCCGGGTAGCCCTGCTCCAGGAAGGAGATGTGGTCGCTGCCGCGCAGGTAGCGGTCCCGGCGGTAGATCACCCGGACCCGCATCCCGGTGCTGTCGTTGTCGGCCACGTCGCTGACGTACCGGGCGAGTTGCCGGCTCGGCGAGTCGTTCTCGCCGCCGACGGAGCGCCGGGTGTTCGCCTCAGCCGGCGTCTCGGCCGTCGGCACGCCCTCGGCGAAGAGCCGGACCGTACGCCGGTCCCGGGTGCCGTCGTCCGCCGTCGAGCTGCCGACGATGTCGTCGCTGAACATGCCCTGTACGTCGGCACCGGCCGCCCGGTACTGCCGGGCCATGTACCCCGAGCCGTAGAGGCCCTGCTCCTCGCCGGCCACCGCCGCGAAGACGATGGTGGCCTCGCTGCGCCGGGTCGCCATGATCCGGGCGAGTTCCATCGCCACCGCCACCCCGGAGGCGTCGTCGTCGGCGCCCGGCGCGTCGCTGGTGGCGTCCATGACGTCGGTGCAGCGCGAGTCGTAGTGGCCGGTGACGACGTAGATCCGCTCCGGCGAGGTCTCGCCGCGCAGCGTGGCGACCACGTTGGTGATCCGGGTCGGCACCGGGATCCGGGAGGCCGGCTCCTGGACGTACGACTGGAGTTCCACAGTCATCCGCCCACCGGACCGGGCGGCGTAACCCCGCATCTGCTCGTAGATCCAGTCCCGGGCGGCCCCGATGCCCCGGACCGGGTCGTCCTGGCTGGAGAGGGTGTGCCGGGTACCGAACTCGGCGAGCCGGCGGACGATCGCCTCGATCCGCCGCTGGTCGATCTCCCGGAGCAGCTCCCGCAGCTCCCGGTCGGGTGACTGGGGCCGGATCGGCCGACCGGGCCCGGACGAGCCGCCGCCGGTGGTGGCGGAGGCGGCCGAACCGGTGGCGAGCGGCGCGGCGACCGTTGCGGCGGCCGCGGTGACGGTGGCGGCGGACAGGAACGTACGGCGGCTCGGCTTCGTGGGCCCGTCGCCTCGGGAGTCCTGGGATGTCATGCCAGGCATCGTCATCAATGCGAGCCGGGACTGTCAACGGGCATGATCGTCTTTCTTCGCCCGGTTTGCCGCCGTCCGGACCCGTCCCGCCCGCTCGGGCCCGGTCCGCCGGGTACGCCCACCGGTGGGTTTGCCCGGCCGATGCCCGGGAACGGGCGTTCTCATGACCAAACCGCGCGTTGTGATCGTCGGGGCCGGGTTCGCCGGCTACCACGCGGCGAAGAGCCTGTCCCGGATCGCCAACGGCCGGGCCGAGGTCGTGCTGCTGAACCCGACCGACTTCTTCCTCTACCTGCCGCTGCTGCCCGAGGTGGCGGCCGGGATCCTGGAGCCGAGCCGGGTCTCGGTCTCCCTCGCCGGCACCCTCAACGGGGTCCGGGTGGTGATCGGCGAGGCGCAGCACATCGACCTGGCGGCGAAGCGGGTCGACTACACCGGCGCCGAGGGCGACCCGGGACAGCTCGACTACGACCGACTGATCATCTCGGTCGGCAGCGTCAACAAGCTGCTGCCGATCCCCGGGGTCACCGAGCACGCGCACGGGTTCCGGGGCCTGCCGGAGGCGCTCTTCCTGCACGACCACGTGGTCAGCCAGGTCGAGCTGGCCGAGGCGACCGACGACGAGGCGGAGCGGGACGCCCGGAGCACCTTCGTGGTGGTCGGCGCCGGCTACACCGGGACCGAGGTGGCCGCGCACGGCCAGCTCTTCACCGACGCGCTCGCCGCCCAGCATCCGCGGCTCGGCGTACGGCCGCGCTGGATGCTGCTCGACCTCGCCGAGCGGGTACTGCCGGAACTCGACCGGCGGATGTCGGAGACCGCCCGCCGGGTGCTCGACGCGCGGGGCGTGGACGTCCGGATGGGCACCACGGTCTCGGAGGCGACGGCCGACGGGGTACGACTCAGCGACGGCGAGTACGTCCCGACCCGCTCGCTGATCTGGTGTGTCGGCGTCCGCCCCGACCCGCTCGTGGCCGACCTGGGACTGCCGACCGAGAAGGGGCGGCTGGTGGTCGACGAGTTCCTGAACGTGCCCGGCTTCCCCGACGTCTACGCCTGCGGGGACGCCGCCGCCGTACCCGACCTGACCCGGCCGGGCGAGGTGACGGCGATGACCGCCCAACACGCCCAGCGGCAGGGCAAACTGGCCGCGCACAACGTCGCCGCCTCGTACGGGCAGGGCAAGCGGCGGCCGTACCGGCACCACGACCTCGGGTTCGTGGTGGATCTCGGCGGCACCGACGCGGCCGCGAACCCGGTGCACGTGCCGCTTTCCGGGCTGCCCGCCAAGGCGGTTACCCGGGGCTACCACCTGATCGCGCTGCCGGCGAACCGGGCCCGGGTCAGCGCCGACTGGCTGCTGGACGCGGCCTTCACCCGCCAGGCGATCCAACTCGGGCTGGTGCCGGCACACGCCGTACCGCTGGAGAGCGCCTCCCCGGAGCTGCCGGCCCGCCGCTGACCCTGCCGGCCCGCGCCGTCAACGCCCTCGCGGCCCGCCGTCAACGCGCGCGCCTGCCGTCAACGCGTGCGCGGCCCGCCGTCAGCGTGCGCGGTCTGTCGTCGACGCTGCCGGCCCGCCACCGTCGAGGGTGGCGGGCCGGCGGACGCCGTGGCGGCTCACGGACCGAAGCGGGGCCCTGGGGCCCGTTCCGGCGGGGCGGCCATCCCGGCGCCGACCTCGTCGATCGCGTCGTCGATCTGGTGCGCGAGCGTCACGTCCAGCGCGGTCACCGCGTCCAGCGAACGGGTCCGGACGGTGAGCACCGCCGACTGTGGTGACTCGCGGCCGATGGTCGGCCCCCGCCCGGTCTCCGGCCGCAGCCGGGCCAGCCGGCCCAGCACCCGGTCCAGGTTCTCCGGCGGCAGCTCGATGGTGCGGGTCAGCCCGCGCCGGTCGCCGGACCAGTAGGGGAGGGTCGCCAGCGCGTCCCGGAGTTCGTCGTCGGTCAGCGCGGCGGTGGCCCCGGCCGGGTCGACCAGCCCGCCGCCGGCCGGTGGTGGACCGAGCAGCTCCCGCAGCTCCGGCGGCAGGTGCAACGAGTCGATCAGCCCGCCGTCCTGTGCGGCGAGCGCGCTCAACGTCGCCTGCGCCTGGTACCGGGCCTGTTCCGGGCTGCGATGGGTCGACCGGGCCACCTCGTCGAGGAAGCCGGCCAGGTCGCGGCGCCGGTCGCCGGCAGCCATCGCGCCGTCGTCGTGCAACTGGTTCGGTACGGCGTCGAGCAGCCGCTGCCGGTCTGCGGTGTCCAGCGCCCGGGCCAGCGCCGCCACGGTGGCTCCGGCGGCGGCGCGGGCCTGTTCGAAGTCGACGCCGGCCCGGCGCCCGATGTCGGAGACGAGATCCCGGTACGCGATCACCGGCACCTCGGCGGTGGTCGTGCCGACCAGCTCGTCGGGGGCCGGCATGGGGCGCTCGGCCGGTGCCGGCGGCGCAGTGGTCGGACCGCCGCGCTCGGTGCTCGGCTTGCGCGCACCGGCCGGTGGCGGACCGTCCCGACGGCTCCGGTCGAGGCTGGTGAGCTGCCTGTCCGCGCCGAAGGTCGCGCCGACCTCGCTCGGCCGCCGGCCCCGCTGACGGGCCTGCCGGGCCAGGGTACGGCGCCGCTGGTTGTCGCCCTCCATCTGCTTCCCGCTCATGCCGTCTCCTCGCTGCGCTCGTCGTCGTGAGCCCCGAGTCGTACCGGACGTACCGGCCGATCCGGGTCCACCTCGGCTCGCTCCGCGTCTCGCCACCACCGGGCGGGGCCGGCCGCCGCGTGCGCCGGCCGACCGTACGCCCCGCGGTGCGACCAACCGCCTTCCCGACCGGGCATCGACGAAACCCGGTTGGATCCGGCCGCCGGCTCCCGGCAACTCATCCGGCCGGGGTGAGGGGCACTCACCCGACCGACGTCGATGATCGGGCTGCCCGGGACCCACGTCTTCGGCCCGGGACGCGCAGGTACCGCCGGAGGAGGCCACCGTGAAGAGGATCGTCGAGATCGTCCCCGCCCGGCCCGGTTGGTACGCCCGCTGGCGGCTCGCCCCGGACACCACCCGTTGCTATCCGGTGTCGCTCTGGGCGCTGCTGGAGGAGACCGACGAGGGCGGTCGAGAGGTGATCGGGGTGGACGCCGTCGGCCAGTGGCCCGGCTCCGAGGAGAACGAGACGGGTGGCGAGTTCGTCCGTTACCTCTTCCAGCCGCCCGACAGCGGTGCGCCGGAGGACGCCGCCCGGCCGGACGAGCTGGGCATCGAGCCGACCCGCCAGCCGGCCCGGCTGAAAGCCGTCTGAACCGTCGCCTGAACTGCCGTCTGAACTCGGCTGAACCAGCCCGAACTGCCGCCTGGACCGCCGCCTGAACAGGCCCGAGTTGTCGTCCGAGCCTTGCCCGAACTGCCGGCTGAACCGCCGTCCGAGCCTCGGTCAGGGCAGTTCGAGTGGTTCAGGTGCGTGCGGTGCCGGGAAGGCGAGGTCGAGTTCGGCGAGGTCCTCTTCGCCGAGGGTCAGCTCCATCGCTGCCCGGTTCTCCCGGACGTGCTCCGGACTGCTCGCCTCGGTCACCGTGCAGACCCCGTCCTGACCGAGCAGCCAGGCCAGCGCCACCTGCCCGGGAGTGGCGCCGTGCCGCCGTGCCACCCGGGCCAGTACCGGGTGCCCGAGCATCGACCCCCGTTCCGGGGGCGGGTACGCCATCACCGGCAGGCCGGCGGCGCGACAGCGGGGCAGCAGATCCCGCTCGACGTCCCGCCGGACGAGGTCGTACGGGATCTGGTCGATCTCCACTGCGGTACCGCCCGGGATGGCGGCCAGTTCCACCACGTCCGGTACGTCGAAGTCGCGTACGCCCCAGTGCCGGATCAGGCCCTGGGTGATGAGGCTGGTGAACGCCTCGACCGTCTCCGGCAGCGGCGCGTCGCCCCGCTGGTGCAGCAGGTACAGGTCGATCCGGTCGGTGCCGAGCCGCTCCAGGCTGCGGGCGCAGGCGTCGGCGGTCCCGGTGAGGCCCGCGTGCTCGGCGGAGACCTTGCTGACCAGGAAGACTTCCTCGCGCCGGTCGCCGAGCGCCTCCCGGACCAGTTCCTCCGCGCGGCCGTCGGCGTACGCCTCGGCGGTGTCGATCAGGGTGAGGCCGGCGTCCACCCCGGCGCGGAGGGCGGCGATCTCGTCGTCGCGCCGCCGTGGGTCCTCCGCCATGCCCCGGGTGCTCTGACCGAACGCCGGGATCGCCTCGCCGGAGGGGAGTGTGACCGTCGGGATGCTCCGATCCGCCATGCCTCCGCTCCCTCCTGACCAGGCCGTATTCGGCTGCCCGCCGGTGCGCGCCTTCCCCCGGCCGTGCACGGCAAACCGCGCTCGCGGGGTGGTGGACGGGGGAGGCGAGGGCCGGGGCATCGCACCGGTAGCCTCTGGCCACACCGGTCCTCGATGTAGATCTAGTCGATGCGTATACTTGCCTGACTGCAAGTATTGGCTGTTGAGCGTACGGAGGCGGGTGTGGTTTTCTCCGTCAGGCATGTGGTGCACTCGAAGCTGGTGCGCCTCCACCTGGGGGGTGAACTGGACATAACCACCGCGCCGAGGCTCAGCGCGGAGATCGACCAGTTGGTCGACGACGGGCACCGCCGCCTGCTCGTCGACCTCGCGGAACTCACCTTCTGCGACTCCAGTGGTCTGGCGGCGTTCGTCCGGGGAGACGACCGGGCAGGTGCCCGGGGCGGCTGGCTCCGGCTGACCGGTGCCACGGGGCGCGTCGAGCGGGTATTGCGGATCAGTGGCCTGGACGACTTGCTCCGTTATGACCAGGAACAGCATGACCCGGCCGCATTGCGCGACCGTTGATCGGTTAGAGTTCGCACGCCGCGTCGACGGTCGGCGACTGCCGGCGACCAGACCATCGGCTCGCGGCGCGGGCCGCCGCCCCTAGAATTCCGACGACCAGAGACAGGTATGCCGTGGACGCAGCCGAGTCGAACCCCGTACGCATTCTGGTCGTCGACGACGACCCGGGCGACGTCTTGATGATCGAGGAGGCGCTGGCCAACTCGGAGGTACCCAAGTCGATCGACGTGGTCAGCGACGGCCAGGAGGCGATGGAGTTCCTGCACCAGGAGGGGCGGCACCGGGACGCGCCCCGGCCGGACATGATCCTGCTGGACCTGAACATGCCCCGGATGGACGGTCGGCAGGTGCTCAACAAGGTCAAGAGCGACGACAACCTGCGGACGATCCCGATCGTCGTCCTGACCACGTCCAACGCCGACACCGACATCCTCGGCAGCTACAACCTGCGGGCCAACGCGTACGTCACCAAGCCGATCGACCTCGACGACTTCAACGACGTCATCCGGCGGATCGACGAGTTCTTCGGGCAGATCGTGGTGCTGCCGAAACACCGCTGACCGGCCCGCAGGCCCAACGTCTTCCGGAGCGGACCCGGGCCGATCACCCGGCCGCCCCCGAGGAGGCCGCCTACCGCGCGACCGAGGCGCCCGCCTACCGCGCGACCCTTCTTCGATCATGGACTACCGGCGGCGTGCGTCGCCTTGTTACCGTCGGCGCCCAGCGGGATCGAGAGGAGCACGGGCGTTGAACGGGGCAACGGCATACCTGGTGGCGGCGGCGGGTCTGCTGATCGCGGCGGCGGGCGTACTGGTGGCGGTGGTCGCGCTGCGTACCGCCCGGAAGCGGGCCGCCCGACCGGCCGGAACACCGGTACGCGATCCGTTCCGGAGCGTCGACGACGACGCCGACGCGCTGCGCGGCGATCCGCGTACCCTCAAGCCCGGTGACCTGGTGGAGATCCGGCACACCTCCTACGGGGTTCGCGGCACCCTCCGGTTCCGGGAGGGCGCCTGGGGCTGGGCGGAGCACCTGCTCGACGACGCGCACGGCAGCAAGGTCTGGCTCTCGGTCGAGGAGGACCCGGACCTGGAACTGGTGCTCTGGACCGCGCTGCCGGACATCGACGTCACCCCGGGCCCGGCCGAGCTGGAGGTCGCCGGCCGGCGGTACCGGCGGGACGAGTCGGGGCGGGCCACCTTCACCTCGGCGGGCAGCACCGGACTCGACCCGACCGGCACGGTCCGCTACCACGACTATGTCGCCGCCGACGGCTCCCCGCTCTCCTTCGAGGCGTACGGCGACAGCGAGCGCTGGGAGGTCGGCACGGGTGAACGGCTGCACCGGGCCGAGGTGCTGATCTATCCACAGGCGACGGGCGCCGACGACCCGACGACGGGACGGATCGGCTGAGCGATGCTGGTCACCCTGCACACCGCGTACGAGGACACCACCGCCGCCGAGCTGAGCCACGCGCTGGACACCCCGGAACAGCCCGCGCTCCATCTGCTCGACCTCGGTCTGACGCACCTGGGCCGGCCCGGCATCCGGCTCCAGCTCCGGCTGCTCGGCGCCTCCCACCAGGTGGTGCTGGAAGGTCCCGCTGGCAACCTGATCGAGACGGTGGCCTGCCTGCCCGGTCGACGCCCCGAACTGCCGGCGACGCTGGCCGACCCGGGCACCGGCTACCGGTTCACCGCCCGGGTGCGGCGGCTGGCGGCGGCGGAGATGTCGGCCCGGGCGGCCCTACTGCGCCGCGATCTCGCCGACGACCCGTACGCCCTGGTCGGGGTCTTTCCCGGCGGCCCGGACGCGATCACCGCGCTGCGGGTGGCGCGCCGGGCCGACCCGGGCGGTGACGGGACCGGCGGGATCGGTTGGCGCACCTGGCACGCGTACCCGCAGAGCGGGGAACTGGTCGAGACGGAAACGGTGGTGACGGCGGTATGACGTACCGCAGGTGGTTCCTGGTCGGTGGCGCGTTCGCCCTGGTGGGCGCCCTTGTCGCCGGCTTCGCCATCTTCTACGGCAACTTCTCCCCGCGCGGCTACGTGCAGGACCGGTACGCGCGGGCGGCGGCCCAGGACATCGGCCGGGACGCGACCGCGTACCGCTCGGACAAGTCGCCGAGCGTCGTCGCCGACGAGATCACCGGTGCGTGGCGGCCGGCCGACCGGTACGTCGACGCCAGCGGCGTCTACCTGCGCTACGACGAGGACTCGGTGGTGATCCTGCCGCTGGCCGGCGGCTCGCTGATCCTGCTGGAGCGCATGGTCACCGCCTATCCCCGCTACTCCAGCACGGTCGGCAACGCCTGGGGCTGGGGGCGCGGCAGTTCGGTCCGGGGCGGCGGTCCCGGTGCCGGCAAGTGACCCCTCCGGCCTCCGCCCCGACCCACCACCACCACCCGCTTCGCCCACCACCACCCCCTCCTCATCCCTCCGGAGCCTGATGTGTTGACGACCCTCGCCACCGACCTGCTGGCCACCCTCGCCTACGGGGTGGTCGGGCTCGTGCTGATGGCGGTCGGCTACGTGGTGGTCGACATGGCCACCCCGGGCCGGCTGCACGACCTGATCTGGGCCGACCGCAACCGCAACGCCGCGCTGCTGCTCGCCTCCAACCTGGCCGGGGTGGGCATCGTCGTCACCACCGCGATCGTGGTCAGCCACGACGACTTCGTCGAGGGGATCGTGAGCACCGCCGTGTACGGGCTGCTCGGTCTGCTGATCATGGGCGCGGCGTTCCTCCTGCTCGATCTGGCCACCCCGGGGCGGCTCGGCGAGATCCTGGTCGACCCGGAGCCGCACCCGGCGGTCTGGGTCTCGGCGGTGGTGCACCTGGCGACCGGGGCCGTCATCGCGGCCGCGATCAGCTGATGGCCGCCGGCGGAAAGGGCGGCGGCGGGCAGGGCGCGAACGCGCGCCGGGCCGCCGCCGGACGGGCGAAGGCGGCGGAGAAGACCGCCAGGCGACTCAAGATCACCCTGGTGGTCGCCGTGTGCCTGCTCGTCACGGGAGGTCTCGTCGTCGCGGCGCTGAGCCCGGACGACGACAGCACGGTGGTGTCGCCGCCCGAGCCCGCCGAGCGGACCGACACCGTCACGCTGCTCCGGCAGGCGCACACGACGCAGCAGATCTGTTACGGCTGGCGGCTGCGCAGCGGCGGAGCGTCGTACGGCGCCGCACCGGTCAGCGTCGGCTCCAACCTCGGCGACACCGTCGCGGTGGACGGCGATCCGGCCCGCTGCCCCCGCTGGGTGGAGATCGACGCGTCGGTCTGGTACACCTCGGCGAGCAGCGAGTCGAACGACAGCGCCTCGTACCTGGTGACCAGCTCCTCCGATCTGGCCCACATCGACTTCGACCGGGGCCTGCGGCGACTCGGTGTCGACCCCGACCAGTTCGTCGACGATCCCGGCCGGGCGGTCTGCCAGGCCGCGATCCTGCTGCCGCTGCTGGTCTCGGAGGCCGGCGCGGGCTCGGCGACCCGGGCGGCGCCGCCGTCGGCGGCCGGGGCGGCGCCCTCGCCGCTGCCCGATCCCGGTAACGACTTCTGGCGCGACCGCTGGGTCTTCCTGCTCGGCGCCGCCGGACTCTTCCTGCTCACCGCCCTCTTCCTGGCGATCGGCGTCTTCGAGCGCCGACACCAGAGCCCGCCGCCGGTCGAGTCCGCCGGCCTCGGCCTGAGCGCCGACAGCGTGGTCGCACCCGGGAACGGCCGCCGCGGCGGCGGTCGCGGGCGATGAGCCCCACCCAGGCCGACCCGACCGCTGCGGCCACCTCCGCCGGCACCGCTCCCGGCCTGGCGGACCGGCCCCGGCGGCGGGCGGCCCGGGCGGCCGTGCTCGGCGCGGTCTTCGTCTGCGCCGCCTGCGGCCTGGTCTACGAACTGGCCCTGGTGGCGCTCGGCAGCTACCTGATCGGGGACACCGTCGGCCAGGCCTCGATCGTGCTCGGCGTGATGGTCTTCGCGATGGGCATCGGGGCGCTGCTGGCCAAGCCGTTCCAGCATCGGGCCGCCGCCGCGTTCGCGGTCGTCGAACTCGCCCTCGCGCTCTTCGGCGGGCTCTCGGTGCTCGGCCTCTACGCCGCCTTCGCCTGGCTGGACCTCTACGCCCCGGCACTGGTCGGCACCGCCCTGCTGCTCGGGCTGCTGATCGGGGCGGAGATTCCGCTGCTGATGGTGCTCTTGCAGCGGATCCGGGAACAGTCCGCCGGCAGCGCCGTCGCCGACCTCTTCGCCGCCGACTACGTGGGCGCGCTGCTCGGCGGCCTCGCCTTCCCGTTCCTGCTGATGCCCTTCTTCGGCCAGCTCCGCGGGGTACTCGTGGTCGGGGTGGTGAACGCACTGGCCGGGCTGGCGCTGGTCGGCACCGTGTTCCGGCGCGAGCTGACCGCCCGGGTCCGGCTCGCGCTGACCGCCGGCACCGTCGCGGTCGGCCTGATCCTCGGGTACGCCTACCTGACCGCCGCCGACTTCGAGGTGACCGCCCGGCAGCAGCTCTTCCGGGACCCGGTGGTGCACGCCGAGCGCAGCAGGTACCAGGAGATCGTGCTGACCCGGTCGGTGCCGCTGGTCTCGCAGGGCGTCACCGACCTGCGGCTCTATCTCAACGGGGACCTCCAGTTCAGCTCGGTCGACGAGTACCGCTACCACGAGGCGCTGGTGCATCCGGTGCTGGCCGGCGGCCGGCGTTCGGTACTGGTCCTCGGCGGCGGCGACGGGCTCGCCGTACGGGAACTGCTGCGCTATCCCGACGTCGGCTCGGTGACCGTGGTGGAGCTGGATCCGGCGGTGGTCCGGCTGGCCCGGACCGAGCCGCAACTGCGGGCGCTGAACGGAGACGCCTTCGCCGACCCCCGGGTCCGGATCGTCAACACCGACGCCTTCGCCTGGCTGCGCGCCCAGCCGGACCGGTTCGACGCGGTGGTGGTGGACCTGCCGGACCCGGACGAGACCGCGACGGCGAAGCTCTACTCGGTGGAGTTCTACTCGCTGGTCCGGGCGGCGGTCGCCGAGCGGGGGCGGGTGGTGGTGCAGGCGGGTTCGCCGTACTTCGCGCCCCGCTCGTACTGGTGCGTGGCGGCGTCGCTGCGGTCGGCCGGGTTCGCCACGGTCCCGTACCACGTCGACGTGCCGTCCTTCGGCGACTGGGGGTTCCTGCTCGCCGCCCCGGGGCCGACGGCTCCGGCGCTGGGGCTGCCGGCCGACGTGCCCCCGTTGCGCTATCTGGACTCGGGGACGCTGCGGGCCGCGATGAGCTTCCCGCCGGACCGGCACCGGTTGGAGTTGCCGCCCTCCACCCTGCTGCACCCCCGGGTGCTGGAGTACGCCCGCGCGGAGTGGCGCCGCTACTGAGCGCCGCCCGGCGTACCGCTCAGACCAGGGCGCCGACCACCGTGCCGGCCCGCCCCTCGTGCTGGGCGTACGCGTCGGGGAAGGCGGAGATCTGTACCGCCTGCGCGGCGCCGGTCACGCTCATCTCCTGCCAGCCGGGGATCTGGAGCAGGGCGGCGTAGAACCGCTCCGCCGCGTACGCCGGGCGCATCAGGTCGGCGACGGTGCCCCAGCCGGAACTGGGTCGCTGCTGGAAGAGCCCGACCGAGTCGTGGTCGTAGCCGACGCCCTGGTTCGGCAGGTTCAGCGACTCCGGCAGTACGCCGCTGGCCAGGTTGTAGAGGTTGCTCTCCTGCATGGCGGTGGCGATCGCGACCACCAGTCCCCGGCGCGGGATGTCCATCTTCACGCCCACCTGGACGATGGTGTGCGCGTTGTCCATCTGCGCCTGGGTGAGCCCGGCGACCGGGGTCGGTCGACTCGGCTTCTTGCTGACCCGGGCGACCTTGGTCCGGGCCACCGTCGGTGTGGCGGTCGGCGTGGCCGAGGGGGTGCTGCTCGGCGTGGCGGTCGGGGTCGGCGCGGGGGCTCGTTCGGTGGCCCGGGAGGCGGGCTGGCGTTCGGCGCTGGCGGCGCGCTCGGCGAGCAGGTTGGCCGGGGCCGGGTCGGCCGGGGTGGTCGCGGTCTGCGACTCGACGAAGACCACGGCGCCGAGGCAGCAGGCCAGCGCGGCGACCGAGCCGACCCGGAACGGGCCCGACGAGAGCAGCGCCCGGGTCCGACGCAGCCGGCGCGGCGCCGTGGCCCGGTGGCGACCGGTTACCTGGTCGGTGGAGCCGGTATCAGCCGAACGGCCAGCCTGCGCTCCGTTGTCCTGTCCACGATCAATCTGTTCCCTGTGAGGCACCCGCCGAGGTTAGGTAACACCGAGCTGGATGGGGTGGCTCAGATCGGTGGCCTGCGCCACACTTTTCCCTGGTCAACCGGGCACTCGTCGGCAGCCCGGCCCGGGGTCGCCGGGACGGGACAGATGCGGCATGTCCGTCTTGCCGTGCTGCCCGTGCCGGGTGGGCACGCTTCGCCGCCGACGCCCGGACCGACGGTGAAGATCGCCCGGTTCGGTCGTTCGGTCCAGTTCCGCTGGCCCGGTCGGGCCCGCTGCGGGCTGGTCCGAATGGTCGAGCAGCGCCAGCGTCGAGCGAAAGGCGACCCTTCCGAGCCCGCGTGCTTCCGACGGGTGCTCGGCAACTCGCCTCGGGCCGAGCCGGCGTGCTCGGCAACTCGCCTCGGGCCGAGCCGGCGTGCTCGGCAACTCGCCTCGGGTCGAGCCGGCGGGGCGGTCCGGTCCCCGGTCCCGGGCCGTGCCGGCTTCGATACGATGCACTCGGTGGCGGAGAGCAAGATCAAGCCGGCGGATGGCGGGCCGGCTGGACGGGGGCGGCGCCGCGGCACGCTGATCCTGGGCGCGGCCGCCCTGCTGACCGCCCTGATGGCGGGCCACCGGTTGATTCCCAACGTGCGCGGCCTGGGCAGCCTGGTGGACAGCGGCGCCCCCTTCCTCGGTCTCGGCGTTCCGCTGCTGCTGCTCGCCGCCGCGCTGCGCCGGTCACGGGTCGCGCTGGCCGCCGCGCTGGTGCCGGCGGTGCTCTGGGCGGTGCTCTTCGGCACCGCGTGGCTGCCCGGCGGCGGTGGCGGCTCGGTCCGGCTGCGGGTGGCCAGCCAGAACCTGCGGGCCGGCAACCCCGACCCGGTGGGCACGGTGACCAGTCTCGCCGACACCGAGGCCGACCTGATCGGGTTGCAGGAGGTCTCCGGCGACACCCGTACCCCGGTCTCCGAGGCGCTCGCCGAGCGGTACCCGTACCGGGCGGACGTCTCCACGGTCGCGCTCTGGAGCAGGTACCCGATCCGCGAGGACGTCGGCGTCGACACCGGGCTGGCCTGGACCCGGGCGCTCCGGGCGGTGGTGGCCGCGCCCGGCGGCGACGTGGTCGTCTACGTCGTGCATCTCGGTTCGGCCCGGGCCGGGGACACCGGCACCCGGGACCGTACCGTGACGGCGCTCGCCACCCGGATCAGGCAGGACCCGGCCGAGCGGCTGATCGTGCTCGGTGACCTGAACACCGCCACCACCGACCGCATGATCGAGCCGCTGACCGAACTGCTCAAGGACGCCCAGGCCGACGCCGGCCGGGGACCGGGCTTCACCTGGCCGGCCGCCCTGCCGGTGACCCGACCCGACCACGTGCTCTACCGGGGGCTCACCGCGGCGTACGCCCGGGTGGTTCGTACCCCGGCCAGCGACCACCGGGCGGTGACCGCCGGCTTCCGGTAGCGCCCGAGGCCGTGCGGCGATGCCGTGCGGGGTCGCCGTGCAGGGCGTTCGGTCAGCGGTGGGTCGGTCAGCGCTGGCCGGGTTCGGCCGGGCCGACGGTGAGGGTGTGCCGGCCGCCGTCGCTGGAGAACGGCCAGAGCCGATCGGCGTACCGGGCCAGGTCGGTGAGCTGGTCACGGTTCAGCCCCACCGAGGCGATGCTGGCCCGTACGTCGGCCCGGTAGAGCCCGTCGGCGTCCCGGGCGAGCCGGGCCTGGGCGCGGACCTGCACGGTGTGCGCCTCGTCGGTGATGCCGGTGGCCGCCTCGACCGCCGCGTGGTGCAGGCAGGAGGCGAACGCCGCCGCGAGCAACTGCTCGGGGGCGAGCCCGGTGCAGTGCGGCGCCAACGGCGAGGCCAGGGTGGTGGAAAGTTCACCGTCGTCGGTACGCAGCCGACCCCCCTCGGCCGTCGCGGTGGCCTCGTGCACCCAGGCTTCCGATTCCGGCATCCCGCACCCCCCCGTGTGGTTCCCCGGCCGGGCTACCCGGCAGGGCCGCCGGGAAACCCGCAGCTCAGCCCGCTCCGCACGTCAAGATCACGTCAAGAAGCGGGTCGCCCGCGTAGCCGAACCGTCAGAACCGGCCACCCCGACCGGCATCCGCGTTTACCTGGATCGGGCGGCCGAGAACGGTCGCCTGGACGCGCGAGCTGGAGAGGACGTTCGGTGATCGACGTCGTGTTCGTGGTGCTGACGCTGGGGCTCTTCGCGGCCCTCGCCCTGCTCGTCCGGGCGGTGGAGCGGCTGTGAGCGCCGTCAATCTCATCGGCCTGGTGCTCTCGGCCGGGCTGGCCGTCTTCCTGTTGTTCGCACTCCTCTTCCCGGAGCGTTTCTAGATGAGTACGACGACCGCGGGCATCATCCTCGTCGCCGCGCTCGCCGTGGCGCTGGTGGCGGTGCACAGGCCCTTCGGCGACTACCTCTACCGGGTGGTCGCCGGCTCCCGGCACTCCCGGGTGGAGCGGGGCATCTACCGGCTGATCGGCGTCGACGCGAAGGCCGAGCAGTCCTGGGGCACGTACGCCCGCAGCGTACTGGCGTTCTCGCTGCTCTCCCTCCTCTTCCTCTACGCCTTCCTGCGGTTGCAGGACAGGCTCTGGCTCTCGCTCGGCTTCGACGCGGTACCGGACCACGTCGCCTGGAACACCGCGGTCAGCTTCGTGACGAACACGAACTGGCAGGCGTACTCGGGTGAGTCGACCATGGGCCACCTGGTGCAGATGGCCGGGCTGGCGGTGCAGAACTTCGTCTCCGCGTCCGTCGGCGTCGCGGTGGCGGTGGCCCTGGTCCGGGGCTTCGCCCGCAGCCGGACCGACCGGCTCGGCAACTTCTGGGTCGACCTGGTCCGGATCACGCTGCGGGTGCTGCTGCCGATCGCGGTACTCGGCAGCATCGTGCTGATGATCGGCGGGGTGGTGCAGAACCTCTCCGGCGGCACCGACGTGACCACGGTGACCGGCGGCACCCAGACGATCACCGGCGGCCCGGTCGCCTCGCAGGAGGTGATCAAGGAACTCGGCACCAACGGCGGCGGCTTCTACAACGCCAACAGCGCGCACCCGTTCGAGAACCCGGCCACCTGGACCAACTGGGTGGAGATGTTCCTGATCCTGGTGATCCCGTTCAGCCTGCCCCGGGTCTTCGGCCGGATGGTCGGGCAGAACCGGCAGGGCTACGCGATCGTCGCGGTGATGGCGATCCTGGCGATCGTCAGCATCACCCTGACCAACGTCTTCGAGCTGACCGGCAACGGCACGGTGCCGCAGGCGGTCGGGGCGGCGATGGAGGGCAAGGAGGCCCGGTTCGGGGTCTCCAACTCGGCGACCTTCGCCGCGGTCACCACGCTCACCTCGACCGGCGCGGTGAACTCGTTCCACGACTCGTTCACCCCGCTCGGCGGGATGATGCCGCTGGTCAACATGATGCTCGGCGAGGTGGCGCCCGGCGGGGTCGGTGCCGGCCTGTACGGCATGCTCATCCTCGCCGTGATCACGGTCTTCGTGGCCGGCCTGATGGTGGGCCGCACCCCGGAGTACGTCGGCAAGAAGATCGGCGCCCGGGAGATCAAGTTCGCCTCGCTCTACTTCCTGACCACCCCGATGCTGGTGCTGGTCGGCACGGCGGCGGCCTTCGCCACCGGCAACAACGCGACCGCGCTGAACGTCGGCCCGCACGCCCTGACCGAGGTGCTGTACGCCTTCACCTCGGCGAGCAACAACAACGGCTCGGCGTTCGCCGGCATCACGGTCAACACCCCGTGGTGGGACACCGCGCTCGGGCTCTGCATGCTGCTCGGTCGGTTCCTGCCGGTCGTCTTCGTGCTCGGCCTGGCCGGCGCGCTGGCCCGGCAGAGGCCGGTACCCGCCTCGGCGGGGACGCTGCCGACGCACCGGCCGCTCTTCGTCGGGATGCTCGCCGGGGTCACGGTGATCCTGGTGGCGCTGACCTTCCTGCCGGCGCTGGCACTCGGCCCGCTGGCCGAGGGGCTGTGAGCCCGGTGAGAGTTCCACTCGACATGGTGAGGAAAGGGAAGATGACTGTCAGCCCGGTGCTGCCCGCCCCCTCTGGCGGGCTGCCCTCCTCCGGCCCCGCGGGTGACGGCCGGGTCGGCGGTGGGCTGTTGGACCCCCGCCAGCTCGTCCGCTCGCTGCCGGAGGCGTTCCGCAAGCTCAACCCGGTGACGCTGTGGCGCAACCCGGTGATGTTGATCGTGGAGGTCGGCGCGGTCTTCACCACCGCGCTGGCCGTCGCCGACCCGAGCGGGTTCGGCTGGGCGATCACGGTCTGGCTCTGGCTGACCGTGCTCTTCGCCAACCTGGCCGAGGCGGTCGCCGAGGGCCGGGGCAAGGCGCAGGCGGCGACGCTGCGGCAGGCCAAGCGGGACACCGTCGCGACCCGGCTGATCGGCTGGTCGCCCGGGGCGAAGCCGGGCGGGTACCGCGACGAGGCGGTCGCCGCCACCGAACTGCGGTACGGCGACATCGTGCTGGTCGAGGCCGGGCAGGTCATTCCCGGCGACGGCGACGTGGTCGAAGGGATCGCCAGCGTGGACGAGTCGGCGATCACCGGCGAGTCCGCTCCGGTGATCCGGGAGTCCGGCGGCGACCGGAGCGCGGTGACCGGCGGGACGAGGGTGCTCTCCGACCGGATCGTCGTGCGGATCACCCAGCAGCCCGGGCAGAGCTTCGTCGACCGCATGATCGCCCTGGTGGAGGGGGCGAACCGGCAGAAGACGCCGAACGAGATCGCCCTGAACATCCTGCTCGCGGCGCTCACCGTGATCTTCCTGATGGCGGTGGTGACGCTCCAGCCGTTGGCGATCTTCTCCAAGGGCTTCCAGGGCGCGGCGCCGGAGACCGCGGCGATCGGCGCCGACGGGGTCACCGGGATCGTGCTGGTCTCGCTGCTGGTCTGCCTGATCCCGACCACGATCGGCGCGCTGCTCTCCGCGATCGGCATCGCCGGAATGGACCGGCTGGTCCAGCGCAACGTGCTGGCGATGAGCGGCCGGGCGGTCGAGGCCGCCGGTGACGTCAACACGCTGCTGCTGGACAAGACCGGCACCATCACCCTGGGCAACCGGCAGGCGGCCGAGTTCGTCCCGGTCGACGGGGTCGACGCCGAGCAGGTCGCGGACGCGGCCCAGCTCTCCAGCCTGGCCGACGAGACCCCGGAGGGGCGCTCGATCGTGGTACTGGCCAAGAACGCGTACGGGCTGCGTGAGCGGGAGCCGGGGCTGATCCCGCACGCCACCTTCGTACCCTTCACCGCGCAGACCCGGATGTCCGGCGTCGACCTGACCCCGGACGCCAGCGTCGACGGTGGCTCCGCCGGCCCGGCCCGACGGGTCCGCAAGGGTGCCGCCGCAGCCGTGCTGAAGTGGGTCCGGGACAACGGGGGACACCCGACCGAGCAGGTCGGGGAGATCGTCGACGGCATCAGCGGCGGCGGCGGTACCCCGCTGGTGGTGGCCGAGCACGTCGAGGGCGAACCGGCCCGCACCCTCGGGGTGATCCACCTCAAGGACGTGGTCAAGTCCGGCATGCGGGAGCGGTTCGCGCAGATGCGCCGGATGGGCATCCGGACCGTGATGATCACGGGGGACAACCCGCGTACCGCGAAGGCGATCGCGGACGAGGCCGGCGTCGACGACTTCCTCGCCGAGGCCACCCCGGAGGAGAAGCTCGCGCTGATCAGGCGGGAGCAGGAGGGCGGCCGGCTGGTCGCGATGACCGGCGACGGCACCAACGACGCGCCGGCGCTGGCCCAGGCCGACGTCGGAGTGGCGATGAACACCGGCACCACGGCGGCGAAAGAGGCCGGCAACATGGTCGACCTCGACTCCGACCCGACCAAGCTGATCGAGATCGTGGAGATCGGCAAGCAGTTGCTGATCACCCGGGGCGCGTTGACGACCTTCTCGATCGCCAACGACATCGCCAAGTACTTCGCGATCATCCCGGCCATGTTCGCCGGGATCTATCCCAGCCTGGACACGCTGAACATCATGCGGCTGTCCAGCCCGGAATCGGCGATCCTCGCCGCCGTGGTCTTCAACGCGATCATCATCGTGCTGCTGATCCCGCTCGCCCTGCGCGGCGTCCGCTACCGGCCCAGCAGTGCCAGCAGACTGCTGACCCGCAACCTGTGGGTCTACGGCCTCGGTGGCGTCGTGGCACCGTTCGCCGGCATCAAAGTCCTCGACCTTCTCATCTCGCTCATCCCAGGGATCTCGTGATGCGCCTACCCACCTGGCTCGCCCAACACCTGGCCGCGTTCCGGGCCGTGCTGGTCTTCACCGCACTGCTCGGGCTGGCCTACCCACTGGTCATGGTCGGGGTCGGCCAGCTGCCCGGCCTGCACGACCGGACCGAGGGCTCGCTGGTCCGCGACGCGGGCGGCACCGTCGTCGGCAGCAGCCTGATCGGCCAGTCCTTCACCGACGCCGACGGCAACCCCGTCCCGCGCTACTTCCAGCCCCGCCCGTCGGCGGCCGGGGACGGCTACGACCCGACCGCCTCCGCCGCCAGCAACCTGGGGCCGGAGAGCGTCGAGGACATCCTCCCGGTGCCCGGCGTGGTCGACGCCGAGGGCAACCCGGACGAGGGTACCCAGAGCCTGCTCACCCAGGTCTGCGCCCGCAGCCGGGCGGCGGGCGAACTCGACGGTGTCGACGGCCGGCGACCGTTCTGCACCCCGGACGGCGTCGGCGCGGTGCTGCGGGTCTTCCACCGCGACGGGCTGACCGGCCCGGTGACCCGGGCGGTCAGCGTCAACCAGGCCTGCCCGGCCACCCCGTTCGTCGCCACCTTCGGCGGGGTCGCGGTCGAGTGCGCGGTGCCGGGGCAGGACTATTCCGGCGGGGTGATCACCCCGGTCCGGGGCGACGCGCCGGACCGCCCGGCGGTACCGGCCGACGCCGTCACTGCCAGCGGCAGCGGCCTCGACCCGCACATCAGCCCGGCGTACGCGTCGATCCAGGTCGCCCGGGTCGCCCGGGAGCGGCAGACCAGCCCGGACGAGGTACGCCGGCTGGTCGCCGAGCACACCGACGGGCGCGGGCTCGGCTTCCTCGGCGAGCCCCGGGTCAACGTGCTCGAACTCAACCTCGCCCTGGACCGCGAGCTGCCGGCCGGCGGCTGATCGGCACCGGGCGGCCCCGAGAGATAAGGCAGGATCGGCAGCGTGGCACGCGGGCAACTGCGCATCTACCTCGGGGCCGCCCCGGGGGTCGGCAAGACGTACGCGATGTTGGAGGAGGCGCACCGCCGGGCGGCGCGCGGTACGGACGTGGTCGTGGGTCTGGTCGAGACCCACGGCCGCCGGCACACCGCCGCGATGCTCGGCGACCTGCCGACGGTCCCGCGCCGGACGATCCGCTACCGGGACAGCGACTTCACCGAGATGGACACCGACGCGGTGCTGGCCCGCCGCCCCGAGGTGGCGGTGGTGGACGAGCTGGCCCACACCAACGTGCCGGGCTCGCGCAACGGCAAGCGCTGGCAGGACATCCAGGAGCTGCTGGACGCCGGCATCGACGTGCTCTCCACCGTCAACGTCCAGCACCTGGAGTCGCTCAACGACGTCGTGGAGCAGATCACCGGGGTCGTCCAGCGGGAGACCGTGCCGGACGGCGTGGTACGCGGTGCCGAGCAGGTCGAACTGGTCGACATGACCCCGGAGGCGCTGCGCCGACGGATGGCGCACGGCAACATCTACCATCCGGACAGGGTCGACGCGGCGCTGGCCAACTACTTCCGGATCGGCAACCTCACCGCGCTGCGCGAACTCGCCCTGCTCTGGCTGGCCGACAAGGTCGAGGACCAGCTCGACCGGTACCGGGCCGACCAGGGCATCGCGGCCACCTGGGAGACCCGGGAACGGGTGGTGGTCGGGCTGACCGGCGGGCCGGAGGGCGACACGCTGATCCGCCGGGCGGCCCGGATCGCGGCCCGGGGCCGGGGCGCCGAGCTGATGGCGATCCACGTCTCCCGCAGCGACGGGCTGCGCGGCGCGGACCCGAGCACCCTGGAGCGGCAGCGGATGCTGGTGGAGCGGCTGGGCGGCAGCTACCACCAGGCGATCGGCGCCGACATCCCGACCGCGCTGCTCGACTTCGCCCGGGGGGTCAACGCCACCCAGATCGTGCTCGGGGCCAGCCGGCGGGGCCGGTTCGCCCAGATCCTGTCCCGGGGCGTCGGCGCCACCACCGCCGCGCTCTCCGGGCCGATCGACGTGCACCTGGTCACGCACGAGCAGGCCGGCCGGGGTCGCCTGGTGACACCGCCGGCCGCGCTCTCCCGGCGGCGCCGCCTGATCGGGCTCGCCCTGACCGTCGTCGGAGTACCGCTGCTGACGTACCTGCTCTGGCTGCTCGCCGACGAGCTGTCGCTCACCAGCGACCTGCTGCTCTTCCTCGCCGCCGTGGTCGGGATCGCCCTGGTCGGCGGCTGGTGGCCGGCGCTGCTCGCCGCGCTGCTCAGCTCACTGCTGATCAACTTCTTCTTCACCCCGCCGGTACGGAAGTTCACCATCGCCGAGACCGAGAACCTGCTCGCGCTGGTGGTCTTCCTGCTGGTCGCGGCGGCGGTCAGCGGAGTGGTGGACCTGGCCGCCCGGCGTACCCGGGAGGCGGCGAGGGCCAGCGCGGAGGCGCAGTTGCTCGGCGCGGTCGCCGGCAGCGTGGTCCGGGGCGCCCGGCCGGTGACGGCGCTGCTGGAACGGCTGCGCGAGACCTACGCGCTCGGCTCGGTCACCCTGCTGGAACGCTCCCCGGACGCGCCGGAGAGCCCGGACCGGCAACGGGACCCCCGGGCCTGGCGGGTCGCCGCGAACGTCGGCGCCGAGCCCTGCGGCACCCCGGCCGCCGGGGACGTCGAGGTGGGGGTCGACGACGACCTGCGGCTGGTGCTGCGCGGCCGGGTACTGCCGGCGGCCGACCGGCGCATCGTCGAGGCGTTCGCCGCGCAGGCCGCCGTGGCGCTGCGGCAGGAACGGCTGGCCGAGGAGGCGGCGGCGGCCAAACCGATCGCCGAGGCGGACCGGCTGCGTACCGCACTGCTGGCGGCGGTCAGCCACGACCTGCGTACCCCGCTCGCCTCGGCGAAGGCGGCGGTGACCAGCCTGCGCAGCGCCGACGTCGAGTTCGACGACACCGACCGGGACGAGTTGCTGGCCACCGCCGAGGAGTCGCTGGACCTGCTGACCCGGCTGGTGGCGAACCTGCTGGACATGAGCCGGCTCCAGGCTGGGGCGTTGGGGCTGCGGCCGGCGGTGCTCGGGTTGGAGGACGTGGTGCCGTCGGCCCTGGACGAGCTGGGCGAGCCGGCCCGCCGGGTCCGGGTCAGCCTCCCCGCGCACCTGCCGGCGGTCCGCTCCGACCCCGGCCTGCTGGAACGGGTACTCGTCAACCTGGTCGCCAACGCGCTGCGGTTCAGCCCGGCGGACCGGCCACCGGCGGTCACCGCCAGCGAGCACGGCGGCTTCGTCGAGCTGCGGGTGGTCGACCAGGGCCCGGGACTGCCGCGCGAGCAGTGGGAGCGGGCCTTCCTGCCGTTCCAGCGGCAGGGCGACCGGGGCAACCACGCCGGGATCGGGCTCGGACTGGCGCTGTCCCGGGGCCTGGCCGAGGCGATGGGTGGCAGCCTGGAGCCGGAGGAGACCCCGGGCGGCGGGCTGACCATGGTGCTGCGGCTGCCGGTGGCGGACGAGGAGGGGGCCGGGTGACCCGGGTACTGGTGGTCGACGACGAGCCGCAGATCCTCCGCGCGCTGCGGATCAACCTGAAGGCCCGGCGGTACGACGTCGAGGTCGCCGGGGACGGCGCCACCGCGCTGCGGCTGGCGGCCAGCCACCGCCCCGACATCGTAGTGCTCGACCTCGGCCTGCCGGACATGGACGGGGTGCAGGTGATCCGGGGACTGCGCGGCTGGACCAACGTGCCGATCATCGTGCTGTCGGGTCGGGCCGGCAGCCAGGACAAGGTGGCGGCGCTGGACGCCGGGGCGGACGACTACGTCACCAAGCCGTTCGGGGTGGACGAGTTGCTGGCCCGGGTCCGCGCGGTGACCCGACGGGCCGCCGGAGCGGGCGAGGAGGTGCCGGCGGTGGAGGTCGGCCGGCACACCGTGGACCTCGGCGCGCACGCGGTACGCGGTGCCGACGGGGCCGAGGTGCGGCTCACCCCGACCGAGTGGCACCTGCTGGAGATCCTGGTACGCAACCCGGGCCGGCTGGTCAGCCAGCGGCAACTGCTGCACGACGTCTGGGGTCCGCAGTATCAGTCGGAGACGAACTACCTGCGGCAGTACATGGCGCAGTTGCGCCGGAAGCTGGAGGACGACCCGTCCCGGCCCCGGCACCTGTTGACCGAGCCGGGGATGGGCTACCGCTTCCAGCCCTGACCGGGGCGGTGGTCGGTTGGTACCACTCGGTTGGCTTCCGGCGTCTACGGCGGCCGGACAGTTAGCCGTTCTCAGGCTCCGCGACGTAGACGCCGCGTCCGGGCTGGCCCATGACCATGTCTCGGTCGTGCAGGAGCGAAACGGCCCGGTACGCGGTCGCTGTACTAACCCCGTACTGGTCGGCGAGTTCGCTTGTGCTGGGCAACTTCGTCCCGGGCGGAAGCTCGCCGTTCTTGATCTTCGCGGTGATCTCGTCCGCGATACGGCGGTACTCAGCAGGTGCAGAGGGCATGGTCGTAACCCCTTGGTTCGGCACCGCTATCTGATCACGCCGAGACCTACATCAGCAAGTGACGTAGAAAGCCTCGTGTCGACCATTTACCTACGTCACCTGCTGACGTAGGTTGGTTCATGGCTAACCCCTTGGTTCGGCAACCGGTGGCTAGCCCCGTCAGGGCGGCGGAAGGCCCGCCGTCCTGACGGCTCCGAGAGCCGGACGGGACGGGTTAAGGGGCAAGGGTCCCCGCCACCGTGCTGTCCCTCCAACGAGGAGTGCGGATGAGCGACCACGAACCGTCCATCCCTGAGTGGACGTGCGGCGGCTGCGGCGCGGAGTGGCCCTGCGTGATCCGACGACAGGAGTTGACCGTCGAGTTTGCCGGCAGCTACACCGCAAAGATGCTCTATCTGGCGTGTCTGCTGATGGAGGCGGCCGAGGATCTGTGCCACGTACCCGCCGGATGGCTGTACAACCGGTTCGTCGGCTGGACGTACGATGCCGATGACCTGTTCTCGTTCACTCCAGTCGACATTCTGATCAACGGCTACCGGTTGGCCAACGACCATAGCCCGGACGTCAACCGGAGGTGCCCTGTCTGCGGTGACCTCTCAGACTGCTGGGTACGCATCAACCCTGACGGGCCGGGTTTCCTAATCCCGTTGCCCTGACATGAGAGTCGCCTCGGCCAGTCAACGATGTCTGATTCGAGGGTCGCATGCATGACGTTTCCAGGTTACCGTCTGCTACGAATGGCTACCCGAAGATCTTCAGGAAGTCTGTCTGATCGTGGGGTGTTGACTGAGTAATTCCCGGACCAAAATTGCGCTAGACGATTGAGGGCGATGGGCGTCGTGCGCGGTCCTGGCTGTGGACGCTGCTGTTGGTGCACCCTCAGGCAGTCGTGATCAGTTGCATCGATGAATTTGGCTCCAGAGTTGGCTCGGCCTCTGCGAACGCGGGTGCGATGATCGCTTGCGTGGCGCGTTGGGCGCCTTCACTCCAACCTAGCCAAAGGCCACGTTGGATAGCCGGCCGCATGTGCTATGGAGGTGGGATCGTGGGTTGGGGACGGCTCGGCGATGGCTAGTACTGTTGTTCGATTCTGCGGTGACCGCGTCAAGGGGGGCCATGAGTCAACGGCGATCTTTGTCGGATATCTGAATCAAACTCAGATCTTTGGTACCGAGCTTCGTTCTCCTGCCCTCTTGGGTCTATGCTCTTGCGGCAAAGGTCTCGATCTTCGTCATCAAGCAATGACCTGAGTGAGGTGCGGACGAGTGGCGGAACCAACGAGGCGGTCGGCGGCTGTCGGTAACCCGGATGAGGTGTCGGCGTCGGATGTGAAGAAGCAGCGAGCCCGAGTGCTGCAGGAGGATGTGCCGAGCTACTCCCTTGATCAAGCCCTACGGGTGCCCAAAGCGATTGCGGACAACTACGCGTACAAGCCGACTCGGCCCTTGAACGTTGCAGAGGCAATGCGTATGGCCCCATCGTCTGGAAGCTTCCGGATGATCACGGGTGCAGCAATAGCCTACGGGCTAACAACGGGTGGTGCGCAGGCTCCCGAGATTGGCCTTACGCCTCTCGGAATGAGAATTGTCCGACCGACAAGCGAAGGTGACGACATCGCTGCAAAGCGAGAGGCGTTACTTCGACCGAAGGTTATAGGAGAATTCCTCCGGATGTACGACGGCGCTGCACTCCCCTCCGAGACGATTTCAAGAAATGTGCTTCAAGAAAAGGGAGTGCCAGCCGACCGCGCAGACGGCGTCCTTGAGATGATCGTCGAAGGGGCGCAAGCTGTCGGCTTGCTTAAGGAGTGGAACGGGAAGAAGTATGTGGACCTCGCGGGCTCGACTACTTCGGCGGCCCCCGATGCTCCTCAGGTGATACAACGTGAGCCAATAGACGTTCCTTTGCAGCGCGGATCGTCAGATTCGACTGGGACGGCGGTTGGGGTCTCCGTTACCCCGGGCGTCCACATTAACATCGAAATTCACATAGCAGCGGACGCCACCTCTGAGACAATCGAGGAAATTTTCCGAAACATGCGCCGATACGTCCTGAATGATGGGCAGGCTGATGATGCCGGCAACGCGCGGTGAAGGTCCTGACTTGGACCTGCTCCGCCGGCTTGGTGAGTTTCAGATGCGGGTGCGCCAATACCGCCGCAAGGTCGATCCGGTCGTCCCCGCGAGGGGACCTCTGTCGGGGCGTGACGCCGAGATTCTCGAGCGCCTCCGGCGTCACTCTCCGGCGCTGGCAGATTCCTTGGAACAGTCGCTCAGAGACCTGAATGACCACACCAGGCTTAGCTACATCGGACCGGCTGGCGAAGCTCGTGAGGTGATGCGTGCCGCAGTCCAAATGCTGGCGCCCGAAGACGAAGTTCGAAAACAGGCGTGGTACGTGGGTATTGAGCAGGGTAGCAAGCGGAACCCGAGTCAGGCCGAGAGGATCCGCTATGCCGTTCAACGGCGCGGGGGAAACAAGGATCAGGTCAAGGGTGTAGACGAACTTATCGATCAACTGGTAGGTCAAATTGGTAGGCAGACCTACTCGGCTGGCAGCAGCGCCCTGCATGCAGGAACCGTTAAGGCCAAAGTGCGGAAGTTGCTCGGATGGGTATTCGCGATCCTCGACGAGGTGCTGCCCGAATAATGGACCTGCGTCCTTCGGTTCTAGGTTAGCAATTCGCAGTCATTGGGTCCGTCCGCTTCGGCGAGCTAGGCCCGTTGCTGCCTGCTACTCCGCTGCTTTGAGCACCTTCCTGTGCTCCCTGTCGAAGTCGTGTCAAGAACAGGTTGATTTACCTAGCCAGACGCTCCGCGCGGTGGATACGGGCTGCTGCAGGGCGGAATCCGCTTTCATGGCGTCGTGGCCAATAACATCGGGCGCCATGCCATCCGGCCTGTCCGCATCCCGACCAGCCGGCTGGCGCACCACCAGGGCCAATCCAACCAGTACGACGACACCCGCCACGATCTCCGACCAGGTGATCGGTTCGCCGAGCAGCAGGGCGGCGGCGGCCAGCCCGAAGATCGGCACCAGCAGGCTGAACGGGGCGACCCGGGCCACCGAGTACGTCCCGATGAGCCGGTTCCAGATGCCCCAGCCGACCAGCGTGGAGAGGTACCCGACGTAGCCGACCGCCAGCACCGCGCTCCAGGACATCCCGGTGATCGCGTCGAAGACCACCCGTGGCCCGTCGACCACCCCCGCCAGGCCGAGCAGCGGCAGCGGCGGTACCAGGCTGGACCAGACCAGCAGCGACAGCGGTCGGGTCTCGCCGCTGGCCCGGACCACCACGTTCGCCACCGCCCAACTGCCGGCGGCGGCGAGGGTGAGCGCGAAACCGATCGCGGTGGCGTGCCCACCCGCGCCGACCGCGAGCAGGGCGATCCCGGCCGAGCCGGTGAGCACCCCGGCGAGCTGGGTACCGCCCGGTCGCTCGCCGAGGAAGGCGGTGGCCAGCATCACCGAGACCAGCGCCTGGGTCTGCAACACCAGCGAGGCGAGCCCGGGTGGCATCCCGGCGTCGATGGCGACGAAGAGGAGGCCGAACTTGAAGACGCCGAGAATGATCCCGTACCCGAGCACGTAGCGCAGCCGCGCGGTCGGCCGGGGGACCAGGAAGACCAGCGGGAGCGCGGCGGCGACGAACCGCAGCGCGGTCAGCACCAGCGGCGGCAGGTCGCGCAGGCCCACCTCGATGACCACGAAGTTGACCCCCCAGAGGGCGGCGACCAGGACCGCCTGCATGCGGTGCGGAAATCTCATGCCGCTCACGCTGCCGGCCGGCATGCTTAAGGTCCAGTTCAAGATTCTTAACCGGCGCTGTAGCGTGGCTACATGGATCTGGACGTCCGGCGCCTGCGGGTGCTGCACGAGGTGGCGCTGCGCGGCGGGGTGACGGCTGCCGCCGCCGCCCTGCACGTCACCCCGTCGGCGGTCTCCCAGCAGCTCGCCCAGCTCGCCCGCGAGGCCGGCTATCCGCTGGTCGAACGCTCCGGCCGGGGCGTGGTGCTCACCTCCGCCGGGCAGGTGCTGGCCGGGCACGCCGAACGGATCCTCGGCGCCGTCGAGCAGGCGGTCACCGGGCTCGCCGTCGCACACCAGCGGGTCGCCGGGACCGTCCGGGTCGGCTCCTTCCCGTCCGCCGCCGGTGCGCTGGTCGCCCCGGCCGCCGCCCGGGCGATGGCCGCACACCCCGATCTCGACGTACGGGTGAGCGAGGCGGAGGACGAGCAGAGCCGGCTGGACCTGCGCTCCGCCGTACTCGACATCGCGGTCCTCCAGGAGTACGACCACGTGCCCGGGATCGCCACCGCCGAGCTGGACCGGCACCCGATCGCCACCGACCCGATGCACCTGATCACCCCGGCCGACTGGGGTCGGCGCACCGGACTCCTCGCCGACCTCGCCGACGTGCCCTGGGTGGCCAGCGCCGCCCACACCCCGTGCGGCAGGTCCACCCTGCACGCCTGCCACCTGGCCGGCTTCGAGCCCGACATCCGGCACCGGGCGATCGACTTCGCGCTCACCCTCGACCTGGTGGCGGCCGGGCTCGGTGCCGCGCTGGTGCCGGGGATGGCGCTGCGCAACGTACCGGCCGGGGTGCACGTCGAACCGCTGCTCCGGCCGGTCACCGGTCGGCGGATCTTCGCGGTGACGCGGCCGAGCGGCGACGGGCCGGTCCATCCGGCGATCGCCGCCGTCCTCGACGCGCTGGCCCAGGCACGCCGACCGGCACCCTGACCGCTCCGCCGCCCGCCAGCGGCACCGCGGGCTACCGCCGTCCGAGGAAGCGCTGGCCGGCGGCTTCGATCCGCTCGATCTCGGTACGGAAGAAGCCGGCGATCTCGGCGCACCGGTCGAGGTCGCTCGGGCCGCCCTCCCGGCGGGGCAGGTCCGGATAGGGACTGCCGACGACGAAGATGTTCTCGTCGTTGTACTGGTTGGCCGGCGCCGTGTAGTTGAACGAACCGGCGACCACCACCGCCTCGTCGATCACCATCAGCTTGTGGTGCAGCTTGCCGAAGGCCGGTGACCGGACCGGGGCGTAGAGCGCGATGTTGGCCCGGTCGAGGTCGTGGGTGGCGGCCCACTTCTGCACGCCCTGCCCGGGGTCCACCGCCCCGGTCACGGTCCGCCCGGCGGCGGCCAGCGCGATCATCGCGTCGTCGATCCCGGACGAGCCGGAGAAGGTGAAGATGGCGAAGTCGACCCGCTCGGTCGCCTTCAGCATCTGCTTCATGATCTCCAGTTCCGGGGTGTGGTCCGGCGCGAACAGCACCTTCACCGGCACCCCGCCGACGTGGTACGCGTTCGGCACCCGGCCGTGCTCGCCGCGCCCGAACCGGCCCTGCCGGAGCCGGGCGAACTCGTCGGCGTACTCCCGGCAGATCCGGGCGTCGTGGAAGAGTACGACGTGGTTGAGGTTGCGGTGGCAGTCGGTACCGGTGAAGTTCGCCGAGCCGGAGAGCACCGCCGCCCGCCCGCCGGCCCGCTGCCGGTAGTCCCGGACCGCGAACTTCTGGTGGAAGATCGCCGGGTTGTAGTCGGCCTTGACGTCGACGTCGCAGCGGAGCAGCGCGGCCACGATCCGCCGGTTCGGCTCCAGGCTGCGGCTGCCGGGCTCCGGCTCCCACTGGGCCCGGCGCCGGGCGTCCGCCTCGGGCTCGCCGGGCCGGGTGGTGACCCGGGGCAGTTTCGCCGTCCGCAGGTAGTCCTGTTCCAGCACCATCCGGACGCTGACGCCCCGGAACCGGGCGTCGAGGATCGCCTGGGCGATCGGCTCCGAGTCGAGTTCCTGTACGGCGATGTCGAGACTCTCCCGGGCACCGGCGATGAAGTCGACCACCACCGCCTCGAGGTCGTCGGCGGCGCCGAGTTCCCGAGGCCCGACGTACGCCTCGATTTTCCTGCCGGCGAAGGTCGCCATGCGGCACAGGCTCGCACCCGGCGGACCGCCCCGGTGTCGCCTTGGCTACAAACCCGGCCCCGCCGGGGGCAGCCGTAGCCGTTCGGGTGGCAGGCTGAGGGCCGTGTATCGGGAGCGGACCTCCGGGCTGGCCGGTGCCGTCGTCTGGACGGTCACCCGGACCGCCGACGCCGGCCCGGGGCGGGTGCTGCCGGACGGCTGCATGGACCTGATCTGGTCGAGCCGGAGCGGTCTGCTGGTGGCCGGCCCGGACACGGTCGCCCAGGTCGTCCCCAGGCCGGCCGGTGACCGGTACGTCGGTCTGCGCTTCCCGCCCGGCACCGGCCCGGCGGTCTTCGGGCTGCCGGCACACGCGCTGCGCGACCAGCGGGTCCCGCTCGGCGCGCTCTGGCCGGGGGCGGAGGTGGCCGAGTTGACCGAGCGGGTGGCGTCGCACGACCGGCCCGGCCGGGTGCTGGAGGCGATCGCCGCCGCCCGGCTCGCCGCCGACGGCGGCCCGGATCCGCTCGCCGCGCCGCTGGCCGCCGGGCTCGCCGCCGGCCGCGAGGTCGCCGACGCGGCGGACGCGCTCGGGCTCGGGACCCGGCAACTGCACCGGCGCAGCCTGGCGCTCTTCGGGTACGGCCCCAAGACGCTGGCCCGGATCCTGCGGCTGCGCCGCGCACTGGCCCTGGCCCGGGCCGGTACGCCGGCCGCCGAGGTCGCTGCCCGGACCGGGTACGCCGACCAGGCGCACCTGTCCCGCGAGGTGAGGAGCCTGGCCGGCGTACCGCTGCGGCAGCTCGTCGGTGCCTAGCCGGCCGCCGGGGCGAGCGGGGCGTACAGGTCGACGCCGTTGCCGTCCGGGTCGCGCAGCACCGCGTACCGCTGTCCCCACGGCGCGTCCCACGGCTTGAGATGGCCCTCGTGGCCGGCGGCGGTCATCTCGGCGTAGACGCTGTCCACCTCGGCCGGGTCGGCGCACCGGAAGGCGAGGCTGATCTGCGACCCGCCCGGCGGGGACCAGTCCGGCTCCATCGAGCGGACCATCTCGACGGTGTCCCACATCAGGCGCACCCCGCCAGGCAGGGCGTACTCCGCGTGCGGCTGCGTGTCGGCGCTGGCCGGGACGTCCAGTCCCAGCTTCCGGTAGAAGGTGAGAGATCGGGCCATGTCGGCCACGACCAGGCCGAATGCGTCTAGTCTCGGTGTCATTCGGCCAGCGTAGGAACCGGTCACGTCCGCGTCTTGAACGAATCGGACCTGCCGGACCGGCGTTCCGGGTGCCGATGCGGTCGAGGGATCATCGGCGTACGGTGTGTTTAACGGCATCCGACGTCCTGCTTTCCGCCACCTGACCGGTGGGTTGCGGATGGTCGGCCGCGTTGTCGTGCGCGCGGGTCAGGTCGTCGGCGACAGGCGACCGGACACGGCGCTCTTTTTTCGGGTACGGGGGTAGACAGAAAGGGAGGTGGCCGGGCGATGGACCCTCTGGCCTACCTGGATGCGGGATCGGGCAGCCTCATCGTGCAGGCCGTGGTCGGCGGCGTCGCCGGGGTCGCGGTGGCCGGCAAGCTCTACTGGCGCAGGCTGACCAGCCGGTTCCGCAAGCAGCCCGCGCAACCCTCGCAGACCTCGAAGCAGGACTGAGGGCGGTCCACACCCGATGGTCGTACCACCTCCCGTCCCGGCAACGTCGTCCACCACCACCTCCGACTCCGTTCCCCGAGCCGATCCCGGCTCCTTCCGCGACCCGGCGAACCGGGTCCTGCACGCCGACGGCCAGGTCTTCCGGGGACTCGGCCCGCAGGGCGCCGAGGACTGGCGGGCACTGGCCGGGGCGGAGTTCTTCGGCCGGCTGCTCGCCGACGGCAAGGTCTGCGGCACCGAGACCGCCGACCCGGCGACGCTGCCGGCGAGCCTGACCGGGCAGTGGGCGACCGTGCTCCGGCACGAGCGCATCCCGTTCGTGTCGTACCCGTACGAGTGGTCCTTCGCCATGCTGCGCGACGCCGCGCTGCTGCACCTGGAGATCCTCCGGGCCGCCGTACCGGCCGGCTTCACCACGAAGGACGGTTCGGCGTACAACCTCCAGTGGCGGGGCGCCGAGCCGGTCTTCATCGACGTCGGCTCGTTCGAGCCGGCCCGCGACGGCGAGCCGTGGGCCGGCTACCGGCAGTTCTGTCAGACCCTGCTCTATCCGCTGCTGCTCCAGGCGCACCTGGGGCTGGACTTCCAGCCGTGGCTGCGGTCCCGGATCGACGGGATCGAGGCGGGGGAGCTGCGCAAGCTCTTCGGCGGTACCCGACGGTTCCGGGCCGGGGTGCTCAAGCACGTCCACCTGCACGATGCCATCCAGTCCCGGTACGCCGCCGCCAGCACCGGGACCGTCCGGGCCGAGTTGAAGGACGCCGGCTTCTCCCGGGAGCTGGTCCTGGCCACCCTGCGCGCGCTGGAGAAGCTGGTCGGCCGGCTCGACTGGCAGCCTCCGGCCAGCCACTGGTCCGGCTACCGGGAGACCTGCACCTACTCGGACGCGGACCGGGAGGCCAAGGAGCGGTTCGTCACCGAGGCCCTGGCCGAGTCGAACCGGTCCCGGCTGGTGCTCGACCTCGGCGCCAACGACGGCAGGTACTCGCGGCTGGCCGCCGGGTACGCCGACTACGTGGTCGCGGTGGAGAGCGACCCGGCCGTGGTCGACCAGCTCTACCGCCGGCTGCGGGCCGACGGCGAGCGCCGGGTGCTACCGCTGGTGATGGACCTGGCCGACCCCTCCCCGGGCGGCGGCTGGCGCGGCGTGGAGCGCGGCTCGTTCGCCGAGCGGGCCGACGCGGACGCGGTGCTCGCGCTGGCCGTGGTGCACCACCTCGCCATCGGCCGCAACGTCCCGCTGCCGGAGATCGTCGACTGGCTGGTCGGACTGCTTCCGACGGCCGGCGGCGGCCGGCTGGTGGTCGAGTTCGTGCACCCCGACGACCCGATGGCGGCCCGGCTGCTGGCCAACAAGCCGGCCGGGCTCTTCCCGGACTACCACCGGGAGGAGTTCGAGCGGCTGCTCGGGCAGCGGTGCGACATCGTCCGCCGGCTGGAGCTCCCGTCCGGCACCCGCACCCTCTATCTCGGGACACCGCGTGGCTGAGCCCGGTGCCGCCGGCCCGGCGCAGCGGCCGGGACCGGCGGCCGGGTCGGGGCGCCGGGTCGAGGTGCGGGCCCTGGTGGAGATCCTGGCGCTCTGCGGCCTGGTGATCACGCAGCCGCTGCTGGACGTGACCGGCAAGAGCCCGGACTTCTTCCTCTTCCACGGCGCCGACCGGCGGGACATCCTGCTGCTGGTGGCGGCGTACACGGTGCTGCCGCCGCTGGTGCTCTGGGGGACCGGTGCGCTGCTCGGGCTGCTGGCCCGGCGGGTCGTGGGGCCGGACCGGGGCCGGCTGGTCCGGACGGTACTGCACACGGTGACCCTCGGCCTGCTGCTCGCCGCGCTGGCGATCCAGGTCGGCAAGCACCTCACCCCGGTACGCGGTGTGCCGCTGGTCGGCCTCGCGGTGCTGGTCGGCGCCGCCGGGGCGTACGCGTACCGGCGCTGGCAGGTCACCGGCCAGGTGCTCCGGGTCGCCGCGGTCGGTCCACTCGTCTTCGTGCTGCTCTTCGTCTTCGCCTCGCCCGCCTCGGCCGTGGTGCTGCCGGGGGAGCGGTCCGGGGCCGGTGCGGGGACCAGCCGGGGCGGCACCACCCATCCGCCGGTGGTGATGCTGATCCTGGACGAGTTCCCGCTGACCTCCCTGCTGGACGGCACCGGTGCGATCGACGCCCGCCGCTATCCGAACTTCGCCCGGCTGGCCGGGGAGTCGACCTGGTACCGGAACGCGACCGGGGTGGCCGGCTACACCCCGTACGCGCTGCCGGCGATGCTGACCGGCCGGTATCCGAGCGAGCAGCAGGCGCCGCACCACTCGCGCTATCCGGACAACCTCTTCACGGCGTTCGCCGGCCCGTACCAGATCCGGGCCCAGGAGAGCATCACCCAGCTCTGCCCGCCGCGACTCTGCCCGGACCGGGCCGCCGGTTCCGCCCGGGGTGGCCTGCCGACCCTGCTGCGGGAGAGCGCCACCCTGCTGGAGCAGATCGTCTCGCCCTCGGAGACGGGACAGCGCGACCCCGAGGACTCGTACCGGGAGATCACCCGGCGTGAGGCGGGGAAGGCGGACGGGCCGGCGCCGCCGACCGATCCGCAGTTCCGCTGGGGGGCGCTGGACGAGAACCAGCCGGCCCGGTTCGCCGACTTCCTCGCCACCCTCCGGCCGACGGTCCGGCCGACCCTGCACTTCCTGCACCTGCTGCTGCCGCACTCGCCGTGGAACTACCTGCCCTCCGGGATCCGCTACGAGTCACCGGACGGGATGCCGAACGACGGGGACGGCTGGGTCGAGCTGGCGCACCGCCGGCACCTGCTGCAACTGGAGTACACCGACCGGCTGCTCGGCGAGACGCTGCGCCGGATGGACGAGACCGGCCTCTACGACGACGCGCTGGTGCTGCTCACCGCGGACCACGGGGTCAGTTTCACCCCGGGGGTGCAGGGGCGCGGGCTCGGCGCGGTGGAGCGGGCGCCGGGCGAGGTGCTCTGGGTGCCGCTCTTCGTGAAGCGGCCGGGACAGCGGGCCGGTGAGGTCGACGACCGGAACTGGGAGCACGTCGACCTGTTGCCGACCGTCGCCGACCTGGCCGGCGTCGAGGTGCCGTGGCGGACCGACGGCGCGTCGGCGCTCTCCACCACCCGGGCGCCGGGGGACAAGCACTACTACGACCAGCCGGGACAGCCGCGTACGGTGCCGGCCGGCGTCTTCGCCGACGTGGTCGCCGGGCGGGCGAACCCGAAGCTTCCGGCGCAGCCCCGACCGGAACTGATCGGTCGCTCGGTCGCCGAGCTTCCACTCGGTCCGGCGGCCGGCGCGGTGACGGTGCGGAACCGGTCTGATTTCGATCAGATCGACCAGGCGGGTGGCCGGCTTCCGGCGCTGGTCTACGGCACCGTGCCCGACTCGGTGCCGAACGGGACCCTGCTGGCGGTGGCGGTGAACGGCCGGATCGGCGCGGTGGCCCCGGTCGTGGCGCCGGACCCGGGCGGGCAGCGGTTCGGCGCCCTGGTGTCGGACGAGTCGCTCTTCCTGCCGGGCCGTAACACCGTGGACGTGTTCCAGGTCACCGAGACCGGCACCCTGCGCCCGCTGCACGGCTGACCGGACCCCGCCGGATCGCGGGTGCCGACCGCCCCCGCCGGGGTAGACCCCTCCGGGTGGACCGGCGGGGGATTCGCCGCTGCCACAACGGCTAGCAGGTTTCGGGCCGGCGGAGAACGTGTGACCAGCGTGATCCATCACTCACCGGCAGACCACGCAAGGTTCTCGGCTACCCTGCACGTTTACCGTAAAAAGTGAAGGCAATTCAACGTAGATTCTGCCGGCGAAGCGAGGATCACATGACGGATGTCAAACTCGACCACCCGGGCGGCCAGCTGTCGATACCGGTCAAGCCCGCGGTCGACGGCCCAGCCGGCATCGCCACGGGCAACCTGTTGAAGGAGACGGGGTACGTCACCTACGACCCCGGATTCGTCAACACCGCGGCCTGCTCCTCGGGGATCACCTACATCGACGGTGACGCGGGCATCCTGCGTTACCGGGGCTACCCGATCGAGCAGTTGGCCGAGAAGTCCTCCTTCCTGGAGGTGTCGTACCTGCTGATCTACGGCGAGCTGCCCACCACACAGCAGCTCGCCGAGTTCGACGAGTGGATCCGGCGGCACTCGCTGCTGCACGAGGAGATGCGGCGCTTCTTCGACGGTTTCCCCCGGGACGCGCACCCGATGGCCGTGCTCTCCTCCGCGGTGAGCGCCATCTCCACCTTCTACCAGGACAGCCTCGACCCGTTCGACCGGGAACACGTGGAGATCTCCACGGTGCGGCTGATGGCGAAGGTCCCGACCATCGCGTCGTACGCCTACAAGAAGTCGATCGGGCAGGCGATGCTCTACCCGGACAACTCGCTCGGGTACGTCGAGAACTTCCTCCGGATGACCTTCGGGGTGCCGGCGGAGCCGTACGAGGTCGACCCGGTCGTGGCCCGGGTGCTGGACATGCTGCTGGTGCTGCACGCCGACCACGAGCAGAACTGCTCCACCTCCACGGTCCGGCTGGTCGGTTCGAGCCAGGCGAACCTCTTCGCCTCGGTCTCGGCCGGGGTGAACGCGCTCTTCGGCCCGCTGCACGGCGGCGCCAACCAGGCGGTGCTGGAGATGCTCGACGACATCCGGGCCAGCGGCGGCGACGTGCCGGGCTTCGTGCGGCGGGTGAAGGACAAGGAGCCGGGCGTCAAGCTGATGGGCTTCGGGCACCGGGTCTACAAGAACTACGACCCCCGGGCCGCCATCGTGAAGCAGGCCGCCCAGGACGTGCTGGCCCGGATGAACAAGCCGGACCCGCTGCTGGACCTCGCGATGCAGTTGGAGGAGATCGCCCTCGCCGACGACTACTTCGTGTCGCGTCGGCTCTACCCGAACGTCGACTTCTACACCGGCCTGATCTACAAGGCGATGGGTTTCCCGACCAAGATGTTCACCGTGCTCTTCGCGCTCGGCCGGCTGCCCGGCTGGATAGCGCAGTGGCGGGAGATGATCTCGGATCCGGAGACCAAGATCGGTCGCCCCCGGCAGCTCTACACCGGCGCCGCCGAGCGGGACTACGTACCGGTCGAGAAGCGCTGATCCAACCCAGGCCCGCCGGGCCCGGTCGTTCACCGGCCGTCGACGCGTACCACGCGTCGGCGGCCGGTTCGTCGTGGGCGGTCCGGCGCCGGACGAACCCCACCTCCGTGTAACAGGGCTCACGCTGGGTAGTCGGCGGTGGCTACGTGCCCGACCGCGACAAGGCGGTGCGAACCGCTGCGTAGAAGGAGCCTGTGATGACACATATGTCACGTTCGGCCCAACCCGGCCGTGGTGGTGGCCATGACGGCCACGACGGCGAGTTCGAATTCTGGCGGAACCACGCGCACATCTCGCTCCAGCCGGTGGCGGCGCCGTCGATCCTGGGACTCTTCGGTTACGCGGCGGCCACCTTCGTCGTCGCCACGAACCTCGCCGGCTGGTACGGCAACGCCAACACCCAGACGTTCCTCTTCCCGTTCGCCGCGATGCTGGGCGGGCTGGCACAGTTCCTCGCCGGCATGTGGGCGTACCGGGCACGCGACGGGCTGGCCACCGCCATGCACGGGATCTGGGGCGCCTTCTGGCTCTCCTACGGCATCCTCTACCTGCTGATCGCGATCGGCGTACTGGTCCAGCCGACCCCGTTCGTGGCGCTCGGCTTCTGGTTCGCCGCGCTCGCCGCGATCACCTGGTCCGGTGCCTTCGCCGCGCTGGCCGAGAACATCGGCCTGACCCTCGTGCTGGGAACCCTGGCCGCCGGGGCCAGTTGCCTGGCGGTGGGCCAGATCGCCGACATCTCGCCCTGGCGTACCGCCGGTGCCTACATCCTGATCGCCTCCGCGGTGGTCGCCTGGTACACCGCCACGGCGATGATGCTGGAGGGCACGTTCCGCCGGGTCATCCTGCCGATCGGCAAGCTGCGCGGCCCGAACGTCCCCGGCCGGGAGCCGCGCCAGGTCATCCAGTTCATGGCGGGCGAGCCCGGCATCAAGGTCGGCCAGTAGCGACAGGGTCGGCCACCGACCGGCCGGCGGCGAGCCGGCCCCGACGCCCGGCGCGGGCGGGTTCCGGCGCAGAGGCCGGAGCCCGCCCGCGTCCGCGCCCGCGCCGGTCCTCGTGGGTCCGCGCCCGCGCCGGTCCTCGTGGTCCGGCCCGGCCTCCTCGTGGTCCGGCCCGGCCTCCTCGGTCCAGCCCGGCCGGTTTGGCGCTTTACGACGGTTCTTCGGGTTCATCCCGATAGCGTGGTGGTGCACGGAATCCGACGACCAGCCACGGCGAACGGGGAAACGATGCGCGGAGCACCGCTGGACATGCCCGAGGAGACGCTGGACATGCCCGACGGCGACGGCCACCTCCTGCCGCGCGCGCTCGGCCTGCTGAGCCTCGGCCTCGGCGCCGCGGCGCTCGCGGCGCCCGCCCAGGTCGGCAGGCTGATCGGGCTCGACGACGTGCCGGCCGGACCCGCCGTACTGCGCGCGATCGGTGCCCGGGAACTGGTACCGGTCCCCGGGCTGCTCCTCGCCCGCCGACCGGCCGGCTGGGCCTGGGCCCGGGTCGCCGGAGACGTGCTGGACCTGGTGCTGCTCGCCCGGACGCTGCCGCAGCGGCGCGGGGAACGCCGCCAGCGGGTCGCCGCCACCCTCGGCGTCGTCGCCGGGATCACCGCCGTCGACGTGCTGGCCGCCGTACGCAGCTGGCGCTCCTCCGGCGCGCCGCGCCGGGCCCTGCGGGCCAGCGCCACCGTCACCATCAACCGGCCGGCCGACGAGGTCTACCGGTTCTGGCGGGACTTCGAGAACCTGCCCCGGTTCATGTACCACCTGGAGTCGGTCCGGACCGACGGGGACGGGCGGTCGCACTGGACGGTCCGGGCCCCGGGCGGACGCCGGGTCGCCTGGGACGCCGAGCTGGTCGAGGACAGCCTCAGCGAGCTGATCAGCTGGCGTTCGGTGCGCGGCGCCCGGGTGCCGAACGCGGGCCGGGTCCGGTTCGCCCGCGCGGCCGGCGGCCGGGGCACCGAGGTCCGGGTCGACCTGGCGTACGCGCCGCCGGGTGGTGCGGTCGGCCGGGCCGTCGCGAAGCTCTTCGGCGAGGAGCCGGGGCAGCAGATCCGGGACGACCTGCGCCGGTTCAAGCAGGTCATCGAGACCGGTGAGGTGGTCCTGTCGGAGGGGAGCCCGGCCGGGCTGGCCACCCCGCAGCAGCTACGGCAGAAGCCGGCGCGTCCACGGGCCGGACGCCCGTCCCGCTGACCCGACGCCCGACACCGGAGGTAGTCCATGAAGGCGAACTGCTGGCAGGGCCGGGAGACCGTCCGGGTGGAGGAGGTGCCCGATCCACGGATCATGAACTCCCGGGACGCCGTCGTACGGGTCACCAGTACCGCGATCTGCGGTTCCGACCTGCACCTCTACCACGGGTACATCCCGACGACCAAGCACGGCGACATCCTCGGCCACGAGTTCATGGGCGAGGTGGTCGAGGTCGGGCCGGAGGTGGGGAACCTGCGGATCGGTGACCGGGTGGTGGTGCCGTTCCCGATCGCCTGCGGCAACTGCCTGGCCTGCCAGGCCGGGCTCTACTCGCTCTGCGAGAACTCCAACCCGAACGCCGGGCTCGCCGAGAAGCTGCTCGGGCACTCGCCGGGCGGGCTCTTCGGCTATTCGCACATGCTCGGCGGGTACGCCGGCGGCCAGGCCGAGTACGCCCGGGTGCCCTTCGCCGACATCGGGCCGATCAAGGTCCCCGACGACCTCCCCGACGAGAAGGTGCTGCTGCTCTCCGACATCTTCCCGACCGGCTACATGGGTGCCGAGATGTGCGGGCTTAACGGTGGTGAGATCGTCGCGGTCTGGGGTGCCGGCGCCGTGGGGCTGCTCGCGATGTGCAGCGCGTACCTGCTCGGCGCCGAGCGGGTGATCGCGATCGACCGCTACCCGTACCGGTTGCGGATGGCGCAGGAGCGGGCCGGTGCGGAGCCGTTGAACTACGAAGAGGTCGACGTGGTCGAGGCGCTGCGCGAGATGACCGGCGGGCGGGGCCCGGACGCCTGCATCGACGCGGTCGGCATGGAGGGGCACCACTCCTCGGCGGTGCTCGCCGGCTACGACCGGGCCAAGCAGTCGGTCCGGCTGGAGACCGACCGGCCGCACGCGCTGCGCGAGGCGATCATGAGTTGCCGCAACGGGGGTACGGTCTCGGTGATCGGCGCGTACGCCGGTTTCATCGACAAGTTCCCGATCGGTTCGCTGATGAACCGGTCGCTGACGCTGCGCAGCGGGCAGTGCCATGTGCAGCGCTACACCCGGCTGCTGCTGGACCGGATCCGTCGCGGCGAGACGGATCCGAGCTTCGTCATCACGCACCGGCTGCGGCTCGACGACGCGCCGATCGGCTACGAGATGTTCCGGCAGAAGGCGGACGACTGCGTCAAGGTCGTGCTCAAGACCTGACCGGGCCGGCGCCGGACCGTCCCGGGACGGGGTCCCGCTCGTCCTCGGTACCCGGGGTGCCGGGCGGGCGACCGCCGCCCGGCCGGGCCCGGGCGACGATCTCGTCCAGCGCGGCGACGTGCCCGTCGAAGGCGGTCAGCCCGGCGTCGGTGAGCGTCACCCAGGTACGCCGGATGCCCCGTCCCCGGTTCTCCTTGTGCACGGTGACGTAGCCCGCCGCGCCGAGCGCGCTGATGTGCTTGGAGAGCGCCGAGTCGCTGAGCCCCAACTGCTCGCGCAGATAGCTGAACTCCACCGCGTCGGCCGGGGCGAGCAGGGCGACGAGCGAGAGCCGGGCCGGTGCGTGGATCAGCTCGTCGAACCGGGGCCGGGTCACCGGGTTCCGGTCCGTGCCGGGGCCCCCGGGTCGGGAGCCGGCCCGTAGCCGACGCGGTAGAGCCAGTGGGCCATGGCCGCCATCAGCAGGGCGGACGGGATCGCGGCGAGGACCGAGGTCGGCCCCTCCGGCACGAGCGGCTGGAGCAGCAGCCGGGTCAGCGCGTACGTGCCGGCGAGCCCGACCAGCCAGCCGGCGGTGATCAGCAGGTTGCCGGGGCGCCACGCGTTCCGGCGGTACCGCACGGTGTCGCCGGCCGAGCGCCGCGACTGCGCGACGTGCCCGGCGAGCAGCAGCGCGGCGCCGACGGCCAGGGTGAGCAGCGGCACCGGGAACGGGAAGTCCAGCCCGGCCATCGCCAGGTAGTAGCCGCCGACCGTCAGCAGGGTGTACCGCCGGCCGGGACGCTGCCGGGCCAGTTCGGCCCGGACCTGCCGGTCGCGGTCGCGGACCTGGTCGAGCGCGACACGGGCCTGTTCGGCCTCCATCGATCCTCCTCGGTGCCGGGGGCGGTGCCCGGAGCCGGACACCTACTTTCCAAGGGAGAAAGTAGCACCAACTTTCCGTTGTGGAAAGTCCGTTGGGCAGGTGCGCCGGCCGGATTCGCCGACACGTTCGACCCCACCCGCAGCGGGTACGCCCCGAACCCAGCCCCGGATCGGCCACCAGGGCGCGACGGACCGTGCGGAGGCGCGATGGACGGCGTCGGCAGGCAGTGGACGGTGCCGATCACGCCGCGCCGTCAGTGGCTGCGGATCTTCCTGGTCGGCCTGGCGCTCTGGCTCGCCACGGTGGCGGTCATCTTCCTCACCGGCAACCCGACCCTGCTGCCCACCCTGGTGCTGCTCGGCAGCTTCCTGGTGCCGGTGACCTTCGTCGCCTGGGCGTTCCAGCGCCGGGACACCGGCGAGGTCACCGTGAGCGCGGTCTTCGGCACCTTCCTCGCCGGGGGCGTACTCGGGATCCTCGCCTCGGCCGTGCTGGAGTCGTACCTGCTGCGCCCCTCGGTGCTGCTCTTCCTCGGGGTCGGCCTGATCGAGGAGGCCGCCAAGCTGGCCGCGCTGGCGCTGCTGACCCGGCATCTCGTGGCCAAGACCGTCCGGGACGGGATGATCCTCGGCGCCGCGGTCGGCTTCGGCTTCTCCGCACTGGAATCCGCCGGGTACGCCTTCATCGCGCTCTTCACCGTGCAGGGCCTCTCGGTGGTGCAGGTGGTGCAGACGGAGATCCTGCGCGGCCTGGTGGCGCCGGTCGGGCACGGGCTCTGGACCGCCATTCTCGGCGGTGTTCTCTTCGCGCCGAGCGGGCGGGAGTACTTCGTGGTCGGGCTGCGGCTGCTCTACGCCTATCTGGGGGTGGCGATCCTGCACGCGCTCTGGGACGCGATGCACGTGATCGCGTTCTACCTGACCCTGCTCTTCACCGGCGCGCGAGACCAGCTCACCCTGGACGGTTCCCTGGGCCGGCTGACCCCGGTCCAGGCGGTGTTGATGCCGGCGCTGGAAGGGCTTGGGCTGACGCTCGTCGCCGTGATCGGGGTCGTCTGGCTGGTGGTGCTGTGGCGGTCCGCCCGGAACGGACCGGGGCGACCGGCGAGCGGCTGGCGGGTGCCGACCGGTTCGGGCAGGGCAGCGGCACCGCGCCCCTGAGCCGGGCCGGACCCCGACGCCCGGGCCGCGACCGGCGCCGCCCCGGCGTGGGCTGGTCCGCCGCGGCGAGTCGCAGCACGCCCCAGGCGGCGAGGGCGGCACCGGCCGTGGCGGCGAGACCGCCCCAGTAGCCGCCCGCCGTCCGCTCCCCGAGCAGCAGGATGGCGATGGCGGCCGAGGCGACCGGGTTGGCCAGGGTGACGGTGGCCAGCGGCGCGCCCAGGCCGACGCCCCGGTAGGCGAGCTGGGAGAGCAGCAGCCCGGCGGCGGCCATCCCGGCCACCGCCAGCGCCAGGCCGGCGGTGGGCAGCAGGGCTCCACCGTCGGTGACGAGTCCGGAGACGAGCTGGGTGAGCGCGGAGGCCACCGCGAAGGTGATTCCGGCCGCGGTCGCGGTGAGCAGGCTGCGCGACAGCGCCGACCGGCTGGCCCGGCCGGCCAGTACCAGCACGGCCACCAGCGCGCCGGCCACCCCGGCCAGCGCCCAGCCCTGCCCCGGCAGGAGGTCGTGGTCGCCCGCCCCGGGCAGCGTCAGCGCCAGCAGCAGCACCAGGCCGGCCACCGTGGCGGCTGCCCCGGACCACTGCCGGGCCGATGCCCGGCGACCGATGGTGGCCGCCGCGATCGGCAGCGCGAGCACCAGGGTGAGTACGCCGAGCGGCTGCACGACCGAGAGCGGCCCGTACGCCAGCGCGGCGACGTGCAGGGCGGCGCCCGCACCGTTGCCCGCCACCGACAGCCACCAGCCGGACCGGCGCAGGACGGTGCCGAGATAGCCCCGCCCCGCGTCCCCCGTCGGTCCGGCCTGACTGGCGAGCCGTTCCTGTAGGACCGCCGCCCCCGCGTACGCCGCTGCCGAGGCCACCGACAGGACGATCGCCAACACCAGTGCGATCACGGCCGGCCCCCGAGACCATGACTCGTCATGACCTCATGATCCTCCGTGACCGCTCTCCTGACGTCCCCCCGTGGTGGGCATCACCCGTACGCCGCTGGGTGTAGACGGGCTCCGGTCGATTCCCCCGAGAGGGTGAGGGCCTCCTCCCCACGGCGGGTGCCGGCTCTGCCGAACGGCTGGTCCGGCGGGGCGGGCCGGCGGCGTCGCCTAAGCTGTCAGCCGGACCGGATCGGTGGCGGTCGGCCGGCGTCGTCGTCGGGCGGACCAGCGGAGGGGGAGCGGAATGCACCGCACGGCGGTGAGGCTGTTCGTGCTGGCGGCGGTCGCCGAGGCGACCTCCTGGCTCGGGCTGTTGGTCGGGATGGCCGTCAAGTACGGCCCGCCGGGCAACGAGATCGGGGTGCAGATCTTCGGCCCGGTGCACGGTGGACTCTTCGTCGCGTACGTCGGTCTGGTCCTGCTGGTGGCCCGGCTGGGCCGGTGGCGCTGGCTGACCGTCGGCGTCGCGCTGGCCTGCGCGGTGCCGCCGTTCGCCACCCTCGTCTTCGAGCGGTGGGCCCGGCGTCGTGGCCTGCTGAACGTCGCTTCCGGTGACCCGGCCGGCGGTGCGGGGGAGCCGACGACCGGCCTGGACCGGCCGCTGGAGGACGCGGCCCGACCGTGACCCGGGCCGGGCGCGGTCAGCGGGCCAGCGCCAGCCAGGCGACGAGCGCGCCGATCAGCAGCAGGCCGATCGCGGCCTGGAGCAGCAGCGCCGGGCCGAGGTGCGACCAGAGGGTCGGGGTACGCGGCGTGAGCAGTTGACCGGTGGTGAGGTTGACGATCCGCTCCACCCGGGGTGCGAGTCCGGCGTCCTTCTGCGAGCGTACGGTCACCTGGATGTGGTCCGCCGGTTCCAGCGCGCTCTGCGGCAGGTGTCCGTGGATCTCCATCTCGCAGAGCACCCCGCTGCCGTCGCGCACCCGCAGCGGGGTCACCAGGAACTCCGGCCCCTTGCGCAGGTCCTTCCACTTCCGTCTCGCGCCCGCGCCGGCACCGGCCCGGAGCACCGAGGCGATCAGCAGCAGCACCACCTTGACCACCGCCGCGGTGCCGAGTACGGCGACCAGGACGGGCTGCCCGATCCGGACCTCCCGGGAGTAGCCCTCCATCAGCCGTACGACGTGACCGGTGATGACCGGTCCGGGGCGCCAGGCCACCCGTTCGGGAAACAGTTCACCGTCCATGCGTTCACCACCGAGAGTCCGCTCCCGAACACGAATTGTATCGATCATGACGAATGAACCGGCAGTGAGTGAATCCATTTCACGTAATGTGACGATCCGCTCACTCCTGGCTGCTCGGGACGTTTCCGGGCACCGGCCGGCCCGGGAGGAGGCCGCCCGAGCAAGCCCGCCGCCGAGGTGACAGGCCGCCGCCGAGGTGACAAGCCGACCGGCGTGGGTAACCCCGGCGGGAGCTTGGAGAGGGGACGACCCATGCAGCTGTCCTTCCTGCGTCCGATCTGTGCCCATCCCGGCCCGTGGACGTCGGTCTACCTGGACGCCTCCCGGGACACCCACGACGCCCATCCCGCGCTCGACCTGCGCTGGCGGGCCCTCCAGGAACGCCTGGCGGAGCAGCGGACCGACCCGCGCGACGTCGCGGCCCTCGACGCCGTGGTCCGGGGGCACGACCCGATGCCCGGCGACTACGGACTCGCCGCGTTCGCCACCGGCGGCGAGGTGGTGCTCACCGAGTACCTCTCCGCACCGCCGCTCAAGGACATCGCCGCGCACGGGCCGGTCGCGCACACCATGCCGCTGGTCGCGCAGCGCCGCGAGCAGATCCCCTGGGTCCGGGTACTCGCCAACCGCACCGGCGCCGGCCTGGACGCGATGAGCGCCGGCGGGGTACCCCGGCACGCCCGGGTCGAGGGCGGCAACCGGTGGCCGCTGCGCAAGGTGCACCCGGGCGGCTGGTCGCAACTGCACTACCACCACGCGGCCGAGCTGACCTGGCAGCGCAACGCCGGTGACGCCGCCTCGGCCACCGCCGCGCTGGCCGAACGGGTCGGCGCCGAGGTGATCGTGGTCGCCGGGGAGACCCGGGCCCGGCAGTTGCTCGCCGCCCAGCTCCCGGACTTCTGGCAGAACCGGGTGGTGCAGACCGACGCCGGCTTCCCGGCCGCCGGTGCCGACCAGACCGCCTTCGACGACGTCACCGTGCAGGCCATCGCCGAGGTGGCCGCCGCACACGCCGACGTGGCCCTGGACAAGTTCGGCATGCAGCGCGACGTCGGCGCCGGCCTGGACGCGGTGGTGACCGCACTGCAACGCGGTCAGGTGGACACCATGCTGATCGTGGACGACCCCTCCTCGACCGACGAACTCTGGATCGGTCCGGAGCCGACCGAGATCGCCACCGGCCCCGACGAACTCCGGGCGATGTCCGTGGAGCAGCCGCAGCGGGTACGCGCCGACGCCGCCCTGGTCCGCGCGCTGGTCGGCACCGACGCCGGAGTCACCGTGCTCGGCCCCGAGCAGGCACCCGACCTCACCGACGGGGTCGGCGCGGTCCTGCGCTACGTCGACGCCAGCACCCCGGCGGACCGCAATGGCTGACCCCGGGCGGTCGGCGGTGCGGATGAGCACGGTGACGGCGGACCGGACCATCGCCGACCTGCTGGTCGAACGACTGCGCGCCTGGCGGGTACCCCGGGTCTTCGGTGAACCCGGCGAGGGGGTGGCGCTGATCGTCGACGCGCTGCGCCGGGCCGGCGGCGACCCCGGCTTCGTACCGTCCCGGCAGCCGGAGGCGGCCGGCTTCATGGCGGCCGGACACGCCAAGTACACCGGCACGGTCGGGGTGTGCCTGGCCACCCAGGGACCGGGCGCGCTGCACCTGCTCGGTGGCCTCTACGACGCCAAGCTGGACAGCAAGCCGATGGTGGCGATCATCGGGCAGCAGACGTACAGCGCGCTGGGCAGTGCCTACCAGGAGATCGAGCTGCCTCGGCTGTTCAGCGACGCCTGCGCCCAGTTCCTGCGTACCGCCGCGGTGCCGGAACAGGTGCCGTACCTGGTCGACCAGGCGATCCGTACCGCCGTGTCGACCCGGAGCCCGACCTGTCTGGTGGTGCCGCACGACCTGCTCGGGTACTCCGTACCCGACGGGATGCCGCACCCCGACGGCGGCGGCGTGCTCGCCTCGGCGCCCGGCCTGCCCCCGGCCCGGGTGGTCCCGCACGAGGAGGACCTGAACGCCGCCGCCCAACTGCTCAGCGCCGGACAACGGGTCGCGATCCTGGTCGGTCAGGGCGCCTACGGCGCCGCCGACGAGATCGTCGAACTGGCCGACCGGCTCGACGCCGGGGTGGCGACCTCGCTGCTCGGCAAGCCGGTGCTGGACGAGCGGCTGCCCTACCACACGGGCGTGCTCGGCCAGGTCGGCACGGCGGCGAGCGCGCAGTTGATGGCCGGCTGCGACATCCTGCTGATGGTCGGCACCAACGACCCGTGGACCGGCTACTACCCGGTGCCGGGGCAGGCCACGGCGGTGCAGATCGACATCGACGGCAGCCGGCTGGCCAGCCGGTATCCGATCGACGTCCCGCTGGTCGGCGACGCCCGGGAGACACTGCGGGCCCTGCTGCCCCGGGTGCCGCAGCGGCGCAACCGGGACTGGCGCGACATGATCGAGGGGGCCGTCGACCGGGCCCGCGCCGAGTGCGACGCCCGGGCCGAGGAGCGGACCGCGCGGCTGAACCCCCGGCTGGTGCTCCGGGAACTCTCCGCCCGGCTGCCGGCCGAGGCGTCGGTCGCGGTCGACGTCGGGTCGGTGACCTACTGGTACGCCCGGCATCTGCAACTGCCGCCCGGAGTACGGGCACATCTCTGCGGCACGCTCGCCTCGGTCGGATCGGCGGTGCCGTACGCCATCGCGGCCAAGTTCGCCCAGCCCGACCGGCCGGTCGTGGTCCTGCTCGGCGACGGCGCCATGCAGTCCGGCGGGCTCGCCGAGCTGATCACCGTGGCGCAGCACTGGCCGGAGTGGCCCGATCCCCGGATGGTGGTGCTGGTGCTGAACAACTCCGACCGGACCGGCCGGGGCGGCGAGCCGGAGCGCGGGCCGGACGACGAACCGGTCCGGGCACCCGGGGCGGATCTGGACCGGCCGGCCGCACCCGGGATGCCGGCCCCGGAGGCGGTACGCGCCGGAGACATCCCGTACGCCGGCTGGGCCCGGCTGCTCGGGCTGCACGGCATCGGGGTCGACCGGCCGGACCAGATCGGACCGGCCTGGGAGGAGGCGCTCGCCGCCGACCGGCCCACCCTGATCGAGGCGGTGGTCGAGCCGTCGATCCCGCTGGACGCGCCGGAACAGCCCTTCGCCGACCTGCGCGGCCTGCTGGCCGGCGGGACCGGGGAGGGCGCCGGTACGGCGATCCGCAACCGTGCCCAGGGCCTGGCCGATCGCGCCGCCAACGGCGCCGACCTCGTCTGAGGCCGGGCCGGATCTCGCCTCGACTCGATCGCGTCCGAGGCCGTCGGGATCTCGGCCGGCGTCCGGCCGGTCTCGTTCCGGCGCCCGGCCCGTCGCGTTCTGGCGTCCGGCCCGTCTCGTTCTGGCGCTCGGCCCGTCTCGTTCCGGCGCCGGTCGGGATCAGGGGCGCTCGACCTGCCGGCCGGACCACTGCTCGACCAGCCGGATCGCCTCGTCGGCCGGCACGTCGGCCCCGTCGACCGAGCCGAGCCAGACCGGCGTACGCGCCCCGGCCGGCCAGGCCGCCAGCAGGCGCTGGTCACCGGTCCCGGGGTGCAGGCTCAGCCTGGTCACCCGGGTCCAGGCCAGCACGCCCTGCCGCCCGGTACGGATCCCGTCCGGGCCCGCCGACCGGCCGGCCCGGCCACGCCGTTCCGCGAGTACCAGGCCGACCGCCACCAGCAGGCCGGCCAGGCTGGTCACCAGGGTCGCCACCGCGATCGGGCGCAGCCCGTCGCCGGAGGCCACCTGCCAGCCGGCCAGCCCCGCCACCACCAGGGCGAACGGGACGACGGCGACGGCGAAATAGCTGGCGTACCGGGGGCCGCCGGCCGGTCCGAAGCTCAACTGGGTCACAACCGACGATCATCCGGATCCGGCCCGCCCGGAGCAAACCGGACCGGCACCCGGGCGTGGCGGGCCGGCGGCAGCGGGGCCGGACATAACGGCCCGTCCTCCGAATTGCGCCCGCCAGGTTGCTGACCGCCCGTTTGAACCCGATCGGGACGGGAAGGCCCGGGCAGCGCGGACGAGGGAGGTGGGCCCGGTGCGGGAGACACAGGAGTGGCTGGCCGCGGGTGGGTCCGGGCTCCCCGGACCGGACCGCATCGTCTCGGCGGAGAGCACCGGCCGGGTGCTGCTGGCCGTGGCGTCCCGCGCGGTCCGTGGCCAGGACTGCGCCGATCTCGGGTACCACCCGCTGCTGTCGCGCTTCCGGGGCGCGCCGGAGGCGGTACGCCGCTCCGCGCTGGCCCGGGCGGCCACCCGGACGGCGCTCACCGCCGAGCAGGCCGGGGCGCTCGACGCCGACCGGGTGGCCCGGTGGATGGTCGAGCACTACCCGCCGCGCTGGTACCCCGGTGTCGTGATCGGCTCTCCGCACGGCGGAGCGGTCCACCTGGCCACCGCGATGGGCGTGCCCTGGCTGCCGGCCGGCTTCGAGGTGTCGGTGCAGTGGCCGGAGGGCCGGGTCGACAGACCGGGCGAGGCGTCGGCGTACGGCGGTCGGGTCGCGGCCCGGGTGATCGCAGGCAACCCGGGGGTACGGGTACGGCAGGTGCACGATCCGGCCGGTCGGGGCGTACTGGCCGGCTCGACGGTCTCCCTGGTGGTCCGCTGGGACCGGCTGCCGGAGGCGTACCGGGAGTTCCTCGGCAGCCGGCTGGCGCCGGGCGCCCCGGTGCTGCTGCTGCGGGACGTGCGCACCTGGCCGGTGGTCGACGCGGGTGACGGGCACAGTTTCCAGCTCGGCGGTCCGGTCAGCGGGCTGGAGCCGGCCGACTTCCGGGCCGGCAGTGAACTGCTCGGGCAGGTGCTGCGCGGGGCCGGCGGTGACGGGGCGAGTTGGGACGCTCCGGAGGGCGGCCGACCCGGATACGCCGAACAGGGCGTCGAGCCCGGTTTCGAGACGAGTCTGCTGGACTGGGTACGAGGCGCGGGCAGCCCGCTGCACCGGGTGCTCTTCCCGGGCCCGGACGCGCTCAGTGCCGCCGCCGCGGACGTGTACCGGAGCTGGCTGCGCGGGGCCGGCAAGAGCGGGGACCGCTGCGTGGTGGAGTGCGGGCGGCTGATCGACCCGTGGCAGGTGGTCCGGGCCGGCCTGGTGCCGTACTGGTGCGAGAACGCCACCGCGCGCAGCGTGGCCGGGGCGGAGTGGTGGCTCGCCGGCAGTGCCCCGTTCAGCTCGCTGGACGTCCTCCCGGAGCCGCCCGGGCTGCGCTCGCCGGCCCTGGCCGGGCTGCCGCAGTGGCTCGCGGTGGCCTCGTTCGGGCGCCGTCGCCGAGCCGTGGACCGGGTCGCCGCCCGGGGCTACCCGGTGACCTCGGTGGCCACCCGGCATGCCACGGAGGTACTCCGGAACCAGCCGTACGACCTGCCGGCACCCGCGCCGCTGCGGGTGGTGGAGGCGCTGGCCGGGCTGCGCGCCAGTGGTACCCCGCAGGGTCTGCTGGTCTGCTGATCCGCCTGATCGCAAAACTCCTCGCGACAGTCACGTGGCGTGATTGAGTACCTACAGGGCGGGAAGAACGCTGACTGCTGGCTGGTCAACCGCGCTGCGCAACGCAGTGTGCGGCGTTCGCTCGTTCAGTTTCGGTACATGTTCGCTTCCGGCGCGGTGACGTTCCGTACGGCACCGATGACCGGATTCGCATCCCGGGCGGGGGACCTTCCTGAGGGAGGCGCGGATGTTCGGACAGATCACCACCACACCACCGGCCGAGCGGGGACTGGAGGACCTGGACGCGGCCGCTCTGGCGTACGCGGCGCGGATCGCCGGCCTGCCGCCGGAACGCCGGCAGGAGGCCCGGGACGACCTCGTCCGGTTCGCCCTGCCGTTCGCCGGCAGGTTGGCCCGGCGCTACCGGGGCCGGGGTGAACCACTGGAGGACCTGGAACAGGTGGCCCGGTTGGGCCTGGTGAACGCGGTCGACCGGTACGACCCGGAACGGGGCTCGTTCACCGCGTACGCCGCGATCACCATCGTCGGCGAGATCAAACGGCACTTCCGGGACCGGACCTGGGGTGTGCACGTACCCCGGCGGCTGCGCGACCTGATCCTGGAGGTCGGCCAGGCGACGGCGGCGCTGACCAGCGAGCTGTCCCGGGCGCCGAGCGTGGCCGAGTTGGCCGCCCGGCTGGAGACGCCGGAGGAGGAGATCCTCGCGGCGCTGGAGTCGGCGGCCGGCTACAGTCCGGCCTCGCTGAACGCCCCGGTCGGCGGGGAGAGTTCGGCGGAGTTCGGCGACCTCGTCGGCGAGTCCGACACCGACCTCGAGTCGGTCGACGACCGGGTGACGGTCAGCGGGCTGCTCGGCCGGCTGCCCTGGCGGGAGCGGCGGATCCTGGCGATGCGCTTCTACGGCAACCAGACCCAGGCCGAGATCGCCGCCCGGTTCGGCATCTCGCAGATGCACGTCTCCCGGCTGCTCTCCCGGGCGCTCACCTGGCTGCGGCAGGCGATGCTCGCCGACTCGCCGGCCCCGTGGCAGGCCGGCGGGGCCGAGGCGGGTGGCGCGCCGGCCCGGCTCGAGGTGCGCCAGGCGGGGGAGCGGGTGGTGGTCGAGGTGACCGGGGAGATCGACCGGGAGACCGCGGAGCAGTTGCGCCAGGCGGTGGTCGAGGCGGTCGCCGACGGGCATCCGACGGAAGTGGCGATCGACCTGACCGACGTGGCGAAGCTGGACGGGCCGGCGCTGGCCGCCCTGGTCGCCGGCCGGGACGCCGCACACCGGGCCGGGGTCCGGTGGCGGCTGGCTCGGGCGCAACCGGTGGTGCAGCATTCGCTCAGCGCCGCCGGCCTGGTCGCGTTGCCGGCGGACTGACCGACATCCCGGTACCCGCCGGTACGCCGCGCGTCGTCATCGGCCCTCCTCCTCTTCCGGCCGGTCGTCGCCGGTCCGCCGGCCGGTCCGCCACCGGGGGCTCTCCGGGCCACCCCGGGCGGTGTCGTCGACGTTCTCGTCCGGCTCGCTCGGCTCGAACGCCGGCCGGCGTACCTCGTGCGGCTCCGGTACCTCGATCGGCCGGGCGCCGGAGTCGGCCGGCGGGTGGTGCGCGACGGCGGCGTCCGCGCCGTGCGCCCCCTCCGGGGCCGGGACCTCGCCCTCGGGGTGCGGCGTCTCGTGCCGCAGCTCGTCGCGGGCCTCCTGGGGTGGTCGGGTGGACCGCTGCGGCAGGTCCCGGCCGAGGTCGGCGACGAGCGGGCCGTACTTCGCGTCGAAGGCGGGCCGCTCCGACCGGATCCGGGGCATCCGGTCGAAGTTGCGCAGCGGCGGCGGGGAGGTGGTCGCCCACTCCAGGGAGTTGCCGAAGCCCCAGGGGTCGTCCACCGCCACCATCCGGCCGAACCGCCACGACTTCCAGACGTTGTAGATGAAGAAGAGCGTGGAGAAGCCGAGCACGAAGGAGCTGATCGTGGAGAAGGTGTTCAGCGCGGTGAAGCCGTCGGTCGGCAGGTAGTCGGCGTACCGACGGGGCATCCCCTCGTTGCCCAGCCAGTGGTGCACCAGGAAGGTGCCGTGGAAGCCGAGGAACATGGTCCAGAAGTGGGCCCGGCCGAGGCGCTCGTCGAGGAGCCGGCCGGTCATCTTCGGGAACCAGAAGTAGACCCCGGCGAAGGCGGCGAAGACGATCGTGCCGAAGAGTACGTAGTGGAAGTGCGCCACCACGAAATAGGTGTCGTGGGTGTGGAAGTCCACCGGCGGGCTGGCCAGCAGCACCCCGGTCAACCCGCCGAAGAGGAAGGTGACCAGGAACCCGATCGAGAAGAGCATCGGCGTCTCGAAGGTGAGCTGCCCCTTCCACATCGTGCCGATCCAGTTGAAGAACTTCACCCCGGTCGGTACGGCGATCAGATAGCTCAGCCAGCTGAAGAACGGCAGCAGCACCTGGCCGGTGCCGAACATGTGGTGTGCCCAGACGGTCATCGACAGGATCGTGATCGCGATGGTGGCGGCGACCAGACCCTTGTAGCCGAAGATCGGCTTGCGGGCGAAGACCGGGATGACCTCGGTGATGATGCCGAAGAACGGCAGCGCCACGATGTAGACCTCGGGATGGCCGAAGAACCAGAAGAGGTGCTGCCAGAGCAGCGGGCCGCCGTTGATCGGGTCGTAGACGTGCGCGCCGATCCGGCGGTCGGCGTAGAGCGCGAGCAGCGCGGCGGCGAGCAGCGGGAAGACGAGTACCACCAGCAGGGCGGTGAAGAGCATGTTCCAGGTGAAGATCGGCATCCGGAACATGGTCATCCCGGGCGCCCGCAGGGTCAGGATGGTGGTGATCAGGTTGACCGCGCCGAGGATGGTGCCGAGGCCGGAGAGGACCAGTCCGATCACCCACATGTCCGGGCCGATCCCCGGCGAGTGCTGGTCCCGGCTCAGCGGGGTGTACGCGGTCCAGCCGAAGTCCGCCGAGCCGTTCGGGGTGAGGAAGCCGGCCAGCACCAGCGAACCGCCGAGCAGGTAGAGCCAGTACGCCAGCGCGTTGAGCCGGGGGAACGACACGTCCGGGGCGCCGATCTGCAACGGTACGACGTAGTTGCCGAAGGCGAACGCCAGCGGGGTGGCGAAGAGCAGCAGCATGATCGTGCCGTGCCCGGTGAAGAGCTGGTTGTACTGCTCGGGGGAGAGGAACTGCATTCCCGGCCGGCCCAGCTCGGCGCGCATCAGCATCGCCATGGCGCCGGCGATGACGAAGAAGCCGAACGCCGTGGTGAGGTAGAGCAGGCCGATCTGCTTGGCGTCGGTGGTGCCGAGCAGCCGGATCAGGGTGCTGCCCCGGATCGCCCTGCGGATCTGGCCCGGGTGGCCGCCGGACCGGGAGGGTGCCAGGACCAGCGGCCCGCGCTCCCGCCCCTGCTCCCGATCCTCCCCGCGCTCCCGCTCGGGTTCGGTGACCGCCCGCTTCGGCATCCCCGGCTCACCTCGTAGCTGATCACGGCTAGGACGAGGGGCGGCTACCCGGTAAACCGACGGCAAAACCCGGCAGGCCGACCATTTCGCCTCGCTTTGCCTCTAACGGGTGAAAACCGACGAAGGCGGGCCGGGTCGGGCGTCGGGCCGCAGCGGTGCCGGACCGTCAGGCGCGGACCGGCGACGGATCAACCGAGGGATCAACCGGGTACGGGTCGACCGGTCGGGTGGCCGACCGACGTACCCGGTCGTACAGCTCGACATAGCGTTGCGCCATCGTCGCCGGGGTGAACCTGCGGCTGGCCTCCCGGCGGCAGTCCCGCTCGTCCAGCCGGCCGACCTCCCGCACCAGGTCGGCGAGGCCCTCCTCGTCCTCGGCGAGCAGTCCGGTCCGGCCGTGCTCGATCAGCTCCGGCAGGCAGCCCCGGCCGATCGCCAGCACCGGGGTGCCGAGGGCCAGCGACTCGATCACCGCCGTCCCGCCGGGCTCCTCCCAGCAGAGCGGGAAGAGGCTGGCCCGGGCCGCCGCCACCAGCTCGTCCCGGGCGCCGCCGGCCACCATCCCCACCCAGCGCACCCGGTCGCCGTCCACCAGCGGGGCGACCTGCTCCCGCCAGTACCGTACGTCCGGATTCTGATCCGCCTCCGGCCCGGCGGCGGCCAGCTCCTCCGGACGCAGGTACGGCCCGACCGGTCCGGCCAGCACCAGGTCGAACCCGGCCTGGTGGGCCAGCCGGGCCCCCACGTGCTGCCCCTTGCCCGGCGTGATCCGGCCGAGGATCACCAGGTGGTCGGACTTCTCCACCGGCGGCCGTCGGTCGGCCGCCACCGCCAGCGGAGTGGCCAGGTGCACGTGCCCGACCGCGTGGTCGCGCAGCGCCTGCGGAGCCCGGGCGAGCTGCGCCGCCGAAACCCCGTTCACCCGTACCCGGTCACCGCCGTCCAGATATCCGTAGAGGTCCGGATGCTTGCCGAGGTCCCAGTGCAGGGTGTGCAGCGCGGGCCCGCTCCCCGGACCCATCGCGGTCAGCACGGCCAGCCCGACCGCCTCCACGTGGTCGTGCACCAGGTCGATGTCGTCCCGCTCGCGCAGGGCCCGGACCACCCCGTTCAGGTGCGCGTGCGAGATCCCGCAGACCTGGTTGTACGGCCGTTGCAGCGCCCCGAACTGGCCGTCCGGAAAGACCGACAGCAGTTCGTCGACCGGCAGCGTGGCGTCGGCGGTCGAGGCGAGCACCACCCGTACGCCGAGCCGGCGCAGCTCCGGCACCAGCGTGGCGACGACGTTCTCGATCCCGCCGTACCCGGGTGGCGGCACCGGGAGCCACGGGCCGGCGTTCATCAGCACGGTCAGGCCCATCCGTCCTCCCCGGCCGCACCGCCGTACCCGGTCACACCGCCGTACCCGGTCACACCGCCGCCCCCCGGGACGACGGCCGCAGTTCCACCAGCGGCGGGCGCTCCCGGACCGAGACGTCGCTGATCACGATCTCCCGATCGAGGTTGGGCAGCGCGCTGCTGCCGTCCCGGCGGAACTGCACCAGCAGGTTCCCCGGCGGCGCGCTCTCCTCGACCAGGCCCCGCCGGCAGAGCCGCTGCCACACGGTGTGCATGATCTGCCCGGACATCCGGCCGAGCGCCTCGGTGTCCTGGTGCCGGTGCAGGCGTTCGCCGAGGTCGACCTGGGCCAGGGCGTCCAGGCCGCACATCTCCAGCAGGTCGATCAGCATCGCCGTCTCGACGCCGTAACCGGAGACGAAGGGCACCCGTTCGAGTACGTCCCGACGGCCGGCGTACTCCCCGGCGAGCGGCTGGACGAAGCCGGCCAGTTCCGGCCAGAAGAGGTTGAACAGCGGTCGGGCCACCAGCTCGGTCACCCGGCCGCCGCCCTCCGCCTCGACGCCGCTGGTGCCGACCAGCGGGCGGTGGTAGAAGCCCTTGACGAACGCGACCGACGGGTCGGTGAGCAGCGGGCCGAGCAGCCCGGTGACGAAGTGCGGCTGGAACTCCCGCAGGTCGGCGTCGACGAAGGCGACCAGGTCCCCGGTCGACGCCGCCAGCCCGGCCCAGAGGGCGTCCCCCTTGCCGTCCAGCCGGGGCAGCCCCCGGGTCATCTCGTCCTGGCTGACCACCCGGGCCCCGGCCGCCGCCGCCACGACGGCGGTCCGGTCGTTCGACCGGGAGTCGACCACCACGACCTCGTCGACGAGGTCGATCTGCTCGACCAGGCAGGCCCGGATCGCCGCCACGATCGCGCCGACGGTGGCCTCCTCGTCCCGGGCCGGGATCACCACACTGACCGTGCGGCTCCCCTTCAGGTATGCGAGCTGTCGCGGCGTCCACTGGTCGGCCACCCCGGTACGGTGGGTGGACCACGCCTCCAGCGCCGGTGACACGGGTGTACGCGAGCGCCGCACGGCGACCTCCCCCACTGCCTCGACCGGCGCCCGGCCGGGCCCCGGTGCAGCCCTCCAGCCTTCCCCGCCGGCCCCGGATCAACCGTCCCGGCACCCGGCCGACGGCACCCCGGGGACGGGTCGCCGGACGCCGCTCACAATCCGCCCATCCGGGCACACCCGGGCGGTACGGACATCCGGCCGCCGACCCGGCGGAGAGCGGACCCGGCACCGGCCGGGCGGGCCGCACTTTGCCGGAGAGTTCGCGTACCGTTGCCCGTCATGGGTGTGTCGCAACGGTTGAAGACCAGGGTCCGGCGTTTCCTCCAGCGTCCGGGCACCACAGTTGATCTGGCGCCGCTGGAGAAGCTGCTGCCCACGATCGAGGCGCGCGAGGAGGACCTCACCGAGCTCAGCGACGAGGAACTCACCGAGGCCGCCGGTAGGGCCGAGGACTTCGTCGAGATCTGCGCGGTGGGCCGCGAGGCCGCCCGGCGCGGGCTCGACCAGCGGCCGTACGACGTCCAGCTGCTCGGCGCCATGTCGCTGCTGGCCGGCAAGGTCGCCGAGATGGCCACCGGTGAGGGCAAGACGCTGACCGCGACGATCGCCGCGTACGGGCACGTCCGGCGGGGCAACGGGCCGGTGCACGTGCTCACCGTCAACGACTACCTGGCCCGCCGGGACGCCGAGTGGATGGAGCCGGTCTACCGGCTGCTCGGGCTGAGCGTCGGCTGGGTGACCGAGGCGTCCACCCGGGAGGACCGTCAGGCGGCGTACGCCTGCGACGTCACCTACGTCTCGGTCAGCGAGGCCGGCTTCGACTTCCTCCGCGACCAGCTCGTCACCGACATCGACGACCGGGTGCAGCCGCCGCTGACCACCGCGATCGTGGACGAGGCCGACTCCATCCTGATCGACGAGGCCCGGGTGCCGATGGTGCTGGCCGGCGCGGTGCCGGGCGAGCAGGACCCGGTGCACCAGGCCGCGGCGGTGGTCCGTGGGCTGCGGGCCGGGCGGCACTACACGGTCGCCGACGACGGCCGCAGCGTCGCCTTCACCGACGCCGGGCTGGCCGAGGTCGAGTCCCGGCTCGGCGGCGTCGACCTCTACGACGACGAGCACGTCGAGCAGCTCTCCGCGGTCAACGTCGCGCTGCACGCGCACGCGCTGCTGCACCGGGACGTCGACTACATCGTCCGCAACGACGGGGTCGAGCTGATCGACGAGATGCGCGGCCGGGTCGCCCAGCGCCGCCGCTGGCCGGACGGGCTCCAGGCCGCCGTCGAGGCGAAGGAGGGGCTCGACGCCACCGCCGAGGGTGAGGTGCTCGGCACCATCACCGTGCAGGCGTACGTCGCGCTCTACAAGACCGTCTGCGGGATGACCGCCACGGCGGTGCTGGTCGGCGACCAGTTGCGGGAGTTCTTCTCGCTGGAGGTGGCGGTGATCCCGCCGAACACCCCCTGCGTCCGGATCGACGACCCGGACCGGATCTACGCCACCCGGGGTGAGAAGGAAGAGGCGCTGATCCAGGAGATCCAGGAGCAGCACGAGACCGGCCGCCCGGTGCTGATCGGCACCCTGGACGTGCAGGAGTCGGAGCGGCTCGCCGAGGCGCTGCGCGAGGCCGGGGTGCCGTGCACGGTGCTGAACGCCAAGAACGACGCCGAGGAGGCGGCGATCATCGCCGAGGCCGGCAAGTACGGCGCGGTGACCGTCTCCACCCAGATGGCCGGCCGGGGTGTCGACATCCGGCTCGGCGGCAGCGACCAGGCCGACCGGGACCGGGTCGCCGAACTCGGCGGCCTCTTCGTGATCGGCAGCGGCCGGCACGACAGCCGGCGGGTCGACGACCAGCTCCGGGGCCGGGCCGGCCGGCAGGGCGACCCGGGCCGCTCGGTCTTCTTCGTCAGCCTCGAGGACAACCTCGTCGTCCGGCACGCCCCGGACGCGATCCCGCCCTCGCCGCGGATGAACGCCGACGGTCTGGTCACCGACGAGCAGGTCGACTTCGCCGTCGAGCACGCCCAGCGGATCGCCGAGGGCGTCAACCACGAGATCCACCGCAACACCTGGCGCTACAGCGTGGTGATCGAGCAGCAGCGCAAGGCGCTGGCCGAGCGCCGGGAGCGACTGCTCACCACCGAGGTGGCGGCGCAGATGCTGACCGAGCGCTTCCCGGAGCGGGCCAAGGAGATGGACGAGGAACTCCTCTCCCGGATCGGCCGGTCGATCGCGCTCTACCACCTCGACCGGCTCTGGGCGCAGCACCTGGCCGAACTCTCCGAGGTGCGCGAGGGCGTACACCTGCGGGCGCTCGGCCGGCTCGATCCGCTCGACGAGTTCCACCGCTCGGCGGTGCCGGCGTTCAACGCGCTCGTACCGGAGATCGAGACCCGTACGGTGGAGACCTTCGAGGAGAACGAGTTCGACGACGACTGGCAGCCGGGCGAGGGTGAGCTGGCTCGACCCAGCGCCACCTGGACCTATCTGGTGCACGACAACCCGTTCGGCTCGGAACTCGACCGGCTGATCGCCGCCGTCGGTCGCCGGCTCAGCTCCAGCCCGCGCTGACCCGTCACCCACCCGCGGATCCCGGGGTTGATCGTCGGAAGCCTGACGGCAACCCCGGGGCGGGTGGGATCGTTCTCTTCCTGGAACGGGTGGTTTGTCCACCCGGCGCTCGGGTAGTAGCGCAGGTCCGTACCGGCGCGGGATCGGTGACGGCGGGGGAGAGGCGACCATGAGACAGGCGACGGTGCGAACCGGACGTACCGCGGGGGGCGCGGTGGTGGCGGGGGTTCCGGAACGGTGCTGAGGCTGAGGACGACGACGGAGCCGTCGACCGAAGCCCCGGGCGTGCTGGAGACCGCCGCCCTGCTCCGCGAAGTGACTGCCGGACTGATCGCGAGCGACGACTTCGACGCCGCGCTGGACCGGCTGGTACGTACCGTCCGGGACGCCATCCCAGCGGTGAGCTGGTGCGGCGTCACCGTGTTGCGGGCCGGGGCGCCCGCCTCGGTCGCGGCCTCGGAGCCCCGACTCGGTGACCTCGACGACGTCCGGCACGGCTCGGACGGTCCGGCGATGACGGCGATCCGCTCCCGGGAGATGGTCTGGTCGGCGGACCTGCGTACCGAGACCCGGTGGCGGCCGTGGACCGGCCGGGCGCTGGCGCTCGGCGTACGCGGGGTGCTCGCCGTACCGGTCGACGTCGACGAGCACGTGGTCGGGTCGATCAACCTGTACGCCCGCGAGCCCGGCGTGCTGACCGCCAGTCAACAGCTCACCGCGATGCTGCTCGCCGAACACGTCGGATTGCTGCTCGGCGCCGTACGGGACCGGTCCCGGCAGACCGAACTGGCCGACGCGGCCGACGACACGCTCTCGGCCGGTCAGGTCATCGACCAGGCGGTCGGGGTTATCATGACCCAACGTGGCTGTCCGGCCACGGAGGCGCTACGGGTGTTGCGGTCCGCCTCGGCGGCGCTGGCCATTCCGTTGCGGGACGTGGCCGAGCGGCTGGTCACCTCGGTGGCCCGTCGTCGCGACAACTGACCCTCCGCCGTGGTACGCGCGATGCGGCGTCGTTTCGGCGGGGTGGCCCGGGGGTAGCACGCTGAGGGCTGGTCGACGAGCGAGCCGGGAGGCGCCACCATGCAGAGCCGCCTACGGGTGCACGGTCATCCGATCCAGCCGATGCTGGTGACCTTTCCGTTCGGCCTGTTCGTCTGCGCCACGGTCTTCGACCTGGCCGACGTGGTCGGCGGCCCGGCGATCCTCGGGCTGGTCGGCTACTGGACGGCGGTGGCGGCGCTGGTCGCGGGCGGTCTCGCCACGGCGGCCGGCATGATCGATCTCTGGGACGTGCCCGGTGATCCGACCCGGCGCACTGCTATCACCTTCAACCTGGTGAACGCTGCCGTGGCGGTGCTCTTCGTCTTCGCCTGCCTGATCAGGTCCGGCGTGCCGGAGCACGGGGCGAACGCCGGCCTGGTCGCGGTCGAGCTGCTCGGCCTGCTGGTGGGCGCGGTCGGGGTACGGCTCGGCGGCAGCCTGGTGCGGCAGTTCGACCAGGGGCGTACCGAGCCGACGAGCTTCGACGGGTTCGGCCCGCCGGCCAGTTCGGTCGCCGGGGGCTTCGGCCGACGCCGCGGCGGCTGACCGACCGGCACCCGGCAGCGGCCGGCACTCGGCAGCGTCGTCAGGGGTGTGCGGTCGCCCGGTGCTCGGCGAGCAGGTCGGCACCGAAGTCACCGCGTGGGCGGCGGAGCACGCTGTGCGCGTGGTTGCCGTCCTCACTGGTGTTGTCGTACTCGATGAGCAGGTCCTCGCCCTGGATCCGGTAGTAGTGCCGCCCGCCCGGCCTGGTCGGACCCTCCCAGGCGAAGTAGAGGTCGCCCCGGGCGACCCGGGCCGCCTCCTGGCGGGCCAGCTCGGGCGGGAGCCGGTCGAGATAGAGCGCGACGAGCTGGTCGAGCAGTGCCCGGCCGGTCGGCCCGAGTCCACCGGCCCGGAGCCCGGCCGGTTCGATCCGGCTGTCGAACCGTGCCCGGGTACCACTGCGGATGTCGGCCGGTGCCTGGTCGGCGACGATCGCCGCGCCGCGCCCGTCCGGGCCGATCGCGTCGAGCAGGGCGCGGGCGAGATCCTCCTCGGGCCCGAGGGGTCGGCTGACCGGGCGGCCGGCGTAGCTCACCGTCGCCGGGTTGGCGCCGAGGAAGAGCGGGGCGGGGGAGACCCGGTCACCGGCCACCGTCATCGTGACCGAGAGGTGGTGTCCCTCGAACCGCCAGGACCACTGGTCCTCCCGGGCCGGGTCGCCGAAGACCACGATCCGGTAGTCGTCGCTGTGCCGGCCCCGCCGCCACTCCTCCTGCCGGTCGAGCACCTCCTCCAGGGCCATCACGGCGGTCGCCTGCGCGTACGCGTGCGGGCTCAGCGCGGTGGCCAGCAGCCGGTGGGTCGCCTTGCGGCCGGTCCGGTCGAGGTCGGCGAGGCAGGCGCCCGGTCGGGGCAGCGGCCGGTACTCGATCCAGCGCCGGCCGGCCTCGTCGCCGAACGGACGGGTGGCCAGCGCCCGGGCCGGACCCGGTAGCGCGTCCAGCAGTGCGGTGGCCGCCGTCCGCATCTGCCCGGCCAGGTTGGTGTTGCGCATTCCCCCTGTATACCGGCTGTGCCGGCACTCCTGACGACCAGGCTCTCGGCCGTGCGGTCGGGCCCTCTGGCGGGCCGTGCGGTCGGGCCTCCGGTGGGCCGTGCGGTCGGCGTGCGTTCGGCGACGAGGTCGGCTGGCGCCGGGCGGTACCTGCCGGTGTGCGGTCGCGTCCGGTCTGCTCACCCGGCCCACCTGTGTCTGTCCGGGTCGGACGGTCGCCGCCGGCCTGCCCGGGTTTCCGGCGGAACCGGTTGATGCCTTGTGGAGCGTGCCTGGTCGGAGGATGATCGGAAGAAGTTCCTTGATCGTCAATAATGTGACTGGGATCACATCGACGTCCACCATCTCCAGGTAAGGTCTGGTCAATCGTTAACCCCTTTCGAAGGGTGCCGCCAGATGTTCAGACTCTCCCCACAAGGGCCGCGGCGACTCCGGATCGTCGGGCTCGCCGCTCTCTCCTTCCTGGTGGTGACCGTTGCCGTCGCTCCGGCAGGCAATGCCCAACCGATGGCCGCGACGGACCGGACCACAACGGACGTCGCCGCTCCGCCGGGCGTGGACGAGATCTCCAGCAGCCCGAACCTCCGCCAGATAGCCAACGTCCCCAAGCAGGGCAGCTTCGCCACCGAGGCCGCCCTCGACTCGGACCTCGCCTTCCAGGGCCGGTACGTCTTCGCCGGCAACTACGAGGGCTTCGTCATCTACGACGTCAAGAACCCCGCCCGGCCCACCATCGTCTCCCAGGTGGAGTGCTCGGGCTCGCAGAACGACATCTCGGTCTACGGCGACCTGCTCTTCCTCTCCACCGACGACCCGCGCAGTGACGACTCGTGCGACAGCACGAGCGTGCCGCGCACCGAGACGGTCTGGGAGGGCATCAAGGTCTTCGACATCAAGGACAAGCGCAACCCGCGCTACGTCAAGTCGGTGAAGACCGCCTGCGGCTCGCACACCCACACCCTGGTGCCGAGCAAGGACAAGAAGTCGGTCTACCTCTACGTGGCCTCGTACGGACCGTCGGACACCTACGCCGGCTGCGCGACGCCGCACGACTCGATCTCGATCGTCAAGGTACCGCTGAAGAAGCCGACCCAGGCTGCGGTGGTGGCGGTGCCGAACCTCTTCCCGGACGGCGGCAACCCCGGTGGCAACGGCAGCTCGACCACGAGCGGCTGCCACGACATCACCGTCTACCCGAGCAAGGACCTGGCCGCCGGCGCCTGCATGGGTGACGGCATCCTGCTGAACATCGCCAACCGCGAGGCGCCCCGGGTGATCAACCGGGTACGCGACACGGTGAACTTCTCGTTCTGGCACTCGGCGACGTTCAACAACTCCGGCACCAAGGTCGTCTTCACCGACGAACTCGGCGGCGGCGGCGCCGCGACCTGCGTCGAGACCGTCGAGCCGACCCGGGGCGCCAACGCCATCTACGACATCGCCGGTCGGGGCGACGGCCGCAACCTGGTCTTCCGGAGCTACTACAAGATCCCGCGGCTGAACACCACCCTGGAGAACTGCGTCGCGCACAACGGGTCGCTGATCCCCGTGCTCGGCCGGGACATCATGGTCCAGGCGTGGTACCAGGGCGGCATCTCGGTCTTCGACTTCACCGACTCGGCCCGCCCGGTCGAGATCGCCTACTGGGAGCGGGGTCCACTCTCGACGGAGCGCCGGATCACCGGCGGATCGTGGTCGGCGTACTGGTACAACGGCCACATCTACTCCAACGACATCCAGAAGGGCCTGGACGTCCTGGAGCTGCGGGACTGGCGGATCTGGACGGCGCACCTGACCCGGTTCAAGGAGCTGAACGTGCAGACCCAGCCCAGCTACCTGGGCAGCAACTGGTAGCCACGGCCGTACGCACCGGGCGGCCCGGTCCCCGCGAGCGGGGGCCGGGCCGTTCCCGTGATAACTTGCCCGACCTGTGGGAGGGGAGGGCCGGTGCGGGACGGCATCTACGTCGGCCAGGCGGAGATCGACGGCGCGGAGAACGGCGGCTGGCTGCTCGGCCACTTCATGCCGCCCGGCGTTGACGTGCGGCACAGCGCCGAGGTGGAGGTCAAGTGGGGGGTGCACCCGGCCGGTGACACCCGGGCCGAGTGGGTGACCGGGGAGCGGCGTACCGCCCTGCTGGTGCTGGTCTCCGGCCGGTTCCACGTCGAGCTGCGGGACCGTACCGTCGTGCTGACCAGACCGGGTGACTACGTCGTCTGGGGACCCGGGGTGGACCACTCCTGGCTGGCTCCGGAACCGGCGGTGGTGCTCACGGTCCGCTGGCCGTCGGTGGCCGGCTACAAGGTCGCCGCGAGCTGAATCGGCCGCACGGGTCGGCCGTACCCGGCGGCGGCGGAGGCGGCCGGCGGGTCCGGGAAACGGTACCGGGTCCCCGTGCCCGGGGGACCGACCGCCGCGACGGGGGCATGCGGGGCCGGTTCCTGGGCACGGGGACGTCCTCGGTGCCGGTCAGCCGAGTGTGCAGCTGACCGCCGGGGCCGGATTGCTGCCGGTCCAACTGCCGACGAAGCCGAACGTGGCCGTACCGCCGGGCGCGAGCGAGCCGTTCCAGCCGACGTTCCGGGCGGTCACGGTGCCGCCGCTCTGCGACACGGTGGCGTTCCAGGCCTGACTGACCTGTTGACCGGCGCCGAAGGCCAGCTCGGCCGTCCAGGACCGGCCCGCCGTGGTGCCGTTGTTGGCAACCGTCACCTCACCCTGGAAGCCGCCCTGCCACTGCCCGATGCTGCGGTAGGTCGCCGTACAGCCGCCGGCCGGTGGTGCGGTGGTGGCGGTCGGCGTCGGCGTCGGTGTCCGGGTCGGCGGTGGGGTCGGGGTACGGGTCGGCGGCGGGGTGGGCGTGACGCCGTCCAGCACCGCCGCCAGCGCCGGATACCACCGGTCGGACATCTTCTGGTCCCCGGCGGCGTTGGGGTGCACCCCGTCGTAGGTGTCGCTGCCCGTGCTGAAGCCGGTCCACTGGTCGACCACCACGATCGGCGATCCGGCGGTGCTCTTCGACGCCGCCCAGCCCGGAATGGCGTCGTTGAGCGCCACCACCCGCTGGCCACACTCGGCGCAGGTGCTCGGCGCCATCGGGATGATCTTCGCGACCAGGATCTTCATCGCCGGGTTGCTGGCCCGCATCTGGTCCACCAGCTTCCCGTACGCGGCGAGGATGGTCGAGGTGGCCCGGTTGCTCCAGACGTCGTTGGTGCCGAAGTGCATCAGTACGACGTCCGGGCGGGTGGCGGCGAGCCACGGCGGCAACTGGTTCTGGTCGGCCACGGTGGTCACCAGGGCGCCGCCGTGCCCCTCGTTCTCCCCGTCGTACGGCTGTCCGCAGCCCTGCGGGCCGAGCGTGCCGACGAAGTCGATATCGGTGTACCCGGTGTTCTGCAACCGGTTCCAGAGGATGGAGCGCCAACAGCCCGGGGAGCCGGTGATCGAGTCGCCGAGCGGCATGATGCGCACGGGTGCCGGTGCCTCCGCCGGTAGCGCGGGTCTGGCGACGACGACCGTGCCGAGCGCGACGGCGAGCGCGGCGAGCACGATGCTGAGCAGGGGCCTGCGGAGCATGGTTGTCTCCTGTCACGGTGTTAGGGGTGGAACGTGCCCGGCCCTGTGCGCCCGAGATATTCAAACAGGTAACTGGATCAGAACTCAACCGGTACCGTCCGCCTACGGTCCGTGTCGTCTGCCTGCCGGCCGTTACGCCGACGGTGAACGGGTCTCCGTCAGCCTGTCGCCGGGCGCGAGGATGGACCGGTGACAGAGCACGACGCGGCGGTACGCCGGCTCGACCTCGGCTACTTCGTCCGGTCGGCGGCGGAGGCGGGCGAGCCGCACCCCCGGGTCGAGCCGGCGTACGGCTACCTGGTCCGGCGCCCGGAGGGGTTGCTGCTCTTCGACACCGGCATCGGCGAGCTCGACCCGGAGACGGAGGCGCGCTACCGGCCGGTCCGCCGGTCGGTGCTGGCGGCCCTGGCCGCCGCCGGGATCGGCCTCGACGAGATCGCGCTGGTGGTCAACTGCCACCTGCACTTCGACCACTGTGGTGGCAACCCGGCCCTGGCCGGCCGGCGGATCGTGGTGCAGCGGGCCGAGCTGGCCGTGGCCCGACAGCCCGGTCACACCATCCCCGAACTGGTCGATTTCCCGGGTGCCCGCTACGAGGAGCTGGACGGCGAGGCCGAGATCTGGCCGGGGGTGTGGATCCTGCCCACCCCGGGGCACACCGTCGGGCACCAGTCGCTGGTGGTACGCCAACCGGACGGCACCCTCGTCCTCGCCGGGCAGGCGCACGACTTCGCCTTCCAGTTCGGCTCGGCCCAGCTCGCCCTGCGGGCGGCCCGGGACGGGGTGGCGGAACCGCTGCCGCCGGTGCCGGGGTGGCTGCCCCGGCTGATGGACCTCGACCCGGCCCGGGTGCTCTTCGCGCACGACGGCGCGGTCTGGGAACCGACCTCCGACGAGTGGCGGCGGGTGTGACTTGAGGCCGACGTACCCTGCTGCGGCGCCTGTTGCATCGTCCGTCGTCAGTCCCAGACCGGCACCCACCACTGCCACCCGGCAGGCGCCGGTGGCCAACTGGGATCAGGGCACCAACCCGGTGGAGGAGTCCAACCTTTCGGCGCCGGTGGCCAACTCGGTGGTACGGCAAATTCGATTCCCGTCGGTCGCGGTGGAATCACACCGTGGGCCTGGAGGACAACCGCTACCAGATCAGGTACTGGCGACACGTGGTCGATCGTGGCCGGCGATTTCGGCGTACCGGCTGGCGACGCGGCGGTAGTGCCCAGCCAGGTCTCCGGTAGCTCGTGGGCTCGTACGACGTACAGCACCACTTCCGCCTTGATCCTGTTGCCTTTGACGATCGCCCGGGCGGCTGTCGTGGTGCCCACCGCAGCGAGGTGCCTGATCGCCGGTAACAATTCCCCACTCATCTTGGGAGTGAGCTGCCCGACCCGCCTCTCGTCGATCCGGACCTCGACGACCGGACGTGAGCTACGAGCCAGCTGCTCCATCAGCTCGTGCAGGGTCACGAATACCCAGCATTCGCCCTCCGGGCGCAGTAGCGGGGCGAGCGCGTCCAGGTGTTTTTCTTCGCCGGTCACCTGGATTGCACCTCCGAGCGGCAGCACGCGGTGCTCGCCGTTCGGCGGCATGTTGGCCGGTACGAGCATGTGTGGTTCCGCAAGGTCCAGTCGTACCGAGCCCTGGAACGACGACCGTCGGTCATCGAAGTCCGACCACTCGGATCCCCACACGCGGGCGGAGACTTGCGGCAGCCAGCCTTCCGCCGTCAGTGCCGACAGAACCGACACGTATCGTGCTGCCTCCACGCGGGGCAGGTACCCGATTTGGTTCCTGCCAGACCAGACCCCCACCGCGTTGCGGTCATGCCGGTTCTTCGGCTCTGGAATCAGCTGAACCGGCACGTTGATCTCAGTACCCGTTGGCTTGAAGTCCCTACCGAACATCCCACGAATCGCTTTGGTGTAATGGCTCTCGCCGGCTACTTCGGTACTGGCCCAGCCGCGCTGACCCCAGAGGTCGAAAGGGATTGACATCGCTGAACCGTAACGAAGAGCTGAAGCCTTGACGGAGACCCGGATGGGCACGGGTGCGCATCGAGTGGGCAGCCATCGTCAGCCGAGTGTGATGGAATGCCGTCCCTGGGTGCGAGGGTGCCGTCACAGGCACGAGCCGGGAGTCGGGTGACAGGGCCGGGTAGGAACGCATTCCTCGCCGGAGCGGCACCTACCGCCGCCCGTCACACGGGATCAGCGAGTGCTCTTGGGCGGCGGGGTCAACAGGCGGCCGAGCATCACGGCCGGTTGGAACTTGGATCGCGCGAGCACCGGTGCCCGGCCCGAAGCCGGACGGGCCGGGGCCCTCGACATCGTCGAGACGCGGGCGGCCGGGCTCCGCTGACAGCGCAAACCGTTGCCTCGTAGGCGGACTTGGCCGAAGCTGGGTCGAACCCGCGCTGCGGTCGGCGGGATGCAGGAGGGGTGGCCGAATGTCCGATGACGTCAGGGTGGCGGCGCTGCGCGAGGCCGAGCGGCGGCTCCAGGCGGCCCAGCTCGCCTCGGACGTCGCCGAGCTGGACCGACTGCTCGACGAACGACTCGTCTTCACCGGCCCGGACGGCAACCACTACGGCAAGCAGGACGACCTGCGGGTGCACCGCACCGGGGAGCAGGTCCTGACCGAGGTCCGCGAGGAAGAGTTGACCGTCCTGGTCAGCGGCGACACCGGGGTCACCTGGTTTCTCGGCACCCTGGCCGGGACGATGGCCGGCACGCCGTTCACGGCACGGGTGCGGTACACGCGCACCTGGATCCATGTCGACGGTGGCGGCTGGCGACTGCTGGCGGCACACGTCAGCGCCGTATGACCACCTCCGGTGCGCGGCGCCAGGGTCACCCGATGGTGATCTTTCCGGTCGACGACGTCACCCCCGCCGCCGAGCCGCTGCCCACCCGGCCGCTCGGGGAGCTGTTCGGCGACGCGATCGTCGTCGGCGGAGACCCGACGCTGCCGGTGCTGGTGCCGGACGGCGTTCATCCGCTGCTCGGTGCCGTGGCGCGGGCGTTCGCCGACCACCGTCCGCTGGTGCTCTCACCGGACGCGGTGTGGCTGACCATCGCGCAGGGCGTCGCCCAGCACGTCCGGCTGCACGCGGAGGAGTTGCGGCCCCGACTGGTACGCCACTCCGGGCGCAAGCGGCTGGAGGTCGTCGTCGACGGCACGATGCCGGAGAACGCGGAGGCCTGGCGGGACATGGTGGAGCTGTTCGGCAAGCTGCTCCGGGCCGAGAGCACCGGGGCGGACCTCTTCGAGTGCGACTTCTCCACCAGTACCGAGGTCGAGCGGGTCGCCGGGCGGATCGTCATGCTCGACGCGTACTCGCCGTACTTCGCGATCTGGATGGTCTTCATCTGCGGGATCCCGTCGATCAGCCTGACCGGCACGGTCGAGGACTGGCGGCGGATCCGGGACCGGGTGGACGCCCTCGCGGATCTGGGGCTCACGACCTGGCACCGCTCGCTCGCACCGATCCTCGACCAGTTCGTCCGGGCCGCCTCCGGCGACGTCGACACCGCCTTCTGGCAGCGCATCTACAGCCCCGTCGACGCGTACGGCGGTGAGGTGGTCACCGGTTGGGTGGCGCGGCTGTATCCGTACCTCAGCGGGAACGCCGTCGCCGACGAGCCGAACCCGCTGCTGGAGCTGCCGATCGGCGAGCCTCGCGACATCACCGTCGCGCACGGTTTCTATCACGGTCCCGGCATCCGGACCGACCGGGTGCCGGGCACCCTGTCCCGGGTGGTCATCAACGTCAACGACCGGGTCGGCGGCGACAACCGGGTGCTGGCCCTGCACGGCGGCCTGGCGGCCGTGGCACAGGACGACGGGGGTGCGCTGCGCCCGGTCGCCGGCTGGTATCTGGGGCGGGCGAGCGTCGCGATCGACGACGTGCTCGACCGGATCGTCCGCGACCACCAGACCACGCCGCCGCAGCCCGATCACCCCATGCACACGCACACCGACGCCGATCTCGTCGCGCTCTATCGACGGATCGGTTCGGCGACCCTCTTCGACGGTGGGTGGCGGCTGCTGCCGGCCGCCGAACAGGACTGGATCTTCGACGGCGTCGGCGACCTGGGGATCGCGGTGATCGGCGAACTCGCCGACGGCCGGAGCCTCTGCGCCGCCGCCGACTTCACGGCCCAGACGACACACTGGGTGGTCTGCCGCGTCGAGCGGGGTGCGGCCGACCGGCCGGGCTCACCCGTACCGCTGCGCCTGGTGGACCGGCTCGCCGAGGTGCCGGTGTACGGCAGCTCGCTGGCCCTGCTGCTCGACGCCGCGCTCGACTCCGGCGGCGACATCAGGCACCTCGAGACCGGTCGACTCGACGCCCTGGCCGAGGCGGCAGCCCAGCAGCACCCGCCGGTGGACGGACGCGATCCGGGCGTGGCCTGAGGGTGGACCGGGTCCGCCGAACCTTCCGGTCGTACCCTTGGCGGTCGTGGAGCGTTGCGACGAGTGCGGGTTCGACTATTCCTCCGTCCCGGCCGAGGCGCTGCCCGACCGGCTCCGCGGATTCGGGTCACGGTATTCCACCGGGCTGCGCGCGGCCCGGGACCCGCGGCGGCGCCCGGCCGAACGGGTGTGGTCGCCGCTGGAGTACGCCTGCCACGTGCGGGACGTCTTCCGGGTCCAGGGGGAGCGGCTCGCCCTGGCGCTGGCCGTCGACGAACCGGAGTTCACCCCGATGGGCCGGGACGAGCGGGCGGTCGCGGACGCCTACAACGAGCAGGATCCGGTGGTGGTGCTCGGCGAACTCGACGCGGCGGCCGGGGAACTGGCGACCGCCTTCGGTCGGCTCGGCCCGGCGGAACTCGCCAGGACCGGCAGCTATCCGTGGCCGCAGCGGCAGGTCCGGACGCTGTTGTGGCTGGGCCGGCACAGCGTGCACGAGGGGGAGCACCACCTGCTCGACATCGGTCGCGGCGCCGGGTAGCCCGTCGCCAGCTTCGGCCCGGGCCGGATCGGGGCGGGCCGGTCGTCGCTGCGGTCGGCGGGTCAGCGGCGACCGTTGAGCGAGTCGAGGAAGCGTTCCTCGAACGCGGCCCGGTCCGCCTCGAAGGCGGCCCGGACCCGGGCGCCGTACCGGTCGACGACCGTACGCCCGGACTGCTCGCCGGCCTGCACGACCGAGATCGGCACCGTACGCCGGGCGGTGACGATGTCGTCGTGCACCAGCCAGACGGCGGCGAGCGCGTCCCACCAGTACATGATGCCGAGGTCGATCAGGGCCGCCAGGTCGGGCTGGCTGGCGATCCGGTACGCGATCCGCGCCCCCGGTGCGGTCTGCTCGGCGCCGAGCCGGGCGACGAAGTCGGGGGTGATCGGCACGAACCGGGTGGCGTCGAGCGGCACCACGTGTACGGTGCCGGGCCGGGCCCGGAGCAGCATCCGCCGCGCCGAGGGCGGATCCATCCACATGTTGAATTCCTGCGAGTTGTCGAATCCGGGCAGCGCCGAGCCGTACAGGTTGCCGGGCACGGCCAGCGCGCCGCCCATCACGTAGATCCGGGCCACCCGGTCGCGCACCCCGGGGGAGGCGAGTGCGTCGGCGAGGTTGGTCATCGGGCCGGTGGCGAGCAGGACGACGTCCCGGGGTGCCGTCCGGGCGGCTCGTCCGATGAGCTGGGCGGCGCCGAGCGGTGACGGCGGCACCGGATGGTCGGCGTCGTCGAGCGCGCCGGTGAGTACCGTCTCGATGGTGTCGACCAGCTCCGGCGGGGCGGGGTTCACCCCGGCTCCGGTGGCACCGTCGGCGACGGGTACCCGGGGCAGGCCGCACTGCTCCAGTACGCTCCGCGCGTGGGTCAGCGCCCGGCCTGGTGCGCCGAAGCCGTTGTTGGCCACGGTGACCGCCCGCAGGTCGATCCGGCCGAGCTTGTGCTCCTCGCAGAGCAGCGCGAGCGTCGACGCGTCGTCGAAGTCCATGTCGCTGTCGTAGACGACCGGCACCGGCCCGCCGGCCGGCCGCCCGGACCCGGACGGCGCGGCGGAGGCTGGCCCGGCCCACTGCCCGGCGAGTACGACCCCGGCGGCCAGCATCGCCGCCACGGTCCGACGCGGTAGCACCCGCACTGTCGACACCTCCCCGTTTCGACCACTGACTCGAAGATAGACGGTGATCGACGGCGCCGGGTGCCGTGCCGACCTCGGGCCGCAGGTGAACGGTCGAGTCTCCGGCCGGTTGCCGACACAAGATCAATAGCTTAATGCGCGATGCGCGTTGTTGCCAAACTTTTGCAACTCTGCCACCGTGATCAGCCGAGGGTGCCGGTGAGCCGGTCACCCCCGCGTCCATGTCCGACCGCCGTGGGAGACCTCCGTGATCCGGATCCGTCCGACCGTCCGCCGACTCGTGGCGGTGGCCGCCGCCGGTGGCCTGCTCGCCGTCGCGTCCTGCTCGTCATCGACGGCACCCGGGGCGTCCACGGCCGCCGGTGACACCTTCGTGGTCGCCACCGGCGGCGAGCCGGACACGCTGAACCCGGTGCTCAACTACGGTGTCGACGGAGCATCGCTGATCTTCGACGGCCTGGTCGCCCGGGACGCGCAGAACCGGCTGGTGCCGGGCCTCGCCACCGAACTGCCGACGGTCTCCACGGACGGCCGGACCGTGACGGCCAAGCTCCGCGACGGGGTGCTCTTCCACGACGGTACGGCGCTCACCGCCGCCGACGTCGTCTTCACCTACCGGACCGTGCTGGACCCGAAGGTCGACTCGACGCTCCGATCCGACCTGGAGATGCTGGCCTCGGTCGAGGCCCCGGACCCGGCCACCGTGGTGTTCCGGCTCAAATACGCGTACGCGCCGTTCCTGCAACGGCTCACCCTCGGCATCGTGCCGGCCAAGGCACTGGACGGGCAGGACGTCAACAAGGCCGGGTTCAACCGCAAGCCGGTCGGCACCGGGCCGTACCAGGTGGAGTCCTGGACCCCCGGCGACCGGCTGGTCCTCACCGCCAACGACCGCTACTTCGCCGGGAAGCCGACGAACCGGCGCCTGGTGGTGGCGTTCGTCGCCGACGACAACATCCGGGCCCAGCGGATGCGGGCCGGCGAGTTCGACGTCGCCGAACTGGCCCCGAAGCTCGCGGCCGGCTTCGACGGCGGCGCCGGCTACCGGGTCGAGCGGGTGCCGACCGCCGACTACCGGGGAGTGATGCTGCCGATGGGCAACCCGGTCACCGCCGACCCGGCGATCCGGCGGGCGCTCAACCTCGCCGTCGACCGGGCCGCGATGGTCACCGGGGTACTCGGCGGGGCCGGCGAACCGGCCTACGGACCGGTCCCGCCCACGTCGGAGTTTGCCGAACCGGCCGTCGTCGGCAAGCCGACCGCCGACCCGGCCGCCGCCACCGCGCTGCTCGACGCCGCCGGCTGGACGCCCGGTGCGGGCGGCATCCGGGCCAGGGACGGCCGCCCGGCCCGGTTCACCCTGATGTACCCGGCCAGCGACAGCCTCCGCAAGGAACTGGCGCTGGCGGTGACCGCCGACGCCAGGAAGGTCGGCATCGAGATCACGCCTGCGGGCCTGACCTGGGACGCGATCGACCCACGGCTCAACTCCGACGCGCTGATCATGGGTTACGGCACCCCGTACGACCCGGACTTCGTCTCCTACAAGCTGTTCGGGTCCCGCTTCGCCGGGCAGGGCTACTTCAACCCCGGACATTACAAGTCGACAGTGGTCGACCAGGCGTTGCAGCAGGGCCGCGACCAGTCCGACCCGGCCCGGCGCAAGCAGGCGTACTCGACGTTCCAGAAGCAGCTCGCCGCCGACGTGCCGTGGGTCTACCTCACCTACCTGAAGCACACCTACGTGCTGCGGGACTCGATCGACGGGGTGTCGCCCCGGGTCGAGGCGCACGAGCACGACGTGGCGAACAGCCTCTGGTGGAACATCAACACCTGGACCCGCCGGTGACCCGACCGGCAACGGCGGTCAGGCGCCGGGGCCGGCTCGCCGGGGCGGGCGCGGTGGTACGCCGTCGGCTGCTGGTCGCCGTACCGGTGCTCGTCGCCACCAGCATGGGCATGTTCGCCCTCGGCGCGGCCTCCCCGGTCGACCCGGCGAAGCAGTACGCCGGAGCGGCGGCGTTCACCACCAGCGAGGAGAACCTGGCGCAGATCCGGGCCAACTGGGGTGTCGACGACCCGCTGCCGGTGCAGTACCTGCGCTGGGTCGGCAACCTGCTCCGCGGCGACCTCGGCTGGTCGACGAGTCGACACGAGGCGGTCGGCTCGGTCATCGCGGCCCGGGCCGGCTGGACGCTGTTGCTGGTCGGTGCCGCGCTCGCCGTCGTACTCGTGGCGAGCCTGCTGCTCGGGTCGCTGGCCGCGTACCGCCGGGGTGGGCTCTTCGACCGTGGCCTGCGGGCGGCGGCGTTCGCGGTCCAGTCGATGCCGGTCTTCTGGCTCGGGCTGGCCGCCATCGCGCTCTTCGCCCTCGCCCTGGGTTGGCTGCCGGCCGGCGGGTTGACCGACGTCACCGCGACCGGCACCTCGTGGGGCGACGTCGCCCACCACCTCATGCTGCCGATCGGGGTCCTCGCGATCTCCCAGGCCCCGTGGTTCGTGCTCTTTGTCCGGGACGCGGTCGCCGACAGCCTCCGCGACGACCACGTCCTCGCCGCCCGGGCCCGGGGGCTGCCCGGCCGCACGGTGCTGTTCGGGCACGCGCTGCGTACCGCGCTGCTGCCGTTCCTCACCCTGGTCGGCACCCACCTGCCCGAACTCGTCGGCGGTGCGGTGCTGGTCGAGACCGTCTTCTCGCTGCCCGGACTCGGCGCGGTCACCGTGCAGGCCGCACTGGGCAGCGACTTTCCGCTGCTCGCCGCGATCACCCTGCTGACCACCGCCGTGGTGCTGACCGCCAACCTCGCCACCGACCTCGGCTACGCCGCCGCCGATCCCCGGGTGCGCCTCGATGACTGAACTGACCCGTACCCGTGTCGGGTCCGCCGGCTGGCGGCCACGCTTCCGGCTGCGTCCCGGCCAGGCCGGTGCGGTCGTGGCCGGCGCGGTGCTGTCGGTGGCGGTCGTCGCCTGCCTGGTCGCGCCGCTGCTCTGGCCGCTCGACCAGAGCGCGGTCGCCCTGGACCGGATCCGGCTGGCCCCGTCCTGGGACCATCCCGCCGGCACCGACGACCTCGGCCGGGACGTCGCGCACCGGGCCCTCTACGGGCTGCGGGTCTCGCTGCTCGTCGGCGCGGTCGCCGCGCTGGTCGCCACCGTGATCGGCGGCATCGTCGGCGGGATCGCCGGCACCGTCGGCGGCCGGGTCGACCGGGTACTGATGCGGATCGTCGACACCGTCGCCGCCCTGCCGCACCTGCTGCTCGGCATCTTCATCGTCGCGATGCTCCGCCCCAGCCTCGGCGCGGTGATCGCCTCGATCGGGCTCACCCACTGGCTCTCCACCGCCCGGATCGTCCGGTCGGAGCTGCTGAGCCTGCGGACCCGGCCCTTCGTCGACGCGGCGATCACCGGGGGCGCGAGCCGGCTCCGGGTGCTGACCCGGCACCTGCTGCCGCACGTGCTGCCCCGGCTGGCCCTGGCCATCACGCTGATGATCCCGCACGCCGTCTGGCACGAGACCGCGCTCTCCTTCCTCGGGCTCGGCCTGCCGCCGCACCTCGCCTCGCTCGGCAACATGATCAACGACGGCCAGGGGTCGCTGCTGGCCGGCGCCTGGTGGGCCAGCCTCGCCCCGGGAGTGGTCATCGTCGTGGTCACCCTGGCCATCGCCGTGGTCGCCGCCCGCTGGCGGGACCGGCTCGATCCCCGCGTCCGAGCGGAGCTACAGCTGTGAAGAGCACCCCATCCGGTACCAGCACCAGCACCATCGCCACCGCCGCTGCCAGTGCCGGTGCCGGTGCCGGCGGTCCGGTGCGCGCCGGTGCCGCTGAGCCGGTGCTCACCGTCGACGGGCTCACCGTCCGGTTCCGGCTCCGGGATGCGACCGTGCACGCCGTCAGCGACCTCGCCCTCACCGTTCACCCGGGGGAGCTGCTGGCCGTCGTCGGCGAGTCCGGCTGCGGCAAGTCGGTCCTCGCGCACGCCCTGCTCGGGCTGCTGCCCCGCAACGCCACCGTCACCGGCTCCGCCCGGCTGCACCAGCCGGGCGGCGGGCAGCTCGACCTGATCACCTGCGGTGAACGGGTACTCGCCGGCTCGGTCCGGGGCCGGCGGGTCGGTCTGGTACCGCAGAGCCCGGCCACCGCGCTCAACCCGGTGCGTACCGGCCGTCGCCTGATCGAGGAGACCCTGCGGGCACACCGGCACAGCCGCGCCGAAGCCGTCGCCGGGGCGGAACGCGCCGCCACCGAGGTCGGTCTCGACGTCGCCGACCTGGACCGCTATCCGCACGAACTCTCCGGCGGGATGGCACAGCGGCTCGTCACCGCGCTCGCCCTCGCCCCGGACCCGACCCTGCTGATCGCCGACGAACCCACCAGCGGGCTGGACCAGCCCTTGGTCGAGCAGACCCTCGACCTGCTCCGCCGCAGGTGCGACAGCGGAAAGTCGGTCGTGTTGATCACCCACGACCTCGCCGCCGCCGAACGGGTCGCCGACACCGTCGCCGTGATGTACGCCAGCCGGGTCGTCGAGCACCAACCCGCCGGGCGGTACTTCACCGCACCCGTTCACCCGTACGCCGCCGCCCTGCTCGACGCGCTGCCGGGCCGCGCCTTCCGGGCCGTACCGGGGCACCCGCCGATGCTCACCGCGCTGCCGGAGGGCTGCGCCTTCGCCGCCCGCTGCCCGTACGCCACCGACGCCTGCCGGCGGCAACCGCCGTTGGCGGCGTACGACGCGGGAGCGGTCGCCTGCCACCACCCGCTCTCCGCCGGAGTTCCGTCGTGACCGCCGTGCCCGCACCCGCACCCGCATCCGTACCCGTACCGGCTTCCGGGCAGCTCGCCGCGCACGAGGTCACCGCCGGCTACCGGCGACAGGTGGTGCTCGACCGGGTCAGCCTGCGGGTCGACCGGGGCGAGACGGTCGGCCTGCGGGGGCCGTCCGGTGGCGGCAAGTCCACCCTGGTCCGGGTCCTCGCCCTGCTGCACCGGCCGGACGGTGGCCGGGTGACGGTCGACGGTACGCCGGTCACCGCCATCCGGTACGCGGTGCCGGTGGCCGTCCGTACCCGGATCGCGGTCCTCTTCCAGAGTCCCCGCGCCGCCGCCGACCCACGGCTGAGCCTGACGGACCTGATCGCCGAGCCGCTCCGCGCCACCCGGCACCCGGCCGACGAGATCCGCCGCCGGGTCGCCGAACTCGCCGACCTCGTCGGACTCACCCCCGACCTGCTCGGCCGGCGCCCGCACGCGGTCAGCGACGGGCAGCTCCAACGCGCCTGCCTCGCCCGTGCCCTCGTCCATCGCCCCGACTACCTGCTCTGCGACGAGGCCACCGCCATGCTGGACGCCTCCACCCAGGCACACGTCGCCGCCGTGGTCAGGGACTACCAGCAGGAGCACCGGGCCGGGGTCCTGCTCGTCACGCACGATCCGGCGCTGATGAGCCGCTGGGCGGACCGGGTCGTCGAGCTACCAGCGGCGGCGGCGCCGGAAGCCGACGGGGCGGGGACGTCGAGCGGGGCGGGGACGTCGAGCGGTGTCGACCGGCGTGTCGAAGGTGGTGTGCCCGGCCGGTCATGATGGTGGCTGATGGCCCGGCTGACGCAGCTCCATTCGATACCGGCGGAAGCGCAGGCCGTGGCGTGCGAGACGATCGTCCGGCTCCCGCACCCACGGCTGCGCCACCACGTGCTCGGCTACGCCGGATTCCGGGCCGGGTCGCGGAGCAGGATCCCGCACCGGCTCCTGCCGTTGAGCTACGCCATCCTGCTGGTCGACTTCGCGGACCCGGACGCGCTGGTCACCGGGGCGCGCAGTACGGCGACGCTGGCCGGGCGCACCGACTGGGCGTACGGGGTGAGCGTCGGGTTGACCCCTGCCGGGGTGGCCGCGCTGCTCGGCGTACCGATGCCGGAGCTGACCGAGGTCACCGCCCCGCTGTCGGAGCTGGTCGGCCCGCGCGCCGCCGGGCTGGCCGAGCGGCTGCGCGGGGCGCCGGACTGGCCGAGGCGGTTCGCCCTCCTCGATCGGGTACTCACCGGGTGGCTGGCCGGTGCACCGGCCGGGTCGGCGGACGCGCTGGTCAGCGCCGCCTGGTGGCGGCTGTCGCAGAGTCCCGAGCGGCTCCGGATCGGCGTGCTCGCCGACCGGCTCGGAGTCAGCCGTCGTCGCCTCGAACTCGGCTTCCGCCGTCAGATCGGCCTGACCCCGGCAACCGTCGCCCGCACCGCCCGGTTCCAGCACGCGATCCGGCTTCTCCTGCACGGTGCTGACCTGGCGGACACGGCTGTCGAGACGGGGTACGCCGACCAGCCGCACTTCACCCGCGAGGTGCGGGCGCTCTCCGGCCTCACCCCGACCGAGCTGTGCGCATTTCTTCAAGACCACGCACCTGGCCGTCGATAGCGTCTCGACCCATGAGACTCGACGGCAGGACGGCACTGGTCACCGGCGGTTCCCGGGGAATCGGCCGGGCCATCGTGCAACGGCTCGCCGAGGCCGGCGCGCGGGTGGTCTTCACCTACCGGAACGACCGGGCGGCGGCCGACGAACTCGTCTCCGGGTACGACGATGTGCGTGCCGTCCGTGCCGACCAGGCGGACCTGGCCAGCCTCGGGCCGATGTTCGCACCGGTCCGCGACGGCTTGGACATCCTGGTCAACAACGCCGCGATCGGCCCGCCGACGCCGATCGCCCAGCTCAGCGGCGAGGAGTTCGACCGGGTGATGACGGTCAACGCGAAGTTTCCGCTGCTGGCGATGCGCGAGGCGGCCACGCTGCTGCGGGACGGCGGCCGGATCGTCAACATCTCCACCCTGAACACCGTGCTGCCGGCACCCGGGCTCGCCCTCTACTGCGCCAGCAAGGCCGCCCTCGAACAGTTCACGGCGGTGGCCGCCCGGGAACTCGGCCCCCGGGGCATCACCGTCAACACGGTCTCGCCGGGCGCCACCGACACCGACCTGCTCCGGGCGTCGAACCCCGCCGAGGCGCTGGCCAGTACCGCGACGCTCACCGCACTGGGCCGGATCGGGCAGCCGGCGGACGTCGCCGCCGTCGTCGCCTTCCTCGCCGGACCCGACGCCGGGTGGATCACCGGCCAGAACATCCGGGCGACCGGCGGTCTGCTCCTCTGAGTGAGTGTTTGAGAAGAGCACGTCGGACTCGGTGTGCGGCTGATGATCGCGAACTCCTCGTTCGCGTTGACGCCCCCGCAAACCTCGGTATCCCTCCGATCTGTCCACCGTCCGGTGGCGTCCCTGCTCAGCCTGTACCTGACCACCCCGGTCCGGTTCGTCCTCGAGGCCACTTCGCCGGCCACCTTCGTACGGGTTGCTGCCCATCGCCGCCTTGCGCGCCACGGCTGGACGGGTCTCAGGGGTGGTACTCGCCACGGGTGCGGGGCAGCCATTGCGGATGGGTGTTCCGCACGTAATGGATCAGTCCCTCGCGCAGGTCGCAGCGGAGATCCCAGGCGCTCGGCCCGTCTGCGGCGGAGGCTTGGACCTGGATGACCACGGTCTGCGGGGTGGCGTCGACCATCTGCAAGACCCACTGGTGCCGGTCCCACAGCGGCGACGATTCGACGAGCCGTCTGGTCTCCTCCCGGAGGTCGTCCAGGTCGGCGGTGTGATCCAGGTGGATGCGGATCTCGCCGACCACCCGGGTCTCGTGCCGCGTCCAGTTCTGGAAGGTGTGTTCGGTGAAGTAGGTGGTGGGCAGGACGAGCATCCGGTCGTCCCAGAGCCGGATCACGACGTTGGTCAGCTTCACCTCCTCGACTCGGCCCCATTCGCCGTCTATCACCAGCACGTCATCGACGTGGAGACTGTCCGCGAAGGCGACCTGGATGCCGGCGAAGGCGTTGCCGAGCGCGGTCCGGGCGGACAGGCCGATCACGGCGCCGATCACGCCGGCCGAGGTCAGGATGGTGAGCCCGAACGTGCGTACGGGCCGGAAGGTGACCAGGATCAGTCCGAACGCCACCACTATGACGACAGCCGAGGTCAGCCGGCGTACCGGACGGATCTGAGTACGGGCGCGGCGGACTCTGCGGTCGGCGACCGTCTCGTGCGGCAGCCGGCTGAACGCGACGCCCTCGGCAACGTGCAGCGCCTTGACCACCAGCCACCCGGCGCTAGCGATCGATAGCAGCAGGATGGCATGGCGGAACACGCGGACCCACTCGTTGCCATCCACTGGCAGGGCGAAGTACAGCGCCGCGAGCAGCAGTACCACCGTGGTCGGGCGGCGACATGCCTGGCGTAGGGGGGTCAGCAGCCACTGGTAGCGGCCACGGGCGAACCGGCGGACCAGCACGCCGGTCAACAGGTCCACCAACACGGCCGCGCCGACTGCGGTCAGCACGATCAGCGCTGGACGCAAGAGATCTCATCCACTGCGGTTCTGGTCCCCATCCTTCGCGGCTCCTCACTGCGTGGTACCGCGTCAGCTTGACAGCGAGCGGCCGGGGACGAGGCGCGTATCGCCAACGGTCGCGCCTCCGTGGACCGACCGTGCTGCCGGGTCTTGCGACGCGAAGCCTGTTAAATCAGGACTCGCCCAGGCCGGTCACCAGGTTGACGGCCACGGCGAGGATGACCGTGCCAAACAGGTAGGACAGCAGCGCGTGGCCGAGGGCGGTCTTCCGGATTCGCGTATTGGCCGGTTCGCTCTCCGACACGGCAAAAGACATGCCGACGGTGAACGCCAGGTAGGCGAAGTCGCTGTAGGTCGGCAGCTCGCTTTGCTTGAAGTCGATCCCGCCATCCTCAAGGTAGAACATGCGTGCGTACTTGAAGGCGAATACGGTGTTCATCAATCCCCAGGACAGGATCGCCGTGAGTACACTCACGATGACCAGGATGACCGCGAGCGCGTCCTGGTTGCGTGACGAGTGAACGAGGGCCCAGGCCACGGCGCCGAGACTGGCCACCGCGGCGATCAGCACGGCGCTGTCAGTAGAGCGTGAATGGCTTTCCTCCTCGGCGAGCCGCTCGGTGCCCTCCGGCCCCTGATGCCAACTGATCCGCCAGACCCAGACCAGCACGACGGCGGCGGCCACGTTCCAACCGACCAGCGGAAACAGTTCGGGAAACCCGAGCACCGCGACAGCCACGGCAACGACGGCGCCGCCAGCCAGCGAGATCGACAGGCGCCGGACGGAGAGAATCCGGTCCGGCGATCGCATTTTGACCTGACCCATGTATTCAGGATTCCAGGCGGTCGGAGGAAGGCCGGCCAACCATGCCGACACTCCGTCTGGATCGGTCGGCCCTCGGCGCTGGCGCCCGTCCCCGGCACGCCACCCGCCAACAACGCCGCACCTACCATCGGCAGCCCTCATAGCCCCTTCTCAAACACCCACTGAGGCACTCTGCTCCTGCTGAGGTACCCGCCGACGGCGGTGGGGTGGGGCGGATCAGACCCGGTCGAGCGGCCGGTGTGGCTCGGCCGGCAGCTCCACGGTGATCTCGTCGCCGGGCCGGATCTCGCCGCCCTCGCGTACCACGCCCATGATGCCGGCCAGCCGGACCAGGTTGCCGGCCTCGTCGCGCCGGAGGACCCGCTTGAGCAGGCCGGCCTGGAAGTTGTCGATCTGCACGCACGGGTTGCGCAGCCCGGTCACCTCGACCACGGCCGCGTCGCCGAGCCGGAGCAGCGTGCCGACCGGCAACCCGAGCAGATCCACACCCCGGGTGGTGACGTTCTCGCCCATCTCGCCCGGGGCCACCTGGTGACCGGCCGCGCGCAGCTCGTCGTGCAGCTCGGCGTGGATCAGGTGTACCTGCCGGAGGTTCGGCTGGGTCGGATCCTGTGCCACCCGCGAGCGGTGCTTGACGGTGACGCCGAGGTGCGCGTCGCCCTCCACGCCCAGCCCGGCCAGCAGCCGGATGCTGTCCCGGGTCGGCTTGCTGAAATGGTGCCCCTCGTCCCGGGACACCGCCGTCACCACCGCGCCCATCAGACCTCCCCGTCCGGTGTGAGCCGCACTCCGCCGGCCCCGGCGGTCGCGGACAGTCACTTTGATCATAGTCCGGTCCGGCCGGGCACCCGCGCGGTACCGGTTGAGCAGGTCCGAGCAGAACCCGCCGGTTTGTGGGGAGAGGCCGTGCAGCCCGGTACTGGCCGCAAACCGGTTCAGAACGATGAAATCTGGGTGGTGACACTCCGCTGTGGACGGGACTACGCTGGCCGGCGATCGGATGATCGCAGAGGGTGATCACCCGAGGTTGTGGGGGCGGCTGACGGCGTGAGTCCGGTACGAGCAGGGGGAGTCAGAGCAGATGACCATGTCACCGTCCGAGTTCCTGATCCGGGAGTTGCGGCGCCGCAGAGTCGCCGCCGGTCTCAGTCAGGAGGCGCTGGGGGAGTTGATGCACTTCTCCGGCTCACACGTCAGCTCGGTCGAGACCGGCCAACGCCCACCGACGCCGAAGTTCCTCAAGGTGGCCGACGAGGTACTGAACACCGGCGGCCTGCTCATGAGCATCTACGAGGACCTCGTCAAGGCCGACGAGTCCCCGGTCTGGGCGCGAGAGTGGCTGTACTACGAGGAGCAGGCCGAGGCGCTGCGTACGTTCGAGAACACCACCATCCCAGGACTGCTTCAGACCGAGGCGTATGCCCGGGCAATCTTCGAGAGTGGCGGCCTGCTCACCCCGGGCGAGGTCGAGCGGCGGGTGGCGGCCCGGATGGAGCGGCAGGCGGTGTTGCGGCGGGAGAACCCACCGCAGTTCACGGTCGTGCTCGACGCGGGGGTGCTAAGGCGGTCGGTGGGCGGCCCAGAGGTGATGCGGGAGCAGTTGCTGCACCTGGTCGAGATCGCCAAGGAGTTGCCACACGTCCGTCTGCAGGTCGTGCCGGAATCGGTCGGTGCGTACCCTGGTCTCGGCGGTGCCTTCATCATTGCCACCCTGCCTGAGAACGAAGACGTCGCCTATCTGGACCACCAGGCGCCGGGTCAGGTGGTGGTCGGCGGACCGGTTCTGGCCTGGATCCTGAAGGCGTGGGAGGCCATCCGGTCGGAGGCACTGCCACACCAGCAGTCGATCGAGTTGATTGCGGAGGCGGCGAGAAGATGGGCGACCTGAGCGGTACGCGCTGGCGGACGAGTAGCCGAAGCGGCCAGACCGGCAACTGTGTCGAGGTGGCGGACAACCTGGTTGGCGTGGTCGCGGTGCGGGACAGCAAGGACCGGTCGGGGCCGGTGTTGCGTTTCGCGCCGGCCGCCTGGCGTGCGTTCGTCGGGCGGCCACCCGCTCGGTAACAGGGTGGCCGGGACCCGGGCGGCGGTCGGTCGCCTCGGGAGTGATCTCGCCCGGCCCACCGGTCGTCCGGCTGTGCGGCACCAGATTCTGCAACCGGAGTACCCGGCCGGCCGTCCGGCCTAGACTCCTTCCGCCGGTATTGACCTCGGTGGATAGGCGGAGCGGGTGTCGACGACCGATCGCGTGGGTGGACTGTCGCACCATCGGAGCCGGCTGTGGCCGACGATCGCCGTGGTCGGGGTCTGGATCGCCACCCGGACGGTCTTCGTCCTGATCTACGCGAACGTGGTCCGGGCGCCGGTCGGGAACGTCTTCGCCGACGTGGCGCTCTACCGCCGCTGGAGCGACGGGCTGCTCGACTGGCAGGTTCCCCGCGACGATCCGATGTGGCAGTACCCGCCCGGCGCCGCCGCGCTGTTCCGGTCCCTCCGGCACGTCGCGGGGGACTCGGCAGGCTCGTACGAGAGCACGTTCTTCGCCTTGGCCCTCGTCGCCGACCTGCTGGTCCTGCTCACCCTGCTCCGACTCGCCCGTGGCGACGGCCTGCTTCTCGGCGTCTGGGCGTGGGCCGTGGTCGTCCCGCTGCTCAACCTGCTGACGTACGCCCGGTACGACATCTTCGTCACCGCGACCGCCGTCGTCGCGCTCGCCGCGACGATCCGGCGTCCGGTCCTCGCCGGTGCGGCGCTGGGCATCGGCGCGCTGATCAAGGTCTGGCCGGCGGTACTGCTGATCGCTGCCAGACCGCTCGATGGCCTCCGGCCGGTCCTTGCCGGCTTCGCCGTGACGATCGCCGTGCTCGGCGGTCTCCTCACGCTCGCCTTCACCGGCGCCTGGTCCGGGTTCACCGGCAACCAGGCGGACCGTGGCCTCCAGATCGAATCGATCGGTGCCACCCCGCTGGTCCTGGCCCGCCTCGGCGACCACGGCGTCGACGTCCGCTACGCCTACGGTGCGATGGAGTTCGTGCACGACCCGTTCGTCCGACCGGTGACGCTCGGGCTGCCCGTCCTGACGTTTCTCGGGCTGGCCGCCCTGGGCCTCTGGTGGCTCGCCAGGGGACGGCATCTCACCTGGACCGGCGCCCTCGGCTTCGACGTCGCACTGCTGGCGGTCCTGACGACGGTGGCGACCAGTCGGGTCTTCTCCCCGCAGTACATGCTCTGGCTGGTCGCGGTGGCGGCGGTCTGCCTGACCCGCCGGGACACGACGCAGCGCGTCGCCAGCGCCCTGATCGTCGTCGCGACCGCGCTGACCAGCGCGCTGTTCCCGTGGTACTACGCACAGGTGTCGACGGACCCCGCCTGGCCGGGTACCGCCCTGCTGGTCGTCCGGAACGCCCTCGTCGTGGCGGCGCTCGGCATCGGCTTCCGCGCCCTGACCCGGCGTCGTGAGGGCGCGGCCCAGGTCGGCGCTTCGCGCCTTTCACCCGTTTGAAGGAGGTACGTGAAGATCGGCGTTACGATGGCCGCGTAGTGGCGGACGCCCCGGCCCGCCGCCGGCACCCCTGCGGAGCCATGGCGGGAGAGGCTGTCGTCATCAGGACGGATCCCCATGCGGCGCTTTCTCCGATTCCGAACGGTGCCGGCCAGCGCCGGAATCGACCGCGCGAGCCCGTTCGAACTCTTCTTCGACCTCGTCTTCGTCTTCGCCCTCACCCAGATCATCGCCTTCATGGGGCATCCGCCCAGCTTCACCAGCCTGGCGCGGGGACTGTTGCTCCTGCTGTTGCTGTGGTTCTCCTGGGGGGCGTACATCTGGCTGAGTAACCAGGCCCGGTCCGACGTCGGCCTGATCCAGGCCGGCACGCTGCTGGCGATGGCCGCCCTGTTCGTGGCCGCTCTGGTGATCCCGGAAGCCTGGCGCACCGAGGCCGGATCGATGCGGGCGCCGCTGATCCTGGTGGTGGCCTACGTGACGCTCCGGGCGGTGCAACTCGCCCTCTACTACCGGGTCGCCGCACACGACCCGGCGGTACGCACCGGGCTGCGGGTGCTCGCGATCCCGATCGTGCTGGCCTGGATCCCGCTCGTCCTCGGCGCGCTGTACGGCGGTTCTGTGCAGACCCTGCTCTGGGCGGTTTCGTTGCTGGTCGACATCGGTGGCCAACGGCTCGCGCTCGCCGTCTTCGGGGGCTGGCGGTTGCGGAATCCCGGTCACTTCAGCGAGCGGCACAACCTTGCGCTGATCATCGCGCTCGGCGAGTCGTTGATCTCCATCGGCACCGGCGCCGGGAAGGCGGTCACGCACCCGCCGGTGCTGGCGGCCGCCCTGCTGGGCCTGCTCTCGACGGTCTGCCTGTGGCGGCTGTACTTCGAGAACGTCGGGCCGGCCGCGGCCCGCGCCCTGGCCGGGGCCCCGGCGCCGCAGCGTGACCGGATCGCCGCCGACGGGTACGGTCTGGCCTACCTGCTGATGATCACTGGAATCATCTACCTGGCGCTCGGGATCGAACAGGTCGTCGCGGACCTGGCCGAGAACCGGTCCGGCGGGTTCGCCGGTGAACCGCTGGACTGGCCCTCGGTCGTCGCCCTGCACGGCGGTGCCGCGCTCTACCTCGCCGGTCGGCCACTCTTCCTCTGGGTCGCCCTCCGGTCGGCGCCCCGGGCGCAGTTCGGCGCGGTCGGCGCGGCGCTGCTGCTGTTGCCGGCGGGAAGGCACCTGCCCGCCCTGGCCGCGTTCGGCCTGGTCGTGGCGTTGCTGGTCGTGGCGACCGGTTACGAGCGCGTGCGCTGGCGGCCGGCGCCGCAGTCCTGACGCGGCACCGGGTTACCGTCTCGTGCGGCCGGCGACCGACGATCTCCTGGTTGATCCGTCGCATGCCGCCCCCGGCCCGACACGCTGCCGGCGGCGCTTTGCCGCCGTTCGCCCGTTTGATTGAAGTACGTCATTGCCCGGGTTACGCTGACCGGGTAAGTGGTGGCTTACCCGGACCCCGCTTCGTCGTGTCGACGTGCGCTGGAATGGGTGGAAACGTGAACGTCACCGGCATCGACCATCGTCCGACCGGCCCGCCGGCCCCGCCCGGGCCGACCCGGCACCGCCACACCGGCACCCTTGCCGGCGCCATGGCCGGAGCCGTCATCGCGCTGCTGCTCGGATATCTGCCCGGGGCACGGCTGGGCCTGCCGGGCCAGCCGAGCGAGCCGACCGGGCCGCAGCTCCGGTGGGCCTTCACCGCCACCGACGAGACCTACGCCGCACCGGTCGTCGCGGGCGGCACGGTCTATCTCGGCAGCGCCGACGGCACCCTCTACGCGCTCGACGCCGCCACCGGTACGGTGCGCTGGACCCATCCGGTCCCCGAGCCGGAGACGACCCTGACCATCGCCGACGGCGTCCTCTACCTCGCCGGTTCCGAGCTGCTCTACGCGCTCGACGTCGCCACCCAGCGGATCCGGTGGAGTTTCCGGGTCGGCGGCAGCCTCCGGTCGACAGTGAGCGCGACCGGCGGGCTGGTCTACGTCGCCGACCAGCACGGCAGCCCCGGTCCGAACCTCTACGCGCTGGACCAGGCCACCGGCCGGCTCCGCTGGAGCCGCAACCTGGGCCGCCTGCACGGCACCGGACCGACGGTGGCGCACGGCGTCGTCTACGTCGGCGGCGACCACACGCTGTACGCGCTCGACGCGGGTACCGGTGTCCTCCGGTGGAGCTATCCCGACCTGCCGGGACCGGTGGGTGCCGCCCCGGTGGTCTCGGACCACGCCGTGCACATCACGGCCGCCGGCAGCTACCTCGGCGCCTTCGACCTGTGGGACGGCCGGAAACTGTGGAGTCACGAGTCGGATCTGGTGGCGACACCGGTGGTCCGGGACGGCACCGTCTACGTACCGCTCGACACCGGCTGCTGTTTCGACCGCTGGCGTACCAACGCCTACCGGGCGTCGACCGGGGAACTCCTCTGGTCGGCCGAGTTCCACGCCTCGGGGCTGGTCACGGCGGGCGGAGTCCTCTACTCCCGCGCGGCCGGCGACGGCACGGTGTACGCGGTCGATCCGGCGACCGGCGCGGTGGGCTGGCGCTTCGCGGCCGGGGACCGGAACTCGGCCGCGCCCGCCGCCACCGGCGACAGCGTGTACGTGGCCGACGGCGAGCGCACCCTCTACGCGTTCCGGGCTCCACCGCCGCCGCCCTGGCGCTGATCCGGCCCCGTGCGGCCGGCCCGGCGGCGAGCAGGGCGCTGGGCGCAACGGCGCAGCATGTCACTTCTGCGCGGGAATCAGTAACAAACTGGCCGTTGTCCGCCCCCACCGGGGTCACTAGAGTCCAACGCCATCCGGCGCAGACCAGGGGGCACGGCGCCCGTACTCCTGTCCGGGACTGCCGACGTGGCGCAACCGAGCGGGGACGGGGGCTGGCGTGATGCGGGAGATTCCACACTGGATCGACGGGGCCGAGGTGGCCGGCGGCGGGGACCGGCGGCTGCCGGTCTACGACCCGGCGACCGGGGAACGGCAGGCCGAGGTGGTCGCCGCGACCGACGCCGAGGTGCGCGCCGCGGTCCGCTCCGCCGCCGCCGCGCAACCGGGCTGGCGGGCGGCCTCGCTGTCCCGCCGGGCCGAGGTGATGTTCCGGTTCCGCGACCTGGTGGACGCCAACCGGAAGGAGATCGCCACCCTGCTCTCCACCGAGCACGGTAAGACGGTGGCCGACGCGGCCGGCGAGGTGGCCCGGGGCCTGGAGAACGTCGAGTTCGCGGCCGGCGCTCCGCACCTGCTCAAGGGCGGCTACAGCGAGCAGGCCGCGACCGGGGTGGACGTCTATTCGATCCGCCAGCCGCTCGGGGTGGTCGCCGGGATCACCCCGTTCAACTTTCCGGCCATGGTGCCGATGTGGATGTTCTGTACCGCGTTGGTCGCCGGCAACACCTTCGTGCTCAAGCCGAGCGAGAAGGACCCGAGCGTCTCGCTGCTCCTCGCCGACCTGCTGCGCCGGGCCGGGCTGCCGGACGGGGCGTTCAACGTGGTCCAGGGCGACCGGTCGGCGGTCGAGGCGCTGATCGCCGACCCGGACGTCGCCGCGCTCTCCTTCGTCGGCTCCACCCCGGTGGCCCGGTCGATCTACGTCGCCGGTACTGCCGCCGGCAAGCGGGTGCAGGCGCTCGGCGGGGCCAAGAACCACATGGTGGTGCTGCCGGACGCCGACGTCGGGGCCGCGGCCGACGCCGCCGTCTCGGCCGGGTTCGGTTCGGCGGGGGAGCGCTGCATGGCCGTCTCGGTGGTGGTCGCGGTCGGCGGGGTCGCGGACCCGCTGGTCGAGGCGATCTCGGAGCGGATGGCGCGGATCCGGGTCGGCCCGGCCAGCGACCCGGACGCCGAGATGGGACCGTTGATCACCGGCGAGCACCGGGACCGGGTGCGGGCGTACCTGGATCGTCCCGGCGGGCGGGTGGTGGTCGACGGGCGGGCGCTGCCGGCCGCCGACGGGCCCGGGTTCTTCCTCGGCCCGTCCCTGGTGGACCATGTCCCGACCGACTCCGGCTACTACCTCGACGAGATCTTCGGGCCGGTGTTGTCGGTGGTCCGGGTCGACAGCTACGCCGAGGCCGTCGCACTGGTCAATTCCCACGAGTACGGCAACGGCACCGCGATCTTCACCCGGGACGGCGGCGCGGCCCGGCGCTTCCAGTACGACGTGGTCTGCGGCATGGTCGGGATCAACGTGCCGATCCCGGTGCCGGTCGCCTACTACAGCTTCGGCGGCTGGAAGTCGTCGCTCTTCGGCGACCTGCACATGTACGGCCCTGAGGGGCTGGCCTTCTACACCAGGACCAAGGTGGTCACCTCGCGCTGGCCCGACCCGGCGACCAGCGAGGTCGACCTCGGCTTCCCCAAGGTGCGCTGAGCGGGGCGGTACGGCGACGGGGGACCGCCCGGACCCGTATCGGATGTCGGTCGGGGCTTGTGATAAAACCTACTAAGCAGATAGGTTTTATGGGCTACCCTCACCGGTAGTCGCACACCTGCCCTGAGGACCGAAAATGATCTCCATTTCTTCGAACCCGTCGACCGGCCCGGACCCGCTCGCCATCGCCCGCCGGTACGCGGCGGCGGCGGCCGGCCCGGCCGGTTGGCCCGTACCGCTGCGCTTCGACCCGCTCGAACGCTGGTACCACCGGCTGGCCGGCGCCGCCGACCACGAGGTGTGGCTGCTCACCTGGCTGCCCGGCCAGCACACGGACCTGCACGACCACGGCGGCTCCGCCGGTGCCTTCCTGGTCGCCGCCGGAACGCTGGTCGAGGAGACCGTGGCCCGGGGCCGGCTGCACCCCCGTCAGCTCGGCACCGGCGCCGGTCGCCGGTTCGGTGCCCGGCATGTGCACCGGGTGGCCAACACCGGCGACGAGCCGGCGGTGAGCGTGCACGTCTACCGCCCCGCGCTGCGGAGGATGACCCGCTACCGGCTCGACGGCGGGCGGCTGCGGGTCGCCGACGTGGCCGAGGCGGGAGTCGCCTGGTGACCGGGTGCGGCACCCGGTGCGGGTTCGAGGCCCGACACGACGGAAGGACAGCACGGTGAACCTGACCAACCTCCGAGAGCCCGTCGACGGCTGTCGCGGAGCGCAGGCCCCGGCCGGTTCGCGGAGCATCGACGAGATCCTCGCCGCCGCCCGGGTGCGGCTGCGCCGCCTGGAACCGGAGGCGGGGCACCTCGCCGCCCGCGCCGGTGCGGTACTGGTCGACATCCGCCCCGCCGCCCAGCGGGCCGCCACCGGGGCGATCCCGGGGGCGCTGCTGGTGGAACGCAACGTCCTGGAGTGGCGCTTCGACCCGCGCAGCTCCGCCCGGCTTCCGTTCGCCGACCGGTACGACCTGCCGGTCATCGTCCTCTGCCAGGAGGGCTACACGTCGTCCCTGGCCGCCGCCGCCCTCCAGGAGATCGGCCTGCACCAGGCCACCGACATCGTCGGCGGATTCGTCGCCTGGCGCGGGCTCGGGCTGCCCGCCTTCGGGCCGACCGACGTCTACGCCCAACCCGAAACCGTCCCGCCGGTGATCCCCCGGCGGGCGCTCACCTGACCCCCGCGCGCCACCGCACGCGGGCGGACCGGACCAACGTCCCACGAAGGAGTTCCCATGTCGGTCGTCGCCATCCACCCGCGTACCCCGTCACCCGCCGGACCGCGCCGGGCCCCCTCGGCCCGGCGCCGTTCGCCGGCCGTCGAGACCGCGTCGGCCGTCGAGACCGCGCCGGTCATCCGGGTCACCGTCGACCTCCCGCTGGTCGGCGGGCGGGTCACCGAGGAACTGGCCCTGCTGCTCGGGCTGGTTCGTCAGCTACGCGACCAGGGCGCCGACGTGGTGACCGAGACCCGCCTACCGGGCCGGGCCGCCACCGACCCGGGCCTGCCCGGCCTGCCGGACTCGCTGCTGCCCGATCTGCCGGAGCCGTTGCGGCCCGGCGCCGGTCTGCCGGCGGCGTCGCTGCCGGGCGTCGGTCTGCCGGAGCCGTTGCCGACCGCCGCCGGTGCGGCGGCGGCGACCGGTCCGGACGACGCCGACTCGCTACGGGTACTGACCGGGCCCCGGGTGGTGCTCCAGGGCGGGCGACCGGTCCCGTTCACCCGGCTGGAGTTCGACCTGCTGGTCTTCCTCGCCCGCAACCCGCGCCGGGTCTTCACCCGGTTGCAACTGCTCGGCAACGTCTGGGGGTACGAGCACGCCGTCGCGCGTACCGTCGACGTGCACGTACGCCGGCTGCGGGCCAAGGTGCACCCGTCGATGCCGCTGGTCACCACCGTGCACGGGGTCGGCTACCGGCTCGCCGACGACGCCCCGGTACGCATCGACGACCTCACCTGACGCCCCCGGCCTCCCAACGGCCCGCTGGGCGGCGGAGGGGCTCAGCCGAGCAGGGCGGCGATGGCGGCGAGCGAGACGGCGGCGGCGATGGTGGAGAGCACCACCACGTCCCGGGCGTGCGGCTGGGCCTGCCGGTAGTGGGTGGCGAAGACGAAGACGTTCTGCGCGGTCGGCAGCGCCGAGGTGACCACGGCGGCGAGCAGGGCCGGACCGGTCAGCCCCAGCGCGTACCGGGCGATCAGGTACGCCACCACGGGCTGTACGACGATCTTGAGGATCACCGCGACGTACCGCTCGGCGGACCCGGGACCGACCGCCAGGGGGCGGCTGCCGGGCAGCGACATGCCGAGCGCGATCAGGGCCAGCGGAACGGCGGCCGAGCCGACCAGGTCGAACGGGAGCAGCAGCTCGGCCGGGGGCTGCCAGCCGGAGACCGAGACCAGCAACCCGCCGGCCGAACCCAGCATGATCGGGTTCCGGGCCGGCAGCAGTGCGAGCCGGCGTACCGACAGGCCCCGGTCGGTGGTGGTGGCGTCCAGTACCCCGAGGGCCAGGGGCGCCGCCACCAGCACCTGGAAGATCAGTACGGGGGCGACGAAGGAGACGTCTCCGAGCACGTACGCGGCGACCGGCAGCCCGAGGTTGGCCGCGTTCACGTACGACGCGGACATCGCGCCGATGGTCGCCTCACCGGCCGGGCGGCGCCAGCCGAAGCGCGCCACGAGCAGGTAGACCGCCGCCACGATCAGGGTACTCAGCACGAAAGCGGCCAGCGCCGGGGTGAACAGATCGGCCACTGTGGAGCGCGCGAGGGTGCCGAAGAGCAGCGCGGGGGTCGCGACCAGGAAGACCAGCCGGGCGATCACCGCGGTGCCGTGCGGGCCGAGCAGGTCGTACCGGCCGACGAGGTAGCCGACCAGGGTGACCGACCAGATCACCGCGAACCCCGTCACCACACCCCGCATCCTGACCATCCTGCCGGGTGTGCGTGCCGCGACATGATCTGGTACTAAGAGCGAGCAAGTGATTCCGTTGAGTTTGTCGATTGTCACATTCATGCATCGTCGTGTCCCCTTGACCCTCGCCCCGGTGCCCGGAAGCATCGAGGCAGCGGCGGTTCGGGCCGTGGGGAACACCCGGAGCAGCCAAGGAGGACCATGTCGGTCAGCCCCGCCTCGTCGCGTACCGGGTGGCACAGCGCCCAGCCGGTCGGCCCCGGCCGACCGCCGGGAGCCTCCCGCCGGCCCGCCGGGTCGACCGCGCCGACGCTGACGGTAACGTTATCGATCCCGCTCGTCGGCAACGAGGAACTCCTGACGGCACCCGCCCGTCGGCTGCTCGAAGCCGCCCGCGAGCTGGTGGAACGGGGCGAGGCGACGATCACCGGTGGGTTCGCCGGCCAGGCGGAACGCCGCGCCGAAGCCGCCGCCCCGCGCACGCCGGCCCGACCGGTCTCCGCCACCGCCACCGGCGGCTCGGAGCTGCACATCCTCGCGGCGTCCCGGTCCGTGCTGCTCGGCGGCGAGCCGCTGCCGCTCACCCGGCTGGAGTTCGACCTGCTGATGCACCTGGTCGCGCACCCCCGGCGGGTCTTCACCCGACTCCAGTTGCTCACCGCCGTCTGGGGCTACGAGCACACCGGGGTACGCACCGTCGACGTGCACATCCGGCGACTGCGCGGCAAGGTCGGCGACGTACCGCTGATCACCACCGTCTACGGGGTCGGCTACCGGCTGGCCGACGACGCCGTGGTCACCATCGACCGCAACGCCTGACCCACCGGCCGGGACGGCCGACCCACCCCGGGGCGAGGCGTCAGCTCCACGGGGTGGGCCCGGCGTCCCGGGAGAGCAGGGCGGCCTGCACCCGGTTCGTGCAGTCGAGTTTCCCCAGGATCCGGCTCACGTACGTCTTGATGGTCATCTCGCTCATCCGCAGCCGCCGGCCCACCTCGGCGTTGGAGAGACCCTCGGCGACCAGGCGCAGGATCTCCGACTCCCGCGCGGTCAGTACGGCCAGCCGGTCCCGCGCCTGCCGTCGCCGCGCCGCCGGTTCCGGCGCCACCATCCCGAGCAGCAGCCGGGTCACCGCGGGGGAGAGGTAGGCGTCGCCGTCGTGCGCGGCGCGTACCGCGCGGATCAGCTCCTCCGGCGTGCAGTTCTTCAGCACGAACCCGGCCACCCGGGCCTGCACCGCCCGCAGCACGTTCGGCTCCGCGCCGAACGAGGTCAGCACCACCACCCGGAGTCCCGGCAGTCGCCGGCCGAGTTCCTCGACCACGTCGAGGCCGTCCAGCACCGGCATCCGGATGTCCAGCAGCGCCACGTCGACCCGGTGCCGGAGCGCGGCGTCGACCGCCGCGCCGCCGTCCGCCGCCTCGGCGACCACCTCGATGTCGCCGGCCGACTCCAGCACGGTGCGGATGCCGGCCCTGATCAGTGGCTCGTCGTCGGCGAGCAGCACCCTGATCACCTCACCGCACCCCCAGCAGCATGCTCGCCGGCATCGCCACGAACATCAGGGCCGCGGTGGCGAGCCCGAGGGCCAGGGTACGGATCCCGCCCGGCGCGGGCAGCTCGGCGTCCGCGGCGTCCGGCTCGGCGACGGGCAGCATCGCGAGGAGTCGCCAGCTCCGTGCGCCGCCGTCCGGCTGGGCGGGATCGCCGGGCTCGACGATCCGGTACGCGACCAGCCCGCCCGCCTGCTCGGCCCGCTCCCGCAACCCGACCAGCCCGTGCCCGACCGCGCCCGGCCCGTCGCCGTCGCCCTCCGCACCTCCGATACCGCAACCGCCACCGTCCCGGGTGGGTCCGGGGCCGGGCGGCGTCCCGGCCCGCTCGGGCAGCGGGTTGTCGACGGTGAGCAGCAGGGCGTCCGGCTCCCACCGGAGCCGTACCGTCACCGGCTGGCCCGGCGCGTGCTTCAGCGCGTTCGTCAGCCCCTCCTCGACCACCCGGTACGCCGCCCGCCCGGCCGCGCCGGGCAACGGGCCCGGGGTACCCTCCTGCCGCAGCGTCACCGGGGTGCCGGCCGCGCGGAACTCCGCGACCAGCGGGCCGATCCGCTCCGAGCCCGGCGAGCGCTGATCGGTCCCCTGCCCGCCGCGCAGCGCACCGACCAGCTCGTAGAGTTCGTCCAGGGCGCCGCGTGCGGCTCCGGCGAGCTGCCGCACCGCCTGGCGCTGCACCGGCGGCAGCTCCGCCACCTCCAGCGCGGCGGCCTGCACCGAGACCAGGCTGAGCCGGTGGCCGAGCGAGTCGTGCATGTCCCGGGCGATCCGCAGCCGCTCCCGGAGCTGCTCCTGCTCGGCGAGCAGCTCCCGCTCCCGGCGGAGCTGCCGGTTGTGCCGGTCCAGGGTGGAGACCAGCCGCTCCTGCTGGGCCAGGTAGCGGCCGACCAGCACCGGCAGCGCGGCGAAGACCAGGTACGTCGAGATCAGGTTCGGGACCGTGCCGGGCTCCGCCGGGGCGGTCACCAGGTGTACGGCGAGCGCGCCGGTCAGCGCCCCGGCCACCATCACCGCACCGGTGCGGTCCAGCGCCTTCCGCCCCGCCTGGTAGGCGGCCCAGAGCAGCAGGACGTACCCGCCGTCGGAGAGTGCGACGAGCAGCAGCGCGCCGATCAGCGCACCGACCGGGGCCCGGCGGCGTACCGCGATCACCAGTGCGACCAGCACGACGTGGCCGACGACGTCCCAGGGCGACGTCCCGGGCCCGGAGCCGGCCAGCAGCAACGCGGTCTCCGCCAGCAGTACGACCACGGGCAGCAGATGTCGGCGCATGCCAGCAGGTTACGTCCGCCGGCCACCCGCCGGCACCGACCGGCACCCCGGTGGCACCCCGCCGGCCGGCGCCCCGACGGTGCCGCCCTTGGCCCCGTCGACATTGGTGGGCGGGGTGGACGACTTTCGAGGACTGTTCCGGCGGGCGGCGCTGCCTAGCGTGGCGGTCGTGATCGAGGTGTGCAATCTCAGCAAGCGCTACGGGCGGACGGTCGCGGTCGACGGGATCTCCTTCACGGTCCGGGCCGGACAGGTGACCGGCTTCCTCGGCCCGAACGGTGCGGGCAAGTCGACGACGATGCGGATGATGCTCGGCCTCGACCGCCCGAGCGGCGGTCGGGTGCTCATCGACGGCCGGAGCTATCCGGAGCACGTCGCGCCGCTGCGCTCGGTCGGCGCGCTGCTGGAGGCCCGGTCGGCGCATCCGGGGCGCAGTGCCTACCACCACCTGCTCTGGTTGGCGCAGAGCAACCGCATCCCGCGCGCCCGGGTCGCCGAGATGCTCGCCCTGGTCGGGCTGGAGAGCGTGCCGAAACGGCGGGTCGGCGGCTTCTCGCTCGGCATGGTGCAGCGGCTCGGGATCGCCGCCGCGCTGCTCGGCGACCCGCCGGTGCTGCTCTTCGACGAGCCGGTCAACGGACTCGACCCGGAGGGCATCCGGTGGATCCGGGAGTTGATGCGGGGGCTCGCCGGGCAGGGCCGGACCGTCTTCGTCTCCAGCCACCTGATGAGCGAGATGGCGTTGACCGCGGACCACCTGGTGGTGATCGGGCAGGGCCGGCTGCTCGCCGACACCGGGATGCGGGAGTTCGTCGAGGCGAACTCCGGCACGACGGTACGGATCCGGGCGCCGGAACCGGAGCGGCTGCGCGGGGTACTGGCGGCCGCCGGCATCCGGGTCGAGGCGGAGCCGGACGGGACGCTGCTGGCGTACGACAGCGAGGCCGCCCGGATCGGGGAGCTGGTCGCGGCCAACCGGCTGACGGTGCACGAGGTCGGCGTGCAGCGGGCGTCCCTGGAGGAGGCGTTCATGCGGCTCACCGCGACCGCGGTGCGGTACCGGGCCGACGTCGAGGCGGAGGGTCGGCGATGAGCGCGGTGCTGCGGGCCGAGCTGACGAAGATCCGGACCGTCCGGTCGACGGTCTGGACCCTGTTGCCGACCTTCGTCGTCGGCGTCGGCATCAGCCTGCTGGCCGGGCTCAGCTTCGGCGCGCAACCGCCGGAGCGGCAGTTCGGCTTCGACCCGCTCTTTCCCGCCTTCTACGGCCTGACGCTCGGCCAGCTCGCCCTGGTGGTCTTCGGGATACTGGTGATGGCGAGCGAATACAGCTCCGGCACGATCCGGGCCACCCTGGTCGCCGTGCCGCGCCGGGGACGCTGCTACGTCGGGAAGATACTCGCCGCCGCCCTCTTCGCCACTGCGGTGGCGGTACCGACCGTGCTGGTCGGCTTCTTCGCCGCCCAGGCCGCGCTCGGCCGGTACGGCGTCGGGCTCGGCGCCGACGGTGCGGTGGCCGCCGTGCTCGGTGGCTGCCTGCACCTCGTACTGCTCTGCCTCTTCTCGCTGGGGGTGGCGGCGATGCTGCGCAGTCCGGTACGCGCACTGGCGGTACTGTTGCCGATCTTCTTCCTCGGTTCGCAGGGCCTCGGCAACGTCCCCGGACTGCGTACCGTCACCCAGTACCTGCCGGACCAGACGACCTGGGTGATCCTGCACCTCGCCGGGTCGCAGGACGAGGCCCGGTGGGCCCGGGACTACGGCCCGTGGACCGGGGTCGCCCTGCTGGCGCTCTGGACCGCCGCCTCGCTGCTCGGCGGCTACCTCGTGCTGCGCCGCCGGGACGCCTGACCGGCCGCTCCGCCCGGGGGGCAGGATGGTCGGATGAGGGTCCGTCCGATCAGCCCCGAGCTGCTGGTGCAGGAGTTGGCCGACCGGCTGGCCGGCGAGCGTGCCGGCGGCTGGCTGCGGGTGGCGGTCGACGGGCCGCCGGCCGCCGAGCCGGGCCGGCTCGCCGACGCGCTGGTCGACCCGCTGCGGGTCCGGGGCCGCCCGGCCGTCCGGATCGACACGGCGGACTTCCTCCGGCCGGCGTCGCTCCGCTACGAGCAGGGCCGCACCAACCCCGACGCGTACTACTTCGGCTGGCTCGACGAGGCGGGCCTGCGTCGGGAGGTACTCGATCCCGCCGGCCCGGCCGGTTCGGGCCGGATCCTGCCGTCGCTGTGGAACGCCGAGACGGACCGGGCCACCCGGGCCGACTACCTCACCCTGCCGCCCGGCGGTGTCGTCCTGGTGAGCGGGGCGCTGCTGCTCGGCGGCGGCCTACCGTTCGACCTGGCGGTGCATCTCGTGCTCTCGCCCGGCGCGCTGGCCCGGCGTACCGCCCCGGCACAGCGGTGGACCCTGCCCGCCTTCGCCCGCTACGCCGACGAGGTCGGACCGTCGGCCTTCGCCGACGTGGTGGTCCGGCTGGACGACCCCCGGCACCCCGCGCTGGTCGAGGCGGACAGCGTCGGATGACCCGGTGGCCCGGGGTCCGGGGCGGGTCGGGAAATCGACGGTTTGCCGGCGACGGCGGTGGGGTAATCGCGCTGCTCATGACGGAGCGACCCGGACAATAACGTCCAGGACCGCAGATCCGTTCCTTCGACGGAAAGGCAGGCAGCGCATGCTCGTCAACGAGGCAATCGGTACGCGCCGCTCGGCGGCCGACAGCGACCAGATCCGCCGCGCCCTGCAGGCCCGCTTCGACGAGCTGACCGTCGAGTACGACGAGGCGTTGGCACAGAGCCAGGTGCTGCGACTGGTGGAGGTCGGTGACACGGCCGGCGACGACCAGGCCGACAGCGGCACCAAGACGGCCGAGCGGGACACCGCGCAGTCGCTGCTGCGGACCATTCTCGACCGCCGGGCGCAGTTCGAGCACGCGCTCAGCCGGCTGGCCGAGGGGACGTACGGCTGGTGCGAGGGATGCGGCGACTCGATCCCGGTCGAGCGGCTGGAGATCTTCCCCTCCGCGACCACCTGCGTCACCTGCAAGCAGTCCCGGGAACGCCGGGCGGCCTGACCGGACGCGACCGACGACGGAGGTGGACCGCGCTCGGCTTGCCCGTCCCGTTCGGGGCGGGTGAACTGGAGTCATGGGTGAGATCAAGGTCGGCACGGCCTCGTGGACCGACAAGACCCTGCTGGAATCGGGTTGGTATCCGGCGGGCGCGGACACCCCGGAACGGCGGCTCGGCCACTACGCCGAGCGGTTTCCGCTGGTCGAGGTCGACGCCACCTACTACTCGCCGCCCGCCGAGCGGACCGCCGAGCTGTGGGTCGGGCGCACCCCGCCCGGGTTCACCTTCAACGTGAAGGCGTTCAGCCTGCTCACCGGGCATCCGACCCGGGTCTCCGCGCTCTACAAGGACCTGCGGCCGGAGACCGAGAAGAAGAACGTCTACCCGGGCGACCTGCCGGCACAGGCGTACGAGGAGGTCTGGACGCGCTTCCTCTCCGCGCTGGAGCCGCTGGCCGAGGCGGGCAAGCTTGGCGCGCTGCTGTTCCAGTTCCCGCCGTGGTTCACCATCCGCCGGGACAACAAGCAGTACCTGCTGGAGGTGCGGCGGCGGTGCGGCCCGCTGCGGCCGGTCTTCGAGTTCCGGCACGCCTCCTGGTTCGCCGACGGCAACCGGGAGGAGACCCTGGAGTTCCTCCGCAAGCACGAGTTGGCGTACGTCTCGGTCGACATGCCGCAGGGGCACCGCTCCTCGGTGCCGCCGGTGCTGGCCGCCACCGCCGACCTAGCGGTGGTCCGGTTCCACGGGCACAGCGACAAGTGGACCAGCAAGAACATCTACGACAAGTTCGGCTACCACTACTCGGATCGGGAGCTGGCGGACTGGGCGCCGAAGCTGCGCGAACTCGCCGACGACACCGCCGAGACACACGTGTTGTTCAACAACTGCTATCGCGACTACGCGCAGACGAACGCCGAGAAGCTCCGCGATCTCCTCTCGGCCTAGCCGCCGGAATCACCCGGTGCGGGTGAGCGGCGGTCACCCGTCCCAGGGCGAGCATGGCAAGGGTGGGCAGTAGCCGAGACGGGACGGGGGATCAGTCGTGCCGAACAATTCGTACTCGATCTTCGAGTCGTCGATAGACAAGACCAACCTCATCCTCAAGGACATCGAGCAGGCGTACGGGTGGCCGAAGGAACGCCGCAACCAGTCGTACGCGGCGCTGCGGACCGTACTGCACCTGCTCCGGGACCGGCTGCCGGTGCAAGAGAGCGTGCACTTCGCCGCCCAGTTGCCGGTGCTGGTCCGCGGGGTCTACTTCGACGGCTGGGATCCGAGCGTCGTCCCGATCAAGCTGAACCGCGAGGAGTTCCTCTACGAGGTACGCGCCGGTTTCCCGTTCGACGTCGAGGGCGGCCCGGCGACCGTGGTGAACACGGTGCTGAACGCGCTGCGCCGGCACGTCACCGACGGGGAGTGGGACGACGTCAAGTCGACCATGCCGAAGGACCTCACCACGATCATGCCGTAGCCCGGCGAGCGGTTGCTCAGGGCGTCCGGCTGATCGGGACGCCCCGGCGCCCGGCGATCGCGGCCAGCGCGGCGGCGTCGACGATCGCCGCTCCGCCGGGATCGTTGTTGAAGTAGACGTAGACCGGTTCGTCGCCGGGGAAGGCCGCGCCGATCCGGTCCAGCCAGGAGCCGAGCGCGGTCCGGCCGTACCGGGGCCGGGGTTCGGCCCGCCCCTCGTGCAGCCGCAGGTAGCCGAAGTCGGCGGTACGCCACAGCGGCGTCACCGGTCGGCCGCGCCGGTCGGCCCAGCAGAGCGCGGCGCCGTACCGCTCCAGCACCTGCCGGGTCTGCCCGGTCCACCAGGACGGATGCCTCGGCTCCACGGTGACCCGTACTTCGGGTGGGAAGAGGGAGAGCACCTCGGCCAGCGCGCCGGTGTCGGCCGGCAGGTTCGGCGGCAGTTGCAGCAGTACCGGACCGAGCCGGTCGCCGAGTGCGGTGGCCCGGCCGAGGAACCGGGCGACGGGTTCGGCCGGTTCCCGCAGCCGCTTGATGTGCGTCAGGTAGCGGCTCATCTTGACGGCCACGCAGAAGTCGTCCGGGGTACGGGCCCGCCAGGCGGCGAAGACGTCCCGTTCGGGCAGCCGGTAGAAGGCGTTGTTCACCTCGACCGTGCCGAACCGTTCGGCGTAGTGCTCCAGCCAGCGTCGTTGCGGCAGACCGGTCGGATAGAACCGGTCCCGCCAGTCGCGGTACTGCCACCCGGAGGTGCCGACGAGGATCATCCCCGGTCAGTATGCCGGCTCGGCCGCCCGTCCACCCGTCGGGCGACGCCCGAGGCCCCGCCGGGTGTGGGCCCGGCGCCCCAACCGCCGACCATCGGGGCGCCGGGCGGCTGTCAGTGCAGCGTCACCTCGGCGACGAGCTGCCGGCGGTGGTCCACCCGCCGCTCGGGGCCGGTCAGCTTGACCGGGACGGTGTGCCGGTGGTCGTCGCTGGAGGCGGAGAGCCGCAGCTCCAGGTCGCCGGGCTCGACCACCCGGTGGCCGCGCCGACCGGTGAACGAGGAGAGGTCGGCGTGCACCCGGAAGTCCACCTGCCGGGTCTGGCCCGGTTCCAGCGGCACCCGGGCGTAGCCGATCAGTCGGACCACCGGGCGGTTGACCTGGGCGACCGGGTCGTGCAGGTAGAGCTGCACCAGCTCGGTGCCGGCCCGGTCGCCGTCGTTGCGGACCGAGACCGAGACGGTGACGCTCCCGTCGGTGGGCATCTCCACCGGCCGGTCCGCGACCGGTGCCGCACCCTCCACCCGCACCTCGGGCCAACTGAACGCCGTGTACGACAGGCCGTGGCCGAACGGGAAGAGCGGGGTGGGGTCGACGCTGCTGACGTCGGTCTTCTGGCCCAGCTTCGGGTTGAGGTAGCTGTTGGGCTGGCCGCCCGGGGTGCGCGGGACGCTCACCGGCAGCCGGCCGGAGGGGTTGACCGAACCGCTGAGCACCCGGGCTACCGCCGGCCCGCCCTCCTCGCCGGGGAAGAACGCCTGCACCACCGCGGCGAGCCGGTCGATCGAGTCGCCGAGCGCGTAGGGGCGGCCGGCGAGCAGCACCAGCACCACCGGGGTTCCGGTCTCCAGCAGTGCGGCCAGCAGTTCCGCCTGGGCACCGGGCAGCCGCAGGTCGTCGCTGTCGCAGCCCTCGCCGGAGGTGCCCCGGCCGAAGAGTCCGGCCCGGTCACCGAGTACGGCCACGCAGACGTCGGCCTCGGCGGCGACCGCGGCGGCGGCGCTGATCGCGTCGGCGTCGAGTTCGGCGGAGCCGTCGACGGTGCTGCCGGGGGCGTACTTGATCGGGGTTTCGGGCAGCTCGGCCCGGAGCGCGGCCAGCAGGGTGGGGATCTCGACCCCCTCCGGCAGCTCCGGGTGCTGGCTGCCGACGTGGCTGGGGAAGGTGTAGCAGCCGAGCATCCCGGCAACGTCGTCGGCGAGTGGCCCGACCATGGCGATCCGGCTCTCCGGCCGGAGCGGCAGTGCCCCGGAGTTCGCCAGCAGCACCACCGACTCCTCGGCGATCGTCCGGGCCAGCGCCCGGTTGGCCGGCGGGTCGAGGTCGACGGAGCCCTCGACGACGCCGGGGATGTCGCCGTTGCTCCGCTCGGCGGTGCCGGCCAGTGCCGCCGGCAGCGGCGACCAGTCGGGGTCGAGGAGGCCGAGTTCGCACTTCTGCCGGAGGATCCGGGTCACCGCCCGGTCGACCAGGGACTCCGGCACGGCGCCGGCCCGGACCGCGTCGATCAACAGGTCGCCGTAGCAGTGCGCGGAGGGCAGTTCGACGTCCACCCCGGCGGTCAGTGCCAGCGCCGCGGCCTCGCTCAGGTCGCCCGCGACGTTGTGCAGCCGTTGCAGGAAGCTGATCCCGAAGTAGTCGGAGACGACGGTGCCGGTGAAGTCCCACTCGTCGCGGAGCAGCCGGGTGAGCAGCTCCGGGTCGGCGGCCGGCGGGATGCCGTCGATCTCGTTGTAGGCGTGCATCACCGATCTGGCACCGCCGTCCCGCAGCGCCATCTCGAAGGGCGGCAGGAGCACGTCGGCCAGCTCGCGGTGCCCGGCGCTGACCGGTCCGTGGTTGCGGCCGGCCCGGGAGGCCGAGTATCCGACGAGGTGCTTGAGGGTGGCGACCACGCCGGTGGACTCCAGGCCCCGGACGTACGCGGTGGCGATGGTGGCGACCAGGTAGGGGTCCTCGCCGATCGACTCCTCGCAGCGCCCCCAGCGCAGGTCCCGGATCACGTCGAGCACCGGGGCCAGCCCCTGGTGTACGCCGAGCGCCCGCATCGCCGACCCGATCTGCCCGGCCATCCGCTCGACCAGCTCGGGGTTGAAGGTCGCGCCCCAGGCCAGCGGCGTGGGATAGACGGTCGCCTTCCAGGTCATGATGCCGGTCAGGCACTCCTCGTGCGCGATGGCCGGGATGCCGAACCGGTTGGCGGCGACGATCTCCTCCTGCATCCGGGCCAGTGCCCGGGCGCCGAGGGCGGGGTCGACGGGCGCGGTGCCGAACGCCCGGGTGACCTGGCCGAGGCCGTTGCTGATCAGTGCGCGCCAGTCCGGGGCCTCGCTGGTCATCTCGTGCTGGTGCGGCGCCAGGTCCTCGCCGGTGGAGTCGCCACCGACCCAGACGCCGTACAGTTGGGCTGCCTTCTCTTCCAGCGTCAGCCGGGCGAGCAGGTCCTCCACCCGCCGCGCCACGGGCAGCCGCGAGTCCTGCCAGCCGGGCAGGGTGTCGGGAGCGGGGCTGTCGCTGGGCGCTGCGTCGTCCGCCGGGACGGTCGCGGTCGCGGTGAGCTGTCCGTCGTGTGGATGCCCATCGTGCACCCCCGTCACCTCAAGCCGCTCGACTTCGGTGGTTGTCCGACTGGTGTCGGCGGCATTGCGGTTGCTGCTCACGAGCAGCCTCCTGTCGCTTGTTGCTGGCCTCTTCCGGAGCCGCCGCACGTCGAAGTGAGGTTTGGACGCGGGCGCACACGTACTTCCGACATGTTTCCGGAAAGTCCGGCCCGCGTCGAGAGGGTACTTAGGCCGAAAGTAGCTCGCAAGCCTCCGGAGGGCGCAAGCCTTGACCGTTTGTTCACCACGTCGTAGCGTGCGCCGCATCACGGCGAATTATCGGGCCGGCACCGAAAGTTTGCGGATGCTTCGGCTCGGGCCCGGCGCGGGAGACGTCCGGTCGCCCCGAGCGGCGCAGGTCCGCGACGGCGGCGTGAAAGGGATGAGGACTCGTGCGACGACCCCGGGACCACCGAAACGGTAGCCCACCGGCCGGGCGGGGGTCGGCGAAAGTGATGATCATCTCCGGTTTACCGGGTGTGGGTCGGCAGGCGTGCGGCTCCGGTTGCGACCGGCGGCCGGGCGTCGGCCGTCGGCCCCGCGACACCTCCGGTCGGGGCGTGGTCACACCCGGATGACGTGGCGGGCGGGGGAGCCCGCCGAGGACGCGGGCGGGTCGGCCGGGCGGGGACCGGCTCGCCCGCCCTCGGCGGAGCTGATCTAGACCGCGCCCGGTCCCGGTGTTACATTGACACGTGTCTCTGTCTCGTCGGGCGGCCGTGCCCACGGAAGAGTGGTCCCTGGAGGTGCGGCATGCGGAGTAGTCGGCTTCTCGTCACGGGTGCGGCGCTCGCCGTCGTACTCGGCGGCGCCGGGTTCGCCGTCGCCGACACGACCTCGGCACCGGGCGACGGGGCGGGGGTGCTGGCGGCCGGAGACTTCGACTTCAGCCGCCCGGAGACCGTCGCCACCAACCTCCAGGCGCCCTGGGGGATGGCCTTCCTGCCCGACGGCAGCGCACTCGTCGCCGAGCGGGACACCGCCCGGGTCGTGCAGATCCGCCCGGGGCAGAGCCCGCAGCAGGTCGCCACCATCTCCGGCGTCTCGCCCGGCGGCGAGGCCGGGCTGCTCGGCCTGGCCGTCTCGCCGACCTACGCCAGCGACCGCTACGTCTACGCCTACTTCACCTCTTCCAGCGACAACCGCATCGTCCGGTTCCGGCTCGACGCGCCGCAGACCCAGACGCCGATCCTCACCGGACTGGCCCGGGCCAACTTCCACGACGGCGGCCGGATCGCCTTCGGACCCGACGGCATGCTCTACGCCGGTGTCGGCGACGCGGGCCAGACCGCCAACTCGCAGAACCCGTCCAGCCGCAACGGCAAGATCCTGCGGATGCGCCCCGACGGCAGCGCCCCGCCGGACAACCCGACCGCCGGCTCGCTGGTCTACAGCCTCGGGCACCGCAACGTGCAGGGGCTCGCCTGGGACGCCCAGGGCCGGCTCTACGCCAGCGAGTTCGGGCAGAACACCTGGGACGAGGTCAACTACATCGTGCCCGGCGGCAACTACGGCTGGCCGACGGTGGAGGGGCAGGGCAACGACCCCCGGTTCCGCAACCCGATCGTCACCTGGACCACCGCCGAGGCGTCGCCGAGCGGTGCCACCATCGACGGCAACATGCTCTTCGTCGCCGCGCTGCGCGGTACCCGGCTCTGGCAGGTGCCACTGAACGGCAGCGGCGGGGTCAGCGGCAGCCCGATCGCCCGGCTCACCGGCCAGTACGGCCGGCTGCGTACCGTCGAACGCGCCCCCGACGGCGCGCTCTGGGTGGCCACCAGCAACCGGGACGGCCGGGGCTCGCCGGCCGCCACCGACGACCGGATCCTGCGCTTCCTGCCGGTCGGCGCCACTCCGACGCCCACCGCGACCACCCGGCCGCCCACCTCCTCGCCGACCCCGAGCCTCCCGCCGACGGTCCCGCCGACCAGCACCCCGCCGAGCAGTGGTGCCTGCACCGCGACCTACCGGCAGGTCAACCAGTGGCAGGGCGGCTTCCAGGGCGAGGTGACGGTCCGCAACAACGGCACCAGCACGCTGAACGGCTGGACCGTGCGCTGGACCTTCGCCAACGGGCAGACGATCAGCCAGCTCTGGAACGGCACACTGACCGCGAGCGGATCGTCGGTCACGGTCCGCAACGTCGGCTGGAACGGCACGCTCGGCGCCAACGGCTCGGCCACGTTCGGCTTCCAGGGCTCGTGGACCGGGACCAACACCCCGCCGAGCGACCTCGCCTGCACCAGCCCCTGAGTCCGACGCCGCCACCGGGCAGGGCCGGCCGGGATGCCGGCACCTGCCCGGGGCGGGTGCTCAGCCCCGGGCGGGATCAGCCGTCGGCACCGGTACGAGTTCCGGACGCGGCGTCCTGATCGGGGTCAGCACGGCGACTGCGGCGATGCCGAGGCAGGTCAGGCCGGCGGCGAGGCAGACGGCGGCGGTGCCGTACCGGGCCACCGCCCCGGTCAGCACCGCCGCGCCGAGCGGGCCGAGCGCGGAGTGCAGGGTCCAGAACGCCGACGTCACCCGGCCGAGCAGGTGCTCGGGGGTGACCTGCTGGCGCAGCGACATCGAGCAGATCCCGGCGAGGCTGGTCCCGAACGTGTAGGCGGCCACCAGCAGCGCCAGTGCCGGTACGTCCCGGGTCAGTCCGGCACCGGCGACGGCGAGCCCGCTGACCGCGTACGCCCCGATCCAGCAGGCGCCGAAGCCGAGTGACCGGCGGACCGGGGCGACCAGCAGCGCGGCCACGATCGTGCCCCCGGCCGCCGCGGCGAGGACCTGTCCGACGGTGCCGTCGGGGCGGCCGAGGTCGTGCTTGACGTGGTAGATGAAGACGTCGGTCAGCCCGATGGTGAGGAAGGTCAGGAACGACAGCAGGACGGTCAACGTCCGCAGCACCGGATGCCGCCAGAGGAACCGGACCCCGACCAGCAGCCCGGACCAGCCGGAACGGCCACCCCGGGCGCCAGGGGCCGGCGCGCTGCGGAGCCGGACGAGGCAGAGGCCGAGCGCGGAGAGCGCGAAGGTGCCGGCGTCGACGGCGAGCGCGGCGGTCGGCCCGACGGCCGAGGAGAGCAGCCCGGCCAGCACCGGCCCGACGATCCCGGCCGCCGCGTAGGTCGCGTAGAGCTGGCCGTTCGCCCGGGTGATCCGCTCCGGGCCGACCAGCGCCGGCACGGCGGCGACGTAGCCGACCTGGAAGACCATCCCGGCGGCGGCGCAGGCCGGCGCCACCAGGTAGAGCAACCAGAGCTGCGGCGCGAAGAGCCAGCTGACCGGGATGCTGGCGTATCCGGCGGCCCGGAACAGGTCGCAGCCGAGCAGCAGGAGCCGCCGGTCGACCCGGTCGACCAGATAGCCGGCGAAGATGCCGGCGAGCACCGACGCCGCCCCGACCAGTCCGGTCAGCAGCCCCATCCGGGCCACCGAGCCGGTCGCGTGCAGCACCAGCAGCGGTACGGCGAGCAGCGAGAACGAGTCACCCAGCGCGGAGAGCGCCTGCCCGGCCCAGAAGAGCGGGAAGTCCCGGCTGCGCCAGAGCGTGCCGGCGTCCGGTCTCGCCGCCTTCACCTGCCGGAACTGGCCGACCGGGACAGTACCCGGAGGGTGTCGACGATCCACTCCTCGGCCCGGTCCCGGGTGATGCCGAGGTCGACGAGGATCCGGGCGCCCGGCTCGGTGTCGACGGCGAGCAGGCCGAGCAGGATGTGTTCGGTGCCCACGTAGTTGTGGCCGAGCCGCAGCGCCTCGGCGAAGACGCGGTCCCGGACCCGCTTGGCGCCGGGGGAGAAGGGCAGGTGTTGCGCGGTCTCCGCCGGCCCGGTCGGCTCGGTGGACTCCGCTGATGTGCGTGTGCTGGCGTGGACGGCGGCCCGGACCGCCTCGGCGGAGACGCCGAGCGCACTGATCGCCCGGCCGGCCAGGCCGTCCGGCTCGTGCAGGATGCCGAGCAGCAGGTGTTCGGTGCCGACCTCGGGGCTGCCGGCGCCGCGCGCCTCCGCCTGGGCCTCGGTCAGGACGTGCCGGGCCCGGTCGGTGAACCGGGCGAGGACGCCGGCCGGGACCGGCTCGTCCAGCTCCGAGCGGCGGGTCACGAAGCGCTTCTGCACGGCCTGCTTGGTCACACCCATGCTCTGGCCGATCTCGGTCCAGGAGGCACCGGCGCGGCGGGCCTGGTCGACGAAGTGTCCGATCAGGTGGTCGGCGAGATCGCCGAGGTAGTCACCGACCAGTACCGCGTCGGTGAGCCGTTCCAGGGCGTCCCCGCTGGGGTGCTGGCGGCGGACGTACTCGATGAGGTCGTCGAGGCGTACCGGTAGTCGCTCCATGCGTCAACCCTAGGTTGACGATGGTCGGCCGTCAACCGGCGGTTGACTCCGGGGCGGCCCGCCTCAGGCCGGTACGGCCGAATGGCGGCCCCGGCCGGCGGTCGCCTCCCGCATGCCCCGCACGGCGAGCTGGTCCGCCCGCTCGTTCTCCGGATGCCCGGCGTGCCCCTTCACCCAGTGCCACCGCACCTGGTGGCGGGCGGCGGCAGCCTCCAGCCGCTGCCACAGGTCGGCGTTCTTGACGGGCTGCTTCGCGGCGGTCTGCCAACCGTTGCGCTTCCAGTTCGGCAGCCACTTGGTGATGCCGTCCCGGACGTACGTGCTGTCGACGTAGATCTGCACCGTCACCGGGCGGGTCAGGCTCTCCAGCGCCCGGATCGCCGCCATCAGCTCCATCCGGTTGTTGGTGGTGGCCGCCGCCTCCCCGCCGAGAAGCTCCTTCTCCACCGTGCCGTACCGCAGCACGGCGCCCCAGCCGCCCGGACCGGGATTGCCACTGCACGCACCGTCGGTGTAGATCTGCACGACCTGCTCTGTCACCGGGGCAACATACCCTGCCCGGTCAGCTGAAGAGGGCGCTGACCGACTCCCCGTTGTGGATCCGGCGCATCGCCTCGGCCAGCGCCGGGGCGACCGAGAGCACGGTCAGCTTGTCGGTGTGGTCCGCCGCCGGGATCGGCACCGTGTTGGTGCAGACGATCTCGGCGATCTCCGGCTCGGCGGAGAGCCGACGCAGTGCCGCCGAGGCGAAGAGCCCGTGCGTGCAGGCCACCCGTACGCTGCGCACCTTCTGCTCGCGCAGCCGGTCGAGCAGCTCGAAGACCGTACTGCCCTTGGCGATCTCGTCGTCGAGCACGATGACGTCCCGGTCGACCACGTCGCCGATCACCGCGCTGATCACCACCTTGTCGTCGGAGAACCGCTGCTTGGCCCCGGCCGCCACCGGCACCTTCAGCATCCGGGCGAACGCCGCCGCCTGCTTGGCGTTGCCCAGGTCCGGCGAGACCACCACCGTGTCGGTCAGGTCGTAGCCCCGGAAGTGCGTCGCCAGCTCGCGCAGCGCGTGCAGGTGGTCGACCGGGATGCTGAAGAAGCCGTGCACCTGCGGCGAGTGCAGGGTGATCGCCAGGATCCGGCTGGCACCGGCCGTGGTGAGCAGGTCGGCGACCAGCCGCCCGCCGATCGAGATCCGCGGGGCGTCCTTCTTGTCGCTGCGGGCGTAGGCGTAGTGCGGCATCACCACCGTGATCCGGCCGGCCGAGGCGCCCCGGGCCGCGTCCAGCATCAGCAACAGCTCCACCAGGTGCTCCTGCACCGGCGGCACCAGCGGCTGGATCAGGAAGACGTCCCGCTCCCGGCAGTTCGCCTGCAACTGCACCTCCAGGCAGTCGTTGGCGAACCGGGAGATCCGGGTCGGGAGCAGGGGAACGCCGAGGTGGTGGCAGATCTCGGTGGCCAACTCGGGATGGGCACTGCCGCTGAAGACCGCGATGTCGCGCACCCGGCAGAGTCTAGTGAACGCCGCCCCGCCGGCCGGTGTCCCGGCCCGGAGCGCCACGACCGCGTCGCCGGGGACGTCCGCGCACCGCCCGCCGGTTCACCGGCTGCCGGGTTGACGGTGGTGTGCCGGTGTTGACAGCGGTGTGCCGGCGTTGTCGCTTTGATCAGCGACCCCGATTCTCCGCCCGATCGAGTTCCGTCGACGGATGCCGAGGGTAAGGCGCGATCATTTCGCGCCGGCAACGATCACTTCGCGGCCGGCGTCGACCATGTCCGAGCAGAGGGGGAACGAGATGGCTCTCACCCGACGCGGCTTCCTCGAGGCGTCCGCCGTGACGGCATTCGGTGCACTGTGGACGCCGGGGGAGCGGCCGGCACCGCCGGACTTCCCGGCCGACGTACCCGTGCAGCGCGAGGCGTACCGCAACTGGGCCGGTGAGATCCAGGCGGACGGCGTCTGGACCTGCGCCCCGCGGACGGCCGCCGACGTGGTGACGGTGACCAACTGGGCGTACCGGCACGGCTACCTCGTCCGGGCCCGTGGCTACCGGCACACCTGGGCACCGCTGACCCTCCCGGCCGACGGTACCGCCGACCGGACGATCCTGGTGGACACCACCCGGCACCTGACCTCGATGACCGTGCTCTCCACCGCACCCGAGGCGGCGGTACGCGTCCAGGCCGGCGCCTCGATGGACGACCTCCTCGCCTTCCTCGAGGAACACGGGCTCGGCGTCACCAACACCCCCGCCCCGGGCGACCTCAGCGTCGGCGGGGTACTCGCGATCAACGGCCACGGCACCAGCGTGCCGGCCGACGGCGAGACCCGGACCCCCGGGCACAGCTACGGGTCGCTGAGCAACCTGATCCTCTCGCTCACCGCCGTGGTCTGGGACGCGGCGACCGGCGGGTACGCGCTGCGCACCTTCGACCGGGCCGACCCGGAGTGCGCGGCGCTGCTCACCCACGTCGGCCGGGCGTTCGTCACCGAGGTGACGCTGCGGGTCGGAGCCAACCAGAACCTCCGGTGCGTCAGCCGGGTCGACATCCCCGCCTCGGAACTCTTCGCCGCACCGGGCACCGGCGGCCGTACCCTGGCCAGCCACGTCGCGGCGGCCGGCCGGGTCGAGGCGATCTGGTTCGCCTTCACCGACAACCCCTGGCTGAAGGTCTGGAGCGTCAGCCCGACCCGACCGCTGACCTCCCGCCCGGTGGTCACCCCGTACAACTACGTCTTCTCCGACAACGTCCCCGAGCCGGTCTCGGAACTGGCCGAGCAACTGCTGAACGGGGCGTGGGCGCTGACTCCGACCTTCGGGCAGGTGCAGTACACCACCGCCGCCGCCGGGCTGACCGGCACGCTCGCCACCGACCTGTGGGGACCGTCGAAGAACCTGCTGCTCTACGTCAAGCCGACCACGCTGCGGGAGACCGCCAACGGGTACGCGGTGCACACCGCCCGGGGCTCCATCCAGCGGGTGGTGCACGAGTTCGCCCGGTTCTACCAGCGGCAGTTGGCCGCGTACCAGGCCCGGGGCGAGTTCCCGGTGACCGGCCAGGTGGAGATCCGGGTCGCCGGGGTCGACCGGGCCGCCGACGTGGGCGTACCCGGGGCGGAGCCGCCGGCACTCTCTGCGGCCCGGCCCCGGGCCGACCACCCGGAGTGGGACAGCGTGGTCTGGTTCGACGTGCTCACCTTCCCGACCGCGCCCCGGGCGCACGCCTTCTACCGGGAGATGGAGACCTTCTTCTTCACCAACTACACCGGCTCGTACGCCGGCTGCCGGGTCGAGTGGTCCAAGGGCTGGGGCTACACCGACTCCGCCGCCTGGGCCGACCCGACCATGCTGACCCGGACCGTGCCGGACTCGTACCGGCACGCGCCCGACCCGACCTGGGACGCGGCGGTGGCGGAGCTGAACTCCCACGACCCGCACCGGGTGTTCAGCAACGCCTTCCTCGACGTGCTGCTCCCGGGCACACCGTGACCCGGTCGCCGGGCACGCCTTGACCCGTCCGCCGGGGCGCCGAGGTCGACGACCTGCGCCCTGGGCGAACAGGGCTGGCCCGGGCCGCCCTGCCGTGCGGGAATGGAATCGGCATCGGTGCGGCCGACCGGGGAGGAACCGGATGCGTGGTGGTGCGGTGTACGACGAGATCGCCGACTGGTACGAGGCCGAGTTCCTGCCCCGGCACACCGGCAGCGACGAACTGGAGATCGACCGGAGCCTGCGGCTGCTGCTCGGCCCCGGCGACGGGCCCTGCCTGGAACTCGGCTGCGGCACGGGTGCGTACGCCGGCTCGATCCGCGCCCTCGGCCGGACCCCGGTCGGCGTCGACATCTCGGCCGGCATGCTCCGGTACGCCCGCGACCGGCTGCCGGTCGTCCGGGCCGACGCCGCCCGGCTGCCGGTCCGGGACGGTGCGCTGCCGGCCGTCGTCGCGGTGATGGTGCACACCGACATGCCGGGATATCCGGCGGTGCTCCGGGAGGCGGCCCGGGTGCTGGCCCCCGGCGGGACCTTCGTGCACGTCGGCGTCCACCCGTGTTTCTGCGGCGGGTTCGCCGACCGCACCGACGGCGACGCGATCCTGATCCGCCCCGGCTACCGGGACAGCGCCTGGACGAGGGAGTCCTGGACCGACCGGGGGATCCGGGACAAGGTCGGCGCCACCCACCATCCGCTGCCGGAGTTGCTGCACATGTTCCTGGACGCCGGGCTCACCTTCGAGCGGTTCGCCGAGGGCGGCGCGCCCACCCCGATCGTCCTCGCCGTCCGGGCCCGCCGGTCAGGCTGAGCCGGTCGCCGAACCGGTGCGCCCGGCGGCGCCGAGCTGCCGCAGCGCGGCGTCGTGCAGTGCCGGGGTCCCGGCGAACAGCGCCGGTCCGGCGGCCGGTCGGGACCGCCCGTCGAATCCGCTGTACCGGCCACCGGCCTCGGTCACGATCAGGCTGGTGGCGGCGAAGTCCCAGACCTGTCCCCGGGTCTGCACGGCGAGGTCCAGTTCGCCGCGCGCCACCAGCAGCGCCGGGTGGGTACGCCACGGGGTCGGCGAGGTGACCGCCAGCAGCGGGGCGATCATCTCGCGTTCGGCCGGGTAGACCTGCTCGTCCGGCGGTACCACCCCGAGCCGGCCGCCGGGCAGCGGATCGGTCGGGTCGGATCCGCCGGTGCGCAGGGGTCGTACCCCGGTCACCCCGGTCCCGGAGATCTCCGCCTGGTGGGCACCGGAGCCGCGCCGGGCCCACCAGATCGTCCGCTGTGCCGGCACGGCGGCGACCCCGACGACGATCTCGCCCGCCTCCTCCAGCGCGACGAGCACCTGCCAGCGCTCGTCACCGGCGACGAACTGCGCCGTTCCGTCGATCGGGTCGACGATCCAGCGCCGGGCGGCCTGCCCGGTCTGCCCGACCTCCTCGCCCAGGATCGCGTCGTCGGGCCGCGCCCCGGCGAGTACCTCCCGGACGGTGGCCTCGACGGCCCGGTCGGCCTCGGTCACCACGCTGCCGTCCGACTTCCGCTCCCGGTCGAGCCGGCCGAGGTCGGCGAAGTACCGGAGGGCGACGGCGGCGCCGGTCAGCGCGGCCCGCCGGGCAAGGAGAAGATCGTCTTCCACCGACCCATCCTCGCGGTCGACCGGGAGGATGGGTCGACCGGGGTCAGCGGTCGACCGGGGTCATCCGCAGGGCCAGGGCCGGGCACATCCGTACCGCCTTGCGGGCGCCCCCCTCCAGCCAGGTCGGCACCGGGGTGGACGGGAACGACGGGAAGCCGTTGGAGTCCAGCCGGACGAACTCCGGCACCACGCTGGCGCAGAGCCCGTGCCCGTCACAGCGCGACCAGTCCACCACCAGCTTCGAGGTCGGGGCGTCGGCCGCGTTGGGCAGCCCGAGGAGGCCCTTCACCTTCTTGCCGCAGGTGCCCCGCGCGGCGTGCGCCTCCAGGTCCTCGGTGAAGATCTCCAGCGCCGAGGTGGCGAACCGGGCCGTGCCGTCGGGGTGGCTGCACGCGCCGCGACCCTTCACCGCACCGGCCGCCGCCCGGACCACCTCGGCGGCGGCGCTGCCACCGACGATCAGGTCCAGCGAGCGGGCCAGGTCCGGCAGGCCGAGCCGGCACGGCCCGCACTGCCCGGCCGACTCGCCGGCCAGGTAGGTGACGACCTGGGCGGCCTCGCCGAGCGGGCAGACCTCGGCGCTCAGCGGCATGATGATGCCGGCGCCGAGCGCGCCGCCGACCTTGGCGAAACCGGCCCGGGAGACCTCGGCGGTGGCGGCACCCTCGGCGCTGATCCACTTGCCGTGGTAACCGCCGGTGAGCACACCCGGCCCCTCCGGCGTCTCGCAGAGTTCCAGCACGTCCCGCAGCGGGATGCCGGTCGGGCACTCCACCACGGCAGGTCGCCCGGCGGCCCCGGTCACGGTGAGCAGCACCGTGCCGGGCTCGTCGGCGGTGCCGACCGTGCCGTACTCGTACGGGCCGAGGCGGGCGGCCAGGGCGAGCTGGGCGTACGTCTCGGCGTTGGAGAGCAGCGTCGGCAGCCCGCCCACCCCGGTGTCGCTGGCCCGTACCTTGCGCCCCGGCGGGATGTGCGCCTCGCCGTTGATCCCGCGCACCAGGGCGCCACCCTCGCCGGAGATGAACCGGTGCGGCACGGTGACGATCCCGGTGCGTACCGGCATCCGGCGCTCGGCCAGCGCGGCGGTCAGCGACGCCTCACCGATGCCGTCGTCGGCGACCCCGATGACGATCTCGTCGGCGTCCAGCGCGTAGGCGGCGATCGCGGCCCCGTCGAGGATCAGGTGCGGCGCGCGGGTGAGCAGCGCCTTGTCCTTCCAGGCGCCCGGCTCGCCCTCGGTCGCGTTCACCACCACCACGGTCGGCAGGTCCTGCCGGTCCGCCGACTCCAGCACCGCCCGGAACTTGCGGGCGAACGGGAAGCCGGCGCCGCCCTTGCCCTTGAGTTCGATCCCCTCGACGAGTCGGAGCAGGCCCTTGGGGGAGAGCGGGTTGACGGCACCGTGCACCATCTCGTGCGCGGTCAGGTCGAGCCGGCCGAACTCGTCGAAGCCGGCGGTGAGCCGGGGTTCGCCGAAGCAGGCGACCGGGGGTACGGCGGTCAGACTCACCGCGCTTCACCTTTCAGACTGGTCCAGTACGCGCCCTCCTCGGCCGCCTCGTCCGGGTCGTCCCGACGCCGGGAGGACCGGCCGGACGGCTCGTCGGACCTGCGGGACCGGCGGGTGGCGAGGTCGATCAGGGCAGGCTTCTCGTCGTCGTCATCGTCGTCGTCCGCCCGGGCGACGAGATTCGGCTCGTACCGGGCGGCCCGGCCCCACTCCGCGGTGCTCTCCTCGGCGTCGTCGGCGCCGCGGGCGCGGCTGTGCCGTCCGGAGCGGTCGTCCGGTTCCTCGTCGGCGGCCCGCCGTCGCCGGCCGGCCCGGGTGGCACCGCTCGGCGTCGGCTCGTCGTCGGGCTCGCGCCAGGAGCGCCGTCCCGACCCGTCGGTGTCCCGTCGGGACCGCCGGCTCTCGCCGGGCTCGTCACCGGCCGAGGTGTCGTCCCAGGCGCGCGGCGGGCGGTACATCGCGTCGTCCTCGCCGCCCCGTGGCCGATCCCACGGGTCACCCGGCTCGTCGCCGGCCGCCCAGCGTCGGGGGCTGTCCCAGGGCAGTTCGGCGTCGCTGAACGCGTCGCCCTGGTCCCGGCCGCCCGACATGCTGCCCGGCGGCGGCACCTCGGGTACGGCGAAGCGGTCGGAGCGGCTGCGGGGGGCGTACGTGCTGTCGAGTTCTCCGGCCCGGGCCCAGGCGTCGATCGCCGACTCCGAGCCGCCGCGCAGGTCGGAGAGGCTCTCCCGGCGACGCCGGCCACCGCCCTGGGTGTCGTCCGGCCGGCCGCCGTAGGTGTCCCGCTCGTCGCGGCCGGCCCGGCCCGCCGGCTGGCCGCGCCGCCCGCTCACGGCGTCCGAGTCGTCCCAGCGGTTGTCCCGGCCGCCGCCGCGCCGGCCGGTGAGGGTGTCGTCCTCCCACCGGCTGCGCCGGCTCCGGCCGCCCTCCCGAGCGGGGGAGTTGGCCCGGCTGGCCCGGATCTCGTCGGCGGTGCGCCGCTTGGCCGGCGCCATCGAGCTGGTCCGGCCGACCGGACCCGGCTTGCCCGGCCTGCCGGCCCGTCCCGGCTTGCCCGCCCGGCCGACCGGGGAGAGCGCGCCGGTGGTCTGGCCCAGTTCCGCCCGCTTGCGACCCAGCGACACGGAGAGTCGGACACCCAGCAGCGCCAGTACGAGAGCCACGCAGAGCAGATAACTCAGGGTGACCCAGGTGGCCGCGGCCCGGCCGGCCTGGAGGCCGTGCACCAGCGCGATCGGCCAGGCGGCGTACGAGATGCTGTGCAGGGTCCGCCACAGCCACGGCTTGCCGACCCCGGCGAACCGGGCCCGGACCAGTCCGGTCCAGAGCACCGCCACCATCGCCGCCCCGGCGACGGTGCCCAGCCCGACGTAGACGTCGGCACCGTTGACGAAGGGCAGCAGCGCCTTGTCGGGGCTGATGTGACCGGCCGCGATCTTGGTCAACACGTGCAGCACCAGGGCGAAGACCGCGATGATGCCGAGGGACCGGTGGGCCGACTGGAGCAGCACCCGGTGCCGGATCAGCAGGACGATCCGGTCGGTCGCCACCAGACCGACCATCACGGTCAGGCTCAACGCCACCAGGGTGGCCGGTCCGGCGAAGAACGCCATGTAGACGAACATGTAGGCGTTGATCAGCCCACCGATCGGGCTCAGCATCGCCGCCGCCCAGAGCACCGCCAGGGCCGAGACGACGAGCAGGGCCACCGCACCCTGCGGCTTGGGTGTGCTGCCCCGGCTGGTGAAGCTCATGGGGACGCTGGCACGCTGAATCTGTCTCGTCCGGGCCATCTGCTCCTCGATCTTCCGCCTCGGCGCCCACCACCGCGCCCCGCCTGCCCACCCGTCGCGTGACGGGCACGGCCGCCTATTGTGCCCCGCCCCGATCACGCCACTTTGGGCGGAGTCGTACCGCCGCGCGTCGCTCGACGGCGGTCCGACCCCCATCAGGTACGGGAAAACGGGCCGGGGGGATGAGTCCCGTGCCGATTATGTTTCACGATCGGTGGAGTTGGCTGCCCCCGGGGGGTGGGCAATCCGGGGTCAACCGGTGAAGAGCTTCGCCGCGGTGATGACGGTCTGTACGACGCCGTACCCGAGGAGTGCCGCGACCAGCAGCCACGAGATCCAGAGTCGGCCGGACTGGTTCTTCGGTTGCCCGGTCATCGGGTGCTGCTCCTCTCGGTGCCGGTCGCGTCGGCGGCCGTCGCGGCGGGGGTGGTGGGGTCGGGGCGCTCACCCTCCGTCGGCTCCGGAACGGGTGCGTCCGTCGTCCGGGCCGGCTCGTGGAAGCGGTCCGGCACCGGCCGGATCAGCAGGTTCGCCACGAACCCGATGGCCAGTACGCCGACCATGGTGAACAGTGCGGGCTGGTAGGCGGCGGCGGTGAGCGTACCGGGCTTGCCCTGTGCGTCGAGGAAGCCGTTGATGATCAGGGGACCGGCGATACCCGCCGCCGACCAGGCGGTCAGCAGCCGGCCGTGGATGGCGCCGACCTGGTAGGTGCCGAAGAGGTCCCGCAGGTAGGCCGGCACGGTGGCGAAGCCGCCGCCGTAGAAGGAGAGGATGACGCAGGCCAGCAGGACGAAGAGTGCGGTCGCGGTGGAGCCGACCAGGGCGAGCAGGGCGTAGAGCACCATGCCGACGCCGAGGTAGACCATGTAGATCGGCTTGCGCCCGATCACGTCCGAGGTGGACGACCAGGCGAACCGGCCGGCCATGTTGAACAGTGAGAGCAGTCCGACGAAGCCGCCGGCCGCCGCGATGGTGACGCTGGAGGTGCCGCCGTCCCGGAAGAAGTCCTGGATCATCGGGCTGGCCTGTTCCAGGATGCCGATCCCGGCGGTGACGTTGCAGAAGAGCGCGATCCAGAGCAGCCAGAACGAGCGGGTGCGGATCGCGTTCGACGCCGAGACGTTCGCCGTGGTCACCAGGGGCTTGGCGGCCACCGTACCCGGGTCGAAGCCGGCGGGGCGCCAGCCCGGCGCCGGGACCCGGACGTTGAAGACCCCGAACATCATGATGGCGAAGTAGCCGATGCCGAGGGTGACGAAGAGCCCGACCAGGGCGCCGCCGGAGGCGACCGAGGCGGAGTTGGCCGGGTCGTAGCCGGGGTCGTAGAGCGAGAGCAGTTGCCGGCTCAGCGGGCTGGCCAGCATCGCGCCGCCGCCGAAGCCCATGATCGCCAGCCCGGTGGCCAGGCCGGGACGGTCCGGGAACCACTTGATCAGCGTGGAGACCGGCGAGATGTACCCGATGCCGAGGCCGATCCCGCCGAGGAAGCCGTAGCCCAGGTAGACCAGCCAGAGCTGCCCGGTCGCGATCCCCAGCGCACCGACCAGGAAGCCGGCGGCCCAGAAGGAGGCCGAGACGAACATCGCCTTGCGGGGGCCGTTCGACTCCACCCAGGTGCCGCCGAGCGCCGCCGAGAGGCCGAGCATCACGATGGCGATGCTGAAGATGACCCCGATCGCGGTCTGGCTCGCGTCGAAGTGCGCGATCAGCGAGTTCTTGTAGACGCTCGTCGCGTACGCCTGACCGATGCAGAGGTGCACCGAGAGTGCCGCCGGAGGTATCAGCCAGCGACTGTATCCCGGTGGAGCGACGGTGTGCTGGTGGTCGAGTGCGGTCATCAGCGACACGACGTACCTCGTTTGCGGCAGGGCGGGCGTGGCGCGGTGCTACGGATCGGTCGTCCCGCGTTGACGCCAGCCGCGGTGGCTTTGCTCTTCGCCCGGAACCTATTCCCCGATCCAGGCTACCTTGATCATCGATGTCTCACCGATCGGCGGACGGTCGATCGGCTGAGCCGAACGGTAGTTCGTATACCGTACGCGGTCGCCAGCGTCGTCCGTCCGGGCGCGTCCGGCCCGGCGGGGCGGGCGGACGCACTCGATCAGCGGGTAGCTCGGGCGGCGGCGGTGAGCGCGGCGGTGATCCGGGGCAGCGCGCTGCCGATCGGCTCCCTGACCACCTCGTCGGCCAGGCCGTCGTACGGGGTCGGGTCCCGGTTGACGATCACCAGCCGGGCACCGGCACCCACGGCGAGCCGGCAGAGCGAGGCGGCCGGCTCGACCAGCAGCGACGAGCCGACCGCGAGCATCAACTGACTCGCCGCCGCGATCCGCTTCGCGTTGTCCAGGGTTTCCGGGTCGAGGTACTGCCCGAACAGCACGACGGCGAGTTGCAGGATCCCCCCGCACTCCCGGCACCCCGGATCCGGCTCGCCCGCCGCCACCCGGTCCAGGGTGGCCCGCGCCTCGGACCGCGCCCCGCAGCCGGTGCAGACCACCGAGCGCATGCTGCCGTGCAGCTCCAGCACCTTCCGGGCGGCGATCCCGGTCATCTGGTGCAGGCCGTCGACGTTCTGGGTCAGGATCCGCACCGCGATCCCGGCCCGGTCCAACTCCGCCAGCGCGTGGTGCGCGGCGTTCGGCTCGGCCCGCCACGCGGCGTGCCCGAGATAGGTACGCCAGAACCGGGCCCGCACCTGCGGGTCCGCCATGAAGCGGTCCCGGGTGAACGCGTCGGTGAGCTTCGGATCCCGGGTCCAGACCCCGTCCGGTCCCCGGTAGTCGGGGACCCCGGAGTCGGTGGAGATGCCCGCCCCGGTGAGCACCGCCACCCGGCGTACGTCCCGGCACCATTCGGGGATCTCCACGTCCTCCATGACCGGCGATGCTAGGCGGCGGTACCGGGCGACGGCGAGGCGATTATCGGCGGCCGGACCATGGGGGACGACACCCGGGAGGCCGGGAAGACACCACCGGCACCCGATCGGGTGGACGGGTCGAAGGTCCCGGACCGGACGGACCTCGGACCGGTCACCAGCGGGCGCCGACGGCCATACCGTGGTGGAGGCGGCCGGACATCGGCGCGGATCGGGTGCGGGACGCGGCGCCGGCTCGCCGGAGGCCGACGACGTACGTCTGCGGAAGGGTTGAGCGTGGCAACGGAGACCAGGGACCAGACCGGGACGGCGGCCGACGCCGCGATCCTGCACACCCTCGCGGCGCCGGACGAGTCCGAACTCGCCCGGCTCGACGCGTGGTGGCGGGCGAACAACTACCTGACGGTGGGGCAGATCTACCTGCGCGGCAACCCGCTGCTGCGCGAGCCGCTCAGCGCCGAGCACATCAAGCCACGGCTGCTCGGGCACTGGGGGACCAGCCCCGGCCTGTCGCTGATCTACGCGCACGTCTCCCGGCTGATCAGGCTCACCGGACAGCAGGCGATCTACCTCGCCGGGCCGGGGCACGGCGGGCCGGCCCTGGTCGCGGCCGGCTATCTGGAGGGCACCTACAGCGAGATCTATCCGGAGGTCGGGCAGGACGAGGCCGGCCTGCTCCGGCTCTTCCGGCAGTTCTCCAGCCCCGGCGGCATCCCGAGCCACGTCTCGGTGACGACGCCGGGCTCGATCCACGAGGGCGGCGAACTCGGGTACGTCCTCGTGCACGCCTACGGCGCCGTCATGGACAACCCCGACCTGCTCGCCGTCGCCGTGGTCGGTGACGGCGAGGCGGAGACCGGCCCGCTGGAGGGCTCCTGGAAGGGCGTCTCCTTCGTCAACCCGGCCCGGGACGGCGCCGTCCTGCCGATCCTGCACCTCAACGACGCGAAGATCGCCGGCCCGACGGTGCTGGCCCGCAAGGATCCGGCCGAGGTCCGGGCGCTGTTCGAGGGACACGGCTACGACGTGATCGAGGTCGACGCCGTCGACCTGCCCGGTTCACACCACCGCTTCGCGGCGGCCCTCGCCGGGGCGTGGGGCCGGATCCGGGCCATCCAGCGGGCCGCCCGGGGCGGTGACTGGGACGGCAGCCGGCCACGCTGGCCGCTGATCGTCCTGCGCTCGCCGAAGGGCTGGACCGGGCCCGAGGAGGTCGACGGGGTGCGGGTCACCGGCAGCTGGCGGTCCCACCAGGTGCCGCTCTCCGGGGTACGGGACAACCCGGAACACCTGGCGATCCTCCAGCGCTGGCTGCGGTCGTACCGGCCGGAGGAGCTCTTCGACGACGACGGCGCGCCCAGCGCGACAGTGCGGGAACTCCCACCCCGGGGTGACCTGCGGATGAGCGCCTCGCCGCACGCGAACGGCGGCCGGCTCACCCGCGACCTGGACCTGCCGGACTTCCGCGACTACGCGGTCGATGTCCCGGCGCCGGCCAAGCTGCGCGCCGAGTCGACCCGCCGGCTCGGCGAACTGCTCCGGGACGTCTACCGCCGCAACCCCGACACGTTCCGGCTCTTCTGCCCGGACGAGACGAACAGCAACCGCCTCGGCGCCGTCTTCGAGGCGTCCGACCGGGCCTTCATGGAACGGGTCACCGACGCCGACGTGGCGATCGGCCGCGACGGCCGGGTGATGGAGGTGCTCTCCGAGCACAACTGTCACGGCTGGCTGGAGGGATACACGCTGACCGGCCGGCACGGGATGTTCGCCACCTACGAGGCGTTCGCGATGGTCAGCGCGTCGCAGACCGTCCAGCACGGAAAGTGGCTCCAGGAGGCGAAGCACCTGCCCTGGCGGGCGAAGGTGCCGAGCCTGAACATCCTGCTCACCTCGACGGCGTGGCGCAACGACCACAACGGCTTCTCGCACCAGGGGCCCGGCCTGATCCAGGTGGTCCTCACCCAGCGCGGCGACATCGCCCGGATCTACCTGCCGCCGGACGCCAACTGCCTGCTCTCGGTCGCCGACCACTGCGTCCGGTCCCGGTCGTACATCAACCTGATCGTGATCGACAAGCAGCCGCAGTTGCAGTGGCTCTCCATGCCCGAGGCGATCGCGCACTGCGCCCAGGGCGCGGGGATCTGGGAGTGGGCCGGCACCGACGACGGCGGCAGCGACCCGGACATCGTGCTCGGCTGCGCCGGTGACGTCGTCACCATGGAGACCGTCGCCGCCGCCCAGATCCTCCGGGAACGGCTGCCCGGGATGAAGGTCCGGGTGGTCAACGTCGTCGACCTGATGACCCTGGTCCGGCCCAGGGACCACCCGCACGGGATGAGCCCCACCCTCTTCACCGAGCTGTTCACCGACACCGTGGACGTGGTCTTCGCCTTCCACGGCTATCCCGGCGCCATCCACCAGCTCGTGCACGGGCGGCCGGACGCCGACCGGTTCCGGGTACGCGGATTCGTGGAAGAGGGTACGACCACCACGCCGTTCGACATGACGGTACGGAACCGGACGTCCCGCTACCACCTGGTGCTGGACGCGATCAACAACGCCCGGCGGCTGCCCCGGGGCGCGGCCGAGCTGAGCCGCTGGTGCGAGCGGCAGCTCGCCCGGCACGAGGCGTACGTGGTCGAGCACCTGGAGGACATGCCGGAGGTGCGCGACTGGTCCCTCGGCGACTGGGCGACCCGCGGCTGAACCGTCGACGACCGGACCCGGCGACCGGGACAGGTTGCCGGGTCCGGGCCGCCGTCGCCGGGTCCGGTCAGGGTGCGCGCAGGACGGCGGCGGTCTCCTCGGCGATCCCGCGCTCCTCGTCGGTCGGCACGACGCAGACCGCGACCCGACCGGCGTCGGCGGAGATGGTCCGGGCCGGCGCGCCGGAGGCGTTGCGGGCCGGATCGACGACGATGCCCAGCGGCTCCAGTCCGGTCAGGGCGCGTTCGCGGACCACCGCGCTGTTCTCGCCGACCCCGGCGGTGAAGACGACCGCGTCCAGCCGGCCGAGCACCGCCTGGTACGCCCCGACGTACTTGCGGATCCGGTAGCCCCGACGGTGACGACGTCGGTGGTCATCACGTCCTGCACCTGCCACCGTCTCATCACAGCCCCTTCCGCCGGGCTCCGGACGTCTTTCCCGACGTCCCACCCCGACGCTAGGACCGTGCTCCCGGGCCGGACAGGGTCGACCGGCCCGCCGGGCCGGGCGCTCCGGCCCTGTCCGTCCGGGCCGCGCCCGGCTGTGCTGGTAGGCAGACGACCAGCGGCCCGCTGGGGAGAACGACTCGAAATGGGGTACCAGAGGTGTTCGTGCAGGCCATACCCGGCGCCGACGCGCTCACCATCGACGGTGGAATCGTACGGATCCGCGCGGTCGTGCCGCAGGACCGGGAGCGGTTGACCGAGCTGTACCGGCACAGCTCCCCGGAGAGCCTGCGGATGAGGTTCTTCGCCGTACCCGGTGAGCGGGCCATCGCCGCCGAGGTCGACCGGCTCTGCCGGCCGGGGTCACCGGCTGAGCACGGCGCCGTACTCGCCGAGACCGCCGGCCAGCTCGCCGGGGTCGCCTCCTACGAGGTGGGTGACGGCGGCACCGGCGCCGAGTTCGCCGTCTTCGTCGCCGACGGGCAGCGCGACCGGGGCATCGGCACGCTGCTGCTGGAGCACCTGCGGGCGGTGGCCGGCGCGGCCGGCGTGACCGAGCTGCGTGGCGACGTCCTGCCGGCGAACGCCGCGATGCTCCAGGTCGCCGCCGACCTGACCGGACACGCCGGTTCCCGGACCGGGGACGCGACACTCGCCGTCGGCCTGCCCACCGTGCTCAGCGAGGCCGAACTCGGCGCCGCCGACGCCCGCGACCGGGTGGCGGGGCGGGCCTCGCTGCGACCGCTGCTCGCACCCCGCTCGGTGGCGGTGGTCGGCGCCGGCCGTACCCCGGGCGGCATCGGCCACGAGACGCTGCGCAGCCTGCTCCGGTACGGCTTCACCGGGCCGGTGCACCCGGTCAACCCGCACGCCACCGAGGTCTGCGGGCTGCCGGCGTACCCGAGCCTGTCGGCGCTGCCCGAGCCGGTGGAGCTGGCGGTCGTCGCGGTACCCGCCCCGGCGGTGCTCGACACGATCCGCGACGCGGCCGCCGCCGGGGTACGCGCCGCCGTGGTCCTGACCTCCGGGCTCGGCGAGAGCGGCGCCGCCGGACGCCAGGCGCAGCGCGAACTGGTGGAGGTCGCCCGGGCGCACGGGATCCGGCTGGTCGGCCCGAACTGCATCGGGGTGGTGAACACCGATCCGGCGGTCCGGCTCGCGGCGGCCTTCGCGCCGGTACTGCCGCCGGCCGGTGGGCTGGCGGTCGCCTCGCAGTCCGGCGCGGTCGGCGTCGCGCTGCTGGAGCACGCCGAGCGGGCCGGCTGCGGGCTCTCCAGTTTCGTGTCGCTGGGCAACAAGGCCGACGTCAGCGGCAACGACCTGATCGCGTACTGGCACGACGATCCGGCGACCACGGCGGTCGCCCTCTACCTCGAGTCGTTCGGCAATCCCCGCCGGTTCGCCCGGCTGGTCCGCGGGCTCGCCCGGCGCAAGCCGGTGCTGGCGGTCAAGAGCGGCCGCTCCGGTGCCGGCGCCCGGGCCGGTGCCTCGCACACCGCCGCCGCGGCAGCCCCGGACAGCACCGTGGACGCGCTCTTCGCCCAGGCCGGGGTGATCCGGTTGGAGACCCTCGGTGACCTGATGGACACCGCCCGGCTGCTCACCGACCAGCCGTTGCCGGCGGGTGACCGGCTCGCCGTGATCGGCAACGCCGGTGGGGTCAACGTGCTGGCCGCCGACGCCGCCGACGGGGCCGGGCTCCGGGTCGGGTCGCTCAGCCCGGCGCTGCGGGAGCGGCTGCGGGCCGTACTGCCCCCGCTGGCCGGTGACGACAACCCGCTCGACCTCGGTGCGGGGGCGAGCCCGGCGGCGCTCGCCGACGCGGCCCGGGTGGTCGCGGCGAGCGGTGAGGTCGACTCGCTGCTGCTGGTGGTCGCGGCGACCCGGGCCAACGACGTGCCGGCGATGCTCGCCGCCCTCGCCCCGGTCCTGGACTCGGCGCCCGCCCTCACCGCCGCCGTCGTCGTGCTCGGCCTGGCCGATCCGCCGGCCACCGTGGGCAGCCGCCGGGCCCCCGTCTTCGACCTGCCGGAACGGGCCGTCCGGGCGATCGGACGTGCCGCCTGGTACGCCGACTGGCTCCGGCAGCCGGCCGGCGGCATCCCGCCGAGGGCCGCGACTGCCGGACGGGGTCGGGAACTGGCCCGCGAGGCGCTGGCCACGGCTGCCGGCTGGCAGCCGTACGACCGGATCGCCGAGATCCTCGGCAGCTACGGCATCCCGGTGGTGCCGGCGCGCCGGGTGGAGACCGTCGAGGAGGCGGTCGCCGCCGCCGAGGGGTTCGGCTACCCGGTCGCGCTGAAGGCCGCCGATCCGGACCTCGTGCACAAGAGCGACGTGGGTGGGGTCGCGCTGCGGCTCGGCGGCCCGGAGCAGGTGCGGGCGGCGTACCCGGGGGTGGCCGGAGCGGCCGGTCCGGACGGGCCGGTACTGGTGCAGCCGATGGCCCGGGGCCAGCTGGAGCTGGTCGCCGGGGTGGTGCACGACCCGCAGTTCGGCTCGCTGGTGATGGTCGGGCTCGGCGGGGTGCACACCGACCTGCTGGGCGACCGGTCGCTGCGGCTGACGCCGGTGACCGACCTCGACGCCGGCCGGATGTGGCGGTCGTTGCGGGCCGCGCCGCTGCTCACCGGCTACCGGGGCGCCCCACCGGTCGACACCGCCGCGGTCGAGGAGCTGCTCTGCCGGCTCGGTCAGCTCGCCGAGGACCTGCCGGAGGTGGCCGAACTCGATCTCAACCCGGTGCTGGTCGGCCCGGACGGGGTGGCGGTGGTCGACGCCAAGCTGCGGCTCGCGCCGGTCGGCGCGGAGCCGCACCGCACCCTGCGGCAGCTGCGGGCCGCCCGGTGAACCGGTGGCCGCGCGGCGGGCGCGAGCTGATCATCGCGCCTGCCGTGCGGCCCGGTGCCGGGGATAACATCGCCGGATGACCGAGTCGAGGCCGCCAGCCGAACCGGGCTTTCCGACCCCGTCGCTGGGCATCACGCCGCTGTCCCGGGTACGCCTGGACGAGTTGCTCCAGGAGATGCTGGACCGGGTCGGCGAGGTGGTGACCAGCCGGGAGCGGCTGCGGGCGCTGCTGACCGCCGTCGTCGGGATCAGCACCGACCTCGACCTGCACAGCACCCTGGACCGGATCGTCGCCGCCGCGTGCCGGCTGGCCGACGCCCGGTACGCCGCGCTCGGCGTCATCGGCCCCGACCGGCTGCTCACCGAGTTCATCACGCACGGCATCGACCCGGAGACGCACGCCCGGATCGGCGACCTGCCGCACGGCCGGGGCGTCCTCGGGCTGCTCATCGCCGACCCCCGTCCGGTGCGGATGCCGGACATCACCCAGCACCCGCAGTCGTACGGCTTCCCGCCGAACCACCCGCCGATGCACAGCTTCCTCGGCGTGCCGATCCGGATCCGCGACCAGGTCTTCGGCAACCTCTATCTGGCCGAGAAGCAGGGTGCGGCGGAGTTCACCGACGACGACGAGGAGATCGTCGTCGCGCTCGCCGCCGCCGCCGGGGTGATCATCGAGAACGCCCGCCTCTTCGCCATGGCGCACCGCCGGGAACGCTGGCTGGCCGCCGCCGCCGAGATCACCGGGGTGCTGCTCGGCGAGGTGCGCCGCACCGACGCGCTGCGGCTGATCGCCCGCCGCGCCCGGGAGGTGGCCGAGGCGGACGTCGCCCTGGTGCTGCTCTACGACGAGGGCGCCGGCGAGTTCACCGTCGAGGTCGCCGACGGTGGCCAGGCCGCCGCCGAGCTGGTCGGGGCGGTACTCGCCGCCGACGACACGGCCTTCGTGGAGCCGGTGACGCACCGGCGGCAGGCGGTGGCGGAGAGCCTGGCGAAGGCGGCACCCTGGCCGGTACCGGTCAGCGCCGGCCCGGGGCTGATCTCCCCGCTGATCGTCGGCGACGCGCTGCACGGCGTACTGGTCGTCGGCTACCCGGTCGGGGAGCAGGCCGGTACCGACGTCGAGGGCACCCTGCTGGCGACGTTCGCCGGGCAGGCGGCGTTGGCCCTGGAACGGGCCCGGGCGCAGGAGGAGCGGGAGCTGCTGGTGGTCCTGGAGGACCGGGAGCGGATCGCCCGGGACCTGCACGACGTGGTGATCCAGCGGCTCTTCGCGATGGGGCTCCAGTTGCAGACGGTGGCGCCGCTGGCCGCCCGGCCGGACGTACGGCAGCGGCTCAACGCCACCGTCGACGACCTCGACTCCACCATCCGGGACATCCGGCGGGCGATCTTCGAGCTGCGGACCCCGATGAGCGCGGCGCTGCGTACCGAGATCCGGGACCTGGTCGCCGGCTCCGCCGAGGCGCTCGGATTCCGTCCCGGGCTGGAGATGACCGGGCCGGTGGACAGCGCCGTGCCGGACCGGATCCGCCCCGACCTGCTCGCGGTGCTCGGCGAGGCGCTCTCGAACGCCGTTCGGCACGCCCGGGCGAGCCGGGTGACGGTCACCGTCGACGTGCGCGACGGTGAGCTCTGCGTCGGGGTCGCCGACGACGGGGTGGGCACCGACCCGGCCCGGGCCCGTGGCGGCCTGGTCAACCTGCGGGAACGCGCGGAGCGCTACGGCGGCAGCTTCGAGGTCGGCCGGACCGAGCCGACCGGTACCACTGTGGTGTGGCGGGTGCCGCTGCGCGACTGAGCGCTCGGCCGAGCCGGTCCGGTGCCGGAGTCAGTGCCGGTGCGGGGGTCAGTGCCGGCGTCGGGATCAGTGCCGGCGTCGGAGTCAGTGCCGCTCGCCGAGCAGTCGGGTGGCGAGCACCGCCGCCTGGGTGCGCCGTTCCAGGCCGAGCTTGGCCAGCAGGCTGGAGACGTAGTTCTTCACCGTCTTCTCGGCCAGGAACATCTTGCCGGCGATCTCCCGGTTGGTCAGCCCCTCCGCCACGTACTCCAGGATCCGGCGCTCCTGCTCGGTCAGCGACTGGAACTCCCGAGGCTGCTCGACGCCGGTGCGGATCCGGTCCAGCACCCGGGCGGTCACCGCCGGGTCCAGCAGCGACTGGCCGGCGGCCACCCGGCGGACCGCGTCGACCAGGTCGGTGCCGCGGATCTGCTTGAGGACGTACCCGGCGGCGCCGGCCATGATCGCCGCGAAGAGCGCCTCGTCGTCCTCGTACGAGGTCAAGATCAGCCCCTTGATCGCGGAGTCGACCGCCCGGACGTCCCGGCACACGTCGATGCCGTTGCCGTCCGGCAGCCGGGCGTCCAGGATCGCCACGTCCGGGCGGAGCGCCGGGATCCGGCGCGCCGCCTCCTGTGCCGAGCCGGACTCGCCGACCACCTCGATATCGCCGTCGCTCTGCAGCAGCCCGGCCAGGCCGCGCCGGACCACCTCGTGGTCGTCGAGCAGGAAGACCCTAATCACCCGTCCTTCCTATCCGGCCGACGCCCCGCCCGCCAGGGCCGAAGGTCCCGAACGCCGGTCGCCGGGATCGGGGACTGGGTCCCGCCGGCACGGGACCTGCGGCCCTGCCGGCGCGCCCCGGCGGCGGCGCACGGTGGTGGGGCAGGCAGCGAACGAGGAGGAAGTGCGATGAGCCCCAACCGGAGCGACGCGACGACGCCCGCCGACGGAACCGCCGTACCCGCCGCCGAGGTCCGCGCCGCGTTCGGTGCGGCCGCCGGGTACGCGCTGCTGGCGCCCTCGGTCTTCAACACCCAGCCGTGGCGCTGGCGGGTCGGCCCCGGCGCCGTACTGACGCTGCGGGCGGACCGCTCCCGGCAGGTGCACAGCGTCGACGAGGCCCGACGGCTGCTGCTGGTCAGCTGCGGCGCGGCCCTGCACCACGCGCGGTTGGCGCTCGCCGTGGCCGGATACCGCACCGAGGTGGTGCGGTTCCCGGAGGCGGCCGACCCGGACGTGCTGGCCAGGATCACGGTGACCGGACGACAGGAGCCGGATCCGGAGCAGTCGCGACTGCACGCGGCCGGGGAGCGGCGACGTACCGACCGGCGGGCCTTCGACGACCGCCGGGTCGCCGAGCCGACGCTGCGCCGGCTCCGCCAGGTCGTCGAGGCCGAGGGGGCGTACCTGCACCTGGTCCGCGAGGACCAGATGCCGATGCTGGCCGTCGCGACCGCCAACGCCGCCGCCGTCGAGTTGGAGGACCCGGCGTACCGGGCCGAGTTGCGGCGCTGGACGAACCGCCCGGCCGGCAGCCGGGACGGGGTACCGGCCGCCTCGGCGGTCCGCCCGGGACCGCGCCGGGTGCCGATCCGCGAACACGCGTTCGGCGGCACGCCCGGGCTGGAGACGGGCGACGGCATGGATCGGGGCGCCGCCTACGCGATCCTGTTCGGCAACGGCGACGCCCCGGCCGACCTGCTCGCCGGCGGCGAAGCGCTCTCCGCCCTGCTGCTGACCGCCGTGGCGGAGGGGCTGGCCACCGCACCGCTGAGCGATCCGATCGAACTGGAGTGGCCCCGCTGGCTGATGCGCAACCTGCTCGCCGCGATCGGTGAGCCCTATGTGGTGGTCCGGCTCGGCTTCGTCGCCGACCCGAGCCCGCTGCCGCCGGTGCTCCGGCGGGACCCGACCGACGTGATCGAGTACGCCGACTGAGCCGAGCGGTCCCGGCACGGCACCGAGTCCGGCCGCGCACCGTCGACGGCCGGGTCCGGTGCCGGACGGGTCCCACGCACGGCCGATCCGCCGCCCGTCGACCCGGGCGGGACGGGGCGAGGAGAAGCAGGATGAGTCCGACGGGCTACACGCGGGAGGACCTGGAGCTGGCCGTTGTCGCCGCCGCCCGGGCACCCGTGCCGGAGCAGAGCCAGCCGTGGCTGCGGCTGCACGGCGGCGCCATCGACGTGCTGGTCAGCCCGCCCCGGGCGAGTCCGGCCGGTGCGCACGCCGGGTGGGCCGCCCGGATCGGCGGTGGGGCCGGGCTGTTCAACGTACGGCTGGCGCTGAGGCAGCTCGGGCGGCCCGCGCTGGTCCGGCTGCGTCCGTACCGCGACGAGCCGGACCTGCTGGCGCGGCTGCATCCCGGTCCGGCGCAGCCGCCCGGCCCCACCGAGCGGGAGCTGTTCGCGGCGTTGCCGCTGTGCCGGGTCGATGCCGGCCCGGTCGTCCCGACGCCGGTACCGCCCGAGGTCCGGCGTCGGCTGATCGACGCCGCCCGGACCGAACACGGCTGGCTGGAGCTGATCGTCGGTCATGCCGCGGTGGCCGCCTTCACCGAGATCGAGGCGAGCGCCGGGCGGGTGCTGGACCGGGCCCGGACGGACCCGGTCCGCTGGCGCACCGCCGCACCGCCGTTCGACGGGCCGTTCCACCTGCCGTGCGACGTGCCGGCCGGTCGGGGCGACCGGTCCGGGACGGCCGACGAGCCGGCTCAGCGGTCGGATCAGGGACCCGGTCAGGAGCCGGACCAGGAGCCGGTGGTCGCCGTGCTGGGGAGTCCGGCGGACGGCCCCGGTGCGCAGTTGCGGGCCGGGCAGGCGTTGCAGCGCGTCCTGCTGACCGCCGCGGCGGCCGGGCTGACGACCTGCCTGCACAGCCAGGTGATGGCGGTGCCGGCGGCACGCGAGCAGCTCCGGCTGGCGCTCGGGCGGTTCGGCAGACCGCAGATGGTGCTGCGGATCGGGCACCGACCGGCGCACCGGGGAACGCCGCCGGCGGTGGCGGACCCGAACCGGACGTCCCGGGAAGACGGGTCCAAGGTCCCGGCGGCGAGCGGCCCGTCGGCCCTGCCCCGCCCGGTGGTGCACGGCGTCGAATAGAGGTAGCCGCGAGGGACAGCGCGGACGACACGAGAGGACGTGACGACGATGACGGCGACCAGCAACCAGCCCGTCGCCCGCCAGACCGCTGCGCCGGCCGACCCGGTGGGTGCGGAGACCGGCGCCCAGCGGGCCACCCGGTACGTTTTCGCCGGCATCCGGCTCGCGCTGGGCTGGACCTTCCTGTGGGCGTTCCTGGACAAGATGTTCGGCTTCGGCTTCGCGACCGAGAGCAAGGCCGCCTGGGTCAACGGTGGCAGCCCCACCAAGGGCTTCCTGGCGTTCGGCGCGGAGGGACCGTTCAAGGGGTTCTACCAGGGCATCGCCGGGGCGGCCTGGGCGGATGTGCTGTTCATGGTCGGCCTGCTCGCCATCGGCGTCGCCCTGCTGGCCGGGATCGGCCTCCGGGTCGCCGCGGTTGCCGGCGGCCTGCTGTACGTGCTGATGTGGACGGTCGTACTGCCTCCCGCGAACAACCCCTTCCTGGACGAGCACCTGGTCAACGCGGCGCTGCTGGCCGCTCTGGCCCTGGTCGGCGCCGGTGACACCTGGGGACTGGGCCGGGTCTGGGCGAGGCTGCCGATCGTGCGGCGGCAGCCCTGGCTCAGGTGACTTCGGTTTCCGCTGCGGCGGGCATCACCCCCGGGTGGTGCCCGCCGCGCCGTCGTCCCGGTGCGGCACTACGGTCTGATCTGTAGGGATACGCGCCGGTCCGCCCGGACCGCTCACCTTCTGGGGGAAGCTCATGACCGTGCAGATCGACCTGACCGGCCGGACCGCGCTGGTGACCGGATCGACCCAGGGCATCGGGGCGGCCATCGCGACCGGGCTGGCCAGGGCCGGTGCGCGGGTGGCCGTCAACGGTCGTACGCCGGAGAGCGTCGCGCGGGCCGCGACCGCGCTGCGGGCCGAGGTGCCGGACGCCGAGGTGGTCGAGGTCCCGGCCGACGTGGCCACCGACGACGGTACGGCGCGGACCCTCGAACTCCTGCCCAGCGTCGACATCCTGGTCAACAGCCTGGGCATCTTCGCCGCCCGGCCGGCGCTGGAGATCGACGACCAGGAGTGGCGGCGCTACTTCGAGGTCAACGTGCTGGCGGCGGTCCGGCTGACCCGCAGCTACCTGCCCGGGATGATGGAACGCGGCTGGGGACGGGTGCAGTTCATCGCGAGCGACTCGGCGGTGGTCATCCCGACCGAGATGATCCATTACGGGGTCTCCAAGACGGCGCTGCTCGGCGTCTCCCGGGGCTTCGCCAAGGCCGCCGCCGGGACCGGGGTGACGGTCAACTCGGTGATCGCCGGGCCGACCCACACCGGTGGGGTGGAGGACTTCGTCTACCAGCTTGTCGACCGGAGTGTGCCGTGGGAGCGGGCGCAGCGCGAGTTCATGCGACTGCACCGGCCGCAGTCCCTGCTGCAACGGCTGATCGAGCCCGTCGAGATCGCCAACATGGTTACCTACCTGGCCTCGCCGCTCGCCTCGGCGACCACCGGCGCGGCGGTCCGGGTCGACGGCGGGTACGTCGACGCCATCCTCCCCTAGGTCGACGCCATCCTCCCCTAGCCGGTGCACGGGGCCCCGGTAGCGCGCCCGTCGACGCCGTCTCCGGCTCCTCCAGTCCGACAAGTCTTCTGTCCTTGACAAATTGAGTTGTCGGTGTGAGAGTTGCTGGCAGGCGCGGGAGAACGCGCCGACGACGACGGTCCGCCGCACAGCGGGGCCCGATGGAGAGGACACCGACAATGCGGAAACTGGTGGTGAGCACCTTCCTGACCCTCGACGGGGTCATGCAGGCCCCGGGCGGCCCCGGCGAGGACGACGACAACGGCTTCGCCCACGGCGGCTGGATGGTCAACTACTGGGACGATCAGGTGGCCGAGGCCATGACCGACCTGATGGACAAGCCGTTCGACCTCGTACTCGGGCGCAGGACCTACGACATCTTCGCCTCGTACTGGCCGCACGCCTCGGAGGAGGAGGGCGCCGGGCCACTCAACCGGGCCACCAAGTACGTCGCCTCCCGGGGCCGCCCCACGCTCGACTGGGACAGGTCCGTGCTGATCGAGGGTGACGTCGCCGAGGGTGTCGCGGCGCTCAAGCGGCAGGACGGACCCGAGTTGCAGGTGCACGGCAGTGCCAACCTCATCCAGACGCTGCTGCGGCACCGCCTGGTCGACGAGTTCCGGCTGCTGGTCTTCCCGGTCGTCCTCGGCTCGGGCAAGCGGCTCTTCGCCGACGGCACCGTCCCGGTCGGGTTGAAACTGGTGCGGAGCACGGTCTCGCCGAACGGGGTGATGATCGGCAGGTACGAGCCGGCCGGCGAGATCGTCGTCGGCTCGTTCGGGGCGGAGTGACCGGCCACACCACCGGCCACACCGCTCCGCCGGGGACGCGAAGGGAAGGTGCCATGGCGGAACTGCTCGTGGTCGCACACTGGACGATCGCCGCGGGGGCGGAGGAGGAGGTCCGCGCGCTGTTGCCCGAGTTCATCGAGGCGAGTCGCGGCGAACCGGGCTGCCTCTCCTTCGTCGGCTACCAGCAGTTGGACGACGACCGGACCGTGGTGCTGCTCGAACGGTATGCCTCCCGCGAGGCGTTCGAGGCGCACCGCGACACGCCCCACTTCCAGCGGCTCGCCCTCGAACAGATCGTGCCGCGCCTTGCGCGCCGCGTCGTGCAGACGTACGACGTACCCGGTTAGCGCCGAAGGGTCGGGCCCGCCGCCCGGCCGCTGGTAGACAGGGGTTCGACCGGCCGGCGGACGGAGGAGGCAGGGTGCGGATCGAGGTTGCCCAGCGGCGGGCCAGGATCGGCCGGCGACACCGGCTCGCGGCCGAGGCCCGCGCCGACGACCCGGTCGAGGTCGCCCGGGACATGGTGGCGCTGCACGCCTCCGACCCGCCCACCGTCTATCTGGCCCTCTTCGCCCGGCTGGCCGGCGCCGCCGCCGACGTGCGGACCGTCGACCGGGCGCTGTACGAGGACCGGACCCTGATCCGGATGCTCGCGATGCGCCGGACCATGTTCGTGACCCCCGTCGAGTCCGTACCGGTGCTGCACGAGGCGGCGGCCCGGACCGTCGCCGGCCGGGAACGGCGCAAGCTCCTCGGCTTCCTCGCCGAGGCGGGCGTGGCCGACGACGTCGAACGCTGGCTCGCCGAGGTCGAGGCGGTGGCGCTCGCGGCGATCGAGGCGCGCGGCGAGGTGACCTCGGCGGAACTCGCCGAGCAGGACGAGCGGCTGCGCCAGCCCCTGGTGCTGGCCCGGGGCAAGTCCTACGAGGGCCGGCAGCGGGTGGTCGCCCGGCTGCTCCTGCTGCTCGCCGCGGAGGGGCGGATCGTCCGGGGACGGCCACGCAGCACCTGGCGGTACAGCCCGTACCGGTGGTCGCTGGCGCAGCGCTGGTATCCGGTGGCTCCCGAGCCGTGGACGGCACAGGACGCCGAGGTCGAGTTGGCCCGCCGCTGGCTCGCCGCGTACGGGCCCGCGCCGGTCGAGGACCTGCGCTGGTGGACCGGGTGGACGGTCACCCAGACGCGTCGGGCGCTCGCCGGGGTCCGGCCGGTGGAGGTGGAGTTGGACGGTGGCACCGGGCTGCTGCTCCCCGACGACCTCGAACCGGTACCTCCGGTCGAGCCCTGGGCGGCGCTGCTGCCCGGCCTGGACCCGACCCCGATGGGCTGGTCCCGCCGGGAGTGGTTCCTCGGTGGGCACGGCCCCCGGCTCTTCGACCGGAACGGCAACATCGGCCCGACCGTCTGGTGGGACGGCCGGATCGTCGGCGGCTGGGCGCAGCGCAGGGACGGCGAGATCGTCCACCGGCTGCTCGAGGACGTCGGCGCCGAGGCGGCCGGCGCGGTGCTGGCGGCGGTGGCGGAGCTGGCCGGACGGCTCGGCGAGGCGCGGATCACGCCGCAGTTCCGTACCCCGCTGGAGCGGGAACTCGCCGGCTGACCGGCCGGACCGCGACTCGGCCGGCCCGACGGCACCGGCCCCGGGCTCAGTGCCGGGCGCTGCCCTGCGGCGGGGCGAGCAGCTCCGGACGGGCGCCGGTCCGGGCGGCCCAGCCGAGTACGTCCGGCACCGTGACGTTGCCGCCGCAGCAGAGCAGTCCGAGCACCGCGTCGGCGCCGACCCGCTCGACCACCCGGCGGGCGGCCGGCAGCAGGCAGCCGGCCGCCGGCTCCAGCCACAGTTTGGCCTCCTCGGCGACGGTCAGTACCCCGTCGACCGCCTCGGCGTCGGAGACCACCAGCACCTCCTCGACGTACGCCCGGACGTGTGCCAGGGTCAGCTCGGTGACGGTCGGCGCGCCGAGCGTGGTCGAGATCGAGGTGACGTCGACCCGCACCGGGTGCCCGGCGGCCAGCGCCCGGGACATCGACTCCGCCCCGACGGTCTCCACGCCCCAGATCCGTACCCCCGGCTTCGCCGCCTTGATCGCGGTGGCGACCCCCGAGATCAGCGCGCCCCCGCCGATGCTGACCAAGACGTCGGTCAGGTCCGGCCGGTCGGCGACGAACTCCGCGCCCGCCGTGCCGTGCCCGGCGACGATGGCCGGGTCACCGAGCGGGTCGACGTAGGTCATCCCCGCCTGCCGACGCTGCTCGGCGACGTCGAACGCGGCGCCGACGTCCGGGGTCAGCACCAGCTCGGCACCGCTGGCCCGGACCCGGGCGGCGGACCGGGCCGGCGCCTTCGCCGGCATCACGACGGTGGCCCGGACACCCGTCCGGGCGGCCATCGCGGCCAGCGCGATCCCGTGGTTGCCGCCGCTGACCGTGACCAGCCCGGCGGCGAGTTCCGACGGCGACAGCGACAGCAGCCGGTTGGCGATGCCCCGCGGCTTGAAGCTGCCGGAGTGCTGGAGCGTCTCCAGCTTCAGCGCCACCGGCACGCCGAGCACCTCGGCCAGCCCCGGACTGGGCACCGTCGGGGTACGCAGCACGTGTGGCCGGATGCGGCTCGCCGCCTCCGTGATCCGTTCGGCGGGAATCAGCTCGACCATGCCGACGTAGGTTACCGGGTGCCCGGCCCGGCCCGCCCCGCCCGGCGCCGCCCGTCCGCCCGACCGGGCGGTACCCGGTGTGCGGGCGGACTATCCGGGTAGGCGGGCCCGGACAGCGGTACCGGCAGAGCGGAGCGACCGATGAACGTGTCCCATCTTCCGCTGCGCGTCGCGATCGGCGCGTTCGTCCTGAACTCGGGCGTCTCCAAGTGGAACCTGGAGGGGGAGGAGGCGGCCGGCATGCACGGGATGGCATCCGGGGCGATCCCGCCGATCAAGCAGATCCCGCCGGACCAGTTCGCCCGGCTGCTGGCCGGCACCGAGGTGGCGCTCGGCGCCGCCCTGCTCTTCCCGGTGGTCCCGTCCGCGCTGGTCGGGCTCGGCCTGCTCGCCTTCGGCGGCGGCCTGATGCGGCTGTACTGGGCCACGCCCGGCATGCACGAGCCCGGCAACCCCCGGCCCACCCAGCAGGGCGTACCGATCGCCAAGGACAGCTGGCTGGTCGGGGCCGGTCTCACCCTGCTCCTCGACGACCTGCTCGGCCGGGCCGCCGGCAAGCGGCGCGGCGTGGGCCGGCAGATCGCGCGCCGGTGCGGCAAGCGGCGCGGCTGACCGTGCGCCGACCCGGCCGGCGGCTGTTTCGGCCCGCCCACCCCGGGTACGCCCGGAAGAACACGAGCGGCCCCACCGGCGTTCTCGGCCGGTGGCGTCCGGAGAGGTCCCGAACCGGGAGGAGGGCGACGCGATGGCCGGGATTCTGATGCGCAGCCGCGCCTTCAACGACCACGACCGGCTGCCGGACCGGTTCTCCCGGGACGGCGGCAACATCTCGCCACCGCTGGAGTGGTTCGACGTACCGGACGAGGCGACCGAACTGGTGCTGCTGGTCGAGGACCGGGACGCCGGGCGTACGCCGTTCCTGCACTGGCTGGTGACCGGGATCGAGGCGACCTCCGGCGGCGTCGACGAGGGCGAGACCCCACCGGGCGGCCGGGTCTGGGAGAACGGCTTCGGCACGGCGGGCTGGGGCGGCCCGCATCCGCCGACCGACGACGACCCGCACCGGTACTTCTTCCGGCTCTACGCCGTGAACCGACCGCTGGAGCTGCCCGGCGCGCCGCAGGCGCCGGACGTGCACGCCGCGGTGCGGAAACTCGAACTGGCCAGCGGCAACATGGTCGGCACCTTCGCCCGCTGACCCTCGGCGGAAATCCCGCCGGTCCTCGCCGGAAAGTCGGCGCCGATCCTCGGCGGAAAATCGGCGGCGGAGCAGGGCCGGCCGGGGTTAGATGCACGACATGCCCCTGCCGCCCGGCTGGTCGGTGCGCCGGCCCCGCCTCGTCGACGTGCCGGCGATCCTGGCCGTCGTGCACGCCAGCGACATCGCCGCGCTCGGCCACCCCGACTTCAGCGCCGACGACGTACGCGAGGTGCTGACCGCGCCCGACCTCGACCCGGCCCGGGACAGCTGGCTCGCGATCGACCCGGACGGCGAGGTGCGCGGCTGGTCCTATCTGGAGGACTCGAACCGGGGGCCACGGGAGACCGTCGAGGTCTACGTGCACCCGGAGCGGGGACTGCCGGCCCAGGTGCCGCTGCTGGAGATGCAGCTGGCCCGCTCCGCCGAACGCGCCGCCGAGTTCGGTCTCGCCGCGATGACCGTACGGGCGCTCGCGCTGCCGACCGAGGAACGCTGGATCGGGGTACTCCGGGACGCCGGCTTCGAGTTCGTCAAGCGGTACGCCCGGATGCGCCGGCCGCTGGCCGGGGTGGCTGCCGAGCCGCCGCCCCCGCCGCCCGGGGTGCTGGTCCGGCCGGTCCGGTCCACCGACGACGCGGAGCTGCGCACCTTCCACCGGATCCTCGACTCGGCCTTCCGGGACACCCCGGACTACCAGCCGGCGAGCTACGAACAGTGGCGGGCCCAGGTGGCCGCGCTGCCCAGCGTCGCCTGGGACGAGTGGTTCGTCGCCGAGGTGGCCGGCGAGCCGGTCGGCGTCCTCCAGTCCGCCGACCAGACCCTCGACCAGAACGAGGGCTGGGTGAAGCAGTTGGCGGTGCTCCGGGAGCACCGGCGGCGGGGCGTCGGCGCGGCGCTGCTGGCCCGGGCCTTCGCCTGCTATGCCGGCAAGGGCCGGGAGTACGCCGGGCTCGGCGTCGACCTGGCCAACCCGATCGGTCCGGTCCGGCTCTACGAGTCGGTGGGGATGACCCCGCGCTACGAGGCGGTCGTCTTCGAACGGAGCGTCGACGCCGACGGGGAGTAGTCGGGCGGCTCAGGCGTCGACGAGGTCGTCGTCGACCACCTCGGCCCGGTCCAGCGAGCCGAGCACCCGGTAGTCGTACCAGTCGACCCCGATCGCGTCGGCGGTGGCGTAGCAGCCGATCACCCGGCCGGTGAAGCCGCCGGCGACCTCGGTGGAGAGGTAGCGGCCGTCGAGTTCGGCGAGGACGACGAACTCGCCGCCGGGGGCCTCGTAGCCGAGCCGCACCACGTCCGGCTCCTGCCGGGGATGGTCCATGCCCGGCCCGGAGGCCCAGGTCTCGACGCGCAACACCACCGGACCGGTCACCGGACGGCTGCCGATCCGCTGGCAGAGCGGCCCGATCCGGGCCCGTACCCAGACCTCGCCGTCGCCCAGCTCGACCGCGTAGTGGTGGGCCTCGTCGAGGCGTACCGCCAGGCCGCCCCGGCCCACCCCGGGGTCGACCAGGGCGCGTACCCGGACGTCGTGCTGCTCCTGCCGGCGGCCGACGAAGGTCACCGTCGGCTCGTCGAGCGAGTTGCCCCGGGAGCGCAGGGTCAGCCAGCCGGGGCGCTCGATCAGCGAGACGTCCTCCGGCGGCCGGGCCCGGACCGAGATCCACCGCGGGTGCAGTTCGGTGGTGTCGAAGTCGTCCCGCACCGGCGCGGCACCCACCGGCGCGGGGGACAGGGTGGGGGTACGCGGCACCGCGCCGACCGGCCCGACCACCGGCCAGCCGTCGGACCAGGTGACCGGGGCGAGGAAGGTTTCCCGGCCGAGTACGTGCCAGCCGGGTGTGCCGCCCCGGGCGCGTACCCCGAGAAAGACCAGCCACCAGGAGCCGTCGGCGGCCCGCACCAGGTCGCCGTGCCCGGTGTTCTGGATCGGGTGGTCGGTGCTGCGGTGGCTGAGGATCGGGTTGGCCGGGCAGGGTTCGAAGGGCCCGTCCGGAGCCGGCGCCCGGGCCACCGAGATGCCGTGGCCGCGCTCGGTGCCGCCCTCGGCGATCAGCAGATACCACATGCCGTCGATCTGGTAGAGGTGTGGCGCCTCGGGCGCCTGCGCACCCGGGGTGCCGGACCAGATCCGCTTCGGCCGGCTCAGTGCCGTGCCCCGGACCGGGTCGATCCGCAGTTGGTCGACGCCGGCCACGGTGCACCAGCAGGTGCCGTCGTCGTCCCAGGCCAGGTCCGGGTCGATGCCGAGGACGTCGGGCAGGTGCACCGGCTCCGACCAGCGGCCGGCCGGGTCCTCGGCGGTGACCAGCAGGGTGCCGCCGTGCGGGACGTTCGAGGTGATCAGCCAGAACCGGCCGTCGTGGTGCCGCAGGGTGGGCGCGTAGACCCCGCCGGAGGAGGGGGTGCCGGGCGGCAGGACGAGCTGGCTGGGCCGGTCGAGGACGTTGCCCAACTGGGTCCAGTGCACCAGGTCCCGGCTGTGGAAGATCGGCACGCCCGGGAAGTACTCGAAGCTGGAGCAGGCCAGGTAGTAGTCGTCGCCGACCCGGCAGATGCTCGGGTCCGGATGGAAGCCGGGGATGACCGGTGCGCCGGAGGGCACCATCAGGACTCGACCCCGGCCAGGTCACCGGTCGCCCGAGCCGGCGGGACCGTGGGCGCGGCGAGACGGGGCATGGACGATCCTCTCCGGCGTAAACTTTCCGGAATTGTTCCGTAACTCGTTCGGAACGTTATGGCCCACCGTGCGGTCAGTCAACCCCGAAAGCTGCGGCAAAATACTGGGAGGGCACGTGACCGACGCCGGTGCACCCTCGAAAGTGTTTCGGTCGTAGGCTGAACCCTCAACGAAGGAGCTGCCTCGTGACGGTCGACGAAGGACGCAGGATCACGATCACCGCCATCGCACAGGAGGCGGGCGTGTCGGTGCCGACGGTCTCCCGGGTGCTCAACGGCCGCAACGACGTGGCGCCGCAGACCCGGGAACGGGTGGAGGAACTCCTCCGCCGGCACGGCTACCGCCGACGGGCCACCCGACCGCGGGCCGGGGCGAGCCTGATCGACCTCATCTTCAACGACCTGGACAGCCCCTGGGCGGTCGAGATCATCCGAGGGGTGGAGGACGTCGCGCACGCCTCCGGCGTCGGCACCGTGGTCTCGGCGATCCACCGTCGCTCCACCTCGACCCGGCAGTGGTTGCAGAACCTGCGTACCCGGGCCACCGACGGGGTGATCCTGGTGGCCAGCGACCTCGCCCCGCCGGTGCACGCCGAGCTGCGCCGGCTCAACGTGCCGATGGTGCTGGTCGACCCTGCGGGAGTGCCCAACCTCGACATCCCGACCATCGGCGCGACCAACTGGGCCGGCGGGCTGCGCGCCACCGAGCACCTGCTCTCGCTCGGCCACCGCCGGATCGGTTTCATCGCCGGGCCGCCGCGACTGCTCTGCAGCCGGGCCCGGCTCGACGGCTACCGGGCCGCCCTGGACGCCGCCGGCATCCCGCTCCGCGACGAGCTGGTCCTGCCCGGCGACTTCTACCACGAGTCCGGCTACTCCGGCGGGTCCGCACTGCTCGACCTCGACGAGCCACCGACGGCGATCTTCGCCTCCAGCGACCAGATGGCGTTCGGGGCGTACGAGGCGGTCCGGCGGCGCGGTCTGCGGGTCCCCGACGACGTGAGCGTGGTCGGCTTCGACGACCTGCCGGAGGCGCGCTGGGCCTCGCCGCCGCTCACCACCGTGCGGCAGCCGCTGGCCGAGATGGGGCTGCTGGCCGCCCGGACGGTGCTCCGGCTGGCCGGCGGCGAGCCGCTGGACACGCCCAGGGTCGAACTCTCCACCGACCTGGTGGTCCGGGACAGTTCGGCGCCGTACGCCCGCCGTTGACCCCGAGGCCCTTCCGGCAATGCCGGGGTGAACTTCCGGGAGATTTCCGGTAGCTGTCGAGGGCGGCTGACCGGGTGTTCCGGGCCCGTCGTCGGGCCGCGCACGGGACGCGTTTTGCCCCGAACCGCGTCGCCTGCCGTACCGGCTGACCGCCAGCGCTGCGCTGGGTCGCGAGGCACCCCCGCGCGGGAGAAGGACCGGTTTGCCGGGTTAGAGGTGATCGCGCGCGGGGTACCACCACCCGCGTAGCGACGCCCGGCCGGCGCGGCGGGGCGCTGACCCGAGGGAGCAACCCGATGAGACTCGACGACGACGACATCCGGACCACGGGCGGCGGCGGTGGTGAGGGCCCGGCCGACGGCGGAGCCAACCCGCAGGGCCGGGACGGTGGCGCGGACGGTGCCGCCGAAGGCCCGGCCGACGCCGGAGCCACCCAGGGGCAGCACGACGGCGGCGCCGACGGCAGCGCCGAGGGTCCGGCCGACGGCGGCGCGACCCCCGGGCAGCACGACGGCGGGGCGGACGGTGCCGCCGAGGGCCCGGCCGACGCCGGTGCCACCCCCGGGCAGCAGGACGGCGGCGCCGACAGCGCCGCCCGGTAGCGCCCGACGATGACCGAGTACGACGGGTCGACCGGCACGGTCGCGGCCCGGTACCGGCCGGAGGCTTCCCGGACGGACCTGCCGGACGTACCGCCGACCGGGACACCCCGACCGGTGGTACCGACCCTGCCGGGATCCGATCCGACGACCGGGGCGGGCGGCGACGGTCGCCCGGCCCGGTCCACCGGCCCGGCGACGGGGCCCGCTCCGGCCAACGGATCGGCGCTGACCCGCTGCGTGGCGGTCGAGCCGGCGAAGTTCGCCGCCGCGTACTGGGGACGGGCCGCGCTGCTCTCCCGGGCCGCCGAACTCGGTAACCCGGACGGCTTCCGGGACCTGCTCAGCCCGGACGACGCCGACGAACTGCTCAGCCGGCGCGGACTGCGTACCCCGTTCCTGCGGGTGGCCAGGAACGGCCAGGTACTGCCGACCGGGCAGTACACCGGCGGTGGCGGGGCCGGGGCCGAGATCACCGACCAGGTACTCGACGAGCGGGTCCTCGCGCTCTACGCCGACGGCGCCACCCTGGTGCTCCAGGGACTGCACCGCACCTGGCCACCACTGATCGACTTCACCCGGGAGCTGAGCCGGCAGCTCGGCCAGCCGCTCCAGGTGAACGCCTACCTGACGCCGCCGGGCAACCAGGGCTTCGCCACCCACTACGACACGCACGACGTCTTCGTGCTCCAGGTCGACGGGCACAAGCACTGGCAGATCCACGAGCCGGTGCTGCCCGACCCGCTGGAGCGGCAGCCGTGGGGCGGCCGGGCCGACGAGGTCGCCGCGGTCGCCGACGGGCCACCGGCGCTGGACGTGGTGCTGGGTCCCGGTGACGCGCTCTACCTGCCCCGGGGCTGGCTGCACAGCGCCCGGGCCCAGGACGAGAGCAGCCTGCACCTGACCGTCGGGGTCCGGGCACTCACCCGGTACGCGATGGTCGAGGCGCTGCTGGAGTTGGCCGCCGAGGATCCGCGACTGCGCGCCACACTGCCGTTCGGGATGGACGTGGCCGAGGTCGACCAGGTCGAACCGGAGCTGACCGAGACCGTCGAGGCGCTGCGGGACTGGCTGCTGCGGGCCGATCCGGGCGAGGTCGCCGCCCGGCTACGGGCCCGGGCCTGGCCGGCGGCCCGCCCGGCGCCGATCCGGCCGCTGGCCCAGGCGGCGGCGATCAGTGCGGTGCACGCCGACACCCGGCTGCTGCCTCGGGACGGCCTGCGCTGGCGGTTGACGAGCCAGCCGGCCGGCGGGGACGGCAGCCCCGGTCGGATCGTGCTGTCGCTCTTCGACCGCACGGTGACCTTCCCCGCCCAGTGCGGGCCGGCGCTGCGGGCGTTCCTCTCCGGCGGGGTGGAGCGGGTCGGTGACCTGCCCGGACTGGACGACGACGCCGACCGGATCGTGCTGGCCCGGCGGCTGCTCCGCGAGGCGGTCGCGGTACCGGCCTGAGTCCGGCCGCACCGCGTCCCGGGCCGGCGTCCTCAGCGGAGCAGGCCGAACAGGGCCCCGGTGGTGACCAGCCCGGCGACCACGACCACCAGCGCGGAGCGTACGTCCAGGCCGGCGTGCCGCCGGTCGGCGAGTACCCGGGCCGGTGCCAGCCCGACGACCGGGCCGAGGAGCGTCACCAGCAGCCCGAGCACCGGCATGCCCACCGCCAGGTCACCGCCGTACCGGTCGCCGACGGTCCGGGCGGCCAGCCCGAGGGCGTACGCGGCGGCCGCGCCGAGCACCCCGAAGAGGGCCAGCAGCGGCCGGGTGGCGCTCGGCAGCTCGCCCGGTTTCCGGGCCCGGTCCAGCAGCTCCCGGACCCCGTCGAGCAGCGCCTCGACGTCGGCCGGTACGCCCACGCCGTTGCGCGGCACCGGTGGCTCGCCGACCCGCCGGTCCGCCGCACCGAACTGCCCGCGCAGGATGCTCCAGAGGTGGATCGACTCGGCCTCGGTGCGGTCCACCTCCTGCTGGGCGTCGGCCACCTCCGCCTCGGCCCGGCGTACCGCCTGCTCCGCGTCGCGTACCGCCCGTTCGGCGGCGGCGCACTGCCGCTCGTACCAGGCGTCCGCCTCGGCGCGCTCGGCCTCGGCCCGGCCGGTCAGCTCGGCGAGCCGCCGGATCGCCTGCGCGTAGCCGGCCTCCCGTTCCAGGTCGCCGCTCATCGGGACGGTCCATAGGGGATGATCACTTGACCGGTCCGGTGCACCGAGCGGTCGAAGAAGAGCCCGCGCCACGGCCGGGGGTACCAGTCCGGGCCACCGCCGGCCCCGGGATAGAGCGCGGAGGTCAGCTCCGCACCCTGCACGTCGAGCGCGACCCAGGCGCCGATCTGGTCGGTACGCGACGCCGGGCCGCCGAGGTCCGCCCGCAGCCGGGCCACCCCTCGCCACCAGGCCAGCACGTGGGTGCGCCGCTCCGGCCCGTTGTGCAGCACGTGCCGCAGGTGGTCCAGCCCGGTGCGCCGCCCGATCGTGGTGCCGAGCTGGCCGGCGGCGGCGTCGACGGCGTAGAGCAGCAGGTAGTGCGGCTCGCCCGGGGCGCCGCCCGAGCCCAGCCCGTCGGCGGTCTCGGCCATCAGCTCGCCGATGTCCTCTTCGGAATACCAGGCGGCGTCGGCGCCGAGCGCCTCGTAGAGCGACCGGGCGGCGGTGTCGGCGTCCGGGTCCAGGCAGGCGATGGAGAACCGGGCGGTACCGGGGCGGTGCTGGCGGCGCAGCGACCGGGCCGCCGCGTCCAGCACCGCGCAGGCCTCGTCCACCCCGGTGCCCAGCACCGCCAGGTTCCGGCCCGGTGCCCGGGGCAGTCGCATCCCGGCCGAGCGTGCCTGCACGTCGATGATCTCGCCGAGCAGCGCCACCGGCCCCCGGGCCCCGCCACCGGTCCGCTCCGGGCCGCCCGGCCGGTCTCCGCCGGGCTGCGCCGGTGTGCCGCCGTTCGGCACTCCGCCCCGCTCCGGCCCGACCCCCTCGGGCCAGATCGCGCCGCCGGCCGCGCGGTCCCGGGGGGCGCCGACCGGGGTCGCCTCGCCCGGCGGCCGCAGCGCGACGAAGTCCGGCGCCTCGTCCAGCCGGGGGATCGCGTCGCCGTCGAAGAGCCGGGCCGGGGCCGCGTCCGGCGGGCGCATCCGCCAGAGCCGGTGCTGGAGGTCGCTCCAGGTGCCCCAGTCGCTGGCCGCTGGGATCCGGGCCACCTGGTTGCCCTCGGACATCCCGGACTCGGCGTTCACGATCGCGTGGTGCCGGGGCAGCACCTGGGCGGCGTCGTTGCGTTCGGCCAGGATGCGCAGCGCCTTGGGCAGCGCGATCCGCAGGGTGAACTGGGCGACCAGCGCGGGCCGGCCCCAGAGCGCCTCGATGCCCCGGACGTCCTGCGAGGCGAGCACCAGGTGGATGCCCTGGGAGCGGCCCCGCCGGGCCAGGTCCTCCAGCAGGTCGGCGGCCTCCCGGGCCACCGCGTCCCGGCCGGCCAGCAGCATCTGGAATTCGTCCACCACCGCGACGATCCTCGGCCAGCGACCGGTCGGGTCCACCGCGCGCAGCTCGGACAGCTTGGTCACCTCGTGCCGCTTGGCCGCGTCCGCCCGGCGGCGCAGCTCCTCGGCGAGGAACCGCAGCAGGGCCAGCCCGAACTCCCGGTCGGTGTTGACGTTGATCCCGACCAGCCGCATGTGCGGCAGCCAGCTCGGGTCGCGCCGGCCCTGGGCGAACCGGGCGAACGACACCCCCTCCTTGAAGTCCAGCAGATAGAACTCCAGCTCGGCGGGGGAGTAGCGGGAAGCGAGCGAGCCGATCCAGGCGAAGATCAGGTTGGTCTTGCCGGTACCGGAGGGGCCGCCGATCAGCGCGTGCGGTGGATAGTCGCCCAGGGTCAGCGTCACCGGCCGGCCCTGTGGACCGTCCCCGATCGGCGCGACCAGACCGGCGGCGGAGTCCTCCCGCCACATCTGGTCGGCCGGCGGGAGCAGGTCGGTGAAGGGCGTCGGTGGCGGACCGGCGTTGACCCGGGTCGCCACCTCCCGGCAGGTCTCGGTGACCAGCCCGGCCGGCGGGGGCGGGTCGGGAAGCACCGGCAGGTCGGGGCAGGTGTCCAGCCAGGCGGTGCCGTCGTCGACCACCACCCGGTGCACGTCCGGCCCGTCGGGCAGCTCGATGCCGCGTACCACCAGGTGCACGCCGCAGGCGGCGCCGGTCCGGGCCACCCGGTCGAGCTGGCCCCGCTCGTGCCGGGAGAGTTCGTCGCCGCCGAGCAGCACCGCGACCCGCCACGGCTCGGGCCGCCGGCCGGTCGCCGCGGCCAGCTCGCGCAGTGAGGAGTACTCGCCGGCCAGCACCGTCTCGTTGATCCGGCGGATCTGGTCGACGAGGTCGTCGAGGAGCCGGGCCAGGCCGCCCGGCCCGACGAAGGTCAGCAGCCCGGCGGTGGAGAGCGGGGCGAAGCCGGCCAGCCCGCCGCCGAGGTGTTCCGGGTCGTAGCCGACCAGCCGCAGCGCGCCGGGATCGGCCCGGCCCAACGCCCGGAGCAGCAGCGCGGCGACCACCGCGTCGCAGCCGCCCCGGTCGGCCCCGGAGAGGTGTACGTGGCCGGCGTCGAGCAGCGGCACCAGCGCCGGTACCGGCACGGCGCCGTCGACCCGTACGGTGCCGATCCGCAGCGGTCCCGGTGCCTCGCCCCGGATCACCGGGGTCGGTTGCCAGCCGGCCCAGTCCGTACCGGCGGCACCGGGCGCCTCCCGGGCGGCGGCCTCGGCGGCCCGGGTGGCGAGCCGGCCGATCTCCGCCGCGTACCGGTCGGAGAGTTCGGCCACCCGACGGTCCCGTTCCGCACCGACCCGGTCGGGTACCCGGGCGGCGGCGTCCCGGATCCGGCGCAGCCGGTCCTGTGCGCCGCCGAGTTCGGTCCGCGCCGCCGTGAGCCGGGCCCGGGACGCGCCCAGGGCGTGCGACAGCATGGTGCGGACCCGGTCGACGAGCTGGGTCCGTAGGTCAGGCATGGGTGTCCCGGGGTGCGCGAGCGGTGACGGGGCGCTGGTCGACGCCGAGCCGGCGCATCAGCAGTCCGGTGAGGACCCCGGCGGCGACCGCCGGGTCGGCCGGGTGCGGCTGCTCGACGGGTTCCTTCGGCGGCGGCATCCGGCAGAGACGGCTCAGCACGGTGTCGAGCACCCCGGGTGGCAGGTTGGGCACCAGGTCCTTGACCCCTCCGGTGAGCTCGCGGCGCAGCCTCGGCAGGTCCGCCGCCCGGGGCGGGTGGCCGAGCAGGGCGGTGGCCAGGTCCCGCAGCATCGGCGGGGCGACCGAGGCAAGGCCCAGCCCGACGTTCGCCTCCACGGCGCGCAGCTCGGTGTGCAGCCGGGTCCGGTCGCCGGAGCGGACCCCGCTGGTCACCCGACGGAGCAACTCCTCCGGGTCGGTGATCTCACGGTCCGGCTTGGGTGCCGGGGTGTCCCGCCGGTCGAAGAGTTCGGCGACCCGGACCGACCACCAGCCGCCGGTCCCGGCGGGAGCGGCCCGCCGGACCGGCCCGGACGCGTCGGTCGGGCCCCGGGTGCCGGGACGATTCGCCGGCCGCTGCGGGCCGCCGGCCGGCGGGCCGTCCCGGCCCAGCCCGATCGCCGCCAGGTACGTCGCGAACTGGTCCTGGGCGAGCCGCAGCGCGTGCCCGGCCGTCTCCAGGTGTTCGGTGGCGGCGGAGAGTTCCGGTACGCCCATCGGGTCGGCCGACTCCTGCCGGACCCAGCGCAGCCGCTCGGAGGCGAGTTTCAGGTGGTCGAGTGCCTTGATGACCAGCTCGACCGGCAGCTCGTCGGAGGCGGCCCGGACCCGGGCGCCCAACTCCTCGATGATGGACATCCGCTGCTCTACAGCGTCGAGACGTAGAGCTGGGCGTGTTCGACGGCGGCGAGCGTCGCGGCGAGGCACTCCTCCAGCTCCTGGGCGGCCTGCGACAGCGACGCCTGCGCGGCGTCGACAGTGGAGTGTCCACTCCCCTCCAGCGCCCCGGCCAGGGTCTGCTGGGCCTCGGCGAGCTTGTCGCTGGCGGCCTGCACCGCGGCCTGGCCGTCGCCGATCTGCTGCAGTGCGGCGTCGATGGCCGCTTTCAGCTCGGCGACACTCGCCACGGCGAAACCTCCTGGGGGCGGGAAGGCTCTAATTAGAGCTTATCCCGATCAGCGCTCTGCGGCGCCCTGGGCGTTTGCTGCCCCGCTGTCCGTTCCCAGGTGGTCCCGCCGGAGCGGGTCACCCGCCCCGCTTCCTCCCACTTTGCGTCACCGGACGATTACTCAGTCGGATCTCCGACAGTTGTCTGGCGGCCACCGGCAGGCCCAGCTCAGCGCCGCAACTTCCAGGCCGTCCCGAGCCGGTTCTCCGTCACCCGTGCGGCGGTGCGGTCAACCAGCGCGGTCCGCGTACCTGCGCACCGAGCGCGGTGACGCGGTCCCGCAGCGCCCGGTCGGCGGTGACCACCACACAGCTCCGGCCGGCGCCCTCCGCACCGACCAGGCCGACGATGGCGTCGTCGCCGGAGCCCTCCGCAGCGACCACCCGGACGCCCTCGGCCGGCTCCACCCGGCGGGCCGCGCCCTCCACCACCAGCACCACCGCCACCGGCGGGGGCAGCCCCGGCAGGCCGTGCCGGGCGATCGGCGCCAACCGGTCCCGCAACCGTGCCGTCGCCCCGGCCCGGTCCCGCCACCAGCCGTCCGGGCGGGAGCCGACCACGTTCGCGGCGTCCACGACGAGGAGAGCTTCGACTGCCATCCGCCCAGCCTGCCAGCACAGCCGTCCCACCTGTGGTTAGGGCGCGTTTGTCGGGCCTTCCGCCGGGTAGCCGAGATGACGCCAGTGCCCGCGCCCGTGAGGGGGACAAGAGATGACGCAGGGACCCGGCGACTTCGGCCCCGATCCGTGGGACGAGTTCCTCGCCCGCTACTTCGGCCGGGGAGAAAGCCGCCGGCAGGGGCAGCGGGTCGACATCACCAGGCTGATGACCGCGGACGCCCGGGAGATGCTGGCGGACGCGGCACGCCGGGCGGCACAGGCGAACAGCAACGACCTGGACACCGACCACCTGCTCTGGGCCGCCCTGCAACGCGAACCCCTGCGGGACCTGCTCAGCCGGGCCGGTGCCGACCCGGACGCGCTACTCGGGGCGCTCGGCGGCGAGCAGCGGGTGGAACGGCCGGCCAAACACGGCCAGGTGCCGTCGAACATGTCCCTCACCCCGGCGGCGAAGCGGGCGCTGCTCGACGCGCACCAGCTCTCCCGGGCGATGGGCGCCTCCTACATCGGGCCGGAGCACATCCTGATGGCCCTGCCGCTGAACCCCGAGTCGCCGGCCGGCCGGATGCTGGCGGCGGGCCGGATCCAGCCGCAGTCGTTGCAGGCGGCCAGCGCCAGCGGCGGCGGGAACGGCGGCGCCAAGCCGGACCGGGGCACCCCGACCCTCGACCAGTACGGGCAGGACCTCACCGATCTGGCCCAGGCCGACGGGATCGACCCGGTGATCGGCCGAATGGACGAGATCGAGCAGGCGGTGGAGATCCTGTCCCGGCGTACCAAGAACAACCCGGTACTGATCGGCGAGGCCGGGGTCGGCAAGACCGCGATCGTCGAGGGGCTCGCCGAGCGGATCTGTGACGGGGACGTGCCGCAGACGCTGATCGGCAAGCGGGTGGTGCAGCTCGACCTCGCCGGCCTGGTCGCCGGCACCCGCTACCGGGGCGACTTCGAGGAGCGGCTGAAGAAGGTGATCGACGAGATCCGGGCGCACGGCGACGAGCTGATCATCTTCCTCGACGAGCTGCACACCCTGGTCGGCGCGGGCGGAGCCGGTGCCGAGGGCGGGATGGACGCCAGCAACATGCTCAAGCCGGCGCTCGCCCGGGGCGACATGCGGGTGATCGGCGCGACCACGCTGAACGAGTACCGGCGGCACATCGAGAAGGACGCCGCGCTGGCCCGGCGGTTCCAGCCGGTACTGGTGCCGGAGCCCACCGTGGACGACACCGTCGCCATCCTGCGCGGACTGCGGGACCGCTACGAGGCGCACCACCAGGTCCGGTTCACCGACGAGGCGCTGGTCGCCGCCGCCGAACTCTCCGACCGGTACGTCACCGACCGGTTCCTCCCCGACAAGGCGATCGACCTGATCGACCAGGCCGGTGCCCGGGTCCGGCTGCGTACCCGGACACCCGCCGGTGACGTGCGGGAGCTGGAGCGGGAGCTGGAGGAGGTACGCCGGGAGAAGGACCAGGCGGTCGCCGACGAGCAGTACGAGCGCGCCTCCGAACTGCGCGACCGGCTCCAGGAGGTACGCGAGCGGCTGCACGTGGCGAACGGCAACGGCGACCAGCCGGCGGTGCCCGAGGTGGGGCCGCAGGAGATCGCCGAGGTGGTCTCCCGGGCCACCGGCATCCCGGTCAGCCAGCTCACCGAGGAGGAACGGGACCGGCTGCTCCGGCTGGAGGGGCACCTGCACGAGCGGGTGGTCGGCCAGGACGACGCGGTGAGCGCGGTCGCCGAGGCGGTACGGCGGTCCCGTACCGGGCTGGCCGACCCGGACCGGCCGATGGGCAGCTTCCTCTTCCTCGGCCCGACCGGGGTCGGCAAGACCGAGCTGGCCCGGGCGCTGGCCGAGGCGCTCTTCGGCGAGCAGGACCGGATGGTCCGGCTGGACATGAGCGAGTTCCAGGAGCGGCACACGGTGAGCCGGCTGGTCGGCGCCCCGCCCGGGTACGTCGGCTACGAGGAGGCGGGACAGCTCACCGAGGCGGTCCGGCGCCGCCCGTACGCGGTGGTGCTGCTCGACGAGATCGAGAAGGCGCACCCGGACGTCTTCAACATCCTGTTGCAGGTACTCGACGACGGACGGCTCACCGACAGCCAGGGGCGGACGGTGAACTTCCGGAACAGCGTACTGATCATGACCAGCAACCTCGGCTCCGAGCTGATCACCGGCAGCCAGCGCAGCGTCGGCTTCGGCGGCGGTGCGGGTGGCGGCGCCGAGGAGGAGAACACCGAGCTGCGGGACCGGCTGATGCGCCGGCTCCAGGAGCAGTTCCGGCCGGAGTTCCTGAACCGGATCGACGAGGTGATCATCTTCCGCCGTCTGGAGCAGCAGCAGCTCCGGCAGATCACCGAGCTGCTGCTGGGCGAGACCCGCCGACGGCTGCGCGCCCAGGACATCGGGGTCGAGTTCACCACCGAGGGGGTGGACTGGATCGCCGAGCACGGCTACGAACCGCAGTTCGGCGCCCGGCCGCTGCGCCGGACGATCCAGCGGGAGGTCGACAACCGGCTCTCCCGGATGCTGCTGGACGGGACCGTGGAGCCGGGGCAGCGGGTCACGGTCGGCGCGCGGGACGGCCAACTGACCTTTGACGTGTCGGCGGAGCGGCCCGGCGGACGCAGCCCGGCCACCGCCACGCACGGCCGATGAGCCGACGGCCGGCCGGCGGCTCGCCCGGACCCCGCACCTACCGGACCGGCGGGCCCGGCCGGGAGCCGCGCCCACTGGCCGGAAGTCTGGGAGCCCCGCGCGGCCACCGCGCCGGGGCCCCGCTGACCGCAGACCCGGACCCGCGGGTACGACCCGCCTGGCGGGGACCGGGCCGAGAGGAGGAGAGCGACGTGAGCCAGCCCGAGGAGAACCGCGAGAAGAGCGCGAAGACCGACGCCGTGCTGCGGCCACCGACCGCCGGGGGACCGGCGCGGCCCCAACCGCCGCAGGGAAACCGGAACCGTACCGAGGAGGAGGCCGACCGATCCGCGCCGCCGTCGACGGAGGAGGCGTGATGGCCCGACAGCAACGGGTGGAGCCGGAGGTGGAGCAGCTGTGGCAGGACTTCCACAGCCGCGTCAACGTCACCTCGGAGCAGCTGCGCAGCTGGCTGCTCACCCAGGGCTCCGGTGAGCAGGCGTTCGGCGCCGACCCCGATCTCGGGCTGCCGGAGCCCGGCCGGCAGATCCTGATGATCCTGGGCAAGCGCAAGGTCGACCTGACCGACGGCGACATCCAGGTGATGCGGGAGACGGTCGACGAGATCCAGGACCTGATCGACACCCGACCCCCGGACGGCGCGACCGACGAGCAGTGGCGGCGGGCCCTGCTCGACCTCGGCCACGACCCGCTGATCGAGCGGTAGTACGACCCGACCCGACCACGCCGTTCGCCGTCACACGGAGACCGGCGTGGTCGGTCGGGTCGAGCTACGCGCCGCCGATCGACGGTACGTTCAGTCCGGCCGTGTCGGCGGCGTCGGTCCGCTGGGTACGCAGCGCCTCCTCCCGGGCCAGCAGCGCCGCGTACTCGGCGATGTCCTCGGGAGTCGGCAGCGCCGGTACCCGGCGAAGGAACGCCTCGACGTCCCGGGAGGCGGCGGTGTGCGCGGCGGCGACCCGGCGTACGGTCTCCCGGTCGTCCTCGGGCGGGATCATGTCGGTCATGCCGGTACCCGTACCCGCTCCCGGCCGCTTCGCACCAGTCCGTCACGGGTGGCGGTCTCGGCCGGTCGGGCCGTGCGCCGTCCGGCCCGGAACCGGACGGCGCACGGTGGCGGGTGCCCCGCCGACCGGGGGTCAGTCCCGCCGGCCGGGGCGATGTCGACGGTCGCCTCGGTACCGGAGGTTCTGGGTCGGGCAGGGCACCGTCAAGGTAACCGGCCACGATCGACCGAGGTATATCCCGGCTAGCTCATACCGCCTCGTGCGGCGGGCCGGGCGGATCTTCCGCTCCGTGCCGGCGCCTCGTAATCTTGGGCGCCCGATCGACCCGTCGCTGCGCACCCCGCACCGCACCGCCGCCGAGGAGCCCCCTTGCCCGTCACCCGACCCGGCCGGCGGCCGGCGGTCCTGCTGGCCTATGCCGCCTTCGTCCTGGTCGGCCTGAGCGCCGGGGTCGGCGGTGTGCTGCTGCCGGCCCAGATCGACGACTACGGGATCGACAAGGCCACCATCGGGATCACCTTCTTCACCTTCTCCGCCGGCTTCCTGCTGGCCGGGATCACCACCGGCGGCCTGATCGACCGCCTCGGCACCCGGACCGCGCTGGCCGTCGGCGGCGGCGCCTTCGTGCTCGCCGCCCTCTACACGGCGCTCCGCCCACCCTTCCTGGCTCTGGTGGCGGTGCAGGTGCTCGCCGGCTACGGCATCGGGGTACTGGAGTCGGTACTCAACGCCCACCTCAGCGAGTTGCCCGGGGCGACGACACTGCTGAACCGGCTGCACGCGTTCTTCGGCGTCGGGGCGCTGCTCGCACCCGCGCTGGCCGCCTGGATGCTGCGTTCGCTGCCGTGGACGGCGGTGTGGCTGGTACTGGCCCTGGCCGGCCTGCCGCTGCTCCTCGGCTTCCTGTGGGCGTACCCGGGTCGGCGCGGCCCGGAGCACGGCCCGGCGCCGACGGCCGCCGACGGCCCGGTGGCGGTCGCCGGCCCGCCGCCCGGCGGTGCCGGTCCGCCCGACCGGCCCGGCGGCGGCGGGCTGCTGCGCGCGGCGCTGCGGCAGCCGGCGGTGGTGCTGGCGGCGGTCTTCCTCGCCGTCTACGTAGGACTCGAGATCAGCGTCGGCAACTGGGGCTTCAGCCTGCTGGTCGACGGCTACGACCAGTCGACGGTGCTGGCCGGCTACGCGGTCAGCGGCTACTGGCTGGGCCTGACCGCCGGACGTTTCCTGATCAGCCCGCTGGCCACCCGGGCCGGCCTCACCCCGGCGGCCACCAGCGCCGGCTGCCTGCTCGGGGTCACCGCCAGCGCCCTGCTCGCCTGGGCGGTACCGGTCGCGGCGGTGGCCAGCGTCGCGCTGGTACTGCTCGGCTTCTTCCTCGGGCCGCTCTTCCCGACCGCGATGGCGATGGTGCCCCGGTTGACGGCCAGCCGTCTGGTGCCGACCGCGATCGGGGTGCTGAACGGGGTCTCGGTGATCGGCGGGGCGGTCTTCCCCTGGCTGGCCGGCGTCATCGCCCAGGGGGTGGGTGTCTGGACCCTGCTGCCGTTCGCCCTGGTCCTGGCGGTCGGTCAGCTCGGGATCTGGTGGCGGCTGACCCGGCGGGTCGCCCCGGGCTGACCGGCCCGGCCCCCTCCACCCGGCTGACCGGCCCGGCCGCCTCCGCCCGGCTGACCGGCCCGGCCGCCTCGGCCGTTTCGGGCGCGGCGGAGCCGGACGGCGGTCAGCCGGGCCGGAGCCGGACGGCGGTCAGGCGGCGGCCAGGTGGTGGTCAGGCGGCGGCCAGGTCCTGCGGGCCGAAGTTCGGGTTCCGGGCCAGCCAGGCGAGGTAGTTCGGGTTGCGGGACAACGAGTCGGTGTAGGCGGCGATGGCGTGCCCGAGCACCCGGGCGGCGATGCCGGCCGCCGGGGCGTCCGGGTGCCAGCCGAGCAGCAGCCGCCAGCGCAGCGGCGTGTTCGCCAGCGGGCGGGTGACCAGGCCGGAGACCGGCCGAAAGGTGGCCTGGGCGAGCGCGATCGCCTCGCCCGCCTCGACCAGGTCGATGCAGCTGCGGATGTCGGTCTCGTAGATCTTCGCCGGGGTGAAGCCGGCCCGGGCGCAGGCCGCCACGAAGCAGTCGGCGAAGCAGCCGTCACCGGGCGCCGCCGCCCAGCGCTCCCCGGCGAGCGCCGCCAGGTGCACCTCGTCGTTGGCGGCCAGCGGATGCGCCTCCGGCAGCAGCACGAAGACGGCGTCCATCGCCACGGCCCGCCAGGTCAGCCCGAACTCCGCCGACGGTACGGCGTCACCGCAGACCCCGGAGAGCACGAAGTCGAGCCGGCCGCTGAGCACCATCTGGGCCAGCTCGTCCACCGACCAGGACGCGTGGGTGCTGATCTGCGCGTGCGGCTGGTCGGCGGCGAGTCGGTGCACCAGTCCACCGAGGATCGGACTGTTCACCCCGCCGAACCGGAACCGGGTCATCGTGGTGCCGGTCCCGGCCAGCCGGGCCGCCTCGTCCTGCAACCCCTTCATCGCGGGCAGCAGCACCCGGGCCCGGGCCAGCACCAGCTCACCCAGCGCGGTCGGTCGGGCGCCGCGTCGATCCCGCTCGAACAGCGGGCCGCCGAGAGTCCGCTCGATGCGCTGGAGCTGTGCGGTGAGCGCGGGCTGTGCCAGGCCCAGGGTCGAGGCCGCCTTCGTCACGCTGCCCGTCTCCGCGATCGCGCAGACCACCTTGAGGTGCCGCAGCTCCAGGTTCATAGCGTGACGGTAGGACCCGAAAGGGATTCACGGCTAGACCTTTGACTAGTGAAAGATCCCCCAAAGGAAACCCAAACTGCAACCGAACGGACACCTAATTCTGACGGGCGGCCCAGAGCAGGCCCCGTTCGGTGATCGTCCGGATCGGCGGCAGGGTCAGGTCGTCGAGCTTGTGCCCGACCGTCGAGACGAAGACCCGGCCGGCGCCCCAGGATCTGGTCCAGACCGCCGGCAGGGTGACCGACCGCTCCCACGGGGTACGCTCCGTCGTCCCCACCTCCGCGACCGGCTCCGGGTCGAAGGTCACCGTCGCGAGTACGTCGTTGAGCGGATCGGTCAGCACCCAGTACTTCTCGGTGTGCAGCCGTACCGTCCCGATGCCCCGGACGATCGGATGGTCGGCCCGCTCCGGGCGCACCGTCAAATCGTGGTCGAGGAAGCCCGGCGGATGGTGCACGAAGACGCCGCCGGTGAGCTGGTGGTAGGCGTTGTGGTGGAAGGCGCCGACGATCCCGCCGTGCCAGCCGGCGAACCCGGTACCGGCCCGGACCGCCGCGATCAGCCCGGCCGCCTGCTCGTCGCTGATCGTCCCGATCGACCAGCACTGCACCACCAGGTCGGCGGCGGCCATCCGCTCCGGGTCGGCGTAGACGGCCAGGTCGTCGTGGACCTCCACCGCGAAGCCCGCGTCCCGCAGGAACGGGACGAACAACTCCGTCGCGGCCACCGGGACGTGCCCCTCCCAGCCGCCCCGGACCACCAACGCGTCTCGCACCGCCACACCTCCGTCCGGTAACGCACCCCGGCCCGACGCGGGGTCCGCGCCGGGCCGAGCAGGATCATGCCATCCGGGCGGACGTTCAGGTCGCCGCCGGCGGCGTCGCCGTGGTCGCCGGCGGCGTCAGGTCCTCGACGTACGTCGGCCGGCCGCTCACCGCGTCGCGTACCTTGTCCACCACGCCGAGCGCGGGTTCGACCACCCGGTTCCACGGCGGTGTCGCCGGGGTGTCCGGGTGCGGCCGGGTCGGGGCGGCCTCCTCGGCGATCTCCACCCGGTTGCCGAGCCGGATCAGCTCCGCGTCACTGGCCGCGGCCCGCAGTGCCGGGAAGATCTCCGTCGAGGCGGTCGACGCGTGCCGGCGCAGCTGCCCGGTCACCTCGTCGGCGAGTTCGGCGAACCGGGGCTCGGTCGGGGTGACCTGCGCGAGTTCCCGCAGCGTACGCAGCACGTCGGTGTCCGCCGCCAGCTCCCGGTCGGCCAGCGGTCCGCCGTCGGGCAGCGCGCTGCGCACGGTCGGGTAGAGGTACTGCTCCTCGCCGGAGAGATGCCGGGCGACGGTCGCGGTCAGCACCTCGGCGACCTGGCTGCGCCGCTCCGGCGCGATCTCCCCGGTCAGCTCCCCGCAGAGCGCCACGATCTGGTCGTGCTCCTCGGCGAGCAGTTCCACCATGCTGCGCCCGCCGGGCCGGTAGTCCTCCTCGTCACCGGTCGGGGGCAGCGGCGGCAGTGGCACGCTCACGGTTGGCCTCCTCACTCCAGGTCCGCCGGTCCGGTCCATCCATCGACCGGCGCTGTTGGGCGGACACCCGCAGGTACCCTCGGGTCCAGATGGCGAAACCCGACACCGGGTGGGGGCGGACGCGCGGAGCCGCCCGGCTGGTATGAAGAACCGCATGACTAGCGAGTCCGCGTCCACCCATCCGAGCGCCGCCGACGAGGTCGTCGAACTCTGCCGGGACCTGCTCCGGATCGACAGCAGCAACACCGGCGACCCCGAGACCACCGTCGGGGAACGGGCCGCCGCGGAATACGTCGCGGGCAAGCTCGCCGAGGTCGGCGTGGAGTCGCAGCTGCGCGAGTCCGCGCCCGGCCGGACCAGCCTGGTCGCCCGGATCCCCGGTACCGACCCGGGCCGGGGCGCGCTGCTGGTGCACGGACACCTGGACGTCGTACCCGCCGACGCGAGCGAGTGGTCGGTGCACCCGTTCTCCGGCGAGATCGCCGACGGCTACCTCTGGGGCCGGGGCGCCATCGACATGAAGGACTTCGACGCGATGGTCCTCGCGGTGGTGCGCCAGTGGCAGCGCACCGGGGTACGCCCGCCCCGCGACCTGGTGCTCGCCTTCACCGCAGACGAGGAGGCCGGCGGCGAGTACGGCGCGCACTTCCTGGTCGACCGCCACCCCGAGCTGCTGGAGGGCGCCACCGAGGCGATCGGCGAGGTCGGCGGCTTCTCCTACACGGTCAGCCCGGACCTGCGGCTCTATCTCATCGAGACCGCCGAGAAGGGTCTGGAGTGGCTGCGGCTGCACGCCCGGGGCCGCCCCGGCCACGGCTCCATGGTGCACGACGACAACGCCGTCACCGCCCTCGCCGAGGCGGTGGCCCGGGTCGGCCGGCACCGCTTCCCGATCGTGGTCACCCCGACCGTACGGGCGTTCCTGGAGCAGGTCTCCGAGGCGCTCGGCATCGAACTCGACCCGGACGACCCGGAGCTGGCGATCGCCAAGCTGGGGCCGATCGCCAACCTGATCGGGGCGACGGTCCGGAACACCGCCAACCCGACCCGGCTGGCCGCCGGCTACAAGGACAACGTGATCCCGAGCCGGGCCAGCGCCACCATCGACTGCCGGAGCCTGCCCGGCCAGTCCGATCTGCTGATGGAGCAGTTGCGCGAGGTGATCGGGCCGGACATCGAGATCGAGCACGTCCAGCGGCAGCCGGCGCTGGAGACCAGTTTCGACGGCGACCTGGTCGACGCGATGGCGGCGGCGCTGCGGGCCGAGGACCCGGGTGCCCGGCCGGTGCCGTACATGCTCTCCGGCGGCACCGACGCCAAGGCGTTCGCCAAGCTCGGCATCCGCTGCTTCGGCTTCGCGCCGCTGCGGCTGCCGGCCGACCTGAACTTTTCCGCGCTCTTCCACGGCATCGACGAGCGGGTGCCGGTCGACGGACTACAGTTCGGCGTGCGGGTGCTCGACCGGTTCCTCCGGCAGAGCTGACCACCCGTCCGCCTGGCACATCCGGCGGCACTCGTCTACGGTTCCCCGGTTGATCCATCTACTTCCGGTTCCACCCAGTCCCGGTCCACCCAGTCCCGGCCGCGTCGGCGTATCGACTTCCCGCCCGCGCCGGGCTCGGCGGGCCGGCGACATCGCAGCGAAGGGACAGGCCACACCATGACCGACCAGCACGCCGAGCTGGACGCCGCCCTGGAACGGGTCATCGAGACCGCTCGGGCGCACCTCGCCGCCGTCCGGGCCGCCGAGGGCCGGATCGACGACGATGCCGTCTGGCAGGCGTACGTCGAGCTCAACAACGCGTCGTACGAGTACGACGAGCAACTGCTCGACGCCTTCGGCGAGGTCACGCCCTGGGACGTGGAGGCGATCGACCCGGACGAGGCGGACGAGCGCTTCGGGGTGGGCCTGGGCGGTGCCGACGGCTCCGAGCCGAGCGACCCGCACCCGCTGGTCCTCTCCGTACGCCACCGGCGCGACTACCGGGTGCCGAGCGTCGCCGCCCTGCTCCGGGTGGCCCAGGCCGCCCGGCGGGCCGCCGTACCGGAGGACGAGGAGTCGCCGGTGGTGGAGGGTGTCGGCGAGGCGGTGCTGGAGCTGTTGCAGACCGGGGACGGGTCGCTGGGCGCCCTCGACATCCCCGAGCTGGAGCCGCTGGACGGCGTGGTGATGGTCAGCGAGGTCTCCGTCCCGCTCGACCTGGAGTCCTTCGACGACGAGGACAGCAGCGGACCGTTCACGCCGGGGGCCGACGACCGGCTCGTCGGTCGGCTGGACGAGCACCCGTTCCTGTCGGACGCCGACGAGGAGACCGAGCGGGCCCGGTAGGGGTGGTTCAGTAGGAGAGGCCCGGTTGCGACTGGTTGGCCACCCGGCGGCGCAGCACCACCTGTCGGGTGCCGTCCCGGAACAGTCGCACCCGGGCCAGCTCCCAGCCGGAGAACTCGGCCTGGATCGCCAGTTGCGCCATTGCGGTCTTCCGGTCGACATTCGGCGGTAACCGCAATGGCGCGTATTCGTAGTCCATGTCCTCTATCCTGCCCACGCGCGCGGGGCGGCACCAGTCCTTCCGCGCCGGTGCGGTGTGCCGTGTCCCCGTCCGGGGTCAGCTGTCCCGTTCCGGGTAGCCGACCGGGACGGACGAGACGTCGTCGAGGGCCCGGGTGATCTCCAGCGGCAGCGTCATCCGCTCCACCTGGAGTGCGCCGAGCAGCTGACCAACGGTGCGGGCGCCGAGGATCGGGGCGACCACCCCGGGCCGGTCCCGGACCCAGGCCAGCGCCACCTCCAGCGGTGACACGCCCAGTCCGCCGGCCGCGGTCGCCACCGCCTCCACGATGCTGGAGCAGCGCGGCTCCAGATAGCGGGCGACGAAGGGTTCGAAGTGTGCCGAGGCGGCCCGGGAGTCGGCCGGTCGGCCGTGCCGGTATTTCCCGGTCAGCACCCCGCGACCCAGCGGTGACCAGGGCAGGACGCCGAGCCCGAGCTCCTCGCAGGCGGGCAGCAGCTCCCGCTCGATGCCGCGCTCCAGCAGGGAATACTCCACCTGGGCGGCGACCACCGGCGCCCGGCCGGGGAACGCCGCCTGCCAGGTGGCGGCCCGGGCGGTCTGCCAGCCGGAAAAGTTGGAGACCCCGACGTAGCGCACCCGGCCGCTGGTCACCGCGTGGTCCAGCGCGGCCAGCGTCTCCTCCAGCGGGGTGGCCGGGTCGTAGCCGTGCACCTGCCACAGGTCGACGTGGTCGGTGCCGAGCCGGCGCAGCGAGGCGTCCAGGGTGCGCAGCAGGTGGCCCCGGGAGGTGTCCCGGCGGCGGCCGGGACCGGGCCGCAGCCCCGCCTTGGTGGCGATCAGCAGGTCGTCGCGGGGGACCAGGGTGCCGAGCAGCGAGCCGATCACCGCCTCGGCGTCCCCGTCGCCGTAGACGTCGGCCGTGTCGACGATGTTGCCACCGGCGTCCAGGTAACTCTTCAGTTGCGCGGCAGCGTCGTCCGCATCGGTGTCCCGACCCCAGGTCATGGTGCCGAGCGCGAGCCGGGAAACCGCCAGCCCGCTTCGGCCGAGCGGTCGCTGTTGCATGGTTGAACCTTATTCAGAACATCGCCCCGCCGATATCCTCGCTCCCGCCATCCCGCTGCGGGTCGAGAGGTACAAAAACGACGTCCAGGCACGGGTCCGGCATCGGCGGGTCAGCGGAGGAGGGTCGGGGGTCATTGCGTACCCTGATGCGACTTGCGCCACGGATGGGGGAGAAGAAGCAGTGCGACTCGGGCTCAGCCTCGGATACCAGACGGCGTGGAGCACTCCGGCGGACCACCTCGCCCTCACCCGGGAGGCGGACCGGCTCGGCTACTCGGTGGTCTGGGCGGCGGAGGCGTACGGCTCGGACTCGCCCAGCATGCTCGCCTGGCTGGCCGGGCAGACCGAGCGGATCGACGTCGGCTCGGCGGTGATGCAGATCCCGGCCCGCAGCCCGGCGGCGACCGCGATGACCGCCGCCACCATCGACGCCGTCTCCGGCGGCCGGTTCCGGCTCGGTCTCGGCGTCTCCGGCCCGCAGGTCTCGGAGGGCTGGCACGGGGTGCGGTTCGCCAAGCCGCTGGCCCGGACCCGGGAGTACGTCGACATCGTCAAGCTGGCCATCGCCCGCAAGCCGGTGGAGTACGACGGCGCGCACTACCGCCTACCGCTGCCGGACGGCCCCGGCAAGGCGCTCCGGCTCGGCTTCCATCCGCCCCGGGAGGAGATCCCGATCTACCTGGCCGCGGTCGGGCCGAAGAACCTCGAACTCGCCGGTGAGATCGCCGACGGCTGGCTGGCGATCTTCTACGCGCCGGAGTTCGCCGCCGAGCAGCTCGGCGCGGTGACCGCCGGCCGGGCGAAGGTCGGCAAGGAACTCGCCGGCTTCGACGTGGTGCCCAGCGTGCCGGTGGTGGTCGGTGACGACGTCGCCGCCTGCGCCGAGCTGGTCCGCTGGTACGCCGCGCTCTACGTCGGCGGGATGGGCAGCCGGGAGCAGAACTTCTACAACCAGCTCGCCACCCGGATGGGGTACGGCGACGCCGCCCGCGAGGTGCAGGACCTCTACCTGGCGAAGCGGCAGCGCGACGCGGCGGCGGCCGTACCACTGGAGTTCATCGACCGGACCTCGCTGCTCGGCCCGAAGGAGCGGATCGCCGACCGGATGCGCGAGTACGCCGCTGCCGGCGTCACCACGCTCTCGCTGACCCTCTTCGTCGCCGACGCGGAGAGCGGGATCGAGACCCTGCGTACCTGCGCCGAGGCGCTGGACCTCGCCGGGGTCGGCGAGTGAGCGGGCCGGGAGAGCACGGGCCGGCGGGCGAGCGGCGGGGTACGGGAACGAGCGGGGTGCGCGGGTGAGCTGGATCGAGGCAATCGTCCTGGGGATCGTCCAGGGCCTCACCGAGTTCCTGCCGGTCAGTTCGTCGGGTCATCTACGGATCACCTCGGCGATCTTTTTCGACCAGGACGCCGGGGCGTCGTTCACCGCGGTCACCCAGCTCGGCACCGAGGCGGCCGTACTGCTCTACTTCGCCAAGGACATCTGGCGGATCACCCGGGTCTGGGTGGTCGGGATCTGGGACAAGTCCGTGCGGTCGAGCCTCGACTACCGGATGGGCTGGTACGTCATCATCGGCTCGATCCCGATCGGCGTCTTCGGCTTCCTCTTCAAGGACCAGATCCGGGACACCGCCCGGAACCTCTGGCTGGTCGCCACCACGCTGATCGTCTTCGCCTTCGTGCTCGCCTTCGCCGAGTACTGGGGCCGGCAGACCCGCCGGCTGGAGAACTTCACCCTCAAGGACGGCGTCGTGATGGGCTTCGCCCAGGCGATGGCGCTGATCCCCGGGGTGTCCCGGTCCGGCGGCACGCTGACCGCCGGGCTCTTCCTCAACCTGACCCGCGAGGCGGCGGCCCGGTACTCCTTCCTGCTGGCCATTCCGGCGGTGGTGATGTCCGGGATCTTCAGCCTCCCCGACGTCTTCGACACCAGCGGCGGCGGCTCGATCCCGACCCCGGCGCAGATGATCGTGGCCACGGTGATCGCCTTCGGGGTCGGCTACGCCGCCATCGCCTGGCTGCTGCGCTATGTCGCGCACCACACCCTCTACGTCTTCGTGCTCTACCGGGTGGCGCTGGGCAGCCTGGTCCTGGCCCTGCTGCTGACCGGCACGATCAGCGCCACCTGATCCACCCGGCACGGCCGGCCACCTGATCCACCCGCCACGGCCGTCGGTGGTCGGCCCGCCGGCCGTCACCGGGGCCCGGCCGCCGGGCCGGTGACCCTCCGGTCGGGGCGGCCGACCTGGCGGCTCGCCGGGGCGGCCGGACGGCCGGAACGTAGGGTGTGGTCGTGGCGACCCTTCTGCTCCTCCGGCACGGCCGGACCACGGCGAACGCCGACGGCGGCCTGGCCGGACGGCAACCCGTGGAACTCGACGAGACCGGCCGGGCCCAGGCGACGGCGGTGGGCGGCCGGCTCCGGGCGATCCCGCTGGCGGCGGTGGTGACCAGCCCGCTGATCCGGTGCCGGCAGACGCTGGAGCTGGCGCTGCCCGACGCCGTACCGACGGTCGAGGAGGGGCTCGTCGAGTGCGACTACGGCGCCTGGCAGGGCCAGCCGCTGAAGAAGCTGGCCAAGGATCCACTGTGGCAGGTGGTGCAGCAGCACCCGAGCGCGGCGGTCTTTCCGGACGGGGAGTCGATGGCCGGGATGGCGGCCCGGGCGGTCGAGGCGGTACGCCGCTGGGACGCCCGGATCACCGCCGAGCACGGGCCGGAGGCGGTCTGGCTGGCGTGCAGCCACGGCGACGTGATCAAGGCCATCGTGGCGGACGCGATGGGCGTACACCTGGACCAGTTCCAGCGGATCGTGGCCGACCCGGGCTCGGTGACCGGGATCCGCTACACCCCGGTCCGCCCGTTCGTGCTGCGGCTCAACGACACCGGCGGTGACCTGACCAGCCTGGTCCCGCCGCGCCCGACCCGGCGCCGCCGGGCCCGCCCGGTCTCCTCCGACGCGGCGGTCGGCGGTGGGGTGGGGGTGGCCGGCGCCGGATCGGCTGGCCCCGCCGGGCGGCGGCGGTGACCGGGCGGCGCCACCGACCCGGGCGGTGCCCCGCAGCGACCGGACCGGGGCGTACGGTGATTCGGGTCGGTGGGCTGCGCGGTGTGGTACCGGGCCGGATAGGGTCGTGGGTATGACCCACCAGGTGCACGCATTCGAGCCGCCCGAGCGGTTCGTCGCCGGAACTGTGGGTCCGCCGGGTGAGCGGACGTTCTTCCTCCAGGCGCGCGGCGGGGGCCGGCTGGTCAGCGTCGCCCTGGAGAAGGTCCAGGTCTCGCTGCTGGCCGAGAAGCTGGAGGAGCTGCTGACCGAGGCGCACCGGCGGTTCGGTGTCGAGCTGCCCGAGCCGCCCCCGGTCACCTCCGACAACGAGCCGCTGGACACGCCGGTCGACGAGGAGTTCCGGGTCGGCACCCTCGGTCTCGCCTTCGACGTCGACACCGCGACGGTCGTGATCGAGGCGATCGCGGCCGGCGAGGCCGAGGCGGAGGTCGAACTCGGCGGCGAGGAAGAGGTCGACGAGGACGAGGAGGAGCCCGACGACGACCTCGACCGGCTCCGGGTCCGGTTGACCCCGCAGGCGGCCCGCGAGTTCATCGAGCGGGCCCGCCGGGTGGTGGCGGCCGGCCGGCCGCCGTGCCCGCTCTGCGGCCAGCCGCTCGACCCGGCCGGCCACCTCTGTCCCCGACACAACGGCTACCACCGGTGACGGTCGCCGTGCTGCCGCCGGGACCGCCCCGGTGACCTCCTCCGAACTGCGACCCGTGCTGGACGAAAGCGACGCGCTGCGCCTCCTGGAAGGGGGCGAATTCGAGCTGGAGGGTCGGCTGGTCGACGCCTCCAACACGACCCTGCGGGGGTTTCTGACCCTGGACGGGGTGACCGCCCGCTGCGTCTACAAGCCGATCCGGGGTGAGCGGCCGCTCTGGGACTTCCCGGACGGGACCCTGGCCGGTCGGGAGGTCTCGGCGTACCTGCTCTCCCGGGCCACCGGGTGGGACCTGGTCCCGCCGACCGTTCTGCGGGACGGTCCGCTCGGCCCCGGCGCCTGCCAGCTCTGGATCGACGAGCCGGAGCAGGCCGAGCCGCTGGTCGGGTTCGTACCGGCCCGGAGCCTGCCGGCCCGGTGGTTCCGGGTCGCGGCCGCCCGGGACGAGGACGGCGCCCCGTACGCCCTGGCGCACGCCGACGACCCCCGGCTGGCTCGGCTCGCCGTCCTCGACGCGGTGATCAACAACGCGGACCGCAAGGGCGGGCACGTGCTCGTCGGGCCGGACGACCGGATCTACGGCGTCGACCACGGCGTCTGCTTCCACTTCGAGGAGAAGCTCCGCACGGTGCTCTGGGGCTGGGCGGGCCGGGACCTGCCGCCGGACGCGCTGGAGATGCTGACCGAGCTGTCCCGGGGGCTGACCGGCCCGCTGGGGGAGAGCCTGGCCGAGCACCTGACCCTCGGCGAGGTCGCCGCGCTGGCCCGCCGGGTCGACCGGCTGCTGGCGACGGCCCGGTTTCCGGAGCCCTCCGAGGAGTGGCCGGCCATCCCCTGGCCGCCGATCTGAGCCGCGCCTCCGGCGCAGCCGTCCCGGGTTTCCGGGCGGGCCGGGCGGTGCTGTCGATCTGATCACCCCTGCCGTCGCGCCGGAGATTCGCGTCGGTCCGGCTGACTAGGCTGGTGACCATGGAAACCTGGATGGGTCACGAGATTCCGCGGCTGCCGGGCAGGGGACCGCGGCTCGCGCTGTACGACTCGGCACGCCGCGGCGTGCACCCGACCCGCCCCTCCGGGCCGGCGACGATGTACGTCTGCGGGATCACTCCGTACGACGCGACCCATCTGGGGCATGCCGCGACGATGATCGCCTTCGACCTCGTACAGCGGGTGTGGCGGGACGGCGGCCATCAGGTCAGCTACGTGCAGAACGTCACCGACATCGACGATCCGCTGCTGGAGCGGGCCGAACGGGACGGCGAGGACTGGGTGGTCCTGGCGATGCGGGAGACCGCGCTGTTCCGGGAGGACATGGAGGCGCTGCGGATGATCCCGCCCGCCCACTACGTCGGCGCCGTCGAGTCGATCCCGGCGATCGCCGAGAAGGTCCGGGTGCTGCTCGACGACGGTGCCGCGTACCGGCTCGACGACGGCACCGGGGACGTCTACTTCGACATCTCCGCCGCGCCCCGGTTCGGCTACGAGTCGAACCTCTCCCGGGCGGAGATGCTCGACTACTTCGCCGAGCGGGGCGGGGATCCGGACCGGGCCGGCAAGCGGGATCCGCTCGATCCGCTGCTCTGGCGTGGCGCCCGGGACGGCGAACCGGCCTGGGAGGGCGGCCCGCTGGGCCCCGGGCGGCCGGGCTGGCACATCGAGTGTGCGGTGATCGCGATGGCGCTGCTCGGCGAGACCATCGACGTCCAAGGCGGCGGCAACGACCTGGTCTTCCCGCACCACGAGTGTTCGGCGGCGCACGCCGAGCGGCTCACCGGGGCGGAGCCGTTCGCCCGGCACTACGTACACGCCGGGATGATCGGCCTGGACGGCGAGAAGATGTCGAAGTCGAAGGGGAACCTGGTCTTCGTCTCCCGGCTCCGGGCCGACCACGTCGACCCGATGGCGGTCCGGCTCGCGCTGCTCGCCGGCCACTACCGCAGCGACCGGGAGTGGACCGACGACCTGCTCAAGGACGCCACCTCGCGGCTGGCCCGGTGGCGGGAGGCCGCCGCCGGGCCGTCCGGGCCCGCCGGCCCGGAGCTGCTGGCCGGGGTACGCGAACGGCTCGCCGACGACCTGGACACGCCGGGCGCGTTGGCCCTGGTGGACCGCTGGGCGGATGCGGCGCTGGCCCGGTCCGGTGCCGATCCGGCCGCGCCGGACCTGATGGCCGCCACCGTGGACGCGCTGCTCGGCATCAAGCTCTGACCGCCCGCGAGGTCCCCTCCGTCTCGCGAGGGGACCTCAGGGGCGGCACTCAGCCGAGCACCAGTCCCGGGTCCGGGTCGGCCTCCGGCGCCGGGCCGGGCACCTGGTACTGCTCGGTCAGCGTGGTCATCGGGCCGGGCCAGGTCGCCTGGGCCACCTCGATCGGCCGGTGGCTGGCGTCGTAGGCGACGTGCAGCAGGTGCAGCACGGGCGTGTCGGGGCGGATCTGGAGGATCTCCGCCTCCTCCCGGCTCGGCTGCCGGGCGCTGATCTGGTCGGTCGCCGAGACGTAGCGCCGGCCGATCGCCTCCTCGGCCTCCTGGTAGAGCGGCCGGCCGTACGCCTCCATCCGCTCCAGGCTGGTGCCGGCGGCGTCGGCGGTGCGGAACCAGGAGGCGCCCACCTCCACCGGGACCTCCTCGGTGCGGACCAGGTGCCGCCGGACGATCAGTTCGGTGCCGTCGGGCACCCCGAAGGCGTCGGCGACCTCCGGCGGGGCCGGTGCCCGGCCGACCTGTACCAGCTGTTGCCGGTACCGGGCGGCCAGGTCGGCGTGGTAGCCCCGGTGGCCGCCGTACCGGCCCCGGGATAGCCGGTTGAGCCGGCGCCGGGTGCCTCGTACGTACGTCCCGGAGCCCGGCTTGGTGATCAGCACGCCCTCCACCCGGAGTTGGTCGATGGCGCGCTGCACGGTCTGCTTGGCCACCCCGAACATCTCGGCGATGGCGGGGATGGAGGGGAGCCGCTCACCGGCCGCCCAGTCGCCCGCCCGGATCCTCGCCCGCAACTGGCCGGCGATCTGCCGGTGGGGGAACTCGGCCGCTCCGGGATTGATCTGCACCGCTCCTCCGTCCGCCCAGGACATGATCCAGCAATAACGCTAGGTTCCTAGGATGCCGTACGGGGTGTGCGCCGGGCAACCGGAACGCTCACGCCGAGAATCGGGAAGCGGCGGCGGTTCAGCGTCGGGAAACGGTCGGTCAGCGTCGGCAAGTGGCCGGTAACCGGCCGAAGAAGCGGCCGAGGAAGCGGCCGAAGGAGCGCCGAAGAACCGGAAGCCCATCGGTCGGCAGATACACGAGGGCCCCCGGTCCGGCCGACTCACCAACGGCGGACCGTCGGCGAGTCGGCAGCGGTCACCAGGGACCCGAGGCGTTCACCGGGAGCTGGCAGCGGTCACCAGGAGCCGGCGGTGGGGCCGGCGGAGCCGCCGCGCCGCCGCAGGTACTTCTCGAACTCCTGGGCGATCTCGTCACCGGTCAGCGGCTGGATGCCGGCGTCGCCGACCCGTTCCTCCAGCTCGCGGACGTACTCGCCGAGTTCGGCGTCCTGCTCGGCGGCGGTGCGGACCCGCTGCTCCCACTCGGCGGCCTCCTCGGCCAGCTCCGACATCGGGACGGGGAGGTCGAGCACCTCCTCGACCCGGTGCAGCAGGGCCAGCGTCGCCTTCGGGCAGGGCGGGTTGTTGGCGTAGTGCGGCACGTGCACCCAGAACGAGACGGCGTCGACCTCGGCCCGGGTGGCGGCGTCGTGCAGTACCCCGACGATCCCGGTCGGGCCGTCGTAGCGGGTCGGGGTGAGCTGGTAGCGCTCGGCGGCGTCCTTGTCCGAGGCGCTGCCGCTGATCGGCAGCGGCCGGGTGTACGGCACGTCGGCGAGCAGCGCGCCGAGTAGCACGATCCGGTTGATTTCGAGGCTGTGGCAGAGCTCCAGCACCTGCTCGCAGAAGGTGCGCCAGCGCATGCTGGGCTCGATGCCCCGGATCAGCACGACGTCGCGGTCCGTACCGTCCGGGCTGGCCCGCATGAACCGGGTGGTCGGCCACTCGACCCGGCGGGTCTCGCCGTCGGCCATCGTGATCGTCGGTCGGCTCACCTGGAAGTCGTAGAAGTCCTCGGGGTCCAGTTCGGTGATCTGGCGCGCCTGCCACACCTGTTCGAGGTGTTCGACCGCCGCGGTGGAGGCGTCGGCCGCGTCGTTCCAGCCCTCGAAGGCCGCGATCGCGACCGGCGAGCGCAGCTCGGGCAGCCCGTCGAACTCGGTCACGCCCTACCCCCAGCGTGCGTGCCACGGCCGAGCCGGGCGGTCCGGAGCCGCGTGGTGGTGCCCCCGATGTGCCTGGTGCCGTCCCTGTTGTCCCTCACGTCCGTCAGCCTACGTCCCTGACTCGGATGCGGCCCGCCGGCCGCGCCGGCTCGGCCCGCCGGGGGAGCGGTCCGGCAGGTCGACCACCATCGGACCGGCCCGGACAACCAGGACAGAAAGGGCGATTGCCCGGCGGACCGTACGTTCGGCAATGGTACGCCCACGTCCGGTTGTCAGCACCCCCGCCGGACTAGCCTGAAGTCGTGCCGACTCCGCTACGTGACGCCCTGGGCGGCCGGGTACTGGTCGCCGACGGCGCGATGGGGACGATGTTGCAGGCGGCCGAGCTGACCCTGGACGACTTCGAGGGGCACGAGGGCTGCAACGAGATACTCAACGTGAGCCGGCCCGACGTCGTCCGGTCGGTGCACGACGGGTACCTCGCCGCCGGGGCCGACTGCGTCGAGACGAACACCTTCGGGACGAACCTCTCCGCGCTGCGCGAGTACGGCATCGAGCACCGGATCGCCGAGCTGGCCGAGGCCGGCGCCCGGCTGGCCCGGCAGGCCGCCGACGCGGCGGGTACCCCGGACCGGCCCCGGTACGTGCTCGGCGCGATGGGGCCGGGGACCAAGCTGCCGACCCTGGGCCACCTCGGCTACGCCGAACTGCGCGACGCGTACCAGGCCAACGCGGCCGGGCTGGTCGCCGGCGGCGCGGACGGGCTGATCGTCGAAACCTGCCAGGACCTGCTCCAGGTCAGGGCGGCGGTCGTCGGGGCCCGGCGGGCGCTGGCCGAGGCCGGCCGGGAGCTGCCGGTGATCTGCCACGTCACGGTCGAGACCACCGGCACGATGCTGCTGGGCACCGAGATCGGCGCGGCGCTGACCGCGCTGGAGCCGCTCGGCATCGACCTGATCGGGCTCAACTGCGCCACCGGGCCGGCCGAGATGACCGAGCACCTGCGCCACCTGTCCCGGCACGCCCGGATCCCGCTGTCGGTGATGCCGAACGCCGGGCTGCCGGAGCTGACCGCCGACGGGGCCCGCTATCCGCTGACCCCGGAGGAGTTGGCGGAGGCGCTGGCCGGCTTCGTCGAGGAGTACGGGCTCTGCCTGGTCGGCGGCTGCTGCGGTACCACGCCCGCGCACATCCGGGCGGTGGTGGACCGGCTCGGTGGCGTGGCGGTGCCGCCCCGGACGCCCGAGCCGGAGCCGGGGGTGGCCAGCCTCTACCACCAGGTGCCGTTCGCCCAGGACGCCAGCGTGCTGATGGTCGGCGAGCGCACCAACGCCAACGGCTCCAGGGCGTTCCGGGAGGCGATGCTGGCCGGTGACTGGCAGGCGTGTGTCGAGATCGCCCGCAGCCAGGCCCGGGACGGTTCGCACCTGCTCGACCTCTGCGTCGACTACGTCGGCCGGGACGGCGTACGCGACATGCGGGAGATCGCCGGCCGGTTCGCCACCGCCTCCACCCTGCCGATCATGCTCGACTCGACCGAGCCGGCGGTGATCGAGGCCGGGCTTGAGATGCTCGGCGGCCGGTGCGTGGTCAACTCGGTGAACTTCGAGGACGGCGACGGCCCCGACTCCCGGTACGCCCGGGTGCTGCCGCTGGTCCGCGAGCACGGCGCCGCGGTGGTGGCGCTGACCATCGACGAGGAGGGTCAGGCCCGGACCGCCGACTGGAAGGTACGGGTGGCGTCCCGGCTGATCGACGACCTCACCGGCCGGTGGGGGATCGACCGCCGCGACATCCTGGTCGACTGCCTCACCTTCCCGGTCGCCACCGGCCAGGAGGAGACCCGGCGGGACGGCATCGAGACGATCGAGGCGATCCGGGAGATCGCCCGCCGCTATCCCGGGGTCAACTTCACGCTCGGCATCTCGAACGTCTCGTTCGGGCTGAACCCGGCGGCCCGGCAGGTGCTCAACTCGGTCTTCCTGCACGAGTGCGTGCAGGCCGGCCTGACCAGCGCGATCGTGCACGCCAGCAAGATCCTGCCGATGGCCAGGATCCCGGACGAGCAGCGCGAGGCGGCGCTGGACCTGGTCTACGACCGGCGCCGGCCCGGCCACGACCCGGTGGCCCGGTTCATCGAACTCTTCGAGGGGGTGGACGCCGCCTCGGCCCGGGCCACCCGGGCGGAGGAGTTGGCCGCGCTGCCGGTCGACGAACGGCTGAAGCGGCGGGTGATCGACGGCGAGCGCAACGGCCTGGAGGCCGACCTCGACGAGGCGTTGACCGGCCGCCCGGCGCTGGCCATCGTCAACGACCTGCTGCTGGACGGGATGAGGGTGGTCGGCGAGCTCTTCGGCGCCGGCCAGATGCAGCTGCCGTTCGTGCTCCAGTCGGCCGAGGTGATGAAGGCGGCGGTGGGCCACCTCGAACCGCACATGGAGAAGTCCGACGACGGCGGCAAGGGCCGGATCGTGCTCGCCACCGTCAAGGGCGACGTGCACGACATCGGCAAGAACCTGGTGGACATCATCCTGACCAACAACGGCTACGAGGTGGTCAACATCGGCATCAAGCAGCCGATCGCGGCGATCCTGGAGGCGGCCGAGGAGCATGCCGTCGACGCCGTCGGGATGTCCGGGCTGCTGGTGAAGAGCACCGTGGTGATGAAGGAGAACCTCGCCGAGATGGCGTCCCGGGGGGTCGCCGGGCGTTGGCCGGTACTGCTCGGCGGTGCGGCGCTGACCCGGTCGTACGTCGAGGACGACCTCCGGTCGACGTACCCCGGCGAAGTGCACTACGCCCGGGACGCCTTCGAGGGACTGTCCCTGATGGACCGGTTGATGGCGGCGAAGCGCGGCGGCGCCCCGGTGGTGGACGCCGAGCGGGAGGCGGCGCTGGCCGCCCGGCGGGCCCGCCGGGACCGGCAGCGGACCCGGGTGGCGGCATCCCTGCCGGAACTCTCCGACGCCTCGGTCCGCTCCGACGTGGCGGTCGACGTGGAGGTGCCGGCGCCGCCGTTCTTCGGTACCCGGGTGGTGAAGGGCATCCCGCTGGCCGACTACGCGGCCCTGCTCGACGAGCGGGCCACCTTCGCCGGCCAGTGGGGGCTGCGCGGGTCGCGCGGCGGCTCCGGGCCGAGCTACGAGGAGCTGGTGGAGACCGAGGGACGGCCCCGGCTGCGCTCCTGGCTGGACCGGCTCGCCGCCGACCGGGTGTTGGAGGCGGCGGTGGTCTACGGCTACTTCCCGGCGTACTCCGACGGCAACGACCTGGTGCTGCTCGACGAGCGGGGCGAGGCCGAACGGGCCCGGTTCAGCTTTCCCCGGCAGCGGCAGGAGCGGCGGCTCTGCCTCGCCGACTTCTTCCGGCCCCGGGGCGAGCGGCTCGACGTCGTCGCGCTGCAACTGGTCACCGTCGGGGAGCCGGTCGGCGAGTACGCCGCGAAGCTCTTCGCCGGGGACGAGTACCGCGACTACCTGGAGGTGCACGGGCTGTCGGTGCAGCTCACCGAGGCACTCGCCGAGTACTGGCACCGCCGGATCCGGGCCGAGCTGACCCTGCCCGACGGCCGTACCGTGGCCGACGACGACCCGGACGACCTCGCCGGGCTGCTGCGTACCGACTACCGGGGCTGCCGGTACGCGTTCGGTTATCCGGCCTGCCCCGACCTGGAGGACCGGGCGAAGCTGGTCGAGCTGCTCGGCGCGGAGCGGATCGGGGTCCGGCTCTCCGAGGAGTTCCAGCTCGTGCCGGAGCAGGCGACCGACGCCATCGTGGTGCACCACCCGGACGCCGGCTACTTCAACGCCAGGTGACCGGCCGTCCCGACCCCGGGTAACCGGCCGGGGTAATTGCCGGCGAACTCCGGCACGGCCGGGAACGCGCTGGATAACCTCCGGATGGAGGCCGAATCCGGCTCGGGTCCGGGCGCGGTCGCCGCCGAGGGGGTGCCATGGCCACGTCGTTCACCCTGGACCGGCCGGGCGGGCCGGCGGCGGACGGGCTACCGGTCGCCTCCGCGGCCCAGCGGTGGATCCTCCGGGCGGTGGCGATCTGCGCGGACCCGTGCCAGATCTGGTTTCTGGAGCGGATGACCGACCGGACCGGTCCGGGGCTGCACGACGACGTCGAGGCGCTGATCGCCGGGGGTGCGCTGGCGGACTCGCCGGCCGGCCTGCGGCCCGGCTCGGTCGAGCTGCGCGACGCCGTCCGCCGGGGCATCCCGCCGTCGCTGCTGGCCGCGCTGCACCACCGGGCCGCCGGGGTACTGGCCGACCAGGCGCGTCCGGCGGCGGCCGCCGAGCACCTGCTCCGGGTGCTGGAACTGGCCGGGCGGGTCGACGTACCCCTGGTTTCCCGGCTGGTCGCGGATCCGGCCCTCGACCCGTCGACGGCGGCCGACCTGCTGCTCGCGGCCCGGGACGGCCGGGATCCCGCGCTCGGTCCGGAGCTGCGCCGCGACTGGGCGCTGGCCGCGGTCGACCACCTGATGCTGGCCGGGCGGGTCGAACCGGCGCTGGCGATCCTGGCCGACGAGATCGCGGCCGACCGGGCCGGGGCCGGACACCGGGCGCTGCTGCTCGGCCGGCTCGGCGCCTGGTACGCCACCGGCCGGCCGTCGCTGGCCTTCGACTACCTGGACCGGGCGCTGGCCCAGCCCGACCTGCGGCCCGGTCACCGGGGCTGGCTGTTGAGCACCCTGGCCGCCGTGGCGGGCCGGCTCGGCCGGCCGGGCTTCGACGCGCTGCTCGCGGCGGCGGACCGGGCCCAGGCCGACGCGCCGACCCCGGACGGCGAGATCCGGTTGGCGCTGGCCCGGGCCGGGAGCGCGCTGGCCGGCGGGGACCTGCCGGCCGCCCGGCGGCTGCTCGGCCGGGTCGACCCGAGCGACCCGGCGGCCCGGGCGCAGGCCGCGTTCCTGCGGGTCGAGCGGATCGCCTGCCAGCTCGCCGGCGGCGACCACGAGGAGGCCGGCACCGCGCTGCGCTTCGCCGAGGTGGACCTGGGCATCCTGGGCGGGGCGGCGCAGCCGATGCTTGCGGCCCTGGACTGCCGGCTCCGGGTCTGTGCCGGTGACCTGCCGGAGGCGTCCGCCCGGGCCGGCCTGGCGCTGCGCCGCCACCCTGCCGACCGGCTTCCCGACGAGGTCCGTGCCGAACTGCTGGCGGTACTGGTGGAGGTGGCCTTCCGGCAGGGCCGGCCGGAGCGCGCCCGCGAGCTGCTGGCCGAGGTCGAGACCCCGATGGACTGGCCCGACGCGCTGCCCTGGGTACGGCTGGCCGGTGCCGCCGCCTTCGATCCGGAACCCGGCCGGCACGCCGGGCTGCTCCGAGCCGCCGTCGACGTGCTGGACCGGTCGCTGCGCCCACTGCTCCTCGTCCCGCAGCAGGCACCGGCGCTGACCCGGGCGGTGCTGCTCCTCGGCGACCAGCACCGGGCGCACCAGCTCGCCGAGCATCTGGTCCGGATCGCGCAGCGGGTGGAGAGCGGACTGTGGTGGGGCGTCGCGCAGCACGTCGCCGGGCTGGTGCAGCGGGACCCGGAGCTGCTGCGCGGTGCGGTGGAACAGTTGCGGGCCACCTCGGCCCGGCCGGTGCTGGCCGACGCGCTGCACGACCTGGCCGGTACGCCCGGGGCCGGGCCGGCGCAGGTCCGGCGGGCGGCCGAGGAGGCCGCCGCCCTCTTCGGCCGGCTCGGCGCCACCGGCGACCAGGAGCGGGCGGTACGCCGGGGGCGTGCCCCGGTGGCGTCGGAGCGCCGGGACCGGGGCGGCGCCGACGCCGCGACGGCGATCGAGGGGGACCGGAGGAGCCGGCACGGCGCCGGGTTCGACGCGTTGACCGCCGCCGAGACCCGGGTCGCCGAACTGCTGGCCGGCGGTGCGACGAAGCAGCAGGCGGCGGCGAGCCTCTTCGTCTCCTTCCACACCGTCGACGCCCAACTCCGCGCCGTGTACGCGAAACTTGGCGTCCGGAACCGGCTGGAGCTGGCCCGGCTCTGGGCCACCCGCACTCCGGCGCCGGGCGATCCGACCCGGCCGCCGCCGGGCACCGAATCGGGCGGGCCGGCGCGGCCGGACTGATCCGACCCGTGGCCGGCCCGGTCGGACGAGCCCCGACGGCGGCTCAGGAGGCGATCGGCCGCTTCGTCCTCGGGATCGACTCGACCAGCGACCGGGGCAGGTTGAGGGTGTCGGCGGCGACCTGCGGCGGGGTGTTCGCCATCCACTGGGCCAGCGAGATGTCCTCGAAGCGCGGGTTGCGGAACATCTCCAGGAAGACCAGCGGCTCCCGGCCGGTGTTCTCGATGTAGTGGCCGTAGGCGAACGGCACGTAGCCGACGTCCCCGGACCGGTAGTCGAAGGTCCGGTTCACCCCCGAGCTGGCGAAGACCCCCATCCGACCGGAACCGGAGATGTAGTACTGCCACTCGTCGTCGGTGGGATGCCAGTGCAGTTCGCGCATCGCGCCCGGCTCGATCTCCACCAGCGCCGCGCAGATGGTCGTCGAGGCGGCGAAGTTGCTCACGTCGGCGATCCGTACCGTGCCGCCGTCGAACCGCTCCGGCGCCTGGGCGTGCAGCCGGTGCTTGAAGGTACGCGGTACGTCCCCGGTGGGGCTGACCACCCGGTCCGACTGCAGCGGGGGCGGCACCTGCCCGGGGAAGATGTACCGCTCCTTCTCCGGCAGGCCGGCGAGCTGGTCCGTACGCCAGCCGAAGTTCTTCGCGATCACCTCTTTCGGGGTGTGTGCGAAGAAGTCGCTGATCAGGAAGGTGGAGTTCTCCGAGAAGCCGCCGTCGTCGAAGACGAGCAGGAACTCCACCCCGGCGTCGAGGGCCTGGATGTGGTGCGGTACCCCCTTCGGGAAGAACCACAGGTCGCCCTGGGAGACGTCGTCGAGGAAGTTGCGCCCCTCCTGGTCGACCGCGCCGATCCGGCAGCTCCCGGCCAGCACGTACGCCCACTCGGCCTCCTTGTGCCAGTGCAGCTCCCGGTAGGCGCCGGGTTGCAGCGCCATGTCGACCCCGGAGAGGGTGCTGGCGATCGGCAACTCGCGCTGGGTCACCTCCCGGGTCCAGCCGCCCTCCTCGATCCGGGTGTGCGCGTTGGAGAACGAGAACTTCAGGTTCGGCACGGTGCCCCGGTCGGTCGGCGGCGGTACCAGCAGGTCCGGGTTCTGCCGGTCCAGCCCGAGGTTGCGGGGCCCCGGGTCGGGGCCGCCCGCCGTGCCGCGCGTCGGTTGGGGCAGGTCGTTGCGGGGTGTCCGGCTCATACCAGTTCTTCCTCTCGTCGGCGCAGATCGTCGGTTCGGGTCCGCGGCCCGGTCGCACCGAGCAGCAGCGTCCGCACCAGCGCCGGTCCGCCGTGCAGCCCGACGGCGGCCGGGATCGCGAGGCAGGTCAGGGCGAGCACCAGTACCGTCCAGAGTGGTGCGCCGGTCAGTGCGGCACCGGCGGTCAGCACGGCGAGGGCGCCGAGGTTGCGCCGGGTCCGGCGCAGCGGCACGATCATGGGAACTCCTTCCGGACGGTGCTGCGGACCGGACGACGGATCGGACGGGCGCCGGCTGCCGGAGCCGGCCCGCCGGCCGGGACGGGGCGGAGAGCGCCGGGCGCGGTGCGCGGGATTGCCGGCGGTGGCCGCGACCGGCCGGTCCCGGCGACCGGTCGTCACGCCATCCGGTCTAGCCGGGAAGCGCGCCGACAATCTCACGTGATCGCGGGAAATGTGCCCGGCCCGGGGCCGCTGACCGGGCAGGGGTTTGGCCCGGTGCGCACGCTGGGAAGTGTTCTGCCCGTCGACCCGTGGAGGCCATGATGCGCCCGTTGCGCCGTACCGGCCGGTTCTGGCCACTGCTCGCGCTGATCGTGACGCTGGTCGTCGCGGGAGCCTGCTTCGTCGGCGGGACGGGCGGGGGCGGTCCGGAGGCACCCGACGATCCGGGTACCTCCGGCGCGAACGGCACCGGCGAGGCCGACGGCACGATGACGGTCGACGAGTTCCGGCGCGACATCGACGGCGCGGTGCGGGTCGCCGAGGAGTACTGGACAGGGCGGTTCAAGGCGTCGGGGGAGCGGTTCCAGCCCATCCGCCGGATCACCGCCTACCAGCGCGAGGGCGAGGTCGACTGCGCCGGCCAGGGACTGCCGCGCAACAACGCCGTCTACTGCTCGGCGGGCGACTTCATCGCGTACGACGTCAACTGGGCGGTCGCCGCCTTCCGGCAGGTCGGCGACGCGTTCCTGTACTACCTGCTCGGGCACGAGTACGCGCACGGCGTGCAGGTGCGGCTCGGCATCCGGTACGAGTTCACCATCCAGCAGGAGTTGCAGGCCGACTGCATGGCCGGGGCGTACCTCGGGGACTCGGTGCGGGCCGGGGCGCTGACGATCGAGGAGGGCGACCTCGACGAGCTGAGCCGGGGCCTGCGGGCGGTGGCCGACGAGCCGGGCCAGCCGTGGTTCGCCGAGGGGGCGCACGGTACCGCCGAGCAGCGCACCGACGCCTTCTTCGGCGGTTACGAGCGGTCGCTGGACGCCTGCGACCTGCGCTGAGCCGGCCCGGGTGCCGACCGGCGCGCCGCCGACCCCGACCCGCCGCGCCACCGACCCCGACCCGGCGGGCCGGCTGAGGCATCCGCCACACTTCGGCGCCGACAGCGGGAGATCGTCGGGCCGCGTTGGCAGGATCGGAGCCGGCAGCTCGCGTCCGATCCGGGAGGACACCCTGAACAGCCAGCATCTCGCCGCGGTGCTCTTCGACATGGACGGCACGCTGGTGGACAGCGAGCGGTTGTGGGACATCGGGCTCCAGGAACTCGCCGCGCACTACGGCGGCACCCTCTCCGACGCGGCCCGGCTCGCCATGGTCGGCACCGACATGGCCGTCTCGATGGAGATCCTGCACACCGACCTCGGGCAGCAGTGGCGGGACCCGGCGGTCAGCGCCGCCTGGGTCGACCGCCGGGTCGGCGAGCTGTTCCTGACCGACCTGAAGTGGCGGCCGGGGGCGCTGGCCCTGGTGACGGCGGTACGCGCCGCCTCGGTGCCGGCCGCGCTGGTCACCTCGACCCGGCGGGCGGTGGTGGAGATCGCGTTGGAGACGCTCGGCCGGGACACCTTCGACGTGGTGGTCTGCGGCGACGAGGTGGCCGCCACCAAGCCCGACCCCGAGCCGTACCTCACGGCGGCCCGGCTGCTGGACGTGCCGATCTCCCGCTGTGTGGCGATCGAGGACTCGCCGACCGGGGTGGCGAGCGCGCTGGCCGCCGGAGCCGCCGTACTCGCCGTGCCGCACGCGGTGCCGATCGACCCGGTCGACGGCGTACGCCTGCTGGAGACGCTGACCGGAGTCGACCTGGACCTGCTCTCCGGCCTGCTCTCCCCGCTCGACCTCTCCCGCTGACCACACCCGCCGGCCACACCGGGCGCCGGGCCGGAACCCGGCCGGGCCCGGACGTGGCCGGGGGCGGCGCCCGTCCCGACGCCGCCCCCGGCCCTGCTGCCCACGGCCACCCCCACGGCCGCAGGCCGGCCCGCTACTCGTGCGCGATCGCGCCGAGCACGTTCAACCGGGCGGCGCGGATCGCCGGCAGTACCGCCGCGACCACCCCGACCACGGCCGCCAGGCCGAGGAAGACCCCCATCTCGGTCCACGGCAGCACCAGGTCGGTGATGCCGTCCTCGCGCAGCGCCCGGACCACGGCGGCGCCGAGACCGGTGCCGACCACCACCCCGAGCAGGGCACCGAAGACCGAGATCACCACCGCCTCGACGGTGATCATCCGCATGGTCTGACCTCGCCGCAGGCCGATCGCCCGCAGCAGACCCAACTCCCGGGTCCGCTCCAGCACCGACAGCGCCAGCGTGTTCACGATGCCGAGTACGGCGATCACGATCGCCAGCGCCAGCAGGATCTGGATCATCGTCAGCAGGCCGTCGAGCTGACCGGTCTGCTGCTCGATGAAGTCGGCCCGGTCGGCGACCGACACCTCGGGGCTGTCCGCCAGCAGCGTCTCGACGCTCGGCATCACCTGGTCGACCGAGGCACCCGGCGCCAGCTTGAGGTACGCCTGCGTCGGCTGCGGCACCGCGAAGTCGGCCGCCGCCGAGGCCGGTACGACGAACCCGCCGAACAGCTCGGACTCGGCGTAGATGCCGCTCACCGTGTAGTTCCGGGCATCGCCCCGGGACAGCTGCACCGGCAGGGTGTCCCCGACCGAGAGGCCCCGGTCCTTCGCGGTCTCCGAGTCGACCAGGAGCTGGCCGGGGCCGAGCGAGTCGATGCTGCCGGCCGTCGGGGTGGCCCGGTAGATCTCCCGCAGCGCCGGGACGCTGCTGGTCGCGGTGATCCAGCCCTGCTTGCCGCCGATCACCGCGCGGTCGCCGTACAGGCCGGCGACCATCGCCACGCCGGGCAGCTCGGCGGCCCGGTCCAGCACCGCCGGGTCGAAGCTCGGCGGCCGGGGGCCGGTCTGCGCCCCCGAGATGACCAGCTCGGCCTGGATGGTGTCCTCGGCCAGCGCGGTGAGGCTGCTCTTGGCCGAGTCGAGGATCACCGTCACGCCGGTGACCAGCGCGATCCCGACCATCAGCGCGGCGGCGGTGATCGCGGTACGGCGCGGGTTGCGGCCCGAGTTCAGCCGGCCCAGCTTGCCCGGCACCGACCAGGAGAAGAGCCGGCCGAGCAGGCCGACCACCGGACGGCTGATCAGCGGGGTCAGCAGGGCCACCCCGACGAAGGAGAGCAGCACGCCGCCGAGGATGGTCAACAGGGTGTTGCCGCCGTTGCCGCTCAGACCCAGCGCCATCAGGGTGCCGCCGAGCGCGGCCACCACCGCACCGGCGGCGGAGATCTTCGTCAGCGGCCGGTCCGGCGTCGCCACGTCCTGCATGGCGGCCACCGGAGGGATCCGGGCGGCCCGCATCGCCGGGAGTACCGCCGCGATGACCGTGACGACCAGACCGACCGCGAAGGAGCTGATCACCGCGGCCGGGGGTACGCCCAGGCCGGCCAGTTGCAGCCCACCGGCGGTCTGCCCGAAGACGTACGCCAGCAGCGCGCCGATGCCGATGCCGGCGCCGAGCCCGAGTACCGAGGCGACCAGGCCGATCGCGACCGCCTCGACCAGCACCGAACCGATCACCTGACGGCGGCCCGCGCCGATCGCCCGGAGCAGCGCGAGTTCCTTGGTGCGCTGCGCGACGATGATCGAGAAGGTGTTCAGGATCAGGAAGATGCCGACGAAGAGGGCCACCCCGGCGAAGCCGAGCAGGATGTTGTTGAAGAAGGCGAGTCCCTCCTTCAGCCCGGCGGAGGCGTCCTCGGAGAGCTGTTCGCCGGTCTTGACCACGTAGCCGTCGCCGAGCGTGGCGGCGATGTCGTCGCGCAGCTTCGCCGGGTCGACCCCGTCGGCCGCCTTGACGCTCAGTTCCGAGAAGACGCCGGGCTGGCCCAGCATCAGCTCCTGGGCGACCCGCTCGGTGAACGCCACCTCCTGGGCGCCGCCGAGGCTGTCCCGGTCACCGCTGTAGCCGTAGATGCCGACCACGGTGAAGTCGCGCTTCGGTTGCAGGGTGAGTACCCCGACCCGGTCGCCGACGGCGAGCTTGGCCGCCTTGGCGACCCCGGCGTTGACCGCGACCTCGTTGTCGGCGGTCGGGCCCCGGCCCTCGCGCAGTTCGACCTGGCCGCTCTCGCCGGTCCAGTTGGCGCCGATCTGCGGCGGACCGACGGAGGTGAGCACCTTGCCGTTGCTGCCGATCACCCGGGCGCCGTCGGCGGCGGCCAGGCCGGTGGCGCCGGCCACCCCGGACACCCCACGGACCTGCTCCAGGGTGCTGGCCGGGAAGGTGGCGGCGACCGGCATGCCCTCCATCTCGCTGACGTCGATCTTCGGCTTGGCGGAGACCCCGACATCGGTACCGGCGTACGCGTCGCTGAAGACGGTGTCGAAGGACCGGCCCAGGGTGTCGGTGAGCACGAAGGCGCCGGAGACGAACATCACGCCGAGCACGACGGCCAGGCCGGAGAGGACCAGCCGGACCTTGCGGGCGAGCAGGCTCTTCAGGGTCGCGCGCAGCATCAGAGCCCCGCCTCGGCGAGCCCGTCGAGCTTCTTCATCGTGTCCAGCACGGTCTCCGGGGTCGGTTCGATGAGTTCGGAGACGATCTGGCCGTCGGCGAGGAAGATGACCCGGCCGGCGTACGAGGCGGCCACCGGGTCGTGCGTGACCATCACGATGGTCTGCTGGTATTCGGCGACGGAGCGGCGCAGGAAGCCGAGCACCTCGGCACCGGCCCGGGAGTCGAGGTTGCCGGTCGGCTCGTCGGCGAAGATCACCTCGGGTCGGGAGGCGAGTGCCCGGGCGCAGGCGACCCGCTGCTGCTGCCCGCCGGAGAGCTGGGCCGGCCGGTGTCCCAGCCGGTCCCGCAGCCCCACGGTGTCGATGACGGTGTCGAGCCATTCCTTGTCGGGCTTACGACCGGCGATCGAGAGCGGCAGCAGGATGTTTTCCAGTGCGGTCAACGTGGGCAGCAGGTTGAACTGCTGGAAGATGAAACCGACCTTGTCCCGGCGCAGTTTCGTGAGACCGGCGTCACCGAGTCCGGTGACCGCGGTGTCGCCGATATGGATCGTCCCCCGGGTCACCGAGTCGAGGCCGGCGAGGCAGTGCATCAGGGTGGACTTGCCGGATCCGGACGGTCCCATGATGGCGGTGAACCGGGCCCTTTCGAATTCCGCATTCACTCCCCGCAGCGCGACGACCTGGGCCTCTCCGCTGCCGTACACCTTCCACACGTCGTTGGCCCGGGCGGCCATCTGGGCATCTCGGGCTAGCGTCGCGGTCACTTTCATCTCCCCCTAGACATTCTTGGTCCGGCCGGACTACCTGGTCCGGCCGGCAGCATCCATCGTCGGTGACCCGGGCAACCCGGGCGTCCGTCCCGCGGTGGAGTTCTACGCGGAAATCTGCTGCGGGTGGGCCCTGACTGCGAATCAGGGTTGCCCCTGACTGATATGTGTCGGCGCCGTCGTGTCGGCACAATCGACGCACCCGCTCGCCGATCGGTGAGCGTGCCGCGACCGGCTCGGAATTCGACGGTCCAATTTCCCTTTCGGGCGAATACGTTTGGTTGCGCCCGCTGTCCGGCTCCGGCCGGATCCCGCGCGGGTCGTATCAGTCTGTCACGATCCGCTTGCGCTGTGCGTCGATCGCCGGAACGTCGCCCCGGTCCGCTCCGGTACCCCCGTCGTCGCGGTCATGCCGCCCCCTCTGCCCGCCCGGTCGGCGGAACCTCCGCCCCCGTCGTCGTACCTGCGGAAAACGGTAGGCGCGGGAAGCCGGCGGGCCGTCGTGCGCCGGGATGGTCTTCGGGTACGCCCCGAGCCCCGGGCCGGTCCTCCGACCGGACGACTCCGCGTCCGAAGGGTCGTACGCCGTCCGGGCCGTCCGGTCTACTCCTCCGGGCGTGCTGCGCCGGCACCGACTCCGCCTGCCGGAGGGTCCGACCCCGGGCCCGACTCAGGGTCGGCGGTCGGACCCGCCGTCGGCCGGGGCGGTGCGGCGGAGTGGCGCTGCCGTCACGCGCCGGGCCGGACCAGTCCGGTCTCGTAGGCGAGCACCACCGCCTGGACCCGGTCGCGGAGACCGAGCTTGGTCAGCACGTGCCCGACGTGGGTCTTGATGGTCGTCTCGCTCACCGAGAGCACCCGGGCGATCTCCGCGTTGGAGAGCCCCCGGGCCACCTGGACCAGCACCTCCCGCTCCCGCTCGGTGAGTACGCCGATCGCCTTGGGCGGGGTGGCGTCCGGATCGGGCAGCGTCTCGGCGAACCTGTCCAGCAGCCGCTTCAGGATCCGGGGCGCCACGACCGCCTCGCCGGCGGCGACGGTGCGGATGGCGGTGACCAGGTCCTCGGCGGGTACGTCCTTGGCCAGGAAGCCGCTCGCACCGGCCCGGAGCGCGCCGACGACGTACTCGTCCAGGTCGAAGGTGGTCAGGATGAGCACCCGGACCGGCAGTCGGGCGTCGATGATCGCCCGGGTGGCGGCGACCCCGTCCATCCGGGGCATCCGGATGTCCATCAGCACCACGTCGGGGAGGAGCCGCCGGGACAGGTCGACCGCCTCGACGCCGTCGCCGGCCTCGCCGACGATGTCCAGGTCGTCCTCCGCGCCCAGCACCATCCGGAATCCGGTACGCAGCAGCGGCTGGTCGTCGGCGAGCAGCACGCGTACCGGCCGGCTGGACTCCCTACCGTCGCTCATGCCGGCACTCCGCCGCGCTCCGTGCCGGCATGCGGCTCGTCCACACCGAGCTGGCTGATTCGCTCGCTCCGCTCGCTCATGCCGGCACTCCGATTCGCCGATCGTTCCGTTCGCCGCCCTCGGTCATGCCGCTCCCTTGCTGATCGGCGCACCCAACTGCTCCATCGGCATCTTGGCGTAGACGCGGTAGCCGCCGCCGGGACGGGGCCCGGTGCGCAGGGTTCCACCGTAGAGGGCCATCCGTTCACGCATCCCCACCAGCCCGTGCCCCAGCCGTCCACCCTCCGGGGCCGGCCCCCGGCCGGTATCGGCGACCTCGACGATCAGCCAGTAGACCCCGAAACTCAACCGGACCTGGGCGGTCGCCGCCCCGGCGTGCTTGAGGGTGTTGGTGAGCGCCTCCTGCACGATCCGGAACACGGTCAGCGCCACCCCCGGATCCAGCGGGCCGGGTGTGCCGTCCACCCGCAGGGTCACCGGCAGCCCGGCCTCCCTGACCTGCTCCACCAGCGCCTCGATGCCGGCCAGTCCCGGCTGCGGGGACAGCTCGGCGGCCGGCTCGGCGTCGGTACGCAGCACGTCCAGCAGCCGGCGCAGTTCGCGCAGGGTCGTCCGGCTGGTCTCCTCGATGGTGCCCAGCGCGCCGTCGGTGGCAGTCGGATCCCGGGACAGCACCCGGCGCGCCCCGGTGGCCAGTACGCCCATCACGCTGACGTGGTGCGCGACGACGTCGTGCAGCTCGCGGGCGATCCGCCGGCGCTCGTCGGCGACCGCCTGGTCGGCGAGCGACCGCTGGTTCTCCTCGGCCACCCGGGCCCGCTCCTCCAGGGCGAGGATGGTGGCCCGCCGGGCGTGCACGGTACGGCCGACGAAGAAGCAGACCAGCGCGAGCAGTACCTGGGTGAAGACCAGGTACGCGGGGGAGGGTTCGGTGAAGTCGGGCGGTGGCGGCTCGGCGAGCGCGACGGCCACGGCCGGTCCCCAGATCGCTCCGGCGGCGAGTGCCGCCTGGCGCAGCGGGAGCAGCGCGGCGGTGGTGTAGGTCAGCAGCACGAACGTGGCGGCGGCGGTGACCGGCTGGGCGCCGGTCAGGGCCGAGCCGACGAAGATCGGCACCGCCAGCAGCACCGCCCACCAGGGAGCCACCCGGCGCAGGGTGATCGGTGCGGCGCAGAGGACGCTCCAGAACGCCCACCCCGGCCACCCCCACGGGGCGAGTCCCGGCGGAGCGGTGCCGACCAGTACGGTCTCCACCGCGACGGCGGCGACCGCGAGCAGCCCGTCCCGGGCCAGCCATGCACGCTGCCGGGAATCGGGCCGGAGGCGTCGCCAGCTCCCCCGGATCCGGCTGGAGGCCGGCGTCGCGGGGGTATCGGTAGGGGTCATGCTGGCGACGCTAGCCGCTGCCTGGCGCGACAGGTCATCGCCAGCGGCGACCCTCTGCTCCTCCTTCAGGAGGAGCCGTGCTCCTCCCGAGGGGAGCCGACCCCGAGCCCCGGCGCCGCAGCCCCCGCCCGGCCCGGCCCGGTCGACTGGCTCGGCACCACCGCAACGCCCGGTCCCGGTCCGGCCTCCGCCGCCGGTCCCGGTCCGGCCTCCGCCGCCGGTCCTGGTCCCGACACTGGAGCCGAAGCCGAAGCCGGAGCCGGAGCCGGAGCCGGAGTCGGAGCCGGGCGGGCGCCGGGCCGGGCCGGTGGCGGGATCGGAGCGCTCGGGTCGACCGGCGCGGTCGGCTCCGGAAACGGCGGGGGAGTGCCGCCGAAGGTCGGGCAGTGCGCCTGGTGGCTGCACCAGTCACAGAGCCGGCTCGGCTTGGGTCGGAAGTCGCGCGCCCGGGTGGCCTGCTCGATGGCCCGCCAGAGCGCCAGCACGGTGCGCTCGAACCGGACCAGCTCCTCCGCGTCGGGGGTGTAGTCACAGACCTCCGCGTCCCGGAGATAGAGCAGGCGCAGCACCCTCGGCACCACCCCCCGGGTGCGCCACAGCACCAGGGCGTAGAACTTGAGCTGGAACAGCGCCCGGGCCTCGAACGCCTCGCGGGGCGCGCCCCCGGTCTTGTAGTCGACCACCCGCAGCGCGCCGTCGGGCGAGACGTCCAGCCGGTCGATGTAGCCCCGGATCAGCAACTGGTCGTCCACCACCGTGGAGACCAGGCTCTCCCGCTCGGCCGGCTCCAACCGGCGCGGATCCTCGACGGTGAAGTAGCCGTCGAGCAGCTCGCGGGCCGAGGCCAGGAACTCGGCCGGGCCGGCGAGGTCGCCGTCGGTGAAGATCTCCGCCAGCTCCGTCTGCTCGGTCACCAGCCGGTCCCACTGCGGCGCCACCAGGTCACCGGCGGCGGCCGGCGTCCGCTCCTGCGCCGGCAGGTCGAAGAGGCGTTCCAGCACCGCGTGCACCAGGGTGCCACGGGCCTGTTCGACGCTCGGCCGCTCCGGCAGCCGGTCGATGCTGCGGAACCGGTAGAGCAGGGGGCAGGTCTTGAAGTCGGCGGCCCGGGACGGGGAGAGCGAGGCGGTGACCTGCGCCGCGGGCGGGTCGCCGGCCGGGGAGTCCGCCGGGTCGCCCGTGGCTGTCTGCGATGTCACCGTCTCCGCCGTCATGTCCGGAAGGCTATGTCACGGGTACGACCGAACCGGGCCCACCCGCCCCGGCATGCGTACCGGCCCCGATCGTCCGCAGTCACCCCGGCCGAACCGACGGGGTCACCCGGAGGGTTGTTCCGTAGCATCGGAGGAGATGGAGCGAAACTCGCGACCGCGACGCGGCGCTGACCGGCGGCCCGGCGTCACCGTCGGTCGGGTGTTCGGCGTGCCGGTCTACCTCAACCCCTCCATGCTGCTGCTGGTGGCCCTGATCACCCTGATGTACGGCGAGTTCGTCCGGCAACAGCTCGGATTGTCGCAGCTCACCGGCTATCTCGTCGGGCTGGTCTTCGTGGTCCTGCTGCTCGGCTCGGTACTGCTGCACGAGTTGGGGCACGCGCTGACCGCCCGCCGGTTCGGGATCGGGGTGCGCGGCATCACCCTCGAACTGCTCGGCGGCTACACCGAGATGGAGCGGGACGCCCCGACACCCCGGGTGGACCTGTTCGTCTCGCTCGCCGGCCCGGCGGTCTCGCTGGTCCTCGGGCTGGTGGGGGTCGTCGCCACGCTCGCCCTGCCGGACGGCACCCTGGCCAACCAGTTCGCCTTCCAACTCGCCGCCAGCAACGTGCTGGTCGGGCTCTTCAACATCCTGCCCGGACTGCCGCTGGACGGCGGCCGGGCGTTGCGGGCCGGGGTCTGGGCCGTCACCCGGGACCGGCACCTGGCCACCGAGGTGGCCGGCTGGTCCGGCCGGGTCGTCGCGATCGGCACCGCCGTGGTCTTCACGCTGCTGACCTGGCTGGCCGGGCTGCCCTGGCTGGGCCTCGCGCTGGTGCTGCTGGTCGCGTTCACCCTCTGGCAGGGCGCCGGCCAGACGATCCGGGCGGCCCGGATCAGCCGGCGATTCCCGCTCGTCGACCTGGCCCGGCTGGCCCGGCCGGTCTTCTCGGTGCCCAGCGGCACCCCGCTGGCCGAGGCGCAGCGGCGGGGAGCGGACGCCGGGCTACCCGGTTCGACGCTCGGGGTGGCCGACTCCTCCGGCCGGCTGGTGGCGCTGGTCGACCGGACGGCCGCCGAGGCCGTACCCGTCGAGCGTCGGCCCTGGGTGGCGGTGGACGCGGTGGCCCGGGGTGTGGACGCCGTACCCAGTCTCGCGGTCGGGCTCGGCGGGGAGCAGGTGGTGCACGCGGTGCAGGCCCACCCGGGCGCACAGTACCTGGTGACCTCAGGCGAAGATGTGGTCGGCGTTCTGCACGTAGCCGACCTGGCGCAGCTCCTGGAGCCGAACCGAAAGATGACTCAGTGACCGCACAGCCCACCGCCGTCCCCGCCGCCCCGACCGCACCGGTGCCGGCGCACCGAGGGCCGTTCCGCCCCGGTGACCGTGTCCAGCTCACCGACCCGAAGGGTCGGATGCACACCATCAAGCTGGAGCCGGGGCGGTCGTTCCACACCCACCGTGGCGCGCTGGAGCACGACGCGCTGATCGGGTTGCCGGACGGCAGCGTGGTCACCTCGACCGGCGGGACCGCCTACCTGGCGCTGCGTCCGCTGCTCGCCGACTACGTGCTCTCCATGCCGCGCGGTGCGCAGGTGATCTATCCCAAGGACGCGGCCCAGATCGTGGCGATGGGCGACATCTTCCCCGGCGCGAAGGTCCTGGAGGCCGGTGTCGGGTCCGGCGCGCTGACCTGTTCGCTGCTCAGGGCGGTCGGCCCGGAGGGCGAACTGCATTCCTACGAACTGCGCGAGGACTTTTCCGAGATCGCCCGCAGAAATGTGGAATCCTTCTTCGGTGGACCGCATCCAGCCTGGAATCTCCGGGTGGGCGACGTGGCAGACTGCCAGGAGTCCGGTTTCGACCGGATCATTCTTGACCTCCTCACCCCCTGGGAGGCGCTCGACATGGTCGAACGCGCGCTGGTCCCGGGCGGGGTCTTCATCGGTTACGTCGCCACCACGCCCCAGCTCTCCGAACTCGTCGAGGCGCTGCGGGAGCGGGGCGGCTTCACCGAGCCGAGGGCCTGGGAGTCGCTGGTCCGGGACTGGCACGCCGACGGGCTCGCCGTGCGCCCGGACCACCGCATGATCGCGCACACCGCCTTCCTCGTGTCGAGCCGGCGGCTGGCGCCCGGGGTGACCGCGCCGCCGCGCCGGCGCAAGCCCAGCAAGGGCGCCGAGGCGTACGCGCTGCGCCGCCAGGCGCGGCAGGAGGCCGAGGCAACCTCCGGGAGGGCCGGGGAATGATCCTTCCCGCCGGAGTCGACGCATCAGCGGGCGTGCCGAGCACGGCGAGGAGACGGCATGACTGAGCGCAGCGGGCGAGTGAGCCGGCTCGGCTCCGACGAGCCTCGTGAAGCCGACGAGCCTCGCGACGGTGACGAGCCTCGTGACGGTGACGAGCCTCGTGACGGTCACGAGCCTTGGGACGGCACGGGGCACGACGGTCCGCTGGATCCGATCCGGATGCGGAGCGGAGTGCCGGGATGAGCGACCGGAACGAGGCGACGGCGTGAGCCGGCCGGCATTCGGTGGGGGAGACCTGCCGGCCGTGTTTCCCGACTGGTCGCCGTACCGCGACCTGGAGTCGGCCGCCCGGGCGTACCTGCGCGATCCGGATGTCGCGATGGAGGCGCTGACCGGGGTGCTGAACGGCGCCTCGGTGCTCGGCTTCACCCTGGAGCGTTTCGTCAACGAGGTGAACGGGGTCTGGCAGGAGGTCGCGATCTGCGACGGCAGCCGGTTGATCCTCTGGCACGGCGAGGACGTGCCACCCGACGACGGTCCGGCCGGCGCGATGACGTCGTCGTTGCGGGTGGTGCCGGTCTCGACGGTCAGCGAGGTGGGCTGCCGACGGCGGTTGAGCCGTACGCCGACCGGCCAGATCCGGGTCGACAGCATCGACGTCTACCTGCTGCTCAGCTCGCTGGACGAGGGCGTGCCCGGCGACGAGGCGCACGTACCGCCCCGGCACGACGCGCTGCGGTTCGGCAAGACGCTCGACGACGGCGGTGCGGGGCAGATCTCCCGGCTGGAGGAGTTCGCCCGACTGGTCGCCTCGGTGGTCGGCCGTCCCACTCTGTGAGCAGGGGCGCGGTGAGAAATGTCCCCGTCGTCGCCGGTGGGAAACCTCCGGCCTCCTCGCGGGTGAGAAATGTCGCCGCCCCCGTCTCGGCGTCCGGCCGGGCGGATTCCCCTTCGCAAACCTCGGCGGCGATCCGGTGCCGAACCGCGACCGGCTGGCGCCGGGACGGCCGCGTCGTTCGACGGCGCCGCAGCGCCGACAGGGCGGCTCCTGCCGGCCCGGAGTCCCTGGTCAACAGCGGTGTCGAGTCGACCGGCGCCGCCCTCGGACGGAGTCGCCGGGGCACCGGGCGGCGGGCCGGGACGCCGTCCCGTTTCGCCGACGTCGGCCCGCCGGTCCGTCGACGAAGTGATCAAGCTTCGGCGACGAGGGTGTTGCGTGGAACCGAATCAGCGTCATAGCGGTTAGTGTTAGGGCAGAACGTTCAAGCCCCCGGGGAGGTGGGACGTGGCACGCAGCGACGACGCGGACTCGCGCGCCGCACGGTGGGAGAAGGAGGCCCACGATCTCTCCACCCAGGTCGCGTTTCTTCAAGAGGAACTCGCTCTGGTGCGGCGCAAGTTGACCGAAAGCCCTCGACACGTCCGGCAGCTTGAGGAACGGCTGGCGGCGACACAGGCGCAGCTGGCTCGACTGACGGAGAACAACGAGCGGCTCGTGAACACCCTCAAGGAGGCACGCGCCCAGATCGTCACGCTCAAGGAGGAGATTGACCGGCTGGCGCAACCGCCGAGCGGTTATGGTGTCTTCCTGGCCAAGCACGACGACGGTACGGTCGATGTCTTCACCGGCGGTCGCAAGCTCCGGGTGGCGGTGTCACCCTCGCTCGACGTGGCGGAGCTGCGCCGTGGGCAGGAGGTCCTGCTCAACGACGCGCTCAACATCGTCGACGCGTTCGGCTACGAGCGGGTCGGCGAGGTCGTCATGCTCAAGGAGGTGCTGGACAGCCCCTCCGGCGGCGCGGGCGACCGGGCACTGGTGATCTCCCACGCCGACGAGGAACGGATCGTCCACCTCGCGGAGACTCTCATCGGCGCGCCGCTGCGGGCCGGTGACTCGCTCATGATCGAGCCCCGCTCGGCGTACGCGTACGAGCGGATCCCGAAGAGCGAGGTCGAGGAACTGGTCCTGGAGGAGGTGCCGGACGTCGACTACGGCGACATCGGCGGCCTACAGGCCCAGATCGAGCAGATTCGGGACGCCGTCGAGCTGCCGTTCCTGCACGCCGACCTCTTCCGGGAGCACCAGCTCCGGCCGCCGAAGGGCATCCTGCTCTACGGCCCGCCCGGCTGCGGCAAGACGCTGATCGCCAAGGCGGTGGCGAACTCGCTGGCCAAGAAGATCGCCGAACGGCGGGGCGAGGAGAAGCACACCAGCTTCTTCCTCAACATCAAGGGCCCGGAGCTGCTCAACAAGTACGTCGGCGAGACCGAGCGGCACATCCGGCTGATCTTCCAGCGGGCTCGGGAGAAGGCCGGCGAGGGCACCCCCGTCATCGTCTTCTTCGACGAGATGGACTCGGTGTTCCGGACCCGGGGCTCCGGCGTCTCCTCCGACGTGGAGAACACCATCGTTCCGCAGCTGCTCAGCGAGATCGACGGTGTCGAGGGCCTGGAGAACGTGATCGTGATCGGCGCCTCCAACCGGGAGGACATGATCGATCCGGCGATCCTCCGCCCCGGCCGGCTCGACGTCAAGATCAAGATCGAGCGGCCGGACGCCGAGGCGGCCAAGGACATCTTCTCCAAGTACATCCTCACCGGGCTGCCGCTGCACCCGGACGACCTCGCCGAGCACGGCAACGACCCGCAGTCCACGGTCGCGGCCATGATCGAGGCGGTCGTGCTGCGGATGTACTCGGAGACCGAGGAGAACCGCTTCCTCGAGGTCACCTACGCCAACGGCGACAAGGAAGTCCTCTACTTCAAGGACTTCAACTCCGGCGCGATGATCCAGAACATCGTCGACCGGGGCAAGAAGATGGCGATCAAGGAGTTCCTCTCCTCCGGCCGCAAGGGGCTGCGCCTGCAGCACCTGCTCGACGCCTGCGTCGACGAGTTCCGGGAGAACGAGGACCTGCCCAACACCACCAATCCCGACGACTGGGCCCGGATCTCCGGTAAGAAGGGGGAGCGGATCGTCTACATCCGTACCCTCGTCTCCGGCGGCAAGGGCGCGGAGGCCGGCCGGTCCATCGAGACCGCGAGCAACACCGGCCAATACCTGTAGCACCACGAACGGCATCTGTGGGCGCCGCGTTCCGCGGCGCCCACAGTGCTGTCCGGGACCCGCCACCGCGACTCGCCGCCGGCACCCCGGTGCCGAACCGGGCGAAGAAGCGGTGAAGGCGTACCGTGGCCGTGTCGACACACCGGGCGAACAATCCGGCGACGGCGCGGACTAGGCTCAATAGCATGGGCAAGCGGAGCGAGGCGGCGGCATGAGCGAGCGTGGCGAGCGAATCATCAGACTCAGGGTGGTTGTGCCTCATGGCGGCGCCGAGCGGAGCGAGGCGGCGGCATGAGTGTACGACGGATCATGGGCACCGAGGTGGAGTACGGCATCTCCGTGCCCGGGCAGGCCGGAGCCAACCCGATGGTGACCTCATCGCAGGTGGTGAACGCCTACGGCGCCCGACCGGAACTGGCCCGGGGCGGCCGGGCCCGGTGGGACTACGAGGAGGAGTCCCCGCTGCGGGACGCCCGCGGCTTCACCTACTCGGGTGCCGCCTACGACCCGGCGGAGGCGCTGGCCGACGAGGACCTCGGGCTGGCCAACGTGATACTGACCAACGGGGCCCGGCTCTACGTCGACCACGCCCACCCGGAATACTCCACCCCCGAGGTGACCAACCCGCTGGACCTGGTCCGCTGGGACAAGGCGGGGGAGCGGGTGATGGCCGAGGCGTCCCGCCGGGCCGCCACCATCCCGGGCACCCACCCGATCCACCTCTACAAGAACAACACCGACAACAAGGGCGCCAGCTACGGCGCGCACGAGAACTACCTGATGCGCCGGCAGACGCCGTTCGCCGACATCGTGGCGTACCTGACGCCGTTCTTCGTGAGCCGGCAGATCGTCTGCGGCGCCGGCCGGGTCGGGATCGGCCAGGACGGTTCGCAGCCCGGTTTCCAGATCTCCCAGCGGGCCGACTTCTTCGAGGTCGAGGTGGGCCTGGAGACGACGCTGAAGCGGCCGATCATCAACACCCGGGACGAGCCGCACGCGGACGCCGACAAATACCGCCGGCTGCACGTCATCATCGGCGACGCCAACCTCTCGGAGATCTCCACCTACCTCAAGGTCGGCACCACCGCGCTGGTGCTCACCATGATCGAGGAGAAGGCGCTCAGCCCCGACCTGGCGATCGCCGACCCGGTGGGTGAGCTGAAGGCGGTCAGCCACGACCCGTCGCTGTCGCACCGGCTCAGGCTGCGCGACGGCCGCCGGCTGACCGCGCTCGACCTCCAGTGGGCGTACCTCGAACGGGCCCGCTCCTTTGTGGAGGAGCGGTACGGCGACGACGTCGACTCCGACACCGCCGACGTCCTCGACCGCTGGGAGGGCGTACTCGACCGGCTCGGCCGGGACCCGATGCTCTGCGCCGGTGAGCTGGACTGGGTGGCGAAGCTGCGGCTGCTGGAGGGCTACCGGGAGCGGGAGAAGCTCGGCTGGGCCTCGCACAAGCTGCAACTGGTCGACCTGCAGTACTCCGACGTACGCCCGGAGAAGGGCCTCTACCACCGGCTGGTGAGCCGGGGCTCGATGGCGACGCTGCTGCCCGAGGAGCTGACCCGTTCGGCGATGACGGAGCCGCCCGAGGACACCCGGGCCTACTTCCGGGGCCGCTGCCTCGCCCAGTACGCCTCCGAGGTGGTGGCGGCGAGCTGGGATTCGGTCATCTTCGACGTCGGCCGGGAGTCCCTGGTGCGGGTTCCGATGATGGAGCCGGAGCGGGGCACCCGCAAGCACGTCGGGGCGTTGTTCGACCGGTGCGCGAGCGCCAAGGACCTGCTGGAGACGATCACCGGTGGCTGACCCCGAGCCACCCGCCGCCCACAGCGGCGGTGGCGGAGGATTCGTCGCCCATCCGAGGTAAGTTTTCCCCAGGCGATCGTGGAGGAGGCAGCAGAGATGGCTACCCGTGACACCGGCGGTCAGTCGCAGTCCGGCAAGGCGCGCCGGGACGAGGAGGTCGACGAGGTCGCGACCGAGGCGAACCCCGAGGTCGCCGAGCGGCACGCGGAGATCACCGAGGACGTCGACGACCTGCTGGACGAGATCGACTCGGTGCTCGAGGAGAACGCCGAGGAGTTCGTCCGGGGCTACGTCCAGAAGGGCGGACAGTAGCCGTACCCGGGCCGGGTCGGGCGTGGTCCGCCACGCCGAACCCGGCGCGGCGCGCGGCGGCGGGCCGTGCCGACCAGACCGGCGCGACCGCCGACCGTGGATCGCGCCGCCGGGCCGGGACGTCCGGGCGGTGGCGGCGACCGGCGGCCGGGCGCCTTCGGGCGGCGCCGTCGGGAGTGACGCAACACGGCGACGACGATCATCGCACCGGGGAGATCCGGGGGATACTCTGCTTCAACCGCAACGGTGGCCTCGCCCGGTTCCCGCGCTGACGCGGGGGATCCGGGCGACGTGATGAGAGAGCTGAGAGGGAGCACGTGGCAGCGGCTTTTGATCCAACCGGGCGTCTACCAGACGTGTTCCTCAACGTGGGGACGTCCTCGTTCACCCAGTTCCTGAGCACGGCAGCCCCCGACCTGCTGCCCGGACGCCGGCCGCTGCCGCCCGGCTCCGCCAGCGCGCTGGCCCCGCACGCCACCACCATCGTCGCGCTGACCACCGCCGACGGGGTGGTGATGGCCGGGGACCGGCGCGGCACCATGGGCAACCTGATCTCCAGCCGGGACATCCGCAAGGTGCATCCGGCGGACGAATACTCGCTGATCGGCTTCGCCGGCACCGCGGGCATCGCCCTGGAGATGGTGCGGCTCTTCCAGGTGGAGCTGGAGCACTACGAGAAGATCGAGGGGGCGATGCTCTCCCTCGACGGTAAGGCCAACCGGCTCGCCGCGATGATCCGTGGCAACCTCGGCGCCGCGATGCAGGGTCTCGCGGTGATCCCGCTCTTCGCCGGCTACGACCTGGCCGCCCCCGACCCGGCCAACGCCGGCCGGATCTTCAGCTTCGACGTGGCCGGCGGCCCCTACGAGGAGACCGGCTACGACGGCATCGGCTCCGGCTCGCTCTTCGCGAAGGCGGCCCTGAAGAAGCGGTACCGTCCCGGGTTGAGCACCCCGGACGCCATCCGGCTCGCCGTCGAGGCGCTCTACGACGCCGCCGACGACGACAGCGCCACCGGTGGCCCCGACCTGAGCCGCCGCATCTATCCAGTCGTGATGACGGCGACCGCGGAGGGCACCAACCGCCTCTCCGACGCCGAGGCGGCCGAGGTCGCCGAAGCGGTGGTCGCCGCCCGGATGGAGAACCCCGGCGGCTGACCGCCCCGCACCACCCGCAACCCGCCGTCGTCAGCAGAACCGGTTAGGAGAACCGCCGCCGTGGCCATGCAGTTCTACGCCTCACCCGAGCAGATCATGCGCGACCGCTCGGAGCTGGCCCGCAAGGGCATCGCGCGCGGCCGGAGCGCCGTGACGCTCAGCTACTCCGACGGGGTGCTCTTCGTGGCGGAGAACCTCTCCAGCGCCCTGCACAAGGTCAGTGAGATCTACGACCGGGTCGCCTTCGCGGCGGTCGGCCGGTACAACGAGTTCGAGAACCTGCGCCGCGCGGGCGTCCGGATGGCGGACGCGATCGGGCTCAGCTTCGACCGCCGGGACGTCACCGGCCGGGCACTGGCGAACGCGTACGCCCAGACCCTGGGGGCGATCTTCACCGAGCAGTCCAAGCCGTTCGAGGTGGAGATCTGCGTCGCCGAGGTCGGCAGCACGCCGGAGGCGGACGAACTCTACCGGATCACCTACGACGGGTCGGTCAACGACGAGCCCGGCCGGATGGCGATGGGTGGGCAGGCGGAGGCGGTCACCGGGGCGCTGCGCGAGGAGCACCAGCCGGACATGTCGCTGGACGCGGCGGTCCGGCTGGCGGTCCGGGCGCTGGGCAGTGTCGGTGGCGAGGGCGGCGCGCCCCGGACCATCGCCGCCAGCCAGCTTGAGGTGGCGATCCTGGACCGGCGGCGGGTCGGGCGTACCTTCCGGCGGATCACGGGTGCCGCCCTCGTCTCGCTGCTGGAGGGGGCGCCCGCCAAGGCCGACGGCGGCGAGGCACCCGCGGCCGAGCCGAAGGCACCGGCTCCCGGCCCGGACAAGCCGGCCGAGTCCGCCGGCTCGGCCGACCTGGAGGGCAAGCCGAAGCGGGCCGGCGGCAAGTCGAGCGGCAGCGCGGAGAAGTCGGAGTAGGGACCAGGGCAGGGACCGGGCTATCGCGATCCGGAGCCGATCCGGTCCTCGGTTGCGTCGCTCGGCGCTGGCGGTCGGCGAGCGGTGCCGAGCGTCCCGTCCGGTCGTAGCGCGTCGGCGAGCATCGCCCGCCAGTCCGCCATCGGGGCCAGCCCGGCCCGGGACCACCCGGCGTGTCCGAGCACGCTGTAGCCGGGCCGGCGCGCCGGCCGGGGAAACCGGTCGCTGCTGGTGGGACGGATCCGGTCCGGGTCGAGTCCGGTCCGGGCGAAGACCTCGCGGGCCAGGCCGTACCAGCTGGTCCGGCCGCCCGCCGTGCCGTGGTAGACGCCGGCCGGTGCGGCTGACCGGTGTGCGGCGGCGCCGAGGTCGGCCAGCCGCTCCGCGAGCGCGTACGACCAGGTGGGCTGGCCGAGCTGGTCGTCGACCACGTCGAGGTACGGCCGAACGGCGGCCAGCCGGAGCATCGTGGTGACGAAGTTGGGGCCGTGCGCGCCGTACAGCCACGCGGTGCGTACCAGGTATCCGGTCTGCGGCAGCAGCCGGGCGACGGCGAGTTCGCCGACGAGCTTGCTGCGCCCGTACGCGTTGATCGGGGCGGTCGGGGCGTCCTCCGGGTAGGGGCGGTCGGCGTCGCCGGCGAAGACGTAGTCGGTCGAGACGTGCACCAGCCGGGCGCCGGCCTCGGCACAGGCTGCCGCCAGGTTGGCGACCCCGGTGCCGTTGACGGCGGTGGCCGCCGCCTCCCGCTGCTCGGCACCGTCCACGTCGGTCCAGGCCGCCGCGTTGACCACGATGTCGTGCCCGGCCACCGCCGCGCGGACCGCTGCCGGGTCGGTCAGCTCGACCTCGGCCCGGGTGGCGGCGGTGACCCGACCCCGCTGCCGGGCGGTGAGCACCGCCACCAGGTCCCGGCCGAGCATCCCGCCCGCCCCGGTCACCAGCCAGCTCGGCTCCGCGTCCCGCTGGGCGGTCACCGGGGGGCCGGCCCGGGGTGCCCGATCTCCTCGCCGCTCAGCCGTGCCTTGAGCGGTTCCCACCAGGCCCGGTTCTCCCGGTACCAGGTGACCGTCTCGGCGAGCCCGCGGTCGAGTTCGACGCTGGGTGCGTACCCGAGTTCTTCGCTGATCTTGGTGATGTCCAGGGAATAGCGGCGGTCGTGCCCCATCCGGTCGGTGACCGGCCTGACCCGGTCCCAGTCGGCGCCGCAGGCGGCGAGTAGCCGGCCGGTCAGCTCGCGGTTGGTCAGCTCGGTGCCGCCGCCGATGTGGTAGACCTCGCCCGGCCGCCCCTTGTCCTGCACCAGGGCGACGCCGACACAGTGGTCGTGCACGTGCAGCCAGTCCCGGACGTTGCCGCCGTCGCCGTAGAGCGGCACGGTGCCGCCGTCGAGCAGGTTGGTGACGAAGAGCGGGATGACCTTCTCCGGGAACTGGTACGGCCCGTAGTTGTTGGAGCAGCGGGTCAGCACCACGTCCATCCCGTAGGTGCGGTGGTAGGCCAGCGCGAGCAGGTCGGAGCCGGCCTTGGCGGCCGAGTACGGCGAGTTCGGCGCCAGCGGGGTGGACTCGGTCCAGGAACCCTGCTCGATCGAGCCGTAGACCTCGTCGGTGGAGACGTGCACGAACCGGCCGGTACGGTGCCGCAGCGCCGCCTCCAGCAGGGTCTGCGTGCCGAGCACGTTGGTGGTGACGAACGGGGCGGCCCGGTGGATGGAGCGGTCGACGTGGGACTCGGCGGCGAAGTGCACCACCACGTCGTGCCCGGCCATCACCTCGTCGACCACGGCCGGGTCGCAGATGTCGCCGACCACCACCCGCAGCCGGGGATCGTCGCGTACCGGGTCGAGGTTGGCCAGGTTGCCGGAGTAGGTCAGCTTGTCCAGCACCGTGACGGCGCTCGGCGCGAGCCGCGGACCGGTGCCGGTCAGCAGCATGCGTACGTATTCAGAACCGATGAATCCGGCTCCACCGGTCACGAGGATCCTCATGAATTGGAAAGTCTACGCGTCGGCCGGCGACTCCGGCCCGAGGCGTTTTGTCGGCGAGCCGACTCTGCCGACCGTCGCCCGCCGGTAGCCTGCGCGAATGCGCGGAATCCTGCTGGCGGGCGGCACGGGCTCGCGGCTGTGGCCGATCACCCAGGCCGTCTCCAAACAACTCATGCCGATTTTCGACAAGCCGATGATCTATTACCCGCTCTCCACTCTGGTCATGGCGGGAATACGGGAAATCCTCATCATCACCACTCCTGGCGACCAGGGGCAGTTCCGGAAACTACTGGGTGACGGCTCCCAGTGGGGCCTCCGGCTGGAGTACGTCGCGCAGCCGAGTCCGGACGGAATCGCGCAGGCGTTCCTTCTCGGCGAGGAGTTCCTGGCCGGGGATTCGGTCGCGCTGATCCTCGGCGACAACATCTTCTACGGCGCCGGACTGGGCCGGAGCCTGGCCCGCAACGGTGACCCGGACGGTGGCCGGATCTTCGCCTATCCGGTGGCGAACTGCGAGGGTTACGGAATTGTCGAGTTCGATTCCGAGGGGCGGGCGCTGTCGATCGAGGAGAAGCCGGAGAAACCCAAGTCGCGGTACGCCGTCCCGGGCCTCTACTTCTACGCCAACGACGTGGTGGAGATTGCCCGGGGGTTGACCCCGAGCGACCGGGGCGAGCTGGAGATCACGGCGGTGAACCAGACCTACCTGGCGGCGGGCCGGCTCCAGGTCACCGCCCTGGACCGGGGTACCGCGTGGCTGGACACCGGCACCTTCACCTCGCTGGTCCAGGCCGGCGAGTTCGTCCGGGTGATCGAGGAGCGGCAGGGCCTGAAGGTGGGCTGCATCGAGGAGGTGGTCTGGCGCAGCGGGCTGATCTCCGACGAGCAACTCCGCGAGCTGGCCGAGCCGCTGAGCCGCAGCGGCTACGGCGAGTACCTCTTCGGCATCCTGGAGGATCCCGGCCGGTGAGCGGTCGGACGGCACGACCGGTGCACGGCGACGGACGCGCGGGGGGCTCGCCGGCGCGGTTCCCGCACAACCCGACCCTCCGACAGTGACCAACCGGGGCTCCGGGCGACTAATCTCCAAGCATGGAGCGGCGAATCTTCGGCCTTGAAACCGAGTACGGTGTCACCTGCACCTACCGCGGCCAACGGCGGCTGTCCCCGGACGAGGTCGCCCGTTACCTCTTCCGCCGGGTGGTCTCCTGGGGGCGCTCGAGCAACGTCTTCCTGCGCAACGGTGCCCGGCTCTACCTCGACGTCGGGTCCCACCCGGAGTACGCCACCCCGGAGTGCGACTCGGTCTCCGACCTGGTGGCGCACGACCGGGCCGGCGAGCGGATCCTGGAGGGCCTGCTCGTCGACGCCGAGAAGCGGCTGCACGACGAGGGGATCGCGGGCGAGATCTACCTGTTCAAGAACAACACGGACTCGGCCGGCAACTCGTACGGCTGCCACGAGAACTACCTGGTCTCCCGGCACGGCGAGTTCGGCCGGCTGGCCGACGTGCTGATCCCGTTCCTGGTCACCCGGCAGCTCATCTGCGGTGCCGGCAAGGTGTTGCAGACCCCGCGCGGCGCCGTCTACTGCCTCTCCCAGCGCGCCGAGCACATCTGGGAGGGCGTCTCCTCGGCCACCACCCGCAGCCGGCCGATCATCAACACCCGGGACGAGCCGCACGCCGACGCCGAGCGCTACCGGCGGCTGCACGTCATCGTCGGCGACTCCAACATGAACGAGGTCACCACCCTGCTCAAGGTCGGCAGCGCGGACATCGTGCTGCGGATGATCGAGGCCGGGGTGGTGATGCGCGACCTGTCGCTGGAGAACCCGATCCGGGCGATCCGGGAGGTGTCGCACGACATCACCGGCCGGCGCAAGGTCCGGCTCGCCTCGAACAAGGAGATCAGCGCGCTGGAGATCCAGCAGGAATACCTGGCCAAGGCGACCGAGTTCGTCGAGCGGCGGGGCGGTGACCAGACCGCGAAGCGGGTGGTCGAGCTCTGGGGCCGGGTGCTGCGCGCGGTCGAGACCGGCGACCTGGACCCGGTCTCCCGGGAGATCGACTGGGTGACCAAGCTCCAGCTCATCGAGCGGTACCAGCGCAAGAACGACCTGCCGCTCTCGCACCCCCGGATCGCCCAGATGGACCTCGCCTACCACGACCTGCGGCGGGGCCGTGGCCTCTACGGGCTGCTGGAGCGGCGCAAGCAGGTGGACCGGATCGCCACCGACCCGGAGATCTTCGAGGCGAAGGAGACCCCGCCGCAGACCACCCGGGCCCGGCTGCGCGGCGAGTTCATCCGGCACGCCCAGGAGAAGCGCCGGGACTTCACCGTCGACTGGGTGCACCTCAAGCTGAACGACCAGGCCCAACGCACGGTGCTCTGCAAGGACCCGTTCCGGGCGTACGACGAGCGGGTGGAGCGGCTGATCGCGAGCATGTGAGGCCGGGCGGTTAGGCTGGCCCCCGCTATGACGCATCCAGAGGGTCGTGACGACGACGAGCACCGCCGCCCCGAGACGATCCGGCAGAACCGGGTCGAGCGGCGGCGCGCCAAGATCCGGGAGGAGATCGAGCGCAACCGGCGGGGTGAATACACCGTCCCCACCTGGGTGCTCACGCTCATCCTCGTCCTGGTCGTGGCCGGCTGGCTGGCGCTGGTCTTCCTGAGCTGACCCGACGCGGTGCGGCTCAGCCCAGCCCGGCGGCGCACCGGCCGGCGGCGGCCGCGGCCAGGAAATAGGCGTGCTCCTCGGCCAGTCCCCGGCCCATCGTCGAGAGCGGCACCGGGCTGGCCCGCAGCGCCTCGTCGAGCCCCTCCACCGGCACCCGGACGATCCGGTGCCGCCGCGCCAGCTCGGCCACCGCCGGCTCGACCAGCGCGGCCAGGTCCGCCGGCAGCTCGGCCGGGAGCACCAGGTCGGCGGCGGCCAGCGCGACCCGGCCGTACGCGGTCACGCTGTGGTGCGACAGCCCCCGGTGCCGGTCCCGCGGGTCGGCGCCGGAGATCCGCAGCGAGCCCACCGGCCGCCCGCCCAGGGTGGCGACCGCGTTGACCGCCTCCCCGACGGCGACCCCGGAGAAGCCCCACCGGGTACCCGTGCCCAGGTTGCCCGGCCCCTGCGCCACGACCGCCACGTCGGCGCGGAGCACGTGCCGGGCGGCGAGCAGCCCGCTGTGCAGGTTCGTCGCCTCCAGGTCGCCGCCGAACGCCTGCCCGACGGTGACCGTGCCGGCGAGTTCGCCGCGCAGCCCGTGCAGGGTGCGGGAGAACCAGGCCGGCAGGGCGCCGCCGTCGGTCATCAGGTACGCGATCCGGGCCCCGGGCGCGTCGGCCCGGATCCCGGCAACGATCGCCGGCAGCGCGGAGTGCAGGTCGGCGGTGACCACCGGCAGCCCGCCGAGGTCGTCGGCGTCGGCCAGCGCGGCCCGGTGCGGGGAGGCCTCCTCGTCGACGCCGAGCAGGATCGGTTGCAGCGGCGTGTAGCGGGCCTTCACCAGGTGTCCGGCGTCGCGGCTGTCGACCGTCTCGGGCGGGTCCGCCGGGAGCCGGTCCGGCAGCGCCACCACCAGGGCGTACCCGCCGGTGCCGAGCCCCATCAACAGCGCGCCGACGTTGAGCAGCACCCGGTCGCCGGGCTCGGGGGTGCCGACCAGTTCCGGGTACGCCAGCGCGCGTAGCCGCACCCCGTCGGCCTGCCGGACGTCGAGTTCGACGGCACCGTGCCAGCTACGCCGGACCGCCGTGACCGTCCCGGACCGCCATCGCACCATGGCCGGCAGGGTAACCGGCTACGGCCGGCCGCTCCGGGTCGGGTCGAGGAAGACGTACCGGACGTGTGGGAAGCGGGCGACCAGCCGGCGTTCGGCCTCCTCGGCGCCGGCCTCGATCTCCGCGCCGGTCGCCTCGTCCCGGAAGTCGACCTTCGCCGCGACCAGGATGTCGTCCGGGCCCAGATGCATGGTGAGCAGGGTGTCCACCCGGTCCACCGTCGGCAGCGCGGAGAGTTCGCGGTGGATCTGGTCGTGCATCGGCCGCGGCACCGCCCGGCCGACCAGCAGCGAGATGTTGCTCCGGGCCAGGATGGTGGCGACCACCAGGAGCAGCAGTCCGATCAGGATCGAGGCCAGCCCGTCCCAGAACTCGGTGCCGGTGGAGTGGGACAGGGCGAGACCGCCGGCGGCCAGCGAGATCCCGATCAGCGCGGCGGTGTCCTCCAGGAAGACCGCCTTGATCGTGGTGTCCGCGGTGCTCCGCAGGAAGCGGGCCGAACTGATCCGCCGCGCTCGGGACGCCCGGCGGATCTGCCGGACCGCCCGGGTCAGCGAGACCGACTCGATCAGGAACGAGACCGCCAGGACGACGTAGGAGACCAGGAACTCGCCGGTGTGCTCACCGCCACGGATCGTGTTCACGCCGTGCGTGATCGAGAAGCCGGCGCCGACCACGAAGGTGAAGACCGCCGCGATGAAGGCCCAGACGTAGCTCTCCTTGCCGTACCCGAACGGGTGCTCGACGTCGGCGGGCCGGGCGCCCCGGCGCAGCGCGGTGAAGAGCAGCACCTCGGTGGTGGTGTCGGCGATCGAGTGCGCGCCCTCGGAGAGCATCGCGGCCGAGCCCGAGATCACCCCGGCGACCACCTTGGCGAGCGCGATCGCCAGGTTGGCCAGCCCGGCTACCACGACCGTGAGGACGCTTTCCGACGTGTCGTCCCGTTCCGGCATACCGCCAGCCTAGGAGTCGTCCGGTCGGCCGGCACCCGGACCGGGCGGCGCGGTGCCGCGCGGGGTACCCGCTTCGTGATCCGACACTGCTAGCGTCTGTGTCGTGTCGCGGACCCGTACCGAACGCCTGGTCAACCTGGTGATCTGTCTGCTCTCCACCCGACGGTTCCTGACCGCCGCGCAGATCGCCGCGACCGTGCCGGGCTATGAGCATGATCCGGACGACCCACGTGACCACGAGGCCTTCCAGCGCAAGTTCGAGCGGGACAAGGCCGAGCTGCGTGAACTGGGCGTACCACTGGAGACCGGCACGGCCAGCGCCTTCGACGCCGAGCCGGGCTACCGGATCGCGCGCCGGGAGTACGCGTTGCCGGACATCCCGCTGGAGCCCGACGAGGCGGCGGCGGTGGGGATCGCCGCCCGGCTCTGGCGGCACGCCGGGCTGGCCGCGGCGGCCTCCTCCGGGCTGGCGAAGCTGCGCGCCGCCGGTGTCGACGTCGACCCGCAGGCCACCCTCGGGGTGGAGCCGGTGGTCACCGTCGACCCGGCGTTCGGGCCGCTGACCGCCGCGGCCCGGGAGCGGCGCACCGTCGGTTTCGACTACCGGGTGCCCGACGGCGACGCCCCGACCAGCCGCCGGCTCGAACCGTGGGGAGTGGTCTGCTGGCGGGCCCGGTGGTATGTCGTCGGTCACGACCTCGACCGCGACGCGGCCCGGTGTTTCCGGCTCTCCCGGATCGTCGGTGGGGCCGTCCGGACGATCGGCGGTCCGGGCGCCTTCTCGCCGCCGGTCGGCGTCGACCTGATCAGCCACGTCGCCAAGTGGTCCGGTCCGGTGGAGCGCTCCGGCCGGGCCACCGTGCTGGTCGCACCGGGACGGGCGGCCGGCTTGCGGCGGTGGGCCCGGGAGGTGACCAGCGGACCCGACGGCGACCGCCTGGTGCTGCCGTACGCCGACGCCGAGTCGCTCGCCGGTAGGCTCGTCGGCTACGGTCCCGATGTCCGGGTGCTCGAACCGCCGGAGATCCGGGATGCCGTGATCCAGCGGCTCAAGGAGATCACCGCCCGGCACGACGAGATGGCGACCGCCCGGGCGTCGGGGTAACGCGGGGGCGGACCGGGGTCGGGGCCCCGGAGACTGACCAGAGGGGGGAGCCGGCGTGACTCGTCCGGCGCAACGGTCCGGCGGCGGGGCGCGGGCCTCGGCCGACCGGCTGGCCCGACTGCTGAACCTGGTGCCATACCTGCTGGCGCGACCCGGGATCGAGCTGTCCGAGGCGGCCGCCGACCTCGGGGTGACCGAGCGGCAACTGCGGGAGGACCTGGAGCTGCTCTGGGTCTGCGGGCTGCCCGGGTACGGGCCGGGTGACCTGATCGACATGGCCTTCGACGGCGACCGGGTCACCATCACCTACGACGCCGGGATCGACCGCCCACTGCGGCTCACCCCGGACGAGGCGCTGGCGCTGGTGGTGGCGCTGCGGATGCTCGCCGAGACGCCGGGCATGGCCAACCGGGACGCGATCGAACGCGCCCTCGCCAAGATCGAGAACGCGGCCGGTGAACTCGCCGACGCACCCGTCGCGGTGCGGATGCCGGGCGACAGCGACCGGGTGGCGGCGCTGCACGGCGCGGTGCAGCGGGGCCGGGCGCTGCGGATCACCTACTACGCCGCGACCCGCGACGAGACGACCGAACGCACCGTCGACCCGATCCGGGTACTGATGGTCGGCGGCCTGGCCTACCTGGAGGCGTGGTGCCGGCGGGCGGAGTCGGTACGGCTGTTCCGGGCCGACCGGATCGACGCGCTCGTCGAGCTGGAGGAGGCGGCCGCACCGCCGCCGCAGGCCCGGCTGCACGACCTGAGCGCCGGGATCTTCCGCCCCGACCAGGACCTGCCGCTGGTGACCCTGCGGGTCGGCCGGTCCAGCCGGTGGATCACCGAGTACTACCCGTGCGAGCGGGTCGAGCCGGATCCGGGTGACGCCGACCGGGCCGGCCGGGAGTGGCTGGTCTCACTGCGGGTCACCGACCTCGACTGGGCCCGGCGGTTCGTGCTCGGGCTCGGGCCGGACGTCACGGTGGTCGCCCCGGCGGAACTCGCCGACCAGGTACGCGACCGGGCCGCCGCCGCGCTCGACGCGTACGCCACGCTGCCGCCGGACGGCGCGGCGGCACCCGCCCCGCACCCGGACGTCGCACTGGTCCCGGACGCCAGTCCGGCGGCAACGGCCGGGAGCCACTAGGCTGGCCGACGTGGTGAAGTGGATCGTGCTCGCGGTCGTTCTCGTCGGGCTCCTGGTGCTGGGGCTGGCGGCCCGCCGGGTGCTGACCCGGCTGCCTCGGCTGCACCGGGCCGCCCGGGGCCTGCAACGCCGCCAGGAGCAGGCCGAGGACCTCCAGCGGGTCGCGCTGGCGGTGCAGGATCGGGCCGAGGCCATGCAGCAGCAGGTCGAGACGCTCCAGCAGCGGCTCGTGCTGATCCGCGCCAAGCGCGGCGGCGAGGAATAGCTCCCGTCGCGGCGGCGAGGAATAGCTCCCGTCGCGGCGGCGAGGAATAGCTCCTGGTCAGCGCCGTCGATCTTCCGGTTGACGGATGCCCGACGTTGGTCAAGACTTCACCAGCCGGCCGCAAAGTCACCAGCCTGGCGGGTGGCACTCCTTCCCGACGCACGTACGATGGGCCAGGACACACCCTTTGCTGGACAAAACATCGAACTGGAGCTTCCATGGGCGTCCTCAAGCCATGGCACATCTTCGTCCTCGTGGCTGTGCTGGTCCTGCTCTTCGGCGCGAAGCGGCTTCCGGACGCGGCCCGGTCGCTCGGTCGTTCGCTGCGGATCATCAAGGCCGAGACGAAGAGCCTCGCCGACGACGACAAGGACCTGGCGGAGAAGGCCGACGCGCAGGCGGGGCGGCAGCCGCTGCCGGGTGACCCGGTGCAGCCGACCAGCGTGCACCAGCCCGGTTACCAGCCGCCGCCCGCGGCGCCGGTCAACGACCCGGTGCAGCGCGTCCGCGACAACTGACCGGGGCCCGCACCCGTGGCCTTCGCCCTGCTGCGTCGGCGCGGCCCGAGCAACTTCGAGCGGGCCGCCGACGGCTCGATGACGCTCATCGAGCACATCCGGGAGCTGCGTAACCGGCTCTTCAAGGCCTCCCTGGGCATCGTGGTCGGCTTCGGCCTCGGCATCTGGCTGGCCCAGGACGTCCGGCACCTGCTCCAGCAGCCGTACTGCGAGCTCGAGGGCTCGACCGTGGACGGCAAGTGCCAGTTCGCCCAGCTCGGCCCTGCCGACGTACTCCTGCTCGACCTGAAGATCGCGCTCTGGGTCGGGCTGATCGTCGCCGCCCCGATCTGGCTCTACCAGCTCTGGGCGTTCATCGCGCCGGGGCTGCACCGGCACGAGCGGAAGTACGCCTACATCTTCACCGCGCTCGCCGCCCCGCTCTTCGCGGCCGGCGCCGTACTGGCGTTCTTCGTGGTCGCCAAGGGGCTCGAGTTCCTGGTCGGCCTCGCCGGCGAGGACGTCACCAACACGCTGGAGATCACCCGGTACATCTCCTTCGTGACGAACATGATCCTGATGTTCGGGGTCGCGTTCGAGTTCCCGCTCATCGTCCTGATGCTCAACTTCGTCGGGCTGGTGACCGGCCGGAAGATGCTCGGCTGGTGGCGGATCGCCGTCTTCGTCTTCTTCCTCTTCTCGGCCATCGTCACGCCCACCCCGGACCCGTTCGGCATGACCGCGCTGGCGATCTGCCTCTGCGCGCTCTACTTCGCGGCGGTCGGGGTGGCGATGCTCAACGACCGGCGCCGGGGACGCGGCAAGGAGATCTACGCCGGGCTGGACGACGACGAGGTCTCGCCGTTGGACCTGGAGCCGGAGCCGGTCACCGCCGGCGAGCGGGTGGAGACGGTGGCACCGGTCTCCGCGCCGGATCCGGTCCCGGCGCCGCAACCGATCGACCGGCGCTACGACGACATGACCTGAGTTCGACCGAGGTGTCGGAGGCGGCACGGCGGGCGGTACGGTGCTCGCCGTGACCGCCGACGATCAACTTCCCGGGCCGGGTGCCGCCGGCCCGCTGGCCGACGGCCACCTGGCGGTGCTGGCCAATCCGACCGCCGGGCGGGGCCGGTTCCACGGGCTGTTGCCGGCCGTACTCGACCGGCTCGGCACCGTGGGCCGGCCGATCCGGCTGCTGGAGGCGGGCAGCGCCGCGCAGGCGAGTGCGGCGTGCCGGGCCGCGGTCGCGGACGACGCCGCCGCGCTGGTGACGGTCGGCGGCGACGGTACGGTCCATCTGGCGCTCCAGGCGGTAGCCGGTACCGGTGTCGCCTTCGGTCCGGTACCGGCCGGCACCGGCAACGACTTCGCCATCGGCACCGGGTACCCGGCCGATCCGCTCGCCGCCGTCGAGGTGATCGCGGCGGCGGTCGCCGCCGGGCGGACCCGCCCGACGGACCTGGCCCGGATGACCGGCCCGGACGGCGACGAGCGCTGGTACGGCGCGGTGCTGGCCGCCGGTTTCGACGCGCTGGTCAACGAGCGGGCCAACCGGATGTCCTGGCCGCGCGGACCGCGCCGCTACGACCTCGCCATCCTGGTCGAGCTGGCCCGGCTCCGGCCCCGCCGCTACCTGCTCCGGCTGGACGGGGTGCCCCGGGACCTGGACGCGGTGCTGGTGGCGGTCGGCAACTGCCCGAGTTACGGCGGGGGGATGCGGATCTGCCCGACGGCCGACCCGACCGACGGGCTGCTCGACGTGGTCTACGCCGGCCCGGTCAGCCGCACGACGTTGACCCGGATCAAGCCCCGGGTCTACCGGGGTACCCACCTGGCGCATCCGATGGTGCACACCCAGCGGGCCCGTACGGTCGAACTCGTCGCCGAGGACATCGTCGGGTACGCCGACGGTGAGCGGGCGCTGCCCCTTCCGGTGACCGTCACCGCGGTCCCCGGCGCCGTACGCCTGCTGCGCTGATCCGCCGCGACTGATCCGGGGTGGTACGTCGGCCCGGTACCCGATCCGGGCGGTGGCGGGGGCGGCGGGATACCTGTTTGCGAGACTGTCGAGCTGCCCCGTCTGTGCTCCCGCGTCCGCGCTGGCCGGTGCGCTGACGGTACGGGCCGACGAGGACACGGTGCGGGACGTGAGGCACCGGTTCGACCAGAGGGAACACGCGCGCCTCCGCAGCGAAAAGGGCCTTCGCTGGGGAGGAATGACCTTCCCCGAAGCGGCGTGAACGGCCCGCCTCGGCAGGGTCGCTCACCCGAAGGACTGGACCGGGACGCGGACGAAGCCCTCGGTCCAGTGGTCCTCATCGAGGTCGTACTCTCCGATCTGGAAGCAGTCCGGCTCGTCGGCGAAGCCCGGCAGCAGACGCGCGCGGCGGATCCGCTCTTCGGCCAGGGCCTGCGAGGAGTAGATGCCGAGCAGCTTGACGTCGTCGCCGTCCTGCTCGTCGATGACCACACCCTCGTCGTCGAGGTGAATCGTCTCGTCGTCGGGGCCGGCTTCGTTCTGGTGGCTGATGTGCCAGAGGGGATAGACCTGCACGGCGCAGGCTACCCCGGGCCCATCCGGTGAACGTTCCCGGTCAGAGCACCAGGTCTCATTTCACCCCGGGCCTGCTGGTTGCGCTGGTGCTCTGGGCTCAGCTGGTAGGTCCAGTAACGGTCGAAGTGGCGGTCGGCGAGCAGCGCGCGGAGTTTCAGGACGGCTTCGGCGCCGGCGCTCCGCCCGGCCGTCGAGGCGTTCGTCCGACAAATGCGCTATCCGGCGGCCGGAGCGCCGTGATACACCACCGAGGTGCAGAACATCTTGGAGTTCCCCGAGGTCCTGCGGCTGATCGAAGACCGCTCGGCCGCGTTCCGCGCCGCGATCGCGTCCGCCCCCGACCTTGACGTCCAGGTCCCGACCTGCCCGGACTGGACGCTGCGCGAACTGGCGCAGCACCTCGGCGACGGCCGCCGCCGTCAGGCCGCCATCGTCGCGGCGGGCCCGGGCGCTGAGCCCCCGGCGAAGACGGATCCGAAGGGCGCCCCGACCGCGCCCCGCGACCGGGAAGCCCTGGACGCCTGGCTCGCCGAGTCGACCCAGCTCATGCTCGACGCGCTGCGCGAGGCCGGCCCGGATCGCGGCTGTTGGACCTGGTGGGGCCGCTCGCAGGCCCCAGAGACCAGCGGAGCCGTGGCGCGGCACCAGATCCAGGAGATCGCCGTCCACACCTACGACGCCCAGCTCACCCTGGGGGCCGCACAGCCGCTACCGACGGACGTCGCGGTCGAGGGCGTTGACGAGTTCCTGACGACCGTCTCGGCGACGACCGTCCCCTGGCCGTTCAAGCCGGCGACCATCGACCTGCACACGACCGAGGGCCGCTCCTGGCGCCTGACCCTCAACGCCGACGGCGTCCGCTGCGACGACCTCGCCGCGGACGCGGAGCCGGGCGACCTGGCGATGCGCGGCGCAGCGAGCGAACTGGTCCGCTACTTCTACGACCGCATCCCGCTCGACGGCCTGGAGACCACCGGCGACACCGAGCCGATGGAGCAGCTCGCAGACTGGGACCCGAACGCGTAAAGCCCGCATTTGTGACGCATCTGTCGGTTGTGCGCGCGCTCCTGCGGGCGTCACCGGCCTGTCCGGCTCATCCCACCGGTTGCGGGCCCGCCGCCGCCAACCCGGTGAACGTTCCCGGTCGGAGCAGTAGCCAGCGCGGACGCGGGAGCACAAACGGGGCAGCTCGACAGTCTCGCCACGACCCTTCACGACCCCGACCCCGACCCCGACCCCGGTCTCGGTCCCGGCCTCGAACCCGGCCCCGACCGCGACGGCGACGCACGCGGGTCACGGCGGCGGGGCCATCCAGGTCAGCGGCCGTTCGGCACCGCCAGGTCCACCGCGGCGGTCAGCCCGTTGACCTGCCCCGGCTCGGCGGCCGGCAACACCAGCACGGCGCAGCCGGCGCGTACCGCCCCGGCGTCGGCGGGGGTGTCCCCGACCATCAGCGTCCGTTCCGGGTCGACGCCGAGCAGGCCGCAGGCCCGGTAGAAGATCGCCGGGTCGGGTTTGCAGCGCCCGACCTCGTAGGAGAGCACGAACGCGTCGACCAGGTCGGTCAGCTCCCATGCCTCGAAGATCGGCCGGAGGTCGAATCCGATGTTGCTCACCACCGCCACCGGCACTTTGGCCGCGCGCAGCGACCGCAGCGTGGCCGCGGTGTCCGCGTACGGGAGCCAGCCGTCGGGGAGCAGGAGGCGGTCGTAGAGCGCCTCGGCCAGCCCGCTCACGCCGCTGTTGACCGTTTCGGCCAGCCCGACGAAGGCGGCCCGGTGGGCGGGGCCGTAGAGGTCGCGTTCCGCCCACACCTCGGCCAGGTGCGGCGGAACCCGGGCCGGCAGCGGCCCACCGGCCCGGCCGGCGGTGACCAGGCGGTCGGCGAGTGCCGTCGCCCGGGCGCGGTCCAGCGTCGTCCCACAGGCCGTGGCGGCGGCCAGCACCCAGGCGACCGGCTCCTCCACCTGGGCGAGGGTGCCGTGGAAGTCGAAGAGCACCGCGTCCACCGGGCGGCGCGGCGGCACCCCTGGGGCGGAGTCGGCGGTTCCGCTCGACGTACGAGGCTTGGGCGGTTCGGCATGATCCGGCACGTCGTGCACCCTACCGACCGGCTCTTCGGGGCCCGCTCTACGGCCTGCCGGCGTGCGAGCACCCGGTACGCATTAATCTTGGATTCATGTCGAGCCCCGCCGAGCGGTACGCAGCGGCGCGCCGCCGGGCCGCGCAGGCCAGCATGTTCCCCGCGCTTGACGAGTTCGCCCAGGATCTGGGGTTCGATCTCGACGACTTCCAGCGGGAGGCGTGTCAGGCGCTGGAGCGGGGCAGTGGTGTCCTGGTCTGCGCCCCGACCGGTGCCGGCAAGACGGTCGTCGGCGAGTTCGCCGTGCACCTGGCGCTGCGCACCGACGCCGGGGCCGAGCCGGGTGGGCCGACCCGGAAGTGCTTCTACACGACTCCGATCAAGGCGTTGTCGAACCAGAAGTACCACGACCTGGTGGACCGGTACGGCTCCGAGCAGGTCGGGCTCCTCACCGGGGACAACGCGATCAACGGCGACGCGCCGGTGGTGGTGATGACCACCGAGGTGCTGCGCAACATGCTCTACGCGGGCTCGTCCAGCCTGACCGGCCTGGCGTACGTGGTGATGGACGAGGTGCACTACCTCGCCGACCGGTTCCGGGGCGGCGTCTGGGAAGAGGTGATCATCCATCTGCCGGAGTCGGTGACCCTGGTCTCGCTCTCCGCCACGGTCTCCAACGCCGAGGAGTTCGCCGACTGGCTGATCACGGTACGCGGCGAGACCGAGGTCGTGGTCAGCGAGCACCGCCCGGTGCCGCTCTGGCAGCACATGCTGGTCAACCGGCGGATGTTCGACCTGTTCCACGACGCCGACGCGGCCCGCAAGCACGACGTGCACCCGGAACTGCTCCGCTACACCCGGGAGATGCTGCGCCGCCTCGAACTCGGCGACGGCCGTACCCACGGGCCGGGGTGGGGGCGCGGCGGGCCCCGGGGGCCACGCTGGCGCGGGCCGCTGCGGCCCGACATCGTCGAACGGCTGGACCGCGAGGGGCTGCTGCCGGCGATCCTCTTCATCTTCAGCCGGGCCGGCTGCGACGCCGCCGTGGCGCAGTGCCTGGCCGCCGGACTGCGGCTGACCACCCCGGACGAGCGGGCCGAGATCCGCGAGGTGGTGGAGAGCCGGATCACCAGTGTCCCCGGCGAGGACCTCGCCGTGCTCGGCTACTGGGAGTGGCTCGACGGGCTCGAACGCGGCCTCGCCGCCCACCACGCCGGGATGCTGCCGGCGTTCAAGGAGGTGGTCGAGGAACTCTTCGTCCGTGGGCTGGTGAAGGCGGTCTTCGCCACCGAGACGCTGGCGCTCGGGATCAACATGCCGGCCCGGTGCGTGGTGCTGGAACGCCTGGTGAAGTTCAACGGCGAGGCGCACGTCGACCTGACGCCGGGGGAGTACACCCAGTTGACCGGGCGGGCCGGGCGGCGGGGGATCGACGTCGAGGGGCACGCCGTCGTGGTCTGGTCGCCGGAGGTCGATCCCCGGCACGTGGCCGGGCTCGCCTCGACGCGTACCTATCCGCTGCGGTCCAGCTTCCGGCCGTCGTACAACATGGCGGTCAACCTGGTCGGGTCGGTGGGTGCGGCGCCGGCCCGGGAGCTGCTGGAGTCGTCGTTCGCGCAGTTCCAGGCGGACCGCTCGGTGGTCGGCCTGGCCCGGCAGGTGCAGCGCAACGTCGAGACCATCGAGGCGTACGGCGCGGAGGTGCGCTGCCACCACGGCGACTTCGACGAGTACTTCGGGCTGCGGCTGGCGATCGCCGACCGGGAGCAGTCGCTGGCCCGGCAGGGGCAGTCGCAGCGCCGGGCGGCGACGTTGGCCGCGCTGGAGCGGCTGCGGGTCGGTGACGTGATCCGGGTGCCGTCGGGCCGGCGGGCCGGGCTGGCGGTGGTGCTCGATCCCGGCGTCGGTGGGTTCGGCGAACCCCGGCCGCTGGTGCTGACCCAGGATCGCTGGGCCGGCCGGATCACCCCCGGCGACTTCACCACCCCGGCCGAGGTGTTGGCCCGGATCCGGGTACCGAAGCATTTCAACCACCGTTCCCCGGCGGCCCGCCGGGATCTCGCGGCGGCGGTCAGCGGGACGGGGCTGGACCGGAACGCGCGGCGCGCCGGCCGGTCCCGGGGTGCCGCGGGTGAGGACGAGCGGCTCAGCCAGCTCCGTGCCGAGCTGCGCCGGCACCCCTGCCACGCCTGCCCGGACCGGGAGGAGCACGCCCGCTGGGCGGAGCGCCGCCGTCGGCTGGAGCGGGACACCGCCGAGCTGCGGCAGCGGGTCTCCGGACGTACCGGATCACTCACCCGGACCTTCGACCGGGTCTGCGGGATCCTCACCGCCCGTGGCTACCTCTCCGAGTCCGGCGAGGTCACCGACGCGGGCCGGATGCTGGGCCGGATCTGGACCGAGGCGGACCTGCTGGTCGCGGAGTGCCTGCGGCGCGGGGTCTGGGACGGGCTCTCCCCGGCCGAGCTGGCCGCCGCGGTTTCGGTGGTGGTCTACGAGGCGCGCCGGGACACCGACGAGCGGGCCTCGATGCCCCGGGGGCCGGTCTCGGACGCGGTGGGCGAGACCCTGAAGATCTGGGCGGAGCTGGAGTCCGACGAGGCGGCCCGGGGGCTGGAGGCGACCCGGGAGCCCGATCTCGGCTTCGTCTGGCCGGTCTACCGGTGGGCCCGGGGCGAGGCGCTGGCGAAGGTACTGGCCAGCGGCCACAACCTGGACGGCGACATGCCGGCGGGTGACTTCGTCCGGTGGGCCCGGCAGGTGGTGGACCTGCTCGGGCAGGTCGCGGACTCGGCGGGTGCCTCGGTGGAGCTGCGTGGCACGGCGCGGCAGGCGATGGGGACGATCAATCGGGGCGTGCTGGCCTACCACGGCGCGACCTGACGGGCCGATCGAGTCGGGCTCGGCTGTTCAGCCAGCCGTTCTCTTCCGTCAGGTCAGCCGACGCTCCTCCTCTGATGATCTTTACGGCCACCCTGCCCACGGCCCGTCGGCCGGCAGATGCGCCCGAACGCACCGTTGTGGCTGGTCGGACAGCAAGTGATCATCATCCGCGGGCGCGGAACCGCCGTGCGACGGCGCGAGGAGATCACCGACATGGGCACCATCGACCATTTCCAGTACGGCTGGGTCACGCCCACGCTGAGCTACGGGCTCTCCGTCCTCGGCTCGTTCCTGGGGCTGCTCTGTGCGGTACGGGTCCGGGAGGCGCGGACGACCGGACGCCGGGTCTGGTGGCTGCTCCTCGCCGCCTGGGCGATCGGCGGTACGGGGATCTGGACCATGCACTTCACCGCCATGCTCGGGTTCAGCGTGACCGGCACCCCGATCCGCTACGACGTGGCGGTGACCGTGGCCAGTGCCCTGGTCGCCGTCCTGACCGTCGGGATCGGGCTGGTCGTCGCGGTCTTCGCCGGGCGGGTCTCCTGGCCCCGGATCCTGCTCGGCGGGCTCTTCGCCGGGCTCGGTGTGGCCAGCATGCACTACCTGGGCATGTCGGCGATGCAGTTGCGCGGGCGGATGGACTACCAGATGTCCCTGGTGGTGGCGTCGGTGCTGATCGCGGTGGTCGCCGCGACCGCGGCGCTCTGGCTGGCCGTCAACGTCCGCGGCACCCGGGCGGTGACCGGTGCCGCCTTCGTGATGGGCTTCGCGGTCACCGGCATGCACTACACCGGGATGGCGGCGATGTCGGTGCACCCGCAGCCGGCCGCCCCGGCGCCGACCGGTGCCAGCGGCGCCACCCTGCTGTTGCCGATCATGCTGATCGTGATCTTCGTGGCCTTCGTGCTCTTCTACGCCCTGCTCGCCACCCCCACCGAGGCCGACCGGGCCGCCTCGGCGTACCTGGCCGACCGGGCGGCGGAACGGCTCGAGGCCGACCGGGCCGCCGAACGGCGTGCCGAGGAGCGGGCCGCCGAGCGCGGCGCGGAGCGCTCCGCACCGTCGACCGGCCCGGGCCGACGCTTCCGGACCCGCCAGCCCTTCTGACGCCGCACCCGGACGGCTCCGGGCCGCACCCCGGGCCACCCCGCCGACGAGGTCGGCCGGTCGCCACGGTGGTCACTCCGTCGGCAGCAGCGTGCCGAGAGGGCCGAGATCCAGGTTCAGCTCCTCGGGGGACAGCCCGAAGTACTCCCGCAGCTCGGTCATCTGCTCCTCCAGCGCCATCAGGGTGACGCCGATCCGTTCCACCTGCTCGCCGGTGAGGTCGCCCAGCTCCACCCGGCGCAGCGCCTGGCGTTCCACGAGCTGCCGCAGCAGCTCGATCACGGTGAGCACGAGACTGGCGAGCCCCCGCTCGACGGAGTCCCGGTCCACCGCGAGCCGCCGGTCCAGCGGCGTCACCCGGGGCGCCGCCCAGCTCGGCTCGCCGAGGGCGGCGGCGAGTTCGGCCGCCTCGTCCCGCCGGGCGGCTCCGCCCGGTCCGGCCGGGACGTCCCGGCCGCCGTCGAACCCGGGCCCCGTCATTGCCCGAACCCGACCGGCTCCGGCCCGCACGGCTGCGGCGTACCGGGCGGCTCCGCCGGCTCCGGCGCTTCCGGCTGGACGAGCGCGCCGACCGAGGAAACCAGCGCCCGCAGCGAGATGCGTACCAGCTCCACGTCGGCGACGGCGATGGTGAGGTCACCGCTGATCACCACGCCGGTGGCGAGTACCCGGTCGAGCAGGTCCACCAGCGCCACCGGCCGGTACGCCAGCGGGTCGTCCGCGCTGCTCGGCGTGAGTGCCGTGGTCACCACGCCGGCTCCCGGACGGTCAGCGCCGGCCGCGGCGGGTCGTCCTGGGCGAAGGAGTACGCCGGCCAGGGGCCGGTCAGCTCCAGGCGCAGCTCGGCGTGGCGGCGGGCCAGGGCGGCGACCAGTGCGGTGAACCCGTCGAGGCCGGCCACGTCCACCAGGTACGCCCCGTTGAGCACCATCGCGGTGGGCGCCCCGGACAGCCGGCGGTCCTGCGGGGCGTGCCGGCGGGCGGCCGCCGCGTACCCGGCGAGCGCGTCGTGCACGGCCGCGCCGGCCTGCGCGGCGGCTCGCTGACCCTCGTCCCGACAGCTCAGCTCCGCCCGGCGTCGCCGCAGGTACGCGGCTCCGGCCCCCTCGGCCCCGACCGGGGCGGTGGCCCGGGCGGGCAGGCCCGGCACGACGTACCCCTTGACGCCCCACTCCGTGCGGCCGGCGAGCCGGTCGAGGGTGGCCGCCAGGTCGGCCCGGCGTTCGGCGAGCAGCCGGGCGACGCCCCGCTCGTCGCGGTAGACGGTGGCGAGCCGGGTCGGCACCACCGCGCCGGTCCGGGACAGCGCCGCCACCACCTCGTGGTGCGTCCGTGCGGCCCGCTCCAGCCAGGCCAGGTCCTCCAGATTGCGGCGCAGCGCCTCCTCGCCGTACTCGGCCAGCGGCGCGGTGCTCACCACGGCGACCAGGCCGGCGGCGGGTACGGCCCGCAGCGGCCCGCCGTCCATCCCGGTGCCGCCGGCCAGCGTGGCCGGGTCGACCTCCCGGGCCACCCCGTGCAGCCAACACCCGGCCGCCCCCGCCGCGGAATCCGGCTCGCCCGGAACAGGCTCATCGATCCGGCTCATCGCGGTCCTCTCTGTACACGGCGGCCCGGCGGGCCACCCGGGGCCGCCGTTGCGCCTCGACCTCCTCCGGGTCCCGGGGACCCGGCTCGACCGGCGGGCGGGCCCGCGAGCTGAGCCACGGATCGTGCTCCCACCAGTCGATGCCGATCTGCCGGGCGGTGTCGACCGACGCGATGACCAGCCGGAGCTTCAGGGTCAGCAGCTCGATGTCGAGCAGGCTGACCCGGATGTCACCGGCGATCACGATGCCCCGGTCGAGCACGCGTTCGAGGATGTCGCCGAGGTTCGCCGGCTCGTGGCCGGCCGGCAGCACCTGGCCGGAGTTCTGCACCACCGACGCGGTGCGTGGACTCGTCATCTCAGCCCACCTCGCCCTTTCCGCGCGGGTAGCGACGCACCCGCCGGTACCCGAGCAGCTCACCGTCGACGTCGATGTCGATCTCGTACAGCCCGAGCAGGTCGGTGGAGGCGGGAATCCGGTGGTCCTCGACCACCTCCACGCCGACCCGCCAGCCCTCGTCCGTGGACTCCAGCGAGACGACGCCCTGCGCCTCCCGGCCGGCGAGGGTGCTGATCAGGCGCAACCCCTCGTCGGCCGCCTCGGCCGCCGACAGCGGTTCGGGGTATTCCTCGTCGTCACGCCCGCCCACCGGCTCGCCGCCCCGGGCGCCGACGTCCCGGATCCGTCCCTGGGTCATCCCGCCTACCTCCCTGACCGCCGCCTGCTGCTGCCGTCGCCCCGGTGCGCCCCGGTGCCCCGCCGCGCGCCGCCGGGGTCCCGCCCCGGCTGGCGCTCGCCCGTCGGCGTCAGCCGGTCGAGGATCCGCTGCTGCGCCCGGTCCCGCTCCCGTTCCGTGATGTCGCCGGCCGCCGCCGCCCGATCGAGTGCCTCCAGTTCCCGGCGCACGTTCACCGGGTCGTGCTGCTGGGACTCGGCCTCCCGGGCGATCACCTTCACCACCGCCGTCAGCCCGCGCACCGGGGCGTACGGCAGGGTCAGCAGTGCCCAGAGGATGTCCACCCGTCACCCCGCCAGCTGGTGCGCGGCGACGAAGTCGTACGGGGCGTGCGGGCCGAGCAGCCGCATCCGGATCAGGTCCCGGTGCCGCCCCGCGTACTCCTCCAGAGCGTCGACGAACTCGTCCACCCGCGCGGAGTCCACCAGGAAGGCCAGGTTCACCGCGTCCAGCTCGTTGCTCGGCGGGCGGGCCGTGCTCTCCACCACCAGCGGCGCCACGGCGTCCAGGACGTGCCGGTTCTCCGCCTCCCGGCGCAGCTCCACCGCCTGGCTGAGCATCTCGCCGAGCCGGAGCCGCTGCTGCCGGCTCGCCGCCTCCGGCTGCCCGTGCACCTGCCGCGCCAGCTCGGCGGCCTGCGGGGCGGCGGCGAGCAGCTCCTCGACCAGCGGCTCCTCGTGGTAGCGGCCGTGCACCACGTACTCGACGCGGTCCTCGAACCCGTCGAGGGCCGCCACGAACCCGTCGTGGTGGTTGCCGAGCAGCTCGGTCACCGCGTCCGGTCCGGTGACCACGGTGCCGAAGCGCACCGGCAGTACCGGTGCCACCACCGCCGTCCCGTCCAGCAGTTCCTGGTAGGCGCGCAGGTCGGCCGGCCGGCCCAGCGGCTCCGCCAGCCCTACCTCGCTGACCAGCGCGGCCAGCTCGCCGTGCCGGATCGCCGCGACCTCGCCGGGCGGGTCGCCGATTCCGGCGGCGTCCGGGGTCGGCTCCACGTCGGACGGCACGATGCCGTAGACGAAGAGTCCCGTCTCGTCGGCCACCTCACCGCCTCCGGTTCTCGCGGCGCGTCCGCCGGGCCGGCGCGGCGGGGCCGCCGGCCGCGTCGCCCAGCTCGCGGGCGACCCCGGCGAGGCCGGCGGTGAGCCCCTGCGCGGCGTCGGTGACGTTCTCCACCAGCCCGCCGAGCGCGTCGCCCGGCGCGGGGGAGAGGTCCAGCCGGTCCACGATCTCGGCGAAGCGCAGGTACGTCTCGATGCTCGCCACGACCACCCGGGCGTTGATCTCCAACAGGGGGATACCGACCACCCCGACGGCGACCTGGGCGTCGATCACCACGCCCTTGTCGAGCACGGTCTCCACCACGTCGGCCATCCCCCCGGCTCCGCCGGACCGCTCCAGCGCGCCGCCGCCCGCGGCACCCCCCGCCGCGACCGTCATTCGCCCCGCTCCTCCCGTCGGCGCCGGACCACGGGTCGCCGGGGCGGCTCCGAGATGCGGCGGGCCGCCGGACGGGGACGTTCCGGCTCCTCCTGCGGCCGGGGGCGGCGGACCCGTTCCGGCCGGCGTCGGCGCGGCGGCTCCTCCTCCTCTTCCGGCTCCTCCCCGTCGTACTCGTCGAACTCGTCCTGGTACTCCTCGTCCCGGGGGCGGCGGCGCTGTTCGGGCCGGCGGTCGGCGGCGGGCCGCTGCTCGCGCTCCTGCTCGGCCGGCCGCGCTTCGTCCCGCTGCTCGCGTTCCTCGCGCAGCGCCGTCTCGTGGTCCCGCACGACCTGGGAGTCCTCGATCTCGCCGCGCCAGCCCTCGACGGAGTCCGGGTCGAGGACCGTCTGCGTCATCACGTGCCGGACGAAGTGCTTCAACTCCAGCCGCACCCGGCGGCCCTGGGCCCGCCAGAGGTTGCCGGTGTGCTCGAAGAAGCCCTGCGGGTGGTACTCCAGGACGATCAGGATGCGGGTCAGGTCCGGGGTCAGTTCGTGGAAGCTGACGGTGCCGTCGACCGAGCCCTTCTCACCCTTGGAACGCCAGTGGATCAGCCGATCCGGGATCTGCCGGACGGTTGTCGACTCCCAGCTCCGGTGCGACCAGAGCACCTGTGCCTTCCAGCTCAGCTTCTCGTCGCTGTCCGCGTCGACGCTCTCGACCTTCTTCATGAAGCTCGGGAAGTCGCCGAACTGCGTCCACTGGTTGTACGCGACCCGGATCGGCACGCCGACCTCGATCGACTCGACGATGTTGGTGACCTTGAGTTTCTTCGAGCCGCCCTTTCCGCCGCCCCTGCCGAAAGCTGACATCAACCTCTCCCTACCGCTGGCCAGGCCGGCCTCGAACATCGCCCTTGCCGGGGTACGTCCTTCGGCGAGCTTCTGCGCGCCCGTCGCCGCGGCGATGAGGCCGGGGCCGCCACCCTGCCGGGCGTACTCGCTGAGCCGTTCGGTCGCGCCGGTGACCTTCTCCGTCACCGCCGCCACCGCGCACTCACCGATCGCCGAGGCGAGGTTGCGCAGCTCGGCCCCGATCTGGTCGCGGGCCCTGCCGGCGAGGCCGCCGGGCTTCGCGTTTCCGGCCATCGTCACCGCCCCCGCCTCCGCCGGCCGCCGGCGTTCTCGGTTCCGGCCTCCGCCCCGTCCGGCCTGTCCTGGTTCTCGTCCCGGCCCTGCTCCTGGCCGGGTTCTTCGCCGCCGCCGGCCTCGGCACCAGGCGCGCCGGGCGAGCGTCGGCGCAGGGCGTCCGCGCCGCCGCGCAGCCGACCGCTCAGGGCGTCGATGCCGCTGCCGGCGGCGGCGGTCGCGGCGGCCCGGCCGGCCGAGACGAGCGGGCTGCCGAGGCGGCCGAGGCCGCTCAGCTGGGGGGAGGACTGGAGCAGATCCTGGCCCTGCTTCAGCAGGCCGCCCGGCCCACGGCTGGCCCGTCCGGCCGCCACGGCGGTGGCCAGGACGAGAGCGCTCCGCAGCTTTTTCCGACGGCCGAGAACGTAGCCCAGAGCCACCGCGAGTCCGATCCGCATTCCGCTCTTCATCCGTGCTCCTTAGCTCCCCGGTAGGCGGAAACATCCCTTTCGGGGGGAGGCCGGAAAAAGCTACCGAGGATCAGCGCGACAGTGGCCTCTGCCTGGGAAGTTCCGCTTCAGCGGACCGGCGGGCAGTACCCGTCGACATTTCCGCGAAACGTCGGAACGCAATTCCTGGGGGCAGACCGGGGCCAGGTCGGACGAGCACGACGCATTTCCCCTCTGACCGGGCCGCGCGCCGCAATAATGCCCGGATCGGTGGCCCTGCCGGCGAACGGGCCTCGGGGGCGTCTCCTCGGCGGAAGTCGGAGGGCGCGGGCGGGAGCGGGAGGGGTCAGGCGGGCACGGCGTTGCCGGCCAGCGCGTCGACGAGCCGGCGGCACGGGCCGGCGAGGTTCCACGCCTCGGCGAGCCCGAGCAGTCGGTCGGCGTCGACCGGCGCCGCCGGCAGGGTGGTGTCCAGCGGCGGTAGCGGCACGTCCAGGGCCACCCGGACCACCTTCGGCGCCACCGCCAGATAGTCCCGGGCCGCGTTCAGCTTGGTCCGCAACCCGGGCGCGAAGCCGGAGGAGGGGTCGTCCAGCGCGGCCAGGATGCCGGCCAGGCTGCCGTACCGGTCGACGAGCCGGGCGGCGGTCTTGTCACCGACCCCGGCCACCCCGGGCAGGCCGTCGCTGGGGTCACCCCGCAGCGCGGCGAAGTCGGCGTACCCGGCGGCCGGTACGCCGTACTTGGCCCGTACGGCGGCGTCGTCGCAGTCCTCCAGTTTCGCCACGCCCCGGCCGCAGTAGAGCAGCCGCACCGGCCGACTGTCGTCGATGAGCTGGAAGAGGTCCCGGTCCCCGGAGGCCACCTCCACCGGTGCCGGTGCGGTGGCGGCCAGCGTGCCGAGTACGTCGTCCGCCTCGTAGCCGTCCACCCCGATCGCCGGGATGCCGATCGCGGCCAGCAGTTCGAGGATCAGCGGTACCTGTGGGGAGAGGGTGTCGGGCACCACCTCGCCACCTTCCGGCGCCACCCGGTGCGCCTTGTACGACGGCAGCAGCTCCACCCGCCAGGCCGGGCGCCAGTCGTAGTCAAGGGCGCAGACCAGCCGGTCCGGCCGGCGGGTCCGGATCAGTGTCGCCAGCATGTCCAGGAAGCCCCGGACGGCGTTGACGGGGCTGCCGTCCGGCGCCTTGGCGGCCGACTCCGGGATGCCGAAGTAGGCCCGGAAGTAGAGGCTCGGTGCGTCGACGAGGAGCAGGGGGCGGCTGTCGTTCACCCGGACAGCCTGGCACAGCGTCGCCCGCCCCGGCCGCAGGCCCTGGCCCGGCGGGTCGACGGCACCGCCACGACCGGCCCGGCGGGTTGGCAGGACACTTCCTCTTGTCGGCCCCACCGGCCGGGGCGTCGTCGGCGCGGCGCTCCGGATGCCCTCCGAGCAGGGCAGGTCGGACGGCCCGCCGAGAGCCGGCTTTCGGTGTGGTCCCGCCGGTCGATTCCGCCCGAACGACCGTTAAGCTATTCAGGTGTGTGACGCAGACCTCTATCCGCCGCACCGGCTGGCCGCGGCCCAGAAGGCCACCGCCGACGCCGGGCTGGACGCCCTGCTCATCCCGCCGGGCTCCGACCTGCGCTACCTGACCGGCTACCACGCGCACGCCCTGGAACGGCTCACCTGCCTGGTGTTGCCGGCCACCGGCGAACCCACCCTCGTCGTACCGACGCTGGAACGGCCGGCCGCCGAGGCGTCTCCGGCGCCACGCACCGGGGTACGCATCGTGGACCACCCGGACGGCACCGACCCGTACCCGCTGGTGGTGCGCGCCCTCGGCGGGCCCGTCGCCGCGGTCGGGCTCGGCGACCGGATGTGGGCCGAGCAGGTGCTCGCGCTGCGCGCCGTGCTCCCCGGCACCACCCAGCGGCTCGCCGGCGAGGTGTTGCGGGGGCTGCGGCTGCGCAAGTCGGCGGCCGAGGTGGCGGCGCTGCGCGAGGCCGGTGCCGCGATCGACGCGGTACACGCCCGGATGGCCGAGTGGCTGCGTCCCGGCCGGACCGAGGCAGAGGTCGCCGCCGACATCTCGGTCGGCATCCGGGAGGCCGGACACGCCACCGCCGACTTCGCGATCGTCGCCGCCGGCCCGAACGGCGCCAGCCCGCACCACGGCACCTCCGACCGGGTGATCGGGGTCGGTGAACCGGTCGTCGTCGACATCGGCGGGACCATGCCGTCCGGCTACTGCTCCGACTCGACCCGCTGCTACGTCGTCGGCGACCCGCCGGCCGACTACACCGACTACTACCAGGTGCTGCACGCGGCCCAGCAGGCCGCCGTCGGGGCGGTACGGCCGGGGGTGAGCGCGGCGGCCGTCGACTCGGTGGCCCGCGAGGTCATCGCCGACGCCGGCTACGGCGCGGCCTTCCTGCACCGTACCGGGCACGGGATCGGGCTGGACGGACACGAGGACCCGTACCTGGTCGCCGGCAACGAGCTGCCGCTGGAACCCGGGATGGCGTTCTCCATCGAGCCGGGCATCTATCTGGCCGGCCGGCACGGCGCCCGGATCGAGGACATCGTGGTCTGCACCCCGGACGGGGTGGAGCGGCTCAACACCCTCTCCCGGGACCTGGTGCGGCTGTGACCGGCCCAGCCCTGCCCGGCGGAGTTCCCGGCCGGCCCCGCACGACGGGCCGGGAATCCGGGGCGACCCCGGCCGATCGGGCCGGCCAGGCGTGCCACGTCATCGACCAGCGGAGTGGGAGAGCCCGATGACCGTCGACCGGATCCTGCCCACCGACGAGGCGTACGAGCTGCTCGAACTCGTCACCGAACTCGCCGACCGGGAACTCGCGCCCCGGGTGGCCGACTTCGAGCAGCGTGGCGTCTTCCCCCGCGAGCTGCTGCGTACCCTCGGCCGGGCCGGACTGCTCGGCCTGCCGTACCCGGAGGAGCACGGCGGCGCGGCGCAGCCGTACGAGGTCTACCTCCAGGTGCTGGAGATCCTGGCCAGCCGCTGGTTGGCGGTGGCCGAGGCGGTCAGCGTGCACACCCTGTCCTGCTACCCGGTGGCGACCTACGGCGGCGAACAGGTACGCAAGCTGCTGCCGGACATGATCGGTGGCGAGCTGCTGGGGGCGTACTGCCTCTCCGAGCCGCAGGGTGGTTCGGACGCGGCGGCGCTGACCACCCGGGCGACCCGGGACGGCGACGACTACCTCGTCTCGGGCACCAAGGCCTGGATCACGCACGCCGGCAGCGCCGACTTCTACAACATCTTCTGCCGCACCGGCGGGCCCGGCGCCCGGGGGATCTCCTGCCTGCTCGCCGACGCCGGCACCGCCGGGATCGTCCCGCAGAGCCCGGAACGCACCATGGGGCTGCGCTCGTCGCCGGTCGCGCAGATCGCCTTCGACGACGCCCGGGTGCCGGCCGACCGGCTGGTCGGTGCCGAGGGGGAGGGGTTCCGGATCGCGCTGTCGGCGCTGGACAGTGGCCGGCTCGGCATCGCCGCCTGCGCCGTCGGGCTGGCCCAGGCGGCGCTGGACTACGCGGTCGACTACGCCCGGCAGCGGGAACAGTTCGGCCAGCCGATCATCGACTTCCAGGGGCTGGGCTTCATGCTGGCCGACCTGGCGACCCAGGTGTCGGCGGCCCGGGCGTTGACCCTGGCCGCGGCCCGGCTGCGGGACGCGGGACGGCCGTACTCGATCGAGGCGGCCAAGGCGAAGCTCTTCGCCACCGACACCGCGATGCGGGTCACCACCGACGCGGTGCAGGTGCTCGGCGGTGCCGGTTACGTGGCGGACCATCCGGTCGAGCGGTACATGCGGGAGGCGAAGGTGTTGCAGATCGTCGAGGGGACCAACCAGATCCAACGCCTGGTGATCGCCCGCTCGCTGGCCCGCTGACCGGGGACCGTCCGCCCGCCGACCCCAGCCTGCTGAGCTGGTCGGCGGGGCGGTCGGTCGGCCGTCCGGGATGGCCGTCAGCTATCGACCTGATAACGCACGGCGGGGACGCGGTCGGCGCGACGTCGTCCGGGGCACCCATTGCGGGTAGGTTGCAGGCCGTGGAGGAGACCGATCGGGCCATCGTGGCGGCTCTGGCCGCCGACGGCCGGCTGTCGTACACGGACCTGGCCGAGCGGGTGGGGCTGTCGGTGTCCGCGGTGCACCAGCGGGTCCGCCGGCTGGAGCAGCGCGGTGTGATCAAGGGGTACGCCGCCCGCATCGCGTTCGAGGCTATCGACCTGCCGTTGAGCGCGTTCGTGGCGATCCGGCCGCTGGACCCGTCGCAGCCGGACGACGCACCGGACCGGCTGGCCCACCTGCCGGAGATCGACTCGTGCTACTCGGTGGCGGGGGAGGACTTCTACCTGCTGCTGGTCCGGGTGGCCAGCCCGGTGGACCTGGAGCGGGTACTCCAGGAGATCCGTACCGCCGCGAACGTCACCACCCGGACCACCGTGGTGCTCTCCGTCCCGTACGAGAGCCGCCCGCCGAAGCTGCCGGTGGCGTCGAAGCTCAGTTCGGAGCCGGGGACGGCGCGGCTGCGGGCGCTGCCGGCCGACCCGACGAGTTCCAGCGCAGGATGACCGGGCGGCCGTGCTCGTAGCCGAGCGCGGAGACGGTGGCGGTGTCCAGGCGCAGCCGGCCGCCGCCGCTGGGCGGTAGCCCGATCCAGCGCGCCCCGGCCACCCGCAGGCTGTGCCCGTGCGCCACCAGGGCCACGTCACCGGTGTCGAGCAGCGCTGTCGCCCTGGCCAGTACCCGGTCCAGCCGGTCGCCGACCTGTTCGGGGCTCTCGCCGCCGGGGCAGCCGTCGGTCCAGAGCAACCAGTCCGGGCGTTTCTGCCGGATCTCGTCGCTGGTCAGACCCTCGTACTCCCCGTAGTTCCACTCGCTGAGGTCCTCGTCGACCTCGGTGACGTGCAGTTGGGCGAGTTCGGCGGTGCGCAGTGCCCGCCGCCGGGGGCTCGAGAGCACGGCGGCGAAGCTCCGCCCGGCGAGCTCGGTGGCCACCTCGCGGGCCTGGCGTTCGCCGTCCGGGGTGAGTTCCAGGTCGGTGTAGGAGGTGTGCCGGTGGCTGGCACTCCAGGTGGTCTCGCCGTGGCGGATGAGGATGATCTCGGCCATCCGTCCAGTCAACCATCCCCGCCGCGCACCAACCTCAAACTAGTATCCTAGGATGCCTTACGGGATGTGGCACGCCAGCCAAGGTCAAGACCCGAAGAGACCCCGAGGGGCAAGGGCTCACGCGTTGTTTGTGGAGATCCGAGCACTCTGAGGCGATTAGGCAGGTTTCACCGCAGCCTGTCGGGCAACTCAGCTATCGGCCAGCCGCCGCGAGCGGAGCCATCGAGGTGAGGAGTGCGACATGAGTGCCATGGACAAGATGCGCAACAAGGCGGAGGAGTTGAAGGGCGCCGCCAAGGAACGGATGGGCGACCGCACCGACAACGAGCAGATGCGCGGCGAGGGCGCCTCCGATCAGATGCAGGCCAAGGCGAAGCAGGCCGGCACCAACGTCAAGGAAGCCGGCCGCAACGCCAAGGACGCCTTCGACCGTTGACGGTCGTCCGTCCTCAGTGATCGGTCTGAGTGCCGTGCCGGGCCCACCAGGCCCGGCCGGCCTCGGGCAGGCTGTCGATCGGGTCGTAGTAGGCGTACCGCCGGTCCAGCGCGGCGAGGTCGTCGGACTCGATCGACGTACGGTAGTTCTTGGTCCAGTACGAGATGCCGCGTTCGCGGTCGTACTCGGTGACCATGTGCACCCAGCGCTTGCCGACGAAGGGCACGTCACAGACGATCCGTGGGGTGGCGTAGCCGGGCAGGTAGCCCATCATGTCGTGCTGGAGCCGCTGGGCGTGCCAGACCGGTACCCGCCAGTGTTCGGCGTTGGGGATCATGTCGCACATGTAGAAGTAGTACGGCAGGATTCCGGCTTCCCCCTGGAGCGTGAAGCAGAGGTCCAGCAGGTCGGCGGTGGTCGCGTTGACGCCGCGCATCAGCACGCCCTGGTTGCGTACGTCGCGGACGCCGACCTCCAGCGCGGTCTGGGCGGCCCGGGCGACCAGCGGGGTGAGCGACTGGACGTGGTTGACGTGGGTGTGGATGGCGAGGTTGACGCCGCGTCGGGCGGCGGTCCGGGCGACCCGTTCGAGTCCCTCCACCACCTCCGGCTGGAGCCAGTGCTGGGGGAGTCCGGCGAGTGCCTTGGTGGCGAGCCGGATGTCGCGGATCGTCTCGATGCCCAGTAGCCGCATCAGGTACGACTCGAGGTTGCGCCAGGGCACGTTGGCGACGTCGCCGCCGGAGACCACCACGTCGCGGACGCCGGGGTGGGCGCGCAGATAGTCGATGTGCGCGTCGTACCGGTCGACGGGCTTGAGGCTCAGTCGCAGTTTCTGCACGGTCGGGGTGGAGTTGCCGACGAGGTCCATCCGGGTGCAGTGCCCGCAGTACTGGGGGCAGGTGGAGAGCAGTTCGGCGAGGACCTTGGTGGGGTAGCGGTGGGTGAGGCCCTCGGCGACCCACATGTCGTGTTCGTGCAGTGAGTCGCGGGTGGCGTACGGGTGGGAGGGCCAGTCGGTGCGCCGGTCGCTGCCGAGCGGCAGCATGTAGCGGCGGATCGGGTCGGCCCGGAAGGCGTCGGTGTCGAGTGGGCCGTCCGGCACCATCGTGTTGAGCATCTGCGGTGGGACCAGCATCGACATGGTGGCCTGGGTGGCCTGGTCGGCGGTGAGGTCGGCGTAGCAGTCGTCGTCGACGGTGTCGCCGAGGACGGCGCGGAGCTGTTTGACGTTCTTGACGCAGTTGGCGCGCTGCCACTGGGCGGATTCCCACTGTTCGCGGGTCACCTGGCGCCAGCCGGGGAAGCGGGTCCAGTCGGGTTCGACCAGGGGGCGGCGTCGGTATTCGTACGGCTGGCCCGCCGTCTCGGCCGGGCGGGGGTGCGCCGGTCCGGTGGGGTTGCGGGGGGCGAGCACGGCGGTTGCCGGTTCGACCTGGGTCACGGCGCCTCCTCCAGTTTCGGGTGCCGATGGGTCTCGGGTGGGGGCCGGTGGGCCTTGATCTCGAACGCTACTGGAAGATTTCCCGTCTAGGAAATATCCTGCCGTAAGTTTTCCTGTGCATGGCGGGTCTGAAGGAGCGATGCCCCGCCTGGCGGGCGGTCGGGAGGAGGCGGCGGTGGGGGCGACATCCGGAGGTGTGGCGGTCACGTCGGCGGTCGGGTTGCGCCGGGTACGCGAACCGGCCGGGGTGCTGCCGCAGGCGGCGTACCGGCTGGACGCCCGCGGTGAGATCTCCGCCGACGAGGTCCGGGTCCGGGTGGAGCGGCTGAACCTGGACGCGGCGAGCTTCCGGCAGTTGTCGGAGAAGCACGGCGGGGACGGTGCGGCGGTCCGGGCCGAGGTGCTTGAGATCATCCGCGAGCGCGGCAAGATGCAGAATCCGGTGACGGGTTCCGGTGGGATGCTGGTCGGCACGGTCGACGAGGTCGGTCCGGAGTCACCGTTGCCGGTCAAGCCGGGCGACCGGGTGGCGACGCTGGTCTCGCTGACCCTGACCCCGCTGGCGGTCACCGACGACCTCGCCGGCTGGGACGGCCGCTCCGAGCAGGTGCCCTGCGCCGGGCACGCGATCCTGTTCGCCCGCTCGATCGTGGCGGTACTCCCGGACGACCTCGACCCCGGGTTGAGCCTGGCGGTCTTCGACGTCTGCGGTGCGCCGGCGCTGACCGCCCGGACGGTGCGCGGCTACCCGGCGCCCCGGGTGGCGGTGCTCGGCGGTGCCGGCAAGAGCGGTTCGCTGGCGCTGGCCGCCGCCCGGCAGGCCGGGGCGGCCCGGACCGTCGGCGTGGTGCCGGTACCGGCCGAGCGGGACCGGCTGGTCGCCGCCGGCCTCGCCGACGAGGTGGCGCTCGCCGACGCCCGGGATCCGGTGGCGTTGGCCGCGGCGGTGACCGGTGCGTTGGGTGGGCCGGCGGACGTGACGGTGGTCTGTGTCGACGTGCCCGGCTGCGAGCACGGGGCGATCCTGGCCACCGCCGACGGCGGGACCGTGGTCTTCTTCTCGATGGCCACGAGTTTCGCCTCGGCGGCGCTCGGCGCGGAGGGGCTGGCCGCCGACGTGACGATGCTGATCGGCAACGGCTACCTGCCGGGGCATGCCGAGTACGCGCTGTCGCTGCTGCGTACGGTGCCCGGAGTGCGGGCGCTGTTCACGGACCGGCTAGCGGCAGACTGATGTCATGACGAACCCCTCGACTCTCTATCGTGCCGGCCGGTTGTACTGTCCGGCCGATCCGCAGGCGACCGCGCTGCTGGTCCGGGACGGCCGGATCGACTGGCTGGGTGCCGACGCCGACGCCCCGGCGGCCGACCGGGTGGTGGAGCTGGACGGCGCGCTGGTGACTCCGGCGTTCGTGGACGCGCACGTGCACGCCACCGACACCGGGTTGGCGCTGTCCGGGCTGGACCTGTCCGGGGCGCGGTCGGCGGCGGACGTCTGCGCGGCGGTGGCCGGGTTCGCGGCGGGGCTGCCGGCGGACGCGGTGGTGCTGGGGCACGGCTGGGACGAGTCCGGCTGGTCGGACCGGCGGGTGCCGGAGGCGGCGGAGCTGGACCGGGCGGCCGGTGGCCGGCGGGTGTATCTGGCCCAGGCGTCGATCCATTCGGCGCTCTGCTCGTCGGCGCTGCTGGCGGCGGTGCCGGAGGTGGCCGGGGTGCCGGGCTACGACGCGTCGGGCTGGTTGCGTCGGGACGCCCACCACGTGGTGCGGGAGCTGGCGTTGGGTTCGGTGACGGACGCGCAGCGGCGGGAGGCGCAGCTGGTGGCGTTGCGCCGGGCGGCGTCGTTGGGGATCGCGGCGGTGCACGAGTGCGGCGGGCCGGACATTTCCAGCGAGGCGGACTTCACCGCCGTGCTCGGTCTCTCCGGGGTCGACGGTCCGGAGGTGTACGGCTACTGGGGTGAGCTGATGGGTGCGCGGCGGGCCCGGGAGCTGGGTGCGGTCGGCGCCGGTGGTGACCTGTTCGCGGACGGGGCGCTGGGTGCGCGTACGGCGCACGTGTCGGTGCCGTACGACGACGGCGAGCCGGGGGCGTGCGGGCACGGCTATCTGACGGCGGAGCAGGTCCGGGACCATCTGTTGGACTGTGCGGCGCACGGGGTGCAGGGCGGTTTCCACGCGATCGGGGACGCGGCGATCGACACGGTGTTGTCGGGGTTCGCCGGCGCGGCGGAGGTGCTCGGGGTGGAGCGGTTGCGGGCGGCCCGGCACCGGATCGAGCATGCCGAGATCATGAACAAGCGGTTGATCGCCGGTTTCGTCGAGTACGGGATCGTGGCGAGCATGCAGCCGGCGTTCGACCGGCTGTGGGGCGGCGAGCGGCGGATGTACGCGTCCCGGCTGGGTGTGCGGCGGTCGCTGGAGTCGAATCCGATGGGCGCGATGCACGGGGTGGGGGTGACGTTGGCGTTCGGTTCGGATTCGCCGGTGACGCCGCTGGATCCGTGGGGTTCGGTGCGGGCGGCGGTGGCGCATTTCAATCCGGCGCAGCGGATGAGTGTGCGGGCGGCGTTCGCGGCGCACACCCGGGGTGGTTGGCGGGCGGTGCCGGCGGGGGCCGGTGGCCGGGATCCGCGGCTGACCGAGGGGGTGCTGGTGCCGGGTGCGGCGGCGACGTTCGCGGTCTGGTCGACGCCGGCCGGGGTGGACGGTGGGCTGCCGGTGCTGGTGTCGGCGAGTCCGGAGGAGCGCGGGCCGGAGGATCCGACGCCGTTGCCGTCGTGTCGGCGGACGGTGCTGCGCGGTGCGGTGATCTACGACGGGGAGGACGCGTCGTGACGGGACGGTTGGGGGTCGCCGATGACGTCGGGTAGCACGGGCAAGTTGGCGTTGGATCCGGTGCTGGTCGGTCGGGCGCGGGAGTTGGCCCGGCGGGCGGGGCAGCCGGTGGTGGAGTTGGCCCGGGGTCATACGACGGTGTCGGTGGAGCGGGCGGTGTTGCGGCTGGCCGGGGTGACCGGTGCGGATCCGGACGGGATTCCGTGGGTGAACCGGCTGGTCGACGCGGTGGTCGCGGAGGTGGGGCTGGCGCACGGGGTGGCGGTGCCGGTCTTCGACGCGCTGCTGCGTGAGCTGGGTCCGGCGCCGGCGGGTCGGGACGTCGGGGCGGCGGTGACGCTGCTGGCTCAGAAGGCGGCGGCCGGGTCGGTGCGGTTCGAGGTGCCGGCGGGTCGGGCGGCGAGGTCGGCCCGGGCGGCGGCGCGGCGGGCGGTCGGCGCCGGGTTGCGCCGGATCGACCGCCGTCGTGCGGAGCGGGATCGGTTGGTACGTCGGCACGGCGATCCGCGGCAGCGGCCGTGGATCTATCTGATCGTGGCGACGGGTGACATCTACGAGGACATTCCGCAGGCGCAGGCGGCGGCCCGGGCGGGTGCGGACGTGATCGCGGTGATCCGGTCGACGGGGCAGTCGTTGCTGGACTACGTGCCGGAGGGGGCGACCCGGGAGGGTTTCGCCGGCACGTACGCGACGCAGGAGAACTTCCGGTTGATGCGGGCGGCGTTGGACGAGTCGTCGCGGGAGCTGGGCCGGTACGTCCGGTTGACGAACTACGCCTCCGGGTTGTGCATGCCGGAGATGGCGGTGCTGGCCGGCCTGGAGCGGCTGGACATGATGCTCAACGACTCGATGTACGGGATCCTGTTCCGGGACATCAATCCGGTGCGGACCTTCGTGGACCAGCGGTTCTCCCGGCAGGTGCACGCCCGGGCGGGGATCGTCATCAACACCGGCGAGGACAACTACCTGACGACGGCGGACGCGGTCGACGAGGCGCACACGGTGACGGTGTCGCAGCTGCTCAACGAGTACTTCGCGCACGAGGCGGGGTTGCCGGACGCGCAGTTGGGGCTGGGGCACGCGTTCGAGATCGATCCGGATCTGCCGGAGTCGTTCCGGTTGGAGTTGGCGCACGCGTTGCTGGCCCGGGAGTTGTTTCCGGACGCGCCGCTGAAGTGGATGCCGCCGACCCGGCACATGACCGGGGACGTGTTCCGGGGCAATCTGCTGGACGGGTTCTTCAACCTGGTGGGTGCGATGACCGGGCAGGGGATCCTGCTGGTCGGGATGATGACCGAGGCGGTGGTGACGCCGTGGTTGTCGGACCGGGACATCGCGCTGCAGAACGTCCGGTACGTGCTCGGCGCGGCGGGCGGGTTGCACGAGGATTTCGTGCCGGCTTCGGGTGGGTTCATCCAGCGGCGGGCGGCGACGGTGCTGACCGAGGCGGTGGCGTTGCTGGAGCGGATCGTCGATGGCGGGTTGTTGCCGGCGATCGCGGACGGCACGTTCGGGATCACGAAGCGGCCGGCGGACCGGGGCCGTGGCCTGGACGGGGTGGCGGCGCATGCCGACGACTACTACAACCCGGCGACGGAGCTGCTGGAGGCGGGGCCGTGAGTGGTGGTCCGGTGGTGCGGCCGTACGGGGACGCGACCGGTGACGGGATGGTGCAGGTGTCGTTCACCCTGCCGGTGCCGCACGACAAGCGGGCCGAGGGGGCGGCGCTGCAGCTGGCGGCGAAGATGGGGCTGGAGCCGGCGATGCTGGTGCACTCCCGGCAGATGGGTGACGGTTTCACCTTCTTCGTCGTCTACGGCCGGGTGAACCATCTGGTGGACCTGTCGGCGGTGCGGGTGGTGGAGCGGGACTATCCGCTGCTGTCGGCGAAGGAGGTCAACGCGCTGATCCGGCGGCGGCTGCGGCGCAAGCTGTCGGTGGTGGGGGCGTGCATCGGTACCGACGCGCACACGGTCGGGATCGACGCGATCCTGAACGTGAAGGGGATCGCCGGGGAGAAGGGCCTGGAGTACTACCGGGAGTTGCGGGTGACGAATCTGGGTGCCCAGGTGAGCGTGCCGGATCTGGTGGCGGCGGCCCGGGCGGAGCGGGCGGACGCGGTGCTGGTGTCGCAGGTGGTGACGCAGCGGGACGCGCACCTGCACAACACCCGGGAGATGTCGGCGGCGTTCCGGGAGGCGATGCCGGCGGGGCGGCGTCCGCTGCTGGTGGTCGGTGGTCCCCGGTTCGACGAGTTGATGGCCGGGGAGTTGGGTGTGGACCGGATCTTCGGCCGGGGGACGACGCCGGGTGAGGTGGCGAGCTATCTGGTGCACCGGCTGGTGGCCGGTGGCGGCCCCGCGGGGCGGGACGGGGCGGCGGCCGGGGCGACGGCGGCCCGAGATGATCGGGATCGGTCAGTGGGCCGGGGAGCGGAAGGGGTGCACGGATGACCGGAGTGGACGGGGCGGCGGATCCGCGGCTGGGGCTGACGGTGCTGCACCGCCGGTACGTGCCGTACTCGCACGCGCACTACGCGGGCAACCTGGTCGACGGGGCGTACGCGTTGGGGTTGTTCGGTGACGTGGCGACCGAGGTCTGCATCCGGACCGACGGTGACGAGGGGTTGTTCGCCGGTTATGCGCAGGTGCGGTTCCTGGCGCCGATCCGGGCCGGTGACGTGCTGGAGGTGTCGGCGACGGTGACCCGGGTCGGCAGCCGGAGCCGCACCTGCGAGTTCGAGTGCCGGGTGGTGTGCCGGGGGCGGCCGGACCGGGGCGACTCGGCGGCCGAGGTGCTCGATCCGCCGGTGGTGGCGGTGACCGCGGTCGGCACGGTGGTGGTGCCGGCCGGTGGCGGCGGGCCGGTGGCGCCGGCCGACGGCGGGTCCCGGTAGCGGTGCCGTCGTTCGCGGTCTGCGCCGATGTCGGTTCGACCTGGACGAAGGTGGCGGTGGTGGATCTGGCCGACGGCACGTTGCTCGCCTCGGCGTCGGGTCGGACCACGGTCGGCACGGACGTGTTGCACGGCCTGGACGCGGCGGTGGCCGAGGCGACCGCCGGGCTGGCCGGGGCCGGCTCGGCGCCCTGGTACGTCTGCTCGTCGGCGGGTGGCGGGCTGCGGCTGGCGGTGCTCGGCTACGAGGAGCTGATCACGGCGCGGGCGGGGCAGCAGGTGGGGTTGTCGGCCGGGGCCCGGGTGGTGCACGTCGGCGCGGGCCGGCTCGACGGGGCCGGGTTGGCGGCGTTGCGGGCGGCCCGGCCGGACGTGGTGTTGCTGGTCGGCGGGACCGACGGTGGTGACGCGGAGGTGTTGACCGGGAACGCGGAGCGGCTGGCCCGGGCCCGCTTTCGGGTGCCGGTGGTGGTCGCCGGGAACGCGGTGGCGGCTCCGGCGGTCCGGGAGGTGCTGGCCGGGCGGGGGGTGCCGGTGACGGTGGCGGAGAACGTGCTGCCGTCGATCGGCGTACTGGCGGCGGGGCCGGCCCGGGCGGCGATCCGGGAGGTGTTCCTGCGGCATGTGATCGGCGGGAAGCGGCTCTCCCGGGGTCCCCGGTTCGCCCGGCTGGTCCGGGCGGCGACCCCGGACGCGGTGTTGACCGGGGTGGAGTCGCTCGCCGACCTGCTCGGCGGGGATCTGCTGGTCGTTGACGTCGGCGGGGCGACCACCGACGTGTACTCGGTGCTGGTGCCGGACGAGCGGGCCGGTGGTCCGGGGCGGCCGGCGGCCGGGACGCTGTGGCGGGCCCGGACCGTCGAGGGTGACCTGGGGGTGCGGTGGAGTGCCCAGGGGGTGGTGCGCGCGGCGGTGGCCGAGCGGCTGCTGTCGCCGGGCGAGGAGGGCCCGTTGACGGCTATGGCGGCGACGCTGGCGGCCGAACCGGGCCGGTTGGTGGTCGGTGTGCCGGAGGGGGCGGCGGAGCGGCGGATCGCGGCGCTGGCGGCCGTGGTGGCGGTACGCCGGCATGCCCGGGGCGGCGGTGCGGCGGGGCAGCCGGGGCGGGATCTGCGTGACGTGCGGCTGCTGGTCGGCTCCGGCGGGGTGCTCCGGCATGCCGGGCCGGTGGTCGGGGCGGGGTTGCTCGACGGGGTGTCGACGGACCATGCCGGCGGCTGGGCGCTGCCCCGGTCGGCTCGTACGGTGGTCGACGCCAGGTACGTGCTGGCGGCGGCCGGGCTGTTGGCGGGGCCGCATCCGGTGGCCGCGGCCGGGCTGCTGCGCCGGCATCTGCTGGCCGGCTGAGCCCGGTTACCGGGCGGTGGTCGGAGCCGGCTGGGCGGTGTCCGGTGGGCGAACGGGAGACGAACCGGCGGTGCTGCGGCGCGCCGGATCCGACACGCCGCATCGAACAGCGCGACTGGCCGGGGGGCGGTTGACAGTGCCCGGGGGGTACCACGTACCGTCTTTGAGTCCTACAACGGGAAGTGGCTGTTGTTCGCTTCGTCCCTTCGTCCGCTGGCCGAGCGGCATGTGTTCGTGTCGTCGCAACGGCCAGGTCCAGCGGGCGGGGGTCGGCGGGGCGGCGCGAACCGGCTGCGGTTACCGGTGTTCGGGCAGGGTTTTGCAGGCGGCCAGTAGACAACGGCCCGACGGGAACAGCCAGTTCACGTCCGGTCGGTCCGAAGGTCGTGTTGCGGCGCCCTACCACACCGGCCGGGGAGGGCCTGGGAGCATCGGGGCGCGGCTTGTCGGCCGCGCCCCGATTTTCGTTCCCGCCCCGACCCGCCGCCGACCTCACCACTCTGCCTCCGACCTCTCCGCTGTGCCCCCGGCCTTCTCCGCCTCACCTCACCGCCCTGCCCCGACGTCGCTGCGGTGTTTCGAGCTGGTTCGGGTGGGTTGCAACCCGGGGTGCGGTTCCGGATCGGCGCGACTGCGGATCGGGGCGGCCGGGCCGGTAGCCTTCCGCAGGTGGGTCGACCGGCGCCGGGGCCGGTGACGTTCGAGAAGACGTGAGGCGCGCGTGACAGTGGTGACGGCCGAGCCGCCGGAGACTGCCGAGGGTGGGGACCGGCCCGCCGAGCCGGCCGGGAGAGCCCTGCCGTGGTGGCTGGCCCTGCCGGCCGCGGTCGGCGCCGGGCTGGTGCTGCTGCTGGCGTTTCCGCCGTACGGGGCGTGGTGGCTGGCGCCGGTCGGGGTGGCGCTGCTGTCGGTGGCGGTGCACCGGCGACGGTTGCGGGCCGGGTTCGGGCTCGGCACCCTCGCCGGGCTGGCGCTGTTTCTGCCGATGCTGAGCTGGACGAACCTCTACACCGGTAACGTGCCGTGGCTGCTGTTGTCCGGGTTGCAGGCGGCCTATCTGGGGCTGTTGGGGCTGGCGCTGGCCTTCACCGGCCCGCTGGTGGACCGGTTCCGCTGGTCCTGGCCGCTGGTCACCGGGGTGCTGTGGGTGGCGCAGGAGGCGCTGCGGGACCGTACGCCGTTCGGCGGGTTCCCGTGGGGGCGGCTCGGGTTCAGCCAGGGTGACTCGCCGACGTTGCGGCTGGCCGCGTACGGCGGTGCGCCGCTGGTCACCTTCGTGGTGGCCGCGGCCGGCGGGCTGCTGGTGGTGGCGCTGTGGCGGCCGTGGCGGGCGCTGCCGGCGGCCGGATGGCTGCGCGGGGCGGGCTTCGTCGCCGGGGCGGCGGCGCTGCTGGCCGGTGGGCTGCTGGTGCCGCTGGCCGGGGAAGGTGCCGACACCGCCCGGGTGGCGATCGTGCAGGGCAACGTGCCCCGGATGGGGCTCGACTTCAACGCCCAGCGGCAGGCGGTGCTGGACAACCACGTCGAGGCCACCATCGAGCTGGCCCGCCAGGTCGCGGCCGGCGAGGCGGAGCGGCCCGACCTGGTGGTCTGGCCGGAGAACTCCAGCGACGTCGACCCGACCCGCAACGCGTCGGCGGGGCGGCGGATCTCGGAGGCGGCGGACGCGGTCGGGGCGCCGATCCTGGTCGGCGCGGTGCTGCTCGGCCCCGGCGAGGGGCAGGTGCGTAACGCGGGGCTGGTGTGGCTGCCGGGTACCGGCCTGGACACGTCGCAGATGTACATCAAGCGGCATCCGGTGCCGTTCGCCGAGTACGTGCCGTTGCGGGACATCGCCCGGATGGTCAGCAAGGAGGTCGACCGGGTCCGCAACGACTTCGTCGCCGGTACCGAACCGGGGGTGCTGCGGGTCGGCGGGGTGACGCTCGGTGACGTGATCTGTTTCGAGGTCGCCTACGACGAGGTGGTCCGGGACACCGTGACCGGCGGGGCGCAGGTGCTGGTCGTGCAGACCAACAACGCCACGTTCAACGTGGCGGAGGCCGAGCAGCAGTTGGCGATGGTGCGGCTGCGGGCGGTGGAGCACGGCCGGGAGGCGTTGATGGCCTCGACGGTCGGTGTTTCCGGGTTCGTCGGGGCCGACGGGCGGGTAACCGGGGCGACCGGGTTCAACACCAGGGCGGTGGTGACCCGGCAGATGCACCTCGGGGAGACCCGTACGGTCGCCACCCGGGTCGGCCTCTGGCCGGAGGTGGCGCTGCTGGCCATGGCTGCCGCGGCGCTCGCCGCCGCGATGCTGACCCGTCGGCGTCCGCTTCCCGGGGTCGGTACGGCGACGGCCGGCGACCCGGCGGATGCGGAGGAGCGGTGAATGAGTCGACGGGTGGGGCCGGGGACGGCTATCCGGGGGTGGGCCGGGTGCTGGTGGTGGTGCCCACCTACAACGAGGCCGACAACCTCGGGGTGATCGTCGACCGGGTGCACCGGGCGGCGCCGTCGGTGGAGATCCTGGTCGTCGACGACAACAGCCCGGACGGCACCGGGGCGATCGCGGACCGGATGGCGCAGGCCGACGGCCGGGTGCACGTCCTGCACCGGCCCGGCAAGCAGGGGCTGGGTGCGGCGTACGTGGCGGGGTTCGGCTGGGCGGCCGGGCAGGGCTACGACGCCGTGGTGGAGATGGACGCCGACGGCTCGCACGCCCCGGAGGAGCTGCCCCGGCTGCTGGACGCGGCCCGGGACGCGGACGTGGTGATCGGTTCCCGCTGGACGCCCGGCGGTCAGGTGGTGAACTGGCCGTGGCACCGGCAGTTGCTGTCCCGGGGCGGCAACCTCTACACCCGGGTGGCGTTGGGGATGCCGCTGTCGGACGCGACCGGTGGGTTCCGGGTGTACCGGGTGCCGGCGCTGGCCCGCCTCGACCTCGACTCGGTCGCCTCGCAGGGGTACTCGTTCCAGGTGGAACTCTCCTGGCGGGCGCACCGGGCCGGGCTGCGTACGGTCGAGGTGCCGATCACGTTCGCCGAGCGGGAGCGGGGGGCGAGCAAGATGAGCCCGGTGATCATCGGTGAGGCGTTGTGGCGGGTCACGCTCTGGTCGGTGGCGGACCGGCGGCCGGTGTCGGGTCGGGCGCGCCGGGACGGTACCGGCGACCATCGGCTGCGCTGGCCGTGACCGGGGGCGTGTCATGCTGGACGTACGGGCTTTGTGGGTCCGACATCCGGATGGGGTGACATGCGCCGAGGGTTGAGGTTCGTGCCGCTGGCACTGCTGCTGACCGGGGTCGTCGAGGTAGCGGTTTTCGTGCTGCTCGGGCGGTGGATCGGGTTCGGCTGGGCGCTTCTGCTGGTGCTCGCCGCCTCGCTGCTGGGGCTGGCCCTGCTGCGCCGGGAGGGGATGCGGGCCTGGCGGGGGTTGCGGGCCGCCGTCGAGGGTGGCCGGCCGCCGGGCAGTGAGGTCAGCGACGGGCTGGTGGGGTTGCTCGCGGGGCTGCTGCTGGCGATTCCCGGCCTGCTCACCGGGGTCGCCGGGCTGCTGCTGACGGTGCCGGTGCTGCGTCGGCTGGTCCGCGGGCAGGTGCAGCGGATAGCCGAGCGGCGGGTTTCCGCCCAGGTTGCCGGGGACCTGTTCGGGCCGCGTCGGGTGCGGGTCCGGCGGGGTCAGCCGCGACCGGATGCCGGGCCGGGGCCTGCCGAGAGCGCACCGACGCCGCCGCCGGCCGCGCCGGGTGGGGCGATCGAGGGCGAGATCGTCGAGCCGCGCCGACCCTGACCGCCAGCCGGCCCGGGATACGGTACTGCCCCCACGGCGGCGCCGTGGGGGCAGTGGTGTGCTGTCGTGTCGGTGTCAGGCCCGGCCGCGCCGGGTCCGGACCTCTTCGAGCCGCTCGGCGAGGATGCTCTCCAGCTCGGCGATCGAGCGGCGCTCCAGCAGCATGTCCCAGTGGGTACGCGGCGGCTTGGCCTTCTTCTGCTCCGGCTCGCTGCCGTCGACCAGCCGGGCGACGCTGCCGTCGAACTTGCATTCCCAGGTCATCGGCACTTCGGCATCGACGGCGAAGGGCACCTCGAACTGGTGGCCCTTGGCGCAGAGGTACTCTCGGGTCTGTCGCGGGGCAAGCTCGGTGTTGCGGTCGGACTCGTAGCTGACTGCTCCCAGACGGCTCCCGCGCAGCATGCGCTCGCCCATGATCGGCTTTCCCCTCGGTCGTGATGCTTGTTCTTATCGGTGTAACGACAGGTGCCGGGTGGGCGATTCCCGCCGCCGGCAGAAACGTACAAGTGGTCAAACGCTCCGAGCGTAGCCGGATCTCCTCGCAGGTGATCGGGATCACCGGTAGCCGTGCTGAATTGCCGGGATATGTCGTCTTGCTCCGGTCGTCCGGTCCGGGACGACGGCAGCGGGGACGTTACCCGGCGGTCACGGCTCGGGTGCCGGCCCGGCCGGGTGGGCTGCGGCGGCGCCCGGGCGGCCGGTCGAGGCGTCGGCGACGGCGCGGGCGCTGAGTCCGGCCAGCGCGGCAGCGAGGTCGCTGACCTGGGTGGAGAGCTGACCGGCCCGCTCCCGGGCGGCGTCCCGGTCGGCTAGCGCCGCTGACAGACGTACCGTCAGCGCGTCGAGCCGGGCCTCGGCGGCGGCCGCGGCCTCCCGTGCGGCCCGCAGGTCGCTCCGGGTCCGCTCCAGGTCGGCGGCTGTTGCGGCGGCCGTGGCGCGGGCCTCGACGGCGTCGGCCGCCGCCCGCTCGGCCTCGGCGCGGAACCGGGCCGCCTCCTCGGCCGCCCGCTCGGCGGCGGTCCGGGCCTCGGCCGCCGCCGCCCGGAACCGTTCCGCCTGGCCGACCGCCTCGGCGGCCGATCGGGTCGCCCGCTCCGACTCGGCCCGGGCCGCGTCCCGGTCCCGGGTCGTCTCGGCCAGTTCCCGGGTCAGTTCGGCCAGCCGCCGCCGGTCGGCGTCCGCCTCGGTCCGCACCGCCCGCAGCTCCCGGCGGGCCGCGTCGCGGTCCTGCTCGGCCTGGGTACGCAGTGCGGCGGCGGCACTGGCCGCCTGCTGGGCGGCGTCCCGGGCGGCGAGCGCGGCGGCAGTCTCCGCCCGGGCCTGCTCGGCGGTCCGGGCGGCCCGCTCGGTCTCGGCCCGGGCGGCGGCCCGCTCGGCGACCGCCGTGCTCGCCGCCTGCTGGGCCTGGTGCAGGGTGACCGCCGCCGTCTCGGCGTCCCGGCGGGCCTCGTCCCGTTCGGTCTGCGCCGCCGCGATCTGGCTGGCCGCCTCGGCCCGCACCTCGGCGAGCCGGCGTTCCACCCCGGCGGGGGAGAGTTCGGCGTGCAGCGCCTCGGCGAGCGCCTCGGTGACCTGGTCGAGCCGGTCCACGACCTCCCAGGTGCGGGCCACCTGGCCGGCCAGCCCCGGCGCGTTGCGGTGCCGCATCCGCTGGTTGCGGGAGGCCCGCTGGCAGGCGCCGTCGTTGTCCCGGCAGTACCGGAACGGCCGGCCCGCCGCCGCCCGCTGCGGTACCGGCCGTCCACAGTGGGCACACGGCCGGGTCTCGACCGGCGGCTCCGGGGTCGGGTTCTGCTCGTCCATCGCCGGGGAAGTCTAGTGCGGGCCGTCGCCAGTCCCAGCACACTCCCATTCCTTCGGCCCCTAACGACCATCGGGGTCAACAATGACTCGCAGAGAGCCAACTCAAACCAGGACCCGTACGTGCGAGCGGCCCCGCTCACCGCCCGGGCCCGGGTCTACGACCAGCTCTACGCACAAACCACCGACCGATGTATGCCGCAGTGTGCTTCCGGGCGGCAATCCTCGACCAAGTGGCGGCCGCCGCCATCCGCTTTGATTAACGTCCGGACCGCGCAGTGCGGACTTATCGGGTCGGCTCGGGGGATGCCGCGGTCGTTCCTCCTGGCAGACGTGTGCGCTCGTCTGCCTTCGCGTCGGTCAGATTCGCGTCGGTTAGGTCCGCGCCTCTCAGGTCTGCACTGGCCAAGTCCGCGTCGGTCAGATTCGCGTCGGTCAGGTCCGCGCCTCTCAGGTCTGCGCCGGTCAAGTCCGCGCCGGTCAGGTTCGCGCGGATCAGTTCGGTGCCGCTCAGGTTCGCGCCTAGCAGGTTCGCGTTGTCCAGGTTCGCGTAGGTCAGGTCCGCGCCGCCTAGGTCCGCGCCGCCCAGGTTCGCGCGGCCCAGGTCCGCCTCGGTCAGGTTCGCGCCGCCCAGGTCTGCGTAAGTCAGGTCCGCGAAGCGCAGATTCGCCTCGGTCAGGTTCGTATCGATCAGGTTCGCGTTGGCTAGTTTCGTGGCGATCAAGATCGCGCCGTCCAGGTCAGCGTCGGTCAGGCGAGCGTCGGTCAGGTCCGCGCCGGTCAGGTCCGCACCCGGGATGTAGACACCGTCGAGTCCGAGCAACGTGCGGCTCAGGTCCAGGCGCGCATTCTCTTTAGCATCGGGCGCGGGACGTCGGGCCAGAACGGTCACCGCCGCACGGACATCAGGCGGAGATGCGGGCACTGGGTGCGGCACCCGGTGGGGCCGGGGTGAGGCGGTACGTACGAACGCGCACAGCACTTCGATCACTGTGGGTTCGTCGGCTGCGGAGTCGCGCATTAGCCGCTCCAGGGCGTAGATGCCGCCCAGGCGGATGGACAGCTTGTCGTCTCCCGGTTGCCCGAGTTGGTCGATGGCGCGGCTGAACCGTTCGGTGACCTGGCCGCGTTCGACCAGCCGTACCTGTTCGCGGTTGGCGTCGGTGGCCTCGGCGGTGTAGTCGAGCGAGCGGGCGGTAAACAGCAACGCGGCCACTGCGGCGACCGCTGTGAGGCCTTGAAAGGCGGTGTGTACGCTCTCGCGGATCATGCTCCACCGGCCGGGTCGGTCGGTGCCGGTTGTTGGGGTGGGGCGGATCTGGCGGCGGCTGGTGATGCCCTTGGCCCGCCATCGGCGGGACGGCGGGGTAGGCGGGTGCCAGGGGGAGGGGCGGCCAGATCTCCAGCCGGCACGGGCAGCGGCAAGCCGATCACGCAGGGTTGGCATAACGTCTATTGGACCGCCCCGGTGCTACTCCGGCGGCCACCGACCCCAGCGGTCGCGGAGTTGGCCGCCGCCGGTCCCGTGTCGCCGTGTCACGGGTGACAGACGTGTGAGTCACGCTGCCCCTGCGCCCTACCCAACCCTGTCCCCTCCCTTCGGGACGAGGGGGCAGGGCCCTGCCGTCGGCGCCGGGTCATCCACCCGTTCGATGCGGCACCTGCGGGCGCCGGACCTGGGCGGCCAGCACGTCTCGAAACGTCGACCGGTAGATCGCCGCCGGCACCGCGAGGATCCCTCGCAGCGCGAGTTTGTGCAGGCCCAGGTGTCGGGTCAGCACCACCAGCGCGCCGGGGACGAGTATCGGCGGCGGCTCGGCGCCTCGTTGTCGCTAGACCCGAACCGCAGTCGGAGACTCCGACCGCCACAACACCCGCCGCCGCTACAGCCGCCGTGCTGCCAGTGATGTCTCCGAGGTCGGTGTTCCGCAGCCAGCACCGTGTAGCGGATTCGGAGGCGGGTAGACGCTGCGGATGGACTGGCAGTCGATCTTCGCTCCGAGCGTCCCGGTGCTGGAGGGGATCGTTCGCGGCACGGTGACCTTCCTCGTACTGCTCTTCCTGATGCGTCTGGTCGGCCAGCGCGAGTCCGGCGGGCTGGGGCTCACGGACGTGTTGCTGGTGGTGCTGGTCGCCCAGGCCGCGGCGGTCGGCCTGCACGGCGAGGCCGAGTCGGTCACCGACGGGGTGGTGGTGGTCGCCACGATCCTCTTCTGGAGCGTCACGGTCGACGCGCTCGCGTACCGGTTTCCCCGGGGGGCGAGGCTACTGAAGGCCCGGCCCAAGGCGCTGATCGAGGACGGCAAGCTGAACCGCAGGGTGATGCTGCGGGAGTTCATGACGGTCGAGGAGGTCCACTCGCAACTGCGGCTGCACGGCATCGAGGAGATCGACGTGGTCGACCGGGCGTACATCGAGCCGAACGGCATGATCAGCGTGATTCGTCGGGACCATGCCGAGACCGACCCGGTCGAGCCTCCCGAAATCCGTTGACGGCAGCAGGACCCCATTCCGTAGCCTTGCCGGGCCGAAGGAGTACGGGCGGCCCGTGGAGGAGACGAATGACCCCCGAACACCCCGACTGGTGGCTCGACGAGCTGGCTCACGCCGGGCCGGAGCACCTCGACCCGGCGTACGTCGACGGCTACGACCGCAAGGCCGGACACGATCCGCTGGCCGACCTGGAGCTGCTGCGCCGGCACGGGCTGGACGGCGACGCCACCCTGGTCGACCTCGGCGCCGGTACCGGCCGGCTCGCCCTGGCCGCCGCGCCGCTGTGTCGGCGGGTCGTCGCCGTGGACGTCTCGGCGGCGATGCTGGCCCGGCTGCGGGCCGGTGCCGACCGGGCCGGGCTGGGCAACGTCGAGGTGGTCCGGGCCGGGTTCCTCAGCTACCACCACCAGGGCCCGCCGGCCGACCTCGTCTACAGCCGGCACGCGCTGCACCAGCTACCGGACTTCTGGAAGGCGGTCGCGCTGACCCGGGTCGCCGGGATGCTCCGGCCGGGCGGGGTCCTGCTGCTGCGTGACCTGGTCTACAACTTCGAGCCGGCGCAGGTGGCGGAGCAGTTCGAGACCTGGCTGGCCGGGGCGGCCGGCTCCTCCGACGACGGTTGGACCCGGGAGGAGTACGCCACCCACATCCGCACCGAACACAGCACCTTCGGTTGGCTGCTCGAACCGATGCTGGTCAGGGCCGGGTTCCGGATCGTCGAGACGACCGCGAGCCGCGACCCGGCCACGTACGCCAGCTACGTCTGCGTCCGGACCTGACGCCCCCGGCCGAGGCGGTCGCCGGTCGTCCCGGGGCCGGGCGGGGCGGTCAGCGCCGCTCCGGCTTCGCCGAGCGGGCCATCAGCTCCTTCACCGCGATCTGCGGCGACTTCCCGCCGCGCACGATGTCGACGACCATCTCGGCGATCGGCATCTCCACGTCGTGCCGGCGGGCGAGGTCGAGCACGGACTCGCACGAGGTGACGCCCTCGGCCGTCTGCCGGGTCGCCGCGACCGTCTCGGCGACCGTCATGCCACGGCCGAGGTTGGTGCCGAAGGTCTGGTTGCGGGACAGCGGCGAGGAGCAGGTGGCGACCAGGTCACCCATCCCCGCCAGGCCGGCGAAGGTGAGCGGGTCGGCGCCCATCGCCAGCCCGAGCCGGGTCGTCTCGGCCAGCCCACGGGTGATCAGCGACGCCCTGGTGTTGTCGCCGAGGCCGAGACCGCCGGCGATGCCGACCGCCAGCCCGATGACGTTCTTGACCGCCCCGCCGATCTCGCAGCCGACCACGTCGGTGTTGGTGTAGGGGCGGTAGTAGCCGGTGTGGCAGGCGGCCTGGAGGCGTCGGGCGACGGTCTCGTCGCGGCAGGCCACGACGCTGGCGGCGGGCTGCCGGCGGACGATCTCGGGGGCGAGGTTGGGGCCGGAGACGACCGCGATCCGGTCCGGACCGGCGCCGGTGACCTCCCCGACGACCTGGCTCATCAGCTTGGCGGTGCCGAGTTCGACGCCCTTGATCAGGCTGACCAGGACACTCTCCGGCGGGATCAGTGGCGCCCAGGCGGTGAGGTTGGCCCGCAGGGTCTGTGACGGCACCGCGAACACCACGAACTCGGCGCCGTCGGCGGCCTCGGCCGGATCGGCGGTGGCGGTGATGCCGGCCGGTAGCGGGATGCCGGGGAAGTAGTCGGGGTTGGTACGGGTGCGGTTGACCGCGTCGACGAGGTCGGGTCGGCGCCCCCACAGGGTGACCCGACAGCCGGCGTCGGCGAGGATCATCGCGAAGGCGGTACCCCAGGAGCCGGCGCCGAACACGGCCATGCGGGTGGTCACCGGGCGGCCTCCCTCTCGCGGCGCCGCCGGGGCGCGGCGCGGGTCCGGTCGTAGCGTACGGGGCCTACGGCGTCGACCCGTACGGCCGAGCGGGTCGGCGGTGCCGGGCCGGGCCGGGGACCCGGGTCACCCGGTACCGGCGGACGGGACAGCCGCGGTGGTGCTCGGCCCGGCCGGTGTGCCGCCGGTGCCGGCGGGCGGGGCGGGCGGAGTGGTGCTCGGCACGGCCGGTGTGGTGCCGAAGAGCAGCCCGAGGTGGGCGTCGAGGACGGCGACCGCCTCCTCGCCCGAGTAGTGCCCGCTCAGGACGTGGATGCCGAGCCCGTCGACCAGGGCCAGCAGGGCGGTGGCCGCGTGCGTCGGGTCGACGGGTGGCACCGTCCCGCCCGTCGCCTGTACGGCCCGGATCTGGTCGGCGAGGAAGTTCCGCATGTGGCCGGAACTTTCCCGCAGCCCCTCGGCGATGGCCGGCTTCACGGCCGCGTAGGCGAGGAAGGCGAGGGTGACGTGCCCCTCCAGCCGTCGGGGTTCGTCCAACGGCAGGATCTGGACCATCAGCGTCCGGACGAGTTCGGCGGGGGCGAGGACCCGGCCGGCGGCGGTCGCCTCGGCGGTGACCCTCCGCTCCGCGTCCCGCATCACCATGTCGAGGGCGAAGGTCATCATCTCGTCCTTGGTGCGGAAGTAGTGCTGCACCATGCCGGTGGAGACCCCGGCCTCGGCCGCCACGTGCCGGAGGCTGACGGCCTCCAGGCCCTGGGTCGCGGCGAGTCGCATCAGGGCGTCGGCGAGCTGCCTCCGGCGGGCGACGTGGTCGGTTCTCCTGGGCACCCGACCACTTTACATTGCAGTCGTATTGACGTGACCTCGCCGAACCGGTTACATTGCAGTCGTATTGGAAAAGGTGGAGGGGGACCGGGGTGCACGTGGTCACGTTGGCTGAGACGTCCGGCGGCATGGTGGAGCTGGTCGGTGGCAAGGCCGCCGGGCTCGGCGAGCTGATCAGGCTTGGCGAGCGGGTGCCGGAGGGGTTCTGCCTCACCACCGCCGCCCACGACCGGGGCGTCATCCCGGAGGCGGAGCTGGCGGCGGCGTACCGGGCGCTGGGCGGCGGGCCGGTCGCGGTCCGGTCCAGCGCCACCGCCGAGGACCTGCCGCACGCGAGCTTCGCCGGCCAGCAGGACACCTTCCTTGGCGTCACCGGCGTCGACGCGCTGCACGACGCCGTCGCCAAGTGCTGGAGTTCGCTGCACACCGAGCGGGCCGTCGCCTACCGCCAGGCCAACGACATCGACGGGCGTACCGTCCGGATGGCCGTGGTGGTGCAGCGCATGGTCGACCCCGTGGTCGCCGGGGTGCTGTTCACCGCCAACCCGCTCACCGGTTCCCGCGCGGAGATGGTGGTCGACGCCGCCCCCGGGCTCGGCAGCGCCGTGGTCGACGGCACCGCCCCGGCCGACCACTACGTCCTCGACGGCACCCGCCACCACGAACGCGGCTGCCTCAGCCCCGACCAACTCGCCGAGCTGCACCGGGCCGGCGAGCGGATCCAGGCCCACTTCGGCGCCCCCCAGGACATCGAGTGGGCGATCGACTCCGACGGCACGCTCTGGCTGCTCCAGTCCCGGCCGATCACCACACTCTTCCCGCTGCCGCCGCCGACCGACCGGCCGCAGCCCCGGATCTACCTGGAGTTCGGGCATGTGCAGGGGATGCTCCGTCCGGTCACCCCGATGGGGATGTCCGCGCTGCGGGTGCTCCTGGCCGCCATGCTCGGCTCCTTCGGCATCAGGGCCGAGATCGTCGACATCGGCGGACGCCTCTACGGCGACCTGACCGACCTGGTCCGCGATCCCAGGAGCCGCAAGCGGCTGGTGAAGCTGATGGCGGTCGACTTCGGCCCGCGCGCCCAGGCGGTGGTCGAGCACATCCTGACCGACCCGCGCTTCTCGCCCGCGCCCGCCCGCCGGTCCGGCTCCGGCGGTGGTCTCGGCCCGGCGCTGCGCACCGCGCCCCGGGCGGTCGCCGGGATCGTGGGCGCGCTGGCCCGGCCCGAGGCGGCCCGGACCCGGCTCTTCGAGGAGATCGACCAGCTCCGGCAGCGGGCCGCCGCCGGACCCGCCGGGCTGGAGACCGCCGCCGAACGGCTCGACTACGTCGAGGCACAGGACCACACCACCCGGTACGACCGGATCATCTGGCCGATCGTCGCCGGCATCCTCACCACCGCCCTGCCGGCCGGACTGCTCAAGGGGATCGCCAGCCAGGCGGAGATCCACACCGTGCTCGGCGGCATGCCGCACAACGTCACCATCGAGATGGACCTGGCGCTGTGGCAGCTCGCCCAGCGGGCCGGCCCGCACCGCGAGCTGCTCTCGACCACACCGCCGGAGGAACTCGCCGCCCGATACCTCGCCGGCACCCTGCCGGAGATCGGACTTGCGGCGTTCCTCGACACGTACGGGCACCGGGCCGCCGCCGAGGTCGACCTCGGGGTGCCCCGCTGGGCCGAGGACCCGACCCCGGTCTTCGCCTCGATCGCGAACTACCTGCGGGTCACCGATCCTGAGCAGGCCCCCGACCGGCGGTTCGCCCGGGCCACCGCCGAGGCCGAGGCGACACTCGCCGAACTCGTCGTACGGGCCCGGCGCCGGCGACCCGTCCGGGGCCGGATCGCCGGGTTCCTGCTGCGCCGGGCGCGGGTGCTGGCCGGGCTGCGCGAGGCGGGCAAGTTCGCCGGGCTGTATCCGCTGCGGGAGAGCCGCCGGCAACTGCTGCTGGTCGGCGCGGAACTGGCCGACGGCGGGCTGCTGGAGCGGGCCGACGACATCATGTTCCTGACCCTCGCCGAGGCGCGGGCCGCCGTCCGCGACGGGGTCGACCATCGGGACCTGGTCGCCGACCGGCGGGCCACGCACCGGCGGGAGCTGCGCCGTCGGCACGTACCCGTCTCGGTGCTCTCCGACGGCACCGACGTCGAGGCGATGCTCGCCCCGGCCGCCGCCGCACCCGGCGCGCTGCGCGGCGTCGGCGCCGCCCCGGGCACGGTGACCGGCCCGGCCCGGGTGGTGCACGACCCGGCGACCGCGCATCTCGAACCCGGCGAGATCCTCGTCGCCCCGACCACCGATCCCGGCTGGACGCCGCTGTTCCTGACCGCCGGGGGACTGGTCACCGAGACCGGCGCGCCGATGGCGCACGGCCCGACGGTGGCCCGCGAGTACGGCATCCCCGCCGTGATCTGCGTCCTCGGTGCCACCGATACGATCAGAACCGGTCAGGTGGTCACCGTCGACGGTGCCGCCGGCACGGTGACCGTCCACCAGGGACAGTAGGCTCACCCGTCGGCTGTCGGCACCGGAGCGGTTCGGCGGCCACCAGCGCCGCCAGCCGGGCCGGTGGCGACGACGGGAGGAGCCGATCCTGGAGGACGAGCCGACGGCGTCGCCGCGTACGGTCCGGTGGTCCTGGGGCGTCGACGGGCGCGGCCGCTCGACGTGGCGACGCGGGCCGGTGCTCGCCGCGTTGGCCGTGCTGGTCGGCGCGCTGCTGGCCGGGCACGCCCTGCTGCCCGCCGGGATCGGCCGGCTGGGCAGCCTGGTGCAGACCTTCCTGCCCTGGCTGGGCCTGGCCGTGCCGGTCCTGCTGGTGCTGGCGGTGCTGCGCCGCTCGGGCACCGCCCTGGTCGCGCTGGCGCTGCCCGGCACCGCCTGGCTCGGCCTGTTCGGCCCGGCACTGCTGCCCGGCGGAGACGACCGCCCCGGCGACCTCACGGTGGTCCAGCACAACCTCAGCGACACCAACGCCGATCCGACCGGTACGGCCAGGGCACTGGCCCGGGTCCGGCCCGACCTGATCGGGGTGCAGGAACTGACCGCACCGGCGCTGCCGGCGTACTCGGCGGTGCTCGCCGGGGAGTACCCGTACCGTTCGGTGCACGGCACCGTCGGGCTCTGGTCACGGTATCCGCTGGTCGACGACCGGCTGCTCGACATCAGGCCGGCCGGGCTGGACCCGGACTGGAACCGGGGACTGCGGGCCACGGTCCGGATGCCCGGCGGTGACATCGCCGTCTACGTGGCGCACCTGCCGTCGATCCGGCTCGGCCTGCCGGACGGATTCGGCGCCGCCCGACGCGACGAGAGCGCCAGGCTGCTGGCCCGGGCGCTCGCCGCCGAACGGCTGGAGACGGTGATCCTGCTGGGTGACCTGAACAGCACCGTGCACGACCGAGGGCTGGCGCCGGTCGGCGACCTGCTTCCGTCGACCGGGCCGGCCTTTCCGTTCAGTTGGCCGACGGCGCTGCCGGTCGCCCGGATCGACCAGGTGATGGCCCGCTCGGCGAGCGTCACCGACCTGTGGGCGCTGCCGCCCACCGGCAGCGACCACCTGCCGATCGCCGCCCGTCTCAGGCTCTGACATCCCGTACCGGCTCGGTGGGGTAGGTGTTGAGGAGAGCCGGCCGGGACGGCGTGCGGGAGCGGGCCAGCGGCAGCGCGCGACCCGGCCCGGTCAGGTGCCCTCGGGATAGTGGCCGACCAGTTCGGCGCCGATCCGGGCCAGTTCGGTCCGGACGGACCGTGGCTCGACCACCTCGACCAGCCCGCCCCAACCGGCGAGCTGCCGGGCGATGTCGACCGGGGTGGGCGCGCCGAGCCGGACCCGGATCCGCCCGTCGGCCGGCTCGCCGTCGGGATGACAGTGCCGGCCGAACTGGTCGCGCAGCACCGGCAGGTGCCTGGCCTCGACGAGTACCGTCGCCCAGGTCCGGGACCGCCGCTCCTCCACCTCGTCGACCACCTCCCGCCACGCCGCGGCCAGGGTGAAGTCGTCCGGACGCTCGGCCGGCCGGTCGGTCGGCACCGCCTCGACGATCCGGTCGACCCGGAAGGTCCGCCGCCCCCGGTCGGTGCCGGCCAGCAGATACCAGACGTCGTCCTTGTCGACGAGCCCCCACGGGTCGACCAGCCGTTCGGTGCGCCTCCGGCCACTGCCCAGGTAGCTGAGCCGGACCTGGCACCGGCGGATCACCGCCGCCTGCAACAGGTCGACCAGGGCCGGCCGGGGCCGCTCCCGGCCACTCCACCGGGTCGCGTCGACCATCGTGGCCCCGGCCGCCGCCTCGGCGTCGGCCCGGAAGGTCCGCGGCAGGGCACGGACCAGTTTGCGCAGCGCCGCCCGGGCCTGGTCCGAGCCGGCCGCCGCCGGCCAGACGAGCAGGAACAACGCCCGCGCCTCCGTCGCGGAAAGGCCACTGAGATCGGTACGGGCACCGCCGACGAGCGACCAGCCGCCGTTGCGACCGGGTTGCGGGTACACCGGTATGCCGGCCGTCGACAGCGCCGCCAGGTCGCGGCGGGCGGTGGCCAGTGACACCTCCAGCTCCCCGGCCAGTTCGGCGGCGGTCACCCGGCCCCGGGCCTGCATCAGCAGAAGGGCGGCGACGAGACGGTCGGCACGCATGCCGCCAGCCTGCCGGAAAAAGCGCTCAATTGGTGAGCACTTCAGGTCGGAGGATGGGAGTCGATTCGACACCGACCGGAAGGAAGAACTCCCATGTTGCGTGGTCTCACCACCGTCAGCCTCTTCGCCGACGACGTCCCGGCCGCCCGGAACTGGTACGCGAAACTGCTCGGCGTCGAGGCGTACTTCGTGCGTCCGACCGAGGGCCCACCGGCGTACGTCGAGTTCCGCGTCGGCGACTACCAGCACGAACTCGGCATCGTCGACAGCCGGTACGCCCCGCACGGCCGTCCGGAGCGAGTCGGCGGCGCCGTCGTCTACTGGCACGTCGACGACGTCCGGGCCAGCTTCGACCGGCTGCTGTCGCTGGGCGCCACGGTGCACGACAAGCCGGTCGAGCGCGGCCCCGGATTCGTCACCGCGTCCGTCGTCGACCCGTTCGGCAACATCCTCGGCGTGATGGAGAACCAGCACTACCTGGAGGTTCTCCGCTCGTGGGCGGCGGCCGGCAGCCCGGAGCGGCGGTAACGGCGGCACGGTGACAGGGCCGGCCGGACGGATCCCGGTCGGCTCAGTCCAGCCAGCCGAGGCGCCGGACGACCTCCCCGGCGATGTCGGACACCGTCCGGCCGTCCGTGTCGACACGCAGGTCGCCGAGGCCCGCGTCCGCCAGGGCGTCGGCGTCGGCGGTCGCGGCGTCGGCGATCTGGCGCAACCGGGCGGCCGGCTGCCCCCTCAGGTCGTCACCCGCGAGCAGCGGCCCCTGACCCTGTCCCCGGAACACGACCCGCTCGGCGATCGAGTCCCGGCCGGCGTGCAACCGGCACAGCGTGATCCGCACGGCCGGCAGCGCCTCCCGGTATGTCCGTACCGCGTCGGCGTCGTCGGCCGGGCCGACCACGATCAGGCGGCGCAGCCCGGTGGCCCGGAATGTCTGCCATACCGCGGCGAGGTTGCTCGCCCGGAGCCGATGGTTCCGTGGCGTCGGCGGGCCGGCGGGCCGGTAGAACCCGATCTGGTCGAGGTCGACGAACGCGGCGCGGCGCCCGGCCGCGCGGACGGCGGTGTAGACCTGCCAGCCGACCGTGGACTTGCCGACCGCGGTCGCACCGCAGAGCCAGAGGATCTCGCCGGGGCCGGTGGGGTAGCGGGGGTATGGCCCGACCATTGCCGTACCCGGGCCGGTCAGGGCCGGCCAGTCGCCGGTCTCGGCCAGTACCAGCCTGGCGACCTCGGTGACGCTGAGCCCCGTCGTGTCGACGCGGCGATCGGTCGGATGGTTCCGGTCCAGCGCCGCCGCGTACGTCAGTACACTCTCGACCGGCTCTTCCCGACGGCGGGTGGCCCGTAGAGCCACAGCACCGGCAGCGGTGCCGTACTCGTCGCCGGTGGACCGGCCGACGCGTCCGCAGCCGGCGGCGTCGGGCCCGGAGTCATGGCCGTGAGTATGGTCATCGATGCCCGGCAGGTCGATCGAATAACCCGGCAGCCGTCAGGACAGCAGGCCGCGCCAGCGTTCGGCCGACTCCATGATGTCCAGGCTGACCCGCTCCAGGAACGCTCCGGCCCTGGAAAGTCGCTGCCCGACGGGGCTGTCGAGTCCGGACGTCTCCGCGGCGGCCATCGCGGCCTGCGCCGATTCGAGGGTGTACCGGGTGCTGATCACGACGGAGTGATACCAGGCCTGGTCGTCGACCACGTAGACGTCGCGACGTCCCTGCGGATCGCGTTCGCGCCGGACGTAGCCGTGCTGGACGAGGTAGTTCACGGCCACGGAGACGGAGGCGGGGCTGACCTTCAGCCTGCGGGTCAGCTCGGCCGCGGTGCGCCTGCCGTCCTCGGCGAGCAGCAGGTCCACGTGTACCAGCGCCGTCATCCTGGGCAGCCCGGTCCGGACCGCCATCTCGACGATCTCCGCTCCCGCCGTGCCACCCGGTGGCCCGGCGGCGCGCGAGGTCGCCGGTGTGCCCCGTCGCGCGCGTTGGGCCGTCGCCCGGTGCGCCTGCTGGGGCCGGTAGCTCTTCGGGCCGCCGTTGCGTCCGACTTCCCGGCTGATCGTCGAGGTCGGCCGGCCGAGCCGCCGGGCGATCTCGGCGTAGGAGAGCCCGTCGGCGAGTCCGGTCGCGATGCGCTGGCGCTCCTGCTGGGTCAACCGTCCTCCTGGCATGCCGCCAGTATTGCCTTCGTCGCCATTCATTGCAACGAAGCATTGCATTCGCGCCCAGCGTCATTGCATCAATTTACCGCTTGCGACCTGCCGTAACGGCTCATAGCAAATTGACCGCCACCTCGAATGCAACGTAGCGTTTAGTTATCGCCAAACACGTACTATCGCGAGATGAGGAATGGCCATGGGGGAATCTCCGCACGCCGTGACGACGATGCCGACGGCGCGCCGACCCGGCTGCCCCTTCGACCCGCCGGCAGAGCTGGTCGAGGCCCGCCGACACGGCCCGATCAGCCGCTACACCTTCCCCGGCAACAGACCCGGCTGGCTGATCACCGGATACGACCTGGTCAGGTCGGTGCTCGCCGACTCGCGGTTCAGCTCACGCAAGGAGCTCATGCTCCATCCGACCATCGACTACGGGGACATCCAGATCCCACCGGCGCCGCCCGGCGAGTTCCTCCTGATGGACGAGCCCCAGCACAGCCGCTACCGCAAACCGCTGATGGGCAAGTTCACCGTACGGCGGATGCGCCTGCTCACCGACCGCGTCGAGCAGATCACCGCCGAGCACCTGGACGCGATGGCGAAGGCCGGACCGCCGACGGACCTGGTGACCGCGTTCGCCAGGCCCATCCCGGCGATCATGATCTGTGAGCTGCTGGGCGTGCCGTACGAGGATCGGGGCTCCTTCCAGGAACAGGTCGACTCGTTCATGAACGGGGAGACCAGCGACGAGGACCTGATCGCGGCCTACACCGCGACCCAGGACTACCTGGCCGGCCTGGTGGCCACCAAACGCGCGAACCCCACCGACGACGTGCTCAGCGACCTCACCGACAGCGAGCTGACCGACGAGGAACTGAAGGGGATCGCCCTGATCCTGCTGGCGGCCGGGCTCGACACCACCGCGAACATGCTGGCCCTCGGCACCTTCGCGCTGCTGCGCAACCCGGAGCAGCTCGCCGCGCTGCGCGCCGATCCCGCGCTCGCCGACCGGGCCGTGGAGGAGCTGCTGCGCTACCTCAGCGTCGCCAAGACGTTCATGCGGACCGCGCTGGAGGATGTCGAGCTGGGCGGCCAGACGATCCGGGCCGGCTCCCGGGTGATCCTGTCGTACAACACCGCCAACCGCGATCCCGAGCGTTTCACCGAGCCGGACGTGCTGGACCTGAGCCGGCAGGAGGGCGGGCACCTGGCCTTCGGCCACGGCATCCACCAGTGCCTGGGTCAGCAACTCGCCCGGGTCGAGATGCGGGTCGCGTTCCCGGCACTGGTCAACCGGTTCCCCACGCTGCGCCTGGCCGTACCGCCGGAAGAGGTTGCCCTGCGCCCGGAGACCGCGGACATCTACGGGGTGAAGAGCCTCCCGGTCACCTGGGATGTGTGATCGATGAGGATCACCGTGGACACCGAACGCTGCATCGGCTCCGGGATGTGCGTGTTGACGGCCGGCGAGGTCTTCGACCAGGGACAGGACGACGGCAAGACGGTCGTACTGCAACCCGAGCCGCCGCCGGAAACGTGGGGCTCGGTTCGCGAGGCCGTCGACCTGTGCCCGGCCGCGGCGATCGTCCTGTCGACCGACCGCCGATCCCCGGGCTGAGCACGGTTGCTGCCACGGGGTGCGACCGGGCGGGCAGCGTAGCCCGCCCGGCCACATCCCCCGCCTAGTCTCCGGCCATCACGACGAAGGTGAATCCGGTACTCGTCGAACGGCGCAACGGGATGTCGCACTTGACCCGGCGCAGTACCTCGTTTCGGCTGAGGCCGAGCCCTTGCGCGATGAGCCGTTCCGGGCGTACCGGTACCGGATCCTCGAAGACCACCTCCACCTGGACCGGCCACGCCTCGTCGCGCCACGCCGACGGGATCTCCAGCCGCCAGGCACCCGTCCAGTCCAGGGTGAAGCGGTTACGCCGGGCCAGCAGCGGATCCAACAGCCTGGACGTCACCAGTTCGGGATCGTTGACGCGGTAGCCGTGGAGTTCGACCGGATCGAACGATCTGACCGGCGTCCGTTCGTGCACGGTGAGCTTGCTCGTCCGATCGCAGGCCACGCAGCGGACCAGCAGCCATACGTCCAGCAACTTGCCGTTGGCGTTGACGCGGAACCTGCCCTGGCCGGTGGTAGCCGATTCCGCCCGGCAGTCCACGCAGCGCAACGACAGCAGCGGCAGCCTGGTCCGACGGACGACCCAGGGCAGCACGATATGAGGTTGTGAAGACATGATCTCCAGACCTGATCTCTTTAGACCTGACACGAGGCCGATTGCGCGCGGCCTCAAGCGCCGTATGACCGGGCGCACAGGGGCAGCCCGGCAGAACCGACGGGATCGTCGGCTACCGGTGAGCGGAAGAAGGTGTCAGGTCTAGAGAGCGGGCGGGGTCACGCGGTCTTGTCCTCTGTCCTCACGGCGACGGGCGCAGGCAACCTACGGGAACGCGGCAGCAAGGCTCAACCGGTTTTCCACCGGACCCTGGTCGGTCGGTGCTCCCCCGGGTGGGGAGGCGAACTTGTGCCTAGCTGTAGTGACCATGAGCGTTGTTGACGGCGTGTCGGCTTGATCCATGGAGAGACCTCCGGCGAGGTGTGAGGTGCTGACGCCCATACCTACCGGAGGTCTCTATGGCCCACCGTAACGCCCGGCTGACAGCAGATCACCGATCCGGAGTACTCGACCATCGCGTTCCTCAAGGGCCTCAAGCAGGTTGACGGTTGGCAGGACCTGCCGCTGACCGTGGCCGCGCAGAAGGTACAGGTCTCGGCCTACCCCGACGCCTACGCGCAGTGGGAAGACCTGGCCGCCGACCTGGTCGCCAACACCTGGAACAACAGCTAAGACAACCAAACAACACGACCGCACCACCCGCTGGCCGGGTCCCCACCACAGGGGACCCGGCCAGCGGCGTCTCCGGACCCGGGAAGCTGGCGAACCAATTCGACGACGGCGGATCGAACCGGAGACGGTCGTGCACCCCGGGCATCGCCCCGGCGGTGGCTCAGCCCGCCATCACCCGCTGGTGCAGCGCGGTGACCACCGATCGGGCCGAGACGAAGGCGCCGTGTTGCCAGGCGACCGCGCGGCTCAGCCAGTCTCCGGCGAAGTAGACCCGGCCAGCCGGGTGGAGCAACAGGGTGTATCCGGCACTGCCGTACGGCGGCAGGGTCCAGGCGCCCTCCAGATAGCGGGTCCGGTCCCATGCCTGCGAATACGCCGTCACCAGCTCGGAACGGTACTTCGCACCGTGGATTCTCACGCCCTGGGTGACCGCCCGCTCCCGCCGCTGTGCCGGGGTCAGCACGCTGTACACCCGCGCCGCCGCCCCGGCGTTGTAGTAGCCGACGATCAGGCCGCGCTCGCCGTGGAAGCCGTACGACGGGTACCAGATGTTCGTCAGGTCGAGGTCGGTCTCCGTGATGCCGCCGTAGATCCGCTGGTCAAGTTCCCACCAGCGGCTCCGGTACTCCAGACCGATCTTCCCGGAGGCAGTGGCCGGGAAGCTGTCCAGTGCCGCCGTCACGTCGGCGCCGAGGTTGTGCGGCACCCGGGCCATCAACCGTGGCGGCAGCGTCGTCACGCAGAAGTCGCCCCGGACCAGGCGGTCCCGGCCACCCTGCCGGTAGGTCACCTCGACCTGACCGCCCCGGTCGGTCACCCCGGTCACCTCCGCGCCGAGGCGGATCCGGTGGGTGCCGATCGCCTTCGCCAGCGCCCGGGTGATCCGGTCCATCCCGCCAACCGGCTGGAACATCAGCATCGCCTGGTCGTACTCGACCTCGAAGGAGAAGTACCGGCCGACGTTGCTGGCGAAGACGTCGGCCAGCGGCGGCGGGGCACCCAGCGGTACGCCGCCGTCGTTACCCGCACCGGGATAGCTGGTGTAGCCCCGCCGGCTGCTTCCGGTGTAGGCCCAGCCGCTGGTGCGCCCACCGATCGCGCCGTACTGCTCCAGGAACGAGAGCAGCCGCTGCTTGTCCTCGGCGGTCAGCCGGTGGTCCAGTGCTCCCTGGTCGGTCGCTTTGGCCAGCAGCTCCGAGACGTAGCCGTGCACGTCCGCCCTGGCCGTGCGGTAGCGGACCGGCGCGGTCATCCCGGCCGAGGCGTTGTAGAGCAGCGCGTCCGCGTTGGCGTTGGCGAACACCTCCACCGGTACGGCCAGCTCGCGGCAGTAGTCCATGGTGAGCATCCACTGGGCGATCCGGCCCGGCCCGGCGTTGAGGTAGATCCCGTCGGAGAACTCGGCCCGCTGGGTATGCCCGTCGAGGTCTGTCTCCACCGTGCCGCCCCGGACCGTCAGGTTCCGGCCACCGGCCCGGGCACGCGCCTCCAGCACCGTGCAGTGGTACCCGGCCTTGCCCAGCTCGTAGGCGACCGTGAGGCCGGCGACGCCACCGCCGAGCACCAGCACCCGGGCGCCGGCCCGGCCGGTCAGGCTGAAGTCGGAGCGGGCCGGTGCCCGGAACGGCGGCGCCGGTGCGTCGGCGGTCGCGACGAGCCCGAGCGCGCCCATCGTGGCGAGCAATCGCGCCCGCCCCGCCGCTGACACCGACCGCACGGAGAAAGCCACGCCGGCTGACCGTGGACCGGTCCTGCTCGTTCATGCCGTCTCCTCGCCGCCCCGTCGTCACGCCCACGGAACCGAGCTGCGATTCTCCCACCGCCCCCGCTCAGGTCCCGTCGGCGAGCCGGACCAGCATCTTGCCGACGTTGCCGCCCCGGAGCATCTCCAGGAAGGCGCCCGGAGCCGCCTCGATCCCCTCCCGGACCGTGCTCGCGGTCCGCAGCGAGCCGTCGGCCAGCCAGCCCGCCGCCAGCGGAAGATACTCGGGGAACTGGTCCAGGTGGTCGGTGACCAGCATGCCGCGCAGGCTGAGCCGCTTGGTCAGCGCCAGCACCAGGTTGGTGGGGCCGGGCACCGGCGCGGTCGCGTTGTAGATGCTGATCGCGCCGACCAGCGCCACCCGGCCGCCGATGTGCAGGGCGTCCAGCGCGGCGGCCAGGTGGTCGGTGCCGACGTTGTCCAGGTAGACGTCGATCCCGTCCGGCGCCGCCGTCGCCAACTGCGCGCCGACCGAACCGGCCCGGTAGTCGATCGCCGCGTCGTAGCCGAACTCCTCGACCAGCCGCCGCGCCTTCTCCGGGCCGCCGGCCGAGCCGATCACCCGGGACGCGCCGAGCTTGCGGGCGAACTGGCCGGCGACCGAGCCGACCGCTCCGGCGGCGGCGGAGACGAAGACCACGTCCCCGGGACGGACCGGGGCGGTGTCGGTGAGCGCGACGTACGCGGTCAGCCCGGTCGTGCCGAGCACCCCGAGGTACGCCTCGGCGGGCGCGAGCGCGGTGTCGACCACGGTCGCGGCGGCGGCGTCGAGTACGGCGTACTCGCGCCAGCCGTACCCGTGCGACACGGTCGCCCCGACCGGTACCGCCGGCGCCTCGGAGGCGACGACCTCGCCGATCGCACCACCGTCCAGGGCGGCGCCGACCCGGAACGGCGGCATGTACGACTTCCGGTTGTCCATCCGCCCCCGCATGTACGGGTCGACCGACATCCAGGTGTTCCGCACCAGGATCTGCCCCGGCCCGGGTGCGGGCACATCGGTGCTGACCAGTTCGAAGTTCTGCGGGCCGGGTTCACCGTGCGGCCGGGCGGCCAGCCGGATCTCCCGACTGGTCAGTCCCGGGCCGGCCGGACCGGTCCCGCCACGGTTCTCCGGGTCTGCTGCGCTGGCGTCGATCGACATGCTGGCTGTTCCTTCCGGTGCTGTCTGCTGCTAGCCGCGCGATTGTTGCTCGGCCTGCCAGTGTTGTCGTACCCGATGGCGGGTCTCCATGCCGTGAGACCCGCCACCTCGGGTGCGGTGGCCGCGCACGGACGACGCAGCGCCTCGCCCCCGGGTCGACCGGGGGCGAGGCGCTGTCGGGTCGGTGGCGCGGCTACGGGCGGCGGGTCAGCTCGCCGACAAAGGCCCGCCAAGCGTCCGGGGCGAAGCTGAGCGCGGGGCCTGCCTGGTCCTTGCTGTCCCGGACCAGCACCCGGCCGGGCAGGCTGCCGGCCACCTCCACACACGCGCCGCCGTTCGAACCGCTGCGACTGGACTTCCGCCAGGTCGGCTCAGGTGTAATCATCGATCACCCTCAGGATCACGTCGCGGGACTGATCACGCGGAAGCGCGACCGCACTCAAACTCTCCCACGTCAGGTCCAGATCGCCTACCTCGTCGGCGTCCGCGACCACCCGCCCGCGCAACTGGTCGTCGAGATAGCCGAGGCGCGACCCACCGGGCAGGGTGGCCACGACGAAGGCCCCGGTCAGCCCAGCATGTAGACCGGCGCCCTGGGGAACGACGCGGATATGGACGGTCGACCGGTCCCCGATGTCGACCAAATGCTCAAGCTGATCCTTCATGATCGACTGGTTGCCGAACCGTAGCGCCGATTCGCCGATGATCGCCGAGAGCGTTGGTGGATCGTCGCGGTCGAAGACAGCCGCCTGTCGGGCCAGCCTGCTCGCTGTCCATTCCTCCACCACGGCAGGGCGGTTCGGACCGGCGGAGAGAATGGCGCGGGCATAGTCGGCGGTTTGCAACAGCCCCGGTATCAGACTGTGCTCGAACCAGCGGAGCAGGGTCGCCCGCCGTTCGTTGTCGGTCCACGGACGCAGCCACGGCGCCTGCGCCTCGGCCCGCGCCTCGGTTGACAACCGCTGGATCTCGTCACCGGTATTGAAGAGCTCATCCAGCGCCTTCGCGGTGTCGGGCATCGGAACCATCCGACCGTTCTCGAAGGCACCGACCGACGACGCACTCACGTTGATCACGGCGCCGGTCTGGTCCTGCGTCATTCCGAGTCTGGCCCGCTCCCGGCGGAGTTCTCTCGAAGATCACTCACACACTACTCCCTAACCACGGCGGATTACGGACGACTGGTCACCAGTCCCCTACCACTGCTTTCCGAACCCCTATCGAGGCTATGCGCTTTCCGTCCATGGTGGAACTGGCGGCCTTTCCAGGCCGTCCACGATTTGGCGACGGGAGACAAACAGATGAGATGGTTTCGCAAATCCCGCTCGATTCACCGCCGCGACTGGCGCCGACTCTGGCGGTACTGCCGATGCGGCTTTCGGTGGATCTGTCCGGACGCGGCCCGCCGCGCCCCGAAGCCGTACACACCGTTGATTCGGCCGATGACCGACGAGGAGTACCGAGCCGGCATGCGCGCCTCGTCGCCCGTACCCGAAGTCGTCTTACGCCTGGACCCGATCGGCCCGCCGCCGCCGGACAAGCGGTGGGCGCGGGAGGGCAGGGACGGGAGGAGCGGCAGGGACGACAGGGATCCGCTCCGGAACTCACCGTCCGGTCGACACCAGGTCGGCCGGGCCGGCGCTTTCGCGCCCGCGCGGAATTCCCGAGGCCGTTACGGCGACCGGGAGTGGAATGCCGAGCGAGCCGGTCGGAGCTAGCCGTGATCGGGCCCCAGGAGCGCTGGTACCGGCACATGCGACGACTCTCCCGGCGGCGGTACCCGATCGGCCCGCACATTCCGGCGCGGTCGTACCACTGCCAGACCTGCCAGGATCCGTGGCCGTGCGCGCCGGCCCGGTTGGCCCTGCTCATCGGCTTCAACGGCGACCGGGTGGGGTTGATGATGTACCTCGGCGCGCACCTCACCCGCGCACTGCAAGCGATGCCCGACACGCACCCCGCGCTGATCGCCGGGCAGATCCTCTACTGGGTCCCCCGGCGCCGTTGACCGCCTCGTCACGGGGCCGGGTCGCCGGACCGGCCCAGACGACACCCGGCCGGCGGGTACGGTGGCGCCATGTCCGCGATCACCGCCCTGACCTCGGCCAACCTCCCGCACCGGGTGATCCGGCACGGGCCGGTCCGCAGCGTCGCCGAGGCGGCTGAGGCGATCGGCGTCGAGGTTCCGGACGTGGTGAAGACCATCGTGGTACGCCGGGGTGCGCAGGACTTCGTCTTCGTCCTGGTCCCCGGCGACCGGGTGATCTCCTGGCCGAAGCTGCGTACCCTGCTCGGGGTCAACCGGCTCGCCCTGCCGGACGCCGACGAGGCCAGGTTGGCGACCGGCTACGAGCGCGGCACCATCACCCCGTTCGGCTCCCGGACGGCGTGGCCGGTGGTGGCCGACGAGCGGATCCGGGGCCGCACCATCACGCTCGGCACCGGCGAGCGCGGCACTGCCGTGGCGCTGGACGCCGACGCGGCGGTGGCCGCCCTGGACGGCCGGGTCGCCGACGTCACCGACCCGGAACCGCCACGCTGAACCCCGACCCCAACGCCGACCGCGATCCCGACCCTGACCGGCACCCCGACCGGCCCCGACCGGCGCCCCGACCGGCCCCGACCGGCACCCCGACCGGGTACGCGCTCAGTCGAGCTGCGCGAGCAGGGCGGACACCACCTCCCGGGTGGTGGCGGTGCCGGCCAGGTCCCGGGTCCGGGTCGCCGGATCTGACAGGCACGCCTCGATCGCGCTGACCACCTCGGCCGCCGCCTCCGGATGCCCCAGGTGGTCGAGCATCAGCGCGGCCGACCAGACCGCGCCGAGCGGGTTGGCGATCCCCTGACCGGCGATGTCCGGCGCCGAGCCGTGCACCGGCTCGAACATCGACGGGAAGGTACCGGTCGGATCCAGGTTCGCCGACGGCGCGATCCCGATGCTGCCGGCCACCGCCGCCGCGAGGTCGCTGAGGATGTCACCGAAGAGGTTCGAGCCGACGATGACGTCGAACCGGTCGGGTTGCAGCACCAGCTTGGCGGCGAGCGCGTCGATGTGCTCGGCGTCCCACCGCACGTCCGGGTGCTCGGCGGCCCGCTCGGCGACGACCTCGTCCCAGAACGGCATGGTGTGCACGATCCCGTTCGACTTGGTGGCCGAGGTGACGTACGACCGGCGGGTCCGGGCCAGCGCGAACGCGTAGTCGACGATCCTGCTCACCCCGGCCCGGGTGAAGACCGACTCCTGCACCGCCATCTCGTCCGGGAATCCCCGGTTGAACCGGCCACCGATCTCGCTGTACTCGCCCTCCACGTTCTCCCGGACCACCACCAGGTCGACCGCGCCCGGCCGGGCGCCCCGGACCGGACTGGACACCCCGGGGAAGACCCGGACCGGGCGCAGGTTGACGTACTGCCGGAACGTCCGGCGGATCGGGATCAGCAGCCCCCAGAGCGAGACATGGTCGGGTACCCCCGGCCAGCCGACCGCGCCGAGCAGGATCGCGTCCGCCGGGCGGAGCCGGTCGAGGCCGTCGGCCGGCATCATCGCGCCCTCGGTCAGGTAACGCCGGCAGGACCAGTCGTACTCGTCGTAGGCCAGCGGGATCCGGTGCCGCCGGGCCACCGCGTCGAGCACCTGCCGGGCCGCCTCGGTCACCTCGACGCCGATGCCGTCGCCGGGAATCACCGCGATCCGTCGCACGTCCGCGCCGGACTTCGGGGCCGCCATCAGCTACCCAGCCCGACGAGCGCGATCATCAGCGGAAGGATCAGCAGGATCAGGATCGCCCCCAGGATGTCGAAGGAGAAGCCGGAGCGGATCATCTTGGTGATCGGTACGACGCCCGAGCCGTAGACGATCGCGTTCTGCGGGGTGGAGACCGGCAGCATGAAGCCGAACGAGGCCGCGAAGGTCGCCGCCAGCGCGGGTACGAACGGGTTGATCCCGGCGGCCACGGCGACCGGGATGATGATCGGTACCACCACCGCGGCCGAGGCGGTGTTGCTGGTCGTCTCCGAGATGACGATCGCCAGCAGGACCGCGAAGGCGGTGATCGCGAAGGTGCTGCTCAGCCCGAACAGGTCGGCGCTGCCGTCGCCGATCGTCTTGGCCAGTCCGCTCCCCTCCAGCAGCGCGCCGAAGATGATGCCGGTGCCGAAGAGCAGGATCGTGCCCCAGTCGATCCGGGCCGCGTCGGACCAGGTGAGGGTGAACGAGCGGCTCTGCCAGTCGGTGGGGAGCAGGAAGAGCAGCGAGGCGCCGAAGACCGCCACGATCCCCTCGTCGAGCCGGCCGCCGATCCACTCGTACTGGCCGGAGTCGCTGCCCCAGATCAGCGCCACCACACCCGGGGTGATCCAGAGCACCACCGTGACGGTGAAGGCGACCAGGGTGTTGCGTTCGGCCCTGGAGAGCCGGCCGAGTTGGGCGCGCTCGGCGGCGACGTACTCGGCGACGCCGTCGATCCGGCGGATCTCGGGCTTGTTCAACAGCAGCAGCACCACGGCGAGCGCGACGAACATCAGCGCGCAGATCGGGAAGGCGACCGCCATCCACTCGGCGAACGAGATCCGCTCCCCGGTCGCCTCTGCGATCAGGTCCCGGCCGATCAGGTTCGGTGGCGTGCCGACCGGGGTGAGCAGGCCGCCGACGCTGGCGCCGTAGGCGAGCATGAGCATCAGCGCGACGCCGACCCGCAGCCGGGTCGGGTCGAAGTCGGCCTTGGCGATGCCGCGCTCCTGCAACAGCTTCGCGATCACCGCGAGGATGCCCAGCGCGGTCGGCAACAGCATCGCCACGGTGGCCGTGTTCGAGACGAAGGCGGAGAGCAGCGCGGTGATCAGGCCGAAGGTGACGACCACCCGGCCGGTGGTCCGACCGACGCCGGGCAGCGACAGCATCCGGAACGCGAACCGCCGGGCCAGGCCGTGCTTGAGCATCGCCTGGGCGAGGATGAACGCGCCGATGAAGGTGAAGACCGTCGAGGAACCGAACGGTCCGAGCACGTCGTCGGCGGGCGCCACTCCGAGTACGACGACGGCGGCGACGCCGAGCAGCCCGCCGATCGGAATGGGCACCGGTTCGGTGACCCAGAGCACGATGACGCCGAGCAGGATACCGGCCAGGGTCTGCTGGTTGCCGGGCATGTCGAGAGGCAGGGCCAGGAAGATCACCGAGACGAGCGGGGCGAGCCAGAGGCCGGTGGTCCGGCGGCCGCGCTCGAACCGTTCCTCGGCCGGGGAGAGCCGCTGCTCCCCGAGGCTCCGGTAGGTGCCTCCGCCGAGTAACGCCCTGTCCACATCGGTCCTGGCAGGGGCGGTGTCGCTCGTGGTAGGGGCGGTGTCGGTATTGGCAGGGGCGGTGTCGCTGCTGTCGCTGGTGGTGGCCACGACAACCTCCATCGGTCTGCTCGGGTGCCGGAAGAGGGGGTACTCCCCCTCATTCCCGCCAGACCGATGGTCCACAACCGAAGTCGACGAAAAAGGACAGTCGAACCCGGCCGTACGGCACTCAGCCGCGTTCGATCAGGTGCCCCACCCTGTCCGGGCCGAACATCGCCACCCCGGAGCCGTCCCGGCGCTGGTCCGGCTCGGGCAGCGCCATCGGCTCGCCGCGCTTGCTGATGCCCACCGGTCGCGGCCCGATCCAGGCGACGACCAGTCGGGCCTCGCCCTTGAGGAAGCGCTGTGCGCGTACCCCGCCGGTGGCCCGACCCTTCGCCGGATAGAGCGCGAACGGGGTCACCTTCACGCCGCTGCCGGTCGAGGTGACCACCATCGGCTCGCCGTGCTCCGCCTCGTCGGTGCGGACCGCGCCGAAGAAGACCACCTCGGCGCCGGAGCCGAGGTTGATCCCGGCCATCCCGCCGCCCTTGACGCCCTGCGGCCGGACCAGCTTGGCCGGGAAGCGCAGCAGCGAGGCGTCCGAGGCGACGAAGGCGAGCGTCTCGGCACCGTCGGTGAGCCAGGTCGCCCCGACCACCTCGTCGCCGTCACGCAGCCCGATCACCTCGAACTCGTCGGACCGGACCGGCCAGTCCGGGGCGCAGACCTTGACCACACCCTGCCTGGTCCCGAGGGCCAGGCCGGGCGAGCCAGCGCCACGCTCGCCGAGCGGCGCCAACCCGACGACGCTCTCCCCCGGCTCCAACGGCACCAGCTCGGCGGTGGACATCCCGCCGGAGAGCGAGACCGTACCGGCCTGCTCCGGCAACACCGGCAGCGGCAGTACGTCGGTCTTGAACGCCCGCCCCGCACTGGTCACCAGCAGCACCTGACCCCGTGCGGTGGTATGCACGACGGCGCGTACGGCGTCGTGCTTGGTCCGGCCGTTGCGGCGCCGCCCCTCGGCGGCCTCCTCCGACTCGGCGGCGGTCCGGGCGACCAGCCCGGTGGCGGAGAGGATCACCTGACACGGGTCGTCGGCGACCTCCAGCGGCCCGGCCGGTGCCGACGCCGCCAGCACCTCCTTGAGGTCCCCGTCGATAAGCGTGGTACGCCGCCTCGTGCCGAACTCGTCCACCACCGAGGCCAGCTCGTCGGAGACGACCTTACGCAGCACCCGGTCGTCGTCGAGGATCTCGGTCAGCGCGGCGATCTCCTCGCGCAGCCGCTCCCGCTCCACCTCCAGTTCGATCCGGTCGAACTTGGTCAGCCGGCGCAGCGGGGTGTCGAGGATGTAGGTCGCCTGGATCTCGGAGAGCCCGAACTGGCTCATCAGCCCGTCCTTGGCGGCCTGGGCGTTCTCGCTGGCCCGGATCAGCCGGACCACCTCGTCGATGTCGAGCAGCGCCATCAGCAGGCCGTCGACCAGGTGCAGCCGGTCGGCCCGCTTGCGCCGGCGGAACGTCGTACGCCGGGTCACCACCTCGTAGCGGTGGGCCAGGAAGACCTCCAGCAGCCGCTTGAGCCCGAGGGTCTGCGGCTGGCCGTCCACCAGGACGAGGTTGTTGACCCCGAAGGACTGCTCCAGCGGGGTGAGCCGGTAGAGGTCGGCGAGCAGCGCCTGCGGGTTCACCCCCACCTTGCACTCGATCACCAGCCGGGTGCCGTTTTCCCGGTCGGTCAGGTCCTTGACGTCGGCGATGCCCTGGAGCCGGGCGGCCTGCCGCTGACCCTTGCGCGGGCCGGAGGTGATCAGCTTGCCGCGTACCTCGTCGGTGATCGCCTCGATGATCTTCTCGGCGCCGACCCCGTACGGCAGCTCGACCACGGTGATCGCCTGCCGGCCCCGGCTCCCCTCCAGCGGACCGGTCTCGACCCGGGCGCGCATCCGCACCACGCCCCGCCCCGTCTCGTACGCCTTGCGCACCTCGTCCAGCCCGAGCAGCAGGCCGCCGGTCGGCAGGTCCGGGCCGGGGACGAACTCCATCAGCCTGTCCAGGTCGGCGTCCGGGTGGTCGATCAGCCAGCGCGCCGCCGCGACCACCTCGCCGAGGTTGTGCGGGATCATGTTGGTGGCCATCCCGACCGCGATCCCGGAGGTGCCGTTGACCAGCAGGTTCGGGAAGGCGGCCGGCAGCACCGAGGGCTCGGTCAGCGAACCGTCGTAGTTCGGCTTGAAGTCGACGGTCCCCTCGCCCAGCTCGCCGACCAGCAGCATCGCCTCGCGGGACATCCGGGCCTCGGTGTAACGCGCCGCAGCCGGTCCGTCGTCCTGGGAACCGAAGTTTCCATGACCGTCGATGAGCGGCACGTTCAGCGAGAAGTCCTGGGCCAGCCGGACCATCGCGTCGTAGATCGCGGTGTCGCCGTGCGGATGGTACTTACCCATCACGTCACCGATGACCCGGGCCGACTTCACGTGGGCCCGGTCGGGCCGGTGCCCCTGCTCGTTCATCGAGTAGAGGATGCGCCGGTGCACCGGCTTGAGGCCGTCCCGCGCGTCCGGCAGCGCACGGGAGTGGATCACCGAGAAGGCGTACTCCAGGTAGGAGTCCTCGACCTCGGTGGCCAGTGGGTTGTCCAGGACCCTCGCCCCCGCCTGGTCGAAGGCGGAGAGGTCGACCTTGGGTCCCTTGCCCGTACGGCGTGCCATGGTGTGCAGCGCTGCCTTTCCTCGCCGGCCGGGAATGCCCGGCCGCTGTCGGTTCCGCGTGCCCGTCCGTGCGGACGGATCAGGCGTCGATCGCCTCCTGGTCGACCCGGTTCGCCGAGTCGATCAGCCAGTTCTTCCGGGGCTCGACCTTCTCGCCCATCAGCAGTTCGAGGACCTGCTCGGCCGCCTCGGCGTCGTCCATGGTGATCCGTCGGACCATCCGGCTGGCCGGGTTCATCGTGGTGTCCCACAGCTCGTCGGCGTCCATCTCACCGAGACCCTTGAACCGGGGAATCGGGGTCACCACCTGCTTCTTCGCCTTTTCCAGCCGGCCGACCGTGGCCTCCATCTCGGCCTGGGTGTAGGTGTAGAAGGTCTCCGGGTTCTTCCCCCTGGTGCTGATCTTGTGCAGCGGCGGCACGGCGGCGTAGAGCCGGCCCGCCTCGATCACCGGCCGCATGTACTTCGCGAAGAGCGTGATCAGCAGGGTACGGATGTGCGAGCCGTCGACGTCCGCGTCCGCCATGATCAGGATGCGGCCGTAGCGCAGCGAGCCGAGATCGAAGGTGCGCCCGGAACCCGCCCCGAGCACCTGGATGATCGCCGAGCACTCGGCGTTGTCCAGCACCTGCTGGAGGCTGGCCTTCTGCACGTTGAGGATCTTGCCCCGGATCGGCAGCAGCGCCTGGTATTCGCTGGAGCGGGCCAGCCGGGCGGTGCCGAGCGCGCTGTCTCCCTCGACGATGAACAGCTCGCTCCGCTCGACCCCGGTGGAGCGGCAGTCGACCAGCTTCGGCGGCATCGCCGCGCCCTCCAGCGCGGTCTTGCGCCGGGCGGCGTCCTTCTGCTGCTTCTGGGTCAGCCGGACCCGGGCCGCGTCGACGATCTTCTGCAGCACCGTACGCGCCTCGGCCCGGGTCCTGCGGTCCTCCAGCCAGGCCTTGATGTGCTGCTCGACGACGGCCTGCACCACCTTGGTCACCGGGGCGGTGGAAAGCTCGTCCTTGGTCTGCGAGGTGAACTGCGGCTCCGGGATCCGGACGTGCACGACGGCGGTGAGGCCCTCGAGGATGTCGTCCAGGACCGGGGCGTCCTCCTTCGGCTTGAGCAGGCCGCGGGCGTTGCGGATCGCGTCGACCAGGGCCCGGGTGGCACCCCGCTCGAAGCCCCGGCGGTGGGTGCCGCCGTGCACGTTGCGGATGGTGTTGGTGAAGCACTCGACGGTCCGCTCGTAGCCGGTGCCCCAGCGGAACGCCACCTCGACCTCGGCGCGGCGCTCGACGTTGCTGCGCATCACGCCGTTGGCGTCGGCGGCGTTCTCCCGGTAGGTGCCCTCGCCGGTGACCAGCAGCGTGCCGGAGACCGGCTTCTCGGCGGCCGGCGCCAGGTAGTCGACCATGTCGGCCAGGCCGTTCGGGAAGTGGAACGTCTCGGCGCTGATCGCCCCGCCGGTGGCGTCCCGCAGCACGTAGGTCACGCCCGGCACCAGGAACGCGGTGTGCCGCAGCTTGGTCCGGACCGCCTCGACGTCGAGGGTCGCGCCGCTCTCGAAGTAACGCGCGTCGTGCCAGTAGCGGATCGAGGTGCCGGTCCGCTCGCCCCGCTTCATCTTGCCGAGCAGGCGCAGCCCGGGGTGCGCGGCGAAGGTCGCCCCGGCGCCGGCCCCGTCGAATATTCCCGGTACGCCGTGCTGGAACGACATCTGGTGGATCTTGCCGTCCCGGCGCACCGTCACGTCGAACCGCCGGGAGAGCGCGTTGACCGCCGAGGCGCCCACCCCGTGCAGGCCGCCGGAGGTCTTGTAGCCGGAGTTGCCGAACTTGCCACCCGCGTGCAGCCGGGTCAGCACCAGCTCGACCCCGGAGAGCCCGGACTTGGCGTGCACGTCCGTCGGGATCCCCCGGCCGTCGTCGTCGACCTGCACCGAGCCGTCGGCGTGCAGGGTGACCTCGACCCGGGTCGCGTGGCCGGCGACCCCCTCGTCGGTGGAGTTGTCCACGATCTCGTTGAACAGGTGACCCACGCCACGGCTGTCGGTCGACCCGATGTACATGCCGGGGCGCTTCCGGACCGCGTCCAGACCCTCCAGGTGGGTGAGGTCGTCGGCCCCGTACAGGATTTCAGGCTGTGCAGTCAACGAGGTGAACTCCCAGGGTTGCCGGTCGTGCGCCGCTGGTCGGCGGGCTGGGCGCCGGGGCGGACCCCACGCCGGTAGCGAGCGTACCCACTGGGCCGGCCGGGGGGCGGCACCGTCCGGCCGGGCCGGGCCGCGTGGCGAGGAACATCACCCGATTGTCGCCGCAGGGTGTGACAGGAGTCGACCGAGGGCCCGCCGCGCCGCGCCGGGCACGCCTGGTGCCAGCGGTGCCGGCGTGATCTCCGGTGCGGGCGGGACCTCCGGTACGGCAGGATGTCCGTCGTGTCCAGGCGATCGTCGTCTCCCCGGCTACCCGACGGGACCCAGGTGGTGCTGCGGGAGACCGGCGTCGACCTGGCCGGCACCCGGGTGCAGCGCGGCGCCACCGGCCGGGTGCTCGACCACGACCCGACCGGCGACGACTACCTGGTCCAGCTCACCGACGGGCGGCGGCTGCGCAGCCCGCGCGGGCAGCTCGCGCTCCGCAAGGCGTACCAGCAGAAGCTGGCGGTCGAGGCGGGCACGGCGGCGGTCGACGGCCCCGACCTGGTCGTCCGGCACACCATCTACGCCGCGGTGGTCGGCTCCCGCGCCTTCGGGCTGGCCACCGAGGAGTCCGACACCGACGTCCGGGGCGTCTACGCCGCGCCCGCCGCCGCCTTCTGGTCACTGGCCAAGCCGCCGAGCCACCTCGACGGCCCCGAGCCGGAACGGTTCTCCTGGGAGGTGGAGCGCTTCTGCGAACTGGCCCTGAAGGCCAACCCGAACCTGCTGGAGGTGCTGCACTCCCGCACCGTGCTCACCGTCACCCCGGTCGGCGAGGAACTCCTCGACCTGCGGCCGGCGTTCCTCTCCCAGCTCGCCTACCAGACCTACTCCGGCTACGTGCTGAGCCAGTTCAAGAAGCTGGAGGCGGATCTGCGGCAGCGCGGCGAACCCCGGTGGAAGCACGTCATGCACCTGCTCCGGCTGCTGATCGCCGCCGGTGACCTGCTCCGGCACGGCCGGCTGGAGCTGGACGTGGGGCCGCACCGCGAACGGCTGCTCGCCGTACGCCGGGGCGAGGTCGGCTGGACCGAGGTGGAACGCTGGCGGCTGGCCCTGCACGCCGACCTCGACGACGCCGTCACGCACACCCCGCTGCCGGCGGCGCCCGACGCGGCCCGGGTCGACGCCTGGCTCTATTCGGTACGCGCCCGCAGCGCCCGGGAGGCACTCGGATGAGCCACCCGGAACCCACCCCGACGACCGGCGACACCGGCCGCACTCCCCCGGCACCCGACCTGACCCGGCTGGACCCGGCCGCGCTGCGCGACGTCGTGGCCGACCAGCCCTATCCGCTGCTCTTCGCCACCGTCTCCGGGGCGCACCTCTACGGCTTCCCGTCCCGGGACTCCGACGTCGACCTGCGCGGCGTGCACCTGCTGCCGGCCGCCGAGGTGGTCGGGTTGCGACACGGGCCGGCCACGGTGGACCGGAGCTGGACCCGGCCGTGCCCAGCCGTTAGTCCTCCGAGCCGGCCCCGACCAGGTCGCGGATCCGGTACGTCTCGACCAGGCGGTCGTGCAGCGCGTCGAGCCGGGCGTCAATCCGCTGCCGGGTCGGGTCGGCGTCGTACCAGTCGACGATCTCCCGGGCGCCCTGTGCGAACGGGACGGTGGCGACGAAGTCCGGCACCAGCCGGCGCAGCTTGCTGTTGTCGAAGACCATCGAGTGCGTCTTGTCGCCGAGCAGCGCGGCACCCCACTCCGGATCCGCCGCGGCTATCGCGTCCGAGGGCACGTGCACGATCCGGGCCGGTACGCCGGCCGCCGACGCCAGCGTCTCGGCGATCTGGTTCCAGGTGAGCGCCTCGTCGGAGGTGATGTGGAAGGTGTCCCCGATCGCGGCCGGATGCCCGAGCAGCGGTACGAAGCCCCGGGCGAAGTCCGAGTGGTGGGTGAGTGTCCACAGTGAGGTGCCGTCGCCGTGTACGACGATCTCCCGACCCCGGCGCATCCGGTCGACCACCGTCCAGCCGCCGTCGAACGGCACCAGGGTCCGGTCGTAGGTGTGCGACGGGCGCACGATGGTGGCCGGGAACGCGTCATCGCGGTACGCCCGGACGAGCAGGTCCTCACATGCGATCTTGTCCCGGGAGTACCGCCAGTACGGGTTGCGCAGCGGCGTCGACTCCACGATCGGCAGCCGGGCCGGCGGGGTCTGGTAGGCCGACGCCGAGCTGATGAAGACGTACTGGCCGGTCCGGTCCCGGAACAGCTCCATGCTGGTCCGCAGGTGTGCCGGGGTGAAGGCGATCCAGTCGACGACCGCGTCGAACTCCCGGCCACCCAGTGCCGCCCGGACCGAGTCCGGGTCGCGGATGTCGGCCCGGAGCGCCGTGACCCCGGCCGGCAGCGGTCGCCGGGTGGTGGTGCCCCGGTTGAGCACCGTCAACTCGATGCCGTGCTCGACCGCGAGCCGGGTACAGGCGGAGCTGATGATCCCACTGCCGCCGACGAAGAGAACCCTGCGGGCGCTGATGCCGCCACCTCCTGTGCTCGCCGCCGACCCCCGGAACGCGGCCGCGCCGGCCGATCCGGAAAGCGTGTCGGTCTCGCGACCGGCGGAAGGCTGTCAGTATGGCCGCTGACGGGTCTGGGCCACAACGCGCAGGGTCGGGCCTTGACGGAGTCCGATCAGGCGCAGTCGAACCGGCAGTCGAACCGGCAGTCGAACCGGCAGTCGAACGGGTGATCCGGGCGATCCGGGCAGGCGAGGAGATAGATGCCGCCGACGTCGCCTCTCGAAATCCGGCGACCGGGCGCTGCTGGCGCCCTGTCTTTTGAAGGTCGATCGTGCAACCCGGTGCTTCCAGGTGTCTCCGAGCCGGCGATCTCCTGACGTCGGGTGGGGAGCGAGGTGGGGACACTCGCCGAGGAGACTGTCGAGCTGCCCCGCTTGTGCGCCCACCCTCCCGGGCTGCCCGGACCCCGCCCTGCCCGAACCGGCCCTGCCCGAACCCCGGTCTCGCCCGGCCGGTCGACGGCGAACCGCAGCACGCCGTCGACAACCCCGGCTTCCGTGCCCCGCCTGTGCACCCAGCTCGACAGTCTCCGCGCCAACTACCCCCGGCTCCGCCGCCGGGTCGCTCCGCGCCGACGATGACCAGCTCGCCTCATCACCCAACACCACCCCGGGCGGCCAGTTTGCCGGGCCGGTCGATTCCACCCCTCACCGATCGAAGTCCACTGTGATCAGTTCGACCGCAGCTCACAACAGGGTCAGAGCAGTCGCCGCAAAGAGTGGCAGCGGCTCTCGCCCACCGACGGTCCGGGCCCGGATGGCGGTGCCACCCGGGCACGAACCGTCCGTCGTCGGTGTCAGCAGGTGGCGGTCAGGCCCGCCCAGTCGGCGCGGTCGTTGTAGCCGCCGTCGCCCGCGTCGCCGACCACCAGGTCGAGGACCCGTACCCCGGTCAGGTCCACGTCGACCTGGCGCGGGTCGTCCCGGGTCAGCACGCCGCTGTCGTACCGGACCTGGCCGTCGCCGACCACCTGGAAGGTCACCGTCGCGCCCTCGGGTCCGACGTTGCGGACCGCGTCGTCCAGCCCGACCAGGGCGGAGAGCCGGGTGCACCGGCCGCCGAGGTAGTAGCGGACCGTGGAGGGCGAGGCGACCCCGATCCCGGTGGGGTAGACCTGGCCGACGACGCTGATCGGGGAGCCGCCGCCGACGCTGGCGTCGACCGTCGGGCTCATCCAGCCGCTGGTGGCGCTGATCCAGTCATGGTGCGAGAGCACCACCGCGCCGTCCGGCGGCGCCGGGGCGACCGTCAGGGTGCCGACCGTCGACTGTCGCAGCCGGCCGTGCCCGGGTACCTGGTAGGAGGTGGTGGCGGTCAGCTTCGCGGCACCGGGAGCGGCACCGGCCGGCAGCGTCACCGTGAAGCCGAAGCTCCTGCGCTGCCCGCCGGCCAGTACCGGCACCGCCGCCCGACCCACGGGGCGGACTGTCCAGCCGGCGGGTGCCGCCAGGGTCACCTGCGGTGCGAGTACCGGCAGCAGGCCGTCGTTGCGGACGGCGACCTCGACCCGCGCCTGGTCCCCGCCGGCCGCGACCGGCGCCGAACCGTCCGGCGTGCTGACGCCGCCGACCTGGGTCACCTGCGGAAGTCCGGCGGTGACGTGCGGTACCCCGGGCAGCCCCCGGTGCGTGCCGACCCGGAACAGCGCCGCGCCGTGCGCCGGTACCGCCGCGCTGATGGTGCCGGCGCTCTCGGTGACCTGGTTGGTCCAGGCGTTCTCGACCGTGAACCGGTGGCCGGTCAGGCCGACCGCCTTCGCCGTGGTGGTCAGGGTCGCAGGGCTGTCGCCCCGGTTGAGCAGCACCACCGCCCGGTCGCCGTCGGCGAGCCGCTTCACCCAGGTCTCGGTGCTGCCGGCCGGGCCGACCCGGACCGCCTGCACCCCGGCCGGGTCCTGGTTGATCGCCAGCACCTCGGGGTCGGTGAGGATGTCGACCGAGGTCTGGCTGATCTTGCGTACGTCACTGGCGATCACCAGTGGCGCGGCGGCGACCGTCCAGAGCGTCATCTGGGTCCGGAACTCCTCGTCGGTCATCCCGAGTTCCGGCCCGAGGTAGTCCGGGTCGTTGAAGTGCCCAGGCCCGGCGACCTCCGGGTGCCGCGCGTTCGCGTCGAAGTTGCGCAGCACGTCCTTGTACTTCACCTCGCCGACGAACCCGACGTCGGTGTACGTACGCCAGGACTGCGCGATCGCCGGGGCGTAGCTCCAGGAGTACGTCGACTGCTGCTCCTCCGGGTAGTCGCCCCAGTCCGGAGAGGTCACCGGGTTGCAGAGGTTGAAGATGATCGGCCGCTCGCTGGCGTTGTTGCGCAGCGCGGCGGCGAACTCGGTGTAGACGGTCTTCGGGTCCAGGCCGGCGGCGATCCCGCAGAGATAGTCCACCTTGACCGCGTCGAACTCCCAGGCGGCGAACTGGTCCGCGTCCCGCTGGTAGTAGCCGTGGCTGCCGAGCCCGCACTTCCCCGGGATGTACGGTCCGGCGTCGGTGTAGATGCCGGCCCGCAGGCCCTTGCCGTGGATGTAGTCGACCAGCGGCTTCAGCCCGTTGGGGAACCGGGTCCGGTCGGCCTGGAGGTCACCGGCGGCGGTACGCGGCTCCGGGTCCTGCCAGCCGCCGTCGAGCCAGACGATGTCGTAGCCGGCCTCGGCGAAGCCGCGCTCGACCAGGGCGTCGGCCACCTGCTTCACCGACTCCTCGGAGAACTCCCCGCCGAGCCCGTAGTAGGTGTTCCAGCCCTGGTAGGGGGTGGGGCTGAGCACCTGCCGGGTCACCGGCGGCGCGGCGGCGAGAGGCTGCGCCTGGGCCGGGACGGGTGCGACCAGCAGGCCGGCGGCGAGGGCGAGCACGCCGACGTACGCATGTCGTCTCACATCGTTTCCTTCGCTGTTGGGGGACGGGGGTGCTGGGTCAGGCGCGCCGGAGGACGACGAGTTCCGCGTCGTGCTCGGGTGTCCACCGGACCGGCAGACCGACGGTGCTCAGGTGGCTGCCGGAGTAGCGCCGTTCGTGGTGTCGGTAGGCGGCGGCCGGGTCGAGACCGGCCAGCGGGAGCCGGACCGGGCGGGACGGCAGCAGACCGGCGCCGTCGAGCCGGCCGGTGTGCCAGGCGAGGACCACCACCGTCTCCTCGTCGGGCGCGGTGTACTGCACGGCGCAGCGGGGCTGGTCCGGGCCGCCGATCAGGTGCACGGTGCCGTGCGTGACGACGTCCCGGATCTCCTTGTACCGGGCGATCCAGCCGGCCGCCTCGCGGCGCTGCTCCGGCGTCCAGTGCCGGATGTCGGCGCCGATGCCGAGCACGCCGGCCATCGCCAGCACGAACCGGAAGGCCAGTGACCGGGGGCGCGGGTCGAAGAGGCCGGGCGAGTCGGTCACCCAGGAGCTGAGCAGGTGCGGGGCGTTGGCGTGCAGGAAGCCGTGCTGGATGGCGAGCCGGTCCAGCGGGCCGGTGTTGTCGCTCGGCCAGAAGACGTCGGCCCGGGCAGCCATGCCGAGGTCGGTCCGGGCTCCGCCACCGGCGCAGGCTTCGAGCAGCACGTGCGGGTGGTCGCGGCGCAGCCGCTCGTAGATCCGGTGCAGGTTCGCCACGTGCGCGCCGTCCAGGTCGACCCGCCCGGCCGCAACCGCCGCCGTGGGAAAGCTCCGGCCCGCTTCGGTACGCGGCCGGTTGAAGTCCCACTTCAGATAGCCGATGTCGTACCGGCGGAGCAGTCCGTCCACGGTGGAGTGCACGAACTCGGCCACCTCGGGGCGGCCCAGGTCCAGCAGGTACTGGTTGCGGATCGGGGTCAGCGGACGTCCCCGCACCTGGTAGACCCAGTCCGGGTGTTCGGCGTAGAGCTTGGAGCGCGGGTTGACGCACTCCGGTTCGACCCAGAGCCCGAAGTTCATCCCGAGGCCACGGATCTCGTCGACGAAGGTGTCGAAGCCGTCCGGGAACTTCGCCGGATCCGGGGTCCAGTCGCCCAGTCCGGCGGTGTCGTCGTCGCGGCCGACGAACCAGCCGTCGTCGACCACGAAGGTCTCGACGCCGAGGTCGGCGGCGATCCGGGCCAGCGCGAGCTGGTTCTCCGCGTCGACCGCGAAGTAGGTCGCCTCCCACGAGTTGTAGAGGACCGGACGGGGCCGCAGCCGCTCCCCGGCGAGCCGGCGCTGGTAGTCGTGCCAGACCCGGGCCAGCCCGTCGAGCCCGTCCGGGCTGTAGGCGCCGGTGACCGCCGGCAGCGTCAGCCGCGCCCCGGCGGGCAGGTCGAGCGGGCCGTCGACGAGGCGCCGGCCGGCGCGTACCCGGGTCAGCCCGCCGGTGTCCCGGGTCGCGCTGATCTCCCACGAGCCGGTCCAGTCCACCGCCACCGCCCAGGCGGAGCCGTCCGGTTCGGCCCGGTCCCGCACGACGAGCCACGGCACGTACGCGTGCCCCGGTACGCCCTGCGCGCTGCCGACGGTGAACTCACCGTGCCCGAGGTCGACGTGGTCGAGTTGGAACTCCTGCGCCCACTGCCCCCACTGGTAGCTCAGCCGGGCACCGTGCGGGGTGGGTACGCAGAATCCGGCGGAGTCGGCCCGGTGCAGCCGCAGCGGCTCCGGGCCGGTGTTGGTCAGCTCGACCCACCGGCGCAGCACGTCGGTGCCGTCCGGGATCTCGTAGTGCAGCCCGACCCGCAGCCCGGTCACCGGGTCGGCGAAGGTCACCACCAGCCCGCCCGGGACACCCTCGGCGTCGACGTAGTCGAGGCCGACCCGCCGGTCTCCCCCGGCGGTCTCCACCACCAGGTCGGCCCCGGTGAACGGCCGGGCGGCGTCGGTGGCGTACTCGATCGGGGCGGCGTCACCGGCGGTGAGGAACGGCACCGGACCGGCGTACTCCACCGGCGAGGGCCCCTCGCTCACCCCGTGCGGCCCCCAGGCCACCAGTTCGAGCCAGCGCCCGTGCTCGGGTACCGCCACCGTGTATTCGGTGCGCGCCCCGCGCAGCGTCCACCGGCGCGCCTGCGGGGCGGTCACTTGACGGCTCCGATCGCGAGGCCGGAGACGAAGTGCCGCTGGAAGCGGAGGAAGACCAGTACTGTCGGCACCGCCGCGATCACCGTACCGGCGGCGATGACGTTCCAGGACGAGACGAACTGCCCTTGCAGGCCCAGCAGGGCGGGGGTGACCGGCATCCGGTCGTCGGTACGCAGCACCGTGATGGCCCAGAGCAGGTCGTTGAAGATCCAGGTGAAGGAGAGCGCGCCGAGGGCGGCCAGCGCCGGCCGGGTCAGCGGCAGGATCACCCGGCCGAAGATCTGCCCCGGCCCGGCACCGTCGATCATGGCCGCCTCCTGGATCTCGCCCGGCAGGTCGCGCATGAAGCCGTGCAGCACGAACGTGTAGAAGCCGAGTCCGAAGCCGACCTGGACCGCGATCAGCGCCCAGAGGGTGTCGTAGAGGCCGATCAGCTCGCTGAACTTGTTCACCGGGATGAGCAGGATCTGCGGCGGCAGCAGGTTGCCGGCGAGCATCAGCAGCAGGATCGTGCGCCGGCCCGGGATCCGGAACCGGGCCAGCGCGAAGGCCGCCACCGCGGCCAGCGCCAGGCTGAGCAGCACCGACGGTACGGTCACCAGCATGCTGTTGACCAGCGCCCGCATCTGACCGCCGTCGGTCCACGCCTGGCGGTAGGTGTCCAGGGTGAACGAGTGCGGCAGGCTGCCCACCCCGTTCGCGGCGATGTCGTCGAAGGAGCGGAGCGACATGCTGACGACCCAGAGGATCGGGCCGAGCCAGAGCAGCGCCACCAGGCTCATCCCGAGGTGGAAGCCGCCGGTCCGGAGCTTGCGGATCATCAGTCCTCCCGGAAGGCGCGGACGAGATAGCCGAGGATGACCGCCAGCGCCAACCCGAAGATGACGACGGCGATCGCCGAGCCGTAGCCGAGCCGCAGGCTCTGGAACGCGGTCGAGTACATGTAGGTGCTGAGCAGCTCGGAGGAGTGGTACGGCCCGCCCCGGGTCAGCGCCCAGACGATGTCGAAGGAGCGGAGCGAGTCGATCACGATGACCGAGAGCACCACCGCGTTGACCCCGCGCAACTGCGGGACGGTGACGTTCCAGAGCCGCTGCCAGCCGTTGGCGCCGTCCACCCGGGCCGCCTCGTGCAGCGCCGGGTCGATGGCCTTGAGACCGGCGAGGTAGAGCACCATGACGTACCCGATCTGCCGCCACAGGGCGGGCAGGATGACCGCGTAGAGGGCGGTCTGCGGGTCGGCCAGCCAGGGCCGGATCAGGTGCTCCAGGCCGATCGTCCGGAGCACCTGGTCGGCGAGCCCGTCGGGCTGGTAGAAGACCCGCCAGACCAGCCCGGTCACCACCAGCGAGAAGACCACCGGGGTGAAGAGCGCGGCCCGGTAGAAGCCGATGCCGCGCCGCTCCTTCTGCAACAGCAGCGCCATGCCGAACCCGCCGACCACCGAGAGCCCGCCGAAGAGCAGCAGCCAGATCACGGTGTTGAGCAGGGCGCCCCGGAAGACCGAGTCGCCGGCCATCTCGGCGTAGTTGTCGAGACCGATGAACTGCGGCGGTTCGAGCCCGTCCCAGCGGGTGAGCGAGAAGTAGAAGCCCTGTAGGGCCGGCCAGAAGACCCAGATGCTCTCCACCGCGAAGGGTACGAGCACGAAGGCCACCAGCAGCGGCGACATCCGCCGGGCAGGTCGCCGCCGGGACGGCTTCCGGTCCGGCGCCGGCCGCTGCCGGGGGCTCTCGGTCGGGGCGAGTACCGTCATCAGCCCTTGAAGACCTTTTCCGCTCCCGCCTGCCACTCGCGCAGGATCGCGTCGATCTGGTCGGGCTTGTCCATGAACTTGGTCAGCGCGGTGTCGGCGGTCGGCTGGAGCGCGTCGCTGGAGTCCCGGTTGAAGAACTGGGTCAGCTCCTGCGCGCTCTCCAGCATCGCCTTGCCCTTGGCGACCAGCGGGGAGTCGGCGGCCTTCGCCTTCGGGTTGGCCGGCAGCACGATGCCGGAGCTGTGCCTGATGTACTCCTCCTGCGCCTCGACCGAGGCCAGGTGGCTCAGCAGCGCCTTGGTGCCGGTCGGGTTGCCGGTCTTGGCGCTGGCGAAGAAGCCGTCGGTCGGGCCCTCCTCGGCGACCGGCACCGCCGGGTCGATGATCGGGAACCGGAAGAAGTCGAGGTCGCCGAGGGCGTCCTTCGGGGCGGCGTCGGCGAAGAAGGTGCCGATCAGGAACATGCCGGTCTTGCCCGCCAGCAGCGCGGCGGTGGCCTCCTGGAACGGGTACGCCTTGCCCTTCGGGTCGAAGTACGGCAGCACCTCGCGCCAGCGGGTGAAGACCGCCTTCACCTTCGGGTCGTCGAAGCGCTGCTTGCCGGCGAGCAGCTCACGGTGGAACGGCGCGCCGTTGATCCGGATGTTCAGGTAGTCGAACCAGGCCGACGCCACCCACGGGGTGTCGCCGAGTCCGATGCCGATCGGCGGAATCCCCTTGCCCTTGAGCGTCTGGCAGAGCGCGACGAAGTCGGTCCAGTTCTTCGGCTCCTGCACGCCCCACCTGGCGAAGTTCGACTTGCGGTAGAAGAAGCCCCACCAGTAGTTGGTCATCGGCACGAAGACCTGCTTGCCGGAGGCGTCGGTGGAGATGGTGCGCAGCGCCTCGGGATAGTCGGTCAGCCCTTTCCAGACGTCGGAGACGTCCAGCAGCAGGCCCTTGCTGGCGTAGTCGTCGGCGACCGAGCCGGCGTACCAGGTGTAGAGGTCCGGCGGGTTCGCCGAGGTCAGGTACGTCGGAAGCTGGGTACGGTAGGTTTCGGCGGCGATCGTGTTCAGCGTCGCGCTGCCCTTGCCCTGCTTGTTGAAGGTCTCGATGATCTTCTCCATCGCGGCCTTCGCCTGCGGGGAGGAGAGATTGGACTGCACGGCGACCGGGCCGTCGCTCCCGCCCCCGCCGGAGGAGGTGCTGGCGGAACTGGCGCAACCGACCAGGCCGCCCATGCCGAGCGCGCCGAGGCCGGCGAGTCCGAGGTGGCCGAGGAACCGGCGACGACCGGGGTCGAAGTCGCTCACGGGGAGTATCCCTTCCTCATCGACCCGTGCTCGGGTCGCGGGTGTGTCACTCAGGTAAACGGTGTGATCCAGAAGGTTGCATCCACGGGTCGCGGCTGTCAAGATTTCTTCCTAATTAATGTTTTGATTGGCGGGACGGTGACGGGTGGAGAGCCAGCGGACGCGACGACTGGAAGGCAAGGTCGCCCTGGTCACAGGGGCTTACGGCGGCATCGGCGCGGCCACCGCCCGACGGCTCGCCGCCGAGGGCGCGGCCGTCGGCCTGCTCGACATCCGGCCGGCCGAGCAGGTCGCCGAGGAGATCACCGCAGCCGGCGGCCGGGCCCGCCCGATCGTCGCCGACGTCTCCGACGAGGCCGCCTGGACCGGTGCGGTAACCACGCTCCGTGATCTGTTCGGCCCGGTCGACATCCTGGTCAGCAACGCCTACCTCAGCGAGGTCGCCCCGGCGCACGAGACCAGCCGGCAGTCCTGGGACCGGCAGCTCGCGGTGAGCCTCACCGGCAGCTTCCTCGGCCTGCGGGCGTGCCTGGCCGACCTGCGCGCCGGCCGGGGCGCGGCGGTGCTCGTCTCCTCCGTGCACGCGCTGGTCGGGCTCCCCGGTCACCCCGCCTACGCGGCCGCCAAGGGCGGGCTGGTCGCGCTCGGCCGCCAGCTCGCCGTCGAGTACGGCCCCGAGGTGCGGGTCAACACCGTGCTGCCCGGCCCGATCCTCACCGCCGCCTGGGACAGAGTGTCCGAAGTCGACCGGCAGCGCAGCGTCGCGGAGACTGTGGCCGGCCGGTTCGGCACCCCGGACGAGGTGGCGGCGACGATCGCCTTCCTCGCCTCACCGGACGCCGGCTACGTCACCGGCACCACCCTGGTGGTGGACGGCGGTTGGACCGCGGTGAAAGCCTCGGCCTGACCCGGACCACCCCCGTCGGACCAACGAGAAGGCACGGAGAGCATTGGCACAGTACGCACGCCGCGGCGTCCACGGGCAGACCGTCGAGGTCATCGCCCGGCGCATCCTCGCCGGTGAGATCGCCGAGGGCGCCACCCTGAACCTGGCCGCACTGCAACAGGAGCTCGACGTCAGCCTCACCGCGCTGCGCGAGGCACTCAAGGTCCTCACTGCCAAGGGCATCGTCGACGCCCGGCAGAAGCGGGGCACCTTCGTACGCCCCCGGGCCGACTGGCACCTGCTCGACGGCGACGTGATCCGCTGGCAGTTCGCCGAGGGTGCCGGACAGCACCTCCTCGACCAGCTGCACGAGGTGCGTACCATCGTCGAGCCGGCCGCCGCCCGACTCGCCGCCACCCGCGCGACCGGGGCCGACCTGGCCGCCCTCGACGAGGCGCTGGCCGAGATGTCCGCCGCCACCGACCCGGTCACCGCCGTCCGGGCCGACCTCGCCTTCCACCGCGCGCTGCTCGCCGCCACCCACAACGAGCTGGTGCAGCGCCTGGAGGTGGTGATGGAGACCGGACTGGCCGAACGGGACCGCCTGGTGCACGGCGGGGCACCCGACGACGACCCGGTACCCAGCCACCGCGCGGTGGTCGAGGCGATCCGGCGCACCGACGCGACCGGCGCCGAGCAGGCCATGCGCGACCTGCTGGACAAGGCGATCCGGGACGTCCAGAAGCTACGCCGGCGCCCGGGCGACAGGCGGTGAGCGTCGCTGTCCTCGTCGGGTGGGCACGGGCTGAGCCATTACAGAGAGGCGTCCAGTGAAGATCGTCCGAATCGAGACCTTCCTCGTCCCACCCCGGTGGCTCTTCTGCCGGGTGGAGACCGACGAAGGGCTGGTCGGCTGGGGTGAACCGGTGGTGGAGGGCCGGGCCGAGGTGGTCCGGGCCGCCGTCGAGGTGCTCGCCGAGTATCTGCTCGGCGAGGACCCGCTGCGGATCGAACAGCACTGGCAGATCCTCACCAAGGGCGGCTTCTACCGGGGTGGCCCGGTGCTCTCCAGCGCCGTCGCCGGGATCGACCAGGCGCTCTGGGACATCGCCGGCCAGGCGTACGGCGCCCCGGTGCACGCGCTGCTCGGCGGCCCCGTCCGGGAGCGGGTCCGGGTCTACTCCTGGATCGGCGGCGACGAACCGGCCGAGCTGGCCGACGCCGCCGCCGCACAGGTCGAGGCCGGGATGACGGCGATCAAGATGAACGCCTCCGGCCTGCTCGCCGCCATCCCCAGCGCCCGCGAGGTGGCGGCCGTGGTGCGCCGGGTCGCCGCCGCCCGGGAGGTGCTCGGCGACGACCGGGACATCGCGCTGGACTTCCACGGTCGGGCCACCCCGGCGGCGGCCCGCCGCATCCTGCCGGAACTCGCCCCGCTGCGTCCGCTCTTCGTCGAGGAACCGGTACTCCCCGAGCACAACCACCAGCTCGGTGACCTCGTCGGCGCCTCACCGGTGCCGATCGCCACCGGTGAGCGGCTCTTCGCCCGGCACGAGTTCCTCGGGCCGCTGCGCGCGGGCGTGGCGGTGGTGCAGCCCGACCTCTCGCACGCCGGTGGCATCTCCGAGGTACGCCGGATCGCCGCGCTGGCCGAGACGTACGGCGCGGTGCTGGCCCCGCACTGCCCACTCGGGCCGATCTCGCTCGCCGCCAGCCTCCAGGTCGCCTTCGCCACGCCGAACTTCCTGATCCAGGAGCAGAGCATCGGCATCCACTACCACGCCGGCTCGGAACTGCTCGACTACGTGGTCGACCGGGAGCCGTTCCGGTTCGTCGACGGGCACCTGCGCCGGCCGGAGGCACCCGGGCTCGGCATCACCGTCGACGAGCGGGCCGTACGCGCCGCCGCCCGGCACGGGCACGCCTGGCGCAACCCGGTCTGGCGGCACGACGACGGCTCCTTCGCGGAATGGTGAGCCGACCCGACCTCCCCGCACCGGTCGCCGTGCCGCTGCGGATCGCCGTCGACCACCGACACGGTGGACGGTGGACCAGCCTGGCCGGTGGCGGGCGCGAGTGGCTCTGGCGGGGCGGCGCGACCGGCCGGGAGCGGGTCGCCCCCGGCGACGCCTTCGTCGACGCGGGCGGCCTGGAGGAGTGCGTGCCGACGGTACGCGGCACGCCGGACCACGGCGCCGCCTGGTCCCGTCCCTGGCGGACGACCGGTCCGCGGAGCGCGGTCGTCGACTGTGCCGACTTCACCCTCGCCCGCCGGATCACCGAGGAGGCGGGCGAGGTGGTGGCCCGTTACCGGCTCGCGGCCGAGCCGGGCTACCGGTTCGTCTGGGCGGCACACGCCCTGCTCGACCTGTCACCGGCGGCCCGACTGGTCGCACCGGCCGGCACCCCCACCCGGCTCTACCCGGAGGCCGCCGAGCTGCTGCCGCCCGGGACGTGGCGGGCCGGGGACCGGTGGCACACCGCCGGCTGGCCCGACCCGGCCGGGTTGCCGCTCGACCGGCTCGGCCCGGACGACGGTACCGCGCTCGGCGCCGTGCTGGTCGGTGCCGACGACGTACGGGTGGTGGACGGGACCGACGCGCTCCGGCTGCGCCTGCACTGCCCGGACCAGCCCCGTTCCGTCGCGCTGTGGCGCAACCTGCGGGGCTGGCCGGCGGCGGCGCCGTACCGGAGCATCGGGGTGGAGCCGATGCTCGGCGCGGTCTTCGACCTGGCCGAGGCGGATTCCGACGGCGGCGACACCGCTGCGGCCGGCAACGCCGCCGTGGTACCGGCCGGCGGCGAGGTCGAGTGGGAACTCGTGGTCACCGGGTACCGCTCGGGCTAGCGGCCCCGGCTCGGCGTGCTGCGAGACCTTCCGGGTCCCGACCCTACCGGCCGCCGGCCCCGGGAGACGCCGACCAGCACCACCGACGACCGGCGGGAGCCAGGGGTGTTCCCGCCGGTCGTCGGCAGTCGGTTTCGACCGACTATCCCATCGAGAAGCTGGGGTGCGGCGGTTGGTTGTACGCGGTGTTCTGCCAGGCGACGGCGACCCGGTACTGCCGGTCCTGCATCAGCGAGGGCCGGGAGATGCTGGTGGAATCGGTCGTGGAGTAGATGCGCAGCGCCGAGTTGTTCGACGTACGCCAGATGACCTCCTCACGCCAGTCACCGAGGATGTCGGCGGAGAGCGCCGGGGTGGACTTGGTGCCGTTGTTCGAGGCGACCCCGGAGCCGGTGAGCAGCCGGGTGTCGCCACCGGTGCCGTACTTGTCGATGCGGGTGCCGTCGAGCAGCTCCCGCTGCGCGTCGCCGTCCCACCAGATGACGAAGTTCGCCGAGGACGGGTTCCGGCCGATCGAGGCACCGGAGCTGTTGTAGAGGTTGCCCATGTTGGTGCCCGAGCCCCAGAACTCCGCGCCGGGGTTGCCGGCGTAGATATCGGCGGCCACGCCACGGCCGGGACCCTCGGATCCCCCGTTGTTCGGCCGCTGCCAGATGACCTGGCCGTTGCTGCCGGCGTGTACGTCGGCGGCCGGCTGGTTGCCGGACTCGTGGATGGTGAACACCTCGATGCCGGCCCGGCTGGGGATCAGGTCGCCGACGTGCAGCGCGTCGCCGTGCCCGAAGCCGGTGGAGTACATCAGGCTGCCGTTGTCGTTGATGGTGGCCGCCCCGTAGATGATCTCGTCACGGCCGTCGGAGTCGACGTCGGCCACGGAGAGGTTGTGGTTGCCCTGACCGTAGGCGCCGCCGCTGTTGCCGGAGTCGTACGTCCACCGCCGGGTCAGGCTGCCGTTGCGGAAGTCCCAGGCGACGATGACGGCCCGGGTGTAGTAGCCCCTGGCCATGATCAGAGACGGTCGCTGCCCGTCGACGTACGCGGTCGCGGCCAGGAACCGGTCCACCCGGTTGCCGTAGTTGTCTCCCCAGGAGGAGACGTTGCCGCGCGCCGGCTCGTAGTTCACGGTGGAGAGCACGGCGCCGGTCTGGCCGTTGAACATGGTCAGGAACTCCGGGCCGGCGAGGATGTAGCCGCTGGAGTTGCGGTGGTCGGCGTTGGCGTTGCCGATCACCTGTCCGGTACCGGAGCGGGTGCCGTCGGCGGTCTTCATCGCCACTTCCGCGCGGCCGTCGCCGTCGTAGTCGAAGACCTGGAACTGGGTGTAGTGCGCACCGGCCCGGATGTTGCGGCCGAGGTCGATCCGCCACAGCCGGGTGCCGTTGAGCTTGTACGCGTCGATGTAGACGTTGCCGGTGTAGCCCGACTGTGAGTTGTCCTTGGCGTTGGACGGGTCCCACTTGAGCACGATCTCGTACTCGCCGTCGCCGTCCAGGTCCCCGACGCTGGCGTCGTTGGCCGAGTAGCTGTACGACTCGCCGCTGGGCGTGGAGCCGCCGGGCGGGATCTGCAACGGCACGTCACGCGAGGTGGCGAACGGTACGACCTCGGACTCGGCGGCGGAGAGCAACTCCACCCCGCCGGTGACCGGGCGGACCGAGTAGCTGGCGTCCGCGGGCGCGCCGGCGTCGAGGTAGCTGGTGGCCTTGGTGATCGGGGTGGCGTTGACCTTCACTGCGCCCCGGTAGACGTTGAAGGCGATGCCGGCCGGATCGCTGCGCAGCAACCGCCAGGACACGAAGTTGCCCTTGTCCGAACGGATCGCGATCAGTCCGCGGTTCAGCTTCTCCGTGGTCCCGTGGGCGTCGACCGGTGCGGCGGCGCCGCTGGCGGGGAGCGGGTCGGTGCCGGCGTACGCGCCGGTCGAGGCGACGATGCCGGCAGCGCCGACGGTGAGGGCGGTGGCGGCGGCGAGTACCAGCCGCGGCGCCGACCGGCGGGCGCGCGACAGACCGGTCGGCACGGGGTGGTGGTTGATACGTTTCATTGAACCGTCCTGGGTAGGGGTGCGCGGGGAGGCGGCACCGGTGGAATGGCCCTGGTCCGTACCGGGTGGTGCGCGTGACGTTCGGTGTTGCCTGCCCGGACGCAGAACGTCGCGGCAGCCGGTCCGGAGTCGTGCTGACGAGGATGGCCCTTACGTGAGCGCTAACAAGCGTGCCCGGTGTCGAGCAGGGCGTGCCGCTCGGTCCGCGCTCCTGAACCCGGCCCGAGCCAGGTGGCTGCCCCTGGCCAGCGCCGGAGAGCAGGTCACCACGAGATCGGGCCAAACGTTTACATTGACGACGGTAAACATGGTGTGACTCGCACGTCAAGTGTCGTCAGCGACCGACCAGGGTGCGCAGAGCCATCCACTGTGGCCGGTACGGGCGCGGCGATCGAGCGCGAAACCCGTAACTGGAAACCGCTTACGGCCTTCGGGCGCACCCGCGACCCACGCTCGGGCGCACCCGTCGGCAACCTCGGCACCCAGGAAGCGTGAGCGCTAACATCCGTCGATCTGGCCGCAGAGACCGGGGATCCGGCGGAACAGGGCGGTCAGCTACAGGCGGTGCCGTTGAGGGTGAAGTTGGTCGGTGCGGCGCTGTCGCCGCTGTGGCTGGCCTGGAAGCCGATGGTGATCGAGCCACCCGGTGGTATGCCGGCGTTGTGGCCGACGTTCGTGGCGGTCGCCTGCCCGCTGACCGTCGAGTACGTGGCGTTCCAGCCGGAGGTGATGGTCTGCCCGGGTCGGAGGACGAATCTCAGCGACCAGCCGTCGACGGCGCTCGTACCGGTGTTGGTGATGGTGACGTTGTCGACCAGGCCGGTGCTCCAGGCGGTGATCGAGTTGGTCACCCGACAGGTTCCGCCGCCGACCGGCGGACCGGTGGTGGGCGGAGTGGTCGGTGCGGTGGTCGGTGGAGTGGTCGGTGGAGTGGTCGGCGGGTTGCTGGCGGCCGGTCCCTCGGTGACGGTGATCGTGGAGATGCTCCGTGCGGGGACGTTGACGGTCACCTGTCCGCCGCTCACGGTCGCCGGCTGGGACGCCCCGCTGAGACTCTGTGAGGTGACGGAGTATTCCGCCTTCGAGATGCTCTGCGGCGTCTGGACGACGGCGTTGTCGACGGCGCTGTTCGAGCGGTTGAGAATCACCAGCACCACCTTGCCGCTCCCCTGGTAGGCGGTGACCTCCAGAGAGGAAGCCCGCGAACTCTTCGAGAGGGCGACCCGCCTGTCCCCCGGCCGGACATGCTTGGAGTACTGCGCGAACGCGTGACCGCGCTTGAGGACCGCGCCCTTCGTGGTCCCGTACTGCGAGTCGCCGTCACCGATGAAGGAGTAGAAGCGGCGGCCGTACCACCAGACGTAGGCGCTCCAGTTCGCCTCCATCGATCTGTGCACGGTCCGGATGATGTCGTCGAGGGTCTCGTTCCAGACGGTCGCGTTGCTCGGGTTCCCCCAGATGTTCGACCCGCCGCCGTCCGCCGCGTGCAGGTTCCACTCGGTCATCCACTGGTTCTTGCCGTACTGGGCCGCCAGCGGGTACGGGGAGAGGTTGCCGCTGTTCTCGGCGTCGTACAGGTGCCCGCCGACGTAGCCGATGTTGTTGCGCGCGGCGGCGTCCTGGAGCGTGGGGTCGGAGTAGGCGCGGTTGAATCTCAGGGACTCGCCGACCATCAGCCGGGTGTCCCTGACCTTGGCGCCCTGGTCGCGGACCCAGTTGCGCAACTCGGTGCCGGTCCAGTCCATCGAGTCGTAGTCGGGGTGCCAGTCCGGCTCGTTCTGGACCGAGGTCACGTCGATCGCGACGCCCTGGTTCTTCATGTACTGCACGTAACTGTTCAGGTGCTCGGCATAGTCGTCGTAGTAGTCGGTCCGCAGCTTGCCGCCGTTGGTCCTGCTGTTGTTCGTCTTGAAGGTGGCCGGGGCCGTCCAGGGCGAGGCGAGAATCTTGACGTCGGAGCCGTACGCCTTCGCCGTCTGCAGGCTGCTCGCGTACAGGCCCCACTCGCTCGACACCGGCGACACCACGGTCCGGACGATCGACAGGCCGAGCTGGCCCTGGCCGGTACCGACGAGGGTCTGGGTTTCGCTTGTCGTCCACGGGCTACCGGAACCACCGAAGATCGGGGTCGCGGCCCCGAACCCGTCGATCGTCTGGTACGCCGTGGCGGTGTTGACCGTGATGTCGGGGGTTGCGGCCGACAGCGGCGGGGCGGTCAGGACTCCTGCGGCGGTGACCAGCGCGGTCGCCGCGGCCACCCACAGAATCCGGGACTGTTTCATGGTCTACTCCACTGGCTCGTGCGGCGACAGCCTTGCGGGTCGACGGGCAGGGCCCGCTCCTCAGAACCGAGGACGATCTGCCGGACCCGCTGGGGTCAGCCGGGCGTGCGGAGTCTCATCCCGGCGGTGGGTCGGCGGGTGTGCGGCCGGCGACGTCGTGGTTGGCTTCCGCCCTCCTGGACCGAACGGGGCCGACTCCGTGCGCCGTCTGCCCCGATCCGAGCTGTCCAGGGATGCCAATCCATCGATGAACTAGAATCCCAGAAGCAATTTGAAAGCACAAGGAAACGTCTCTGCACGTCGCCCGGATCCGGGACGTACCCGGGAAAACGGCACTCCCGGATGGACCGGCGGGGAGGCGGCGAACCGACCCGGCACGGACCGGGCGGGATCCCGGCGACCGGTCACCAGCGGGGCGGAGGCGCGCCGCTCTCGGGTACGACGAGCTCGGTGGCCAGCTCGACCCGGGTCCGGGCGAGCGTTTCCCCGTCGGCCAGGGCAAGGATCAGCCCGGCCGCGGTCGCCCCCATCGCCGACGGCGGTGTCCGGTCGATCTTCGACTCGCCGACACCGGCGAGGAGGCAGGGGGCAACGACGGAGGGCTGGCCCTCGACGGACCAGCCCTCTTGGACAGCGAACACGTGGTTCGCGCGGTGCCAACTTCGGTGGGCGATACTGGGATCGAACCAGTGACCTCTTCGGTGTGAAGGAACGATCAAAGGCGGCTGAGCTGTCCGACAACGGCATCCGACCTGCCGAAACAGTCCATGAGCGTCCACGGGCGTCCGTCTGTGTAGACCTCGGTCGTCACTCAGTTTGTCACCCGGCGAGCCCTGGGGTTGCTGCACGGTTGCTGCACCTCGCTGCTCTACCGCTGAAGGGTAGCCGAGCCGGACCAAGTGCCTACGGTGTGTCTGAAAGACGTCTCGATCAACAATGCGCCATGCCTTGACGTCTAGGCGTCACGTACCGGACCGTGAAGCCTCAACCAAAGCAATGCTCACGTCCAGATTAGGTAGTCAGGAGAGATATTAGTGACAGAAGACTTGTGGCATTGCAAGTTTTGCGGGAAGTCGCAACGTCAGGTCAAGAAGATAATTACCGGAGGAACCGATAGGGTAGAGTCTGTCGCTATTTGCGACGAATGCATAGAGCTATGCATGCAGATTCTATCGGAAGAAAATTTTGAGTTTGCGCAATTAGATGTGACACCGAAAGATATCATTACAACAATGGCCTTCCGTCCCGTTTTCACCAGGAGGAGATTTAGAAAGAAGAGGCGTCATTGTTTTTATCTCGGACCATTTCGGGAGCCATTCAATACTATATATGCTCAACAAATCGTCGCCGCCTTGACAAAGGAAGGCGTTACCGTAAGTCGAGCGGATGAGATTTACAGCACGGACGTAATTATTGAGGATATCTGGGAGGGGATTAACACTGCCCACTTTATTGTCGCCGATGTAACCGACAAGAACCCGAATGTCCTGTATGAAATCGGCATGGCACACACTATCGGAAAGCCGGTTCTGATAATTAGTCAATCGATCGACGATATCCCCTTTGATCTGCGACATCGTCGTTGCGTTGTTTACGAATATACGCCACCCGGCTGCGAAAAACTGCGAAAAGAACTGATATCGACAGCTCAATTCATTCTCGGCAAACGACCTTAAATAACATTCCCACCAACTTGATGTGGCTCGCCATCCCGTCTGCCGTCGACCCGCCCTCCTGGGCAGCGAGCCGCCGCCCAGCCCGCCACGTCAATCGGACCTTGACGCCTCTGGGTGACCGGCGACGAGTCGGGGACGGGGTTGGCGGCGCGCATCATGTAAGGGCAGGCCATCGGCCTGCCCACGACTCCTGCCCGAGGGTCGCAGAGGCTCCGAGGTCAAGGGCGGCCCGCAGGGCCGTCGCTTGCGACGCGTAGCGCCCTTGAGCTTGGAGGGGCGGCCCGGCACACTCGCGCCGCCAGCCCCGGCGCCGACGGCCGCAAGCCGCCGCGCGGACCGGCGTGCCTTTCCCCTCGGGTGCCGCGTCGCTCGGGCGCGGCGCGGCCGGCTGCCGGCGACGAACCTCCACCACTCCTAGAGCGATCCCGTCTGCGGCGGCCCCATGGGCTCTCGCTTCCGCGCCAGCCGCCGGGCGTGTTGCGTGGCCGGCGTGGAGCGACAGCGGAGCGTCGGACGCGCGCCCAGGCGGCGGCGCGTGCGGCCCGTCTAGGGCCGCCTTGAAGACGCACAGAAAGTTTGAACCACCTTTGGCCGGCAGCCGGCTAGGTTCAGAGCCCGAGAGCCCGTTGGTGGAGGGCGAAAGATTCAGTGAGGCTAGCCAGGGCGGCCCTACCCTTGTCGGCCGTACCGAGCGAGGGACGCCCGATAACGCCTGTCGTTGTATAAGCCGCCATTCCCAGCGTTAGGAGATGGGGTCGCTCGTCCGCGATCCAATCGGCGTTCTCGTTACCGTCGCGAACCAGGTCGGGAGCGACATGCAGCAGCAGCGAACTTTCTAGCTCCCCAGCGTGCATGTCTTCGTGATTGTTCGTCTGCATGCCCGCATCCGTGCGAGCCTTGGTCCAGTCGCGTGACTGTGGGTACAAGCTCATGGCGGGTCCGTTCACCGCCGTATACTCCTGAACCACGTTGGACAGGACGTAGTTACCGCCGTGCCCGTTGACGAGTACTAGATGATCCAGGCCAGAACGGGCTAGGGAATCAGCTACGTCAGCCACGACGCGGTAGAGAGTTCGAGAGCTGATGCTGACGGTGCCGCGCCAGCTTGCATGTTCGTGGGAGCAGGAGATCGTGATCGGAGGTAGCAACATCACGGGGTACGCCCGGGAGATGTCACGGGCTACAGCACAGGCAACCACGGTGTCGGTGATTAGCGGCAGGAAGTCTCCATGTTGCTCGAAGCTGCCGACGGGCAGCAGAGCGATCTTGGCATCACGCTCTGTCTCGTCGGTCGCGGTAGCTGCCGTTACCAGATCCATCACTGAGAGTGAACCCCTCTTATCTAACCGTGGTCAAGCGCTTGATCGCGCAGCACAGCTCAGATACTTCCTCATCTCGCCGCCATGGCGCTAGGCGTTCACGCAGCTGACGTAGGCCCCGTAGCGCCCGTGCAGAGGTTGCCGACTGAACGGTCTTCAACGCTTGGTGCCCGACGCGACATGCATTCTCTTTGTCTCCCTGGGCGGCATGTGCGCTCGCTAGACGAGTTTGGCAGAGCCCTCGATCGCGTCTCAGCCCACGGGGCAATTCACTCAACGCTCTCTCGAAGATAGGAATTGCAAGGCTTGGCGCCTGGAGATCAGACCAGCAGTTGCCAGCCTGGATACGTATGTATGCAGGCGTACAGTACGAGGCAATGTCGTCTGCTTCTGCGTCAGGTCGGGTGATCTCGTGCATGGCGGTGTCAAGCGCGCGAGCAGCTTCCTCAGTCCTGCCTCGTAATGAGTGAGCCCGGGCCTCTTGGCCTAAAACGAGTGCTCTGACGCGAGGTGAGACCGCCGATCCATTTCGGAGAGCTGCGGAAGTGAGCCCGAGTGCCCGATCGAATGCCCCCATGTCGTTCGCAATATTTGACTTTCGCATGAGCAGATACGCTGTCTCGGTTGGACTGTCGATAGCTAGCGCGTAGTCCATTGCTCGGTCAGAGTAGTGCATTGCATTTCGTGTGTCTCCAGCGTCTTGGTAAAGCCAACCCGCGAATTCGTTGTATCGATAAGCCAAGACGAGCAAATCACCGCGAATGTCATCCTCGGCGTCGGACAGAACCTCGTCGAGAAGTGTCGCCTGCGCCCGCACCACATCCACCAAATGTTGTGGACCCATGAGGTTGTCAGCCCGGATGTGTTGATCTAAGACGTTGCGGAAATACTCGACTGTTTCAGGGTCAAGCGATGGAGCGACACGGGAAGACTGGCGGCCAAATCGCTCCTGCGGATCCTCAAACCCCAGCTCCTCTTGATTCTGGCCGTAGATGGCGCAGAAAAGCCTTCGGTAGACGAGGTCGGGCTGACCACTGCCGTTCTCCCACCGGGAAAGCATCGTCTTCAGGCTGGTGTGCGCCGCGATGCTAACGCGCTGTCTGCGAGCTTCGGCTGTGAGAGCAGCAATCACTTTCGACTGCTTCCAGCCGAGATCCAGCCGCGCCTGCTGCAAGAGCGTTGCGCCTTCGTTGGTGTTCGTTGAAACCATGATCCTCCTCCACGCGCCGGTTAACAGACATCCACAGAGCAGTATGCCTTGTGGATGCCACAAATCGAAGGAGTTAACACGGTAACCATCCGGGAGCCTGCTAACTCGTCCGGGCTGGCAGCTTGAGACAGGCCGTCGTCTCCTTGAGTCACGGGCCGATCGGTCCAGACAGAGACGGATCCGAGTGGATCCCCGAACGAAGGAGACCTTCGTGAAGCTGTACGTGGACACCACGAGCAAGCAGGTGACGGTGTCGAGGGACCCGGAGCCGAAGAACGACCAGAACGGCAACCAGCGGTCCGAGAAGGGAACGGGCCGGCTCATGTGGTCTACCCAGGTCTTCGTTCTCGACGAGACGGGCGGTGAGGTCATCACCATCACCACGGCGGGTGAGAAGCCGAGCGTGAAGGTGGGGGAGTTCATCGCGGTCGAGCAGTTGGAGGCCATCCCGTGGGCGACCAACGGGCGTAACGGCGTCGCGTTCCGTGCGGTGTCGCTGAAGTCGAAGGCTGGCGCTTCGGCGAAGTAGGTTCCTCGCACATCGTGCTGTGTCAGCCACAGGTGTCCGTGGCATCCGTAGCGGTCTGATGGTCCGCTGATCTATCGCATGTGTCCGGGAGTGTTTCTGGCTCCTACGTTCCCGGCCTGGCAACCGGTGGTTGCCGTCTCGATTGTGGCGCGGGGTCGGTACTGGCTCCTACACCTGCCGACCCCGTAGCCGTCCAACCCGTTCGCCCAACATGTTGGGAGAGGTTGTCATGCTCGAATCCGCAATTGTGTTTGCCGTCGTCGCGGCGGTTCTCTACGCCGGTCACGAGGTGGCTGATCACGTACTCGGCCAGACTGACAAGCAGGCTACGCACAAGGCCGCGCCGGGCTGGCACGGCTGGCGTCATCTGCTGGCTCACGTGATGGCCTATCACTGCGTCCTGGTCGTGATGCTGGCAATCACGATCGCCGCGCTCGGCCTGCCGGTGACTGTCATCGGCTTCTGCGCCGGGATGGCGTTCTCCGCCGTCACTCACGCAATCCTGGACCGGCGTTGGCCGGTCCGTTGGATCCTGACCCACACCGGCGGAGCGGATTTCGCCGACCGTCAGGCGCCGATCTGCGGCATGTACCTCGCCGACCAGTCCCTGCACGCGGGATGTCTGTGGGTCTCCGCGCTACTCACCGCCTGTCTCTGACACCCACCACAGGCTCATGCCTTCCTTGAATGAAAGGACTTCTCCCATGTACCTCTACTACGTCAGCTTCGCGCACATGACGCCTGCTGGCCTGAGCGTCGAATCGTTCGAGTACCGGACTCCTCTGTCGATTCGTACGGGCGAGGACATCGACCAGATCACCAAGATGATTCGCAGTTGGGGACGTAGCGACGTCACCGTTCTAGGTTTTTCTCGCCTTGAGGACAGCTACACGGTGCGCTGACCTGATTCTGCCGCTGTTCGAGCGCGGGGTCGGTACTGGCTCCTACACCTGCCGACCCCACGCCCTCCAACCCATCCACCCCATCATTTGGGAGGACGTGTCATGTCCAAGCCTACCGCCCGCCTCTTCGGCGGGAAATCGTCAGGAACGGTCACGGTCATCGAGGCCAGGGTGCATCGTTCCTCGGCCCGGAACGCCCGGCTGGCGTTCGTGTTGACGGCCGTCATCGTCGGCCTCCTGGCCTCCGTGGTCACCGCCTCGTACTGGCATCCGATCCTGGCCCTGTTCGCCGGTGCTGCTATCGGCATCGGGTGCGGTGCCCTGGCGTGGGTGCTGGTGCGGGTCTGGCCGGTTATCCGGCTGCTGTGGTGGTGGACTCCCGAGATCCTGCTGTCGGTCCTGTTGCTGACCGGCTGGGTCCAGCTCGCCAACCACACCCCGGCTGTGGTGACCCTGATCGTCGTCGCCGTCCTCGTCGGCGTCCCGGCTGCCATCCCTGCTATCCGTCGGCGGATCGTCGCCTGGGTGTGGTGCCTGGTGGTGCGGCACCGACTGCGGGTCTGCTTCGCACAGTTCATCGTCGCCAACCAGTCCGGCTCCCTGCCACTGATCCTGTGGGCACGACCCACCCCAGTGGGTGAACGCGTCTGGGTCTACCTGCGGCCCGGCCTGGCCATGGCCGACCTGGAAGGCCGTCTTGACCGGATCGCGGTCACCTGCCACGCCTCCACCGTCCTGATCGAGCGGGCATCGGAGCGTACCGCCGCCTACCTGCGGTTCGACATCAAGCGCCGGGAGGTGCTGACCGCCACCGTCGGCTCCCCGCTGGTCGACATCGTCGACCCGAATACCCCGGCCACCGACCGGACGGCCGGGCCAGCGCCGACCGCGCTGGACCTTCCCGACGTCCCGACGATCACCCTGCCGGCGCAGAAGAAGCCGACTTCGGCTGCCAATGGCAGCAAGGCCGCGGACTCATCCTCGTCCGACGCGGACGACATGTCCGACTGGATCTGAACCCGAAACCCCTACCAGGACGCGAGGAGCCCCACGGGCTCGGTCGTGTGGCTTCTCGCGCCCGCCTACGTCCAAGGAGGGCATCCCATGTCTGTCACTGCTGAACCGGCACCCGTGCCGGTCGGGCCTGGCCTGTCGATGTTCGACCCGATCTTCATCGGGATCGACGAGTTCGGCCAGCCCGTCTACATCACCCTCGCCTACCGCAACCTCCTCGCTGGAGGTGAACCCGGCGGCGGCAAGTCCGGCCTGCTCAACACGATCGCCGCGCACGCGGCCCTGTCTGTCGATTCCCGCCTGGTCCTCCTTGACGGCAAGCTCGTCGAACTCGGCCAGTGGGAGGACGTCGCCGATGCGTTCATCGGCCCCGACATCACCGCCGCCCTGGCCGTCCTACGACGGCTTCAGACGGTGATGAACAACCGCTACGCCTGGCTCCGCGCCCACGGGCGACGGAAGGTCACCCCGGCCGACAACCTGTCGGTCATCACCGTCCTGGTCGACGAGATCGCCTTCTACTCCGCGACCGTCGGTGCGAAGCAGGAACAAGAGGAGTTCGTCGCGTTGCTGCGTGACCTGGTCGCCCGGGGACGGGCCGCCGGTATCCCGGTCGTCGCCGCCACCCAGCGGCCGTCGTTCGACATCATCCCCACCAGTCTGCGGGATTTGTTCGGCTACCGCGCCGCGTTCCGCTGCACCACCCCGAACAGCTCGAACATCGTGCTTGGCCACGGTTGGGCCGAGCAGGGCTACACCGCCACCGACATTCAGCCCACCAACCAGGGCGCCGCCTATCTCATCGCCGAGGGCGGCACACCGCGCCGGATCAAGGTCGCCTACCTCACCGACGCGCAGATCGCCGGCATCGCCGACTACGCCGCCTGGATCCGTCGACCCGTCAACGGGTTACAGACCGACGAACACGAAGCCCGGCGCCTCGCCCAGCAGGCACACGCCATGTTGAGGGCAGCGGCATGACCACCCGGGAACGCGCCCGCGCCAAGGCCAACACCCAACAGATGGCCCAGTACACCGAACTGTGGATCGTCGGCCACCCCGCCGACGTCGCCGCCCTGGTCCACACCGCCAGCCGAAGCGGCCTCCTCGCCTACGTCTCCCCACCCGCATCGATGGGTGGGGACGACCCGCGCATCCGCCGCTACCTCCGGCTACGCGCACACCGCACCCGCTAGCACGGCCGACAGGACCGGACCACGCCTGCAAGCAAACCCGGTCCTGCCGACCTTCACCCATCCGAAAGGACGTGGCTGCCATGAAGGCTACCCACAACCCACCCACCCGGCCGGTCGTCGACCTGACACCGGCCGACATCCTCCGCTGCGCCGCCGTCTACCTGAAGACGCGCGGCTGGACCCGGGGCAACTTCTTCAACCCCCTGACCTCTGTGCCGTTCCCATCGGCCTGCGCCGCTGGCGCCATCTGCGCCGCCACCGTCGGCCGCTCGACCGTGCCCGCCGACCTGTCGTCGACCGACCGGTCCCTCGCCTACCAGGCGTTGGCGTTCTTCGCCGACTACCTCAACGACTTCGGCGACCCCAACAACCGCCCGGACGCCGTCAACTTCATCGGCGACTGGAACGACGAAACCGACCGCACCGCCGCCGAGGCCATCAACACCCTCAACGACGCCGCCACCGAATGGGACCGCCAACACCACACGGGCGGTGAGACCGCATGAACACCGCCAAGCACCCTTTGACACCGAACGCCCCCCGGCCCCGCCGCCGGGACGTCGTCGAAAACGACGAGTTCGCGGCCTTCGCCCGGCGCATCATCCGCGCCCACGGCCGCCGCGTCGCCACCGGCGACGTCGAAGCACTCCGCGACCTCGTCGCCCTCTCCGCCGACCTCGACCAAGCCATCGGCCAAGCCGTGATCGGCCTACGGGCCTTCGGCTACTCCTGGGCCGAGATCGGTCAACGTCTCGGCATCTCCCGCCAAGCCGCGCAACAGCGCTGGGGCGGTGAACAGCTATGACCTGCGTATTCTGCGCCATCACACGCGGGCAGGAACCCGCCACCATCATCCGCCGCTGGTCCGACGCGATCGCGATCACCCCGCGCCACCCCGTCACCGCCGGCCACACCCTCATCATTCCCGTCCGACACGTCCAGGACGTCACCGAAGACCCCGACGTCTCCGCCGCGACGATGCGGGCCGCCAGCGAACTCGCTGTTCCGCCCTGCAACATCATCACCTCCGCCGGCCCGGAAGCCACCCAAACCGTCTTCCACCTACACCTTCACCTCGTACCCCGCACCAGCACCGATCTGCTGTCCCTGCCCTGGGACCCCCGTCAATCGGCGGGCGGTGAGAAGTGGTGACCGAGCTGCGCAACTCCGACATCGACCAGCTCGTCGACCGGAGCGGCATCTACGTCGAGTTCTACGACCCCACCGGGAACCGGTACGGGTTCCCGACCTTCCCCTACCGGGGAGCACCAGAGCACCTCGCCACCGTCCGGCAACTGCGCGCCGACGGCCTCCGCCCCGGTGGACACGACCCGATCGCGCAAATCCTGTGGCGGCACCGCCGTCAGCGCCGGGTCGCCTACCTCTACGACCGGCGCCTGGCCAAACCGAAGCGGACCGCCACCCCGGCCCAACAGGCGGCCATTGCCGCCGCGCTGCTGGCCCGCCGTACCTGCCCCGAATGCGAGCAGGTCAAGCCCTACTACATCCCCCGCCGCTACGGCGAATGCCTCGACTGCCATCAAGGGAGGCCGTCGTGAGTTTCCACCTTGCCGACCCGTGCCTGTGGTGCATCGAAGGCAGCAGCCCTGCCGGCGTCCATCACATCATCGGCCCCGTCTACAAGCCCTGCCCCGAATGCCTACCCATCTGCCCCGACTGCGCCGGCACCGCCGTCTTCCCCGCCGACTTCGTCTGCATCGGCTGCTTCCAAGGACAGATGGCCACCCTCGGCCTCGTCCCCGCTTTCTGCCCCGGCTGCTCCGGCGTCGCCTACCTCGTCCGCACCGACACCCTCCCGGAGGTGACCCCCCATGCCGACCACTAACCCACCCACCCGCGCAGCCGACCGTCTTGAAGGCGTGGTCCTGGTCCTCATCCTGTTGACCGTCGGCGGCGCTGCCGGTGCCGCCTCCTTTACCCACGTCCACGACTGGACCATGGACAACAGCCCGGCCCACACCCCGGGCTGGTTCGGCTGGGCCAACGCCGTCATCTCCGAACTCGTCCCCATCGCCGCACTGCTCACCATCCGACGCCGCCGCCGGATCGGTGCCCCGATCGGCTACCCGGTAGTCCTACTCATCGCCGCCGCCAGCCTGTCGCTGGCCGCGCAGTTGGCCGTTGCCAAACCCAGCCCGTCCGGCTGGCTCCTGGCCGCCGTTCCTGCACTGGCCTTCATGGCCCTGGTCAAACTCGTCCTCAACCCCGTCAAGACCCAGGCAGGCACCACCGACACCCCGGCGGCTGCCGACCCGATCCGGGTCCAGGTCACCGAACCGGTCACCGTCGAGTCGGAACCGCCGGCTATCAGCCCGGCACCCGAACCGGTCGACATCCCCACACACATGATCCCTACCGCCCGGTTCGCCGTCGTCCAGCACGAGCAGACCACCGGACAACCGATCACCGTCAACGAGCTGTCCCATCGACTCGACGTCGACCCGGCTGTCGCCCGGGAACTCCTGACCGTCATCCGGGACGGCCAATGACCATCCATGTCGTCGATCTCGAACAGGTCACCCACACCTGCCCGGCACAACCCGGTCCGCATGTCTACGACACCCGCCGGACGCTCGTTGACGTCATCCCCGGCGGCCCCTGCCGCACCCCGGTCACCATCCGCTGCGGCACTACAACCGCCACCATCCCCTGTCACCGGCACGAGCCGGCCGACCGGCAATGCGGCGCCTGCCGCATCATCGTCACCCAACACACCATCACCACCCGGCACCTCACCGAGGTAGCCGGCTGATGGCCTCGACGCTGGACCTCACACCCCGTGCTACGGCCCGGGGTGTGGGCTCGAACGCCGACACCATCCCACCCGTCTACTCCTACACCGCCGCCGGGCAAGCGTTCCGCCGCGCACAACAGCCCGACTACTTCGCCTGGCTCGACCACGTCCGCCCGGCCGCCGGCTGCACCCGCCCTATCCGCCTCGCCGGCAGCATCCACACCGTCGAAGCCGGCACCGGCCGGATCCTCGACGCCCGGCACACCGACACGATGCCCGACGCCGCCATCTACACCGGCTGCGGCAACCGACGTGCCACCGTCTGCCCCTCCTGCGCCCGCACCTACCAACGCGACGCGTTCCAGCTCCTGCGCGCCGGCCTCATCGGCGGCAAGGGCGTCCCCGACACCGTCACCGCGCACCCGGCCGTCTTCGCCACCTTCACCGCACCATCCTTCGGCACCGTCCACACCCGCAAAGTCGGCCGGCATACCTGCCGCGAACGGAAACGCTGCGACTGCCGACCCGACCCCTGCCATGCCCGCCGCACCACCGACCCCACCACCGCCGCAGTGTGCGAACACGACCGGCCGGCGGTCTGCTGGGCACGCCACGCCCCGGGCGACCAGGTACTCGGCCGGCCGCTGTGCCTGGACTGCTACGACCACGACCACCAGGTCGTGTGGAACCTCTACGCGGGCGAGTTGTGGCACCGCACCAAACAAGCCGCGGAACGCTACCTCGCCCAGCTCGCCCGCCAGCGAGGCATCCCCCGCGTCGAAGTCATCACCACCTCCGGGAAGGTCCGCAAGGTCCCGCCCGTGCGGCTCTCCCACGGCAAAGCGGCCGAGTTCCAAACCCGCGCGGCAGTGCACTTCCACGCCCTGCTCCGCCTCGACGGCATCCGCCCCCTGGACCCGACGGCCGTCGTCCCACCCCCGGCCGGGTTCACCACCGCCGACCTCGACGATGCCATCCGCCACGCCGCCGCACAGATCACCTTCACCACCCCCGCCCACCCCGACCGGCCCGACGGCTGGCCCATCACCTGGGGCGAACAACTCGACATCCGCCCCATCACGCTGACCGGGCGCGGCGACGTCACCGACAGCATGGTCGCCGGCTACCTTGCCAAGTACGCCACCAAAAGCACCGAGGTAACCGGGCACCGCTCCGTCAGGCTCGACGCCGACAGCATCGGCGACTACGCCGCCCCAGACGGCGACCACACCGCCCGCCTCATCGACGCCTGCTGGCGACTCGGCCGACCCACCACCACACCCCGACCCCTACGCGATCGGCCCCGCGACCGCCGACCCACACCCGGCTTCACCGCCCCGTGGACATGCCCGGACTGCGGCACCCACACCCGCTACCCCGCCTGCCCCGGCTGCGTCACCAGCCGTCAAGCCGTCGTTGACACCCAACCGGCGATACCAAGGCAAGGCAACCCGTACGCCCGGCTACGCCGCTGGGCACACATGCTCGGATTCGGCGGCCACTTCCTCACCAAAGCCCGCCGCTACTCCATCACCTTCCAGCTCCTGCGCGACACCCGCATCGCTTTCCGCCGCCACGAGGGCCAGGAGCAGACCGGCACCGACCCCGGCACTGTCCGGGCCGCCGACCACCACGGCGACGAAACCACCCTCATCGTCGGCACCCTCACCTTCGCCGGCGCCGGTTGGCACACCACCGGCGACGCCCTCCTCGCCAACACCGCCGCCGCCCTCGCTCGCGAGCGACAAGCCACCGGCCGCGAAGAACTCGCCCACGAACTCGGCACCGTTACCGCTACACCCGCAGCGGCATAACCGCCCCCAACCAGCGAAGGAAACAGGAGACAACCCCTTGCCGACCGTCCTGACCGTTCCCGAGAGAAAGGCGCTCTACCGCATCCCCGAGGCCATGGCACTGCTCAGCCTGAGCCGCAGCGTCATCTACGAACAGATCCGCTCCGGCCGGCTTCGTACGGTCCGGCAGGGACGAACGCGTCTCGTCCCCGCTGCCGCCATCACCGACTACGTGACATTGCTCGAACACGAAACCGAGGAAGGAGGCACCCGATGACCAAACGCCGTGCTCGTGGAGACGGCGGCCTGCACTGGGACGAGTCCCGACAGCGCTGGATCGCCACAGTCACCGTCGGCTACACCCCGGCCGGCAAGCGCATCGTCCGTAAAGGCAGCGGCAAAACCAAGACTGAGGCTCGCGCCAAGCTCCGCGAGAAGATCCGCGACTACGAAGACGGGCTCGCCTTCGCCGAGCATCACTACACCGTCACCGAGGCCGTAACCGACTGGCTGACCTACGGACTCAACGGCCGATCCGACCGCACCAAGACCAAGTGCGAGATCTTGTGCCGTACTCACATCATCCCAGCGTTGGGCGCTCGGAAGTTGCGTGAGCTTCGCGCCCAGGACGTCGACCGGTGGCTATCCGACAAGGCCACCATCCTCAGCACCCGTACCCTCGGCGACCTCTACGGCTGTCTCAACCGCTCGATCAATCGAGCCATGGCCCGGGACAAGGTGAAGCGGAACGTCGTCGCCCTGTGCACGATCCCACGTGGTCAGCAGGGTCGACCTTCCAAGTCCCTCACGCTTGTCCAGGCACGGGCGCTTCTGGCCGCCGCCGAGAGCACACCTCTGCATGCCTACGTGGTGTTGTCGCTCCTCACCGGAGCACGAACCGAGGAGCTACGCGCCCTGACCTGGGCTCATGTTGACCTTGACGGTCGACCCGACCTTGATCCGCCGCTACCACCCTCCGTGCAGGTCTGGCGCTCCGTCCGGGCCGGCGGCGACACCAAGACCAGGAAATCGCGACGGACGCTCGCGCTTCCTCAGCGCTGCGTCACCGCGTTGCAGGCGCATCGGGAGCAGCAGAGCCGGGACCAAACCAGAGCCGGCAGAGATTGGCAGCCCCTGGGCCTGGTCTTCACGAGCACCATCGGCACCGCACTCGACGCGGCCAACGTCCGCCGGGCATTCCGCCGAATCGTCGCCCTGGCCGGTTTGGACCCGGCCGTCTGGACGCCGCGCGAACTCCGGCACAGCTTCGTCTCGCTGCTCTCCGACAGCGGCGTCTCGTTGGAGGCCATCGCCGACCTGTGCGGCCACGCTGGTACGACCGTCACCGAGAAGGTCTATCGGCATCAGCTCCGTCCGGTGATTCTCGACGGAGCACAGGCGATGGATGTGATCTTCGGGCCGGCGGACCCGTAGTCACCCAGTTGGTCACCCATCTACGGAGAGAGGCCCGGATCATCGATGTGATCTGGGCCTCTACGTGCGTGGGCGATACTGGGATCGAACCAGTGACCTCTTCGGTGTGAACGAAGCGCTCTCCCGCTGAGCTAATCGCCCTCAGCGCGGACGACTGTACCCGATCGGCCGGAGTCCGCGCGACCTAGGGGTCAGTGCGTCGCGATGTAGTGCATGAACCGGGCGATCAGGTCGATGCCGAGGCTGGCCCGTACCGACAGCCAGACCACCAGCGCCACGAAGACCAGCCCGACCGAGCCGAGGACGATCCGGACCAGCAGTGACTGTTCACGTACCCAGCGTGCCCAGCTCTGTACGTGCCGACGAGTGAAGCCGAGCAGCCGTTTGGCCCAGTGGAACTCCACCGCCCAGATGCCCAGCCCGCCGATCACGATCAGCCAGCCGGGCCCCGGGAGCGGAATCAACGCGAGGCCGAGTGTGACGACGATCGCACCCGCGACCGCCACGAAGACCTTCAACGCGATCCGACCGGTCGGATTCGCTCGGATCATCTCCAGCGTCCGGCGTACCCGTTGCCGCCGGGTCTGCGTCACGAAGGGTTCGAGCGGAGCCTCCGCACCGACGCCCGTCGGCGACTCCGTCGCAGGTCCGGACCAGTCCCCCCGTGGGACGCGCTCGTCCTCCGGCACGTCGTACCTCCGCTCCTCGACCGCCCCCGCGACGCCGGAGCGGGCCCCGGCGCCGACCCCGTTCACCCTCGATGCGCCCGACAGAGCCGCTTTCTCCATTGAGGATGGATTCGTAGCCATTTCATCCCCCAGTGTGGCCCGGCCCGTCACTCAACAGGACGACTGGACGTTACCGGAGTGAGTCGACGGCTGAACCATCCGGCATCGGGTGGGATCGAGTACCTGGGCAGAACTGGACATCCTACATAAAGATTCGATTTCGATCGGTGACTAGGAAGCCTCTTCCCACTACTGGGTGATATCAGCGTATGGCGGAGCGTAACCATGAGTAGCACCTGAGGATGGGAAAGGCGGGACACATACGTCCCGCAGCGGTGCCGGGGGGAGAACGTCCATGAGTGTCATCCGACCGACCACGGTCGAGGTCGAGACGTCGTTAAGGCTCGTTGCACCTGACGCCACGGCTCTGCCCGTGCGTGCCAGCCTGCGTTACGACCCAGCCGACCCGTATGCGGTCCATGTCCTGTTCCATGCCGAATCCGCCGGGGGCGAAGCGGTGAGCTGGTCCTTCGCGCGGGAACTGCTCGTCACCGGCCTCGATGAGCCGGCCGGGATCGGCGACGTCCGGGTCTGGCCCTGGGCCACACCCCGGGGCGACTTCGTCGCGCTCGCGCTCTCATCACCGGACGGTAACGCACTGTTCGAGGTGCCACGTAGCGTCCTGGTCAGGTTCCTGCGCAGGACGTACGTGGTGGTCCCCCGGGGCCGGGAAGGCGACCACCTCGACGTCGACACGGCGGTCAACCGACTACTGGCCGGTCGCTGACCGTTCCCCGCGACGGCCTCGCGGGCACGTCACGCCGCTGGAACGCCACGCCGCGCGGACCCTGCCGAGGTCCGCGCGGCGACGTCTGGTCGGTGGGCCGGCACCCGGTCGGCGAGGTGGCCTCCGGTCCGGGCAGCCGTGCGGGGCCTCCCGTCCGGGCAGCCGTGCGGGGCCTCCGGTCCGGCAGGGCGGGCGTGTCCGGGCAGCCGTGCGCGGGCTCCGGTCGGGGTCAGCCGTGCGTGGTGATGCCACCGTCGACCGGGATGACCGCTCCGGTCAGGTACGCCCCGGCTCGGGACGCGAGGTAGATCGCGGCGCCGGCCATGTCGTCGGGCCGACCGATCCGGCCGAGCGGCACCTGGTGCTCGATCGTCGCCCGGGTCGCCGGGTCGTCCAGCGCGAACGCCATCATCTTGCTCTCGAACGGGCCGGGTGCGATCGCGTTCACCGTGATGTGCTCCGGGGCGAGCTGGTGGGCCAGGCTCCGGGTCAGCATGTGTACCGCCGCCTTAGTGGCCGAGTAGGCGTACACCTCCATCCACGGCACCCGGATGCCGTCGATCGAGCCGATGTTGATCACCCGGGCCGGGTCGTCGGCGCTGGCCGAGGCGCGCAACGCCGGCAGCAGGGCGGTGGTCAACTGGAAGACCGCCTTGACGTTGACCGCCCAGAGCTTGTCGAAGGCGCTCTCCGGGTACGCCTCCAGCGGCGCGCCCCAGGTCGCACCGGCGTTGTTGACCAGTACGTCCAGCGCCGGCACCCGGGCCAGGACCTGCTCGGCGAGCCGGGCCGCCCCGGCCGCGTTGGAGATGTCCGCCGGGATCGCCTCGCAGCGGCCGAGGTCGGAGAGCTGCTCGGCGACCTCGGCGCAGACGTCCGCCTTGCGCGACGAGATGATCACCTGGGCGCCCGCCTCGACGAATCCCCGGGCGATCATGAGGCCGATCCCCCGGGTGCCGCCGGTGACCAGCACCGCCTTCCCCTCGACCGAGAACAGACCTGGCATGCACACCTCTGCAGGTTGTGGGCGGCCGGCACCGGGGCGCCGGCCGACCCGTTTCACGTACTGTTCGGTAACTTAATCCTGACCGCCCCGACCCGACAACTCCGGCCGGCACGGCTGCGCTACGGCCCGGTCGAGCAGACGATCACGACCGGGTCCCGATGATCATCGCTCAGCGCCCGGCTGATGGCGAGCCCGCCGGAGTCACGGCTCGGTCCCGGCGATGCGTACGCCGTCCAGGTAGACCGTGATCCGGGTACTGGGCTGGTAGCCCGGCCCCGCCGGCCGCCAGCTGTGGTCGTCGGTCTCGACGAACCGCGACCGGTCCGCCTTGGTCAACCGCAACTCGATCGGGCCGGTCCTCCCGGCCGCCGGCAACGTCCCGGCACCCCGACCGAACCCGACCTCCAGATAGCCGTCCGCGCCACGCCGGGATCTCGGCAGCGTCACCAGCCACCGGGTCACGTTGGCGCAGTCGATCGTGGCCTGCACGCAGGCCGCCTGCACCGCGCCGCGCCCACCGTCCCGGGTGAACCAGTACCGCACGGTCAGCCGGGACAGCTCGACCGGCACCCGGCCGGGATTCTCCAGCTCGATCGCCGGACGGATCTGGGCGTCCGTGGCCGACCGGTCCAGGTTGCGGTGCAGCACCGCCAGCGGCGGCGGGCTCTCCGGCGCCCCTATCACGAAGAGCGTCACCGAGTCGGCCGGGAAGGTGTGCGACAGGGTGCCGTTCGGCGCGCCGGCCACCGGCGGCGGCACCAGGATCCGCTGGTCCGCCTCCCGGACGATCGCGCCGAGGTTGCCGGCGCCGTACCGGTAGACCTGGGTGGTCGCGGCGGACCGGCCGCGCAGCGCCAGCGAACTGGTCCGCTCCACCCCGCTCTTGTTCACCACCATCACGGTCAGCGCGCCGTCCGAGCCGCGCTCGGCCGCGTACACCGAGAGGGCCTCCTGGTCCGCGGAGGTCGCCCGGACCCCGACCTCACCGAACCGGCCGCCGGCGCCGTCGTAGTTGCGGTACATCCGGAAGGCGTACGCGCCCGGCTGGCTCGCGGCCGGCGGCGCCCAGAGGGTCGCCAGGTCCAACCCCTCCCGACCGAAGATCCCGAGTACGTCGGCCTGGGCCAGCGCCCCGTTGACGTGGTCCAGCGCCCCCCAGTTGTACTCGGTGATCGCCGTCCTCGTCCCCGGATAGTTCGCCGCCACCAGCTCCTTCATCCGGGGCACCAGCCGGACCTGGGTGTTGATCCAGCTCTCGTCGGTGTAGGTCGGGTCCCAGAGCGCCCGGGTGGAGCGCAGCCGCAGCGCGTTGGTCGCCGGGTCGGTGCCGTTGCCGAACGCCACCCCGGAGGCCTGCGGATAGAAGTGCATGTCGAAGTAGTCGAGCACCCGCTGCCCGTGCGCCTCCTCGTAGTCGCGCATCTGCTGGAGGTACCAGGTGGCGAAGGGCAGCCCGTCCCGGGCCGGCCGGTCCGGCGGGTTCGCCCAGCACCCGGTACGCCCGCACACCTCCTGGTCGAGCCCGGAGTGGTCCCAGGAGGTCCAGCCCCAGCCGACCGGGCCGAGCGTCGCCGCCGACGGGTCGACCTCCTTGACCGCCGCGCCGATCGCGTACGCCTGGTCGCGCAGCTCCGCCGAGCTCGCCCCGGTCGGGTGCACGTCCCGGTGGGTGGAGTGCCAGATGTCCGGCTCGTTGTCGAGGTTGTAGAACTTCACCCCGCCCTCGGCCGCCGTGCCGTACTTGCCGGTGAGGTGGCGCAGCCACTCCCGGACGTACTCCGGGCCGACCTCCACACTGGTGTCGTGCGGGTCGTTGCCGGTGACCAGGGAGCCGTCCGGCCGTACGCCGTTGCCGCAGTCGGGACGCCACTCGTCGGTACGCTCCTGCGGCCCGTACTTGGCGACCGAGAAGCCGCACGAGCCGTCCCGGGCCTTCGGCGCCCAGCCGATCAGCGGCACCGTCAGCACGGTGTCCGTGCCGGTACGCCGGTCCTGCTCGACGAAACGGTCCGTGGACGATCCGTCCGGCAGCGCCGCCGGGTCGGCGTTCTCCTCGGCGATGTTCTCGAAGAACCAGTCCGAGGCGCGGTTGGTGGTGTCGTAGCGGTAGTGGTAGCGGGTGGTGGCGTTGCCGCCCCAGCGGCGTACCGGCAGGGCCAACTCCTCGGCCAGGGCCTCGTCGACGAAGTTCATCCCGTAGATGTGCGGGCTGATCGGATGCCGGTCGGCGGCGACGTCGACCTCCAGTGCCGGGCCCGGTTCGGCGAACGCCGGGGGCGGAGCGGCGACCACCGCCGCCCCGGTGGCGACGAGCGCGGCGCTGACGGCGGCGGACAGGATGGATCTACGACGCGTGATGGTGGTACGGCGCATGCGGGATCTCCGGAACTCCTCGGATGTCCGGCCCGGAAAGGGCGGACGTGGCAAGTTCGGTGTGTCTCGCGTGCACCCGTCGCTGTCCCGCGCGCGTTGGTCGTGGCCCGGACCGGGGCCAGGTTACCGATCAACCGAGCCGACGGTCAACGTCGTACGTCGATGTCTGGCCGTCCGGCCCCGGCGCGGATCCGGTCGGCACGGCGACCCCCGCCAGCAGCGCTTCCCGCCGCGCGGTCGACGCCGGACACGGGCCCCCCGAGGGATGCGCGGCGGGCCGCCGACGGCTAACGTCGCAGGTGATGGTCCGATTCGGTCAACTTCCCGGTACGTCGGGCGAGGTGCCGGCCCCGCCCGGCTGGGCCGGCATCCGCACCTTCACCCTGCGTGACTACCTCCTCGACCCGGCCCGGCGGGGGCCACTGCTGGTCGATCGACACCTGCTCATCCTGGTCACCGTCGGACACGGCACCCAGGAGATCGACTTCCGGACCTACCCGTGCCGGCCCGGGTCGCTGCTCTGGGTCCGGCCCGGCCAGGTCGTCCAGCACGGCGGACAGAGCGGACTCGACGCCGTGATGGTCTGCTGGACCCCGGAGACCATGCACGGCCTGGGCGTGTCGCCGATCGGGCCGCCGTTCACCGCCGGCTACTGGCAGCTCGCCGGCGAGGACGAGGACGCGGTGATCAACGAGGTCAGTCAACTGGTGGTCGACTGCCAGCGGCACGGCGGCGGCGCCCTCGCCACCGAACTGCTCCGGCACCAGCTCGCCGTACTGCTGCTGCGCCTGGCCCTGCTGCCCCGCGACCCGGCCGACCCCGGCGCGCTGCCCCCCGCCCGGCAGGTGGTGGACGCTGCCGATGCCGATGCCGACCCGCACGGTGCGGACCCGACCGGCACCTTCTGGCGGCTCCGCCACGAGGTCGAGCGCTCGTACGGGCAGACCCGGCGGGTCGAGGACTACGCCGGCCGGCTCGACTGCTCCGTCCGTACCCTGACCCGGGCCTGCCTGGCCGCCACCGGCCGCAGCGCCAAACAGGTGATCGACGAGCGGGTGGCGTTGGAGGCCCGACGGCTGCTCGCCGCGACCGACCTCCCGGTCGCCGAGGTCGGCCGGCGGCTCGGCTTCCCGGAGCCGACCAACTTCGGCCGGTTCTTCCACCGGGAGGTCGGGCACAGTCCCGGCGCCTTCCGGGCCGGACTCTCCGGCCGGGCCACCGCCCTGCCGGGCTGACCGACCCGCCGCCGTCGGCCCGCCACACCGGGGCATGGATGATGGAGGCGTGCAGATCTCGGCGCGCGGTGACTACGCGGTACGGGCCGGCCTCGGCCTCGCGGCGGCGTACCCGGCGTTGATGTCCGCCCAGGCGCTCGCCGCCGAGCAGGACCTGCCCCGGAAGTTCCTGGAGGCGGTCCTCGGCGACCTGCGTCGGGCCGGGATCGTCAGGGCGCAGCGGGGGGCGGAGGGCGGCTACACGCTGGCCCGGTCGCCCCGGGAGGTGACCGTCGGCATGATCCTGCGTGCCGTGGACGGCCCCCTCGCCGGGATCCGCGGGATGCGCCCCGAGCAGACCCGGTACGACGGGGCGGCCGAGAACCTGCCCCGGCTCTGGGTCGCCGTCCGGGCGGCGGTACGGGACGTCGTCGACGAGGTGAATCTCGCCGAACTGATCAGCGGCCGGATGCCGGCGCACGTACGCAAGCTGACCACCAGGCCGGACGCCTGGCAGCCGCGCTGAGCGACGGGGCGGCACCGGCCATCCCGGACCGTCCTCAGCGGACCGGACGCGGTCCCGCCGACGCCGGTGCACGTTTGCCGAACATCCGTACGGGGCATTTTCCCGGTCACCCAAGCAGTTGACTTGCCGGTCACCGAAACAGTCGTCCCGAAGGGAGCAGGACCGTGGGTCTGATGTTCCGTAAGCGCAAGAAGTTCGGTCCACTGATCCTCAACTTCACCGAGAACGGCTTCTCGTCGTGGAGTATCAAGATCGGACGTTGGTCGTGGAACTCCCGGGCCCGGGCGCACCGGGTCGACCTGCCCGGCCCGCTGTCCTGGAAGCAGGACAAGTCGCGGTCCTGAGGAAGCGGTGACGGACGGGGATGCCGGCGAGGTCGTCGGCGTCCCTGTTTGGCGCCCGGCCACGGCCCGTCGACAAGGCGGCAGGCTCAGGTGGAGGGTGTGGCGGTGATCGTCACGTCCCCGGCGAGCCGGCCCGCCCCGGGTTCCCGGCGCACCACCCCGGCCGCCAGCAACGCGGTGAGCACCCGGTTGGTGTCCGCCGGACGATAGACGGTCCGCTCGGCGGTGAACTGCCGCAGCTCGGTGACGGACGCGGCACCGACCGACGCCAGCCGGGCCAGGAGTTCCCGCCGTAGCGGCCCCGGATGCGGTGCCAGCGAGATGTCCAGCAGGTGTCCCTCCGGGTCGCCGGGATCCCGGTAGCGCACCCCGGCGTACTCGTCGACCGCCCAGAGCGCGTTCTTGAAGGCGTCCAGCCGCTTGCCGGCGGCGGTGGCGAAGACGAGAACCTCGGCCCGGTCGTCGGCGACCAGCTCCACCTCGGTCACCAGCGGCAGCCCGACCCCGGCCAGTCGGGGTCGGTGGTCGGCCCCGGACCAGACCGGCGGATCGAGCACCAGCAGCAGTTCGGCGGGGCGGCCACCGGCGACCGCCGCGAGCACCTCGACGGCCGGCTCCGGGCCGCCGGTGCCGTCCAGGTAGGCGAAGACCGGAGCGCCGTTCGCGACGGCAGCCTTGAGCGCCACCGGCACCCGGTCGACCCCGCCCGGCATCAGGTGCGCGGCCAGCCCGGCCGGCAACTCCGCCTGCGCCGCCGCGTGCCGTGCCGCGAGGTCGTGGTCGTCGGCCCGACCGAGCGTCAGCGCCGTCATCCGCCCACCGCGCAGCAGGTCGGCGAACTCGACCAGGACCCGCAGCGCGGCGTCGGCGGTCCCGCCGTCCGCCCCGGCGTACGCCTGCGCGAAGGTCGCCCGCCGGGACCGGTGCAGCGCGGCCGGCGCCCAGGAGTCGAGCTGGCGTACCAGCAGTTCCCGTTTGACGACGCCGATCGGGTCCGTGGACATGCTGCGGTTCTACCCTGCCCGGCCCGCCCCTGTCACCTCGACGGTCGCCGCCCCGGTACCGGCCGTCGACGGAAGCCGCCCCGGCTCCCGGCGCCGGTCAGGACGGGATGGAGACGCCGACCCCGCCCCGGGTCTGCCCGCCGTACCGCTGCTTCTCCCGGTCGAGGTCGAGCCGCGAGATCCGGCGGCGCGCGGCGAGGGTCTGCTCGTCGAGCCGGTCGGCCGGAACCAGCCAGACCACCTCGAACTCCAGCCCGTCCGGATCCTTGCCGTAGAGGCTCTTGGTGCTGCCGTGGTCGGAGCTGCCGGCCAACGCGCCGGCCTCGGAGAGCCGCCCGGCGAGCGCCGACAACTCGTCCAGGGTGTCCACCTCCCAGGCCAGGTGGTAGAGGCCGACCGTGGTCCGCCCGGCACCGGACGGGCCGGCGGCGGCACCCACCTCGAAGAGGCCGAGGTCGTGGTCGTTGGTGGAACCGGGCGCCTGGAGGAAGGCGGCCCCGTCGAAACCCTCCGGCGTCATCGGCACCTGCCGGAAACCGAGGACGTCCCGGTAGAAGGCGACACTGCGGGCGAGGTCGCGGACGAAGAGTACGGCGTGGTTGAGCCGGTGGATCCCCATCGCTCCACCGTAGCCGTCCGGACCGGACGCCCGGTATGACGACCAAACTGCCCCACCTGCCCTCTTGTACTGAACGTCGCCGGGCGAGCACGATGGGGCGTGGCTTCCGGCTTCGGTGAACTCACCCAGCAGGCGAACGCGCTCGTGGCAGCCGGCGACCTGACCGGGGCCCGAAATCTGCTCGGCCCGCCGCTGGACGCCGCCGACCCGAGCCCCGCGCACGCCTCCGTCGAGTTGGCCGAGGCGGCCGGCCTGCACGCCCGGGTGCTGGTGGCGCTCGGCGACCCGCACGCCGCCCGGGGCTGGGCCGCGTTCGCCTACTCCGCGGCCACCCGGCTCTACGGGACGGCCGACCAGCGGACCGTCGCCACCGCGGCGACCCTCGCCGCCGTACTGCACCGGACCGGCAACCACACCCGGGCCGCCCGGCTGTACCGGGACGTGATCATCGAACTCACCGCCAACGACGGGCCGGAGTCGCTGCGGGTACTCGCCGCGCACGCCGACCTGGCCACCGTCGAGTACGCCCAGGGCGAGTGCACGCTGGCCCGCAACCGGCTGGAGGACGCCTGGGAGCTGCACCGGGAGGTCTACGGTGACGGGCATCCCGGCGGGATCCGGATGCTCGCCCGGCTCGGCGCGATGCAGCGCGACTGCGGGCTCTTCACCCGGGCGCACGAGCACCTGGCCCTGGCCCTGGAGTTGTGCCGGGAGCACCTGCCGGCCGACCATCCGCTGGCGGCGCAGGTGGCGGCCCTCGCCCGGGCGGCGGCGGATCCCGACCACGTCTGCGCGGACCCGGAGCCGGAATCCGCCGACGACCCGCACGCGCCGACCGGCCGCACCCAGCACGCCCCGGAGTACGCCGAGCCGTGGCACCCCGAACCCCGGCACGCCGAACCCGACCCGTACCCCGAACCGGACCCGTACGCCGAGCCCGATCCGTATCTGGAGCCCGATCCGTACCCCGAGCACCCGGAGCACGGCGGGAGTCGGGCGCACCCGCACCACCCGCAGCACTCCGCCGTACCGCCGCAGGCTGGCGGGGCGGCGACGTCGGCGTACCCGGGCAGGGCCGGGCAGCACGACCAGCCGTACCGGGGCGGGGTGCCGGGCGGTTTTCCGGACGGCGGAGAGCATCCGCCGGACGCGGAGCTGCCACCGCGTGACGAGTTGCCGCCGTTGCGCTTTCCGCCGCCACCGCCGCCCCGGTCCGCCCGAACCGGCACCGACGCCCCGCCAGTGCCGCCGCCCCGGCTGCCTCCCGCCCCGCTCGTCGAGCCGCCGCCCCGGTGGGCCGGCCCGCCGCCGGCCGGGCCACCGGTCCCGACACCCCGCAACGCGGCGAACCGGTCCGGGCCGGGAACCTTCACCGGTGCCGGGCCGGGTGGCGACGCGGACGACGATCCGGAACACGGCTGGTGGCCGCCGGACGTGGCCCGCCGCACCCCCGACGGCGACGACGACCCGGAGCTCGGGCGGCGGGTCGGACCGGCCTCCGCCGAGCCTTGGCGGCCGGAGGGCGCCTTCGACTCCACCTCCGTCGTCGAGCGACCGCACCGGGAACTCCCGGAGGGCCACCCCGGTGACCTCGGCGGCGCCGGGGGCGTACCCGAGGTCCGGCACCTGCCGGAACGGCGGTCGTCCCGGTTGCCGGTCCGGATCCACCGGCCGCAACCCGTGGGGCGACGACTGCCGCCGCTCTTCGTGGCCGGCCTGGTGGGGCTGGTCCTGCTCGGCACCGTGGCCGTGGTGCTCGGGTTCGGGCTGACCGGGGAGGACGAGCCGGAGCCACCGGCGCCCGGCCCGACCACCGGCACCCCGGCCGCGCCGCCGAGCACACCGCCGCCGGCCGCCGCCGGCACCCCGCCCGGCTCGGTGACCCTGGCCGACAACCAGAGCAGCGTGACGCTGGGCTGGAGCTATCCGAGCGGCGCGACCGGACCGGTGGTGCTGGCCGGAGGGCGGACCGGGCAGGAACTCCGGCCGTTCCAGGAGCTGCCGGCCGGCTCCACCGGCTACGTGGTCTACGGCCTGGACACCCGGGGCAACTACTGCTTCTCGGTCGCGGTCGTCTATTCGGAGAGCGTCGTCGGCGAGGCCGAACCGGTCTGCACCGAGCGGCCCGGCAGGTCGCCCTCGGCCCGCTGAGCGACCGGCGCCGGCCGGGTCGGTAGCGCGTCGTCCTGGCCGTCCGGGACCGGACGCTCGGCAGGCAGGCGTACCTCGACCCGCAGTCCGGGTCCGGCGTCGCCGAGGGTCACCGTGCCGCCCTGGCGGCGTACCAGTTCGCGGACGATGGCCAGGCCGAGACCGGCGCCGCCCGCGTCCCGGGCCCGCGCGTCGTCCAGCCGGGTGAAGCGGTCGAAGACCCGGTCCCGGTCCGCGGCCGGGATGCCCGGCCCGTCGTCGGTCACGGTCACCAGGTGGTACGCCGGACCGGTCGGACCGCCCGGCCCGGCCTCCAGCACCACCTCGCTGCTGGTGTGCCGGACCGCGTTGTCCAGCAGGTTGCCAAGGATCCGGGTCAGCGCGTCCGGCTCGGCCAACACCCAGAGCGGGAACCTCGGCACCACCACCCGCACCGGCGGCGCCGGGTACCGCTCGGCGACCTCGGCCAGCAACTCCCCCAGCTCGACCGGTTCGGCGGCCCGGGGCGGCCGGCCACCCGCGTCGTCGAGGCGGGCGAGCAGCAGCAGGTCGTCGACGAGCCGGCTGAGTCGCTGGGTGTCGGCGAGCAGGTCGTCGGCGACCGCCGGCCACTCCGTCGCCGGACCGAGCCGCTGCGCGACCTCAAGCTGGGTGCGCAGGTTGGCCAGCGGGCTGCGCAGCTCGTGCGCGGCGTCGGCGACGAAGGCGCGCTGCCGGGCCCGGGCCGACTCCAGCCGGCCCAGCATGCCGTTCAGGGTCACCGCCAACCGGTGGATCTCGTCGTGCGAGGCCGGCAGCGGCAACCTGCCCGGCCGGGCCCCGCCGGTGATCTCCTCCGCGCCGGCCCGCAACGTCTCGACCGGGCGGAGGGTCGCGCCGATCACCCGCCAGGCGACCGCGGCCAACGCGATCAGGAGCAGCGGAAAGCTGACCAGCAGGATCGTGCGGACCACGGTCACGCTGTGCCGTACGTCCGCCGTCGACTTCGCCACGAGTACCGTCTGCGGATCGGCGGCCGGTCCGGCGGGTACCGCCACGACCCGGATCGGTCCGTCCAGGCCGAGTCGCCGGCCGGGCAGGTAGAACCGGTCCCGTTCCCCGGCCTGGAAGCGTCGCAGCTCGTCCGGGTAGAGCATCGGGACCAGCCGGTCGGCGTCGATCGAGGCGGCCCGGATCCGGCCCTGCCCGTCGACCACCTGGACGCGTACCTGGCCACCGGCGACCGGTAGCGGGTCCGGCAGGGCGTTCTGGCCGGCGAGCAGGGCCACCGCCTCGGCGGTCTTCAGCGCCTCGGTGTCGACGGTGCGCTGGAGCGCGTAGCCGAGCGCGCCGAGCAGCACCAGCCCGCCGACGGCGAGACCGACGGCCAGACCCGCCGCGCTGATGATGGTGAGTCGGGCCCGCAGGCTCAGCTTCAGCCACGGCCGTCGCCAGCCGCGCAGCCGCCGACCTCGCCCCGCCCGGGCCCCGTCACCGCCCTCCGCCGGGGGCACCTCACCGCCCTCCGCCCGGGTCACGTCACCAGCCGGTAGCCGGCCCCTCGGATCGTCTCCAGCCGGTCCCGGCCGATCTTGCGACGCAGGTAGCCGACGTAGACCTCGACGGCGTTCGGCGCGGTGTGCACGCTCGCGTCCCAGACGTGGTCCAGCAGCTCCGTCTTGGAGACGACCTCGCCGGCCCGGCGGAGCAGGTACTCCAGCAGGGCGTACTCCCGGGCGGTGAGTTCCACCTCCGCCCCGTCCCGGGTCACCCGGCGGCGGGCCGGGTCGAGCCGCAGGTCACCGGCGACCAGCACCACCGGGCGGCGCGGCGCGCCCCGGCGCAGCAGGGCGCGCAGCCGGGCCAGCAGCACCACGTACGAGAAGGGTTTGGTCAGGTAGTCGTCGGCGCCGCAGTCCAGCCCGTCGGCCTGGTCGTACTCGCCGTCCTTGGCCGAGAGCATGAGCACCGGCAGCCAGTGCCGCTCGGCCCGCAACTGCCGCACCACGCGATAGCCGGAGAGCCCCGGCAGCATCACGTCCAGGATCATCGCGTCGTACCCGCCGTGCCGGGCCAGGTCGAGCCCCTCCGGCCCGCTCGCGGCCACGTCGACGACGAAGCCCTCGGCCTGGAGGCCGCGCTGCAACGCCGAGGCCAGTCGCGCCTCGTCCTCTACCACCAGCAACCGCACCGGCCAAGCGTGCCATCCCCCACCGCCCACAACCACACCCGGCTGAGTGAGGCCACAGCGGTTCTCAGTGGCTTCACAGCGCGGCAGGCGCAGGATGGGGACCAGGAGGTACGAACATGTCGGTTTTGCAATCCCGCCCCGCGCTGCGGTGGCTGCTCCCGACCGGGGCGGCCCTGGCGATCCTCGGCGGAGGTGCGGCGGTCGGCACCTTCGCCTCGGCCGCCGAGCCGAACCTGCCCGAGCGCAGCGCCGCACAGCTCCTCGTCGACCTACAGACCGCCCGCCTGGACGGCCTCTCCGGAACGGTGATCAAGCGCGCCGACCTCGGCCTGCCGAGCCTGCCCGGCATCGGCGGACGGGGCAGTGCCGAACTCACCTCGCTGGTCTCCGGTACGCACACCATGCGGGTCTGGCACGCCGGCCCGGACCAGACCCGGGTCGCGTTGCTCGGCACGCTCGGCGAGACCGACGTCATCCGCAACGGCAAGGACGTCTGGATCTGGGACAGCCAGGCCAACCGGGCCGAGCACACCACCCTGGACGGCTCCGGCAGGTCCTCCGGCGTCCCGGGTCACCTGCCGAGCACCCCGCAGGAGGCCGCCGAGCAGGCGTTGGCGGCGGTGGATCCGACCACCCGGGTCAGCGTCGGGCGGTCGGCCTCGATCGCCGGCCGGGACGCCTACGAACTGGTACTCGAACCACGGGACGACACTTCGCTGGTGGGCCAGATCACGATCGCGATCGACGCCGCCGAGCACGTACCGCTGCGTTTCCAGGTGGTACCGGAGGGCACCAGCAAGCCCGCCTTCGAGGTAGCCTTCACCCAGGTCAACTTCGAGCGCCCCGACCCGGCCCAGTTCGCCTTCAACCCGCCGCCGGGTGCGGAGGTGACCGAGGCGACCCGACCGGAGGGCCGCCCGGCGCTGCCGACCGGCGTGCAGCGGCCGACGGTGGTCGGCACCGGGTGGACGAGCGTACTGGTCGCCGAGGTTCCGCAGCTCGCCGGATTCACCCAGGGGCAGAGCGGCGGCACGCGGTCGGAGGGCTCGGAAGCCGGCCTGCTCCGGGGCCTGCTCGGCGGGCTCCCCGAGGTGGGTGGCGAGTGGGGCAGCGGCCGGCTCGTCACCGGCAAGCTCTTCACCGCCCTGCTCACCGACGACGGCCGGGTACTCGTCGGCGCGGTGAAGCCGGAACGGCTGTACGAGGTCGCCCAGACCGGTAGGTGATCGGCTCTCGGACGGGCGCTCTGCCACCCGGCCATCGCGGTGACGCCGCGACGGCGGCAGGGCGCTCGTCCGTTGCCATGCGACAAGGCCCCGTTGCCATGCGACAAGGCCCCTCTGCCGGCGCCCGGTCGGGTTCTTCGTCTCCCCGACGCCCGATCCCGGACGCCGATCAGTCGAGCGCGGTGTGTCCGTCAGGTCGCGCGGCCGATGGATGCCGGTAAAGAAACGCGCTATCGTTTCTCAGTTCGGAAATAAAAAAGAACGGCATAATGCCGTTCCGCGCAAAGCCTAACAATGGGGAGACGGTTTGTCAAAGCAATCCGGTGTTTCGCCCGACCAGCGTCTCGACGAGCCGGCCGACGAACCGATCGGACGTGCCGTACCCTCCGGCGCCGACGGGCCGGTGGCCGCCGGGCAGTCCCGGCCCGCCGCCCCGAGCGGGGACGACCTCCCCGGCGAGCAGCGGTACGTCTCCATGCTCTACGGGCGCCTCGACGAACTGCGTACCCAGGCCACCCGGCGACTGCGCACCGCGCTGCGCAACGCCGGCGGCACCCAGCAGGAGCGCTCGCAGCGCGACGGCACCGTCCAGATGTACGCCGAGCAGCTCGACCGGCTCGGCGCGGTCGAACAGGGCCTCTGCTTCGGTCGACTGGACCTCGACGACGGCACCCGCCGCTACATCGGCCGGATCGGCATATTCGACGGCGACGGCGAGTACGAACCGGTGCTGCTGGACTGGCGCGCCCCGGCCGCCCGGCCCTTCTATCTCGCCACCGCCGCCGCCCCGGACGGGGTACGCCGACGCCGGCACATCCGGACCCGGGATCGCGAGGTGGTCGGCCTCGACGACGAGGTGCTGGACCTGAACGCGGCCGGGCAGGCCGGCGACCGGGGCGGGCTGACCGGCGAGGCGGCGCTGCTGGCGGCGGTGAACGCCAGCCGTACCGGCCGGATGACCGACATCGTCCGGACCATCCAGGTCGAACAGGACCGGGTGATCCGGGCCGACCTGGACGGGGTACTGGTGGTGCAGGGCGGCCCCGGCACCGGAAAGACGGCGGTGGCGCTGCACCGGGCGGCGTACCTGCTCTACACACACCGGCAGATCCTCTCCACCCGGGGTGTGCTGCTGGTCGGCCCGAACGCGACCTTCCTGCGCTACATCTCGCAGGTGCTGCCGACGCTCGCCGAGACCGGCGTGCTGCTGCGTACCGTCGGAGAACTCTTCCCCGGGATCACCGCGACCCGGCCCGAGCCGGCGGAGGTCGCCGAGCTGAAGGGCCGGCTCGACATGGTCGAGGTGCTGGCCGCCGCGATCCGGGACCGGCAGCGGGTGCCGGAGGAGCCGATCGAGATCAACATCGAGCGGGACAGCCTGGTGCTGGATCCGGCCACCGTCGCCGCCGCCCGGGACCGGGTCCGCCGCACCGACCGGCCGCACAACCTGGCCCGGCCACTCTTCGACATCGAGATCATTCACGCCCTCGCCGACCAGCTCGCCGAGCGGATCGGCGCCGACCCGCTGGGCGGGGAGAACCTGCTCGACGAGGCCGACCTCGCCGAGTTCCGGCGGGAGCTGCGGGCCGAGCCCGAGGTGCAGGCGGTGCTGGACTGGCTCTGGCCGATCCTCACCCCGCAGCAGGTGGTGGCCGGGCTGTTCGCCTCGGAGCAGCGGCTCGCGGTGGCGGCGCCGAAGCTGGACGAGACCGAGCGGGCGGCGCTGCGGCGGGAGCCGTGGGGCGGCTGGAGCCCGGCCGACGTACCGCTGCTGGACGAGGCGGCGGAGCTGCTGGGCGAGGACGACCGCGCGGTCCGGGCCAGGGCCGCCCGGCAGCGCCAGGCCGAGATCGAGTACGCCGAGGGCGTGCTCGAAATCGCCGCCGGCTCCAAGTCGATCGACTTCGAGGACGAGCCGGAGGCCGAGGACGGGATGCTGGACGTCACCGACCTGCTCGTCGCCGACCGGCTGGCCGAGCGGCAGGCCGACGGGGACCAGTTGAGCACCGCCGAGCGGGCGGCGGCGGACCGGAGCTGGGCCTTCGGGCACGTGATCGTGGACGAGGCGCAGGAACTCTCCCCGATGGCCTGGCGGGTGCTGATGCGCCGCTGCCCGAGCCGCTCGATGACGCTGGTCGGCGACGTGGCCCAGACCGGATCGCTGGCCGGCGCCTCGTCGTGGTGGCCGGTGCTGGAGCCGTACGTCGGTGACCGGTGGCGGCTGGAGGAGCTGACGGTCAGCTACCGTACGCCGTCGGAGATCCTGGCGGTCGCCGCCAAGGTGCTGGCGGAGATCGACCCGACGCTCACCCCACCCCGAGCGGTACGCGACACCGGCGAAGAGCCCTGGGACGTCCAGGTCGGTACCGGTGAACTGGTCGGGCGGCTGGTCGAGGCGATCCGGACCGAGGCGGCCGGGGTCGGCACCGGCCGGGTCGGGGTGATCGTGCCGGCCGGGCTCGTCGACGAACTGGGTCCCGGGGTCACCGAGGCGGAGCCCGAGGTGGCGCTCGGCGACGATCCGGAGTTGACCAGCCGGGTGGTCCTGCTGACCGTCGCCCAGGCCAAGGGGCTGGAGTTCGACTCGGTGCTGGTGGTCGATCCGGACCGGATCGTCGCCGAGTCCAGCCGTGGGCGCAGCGACCTCTACGTCGCGCTCACCCGGGCGACCCAGCGACTGGGCATCCTCCGGGTCGGCTGAGCCCCGGCCGGTGCGGCCGGGTCACTTGTCCGTGAAGTTGCCGATCTGCCGCGCCTGTCCGGAGGCGTCGCTGGTGGACCCGGCCGCCGACGGGTTGATCCCGCCGGTGGTCGCGTCCCCGGTGGTGGTCGGTGCCACCTTTCCGCCCGGCCGGCGAGGTTGGCGGCGCGCGTTCGCCGACCCGGCCCGCCGGTCGGTACCGGTGGTGGTGCTCACCCCCCGGTTCCGGGTCGGACCGCCGTCCCGCAGTACGTCCGGATCCCGCGCCCGGTCCGCGGGGTCCTCGATGTCGCGTTCGTGCGCCTCGCGGCCCTCGTCAACCGGGAGGGTGACCTCCTCCATCGCGCCGGGGCCGTACTTGCCGCGCCCGATCCGGTCTTCGGTCCGCCGTGCCGACTCCCGCCGTTCGTCCTCGCCGCGCACGTCCACCACCTCGCCGAGTTGTCCGTTGTCGTCGTCCCGGGTGTCCCCGGTGCCCGGGTCGGCAAACGCCACCGGCCACCCCGGGCGGCGCGGAATCGATAGTCCGCTGGTCAGCGGCTGTTTGTGGCAGGGCCGGTCGGGTAGCCAACGGGTGCCACGGGCGCGGAAGTGCCGTGACCGTTGGCGGTCGGAAGAGATCTCATCGAATCCGAGGAGGAAAAGATGAGCACGCAGACCCCGTCCAGGCAGCCGATGGGCCAGCAGGTGACGGACATGCAGTCGGCACCGACCCGGGAGATGGGTGCCCAGAACATCTCCAACCAGCAGATACAGCAGACTCTGTCGGAGATGCAGCGCCGGATGGACGAGCCGGTACGGCGGAATCCTGGTAACGAGACCAAGCCCGCCTGGCTGAGTACCGAGTTCTACATCTATCTGGCGGCGGTCGGCTTCACCTTGCTGGCTGCGGACCTGGTCGGTACGGACGCGACCGGCGTCGACCCGTTCCGGGCTCAGCAGGCCTGGTTCTTCATCACCCTGATGACCATCGCCTACCTGGGTAGCCGTGGTCTGGCGAAGCTGGGTAACGCCTGGCGACACGGCAAACGGTGACGATGCTCCGGACGCCGTAGCGGCGGAGCGCAGTCTCCGCTGAGGACCGGTGTACCGGAGTGTCCCGAGCAGTGGCGACTTGCCACGGGGGGTCGCGGTCCCCGCCGACAACGGCGGGGACCTCGGCCTTTTCCTCGTCCGTGGCCGCCGGCCGGGTCACTCCTCGCCGAAGTCGCCCTCGAAGGCGTCCTCCAGCATCTCACCGGCGATCATGCCGCCGGCCAGCCCAAGCGCCGCACCGGCGACCATGCCGCCCATGCCGTGCCCGCCGTGGTGCCCCTGCTTGCCGGGGTGGCCGTAGTGCTGCCCCGCCCCGCCGTGCCGGCCGTAGCTCTGCACCGTCTGCGCCAGCCAGCCCTCGACCCGCTGCCGCCAGTCGACCTGGTCGACACCGGCGTGCTCGGCGGTGTACCGGCCCACGCTGTCGTGCCCGCCGCTGAACATCCCGCCGCGCTTGTCGCACTCGATGATGACGTCGACGCCGTGCTGGTTGGTGACGAAGGTCAGCTCGACCTCGCGGATCGCGTGCGCGTACTGCGGGGCGGCGAAGAACTCGATCTCCTGGTAGAACGGCAGCGTCTGCTGCACGCCGTAGATCTGTCCGCGCTCCAGGTCGGCGCTCTTGAACTGGAAGCCGAGTTGGGCGAACGCCTCCAGGATCTTCTCGTGCACCGGCAGCGGGTGTACCGCGATGGCGTCCAGGTCGCCCTTGTCCACCGCCCGGGCGATCGCGAGTTCGGTACGCAGCCCCATCGTCATGCCGCGCAGCCGCTGACCGTAGACGTCGGTGATCGGGGTCTCCCAGGGCACCGGGAGCTGGAACGGGATCGCCAGTTCCTGCTTGGCTTCCAGGCGCATGGCGCCGCTGACCGGGAGACGGTAGAACTCCATGGTGCCGGCGTACTCGCTGTCTCCGGCCTCCATCTCGACCCGGGTGACCAGCGCGACGGTGACCTGCTCGATGTCGGCCGCGGAATCCCCGCCGCGCAGGTTGACCTGCCCGTCGAGCACCAGGCCGGGCCGGGTGTTCGGGTTCGTCAGCACGGTGTCCACGCTCGGACCGCCGACGCCGAAGGCGCTCAACATCTTCTTGAAGACCATAGAGATACTCCTGTTTACGGCGGATATGTGCCGCTGGTGTCGGCGCGCATTTTCCACGATGGATCGACGCGCACTCCGGTGACCCTATTCACCGTAGCTGTGAGGTGGCTGGGAGCGTTCGCCCGTCACCGATTCGGGTGACGGATCCGGGCCCGCGACCAGTGCCCGGACGCACCGGGCCGCCGGCCGGGAGGCTGGCGGCGGCGGGCGGGACGTAAGCTCTCCAGACCATGCGCGTGGGTATCGTGATCCTTCCCGACCAGCGGTGGTCCGTGGCCGAGCGCCGGTGGCGCCAGGCCGAGGAGTGGGGCTTCGACCACGCCTGGACCTACGACCACCTCGGCTGGCGTGACCTGGTCGACGGGCCGTGGTTCGACGCCCTGGGCACGCTGACCTCGGCCGCGATGGTCACCTCCCGGATCCGGTTGGGCACCCTGGTCGCCTCGCCCAACTTCCGGCATCCGGTGCACTTCGCCCGGCAGATCACCGGGCTGGACGACGTCTCGGACGGCCGGGTACTGCTCGGCATCGGCGCCGGCGGGATCGGGTTCGACTCGGACGTACTCGGTGCCCAGGCGCTCTCCCCCCGACACCGGGTCGACCGGTTCACCGAGTTCACCGAGCTGCTCGACCTGCTGCTCCGGACCGACGGGGTCACCTGGCGGGGCGACTACTACGCGGCGGTCGACGCGCGGAGCAACCCCGGCTGCGTCCAGCAGCCCCGGGTGCCGTTCGTGGTCGCCGCGAACGGGCCGCGCTCGATGCGGCTCGCCGCCCGGTACGGCCAGGGCTGGGTCACCACCGGCATCCCGGACGGCGACGACATGGCGGCGTGGTGGCGCTCCGTCGCCGACCTCGCCGGCCGAATGGACGAGATCCTCGCCGCCGCCGGCCGGGAGTCCGGCAGTCTGGACCGCTATCTCTCCCTCGACTCCGCCCCGGTCTTCTCGCTCTCCAGCGCGGGGCACTTCGCCGAGGCGGTCGGCCGGGCCGCCGAGCTGGGCTTCACCGACGTCGTCACGCACTGGCCGCGCGAGTCGAGCTGGTACGCCGGGGACGAGGCGGTCCTCGCGGAGGTGGCCACCGAGGTGCTGCCCCGGCTACCGGGCCGGAGCTGACCGTCCCCTCGGGAACCGGCGGAGACGCCGGAGGCGCCGGAGGCCCCGGAGACGGCGGAGACGGCGGCGGGTAGTTGCCGACCGGTCGCCGCAGGAACGCGTGGCCGGGCCCGCGGACGCGGGCCCGGCCACCGGCGGAAGCCGACAGGTCAGCTGGCGGTGCAGCTCAGCGTCGGCGTGGTGTTGCTGCCGTTCCAGGTTCCGATGAACCCGAACGCGGTACTCGCCCCGGCGCCGAGGCTGCCGTTGTGCGAGACGTTCCGCGCGGTCACGGTCGACCCGCTGCTGGTGAGCGTCGCGTTCCACGCCTGGTTGACCTGCTGCCCGTTGGCGAAGGTCCAGGTGACGGTCCAGCCGCTGATCGCCGCGCTGCCGGCGGTCACCCGGACCTCGCCCTGGAAGCCGCCCTGCCACTGCCCGGTGACGGCGTACGTGGCGGTGCAGCCCCGGGTACCGCCCGGTGACGTGGTCGGCGGAGTCGTCGGCGGGCGGGTGGTCGGGGTACCGGTCGGGGGCCGGGTCGTCGGCGGCCGGGAGGTCGGCGAGATCGTCGGGGTACTGCTGTCGTAGACCGTCGCCTGCCGGGCGGTCTGCCGGATCCCGTTCGCCCCGTTGAAGATCCGCTGCCCCCACGAGGTCAACTGGCTCACGTTGAAGTTCGTCACCATGTCGAGGTACTCGACGCCGCCGCCGTTACCGCTCCACGACCAGCCGATGTAGCCGATCCCGTTCTGCTGGGCGTACGACATGATGGTGTCCTCGTCCGGGTTGCCGTCCGAGTGGTTGTGCCCGAACTCCCCCACCACGATCGGCAGGTTGGCGCTGCGGAACCGGCCGAGGTAGTCGGTGATCTCGGCGGCGGTGTCGAAGACGCCGTACATGTGGATCGAGAAGATGGTGTTCCGGTCCGGGTCGGCGTTGAAGACGCTCTGCGCGTTGTCCCGCATGATGAAGCGCCAGTCCTGACCCCACATCGGCGCGTCGACCATGATGGTGTGGTCGAAGCCGGCGTTGCGCAGCCGGGTGATCGCGTTACGGGTGTGCGTCGGCCAGTTGGCGCTGGTCGCCTCGTTGTTGCCGAACGGCTCGTTGCCGATGTTGAGGATGACGTAGTTCTCCTGGCCGGCCAGCGCGCTCTGGATGCTGATCCAGTAGCTCACCGCCTGGTCGAGGGTGATCGCCGCGCCCTCCTCGCCGTACCCGGTGGTGTCGTGCACCTCCAGGACGCAGATCAGCCGGTTGGCCTTGCACAGCGAGATGACGTTGGCTACGTCGCTGGCGCTGTTCTGGGTCCACCGGGCACCGCTGCTCAGCACCACCCGTACGGTGTTCGCGCCCAGCGATTTGATGTCGCGGAATGAACCGGTTTGGCTGGCGTACCAGGTGTGCGCGTGGCTGACCCCACGCATGATGAACTCGTTGCCGCGCGCGTCGATGAGCCGCCCGCCGCTGATCGTGAAGCCGGCCGCCGCCTGTGCCGACGGGGTCACCACGAAGAGCGAGACGGCAGTGGCGGCGACGAGCGCGAGCAGCGCCGATGCGACGGCGTAGATTCGTCTTTTCATGACCTACCTCAGGGAGGGTCCCGGGACGGGGACAGAAGTGAGGGACCGGCAACTGTTGCCCGACAGTTGCCACCCAACTCCCTGCGACGGCACGGATCAGGGTAGGCCGATGAACCGGTTAACGCAACCGGTTAAGTAACCCCTCCGCCCGGTACCGGACGGAGGGGCGGTGCCGGATCGTCACCAGGCGGTGGGCTTGCCCGGGGTGTAGAGCCAGGTCTGGAAGAAGGCGTCGAGCTGCCGCCCGCTGACCTTCTCGGCGAGCCGGACGAAGTCGGCGGTGGTCACCGTGTCGTCGCGGTTCGCCGCGTACCAGGCGCGGAGCAGGGCGAAGAAGGCCCGGTCACCGATCTTCGTACGCAGTGCGTGCAGCGTCATCGCGCCCTTGGTGTAGACCGAGCCGGCGAAGAGGTTGGTCGCACCCGGGTCACCGGGCGGCGGGTTCCAGAAGCTCGCCGTCTCCGGCCGGGCGTAGTTGGTGTCGAACCGCGCCTGCGCGGTACGCCCGCCGGTGTGCTCCTCCCAGAGCCACTCGGCGTAGCTGGCGAACCCCTCGTTCAGCCAGATCTCCTGCCAGCGGGCCGGGCTGACGCTGTTGCCGTACCACTGGTGGGCCAGCTCGTGCGCCACGGTGCCCTCGCCGGGCGGTCCGGAGTAGATCGGCCGGGTCTGCGTCTCCAGCGCGTACCCGGCGTCCTCGTCGTCGTCGACGATCGCCCCGTAGGAGGTGAACGGGTACCGGCCGAAGAGGTCGGAGAAGTACTGGATCATCTCCCTGGTCCGGGCCAGCCCGTCGGCGGCGTCCGGGCCGAGGTCCCGGTCGACCGCGTCGATGATCGGCAGGCCGCGCGGACCGGTGCTGCGACGCAGGTCGTAGTCGCCGACCGAGGCGGTGGAGAGGTAGCTCGCCATCGGGTCGCGGGCCCGCCAGACGAAGGTCGTCCAGCCGTTCCTCGTGCGCTGCTCGACGAGTTCGCCGTTGGCGACCGCGGTCTTGCCGGCCGGCACCGTGATCCGGAAGTCGTAGCTGGCCTTGTCGGTCGGGTGGTCGTTGACCGGATACCAGGTGGCGGCGCCGTCGGGCTCGTTCGCCACGAAGGAGCCGTCCGGCGTGGAGACCCAGCCGTAGAGGGCGCCCTCGATGTCGGTCGGGCGGCCGGTGGTGCCGTCGTACCGGACGACGACGGTGAACCGCTCGCCCCGGGACAGGCCGTTCCTCGGCGAGATGCGCAGCTCCTGGCCGTCCCGGTCGTACCGGGCGGCCCGGCCGTCGACGGTCACCGACCGCACCTCGAAGCCGCGCAGGTCGAGGTTGAACCGGGAGAGCCGGTCGGTGGCCCGGGCGCTGATCGTGGCGACCCCGGCGAAGGCCCGGCTGGTCGGTTCGTAGCGGATCTCGAGTCCGTAGTGGAGGACGTCGTACCCGCCGTTGCCGGCCGCCGGGAAGTAGCCGTCGCCGACCCCCGGCGCACCCGGCTTCCCGGCACCGCCGTGACCGTGACCCCGCCCGGTGGCCGACGCGGGGGTGGCACCGAGCGAGAGGGTGACGGTCGTCGCCGCCAGCACGGCACCGAGCCGTCGAGAGATCACCATGGTCGGACACGTTAATACGGCCGTTGACCGGGGGGAAGAACCGAACTCCGCCGGCGGCGCCCGGGCGGTGCGGTGACCGACCGCCACGGGCGCCGTCATCCCCACCACAAGGATGATGCACCGGCCATTCTTAACCGGTTAAGGACGAACCTACCTCCACGGTCGGGAAATAGTCAAGGACGTCACTGCACTTCACGCCGGACGACCGGGGTTTACCGGCGCCAGGAGGGGTAGACAACCGGAATCGGACGACGGAGGAGGCCGGCATGGTCGGGGTGGGCTACACGCTGATGTGTGAACAGACCGGACCGAAGGACCTGGTCGACCAGGCGGTCCGGGCGGAACAGGCCGGCTTCGACTATCTCGTCATCTCCGACCACTACTCCCCCTGGCTCGCCTCCCAGGGCCACTCGCCCTACGCCTGGGCCGTGCTCGGCGCGGTCGCGCACGCCACCTCCCGGATCAAACTGATGACCTACGTGACCTGCCCGATCCGGCGGTACCACCCGGCGGTGGTGGCGCAGAAGGCCGCGACGATCGGGGTGATGTCCGACGGCCGGTTCACCCTCTCGCTCGGCGCCGGGGAGAACCTCAACGAACACGTGGCGGGCGCCTGGCCCTACGTCCACCAGCGGCACGAGATGCTGGAGGAGGCGTTGCAGATCATCCGGCCGCTGCTCGACGGCGACAACCTCTCCTACTCCGGCAACCACTTCGAGGTGCCCGAGGCGTACCTCTGGGACCGGCCGGACAGCCCCATCCCGATCGCCCTCGCGGCCTCCGGGCCGCACTCGGTCGAGCTGGCATGCGAGTACGCCGACGCGCTGGTCTGCGACAACCCGGACGCGGCCGTGGTCAGGATGTACGACGAACGCGGCGGCGCCGGCAAGCCCCGCTACGGGCAGGCGGCGGTCTGCTACGGCCCGGACGCCGACGACTGCCGCAAGACGGTGCACGATCAATGGCGGTGGGCCGCCCTGAACTGGACGGTCAAGGCCGAGCTGCCCGGGCCGGAGTCCTTCGTCAGCGCCAGCGAGGCCATCCGTCCCGAGGACATCGCGCAGCTCGTACCCTGCGGACCGGACCTGGACCCGCACGTCGAGGCGTTCCGCAAGTACGTCGACGCCGGCTTCACCGACGTGGCGTTCGTGCAGGTCGGCGTCGAGGGCCAGCCGCGTTTCCTGGACTGGGCCGAGCACGAGCTGCTGCCCCGGCTGCGGGAGCTCTGACCGGGATGCGATTCGGCCGTGTCGAGGTACGCCCGCTCGGTGGCGGACTGGGCTGCCTGCTGATGATCCTGATCTCGATCGTCGGCTCGATCGTCCTGACCGTACTCGTCAATCTGCTCCTCTGATCGGCCGGCCGGCGCTCGACCGACCGGCCGACGTGTCGGGGCGTGCCCGGCGTGTCGGGCATTCCTCCCGGACAGCCGGGTCAGCTGTCCCTGGCTCGGCCCCGGGCGGTGCAGCAGGCTCGGCCCCAGGCAGTCGTACGGCTGTCGCGCGGCGACGCGGCGGAGACGAGTATGCGGTTCAGAATCCTGGGTCCCCTGTCGGTCGAGGTTGCCGGTGCTCCACTCCGGATCCGGAGCGCCCGGGTCTCGACCCTGCTCGCGACCCTGCTCCTGGAGGCCAACCGGACGGTGCCGACCGACCGGCTGATCGAGGCGGTGTGGGGCTGGCACGCGCCGCCGACCGCCCGCAGCCAACTGACCATCGTGGTGTCCCAACTGCGCCGGCTGCTCGCCCGGGCCGGCGCGCAGCGGCCGATGGTACTCACCGAGTCGGCCGGTTACCGGCTCGCCGTGACGACCGACGAACTCGACGCGCTGCTGTTCGAGCGGTACGTCGCCGAGGCGGAGCGGGCGGCCTCCACCGGCCGGCCCGCCGAGGCCGTCGCACGGCTGAGGTCCGCGCTCGACCTGTGGCGCGGCTCCGCGCTGGCCGGGGTGCCCGGTCAACTGGTCGGGACGGCGGCCACCCTGCTCACCGAGCGGCGAGCCGCGATCCGGGCCCGCTGCATCGAACTCGAACTCGCGCTCGGCCGGCACGCCGACCTGGTCACCGAACTGGTCGGGCTGGTTGCCACGGATCCGTTCAACGAACGGTTCCGGGAGAATCTGGTACTCGCGCTCTATCGCTGCGGCCGGGTCACCGAGGCGCTCACCGGATTGCAGGACTTCCGGCGGCGACTCGCCGACGAGGTCGGGATCGAGCCCGGCCCCCGCCTGACCGAACTCCAGCACCGGATCCTCAACCGCGATCCCGCGCTCGACCTCCCGCCGGAAGCTCCGTTGGCGGGGCCGGGTGCCTCGTTGGCGGGGCCGGAAGCCCCGTTGGCGGGGCCGGGCGCGTCGCTGGCGGCCGCCGTCGACTCGGGGGGCACCGATGCGAACCGGCCGGGACGGCGCCCGGGCGGGCCACCGGCCCGCCGTCGGGTGGCCGGACGACCGGCTCGTCGACCGGGTGGACTGCCCGGTCGGCGGCCCGGCGGGCAACCGGGCGGCCCGGCCCGCCGTCGACCCAGCGGCCGGGACGGTACGACCGGACGCACCGGGGACGTCCCGTGGCAGCTGCCACCCGCCGTCGCCGACTTCGTCGGGCGGGACGCCGAACTGACCCGGATCCGCCGCGCCCTCGGGGACGGCACCGGCCGGACCGGACCAGCCGTGGTGGTCGTCTCCGGCCTGCCCGGGGTCGGCAAGACGGCACTGGCGATCCGGGCAGGCTGGGACGTCGGCCCCGGTCACCCGGACGGCTGCCTCTACGCCGAACTCGTCGACGGCGGTCAGGGCGTGCCGGTGGACCCGCACGAGGTACTCGGCGGGTTCCTCCGCGCGCTCGGCGTACCCGGGACCGCGGTTCCGGACGGGCGTACCGAGCGGCGTGACCTCTACCGGTCGCTGGTGGCACGGCGCCGGATCCTGGTCCTGCTCGACGGTGCCGCCGACGAGGCGCAGGTACGCCCGCTGCTGCCCACCGGGCCGGCCTCGGCGGCGCTGGTGACCGCCCGGCGCCCGCTGGCCGGCCTGGACGGCGCCCACCGGGTCACCCTCGACGTGCTGCCGGTCGAGCCGGCGGTCCGGCTGCTCACCGGCATGCTGCCGGACCGGGTCGCCGGTGACCTGCCGGCCGTGCACCGGATGGTGCAGCTCTGTGACCGGCTCCCGCTGGCGATCCGGGTCACCGGAAATCGGCTCGCGGTCGGGGCCGACCGGTCGCTGCCCCAGGCCGTCGACCGGCTCACCGACGGTACGCGCCGGCTCGACCGGCTCGTCGACGGCGACCGGGACGTGCGGCGCGGCCTGGCCGGGGCGTACCAGCGGCTGGCGGCGCAACCCGCGACCCTGCTGCGGCGGCTCGGCGCGCTGCCGGTGGCCGAGTTCCCCGGCTGGCTCGCCGTCCCGCTGCTGGACACCGACGAGAGCAGCGCCGAACAGGCTCTGGCCGCCCTGACCGACGCCGGTCTGGTGTGGCCCGTGCCGGACCGGCGTACCGGGCTGCCCCGCTACCGGATGCCGGAACTCGTCCGGCTGTACGCGGCGGAACGGGTCGGCGTCGACGATCCACCGCCGACCCGGGCGACGGCGCACCGCCGGGCGTACTGGTGGGTGCTGGACCTGGCGCTGCGCGCCGACCGGCAGGTACCCGAGCAGGTCTTCCCGGCCGGTGCGATCGGCCTGCCGCGCGGGTTCGGTCCGGGCGAGAGACTCCTGCGCGCCGTCGACGCCGACCCGCTCGGCTGGCTCGGCGCGGAACGGCACCTGCTGGTCGGCGCCGCCGAGCAGGCCGCCGGACTCGGCGACACCGAGCTGGCCTGGCGGCTGGCGGTGGCACCGACGAACTTCCTGCACCAGCGCGGCCTGACCGAGCTGTGGCAGCGCGCGGTCGCGCACGGTCGCGCCGCGCTGCGGGACCGGGGCGGTGTCGATCGCGGCCGGGCACTGCTGTCGCTCGGCAACGCCCTGCTGCTGCTCTCCCGGGCCGAGTCCGGCGCGGCCTGGACGGCGGCGCGGGCCGCCCGGCGGCTCTTCGACGAGCTGGGTGATCCGGACCGGGCGGCGGCCTGCGCGGCCGTCCAGTGGCTGGCCGGGCAGCGTCCGGCTCCGGCGGCGAGTCCGGTCGGGGTCGGGGCGCGGCGCGGCACCGACGAGCCGGCTCCGCTGCGGAGGACGGGAACGCTGCGCGGGGTGATCCGACGGATCGGCGTCGCGCCCCGGGCCACCCCGATCCTCTGCCCCGCCGACCAGCCCGAGCCGGTGGCACGGCGGCCGGTCGGTGGCGCTCCGGCGCCGCGCCGTGGATCGGCCCAGCGCCCGCCGGACGTCGTGGCGGTCATCCCGGGCCAGGTACGCCCGCCCGACCCGGCCCTGGCCGGGAGCGAGTGACCGGAAGCAAGTGGCCGGGAGCAAGGTGACCGGAAGCGAGTGACCGGAAGCGAGTGCCCGAGAGCAAGAGGTCGGGAGCAAGTGACCGGGAGCAAGCGACCGGAAGCGAGCGCCGGGAGCGAGTGACCCAGAGCAAGAGGCCGGGAGCAAGTGACCGGAAGCGAGTGACCGGAAGCGTGCCGCCGCCGATCGGCGCGGCCGCGAGAGGTCGGATCTGGCTGGACCGGGTCGGTCGTCGTATGGCGTCCAGCCGGTTACGGCGACGGCTTGGCGGTGCCGTCCGGTGCACGGGTCGGCACCCGGGACGTCGCGGAGGCCGACGGAACGACCGGACCGGAAGCCTCGGCGCAGAGCCCGACCACCTCGTCCAGCCCGATCCGGTCGGCAGGCTCCGCCCGCAGCAGGCCGGTGACGATCCGGCGCAACGGCGCCGGAACCGGCGGCCCGCCGAACGACGGCGCCAGCAGCGCCGCCACCCAGTCCTCCGGCCACCGTACCGGCAGGCCGGCGGATCCGGCCCACGAGCCGGTACCCGCCACGTCGAGGCCGGCCGGGGAGACCCGGCCGGCCAGCCAGAGAGCCAGCACGCCCAGACTGAACAGGTCGGCCGCCGGGTCCGGTGCCGCGCCCCGCCACAGTTCCGGAGCGACGAAGCCGGCCGCGCCGGAGAGCCGCAGGTCGAGGTAGGACCAGTCGTCCGGCCCGCCGGTGCGTAACGCGGCCAGCTCCAGGTCGACCAGCCGGAGGTCGCCGTCCGGCAGCAGCAGCACGTTCTCCGGGGCCAGGTCCCGGAGTACCACGCCGACGGGGTGCACCGCGCCGAGCAGCCGGGCCAGCCGGCCGAGCAGGTGATGCCAGCCGGGTCGGCCCGGACCGACCACCCGTACGTCCGGCAGGTCGGCGGAGAGTGGCCGCCCCGGGAGCAGTTCCTCGACGAGGAACCGGTGGTCGCCTTGGACGAACTCGCGCAGTGGCCGGGGCGTCACGCCGAGCGGGAGCAGGTGGCGCAACACCCGCGCCTCGTGCCCGAGCAGGTCCCGGACGTCCCGGTCGTACGCGTCGACCCCGACGTACGGCCGGGCCTCCTTGATCAGGACCTCGACGCCGGTACGCAGGTCCCGGGCCCGGTAGACGCCCCCCTTGTTCGCCTGCCGGATAGCCCCGGTGACCGCGTACCTGCCGCCGATCAGGACCTCGGCCGGTCCGGTCGGGTCGACGGGCCCCCACGTCCCCGTCGACCCGACCGCCCCCGTTGACCCGGCCGCCCCCGCCGGCCCGACCGGGTCCCCCGACCCGGCAGGTCCCCCCACCCGCGCGGCTCCCCTGAACCGCACGGCTCCCCCGAACCCCGCGGATTCCCCCACCCGCGCGGTTCCCCCCGTCCGCGCGGATTCCCCCACCCGCGTGGTTTCCCCCGACCCGGCCGGGCCCTCCGACTCGGTCGAGCCCCCCGACCGAGCAGGTACTGCGGGCCCGGCCGGGCCCCCCGGTCCGCCCCCCACGGACCCGGCCGTCCCCGCCGAACCGAAGACCGGTTCGGCGGTGGACGTCCCCAAGATCTGCATCGACGCCACCGACCAGCTGGGCCCGGTCGGGCCGGCCCGGTTGGTCGGCCAGACCGGCGCCCCGGGCACCGCCGGGGCCGATCGCCCCGGCGCGGAGTCGAACGGCGGCTCGGCCCAGGCCGGTGGCCGGAAGACCGGCTCGCACCGGTCCTCGACCAGGTTCCCCTCCGGATCGACCAGGCAGCGCCGGTACCGGCCGTCGTCGTCCAGTACGCCGACCCCGCCGAAGGCGCCGTACCGGTAGTGCACCACCCCGCCCCACTGGTACGGCCGGTCGGAGAGGACGGCCGGCCCCACGTAGCCGGCGGTCGCCTCGTCGAGACGTCTCGCCAGTTCCCGGAAGAGTTCGTCGGTCGCGGGGTGCACGGTGAGGAACTTTCCGGCCCGGGCCCTCGGTGCCCGGGGACCGTTGAGTTCGGCGAGCCCCGCTGCGGTGGCGACGAAGCTGAATTCGGTACCGGTCTCGACCAGCGTCGGCGCGCAGGCCGCGAGCACCAGCGGCGCGTTCGCGGGCGTCGCCGAGACGTGCAGCTTCCAGCCCTGAAGGCGGTTGACCGGCAGCGCCGGGGTGACCACGGTCCGCCCGGCCCGTTGCCGCACGGTCCAGCCGGCGAGGCTGATCCGGTCCAGCAGCTCGCCGACCAGGTCGGCCGGCTCAGGCTGCCCGGACCACGACGGGTGGCGTGCGGGAGCCGAGGTCTGCCCACGCAGCGGCATGGCGAGGCCGGAACTCCGGCTCGCGGTTGCCGACGACTCGGGCGTCATAGGTCTCCCCGGTTTGGCGATTGGTGAAGTGCCGGCCGTGGTGAGTGGCGGCTGGCACCGCCGACGAGAGTGCCGGGCCGGGGCATCGAGTGGCCATCGACCCGACATCGAGTACCTCCGGCCGGGCCCCGCAGCGGTGGCTTCGATCGGAGAGTCGTGCACCAGATCCGGTCGGGTACCGGACCGTACGGAGACACGCCGGATTTTCCCGAGTGGACTGGGACACCGGTCCCGGGCCTGCGGGACCCCCGACGGGACATGATGCGTCAGTCCGACGGACCGTTCCGCGCCCCGTTGAACAGCGGGCCTAGGCTGCGGAGGAACCGTCGCCCACCAGCGCCGAGAACCGTCGAGATTGGATTACGAGGGGAGTGTCATGACCGCTAAGCCGATTCGCCCGGTTCGCCGTACCGAGATCGAACCGATCGTCATCGCCAGCGACAACAGCTTCGCGCACGCCTACGGCAGCGTCGCGGAGATGCTGAGCGAGAAGGACATCGGCGCCAAGGCCCAGGGCGGCCTTGAGTTCTTCGACAAGGCGGGCCGTCGGCTCGCGCCGGTACTCAGCCACGCCTGGGAGCTGGAGGGGCTGGTACCGACGCTGGAGGATCCCGACCCGGAGCTGGTCCAGGGCCGGCTACAGGCCGTCGTCCAGCACGTCGGCGACTACATCCGCCGGCACCCGGAGACCGTCGCCGACTCCGGATTGACCGTGGACGAGGCGATCGCCGCGCTGCCGCAGCTCGGCGGCGGCACGCTCGCCGAGGACGCGGCGCACTTCCCGGGTGGCGACTCGCCCTCCGGTGGCGTCAGGCTGATGACGCAGGGTGGTTGGTTCCACAACTCCCTGCACGCGGCCGGCTGGACACACTGAGCACTTGATCGGACAGGGGTCGAAGGGGTGACGTCCACCGAGGACACCGGGCGGTGGCCCGCACGTCGGGTCGCCGTGCTGGTCGGGGCAGCCGTTGTCGTCGCGCTCGCGGTGATCGGGCAAGTGATCAACATTGGTGGCTCGACGGTCCAACTGACCGGCGAGACCGCGGTGATCGCGGTCGCGTTCACCGCCATGGGCGCGTTGGTCCTGGTAGGCATACCCGGACATCTCGTGGGCCGGCTCATGCTCGCCGCCGGGGGGGCGGCGAGCATGGCCACGCTCGCGGAGAGCTGGGGAAACGTTCTGCCCGCCGCCTGGCTGAGCCAGTGGGCCTGGTGGCCGCCGTACGGACTGATCTTCCTTGCCCTGCTGGTCTTCCCGGACGGCCGCCTGCCGTCCCGGCGGTGGCGACCGGTCGCGGTGCTGATGGTCGTCGGCATCACCGTCGCCTCGCTCGCCTACGCGGTGGCCGCCCTGGACGACCCCTACAGCCTGGTCAGCGTCGCCGAGGCGGCGCCGACCCAGCGGGCCCGCACGCTCGTGCTGGTCGGTCTGCTCGGCATCGGGGTCACCGTGCTCGGCCTGGTGGCGGCACTGGTCGCGCTGGTGTTGCGCTGGCGACGGGCCGACGGTGAGACCCGGGCGCAGTTGGCCTGCCTGCTGGCAAGCGCGATCCTGCTGCTGCTCGGCCTCGTGCTGGAGACCATCGACCTGCCCGGAGCCTGGGTGATCATGGTGGTCGCACTTCCGGTCGGGATGGCCGTCGCGGTGCTGCGCTACCGGCTGTACGGGCTGGACCAGGTCATCAACCGGACCATCGTCTGGCTGGTGATGAGCCTGCTGGTGATCGCCGCGTTCGTCGGGCTGATCACCCTGCTCCGGGACCTGCTGATGGCGGGCAGCACCTCGAACGCCTCGCTGGTCGCGACCGGGCTGATCGCGGTCGCCTTCGAGCCGGCCCGGGGCCGGGTGCAGCGGGGGGTCAACCGGCTGCTCTACGGCGACCGCGACGACCCGTACCAGGTGATGGCCCGGCTCGGCGAGCTGCTCGGCCGTACCGTCGAGCCCGGCGCGGTGCTGCCGCTGCTGACCGACACCATCGCCCGGTCGCTGCGGGTGCCGCACGTCGCGGTCGAGGTCGAGGGGCGTGAGGGGCCGCGCGTCCTCGCCGCGCACGGCACCGCGAACACCCCGGTCGAGGCGTTCGACATGGTTACCCGGGGGGACCGGGTCGGCCGGCTGCTGGTCGCCAACCGGAGCGCGGCGAGCCGGTTCACCCCGGTGGAACGGCGGCTGCTGGGCGACCTGGCACTGCACGCGGCCGTGGCGGCCGACGCCGTCCGGCTCATCCACGACCTCCAGGAGTCGCGGGAGCGCCTGATCACCGCCCGTGAGGAGGAGCGTCGGCGACTCCGCCGCGACCTGCACGACGGGCTCGGCCCGACGCTGGCCGGGATGGCCATGCAGGTCCGGGCGGCGCACAAGCTCGTCGCCGGGCAGCCCCGCACCGGTCGGATCCTCGACGCCCTCGCCGCGGACCTGCAAACCTGCACCGCCGAGGTACGCCAACTCGTCGACCAGCTCCGGCCACCGGCGCTGGACCGGGGGCTCGCCGCCGCGCTGCGCAACGAGTGCGCCCGGTTCGACAGCCCGACGCTCTCGGTCCGGTTGCAGGTCGACGGGAACCTCCAGGGGCTGCCGGCGGCGATCGAGGTGGCCGCGTACCGGATCGTCGCCGAGGCGCTGAACAACGCGACCCGGCACTCCCGGGCCAGCAGCTGCCGGGTGAACGTGCACCGGGACCGGGCGCTGACGGTGGAGATCGTGGACGACGGGGTGGGGCTCGGCCCGCGCCGGCCCGGCGGGGTCGGCCTCGACTCGATGCGGGAACGGGCCACCGAACTCGGCGGCGAGTTCGACATCACCCCGAGCAGTCCACATGGTACGTCCATCCGGGTGCGTCTGCCGTTCCAGCCGGCCGTACCCGACCAGCCGACCGGTGCGGTGGCACAGGACAGCCCAGCCACTCTCGGACGAGCGGCCACCGGAGCACCGGCCGTAGATGCCGCCGCCCCCGACCGTACGGCCGGGGACTCCGGGACCGATCTCGGTTCCGGCGGCCCGGACGGCTGCTGGGGGGTCGCCCACCGATCCGTCGACACCGGCCCGGAGTCGGAGGTGCCGCAGCCGCGGAGCACCACGGCACAGCCCGCCGGCACCGCCCCGCAGGCCGCCGGCAACCAGAGTCCGGACAGCGACGCGGGCCGGACCGGCTAGCCCGCTACGCTGAACCCGCGATGCGCAGCCCGGCTCCGCGGTGCCATTCCGCCGCCCGCTGGCAGCGCACAGGACGCGGTGTGCGGGCAGAGGCGGCGACGAGCATGGTGCACGGTGGACGGATCCTCATCGTCGACGACCACCCGGTGGTGCGCCGGGGGCTGCGCACCATGCTTGAGGGCGAGTCGTGGGTCAGCGAGGTCTTCGAGGCGGCGACCACCGCCGAGGCGATCAGCACCGCGGTCACCGAGCGGGTCGAGGTGATCGCGATGGACGTGACGCTGCCGGACGGCGACGGGGTCGACGCCACCGCCCGGATCGTCCAGTCCTGCCCGGAGACCAAGGTGCTGATGCTGACGATGGCCAACGACGAGGAGATCGTGGCCCGGGCGCTGCGGGCGGGCGCCCGGGGCTACGTGCTCAAGGACACGGATCCGGACGCCGTCATCGACGCGCTGCGTACGGTCGCGCAGGGCGGTGTCGTGCTGGGTCCGGGCATCGGGCCGTCGGTGCTCACCACCCTCAACCGGGGGCCGGTCGAGCTGCCCGCCCCGTTCAACCAGCTCACCGCCCGGGAGCGGGACATCCTCGGCCGGCTCGCCTTCGGCGACACCAACGCCAAGATCGCGCGACACTTCGGGCTCAGCGAGAAGACGGTACGCAACCAGCTCTCCGCGATCTTCGCGAAGCTGGGTGTCGCGGACCGGGTCCAGGCGGCCCTGCTCGCCCGCGACGTCGGACTCGGCGCCTGAGCCGGTTCGGTTGAGTGGACTCGGCGCCCGAGCGGACTCGACGCCCGAGCGGCCTCGGTGGCGGTCGCCTGCCAGGGTCTGGGGCGTCTCCCGGTGCTCAGCGCGGGTGCAGGTCGAACTCGACGGTGACCGGGTAGTGGTCCGAGGCGGATTCCGCCGCACCACCGGTGACCACCCGAGGATCGTGCGCCAACCGGGCGAGCGGCGGCGTGCCGAGCAGGTAGTCGAGTCGCATCCCGGTGAACTCCGCCCCGCCGCCCGCGCTGGTCGGCACGGTGTGCGGCGGCTCCGCCCGGTCGGCCGGGGTGCCGGAACCCTCCGGCCGGAACAGGTCCACGAAGCCCGCCCGGTACAGCGCGGCGACCGCGCGGCTGTCCACGGTCAGCCCGTCCGGCATCAGGTGCCGCGCCCGGTACTCCGGCAGGAGCCGGCCGATCCGCCCGTCGTGCCGGTCGCCCGGGTCGAGCGTGTTCAGGTCACCCATCAGCAGGACCAGCCGCTCCGGTAACGGCCTCCGGTCCGGTCCGCCCCGACCGGCCGCCCCGACCAGCCAGCCGGCCTCCCGCAGCCGGCGCCGCCCGGAGTACGGATTCAGGTGCGTGCCGAGCACGGTCAGCGGCCCCCGGTCGGTCGCCAGCACGACCCGCTGTGCCCCGTGGTGGAACGGCCGGCGGACCGGCGCCACCGCGACCGCCTCGACCGGCGGCCGGACCAGGATCGCCACCGGTTGCCCGAACCAGCCGCCGGCCAGGTACGCCCGCATGCCGAGCCGCCGCGCCACCGTGTCGAGCCGGTCGCGGTCCCGGCGCAGGCCCCGGAGTTCCTGCAACGCCAGCACGTCCGGCCGCTGCTCGGCGACGACCTGGAGTACCCGATCGAGCCGACCCTGGTCGGTGCCGTCGCGGCCGCCGTTCTTGATGTTGTAGGTCATCGCCCGCACCCCGGCCCGCACCCCCGTCCTCGTCCTCGTCCGGTTCCGGGTGACCGCCGGCCTCAGTCCGGCCGGGCCGCCCGGGCCAGTTCGTCGTCGAGGCGCGACAGCTCGGCCGGGCTGCCCGGCACGGTCTCCGCCGGCCGCGTCCCGTCGGTCGGGCGGCTCGACCCGGCCGGCTCCACACCGGCATCGCCGCCGCCCTGCCGCCGGCCGTCCTCGGAGAGTTCCGCGTTGGGGCGCACCACCAGCCAGAGCAGGCCGATCCAGAGTGTGGTGAGCAGGGTGGCCCCGGCGAAGTCACTCGGATGGTGCATCCCCCGGTACATCCGGGAGGTGGCCACCGCCAGCGGCATGACGACCGCGGCCAGTACGGTGAGCCAGCGCCACCACCGGTCGGTGCGCGGCATCACCAGCAGGGCGATCGCCACCCACAGGCACATGGTCGCCGCGATGTGCCCGGACGGAAAGGACGCGGTCGGCAGATGGCCGTCCAGGTGCTCGACCGGGGGACGGGGCCGGTCAACCGCCCGGGCCGACGCCAGGAAGAGGGTCAGCTCGCCGAACATGGTCAACGCGAGGAAGAGCACCGGCCGCCAGCGCCGCCAGAAGGCCAGCGCCAACGGGCAGAAGACCAGCGAGACCAGCAGGATGGCGTGGGTGTCGCCCGCCTTGCTCGCCAGGTAGCTGAGGTCGTTGAGGAACTCGGTCCGGTGCGCGGCGAACCACTCCGGCACCTCCCGGTCGAGGGTCTCGACGAAGCTGCCCTTCAGGTGATAGCTGACCAGCATGCCGAAGGCGTACAGCGCGCCGAAGACCAGTACCCAGCCGGTGAGTACCTCGGCGACGGCCGCCCGGGGGTGCGGCAGCAGGTGGTCCTCGGCCGGCACCGGGCTGATCTCCCGACCCGCCTCCGGCTCCAGCCCCTCGGCCAGCGGCCGGACCGGCCGACCCCGCTCGCGGCGCCACAGTCGGAAGGCGTACGCGGTGACGCCCAGCCAGGCGAGGCCGAGCAGCCAGCCGGCGAGCACGTCGGAGAGGTAGTGCACGCCGAGCGCGACCCGGGTCACCCCGACCGCGAGTACCACCGCGACGACGACCCCGACGGCCGCCCGGCGCCACCCGCGCCGCATCGCCGGCAGGAAGACCAGCAGCAGGGCACCGTAGGCGACCATCGATCCGAGGGCGTGCCCGCTGGGGAAGCTGTTGCCCGGCGCCGAGGCGACCGGGATGTCGACCACCGGACGGAGCCGGCCGACCAGTTCCTTCAGCGACGGGTCGAGCACCAGTGCGCCGAGACCGGTGACGATCAGATAGACCGCGAGCCGGCCCTGCCGGCGGATCAGCAGGCCCACCACCGCGATGGTGACCAGCCAGATCATGATCGGTCGGCCGCCCAGCGAGGTGATCGCCCGGAGTACGGTGACCAGGCCGTCGTTGGCCGAGACCAGCTCGTTGAACCAGGCCGCCGTGCCGTGGTCGGCCCGGTGCAGCGGCTCCCAGTGGAATCGGACCAGCAGCAACAGCACGCCGAAGCCGACGCCGGTGCCCGCGACCAGGGCGAGCCCGGCCAGGCTACGTTCGGCGAAGTGTCCGAGGGGCCGCCGCAACTGTTCGCTGACCGTCGCCACGCCAGAACTCCCTTCTCGGTTCTGGCCTGCCCGGTACCCGCGCCGCGGGCGGCGTACACCCGTCAGCCGTCGCGCGGCTCCGTGCCGGAGCCGACCGTGTCGACTACCCGCCCTCCGGTGGCCCGTGGCCCGGGCACGGTCCGGCCGAGCGGCTCCGCCGGATCGACGCCCGCCGTGTCGGCCTGCCCCGGGTCGGTCCGGTCCGGTTCCCAGCGGTCCGGCTCGGCCGGTTCGTGCTCGCCGATCCGCAGCGCCTCCAACTGGGCGGCGAAGGCGAGGCCACCGAAGAGCGCTATGCCGGTCAGGTTGGCCCAGAGCAGCAGCGCCATCATCCCGGTCAGCGCGCCGTAGGTGGCACCGAACGCGTCGCTGTAGGACACGTAGCCGGCGAGCAGGACGCTGGCCAGCCACCACAGCACGATGCTGAACCCGGCGCCGAAGAGCAGCCAGGACAGGCCGGGCTGCCGGCGGCGCGGCGCGTGCCGGAACAGCACCGCGACGGCGAAGACGGTCAGCCCGAGGCTCAACGGCCAACGCAGCACGTCCCAGGCGAGGCTGGCGGACGGCCCCCACCAGTCGTAGTACCGGCCCATCGAGCGGCCCAGTTCACCGCCGCCGACCAGGATGAGGAAGCCGGCCAGCGCGGGTGCCCCGGCGGTGAGCGCGAGTACGGCGGCCCGGAAGTACTTCCACAGTGCCGGCCGGTCCCGCTCCACCCCGTAGATCCGGTTCGCCCCGCGCTCCACCTGGGCCATCGTGGTGGTCAGCGCGACGAGCCCGGTGAGCAGGCCGAGGGCCAGGGCCAGTTCGCCGGCGTCCTCGGTCTGCTCCGAGTCGACCAGCAGCTCCTTGACCACCGCGTCGCTGGCGCCCGGCGTCAGCGCGATCACGGTGTCGGCGACCACCAGGCCGCCCTGGTCCGCCCCGAGGTCGCTGATCAGACCGGCGAGCGCGATCAGGAACGGCACCACGGCGAGGCAGAGTTGCAGGGCCAGCGCCCGGGCGTGGCTGAACGCGTCGCCGTAGCGGAACCGGATGAAGGCGTCCCGGACCAGGTGCCAGCCGCCGTGCCGGCGCAGCGCGTGCCAGGCGTCGTCGGCCGAGAGTTCGTCGTCCGCCATGCAGCGGGTCTCGGGAACCAGCCGGGTACTGCTCACTGCGCCTCCTCCACCCGCCGCTCCCCGCGCTCGGCGACCGCGTCGGCGTCCACCGCCAGGTCGGGCTCGGTCTCCGGCTTCGGTACGCAGAGCCAGAGCGCCTGCGGGCGCACCGACACCTTCAGCGCGCGACCGGCGGGGATGACGTCGCCGTCCAGCTCGCGCGGCTGGGCCCGGTTGCTGGTGATGGTGACCTGCCGGCCGCGCAGCACCTCCATCCCGGGCACCCGGCGGCGGCGCCGCAGCACCGCCCAGCCGAGCGAGAGCCAGTGGTTGAGCGTCCTCGGGGTGAGCACGGCGACGTCCAGGTAGCCGTCGTCCGGCTCGGCGTCGGCGAGCAGTCGTACCCCGCCCTGCAACCGCCCGACGTTGGCCACCAGTACCGTCTTGGCCCGGCGCCGTCGGGGCGGCTGGTCGTCGATCCGGATCGAGACCCGCATCGGCCGGTCCCGCAGGTGCCGCAGCGCTCCCATCACGTACGCGGGCCAGCCGACCCGGGCCTTGGTGGTCTCGGAGGTGGCTTCGAGCATCTTCGCGTCGAAGCCCATCCCGGCCATCACGGTGAAGTACTGGTCCCCGCAGGCGCCGACGTCGATGCGCCGCCGGCCCTGTTCGATCGCCACCTCCAGCCCGGCGGCGAGGTCGTTGGAGAGCCCGAGGTTGGCGGCGAGCAGGTTGCCGGTGCCGGACGGCAGGATGGCCATCGCCACGTCGGTGCCGACCAGGGCGCCGACGCATGACATCACGGTGCCGTCGCCGCCGCAGACGAAGACCACCTCGGCGCCGGCCTCGATCGCCTGCCGGGCCTGACCCTCGCCCGGGTCGTCCACTGTGGTGCTGTACCAGGCCGGTTCGGGCCAGCCGGCGGCCGACAGCGTGTCGGTGACGGTACGCCGCAGCCCGTCCAGGTCGGTCTGCTTCACCGGGTTGACCACCACCGCCGACCGGGGACCCCCGGCTCCGCTGGTCCGGGGATGGGCCGGGACGCCGTCCGTGCTCTCCTCGTGCGCCTTCACGGCCGCCAGTGTGCAGCAGCTTGCCGCCGTCAGCGAGCCGGACGGACGTGACCAATCGCGCATGCCGGGCGGGTTTGCCCGGGACACGCCGCGAGCGGCTCCGGCCGGAACCGGTCAGGCGGCCCTGCGGAGCGAGTCGAGGGTACGGCGGCGCAGCTCGGCGAGGTCGAGCCCGGCCTCGGTCAGCACCAGTGCGGCCAGTCCGTTTCCCTCGCGGAGCAGCCCGAGCAGGATGTGCTCGGCGCCGATCTCCCGGTGCCGGAGCTGGACCGCCTCGCGCAGGGCCAACTCCAGCACCTTCTTCGCCCGGCTGGAGAAGCGGCTGGAGAGGTCCCAGCCGCCGAAGATGCCCCGCCGCGCCGACCGGGCCGGCGGCGGTTCGAGGGCGCCCTCGCCGAACGACTCCTCGAGCTTGGAGCGGACCGCCGCCAGGTCGATGCCGATCGAGCGGAGCGCCTCCGCGTCGCGGTCGCCGAGTTCGTCGGTGCCACGGCCGATCTTCCGGTCGATCGCCTCGGTCACCCGCGCGGCGTCCACGCCGGCCTGGTTGAGCAGCCCGGCGACCGAGCTTCTCTCCGCGTCGAGCAGGGCGAGCAGCAGGTGCTCGGTGCCGACGTTGCGGTGCCCCAGCCGCTCGCGGGCCGCCACCGCTCCCCGGACCACGTCCCGGGCCTGCACCGTGAACCGCTCGAACATCATGCCCCTCCCTGGCTACGCGCCGACGCCCGGCCGGCGTGCTTCTTGTGTACTCCCTGCCTGCTGACCTCGAGTGCGTCGGCGATCTCCTGCCAGGACCAGCCCTGGCGCCGGGCGTTGTCGACCTGGACGACCTCCAGGCGTTCCAACAGCCGGCGCAGGGCCACCACCGCGCGCAGCCCGATCCGTGGATCGGTGCTGCCGGCCGCCGCCGCCAGATCCGTTGCCTGACTCATACTGTCAACTTAGGTTGACAGTGCCACTCTTGTCAACCCCAGTTGACACGACCCGGGACGGAGGTCCGTGGGCCCGGACACCGCAGCGCGGGCCGGTCAGGAGAGAGCGGCGCGGAATGCCGTGGCCCGCAGGCGCAGGGCCGCCAGGTCACCGCCCTGGGGCGCCGTACCGAGCAGGGACTCGGAGGCGCCCACCGCGACGGCACCCGCCGAGAGGTACTCCGGAGCCGACTCGACGTCCACCCCGCCGAACGGTACGAACGGCACGTCCGGAAACGGCTCCCGGAGCGCCCGGAGATAGGCCGGGCCACCGAGCGACGCGGGAAAGAGCTTCACCGCCGCCGCCCCGGCCAGGCTGGCCGCGACCACCTCGGTCGGGGTCAGCGCGCCGACCAGCACGGGCAGCCCGAGCCGGACCGCCTCGGCGACCGCCGGCACCAGCCCCGGCGTCACCACGAACGACGCACCGGCCTGCTCCGCCTGCACCACGTCGGACTCGGTGAGCACCGTACCGGCGCCCAGCGGCGCGTCCGGCCCCAACGCCGCCCGGGCCCGGACCAGCACCCCGGCCTCGTCCCGGGAGGTCAGCGACACCTCGACCAGGGCGATGCCCACCTCCGCCAGCGCCAGTACGCTGGCCAGCGCCGCATCCGGGTCGTCGCCCCGCACGACGGCGAGCAGCCGGTGCCGGCGCAGCACGTCGGGCAGGTTCACCGCCCCATCCTCGCAGTCGGGCCCGCCCCTGCGCGGCACAACGGGACCGGGCCGAAGCACCGCAGAACCGGCAGCGGCGGAGATTTGCGGTGATTCGCATATACCGCCTGGGCGACCTGGCAAATCCTGCTAACCTCCCGGCCATGCACCGAAGCCCCGTGACGGGTCCGGACCGGATGCCCGCCGAGGGCGACGTCAGCCGCAGCTACCCACTCGGCGGCCACCGGCTCGACGTCGCCGGGGGCAGTCGGGTCGGCCAGCGCTACTCGGCCAACTTCGACGTGCTGCACGTCGATCCGGTGCTGCCGTTCCTGGCGGTCGCCGACGGGATGGGCGACGGCCGGGGCAGCACCGTCGCCGGCGGTACCACCATGGAGACGATGGTCGCCGGAGTACGCGCGGCAGCGCCCGACCTCGGCCCCGGTCCGCTCCGCGCCGCGATGGCCCGGGCACAGTCCCTCGTCCGGGCGGCCGGTGCCGAGCTGAACGAGCTGACCGGCTGCACCTTCACCGGCCTGGTCGTCGTCCCGCCCGCCACCGGGCCGGTCGACGAGGGGCACGGTGGCGGGGCACGGCGTACCGCGCCGACCGCCCGCGCCGCCCCGGGCGGCAGCACACCGGATCCGGCGACGGTGGCCGAGCTTTCCGGCTGGATCGTGCAGATCGGCGACTCCCGCGCGTACCGGCTGCGGGACGGCTTGCTCGAACTGCTCACCGTCGACCACACGGCCGCCTGGCTCGGTGCCGTCTACGGCTGGTACCCGGCGGACTCCCCGGCGGCGGCCGCCGCCCGCTACCAGCTCACCCGCTACGTGGGGCACCCGGCCATGCCCGAGCCGGACCTGCTCAACGTCACGTTGCGGCCCGGCGACGTCTACTGCCTCTGCACCGACGGGGTCGCCGAACAGCTCGACTACCAGCGGCTGGCCAGCCGGCTCGGCGCGACCGGCAGCCTCGCCGAGACGGTCCGGGGGATACTCGCCGACACCCTGGTCGCGGGCGGCCGGGACAACGCCACCGCGGCCGTACTGCGGGTCGAGCACTGACCGGACCGGCATCCGGCGGCCGTACTGGCCGAATCCGCCGACGGCCCCCGTACCGTCCGGATACTCTCGGCTGGTGCGAGGGATACCCCAGGTAACCGATGGCGGGCCGATCGCCGCCATGCCCCCGGGGCGACGGTGAACGCTCCCCCGGACGCGCTGGTGGTCGTCGGGGTCGACGACTCCCGGCTGAGCATGACCGCGGTCCGGCTGGCGGCCCGCGAGGCGGTCCTGCACTCCCGCCCGCTGCGCATCGTGCACGCGTTCAACTGGGTCGCGGACCCCTCCGAGCCGATGCCGGAGGAGCCCCGCCGTCCCGCCGAGGAGCTGCTGCAACGGGCCGGCGCCATCGCGTTCGAGGCACAGCGGGGCGTCGAGGTCTCCTGCGCGCTCGTCGAGGGACCGGTGATCACCACCCTGCTCCGGGAGTCGGGTTCCGCCGCGCTGCTGGTGATCGGCGACGGCGGGCTGTCGGCGGGTTCCGACGTGCCGACCCCCTCCGACGCCACCGCCGTGCAGCTCGCCGCCCGGGCCGGATGCACCGTGCTGGTCGCCCGGGAACAGCTCCCGCTGACCGGGCCGGTACTGGTCGGGGTGGACGGCTCGGCCAGCTCGCTGAGCGCCCTCGACTTCGCCTTCGACACCGCCGAGCGGCACTGCACCGACCTGGTCGTGGTGCAGGTCTGCGACCCGGACGGCGCGGACGGCGCACCGCCGCCCGAGGTCGTCGAGCAGCTCGCCGAGGCGGTCGCGCCGTGGCAGCGGAAGTACCCCTCGGTCCGGGTGAGCCAGCAGGTCCGGACCGGCGACCCGGAGTCGACGCTGGCCCAGGAGACCCGCCGGGCCGAACTCGTGGTGGTCAGCGCCCGCGGTGACGAGCCGTGGCGCGGCATGCTCGGCTCGGTCAGCCAGGCGATGCTCTACCACTCGGTCTCGCCGGTGGTCGTGGTACGCGGCGCGCACGGCGTCTACATCCAGGAGTGAGCGAGCCGGCCGAGATCGGGCGTTCCGGTCACGGGTCGGGCCGGCTCGGGGCAGGCTCGGGTGATGGGAATTGCGCTGGACCCGCAGCCTCGACTGACCGACGAGGAACTGGGCCGGATCGACGCGTACTGGCGGGCCGCCAACTATCTGAGCGCCGGGCAGATCTATCTGCTGGCGAATCCGCTGCTCCGCGAGCCGCTGCGGCCGGAGCACGTCAAGCCGCGCCTGCTGGGCCACTGGGGGACGGACCCGGGGCTGAACCTGGCCTACGTACACCTGAACCGGCTGATCGTGGCCCGCGACCTGAACGCGATGCTGGTGACCGGCCCGGGACACGGCGCCCCGGCGATCATCGCGAACACCTGGCTGGAGGGGACCCTCACCGAGCTGTACCCGTCGGTGAGCCGGGACGAGGCCGGGATGGCCCGGCTGTTCCGGCAGTTCTCCTTCCCGGGCGGGATCCCGAGCCATGTCGCCGCCGAGGTGCCGGGGTCGATCCACGAGGGTGGCGAGCTGGGCTACGCGCTGGCGCACGCCTACGGGGCCGCCTTCGACAACCCGGACCTGTTGGTGGCCTGCGTGGTCGGCGACGGCGAGGCGGAGACCGGTCCGCTGGCCGGGAGCTGGCTCTCCACGATGTTCCTCGACCCGGCCCGGGACGGTGCGGTGCTGCCGATCCTGCATCTCAACGGCTACAAGATCGCCAACCCGACGGTGCTGGCCCGGATGCCCGAGGAGGACCTGCTGGGCATGTTGGGCGGCTACGGCTTCCGGCCGTACGTGGTGGCCGGGGACGAGCCGGCCCGGGTGCACCGGGAGTTGGCGGCCTGCCTGGACCGGGCGCTGGACGAGATCGCCGAGATCCAGCGGCGGGCCCGTCGCGGCGGGACGGTCGAGCGGCCACGCTGGCCGATGCTGGTGCTGCGGACCCCGAAGGGCTGGACCGGGCCGGCCGAGGTCGACGGCGAGCAGGTCGCCGGGACGTTCCGGTCCCACCAGGTGCCGCTGGAGGGGGTACGCGACAATCCCGACCACCTGGCCCAGTTGGAGCGCTGGCTGCGGTCGTACCGTCCGGAGGAGCTCTTCGACGCGACCGGCGCGCCGCTGCCGGTGCTGGCCGGGCTGGCGCCGCGCGGCGACCGGCGGATGAGCGCTAACCCGCACACCAACGGCGGCGTCGTACTCCGCGACCTGGTCCTGCCCGACTTCCGGGAGCACGCCGTCGAGGTGGACCGGCCGGGCAGCCCGGCGACCGGTGCCACCGGGGTGCTCGGCGGCTGGCTCCGGGACGTCATCGCGGCGAACCCGGACCGGTTCCGGCTCTTCGGCGCGGACGAGGTGGAGTCGAACGGGCTGGCCTCGGTCTTCGAGGTCACCGACCGGACGTTCCTGGGCACGATCGAGCCCGGCGACGACCACCTCGCCCCCGGCGGCCGGGTGATGGAGGTGCTCTCCGAACACCTCTGCCAGGGCTGGCTGGAGGCATACCTGCTGACCGGCCGGCACGGCATCTTCACCAGCTACGAGGCGTTCATCCACATCGTCGACTCGATGCTCAACCAGCACGCCAAGTGGCTCAAGGTCACCCGGGACATCCCGTGGCGCCGCCCGGTCGCCTCGCTCAACTACCTGCTCTCCAGCCATGTCTGGCGGCAGGACCACAACGGCTTCTCCCACCAGGATCCGGGCTTCATCGACCACGTCACCAACAAGAAGGCCGAGATCGTCCGGGTCTACCTGCCGCCGGACGCCAACACGCTGCTCTGCACCATGGACCACTGCCTGCGCAGCCGGCACCACGTCAACGTGGTGATCTCGGGCAAGCAGGCCGCCCCGACCTGGTTGCCGATGAAGCAGGCGGAGCTGCACTGCCGGCGCGGGCTCGGGATCTGGGCCTGGGCCAGTACCGACGCCGGGGCCGAGCCGGACGTGGTGCTCGGGTGTGCCGGCGACGTACCGACGCTGGAGACGCTGGCCGCCGCCGACCTGCTCCGGCGGCACCTGCCCGAGCTGAGGGTACGGGTGGTCAACGTGGTGGACCTGATGCGCCTGCAACCCGCGAGCGTGCACCCGCACGGGCTGGCCGACGCGCAGTTCGACGCCCTCTTCACCCGGGACCGGCCGGTCATCTTCGCCTACCACGGCTATCCCTGGCTGATCCACCGGCTCACCTACCGTCGGACCAACCATGCCAACCTGCACGTCCGGGGCTATCAGGAGGAGGGCACCACCACCACGCCGTTCGACATGGTGATGCTGAACGACCTGGACCGGTTCCACCTGGTCATGGACGTGATCGACCGGGTACCCGGGCTGGCCGTCCGGGCCGCCGACCTGCGGCAGGTGATGGTCGACGCCCGGCAGGAATGCCGCGACCACACCCGGCGGTGCGGCGAGGACCACCCGATGGTCGCGCAGTGGCAGTGGCCAGGTTGAGCCGGCCCAGGAGTGGGGAGATCATCGAGCACGGCCGGCCAGCAGCCAGCGGGTGACCGGAATCCGCAGCAGGGTGCGCGGACCCTCCCCCGGCACCGGCACGGTGACGTCCCAACCGGCGTACTTGCCGTGGAACGCGTAGACGATCTCGGCCGGGAAGTCCGCGCGGAGTACCGTCGCCCGCCCTTCGGCCACCACCGGGGCGTCCCCGTTCTCCAGCGCGAGCGAGACCCGGGGGTCGGCGTCGATGTTGCGTACCTTCCTGTTCCGCGCGGCGCTGCCGACCCAAAAGGTGTCTTCGCGGTAGAGGAACCACACCGGCGTGACGTGGGGGCTGCCGTCCGGCCGGAGCGTACAGAGCCAGACGTTGCGGTCCCGGTCGAGACGATCACGCACCCGTCGGTCAAGATCCATCGGCATGGTTCCATCCTCCACCGGTGGTGCGAACCGTCGGCAAGGAGGCTGACCAGGAGCGGGTGATTTGGTTATCTGGTGGCAGCCGGTGCTTCCCCGCACCGGCACCGGCACGTAGAGGAGGCAGACATGCCACTTCCGGACCAGGACTCCGCCGCCGGCCACTCGTTCGCCCTGGAGGTGGACGGGACAGTGATACCGCAGATCACCGAGGTCTCCGGGCTGCGCCTGGGCCAGGACGTCGTCGAGTTCAAGTCGAGCGCATCCGACGGCGAGTATGTGGTCCGCACGCTGCCCGGCCGGCCCCGGGAGGGCGAACTGACCGTCGTCCGGCCGCGGGACGGCGGCGACAGCTTCGAGAGCTGGATCGCCGACGTCCGCGCCGGCCGGGGCGCCGGGGGCGGGTCCGCCGCCGCCGTGCTCGTCCTCGACGCCGAGGGTACGCCGGTCAAGCGCTACAAACTCCTCGGTGCCACGCCCAAGCACCTGGAGGTCAGTACGATCACCAGCGGCGGTACCGGTGTGCTCACCGAGAAGCTGGTGCTGACCTACGAGGCGGTGGAGGTGGAGTAGTCCCGTGGCACGGTCGGCGGACGAGATCCTGGACATCGTCGACGAGCGGGACCGGGTGGTCGGGCAGGCCCCACGCGGCGTGGCGTACGCGCGGCGGCTGCGGCACCGGGCCGTCTTCGTGCTGGCCCGCGACCCGTCGGGGCGGATCTTCGTGCACCGGCGTACGGCGCAGAAGCTCGTCTTCCCGTCCCGCTACGACATGTTCGTCGGCGGGGTCGTCGGTGCTGGTGAGTCCTACGACGAGGCGGCCCGGCGGGAGGCCGAGGAGGAGTTGGGGGTCTCCGGCCTGCCGGCGCCGACCCCGCTGTTCAGGTTTTGCTACGAGACGCCCGAGCACGCCTGGTGGTCCGCCGTCTACGAGGTGAGCTGCGCGATTCCGGTCGACCCGCAGGTCGAGGAGGTGGCCTGGCACGCGTTCCTCACCGACGAGGAGCTGGCCCGGCGGCTGACCGAGTGGGAGTGGGTGCCGGACGGGCTGGCCGCGTACCACCGGCTGCTCGCCTGGCGGCGGGACCGCGCCGACGGCGGGGCCGGTCAGCCCGGATAGTCGAGCTGCGGCTCGGCGTGCGGGGCGCCTTTCAGTTCGTGGAAGCCGGGCACACCGGCGACCAGCAGGGTGCCGTCCCAGAGCCGGCCGGCCTGCTCGCCGGTGGGGATCCGGGAGATGACCGGGCCGAAGAAGGCGATCCGGCGCCCGTCGGTGCCGGTCACCGCGATGATCGGGGTGCCGACGTGCGTACCGACCAGCGAGATCGCCTCGGCGTGCGAGGCGCGCACCGCGTCGTCGTACCCGGTCGACATGCCGGCCTCGACCAGCTCGCGCGGCAGGCCGGCGGCGTCCAGCGCGGTGTGCAGGTCGCCGAGCCAGTCCCCGTCGCCCCGGGCGGTGGTCCACATCGCGGTGTAGAGCCGGGCCAGTGCCTCCGGACCGTGCTGCTGGCGGACGGCCGCGCAGATCCGCACCGGAACCCAGAGGTAGCCCTCGGGGTCGCCTTCCGGGTCGTCGTCCCGGCCCTCGTTGAGCACCGAGAGGCTCATCAGGTGCCAACGCGGCTCGACCGGCCGGACCTTCGCCACCTCCAGCAGCCAGCGCGAGGTCGTCCAGGTGTACGGGCAGGAGGGGTCGAACCAGAAGTCCGCGACGATCGTCTCCGGCATCCCGTGCCCCTTCCAGGTCTGCTCGTGCCGCCCCTCCTCGGAGCTTAGGCGGAGGCGATCCCGGGCGATGCGCAGCCGGGGTGCCGCCCAGCCGAGGAAGCGCGCGTGCATGAGCTTCGGATCCGGGCGGCGGCTCGGGTGCAGCCGGTGCAGGTCGGCCATCGCCTCCTGCATCAGGCCGGCGAGGAAGACGGCCAGCCCGACCGGGTCGGCGACGTAGTCCAGCGGCAGCAGGGTCCGGGCGGTCAGGCAGGGCCAGTCGGTGGCGCAGACCCGGCAGAGCCAGAGCGGACGTCGGGGCAGGTGCGACCAGCCGAGCCGGTCGGTCGCCGCCGTGCCGCGGTCGCGTCGGCGGGAGGAGTACTCGGTTCGCAGACTGTCGAGCTGCCCCGCTTGTGCGCCCGGCTCGACGGTCTGCGGGGACGACTCTCCTGCCGAGCGCCCCTCGTCGGTACCGACATCTGGCTCGTCCGCCATCACGAGGACTCCTTCCCGTTCCACTGGTGACACTCTGCTGTGGTTGCCCTACTGTCGGAAGGCGCCGGCCGTGGCCTCGGCTTTTCAGTGGCCACATCGGTCGTCACACACCGTGTCCAGTGGAGGCGAGAGAGGGACTGTGGAGGAACTGTGGAGAGCGAGCAGCAGCCCACGGCGGACCTGATCCGCACCCAGCTACGCCTGATGCGCACCAACGGCGGACTCAGCCAGGACGAGTACGGCCGCCGGTCGAACTACTCGGCGTCGATGGTGTCGGCGGTCGAGCTGGGTCAACGCCCCCTTGATCGGGTCTACCTGGCCCGCGCCGACGCCGTCTTCGGCACCGGCAACCTCTTCGTCTCGCTACTCAAGCTCGCCGAGCGGGACGGCGAGCCGATCTGGTTTCGGCCGTGGCTCGACGCCGAACGCACGGCCACGCAGCTCAGATGCTTCGAACCGATGTTGATCCCCGGACTGTTCCAGACCGAGGACTACGCGCGGGCGGTCATCCGCAACGATGTCACCCTCACCGAGGAGGAGGTGGAAAGGCTGGTCGCCGCCAGGATGGCCCGGCAGGCCATCCTGGACCGGGACCATCCACCGCAGCTCACCGCCGTGCTCGACGAGTCAGCTCTGCACCGGTTCGCCGACGGCTACGCCCAGGTAATGGCCGGGCAACTCAATCACCTGATCGCCTGCGCCGAGCGTCCGAACGTCAGTGTGCACGTCATCCCGGCCCGGGTCGGCCTGCATGTCGGGCTCGAAGGCTCGTTCATCCTGGCCCGCTCGGACGACGGCGGCTGGGTCGGCTTCTTGGACAACCAGCTCGGGGGGACCGTGGCGGACCGCACCGAGGAGGTCGAAACGCTTCTGGCAAGGTGGGAGAGTGTGCGCAACGTGGCGCTGCCCACCTGGCAGTCGGTCGAGCTGATCAAGGATGTGATGAGGCCATGGACGCCCTGAGCGGTGCACGCTGGCGTACCTCCAGCAGGAGCGGCTCCAGCGGCAACAACTGCGTCGAGGTGGCGGACAACCTGGCTGGGGTCGTACTCGTGCGGGACAGCAAGGATCGCGAGGCCGGCACGTTGAGCTTCACCCCGTACGCCTGGCGGGCCTTCGTCCGCCACCTGTCGGACCGCTGATCACCCCTGCGGTTGACCCGGGCCGGAGACCGGGCGGCCGGCCGGGGCGTACCCGGGGCGTCCCGGTCCCGGCTGCGGTGCCGGCGGCGGCGCGAAGACGCCGGGTTGCGCCGGCGCCGCGACGACGTTGCGCCCCACCTGGAAGCCGACCGCCGCGAGCATCGTGGTCAGGCTGCCGATCGCCGTCACGATCGCCAGCGTCTCCAGGCCCTCGGCCTCGAACTGGCAGTTGGGGTCGATGGGGTCACGAGGGTTGGGCATGCAGACCTCGATCGCCCACATGCCGATGGCTGGTGCGACCAGCAGGCCGACGAAGGAGAAGAGCATCAACACGATAAAGACGGGATGGACACCGGCACGTCGCATGATCGCGAAGTGTAGATGATTCCCTCTTCGGCCGGGGCCTGACAGCCTGTCAACCGCCGCCTCCCCCACCGCCGCAGCCTCCCCCGGAACCGCAGCCGCCTCCGCCGGCGTCACCGCTGCCGCTGTCGGCACCGCCGTAGCCGGCGTAGCCGGAGCCCGAGGCGCCGGTCGGTCCGGTGTCCAGGGCACGGTGCTCGACGTACGCCTCGGCGCCCATCTCCGGGTCGACGTGACCGAGCACGTCGGTACCCGAACAACGCCACCGCCATCGCCGCCGCCTGCGGGCCGTAGGTGGCCAGGGCGGGTCGGTGCTGCGGGCTCAGGTGGGCGTACGTCCGGCGAAGCTGTTCGAGCAGCACCTCGGCGGCGGCGCTCTGCCGGGGCAGCCTGGCGATCAGCACGAGGTAGCCGCCGAACACGGCGAGCGTGGCCAGGCCCAGCCAACCGGGCGACCGCCCGCCGACCAGGTCGCCACTGATTCCGGCGACCCCGATGACGACCAGCAGCAGCATCAGCCTGGCACCGCGCCGGACCCGGCGGGACGCGGCCGGACCGAGCAGCAGCCCGGACTCCTCCAACCCGTCCCGGATCCGCCCGACCGCCGCCACCACCCGGGGATCGGCCCGGAGCGCCTGCTGTGGCACCTCGGCACCGGCGGCCGCGTGCACCGCCTCGTCCAGCGCGGTGGCGCCGGGTGGCAGCGGGCCGTTCACCCGCAGCGTACGGGCGGGCGTCAGCCGTACCGCCTCGGCGGCGCGCAGGCCGGCCAGTGCGGCGTAGACGGCCAGCCGCTCCCCCGCGTGCAGGTAGCCGACCTGCTGCGGGGTGAGGTCACCGTGTTCGAGCCGGGACGGCTGCTGGAGCAGTCGACGGCGGTACGTCCAGGCGGTGCCGAGGACCGCCGCCGCCGTACCCAGGTAGACCCAGACGGAGGTGGGGATGTCGAGGGACCACATCGGGGCGCTCCGGAGGGGATGGGGTGGTCAGGTCGCTACAGTGTCCAACCCGCCCGCCAGCGGATCGTCCGGGGAGGTCGCCGACCGCCGACCAACTACGCTGCATCGTCATGGCCCCGGAGCACGTGCTGACCGGCAAGACGACGCTGCGGTACACGCTGACCGTCGACGACCTGCTCGACGGGTTCGCCGCGCAGTCCCGGAGCTTCCGCCACCCCTGGTACCTGCGCTGGCCGACCACCATCCTGACCCCGGTGGTCGTCGCGGCCGTCCTCGTCCGGGCCGCGCTGGCCGGGGACTTCTCCACGGTCGTGGCACTGGCGGTGCTCGCCCTGCTGGTGGTGCTGATGCCGATCGTGGCCGGCGTCGACTTCCTGCTGCGCCGGTTCCTCCGCAATCCCCGACTGATCTACCGGCTGCACGTCGGGCTGCTCGTCCGGGCGAACCCGGCGCTGACCCAGCCGATGACCGCCGTCGTCGACGAGACCGGGGTCCGGGTGTGCAACGTCAGCGGGGAGATGCGCAGCGGCTGGGCGATGCACCCGCTGCACGTCGAGACGGAACGCTCCTTCGTGCTGCTCGCCTCCCGGCGCCGGGGCGCGGCCGTACTGGTGTTGCCGAAGCGTGGGTTGGGCGGCGCCGACCCGGCACCGCTGCGGGCGCTTCTCGCCGCGCACGGCAACCGGCTCGACTGAACCGGCCCGGCGTCGACCGGTGACCCGTGGCCGCCAGCCGGTCCCCGGAGCCGGAGCCCGCAGCCGGAGCCCGCAGCCGGGGTCCGCAAATAATATCGATCCGGGTAAATCGCCCCACTCCCCCACATCGATCCGGACTGATCCGGCCGAGGTGTTGACGCAGCCGTAGCGCGTCTGCAACATTACGACGACACCACGCAAGTTTCGGGTCACTAGTTGCTAGATAGCTTTCTACATCCCGGAATTTCTGGACAGGCGTTCTCTGTGCTCCTTCCCCGGCTGCCCACGGGGATCGACCCTCGGCGGGGTCGCGGCGGCGGTGGACAGGCGGACGGACGGCGCCACCGCTCGCCTTCGGCGGCGGGCGGCAGCCGGGCCAGCCGCCGACCAGGCCCGGCCGCTCGCAGCATCTCCAGTCGGTTCCGACGAGCGCCAAGGGAACACGATGAGACAGCTACCACCAAGACCCCGCCTGATCGCGGCGACGCTCGCCACCGGACTGCTGGTGGCCGCCGGATCGCTCTTCCCGACCCCGGCCGCCGCCCGCCCCGACACCGGGCCCGCGCGGGCCGAGGTCGCGGTCGCCGCCACCCTCAGCGCCAGCAGCTCCCACCCGGAGTACCCGGCGGGCAACGCGGGCGACGGCAACCCGGCAACCTACTGGGAGAGCAACAACAACGCGTTCCCACAGTGGATCCAGGCCGACCTCGGCTCCGCCGCCGAGGTGAACCGGCTGGTGCTCAAACTGCCGCCCGGCTGGGGCACCCGGACCCAGACCCTCTCCGTGCAGAACAGCAGCAACGGCTCGACGTTCAGCACCCTCGTCGCCGCCACCGGCTACACCTTCAACCCGGCCAGCGGCAACACCGTCACCATCAACCTGCCGGCCACCAACACCCGCTACCTGCGGCTGCACATCACCGCCAACAACGGCTGGCCGGCCGGTCAACTCTCCGAGCTGGAGGTGCACGGCCCGACCGGCGGCCCGGACAGCCAGGCCCCGACGGCACCGGGAAACCTGGCCTACACCCAGCCGGCCAGCGGGCAGATCCGGCTCACCTGGAACGCCGCCAGCGACAACGTCGGCGTCACCGGCTACGACGTCTACGCCAACGGCACGCTCCGGGCCAACCTCGGCAACGTGCTGACGTACACCGACAACCAGCCGGCCAGCGCGACGGTCTCCTACCACGTACGGGCCCGGGACGCCGCCGGGAACGTGTCGCCGAACAGCAACACGGTGACCCGCACCGGCACCGGGAACCCGCCGGCCGGGACGAACCTGGCGGTCGGCAGGCCGATCACCGCCTCGTCGACCGTGCACACCTTCGTCGCGGCCAACGCCAACGACGACAACGTGGCGACGTACTGGGAGGGGGCCGGCGGGGCGTACCCGAGCGTGCTCACCGTGCAGCTCGGCGCGAACGCCACGGTCAGCTCGGTGGTGGTCCGGCTGAACCCGGACCCGGCCTGGGGCCCGCGCAGCCAGACCATCGCGGTGCTCGGCCGCGAGCAGAGCGGCTCGTCGTTCGGCACCCTGTCGGCGGCGACGCTCTACAACTTCAACCCGGGCAGCGGCAACAGCGTCACCATCCCGGTCAGCGGCAACGTCGCCGACATCCGGCTCTCGATCACCTCGAACAGCGGGGCGCCGGCCGGTCAGGTCGCCGAGTTCCAGGTCTTCGGAGTGCCGGCGCCGAACCCGGACCTGACGGTCACCGCCGCCACCTGGAGCCCGGCCGCGCCGGTCGAGACCACCGCGATCACCGTCTCGGCCACCGTCCGCAACGCCGGCACCGCCGCCTCCGGCGCCACGAACGTCAACTTCTACCTGGGTACGACCCTGGTCGGCACCGCCGCCGTCGGTGGGCTCGCCGCCGGGGCCAGCAGTACCGTCACCGCGAACGCGGGGCCGCGCAACGCCGGCACGTACCAGTTGACCGCCAAGGTCGACGAGGCGAACTCGGTCGTCGAGCAGAGCGAGACCAACAACAGCTTCACCAACCCGTCCACGCTGACCGTCGCCCCGGTGGCCAGCTCGGACCTGGTGGCGATCCCGAGCTGGTCGCCGAGCACCCCGGCGAACGGCCAGACGGTCACCTTCACGGTGGCGATCCGCAACCAGGGCACCAGCGCCTCGGCCGGCGGCGCGCACGGCATCACGGTGACCGTGCTCAACGCCAGCGGCACGGCGGTACGCACGCTGACCGGCTCGTACACCGGCACCATCGCGGCCGGGGCCAGCACCGCACCGGTCAGCCTCGGCACCTGGACCGCGGCCAACGGCCGGTACACGGTCCGGACCGTACTCGCCGCCGACGCCAACGAACTGCCGGTGAAGCAGGGCAACAACACCAGTGACACGCCGTTCTTCGTCGGGCGCGGCGCCAACATGCCGTACGAGATGTACGAGGCCGAGGACGGCACGCTCGGCGGCGGCGCGGCGATCGTCGGACCGAACCGGACCGTCGGCGACCTCGCCGGTGAGGCGTCCGGCCGGCGCGCGGTGACCCTGAACAGCACCGGCGCCTACGTCGAGTGGACCACCCGGGCCCCGACCAACACCCTGGTGACCCGCTTCTCCATGCCGGACGCCCCGGGCGGCGGCGGCACCAACTCGACGCTGAACATCTACGTCAACGGCACCTTCCACAAGGCCATCGACCTGACCAGCCGGTACGCCTGGCTCTACGGTGCCGAGGCGAGCCCGAACAACTCGCCCGGCTCCGGCGGCCCCCGGCACATCTACGACGAGGCGAACGTGATGCTCAACTCGTCGATCCCGGCCGGCAGCCGGATCAGGTTGCAGAAGGATCCGGCCAACAGCACCACGTACGCGATCGACTTCGTCAACACCGAGCAGGTCTCACCGCGACCGAACCCGGACCCGGCCCGCTACACCACGCCGACCGGCACCGGCCACCAGGACGTGCAGAACGCGCTGGACCGGGTCCGGATGGACACCACCGGCAACCTGGTCGGGGTCTACCTGCCCGCCGGCACCTACAGCACCTCGAACAAGTTCCAGGTGTACGGCAAGGCGGTCAAGGTGGTCGGCGCCGGCATGTGGTACACCCGGTTCCAGACCCCGCCCGGGCAGGAGAACACCGACGCCGGCTTCCGGGTCGAGGGTACGGCGAACGGCTCGTCCTTCGAGCACCTCGCCTTCTTCGGCAACTACACCTCCCGGATCGACGGCCCCGGCAAGGTCTGGGGTGAGCTGTCGAACGTCTCCAACCTGACCTTCGACAACGTCTGGGTCGAACACACCGTCTGCATGTTCTGGGGCGTGCACGTCAGCAACGTCACCATCAAGAACTCGCGGATCCGCAACACCTTCGCCGACGCGGTCAACATGACCAACGGCAGCACGAACAACCTGGTCAGCAACGTCGAGGGGCGTGGCAACGGGGACGACGCGTTCGCGCTCTTCTCCGCGACCGACGCCGGTGGCGGGGCGAACACCGGCAACGTCTTCGAGAACCTGACGGCGACGCTGACCTGGCGGGCCGCCGGGGTCGCGGTGTACGGCGGGCAGAACAACACCTTCCGCAACATGTACATCGCCGACCAGCTCGTCTACTCCGGGATCACCATCAGCTCACTCGACTTCGGTTATCCGTTCGTCGGGTTCGGGCCGGGGATCACCCGGGTGGAGAACGCCTCGATAGTCCGGTCCGGCGGCCACTTCTGGGGCGCGCAGACCTTCCCCGCGATCTGGGTCTTCTCCGCCTCCAAGGAGATGCGCGGAATCCGGGTCAGTGACGTCGACATCGTGGACCCGACCTATCACGGCATCATGTTCCAGACGAAATACAACGGCAGCAGTCCGGAGAACCCGGTGACCGACACCGTGTTCACCAACATCTCCATCAGCGGGGCGCAACGCAGCGGCGACGCGTACGACGCGAAGTCCGGGTTCGGCATCTGGGCGAACGAGATGCCGGAGCCGGGTCAGGGTCCGGCGGTCGGCTCGGCGGTCTTCAACAACCTGCGGATGAGCAACAACTACCAGAACATCCGGAACACCACGTCCACCTTCACCATCACCGTCAACCCCTGACGACAGCCGGGCGGGGTGTCGCCGGAAGCGGGTGCTTCCGGCGACACCCCGCAGGCGCTACCGGCGCTACCGCGGCTGCTCGTGCCGCTGGGCGAACGCGATGTCCCGCCAGGTGGCGAACCGCCCGGCCGGGTCACTGCCGCTGGAGTAGTACCACGGCCACTCGGTCACGTTGTCGCCGATCGCGTCGAAGACGGCGGCCGCCGCCGGATAGTCCTCGGCGAAGGAGAAGGCGAGCGCGAACGAGTTGTACGGGCTGGGCCAGCCCGGCCGGCGTCGGTGCTCCGGGTGCCAGATCGACTGCTCCGCCGCCGCCCGCAGTTCGGCCCGTACCGCCGGGCTCATGATGTACGGGTCCTTCTCCTCGCTGGGCAGGCCGAGCCAGTGCTCGATGTGCGCCACCACCACCAGTTCGTGCAGCAGGCTCCCGGCCGGTGCCTTGGCCGCCGCCGTACGCGCGAAGTCGAACATCTCCTCCGTACTGCCGAACCACTTCTTGCAGAGATACTGCAACATCTGCTGGTGTGCCGTCTGGTGCGTGGGGTGCCGGGCGACCACCTGGGCGAAGCGGCGCATCGCCTCCTCCCGGCCGACCTGGCGACCCCGGGCCGCGGTCACCAGGAAGGTCCACGCGGTCGTGTCGTCGGGTTCCCGGTCCACCACCTCGTCGAGGCAGTTCTCGGCCATCCGCAACCGGTCGAAGAAGCCCTTGAACTGGCTCTGGCTGGTGTGCTCGGCGGTGGCGCCGCCGCGCGCCTCCCAGGCCCAGTAGACGCCGTGGCAGCCGCGTACCAGCATCGGCAGCGTGGAGTGCGGCTCGGCGGCGATCCAGTCCCCGATCCAGTCCTGCACCCCCTCGACGTCCGCGCAGACGCCGAGATAGAACGCCCGGTCGTCGGGGTGCCCGACCGAGTCGAGGAAGTCGCGGGCGGTCACCCAGTCCCGCTGGGCGAGCGCGGCGCGCAGCCGGGCCGCCCCCGGATCGCCCTTGGCCTTGTCGATCGGCGGCGCGGTGCTGGCCGGAGCCCCCGACGCCGCCGCGGCCTGCTTCTTACGGAACGGCCAGACCACCGTTTCCCCTCCCCCGTCGTCGACCCGTGTGCCGGACCCGACGCGCATTCCCCGTTGTCGAAGCGCAGAGGTTACCGGGCAACGGGACCCGGGCGGAAGCGAGCCTCGACCGGCGGGGTACACGCTGGCGAAAGCGGACCGGCACGCACCGCGACAGCGCCGGACGGTGGAATCGTGTTACCGGGACGCACCGGGCTGGCCGGCGGAGATATCTCACTCGTTCCGCCGGGGTGACGACTTGCCTGCGGGCTCGGCCCGCCCCTAGCGTGGGACGGCGATCACGTGGACGGGGGACGACCGGTGCGGATCGGGATCCGACGACGACGCACGGTACGACGAGACGCTGCGGAAAGCGCTCCGGTATCCCGTCACCAGTTCCGGACGGCACCCCGGATGGGCGGGACCGGGGCGTCCCGTAACGGAGTCGAACCGTGCCGGCCGAGCTGAGTGCCCTGGTCCGGTCGGCGCAGCAGGGCGACGAGTACGCGTTCCGGATGCTCTACCGGGAACTCCAGCCCGGGCTGCTGCGTTACCTGACCGTGCTGGTCGGCTCGGACGCCGAGGACGTGGCGTCGGAGACCTGGTTGCAGATCGCCCGTGACCTGGCAACCTTCGCCGGCGGGCCGGGGTTCCGGGCCTGGGCCACCCGGATCGCCCGCAACCGGGCACTGGACCACCTCCGTCACCAGCGCCGCCGGCCGACCGTGTCGGTACCGGTCGAGGCGCTCTCCGAGTTGCCGGGCGCCGAGGACACCGCCGCGAGCGTCGACGAGGGGCTGGGTACCGACACCGCCGTCGCGCTGATCGCCTCCCTGCCGCGTACCGAGGCCGAGGCGGTGCTGCTGCGTACCGTGATCGGGTTGGACGCCGAGAGCACCGCGCGGGTGCTCGGCAAGCGACCCGGAGCCGTCCGTACCGCCGCGCACCGCGGGCTGCGGCGACTGGCCCGCGTCCTGGCGCAGAACGGGCGGGACGGGCGGGAGGGGGCGACGGAGTCGGCGGCCGACGGTGGACCGGCGGTCGCACCGGTCGCCGACGTACGGTCCAGCGAGGATGTCGAGGCTGGACAGGGATGGCGCTGAGAGAGATGAGCATGGCTTTCCGTCGACGCCGTCGGCCTGGTCCGGAAGCGGCCGAGCGGCTGCTCGACGCCGTCGCGGCCGGCGCCGCAGCGGCCCGGCAGGCGCACGGCGACGTCCGCGAACCGGTCGGTGATCGGGCCGATGATCCGGTAACCGATCCGGTGGCCGCTTCGGCGACCGCTTCGGTGGCCGATCGGGTCGCCGGCCCGCTGGCCGATCCGGTGGGCGGTTCGTTCGGCGATCCGGTCGCCGAGTTGCTCGCCGTGGCGGCGGCGCCGGGCCGGCCCGGAGAACTCCAGGGCGAGGACGCCGCGGTAGCGGCGTTCCGGGCGGTCCGTGACGCCCGGGCGATGGCGGGCCCGGCGGCGACAGCCCGGACATCCGAGATCCCCGACACCCCGGCCGGTGCGTCGACCCGGCCGCCGGGCCGCCGCCGACGGCTGACGGCCGGCGCCTTCGGCTGGCTCGCCGCGCTCGTCGCCACCCTCACCGCCGGGGTGGCACTGGCCGCGGAGATCCCCGCGCTGCGTCCCGCCGGTCCACCGCGCAGCACACCGAGCGTGGACGCGGGCCCGAACGGCGGGCGGACGACCGCACCGCCGACCACCGCACCGGCACCGACGCCCGCACCGCACCGCACCGCACCTCCGGCCACCGGGCCCGGCCCGTCCGGCCGCGCTCTGCCGCCCCAGGCGCTCGTGGCGCAGTGTCGCGCCTTTGTGAAGGGTGGCCACGGTTCCGGTCCCGCCGCCCGCCGCCCGGCGTCCGCCGCGCTGGTCCGGGCGGCCGGCGGCCGCGCCGAGGTCGAAGACTACTGCCGACGGCTGCTGGCCGCCGATCCCAAGCGTGGCGGCGCCCCGGACAAACCCCGCGACAAGGGCGGGCCGGGCAGTCCACCCGGCAGGCCGGCCGACCGGCACCCCGGGGCCAACGGGTCCCGCTGAGCGGTCGCCACCGCCACCGCCACCACAGGCTCCGGCTCCGGCTCGGCCACCGGACCGAGGCGGCGGTTCCCGGGCCGTCGTCGGTGACCGCCTATCGCGGATCGGAGCCAGGAGCGGAGCCCGGAGCAGACCCAGGAGCAGAGCCGGGAGTAGAGCCGGGATCGTCGAACAGGCGCCGGTCGACCCAGTCGGGCAGCGCCTCCCGGGCGGCCAGCCAGGTCGCCGGCACGCCGACCGCGTCGGGCCGGTCCCCGATCCCGGTGTACGCGGCCAGCACGCCGCCGACGATCGCCCCGGTCGTGTCGATGTCCCCACCGGCGGTCACACACGCGCTGATCCCGGCCGGATAGTCGCCGAGATGCGTCGCGGCGACCCAGAGCGCGAACGGGACGGTGTCCTGGGCGGTCACCCGTGACCCGTTGCCCAACTCGTACGCCGCCTCCTCGACGGTCACCGCCGCGGCGCTGAGCAGTCGACGGGCCCGCTCGACTCCCCGGCGTACCTGCCCGTCGACCAGGTACGGCTCCAGCCGGTCGACGAACTCGGGCGCGGAGGGGCGTACCCCGGTGAGCCGGGCCGCCGCGGCGTGCGCGGCGGCGACCGCGACCAGTACGGCCCCGGCGATCCCCTCGGGGTGGGCGTGGGTCACCTCGGCGGACCGGATCGCCTGCTCGGCCGCGCGGCGGGGCCGGTCGGCGTGGTAGGCGCCGAGCGGAGCGATCCGCATCGCCGCCCCGTTGCCGCAGGAGCCCTCTCCGCCGAACGCCTCGCGGGCGGCGTCCCGCCACGGCACCCCGTCGCGGATCTGGTGCAGGATCACCACCGCGCCCGCCCCGTAGCCCCGGTACGGTTCACAGCGCTCCGCGAACACGGCGGCGAGCCGGTCGGACCGGATCTCGCCGTGCGCGGCGAGTTCGGCAACCACCGAGCAGGCCATCTCGGTGTCGTCGGTCCACTCCCAGGGGGCGGCCGGGGGTCGACCCGCCGCCAGGTCGGCGGGTAACCGGCCGACCATGAAGAACTGTGCGCCGAGCGCGTCACCGACGGAGAGCCCGTGCAGGCTGTCGTAACAGAGGTCGAGCCGGGCCGGCTCGTGCAGGACGAAGGACATCACCTCCGATCATGCCCAACCCGGTTCGGGCCCGGCCACCCCGGCGCGAACTGCCGGGGCGACCGGGTGCCGGATCAGCGCTGGCAGGCCTTCAGCGGGGTGCTGGTCCGGGCGGTGCGGGTCGAGCCGTCCTTGAACTTCGCCGTGGCGGTGATGGTGATCGTGCCGCCCGCCGAGTTGCGCGGCTCGGCCCGGAACGGCCCCAGGCTGGCCAGCCAGGTCCCCCGGTCGCTGCCGATGGTCCGGGCGGATCCGCTGCCGTCGAACGGTACGGCGGTGCTCACCCGGTAGCGGAACGACACCGACGAGACGTTGCCGGCCGCGCCCACCCGGATCTGCACCAGCCCGAAACTGGGGTTGCCACACCCCTCCTGGTGCAGGCCGGAGAAGTTCTGCGCCTGGCCGAACCCGCCGGTCACCCTGACCGTCACGGTCGTCTGCTCGCCCATGGTGCGGGCGCGGCGGGTGGGTGCGGTGGTGGTCGGTGGCCGAGTGGTGCGGGCCGCCGTGGGCCGGGGCGTCGGGGTCGGGGGCGGAGTCGGGGTCGCCTCGGTCGGGCTGGGCGCGGCCGACGAGGGCTCGGTGGCCGGCACCCCGTCCGACCACTGTGGACGCTCGGCGCCGCCGCCCGCGCAGGCTGCCGAGAGGGTCAGGACCACCGCGCACGCCACGGCGAGCGCGGCGTCTGATCGGGTACGCCGAAAGTTGAGGACAGTCACCATGATCCCGTCGGTCGTGTTGGCCCCATTTCGCGGCATCAGCCGGCCTTGACCGTAGTCCTATCCCTCGATGTCGCCAAATCCACACCGGAAAGTGGGACAAGTCAGCACTTCAGGGACCCGTTACCCCGGTCCGCCAGCTCGGCCGGGAGCGCCCGGTGATGCAGCACGTCGAGTCGCGACACGGCCCGGGTCAGCACCACGTAGAGGCGGTGCAGGCCGCGCGGCTCCGCCTCGACGATCTCGGCGGGCTCGACGACGATCACGTGGTCGTACTCCAGGCCCTTCGCCAGGGTCGAGGGCAGCAGGGTGACCCGGGCGTCCTGGTCGGGCGCGTCCGCCCGGCCGACGGCGATCCCGGCGGACCGCAGCGCCCCGGCCAGTCCGGGCAGCGCGGCGTCGGCGGCAACCACCGCGACGGAACCCGGGCGGACCAGTGCGGCCCGCACCGCGGCGACGGTCGCGGCCGGCAGGTCGTCCGCCGCGCGGACCCGGACCTCTCCGTCGGTACGCACCGAGCGCGTCCGCGCCACCGCGACCCCCAACCCGGGCAGCAGCCGGTTCGCCAGGCCGAGTACGGCCGCCGGCACCCGGAACCCGGCGGTCAACGGCACGATGGCGGCGTCGGGCCGACCGAGGTACGCCAACTGGTCCCGCCAGTCCGACGCCGCCCACGGGGTGGTGCCCTGGGCGAGGTCGCCGAGGACGGTCAGCGAGCCGTGCCGGCTACGCCGGGCGATCACCCGGCACTCCAGCGGCGAGAGGTCCTGCGCCTCGTCCACCACGACGTGCCGGTAGCCGGCCGGATGGTCGAGCAGCCCGCCCAGCTCGTCGAGGAGGACCAGGTCGGCCGCGGACCAGGTCGCGGCCCGGACCGTCCGGGGTGGCCGGGGCCAGGCGAGTGTGGACTGCTCGGCGGGCGTGAGCAGCCCGGCCGCCGCCCGGGCCAGCACGGTCGGGTCGCCGAGCAGCGACGCCAGCAGTTCCACCGGCCGGGTCGTCGGCCAGACCGCGTCGAGGAAGGCGGTGACCGGACGGCACCGGGCCATCCTGCGCAACCACGCGCCGCTGGGCGTCTCCGCCCGGGTCTCGGCCCGGGTTTGCAGCAGGCCGACGATCCGGGCGCGGAGCCGTTCCCGGCCGATCGCGTACGGCGGCTCCTCGGCGCGTACGTCCTGGACGGTGCGGCGCAGCCACGCCACCGGCAGTCGCCACCGGTACGAGCCGTCCGGGATCACCAGCGGCTCGGTCGGCTCGGCGATCCGGTCGTACAGCGCCCGGCGCAGCACCGTGACCATCCGAGGGTCGTGTTTCAGGGCCGCCGTCTCGGCGCTGTCCACGGCGCCGACCGGGTGTTCCGGCAGCAACTCGGCGAGGGTGCACTGCTCGACGTCCACCTCGCCGAGCGCGGGCAGTACGGCGGAGATGTAGCGCAGGAACGCCGCGTTCGGCCCGACCACCAGTACGCCGCCCCGGCGCAGCCGCTGCCGGTGGGTGTAGAGCAGGTACGCGGCCCGGTGCAGGCCGACGGCGGTCTTTCCGGTGCCCGGTCCGCCCTGTACGCAGACCGAGCGGTCGAGATCCGCCCGGACCAGGTCGTCCTGCTCGGGCTGGATGGTGGCGACGATGTCGCGCATCGGCCCCTCCCGGGGACGCTCGATCTCGGCGGCGACCAACCGGCTCAGCCCGTCGCCGGGTTCGGCGCCGAGCCGCCCGGCCTCCCCGGCACGTTCGAGGCGTTCGTCCTCGTAACCGGTCAGTTCGGCGGGCTGCCGGCTGGTCCAGCCGTACCGGCGACGCTCGCGTACGCCGAGCGGGTCCCGGGCGCTGGCCCGGTAGAAGGCGCGGGAGACCGGTGCCCGCCAGTCGATGACCAGGGGTTGGCCCGACTCGTCGGGGACGTGCCGCCGGCCAAGGTAGTAGCACTCGCCCCGGTGCTCGCCGGCCGCCGCCGAGTCGCCGAACCACAGCCGGCCGAAGTACACCGGCCCGTCCGGCTCCTCGGTCAGCTCCTTGAGGTGGCTCTTGAGCATCCGGCCGAGCGTCTCGGCGGTGTACCGGTCGCCGGCCACGGTCTCACCGGTGGCCACCCGTACCCGGGCGGTGGTCAGCATCCGGGCCAGCGCGGCCCGTACGGCGGCCAGCCGGGCCTGCTCCTCGGCGAGGGTGCCGGCGGGTCGCCCGGCGCCGCCGGTCGCAGGTGCGGGCACGGGCCGGGTGCGGGAGTCGGCGGGGTGGGCGGGACCGGACAGCACCATGGTCAACTCTCCATGTCACATGGCAGATTCCTTAACTCGGTAAAGACTATAACCCGAGTAACAAAGTTGACCTGATCTGGAAATGTTAGGATCGATCACATGACCGACGGACCGGGGCTGCGGGAGCGGAAGCGGCAGCGCACCCACGACGCCCTGTCGGCGGCGGCGATCTCCCTCTTCCTCCGGCACGGCTACGACAACGTCTCGGTGGCCGACGTGGCCGCCGCCGCCGAGGTCTCCAAGCCGACGCTCTTCAAATATTTCCGGAGCAAGGAGGATCTGGTCCTGCACCGGATCCTCGACCACCGCGCCGAGGCCGCCCGGGTGGTCCGGCAGCGCTCCGCCGACGAGGCGCCGCTCAGCGCGCTGCACCGGCACTTCCTGGCCGGGCTCGACCGGCGTGACCCGGTGACCGGGCTCAACGACCACCCGGAGGTTCTCGCGTACCACGCGATGGTCTTCGGCACGCCGAGCCTGGCGGCCCGGGTCGCCCGGTACGCGGCCGACGACGAGGAGGCGCTGGCCGAGGCGTTCGGCGAGGCGGCACCGGCGACCGGCGTACTCGACGCCCGACTCGCCGCCGGTCAGGTCGTGGCGGTACAGCGGATACTCGCCCGGGAGAACTGGCAGCGGCTCAGCGCCGGACGTACGGCCGCCGAGGTGTACCCGGAGGCGGTGGCCGCCGCCGACGGCGGGTTCCGGCTGCTCGCCACCGGCCTCACCGCCTACGCCGACCCGGGCGGCTCCGGCCGTCGCTGACCGCCGCGGCCAGCCGGGCGCGGTGGGGCTGGCCGAGTTGTCGGCGGCCCGGTCCCGGTCGTGCTCAGCCGGCCTGGCCCTCGGTGCCGACCGGGGCCGGTGGGCGGCGGGCGAACGGCGGCGCGTGCTCGGGGCGCACGCCGATGCCGATCAGGTAGGCCGGGCCGAGGGAGGCGAACGGGAACCGCCGCAGCAGCGCCAGCACCGGCCGGGGCGGCCCGGCCCGACGCCCGTCCAGGATCGGCGCAACCAGGCCCCGGTGCATGAGCCGCTGTAGTCGCTGCACCAGGATCGTCGGCAACAGTCGCCGGGCCCGGACACGCGCCAGATCGGCCTCGCTGACCGTGCCCCGCCGGAGCGGCTCGGCGAGCAGCGTGGCGGCGGCGACCGCGTCCTGCACGGCGAGGTTGATCCCGACGCCGCCGACCGGTGACATCGCGTGCGCGGCGTCGCCGAGGCAGAGCAGTCCGGGCACGTGCCAGCGGTCGAGCCGGTTCAGCCGTACGTCGAGATGCTTGACGTCGTCCATCGAGGCGATCGCGTCGACCCGGCCGGCGAAGCCGGGAGCGAGTTCCGCGATGTCCCGGCGGAACTGCTCGACCCCCTGGGCGCGCAGCCGCGCGTCGCTGCCCTTCCGGGCGATGTAGGCGACCTGGAGGTAGTCCTCCCGGGGGATCACCACCGCGAACCGGCCCGGAGCCACCCGGGGGGTGAGCCCGGCCGGGTCGTCGTGCGGGTCGCGGGGCAGCCGGAACCACCAGGCGTCGATCGGCACCGGGAACTCCCGGACCGGCAGGTCGGCCTGGGCCCGGGCGATCGACCACCGGCCGTCGCAGGCCACGGTCAGCTCCGCCCGCAACTCGCCGGTCTCGCCGTCCGGTCCCCGGTAGCGCACGCCCCGGACCTGGCCGTCCTCCCGGATCAGCTCGGTCACCTCGGTGCGCATCCGCAGCGTGAAGGAGGGCTCGGCGGCGCCCGCCTCGGCGAGCAGGTCGAGCAGGTCCCACTGCGGCACCATCGCGACGTACGGATAACGGGTCTTCAGCCGGCGGAAGTCGGCGACGACGATCTGCCGCCCCGGCGCCACCGGAAAGGCCACCTCGTCCAGCCGGCTCTGCGGCAGGGCGGCGAACCGCTCGCCGAGGCCCAGCTCGTCGAGGAGTTGCAGGGTGGACGGGTGCACCGTGTCGCCCCGGAAGTCCCGCAGGAAGTCGCCGTGTTTCTCCAGCACCGTCACGTCGACGCCGGCCCGGGCCAGTAGCAGCCCGAGCACCATTCCGGCCGGTCCACCGCCGACGACGACGCAGGTCGTACGTCCGTCCACCGCGACCACCTTATTCAACAGACGATGAATTATGCCCTCACCGTACTCCCGGCGCAGCGAAGATCGCAACTGTCCGGGCTCCGGTGGCGTTGACGGGTGGAAGGCGTCACGCTACGTTCGTTATCAGAACAGGCGTACGCAAAACGAACGACTGCGCCCGTCTGCCGTCGCCGCGCTCGGCAGGGCGACGACGCGCGATCAGGAGACTGGGGACGGATGGCTGAGATCGTCTCGTTGACCGAAGGTGTCGCCGAACTGGTCAACGACGGTGACACGGTGGCGCTGGAGGGATTCACCCACCTGATTCCGTTCGCCGCCGGCCACGAGATCGTCCGGCAGCGGCGACGCGACCTGGAACTGGTCCGGATGACCCCGGACGTCATCTACGACCAGCTCATCGGGATGGGCTGCGCCCGCCGGCTGGTCTTCTCCTGGGGCGGCAATCCGGGCGTCGGCTCGCTGCACCGGTTCCGGGACGCGGTGGAGCGCGGCTGGCCCACCCCGCTGGAGATCGAGGAGCACAGCCACGCCGGGATGGCGAACCGCTACGTCGCCGGAGCCTCCGGGCTGCCGTTCGCGGTGCTGCGCGGCTACACCGGCACCGACCTGCCCCGGCACACCGCCACCATCAGGCCCATCACCTGCCCGTTCACCGGCGAGGTACTCACCGCCGTGCCGGCGTTGAACCCCGACGTCGCGATCGTGCACGCCCAGCGGGCCGACCGGGCCGGCAACGTGCAGATGTGGGGCATCACCGGAGTGCAGAAGGAGGCGGTACTGGCCGCCAAGCGGTCTCTGGTCACCGTCGAGGAGATCGTCGACTCCCTGGAGCCGATGCCCACCCAGGTGGTACTGCCGACCTGGGCGGTCAACGCGGTCGCCCTCGCGCCCGGTGGCGCGCACCCCTCCTACGCCCAGGGCTACTCGGTCCGGGACAACGACTTCTACCAGGCCTGGGACGCGATCAGCCGCGATCGGGACACCTTCACCGCCTGGATGCGGCAGCACGTTCTCGACCCCGGGAGGTGGCGGCGATGAGTGCGGAGTGGACCGCCGACGAGATGATGACCGTCGCCGCCGCCCGGCAACTGCGGGACGGCACCGCGTGCTTCGTCGGGATCGGCCTGCCGAGTACCGCCGCCAACCTCGCCCGGGCGACCCACGCACCCCGGCTCGTGCTCATCTACGAGTCCGGGTGCCTCGGCGCAAAGCCCGACCGACTGCCGCTCTCGATCGGCGACGGCATCCTCGCCGACACCGCCGACGCCGTGGTGAGCGTCCCGGAGGTCTTCAACTACTGGCTCCAGCCCGGCAACATCGACGTCGGATTCCTCGGCGGTGCCCAGCTCGACCGGTACGGCAACATCAACACCACGGTCATCGGCGACGACTACGGCGACCCGGCGGTACGGCTGCCCGGGGCCGGTGGGGCACCCGAGATCGCCGCCTCCTGCCGCGAGGTCATCGTCATCATGCGGCAGAGTCCGCGTACCTTCGTCGAGCGGGTCGACTTCGTCACCTCCTTCGGGTACGGCACCGGGCCCGGTGACCGGGAGCGGCTCGGGTTGCGCGGGGCCGGACCACAGGTGGTGATCACCGACCTCGGCGTACTCCGGCCCGACCCGTCCAGCCGGGAGCTGGTGCTGACCGAGCTGCACCCCGGCGCCACGGTCGAGCAGGCCCGGGCGGCGACCGGTTGGCGGTTGCGGGTCGCCGACGACCTGCGTACCGGCGCGCCGCCGACCGGGTCGGAGCTGTCGGTGCTGCGGGCGCTCAAGGCCGCCACCGGCGACGGCCGATCCGGGGCCGGAGGCTGACCGGCCGTCGGGACCCGGTCCCGCCCGAGCCTGATAGCACCGCCCGAGCCTGATAGCACCGCCCGAGCCTGGTAGAAACGGTCAATGACCCGCAGCATCGCCACCAACACCCGTGTCGACCGTGCCGAACTCCTCGAATTCCTCCGACCCCGGCACCGCGCCGTCCTGATGACGACCCGCCCGGACGGCCGGCCGCAGTCCTCGCCGGTGACCTGCGGCGTGGACCCGAAGGGCCGGATCGTCGTCTCGACCTATCCGGAACGGGCGAAGGCGACCAACGCCCGCCGGGATCCCCGGGTCTCGCTCTGCGTCCTCTCCGAGGACTGGAACGGGCCGTGGGTGCACGTCGACGGTACCGCCGAGGTGCTCGACCTGCCGGAGGCGCTGGAGCCGCTGGTCGAGTACTTCCGGTGCATCTCCGGCGAACACCCGGACTGGGACGAGTACCGCGAGGCCATGCGCCGGCAGGGCAAGTCGCTGATTCGGGTCACCGTCGACAGTTGGGGCCCGGTCGCCACCGGCGGCTTCCCGGCCCGCCTCGCCGACTGACCCGGCCGCCCCCAGTCGACCCGAGGGGGTGGCCGGGGTGGCCGGTCAGAGGTAGAGGCAGAAGGGGTGGCCGGCCGGGTCGAGGTGCACGAGGACGTCCTCCTGGGGCTGGAAGTCGGCCCGGGTGGCGCCACAGGCCACGGCGTGTGCGGCGGCGCGTTCCAGGTCGTCGACCCGGATCTCCAGGTGCATCATCATCTGCTGGTCGCCGGGACGGGCCGGCCAGCTCGGCCGGCGGTACGCCGCCTCGGTCTGGAAGGCCAGCCCCACTCCCCCGGCCGGGTCACGCATCAGTACCCAGTCCGGCGCCTCCTCGGTGATCTCCCAGCCGAGGAGGCGCTGGTAGAAACGGGCCAGAGCCCTCGGATCCGGTGCGCTCAGGTTGACGGTGGTCACGGTCAGACCGGTGCCCTCGATCATGGTGTGGAACCTCCGAACGTTGGTCAGAGTCTTGGGGTCGCTGCCGCGCTGCCGGGACTACGACCCGAACGCGGCGAGGAACCGGTCCCGGAAGTCGCTCATCCGCCAGACCGGCGTCTCCGGACCGGGCTTCAGCCCCTCCTGCCAGTTCCAGCCGGCGATCCTCTCCAACGTCGCCGGGTCCTTGGCGACGATGGTGATCGGAACGTCGTGACTGGCGTTCTCGCCGGTCACCAGCGGGGTCGGCTGGTGGTCGCCGAGGAAGACGAAGACCAGGTCCTCGTCGCCGTACCGCTCCAGGTAGGAGACGACGGTGTTCAGCGAGTACTCGACGGCCCGGCGGTACTGGGTGCGTACCTTGCCGGTGTCCCGCCAGACGTCGTCCGGCGACTCGCCCGCCTCCGCCATCGGCCCGAAGATCGATCCGTCGCCGAGCTGGTCCCAGCCGATCAGTTCCGGGATCGGTGCCCACGGCGCGTGGCTGGACACCAGCGGGATCGTCGCCATCACCGGCGGATGGTCCGGCGTGGAGTGTTCGCGCTGCTCGAAAACGGAGAGCGTGTACTGGTCCGGCATCTGGGCCCAACTGAACTGCGGGCCCCGGTAGCCGAGTTCCTTCGAGGCGTGCACCTCGTCGTAGCCGAAGAACGTTCCCTCCGGCCAGGTCTGGGTGATCCCCGGCATCACTCCGACGGTCCGCCAGTCGGCCCGCTGGAAGGCCCGGTTCAGGGTCATCCGGTCGGTGGCGACGAGATGGGTGTAGCGCTGCTGGTTGTCGATCCAGAGCCCGGAGAGCAGCGTGGCGTGGGCCAGCCAGCTTCCGCCGCCGGCGGTCGGCGAGGTGAGCCAGCCGCTGCGCGCCGCGTACCCGGCGGTCCGCAGTCGGGTGTAGCCGGTGTCGAGGGTGGCACCGATCTCCGGGGCGAAGGCCGGATCCTCGACCGCCGAACGACCGTAGCTCTCGACGAAGGCGACGACCACGTCCTTGCCCCGCAACCCGGTCAGCAGCTGGTCACCGGGGGTGTCACCGAACGCGTCGACCCGGGCCTCGGCCGCGAAGACCTCCTGGTCGCGCAGGGCCGCCCGCACCTGGAGTGCCCGGTCGTAGCTGAGCGTGCTGACCGGTACCTCCGGGACGATCTGCACGCCGAGCACGGCACCGACGACACAGGTGGCCCCGAGGGCCGCGACGATGTGCGTCGTCGCGCGGCGGTGCCGGACCGCCAGCCGGGTCAGCCGGAGCACCGACAGCGTCATCAGCACGAGCAGGCCGACCGCGAGCAGCCCGGCGGCGACCACCGCGACGACGGCACCGGTCCGGCCGTACGACTCCTCGACGTAGTCCGTGCCGGCCTCGAACGAGATCCAGTCGAAGACCGGGTTGAACGGCCGGGCCAGCACCGCGAAGAAACCCATGTCGATGACCTTCACGATGGCCAGCAGCCCGAGGGCGATCCCGACCGGTACCGCCACGATCCGGCGTCCCCAGCCCGGCAGGAGCAGCACCAGCGCCACCACCACCAGCGCCTCCAGCGGCAGCCGCAGGAACGCCCCCGGCGTGTAGAGGGTGAGCTGGTTCGGCGCGAGCAAGGCGAAGACGACCAGCAGCAGCGCCAGGATGCTGGCCAGCCGAGCCGCCACGACCCGCGGCCAGCCACGCTTCCGGGCGGGTGTGCCGGCGTCGGTCCCGCCGTCGGAGGTGTCCGGCACGTCGGTCCCGCCGTCCGTGCCGGCGGCGTCACCGTCCGGGGTCGCACCGTTCGAGGCGGCACCGTCCGGGGTCGCACCGTTCGAGGCGGCACCGTCCGGCGGTTCCGGCAGTGCGTCGGTCGGGGTTCGACGACGGCGCGTGAAGACCGACAATCCAGAGGCCCTTTCCCGTGAAGCCTGGTGACGCCCGCCCGCCACTGGGGTAACCGATCCGCGCGCACCCGCACGTGGTCGGTGGCGCCGGCACCGTCTGGCCGGCCGGCGACGGTCGAGGCGGTGACCGGCCAGGTCCCCGTGCCGCCGTCGTGATCCGGGCGCCACGTTAACATCCCGGGCTACCCCGGCCCGGCCGCCGGTTGTCGGGTCGGTGCCGCACTCACCGGCCGGGACCGTGCCGTCACCCGACGGCGAGTTCCTCGCTGTACGCGGCGATCGGGCTGCCGTCCGCGCCATAGGCGGTCAACCGGCCGTGCGAGAGGTTGGCCGAACGGAACGAGAAGAGCCGCTGCCCCGGATAGACCTCCAGCAGCGGAATCGTCCGGGGAGCACCGCCGGGCGCGGACTGGTATTCCAGCCGGGCCACGGTGGCGTCGACGACTCCGTTGACACGTACCTTGGTCTTCTCGGCGGTGACCCCGAAGGTGATCGGCACACCCGCACCGAACGCGGCGCACTCGGCGGCGCTGCGGCAGACGAAGAAGTACCGCGGGTTGTGCACGTCCGACATCGAGTACGCCTTGAACGTCGGATCGGCCCCCGCCGGCAGCGGCTGTACGGCGAAGAAGGCGACCGTGGCCACCGCGGCGGTGCCCACCCGCAACCAGCCGCGCGCCGTGCCGGTACGCCGACCGGCGGCGACGGCGGCGACCGTGACCCCGCCGAACCCGGCCAGGCAGAGCGTGACGGTGGCCAGGGATCGGGAGTTCTCCAGGAGGAACTGGAGTCCCGGGGTCATCGAGACCGGACTGAGCAGCGCGCCCAGCGACAGCACCATCACGCCCAGCACCGCGACCCCGGCCACCCGGCGGGCCACCCCGTACGCCCCGACCAGGAACATCGCGGCCAGCACCGGCCAGATCTGGTGGTGGGTCCAGGAGACCGGCGAGGCCGCCACGGTGGCGCAGCCGACCAGTACGGCCGCGTGTGCCGACCGGCCGGAGAGTTCGAGCTGCCGCGCCCGCAGCAGCGCCGTGCCGCAGACCACCAGCACCAGGCCGGCCCAGAGCAGCGGAAAGGTCCCGCCCTCGACGCCGACCCGCAGCAGCATGCCGTGCACGGACTGGTTGCCGAGCGAGGCGAGGTTGCCGACCCGGGAGGTGTTGAGGAAGGTGCCGGTCCAGAAGGTCCAGCTGTCGGCCGGCAGCACGACCGCGCCGACCAGGCCGCAGGCCAGGAAGGCGACGACCGCCCGGCCGGCGTCGCGCCAGCGGCGGGAGACCAGGAAGAAGACCACGAACAGCAGCGGGGTCAGCTTGACGGCGGCGGCGATCCCGACGAGTACGCCCCGGTACCGGGCCGGGGTCAGCCCCATCCCGTCGACCAGGGCCAGCAGCACGATGAAGACACTGACCTGACCGAACCGCAGGTTGCTCTGGGCCGGGGCGGAGAGCATCAGCGCGCAGGCGACGGCCGCGACCACCAGCGGGCGCCGGTGCCGTTCCGAGGCGACGGCGCCACCCGCCGCGATCGCGATGGCGGCGATCGCGGCGCAGGTCAGGACCAGCCAGGACAGTTGCAGGACACCCTCGGGCAGCAGGCCGATCGGCGAGAGGACCAGGGCGGCGAAGGGCGGGTACGTGAACGGTCCGCCGTTGGCGGCGACGAATTCGTAGAGCGGCTGGCCGGCGTGCAGGTGCCGGATGGCGCCGTAGTAGATGTGTAGGTCCGAGAGGCGTTCCCACTCGGGTCGGCGGAGCACCAGGACCGACGAGACCGCCGCGATGACGGCGAAGACTCCCCAGAGCGTGATCGTCCCCCGGCGACTGCCCATTGCAGGAGTCTAGACAGCCGGGGTCGGCGGGAGATCGACCGATGCCGTACGGAGACCTTGCGGTGACCGAGCCGGTACGGCAGTCGGGCGGCGGCGGCGGCGTACGTGGGCTGCCGCCGGGGAGGATGATCGGATGACTCTGGACGTCGCCGACCAGCACCGCCGGGCGGTCACCTTCCGCCGGCTGCACGAGGGGCCGACCTTCGTACTCCCCAATCCGTGGGACGCGGGCAGTGCCCGGGTACTCGCCCAGCTCGGTTTCCCCGCGCTCGCCACCACCAGCGCCGGGCTGGCCTTCGCGCTCGGCCGGCCCGACGGCGCCAACCTGGTCAGCCGGGCGGAGACGTTGCAGAACGTCCGGGTGATCGCGGCGGCCACCCCGCTGCCGGTGGCGGCGGACCTGGAGAGCGGATTCGGCGACAGTCCGGCCGAGGTGGCCGAGACGATCCGGCTCGCCGCCGAGGCGGGCGCGGTCGGCGGGTCGATCGAGGACGCCACCGGCGACCCCGCCGAGCCGATCCGCCCGCTGGACGAGGCGGCCCGTCGGGTCGAGGCGGCGGTGGCGGCGGCCCGGAGCCTGCCGTTCCCGTTCACCCTGACCGCCCGGGCGGAGAACTTCCTCTACGGCCGGGCCGACCTGCCCGACACCGTCCGCCGGCTCCGGGCCTACGCCGCTGCCGGCGCGGACGTGCTCTACGCACCGGGGCTGCCGGACCTGGACGCCGTCCGGTCGGTCTGCACGGCGGTGGAGAAGCCGGTCAACGCGCTGGCCGGGTCGCCCGGGGTGACGGTCGCGATGCTCGCCGACTGCGGCGTACGCCGGGTCAGCGTCGGCTCGACCCTGGCCCGGGTGGCGATGAGCGCCCTCGTGGCGGCGGCCCGCGAGATCCGTGCGGCCGGCAGCTTCGACTTCGGCACGGAGGTGCTCAGCTACTCCGAGGTCAACAGGCTGATGCCCTAGCCGCCCGCCGACCCGCGCCACGCCGTCTGGACTGCTGTTTTGTCGGTGCTGCTCGGCATACTCCCGTGCGGACCCCAACGGCGTACGTCCGATCGGAGAGCTGACCATGACAACCTTGCTGGCAATCGGCACCGCCAAGGGACTCTTCCTGGCCACCAGCGACGACGGCCGCAGGAGTTGGCAGGTCAGCGGCGTGCACTTCCCGATGACCGGGGTCTACTCGGTCGCGATGGACAAACGGCGGCCCACTCCCCGGCTGCTCGCCGGGGTGACGAGTTCGCACTTCGGCCCGAGCGTCGCGACCAGCGACGACCTGGGCGCGTCCTGGCAGGAGCCGGCGGAACCACCCGTCGCCTTCCCGGACGGCACCGGATCCAGCCTGGAGCGGGTCTGGCAGCTCACCCCCGGTGCGGCCGACGAGCCGGGCGTCGTCTACGCCGGCACCCAGCCCTCGGCGCTGTTCCGGTCGGTCGACGGCGGCATCTCCTACGAGCTGGTGCGCCCGCTCTGGGACCACCCGCACCGCACCCAGTGGGACGCCGGGTTCGGGGGTCAGGCGATCCACACGGTGCTGCCGCACCCGGCCGACCCGGCGCAGATCCTGGTCGCCATGTCGACCGGCGGCGTCTACCGCACCGCCGACGCGGGTGCGAGCTGGCGTCCGCAGAACACCGGCATCCGGGCCTACTTCATGCCGGACGAGTGGCCCGAGTTCGGGCAGTGCGTGCACAAGGTCGCCCGGGACGCGGCCGACGCCGAGCGGCTCTACGCGCAGAACCACCACGGCGTCTACCGCTCCACCGACGGTGGGCTGAGCTGGCAGTCGATCGCCGACGGGCTGCCCGGCGACTTCGGGTTCCCGATCGTCGCCCATCCGCGCCGGGGCGGGACCATCTACACCTTCCCGCTGGTCGCGGACCGGGAGCGTTTCCCGGTCGACCGGCGCTGCCGGGTCTTCCGCTCCACCGACGCCGGTGACACCTGGCAGCCGCTGACCGACGGGCTGCCGACCGGCCCCTTCTATCCGGCCGTGCTGCGCGACGCGATGTGTGTCGACGACGCCGACCCGGCCGGCGTCTATTTCGGCACCCGCTCCGGCGAGGTCTACGCCAGCCGCGACGAGGGGGACTCGTGGTCGCTGGTCGCCGCGCACCTGCCCGACGTGCTCTGCGTCCGGGCCGCGGAGGTGTGAGCCGGATGGTCACCGTCATCGTGCCCGCCGCCCTGCGCGGCGAGACGGCCGGCGCCGGCCGGCTCGACGTCGCCACGGCGGGCACCCTCCGAGCCGTGCTCGACGAGGTGGCCGCGCAGTGGCCCCGGCTGATCCGGCGGATCCGGGACGAGCAGGGCCAGTTGCGTCGATACGTCAACGTCTACGTCGACGGCGAGGACTGCCGGCAGACCGGTGGCCTCGACACGGCGGTACCCGACGACGCGGAGATCCGGGTCATCCCCTCCGTCGCCGGAGGCTGACCCGGCAGCGCCGCACACGCCCTGCGGCCGGGCAACTCAGGAGACGCCTCGCGGCCGGCGGCCGTCCCGGGCCCGGCCGGCGTTGTCCGCGACTCGGGGTGCGAAGGGTCGCGGCGCCGCCTACCGTGGGGGTTGGTCAACGTTTCCGTGCTGTTGGCCGGCGATTTGTCGTCCTCGGCCGGGGGCAGGCGTGGGATGGGACGGCGGCCCGGGGCGGGCCGTCGACCGGTTGTGCGATCCACTGCTCGCGGGGTCCCCGCACGTGTCGCTCGACGTCTTCGTTCTGGAGGCTGCCCATGTCCGACTGGCGTTCGCGCGCCCTCCGACCCGCGAAGCGGGCCCTGCGCCGCTCGCAGGACCGGTATCCGCAGTCGCCACCGGAGCTGTCGATGGATCCGCGGGCGGCCGAGGAGGGCAACGAGGCGCCTCCGGCGGAGGAGAGTGTGGTCACCTCCGCGATCTACCGGGACGGTCAGCGGATCGAGGGTCCGCCCAACCTCGCCGAGACCTGCCGGCGGCTGCGGGAACATCCCGGGACGATGGCGTGGATCGGCCTGTACCGGCCGACCGAGGGGCAACTGCTCACCGTGGCGGAGGAGTTCGGGCTGCACGAGCTGGCCGTCGAGGACGCCATCGTCGCGCACCAGCGGCCCAAGCTCGAACGGTACGGCGACACGCTCTTCGTGGTGCTCCGGGCCGCCCGCTATCTCGACGAGGTCGAGGAGGTCGACTTCGGCGAGGTGCACGTCTTCGTCGGGGCCAACTTCGTGCTGACCGTACGGCACGGCCAGGCACCCGACCTGAACGCCGTACGTCGCCGGATGGAGAACGACCCCGACCTGCTGCGGCGCGGCCCGGAGGCGGTGCTGTACGCGATCCTGGACAGCGTCGTCGACGGGTACGCCCCGGTGGTCGGCGGCTTGCAGAACGACATCGACGAGATCGAGACCGAGGTGTTCCGGGGCGATCCCCGGGTGAGCCGGCGGATCTACGAACTCTCCCGTGAGGTGATCGAGTTCCAGCGGGCCACCCGGCCGCTGCTGGACATCCTCCAGGGGCTCACCGCCGGCTTCGAGAAGTACGGCACCGACGAGGAGCTGCGGCGCCTTCTGGGTGACGTCGCCGACCACGCCACCACCGCCTCGGAGCGGGTGAACGAGTTCCGGCAGATCCTGGCGGACATCCTCGCGCTGAACGCCACCCTGGTGTCGCAGTCGCAGAACGAGGAGGTCAAGAACCTGACCGTGGCCAGCTACACGCAGAACGAGGAGATCAAGAAGATCTCCGCCTGGGCCGCGATCCTCTTCGCGCCGACCCTGATCGGCACGGTGTACGGGATGAACTTCGTGCACATGCCCGAACTGCACTGGGTCTTCGGCTACCCGTTCGCGATCTTCCTGATGCTGGTGGTCTGCAGCACGCTCTACGTGATCTTCAAGCGCCGCGACTGGCTCTGACCCGCCGCGACCGCCCCGGGCCGCCCGCCACCGGCCGCCCCCGGTCCCGCGCTCAGAGCCAGTTGTTGCGCCGGAAGCCACGGTGCATCAACACCGCCAGGACCAGCATCACCAGCAGCACCACCCAGAAGCCCTGCGCCGCCTTCACCCCGGGGATGAACTCGAAGTTCATCCCGTAGATGCCGGCGATGAAGGTCTGCACCGCGAAGATCGCCGCCCACGCGGCGATCTTGCGCATGTCGTTGTTCTGGTCCACCGAGACCTGGGCCAGCCGGGCCTGGAGGATCGAGTTCAGCAGGTCGTCGTAGGCGGTCACCCGCTCCACCGTCCGGGACAGCACGCCGTGCACGTCCCGGAAGTAGCGCACCACGGGCCGGGGCAGCTCCCGGTCGTCGAGCAGCGCGGCGAACGGTCGCTGCAACGGCGCCACCGCCCGCTTGAACTCCATCAGCTCCCGCTTGAGCTGGTAGATGTGCGCGATCCGGTCCCGGGCGGTGCGGGAGGCGAAGACCTGCTCCTCCACCGCGTCGATGTCGGCCTCCACGGCGGTGGCCACCTGGACGTACGAGTCGACGAGCTGGTCGCAGACCGCGTACGCGACCGCCCAGGGGCCGAGGGCCAGCAGGGTGGGCCGGGCCTCCAGGTCGGCCCGGACCGGGCGGAGCGCCCCGGGTGCGCCGTGCCGGACGGTGAGCACGAAGCGGGGGCCGACGAACACGGTCACCGCGCCGGTCTCGACCACCTCGGAGGTCTCGGTCAGTTCGGTGTGCTCGACGTACCGGCTGGTGCGAAGCACGATCACCGTCACCTGGTCGTAGCGCTCCACCGCCGGCCGGTGCTCCCGGTTGAGCGCGTGCCCGGCGACCAGGTCGTCGAGGCCGAACGTCCGGGCGATCGGCGCGAAGTCCGCCTCGTCCGGATCGTGCAGCCCCAGCCAGACGAACCCGCGCCCCTTGCGCGCCGCCGCCAGGGCCGCGCGGTAGTCGGGCGGGCCCGGCAGCCGGCGACCGTCGAGGTACGCCGCGCAGTCCACGATCCGGTCGGTCTCCGGGCCGCGCTGCGCGGGGACGTACCCGGAGGAGAGGCCCTCGGGGTTGAGCATCCGGGCGATCGCCCGGCGGACCGGCGCCACCCACCTGGTCCGGGTACCGGCCGAGGCCGCATCCCGTTCGTACCCCGTCATCCCCGGATGCCCCTTCCCGCGCGGTCGCTGGGGTGCATCGAACCACCCGCCGACCACCCGGCCGGTCCCGGGTCTCCCCCGGCCGGTGCCGTCGTGGGTCAACCGGCCCGCCGGCTCAGTGGAAGACCTTCAGCCCCACCACGCCGGCCACGACGAGCAGTAGGCAGAGCAGCCGGGGCAGGCTCGCCGACTCGCCGAGCGCGATCATGCCGACCAGCGCGGTACCGACGGCACCGATGCCCACCCAGACCACGTAGCCGGTGCCGACCGGAATGCTGCGCAGCGCGTAGCCGAGGCCGGCCATGCTCAGCACGAGGGCGGCGGCGAAGATGCCGGTGGGGAGCGGACGGCTGAAGCCGGCGCTGCGCTCCAACGCGATCGCCCAGACCGTTTCCAGCATTCCAGAGATGATCAACACGATCCAGGCCATGACGAACTCACCTCGATGGCGGTCGTCTTGGCAGGCCGGGTACGACGCGCAACTCGTCCGGGATCGCCGCGGTGCGGCGTCACCCCAAGGATAACGATCTAGAGCGCCGGCAGCCCCGTTTGTGCGGGATGTCACCGGGGGTCGGAACTGCTCAGGTGGGCGCCGGCCGGTGTGCGCGGGCGCTCGGCGTACCGGCCGGGCCCCCCGAGCCCGGCCCGGTTTGTGTCTGCGAGGGCCGGGAAGAGCTAGCCCGGCCCACCGGTACGTCGGGAGGAGGCACGATGGCCAACGCCGTACCCGATCCGTCGGCCGTGTCGATCGGGCTCGACACCGCCGCGCACGTCGGGATATCCGTCTCCGACCTGGACCGCTCGGTCGCGTTCTACCGGGCGCTCACCGGGCTCGATCCGGTGGTCCGGGACGAGGGCATGCACGGCGCCGGGTTCGCCCGCTCCCAGGGACTGCTCCGGACCAGACTGCGGTACGCCACCTTCCGGCTGCGCAACCTCGGCATCGACCTGATCCAGTTCGAGGAGCCGGCGGGCGTACCGGCCGAGGTGGCGGCGAACCGCCCCGGCTCGATGCACCTCTGTTTCGAGGTGGACGACCTGCCGGCGGTCTACGACCGGATGCAGGCGGCCGGGCTCGACTTCCTCGGCCCGGCCTACACGTTCACCACCCAGGAGGTCTCGCCGCCCGACGCGGCCGGCACCGAGGTGGCGTACTTCAACGACCCGGACGGCACCAACCTGGAGATCATCGCCCCGAGGGGCGGGTTCGCCCGGCCGGACTGACCAGCGGCCCGGCCGGGCGGTGCTGAGGCGGGGCTCAGTTGTCGCCCCAGACCTCCTGGGCGGTCTCCACGATCAGCCGCAGCTTCGCCACCTGCTCCTCCTGGGTCAGCGCGTTCCCCTCTACAGTGGAGGAGAAGCCGCACTGCGGCGAGAGGCAGAGCTGCTCCAGCGGCACATAGCGGGCCGCCTCGTCGATCCGGCGCTTGAGCGCGTCCTTGCTCTCCAGCTCACCCCGCTTGGTGGTGACCAGGCCGAGCACCACCTTCTTGCCCGGCGGGACGAACCGCAGCGGCGCGAAGTCGCCGGAGCGCTCGTCGTCGTACTCCAGGAAGAAGCCGTCGACGTCGAGCTGGCTGAAGAGCGCCTCGGCGACGAAGTCGTAGCCGCCCTCGGCGGCCCAGGAGGACCGGAAGTTGCCCCGGCACATGTGGGTGGTGACCGAGAGGCCCGCCGGCCGGCCGGCCAGCGAGGCGTTGATTTGCCGGATGTAGCGCTCGTGCTGGTGCTCCGGGTCGCCGCCCTGCGCGGCCACCATCTCCCGCTGCCGGGGGTCGTTCAGGTAGGCCAGGCTGGTGTCGTCGAACTGGAGGTAGCTACAGCCGAGGTCGGCGAGCCGGCGCACCTGCTCGGCGTAGGCGGCGCTGAGGTCGGCCCAGAACTGGTCCAGGTCGGGGTAGACGGCGGTGTCGATGGCGGCCCGGCCACCCCGGTAGTGCACCATGCTCGGCGACGGGATGGTCAGCTTCGGCGTACCCGTCGTGACCTGCTGCTTGAGGAAGGTGAAGGCGTCGCCGAAGATGGTGTCGGTCAGCTTCACCCGGTCGTGTACCCGCAGCGCCGCCGACTGGAACTCCAGCTTTCCGGCGGCGTTGAAGAACTCGACGGTCAGCTTCTCGTCGGCCGGGTCGATCCCGCCGAGCTGGTAGATGAAGTCCATGTGCCAGGAGGTACGCCGGAATTCGCCGTCGGTGGCGGTACGCAGCCCGATGCTCTCCTGTAGGCGTACCACCTCGCGGATCGCGTCGTCCTCGACGGCGCGCAGCTCATCGGCGGAGATCCGCCCGGCGGCCCGGTCGGCCCGGGCGGTCAGCAGCCGCGCGGGTCGCAGCAGGCTGCCGACGTGGTCGGCGCGGAACGGCGGGCGGGATGGTGTGTCCATGGTGGTCCCCTCTGTTCCTGGTACGCGGGCGCTCGGTCGGCACACGCCGGCGCCACGTACCGCGACGGCGCGATCCGGCCAACCATAGTCCGCCGCGCCGGCATTGATGATCTAGAGACCGTACCGCCGGCCGGGTCTCTCCGCCGGCCGGAAACGACGTCAGGAGGCCGGTTCGGGACCGGTCTGCGCCCAGATGGCGCTCATCTCCTTCATGGCCTGCTCCATGATCCGCACCATCGCGGTCTTGGCCCGCTCGCCGTCGTGCCGCTGGATCGCCTGGGCGACGTCGGCGTGCAGTTGCAGCGCCTCCTCGTGCGGATAGTGCGGCATCAGGTCGTAGTGGTGGCGGCCGGCCAGCACCTCGGCGACCAGCTCGTGCAGCTTGACGAACATCTCGTTGCCGGAGTCGACCAGCACCTGCCGGTGGAACTCGATGTCGAGCCGGAGGAACTCCGCCTCGTCGCCGGCCTTGCCCGCCGCCCACATCTTCGCGGCGAGTCCGACCAGCTCGCTCGCCTCCTGCGGGGTGGCCCGCAGCGCGGCGAGCGAGGCGGCCTGCGGCTCGACGGCGGTACGCAGCTCGGTGATCGAGCGGAGCTGGGCGATCCGGCCGGTGGAGGCGAGTCGCCAGCGGATCACCTGGGGGTCGAAGACGTTCCAGTCGCCGGCGGCCCGGATCAGGGTGCCGACCCGGCGGCGGGACTCGACCAGCCCCATCGAGGAGAGCACCCGCAGCACCTCCCGGACCACCGAACGGGAGACGGCGTACTGCTCGACGAGGTCGTCGATGTAGAGCACGGAGCCCGGCGGGAGCTGGCCGGCGCAGACGGCCGTGCCCAACTGGTCGAGCAGCCGGGCGTGCAGCCCGGATTCGCCGGGGTCGAGCCGGACAGACGCGACCTCAGGTGACGGCATGGCCATAAATAAAGCCTATCAGTGAGTGACCTGGTCTTGCTTAAGTCAGGTTTATCGGCCTAGCATCCGGCATTAGGCGGACGTAGGAGTCCGCGGGCGGCGTCCCAACGGCGGGGCGTCGCGAGGGAAGGGGAGATGGACGTGTTACGTCGCTCGGTAATCGGAACATCTCTGGCCGTGGTGGCTGCCCTCGGCCTGTCCGCCTGCGGAGGCGGCGGCGATGACAGCGGCGGGTCGGACACGCTGCGCGTCACCCTGGTGAACCACGTCTGGACAGAAAACATAAAGAAGGCACTGCCGGAGTTCGAGCAGCAGAGCGGCCTGAAGGTCGAGGTCACCCAGCTCGGCGAGGACCAGCTCTCCGACCAGTACAACGTCAAGTTGAACGCCGGCTCCAGCGACATCGACGTGATGATGTACCGGCCCCTCCAGGAGGGGAAGCTCTTCGCCAAGAACGGCTACCTGACCGACCTGACCGACCGGGCCAAGGAGGACTCGGCGTTCGACTTCGCCGACTTCCAGGGCCCGCCGGTGCAGGCCACCACCTACGAGGAGAAGCTGGTCGGCATCCCGATCATCACCGAGCAGGAGGTCCTCTACTACCGCAAGGACCTGCTCCAGAAGTCGGGCTTCAGCGCACCGCCGAAGACCCTCGACGAGCTGAAGACCATGGCCGCCAAGGTCGAGGCCGACAACCCCGGCACCGCCGGCTTCGTCGCCCGGACCGGCAAGGCCGCCGCGGTCACCCAGTTCTCCAGCTTCCTGTTCAGCTTCGGCGGCGACTTCGTCGACGGCAGCGGCAAGGCCAGCGTCAACACCGAGCAGGCCAAGCAGGCGTACGCGTACTACGGCGGGCTGCTCCGTGAGCACGGCCCGGAGAACATCAGCACCGACATGAGCTGGTCCGAGGCGATGGCGATCTTCACCCAGGGCAAGGCCGCCTTCTACACCGAGGCGAACTCGCTCTACAAGAACGCCACCGACCCGGCCAAGTCCAAGGTCTCCGACAGCGTCGGGTTCGCGCCGTTCCCGGCCGGCCCGGCCGGCTCGAAGCCGTACAACATCCCGTCCTGGGCGCTCGGCGTCAACGAGGGCTCGGAGAACCAGGCCAACGCCTGGAAGTTCATCCAGTGGGCGGCCGGCAAGGACCAGACGCTGGCGCAGCAGAAGGGCGGCGTGCCCGGTGCCCGTACCTCGGTCTGGGCCAACCCGGAGGGCATCGCCACCTACCCGCAGGACCTCGCCGAGGCCATCAAGGTCAGCACCGAGAACGGCGTCGGCCACGACCGCCCGCTGGTCGTGAAGGTCGCCGAGTCCCGCGAGATCGTCGGCCAGCCGATCGTCGACGCGATCACCGGCAAGGACGTGGCCGGCTCGGCCGCGACGGCGAACGAGGCGTTCCAGAAGCTCCTCGACGACGAGAAGTAGGCCATCGCGCGGGGTGACGGAGCGATCCGTCACCCCGCCGCTGGATCCGCCGACCCGGAAAGACCACCCCATGGCATCTCTGGCATCCCCCCAGCCGTCCGGCGAACTGACCGGCTGGACCCGCTGGGCGAACAACAACCGCAAGTGGCTCTTCGCGGCACCGGCCATGACGTTCGTCGGTGCGCTGATCATCTTTCCGCTGGCCTGGACGATCTATCTCAGCCTGACCGACGCCGAGGGCTCGGTCCGGGCCGAGTCCGAGTTCATCGGCTTCGCGAACTACCTCGAGGTGCTCTCCGACACCGACCGGTTCTGGCCCGCCGTGCTGCGTACGGTCGGCTTCACCGGGGTGGCGCTGCTCTTCGAGATCGTCCTCGGCATGGCGGTCGCGCTGCTGTTGTGGCGGCCGTTCCGGGGCGAGCGGTGGGTCCGGGTCGCGATCCTGCTGCCGCTGGTCGCCACCCCGGTCGCGGTCGGCATGATGTGGCGGCTCATCTTCGACCCGAACATCGGGATGGCCAACCAGATCCTCGGCTGGGTCGGGATCGGCCCGCAGCCCTGGCTGGCCGGCCAGCACAGCGCGCTGCCGACGACCATCTTCATCGACATCTGGCAGTGGACCCCGATGGTGGTGCTGATCCTGCTGGCCGGGCTCACCTCGCTGTCGAACGAGCCGGACGAGGCCGCCCGGGTGGACGGGGCGAGCGCCTGGCAGCGGTTCCGGCACGTCACGCTGCCGCTGCTGATGCCGACGGTGATCGTGGCGATCCTGCTGCGCGGCATCGACGCGCTGAAGACCTTCGACATCCTGTACGCCACCAAGGGGCGCGGCGGCGGCTCGTTCCACGAGGTCGAGACGCTGAACGTGTACGCGTACGGGCTGAGCTTCGACTACAACGAGTACGGCATCTCGTCGACCGTACTCATCATCTTCTTCCTGATCATCATCGGTTCGATGTGGGCGTTGACGTCCCGCCGCAAGAAGGGCGCACAGTGATGGCCCGCCGCAAGCGTCGTACCCCGTACCAGGTCTTCCGGGCGGTCGCCCTGGCCGTGGTGGTGGTCTCGCTGATCGCCCCGCTGCTCTGGATGGTCGCCGCCTCGTTCAAGACCAACGTCGACATCTACGACTCCGGCAAGGCGTTCGCGTTCACGCCGGTGCTGGACAACTACACCAAGGTCCTCGACCAGGCGAACTACCTCCAGTTCATCGGCAACAGCCTCTGGGTGGCCTTCGCCGCCACCGTGCTGTCGCTGATCCTCGGCGTGCCGGCGGCCTATTCGATGAGCCGGTTCAACATGAAGAAGTCGGCGCTCGTGGTGCTGATGGCCCGGGTGATCCCCGGCGTCTCGCTGCTGGTGCCCTGGTATTACGTCTTCTCCAACCTGAAGCTGGTCGGCGGCTTCACCGTGCTGATCCTCAGCCACATGTTCGTGTCGCTGCCGCTGGTCGTCTACATCCTGATGGGCTTCTTCGACGGCCTGCCGCTGGAGCTGGAGGAGTCGGCGCAGGTGGACGGGCTCACCCCGATCGGTGCGTTCCGCCGGATCACCCTGCCGCTCTCCGCGCCGGGCATCGCGACCGCCGGCATCCTGTCCTTCATCTTCTCCTGGAACAACTTCATGTTCGCCCTGGTGCTCTCCGGCGCCGACACCAAGACCCTGCCGGTGGCGATCTTCGACTTCGTCGGCTACGCGAGCATCGACTGGGGCGGCCTGATGGCCGCGTCCACGGTGGTCACCCTGCCGATCATGCTGATCGCGCTCTTCGTGCAGAAGTACGTCGTCTCCGGCCTCACCGCCGGGGCCACCAAGGGCTGAGGGCGGAGACCGTGACAAAGATCGAACGGGTGGAGACCTTCCTCGTCCCACCCCGGTGGCTGTTCGTCCGGATCGAGACCTCGGACGGCACCGTCGGCTGGGGCGAGGCGACCTGCGAGGGCCGGTCCGAGACGGTACGCACCGCCGTTGCGCAGCTCAGCGAGCTGCTCGTCGGCCAGGACGCGCTGCGGATCGAGGACCACTGGCAGGTGATGACGAAGGGGTCGTTCTACCGGGGCGGGCCGATCCTGGCCAGCGCCGTCTCCGGGCTCGACCAGGCGCTCTGGGACATCGCCGGCAAGCACTTCGACGCCCCGGTGCACCAGTTGCTCGGCGGCCCGGTCCGGGAAAAGATCCGGGTGTACGGCTGGGTCGGCGGCGACGACCCCGGCGAGGTCGCCGAGCACATCGCCGCGCAGGTGGCGGCGGGGCTGACCGCGGTGAAGATGAACGCCTCCGGCCGGATGAGCCCGGTCGCCTCGGTGGCCGAACTCGACGGGGTGGTCCGGCGGGTCGCCGCCGCCCGGGAGGTGCTCGGCGAGCACCGGGACGTCGCCGTCGACTTCCACGGCCGGTTCACCCTGGCCAACGCCCGTCGGGTCGCCCCGCTGCTGGAGCCGTTCCGGCCGTTCTTCCTGGAGGAGCCGGTCGTACCGGAGAACTCGCACCTGCTCGGCGAGTTCGTCCGGTCGACCAGTACGCCGGTCTCCACCGGCGAGCGGCTCTACAGCCGGCAGGAGTTCCTGCCGGCGCTCCAGGCCGGCATCGCGGTCGCCCAGCCGGACCTGTCGCACGCGGGCGGGATCACCGAGGTCCGTAAGATCGCGGCACTGGCCGAGGTGTACGACGTACAGCTCGCGCCGCACTGCCCGCTCGGACCGATCGCGCTGGCCGCCTGCCTCCAGGTCGGCTTCGCGACCCCGAACTACCTGATCCAGGAGCAGAGCATCGGGATCCACTACAACGCCGACGCCGAGGTGCTCGACTACCTGGTGGACCGGGCGCCGTTCGGGTTCGCCGACGGGTACATCGCCCGGCTGACCGGTCCCGGGCTCGGCATCCAGATCGACGAGAATGCGGTACGCCGGGCGGACCAGCGCGGGCACAGCTGGCGCGGTCCCGTCTGGCGGCATCCCGACGGCTCCTTCGCGGAGTGGTGAGCCGACCCCTCGGCGCGCCGCTCCGCCCCACCACCCCAGCGCAGAAAGGCATGTCGTGAAGATCGTCGCCGCGGACGTGATCGTCTCCAGCCCGGACCGCAACTTCGTCACACTCAAGATCACCACTGACGAGGGGATCACCGGGCTCGGCGACGGCACCCTCAACGGCCGGGAACTCTCCGTCGCCTCCTACCTGGCCGACCACGTCGTACCGCTGCTGATCGGGCGGGACCCGCACCGGATCGAGGACACCTGGCAGTTCCTCTACCGGTCGGCGTACTGGCGGCGCGGGCCGGTGACGATGGCCGCGATCGCCGCCGTCGACGTGGCGCTCTGGGACATCAAGGCGAAGGCCGCCGGGATGCCGCTCTACCAGCTCCTCGGCGGGGCGTCCCGGACCGGGATCATGGCGTACGGGCACGCCTCCGGGCGGGACATCCCGGAGCTGTTCGACTCGATCCGGCACCACCTGGAACTCGGCTTCCGGTCGATCCGGGTGCAGACCTCGGTCCCCGGCATCGAGGCGGTCTACGGGGTCGCCGCCCAGACCAGTGTGGACGGCAAGCGCTACGACTACGAGCCGGCGCAGCGCACCGCGCTGCCGGTCGAGGAGGACTGGGACACCCGGGCCTACCTGCGGCACCTGCCGACGGTCTTCGAGGCGGTCCGGGCCGAGTTCGGCCCGGAGCTGCCGCTGCTGCACGACGGCCACCACCGGATGACCCCGATCCAGGCCGCCAAGCTGGGCAAGGCGCTGGAGCCGTACGACCTGTTCTGGCTGGAGGACTGCACCCCGGCGGAGAACCAGGAGGCGCTGCGGCTGGTCCGGCAGCACACCACCACCCCGCTGGCGATCGGCGAGGTCTTCAACACGGTCTGGGACTACCAGACGCTGATCCGCGAGCAGCTCATCGACTACGTCCGCTCCGCCGTCACGCACACCGGCGGGATCACCGCGATGCGCAAGCTGCTCGACTTCGCCGCGCAGTACCAGATCAAGTCCGGGATCCACGGGCCGACCGACATCTCCCCGGTCGGGATGGCCGCCGCGCTCCACCTGGACTTGGCGATCCACAACTTCGGGATCCAGGAGTACATGCGGCACGGCCCACTGACCGACGAGGTGTTCCGGCAGTCGTTCACCTTCACCGACGGCTACCTGCACCCCGGCGAGCAGCCCGGCCTGGGGGTGGAACTCGACGAGGAGGCGGCGGCCCGCTTCCCGTACCAGCCGGCGTACCTGCCGTTCAACCGGCTCAAGGACGGCACCGTCCATGACTGGTGACGGCCGTCCCGGCCCGTCGCTCGGCGGCGACGGGCCGGATCGGTCCACCACCCGGCACGTGGTGGTGATGGGGGTCTCCGGGTCGGGCAAGACCACCGTGGCCGTGGGAATCAGCGCGGTCACCGGGCTGACCTTCGCCGAGGCGGACGAGTTCCACCCGGAGTCCAATGTGGAGCTGATGCGGGCCGGGGTGCCGCTCGCCGACGCGCACCGCTGGCCCTGGCTGCGCGAGCTCGCCGGCTGGATGGCCGAACGCGCCGCCGAGGGGGTCTCCACGGTGCTGGCCTGCTCGGCGCTGCGACGCTCCTACCGGGACGTACTCCGGCAGGGGCCGCCGAGCGTCGACTTCGTCTTCCTCGACGGGTCGGCGGAGGTGATCCGGGAGCGGATATCGCGGCGGGCCGGGCACTACATGCCGGCCAGCCTGCTCGACTCGCAGATCGCCACGCTGGAACGCCCCGGGCCGGACGAGCGGATCCTCACCCTCGACGTCGCCGCGACCCCGCAGGAGCTGGTCGAGGCCGCGGTCGAGGGTCTCGACCTGCCCCGTCGCCGGGCCGCCCAGCCGGGCCGCTGAGCAACCGGGACACCGCGCCCGGTCCGCCGTGACCGGCCGGCCGGGTGACCGCTCCCCGCGCCGGCCGGGTTACGTCCTACCCGCCCCTCGATCGTTCGCCTAGTGACAGGAGAAGGCGGCGGTCGAGGACGGCAGGGAGTGGGACGGCGGCTCAATGGCGAGCGACGAGACGCGCAGGCTGCTGCGCCACCCCGCGGCACCGAAGCGGGCGACCCTGCTGGAACTGCTGCTCGACGTGGTCTACGTCGCGGCGCTCGCCCTGCTCTCGATGCGGTTGGCCGAGGAGGTGACCTGGCTCGCCGCCGCGCAGGTACTGGTACTGCTGATGGCGGTCTGGTGGGTCTGGTCGATCACCGCGCTGCTCACCGACTTCTACAACCCGGACGAGCCCAAGATCCAGGTTATCGTCGCCTGGGCGATGCTGGGCAGCATCGTGATGACGGCGAGCCTCCCGCAGGCGTTCGCGGGGCTCGGCTGGCTCTTCGCCGGGATGTACGTCGCCATCCACGTGGTACGCGGATTCGTGCTGATAGCCGTGCTCCGCGGCCACCAGGCCCAGATCCGGGCGGCCCGGTTCCTCTGCTGGTTCGTGCTCTCCGGTGCGCTCTGGCTGGCCGGCGCCTTCCTGCCCGCCTCGACCCGCCTGCTGCTCTGGGGCATCGCCCTGGTGATCGACTACGTCAGCGCCGCGCTGCGGTACCCGACACCGTGGCTGGGCCGGGTCCCGCTGTCCCAGTACGACAAGGCGAGCGAGCACCTCGGCGAGCGGTACCAGCAGTTCGTCATCCTGACGCTCGGCGACATCATCCTGGTGCCGCTGCTGATCAGTGGCCAGCACGGGCTCAACCCGCAACGGATGGGGATGCTGCTGCTGGCGTTCGCCACCATGCTGCTGCTCTGGCAGATCTACGTCCACCGGGCCGGAGCGCTCCTGCAGACGGCGATCGACAGTGGGCCACGCCGGGCCACCCGGTGGGCGCCGTACACCCACCTGCTGATGGTGGCCGGCATCGTCTGCACCGCCGCCGGCTTCGAACAGCTCGTCAGCCAGTCCCGCACCCGGGCCGGGCTCGGCCTGGTCGGCGTCATCGTCGGCGGACCCGCCCTCTTCCTGATCGGCCGCACCGTCTTCGAGTACGAGCTGTTCGGCAAGTTCTCCTGGTCCCGGCTGGTCTGGCTGGTGGTACTGGTCGGCACGGCACCGGCGTTCCTGCCGCTGACCCCGGTCGCGGTGGCCGCCTTCACCGGCACGGTCCTGCTCGGGGTGGCCCTCTCCGACGCCGCCCGGTCGACCGACTGGCACTGGCCGGGTCGCCGCCGCACCCGGTCCTGAGCCGGCGGGGGTGCGCCGGGTCGCTACGCTGCCGCAGCAGTCGAACGATCGTGGGAGGCGCCGTGTTCGGGATCGTACGGCCGTGCCGGCACCGGATGTGCGGGAAGCTGCACGCCGCCTGGCTCGGCCACCTCTGCGGGCTCTGCCTGACCCTCCGGGACGAGCACGGACACCGGGCCCGGCTGGCCACGAACTACGACGGCCTGCTGATCTCCGTACTCCTGGAGGCACAGCGCGCCGCCCCGGCCCGGTACCGTCCGGCGGCGCCCTGCGCACTGCGCGGCTTCCAGCCCGCCCAGGTGCTCCCCTCGACCGACCCCGGCGCCCGGCTGGCCGCCGCCGTCTCGCTGGTCCTCGCCGCCGGCAAGACCCGGGACCACGTCGCCGACCGGGACGGCGCGCTGCGGGTCCCCGCCCTCGCCGGGGTCGCCGGCCGGCTGGCCGACCGGTGGGCCGAGGCCGGCGCCCGGACCGGCGACGCGGTCGGCTTCGACACCGGCGTGCTGCTCGCCGCGGTGGCCCGGCAGTCCGAGTTGGAGTCGACGGTCGTCCCGGGCATGTCGGTGCTGGTCGCCACCGAGCCGACCGAGACCGCCGTGGCGGCCGCCTTCGCGCACACGGCGACGCTGGCCGGCCGGCCGGGCAACGCCGCCGGGCTGGCCGAGATCGGCCGGTACTTCGGCCGGATCGCCCACCTGCTGGACGCCGTCGAGGACCACGCCGACGACGCCGTCCGGGGCGCGTTCAACCCGTTGCGGGCCAGCGGCACCGACCTGGCCCAGGCTCGCCGGCTCTGCGAGGACGCGCACCACGGCCTGCGGCTGGCCCTGGCCGACCTGGAGCTGCGGGACCCGAGGCTGGTCCGGGCGCTGCTCGACCGCGAGGTCTCCGACGCGATCGACCGGACGTTCGCGCTGGCCGGTGCGGCGGACGACGGTCCGGCGGTGCCGCTCGCCGGGCACGGCCGGTCCGGTCGGCCGGCGGGCCATCCGGACGGGGCCGCGCAGCCGCGACCGGACGGCTGCGGCGCCCCGCTGGTGGTCGGCGGCGCCTGCATCCTGACCACCTGCACCTGCGGGCTGTGGCAGCCGCGCTGGGGCAAGCGCCGGCGCAAATCGTGGGACGACCGCTGCTGGTGCACCCGGCACTGCGACTGCGACTGCTGTAGTTGCTGCGACTGCTCCTGACGCCGGCGCCTCGGGCATCCACCGGGCCGCTCGGCCAGATATTGACGGATGTCAAGGAAAGCGCTTACCGTTTGCCGCGTTGTGGATCCATCACGGTGCGTGGCCCCGATGAGTCGCGCGTACCGACGGCCGTCGGCCCGGTCGACACCGCCGCCGGGCGAGCCGTGGAGTCCACACCACTGTGCCGACCCGATCGCGGACGACCGCGGTCGCCGCCGAAGGAGGTGTCGGTGACGCACACAGCCAAGTCCCGGACCCTGGCCGTCCTGGTCCTGATCCCGTCCCTGCTCAGCGCGACGCCGGCCGTGGCCGCACCCGCCGCGCCGGCACCGGAACGCCCGGTCGCCGCCCCGGCCCCCCAGCCGGAGACGCTCGCCCCCACCCCGCCGATGGGCTTCAACAACTGGAACGCCTTCGGCTGCGACGTCAGCGAGACCCTGATCAAGGAGACCGCGGACGTACTCGTCTCCTCCGGGCTCGCCGCCGCCGGCTACGAGTACGTCAACATCGACGACTGCTGGTCGCTGCGCGAACGTGGCCCGGACGGCCGGCTGGTGCCGGACCCGGTCAAGTTTCCGAGCGGGATCTCCGGAGTCGCCGACTACGTGCACGGCAAGGGCCTCAAGCTGGGCATCTACGGCGACGCCGGCACCGCCACCTGCGCCGGCTACCCGGGCAGCCTCGGTCACGAGGAGATCGACGCCCGGACCTGGGCCGACTGGGGCGTCGACTACCTGAAGTACGACAACTGCAACAACCAGTCCGACGGGTCGCAGCAGGACTTCGTCCGGCGGTACACCGCGATGCGCGACGCGCTGGACGCCACCGGCCGGCCGATCGTCTACGCGATCTGCGAATGGGGCCAGTCCCAGCCGTGGACCTGGGCGGCCGAGGTCGGCGACCTGTGGCGGACCACCGGCGACATCAGCGACAACTGGTCCAGCGTCCGCTCGATCATCGCGCAGAACGCGCCACTGGCGCCGTACGCCGGGCCGGGCAACTGGAACGACCCGGACATGCTGGAGATCGGCAACGGCGGGATGACCGGCACCGAGTACCGCACCCACATGAGCATGTGGGCGATGATGGCCGCACCGCTGCTGATCGGCACCGACCTGCGCAAAGCCACCCCGGAGACGCTGGCGATCCTCGGCAACCGGGAGATCATCGCGATCGACCAGGACCGGCTCGGGGTGCAGGGCGCCGTCGTCTCCGACCGGGACGGGCTGATGGTCCTGGACAAGCCGCTGGCGAACGGCGACCGGGCGATCGCGCTCTACAACTCGACGGACTCGCTGGCCACGGTGAGCGTGCCGGTCCGGGAGACCGGGCTGCGCCGGGCGGGCGCGTACCGGTTGCAGGACGTCTGGACCGGCCGGGTCAGCCAGGCGAGGTCCACCATCTCGGCCGGCGTACCGGCGCACGGCACCGTGGTCTACCGGGTCCGACCGCTGGCCGACCCGGCGACGGTCCCGCCCCAGGTCGCCCTCGGGGCGACGGTCGACAACCTGCTCCCCGGCGCGCTCGGCGAGAACCTCCTGACCAGTACCGTCACCAACCGGGGCGTGGGTGCGGTGCGCGACGTGCGGGTCACGGTCTCGACCCCCGAGGGCTGGCGGGCCGCCGAGATGAGCGACACCGCGCGACGGCGACTGGGCACCGACGCCTCCTTCGAGACCACCTGGGCACTCCAGATCCCCGAGGAGACGCCCGCGGGGCGATATCCGATCACCGTCACCACCACGTACCGGTGGGGCGGACGGCAGCGGCCGGCCAGCACCACCAGCGAGATCATCGGGGTGGTCTTCACCCCACCCGGGGACGGCCGGCGCCACCTGAGCACCATCGCGCCGCTGCACTCCAGCAACGCCCTCGGTCCGGTCGAGGCCGACCAGAGCAACGGCGGAGGTGCCGGCGGCGACGGCAACCTGATCACCATCGGCGGACGGGTCTACAACCGGGGCATCGGCACCACCGCCCCCAGCGAACTCTTCTATCTGGTCGCCGGTTGCACCCACCTGGTCACCGACGTCGGAATCGACGACGAGGCACCCGCCACCGCGCCGGTCACCTTCACCGTCCACACCGACGACCGGGTGGTGGCCAGCAGTGGACCGGTCAGCCCGGGGGCCGCCCCGGTCACCCTGACCGCCGACCTGACCGGCGCCTCCGGGCTGCGTCTGGTCGCCACCGGCGACGCCACCGGCCAGGCACACGCCGACTGGGCCGCGCCGATCCTGACCTGCGGCTCCGCCGGGCCGGACGACCCGGTGCTGCCGACCGAGCGGACCATCTTCTCGTTCGAGTCCGGCACCGAGGACTTCACCGTCGCCAACCCGGGCTCCGGGGGCACCGTCGCGCAGACCCGTACCTTCCGTACCGAGGGCGAACACGGGCTGACCGTCGCGACGCCGAAGGACGGGAACTGGTTCGGGCGTACCTTCGCCGAGCCGCTGGACCTGACCGGGGCGGCGCGGCTGCGCTTCGACGTACGGGCCGGCGAGGTCGGGACGGTCGGCGAGTTCGCCGTACAGGTCGGTCCGGACTGGGCCTGGTGCCAGGGTGGACTGTGGAGCTGGACCAATCCGTTCGCCAGTCGGACGATCACCGAGGAGATCGACGACCTGAGCTGCCCGGCCGGGGCGAGCCTGGACCTCTCCCAGGTACGGGCGGTCTGGATCTTCCTCAACGGTGGCGGTCAGGTGCACGTGGACAACGTCCGGGCGGAGTACCCGGAGTAGCGGAGTACCCGGAGTAGTTGTCCAAAGGTCGAGTCCGCACCGGGGTCCCGGCACCGGTGCGGACTCGACCCGCTGGACGGGCGGCCGGCGCCTCAGCTCACGGTGATCGCACCGCTGCCGGAGCGGACGCAGGCGACGGCCCGGTTCGGGGTGGCCGCCGCACCGGCGAGGCACTGCCCGAGCACCGCGTGTCCGGCCGCGTTCGGGTGCCAGGACTCCTGACAGGTCTGGAAGTACGTGACGCAGGCGTTCGCGATCCGCTGGATGGCGATCTTGTCGTGGCCGGAGAGGCTGGTCACCGGGATCCCGGTCGGGCCGTCCTGCAACCGGATCGGGGTGGCGAGCGCGCCGGTCGGGCTGGACCCGGTCTCACAGAGCCGGGCGCCGTCGAAGGCCCGCTGCACGTTCAGGTAGACCAGGTCGTCGCCGGGGAACTCGGCCCGCATGGTGCCGTGCACCGACTGGACCAGCGTGCCGAGGCCGGTGGAGAAGAGGTGCCCGGCGGCCAGACTCGCCCGGTGCACCGGGCAGCCGGCCGCGTACCGCTCGGCGCCGAGGGCCCGGAACTTGTCCCGGGTGTCGTCGCGGTTGTCCTCCTCGTGGAAGCGCGACTCCAGCTCGAACGGCAGCGGGTTGGTGTAGTCCTGGAAGACGATCCGGTGCTGCCCGTCGGCGTCGACCTGGTCCAGGGTGGCCAACAGTTGCCGGACCGCGTTGGTGGTCTCGGCGGTCGCCGCCGCGAACTCGGCCGGGGTGCCGAGGTCCTCGCCGGCACACGGCGCCTGCTCGACCGGACCGCCGAGGTACGCCCAGAACTCCCACCAGCCGGTCCAGGCGTCCGCGATGAACCGGTTGGCGCAGTCGGAGGCGACGTCGCCGAAGGTGAAGGAACTGTTGTTGGAGCCGAGCCCGAGCAGCACCAGGTCGATGTCGTGGGTCTGCGCCACCGCCCGGAGCTGGTCGAGCTGGGCCGCCACCGTACGTCCCTTGGCCCGCCCGGCGGAGGCGTTGACGATGTCGTACGGCTGGCCGCCGGAGCAGGCGAGGTTGAACCGGGCCGAGATGCCGGGCAGGCTCGCCTGGTGCAGCGAGGCGTTCGCCGACCGGTGGCAGAAGAAGGCGTTGCTGTTTGGCGCGGACCAGCCGGGGAAGCCCTGCGGGCTGCCGTTGGCGTCCACCACCGGCTGGTAGCCGCCGGCGCCCTCGCCACTGACGAAACTGTCCCCGATCGCGACGGCGGCCGTCGGCAGCGCCGCGCCGGCCGTACCCGGTGCGGTGACGATGCCCGACAGCGTGCCGGTTGCGGCGAGGGTGAACGCCAGCGCCGCGGCGGCAGCGGGTCGACGGAACCCGAACATCTCCGACCCCCAAGAACGTCTGATCGAAATATCGAAGCTTCTTCGCGTCCGGGCATCAGATCACGCACCCGGACGGGAATCAACGAATGGCACCGATCCCGGCCGTCACCGCCCGGGCGACGTCTCCGGCGGCCACCGTCCGCGCCGGGGCGACGTGCCGGGCGCGGCCGTCAGGGCCGGGGCGACGTGTCCGGCGTGGTCGTCAGGGCCGGGGCCGGGTTCGGCCGGCGCGGCCGGCGGAGGTCCGCGCCTGGGCACGGCAGGTGTCCAGGATCTCCGGACGCAGCAGGTGGCCGAAGCCGGCCCGGTCGAGGCGGAGGGTCAGGCCGGCCCGGTCGGTGCCGAGCGCGGCGGCGGTGGCGTCCAGCTCCCAGTCGTGCGCGGCGAGCCGGCCGAGCAGGTGCCCCCGGCGGGCCTGCGCGGCGGAGAGCCGGAAGGTCTTCAGGTACGCCAGCCGCCCGTCGGCGTCGGTGATGGTCTCGCCGACGTGGTTCTCCCGGTCCGGGTGGAACGGCGGCAGGAAGCGGGACAGCGTGAACCGGCCCATCCGGTACACCGACTCGACCGTGCGCTGCTCCCCGCCGAAGAGCCCGTCGGCCGTCAGGTGCTGCGGTTCCGCCCAACCGGCCCGGCCCCGCGCCACCTCGGCGCGGAGGTCGGCCAGGCCGTACACCCGGGACTCGTCGATCCGGGCCGGGAACTCGGGTACCGCCGGGTAAAGCTGGGCGTACTGGTGCACCAGCTCGCCGTAGAGGTCGCCCAGCAGCGTCGGGTGCAGCGCGCGGTAGTCCTCGGGGTGCGGCACCACCAGGGCGGCGGCGAGCGCGTCCGCGACGTGCAGCAGCATGCCGCACTGGCCCGGGTGGATCTCGAAGATCCGCAGCGCGTCGGCGAGGCCGGGGATCTCGGTGCCGGCGTACGCGGCCTCGGCCCGGGGCGAGAGACCACGGCTGACGGCCCGACGGGTCCACTCCTGCCAGGCGATCGGCGGCCCGCCGAACTGCAACCCGAGGAAGCCCTCCAGGGCCAGGTGCAGCGGCAGGAAGCGCAGCCGGCGCTTCTCCTCCCGGCGGGCCATCCGGCGGTGGAAGTGCAACCCGATGCCCCGGGGCGGACCGCCGGTCGCCGGGTCGACCAACTGGGTGCCGTACGCGGCGGCCGGGCTGCCGTCCCCGGTCCAGGTCGCCACGAAGGCGTGCGGGATGTAGGCGACGTACCCGGTGCGCGGGCCCACGCCGACGACCGACAGCTCGTCCGGGTCGTAGAGCCGGGGGTGCAGCCGCAGGTCGGTGAGGGGCTCGGTACGCAGCAGCGGTTGCAGCCGGACGGCACCCCAGACCTGGTCCGGGCCGGCGTACAGGCCGGTCAGCCGCAGCTCGTGCGCACCCGACGGGTCCGCCCCGGCACCACCACCGGCGTGCCGCGCCGGGCTCATCCGTCGCCCCCTTCCGGTCCACTGTGGTCGTCGCGGCTCTCCGGGTGCGGCGGCGACCCGGCGAGGAACCGGTCGACCCGGTCGTCGAGATGCCGGCGCAGCTCGGCGAAGCTCGCCGTACCGGTGGCGAAGCGGGCGAGTTCGACCAGCGCGGCGGCGTCCTCGGCGTCGCGTACCCCGACGGTCGCCACCCCGGGCGCGAGCCGGCGTACGTCGAAGGTGTCGCTGTCGTACACCGGGTTCAGGTGCACGACGGAGGTCCGCCGCTCCGGGTCGAGCCGGATGCGCCAGACCCGCAGCACCTCCGCAGCCAGCCCGGGGGGCGCGTTGTCCCAGCCGTCCGAGACCACCACCAGCCGGTCCGGCCGGTGCGCCAACCCGTCCAGCAGCCGCTCCCCCAGCCCGGTCGGCCCGACCGCCCGGACCAGCAGCGGGTCGTCCCGGTGGTGCAGCCAGAGCCCGGTGTAGTCGGCGGCGAGCGCGCCGAGCAGGAAGTGGGTGGCCAGCGCCACCGCCAGCGGACGGCGGCGCTTGACCCGCGAGCCGGACGACGAGTAGCTGTCGTCCAGCACCGCCACCACCCGGCCCCAGCTACCGGCCTGCCGGCCCGCGGCCCGGCGGGCGGCGGCGCGCAGCGCGTCGGTCAGCTCGGTGCGCCGCTCGACCCGCTCGGCCAGGGGCAGCGACAGGACGTACCCGGCGAGCCGGGTCAGCGGGGCCCGGGACAGCTCCATCCCGACCGCCGCCACGCCGAGCCGGCGGGCCGAGGACTGCAACCGGAGCCGCTCGGCACCGGTCAGCTTCGGGGCGATGTTGGTCAGGAACCGGGCCCGGTCGATGCCGTGCAGCGCGGCCAGCCCCTCGGCGGCGGTGTAGGGCAGCCCGTACAGGGCCCGCTGCTCGTAGTGCGCCCGGCGCCAGGTCTCCAGCAGCGGCGTGTCGTACCGCTTCGGGCGGCGCCAGTCGAAGAGCACCGTACCCAGTTCCCCCGGCAGCGCCAGGTGCGCGTGCCGGGCGGCGACGGCGAGTCCACGCCGGTACTTGACGGCGTCGAACGCCGGATCGGGCCGGGCCGCCAGCCAGTCCCGGACGATGGCCCGGGTACGCCGGTTGTTCACACCCAGCCGGCGCAGCTCCCGGAAGACCCGGTACGCCCGCTGCGGCGGCAGCAGCCGCAGCCGGGCGGCGATCAGCCGTCCCTCCACGGCCCGCCGGGCCGGGTCGGCGTCCCGGGCGGTGCGGAGCAGGTTCGTCACCACCAGCGCGGCGTTGAAGTCGTTGACGTCCAAGGCCAGGGTCGCGGCGTAGAGGTCGCGGTAGTTGCCGAGCACGTAGTCGTGCAGGAACGCCAGCGACATCCGCTGCTCGGCGGCGCCGGAGCGAAACTCGTGCTGCCCGGTCGAGGTGACCGCCGCGTTGACGAACATGACCACGTCCTCGCACGCGACCCGGTCCGGCAGCGACAGCACGGCGACCTCCGTCGGGGGTGGCGAAAGCCGGCCGGGGAATGAGGGCACGAACTGCGAATCATCGCTGCAGAGGCGGGTTCCGGAAGTCGTACCTGAGTCCCGCGGCCGGCCGGGTCACCGTACCCGGATCGACGACGCGTGGGCGACACCATTACCCGCCGACGGCGATCCGTCGGCCCCGGGCGCGGTCGGCCGGGGACGGGCCTCGGTCGGCCGGGACGGGCGCCGGGTCAGGTGTAACTACAGGGGGTGTCGTTCAGTTTGACGTTGGAGATCCAGACGGCGGACTGTTCTCCGACGAACTCTCCGGAGAACCCGATCTCGTGGGCCTGACCGGGAGCCAGGTCCTCGGCCCAACGCGGGGCGTTGATCCGGACCGGAGCGTAGAACGAGATGAGCAGGCCGTTCCAGGCCTGGGTGATGCGGGCGGTGGTGGGCGCCAGGTCGAACGCGAGCCGCCAGTCCTCGATCGGCTGGGTGCCGGTGTTCGTGACCTTCACCGACCCGGTGAAGCCGCCCTGCCACACGTTGCTGAGCTGGTATTCGGAGCGGCAGGCGATGGCGGCGAGATCGGCCGACGCGCGCGGCGCCGCGGCGGCCGGACCGGCGAAGGCGAGAGCGACCGTCCCAGTCGCGGCCAGGAGGGTACCGACGAACCTGCGCCACGGCTGCATGGCTCTCCTTCGGGAAAAGGCGAAGAACGCTCAGGGTACGTTAGCGACATCGACAGATTCGAGCAACCAATCGGGTACAGCGCGTGACGAGGGTATTCGACCCGCCGTCGGGCGGCGTTTCGCACCCGCCCGGGCGGGAATGCCACCCTGGGCAGCGCCGTTACACCGCCCGAAGAGCCGGGCCCAGGGGTACGACCGGCGTGAGGCGTTGGAGGACGAGATGGCGACGGCCGTGGAATTCGGTCTGGACAGCTTCGGCGACGTGACCGCCGACGCCGAGGGCAACCCGGTGCCGTACGCCCAGGTGATCCGGAACGTGGTCGAGGAGGCCGTGCTGGCCGACCGGCTCGGCGTTGACGGCTTCGGACTCGGCGAGCACCACCGGGACGACTACGCGGTCTCGGCGCCCGAGATCGTGCTCGCGGCGATCGCCGCCCGGACCGAGCGGATCCGGCTCGGCACCGCGGTCACCGTGCTCAGCTCCGACGACCCGGTACGCGTCTACGAGCGCTTCGCCACCCTCGACGCGCTGGCCCGGGGCCGGGCGGAGATCACCCTGGGCCGTGGCTCGTTCATCGAGTCGTTCCCGCTCTTCGGCTACGACCTGACCGACTACGACCGGCTCTTCGAGGAGAAGACCGAGCTGATGTCGCAGCTGCTCACCGAGGACGCCGTCACCTGGGAGGGAACGGTACGGGCATCGCTGACCAAGCAGCACGTCTATCCGAAGACGGAGTCGGGTCGGATCCGCACCAGGATCGGTGTCGGCGGCAGCCCGGAGTCGGTGGTCCGCGCCGCCCGGTACGGCTTTCCGCTGGTGCTGGCCGTGATCGGCGGCGAGCCGGCCCGGTTCGCCCCGTACGTGCAGCTCTACCACCGGGCGCTCGCCGAGTTCGGCAGGGAGCCGCTGCCGGTGGCGGTGCACGCGCCCGGCTTCGTCGGCGAGACCGATCAGGAGGCGGCCGACCTGCTCTGGCCGCACGTCCGGGTGCTGTTCAACCGGATCGGCGCCGAGCGCGGCTGGCCGCCGATGACCCGGAGCCGCTTCGACGCCGACATCGCCAACGGTGCCTGGCACGTCGGCTCGGTCGAGACCGTGGCCCGCAAGATCGCCCGGACGGTACGGGTCCTCGGCGTGCAGCGCTTCGACCTGAAGTACTCGGCCGGCACGCTGCCGCACGAGCGGATGATGGAGACCATCGAGCGGTACGCCACCGGGGTGATCCCCCGGGTCCGGCAACTCCTCGCCGAGCAGAGCTAGCCGGCGGAACGGTCAGCATGATTCTTGGCGACCTATGGTCCAGGGCGAACCACAGATCGCCAAGAATCTTGGGAACCGCTACTCCGCCGAGGTGCCGAGCAGTCCCCGGGCCATCGCGGTGGTCACCGCGGCGGTCCGGTCGGAGACGTCGAGCTTGCTGAACGTACGCAGCAGGTGCGTCTTGACCGTCGCCTCGCTGATGTGCAGGGCCCGGCCGATCTCGGCGTTCGTCCGCCCCTCGGCGACCAGGCCGAGCACCTGCACCTCCCGGGCGGAGAGCGCCGGGGTCGCCGGCCCCCGTACCTGCCGGACCAGCCGGCCGGCGACCGACGGCGCGAGTGTCGTCTCGCCCCGGGACGCGGCCCGGATCGCGGCGGTGAGTTCCGTCCTGGTCGCGTCCTTCAGCAGGTAGCCGATGGCACCGGCCTCCACCGCGCGCAGGATGTCGGCGTCGCTCTCGTAGGTGGTCAGCACCAGCACCCGGCTGGTCCGCGACTCGCGCAGGATCGCCCCGGTGGCGTGCACCCCGTCCATGCCCGGCATCCGCAGGTCCATCAGGACCACGTCCGGCCGGTGCGCGCGGGCCATCGCGACGGCCTCCGGGCCGGATCCGGCCTCGCCGACCACCTCCAGGTCGGCTTCGGTCTGCAACATGCCGCGCAACCCAGCCCGGACCACCGGATGGTCGTCGACCAGCAGCACCCTGATCACCCGTCGACCTCCCACGTCGCCCGCCCCGCCGACCGCCTGGTCAGCGGCTCTCCCGCCCGGTCCAGCGGAACGTCAGCAGGCAGAGCAGCAGACCGCCCACGCACCAGGCGCCGAGCACCAGCGCCGTCCTGCCGTGCTCCCACGAACCCGCCGCCTCCTGCACCATCATGCTGTCCGGCAGGAAGACCGACCGGAAGCCCTGCCCCATCCACTTCACCGGAAAGAACGATGCCACCCGCACCATCCCGTCCGGCAGCGCGTCGTTCAGCACGAAGATCCCGGAGACGAACTGGAGCGCGATGGCCGGCAGGTTGAGCACCGCCGGGGCGCTCTTCGCCGAGCGGGCCAGCGAACTCGCCGCGATGCCGAGCAGGGTGCAGGCGACGACGGAGAGCGCCAGCAACCAGCCGAAGGTGAGCCACCGGCCGGGGTCGGTCGGCAGCCGCAGGTCGAACAGGACGACCCCGACCGCCAGCAGCAGGGCGATCCCGCCGGCCGTGGAGACCGCGACCAGGCAGATCTTGCCGAGGAAGTACGCGACCGCGCTGGCCGGCGTCCCGCGCAGCCGCTTCAGCGTGCCGTCCTCGCGGTCGAGCGCGATCCCCACCCCGACGCTGATGAAGGCGGTGGAGACGATCCCGTACGCGATCATGCCGACCACGAAGACCTGACTGACGGCGACCTCCGGCACGCCGTACGCCGGTTCGTCGAAGATCAGCCCGAGCATCAGCGCGATGAAGGCCGGGAAGGCGAAGGTGAAGACCACGGCGTCCCGTTGCCGGAAGAACTGCTTCAGCTCGACGGCTCCCCGGGCCAGGCCGATCCGGAGGGTGGACGGCAGCCGTACCGCCGGGGTCGGCGTGCCGGTGGTGGCGGTCATCGGCGTTCTCCGATCAGGTCGAGGTAGACGTCTTCGAGGCTCGGCCGGTGCACCCGCAGGTCCGTCAACGTCCCGCCGGCCCGGGCGGTCAGCCGGGCCACCAGGGCGGCCGGGTCGGCGGTCCGCTCGCGGTGTTCGCCGTCGGCGTCCCGCCAGGTGACGGTCGCCGTCGCGGTCGCCCGGCCACCGATGGTCCCCGGGGTGCCCTCGGCGATGATCCGGCCACCGGCGAGCACCGCGAGCCGGCCGGCCAGCGCCTCGGCCTCGTCCAGGTAGTGGGTGGTGAGCAGGATCGTGCCGCCCTCGTCGGCGAGGCGGCGGATCAGCGTCCAGAACTGCCGGCGGGCCTCCGGGTCGAAACCGGTGGTCGGTTCGTCCAGGAAGAGCAGCTCCGGCCGGCCGACGATGCCGAGGGCCACGTCGAGGCGGCGGCGCTGGCCGCCGGAGAGGGTACGGATCCGGGCACCGGCCTTTCCGGCCAGCCCACACACCTCGATCACCTCGTCCGGGTCGCGCGGCTCCGGGTAGTACCCGGCGAGGTGTCGCACGGTCTCCCGGACGGTCAGCTCGGCGGCGTCGGTGGCGGTCTGCAACACGATGCCGATCCGGGCCCGCCAGCGTCGGCCGGCGGTTCCGGGGTCCTCGCCGAGCACCGAGACCGTGCCGCCGTCCCGGCGCCGGTACCCCTCCAGGATCTCGATCGTGGACGTCTTGCCCGCACCGTTCGGCCCCAGCAGCGCGAAGACCTCACCACGGTCCACGGTCAGGTCGATCCCGTCCACCGCCACCCGGCCGCCGTACGTCTTGCGCAGCCCGTACGCACTGATGACTGTCATGCCTCGATGCTTCCGCCGGGCGAACCGGCCGGGGACGACCACAGGACGGAATCCGGCTGTCCACCGACCGGTGGACAACCGAGGTCCCCTCCCCCGGGCGGTGTCGGGTTTCCGGCAGTGGTGGCCCGAACAAATCAGCCTGAGGCCGGGACTAACCGGATGACAACCCAGTCAGACCGGAGGGTCCACCATGTACAGACCAGCACGACACCACGTCGCCGGCCTCGGCATCCTGCTCGCCGGCCTCCTCGTCGTCCCCGTCGGCGCCGCCCCGGCGGCGGCCGGCACCCCGGCCGCCCGACCGGTCGTGGCCGCCGCGCCCCCGGCGGTCGCCTCGGCTCCCCGGGACGGAGCCGGCGGCTCCGGGGCCGCCCTGGTCCGCGCCGGACGGCAGGCGACCCGCGACATCCTCACCGCCGACGGCATCGGCCCGTACCGGATCGGCGTCTCCACCCGGAGCGGACTGCTCGCCGCCGGCCTGCTGACCGGGGTCGCGGAGGAGCAGGTCTGCAACGGCTTCTACTCCGCCGAGGCCACCGGGCGGTACGCCGGGCGGCTGTTCTTCAGGTTCCAGGGCGAACGACTGGTCCTGATCTCCACCACCGATCCGACGATCCGGACCTGGGCCGGTGGCCGGGTCGGGCTGACGTTGGCCGAACTGGAGCAGCGGTACGGCCCGCGCGGCGCGGTCGAGTACGGCAAGTGGACACTGCGGGCGTACGTCGTGCCGAGCGGCGACCGGATTCTCGCCTTCTTCGAGGACCCCTACACCCCGTACGTCTACCGGCTGGCCAGCGGCGAGCGCGACCGGGTGCTCGCCTCCTTCGTCGGCGGAGACGACCAGTGCTGACCTCCACCCGCTGACCGGACCCGCTGACCACGGACCCGCTCGCCCCGGCCCCGCCCGGTACGGCGGTCACCGCCGCCGCCACCGGTCGACCACGGCCGGGCGGGCGGGTCCGCTCGGCGGGGGGGGTCCGGCAGGCCGGTCCGGCGCTCCTCCGAGCCGGTGGCGGCCTGGTCACCGGAGGTTATCCTGACCGGGTGACCAGCGGTTCTCGCCTGGTGGCGCTCGGTGGCACGAACGGTCCGGCGACCCGCGAGCGTCTCCAGCCACCCCCGTGAACCCGCCCCGGCGGATCGGCCCCTACCGCGTCGAGCGGTTGTTGGGCTTTGGTTCGTTCGCCACCGTCTGGCTGGGCCACGACCCGGCTCTCGACGCCCGGGTGGCGATCAAGGTACTGGCCGAGAACTGGTGCCACGACCTGCGGGTCCGGGAACGCTTCCTGGACGAGGCCCGCCTGCTGTGGCGGCTGGACCACGAGCGGCTCGTCCGGGTCTACTCGGTCGGCGAGTTGCCGGACGGACGGCCGTACCTGGTGATGGCCTGGGCGGCGGGCGGCAGCCTGCGGGACCGCCTCGCCGCCGGGCCGATGCCGGTCGGGTCGGCACTGCGGGTGCTGCGCGAGATCGCCGCCGGGGTGGCCGTCCTGCACGCGCACGACATCGTGCACCGGGACCTGACCCCCGGCAACGTGCTGTTCCAGCCACAGCCTCCCGCCGCCGACGCCAACGCCAACGCCAACGCCAACGCCAACGCCAACGGTGCCACAGTGGACGGCGGGCCGGATCGGGACGGGTCCGCCGACTCGGTGCTGATCGCCGACCTCGGGCTCGCCAAGGCGCTCGCCGCCGCCTCCGGGCTGACCGCCCGGGCCGGCACGCCCGGATACATGGCTCCGGAGCAGGATTCCCCGTCGGCGCTGGTCGACGCCCGGGCCGACGTCTTCGGGCTCGGCCGCCTCGGCGTGACGCTGCTGGGCACCTCCGGCCCCGACGACGACCCGGCGGAGGTCCCGGCGCTGCGTGCCGGAGTACCCCCGGGGGTCGCGGCCGTGCTCCACCGGGCGACCGCACGGACGCCGGCCGAGCGCTATCCGGACGCGGCCGCCTTCGGCACCGCGCTCGACCTGGCCGTCGGCGCCGGACCGACCACCGAGACCCGACGGCCACCCCGGGCCCGGTCCCGGCGGCGGCGGACCGCCGCGCTGCTCGGCACCGCCGCACTGGCGGCGACCGCGTTCGGCACGCTCGGCCCGGGTTGGTCGGACGGCGACAACCGGATCGGTACGGACTCGACCGGCCGGATCACGGTCGCCCTGCCGGAGGGCTGGCAGGCGACGGGTTCGGGCTGGATCGGCCAGCGCGGGCCGGACGGCGAACTGGAACCGGCGCTGGTGATGTCACCGGATCCGGAACGCTGGCCGACCGACCCGGCCGTGCCGGGGGCGTTCGTCGGACTCTCCCGCAGCCTCGCGCAGCGACACGACCCGGCCGGGTACGTCGCCGAGCACCCGCACGCCGAGTGCCTCGCGACCCCGGCCCGCACCGTCCGGCGCGGCGACGTCGACTGGTACGTCGCCGCGTTCACCGCCTGCCGCAGCGGCAAACCGGCGATCGTCGAGGCGGCCGGGCTCGCCCCGGGGCAGACCGGCCTGGTCTACGCGCAGATCGCGCCCCCGGCCGACGCCTCGGCCGACTTCGTGGACACGCTGCTGGCCGGAATCCGCATACGCCGCTGATCCGCCGCACCGGCCGACTCGTCCGGCCCCGGAACTCCGCCCCGGCCGAAATGCGCCTCGCCCCGGACTCCACCTCGCCCCGAACTGCGCTTCGGCCGAACTCGGCCTCGGCCCGGCTTCGCCGGTCACTCGACCACCAGCACGGTGATGGTGTGGCTGCCGGTCTCGGCCGCGATCTGGACCGTGACGGTGCCGGGGCGCAGCATCCGGCAGTCCACCACGCCACCCTCCCAGTGCCGGGCGACGTGCTCTTCCGGGTTCGCCGTGACGGTCCCCGGACCGACGTTCTGGATCCGCAGGATCGCGGCCACCGTCAGGCAGAGCGCCTCGGGCATCGCCGCCGGATCGGAGCCGTCCACGGTGTAGATGACCGCCGGGAGGCAGGCCGGGGAGAGGTCGACGGTCGGCGAGGCCCTGGGCGGGGTACGGGTAGGGGTGCGTCGGGGCGTACCGGCCGGGGTGGAGACGGCGGCCGGGGTGGCCGGGGTGTGCGGGGTGGCCGCCGGTGGGGACGGTATGCCGGAGGTCGGGCCTGCGGTGGCGGTGCCGGACGGTGCCGGGGTGGGCCACTGTCCGGGCAGCGGTGCGACCGGCGCCGAGCCGCATCCGGCCACCGGTACCGCGGCGAGGAGCACTCCCAGGACCAGCTGCCAGCGGCGGTGACCGGCCGGGACGGGGCGTGCTACGCCCGGGGCGCCCCGCCCTGCTCCGCCGGGCCGGTGGGCTCCGCCGCCCACCGAGCCGGACCGCCCGGCGGGGGCGGCGGGCGGAGACCGCCTGCGGCGCACCGGATCAGACCCCGGCGTCGGTGAGCAGGTCCCGCAACCGCCGCCGCCCCTGGTGGATCCGGGACTTGACCGTGCCCTCCGGCACCCCGAGCAGCCCGGAGATCTCCCGGTACGGCAGGCCGAGGACGTCCCGCAGCGCCACCGGTTCGGCGAGTTCGGGGCCGATCGCGTCCAGCGCGTCGAGCAGGTCCAACCGGGTTCCGGCGACCACGCTGGTACGGCGCGGGTCGGGTGGTTCCGGCATCGGCCCACCGGACGCCTCCGCCTCGAACCGTCGGCGCAGTGCCGCGTACGTCGACCGGGCCCGGTTCGCCGCGACCCGGTGCAGCCAGGTCCGGAACGCCGACCGGCCGTCGAACCCGGCGATTCCCCGGGCCACCGCCAGCAGGGTGTCCTGGCATGCCTCCTCGGCGTCCTCCCGGTTGGGCAGGAAGCGCGCGGACATCCGCAGCACGTCGGGGCGCACCGCGACGAGGAGGCGGTCCAGGGCGTCCCGGTCGCCGATCGCGGCGGCCCGGGCCAGCCCTTCGAGGTCGACAACGCCGGAGGGCACGGGCCGAGTCTAGGCAGCCGTGTCCAGCCGGTAGCGGTGCGTCGCGGTCAGCTTCGGCCGATCGCCCCGGTGGCGGTCAGGTAGTCGCCGACCGAGGCCGGTGCGACGACGGCGACCCGGCACCAGTCGACGAGCAGCAGGTCCGCCTCGCGCATCACCCGCTCCAGGGCGGCGACGAACTCCGGCTGTGGTTCCGCCGCCGGTCCCGGCTCGGTGTGCACGGCCAGTACGGCGAGCGAGTCGCCGTCGGCGAGCCCGTAGAGCAGTACCCGCCCGACGCAGAGCGCGAACGAGCTGGGCACGATTCCCGGCTGGGCGCGGAAGCCGATCCCGCCCCTGTTCCGGGCGTCGGGCGGCAGCAGGTTCAGCAGGCGGTTCCGGGAGACCGGTCCGGAGAGCGGCCGGACGGGCTGGCTGCGGATGTGGATGCCCTGGAAGCCGTAGACCCGCCCCTGCTCGTCCCGGCGGGCGTGCTGCTCGAAGCTGCGGCGTACCGCCCGCAGCTCGGCCTGCACCTCGTCGCCGAGGTCGGCGCTGACCAGCTCCACCTGCCGCCAGTCGTCCTCGTGCAGTTCGAGGCGGTCGGCACCGGCGGGTGCGGCGGCGACCGCCGGCACGGCGGCACAGAGCGTCGGCAGTGAGTAGAGGATGTCGCCGGGCGGGACCGACTCCATCCGGCGCAGGGTCAGGGTGAGAGTGCCGGTCGTGCCGAACTGTGCCGCCGTCGGCGGCTCGGCGCGTTCGACCGACCAGACGGTGCCGGCCAGCTCCAGCGTGGTCGCCGGCTGGAAGCTCTCCGGCAGTTGGCCGAGCGGCAGCTCGCTCCGACCGATCTGCGCCCCGGTGTCGGCGTCGAGAAAGGCGACCCGCACGAGCTTTTTTCGACATGGCGGGGACCCTATCCGTACCCCGATCATGCGCGACCGGAGGCCCTCGGCGGGCTGATGCCGGTGGCGGCGCGGCGGTGGGTACGGGGCCGGGTGGTCCTGAATAGCGGACACCATTGCTCCCTCGTTGAACAAACGTGCCAGACTCGGTGGCTGCCACCAGGGTGCGGCATAGCATGGCGGCGGACGAGGACGGCGAAGGAGACCGGCAGATGGTTTCGATCGAGGCGACCGACGGAGCCCCGGGCGGAGCGGACGACCGCGTGCACGCCCTGGTCGCCGAGTGCGGCCGGCGGGCCCGGGCCGGGGCGGCCGGGTTGACCGAGGCACCGGATTCGGTGATCGACTCCGCGCTGACGGCAATGGCCGACCGGCTGGTCTCCGCCGAGAGCGAGATCCTCGCCGCCAACCAGCAGGACGTGGAGGCGGCCAGGGCCACCGGGATGAGCCCGGCGCTACAGGACCGGCTCCGGCTCGACACGGCCCGGCTGAAGGGGATGGCCGACCAGCTGCGGCTGCTCGCCGAGGCGCCCTTCCCGGCCCGGGAGACACCGCTGCGGTCGCTGCCGGGCGGGTTGCGGCTCTCCGAGCGCCGCCGGCCGGTCGGGGTGATCGGGGCGAACTTCGAGGCCCGGCCCAACGTGACCGTCGACGTCGCCTCCCAGCTCGTGAAGTCCCGCAACGCGGGCGTGCTGCGCACCGGGTCCGCCGCGCTGACCTCGGCGAACGCGCTCCACCAGCAGGTCATCGCCCCCGGGCTGCGCGACGTCGGCCTCGATCCGGACGCGATCCAGCTGCTGCCGGACGCGAGCCGGGCGAGCGCGGTCGCGCTGGTCCGGCAGACCGACCTGATTCCGCTGGTGATCCTCAGGGGCAGTGGCGACGCCACCCGCTCGCTCGGTGCCGAGGCGGCCCGGCACGGCGTCCGTACCCTGGCACACGCCGACGGCGGCGGGGTGTTCTACGTCGACGCGGCCGCCGACCTGGACCGGGCGACCGGACTGCTGGTCGCCGGCCTGGACCGGCTGGGCGTCTGCAACCGGGTCAACCTGCTGCTGGTGCACCGGGACGTCGCCGGGGCGGCGCTGCCCCGCTTCGAGGCGGCCCTGACGGAGCTGGGCGTACGCGTCTCGCTGCCGCCCTACGACCACCCGGTCGGCTACGAGTGGGCGTTGGACAGCGGCCGGGAGGCGACGGTGACGATCGCCGAGGTGGCCGATCTGGCCGAGGCGGTGACGATCGCCAACACCGAGACCTCGGGGCTCGCCGCGACGATCGTGACCGAGGATCCGGCCGCCGCCGAGCGGTTCATCGCCACCGCGATCGGCACCGGCGTCTTCTGGAACGCCTCGACCCGGCTGCTGGACGGCTTCAAGCTGCACGGGGTGCCGGAGACCGGGATCAACGTGGACCACGTGCCGGGCCCGCGCGGCCCGGTCACCTTCCAGGATCTCTACCTGCGGCAGTACGTGGTCGTCCCGGAGGACGCCCCCGGCCTCCCCGGCTGACCCGCCGACGCACGCATCGGGCCGGTCCGTCGGAGCAGTCCGGCCCGTCAGAGCAGTCCGGCCCGTCAGAGCAGTCCGGCCCGTCAGAGCAGTCCGATCCGTCAGAGCAGTCCGTGCCGGACCGCCCAGACCACCGCGGAGATCGGCGCCGGCACGCCGAGACGGTCGCAGATGGCCCGGGTACGTCGCCGGACCGTCCGCTCCGACATCTCCAGCCGGCGGGCGACCGCGTCGACCGGAAGTCCCTGGGCGAGCAGTCGCAGCAGGGCCAGTTCCTCGTCGTCCAGTGGATGGCGTTGCACGATCGGTACGGTCACGGCGCCACTCCCTCCTCACCGCGCGGTGTTGCCCGTTCCTGCTCCGATCCACGCTCCGGCCGGACGCCGCTCCGGCCGGAGCCGTCGTGCCGCCCGGCATCCCCGCCCGGGTCCGGGGGTCGAACGCCCGGCACCGCCGTCGGAGCCGCGCGACGGTGGGCCCGTCGGTGGCCGACGGCGGCGCCGGGTCGGCTGCGCCTAGAAGTTGAACTGGTCGATGTTGGCGGCGTCGAAGACGGTCGGCGGGCCGAGCACCACGACACCCTGGGCGCCGACGGTGTACTCACCCAGCTTGCCGGCGGTGAACTTGTCCCCCTCCTTGCCGGTGATCATTCCGGAGGCGAGGGCGGCACCGGCGTACGCGGCCAGGTAGCCGAGGTCCGCCGGGTTCCAGAGCGCGAAGCTCTTCACCGTGCCGTTCTTGACGAACTCGCGCATCTGGTTCGGAGTGCCCAGTCCGGTCAGCGCCACCTTGCCCTTGTACTGCGACCCGGAGAGGTAGCGGGCGGCCGCCGCGACGCCGACGGTGGTCGGCGAGATGATGCCCTTCAGGTCGGGGTGGGCGGAGAGCAGGCCCTGGGTCTCCTGGAACGACTTCTCGTCCTTGTCGTCGCCGTAGACCGTGGTGACGAGCTGGATCCCGCTGTACTCCGGCTTCTTCAGCTCGGTCTTCATCAGCTCGATCCAGGCGTTCTGGTTGGTCGCGTTCGCGGTCGCCGACAGGATCGCGATCTTGCCCTGGCCGCCGATCGCGTCCGAGATCAGCTTCACCTGGTTCTCCGCGATCCCCTGCCCGGTGACCTGGTTGACGAAGAGGTCCCGGCAGTCGGGGTTGGTGTCGGAGTCGAAGGTGACCACCTTGGCGCCACCCTGCCGGGCCTGGTTGACCGCCCCGCAGATCGCGTTCGGGTCGTTGGCCGAGACCACGATCACGTCACTGCCCTGCTGGGTCAGCGTGTTGAGGTAGCTGACCTGCGAGGAGGCGCTCGCCTCGGAGGGACCGACCTCCTTGTACTCGCCCTTGAACTCCTCCACCGCCGCCTTGCCGCCGTTGTCCGACACGGTGAAGTACGGGTTGTTCACCTGCTTCGGCAGGAAGGCGACGCTCAGCCCCTCCTTGATCGAGCCGCCGCCACCGGCGGAGGAACCGCCCGACGGGGTGCCCTCGTCGTCGCTCGCGCAGCCGGCGCTGAGCAGCAACGCCGCCAGGGCCGTGGCGGCGGCGCCGAGCCGTACGCCTCTGGATCGCATGACGGTCATACCGGTCCTCCTTGACATGAAAGGTTCGGTGGTCAGGCGCTCTCGGCGCCGGCCACCGGCGGTGCGGCGGGTCGTCGCCGTCGCATCCGCGCCCGGAGCATGCCGGCCGCGTTCGGCCCGACGACGGAGATGATGAGCAGGGTGCCGGTGACCACGGTCAGGGTGTCGGCCGGCACGTCGGCGAGTTGGAGTGCGTTGCGCAGGGTCATCAGCAGCAGTACGCCGGCCAGCACGCCGAGCAGGGTGCCCCGGCCGCCGAAGATGGAGACGCCGCCGAGCAGTACCGCCGCCACCACCGACAGTTCGAGCCCGGCCCCGTTGTCGGCGCGGGCGCTGGCGTACCGCATGGTCCAGAAGACTCCGGCGAGGGCGGCCACCGCGCCGGTGACCACGTAGAGCCAGAACTTGGTCCGGACCACCGCGATGCCGGCGAAGGTGGCGGCCTGGTCGTTGTTGCCCATCGCGTAGAGGCCGCGACCGATCGGGGTGGCGTGCAGCAGCACCCCGAAGCCGATCGCGAGGACGGCGAGCGGCAGCACCACCCACGGCACCGTCGTGCCGGGCAGCGCCTCGATCGAGTTGCCGGTCCAGCCGATCGGGAAGTCCGCGACGGCCCGGTCGCCGAGCACCACGTACGCCAGTCCCCGGTACAGCGCGAGGGTGCCGATCGTCACCGCCAGGGAGGGCAGGCCGAACCCGGCGATGAAGAGTCCGTTGACGGCGCCCAGCAGCGCGCCGAGCAGCACCACCAGGGGTACGGCCAGGGTCAGCGGCAGGCCGGTCACCCAGAGCTGGCCGAGTACCGCGCTGGCCAGTCCGAGCATGCTGGCCACCGAGAGGTCGATCTCGCCGGTGATCACGATCAGCGTCATCGGCAGCGCGATCAGCGCGATCGGGACGATGTCCAGCAGCAGGAAGCCCCAGAAGCGGGCGGTGGCGAAGCCCTCGACCAGTACCGACGCGCCGACCACCACCACGGCCAGGACGACGATGACGAGCACGTCCCAGGTGCCGAGGGTGGATATCCAGCGGGCCGGCCGGCCCGTCCTGTCAGGCGCCACGGGCCTTCCTTCCTCGAAGCCGGTGGGCCACCCGCGCGGCGAGCGCCCGGTCCAATCCGATCGCGGCCAGGATCAGTGCCCCGACCACCGCCTGCTGCCAGAACGGGTTCACCTTCAGCACCGGCAGGGCGCTGCCGATGGTGCTCAGCAGTACGGCGCCGAGCGCGGCCCCGTACACCGAGCCACTGCCGCCGAAGATCGCCACTCCGCCGACCACCACCGCCGCGACGACGTTCAACTCGATCCCGCTGCCGGCCGCCGCGTCGAGGGTGCCGAACCGGGCCGCGTAGAGCACCCCGGCCAGGCCGGCCAGGCCGCCACTGACGACCAGTGCCCCGAACACCCGCCGGCCGACCGGGATGCCGTGCAGCCGGGCCGCCGCCGGGTCGGAGCCGATCGCGTACAGCTCCCGCCCGCCCCGGTAGGACTTCAGGTAGAAGCCGGCGACCACGAGTACCGCCACCGCGAAGAGGGCGAGCAGGGGGATGCCGAGCAGGTCGGCGGTACCCATGCTCTTGAACCCGGCCGGCATGTCGGCGGCGTTGATCTGCTGTCCCGCCGCCCACGAGTAGTCGATGCCCCGGAAGACGTAGAGGGTGCCGAGGGTGACCACCAGGGCGGGTACCCGGGCCACCGCGATCAGCGCACCGTTCAGCACGCCGCAGAGCACGCCGATCCCGACCCCGACCAGCAGGGCGAGCACGATCGGCGCGTCCGGCATCGCCAGGAACAGCTTTCCGGTCGCGAAGGCGGCGAGGCCGAGCACCGAGCCGACCGAGAGGTCGACGTTGCGGGTGATGATGACGATCGCCTGCCCGACCGCGAGTACCACCAGGATGGTCGCGCCGAGCATCAGGTCCCGCCGGCCCTGTCCGGAGAGGAACCTCGGGTTCACCGCCGTGGTCACCGCGATCAGCAGGACCAGCGCGAGTCCGATGCCGACCTCGCGGGCCAGGAAGAGCCGCTGGCCGAGCCGGACGCCGGCCGCGCCGTTGCGGGCCCGGGCCGTCGCGGCCTCCGGTGCCGGCTCCGGTCGGGTCGTGGTCGTCACGCGTCACCTCCCCGATCGGCCACCGCTCGCCGCCCGGCCGCCGTCCGTCGCTGCCCGGTCACGCGTTACCTCCCTGCCCGGTGGCGGCCAGCATCACCGACTCCTCGCTCGCCGCGTCCCGGGTTATCTCGCTGACCAGCCGGCCCTCGTGCATCACCAGCACCCGGTCGGCCATGCCCAGCACCTCGGGCAGTTCGCTGGAGACCATCAGCACCGCGACCCCCTCACCGGCGAGCTGCGACATCAACCGGTGCACCTCGGCCTTGGTGCCGACGTCGATCCCCCGGGTCGGCTCGTCGACGATCAGCACCTTCGGGGTGGTGGAGAGCCACTTCGCCAGTACCACCTTCTGCTGGTTGCCGCCGGAGAGCGTGGAGACCGGGTCGTCGAGGCGTCCCGCCTTCACCCGCAACCGCTGGGTCCAGGTCTGCGCGGCGGCCCGTTCCGCGCCCCGCCCGAGCAGGCCGAACCGGGCCAGCGGCCAGCGCCGGGTCAGCGTGGCGTTGCGTTCGATCGACAGCTCCATCACCAGCCCCTGCTGCCGGCGGTCCTCCGGCACCAGGGCCAGTCCGGCGGCCATCGCCGCCGCCGGCCGGTTCCGGGGCAGCCGTACGCCGTCGACCAACACCTCGCCCGCGTCGTACGGGTCGACGCCGAAGACGGCCCGGACCACCTCGCTGCGGCCCGCCCCGACCAGGCCGGCGAGCGCCACGATCTCGCCCCGGCGTACCTCGAAGCCGACGTCGGCGAAGACGCCGCGCCGGGTCAGGCCGCGGACCTGGAGGATGACCTCGCCGGCTTCGGTCTGCTCCTTCGGGTAGAGCTGGGAGACCTCCCGGCCGACCATCCGGCGGACCACCTGGGCCACGTCGAGGTCCTCGGCCGGGTCGGTGGAGACCCACCGTCCGTCCCGCATCACGGTGATCCGCTGGCTGAGCGCGAAGACCTCGTCGAAGCGGTGCGAGATGAACAGGATCGCCGCGCCGGCCTCGCGCAGCGACCGGACGACCGCGAAGAGGCGTTCCACCTCGACTCCGGAGAGCGCCGCCGTCGGTTCGTCCATCACCAGCACCCGGGCCTCGAAGGAGAGTGCCTTGGCGATCTCCACGAGCTGTTGGTCGGCAATGGAGAGCCCGCGCGCCGGCCGGTCCGGATCCAGCGGTACGCCGAGTCGGGCGAAGAGTTCCGTCGCGCGTCGACGCATCGTCGCGGTGTCGATCCGGCGTAGGCCGCGCAGCGGTTGCCGGCCCATGAAGATGTTCTCCGCCACGGAGAGGTCGGGGAAGAGCGTCGGTTCCTGATAGATCACCGCGATCCCGGCCGCCCGGGCGTCGGCCGGACCGGTCAGGGTCAGCGGTGCACCGTCCATCGTCAACTCTCCGGCGTCCGGGGCGTGCACCCCGGCCAGGACCTTCACCAGGGTCGACTTGCCGGCACCGTTCTCCCCGACCAGCGCGTGCACCTCGCCGGCCCGCAGTTCGAGGCGTACGTCGGCGAGCGCGTGCACCGCGCCGAACGACTTCCGTACGCCGGACAGGGCCAGCCGCGCCGCACCCGGGTCTGCACGCTCGGGCATCCGGCCCTCCAGCCATGAAACGTTTCAGCCCAATGTGATGAAGACGCTAGAGGCCGCCTTCCCGGCCGGTCAAGCATTTCGAGGCGGTTACCGAATCGTTACTCGTAGGTAAGCCCTTTCCTCACCGTCGATCCCCACCCTGGGCAGGGCTGATGCCATGATCATCGCCAACGCCTGGCCCCTCGGCATCGACAACCGCCGCCGCGCTGGCCACATCCGGTCAGGTACCCCCCGCCGCCGGGGCCGCCAGGCATCCTTGACACGATTCAGTTGCCGGCCGACGCGGAGGAGGAGAGCGTGCGGGAGACCTCCGTGGTGAGCATCCGCGACGTCGCCAGTCACGCGGGAGTCTCGATGGGCACCGTCTCCAACGTGCTCAACCAGCCCGACCTGGTTTCGAGCGCCACCCGGGCCCGGGTCCTCGCCGCGATCGAGGAACTCGGCTTCGTGCCGAACCACGCCGCCCGGCAACTGCGGCGGGGCCGCAGCCGCACCCTCGGCCTCGTCGTGCTGGACGTGGCCAACCCGTTCTTCACCGACCTCGCCAAGGGCGTCGAGGACACCACCGGCACCGCCGGCATGGCGGTGATCTTCTGCAACAGCGACGGTGACCAGGCCAGGGAGGACGCCTACCTGGACCTGCTCAAGGAGCAGCGGGTGCAGGGCGTACTCATCACCCCGGTCGACGACGCCAGCGCCCGGCTGCTCCGGCTGCGCGACCGGGGCATCCACGTCGTACTGCTCGACCGGCGCTCCCGGCACGCCGACCTCTGCTCGGTCTCGGTGGACGACCGGCTCGGCGGCGAACTGGCGGTACGTCACCTGCTGGAGGCGGGGCACCGGCGGATCGCCTTCGTCGGCGCGTCCCGGCTGGAACAGGTACGCGACCGGCACGCCGGCGCGGTGCAGGCGATGGCCGGGGCCGGGCTGGGCGAGAGCGACCTGCCCCGGCTCGACACCCCGGCGATGACCGTGGCCGCCGGCCGGGACGCCGCCGCCCGGCTGCTCGGCGCGCCCCGGGAGAGCCGGGCCACCGCCGTCTTCTGCGCCAACGACCTGGTGGCGCTCGGTGTGCTCCAGGAGCTGACCCGGCAGCGGATCCGGGTACCCGAGGACGTCGCCCTGGTCGGCTACGACGACATCGACTTCGCCGCCGCGGCGGCCGTGCCGCTCACCTCGGTGCGCCAGCCCCGGCAGCGGCTCGGCCAGACCGCCGCCGAACTGCTGCTCGGCGAGGTCAACGAGCCGGCCGGACACCGGCACCAGCAGGTCGTCTTCGAGCCGGAACTCGTCGTCCGGGAATCCAGCCGCCGCCGCCCCGCCGGCCAGCCCACCGGGTAGCCGGCCCGAGCGGGCCACCCGGTCCTCCGCCGCCTTGCCGTCCCGGTCGCCGCCGTCGCCGAGAACCGGCCCGCAGGAGCGACCGGGCCAGGCGTCAGCGGCCGGCCGGGGAGGCCGGCGGTGGAGCCGGAGCGGCCGGCAGCGGCACCGACCAGACGTCGGCGATGGACGGGTCGTAACCCTCGCCGGTGTCCTGGAAGCGCACCCGGACCGTCCCGTCGGCCGTCGACTCCGGCCGGTCCACCACGAACTGGTAGCTCACCGTGCCAGCCCCGCCGGCCGTACGCTGGTACGCCCGCGCGTGCACCCGCGCCCCGTCGACAAGTACGTCGTAGTCCTTCGACTGCGCGCTGTCGTACGTCTCGACGACCCGGAGCAGGAACGGCCGGCCCGCCGGGACGGCGAGGTCGAACTCGAACCAGCCGCCCGGATGGGTGACGTTGGTGTAGCGGCGGGTCAGTCCGGCCTCCACACTGGTGCCGGAGTGTTCCGAGGCGAGCAGCCGGTGCGCCTGCTCGGAGGCGGTCGCGCCGAGGTCGACGTGGTCCAGCGCCGTACCCGGCGGGTTGTCGAACCGGACCGGCAGGTCGACCCTGCGGCGTTCCGCCTCGGTCGGCCCGGTGGCGACGGTGATCCCGACCGCGCCCTCGGTCGTCGCCAGCGGCGCGGTGACGGTGCCCTCCAGGGTGACCTCGGCGCCCGGGGCCAGCGCGAACGGCCGGCTGCCGGGCTCGATCCGCCAGCCGTCCGGTGCGCTGCCGGTCAACTCGCCCCGCACCGGCACCGTGGACCGGTTGCGGAGCACGGTGTGCAGGGTGGCGGTGCCGCCCGGCGCCACCGAGGCCGGCTCGGCGGTGGTCGAGACGACGGTGACGGCCGGCGCCACCGGCAGCGAACCCGCCAGCGGCAGCGTCGCGGTGCCGGACCGGTAGCGGTAGCCGGCCGAAGCGGTCAGCGGCAGGGTACCGACGGGTTGGCCGGGCGGAATACGCAGCTCGTACTCGTGCCGCACCGTCCGGCCCGGCGCGACGCTGCCCGGCCGGCTGCCCACCGGGCGGACCGTCACGCCGGCACCCGCGTCCACCGTGGACACCAGTCCGGTGACGGTTTCCGTCCCGCCGTTCTGCACCAGCACCGCCGCCCGGAGCACGCCACCGGGCAGCACCTCGCCGACCGGCAGGTCGAGTCGGGCCACCGCGCCGATCAGGGCCGACGAGGCGGCGGAGAGCCGCTGGTCGAGCCGGGTCAGCGGGGCGGCGAACCGGTCCGCGACCGCCCTCGGCATCCGCCCGGCCCGCACCTGGGTCTCCAGCCAGCGGTCCAGATCGGAGCCGGTGGCCAGCGCCCGGTGCACGGCGGCGCCGGTGACCCGGGCGTCACCCTCGCCGAGCCGGTACGCCAGCCGGGCGGCCGCCGCGTCGACGGTCAGCCGGGCGAGCCGGAGCCGCAACCCGATCGCGAGCGGCCAGTGCAGCCCACCGGCGACCTGGTCGGCGACGGTTGCCGCCTCGGTGACCGCGTCGGCCGCCTCGCCGAGGTCGCCGAGCACCCGGTCGACGGCGAAGGCGTACCTGCCGGAGCCGACCTCGAAGACCGCGTCGCCGCCGTCGAGCCGGACGAACCGTACCCCGTCGGCCCGCTCCGCCGGCCGGCCGCCCTCGGTGACCGCGTGCCGGCTCGCCGCCGGGATGCGTACCGTGGCGGTGGTGTTGCCCGGCACCGTGACCGCCAGCCGGAGCTGTCCCCGGTCGTCCAGTCGCCAGTCGGTGCCGACGGTTCCACGGATCGACCGGTACGACGCCTTCGCCGACCGGATGTCCCCGCCGGGGCGCGGCGCGATGGTCAGGTGCGCGTAGCCCGGATGCGCCGGGTCCGGCTGGATGCCGGCGACCGTGCGGTACATCCAGTCCCCGACCGCGCCGTAGGCGTAGTGGTTGAAGGAGTTCATCGAGACGTCGCCGAAGCTGCCGTCCGGCATGATCGAGTTCCACCGTTCCCAGATCGTGGTGGCACCCTTGCCGATCTCGTAGCCCCAGGACGGGTAGGTGTCGTTGAGCAGCAGCCGGTACGCCACGTCGAGGTGTCCGGTGTCGGCCAGCGCCGGCAACAGGTCCGGGGTGCCGAGGAAGCCGGTCGCCAGGTGCCAGTCGTGCCGTTCCAGGTTGGCGACCAGCCGGTCGGCGGCCCTGCCGCGCAGCGCGTCGGGGAGCAGGTCCATCCCGATCGCCAGCACGTACCCGGTCTGGCTGTCGCCCTGCACGGTGCCGTCGGCGGCGACGTACGCCGTGGTGAACGCCTCGGCGATCCGGGCCGAGAGCGCGGCGTAGCGTTCCGCGTCGGCGGTCCGGCCGATCGCCCCGGCCATCTCGCCGAGCAGCCGGATGCTGTACGCGTAGTACGCGGTGCCGATCACCCCGGCCGGGGTCGGGTCGTCCAGGTTCAGCCAGTCCAGGTACGGGCCGGCGTTGGTCCGCCGGTGTCCCGAGCTGGTGCTCTCCAGCCAGGCCGCGTAGCGGACCATCGAGTCGTAGTGCTCCTCGATCACCCGGGTGTCGCCGTAGCGCTGCCAGAGCGCGTGCGGGACGGTGATGCCGGCGTCGGCCCAGCCGGTGGCGCCGTCGCCGCAGCAGGCCCTCGGCGCGACATCCGGATAGGCGCCGTTGCCCGACTGCGCGTCCCGCAGGTCCGCCAGCCACTTGGTCAGGAAGGTCAGGCTCTCCATGTTGAACGTCGCGGTCTCGGCGAAGACGTTGATGTCGCCGGTCCAGCCGAGCCGCTCGTCCCGGGCCGGGGTGTCGGTCGGGATGGAGAGGAAGTTGCCGCGCTGTCCCCAGGTGATGTTGCTGTGCAACTGGTTCACCATCGGGTTCGAGGTGGCGAAGGTGCTGGTCAGCTCGCCGTCGGTGTGCATCACCAGACCGGTGACGGTGCCCAGGTCGGGGGTGCCGGGGAAGCCGGTCAGCTCGACGTAGCGGAAGCCGTGGAAGGTGAAGGTCGGCTCGTACACCTCCGGGCCGCCGCCGCGCAGCCGGTAGAGGTCGGTGGCCCTGGCCGTACGCAGGTTCGCGGTGTACGCCGTACCGTCCGGGTTGAGCACCTCGGCGTGCCGGATCCGTACCGTCGTACCCGCCGGGCCGGCCACCTTCAGCCGGACCTTGCCCACCATGTTCTGCCCGAGGTCGAAGATCCAGGTTCCCGGGGTGGGCTGGGTCAGCGCCGTCGCCTTCAGTTCCTGGGTCACCCGGACCGGCGGGTCGACCTGGGCCACCAGCCGGGCGGTCGCCCCGCCGTCGCCGCCGACCGTCGCCGCCGACCAGCCGGAGTCGTCGAAGCCGGGCCGGTCCCAGCCGGCCGGCAGCCGCCGGGCGTCGTAGGTCTCGCCGTGGATCAGGTCGGTCAGCAGGAACGGTCCCGGGGTGGCCCGCCAGGAGCCGTCGGTGCGGACCGTCTCGGTGCGGCCGTCCGCGTAGTCGATCACCAGGGCGGCGCTGAGCAGCGGCCGGGGACCGTAGTTGTCGGTGCCGAACCAGGCGATGCTGCCGGAGTACCAGCCGTCGCCGAGCATCGCCCCGAACGCGTTGTCGCCGGGCCGGAGCTGCCCGGTCACGTCGTAGCTCTGGTATTGCACCCGCTTGGCGTAGTCGGTCCAGCCGGGGGCCAGCTCGTGGTCGCCGACCCGTTCGCCGTTGAGCGAGAGCTGGTAGACGCCGAGCCCGCTGGCGTAGACCCGGGCCCGGGTCACCTCGCCGGCCACCCGGAAGCCGCGCCGCAGCAGCGGGTTCGCGTCCAACGCGGCGAGCATCGTCTCGGTGTCGCCGCTGACCCGCAGCCCGTCGGCGGTCGGGGTACCGGCGCCGAACGGGTTCTCGCCGTCGGTCAGCGGTGCGGCGTAGAGGGTCCGGTCGCCGTCGGTCACCGAGAAGTCGGCGAAGACCGCCGACTCCTGGGTGGAGGTGCGCAGCCCGACCGAGCCGGAGCGGTGCGCGGCGTGCCGGGTGACGTCGACCTGGACCCCGTCGACCCAGGTGGTGAAGGTGTCACCCGCCGCGGAGATCCGCAGCGTGTGCGGCGCGGTCAGCTTCTCCGGGGGTACGACCGCAGCCAGCGGCACCTCCTTGAGCACCGTCCACGCCCCGTTCACCCGGACGTGCGGGCGCAACGTGGCGCTCCCGTTGGTGGTGGAGAACTGCCACATGTAGGCGTTGCCCGCCCCGCTGGCCCGGAGGAAGATCCCGGCCGCGTCCCGTTCCACCCGGACGGTGGTCTGCACCGTGTAGTCCACCCAGGACTCGGTCGGCGGTGCCAGCCCGATCCAGTCGCCCTGCCAGCCGTCCGGCCCGCCGACCCCGGTCTCCCAGTACGCCGGCTCGCTCCAGCCGGAGACGCGGCCGGTCTCGTCCCAGATCCGCACCTGCCAGGCGTACCGGGTGCGCGGCTTCGGCGCCGGGCCGGCGTACGGGACGAGGGTGCTGTTCCGGGAGGTGACCCGGCCGCTGTCCCAGACGTCCGGCCGGCCGAGCCGGCTCGGGCTACTCGCCACCCGGACCTGGTAGGAGTGCTGGAGCACCCCGCGCCGGGTGGAGTCGATCGTCCAGCCCAGCCGGGGTCGTTCGGTGTCCAGCCCGATCGGGTTCGTCGCCCGCTCGGTGGTCAGCCCGGCCACCGTCACCGCCGGGCCCGAGGTCCTCGCGGCGGCGGGTGCCGGCCCGGCGACCGCCGCCAGCGGCAGTGCCAGCAGCAGCGCCAGCGCCGCCGAAAGTCCCGACCGGGGCAACCTGGTGAGCAACATCGCCGACTCCCCACTTCCGTACGGCTGGTGACGCGTCTCAGTGGACGGACACTGAGACGATCCTGACCAGCCGCCCCGCCCGGACTCAATGGCTGGCGGTGGCCACATCCGGCCAGCCTCCGCCGGCACCGCCGACACACCGGCCGGACGGGGGCGAGGACGGATCGGGCTAGGGGCGCAGCGCCACCCGCAGCTCGGTCAGCCGCCAGGTTCCGGGATCGGGTACCCGGCATGCCCCACCCTGCACCGGTGCGAGTTCCGGGAACCGGCGGAGCAGGGCGCCGAGCGCGACCTCGAGCTGCACCCGGGCCAGTGCCGCACCCAGGCAGAAGTGCGGTCCGTACCCGTACCCGAGGTGCGCGGGTCCGCCGACGGGGCGGCGCAGGTCGAGCCGGTCCGGATCGGCGAACACCCGGGGATCCCGGTTGGCGCCGGCCAGCGCGGCGCTGACCGGCTCGCCCTTGCCGATCGGCACACCGGCGATCTCGACGTCCTCCCGGGCGTAGCGGGGCAGGCTCAGCAGCTGCGGGCCGCACCAGCGGGTCAGCTCCTCGACCGCGCCGGGCAGCAGCCCCTCGTCTGCGCGCAGCGCCGCGAGCTGGTCGGGGTGCCGGAACAGCGCCTCGACGGCGTTGGCCAGCGCGTTGGTCGGGGTCTGTCCGGCCAGTACGAGATGCCAGACCAGGGTGACCAGCTCGGTCTCGCTGAGCCGGTCGGAGTCCTCGGCGTGCACGCCGACCAGCTCGGCGAGCAGGTCGACGCCGGACCCGCCGGTACGCCCGACGACGGCGTTCGCGGCGTCCCGCATGATCGCCGGTACGGCGGCGACGAACGCCGGCCCGTGCCCGGCGGCGATCGCGGCGCCGTACTCGCGCCAGCTCTGCCGGGCGGCCTCGGGGATGCCGACCAGTTCACAGATCACGTCCATCGGCAGCGGCCCGGCGAAGCCGGCGAGCAGGTCGACGACGCCGTCGTCGGTCCGGTCGGCCAGTTCGTCGAGGAGCTTCTCGACGATGGCGACGATCCTCGGCCGGAACTCGGCGGCCCGGCGCGCGGTGAAGGCGGGTGAGACCAGCCGGCGCAGCCGGGCGTGCTCGTCCCCCTCCATCTCCTGCATGGTCCGCAGGTACTTCCGGCAGTGCTCCGGGACGTCGAGTCGCTGGTAGGTGGAGGCGTTCAGCTCGAACCGGGGATCGGTGAGCAGCGCCTTCGTCTCCGCGTACCGGGTGACCGCCCAGATGGTGCCGAAGCCGGGCGTGACCAGCCGGGCGAGCGGGCCGAGTTCGCGGACTCGGCCGTACGCCCCGAACGGGTCGGCCAGGGTCGCCGGGTCGGCAAGTTTGATCTCCGGGATCTCCGCCATGCCACGCTCCTCGATTCAGATGTTCACGTCAGATGTTCACGTCATTCGGATGGCGACGGTATCCTACTGACGCTCGACGGGCAACGGCCGTGGAGCGACCGTGCGGAACAGACGAGGGGACGATGGTCCGGCGCAACAGGATCGAGATGCAGGAACACAACCGCGCCAAGGTGCTGGCCGCCGCGCGCGACGAGTTCACCGAGCGCGGCTTCCGGGACGCCAAGATCGATCAGATCGCCGAGCGGGCCGACCTGACCCGGGGCGCCGTCTACTCCAACTTCCCCAGCAAGCGGGCGCTCTACTTCGCCGTACTGGCCGAGGCGGCCGAGGCGGCGGACGAGCCGGAGTACCGGCCGACGGCCCGGACGGCCGGCGCGGCGCTGGCCGACTTCGCCCGGGCCTGGCTGGCCCGGCTCCCCCTGGCCACCGAGGACCGGCACAGCGCGTCCCGGCTCGGCCGCGACCTCGTCCCCGAGATCCTCGCCGACGAACGGACCAGCCTGCCGTTCGCCCAACTGACCGGGCTGAGCGCGATCGTGCTCGGCCTGGCCCTGGAGCGGCTCGGGTCCGGGCGGGCTCCGGCCCGGATGGTCCGGGTCGCGGAGACCGCGTTGACCACCCTGCACGGCGCCGGCCAGCTCGCCGCCGCCGCGCCCGGCTTCGGCGAGCCGTTCACCGTCGTCCGTGCCTGCGAACAGCTCGCCGAACTGGACCTCGACGACGAGTGGGGGCCGCCGCACCTGCCGTACGTCTCCCCGGCCCGTCCCGTCGACCAGCCGTGGAACCCGCCGGCCGCGATCGACGCGCTGCGCGACGAGCCGGCCCGGCTGACCGGGGACGGCGTGGTGGCGGTCCTCGGGCTGCACCGGCTGACCGCCGTCGAGGAGGCCCGTCGCGCCGCCCCGGCCGATGCCGAGGTGACCGTCGTGCTGGTCACCGGCAACCCCGGTGAGCTGGGCCCGCTGGCCCGGCTCACCGTGACCGAGCTGCGCGGCTGTCTCCGCGCGGCGGTCCCGGCGGCGGCCCGCCCCCGGCTCCAGCTCGTGCACGACGAGACGGGCGCGCTCGCCGCCGCGGCCGGCGTGGCGGCCTGCAGCGACGCCACCGAGAGCGCGGTACGCGTCGAAGCCGGCCGGATCGTCGCCCGCGCCGACGGCTACGGCGCCTGCCACGCCGTGGCCGCCGGCTGACGGCGCAGAACGAATCGCCGGCCGGATCGCACCGACCGGCGGGCGGCGCCCGCTACGGGGTGGCGGCGGAGCGGCTCAGCTCCGGCTCGTTCGGCTCCGTCCCGGCCGCCGACCCGGTCATGAACCGCCGGCTCAGTCGCCGGTACGGCCGGCTGCGCAGCGCCAGCCCGGTCGCGATCAGCCCGACGATCCCGGTCAGCACGAAGACCAGGGCGAGTCCACGGTCGGCGCCGGTGCCGAACCAGCCGCCGATCGTCCGGGCACCCGCCCCGTCGGTCATGAACGGGATGAAGACGAACTGCGCGACCGGTGCGATCAGGAACGCGGTCAGCGGCGAGGCGGCCTGCTCGACGCTCTGCGCGAAGCCGAAAACCCGGCCCTGCCGCTCGTACGGCACCACCTTCTGCAACACCGTCTGCTCGGCGGCCTCGGCGTAGGGCACGACCAGCATGTAGACGTAGAGCCCGACGGTGAGCAGGACGATCGACGCGCGGAGCGGGAAGAGCAGGGTGACCGTCCAGAGCAGCAGGTTGACCAGGAGCAGCAGCCGGACGGGGTTGCGGCTCAGCCCGGTACGCGCGATGAGCAGCCCGCCGACGATGAAGCCGGTGCTCAACAGCCCCCAGAGCAGTCCCCAGGTCTGCACCGACACCAGCGACAGCCCGTACGCGTCCATCAGCGCCATGAAGACGCCGCCGAGGAAGTTGTTGAACGCCGAGAAGAGGATCAGCGCGGTCAGCCCCGGCACCTCGCCGACCACCCGGATGGTGCCGCGCAGGTCCACCCTGCGCTTCTCCGCGACCGGCGGCTCGGCCGGCGGTGGCGCGGCGGTGGCGACCGGCGCCGCACTGGTGGTGGCGCCCGGCGGTGCGGTGCTGGCGAGCGGCGGCTCGACCGGCGGCGCCGGTGCGACGGTGCCGGCCGGTGCCGCCGGGCGGTGCGGTACCGGCACGAGGGCCAGGTGCACCAGCGCGACCGCCAGCACCGCCAGGGCCAGGACCAGCACCCAGAACATCCCGCCGATCGCCACGAGGATGCCGCTGATCACCGACGTCACCAGGAAGGTGACCCCGGAGACCGTGCCGACCAGCCCGTTGGCCCGGTCCCGGGTCTCCTCCTCGATGAGCACCGTCACCAGGGTCGGCAACGCGATCGTCCGGATGTTCCCCGCGATTACCCCGAACATCAGCAGTACGATCATCACCCACAGTGGAACGCTGGCCGGGTCGGCGAACGACTCCTTCGGCGTCGCCTGGTAGACGGCGAAGGCCAGCGCGTAGAGCACCAGCGACACCAGCGCCGACGCCTGCATCATCGTCTTCTTGGAGTGGTGATCCACGAGGCTGCCGAACCAGATGCCGGTCAGCGCCGTCAGCACCAGGAAGATCCCCGAGACCACGCCGGTGGCGAAGACCGACCGCGTCTGGAGGTAGACGTAGAAGGTGATCGCGAACCACGCGGTGAAGTTGATGACCGACACCAACAGGGTGTTGACCAGTAGCTGGTAGAAGGTCTTCCGATCCCCCCGGATCACGCTCATGCCCATGACCCTATGACCTCAATCAAGGTTGATGTCGAGGCGTTTCCGAACCCGGGCCGAACGTCCCGGACGGGGTGCCGAGCACACGTGGTCGATCCGGGGCCCGGCCCCCTAGGCTCGGCCGGGTGGACCAGGCAGCCCCGCACACCACCGGCTCCCTCGCGGCGGACCTGCGTGCGCTCGGTCTGAGCGCGGGCGACGTGGTGCTGCTGCACTGCGCGAGGCGGAGCATCGGATTCGTCGCCGGAGGCACCCAGGCGATCGTCCAGGCGCTGCTGGACGTGCTCGGCAGTGCCGGCACTCTCGTCGTACCGACCCACACGCCCGACAACACCGATCCGGCCGGCTGGCGGCACCCGCCCGTACCGGAGACCTGGTGGCGGACGATCCGTGACCAGACCCCCGGCTTCGATCCGGCCCGCACCCCGAGCCGGTGGATGGGCGTGGTCGCCGAGGCGGTCCGCACCTGGCCCGGGGCGCTGCGCAGCCACCACCCGCAGGTCTCCTTCGCCGCGCTGGGCGCCCGGGCGCCGGAGATCGTGCGGGACCACCGACTCGACGACGCGCTCGGCGAGAACTCCCCGCTCGGCGCCGTCCACCGGCTCGACGGCAGGGTGCTGCTGCTGGGCTGCGGGCACGAGTCGAACACGTCACTGCATCTGGCGGAGTACCGGCAGCCGTCGCCGCCGCGCGGCGCCACCGGCTCCTCCGTCCGGCAGGCCGACGGAAGCAGCCGCTGGACCAGCTGGATCGACGTGGTCACCGACGAGAGTGACTTCACCCGGCTCGGGGCGGACTACGAGGCGACCGGCGCCGCGCGCGTCGGTGCGGTCGGCAGCGCCACCGCGCGGCTGATCCCGCAGCGTCACCTGGTCGACTTCGCCACCGGGTGGCTCGCCACCCACCGGCCCGGGACGCCATGATCCGGAGATCGGACCCACCGGATCTCGGCCCGTCGGCCGGACCTCCGGTTGGTGGCACCGCCGTGGCCCGCCCGGGTCGGCCGGGCCACGGCGGCGGACGACGTCAGTGCGAGCGGCCGGCCGGCTGGAAGACGGAGCGGCCGGAGCCGACCTCGAAGACGGCCCGGCCGTCGGAGACCCCGACGAAGGTCGCCCGGCTCGGCCCGGCCGCCCGGTAGGACCGGCCCGGCAGCACCGGCAGCGCGACCCGGGCGGTCACGTTGACCGGCACGTCCAACTCGACCCGCAGCCCGGCACCGGTACGTCGCCAGTCCACGCTCACGGGCCCGCGCTGGGTGTGCACCGTGCCGCTGGCGTACCCGAGACCGGTCGCCGGGGGCACGATGTCGACCCGGCCGGCGCCGGGAGTCGCGGTACGCACCCCGAGCAGGGTCTCCTGGACGTCGACCACGGCCTGGGCACCCCAGCCGTGCGACTGGCTGAAGTTGGTTCCCGGGTCGAGGGTCCACGCCTCCCAGGTGAAGGTGCCGCCCTGGGCGAGGATGTTCGCCCAGCCGAGGTCGTCCGGGTTGGTCAGCAGGTCGAGTACGGCGTCCGCCCGGCCCGCCTCGCCGAGCGCGGCGAGCAGCCAGTGTGCCGTCATCGGCCCCTGCTTCATGCCCAGCGACGCCAGGTACCCGGCCAGCGCCGGCCGGTCCGCCTCCGGCGCCACCCCGTGCGCGATCGCGTACGAGGTGCTGTGCTGGCCGGCGTGCGTGCTCTGCTCACCGGTGGCGGCGAGGCCGTCGACGTAGACCCCGTCGGAGCGGCGCAGCTTGGCGTTCATCGTCTCGACCAGCGCGTCGGCCCGGGCCTGGTAACCGGCCGCCTCCCCGGCCGGCCGGCCCAGCGCCTCGGCCGCCTGCGCGACCGTACGCAGCACGTCCACGCCCTGGGCGTTGATGGTGGTCCGGGCGGCGGCGCTCATGTCGTAGCCGAACCGCCCCGGCTCGGGCCAGTCGACGATGCCGTACTGGTAGGCCCCGCTGCCGCCGGAGAGCCGGGTGACCAGGCCGGCGGTCGGCCCGTCGGCCGGGATGTGCCGGAGCACGTAGTCGGCGGTGTTCCGGATCGCCGGGTACGCCTCGGCGAGCAGTCCCGCGTCACCGGTCTCGGTGTAGTAGCGCCAGACCCAGTCGACGAACATCAGCGAGTAGTCGGGGATGTCCCGCTTGCCGTCCCCGTTCGGATAGACCGCGTTGTAGCGCCCCAGGTCGTCGCCGCTGTTCCAGAAGCGCGTGGCGGAGTGCAGGAACTCCCGGATCGCCTGCTGGGTGGCGTCCCGCTCGCCGAAGGCGCCCATGGTGGCGTACGAGATGTCGGCCGCGTCGCCGAGGAACTGCCCCTTCTCCCGGGTCGGCGTGTCGACGAACGCCTCCTGCACCGAATAGATCGCCGAGCGCTTCAGCATCTCCCACACCTCGTTCAGGGTCCGGTCGGAGCTGCGGAAGCTCGCCTCCCGACCGGCCGGGGTGTCGGTGTGCACCAGCACCGCCGAGACGTCGTCCCGGTCGATCCGCTCGCCCGCGTCCGGGATCTCCAGATAGCGGAAGCCGAGGTGGGTGAAGGCCCGGAACTCCTGCTTCCCGTCCTTCTGCACGTAGGGGAAGCTCATGTCGGTGCCCTGGGAGAGCAGGGTGGAGGTCTCGACCCGGCCGGTGTCGGGGTTCAGGTTGTAGCCGGCCCGGATCGGCACGGTCCGGCCGGCGACCCCGGCGTCGAACCGTACCGCCGGGCGGGCCGGGACGACCACGCCGAAGTCCGCGACCACCGTGCCGTCGGCGGCGGTGGTCAGCGCGACCGGCCGGACGGTCCGCTCGGCGAGCCGGGTCTCCTGGCCGATCAGGTGCGGGTACTCCGCCGTCGGGTGCGCCCCGACGACCACGGCCGGCGCCCAGGGCGCGGCGGAGTCGTCGTAACCGGGTGCGGTCCAGCCGACGATCTCGGCGCGGGCGTCCTGCCGCTCGATCCGGTCCCCCTCGCCGTTGCGCCGGGCGGAGCCGGCCGGGAAGAGCCCGTCCCGGGCCACCCGCCACGACCCGTCGGTGACGATCACCCGCCGGGTACCGTCGGCGTGCTCGACGACCAGCTTCAGCAGCACCCCGGGAGCCCCGGCGGGGCGGCCCTGGCCGCTGCCGTACCAGTGGTAGCGGAGCCCGACCGCGAGCGGCTTGCCCGCCCTGACCAGGTCGGTGACGTCGGCGGCCTGGTAGTAGTCCTCGCCGGGGTAGCCGAACGAGGTGCCCCGGTCGGCCCGCCGGCCGTTCAGGTACAGCTCGTAGGTGTGGTCGGCGGCGGTGTAGGCGCGGGCCCGGACCACCCGGCTGCGCCCGATCGACACCTCGGTCCGGGCCAGCGTGTAGTCGTCGGCGTCCCCGGTGACCCGGCGGATCCAGTTCGCCCCCTCCCACTGGTCGTCGGAGATGCCGGTCTCGAAGCTGCCGCTGCCGGCCGGCGAGCTGCGGCCGGTCCGGTCCCAGGTCCGCACCGTCCACCGGTACGCCGCGCCGGGCGCCAGCGCGGGTCCGGCGTACGGCACGTAGGACTGCTGCGCCGAGCGGACCCTGCCGGAGTCCCAGAGCAGGTCGCCGCCGGCCGTCGAGACCGTCAACCGGTACGCGGTCTGCGTCTCGCCCGGGTCGTTGTCCCGGGGCAGCCAGCCGAACCGGGGCGTGCCCTCGACGTTGTGCGGGCGTACCCGGTCGTCGACGGTCAGGCCGGTGGGTGTGCCCGGCGCGTGCCCCCGGGTCGCCAGTGCCGGCGGGGCGGCGGCGAGCACACTCCCCGGCACGAGTACGGCGGTGACGACCAGGGCGGTCCTCAGCCGGGCGGATCGTCGGCGTCGTGACATGTGGCGCTCCTCTTTCGGGGTTCTGCCGCGGGCGGGTTCTGCTGTGGACGGTTCGGGGCTCCGCGCGCCCGGCCGACCGGGGCGTTCAGTGCCGGTCCGGCCAGGTGAGCTGGGTCGTGCCCGGTTCGACCCGGGTCAGCACGAGCCGGCCGCCGGCCACCGCGCGCTCCGGCGCCCGCCCGTCGGAGCGGACCCGCACCCGGCGGGCCTCGGCGACACCGAACCGGGCGAGGTCCAGCTCGATCCGGCCGGCGACGTTCGGCGGCAGCGTGACGGAGAGGTGCGGTCCGGACCCTCGGTGCGGCTGCGGTCCCGCCCCTCGGTGCGGGTGCGCTCCGGAGCGCCGGTCGAGCCGGACCTGCACCGGGCCGCGTACCGTCGGGACGGTCGCCCGCAGCCACTGAAGCGGGCCGGGTTGCGGTGCGACCAGCACCTCCCGGGCACCCGGGGCGAGCGGGCGGACCCCGGCGACGAACCGGGGCACGATGTTGGCCGGCGCCGAGCCCCAGGCGTGCGAGAAGGTGGTGTTCGGCTTGATCGACGGGTCCCACGCCTCCATCACGATGGTGGCGCCGAGATCGTCCATCATGTGCAGCCAGGAGGACTGCTCCCGGCTGGTCAGCAGCCGGTGCGCGGCGTCGGCCAGCCCGGCCCGGTAGAGCGCCTCCAGCAGGAACTGCGCGCCGTAGACGCTCACCCGCATCCCGCCGCCGGCCAGCCACTCCCCCAGGGCGCGGACGTGCTGCTCCTGCGGCACCCCGAGGGCCAGCGGGAACGCCGTCGCGTGCTGTGCCCGGTGGTCCGTGCCGACCCCGTCGCGGTAGGCGCCGACGACCGGGTCGAGCAGCTCGGCGTTGAGCGCGGCCCGCAGCCGGCCGGCCAGTTCGGCGTACCGCTGCTGGTCGGCGGGGCGGTCCAGCACCCCGGCGATCCGGGACAGCGCGTCGAAGGCGGCGTACTGCCAGGCGTTGATCACGGTGTTGACCCGGGTGAAGACGTACCCGTCCCGGTTGCTCGCCGGCCAGTCGACCAGGTCGGCGTTGGCCTGGCTGGAGCTGCCCGGATTCTTCTCCACCAGGCCGCTGGCGTTCAACGCCTCGTCGAGCTGCCGGTCCACGAAGAGGTCGTAGTCGGCGGCCAGGTTCGACGGGTCACCGGTGGCCAGGTAGTCCTGCCAGGCGGTGAGTACGGTCTGCAACCGGTACTCGGCCGGCCAGGTCGGCCGCCGGGCCAGGTAGGAGGTGGAGTACCGGGCCAGCGCGTACGACCGCTGGGTGGCGTACTCGGAGAGCTGGTTGATGATGGCGTCGCCCTCGTACGGGCCGCGTTCCCGGGTCGGGGTGTCCTGGTAGAGGTCCTGCCGGGTCGCCTCGATCGAGTACCGGCACATCGCCCAGACCCGGTCCAGATCCGGGTCGGAACTGGCGAACGCCGCGTCCCCGTCCCGCCAGGGCAGTTTCAGCACCGCCGCCTCGACCGCCCGGGAGAGGTCGAGTCCCGGATCGGCGACCAGCTCGATCCAGCGGAAGCCCCGGTAGCCCCAGTGTTCGAGCCGCTGCCAGCCGTCCCGCAGCGTCCAGACCTCGCGATAGGTCTGCCCGGCCCGCAGGTTGTACCGGGCACCGGTCTCGGTGCGCTCCTCGCCGAGCCGGACCTCGACGGTCTGCCCGTCGACCCCGCGCACCGAGAGCCGGACTCCGCCGACCACCTCCCGCCCCAGGTCGAAGAGCCAGCGCCCCGGTTCGAGCCGGTGCACCGCGACCGGCCGCAGGTAGCGGTACTCCATGTTGCCGACCCAGGCCGGCGCCAGCGGCCGGGTCAGCGGGGCGCCGACCGCCGGCTGCCAGCCGGAGTCGTCGAACCCGGCGCGGGTCCAGCCGACCGGCTCGCGACGGGCGTCCAGATATTCCTGCGGCGCCTGGTAGTAGCCGCCGCCGGTGGAGCCGGCCGGTGGCCGCCACGCCCCGGCCCGGCGGGCCCGCCAGCCGGGACCGGTGCCGAAGACCTGCCGGGTGCCGTCGGCAAAGACCACGACGAGCTGGGCCAGGAAGCTGCGTTCCCGGGCGGAGTAGCAGAGCGCGGCGAGCGCGTTGCGGCCGGGCCGCAGCAGGTCGGTGACGTCGTGGGTGGCGTAGCGGGCCTCGCCGGCCATCGCCCGGACCGGGCCGACCCCGGCGATCTCGTCGTTGACCCGGAGCTGGTAGACGTACTGCCGGGCCGGCTCGGGCGACTGGCCGGTCGCGTAGAGGTAGCCGGCGGCGATCGGCCTGGCCGGCAGTACCACCTCGGTGCGCAGCAGCGCCCAGTCGCTGCTCTCGCCGAGCGTCGCCAGCACCGACTGGCCCCGGTCCACGACCAGGTCACCGCCGTCGACCGTGCCGGTCGGGCCGAAGACTCCCGGACCGGCCGAGAAGTCCTCGTCGACCAGTACGCTGCCGGTCGGGTCGGTGAAGCTGGCGGAGTGGAAGCGCTGCGCCTCGGTACTCCCGTTGCGGAACCCGATGCTCCCGGCGGCGTACGTCCCGTCCACAGTGGTGTCCAGCAGTACGTCACCGAGGTAGGTCCGGATGGTCGGGCCGGCGAGTTCGACCCGCAGCCGCAGCGGGGTGCCCACCGGTACCGGCTCGGTGAGCGGCCGGTCGGCCAGTACGGTGTAGCTGCCGTTGCGCTGCACGTGCGTACGCAGCACCCCGGGGCTGCCGGCCCGGAGCTGCCACAGGTAGTTGTTGGCGCTGTCCTGCGCCCGGAACCAGAGGCTGGCGGCGACCGAGGTGATGGTGACCGAGACCTCGAAGCTGCCGTCGCCGAGCCGGACCGTGCCGTCGGGTGCCCAAATCGGCTCGGCCACCCAGGTGTCCCCGGCGGCGGTGACCACCCGCTGCGGCGCGGACCAGGACGAGACCCGCTTCGGGTCGGCCCAGGTACGCACCCGCCAGTGGTAGACCGAGCCGGCCCGCAGCGGCGGACCGGCGTACGGCACGGCGGTGGAGTCGGCCGACACGACCCGGTGGCTGTCCCAGACCACACCGCCCCGGCGGGACAGTTCGGTGGCGGTGTGCGCGACCTGCACCTGGTAGGCGTACTGCCGGGGCGCCCGGCCCAGGGCCGGCACGATCCAGCTCAGCCGGGGGCGCTCGGCGGCGATCCCGAGTGGATCGTCCAACAGGGAGGTGAGCAGTCCGGTCGGGGCCGGGGTTCCGGTCGGCCTGCCGGCGGCCGAGGCGGCCGCGGTGCCGGCGGCGTCGCCGAGCGCGCCGAGGGTGGCTCCGGACGCGGTGGCAGTGGCGGTGGCGCCGAGGGCGAGGGCGCCTCCGGTGCCGAGGAGGCCCCGGCGGGACAGCCCGGGGACCGGGTCGGTGGTCTGGTCGGCGGTGTGCTCGGCGCTGGGCTGGCTCACCCTGCCTCCTGCCTGAATCGTTTCAGGCAGGTTAACGCCGCCGGCCGGTCCGCCGGAAGACGCGACGGTTGGCCGGATCCGGCCACCCCTCCCCCCGCCACTCCACCCGTGCGGCCACGTGTGGCGGGTTACACCGCGACCGGGCGGGTTCGGGTCGGCCACCGCAGTACGGTGAAGCCGTGCCGACCAAAGACGTTCTCACCAGCGCAGACCTGACCGAGCTGCGACAGTCCGCGCTCGGCGCGGCCGACCCGCTGGGCATCGCCGCGGAGCTGGCCGAGGCGGTCGAGCAGGAGCGGCTCGCCGATCCGGCCGACGCCGGCCGGGCGCTGACGCTGGCCGCCGAGATCGCCGAGTCCAGGGCGAAACTCGACGCCGCCCAGCGGTACGCGGACCGCGCCGTCGGGGCGTACCGGGACAGCACCGAGCCGGACGCCGGTTTCGCCAGGGCGCTGCACGCCCGGATCCTCTTCCGGGCCGGCCGGGCCGACGAGGCACTGGCCGAACTCACCGCGCTGCGTCCACTCCTCGACTCGCAGCCGGATGCCGCCGCCTATCTCAGCGCGGCACTGGACGTCGGGGGCCGGACCGACCTGGCCGAGCAGTGGTTGACCGAGGCGGTGGAGACCGCGCTGCGCAACCGGGCCACCCCGGCGCAGGGTGCCGAGGCGGACGCCACGGCGACCGCCGACGCCACGGCGACCGCCGAACCGACCGCCCAGGAAGCCTCCGGACTCCTCTTCTTCCTGCTGCAACAGCGGCACCGGGTACGCCGCGAACTCGACCTGCCGCACGACCAGAACGACAACCTGGCCGACCGGCTGGAGAACGAACTGTTCCGCAGCGCGACCACGACGGCGGCCGAGCCGGGGCCGGAGGCACGGCTCTTCCTGCCGGAGGGCGAGTTCGACGCGCTGCTGTCGCGCTGGCCCGACCTGGCCGGGGCGGTCGGCGCGGACTGGGCCGAGCACCGGGCCGGGATCCAGCGGGAACTGGTCCGGTTGACCGACTCGGGTCGGGTCGGGCTCGGCCCGCTGCGCGGCTCGACCGACGGGCTGGCCGGGCACGCCGCGCGCACCGGAGTGGAGCCGACCGACGAGTCGGCCCGGGCCGGCTACGCGGCGGAGCTGGCCGAGCGGGGCGCACAGCTTCCCTGGCCGCCGGAGCGGAACGAAGCGTGCTGGTGCGGTTCGGGCAGCAAGTACAAGAAGTGCTGCCTGCCGCGTACCCGAGGCTAGCTCTCCCGCCGGTGGGTCGGCTCGGTCGATCAGCGCAGGCGTAGCCCGGCGAGGAGCACCTCCACCATCCGACGGGCGTCGTACCGGGGGTCCCGGTCCGCGCCGATGCAGAGGTTGCCGACGCCCCGCATCAGTTCGAGCGCCCCGATGTCGGGGCGGATCTCGCCCGCCCTGACCGCGGCGTCGAGCAGTTCGGCGCAGACCGGCACGAGTCGGTCGAGGAAGTAGTCGTGCAGGGTCGCGAAGGTCGCGTCGTCGGATTGCAGCGCCTCGGCGAGGCCGTGCTTGGTGACCAGGAAGTCGACGAAGAGATCGATCCACCGGGTCAGGGCGCCGTGCGCTGAGTCGCCGCTCGCCAGCAGCGCCTGCCCCGCCTCGACGCACGCCTCGACCTGGTGCCGGTAGACGGCGACGACGAGATCGGCCCGGGTCGGGAAGTGGCGGTAGATCGTCGCGACCCCGACGCCGGCCTTGGCGGCGATCTCCCGCACCGGCGCGTCGACGCCGGAGGCGACGAAGGCCGCGGCGGCCGCATCGAGCAGGCTCTCCTCGTTACGCCGGGCGTCGGCCCGCTTCCGTCGGGGCGACGATGCCGCCCCGCTGCCGATCTCGGTCACTGTGCCGTTGCCTCCGTCACTCGCCTTGATAACCGGAACAGCGTTCCGTATGGTTGAAACGGAACAAGGATCCGGTACTCATGGTGCCAGAGCGGGCGCCCGGTGACCAGGCCGCACCCCGCCCCGCACACCACTCCCCCGCACAGCACTTCTCAAGGAGAAGCTCATGCGTCACTCCGACGAATCCCTCGGTACGCCCGTTCCCGTCGTCTCGGTACGCCCGGTGCTGCTGCCGGCCCCGGGCCGCGACGAGGATCTCCAGGTGCGGGTCTCGGCGCCGGTGACCGGCGACGAACTGCCCGTCATCGTCTTCTCGCACGGCTTCGGCGGGTCGCTGGACAGCTACGCCCCGCTGGTCGACTTCTGGACCGCGCACGGTTTCGCGGTCCTTCAACCCACCCACCTCGACTCGCGGACCCTGAACGTGACGCCCGACGACCCGCGTTACCCGAAGATCTGGCGCTTCCGGGTCGAGGACCTGACCCGCGTCCTCGACGAGTTGGACCGGATCGAAGCCGCCGTACCCGGCCTCGCCGGGCGTCTCGACCGCGGCCGCATCGCTGTCGCCGGCCACTCCTGGGGAGCCCAGACCGCCAGCATGTTGTTGGGCGCGCGGGTCCTCGACGCCCAGGGTGTGCCGGGCGACGACCTCTCCGACCCGAGGATCGGGGCCGGGGTACTGCTTGCCCTGGCGGGCACCGGCGGCGCCGACCTGACGCCGTTCGCCGCCGAGCACTTCTCCTTCATGAACCCGGACTTCACCGGGATGACCACACCGGCTCTGGTGGTGGCGGGCGACAGGGACCAGTCCGCCCTGACCGCCCGGGGGCCGGAGTGGTTCACGGACGCGTACTTCCAGAGCCCGGGGGCCAGGAGCCTGCTCACCCTCTTCGGCGCGGAACACTCGCTGGGCGGGATCTCCGGGTACGACTCCACCGAGACGACGGACGGGAGTCCGGAACGGGTCGTCCTGGTCCAGCGGCTCAGCTCGGCCTTCCTCCGCAGCGCGCTCTACCCGACGGACACCGGCTGGGCCGTGGCGAGCGCCGCACTGGCGGAGGGCACCGACCCGCTGGGCCGGGTCGAAACCAGGTGACCCTGCGACCGAAGGCTGCCCGTCCCTCGGGGCGGGCAGCCTTCTGGGGGTTGACACCGGCCGCCGCCGGCGGCATATTCAAACTGTCGGTTGATTAACCGAGCGGTTGAGAAGGGCGGAGCCAGTGGACCGGCTGAGCGAGGTGTTCGGCGCCCTCGCCGACCCGACCCGGCGGGCCATCCTGGCCCGGCTGGCCGAGGGCGAGGCGACGGTCAACCAGATCGCCGAGCCGTTCCCGATCAGCCTCCAGGCCGTCTCCAAGCACCTGAAGGTGCTGGAGCGGGCCGGGCTGATCACCCGGGGCCGGGAGGCGCAGTGGCGGCCGTGCCGGCTCGACGCGGAGCCGCTGCGCGAGGTGGCCGACTGGATCGCCGGCTACCAGCGGTTCTGGGAGCAGCGCTACGACCAGCTCGGCGATTACCTGCGACAGCTACAGCGAGACGACACCCGACCGGAGGAATGAGATGAGCGAGAACCTGACCGTGACCCTGCCCACCGACCTGGAGATCAAGATGGTGCGCGTCTTCGAGGCGCCGCGCGCGCTGGTCTTCGAGGCGCATGCGAAGTGCGAGCACGTCAAGCACTGGTGGGGCCGGGGCAACCCGCTCGACTGCGAGATGGACTTCCGGCCCGGCGGCAGCTACCGCTTCGTCGAGCACGCCCCGGACGGCGAGTACGCGTTCCGGGGCGAATACCGGGAGATCCGGGCGCCGGAGCGGATCGTGCAGACCTTCGAGTTCGAGGGCATGCCCGGGCACGTCTGCGTGGAGACGCTGGAGCTGACCGAGTCCGACGGCAGGACGACGGTCACCAGCGTCACCCGGTTCGACACCAAGGAGGAGCGCGACGCGATGGCCGCCTCCGGGATGGCCGAGGGCGCCCGCGAGTCGTACGAGGCCCTGGCCGCGTACCTGCCGAAGCTCTCCTAGCGGCGGAAGCCGCGCGTTTGGCAGGGTGCGGCGCCGGTCAGCGCAGGGTGACCCGGAGGCTGCGACCGTACACCTGCCGGGTGACGGCCTCGATCCGGGTGCCGCCGGGGATCCGGCGGACCCGGATCCCGTCGTCGGCCGAGACCACCCGGCACCGCCGGCCGCGCAGCGTCACCGAGACGGTGTCGCGGTCCATCGTCGGGTCGGCGAGCGCGACCGCGACGCCGCCGTCGCGGGCCTGACGCAGCAGCACCGACGCCGGACCGTCCACCACCAGCCGGCCGGCGGCGTGCCGGCCGGGCGCGAAGGCGTTCACGGCGACCAGCCCCAGCCCGGCGTGCCGGACGGCCTGGAACCGGGTGCTGTTGGCCAGCACCGCGACCGGCCCGTTCGGGTACGCCCGCAGCCGCTGCTCCGAGGCGTTCGGCAGCAGGACGTACGCCAGCGAGCCGAGCGGCGCACCGGCGGCCTGCTCCACCGAGACGGAGAAGACCCGCTTCCGCACCATCGTGTCCGGGTTGGCGGTCCGGACCACCCGGTGGCTCCGGGTCACCAACTCGGAGCCGACCGTCGGGGCCGGCCCGGCCAGGAAGGCGTAGCCGACCGAGGTCTGCGCGGCGGCGTTGGCGTAGCGCAGCCAGGCCAGCGGGGCGGTGCCGGTGCCGGTGAAGCTCCGGCCGTTGCGGAGTCGCCCGGTCACCGTCACCGGGTCGGACTCCTCGGCGATCCGGCTGTCGACCGTCGTGCTGACCGCCCGGCCGGCCAGGTCGCCGACCCCGGCGGCGAGCACCACGATCTCGTCGTCGAAGAGGAACCACGACTTGGTCGCCACCGCGTTCCGGTACGCGACGAAGTCGTCCGGCAGCCGACCGGCCCGCTTGGCGGCGTACGCGGCGTCGTCGGACTGGACCAGCCCGGCCACCCCGTAGGCGTCCAGGGTGGCTCCGCCGGAGAACCCGTTGGTGCCGCGCGGGAAGTAGACGTAGGTGTTCTGCGACTCCGACGACGAGGTGAAGCCGAGCGCCGGATTGTCGTACCAGGCGGTGCCGTACAACTCGGGGACGGTGTGCCGGTGCTCGACCGGCGCGGTGACCCCGGCCAGCCGGTACGGCGAGACGGTCGTGAAGTAGTCCACCCCGTACGCCTGGGTCTGGTCCTGCCCGGCGAGATAGAGGTAGTACGCCCCGTCCCCCTGGAACCAGGGCGTCAGGTTCTCGCCGTTCATGTACTCGTACTTGCTGATCCGCTCCGAGCTGCGGGCGAGCGCGAAGGCGTAGCCGGGGCGGCGGTGCACGGTCCGGTCCATCGCGTTGAACGCGACGCTGCGCCGCGGCGGGTTCAGGTCGGCCGCCGGGATCGAGGCGTCGGCCAGGATGTCGGCGTACCGGGCGATGCTGACCGGCGAGACGAAGCTGCTCGGGTTGAGCGTGGCCCGGGAGGTCTGCCGGACGAACTTGACGTAGCCGGCCAGCGCCCGGGCGTCGGCGCCGGTGGCGTGGCCGGAGAGGTCGACGACCGCCTCCAGCACGCCCGCCACGTCGGCGTAGCCGGTGCTGGTCCGGGAGACCGCCCGACCCTTGACGATCTCCATCATCCAACCCTCGAAGATCAGCGGGGCGAACCCGTCGACCACCCAGCCCCGGACCACGTCGACCAGGTCGGCGCCGGGGACGTAGCCGGTACCTTCGAGGATCTTGATGGTCTGCACCACCCGGGTCAGCAGGTTCCGGCCGTACGAGCCGGTGTAGGCGACCGAGGCGTGCTGGATGAACGACCCGTCGGCGTAGTAGCCGTCGGTGACGCCGTGCACCAGCGCGTACGGGTCGACGGTGGCGAAGACGGTGAGCTGGTCGGCGAGGGCCTTGCGGATCCGGGCGTCGTCGCCGAGTACGGCGCCCTGGAGGATCCGGTTCGTCGCGATGTCGGCGAGGTTGGCGCCGGTGTGGAACCGCGAGTCGAGGTCGACGTCGCCGTCCTTGCCGTTGCGCAGGTAGGCGTCCATCGAGGCGACATAGCTGGCGACCAGCTCCGGCCGGTACGCCGCCACGTCGTCGGCGAGCAGCACCAGGATCCGGCTGACGTGCTGGGAGATGCCGATCTCCCAGTTGTGCCAGTTGCCGTAGTAGCCGGTCGACTGGTCGCCGTAGTAGCGCTCGTGCAGCCAGCCGAGCCCGTCGAGCACCCGGCGGCGCAGTGCGAGGTCGCCGTCGAGGGCGCCGCCGGGGACCCGGCTGGCCAGGGCGATCTCGTAGAGGTACTGGAACGACGTGGTCAGGTTGGGGTCGCTGCTGCCCAGCGGTACGCCCCGGAACAGCTCGCCCGGTCCGGCGCCGGCCAGCGCGTCGAGTCGGGCCCGGGCCGTGGCGTCGATGGCCGCGAGTTTGGCCGCGACCTCGGGCCGGGCGTTCGACTCGGCGGTACCGGCGAGGATCGCGACCGTGTTGTCGCGCAGTACGGCGTGCTCGGCGGGGGCGGCGGTCGCCCGGTCCGCCGGGGTCGCGGCGCTGGCCCGCGCCTGTCCGGCCAGCGCCAGCAGGCCGGCGGCGGGGATCGTCGACAGGATGGCGCGGCGGGAGACGGACACGGCGGACGCTCCAAGATCGACCGTAGGTGATTGCCGAATTCAACCAACCACGGTGAAACTTTTCAACCTCCCGTCCCCTCCGACCCGGCGCCGGGCGGGGCCGTCGTCAGGCGGCGGCGAAGAGCAGCGAGACGTTCTGCCCGCCGAACCCGAAGGAGTTGCAGACGGCGGCGTCGAGCCGCTGCTCGCGCGGCCCGTCGGCGGCCACCTCCAACCGGACCTCGGGGTCCTTGCGGTCCAGGTTGAGCGTCGGCGGGATGACGTCGTTGGCGACCGACAGCAGGGTGAGGATCCCCTCCACCGCGCCGGCCGCGCCGACCAGGTGCCCGAGGCTCGACTTCGGCGCGGTGAGCACGACGTCGTCGCCGAGCGCCTGCTGGATCGCGTTCGCCTCGCCGACGTCACCGACCACGGTGGAGGTGGCGTGACAGTTGACGTGCCCGACGTCGCCCGGTCCCAGCCCGGCGTCGGCCACGGCGTTGCGGATCGCCCGGACCTGCCCGGCACCGGTCGGGTCCGGACCGGTGATGTGGTGCGCGTCGGCGGTGATCCCGTAGCCGGCGAGCCGGCCGAGCACCCGGGCACCCCGGCCCGCCGCGAAGTCCGCCCGTTCCAGGATCATCATCCCGGCACCCTCGCCGAGCACGAACCCGTCGCGGTCCACGTCGAACGGTCGGGAGGCCCGCTCCGGCTCGTCGTTGCGCTTGGAGAGGGTACGCGCCTGGGCGAAGCCGGCGATGGTCAGCGGTGCGATGGCGGCCTCGGCACCACCGGCGATCACCACGTCGGCCTCGCCGGAGCGGATCAGCCGGGCGCCGAGCGCGAGGGCCTCGGCACCGGAGGCGCAGGCGGAGACGGTGGTGTAGACGCCGGCCCGGGCGTCGAACTCCAGGCTGACCCAGGCCGCCGGACCGTTCGGCATCAGCATCGGCACGGTGAGCGGGGAGATCCGGGCCGGACCCTTCTGCTCCAGCAGGTCGTCCTGGGCCAGCAGGGTGTTGACGCCGCCGATCCCGGTGCCGACCACCACCGCCAGGCGGAGCGGGTCGACCTCGGGACTGCCGGCGTCGGCCCAGGCCTGCCGGGCGGCGACCAGCGCGGCCTGCTGGCAGCGGTCCATCCGGCGGGCCTGCACCCGGGTCAGCGCCGAGTCCGGCGAGACGGCCATCGGCGCGGCGATCCTGGTCGGCAGGTCGTCGGTGTGCGCGAAGGAGGCCACCAGGTCGTCGATCCGGCGTACCCCGGAGTGCCCGGCGAGCATGCCCTGCCAGAGGGAGTCGACGTCCCCGCCGAGCGGGGTGGTCGCGCCGAGTCCGGTGACGACAACGTCCCGGCCGCTCATGCTGTCTCCTCGTCGTCTTCGCGGTGTGCCGGCTTGTCCTCCGTTAGTTGTATCGCATACAACTATGGCATGTCCACCGAGCCGCCCCGGGCCCGAGGCCGGCGCACCCGGGCGCAGATCCTCGAGCACGCCGCGACACTCTTCGCCGAGCGCGGCTTCGACGCGGTCAGCGTGGCCGAGATCGCCACCGCCGCCTCGGCCCACCCGAACCAGATCACCTACTACTTCGGCTCCAAGGACGGGCTCTTCGTGCACGCCGCGTTCATGCTGCTGCTGCGCGACGCCGAGCGGCTGGAGCCGGTCGGCCGACGCCGACGTACCCCCGCCGCGTTCCGTACGGCGCTGGCCCGCAGCGCGCTGACCCTGCCCGCGGTGCCGATCGCGGTGCAGGCGATGTCGATCGCCCGGCGCCGGCCGGAGCTGCGACCGGTGGCCGAGCAGGGTCTCGCCGTGCTGTTCCGCAGGGCGCAGAGCTATCTCGCCGCGATCCTGGACCGGCACGGCTGGGTGATCGACCGTCCCGCCGACGTCGAGGCGCGGACCTTCTGGAGCACCGTCCTCGGCGCCCGGCTGATCTCGGAGTCCGGTTTCGACGGCCGCGCCGACGACATCGACCTGGCCGGGGTGCTCACCGTCCGGGCGCCGGCCGACCCGGCACCGTGACCGGCGGGGTGCTCAGCGGCGGCCGGGTCGGGCCGCGCAGCACCCGCAGCGCCACCCTCGGGTGCGCCAGCGCGGCCGGCGGCCGGACCAGGTGCTGCACGTCGGTCAGCACCCGCAGCACGTACGGGTCCCGGTCGGCCACGTCGGAGGCCCGGTCCAGATACCAGTACGAGAGCCGGCCACGCCGTCCCGGCCGGACCGCACCGGCGGCGAACCGCAGGTCGGTACCGGTGGCGATGGTCCAGGCGGTGGCGCTGCACCCGGCCACCGCGGCCTGGGCGGTCCGCCCGAACCGCCGGTGTGCCCGAAGGTGCTCGCCGAGCACCACCGCGGTCTGCGCGGCGACGCTCATCCCCTGCCCGTAGACGGGGTTGAAGGCGCAGGCGGCGTCCCCGACCACCAGGAACCCCTCCGGCCAGCGCGGCATCGTCTCGTAGTGCCGGCGGTGGTTCCCGGTCCGCCGGAACCCGTGGATCGGCCCGTCCGGCTCGGCGTCCCGGATCGCCTCGTAGATCAGCGGACTGCGCAGGTTGCGGGTGAACTCCAGGAAGCCCGTCTCGTCGGTGGGCGGGATCTCGTCGCCGAACCCGCCGACGGTGACCATCCACCGGCCGTTCTCGATCGGATAGAGCACCCCGGCCCGGGAGACCTGCGGCGGTTTCGGCATCAGCATGATGTTCTTCCAGCCGTCGGCGACGCCCGGCGCCAGCCGGTAGCGCCGGCTCGCGTAGCCCAGGCCGGCGTCGATCCGGGTTTCCTCCGGCCGGCCGTAACCGAGCGCGGCCAGCCACTGCGGGGTACGCGAGCCGCGCCCGCTCGCGTCGACGACCAGGTCGGCCTCGCAGCGGTGGATCTCGGCACCGCCGTTGCGGACCCGCAACCGCACCCCGGTGACCGAGGCGCCGTCCGGACCGGGCAGGAGTCCGACCACCTCGCGGGCGGTCTCGAACCGGATCCGCCCGTCGGCGGCGAGCCGCTGCCGGATGGTCCAGTCCAGCAGTTCCCGACTCGCCCCGACCAGGGTGTGGGTGGCCGGGAAACGCTCCCGCCACCCGTTCGGGCTCAGCGACAGCAGGTCGGTCGGCGCGGCGACCGGGACGGCGCCCCGGTCGTACAGCTCGGCCATCAGGCCGGGAAAGAGCCGGTCGAGGGCGCGCTGTCCGGAGGTGACCAGGACGTGCAGGTGACGCGCCTGCGGGATGCCCGTACGCAGCCTCGGTCCGTCCGGAAAGCGGTCCCGGTCGAGTACGGTGACCCGCTCGACGAAGTCGGCGAGGGTGCGCGCGACGCAGAGGCCGGCGAAGCTCCCGCCGATGACCACGGCATGGCGGGGCTTGGACAGTGGCGAAGGCATGCCTCCATCCTTACCGACACCGGCGCTCACCAGGCGAAACCGGTTCGGCAACCTGCCGGAGAGTCAGCATCACGACTCTCCGGCGGGTCGGTGCGGCGACCTACTCCAGGTGGAGGGTGGCGGAGGCCTGCTCGGCACTGGAGGTCACCGGCTCGACGTAGAGCAGCCCGGCCCGGTGCCGCAGGTACCGCCCGGCGGCGTTCTGCGCCTCCAGCGAGATGGCGGCGGAGCTGGCCAGGCCGGCCCGGCGCAGGAAGCTGGCGTCGGCGCGGAACTGCGCCGAGCCGTCGTCGCGCTCCACGTAGACCGCGTAGTCGCGGTGCCGGAGGTAGTAGCCGGGGAAGTTCGTCGACTCCAGCGAGACGGTGCCGGAGCCGGCCAGGCCGGTCACGATCCGGAACTGCGAGTCGGCCAGCGGCGTCACGTTCGCCTCGACCCGGCCCCGGTAGTCGTAGTGCCGCAGGTAGCTGCCGGCGAGGTCGTGCGGGCGCAGCCGGACCGGGGTCGCGCCGTCCGGCACCGGGATGCCGAGGTTCGGGGTGCCGTCGGCGTTCCAGTAGAGCTTCTGGATCCGGGTACGCCGGTTGGGGTCGTTCAGCGGGTCACCGTTGATGTCCCGGTAGTTGCGGTCGTGGTAGACCAGGATGTCGCTCTGGCCGTCCTCGGAGACGGTGAAGGAGTTGTGCCCGGGCCCGTACTGGCCGGTCGCGGCGTTGCTGGTGAAGACCGGGTTCGGGCTCTTGCTCCACGACGAGGCGGAGAGCAGGTTCGCCGTCGCCGAGGCGGTGAGCATGCCGAGACAGTAGTTGGCGTCGGTGGCGCTGGCCGAGTAGGTCAGGAAGATCCGGCCGTTGCGCTGGATCACCGCCGGCCCCTCGGCCACCCGGTGACCCCGGGTCTCCCAGTCGTACGTCGGCACGGTCAGCCGGGTCACCGTGCCGGTGATCTGCCACGGGTTGGCACCCATCCGGGCCAGGTAGAGGTTGGAGTTGGTCGAGATCCCCGGTTCGGACTGCGCCCAGACCAGATAGCGGACGCCGTTCGCCACGAAGGTCGAGGCGTCCAGCGCGAAGGTGTCCCACGGGGTGCTGATCCGGCCGCGTTCGGTCCACGAGCCGGTCAGCGGGTTGGCGCTGGAGTTCTCCAGCACGTACATCCGGATCCGCCAGACGTCGTCGGTGCGGCCGGCGGCGAAGTAGACGTACCAGCGGTTGTTGATGAAGTGGATCTCGGGCGCCCAGATGTGCGCCCCCATCTCGCCGCTGGTGTGCCGGCGCCAGATCGTCGTCTCGGCGGCGCTGGACAGCCCTTGCAGGGTGGTCGCGCGGCGGAGCACGATCCGGTCGTACTGCGGCACGGTCGCGGTCATGTAGTAGTAGCCGTCGGTGTGCTTGACGATGTGCGGGTCGGCCCGCTGGTTGACCAGCGGGTTGGTGTAGTTCACCGCCGGGGCGGCGCCGGCCGGCACTCCCGGGAGCAGACCGGCCAGCAGCGCCAGCACCGTGGCCAGCGCGCCGATCAGTGACGTGCCGAGCCGCCGGCCGGGCCGGTGCGCGGCCGCACCGGTCGCGGTGGCAACGGCCGGGAGCGGCCGGGGTGACCTGCTGCGCGGCATCCACATCATGACCAGCGGCCTCTCGTCGATCCCTGCGGGGGTGTCCGGTCGGTTACCTCGGTGTTACGCAGACAGTGTTATCGCTAACATCGATGGCAGTCAAGAATTCTTCGGCCTTGGCGAGGCAAGGATGCGAAACCTTGACATCAAAAGATGTTAGCGCGAACATCATCGATACGTCCGGGCCAGACGACACCGCCGCGCCGCCCGGCTGCGCACCGGCCCTGCGGCGGCGTCCGCCGAAGCACCACCGGCGAGCCACCTCGGAGCGCGCTATCCACAGCGCAGGGCGATCCACCGCTTCGACCACCCTGTCATCCCGCGGGGAACGTCGTCCCACCGCACCCGCGGGCCGGCACCGTCCACTGACGGACCGACGGAAGGAAGACCATGGAAGCTCCCGCTTCCCCACCCTCGACGGCGCCGGGCCGGACCCGGCTGCTGCGCACCGCCACCGTACTCGTGGCCGCCGCCATGCTCGTCGGCGCCGCGATCACCGTACCGGTCCGGTCGGCCTCGGCCGCGACCGTCGACCCGAACGCCTGGTACGTCCTGGTGTCCCGGCACAGCGGCAAGGCCCTCGACGTCTACGACCGGTCCACCGCCGACGGTGGCGCGATCGTGCAGTGGGCCCGCAACGACGGCGCCTGGCAACAGTGGCAGTTCGTCGACTCGGGCTCCGGCTACCACCGGCTCCGCTCCCGGCACAGCGGCAAGGTCCTCGACATCCGGGACTCCTCCACCGCCGACGGCGCGGAGGTGATCCAGTGGGCCGACCAGGGCAGCACCGACCAGCAGTTCCGGCTGGCCGACTCGGACGGCGGGTACGTCCGGCTGATCAACCGGAACAGCAACAAGGCCCTCGACGTCTGGGAGTGGTCCACCGCCGACGGCGGCCGGATCAGCCAGTACGCCGACCAGGGCGGCACCAACCAGCAGTGGCAACTGGTCCGGGTCGACTCGGGCGGCACCCCGAACCCGACCCCCACCGGTAACCCGGGCACGCCGCCGGCCGCCTATCCGGCGCCGATGCGGGTGACCGGGGACATCGGGGTGCACGACCCGACCGTGGTGCGCCGGCCCGGCGGCGACTACCTGGTGGCGCACACCGGCAACGACATCTCGCTGAAGACCTCGACCGACCGGGTCGCCTTCCGCAACGCCGGTTCGGCCTTCCCGGGCGGTGCGCCGTGGACCACCAGCTACACCGGGGGCAGCCGCAACCTCTGGGCGCCGGACATCTCCTACCGGAACAACCAGTACTACCTGTACTACTCCGCCTCCACCTTCGGCTCCAACCGGTCGGCGATCTTCCTGGCCACCAGCCCGACCGGCAACTCCGGGAGCTGGACCGACCGGGGCCTGGTGATCGAGTCGCGCACCTCGGACAACTTCAACGCGATCGACCCGAACCTGATCGTGGACGACCAGGGCCGCTGGTGGCTCGCCTTCGGCTCGTTCTGGTCCGGGCTCAAGCTGGTCGCCCTGGATCCGGCCACCGGCAAGCGCTCGGACAGCACGATCCGGGCCATCGCCGGCCGTAACGGCGGCGCGATCGAGGCGCCGACGCTGGTCAAGCGGGGCAGCTACTACTACCTGTACGTCTCCTTCGACCGCTGCTGCCAGGGCGCCTCCAGCACCTACCGGGTGATGGTGGGGCGCTCGACCAGCGTCACCGGACCCTTCGTCGACCGGAACGGCACCGCGCTCACCTCCGGCGGCGGCACCCAGGTGCTCGCCTCGCACGGCGACATCCACGGGCCGGGCCACCAGACCGTGCTCTCCGACAGCGGCGGCGACTTCCTCGTCTACCACTACTACGCCAACAACGGCGCCTCGCTGCTCGGCATCAACCGGATCGGCTACGACTCCGCCGGCTGGCCGTACGTCTACTGACCGTCCCCATCGACCGTAGGGAGCAACCCGTGACACCCCCGCATCCGCGCCGGGTCCGCTGGCGGGCCGCGCTCGCCGTCGGCGTCACCGCGCTGGTCACCGGCACCGGCGTACTCGTCGCCGCCGCACCGGCCACGGCGGCCACCGCCGACCCGAACGTCTACTACGTACTCGTCAACCGGAACAGCGGCAAGGCCCTCGACGTCTACAACCTGGCCACCACCGACGGCGCCCCGATCAACCAGTACGCCCGCAACGACGGCAACTGGCAGCAGTGGCGGTTCCTCGACGCCGGTGGCGGCTACTACAGGGTGCAGTCCCGGCACAGCGGCAAGGTGCTGGAGCTGCCGAACTCCGACGACGGCGTGCAGTTGGTGCAGAACGCCGACAGCGGCAACAGCCGGCAGCAGTTCCGGCTCGCCGACTCGGCCGGCGGCTACGTCCGCCTGGTCAACCGGGCCAGCGGCAAGGCGCTGGACGTCTGGGAGTGGTCCACCGCGGACGGCGCGATGGTCTCCCAGTACCAGGACCTGGACGGCGCCAACCAGCAGTGGCAGATGGTCAACGTCGGGTCGGTCGGCGGCGGGAACCCGACGCCGGGCACCTTCACCAACCCGATCAAGCGGAACGGGCCGGACCCCTGGCTCCAGTACCACAACGGCTACTACTACCTCGCCACCACCACCTGGAACTCGACGATCACGATGCGCCGGTCCGCCACCCTCGGCGGGCTGGCCAGCGCGTCCGACCAGGTGGTCTTCAACCTCTCCGGTCGGCCGAACGGCTGCTGCAACATGTGGGCGCCGGAGTTCCACCTGATCAACGGGCCGAACGGCAACCGCTGGTACCTGTACTACGTGGCCGGGCAGAACGTCAGCGACTTCAACCCGACCCAGCGGCTGCACGTACTGGAGAGCGCCGGCACCGACCCGATGGGGCCGTACACCTTCAAGGCCGACCTGGGCGGTGACTGGCAGCTCGACGCCAGCGTGCTGCGGGTGAACAACAGCCTCTACCTGCTCGGCACCTACAACGCCGGCGGCAGCTACGGGCAGAGCCTCTTCATCACCCCGCTGAGCAACCCGTGGACGATCAGCGGGTCACGGGTCCGGCTCACCTCCCCGACGCTGAACTGGGAGCGGCAGACCCACCCGGTGACGGAGGGTCCCGAGCCGCTCTACCGGAACGGCCGGACGATGATCGTCTATTCCGCCAGCGCCTGCTGGGGACCGGACTACAAGCTCGGCCTGCTCACCCTGACCGGCAGCAACCCGCTCAGCGCGTCCTCCTGGACCAAGAGCCCGAACCCGGTCTTCCAGCGCAGCGACGCCAACGGCGTCTTCGCGCCCGGCCACAACGGCTTCTTCAAGTCACCGGACGGGACCGAGGACTGGATCGTCTACCACGGCAACGACTCGGCCAGCGGCGGCTGCGACATGAACCGCTCGACCCGGGCCCAGAAGTTCACCTGGAACAGCGACGGCACCCCGAACTTCGGCACCCCGGTACGGCTCGGCGTGCCGCTCACCGCACCATCGGGCGAGTAGCCGGGCGGGTCCGCCCGGGGGACCGATCCTCGCCGGTTCCCCGGGCGGGTCTCGCCGCCGGCCCGGCCGGTCAGCCGGGCTCGACCGGCGGAGTCAGAGCGCCACCTCGACCGATGTCGCCCCCGGCTCGTCGAGCCGGAAGGTCGCCGTACGCCCGCCGGCCGACACCTCGTACTCGCCGAGGAAGCCGGTGAAGCCGACCCGGCCCTGCTCGTCGGTGCCGAGTCGGGTCGGCGCGAGCCACCACTCGTCGCGGACCAGCGCGCGCAGCGCCTCGTAGGAGGGCTTCGGCGTACCGTCGGCCCGGACGAAGCCGCCGGGCGCGCCGAGCCAGCCGCCGTCGACCATTCCCCAGTAGGTGCTGGCCCGCACCGACGGGTGCGACAACAGCGTCCTGTAGTGCCGGACGATCTCGTCGGCCTGCCGCTCCTCCCCCTCCGGCGTACTGGGCCAGTCGGCGATCTGGTAGTCGTTCAGGTCGACGATCTCGGCCGGCATCAGGTGCCCGGAGAGCAGGGTCGTCTCGGTGAAGTGGATCGGCAGGCCGTACCGGGCGAACCGGTCGATGATGCCGAGCGTCTTCTCCTCGCCCCAGTAGCCCTGGTGCATGTGGCTCTGCAACCCGAGCGCGTCGATCCGGATCCCCGCCTCCAGCACCCCCTCGATCAGGCACTCGTAGGCGGCGGACATGTCGAAGTCGTTGAGCAGCAGGGTGGCGCCCGGATTCGCCTCGCGGGCCGCGTCGAAGACCATCCGGACCAGCGGGATCCGCCCCAGCTCCCGGCAGATCCGGGTGAGGCCGTTGTCGTACTTGTCGAAGATGGGCATGATCACCACCTCGTTGATCACGTCCCAGCTGTCGATCAGGCCGGCGAAGTCGGTCACCTCCCGGCGGATCCGGTCCAGCTGCACCCGGGTGATCTCCGGATTGGTCAGCTCGGTCAGCCACTCCGCGCTCACCGTGTGCCAGGCCAGCGGGTGCCCCTTGACCAGGCAGCCCCGCTCGGTGAACCAGCGCGCCGTCGCCTGGAGGCGCCGGGTGTCCGGCCGGCCGCGCTCCGGCTCGAAGCGTCCCCAGTAGAACGGCAGGGTGGCGAAGTTGAACAGGTCGAGCCAGAGTTCGGCCAGCCGCTCGACCCCGGAGGCGTCGGCCTCGCCCAGCGAGCCGGTGCCGCCGCCCGGTCCGGCCCCGGCGGTCGCGGTCAGCTCGCCGTTGGCCAGCGGGATGAACTCGAATCCGGTGCAGCCGAACAGGAACGCGTGGTCGCGCTGCGCCACTACCACCTCCTGGTCGACCAGTGGGCTGCCGTCGCTGGTCGTCACCGTCAGGGTGGCGGTGGCGGTGCGGTACTGCCGGATCAGGGAGTCGGACGACATCCAGCATCCTCCATCGGTGGGGTGACGGCGCGGATGGCTCACCGTACGCCCCGGCACCCGTCGAGCCGTCGCGCTCACCGTCGTCGTGCCGGCCTGGGCGCCGAACGGCAGCCGGATCGCGCCCAGCGATTCGACGTTCCGGAAAGCAAGTGCAAATGCACGTGCATCTGCACTTGCGAGTAGCCCGGCCGGTCGGCAGAATTGCCTGATGTCGATGGAGGGATCCCGTTGACCGGGACGCGGACGCGGCAGCCGACCGGGCCGGCCAGGCAGGACGGGCCTCCGGCGTCGGTCGCCGTCGTCCTGCTCGGGGTCGAGGCGCTGCTGATCGTCCTCTCGGTCTGCGCCGCCGTGCTGGAGCAGACCGCCCTGGCCGTGATGGCCGGCACCGCCGCCGTCACGCTGGCCGGGGAGATCGTGCGCCGCTACCTCACCCCCGGGCCGGAGCGGCACTCCGGCGGGGCCGGCACTGACCCGGGTGGGGAGTCCGGGGTACCGGCACCGCCGCCCGGCACCGACGGCTGAGCCCGGTCGCCCACCGACCGGCCCTGATCGGGGTGCGCCGGAGGCGGGCACTATGGAGCCATGCGTCTGGTCTCCCTGCTCCCCTCCGCGACCGAGATCGTCTACGCCCTCGGGCTCGGGGACGACCTGGTCGGAGTGACCTTCGAGTGCGACGAGCCGCCGTCGGCCCGGACCGACAAGACGGTCGTGGTCGGTGGCCGGGACACCCGGGGGATGACGCCGGCCCAGATCGACGACTACGTGAAGGGCCAGATGTCGGCCGGCGCCGACCTCTACACCCTGCACGCCGACGCGCTCGCCGGGCTGGACCCGGAACTCATCCTCACCCAGGACCTCTGCCGGGTCTGCGCCCTCCCCTCCGGGCACGTCGAGGACGCCCTCGACCATCTCGGCTGCCGGGCCGACGTGCTGTCGCTGGACCCGTACACCCTGGAGGAGGTCTTCGGGACGATCCTGGCGGTGGGCGAGCGGACCGGCGTACCCGATCGGGCCGAGGCCCTGGTCGGCGCGTTGCGGGACCGGCTCGCGGCGGTGGCCTCGGCGGTCCGGGGCCGGCGGCGGCCCCGGGTCGCGGTGGTGGAGTGGGTCGAGCCACCCTTCACGGCCGGACACTGGGTGCCCGATCTGGTACGCGCGGCCGGCGGCGAGCCGGTGGCCGCCCGGCCCGGGGCGCGGTCCGTGGAGACGACCTGGCGGGAGTTCGCCGACGCGGCGCCGGAGATCGTGCTCGTCACACCGTGCGGCTTCCACCTGGAGGGCGCGGCCCGGCAGGCCGAGGTCGTCGCCGGCCGGCTGCCCGGGGTCGCGGTCTGGGCGATCGACGGGGACGGCCTGGTCGTCCGCCCCGGCCCGCGCCTGGTGGACGGGGTCGAGGCGATCGCCGCGATCCTGCACCCGGACGCCGTGCCCGAGCCGCCCGACGGAGCCGTCGCCCGGATCGCCTGACCGCCGCCCGACCGGCGGTCAGGGCCGCGCCGCGACCACCCGGCCGAGCAGGTCGTCGAGTTCGGTGAGGATCCGCCAGGTGGACTCGGCGTGCCCGTCGGTCTCGGCGGTCTCCAGCACGGCCCCGAGCGCGGCGGTGACCGCCCGACGCAGGTCGGCGCCGGCGAGCCAGGCGCTCACCTGGGCGGCCTGGCTCCCCCGCTCCGCCCAGAAGGCGTTGCCGAGCCGCCAGGTGGTGCCGGCGGGGCGGCAGTGGTGTGCGAGCAGGTCGAGCAGGGCTGCCGCGGCCGTCGGCCGGGCGAGCTGCCGCGCCCACTCCGCCAGATAGGGCGTGAGGTCGTCCTCGACGTTGCCGATTGCGCAGAGCACGGTGTCGACGTCGTGCACCGCCGCCGGGTCGTCGGCCAGCACCTCGGCCCAGAGCGCCGCGAGCAGCTCCCGGACGGCGTGGCGTTCCCCGGCCGGCCAGCTCCGCCAGCCCGCGTGACGCAGCCGGCCGAGCAGCGGCTCCAGGTCCGGCCAGAGGAAACCCTCGGTGCAGCCGATCTCCAGCATCCGGGGCAGGAAGTAGCGGTAGTCGGCGACGCCGCCGACGGTGAAGAGTACGACCGCGGCGTAGTCGCCCAGGTCGTCGGCGGTCAGCTCGGCCAAGGGTACGGGGGCGAGCAGTTTCCGCTCGTCGTCGGGGGTGAAGCAGCACGGACAGGAGTCGATGGCGGCCGGCCGGGGAACTCCGCCGAACACCACGTAGAGCCGGTCGATCGCCTCGGCCAGAGCGGTACCCACCGGGCAACCGTAGGCCGCCGAACCGAGCCGGGCAGCCGGATATCCGAACCCGGTTCGCGGACTCGCACCGCCGGCCGTGCGCCGCCCGGCCCGGCCCGCGCGGCAGCTCCGTACCCTCCGTACGTCCTGGGAGGATTCGCAGGGCTGCTGGCGCTTCCGTCCCCTTCGTACTGCTGCCACCGGTTTGATTGACAGTCCCTAGATCGGCAGGTATCAAGGTGACACTCTTCGAAGTCCAAGATCTCCAACCTGAGCCACCAGGGGAGGAACCAGTGACCGAATCGAATCTGCGGCACCCGATGGACCGGCGTGCCGTGCTGCGCCTCGGCGCGGGGCTCGGCGCGGGAGCCTTCCTCGCCGGTTGCAGCGTGCAGACCGGCGGCGGCGGCGACGGAGACGGCTCGGGATATCCGGAACGCTCGGTCGAGCTGGTCGTGCCGTTCGCGCCGGGCGGCAGCACGGACCTGATCGCCCGGACCCTCGGCAAGGCGATCGAGAAGCCGCTCGGCCAGTCGATGGTGATCGTCAACCGGGACGGCGCGGCCGCCGCCGTCGGCACCAGGGAGGTGGCCTCGGCCGAGGACGACGGCTACAAGATCGGCTTCCCGCCCAGTTCGCTCTTCACCCTCACCCCGCAACTGGGCAAGGGTGCCGCCACCGTCTCCCTCGACGAGCTGCGGGTGGTGATCGGGCTGACCGTGGAGAACATTGTGCTCGTCGCGCACCGGGACTCCCCGTTCAAGACCATCGACGACGTCATCGCGCTCAAGGGCAGCGGCCGGCGGATCACGTACGGGCACTCCGGGGTGGGCACCGGGGCGTACTTCGCGCAGACCGCGTTCTACAAGCTCGCCGGGATCAACGCCACCGACGTGCCGTTCGGCGGCGGCGGTCCGGCCGTCACGGCGGTGCTCGGCAGGCAGGTCGACATCGGCGCCTCCCAACCGGCGGAGTCGATGCGGCTGGTGCAGTCCGGCGAGCTGCGCTGGCTCGGGGTCTTCAGCCAGCAGCGCAGCCCCTCGCTGCCGGACCTGCCGACCGCCGTGGAGAAGGGCTTCGACCTGACCGTCGACCAGGCCCGGTTCATCGCCGGACCGAAGTCGATGCCGGACGAGGCGGTGACCGCGCTCCAGGAGGCGTTCCGGGAGGCGGTCAAGGCACCGGAGTACGACGACTTCCTGAAGAAGAACTACATCGACCGGTTCGAGGTCGACGGTACCGAGGTGGCGAACAAGATCAAGGGTGACTTCGACCGGTACAGGGCGCTGATCGACCGGTTCGGGCTGGGGCCGAAGTGAACCCGTCCGGCCTCGACGAGGCGGCCACCCCGGCCGGGGAGGGGGAGCCCGGCGGCCTGCCCTCCGACGACATCCCGCCGGCCGGCCGGACCGGGCAGCTCGTCGCCGGCGTGGTACCGGTCGCGCTCGGCCTGGCCGGACTCGCGTACTCGGTCTCGCTCTCCCTCGGCACGCCCGCCGAGGCCGGGCCGGGACTCTGGCCGGCACTGGCCAGCCTGCTCCTGCTCGGCGCCGGCCTCTGGTCGCTGCTCTTCGAGCGGAAGGCGGCGGCGGTCGAGCGGTTCAGCCGGGGCGGGATCGGGATCGCCCTCGGGGTGGTCAGCCTGCTCGTCTTCGTACTGCTGATCAGCCGGATCGGTTTCGAGATCCCCACCCTGCTGGTGCTGGCCTTCTGGCTCAGGGTGCTGGGCCGGGAGTCCTGGCTCGCCACCGCCGTGGTCAGCGTCGCCACCACGGCCGCGCTCTACCTGCTCTTCATCACCCTGCTGGACGTGAAGCTCCCGAGATTGGCCTTCTGAGTGGACTTCCTCGACCCCGTCCTGGCCGGTTTCGGGGTGGTCTTCACGCCGGTGAACCTGCTCTACGTGCTGGCCGGCGTGGTGATCGGCATGGTCATCGGGGTACTCCCCGGCCTCGGCCCGGTCGCGACGATCGCCCTGCTGCTGCCGATCACCTACGAGATCCCGGCCGAGTCGGCGATCATCATGCTCGCCGGCATCTACTACGGCGCCATGTACGGCGGCACCATCACCTCGGTACTGCTGCGGCTGCCCGGCGAGGCAGCAACGGTCATCACCACCATCGACGGCTACCAGATGGCCCGGCAGGGGCGGGCCGGCTCGGCCCTGGGCATCGCCGCGATCGGGTCGTTCATCGGCGGCACGGTCAGCATCGTCGGGCTGACCCTGGTCGCACCGCTGCTGGCCAGGTTCTCGCTCGGCTTCGGGCCGCCGGAGAACGCCGTACTGGCCGCGATGGGGATCCTGCTGGTCGCCAGCCTCGGTACGGTCTCGACCGCGAAGAGCCTGGTCGCGGCGGGACTCGGCCTGCTGCTCGCCGCCGCCGGGCCGGATCCGCTCTTCGCCTCGCCCCGGTTCACCTTCGGCAACATCAACCTGGCCGACGGTGTCGACTTCGTCGCCCTCGCGATGGGGCTGTTCGGGCTCGGCGAGATCCTCTACCTGCTCGAACACCGGGCCCGGAACCGGCTGCCGAAGCCCCGGATCAGCAATGCCTGGCCGTCCCGGGAGGACTGGCGGCAGTCCCGGGGTGCGGTGGGGCGCGGCTCGGTGGTCGGGTTCTTCATCGGACTGCTGCCCGGTGGCGGCGGGGTGCTGTCGTCGATGGCCGCGTACGCCCTGGAGAAGCGGCGGAGCAGGACGCCGGAGCGGTTCGGTCGGGGCGCCATCGAGGGGGTGGCGGCGCCGGAGACCGCGAACAACGCGGCGGCGACCTCGTCGTTCATCCCGCTGCTGACCCTGGGCATCCCGACCAACCCGGTGATGGCGCTGATCTTCGGCGCGCTGCTGCTCCAGGGGATCCCGCCCGGTCCCCGCCTGATCAACGAGAACCCCGAGGTCTTCTGGGGCGTCGTCGACTCGATGTACGTCGGCAACATCTTCCTGCTGATCCTGAGTGTCCCGCTGGTCGGCGTCTTCGTCCGGCTGGTCTCGGTCCGGGACAGCATCCTCGCGCCGGTCGTGGTGACCGTGACGATGCTCGGCGTCTACACCGTCAACAACAGCACCTTCGACATGCTGCTGGTGATCCTCTTCGGTGTCGTCGGGTACCTGATGAAGAAGACCGGCTTCGAGCCCGGCCCACTGGTCCTGGCGTTCGTGCTCGGCAGCGTGCTGGAGACGGCGTTCCGGCAGTCGATGCGGATCTTCGACGGCGACCCGAGCGGGTTCGTGACCCGGCCGATCTCCGGCACCCTCTTCGTGGTCACCGTGCTGGCCCTGCTCGTGCCGGTCGGCGTACGGCTGCTCCGGCGGCGCCGGGCGGCCGCACCGGCGGTACCCGGTCAGCGGGAGGGTGCGGCCGCTGACCGGGAGGCCGACGAGGAGCTGCGGTGACGGGCTACGGGACGATGTCCGCGCCGCTGACCCCGGCACCCGCGGACGGCGGGCTGCTGCTGGCCGACCCGGCCGAGTAGCCGTACGGCGGTGGCCCGACGCTGCCGTCGGCCCGCAGCCAGTCGTCCTTGGTCTTGCCGCTGTCGTTCGCCCGGGTGATGGTGGCGATGTCGTAGAAGTTGCTGTTGGTCCAGGTCAGCCGGGCGTTGCCGAAGTCCTGGGTGATGGTCTTGGCACCCCGGACGTAGTTGCTCTCGGCGTAGATCCGGCCCTCGACCCCGAGCCCGATGAAGTAGTCGTCGACGCTGACGTAGTTGGCGTAGACGTGGGCGTAGCCGAACCGCACCCGGGGGTGGCGGGTGTTCGACCCGTCGAACCAGTTGTGGTGGTACGTCACGCGCAGGTAGCCGGTGTCCTGGGCGGCGTTGTTGTCGCTGTGCCCGAGCAGCATCGACTTGTCGGTGCCGGCGAACCGGTTGTAGGAGACCGTCGCCAGATCCGAGCCGCGCTTGATGTCCACCGAGCCGTCGGAGGCCGGGTAGAAGGTGTTGTGGTCGATCCAGACGTGGTGCGAGTAGCACTGCACGTTGATCGAGTCGTCCGGCGAGTTCCGGAACGACAGGTTGCGGATGATGACGTTCTGCACGTGGGTGAAGCGGTCCCGCTCGGCGGGGTCGCAGGTGTCGCCGCCCCAGTCCACCTCCGCCGGCCCCCAGCCGTTGACGTCCAGCCCGAAGCCGCTGATCGTCGCCGACGACCCGACGCCGATGATGGTCTTGTTGGAGCCGACGTCCAGCATGTCGTCGCCGTTGCCGGTGATGGTGCCGGAGACCCGGACGATCCTCGGCAGGTCGTCGGCGACCGCCGCCGCCAACTGGGCGTAGTTGCCGACCGTCACCGTCGGGCCGCCGGTCCCGCCGTTGGTGCCGGTCCGGCCGTACCCGGAGAGGGTGGCGAAGCCGACCAGGCCCTCGGCGGAGACTGCGGCGGCGCTGGCAGGAGCCGCGGAGACGACCGCGGCGGCGGCCAGCAGCGTGACCACGCCGCCGACCAGTGACCGGCCGAGCCGGGCTTTCGGGCGGGCTGAAGCACGGACACCCATGGGTGCCTCCCTGTGCGGTTGCGGGATTGGGTGGACGAGGAGCAGGAAAGCGCTTTCCTGAAACAGGATGGTAATGACCTGATTCAGCTTCGTCAATGTCTCGCCCACCCCGGCTCTCCCGCCCCGACGAAGCCGGCTCTCCCGCCCACAATGTCGGAGGCGGGAGAGCCGGCGCTCGTTCAGCAGCGGCCGAGGTCACGCCACTGCGCGGTCAGGCCCGGCTCGGAGCCCTGGGTCCACCAGTTCGCCTGCCAGAGCCGGCCGTTGTGCCGCACCCGGGCACCCTCCAGATAGACGGTCCCCCAGTCCCAGGCGGGGGCGCCGGCGCAGTTGGCCGGCGGCGGCGTGGTGGTCGGCGGGGTCGTCGGCGGCCGGGTGGTGGGCGGGGTCGTCGGCGGCCGGGTGGTCGGGGGCGTCGTCGGGCAGGCACCGCCGCTGCCCACGGTGTCGACGTGGCCGGTGCCGGCCGACCGGTACGCGGCCACCCGGTTCTTCGCCTCGGCGGTGCTGATCACCTCCCGGTCGGCGTAGTAGAGGTAGTCGACCTGCTGGATGTAGCTGGCCAGCCCGGTGCCGGTCCGCCCGGTCAGGTCGATGAACCAGAGGTTGAAGTTGATCGACATCGGGGTTTCCGGGTAGTACCGGTCGCCGTGGTCGGCCACCTGCTGACCGTCCACGTAGTACTTGACCCGGCCGTCGGAGACGGTGAAGACCAGGTCGTGCCAGCCGGCGAAGCTGCTCCGCTGCGCGGTGTGGGTGTTGTCGGCCTGCCACGGCTCGTTCTGGTACGTCTCCCAGGTCGTCTGGTAGAAGATCGGCCCCTGCTCGCCCCACCCGCCGTTCGGCAGGTACTCGAAGTCGATCTCGCCGTAGTTGGGGTCGAGCGGCCGGTCCAGCGGGGTGATGGTGAAGAAGGTCTCCACCAGGTGGTCGCCGTCCGGCCCGGACTGCGGCGCGTCGGTGAAACGCACCCGGCTGGCGTAGGTGCCCTCGAAGAACTTCCGCTGGTGGAAGAACTCGGCGTGACTGGTGCCGCCGGCCGTACCGTCGGTGCGGGCGGTCAACTGGAGCACCTTCTGCCCGGCGTCGGTGGGGAAGCTGACGTTCGACGCCGGCCAGGAGGCACTGGGCACGCCCGGACCGCCGGAGTTGGTCCGCACCGTCCAGCCCCGGGCGGCGATGGCGGGATCGGACGGCGACGAGTAGCCGAAGTCGTCGAAGAGGACGCCGCAGGCGGCTGCGGCGGCGGGGGCGGTGGCCGGTTGGGCACCGGCGGTGGTCGCGGTGATGCCGGCGAGAGTGCCGGCGGCCAGCAGGGCCGCCGTACCGACGGCGAGGCTTCGCGCGCTGGGTCTGGCTGACACGGGGGTTTCTCCTCCCGGTGGGGGTGACAAGGGGGTTGCCGCGCGCCGGCCGACGGTGGCCGGCACCCGGATGGTGACCCAGGAGAGGTGCGGTGCTACGGGGGTCTAGCGGACCGCACCGGCGGTCAGGCCGGTCCGGATCTGGCGTTGGAAGAGCACGTACGCGGCCAGCACCGGCAACATCGCGATGGTGAGGCCGGCGAAGAGGCCGCTCCAGTCACTGCGGTAGCCCTGGCTCACCGAGAGCGCGGCCAGCCCCTGGGCCAGCACGTACCGCTCGGGGTCGGGATTGAGCACCAGCGGCAGCAGGTACTGGTTCCACAGGCCGAGGAAGTTGAAGATCGCGATGCTGACCAGCCCCGGCCGGGCCAGCGGCAGCATCACCCGGAAGAGCACACCCCAGTGCGAGCAGCCGTCCAGGAACGCCGCCTCGGCCAGCGCCGTGGGGAGCGACCGGAAGAAGCCGTGCAGGAAGAAGACGGTGAACGGCAGGGCGTACGCGGTGTAGACCAGGATCAGCCCGGGATAGGTGCCGAGCAGCCCGAGTTGGCGTACCACGAAGAAGAGCGGCACCAGGGCGAGGAAGACCGGGAAGAGCAGCCCGGCGACGAAGAGGTGGTAGAGCAGCCGGTTGCCCGGGAACGAATACCGGGCCAGGGCGTACGCGACCAGCGCGCCGAGCAGCATCGTCAGCACCAGTGCGATGCCCACCACGATCGCGCTGTTCAGGAAGTAGCGGCCGATCGACGCCTCGCCCCAGGCCCGGGCCCAGTTGTCGAACCGGGGTGTCGCCGGCACCGTCCACGGGCTGGTCAGGATCTCCCGGTCGGTTTTCAGCGAGCTGAGCACCGCCCAGAGCAGCGGCACGGTGACCAGTGCCGCCCAGCCGACCAGGAAGAGGTGCGCCGCCGCGTCGCCGAACCGTCCGGTCCGGCGGGCCGGGGTGCGGGCCGGGGCGGCGGCCGGCTGCCGGCGGGCGGGACGGTCGACCAGGGTCGTCATGAGAGTTCCACCCGCTCCCGGCGGCCGGCCCGCAGCGCCACGACGGCGAGCGCGAGGGTGAGGAAGAAGAGTGCCACTCCCATGGCGGCGGCGTAGCCGAACCGGCCGTAGGTGAAGGCGTTGCGGTAGAGGCCGAGCCCGATGACCTCGGTCGACCCGTCCGGCCCGCCGGGCCCGACCGTCATCACCTGGACGACCGCGAAGCCGTCGAGCGCGAGTACCCCGAGGTAGACGAAGGCGACCTGCACGTTCTCGCGTACCAGCGGCAGCACCACCCGGCGGAGTATGGCGAGCCGGCCGGCGCCGTCCAGCACCGCCGCCTCCAACACGTCGCGCGGGACCGACTCCATCGCGGCGGAGAAGAGCACCATGTAGAAGCCGACCGACGACCAGACCAGCACTCCGGCGACGGCCCAGAGCGCCAGGTGCGGGTCACCGAGCCAGGTCCGGGCCAGGAAGTCCAGCCCGACGGCCCGGAGTGCGCCGTTGAGCACGCCCTCGTTCGGGTGGTAGACGAACTGCCAGAGCACCGCGATGATCGGCAGCGAGAGCAGTTGCGGGAAGAAGTAGGCGACCTTGTAGAACTCGCCGCCCCGGACCCCGCCGACCATCGTGCTCCCCCGCCGGCCGCCGAAGTTGACCAGCGCGGCGAGCAGCAGCCCGAGCCCGATGGTGACCGCCGGGACGACGAGCAGCAGCAGCCCGTTGTTGCGCAGCGCCGCCAGGAAGAGCGGATCGTCGACGAGCCGCCGGAAGTTCTCCAGCCCGACGATTTCCACCTGCCCGGAGACGCCGGTCCAGTCGGTCAGCGCCAGATAGAACGCCTGCGCGTACGGGGAGAGTACGAAGACCGCGTAGAGCAGCAGTCCGGGCAGGATCGCCCCGGCGAGGAAGCGGTACTTGCCGTGCCGCAGGGCCGCCATCGAGGGCTACCGGGTGTACTTGGTGACGGCGGAGTCGGCGGCGATCGCGTCGGCGGCCTTCTGGATCCGGTCGGCCCACTGTGCCGGGGTGATCCGGCGGGTGGCGAGTTCACCGGTGGCGTCGTCGACCGCCTTGGCCAGCGGGGCGTACCAGGTGCGGAACCGGTAGGTGACGGTGTTCGCCCCGGCCGCCTGCACGGCGGCGCGGACCGAGCCGAGCCCGGTGCTGAGGGTCAGCCCGTCGGTGGCTCCGGCGACGCTGGGCAGGGTGCTGTTCAACTCGGCGAACCGCCGGGCGCTGCCGGAGGAGAAGAGCACCCGGAGGAACTCCAGCCCGCCGCGCGGGTTCTTCGCCCGGGCCGGGACCAGGAACGATTCGCTGCTGGCGGCCTGGACCGTCCCGTACGGCAGTTTGTCGGCGGCGCCGAGCGACGGGACCGCGCCCATCACCATGTCGAAGCCGGCCGGGGTGACGCCCTTCTGCTCGGCCTCCAGCCAGGAGCCGCACGGGATGATGGCGGCCTTCCCCTGCGACCAGGCGGCCTGGGCCTCGGTGTGCGACAGCGCCTCCGAACCGGGCAGCAGGTAGCCCCGGCCGGCGAGTTCGGCGATCGCGGTCGCCGCGTCCAGCAGCGGCTGCTGTTTCCAGGCGCCCGGCTGGAGGTTGTCGACCGCCTTCACCAGCTCCGGTCCGCCGGCCTTGGCCGCCATCGCCAGCAGCGGGTCGTTCAGGTACTCCGGGTACTTGCCCTGGTAGGTCCAGGGTGCGATGCCGGCCTTCTTGATCTCGGCGCAGAGCGCCAGCATCGCGTCCCAGCTCGTCGGGTACGCCCAGCCGTGCCTGTCGAAGAGCGGCTTGGAATACCAGAGTCCCCAGACGGTGTAGGTGAAGTTGAGCGTGTAGACCCTGCCGTCGAGCGTGCCGTCGGCCACCACCCCGGGCAGCAGGGTGTCCCGGACCTTCGTGCCGGGGTCGTCCAGCGAGGGCGCGTCGAGCAGTTCGGTGAGGTCGGTCAGCTTGCCGGCGCCGACCAGGGTGGCCAGGTCGAGCCGGCCGGCGCCGGTGTTGTCGACCACGTCCGGCGGGGTGTCGGCGACGAACCGGGGTTGCAGCGCCTCGCCGACCTTCTGGATCGCCTTGTGCTCGACGGTCGCGCCGGGGAACCGTCCCTTGTAGATGTTCTCGGCGTTGACCGCGTACTCGTCGCCGTAGCCGCCGTCGAAGATGACCACCTCCAGCGGGGTCGAGGCGGGCACCCCGAGCGGGTTCTCGGCGCTGGTCTCGCCCTTGGCGGCGGCTGGCTGGCCGTCGTCACCGCCGCTGGTGACGCAGCCGGCCAGCGCCGGGGCGGCCAGCCCGACGGCGGCGGCCCGCAGCAGGGCGCGTCGTCTCGGGCCGGTGGTCGGTGCCGGCCCGGAGCGGGCCGGACGGAAAGAGTTCATGGCGCCTCGCCTTCTCTGCTCAGGCGGTGCGCCGGATGCGTCCGGCGTACCGCGCCTCTAGCTCGCTGTTGCGCTCCCGACCGCCGGGTACGTTCGCGGACAGGTAGACCGGTGGCCGGGTACCGGCGTCGAGCAGCCGGGCGACGACCTCCGCGACGACCTGTTGGGCGAGCAACGCGCCGGTGATCGAGGAGATCGCCCCGACGGCACCGCCGTCGGGCAGGGGCAGGGCGGCGTCGCCGTACGGCGCCCCGTTGTCGAGTACGACGTCCGCGAGGTCGGCGAGCCGCCGCCCCGACGGGTGTCCCGGGGTGACCCGGGCGGTGTGGTCGAGCGAGGTGATCCCGATCAGCGGGTGGCCGTGCTCCTTGACCAGCAGGGCGAACTCGACGATCACCCCGTTGACGCCGGAGTTGGAGGTGAGCACGAAGACGTCGTCCGGCTTGACCGGGGCCAGTTCGTAGAGCCGGTGCGCCACGGTCGGGTCGCGTTCCAGCAGCGGGTCTTCGAGTATCGACCGGTCGGCGCCGCCGTAGAGCACGAGGTCGCGCAGGGCGATCCGGTTGCTGGGGACCAGTCCGCCGGCCCGGCCGGCGATCTCCATCGAGAGCGCCTCGGAGTGCCCGCAGCCGAACGCCTGCACCACGCCGCCCCGGTCCAGCGCGGCGGTGATCAGGTCGGCCGCCCGGCGTACGCCCTCGGTCTGGGTCCGGGCGACCCGGTCGATCGCGGCGGTGACGGCGGTGAGGTAGGCGGGTGCGCCGATCTCGTTGGTCATTGGCCCTCCGTAACTTTGAGCTGTCGACGGGCGGCCCGCGGCGAGTCGTCCGGCACCCGGTGCGCGTCGACGGCCCGGGCAGTCACCTCGAACGCCTCGGTGGTGCGCTGGTAGGTCCGCTGGGCCACGGCGACGTAGATCAGGTCGAGCACCAGCAGTTGGGAGTGGAGCGCGGAGAGGGCCGCCAGCCGGAACGTCGTCTCCTGCACGGCGGTGGTCAGCACCACGTCGGCGACCTCGGCCAGCGGCGACCGCCGGAACGAGGTGACCGCGACGGTCAGCGCGCCGTGGTCGGCCGCCTCGGCCAGCACCTCGATCACCTCCCGGGTACGCCCGCTGTGCGACAGCCCGATCGCCACGTCGCCGGGGCCGAGCAGCGCGGCGTTGGTCAGCGCGGTGTGCGGGTCGGCCCGGTGCCAGACCGGGATCCGGATCCGTTCCAGCCGGAACGCCATCTCCCGGGCGGCGTTGCCGGAGCTGCCCAGCCCGAACAGGTCGACCCGGTTGGCCCGCGCGACGGCCTCGGCGACCCGGTCGACGGCGGAGAGGTCGACCTGGCCGGCGGTGTCCTGGATCGCCCGGGCGTCGGCGCTGGCCACCACCCCGAGCAGGTGGTCGAGCGGGTCGTCCGGCCCGATCTCCCGGTCGATGTCGGTGTCCCAGCGCGCCTGGGCGGCTCGGCCGATCTCGGTGGCGACGGCCACCCGGAGCTGCGCGTAGCCCCGGTAGCCGAAGACCCGGCAGAACCGGGTCACGGTCGCGGTGGAGGTGCCGGCCCGCTCGGCCAGGTCGATGATCGTGGCCCGGGCGGTCTCCTCCGGCGCGATCAGGATCTGCTCGGCGACCCGCTGTAGGGCGACCGGCAGCGTGGCCAGCTCGGTGCGCAGCCGGCCCAGCAGCCCGCTCTCCTCCATCAACATTCCTTTCACGACTTCCGGGTGATGAAAAAAGTTATGACCATCGAGCCGGTCACGTCAATAGGTTTGACATTTTCTATCGATACCCCGCACCATCGGCAGGGTGACCGATGCGCTCGTGCTCGGCGTCGACTGCGGCGGCACCGCCACCCGGGCGGTGCTGGCCACAGTGGGCGGTCGGATCGTCGGCCGTGGCCGGGCCCGGGCCGGCAACCCGGTCGCCGCAGATCCGGCCGTGACCGCCGCCGCGCTCGGCGAGGCCGCCGGGGCGGCGCTGCACGGACACGACCCGGCCCGGGTGGTCGGCGCCGTGGTCGGACTCGCCGGAGTGTCCCGGCTCGCCGAGCCGGAGGTTTCCGCCCGGTACGCCGCGCAGTGGGCACGGCTCGGGCTGACCTGCCCGATGCGTACCGTCGGCGACGCCGTGGTGGCGTTCGCGGCCGGCACGGCGGCGCACCGCGGCACCGTGCTGATCGCCGGCACCGGCGCGGTCGCCGCCGAGGTGCAGGACGACGCCGTCGGCCGGACCGCGGACGGCCTCGGCTGGCTGCTCGGCGACGAGGGCTCGGGGTTCTGGCTCGGCCTGGCCGCGGCGCGGTCGACGGCCCGGGCACTCTACCGGGGCCCGCCGACCGGTCCGCTGACCCGAGCCGTGGCCGGGCAACTCGGCAGTACCGATCCGGACGCCTTCGTGACCCGGGTCTACCAGCTCGGCCGCGACCGGCTGGCCGGGCTCGCTCCGCTGGTCAGCACGGCGGCCCGGGACGGCGACCCGAACGCGACGGCCATCCTGGAGAGCGCCGCCGAGCGGCTCGCCGGCACCCTGCTGTCGCTGCATCCGGCGCCCGGCCCGGTGGTGCTGGCCGGCGGTGTCCTGGCCGGGGTACCGGAGATCCGCGCCGCCGTGCAGCAGCGGCTCACCGCCCGACTGGGCCGGCCCGGCATGCCGGCCGGGGACGCCGCCGCCGGCGCCGCCTGGGTCGCCCTGCGTCTCCTCGGGTACGCCGACCCCGCGCTGCACGCCCGGCTCCTGGCCGCCCCGCCCGACACCGCCCGCCCCGGCACCGCCCGCCCCGGCAGCGCCCGTCCGGGGCGGACGGAGGGCCTACAGTCCCACTGACGGAGGTGCCAGGAAGTCACCATGGTGACTTCCTGGCACCTCGCTCGATGGAGACATCGGAACTACCTGGGGGTGAACTCCACCCAGTTGAGGTTCACCAGGCCGGTGGTCGGACCACCGGTGACCGGCTGGAAGACCAGGTAGAGCCGGTGACCACCGGCCGGCTGGTCGACCGCCAGGGTCTGGCTGGACCAGTCGTTGTTGCCGGTCGTGGCGTTCAGCGTGGCGGTACCGACCAGCGGGCCGGTCGGCGAGTCGAGCCGCAGCTCGACGGTGGCCCGGGGCGTACCGGCGGTGGCCGCCGAGCCGCCCGAGACCCGGAAGGTGACCGCGCTGGCGTCACCCAGGTTGATCGGGTCGAACGCGATCGCGTCACCCGCGTCGATCCCGTTGACGTGCTGACCGCCACCGGTGTCGCTGCTGTTGGCGATCGTCACGTTCTGCTTGACCTGGGCGAACTCGGCCTGCTGCCGGGGCGTCTGGATCACGACCTGGTTCACCGTGGTCAGCCCCGGCTGGCCGCCACCGCCGAGGTCGGTGTAGGAGGCGCTGATCCCGCCGTACAGGTAGCCGCCGGCGTGGTCGGCGCCGTCGGCCGGGGACTGGAGCACCCCGGTGCAGCCGGTCGTCGAGCCGTGCTCGTGGCCGTGGGTGTCGTGCCCGAGTACGAAGCTGACCGTCACCCGGGAACAGTCGATGGTGCCGTCCTCCGGGTCGGTGACCGTCACCGTGTACGGCACCGGGTCACCCCAGTTGAAGAAGGAACCCGGGACCGGGCTGGTCACCGTCACCGTCGGGGCGGTGTTGCCGACCGTGATGGTCCGGGTCAGCACCCCCGTCCGGCCGCTGGAGTCGGTCACCGTCAACCGCGCCGTGTACGTCCCGTTCGCGGTGTAGGTGAACGACGTGGTCGGATCGGCCGAGTCGACCGTACCGTCGCTGGTGAAGTCCCAGGCGTAGGAGATCGACTCCCCCGGGTCGGGATCGTGCGAGCCGACCGCCGAGAAGTTCACCGTCAGCGGCGCCTGCCCGGAGGTCGGGCTCGCGTTCAGCACCGCGACCGGCGACCGCTTGCCCTTGACGTAGCGGATCACCGAGAGCTGGGCGTCCGGGTTGGCGGTGAAGAAGCCGTCGCCGTACTCCAGCAGATAGAGGCTGCCGTCCGGGCCGAACTCCATCTCCATCGGGTTGTCGAAGACGAAGCCGGGCAGCAGTTGCTCGACGCCGGCCAGGTTGCCCCGGCCGTCGGTCCGCATCATGAAGATCTTGTCCCGGGTGAACTCGCCGAAGACCACCGCGTTGTCGTAGTACTCCGGGAACTTCGTCTCCGAGGTCGACTCCGGGTCGTAGTGGTAGATCGGTCCGCCGTGCGGGCCGACCCCGCCGGTCCCGATCACCGGCCACTTGAAGTCGCAGCTCGTCGGCGGCGTCTCCAGGTACGCCCCGGGGCACGGGGTACGCGCCTCGTAGGTGTACCAGAACTGCGGGTCCTGCACCGGCGGCAGCACCGTCCGGCCGGTGTTCCGGGGCGAGTCGTTCACCGGGGCACCACAGTTGAACGGCTTCCCGGAGGTGCGGGTGGCGAAGTCGTAGTCGACGTACGGCAGGGCCGGCGAGTAGCAGTACGGCCAGCCGTAGTTGCCGGCCTTGTCGGTGGCGAACCACCGACCGGTCCCCTCCGGTCCCCGGGCCGGGTTGGCGGTCCGGCTGTCCGGCGAGTAGTCGGCGACGTAGACCCGGCCCGAGGCGTCGACGTCGAACCGGAACGGGTTGCGCAGCCCCATCAGGAAGATCTCCGGACGGGTCTTGTCGTCGTGGTCCTGCGCCTCCGGGAAGAGGTTCCCGGCCGGGATCGTGTAGGTGCCGTTCGGCCGTACCCTGATCCGGAGCAGCTTGCCGCGCAGGTCGTTGGTGTTGCCGGCGGAGCGCTGGGCGTCGTAGCCGGGGCCCTGGGTCGGCGACTCGTTGATCGGGGTGAAGCCGTCCGAGCCACCGGCGTTGGTGTCGTCGCCGGTGATCAGATAGAGGTTGCCCTTCCCGTCGAACTTCACCTTGCCGGCGACGTGACAGCAGATGCCCCGGTCCACGTCGACCCGCAGGATCTGCTGTTCGGTGCTCATGTCCAGGTGCGGGTTCTCGCCGTCGACGAACTTGACCCGGGAGAGCTGGTTGTAGCCCTTGAACTTGTCCCAGACGGTCGGGTCGGCGCTGGTGGCCGGCGCGTCACCCTCGTTGACCCCCGGGGTGGCCGGGTTGTCGACCGGGGTGTTCAGCGGCGGCGAGTAGTAGAGGTAGACCCACCTGTTGGTGGCGAAGTCGGGGTCGATCGAGACGGTCTGCAGCCCGTCCTCGTCGTGGCTGTAGACCGGGATCGTGTTGATCACCGGGCTGGCGCCGCTGGCCGGGTCGTAGAGCCGGACCTGGCCGCCCCGGGTGTTGTGCAGGACCCGGCCGTCCGGCAGCACGGCCAGCGACATCGGCTCGCCCGGCTCGTCGTTGAGGGTGACCTTCTCGTAGTTGCCGGTCACGGTCGCGCCGCAGTCGCCCTCGACCACGCCGGCCGCCCACTGGATGCCGCCGAGGAGGTGCCGGGTGAACGGCTTGGAGCGATAGGTCTCGATGGCGTGGCCGAGCCCGGTGTACCAGGAGCGGCCGCCCTGGTAGTCCTTGCACCAGGCGATCGGGTGGTCGAAGCCCATCCCGCCACCGGCGAAGCTGCGCTCGTCGGCGGTGGCGAGCACGTGCGAGACGCCCCGGACGTTGGCGGAGAAGTTGTACCACTCCTCGGTCAGGGTGAGGGTGCGCGGCACCGTCTCGGTCGACGGGTGCGCCCGGTCGGCGACGTCGATGTTGCCCGGCTCGACCGGGGAGACGCCGGTGGCCTTCGCGCCGAGCAGGCTCTGGTAGAAAGCCCAGTCCGGCTCGGTCTCGGCCGCCGCATGCACCCCGGCGAACCCGCCGCCGGCCTTGACGTACTTCTCGAACGCCGCCTCCTGGGTGGCGTTGAGGATGTCGCCGGTGGTGTTGAGGAAGACCACCGCCCGGTACGTGCCGAGGTTCTGCTCGGTGAACGCCGCCGCGTCCTGGGTGACGGTGACCCGGAACCCGTGTTCCCGGCCGAGGTCACGGATCGCCTTCACCCCGTCCGGAATGGACGCCCGCCGCGCCCCCGCCGTCTTGGTGAAGACCAGTACGCCGTAGTCGCGTGGGGCCCGGGCGTCCGAGCGGAGCGCCGCCGGACCGTTCTCCTCGGCCACCAGCTGCTCGGCGGGTACGCCGCCGGAACCCGGTCCCGGGTCCGGTACCGCCGCCGCCGGGGCCTGGACCGTCAACGGGACGATCGTCGCGGTCGCCGCCAGCACGGTCAGCCAGCGCCGCATCCTTGTCGTCATCTCTCCTCCGTCTGCACGCCGTAGGGGTTACGGAAGGTGGGCGGTCACCGGCGGTAGATGGTCAGCTCCGACATGTTCGTGTAGCTGAGCGCCGCGAAGTCGAGCGACTGGCCGGGGTTGGCCGCGCCGCCAGGGGCGGTGTCCTGCTCCCAGTTGGCGTGCCGGAAGTCCGGGTCGCCGATGGTCTGGAAGAACTGCTGGAAGTTGATGTCGCCCTCGCCGAGCGGGGTCATCTCGTAGCCGTTGGCCAGCGCGCTGTTCCGGTTGCCGTCCTTGGCGTGGAAGAGCGGGAACCGCTTGCTCTGCGAGACGACGTTGAGGATCGGGTCGAAGAGGTCGGTCTTCTCCCGGCCCCACCGGTCGACGTACCTCTGGTGCTTGAAGCGGGCGACGTAGGCCCAGTAGATGTCCAGCTCGAAGAAGACGTACCTCGGGTCGGTCTTCCGGAAGAAGTACTCCAGCCGGCGGGTGCCGGAGGAGCGGGTCGGTCGGCCGTTCGCGTCCAGCGGCCCGGCGTCGAGCAGGAAGGAGTACGCGGCGTCGTGGTTGTGCGTGTAGAGCCGCAGCCCGCGTCGGCGGGCCTGCCGGCCCAGCTCGTTCCAGACGTCCGCCGCCGCGTCCCAGTCCGAGGTGTACGCCGAGTTCGTCGGGTCGCTGCCGGTGCCGATGTTCTTCATGCCGAGCGTCTCGGCGATGTCCATCTGCTGCTCGAAGGTGGCCGGGTTGATCGAGGCGTGGGTGCCGTTGGCGACCAGCCCGTTGTCGTCGAGGATCTTGCGGATCTCGGCCGGGGTGATCTGCCGGCCCAGGATCTCCGGGCTCTGGGTGTAGCCGGCGAACTCCACCTCCTGGTAGCCCAGCTCGGCGATCCGGGCCAGCACCCGCTCGAAGCCGTACGGCACACCGCTGTCGTCCGGTGCCGCGGAGATCCGGTCCCGGACGCTGTAGAGGATGATGCCCCGGTTGCGGCCCGGGATCAGCGGCTCGGCCCGCAACTGCCCGTGCGCGACGGCGGGGGTCTCGGTCTGGACCACGTTGGCGCCGACCGCGCTGAGCGCGGCGGCCGCACCGGCCGAGGCGGCCAGGATGCTCCGCCGGGTGAGCCGGCGCCGCTCGGCCGGGTCCATCGGTTCGCGCTGCGTCTTCCCCATGTCCTGCACCTTCCCGATTGGATCGATTCAAGGAGTCCTCGCTGGACAGTCCCGATGCTCCGGTGGGTGCCCGCGCGAAGAGAGTCGAGGAGTACGGGCGCGCTCACGTGCCACTCGTGGCGCGCGGAACGTACGTCGCGGCCGTGGCGGGCCGGACGCGAGATATGACGATCAGCGGTCGTCTCTGTTACGAATAGACACACGCTAGAGGCTGCGCAGCGAGAAGAAAAGAGCAGAGCTCGGCAACTTTGGTCGCGATCAACAAAAGTTCGCCGTACCCAGCGAAAAGTTTCCGTCAGAAGTAGGTGCGCAGCAGGTCCACGATGGTGTGGTCGTCGTCGACCACCGGCAGCACCCGCCACTTGTCGAAGGCGGTGCACGGGTGCGAGATGCCGAAGCAGACCAGGTCACCGGGGTACAGCTCGACGTCCGGCGGCACCGAAAGATAGCCGTGGTGGTCGTTGAGCCGGCTCACCGTCATCCCGGTGACGGCGTGCTCCACACCGGAGCGACGCCGGATCCGCAGCGGCACCGGCAGGCCCTCGTCGTACGGGGCGTCCCGCTTGCCCATCCCGACGATCGCCAGCCCCGGCTCCGGAGTGGAGGTGACCTGCGCCCAGAGTTCCAGTGCGGCGTCGAGCCGCCCCTGACCCGGGATCCGCCGGAACGGTGTGTGCGCGGCGTAGAAGCCGTGGTCGTGGGTGACGTAGGCGCCGCTGCGCAGCACCACCCGCAGGTCGTGACCGGTCAGCCAGGCACCGCCGAGCTCCTCGGCCACCAGGTCGAACCAGGCACTGCCACCGGCGCTGACGATCACCTCCGGGCCGACCAGCCCCCGGTGGGCCAGCTCGGTCGCCGCCGTACGGAGCCGCCGCAGGTACGCCGACACCGCCGCGCCGTCCGGCAACCCGCCCTCGTAGCCGGCGACGCCGTCGAGGCGTACCTGGGTCGCGGCGAGCGCCTCGGCGACCTCGACCACCTGCTCGACGGTGCGGCAGCCGGTCCGGCCGCCGGGGAAGCCGAGTTCGACCAGGACCCGCAGCGGCGCACCGGCCGGCCGGTCGGCCAGCGCCGCGCCGATCACCTCGACCCCGGCGACCGAGTCCACGAAGAAGAGTGCCTCGAAGCCCCGGTCGACCTCCCGGGCCAGCCAGCGCAGCGGCTCCGGGTCGAGCAGCTCGTTGGCGAGCAGCACCCGGGGTACCCCGAGGGCACGGCAGGCGAGCGCCTGGTTGGAGGTGGCCACGGTGATCGCCCAGGCACCGGCGGACAACTGGGCGTCGAGCAGCGACGGAGCCATGCTGGTCTTGCCGTGCGGCGCGAACGAGAAGCCGTGACGGGCACAGAACTCGGCCATCGTGGCGACGTTGTGCGCGACGGCGGACCGCCGGACCGCCAGTACCGGCCAGGTGACGGCGCCGCCGAAGAGCGAGTGCCCGGCGGCGCCGAACGCCGCGTCCGGGACCGGCCCGTCGGGCTGCCAGAACCCCTTGGCGCGCCAGTCGAGCGCGGGCTCGTCGAGTTGGTGGCGCACGGCTCTCCCCGGACAGGTTCGGATATGGCTCGCTATCGGCTGCCCAGCCTGCCCGACGCGAAGCCGATTCGTCAACGACTTGACGAGGACGGCCAGCAGGGCCGAGGCTATCCGCGCCACCGTTAACGGACCATTTTCGAACCTGGGGAGCCGGATGGTGATCGGTCTCGTCATCCACGCCAGCCACCGCGCCGTCTTCGAGGACGCCGCGCGCACGCTGGCCGGGGTGACGCTGGAGTGGGTCGTCTACGAGCACGAGGACGCGGTCCGGGGACTCGTCGACGGCCTGCTCGCCCGGCAACGCGTCGACGGCCTGCTGCTCGGCCCGGTCCCGTACGCGAAGTGCCGGGACCTGCTCCCGGCGGACCTGCCGGTGGCGATCCTGCGCTCGGCCGGGCTGGACCTGTCGCTGGCGCTGTTCAAGGCGCTCTCCCGGGGCTGGCGACCCACCCCGGTGAGCATCGACACCTACGACATCCAGACCGTCGACGAGGTGGCCCGGGCCCTGGAACTGGACCGGGCGCAGATCAGTTGCCTGCCGTACGACCCGGAGCAGAGCGTGGCCGAGATCGTCGCGTTCCACCGGTCGGCACTGGCCCGGACCGGCGCCGACTACGTGATCAGCCTGCGTACGGCGGTCGCCGCCCAGCTGCCGGAGAGTACCCGGGTCCTCGGCGGCCTGCCCGGGCCGGCCACCCTGCGGGCCCAACTGCACGAGCTGGCCCTCCAGATCCAGTCCAAACAGGCCAGTGCGCTGCGCTTCGCCGCCGGCATCTTCCTGGTCGGTCGGGCCGGGCCGCAGCTCGACCTGGACCGGGCCCGGGTGGGGCTGATGAACCTGCTGCTCAACACGCCGGAGTTCGGGGACGCCTGGATCGAGAACCGGGGCCGGCGCGGCGTGGTGGTCTTCGCCCACCAGGCCCTCTTCGAGCAGGCGACCAACAGCTGGGTGTCGCTGCCCGCGCTCGGCCAGGCGCAGGAGACCCTCGGCATCCGGGTGGCCGCCGGGTTCGGGGTCGGCGCCTCGGCCCGGAGCTGCCTGCACCTCGCCGAACGGGCCGTCGCCCGCGCCGAGCAGGAGGAGTCGCCGAGCGCGTACCTGGTCGAGGACGGTGGCGTCATCATCGGCCCGATGAGCCCGGCCGGGGCCGCGCTCGCCTTCACCTACCGGGAACACGGCGCCGAACTCGAACGGCTCGCCGGTGAGGTGGGGCTGAGCGCCGCGACGCTCTCCCGGCTCGCGGCGATCGAACGGTCGCTGGAGGGTCGGGCCATCTCCCCCGCCGACCTGGCCCAGCAGCTCGGCATCACCGACCCGAGCGGCCGGCGGCTGATCCGCAAGCTGAGCGACTCCGGACTGGTCGAGGTGGAGGGGAGCACCCAGGTGCACCGCAAGGGCCGCCCGGCCCGGCTCTACCGGCTGCGCATCGGCGCCGCCGGCGGGACGGGGCCGGCGGCCACCCCGGCCGAGGCGGCCCGGTGACCGCGCCCGAGATCGAGCCCGCCGTCGAGGCCGCCGTCGCGCCCGGTCCGGAGGGCTGGGACCTGCTCTTCACCGGCGCCGAGCTGCTCGACCCGGGTACCGGCCGGACGGGGCGGCACGACGTCGCCGTACGCGACGGCCGGGTCGCGGCGGTCGCACCCGTACTGCCCCGGGACCGGGCCGCCGAGCGGGTCGAACTGGCCGGCAGGCTGGTCACGCCCGGCCTGGTCGACCTGCACACGCACGTGTACGCCGGTGCGACGTACTGGGGCATCGACCCCGATCCGGTGGCCTGGCGCTCCGGCGTGACCACCTGGGTGGACGCCGGCTCCGCCGGGGCGTACGGGTTTGCGGCCTTCGCGGCCGTCTCGGCCCGGTACACCGTCCGGGTGCCCGCGCTGCTGAACATCTCGGCGGTGGGGCTGGTCGCTCCGGTCGGCGAGTCCCGGGAACTGGCCAACTGCGACGTGGAGCTGGCGGTGGCGACCGTACGGGCGCACCGGGAGCGCATCGTCGGGATCAAGGTGCGGATGGACCGGCACAACGTCGGTACGCACGGCCTGGCCCCGTTGCGCCGGGCGGTCGAGGTGGCCGGGGAGTGCGGGCTGCCGGTGATGGTGCACATCGGGGCCGGACCGCCGACGGTGGCGCAGATGCTGCCGCTGCTGCGCCCCGGTGACCTGATCACGCACTGCGCCAGCGGCATCGCGGCCGGACCGGACGGCTTCGACCCGGCGGCGAAGGAGGCGTACCAGGCGGGGGTGCGCTTCGACCTCGGGCACGGCTCCGGCGGCTTCGCCTTCGACGTACTGGAGGCGCAGTTGGCCGCCGGGATGCCGCCGCACGCCGTCTCCACGGACCTGCACAGCCGGTCGCTGCACGGCCCGGTCTTCGACCTGCCGACCACGATGGCCAAGATGCTGGCGGTCGGGATGAGCCTGCCGCAGGTGGTGGCGGCGGCGACCGTCGGACCGGCCCGGGCGCTCGGCCTGCCGGACGGGACCGGCACGCTCGCGGTCGGCGCCCCGGCCGATCTCGCGGTCTTCTCGACCGAGCCCGGCCGGCACGAGCTGGTCGACGTGCACGGGCAGCGCCGGTACGCACCACTGCGGCTGGTCAACGAGGCGACCTACCGGGCGGGCCGGCTGCTGCCACCCCGGCAGCCCGAACCCGTGCCGCCGTGGATTCCGCTCACCGGGGCGCAGCGCGCCGCACTCGCCGACCGGGACCGGGCGGTACGTCGACTTCTCACCCCACCCCTGGTGGGCCCGGACGGGCTCGCCGAACAGTTTCCCCGACACGGAGGTTGACCCATGCCCAAGCAGATCGTCGTGGCCGACCGGGCCGCACCGCCCGGCGGGCCGTACTCGCACGCGGTGGTCGCCGGGGACTTCGCGTACCTCTCCGGGGCCTGCCCGGTGCGCCCGGACGGTACCTGGGTGCAGGGCGGCTTCGCCGAGCAGGCCCGGGCGGCCTTCGCCAACCTGGCGAAGGTGGCCGAGGCGGCCGGCGGTGACCTCGACCGGGCGGTACGGGTCGGCGTCTACCTGCGCGACTTCGCCGACTTCCCGGCGATGAACGAGATCTACCGGGAGTTCTTCGGCACCGAGAGCCTGCCGGCCCGGACCACCCTGCCGGTGGCGCTGGAGGGCTTCGACATCGAGATCGACGCGGTGCTCTACCTGGGCGACTGAGCCGCCCCGGGCAGTGCCGTCCGGTCGGGCCGGACGGCGGTTCCGTGCTGTCCTGGCAACGGCTCTGAGCAGGGAAATTGTTACTTGACGGGTAGCCGGCGGAACCCCAGCCTGGATGACATCCATATCGACCTAATTACGAACCTAGCTCGTTATTCGAGGAGGAAGCCCGTGCGGAAACTCCTGGCACTTCCCGCGCTGCTCGCGCTGGCGCTCGGCGCCGGCGCCTGCGCGCCCTCCACCGACGCGCCAACCGACAGCACCGACAGCCGGACCGGCACCCTGCGGGTCTGGCTCTTCGACGAGGCCAACCGGGCCGCCAAGGAGGCGGTGGTCAACGAGGCGATCGCCGAGTTCACCGCGAAGAACGCCGACGTGAAGGTCGACGTCAGCTACCTGGCCACCGACACCCGGGCGGAGAAGTACAAGGGCGCGCTGAACGACCCGGCGAGCGCCCCGGACGTCACCGAGGTCGGCAACACCGACCTGGCCAACTTCGTCGCCTCGGGCGGGATGGCCGACGTCACCGAGGAGAACAGGAAGTGGGCCGAGGCCGCCGACCTGCCGGCCGACCTGGTCCAGACGGTGACCGTGGCCGACAAGGCGTACGGGGTGCCGTGGTGGATCGGCGTCCGCGCCCTCTACTACCGCACCGACGTCTTCGCCGAACTCGGGCTCACGCCCCCGACCTCGTACGCCGAACTGGTCACCGCCGCCAAGAAGATCCGGGCCGAACGCAAGGACATGCTCGGGATCGCCGTCGGCGGGCTCTACACCTTCGGCGCGCTGCCGTTCGTCTGGGACGCCGGTGGCGACATCGCGACCAACTCCGGTGGGAAGTACACCGCAGCCATCGACTCGCCCGGGTCGAAGGCGGGGATCAAGGCGTACACCGACCTCTTCAGTCCGGAGATCTGCCCGGCGCAGCAGTGCGTCGACCTGACCGGCGGCGGCACCGTCGAGGCGTTCGCGGCCGGCCGGGCCGGGATGGGCATCCTGGGCAACTTCAACCGCTCGGCGGTGGAGGCCGGTGCGGTGAAGGGGAAGTACGGCGTGGTGCCGCTGCCCGGCGCCAAGCCCGGCTCGATCGCGCCCGCCTTCGCCGGCGGCAGCAGCCTCGGGGTGTTCCGCTCCACCACGCACCGCAGCCTGGCCGTCGAGTTCATGCAACTGCTGGCGAGCAAGAAATACACCCTCAAGCTCTACGACGCGATGGGCTTCGTGCCGGCGATGAAGTCCGGCCGGACCGAGGTGATTGCCAAGGAGCCGTTCCTGAAGCCGTTCGTCGAGACGATGGAGGCGGGCACGAGGTTCGTCCCGGTGGACAAGGCGTGGACCACGATCGACGCCGAGAAGATCCTGCCGAACATGCTGCAAAAGGTGATCACCGGCCGGGCCACCGTCGACGCCGCGGCCGCCGAGGCGAACACCCAGATCACCGCGGCGTTCGGGAAGTAGCCACCGGTGCCCTCGTCCGCAACGATCCGCCGGCAGCAGCGGCTGATGCCGCTCTGGCTGCTGCTGCCGGCGCTCGCCGTGCTGGTGCCGATGTTCGCGTACCCGCTCTACCAGCTCGGCCTGCTCTCCCTCTTCGACTACGGGCAGCCGCAGGTCTCCGGCGGCGAGCCGGCCCGGTTCGTGGGGGCGGGGAACTTCCGTACCCTCTTCGGCGATCCGGCGTTCTGGACCGTGCTCGGCCAGACGGTGGTCTTCGCCGCCGGCTGCGTGCTGGTGACCCTCGCCCTCGGTGCCGCGCTGGCGGTGCTGATGACCCGGATCGGCAGGCTGGCCCGGACCCTGCTCTCGTACGCCGCGCTCACCGCCTGGGCGGCACCGGCGATGACCGGCTCGGTGGTCTGGATCTTCCTCTTCGACAGCAACCTCGGGCTGGTCAACGAGGTGCTGGGGCTGGACGGCTACAACTGGCTCTACGACCGGACCGTGGCCTTCGCCCTGGTCGGCGCGGTGGTGGTCTGGCACTCCTTCCCGTTCGTGATGATCACCCTGTACGCGGGGATCCAGGCCGTCCCGCCGTCGGTGCTGGAGGCGGCGGCGCTGGACGGTGCGGGTGCGGCGACCGTGTTCCGCCGGATCACGGTGCCGATGCTGCGGCCGCTGATCGCGATCGTGGTGATCCAGTCGATCATCTGGGACTTCAAGGTCTTCACCCAGATCTACGTGATGACCCGGGGCGGCGGCATCGCCGGCCAGAACATGGTGCTCAACGTGTACGCGTACCAGAAGGCCTTCGCCTCGTCGCAGTACGGCCTCGGCTCGGCGATCGGCATCGTGATGACCCTGATCCTGCTGGCGGTCACCCTGCTCTACCTGCGGGCGCTGCGCCGCACCGGGGAGGTGCTGTGAGTGCGAGGAGTGAGCCGGGTCTGCGAGCCCCGCAGTCACGAACGAAAGGCGGCACCGTAATGCGTCGCCGTGTCGCCGACGGGGTGGCGATCCTGGTCGCGCTGGTCACCGTCTTCCCGATCTACTGGATGGTGCTGTCGGCGCTGAAGCCGACCGGCGAGATCCTCTCGGCCGACCCGCGCCCGTGGACGCTGCACCCGACGCTGGACCACTTCCGCTCGGCGCTCGGGGTGAGCGGCTTCGGCCGGTACTTCCTGAACAGCCTGGTGGTGGCGCTGGCCGTGGTCGCGCTGAGCGCGCTGGTCGCCTTCCTGGCCGCGGTGGCGCTGACCCGCTACCGGTTCCGGACCCGCAGCACCGTCCTGGTGATGTTCCTGATCGCCCAGATGGTGCCGGTCGAGGCGCTGAGCATCCCGCTCTTCTTCCAGATCCGCGACCTCGGCCGGACCGTACCCGGGGTCGGGCTGAACACCCTCGGCTCGCTGGTACTGGTGCAGTTGGCGTTCAGCCTGCCGTTCGCGATCTGGATGCTGCGCGGCTTCGTCGCGGCGGTGCCGCCGGAGGTGGAGGAGGCGGCCACCATGGACGGGGCCTCCCGGTTCACCATCCTGTGGCGGATCCTCTTCCCGCTGATCGCGCCCGGCCTCGCCGCCACCAGCGTCTTCTCCTTCATCACCGCCTGGAACGACTTCCTCTTCGCCAAGACCTTCATCATCAGCGCCACCGAGAACCAGACCCTCCCCGCCGCGCTGCTGGTCTTCTTCAAGCCGGACGAGAACGACTGGGGCGGCATCATGGCCGCCTCCACCCTGATGACCGTGCCGGTACTCGTCTTCTTCGTCTTCGTCCGGCGCCGGCTGGTCTCCGGGCTGGGTGGGGCGGTGAAGGACTGATGCCGCTGCCCCGTCCGCTGACCACCCGCCCGGGGTCGGGGGCGTTCGTCCTCGGCCCGGCGACGACGCTGCGCGCCGATGCCGACTGTGCCGGGGTGGCCCGGCTGCTCCGGGAGACGCTGTCGCGCTCCACCGGTCTGCCCCTGCCGGACTCCTCCCCCGGCGACGGCGCCCGCAACGGGGGTGGTGCCGTCGCCGGGGGAGGCGACATCGCGCTCGCCGTCGACCCGGCACTGCCCGCCGAGGGCTACCACCTGCGGGTACGCCCCGACGGCGTCGCCATCACCGGTGGCGCGCCGGCCGGCGTCTTCTACGGTACGCAGACGCTGCTCCAGTTGCTGCCGCCGGCCGTGCACCGCCGGGCCCGGGTGGCGGCCGGCCCGTGGACGGTGCCGGCCGTCGAGATCTCCGACGCGCCCCGGTTCGGCTGGCGCGGCTGCATGCTCGACGTGGCCCGGCACTTCATGCCGGTGGCCGGGGTACTCCGCTTCGTCGACCTGCTCGCCGCGCACAAGCTGAACGTGCTGCACCTGCACCTCACCGACGACCAGGGTTGGCGGGTGCAGATCCGGCGGTACCCCCGGTTGACCGAGGTGGGCGCCTGGCGGCACGAGTCGATGGTCGGCTCCCGCCAGCACGAGCGCTTCGACGGCCGGCCGCACGGCGGCTACTACAGCCAGGACGACCTTCGGGAGATCGTCGGGTACGCGGCGGAGCGCTTCGTCACCGTCGTACCCGAGATCGACCTGCCCGGGCACACCCAGGCGGCGATCGCCGCGTACCCGGAACTCGGCAACGACCCCGGCGAACCGGTGGCGGTCTCGACCCGGTGGGGGATCTCCCGGCGGGTGCTGAACGTCTCCGACGGGACGCTCGACTTCGTCCGGAACGTGCTCGACGAGGTGCTGGAACTCTTTCCGAGCCGGCACGTCGGGATCGGCGGCGACGAGTGCGACAAGTCCGAGTGGCGGGCCAGCCCGGCCGCCCAGCGGCGGCGGCGCGAGTTGGGGCTGCGCGACGAGGACGAGTTGCAGAGCTGGTTCGTCCGGCAGCTCCAGCGGCATCTGGCGGCCCGCGGCCGGGCGCTGTTCGGCTGGGACGAGGTGCTGGAGGGCGGCCTGCCCGACCCGGCCACCATCGCGGCGTGGCGGGGACCGGCGCTGGCGGTCGCGGCGGCCCGGGCCGGGCACGACGTCGTCTCCTGCTGGGACACCTCCGCCTACCTGGACTACCGGCAGTCGGACCGGCCGGACGAGCCGATCCCGGTCGGCACCGTCCTCACCGTCGCGGACGTCCGGGCCTTCGATCCGGTACCCGCCGAACTGCCGGCCGAGCTGCGGCACCGGATCGTCGGCGCGCAGTGCAACCTCTGGACCGAGCACGCCGACAGCCCGCGTACCGTCGACTACCTGGCCTTCCCCCGGCTCTCCGCGTTCGCCGAGGCGGTCTGGTCGGCGCCGGGGTCGGCGGAGGGTTTCGACGACCGGTTGCGCGAGCACCTGGCCCGGCTGGACGCGTTCGGCGTGGAGTATCGCCCGCCGGCCGGACCGCTGCCCTGGCACCGTCGGCCGGACGCGGCGGGCTGGCCGCGCCAGCGGGCCGACCGGGACGCCGAGCTGGCCCGACTCACCGGCAACGTGCTGCGGCCCCGCCGGGCCGAACCCGGTTCCGAGGCCGGGACGACTCCGCCCGGTCCCGGCCGTCCGGCCGCCCCGTCGAGTTCATGATCCGGGGCAGCGCCTCGACTGTCCTCTCTGGAACAATGCTCGCCTGATCCGGCGCCCTGGCGTACCAGCAGAGAGGCTGAACCCCTTGTCGACACCGCAACCCGTGGACGGTACAGATCCAGAACCGATGCCGGGGAGACGTTCCCGACGCGCGATGATCCGTGGCGGCGGCCTCGCCGTGGCCGGGCTGGCGGGGGTGACCGGTGCCGGCATGTTCGACCCGGAACCCGCGTCGGCCGCCGCTGTCGGACCGTGGGAGTACGTCGCTCCGGGCGGCTCCATCCAGGCGGCGATCAGCGCGGGCGCCACCGCTGTCCAGCTCGGCGCCGGTCGGTACACCATCGCCGCGCCGATCGTGCCGACCCGGGGCTGCACCATCCGTGGCGTGGGCCGGCTCACCGAGATCGTCGCCCAGTCGACGATGACCGCGATGATCGAGATCGGCCAGGGCCGCGCCACCGACGGCGTCTACGTCGGCGACCTCGTGCTGGACTGCCAGCAGAGGGCCACGACCGGCATCGACGTGCACATCGTCGGCACCGAGGGCAACTACAAGGGCGAACCGGACTCGATGTGCCGGCTGGACAACATCTGGCTCTACAACCCGGTCCGGGACGGTGTGGCCTACCGGGGTACGGACACCCAGGCCACGGTGACGAGCCGGCTCCGGGTACGCGGCGCCGGTCAGTACGGGTTCATGATCGACGCACCGGACAACTGGTGGCACGCCTGCGAGGCGACCACCCGCGACTCCACCGGGGCGAACGCCGGCTTCTACGTCGGCGCCAACGCGGCCAACAACTTCTTCCAGGTGTGCAAATCCTGGTACACCCGGGGCTACGGTTGGCACGTCAGGGCCAACCGGAACAAGTTCGTCGGCTGCGAGTCCCAGGACACCAGGCTGCACGGCTGGTACGTCGAGTGGGACCGGAACACCTTCGTCGGCTGTGTCGCCGACACCGCCGCCATGTACGACGTGCAGGGCACCGCCGACACCGCCGACGGTTTCTACGTCGCCGACGGCGCCGCCACCTCGATGGTCGGCTGCCAGGCGTTCGACCGCCGGCCCGGCGGCCGCGTCGCCCAGCAGCGTTACGGCTTCAACGTCCCCGCCAGCATGGTCAGCGGCGGACGACTCGTCGCGGCGACCGGATGGGACAACACCGGCGGACTGATCCGGCAGCGGTAGCCCGACAGGGCGCTCTGGCAGGCAGCGAACAGGGCTGCCCCGGGACGACGGCGGGCCGCGCGCGCCACCGTGGCACGCGCGGCCCCGACCCGGGCCCGGGAGCACCGGTCCGCTATGCCGCCATCGCCACGCCCGTCCGGGCGGTACCGCGCGACTGCTGCGCCGTCACCAGGTGCCGGGCGTACGCCTCGGTGGTGAAGAAGGCCGGCAACTCCTCGCCGAGCGCGACCCGGACGAAGATCTCCGCCGCCCGGGTCAGCCGGTCCCGTTCCGACACCGACCGTTCCGCGTTCAGCCGCGTCACCTCCTCGACCAGGATCGACCGGACCAGTTCCTCGGTGACCCGGCCGCCCTCGGCCAGCGGCGTCGCGTGGTGCAGCCACTGCCACACCTGACAGCGGGCGATCTCGGCGGTGGCGGCGTCCTCCATCAGGTCGAAGATGGCCGCCGCGCCGGTGCCGCCGAGCCAGGCGTCGAAGTAGCGCAGCGCCACCGCCACGTTGCCGCGCAGCCCCACGCCGGTCACCCGGCCCGGCGTCCGGTCCACCGACAGCAGGTCGTCCGCGCCGACGGTGACCTCGGGGCGGCGCCGGTCGAGCTGGTGCGGCCGGTCGCCGAGCACCGCGTCGAAGGCGTCCCGGCAGACCGGGACGAGGCCGGGGTGGGCCACCCAGGAGCCGTCGAACCCGTCGGCGGCCTCGCGCTGCTTGTCGGCCCGGACCTTGCCCAGGGCGACCGCGTTCACCTCCGGGTCGCGGCTCGGGATGAAGGCGGCCATCCCGCCGATCGCGTGCGCGCCACGCCGGTGACAGGTCTGGACCAGCAGTTCGGTGTACGCCCGCATGAACGGCACCGTCATCGTCACGTCGCCCCGGTCCGGGAGTACGAAGTCGTCGCGCCAGCCGAAGTTCTTGACGATGCTGAAGATGTAGTCCCACCGTCCGGCGTTCAGCCCCGCGCAGTGCTCGCGGAGTTCGTACAGGATCTCGTCCATCTCGAACGCGGCGGTGACGGTCTCGATCAGCACGGTTGCCCGGATGGTCCCCTGCGGGATGCCGAGCCAGTTCTGCGCAAACCGGAAGACGTCGTTCCAGAGCCGTGCCTCGCGGTGGCTCTCCAGCTTCGGCAGGTAGAAGTACGGGCCGCTGCCGGCGTCGAGCTGCCGCCCGGCGCAGTGGAAGAGGTAGAGCCCGAAGTCGACCAGGCTGGCCGAGATCGCCCGCCCGTCGACCACGATGTGCTTCTCCACCAGGTGCCAGCCGCGCGGCCGGACGACGATGGTGGCGAGGTCGTCGCCGAGGGCGTAGCGCTTGCCGCCGGGCGCGGTGAAGTCGATCCGCCGGTCGATCGCGTCGACCAGGTTGAGCTGGCCGCCGATCACGTTGTCCCAGGTCGGCGCGAGCGCGTCCTCGAAGTCGGCCAGCCAGACCTTCGCACCGGAGTTGAGGGCGTTGACCGTCATCTTCCGGTCGGTCGGGCCGGTGATCTCGACCCGCCGGTCGTGCAGGCCCGGTGCCGGCGGCGCCACCCGCCAGCTCGGGTCGGCCCGGATCGCCTCGGTCTCGGGCAGGAAGCCGGGGAGCTGACCCTCGGCGTAGCGGGCCCGGCGGGCCCGCCGGGTGTCCAGCAGGGCCACCCGGCGGGCCGCGAACTCGCTGTCGAGCGCGACCAGGAAGTCCAGCGCCTTGGGGCTGAGGATCTCCTCGTAGCGCTCTCGCAGCGGCCCGGTGACGTGGATTCTCATGCGAACTGTTCCTCCTCGGTCGAACCGCGCAGCGCGGTGGTCTCGGCGGCCGGGTTCAGCACCGTACTGACCAGGTCGAAGTAGCCGGTGCCGACCTCGCGCTGGTGCTTGACCGCCGTGTAGCCGTACGCCTCGGCGGCGAACTCCCGCTCCTGCAACGACACGTACGCCGGCATGCCCTCGGTGGCGTAGCCCCGGGCCAGGTCGAACATCGAGTAGTTGAGCGCGTGGAACCCGGCCAGGGTGATGAACTGGAAGCGGTAGCCCATGTGCCCGAGTTCCCGTTGGAACTTGGCGATGGTGGCGTCGTCGAGGTGCCGGCGCCAGTTGAACGACGGCGAGCAGTTGTAGGCCAGCATCTGGTCCGGGTAGACGGCCTTGATCTCCTCGGCGAACCGGCGGGCCAGCTCCAGGTCCGGGGTGCTGGTCTCCATCCAGAGCAGGTCGGCGTGCGGGGCGTAGGCGAGTCCCCGGGCCACACAGGCGTCGAATCCGTTGCGCACCCGGTAGAAGCCCTCGGCGGTCCGCTCGCCGGTGACGAAGGGCCGGTCCCGCTCGTCGACGTCGGTGGTGAGCAGCGTCGCCGCCTGCGCGTCGGTACGCGCGATGATCACCGAGGGGACGCCGGCCACGTCGGCGGCGAGCCGGGCGGCGTTGAGGGTCCGGATGTGCTGCCCGGTCGGTACCAGCACCTTGCCGCCGAGGTGCCCGCACTTCTTCTCCGAGGCGAGCTGGTCCTCCCAGTGCACCCCGGCGGCGCCGGCCACGATCATCGCGGTCATCAGCTCGTACGCGTTCAGCGGCCCGCCGAACCCGGCCTCGGCGTCGGCGACGATCGGGGCGAGCCAGTCGATCCCGGCGTCGTCGCCCTCGGTACGGCGACCCTCGGCGGTCTCGATCTGACCGGCGCGCAGCAGCGCGTTGTTGATCCGGCGCACCACCGCCGGGACGGAGTTGGCCGGGTAGAGGCTCTGGTCCGGGTAGGTGTGCCCGGAGAGGTTGGCGTCGGCGGCGACCTGCCAGCCGGAGAGGTAGATCGACTTCAGCCCGGCCCGGACCATCTGCACCGCCTGGTTGCCGGTGAGCGCGCCGAGCGCCGGCACGAAGTCCTCCCGGTGCAGCAGCTCCCACAGCCGCCGGGCCCCCCGGTCGGCGAGGGTGTGCTGCTCCTGTACGACGCCACGCAGCCGGACGACCTCGTCCGCGTCGTAGGCCCGCTCGACGCCCCGCCAACGCGGGTCGGTGGCCCATTCGGTACGCAACCGCTCTGCCGGCGTGCTCATGGAAGTCTCCTCCGAGGTTGGGGTCGACGGTCGGCAACTCGCCGCCAATCAGGACTTGGCGAAACTGTGGCACGCTCTCCGCCGACGGGTCGAGACACGGAAACAGCCAACTATTGAAAAGTCGGATCCCCATTCTGCGAAGTTGTGAATGCGCTTCTTTACAGTTGTGTTAATGTGACGGGATCCGGGCGGAGGGAGGCGCCGTGGCCAAGACGTTCGCGGGTGCGCGGCTGCGCCGGCTGCGCGAGGAGCACGGCATCAACCAGATCGAGCTGGCCCGGCAGCTCGCCATCTCGCCCAGCTATCTCAACCAGATCGAGCACGACTCCCGCCCGCTGACCGTCCCGGTGCTGATCCGGATCACCGAGGTCTTCGGCGTCGACACCGCCTACTTCGCGCCGCACGACACGCCCCGGCTGGTCGCCGAGCTGCGCGAGGCGCTGCCGACCCGGGCCAGCCTGCCCGACCTCACGGAACTCGCCGGCAAGCTGCCCGAGGTGGCCGAGGCGGTGATCGACCTCTACCGGCGCTACCGGCAGGTCGACGACCAGCTCGCCGACGTGCTCGGCGACCGCGAGCTGGTGCCGGGTCGCAGCCCGCACGACCAGGTCAGCGACTTCTTCTACCGGCGACAGAACTACGTCCCGGAGCTGGACGAGGCGGCCGAGGCGCTGGCGGCGCAGATCGGGATCCGCCGGGGCGAGACCCGGGCCGCGCTGAGCGACCGGCTGGCCGGCCGGCACGGCGTCCGGATAGTCCGGCAGGACCCCGACTCGCTCGCCGGCGACCTGCACCGCTACCGGCCGGAGACCCGCACCCTGCACCTGTCGACGTCGCTGCGCTCGGGCCAGCGGGCGATCCGGATGGGCGCCCAGATCGCACTTCTGGAATTCGCCGACGTCATCGACGAAATCATCGAGGCGGAAAACGTCGCCGACCTTCAGACGCAGATCCTGATGCGGGTCGGATTGGCGAACTATTTCGCCGCCGCGCTCGTGCTGCCGTACCGGGAGTTCCTCACCGCGGCCGAGACGATGCGCTATGACATCGAACTGCTGACCGACCACTTCGCGATGGGCTGGGAGAGCGTCTGCCACCGGCTGAGCACGCTGCAACGCCCGAGGGCGCGCGGGGTGCCGTTCTCGTTCGTCCGGGTGGACCGGGCCGGCAACATGTCCAAGCGCCAGTCGGCGACCGGCTTCCCGTTCTCCCGCTCGGGCGGGACGTGTCCACTCTGGAACGTCTACGAGGCGTTCGGCGCACCGGGCCGGGTGATGACCCAGGTGGCGGCGATGCCCGACGGCCAGCGCTATCTCTGGATCGCCCGCACGGTCACCCGGCACCACGGCGGGTACGGCCAGCCCGGCAAGACCTTCGCGATCGGGCTGGGTTGCGAGACCCGGCACGCCGGCCGGCTCGTCTACTCCGCCGGGATGGACCTGCACGCCACCGAGGCGGCCACCCCGATCGGGCCGGGTTGCCGGACCTGCGAGCGGATGACCTGCCCGCAGCGGGCCGCCCAGCCGATCGGTCGGCAACTCGACCTCGACGAGAACCGCAGCACCTTCATCCCGTACCCGTTGCGGGAGCGGGACAGCTAGTCCACAGGGGACATTCAGCGGGAGCGAGGAAATCGCTTACCGTAACGGATTTGTTGGCTCTGCGTGACAGTACGGCTCGACTTACGTCGCATGCTCGACACTAGGTGGACGACCCCGGTGACGCTGCGGACTCTTGGCCCTAAGTCGACTGAGACCGGCATGGGGCACCGGGCCGGGTCGGCTGGTCCGCGCCGATCGCGGACGTTCACGGGGGTCCAGGCCGAGCGGACGCGTTCCGTCGTCGTGCGTACGTGCCTGTCGTGCACATCCCTCCCCCGTCAGCCGAACCGGGTCCGGATGCCGGTCACCACGAGGGAGGAACGACGAATGAAACGGCACATGCGGGAGGACTACCTCGTCGAGGGCGAGGGCCTGCTCCTTTTCGACGACAATCACGAACCGAGCACCCGCCGCCCGTCGACAACCGCCGAACTGCGCAAGTTCCGGTTCTCCCGGCTCGGCCCGGAGGGTCGGGCACTCTCCGAGCCGACCCGCACCGCCGTCGCCGAGGCGATGGTCGCCGGTGCGAACGCCGACTCGGCCGACCCGGCCGTTCCGGCCGGGTACACGTACCTCGGCCAGTTCGTGGACCACGACCTGACCATGGACAACACCGCCGCCGCGCTGGGCGAGGACGTCTCCGTCGACGAGCTGCTCCAGGGCCGCTCCCCGGCGCTGGACCTGGACTCGCTCTACGGCCGTGGGCCCGGGGACAAGCACGACCGGGTCTTCTACGCGGCTGACGGCGTACACCTCAAGACCGGCACCACGGCGGCGGTCGCCGGCGACGACCCGGTGGTCAACCAGGACCGGGACGGTTTCGACCTGCCCCGGTCCGGGCTCGGGTCGAGCAAGCGGGAGCGGCGGGCGGCGCTGATCCCGGACGCCCGCAACGACGAGAACCTGGTCGTCGCACAGACCCACCTGGCGTTCATCCGGTTCCACAACCGGGTGGTCGACCAGTTGGCCGAGGGCGGACTCGCCGGGCCGGCGCTGTTCCGGGCGGCCCGCTCGGTGGTGGTGAAGCACTACCAGTGGCTGCTGGTGCACGACTTCCTGCCCCGGATCGTCTCGCCGGACGTCGTCGACGACGTGTTCAGCCGGGGCCGCAGGTTCTTCGAGGTCTCCCCCGGCTACGGCTCGCGGCGACGGGACCGGGCCGTGCAGCCGGGCGACCGGCCGACGATGCCGATCGAGTTCTCCGTCGCGGCCTACCGGCTCGGACACAGCATGATCCGTGCCGTGTACGACTGGAACCGCGTCTTCAACACCTCCGGCCTGCCGGGCGTGCTGGCGCCGGGCACCCTGGAACTGCTCTTCCAGTTCTCCGGCACCAGCGGCATCCTCTCGCCGGACGGCACCGTCGCCGATCCGGAGTCCGGGTCGTTCGAGCGGCTGCCCACCAACTGGATCGCCGACTTCCGCCGGCTGTACGACTTCACCGAGGCGGGCCGGGACGACCTGGTCGCGGTCGTCAGGCGGGATGAGAACGATCCCGGGCAGCGGCAGCTCAACCTGACCCAGCGGATCGACACCCGACTGGTGGACCCGCTGCGCAACCTGCCGCTCGGATCGTTCGGCGGCCAGGAGGCGCCGCCGCCGATCGAGCTGAACCTCGCCTTCCGCAACCTCACCCGGGCCGTGATGGTGCGGCTGGCCAGCGGTCAGCAGATGGCGCAGCTCTTCGACCTGGTACCGCTCAAGGGCGACGAGATCCTGAGCGGGCTGGACGGGGCCGTACTGGACGGGCTGAGCGACGAGCAGAAGGCCGAGCTGACCACCAACACGCCGCTGTGGTTCTACATCCTGCGCGAGGCGGAGTTCAACGGCGGCCGGCTCGACGGTGTCGGTGCGCGGATCGTCGCCGAGGTGTTCCACCGGGCCATCGAGGGGAGCCGGATCTCGATCCTGCGTGACCCGACCTGGCGGCCGACGCTCGGACCGGACGACGAGACGTTCCGGATGGTCGACCTGCTGCTGTACGCCTTCGAGGGCAGCGCGGAACTGCTCAACCCGGTCGGCTGAACCGAGCCGTACCCCGACCCGCCCGGTGTGCCCGGCGAGTGTGCCGGGCACACCCGGGCGGGTCGGCTCAGCGGGCGACCCGGTACCAGAGGTTGGTGACCAACGCCGCCTCGGTCACGCCGATCCGTTCGAGCCGGACGTCGGCGCCGCCCGGCTCGGCGAAGAGCCGGGTACCGTCGCCGAGCAGGACCGGCACGACACAGACCAGGACCTCGTCCAGTACCCCGGCGGCGAGGCACTGCCGGGCGACGTCGGCGCCGAGGACGTTGACGTACCCGTTCCCGGCGGCGGCACCGGCGGCGGCGACCGCGCTCGCCAGGTCACCGACGAAGGTGACCCCCGGGACCGGTCGCTCCGGCGGGCGGTGGGTCAGCACGAACTGCGGCCCGCTCCACCCGCCGCCGAACGCCTCGCCCTGCTGCGGCGTGTCCCGGTACGGGTCGTCGCCGCCGTAGCTGCGGTTGCCGGCGAGGATGGCGCCCACCCTGCCGATCAGGTCGTCGATCGTCGGGTTCGGCCCGAGGTGCCTGGTCAACCAGGACATGTCACCTCCGGGGCCGGCGATGAAGCCGTCCAGGGACATGCTCGCCGAGTAAAGGAACGTGGCCACGGGTTACCTCCGGATCGCTTGGCTCTCACTCTCCCCGTTGCGACGGCCGGCCGGCCGGAAACTCATCGGTGGCCGGGCAGCGACGGAGGCAGCGCGAACGCCGGAAACAGCCCGGGGTCGTGGAACGCGACGATCTCGGTGATCCGACCGCCCCCGAACCAGAACACGGAGATCGCGAACGGCCGGTGGTCGGGTTCTCCGGGCCGCCGGACGTACGTGGCCACCGCGGGGCGCCCGTTCGCCCGGGTCGGCAGGGTCCGGAACCGGCCGACGTACCCCGGCAGCGCCGGATCCCAGCTCGTCGCCAGCGCTCGCAGCACCGACTCCCGCCCCCGGAACCAGGTCGGGTACGGCGGCATCGTCGTCCGGACGTCCTCGGCCAGCAGCTCGGCCACCGTGGCCAGGTCGGCGCGCTCCAGCGCGTCGACGTAGCGCCGCAGCACCGTCCGCTCCTCCTCGCTGGGTGCCGCCGTGGGCGCCCAGTCGAGGCGGCGCTCCGGCAGGTGCTCCCGGATCGTGGCCCTGGCCCGTTGCAGGGCGCTGTTCACCGACGCCACGGTGTTGTCGAGCAGGGTCGCGGTCTGGCTGGCCGGCCAGCCGAGCACGTCCCGCAGGATCAGTACGGCCCGCTGTCGCGGCGGCAGGTGCTGGATCGCGGCCAGGAACGCCAGCTCGATCGTCTCCCGGGTGACCGCCACGGCGTCCGGTTCGGTCTCGCTCGGCGCGGCCGGCTCCCACAGCCGGTCCGGGAACGGCTGGAGCCAGTGGATGTCGGTGGGCGGCGCCAGGTCGTCGTCCGGGTTCGACGGGCCGCTCAGGTGGTGCGGGAGCATCCGACGGGTCCGGCCGTCGAGGGCGTCCAGGCAGGCGTTGGTGGCGATCCGGTAGAGCCAGGCCCGGATCGTGGCGCGGCCCTGGAAGCCGGCGATGTTCTTCCACGCGCGCAGGAACGTCTCCTGCACCAGGTCTTCGGCGTCGTGGTAGGAACCGAGCATCCGGTAGCAGTGCACCCGCAGCTCCCGCCGGTGCCGCTCCACCAGGGTCCTGAACGCGGACTCGTCGCCGTCCCGCGCCGCCGCGACGAGCAGGTCGTCGTGCCCGGTCCCCACCTGCCGACCTCCGTCCGCCCCGTCCCGGTCTACCAGTTGCCGGCGCGGCGGTCCCGCCAGGCCCGACCGTCCGGATCGTAGACCAGCCGGTACGTCGGGACCGCCCAGAGCCGCTGGTGCCACGGCAGTCGGCTCGTCTCGTGCGGGACCAGCCGTCCCGGTGGCCGGGGACCCCGCCGGCCGCCCGCGTGCCAGTCCCGCAGCGCGTTCGCGGCGGATTCGACGGCGTCGACCGCCGAGTCCGGGTCGAGAAGGTCGTCGTCGTCGCCGGGTGCCCGGTCCAGGTGCTCGCGGAGCAGGGCCAGCCGCAGGTCACGGGGGAACCGGCGGGCGCCGTCGCCGAGGCCGGCCGGGTCGCGCGGCTCCCGCTCGTCGCGGGTGTCGTCGAGGACGGCGCAGGAGAGTTCGCTGTCGTGGGTCCAGGAGCGCCGGTTGAAGTTGTCGCTGCCGATGCTGCACCAGACGTCGTCCACCACGCAGACCTTCGCGTGCACGTAGACGGGGGTGCCGGCGTGGTTCTCCACGTCGTACACGTGCACCCGGTCGGCGGCGGCCTCCCGGCAGAGTGCGATGGCCTGCTCCCGGCCGACCTGGTTGGGTGGCAGTGCGAACCGGCCGTCCACGTCCGGATGCCGGGGCACGACGGCGACCAGGTGCAGGTCGGGGTTCTCGCGCAGCGCGTCGGCGAAGAGCTTCGCCACCTCCCGGGACCAGAGATACTGGTCCTCCAGGTAGACCAGCCGGCGGGCCCGCTTGATCGCCTTGGTGTAGCCACGGGCGATCGTCTGCTCGCCGAGCTTCGCGAAGCCGTAGGCCGGACGCATCGCCGGATAGGTCCGGAGCACCTGGATCCGGTGCGGTCCGCAGGCCGGCGGGTCGGGCGGCTGCGGTGGCAGCCGGTCGGCGTGCAGGTCGGCGCCGTCGAGCTTGTCGCGTACGGTGCTGATCGGCCCGTGCTGGTCCAGCGGCGCCGGGTCGGTCCAGCGCTCCCGGAAGGTGAGGTCGAGCGCGCCGACGACCGGGCCGCGGAGCGCGAGCTGCACGTCGTGCCAGGGCGGGCGGTCGCCGTACGCCCTGGCCATCCGCACGGCCTGCGGGTCGCCCCGATGGTCGGCGTCGTCGCGCCGGCTGTGGCACAGGTCGATGCCGCCGGCGAACGCGATGTCCCGCTCCGGCCGGCCGGGATGCCGGAGTACGACCAGCTTCTGGTGGTGCGAGCCGCCGCGCCGGACCCGCTGGTCGAGCAGTACCTCGCCGCCGGCCGCCTCGACCTCCTCGCCGAGGTGCCGGTTCTCCTCCTCGCTGTAGGCGAACCGGTCGAGGTGGGAGCGCCAGATCAAGCCCTTGACGACCACGCCGCGCCGGGCGGCGTCGGAGAGCAGCTCGACGATGGTGGGGCCGTCGTCGCGCATTCGCTCGTCCGGGTCGCCGCGCCAGTCGGTGAAGAAGACGTAGTCACCCGCTTCGAGCGCCTCGACCTCGGTGGCGAGCCGGTCGAAGTAGGTGGCGCCGTGGATCAGCGGCTCGGCCAGGTTGCCGTCGGTCCAGGCGGGGAGGGCGGAGTCGGGGTTGTCCCGCTCCGCCGCGCTGAGAAACCACTCCTGAACAGGCACGCGGCACCTTCCGGTAGGCGATCACCCCACGGTAGGACGGGCGCCGCCGCTCTGCATCCCGTACCCCCGGTGTCGGATGGCCCGGGACGGCGGCGACCGACATCCTGTTCGAGCGTGGTGACACCGTGGCACCATGGTGCCAGGGTGTCACCACGCTCAGACACATCCACGCCGCCGGGCCGGCCCGCGAAGCTCCCTCAGTTCGTCAGCGGCAGGGTGAGTCGGCTCGGCGAGAGCTGCACGGTGACCCCGGCCGCCAGCGAGTCGGTGGTCAGGTATTCACCGTGGTTGGCGACGAGCACCAGCCCGATCCGGCTGCCGACCGGGAAGACGTAGTCCTTCGGCTCCAGCCGGATCGTCACCGTGTAGGCGGTACCCGGCGTCAGCGGGGTACCGCTCGTCAGCGAGCTGCGGTTCTTGGTGTCGATGGCGCCCCGGCTCACCACCCGGGTCGGTACCCCGTCGGTGTAGTGCACCAGCACGGCGGTCAACGGGGTACTCGTCGAGGTGGCGCTGAACCGCACCTCGACCGTGCCGGCCCCGGCGAGGCGCCGGGCGGTGGTCAACGCCGGGGCGAGAAAGACCAGCCGGTTCGGCTTGGCCGTCTCCGGCTGGCTGGTCATCGCGTACTCGAGCTGGCCCCGACTGTCGGTGAACGACTGGCTGACCGCCGGGCCGGGCGCGGTGAGCAGGGTCCCGGCGGCGCCACCGCCCGGCCCGCCGAGGTGGTAGTTGGTCGAGGTGACCGTCCCCGGCCAGCTCGGATAGGTGCTCGTCGTGCCGCCGGGCCGCTTGATGGTGGCCTGCGGCTCGTTCATGATCCCGTTGGCGATGTCGTAGAGCCAGTGGTCCATCCAGCGGCCCACGGTGTCCCGCCCCACCAGGTCGCTGCCGAACGGGTCGACGTGCCCGCCGTCGTGCAGCCACAACTTGCGCGGCACGCCCTGGGCGGCGATGGCATCCCAGTACCGGCCGAAGTGGATGGTCTTGGTGTTGTTGTCCTGCTGGCCGTGCACCAGGAAGACCGAGGCGTCCACCGAGGCCGCCCCGTCCCGGTAGTCGCGCTGCTGCCAGAAGGCGTTCATGTCGGCGGTGGCGTCGTCGGCCGAGTTGCCGAGCGCGGTGTACCGGGCGTCGCACTCGGCGTCGTGCGCGGGCGAGGAGACGTACCGGGCCAGGGATTCCGGGTAGCGGCTGCCGAAGCCGCCGTACGCGATGCCCTGGGCGCGGGCGTAGTCGTACCAGGCGGAGATGCTGGCGATCGGGACGATCGTCTCCAACCCCTCGATGCCGGTCTCGGCGACGGCGATCGGCAGGGTGCCGGCGTACGAGACACCGATCATGCCGACCGCGCCGGTGCTCCAGTCGGCGACCGCGGGCGTACCGTCGGAGTAGCTCGCGGTGGCGCGGCCGTTCAGCCAGTCGATGGCGGCGCTCGCACTGCGGACGTCCTCCGGGCCGCCGATGGTGGCGCAGCCGTCCGACCCGGCGGTCCCCTGCATGTCGACCTCGACGACGGCGTAGCCGCGCGGCACGAAATAGTCGTCGTACCAGGCGGTGAAGTGTGCCGGGACGATCAGGTCGCCGCGCGGCGCGGTGCCGTCCCCGAAGTACGGGCTGGCGTGCATCACGGTGGCGACCTGCAGCCCGGCCTCGGTCTCCTCGGGCCGGATCACCTGCACGGCGATCCGGTCCGTCGCACCGTCCCCGTCACTGTCCATTCCGGAGTTGACGTAGACGGTCTCCTGGATCGCCGCGTCCCTGGCGAAGACGGGCTGGGTGGCGCCGTTCTCGACCCGCAGGCCGGGTGGCGCGGCGACGGCCGGCGCCGTGCCGACCAGCACGCCTCCCGCCGTCAGCACCCCGGCCGCCAGGGCGGCGGCGAACGATCTGGACATGGCTGTGCCAACGCGATGGCGCATGGTCCCTCCCCCGTACCGGACACGTGGCGCCACCATATCGACTCAGTACGATCTGACGGAAGTCGATGTGGGGAAGGCGAACAGGGCCGCGCGAGGCCGAGAGGGCGCGGTCAGCGCCGGCGGCGGCTCCGGTTCTCCTGCTCGTGCAGCTCCTCGACCACCTGGCAGGCGTTGTGCATCGGGTCGAGCCGGTCGGCGTGGATCGCCACGCGTTGCAGCAGCTCCTTGAAGGCCGACTCGTCCCGGCCGAGTACGCCGAGGATCTCGGCCTCGGCACCGGCCAGCGCGGCCTGCCGGTCCTGCCAGAGCGCCCTGCCGGCCTCGGTGGCGACGACCCGGCGGCTGCGCCGGTCGGCCGGGTCGGGTTGCCGGGAGACCAGTCCGGCGGTCTCCAGGTCGTCGATCAGGTAGGTGAGGACCGTCCGGTCGATGCCGAGCTGGGCGGCCATCGCACCCTGGTTGGTCGCCAGGTTCTGGCTCGCCGAGGCGACGACCTGGTAGCCCCGGGGGCCACCGGGCACGTCCTTGACGATCTCCTCCGCCGCGCGGAGGTAGCGCCGCATGATCACGCCGAGCGCCCAGGCGAAGTCGTCCTTGAGCAACTCCGCCGCGATCCGACCGCCGCCGTCCTCGGGACGTGCGGCGGATGGCGCGGGAGCTGCGGCGTCGGACACGTGACCAGCATACCCGTCAAGAAGATCATCGCCCGATAGATGTTCTGTGCAACAGAAGTGTTTGCAAAAAGATAATCTGGATCACAGTTGTGCTGTGTTACAACTTATCTGAAGCTAACTTGGTCGGGACCACAGAACATCCTGGAGGTAAGAGTGAGCCTGTTCCGACTCGACGCCAGCATCCGCGGCGAGCAGTCCGTCAGCCGGGCCGTCGCCGACACCGCCGAGGCGGCCTGGACCCGTACCCACCCGTCCGGGTCGGTCATCCGCCGCGACCTGGCCGCCTCACCGGTACCGGTCGACGCCTGGGCCACGGCGGTCAGCGCCGGATTCGTCCCGGCCGACCAGCGCGGCGAGGCGCAACTCCGGGCCGCCGCCCTCGCCGCCAGCTACGTCGACGAACTCGTCGCCGCCGACGCCTACCTGCTCGCCGTGCCGCTCTACAACTACGGCGTGTCCCAGCACGTCAAATCCTGGATCGACATCCTGCTCACCGACCCGCGACTGGCGCCCGGCCAGGCGTCGCCGCTGCGCGGCCGGCCGGCGGCGCTGATCGTCACCCGGGGCGGCGGCTACGGTCCGGGCACCCCACGGGAGGGCTGGGACCACGCCACGCCGTACTACCGCCGCTTCTTCGGGGACATACTCGAACTGGACCTGCACGTCAGCGAGGTCGAGTTGACCCTGGCCGAGGTCACCCCGGCGATGGAGCCGCTGCGGGACCTGGCCCGACAGAACCTCGAAGCCGGGCACACCTCGGCCGGCAAGCACGGCGAACTGCTCGCCCAGCACGCGCTCGGCAAGGTGGCCTGACCGGCCGCTCCGACCGGTACGCGTACGGGGCTCCGCCGCCCGGCACACCCCGTACGCGACCCCCGGCCACCTGCGTAGGCTTGCTGGTCGTGCTGATCCTGCTGCCCCCGTCGGAGGGGAAGACCGCGCCCCGCTCCGGCCGGCCGGTGAACCCGGACACGCTCAGCCTGCCGGCGCTCAACCCCGGCCGGGAACGCGTCCTCGACGCGCTCGTCGCGCTCTGCGCCGGACCGGACCGGAACCGGGCCAGGGAGGTGCTCGGACTCAGCCCGGGGCAGGACGAGGAACTGGACCGCAACGCCCGGCTGCGCACCGCTGCGGCCCAGCCGGCGGCCAAGGTCTACACCGGGGTGCTCTACGACGCGCTCGGCTTCGGCACCCTGCCCGGTCCGGCCCGGGCGCGGGCCCGACGCTCCGTACTCGTCTTCTCCGGGCTCTGGGGCGCGCTCCGGATGGACGACCGGATCCCGGCGTACCGCTGCGCGATCGGGGTGAACCTGCCCGGGCTGGGCGGGCTCGCGGCGTACTGGCGCGGGCTGCTCGACCCGGTGCTCACCGAGGCGGCCGGCGGCGGACCCGTGCTCGACCTCCGCTCCAGCGGGTACGCGCCGATGTGGCGCCCTACCGGCGGGCTGGCCGAGCGCACCGTGACGGTCCGGGTGCTGCACGAGCAGGTGGTCGCCGGTGAGCTCCGGCGTTCGGTGGTGAGCCACTTCAACAAGGCCAGCAAGGGTCGGCTGGTCCGCGACCTGCTGCTGGCCGGCGCGGCACCCCGGTCGACCGGCCGGCTGGTCGAGGCGCTGCGCGACCTGAAGTACACCGTCGAGGAGCAGCCGGTGGTCGCCGGCCGCCCGCGTCAGCTCGACCTGGTGGTCACCGAACTGTGACCTCACCCGGACCGGCCGGGGAACCCCTTTCCCGCCGCCCCTGAGCGGGTTTCCGGTCCCGGGCGGGCTAAGATCAGCGCGCCGTCCGCAGCCCTCGACCCCACTTCCGGGAGTGCTCGTGACCAACCAGGACTCCGTGCCGTCCGGTATCGACACCACGCAGATGAGCCACGCCCGCGCCTACGACTACGTGCTCGGCGGCAAGGACAACTTCGCGGTGGACCGGGAGGCCGCCAAGCAGGTCATCGCGCTCGCCCCGGACCTGCCCGCCCTCGGCAGGGCGCAGCGGAGGTTCCTGCTCCGGGTCACCCAGATGTGCGCCGACGCCGGCATCAAGCAGTTCCTCGACGTGGGCGCCGGCATCCCCACCGCGCCCAACGTGCACGAGACCGCCCGGGCCATCACCCCGGACGCCCGGGTGGTCTACGTGGACAGCGACCCGATCGTCTTCATCCACAACCGGGCCCTGCTGGCCACCGACGAGAACGTGGCCTCGATCCAGGCCGACGTACGCCGGCCGGACGAACTCCTCGACGACCCGCAGGTGCAGCGGCTGATCAACTTCGACGAGCCGGTACTGCTGCTCTTCATCGGCCTGTTCCACCTGGTCACCGACGCCGAGGACCCGGCGGCGCTGGTCGCGCGGTTCCGCGAGCGGTTGGCTCCCGGCAGCTACGTCTGCATCTCGCAGTTCTGCACCGACGGCAGCGACCCGGCGGCCAAGGCGAAACTGGAGGAGATCTCGGCCAACTCCCCCGCGCCGATGACGTTCCGGCGCCGGGAAGAGATCGAACGGTTCTTCGACGGCTTCGAGCTGCTCTCGCCCGGCGTCGTCGACCTGCAGCAGTGGTGGCCGGACGAGAATGCCGCGCCGACCATGCTCAAGGTCGCCGCCGGGGTCGGCCGGAAGCTCTAGCCCGGCCGCACCCGCGACCGTACTTTCGGCCGGTTCGGCGCCCCGGCTCAATTCCGTAGCCTGACCGGCGTGAACGTCGCGAACCGGCTGGCCGGTCGGGCCCGGGTCGCCGCCGACGCCGGGCTCGGCATCCTCTTCGGCGCCGCCCTGCTGAGCACGGCGACCGCGCTCGCCGCGAGCTGGGGTGGCCACTACTGGCTCTTCGGCTGCGCCGCCGGAGCGGTGGTCTGCGGCCTCGCCCTGACGCGGCGGCGACACCGGCTCGGGGCCGCGGTCGCCGGCCTCGCCGTCGCGGCCGTCGCCATCGTGGTCGCCCGGGCCGCCGGACTGCCCGCCGAGCCCGGCCCCGCCTCGGCCCTCGCCCTCGCCGTGCTGGTGGGTTCGGCGGTCCGGAGACTCCCGGTACGGTCGGCCGGCGCGATCGCGGTCGCCGGACTGGGCATCGTGGTCGGGGCCCATCTCGCCTTCCCACCCTCCGGCACCGTCGTCGGCGGCGTCCCCGGGCTGAACGCCCTGGGCTGGCTCGCCGCGCTGACGGTCGGGCTGGGCCTGCGGCTGCTGGCCGCCCGCCGCCGGGCCGTGGCCGATCGGGTACGCCGGGACGAGCGCCTGGAACTGGCCAGGGAACTGCACGACGTCGTCGCCCACCACATCACCGGCATCGTGGTGCAGGCCCAGGCGGCCCAGATCGTCGCCCGCCGGCATCCCGAGCGGGCCGGCGCGGCCCTGGCCGGCATCGAGTCGGCCGGCTCGGACGCGCTGGCCGCGATGCGCCGGGTGGTCGGACTGCTGCGCGACACCGACGACGCCGCCCCGACCAGCCCCAACCCCGAACACCTCGGCGAGCTGGTCCGGCGCTTCGACGGGCACGGGCCGGCGGTACGGCTGCGGCTGCCGGACGGCGAGGAGACCTCGACGTGGCCGCCCGAGGTGACCACTACGGTGCACCGGGTGGTACGGGAGTCGCTGACCAACGTCGCCCGGCACGCCCCACACGCCCGCTCGGTCACGGTGACCGTCGGCCGGGACCGGACAGCCGTCACCGTCGAGGTCGTCGACGACGCCCCGCCGGCCGCGACCCGCTACCCGCACCGTGCCGGCTACGGGCTGATCGGGATGCGGGAGCGTCTCGAAGCGCTCGGCGGCACCTTCCGGGCCGGGCCGGGTCCCGACGTCGGCTGGGCGGTACGCGCCACCGTGCCCGTACCGGCCGGGAGCCGTCGATGACCATCCGGGTGCTGCTCGCCGACGACCAGGCGATGGTACGCAGCGGCCTGCGGCTCATCCTGGAGGACCAGCCCGACATCGACGTGGTCGCCGAGGCCTCGGACGGCGGGCAGGCGGTCGCGCTCGCCCGACGACTGCGCCCGGACGTCAGCCTCGTCGACATCAGGATGCCGCGGCTCGACGGCATCGAGGTGACCCGTGCGTTGGCCGGCCCCGACATCTCCGATCCACTCCGGGTGGTCGTGGTCACCACCTTCGACCTCGACGAGTACCTCTACGGCGCACTCCGCGGCGGAGCCGTCGGCTTCGTACTCAAGGACGCCGGCCCGGCGCTGCTGGTCGAGGCGGTCCGGGCCGCGCACGCCGGTGACGCCCTGGTCTCGCCCTCGGTCACCGTGCGACTCCTGCGCCACCTGCGCAGCATCGGGGCACCCGGCAGCGGGCGGGCCGCCCGGGCCCTCTCCGAACGGGAGCTCCAGGTGGTCCGGGCCATCGCCCGGGGGCGTACCAACGCCGAGATCGCCGCCGAGCTGTTCATCTCGATCAGCACGGTCAAGAGTCACCTCTCCGGCATCCAGACCAAGCTGGGGCTGCGCAACCGGGTCGAGATCGCGGCCTGGGCCTGGGAGAACCACGTCGTCGGGCTCGGTTGAGGCATTCGGCCCGGCCGATTCCGGGTTTGCCCGCCGAGTTCCGGGGGTAGCCCGCCGGGACACCCGGGGAACGGAGCCGGCGGTTGAGGGTCGCGAAGTACCTGCACTCGTGCCTGCTCGTCGAGGAGGCCGGGGTGCGGCTGCTGATCGATCCCGGCCGGTTCAGCTTCGCCGAGGGCCGGGTACGCCCGGAGGACTTCGGCCGGCTCGACGCCGTCGCCCTCACCCACCACCACCCGGACCACGCCGACCCGGCGGCGCTGGTCGAGATCGTGCACCGGACCGGTGCGCGACTGCTCGGCAACCGGGAAACCGCGCAGGCGCTGCGCGGGTACGGACTCGACGTGACGGTGGTGGAGGCGGGCGAGTACCGGATCGGGGCACTCCGGCTCGACGGCGTTCCCGCCGACCACGAGCCGATCCTCGACGACCACACCCCGGCCAACACCGCGTACCTGGTCGGCGGAGTACTGCTGCACTGCGGCGACTCGCTGCACCCCGGGCTGCTGGCCCACCGGGGTGTCGCGGTGGCGGCGGTACCCGTGACGGCGCCCTTCCTGACCGAACGCGCGGTGGCCGGATTCGTCGCCCAACTCCAACCCGGTGCGGTGCTGCCGGTCCATGACGGTCACGCCCGGGACTTCTTCCTTCAGCAGCGCTACGACACCTACCGCCGGTACGTCGAGCGGCTCGGCGTCGTCTTCCACGCCCTGATCGAACCGGGCGCCGGCATCACCGTCGGGCGGCCCGGCCCCCCTTGACGCCGCCGTGCCCCGGGCGATTCGCCATTGCATTGCGGAATTGCGCAACCGATTCAGGAATTGATCTCCGTCGCGTCGGTAAACCGATATTGTCTGTTCCCGCGACCCTGTATGTGTACGTCAGGCTGCGTATTTCCGATTGCCCGATGTTGTGTCAGCCTGTCGAAGACGCGGGGGCGGAGAGGGCGATGGTCAACGGGGTGGAATTCGGGCTGCTCGGGCCCATCGACGTGCGGGTGGACGGCCGGCCGGTGCCGATCCGGTCGCCGAAGTGCCGGACACTGCTGGCGACACTGCTGCTGGAGACGGGCCGGCTCGTCTCGGTCGGACGGCTGACCGAGGCGATCTGGGACGACCGGCAGCCGGACAATCCTCGCCGGGCGGCGCAGTTGTATGTCACCCGGCTGCGGGCACTGCTCGAAGAGGCGGGCTCGCCACCACTGATCAGCACCGGTTCCGACGGCTATCTGATCGAGGCCGGCGACGATCTCGTCGACCTGGGGCGGTTCCGGCACTGGCTGCTGGCGGCCGACCGGGCGGCCCGGCGCTGCGATCCGGACGGCGAGTCGACGGCGCTGCGCGCCGCGCTGCGGCAGTGGCGCGGCGATCCGCTCTGCGACGTACCGTCCGAACTGCTGCATCGGGAGAGCGTCCCCGGCCTGCGGGAACAGCGACTCCGTACGCTGGAGCGGCGGATCGACGTGGACCTGCGGCTCGGCCGGTACGCCGAACTCGTCGAGGAGTTGCGCGGGCTGACCGCCCGGGACCGGCTGCGGGAACGGCTGTGGCTGCAACTGGTCACCGCACTGCACCGCAGCGGGCGCCGGGCCGAGGCGCTGGACGCCTACCACCAGGGTTGCCGGCACCTGGCCGAGGAGCTGGGGCTCGACCCCGGCGAGGAGTTCCAGCGACTGCACGCCCAGGTGCTCGCCGGCACCCCGACGGCACCCGCCGAGACGGTGGGGCTGCCGCCGGTACCCCGGCAGCTGCCGCCGGACGTCTCCGGCTTCGCCGGCCGGAGCGCCGAGGTGGACCGGCTGCACACCCTGCTGCACACCCGCGACCTCCGCCCCGGTGGCGCCCCCGGCATCCTGGTCCTGAACGGTACGGCCGGGGTCGGCAAGACCGCGCTGGCGCTGCACTGGTCCCGGCGGGTCGCGGAGTCCTTCCCCGACGGGCAGCTCTGGGTCAACCTGCGCGGCTACGACGACCGGGCCACGGTGACCCCCGAGCACGCGCTGGCGCTCTTCCTGCGCGCGCTCGGGCTGCCCACCGCGCAGATCCCCGCCGACCTCGACGGGCAGACCGGGCTGTACCGGTCCCTGATGGACGGCCGCCGGATGCTGATCGTGCTGGACAACGCGGGCGACGCCGAGCAGGTCCGGCCGCTGCTGCCGGGCGGGACCGGATCCTTCGTGCTGATCACCAGCCGCAACGAACTATCCGCGCTGGTGGTGACCGAGGGGGCCCGGTCGGTCCGGCTGGACCCGTTCACCACGTGCCAGGCCCGGCAGATGCTCGCCGCCCGGCTCGGCCGGCAACGGATCGACGCCGAACCCGAGGCGGTGGACCGGATCGTCGAGGCGTGCGGCCGGCTGCCGCTGGCCCTGGCCATCGTCGCCGCCCGGGCTGTCGCCCGCCCCGACTTCCCGCTGGCGGCGCTGCACCGGCAACTGGCCGAGGCCGGGGACGGGCTGGACAGGTTCGCCAGCCCGGACACGGCGGTGGACGTACGCGCGGTCTTCTCGTGGTCGCACCGGACCCTCGGCACGCCGGCCGCCCGGCTGTTCCGGCGGCTCGGCCTGCACCCCACCCCGGAGCTCTCCGCACCGGCCGCCGCCACCCTGGCCGGGGTCGACGAGCCGCGCAGCCGGCCCCCGCTCGACGAACTCGCCGCCGCGCACCTGGTCAGCGAGCATGCCCCGGACCGGTTCGTGGTGCACGACCTGCTCTACGCGTACGCCGCCGAACTCACCGCCGAGCAGGACCCGCCCGCACTGCGCGACGCCAGTCAACGCCGGCTGGTCGAATGGCTGACCCGCAGTGCCCTGAACGCCCGGCCGCTGCTCCAGCCGAGCGAGTCCGAGGTGACGGTGCCGGTGCCGGGAGTACCACCGGACGTCGCACCGCTGACCTTCTCCGCCGAGCGGCAGGCGCGGGAGTGGTACGGGACCGAGCGGCACAACCTGATCGCCGCCGTGGAACTCGCGCAGGCGCGCGGCTTCGACGACCTCTGCTGGCGCCTCGCCTACGCCACCTGGGTCCACCTGCACCTGACCCGGGCCTGGGCGGAGCTGATCCGCACCCACCGGGCCGGACTCCGCGCCGCCGAGCGGACCGGTGACCGGATCGGCCAGGCACACATGCTCAGCGGCATCGGCACCGCCTACCGGTCGACCCGGCAGACCGGGCTGGCGGTGCGGACGCACCAGCGGGCCCTGGAGATCTTCCGGGAGGTGGACGACCCGGCAGGCATCGCGACGGTGCTGAGCAACCTCGGCGCCGCGTACCGGGACGCCGGTGAGCACCTGCGCTCGCTGCGGTGCAGCCGGCAGGCGTACGCGCTGGAACGGGCGCACGGCGAGACCGGAAACATGTCGATCTCGCTCTACCAGATCGCGCTGACCCTGACCGTCGCCGGCCGGCCCGCCGAGGCGGTACCGGTGATCACGGAGTCCCTGGAGATCTTCCGGTCGATGGGTCACCGCCGGGGTGAGGCCCGGGCCTTGCAGGCCGCCGCGACCGCGCACAGCCAACTGGGCCGACACGGCGCGGCGATCGCCCAGTACCGGCGGGCCGCCGAGATCTACCGGGACCTCGACGACCGCTGGTACCACGCGGCCAGCCTGCACCGGCTCGGCGACGCGCTGCGGACGGCCGGGCGCCGCCAGGACGGCCGGGTGGTCTGGCGGCAGGCCCTCGCCGTCTACGAGGAACTCGGCGCGCCGGACGCGGCGGCCCTGCGCCGCAAGCTCCGGGAGTGAGCACCGCGCCGAGCCGCGTGCGCGTCAGCGCAGTTGCCGGAAGAACTCCCGGACATCGCCGACCAGCAGCTCCGGGGCCTCCATCGCGAGGAAGTGCCCGCCCCGGTCGAGTTCGGTCCACCGTACGACGTGATGGTCCCGCTCCGCCCAGCGCCGGATCGTCACGTCGTGGGTGGAGACCAGCACCCCGGTCGGTACGGTGCCGCGCGACGCCGCCGCCCACTCCCCGGCTCCGGCTTCCGCCCCGGCGCTCCCGTCGTCGCTGCCGCCCCCGTCCCAGTCCCCGGCCCAGTCGGTCGCCGACATCGACTCGTAGTAGATCTGCGCGGCCGAGCCGGCGGTGCCGGTGAACCAGTAGAGGGTGACGTCGGTCAGCATCCGGTCCCGGTCGACGCTCTGCTCCGGCAGGCCCTCCTCGGGATCGGTGAGTTCCTTGAACTTCTCCACGATCCAGCCGAGCTGGCCGACCGGCGAGTCGTGCAGCGCGTACGCCACCGTCTGCGGCCGCTTGGAGTTGCACTGGAGGTAGCCGTCGTTGAAGTCCTGCATCGCCTGCCAGCGGCGCTGCTCGACCTCGGTCAGCCCGTCCAGTTCGCCGTCGACGCCGGCCGGGAAGGTGAGCAGGGCGTTGAGGTGCAGCCCGACCACCCGGTCCGGATGGCGCCGGGCCAGCTCCGGGCCCACCCAGGCGCCGGTGTCGTAACCCTGTACGCCGTACCTCTGGTAGCCGAGTCGGGACATCAGCTCGCCGAGTACCGCCGCCATCCGGGCCGGCCCCATCCCGGGGCCGGCCAGCGGGGTGGAGAAGCCGAACCCGGGCAGCGACGGGATGACCAGGTGGAACGCGTCGGCCGGGTCGGCGCCGTACGCACCCGGCTGGGTCAGCGGCCCGATCACGTCGAGGAAGTCGACCACGCCACCCGGCCAGCCGTGCAGCAGGAGCAGCGGGGTGGCGGCCGGCTCGGTCGAGCGTACGTGCAGGAAGTGCAGGTTCTGCCCGTCGACGGTGGTGACGAACTGGGGGTACTCGTTCAGCGCCGCCTCGTGCACCCGCCAGTCGTACTTCGTCCGCCAGTACTCGGCGAGTTCCCGCAGATATCCCAGCGGTACGCCACGGCTCCAGCCGACGCCGGGAAGCTCGTCCGGCCAGCGCGTGTTCGCCAGCCTCGCGTGCAGGTCGTCGAGCTGGGCCTGGGGAATGTCGATGCGGAAGGGACGGATCAGGGGTTCGGGGTTGGTCATGGCGGTCACGCTAGGCCGCACTCCGGTCAGCTCCTGGCCGGAATTGCGCAGCCGCCGGGTGGGCCGGTCGGAGATCCGGGTGCCCACCCGGCGGCCGTCCCGACCGGAGGTCAGGCCGCTCCGGCCGGCCGGCCCTCACCCGCCGGCTCGGCGGTCCCGGAAGCCTGGGTCGGGCTGGACGACTGGGCTCCGGTGCTCGCGGTGGTGGTCGAGCCGGCCGGGCTGGATGACTCGGCCTCGGTGCTCGCGGTGGTGGCCGGGCCAACCGGGCTGGACGACTCGGCTCCGGTGCTCGCGGTGGTGCTCGGGCCGGCCGGTCCGCTGGTCAGCGCCGCCGCCTCGGCGGCCGCCGGCTTGGTCGACTCCTCGTCCGCTCCGCCGTCGCCCTCCTCGCCCTCGCCTTCCTCGCCCTCGCCTTCCTCGTCCCCGTCTTCTTCGTCCTCGTCTTCTTCTTCGTCTTCGTCGTCTTCCTCGTCCTCGGCGGCGCTGGTGGCGGCCGCGGGATCCGTCCAGGAGAACTCGATCTCCACGGAGATCTCGGCGCCGTCGCGCTCGATTTCCAGCTCACATTCGACCTGGTCGGTGACGGCGACCGCACCGGCCGCGCCGTAGAAGATCTTTCCCTCCGAATCGAGCTGGTGGGCCAGCTGGCGCAGCCAGCCCGCCAGGTCCGCCCGCGACACCGTACGCTCGTCCTCGTAGATTTCCATGGCCGCCATGCTCGCACTCCACACAGGACCGGCCGCGCCTGGGTCCGGCCGGGCAACGCCACGGTGCCGCCCCGATGCGGAGCACCGACGATCCCGGCCTACACCCCGCCACCGGCACACCGAGATCGTCGCCGGACGGGGGTACCGCCACCCACACCGCCGGGGCACGGGACCGGCCCGGGTCGGTCCGGGCTGGTCGACCAGGTTCGTGGTAGGCAGTGCCCAGGACCGCGACCGGATCGTTCACCGCCCGAGGGCCGGTGACGCGGGCGCCAGGCAGCAGAGACGAGAGAGAGCATGACGGGTCAGCGGATCGGTTTGGTGGTGCACGAGGGCCGGGCGGCGGCGGTGGCGGCGGCCCGGACCGTCCGCGGCTGGGCGGCCGACCACTCGATCGGGATCAGCGACATCGACGTCTGGGAGCCGTCCTGGGAACACCGGCAACGGCGCAACGCGGGTGACGAGGCCGAGGCCGCCGGGCACCCGGCGCTGGTGGTGACGATCGGCGGGGACGGGACGTTCCTGCGGGGCGCGCGGATCGCCGCCAAGGACGGGGTACCGGTGCTCGGCGTCAACGTCGGCCGGGTGGGTTTCCTGACCGAGATCGAGCCCACCGAGATCGACACGGCGCTGGAGGCGTTCTTCTCCGGCCGGGTACAGCTCGACGAGCGGCTGATGCTGACGCTCTGCGCCTCCCGGCCGCTGGAGATCCCCGGCGGGATGGAGGCGCTGCTGCGCTACGGGCGCGGGCCGCTGCTGCCACCGCCCCCGCCACTGCCCCGTACCGCCGAACCGGTCGACCAGCCCGGCGTGGCGCTGGACGTCACCGCACTCAACGACATCGTCTTCGAGAAGCTGGCCCGGGACCGTCAGGCGAGTCTCGGGGTGTACCTGGACGAGACCCTCTTCGCGTCCTACTCGGCCGACGCCCTCGTGGTGGGCAGTCCGACCGGCTCCACCGCCTACAACTTCGCGGCCGGTGGCCCGATCCTCTCCCCCCGACTCGGCGCGCTGGTCCTCACCCCGGTAGCCCCGCACATGGTCTTCAACCGCAGCCTGGTGATGGCCGCCGAGGAGGCGGTGACGGTACGCGTCCTCGACCAGTCGGGGCAGGTCGCGGTCAGCGTGGACGGGCAGCTTCGCGGGGTACTCGATCCCGGCGACTGGGTGACGGTGCTGCCGGCGCGCGAGCCGGCCCGGCTGGTACGGCTGCGCCCCTCCCGGTTCTACTCACGGTTGCGGGAGCGGTTCTCCCTCGCCGACGCGCCCGCGGCGGTGGCGGACAGCCGGCGGCCCGACCAGGCCGACGGCTGAGCGCACCCGGACGACGGACCGCGACGAACCGGCGACCGGGCCACGGGGGTGACTAGTACCGGCCGGGGTCGGCGCCGTTCGGGGTGTAGACGGGCGGCTGCGAGTGCGGATGCCCGTGGTGCTGTGGCTGGTGCGGGTGCTGCTGCGGCTCGAACATGTTCACCGCCGGCTCGGGCTGCTCGACCGGCTCGAACATGTTCACCGCCGGTTCCGGCTGCTCGACCGGCTCGCGCTGCTCCGGCAGGTCGGGCTGCTCGACCGGCTCCGCCGCCTGCTCGGCCATGGCCCGGTTGGCCTCCTGGCGCACCGCGACCATCTGGTATTCGCCGGTCTCCCCGGTGATCGCGGCAGCCGCCAGCACCGCGGCGGCGGCCCGGTCGGCCAGCCGCTTCGCCTCGCGCTGCGTCCGGGCCCGCACCTCGGCCGCCTGCCGCTCGGCCTGCTCGGCCGCCCGGCGGGCCTCGTCCAGCCGGTTGAGTTCGGCGGTCAGGTCCTGCCGGACCTCACCGAGCCGCTGCTGCAACTGGGCGAACTCCTGCTCCGCCGTGGCACCCTCCTGGCGGGACTGCGCCAGTTTCTGCTGCGCGCTCTCCTGGGCCGCCTGCAACTGGCCGAGCGACTGCTGCCGCGTCTCGATCTCCTCCTGGAGCGCCGCGAGCTGCTGCTGGTGCGCCGTGGCCTGCTCGTCCGCCCGTCGGCGCAGGTCGGAGGCGTACTGCTGTGCCTCCGACCGGAGGTTGGCGTTCTCCTCCTCGACCTGCTTCTGCACCCGGGTCAGCTCCGCCTCGGTGCTGTTGCGCAGCTCGGTCAGCTCCCGCTCCACGTTGGCCTGCCACTGGCCGAGTTCCTGCTGGGTACGCGTCCGGGCCGCCTCGATCTCCTGCTGGATCTGGTTGCGCGCCGCCTCCAGCATCGACTCGGCCTGGGCCTGCGCCCGCTCGGCCTGCTGGGCGCTCCGCTCGCTGACCCGCTGCGCCTCCTGCTCGGCGCGCTCCCGGCTGGCCTCGCCCTCGGCGACCAGCTTCTCGGCCTGCTCGCGGGCGTCCGCGAGGACCCGTTCCGCCTCGTTCTGGTGCTCGGTGGCCCGCTGGGCGGCGGCGTCGACGATCACCCCGGCCTGCTTCTCGGCCAGTGCCATGATCTGGTCGACCATCGGGCCCAGGTCGCGGAACGACGCCCGGTCCACCTGCGGCGGCCGGTCCCGCAACTCGGTCAGCTCGGCCTGCACCTGCTGGAGATGGACGGTCAGCCCCTGGATGTGGCTGAACGCCTGCTCGCGTTCGGAGACCAGCTTCGAGAGTTCGTTGGCGGTCTGCGCCACGTACTGCTCGACCTGCCGCTTGTCGTAACCGCGCAGCGTGGTCTCGAAACTGGGCCGCGAAGTCTTGTCCTCGTGCAGGTCGAACAGCTCCTGGCCTTGGGACATGCGCCATCCTCCATACGGTCGCGAGCCCGGTGCCGGCGTCCGGGGCACACGCCGCAGGGGTAGGGCTCAACCGGCGGATCATACACCTGGCGGCGGCCCGACGGGGTGGCCCGGGCTATCCGTACCCGGACCGGTGCTGCCCCGCCGGCCGTCGGGGTGACGGCCGGCGGGGCGTACGGTCACAGCCCGGCGGCGTGCGCGGCGGGCGTACCGCCGACGATCGGCAGTACGATCCGGCTGGTCTTCAGCGCCACGTCGATGGTGGCCCGGTTCGGGTCGGCCTGGCTGGAGTACTGCGGGTAGCTCCCGACGACGATCACGCCGATCCGGTGGCCCGGCTGGAAGACGTAGTCCTCCGGCAGCAGCGGGAAATCGAAGTTGTAGAGCTTGCCCGGGACCAGCGGGGCGGCCTTGCGGATCGACTGGCGGTTCTGGGCGTCCAGGATGCCCTTGGTGACCAGTTCGAGGTCGGCGGTGGCGACCCGCTTCTGGGTCTGCTTGTAGCAGCCGTCGTCGGTCGGGCTCGTCTCGCCCCAGCAGTCCTGGGTCTCCAGGGTGATGATGCCCTCCCCGGAGGCCCGGTGCGCCACCCGTTCGGCGGTGCCGTAGTCGACCAGGATCGCCCCGAAGTTGGTGTCGGTGGCGTTCGCGCCGGCCCGCAGCCGCACCACGGGCGTACCGGAGACGTGCAGCGGGGCCCGCAGCGGCTCCGAGAGGTACGCCAGCCGGTTGGGCGTGACGGTGTCCGGGTTGTTGATCATTGCGTCCTGGCGCTGCGCCGGGTCGTCGGCGAAGGTCTCGGTGGCCGGCTTCCGCGTCGGCACCAGCTTGAGACCACCGGCGCCGCCGGCACCCGGCTGGAGGAAGACCTCGGTCTCGGTCGTCCCCGGGACGGGCCAGTCGGCGTGCGTCTCCCAGACGTCGGCGGAGCGCTCCAGGTCGACCCGGGGCTCGTCCATGATCCCGTTCGGTACCTGGTGCAGCCAGTAGTCGAACCAGCGGTGCAGGGTGTTCACCCAGACCGTCCGGCGGGAGTCGAACGGGTCGACGTGCCCCTCCTGGGAGAGCCACAGCTTGCGCGGCACGTCGTGCGCGGCCAGCGCGTACCAGAACTTGCTGAAGTGGTCCGGGCGGACGTTGTCGTCGTTGAGCCCGTGGTAGAGCAGCACGCTGGCCTTGATCTTGTCGACGTTCCGGACGTAGCTGCGCTCGGTCCAGAAGGCCGAGTAGTCGCCGGTCTCGTCGCCGTCGGCAGCGGCCATCGCGTCCCGGACCGGTTTGCAGTAGTCCCGGCGGTCCGGGTTGGTCACCGTGTTGGCCAGCGACGCGACATAGCTGTTGCCTCGGGTGATCACCCCGTTGCTGCGGGTGTAGTCGTAGTACTCCGCCGGGCCGCTGATCGGCACGATGGTGGTCAGCCCCTTGACGCCGGTCACCGCCGTCGCCATCGCCAGCGAGCCGTCGTACGACTTGCCGATCATGCCGGTACGGCCGTTGTGCCAGTCGGCCCTGACCACCTGCCCGGCCGCGTTCCGCGCGGTGGCCCGACCGTTCAACCAGTTGATCGCCTGCTTGGCGCTCAGGTTGTCCGGGTCGCCGTTGGTGGTCGGGCAGCCGGTGGAGTTGTTGGTGCCGACCATGTCCAGCAGGATCACCGCGTACCCGCGCGGCACGAAGTAGTTGTCGTAGAAGAGCGGCCACTTGTCGAGCAGGCCGTCACCGTCCATGTCGACCTTGCACTCGGACTCGTTGCCCCGGCAGACGGTCGAGTAGTACGGGCTGGCGTCCATGATGACCGGCACCTTGAGCCCGTCGGCGGTGGCCCTGGGGCGCATGACGTCGAACGCGATGATGTCGCGCAGGCCGTCGTTGTCGCTGTCGAACGTCGAGTCGACGAAGAGCCGCTCCCGGATCGCGTCGGCGTACCCGAACACCGGTTGGGTGACCCCGTCACTCACCACGATGGACGGCCCGGCCTGGGCGAACGCCGGTGGCGTGACGCCCAGCACGGCCACCGCCGCCATCGGCAGCACCGCGAGTCCGACCCGCCAGATCCTACTGATCCGACCCATACACACTCCTCTTTCGCCGGTCAGGGGCGTGGGTAGGCTACGGGCGGAAATGGTGATCGAACAACGTACATCTGTCGGAAGCTGACCCGTCCGGGTTCGACGGCACGCGCAAGGACCTGCGGTGACCGGGCCGTCGTTGGGTCGGTGTCCGCCGGGATGGGTCGATGCGACGGCGGTGGTTGGTGCGGCACGGTGGCTCGGAGGGGTCGGCGGGCTTCCGGGTCGTGCCGGGCGCCGCCGACAGCGAGGTGGTCCTGCACGTTCCGCACGCCGGTCGGCTGATCCCGCCGGAGGTACGCGCCGAGCTGCTGCTCGACGACGCCGCCCTGGCGGCCGAACTGGCCCGGATGACCGACGCGCACACCGACCTGATCGCGGCCCGGGCCGCCGGCTCCGCCCGGTGTACCCCGTGGACGTTCGTCAACCTGCTCTCCCGGCTGGTCGTCGACCCGGAGCGCTTCCCGGACGAGCGGGAGTCGATGCGGGCGGTCGGGATGGCCGCCGTCTACACCCGGACCAGCGACGGTTCCCGGCTGCGCGCCGACGACCCGGTCGCCGAGGAGCGGCTGCTCGACCGCTGGTACCGCCCCTACGCCCGGGCGGTCACCGAGCTGGTGGCGGCCCGGTTGGCGGCCCGGGGTCGGGTGACCCTGCTGGACGTGCACTCCTATCCGAGCCGGCGGCTGCCGTACGAGATCGGCGGCACCGAGCGGCCGGCGGTCTGCCTCGGCACCGATCCGGCGCACACCCCGGGCTGGCTGCTGGCGGCCGGCCGGGCGGCCTTCGCCGGCTTCGGCGACACCGGCGTCGACACCCCGTTCGCGGGTTGCTACGTGCCGTTGCGCTACTACGGCCGGGACCGCCGGGTGACCGCCCTGATGGTGGAGATCCGGCGGGACGGCTACCTGGTCGAACCCGGCGGCCCGCCCACCGACGGCCTGGCCGCGCTGGCCGGCGCCCTGGCCACCCTGGTCGACGCGGTGGACGCCGGCACCGACCGTCACCGCCGGGTTTGACGCCCGGTGCTCCGGGCGCTAGAAACATGCAGTCAGCATCGTCGATGTCTGACCGACCGATCCGGGTGGTAGACCGACCAGCAGGAGACCAGATGCCGCTCCCCACCACCGCGGCGGTCGTCCGCGGCGCCGGCAAGCCCTTCGTCGTCGAGCAGATCGTGCTGAACGGCCCGGCCGAGCACGAGGTCCTGGTCCGGATGGTCGCCGCCGGCATGTGCCACACCGACCTGACCGTGCAGGCCGGCTTCGCCCCGTTTCCGCTGCCCGGGGTACTCGGCCACGAGGGTGCCGGCGTGGTGCAGGCGGTCGGCTCGGCCGTCACCTCGGTGGCACCGGGCGACCGGGTGCTGCTCTCCTTCTCCTCCTGCGGAAGCTGCCGGTCCTGCCACCGCGGCGAGCCCTCGCTCTGTCACACCTGGCTGCCCCGCAACCTGCTCCGCGGCGCCCGCCCGGACGGCACCGCCCCGCTGGCCGGGGCGGACGGCGGCGAGCTGCACGGCCACTTCTTCGGGCAGTCGTCCTTCTCCGCGCTGGCCCTCGCCGACGAGCGCAGCGTCGTCCGGGTCGACCCGGAGGCGCCGCTCGAGGTACTGGCCCCGCTCGGCTGCGGCGTGGCGACCGGCGTCGGCACCGTCTTCAACGTGCTGCGCCCGTACCCCGGCGCCAGCATCGCGGTCCTCGGCACCGGCGCCGTCGGGCTGAGCGCGGTGATGGCCGCCGCGTTGAGCCCCGCCACGCAGATCATCGCGGTGGACCGGGTGCCGGACCGGCTCCGGCTGGCCCGCGAACTCGGCGCCACCGACACCGTCGACACCGGCTCGGACGACCTGGCCGAGGCCCTCGCCCGGCTGACCGACGGGCACGGCGTCGACCGGATCCTCGACGCCACCGGCGTGCCGGCGGTCATCTCGGCCGGTCTGGCCAGCCTCGCGGTCGGCGGGATCTTCGCGTTCGTCGGCGTGCCGCCGTTCGGCACCACCGTCCCGGTGGACGTCAACGCCATGCTGCCCGGCCGGTCGGCGGTCGGGGTGACCATCGGCGGCGCGGAGACACAGTCGCTGATCCCGACCCTGATCCGGCTGCACCGGCAGGGCCGGCTACCGGTGGACCGGCTGGTCACCGGGTACGACTTCGGGCAGATCCAGCGCGCCGCCGACGACGTCCACGCCGGTCGTACGATCAAGCCGGTGTTGCGCTTCGCCGACGAGTAGCCGCCGGACGCCCCGGCGACGCCTACCGCGCGGCGACCTCGTCTCCGGCCGGTTCCACCGGTACGGCGGTCGGCGGCGGGGTCGGGGTCGACTTCGGCCGGATTGTCAGCGCCGCGACGACGGCGGCGGCGACGCCACCGACCACCCCGACGATCGCGGTGGCGGACATCGCCTCGACGAAGGCGTCCCGGGCCAGCCGGGCCAGGTTGCCGTCGCCGGTGGCGGTGGCGATCCGCAGGGCGTCGCCGATGGACTCCCGGGCCGGACCGGTGACCTCGGCCGGCATCGCGCCCCGGTAGGCGGCGGCCAGTACGCTACCCAGCACCGCGACGCTGAGCGCCGTGCCGATCTGCTGCACGGTGTCGTTGACCGCCGAGCCGACGCCGGCACGTTCCGGCGGCAGCGCGGCGAGCAGGGTGCCGACGGCCGGCGGTCCGGTGACGCCGCTGCCCGCCCCGATCAGGACCAGCGCGACGGCCAGCGTCGGGTAGCCGTCGGCGGGCCCGATCGAGGCGAGCACCCCGAAGCCGACGGCCATCAGCGACAGCCCGGTGGCGATCGCTACCCGGGCACCGAACCGCCGGTCGACCAGTACGCCGAGGCCGTTGCAGGCCATCACGGTGACCAGCATCGGGACGAACGCCAGGCCGGCCCGCATCGGCCCGTACCCGAGGACGAACTGGAGGTACTGGGTCAGGGCGAGCAGCACGCCGCCGGCCGAGAGCGAGAGCAGCACGATGGAGAGACTGGCCCCGCCGAAGTTCCGGTCCCGGAAGAGCGACATCGGCAGCATCGGCTCGGCGACCCGGCGCTCCCAGAGCGCGAACGCGCTGAGCAGTACGGCCGCGCCGACCAGCCCGGCGACGGTCGGCGGGGAGGACCAGCCCTCCTTGGCCGACGAGATGACCGCCCAGACCAGCGCCGCCATGCCGGCGGTGGAGAGCAGCGCACCGACCACGTCGGGTCGGCTGGCCGGACCGCGCGACTCGGGGATGATCAGGAGCGCCGCGACGATGCCGAGGACGGCGATCGGGACGTTGAGCAGGAAGACCGACCCCCACCAGAAGTGCTGCAACAGCAGCCCGCCGAGGGTCGGGCCGCCGAGCGCGCCGAGCACCAGCACGGAACTCCAGATCGCGATGGCCTTCTTCCGTTCGGAGGAGTCGAAGACGGTGGTGAGGATCGAGAGCGTGCTGGGCATCAGGAAGGCGGCGCCGACCCCCATCAGGGCCCGGGCCGCGATGAGCTGACCGGGGGTCTGGCAGAGCGTGGCCAGCACCGACGCGCCGCCGAACACGACCAGCCCGGTCACCAGGGCGCGTCGCCGGCCGTGCCGGTCGGAGAGGCTGCCGGCGGTGAGCAGCAGGCCGGCGAAGACCAGGATGTACGAGTCGAGGATCCACTGGATCTCCGAGGCGCTCGCCCCGAGGTCGCGGATCAGCGCCGGGATGGCGATGTTGAGCACCATGTTGTCGATGACGGCCACCAGCAGGCTCAGACAGAGCACGCCGAGGATCCACCAGCGACGCGGGTGAGATGTGGACACCAGGACCTCCGCTCGTACAGCGTTCGAGGAATCTCGCACACCGTACCAGCAAACTAGAACGGCGTACCAGAAATCTCGAACGCTGTGCGAGGCCCGGTAGAATGGTCGGGTCGAGAGGATCGCGGATGCCGAAGTCCGACCCGTTCACCGACTCGGTGTGGCTGCGCCCGCCCCGGGGCCGGGGCGAACAACCCACGCTGAGCCGTGAGCAGATCGTCCGGGCCGCGATCGAGCTGCTGGACGCCGAGGGACTGGCCGGGCTGAGCATGCGCCGGCTCGGCACCCGGCTGGGTTCGGGCGCCACCTCGGTGTACTGGTACGTGACGAACAAGGACGAACTACTCGAACTCGCGGTCGACGAGGTGATGGGCGAGGTCTACGTCCCCGAGGTCGGCGACACGAGCTGGCGGGTCGGCGCGTCGGTGCTGACCGCCGGCACCCGGGAGATGCTGCTCCGCCACCCGTGGGTGATCGGCCTGCTCGGGGTACGCCCGAACCTGGGCCCGAACGCGATGCGGATCGGCGAGCGTACCGTGGCGCTGCTCTCCGCCGCCGGCTTCGCCGGGCTGGAGCTGTCCCACGCCAGTGCGCTGCTCACCTCGTACGCGATCGGTTCGGCGACCACCATCTCGGCGATGGTCACCAGCATGCGGCAGTCCGGCATGTCGATCACGGAGATCGTGGCGAAACTGGAACCCCAGCTCGGACGGATAGCCAAGGACCATCCGCAGTACGACAGGTGGCGGCAGGAGGTCGGGGCGACCGCGTACGTCCCGGAGCGGATCTGGGACGAGAGCTTCACCTTCGGGCTGGACCGGCTGCTCGACGGGCTGGAATCGTGGCTGGACCGGCCGGACCGGTGACCGCCGCCGGCTGATTGCCGGGAGCGCGGCCTCCCCGGCCGACCGCCGGGAGCGGTCCCCTGCCCGGCCGGCGCGGGCGGTCCTGCCGATGCCGGCGGCATGCTTCGGAGCCGGCAACTCGGGAATAACCGCCCGATGCTGGGCTTTCTACCCGCCACGCCCTGGGCACTCGGCCCCAGCGTCGGCGTCTTCGCCGTCGCCGGTCTGGTCACGATCCTCGGCAGCATCCGGCTCGTCGCCCTGGGCGACGCCCTCGCGGACCGGACCGGTTGGGGCGAGGCCGTCTTCGGCGTGGTCTTCTTCGGCGTCGCCACCGGGCTCTCCGGGATCGTGATGACGGCGGTCACCGCGGCGGGCGACCATCCCCAGCTCGGCTACAGCAACGCGGTCGGCGGCATCGCCGCCCAGACCACCGCGGTCGCGGTCGCGGACGCCTTCTACCGCCGGGTCAACCTCGAACACGCCGCCGCCTCCTCCGCGAACCTGCTCTTCGGCTGCCTGCTGATCGCCCTGCTCACCCTCGCGCTGCTCGGCAGTTACAGCCCGAACGTCACCGTCGCCGGCATCCACCCGATCTCGGCCGTGATCGTCGCGTGCTACCTCGGCGGGCTCCGGCTGATCCGGACCGCCGGCACCAGACCGATGTGGCAGGCGGTCGGCACCAAGGAGACCCAACCCGACGTACCGCAGGACCACGGTGCCCTCGACCGGCACCGCGCGGGCACGCTCTGGGGGCGGTTCGTGCTGGTCGGGGCGCTCGTCGCGGCGAGCGGCTGGGCGGTGTCGCTGGCCGCCGAGAGCGTCGTCGAGACCACCGGCCTCACCGCCGGCTTCACCGGCGGGGTCCTGCTCGGCATCGTGAACGGGCTGCCGGAGACGGTCACGGCGATCGCCGCCGTCCGCCGGGGTGCGGTCACCCTGGCCGTCGCGGCCGTCCTCGGCGGGAACATCCTCGACGTGATCACCCTGGTGGTCGGCGACATCGCGTACCGGCAGGGCTCGATCTACCACGCCGCCGGCAACGACGACCTCTTCATCACCACCACCGGGCTCTTCATGACCGCGATCCTGCTCGCCGGGCTGCTCGTCCGGCAGACCTGCGGCTGGGGGCGACTCGGCTTCGAGGGCGTACTCCTGCTCGGCACGTACCTCGCGATGACGATCATCCTCGCCACCTGACCCCTACCGGACCGCCGGCGACCGGCTAGGTTTGGTGGCCACACCAAGCAGGACGAGGAGGCCGGACTTCCGGTGGACGGCTACGGGCTACAGGTGGCACTGGTTCTGTTCCTGGTACTGGTCAACGCGGCCTTCTCCGGCAGCGAGATGGCGCTGGTGTCGCTCCGGGAGAGCCAGATCCAGCGGCTGGAGCGGCAGTCGCGCGGCGGCCGGGTGCTGGCGAAGCTGGCCCGGGACCCGAACCGGTTCCTCGCCACCATCCAGATCTTCATCACGCTGGCCAACTTCCTCGCCTCGGCCGCCGCCGCCGTCTCGCTGGCCGCACCCCTGGTGCCGCTGCTCGGCTTCCTCGGTTCGGCCGCGGAGCCCGCCTCCGTCATCCTGGTGACGATCCTGTTGACCTTCGTCAGCCTGGTCCTCGGCGAACTGGCGCCGAAGCGGATCGCGATGCAGCGGGCCGAGGGCTGGTCGCTGGTGGTGGCCCGCCCGCTCGACGTGCTCGCCGCGTTCTCCCGGCCGGCGGTCTGGCTGCTCAGCAAGTCCACCAACCTGGTGGTCCGGCTCACCGGGGCCGACCCGGAGGGCGGCCCGGAAGAGGTCAGCGCCGAGGAGCTGCGCGAGATGGTCACGGCGCAACGCGGACTCTCCGCCGAGCACCGGACCATCATCAGCGGCGCCTTCGAGATCGCCGACCGGATCCTGCGGGAGATCCTGGTACCGCGCGGGCAGGTCGTCACCCTGCGCGCCGACCTGCCCACCTCGGCGGCCCGGCGGCAGCTCGCCGAGTCCGGGCACAGCCGCGCCCCGGTCGTCACCCGGGGCGGCCTCGACGACGTACTCGGCGTCGTGCACCTGCGGGACCTGCTCGACGACGGCGGTACGGTCGCCGGGCACGTCGCCCCGGCGCTCTTCCTGCCGGAGACCCTCGGCGTCACCGACGCGCTGCGGCAGATGCGCCAGCAGCGCCAGCAGTTCGCCGTGGTGGTGGACGAGCGGGGCGCCAACGACGGCATCGTGACGATGGAGGACCTGATCGAGGAGATCGTCGGCGAGATCTACGACGAGACGGACCGCGACGTCCAGGCCGTGGTCCGGCAGCCCGACGGGACGCTCCTGGTCGCCGGCACGTTCCCGATCCACGACCTGCCCGACATCGGCCTCGACCTCGACGAGCCCGACGACGGCGACTACACCACGGTCGCCGGCCTGATCCTCGCCCGGCTCGGACACATCCCGACCGCGCCCGGCGAGACCGTCGAGCTGCCGGCCTTCACCGCGCAGGTCGCCGAGATCGACCGGCACGCCATCACCAGGGTACGGCTCCGTCCGCGACCGACCGAGGCGAACGGCGACGAGGCGGCCGACGACGAGGCCGGTACGGTCGCCGGACGCGGCTGACGAACGCCGGATCGATCGGAGGGTGCGTACGAGGCATCGACGATCTACGGTGGAGCGGTCGTGTCCGCTACGCAATCCTGGGGAAGCCACGTGACGAAGGAAGCGCCGCCAGCAGACCACGCACGGCCGGACGGGCTCGACACCGGAGTGCCGCACTCCGCCCGGATCTGGAACTACTGGATGGGCGGCAAGGACAACTTCGCCGCCGACCGCGAGGCCGGTGACGCCTACCGGCAGCAGTTCCCCGGGATCGTCCCGCTGGCCAAGCAGTCCCGGCGCTTCCTGATCCGGGCCGTGCACCACCTGGCGGCCGAGGCGGGCATCCGCAACTTCCTCGACATCGGCACCGGACTGCCCACTCTGGACAACACCCACCAGGTGGCCCAGCGCGTCGCCCCGGAGTCCCGGATCGTCTACGTCGACAACGACCCGCTCGTGCTGACGCACGCCCGCGCGCTGCTCAGCAACACCACCCCGGAGGGGGTCACCGACTACGTCGACGCGGACTTCCACGACCCCGACCAGATCATCGCCGACGCCCGGAACATCCTGAACTTCACCCAGCCGATCGCGGTCATGTTCATGGGCGTACTCGGGCACGTCGCCGACCACGAGGAGGCACGCTCCATTGTGGCCCGGGTGATGGCGGCCGTACCCAGCGGCAGCTACCTGGTGCTGTGGGACAGCACCAACACCACCGAGGGGTTCGACGAGGCGCAGCAGGGCTACGACGACACCGGCGCGGTGCCATACGTGCTGCGCAGCCCGGAGCAGATCGAACGCTGCTTCGACGGCCTGACCCTGCTGGAGCCGGGGATCGTCTCCATCTCGCAGTGGCGCCCGGACAGTGCCGACGCGGAGCCGGTCGACGGGTACGGCGGGGTCGGTCGAAAGCCCTGACGTCCGGTCCGGGTCAGGAGGCGGTCCGGGGCCCGAACGCGGTCAGGAAGCGGTCCCGGAACGCGTCCATCCGCCAGACCGGGGCCTGCCGACCGGGCTTCAACCCGTCCTGCCAGCCCCACCGGGAGATCCGCCCCAGCACGGCCGGGTCGTGCGCCACGATGGTGATCGGCACGTCCCGGCTGGCACCGGTACCGGTGACCACCGGCGAGGGCTGGTGGTCACCGAGGAAGACGACCACGGTGTCGTCGTCGCCGTACCGCTCCACATAGGAGATCAGGCTGTTCAGCGAGTACGCGATGGACCGCCCGTACTCGGCCCGCACCTTCCTCCGGTCGCCCCAGAGCGCGCTCTTCGGCTCCCCCTGGCTCGCCATCGGCGCGAAGACCGACCCGTCGCCGAGGTCGTCCCACTCCACGAACTGCGGAAGGGGCGTCCAGGGCGCGTGGCTCGATACCAGGGTTATCCCCGCCATCAGCGGAGCCCGCTCCGGCGTGCCGTGCTCGTACCGTTCGAAGGCGGCCAGGACGAACTGGTCCGGCATGGTGGCCCAGCTGAACTTCGGGCCGTGGTAGCCGAGCTGCCGCGAGTCGTAGACCTTCTGGTAGTCGTACAGCTCCCCCTCGGGCCAGGCCCGGGTGACGCCCGGCATGATGCCGACGGTGCGCCAGTCCGCCCGCCGGAAGGCCCCGGTGAGGGTGAGCCGGTCGGTGGTGACGATGTTGCGGTACCGCTGCTGGTTGTCGATCCAGAGACCGGACAGGAAGGTGGAGTGGGCCAGCCAGCTGCCGCTGCCCGCCGTCGGTGAGGTGAGGAAGGCGCTGCGCGAGCCGAAGCCGGCGGCGGCCAGCCGCCGGGTGCCGGCGTCGAGCGCCGCGTTGACCGGCGGGGCGATCGCCGGATCCTCGACGGCGCTGCGCCCGTAGCTCTCCACGAAGACCAGCAGCACGTCCTTGCCGCGCAGGCCGGTGAGCAGCCGGTCACCGGGGACGTCGCGGAAGGCGTCCACGGCGGCCTGCCGGGTGAACTCCTGCTGGCTGCGCAGGCCGTCGCGGACCTGGTGGGCCCGGGCGTGTGCCAGGCCCGCCGTGTTCCGGGCCGCCACGGGTACGCCGGGGACGATCTGCACCCCGAGCACCGCACAGGCGAGCCAGGCCGCGCCGAGCACCACGAGGGTACGGGTCGCGGCGACGCTGTGCCGGGTCACCAGGTGGGTCAGGCGGAGCACCGCCAGCGTCATGAGCACGAGTACCGCGACCACCAGCAGTACGGCCACGATCGCCGCGCCGACCGCGCCGGCCCGGCCGAAGGAGTCGGTGAGGAACGAGATCGCGTCGTCCAGCAGTACCCAGTCGAGGACCGGGTCGAACTGCCGGGCGAGTACGGCGTAGAAGCCAACGTCGACGAGCTTCAACAGGCCCAGCAGGCCGAGGGTGACGCCACCGAGTACGGCCGCCACCCGGCGCGCCCCCGGGCGCAGGGCGAGCAGGAGCAGGAGGCCGAGGAGTGCCTCCACCGGAATGCGCGCCAGCGTGCCGGGGGTGAACTGCTCGGGTCGGTTGCCCACGGTGAGGGCGAGCAGTACGAGCAGCACCGCGAGCGCGGTCGTCACCTGCGTCGCGATCCGCCGCACGAGCGGACGGGGCCGCTCTGCCGCCTCCCCGTCGGCCGCCTCCGCGCCGCCGGCCGCCTCCGCGCCGCCAGCCGCCGCTCCGCCGCCAGCCGCCGCTCCGTCGGCGGCGGGGCCGGCACCGTCGTCGCCGCCCGCGGTCTCGCCGTCACCCTCGGCAGCGGTCGGGTCGTCCTCGGGGTGCCCGTCCGGCAGCGGACCGTCCGGCAGCGGACCGTCCGCCGTGGTCGTCGGTGCCTGGTCCTGTGCCTGACGGAAGCGCGTGAAGAGTGACAACCCGAAGATCCTCTCCTGGAGGCCGTGTTGGCGGGGCGGGCCAGGCGTGCAACGCGTGGCCGCCCGTGAGCTAGAACGGGATTCCCGCGCCTACGGTTCAACGAGGACGCCGCGCCGGGCAGCGCCGTTGCGTGATCGCGCAACGAATCGACCGGGTGATCTTGTCGGCCCGAGACATCGGTGCCGTCCTGTGTTTGTATCGCGGCGTACCGATTCCCGGGGGGAGGGAGTTGTCATGACGGGCAGGGGCACGGGGGCGCTGGCCGTCGGGCGGGCGGTGCCGCTACTGGTCCGCTGGGGGGTCTCCGCCGATGCCGACCTGGTCTATCGCTGCCTGGTCACCTTCGGTTCCCGCAGCACCGGCGACATCGCCGCCAGTCTCGGACTCGCCGCGCGCCGGGTCCGCGAGGCGCTGGACGAGTTGGCCGAGGCCGACCTGGTCGCGCCGAGCGCCGCGCCGTCCGGCTCCGGGGCCGACGCGGTGACCTGGCGGGCCGTGGCGGCGGAGCTGGCGGTGGCGACGCTGCGACGCCGCGCCCTCCGGCGGGCCGCCCCGCCGGTCGAGGGCCCGGCCGGCCTGCTGCGACCGGGTATGGTCCGGCCGTTTCCGGCCCGGCGGCTGCCGGATCGCGAGGCGACCCGTCGGCGCATCGCCGAACTGGTGGCGCTGGAGCGGGTCGAGCACCTGGCGATGAATCCGGAGGAGATCTTCGACACCGAGGCGCTGGCGATCGGCGCCCCGTTGGACATCGCGCTGCTGCGGCGCCGGATCCGGCTGCGTTCGCTGGGCCGGGCGCCCGCCGACGGCGACCGGTCGTCGCGGCACGCGACGGAGTTCGCCCGGCTGGGCGGGGAGTACCGGGAAACCTCCCGGCTGCCGCACAAGCTGATGATCTTCGACCGCCGCGTCGCGCTGGTCGCCGTCGACCCGTACGGGCTGCACCACGGCACCTGGGAGGTCGTCGAACCCGCGGCGGTCGAGTCGTTCGTCTCGCTCTTCGTCCGGTACTGGACGGAGGCGACAGATCCACGCCGGAACGGAGTACCGGAGGTCGTGCTCACACCACGGGAGAAGGCGCTCGTCGCACTGCTCGCCGAGGGGCATACCGACAGCAGTGCCGCGAAGGAACTCGGCATGTCCACCCGCTCGGTCACCTACGCGCTGCGGTCCCTGATGGACCGGCTCGGGGTGGAGAACCGCTTTCAGCTCGGCCTCGCCCTCGGCGCGATGCAGGCGGCGAGCCCACCGAGGAACAGACCGCCCGTGGAGGGAGAAGACCGATGAGACACCTGTTCGCGGCGGTGGCCGCCGCCCTGATCACCTCGCTCACCGCCGGGCCGGCGACGGCTGCCGAGCCGGTGTGGGAGCGGATCTCCTGCACCTCCGGCGCGATCGAGGTCGCGGCGACGGACGAGACCAAGGACGGGGTGTTCCTCACCCTCGCGGGTCAGCTCGACTGCGCCGAGGAGAAGACGGCCGCCGCCTTCGGGTACGGCATCTACGAGCCCGGTCGCGCCGAGGGCCTCGTGTACGGGTCGCACCTGCGGCCGTACGCGCCGGCCGGGGCCAGCCCGTTCGCCGACCGGAAACGGGTGCCGACCGGGCGGGTGGACTTCGCGATCTGCGTGGTCACCGACTACCTGGTCCGGGTCGAGTGTGTCCGGGTGGTGTGGGACCTGCTGGACCACGAGATCCAGGCGCGCCCGCTGGAGACCACCGATCCGCTGGTCAATCGCATGGTCCGACTCGTCTCGCCGGACTGGGGACCCCGGCCGGTCTGCGGGAGCTGCTGGTAGCGGTCCGGTCACCCCGGCCCGGCCGGCGGCTGTGACAGAACCATGACACGACCCGCACGCTCCCCGGACCCGGGCACCGCATCCTTGGCTGGTGCATCCGGTATCGCCGTACCCGTCAACGACACCGCCGGGACCTCCGGCCCGGTCCGACCGCCGGCCGGCGCCCGCCGCCCGGGAACCGGCCCGCCGGCTGCGCCGCGCCGCCCTCGGGTACCTGCTCGCGTTCGTGCTGACCGCCGTCGGGTTCGTCGGCACCGGTGCGGGGCAGTTGCTGGACGGCACGCTGCTGCCCCGGGCCGAGCGGGGCGGCGGGTACGAGCAGCCGACCGAGCTGGTCGAGCCGGCACGGGCCGTACTGGCCTGGTTCGGCGACCCGGCGGTGCTGGGCCTGCTGCTCGTCGCCGTACTGCTGCTCGGTCTGCTCGGTCGGCGGCCCTGGGCCGGGGTGGTCGGCGTGGGCCTGGTCGGCGCCTCGGTGGTCGTCGCGGGCGTCGCCAAGCAGGTGATCCTGCGGCCGGAACTCGGGGTGGCCGACTCGACGACGCACAACAGTTTCCCCAGCGGTCACGTCGCGGCGGCGATGGCGCTGCTCCTGGCGGTGCTGCTGGTGCTTCCCGCGCCGGCCCGGGGATGGTGTGCCGCCCCGGGGGCGGTGGGCGTCTGCACGGTCGCCGCCTGCACCATGATCGCGGGGTGGCACCGGTTCAGTGACGTCCTCGGCGGGGTGCTGCTGGCGGCGGCGCTGTTCTGCCTGGCCGCCGCCGTGCTGGCCCGGCCGCGCCGGGACACCGGTGCCGCTTCGGCCGCCGTCGAGGTCGGGTCCTTCGGGCTGCTCGGCGGGGTGCCACTGCTGGCGCTGCTGGCCGGCGTGCCGGCGTACCCCGCGGACACCGCGACCGGCGGTGCCGGCGGGCTCTTCGTCGCGATCGTGGCCGGAAGTGGATTCGTCGCCCTGGTCGTCGCCACCGTGCTGGTCCTGCTGCGCCCGGTGGATTTCGTCCGCCCCTCCCCCGGTCGCGGCCCCACCCCCGGTCGCGGACCCGGGCCGGGCGCGGAATCGGACAGTTCGGCAGCGGGGGTCCGATCCGTGCCACGGATCATGATCGACAAGGCAACTTCGACGGGAATGCAATAGTTGGTGACATGTCTCGGGTGCTGTTGATCGAGGACCATCAGACGGTGCGCGACGGCCTCCAGTTGGCCCTGACCCGGCAGGGGCACACCGTGGACGCCGTGGCCACCGGCGAGCAGGGGCTGGCCCGGCTGGGTACGGACACCGCCGACGTCGTCGTCCTGGACCTCATGCTGCCCGGGATGGACGGCTTCGAGGTGTGCCGCCGGATCCGGTCGGCCGGCGACCTGCCGATCATCATGCTCACCGCCCGCAACGACGACATCGACGTGGTGGCCGGGCTGGAGGCCGGTGCCGACGACTACGTGGTCAAGCCGGTGCAGGCCCGGGTACTCGAGGCGCGGATCCGCGCGGTGCTGCGGCGGACCGGCGGCGAACCCCGGCGCCCCGGCCCGGAGCCGACGGTGCAGCGGTACGGCGCGCTGACCATCGACCGGTCGGCGCTGGTGGTCAGCAAGGCCGGGGTGCCGATCGGCCTCGCCCCGACCGAACTGCGGCTGCTGCTCGAACTCTCCGGCACGCCGGGCCGGGTGCTCAGCCGGCAGCAACTGCTGGAGGCGGTCTGGGAGCACGGCTACCTCGGCGACTCCCGACTGGTCGACGCCTGTGTGCAACGGTTGCGGGCGAAGATCGAGGACGACTCCGCCGCCCCGGTCTACGTGCAGACCGTCCGTGGCTTCGGGTACCGGTTCGGCCCGTTGTGAACCGCGCCCGACCGCACGGCCGGCACTCGCGGCACGGGGCTGCGCGACGTGGCCGGGCCCCGTGCTGAGCCCGCTGCGGTGGCCGCCGGGCCTGCGGGTCCGGCTGCTGCTCGCCTTCGTCTCGCTCGGCCTGACCACCACGGCGGTGGTGGCCGGCGCCGGCTACGTCCGGGCCCGCAACGTCATCCTGCAAACGGCCCAGGACGCGGCCGTCGTCACGTTGAAGGAGCAGGTCACCCAGCTCGCCCCGATCCGAACCCTGCCACCGAGCCAGGCCGACCTCGACGCGATCGCGGCGGAACTCTCCGGCCGCGACGACACCGCGATCGCCGCGTACCAGGGGCGCAGTTCCGCACCCGACCAGGTCTCCGCGGTACTCCCGCCGGAGTTGCGCAGCGCGGTCGCCAGCGGGCGGGTCGTCTGGCAGCGGCAGACCGCGCAGGGCTTCCCGTACCTGGTGATCGGGACCCAGGTCATGCTCAGCCAGCCGGACGGCACAGCACGACCGTCCGGGCTGGAGATATACCGCCTGCACAGCCTGGAGGCCGAGCAGCGCAGCATCGACCGGCTCGCCGCGTCGGCCTGGTCGACCGGCGCGCTGTCGCTGGCGCTCGCCGTCGTGCTGGCGCTGCTCGCCGCCCGGGGCGTACTGCGGCCGGTCCGGGAACTCGACCGGGCCGCCCGCCGGCTCGGCGACGGCGACCTGAGCACCCGGCTGGCCGTACGCGGCTCCGACGAACTGGCCCGCGTCGCGGACACCTTCAACCACACCGCCCAGCAGCTGGAACGGCAGGTCGGCGAGTTGCGCCGGATGGAGGCGGACGCCCGGCGCTTCGTCGCCGACGTCTCGCACGAACTGCGTACCCCGCTGGCCGCGATGACCGCGGTCACCGACGTACTCGACGAGGAGGCACCCCGGCTGCCCGGCGACGCGGGCCGGGCCGCCCGGCTGGTCAGCCAGGAGACGCAGAGCCTGACCCGGCTGGTCGACGACCTGATCGAGGTGAGCAGGTTCGACAGCGGCACCGCCGCTCTCGCCCTCGACGACGTCGACGTGCCGTCGGCGGTACGCGCGACACTGCGCGCCCGGGGCTGGACCGAGCGGGTGGTGGCCGACCTGCCGCCGGACACCCGGGCCCGGCTCGACCCCCGCCGGCTGGACGTGATCCTGGCGAACCTGGTCGGCAACGCGCTGCGGCACGGCGCCCCGCCGGTGACGGTACGGCTGCGCGCCGAGCCGGACTGGATCGTCCTGACGGTCGGCGACCGTGGCCCGGGGCTGGACCCGCTGGTGCTGCCGCACGTCTTCGACCGCTTCTACAAGGCGGACAGCGCCCGGAGCCGCTCCGAGGGCAGTGGTCTCGGTCTCGCCATCGCCTGGGAGAACGCCCGGCTGCACCGGGCCGGCGCCGAGCGGGGCAGCCTGGTGGCCGGGAACGATCCGGCCGGCGGCGCGGTGTTCACGCTCCGCCTGCCGCGCCGCTGCACCGATCCGGCGCCGGCCGTCGCCGACCGGACCGGTTCCGACGGGGGGCGTCCGTGACCGGCTTCCGGCGGCGGGTGGCGCTCGCCGCCGTCGCGCTGCTGGCGGTGCTCGCCGCCGGGTGCGGCGTGCGGCCGTCCGTGGTCATCACCGGCGGTCCCGCCCCGGTGGGACGGGTGCAGGGGGTGGGCCTGTACTTCGTCGCGGAGCAGCGGGTGACGCTGGTGCTGCGTCCGTCCACACCGCCGGGTTCGGTCGACACCGCGCTGGCACTGCTGCTGGCCGGTCCGGACCCGCGCGAGCGGCAGCGGGGCTACCGCAGCGAGATCCCGGCGGGCGCCGGGCCGGCGGTGACGACGTCCGACCGGTCGGGTACGACGGTGAGCCTCGGCACCGACGTGACGGCCCTGTCGGCGCGGGCGGTCGACCAGCTCGTCTGCACCGTCCGGTACGCCCTGCCGGCGGACCGGCCGGCGGAGCGCTCCATGGTCACGCTGACCGGCCCGGACGGGAGCCGGGGGCCGTACGGCTGCGACCCACCGGAATGCCCGGCCGCGCCGGACGGGGCGGAGGACTCCCCCGGCGCCGACCGGTGCCTGCCGGCCGACCTCGGGCCCGCCCCGGCCCGGACCGCCGGCCCCGGCTCCTGAGCCGCCTCGCCCGGCGCCTCGCCCGGCGCCTCACCGGGCGGCCGCGGCGTTCCGGGCGCCGTCGATCAGGATGTCGAGCAGCCTCGGGAAGGCGATCCCGGCCCGGGCCCAGATCCGCGGGTACTGCGACGCGTCGGTGAAGCCGGGGAAGGTGTTCACCTCGTTGACCACCGGCTCCGCCGAGCCGCCGTCGGCCAGGTCGTTGCCGGACAGGTCGTCGGCGGGCAGGAAGAAGTCGACCCGAAGCAGCCCCCGGCAGCCGAGTGCGTGGAAGGCCCGGAGCGCCCGGTCCTGCAACAGCCGGGTGGTGGCGGCGTCGAGCGGGGCCGGAATCTGGAAGACGGCCCCACCGTCGTACTTCGCGGCGTGGTCGAAGAAGGCGGCGCTCGGCGGCACGCCGATCTCCAGCGGCGGCCCCGCCTCGACCCGTCCGTCCGGGTACTGGAGTACGCCGACGTCGATCTCCCGGCCGGGTACGGCCCGCTCGACCAGCACCTTCGGATCGGCCTCGCGGGCCAGCCGGAGCGCGGCCGGCAGTTGCCACCACTGGTCGACCCGGGACACGCCGAGGCTGGAGCCCGCCCGGGCCGGCTTGACGAAGACCGGCAGGCCCAGCCGCTGCTGTTCGGCCTGCGACAGGTACTCGCCGTCCCGCAGCGTCACGCCGGTGGTGACCCGCAGCCCCTCGGCACCGAGCAGCTTCTTGGTCACCGCCTTGTCCATTCCGGCCGCGCTGGCGAAGACCCCGTTACCGACGTACGGCACACCGAGCCAGTCCAGCATCGACTGGACGTTGCCGTCCTCGCCGTACGGGCCGTGCATGGCCGGGAAGACCACGTCCTGGGCGGTGAGCACCCGCAGCGCCGCCGACAGCGTGACGGGTACGCCGTCGACCTGCCACCGGCCGTCCCGCTCGACGAGTACCCGGGTCACCCGGTAGGCGTCCCGGTCGAGGTGGGCGAGGATGCTCGCCGCCGAACGGCGGGACACCTCGTGCTCGCCGCTGCGCCCGCCGTACAGCACCGCCAGCCGGATACTCATCCTCGACACTCCCCTGCACTCCGGCCGCCACGCGGCAGGCGGGCACCGCGCCCGCTGGTCCGTACCCTCATTCCGCTGCCGGCCTCGCCGGTCGGTACCGGCGGGCGACCCGGGCGCCGATGCCGGTCAGGATCTCGTGCGGGCTGGTCCGGGCCCACCCCGCCCACTCGGCCGCCGTCGGCCAGCCGAAGCCCGCCCGGGCCGGGCCGAAGAGCACCACCGGGTCGCCGAGCGCCACCGGCAGCTCCCCGGCGTCGACCACGCACTGGTCCATCGCGATCCGCCCCACGATCGGTCGCCGGACGCCGGCCAGCCACACCTCGGCACGCCCCTCGGCGGCCCGGGGCAGCCCGTCCGCGTAGCCGAGCGGCAGCAGCGCCAGCGTCGTCGCCCGCTCGGTCACCCGGTCCGGCCCGTAGGAGACGCCGGTACCGGCCGGCACCCGCTTGACGTTCACCACCGTGGAACGCAGGGTCATCGCGGCCCGCAGCCGGTACGCCCCGGCGCCGGGGGCGCCGAACGGGTCGACGCCGTAGAGCGCCAGTCCGATCCGGCAGAGGTCGTACCGGGTCGCCGGGGCGGCCAGCGCCGCCGCCGAGTTCGCCAGGTGGGCCAGATCCGGCCGCAGTCCCGCCGCCCGGGCGATCCGCAGCGCCTCCTCGAAGGCCGCCACCTGCCGGCCGACGCCCCGACCCTCCGGCGTTTCGGCGCCGGCCAGGTGCGACCAGACCCCCCGGACCCGGACGGTCCCCTCGACCTCGTACTTGCGGGCCCAGTCGACCAGATCCGGCCAGTCGTCGCGGTTGGCGCCGTTGCGGGACAGTCCGGTGTCGGCCTTGAGCTGGACCGTCGCGGGCCGGCCCGACCGGCGCGCCGCCTCGGCGATCGAGTGCAGGTGCGGCACGGTCGAGACCCCGAGGTCGACGTCGGCGCCGATCAGCCGGCCGAAGTCGTCGTCCGGACGGTGCAGCCAGCTCAGCACGGGCGCGGTGAGACCCGCCGCGCGCAGCGCCAGCGCCTCGCCGGCCGAGGTCACCCCGAGCCAGCTCGCGCCGGCCGCCAGCGCGGCCCGGGCCACCGGTACGGCACCGTGCCCGAACCCGTCGGCCTTGACCACCGCCATCAGCGCGGTACCGGCGTGCGCCGCGACCGTACCCAGGTTGGCCGCGACGGCCGCGAGGTCGACCTCGGCCTCGGCCAGCGCGCTCATCCGCGCCACCCCGGCGGTACGGCGTCCGCGAGCCGCCTCTCCGGATCCACCTGGCCACCGTCGGGGCCGCCGCGATCGCGCGGCACCTCGCCGTCCCGCCACAGTGGCCGGGGGCGACGCCGACGGCCGGCGGGGCGGGGCGCCGGCAGGTCGAACATCCAGCCGGCCCGCAGCAGCAGCAGTCCCCGGTGCAGTGCCAGGGTCAGGGCGAGCAGGGCCGAGGTGAGCAGGATCGGATAGCCGAGCGCCAGCGCGAACTGTCCGGACCGTCCCAGCCCGGAGAGCGGGCCGTGCAGTACCCGGTCGGCGAGCGCCAGCAGCGGCAGGTGCAGGACGTACACCGGGAGGGTCCGCCGGCCGAGGGCGGCGAGCGGGTCGCCGAGCCGGCGCCACCGGGCCAGCCGGGCGGCGGCGGTGAGGCCGAAGGCCACCGCCGCGACCGAGACCAGCAGCCACAGCCCCGGCCAGCCCTGCGCGCCGGTCCAGGCCATCCCGGCCAGTGCGGTCAGGTAGCCGGCGGCGGTGAGCAGCAGGCGGCGCCGGGTCGCGGTCGCCACCCAGCGTGACAGGTACGGCCGCAGGTGCAGCCCGCCGAGGAAGAAGACCAGGTTCTGGTAGACGCCGCCCCGGTTGCCGGCGGTGGCGAGCAGTCCCGCCGTACTGGCGGCGGAGAGGCCGGCGGCGACCGCCAGCAGCACCGGCGCGGGGACCCGGCGGGCCAGCTTGGCAACCGCGAAGTAGAGCGCGAGGGCGTAGAGGTACCAGAGGTTGGACGGGCTGACGGTGAGTTGGGCCAGCAGGCCGGTGACCGAGCCGGCCCGGTCGGTCGGGAAGTCCGGCGCGGCGGCGAGCAGCAGGGTGTGGATCGGCAGCCATCCGGCGTACAGGTAGAGGAACCGGGCGATCCGGGACCGGCCGACCCGGCGCCACGGCCGGTCGACGGCGTTCGCCGCGAAGAGGCCGGAGATGGTGAAGAAGAGCGGCATCCGCAACGGCAGCAACTGCTCGCCCAGCGTCCCCCACACCCCGGGCAGCGGTACGCCGAGATGCCACTCGATCCGCAGGTAGTGCTTGACGATGACGTGCCAGAGCACCACGAGGGCGCTGCAGGCGCCCTTGGCGACGTCGGCCCAGCGCTGCCGGGGCGGCGACGGGACGGCGCCCGGACGGGCGGCTGGCGGGTGGGGCTCGGAACTCACCCGAGCGAAGGTGCCACCACCATGTCCGGAGCCGGTCCGCGCATTGTCACGACCGGGTAATAGCCGTCCGGCTCTCCGGGTCGGGGTGGACGGTCAGGGCCGGCGGCCGACGGACGGTCAGGGCTTGCGGCCGACTCCGACGAGGTTGTCCAGCGGGCGCGGTGGGCCGGCCTGGCTGGGCTCGGGCCGCCACCGGGTGACGTCGACCAGCCCCGGCTCGACCAGCTCCAGCCCCTCGAAGTAGCTGGCGATCTCCGCCGGGGTACGCATCGCGTAGGGCGGGTTGGCCGACTGGTTCCAGATCTTCATCACGTCGTTGAGTTCCGGGTTGGTGTCGGCACCGTCCACGGCCACCAGATAGCTCCCGGCGGGCAGGGCGTCCATCAGCCGGCGTACGACCGCGCGCGCCTCCTCGACGCTGGGCAGGTGGGCCAGGATCCCGGAGAGGATGACCGCGACCGGCTGGCTGAGGTCGAGGGTGCGACCCGCCTCCCGCAGGATCGTCTCGGTGTCCCGGATGTCGGCGTCGATGTAGTCCGTGGCGCCCTCCGGCCCGCTGGTCAGCAGGGCCCGGGCGTGCACGAGCACGAGCGGGTCGTAGTCGACGTAGACGATCCGGGCCTGCGGGGCCACCGCCTGGGCCACCTCGTGCGTGTTGTTGGCGGTGGGCAGCCCGGTGCCGACGTCCAGGAACTGCCGGACCCCGGCCTCACCGGCGAGGTAGCGGACCACCCGGTTCAGCACGGCGCGGTCGGCACGCGCGATCTCGACGATGATCGGGAACGCCTCGGCGATCTCGTCGCCGAGCGCCCGGTCGACGGGGTAGTTGTCCTTGCCGCCGAGCCAGTAGTTCCAGACCCGGGCCGTCTGCGGAACCTCGGAGTCGATCTTCGGCCTGGACGACTCCTCCGCGCCGGAGCTGCCTTCCTCGCCGGACGTGGAAATCTCCTGGGTCACGGGCAGAACCCTCCGGGCGGTCGATCGATCTGGCGGAGGTCAAGGATATCCACCGTCATCGCGGCGCCTCGTCGAGGTCGCGGATGATCCGGTCCAGGATCTGGAAGGTGTCCTTGAGCGGCGCGGCCTCGACGAAGAGCCGGTTCACCGCCTCGAAGTAGCAGTCGACGTCCTCCCGCTTGTCGAGATAGAGCGCGCTGGTCAACTGTTCGATGTAGACCAGGTCGGCCAGCTCCTGCTGCGGGAAACGCAGGATGGTGAAGGCGCCGCCGGCCGCGGCGTGCCCACCGGCGGCGAGCGGGATCACCTGTAGCTTCACGTTCGGCATCTTCGTGACGATGCTGATCAGCGCCTCAAGCTGGTCGCGCATCACCTGCGGCCCGCCGACCGGGCGGCGCAGCGCGGCCTCGTCCACCACCGCCCAGAACATCGGCGGATCCGGACGGGTCAGCACCTGCTGCCGCTCCATCCGCAGCCGCACCCGGCGGGCGAGTTCGTCCTCCCGGGCCGCGCCGTGGCCGAGGCGCACCACCGCCCGGGCGTACTCCTCGGTCTGGAGCAGCCCCGGGACGAACTGGACCTCGTAGCTGCGGATCAGCGTCGCCGTCGCCTCCAGCCCCAGGTAGCGCTGGAACCAGTTCGGCGTGACGTCGCTGTACGGGTGCCACCAGCTCGACGTGTTCGCCTCGCGTACCCGGGCCAGCAGCGTGGCCCGCTCCTGCTCGTCGTGCACGCCGTAGAGCGAGAGCAGGTCGAGTACGTCGCGCTCCTTGAAGCCGACCCGGCCCAGCTCCATCCGGCTGATCTTCGACTCGGAGGCGCGGATCGGCTCCGCCGCTTCCGCCCTGGTCAGTCCCCGCTCCTCGCGCAGTCGTCGTAGTTGGGCCCCGACCAGGATCCGTACGGCCATCGCGCCGTCGCCGGGTCCGTCCGGCTGTGCTGATCCGCTCACCCCACACCTCCGGGTTGCTTCCCGACGCCAAGCATGCCATCGAGAGTCGGCCAGAGCTACCGATCGGCCACGGTTTGCGATCATCAAACCGACGGTAGCCGGGTCAACACCGGACGGCGGGTACGCCAGAATGGTCGACGTGGCGGTACCGGATGCGCAGTTCCTACGGATGGTGGAGACGCTCGCCGAGGTCGAGCGGGCCCAGGCGCGGGACTACACCTCGTTCAGTGTCCGGGGCACGCGCTTCGGCTACCACTGGCCGCGCACCAGGACGGTCGGACTGAAGCAGACCCTGTCCGAGCAGGCGGCGCTGGTCGCCGAGCGGCCGGACGTCTTCGAGGTGCAGTTCACCTCCGGCGGCTTCGGCTGGGTCGTCGTCCACCTGCCCGGGATCGACGCCGACGAGCTGGCCGAACTGGTCTACGAGGCCTGGTCCCTCTCCGCGCCCGGAGACCTCGTCGACGGACATCCGCTCGTGCCGGCCCCGCCACCCGCACCGGGGCGGTAGCCGGCTCACGGCCCCCGGGGGTCCGGTCGTTCGACCCGGACCGGGTCGCCGCGGACGAGGTCGTCGTGGATGCGCCAGCGGGCGGTGGCGACGGCCCGGCCCGCCGCCCGGTCGCCGTCCGCGATGCGCCGCCGGATCAGCTCCAGGGCGATGCGGCGGTTCTGGCTGAACTGCCGCTCGGTGTCGACCACCACCACGATCCCGGAGGGACGGTGGGTGGCCCGCACGGCGGTGCTGGCCTTGTTCCGGTGCTGCCCGCCCGGGCCGCCGGTGCGGCAGCCGACGATCTCGACGTCCGCCTCGGCGAACGACGTCTGCGGGGCGTCGAGCTGGCAGGGGCCGGCGACGACGTACCAGTTCTTCCGGCCGGCGCGCGCCCGGTAGGGGCTCGGCGCCTGCCAGCAGAGGGTGCCGGTCCACGAGGCCGCGAACTCCTCGGCGCCCGCTCCGGAGATCCGCACCAGGACCGACCGGTAGGTGCCGGGCCGGTCGCCGGGAACGGTCTCGGCCCGGGACGTGCTCAGGCCCCGCCGCAGGGCCTCCGCCTCCAACCGGCGCACGAGCTGGGCGACGGCCCAGGCGCACTCCTGCGGGCCGCGCCCGGCCGAGATCAGCAGATGTTGCGGGGCCGGCGCTGCGGTCACGACCGGCCCCGGCCGCGGCGGTGCTCCGGCCGGTCCCGTCGCCCGGCCGGCCGGGTGTTGCCACCCCGGTCGATCGTCTTGTACGTGACCAGCGGAACCGTCGTCGCCGCCGGGGTGGCGAGGCCGTGCTCGACCAGGTCCGCGATCACCTGCTCGATCCGCTTGTACGCCGTCGGCGCCTCCTCGAAGAGCAGTTGCCGGTCGCCGCAGACCACCAGTGATCCCACCGGGGTACGCCGGAGTTCCTCGACGGTGTGCTTGACCCGGCCCCGGCGCAGCGCGTCGGCCCGGGACATCTTCCGGCCGGCGCCGTGCGCCACGGAGAAGTTGGCGTGCGCCCCCGCATGGGCGGCGACCAGATAGGAGCAGGTGCCCCGGGTACCGGCGATCAGCACGTCCCGGCCGTCGCCCGGTGCGGCTCCCTTGCGGTGCAGGTACGTCCCGTCGCGGACCTCGACCAGGTTGTGGCACTCGTCCACGATCGGCTCGGTCGGCTCGGCGCCGAGGGCGTGCAGGACCCGGGCGGCGAGCAGCCTGCGGTTGACCGAGCCCCAGCGGACGGCGGCGTCGTGCAGTGCGAGGTAGCCGGCCGGATCGGCGGCGGGGCCCGCGCCGTGCCGCTCGGTGTGTGCCCGCAGGATGCGCTCGCCCAGCCCCCGGGAACCGCTGTGCACGATGAGCACGAGGTCGTCGACGGCGAGCCCGAGCCGGGCCACGTGGCCCGGGTCGAGGACGGTCTGGATCCGCGCCAGTTCCACGAAGTGGTTGCCCCGGCCCACCGTACCCAGGCCCTCCAGGTGACCGGCCGGGATCTCGGCGTCCACGGCGGCCCAGGCCGGGTCGTCGGCGTCCCGCTCCGGGTCCAGGGCGACGTCGAGGTCGGGGAACCGGCGGGCGATCTGCTCGGGTACGACCCGCTTCAGGTCGACCGGGAAGACGGCGATGCCGCAGCCGATGTCGGAGCCGACCAGGAACGGGTACAGCACGGTCGAGGTCATGGCGGCGCCGATCGGGGCACCCTTGCCGGGGTGCAGGTCGGGCATGCCGGCGACGGAGAGCATGCCGTCGAGGGCGGCCACCTGGTGGCACTGGTCGACGGCGTCGGACTCGATCCAACTGCGGGCCGAGGCGAAGACGGTGACGGTGGCGGACCCGGCGCCCGGAGCGGACTCCGGCCGGGACTTCTGCAGCGACAAGGACGCTCTCTTCCAAAAAGGGTGGGGACGGACGGCGCTACGGCGCACCCCGGGCGCGCGCGACGGCGCGGCACAGGGCTTCGGCTCACCTGGGTAGTGCCCGTCAGAACGTCATGCCCCCACCCTGGTCGGACCCGGCCGATCGAGCAACCGGTTTTCGGCGCCCGGCGTCCGGAGCCGGGGCGGTCCCGGGCTCCGGGTCCGGCCGCTCCGTCCGGTGCGCCGATCGCCGTCGAGCCCCCCGCGCGGCGGGCCGGCCTGGCATGATCGTCGATTGTCCACGTCGGTGTGACGGGCTGTCCGGAGGCGAGCATGTCCCTACGTCGTACGGTCGCAGCGCTGGTGGCGGCCGCCCTGGTGGTCGCCGGGACGGTGCTGCCGTCCACCCCGGCGGTGGGCGCCGTGGCCAGCGGCGCGATCTTCAACAACCCGACCGCGACCGCCGAGCAGTACCGGATCGTCGACCACATCCGAGGGCTGGTGCAGGGCGCCCCGGCGGGTTCGACCATCTCCATCGCGATGTACCACTGGACCTCCACCTCGGTCGCCGACGACATCGTGGCGGCCCACAACCGCGGGGTGAACGTACGGCTCGTGCTGGACTACCTGTCGGAGCAGTACCCGGCGGTGGACACCATGCGGGCGGCGCTGGGCAGCAACCGGGCCAACCGGTCGTGGCTGATCTTCTGCACCCAGGGCGCGGCCTGCATCGGCAACTCCGGCTCGCCGATCATGCACAACAAGTTCTTTCTCTTCTCCAGCACCTCCGGCTCGAACAACGTACTGGTGCAGAGTTCGGCGAACCTGACGGTCAGCAACGCCACGGCGTACTGGAACAACGCCGTGACCCTGGTCGGAAACGCCGGCCTCTACGACGCCTACCTCGACTACTTCGGCGACCTGGCGGCGAAGGCCAAGAACAGCGACTACTACCGCACGGTCGGCAGCGGCAACGCCAAGGCGTACTTCTTCCCTCGGGCGGGGTCGGACCGGACCACCGACACCATCTACAACATGCTCAACGAGAACGTGACCTGCGAGGGCAACACCACGGTCGGTACCGAGACCGGTCGGACGATCATCCGGATCGGGATGTGGTATTTCAGCCGGAACGGCATCGCCGAGGAACTCCGCTCGCTGGCCGACCGGAAGTGCTGGATCGAGGTCGTCTACACCACCATGGACGCCGACGTGCTCCGCATCCTGAGCGGCCACTCCCGGATCGTCCTCTACCGGATCAGTGGCGACTACATCGTGCACTCCAAGTACATGCTGATCGAGGGCACCTATGCCGGTACCCGGAACAGCAAGTGGGTGACGACCGGCAGCCACAACTACACGAACGCGGCGCTGCGGGAGAACGACGAGGCGCTGCTCCGGATCGAGTCCGCGACGATCCACGACCAGTACCGGTCGAACTTCTGGGCCCTGCGCGCGGCGGCCTCCTGACCTTACCGACGCGGCAGGGCTCAGCTGGTGGCCGCCGGGCCTCCCCGCCACTCCTCGGCCGGGGTGTGCGGGACCGGCACCGGCCGCTCCGCCACGGTCGTCAGCTCGATCCGCCGGCCCTCGGCGGCCGACCGGAGCAGCGCGGTCATCGTCTCCAGCACGTGCAGGGCGAACCCGCCGCCGGCCCGGGGCGGTCGTCGACCGTCCGCCCGGACCAGGTCGATCAGGCCCAGCCCCCGGGAGCCGTGGGCGTAGCCCGCCCGTGGTTCCAGCGCCCGCCAGCCGGTACCGCCGAGCGGGAAGAGCCGGACCTCGCCGTCGAAGCGGTTCGGGTCGGGTACGGCGAGGCTGCCCGTCTCACCGTGCACCTCGATCGGTGCGGCCGTCGTCGCCACGCCGTCGAAGCTCGTCGTGATGGTGGAGAGGGCACCGTCGGCGTGTTCGAGCACCCCGGTCACGTGACTGTCCACCTCGACCGGGACCCGCTCTCCGGTACGCGGGCCGGAGCCGATCACCCGCTCGGTACGCAGCCGGCTGCCGGCGCCGACCACCGCGCGTACCGGCCCGAGCAGGTGAACCAGGGCCGAGATGTAGTACGGCCCCATGTCCAGCAGCGGGCCGCCGCCCGGGGCGTAGTAGAAGTCGGGGTGCGGGTGCCACCGCTCGTGCCCGGGGGTGACCATCACGGCCGAGGCGGAGAAGGGGCGCCCGATGAGGCCGCCGTCGATGGCTGCCCGGGCGGTCTGGGTACCCGTGCCGAGGACGGTGTCCGGGGCGCAGCCCAGCCGGACACCGGCCGACGTGGCCCGCTCGACGATCGCGCGGCCGTCCGGGAACGTGACGGCGAGCGGCTTCTCGACGTAGACGTTCTTGCCCGCGTCGATCGCGGCGAGCGAGAGTTCGGCGTGCGCGGCCGGGATCGTCAGGTTGAGCACGGTCCGCACGTCGGGGTGGTCGAGCAGGCGCTCGACGCCGCACGCCTCGGTGCCGGGCAGGTCGGCGGCGACCGCCGCCGACCGGGCGGCGTCGAGGTCCGCCACCGCCGCGATGCGCAACTCGGCGTGGTCCGCCAGCGTCTCCAGGTACGCCCGGGAGATGACCCCGAGACCTACGATGCCGACGCCGTGCGGGTCGCCCACACCATCCCCCTCTCGATGACGGTACGCACGCTCGGGTGCTCCAGCACGTCGAGGCTGTGTCCCGGGGTGGTCACGACGATCCGCCCGGCACCCCAGCGCCGGGTCCAGATCGCCGGCGAGGTGACCGGCCGGTGCCACGGGTGCCACTGCCGCGTCGGGTGCGTCGTGGTGGCCAGCACGTCGATCAGGTCGTCGTGCAGCACCCAGTACTGCTCGGTGACCAGGTCGAAGTCCTCGATCCCCGCGGTGATCGGATGCTCCCGGCCCAGCTCGGTGATGTTCACCGTGTGCGGCAGGAAGTTGTCCTGCTCGCCGCCGTGCCGCTCGCACGGCTCCTTGCCCGGATGGGTGGCGAACTGACCGCCCACCAGGTGCAGATAGTCGGAGGAGGCCCGGAACGAGTCCGCGATACCGCCGTGCCAGCCGGTGAAGCCGGTGCCGGCGACGACGGCGGCGGAGAGGCCCGCCAACTGCTCCGGGGTGATCTGCGACATCGTCACGCACTGCACGACGAGGTCGGTGTCGGCCAGTTCGGCGGCGTCGGCGTAGACCTCCGTCGACTCCTCGACCCGTACGGCGTAGTCGTTGCGTTCGAGGAACGGAATGAACAACTCGGTCGCCCTGACCGGCTGGTGTCCCTCCCATCCGCCGCGAACCACCAGTGCCCTGCGCTGCGCCACGCTCACTCCTCTTCCGCCCGTCGTCCGGGCAGGCTCGCGCCGCCGGCGCGGCGGTGTGCCGCCGACGCCCAGGCTTGTCGATCACTGAAACCGTAGTCGCCCAGCCTGCGGCGGTCACGGTGATCTACGCCCTTGCCGACGTCCCGCTGTCGGGGTTCGCGGTGGGTCAGGTCCTGCCGGAGCGTCCGGAGCCGGCCAGCGCCTCGCCGAGGATCCGCACCGCCTTCGGTCCGATCCCGTGCATCGCCAGCAGTTCGGCCTCGGTCAGTCGGGCGACCTGGTCGAGGGTGCGGATGCCGGCGTCGAGCAGTGCCTGGGTGGCCGGTCGTCCGATGCCCCTCGGCAGGTCACCGACCTCACCCGGGACGGCGATCTGCGCGGCGGCCGCCCGTGTGGCGAGCCGCTTCGGTGCCCGGGCGAGCCAGGCCCGGTGTACCCAGTGGTTGAGCTGCTGACCGCCGACGTCCCGCAGCGGGACGCGTACGCCGACCTGCGTCCCGCCACGGGTCAGCCGGGTACCGGTCGGATGGGCCGCGAGGAGTTCCTCCACCTCCGGACCGGGCAGGTGGAGCCGGACGTGGTCGTCGCCGTCCGTCGAGGCGAACCACCTGTCGTGCACGGTGAACTCGACCGTGCCGGCCCGGGTGCCCCGCTCGACGGTTTCGGGCAGCGAGAGCGCCGTCCTGCGAAGCTGCGCGATGGTCGTCATCGGTTCACCCTCGCACGCCTACCGGCCCGGGGGCCCGCCGGCCCGGGATGCCCGACTCCGGCGTCGACCGGCTGCCCGCCCGGGTCAGGAGCCGCCCGGGGTCAGTCGGGTGGAACGCAGGAAGTGCAGGGCGCGCGGGAAGTCACGCAGCCGCTCCGCCATCAGGTCGAAGGCGTTGTCCACGGTACGCAGCGGCACCTTCCGACTGGCGAGCACCTCACCGAGCCAGACGGCGAAGTCGGCGAAGAGGGTGCCGTCGTCCACGTAGACCGCGGCGGCGAGCGTGTCGACGATGTGACCGAGATCGGCGACGGTGGCGTCGAGCTGCGCCGGGGTGTACCGCGCGACGTCGGGGATCCGGGCCACGCAGAGGTCGATCAGCTCGACCCGGGCGGCGACCAGGCCGGCGTACTCGGCGTCGTCCACGTCGACGGCGGCGGACGTGTGCCAGGCCGGCAGGGACATCCCGGTCAACGCCGTGGAGGCGGCCCGGGCGTCCGGGACCCACGGTACGCCGAGCCGCGCCGCCCACCGGCCGTCCGGCCCGAACCCCCGGCCGCCGACCAGCACCGGCACGTCGCTACGCCGGCACGCCTCGACGAACCGGGCCGCGTGCGGCAGCCGCATCGGCAGCGAGCAGCCGAGCGCCACCGCCCGGGGATCGTGTCGGTGCAGGTAGGAGACGAGATGCGCGGCCGGCACGCTCGCGCCGAGGAAGGTCACGTCCCAGCCGTCCAGCCGGAGCACCTCGGCGACGAGCCGGGCCGGCAGCGCATGCCACTCGCCGTCCATGCAGGCGACCACCACCCGGTCCCGGTACGGCCGTGGGCGTACGGCGGAGGCGACCGCCGCGACCACCCGCTCGCTGACGTGGGTCGCGGCGTGTTCCTGGGCCACGCTCCACTCGTTGCGCTGCCACCACTCGCCGACCTGCGCCTGCGCCGGTGCGACCAGGGAAAGGAGTACGTCCTCCGGGGGGACGCCGCGCTCCAGCAGCTCCAGCGCCAGGTCGATCGCCCCGCTCTCGTCGGCCTCGTCCAGCCGGCGCAGATAGTCGGGATAGGCCTCCTGCACCGCCCCGCTCAGCACGGCGGTCACGAGACCACCCGCAGGTGCCGCGCCGCCGCGCCGGGCGGTACGGCCCGGATCGCGAAGACGGCGATGTCGTCGTGGTCGCGCCCGCCGAGCCAGTCGCCGCAGACCTGCTCGACCCGCTCGGCGAGCGCGGGCGCCGGCATGCGGGCACAGCCTTGCAGCGCCTCGACCAGTCGGGTGGTGCCGAACTGCTCGCCGCGGATCCCGCCGCGCGCCTCGGTCACGCCGTCGCTGAACAACAGGCACGTCTCGCCCTGGCCGAGTTGCACGGTGACCGAGGCGATCCGGGGGTCGGGCACCACTCCGACGAGCATGCCGCGCAGCTCGACCGACTCGACCCCGCCGTCGGCGCGCAGCACCAGCGGCGGCAGGTGTCCGCCGCTGGCCAGCGTCAGCGACAGCCCGCCGGACGGTGCCGGATGCGCCCGGCCGAGCACCATGGTGGCGAAGCGGCCGTGCCCGTGCGCCCGGGTGGTCTCCAGCAGCGAGCCGTTGAGCAGCGAGATCAGCCGAGCGGGATCGGACTCGATGCGGCGCAGCGCCTGGATGCCCTGCCGGATCTGGCCGGTGAACACCGCCGCGTCGACCCCCTTGCCGGAGACGTCACCCAGGAAGAAGAGCGTGCTGCCGTCGGGCTGCGCGTGCGCGCCGTAGAAGTCTCCGCCGATCCGCAGCGAACTCTGCGCGGGCCGGTAGGCGGCGCCCCACTGCACGCCCGGGACGGGCGGCGGGTCCGTCGGCGCGAGGCTGGCCTGGAGGGTGTCGGCGACCTCGGCCTGGTCGCGGTAGAGCACCGCCGCGTCGAGCGCCCCACCGGCCCGCGCCGCGTAGCCGCGCAGCAGCTCCAGGTCGTCCCCGTCGAGTTCGCCGCCCTCGCGTACCACCAGCAGTGCGCCGGTCGGCGCGGCCCGGCCCGGCAGCGGGACCACCAGTACCGAGACCGAGGCGGCGTCGCGGCCGTCGAGCCAGCCGACGTCGGCGCACTGGTCGGCCAGCCAGTCGACCTCGGACGGCTCGCCGCCCTGCCACGCCTCGACCACCGCCGGCGGTACCTGGTCGGCGGTCAGCAGGCCGCCGTCGACCACGTGCCGTTCGCCGTCGTCCAGCGACGCCCGCCACCACCGGACCCGGCCGCGACGCGGCATCAGCACGATCACGGCGACGTCGCCGAGCCTGGGTACGGCGAGCCGGGCGGCGGCCCGGGCCGTCCGGTCCTCGTGCAGCGGGTTGCCCAGCAGTTGGCTCGCGGTCTCCAGAAACCGCGCCCGCCCCCGTTCGGCGAGCAGCGCGTCGGAGCGGGCGATCGCGTCGGTCACGTCCTCGACGTACCAGACGGTGCTGGCCACGCCGCCGATGCTCAGGTTCACCTGGCGGCACCGCACCCGGCGGTCGGCCAGGGTCAGTTCGCCCGGGACGAGCGCAGGCACGCCGGAGCCGGCGATGGTCCGGCCGACGGCAAGTCCGGGCAGCAGGTGACCGGCGGGCTGGCTGAACCCGAGGACGGTTCCGGAGGAGTCGCACACCACCACACCCTCGCGGAAGTTGTCGACGACCTCGTCACCAAGTGTTGGTGAGATGACCACGGAAGGTGTCGACGACTCGACCGTACTCGCGCCGTTCGACGCCACCCTGGGAACCGGGCGACGGCCCGACTCCCAGCCGGCGAGATTGGCGGTGTTCACGCGAGTCGTACTCCTGTCCTCATGCCTGCGCCCCACCCTACGCGGTTACTTGTCACCCGGCATGTATCGGCGACGGCGGCCCTGACCTCGGCGATCGCCGCTGTCGTCCCGTCGGGCAGCACGGGTGCCGGTGCCCTAGAGTTGAACGGCGTGGAAGAGCTCGGAGGTGACCGGTTGGATCAGGCGATACCGACACCGATACCGCTGACCATCGACGTCCGCCAGGGCGAGCACACCGTCGTCACGGTCAGCGGCGACCTCGACTTCCCCTGCGCCGAGCTGCTGCGGACGGCACTGGCCTCCGCGCTGGACTCCGCGCCGCGTGCGCTGACCGTCGACCTCGAACGGCTGACCTTCGTCGACAGCACCGGCCTGGCCGTCCTGGTGTACGCCTGGAGTCGCGGCCGCGAGTCGGGCATTCCGGTCACGGTACGCCCGATCCCGCCGTTCCTCTCGGCGACCCTGGAGATCACCGGCCTCACCGAACTGCTGGACCGCGCGACGGAAAGCCCGGGGCCCTCGGCGGAGGCGGCCACCGCCTGAGCACCGCCCGCCGGTCGACACCGCCGCGATGCACCCCCGATGTCGGCTTCCCGGGCCGGTTCGCCCAAAGACGGCCACCCGGACCAGATACGCCGGATTCGGCAGGTACGGCGGGAGCGGCGCCGGACGATTGCCCAGTCACATCGAAGGTGATTAATCTGATCACCATGACGGTCCCGACGCGCCACCGGGCAATGACGGCGGCCCTTTCCGCGGCCCTGATCCTCGGCGGCGCGACGGCAGTGCCGCTGCCCGTCGCCGCCCAGTCGGGCGGGTCGGCCGGGGCGGGCACCCCGGGGCAGGGCAGCGGGCCGGACGTCAGTCCGCCGCTCGTCCCGGCCAACCCCCGGACGCTGTTCGAGGGCTACACGCTGACGCTGCTCTGGGACGCCTCCTCCGACGACCGGGGCGTCACCGGCTACGAGCTCTTCTCCAACGGCAGAAGGTTCGCCACCACCACCGGGACCAGCCTCAGCATGCCGGTCCCGCCGCCGATGCTCTTCACCTTCGGCATCCGGGCGCTCGACGCCGCCGGCAACTCGTCGCCGTTCGCCATCATCAAGCTGGGCTCGCTGCCGGACAGCGTTCCCCCGGACGCCCCGGCCAACCTGCGGCTCACCGGCCCGCGCGACGGCTACTACCGGCTCAGCTGGGACCCCTCCCGGGACAACGCCTTCATCGCGGGTTACCAGGTGCGGCAGACCGGCACCGCCACCGCGACCACCCTGGTCGGCGACACCTTCGCCTACGGCGTCTCGCGCGGGTTCGGCGAGTACCTGTTCGAGGTGCGGGCCTTCGACAGCTCGGGCAACCACTCCGCCCCGGCGCGGATCGGGATCGCCGTCGACCCACCGCCGCCGACCCCGCCGACGACTCCGGCGCCGTAACCCGCCGGCATCCGCGACCGGTCGACGCTGCCGCCGGGTCCACCTTTCGCCGGTGGGCGGGTGATCTGCGGCCGGAGCCGGGAGCGGGCGCCGGCGGCCAGCGGTCTTCCCGGTTGCCGGGCAGCGCCGGGTCGCCCAGTTGGCGACGCCGACGCCCCGCGAGCGGGAGGTGCCGACGCACCCGGGCCGGGTGATCGAGGCATAGCCGGACGCCGATTGACAAAGTTTGGTAACCAAACTTAATCTCGGCTCTCCGGGGGCACCGCGACGCCCTCCCCTGCGGCGTGCCCCATCACCTTCCGGCGCCGGAACCCAGGCAAGGAGTCCCATTGTGAGTCTGCAGAGCACGGTGCGAAGAGCCCGATGGCGGGTCGGTCTGGTCGCGGCGAGCGCCGCCGTACTGCTGGTCTCGGGGGTGACGGTGGCGGTCAGCGCCCAGGCGGCCGCGGGCTGCCGGGTGGCGTACTCGACCTCGGCGCAGTGGTCGGGCGGCTTCACCGCCAACGTCGGCATCACCAACCTCGGTGACCCGGTCAGCGGCTGGAGCCTGGTCTGGACGTTCCCGTCCGGTCAGCGGGTCACCCAGGCGTGGAACGCGAGCGTCACCTCCTCGGGCAGCCAGGTGACCGCGACCAACGTCAGCCACAACGGCACGATCGCGACCAACGCGACGGTGTCGTTCGGCTTCAACGGCTCCTGGACCGGTACGAACACCGTGCCGACGTCGTTCGCGCTCAACGGTGTCGCCTGCACCGGCGAGGTCGGCGGGCCGACGGGCCAGCCGAGCACCCGGCCGCCGACCAGCGCGCCGCCGACGACCCGGCCGCCGACCACCCCGCCCCCGGCCGGCAACGCGATGGCGGCGGTCGCCGCGATGCAGCCGGGCTGGAACCTCGGCAACTCGTTCGACGCGGTCGGCGCCGACGAGACCGCCTGGGGCAACCCCCGGGTGACGGAGGCGCTGCTGGACAACATCCGGGCGCAGGGATTCAACAGCATCCGGATCCCGGTCACCTGGAGCAACCACCACGGCGCGGCGCCGAGTTACACGATCGACGCGGCCTGGCTCAACCGGGTACGCGAGGTGGTCAACTGGGCGCTCGCCGACGGCTTCTACGTGATGATCAACATCCACCACGACTCGTGGCAGTGGATCAACACGATGCCGACCGACCGTACGAACGTCCTCAACCGCTACAACGCGCTCTGGACCCAGATCGCCGCCGCGTTCCGGGACGCCTCACCCCGGCTGACCTTCGAGAGCGTCAACGAGCCGCAGTTCACCGGCAGCTCCGGCGACGCCCAGAACGCGACCCTGCTGCACGAGCTGAACACGTCGTTCCACCGCATCGTCCGGCAGTCCGGCGGCGGCAACGCCACCCGGCTGCTGGTGCTGCCCACCCTGCACACCTCGGCCGACCAGCCCCGGGTCGACGAGCTGGTCAGCACCTTCAACACGCTGAACGACCCCAACCTGATCGCCACCGTCCACTTCTACGGGTACTGGCCGTTCAGCGTGAACGTCGCCGGTGGGACCCGCTTCGACGCCACCGTGCAGCAGGATCTGACCGGCGTCTTCGACCGCGTCTACAACGCCTTCGTCGCCCGCAACATCCCGGTCATCATCGGCGAGTACGGGCTGCTCGGCTTCGACCGGCACACCGGCACGGTCGAGCAGGGCGAGAAACTGAAGTTCTTCGAGTACCTCGGCTACTACGCCCGCAACCGCCGGATCACCACCCAGCTGTGGGACAACGGGCAGCACTTCGGCCGTACCTCGTTCCAGTGGAGCGACCCGGAACTCTTCGCGCAGATCAGGTCGAGCTGGACCACCCGCTCCGGCACCGCGTCCAGCGACCAGGTGTACGTGCCGAAGACCGGCGCGATCACCAGCAAGAGCCTGACGCTGAACCTGAACGGCACCACCTTCGCCGGCCTGCGCCAGGGCAACACCGACCTGGTCAACGGCACCGACTACACGGTCTCCGGCAACACCCTCACGCTCACCGCCGCCGCCGTCACCCGGCTGGTCGGCTCCCGGGCGTACGGCGTCAACGCGAACATCCAGGCGCGGTTCTCCCAGGGCGTGCCGTGGCGGATCAGCATCATCACGTACGACCCGCCGGTGCTGACGAACGCGACCGGACCGGCCGCCTCGTTCGCGATACCCACCCAGTTCCGGGGTGACCAACTCGCCACCATGGAGGCGAAGTACGCCGACGGCAGCAACGCGGGCCCGCACAACTGGACCTCGTTCAAGGAGTTCGACGTCGCCTTCGCCCCGAACTACAGCGCGAACTCCATCACGCTGAAGCCCGAGTTCTTCGCCGAGGTGAACGACGGGCAGCGGGTCACCCTCACCTTCCACTTCTGGAGCGGCACCACCGTCACCTACTACGTCACCGAGTCCGGCGGGAACGTCACCGGTACGACGTCGTGAACCGCGCCGGGGTGCCGGGGCTCCGGCCCCGGCACCCCGGTTCGCACTGCCCCCTACCGCATCACCCGCACGCCGAGGGCCTCGTCGAAGAGATCGGCGACGCTGAAGGCGGAGACCGTCGCCCGGTTCACCTGGGCGTTGCCCACGTGCGTGCCGTAGGCGACCGTGCCGACGAACCAGGGGCCACCGCTGTCACCGACCTGGGTGATGTTGTCCCGTACCGCCACCTGCCGGTGCGAGGTGCCCCGCTGATCGGTGATCGAGACGTCCAGGTCGGCGATGAACGAACAGCGGCGCAGGCCGGTGCTCTGGCCGAAGACGCACGCCTGGTCCCCGATCATCATGTCGGCCAGGGCCCGGACGCCGGTCACGTTCCGAATCTCGGTCGAGCCGGCGACGAAGTCGTCGGTCACGGGTACCCCGGAGGTCGTCGACCATTCGACGTCGCCGAAGTCTCCGAGATGCTCGTCGAAGAGATCGAGCGGGTGGCGGGCGCCGTTGTGCGCGGCCTGGCTGTTGTTGCAGTGCGCGGCGGTCGTCACGCCGACGAATCCGCCGGGACTCACCGAGAATCCGGTGGTGCAGAGCAGTCCCGCACCGGGCCGGGTGGTGGGCATCCCGCCGAACAGGCTGGTGTGCCGGATGTTGGCCGGGCCCTCGACGACGTCGAGGTCGAGCCCGGTCCGCAGTGCGGCGGGCAGCGCCGTGGCGACCGTGGCGGCCCGCAACGCGTTGCCCGGCTCGGCGGTGACCGTCGCCCGCACCTGCCCGGCGGTGATGTCGGCGGCCGTGGTGATCGAGGTGTACCCCATCGCCTTGAGGTGCCGGTGCACCGCCCTGGACCGGTCGGCCAACTCCCCGGCCGAGTACGGCTGGCCGTCCACGATCCGGATCGGGACTCCGGAGGCGGCCACCATCGTACGGACGAACTCCGGCGCCGCGCCCTTGACCAGGAACGTGGGCGCCTCCCCCGGGGTGTCGGAGAGGACCGCACCGACGTACGTGTCGGGCAGCCGCGCCGCGAGCGCCCGGTGCAGTGGGCGTACCCGCTCGGCCAGCTCGTGCCGGGCGCGCGCCTGGGCCAGCGTCCAGCCCTGTTCCTTCGCCAGCGTCGCCAGGTCGGCCGCCAGCGCCTGGGCCTCGGTCTGCCGGGTCGGCCCGACCGGCTCCGCCGAAGCGGTGCCGGGCAGGGCGAAGGCCGGCACCGGTTGCCCGGACGTCGAGACCAACCCGAGCACCACCGCGGCGACCACTGCCATCCCGGCTCTCGATGTCATCGTCGGATCCTCCCTGACTGGGTGCGGCACATGCGGCAACCTCGATCGGTCACGGTAGGGCCGCGGACCACCCGCCGAGGGGTCCGGCTGGACAGCGTTGGACAGGGTTGGACAGCGCTGGCCCCGATGCCGGGCTCCGGGCTCGCCGGCTGACGTGCAGGCGGCGGCGGTCAGCCGGCGGCCGAGGCACCCTTTCCGGTCGCCGCGCCGGAGCCGCCGACCAGGGCGGATGCCCGGCCCTCCGCCCGGGCGCGGTCGAGCAGCTCCGCCAGCCGCCGCCGACGCCGCCGGAGCAGGGTCCGGGAGGTGAGGAGCACGGCCGCGAGGAGGGCGGCGAGGGCCAGTTGCGGCCAGGGCAGGGCCCAGGCCGTCACGGTCGCCGAGCCGGGCCGGATCTCGGCACCGGCCGGGTCGCCGCCGAGCACGGCCGGGGTCAGCCGGACGCTCGTGCGCAGTGGTCCGAGCGCCCAGACTTTGCCGACCCGGACCTCGACCTCCCGGCCGCCGCCGGGCAGCAGCTCGCCGGCATCGGCCCGGGCAGCCCGCTCGCCCAGGCCGAACAGTCCGGCGGTGGCCACCGTGCCGGTGCCGGTCACCGCGACGTTGCCGTCGTTCGTGCCGGTGTACCTGACCAGGACGGTCCCGGCCGCGAAGGGATTCCAGGAGTACCGGTAGCCGACGGTGAGGCCGTCGACCGCCAGGCTCGCCGCGATCGTGCCGCTGACCCGGGTCATCACCCGGAACCCGACCCGGCTCTCCACCGCCACCGTGCCCCCGGCGCTGGTGACCGTCGCCGCGATCCCGGCCGGATGGTCGCCGGGCGTGGCGTCGCGCGGCACGGTGACGGTGAACGGCACCACCTTCGTCGCCCCGGCCCCGACCCTCACCTGCGGCTGTACGCCGATCCAGGTGCCGCCGTCGACCGAGGGGCGGTCGGAGGGGAGCATGTTGAAGCGCCCCCGGTCGGTGAGGTAGCCGTCGGCCGCCTTCAGCGAGAAGACCACGGCGGCGTCGCTGAAGTTCCGTACCGCCAGGTGCTCGGTCAGCACCTCGCCGGGGTCGAGCGTGTGCTCGATCCACCGCCGGCCGTCCGGACCGTGCCGGTCGGCGGGCTGCACCGCCCAGGTGAGCGCCGGCCCGCCCGGCTCCGCCCCGGCGGCGGGGGCGAACGGCACGGTGCCGAGCAGCACGGCCAGTACGGCGAGCAGCCGAGGCAACGCACGGACCATCACGGGATCCTCCACCGCGGGGATGTGGTGGGAGCCGCCGGGACGCGGCCCCCACCGCGCCTCACTCGAACAGGGACAGCGTCAACGTCGAGGCGTACTCGCCGGCCGGGACATCCACCGGGGTACGCAGGTAGAGGTCCGCGTCGACCGAGTACGAGTCACCGGCGACCGCACCGGAGTCGAAGGTGGAGACCAGCAGCTCCTGGTCGACCAGGCCGACGTTGTTGCCCGGCTGGGTCGGCTCGTCGAGGACGGTCACCACCTCCTCGCCCTCGCTCACCTGGCCGGTGTCGCCGCCGTCGAGCAGCCGCGGCTTCCAGCCGAGGTGGTCGGCGCCGATCGGTGCCTGGCCGGCGCTGCCGACGAAGTCGGTGGCGCTGCCGAGTACCGCCCAGGCGGCGCCCTCGGGCACCTCCGCCGGGGTACGGGTGTCGGAGACCGTCACCGTCGGCAGGGTACCGACGAACTGCCGGACCAGCAGGGTCGAGCCGTCCTCGGCGAGCGCGACCGAGTCGGCGGCGATCGACAGGGCGAGTACCCCCGGTTCCTCGATCGGTTCGATCTCGACCGTCACCTCGACGTCGGCGCTGTCGCCCGGCTCGGCCGCCGCCGGTGCCGGCAACGCCATGGTGCCGGCCAGTACCACTCCGGCCGCGACCAGCCGACCGCGATCCGATGTCCTCATTCGATTCTCCGTTGTCTTCGTGGTTGGTGGGGATGGCGGAGATCAGTCGGTGCAGCCGACGGCGGGGTGTCCGGCGGAGTGCACGGTGGTCACCTCTTCGCCGTGCACCGTCCCGGTGACCCGCACCGTCACCCGGCCCGCCGGCACCGAGGCCGCCCGGGTGGCGAACGACTGGTAGGCGTTGCCCCCGGGCGCGACCGCCGGCACGGAGCGCTCGCCGTACGCGGTCTCCAGCACGATCCGGACCGGTGCGTCGTGGTCGTTGCGGGCCTGCACGGCGAGGTACGCCCGGCCGGCGAGGCAGCGCGGCACGGCGGTGACGGTGGCCGGCAGCTCGGGCCGTACGCCCGGGTCGTCGGCGTTCACCCGCCACTCGGTGATCGCGACCGCCGAGTAGGTGCTGCCGTTGCCGTTGGCCCGGATCGTGGCCCGGACCCGGGGCGTGCTGACCGGGTCGAAGGTGACGGTGTTGAACGCGGTGCTGCTGGTGCCGTACCCGGAGGCGCCGGTGACGTCCCGCCAGGCCGAGGTCGACTCGTCCCAGTACTGCAACACCCAGCCGTCGGGCTCGGCGACGCCGTCCCCGGTGCCCTGGTCGGCGTCCCGCCAGAACTTCAGCTCGGTACCGGTGATCCGGATGGGGCGGGCCCAGTCGTACTGGACCCACTGGGTCGCCGGACGGCTGCCGGACCAGGTGCCCCAGAGCTGTGCCTGGGCCGGGTTCGGCGGGTCGGCACCGTCGTTGAGCGCGGCGACGCTGTTCCAGCCGGCGGTGTAGGAGGCGGTCGGGGTGCCGACCGGGCCGATGTTGCCGGTGAGCGGGCCGGAGAGGTCGGCCGGGATGGTGACGGTCCGGGCGGTCTCCAGGTTTCCGGCCGCGTCGAGGGCCCGGAACGAGACGGTGTGCCGGTTCGGGTCCGGAGCCGCGATCGGGCCGGTGTATGGGGTCCAGGCGCCGGTGTCGACGGCGTACTCGATCCGGGCGACCCCGGAGGTGGCGTCGCTCGCGCCCAGCGTGACCCGCCGGGTGCCTCCGTCCACTGTGGCGGTGCTGGCCGGCGGCGTCGCGTCGATGCGTACGGCGAGGTTCGCCCGGGTGGAGACGTTGCCGGCCCGGTCGGTCGCGGTCGCGGTGACGGTGTGCTCGCCGTCGCCTGCGACGGTGACGTCGAGCTGGCGTACCCCGGTGGCGACGCTCGGCTCGGCGTCGTCGACCCGGGACTCGATGGTCAGCCGGCCGCCCCGGTCGTCGACCCCGGCGGCCCGGACCCGCACCGCCGAGCGGTACCAGCCGGCGGTGCCGGCGCTGCCGCTCGGGGTGAGCGTCACCGTCGGGGCGGTCTCGTCCCCCTCGGTGTCGTCCGGTGAGATGACGGTGACCCGCGCGGCGACCCGCCCGGCGGCGTAGCCGAGCACGGTGCCCCGGGTGTCGAACGTGCCGGGCCGGGCGACCAGCTCCGGGCCGACCGGGTCCCAGAAGACCGGCACCCGCAGCGTCTCGGCGCCGAACGACACCGGCAGCGTGCCGGGCAGCTCCGTCTCGCCGACCTCGACCGTGATCGGTGGCGCGGTGACGGTCTCCGGCTGCGCGGCGAGGACCTTCCACTCCTCGACCGCCACCGCCGAGTAGCTGCTGCCGTTGGTCGAGGCGTCGAAGGTCGCCCGGAGCTGCGTGCTGGTCACCGGGTCGAAGGTGGTGTGCTGGAAGCCCTGGGTGCCGGTCGGATAGCCGCTCGGGTTCGGCACCTCGACCCACTGCCCGGCGTCGAGGTCCCAGTACTCGATTCGCCAGCGGGCCGGCGCGGCGACGCCCACCCCGCTGCCCTGCGGCTGGTCGTTCCAGAAGTCGATCTGCGAACCGGCGATCCGCATCGGCTGGTCCCAGGTGTACTGCACCCACTGCTGGGCCGGGTTGTTGCCGGTCCAGGTCCCCCACATGTCCGGCGGCAGCGGGTTCGACCGGACGATCTCGTCGTTGAGCGCCTTCACCCAGTACTGGGTGGGCACCGGCTCGTTGGAGACGCCGACCGTCGCCTCCTGGGCGATGTTCGCCCGGGGCGTCAGGTCGCGTCCCCGGACCGGGGTCGGCGTCACCGGCCTCATCCGGGGCGGGCTCTGGGTGTCGTCCCACTCCAGCGGGTCGATCGCCACCGATCGGCGGAAGTGGCCGCCGCCGGTCGCGTCGGCGGTGTGGTATGCCAGATACCACCGGCCGTCGAACTCCACGATGCCCGGGTGACTCGTCGTCGAGGAGACCGGCCGGAGGATCGTGCCCCGATAGGTCCACGGTCCGGCCGGCGACGACGCCGTCGCGTAGCCGATGCAGGCGTGGTAGTTCGCCGGGGTGCACGGCGAGGTCGGGCCGGCGTTGTTCCCGGCGTACGCGAAGTAGTAGGTGTCGCCGCGCCGGAAGATCCAGGGCGCCTCGAAGAAGCCGGTCAGCCCGGTGACGGCACGCGGGGTGCCGACCGGGGTCTTCATGTCCGGCTGGAGTTCCAGCGTCCGGAGCTGGCCGAACGAGCCCCAGTAGACGTACACCCGCTGGTCGGGGGCCTGGCCGTCGATCAGGACCGTCGGGTCGATGTTGTGGATGGTGTTCGCCGTGGGCACCCGCTGGGAGATGATCGGGCCGCCCGCGTGGTCGGTCCACGGGCCGGTCGGGCTCGTCGAGACGGCGACGCCGATGGCGAACTTGTCGGCGGCCGAGCTGTCCCGCTCGTGGATCGGGACGTACCAGTAGTAGCGGCCGTCGACGCCCCGGACCACCTGGCCGGCGTACGCCCGGCCCGGTGTGGCCCAGCCGAAGACCTGCTCCGGTCGCATCAGCGACGGGTAGTGGGTCCACCGGCCCGCCTCGACGTCGGTGGTCCGGAACGCGCCCCACTCGTTCATGACGAAGTCGTTCGTGGAGGGTCCGGCCTCGTCGTGTCCGGTGTAGATGTACAGCTCGTCCCGGCCGCTGGAGTTGCCGGGGGCACCGGCCGGCACCACCAGCGGGGCCGGGTCGGCCGAGTAGTAGCTGCCGTCGCCGAGGATCGGGTTGACGGTGTTGGTGAAGGTGTGGGAGTCCGGGGGCTCGGCGGCCCGGGCCGGCGTGCCGGCCGCGACCAGGCCGCCGGCGAGGAGCCCGGCGACCAGCACGGTGGCGGCCCGGCCGGGAAGCCGGCGCGCCGGCCGGTGGGGTGCCGCAGCGGCGCCGCGCCGCACGGTGCTGTTCACGGTGTCGATCTCCTCGCTGTCGCGGGCGGGGTGGCGGCGCCGGTGTGGCGCCGCCACCCCGGGGGTCAGCCGCAGTCGAGTGCGCCGTAGGGGGTGCCGAGCTGCGCCGTCACCGGCTGGCCGTCGACGGTTCCGGTGGCCTTCACCGTCGCGCTACCGGCCGGCACCGCGCTGGTACGGGCGTTGAACGCCTGGTAGGCGGCCTTCCCCGGAGCCACCGCCGCGACCGTACGCGTCCCGTACGGCGTGACCAGCTCGATCGCCAGCGGCACCGCCTCGGCGTTGACCGCGTTCACCGAGACGTAGGCGTTGCCGCCGATGCACTGGGTGCGGGTCTGCACCCGGACGTCCCAGGCCGGCTCCTCCGCCGGGTCGCCCACGGTCAGGGTCAGGGTGGTCCGGGTGGTACCCGCCTCGCTGACGTAGTCGGGCAGCACCAGGTTGCCGATCACGGTGTACCGGCCGGGGGTGTCGACGACGCTCTCGTCGAAGTCCCAGTCGACCCCGATCGCCTGGTTGTCCCGGGACCCGTCGTTGTAGGAGACCTCCACCCGCTCCGGCAGGTACGGCAGCTCGCCGACCTCGACGTCCTGCTGGAACGTCTCGGCACCCTGGATCGAGATGCCGCCCGGGGCGGTCTCCGGCCGCACGTAGACCCGGGCCTCGGCGATCAGCCCGTACGCGTCGTTCGTGCCGTAGACCACGAACGGCTCGACGTTGGTCTCCGCGACCATCTCCGGGGTGATCTCCTGCCAGTCGAACCCGACCCTGCCCCGGGCACCGCTGGCGTAGATCCCGTCGAGTTCGGCCGGCAGGGTCGGCACCTGGCCCACGGTGGTCCGGATCAGCACCGGGGACCGCACCGACTCGACGGTCTCGCCGTTGGCGCGCCAGCGCAGCACGCCGGTACCCGCCCCGCTGCCCTGCACCCCCCAGATCCGGATCCGCAGCCGGCTGGTGGTGATCGGGGTGAAGTCGAGGTGGTTGTAGGTGTTGGTGGCGAGCGCGTCGGCGTACGCGGACCCGTTGGTCAGGGTCACCGGGGTCCAGGTGGTGCCGTCGGTGGAGGACTCGACGGCGTACGTGGTGGCCGTCGGCCGACGGGTCCCGCCGTTGTCGTCGTACCAGTAGATGTCGGTCGACGAGAGCCGCACCGGCGAGGTCCAGCGGTATTCGAGCCACGCCTCCCGCTCCGGGCTGGTGCCGTTCTGCGGCAGGTTCCAGTTGCCCCAGCCGTTTCCGGCGCCCGGGTTCGAGTTGGCCGGCGTGCTCGCCTCGTTGACCCGCTGGTGGTTCTCCCAGGACGCGGTGCCGCTGGTGGTGATCGCCGCCGTGGCACCGAACTCCGCCACCACCTCCCGCTCGGCGAGGGTCACCGGCACGGTCGCCTCCGACCGCTTCTCGCCGTCGTCGGCGAAGAACCGGAAGACGTACTCCCCGGTGACCGTGCCGGTCACCCGGGTCGTCGTCGCCGACGGGTCGGCGAAGATGACGCCCGCGCCGGCCGGCTTCGAGACGGTCTCCCAGCCGAAGCGCAGCTCCTTGTCGTACGGGACGCCGTCGTCGGCGGCGGTGCCGACCAGCCGGGTGGAGAGGTTCCCGTCCGCCGAACCGTCCCGGACGGCGGTGACCGTCGGGGCCTGGTTGGCCACGTCCGGCACGTCCCGGCCGGAGTCGAAGACCTGGATCTCGGAGATCGCGGTGAAGAAGGTCGGGTTGTTGGTGAAGGCGATCCGCACCCGCTGCGTCGTCACGGTCTCGAAGAGCGCCTCGTTGAACTTCGCCGACGGTACGGTCGGGTTCTTGAACTGGCCCGGCACCTCCCGCCAGCCGCCGTCGCCGTCGGGCACCTGGATCCACCAGCGGGCCGGCTCGCGATAGCCGCCGGCCTGCCGGTCACTGACGAAGAAGACCTTCACGTTGTCGAAGGACTTCGCCGCCCCGAGGTCGAGTTCGACGTAGCCGTTCCGGTCGGTGGTGCCGTAGTTGCCCCAGTACGGTTCGTTCGCGGTGACGCCGTCGGTCACCGCGGCCAGCGAGACCGGCCGCTCGGTCTCCTTGATCGCACCCGGTGTGTGGTTCATCGAGGTGCTGCTCCAGCCGGGCGTGTGGAACTGCCGCCACGGCGTCGGCCGGACGCCCTGCTGGGTGTAGGAGGAGCGCAGTTCGGCACCGGTCGCCAGGTTCGGCGCGTCCTCGGTGAGGTCGATGCCGGCCGTCTTGAGATATCCGACGACGCGGTCGTCCTGCACCGGGGTCTCCACCGCGCTCGGGAAGTCGGTCCCGGTGGCGGCGGTGAAGGTGACGGTCACGCCCGGCTCGGCCTGCACCTGGTTGGTGTTCGGGTCGTAGCTGAGCTTGCCGAGCCGGTCGGTGCTGACCTTCCGCTCGCCGTTGAGGAAGAGGCTGTAGCCGGCGCCGAGGCCGTACTTCGTGCCGTCCGGGTCCCAGACGACGGTGACGTCCTGCCCGTGGTAGCGCAGGTTGTTGACCATGAAGTGGTCGTAGCCGAATTTGATCGGCCACAGCTCGATCTTGTCGTCGGAGCGCGGCTGGAGCCCCGCCATGTCCTCGACGAAGATGTAGCTCATGTTGCCGAGCATCACGTGGTTGGGGTTGTTCCGGTTGTAGGTCTTCGTCGTCGGGTTCCAGTTGGAGTAGTACTCGGCCTGGTTCGGCGCCCGCACGTCCGCGTTCGGGTAGATGCTCCAGGCCATCCAGTCCAGCAGCCGCTTGGCGTACTCCGGGGTGATGTACTTCTGCTCCGGGTCGTAGTGCCGCAGCGCCGAGCGGACCCCGCGATACTGCACCGTGAAGTTGATGTTCGAGAAGTTGTTGGAGCCGCCGATCCCGTACGCCGCCCGGTCGTACTGGTTGGCGGTGTAGAACGGGAAGATCGGGAAGTTGTCGCCGTAGGTGAGGAAGCGGAACCCGTCGACGTAGGACTGCCACTGGTCGAACGGGATCAGGTTCTCGGCGTAGACGTCGTAGAGGTTCGACTCCTTCGCCGGGATCAGCGTGCGGGCCGATTCCGGCAGCGGGTTCGGCCGGCCGTTGGAGCTGGCCGCGCTGGTGGCGCCGTGCGACGTGCCGGCCAGGAACATCCGCATGTCCGGGCTCCACAGCCGGGCCAGGATCGCGTCCCGGATCTCGTTGGCGCTGGCCGCCATCTGGTCGACCTTGGCCTGGTCGCTGCCGGCGATCTGGTGCAGTTGCCTGGCCGCGTCGAAGGCACCCCAGACGTACGCCGACTCCGGGCGCTCGATCGTCCGCGCCCCGGGTGCCCCGGCGTTCGCCTTCGGGAAGCCGAACGAGATCGCGTCGGCGTCGTTGCCCGGCATGTAGTTGGTGTCGTAGGCGATCAGCTTGTCGTCGTTGCCGTCGTAGTGTTCGAGCTGCCCGACGCCGTCGCCCTCGAAGTAGCCGGCGAACTTCCGGGCGATCTCCGCCCCGCCGCCGTGCACGTTGTACGCCTCCAGCCCGGCGGTGCCGAGGTACTGCGAGTAGTGGTTGTTCCAGCTCGTGTGCCCAGGGCTGTCCAGGAACGCCGAGGAGCCGGAGAGTTCACCGATGTTGAGGATCTGCCCGTACGGCAGGTAGGGGGTACGCAGCCACTTGGTGTCCTGGAGGTGCATCGGCTGGGTCAGCGCCACCGAGTTCTGGTAGAGGTTCACCCCCTCGATCGTCGTCGGGTACTGGTAGACGTGGCCGGGCGCGTTCGCGTCCAGGCTGTTGTAGCGCTCGCCCCACCACCGATAGACGATCGCCTTCTCCAGGGCCGGGTCGGGGACGTCGACGTACGGCACGTCCTGCGCCCAGCGCCGGTTGAAGTCGGTGATCCCGGTCCGGACCGCCTCGCCCGCAGGCATCGCGGCGTACCGCCGGTAGCTCGGCACCGTCTCCGGCAGGGTCGCCGAGGAGACGGCGCCGACGACGGAGAGCGAGACCGTGCCGCCGGCCGGCACGGTGACCTCCCGGTCCAGGTTGCTGCCGCTGCGGGTGAAGCCGGCGCCGGTGAGGTCGACCCGGACGGTGTTCCAGGCGGTGTCGACGAGGCCGTTGTTGGCGCCGCTGGTGATGGTGCGGGTGCCGGTGAGTTCGGCGGCCCCCTCGCCGGCCTGGGTGGCCAGCGGCGACGCGGCGCGGACGGTGAAGGTCGCCGCCTCCGCACCCGGGTTGCCGAGGTTGATCGCGGTGACCGCGACGTTGTCGTAGGTGATGAACTTGGTCAGCTCGGCGGTGACCCCGGTGCTGCCGATCGTGTAGCGACCCCTGGCGTGGCTGGGCGCGTTGAACCGGTCGGCGCCGACCTCGGTGACCGTCTGCCCCGGCACGGTGACGGTGTAGAGGTTGCCGAGGTTGTTGGGGCCGCCGACGAAGGTGTTGCCGGCGAAGCCCATCACGGAGAAGTTGCTGTTGCTGGCACCGCGCAGGTAGAGCGAACGGCCCCGGGTCATCAACACCGCCGAGCCGAGCGTGCCCCGCACCCCCAGCACCCGGTCGAGGTAGTAGTCCGTGCCGCCGGCCGCGAGATCCCTGTCGAAGATCGACTGGTACATGCTGGACGCGGTGAACGGCACGCCCGGCTTGAGCTGCTCGGCCACCTCCGCGACGTTCGTGTAGACGGGGTCACCGATCTCCATCGCGTGGTGCTGCCCGTCGGTGTAGACACCCACGTCGCCCTCGTTGCCCGGCAGGACCGGGGGCGCGGCGTGCGCGGGCGAGGGCGGGCCGACCACCCCCGCCACGACGAGCGCGGCGAGCGCGGCCCAGGTGGGCGCCCTCCTGGTACGTCTATTGCTCATCTCGTCCTCCTGGTGGGGGTTGGCGCGGTCAGCTCGTCGGGATCCAGACCCGCATGGTGGACGGTCCACGGTTGGCCCAGGCGTGGTACGGGACCAGCGGAACCTCGACGAGGTCCCCCGCCGCCCCGTGCACCGGTCCGGCCCCGTCGCCGCCGTAGGGCCAGTCCCGGTCGGGCGGGTCGAGGCGCCGGCAGTTCACCACCACCCGGCTGCCCGCCATGCCGGGTGGCCGGCTCAGGTCGACCCGGAGTTCGTCGACGCTCCCGCCCCCCGGCAGGTCCACCGACTCCACCGCGTACACCAGCGGGCCGCGTTCCACGGCGACGCAGCCCCGGACCGCGTCGATGCGCGGGTCCGGGTGGCTGAACCGGGGCGCCATGGGCAGCCGCAACACCACCTCGTCGCCGGCCCGCCAGACCCGCCGCTCGGTGGCGTAGCCGGGGCGTACCGGCCGGGTCTCGCCGTCGACGGTCAGCGTCGCGCCCTGCTCCGCCCAGCCCGGCACCCGCAGCGCCAGCGTCCACGGACGGTCGTCGCCGCCGTCGTCGACCCGCACCCGGATCTCCCCGTCCGCCGGGTAGCCGGTGCTGACGGTGATCCGCCGTTCCGCCCCGTCCACCGGGCGGTGCACGACCGTACCGGAGGCGTACTGGTGCAGCTGGAGGCCCTCGTCGTCGGTGGTCGCGACGTACGCCGCCAGGCTGGCCAGGGTGCGGGCCACGTTCGTCGGGCAGCACGACACCTCGTACCAGGGGGCCCGCTGCGCGGCGGCGGCCCGGATGCTCGGCCGGTCGTCGTCCGGGACCGTCCCGGGCTCCCGCCGGTGCAGCGTGTTGGTGTAGAAGAAGCTCCGCCCGTCGGCCGCCGGTGACGTCGACACCACGTTGAAGAGCGTCCGCTCGATCAGGTCGGCGTACCCGGAGTCGCCGCAGGCGAGCAGCAGCCGCCAGGCCAGCATCACCGACCCGACCCCGGCACAGGTCTCCGAGTAGGCGCGGTCGGGCGGCAGCACCCAGTCCTCACCGAACGCCTCGTCCTGGTGCCGGGAGCCCTGCCCACCGGTGACGTACGTGCGCCGGGCCACCGCGGTCCGCCACTGGTCGCGTACCGCCTTGAGCAGGCCGGGGTCGTCGGTCTCGGTGGCGACGTCGACCGCACCGGCGGCGAGGTAGTTCGCCCGGACCGCATGCCCGCGCAGCACCGTCGCCTGGCGTACCGGGGTCTCGTCCTGGAAGTACTCCCGGCGCCACTCCACGTCGCCGAGCCGGCCGTGGCCGCGCCGCTCGACGAAGAGCGCCGCCTGGTCGAGGTAGCGGTCGTCCCCGGTGACCCGGCCGAACTCCGCCAGCGCGGGCTCGATCTCCGGGTGCCCGCAGAGGCCGTCGATGCCGTCCGGCCCAAAGGTCCGGCAGACGTTGTCGGCGGCCCGCCGGGCGATCGCCACCAGCCCGTCGTCGGCGTCCGGGCGGGTACGCGCCCGCGCGACGGCGGCCTGGAGGAGGTGGCCGACGCAGTAGAGCTCGTGGCCCCAGCGCAGGTCCGACCAGCGCGGCGGCTGGCCGGGGTGACCGAACTTCGTGTTCAGGTAGCCGTCGGCGTCCTGGGCCCGACCCACCCGGCGCACCACGGCGCGGAACCTCGCCTCCAGTCCCGGGTCGTCGCTGCGGCCGATCTCCCAGGCCATCGCCTCCAGGAACTTGTAGACCTCCGAGTCGGAGAACTCCCGCCCCCGGCGCCCCCCGGCCAGGTCGCCGCCGTCGGCCACCAGGTCGAAGTTGCGGATCCAGCCCTCCCGTTCGAGCCAGTGCCCGATGTGGTCGAGACTGGCCGCCGCGTTGACGGACTGACGTTCGGCCCAGAAGCCGCCGGTGATGCGGACCTCGTCCAGTCCGAGCGGCCGGAGCCGCCCTCGGCTCGGCAGGACGGGGGCCGCCGTGGAGGCGCTGGGTGCCATGGTCATCCCTTCAGTGCGCCGGACATGAATCCGCGCACGTAGTGTCGTTGGAGCAGCAGGAACAGCACGACGCACGGAAGCGCCAGCACGACGACGCCGGCTTCCGTCGCGCCGTAGTCGACGACGCCCTGCACCTGGCCGCGGAGGTTGGAGACGGCGAGCGGCAGCGTCATCCGCTCGGAGTCGTTGATCAGGATCAGCGGCGCCATGAAGTCGTTCCAGGCGGCGAGGAACGCGAAGAGTCCCACGGTGATCAGGCCCGGCTTGACCGCCGGGATCAGTACCCGCCACAGCGCGCTGAACGACGAGCAGCCGTCGACCTTCGCCGCCTCGTCGAGTTCGCGCGGCACCGCCTCGAAGGAGATGCGCATCAGGAAGGTGGAGAACGGCAACTGGAACATGGTGAGCACCAGGGCGACACCGACCAGGGAGTTCGCCAGCCCGACCTCGTTGAGCAGGACGTAGAGCGGGATGAGCAGGGTCGCGTACGGCACCATCAGGATGGCCAGGGTGAGCAGGAAGAGGAGGTTCCGGCCGGGGAAGCGGAAGCGGGCGAAGGCGTACCCGCCGAGCAGTGAGACCAGCAGCGTGAGCGCGACCGTCAGCAGCGAGACGAACGCCGAGTTGGCGAGGTAGCGCCACACCCCGGCCTGGTAGTCGGCGAGGGTCGTGTAGTTGCCGAAGCCCCATCCGGTCACCTGGTTGGTGCCCGCCTGCGGGGAGACCGAGGCGACGGCGGTCCAGACCAGCGGAAAGAGGAAGATCACCGCCACCGCTCCGGTGAAGACCCAGTAGGGCGTCCGGAAGGCGACACCGGCGATGGTGAGGCCGCGCGGCCTCGGCCTGCTCGGCACCCGCTCCGGCGGCCGGGGCGGCCCCGCCACCGCGGCCCGGGTGGGCCTGGAATCGACGGTCATGGCGTCAGTTCTCCTCGGACCGGAAGGCGCGCAGTTGCAGCGCGTTGATGAGGACCAGGGCCGCCAGCACGATGACCGAGAGCGCCGCCGCGACGCCGAGGTCGTTCTGCCCCTGGAACGCGATCATGTAGATGAGCTGGACCACCGTGATGGTGCTGTTGTCCGGGCCACCCTTGGTGAGGATGTAGAACTGCTCGAAGGCGAGCAGCGAGCCGGTCACGCAGAGCACGGTGGTCAGCGCCAGCGTCGGGCGGAGCAGCGGCAGGGTGACGCTGCGGAACGTCTGCCAGCGGGTCGCCCCGTCCGACCGCGCCGCCTCGAAGACGTCCGCCGGGATGCTCTGCAACCCGACCAGCATCAGCACCATGTAGAAGCCGGCGTAGCGCCAGACGATGAGGAACACCGTGGAGAAGAGCGCCGCGTTCGGCGAGCCCAGGAACGTGATGCCGAGCCGCTCCACCACCGGCGCCAGCGGGCTCGCGTACGGCGAGTAGAGCACGTAGAACAGCAGGGACGCCGACGCCAGCCCGAGCGCGCTCGGCACCAGGAAGGACGCCCGGAGCAGGTTGTTCCACCGGCTGGACTCCTGCACCAGCAGGGCCATCCCCAGGCCGAGCGCGAGCAGCAGTACGGTCGCGATCACCGTGTACTTGAGGGTGAAGACCACCGAGTCGGTGAAGAAGCGGTGGTTGACCGCCTTGGTGAAGTTCTCCGGCGCGTTGATCCCCTGGTCGCCGCTGAGCAACGGCCAGCGGGACAGCGACATCTTGATCACGAGCAGCAGTGGCACCACGAACAGCGCCACCACGAATGCCGCGGTCGGCGTGGCGTAGATCCAGCCGAGCAGGGCCTGCCGTCGGCTGGGCCGGACCGGGCCCGGCCTCGCCGCACTGGGTGGCCGGGCCGGTGCGCTGACGTTCATCACAACTCCTCGTTCGATCGGCGACGGGCCGGACCGGCGACGGTTGGCGAGTGCGGCGCGGCCGACGTATGCCGGGTCCGCACAGCGGCGGACCGGCACACGCCCGCGGCGACGCCGCCTACTGCTGGAGTACCGCCGTGATTTCCTTGTTGTCCTTCGCCAGGTCCCCGCCGCCGTTGAGCACCTGGTTGCGGACCAGGGTCAGCCAGGGGCTGCCCGGTGCGTTGAACGCCTGCTGGAAGTTGAGTGCGACCGGGGTGTCGCCCTTGCCGGCGACCTCGTTGATGGTGACGAGGCGGGGGTCCTGGGCGGCGTACCTGTTGTTCGCCAGGTCGGAGCGGGACACCACGTCCTTGTTCTTGGCCAGCACCTCTACCTGGGCTTCCTCGGACATCATCCAGCTCAGGAAGTTCCAGGCCTGCGCGGCCTTCTTCGAGTCCTTGGAGACGCCGATGCCGTCCCCGCCGACGAAGGTCGAGGCGCCGCCGTCCGGGCCCGGGATGCCGGCGACACCGACGTCGAACGGCGTCGACGACAGCAGCGTCGCCGGGTAGAACATCAGCCCGACCTTGCCCTCGGTGAACGCCGCCGTCCAGGTCGGCCCGGTCTCGCCGGCCGAGGCGGGCAGGACCGCGCCGGACTTCCACAGGTCGGCCCAGGTGCTGTACACCTTCTGCGCGGTCGGGTCGGCCAGCCTCGCCTCGGTGCCGTCCTCGCTGAGCACCTCGCCGCCGCTGGCCCAGATGGACGGGAACCAGGTGAAGACGAGGCAGCCGCCGCAGTTCAGCCCGGCCGCCGTGCCGTAGACGCCGGCCTTCCTGATGGCCTGGACGGCCTTCGCGGCGGCGGCGTACTCCGCCAGGTTCGCCGGGGCCTTCTCCGGGTCCAGCCCGGCGTCCTTGAAGAGCTGCTTGTTCCAGAACAGCATCGACAGGTCGAGTACGAAGGGCAGCACGTGCGCCTTGCCGTCCTGGGTACCGGCCGAGAGGTGGCCCTTGTTGATGGCGTCCTTGAAGCCGAGACCGTCGATGTTGCTGCTGAGATCCTGGAAGAGTCCCTGGTTGACCCAGTTCGGCACGTAGACGATGTCGGCGGCGAAGAGGTCCGGCAGCCCGCCGGAGCCGGCCGCCGCGCCCACCTTCGCGACGTAGTCGTCGTTCGGGACGACGGTCAGCTTGACCTTGTTCTGGTGACCGGCGTTGTACGCCTCGACGAGCAGCTTCGCCTGCTTCTCCAGCGGTGCCCGGGTCCAGAGCGTCAGTTCGCTGCCGTCGTCGACGCCGGTGGGACCGGCCTCGGCCACGCCGCCCTGGTCGCCCGGGCCGTCGTCACCGCACGCCGTCGCGCTGAGGATCAGCGTCGCCGCGAGGACTCCGGCCAGGGACCGCCGGACGGTCCGCCCGTCCGATCTTCTTTTCATGATTCTCCTCGGATTCGTGTGGGATGTGCGCCGTTCTCCTTGTTGGTGCGGTAGAGGTGCGGCTAGAGCCGCTGCGCCAGGCGGTGGTAGCCGCTGTTCCAGCGCAGGTGGTTGGCGAACGAGCGGTGGTCGGTCCGAGCGTCGATCATGAGCAGTTCGACGCCGGACATGTCGGCGAAGTCGACGAGCGCCCCCGTGCCGACCGCCGTACTGAGTACGGTGTGGTGCGGGCCGCCGGCGAGCAGCCAGCACTCGGCGGAGGTGGCGAGGTCGGGACGCGGGATCCAGACCGCGCGGGCGACCGGCAGCCGGGGCAGCGGCTCGTCCGGCTCGACCAGGTCGATCTCGTTGGCGGTCAGCCGCAGCCGCCCGCCCAGGTCGGCGAGGCCGACGACGAGTCCCGGGCCGGGTGCCGCGGTGAAGACCAGCCGCACCGGGTCCTCCCGGTCACCGATCGACAGCGGGTGGATCTCCAGGCTCGGCCGGGTGGCGGCGATGCTGGGGCAGACCTCCAGCATGTGCGCGCCGAGGATCTTCGGCTCGCCCGGACCCCAGTGGTAGGTGTAGTCCTCCATGAAGGAGGTCCCGCCCGGCCGGTCCCCGGCGACCACCTTGAGGATGCGCAGCAGGGCGGCGGTCTTCCAGTCGCCCTCCCCGCCGAAGCCGTAGCCGTCGGCCATCAGGTTCTGCACGGCAAGGCCGGGAAGTTGCCGCAGGCCGCCCAGGTCCTCGAAGTTGGTGGTGAAGGCGTCGAAACCGCCGTCGACGAGAAACTGGCGGAGCCCGAGTTCGATCCGGGCGCCGTAGCGCAGGGCGGCGTGCCGCTCGCCGCCGCGCCGCAGTTCCGGTACGACGTCGTAGCGCTCCTGGTAGTCGGCGACCAGCCGGGTGACGTCCGCGTCGGCGACCTCGTCGACCGCCGCGACGAGCGCGTTGACCCCGTAGGCGTTGACCGAGACCCCCAGCGTCGCCTGGGCGCCGACCTTGTCGCCGTCGGTGACGGCGACGTCCCGCATGTTGTCGCCGAAACGGGCCATCCGCAGCGACCGCGCGGCGCGGGCGCCGGTCGCGGCGCGGGCCCAGTCGCTGACCCGTTCGTGTACCGCCGGATCGCCGGCGAAGCCCGCGACGGTCTTGCGGGCCACCCCCAACCGCGACTGGACGTACCCGAACTCGCGGTCGCCGTGTGCCGCCTGGTTGAGGTTCATGAAGTCCATGTCCAGCTCGGTCCAGGGCAGCGACCGGTTGGCCTGGGTGTGCAGGTGCAGCAGCGGCTTGCCGAGCGCGGAGAGGCCGGCGATCCACATCTTCGCCGGTGAGAACGTGTGCATCCAGGCGACGACGCCGACCACCCGGTCTTCGGCGGTGGCGTCCAGACACGTCCGGCGGATCGCGTCGGCGGTGGTCAGCACCGGCTTCCAGACGAGGCGAGGCTGCGCCCGCAGACCGTCGGCGAGCCGCTGGCACACCTCGCGGGACTGTGCGGCGACCTGTTCGAGCACCTCTTCGCCGTAGAGCGACTGGCTTCCCGTCAGGAACCAGATCTCCGCCGGCTCGTTCGCCATGCCCACCTGCGTCACTCCGTTCCACCCGACCGGCCGGATCCGCATCGAAAGCGGCGACGGTTCCGGTCAAGGTCGCTGGCGGCCAGCCACAGCCGCGGGTCAACCGGGCGCGGTGCTCCGCGCCGGAGCGCGCCGAGGCGCCGAGTGGTCGTCACGGTCACCGGCCCCCTCACTGCGCCGAAAACCTTTTCGGAGGATTCTGGTGGCCCGGTTACGGTCATGTCAACAGTGGATTTCGACGCCTGCCTGCGGATCATCGACCAGGATCGACAGCGGTCCGTCCGGCCGCCGGTACCCGCCGAAATGCTTTCGGGACGACCGGCCGACCCGGCAGAGCAGCTCCGCCGAGCCGCGCGCCGCGCTCCCGGCCGGTGCGTGACCCGGCTCCGGCCCAACCGGCCGACACCGCCGCGACGAGCCGCTGCCGGAGTCGTCCGCGGGCCACCCCCGGCGCGGTCCGGGGTTGAAAGCCTTTTCGGCACCGATCTGGGCACTCGCCTGGCGGCCGCCGAGGGTCCGCCGACGCCGGCTCCCCTCGTCGGTATCCTCTGGGCCGACGCCCGTTCCGCCGGGCCTACCGGAAGTCCCGCCGTGGCACCACGCCGTGGCCTCCGGCGCAAAGCGCACGTCGAGGAGGGTGGTGGCCGGAGAACCGGATCCGCACGCGGCAGCGGTCAGCCGCTCGGACGCGCTGATCCAGTTGGGCCGCTGGGCGCAGGCCGAGGCGCTGCTCCGCCCGGTGCTCGCCACCCGCCCGGACCATCCGACCGCACTGGCCGACCTGGCCTGGATCCTGCGCAACACCGGCCGCCAGGACGAGGCGTACGAGGTCGCCCGCCGGCTGGTGGCGGTCGAGCCGGACTGGCCGACCGCGCTCACCGGGCTGAGCGACCTGCTCTGCCAGCGGAACGAACCGGCCGAGGCCGAACCGTACGCCCGCCGGGTGGTGCAACTCGACCCGGAGAACTCGGCGGGCTGGCTCGCCCTGGCCACCGTACTGGGCAAACTCGGTGCGGAACACGGCGAGGAGGCGCTGCACGCGGCGCGCGAAGCGGTACGGCACGGCCCGGAATGGCCACGGGCACACTCCGTGCTGTCGATGACGGAGTTCAACCACGGCGACCTCGACCGGGCGGAACGGTCGATGGCCAGGGCGCTCGCCCTGGACCCCGACCACGTGGCCTACCACAACGCGCTCGGGATGATCCAACTGGAACGCGGCGGGCTGGACGAGGCGCTCGGCACCTTCCAACGGGCCGCCGCACTGTCACCGGACGCGACGTCGATCGCCAACATCTTCCGGTTGCTGGAGAGCCACGGCGTACCGGAGCCGTTCGTCGAGTTGTACACCCGGCTGCGTACGGCCGTCGGCGACCCCGGCACGGTCGACCCGACCGACCCGCACACCATCGACCACCGGCTGCACTACGTCGACCGGCTCTGGGAGCGCGGCGCCCGCGACACCGCCTGGACGCTGCTGGAGGCGGTACACCGCGACAACCCCGAGCAGGAGTCGGCGCTCACCGGCTACGCCTACTACGCGCTCCGGCTCGGCCGGGCCGCCGAGGCACTGAGCGCCGCCCGCACCGCCGTACGGGTCGCCCCGGACTCGGCCGAGGCGCGCCAACTGCTCGACGAGGCGACCCGTGCCGTCGAGGACCTGCCGACCGGCTAGCCGGATCGCCGCCCGGGTCGGATCCGACCGTCCTGGATGGACGCCGAGGCGGGTGGTAGGGGTAGCCCTCGGTCGAATGGAGGGGTCAGCTTCAATGCGCTCCCCCGGTCCCGTAACACAGACTCGGTCCACCGACTTGCTCGGACGGCAGTCGCAGTCTCACGGGAGGAAGCATGTCGCACTCGGACAGCCCCATCGTCAGCCGGCGCACGCTGCTCGGTGGCGCCGCCGTCGCCGTACTCGGCGGCGGGCTGACGGCCACGGTGGGCGCACCGGCCGCCGGTGCGCCGCCCCGCCCCGGTGCTCCGGCATCCGGGCCGGTCGACCGGCGGGCGGTGCACGCCGTGGCGACCCGGCTGGACCGCGACCTCGTCGAGCTGCGCCGCGACCTCCACCGGCACCCCGAGACGGCGGGCGAGGAGCGGCGCACCTCCGCCGTGGTGGCACGGCGACTTCGCGCGGCCGGCCTGGAGGTCAGGACGGGGGTCGGCGGTCACGGGGTCGTCGCGGTCCTCACCGGCGCCCGGCCCGGCCGGACGGTCGCCTACCGGGCCGACATGGACGCGGTGCCGCCGGGCGACCAGTTCGGCGGCGGCACGCGACCGGCCCACCTGTGCGGGCACGACCTGCACACCGCCGTGGGGGTGGGGGTGGCACAGGTACTGGCACTGCTGCGCGACCGGCTCACCGGCTCGGTGGTGTTCGTCTTCCAACCCGCCGAGGAGGCGCTCGCCGGCGCCGCCGCGATGCTCGACGACGACCTGTTCGGCCGGGCCCGGCCGGCGGAGATCCACGCCCTGCACTGCGGTCCCTTCCCGGTCGGCCAGTTCGTCGTCACGCCCGGGTCGGGGCTCCCCGGCCAGGACCGGGGCGTGGTGACCCTGATGGGTTCGGACGCGACCGCCCGGGCGCAGCGGCTCGCCGCCGCGATCAACGCCCTCGGCACCGTCTCCCCGCCCGCCACGCCCGCGGACCTCGAACGGCTGGTCACGGACATCCAGACCCCGGACGGGCCGTTGGCCGAGTTCGTCTTCATGCGGGCGGAGGCACCGGACGCGGCCGGCCCGCCGGAGGTCCGGATCTCCTACCGCTGCTGGCCGGAACAGCGGTACACCGGGATCCGCGAGGAGATCCGCCGACTCGCGAACTCGTCCGGCGGGGCGTCGGTGAGCTTCCGGGACACCCCGTTCCCGGCCATGCTCTGCCCGGAGCGGGAGGGCCTGGCCCTGCAGCGCCATCTGCGGCAGAGCCTCGGGGCTGCCCGGGTGGCGAGGCTGCACGCCCCGGTACCGTTCAACGGCGAGGACTTCGCCCTCTTCCTCGACCGGCTGCCCGGCACCTACACCTTCCTCGGCGTCCGCGCCCCGGGGGCCGGCATCGAGACCAGCGCTCCACACTTCGGCACCTTCGACCCGGACGAGCGGGCCATCGGGTACGGCGTCCGCGCGATGGCCGGCTGGCTGGCCCGGCGTACCCACGGTTAGCGCACCCCACCCCGTCCCGTCCGGTACGGGCCGGGTCGACGGCTCCGCGCCGCCCACCGGTCGACCCCGGCGGGCGGCGTCACCACGGCAGACCGGTCGCCAGGGCCGCGATGGCGAGGCCATGCGCCAGTACGGCCGGAGTGAGGCCGTGACGCAGGCGCAGGAAGGCGCAGACGAGCCCCTCCCACGCGGTGAACGCCAGGAGCGGCCAGCCGAGGTCGGTGACGGTGGAGGCGAGGAAGCTGTGGCAGGCTCCGAAGAAGAGCCCGGACAGCAGCGCGGCGCGTACCGGGCTGGTCAGCTGGGCCAGCCGGGACTGCAACAGGCCCCGGAAGAGCACCTCCTCGAAGAGGTTGCCGGCGAGGCAGAAGAACAGGATCACCGGGATCGCGGAGTGCGCGACGGTGCCGCCCCGGTCCACCGGTGGCCAGTGGCTGGCGATGGCCAGAACCGGGCCCGCGGCCAGGGCGGCCCCGGCGATGCCCAGGCCGACCCCGGCGAGGTCGGGGCGTTGTCGAGGGACGAGCGCGCGGAGCCGTCGGTCGCCGGCCAGTACCGTCGCGGTGAGGGCCAGGGTGGCGACGCCGAGCGCGGCCAGCAGTGCGGTGTCGGTGCTGAACCGCAGCCAGGGCGCCAGGCCGCCGACGGTGCCGAGCCGCCACAGCCCGAGGGGTGTCATGGCGTCGCGGATCAGGACGAAACCGAGGATGAGCAGGACGATCGACAGCAGTGGATCACGTTGCCGGCGGGTCAGCAGCAGGCAGCCGGTGACCAGCGTGAGGCCGGGTGCTATCCGCAGCAGATAGCCGAGGAGGTCGGTCAGCATGCCCGGGTACACCCCCCGGGCGCACCGGTCGGCACCGGACCCGCACCCGCCGAAGGCGGCGGTACGGTCCACGGCGCACGGCGTAGCGGCAGAGCCGCCGAACAATCACGCACAGAGTCCTCCCGGGACAGCCACACCGGGTGGAGAGTCAGGCGAGCACCTCCACCCGGCACCAGGTGCCGAAGTCGAAGGTCTCGCTCACCTCCGACAGGCGGAGGTCGGATGGCCGGACCCGCTCGGGCAGGTCAGCATGTCGACCATCGCGTTGGGAGCTACTCCCCTTGCGACCGCAACACTACCGGAGCGAGGTGCACGGCACGACCCGTCGATCCGCCGGCCGCCGACCGTCCACCGACCGACGGCTCAGGGCGCGGGGCGCTGTCCCGGGATGCCCTCGACCGCCGCGAGAAACCGGGACTGGTCGTCGTGGGTCGTCGGGTTGACGATCCGGATCCACGAGCCGTCGTCGAAGACGACGGTGGACGGGAACCGCAGCAGTCGGCTGGGACCGCCCTCGGAGTCGATCCGGGCCACCCGGTCACGAGGCACGCTCCAGAGCAGTCTCGGCTGGCGCCGGTCCGGCCGGCCCTCGTCGGGCCGGCGACCCATCCGCAGCAGGTGCAGGTGCGAGTCGGTCACCGCCAGCGGCGTACCGGTGTAGCGGTCGAGGAAGAGCAGCAGGCTACCGGCGAGAGTGGCGAGATCGCCGCTGAAGACGTACCGACGCCGGTAGGCGATCTCGGCGAGCTGGTCGGCCAGCGGGCGGTACCGGCTCAACCGGAACAGTGCCCGGAACGCCTCCTGCTCCTCGGTCAGCGGCAGCGGCCCCCGGTGCGCCGGCCGGTGCCCCGGCGCGGACTCCGGCGTCGCCTGCTCCGGCGACGCCTGCTCCGCCAGGCCGGCGGCAACCGCGGCGGCCTTGGCCGGGTGCAGCAGCACACCCGAGGCGAACCGCACCGGTGTCATCACCGCGTCCAGCCAGGCGACCGGGTTGACGATGTGCAGCAGGCCGAAGAGCGCCCGGGGATCGAGCGCCTCGGCGATCTCGTCGGCCATCAGGTCCGCGAGCTGGCTGCCGGCGCGGTGCGTCTGCGAGGTACGGAGTGAGGCGAGCCCGACGTAGCGGAGCTGCTCGCCGGGGAGCAGCGGGGCGACGAGGAGCCGTTCGGGCTCGTCGCTGGTGCGGAGCTCCTCACGCAGCTCACGCACCCTGGCCCGGGCTGCCCGTACGCCGCCCAGCATCGCGTCGGTGAGCCGACCGAACCGTCCCGTCACACCACCGCCCCCTTTCGACCGACTCGACGGTTCACCGGCCGCCCGTCCGCGCCGGCCGCCGCGAGCACCGCCACCGGCCCGACCGCCCCCGCTGGCGAGCAGGGCGCCGAAGCCGAGACTCGGGCCGGCGCCCGGCCCGGGCTCGCGCAGGCACGGACGAACCGGCCGTGCCGAAGACGCCTGCGACAGCGGCTGCCGGATCCGCTCGGCCGCCGGTCCGCACAGGCTAACGGTGGTGTGCTGGCACCCCGGGACGCGCCCCGCGCGGTGACGGCCAGCCGAGCCGTTCCGGCGCCTGGGCGTGCCGGGAATCGTGCCCTGCGAGTTGGCACGCATAGGTACCGGTCGAAATCGGCGCGGTCGACGCGGTTCCGGATCGGGCCGGTTTGACCTATGGTGATGATCATGACGCTCCGGCTGTTCACCCCGGCTGGACCGGCCGGACAGCCCCGGGGCCGGCGATGACCACCGCCAATGCCCGGCCGGGACGACCGTGTCCGCCGGCACGCGGATCCCGCCACCGAACCAGGCGATCCCTGGGCCTTCGAGAAGGGTGGACGACTCATGAACCAAGGGCTGAGCAGGCGCCGAGTTCTCGGTGAGGCGGTCGGACTGGCCGCCGGAGCCGCGGCCGTCGCGGCGGGGCTTCCGTCCGGTGCCGCAGCCGCCGCTCCGGCGCAGGCCGGGCCCGATCCCGCCCGCTGGCGCAAGCAGGCGACCCGGGTGACGATCGTCCGCGACGACTGGGGCATTCCACACGTACGCGGTCACACCGACGCCGATGCGGTGTTCGGCATGATGTACGCGCAGGCCGAGGACGACTTCAACCGGATCGAGCGGAACTATCTGGTCAGTCTCGGCCGCCTCGCCGAGGCCGAGGGCGAGACCGCGATCTGGCAGGATCTGCGCCAGCGGCTCTTCGTCGACCCCGAGGCCCTGAAGCGGGAGTACGCGAAGACACCCGGCTGGTTGCGCGAGCTGATGCGGGCCTGGGCGGACGGGCTCAACTACTACCTCGCCACCCATCCGGAGGTACGCCCGCGCGTGCTGGACCGGTTCGAGCCGTGGATGCCGCTGAGCTTCTCCGAGGGCAGCATCGGCGGTGACATCGAGCGGGTGCCCCTGAGCCAGCTCGAAGCCTTCTACGGCGGCCGGACGCTGCCGATGACCGACGAGGAACGCGGACTGCTGTTCCGGGAGCCGAGCGGCTCGAACGGCATCGCGATCGCGCCGAGCCACACCAGGGACGGCAACGCACTGCTGCTGATCAACCCGCACACCAGCTTCTTCTTCCGCTCGGAGCAGCACGTGACGAGCGGCGAGGGACTGAACGCGTACGGCGCGGCCACCTGGGGCCAGTTCTTCATCTACCAGGGCTTCAACGCGAAGACCGGCTGGATGCACACCTCCAGCGGCGTCGACAACGTCGACGAGTTCGCCGAGACGATCGTGACCAGGGCGGACGGCCAGCGCTACTACCGCTACGGGAACGCGCTGCGGCGGGTGGCGACGAAGACGATCACGCTCTCCTACCGTACGGCGGACGGTGGGCGGGCAGAGCGCACCTTCACCACCTTCGCCACCCACCACGGCCCGGTCGTACGCGAGGCCGACGGCAAGTGGATCGCGTTCGCGCTGATGAACCGGCCCGTCGAGGCGCTCCAGCAGAGTTTCCTGCGCACCAAGACGCGTGACTACTCGGACTTCATCCGGGTGGCGGGGCTCAAGGCCAACAGCTCGAACAACACGCTCTTCGCGGACTCGAAGGGCGAGATCGCCTTCCTGGTGCCGCAGTTCATGCCGATCCGCGACGATCGCTTCGACTATCGCAGGCCCGTCGACGGCAGCGACCCGGCGACCGACTGGCGCGGGCTGCACAGTCTCCGGAGCCTTCCGCAGGCGGTGAACCCGAGGAACGGCTGGGCGTTCAACACCAACAACTGGCCCTGGACCGCGGCCGGCCCGGACAGCCCGGACGCCGCCGACTATCCGCGCTACTTCGACCAGGCCGGGGAGAACCCGCGTGGGCCGCAGGCGATCCGGGTACTGACCGCGCGCCGCAAGTTCACCCCGCAGACCCTGATCCAGGCCGCCTTCGACCGCTACCTCACCGCCTTCGCCCGGCTGGTACCGGGGCTGGTGGCGGCGTGGGACCGGCTGCCCGAGGGTGACCCGCGAAAGGCGGGTCTCGCCGGCCAGGTCGACCTGCTGCGCGGGTGGGACTACCGCTGGGGCGCCGAATCGACCGCGACGTCGCTGGCGGTGTTCTGGGGCGAGGCGCTCTGGGCGCCCCTGGCACAGGCGGCCCGGGACGCGGGCATGTCCATGTGGGACTATCTGGCCGAGCGCGCCACCGACGCGCAACGACTTGAGGCGCTCGACGCGGCGAGCCAGCGGCTCACCCAGGACTTCGGCAGTTGGCAGGTGCCCTGGGGCGAGATCAACCGCTTCCAGCGCAACGACGGCGCGATCACCCAGACCTTCGACGATGCCAAGCCGAGCATCCCGGTACCCTTCACCTCCGCGCAGTGGGGTTCGCTCGCCTCGTTCGGCGCACGGCGCTGGCCCGGCACGAAGCGCTACTACGGCACCAGCGGCAACAGCTTCGTGGCGGTGGTGGAGTTCGGGCCGAGGCTGCGGGCCTGGGCGGTGACGGCCGGCGGCGCCAGCGGGCATCCCGACTCGCCGCACTTCAACGACCAGGCCGAGCGCTACGCAAGCGGCAACCTCCGGCCCGTCTACTTCTATCCGGAGGACCTTGAGGGCCATGTCGAGCGGCGCTACCGGCCGGGCACCTGACGGACCGGGCCCGGCGTGCTCCGTCACGCCGGGCCCTGCCGGGCAGCGCTGACCCCCACCACACCCGGCAGCACGACACCAGGGGACCACACCGGACGGCGGCGACCACCTCTCCGCGCCCGCCACGTTCCGGGCCACAGCCGCGCCCGCCGCGTTCCGGGCCACAGCCGCGCCCGCTCGGGCGGCGCTACGGGTCGAAGAACTCAGAGTTCCCGAACCTGATCATCCACCCGCATTCCGGGCACGATCTTGCCTTCTCTATAGACACTTCCCTATCCTCGCTGGAGAAAGCGCTTTCCCTTCCGCTCTGACGCTGGCTGCCAATCGACCAGCGCCAGCGATCTCGCGGACCTCGGTGCGGGCCGGGCCACGGCGGAGCCGCGACCCGATCCACGCGCGGAAGGGCAGGTCCAGCCCTGTGCACCAGCGGTGCGAGCGCACCGGCGCCGGGGGCCGGATCGGCAGCCTCGGCGACCCGCCGACATGAGCGCGGCAGGTACCGGCACACCAGCACTCCGGAGACGAAGGTGAGGCGAAGATGAGACGACGACCAACCGCATTGCGGCTTCAGGCGGCGCTGGCAACGGCGGCCGTCGCGGTCGCGGTCGGTGTCGCGCTACCGATGCCCCAGGCGTCGGCCGCGGTCGGCAGCGCCACCGGCTATGCGACGCAGAACGGTGGAACCACCGGCGGTGCGGGCGGACAGACGGTCCGGGCCAGCACCGGGACCGCTATCCACACGGCCCTCTGCAACCGGGCCAGTAGCAGTACCCCGATCACCATCGAGGTCTCCGGGACCATCAACCACGGCAACACCAGCAAGGTCTCCGGCGACAGCTGCAACACCGCCGCCGACAAGATCGAGCTCAAGGAGATCAGCAACGTCACGATCATCGGGGTCGGCGGAGCCGTCTTCGACCAGCTCGGCATCCACATCCGCGACTCCAGCAACATCATCATCCAGAACGTGACCATCCGGAACGTCAAGAAGTCGGGATCGCCGACCTCCAACGGCGGCGACGCGATCGGGATGGAGAGCACCGTCCGCAACGTCTGGGTCGATCACGTCACTCTGGAGGCCTCGGGCGGGGAGTCGGAGGGCTTCGACGGCCTCTTCGACATGAAGGACAACACCCAGTACGTCACCCTGTCGTACAGCATCCTGCGCAACTCCGGCCGTGGTGGCCTGGTCGGATCCAGTGAGAGCGACCGCTCGAACGGCTTCATCACGTACCACCACAACCTGTACGAGAACATCGACTCCCGTACGCCGCTGCTCCGTGGCGGCATCGCGCACATCTACAACAACCACTACGTGAGCCTGCACGAGTCCGGCATCAACTCCCGGGCCGGAGCCCGGGCCAAGGTGGAGAACAACTACTTCAGGAACTCGAAGGACGTGCTGGGCACCTTCTACACCAGCGAGGCCGGTTACTGGCAGGTCAGCGGCAACGTCTTCGACAACGTGACCTGGTCCAGCCCGGGCAGCGACACCAACCCGGCCGGCCCCAACCCGCAGTCCAACACCACCGTCAGCATCCCGTACTCCTACCGCCTCGACGGGGCCGGCTGCGTGCCGGACGTCGTCCGGCAGACGGCGGGCGCGAACACGGGCCTGCGGGTCTCGGACGGCAGCTGCTCGCCGCAGGGACCGACGCCGACCCCGACCCGCCCCACGCCGACGCCGACGCGGCCCACACCCACGCCGACGACCCCCACGCCGACCCCGACCCAGCCGCCCAGCGGGACCAACCTCAGCATCGGGGCCGGCTCGGACGGCTCCAGCAAGGCCGACGGCACGGGCTACGGCAACGTGCGGGACGGTGACATGAACACCTACTGGTCGCCGGCCGGCTCGACCGGGTCCATCTCGATCAAGTGGGGTTCCGCCACCACCGTCTCCAGGATCAACATCCGCGAGGCGTCGGGCGCCGTCGGCAACATCGGGTCCTGGCGGGTGGTCAACCACGACACCGGTGCGGTCCTGACCTCCGGCAGCGGAGCGGGGGTCATCACCTTCCCCGCGACCTCACTACGCAAGATCACTTTTGACATCACCAGTTCGACCAGCACGCCGAGAGTCGCCGAATTCGAGACCTACGCCGGGTAGCGGCGCGGTCCCGCTGGCCTCGGGGTCCGGCTTCCCGGACCCCGAGGGTGGCCGGTGACGTCAGCCGGCGACCGGCATACGGGCCAGCGCGTGCCGGACTAGTCCGATCAGCGCCCGCTTGCTGGACTCCCGCTCCCGGGCATCGCACCAGAGGAGCGGCACCGAATCGTCGAGCTTCAGCGCCGACCGGATCTCCGCCTCGGTGTACAGGCACTCGCCGAAAAACCGGTTCACGGCGGCGACGAAGGGAATTCCGCGCCTCTCGAAATAGTCGACGGCGGGAAAACTCGTGTCCAGCCGGCGGGTGTCGATCAGCACGACCGCGCCGACCGCACCCTGTGCGAGTTCGTCCCAGATGAACCAGAACCGGTCCTGGCCGGGCGTACCGAAGAGATAGAGCACCACGTCCGGTCCGATGGTGATCCGTCCGAAGTCGAGCGCGACGGTGGTCCGGGTCTTGCCCTCGACCCCCATGACGTCGTCGACGCCGACGCCGGCCTCGGTCAGCACCTCCTCGGTGGTCAGCGGCGGAATCTCGCTGACCGAGCCGACCAGGGTGGTCTTGCCCGTACCGAAGCCGCCCGCCACGACGACCTTGACCGACCTGCGATCCACGTTCGATTTCCTTCTTGCCTAGAGTCTTTCCAGCCCGGCGAGGACCGTTTCCAGAAGCCGCCGATCGGCGATCTTCTGCTGTGCCGGTGCGCCGACGCGGAGGTATCCCTGCTCGATCAGCACGTCCACCATGACCTTGGTGATGGTGAGCGGGCGGTGCAGGTAGGCACCGATCTCGGCGATCGACACCCAGCGGGTGCAGCGGTCGACGATCTCGCGGTACTCCAGCTCCAGCCGACCCGGGTCGACCGGCAGGGCGATGACCTGGGTGGCCAGGTCGAGGTTGCTGTTGCGCGGACTCGTCCGCCCCTTGACGAGGATGTACAACGGCACCAACCCGGCCTGCGCCGCGTCGTCGCCGTCCCACACGTCATACGCCATAACCCCTGCCCTGCTGGCCGTTGGCGACCGTCGCGGTCCGGCGTACCTCGGCGCCGAGGTGCTCACCGATCCGGATCACCAGCCGGCTCATCTCGTACGCGACCGTGCCCATGTCGACGGTCTGCTCACAGAGTACGGCCAGCCGGGCGTTGCGGCCCGCGGCGGCGACGAACAGGGTGTGGCCGTCGTACTCGACGATGACCTGCTGCACCTGCCCGCTGTCGAACCGTCGGCCCGTGCCGGCGGCGACGCTGTGCAGGGAGGAGGCGCCGGCGGCCAGCAGCTCCGCCGCGTCCTGGGCCAGCCCGGTGGACTTCTGGACGATCAGCCCGTCGGTCGACAGGACGACGGCGTGGACGACGTCGGGAACCTCCACCAACTGGTCCAGCATCCAGGTGAGGTCGTTACCCGAGGTCGAGTTGGTCTGCACCAGTCCATTGTAGAAGTCCCGGGTACGGGGGACGGCGCCACCGGCTCAGGGGGTGACGGCGGCGCCGAGTCGGGCCGCGACGGCCGCGACCGCCGCCCGCAGTTCCGGCCCACCCTCGACCCGGAAGGCGAACGGCACGCTCGGCAGCCACTCCTCGGCGTACATCGCGGGGTTGCTGGTGCTGCCGACCAGCACGCAGCCGGCACCGGCGGGTTCGAGCCGTCCCATCGGGGGCCTAATCCATGGGGCCACCTCGGCCGCCGGGGCGTCGAAGACGACCCGGGTGCGGAACTCCCACCCGGTTCCCAGGTTCTCCTCCAGCGCCGCGACCGGGTCGAGGCCGTCGGGCGGCTCGAACGGGTACCCGGTCTGTCGGACCGCGCGGACCCGGTCGAGCCGGTAGGTGCGGACCGCGTCCGCGCGGTGCGAGTGGCAGAGCAGATACCAGCGGCCGTACCGGACCACGACCGCCCAGGGGTCCACCTCGGCGTCCCACTCGTTGCCCGACTCCGTCCGGTAGGTGACCAGCACCCGGCGTCGGGCCGCGACGGCGGTGACCAGCGCACTGGTGGTGGCGGGATCGGGGCGGGACGAATGCCGGTCCGGCGCGGCCGAGGCGTGCCGGCGCAGCGCCGCCGCCTGCCGGCCGACGCTCTCGGGGAGTACCTGGATGACCTTGCCCAGGGCGGAGCCGACCAGGTCGTCGGCGTCGGCCTCGGCGGCTGCCGGCTGACCGTCGAGCACCGCCATGACCAGACCGAGCGCCTCCGCCTCGGTGAAGACGACCGGAGGCAGCCTCGTCCCGCGGCGCAGCCGGTACCCGCCGTACGGGCCCCGGATCGACTCGACGGGGATGCCGGCCTCACGGAGGATTCCGACGTACCGCCGCGCGGCCCGCTCGGTGACGCCCAGCCGACCGGCGAGTTCACCGGCCGTGGTGCCGGGACGGGCCTGGAGGATCTCCAGGGTACGGAGGGCGCGTGCGGTGGGGCTCGTTTCGGTCGGCACCCGAGCAGCCTAGGCGCCAGCCGAGACGTACCGGAAGTAGATCGTCCGGATCAGGGCCTAGCGTCGTGCCCCGGGGCGCACCGGTTCCAGGGCCGGACGCGACCCGACCGCGCAGAGAGGAAGACTGATCATGGACGTACTGCTCATCGCCGGCCTCTGGCTCGACGGATCCGCCTGGGACGACGTCGTGCCCGCACTCCGGGCATTCGGCCACCGACCCGTGCCGATCACCCTTCCCGGGCAGGGTGACGGATCCACCTCCGCCACCCTCGACGACCAGGTGGCGACGGTGCTCGCCGCCGTGGACGCGGCGCCGGGGAAGCCGATGGTGGTCGGGCACTCCGCCGCCTGCACGCTGGCCTGGCTGGCCGCCGACGCCCGCCCGGAGAAGGTGGCCAAGGTCGTCCTCGTCGGCGGCTTTCCCGTCGCGGACGGCGGTTCCTACGCCGAGTTCTTCGAGCTGAGGGAGGGCGTGATGCCCTTCCCCGGCTGGGAGCCCTTCGAGGGCCCGGACTCCGCCGACCTCGACGAGGAGGCCCGGCGGTCCTTCGCGGCCGGCGCGATCCCGGTCCCGGAGGGGGTGGCCCGGGGGGTGGTACGGCTGGTGGACGAGCGACGGTTCGACGTCCCGGTGGTCCTCGTCTGCCCGGAGTTCTCACCGGACCAGGCGCAGCAGTGGATCGCCGCCGGGGAGGGACCCGAACTCGCCCGGGTCACGCGTCTCGACCTGGTCGACATCGATTCGGGCCACTGGCCGATGATCAGCAAACCGGGCGAGTTCGCCCGGCTGCTCGCCTCGGTCGCCGACGGCTCCTGACGACGGTGGGCCCGCCTCGCCGGTCGGGGGCGGGCTCGCCACCCGTCACCCGCCCCAGCACCGCCAGGCGTTCACCGTCCACACTCTTTTGTCACCACGGACAAAAGTGGAGACGATCCTGCCGAAAGATCTGGACATCTCGACGGCAAGAACTTAGTGTCGGACAACATCAACATATTTAAACGAGCTAACCGGCGGCGCGGTCAGCTCGTCGTCTGAGAGTCACGGCTCGACCGGGGGCGCCAACTCTCCAGGTCACCGTGCCCGCAGACCCGGCGCGGCCGTCGCGCCATGCCCGGAACGGCGTCGCTCCGCGTCGGCTCGGCAACACGGCCCGCGTCACCTGGCCCACCGGTCCGACCTCGCCCTAGTCCACCCTCCCCCACCGAGACACTCCGTCCACACCAGCCGTGACAGGCCGGCAGCCGCAGCGCCGGACCCACCGTCGCGGATCCAGCGGTGTGCGGTCTGCCGCCATGTCGTCCGTCGATCCACGCGAAGCCCCGACGGGTCGTCGACGTTGCCCCAAGACTCGCGAAAGGTGTGTTCGACATGCCAGCCTTCCCAGTGCGATGCGGCCCGCCGAGGCGTTCGCGGCCGCTCCCCCGGCTCGGCACCGGCCGCTCCGGACGACCGATGAGGATGCTCGCGGCGATAGTCGTCCTGATCACCGGCTCGGCGCTCCTCGCCGTCCCGGCCAGCGCCCGCCCGGTGGACACCGAGCGGAGCAGAGCCAGCGATCCCACCTCGGCCGGCGAGCTACAGGCCCAGGTGCTCACCTGGACGGGCGGCAACAGCACCGAGGCGTACGTCTCCGCACCCACCACCGCCGTCGCCGGACCGGCCACCCTGGTCTTCGAGAACAGCGTCGCGACCGGCAACACCAGCGGGATGCAGCACACCCTCACCTTCGACACCGGGAATCCCGAGTACAACCGCGATGTCGACGTGAACATCCTGGCCGACCCGTTCGACGCCAACCAGGGCCGGTGGACCGTCGACGTGGTGCTCACGGAGGGCACCTACCGCTACTTCTGCGCGATCCCCGGGCACGGCGCGATGACCGGACTGCTCGTCGTCACCGGCGGCGGCGCGGACACGACCCCGCCGACGGTGACCGCCGAGGTCACCGGGGATCGGGACGAGAACGGCGGGTACGTCGGCGCCGCCACGGTCACCCTCTCCGCCACCGACACCGGATCCGGCGTCGGGCGGGTGGAGTACTCGTTGGACGGTGGCGCGTACGGCACCTACTCCGGCCCGGTCACGGTGAACGCCCCCGGGCAGCACACGGTGACCTACCGGGCCACCGACGTCGCCGGCAACACCTCCGCCGTACAGTCGACCACCTTCCAGGTCGTCGAACCGGCCGACCCCGACACCACCGCACCCACCGTCACCGCCGCCGTCACCGGCGAACAAGACGACGAGGGCGCCTACATCGGCATGGCCACCGTCACCCTCACCGCCACCGACACCGAATCCGGCGTCGAACGCACCGAATACTCCCTCGACGGCGGCAGCTACACCGCCTACACCGCCCCGGTCACGGTGAACACTCCCGGGCAGCACACGGTGACCTACCGGGCCACCGACGTCGCCGGCAACACCTCCGCCGTACAGTCGACCACCTTCCAGGTCGTCGAACCGGCCGACCCCGACACCACCGCACCCACCGTCACCGCCGCCGTCACCGGCGAACAGAACGACGAGGGCGCCTACATCGGCATGGCCACCGTCACCCTCACCGCCACCGACACCGAATCCGGCGTCGAACGCACCGAATACTCCCTCGACGGCGGCAGCTACGCCGCCTACACCGCCCCGGTGATGGTGCACCAGCCGGGCCGGCACACCGTCAGCTACCGGGCCACCGACAGGGCGGGCAACACCTCCGCAGCCCAGTCCGTCACCTTCGAGGTGGCCGACACGTCCACTCCGGACACCACGGCGCCGACCGTGACCGGCGGGGTCACCGGGGACCGCGACGACGATGGCGGCTACCTCGGTGCCGCCACGGTGACCGTCACGGCCACCGACACCGAGTCGGGCGTGGACCGGATCGAGTACGCGGTCGACGGGCAGGCGTACGCGGCGTACACCGCCCCGGTCACCGTCAACACGCCCGGCGAGCACACCGTTTCGTACCGGGCCACCGACAGGGCGGGCAACACCTCGGCGGCGCAGTCCGTCACGTTCACGGTGGTCGAGCTGCCGGACGACTCCACCCCGCCGACCGCGACCGCCACCGTCGCCGGTAACCGGGACGGCACCGGGGCGTACGTCGGCGCGGCCACCGTGACCGTCTCGGCCACCGACGCCGGATCGGGGGTGGACCGGATCGAGTACTCGCTCGACGGGCAGCCGTACGCCGAATACACCGCCCCGGTCACCGTCAACCAGCCCGGCCAGCACACCGTCTCGTACCGGGCCACCGACGTGGCCGGCAACACCTCCACGCCCGGGTCGGTCTCGTTCAGCGTGGTCGCCCCGCCCGACCCCGACAACACCGCCCCCACGGTGACCGCCGCGATCACCGGTCAGCAGGACGGCAGCTGGGCGTACGTCGGCAGCGCCACCATCGTGCTCACCGCCGCCGACACCGGGTCCGGGGTCCACCGGGTCGAGTACGCCCTCGACGGCCGGGGCTACGTCGTCTACTCCGGCCCGCTCACCGTGAACACCCCGGGTGCGCACACGGTCAGCTACCGGGCCACCGACCGGGCCGGCAACGTCTCGGGGACCGCGTCGGCCACCTTCACGGTGGTGCCGAGCGGCCCGCCGGCACCGAGCTGCCGGGTGACCGACAGCCGGCCGACGGTCTGGCTCGGCACCTCGAACAGCGGTGTGCCGAACCGGGTGGTCGAGGGGCGCTGCTCGATCAACGATCTGATCTTCGACGAGCGGGTCTGGCCCAGCCACGCCGAGTTCGTCGAGCACGTCAGGGCGGTCGCCGAGCACCTGCACCACCGGGGCAGGATCCTGCTGAGGGAGCAGAACGCGCTGGTACGCACGGCCCGCGACTCCGGGGTGGGCCGGTCCGAGGCGAAGCAGGGCTACCAGCCGCTGCTGGACCGCACCGCCGCCTCGTTCAAGCTCTGGGAGCAGGTCGGCGCCGGCGGCTTCACGCGCAACGCCGACGGGTCGATCACCAGTAGGGCGGTCGACGGTCTCGGCATGCTCTGGTTCCCGGTCCGCAGCTACGGCGACTTCTCGCTCAAGCTCCAGTGGCGCGACGACGCCCCCGGGGACGGCCGGGCCAACAGCGGGGTCTTCGTCCGCTTCCCGCAGGTGCACCAGCACCCGCAGGAGTCCCGCCCCGAGTGGGTGGCCATCAAGTACGGCCACGAGTTGCAGATCTTCGACCGGACCGACGGCGACCAGTACAAGAGCGGCTCGGTGTACGGCTTCGACCGGGTCGACCTCGACGGCGCCCGGGTCACCCCGAAGGGCACCTGGAACGACTACGAGATCCGCGTCGTCGGCCAGCACTACTCGGTGTTCCGGAACGGCGAGTTGATCAACGAGTACCTGAACGTCCCCGACGCCGTCTTCAGCCCGCCCCGGGCGGACGATCCCGGCGGCGCCGGGCGGCAGAACGCGACCGGCTACATCGGCCTGCAGAACCACGGGGCCGGCGACATCGTCACCTTCCGCAACGTCCGGATCGCCCCGCTGACCCCGTGACGTCGCACGCCGTCCTCTCCCCCGCCTAGCCGAGCGATTGGATCGAAACGTTGGACAAGGAAACGAAGGACATCGGCGAGGTCGTACTCTCGGCGCCCGCCGCCGGGCCGGCGTCGCAGCCGGCGTCGCCGGTCCGGCTGCTCGGCACGAGCGGCGGCCGGGCCCTGATGGTGGCGGCCATCATGCTGGTGACGCTCGTCGGCGCGGGCGGGCTGGCCGTGGCCGGCGGCGCCACCACGGCCGCCCCGCCGGCCGAGCGGACGGTCGAGGCCGCCGCGGCCTCGGCGGAACGGCCGGCCGGCTGTGTCACCCCGGACCGCCGGCTACAGATGTACGCGGTCGAGCTGCCCAAGGACCCGGTGACCAACCAGGTCCGGCTCGGCTACGGCCTCACCCCGCAGACGGCCTCCTACCCGGGGCCGACGATGGAGATGATCGAGGGGGAATGCCTGGCGATCACCCTGCACAACCAGGTGCCGGCCGCCACCCTGGAGCAGTTGCGCACCGACCCGGCGCACCCGGTCGGCGTCTCGCTGCACGTGCACGGGGTCAAGTACACCCAGATGTCCGACGGCACGGTGCACAGCAACTCCTTCGTGCCGCCGGGCGGGTCGCGGACCTACATCTGGTACGCCAAGCCGCGCACCGCGACCTCGCAGGGCACCGCCGGCTACTGGTGGTACCACGACCACGTGGTCGGCGGGCCGCACGGCACCCAGGGCCTCCGCTCCGGGCTCTTCGGCGGCCTGGTGGTACGCCGGCAGGGCGACCCGAGGCCGGACCGGACCTACGTGACGGCCTTCGGCGACCGGCAGACCATCAACCTGCGGCGCAGCGCGGAGGCCGACACCTGCGACCCGGTGAACCCGCAGCCGGGCCCGACCTGCCTGGTCGCCAAGCTCGGCGAACGCATCGAGTTCATCGTGATCGGCATCGGCGACGACATGCACACCTTCCACGTGCACGGACACTCCTGGGCGGACACCCGGACCGGCCTGGTCCCCGGCGGCAACAAGGCGCTCATCGACTCGATCCCGGTGATCGACAACAAGACCCTCGGCCCCGGTGACACCTTCGGCGTGCAGATCGTCGCGGGCGACTCCGTGGGACCGGGGCACTGGATGCTGCACTGCCACATGCAGTTCCACTCCGACCTGGGCATGTCGACGACGCTGCACGTGCTCGACGAGAACGGACAGATGCCGCCGCACGCCGGTGGCCACCGGCCGGCCGCGCCGGCACAGGGCGCCGCCGCACCGGCCGGCGCGCACGGGAACCACCGATGAGTAGAACTCTTCGTACCCCCTCTGGAGGAGGAGAAATGGCTCACCACCGCCATTTCCGGCTGTCCCGATCGGTCGGGCGACACCGCCCCGACCCCGTCGACCCGCCGTCCGCCGCGCTCGACCCGGTTTCCCGGGCCCGGTGGCGTGGCGCCGGACCGCTGCGCCGGGCGGTCGCCCTGGCCTCGGCCGCCGTGCTCACGCTCGGCCTGCTGGGCGCGCCGGCCGCCGCCGCCCCGGACGGGAGCGTCGGCGGGGTCGCGCCGGCCTGGAGCGGCCAGGCGGTGAACGTACTGGTCTTCCACGGGCCGGCGGCGTCCCAGGACGACCCGGTCGCCCGGGCCGTCAGCACGATCCGCAAGCTCGGCAACGAGAACGGTTTCACCGTGCACGCCTCCGCCGACCCGGCGGTCTTCACCGCGGACAACCTGGACCGCTACCGCAGCGTGGTCTTCCTGTCGGCGAACGGGGTGACGCTGAACGACGCCCAGGAGGCGGCGTTCCAGGCGTACGTCAAGGGTGGTGGCGGCTTCGTCGGCATCCACGACGCCGCCCGCGCGCAGCCCGGCTCGGAGTGGTTCACCGGTCTGATCGGTACCCGCCCGGCGGCGAGCCTGCCCAACGCGGAGAAGATCGAGAGCGTCACGGCCAGCGGCAACAACCCGCCGAACGAGATCGTCGAGAACCTGATCGACGGGTCGACCGGTACGAAGTGGCTGACGCGTACCCCGACCGGCTGGGTAGTCGCCAAGCTCGGCGCGCCGAAGGCGATCGCGCACTACGCGCTCACCTCGGCGAACGACTTCACCGGCCGGGACCCGAGGGACTGGACCCTACAGGGGTCGGCCGACGGCGAGACCTGGACGGACCTGGACCGCCGGACCGGGGAGACCTTCTCGGGGCGGTTCCAGACCAAGCAGTACACGTTCACCAACACCCAGCCGTACCAGTACTACCGGCTGAACATCACCGCGAACAGCGGTGAGCCGCTGATCCAGCTCGCCGAGCTGTGGCTGATCGGCCCGGACGCCGGACCGGCGCCGGAGTCCCGGGTGCAGGAGGCCGTGGTCGAGGTGGTCGACCGGCAGCACCCGGCGAACAAGGGCCTGCCGCTCAACTGGACCCGCGCCGACCAGTGGATGAACTGGGACCCCAGTCCGGTGGGCCGGGTGCACACCGTCGCCCAGGTCCGGGAGCGCAGCTACCAGCCGGGGCTGGGCGGCAACGGCGCCTTCCACCCGATCTCCTGGTGCCGGGACTACGACGGCGGCCGCTCGTTCTACACCGGGATGGGGCGCACCGAGGCGAGCTACACCACCGACACGAAATTCCGCAGCCACCTGCTCGGCGCGTTGCAGTGGACGACCGGTCTGGTCCGGGGCGACTGCCAGGCGACCATCGGGGCGAACTACAGGATCGAGCGGCTGACCGCCGCCAACCAGTCCGGCCAGCTCGACCAGATCGGTGAGCCGCACGGCCTGACCATCGCCCCCGACGGCAAGGTCTTCTACATCGGCAAGGCCGCCTGCCCGAGCGGGCCGATCGTCGACTGGGCCAACCCGGACGTGGGGCTGGGCTGCGGCACCATCCACCAGTGGGACCCGAAGAGCAAGCAGGTCAAGCTGCTGACCACGCTGGAGGTGATGGGCAACCGGGGCAGCGGCAGCGAGCTGGTGAAGAACGAGGAGGGCCTGGTCGGCATCACCCTCGACCCGAAGTTCGCCGAGAACGGCTGGTTCTACGTCTACTGGATGCCGCACGAGTCGATCGACCGGGAGCGCCGGGTCGGCCAGCGTACGGTTTCCCGGTTCACCTACGACCACGCCGCCCAGTCGGTCGACCAGGGCACCCGCAAGGACCTGCTGCACTGGGACACCCAGATCCACAGCTGCTGCCACGCCGGTGGCGGGATGACCTTCGACGAGTCCGGCAACCTCTACATCGGCAGCGGCGACAGCAACTCCTCCGGCGGGTCGAACGGCTACTCCGGAAACAACTGGACCCAGGAGTACGCCGGGATCTCGTTCCAGGACGCCCGGCGTACCTCCGGGAACACCAACGACCTGAACGGCAAGATCCTGCGCATCCACCCGGAGCCGGACGGCACCTACACGATCCCGGACGGCAACCTCTTCACCGGTCAGGAGCAGGGCGGCGGAAAGACCCGACCGGAGATCTACGTGATGGGTGTCCGCAACATCGCCCGGATCGCCTGGGACCCGGTCAACGACTGGCTCACCGCCGCGTGGGTCGGCCCGGACGCCGGTGCCCCGAGCCCGGAACTCGGCCCGGCGAAGTACGAGACCGCCACCATCATCACCTCGGCGGGCAACCACGGCTGGCCGTACTGCATGGGCAACCGGCAGCCGTACCGGGACCGCAGCAACACCGACGCCACCGTGCTGACCGGCTGGTACGACTGCGACAACCCGAAGAACGAGTCGCCGCGCAACACCGGTCTGGTCAACCTCCCGCCGGTACGGGACAACATGATCTGGTACTCGCCGCAGGGTGGTGGCCCGGTCTTCCCGAAGCGCACCGACGGCAGCGGGCTGCCGACGTACAAGGCCGAGGACGCCACCTACACCCAGCCGTACCTGAGCGGCGGCGGTCAGGCCATCATGGACGGTCCGACCTACCAGCGCGAGAAGGTCGACGTGAACAGCGGCGTCGCCTGGCCGGCGTACTGGGACGACAAGTGGTTCATCGGTGACCAGTCGAACGCCAACAACCGGATCGCGGTCACCGTCGACCCGGAGACGGTCGCGCACGCCGGGGCGCCGGCCTTCGCCGAGGACCTGCGCAGCATCATCCAGGGCGGTACCGGCCCGAACCAGCTCGACTCCTGGATGGACGCGAAGTTCGGGCCCGACGGTGCGCTCTACATGCTCGACTACGGTCGGGGCTTCTTCAGCCTGCACCCGAACCAGAAGCTGGTCCGGATCACCTACCAGGGTGGCCAGGCCACCCCGAACCCGAGCCTGGCCACGGCCCGGTCGGTGACGCCGAGCCAGCCCCGGACCATCGGGTTCTCCGCCGCGCGGGCCGGCGGGGTGGCCTGGGAGTGGGACTTCGGCGACGGCAGCAAGCCGTCGCACCAGGCCCACCCGACGCACACCTACAAGCGGTACGGGACCTTCACCGCGACGCTGAAGGTGACCTACGCCGACGGTGAGGTGGTCACCGGGAAGATCGACGTGAACGCCGGCTGCGCCGCCGCCGACGCCCGGCCGACGGTCTGGATGCTGGACACCGACACCGGGGTGGAGAACCGGAAGGTCGGCGGCGGCTGCACGATCAACGATCTGATCGACGACGAGACCACCTGGCCGAACCGGGCCTCGTTCGTCACCCACCTCGACGCCGTGCTCGCCGAACTGACCGCCGCGCACGTCATCGACAACCGCGAGTCCAGGGCGCTGCGCCGGGCGGGTACCCAGTCCCCGATCGGTGCCACCGACGGCTACCAGCCGATCTTCGACGGTTCGGCGAAGTCGCTGGCCGGCTGGCGCCAGGCACCGGGCGGGTCGTTCTCGCTGCGCCCCGACGGGTCGATCCGCAGCTCCGGTGGCCTCGGCATGCTCTGGTACGCCGACCAGCAGCTCGCGGACTATTCGATCAGGGTGCAGTTCCGCGACATCTCCCCGGAGAACGTCCGGGCCAACAGCGGCATCTTCGTCCGGTTCCCGGATCCGAGGACTCCGCTGGAGCAGCGGCCGGCGGGCAGTTGTGGCACCGTCGGGTCGGCCCGTACCTCCCAGGCATGGGTCGCCATCTACTGCGGCCACGAGATCCAGATCTACGACGGTGAGACCGGCGAGCCGCAGAAGACCGGCTCGGTCTACAACTTCGCGCCGAACACCCTGGACCGGGCCGGTGCGACCCCGAAGAACCAGTGGAACGACTACGAGGTCCGGGTGACCGGCCAGCACTACACGATCGTCCGCAACGGTGTGGTGATCAGTGAGTTCGAGAACGCCCCCGGCAAGCAGTCGTCCCGCCAGGGCGACCCGCCGACCGACCTGCGGCAGTTCCTCAGCGGCTTCGTCGGATTGCAGAACCACGGCAACAACGACGTGATCGAGTTCCGCAACATCCGGGTGCGGCAGCTCTGAGCGAACGGTGCCGGATACGGGTCGAGCGGCCCGTATCCGGCACCGCTGTCTTTCCAGCCGAGCAGGTGCGAGCTGCCGGCGGCCCGGCGTCGCCCCGGCCGGCGGCAGCGCGTACGGCCGGCTCCCCGTCGCGGGTCGCGGTTGGCGAACGACGGTCGCGAACTACATTGGCAGCGGCCGGAGGCGTCGTTCGACAGCGGGAGGGGGTACCGCCGCGATGGTGGGCCGAGCGGACCAGCCGATCTGGCTGCGGCCGGAGTCGCTGCCGGCGGGTCGTCCGGCGGAACGCAGCCGCGCCGAGGTGACCTCGGCGGCGATCGCCCTCGCCGACCGGGACGGGCTGGAGGCGGTCACCATGCGCCGGGTGGCCGCGAGCCTCGGGACCGGCCCGGCGTCGCTCTACCGCTACGTGGCCGCCCGGGACGAACTCGTCGACCTGATGGTGGACGCCGTGGCCGCGGAGTACGACCTCGCCCCGCCCGGCGACGACTGGCTCGCCGATCTCGTCGAGTTCGCCCGGCAGACCCGTACGATCATGCGCCGTCATCCGTGGCTGGCACCCCTGGTGACCGGTCAGCCGGGCATCGGCCCGAACGGCCTCGACCTGGTCGAACACGTCCTCGCCGTACTCGCCGACCACCCCGCCGCCGTCGGCGTCAAGTTGCAGACCTTCGCCATGCTCAACGGCATCGTCGCACTCTTCGTGCAGGCGGAACTGGCCGGCGCCCGTCAACGCGGGGGCCGGAGCACCGAGCAGTGGCAGCAGGCACAGGCGGCCTACCTGCGCCACGTCGCCGCGCAGGGTCGGCATCCGCGTCTTGCCGAGGCCATCGCGCGGGGATCGACCGGGGCCACGGCCGAGGAGGATCCGTTCGACCTCATCGTCTCGCGCACCATGGCCGGCATCCTCGGGCCGGCGACTCCCGCCCCGTCGGCGGACGCCGGCCGGTAGCCGTCGCGCCGTCCACTCGGGCCGCTCAGTCGCTGACTCCGAGGTGCAGCAGCCACACCCGGTCGCGCACCCGGACCACGAGGTCGACGTAGGCCCCCTCGTACCAGTCCCGGGCGTGCACGGTGAGGGTCCAGGACTCGGCGGAGGCGGGCCAGAGCCGCCCCATCAGGGCCACGGCCCAGTCCGTGAGCGCTTCGGCCAGCAGCCGTGCGGCCCCCTGCTCGGCCCAGGCGTGCGGCTGGCGCCCCGGGACGAACATTCCGGGAAGTGCCGCCCGGGCCGTCGCGGACCAGGAGTCCACCGGCTCCAGGCCCGAGACCCGGCAGTTCGCCGGTAGCAGCGCGTTCACCGCCGCGACCACGTCGTCGCCGGTCAGCGGGCCGTCCACCAGGGTGAACGTGCAGGCGTGGTCGGTCTCCTCCAGCAGGTCCTCCAGGACCCGGAGCGCACGGTTGACCATCTCCGGGACCGCTTCCTGCGTCGCGTTCCTCGCCGCCGACAACCCGGCCCAGTCGAATTCCGTCACGGCGACCAGGGTAGTGATCATCCCCGTCGAGGGGTGTCCCTCAGCTGTGTGCGGGGGCGGGAGATTCCCGGGTGCTGCGCAACCGCTGGAGTTGCGGGACGAGGGCGCTGATCAGGCCCAGTCCGGCCAGGCAGGTGAGCCCGCCGACCACCAGGGCGGTGCCGGCCGTGCTCCCGGCCGCGACCAGCCCCGCGCGGAGGCCGCCGAGGTGTGGTCCGGCCGTACCGACGATGTGTTCCAGCGCGGCGACCCGGCCACGGTGGGACTCCGGCGTACCCGACTGCACGATCGTTCCGCGTGACACGACGGACCAGGTGTCGGCGGCACCGGCCAGCGCCAGCAGGGCGAGCACCACCGGAAGCTGACCACTCAGACCGACCCCGGCCAGTGCCGCCCCCCACACCCCGGCGCAGCACAGCAGCACGAGGCCGGGGCGGTCCCGCCGGGTGATCGTTCCGGAGAGCGCGGAGGCGAGTACGCCGCCGACCGCCACCGCCGAGGTGAGCAGGCCGAGCACCTCCGGCGAACCGCCGAACTTCTCCTGGTTGATGACCGGGAAGAGGGCCATCGGCATGGCCAGTACCGTCGCGGCGAGGTCGACGAGGAAGGCGGCCCGGACCACCGGGGTGCGGGCGGCGTAGCGGATCCCCTCCCAGACGGCGGCGGCACCGGCTCGCCCGGTCCCCTCGGTCGGGCCGGTCGGAGGCAGCCCGGTGATCCCGATCAGGGCGGCGACGGCGGCGATCCCGTTGATCACGAAGCAGACCGTCGTCCCCCACCGGGCGGTGAGCAGACCCGCCAGGGCCGGGCCGAGGAGCACCGCCAACTGGAAGGAGAGGTGGTTGAGGGCCAGTCCGGCGGCCAGCCGGTCGGCGGGGAGCAGCCGTGCGACGAAGGTACGGCGGGCCGGGGTTCCCAGTGCGGAGAAGGCCGCCGCGACGGCGACCAGTACCAGCATGGCCCAGGTCCCGTCGGCCGGCCCGGCGGCCACGGCCGCCATCAGGAGGCTGGTCACGATCTGGCCCCAGGTGGTGGCCAGGGCCAGCCGCCGCCGGTCGACGTGGTCGACGAAGGCGCTGCCGAGCAGGGCGAAGACGATGAGCGGAGCGGCGGTGAAGAGGCCGATCAGCCCGACCGTCACCGGGTTGCGGGTGTGCTCCCAGACATAGAAGGTGACGGCGAAGACCCCCAGCTGGCCGCCGAGTCCGGAGGCTGTGGTGCCCAGCCAGAGACGACGGAACGTGGGGTACTCGCGCAGCGGGCGGGTGTCGACCAGGGCGCCGGGAAGGCTCATCGCAGACGTCCGTCGAGGGCCTGGGCGAGGTTGTCGGCGAGGCGCTGGCGGAACGAGCGCGTCGCCAGCGCGGCGTTGATGTCCTCGACGACCCGACTCAGCGGATACGGCAGTTCCGCCTCCAGTTCCCGCACCGTGGCCTCGGTCGCCCGCCACTCCGCCTCCAGCAGCGGCAGCACCTCCCGGCCCCGGCTGCTCAGCCGGATCCGGCGGGTCCGACCGTCACCGCCCTCCGCGCTGTCGACGAACCCCGCCGCGCGCATCGCGGCGGCGGTCTGGCTCATCGCCGAGTGGGTCACCTCGACGGCGGTGGCCAGTTCCTGGATCGTCATCGACTCGTGTCGGGACAACTGGATCAGGGGACCGACGAACCGGGTGCGCAGCCCGGATATCCCCGCCTCGTCGTAGAGCGAGGCGATCTCCTGGTCCATCGCGTTCAGCATCTGCCACAGCGGGCGCCAGTGGCTGCTGTCGAGCAGGTCCCGGCTCTCTTCCCTCTTCTCGGCTCCGGTCACGCAGCCGACGTAACAGCACTTATATAAGCGCTGTCAAACCAATTGCGGCGCTCATCGCTGGGTGTCCTCCAGATAGCGCAGGACCGCGGTCACCCGCCGGTCCGCCCGGTCGTCCGGCGGCAGGTCCAGCTTGGCGAAGATGCTGCGGATGTGCTTGTGCACGGCACCCTCGGTGACGAACAGGCGCTCGGCGATGGCGCCGTTGCCCAGCCCCTCGGCCATCAACCCGAGCACGTCACGCTCGCGCAGGCTCAGCCGGCTCAGCGTGCTGTCGGGACGGCTGCGCGCCAGCAACTGGCCGACCACCTCCGGGTCGACCGCCGTACCGCCGTCGGCGACCCGGTGCAGCGCGGCCAGGAACTCGTCGACCCGGCCGACGCGTTCCTTCAACAGGTACCCCAACCGCACCGTGCCCCCGGCGAGCAGCTCGGTGGCGAAGGTCTGCTCGACGTACGCCGACAGGACCAGCACGGCAAGACCCGGCTGGCGGCGACGGGCCTCGACCGCGGCGACGATCCCCTCGTCGGTGTGCGTCGGCGGCATCCGGACGTCGACGATGGCGACGTCCGGGGCGTACGCGTCGACGGCCGCCAGGAACGCGCCCGGCGTGTCGGTGGTCGCGACCACGTCGAGCGACTCCGCCCGCAGCAGCAGCGCCAGACCCTCCCGCAGCAGGGGGTCGTCCTCGGCGATCACGATCCGCACGGCAGCTCCACCTCCATCGTCGTGGGCCCACCGACCGGGCTGGTGAGCCGGAACCGCCCGTCGTACGCCTCCACCCGGCGACGGATGCCGACGAGGCCGGACCCGTCGCGCTCCTCGGCACCGCCGTGGCCGTCGTCCGCCACCCGCAGCAGCAGCCGGGCGCCGGCCCGGCGCACCGTGACGGTGGCGCTGGCCGCTCCGCTGTGCCGGGTCACGTTGGTCAGCGCCTCGGCCACCACGAAATAGGCGGTGGCCTCGACCGAGGCGGCACAGCGGCCGGGCACCTCGACGTCGACCCGGCAGGGCACCCCGCAGCTCGCGGCGAGTCCACCGAGGGCACCGGCCAGCCCGCGATCGGCCAGGACCGGCGGGAGGATGCCGCGCACCACGCCACGCAACTCGGCCAGTGCCTGCTCGGCGGCGTCCTGCGCCCGCTCCAGCACGTCACCGGCGAAGACCGGATCCCGGGCCACCGCCCGCCGGGCGGCACCCAGCAGGACGGTGACCGCGACCAGCCGGTTCTGCGCACCGTCGTGCAGCGACCGCTCGATCCGGCGCAGCTCGACCGCGTGCGCGTCCAGCGCCGCCGCGCGGGTCGCGGTCAACTCCGCCACCCGCAGCGACAGGTCGGTGTCGGCGGGCGGCGCCAGCAGGCGACGTCCGGGCCACGCCTGGAGCCGCGCCATGCCGGGGCCGAGGCCGACGACGACGGCCAGCCAGCCGACCCCGGTCAACCCGACGGCCAGCGCGTCCAGCAGCCCCTCGATCCGCCAGTACACCAGCCCGGGGCCACCGGCCTCGGCCGGCAGCAGCCAGAACCACAACGGGAAGGTCAGGCTCTGCACCGCGTACAGCGGCAGGCCCAGGCCGACCAGACCGATCACGAACCCGCCGGTGGCGTGCACCAGCAGCCAGGCGAGATCACGCCGTACGGCGGCATCCCGCAGGGCGGCCCGCGCTCCGGCCGGTACCGGCCCCGGACCGATGATCTCGGGGCCCCACCGGGACAGCCGGGCCCGCTCCCGATCGGCCACCGCCCGCACCACGCGCAGGGCCGACGGCACCAGCAGCAGCCCGACGCCGACCGGAACGGCCAGCACGACCGCGACCAGGTAGCTCAACCCGCCCAGCGCCAGCAACGCCGTGCCGAGCCCGCCGACCAGATGCTCCAGGGCGTCGACCGAGTCCCGTGCCCGGTCCCGCAGATAGTGCCGGACGGAGCGCCACCGGGCGCCGGCCGGGTCGTCGGTCGTCCTCATCCCACCTCCCGGCCAGACCCTAGGACACCCGAGGTCGTCGCCGCGAGGTGCCGAGCCGGGAAGTACAGCCTGCTGTACTCCGGTCGACGCGCTGGCGGGATCGTCGGCGGCCGGCGGTGTTCCTAGCGTGGGACGTACCGCCGAACCGACCGCACCGGAGGTACCCGATGGCCGACCCGTACCGAATCCCGCAGACGCCCGACCCGACCGTCCGGCCCGACCAGGCCGCCGGCCGGAGGGTGCTCCGTCCACTGCTCTGGACGGTGCTGATCGTCAGCGCCGCCGCCAACGGGGTCTCCTCGATCACCGGTCTACCCGCGCTCGTGGGGATCGGCTTCGGCGTCGTCACCCTCGGCTGCGTCGCCGCCCTGGTCGTGCACCACTACCGACACCGCCGCTGACCGGCACGTCACCGGTCGGACCCGCAGTCGTGGCGTGGACGTTCTCCCGGTCCGGTTCCGCCCCGCACCTCTTCGGCGAGCGGCTGCGGGACTTCGAGCGGGACCTGCCCGCCCTGCTCCGGGAGGCGGCACCGGACGACCGTTTCGCCGAGCACCTTCCGCCGACCGACATCCAGACCTGGCGCAGGCCACGGGACTGAACCGAGCGGGTCGTCGCACCGGTCAGCCGCCGGTGGATGCCCGCCGGACCAGCCGCCAGTCGTCGCGGTGATCCGGTGCCGGGTCGCCGAGCGCGGCGGTGGCACAGGCGGTCCCCTGCGCGCGCAACGACTGGGCCACCGTGGTGAGCCCGTGTTCCCGGGCCACGTCCGAGTCGTCCCAGCCGCTGATCCGGACCGGGTCGGCCGCCTCGCGCAGCGCGGCGAGCGCCAGCCGGTCGCTCATCGCGGCGACGGCGTCGAGGTCGGGCGCGGCCGCGAGCAGGTGGCGCATCACCGACCGGGCTTCGGCCTCGTCGTTGGTGCGACACACGCCGACCGGCACCTCCGACCAGTCGATGCCGAGTTCCTCGGCGGCGTCACGGTATCCGGCCAGCCGGTCGCGGGTGACCGGGTATCCGACGGTGTCCGGCTCGACGCCACGGCGGACGAAGGTGTCGCGCTGCCGGTCGACCGGGAAACTCAGCACGGCCGGCCGTCGGGCGGTCGCGAACACCTCGGCACCCACCGCACGGGCGGCGCCGCGGTTGTCGATGCCCACCAGCGTCGTGCCGTCCCGCCCGGGACCGCCGTGCACGACGACCGGGCGGCGGGTGCCGCACGCGGCGGCGAGCGCCGGGTCGTCGCCGGTGGTCGTCCAGACGACGTAGGCGTCCACCGGGGCGGCGACCACCCGGCCGGCGTCCTCGTCGCCCGTTCCGGTCGGCACGATGAGCAGCCCGTAGCCGCGCTCGGCGCACACCTCGGCGATGCCGGCGAGGAAGGCGACCGCCTGCGGGTCGTCGAAGGCGTAGCTGAGGTGCTCGCCGAGCACGACGCCGAGGGTACGGGTGACGCCGTAGCGCAGCGACCGCGCGCTGGGGTCCGGTCCCGGGTACCCGAGGGCGGCGGCGGTGCGCAGCACCCTGCTCCGACTCTCCTCGGAGACCCGCTCGGGGCGGTTGTAGGTGTACGACACCGTCATCGGCGACACGCCTGCCGCCCGGGCCACGTCGGTCATCGTCACCCGGCGGGTGGTGGGCTGGCGCGGTTGCACCCCCGAATGATACCTGTGTAGCGTTACACAATGCCTGTCGTCTCCCCCCACCGGCAGCTCGTCACCGCCACCTACCTCAGCTCGACCGCCTTCGGCGCCTTCTGGGGCACCTGGGGTTCGGCCGTGCCACGCGTACGCGACCAGGCCGGCCTCGACGCCGGCCAACTCGGCACCGCGCTGCTGTTCATCAGCGCCGGTGCGCTGCCCGCGATGCTGCTGACCGGCCGGGCACTGGACCGCTGGGGGCTGCGTCCCACCGCCCTCCTGGTCGTCGCCCTGGGCGGGGCGGGACTCGCGGCCGGCGTCACCGCTCACGGGTTCCCGAGCCTCTGCGCCGGGCTCGTCGCCGTGGGCATCGCCAGCGGCGCGGCCGACGTGGCGATGAACTCGGTCGGCGGGCGCGCCGAGCAACGCTCCGGGAGGCCGATCATCACCCGGGCCGGCGCGGTCTTCTCCACCGCCGTCGTCGCATCCAGCCTCGGCACCGGCGCGGCATTCGCCCACGGGGCGCCCACCTGGGTCCCCTTCGCGGGCGTACTGCTGCTGTCGGTGCTGGCCGGCGCCGGCATCCACCGCGCCCTGCCCCGCCACGTGTCGGCCCCGGAGCCGGGCGTGCCGGCCGGTGGCACCGGCAGCCGGCTGCCGGTCGTACCGCTGCTTCTCGTCGGCGTGCTCGGCGCGCTCGCCTTCGCCAGCGAGAACGCCCACCAGAGCTGGGGTGCGGTCTTCATGGCCGACGTCCTGGCCGCCGGACCCGGACTGAGCGCGACCGCCCCGGCCGCGTTCGCCGCCGTCGTGGCGGCGACCCGCTTCGCGGTCAGCACGCTGCCACCGAAGTACGCCCGGCCGGTCCTCGTCCTCGGCGCCGTCGTCGCGGCCGGCGGCGCGGCGCTCCTCGCGCACGCCCCGACCGTGCCCGTCGCGCTGGCCGGGCTGGTCCTCGCGGCCGCCGGGACCGCCGCGCTCTTCCCGACGCTGCTGAGCATCGTCTCGCGCAACGTCGTCGAATCCGCGCGTGGCCGCGCGACCTCGATCGTGACGGTCGTCTCCTACCTCGGCTTCCTACTGGGGCCGGTCTACGTCGGCCTGTGGGCGTCCGGGACCGGCCTGCGCGGCGCCATGGTGGCGGTGGCGGCGCTCGGCCTCGCCCTGGCCGCACTCACCCTTCCGCTGCTGGCGCTGAGCCGTTACGCGGTGACGCCCCGGCCACCGGCGCGGCACGCCGAGAGCGTCGCCGTGCCGTCGACCCACTCCCCGTGATCCGCCGGACGGAACCGGGCCGCCCGGCCACGGTCAGGGCGTACCGGCGGGCCGCGCCGCCGACGCGAACGACCGGCGGTACTGGCCCGGACTCACCCCGACGACCTGCCGGAACCGTTCCCGGAACGCCGTCGCCGAGGCGAACCCGGCCAGCTCGCCGACCCGTTCCACCGGCTGGTCGCCGGTCTCCAGCAGAAGCTGCGCGTGCCGGACCCGCTGCCGGTTGAGCCACTGCATCGGGGTGGTGCCGGTCTGGTCGCGGAAGTGCCGGCTCAACGAGCGGGTACTCATCGACGCCCGCTCGGCGATGGCGGCCAGGGTCAGCGGGGCGTGCAGGTTGTCGGTCAGCCAGCCGAGCAGGGGCTGGAGGGAGATGCCGGTCGGGGCGGGTGGCTCGTGTGCGATGAACTGCGCCTGGCCACCGGCCCGTTCGAGCGGCATGACCGAGCTTCGGGCGGTCCGCGCGGCCACCGCGGCGCCGTGATCCCGGCGTACCAGGTGCAGGCAGAGGTCCAGTCCGGCGGCGGCACCCGCCGAGGTCAGCACCGACCCGTCGTCGACGAAGAGCACCTCCGGGTCGACCTCCACGGCGGGGTACCGGCGAGCCAGTTCGGTGGCGGCGGCCCAGTGCGTGGTGGCGCGACGACCGTCGAGCAGTCCGGCGGCGGCCAGCAGGAAGGCGCCGGTACAGATCGAGACCACCCGGCCGGTCGCGGCGGTGAGCGCCGCGACCAGTCCGGGCGGGATCGGGGCGTCCACGTCGGCGACACCGGGGACGACGACCGTGTCGGCCTCGGCCAGCGCGGCCAACCCCTCCGGCACGCGGATGGCGACCGGCCCGGCCCGGACCTCGGCGGCGTCCGCGCAGACCCGCACCTGGTACGCCGGGCCGCCGTCGGCCAGCCGGGCCCGGCCGAAGACCTCGATCGGCACGGAGAGGTCGAACGGAACCACGCCGTCGAAGGCGAGGATCACGACGCGATGCATCCGCCCATTCTGGCGCGAACCCGTCGGTGGCTGTCTCGGCAGCCACTGCCGCCAGCCGACCGGCCCGGCTACGTTCGGTGCCCATGACCGTCGTCGTACCGCTGTGCATCGGTGTTCTCTACGTCCTGCTGAACTCCCTGATCGCCGAGCCGCAGCGCCGCCGTTTCAACGCGGTCGTCGTCGCCGGAGCGGGCGCGGCCTACCTCAGCGGCGGCGGACTGGGGATCGGAGAGTTCGCCTTCACCGCCGTGCTCACCTACCTGGCCTATCGCGGGCTGGAGTCGTGGAGGTTCATCGGCGCCGCCTGGCTACTGCACACCGGCTGGGACATCGTGCACCACCTGCGCGGCGAGCCGATCATCCCGTCGGCTCACGACTCCTCGTTCGGCTGCGCGATCTGCGACCCGGTGATCGCGATCTGGTGCCTCGCGGGCGGCCCTTCCCTCTGGGGGTACGGCCGGGCGTGGCTCTCCGGCACGCTCCGGCCCGGTCGGCGGGAATCCGGGGAGTCGGCGTCCAGCCGCTTGTGAAAGTGGTGCTTCGCGGTCCCGTCCGGCATCCCCGGCGTACGTCCGACCTCCCGGTAGCCGTGCCGGCGGTAGAAGTCGGGTGCCTGGAAGGACATGGTGGCGACCACGACGCGGTCGCAGCCACGCCGCCGGATCTCGTCCTCGGCGGCGGCCAGCAGTCGTCCGCCGAGCCCCTTTCCGCGCTCTTCCGCCGCCAGCCAGAGCGAGGTGATCCCGCCGCAGCCGCCCCAGGTCCAGCCGGTGATTCCGCCGAGCAGGGCACCGGCGTCGTCGGTGAGCCGGACGGCGAACGGCAGCTCGTCGTCCGAGACGATGGCGGCCCGGTTGAGCGCCTCCAGCTCGGCGGAGAGGAGCGCCGCCAGCTCGGGGTCGTCGCGCCCGACGGAGATCAGGGTCATCCTCACATCCTGCGTCATCCTGGCAGCGGGGCATCCGGTGTCGAGCCGATCTTTCCGGGAAGCCGGCCGATCGGCAGCTTGCCAGGGTAGCCGCGCCGAGGCCGACGCCGACCGGTCAGGCGCAGACGGCCTCGTCCAGGAACGCGTCGACGGCGTCGTCGACGTCACCGGGGAACTCGGGCGTCAGCGCGATCGTGACCTGACGGCGCAGGTCCAAAGTGGAGAACGACCAGGACTGGTAGGCCAGGGCGTCGCCGTCGTTGCCGTAGACACGTACCCCGCAGGAGGTCTCCCGCCAGGCCAGCCCGAGCCCGTACATCCTGCCGTCGGTACCCGGGGTCATCATCTCGCCGAGCAGGTGGTCCGGCAGGAGTCGACCGTCGAACAGGGCGGCGAAGAACCGGTTGAGGTCCCTGGTCGTGGAGATCAGCTCGCCTCCGGCGCCCATCACCGACGGGTTCATCTCGGTGTAGTCGAGCAGTTCGATCCCGTCGCGCTCCAGCGGCACGTAGCCGCGTGGGTGCGGCCCGCGGATCCACGGCGACGTCCCCGGCATCTCCGTGCCGCGCAACCGCAACGGTTGGATGATCCGGCGTTCGATCTCCGTACCGTACGACTGCCCGGTCACCGCCTCGACGATCTGGCCGAGCAGGAGGTAGCCGGTGTTCGAGTACCCGAAAGCCGAACCCGGCGGCTCGAAGGTCGGCGGGTGCACCATCGCCCGGGCGACGAGCTCGGCCGGATCCCAGCTCCGCCACCGGTTCTGCCCGAACTCCGGGTCCGGCGGCAACGGCAGCGTACGCAGGTAGTCGTACAGCCCGCTGGTGTGGTCGAGTAGCTGGCGCACGGTGCCGGCGTGATCCTCCGGGACGACTCCGGGCAGCCACTGCCGCACCGTGTCGTCCAGCCGCAGCCAACCCTCGTCGACGAGTTGCAGGACGACGGTGGCGAGGAGGGTCTTGGTGATGCTGCCCGCCCGGAACCGGCCGTCGACCGGGACCGTCCGGGTCGTACCCAGTGCGGCGAGGCCGCTGCCGCCCCGCCACACGCGGTGTCCGGCCCGTACCTCCGCCAGCGCGCCCACCGCGCCCGCGGCCACCACGTCGTCCAGCCGTCTCTGCAACCCGCCGCGCTCCCCCGCCGCCGGTGCGGCGGTGGCGGCGGGCGCGACCGCGACCGCCACCAGTACGGTTGTCGCGGTCACCAGCGACCGAAGCACTCGACTCATCCGCCCCCCTGGTTCGTCACCGACGAGCCTGCCGAGGCGGGGCCGCCGGAGACATCCGGGAAGCCCCTGGTTCTCCCCCGGAGAGCCGAGCCGGGGTGACCGCTCGGCGCGGCCCGGCCAGGACGAGGCCCGCCCGGCGCCGAACACCCGTGGACCGGCCGTCAGGTGGCGCGACGGCCGATCGACGACGCGGGCGCCCGGTCGGGCCGCGACCGGTGCGGCACTGGCGCGGGGCGACCGGGGTCGACTCCGGGCCGGCTGAGCCGTTCGCCGAGCACCAGCAGCAGGGCGACGACGCCGAGCAGGGCGCCGAGCAGCATGGTGCTCCGCACGCCGTGGCTCGGCAGCACGAGGCCGCCGAGGAAGGCACCGCCGGTGATGCCGACGTTGACGGCGGCGGAGACCGTGGCGGCGGCGAGGTCGGAGCGTCCGGGTGCCACCTGGAGGACGAGGCCGCCGAGCGCCGCGGTGAAGGCGGCGAAGGCGAGTCCGGCCAGCGCGAGCAGGCCGACGGCGACCGCCGGGCGATGGCCGGACGTGTGGAGCCCGAGCAGTGCCACCGATTGCAGCGCCACGGTGGCGACCAGGGCGAGCCACGGGCTGTGGTCCACCACCGCTCCGATCACCAGGATGCCGAAGACGCTGGCGACGCCGCGCGCCAGCAGGACTGCGCCGACCGCCGAGGCGGAGAACCCGCTGACCTCGGTGACGAAGAGGGCGACGTAGGTGTAGCCGGCGATGGCACCGGCGGTCGCCAGGACGGCCACCGCCACCAGCAGCCAGAAGCGGCGGGCGTCGGGTGTCGCGCCACGGGCGGCGTGGCCCGCTTCGGGCGGCGTCGAGGGGAGCAGCGCGGCGACCGCGACGAGCACGACCGCGCCGAGTCCGGACACTGCCAGGAACGAGGCCCGCCAGCCGGCGCGTTCGCCCAGCCAGGTGCCGGCGGGTACGCCCAGGACCAGCGCGACGGTGCCGCCGGCGAAGACGACCGCGACGACCCGTCCGCGCAGTCCGGGTCGGAACAGCTCGGCGGCGGCCGGCACGACCACCGCCCAGAACAGCGCATGGGTGAGCGCGGTCGCCATCCTGGCCGTCAGCAGCAGCGCGAACGTGCCGGCGAAGACGGTGATCGCGTTGCTGGCCACGAAGCCGGCCAGCAGCGCCGACAGCAGCCATCGGCGTGGGACCCTGCGGACCAGCGCCGTCAACGGGACCGAGGCGACCATCACCACCGCGCCGTACGCGGTGACGAGCGCACCCACCCGCGCCGGTGGGATGGCCAGGTCGGCGGCCATCGGGAGGAGCAGCCCGATCGGCAGCGCCTCGGCCGTGGTGTAGAGGAACGTCCCGCCGGACATGCCGATCAGCGCCCCCACCGCTCGCCCGTTCCCCATCCGACCCTCCGACTGTTACCAGCTAAATCGCTTATGATGGCAACAGGCTAGTGGCGCTCCCGGAGTGGGTCAACTGGTAAAGTGGGTTTCGATGGAAACAGTCGAGGACGTCAGGCGGGTACGCCTGGTGGGCGGCAACCTCGCCCTGGACTTCGTCAACACCCGCACCGGGCCACCCGACGGACCACCGGACGACGACGTACTCACGGGCTATCCCGAGCTGGTCGCCTGGGGCGTGTACGCCGGCGCCCTCACCGAGGCGGAGGCGGCAGCCCTGGGCCCGCTGTCCCGCGCCGATCCGGACGGCGCCCGGGCCGCCCACACGCGCGCACTGCGCAGCCGCGATTGCCTCGACGAGATCTTCCGGGCGCTGGCCGCCGACCGGAGCCCGAGCAGTTCCGCGCTGACCCTGCTCCGCGACGACGAGGCGGACGCGCTCGGCCACGCACGACTCGAACGCGCCAGCGGTTACAGCTGGAGCTGGCGGGACGACAACACCCTCGCCCGCCCCCTCCGGCCGGTGGTGCACGCGGCGGTCCAACTCCTCACCACCGGAGCGCTGGACCGGATCAAGGGATGCGGCGGCTGTCGCTTCCTCTTCACCGACGAGAGCAAGAACCGCAGCCGCCGCTGGTGCAGCATGGACGACTGCGGAACCGCCGAGAAGATCCGACGCTACGTCACCGCACGACGCACCCGCGCGACCCGCTGAGCGCCGACCGGCACCAGAGAGCCCGGCACCAGGGAGCCCGGCACCACGACGCGGCGGCCGGCGCAGTGACGACCGTCCCGAATGCGCCCGCCTGTCCAGACCGTACCGCCGGACCCGGGTCAGCGCCGGACGGCCGGGGCCGCAACCCGCTCACGACTACCGCTGCTGCCAGCGGGTAACCGCGGACCGAGGGCCGGTCGTCCCTCCTGGCGCCCCTGGTGGCCGTCCCGGGCACCCGTACGGGCGCGACACGAGCCGGACCAGGGCAGGCACGTTCGGCGGAGGGAGCGGTGATGCGGGACTGCGAGCCGGCGCACCGGGAGCGGCGCCTGGTCATCGTCGGGGGCGGGGAGCGCGCGGGTGAGCCGGGCAGCGGGATCCTGGAGCGCTTCGTCGACATGTCCGGTGGCGACCGGGCCAGGATCGCGGTGATCGCGACGGCGAGCACTGAGGGCGGGCCGCTGGAGGCGGAGTACGGCGAGATCTTCCAGACCCTCGGCGTCGACGACGTTCGCGGGCTCCGGCTGGAGAGCCGGGAACAGGCCAACGACGGCCGGGTCGTGGAGTTGCTCACCGACGCGACGAGTGTCTTCTTCACCGGCGGCGACCAGTGGCGGATCGCCGCGCTGCTGGGCGGAACACTCGTCGATTCGCTGCTGCACGCCCGGATCGAGGACGGCCTGGTGCTCGGCGGCACCAGCGCGGGAGCGGCGATGATGTCCAGCACGATGGTGCTCGGCGGCGACGGCGTGGGGGTCCGCACCGACAGCATCCGCACCGGACCCGGCATGGAGTTCCTGCCCAGGGTGCTCATCGACATGCACTTCGCGCAACGCGGCCGACTCAACCGCCTACTCAGCGCGGTCGCGCAGTTTCCGCACGAACTCGGCCTCGGCATCGACGAGAACACCGCCATCATCGTCGAGGGGAACCGGTTCGAGGTTGTCGGTGCCGGTTCGGTGACGGTGATCGACGCCGGACCGGCCGACGACATCCGGGTACCGACCGGACCCGACCGGCGGATCGCACTCACCGGCGCGCGCCTGCACGTACTGCCGGCCGGCTACACGTTCGAGTTGGTCGACCGGCGTCCGCAGATCGTCGCCATGGCCGGCGGCGCCCAGGGACGGTAGGGGGCGAGGGTGGAGATTGTCAGCGTGCGCCGTTTGCGGGGACCGAACGTCTACCTGGACCGGCCGGTCCAGGTCGCCCGGGTACGGCTCGGACGGCTCACCGAGCGGGAGAGCCGGGAGTTCCCCGGTTTCGTCGACCGGCTGCTCGACGCCCTGCCGGGACTGGCCGAACACCACTGCGCGGCCGGCACGCCGGGCGGCTTCGTCGACCGGCTGCGGGACGGGACGTACTTCGGTCACGTCACCGAGCATGTCGCGATCGAGTTCTCCGAGCTGATCGGCCGGTCGGCGCCGTTCGGCCGTACCGTCTACGCCGGCAGCGCCGGGCAGTACGACATCGTGACGGAGTGTCCCGCCTTCGAACCGGTCGACTCCACCGTCCCCCGCGAACTCGTCGAACTCGCCGCCACCATGGTCGAAGAGCTGCTGGCCGGGTCGCCGGTACGCCCCGGGCCGCGGCTGAGCGCACTGCGGGACCGCCACGCCGACGAGATGCCGGGCCCGAGTACGGCGTCGATCATCGCGGCGGCGGTCCGCCGCGGCATCCCGGTGGAGCGGGTGGACCGGCTCAGCCTGCTGCAACTCGGTCACGGCCGGCACCGCAGGCAGGCCTGGGCGGCGATGAGCGACCGGACCAGCGCGACCGGTGTCGAGATCGCCGGTGACAAGGAGCTGAGCCGACGTCTGCTGGCCCGCTCCGGCATCCCGGTTCCGGCCGGCGGCGCGGCGAGCACGCCGGACGAGGCGCTGGAACTCCTCGCCGATCTCGGCGGTCCGGTGGTGCTGAAGTCCCGCAACGGCCACCAGGGCGAGCACGTCCACCTCGGACTCTGGACGCCGGAGGACGTGCGGGCGGCCTTCGCCGCCGCCGATGGCGACGTCGTGGTCGAGCGACAGGTCGACGGGGAGGACTACCGGGTGCTGGTGGTCGCCGGGCGGGTCGTCGCCGCGGCGGAACGGGTCCCGGCGCACGTGGTCGGCGACGGCCGGCACAGCGTGCGGGAACTGATCGACCTGTGCAACGCCCACCCCGACCGTGGCAACGGCCACAACAACGTGCTGACCCGGCTGCGGGTCGACGACCTCGTGACCGGGTTGCTGGAGCGGCAGGGCTGGCATCTGGAGTCGGTACCGGAGGCCGGGCGCCGGGTGTGGCTGCGCCAGACCGCGAACCTCTCCACCGGGGGCAGCAGCGTCGACGTGACCGATCGGCTGCATCCGGACGTGGTCCGGCTCTGCGAACGGGTCGCGGCGATCGTCGGTCTCGACATCGCCGGGGTCGACCTGCGGCTCGCGGACATCTCGGCGCCGGTACCGCCGCTCGGCGACGGCGGCACCGGCGCGGTGATCGAGGTGAACGCCGTACCGGGGCTGCGGATGCACCTGGCACCGGTACGGGGGCAGCCGCGTGACGTCGGCGGGGCCATTGTGGACGCGCTCTTTCCCGACGGGTCCGACGGACGCATCCCGACGATCGCGGTCACCGGCACCAACGGCAAGACCACGGTCAGCCGGCTGGCCGCGCACCTGCTCGCCGGTGCCGGGCTGCGGGTCGGACTGACCTGTACCGACGGCGTCTATCTCGACGGGCGACTGGTGCAGCGCGCGGACGCCTCCGGCCCGCGTTCGGCACAGTCGGTGCTCGGGGACCCGACGGTGGAGGCGGCGGTGCTGGAGACGGCCCGGGGCGGCATCCTCCGACAGGGCCTCGGGTACGACTGGACCGACGTCGGCGTGCTCACCAACGTCACCGCCGACCACCTCGGGCAGGACGGGCTGGCCAGTGTCGAGGACATCCTGCACGTGAAGGCGCTGGTCGCCGAGCGGGTACACGACGGCGGCGCGCTGGTGCTCAACGCCGACGACCCGCTCGTGGTCGGACTGCTCGGGCGGGCCCGGGTACGCGCCCCGCACAAGCGACTGCTCTGGTTCAGCCTCGGCCCCGACAATCCACTGGTCCGCAGGCATGTCGCGGCCGGCGGGACCGCCTACGTCGCCGACGACGGCTGGCTGGTCGAGCTGACCGGTGCCCGCCGGCTCCCGCTGATTCCGGTCGCGGCCCTGCCCGGCGCGTTCGACGGGGCGGCCGAGCACGTGATCGCGAACGCTCTGGCGGCGAGCGCGGCGGTCCGGGCCCTCGACCTGCCGCCGGCCGTACTGGCCGGGCAACTGCGCGCCCTCGATCCGGCGACCGTGAACCCGGGTCGGGGCCTGCTGCTGCGGCTGGGCGACGTACACCTGTTCGTCGACTACGCGCACAATCCGGTCGCCATCGCCGCCGTCACCCGGACCCTGCACCGACTGTGGGGACACCGACGGTGCGTCGCCGCGCTGACCCTGCCCGGGGACCGCCGCGACGACCTGCTGATCGAGTCGGCCGGAGTGGTCGCGGACGGCTACGACCGGGTGGTGGTCTATCCCGACGCCGACCTGCGGGGGCGGGCGCCCGGCGAGGTCTCGCGACTGCTCTGCCGGGAACTCGTGCTGCGCAATCCGGGCGTGCGCTGCGAGCAGGCGGGCGACGTCACCGAGGCGTTGCAGGTGGCGGTCGACCTGGCCCGTCCCGGTGACGTGGTGCTGGTCGTCTACGAGAAGCTCGAACCGGTACTCGCGCTGCTGCGGTCGATGGGGGCCGTACCGGCGCCGCCGGTGCTGGCGGTCGACCCCGACGTCACCGCCGACGGGCTCATCGAACTCACGCCGGTGGCGGGTCGAACCGCCGGCACCTGACGCCGGGACGGCACGGCCGGCCGCAGCGCGGCTGGGTCAGCCCGGGGCCGAGCGCAGCGCGATCGCCTTGAGGAAGACGTCACCGATCTTCGCCGGGTCCTCGGTGACCAGTACCCCACCGCCGGTGGTCTTGGTGATCCGTTCGAGCGAGGCCCGGTCGACCGCGTCCCCGATGCCCACGACGATGACCTGGACCGGCCGGTTCTCGTCCTTGAGCCGCTCCAGTTGACCGAGCAGGGCCTCCAGCGACAGTCCGTCCCGGTCGTCGTTGCCGACGCCGTCGGTGAGGATGACCACCGAGTTGACCCGGCCCGGCTGCCAGCCGTTTCGCATCTGTCGATAGGCGGCGAGGACGGTGTCGTAGAGGCCGGTGCCGCCGTTGCGTTTCGGCGTGATCTCCGCCAGCGCGTCGCGCAACGCGCCGCGCTGCGCCGAGAGCGGCCCGACGGGTACGAGTTCGCGGTAGTCCCGGGCCCCGTCCAGTTGCCGGGAGAAGGTCCACAGTCCGACGGCCCAGTCGTCGTTGAACAGTGCCAGACCGTTCTCGGCGGCCAGCAGCGTGACCTGCATCCGGGAGATGTCGCCGGCGGTCGGCACCGGGTCGCGCATCGAACCGGAGACGTCGATCGCGGCGAGCATCCGCCCCGGGGCGGTGATCGCCGACCAGGCCGCCAGCGCCCGGTCGACCACCGCCGGATCGGCCGGGGCGCCCGGCGCCGCCCCGGTGCCCGGTGCGGCCGACGCCGGTGCGGCCGACGGGCTCGGCGCGCCGGCCGGTGCGGGAAAGCCCGCCCCCCAGGTGCCGTCGGCGGCGCGCAGGCCCTGGCGGGCGAGGTCGTTGCGGAAGCGGGCCGTGGCCAGGGCCTGCCGGAGCCCGTCGGCGGCGGCGGCCTTGGCCGGGTCGGTGCCGGCCAGCACCGCGAACGGGTAGTCGAGCGGCATCGGCGCCGGATCGACGTAGAGCGCGGCGAGTGGCACCGGCGGGCGGTCCGCGTTGTAGGCGATCACGTCTTCCTCGGAGAGCACCGCCAGGCTCAGCCCCGAGCTGACCTCCCCGGCAACGGTCGACCGGGGAAACTGGGCCAGCAGGTCGTCGCGGAGCACGGAGGGCCTGGTCGCCAGCGACCGCACCACCGCGGTGCTCGCTCGCCGGGCAGCGGCCCCACCCGTGCCCGCCGTGGCGCCGAACGACATCAGCCCGGACAGGCCCGCGGCGTCGCGGGTGGGTTCGACGATGCCGGAGCGCAGCCCGACGCCGGTCGTGATCCGCTGCACCAGCTCGGCCAGCGTGGGCGTTTCATGGGGCCAGCCGAGGCCCGAGGCGACCGGCTCGGGCATCGCCACGACCACCGGGCTGCGGGCGATCGAGGCGCCGTCGGTCGGCCTGAAGCCGGGGGCGGCGCTGCTCAGCCGCAGCAGCCAGGTGGAGGAGTCGGGCACCCAGACGTCCGGTACGGCGGTCACGGCACCGCTCTGGCCCACCCCGGCCAGCCCGACCCCGTACGTCCCGGCGAGCGCCGCCGCGACGTCGGCCGGCTCGGCCTCGCTGACCGCGACCGTCACGCAGGGGGCGCCGGCATCGGTGTCCCGCTGGTCCCAGGCCGAGACGGCGGAGCGCACGGCCCCGGCGATCTCCGGGGTGGCCGCGACCGTGAGCGTGACCTGTCCGGTGCAGCCGGAGCGGGTCAGTTGCTGGTATCCGACCGACACCCCCGACATCACGGCTACCACCGCCACCGCCACCGCGATGGCACCAACCCTCGGAGAACGTCGACGCATGCGATGGCGGCCAGACACTGGCCAATACTGAACAATCCGCCCCCGTGGCGCCAGTCCAAACGCCGGAAAAATACGATCTCAAATAGCTCCGTCGCCCTGTGTCGCCAAACGGCCTCGGACCGTACCGAAAAAGGGTCCGATGCGCCCGGCCGTACCCATGCCGGCGGTTCCGTCTCGACCCGCGCGGTGTGCGGCCTGCTCAGTGCAGGACGTCGTAAACCAGCTTGGTGATGCCGTTGGCATAGCTCTCCGACTCGCGCAGCTTCAGCATCTGCTTCTCCTTGTCGGTGTCGCTGAACATCCGCTTGCCGGCGCCGAGCAGCACCGGAAAGACCAGCAGGTGATAGCGGTCGATCAGGCCGGCGTCGGAGAGGTTGCGGGCGAGGGTGGCACTGCCGTGGATGATGATCGGGCCGCCCTCGGTCTCCTTCACCTTCGCGACCTCCGCCAGCGAGCGCAGGATCGTGATGTCGCCCCAGTTGTCGACCAGTGCGTCCTGGCCGAGCGTGGTCGAGACGACGTACTTCGGCAGTTCCCTGAGGGCGGCGAAGTCCTCCATCTCCGGCCACACCGGCGAGAACGCCTGGTAGCTGGCTCGGCCGAACATCAGCGCGGTCGCCTCCTCGGTCTCCCGGCCCTTGAGTTCGTACGCCTCGGGCCGGAACTCGATGTCCTGGTAGGTCCATCCCCCGCTGCGGTGTGCCTCGTGCTGGCTGCCGCCGCCGGGCGAGTCGACGACGCCGTCGAGCGAGACGAAGGCGGTGTAGATCAACGTACGCATCTTCGAGTCCTGTCTCTGCGCTGCGTGGATGTCCTCGGTCTTCGGTGCTGTCACCGACCCGGCCGCGGTGGGACGCCGACCCGCCGCCCGGGCGCGTGCTCCACCCGCCGCACGGCACCCGACCCTACCCGGGTACGCGCCGCCGTCGGGTCCCCGTCGCGTCCGGGCGCGACTGTCGCCGCCAGCGATCGCGCGATCGACCGGACCACGCGGAGGAACTTCCCACCGCCCCGAATAGCGGTCAGAAATTGGCCGCTATGGCCCGTAACGTCAGGGGTGCCAGTACGGCGAGGGCGACTTCGAGACGAGGGATGACGAGATGACGACGACGTTGGAGAAGAGCGTGACCGGCGAGCGGGCCGACCTGCTGGAGTCGCTGGGCAAGGCGCGATTCTTCCTGCGCTTCACCGCCCGCGAACTCACCGACGAGCAGGCGGCCACCCGCAGCACGGCCAGCGAACTCTGCGTCGGCGGCCTGATCAAGCACGTCACGGCGGTGGAGCGGCAGTGGGCCCGGTTCATCGTCGAGGGTGGCTCGGCGATGCCGACGGGTGACGATCCGGCCGCCTACGAGGCGCACGCCGCCGGGTTCCGGATGCTGCCCGGGGAGACCCTGGCCGGACTGCTGGCCGAGTACGAGGAGGTCGCCCGGCACACCGACGAGCTGGCGCGCAGCCTGCCCGACCTCGACGCGGCGCACGAGCTGCCGTCCGCGCCCTGGTTCGAGCCGGGCGCCCGGTGGAGTGCCCGTCGGGTGCTCCAGCACGTCATCGCCGAGACGGCACAGCACGCCGGCCACGCCGACATCATTCGGGAGTCGCTCGACGGGGCGAGGTCGATGGGCTAGCCGGGCCGAGGCCGCCCGCCAGCCGCCCGGCTCCCCGGAGGCCGTCCACGTCAGGACAACTCCGGGGGTGGCGCGCCACCCGTCTCCCGGGCGGCGCGCCGGACCGGCTGGCGGAATCAGCTGTACGACACCGAGAAACTGTTCGTGGTGAAGTTCAGCCCGCCCGCCGACGAGGTGATCTCGTAGCCGAACTGGACGTCACCGATCAGGACGTCGCCGTACCAGCCGGCGTTGCGGATCCAGTTGAGCACGGCGCGGATGTCGACGGTCCCCGAGTTGGTGTTGCTGGTGCGGATGAACGAGAAGACCTCGTTGGCCCCGTTGGAGCCTCGGTAGATCTGCCAGGTGTGACCGCCGACCGAGGCGGTGGTCTGGAGCGACCCCAGTGGACCGACCGGCCCGGTCTTGTTCATCCACAGCATGATCTCGTACGCGTGGTTGTTGGCCCAGATGTCGTACGTGCTCGCGTACGCCCCGCCGCTCGGCACGGTTACGTTGAAGCTGCTGGTGAGGCTGCCGATCGCGCTGAGGTTCCGGTTCACGTTCCGGGTGGCGTTGGGGTAGGACTTCACCCCGCCGGTGTTCGGGTGGTTGGCGGTGACGCCCCAGTTGCTGTACGAGTTCGCCCAGATGGTCTGGGTGCCGGCGCCGCTGCCCCAGATGTTGTTGTAGAGCGTGTACCCGCCGTTGGTCCACGTTCCCCACTGGTCGGACGACGTCCAGGCGGCGCTCCCGGGGCGGGTCGGGGTGGGAGTGGGGGCGGCGCTGGTGGGCGGCTGTCCGGTGCCGGGCGAGCCGGTGCAGGCCACCCCGTTGAGGGTGAACGAGGTGGGCGCGGTGTTCGTCCCGTTCCAGGTGCCGTTGAAGCCCGGCGTGACGGTGGCGTTGGTGCCCAGCTCGGCGTTCCACGACGTGTTCGTCACCGTCACCCGGGCGCCGCTCTGGCTGAACTGGCCGCCCCAGCCCTGGGTGACCGTCTGGCCGTTCGCGAAGCTCCAGGCCAGCGTCCACCCGTTGACCGGGTCGCCGAGGTTGGTCAGGGCGACGTTGGCGCTGAAACCGCCCTGCCACTGGTTGACGGTGTAGTTCACCCGGCAGCCGACGGCGGCACTGGCCGGCGCGGTCAGCACCGCCGTGAGGCCGACGCCCAGCAGCAGGGTGGCGGCCACCGCGAGGCCGGCGCGCAGCCGTCGTCGCAGGTTTCCGCGCAGGCGGGTGGATCTCATACGCACCTCCTGGTCGTCCCGGGTCGCCCGGACCGGCGACACGTCCCGCGAGTTTTAGTTGGACATCCCAACTAACTCATCCTGCCACCCCGGCCGCGATTACGACAGTCGTCGATGTCTCCCGCGACCAGCCGGGCAGGGGCGACCGCCGCGCGGGCAGCTGCTCCCGGACCCGTTCGGCCACCGCCGGGCCAGCCAGCGCGGCGGTGGCCGATTCATTCCGCGCACCGCCATCCGACCGAGTGACGGGTTGGCCCGCCGCCCGGTGCCGTTTCCGGCAGCACATCGCATTTCCGTCAGCGCAGCGCGACGGTCGACCATTTTCGGGACCACCGCGATCGACGCGATTCTCCAGCGGCCGAGAAACGACAAAAGGCCGAGAAACGACAAAAGGCAGGGAGTCCAACTCCCTGCCACTCCTAACATATACCGCACCGGGGGCCTTGCGGCAAGACCCGGGTCGTACCGCAGAATCTTCAGCCGAAACCCGATTCTGCGAAGAAACAGCGGAATCGGCCTGAAGATGTCTTCTGTCGACGGCGCGCGGACGCCGAACCGTTTCGCCGACCGCGCGAACCGACCGAAGAACAATGGGGGGTTCATGATTGACGTGATCGTTGCCGGCGGCGGACCGACCGGCATGATGCTGGCCAGCGAGTTGCGGCTTCACGGCGTGCGGACGCTCGTGCTGGAGAAGGAGGCGGAACCGGCCGGGTACGTCCGGGCGCTCGGCCTGCACGTGCGCAGCATCGAGGTGCTGGACCAGCGCGGACTGCTGGACCGGTTCCTCGCGCACGGCCGGCAGCACCCGCTCGGCGGCTTCTTCGCCGGGATCGCCAAGCCCTCGCCGGAGCGGCTGGAGACCACGCATCCCTATGTCCTCGGTATCCCGCAGACCATCACCGATCGCCTGCTGGCCGAGCATGCCGCCGAGGTCGGCGCCGAGATCCGGCGTGGCTGCGAACTGGTCGGGCTGAGCCAGGACGCGGACGGGGTGACCGCCGAGCTGGCCGACGGCAGCCGGCTGCGCGCGCGGTACCTCGTCGGCTGCGACGGCGGCCGCAGCACCGTACGCAAGCTGCTCGGCGTCGGCTTCCCCGGCGAACCTTCCCGGGTCGACACGCTGCTCGGCGAGATGGAGGTGACCGCGCCACCGGAGACGGTGGCCGCCGTGGTGGCCGAGGTCCGCAGGACCGAGTTGCGGTTCGGCGCCGGACCGCTGGAGAACGGGGTGTACCGGGTCGTCGTGCCCGCCGCGGCGGTGGCCGAGGACCGGTCGATCCCGCCGACCCTCGACGACTTCCGGCGACAGCTGCGAGCCACCGCCGGAACCGACTTCGGCGTGCACTCACCGCGCTGGCTCTCCCGCTTCGGCGACGCCACCCGGCTGGCCGAGCGCTACCGGGTCGGCCGGGTGCTGCTGGCCGGCGACGCGGCGCACATCCACCCGCCGTTGGGCGGGCAGGGGCTCAACCTCGGCATCCAGGACGCCTTCAACCTCGGCTGGAAACTCGCCGCCGAGGTCCACGGCTGGGCACCGGAGGGGCTGCTGGAGAGCTACCACACCGAGCGGCACCCGGTGGCGGCCGACGTCCTACAGAACACCCGCGCCCAGATGCAGCTGCTCCGCACCGAGCCGGGCCCACAGGCGGTACGCGGGTTGCTGTCGGAGCTGATGGACTTCGAGGAGGTGAACCGGTACCTGATCGAGAAGGTCACCGCGATCGCGGTCCGCTACGACTTCGGCGCGGGGCACGAGCTGCTCGGCCGGCGGATCCGGGACGTACGGCTGAAGCACCGGCGCCTCTACGAGCTGATGCACGGCGGCCGTGGCCTGCTGCTCGACCAGACCGGCCGGCTCTCGGTGGCGGGCTGGGCGGACCGGGTCGACCACGTCGTCGACGTCAGCGAGGAGCTGGACGTACCCGCCGTGCTGCTGCGCCCGGACGGCCACGTGGCGTGGGCCGGCGAGGACCAGCAGGAGCTGGACCGGGCGCTGCCCCGCTGGTTCGGCGCCGCCGGGTAGTCACCGTGTCGCCGCCGGTCCAACCTGGACCGGCGGCGGACGGCACCCTCAGCGGGTGGCCCGCTCGGTCAGCGGGTGGCCCGCTCGGTCAGCGGGTGGCCCGCTCGGTCAGCTTGTCCCGGAGCCGGTCGACCAGTCCGACGCCCGGGCCGACGAGCTTGTGGAACAACTCGCTGTTGGGCGCCCCGGGGTGCGGCCGGGTCGGAGCCAGCTTCTTGGCGGTCTGCACCTTGCCGCCCAACGCCGCCAGCTCGTCCGGCGGGATGCGACGGCGCAGCTCGGGAAACTGCTCGGATTCCTCGTCCTGCACGTGGTCGGCGAGCAACGTCTCCAGTTCGCGCAGCGCGGTGTCGAACTCGGCGCTGGAGACGTCGGCCGATTCCAGTGCCTTCATGGCCCGCTCGAGCTGCTTGTGCTCCTCCACGTCGTGTGCGACGGCCTTGTCACCGTCGGCGAGGTACTTGCGCATGGCCGGGTAGACGTACATCTCCTCGGCGACGGCGTGCCGGACCAACTCGCTGATGGCGGTGTCCGTCAGGTCACGCCGGATCATCGGGTCCTTGACCGACCAGATCTCCCCGATCAGAGCGGTGACGTCCCGATGATCGCTGATCAGGATGTCGATCACGTCGCCGCCGGACTTGTCACTGCTCATGATTCCTCCGTCTGTCGGGCCGTGTCCCCACCCGTACCCCGGAAACAGCCGGTTACTCCTCCGGGTTCCCGCCCGGTGCCGGCGAGCCCGGCTCGGTGCCGAGCACCGCGTCGACCTCGAACTCCACCAGCCACTCCGGGTCGATGAACCCCGACACCTGCACGAAGGTGCACGCCGGGCGTACCCCGGAGAAGCGCTCGCCGTGGGCGCGCGCCGCCTCTCGCCAACGGGCGATGTCGACCAGCATCACCCTGGTCCTGATCACGTCCGCCAGCGTCGCTCCGGCCGCGCCCAGCGCCTGCTCGGCGATGTCGAGGCAACGGACGGACTGCGCGTAGACGTCCCCCGGAGCGGCCGTGGCGCCGTCGTCGGTGAGCGGCGCGGTGCCGGCCACGCAGACGTACGGCCCGATCCGTACGGCACGGGAGAAGCCGATCTCCGGTTCCAGCGGGGATCCTGATGTCACCAGGCGGCGAAAGGAAGTCACGGCACAAGAACATCACAGAGGCTCGGCCCGGCGCCGGACGGAGTCAGCGCCTACCGGGGCTCCGGCGGAATCGCGGAGCCGTCGAGCCAGGGGGCGAGCAGCGCCATGGTGCGCCGGTGGAGCTCGTCCCGGAAACTCGCCAGGCGGACCTGGCCGGCCGGTTCGGCGACCCGCCGCTCGTCCAGGTACGCCCCGCTCGGCAGATCCGGGTCGCAGGCGGCGTGGATCAGGTTCGCGGCCCCGTACGACGCGCTCTCGCCACGGACCGCGAACATCGCGTGCAGCAGGCGGGTGTCGACGACCCCCGGGTGGACGCTGACGATCGCCGGCCGGTAGTGCCCGGCCTGGCGTACGGCGTGGGCGACCAGGGCGAGCTTGGAGCGCGCGTACGCCGCAGCCGGCTGGTAGCCGTGCTGGAACTGTAGGTCGTCGAGATCGAGGCGGGCGGAGAGGTGGGTCGCGGACGACACGTGCACCACCCGGCCGGTGGCGGGCATCAGCGGCACCAGCCGTTCGGTGAGCAGGACGGCCGCCAGATAGTTGGTCTGCAACGTCGCCTCGTAGCCGTCCGCGCTGCACCGGCGGCGCTCCGCACCCGGCCGGCCCGCGTTGTTGACGAGCACGTCGACCCGGTCGGTGGCGATCGCCACCTCTCCGGCGAGCGCGACGACGTCGTCGAGTCGGTCGAAGTCGGCCCGCAGGTAGTCGACCTCGGCCCGACCGGCCGAGCGGATCCGCTCGATCAACGGCCGTACCGCCGACTCCGGCTCCGGCCCGTGCAGCAGCAGGCGCCGGGCCGACCCGGCGAGGCGGTGCGCCGCCGCCGCGCCGATCCCGCTGGTCCCACCGGTGAGCAGCACCGTGCCGGACGTCTGGCCGGTCATCGCCGATCATTCTCCGATCAGCACCGGCTGGCGCCGATGCGCGAAGCCGACCGTACCGCTTCGTGACCTCGCCGAACCGAGATTCCTCCGGACCCGCGCGGGTGGGCTGCCTAGCCCGGCGCCGCCAGGCGTCCGGTGGCCGCGCGGACCGCGGCGTGGTGTGCGGCCAGCAGGGTACGACCGACCCGCTGCCACAGGGTGGGGTCGGTGATCCCGGGCGGGTGGTACCCCTCCAGGTAGCCGTGCAGGGCCACCCTCTGCGGCTCGTCGACGGTGCAGACGTACGGCATCAGCTCGCCGAGGTCGTCAGCCTCGTCCGACGCCCCGTACGGGACGGATCGGCACGGTCCGCCGACGATCGTGGGTAACGTTCTCCAGCCCGCTCAGCCGTCAGTACGGCGGTGGTGCGGTGCTCTGCCGGACGGTGAGCGTCGTCGCCAGTTCGAGCCCGGCCTGCGGCGCCTTCTCGCCACGTCCGAGCGCGAGCGCCAGTTCGGTGGCGGCCATGGCCATCTCGATCAGTGGCTGGTGGACGGTGGTCAGCGCCGGGTCGACCAGCGCGGTGACCGGCAGGTCGTCGAAGCCCACCACGCTCAGGTCCGCGGGGATGCGGAGCCCGGCCGCGCGCGCGGCCTGGTAGACGCCGAGCGCCTGAAGGTCGTTGCAGGCGAAGATCGCCGTGGGCCGCTGCGGGCGGGCCAGCAGGTCGGCGGCGGCCTGGTAGCCGCCCTGCTGGGTCAGCGCGGTACGCACGAGAAGGTCGCTCTCCACCGCCAGCCCGGCCCCCTCCATCGCCGAGCGGTAACCGTCCAGCCTGGCCCGGCAGCAGAGGATCTGGTCGGGTCCACCGATCATCGCGATGCGCCGGTGCCCCAGCTCGACGAGGTGGCGGGTGGCCGACCGGCCCCCGGCCCAGTTCGTGGCCCCGACGAACGGCACGTCGTCGGGAAGCTCGGCGGTGGGGTCGAAGACCACGAAGGGGATGCCTCTGGCGCGCAGCTGGTCGCGTTGCTCCTGCGACAGTTGGGCGACCGTCACGATGCAGGCCGGACGGCGGGCGAGGGTGTCGTCGATCCAGTACCGGATCGCGTTGCGCTGCGGCCCGAACTCCGTGAGCACCACACCCACCCGCTGCCGGCGGGCCACCCGCTCGACCCCACGGATGATTTCGAGCCCCCACAGGTGCTCCAGCTCGTCGAAGACCAGCTCCATCATGTTGCTGCGGCTGACCGGCGCCGGCTTGCGGTAGCCGTACTGGTGGATCACGGCCTCGACCCGGGCCCGGGTGTTCGCGGCGACACCGGAACGACCGTTGATCACCTTGGACACGGTCGGAATCGAGACGCCGGCCGACTCGGCGATGTAGGAGATCGTCACCGGCGTGGTCGGGTCGCCCCGCGGGTACTCCCGGTCGGTGACCGGTCCGCCCGACTCGGCGCTCGACAAGGTGGCCCCCTCCGTCGCCCGTCCCGTGCTGGCGTCACCGCCACGCCGACCGTACGGCCGGCCACGGGCGCCGTTCACGGCGCAAGGATAGCCGGTTCGGCCGTGTCCGGGCGTGGCCGCGCAGCGGTCCGATGTGGAGCCGGACCGGCCTGCCGATCGATGCCCCGCCGGGCTCGCCCGGCGCCCCGGGCCGAGCACCGAGCCTAGAAAGTTTCTGGATGCGGTCCCGATAGTTTCTGAAGCGGAGCGTAGTGACGCTTAGCGATCTCGGCGACAACCACGGCAAGCGCCAGGCTCAGGCCGTGCTCTATCGCATACATTGACGCACATCATAGAAAGGCGTAGCGTCTGCGGGCAGAAACTTTCGGCGTTGAGTACCGCAGGTTTCCGCCGCTGTGGGAGCAGGCAGCGTCTCGCGGAGGCATCGGGCAGCCTCCGCGGAGCACTCCGATCCGTCGCTCGCGCGTGGGCAGGCCGGGTGACCCGATCGGTCGTCGCGGCACCGCCGCGCATCATCCACCCGCTACGAGCGCTGGAGGCTCCATGTCCTCGTCCGCCCGGGCGCGCCGGCCGTCGGTGCCGCGCCCGCTCGCCGTCGCCGCGACGGCCCTGCTCATGCTCACCGTCTTCCTGGTCGACCCGCAACCGGCCGAGGCGCACGGCTCGGCCGTCGACCCGGCGTCGCGCCACTACGGCTGCGCCACCCGCTGGGTGGACTGGCTGAATCCCGTCATGCGCACGCAGGACCCGATGTGCTGGCAGGCCTACCAGGCGAACCCGGCCGCGATGTGGACCTGGAACGGCCTCATCCAGGACAACGTGCACGACGACCACCGGGCACGCGTACCGGACGGTCAGCTCTGCGGCGGCGGGGACGCCACGTACTCCGCGCTGGACAACCCCGGCCTGTGGCGCGCCCAGGCCGTACCCAACACGTTCACCTGGACCATGCACGACCAGGCCCGGCACGGCGCCGCCTACATCCGCATCTACGTCACCAGACAGGGCTTCGACCCCGTCACCCAACGCCTGCGCTGGAGCGACCTGGAACTGGTCAGGGACACCGGCCCGTTCCCCGACACGGGATGGCCGACCAGACCGGACGACCCGCTGCTCAACGGCGTCGACTACTCCTTCCAGGTCAGCGCACCCGGGCGGACCGGCCGGCACATCGTGTACGCGGTCTGGCGGGCCGGGCACGCCGACCAGAACTACTACATGTGCTCGGACGTACGCTTCCCCGGCGGTACGCCGGACCCGACCACCCCGCCGCCCTCCCCGCCGCCGGGGAACGACGGCTGCACGGCCACGTACGCCGTCACGAGCCAGTGGAACGGTGGCTTCCAGGCCGAGGTGAAGGTGACCGCCGGCAGCGCCGCGATCCGGGGCTGGACGGTGAGCATGGTCTTCCCGGACGGGCAGACGGTCGGCCAGTCGTGGAACGCCTCGGTCAGCTCGAACGGCTCGACGGTCACCGCCGGCAACACCACCCAGAACGGCAACCTCGCCGCCGGGGCCAGCACCACCTTCGGGGTGCTCGGCGCCTGGCTCGGCGCGAACCGGGCCCCCAGCCTCGGCTGCGTGGCCACCCGTTGACCCACCACGTCGGGCCCGCCCCGCAGCGGTGGGGCGACCCGGCGCGCCCGGACAAGGGCGAAACTACGGCAAGGAAGAGTACCGATGAATCTGCTGAACAGACGACGAGCGCGGCTGCGGATCGGCCTGGTCGCCGGTGGCGCCGCCGCCCTGCTGGTCGCCGGAATGATGGTGGCGGTCGGCGCCCCGGCGGCGGCGACCCCTCCCCCGCCGGGCAACCCGATGGCGACGGTGGCCGCCATGCAGCCGGGCTGGAACCTGGGAAACACGCTGGACGCCATCCCGGACGAGACCGCCTGGGGCAACCCGCTCACCACCCGGGCCCTGCTGCGCCACGTGCGGTCGCAGGGTTACCGCAGCATCCGGCTGCCGATCACCTGGAGCAACCATCACGGCCCCGCACCGGAATACGCCATCGACACCGCCTGGCTGAACCGGGTCCGCCAGATCGTCGACTGGTCGCTGGCCGAGGGCCTGTACGTAATGATCAACCTGCACCACGACTCCTGGCAGTGGATCAACACCTACCCCGGTGACCGCGCCGGCGTGCTCGCCCGGTACGACGCGCTCTGGACCCAGATCAGCGCCGCGTTCCGCGACCACTCACCCCGGCTCGTCTTCGAGAGCATCAACGAACCGCAGTTCGCCGACAGTACCGACGAGCAGAGCTACGCCCTGCTGCACGAACTCAACACCGAGTTCGTGCGGATCGTCCGCCGGTCCGGCGGAGACAACACGACCCGGCTGCTGGTGCTGCCGACCCTGTTCACCAACGCCGACCAGGGGCGGCTCGACGCGTTGAACGCCACGTTCGACCAGCTCCGCGACCCCAACCTCGCCGCCACCGTCCACTTCTACGGCTGGTGGCCGTTCAGCGTCAACATCGCCGGCGGTACCCGCTACGACGCCAACGTCGAACAGGACCTGACCGGTACGTTCGACCGGGTCCGCGACTCGTTCGTGGCCCGAGGCCTCCCGGTCATCATCGGCGAGTGGGCCCTGCTCAACTGGGACCACAACCGGCCGGGCGTCATCGAACGGGGCGAGTTCCTCAAGTTCCTGGAGGCGGTCGGCTACCACGCCCGGATCCGCAACCTCACCACCATGGTCTGGGACGCGGGCCAGTTCCTGGAGCGTACCGAGCTGCGCTGGCGTGACCCGGGCGTCTTCGCCATGATGAGGGCAGGCTGGACCACCCGCTCCGGCACCGCCTCCTCCGACCAGGTGTACGTGCCCCGCAGCGGCACCATCACCGGCAGGACGCTCACGCTGAACCCCAACGGCACGTCGTTCCAGGGCCTGTGGCAGGGCGGGCGCAGCCTCGCCCGGGGCAGCGACTACGCCGTCTCCGGCACCACGCTCACCCTCACCCCGGCCGCCCTCACCCGGCTGGCCGGCGACCGCGCCTACGGCGTCAACGCCACCATCGAGGCCCGGTTCTCCCAGGGCGTGCCGTGGCAGATCAGCATCATCAGCTCCGACCCGCCGACCCAGTCGGCCACCACCGGCACCACCGCGTCGTTCGCCATCCCCACCCGGTTCCGCGGCGACCAGCTCGCCACCATGGAGGCCAGGTACGCCGACGGAACCCCCGCCGGGCCGGCGAACTGGACCTCGTTCAAGGAGTTCTGGCAGCACTTCCAGCCGGACTACGACGCCGACACCATCATCCTGAAACCCGAGTTCTTCGCCGAGGTCGACGACGGCACCGTGACCCTCACGTTCCACTTCTGGAGCGGCACCCGGATCACGTACCGCCTGACCAGATCCGGCGACTCGTTGACCGGCAGCACCAGCTGAACGTCGACGGGGCCGCGGCGTCGGTACGCCCGCGGCCCCGTCGACGCCGAGCGTGGGTCAGATCCGGCAGCGCCCCGGAGCCGCCCGATCCCGGGCAGCCCCGAGCACGCGTCATGGTGGACCGGTGGGCCCGACGGACGCCCGCTCAGTACGGCGACCGGGCGTCGGTGTGGAAGACCGCCCAGACCACCTTGCCGCCGTCGGTGGGCAGGCTTCCCCACCGCCGGGCCGTCGCGTCCACGAGCATCAGCCCGCGACCAGCCGCCGACTCGGGCGACGGCGGCAGAGCCGGGGCTCGACGGTGCTGCCGTCACAGACCGAGAGCATCACCTGGGAAGGACACCGGGAGATCCGCAGGTCCATCATCGTCCGCGCGTGCAGCACCGCATTCGCCACCAGCTCGGTGGCCACGATGCTGACCGGGGCGACCAGATTGGGCAGCTCCCATCGGGTGAGGGCCTCCGTCACGACGTCGCGGGCCCGGCTCGCCGAACCCGCGAGCGGCAGCAGCAGTTCGCCGGCCGAGGGCAGTCGCCGGCCCGGCTCGGCCGCCACCGCCTCCCTGGTGGAGCCGAACACCGCCAGCCGGCCGAAGGCGCCGCCGGCCAGCAACCTCGCGGTCCCCGGGTCGGGGGCGCAGAGGAGTACCGGAGTTCCGGGCCACAGGGCCGCCTGCCGCGCCACCGTCCCGAACACCGACAGCGCCGTCGCTTCCCGGACCAGCATCTCGGAGAGGTCGACCAGCAGCCCGTCCGGCTGCTCGGCGAGACACTGCAACAGGCCGGCCCGCACCGTCGCGGTGGTCACCAGGGCGAGGTCACCCGTGAGCCGAGCCAGCAGGTAACTGCCCGCTACCTCGACGTCACACCGGATCACTGGAGCCATCCCGGCATCATTCCCCGATGCGGGCCCGTCCACTCCTGTCCGGGTTGCGAAACCGTGCCGCCGGTCGCGGATCCGACACGGCCACCGCGACATCGGCGTTTGGCTACCTGTCCGCAGGGTAACGCCCCCGGCAGGTCCGGGCAGATTGGACTCGTCGTGCCGACCCCGAGCCGTCCGAACCGATCGCCGCGATCCTCGGGGAGGCGTGATGGCGACCGAGCGACCCTTCGTCGACCCGGCCGCCAGCGCGACGACGCGGCAACCCCCGACCGGTACCCCGGAAGCGGTTCCTCGGGCGGACCCGCTCTCCGCTGACCCGGGTACCCGGGACGAGCAGACGCTCGACGTCGCCGTCGACCCTCGTCCCGACGGCGACGTGACGCTCCGGCTGGACGGATATCTGGACATGGACACGGTGGAGACGCTGCGCCGTGTCTTCGGACAACTGCTCGACCGAGAACTCGCCAGCCTCACCGTCGACCTCTCCCGGTTGACCTTCTGCGACGCGGCCGGGATCAGGGCGCTGCTGGAATGCCGGGCCTGGACCAACGCGCTCGGCGGCACGCTGCTGGTCGTCTCACCCAGTCCGTTCGTACGGCTGATCTTCGAGGTCACCCGGGTCGCCGAGCTCTTCGGCCTCCCGCCGGCCACCGACACCTGAAACCGCCACGGTCGGTCGCGGTCGTCACCGACCGCAGGATCCGACGTCGAGGTGCAGGTATCTGGCGTTGACCCAGCGGCAGAGCCGGGTACCGACCACGATGCCCACGATGGTGACCAGGGCCGGCAGGTATCCGCTGGCGACCTGGATGATCGGGATCGCCGGGCATCCGCCGGAGAGCGCCCAGCCGCCGCCGAAGAGCAGCGCGCCGGGTATCACGCCCGGGTGGATGCGTCCCGGTGTGCGGCGGACCCGGAGCAGGGCGAAGACCGCGACGATCAGCGCGACACCGCCACCGAAGGCGAAGAGCATGCGCAGGTCCTGGAACGTGAACATGCGGTTCAGTTCGGCGTAGTCACCGAACCCGATGTTGGTGACGGTGAAACCGAGAGCGAGCCCGGCGATGATGTTGGCGATCAGAAGTCCGCCCCGGGTACGCATCACACCACCTTCCAGAGCAGGAACGAGACCAGGACGGCGGTACCGAAGAAGACGGCCGTCGCGACGATGCTGTCCGGATGCAGCCGCCCGCAGCCGTTGAGTCCGTGGCCCGAGGAACAGCCTCCGGCGAGACGGGTACCGAAGCCGACGAGTACGCCGCCGACGAAGAGGACCCCGATCATCTGCGGCGGAGAGCCGGTGACGATCTCGCGGAAGCCGTCGCCCATGTCGAGACGGAACTCGAACCGTCCCGCCGTCACCGCCGCCACCCAGCCACCGACGAAGATCGACAGGAGCAGGGCCGCCTGGCTGACCAGTGGCGCCGGGCGCGGGCTGGCAGTCGCGTCGGGCGCGGTCGCGCTCGGCGTACCCGTGGGCGGTTCGACCCCCCGGGCGGCCGTCTCCGGCTCGACGACCCCGGCGTACGGCGGCGTGGGCGCCCCGGCCCGGGTCCCGAAGTGCGCGGCGGTCGCTGCCGCGAGCGCCTCGGTGAGCGCGCGCTCGTCGGCGAACTGGGCGTCCATCCGCTCGGCCCGGCGCTCCTCCCGCCAGTGCAGGACGCGTTCCCAGGCCGAGGAGACCCCGAAGGACCGATCGGTGCTGACGGTGTAGTTGATGGTGACGACGGCAAGGCCGACGGCGCCTGCCCACCAGGGCCAGTAGTTGCTCATGCGGGGCCTGAGATCCAATCGAGAAGGCGGGTCCACCAACGGCGGCGCCGGGGTTGCGGCGGCCCCGCTGGGGTGTTCCGTGGACTCTGTGCGACGTGTGGAAACAGCGGGTGCGTCGGCGGTTGGGGTCGCGTCGCGGCCTGCTCGAAGAAGGCCGTCGGCCGCTCCACCGGTCGTCGGGGATCAGGACCGGACCAGTGTGGCCGGGCCGGCTGGGCCGGTCCGGCCCGGTCGACTCCCGCAGCGGCCGACTTCAGGTGCTGGGCGTTGACTCCGTTCGGCAGCAATATGATCGGCACGACCGCGCCGGTCAGTGACAGCCGGTATCTGGCACACTCCTGCCAACCGTCCGCGGTGTCACAGTAGTAGTCCCGCCAGCTCCGTAAACTGGCGTTGAGGAGTGGAAACAGCGGGCATCGTTCACTGTGTGGGCAGCCCATATCACTCCAGTCTCACCCGCTGCGCCACCCGGCGGACCTGGCGGTCGAGCGCGGTCCCTGTCTGCTGATCGCGGGCAAGCATAGACCATTCACAGTGTGATCACATTCGATGGAGGATCGTTGGGGGCGGCATTCGGGGAGGGCCCCGTACGCCCGTCGGCGCCGACCTCTCCGACCCGCTTCGGACCGCCGTACCCGGTCGCTGTTAATCGCTTGTCGGCCGTCGTACGGCGGGACGATGATGGCGCCCATGCCCACCACCCGACGGGCCGGCGGCTTCCCGGTGCACCGACGACCGGGGTGGAGCCGGGGCGACGTCGGGTGACCTCGCCGCACAGCCACCTGGACCGGGGAACGACATGGATGTCGCCCAGCGCCGCGAGCTTGCCCGCCGGGCGCTCGATGGCTATCTGAGTGGCCCCACCGCGCCCACCTCGGCAACGGCGCACGCCCTGACGAAGGTCGGCAGCGCCCTGGTCGTGGTACTCGTCGAGGGCATCAGCGACCAGATCGCCGTGGAGACCGCCGCGGTGTGCCGTGGCCGGGATCTCGGGGCGGAGCGGGTGGTGGTCGTGCCGATCGGCGGTGCACACGCGATCGGCCGTACCCTGACCAGTTTCCGGGCGCTGCGGATCCGGGCCCGACTTGCCGGCCTCTGCGACCGGGCCGAGGCGGAGATATTCCGGCGCGGGCTGGCCGCCGCCGACGTCGGCGCACCCGGTACCCGCGCCGAACTGGAGGATCTCGGGTTCTTCGTCTGCGTGGACGACCTGGAGGACGAGTTGATCCGCGCCCTGGGCACCGAAGGCGTCGAGACTCTACTCGACTCGCAGGGCGACCTCGGGTCGTTCCGCTCGTTGCAGAGCCAGCCCGCCTGGCGGGGCCGGGAACCCGGGGCGCAGCTGCGACGCTTCTTCGGCAGCGGCTCACGTCGGAAGCTGCGGTACGCCCGGTTGCTCGTCGAGGCGGCGGCCGGCCGGGACGCCCTGCCACGACCGCTCGACGCGTTGCTCACCGCCGTTCGGGTGCCCTGACCTGTCGCCGCGCCGGCTGCGTTGACCGTCGCCACGCCGGGTGCCTTGACCCGTCGCCGTGCCACGCGCACCGGCCGGTTGCCGTGCCGGGTGCGCGCCGCGCATCCCGTCCTGCTGGGGAGGGAGGGGGTCGGGGCTGCCGCCCGGAAGCGGCGACCGGCGGGGCCGATACACTCGCCCGACCAAGATCGGGGGAAGCGTGGGGGCATCGTCGTGGAGCCGCAAGGTTCCATACCAGGCGGACATCGCGGCGGCGCTTCAGCAGGCCCGCGAGGAGGCGTACCAGGAGGGTGACTGCTATCGCGCCGAGCCGAACCTGCGCGCCCGGCAGATGAGCGAGCAGGAGTACGCCGCCGCCTCGGTCGCCGAGATGCGGGAGGGATTCCTCGCCGCGTTCGGCGAGGACGCGGGCGACCCGGACGACGGGCTGGCTCGCGAGGAATGGCATGCGGCGCAGATCGACGTCGTCGATCCGGACACGCTCCTCGCGTCGCAGCCGTTCTCCGGCACCCACTCGGTGATCGACATGATCGGGGTGGCGGACCGGCCCGAGGGCGGCCGGGTGGCACCGCTGCCCGACGACGAACTCGACCGGTGGTTCGGCACCCGCCGCCCGGACGTCGCCGCCGTCGAACGCGCGCTCGGGGAGGGGCTGAGCGGATTCGAGCGGTGGCATGGGGCGTACGTGGTCGGGTACGACGGTGACCGCCCGGAGACCATCTACTTCTTCGGCTGGAGCGGCGACTGAGTTCCGCCCGTCACGACGCCCCGGGGACCCGTGACGAAGCACAGAGCGGCGGGCTCGTCGGCAACGGTCAGCAGCGGTCGAGCTCGGTACAGAACGTGATCGTCGCATCGTCCGACGGCACCTCGTGGCGCGCCTCCGCCTGCCGGACCCGCTGGATGACTCCGGCGGCCCCGCTCGATCCCAGCAGGGCGACCAGTCCCGGCCAGTCGGTGAGCCCGAACCGGTCCACGATCCGGCTGGCCCCGTTGCTGAGCAGGACGGCACCGGTCAGCTCGGTTACGGGCAGGCTTCCGGTGACCGCCTCGTACGCGGCGCGCGGGTCGTCCTTGGCGAGCCAGAACCCGCCCGGCTGGTTGCGGTTGGCACGCAGTTCCGCGAGGACCCGGTGGTATTCGTCGCTGCCCGGCGTGATGCCCTCCAGAATGGACTGGTACGCCCCGCTAATGATCACCTCACGGCGGTCGGCGGAGACCAGGGGTGCACCGGCCACCCTGGCGAGCACGACGACCGAGTCACCGAGGACCAGGTGCTCGACGAGACCGTCGCGGCGGCGCAGCAGGGCTACGGTCGCCGACGGACTTATCGGGTCGGCGACGTCACAGCTGTCCCGATGACTATCCGTCACCTGCTCGATGGCGTCGGCCAGCAGCGCCGCAAGGCTCCGCTCACGCCCCTGTGACAGGCGGCTGAGCAGGGCGCCGCCCAGCCGGTGGGCGTACCAGACGACGCCGTGCCGGCAGACCGAATCGGCGCCGGGGATGCCGGCGCCGTCGATCAGCACGGCCGCGTCGGGTACGGCGCCGGTGAAGTCCTCGTTCGGGTGGCCCGGCGCCGCGACGCTCGTCATCGCCACCCGCATGTCGCGCCGCCGTCCTTCCCGCCGCCCAGGGCCTCGACCGTAGCAGTGGGCCGGGCGCGGTCACCCGGACGACGGCGCCCGGTCAGCGGGAATGATGCGGATGGGTGACCACCAGCACCGGCCGGGGCGACTTTCCGATCAGTGCCAGCGGCAGGCTGCCGAGCAGGCGTTCGGCCACCGCCGGGCGGGTGCTGGACCCCACCACGATCAGGTCGGCCCGCTGCTCGTCGGCGAATTCCAGGATCTGTTGCAGAGGACGGCCGGAGCGTACCGTCACGCTCGCCTCGATCCCGGCCTCGGCCAACCGCCGGACCGCCGCCGAAGCGGCCTGTTGCGCCCGCTCGGTGAAGACGCTGCGCGGCGCCGGGGCCAGTCGTTCGAGTTCCACCTCGTCCACGGCGAGCACCGCGACCGACCCGCCGCTCTGCCGGACGAGATCCGCGACCGCGTCCGCGACCCACGGCTGGTCGGCCTCGGGGTTGGCAGCTAGCACGATGTGCATGTCGTCCTCCGATCACGGGCTCGGCTTCGGGGGTTCCGCCCGCTCATGACGTCCGGGTCAATGCTGGGCCGGGTCGGGTATCCGGAACAAGGGCACTCTCGGAGCGCGCCCGGGCGGTGGATCGAATACCGTGTGGCTCTGCACATCGATGAGGTTTAGCACGCTTCGCGCCGAGTCACACCTCGGAGGCGGAGATGGAGGGGAGGGGCTGTGGCGGACGCACCGGCACCCGGCGACAGCATCGAGCGTGACGAGCCGACCCTCAAGCGGGTGATCGGCCCCGGCCTGTTGCTGCTCTTCGTGGTCGGGGACATTCTCGGCACCGGGGTCTACGCGCTCACCGGCAAGGTCGCCGCCGAGGTGGGCGGGGCGGTGTGGCTCCCCTTCCTGGTGGCGTTCCTGGTGGCGATGCTGACCGCCTTCAGCTACCTGGAGCTGGTGACGAAGTACCCGAGGGCGGCGGGTGCCGCGCTCTACACGCACAAGGCGTTCGGAATCCACTTCCTCACCTTCATCGTCACCTTCGCGGTGATGTGCTCGGGCCTCACCTCCGCGTCCAGCGCGTCCAAGGCCTTCGCCGGCAACTTCGCGGAGGCCTTCGACCTGTCGATCGGCGAGGGGCTCGGGCTCACCGCGGTCGCGGTCGCCTTCATGACGCTCATCGCCCTGGTCAACTTCCGGGGCGTCGCCGAGAGCGTCAAGCTGAACGTGGTACTGACCTGCGTCGAGCTGACCGGTCTGCTCATCGTCATCTTCATCGGGGCCTGGGCGCTCGGCGGCGGCGACGGCGACATGTCCCGGCTGCTGGAGTTCGAGTCGCCGCCGGGCGAGCACGCGTTCTTCTCGGTCACCGCGGCCACCGCGCTGGCGTTCTTCGCCATGGTCGGATTCGAGGACTCGGTGAACATGGCCGAGGAGACCAAGGACCCGGTCCGGATCTTCCCGAAGATCATGCTGATCGGGCTCTGCGTGACCGGGCTGATCTACGTACTGGTGTCGATCTCGTCGGTCGCCCTGGTCTCCCCCGAGGATCTCAGCGAGGGCGACGCCCCGCTGCTCAAGGTCGTCGCGGCCGGGGCGCCGGCCTTCCCGCTCACCGTCTTCGCCTTCATCACGATGTTCGCGGTGGCGAACTCCGCCCTGATCAACATGCTGATGGCCAGCCGGTTGCTCTACGGCATGGCCCACGAGGGGGTACTGCCGCGCGTCCTCGGCCTGATCCACCGCACCAGGCGTACGCCCTGGGTGGGCATCGTCTTCACCACCCTGGTCGCCTTCGGGCTGATCTGGTTCGCCGACCTGACCGCGCTGGGCGGTACGACGTCGCTGCTGCTGCTCACCGTCTTCACCGTGGTCAACATCGCCGTACTGGTGCTCCGGCGCGACCCGGTGGAGCACCGGCACTTCCGGGCGCCCACCCTCATTCCGGTGGCCGGTGCGATCACCTGCGCGTACCTGGCCAGTCCGCTCTCCGGGCGGGCGTCCGACGACTACCGGGTGGCCGGGATACTGCTCGTCATCGGGGTCGTCCTGTGGGCGGTCACCTACCTGACCAACCGGTTCCTGCTGCGCCGACGCGCCACCTCGGATGCCTAGACCAAGCCGGAGAGGTACTCCCGACGCCGCTGCGGTTCGAACTTCTCGATCGCGTACCGCAGCATCACCCGGGGCATCACCCGATAGTGTCGGGCCAGGAACTCCTCCGCCGCCGCCCGGTCCCGGTTGCCCACCTCGCGCAGCATCCAGCCCACCGCCTTGTGCACGAGGTCGTGCGGGTCGTGCAGCAGCCGCTCACCGAGCCGGAACGTCCAGTGGAAGTCGCCGGCCCGGATGAAGGCGAAGGTCGCCATGACGGCGATCCGCCGGTCCCAGACCAGACTCGACCCGGCCAGCCGATCCAGTACGCTGCGGTCCTTGTCGATCAGCCAGGGGCCGACGATGTACGGCGCGGACGAGTCCACCAGGTCCCAGTTGTTGATCCGGCCGGTGTTGGCCAGGACGATGTCGAAGATCCGGCCCCGTTCCTCCTCGTCCCCCTTGGCGAACTTGCGGACCAGGACGAAGAGCGAGGTCAGTCGCTCCTCGTGCACGCCGCTCGCCAGCAGCTCCGCCGTCTCGGCCAGGGAGAGATCGCGCCAGTACCTGCCGGCCACCCGGCGCTGGTCCGGGACGGAGACACCGATGGCCCGGTCGCCCTCGCCGTAACCGCCGGGGACCATCTGGAGGAAGCGGCTGACGCCCTCCGCCCGGCGCGGGTCGGCGAGCCGGGCGAGGTCGTGCCGGACATCCGCGGTCGAGGCCATGATTGTGCAACCTACCCCGACCGCCGGCGCCTCCCCCGATGCCCACGGCGCCGGGCCGGGCCGGGGATGCGGGATCAGTCTGTCGGGCGTACGGCGGTCTCCGTCAGGGCGCGGATCTCCCGTACCACCGTCGGCCACACGGCGCGCGGCAGGTCGTGACCGGTGCCCGGCAGCTCCACGTACCGTGCGCCCGGCACCTTCGTCGCGATGCGCCGACCCGCGGACGGGCGCAGCAGCGGGTCCCGCTCGCCGTGCAGCACGAGGGTGGGTACCCGTAGCTCCCGCAGTCGGGGGCCGTGCCAGGACGCGCCGGTCTGCCGTGCCTGGGCGCGGGTGTCGCGAACTCCGCTGGGCAGCCCGGCGTCGAGTTCGCGCTCCACCCGGGTCCGGGTCTCCGGCTCGTCGAAGGCGTACCCCGGGGAGGCGATCGCCCGCGCCAGGGCCAGACCCGCCGCCACGTCGCCCTCGCGGCCGGCGGGGAAGCGGAAGCGGGTCAGGCGGGCCAGGAAGGGCAGCCGGACATACCTGAGCACGGCCACCGCCCGGGCGTCGCTGGGTACGGCGGCGTAGGAGGTCAGCGTGCGTACCCGCCGCGGATGCCGGAGCGCGGTGCGCTGCGCCACCAGACCGCCCTGCGAGATGCCGAAGAGGTGGGCGCTCGACCAGCCGAGGGCGTCGAGCACGGCGACGGTGTCGTCGGCCATGTCCTCGCCGGTGTAGGCGGGGGGCCGGCGTCGCAGCAGCGCGGCGAGGGGGTTGTCGGCGGGGACGTCGTCGAAGCGGGTCGAGCCTCCGGCGTCGCGGCCGTCGAAGGCCGCCACGTGGAACCCGGCCTCGACCAGTCCGTCGACCAGTCCGTCGGGCCACCAGTACCGGGAGACGCCGAGCCCCATGACGAGCAGCAGCGGCTCACCACCGGCGCCGCCGAGTTCGTCGACCGCGAGGAAAACGTCGCCGTTGCGCGCGCTGCGCGGCGTCCTGATCACGTCGACCTCCCTGACGCACCTCGGATACGTTCGAGAACGCTGTTCGCAAACGACGATAGCAGGGTCGGTGCCCGGGTCCCGCGCTGCGGTGACGGCGGACGGGTTCGGCGGGCTGCCGGACGAGTCACCGGCCGCCGAGGGTGCCGTGGCCCTGTCCATCGAGGGTGCCGTGGCGCTGTCCATCGAGGACGGGACGCGGTCGATCGACGTCGTCTCGTGACCACCCGGGCGTCGGTGACGCCGAAATGGTTGCTGTTGGTCGGCAATGACCGACTGCGGTTGTTGGCCGGTGGCATCCCGTGCCGTCCGCGCCGCAGCGGAGAGACGCTAAGTCTCGGCGGTTGCGCCGGATCCGTGAGGGGGCCGTGATGAGCAGCCGAACGCGGGCGGCCGACGCCGGCCACCAGGGCACCGAGCACAGGCGACAGTACCGGCCGGCCTTTCGCGACCGCCACCGCCATCGCCGTCGACGCCTCGGCGACCGGGCGGCGACCCCGGCGCCCCCGCCGATCCCCCGCCGCACCCGACAGAAGCCCTACCCACCGCAGGCACGGAGGCCACGATGCGTTTCGCACTGAGCCGCACCAGCCACGACACGACGGTCACCCTGGGGGTGGCCGGCGAGGTGGATCTCGGTACCAGTGGTCTGCTGCGCGCCGCGATCCAGGACGCGCTCGGCACGCCGCACGCGGCCGGGGTCACGGTCGACCTCGACGGCGTGACGTTTCTCGACTGTACGGGGATCGGCGCGCTGGTCGCCGGCCACAACACCGCCGTCCGGCTGCGACTGCGGTACCTGGTGACCAACCCGCAGCGGCCGGTACGGCGGATCCTGGAGGTCACCGGCGTGCTCCCGGTCCTCGCCCACAGCCCGGATACGACGCCGCGCACCGGTCCCCCGAGTCAGCCACCGCGATTGGCGATCACCACCACGCCCCACGGTCTCGTCGGGTCCACCCGGCTGTCGCGCGCCGAGACCGCCCACGCCGCGACACACCGCCGAGGAACGGCCCGGCAGGTACCGGGGCTGCGGCGATGACCCCTCTCCCCGTCGGCGTCGTGGATCCGCCGGGCGCCCCGCCGCACCCGAAGTGGCGACGGTTCCTGTGCCCGCGCCGGGTCCCTTCCCGACAGGGCCGTATCGATGTGAGGAGAAATCATGCTCTCCGAAGCGGAACAGCGGCGCCTCGCCGCGATCGAGGCCGGGCTCCGGCTCGACGACCCGGAGTTCGTCTACCGGTTCACCGCCGAGCCACGGAGCCGGCAGACGGATGGATGGCGTGAACTGACCGCGATCATCGCGTTCCTGGTCGCGGTGACGGCGGCGGGCGCCGGCCTGTACATCCTGAGCGCGATCGGCGCCGTCGTCTCGGCGATCGTCACGGTGCGACTCTGGAGCCTGTACCGGCGTCGATGATCGACCTGACGGCGCGTCGGCGCTGGGCTGGGACGTCGCGAGAAAGGCGGGACGCTGGACCGACCAGACCGCCGGTGGTGCCGACAACACCGGGTGGCGATCGCACTGCTCCAGGAGGTCGACGCGACGGCGGCGGCGCGGCTCGCGCGAATCCGTGGCGGAACGCTCAGCCGGCGGTGGGCAGCGGGCTGGCCGGCCAGTTGAGCGCCCTGGCGCCCAGTACCGCGGCGTGCAGGGTGAACCGGTGCTGCGGGTCGGTCGGGTCGTAGCCGATCAACGTCTTGATCCGCTCCAGCCGGTAGGTCACGGTCCGTACCGAGACGTGTAGCCGTTTCGCCGTCTCCGTGGCCACCGCGCCGGTGCCGAAGTAGGCGTCCATGGTGTCCAGCAGCGGCTGGGCACCACCCCGGGCCAGGGTCAGCGGGCTGAGGACGGCGGAGACGAGGTCGACGATGGCGGGCTGGTCGCGGAGCAGCACCCGGTACACCAGGAGGTCATGGGCGTTGACGACCGGGTTGGTGACGTGTAGTCGCTCGGCCATGGTCAACGCCTCGCGTGCCTCCTCGTACGAGCGGGCGATCCCGTAGAGCCCGGGGTGCGGCCGGCCGACGGCGATCCGCCAGGGACGGCCGTGCCGAAGGCGGTTCAGCTCGCCGTGCATCAGTCGCCCGAGATCGTTGCGCGGATCGTCGACGGGGGCCGCCCGGCCGGCCGAAGCCGCCTCGGCCGGGGCGAGCACGACCAGCAGCCCGTCCTTGGTGGCCACCAGGACGTCCCGGTCGCCGAGCCGGTCGAAGATCACGGCCTCCAGGGTGCTGATCGCGGCCTCGGTGTCGGGCAGGCGCCGGCTCGGTGCGGCGAGCGCCACCTGGTGCGCCCGGGCCAGGTCGAGCCCGAACGGCTCGGAGCGCTCGACAAGGGCACCGAGGTCGGAGTCGCCGCGCAGCAGGTCGTCGATCAGCTCCCGGCGCAGCGTCTCCTCGCGCCGGACCAGGTCGCGCCGCGCCACCGCGTAGCCCTCGGCGAGCGTCGCCACCGCCTCGTCGATGACCTGGAGTACGGCCGCGGCAGCGGCCCGTACCGCCTCACGGTCCCGGGACCGGACGACCATCGGCAGGTCGGTCCAGAGCCGTCGCGCCGCCGACAGGTACAACTGCACCACCCGGCCGGCCGAGATTCCCTGCTCGGCGGCTTGCCGACCGAGCCGGCCCACCGCGTCGAGCTCGGCACGTCTGGGGCGGCGTCCACTGACCGCGGCGTCGGCCAGCAGCGAGAGATAGTCGCCGAGCAGGGCGACCGGGACGCCACCGGCGTCGCTGGCGGCCGCATTGGCCACGTCGACCAGCCACTCGTCCCGGGCCGACGACGCGGACGGCGCCGCAGGTCTGCCAGGGCGTTGCCTGCTGCGTTCGGTCACGCCGGACTCACCTCCACCGGCATCGAAGCGTCGACGCCTGTAACGGGCGACCGCCTACCCGGACGGAACACCTTCAGCCGCGCTCATGAGCTGACTGTTCGACCATACTTTGCCGGGCGTCGGCAGGTTACGCCCGACACCGTCCCGGCCCGAGCCGCTGTGCCGGTGCGGCTCCCCCACGGCGGGCCCCGGAGCGCCCCTCGGACGTCACCAGGAGGATCCGACGCCACGGTGATCCTTTCGAACAGACTTCGGATAACCCTTCACATAACTTCTCGACATCGAATCTCCTCTATGGCAGGCTGGCTTGCCAGCACCGAAGGCACGAGTCGGAGTCCTCGTCCCACCTGCGACGCCCGACCGCGAATCGATGGGAGAGCGTCATGGTCACACGGAGAGCCGTGCTCGGCGGGGCCGGCGCCGCGGCGGGCGCCGCCGCGACGGGCGGCCTGCTCGGCGCGGGCACCGCCCGGGCGGATGCCACCATCAGCGTCACACCCGGCGCCGACTTCGGCGCCTGGGAGGGCTGGGGCACCTCGCTCGCCTGGTGGGCCAACGTCTTCGGCAACCGGGACGACTTCGCCGACATCTTCTTCACCACCAGGTCGGTGGCGTACAACGGGGTCACGCTGCCCGGCCTCGGGCTCACCATCGCCCGCTACAACCTGGGCGCGTGCAGTTGGAACTCGGTCGACGGCGCCAGCATGGTGGCCTCACCCAACATCCCCTCGTTCAAGCAGATCGAGGGCTTCTGGCAGGACTGGCGCAACACCGACCCGGCCTCCTCGGCCTGGAACTGGAACGCCGACGCCAACCAGCGAGCCGCCCTGACGAAGGCGACCCAGCGGGGCGCGGTCAGTGAACTCTTCGCCAACTCCCCCATGTGGTGGATGTGCCTCAACCACAACCCGTCGGGCGCGGCGGGCGGCGGCAACAACCTTCAGTCCTGGAACTACGCGCAGCACGCCTACCATCTGGCGGTCACCGCCCGCCGTGCGCGGGACAGCTGGGGGGTGACCTTCCGGACGGTCGACCCCTTCAACGAGCCGTCGTCGAGCTGGTGGACCGCGACGGGCAGCCAGGAGGGGTGCCACATCGACGCGAGCATCCAGCGGACGGTCCTGGCCCACCTGCGGACGGCCCTCGACGACCAGGGCCTCACCGGCGTCGCGATCTCGGCCTCCGACGAGACCAGCTACGACCTCGCCCGCACCACCTGGAACAGCTTCGACGCGCCCACCAGGGCGGTGGTCCGCCAGGTTAACGTGCACGGCTACCAGGGCAGCGGCGGCCGACGGGACCTGCTCTACAACGACGTCAGTGCGGCCGGCAAGGTGCTCTGGAACTCGGAGACCGGCGACAGCGACGGCACCGGCATCACCATGGCCAAGAACCTCTGCCTCGACTGGACCTGGTTGCACCCCACCGCCTGGGTCTACTGGCAGGTGATGGACCCGAGCGCGGGATGGGCAGCCATCGCGTACGACCCGACCACGCGTACCCCCGGAGCGGTCCAGCCGAAGTACCACGTCCTGGCGCAGTTCACCCGGCACATCCGCCCCGGTATGCGGATCCTGAACACCGGCAACGGCAGCGCGGTGGCGGCGTACGACGCGGCCGCCCGACGACTGGTCGTCGTCGCGGTCAACACCGGCGCCGCACAGACCCTCACGTTCGACCTCTCCGCCTTCGGCACGGTCACCGGCGGCGTGACCCGGTGGACCACCGTCCCGGCCGGTGCCGACCGCTACACCCGTCGCACCGACGTCCGGCTCAGCGGCAAGTCGGTCAGCCTCGCCTTCCCCGCCGCCTCGGTGCAAACTCTGGAGATCGACGGGGTGAGCCCCTGACCCGTGCGGCCGCCCGTCGGCGGCGAACGGAGCATCCGCAGCACCGACTTCCGGCGGCTGTGGGCCGGCACGACGTACGGGCGGGCGTGCACGGCAGCAAACGGTTCCGGCACCCCGCCGGGCGGAGCATGCCACGGGGTGGCCGCTAGGAGATCGTGGTGACCAGGTGGGCGACGGTCCGGGCGACCGCGTCCCGCGCCGGCGCCAGGTACTTCCGTGGGTCGACGACCGGCGCGGCGGCCAGCTCGGCCCGGACGGCCCCGGTGAAGGCGACGTTCAGAATGGTGCCGACGTTGATCTTCACGATCCCGGCCCGCACGGCCCGGACCAGGTCGTCGTCGGGGACGCCCGAGGAGCCGTGCAGCACCAGCGGCACCGGCAGCGTCTCCCGGAGCCGGCCGATGAGCGCGAAGTCGAGCGCGGCGGTCCGGTCGGTCATCGCGTGCGAGCTGCCCACCGCCACCGCCAGCGCGTCGACCCCGGTCGCGGCGACGAACTCGGCCGCCTCGGCCGGATCGGTGCGTACCCCCGGGGCGTGTGCCCCGTCCTTGCCGCCGACCTCGCCCAGCTCCGCCTCCAGCCACAGTCCGCGGGCGTGCGCCCAGTCGACCGCCTGCGCGGTGGCGCTGACGTTGTCGGCGTAGTCGAGCGTCGAAGCGTCGAACATCGCGGAGCTGATCCCGGTGCCCTCGACGGCGTGCAGCAGCTCCGGACTCTGCACGTGGTCGAGGTGGACCGCGACCGGCACGGCGGCGAGTTCGGCCAGCGCGGTGACCGCGGCGGCGATCGGGGCCAGCCGGCCGTGGTGGAAGCGGACCGCGTTCTCGCTGATCTGGAGGATCACCGCCCGGCCGGCCTGCTCGGCCCCGGCGACGATCGCCTCGGCGTGCTCCAGGGTGATCACGTTGAAGGCGACGATCGCGGTGTCGGCGGCACGCGCGCCGTCGACCAGTTGGCCGGTGGCGGTGAGAGGCATCGGTGCTCCGTTTCCCGGGGTCTCCCGGTCCGAAGGTGTCGTCCGGGCGGTCGACGTGCCGACTCTTGACAGCGCCGCGACGAAAAGCAAGTATCCGCAGCACCGCACAAGCGGGTGGCACCGCAGCACAAGAGGGTGACCAGGTGGCAGCTCCCCTGCTCGTCGGCCTCGACGTCGGCACCACGGCCAGCAAGGCCGTGGTCTTCACCGAGGCGGGCGAGCGGCTGTCCCAGGCCTCGGTGCCCACGCCCTGGACAACCACCCGCACCGGCGCCGAACTCGACGCGACCGCCCTGTTCGGCGCCGCCGTCGAGGCCCTGGCCGGGGCGCTGGCCGCCGCCCCGCCCGGCCCGGTCGCCGGCCTCGGCGTCGCCAGCATGGGCGAATCCGGGGTACTGCTGGAGCGCTCCGGCGAGCCGGTCGGCCCCGTCGTCGCCTGGCACGACACCCGGGACGGGACGGAACTGACCGACCTGCACGCCCGGATCGGGTCGGAGACGTTCGCCCGCACCACCGGGCTGCCGCTGCGGCACCAGTGGGCGCTCACCAAGCACCGCTGGCTGCGCACCCACCACCCGGAGACCCGGAACGCCGTACGCCGGCTCAACATCGCCGAGTGGGTGGTACGCAGGCTCGGCGGGGCGGAGGCCACCGAACAGTCCCTCGCCTCCCGGACCGGCTGGCTGCGGCTCGACGGCCGGGACTGGTGGCCCGAGGCGCTGGAGTGGTCCGGGGCGCACGCCTCGCTGATGCCCGAGGTAGTGACCGCCGGAACGGCGCTCGGCACCGTCGAGGCGGGCACCGGACCCGACCGGCTCACCGGAGCCACCCTCACCGTCTGCGGCCACGACCACCAGGTGGCCGCGATCGGCGCCGGAGCGGTGCGCCCCGGCGACGAACTGGACTCCTGCGGCACGGCGGAGGCACTGGTCCGGTCGGTCCCGCCGGGCCTGCCCCCGGAGACCGTCGCCGGGCTGGTCACCGCCGGGATCACCGTCGGATGGCACGCCCTGGCCGGTCGCTGGTGCCTGCTCGGCGCCACCACCGGAGGACTGGTGCTGCAACGGGTACTCGCCGGGCTCGGCCTGGACCGGGCCGACCTGACCCGGCTCGACACCCTCGCCGCGCGGGTCGAGCCGGGCCGGGTCGAGGTGCGGATCACCGACGAGGGGCGGTCGGTGGTCGTATCGGCGGGGCAGCCCGTCGAGCCGGCGCAGATCTGGCGGGCGGCGCTGGAGACGGTCACCGACGAGATCGGCGCCATCCACGACGCGATGACCGGGTACAGCGGCGACCACCGCGAGATCGTCGCCGTCGGCGGCTGGTCGCGCAGCGAGACGCTGATGGCGGTGAAGGCCCGCCGGCTCGGCCCGGTACGCCGGTCCCCGGTCGTCGAGGCCGGGGCGCGCGGCGCCGCTCTGCTCGCCGGGCTCGCGGCCGGGGTCTACGGCGGCGTGCACGAGTTCCCGGACGCCGTTGGCAGCACGGCGGGAGCCGACTCCGGTGACACCGCCGTGGCGGGCCGGTGGTGAAGAGCCGACCGCCGTACGCGGGCGAGCGCAGTCAGCACATCCCTCGGACGTCGCGAGTGGAGTACCCGTGATCCTCACCCTGACCCCCAACCCGAGTGTCGACCGCACCGTCTTCGTCGACGCGCTGCCCCGGGGGGCGGTGATCCGCAGTCGTCGTGGTTGGAGCGAACCCAGCGGCAAGGGCGTGAACGTGGCGCTGGCCCTGCAACGTCACGGCCGGTCGACCACCGCCGTCCTGCCGGTGGGCGGTTCGGTCGGCGCCCAGCTCTCCCGGATGCTCCGGCTGGCCGGGCTGCCCGTCCGGGAGGTACCGGTGCGGGGCGAGATCCGCAGCAACATCAGTCTGGTCGAGCCGGACGGCACCGTCACCAAGGTGAACGAGCCCGGTCCGGCACTCGACGCCGGGGAGACCACGGCGCTGGTACGTGCCGTGCTGGACAACCTCACCGGCGTCACCTGGCTGGCCTGCTGCGGCAGCCTGCCCGACGGCGTACCGCCGGACCTGTACGCCGGGCTGGCCGAGGCGGCCCGGTCCCGTGGTGTCCGGGTCGCGGTCGACACCTCCGGCGAACCGCTGCGGGCCGGCCTCGCCGGCCGACCCGACCTGGTCAAGCCGAACTCCGCCGAACTCGCCGACCTGGTCGGCCGACCGCTGCGGACCTTCGGCGACGTGGTCGACGCGGCGCTCCAGGTGCGCCGGCTCGGCGCCGACGCGGTACTGGCCAGCCTCGGCGCGGACGGCGCGCTGCTGGTCGACGCCACCGGGGTACGGCACGCCGAGGCGCGGGTGAGCCGGGTGGTCAGCGCCGTCGGCGCCGGTGACGCCGCCCTGGCCGGTTTCCTGCACGGCAACGGGGCCGGGACGGCCGCACTGCGTACCGCGGTGGCCTGGGGCGCGGCGGCCGTCCAGCACGAGGGAACGCTCTTCTCCGCCGCCGACCCGGATCAGACGGTACTGGTCAGCACCGACGTCGACCCGAGCCGGCCGCTACGGGACCCCGACGTCGTCCCGCACCGGGCCGAACCCGTCACCCGGCCGACCTGACCGGTGCCGGCCGCACCGGGCGGCGGACCGCGCAGGCGGTCGGGTGCGGTCGTCGCGACCCGGTGCCGGACGGGCGCGGCGCCGAACGCCTCGGCTCGTTCGGCGCCGCGCAGCCCGAGGGGTGCGCCACGGGGCACACCCGGGTCAGCTGTTGCGGGCCTGCTGGCACGGCATGCAGAAGCGGGCGTGCGGCAGGATCTCCAGCCGCTCGGTGGGGATCTCCCGCTGGCACTGCTCGCACGTTCCGTAGCTGCCGTCGGTCATCCGCTTCAACGCTTCGGTGCTGTCGGCCACGGCCCGCTGAGTGGAGTTGATCAGAGCGGTGACGGTCTGCGGGTCCAGGCCGATCTGCTCGGGGTTCGTACGGTGCGCCCTGAGCTTGGTCAGTTCCGCGGTCTGCTGGTCGAGCTGGGCTTGCAGGACCTGCTGGAAGTTCTCTAGACGGCTGTTGCCAACGGTGGTCATGGCGCTCCCTTTCTCTGGAATACCAAGGCTGGTGGGGCCGCGGAGTGCGGCGTGGATGCGTCGAGGCGGACCGGTCAGCGTCGGTGCGAGCCGGTCAGCGTGGGTGCGAGCCGGTCAGCGTCGGTGCGGCCCTCGGCGTATCGCCGCGAGGGCGGACAGACCGGCGCCGTGCACGGCGGCGATCCGAGGCCGCCTGGCCGACCGGACCGGTAGCCGCAGGGCGGCGGTGGTGCGGGCCACCAGTTCCGGCGCGATCGCGCCGCCGCCGACAAGGACCAGGCCACGGTGTACGGCGGCCCTGTCGACGTCGCGCGCGTGTGTGTCGCGACGTAGGTCCTGGACCAGGTCGGTGACGGTGTGCACGATGATGTCGTCGGCGGTGGGGCCGGTGAGGTCCCGGATCCCGATGTTGGCCTGCCGCGCCGCTATCAGGCCACCGTCAGCCAGGAGTGCGACCTCGATGAGCTGCGCGCCGATGTCCGCTATGAGCAGTGGACCCGGTGCCGCGCCGGCCCCGATCGCGGCGGCCCGGATGGTGGGCGTGACCAGTAGCCGGGACGGGTCGAAGACCGTACTGAGCAGCTCCCGCATCGCCTCGTCGTCGGCCGCCTTGCTCAGGACCGGTCGGCAGGCGACCACGACCGCGCCGGCGGGCAGCGGTCGCTGATAGCGGGAGAGGATCCGCGCGAGCAGCGCCCGCAGGCCGGTCGAGTCGACGATGCGACCGCGCCGCATCAAGGGCCTGGGGTTGCTCAGGCTGTCGTTGAGGCTGGGCAACTGGACCAGTGGACGTCCCGAGGCCCAGATTCGGGTGTAGCCGCTGCCCAGGTCGATCCCGACCGCGGCCGGCTCGGTGTGGGTGGCACCGGAGGTCGAAGGCTCGGTGCTCGACAGGGTGGTCGAAGGCTCGGTGCGGAAGGCGGCCGCGTCGGACGCCGATTCCAGGGCGCCGCGTTGATCGACGATGCTCATCGTCAAGCCCCTTCCACGTCGAGTGCGATCGGTCGCCGGAGTTGACCGGGGAAAATGCGGGTAGCGCCGGTCGCCTGCCAGGTCATGGCAGGTGCGTCAGGGCGCTGTTGCTTAGCGGGTGGTGCCCCTGGGCGCGCTGCGGGCCACTACACGCACTCGGGCCGCCGGCCTGGCCTGTGCCGGATCGTCAAGACCTGGTGGCGCGAGCGGTGCGCTGTCGGCCGGCGCATCGACGGCATGCGCGCGCAGGTTGGCGACGCCCAGATGATCGGTGACCCTGCCGGTCGTCATCACACCTCCTCGCACGTTCGCGACCAGATAGAACCTCGAGCATCCGCCGCTCGTGCCGCCGGAACACCGGTCGCTGTCGGTAACGTCTTCGTCTTCTTACTGCCGACGGCCGGCAAGGTAGCCTCGGCTACCCGGAACAGGGGCCGCTGAGAGAGAAGGCGGTCACGGCGACCAGCAGCGCCGCGAAGGCCCCCGGCCGGTCATGGCCCAGGCACGCAGGTGGGCGTAGGCGTCGTGTTCGTCGACCGCCCTCCGTCGGTCACGGGGCGACGCGCGGGCCGGTGCTGCCACGCCGGGCGGCGTTTCGCCGGGCGACGTTTCGCCGGGTCAGCATGACGGCCAGGACTCCCCCGACGGCCAGGGTCGTCAGGCCGTGTATCCACTCGCCGTCCCGGATGGCACTGGCGGCGGCCAGCGCCAGCAGGACCACGTGGCCCAGCAACTCGAAGGCGCCCCGGTGCTGACCCCCGGCCCGGATCCGCTCGCCACGCGGTCAGCCGTTCCCGGGATCCTTGTCGTCCCTATCGGTGTCAGGGGCCCCTTACGTCACACCGACGGCTCGGTGACGGGACGTCACACCGACCGCTCGGTGACGGGACGTCTCGCGCGACGCGCCCGCTCGCCCACCGGGGCTGCGACCTCGGGCTGCCCGCTCGGGGTGCCGCCGGGCGACTGGGCCGGCACCAGGATCACCGGACAGGTCGCCAGCCGGAGCAGCCGGGCGGCGACGCTGCCGAGCACGAGGCTGGCCACCGGCCCGTGCCCGCCGTTGCCGACGACGAGCACGTCGGCGCCGGCCCGTCCGGCCAGTTCCACGAGCCTGCGCGGTGTGTCCCGGATGGCGGCCCTGGAGCACCGCACGGTGGCGTCGATCCCCTCGTCCCGCAACCGCCGGGCGGTGCGGTGCAACCCGGCCACGGTCGCGGTGGCGTCCTCGGCGGCCAGGAAGCCGGCACGACTCATCGTGACCTCCTGGACGTGCAGGAGCACCAGCCTGCCGCCGGACGTGCGGGCAAGCCCCGCCGCGACCGTCAGCGCGTTCTCCGCCGACGGCGAACCGTCGACGCCGCAGGCGATGGTGTGGAACACGGATCCTCCTTCGGCGGCCCGCCCGCCGCACAGGTGCCGACGACAGCCGGAACAACCCAGCGCGTGCCGGCGACAGCCGGAACAACCCGGCGCGTGCCGGCGACAGCCGGGACAACCCAGCGCCTGCCGCCGACAGCCGGAACAACCCCACCGCCGCTGCCGGCCGGCGCTCCCCTCCGCACTGCCATCAAGGTTGCTCGGTTCACCGGCCAGCGGCCCTGGCCGCGTCCGGCCGACTTCCCGACCTCTGGTTGCCGGCCCCCGGCAGCCGCACAACCGCCCGACGCCCCGCCCGTCCCGGCAGGCGCACAACCGCCCGACACCCCGCCCGTCCCGGCAGGGTGCCGATGCAGGACCCCGCCCGCCACAACGGCAGCCGTCCCCCCAAAGACGGATATCCAGCGCGGGCCGGCCCGGCGGCGGCATAATGACCGAGATCAACCGCCCGAACGACCCAGGTCAGCCGGAACGGGACACTCGGGTCGAGGTCTCGCACCAGGGGGCGAGCCGACCGGTGGCCGCGTCTCGTCACCGCCGAGGGCGGCAACCACCACGAGGAAGGCCACGATCGTGACTTCGGAATCCGTGCACACCCCGGACGCCACCATGCCGGCAGCCTTCTTCGGCCATGGCAACCCGATGAACGCGCTCGAGGTCAACCGCTACTCCTCGGCGTGGCGGGCCTTCGGCGAGACGGTGCCCCGCCCGCGCGCGATCCTGGTGGTCAGCGCCCACTGGTACATCAACGCCACCGCGGTCACCGCGATGCCGAGGCCGCGTACGATCCACGACTTCTACGGCTTCCCGCAGCAGCTCTTCGACGTGCAGTACCCCGCACCCGGGCTGCCCGAGATGGCCGCGGAGGTCAGTGACGTCGTCCACCCGACCTGGGTGGGTGCGGACGTCGACAGCTGGGGCATCGACCACGGCACATGGTCCGTACTCGTGCACGCCTTCCCCGACGCCTCCATCCCGGTGGTCCAGCTCAGCATCAACGCCGACAAGCCCCTCGACTACCACCTGGAGCTGGGCGCGAAGTTGGCACCGCTGCGCGAACGCGGGGTCCTCATCGTCGCCAGCGGCAATGTCGTGCACAACCTGCGCGGCATGAACTGGAAGCTCGCCGACGAGGGCTACGACTGGGCCCAGCGCTTCGACGAGGACGCCAAGACCCGGATGCTCACCGACCCGACCGAGTTCGCCACCCTCGACGCCCACCCCGACTTCGGCCGCGCCGTTCCCACCCCGGACCACTTCATCCCCGCCCTGTATCTCGCCGGCCTGGCCGGCGCCACCGACGCGCCGGGCACCGAGATCCTGGTCGACGGCTACGCCTACGGGTCGCTGTCGATGACGGCGTACACGCTCGGCCTGCACTGTCCGAGCGGCACCGGCGGCGCCGGCTCGCCGCAACCGCCGGCCGATCTGCCGCCCGACGGGTCCAACATCTAGCCCGGCGACCGCAGGGGCTCGCCGCGCCCGGGTCCGGATGCTTCCGGTACGCCGGCGTCGGCGGTCACCCGGCCCGGTCGTCGCCCTGCCGGGGCGCGGCGAGTTCGTCGGTGATCAGCAGTTCGCGGCGGTACTGGCCGGTCCGGTAGGCGGCCCGGCCGACCATGTGCGCGGCGACGGGTGCGGTGGCGAGTTGGAACGCTCCGACGAGTACGAGGGTGGTGATGTCGACGAGGGTGCCCAGCCGCAGCGCGGTGCCGGTCAGGATGAGCAGTAGCCCGAGCACCTGCGGTTTGGTCGCCGCGTGCATCCGCGAGAGCAGGTCCGGAAAGCGCAGCAGGCCGAGACCGGCGGCCAGGCTGAGCAGGGCGCCGCTGAGCAGGCACGCGGCGGCGAGGACGTCGATGACGACGGAGACGTTCATCGCTGCCCCGCCGGACCGGGCGGCGGGTCCTCCGGACCCTCGGGATGGCGCGGTACCGCCCCGACGACCGGGGCGGCCGGGTCGACGAACCGGCCGACGGCGATCGAGGCGATCGGGCCGAGCAGGGCCAGCCCGAGCAGGATCGGTAGTCCGGTCGCGTCGCGGGTGTAGGCCGCCTCGGTGGCGATCGCGCCGACGGTGATGGCGAGCAGCACGTCGTTGGCGACGATCCGGTCCAGTGTGGACGGCCCTCGCACGATCCGGATCAGTGCCAGGCCGAAACCGGCGGCGAGCAGCACCGCGACGGCGAAGGCGACGACAGTCATGGCTGACCTCTCTCGTTGGTGATCTGCTTCAGCTCGGCGGCGGAGCCGATGGCGCGGACGATCCGGGCCTCCAGGGCATGGACCTCGCGGCGGAACTCCTCGACGGCGTCGTGGTCGCGGACGTCGAAGACGTGGATGTAGAGCACGCCCGCGGCCCGGTCCGTGTCGACGATGAGGCTGCCGGGGATCAGCGAGACCGCCTCCCCGCAGAGGGTGAGGTTCAGGTCCGAGCGCACGGCCAGCCGCACGGCTATCACGGCGCTGCGTGGCCGGTACCCGAACCGGAACGCGGTCCAGGCCAGGTGCGCGCTCGCCGCCACCAGGTCGACGAGAAACCTGGCGGCGAAGCGCAACAGGCCCGCCGGGTGCGGTCGTCCGGCGAAGGTCACCGGCGGCAGCGGGAAGACCGCGAGCACGACCGCGGCGACGACGAGTCCGCCGAGGAGCGTCGCCCAGGAGAAGACGCCCCAGAGCAGCATCCACAGCGCGGTCAGCCCGCCGAGTGCGATCAACCGGTCGCGGGTGCGCCGGCTCGGACGGGCGGTCACGGCACACCGCCGGGGAAGACGGCCCGCACGTAGGGGTCGCGGGCCAGCAGGTCGTTGGCCGCCGTGTCGGTGAGGTCGTAGAGCGGCCCGGCGACCAGCGTCAGCGCGACACCGGCCACCACCAGCGCGGCGGTCGCGGCCACCATCATCCGGGACGAGGGCCGGGGCGGGGCGTCGGCGGACACGCCGGCCGGGGACCGCCAGAACGCCAGGTTCCAGACCCGACCTATCGCGTAGAGGGTGAGCAGGCTGGTCAGGATCGCGCCGGCCACCAGGACGTACGCCAGCGGGCCGCCGTCCTGCACACCGGCGCGTACCAGCCCGAGCTTGCCGAGGAAGCCGGAGAACGGGGGGATGCCGGCGAGGTTGAGCGCGGGGATGAAGAAGAGCACGCCCAGCACCGGAGTGGTACGCGCCAGCCCGCCGAGCCGGTCGACGGCGGTGGTACCGCCGCGTCGCTCGATCAGCCCGGCCACCAGGAACAGCGTCGTCTGGATCACGATGTGGTGGACGGTGTAGAAGACCGCCGCCGCGATGCCGGCCCGGCTGGCGAGTCCCACCCCGAACAGCAGGTACCCGATGTGGCTGACCAGGGTGAACGAGAGCATCCGTTTGATGTCGGACTGGGCGACGGCGCCGAGGATGCCGACCACCAGGGTGGCCAGCGCGGCGACCGTCAGCACGTCGGCCACCTCGCCGCCGGGGAAGAGCAGCGTCTCGGTGCGGATGATGGCGTAGACGCCGACCTTGGTGAGCAGACCGGCGAAGACGGCGGTGACCGGGGCCGGAGCGGTCGGGTAGCTGTCCGGCAGCCATGCCGACAGCGGGAAGACGGCCGCCTTGATGCCGAAGGCCAGCAGCAGCATGCCCTGTAGGAGCAGGCTGACGCTGTCGGGCAGCGCGTCGAGCCGGGACACGAGTTGCGCCAGGTTGAGGGTGCCGGTGGCGGCGTACACCAGGCCGATGCCGACCAGGAAGATGACCGAGGAGAGCAGGCTGACCACGACGTACGTGGTGCCGGCCCGGACCCGGGTCTCGGTGCCGCCGAGGGTGATCAGTACATAGCTGGCGGCCAGCAGGATCTCGAAACCGACGTAGAGGTTGAAGAGGTCACCGGAGAGGAAGGCGTTGGTGACCCCGGCGGTGAGGATGAGGTACGTCGGGTGGTAGACGGCCAACGGCGTCGCCTGCTCGCCGTCCGCCACGCCCTGCCCTATCGAGTACACCAGCACGCAGAGCGTCACCGCGGCGGAGACGACCAGCATCAACGCGGCGAGTTGGTCGGCGACCAGCACGATGCCCAGCGGTACCGGCCAGCCGCCCACCGCCGCGACCAGCGGGCCGCTGCGGGACAGCACCAGCAGCGCCACCGCCGCCGCCAGGGTGGCGGTCAGCACGCCGATGCTGACCGCCCGCTGGATTCGGGGTCGCCGGAACATCAGCAGGGTCACCGCCGCACCCAGCAGCGGCATGACCACGGGCAACGGAACCAGCCAGGTCACGGGCGCCCCACTCGGGTCACACCACGGTCGGCGGTCTCGATCTCGATCTCCGTCTCGCTCTCGTTCTCCGTCTCGCTCTCGGCGTCGGCGTCGGCGTCGGCGTCGGCGTCGGCGTCGGCGTCGGCGTCGGCGGCATCCGATCCCTCGTCGCGTTCGGCCATCGCCATGATCCGACGGTCCTCGATGTCGTCCTGCACCTCGTCGTGGCCGACCAGTCGCCAGCTCCGGTAGGCGAGGGCGAGCAGGAACGCCGTCATCCCGAGCGTGATGACGATGGCGGTGAGGATCATGGCCTGCGGAAGCGGGTCGGTCATCTCACCGGGGGCGGTGGTGCCGACGATCGGCGGACCACCGGGCACCGCAGCGCACAGGATCAGCAGGTTGGCGCCGTTGCCGAGCAGGATCACGCCCAGCAGCACCCGGGTCAGCGTACGTTCCAGCAGCAGCGTCACCCCGGCGGCGAAGAGCACACCGACGGCGACCAGCATGATCAGGCTCAGCTTCACACCAGTTCCTCCGTCTGCTCGAATTTCCGGTCGGCGTCCTGCTCGGGTCTCTGTTCGGCGTCCTGCTCCGATTTCCGGTCGGCGTCCTGATGCCGGTCCACCTCGGCGCCGAGACTGCGCAGTACGTCGAGGACCAGTCCCACGACGATCAGATAGACGCCGATGTCGAACAGCGTCGAGGTGACCAGGTGGACGTGCCCCAGCAGCGGCAGGTGGAAGTCGAGTACCGCACTCTGTAGGACCTGCCCGCCCAGCACCATGGCACCGATGCCGGTACCCACGGCGACGAACAGACCGGCGCCGAGCAGCGCCCCGGCGTCGACCGGGGCGGCGGTCGAGAGTTCGTGCCGCCCACCGGCCAGATAGCGGATCACCAGCGCCAGGGCCGCGACCAGGCCGCCGGTGAAGCCACCGCCGGGGGTGTTGTGCCCGGTGAACAACAGGTACACCGAGAGCAGCACGATGCTGTGGAACAGCAGCCGGGTGACCACCTCCAGCATGGTGGAGCGGCGACCGGCCTCCACGGTGTGCCCGGCCATCAGCCAGATCGGCTCGCCACCCGGCGGCGTCGGCGGAGCGTCGCCGGGTCCCCGGCGGTGCAGTCGCCTGGCCCGCCGGAAGATCAGGCTCGCCACACCGGTGGCCACCGCCACCAGCACCGACACCTCACCCATGGTGTCCCAGGCCCGGATGTCGACCAGGATGACGTTGACGATGTTGTGGCCGCCGCCGTACGAGACCGCCAGCTCCGGGAAGTCCACCGAGACCGGCGTCGCGGTTCGGGCCCCGACGGCGACGTACGCCATGGCGGCCATCACCGTCCCGACCGCGACCCCGATGCCGACCCGGATCCACCTGGTCCCGGGTTGTGGCCGCTCGGAGAAGTGGCTGGGCAACCGGCGGAGCACCAGGACCACCATCACCATGGTGACCGTCTCCACCAGGAACTGGGTCAGGGCCAGGTCGGGTGCGCCGTAGAGCAGGAACAGCCCGGCGACGGCATAGCCGGTGATCCCGACCAGGATCACCGCGGTCAGCCTCCGGCGGGCCCGGGTGGCGAACACCGCCGCGACCACCAGCACCGCGACCGGCAGCGCGTGCAGCGGCGCCGCCCAGAGCTGGACCGGCTGCCCGAACGGCCTGCCCACCACGAGCACCGTGCCGGCCGCGGCGATCAGCACCAGCAGCGTGACGCCGAGATAGAAGGGCAGCGAACCGCGCTGCGTCGCACCGGTCACCTCGACCGCCGCCCGGTCCACCGCGGCCATCAACCGGTCGTAGCCGGAGGCGCCGGAACGGCCGACCGGGCGCGCCGACCGGCGCCGGGCCGGCAGCCCCACCCGGAACAGCACCGCGCCCAGGGCGAGCACCAGGACGGAGAGGCCGAGCGCCAGGCCCGGCCCGTGCCAGAGCGCCAGGTGCGCCACCGGTCCGGCCGCGGTGAAACGCTCGGCGTACGGCGACAGCAGCCGATCCACCGCCGGGGCGGCGATCCCGGCGGCGAGGCCGGCCACCGCGATCAGCATCGGGGCGCCGAGCAGCGCCGACACCACCGACCGGTCCACGCCCGACACGGCGTCTCCGTCGGGATTCGCGCCGGGCACGCTCGCCTTGCTCGCGAAGGCGCCCCAGACGAACCGCAGCGTGTACGCCACGGTGAGCACCGAGCCGGCGATCACCGCGACCAGCACCACCCGACCGGTGACTCCGGTGTCGAAGAGGGACGCGAAGACCGCCTCCTTGCCGACGAAGCCGATCAGCGGCGGCAGCCCGGCCATCGAGGCGGCGGCCAGTCCGGCGGCCACGGCGAGCGCGGGTGCCCGCCGGCCGAGACCGCTCAGCCGGCGCAGGTCACGGGTACCGGTCGCCCGGTCCACGATGCCGACCACGAGGAAGAGTGCCGCCTTGAAGAGCGCGTGCGCCAGCAGCATCGCCACGCCGGCCAGCGCCACGTCCCGGCCGCCGACACCGAGTACGGCGGTCAGCAGGCCGAGTTGGCTGACCGTCCCGTAGGCGAGCAGCAGCTTCAGGTCGTGCTGACGCAGCGCGGTCCAGCCGCCGAAGAGCATCGTGGCGATGCCACCACCGACCACCATGACGAGCCAGGTCGTCGCCGCCGGACCACCGGCCACGGTGATCGCCGGTGCGAGCTGCGCGACCAGGAAGACACCGGCTTTGACCATCGCGGCGGCGTGCAGGTAGGCGCTGACCGGGGTCGGTGCCGCCATCGCCGCCGGCAGCCAGAAGCTGAACGGGAAGATCGCCGACTTGGACAACGCGCCGAGCAGGATCAGCCCGACCGCCGTGGCCAGGTACCAGCCGCCCGGCAGCGCGCCGGCCACCTCCGACCACCGGTAGCTGCCGGCGTGCTCGCCGAGCATGACGATGCCGACCAGCATCGCCAGGCCACCGGCGGTCGTCACGACGAGCGCCTGCAACGCCGCCCGACGGCTGGGCCTGCTGGTCACCGAGTGGCCGATCAACAGGTACGAGCAGACGGTGGTCAGCTCCCAGAACACGTACAGCAGGAGCAGGTCGTCACTCACGACCAGGCCGAGCATGGTTCCCGCGAAGGCGACGAAGACGGCGGCGAACTGGCCCAGGCCCGGCTCGGCGGCGTCGAAGTACCGCGCGCAGTACACCAGGACCAGCGCGCCGATCCCGCCGACGAGCAGCACCATCAGCCACGACAGCGAGTCCATCCGAAACGCCAGGGTCAGCCCGAGCGGGCGTACCCATGGATGAGTCGATTCGACGGCGCCTCCGCCGACGACCTGGCCGGTGTGCGCGGCGGCCCAGCCGGCCGCCGCGAGCGGCGCCCCGGCCAGCAGATAGAACGCCCTCGGCCCGAGCCACCGCACCAGCGCCGGTGCCGCCACCGCGACGACCAGGTGCGCCAGCAGGACGATCAGCACGTGGCGGCCAGCAGGTCCCGCAACTTCGCCAGCCCGTCGTCGTGCCCGACGGCCACGACCACGTCGCCGGCCCGGAACACGAAGTCCGGACCCGGTGAGGCGCTGACCTGCTCACCGCGCACGACCGCGACGATGGAGGCCCCGGTACGGGTCCGCGCCCGGGTATCGCCGAGCGGACGGTCCACGTACGTCGATCCGGCCCGGATGCGGATCCGCACCGCCTGCACCCCGCCCAACGGTTCGACCAGGTCGGAGACGTGGTCCATGGTGACCGTGGCGTGCAGCACATCCGCCACCGAACGGGCCTCGGCCGGCAGCAACGCGACGGTGCCGAGCGCCCGCTCCGGCTCGGCCTGGTCGTAGAGGACCAGGACGTGTCGACCGTCGAGGTGCGACACGATGCCCAACCGGTTACCCTCCCAGGTGGTCAGCACGTGAGAGATCCCCACGCCGGGCAGGCCAATGCGTTCCATCGTCATGGGCACTCCTGTTCAGGATCGGATGCGGTGGACCTGCGGACCGGACCGCATCGTGCTCGGTGGCGGTGGTACCCCGTGCGGAATACGTCCAACCGGGTCTCTCGGGCGACGCGCTGGTCCGGTAACGGCCCCAGGCGCGGATCTCTTGGTCGGGCGGGAAGAGTGGCAGCGGCCCGGTGAGCGTCTCGGGTGGCTCGGAGCCGACCACGATCGCACCGCTGGCGAATCCCGTTCTACCGGCGCAGGTCGAGCCTAACCGGGTCTCCCGACGGCACCATCGGACGGCGCCGGAAATCTAGTTCCGCTGTTCGTTGCCGGTGGTCGGCAATCGGGCTGGTGAACCGTACGGTGGCGGCCTCTCCGCCGCAGGGTTCGCTGCGCCGGAGGTCCGGTCAGCTTGCCGACGGCCGGCATCACGCACGGCCGATCTCGTCTGGTGCCGCACCTCGCCGTACGGCCGCCGCACGGCGACGCTGGAGTCATGCACAGCCATCGTCAGCGACCCCATACCGGCCGGGCCGGCCGTTGGCCGTCGGATCCGCACAGTGCGGCACGATCCGCCCGGATCCGCCGTTTCGGCTGGCTGCTACTCGCGGTGGCGGTGGCGTTGACAGTGACCGGCATGCGGACCGGACACGGCTTCGTACTGGCGGCCGGGCTCGCGCTCGCCCCGGTCGGTCTGCACCTGATCGCTCGTACTCCGGGGGCGGCAGACCTGGTGGAGAGCGGCCGTACCACCCGCAAGAGCGGACCCGGCGACCGTGCGCGAACCGGTCCCGGCGACCCGCCCGGCCCGGTGCGATTCGCATACCCGCCCGGCCGGAGACGCGGACGGACCGGCGGAACAGGCGACAGAAGTGTCCGGAAAGGACGGTGGGGCGGGCGCAACCGGCCACCGTATGCCCATCGACGGACCGAGATGAGCGGTCGCCGGACCAGACGGGATCAGGCGGCACATCCGTGCTGACCGCCCGCTCGGCAGAGCAGGTGCCGAATCGTGCGCAGGCGTACGCCCGGCCGGCGCGACGGGTGCGCTGTCGGGCTATCCGCTGCGCCCGCATGGTTCGCAGAACTGCGCGTGTGGCCGGTTCCGCAACCATTCGATGCTGATCCTCGCCCGGCAACGGCCACAGGTGCCGTAACTGCCCTCGGCCATCCGTTGCAGCGCGTGCGCGGTATCCGCTATCGCCTGCCGGGTGGCGGCGATCTGTGCGGCCAGGCCGGGGTCGTCGCGGCGACGACCGGGCGGACCACTCCGCACGGTGAGGTCGGCGAGTTGGTCGGTGTGCCGCTGGAACTGCGCCTCCAGGGTCTCGCGCAGCGCCTCGATCGGGTCGTACGCGGTGCGGGTGGCCTTGCTCGGGTCGTACACGGTGCGGGTCATGACGCTCGTCCCTTCACCGGACTGGGCTTACGACGCGGGTTCTTTCCGTCGCGGCCGGGAGACGGCCGCCGCCACGCAGGGCCGACCCGCGACGCGGGGCCGGCAGGGCTGCCAGCCGAACGTGCACGCGCCCGCCCGATGACCGGGTGACGGAAACCGTCGCGAGAACCTGCCCGCGCGCCGTCCCGTCGAGCGGCCGGGCGCCGCGACAGACCCGGGGTCTGGCGCGGCCCCCGACGCTTGGCCAGGCCCGCGAACCGCGACCCGGCCGGTTTCGACGCCGACCGCCGGGGCCGGAGCCTCTGCTGGCTCCGCGCGTCCGGTGACGCCACCGGCGGCACGGTGCCCGGAGTAGTCGCCGGGACAGCGGCTGACCCCGTCGTCAGCCGCTGCCCGGCCTGCCGCGCGGGCGCCCGCCCTGTAACTTGTCAACGCCCGCCGGCTCGCTTTCGCAGATCATTCGCCGTACGTCTGACTCCAAGCCTGCCCGTGGGCTGCCGGCACCGCACCGGCACCGGCCGGAAGCGTGCCGGGGCTGTCGTTGCCATACCTCGGCAATCGGCGGCTCGGGCCGCCCAGGCGGGCAGGGTCTGCCGAACGGGTCGGCTGCGGCGACGCGGTGGACCCGGTCCGTGCCCTCAGTCGCGCCGCGTCGCGGCCACCGGGCCGCGCTCCGGCATCCGGGACGGTGCCAGCGCGTGTACCTCTCCTCGGTGGCGCAGCGTCGCCACCCAGGCCAGGTCGAGTTCGTCGGCCGGCTGCAACGTCTCGGCGAGCCGGACCAGCGGGCCGGCATCCACGCCGGTGGCGTGGCCGGGCGCGTCGGTGGAGAGAAACAGCGCCTCGACCCGGCCCTGCTGCGCGGCGGTGAGCACCTCGCGAGGGTCGACGGTGGTACGTCCGGTGCCGCGCAACCGTCGGTAGGTCGCCGCGGCGGCGGCCTCGTCGCGGCGCAGCATCGGCTCGACGAGTGCCCAAGACAGCCGGTGCAGGACGTCCACGGGCATCCCGCGCGGACTGCCGTCCACCCCGGTCGGCAACAGCCGTGGATAGGTGTTCGCCCTGCGGTACAGCGCCTGGAGGGAACGGACGCCGGCCAGGACGAGCGGCACCTGCCCCTGGTGGCAGAGGTCGCCGAGGGCCTGGTCGACCCGCTGGAAGTGCTGTAGCACCCGCTGCGTCGTCTCCTGGTCGCCACCGTCGTGGAACAGCGTCCCGCCACCCGCTCCGGCTCCACCGGCCAGGAACGCGTGGGCGTGCTGCTGCGGCCGGGGCATGGTCAGCCAGACCGCCAGCGGCAGACCTTCCAGGGCCACCTCGTCCAGGCCGCGACGGGTCCCCTCGAAGAGCCGGATCTCGTCGTGCGTGAGCGTGAGTACGCAGAACCGGCCACTCGCGCTCAGCAACGGCAGCAGAGGCCGTACCACGAACCGGTCGCCGACGGTGACCAACTCGGGCAACCGGAGCGGCACGCGCAACTGCCGGACCTCGTCCGGGCCGAGAAACACCGCCAGGCCGTCGCTGGGCTGGTCCCACGACCGGGGCGGGTCCAGCAGCTGCCACGCCGGTCCGAGCACGGCGTCGAGCCGTCCCACGCCGATACCGTCGGCGCGAAGGACCCGCTCGGTGTGCCGGAGCAGATTCCGCAGCCGGATCCGGTTCCGGGCCGTCGCCGGCCCGCCGCGCTGGGTCGGCACGTACAGCGAGATTCGCAGGCCACCGCGGCTGCTCGCCAGCTCCGCGAGATCCGGCGCGGTCAGCAGATCCATCTCGGCTCCAGTCAGACAGTTCACGGGCGCAGCGAACCCCGACCGCCGTGGCCGGCGCGGCTTCGGCTCCGGCGGCCGGTCGTTACGTACCGGCGGCGAAGTCCGGCGCCCGGCACCCCGGTGCCACCCCGGCCGCGCCGGGCACGCCGGCACCGCTCGGGCCGGCTGGGACGGTGGGTGTCGTGGCTACGGCGTCAGGATCGACCTACCAGTTGGCCGGTGGGTCGCTGGCCGGGAAGGACTGCTCCCCCCACTGGTCGACGATGTCAACGGGCCCGCCCGGGGCGACCGGGGCAGGGGTCACCGGGACGCGGTACGGCGCGTCGACGAGCGACGCCGGCACGCGCTGGCCGGATGGGCGTACCCGGTCGACGGGTGCCTGGGGCAGCGGGACGTGTGCTGGGGTAGCGGTGGCCACGGCTCGGCTGGTCATGTCATCTCCGTGTCTTCGATCCGCCGCTGTCGCCGTACGCGGCTACGTTGTGGTCGTACCCGGGACGCCGCAACCGGTGCGACCGGTTGATCGGTATCGGGCCGCCCTGCTGCCATCCGGCGGGTGACCCGTCGGAGGTCGGCGGCTTCGCCGCCGGTGGGACGTCGTCGGCGTCGTAGGTGATCAGGTCGACGACGTCGGTGACGCCGGGAACCATCGCGGTCATCGCGACCGCCGCCATCGCGGTCGTCCTGCGCCGGGTACGGCCGCTGAGGGTGACCCGGCCGTCGTCCACCTCGGCGCGGACGTCATCGGCGGGGATCATCAGGCCGCGCTGGAGCACCCGCTGGGTCACCTCGGCACGGATGACCGCGTCCGGTCGGTCGTGCACCTTCAGCAGGTCGCTGCGGGTGACGATGCCCAGCAACCGGTTCCGGTCGTCGACGACCAGCAGCCGGCCGACCTCCCGGCGACGCATCAGCCGGCCCGCCGCCGCCAGGGACGCGTCGGGCGGGACGGTCACCGGTGGGGCGCTCATCACGTCCACCGCGTCCGTCTCGGGCCAGCGCAGCCGGGGGGACCGCAGGGGCCACCAGCGGCCCCTGGTGTCGTTCCCGGCCTCGTCGGTCCGCACGGTGTCGCGCAGGTCGGTCCAGGACAGCACGCCGGTGACGGTGTCGAATCGGTCGACGACCGGGACGGCGCTGATCTGCCGTTCGGTCAGCACGGACGCGATCTGCGCTACCGGCGCGTCGTCGCGCACCGTGATCACATCGGTGGTCATCACATCGCGTACCCGCCACTGCATGGTGCTCCTCCTGTCCGATCGATCAGGCACCGGAAGCGGTGTCGTCATCAGCAACTCCTGCCGGCGCCCCGCCAGCCGTGGTCGGCCGAGCCTCGCCACCCGGCCCAGGTGCGCCGCCCGGCTCGGGTGGGGCGGAGAAGCCGGTTCCATCGGGTCCGGGCAGTGGAGCCCGGCCCGGCGAGGACCGCACCCGCGCCGCCGTGCGGCTAGGGACCGGGTCGCCGGGGGCTCCGTCGGGTGGACGAGTGTCGTCCCGCAGCGCAAGGCGCGGCGGGCGGAACGGCGCGACAGATACGCACCAACCCAGTACGGCCACGATCGCGACCATCAGCACCCGGTCGAGCACGGCGTACCCGACGGCCAACATCCCCGCCAGCACCGCCGCGGCACCGGCCGCGAGGATCAGGGCGAACCGAAACCTCCCACCCACGAACAGCTCCTTGGATCACGGCGGGCGGCGCTCGCGGGCGTCGCCCACTCCCCGGCGCCTCGGTCCGGGGGCCGTGCCGTGTCTCCATGCTCGCCCGGCTCGACCGGCCCGGACAGGGTCGCGGCGCGCAGACACGATCAGGGTTAACCTGCCGGTGGTCGGCAACGAGACGAGGACGCCGGTACGGCGGTCACCGGACGCCGACCCCTCTCCTGACGGTACGACCGCCCGAAGGCGCAGGTACGTACCGCGCTCGGCCGGCGGGGCCGTCGTCCGGCGGGTACCCTCGGCGGGTGTTCTCGCCCCAAGGCCCGTCTCTGCGCGAACTCTGGGTCCAGGCGATGTCCTCGGTCGAGCGCGGCTACGACCTGCTGGCCCCGAAGTTCGACCACACCCCGTTCCGCACTCCGGAACGGATCCTCGACGCGAGCGCCCACGCGCTGGCCGAACTCGGGCCGTTCGACGACGGGTTGGACGTCTGCTGCGGTACCGGCGCGGGCATGCTGGTGCTCAGGTCCGTCTGCCGAGGTGGGATCACCGGCGTCGACTTCAGCGCCGGCATGCTCGCGCAGGCCCGGATCGCGCATCCGGACGCCTCCTGGGTACGCGCCGACGCCCGGGCGCTGCCCTTCGCCGAGGGCTTCGACCTGGCGGTCAACTTCGGGGCGCTCGGGCACTTCCTGCCCGCCGAACGACCTGCCCTCTTCGAGGGGGTGTACCGGGCACTGCGTCCGGGCGGGCTCTTCACCTTCGCGATCAGCACACCGTCGCCGCCGACCTCGGTCTGGCACTGGGCGACGCTCGGATTCGACCTGGCGATGCGGGTCCGCAACGCCGTGTGGCGTCCCCCGTTCGTCATGTACTACCGCAGCACGCCGCTCCGCGCGCTCCACGACGACCTGACCGCGGCTGGCTTCGTCACGACGGCCGTCCCCCTGGCCGCCCTGGGCCGGCACCGCAACGGCAAGCCCCGGTACCAGCTCTTCCTCGCGCGGAAGCCCGCGGACCCGCGCTGATCCCCGCCGCGCCGCGTGGTGCCGGCTCCGCTCCCCCCGCTCGTGGCGGTCGGCACCGCACCGCACGGGTGATGTTCGGCGCGCCGGACGTCGGGGTAATGGGACAGGCGTTCGAGAAAGAGGAGATGAGCACCGTGACCGATCACAACCCGGAGAAGGACCCCGAGCAGTGGGTGACCGGCGACGAGCCGCCGACCGGACCGCAGGAGTCGTACCTGGCCACCCTGGCCCGCGAGGCTGGCCGGGATGTGCCGGACAACCTGACCAAGGCGGAGGCCTCGCAGCTCATCGACGAGTTGCAGGAGCAGACCGGCCGCCGCGGCCGCTCCTGACCCATCCGCTCGCCGACCCGACCGTGCACCGGAGGTGGGCCTGGACGGGCCGAGCCGCGTCCGGGCCCACCGACCCGGACCACCCCGACGCTTCGCATGGTCGTCACCGCCGCCGGGCAATACGGATCATGAAAAGGTCACGGCAACGGAGGTTCGCTGATGGTCGACAGCATGGTCCGGGCGATGACGTGGAACATCTGGTGGCGGTTCGGACCGCGCTGGCGTGACCGACAGCCGGGCATCCGCGCGACGCTGGAACGGTTTCGCCCCGACGTCGTGGCGCTCCAGGAGGTCTGGGCCGGTGCTGGCACCACCCAGGCGCACGAGCTGGCGGACGCGCTGCGGATGCACGCCGTCTTCGCCGCACCCTCCTACCCGCCCGCGCCGAGGGACCCGGACGCGGCCGACCGGGACGACATCGATCTCGGGATCGCGGTACTGAGCCGGTGGCCGATCCTCGACCACGAGGCACCGGTTATGCCGGCCCGGCACCGCAGCTGGGATCCGGTCGCGCTCAGCGTCCGGGTCGACCACCCTGCCGGCCCGCTGCCCGTTGTGGCGGCCTGCCTCGACTACGGCGTCCCGTACACCGACGACCGCATCGCGCAGGGGGCCTTCGTGGCAGATCTCGCCACCGACCCCCGCTTCGACGGCCCGTGCCCGGTACTGCTGATGGGCGATCTCAACGCGGCCGTCGACTCCCCGGTGCTGCGGCCGGTACGGGACGTGCTGACCGACGCCTGGAGCGCCGGCAACGGAGCCGCCGACGCGGTCACCCTGCCGTCGACCCATCCGTCCGCGCCGTTGGAGGCCGGACCCCAGATGATCGACCAGCGCATCGACCACATCTTCTTCCGCCCCGGCCGCGAGGACCAGCAGGTGCTGGTCGAGGGGGTACGGCTGGCCGGCGAGCCGGTCGAGGGCGTCCATCCCTCCGACCACCGGGCGGTGGTCGCAGACCTGCGCTGGCGCGGCTGATCCAGTCGGGCGGCAGGCACCGGTAACTGCCAGATCAAGATCGAGCCGGAACAATACCAACAGGACGAATGCGTTGGTACTGTGCGGCAGTGTCTCCCCCGCTAGCTGCCGAACGCGCCCCGGCCGGCGCCACCGCGGATCCCCCCGCACCAACCCGTGGCCGGCCACGACGTGAGGCTTCGCTCTCCTGGCTGCTGTTACTGCCGTCGGTCGTGGTCTTCGCGCTGTTCATCTTCTGGCCCCTCGCCCGCACCTTCTACCTCTCCGCGCACGGCAACGACATCTTCGGTGCGCCGAGTGCCTATGTCGGTCTCGACCACTACACCGAGATGCTGTCGGGCGAGTTCGGCGAGGTACTGGCCACGACGGCGCTGTTCACGCTGATCAGCGTGCTGCCCGCGGTGATCGGCGCGCTTGTCGTGGTACTGCTGCTGGAGGCGCGGCTGCGCGGCGTACGGGTGCTGCGGACCGCCTTCGCCCTCCCGTTCGCGTTCTCCGTGGCGACCGCATCGGTGGTCTTCGCCGTCATCTACAACCCGGCGATCGGGATCGCGAACGGCCTGCTCGGAGCGGTCGGGATCGACCGGGTCAACTGGCTCACCGACCCGTCGATCGCGCTGCCCGCCGTCGGTCTGGCCACGGTCTGGATGAACCTCGGCTACAACGTGCTGGTGCTCTCCGCCGGGGTCGCGGCGATCCCGCCCGAGGTGGTGGAGGCGGCTCGGCTCGACGGCGCCACCGGCTGGCGGCTGGCCACCGGCATCACCATCCCGCTGCTCTCCCCGCAACTCTTCTTCCTGGTCGTGGTCTCCACGATCCACGCGTTGCAGAGCTTCGGTCAGATCCACATCCTCACCAAGGGCGGCCCGGACGACGCGACCACCACCCTGGTGTACTCGATCTACGAGCGGGCGTTCGCCTTCGGGGCGTCCGACTTCGGCGGGGCGAGCGCCCAGGCGGTGGTACTGCTGGTGATCATGCTGATCTGCACGGCGATCCAGTTCGGCATCCTGGAGCGGCGGGTGCACTACCGATGAGAAAACCGAACCCCGGCCGGATCGTCGTCTACGTCGTCCTCGGGCTGGCGCTGATCCCGGTGCTCTTCCCGGTCTACTACGCGTTCGCCGGTGCCGTGATGGGCCCCGGTGACCTGGCCAGTTATCCGCCGGCGCTGCTGCCGAGCGCCCTGCACTGGGCGAACTTCGGCGACGTCTTCCGTTCGGTGCCACTGGGCCGGTTCTACCTCAACTCCGCCGTACAGGCCGGCGTGATCACCCTCGCCCAGGTGGTGACCAGCATCCTGGCCGCGTACGCCTTCGCGTTCCTGCGGATGCCGGCGAAGGCCGTGACCTTCGGTCTCTTCCTGGCCACCCTGATGGTGCCGTGGGAAGCGATCATCATCCCGAACTACCTGGCGATCTCGGACTGGGGGTTGACCCGGGGCGGCTTGACCTACCTCGGGCTGGTCCTGCCCTTCCTCGCCTCGGCGTTCGGCACCTTCCTGCTGCGCCAGGCGTTCCTCCAGTTCCCGGCCGAGCTGCGGGACGCGGCGGTGATCGACGGCTGCGGCCACTGGCGGCTGCTGTGGCGGGTGGTCGTACCGCTCTCCAAGCCCTCGATCGCCGCGGTCGGGGTCTACGTCTTCCTCTCCGCCTGGAACCAGTACTTCTGGCCCCTGATCCTGATCCGGGACGCCGAGTTCCAGACCCTCCAGATCGGCATCTCGCAGCTCAACGACGCCGAGGCGGCCCAGCCCGGCCTGGTCCTGGCCGGCGTCGCGCTCTCCCTGCTCCCCACGTTGGCCGTGGTCGTCTTCGGCCAGCGGTACATCGTGCGCGGACTCACCGCCGGCGCACTGCGGTAAGCCCCCGACGAGGACCATCGCATCTCTCAAAAGGAGTAGAAATGGCAAATTCGCGGCTACGCCGGACGGGTGTGGCGGCCGTCGCCCTGCTCGTCGCCACCGCGCTGGTCGGCGGGTGCGGCTCGGGCTCCGACGAGGGCGACTCGGCCGAGGCTCTGAACGCACCGGGCGCCGAGGTGCTCGACAATGCCGACGGCAAGACGACCGTCGAGTTCTGGCACGCCATGAAGGGCGCGAACGCCGCCGCGGTCGACAAGCTGGTCGCCGACTTCAACGCACAGAGCGGCGGCAAGGTCGAGGTCAAACCGGTCTTCCAGGGCAGCTACGACGAGACGATCGCCAAATACAAGGCGTCGGTGCAGCAGAAGAACACCCCGGCCCTGGTCCAGGTCTACGACATCGGCAGCCGGTTCATGGTGGACTCCAAGCAGGTCGTCCCGATGTACAAGTTCATCGAGAAGGACGGCTTCGACACCGCCGACATCGAGCCGAACATCGCCAGCTACTACTCGGTCGAGGGCAAGCTCTGGTCGATGCCGTTCAACTCCTCGACCCCGCTGCTCTATCTGAACAAGGAGGCGTTCGAGCGGGCCCGGCTCGACCCGACCAAGCCGCCGAAGACCCTCGCCGAGATCGGCGAGCTGGCCAAGCAGCTCACCGTCAAGGACAGCAGCGGCAAGACCATCCAGTACGGCTTCGGCGCGGCGATCTACGGCTGGCTGCTCGAACAACTCCTCGCCACCGACGGCAAGGAGTACTGCGACAACGGCAACGGGCGGGACAAGCTCGCGACGAAGGTGCAGTTCGACCAGGCCACCGGCGTGCAGGTGGCGCAGTGGTGGGCCGACCTGGTCCGCAACGGGTACGCGACGAACACCGGCCGGAAGACCGACGACGCCCAGGCCGCCTTCAAGGCCGGTACGGTCGCGATGCACCTCGAATCGACCAGCGTGCTGCGCGGGTACGTCGACGCCGCCAAGGGCCGGTTCACCGTCCTCACCGCGCCGTACCCGAAGGTTTCCGACGCCTCCGCCGGTGGACCGATCATCGGTGGCGCCTCGCTCTGGATCAACGGTGTCGGGCACAGCGACGCCGAGAAGCGCGGAGCCTGGGAGTTCGTGAAGTTCGCCTCCGGGGCGGCCCAGCAGGCCCAGTGGCACACCGGGACCGGCTACGTGCCGATCAACCCGAAGGCCCTGGAGGAGCAGATCGACAAGGACTGGGTGGCCCAGTACCCGCAGTTCCGGACCGCGGTCGACCAGTTGCACGCGCTCCCGCCGTCGGTCGCCTCCGCCGGCTGCCTGCTCGGGGTGATGCCGCAGGCGCGCAAGGCCTCCGAGGACGGCCTGGAGGCCGCGATCGTCGGCGCGAAGCCGGCCGAACAGGCGTTGAAGGACGCCGCGGCGAGCGTCCAGCCGGAGATCGAGAGTTACAACAAGTCGGTCGGCTGAGCTCGTCGGTGGCAGTGACGAGGGCCGGCGGGCGGCCGGCGGGCAGGCCGCGACCTGTCTCGACGGTCGTCCGCCGGCCCACTGCCCCGGCGGCCGCCGATCTCCCGCCCGGTCGTCGGCGGCGGCGGAACCCGCCGACCGGACCTGTCGGGCAGGCGCGGCTGCGGGGGTACGCACGGTAAATTCGGGCTCGGGCGAGTTCGCGGCCTTACCTGTCACGATCGTTCGTGGAGCTGAGATGACCTATTCGGGGTCGATCATCCGGGAGAGCCTGGAGAGACTCGACGTACTGGCCGAGGTCAGCGTCACCAACACCGTCGTCGAAGAGGTGACGGAGGCGCACCGGACGCCGCGGCTCACGGTCTGGACCCGCCACGACATCGAGATCGACGACGAGCGCGTGGACGAGGTGGCGCAGCGGATCAGCGAGGCCATCGACCCGGCTCACCCCGGCAGTTGGTACGTCGACTTCAGGTCACCGGACGCGCACTACGTGATCTTCCGGCACCGGGTGTTCCGGGTCGACCCCTCGACCTCCGGATACGAGCAGGTCAAGGAGTACGGGGCCCGGCTGGGAATTCCCGCCAGCCAGCTCGATTTCGCATAGCGGAGGCGGATGGTGAACGCACCGACCGAACCACCCTGACCGGGCACCCCACGGGGCGGCGGTGGCGATCTGTCTCGACGACGCGTACGCCATCGCGCTGCGGGCCGTCGCCTCGGCGGCCGGGGTGCACCTCACCGTCCGCTCGGCGGAAAGCACCCTCGACGTACTGACGACGGACACCGAGGTGTGGGCCGGATCGTTGGGACTCGACATCGGCGTACGGTCCGGCGGCGCCCGCAGCGCGGCACCACAGCCGAGGCCCTCCGGCCCGGCCTGAGCAGCGTCGACCGGGGCGGGCCGCATCCGGCCTCGGCCCTCAGCTCGACGGGTGGAGCGTGCTTCGCCATCGGCCCGCCGAGTCGGGCCCTGTGCCGTCCGTGGTCGTCCCGTCGGCCGCCCCCGCCACTCCCGAGTCGGCCGAGGGCCGCGCGGTCGCCGGTCACCCGTCCGCGACACGTGACCGGCACGCCGGACAGGATCGGCCACAGCCGGTGCCGCCGCCGGGTTCCGGTAGGTCGAGGGTTCGCCACAGTCGTGAGCTGTCGTACCAGTGGTCGGTGAAGAGCAGCCGCAGTTGCCGGGGCGTGAACGGGGCGGGGAGCCGCCGTTCGGCCTCGTCCAGGCTGATGCTCTCGGCCGGAAGTGGGTTGTTGGCATGGCGGGTGACCAGGTCCCGGACCCGTACCGGGCACGGATCGGTGGCGTGGTAGACCCCGCCGGGCGTCAGCGGGGTGCGGGTGGCGGCGGTGGCGATGACCGTGCCGAGGTGTTCGACCCGGATGGTGGAGAGCCAGGCCCGACCGTCGTCGACCCAGGCGCCCAGCGCGCGTACCAGGTCGAGCAGTGTCGGCAGGAACCAGGTGTCGCCCGGGCCGGTGATGAACATCGGACGGAGCACGACGCCGCCCGCGGCGCGTACCAGCCGTTCGGCGTCGTACCGGGAGCGGCTGGTGGGCGAAACCGGGCGAGGGTCGAGCTGGTCCTCGGTCGGGCCCCGGTGCACCCCGTCGCCGTAGACGGCGGCGGTGCTCAGGGCGAGGATCCGGCGTACCCCGGCGCGACGCGCCTCCGCGAGCAGTGCGGCGGTGCCGTGGTGGTTGACCAACTGACAGGTCTCCTCGTCGCCGCCGATCCGGGCCGCCAGGTGCACGACCGTCTCCACCCCGTCGCAGATGCCGTGCAGCGACGAGGGTTGCCCGAGGTCGGCGGGGACCAGCCGCACGCCGTCGCCGCCCACGATCTCGGGTGTACGGCGGTGCACGAGGAGGCGGACGCGTCGGGCTTGCACCGTGGTGAGCAGTGCCCGCAGCGTGGCGGCGCCGACGAAGCCGGTACTCCCGGTGAGCAGGATGCCGCCACTCACCAGGGCCACCCGACCTCTTGGACCGCGAGGGCCTGGACGATCAGCCCGAGGTAGAACCAGGCCAGGAATCCCCTTGCCGGCGCGGTCGGCCAGACCGGTACGGACCGGGAGAGGAACCGCTCGCCACCGGCCCACAGGAAGCCACCGGCGGAGAGCGGAAACCATGCCGCGAACGCGGCGAGACCCTCCGCCCGCCAGGGCCGGAACATCACCAGGGCGATCGCCGCCGCCCCGAGTGCGGAACCGATCGCCAGGCCCGCGCTGCCGCGTCCGCCGACGACGTTGGAGTAGTAGTTCGGTTCGTCCCGATGGGCCCAACTGGTCTTCCGGGCGAACTCGAAGTGCAGGAAGACGGCGGCGAACATCAGCAGGACCGGTACGGCGTGCCAGGTCGGTTCGGCGTCGGTGCGGATCAACAGGGCCAGCCAGATGTAGCCACTCACCAGCAGTTGACCCGGATAGCTGACCGTCAGGTTGAGGAAGAGCCGCGCGCTGGCCCGGGGCGCCGCGCGTTCCCATCCGACGAGCAGACAGACGTAGCCGAGGTTGAGCAGCGACCAGCCGGCGAGCCAGGGGGAGATCGCCAGGTTGACGGCGACGACGGCCAGTCCGCAGGCCACCGTCGCCGCACGCACCTCGCCGAGCCGTACCGCGCCCCGGGGCAGCGGCCGGTCCGGGTGGTGTTCACGGTCGTACGCCAGGTCCTTCTGCTCGTCGACGATCCGGATGAAGAGCAGCGTCATCAGCACCGACGCGATCTCCACCAGGAGGTACGGGCTGAGCTGCCAACGCCCGATGTTCGGCTGGACCAGCGAGATCGAGCCGTCGAGGGCGAGGACCCAGAGCACCGCGTAGCTGCCGTAGACCCGCACCGGGAAGCGTTCCCGGGCGAAGGAGAGCAGCCGGCCCGCCGCACCTGTCCTGCCCGCCGTCATGTTCTCCGCCATGCCTGCCGTCATGCCTCCTCCAGAAGCGTCACGGTGCCCTCGGCGCCATCGATCTCGATGGGGGCGCCGTCGGGAATCCGGTCCGTCGCGCCGGGCACCGACACAACGGTCGGGATGCCGAACTTGCGGCCGGTGATGGCCGTGTGCGAGAGCATGGTGCCGCGCTCGACCACGATGCCCCGGGCCGACATCATCAGGAAGAGCCATCCGGGATCGGTCTCCCGGGCGATCAGGATCATGTCGTCGCACCCGTCCACCCGGGCGTGCGGGTCCCGGACGACCCGGGCGGTGCCACGGACCCTGCCGCTGCTCGATCCCAGCCCGCGCAACTGCGCCCGCCCGCCGGCACCGTCGCCGTTGACCGGGGTCGGGTCACGACCGGGATCGGGCCAGGTGTCCCGTACCGGCCCCATGGTGGCGAAGTGCATCGGCAGTTCCGGCCCCGAGCGTTCGTACTCGGCCCGGCGCACCGCGACGAGTGCGTCGAGCTGGTCGGTCGACCCCGTACCGTCGAAGTACCCGAAGATTTCGTCCTGGGTCAGGTGCACGACATCGGCCGGATCCGCGAGCACTCCCCGGGCGGCCAGGGCGTCGCCCAGCGCCGAGAAGGTGCGTTTGGCGTAGCCGAACAACTCGCTGCGGGAGTAGCGGGAGTCCTCCCGGTACCGGATGTAGCGCCGCTGGCGGGCCAGCAGCACCGCGAGGATCAACCGCCGGGGCGAGCCGGTTCCGAGGAGTTCGGCGAGCCGGCGGTCGCCCCGGTCGCGGGCGGCGCGCTCGGCGTCCCGCAGCCCGGCGACCGTCATGCTCTGCTCGGCGTACGACCGGATGACCCGGACCAGTTGCTCGGGCCGCTGCCGGGGGTTGGCCTGCTCCAGCTTCAGTTCGTGCAGTCCCCGGTCGCCGTAGCGCTCGACGTGCTCGTGCAGCCGGAGCGCGAGCGCGTCACCGTACGCGCCGCCCGCCATCGCATGCCAGACCTCGTCGTCCGGGCCACGGGCGACCGCCGCCGCCAACCGGGGGTCCGCCCGGACCCGCTCGGCGATGTCGACAATGGACATGAGCGCCCGGATGCTCTGGTTCTCCTCGTCACCGCAGAGCAGGTCGCTGAGCAGTCCGGGGTCGGCGTCCGGCAACCAGCGCGCGAAGAGCGCCGTGGTCGCACCGGCGGTGCTGGTCAGCAGGAGGTCGTTGACCAGCGTCCGGCCCCAGTGCCGGCCCACCTCCGCCCAGACGTGGTGGAAGTCGTCGATCAGTCCGAGCGGGTCGGTCGAGTCGAGTGGGCAGCCCCGGCGCGGCCCGGCGACCCCGGCCCACCAGCGCCCGAAGTCGCGCATCGCCCGGTCGTGGGTCACCGCCAGTCCGGCCAGCCGCAGTCCGGCCAGCACCGACCGGTAGATGCCGGTCGGGGTACCCGGAAGCCGGTCGCGCCGGGCGTCCGGCGCCGTCCGCTCCAGGCCCATCATCCGCTCCCAGGCGGCCCGCCAGAGGGGAAAGAGCGCGGTGCCGCGGTGCAGGCGGTACCAGGCGGAGAGCGAGTAGTAGATCCGGCCCCGCAGCCGCCCGATCATGCGGTCGAGATCGGGCTCGCGGCGGCGAAGCTCGGCGGCGCTCATCCCGAACCGGCGGTAGAGATCGGTGAAGATGGCCCGGTAGAACCGCTGCGCGAAGGAGTACGTGAGGACCGTGCTGACCCCGGGAAAGCTCTCGGTGATGTTCGCGTTGCTCCAGAGTCGCTGCCGCGCCCAGTCGAGCACGATCGGCCGGCTCTGCAACACGTGCACCCGCCCGTCCGCGGTGATGGTCCCTTCGATGTCCTGTGGTACGCCGAAGAGGTCTTCGATGCGGTGGCCCAGCCGGACCAGTTCGGTCAGCCGCGACCCGCGCAGCACCGGGCCGGGTGCCTCGGCGCGCTCGGCGACGTGCGACCGGACCTCGCCGGTGGCCCGGTCGACGAAGTAGTGGTCGACCGGCACCTTCTCCTGGACGATCCCCTCGCCGATGCCATGTCCCGCCGCGATGACGGTGTCCCGGCTGCCGAGGCGGGGGTCGGCGGTGAAGAGCACGAACGACCGCTCCCCGAACACCATGCGCTGGACACCCACCGCCATCGCCACCGCCGGTCGACCGGTGTCGGCGGGTGCGGCCCGACCGCCGGCCACGGCGTGCCGGTACAGCAGGCTCTCCGGGTTGAAGGCGGACGCCCAGCAGTGCCGGACCCGCTCCAGCAGCCGGTCCCGGGTCACGTAGAGGAAGCTGTCGCTGAGCCCGGCGAACGCGTCGTCGGTGGAGTCCTCGCTGTCGCCGGGAGCTGCTCCGACCGCCGACGCCCGGACCGCGACGACCGCGTCCGGGCCGAAGGTGGTGTCGAAGGTGCGCAGTGTCGCGGCGGCGAGGTCGGCGGGGATGGTGGCGTCGGCGACCAGGCTCCGCAGTGCGGCGGCGTGCTCGGCCAGGCTGGCCGGGTCGGAGTAGTCGATCCGGCCCAGCCGGTCGGCGATCTCCGGCTGGTGGGGACGCAGGATCTCGGTGTAGCAGCGGGTGGAGAGGCAGAAGAACGGCGGGACGGGCAGGCCCGCTGCGGCCATCTCGGCCTGGCGGGCGAACTTCGGTCCGACGGCGGCCACGGCCCGCAGGTGCCGTCCGGTGACGATCCGGCGCATCGGCCTCACCACACGAACGGCACGAGGCGGCGCAACCCGGTCGCGTACCCCGCGTATTCGGTGGTGTCGAGGAGGAGCCGCTCCTCGACCAGGATCCGCACCACCACCGCCGGTGCCAGGAGTACGACCAGGGCGGCGGCGCTGGCGTTGTTGAGGAAGAACAGCACGAAGGCCAGGTGCGCCAACAGCATTCCGGCGTACGCGGGGTGCCGGACGAGCCGGTACGGGCCGGTGCGCACGATCTGGTGGTCGGTGACGGTGCGGACCTTGTGGCTGTAGAAGCGGCCGAGCGTCCGGATCGCCCACAGCCGGAGCGCGACACCGCCGACGAAGGGCACCAGCAGCAGGGGCATCCAGGGCCGGTACGAGTCCCAGCTGGGCGAGATCAGCAGCGCCGCCAGCACGAGGACGACCCGGGCGAGCCCGTAGAGCAGCACGGTGCCCCGGTCGGTCGTCCGGGGGTCCTCCCGGGCGCTGCGTACCGTGACGTGCGCCTCCAGGACCAGCCAGACCAGGTAGCCCGCCAGGAAGAACACGGCCACCCGGTACTGCGGCGACGACCACCGGGTGAGCGCGTGCACCAGGGCCAGGCTGGTGGTGAGGCCGATGACGCCGAGTGCGATGACCGGAAAGCGGCGTAGGACGCCGGTCATCGGACGACCTCGGCCGGTGCCCGGAGGATGTCGTCGAGAAGCTCGTTCGCCATCCGCTTCTCGATCGCGGTGAACGAGGTCGCGTTCATCGCGCTGAACGTCATCGTGCACTGGGCCGCGCGGGCGCCGTTCTGCACGATGTCGACGCTGACGTCGAACCGTAGGCGGTCCGGTCGCCGGGCGTCCAGCCGGTCGACCGTGTAGAGCACCGTGGCGTCGACCGGGAAGAGGAACCGGTCGAACCGGGTGGTCCAGGAGTGCAGCAGGTACTGCAGACCCGGGCCGGACCGCTCGGCGGCGTAGAACCCCTCGGTCACGGCGAGGATCATCTGCCGGGCGGCCTCGTTGATCACCATCCCGGAGACGTGCCAGCCGCTGACGTGGTCGAGCACCAGCTCGTTGTCCACGTCGATGGCCAGCCGGGCCCGGAACCGCTCCGGCTCGATCCGTTCCACGTCGGCGAGCAGGACGTTCTCCTGTCGCCGCTTGTGCACCCGGGACGGGTGCACAACGTCCCGCTGCCGGTCCGGGATGGTGATCCAGCCGGTGAGGCCGCGCCGGGACAGCTCCTGCTCGATCCGCTCCCGGGCGGTGCCGTCGAGACACTGCCCGAGGATGATCTGTCGTCGCTCCTGCGGGTCGTCGTATCGGCCGCCGCGAAGTTCGGCGAGGAACTGGGACAGTCCACGGACGTCGGGACGGTTGGTCGAGGTGGCGAAGCGGTCGCCGACCACCAGCATGCGCTGCATAGGATTCCCCCTGATCTGTCTGGAGCGCAGAGGATCCGCCAGCCGGTGCGGAGAGCGTCGTGGCCGGTGTCTTGACAGGTGTCCTGGGTGCGTGCCTCCGCCGGCCGCAGCCTCGGCTCGTTGCTGGCGCGGGCACGCCGCACCGCCGCCTCCGAGGTCCATGGCGTCTGCGACTGATAGTAGTCGATCTGTGACGAGGCGTCGAGTGTGGACGGTGGCCCGAAGCCGGACGTACCGGAGCGGCCGGTCGTCGCCGCACCGCACACCCACCGCCCGCCCGGCTCCGAGCAACGCCCGCCGCGACGACGGCTGTCGATAGAATTCGGGCCCATGGAGGGATCCCTCGTACCCGGTGAGATCGGTTCGTCACTGCACGGCGTCAGAACCGGCGAGCGTACGGTGGCGTTGACCTTCGACGACGGGCCGCGCAGCGGTGACACCGACCCGGTTCTCGCTCAGCTCGCACACGCCGGCGCGTACGCGACCTTCTTCACCCTCCTCGTCCGCGTCCGCCGCGAACGGCTGCTCCTCGCCGAGATCGTCGCCGCCGGGCACGAGGTCGCGCTGCACGGCTTCGACCACCGTCGGCTCACCCGCACCGACCCGGCGGTGGTGCCGGCGCTGCTCCGCGACGCCCGCGCCGAGCTGGAGGACCTCACCGGGCTACCGGTCCGGTTCTTCCGCCCTCCCTACGGCGCGCAGAACGCCCTGGTCTGGCAGGCGACCGTGGATGCCGGGCTGGTCCCGGTGGTGTGGCAGCGGGAGTGCCGCGACTGGGACACGGTCGCCCCCGACCTGGCGTTCGCGGAACTCGACCACCTCGAACCCGGCATGGTCGTGCTCGCGCACGACACCGTCGCGCTCCCGGACGACGGCGCCGAGCCCTTCGACCCGCCGGCCGTCGACCGGGGCGCGGTCACCGCCGCCATCCTGTCCCGGATCGGCGCGCAGGATCTGGTCCCGACGTCGCTCGGACGCGCGCTGAGCACCGGCACCCCGGACTGGCGCGTCTGGCTCGACACGTCGGCTGCCGCAGCGCTCCCGCTGGCTCCCGTCGGCGAGGCCGAATAGGCCGACCCGGGTCCGGGAATCCGGGCGCCACGTCCGAGGTACGCCGACGGCGGCGTCGACGGCCCGTACGCCCGAGGCTAGCCGAGCCCCGTCCGCGACCCCGCCGTCGCCGTCTCGGTCGAGCCCGCCGCGAACGCCGCGCCCAGATCGCCGGTACGCATCGCCGGGACGAGCCGCCGCAGGGCGTCCACGGTCATCGGCGTCGGGTTGTTCGCGCGCGGGTACTCCGCGGCACACCGCTGCGCGATCCGGTCGTCCGCCTCCGCGCCGATGCCCAGCTCCGCGAGGGTGCCCGGCAGTTCCAGCCGACCGAGCAGGGCCCGGACCGCCTCCGCCGCGTCGAGCAAATCGTCGCCGCGTCCCGAGCTGAGGGCCCGGGCGAGGGTACGGGCACAGTCCGGTTCCAGTCCACCGGCGTTGAACGCGATGCAGTACGGCAACGCCAGCCCCGACGAGACGCCGTGCGGTACGGACCGCTCGTGCGCGACGCAGTACGCGAGCGAGTGCCCCAGCAGCACACCCGCGTTGAGCGCCTGGCCCGACAGGTGCGACGCCCAGAGGCAGGCGGCCCGGGCCTCGACGTCACCGTGGCAGGCCGCCTCCAGGTTGCCGACCAGCAGGGCGATCGCCGCCCTGGCATGGTGCACCGTCATCGGCGAGCGGTCGGTGGACATCAGCGACTCGGCCGCGTGCGACAGCGCGTCCATCCCGGTGATCGCGACGATCCGTCCGGGCAGCCCGTCGAGCAGGGCCGGGTCGAGCACGACGGCCGTGCCGACGTACCCGGGGGTGGCCGAGATGCGTTTCGCCCCGGCCACCGTCACCATCGCGGCCCGGGTCGCCTCGGAGCCCGTACCGCAGGTCGTCGGCACCATGACGAGCGGGGCGACGCCGCCGGGCGGCGCGACCGGGCCGAGCCAGTCGGCGGCGCCGCCGTCGTTGCGCAACAGCAGCGCGACCATCTTGGCGGCGTCCAGCACGGAGCCGCCGCCGACCGCGACGACGACGTCCGCGCGGACCTCCCGGGCCCGCGCCGCCGCCCGGTCGATGCGGTCGTCGTCCGGTTCGGCGCCGAAACCGCCGACGACCGTCACCCGGTACCCGGCGTTCAGCGCGTCCAGCATCGACCCGAGTAGTCCGGCGCCCGCGACGACGTCGTCGACCGCGACGAGCACCGAGGCGCCGTCGGGCAGGTGCAGCCGGGACGACAGCACCCGGGCGACCAGGGCCGAGCTGCCCCGGCCGCTGACCACCGTGGCCGGCGAGACGAACTCGGCGGTCGCGCCGCTCGCCGGTAGGAACACCGTCTCCATCAGGACTCCCCCAGTTCACCGGATCCGGCCGGTACGGCCCGGTCCGCCTCCGCCCGGACGCGGGGTTCCCGCGCCGGATCCGCCGCCCAGGGAACCGGCGGCTGCGGCCGACGGGCTCCCGAGTACAGGTCGCCGATGCTGTCCCGGTCGATGGCGCTGGTCGGGCCGTGCCAGACGATCCGCCCGCCGTTCAACACGTGCAGGTACGAGCAGGTGCGCTCGACGACCGAGAAGTTCTGTTCGACGAGCAGGACGGTGATGCCGCGCTCGTTCAGGGTGCGGATCGCCGCCACCAGCTCGGAGATGAGCTTCGGCGACAGCCCGGCCGTGGGCTCGTCGAGCAGCAGTACGTCGCAGGTCGCCATCAGCCCTCGGGAGACCGCGAGCATCTGGCGCTGGCCGCCGGAGAGGTTGCCCGCCGGGTCGCCGAGCCGGTCCGCCAGTACCGGGAAGATCTCCAGCACCGACTCCCGTGCCTGGTCGTACGGGGTGGCCCGCCGGCCGGTGAGCCAGGATAGCCGCAGGTTCTCGGCGACCGACAGCTCCAGGACGGCGGCCCGCTCCTGTGGCACCATCGCCAGGCCGAGCCGGCGCCGCCGGGCCGGGGAGAGCCGGCTGGCGACCTGTCCGCCGATCGACACCTCGCCGGTGGTCCGGACGAAACCGGCGGCGGCCAGCAACAGGGTCGACTTCCCGGCCCCGTTCGGGCCCAGCACCCCGACCGCGCTGCCCCGCTCGACCCGGAGCGAGACGTCCTTCGCGGCGGCCACCGCGCCGTGGTAGGCGGAGAAGCCGGTCAGCTCCAGCGCCGCCGGTTGCCGGGTCGGATCGTCACTCATCGCGCCACCTCACCCAGGTACCGTTCGCGGACCTCGTGCGAGTCCAGGACCGTGGCCGCGTCCCCACGGGCGAACTCGGCCCCCTGGTCCATCGCCACCACGGTGTCGGCCAGCGACCGGACCAGTTCGAGGTTGTGCTCCACCAGCAGCGCGGCGACCGAGGCGGACCTCAGTTTGTCGATCTCGGCCGCCAGCCGCTGCTGCTCCACCGAGGAGAGTCCGGCGAACGGCTCGTCGAGCAGCAGCACCCGGGCGCCGGAGACCATCGCCCGGGCGATCTCGACGAGGCGCTGCTCGCCGAGGCTGAGTTCGCCCGGACTGTCCTGGGCGAGCCGGTCGAGCCCGAGCGCCGCGAGTGCGGTGACCGCCCGGTCGCGCCGCTCCCGGGCGCCCCGGGACAGCCCCGGCCCGCCGAGCAGCTCGAACCAGCGGCGGCGCACGTCGCCGGCGACCGAGCCCATCGCGACGTTCTGCCAGACCGTCAGCTCCGGGATCAGCCGAGGCGTCTGGAAGGTACGCACGATGCCGAGCCGGCTGCGCTGCGGCGGCGACAGTCGGGTCAGGTCGACGACGTCGTCGCCGTACCGGACGGAGAGCGCCGCCACCGTGACCGGCACGAACCCGGAGAGGCCGTTGATCGCGGTGCTCTTCCCGGCGCCGTTCGGCCCGATCAGGGCCAGGATCTCGCCGCCGGTGACGTCGAGGCTGAGCCGCGCGACCGCGACGACGCCGCCGAACCGCACGGTCATCTCGCGTACGGAGAGTCGAACGGTGTTCATCCGGTGCTTCCTCTCAGCGCGTGGATCCGCCCGCCGACCCAGGTCACGAGCTGGCTGAGCCCGCGCGGCATGAACAGTGCCACGAAGGCGAGCGCGACGCCGTAGAAGACCAGCCGGTATTCGGCCAGCGGCCGGAGCAGCTCGGGCAGGGTCACCACGACCACCGCACCGAGCACCGGCGCCCAGCGCCAGCCCCGGCCGCCGATGATGGCGATCGCGATCAGCCGGATGGAGGTCTCCAGCGACATCTGGTCCGGCCCGATGTAGTGCACGAGCTGGGCGAGGAACGCGCCCGCGATGGTGACCGGCACCGAGCTGATCATGAAGGCGAGGAGTCGTATCCAGGCCACCGAGAGGCCGAGCGACTGGGACGCGGGTACGTCGAACCGGGTGGCCAGCATCGCGGCCCCGAGCGGTGACTCCCGCAGGCTGCTCTGTAGGTAGTACGCGACGGCGAGCACCAGGCCGGACATCACCAGTACCTGCCCCGGACCGGCGAATCCCGGTACGGCGATCTGCTGGATGCCGCTGATCCCGGCGTACCCGCCGGTGAGCGGGGTCGCGTTCTGCACCACGACGACCGACAGCAGGCCGATGGCCAGGGTCGTGATGCCGAAGTAGTAGCCGACGACCCGCAACGTGACCAGCACGATCAGCGCCGCCACCACCAGCGAGACGAGGATCGGGACCAGCACCGCCAGCGCCGGCGAACCGGACTCGGTCAGCCTCGCCCAGCCGTACGCGCCGATGGCGAAGAAGACGACGTGGCCGAGCGAGACCAGTCCGGTGTACCCGACGAGGATGTTCAACCCGACGCCGGCCAGGGCGAAGATCGCGGTCATCGCCGCGATCTGGGCCTCGTGCGGGCCCAGCACCGCCGCGAGCGCGACCGCACCGGCCGCGATCGCCGCCGCCTCGCCGAGGTGCACGCCCTGCCGGGTCGCCCGTGCCGCACCGCGTGCCGCCGCCATCAGACCACCCTCGCCTTGACGCCCCGGCCGGCCAGGATGCCCTGCGGCAGCACCAGCAGCACGGCCATGATGATCAGCGGCGCGATCGCCTGCCGGGCGGCGGTGTTGAGATATCCCGCCGCGTAGTTCTCGGCGAGGCCGATGATCACGCCACCCACGACGGCGCCGTACGGGTGCCGGAGCCCACCGATCATCGCGGCGGCGAAGCCGCTGATCGTCAGCGCCACACCCATGCTGGCGCTGACCAGCAGCACGGTGCCCAGCAGTACGCCCGCGAACACCCCGACGATGCCGGCGAAGACCCAGCCGACCACCGTCAGGCGGGCGACCTGCACCCCCGACAGCCGCGCGGCGTCCACGTCGGCCGACATCGCGCGCATCTGCAACCCGATGTCGGTCTTCCGGTAGAAGACGAAGAAGGCGGCCATCAGCAGCCCGGCGGCGAGCAGGATCGCGAAGTAGTCGAACGAGATGCTGAACGACTCCAGCCTGACCGCCTGGGCGGTGACCGGGCTCGCCAGCCGGTACGTCTCGGAGCCGAGCACGTTGTTCGCGAGGTTCGCCAGTACCGTCGAGACGCCGATCGTGCCGACGATGATCAGGTCGATGTCCCGACGCCGGGCCATCGCCGGCCGGACGAAGAGCAGCCCCAGCAGCACGCTGGCGACCAGCACCACCGCGACCGCCTCCAGGAAGCCGCTCAGGTATCCCCCACCGGCGGTGGTGCGGACGGCGACGAAGAGCGCGGCGAGCATGACGATGTCACCCTGGGCGAAGTTCAGCACGCCGGTGCCGTTGAACAGCGTCGAGATGCCGAGTGCCACCAGCGCGTAGCCGCAGCCGATGCAGAGCCCGATGATCGTGAAATAAAGTAGCTCAGTCATCTCCGGTGCGGTCAGACAGCGACCGTCTCTCCTGTCTTCCAGAGCCGGAACGCGAGGTCGTCAGCCTTGATCGGTGCCCGCTCGGTCAGGTTCCACGGCGACCTGCCGCAGGCCAGACCCTCGATCGCGGTCGCCTTCGACAGCCACTCCTGCACCGCCTGCCGGCTGGTGCCGCCCTGCTTGAACGCCCGGATCAGCACCGTCATCGCGTCGTACGCGGTCGCGCCCTCGAAGGTCAGCGGGTCGTCCGGGTACGCCTTCGCCCAGGACTCGGCGAGGGCCCGGCTGGCCTCGGACTCGTCGCCCAGCGGCGTCATGAAGTAGAGGCCGTCGGCGTCCTTGCCGGCGATCTCGCCGACCGCGATGTCACCGGCGGCCACGTTGCCGACGATCGGCACGTTCCAGCCGATCTCCGCCTTGCCCTTCACCACCGCCGCGTACGGGGTGCCGAAGCTGAACATCGCCACGAAGTCGGGATTCTTGCGCCGCAGCGAGACGAGTTGCGGTGCGAGGTTCGAGGCGGTCGGCTCGAACGTCTCGGACCCGACGATCTCCAGGTCGGACGCGCCGAGAATGGCGTCGAGCTGCTGCTTCGCCGAGGTGCCGTACGCGCCGGTGTCGGTGAAGATGCCGACCCGGCGGAAGTTGTTCCGGGCGGCGAAGTTGATGACGTTCCTGATCTGCTCCGAGTCCCGGGCGTTCACCTGGTACTGGAACGGGTTCTTGATCGAGTTGCTGGCGCCGAAGACGAACTCGGGCAGCCCGGCCGCCTCGACGGCGTTCGCCTGGGCGAGCGCGACCGGCGACGAGTGCGCCCCGAACATGGCGACCGCGCCGGCCTGGGCGAACCGGGTCACCAGCGGTACCGCCTCGCTGGGGTTGTTAGCGTCGTCCTGGAAGTCGACCTTGACGGAGATGTCGCCGAGTTCGCCGGACTCCTCGGCCTGCTTCAGGCGCAGCTCGATGCCCTTGCGGTACAGGTTCCCGGTCCGGGACACCGCGCCGGAGAACGGCAGCGCGACGCCGACCAGTACCTCGCCGGAGGCCGACTCCTCACCGGCGGCGGTGACGCTGCCGGAGTCGAGTGAGCAGGCCGAGAGGGCCCCGGCGGCGAGGACAACGGCCAGGGTGGTGCGGGTGCTCGCGGATATCCATCGTGGGGGTCGCCTGCGGTGGAACATCAGGTCTCCTATTCCGGCCGGCCGGTGTGGCGGCTGGCCTCTGCGCCCGAGCCGGGCGGGGTGGTGGAACGTCGCAATTCGGTGTGGCACCGCCGGGCGGTGCCGGCGCTCATCCCCAGGAGCCGGACGCGGTCATCGCCTGATCGCGATGGCCTTCGTCTCGACGTAGTCCTCGATCCCCTCGGTGCCGCCCTCCCGGCCCTGGCCGCTGTTCTTGAAGCCGCCGAAGGGCAGCTCCGGCCGGTTGGGCATGGCGTCGTTGACCCCGATGACGCCGAACTCCAGCCGCTCCATCGCGTCCCAGAGCCGGTTGAAGTCCGCGCCGAACACGTAGGCGGCCAGCCCGTACGTCGTGTCGTTGGCCCGGGCGACCACGTCGTCGCCGTCGTCGAACGGATAGACCGGGAGCACCGGCCCGAAGGTCTCCTCGTGGGCGATCTGCATCCCCTCGTGCACGTCGGTCAGCAGGGTCGGCTGGTGGAAGGCGCCCTTGAGCCGAGGGTCGTCCGGCGTCCAGCGCCCGCCGCCGGCCAGCACGGTGGCCCCCTTCGCGACCGCGTCCTCGACGTGCCGCTCGACCTTGGCCAGGCCGGCGAAGTCGATCAGCGGACCGGTCGTCACCCCGGCGTCGAGCCCGCGCCCGAGGCGCAGCGCGGCGATCCGCTCGGCGAGCCGGCCGGTCAGGTCGGCCAGCAGGGACCGGTGCACGAAGAGCCGATTGATCGAGATGCAGCTCTGGCCGGCGTTGGGGAACTTCGCGAACATCAGGTTGTCGACCGTGCTGTCCAGCTCCGCGTCCGGGAAGACGATGGCCGGCGAGTGGCCGCCCATCTCCAGCGAGACGCGCCGCAGCACGGCACCCGGCCGGCGGGCCAGGCTCAGCCCGACCTCGGTGGAGCCGGTGAAGCTCACCTTGCGGATCCGGGGATCGTCCATGACCGCGTTGACGACCTCGGCCGGCCGCGAGGTGGTGAGGACGTTGATCACGCCCGGCGGAAGCTGCTCGTTGATCAGCCTGGTCACCGCGACCGCGATCAGCGGGGTCTGCTCGGCCGGCTTGGCGACCACCGGCGAGCCGACCGAGAGCGACAGACCGATCTTGCGCATCAGCATGCTCGCCGGGAAGTTCCAGGGCGTGACAAGTAGCGCCGGACCGACCGGGGCGGTGAGGACGACGCCGCGGCCGTTCGCCGACGAGGGGGTGATCCGGCCGTACGCCCGGCGCCCCTCCTCGACCCCCCACTCCAGCATGGCGGCGCCCCGGAGGATCTCGCCGTGCGCCTCGGCGTACGGCTTGCCGTTTTCGACCGAGAGCAGCCGGGCGAGTCCCTCGGCGTGGGCGCGGATCGCCTGCACGGCGGCGCGCAGCCGGCCGGCCCGGGCCTCGGCCGCCTCGGTACGCCAGCCGTCGTAGGCGGCCACCGCCGCCTCGACCGCGGCGCGGGCCTCCGCCTCCCCGGCGTCGGCGGCGCGTCCGACGACGTCGAGCGTCGCCGGGTCGAGTACGTCGAAGGTGGTCTCGGCGGTCGTCCACTTCCCGGCGATGAGCAGGGTCCGACCGGGCTCGCCGGGCAGCAGGCCGGCGTCGAATTCCGCGGTGACGGGCTGAGCCACGACACTCACTCCTCTTCCTGGGTTGGGGATCGGGTCTGCGTAACCGCGCGGTCCGGGTCCGGCCGGAGCGCGGTGGATGCCGACGCGGCCGGCGCCGGTTCGAGCAGGGCGGTGCCGACGGTGGAGACGGGACCGCCCTGGGACTGGCCGTAGAGCCGGAGTCTCGTCCCGCCGTCGCCGCCGGCCGGGTCGGGCTCGACCCAGACCGTGAAGTCCGCGCCGACCAGGTCCATCCCCCGGTACGACGCCGACAGCTCCCGCAGCACGCTGCCGGTGCCGCCGTACTCCAGCGCGCCCCGGGCCAGCCAGGCCAGCTTCAGCAGGCCGTGCACGATGGTTCCGGGCAGGCCGCTGGCCCGCGCGTAGGACTCGTCGTAGTGCGCCTCGTAGAGGTCGTCGGTGGCGACCGCGTACTGGACGACGTCCCGACTGGAGACGGTGGCGGAGAAGACCCGGACCGCGTCCCCGGGCAGTTCCGCCCCGGTCGGCCGACCGGCTGCGGCGGGCCGCGCTCCGGCCGCCGTCGACGGTGCCGGCGGTACTGCCGACGACTCCGGGTACCGCCGGATCGCGGTGTACCGCAGCCTCGCCACCTCGACCGGGGTGTCGGCCCGGCGGTACACCGTCTCGATGGTGTAGATTTCCAGCCGGCCGGTCCGGCCGTTCTTGACCTCGGCGTCGATCACCGTGGAGTTCCGGACGAGCGCGTCGCCGACCCGGACGTCCGCCAGCCACCGGCACGCGTTGCCGCCGTTGAGCCGGGCCGGCGCGTCGGGGACGCCCAGGGCGAAGGCGTCCACGTACTGCGCGCTCAGGAAGGACGGTGGCACCAGTTCGGCCTGGCCGTCGGCCGGCAGATAGGGGTGCTGGGCGAGCCCGGAGACCTGCCGGACCCGCTCGGCCCGCCAGCGCTCGCAGACGAACGGCGCCCAGCCGGTGCTGTTGCCGACGATCGTCGACGGATCACGCATCGGGGCCTCCCGCCGGGTCGCGCTCCTCGTCCAGCCAGCTCGCCTCGCGCAGCGCGCTGCGTACCCGGGGGGCGATCGGCTGGTCGAGTTCCTCGTTGATGTGTGCGAGCAGTCCGGCGGTACGGCTGACGATCGCCATCCCCCGGTGCAGGTGCCAGGGGACGCCGGCACCGAGCAGGATCGCCGCCGCCGCTCCGGTGGCGTTCACCACGAGCCGCCGGCCGCTGCGCTCCTCGATCGCGGCGCCGACCTCGGCGAGCCAGCCGGTCTCCTCGGTCGCCACGTCCAGCTCGGACGCGACCTGGAGCAGCCGGATCGCCCGGGGATCACCGGTCCGGTGCAGTCCGTGCCCGAAGCCGGGTATCCGGCGGCCGTCGTCGAGGATCCGGCCGACCGCGTGCTCGGCCGCGACCCGGAGGCCGGTGCCGGCGCGTATCCGCGCACCGATCTCCGCCAGCAGCTTGCCGGCCTGCTCCATCGAGCCGAGCAGCGAGCTGCCGGCGCCGAGCACCCCGGCGGCCAGGGCGCCCTGGAGCGCGTCCGGCGCCGCCGAGTAGGTCAGCCGGGCGGCCAGGGCGCTCGGCTGCATCCCGTGGTCGACCAGGCTGACCAGCACGGCGTCGACCGCCCGGACCTGCGCGGCCGAGGGCCGCCGGCCGGTCACGGTGAGCAGCAGGGTCTCGGTGTACGAGGTGTGCCCGATCAGCTCCTCGACCAGGTCGTACCGGCGCAGTTCGATCCGCTGCGCGTTGGCGTGTCCGACGTTGGTGGAGATCCCGAGGTCCGGGCGGCGCACCGCCGGTTCGGAGGTCGCCTCGCTCATCGGCCGGCCCCACCGGTGGTGAAGGCCAGCGCGTCGAGGACCACGATCCGGCCGTCGACCACCCGGATCGGGTTGCACTCGATCTCGCCGATCCCCGCCGTGCCGTCCCGCACGACGGCGTCGAGCCGGGCCAGTACGGCAGCGAGCTGCTCGGCCAGTGCCGGCACGTCGACCGACGTCGGCGTCTCGAACTGTGCCCGGAGCTTGAGCCGCCGCAGCTCGTGTGCGACGTACCCCGGGTCGTACGGCGGCACCAGGGTCCGTACGTCGTCGATCTCGTTCGCCCAGATCCCGCCGCTGCCGAGCACGGCGCGGCTGCCGAACGTCGCGTCGGGCAGCACCCCGACGATCAGCTCCGGCCCGGCCGGTACCTGCTCGACGACGAGTGCCCTGGTCATGCCGAACTGCCCGGCCATCCGCTGGTACGCCGCCGCGAGCCGGTCCGGGCCGTCCAGCCCGACCTCGACCGCCCCCTGCCGGGCGCGGTGCGCCAGGAAGGGCTCGACGAGCTTGAGCACGCACGGGTACCCGATCTCGTCGGCCGCGGTGAGCGCCTCCGCCGCGCTGCCGACCCCGACCCGGCGCGGTGTGGGTACGCCCAGCCGGTCCAGCAGCGCCATCGTGCGCGCCTCGTCGAGGCCGTGCCGCTGCCCGTCCCCGAGCCACGGCAGGTCGTCCCGGAGCGCCCCGCCGAGGTCGACCGTGGTCGCCGGACCGGACCGGCCGGGTGCCTGCCGCTGGCCGTGTCGACCGGCGCGGACGAGCCCCATCCCGCGCAGTGCCCGGGCCGGGTCGGCGCCGACCACCAGGCCGGCCTGGGCGGCCGCGAGGCGGATCCGGTCACTGACGCCGAGCCAGGAGAGCACCAGCGGGCTGCGCAGTTCGGCACGGGTGCGGACGAGGATGTCGATCAGCTTCTCCCCGAGGTACTCCATGCTGCCGAGGAAGACCAGCAGCGTGTCGACCGAGGGGTCGCGGTCGAGGATCCGCAGGGTGTTCGCCATCAGGTCGACGTCGTTGATCACCTGGGCGGTGAAGTCGATCGGGTTCGTCAGTCCGGCGAACGCCGGCAGTGCCGCCCGCAGCTCCCGCATGGTCTCGTCGGCGAGGTCGGTCAGCGGTACGCCGTACCGGTCGCAGGCGTCCGACAGGTACGCCGCCGCGCCGCCGGAGTTGGTCGCCACCGCCAGCCCGTCGACCGGGGTCTCGATGGTCAGGGCGCGGGCGACGTCGACGGCGTCGTCCATGCTCGCCAGCCGGACCGCGCCGAACCGGTCGAAGACGGCGTCGAAGGCACTGTCGACACCGGAGAACTGCGCGGTGTGCGAGGCGACCGACCGGCTCCCCCGCTCGGACGCGCCGGACTTCAGCAGGAAGACCGGCTTGCCGGCGGACTGCAACTCGCCGAGTGCGACCGCCAACTGGTCGCCGTCGGCGACGCCCTCGACGTAGCCGAGCACGGCCGAGGTGGCCGGGTCGGTGGCGAGGTAGCGCAGGTAGTCGGGGAACGTCACCCCCGCCTCGTTGCCGGTGGCGACGACGTGTGAGAAGCGGCCGCCCGCCCAGTACGCCTCGGTCAGCAGGTTGAAGGCGGTGCCGCCGCTCTGCGAGACCAGCGCCACCCCGCCCGGCTCGATCGCCGGCATGGTTTCCAGGGTCGTCGCGAACGTCGCGAAGGAGCGGTGCGCGAACGACGCGAGCCCGAGGCTGTTCGGTCCGGCGAGCGCTATTCCGGCCGATTCGGCGATGCGGGACAGCCGATCCTGGAGCGCCTTTCCGTCGGCGCCGGTCTCGGCGAATCCGCCGCCGAACACCACGGCCGCCCGCGCCCCGCGCTCGGCCGCCTGTTCCAGCGCGGCGACCGCCGCCTCCGCCGGAATGCAGATGACGAACAGCTCGACATCCGCCGGCAGTGCGGCGATGTCGGGATAGCAGCGGAGGCCCTGCACCGACTCGTACTTGGGGTTGACCGGGTAGACCGACCCTCGGTAGCCACGGTCGGCGAGGATGCGCAGCGGGCGGCCGCCGATCCGGTCGGGCCGGTCGGACGCGCCGACGACAGCGATGCTCGACGGCCGCAACAGGTAGCGGATCGACTCGTACCGCGGAGTCTGCATGGATTCTCCGTTCCAGGGGCCGACCGCCCGCAGCCAGGACGAACGGGGCCAGGGCCGGTGGTGATGATCGCAGAGTATGTGCACCGGGTGTTGTGAATGTCAACAGTCTCGCGCCAGGTCGTTCGTCGGCGGGACGGCCTGCGGCGACGGCACGGACCACGCCCGATTCCCGGACATCGACACGGCTGCGCGCGCCGGGCCCGCGAAGATCGACCGGACGCCCGGCCGTGACCGGCACCGCCCGGCACGGCCGGCTCGGAGCGGTCCGGATCCGGCGTGGCAAACTTGCCCGCATGGTGGACGCGACCGCAGGCGGGGAGACCCTGGCGCCGGATCTGGTGATTACCGAGCTGCTCTCATTTCGGCTGCACCGGGTGGTCAACGCATTCGAGCGCAGTGCGGCCCTGCTCTTCCGCCGGGAATTCGATGTCAGCCTCGGTGAATGGCGAGCGTTGGCGCTGCTCGGAGGCGGAGTGGCGAGCACCACGAATCGCATTGCCCGACTCGCCGGCATCGACCCCGCTCAAATGAGCCGCATCGTCACCAAACTCGCCGACCGCGGTTTCGTCGTCCGTTCCAGCGGCCCCGGCAACAGTTCACCCCTCTCCCTGACGCCGGCCGGCCTGCGCACCTACCGGGGTCTGATCGCGGCGGCGCGGGCCCGGAACACCGCGTTCCTCTCCGCCCTCACCGAGGAGGAGATCGTCCATCTCAACAGCGCGCTGGAGAAGCTCGCGACCCTCGCCATCGGCATGGAGCGGGCCGGGCCGAACTGCGACGGCGGCCCGACCACGGAAATCGGGCGGTGATCCCCTCGGTCACCCCGGCCGCCAGGTCCCGGAGAGGACGCGCGAGCCGGCCGGGGCGGACCGGGAACGGTCGGCAGGCATAGCTCAGGCGATCCGGTCCAGGTCGCGACCGCGTACCCGGCCCGCCAGCGGTTGACCGTTGGCCAGCCGGGCCACCTCGGCCACCGCGTGTTCGCCGAGCCGCCTCAGCTCGTGCCCCTGCGAGCCGGCCAGGTGGGGCGTGACCAGGACGTTCGGCAGCCGCAGCAGCGGGTGGTCCGCCGGCAGCGGCTCCGGTTCGGTGACGTCGAGCACGGCGTCGATCCGGCCGCTACGGCAGTGCTCGGTGAGGGCGGCGGTGTCCACAAGCGAGCCCCGGGCGGTGTTGACCACCGTCGCGCCGTCCGGCAGCAGGGCCAGTCGCCGGGAGTCGAGCAGGTGGCGGGTCTCCGGCAGCTCGGGCGCGTGGATGCTGACCACGTCGCTGCGGCGGCAGAGTTCGTCGGCGTCGACGAGTTCGGCGCCGAGCTGTCGCGCCTCGGCCGTGCTCAGGTACGGGTCGGCGAGCAGCGGCTGGACGTCGAAGGCGCGCAGGCGCTCCAGGACGAGCCGGCCGATCCGGGACGCCCCGATCACCCCGACCGTTCGGCCGTACAGGCCGGTGCCGGTGCCGGAGCGCCAATCGCCGCCGGTCCGGTCGTGGGCGTACCAGTGGGCCCGGACGAGCGCCCGCTTGCCGGCGAAGACGACGGCCGCCACGGTGTACTCGGCGACCGGTACGGCGTTGGCCTGCGCTGCCGAGGAAACGGCGATGCCGCGCTCGAAGACGGCCGGGGTGACGTGTCTCTTCACCGAGCCGGCGGCGTGCACCACGGCGCGCAGCCGGGGGGTGGCCGCGAGCACCCGCTCGTCGATCGGCGGGCAGCCCCAGGCGGTGACCAGCACCTCGATCTCGCCCAGCGCGGCCCGGGCCACCGGGGTGTCGAACGAGGTGAGGACCGCGTCCGGCGCCAGTCGGACCAGCGTCCGCAGCCGCTGTAGCAGATCCGTGGGGAAGAGGGCGGGCAGCGCCCAGGGCTGCATGGCGAGGGCGGCGGCGGGGCGGTCCGGCACGGATCGGTCTCCTGAGCTGGCTGTTGTGTAAACGGTTACCTAAGCAGGAGCCTAGGCAGACAGAGGGCAAGAGGTCTATGGGTTGACTCGCCTAGGTAAACGCTTTATCTTCGTGCCACCTTGTTTCGGTCACATGACGATCGTGATGATGGGAGGCCGCCGGGTGAGTGCCACCGATACCAGGCGGCCGTCGGAGATCCGGGATTCCGGGCGCTCCACCGCCGCCGCCACCGGCCCCCGGCGCCGGCTCGGCCACCGCCAGCGGATCCGGCGCGATCTGGTCCTCCTGCTGCTCATGGCGCCGGGGGTGGCCTACTTCCTGGTCTTCCACTACGGCGCGCTCTTCGGCAACACGCTCGCCTTCGTCGACTACGTGCCGTTCCTGGGACTGGCCGGCAGCGAGTGGGTCGGGCCGGACAACTTCCGGCAGATGTTCGGCGACCCCGAGTTCTGGAACGCGGTACGCAACACGCTGGTGATCGCCGCGCTCCAGCTCGTCTTCTTCTTCCCCGCCCCGCTCGCCCTGGCGCTGCTGCTGCACAGCCTGGTGGGCAGCACCGTCAAGCGGTTCGTGCAGAGCGTCGTCTACCTGCCGCACTTCCTCTCCTGGGTGATCGTCCTGGCCCTCTTCCAACACATGCTCGGCGGCGCGGGCGTGCTAAACGGCTGGTTGGGCGAACTCGGCCTCGGCTCGGTACACGTGATGGGCAACCCCGACACCTACCGGCCGCTGGTCGTCGCGCAGCTGATCTGGAAGGAGTGCGGCTGGGCCACGATCATCTTCCTGGCCGCACTCTCCCAGGTGGACGAGCAGCAGTACGAGGCGTCGGCGCTGGACGGTGCCGGCTGGTGGCGGCGACTGTGGCACGTGACGCTGCCCGGCATCCGCCCGGTACTGGTGCTGCTGCTGGTGCTGCGGCTCGGCGAGTTCCTCGACGTCGGCTTCGAGCAGTTCTTCCTACAGCGCCAGGCGGTCGGCCCGGAGGCCGGCGAGGTGCTCGACACCTTCGTCTACTTCACCGGCTTCGCCAACGGCGAGTTCGGGTACGCGGCCGCCGCCGGCCTGTTCAAGGGGGTCATCGGGGTGGCCCTGGTCTACACCGCGAACAAGGTCGCGCACCGGCTCGGCGAGCAGGGGGTGTACCACCGATGAGAGCCGTGGTCCGGCAGAGCCGGGCGAGCTACCCCGCCTGGCAGGGCAGGCCGGGTCCGGGGATCCGGATCGCCAAGGCGGTCGCGCTGGCCGTCGTCGTGCTGCTCGTTCTCTTTCCGATGTGGACGGTGGTGGCGACCAGCCTGGCCGAGCCGCAGGACGTGATCGCGAACGGCGGCTGGGTGGTCTGGCCACGGCGGGTCAGCTTCGAGGCGTACGCGGAGATTCTCGACGGCGGCATCGTGACGCGGGCGCTGCTGGTCAGCGCGGGCGTCACCGTGGTCGGCACGGCACTGAGCCTGGCCTGCACGGTCGCCCTCGCCTACGCGCTGAGCCGCCCCGGCCGCTACGGCGGGCGGCCGGTACTGCTGCTGGTGCTCTTCACGTTCCTCTTCCCGCCCGGGATGATCCCGCTGTTCCTGGTGGTGCGCAGCACCGGGCTGTTCGACCAGTACGCGGCGCTGGTCCTGCCGTTCCTGGTGAACGTCTTCAACCTCGTGGTGATGCGGGGCTTCTTCCAGTCGATCCCGGCCGAGCTGCTGGAGGCGGCCCGGATCGACGGTGCCGGCGACTGGGCGGTGCTGTGGCGGGTGGTGCTACCCCTGTCCAAGGCGGTACTCGCGGTCGTCGGGCTCTTCTACGCGGTCGCCTACTGGAACCGCTTCTTCGAGGCCATCATCTACTTCAACGACCAGTCGAGGTGGCCGATCGGCACGGTCCTGCGGCAGTACGTCACCAGCGGGGCCGACATCACCGGTGAGGCCTCCGCCGTCGCCGCGCCCCAGTCGACCCAGATGGCCGTGGTCGTGCTCGCCACCGCGCCGATCGTCTGCGTCTACCCGTTCCTCCAGCGCTACTTCGTCAAGGGCGTACTCACCGGAGCCCTCAAGGCCTGATCTCCACCCTCCCGAGAGGACGGATGCGATGACTCTGCACGCTACCCGGCGGTCGGTGCTGAAGCTGGCCGGCGTCGGCGCGCTCGCCGGCACCGCCGGACCGCTGCTCGCCGGCTGCGGCGACGGTTCCGGCGGCGACGTCGGCAACGCCGGCAAGGACCTCGTGCCCTGGCCCACCTACCTGCCGTTCGCCGGCCCGCCACCGGACGCGCCCGGCGACGAGACCGGAGTGCAGCCGCTCTACCTGAGCTACCCGAAGCAGGTGGTCCGGTCGGTCGCCGACACCGTCGGGGACGGCTCCGACGTCACCGCGATGGTCATCACGTACGGCGCACCGCCCAGGCCGGTGGAGGCGAACAGGTACTGGCAGGCGATCAACAAGGCGCTCAACGTCAACCTCAGGGTCGTGGTCGTACCCGACGCCGAGTACGGCCAGAAGATGGCCACCCTGATGGCCTCCGGCGACGACCTGCCGGACATCATCATGTTCACCAACCTCGCCCTGCCCCGCGCCGCGGAGTTCGTCCAGGCCCGCTGCGCCGACCTCTCCGACCTGGTCGGCGGCGACGCGGTCCGGGACTACCCCAACCTGGCCAACATCCCGACCCGCACCTGGCAGGGCATGGGCCGGATCAACGGCCGGATCTACGGCGTCCCGCTGGAACGGCCCGTCCCCGGCAACAGCCTCTTCGTCAACCGCACCGCGCTGAACCAGGCGGGCGTGCCGAAGGACTGGGACGTCGAGGGGTACGTCGCCGGGACGAGGAAGGTCACCGGCGGCCGGCGGTGGGGCATCGCCGGCTCCAAGTCGCTCTTCGGCGGCCTCGGCGCGGTCACCTACCACGCCGGGTCGATGGGCGCGCCGAACGGTTGGCGGGTGGAGGACGGGAAGTTCGTCAGTACCCTGACCACCCCGCAGTTCGAGGAGGCGCTGGGCGTCATGCGGCGCCTCGCCGAGGCCGGCGCGTACCACCCGGACACCCTCACGCTGAGCGCCACCGACCTCCAGACGTTCTGGTACAACGGCACGGTGGTGTCGATCACCGACGGGTTCGGCACCGTGGCGCTGTCGAACATCTCCAAGATCGACCGTCGGTTCGAGTTCGACCTCGGTCGGCCGTACGGGCCGAATCCGACGCCGTGGCGCGGCAACAGCCTCTTCGGCTACGTCACCTTCAAGAAGGCGAGCACCGACCGGGTCAGGATGCTGCTGCGGATCAGCGACTACCTCAGCGCCCCGTTCGGCACCGCCGAATTCGAGCTGGCGAACTACGGCGTCGAGGGCGTCCACCACACCAAGGACGCCGACGGGATCAGGACGACCGAGCTGTACAAGGTGGAGAACAACACCAACCTGCCGGTCAAGTACCTCGGGGTCGCGCCCTCCGTGCTGTATCTCCCCGGCTTTCCCGAGGCGGCCCGGGCCGCCCACGAGTGGGAGAAGGCGGTCCTGCCGAAGAGCGTCGCCAACCCGGAGGTGGGGCTGCGCTCGGCGACCGTGAGCAGCAAGGGCGCCGAGCTGAGCCGGATCGCCGGTGACGCGGTCTCGGCGATCGTGTTCGGCCGCCGGGCGGTCTCCTCCTGGAAGGACGCGGTCAGCCAGTGGCGCCAGGCCGGCGGCGACCGGGTCGCCGAGGAACTCGCCGTCGAGTACGCGGCGGCGAAGTGACGACCGGCGTCCTCACCGGGGTTGTCACCGGAAGCGGGGACGGACCGAGTCGCGGACGACCAGGTGCGTGCCGAGGGTGACGTGCGGCGGGGTGCCGCCGCGTGCCTCGTGCTCCAGCGCGAGGCGCACGGCGGTGCGCCCCACCTCCTCGTGCGGCAGGTGCACGGTGGTCAGGCCGAGGTCGAGCGAGGGAGGCAGGTCGTCGAAGCCGACCATCGACACGTCGTCGGGCACCCGCAGCCCGTGCTCGGCCAGCGCCCTGTGGGCACCACCGGCGAGGAGGTCGTTGACGCAGAAGACGGCGGTGAAGTCCGGCGGGCCGGCGACCAGCCGCTCCTTCATCATCCGGTAGCCCTCGTGCCACTCCATCGTGCCCTCGACCTCCAGCGCCGGGTCGTGCGGCACCCGGTGCGCCTCCAGCGCCCGCCGATAGCCGGCCAGCCGCCCGTCGGCGGTGGTGTAGCCGGGGCGGCGGCCGACGAAGAGGATCCGCTCGTGCCCGGCGGAGAGCAGGTGGCTGGTGGCCGCGAAGGCGCCACCGGCGTTGTCGTACTCCACCACCACGGCGGGGACGTCCGGGCCGAGCGGCGGCCGGCCGCACAGCACCAGCCGGGAACCGATCGCGGCCAGGGCGTGCGCGTACTGGCTCATCCGCTCGCGGTACTTCTCGTCGGCCACCACGTTGCCGACCAGGATCACCGCCTCGGCATGCTGCTCCCGCATGAACTTCACCATCGCCAGCTCGCGCTCCGGGTCGCCGCCGGTGGTACCGATCAGGCAGAGCCGGCCCTCGGCGGCGGTCTGGGTCTCCACCCCCTGGGCGACGTGCGCGTAGTGCGGCGAGATCACCGAGTTGAGCACGATGGCGACGCTCTTGCTGGGCGTGCCGGCCAGGGCCCGGGCGTGCGCGTTGGCGACGTAGTCGAGTTCCTTGACCGCGCGCATCACCCGGGCCCGGGTGGCCGGCGCGGCCGGGTAGCTGCCGCTGAGGATCCGGGAGACGGTCGCGACCGAGACGCCGGCCCGGTCGGCGACCTCGCGGATCGTGGACCGCCGCCGACCACCCGCAGGTTCAGCCGTCCGCCGCGCCATCGTCCTCCATCCCGGGCAGGTGTTCCGGAAAACGGTTACAGAAACAGGTCGCCGTGTCAACCCGCGGGCCATCGCACGGGCGCGCCACCGCCGGCCGGGAAACGGGCGTATCCGGGTTCGGCGCCGAGGGTCACCTCGACCCGCTCGCCGTCCGGGAAGGTCGCCGCTACCCGGTCGCCGTCGACCAGCACGGTGACCGACTCGGCGACCGCGGCCGGGTCGACGCGGTCGCCGGTGAGGGCGACCAGGCAGACGTAGACCGCACTACCGCCGGGATGCTCCGGCGCGGTCAGGTACGGCGTGGCGGAGCAGACCCCGTACGCGTTCGCGTCCAGGGCGTGGGCCACGGCGGCGTCCCGCAGCCCGTACCGGGCGATCGCCACGCTGGCCAGTCCGTCCGGCCGCCGCACCGAGGCCCACCCGGGCCCGGTGTCGACGCTCGGCGGGCGGGCAGCGGCGAGTGCGTACCCGCCCTCGCGTACCCGACAGCCCGGTGGCGCGGTCACCCGGTGCACCCGCAGCTCCCACGGCCCGCGCACCACCGATGCCGTCTGCACCCGTACCGGGCCGCCCGGCAGCTCGTCGGAGTACGCCGAGGCGGCGAACCGGTCGTGTACGGCGATCGGCTCGATCCGGCGGCGGCGGGAGATCGTGCCGTCCGGCGCGAGTACGGCGAGGTGGCCGTCCACCGCCCGGGTCCGGGCCTCCTCGCCGGTCTCCGGGGCGGCGTGCGAGGCGTATCCGAACCGGGTGTAGTGCGGGTCCTCCAACCCGTCGGCGCCGAGGTGACGGGCCCGGTCGCTGCCGTGGTTGACCAGCCGCACGATCCCGTCGTGCCGGGTGGCGTGCAGCAGCCAGCCGGGTGCGGGCAGCGCGACGACCCGGTCGGCATCGTCGATCGGGGCGGCACTCTCCCGCTCCGTCCACACCGGATGGTCGGCGGGGAGCAGCAGGCCGAGGAACGCCTTGCTGGCCCAGTACGGCGACGCCGGCCCGGAGTAGGGCTGGGTGCAGGGCAGGAACCGCTGGTACCAGCCGAGGTCGAGCAGTCCCCGCTCGTCCGGCACGCCCCGCTCGTGGAAGTGCCGCAGCACCCCGCTGGCGATCCGGCGCGTCCGGCCCGGCGGCAGCGTGGTGGCGTCGGTCAGCTCGCCGAGCCAGAGCGGGGCGACGCTGGCGAACCGGTAGCACAGCGACCGACCCTGGTGCACCGGCGCGCCGTCCCGGCCGAACATGTGCTGGTACTGCCCCAGGAAGGCGCGCAGCCGCTCCCGGTACCGGTCGCCGCGTGCCCGGTCGCCGGACATCCGGGCCCAGAGCAGCGGGTAGAGGTGCATCGCCCAGCCCGCGTAGTAGTCGAAGCACTGCCCGGCGCCGTCGGTGTACCAGCCGTCCCCGACGTACCACTGCTCGATCCGGTCCAGCCCGGCGTCGATCTGGGCGGGATCGTGCGGCGCCCCGACGGTGGCCAGGAACTGCTGGACCACCACCGGGAAGAGCACCCAGTTGCTCTGCCACGTCCGCTTGCCGGCGACTCCGGCCAGCCAGTCCACCACCCGCTGTCGCACCGGCGGGTCGAGCCGGTCGAAGAGCCACGGCCGGGTCTCGTGCAGGGCGAGGGCGATCGAGGCCGCCTCCACGAGTTGCTGGGAACAGTCGGCCGGGGCCGGCCACGCGTACCGGTGTGCGGGGTCGGTGCCGTGGGCGAGGCCGTCCGCGTAGCGCTCGATCAGGGCCGCCGGCACGTCACCGCCGGCACCGGCTATCCGGAACGCGGCGAGCAGGAACGTCCGGGCGTACCCCTCCAGGCCGTCGCAGGAAAGGCCGGCGCTGCCCGGCCGCCCGGGCAGGCGCACCTGGGCGAAGCCCGGCACCGCGTAGGGCAGCACCGCGTCGAGCAGGCGGTCGGCGGCGGCCTCCCAGTGCGCCCGGGTCCACCCGGTGTACGGCGAGAGCCAACCATCGACGGCCGGAGGCTTAGTTAAAGCGTTTGTACCGATGCGGACGAGCATAGGTCACCGCCGTGATCACGATCAACTCCCTTGTACCAGCGCGACCAGCCGCGAGCCCCTCTCATTGACATCGATGCAACTCTCTGGTTACCTGCACGACATAGTAAGCGTTTCCACAGCGGCCCCGGCCGCGACCCGACGAAGTGGAGTGCGCTATGCCCCAACTGCCCAGACGCAGCCTGCTGATGGGCGTCGCGATGGCCGGCGTCGCGACCCAACTCCCCGGCCCCCGACCGGCCGCCGCCGCCCCACCCCGGGTCGCACCGGCCCGACCCGAAACGCCCCCCGCCGCCAACCCCGACGCCCGGGTGCCGCTGCGCTGGCTCGACGGCGACGCACCCCGCGCCCTGGTCGGCGCCACCTGGGGTGTGCCGTGGCCGCGCGGCGCCCTGCCCCGGGGCCAGGAACTCGCCCTGACCACCGCCGCCGGCACGCCCGTACCCGTGCAGTCCTGGCCGACCGGATTCTGGCCGGACGGCACGGTCAAGTGGACCGCCCACGCGATCGGCACCGGGGTACCACCCGCCGCCGACTACCTGCTCCGGCCCGGCCAGCCGGCCGCACCGGACGTCCCGTTGCGGGTCACCGAGACCGCCAGGGTGATCGAGGTGGACACCGGCGTCGTCCGCTGCCGGATCGCCCGGCGCGGTCGGGTGCTGGTGCCCTCGATCGTCCGCGGCGACCGCACCGTCGCGGCGAACGGCACCCTCGTCTGCCTGCGCCGGGACGCCACCGGCGAGGACGAGGCGGGCACCGTCCGGCAGCAGCGGTTCAGCGCCGAGATCCACGAGGTACGGGTCGAGCAGCGCGGCCCGGTGCGAGCGGTGGTCCGGGTCGACGGTCGGCACCGGGCCACTCGGGGTCGCCGGGAGTGGCTGCCGTTCACCATCCGGCTCTACCTCTACGCCGGCAGCGACGGCATCCGGATGGTGCACACCTTCGTCTTCGACGGCGACGAGCGCAGGGACTTCGTCAGCGGCCTCGGCGTCCGGTTCCAGGTACCGATGACCGACCAGCCGCACGACCGGCACGTGCGGTTCGCCGGGGACGGCGACGGGATCCTCGGCGAGGCCGTTCGCGGGATCACCGGCCTGCGCCGCGACCCGGGTGCGGCGGTCCGGCAGGCGCAGGTCGCCGGCGAGCGGACCCCCGACGTGGCCGGCTGGGACACCCGGGTGAGCGGCCGGCTGCACCTCGTGCCGGCCTGGGGCGACTACAGCCTGCGGCAGCTCTCCGACGGCTGCTTCGACATCCGCAAACGCACCCGGACCGGGCACGGCTGGGTGCAGGTCGACACCGGTCGGCGGGCCGGCGGCCTCGGCTATCTGGGTGGCGTCTCCGGCGGTCTCGCCTTCGGCATGAAGGACTTCTGGCAGCTGCACCCGACCCAGCTCGACGTCCGGGGCGCGGCCGGTGAGAGCGCCGAGGTCACCGTCTGGCTCTGGTCACCCGACGCCACCCCGATGGACCTGCGCTTCTACCACGACGGGATGGGCCAGGACAGCTATCCGGAGCAGCTGGAGGGGCTGGAGATCACGTACGAGGACTACGAGCCAGGCTTCGGCCGCCCGTACGGGATCGCGCGTACCACCGAGATGTACTTCTGGGCGCTCGGCGGCACGCCTTCCGCCGACCGGTTCGCCCAGCTCGCCGCGGCCGTCCGGACCCCGCCACTGATCGTCGCCCCGCCGGCCCAGCTGCACGCGGCCGGCGTCTTCGGCGACTGGAGTCCGGTCGACCGGAGCACCCCGGCACGGCGGGAGATCGAGGACCGGCTCGACTTCCTCGTCGACTTCCACCGCGATCAGGTCGAGCAGCGTTCCTGGTACGGATTCTGGAACTACGGCGACATCATGCACAGCTACGACCCGGACCGGCACGTCTGGCGGTACGACGTCGGCGGGTACGCCTGGGCCAACTCCGAACTCTCCCCCGACCTGTGGCTCTGGTACCAGTACCTGCGCTCGGGCCGGGCGGACGTGTTCCGGTTCGCCGAGGCGATGACCCGGCACACCGGCGAGGTCGACGTCTACCACCTCGGTAAATACCGCGACCTCGGCACCCGGCACGGGGTGCTGCACTGGGCCGACAGCGCCAAGCAGTTGCGGATCAGCAGTGCCGCGTACCGACGCTTCTACTACTTCCTCACCGCCGACGAGCGGGTCGGCGACCTGATGCGCGACCTCGTCGACGCCGACCGCACCTTCCTGGCCCTGGACCCGATCCGCAAGATCCGCACCGAGCCGTACGAGCCGGACCCGCACGCGCTGGGGATCGGGTTCGGCACCGACTGGAGCGGCCTCGCGGCGGCCTGGCTGACCGAGTGGGAGCGCGACGGCGACCCGGTCGCCCGGACCAAGCTGGTCAACAGCGCCCGCTCGATCGCCGCCCAACCGAACGGCTTCATCCAGGGCGACGGCCTCTACGACCTCGACACCGGGCTGTTCGCGATCGGCCCGCCGAAGGTGAGCGTGGGCTCGCTCGGCGCCGTCTTCGGCCTGGTCGAGATCTGCGCCGAACTCGTCGACCTGCTCGACCTGCCGGAGTTCACCGACGCCTGGTTGCAGTACTGCCGGCTCTACAACGGCACCGCCGCCGAGCAGATCGCCGAGACCGGGCAGTCGTTCGGCAGCCTCAACCTGCGCCAGGCGCACGCCCGACTCACCGCGTACGCCGCCGCCCGGACCGGCAACCCGGCGCTGGCCGCCCGCGCCTGGCAGGAGTTCCACACCGGCCACGCCGGCTATCCACGCAACCTCGACTGGCGTTCCGTCCGGGTCGAGGGTCCGGCCGTGCTGAAACCCGTCGACGAGGCGAGCTTCGTCTCCACGAACGCGAGTTCCCAGTACGGCCTGGCCGCGATCCAGTGCCTGGCGCTGGTCGGCGACCACCTACCCGCTCAGGAGGAGCGATGAGACCGAGGACGAAGTTCTGCGCAGTGCTGGCCGTGACGACCCTGCTGACCGGCGCCGGAGTGGTGGTCGCGCTGGGGGCGGCGGCCGCGCCGGTCCGGTCCGGGGCCGGGCCCGGCGTCACGGCGGGCGACCCGAGCCGGCTGCCGGCCGACCCCCGTCGGATGGAGAGCCTCGGTCGCGGGGTCGTCGCCGTGCGGTCGAGCGGCAGCCAGGTGCTGGTCAGCTGGCGGCTGCTCGGCCTCGACCCCGCCGGTATCGGCTTCAACGTCTACCGGGCCACCGGCGGCGGTGCGGCCGTGAAACTCAATCCGTCGCCGCTGACCGGCGGGACGAACTACACCGACGGCACCGCGAACCTGGGCCAGTCGAACACCTACCACGTACGCCCGGTGGTCAACGGTGCGGAACAGGCGCCGAGCCGTTCGTTCACGCTCTCCGCCAACCACGCCACCGAACCGGTGGTCCGGGTGCCGTTGCGCGCCGGTGGGGCGGTCAAGTTCGTCTGGGTCGGCGACCTCGACGGCGACGGCGAGTACGACTACGTGCTCGACCGGCAGACCTCCCCGCAGACCGTCGAGGCGTACCGCGGCAACGGCCAGTTCCTCTGGTCGGTCAACATGGGCCCGAACAGCACCAACCAGAACAACATCGAGGGCGGCTCGGCCACCATCGACGTCGGCCACAACGACGGCGTCACCGTCTACGACCTCGACAGCGACGGCCGCGCCGAGGTCGCCCTGCGGATCGCCAACGGCGTCCGGTTCGGCAACGGCACCACCTTCACCAACAGCGACAACAACCGGCAGTTCATCGCCATCCTCGACGGCCTGACCGGGGCGCCCCGGGCCACCGCACCGGTGCCGACCGACTACCTCGCCGACGGCCCCATGTACGCCCGCTTCGGCGTCGGTCACCTCGACGGGGTCAACCCGAGCCTGGTCGCCTTCATGAAAAACCGGATCGGCAGCGGCGACTTCAACCTGATGATGACCGCCTGGCGGTTCACCGGCCAGTCCCTCAGCCAGCAGTGGAAGTGGCTGCGCGGCAACCAGAACACCCCGGACGGGCACAACACCCGGATCATCGACGTCGACGGCGACGGCCGGGACGAGGTCGCCGAGATCGGGTTCGTACTCAACGGAAACGGCACCCTGAAGTACTCGCTGGGACCGCAGGGCGTCATCCACGGCGACCGCTTCCACATCGCCAAGATGGATCCCAACCGGCCGGGTCTACAGGGCTACGGCGTCCAGCAGGTCAACCCCAGCGGGCTGCGCCAGTACTACTACGACGCGGCCAACGGCTCCATCATCTGGCGGCACGTCGAGTCGGGTACCGCCGACGTGGGGCGCGGCATGGCCGGTGACATCGACCCGCGCTTCCCCGGCATGGAGGTCTGGTCCTTCTCCGGGCTCTACAACGCGCCCACCAACCGGCTCGCCGAGCCGAACACCTCGCTCCAGCCGTGGCCGCAGCTCGGGCTCTGGTGGGACGGCGACGTCACCATGGAGCTACTCAACGACGGCAAGATCGAGAAGTGGAACCCGAACAGCCCGACGGCGAGCGGCAGCGTGCCCCGGCTGGTCAGCACCTGGAACTACGGCGCGGTCAACGCGAGTCAGGGCGTCCAGCCGACCTTCGTCGGTGACATCCTCGGTGACTGGCGCGAGGAGGTCGTCTACACCAACGCCAGCTACAACGAGCTGATCATCTTCACCACCAACCAGCCGAGCGGCACCCGGCTGTACACGCTCGCGCACAACCCCGCCTATCGCAACGCGATGACGCTGAAGGGGTACATGCAGTCCCACCACGTCGACTACTTCCTCGGCGCCGGGATGAGCACCCCGCCCCGGCCGAACATCAGCTACGCCGCCCGGTAGCCGAGGGTCCGGCAGCAGGACGGTGGGTGGGGCGGGCCCCGGGTCGGCAGAGCGGCCCGGGACCGACCCCACTCCGGTATCGAGAACCGTCGAGGGCTTGACAGGCACCATGTGAGCGCTAACACTCAGCGCTAACAGCACGGTCCCCAGGTGCGAGCGGTGGGCGCCCGACCGCTGACGAACCTGTCCCGATGTGTGCACCGGCCACGGCGGCCGACCCGGATCGGAGTCTCGTGATGCGCATCCTTCCCGTCCTCACACTCTCCGCGGTGGCGGCCGGCCTCCTGGTCCTGGTTCCGGGGTCGCCCGCGCGGGCGGCGACGCTGCCCACCGGCGCGCGGTCGCTGGAGTCGGTCGGCCTGCCCGGACGGTACCTGCGACACCAGGACCACCTCGGGCGACTCGACGAGGTGACGAGCGGCAGCACCGCCCAGACCAGACTCGACGCCACCTTCACCGTGGTGAACGGGCTGGCGTCGCCACGGTGCTACTCGTTGCAGGCCGCGAACGGGCAGTTTCTGCGGCACCGGGACTGGCGCCTGCGGATCGACCCCAACACCGGCGACCCGACGTTCCGGGCCGACGCCACCTTCTGCCCGGTGGACGGCCCGGTCGCCGAGTCGGTCTCGCTCGCCTCGTACAACTACCCCGACCGGCGGATCCGGCACCGCGACTCCGCGCTCTGGCTCGACCCGTACCAGGACACCGCGACGTTCCGGGCGGAGAGTGCGTTCCGACTCACCGCACCGTGGGCGCCGAAGACCACCAGGGGGCCGGTCATCCCGGGCCTCTTCGCCGACCCGCACCTCACCACCTTCAACGGCCGCTACTACCTCTACCCGACGACCGACGGGTACGCCGGCTGGAGCGGCACCTACTACAAGGCGTTCTCCTCCACCGACCTGGTCAACTGGACCGACCACGGCGTGATCCTCGACCACGGGCCGGACGTGTCGTGGGCGGACGACTCCGCCTGGGCCCCGGCGGTCGCCGCCGGCAACGGCCGCTACTACCTCTACTTCAGCGGCGGCGCGGCCAGCGGCAACACCGCCAAGCAGCTCGGCGTCGCCGTCGCGGACACCCCGACCGGACCGTTCCGCGACGCGCTGGGGCATCCACTCGTGCGCGCCGGCCAGTTCCCCGGCGGTCAGGCGATCGACCCGATGGTCTTCACCGACGACGACGGAGTGTCCTATCTGTACTGGGGCCAGGGCGTGGCGAGGGTCGTCCGGCTCAACGCCGACATGGTCTCGTACGACCCGGCGCAGGTGCGCACCATCACCCCACCCGGCTACAACGAGGCGCCGTTCGTGTTCAAGCGGAACGGCACCTACTACCTGATGTGGTCCGAGAACGACACCCGCAGCGAGGACTACCGGGTCGCGTACGCCACCGGGACGTCACCGTTCGGGCCGTGGACCAACCGCCGGGTCGTACTCCAGAAGCGGCTCGACGCCGGCATCAGGGGCACCGGCCACCACTCGGTGGTACGGGCGCCCGGCACCGACACCTGGTACGTCGCCTATCACCGGTTCGCCGTGCCGGCCGGTAACGGCACCAACCGGGAAACCACCATCGACCGGATGGAGTTCAACGCCGACGGCACCATCCGGCCGATCGTCCCGACAGCCTAGGGTCACCGGAGGGAAGCTTCCATGTCGAGAACAGTCGTCCGGCTCAGCGCGGTACTCGGCGCCGCCTGCCTGCTCCTCACCTCGTGGTCGGCGGCGGTGCCGGGACAGGCGGCGGCGCTGGACCCGTTCACCGGCTACCTGATGGCGCACTTCATCGGCGAAGGGGCGGCCGGTCAACAGATCTCCGTCGCACACAGCAGGGACGGCCTGCACTGGACCGACCTCAACAACGGAGGTCCGGTCCTCCGCTCGACGGTCGGCACCCGTGGCGCCCGGGACCCGGCCCTGGTCCGCTCCCCCGCCGGAGACCGTTACTGGATGATCGCGACCGACCTCTGCATCGGCTGCGGACAGGACTGGGACGGCGCCGTCAACAACGGCAGCCGCAACCTGGTCGTCTGGGAGTCCACCGACCTGGTGAACTGGTCGGCGCCCTGGCTGCTCAACGTCGCCGGTGCGATCCCGGACGGACGCAACGCCTGGGCGCCGGAGGCGATCTGGAACCCCGCCACCGGCGACTACGTCCTCTACTGGGCGACGAACGCGACCCGCAACGGGGTGCTGAAACACCGCATCTACCAGGCCCGGACGACGAACTTCCGCAGCATCGGCACCCCACAGGTGTACATCGACCGGGCCGGCACGCAGGGCATCATCGACACCCAGATCGTCGAGGTTCCGGCCGGTGTCGGCGGCTACCGCTACGTGCGGGCCTCCGGCGACGGCCAGATTACCGTCGAGGGAAGCGACTCGGTCCTCGGCACCTGGACCACCCTCGGCAACCTGGCCGGGATCGGCCTTACCGGCTCGCAGGTCGAGGGGCCGATGTGGATGCGGTTCAACACCCGCACCGAGTGGGCGCTCTATCTCGACCAGTACTCCTCCGGACGCGGGTACCTGCCCGTGCTGACCGCCAACCCGTCGAACCCGGGCGGCTACCGGATCCCGGCGTCCGGCTCCTACGCCATGGGCGGCACCGTCAAACGGCACGGCTCGATCCTCAACCTGACCGCCGCCGAGGAGAGCCGGGTGCTCGCCCGCTGGGGCCACAGCACACCGGTCAACCGGATCCAGTCCTACAACCACCAGGACCGGTACGTGCGGCACGCCGACTTCGACGTACGCCTCGACGCCAACGTCAGCCCGGCGCAGGACGCCCAGTTCCGGCTGGTACCCGGGCTGGCCGGCGGCTCCGACACCAGGTCGTTCGAGTCGGTGAACTTCCCCGGCCACTACCTGCGGCACTACGACTTCGACTTCCGGCTGGAGGCCAGCGACGGCACCGCCACCTTCGCGGCCGACGCGACCTTCCAACCCGTCGCCGGGCTCGCCAACTCCGCCTGGACCTCGTACCGGTCCTACAACCACCCCGACCGCTACATCCGGCACAGCGGCTACCTGCTCCGGCTGGACCCGATCGGCGACGCACAGGGCCGAAGCGATGCCACCTTCCGGGCGACCAGCTAGCCGCCCGCCCGGCCCGGGGCCGGCGACGGCTGCACTCCGCCGGCCCGGCCCGCCGGTAAAAGCTCCGGTATAGCTCGAATATCGGACCTCACCGGAGGGTGTCGGTGGGCCGGCGCCGATCACGGCCGGCACCTCCGACACCCCGGTGAGGACGACGGCATGCTTCCCATCCCCGGTGCCGCCGGTCGGGCGCCGCTGGCGTCCCTGCTGAGCTACGTCCGCCCGCACGCCCGTGGACTGCTCGGCGGAGCGGCCCTGATGTTCCTCGGCGGACTGGCCAACCTCGCCCAGCCGATGGTGGTCAAGAGCCTGATCGACGCGCTGACCGGCGGCACCCCGTACCGCGAGCCGATGCTGCTGCTGGTGGCGCTGTTGCTGCTCAGCGTGGTCGTCGGGGTCTGGGGCATGTACCTCGTGGAGCTGACCGCCGAGAGCGTCGTGCTGACCGCGCGCCGCCGGCTCGTCGCCCGGCTGCTGCGCCTGCGCGTCGCGGTCGTGGACGGAGCCGAGCCCGGGGACCTGCTGTCCCGGGCGACCGGGGACACCACCCAACTGCGCGCGGCGGCCACCAGCAACGTCGTCGACCTGGTGGCCGGGGTACTCCAGATCGCGGGCGCGGTGGTGCTGATGGGCCGACTCGACGCGGTCCTGCTCGCGGTGGTACTGGTCGTCCTGCTGATGCTCGCCGCCGTGACCCTGGCGCTGGTGCCACGGATCCGCAGCGCCGGGGAAGAGGCGCAGGAGGCGGTCGGCGGGATGGGTGCGGTCCTCGAACGTACCCTGGGCGCCTTTCGGACCGTCAAGGCCAACGGCGCCGAGGAGCGGCAGGCCGCCGCCGTGCACGCCGCCGCCCGGCAGGCGTGGCGGCGGGGGCGGCAGGCGGCGCGCTGGGTCTCGCTGGCCGGCATCGCCACCGGCCTCGCCGTCCAGGTCGCCTTCATCGTGGTGCTGGGGGTGGGCGGGGCGCGGGTCGCCGCCGGTGGTCTCGCCGTCTCGTCCCTGGTGGCCTTCCTGCTGTACCTCTTCTACCTCGGCGGCCCGGTGACCCAGCTGGTCGGCGGCGTCACCGGGCTACAGGCGGGCCTGGCCGCCGTCCGGCGCATCGACGGGATCGCCGAACTCGCCGCCGAGGACCTGGACCGGCCCGCGCACGCCCCGGCGGCGGGCATCCCCGCGCCCGTGACGGTGGCGTTCCGGGACGTCTCGCTGCGGCACCGGCCCGGCGGCCCGGCGATCCTGGAACACGTCGAGCTGCGACTGCCGGCGACCGGGCTCACCGCCGTCGTGGGACCATCCGGAGCCGGCAAGACGACCCTGCTGGCGCTGATCGAACGCTTCTACGACCCCACCAGCGGGCAGGTCGAGATCGACGGCCGCGACGTCCGGGACTGGCCGCTGGCCGACCTGCGCGCCCGGATCGGCTACGTCGAGCAGGACGCCCCGGTCCTCTCCGGAACGCTGCGGGACAACGTGACGATGGGCTCGGCATCCGCACCGGAGCCGTGGCTGGTGGAGGTCCTCGAACAGACCCGCCTCGTCCCGCTGCTCCGGCGGCTCCCGGACGGCCTCGACACCGCGGTCGGCCACCACGGTACGACGCTCTCCGGCGGGGAACGGCAACGCATCGCCATCGCCCGTGCCCTGCTGCGCCGACCGGGGCTGCTGCTGCTCGACGAGCCGACCTCGCAGCTCGACGCCATGAACGAACGCGCGCTCGGCGAGATCGTCGCCGCCGTCGCCCGGACCACCACGGTGGTGATGGTGGCGCACCGGCTCTCCACGGTGACCCGGGCCGACCGCATCGTCGTGCTGGACGCGGGCCGGGTTCGTGCGGTCGGCACGCACGCCGACCTGCTGGACGGCTGCGAACTCTACCGAGGACTGGCCGCGACCCAGTTGCTGACCGGAGCCGCTGCGCAGGCGCCGAGGCCCGGTGCGCAGGCGCCGAGGCAAAGCGCCGATATCGCAACAATATAGATCGACCTCGGATAGTGCTTGCACCACGGGCTCAGGACGCCGGAGCCCGACCACACCGAGGAGGTACATCGATGGTGAAGAAGACCGCATACGAGCGGCCCACCCTGTCGAAGCAGGGCACGTTCGCCCGCAAGACGGCCGGCAGCCTGTTCACCAGCTGCCGGGAGTCGTTCGTCACCCAGAAGCCGCGTTCGGTCTGCAGCTGACGGCCCGGACCCACCGTACCGACGCAGAGGGGTAGTACCCATGGTGGCCGTTCCGGACCTGGCATCCGGGCTCTCGTGGTTCGTGGTCGTCCCGGACACCGACGCCGGTCGCGCGCTCGTCGAGCCGCTCCGGCACCGGGTCCCGGAGCTGCGGACCCTCACCCATGCCTCCGGGCGTCCATGGCTGCTCGGTCGGTGGACCGACGACGAGGTGGCGGTGGCCGAGTTCGGCGACCGCCGCCTCGTCGCGCTGGGCGAACACCGTCTCTCGGCCGGTGACCTCGAACGGCGTGCTGCGGGCACCCGCGACGCCGCGCAGATGTGTGCCGCCCTACAGGGCCTGCCCGGCAGCTTCCACACGCTCGCCACCACCCCGGCGGGGACGGCGGTGCAGGGCAGCCTGTCGGGATACCGCCGGGTCTACTTCGTCGCGGCGGGCGAGCGGAGCGCCGCCGGTGACCGGGCCGACGTACTGGCCGGGCTCACCGGTGCGCGGGTCGACGAGGAGGCACTCGCCCTGCGGATGCTCGCCCCGTACGCCCCCTGGCCGATCTTCTGGCAGCCGGTCTGGCGCGGCGTGCAGGCCGTACCCCCGGACCGGCGCCTGCTGCTGGACCGTGCCACGGCGCCGCGCACCGTGACCCGGTGGCGCGCTCCCGAACCCGTGCTCGACCTGGCCACCGCCGCCGACCGGCTGCGCCGGGCGCTCGCCGACGCCGTGGCCGTGCGCACGGGCGGCCACGAGGTGATCGCCAGCGACCTGAGCGGGATGGATTCGACGTCGCTCTGCGCACTGGCCGCCCGGGGCGGCAGCCGGGTGGTCGGGCTGACCTGCGTGAGCCCGGACCCGCTCGACGACGACCTGCCGTGGGCCCGCCGGGCCGCCGCCGAACTCGGCTCGGTGACCCACGAGGTGGTGGCGGGCGAGGCGAACCCCCTGCCGTACGAGGGGATCCTCCGGGCGGAGGACCGCTTCGACGAGCCGACCGCCGCCGTGCTGTACCGGGCGAGCTTCCTCGCCGTGTCCCGCCGGGCTCTGGCGCACGGTGCTCGTGCCCGCCTCACCGGGTTCGGTGGTGACGAACTGCTCAGCGCCGACCCGGTGCTGCAACTGACCCTGCTGAGGACGCATCCCTGGCAGGCTCTTCGTCAACTGCGGCTGCTGGGCGCGGCCTACCGGTGGCGACGCCGGGACACGCTGCGGGCGGTCCTGGACAGACGCCCGTACGGCCGCTGGATGGCGTCGCTCGGCAGGGACCTCGACGCTGCCCAGGTCAGCCGTCCCCGTCCACTCCTCGACTGGGGCGCACCGGTCGCGACCGCGCCGTGGCTCACCCCGGAGGCTCGGGCGGCCCTGGGCGAGGCACTGCGCGAGCGGGCGGCCGAGGCGGCGCCGCTCGCCGACGACCGGGGGCTGCACGGCCGGCTCACCGGGGTGTACGCGGGTGCGGCGAACGCCCGGCACCTCGCCCAGTCGACCCGGCGGGTCGGGGTGAGGGCGGCCCTGCCGTACCTCGACGACCAGGTCGTCGAGGCGTGCCTGGCGGTACACCCCGCGCACGTCACCGCACCCCGGGACTACAAGCCGCTGATCCGCGCCGCCATGCAGGGGGTACTGCCACCGGCGCTGCTCGCCCGGGACACCAAGGCCGACACCTCGATCGCGGCTGCCCGGGGCGCCGACCGGCACCGCGACGACCTGCTCGCACTCGCCGACGATTCGCGGCTGGCCGGGCACGGCCTCGTGGACGCCGCCGCGCTGCGCGCCGCCGTACGCAGCCCGGACGACCGCACCTGGTACGACCTCGACCAGACCCTGGCCTGCGAGACCTGGCTGCGCACCGTGGAAGCCGTACCCGTACCCGCACCCGCTATCCGATGAGGGAAAGACCATGACCTGGAAGCTGCGCGACCGGGTGTCCTGGACACCGACCGAGTACGGCGGCGTGCTCCTCGACGCCACATCCGGCCAGTACTGGACGCTCAACCCGAGCGCGGCGGCGGTGCTCGCCTCGCTGCTGGCCGACGGGGATCCCGGACACGCGGCGGCCCGACTCACCGAGCAGTTCGACGGCGACCCCACGGTGATGGCCGCGGACGTGTCCGGGCTGATCGCCGACCTGGAGGCGGCCGGACTGGTGGTCGCGCGGTGACCTCGGAACAGGTTCTCCGGCACGACCCCGGGCGCCTCGGTGTGCGGCGGCGGCTCGTGGTGCGCGCGGTCGTCGCCGTGGCCAGGCTGCTGGCCGTGCAGAGGCCCGACCGCATCCGTCGGGTACTGCACCGGCTGAGTCGTGGCGCGCGTCCGGCGAGCCGTGCGGAGGCGGCCGCCGCACGCCGGGACACCGTCATGACCAGTGCCTTCTGTAGTGGTCCACTGGGATGCCTGCCGCGTTCGATCGCCACGGTGCTGCTCTGTCGGCTCACCGGCAGCTGGCCGGTGTGGCACGCGGGCGTACGCCGCTATCCGCCGTTCGGGGCGCATGCCTGGGTCTCGGTGGACGGCGTCGCGGTGGACGAGCCGTACCCGGAGGACTTCCACATCCCCCTGCTGACCGTCGCCGCCGACGAGCGCGTCGTCGAGGAGCGCGTCGTCGAGGGTCTACGGGAGTTCGGATGAGCGGGGTGCTCCCGTACCTCTCCCTGGTCTGCCGTGGCACCGTCGTCGTGGTCTTCGCGTTCGCCGCGCTCGGCAAGCTCCGCAGCCGGGCCGCGTACGCCCGGTTCCGCCGTTCCGCCCGGCTCTTGACGGGCCTGCCGGAGGAGCCGGCCTCGGCGCTCGCGCGGCTCGTCGTCGCCGGTGAGGTGACCGCGGCGCTGACCGCCGCCGCCGGCCCGCTCTCGTCGGTCGGGCTCGGCCTGGCCGGCGTACTGCTCTGCGGCTTCACCTGGGCGCTGGCCCGGTCCCCGAGGTCCGGGCAGGCCCTGGAGTGCGAGTGCTTCGGCTCGTCGGTCTCGGCCACCCGCCGCACCGCCCTCGCCCGCAACCTCCTGCTGCTGGGCGTGGTCTCCGGCGGCCTGCTGAGCACCCGGATCGCCGCCGGAGCGGTGTCGATGCGTTGGGACGCCACGCTGATGTGCCTGGTCGGCGCCGTGGCACTGGCCGCCGTCATCACCCGGCTGCACGAGATCACCTCCCTCTTCACCGCTCGTCTGTGAGGCCGCGCCATGTCCGTGCTCGTCGCCGTCGTCGTGCTCAGCAGCGCCGTGTGCGCGTTCAACACCGCCCTGCTGGTCGCGGTGGTGCGACGCCTGCGCTACCAGTCCGAACTGCTCTCCGAGGTGGAGCGGCAGGGGGTTCCGGCGCGGGCGCTGTCGCGCGGTGACGCCGTGCGGGATTTCCTCGTCCACGACACCCAGGGCCGTCCGGTCACCCCGGACGTACCGGCGGCCACCCTGGTCGGGTTCTTCAGTCCGACCTGTGCGTCCTGCCGTCGTGAACGCGCACGGTTCCGGGCAGTGGCGGCGGGCTGGCCGGGTGGTCCGGCACGGGTGCTCGCCGTGGTGACCGGGCCGGACGCGTCGGCCCGGTTCCTCGCCCGGCTGGAGCCGGTGGCCCGGATCGTCGTCGACGCGGACGGCACGATGCGGCGGGCGTTCGGCATCGAGGGCTTCCCGGCGATCTTCGTACTGGCGGAGTCCGGGTGCCTGAGCTGGACCGGCATCCACGCCGATTCGGTGCCGGGGCTGAGCGCGGAACCGGTCGCCCCGCAGGCGCGGTGACCGCCAGCAGGGGCGCGGCGGGGGCAGGACTCGATCGCGATGACCTGTTGTCATGTGATTGACACTTGCGCCAATAGGTTTGCAATGGAAACCTATTGGCATGACCACTGATTCGGTTCCCGCCGCCGGCGATCCCCGTCGGCTGCTGGCTGACGCGCGCGACCTCGCGCGCCGAGTTCGTCTCGCCCAGCGGGTGACCTGGTTGCCGCTGCTGGTGCTGGCCCTGGTCACCTTCGGGGCGATCCTGGTGTACCGGTTCGGCGACCCGGTCCTCAGCGACTGCCAGCCGGTGGACCGCGGCCAGGTCTGCAAGGTCTGGTACCGGAGCGCCCAGCTCTACTGGTGGACGGCGCTGGTGCTGGCGTACGTGGTGATCGCCGGTGGATACCTGCGGGTCGCCCGGGCCCGGGGACTCGGCACCCGGGTACGGCCGTACGTGCTCACCGGCGTCGCGCTCGTCGTGCTCTCCGCAGCCGTCACGGTGGCGTGGCGACTCCTCGACAACCCGTACTTTCCCGACACCCCGCCCGCCCTCGTCCAGTTCCTCTTCCGGCTCTTCGACCCGACCGGAGCGATCGGGTTGGCCCTGCTGGTGCTGGCCTGGCTGGAACGGCGCGTCGCGCTGCTGCTCTTCGCCCTCGGATACCTGACGGTGGTGCTGGTACCGATCAACTTCGGCTGGGGAGTCGGCTGGGGTGACCGGTGGGGAATGGCCCCGCAGCTGGTCATCAACGGCGGCCTGCTGTTGCTGGGCAGCGCCGGTTTCGCGCTGGCGCAACGGCTGCGGCGACCCCGGTGACCGGCCCCGTCGACACCCCGGCACCGGACGAGACCGAATCCCCACACCCGGTCACCGGACTGGACGACGTGGTGCACCAGCGGGTCCGGCTCGGCATCCTCACCATCGCGCACGAGGCCCGCCGGGTCGAGTTCGGCTACCTGCGTACCCAGTTGGAGCTGACCGCCGGCAACCTCTCCAAGCACCTCGGCGTGCTGGAGGCGGCCGGCCTGGTCGAGGTCGAGAAGGGCTACGCCGGCCGGCGCGGCCGTACCTGGATCACCCTCACCGCCGCCGGCAGCACCGCGCTCGCCGAGGAGATCGCTCGGCTGAAGCTGCTCATCACCCGGATCGAGACCACCGACACCACGGAGGACCGATGACCAACGCACTGACCCGCCGACGTCTGCTCACCGCCGCGCTCGCCACCGGAGTCGCCGTGCCGCTCGGTGCCGCCGGCCACCGGTCGGCGACCCCGGCGCAGGCCGCGCCCGGCCCGGCCCGGCTCATGCTGCCGCGACCCACCGGGCCGCACCGGATCGGCACCGTGTCGCTGCACCTCGTCGACAGGTCCCGCCCGGATCCGGTCGCCGGCCCGGGACACCACCGCGAGCTGATGGCCGGCGTCTGGTATCCCGCCGCCCGGGACGCCCGGCGGCATCCGGTGGCGCCGTGGATGACCGCCGCGCCAATGCGCGACCTGCTGGCGTCCGCCGGGTTCGACGCCGATGTCGCGGCGCCGCGCACGGCCGGCCAACTGGGAGCGCCGGTGCTGCGCACACCCGGACGGCTGCCCGTGATCGTCTTCTCGCACGGCAACGACGGTCACCGTGCCGAGACCACCGTCGTGGTCCAGGAACTCGCCAGCCACGGCTACGTGGTGGTCACGGTGGATCACACGTACGACGGTTTCAGCGAGTTTCCCGACGGCCGGCTCACCGTCCCGCTCGACCTGTCGTTCACACCGTGGGACTCCACCCGCGATCTCCGGTTCGTACTGGATCGCATCGAGGACCTCGCCGCCGGCCGTAACCCCGACGCCGGGCACCGTCGGCTGCCGGCCGGCCTGGGCGCCGCGCTCGACCCGCGTCGCATCGGCATGTTCGGCTGGTCGAAGGGCGCGACCGCGACCGCGCTCGTCATGAACACCGACCGGCGCGTCCGGGCCGGGCTCAGCTTCGACGGCCCGATGCAGTCGAACCCACCGATCACCGAGATCGACCGGCCGTTCATGCTGATGACCGCCGAGTTCAGCCGGGCCGCCGAACCGAGCGTCGAGGACATCTGGGCGTACTACCTGCGCGGGTGGCGGCTCAACGTGCACGCCGAAGGCGCGGCCCACGGGTCGTACTGCGACCACCAGTGGCTGATCCCGCAACTGGCCAGGCTCATCGGGATGAGCGACGAGGAACTCGCGAGCTGGGTCGGCACCCTCGACCCGGCCCGGGCGGTACGGATCCAGCAGGCGTACCCGCTCGCCTTCTTCGACCTGCACCTGCGCCACCGCCGGCAGCGCCTGCTCGAAGGCCCGAGTGCGGCCTTCCCGGAGGTGCGGTTCATCCCCTGACCGCCGCAGCCGGAAGGATCCAGATTCGTGCCCGGGTCCTCCTACGCTTCCTCGGCACCCATTCCTCGGCCGAGTACCGCCACAGCAGGATGGTGAGCCCGGGCGCCTCCGCTAACCGAACCGGTCGGCGAGCTTCGTCAGCTTGCTGACGTACGCCGGCCAGTCGTAGTCGTCGGGGAGGTTGCTGCTCTCCCGCCGCAAGCCGATCGCCATGTCGTGCTGCTCGCGCATGATGTCCGCGTGACCGGCGTGCCGGGCGAGGTCGCAGATCACGTGGACGATGATCCTCTGCAACGTCACGACATCCTGCCCCGGCCGCCACCACGGCACCCGCCCAGGCGCGTCGAGCGGTAGCTGTTCGATCGTCTGATCCGCGAACTCCCCGACCCGGCGGTACAGGTCGATCAGCCCGTCCTTCGTCTCGTCCTCCCGGGCGTACCAGTCCGCCTGCGGGTCCTCCTCGAACGCCTGCAACGGGACCAGTTCCTCAGGCGTCGGGAACTCCCGTCCGAAGGTGGACCCGAAGTAGCCGGCCTCGACATTGAGGCAGTGCTTCAGAACTCCCAGCAGGTTGTTGCCGGTCGCGGTGCGGGGCAGTCTGGCCTCGCGTTCGCTCAACCCGTCGAGCTTCCAGATCAGGTTCTCGCGAATCGCCCGGAGGTAGTGGTGCAGCGCAGCCTTCGGATCGCTCAGATCAGCCATGGCTGCCAGTCTTCCCTATCAGCCCGAGCCACCGTACGAGGAGTCGCTCGCAGGATCAGGGGTCCGCCGGAGGAGCCGGCATCTGTCGAGAGAGCATCTGCCATCCGCGTTCCTGCCAGGGCTCGTCCCGCCGCCGGAGTGCCCCGGACGGATACCGGAGGGACGCCGCTGTCGTGCGGGGCACCCCAGGGTGCACCGGCCGCGCCCCGCAGCCAGGTCCCGTCGCCGTCTCGACGGATCTGCTGAAGCTCGAACCAGAAGACGCTCCCAGGGCGCTTGATCGGGTGCTGTCACCCGCCGACGCGTCGTATCTTGACCGGGATGACGACCTGGATCACGCGCTTCGGGTCACCGGCCGACTCGGACGGGCGTCTCCGGGTCGCCGTCAAGGACGCGATCGACATCGCCGGTGTGGTCACGACGGCCGGGTGCGCGGCGGTGCGTGCCCGGGCGAGCCCTGCCCGGACGGACGCGGGGTGCCTGGCCGGTGTGCGGGCGGCGGGCGCACTCATCGTCGGGAAGACCACGCTGACCGAACTCTGCGTCAGCCCGGTCGGCGACAACGCGGTGTTCGGTACTCCGGTCAATCCGCTGGCGCCCGATCGCATCCCCGGCGGCTCGTCCAGTGGCAGCGCGGTAGCGGTCGCCAGCGGCGAGGCGGATGTCGGGCTGGGCACCGACACGGGTGGGTCGGTGCGGATCCCGGCCGCGTGTTGCGGGATCGTGGGACTGAAGACGACCTGGGGCCGAGTGTCGACCGCAGGAGTCTGGCCGCTGTCGCCCAGTCTGGACACTGTCGGCCCGCTGGCCCGTGACGTCGCCGGCGTCGTCACCGGAATGCGCCTGCTGGAACCGGGCTTCACGGTCGCTCCGCGCCCGGCCCGCCTCGTCGGTCGACTGCGGATGGATGGCGTCGACCCCGCGGTCGAAGACGCCGTCGACGCCGCACTGGGCGCGGCCGGGATCGCCGTCCGCGAGGTGCGACTGCCCGGATGGCAGGCGACCTACGGCGCCTTCGGCACGATCATCCTGGCTGAACTGTGGCGGGCACACCGTACGCTGCTGGACGCCGAGGGCGTCGGTACCTTCGTCAACGACGGCCTGCACGCGGGCCGCGCCGTCGGTGCGGACCGGTTACGCCGGGCGATGTCTGCCCGCGCGAGGTGGCGGTCGGAGGTCGCGGCCGCGCTCGACGAGGTAGGCGTGCTGGCGTTGCCGACCCTGGTCGCTCCGCCGCCGTTGCTATCGGATTTCGCGGGCTTCCCACTCACGCAGCTGACCGCGCCGCTCAATCTGGCCGCCGTTCCCGCGCTTGCGATGCCGGTACCGTCACCCGGCCTTCCCGTGCCCGTCAGCATGCAACTTGTCGGCCCCGTGGGCGGCGAGAATCTACTCTGCGCCACCGGGCTGGCGATCGAACGCGCACTTCAGCCGGCCCGGTAGGACGGAGCTCGACGAGCAGTGCCGGCTCGGATCATCCGACCGGCGCGGCCGGGTCGGGTCATCGACCGGCTGTCGACGCGCCCGAGCGCAGGGCCCGCGAGCGGCCGTACGCGGCAAGGGCATGGAAGGCGGCCTTCGGCGTCCACGAGCCGTCCGGCAGTACCCGCACGATCCCGCGCGCGGCCAGGTCGAAGTCGCGCTCCGGGTCGCCGGTGGTCGGCAGGTGCCGGTTCGCGAAGGTGTACACGAAGGCTGCCTCGACTCCGCCCGCCTCGTAGTCGCGCAGCAGGTCCACGACGTAGCGGGCCTGCCCCTCCTCGTCGCGCTCCAGCTCCGCGGTGAGGCTCGCGGCGCGGCCGTGCTCGTCGTACGTCACCGGTTCGGTCCGGCCCGCGACGTCGGCCGCGCCGCGGAACGTGCAGCAGCCGAACTCCGTCACGGCGTAGGGCTTGCCCTGTCCCACCGCGGCCGACAGGGTTTGCGGGAACGCCGCGGCGTTGGTCGCGTCACGGTACCCGGCGTCGCTGACGATGATGTCGAACGGTGACCAGTCCACGGCCTCCATCGGAATCGAGGCGTAGCCGACGGGCCCGCCGAAGCGCTTCCGCACCGCGGGCACCGCCTCGGCGAGGAAGTCGTGCACGGCGGCGCGGGCGGCCGGGACCGCCTCCCGCAGCCGCATCGGGTCGGTGAAGAGCGCCATGCGCTCGGCCAGGTCACGGCCGGGCAGGAAGCCGTCGGTGAACATGGCGATCTCCGAGCCGGTGAGGTAGACGACCGACGCCCCGCTCTGCCGCAGCCGTTCGGCCCGCTCCGCGCCGTCGAGGACGAACGCCATCAGCGCGTCGCGGTCGAGGCCGTTGGTGAACGGGCAGTACCAGACTTCGAGCCCGGCCTCGGCGGCGAGTCGCGCGGTCAGTTCGAGCCGGTCCTGCACCCCGCCGGTGACGCGGACCGCGTCGCAGTGCAACTCGTCGCGGATGACGCGCAGGTCGCGCCGCACGGTCTCGGGGTCGAACGGCTCGTGCGTCGTGGAGCCGGCGCTCACGAAACCGGTGTCGTAGTTCATGCCGAAGACGCGCATCGGACGACTCTCCTCACTCGTAAGGTACGCCGCGTACCCTATAGGGTACGTGCAGTACCCTGCAAGCCATGGGCACGAGGCGCCGGGGCGAGGAGTTGGAGCGGGCGATTCTGCACGCGGCCGCGGAGGAGCTGCGCGAGTCGGGCTACGCCGGGATGACCATGGACCGGGTCGCCGCCCGAGCGGGGACCAACAAGAACGCCATCTACCGCCGGTGGCCGCACCGGGCGGCGCTGGGCATCGCGGCGTACCGCCACCTCTCCGACGCCGTGATGCCGAACCCCGACACGGGCACCCTGCGGGGCGACGCGCTGGAGATGCTGCAGCGGGCGAACGAGACGTGGTCGTCGCCGCACGGGGCGATCCTGCGCGGACTGCTCGCCGCCGCGGCCGACGACCCCGAACTGCTGACCCTCATGCGGCAGCGGTCCGGCGCGGACACCATGGACCGGGCCTGGCTGGCGATGCTGGAGCGCGCCGTAGCCCGGGGCGAGGCACCCGCTGCCGCCGCACGCCACCGGGTGGCGACGACACCGATGATGCTGCTGCGCGCCGAGTACGCGACGCGCGGCGTCCCCTCCGTGCCCGACGAGGTACTCGTCGAGATCGTGGACGAGGTCTTCCTGCCACTCGTGCGCGGCCACGCCTGAACACGGCGGGCGTTGCCCTGGGCTCTACGGCGTAGCGATGCTCGGTCCGACGGCCTGCTCGATCTCCTCGACAAGCCGGTCGGCGGGGCGTACCCCGAGAAGCACGCGCTGCATGACGCCCTGGTCGAAGAGCACCGAGGTCGGGGTCTGGGTCACGCCCCAGGCCCGGGTGGTGACCGGGTTGGTGGCCACGTCGACCGTGGCGACCAGCAGCCCGTCACCCAGACGCTGCGCGACCTCGGCGAGCACCGGGGCGAACGCCCGCCGAACCTCGCCGCCGGAGGGCAGGAACACCAGCAGGACCGGTGTCGGGCTCTCCACGACCCGGGCCCGGTAGGTCGCGTCGGTGACCGGAACGACGTAGCTCATAGGTCCTCTTCCGGCTGACGCTTCCATTCGAAGGCGGTCCGCCATCGGTTGTCGTCGTAGAGGTAACTGAGGAATGCGTCGGTGACCGCGTCCTTGGTCTGCGGAAACGGCGCGGCGTAGGCCCGGTCGGGGCCACCCTCGCGGTAGTCCACGTCCAGCCGGCCGTCGTCCAGCGCGTAGGTCTGGATGTAGTAGTGCGGCCGGATCCGGAGGACGGCGAACCGCGGGCCACGACTGTCCAGGCGGTCGATCCCGGCCCGGATGTCGGCCTCCGTCGCGTCGTCGATCGGATCCCGGTCCTCGATGTCAAGATTCATCGTCGACGCCCTCGGTGAGGAACCTGTGCGCGTACAGCAGCAGGTCGGTCAGCTCGATCTCCCGACCCTCGCCGCCCTCGGAGGCCAGCCGTAGGCCGTCCTCCCAGTACGCCCGGCGCAGCTTGTTCTGGAAGTTCTGGAAGTCGATCCACGCGCCCTCGGCCTGATCGAGCTTGCGCAACTCGCTGTACAGCAGGTCGGTCCTGGCGAGGCCGAGTTCGCTGCCGATGCTGCCGCCGCCGGTCTTCGGGTTGTCGAAACGCATCTTGAGGAATGGTTTCGGCAGGCGGTGGATGTCGGCGGATTCCAGGAACTTGTTGAACCGGTCGGCCGCCTCGATGTGCGACTCTCGACCGGAGAACTCGCAGCGCCATGCCGGAAACACCTGATAGGTGACCTCGGCGAGTTCGGGAATCTTTTTGTGCAGCCGATAGACGGCGGGGATCACAGCGCCGACCGTGTCGAACTCGTAATTGGAGCCCTCCGGTGGCGTGTAACCCTCGAGAACCGCGAACGGCACGGCGGCCAGCACCTCGGTGCTGCGCTCCCGGGCGAAGGACAGGACGCTGGCCATGAGTTCCTCGTCCCCCTCGCCGCGCACGTTCATCTGCACCGCGTGCGCGCCGTCGGGGGTGAGGGCCAGTCCGTAGGTGAACATGGTGCCCAGCGACCAGGTCCACGCGTCCTGCACCCCCGGCAGGGGGCGCACGCCGCTGAAGCCCTGGACGATGTTGGCGATATCGGTCACGACACTCCAGTTCGGTTACCGGCAGCTACGCGTCCTCGGGGGTCGGACATCAGGAGGCAGTATATCCGTCGCCCGTTTCCTGCTCGTATCTCAACCCCAATGTCGCGCCGCCTCTGGAATTCTCCGACCGCAGCATGGGCTGGAGATTATCGACGTTATTGTACCAGTCATTTCGATACTGCCTGGTATTGAACCGGCCATTCTCATTCCAGTCCTGCACCACTGGTTTGTTGTGTTCGTAGGTGATCGCGTCGCCCTCTGGAACGTCGATAACCTCACCGTTGTCGTCGAGCCAGGTCAGGTCTTCCTTGGGCACCCGCTGACCGCCGGGCGAGCGCGGCCACTCTCCGGCGACCGCACCCTCCACCGTGTATCTGCGGGCCATCTCGTCGTGCGTGGACTCGCGGTAGCCGCCGGGGTACTCGGTGTCGCGGTTGTGCGCGCCAGGCGGGGCGGTCGGGTCCTTGGCGTACCCGCCGTCCGGCCCGTGCAGCCGCCCGTTGTCGTCGTACTTGTAGCCCTCCGGTAGCGGCTCGCCGGTGATGGTGCTGTTCACCGGCGCCCGGGTGGTGGAACCGGCCGCGCTCGCGTTGCCCACCCGACCGGCCTCGAACGCCGCCTGTACGGCCGTGTGGCCCCCGTCGACACTGCTGGCGTTCCCGCCGGAACTCCTCCTCGGCGACGGCGCGACGTCACCGTCGTCGCCGGTACGGGTCGTAGAAGGAGTGTCGGTGCCGGTATGGGATCCCCCGCTGCCTCTGGCCATCGGCGCCCTACCAACCCTCGGCCGCGAGGCGAATGGCCGGCTCGGTCATGACGACGCCCCCAGTCGTACGGAAACTCCGGTCACGCTCATGCTCAGCTGCCCATCAGCGTCTTCAGGTTGGTGAGGCTGGTGATCAGCGCGCTGGTGTAGCTGGCGATCCGGCCGGCCCACTTCAACACCGCCGACACGATCTGCGCGGCGACCACCGGAATCGTGACGATCAGCAACGCCTCCGCCGCCCAGACGATCACCCGGGCGACCAGATCGCAGATCAGATCCCGGACGATGTCCCGGGTGAACTGCACCAGGTTGCCCGCCGCCTGGGTCGCCGAGGCCATCGTCGCCGCCAGCACGGAGAGACCGCCGATTCCGTCGACGTTGTTGGCCATCTTGCTCTGGTACGCCTCGGCCGCGCTGCCGCCCCAGTCAGGCAGATCCGACGCGAGGCTGGAATAGAGGTCCTCGGCCATGGTCTGCAGCGCACCGGCCATGTTCTTCCACGTCTCGGCGTGCGCGACGACCAGATCCGGGATACCGGTCAGCTTGTCGAGCACCTCACGCAGCGGCTCGAAATGCTCCATCGCCCAGCCGAGCCCGTTGGCCAGCAGGGCGCTGAACGGATCGATCACCGTGGCCGCGGCCTCCATCGCGAATGCCCCGCCGGCCAGCAGCCCGTCGACCCAGGAGCCGCTGTTCACCGACTGGTGGAGGCCCTGGAACCCCTCGGCCAGCGACGACCCCGTCCACGCCGTACGCGACGAGGTCGGTGTGGCTACCAACGCGTTGTCGGCGACCATGACGGCGACCTCACCCCATTCCGCCGGACCGGCGCACCCGGTCCGAGGACGAACGGTCAGCGGACTCGTACGCCCGGGCGGCGGTGGTCAACGCCTCCGACGCCAGCGACAGGTTCTCCTCCACGTACGCGTAGAGCGCGTCCTGCCGTTGGTGCCGGGCCTCGAGAATCCCGGCGATCCACCCGCACAACAACCCGTAGGCCTCGTCGTTCTGCGAGATCGCGCGGCTGGCGCCCTTGATCGCTTGCAGCTGGTCCCGCACCGCCAGCACCTTGGCCGCATGCCGGTGCAACTGCGCGGGGTCGACGTTGAACGCGTCAGCCATCGCCTATCCCCTGCCCAGTCCCGGGGCGGGCGGCCCGGGGACGCCGTCGGTGGAATCCGGCCGCTCGAGCAGCTGCTGCATCCGATCACCGATCGTGCGCGCCGCCACCGAGTCAGGCCCCATCGTCTCGATCGCGATCTCCCGCGAGCGATCGGCCGCCTGCACCCGCGCCTGACGCAGTGCGGACATCACCGCCCGCGCGACCACCTCCGGATCGAACCGGTGGATCCGCTCCGTGAGCTTCAGGTCGACCAGTACGCCCGTGGAGTCGACCGTCACCTCGGCCAGCCCGTTGCCGTCCCGCGCACTGGCCCGCAGCTGTCCGATCTGGTCGCTCATGGCCTGCGTCTTCGCCGCCATCGCCTCGACGCGCTGCTTCCACGACCGCAAATAGTCACGCGCGCTGTCCGGATCCAGAAACGCCTCGCTGTCCGGGATCCCCGCCATGGCCGCCACCCCCGCTCGCCGCTCGACGACCTGCCGAAGTCTAACAACGACATGCACAGTTGATCACATGGCCGTACCGCACCGCCACGGCCGTCCGAAGTGGTGTCAGCGACACCAGCCGGTCGCGGTGCGGGCCCCGGCACGGGAGCCACGGTGCCCCGGCCGGCGGGCACCTCCGCCGGTCGCGGCCGGTCTCCTCGGCACCGTCCGACTCCGCCACGAACCCTCCCCGACGGGCGACGCAGCGCAGTGGACCGGCGACCCGTACCGTCCGAGAACTCGGTTTCGGCTACGCGACGGCGCCATCGCCGTGCGACCAGGTTCCAAGACCAGCGCGACAAGAGCGGTCGGGGGTGACGGAGTACGCCGACCACAGCGCCCGTCGAGGCAGCCTTACCATTCCGGCCAAACGCAGAGGCATTCCGCAGAGAATCTATGTCGGATGTTTCGGTACCTGTCGCGTCGACGATGGACACGACCGAGCGTCGTCCCCGCAGCCAGGCCCGACCGCCCGGTCACATGCCTCTGCTACCTGGCCGAACACGCATTCGCCGACGTCCCGGCCCCTCGATTGTTTCCGGAATATTTCCGGAAGTCGTTGACAGTGCGGACGGTCGATATCGATACTGGCCCTTTGGAAGACATGCATGCGCGTCGATCAGTGGTCGTCAGCGTCGAGGAGGTCCGGTGAACAGCACCCTGAGACAGCGTAGGAAAGTTACTAGAATGGCCTTGCCGACGGCGATGTTGTTGCTAGTGGGCAGCGCTGTGACGGTCCAGTCCATCGGCCCGGCCGCTGCGGCCGAGACCACCCTGCGGGCCGCGGCCGCCAAGGCCGGGCTCTTCTTCGGCGTCGCCGCCTCACCGGGCCGGCTCAGCTCGATCGTCGGTCAGGAGTTCAACCAGCTGACTCCCGAGAACGACATGAAGCCGTCCACGATCGCCACGTCGAGCGGTGGACTCCAGAACACCGGAAACGCGGACACCCTGGTCAACTACGCCCAGACCAACAACATGCTGGTCCGCGGCCACACGCTGGTCTGGCACTCACAGGCCGGCGCGCTGCAAGGCGCCAACCAGGCGACGCTCAACACCTTCATCGGCAACGCCCTGAACCGCTGGGGCAACAGGATCGCGTACTGGGACGTCGTCAACGAGGCGCTGGACGACAACAACACCGGCAACCGCCGCAGCCAGTGGCCGCACACCCTGAACCGGGACGCGAACGGCGACGGCGACCTCTTCGACACCGGCGACACAGACGTCATCCGGGACTCGTTCATCCGGGCGAAGCAGGTCGTGCAGGCTGGTGGGCTGACCACCAAGCTCTGCATCAACGACTACGACGTCGAGGGCCTGACGGTCCGGGGCGGTGTCCAGAACCGCAAGGCCAACGCACTGTACGAGATCGTCCGCAACTACCGGCAGTACATCGACTGCGTCGGGTTCCAGGCCCACTTCAACGACAACCCGAACAGCATCATCACCGACGACCTACAGGCCAACATCCAGCGCTTCGCCGACCTCGGCGTGGAGGTGCACCTCACCGAGCTGGACATCGACGACGACCTGAGCAACAACGACATCGGCGCGGGCCAGGCGGAGAACTACCGCAAGGTCGTCCGGGCGTGCCTGAACGTCGCGAAGTGCACCGGCATCACCGTCTGGGGCATCGCCGACAGCGAGTCGTGGCGATCCTCGGAGCGGGGCCTGCTCTTCACCGGCGGCAGCGGAAACTACCAGAAGAAGGCCGCCTACCACGCTGTCCTCGACGAGCTGAACAAGGGCCGTGACGTCTCGACCGACCCGACCTCGCCGGGCACCCCGCCGACCCCGTCAGCGTCGCCGTCGGTGACGCCGTCCGTCCCGCCGACCACGCCGCCGAACCCGACCACCGGCTGCTCGGCCACGGTCTCACTGAACTCCTGGACCGGCGGCTTCGTCGCCACCGTGAGGGTCACCGCCGGCACCGCACCGATCAACGGGTGGACCGTCGGGATCACCCTGCCGTCCGGGGCCACCGTGACCAACAGCTGGAACGCCAACCGTACCGGCACCAGTGGCACCGTCCAGTTCAGCAACGTCAGCTACAACGGGTCGGTGAACGCCGGCCAGTACACCGAGTTCGGCTTCCAGGGCTCCGGCACGGCCACCGGCCTCACCCCGGTCTGCACCGCCTCCTGAGCACCGCCTGCCCCCCGCAACATCAAGATCTGATCGCGTACTCGTGCAGGGTGGACGTACCGAGGCGGCGCCTCGGTACGTCCACCCGCGGCCCACCCGTCCCGCGATCGCCCGAAGCTCGACGTTGATCCAGATCTCCGTCGTCTCGCCTCTCACGGGTTCGCGGCTGCACCGGCCAGTGCTTCGAGGGGCACCCCCGGATCGGCGAGCCGGGCGGGATCGACCCTGGCGTGTCGTCGGGCGAGCTGCTGGAGGTGCTCGTTGACGTCCCAGGTGTTGACGTTCATGCCGGCGGCCACCCCGCCGCCGGTGAGCCAGAAGGCGATGAACTCGCCGCTGCGCGGGTCACCACGGAAGACGACCTGGTCGAAGTGCGGGCTGTAGCCGGCGTACTCCATGCCGAGGTCGTACTGGTCGGAGAAGAAGTAGGGGGTGTCGGTGTAGGCAGTGGCTTCACCCAGCATGTTGACGGCGGCGGCCCTGCCCTGGTTGATGGCGTTCGACCAGTGCTCCACGCGGATGTGCTCCCGGTAGCCGGGATGCCAGGCCCGTGCCACGTCACCGGCGGCGTAGATGTCCGGGTGGCTGCTGCACAGGTACTCGTCGACCACGATGCCGTCGTCGACGGCGATGCCTGCCGCAGCGGCGAGCCCCGTACGCGGTACCGCGCCGATGCCGACGACGACGAGGTCGGCCGGGATGGCGGTGCCGCCGGTGGTGCGGACCTCCTCCACCCGCCCGTCTCCGTGCAGCGACCGGACGCCTTCCCCGAGGTGCAGGGCGACTCCGTGGGCGGCGTGGAGGTCGCGGAAGACCGCACCGACGTCTCCACCCAGGACCCGTTCCAGCGGGACGGTCCCAGGGTCGATCAGCGCGACCGGCAGTCCCCGCTGCCGTAGCGACGCGGCGACCTCGGTGCCGATCCAGCCGGCACCGATCACGGCGACCGCACTGGCGTGGGTTGCCGCGGCGAGGAGGCGGTCGGCGTCGGCCAGCGTCCGCAGGTAGTGGACGCCGTCCAGGTCCCCGCCGGGCGCCGTCATCTCACGCGGTGTGGCACCGGTCGTGAGCAGCGCCTTGTCATAGCGGATCTTCTCGGTGCCGGCGAGCGTGACGGTGTGCTCGGCCGGGTTCAGCGCGGTGACGGTGGTGGACGTGCGCAGCTCGATCGAGTGTTCGGCGTAGAACGTCTCGTCGTGGACGTGCACGTCCTTCGCGGCGCCGCTCAGGTGGGCCTTGGACAGCGGCGGACGCTCGTAGGGACGCTCCGGTTCTTCGCCGATCAGGACGAGGCGTCCGTCGAAGCCCCGGGCGCGTAGCGCTTCGGCGGCCTTGGCGCCGGCGAGGCTGGCGCCGACGATCACGAAGGTCTGCTCGGTGGGCATGGGTCCTGCTCCGTTTCTGGTCTGGGCCGACGCTGTCAGCGACGGACGCCGGTGAGGGCGAAGAACTCCTGCCGGGTGGCCGGGTCGTCGCGGTGCAGGCCGAGGAGGGCGGAGGTGAGGGTGCGGGCGCCGTAGGCGCGGACGCCGCGAAGTGACATGCAGAGGTGTTCGGCTTCCAGGACCACGGCGACGCCCTTCGGGCGCAGGTTCTGCTGGAGGTAGTCCGCGACCTGCCGGGTGAGCCGTTCCTGCACCTGCAGCCCCCGGGCGAAGTGCTCGACGACCCGGGCGAGCTTGGACAGCCCGACGATCCGCTCCTCGGGCAGGTAGGCCACGTGTGCGACGCCGTGGAACGGCAGCAGGTGGTGCTCGCACAGCGATCGGAACGGCACGTCGCGGACGAGGATCAGCTCGTCGTACCCGCCGTCGTTGGGAAACGTGGTCAGCGTGAACGCCTCGGGGGTGAGTAGTTCGGCGTAGGCCGCGGCCACCCGCCGGGGAGTGTCACGCAGGTGTTCCGAATCGGCGTCCTGGCCGAGCGCGGTCAACAACGCGCGAACCGCGTCCTCGGCGGCCGCCAACTCCACCGGCGGCGCGGCCCTGGCCAGCCGCAGATACGGTGGCCGTGGTGCCGGGTCCACCGGCGGGCACTCGGTCCAGGCAGTGCTGGTCATGGTCGTCTCCGTCCCTGTCGCCTCACCCGCTCCGTTCGGCTCGGCTCAGCGGCCCGACCGGTTCGGCGCGTTCACGGCAACGGCGAGGCGGGCCAGGGTCAGCGCTGCGAGCATGAGGCCGACGTCCCGGAGGGCGACGTCGAAGAAGTCGCCGAGCAGCAGCAGGTTGACGATGATGCCGCCGAGCCAGGCGGCGACCAGGTATCCGCCGAATCGGGGCAGGACGGCGACGGTGATGCCGGCGACGATTTCGATGACGCCGACGGCCAGCATGGCCTGGTGGGCCGTGCCGGGTACGAGCCGGTCGACCGCCGGGGCGAGGTAGCGGTCCCAGTCGGTGAGGAGGCCCGAGAACTTGTCCAGGCCGAACGTGACGGGCGCGACGGTGAAGGCGATCCTCAGCAGCCAGAACGCCTGGTACGTCGGGTCGGTCCTGAGCCGCTCGGCGGACGTGCCGGTGCTGGCGGATCGGGCGGCGGCGATATTGGTCATGGCGACTCCCTCTAACGGATACTATTGCCGACGTTAGAGTGCGAGAGTCTGTTTCGTCAACGATCATGTCCGTTACACTCGACCGGAGAGTAGGAGGAGCCCGGATGCCCGAGGAGTTCGATACGCAGGTCGAGCGGATCGCCGCGCTCGGCGAACCGGTCCGGCGCGAGCTCTACCAGTACGTCGTCGCGCAAGACACCCCGGTCGGGCGCGAGCAGGCGGCAGCCGGTGCCGGGGTAGCACACCACACCGCCAAGTTCCACCTGGACAAGCTGGTGGCCGACGGTCTGCTCGACGCCGAATATGCCCGCCCACCCGGACGGGGCGGTCCCGGCGCGGGTCGCCCTGCCAAGCTCTACCGGCGGGCGGCTCGCGACATCTCGGTGAACCTGCCCGACCGCCGCTACGAACTTGCCGGCCACGTCATGGCCGAAGCCATCACGATCGCCGCCCGGGACGACATCCCGATCATGGAAGCGCTGCGCGCCGCCGCGGCGGCCACCGGCCGCAGTCTCACCGGTGGTGCCGCGACCGGGGAAGACCTGGGGCTGGGCGGCCCGATCGAGAGGGTCGGTGAGCTGCTCGCGTCCAACGGCTACGAACCCAGGACCGCTGACGGCACCATCACCATGGCGAACTGCCCCTTCCACAACCTCGCGCAGACCTACACCGAACTGGTGTGCGGGATGAATCTCGGGCTGATCGACGCGCTGCTCGACGGCCTCGGCAGGACCGAACTCCGTGCCCGTCTCGACCCCGGACCCGGCCGATGCTGCGTCACCGTCACCACCCGATGAACGCGGCCCACCGCGAGCACGGACGAGCCGTGCCGTGACCCACCCACTCATCACCGTTGGGCACGGGACCCTCAGTCAACAGGAGTTCGCCGCCCTCCTGAAGACCGCCGGAATCGTAGAGCTGGTAGACGTCCGCCGCTTCCCGGGAAGTCGACGCCACCCTCACTTCAGCCGGGAAGCCCTCACCGACTGGCTCCCCGCGGCCGGCATCCGCTACCGGTGGGAAGAACGCCTCGGCGGACGCCGCCGGCTGCCGCCCGAATCACCGGACGTCTGGTGGCAGGTGGACGCGTTCCGCGCCTACGCGGCCCACATGCGCACCCCGGAGTTCCAGGACGCCATGACGACCCTCACCACCCAACTTGAGGTCTCCAGGTTGGCGGTGATGTGCAGCGAGAGCGTGTGGTGGCGCTGCCACCGCCGTCTCATCGCCGACTTCGCCGCCAAGGTCTGTGAGATTCCAGTACGCCACCTCGCCCACAACGGCCGGCTCACCGAACACGCCGTCGCACCGGGCGCGAGACTGTCAACCACGGGATCGCTGGTCTACGACCTCGCCTGACCGGTCCGCCTCGATTGACTGCGCGGGTGTCGTCGGCATCTTCATCCCCGGCGACGAGATCGTGGTGATCTTCTCCGCGAGGAGACCGGCGCGCCGGCAGCACGGCCGATCCTTCCGCCACCGCACGAGGAGCTGACCAGGACTGTGCAGACCCGCGACGGGCGGCGGCGGGTCGAAGCCGCTCCCACCCGCACGACGCTCCTGCCGTGCCGCACTGCCCGCGCCGCCGCGAGCCGGACGTCGTCGGTGATGTGGTTCAGAGTCCCGGGCTCGTCATCGTCGCCCCACCGTCCCCATGGGCCGGGGACGGCACTGCCTACCGTCCTCCGTGTCGAGCGGTCAGATCGTGTACGTGGCCGGCGGGAACGGTGCGGCGCCGCTGAACCCGGGCAGTGTGGCGATCACCGGCAGGCCGGGCCGGTGATCGGCCGGTACGGACCAGCGCGGGGTGTCGCTGATCTCGGCGGCGATGACGGGCGCCGGGAAGAAGTCGTAGAACACCTCCGGCAGGTCGATGTCGTCGAAATGGTCCTCGGGCCGGCCGGGTAGCCCGTTGGCGTCCATCCACTCCTGCTCGAACGCCAGCGGCTCGCCGGTGCAACCCTCGGCGTCACCGAGGTCGAAGGTGCGGACGGTCGCGCCGTCCCGGGCGACCAGCCACGTTGACCCGCCGTCCCGTTCGCCGTGGTAGAACGCGTGGGCCTCGCCGAATTCGGCGCTCAGCCGCTCGACGGTGGCGCGGGCCTCGGCCGGGCGGCCGGGATGGTCCGGCAGTTCGTAGAACACGTCGCACCAGGGCCCGGTGATCGTCGTCCATCCGTCGCTCGGCGGGCTGACGTAGACCAGCGGTTGCCCTGCACGGCAGTGCTCGATCGTTTCGAGGACGGTGTTGGCGAGTTCGAGGGTGACCGGGCGAGGGTCGTGCAGGCCGATCGACGCCATGACGGCGGCCTGGTCGTCGCTGCGCACGGACCACCACCGCAGCCAGCAACCGGAGAGCACGCTCGGGTCGTCCCGGTGCAGCCGGATGCGGACCAGACGCTCGACGAGGGCTACGTCGGCCGGGTCGAGGCCGGGTTCGCCGGCCACGCAGGCGAGGGCGTGGAGCGCACCGCCGCGCAGCCTGCCCGGGCCGTGCCGGCGCACCGCGACCAGCGCCTCCCGGGTCGCGGGATCATTGTGATCGAACTTCCACAGTACGTCGGTGCGCTCGTACTGGCTGGCCGCCCGCAACTGTTCCAGCAGCGCCCGCACCTCACCGGTCATGGCCGGCAATGTACGGCAAACGAACCCCTCCCCACGCGGGACGACCGGTCGACGACGCACAGCACGCCGTCCCAGAGCTCCGCACCCGGCAGCGGCTTCCACGCGGCGTCACCACCATCGTGGATCTTCGCCGGAGTCCGCCGCAGGGCGGACTTCCGCGTACCCCCGGGTTTTGAAAGGTTGGTGGCGTGTTGGCGGTCAACGGGCGAGAACAGGCCGAGCGCGTGCTGGTCCGCGTGTTCGGGGCGGTCCGGCTGGCACAGTACGCCGCAGCCGGGGTCGCCGCCGTGTCGACCGACCGATCGGCATATCCGCGACCGGGCGTCGTGTTCGGCCTCTACGCCGTCGCCGCCGTGTGGTCCCTCGTGCTCTACGGCGGCGCCCTGCGGGGCCGGCGCATCACATGGGTCGCCGTCCTCGCCGACGTCCTGCTGATCGGGGTGTCGCTCGTCGTCGTCGGCCGGTTGACCGCGCCCGGCCAGGCGGTCGGGTGGGCGAACTGGACCGTCGCGCCGGCGAACGCGGCCGGCGTGCTCGTCGTCGTCTTCGGCCCGCGCTGGCTGGCCGTACCGTCGATTCTGCTGCTCTCCGGCTGCTACCTCGCCGGCGTCTGGCGGGATCTCACCGCCGACTCCTCGCTCCTCGCCTCCGTGACCGGCAACATCGGCTCGCTGGTCCTGTTCACCGCCGCCGCCGGATTCGCCGCGACCTGGGTCCGTGCCTGGGCGCGCGCCGCGGACGAGGCCCACGCGTCCGCGCTGGCGGCCCAGCGCCAGGCCGCCGACGCGGCCGCCCGGATGGCCTCGGTCGAGGCCCGGGACTGGGAGCGGCGCCGGCAGTACCGGAACCTGCACGACACGGTGCTGTCCACGCTGACCGTCGGCGCGATGGGGCAGATCGACCTCAACACCGAGCAGTTCCGCAGCCAGTGCGAGCGCGACGCGAGATACCTGCGCTCCCTGATCACCGGGTCGGACGAGGCGATGTCGACGGACCTCGGCGCCGGGCTCGGACGCGTCGTGCGCGACCTGGCGGCTCTCGGGCTGCGGATCGACCACAACGCGGCGGAACTGCCGGCGGGCGTGCCGGGGCACGTCACCGAGGCGCTGCTGGGCGCGACCCGGGAGGCGCTCAACAACGCGCGCAAGCACGCCGGCACCGGACAGGCGTGGTTGACGACCCGGGGCGACGGCGCCGGCGGGGTGCGCGTCACGGTCGTCGACCGGGGCGCGGGCTTCGTGCCCGCGACCGCGCGGAGCGGGTACGGCCTGCTGGGCTCGATCCGGCACCGGGTGGTCGAGGCCGGCGGCCAGTGCGACATCACCAGTACGCCCGGCGAGGGCACCACCGTGGAGATCACATGGAAACCGTCATAACAATCGGCGCGATCGACGACGAGAAGATGCTGCTCCAGTCGTTCGCGAACTGGTTCGGCAGCACGCCCGACATCCGTCTGACGGCGATGGCCGGTTCCGTCGACGAGTACCTCGCCGGACCCGACGCCCCGGCGATCGTGCTACTGGATCTCGACCTGGGCAACTTCACCGACCCGGCGCACAACGTCGCGCAACTGACCGCCACCGGCCGTCAGGTGATCGTCATCTCGGTGGTGAAGGACCGCCGCTGGGTGGTCTCGGCGACCGAGGCCGGCGCGGTGGCCTACATCCCCAAGGAGCGCGATCTGCACGATCTGGCGGACGCGATCCGCGCGGTGCATCGCGGGGAGACGCCGACGTCGCCGGAGCACGCGTTCCTGCTCAGCGACGACGACCGTCGGGGTCCGTCGCTGACGCCCCGGGAGCGGCAGATCCTGCTGGGGGTGGCGGAGGGGATGACGCACGCCGCGATCGCGCGCCGGCTCGGCATCGAGAAGAGCACCGTGAAGACACACCTGGAGCGGGTTCGGCAGAAGTACCGGGACGACGGGCGGCCCATCACCAATCCGGGTGACTACGTCAAGCGCGTCGGCGAGGACCCGATCCGGGGTGATCTGCATTAGGCCGTACATCTGGTTTCCAACTGTCTGCCGTGGTGCACGGCGCGCGGCGCGGCGATCCTGAGAGTCGAGTCGATCCGAGCACTCAACGACGTCGTCCTGGGGAGCACGAGTGAGTGAGGTGGCGATCGCCAGCCTTCGGGAGATGGCCGGGCCGGACCTCTACCGGCACAACGCCTTCCGAGTCACCGGCCTGCCGGTGGACGTGGACCGGCGCACCGCGCGAGCGCGGCAGCAGCAGCTGACGGCGGCGCTACGGGTCGGTGCGGACGTGAGCTGGCAGGGTTCCTCGGCGACCACCGAGGAGGTACGCGCCGCGTTCGACGGGGTGTTGGGTGACCCGCGCCGCCGCCTGGTGCACGAGGTGTTCGCGGTGTGGGGTACGCCGGACGGCTGCGAATGCCCCGCCGGTGTGCACCACGACCACGACGCCGCGGTACGGGCGCACGCCGCGGCGCTCGACGTGCAGCCGGACGACCTGCTGGCCGCGACCATCGGCGGCGGGCTGCCGGGCCAGTGGACGGCGGCGGCCGCGGGCTGGACGAAGACGCTCCGGTCGGCGTCGTTCTGGCGGCACCTGCACCACCGGGTCGAGCGGCTCGACGACCGGCAGCTCGACGCCTCCACAGTGGAGGCACTGCGGGCGGAACTGCCGGTGGCGTTGGTGCGCCCGCTGCTGCGGCTGGCGGCGTCCGCCGCCTATCCGGCGCCGCTGCGGAAGAACCTGGCCGAGTGGCCGGTGCCGGCCCGGGACCGCGACCGGCTGATCGAAGAGGTCGCCGAGCCGCTGTACACGGAGCTGGAGGCCGCCGTCCGGGACCTGCACACCGGGCTGGACTCCGGTGACGCCGACGAGGTCGTGACCGAGATGCGCGCGCGGGTGCAGCCGCTGCTGGCCCGGCTGGAGGGACTGGCGCCGCGCGACCGGCACCGCCGCACGGACGCCGTCCGCGACAAGATCGCGGTACTGCTCAACAACTGCGCACTCGCCCGCAACCGGGCCACCGGACAGTACGAGGGCACGGTCAAGAGCTGGCTGGCGGAGGCGCAGAAGCTCGCCACCGATCCGGAGACCCGACGTCGGATCCAGGAGAACCTGCGCGGCTTCGACGAGGCGGACGGAGCGCTCAACCAGTTCCGGTTCAACGTCGACGAAATCCGGCGGACCCGTGGGCGGTACGAGGCCGCGAGGTTCCTGCGCGGCGTCCTCGCCCAGGTCACCGACGAGGCGCTCGCGGCGGCCATCCGCGACATGCTCTCCGAGCTGGAGGCCGGCGGGCCGGTCTCCTACGGCACGCCCAGCCGACCGGTCCGGTACCGCCAGCCGATCCGGCTGTCCGACTGGGAGGAGCGCCTGGAGCGGCGGCAGCGGTTCAAGGTGTTCGGTGTCCTCGCCCTCTGTGCGGTCCTGGTGGTGGCGCTGGTGCTGATCGTCAACGCGATGTCGGAGGCGGAGGAGAACTCGGTCGACATCCATCCGGCCGACTACGGCGCCGTTTCGCAGGAGATTCTCTGTGTCCGGGACGCGAACGACTGGCGCGACGGCGACACGACGGTGACGACCGTGCCCTGTGGGCGGGATCACGCCGGCGAGGTGATCGCCTATCTGGGGCTGCGGGAGTCGATCATTTCCTGGCCCGACGCCGACTACGACTACCTGGCCGGGCTGGCGCGCTTCAGCTGCGCGGAGCAGGCGATCCACTTCGGACTTTCGCCGGACCGGTACGCGACCGAGGTCGTCCTGCCCGCCCCGAACGTCGTCCTCAGTTCGGAGTCGGTCTCCAACTACGCGACGTGTCTGGTCCTGCGGGCCGACGGCGAGCGTTGGTCGTTCCTGGCGGCCTCGCGGCAGACCGGGGCCCAGCTCGCCGTACCACGGCCGGTGACGTCCCGTCAGGGTCGGGACCACAACGCACCGGCGGGATACTGCGTGGAACTCAAGCAGGAGCCCGACGGCGCGGACAACGTCTGGCCCATCGTGCGCTGCGACAACCCCCACTGGGCCGAGATTCTCGGTTACCAGATCCTGACCTGGCCGCCACCCGGGCCACAACTCGACGGGGACGCCACCCGGACCCGGCTGGCGGAGGAGGCGGCCCGGGCATGCCAGCGGCTGGCGAGCCAGCTCCAGGTACCCGGCACGTTCGCGGTCACACCGGTCCGGTCCGACTGGTGGTCCGAGCAGAGCCGGGAGCGGATGTACGCGGCCTGCGTGGCACACCGCAAGGACCACCAGCCCTTCGACGGGCGAGCCCGGTAACCCGGCATGGCACCGCAGAAGGAGTTGGCAGTGGGTGAGGAAACGCGCGCGGGCGGAAGCGTGACGTTGCGCGTCACCTCGCCCGAGGGGAGGGTCCGGGGCGTGGAACTGGCGGACGGGCCGGTCACGGTCGGGCGTATCGCGCCGGACCACACCCCGGACGTGGCGCTGGAGCCGGATCCGCAGCGCTGGGTCGGCCGGCTGCACTGCACCCTGGACTACAGCGACGGCGGCTGGACGGTCACCGACAACGCGAGCGTCAACGGCACCCTGCTCCGCTCGCTGAGTGGACGCACCGAACGCCTGGTGGGAAACCGCCGCCTGCGGCACGGAGACGCGCTGCTGATCCTCGGCGACATGTCCCCGGACGGCGAGCCGCTGTACTGGGAGCTGACGCTGCTCGACCCGCACACCACCCAGCCCGCGCCGTTCGAGTCGACACCTGCGGCGCCGACCCGCGGGCCGTGCCTGCGCTACGACTGGGTGGCCGCGCGGGCGTACCGCGTCGACGACAGCGGTGAGACCCCGGTCAGCGGGCTGCGGCCGCAGGGTCACCAACTGTTGCGGTACATGGTGGGTCGCAGCAGCGCCGGTGCGGCGGTCGCCTGCGGGCACGAGGAACTCATCACCGCGCTCTGGGGGCCCCGGGAGGAGTGGCCGGTCGGCCGCGCCTACACCCGTGCCGACCTGGCCGGCGTCGTACGCGCGGTGCGCCGCGCCATCGAGGCGGATCCGTCCGTGCCGCGCATCCTGGAGACCATCACCGGCATCGGGTACCGGCTCATCGTCAGCGATCCCGGGGACGACCGGTGAGCCTGCTGGAGAGCGGTGACCGGGTCACCGAGACGCTCGTGGTGGACCGGCTGCTCGGTGAGGGCGCCTTCGCCGAGGTGCACCGGGTACGCCACGAGTACCTCGGCTGGCAGGCCATGAAGGTCTTCAAACGGGTCGCCTCGCTCGACGAGACCCGTACCCTGCTGGAGGAGGCCCGGCTGCTCTCCACACTGGGGCATCCGAACATCGTCCGGGTGTTCGACGCCGGCACCGTGCGTACCCCGCAGGGCGTCCGGGGGTTCTTCACCATGGAGTACGTGGCCGGGGGCAGCCTGGAGCGGCTGATCCGCGCACACGGGCCGACGATTCCGGTCGAGCTGGCGGTCGAGGTGGCCGAGCAGATCGCCTCCGGGCTGACCGCCGCGCACGAACAGGACCCGCCGATCCTGCACCGTGACCTCACGCTCGCCAACATCCTCGTCGGATACGAGGGCAGCGGCCTGCGGATCCGGATCAGCGACTTCGGGCTCGCCAAGCGCGCCGACCCGTTCACGATGCTGGCCAGCGCCCAGGGCACGTTCGCCTTCATGGCACCGGAGGTGCTGCGCCGCGAGGGGTACTCCCGGGCCAGCGATGTGTGGTCGGTGGGCACCATCGTGTACCTGCTGCTGACCAACCGCCTCCCCTACGACGACGGTGCACCCCTGTCGTCGTACTCGCCGGGCCGGTTCGCGCGGGTACCGCTGCCGCCGAGCCGCTACCACCCGGAGGTGGACCCGGAGCTGGACCGGATCCTGCTCTCCGCCCTGGAGGTCGACCCGGCCGACCGGCCGGCCACGGCGGGAGTGCTCGCCGCCGAACTGCGCGGCCGGCGAGTCGGCGGCGGCTCCTCCCGCAGCGAGGGCGAGCCGGCGGACGCCCGGGCCCGGCGGCTCGCCGAACAGGCGCTGGCGCTGGCCCGGCACGCCGGTCAACTCGACCGAGCGGCGGGCCTGATGGCACAGGCGCTGGAGCTGTCACCGGACCTGCGCGCCCGCTACCTGCCCAAGCTGAATCTCTGGCGACGAGGGGTGACGATGTGAACCGCATGACGCGACTGCGCGAGGAGCTTCGCCAGCGCCGGCATCATCGGGAGTTCCGGATCGCGCCTCCGATGTGGACGGAGTCGCAGCGGGCCCGCCTGGAGGTCCTGCTGACCGCGGTCCGGGACGCGCAGCCGGACGAGAGGGAAGCACCGCCCGCCGAGCCGGACGAGGCGGCCCTGGCGACGGCCGTGACGAACCTGTGGCGGGCCCAGCGCAGGCTCGCGGCGGCCGGCGAACGCCCCTCGCCCCGGGACCGCCAGGCCGGCCGCTACCTGCGCACGTCCACCGAGGCGCTGGCCGACGCCGGCCTGGTCGTCCAGGACCACGACGGCGACGTCTTCAACGTGGGGCGGGAACTCGAAGTCCTGGTCTACCAGGAGAACCCCGCCCTGACCGCCGAGACAGTCATCGAGACCGTACGGCCGTCCGTCTATCTGCACGGCCGGCTCATCCAGGTGGGGCAGGTCATCGTCGGCACCCCCACCCAGCCCGTTGACGGAGGAAACGAGCATGCGTGACACCATCGACTTCGGCATCGACCTTGGCACCACCAACAGCGCGATCGCGGTGGTGGAGGAGGACGGCGGCGTCGCCGTCATCAAGAACAACGACGGCTGGGACATCACGCCCTCGGCGGTGTGGATTCCGAAGCCCGGCGTGGTGCACGTCGGTCGTCGAGCGCGCGAGCGGGTGCAGAGCGACCCGGAGAACGCGACCGCCGAGTTCAAGCTGGAGATGGGGCTGGCCGACGCCGGCAAGCGGTTCGGCAGGGCCGGCACGACACTGACCCCGCCGCAGCTCTCCGCCGAGGTGCTCAAGTCGCTGCGGGCGGACGCCGCGCACCACAGCGGCAGCCCACCGGACGCGGCCGTCATCACCGTGCCGGCCGCCTTCTCGCTGAACCAGAACAAGGCGACTCTGGAGGCGGCGGCGCTCGCCGGGCTCAGCGCCGCGTGCCCGCTCGTCCAGGAGCCCACCGCGGCGGCCTTCGCGTACGGCTTCCACGACGCCGACGACCGGGCGTACTGGATGGTGTTCGACTTCGGCGGCGGCACGTTCGACGCGGCGGTGGTGAGCAAGCGCGACGGGGACCTGCGGGTGCTGAACCACGCCGGTGACCCGTACCTGGGCGGCAAGCTCATCGACTGGGCGGTGGTGGAGCGGATCCTGGCCCCCGCCGCTGCGGCCGAGTTCGGCTTCGCCGACTTCCGCCGGGACAACCCGGAATGGCGGGTGCACTTCGCCAAGCTGAAGTGGCTCGCCGAGGAGGGCAAGATCGAGCTTTCCCGCCGGGACGCGATCGACCTGTCGATGGATCTGACGGTCGGCGGAGGGGAGGTCGAGACGTTCGAGTACACGCTCCGCCGGGACGAACTCGACCGGGTCGCCGAGCCGTTCTACGCCCGGGCGACGAACCTGTGCCGCACCGCGCTCGCCGACGGCGGGCTGGACGCGGGCGACATCGACCGGCTGCTGCTGGTCGGCGGCACCACCCTCGCGCCCGGACTGCGGGAGCGCCTCGCCGACAGCCGCGACGGGCTCGGGATAGCGCTCGACACCAGCCTGGATCCGACCACCGTGGTCGCCCGGGGTGCCGCCATCTTCGCCAGTACCGTCCGGCGCCCCGACCCACCGTCGTTCCAGCCGGCGGCGGGCGAGTTCGCCCTGCAACTCGCGTACGAGCCCAGCGTCACGACCACCACCCCGGTGGTCGCCGGCAAGGTGCACGCCGCCGCAGCCGTGGACTGGACCGGGTACGGCGTGACGCTGCGCAACCCGGACGGGCAGCCGCCGTTCCGCACCGGACGGCTGGAGCTGAACGCCGAGGGCGCCTTCCTGACCGAGGTCGCCATCGATCCACACACGACCTCGCGGTTCACGGTGGAACTCACCGACCGGTCCGGTGTACCGCAGAAGATATCCCCCGACACGCTCTCCATCACGCACCGGGAGGTGGAGTTCGGCGGTGCCCGACTGACCCACTCGCTCGGCATCCAGCTCGCCGACCGGGCGTTCGCGCCGCTGCTGCGCAAGGGCGCGACGCTGCCGACCCGGGCGCGCGAGGTGTTCCGCACCGCCGCCGCGCTGCGCCGCTCGGACGCCGATGCCGTGGTCCGGATCCCGGTGGTGCAGGGCGAACGGGACCGCGCCGACCGCAACCGCCCGGTCGGCATGCTGGAGATCCGCCCGCTGGACGTGCGGATCGACCTGCCCGCCGGAACCGAGGTCGAGGTGACGTTCGAGGTGGACACCTCCAGCCTGGTCACCGTTGTCGCCGACGTACCGCTGATCCAGGCCCAGTTCGAGGCGGAGATCAACCTCGACGAGGTTCGCACGCCGCAGGCGGACGAACTGGCGACCGCGCTGGCCGAGGCCGAGCAGCGGATGGCCGCGCTGCACGAGTCGCGCGCGTCGGACGTACCGGAGGTGCGCGACCGGCTTCAGCGGCTCGACGACGAGGGCACCCTGACCACCGCGCGGGAGCAGGTCCGGGCCTCTGGCGTGGACGCGGGCGCGGCCGCCACCGCCGAGGACCGGCTGCGTGAGGTGCAGGCGCAGCTCGACGACATCGAGGAGGCGGCCGACCGGCCGGCGCTGGTACGGGAGCTACGTGACCTGCTCGGCGAGGCCGGTCGGCTGGTCTCCGAGGTGGGGCATCCCGCCGACCGGTCGGCGCTGGCCGAGTTCGAGCAGCGCGCGAACGAGGCCATCGAGAGCGGCATCTCGGCGCGGATCAAAGCGGAGACCGAGCGGGTCACCGAGTTCCTCATCGAGCTCGAACGGCGGCAGCCAGGCTGGTCGGTACGCCTGTTCTACGCGCTCTGCGAGCAGCAGGGTCGGATGCAGCCGGCCGGTGAGGCGCGCGGGCTCGTCCGGGAGGGCAAGGAGGCGCTGGCGGCCGGCGACGAACGCGCGCTCGACGCGGTCAACTCGCGGCTGGTCCGGCTGCTGCCGCGCGAGGAGCAGCCGAAGATCATCGGGCTGGTCGGCCGGTGACCGCGCCGGCCCTGAGCACCGACCTGGCGCTGAGCCGGGCCACGGCCGCCGCCCGGCGCGGCGACCTGGACGCTGCCGCCGAGATTCTGGTCGCGTTGGACGGCGACGAGCCGGCCAGCCTCGACCTGCTCGCCCGGATCCGTGCCCAGCAGGGGCGCTGGCAGGAGGCAGACGAGTGCTGGGCGGCGGTCCAGGCGATCGACCCGGGGCACGAGGGCGCCGCCGAGGGCCGTCGGGCGGTCGCCGCCATCCTCGCCGGTGATCGCCGGCCACGTCCGGTCGTCCCGCCGGTGCGCCTCGCGGCGGCCGGCGCGGTGCTGGTGGTCGCGGTCGCCGCCGGTACCGTGGTCGTGCTCCCGTCGCTGTCAGCCTCGCCGCCTGCCAGGCCCGCCGCGTCCGTGACCACCCCGGCGCCGGAGACGGTGGCGCTGGACGTGGAGCGGCGCCGTGCCGCGGAGTTGCAGGGCCGGCTGGAGCAGATCGAGGCGGACAGGGCGGCGGCCGCCCAGGCGTTGGCCGCCCGGCTCGACGCGATAGCTCGGGGTGTCACCCTGCCCGGCGTCGTGGTGAAGCGCCGGCCGGACACGGTGGAGGTCTACTTCCGGAGGGGTCTGTTCAGCCGCGACGCCTGGTTGACCTCGTACGGCGCCGACGTGCTCGCCGACGTCGGCCGCCGGCTGCCCGACCTCGACGTGTCCGTGACCGTGATCGGACACAGCGTGCCGGTGCCGGGCGGACGCACCAGCGGCGGCTCGGGTACGGCGCTGAGCCGGGCCCGGGTCGCGGCGCGGGAGCTTGCGGAGGCCGGTGACCTGCCGCTGACCGCGTTTACCCTCCGCTCCGCCGACCAGTCGCAGGGCCCGTTCCGCGAACCGGCCCGCAACCGCAGCGCGAGCCTCGTCCTCACCCCGTCGTGATTCAGGACGTCCGGCAGGTGCAGCAGTCGCCACCGGGGCCGCCCGCCGACAGCGCCTCTACGAGCGTCAGGTCTGCTCCGGCCCGCCGACGGCGCGGCCCTCCGGCGTGTGCCGCGGGCAGCCGTCGGGCGCGGAGGTTCGCTGATCCCCAGCGCCGCGCCCGATGAGCTGCTCGGCCGGCCCGGACGGCTCCTCGCAGCCCAGAGCGCTCAGAGCCCGTCACGCTTCATCGCCGCGACGATCCACACGTGGCGGTCCGCGTTGGTCTGGCTGAACTCGTTGTCGTAGTTGAGGCCGTAGGGCCAGAAGTGTCCCCCACCGGTACGGATGACCGCGTTCGGGCCGTCGTACTGCCGTACGAGGGCTGTGGCTTGCGCGCCGGTCCAGGTGCCGCTGCCGCCGAGGGATTGCCAACCACCGCTCAGACCCACGCCCAGGGTGTGGGCCGTCTCGTGCAACGCCGTCCGCTCAGTCATGTAACTGCGGTTGCTGCCGAACCGGATGCTTCCGTTGATGTTGCCGTCAGCCGTCGGTACGCCGGGCACATAGTGCACGGTGATCGACTTACCAAGGTCGCTGAGGGCGTTGTACCGTGCCACAGCGGCGTTCATGGCCGACGTGATGCGCGCATATGCGTCCTGTTGATCCGCGGTCGGGTTCTGCGCCCGGGCAAGGGTCCAGGTGATCGTCGCCGCTGGCGCCGCCCTGGTCTGCGTGGCAGCCGGGGCGGCGTGGACCGCGCTGGGGCTGGCTACGACGCCGATGGCGAGAATGGCGAGAGCTACCTGCCTGAGGCGAGTTAGGGTCATTGTGGACTCTCCTTCAACTGCACCGCCCAGCGCTCTGACGTGGGGCGAACGGGTGACGACTCCGTAGACCATGCGTTGTCACTCCGGCCGGACTGACTCGTGTTCGTGACAACAGCTCGCGATGACGGACGACGGGTCCACGCATTCGTCGTACGGCGTGGGGCCAGTGACGCGCGAACACCGACCAGACATCGAAGACCATCGACCCCCTGGGGTCGAAAGCTCCTACATGGACAAGTGTTAGCGATCACATCGATACATGTCAAGCAATCGGACAGGGTCGTTCAGCAAGGCTCCAGCGCCTCGTCCCGGGCCAGAACTGGTTCGACGACGGTGGCTTGGTGCGCTGAGGACCGACTCGAACTGCACGGTGGTACCCGTTGGTCACTCCGCCGAGCACGACCGGGCCGCCACCATCTCTGCCGGCCCGGCGCGAGGCGGCTCCGTGACCTGCCCATCACCCGGAAGCGTCCCCTCCTCCGGGAACTGTACCGGTATGGTGCATAAGCCAGACAGATCCATTAGGAGGCATAAAAACGAATACGTCAGCGTGCGGACAGAATTGAGGATCGCCCATGCTTACGGCCATTGCCACCACGGTCGATGAGCCGCTCACGATCACCGAACGCGAGGTGCCCACGCCGGGGCCGGGCGAGGTCCTGGTCAGGGTCACCGCGTGCGGGATCTGCTACACGGACCTGGACCTGATCCAGGGACACTGGCCAGTCGCCCGCTTCCCCGTCGTTCCCGGTCAGGCCCGCCCGCGCTCGACGAGGCCGAAGTCCCCCAGGTGATCAGTGGAGTGGCGCGCCGGCCAGCCTGATCCCGCGCGTTCCCGGCTGGTGGCGTCAATTGTTTTGAAACGCCACTGCGCAGTCGCCACCCGCTACACCAAAAAATTGCCATACGCTACCCAGCCGCCTGCGCATTAGACGCATCTAGCGGCGGCAACGATTGAACGCCGCCGAACGGCCCCGGCGGCGGCCGTGTCACTACCGGCCGGGCCACCGGGGCCGCTGGTCGTACCGAATTTCTAGTGGTTGTCGACGTCGGTGCGCGGGTCGATGTCCCTGCTGCGGCTGCCGGCCTTGGCCAGACCCCGGCTAACCATGTAACCGACGGTGAGCAGGGTGATGAACCACCACGCCTTGTCTGCGGCGAACAGGTCCTGGCCATCGTTGTTTCCGCTGTCGCCGACCACGCTGGAGGCGATCAGCACACCGATGACAGCGAGCACGTAGACGACCAGTTCGCTGGTCTTGAACGACGGCTTCGTCTCGTCGCCGCGCGCACGGATGCGCGAAATCCCGGTAGTGCCGTTGTTCCCGTGGGTGGACGAACTCATCTGGCACTCTCCTGATGCTTGTCAATTGTCGGCGATGTCACCGGTCCACTCATTTCCTCCGGCGGGGCATCATCTACCCCCATCAGTTCGCTCTCACACATCGCTATCAGCGTCCGCCGGCGCTCGGGCTTTCGGGCGAGGTGCGGGACATCGCCAGCGCGCCGGAGTTACCCGAGCCTGCTGTCCGCGCGGGCGGCGGTGACGGCGGCTGCCATCCGGGCGAGGCGAGCGCCCTGGAAGCGGGCCGCTTCGAGGACCGCCTTGGCGTACTCGGGATCCCGGCTGGCGCGGCTCTCCACCTGGCTGACGCCGTACGGGTTCCCGCCACCGGCGTGGGCGACGGCGTAGTTCAGGTAACCCGTGGGCAGGATGATCGACCCCCAGTGGTGGAACGTCTGGTAGAGGCTGAGCAGGGTCGCCTCCTGGCCACCGTGTTCCTCGTAGCTGGCGACGAAGCCAGTCGCCGGCTTGTCGGCCAGCTCCTCCGCCTGCCACGGGGCGGTCGTGGTGTCGAGGAACTGGCGCAGTTGGGAGCAGACGTTCCCGAAACGGGTCGGCGTGCCGAAGGCGTACCCGTTGGCCCACCGGAGGTCGTCCAGGGTGGCCAGCGGGACATCGGCGGTGGCGTCGAGGTGTGCCCGCCACTGCGGCTTGGCATCGACCACCTGATCCGGCGCCAACTCTGCCACCCGGCGCAGGCGGACCTCCGCGCCGGCGTCGGCGGCGCCGTCGACAAATGCCTGCGCGAGACGGTGCACGGTGCCCGTGGCGGAGTAGTAGATGACGGCGATCCTGGCGTCCGCCTGCATGGTTGCCTCCTCTGGTCGGCTCGGTTCCCGATCAACCGTGCCGGGCAGGCTTACCGACTGCTGACCGTCCTCTTACCGATGCCGTCGAGCGCAGGTTCGTCGAGGTCGAGCCGCGCGCCGCGACGCATCTCGGCAGCGAGTTGCCCCTCGCTGAGCGCCTCGCGGAGACGGGAGGTGATGCGCCGTACGTCATGCTGCTCGCCGGCGGGCAGCGGCGCTCCGGCTGCCTCGCGCAGCGTCCGGGCCGCGCCCAGCAGCCGCGCGGCCCGGCGATGGTCACCGGCGAGGCTGGCGGCGCCGGCCAGGCCCTCAAGAGCCAGGGCCACGGCCCGGTGGTCTCCGGTGGCCCGCGCCGCGTCCAGCGACTCACGGTGGCGACGCTCAGCGAGGGCGGCATCACCGCGGTGTTCGGCGATGAACCCCAACTCGGCCAGTGTGAGCGCGCAGCCGGGCAGGTAGCCCGCGTGCCGGTTCCACTGCAGCAGGTCCCGCTGCCGGGTCTCGGCGGCGTCGAGGTCACCCCGCCGGCGTTCTACCATCGCCAGCCCGGTGCCGGCGAAGGCGGCGGCCGACCGGCTCGACTGCTCCCCCGCCACCTGTAACGCGCGGTCATGCCAGGCAACGGCTTCCTGGTAGTCGCCCCGCAGTAGGGCGAGCCGACCGAGGTTCGCCAACTGCCGGGACACCAACGTCCACAGCCGCAGGTGTTCGGCGATGCGCAGCGCCTCGCGGTGGCACGACTCGGCGCGATCGTAGTCGCCACGGATCTCCGCCAGACTCCCCAACAGACTCGTCGGATGCACCTGACCCCAGCGGTCGCCCAGTTGCCCGAACAACGACCGGCTGACCTCGCAGTCCCGCTGGGCGGCGGACAGATCGCTGCGGAGTACGAGCGCGAGGTCGGCCCGGGTGGCACAGGCCGCGGCGATGCCCCACCGGTCGCCGTGGGCGCGGAACGCCGCCAACGCCGCGTTGACCAGTACGGCGGCCTCGCCCGGGTCACCGGAGCCGAGCATCATGGAGGCGAACAGCCACTGCGCGAACGCCCTGTCCGGCAGGTCGGCGTCCGGGTAGCTCGCCAGGACCCGCTGCCGGGGAGCGGCCGGGTCACCGTCCCGGGTGGCGAGAGCGACCAGCCACATGTCCGCCTGTCGGCGAAGGGCGTCCGGCGCGACATCCTCCTCGCTCGTCGGGACGATCTCCAACGCCGTGCGCAGTGACCGGCTCAGCTCTCCGAAACGGCCTCGGAGCAGCCGGTACCAGGTCAACGAGGTGGCGAGCGTCAATCCGGCGCGGGCGTGCCCGTCGGTGGCGGCGACGTCGAGTGCCGCCCGGAAGTTGCCGTTCTCGGCGTCGAGCTCGCCGAGCGCGCAACTCTGGTCATGGCCCCGGAGCCGTCCGGTGACCCGCTCGGCGAGACGGGCGAAGCAGGCGGCGTACCGGCGACGGGTCTCGGGCAGTTCGCCGGCGCTGTCGAGTTGGTCGAGACCGTAGGCGGCCACCGTCTCCGACAGCCGGTAGCGTCGCGGACTCTCCCCGTGCCGCACCATGACCAGTGACCGGTCGATCAGGCGCGCCAGTACGTCGAGCACGTCGTCCGGGGACACCTGCCCGGCCGAGCACACCTGCTCGGCGGTCGCCAGGGTGGCGCCGTCGGCGAAGACCGCCAGCCGGCGCAGCACCGCGCGTTCCGGAGGCGACAGCAGCTCCCAACTCCAGTCGATCATCGCGCGAAGCCCCTGCTGGCGCGGGGGCGCGGTCCGCCGGCCGGAGGACAGCAGCCGGAAGCGATCGTCGAGCCGCGTCGCCAGTTCGTTCGGATCGAGTACCGGCAGCCGGGACGCGGCCAGTTCCAGCGCCAGCGGCACTCCGTCGAGACGCCGGCAGATGGTGGCGATGGTCTCCGTGTCTTCCTGGTCCACGCTGAACCCGGGCTCGATGGCGCGGGCGCGGGCTACGAAGAGCCGAACCGCCGGGGTCTCGACGATCTGCTCTGCGGTCGCTCCGGGCTCCGGCAGGGCCAGCGGCGGCACCGGGAAGACGACCTCGCCGGCGATCCCGAGCGGTTCGCGGCTCGTCGCCAGGATGCGCAGGTCGGCCGCGGCGCCGAGAAGTTTCTCGGTCAGTTCGGCGATCGGCTCCACCACGTGTTCGCAGTTGTCGAGCAGCAACAGCATTCGCCGGTCCCGCAGCGCGGCGACGAGCCGGTCCGTCGGCTCACGTGGTCGGTCGCCGGGCGGGCTGTCGTCCCGGATCTCCAGCGTCGCCGCCACCGTCTCGACGACCTCGGTGCAGGTCGCCGGGTCGCCGCAGTGCGGCTGGCCGGCCAGCTCGACGAGCCACACTCCGGCGGGGAACGTGTCGGCGAGCATTCGCGCGGCCTCGAGCGCCAGTCTGGTCTTCCCTACCCCGCCGAGACCGGTCAGGGTGACCAGCCGCCCGTTCGCCAGACGCTCCCGTACCGCTTCGACGGCCTCGTCGCGGCCGATCAGTCCGCCGTAGGGACCTGGCGACAGCGGTGCCGGCAGGTTGGTTCGGGCCGGATTCAGCGGTGGTGCCGGCGGCTGTAGCGCGGGGTCCTGACGCAGGATCGCCCGATGCAGCTCGGCCAGCTCCTGCCCGGGGTCGATGCCCAGTTCGTCGCGCAGTTGCCGACGGAACCGCTCGTAGGCGGCCAGGGCGTCACGCTGGCGCCCCGAGCCGTAGAGGGCGCGCAGGTGCGCGGCCCGTAGTCGCTCGCGCCACGGGTGGCGTGCGACCAGGTCGGCCAGCTCGCCGACGAGCAGGTGGTGCTCACCAAGCGCGAGCCGCGCCTCGGCCAGTTCCTCCAGCGCGGCCAGATACTGGTCGTTGAGCCGCTCGGTCGCCTGGCGGACGAATCGCTCGTCGCTGAAGTCCGCGTACGGGGAACCGCGCCAGAGCGACAGCGCCTCGGTCAGCGTCGCCGCCCGCTGCGCCGGCTCCCGCTGCCCGCGCGACCGTGCCAACAGCGCGGTGAAGCGTACGGCGTCGATCGATTCCGCCGACGTCCGCAGCCGGTAGCCGGCGTCACCGGACTCGACCAGCGCACGGCCACCGGCCTCACCCGCCTCCAGCGCGCGGCGCAACTGCGACACCTTGGTCTGCAGGGCCCCCAGCGCGTTGCCCGGGGGCTCGTCACCCCAGAGATCCTCGATCAGGCGATCGGCGGTCACCGGGCGTCCCTCGTGAACCAGCAGGTCAGCCAGGAGACCGCGAACCTTCAGGCCGGGCACGGTGACGGGTTCGCCGTCGGACGTCCATACGGCGATCCCACCCAGCACCCCGAAGCGCACAGCTTTCACCCTAGCCATCCAGCTGTCCCGGCCAGCGGGCTCCGCCGTCCGTCGGCACCGCTGACCAGGACCCGCGCCGACGTCACGGTGATGCGTAGGACGCGGAAGCGGCTCCGCCCGACCAGCGCCGACTGCCCGCGGCTGCGTCCGCCCGCCCGCCGTTGGACGGGCGGCGGCAGGTTTCATGCCTGCCCGACGCGTACGTCAGGCGACCGTCAGTAGACGGTAAGGGCGCTGGGCAGGCTCGATCCAACCGACCGACCGACAGCGGAGGATTGCGATGGATCACCTACAGCGCGACGCGGCCGCTCGCCACGGCAGACAGCCCGGACCGGAGCGGGTGTCCACACCCTGGCTCGCCCTGCTGGCCGGCCCGCTGTCGTACGGGATCTCCGCGCCGGCCCTGGTCCTCGACGACCTGGCGCGGGCGATGGGGACCGGGAAAGAGGCAGCGGCCGCCGGCGTGACGGCCTTCGGCTGGGGGATCGCGCTGGGAACACCACTGTTGGCGGCGTTGCTGGCGCGCCGCGGCGTACGGGCGGTCCTGACCGTCGCGACCGCGTTGGTGGTAGCGGGGACGGTCCTCCTCGTGCTGAGTTCGAGCGTACCGGTGTTGGTGGCCGGTGCGGCGGTGCAGGCGCTGGGGTCTGCCGGGCTCACAGTGACGGCCATGAAACTGGCCGGCTCGGCTCGGCGGATGGGGGTGGTTGCCGCGTCGCTGGCGGTCGTCGGCGCCACCGGCCCGCTGACCGGCGCGCTGGTGACCGACTCCTTCTCGTGGCAGGCGGCGCTGGCGTTGCCACTGCTGGCGGTGGTCGCCGTGCCGGCGGCTCGCCGCGGCGCGTCACCGCCGGACGCGGTACCGGCGTCGTTCGATCCCCTCGGCACGGCTCTCCTCGCCATGCTGGTCACCGCGGCGGTTCTCACTCCGCACCGGCCGCTGGTGGCCGGCCCGGCCACCGGCGCGCTGCTGTTGTTGCTCGTGGTCCGGACGAAGGTGCGCCCCGACGGTTTCCCGCCCGCCGCGGTGGCACGTAACGGCAGGTTCCTCACGGCGTGCGCGCTGGCCTTCGGACTGGCTGTGGCGAACTTCGCCGTGCTCTACGCCGCGCCGGATCTGCTGCGAGAGCACGCGGGATGGGACGGCACCCTGAGCGGAGTCGTACTGCTGGCGCCGTACCTGCTCGGCGGCTTCGGATCGGGATTCCTGGTGGCGGCGTCCGTGCGGGTGCCGCACCGGGTGGTGGCCGCCGCGTTGCTCGCCGCCGGCGCCGCCGCGCCGCTGCTGGCGGCGGTCACCACCGTCGTACCGTTACTGCTCGCGGCGATGGCGCTCGGCTCCCTGGCCGCCGCGACCGGCCAAGGCGTGCTCGCCCTGCGAGCGGCCGGCGTCGTGCCCGCCTCGCACGAGGCCGAAGCCCTGGGGTTGTTCAACCTCGCCTACCTGCTCAGCGTCGCGTTCGGACCGGCGATCGCCGTGACGCTGTCACTCTGACCGGTGCAGAGCCGGCGGCGCGGCGACCAGGTCTCGTGCCGACCGTTCGCCGTCGCTGTCAGGATCGATAGCGGGCCGTACGATCTGACCTGAGCTGCCAACGCCGCTGGCCGCGCCCGTAGAGGCTGCGCAGGTCGCGCCGGGCCCGGTCCGGTCGAACCGGGAACGCAACAGCCCCCGCCGCCCTACTTGCGTCACCGCGCCTTCGGTGCGGAAGAATGCCGTCATGACCGAGGATCGGGAGTTCCGCTCGGACTCCAAACTGGACACGACGGTTCCGCACTCGGCGCGGATCTGGAACTACTGGCTCGGCGGCAAGGACAACTTCGCGGTCGATCGGGCCGTCGGCGATGAGGTGATCGCACACATCCCGGACATCCCCGTCGGGGCCAGGTCCGAGCGCGCGTTCCTCAAGCGCGTGGTCAGGTTCCTGGTCGAGGATGCCGGCATCCGGCAGTTCCTCGACGTGGGCACCGGGCTCCCCTCGGCGGAGAACACCCACGAGGTCGCGCAAGCTCTCGACCCAGGCTGCCGGGTCGTCTACATCGACAACGACCCCCTCGTCATGGTGCATGCGCGTGCGCTCCTGAACAGCGCGCCGGAAGGCATCTGCGACTACGTCGAGGCCGATCTGCGGCAGCCGGACACGATACTCGCGTCGGCGCGGCAGACGCTCGACTTCTCGCAGCCGATCGGGCTCATGCTCCTCGGCGTCGTCAACCACCTCATGGACGACGACGTGGCGTACGGCTCCGTCGCGCAGCTGGTGCGGGCGATGCCCGCCGGTAGCTACCTGGTGCTCACCCACTCCACCGCGGAGATCCACGGCGAGCCGATGCTGCGCGTGATGCGGGAAACCACCGAACGCGGCGGCACGCCGATCCGCGCCAGGACGAAGGTGGAGCTCGAACGCTTCTTCGACGGGTTGGATCTGCTGGAGCCCGGCGTCGTCACGTGCTCGCGGTGGCGCCCCGACCCGGAGTCCGACGAGCCGGAGGTCTACCTCTTCGGCGGCGTCGGCCGCATCGGCTGAGCTGAGCCCCTCGACGCCGGCCAGCCACGAGGGCAACCTATTCGTGGGTACGGAGGTGACCGCTGGCACCGACCCTCCTGTTTTGTCGCAGGCCGGGCGCCATGAGCCTCGGCTCGCTGTCCGGGGTGCGTTCGTTCCGGCACCTGGTCGAAGAAGAACCCCGTCACGCTGCGCGCTGTGCCCCACGTGCCGGATCTTGGTGTGCTGTTGACTGCGTCGTATCGAGTGGAGCGAGATGGGATCGCCTACCACGTCGAGCCGTGCGAGCTTGGGCCGGTGGTACTGCCAACGGGCAACGTGGTGGCGTGCGATCCGCTGGTGGCGCACACCACGCCGTTCGTCGACGCGGTGACACCGGGCAGGTACCAGTTGCGGGCTTGGGTAGCGGTGCTACACAAGGACGGATGCGAGTGGCAGCGACGGATCACCGCCCTGCAGTTGGTGGTGGTCGACGAGCCGGCGGCGACCTGGAGCATGGCGCTACTACCGGGCCAGGACGTGGCCACACTCGATGACGAGGACTTCTTCGGCTACGCGGTCGATGCGGGCACCGGGACGCTGGCCGACCAACTCGCCATCGAGGCGCTCGGCAAATGGGACTACGAGAGGCTGGACGAGGTATTCATCCCGGCGCAGGTCCCGGATGACCCCATCGAGGCTGTCACAGCCGCAGTAGTGGAGGAACGAACCCAGGCGAACGTGTACGTCGTCGGTTCCGGCTGGGGTGACGGCGTCTACGCCACCTACGTAGGTCGCACCGTCGACGGGCGCATCGCCAGCTTTGTCACCGACTTCCGCGTCGTGAGCAGCTCATCCCCTTCACCGTAGGCGAGGTCCGCGTCTCCTGGCACACCTGACCACCACCGCCCGACCGATCGCGCTACGGCTGAAGTACCGGGTCCGCGGCCGGACGGGGCGCGGCGAGCGGCGGATCTCGCCAGGTCCGACCCGGTGGCCGGACTCCGGAGCGGGTCTTGTCCCCCGTGCGAGCTACCCGCAAGTGTCCACCGCACGGGGACGATTGTGGCGGCGCAACTCCATAGGTTTCTTCGTGTCCGCGGCGCTCCGGTCGCGGTCTGCGAAGGAGTCATCATGCGTTTCGTCAAACAGCTTCTCGCCGTCGCCGCCGTCGCCCTCGTCGGCGGGCAGAGCGTCGCCGCCGTCGAGGGCAATTCTTTCCTCACCTTGGTTATCGGCGCTGTGACGGCGGTGCTGTGCGTGGTCGTCTACCGGTGGGTCGTGCGGCGCACCGAGCGCCGCGAGCCGACCGAGCTCGGCCAGGACGGCTGGGGCGGGAAGCTGGGCCGCGGGACACTCATCGGCTTCGCCATGTTCGCGGCCGTCATCGCCAACATCGCGTTCCTCGGCGGTTACCACGTCGAGGGCTGGGGTTCGCCGACGCGAGCGCTAGGTCTGCTCGGGTTCATGGCGGCCACCGCCGTCACCGAGGAGCTGCTGTTCCGGGGAGTGCTGTTCCGGATCATCGAGGAGCGTACCGGCACCTGGATCGCCCTCGCCCTGACCGGCGTGGTGTTCGGCGCGATCCACCTGGTGAACCCGGACGCCACCCTGTGGGGGGCGACCGCCATCGCCATCGAGGCCGGGTTCATGCTGGCCGCCTGCTACGCCGCCACCCGGAACCTGTGGGTCCCGATCGGCCTGCACTTCGGCTGGAATTTCGCCGCCGGCGGCATCTTCAGCGTCGCGGTTTCCGGCAACGGCGAGTCGAAGGGGCTGCTCGAAGCCTCGACGTCGGGGCCGGTCGCGCTGAGCGGTGGCGCCTTCGGGCCGGAGGGCAGCCTGTACGCGGTGCTGGCCGGCGTGGTGCTGACCGTGGTATTCCTGTGGCTGGCCAAGCGCCGCGGGCACATCGTCCCGCGCCGCCACCGCACGGCGCCGGCCCCGGCAACCGCTACAGTCACCCGGTGATCAAGCTCCGGAGGCTCCCGGATCTGTGGCGGCAGTGGCCGATCACGGTCCGGGATCTCCCGTTCGCCCTGGCTCTCGCCCTCGCGACGGTGGTCCCGGCTCTGGAGCGGCAGGGTACGCAGCTCGGCGAACTCCCGGACCGCCCGTACGACGCGCTGACCGTCGGTGTCGTCGCCCTGGAGTGCCTGCCGCTGGCCGTACGCCGTCGGTGGCCGGCCGCCTGCCTCGCGCTGGTGTCGCTCGGCTTCGCGATCGACCAGCTCCGCGGCTACCACACCATCGCGGGTACGGGACTGGCCATCGCGCTCATCAGCGCCGGCGCTTACCTGGAACGGCGCCGCTGGGTCGTCGCGGCTCTCGCCTCGGCAGCGTACGTGCCCCTGGCGATCTCCCTCGACCGGCTCGGCTCGGGTGAGGGCGTCACCGGGTTCACCACCTTCTACCTGCTGCTGGCACTCGCGTGGGGCATCGGGGCGTGGCTGCGCCAGAACCGGGCCGCCGAGGCGGAACGCCGCCGCCATGTCGAGGAGGCCACCCGTACGGCGGAACGCACCCGCATCGCCCGGGAGCTGCACGACGTCGTCACCCACCACGTGACGGCGATGGTCGTGCAGGCAGAGGCGGCGCGCTACCTGACCGGCGCCCCGGACAAACTGGAGCAGACCTTGACCGCGATCACCGGCACCGGCCGCCGGGCCGTCGGCGACCTGCGGCAGCTGCTCGACCTGCTCAACCCGGATCACCACACCGACGAACCGCGTACGCCCCCCGTCGGTGACCTGGACGCCCTCGTCGACCAGACCCGGCAGGCCGGGCAGCCGGTCGAGTTTGTCCGGGAGGGCAGGCCGGCGGCGGTGACCGGCAGCGCCGAGGTGGCGACCTACCGGGTGGTGCAGGAGGCGCTGACGAACGCGCTGAAGTACGCGCACGGCAGCCGGACCAGGGTTCACGTCCGCCACGGGGAAGGGGAGACGACCGTGGAGATCAGCACCGACGGCTCCGGATCCGGCGGCGCGTCCCCGGGCGGCAGCGGGCGCGGCGGCGCCTTCCCGGGCGGCAGCGGGCGCGGCCTCGCCGGGCTCCGCGAGCGGGTCACCGTCATCGGTGGCGACTTCAGCGCGGGCGCGCAGGCCGGCGGAGGTTTCCTCGTGCGGGCCCGGATCCCGGCCGGAAACCCGTCGTGACCGCGCCGATCCGGGTACTGGTCTGCGACGACCAGGAGCTGATCCGCGCCGGCTTCGCGACGATCATCGACGCCCAGCCCGACATGGAGATCGTCGGCGAGTGCGGCGACGGGCGCGCGGCGGTCGGCCTGGCCGCTCGGCTCCGGCCCGACGTGGTGGTGATGGACGTCCGGATGCCGGTGCTCGACGGCATCGAGGCGACCCGCCTGCTGGCCGGCGCCGGGGTCCCCGAGCCGGTGAAGGTGCTCGTGGTGACGACGTTCAACCTCGACGAGTACGTCTACGAGGCGCTGCGCGCGGGCGCCAGCGGCTTCCTGCTCAAGGACGCCCCACCGGCGCAGCTCCTCAACGGCATCCGCACGGTCGCGACGGGCTCGGCGCTGCTGGCCCCGGAGGTGACCCGGCAGCTGGTGGGCCGCTACGCGGCGCGCATCCGCCCGGCCGAGGGCGCCCCGGACGGCGGCGCGCTGACCCCGCGCGAGCTGGAGGTGCTCCGCCTCATCGCGGAGGGCCTGTCCAACAGCGAGATCGCCGCGGCGCTGGTGATCAGCCAGGAGACGGTCAAGACGTACGTGTCCCGCATCCTCACCAAGCTTGACCTGCGCGACCGGGTGCAGGCCGTGGTGTACGCGTACCGCCGGGGCCTGGTGACCTGAGGCGGCCCGCTACTCCTCGCGGTGTCCGTGCACACGAGCACCACGACGCCGGGCGTGGCGGGGCCGGTTGCGGTCGGCGCTGGCGATACCGCCGTCGCGGCAGTCCCCGGGCCGGGCGCTACCGGAGACTCTGTCGCCGTGGTAGGTGCCTTCGAAGGCGGCGGTGGCCTCCAGGCGATCGTTGCCGCCGAGGATAATTTCCTGCGGGTCTTCAGTACAGGGATGTTGGTGGACGGTGTGGATCAGCGGGCCGATCCGTCTGCGATCATGCTTCGCCATGGACTACTACGGACGGTTGCGCCACGAGGCAATGGAGCGGGGCATCCCGGTGGCCCAGGTCAGCAAGCTCGCCGATCACCTTCGATTTGCGATCTGGGTGGGTGCCGGCAGTGACTGGGACGGAGATGTCGTCGGGCAGAGCGGTGGGCTGCCCCGGCTACCGGCGGGCGCGGAGTGGCCGTCCAACGGCGAGAATCCGTTGCCGTTCGTCGCTTCCCTCGACTGCGCGGCGCTTCCGAAGATCGAGAAGCTCCCCTTGCCGGTGGACGGCTCGCTGCTCTTCTTCCTGGATCATGAGGGCGCTTTCGACGCCATGTGTAGCGGCCACGACGAAGAGTACGCGCGGGTCCTGTACGTCCCCGCAGGCACCGAGACGGTCCCGCCGCCGTCGTCTGGCCGCGATATCCCGGACCCCGACCCGGAGCGCCGGCTTTGTGCCAAGGTCGAGCCGCAGTTTCCGAACTGGCTCGAGCCTGATGACGAGGAGGTCGACCCCCTGGAAGGCGCGTCTGAGATCGCAAGGCAGCTCGCCAGTGAGCTGACCCACGCCGACGAACTCATCGCACTGACCTACGAGCTCTGGCCGGCGGAGACTCGCGGAGGGGAACTCTGCGTCGGCGGCTACACCTGGACCATCGGAGGCTCCGAGTCCCCCGAGATGCAGATGGCGCGTGAACGACTCGGTGTCCGACTGAAGACCGGACCCGACCTTCCGCGCTCCGACAGGTGGCACTGGCTCGAGGAAGAGGAATTCAGGCTCACGCAGGAATGGGTGCCGCTCGTCCAGTTCGCCACGGAATCGGACCTCCACTACGGACGCTTTTTTATCAGCTTTGCCGACCTGGCCGCTGGCCGCTTCGACAAGATGCGCTCGTTCCCCGGATTCACGGAATAGGCCCGGGGCCGGCACCGACATCCGAAGAGTAGATCGTGGGCCATCGTCGACTTGCCAGTCTGACATCTAGGTGTCGACCGTGACGGTCACGCCGACATTTTCGTCTCGGTGCGTGGTCGTCGTTCTGCATGGACGGCGTCCGGCCCGGGTTCACCGATGTCGTTGTCTGCGGACGGCCCTGCGGCTGTCCGGTGCACCGCCGAACCTTGGATCAACGGCGTGAAAGCCTCCCGCAGACTCGGTGCGGTTCGCGACGAAGGTGGAGACGGCTCGCACCATGCTCGCCCGAGCCTTCGATGCTGGGGTGCCGGTGGGCTGGGTGACGATGGACGAGGCGTATGGCCAGTCGAAGTCGCTGCGGGTGTGGCTGAAAGAGCGGGACATACCGCATGTGGTCGCGACCCGCCGCAACGACGACCTGGCCACCACCAGCATGGGACGCGCCCGCGCCGACGAACTGATCACCGCCCTGCCCGGTCAGGCGTGGTGCCGGCTGTCCGCCGGCGCGGTTGCGCACGGACCACGCGAGTACTGGTGGGCGCGGATACCGATCCGGGTGCCCGTCTGGTGGAGACCCGGCCGTGGGCACTGGCTCCTCGCCCGACGCAGCATCACCACCGGACAGATCGCCTACTACGTCTGCTACGGTCCCCGCCGCACCCGCCTGGTCGACCTCGCCCGGGTCGCCGGCGTCCGGTGGGCGGTCGAGGAATGCTTCCAGCAGGCGAAGAACGAAGCCGGTCTGGACGAGTACCAGGTTCGGGACCGGCGGGCCTGGTACGCCCACATCACCCTCGCGATGGCCGCCTACGCCTGGCTGGTCGTGGCCCGATCCTTGCCGTAAAAGGGGAACCGCCGCCAGCAACGGCATGATGATCGGCTACACCGTACCCGAGATCCGACGACTGCTCACCGCACTGACCGTGCGACGACCCTGCCCAGCAGGGCAGGTGCGGGCCTGGTCCCGATGGCGCCGACGACGCCATTACCAGGCACGACTCTGCCACTACCGACGACACGGCTACCCCTGACACTGCCGTTGCAGTACTGACCGTCTGTCGCCCGGACGGGGGTCAACTGCTTCCTCTCCTTGGCTGGCTCGTCCGGCCAGGTCGCCTCGATCCGCTGCTGAATGGCCGTCCGGGCGTTCATGAACCTGTCTATCGGAGCGGGCACCAGCCTGTTCGCCTACCAGGCGCGGTCTGGCCGGTGGGGCCGGAATCGGGCGGCGCGCCGCGTTGATCCTCTGCTAACGTTGCCTCCGTGGGCACGCTGATTCTTTAGTACGGGACACCGCGTCGAGGGTTCTCCGCGGTGGGTCCTATGCGCGTTGTGCAGGCATGTCGCCGGCCGCGCGAGGTTCCCGTACGTTCACGCGCTCGCAGGAGCGCGGATTCTGCGGTGCATATGTGCGCCGTGGGGAGGAACTCCCGTGACCCATACCCCGCAGTCCCTGTCCCAGATGTCCGCGTCGCGCCCGCATCGGGTGTGCGTCATTCGTGGCGGAGCCGTGAGGTTCGCCGAACGCACCGTGCTGGCCGGGGTCGACCTCGTCGTCGGCCCCACCGAGCGGATCGCGGTGGTCGGCGACAACGGTGCCGGCAAGTCCACGCTTCTGCGAGTGCTCGCGGGAACGGTACGGCTGACAGCCGGCGACCGTGAAGTCGAACTGCCCGGTGGCATAGCGATCGCCGAACAACAACCGCAATTCACCCCCGGCGCCACCGTTGCGGCCGCGCTTGACGACCTGCTCGCCGACATTCGCGGGCTGCAGGACGAGATCCAGCGGACCGCGGAACGGCTGGGGCACGTCGGCCCCGACGAGCAGGCTGTGCTGCTCGCGAGTTTGAGCGCGGCGATTGACCGGTTCGAAGCCCGTGACGGGTATCAGCTTGATCAGAAGGTGGACGTGGGGCTCGAAAGGCTGGGATTGGGCGGTCTCGATCGATCCCGGCTGGTGAGCACGCTGTCCGGCGGCGAGAAGGCGAGGCTGGCGCTCGCGGCGGCGCTGGCGTCCGAGGCGGACTTGCTGCTGCTCGACGAGCCGACCAACGATCTCGATGGCGCCGGTATCGCATGGCTGGAGGAGCGCCTGGCCGCGCACCGTGGGGCGCTGATTGTGGTCACCCATGATCGTGCGCTGCTGGACCGTTTCGCGACCGACATCGTGCACGTCGAGGGTGGCGCGTTGCGCCGATACGGCGACGGTTACGCCGGGTATCTCACCGCACGTGAGAGTGAACGGCGGCGGCTGCTGACCGAGTACGAGGCGTGGCGGCACGACCTTGCACGCCAGGAGGCTCTCGTCGCCGCCAACGCCTTCCGGCTCGACGCGATCCCGCGGAAGCTGGATAGATCGCTGTTCGGCCACGCCGCCTTCCGGGCACGCGGCCGAGATCACGGTGCGATGGGACGCATCCGGATCGCGAAGGAGCGAGTAGCTCGGCTGCGCGCGGCCCCCGCCCCGCGGCCCGCTGATCCGCTGCGGTTCACGCCGGCCTTCACCGAGCCCGCGTCCCCCGATGCGGGTTCCCTGATCCGCGCGGACGGTGTCCGCCTCGGAACAAACGGGTCGGCGCCGAGGCTTTTGCTGGAGTCGCTCGAGGTGTCGGTCGGTGACCGGCTGCTGATCTCGGGACCCAACGGGTCGGGCAAGACCACGCTGCTGCGCGTTTTGGCGGGCGAACTCGCACCCCAACGCGGGACCGTCCGGCACCGACGCGGTATTCGTGTTGCATGGTTGCGGCAGGACATCACGACCGGTTCGCCCGCGACACTGCTCGAGGTCTTCGCCGCTGCTACCGCCGCCTACCAGGAGGACGCTGCGGACACGCTGCTGCGCCTCGGACTGTTCCACCCTGACGACCTGGGCCGGCCGGTGGCGCACCTGTCGGTCGGGCAGCGTCGGCGCCTCGAAGTCGCTCTCGCCGTCACACGCCCCAGCGATCTTCTGCTGCTGGACGAGCCCACGAACCACCTGGCTCCCGAACTGCTTGAGCAACTCGAGCAAGCGCTGCTCACCTACCCCGGCGCCGTCCTCACCGTCACCCACGATCGGCGGTGGCGCGAGCGAGCGGAAACCGCGGCCTCAACGGCGCAGATCCACGTGGCCCCCGGCGGCTTCGTCAGCCTTTCCGGATCGAAAAGCCTACAGCAGGCAATCCTCACCGACGGTCATCGGGATTTGGTCAATGTGGCGCGGCATCCAAAGACTGATCTGAACCCTCAAACGGTCCTCCAAGAGCGTGTTTGAGAAGTGATCTCGGTTGTCGTTGGCGTGGTCGGCAGCGAGGTCTATGTCGATCGGTGGGCTTGGCAGATCGTTGCGAGGTGCTGGTTTCGGACCGTGATGAGCTCGGTCATGTATCGGTTGAGTAGCAGGGCTTCGGTGAGCCGGCCGAGTAGACCGTACGGTGCGGCGAAGTCGATGACGTCGCGCATGAGCGTCGCGTCGTCGGTCTGTGGTTCGAAGTAGTGGGCATGCCACCACACGGCGAACGGTCCGGAGATCTGTTCATCGACGAAGTGCCTTGGCCGGGTATGGGCGGTGATCCGTGAAATCATTCTCCAAGACCGGCCCAGGTGTCGTGCCTGCCAGGTCACCTCGTCGCCGAGCTTCAGCTGTCCGGTGGTCACGCCGCCGATGGCCCGTTCACCGCTGACTGCCATGGAGGCGGTGTGGACATCGACGGCAAGCGAGGTGTCGAACACGAGCTCGGCTGGACCGCGCCCCATTCACGCCCGTCGCCCGAAACCACCTCAACCCTGCCAATCAGAAGCCCTCTTCTAGAACACCGCTTCGCACCGTGTGCTCAGGGTGAGGCGCCTTGCCTGTCCTCACCCTGAGCCCGGCGAAGTATCACTCCCTCCACTGCTGCGCCGGGGATACACCGGGCAGCGGCTTGCCGATGAGGGCCAGCGGGATGAAGAAGCTGACCTGGCCGATGGCCATGATCAGCGTGGCGAGGGCTTTGTCGTCGTAGTACCGGCTCGCTTCGGCGTACAGGTCGTCACTGACGCGCTCACCGGTCGGGTTGGCGGTGAGGACGGCTTCGACCAGCATCAGCGCGATGCGTTCGGCGTCGGTGAAGGAGGAAGCGTCGCGCCAGAACGCTACAGCGGCGATGCGGTCCTCGGGTTCGCCGGCCTTGCGGAGGTTGCCGGTGTGCAGGCTGGTCAGGTAGTCGTTGCCGACGATCTGTCCGGCGCGCAGCTGGAGCAGGCTGATGGTGGTCTGCGGCACGGAACCGTTGCCGGTGGCCTTGAACAGGGCGCCGCCGATCTCGCCCAGCTCGGGGACGAGTCGCATGGGGTTCGGCAGACGGGACTGGAGTTCGCGCATGGTGGCGTACCTTTCTGAATCTTGGTGGTCTCTCATCGCTCTGACGGATCCGGCGTGGCGAAGGTGACCGCCTGCAGGCGGCCCGGCTCGCGCGTCGGCAGCAGGACGGTGCCGAGGATGGCGGCCAGGTAGAACGCGCCCGCGCCGAGCATGCCGGCGGTGTAGCCGCCGGTGAGCGCCTCGGGCACGGGCGTGCCGGGTGGCTGGTTCGTGGTGGCGGTGACGGCGATGCTCGCCAGGACGGCCAGTCCTACGGCGCCGCCGATCTGCTGGCTGGTGTTGACCAGCCCGGAGGCGATGCCTGAGTCCTGGGGTGCGACGCCGTGCACGCCGCCGATGGTGGCGGCGACGAAGCCGATCCCCAGGCCGATGCCGCCGAGCAGTTGTGCGGGCAGCAGCACGAGCACAGCGTTCTGGTCCGGGGTAAGCAGGCTGAACCAGCCCATCGCCGCGGCGGCCACCGCCATGCCGATCGCGAGGACGTTGCGGGTGCTGGTGCGGGCCTGCAGTGCCGGGCCGATGAGTCCGGAGCCGATGCCGACACCGATCGCGAACGGCAGGTACGCCAGGCCGGTGATCATCGGCGAGTACTGCTTGATCGTTTGCATGTACAGGGTGAGGAAGTAGAAGGTGGCCAGTTGCCCGGCGCCCATCAGCAGCATCACCAGGTTGACGCCGAGCCGGTCGCGGTCACTGAGTACCCGGCGCGGCAGCATCGGGCTGCGGGCGCCGTGCTGGATCAGCACGAACGCGATGAGCAGCGCGACGGCGGTCGCGGCGAAGGCCACGGTGAGGCGGTCGCCGAGGCCGTGGGATCCGGCGCGGTTGATGGCGTAGACCAGCGACCCGAGGCCGACGGTGACGGTGGCCGCTCCGGGCAGGTCGATCCCGCCGCGTTCGCGGGTGCCGGGTACCACGGCGGCGGTGCCGGCTAGGACCAGCAGGGCGATCGGGATGTTGATGAACATGATCCATCGCCAGCCCAGGTATTCGGTGAGGGCGCCGCCGAGCAGCAGGCCGACCACCGAGCCGAGGCCGCCCATCGCCCCGTACACGCCCAGTGCCTTGTTGCGTTGCGGACCGGCGGGGAACGTGTCGGCCAGCAGTGACAACGCTGCCGGGGCGACGATCGCGGCGCCGACGCCCTGCAGGACCCGGGCGGCGATCAGGACGCCGCCGTTGCCGGCCAGGCCGCCTATTAGTGAGGCGGCCATGAAGACCAGCAGGCCGATGCGGAGCATTCTGCGGCGGCCGAACAGGTCGCCGGTGCGGCCGCCGGCCAGCAGCAGGCCGCCGAAGGCCAGGGCGTAGGCGGTGAGAACCCAGTCCAGGTCGGCCTCGGCGATCTTGAGTCCGTTGCCGATCACCGGCAGGCCGACGGTCACGATGGTGCCGTCCATCACCATCAGCAGTTGCGCGGCGGCGATCACCAGCAGTGCCGGGCCGCTTCGTTCAGGATGTCCGGTGTACGAGGTCATGTGTGCGTTCCTCAGTCGCTCGTGGCGGCCTGGTGGACGGCGGCGGCGAGCCGGTCGTGTTCGGGATAGGTCCAGCCGAACCCGAACTGGCGCCGGGTGTAGCCGAACGCGATGCCGCTGTGTGGGTCGGCGAACGACTCGGAGCCGGCCGAGCCGTCGTGTCCGAACGCGTTCGCGCTGAGGAACGGGTAGCGCAGGCCCTTGCTTGGAATCCGAGCGCGTAGTTGCCCTGCTTGCCCCGGACCAGGTCGCCGCCGGTGGAATGCAGCATGGCGAACTTCCCGATGGTGTCGGGCGTGAGCAGCGAGGGCCGGCCGTTGCAGCCCCAGACGGCCGCGGCGTACAGGCCCGCCAGACCGCGTGCGCTGCCCACTCCACCGGCGGAGGACGGGCCGTTCCCGCGTACCGCACGGGTGTTGGCGAAGGCCACCTGGTCCAGCGGCGGCGTGCTGTTGAGCCCGTAGCCGATGCCGGTGATGCTGTGCGGGCCGGGCACGTTCGCCCAGAACGCCGCTTCCTGCTCCGGTGTGGCCGACCACCTCTGAATCGGCAGGAAGCGCTCCTCCTGCGCCTCCGGCAACCCCAGATAAAGATCCAATGCGTACGGGACACGGACGCGCTCCTCGTACATCTGCTGCAGCGACTGACCGGTTGCCCGCCGAACCACCTCGGCGATCACGGCGAACGTGACGAAACCGCCGTAGCCGTACGCCGAACCCGGCTTCCAGTACGGCCGCTGCCCGGCCAGCCGGCGGGCGGTCATCGCGTCGTCGGCCAGTTCCGCGGCGGTCAGCCCGCCGTCGACGCCGATCACACCTGAACGGTGGGTGAGTACGTCGCGTACCGTGATCGCGTCCTTGCCGGCGGCGGCGAACTCCGGCCAGTACCCGGCCACCGGCCGGTCGACCTCGACGATCCCCTCCTGCGCCAGCAACGCCACCACCACCGTCGCGGCGCCCTTCGTGGACGAGTAGACCCCCGTCAGCGTGTCACCGCTGACCTGCGGCCCCGCCCACAGGTCGACGGCCAGGCGGCCGCCCGCATAGGCGGCGAGCTGCGACCCCACCTGGCCGCCCTGCTCGGCGACCACCGCCGCGTACTCCTCGCGGACCTGGGCGAATCCTTCCGCGACATGGCCGTACACTTCCGGATGACTCATGATCAGCAACCTCTCGTTCGAATGATCGCCGTCATGACGGATCCCGATCGGCGATGGTGACCGGTCACCTTTTCGCGGACTGCCGCGTCAGCGGTACGACGCAGTCGAGGAGAGGCAAACTTCACCGTGAACGCCGACAACTTTCTGGCCGTGCAGTTCCAGGGCCATCGTCCCCATCTGAAGGCGGTCGCCTACCGCATGCTCGGCTCGCTGACCGACGCCGAAGACGCGGTGCAGGAGGCCTGGCTGCGCCTGGCTCGCGCCGACGCCGACGACATCGACAACCTCGCCGGCTGGCTGACCACCGTGGTGGGCCGGGTGTGTCTGGACATGCTTCGCGCACGCAAAGCACGCCGTGAAGAGCCGATAGAGGATCGGCTACCGGATCCGGTGGTCAGCCGGGAAACCGGCACCGACCCGGAGCAGCAGGCGCTGCTGGCCGACTCGGTAGGACTGGCCCTGCTCGTGGTGCTGGAGTCGCTGACGCCGGCCGAACGGCTGGCGTTCGTGCTGCACGACATGTTCGGCCTGCCGTTCGAGCAGATCGCCCCGATCGTGGACCGCACACCCGTGGCCGCCAAGAAACTCGCCAGCCGTGCACGCCAACGGGTCCGCGGCGCGACCCCGAGCCCGGATCCTGATCTGACCGGTCAGCGTCGCGTGGTGGACGCCTTCCTGACCGCCGCCCGCGGCGGCGACTTCGACGCGCTGCTGGCCATCCTCGACCCGGACGTGGTGCTGCGCGCCGACGGCGGCGTACTCAACGGCGGCATGAAGATCATCCGTGGTGCCGCAGCCGTGGCCGGCCAACTGGCTACCTTCCAGCGCATGGCCACCACCTCGCACACGCGTCCGGCCCTCATCAACGGGATCGCCGGCCTGGTCAACACCGTCGACGACCGACTCATCTCGGTGATGAGCTTCACCGTCGCCGACGGCAGTCTCGCCGCGATCGACATTCTGTCCGACCCCGACCGGCTCGCCCGACTCGATCTCACCAATCTGCAGTCGTGACTCGCGCCATCCGTCTCTTATCGGCAGCAAGATCCTAATTCGCTCGTCGACGGCACCTGGCCCGCAGGACGGTAAACGGACGGGGCACAGTCACTCGCGAAGATCGGGTGCTCGCTCATCGGAAGCAACGGGTACGCGATCACGGCGGTGCGTATGCCATCCCGACTACAGCACGTCGCGCTGAGCATGGGATTTCGATCATGAGGGTGGGGCCAAGGGGGCTGTTGCGTTCTCGAGTCGGTAGACATGTCGAACTGCGGATCCCGGTCGGGATTCAGACCGTTTGGGCGAGTTCAGTGAACGTTGCGGCGACGCAGAGCGTCGGTGGCGCTTCGTCTCCGAGTTCGTGGTGTCCGCGTCGCAGGTCTTGCATGAAGGCGTGTCCGGCGATGATCAGCAACCTGCGACGCAACAGAGCCCGCTCGGGTCCAGAGGACCGCTGCGGAACCACCTAAATAATCATGTGCTCCTACTTTGCTCCCAACGTAAGGAGCGGCAACAAAATGGCTCATTACCGATGATTTGGTAACGGACCATTTGACCTGCTTATATACGTGGTGGGCGATACTGGGTTGAACCAGTGACCTCTTCCGTGTCAAAAGGAACGATCCACAACCCTCTGACCAGCAGGAATACGACTGCCCCTGGTAAGCGCGGGGCTGATCAGAGCAGCTCAGACAGGTTGACCGCCGTTCGGGGCCATTGGGAGCGCCCACCTGCTCCCAACTTGCTCCCCACCACCCGCGTCCAGCGCCGACAGCAGTCCCGGCGAGTGCGTTGTCATGCCGATGAGCGGATACGCGCGCGGCGTCTGGCACCATGCCCCCGTGAGGCGATATCCAAGCGGTCCACCGACCTCAACACTGGCGGGCGCCGACGTGATGCTGGTAGGCCTGTTCACGGCGAAGGACAAGAAGTTCGACGCAAAGCTCGATTTCCTGGCGGCTTCAGTGGAGGCACATGGTGGGCGGGTGGTGGGCCGGCACGTCCAGCGGCGCGGTGTCTCGCACGGCGGTGCGGCAAAGATGACTTCCCCGTTCTCACGGCGGACACTGCTTGGCCCCGGCAAAGCCCGCGAAATCGCGCAGGCGTCCCGGGCTGCGGGGGTCGACGTTGCGGTGTTCGTAAACCCGCTCACGGAGCACCAACGAACTGTCCTCGGCGACATGTTCGGATGCCTGGTAATCAGCGGCGAGGACCTCTTCCCCACCGGTCGATGAGCGGCCACAGATGGCACCGATGGACTACGGCGCGGTCAGCCATCCGCTTCTGCCACAGATAGCGCGCGGGCCGTCGGTTACGGGCCTGACGGTCGGCGCAGCCAGGCCGGGATGGCGTCGCCTCGACTCACCTGTTCGAGTCCGTCAAGCATCTCGACCAGCCGTTGACCCGTGATGCCGTCTTCGCCCCCGACGAACATCCCGTCTTCGAGACGTTCGAGCAGGAATGCTGAAACGTCCACGTGCGGTCCGTAAAACAGGTGCACCTCAGCTTCGACCAACGGCCCGGACAGACGGAGGATCCAGGTGGCGTCCATACCCAGTTCATCAAGCGGATCTTCGAGTCCGAAGGACTCCGAACTCACGGTCGCCCACCTGGTCGCATGGGGTGAACTCTCCGAACTCATGAAGAATGCCGCGGAGATCGGTCAACTCCGGCTGGTGCGCGCCGCGTCGAGCTGACCGATCGTGCCGACCGGACGGCGACCCACGGCACCCAGACCAGTTCCAGCAGGATGCGCGGCCACACCGGCCCGACCGGGGTGCCTGGCAGCATCACCAGTCCCCGGTCGACGGCGCCGAGCAAAGCGAACACGCCGAGCGCCAGGGTGAGCCAGCCCAGCCCGCGCCGGCCGGTGCGGCGCAGGGACCAGCCCACCCCCAGCCAGCCGACGCCCAGTAGCGCCAGGCCAAGGGAGGTCAGCCAGGTGCCCTCGTACGCGGTGCCGAAGACGCCCACCACCAGACCGGCGAGCGCTACCGCACTGGACGCAGTCCAGAGTGGATCGCGTCGACCCAGCCGGGCCCACAGGACCAGAATTAGCACGCCCAGCAGCACCGCCTCGCCGGTGGCCGCCCGCACCTCGATCCGGTCCAGCCCACGCGCCCCGAACCAGTCGCAGCCCGCCGGGATCCGGCGCTCCGACAGCGAGTAGTCGGCACAAACGTACAGCTTGAGGGTCTTGCCGGGCTCGGCGACCGCGCGGTTGACGCCGAGCCCGGCGGGCATCTCGTCGGCGCCGCAAGCCGGCAGCACCCGCGGCTCGGCGCCGGCCGCCGGGCGTTGCCAGCAGGACCCCCGGCCCTGGCCGTCCCACCAGAAGTCCATCCCGTTCGGTGCCCGCGTGCCATCGCGGCGGACGCCGAGCCGGTTACCGAGGTACCGGTTGTGGTGCGAGGTGTCGAACTGGGCCGCGAATCCGGTGTCGCCCCGGACGAAGCCGGGCACCCACGAGGTGACGAAGCCGGCGTACGCGTGGCCGAACACCCAGTTGTCCCGCCAGATGTTGTAGTTGCCACCCGGGTTGATCACTCCGGTGCCGGGTGGCAGACCGACCGCCGGGCACACCACGCCGTCCTCGTAACCCCGCTCGGCGTACGGCTTGGCGCAGGTGCCGTCCCGGACGTACCGGTAGTAGTCCTCGTTGTTGTCGCCGATGACGTTGCGCTCGAACTTCGCGTGGTTTTGCGGCATGCCGGGGTGGTCGGGAAACGCCGAGTCGGTGGCCACCCCGGCGGCGTTGTTCGTGAACTCGTTGTCGTGCGCCCACACCGAGTCCCCGGCGGTCCCCGAATAGCCGAGCAGGTTGTGGTGCGACTTGCAGCCCGTGATTTCGATTGCGTACCGGTCGACCTGATGACCACGATCCGCGTTGATGTTCGAGGCCGCGCCCGGGTAGACACCGGAGTCGCCGTTGCCGTACGCCTCGCAGCCGGTGTAAAGGCCGTGGTCATCGGCAAAGGTGAGGAACCCGTACTCGTCGTTCCACCGGCCGATCGCCCGGTCGATGACGAAACCGTCCGTCTCCAGGATGTAGACGGCGTTGAAGGTGGTCCGCTGGGCCGTCAGGTTGCGCAGGTAGAAGCCGTTGGCGCGGTCAGCCCGGATGGCGTTGAGCTTCTGGTACTGCCCGTCCACCACCACGTCCAGCGGACCGGCGCCGGTCCCCTCGATCTGCAGGTCCCGCTTGCCGATGACCGCCACCAGGTTCTGCACGTGCGGGCAGGCCACCTGTTGTTCGTAGGACATAACCTGGTAGAGCCGGTTGCCGGACCAGGGAGCGTCCAGCGCAGAGCAGGCGCCGGTGGGCGGGGCGAGGCTCGGCTCCTCCCGGTAGACCCCCGGCAGCATCAGGATCCGGGTGCCGGGCAGCCGGGCCGCGTCCACCGCGTCCTGAAGGTGCCGGTAGCCGGAGCGCTGGCATTCGTCGTACAGCGCCTGGTTGCTGGTGCGCAGCTCGGCCGGGAAGCCGGCGATCCGGGCGGTGAAGTCCGCCGCGTCGGTCTTGCAGACCAGCAGCCGCGGGCCGTCGGTGCGGTACGCCGGCACGCTTCCGGTGCCGTCCGGAAAGACCGGCTGCCGTTCGTCGTGCGCGGCGGCCGGGGCCGCCGACGCCAGACCAAGGAGCAGGAACATGCCAGCCACAGCGAGCCTGACCAATGCCTTCATGGCCGGAGATTAGAGGAACTTTCGCGTTTCGACCATCCCCCGCCCGGGGTGGTATCACCGCCCCCCAGCCACCTCGAGCACCCGCATTACCGCACTCAGGTCATCCACCGTCCTGCGAGGCCAAGGTCGGTAGGTTCTGGTGTCGGCGCAGGCCGCGTTTCGGTGTCGACAGCCTCGTTTCAGGGACCGGCAAGGCGCCCTCCGTCCGGCCGCGCCGGCACCTCACCAATCGGTTCCGCGGCCCGAGCGTGCGGCGGCGGTTGCCGCCTCGCGATCGTCCGGCGGCATGGTACCGGCTCGATCTGTCGATTCCCGCGACTAAACTCGTCCAGATCGCACACACTGTCCGTCGGTCTAGCCATAAAAGGCCCACAGAATCCTGCATCTGCCGGTTGCGGTCAAGACGCTCAACGACGCGTCCTCCGGCATTCTGGCGTAGCGATCCAAAGGGGCGTAACCAGTCACCGCAACCCTCGTCAAAGAGGACGATTAAACGAAAAGCATGCCGCTCTATTCAGCCGTTCAAGTGGCGGTACGCATGACTGTAGCTACCGAACATTCCACTCCCGAGCATTCGCCGTTCGCATCAACTCAACGACGTTCTTCGATCTCATGTGCGGCTGAAGTAGCCTAACGTATGTGGCTTGCGATTCCAGCGCATGTCGCAGGCTATTAAGCGTGGGGGCACTGTGAGCAACGAGGTTACGTGCGCCGAGTCCAGCGGCCTGCACTAGGTTCTCTAGCTCAGCGACGAGCCTCTTGGGATCGAGATCTATTTCTATACGCGTCATCACGATCTTGTCATCGGAATCGACCATGATTCGATATCGAACGCCTCGGCCAACAAACGCAACCACCGGCAGCACGAGTCCCTGAAGTTCCGGACCGGCCAAACCGAACTCGCTGGCCAGGAACCCGAATGCGCTCGCGGTCTCAGCGGCGAACGACTTCTCTACCGCAGCAAACGCCTGCTTACTCAAGCCAACTCCGCTTCGTCATGCCAACCGCAGTTGCTTGACTGTACGACCTTACCCTAGGGGCGAACCCGCACAAAACGCCAATAGTCGTCGACCCTGTACCGTTTCAAAATCCTGTTCACAGCTGTGGCCTGGTCTTTTGAAGATCTGGTCAGGCTGCCCGATGGTACTCGTTGACCACGCCACCAAGCCGTCGTCGGCACCGTACGGGGCCATCCATCGGGATGACGACAGTCGGGTCATGGTTGGGCGGCAACTGTTGCAGGCCCTGATGTGGGCGGTGGTCGTTGAAGTGCTGCACGTACTCGTTGACCACCGCCGCAGCGTGCCGTTCGTTGTAGACCAGGACGTAGTCAGTGCACTCCTGGCGCAAGCTTCGGCCCCAGCGCTCGATGAACGCGTTCGCCCGTGGCGTGCACGGAGGAATCTTGACCACCGCGGATGCCCTCCGCGGTGAACAACGTGTCGAACCCGGCAACGTACTTGGTGTCCCGGTCGCGCGCCTGCTGAGTGGTCCACTCCCCCGTCGGGTGCTCGGTCACGCCGAGCAGGTGCACCCGCCGGGTCGTGATCTCCATCAGGACCAGCACGTACACCCGCCGCAGGGCGATCGTGTCGATGTGGAAAAGTCGATCGCCAGCAGGCCCCTGGCCTGGATCCGCAGAAAGATTTGCCAGCTGGTGTCAGTTTCCCGGGGTTGTGGGTGCCGACAATCTCATCCGTCCTGGTCACAGCCATCTTCATGATCGAGGTGGAAGCCGCCGGTGGAGACGCGGAACCTCTCGGCTGGATCGCGATGTTCCGTCTGCGTCGAGCACTGCGCGACGATGAGGTGTGCTGTTTCGACTGGCGTACCTCGGCGTCACCAATGCGCTCGCCCTACTACGGCTGCTGCCGATGAGTGACCGCGACAAGGACACAGAGATCCTCGCACTGCGGCACCAGATCATGGTCCTGCAACGACAACTGCACAGTGACCGGGTCCGGTTCACCCCAGCCGACCGGCGTGGCTGGCAGCCCTACTACACCCGCTACCGCGCGGCGTACTGAACCACCTGCGGCTACTGGTAAGCCCGGACACGGTCCTGCGCTGGCACCGGGATCTGACCGCTCGCCGGCACGCCCGGCGTACCCGCCCCCACCAGGCCGGACGGCCACGAACCGTCCAGTCGGTCCGACGGCTGGTCCTGCGCCTGGCCCGGGAGAACAGCACCTGGGGATACCGCAGGATCCACGGCGAACTGCTCGTACTGGGCGTCAAGGTCGCCGCGTCCACCGTCTGGGAGATCCTCCACCAAGCGGGTGTCGAACCGGCACCCGAACGCACCACCAGCACGTGGGCCACGTTCCTGCGCACCCAGGCACAGGCCGTCATCGCCGCCGACTTCTTCGAGACGACCACGCTGACCGGGGCCCGCCTCTACGTCCTCGCGGTCATCGACCATGCCACCCGCCGGGTCCGGATCCTCGGTGCGACTGCGCACCCGACCGCGGCGTGGGTAGCCCAGATCGCCCGCAACCTGGTCATGGACCTCGAAGACGCGGGCTGCCCGGTGAAGTACCTGATCCGCGACGGGGACGGCAAGTATCCGGCCGCGTTCGACACGATTCTCGCCGACGCCGCCATCACCGTGGTACACGCCGGCGTCCGGATACCCCGGATGAACGCGATCATGGAACGCTGGGTACGGACCAGCCGCCGCGAACTCCTCGACCGGACACTGATCCTCAACCAGCGGCACCTACTACATGCGCTGCGCGAGTACGAGATCTTCTACAACGAGCACCGCCCACATCAGGGCATCGCCAACGTCCGACCACTCACACGGCTACCCGAACCGATCACCGATCCGCACAGACTCGACCGCCTGAACATCCGTCGTCGTGACCGCCTCGGCGGCATCCTGCACGAGTACGAACATGCGGCCTGACCTGCCCGGATGACATTTCCGGCAGGTACACCGTCGAGTAAGCCTGGCAGTACATGATGTAGCTGTTCATTGGCTGGGAGTATGACTTTCATGTCGTCGCCGACGCCCTGCCAGGGCAGATCATTCAGGTTCAACTTCAGCCGGCCAAGCGTACGGGCAGGATATCAATGAGCCGCTGCTGGGCCAGCGCCCTGCCTGGACCGGAGCGAGGGGTGAAGCCGATGATGTCGACCGCGAAACATATCCGCAGGTCGAGCCGGTCGGCGATCTCCGGCTGTGGCGCCGGCTCCGCCGGCACAAGAACCGACCGCCCAGGCGCGGTCTCCGGCGACCTACGCTCGGCCTGCACGCGGTGGCGGTCCAGGTGATCCTCTCGGGTGTGGTGTTCAGGGAGCGGGCCATGGGGTGGAGCAGGGCCAGGACGGTGTACATCTGGCCGACGACCAGGACACTCAGCGAGGTCAGCAGCGCGATTGCCGCAGTGCCGCTGGCCCGGTCAGAAGGTGCGAGCGGTGCGTCGGTCTTGGCCGCGTACCGGGGGCGAGGGTGGGACGGGACATGCGGACTCCGGGGGCACGGGCCGGCCGATCGCACGAGGGAGGTGCGATCGGCCGGGGAAAGACTTGGGGTGGCGTGGTCAGCGGCGGGTGAAGCGGTATCCGGCGTGGTGCAGGCTGCCGTCCTGGAATTCGCCGAAGGCCCAGAACCCCAGGTCGTCGAGGTAGTCGATGCGGTTGCCGTTGATCCAGTAGCGGCCCTGGTAGGCGCTGGGGCGGTCCCCGCGTGCCTCGTCGTAACGTCCGTCGGGCAGCAGTTCCTGCCGCACGAAGTCGTTGTCGTCGACCCACATCCCCAGGAACGGGTGCGCCGGGTCGTGGACGGGCCCGCCCTCGGGGGCTGGCTCGGTGGTGCGGGCCGTGTCGAGAGGGCGGCCGTCGTAGAGGCGGATCTTTCCGCCGGTGACCAGGACATCGAGGTGGGTGCCGCGGGCCGGCACCGCGCCGGCGGGTGTACGGGGCGTCGGCCAAGCGCAGGACGGCGATGTCGGCGGCCTGGCCGGGGGTGAGGGTCGCACCGGCGCGCGGGGCGGTGAAGTCGGCGGACGCGGGCAGGACCAGGGTGCCCACGCAGCCGATGACGATCATGTTGTCGTCCCCGGCTGCGGTCAGCAGGCCGGGGCCGATACCCACGATCACGGTGCCGCCGATGAGGACGTCGGCTTCCTGCCAGTCGCCCAGCAGCGGATCGCCGGTGATCACGGTGCCGCCGGTCAGCAGCAGCGGGCGCCCTTGCGGGTCACGTAGGGCGTGCAGGACCTCGTCGTCGCGGCGCGGCGCTGGCCAGGGTGTCTTGGTCATGTCGGTATCTGCTTTCGTTTCGTCGGTGGTGCTGGGGTGAGGCCCTAACGGCGGTAAGCCCGGGGCTTCGGCTGGTCGCGGCCAGCGAGACGGTGCGTCAGGTACTCGACGTCTTCCGCATGCAGCACCGCATAGCGGCTCAACACGGTCGGTTACGTCGCCGGGTCGGTGACGGCTTCCTCGGAGGTTGTCCAGAGCCGCGCCGCGTTGACCGGGTTGAAGAGGCGGGGGTTTGGCGCGATGGGTTTGCCGGAGCCGTAGAGGGCGCCATTGGTCAGTTCGGCGGCCGATGCTGTGGCGAGTCGTACCAAGCGCCGGGCGGACTTTTCTGGGCTGATCAGCAACGGTGCGTAGCGGAAGACGTACCGCAGCGCCGTGTCGCGGCCGATGTCGGTCCGGACCAGCCCGGGGTGCAGGCTGAGGCTCAGGATGTCGGGCCAGCGCCGTGCGGCTTCCATCGCGAAGAGCACGTTGGCCGCCTTGGAGTTCTGGTACGCCGCGACGCCCTTGTAGCGCTGCCCTTCGTCGTTCAGATCGTCCGGGTCAAGCCGCACACCGGGGCCGGGGCGCACTGAGGTGTTCACGATCCGGCCACCGCGCAACCTTCCCCGCAGCAGGTTGCTGAGCAGGAAGGGGGCCAGGTGGTTGACCTGAATGGTGGCCTCGTGGCCGTCCACAGTGGTCCGGTGGGACATCGCGACCATGCCGGCGTTGTTGGCCAGGACATCAATCTGCGGGTACGTGGACAGCAGGTGATCCGCGAGCGCCCGTACGTCGGCCAGTCGTTCGAAGTCGGCCTGGAAGTGGCCCGGTTCGATCCCGCGCCCGGCCGTCCGCACCCGATCGACGGCGGCGGCCAGGCGCCGCTCGTCGCGGCCGACCAGGACGACCTGGTCGCCCCGGGCGGCGAGTTGTTCCGCAGCGGCGAGCCCGATGCCCGAACTCGCACCGGTGATGACAATCGTGTGTTGTCCGGTCATGCCGGATGTCCCTCCAGATTCCAAGTGATGAACAGAACCAGCGCGGATGCCACAGGGTCCATCCGGGATCGCAACGTCTACGGCACGAGCACGATGCGGGGTCGTCGGCGTCGGGGCGGGCACGGAGCCGCTGCCCGGCGAGCCGCAGCCGGGCCGATCGCAGCGCGGCCGAGGGGATGGATGTGGTCGGGCCACGCGGGCGGACTTCCGATGAGGAAGGCCGCCCGCGCCGGTCATGTCAGGCTTGCTTGACGTCGGTGCAGAAGACGTCCTTGTCCGGTAGATGGCCGGTGTTCAGGAAGTCGACGGTGGCCCCGTCGGCGCAGGCCGAGCCTTCGTTGTAGACGTAGTGCCCGCCGTTGTCGACACCGACGAAGGCGGCATGGTCGCCGAGGACCTTGTGCAGCCCTTGTCCTGAGTCCCACGATGTGGCGTGGTCCCGGCGGTTCTGCAGGATCAGGATGTCACCGGGGCCCTTGTCGGTCACGGTGACTGGCTTCTCGATCGGGGCCTTCCAGAAGGCGCATGGCCAGATGTTGGCCGGCATGCCCGCCGTGAGTGGCCAGGCCTTGCGGTCGGCGGCGCTGCGGGTGGCGTAGTCGACAACGTCGTGGGACCACTCCGCGTCACCGCAGGCGAGTGCTAGGAACATGGTTGCCTGGTTGTCCGCGGGGACGCCCGGGGTGGGCGGCGTCTCGGCGAACACCTGCTTGAGCACTTCGCCGTCGGCCGCGGTGAGGTGACCGTCCGCGAGGTCCGCGGCGGCCTTCCAGACCTGTGCGAGGGTCGGCAGGGTCTTGTTGTTGAGGAGCAGCGCGTAGGTGGTGGTGCGCAGGATCGCTCCGTCCATGGACTGCTGGGTGCCCGGAACCGGCGCCGGCTTACGGTCGAGCCGATCCGCGAGCGCGAGATAGGTGCGGGTGACCTCGTCGACGGTGCCGCCGAGCCCGAGGGCGCCGTTCTGCGCCGCGGCGACGGCGGCTGCGTCGGGGAACCGTTCGGCCATGCTCTTGCCCCAGCCCTCGATCTCGCCGGACCAGACCTTGGTGGGGTCGATGTTGCCTTCGAGGATCATGCGGTCGGTCTGCTCCGGGTACAGTGAGCTGTAGACGGCACCCAGGTAGGTGCCGTAGGACTGGCCCCAGTAGGAGATCTTCTTCTCGCCGAGCGCCTCGCGGATGCGGTCCAGGTCACGAGCGGTGTTGGCGGTGTTGAAGTACCGCAGGTTCTCCCCGGCCGTGGCGGCGCACTTCTGGGCTTCGGAGCGGGCCAGTTCGACGTTCGCGTCGATCGAGCCGTTCGCCTCGGGATAGGGGAAGTACCCTGGCACGCTGGCGACCTCGAGGCCGCAGCTCTGCGGGGTGCTGTGCGCGACGCCGCGCGGATCGAAGCCGATCAGGTCGTAGCCGTCGCGGACGGACTTCGGCAGCGTCGGTGCCATCGTGCCGGGCATGTCGAGACCTGACAGGGCGGGACCGCCCGGGTTCAGCAGCAGAACGCCGTGCCGCTTCTCGGGGTCGGCGGCGGCCAGCCGGGAGATCGTCACCTCGATCGACGTGCCGTCCAGCCTGTCATAGCTCAGCGGGACCTTGACCGTTGCGCAAGTCAGCTTGGGATTCCGGGCTACTCCCTTCGCCGCCTCCGGGCAGGGGCCCCACCTGATCGCGGCGGCCTTCGCTTGGTCCGCGGGCGCCGGGCGGTCTTCCTCGTGCGCGGCGTCGCTACAGGCGGTCGCGCCGGCCACAGCCAGTGTGGCGGCCGTCAGAGCCGTGGCGAACCGGCGGCCCCGTGGCCGGTCGGATACCTCGACACCACGTGTCTTGTTCATCGCCTTCGTCCTTCGATTCGGCTCGGCGGACCGCGTTCACCCGGCGGCCCGTGTTGCTGGCGACGAAGCTATCGAGAACGGGAAGCGGCTCACATCACCCCGGCGTGGACAGCCTTATGTAGCTCGCACGGGGGATAGAGATTCGTCGAACACGGAAGTGCCTACCCGATAGACGGCTAAACCGCCACACCGTCCGCCCACTCTGGATTGGTCGGCCGCGTGCTCGCGGTAGCGCTATCTCACGCCTGCATCCGCGCCCGCGGCGAGCGCGCCCCGAGTTGGCCGACGGCCCCCGGTGCGGCTTGCGGGCGGCTTCCTTCGCCAAGCCGGTCACGCCATTCATGGAGGCTGGATCCCCGCATCCCCCGCGCGAGCTACGCCGATTGTCCACCGCTGGGTGACGTGCGCGGCCCCTGCTCCTTCATAGGTTTCTCGCATGAACGAGCTTCAGACACGGGCGGGCACGGCCGTCGAGCTGCGTGACGTGGTCCGGGTGTATGGCGGCAGGCAAGCGCGGGCTTCCGCTCTCGATGGGGTCAGCATCGGATTCGTCCGCGGCACCTGGACGGCCGTCATGGGGCCATCCGGCTCCGGGAAATCCACCTTGCTGCACTGCGCCGCCGGCCTCGAGCGGCCTACCAGCGGCCAGGTGCTGCTCGGCGACCGGGACCTGGCCGGCGCCTCCGAGCGCGAGCTCACTCGGCTACGGCGCCAAGAGGTTGGCTTCGTCTTCCAAAGCTTCAACCTCGTCGGCTCCCTCACCGCCGAGCAGAACGTCGCCCTGCCGCTGCGGCTGGCCGGCCGCAAGGTGTCGATGAACGACGTGCGGCAAATCCTCACCGATGTGGGGCTCGGCGAACGCCTACGGCACCGGCCGCGCGAGCTCTCCGGAGGCCAGCAGCAACGCGTCGCCATCGCCCGAGCCATGGTCACCCGGCCTGCAGTGCTGTTCGCTGACGAGCCGACCGGCGCCCTCGACTCCCGTTCCGCGCGCACGGTGCTGGGCCTGCTGCGGTCGATGGTCGACTCCGCGCGGCAGACCATCGTCATGGTCACCCACGACCCGGCCGCCGCCGCTAGCGCCGACTCCGTCGTCTTCCTCTCCGACGGGCGCATCGTCGGGCGCCTCGTCCGGCCCTCGGTCCACGAGGTCGCCGATCGGCTCGCCGCCCTGGAGGCATGATGCTCACGCTCTCGATCGCCACCTTCCGCGAACGCTGGCAGCTGTTCACCGGCGCCATCATCACCGTCATGCTCGGCGTCGCCATCGTCCAGTCATCGCTCTTGATCGTCGCCTCGGCTGGCCGATACGGCGAAGCGATCGCGGTGCTCGGCCTGGCGCTGGGAGTGTCGGTGTTCCTGGCGATCTTCGTCGTCAGCGCGACGTTCGCCTTCACCATCGCCCAGCGCCGCCGCGACCTCGCCCTGCTGCGCCTGATCGGCGGCAGCCGCGGCCAGCTCCGGCGGCTGCTGCTCGCCGAGGCACTGCTACTCGGCATCGTCGGCACTGTCCTCGGCGTCCCGGCCGGGCAGATTGTGCTGAGTCTGCAGACGGCGCTGCTCACCCACCTCGGATTCCTGCCCGATTCGTTCGCCGCGGCCTGGCATGGCTGGGTGCTCTGGGTCTCGAGCGGGATCGGCATCGGCGTCGCCGAGGCAGGCGTACTCGCCGCATCAAGACGCGCTGCCCGCGTGCGCCCGCTGGAAGCCCTGCGGGAGATCGGCGCCGCCGGGAAAGTCATGACCGCCGCCCGCTGGCTGGTTGGCGCCCTGCTGACCGTCGTCGCCCTCATCCTGATGACGATCGCAACGGCCGTGGACAACCCCAACGGAGCGATTCCGCTGTCGATCAACGCCACCGTCGCGCTCGCTCTCGGGCTCAGCGCACTGAGCCCGGTCGTCGTCCCGGTGCTCGGCCGCCTCATCGGCAGCCTCGCCGGCCGCACCACCGTTGGCGGGCTCGCCCGGGCCAACCTGCGTGACGGCGTACGTCGCAGCTCGTCCACCGCCGCGCCCCTGCTGGTCCTGGTCGCCCTGCTGATCGGGCTGGCCGGCACCTTCGGCAGCCTCTCCGCCGGTGCGCATCACCGCCTGGCCGCCGACCTGCGCGGTGACCTGGTTGCCGCCGGCCCGGTCACCCCGGGCACTCCCGGCGTCGCCGCCGCCTCGACGGAGTACGCCCTGACCATCCGGGTCACCACCGTCACCCACTACGGCGGCGACACGGGCACCGAGACCGACGACGTAGAGGCGCTCGCCGTGGATCCGGCCGCATACCAGCAGGCCCACCGGCTGCCACTGCTCGCCGGCTCGTACGCCGATCTGCACGGGCTCACCGTCGCGGCGGCCGGCGGACACCTCGGCGCGAGCGTGCCGATCCGTGTCGGTGGCCGGGACCTCACCGCGCGCGTGGTGGCCGTACTCCCGCCGACCCTCAACGGTGGCCCGCAATACCTGCTGCCGCAAGACATCGTCCCGCCGGCCGCGCTCGGTCCCGCGCGGGCCATCGTCCGGCTTGAGCCCGGCGCGGAGTCCGCGGCTGTGGCCAGGACCCTGCCGCAGCCGGTGCTCACCCTTGACGACTGGATCGCGCACACCGACAGCGCGCAGGACAGCCTCAACGCCGGCGTGATGAAGGTGGTCCTCGGCATGGCCACCATCTACGCCGCGATCGGCGTGATCAACGCGGTCGTCATTGGCACCGGGGAACGCCGCCGCGAGTTCGCCGTCGCCCGGCTCACCGGCTACAGCCGCGGCCAGGTGGTGGCCAGCGCCCTGCTCGAATCGGCGATCGTCACGGTCACTGGCCTGCTGTTGGGCTTGCTCGGGGCACTGGCCACCCTGATCGGCATCAGTGGAGTCGCCGGCACACTGGTGGCCCCGTGGGGGATCGTCTGGCTGACGATCCCCTCAGCCTTCCTAGCGGTTGGCGCGACCAGCGTGTGGACGACTCTCGCTGCCACCCGGCTCGCGCCGATCGCGCTGGCCGGGGCACGCGAGTGACCAGGTGACCCTACATCGGCGCCAACGGTGGCAGTGCAGCTGCGAACTCAGGCGCGGGCGTTCAGGATGCGATCACGGGACGCGGCGGCCTCGTCACGCAGCGCCGCGAGGTCGACATCCAGCAAGTCGCCCGCCCACTTGCGCACCTGTCCGGCGATGAAGACCGTGTCGACGTTGCGGGCATCCGAACCCAGCACGACGGTGCCCACGGCGTCGTTGAGCGGCATGTTGTTGATGTCCTGCGCCCTGATGACCAGTAGGTCGGCCTGCTTTCCAGGGGTCAGCGATCCGGTCACGTCACCGAGCCCGTTGGTACGGGCGCCCTGCAAGGTGGCGAAGTCGAGCACGTCGAAGGTGCTGATGCGCCGGGGCTCGGCGCCGGTGCCGTAGGCGGCATTGACCGCCCGCATCCGCTGAATGGCGTGCAGCGCGCGCATCTGGGTGAACATGTCGCTGGCCAGTGCGACCTCCACGTCGATGCTCAGGCCCGGCCGCACACCGGCGCCCAGGGCCTCGTCGACGGCGGGAATCGCCGTCTCCAAGCCGATCTGCGCGTCCGAGGTGGGAGCCAGGGCGATGGTGGTGCCGGTGTCTCCGATGGCACGCCACGCCTCGGAAGTCAGTCCGGTGGAGTGAATCAGGGTGACGTCCGGGCCGAGCAGGCCCTGGCGCTCCCAGGCCAGGATCGCCTGCGAGGAGGCAGTGCCGAAGACAGCGTCGACGCTGACGCCGATGCCCAGTTCCCGGGCCGTCTGTGCCAGCCGCCGGCCGAAGGCCAGATCGGGCCGGCGATCTCTCCGGTGGGCAGGGTGGCCAGGCGGAAGGTGAGCAGCTTGCTGTCGTGCTGCTTCTGCAGCCGTGCCACGTCGGCCGGCCACTGCCTGTCCCAGTCGCCGAAGTGCGGTCCCATGGCCGCGTGTATCCCCCGGATACCGGTGTCGAGCAGCGCCTGGACCGCTTGATCGGAGTGGGCGGTGCTTCGGGAGTTGTGCGAGAAGTCGAGCATGGTGGTGACGCCGCTGTCGATGGCTGTCAGCGCCGCCAGCTTCGTGCCGACATACATGTCCTGCGGGCGGTAGGCCGGCGCGTATCCCATCAGGGTCGTGGTGACGTACCCGCCGAGATCGTCGACGTCCGGCATGATCCGCCGCAGCTGCGTCTCCCAGGCATGGCGGTGGGTATCCACGAAACCCGGTGTGATGATGGCACCGGAGACGTCGAGGACGATCACGTCCTGTCCGCAGGTCAGCGACCGGAACCTCGTTTTGGCACCCTTCAAGCTTTGATGCTGTGGTCCCGGTGAGGATGTCGCCTTCGCGCCCGAACGCCTCGGGGCTCTGGCGAGGATCGTCCAGCTGAGCCGTCGCGGGGCCACCGCAGATGATCATGTGCTCCCAGTTTGCTCCCAACGTAAGGAGCAGAAAAGAAACGGCTCGTTACCAATGATCTGGTAACGAGCCGTCTGACCTGCTTACATAGCTGGTGGGCGATACTGGGTTTGAACCAGTGACCTCTTCCGTGTCAATACGGTCCACGCCATGCCGTGACCCGCCCAAAACCCGTTCAGGCAGGTCACGGCGCTCCCTTGAACGTCGTTGCCATCCGTTCGACACCGTCCACATCCGATGGCCGCCCCCCCTAATTCGACCGACCAGACAGGACAGCCAGGGAGCACCACACCACCAACCATCGGCAGCGCCAACGAACGTTGCGGAACGCTCCCCCGCCCGCGCGATCTCCTTATGTGAGCAGCGCAAACTCTCCGACAACAGGGAACATCCGTGAGGTGACCTGGGTCCCCTGGCCACGTCTTCCATGGTCACGCCGGCCCCTCGAGCGCAGCCGAGCGCAATGCGGCGAAACGGTGAGACTGCCCGGCATGACACTGAACGACGCCACGACTGGAGGTTCCCACTGTCCGACACGGCTCGCTCCCAGTTCGCGCCCGTACGGCGAACGACCGCCGTTGCCACTCCTCCGAGTCAAGTCCGGTCGGAAGCGGGCACAAGAAAGGCCGCCATCGCCAGTAGGAGGAAGAAGACCGTGCCCCCGAATCCACCCGCCCCAGGGAGGATACCGGCGACCGGGTCACGTGTACCCATCGCCGTCAGCACGCCCGCCGCAACGCCGACCATGAAGCTGAAGGCGATGATCACCGCGAGCCAAAGGGCGCGCGTAGAAGCATCCACTCCCGGTCCCGTCGGCCCACCCTCGTCGACCCCTACCGTAAGCACCTACGCCACCGCCGGAGGCAAGATCCTGCCGTCGGTGCCACTCAACTCCTCACTGAGATCAAAAAGCAGGGCTACACCGCGCATGAGCCTGCACTACCACTACATCACCCAAGGCCGGGTCGAAGCCGACCGCCCGGCTCTGTCGCCCAGGCGCCTGACCCGCTATCTCCTGATCGCGCCCGACCAGCTCAAAGAACATCAGCGCAAGCTCGTCGACGCCCTTACCAGCCCCTGCCCGCAGATGACCGCGCTGGCCGGGTTCATCGGCTCTTTCACCGCGCTACTCACGCCCGCGAGCGGCAACGACAACCGTCTCGACTCGGGGATCGCCGAGGTCAAGACCAGGGACCTACCCCACCTGCACACGTTCACCCGCGGCCTCGGCCTCGACCGCGACGCCGTCAACACCACCCTGGCTCACCCTTGCACGACGGCGGCACCGAAGGCGTCAACACCAAAACCAAACTCATCAAGCGACAAATATACGGACGCGCCGGCGAAGAAAGGTCCAGGATAATTCAAAGGCTACTACTCCATGACGACCCATGCCCTGCCGGAATTGAGTAAGAACGTGCCAAATCTCCATCGAAGATTACTAACAAAGAATCCGGATGATACCTAGGTCGACCAGACTCGCTCACACCGAGGGCTACCACAACGGAACAAGAAGCGCCTAGGTCAATCCGAACCGCCCACAGCAGGTCTACACCACATTCTTCGGATTCCTGCCAGGCAAAATCTATGTCCACGATCTTGCCGCCAAGAAAGGACGGCCACGGAACCACTGAGTTAACTTCGATCGCTGCCCCAGGGACTCCGAAAAAGTCCGGAGGCGCCACCCCAGATGCAACCGCCAACCCTTCTCGGAGCCCGTCCGTGGCCCAAGTGATGTGGAATGCGCTCTCGCCTACTCGCAGTGACACCCCCATGTCTACTTCATGAAGCACATCATCATTTTGATGACCATGAGGCCATCGATCTCCTGCTGCGATCCAGTACTCAACGCCACGGAGAGTATTCCCCAGACACACGGATCGCACATCGCCAAGTGCCGCACTATTACGTCTGACAATAACCGGCTTTTCAATCATCTCTACTTATACACCCCGAAATATTGAAAAACGTGATTCGCATCGAATACAGCGGATACGAATCCTTCACCGTCCGCAGATATAGTGTTACTTACGACATGATACCCGCCCGGGAAGTTGCTTTTCCCTGTAATTGGTTGGACGCTCGCCCGAGGATCAGTCAAGATATCCCAGATCAGATCTCTACCTGCGGAGTTCATAATTTCCGGCTTCTGTGACCTGATACTCGGGAGTTCGCCCCTCATTGAATGCTTTTTATATTCGTTGCCAGCCCACGAATTACCTTGCTTCGACGTCCTCTCGCCAGAGTCCGCCATTTCGGTACGGTTGTCGAGTCGCTTGGCGCCGGCGCCAAGGCCCAAGAACGGGATCATAGCGGCCACCGACAAGGCTGCGCCTGTCCAGTCCTTCTTACTGAGAGCAACGGCCACGCTTGCCGCGTCTGCTATCTCGCCGACACCGGGGAGGAAGCCCATAACGGTGAGGAATTCCTCGATGCCCGCTTCGCCGGAATAGAAGCTCTCGACACAGGTTGGGTCGCCTCCGCATAGCACCTCGATTGTGGCCCGATTGGGGTCGAAGCCATTCTTTGCGACCTGTTTCGTCCAGTAGTCGCAGTTGCCTTTGAAGGCCCCCCGGCATGCGTAGTGGTCGTCGGTGAAGACTAGAAGGAAGGCAGCCTTGCGAATCTTGCCGGTTTGGGCTTGATCCCTATCGACGGTAGGAATGTTTGCAGGCTTGGATGTCGGTGGTTGGGTAGGCTCGGTTGGCTCCTCTTCGCCGGCGCTGCTGCCATTTCCTTTCTCGCAGGCAGCGCCGTGCCCGCAAACTAGGGCGAGGCCGCTCGGATCGCTCTTTGTGATGGGACTGTTGGCCCCGTACTGGTATGCGTTGTACTGATGTGGGTCATCGATGATGAGCAGGGGGTCGACGCTGATGAAGCGGCCGAGGGTGGGGTCGTATTCGCGGGCAGCGAGGTGGGTGAGTCCGGTGGGGTCGGTGTCGCCGCCGATGAAGCCTTTGGGGTTGGGCCAGGGGGGTTGGATGCCGCGGGGTTGGCCGTAGGGGGTTTGTCGGCGGGTGGTGGCCGTTTCGTTGGCGGCGTCGATGGTGGTGTGTTGGGTGCCTTGGTGGTCGGTGTAGGTCCAGTTGAGGGCGGTGGCGGTGCGGGTGGCGATGAGTTTGCCGGCGAAGGTGTAGTAGCGGGTTGCGGTGGTGGTGGTGCCTTCGCGGCGGTGTTCTTGGCCGGGGAGGTAGAGGGTGATGCCGGTGGCGTCGCGGCGGAGGAGTCGGTTGCCGTCGGCGTCGTAGATGTTGCTGCCGGCGGTGGGGGCGTCGCCGGAGATGGTGGTGAGGCGGTTTTCGGCGTCCCAGGCGAGGTGTTGGGAGTTGCTGCCTGGTGGGCATGTGTTGGCGGCCTCGCCGGTGGGACGGCAGGTGGTGTTTCCCGCTGCGTCGTAGCCGTAGCTGCTCACGACTGGAGGTTCGCCGGATGCCTGGGTAGTTACGGCAGTAACGGCGTGCGGGCGGATGACGTCCTTGCCGCCGGTGGGGACGGTGTAGGTGCGGGTGGTGTTCCCGCTGGTGGTGTGGGCGGTTTCGGTGAGGCGGTTGCCGACTTTGTCGAAGGTCCAGTCTTGCCAGTAGGGCGCGGGGCCTCCGAGGTTGGGCAGGGTGGGGTCGGTTTCGCAGTCGACGCCGGTTTTCGGGGTCCAGGCGGAGGTGAGGCGTTGGAGGCTGTCGTGGCGGAAGCATTGGGTGTCGGTGCTGCCGGTCTGTGGGGTGTCGCTGATGGAGGTTATGTTGCCGGCGGGGTCGTAGCTGTAGTTGCGGTCGGAGACGATTCCGCCCGTCTTGGGTTCGATGTGGGTTCGTTTGATTCGGCGGGTGTCTTCGTAGTAGGTGGTGGTGTCGATGACGTAGTCGAGGTTGTGACCCTCGCGTTTGGTGCTGAGGGGTTCGCCAAAGGGCGTGTACTTCTGTTCGCTGACGTAGGTGGCCGCATCGGCGTTGGTGGTCAGTCCTGCCGGCAGGCCTGTCGGCCCGTATACGGTGGTGACGTTCTCGCCGGCTAGGCCGCCGCCTCCAGTGTAGGTGAGGTCTGTTGGTGATCCGTCGTAGTCGGAGTAGTCCTGGGTGAAGCTCCAGGTGCCTGCGATGCCGGTGCCTTCCACGGGCGGGATGACGTAGTGGACCGTGGCGGGCTGATAGCGAGTGCCGAACGTGCGGACCTGCATCTTGTAGGCGTTGGTCGAGCCCGGTGGTTCGTATCGGACCGTCTCTGTCAGCTGGCCGCGAAGAGTTTGTCCGGTAGCTAGCCGGTCGTACTTCCATTCGGCTCTTTTGGTGGCGGGGGTCACGGCGTCGTCGTAGATGCCGGTCTTGCGGCCGAGTCGGTCGTAGGTGTAAGCGAGGACTTCGCCGCGGGCGTCGGTGGTTCTGGCCAGGTCGTCGTGGTCGTTGTATTCGGAGGTTGTGATGCCCTTGTCCGGGTCCTTGGTCTGGATCTGCCGGCCCTTGACGTCGAAGGTGTAGGTCCATTCGTTGCCGTCGGGGTCGGCGACGGTGACAAGTTGGTCCTTGCCGTTGTAGGTGTAGCGGGTGGCCTGGTGGGGGCCTTCGACGCCCTGATCGGTGGTGTGCTGACGTAGTTCGACGGTGCGGCCATGGGCGTCGGTGACGCTCGTGGTTGGTGTGCCGCCGTCCGGAGGCGTGACGCGGGTGGTGTCACCGGTGTAGGCGGTGGTGGTGCGCCACTTCTCGACCAGAGCGGTGGGGCCGCCGGAGGTGTCGCTGCCGGAGGTGAGGAAGATTTCGGCGACCGGGCGAGACGCGTTGTCGTACACAGTCTGGGTTACTGCGGGTACGCGCCATTCGGACTCGCCCCACAGTTGGCCTCCGGCGGTGCCGAGCTTGTGGTGTGGGGCGTAGGTCATTTCGGGGCGGCCGGTTTTGTCGTATCGGGTGTCGGTGATGATGCGGCCGCCGCCGATCGCTTCGGTCTGCGTCTGCCGTGGGCGCAGCAGGGCGTCGAAGATCTCGTACAGGGTGCGGTAGTTGCCGCCGGCGTGCAGGGTCTTGGTGGCGATGTAGGGGTACGCGTCCCGCCCTGGCGCGTAATGGTAGGTATATCCTGAGGAGGGGGAGTTTTCGCGGCCGGCACGGTTCCAGCCGATCTTCCAGACTTTGGCGATGCGGCCGAGCGGGTCGTATGCCATTTCGTTGACCCGGCCGTTCGGGTCGGTGGCCTTGATCGGTAGGCCCCAGTAGGGGCGGGTGTCGACGCTGCTGGTCCAGCCTGTGGCACTGCCGTTCGGGTCGGGGGTTGTGGTGGTGACCTTGGTGACCGGCCCGCCGGAGATGGGTATGTAGCCGGTGGTGGTGGTGTTGCCGCGGATGTCGGTGGTGGTCAGAACCCGGCCGAAGGCGTCGTGGGTGCTTGCGGCGGTGGTCTGCCACACCGTGCCCGTGGAAGCTGACCAGTCTTTAAGTGCTTCGGCCTTGGTGATGGTGCCCTTGGTGGGGGCGTCGTTGACGCTGGCCTGGCCGTCGTAGTAGTTGCGGGTGTCGCTGATGATGTCGGCCGTGCTGGTCGGGTTGGTGCCGCAGGTCAGCGCGGTCACGGTGGTCTGCTTCACCGTGCCGGTGAGGTTTCTGCCGGTGTTGCGGTTGTAGTGGTGGCTGGTGCATTTTTCGTCACCGGTCTTGGCGATGTCGCCGTCGTCGCGGACTGATTCGAGGGTGCCGTATCTGTCGTCGAAGGTGGAGTGGGTTCGGGTGGTGCGCCAGCCGGCTTGCCCGTCGGTGCCGAGGGCGGTCGCGCTGTAGGTGGTCGTCGTGTTGGTGAAGCGGGCGGTGACGGTGTCGCCGTTGATGGTCCGTGACGCGAGAGCCGGGGATCGCCAGGGGACGTTGACGGTCTTGGAGACGGGTTTGGTTGTGACACCGTTGTAGACGACTTGTTCGCGAACCATGCCGGCGAACTGGTCCTCGTCCTGCACCGTCTCGTTGCCGAGGCTGGCGGGCACGATCACCTCGCGCGTGCCGCCGGTCGGGGTTTTCCGGTCGCCGTGCATGCCACGCAGGTAGGTCGTCACCGTCAACGTTTGGCTTGGAGCCTCACCGACGCGGGTTTCGACGGTCTCGTAGCCGCGGAACTGGTTCCACGTCTTGCGTTTTGGCTTGATCAGGCCGTCGTCGTCGGCATAGTGCCAGGCCGGTTCCTTGGGATAGGTGTAGCGGGTGTGCTTGATTGGCGAGCTGTAGTTGTTCCCGTCGAGGGTCATTTCGATGTCGGATTCGGACACCTGTTCCACGACGTACTTGTGCCACCACTCCCGGATTTCCGGTCCGGTAGGGTCGCTCGGGTCCGGGCCGATGACCGGGTAGCACAGTTTTGTGTTGGTGTGCGGGTTGGCGGGCAGGTTGTCGTCCGTGCACTCGGGGTCTCGGTAGGTGACTTGGGTCTTCGCGCCGGTCTCGGTGATGATGTTGCCGATCCGGTTGCGGTTGTTGGTGGTGTTGTGGTCGGTCAGGACCCGGTTGGGCAGTGAGGTCGGCTCGAATGTCACCGGCGGCAGCACCACCGGGGCCAGAGGTGTGGGCCCGGTGGAGTCGCTGTTGACGACCAAGCCGGTGCGGGTGATCTTGTTGAGCCACATGCCGGCGTACTCGCTGCCGTCGCCGACCGGCGGGTAGGTGTGGTCGAGGGTCCAGGAGTCGACGGCCTGCCACGCGGGGGTGGTCTTGGTGGTGTCCCAGACCTGGGTGGTGACCTTCGCCAACCGTCTTGTGGACCAGAAGGTGGGTGAGTAGTTGTCGTCGCAGTCGGCGGTGGCGCTGGTGCATTCCTGGTCCCAGGGCACATCTTTCCAGTGGGTGGCGTCGTGGGTGCCGCAGTCGGACTCGCACCGGTCGCGGACATCGAACAGCACCTGGACGGTCGGGTTGACCGACCTGCTGGCCGTACCGTCCGACAGGACCCGGTCCCAGGTGCCGTAGTCGATCCGCCTCAACGTTCCGCCGCGGACGTAGGAGAGGTTGTCGCCCTCGCCGAGGTTCTTGGCGTAGTAGTTGGTTTCCTTGTCGTACCAGTAGGACATGGTGTTGCCGTGCGGGTCGACGACGTAGTCGAGGTTCCACCGCCACGCCTGGGTGCAGAACGAGTCATCGAAGCCGTCATCGCTGTGGCACGGCTCGTTGTCGTGGTTGCCGGCGACCGGCACCGTCCAGGTCGAGTTCGTCGTCGACGCCTGACCGGCCAGGTTGTTGAGGCCGAAGTAGTACTGCACGCCGTCGGTGGTGGTCACCCTCCAGTGCTCGCCCCCCTGGGCACCGTTGCTCGCGCCCCCGAGTTTCTCGATCTTCGCGCCGTTCTCGTTGCGGGCGTGCCAGCCCTTACCCTCCTCGAAGACCAGCTCGGTGCCGCTGCCGTTGAGTGACATGGTCGCGTTGTACGATCGCCAGCACAGGTCACCGGTCCGCTCCCGGTTGTTCCCGTCGGTCATGTCATCGACGCAAGGCACGTAACTGCGCTCGATGAATCCCGGTGAGTACTCGAAACCCTCCCCCACCCAGGAGGGCTGGTTGTTCTCCGCGCTGGACCGGCCATCGGTGCTTGACGACGAGTACGACAGGGCCAGGTTCGGTGACGGACCGCCGAGCGACGGCGGCACCCGCATCGGATACGACCATGTGAAGTCGCCCGTGGACCCGCCGGACGACCAGGTCGCCGACGGTGTCAGCGGGGTGGCGGTGAAGTCGCCCTCCGGGCCGGACGGGGCGGCGGCCAACGCCACCAGGGTGCCGGCCGGGCCTGCCGTGACCTCGGCGGTCACCGTGCCGTCTGCGGTGTTGTTCACCGACGGCAACGGCGTCGGCTGGCAACCGTCACCTGCCCGCGTCTGCCCGGTGCAGGTGGGTGGGAGCTGCCACAGCCGCAGCCGTGATGCCCAGTTCCCACCGTAGGCGTACCGGAAGCTCCGGTAGTCGATGGATACGCTCATCGGCACGGCTGTGGAGACCATCGGGGTGACCGGCTTGACACGAACCAGCAAGCGGTCCCGCCACCCCTCGATAGCTGCGCGGTCGAGGACCTCGACGTCCACCTGGGACAGCTGGCCGCTACCCGCCGCTGCCGCTATCCGTACGGGCAGGCCCTCCGCCTGCGCGCCCACCTCACCAGTCCGGCGGGCGCCAGCGTCGGGCAGTGTCACCCGGGCGGTGCCGGGCCTGGGCCAGACCGGAGCCGGCAGCACCGCACTCGCTGCCCGCTTCGACGGCCACGCCTTGCCCTTCACCGCAGGCGCGGGCCGTCGCTTGTCCTGAGGAACAGTGGCTCGACTCGACGTGTCAGCCGGTGCTGCCTCCGCCGGCGGCACATGCAGGAAGGTCGTCGCCATGACTGCGCTGACCGCGGCCGCGACCAGCGTGCGCGCGGGCCGCAGGGCTCGGACCAGACCGGTCCACGGAGATGGAGATGGAGATGGCATGAGCACGGGTCCTCCGCAGTCGGCCAACAGGCTTCCGTAGCAATGTGGTCAAACGACCCGGGCCAGCGCCCGGTCCGGTGAGGGTCAGAACACCGTCATATCGACAGACTGCTCGTCATACAGGGCGTCTACCTGGGCATCGGTCATCGCCCCCTGATACACCAGGAGGTCGTCGACGCCCCCATGCCAATATTCAGACAAAGAACCGTTGGAGAGGGCGCGGCCGAGCTGCAACGGTCCGCTCGATGCCATCGGCGTCCACGACAACAGCGCAGTTTCCGCCAACTGCCCCTGTACGTACAGGCGGATCTGGCCGCGGGCTGCGTCGTACACCCCTACCAGATGAACCCATCCGCTGCCGTCCTCGGACGCTGGCGATTTCACCGAGGCCTGGAGGCTGGCCGAGGTGTCCTCGTCGTTGACGATGAACTGCCACTCACCACCATCGCCGTCGCCGTCGGGCTGGTACTTGACGGAGAATGCGGACTCACTGTTTCCGCGCTGAGAGACGAGCGTCTGCTCGCCTGCTTCTTCATCCCGGTAGGCCCAGACGGAGACGGTGTAGGAGTCGTCGGTCCGCAGGACCGTCCCGTCCTGCCAGATCGGAGCTTCCGGTGTTCCGTTGTTGGTCTGCGACCAGCCGTACTCAGTGGTGGTCAGCTCGTCGTGTCGCGGGTCGTTCGGGTCCAGGTCCCATGTGCCGTTCAACGCCAGTCCGAGGCCGCGTTGTCCCTGGCCGACATTTACCCCGTGGGACAATGCGAACCGCCGACCGAACCGGCTCCTGTCCACTGCCTCGCATACCCCAGGCTCGATGACCGGCTCCCAGCAGGGAACGGCGTTGGTGAAGTTCCAATCGCCCGCCTTGGTGGGCGTCAGCACACCGGGGTGGCTGACTCCGCCGGAGGTGGGATCTGTCCAGAGCTGGCCGGTGAAGTCGTGCTCGATCAGGGTCCGGTCGAACACCTGAACGTCGACGATGTCGCCCTTCCACCACGTCGTCTTCGACCGGCCCACCCACATCTGATGGCCCGCGTCGTTGAACGTCGCCACCCCATCGAGGCGGTCTTCGACCATGCCGTTGACGTAGAGGATGAGTGTGCCCGCAGTCTTGTCGTAGGCGACGGCGAGATGGGTCCATACACCGGTGGCGGGTGCAGTGGTGGATCGAGCCTCTGACCAGGTGACCGTGCCCGTTGCTGCCGACGGGATCCTAACCAACCACCGGTCGCTGCTCTGTTGATACATCAGGCGTAGCGACTCGTTGCCGTTGGCGTCCTTGGCCAATACCGTTCGGTCGGTCGACTTGTCGGCCAGGTTCACCCAGGCGGCCACGGAAAAGCTGTCCGATGTGTCTAACGCATCGGCTTGGGCGCTCAAGTAGGAGGAGGTGCCGTTGAAGGCAGCCGTCTGGCCGCCGATCAGACGCGCGTCGGTTCGCCACGTGACGTTAGACGCTGTCAAATCGGTAGGTCCGTCGTCGTCGGCGCCGGGGCGTAGGTCCTTGAGCGCCTGTGCCTGGCTGCGGCCCGGATGGGTCTCCAGGTCCCACAGCGCGGTCGGCGATGCCGGCTGGACCGTCTTGAGGTCCCACGAGGCCAGATGGCCGAGGTTGCCGGTCGAGTCGATCGCCCGCACCCACAGCGTGTTCGTCCCGTAGCCGGGCACCATTACGGTGATCGGGGCGGTCTTCTCCGTAGTGCCCGAGGCAGGCACCTCGCCGAAGTTGGCGGTCGGTAGGACCGCCAGGACATCGCGCTTGCCGTCACCGGTGAAATCCCCTGGGGTGACAAGACCGGCCACGTCAGCCCAGCTCGGGGCGAGCAGTTCCGACATGCCGGTGACCCAGCCGCCGGTGCCGTTGCCGCGGGTCATTCTCAGGCTGTTGTCGCTCTTGTGCCGGTAGAGCAGGTCGGGCTTTCCGTCTCCGGAGAAGTCTCCCCGTCCGGTCAGCAGTTCCAGGGCGCCCCAGCTGTTGCCGATCGGCTCCGACCTGCCGGTGACCCAGCCACCCGTGCCGTTGCCGCGCACCATGTACAGTGCCGCGTTCGCCGAGCTGCGGTACAGGACGTCCGGCTTGCCGTCACCGGAGAAGTCGCCCGGGGAGAAGATCCAGTTCGCGGCGGACCAGCCGACGCCGACCTGCACCGCGGTAGTCTCCAGGCCGCCGGTGGCGGTGCCGCGACGCATGTACAGGTGCAGGTCGCCGGCGTTGCGGTAGAGCAGATCCGGACGTCCGTCCCCGGAGAAGTCTCCCGGCGAGAACAGGTACTGGGCCGTCGACCAGTTTCCGGAGTCAAGCGTCTGCGGCGCGGTGATGAATCCCCCCGCACCGTTGCCCCTGACCAGTTGGAGGCTGCGGTCGGTGACGCGGCGGAACACCACGTCCGGCTTGCCGTCCCCGGACAGGTCGCCCGGGCTGAACACGGTGCTGCCGTCGACCTGCCAGCCGAGTGCCGGCTCCGACCACGTCTCGGCGAGTCCGCCGGTTCCAGTGCCCGGGTGGGTACGGACCCGGGCTGTCCCCGCCGGATCACCGGTCCACGAGTACCGGAACTTCGTCACGTCGGCGGTGTTGTCACCGCTGACCTTGACCTGGAAAGTCACTGGCGTGCCCGGCCCATCCACCTCTTCGTCGTCCGGAGGCGTGATCACCGGCGCCGGCGGTCCGTGGTTGTCGACGGTGAACTGGCACCACGCCGACCAGCCGCTCCACTGCTCATACGGGTCCACCGACGTCACCCGGAACGCGTATGTCTTCGCCGTCGTCAGGCCGGTCACCGAAACCGTCGTCGCCCGCCCACCAGCCGGCGCCGACGCCGTCGCCGGCCGAGGCAACCGCGAAGGGAAGGAATCGGTGACCAGGCCGATACCACCGGCCGGGACCTCGATCCACTCATACGTGCCCGTCAGCGACTGGGTGTTGTCGGCATCCGGGTAGACAGCCGAGAACGTCGGCGTCAACGTGCCGATCCCGACCGCGCCCGAGGCCGGACATGCCACACCCGCGACGTGCAGACTGGTCGGCTTACTCGGCTTCGAGTTGTACTCGACGATGAGCTTCGCGTCGGCCGGGACGAACTTCTTCCACCGCTCCAGCGTCCCCTCGTTGGCGCCATTGCTGTCACGAGCCGAAAACCCGACCGTCCACAACGTCGCCCGATGATCCGCCACTGCCTGAACTTTGGTCGTCACCACCGACGAGTCAAAGTTCATGATCATGTCGGGTTGGAGGACGCCGCACCCGCCCGCCTCGTTGGCGTGCCCTCCAGTGCCGTCCAGGAGCGTGCCCAGCGTCATCTTCGACCAGGTCGCCTTCATCGCGTGATCGATCACCGGCGTCTGATACATGTACGCCCACGTGTCGTCACACGAGTGCGAATGCGTGAGCTTCATCTGCACGTACGCGTCCGCGATGTGCTTACCCGCCAGCGACACCCCGTTGCTGGTCGTCGGGAACTGGAAGAACGACCGGAACACACTCCCGATACACGGGCCCTCCGGGCTGTAACCCATCCGCGCCACCGTGTAGTCGGCGTTCGAGCAGTTATCGTCGGTCGCATACGCCCACCGGCTCTGCCGCACCGACCACGCCGGATCGATGAACACCGGAAACTCCTCCGGAGCACCGGCCAGCATCTCCGCATCCGGCGTCAACACCAGGTCACCTTCGGCCGTCACCGCCGTACGAACCGGCGCCGTCGCCGCCCCACCAGCCGGCCCCTCGACCGTCGACTCCCCCACCGCCGACACCCGCCCCATGGCCGCCGTCTGGCCGGCCGAATTCCACATCACCGCCGGCTCCGCCGACGCCACCACCTCAGCACCCACCTGGGCACGTAACGACCCGTCCGGCAGACCCGCCGCCCGGGCATCACCACCAAGATCGAAATGGATCTGCCGCACCGCCGGGTTAGCCGCCGCCTGCACCGTCTTGACCACCAACAGGTGCGAGAACCCGGTCCGGGTCGCCTGCACCGTCAAATCAACGCCAGGCAGCACCTCGGCATAGGTGGCGGTATCACCCGACACCGATGGTGCGGGCAAAGCAGCAGGCCAGCCGACGGTGAACGTGCGCCCCTCCCTGGTCAACGACACCAGAGGGTTCATACCGCCGTTGGAAAAGGTCACGTCCGCGACGGAGACCGCCGGTCGCAACCGGCCATCCCCGCCCCGTGACAGACGAAGATCGACATCCGCCCAACTACCGTCCGCCCGCCGCGCCCACAAGGGCACCACCCCGGACTCGAACGTCAACTCACCACCGGGCTGAGCCACCACCCGCGCGAACTCCGACCGCGACGACCCCACCACTACCGGCCCATCGCACGCCTCGGCCGCCGCGACCGCCTGCGCCTCCGACACGGCTTCGCTCGCGCACTGCGGCTGTGCCGAAGCGGACGGTTGCGCCAATGCCGGCGCGGCGCCGATCGCCAGCAACATCACCACACCGGCCGCGGTCTGACGCCGCCACCCCTGGCGCGCCCACAACTGACGCCGTAGTGCGGACACCAAACCAGCACCCACCACAACTCGCCGTGGTCAAGTTGTAACAGCCCGCGAACTCTATAGAACATGGAGATCATCTGTAAAGAGGCGTTACAACTGGTGACCACAAACCGGACAACGCAATATCACCCACCCACCAGCCGGCACGCACCGCAACCCCACCGCAGGCGCGACGGCCTCGACCACAGCGCCGCCACCGCAGCACTCAGGAGGTACAGCTGTTCACCATGGTCTGCAACGCGGACCTCTCCGCCGACTGGAGGTGCCTGCCCACTCGTACTTGGTCCGATTCCGCTCCAGTCGCAGGCGAACGACCGCCAGCGGCTGATCGCCCGAGGGTTCCCCGCACCGCCACGCCTCGACGAGCGGCACGATGTGGTCGAGGTCGAGGTCGAGGTCGGCTGGGTCGCTCCATGGCGCCCGTAGAAGTCGCGCATTGCCAGGCCCCGCTCCTCGACGTCCGGAGAGCGCAGCGCCACCCGAAGCGCTGGCACCTCTTCGGCTGAGCCGTAGACATGAGGCACCAACGCCCAGCCGACATCGTGAATCCCACAAACATGCGGGCGGACTGTACAGCCGCATGCCTCCCGCGGTGCGCGCCGGCCGCAACAGCCCGGCCCGCTCGTAGCCGCGCAGCGTGTGCGCTCCCAGGCCGGTCATCTCGGTGACCACCGAGATCGAAAACATGCCCTCTGCCTGCTGGTCCGCCACCTGCGCCAGACCGCCGACGGCTCCCGCAAAATCTCCGGACTCGAACCTTGACACTGCCATGGCTTCGTTGTAGTGGTAGAGGCAAGTTGAGTCAAGGGCACTCAACTACCGGGAGATCTCCGGGAACCCGAGACCCTTTGGTGAAGGAGCACCGAGGAGGAGATGACCATGCTGATGCGTACCGACCCGTTCCGCGACATCGACCGCGTCTTCGAGCAGCTCACCGGCACCGCGACCCGCCCCGCCGTGATGCACGTCGACGCCGAGCGCGACGGTGACTGGTTCAACGTGTACTTCGACCTACCCGGCGTCAACCCCGACTCGATCGAGCTGACCGTCGAGCGCAACGTCCTGCAGGTCAAGGCCCAGCGGCAGCGGCAAAGCAAGAACGGCGTCGAGACCGTGATCAGTGAGCGGCCGATGGGTGTGTTCAGCCGGCAGCTGTTCCTCGCCGACACCCTCGACACCGACAAGCTCGAAGCCAGCTACGACAACGGCGTCCTGGAGCTGCGGATCCCGGTCTCCGAGAAGGCCAAGCCCCGCAAGATCAGCATCGGCTCAGGCAACTCGGGCCGCAAGCAGATCAAGGGCTGACCTACCCGCCGCGGTCTCCTTGCCGGTATGACCTTTCTCCCGGTCACCTCCGAAGCGGCCCGGCGCCCTCACCCGGGTGCCGGGCCGTGACCGGCCGCCATGATCTAGCGCCCGCCGGGCGATCCCGGCGAGCGCGCTGTGGACAACCCTGTGGAGGAAGCGATGACCCTTCCGGTTCTTCGATCGAACCCGTCGGCCAGCGCACCGGCGGGCTACGAGCCGCTGCGCGAGTTCGCCCAGCTTCAGCAGCGGATGACCGACATGCTGGCCACCGTCCTGGACGGCATGCCGCTGGCCGCCGGCGCCGGCTGGACCCCGCTGGCGGACGTCACCGAAACCGACGACGCCTACCTGGTCGAGATCGACCTGCCCGGCGTCAACCGCAAGGACCTCACCGTCGAGGTCGCCGGTGACCAGCTGCGCGTGTCCGGCGAGATCGTCGAGAAGGAAAAGGTCGGCTGGCTCCGGCACCGCACCCGCCGGGTCGGCCAGTTCAGTTACCAGACGCTGCTGCCCGGCGGCATCGACGCCGAGCACATCAGCGCCGACCTGGCCGACGGGGTGCTCACCGTGCGCGTGCCCAAGACCGAGACGGCCAGGCCCCGCCGGATCACCGTCAACGCCGGCTGATCCCGCAGCACCCTGTTCGTTCTGGCCGATTCGCCGACGAAAGGAGGAGATGCGCGATGACGCCGACCCTCGAAACCACCACCACCGCCGCGCCCGCGCAGCGGGTCGTGGCCTCCTACCCCAGCTACCCGGCCGCGGAACATGCCGTCGACTACCTGTCCGACCAGCAGTTCCCTGTCGAACGCGTCGCGATCGTCGGGCGTGGCCTGCACAGCTACGAACAGGTCACCGGCCGGCTCACCCTCGCCAAGGCCGCCGGCTACCACGCCATCGACGGCAGCGTCCTGGGCGCCGTGTTCGGCTGGATCCTCGGCTTGTTCAACCTGATCAACCCGCTGGTCTCCGCGCTGCTGCTCGGCGTGTACGGGGCGATGATCGGCGCCGTCCTGGGCGCCCTGCTCGGCCTGGCCGCGCACGCGCTCACCGGCGGCCGCCGGGACTTCGCCTCCATCGGCGGGTTGCGTGCCGACAGCTACGAGGTACTCGTCGACGACACCCACGCCGACCACGCCGCCCAGCTGCTGGCCGCACCCGCCGCGCGCGGGCGTAGCTGACCCCAACAACCCCGGCTTCCCGGCCACCATCCTGCGGTGGCCGGGGCCGCCGGCTGACCATGAGCAGGTGAACCGCCACCATGACCACCACCAGCAACGCCCCGGACCGCGCCGTGCACCGACTCAGCCGACCAACGCATCGGCGCCATCGGACGCCCGCGCCGGCCGTGCCCGTGGACATCTACCGCCGCGAGGACCACGACGTGGTGCTGTGCGACCTGCCCGGTCTCGACCCCGGCAGTCTCGACGTCGAAGCCGACGGGACCACCATCACCGTCCGCGGCCACCGCAGCGCCCCGCACCTGCCCGACGCGACCCCGGTCACCAATCAACGACCGTCAGGCATCATCGACCAGCAGATCCGGCTGGACCGGCCCGCGACCGGACACGGCATCACCGCCACCTACACCGACGGCGTGCTCACCCTCACCATCCCCACCGACAGCCGCCGCGACCGTCACGTGCACGACCAACGCTCACCCGCGCACGTCCTGCACGCCATCAACTGACTCCCGCAACGACCCGACCGACCACTTGCCATGACTGCCCGACCCGTAAAGAACGCTGCGCCCACCGGCTCCGCCGTCTACGTCTCGGCCAACGCACGCCGGCGCCGCACCGCGCCCGGCTGGCAACCCGCCTTGCTTACCGTGCTCGCCGCCGCCGCGGCGGCGCTGGCCGCCGCCGGCAACCTGCACTCACCCCACCTGACCATCCGCCTGCTGGCCGCCGCCGGCACCGCCGCGTTCCTCATCACCGGCACCGCCGCCGTCCTCCGAACCGCCTCCTGGCTGTCCACCATCACCGCCGACCGGCTCGGCCACACCCACGCCAGCGTGCTGCGCATCCTCACCGTCATCACCGGCGCCGCCACCATCCTGCTGACCACCCTCGGCATCCTCGCCGTACCGGTCGGACAGCTCCTGCTCGGCGGCGCGCTTACCGGCGCGCTGCTCGGCATCGCCGGCCAGCAAACCCTCGCCAACATCATCGCCGGCATCGTGCTGCTGACCACCCGCACCATCGCGGTCGGCGACCGCATCCGCCTGCACAACGGCACCCTCGGCGGCACCTTCGAAGGCACCGTCACCGAACTCGGCCTCATCCACTGCCACCTACGCACCACCGACACACCACTGGCCATCCCCAACACCCAAGTCCTCACCAGCGCCATCGCCGTACTCGACCCCGAAGCCGCCCAGCCCACCAGCCCACTGACCCGACGCCCGCGCATCCCGCGAACCCGACGCCGGCGCCACCATCCGATCACCCACACCCAGGTTCTGCGCACCACCCGCGTGCTGCCCGCGGTGACGACCGACAGCACCACCACCCTGGTCTGCAACCCGCCGGAAAAGCCCAGCTGACTCAGCAACGGACCGCCCGACGCCGCGCCTAACAACGGAACCTCTCACAGCCGTGCCGCCACGTCGACACCATCCTGCGGAAGATTCTCGGCGTCAAACCCTAGTTCTTGGCTGAGAGCGGCTCGGAGACCCGGACGAACAGCAGACCCAGCACCGGGCCCGGCGCTTCGACGAGCACCTCGTCGTCGCCGGGCTGATCGATCCCGGAAATCGGCCAGCCGGTCAACCGGCTCCAGAACGTAGCCATCTCGTACGGGTCCGAGCAGTCGATCGTTACGTGACGCAGTCTCATTCGCAGCGCCGAAGGTCGTAATCGAACCGGCAACAAGCGGACCCGGGCACCCGGCCCGGTGGGTGCGGAGACGGATCGGCGTGAGGCCCGCGCCGCAGCGTTTGCGCGGGGCGCGACCGGCCCCGGCTCGCCGCGTCGCCGCCCGGTCGTCGAACACTTCAGGAGATGCCCGGCTGATCTCGTGCGCAGCGAAACGCGTCTCTGATTTCGCAGACCAGGAGATCTGGTTGTTCCAGGCCAGGAAAGTGCCCGCCACGGTCCAGTTCGTGCCAGGTGTGGAGGTCGCGATAGCGCCGTTGCGCCCAACGACGTGCGGTCGGCCAGGGATCGGCCGGGAACAGCGAACAGGCGGTGGGGGTGGTCACCGGTCGCGCGTTCTCCTCCTCCGCGCTGCGCGGCACCCACCTCATCGCCTCCCAGTACCAGCGAGCGCTGGAGGCTCCGGTGCCGGTCAACCAGTACAGCGCGATGTTGTCGACCTGCTTCGACACGCTCACACCCCCACCGACCGCAGGTCGGGTGTCGGCGTAGGCGGTGAACTTCTCACCGAGCCATGCCGCCATGCCGGCAGGTGAGTCGAGCAGGGAGTAGCCGATAGTCTGGGGACGGGTGCTCATCAGCATCCCGAAGCCGTAACCGTCCATCAGGTGCAGGTCCCGCCGGTCTAACAGGCGCTGTTCCGCCGGGTCCGGTGCGATCCGGTCCTCCGGCAAGGGGGACGCCAACGGCATCGTCAGGTGCAGGCCCGCGACGCGCTCAGGAACAAGACGCGCCAGTTCGGTACTTACATAGGCACCCCAATCCCCGCCGTGTGCCCCGAAACGCTGGTAACCAAGCAGAGTCATCAGCGCGGCCCAGGCCCGGGCGGTACGGCCGGGGTGCCAGCCCCGCTCGCGGGGACGGTCACTGAACCCGAATCCCGGCAGCGCCGGTACGACCACGTGGAAGGCGTCACGGGCGGAACCGCCGTACGCGACCGGATCGCTGAGCGGCCCGACGACGTCCTCGAATTCGAGCACCGAACCGGGCCAGCCGTGTGTCAGCACCAGCGGCAGCGCCGTCGGCTCCGGTGAACGAACGTGCCAGAACGCGATACCCAGTCCGTCAATGGATGCCCGGTAATGTGGAATCGCGTTCCACCGGGCTTCCCTCGCGCGCCAGTCGTGCTGTCGCCACGCAGCGAGCAACGCCGCGAGCTGTTGCAACTCGATTCCCTGCGTCGCGCCCGGCACCGTCTCGGGTTCGGGAAGGCGTACCCGGTCCAGACGAGCACGCAGATCGAGCAGGTCGTCGTCGCTGACATGAATGGCGAAGGGCTCGACCTCAGGCACGGTCGCTGTGCCCGAAGAGATGTCGGTCATGCAAAAACCCTAGGAGCAGCGTGTCCATGACCCAATGCCCGGGATTGCGGTGTGACGGTCAAGAATTGCGATAGACCGAGGGACGTGTTCCGGTGTGCCGCAGGAAGGCAGTCGACAGCGCGCCGGGGCTGGCGAAGCCGCACCGCAGCGCGATCTGGGCGATCGCCAGGTCGGTGTCGCGCAGCAGCCGTTTCGCCTCCGCTATCCGTAGTCGGGTGAGGAACCGGTGCGGTGTAACCCCGGTCACCTCCTTGAAGACCCTGACGAGGTGGTAGACGCTGAGATGCACCTCGCCGGCGATGTCAGCCAAGGTGATCGGGTCGGACAACCGGCCACGCATCAGCTCGACGGCGGCACGGACGCGTGTATCCTCCCGGGTCGGCGTCCGAGGAGGCGGCACCCGCGCATGACGGGTGAGCAGGTGTACGGCCAGGAAGGCGGCCGCCGACTCGGCATACAGGTCACCGGCATCGTTCGGGCAACCGACCGCCCGGACGGCCTCCTCGATCAGCGAGTCCCCGGCGGCCAGGGAAGCGGCCATCGCCTCGTAGTCCACCGCGCGGCCACCCAACTGGGCCGCGATCCGATCGACAGTGCCACGCGGGATGTGGACCTGCACGCTCCGCATCGCCCCGTCCGCGCGATAACGGCGAAGGACGGACTGATCCGGGACGCCCAGCTCAAGCCGCCCCGGTGTCCACGTGTAGCGGCTCCCCCGGCCACCACTTCGGGTCTCCATCACCGCCCGTCCCGCGACCGGCAGCACCAGGTGCAGATCCGCCGTGGCCGGCAGTTCCATGTCGTCGGCCACGGTGACGTGCTCGAACTGCTGGACGAGCAAGGACTGCCATCCGGCGTCCTGCCAGCTGCAGTACGTCCGCCGAACGTACCGAGCCATGTCAAAACCAACATATGGCTGGAGATCGAAACAAGTGGAGTCGAACACCATGGTACCGAGGTTACCGATCGTCACCGGAAGAGCGCAGGGGGCACGCGTCCCACCTGGCTGGGAACCACTTCGGGCCGACCTGAAGGCGCCGGCGGCAGCACGGGACCCGCCAAGTCGGATCTCCGCACACGCTCGCGGCGCGGTGTCACCGGTTCCCTGCCACGGCCGCCGGGTATCGGGTCAATTGACCGGGACAATTCGCCCACTGTGGAGGTCATGTCGTGCACTCGTCCCGAGCGCTCGCCACCGGGAATCGCCCTCGCCGCCGTCGCCCTGACGACGCAGGGATGCGCCCCGTCCAGCGACGCCACGTCTCCCGGCACATCGTCGCCGGTTCCGGCCGAGACGTCCACCACGGCACCGTCCACTTCGGCACGGTCCGGCGGATCACCCTCGGGCGAGACCGATCACTACGACGAGATCCTGGCCGGCGATCGCAAGGTCCTCATCCACATCGCCGAGGACGACAAGGACTGGAGCGCCACCTACGAGGGCCCGATCTCCATCGGCGGCGGCACCGACGACGGTGCGCTGTTCCGCATCGTCCCGGCCTCCGGCGGCAGCCACCTCCTCGAAGCGCTGCGCCCGCGCGAGGAAGGCGGCCGCTGGTGCGTCTACGGCGATACCCGCAAGAAGCCTGTCAGTCTCAGCACCAAGACATGCGCGGAGGACGAGACCACTCTTTTCAAGGTCACCAAGGCTGACGGGACGGACGATCAGGGCCGCGTCACGCACCACCTGACGAACGAGAGGTTCGGCGCGGTCCAGGTCAAGAACGACGGCTCGGCGCTCTACATCCAGGAAGTCGGGGACGGCGGCACCCGCGGCACGTACAGCTTCGTCGACCGCGGCCCGATTGAATGAGCCCATGATCCGGCAGCTGGAGAGCCAGGCCGAGGAGAGGGGCGGTGGCCTCAGGAAGTCTCGGCGGCAGCATCGCCGATCCACTGCTCGATCCACGGCCGGTAGTAGGTGACGTCGGTATAGGTGGCCGGTGCCGTGCCGCACGCCGGGCCGCCGTGCGTCGCACCAACGAGCGCGGACGACCCGGTCGTGCCGCGGACGGCCGGGCCGCCGGAGTCGAAGAGGCAGGCCCCCTGGTTGGCCTCGGGGTTGCCGACGCACAGGTTACTCCAGCTCACCCGGTCGGCGCAGTCGTCCGCCGGCCGCACGACCGTGTCCAGCTGTTGCAGCACCTCAGGCTCGGCGCAACCCTCGTGGTCCTGCGGATCCCTGGTGCACCCCCAGCCCAAGATGCGCACCGGGGTCTGCTCCGCGGCGGAATCCGCGATCGGTACGGGTTGCAGGTCCACCGGGGCGGCCAGCTGGATGACGGCCAGATCGGCCACCGGGTGGGTCTCGAACCGCTCGGGCGTGACGAGGACGCCCCCGGTGTCTTTGCGGACCGAACCGATGCGCAGCTGCAACCCGACGAAGTTGTCAGCGCGCAGGCAGCGCGCGGCCGTGACGATCCATTCCGGACTCACCAGCGAGCCACCGCAGAAGTGGCTGTTCTTTTGCAGCGACACCATCCACGGATACGTCTGATCGGCGTCCGTGCCACCCACGATCCTTCGCTGTGCGTACTCGGTCTCGGTCCGCGCCGATGCCAGATCGGCCGGCAATGTCAGCCCCAGCGCGGCGACAGCCATCGTCAGGAACCTGATCCTTCTTCCCATGGGCATCCCTAGGAAGTACCCATTTGGACCGAATCCGCCCGGCGAGTGCGGTGCCCGACCCGATCCTTCGCGTCGACACGCTGCGTATCACCGGACACGCAGGGATCACACAGCGGCGCCTTGATGGTCTATGGCTGGGGAACGTGCAGCAGTCGGAACCGCTGTGTGCGACCGGCGTCGAGGAAATGGAGCCAGACACCCGCAGGCGCGCAGTGCAGGGGCTTGTCGGGCGGATTCAAGAACTCGGTCTCCCACACGGAGACATCGCTGCTGGCCACGACATTGGTCAAGCGGTATCGGACGCCGTCCTCGTGATTGGCGGCGATGAAGCGCGCCAGCCGACCGTACCCGTGCTCGAGAGTCCCGTCCGGCAGCGCCACCTCGGCCGACGGAGACCAGGTTTCGGCAAACGTCGCGGTGACCAAACCGGCACGCATCGCGGCCAGGCTCTCCTCGGCCTCCCGACGCGACCGCAGCGTGCGGGCGGCGGCATCGGGATGGGCCACCGCGGCGGTCGCCCGCAACTGTTCGGCGAGGTTCCTGCGCGCTTCGCTGAGGCGGCTACGCACCGTACCCACGGGTACGCCACACAGCTGGGCGATCTGCGTGTACGTGTTGGCCTCGGTGAAGTAGCGGAGCATCGACACCAGCCGCAGGTTCGGGGTCAGCTGTTCCAAGGCGTGCCACACCCAGTCCCGCAGCGCCTGCCGTTCGAGCAGTTCGGCCGGGTCGGCGGCAGCGGCGGCCACGTCCACCCCGAGGTCTGGGACGAGGATCGGGCTGCGCGCGCGCAGGGAAGCCAGGCAGACCTTCCGGACGATGCCTCGCAGCCAGGGACCGACGTTTTCCGGGTCCCGCAGCGTAGCCAGGCGGGACACAGCGACGACAAAAGCCTCCTGCACCGCGTCCTGCGCGTCGGGCCCGTAGCCGAGAAGGGCATACGCGGTGGCAAGCATCCGCGCCTCGTGACGGTAGACCAGCACGCCGAAGCCGGCGGCGTCGCCAGCCCGGGCGAGACGCACCAGATCCGCGTCCGAGATGGCGTCGATCACCGTTCAAGACTATAGCCGTCGAGATTCGTCGGCCGAGCGGTCGAACTTTCGGCGCCGAGCGCGCACCTGAGGACATGAACCTCATCGCAACGACACGGGCCGGCAAGGTACGCGGCCGGCCGACGGCTTCCGGCATGGCCTTCCTGGGGATCCCGTACGCGGCAGCGCCGTTCGGGCCGAACCGGATGCGCCCGCCCCAGCCCGTCGCCCCCTGGGAGGGCGTCCGGTCCGCCACCGAGCACGGTCCGACTGTCCCCAAGGGGCACTACCCGCCGCCGTACCGCCTGTTCTTCCCCGAGATCGCGAATCCGGGCCCGGAGTGCCTGAACCTGAACGTGTGGACGCCCGACCCCGGTGCCGGAGGGTTGCCAGTGCTGGTCTGGATACACGGCGGCTCCTTCACCAACGGCTCCGGATCGGTCGGTGATTACGACGGCAGCGCCTTCGCCGCGGCCGGGGTCGTCTGCGTGACGATCAACTACCGGTTGGCCGCCGAAGGATTCCTGTACCTGCGAGACGGACACCCCAACCTGGGGCTGCTCGACCAGATGGCGGCCCTGCGGTGGGTGCAGGACAACATCGCCGCCTTCGGCGGGGATCCCACCCGGGTCACCGTGGCCGGCGAGTCCGCGGGTGCGATCAGCGCCGTCACGCTGATGTCGATGCCCGCGGCCAAGGGCCTGTTCAGCCGCGTGATCGCGCAGAGCGGCGCGGCCGCCAACACGCTCACCAGCGAGCAGGGCCATCTGGTCGCCGGTCACCTCGCCGACGCGCTCGGCGTGGCGCCCACCCGAGCGGCCATCGAGAACGTTCCCCTGCAAACGTTGGTCGATGCCGCGTCAGACCTGGTCACCGAGGTCCAGACCGCCCCCGATCCCGCGAAGTGGGGCGCGATCGCGGTGAGCCAGCTCGCGTTCGCGCCGGTCGTCGACGGCGATGTGCTCGTGGACACCCCGTTGGAGGCCCTTCGGCGTGGTGTGGCCGCGGACCTGCCGCTGCTTATCGGGTCCAATCGCGACGAGGCACGGCTCTTCCTGGTCGCCCCCGGCCTCTGGGACCACATTGGCGCCGACGCGGTGGCGGCGACCGCGGCAGGGTACGGCCTGACGTCCGCGCAAGCAGCGGTCTACCGAGCCACCCGGCCGGAGGCGAGCCACGCGGAGATCCTCTCGGCCATCGCCACCGACTGGAACTTCGGCATTCCCGTCGTACGGGTTGCCGAAGCTCGGCCGGCGGCCACCTGGGTCTACCGTTTCGACCACCCGGAGCCCGCCGCGAACAACGGGCTCGGCGCCTGCCACGGCATCGATCTCCCGTACATCTTCAACACGATCGACAGGCCGGACGTCCGGCCGCGCATCGGCGACACTCCATCACGAGCTGTGGCCGAGACCATGCATGGCCTCTGGGTCTCTTTTATCGCCGGCAACGCACCAAGCTGGGCCCCCTACCGCGTCGCCGGCCGAGCTGTCGCGCTGATCACCAGCCAGATCGAGGAGGTAACCGATCCCGCCGCAGCCGAACGGCAGGTCTGGCAGGGCATTCGGTGACGCGGTGAGCATCGTCAGCTCGTCGCTGGAGTCGCCTGGGCAGGCTCGGCATCATCGGCAGTATCTGCGGGTGCGTGGTTGAGGGCCGGGTCGACAACCTACCCGACTGACGAGTTGCCGGCCGATGGAATCGGCCTGAACCATTTTCGCTTCGCCCTCCGGGGTGGCGGAGTGTCCTCACTCCGCCACCCCGGCACGACTCGGGCTTGGACACCTCGGCTGGCACGCCCCGCTCCTCCAGCCGGGATGCATGCGTTCGGATGGTCGGCGTTCGGATGGTCAGCGTTCGGTGCCGGCGCGTAGCCAGGAGATGTAGTCGGCGGCGGCGCGTTCGGTGTCGTACGCGGGTCGGTAGCCGGTGTCCTGTCGAAGACGTGTGATGTCGAGGTGGCCGTGGCTGCTGGTCCGGCCCGGCGGCAACGTGAGGTGGGCGTTGGGGATGACACTTCTGATCGCGGCGATGACTTCGGCGTTGGTCGTGGCGCGCCCGGTGCCGACGTTGTAGGTGCGGTGGTGGAGCTTGTCGGCGGTTTGGAGGAGCGCGATCGCCCGGCCGGTGTCCTTGACGTAGCAGAGGTCAAGCGCGTCGTCGAGGTGTGCGGGAATCCGGAGTCCGGAGAGGTCCGGTGCGCGCCCGTCGACGGCGGCGTGGATGAACTCGGGCGCGGGGAAGAACGGGTCGTGGTGGCCGAGCGGTCCCCAGGTGCCGGAGATGCGGTAGTTGACGATGTCGATGCCGGTCGCCTCGGCCAGGTGGGCGTTGAGTAGCTCGCCGATCTTTTTGAAGGTCGGGATCGGATGCGGTGCGGTCATCGGCAGGGGCAGGTTCTCGGCGAGCGCGCCGTCGGTCCCGACGCCCGCGTAGACGCCGATTGTGCTGGCGACGCCCACGCGGTTCACGTTCCAGTCCTGGGCGACCTGGATGATGTTGAGCAGCCCACCGAGCGCGCGACGGGTCGCGCCGACCGGCGGCTCCGGACTGGGTGGCCAGGGCATCGAACCGGCGAGATGCACGATCCCGGTGATCCGATGCCGCGAGCCGACGTCGCGCAGGCTGCTCAGGTCGGTCACGTCCGCCTGCTTTAGGTGGACTGGGCCGCCGAAACGGTCGGCCGGCAGCCGGGCGTGGCGACGCTGCACGAGCACGCATTCCTCACCCCGGTCCAAAAGTGCCTGCACGGCGTGGGAACCGATGAAACCGAGCCCTCCGGTTACCAGGATCATTCTCGTCCTCATCCCTGTCGACTCGCTGATCGTCAGCACTACTGACGATCAGCGTACCGGTAGGATGGTGGGTATGTCGAGCGACGACGGACCTGGTCCGGAACTCAGCAGGCGGCTGGGCTATCTGTTCAAGCACGCCGCTGCGCGGCTAGAGGAGCTCCACACGCAGGCGTTGGCACCGTTCGACGTCGACGCACGTGAGCTTGGAGTCCTACTCGTCTTGTCCGGCCACGAACCGGCCTCTCAGCAGCAGGTGGCACAGCGGCTGGGCGTGGACCGCACGACGATGGTTGCCCTGATCGACAGGCTCGAAGACAAGGGCCTTGTGTTCCGTCGTCCGCATGCCGAGGACCGGCGCCGCAACGTGATCGACCTGACGGACCACGGCAAGGACACCCTCCGTCGCGCGACCCGGGCGAGCGACGACGCCGAACGTGCCCTCCTCGCACCGCTCACTTCGCAAGATCGGAAGCGCCTGCGAGACACGTTGCAGCTCATAGTCGCTCAAGGCAACTCCGACAAGACCGATCGCCATTGACCCGGGTGACCAACATGCCCGGCCACATCCGGCAGATGACCGTCACGACGCCGTCGACTCCGACCACAGGGCTCGAACGCCTCCTACCGCGGTAGGAGCCGACGCCGCGACGCCCACCCCAGGGAGGGGCCGGATCGACACTCCACTCTGAGGACACCACGGGGCCGCCGCCTCCAGACTGTCATCGAAGGCTGACAACGCAGAAAGGTAGATACATGCAGCAATCGGTCGAGGCGATTAGTGCCATCCCGGCCCGGATGAACGAGGCATGGAACCGCGGTGACGCCACCGCATTCTTTGCCGACTTCGCCGACGACGCCGAGTTCGCGGACTTCGAGGGGACCATCTACCGGGGACGCGAGCACATGATCGCCACCCATCAGCCAATTTTCGACACGGTGGTGAAGGGGTCGCGGCTACTGCACGGCGAGGTGCCGTTCGCCCGGATCATCGGGCCGGGCTGCGGCGTCGTACACCACCGCGTCGGGATCGCGATGCCAGGCGAAGAGGAGCCGCCGCCGAGCCGCTACTCCATGCAACTGTTCGTCATGAGCTGGCAGGACGACCAGTGGAAGGTCGTCGCCCTGCAAAACTCGCGTCTGATCTCGCTGGAGGCCGTGGCGGTTCTGGAATCAGTCAATCTCCAACGGCCGCTGGGATCGCAAACCGTCTAGGCCGCGTTTTCGCACGTCGGGCGCGAGTCCCTCGTTGACCGCGGCGAGGTGGACGGTGGCCCGGTACCGGACGGCGGGTCTGTCAACGCCGGTGGCGACGGCCCGGTTGCGTTTGAGCCGGTTGATGCCACATTCCACGGCGTGGCACTGCTTTTCAATGTCGGGGTCGAGGGACGGTGACCCACCGCCCTTCGACCCCTTCGTTCGCCGACCCGGAACATCGACGATCAGAGGTTCCGCGCTGCGGCTGGGCCGCGCCGGCCACTTTTCGGTCGCAGGTACGCGCGGGCGACCTGACCGGTGAAGAACCGACCGAACCGGGCGACGGTAGTCGCGTCACCGTCGCCGGTGGTGCGCAGTGACGATACAAGGCGGACGACCTCTGGCAGGCTGATGGTCATCCGGCCGGTGGGTTCGGTCGCGTCGTAGCGCTTGTCGGGGTCGACGACGGCGACAGCGAGGCGGGTGGTGGCGTACCACGGGTTGTTCCGCCAGCCGCGGTGGACGTGTTTCGTGCCGAGCAGCAGCCAGGGACGGCCAGTGTCATCGGTGAACGGCAGGTGGTAGGTCATGGTGCGGTCCGGGCCGCCGTCGACGGTGGCGAGCAGGTGCAGGCGGCCGCCGGAGACCATGGTCGGGCGGGCGGTCAGGCCGGTCACCCGGACGGTGCCGTAGAGTTCGGCCGCGTGTGTCGGATCGTCGATCATGGCCTGTAGGTCGGGTATCACCACGGTCAGCCGCAGTTTGGCGGCGCGGGACGGCCCGGTCTCGTCGGTGTCTGCTGGCAGGCGTACCGTGCCGGTCATCGCCTCTGTGAAGCGGACTCCGGCTGCGCGCCTGCGGGTCGGGCCGCGAGTGGCGACTGCTTGCACGGCGGCGTCCTCCGGTACGGGGCGGGGTGCGGCGTCGGCGTGCTGCGGTGCCTGCCAGGCGGGGTCGGCGGTGATGCGGCGGATCGCGATCTCGATGCACCGTTCGGCGACTGCGGTGATGGTCAGCGAGGGATTGCCGGCGGTCGCGCCGGGCAGTAGCGCGCCGTCGAGGACGTAGAGGCCCGGGTGGCCGAAGACCTCGCCGTCCGGGGACGCGGCGCCGCGGCTCGGATCCTCGCCCATCGGTACGCCGCCGAGGTTGTGCACGGTGACCGGCTGGCGGAACATGCGCCATGTGGGTGGCGCGAACGGGGTACCACCGAGCGCGCGAACGACGGCGGCGGAGACCACCTGCTCGTCGGTGTAGAGCGGGTCGTTGCGGGTGGTGTCCCAGACAACACGCAGTCGGTGCTGTTTGCCGCGCAGCTCGATCCGGCCGTCGGCACGGTCGCGGCCCATGGCGAGCAGCACGGCTGTCCGGTCGGTACGCAGGTGGCCGGCGAAGGTCTGGGCGGTGCCGATGAGGGTACGGGCGCTGCGGTTCATGTGCTCGGTCAGGTAGGACGGCAGGTGCATCGAACTGACGAGCTCCGCTATGTGCTCGGAGTAGCCGCCCTCCTCGATGACGAACCAGCGCTCGTCGTCGGGGTCGCCGCCGCGGATGACCGAGGCGGTGGTGATGGTCGGGCCGATCGAGGGTGCGAAGTCGGCGCCGAGGTCGCGGCCGAAACTGAGGAAGTCGCCGTTGCCGGAGAAGCGGCTGCCGACTGTGCCGGGCAGGTCCGGCAGTGTGCCGTACTGGTCGCGGCTGCGCAGCAGGATCTCGGTGCTGCCGAGCGCGCCGGCGCACAGGAAGACGTACCGTGCGGTGACCTCGCGTTCCGTGCCCTGTTTGCCGGTGCCGGGATGTCCGTACTCGCGCAGCCGTACCCGATAGCCACGATCGCCGGCGGTGCCGATCCAGACCGCCTCGGTGCGCGTGCCGACCTCGGCGCCGGCCCGCTCGGCCAGCGCCAGGTAGTTGCGGTCGAGGCTGTTCTTGGCGCCGACGTTGCAGCCGATGTCGCACTGGCCGCAGTAGGTGCAGCCGCGCTGGGGCACGCCGAACCGGTTGGTCTGGCCGGGGCCGCGATCGTCGAAGGTGATCGCCAGGTTGGGGTGGAAGAACCCGTCGCGGTGGCCCAGCCGGGTGGCCGCCTCCGCCATCAGCCGGGTCTTGGGCGGCAGGTCGCGGTCGGCCGGTATCGGCGAGATGTCCAGCATGTGCGCGGCGAGGTCGTAGAACGGGTCGAGGTGCGCCCGGCTGTATGGGGCGGGCCAGTCGGCGAAGACCGCCTGCGGCGACCGGGCGGCCACGTTCGCGTACACCAGGGAGCCGCCGCCGTACCCGGCGGCCCGGACGGCGAGGATGTCGTTGAGCGGTAGCGCGTCGTAGAGCCCGTGGCTGCACAGCCACAGCCAGCCGTCGTCCAGCCGCGACAGATCGCGCGGGAAGCTGCCGGCCGGCCAGCGGCGGCCTCGCTCGACGACGGCGATGTCGATTCCGGCCTGGGCGAGCCGGCAGACGGCCACCGCGCCGCCGAAGCCACTGCCGACGACCAGCGCCTCGTAGTGATCGCGGGCTAGGTACTCCGGGGCGTCGTGCATGTCGACGACGGTAGGTGCGGCCGGCCCGGCCGGCGTCGGAGCGTGGTAGCTGATCTTCTCCGTTCCCAGGGGGAGGATCGGCCGTCGTCCTACTACCCCCGGGGGGAGCAGCACGGGCACCGTGGTCGGACCGGGTGCGCCCGACCTCCTACCATTCCCGGTACACGCTCACCACTTCGTGACCGCGGCCGGTTCACCGTGCTGGCGGCCGTCCTCCGCAGCGCCTTCGGGGGTGACGACCCCGACCCTGGTCGGCGACGCCATGGTCGGCACGCGGACCGCATACATGGTGGTCGTCGTCGCCATGGCCATGGTGGCGGTCGACCAGCGACGGCGGGCCGACCCCGATCGCGATGGCGCCGACCCTCGTACCGCGGTCGGAGCGGACGGGGCGGTTCCTCCTGCGGGACCAGCGGACCGGGTACCGCAGCCCGACGACATCGGTGTCCGTCGGTCCATACCGTGTGCCGCGTGATTCAACCTGATCGCGGCGCCGTGGCCATGGCGCCGGGCCGCGACGTACCCGATCGTGCCGCGCGCGCCACGATCCTCGCCGCGGCAACCCTGACGATCATGGCACCAGCCGTCATCGCCCCCAGCCTTCCGGCGATGGAGCAGGTCTTCGCCGACCGGCCCGGCGCCTCCCTGCTGGTCCGCCTCGCGATGACGATCACCTCACTGACCGTCGCCGTCAGCGCCCCGCTGGTCGGGTTCGCGGCGGACCGTACCGGCCGCCGCCGGCTGCTCGTGTCATGCCTCGTGCTGTACGCGCTCAGCGGCACCGCCGGCTACTGCCTGAACGACCTGTGGCTGCTACTGGCAAGCAGGGCACTGCTCGGCATCGCCGTCGGCGGGATCATGACGGCCGTCAACGCCACCATCACGGACTGGTTCGACGGGGCGGCGCGGGCGTCCTTCCTGGGCCTGCAACAGGTGTTCGCGAGCCTCAGCGGCGTGCTGTTCCTGCCGCTGGCCGGTCTGCTCGCCACGGTCGGCTGGCGGGTACCGTTCTGGCTTTACAGCTTGGCGGCGGTGGTCGCCGTCCTCGCCGTCCTCACGGTGCGCGACCGGCCGCGGGTCGCTGCCCCGGCGGTCGCCGCCCCCGGGCGCGCGTTCACCAGGGACGTACTCGTCATTTACGGCCTGGCCCTGGTCGCCACAATATTCTTCTACATGGCGCCGACGCAGGTGCCCTTCCTGCTGGCGAGCCAGGGGATCGGCCCCATCCTCGTCGGTGTCATCGTCGCCGGCAGCACTGTGGCCAGCACGCTCGGCGGATTCGCCTTCTCAGCATTGCGCGGGCGCATGCGGCCGGGCGCCGTCACGGTGCTCTGCATCGCGCTGCTCGGCACCGGCTGGGTGCTCGTCGGTGCTGTGGGCACCGTCGCGGGTATCGCCGTGGGCCTGCTCGTCGGGGGTCTCGGTGTCGGATTCGCCATCCCCCACCTCACCCTGCGGCTGTCCGAACTCGCCCCACCCGCCTGTCGCGGCCGGGTCTTCAGCGGACTCGTCGCTGGGATCTTCCTCGGCCAGTTCCTCTCACCGCTGGTCGTCCAACCTCTGATCCAGGCCTTTGGTGTCGGTGCCGCCTTCACCTGGGCCGGGGTCGCCATGGTCGTCGGCGCGACCATCGCCGCCGCCGGTACGCGCAACGCGACATCGTCACGGAAAGGAACCCGATGATCTACCACGGTATCCGCTTCTCCCTCAAGCCCGGTATCCCGGAGGAGGAAGTGGTGGCCGGCCTCAAGGCCATGCACGACGCCTCGAGCGCGATCCCTGCCATCAAGTCGTTCGTCATCGGCCGCGACTTCGGCGGGGAGTACGACTACGGCGCCGTCTCCATCATCGAGGATCTGGCCGACTACGAGGTGATGATGAACCACCCGGCGCACCTCGAGATCGACCGGGCCGGCCTGCCGCTGACCGAGAAGTTCATGTCCTTCGACATCACCGACGACCCGGACCCGGAAATGGGCGCGAAGATCGCCGACATCCACCGGCGCCGGTACGCCGAGAACCCGGATGTCGCCGGTTTGGTCGCCGATCTCGACGACTACAGCGGTAGCGCCGCACCCAGCAAGCAAGGGAACTGACAAACCGGGAGATCGCCACGCGGCGGGCGTGTTCGCGGCGACCGGGGATACGCCCGCCTTCCTTTCGTCATGGCAGAGAACGAGGTCCTGATGACCAGATCCACCACAATCACCGCTACCGAGATCGTACTGCCGGGCCCGGTCGAGCCCGACGGCCTGCAAGCCAGGGTCCGTGAGCTTCCACCTCCCGGCGAGGGCCAGGTCGTGCTGCGGATGGAGGCGACCGGCGTGTCGTTCGCCGAGCAGCAGATGCGTCTCGGCGGGTACTACGACCAGCCACCGTTCCCCTTCGTGCCCGGCTACGACGTGGTGGGCACCGTGATCGCCACCGGTGCCGGTGTGGACCCGGCGTTACAGGGTCGCCGGTACGCCGCGGTGACCAAGATCGGCGGATGGGCAAGCCATCTGCACCTGGCGGCCGGGGACCTGGTGCCCGTACCGGACGGGCTCGACCCCACCGCCGCGGAGACCGTACTCGTGAACGGTGTCACCGCCTGGCAGATGCTGCACCGCTGCGCGAGGGTCCCCGCAGGCGGGACGGTCGTGGTGCTGGGCGCCAACGGTGGCGTGGGCAACACCCTGGTGCAGCTGGCCCGGCACGCCGGGATCAACGTGATCGGCACCGCGTCCGCCCGCCACCACGACGCGGTGCGTCAGCTGGGGGCGGTCCCGGTCGACTACCGCGACCCGGACATGTACCCGAAGATCCGCGAGCTCGCCCCCGGCGGCGTGGACTCGGTCTTTGACCACGTCGGCGGCACCGGCCTGGAGCAGTCCTGGCGGCTGCTGCGCAAGGGCGGAACCCTGGTCAACTACGGCTCCGCGACGAGGAAGAACGAGCAGGGCAACGCGTTACTGCCGATGCTGACACTGTTCGGGCGCCTGTACGCCTGGAACTACCTGCCCAACGGCAAACGCGCCCTGTTCTACAACCTCTGGGCCGGCAAGCGCTCCCTCGCCACCTTCCGGGCCCGGATGCGCGAGGACCTCACGCAGGTGCTGCGACTTGTCGCCGACGGCGCACTGCAACCACAGATCGCCGCGCGGATTCCGCTCTGCCGGGCCGCCGACGCACTGACCCTCGCCGAGTCGCGCACCGTCCTGGGCAAGGTCGTCATCGTCGCGGAGGAGACCAAGTGACCACGTCGACTTCCCGGAGGAATCCCACCATGAATGCCCCCACCATGAATGCCCCCGCAGCGTCGGCACCGGTCGTCACCGTCCCGCCCGGGGAGGTCGACAGCCGCGCCGCGTACACCGTCTTCGCGCTGGCCTACGTGGTCGGCCATGGCTTGGCCGCGCTTTCCAAAGGCACCGAGCCGCTGCTCGACCTGCCGGGCTGGCTGCCCGCCACCCTGTTCGGTGCCGGCGTGGTGCCCGCGCTGACGCTGGCCGTGCGGGCGGGTGTCCGTGCGCAGAAGGGCGCCAGCGAATCCCGGCGGAACGCGGAGAAGCTCCTCGGCGCAGCGTGGTGTACCGGCTTCACCGCCCTGTTCCTGGCGATCACCGGGTTGGCCAGGGCGACCGGCATGTCGGAGCTACAGAACGTGCTCTGGCCCGCCGGCTCCGTACTCATCGTCGGGCTGATCTCCATCGCCGAAGGCACCGCACGCCGCAACGCCCTGCACTACACCCTCGGCTCCTGGCTCGCCACCGTCGCCGGTACCGCCCTGTTCTTTGCCCCGGCCGGCCTCTACGCCACCCTGGCCATCGCCGCCGGCGGCGGCTACGCCGTGGCCGCCGTCCTGGAACGCCGTCGCATCACCGCCCTCAGCGCCACGCACGCCAACCTGACCCAGCGCACCGCCGATCCCGTACCCACGTTGAACTGATCTGGAAATCGCCTCTCGCATCCGTTGCGGCGTGCGGGACCAACCTAGTCGGCTCGGTGACCCACCTGCCGATTCACCCCATCATCCGGGAGAAACCAGGAACATGACGGCCATACCACCCACGGTCGAATACGGGCACGCCGAGATCGTTCCGGTCTACTTCGACGATCTGGACGCCATGGGCATCGTGCACCACGCCCGGTACGCGTTCCTCTTCGACCGGGCGCTGGAAGGCTACTGGGGCCGGCGCGGCTACACCGTCGACCCCGGCGCGCTGGACGGGGACGCCTTCCAGGCCGTACGCGAGCTGACCCTGACCTACCGGCGGCCGATCAACCGCCCGGGTGCGGTGGCCGTGCACTTCTGGGTGGAGCACCTCGGCCGGACCAGCCTGCGGTACGGCTTACGGATCCTCTCCGTCGACGGGGCGACGGTCTACGCCGAGGGGTCACGGGCAGCGGTGCTGCTCGACCCCGCCACCATGCAGCCGGCGCCGTTCAGTGACGCGGGCCGAGAGGCGGTCACCCCGCTGCTCCGCCCGACGGCCGAGGCAGGGATCTCCGCCGGGGCATGAGGGATCCGTCTCAGGAAGCGATGAGAAGGGCATTTCGCGACGGCCGTCAGCAGCGTCAGCTTGCGCCTACCAAAACGAGTACGGCTGGGTCTGACAGCTGCGCGTCGGGCGCGTTCTGCACCGCCAGGCCCTGCTCGACATGATCGCCGTACGGAACTCGTCGATCGTCACGAGGTGGGCCGAGGTGCCTTGCCTGCGGCCGCGGTCGGTCGGAGACCTGATCCTCGACGTCCCCGGCGACCTGAGGCGTGAAGGCCGCCGTTGGCTGTCTTGCCTCGGTCCTCGACGTGGGGTGTCGATCCGGTCCCTCCCCGGGGTGGGCGATACGGCGTCGGCTCCTACTGCGGTAGGAGGCGTTCGGGCACCGTGGCCGGAGTCGACGATGTCGATGCTGACCTATATTTCTGGGATGCCCGTACTGCTGCGTGACCGCGACGAGTTCGTGATCGGGGCCGCCGTTCTCGGTACCGGCCTGGGGGTGCTCAACCTCGCCTACACGTCGGACTGGGGCTGGATCCTGGCGGTCCTGATGCTTCCGGCGCTGATCGTGCGGGCGTTCTGGCGGTCGATGCCGGGCTGGCTGCTGCTGTCCTGGGTGACGATCCCGACCGTCGTCGGCGACGCGGCGGTCGTCACCCAGAGCGCCTACCTCGTGGTCGTCACCGCACTGGCGGTCGTCGCGGCCAGCCGCCGGCGCCGGCTCGACACGGTCGTGATGGTTGTCTGCCTGCTGTCGCCGTTCCTGATCTGGCTGCTCGAGACCAACAACTGGCACCGCGGGATCGGCGCGTGGCTCTGGTTCGGCGGCTTGCTCATCGGATGGGGCTTCGGCCACGTCGTCGGCCGGCAATTCGCGCTGATCGACGAACTGGAACGTACCCGTACCAAGCTGGCCGAGACCGCGGTGGCCGAGGACCGCCAACGCATCGCCCGGGACCTGCACGACCTGGTGGGGCACAGCTTCAGTGTCGTCCTGCTCCACCTCTCCGGGGCACGAATGATCCTCACCTCCTCGCCGGGCGAGCTGGCGGAAGCCGCAGCGGCGCTGCGGCAGGCGGAGGACGTGGGTCGCAAGGGCATGGACGAACTGCGTCAGGCCCTGATGCTCATGCACCAGGGCTCCCACTCGCTCACGCCACTCGAACCCGGCGAACTCCAACATCTGGTGGACACGTACCGCGACGCCGGGATGCGCATCAACATCGACATCACCGGCGACATGGCAGGCGTATCAGCGGCGCCCCGCATCGTCCTACACGACGTACTCCGAGAAGCCCTCACCAACGTCGCCAAACACGCCCGCTCCCCGGAAGCGACGATCCGCATCGGCGTCGACCACGGCCGGGTCGACGTACGGGTCGAAAGCCCGCTCTGTTCGCGCCCCCCACGTGCGGACAGCGGCATGGGACTGGCCGGACTCGAACACCGGGTGGCCGCCATCGGCGGAACCTTCCACGCCCAGCCGGACGACAGACACTGGGTGGTCCAGGCACGCCTGCCCCGCCGCCTCGTCGGAGCATCCACGTGATCCGCGTACTCCTGGTCGACGACCAACCGATGGTCCGCGCCGGACTCGGCCTGATCCTGCGCACCCAACCCGACATCCAGGTCGTCGGAGAATGCGACGACGGCGCCGACGTCGCCCACACCCTCACCGAATGCTCCCCCGACATCATCTGCATGGACGTACGCATGCCCGGCATCGACGGCGTCGAGGCGACCCGCCGACTCCAGGCCGCCAACGGACCACCCGTCTGCATCCTCACCACCTTCGGCGACGAAGACGTGCTCTGGTCCGCGGTCGACGCCGGCGCGGCAGGATTCGAACTGAAGTCCGCCACCCCCGAGAACCTCATCGAAGCGGTCCGCACAGTCGCCTCCGGCGGCACCTGGATCGACGGCACCCTCCTCAAGCCGATCCTCGACTCCTACCGACAGTCGACACGCTCCACGACTAGCCACAGGACCAAGCTCGGCGCGCTCACCAATCGCGAAATCGACGTCCTTCGGCTAATGGCACGCGGATCGTCCAACCGGGAGATCGCCGAACACCTGCTCCTGGCGGAAACCACGGTGAAGACCCACGTCGGCTCCCTCTTCGCCAAACTCGGCGCCCGCGATCGAGCCGCGGCCATCGTCTTCGCCTACGACGCAGGACTCGTCAAACCACGGGGATGAGCGAGCGCCGGCGAAGCCACTGGGGCGGCCGGTCGACGTCCAGCCGTTGATGCCAGATTTGATCAAGGGAGAGTCCGAACAATGCTTAGACCGGGCAGCCTGCCATGAGGGTCTTGGTCACCGGGGCTACCGGTTTCCTCGCCGGACACTGCATCGAAGAGCTTCTGAAAAATGGATACGAGGTGCGCGGCACGGTTCGTGATCTGCATACCGCCGACGTCGCACACCTGCGTGCGGTCGCCGCAGCCACTGACGGAGTGTTGGAGTTCGTCGAGGCCGATCTGACCGTGGACACCGGCTGGATGCGGGCGGTCGACGGCTGCGATTTCGTGTGGCACGTCGCCTCGCCCTTCCCGTCCCGACTGCCTCGGGACGAGAACGAACTGATCGGGCCGGCGGTCGGCGGCACCCTGCGGCTGCTGCGCGCCGCTGAGCCGAGCACGGTGCGCAGGGTGGTGCTCACCTCGTCCCTCGCCGCGATCATCTACGGGCACGACGTCGCACGCACGTACACGGAGGCGAATTGGACCGAGGTGGGCCGGGCCGACCCCTACCCAAAGAGCAAGACCCTGGCGGAGAACGCCGCCTGGGACTTCGCCAAGCAGTCCCGGCTGGAGCTGGTCACGGTCAACCCGGGAACGATCATTGGCCCGCTGCTGCACGCCGAACGCCCCACGTCGCTGGAGTTGATCCGCAGGATGATGCGGGGTCAGCTTCCGCTCGTCCCGAGGATCGGCTGGGCGACCGTGGACGTGCGCGACCTGGCGCGTCTGCACCGTCTCGCGATGCAGACACCGGAGGCGGCCGGCAACCGGTACGTGGCCGCCGGCCCGCATCTGTGGGCGGGCGACATGGCGGCGGCGCTGGCCGAGCGGTATCGACCGCGTGGCTACCCGATCGGGACACTCTCGATGCCCTACTCACTCCTGTGGGTGCTCGGTCGCTTCGAGCCGGGCGCCCGCCTGGCAGTCAAATACTACGACCGGTGTGAGCGGGTCAGCGCCGCCAAGGCCCAGAAAGAACTGGGGTGGACGATGCGTCCACCCACGGAATCGGTCACGGACGCCGCGGAAAGCATGATCCAACACGGTCTGGTTCCCCGGCGATGATCGTCGCATCGACATGTCTCGGCTGACTGTGAGCATGGCGGGGTTGGTTCATCAGTGGTGAGCTGATAGTCGGTAGTAGTGGGCGTGACTCTTCGTCTGACTGGCCTTTGGTGCCTTCGCGTGGACTTGTCCGCCCGCTGCTGCCGGCGCCGGCCCGGCGGGAGATATTTGGCCTGATCAGGAGCTTGACCGCCAGTTAGCGGCTGGCGTGTCTCATCACAGTCCTGCCATCTCCGCACCGGACCGGACCCTTGCGTCCCCACGGGTGAGGAGAGAACGCATGTCCATGCTGACAGAACTGGTCGAGGTCGTCATCGGCGTCGACACCCACAAACACACCCACACCGCCGCGATCCTCGACGCCCGTACCGGCGCGGTGCTGGACCGGGTGACGGTCACCGCCGACCCGGACGGCTACGGCGACCTGCTGGGCGTGGCCGAGCGGCACTCAGGGCTGCGGGCCTGGGCGGTGGAGGGCACCGGCGGCTACGGCGCGGGTCTGCACCGGCATCTGGCCGGCGCCGGTGAGTTGGTCGTCGAGCTGGACCGGCCGAAGCGGCCCGCTCGCCGTGCTGGGGCGAAGTCCGATCCGATCGACGCCGAACGCGCCGCCCGTGATGCCCTGGCCCGGACCCGCCTGGCCCAGCCCAAAACCGGACCGCAGCGGGCGGCGTTGCAGATGCGGCTGACCGCTCGCCGCGCGGCGGTCGAGGCCGCCACCACCGCCCAGCGGCAACTACACGCGATGGTCATCACCGCGCCGGAGACGGTCCGTGCCCGGTTCCGCGGCCAGAGCACCCGGACGATGATCACCACCGCTGTCCGGCTGCGACCCGCAACGGCCAGCGGAAACATCGAGATCACCACCGCCCTGACAGTGTTGCGTGACCTCGCCCGACGCGTCCGCGCCCTGGAAACCGAAGCCGCCGCCCACGAAGCGGCGATCCGCGCCATCGTGCGGTCCTGGCGCCCGGACCTACTCACCCTGACCGGAGTCGGCCCGATCGTGGCCGCCACCGTCCTGACCGCCTGGTCCCACCCCGGCCGCTGCCGCGACGACGCCGCCTTCGCGATGCTCGCCGGCGTGGCCCCGATCCCCGCATCATCTGGCAAGACCGTCCGTTACCGACTCAACCGCTCCGGCGACCGACAACTCAACCGCGCCCTACACACCATCACCCTGTCCCGGCTGCCTACGACGAACGCACCCGCGCCTACGCCGACCGCCGCCGCACCCAGGGCAAAACCGACCGCGAGATCAAACGCTGCCTCAAGCGCTACATCACCCGAGAGCTCTACCGACGCCTCGAAACACCACCCTCAACCACTTGACGCACCATAGGAGCGTCCAGGCGTGGCCTGCGCCGCCTCGACGTCGCAGCGCCCGACTGATGGACCGCACCAGCTCACCGAGCCGGCCGAATATTCCTCCCGCTCGGCACGGCCCTCCTGCTTCCGCTGCCGAAGCGACCGCCCGTGCCCGCACCGTCGCCGCCCCCAGCCGCTTCACCAACGGCCTCACCGGCAACCTCATCGTCTCGGCGATGCGGAAACCGGCCCACGAACGCTCCAGCGCAGCCGACCGCGAAACGCCCGGCGCGGGAACGTTCTATCAGTCCTGCAACAGGAAGTCGGTGACGAAGCAGGTGATCTCACCGCGCCCCGTGCGGCCGACCCAGGTGCGGTACGTCCCGTCACCCTCACCGGAGGGGAACGCGACCAGTACGTTCTCGTCCCCCTCGTCACCGGAACAACCGTCCACCTCGGAGCGCGGAATGACGGTAGGCCCGTCGCGCATCCAGGCCAGATCCTCCAGGAGAGTGAGCTGCCAGTTGGGGTCAGGCTCCTCCGAAAGCTGCTGAAACGTCTGTTCGTCGGTGAAACATCCCGCACCGGCATTGACGTCATAGCCGACGACCTCGGCGTCGCTGTCCTCGAGGGAGCCTTCCGGCAACGCGCCCTCCCAGCTTGCCGCCGACTCGTCCCGGATAACAAGCCGTGCCGCAGCGATATGTCGGCCCTTCACCAGTAGATCCACCCGATAGCGTCCAGGCGGCACAGCCTGGACAAAAGGGGCTGGGTCGTCGTCGTACGCTAGCGGATCCGTAGCGACTATCCGACCGGTCGGCAACAAAAGCCACGTACGCTCGATCGAGTACGGTGCACCGTTGGTACCCTCGCCCACCGCGAACCGCTCGTCGTAATCGATCGGACCCTCCCGCACGGACCCATCTCCGCTCGACCGCCAACACCGCTGCCGTGCCCGGGGCCGCCTCGGCATGCCCGAACGCACGACAGACATCGTAGATCATGCATCTGCGGCGTCGGCCCCTTCAGCTCAAGGGCGCGCCATGACCTATATGTACGAGCACCTGCAAGACGAGCGGGTGTGGTCCGGCGGACCGCCCACCGACGCAGACGGAGCTGCGTTACCCGAAAACGGCTGTCAGCTTTCCGCGTCGCCGGACGCGAGGCCACGGTCGGCCGCGCTCATCGACGATTGTGCCAGCACAGTCCAAAGTTCCGCGAGCAGTGCCAGCTCCACACGGCGCACCGAAAGCGGTACGGGTGAAGCGGTTCGACCATCCACCCTCGGGTCTGTCTCGCTAACGGCACCTCTCTTGTCACGGCGTTGGTTGTAGAGAGGTCTCCGTGTCGTGGATCATGGTGCGGTAGACGATGTCGGCGAGGCGGCGTTTCAGGCAGCGCATGGCTTCTTTGTGGGTCTTGCCGGAGGCTCGTTTGCGCTGGTAATAGTCGCGGCCCGGGGTCGCGCGTTTGATCTGGGCCATGGCCATGACGTGCAGCGCGTAGTTCAGTTGCCGGTCGCCTGCACGGGACAGGCGGTGCCGTTGGACGTCACCGGATGACACTTCTATCGGCGCGACCTCGCTGTGGCGGGTCGCGGAGACTGTGTACGAGGCGGACATCGATGACGGGCGCTACGACGCGCCGGAGGCCGCCGGGCTGGACGTCGCCCTCCGTGGCCTGTCGATGATCTGCGACGACTGCCGCAGTTCAGCGATCTCCGCTGCGGGCCCGCAACGGACACGCGGCGTCTCCAGCGGCTTAACGGGTCCGGCACGGGTTTCCAGCTTTTTTACAGCTCAGGCCGATACTCTCGACAAGTTATGGATGATCTTCCTTCTCATAGTCCCTGGCCCCTCTCCGCCCTGGCCGTCCGAGTGTCGGCCGTCGCAGGAGAGGGGCTGACCGATGCATGAATGGGTCCTGTTGGGGATCGGGCTGATCCTCACCGTCGGGACCGGTCTGTTCGTGGCCTCCGAGTTCGCGTTGGTCAACCTCGACCGGGCGGATCTGGAAGCTCGCCGGGCCCGGGGAGAGAAGCGGCTGGGGCCGACGATCGCGGCGTTGAGGATCACCTCGACGCACCTGTCGAGCGCCCAGCTCGGTATCTCACTGACCACGCTGCTCACCGGTTACACCTTCGAACCGGCAGTCAGCGCGCTGCTCGCCGGCCCGCTCGGCGCGGCCGGGCTGCCGCAGCGGGTGGTGCCGGGGGTGGGTGCGGTTGTCGGGATCGGGCTGGCGACGCTGTTCTCGATGGTGATCGGCGAGTTGGTGCCGAAGAACTTCGCCCTGGCAGTGCCGCTGCGCACGGCGAAGGTCGTGGTGCCATTCCAGTCCCTGTTCACCACGGTGTTCAAACCGCTGATCCTGCTGTTCAACAACACGGCCAACGCCGTCATCCGGGCCTTCGGGATCGAACCGAAGGAAGAGCTGTCCGGTGCGCGCAGTGCCGAGGAACTCAGTTCGCTGCTGCGGCACTCGGCGCGGGCCGGCGTCCTCGACCCGGACCACGCCACGCTGCTGGACCGCACTCTGCGGTTTTCGGGCCGGGATGCCTCCGACGTGATGACTCCCCGGGTACGTATGGCGTCGGTCGACTCCACCACCACGGCCACCGAGATCCTCGAGCGGGCGATCGCCACCGGCCTGTCCCGATTCCCGGTCGTCGGCCGCGGCGTCGACGACATCGTCGGCGTCCTGCACGTCAAGCACGCCTTCGCCGTCCCGCTGGGCCGGCGCTCCGAGGTGCGGGCGGACGATCTCATGGTCGAGCCGTTGCGCGTCCCGGAGACCATGGGCCTGGACAGACTGCTGCCGGCCCTGCGCAGCGAGGGACTGCAGTTCGCGGTCGTCTACGACGAGCACGGCGGCACCGCGGGCGTCGTCACCCTCGAGGACCTGGTCGAGGAGATCGTTGGTGATCTCGAGGACGAGCACGACCGGGCGCGGACGGTGCTGGTGCGCCGGGGCGGGTCTGTCGTCTTCGACGCCTCGCTGCGGCCGGACGAGCTCCACGAGCGGGCCAGGATCGTGATTCCCGAGGATGACGACTACGACACGATCGGTGGGTTCGTCACCGCGCGTCTCGAGCGGATCCCCAGGGTCGGCGACGAAATCGCCGTGGAAGGCGGTCGGCTGCGCGTCGAGCATCTCAACGGCGTACAGGTCGACCGGCTGCGGTTCATCCCTGCCGATGCCGGCGGCGGCCCCGGCACCGACCGGACGGCGGATGTCCGTGCCGAGGAGGTGGCCCGGTGAGCGAGTACCTGCCCGGCATCATCTGGCTCGGCGTCCTGCTGGTCGTCAACGCCTTCTTCGTCGGTGCGGAGTTCGCGGTCATCTCCGCCCGCCGGTCCCAGATCGAACCCCGTGCCCGGGCCGGCAGCCGTGCGGCCCGGACCACCTTGTGGGCGATGGAGCACGCCACCCTGATGCTGGCCACCAGCCAGCTCGGCATCACCGTCTGCTCGCTGCTGATCCTGAACGTCTCCGAGCCGGCGATCCACCACCTGCTGGAGATCCCGCTCGCGCACACCCCGCTGTCGCCGGACTCGGTCACCGTGATCGCATTCGCCGTCGCGCTGGCGCTGGTGACGTTCCTGCACGTGGTGTTCGGCGAGATGGTGCCGAAGAACATCTCGTTCTCCGTGCCGACCGCCGCGGCCCTGGTCCTCGCCCCACCCCTGGTCTTCGTGGCCCGGGTGTTCAAGCCGGTCATCTGGAGCTTGAACGGGATCGCGAACGGTGTCCTGCGGCTGTTCCGGGTCACGCCCAAGGACGAGGCCACCAGCACCTACACCCTCGACGAGGTCGCGACCATCGTGGCGCAGTCAACCCGCGAAGGCGTACTCGTCGACGGATCGGGAACCCTGACCGCCGCCGTCGAGTTCACCACGAAGACCGTCGGCGACGTGGAGGTCCCCCTCGACGACCTCGTCGTCCTACCGGCGACGGTCACACCGGCGCAGATCCAGGCGGCGGTCGCCGCGCACGGCTACTCCCGCTACCTCGTCACCGACAACGGCGAGCCGAGCGGATACCTGCACATCAAGGACGTCATGGATCTGACCGGCGTCGCCTACACCACCACGGTGCCCGCCAAGCGGATCCGCCGGCTCGCCGCGGTACGCCACGGCGGTGAACTCGAGGACGCCCTGGCCACGATGCGGCGCGGCGGCGCCCACATCGCGCGGGTCCTCGATGACGGAGGACGCACGACCGGTGTGATCTTCCTCGAGGACATCGTCGAGGAGTTGGTCGGCGAGGTCCAGGACGCGACCACACGCTGACCGGGGGGGGCGCCCACCGCAGCGGGCGCTCCTCCACGAATCTGCTGTGACAAGGGTCACTTCGGGTACGAAAGGCTCGGATGAGCGGGGAGAGACATCTCGTCTTCACGCCCATTCGTGCCGCCACCTCAAACTTCTCGGTATCACCCGAACGCGGATGAATCGCATTCACGCGGTAGCTTTGCGTAGTTGTTGCGGGACGTTCAGGAGTCTCTCAGGATCCGTTGCTAACGTCCCGGAACGGCCTGAGATCCAATGTGGACGCCGGTGATCATGGCCCCGCTACGGACGGACGAGACGGTCGGACAACAGCTACGTGTCGCCAGGGAGAAGTACGTGGTCTTCAAGAAGATGCTGGGTGCTTTCGGCGTCGGCGCGCCCGGCGTCGACACCGTCCTGTCCAACCCGAACACCCGACCGGGCCTGACGCTGCCCGGGCAGGTGAACCTGACCGGCGGCAGCCACGACGTCGAGATCGACCACATCACGGTCGGCCTGGTCACCCGGATCGAGGTCGACGGCGCCGAGGAGGACTACGACGCTTACGTCGAGTTCCACTCCGCGAGCGTGTCCGGCGGGCTGCACCTGCGGGAAGGGCAGCAGCTGTCGCTGCCGTTCCAGATCGCCATGCCGTGGGAGACCCCGGTCACCGACCTGTACGGGCAGCGCCTGCACGGCATGACGATGGGCCTGCGCACCGAGGTGTCGATCCGCGGCACGGCCGACAAGGGCGACCTCGACCCGGTGCACGTGTACCCGCTGCCGGTCCAGGAGCGAATCCTGGAGGCGTTCGGCACCCTCGGATTCCAGTTCAAGGGCGCCGACCTGGAACGCGGCCACATCCACGGCCTGCACCAGAGCCTGCCGTTCTACCAGGAGATCGAGTTCTACGCCGCCCCCCAGTACAACCATGGCGTCAACGCGGTCGAACTGACCTTCGTCACCGACCCGCACGGCGTGCACGTCATCCTGGAGTTCGACAAGCGCGCCGGCCTGTTCACCGGCGGCCACGACTCCTACGGCCGCTACCGCATCGACCACACCGACGCCGACCGCACCGACTGGACCCGCGTCATCGACGGCTGGCTTCGCGAGGCGCTCGACCAGCACCACGCCTACCGCGGCAGCCTCGGTGGGCACGCCGCCCCCGGCGGCTACCCGCCCTCCGGCTACGGGCACGACCACGGCTACGGCGGCCACGGCTACGGCCACCACGGCGGCGGGCACGGCCACCACGAAGAACACCACGACCGAGGTTCCGGCATGGGCGGAGTACTCGCCGGCGCCGCGGGCGGCGCCGCGCTCGGGTTCGGTGCCGGCATGGTCGCCGACGAGGTCTTCGACTTCGGCGGCGATGAGGAAGAAGAGGCCGAGGAGTAATCACTTCCGCCAGCAGGGCGGCACCCCGGGCCGCGCCGGACCGGCGTACCTCCGAATCGACGACAAACCCACAGCCCCGCCACTCCCCCGCGACCCCCGCTTGCAGGACTGAAACCCTCCGCCCCGACCCCGGGACGGACGACACCCCCGAGGAAAGAGGAACGATGCCGGTAACCGCCGACCTGACCAAACTCGTCGACAAGGCCTACCAGGACAAGAACCTCGACGAACTCGTCGACGCCCCGGTCGCCGCCCTCGCCGGCGTCAGCGACAACGACGCCAAACTACTCAAGGACGCCTTCCAGATCACCACCATCGGCGACCTCGGCAACAACCCCTACTTTCGCACCGCCCAAGCCATCGTCGCCCTCGCCGGCACGACCAAGTAAACCCAGCCAAGCCGGACCTGACCGGGCCGGGGCCGCCAGGGATGCCCGGCGACCCCGGCCCGCGACGTACCCATCCACCCCTAACGGCCGAGACCGCCGTCACGGCGTGCGCCGCCCTGTGACGTCGACCTTGGCAGGTTTTCCCGGCACCCGCACCGGGCACAGCCTGCGGCCGACGACCTCTCACCAGGGAGACACCATGGAGATCAGCGGAATCTTGGCCGCCTCATCATCGGCCTGATCATCGGCGCACTCGGCCGACTGGTCGTACCCGGAAAGCAGAACATTCCGATCTGGCTCACTCTCGCCATCGGCATCATCGCCGCCCTCCTCGGCAGCATCGTCGCCGGAGCCTTCGGCGTCGCCGAAACCGACGGACCCGACTGGATCGAACTCGCCCTCCAGATCGCCTTCGCCGCCGTCGGCGTCAGCCTCACCGCCGGCATCTACGGCCGCCGCCGCTGACCGTACCGCCGTCACGGCCCCCAGCACCCGCCCCTCCGAGTCGCTGCTCCCCGAACCCGTGCTCCCCCACCGGCAAGGGCTGGCTGGCGACCGGAGCCGCGGGGAGCCCGGCGGGTGCTGAATACCTCGTCCGTCCTGGTCATGGCCGTCTTGATCACCGCGATGAGAACGCGGGCGCAGTGACGAGCGCTCTCATCCATACGCAGGTGGTGATCTACGTTGCGTGCTGCGCGAGGATGACAGGCTGTGCTGTTGCGACTGGCCTACCTCGGTGTGACCAACGCTCTCGCGCTGCTACGGCTGCTGCCGATGAGCGACCGGGATAAGGACGCCGAGATTCTGGCGTTGCGGCACCAGATCACCGTCCTCGAACGACAACTGCACGGCGAGCGGGTCCGGTTCACGCGGGCTGACCGGGCGTGGCTGGCTGCTCTACTACACCGGCTGCCGAGGGACATCGTGCGCGGCCTGCGGCTGCTGGTCCGCCCGGAGACCGTGCTGCGCTGGCACCGGGATCTGATCGCCCGCCGGCATGCCAGGATCTCCCGACCCCGGCGGGCCGGGCGGCGACGAACCGTCCGGTCAATCCGACGGCTGGTGCTGCGCATGGCCCGAGAGAACCCCACGTGGGGGTACCGGCGCATCCACGGTGAACTGCTCGTCCTGGTGTGAAGGTCGCCGTGTCCACCCTCTGGGAGATCCTCCAGCAGGCCGGCATCGACCCGGCACCGCAGCGCACCAGCACCACCTGGGCAACCTTCCTGCGCTCCCAAGCGCACGCCATTATCGCCGCCGACTTCTTCGAAACCACGACACTGACCGGCGCCCGCATGTACGTCCTTGCGGTCATCGAACACGCCACTCGCCGGGTCCGCATCCTCGGCGCCACCGCCCACCCGACCGCCGGCTGGGTAACCCAGGCAGCCCGGAACCTCGTGATGGACCTCGAAGATGCCGGATGCCGAGTGAAGTACCTGATCCGGGATCGGGACGGAAAATACCCGGCCCTGTTCGACCCGATCCTCGCCGACGCGGGGATCGCGGTCGTGCTCAGCGGGGTACGGACGCCGCGCATGAACTCGATCATGGAGAGGTGGATCCAGTCCTGCCGCCATGAACTGCTCGACCGGACACTGATCTGGGACCAGTCGCACCTGTTGCACGCCCTGCGCGAGTACGAACGGCACCACAACCAGCATCGTCCTCACCGCGGCATCGCAAACGCCGACCCCTACATCCGCTGCCCGAACCGATCACCGATCCCGCAGCGCTGACACGTCTGCACGTCCATCGGCACGACCGGCTCGGCGGACTCCTACACGAATACGAGAACGCCGCTTGACCAGCACGGACGGGATTTTCGGCACCCGCACGCGGGGCCACCGCAGATGATCATGCGCTCCCAGTTTGCTCCCAACGTAAGGAGCAGAAAAGAAACGGCTCGTTACCGATGATCTGGTAACGAGCCGTTTGACGTGCTTATATAGCTGGTGGGCGATACTGGGTTTGAACCAGTGACCTCTTCCGTGTCAAGGAAGCGCGCTCCCACTGCGCCAATCGCCCTCGCTTGTAGCCGAGGTGGAGACGGGATTTGAACCCGTGTACACGGCTTTGCAGGCCGTTGCCTCGCCTCTCGGCCACTCCACCGAGGTAGCCCCCGACATGTGGCGGCATCTCCGAGCGGACGACGGGACTCGAACCCGCGACCCTCACCTTGGCAAGGTGATGCGCTACCAACTGCGCTACGTCCGCTTGTCATCCGGTGTTTCCTGGTGACGGATGAGAACTTTAGCCGAGGCCGCGAACAGATGCCAACTCGGGGGTCCGGTCGGCGGGTCAGCAGTCCCCGCCCCTGCACAGCCGCCCGCAACCACCTGCCGGCCCGTCCTGATGAGCTTCCGCGCAGGCCCTCGGGCCCCGACCGCCCCACGACACCACCCATAACCATCCTAGGAACCTGGGAACCAGGAGAAGTGACGTGGGGCCGGACGGACGGGTTACTTTGCCGCGTTCAGGTCGTCGAGGGCCTGGCTGGCGCCACGGTGCAGGGACACCGGGTCGGTCTTGCGGGCGGTGTCCAGGCTGATCTCCTTGGCCGCTGCGTTGGCCTGTTCGAGTTGCGGCTTCCGGTCGAAGAGCGCCTTGGTCAGTACGCAGACCAGGTTCGCGTCGAGGTCCTCCTTCACCAGCAGGAAGTTTGGTACCACGATGGTCTTGACCTCGGCCGGCGTGCCGTAGGTGGCGGCCGGAATGGCGCTCTCCTCGTACACCGGGTTGATCTTCTTCATCTCGGCCAGCAGCGGGGTGATGTCCAGGAAGCTGACCTGGTCCTTGGCCGTGGTGAGCAGGTCGGTGATGCCCGGCGTCGGCAGGCCGCCCGACCAGAAGAGCGCGTCGATCGAGCCCTCCTTCATCCCGTCGACGGTCTTGGCCAGGTCCAGCCGCTGCGCCTGTACGTCCTTGGCCGGGTCCAGCCCGGCGGCCTGGAGCAGCCGGTTCGCGATGACCTCGGTACCCGACTTCGGCGAGCCGGTGGAGACCCGCTTGCCCCGCATGTCAGCCACCGACTTGATCCCGGCATCGTTGCGGACGATCACCTGGGTGTAGTTCGTGTGGATCCGGGCCAGCGCCTGCACCGGCTGCCGCTGCCCCTCGAAGCTGCCGGTGCCCTGCACCGCGTCGGCGGCGGTGTCGGCCAGCGAGAACGCCACCGCGTACGTCCCGGCGACGAGTTGCTGGATGTTCTGCACCGAGGCTCCGGTCTCGGCCGCGGTGGCCTTGACCTTGCTGCCCGGGGCGTTGGAGACCTGCTCGGCGTACGCGTTGCCGAGGGCGAAGTAGACCCCGGTCGCGTTGCCGGTGGCGATGCCGATCCGGGTCTCCGTACCCACCTCACAGGTGACGTCGCCACCCGCGTCGGTGCTGGCGGTGTCCTGCCGGCCACCACAGCCGGCCAGACCGGCCAGGCCCAGACCGGCGGCGGTCACCGCTGCCAGGATCCTCGTGCTACGTCTCATTTCGCATCCTCTCCCACGCTCGAACCCATTCCCTGGTCCCTCTGGCCGCTGTCGCCCTCCGCCACTCGAGCAGCGCCGCCGGCCCGCGAGGCATCCCCCTGCGACGCATCCGTCCGCGAGGCATCCGCCCGGGAGGCATCCGCCCCGGAGCCGCCGTCGACCCGGGAACCGCCACCCGCCCGCGAACCGCCGGCCGCCCGGGAGTCACCGGAGACCCGCGACCCGCCGGCCGCCCGGGAGTCACCGGAGACCCGCGAACCGCCACCCGCCCGCGACCCGCCGCCCGCCCCCGAACCAGGGTCGGTCGACTCCGGCGTACTTTCCGGTGCGCCATCCGGCCGCTGCGTCTCCACCCCGTCCGCCGCGTCCTCGACACGTCCGTCGATACCATCCCTGGCGCCCTGCAGAGCCGGGTCCCGAGAGCTGAGCGGAGCCGGGTCAGGAGAGCTGGGCGGAGCCGGGTCCCGAGGGCTCGGCACGGTCGGGTCCGACCCCTCGACCACCACCGCACCGGCTCCGGACGTACGACGGCGCCGGGCCAGCGCCGTCAGCACGGCGACGACCAGCAGTCCACCGCCGATCGCGATCGACACCGGGTGCAGGTAGAGCAGCAGCAGCCCGGCAACCGCGCTGAGGGTCCGTTCGACCGTGCCGGCCGGTCCGACCCCGAGCAGCCAGCCACCGGTCGCCACGGCGAGCGCCGCCACGCCGAGACAGCCGACCAGCCCCGCCCAGAGCACCTCGACCGGTGAGCCCCGGCCGAGCAGGTACTCCCCCGGCCCGGTGAGCACGAAGGCGATCGGGGCGAGGAACGCCGGCAGGGCGTACTTCAGCGCCTGCCACATGGTCGGCACCGTCCGGCCACCGGTGATCGCCGCCGCGCCCACCGCCGCCAGCGCGGTCGGCGGGGTGACCTCGGAGAGCACGGAGTAGTAGAAGACGAACATCGCGGCCGCCGGAGCCGGTACGCCGAGCGCGAGCAGCGCCGGCCCGATGATCACCCAGCCGATGATGAACGAGGCGGTGACCGGTACGGCGAGCCCGAGCAGCGAGAGCGCCACCGCCGCGAAGACCACGGTCAGCGCCAGTACCACGGTCGGGTTGTCGGTCAGCGCCTCGGCGCCCCGGACCAGCAGCGAGGCGAACTGCGCGCCGAGCCCGGTCTTGGTGGTGGTGGCGGTGATGATGCCGGCCGCGCCGCAGACCGCGGCGACCGGGAGCACCCCGCGGACCCCGGCGGAGAGGGCGGTGAAGAGCCGTCGTGGGGTCAGCCAGCTCCGTCGGTCGAGGAAGCTGAGCAGCACCGCCAGCCCGGTGGCGTAGACGACCGCACGGGTGGCGCTCATTCCGAGCGCGAGCAGGACGACGATGACGATCAGTGAGGAGAAGTGGTAGCCGAACCGACCCAGCAGCCGCCACACGGAGCCGGCGGCCACCTCGACCGGGCGTACCTTGAACCGGCGGGCGTCGATCTCGACGGCGAGCAGGATGCCGAGGTAGTAGAGCAGGGTCGGGATCACCGCCCAGCCGAGCACGGTCAGGTAGGAGACCTCGAGGTACTCGGCGACGATGAACGCCGCCGCACCGAGCGTCGGTGGGGAGAGGATCGCGCCGACGCCGGCCGCCGCCAGCATGCCGCCGGCGTGTTCGGCCGGGTAGCCGGCGCGGCGCAGGATCGGCCAGGTGACCGCGCCGACGCTGACCGCGGTGGCGGTACCGGAGCCGGATACGGTGCCGAGCAGGAACCCGGAGGCGACGGCGGTGCGGCCGGCCGCGCTGCGGGAGCGCCGGAACGCCGCCACCGACAGGTCGACGAAGAACCGTCCGGCGCCGGAGAGGTCGAGTACCGCACCGTAGATCGTGAACAGCACGATGTAGGTGGCGGCGACGTCCAGCGGGGTGCCGTAGAAGCCGCTGCCGGAGTTGTAGAGCGCGTCGACGATCTGTCCGAAGTCGAGCCCGGCGTGCGCGATCGCCCAGCTCTGCGGCAGCAGCCCGCCGTAGTAGCCGTAGCCGAGGAAGAGCAGGCAGACCACCGGCAGGATCCAGCCGGTGGTGCGCCGGCACGCCTCGACCAGGAGTACCAGCAGCAGCGCGCCCATCAGCACGTCGACCGGGGCGAGCAGCCCCTGCCGGTCGAGGAAGGCGTCGTAGCCGCCGCCGGCGTCGCCGATCGCCAGCGGCAGCACCGGATAGAGACAGACGACCAGGGCGAGCCCGGCCAGCAGCCAGTCCGGCACCGTCGGCAGGTCCCGGCGCGACCCGCCCGGAGCATCCTGATCGGGTACCCGACGACGCCCGCCCGCCGGCAGCCGGCTCGCCAGCCGGTCCGGCAGCCGCAGGCCCGACCGGTACCCGAGGAAGACCAGTGGCAGCACGCCGGTCAGGAAGACGATCAGATAGAACTGGCTGCCCTGGGCCAGTGGCCGGAACACCTGCCAGAGCACCAGCAGCGCGACGGCGAAGGCGACCACCGCCACCCCGACCTCGACCGGGCCGGTGAGTTGCCGGGCCGGCCGTTCCTCGTCGTCGTAGCTGACGACGGCGGTGGCGACGTCCGGGGTGGCCAGGGCGGGGATCTCGTCCCGCCCGATCCGGACGGACGACTCCGCCGGATGCTGACCAGGACCGGGACCAGGACCGGGACCAAGACCGGAACCGGGACCAGGACCGGGACCGGGACCGGGACCAGGACCAGGACCGGGATCGGGATCGGGATCGGGATCGGGACCGAGATCAGGGCCGGGGCCGGGATCGGGCGGGCCTGCCGGAGTTCCGGGGCTCGACCGTTCCAGGGTGGACCCGTCGGGTGCCGGCTCGGGTTCGGCGTCCGCCGCCGGAGGGATTTTGGCCACACCGTCTGGCATGTGCGGACACTACTACGGGGTACCGATGGTTGCGGATCTTTCCCGGTCCGGCGGTCGCTCCGCCGGGCCGGGCGGTTGACCGGTTGCGACGGCCGGTCGACACGCCGGCCGGGCCACCGCCGCGTCCCTGCTCGGCGGGCTGGCCGCGACCCGGCGACGGGTACGGGGACGTGCGGCTTCTGATGCGCTAGTGGACAGTCTGACCCGCTAGTAACTTATCCGACGTGTTGATAGCTTATTGTCTCCGCCGGAATGGGCTAACGTAACCGCGTGACGAGACGTGCGGCAGAGGTGCGCCTGGATGCGCTGCTACGCACCGCCTGCGACGTGATCGCGACGCGGGGCCTGGCCAACACGCGTACCGCCGACGTGGCGCAGGCCGCCGGGGTGAGCCAGGCGCTGGTCTTCTACCACTTCGCCACCAAGGAGCGGCTGGTCGCCCAGGCGTTCGCGTACGCCGCCGAGCAGGATCTCGCCCGAGTCGACGCGGTCCTCCGGTCCCCGGCCACCCCGCTGGTCAAGTTGAAGAAACTGCTCCGGCTCTACGCCCCGCCGGGCCGGTCCCGGTCCTGGGCGATGTGGATCGACGGCTGGTCGGAGTCGCTGCGGACGCCGGAGCTGGAGAAGGTGTCCCGACGGTTGGACCTGCGCCGGCGGGAGGGGCTCGGCGAGGTGATCGCGGCCGGGGTCGAGGACGGGGTGTTCAGCTGCGACGATCCGGCCGGGGCCGCCTGGCGGATCAACGCCCTGATCGACGGGCTCGCCGTGCAGCTGGCGGTGCACGACCGGGTGATCCCGCGCCGTCAGCTCACCGAGTGGGTGCGACTCTCGGTCGCCCGCGAGCTGGGGCTGCTCGCCGACCAACTGGACTGACCGCCGACCCGCCCGCTCGGCTCGGGCCACTTCCCCGGCGGCCGGTGGGCGTACCGGGGCAGAATCGGGTGGTGGATCTGCTGATGACGTACCGGCGCGCGGTGGCCGACTTCGCCGACCTGGTCGGCCGGGTCGGTGCCGACCGCTGGGCCGGGCCGACGCCCTGCACCGACTGGGATGTCCGGACGCTGGCGCACCATGTGGTCTGGGAGGAGCGCTGGTCGGTGCCGCTCTTCGCCGGCGCGTCGCTGGCCGAGGTCGGCGACCGGTTCTCCGGTGACCTGCTGGGCGCCGACCCCGCCGCCTCGGCCCGGGACGCCGCCGAGCAGGCGTGCCAGGCCGTCGCCGACCCGGCCGTGCTGGACCGCCTCGTGGAGTTGTCGGCCGGGCCGACGCCGGGTCGGGAGTACCTGCACCAACTGCTGGCCGAGCACCTGGTGCACGGCTGGGACCTGGCGGTCGCGATCGGCGTCGAGCCCCGGCTCGATCCGGCCGGCGTACGGGAGTGCGCCCGGTGGTTCACCGAACGTACCTCGATGTACCGGGACAGCGGGCTGGCCGCGCCGGGGGTACCGGTGCCGCCGGAGGCGAGCGAGCAGGACCGGCTGGTCGCCGCGTTCGGCCGGGATCCGGGCTGGCGTCCCCCCTCCTGAGCGATCTCGCCGCAACTCGGCACCGAGCGCCGGGAGTCCTGAATCGATTCATGCACCGGCGGTCATTCGTCCGACCAGGGCGGCTCCGGCCCGGTCGGTGAAGCCTCCATTGACAGGCCCCGCCCGGCGGCGGTACCTTCGTGCGGTTTGTTGAATGGTTTCATCACCGCCCGCCACCGGGGCGCGTGCACACACCCGGCGAGGGTGTGGCCGCCAGGAGCCGATGGGAAAGTCGACCATGACAACTGGGACCCTGCGCAGGCCGCCGCCCCGGCCCGCCGCACCGGGCGGCGCCGCCGCCGGAGCCCGGCCCCGATACCGACGCAACCGACCCGGGATCGCGTACCTCTTCCTCTCCCCCTGGGTCGTCGGGGCGCTGCTGCTGACCGTCGGTCCGATGCTCGCCTCGCTCTACCTGTCGTTCACCGACTACGACCTCTTCACCTCTCCGGAGTGGGTCGGGCTGGAGAACTACCAGCGGCTCTTCTCCGACGACGCGCGGTTCCTCGCCTCGGCCAAGGTCACCGCGACGTACGTGCTGATCTCCGTACCCCTGAAGCTGGCCGCCGCGCTCGCGGTGGCCCTGCTGCTCAACCGCAACCGGCGCGGGCAGGGCTTCTACCGGTCGGCCTTCTACGCGCCGTCGCTGCTCGGCACCGGCGTGGCGATCGCGCTGGTCTGGCGGGCGATGTTCACCGACGCCGGGGTGGTCGACTCGGTCACCGGCAACTTCGGCTGGGACACCGGCGGCTGGATCAACGAGCCGGACTACGCGATCCATGTGCTGATCATCCTGGCCGTCTGGCAGTTCGGCGCGCCGATGGTGATCTTCCTGGCCGGTCTGAAGCAGATCCCGACCGAGCTCTACGACGCCGCCGCGGTCGACGGCTCCGGCACCTGGCGCACGTTCCGGTCGGTGACGCTGCCGATGCTCTCCCCGATCATCCTGTTCAACCTGGTGCTGGAGACGATCCACGCCTTCCAGGCGTTCACCCCGGCGTTCATCGTCAGCGGCGGCCGGGGCGGGCCGAGCAACTCGACCCTGTTCTACACGCTCTACCTCTACGAACGAGGGTTCTCGCAGTTCCGGATGGGTTACGCCTCGGCGATGGCCTGGATACTGCTGCTCGTCATCGCGATCATCACGGCGGTCTTCTTCGGCACCTCGCGCCGCTGGGTGTTCTACTCCGGGGAGGACCGGTGAGCACGCTCTCCGACGGCCTGTCGACCCGCACTCCGGCTACCCGCACTCCGGGGACTCGCCGGCCGGGCGCGACCGGGGCCCGGCTGCGTACGGCCGGCTGGCACGCGCTGATCATCACCGTACTGGTCCTGTTGCTGTATCCGGTGGTGTGGCTGCTGGCCACCTCGATCAAGCCGACCGACGAGATCCTCTCCAGCCTCAGCCTGCTGCCGAGCCGGCTGGCGCCGGAGAACTACTCCGCCGCGCTGGACGGGATCGCCGGGATCGGCATCTGGCAGTTCTTCACCAACTCGGTGATCGTGGCGGTCGGCTCGGTGATCGGCAACCTGGTCTCCTGCGCGCTGGCCGCGTACGCCTTCGCGCGGCTGCGGTTCAGGCTGCGCGGGCCGCTCTTCGCGTTCACCCTGTTGACCATCATGCTGCCGTACCACGTGGTGCTGATCCCGCAGTACACGATCTTCCAGAAGCTGGACCTGGTCGGCACCTTCGTACCGCTGATCCTGCCCAAGCTGCTCGCCACGGACGCGTTCTTCGTCTTCCTGATGGTGCAGTTCATCCGGGGCCTGCCCCGGGAGCTGGACGACGCCGCCGAGATCGACGGCTGCGGCCCGGTGCTGACCTTCCGGTACGTGATCCTGCCGCTGCTCAAGCCGGCCCTGGTCACCACCGCGATCTTCACCTTCATCTGGACCTGGAACGACTTCTTCAGCCAGCTCGTCTACCTCAACGACCCGGAGACGTACACGCTGCCGCTGGCGCTGCGGCTCTTCATCGACCAGACCAGCGAGTCGGCGTACGGGCCGATGTTCGCGATGTCGGTGCTGAGCATCGTCCCGGTGATGCTCTTCTTCCTGGCCTTCCAGCGCTATCTGGTGGAGGGGATCGCCACCTCCGGCCTGAAGGGCTGACGGGCCGGCCGGTTCGGGGGTATTCGGGGCGCGGGGTCGGTCAGGACGCCAGGACCGGCCCCAGCGCCTCGACCTCGTCCCGGGTCAGTTCGCCGTCCGCCACCACGATCCGGTGCCGGCGCCGCACCGAGGCGCCGGCCGGGACCGGCAGGGTCCGTTCGAAGGCGAGCGCGACGCAGACCCCGGGATAGATTCCGGTCCGCACGAACCAGTGGTCGCCGTCAGCCAGGCCGGCGAAGACCAGCGTGTACGGCCGCCCGCCGTCGGCCGCGCCGACCATCGCCAGCCACGGCTCGGTACTGCCGTTGACCCGCTCCTCCCCCTCGGCGCTGGCCGTGAAGGCCCGGTTGGGTCCCGGGGCGACCCGCCAGAAGAAGCCGCCGTAGCCGGCGCCGTCCGGCCGGCCGTTGGTGGCCGGGCTGCCGAGCACGATGTCCCGGTCGGCCGGTGCGGTCAGGGTGTAGCCGAAGTCGAGCAGCCAGGCGTCGGTCCGGTCGGCGAGGCCGGTGGCGGCGACCCGCCGCTCCTCGGTGAGCAGGGTCGCACCGGCCGGGTCGAGCCAGCGCAGCCGCTCGGCGAACCCGCCGTCACCGGGACCGCCCGCACCGGAACCGCCGTCGCCGGAACCACTCTCACCGGAACCGCCGTCGCCGGGACGACCGCCCCAACCGCTTCCGCCGGGCGCGCCGCTGCCCTCGGAATCATCGGCACCCGGGGCCGGCGGGTCGGGCAGCCAGCGGTCGTGCACGATCCGGCCGTGGTCGTCGAGCCAGGTGTAGCCGGCGTCCCGGACGTAGGTGCGGCCGCCCCAGAGGTTGGTCCCCGAGACGTCCTGCATGGCGACCGACACCCCGAGGTGCCAGCGGTGGTCCTCGGGCAGCGTGTCGGTGACCACGACTCCGCCGAGGGTACGCACCGGATGCAGGTACGGCCGGCGCCCCCAGCGGAGGTCGACGTGCGGGTCGTCCAGGACGTACCGCGCCACGGTCTCGCCGTGCACCCGCAGCCGTACCCCGGTCGGGTCCTCGCCCATGCTCGCCGCCCCTCTCTCCGTCGCTCCGCCGGTGCCGGCCGGCGACACCGGATGGGAAAGCGCTTCCCACACTCGGACAGGGTAGCGACGGTCGCGCCGCCGGAAAACCGCGCGGCGGAGGGCGCCAACCGACGGCGAGGTGCACCCGGTGCGGTGCGCCGGAAGGTTACTGTCGATCGCACGCGGTAGACGGGCCGCTGCGGGTGGTGCGGGCAGGCGCACGGTGGTGCGCGACCGCCGGATAAGCTTGACACGTTTCAGCCCGGCGGTCCGGGCTGCGGGAGGAGACGGTGGTGCCGGGACCAGCGGTGAGCATCCGCGACGTGGCCAGCCAGGCGGGCGTGTCGGTGGGCACTGTCTCCAACGTACTCAACCGGCCCGACATCGTCGCGGCGTCGACCCGTAACCGGGTGCTCGCCGCGATCAGCGAGTTGGGCTTCGTCCCCAACGACGCCGCCCGGCAGTTGCGCCGGGGCCGGGGCCGCACCCTCGGCCTGGTGGTGCTGGACGTGGCGAACCCGTTCTTCACCGACGTCGCCAAGGGCGTCGAGGACGCCACCGGCGCCGCCGGGATGGCAGTGATCTTCTGCAACAGCGACGGCGACCCGGGCAAGGAGAGCAGATATCTGGACCTGCTGGAGGAGCAGCGGGTCCAGGGGGTGCTGATCACCCCGGTCGACGACGCCAACGAGCGGCTGGTCCGGCTCCGGGAGCGGGGCGTACTCGTGGTCCTGCTGGACCGGCGCTCCACCCGGCCCGACGTCTGCTCGGTCGCGGTCGACGACCGGCTCGGCGGCGAGCTGGCGATGCGGCACCTGGTGGAGGCCGGGCACCGGCGGATCGCCTTCGTCGGCGGCCCGTGGCGGCTGGAGCAGGTGCGGGACCGCTACCACGGCGCCGTGCACGCGCTGGGCGAGGCCGGGCTCGCCGAGGAGGAGACCCTGCGCCGGTTCGAGACGCCGAGCCCGACCGTGGCGGCCGGCCGGGACGCCGCCTCCCGGATCCTCGGACTGCCCCGGTCGGCCCGGGCCACCGCGGTCTTCTGCGCCAACGACCTGCTCGCGCTCGGAGTGCTCCAGGAGTTGACCCGGCAGCAGGTGCGGGTGCCGGAGGACATCGCGCTGGTCGGCTACGACGACATCGACTTCGCCGCCGCGGCGGCGGTGCCGCTCTCCTCGGTACGCCAGCCACGGCAGCGGCTCGGCCAGACGGCGGCACAGTTGATGCTGGACGAGGCGAACGACCCGGAGAACCACCAGCACAAGCAGGTGATCTTCGAGCCGGAGCTGGTGGTCCGGGAGTCCAGCCAGTACGCGCGTACCCCGGGCTGACCCTGCGGATCGCCCCGGTTTCTTGACAGTTCGATGACGGCGCTCGTATGTTGAGTGCGGCTTGTTGAAACGGTTCATTTGTTGGGAGGCCCGCCGATGCGGCGAGTGTGCTTCGTCCTGCGGGTCCGGCCCGACCGGCTGGCCGAATACCGGCAACGCCACGCGGCCGTCTGGCCCGAGATGCTCCGGGCGCTGCACGCGGCCGGCTGGCACGACTACTCCCTCTTCCTGCACGACGACGGGCTGCTGGTCGGGCACTTCCGCACCGAGGACCTGGCCGCGTCCCTCGCCGCGATGGAGGCCACCGACGTCAACGCCCGGTGGCAGGCCGAGATGGCCCCCTTCTTCGTCGGGCTGGACGGACGCCGCCCCGACGAGGGGTTCGTCGTCCTCGACGAGATCTTCAACCTGGACGCGCAACTCGCCGCGCTGGACGACACCACGCTGGACCGCACCGCGCTCGACAACGGCGCGCCGGACAACACCACGCTCGACACCACGGAGGCCTGATATGACCGAGACCGACGTCCGGGCGGCGCTGCGCGCGCAACGGATCGAGGTGCCCTCCTGGGCGTACGGCAACTCGGGCACCCGGTTCAAGGTGTTCAGCCAGCCCGGGGTGCCGCGCAACCCGGAGGAGAAGATCGCCGACGCGGCGCAGGTGCACGCCTTCACCGGAGTCGCCCCGGTGGTCTCGCTGCACATCCCCTGGGACCGGGTCGACGACTTCGGCAAGCTCGCGTCCTACGCGGCGGAGCGCGGGGTGCGGATCGGCACCATCAACAGCAACGTCTTCCAGGACGACGACTACCGGCTGGGCAGCGTCACCAACCCCGACCCGCGAATCCGGCGCAAGGCCCTCGGCCACCTGCTGGAGTGCATCGACATCATGGACGTCACCGGCTCACGCGACCTGAAGCTGTGGTTCTCCGACGGGACCAACTATCCCGGCCAGGACGACATCCGGGCCCGGCAGGACCGGCTCGCCGAGGCGCTGCACGCCACCTACGAGCGGCTCGGGCCGCAGCAGCGGATGCTGCTGGAGTACAAGTTCTTCGAGCCGGCCTTCTATCTGACCGACGTACCGGACTGGGGCACCGCGTACGCGCACTGCGTCAAGCTCGGCGAGCGGGCCCAGGTGGTGATCGACACCGGCCACCACGCCCCGGGCACCAACATCGAGTTCATCGTCGCCTTCCTGCTCCGGGAGGGGAAGCTCGGCGCCTTCGACTTCAACTCGCGCTTCTACGCCGACGACGACCTGATGGTCGGCGCGGCCGACCCGTTCCAGCTCTTCCGGATCATGCACGAGATCGTCCGGGCCGACGCGCTGCGGGCCGACTCCGGCGTCAACTTCATGCTCGACCAGTGCCACAACATCGAACCGAAGATCCCGGCGCAGATCCGCTCGGTGATGAACGTCCAGGAGGCGACCGCCAAGGCGCTGCTGGTCGACGCCGAGGCGCTGGCCGCCGCGCAGGCCGCCGGGGACGTGCTCGGCGCCAACGGGGTGCTGATGGACGCCTACAACACCGACGTACGGCCGCTGCTGGCGGAGGTACGCCAGGAGATGGGCCTCGACCCGGACCCGATGGCCGCGTACGCCCGCTCCGGTTACGCCGAGCGGATCGCCGCCGAGCGGGTCGGCGGCCAGCAGGCTGGCTGGGGGGCATGAGCATGGGCACCGCACCGACCAATCCGGAGGTCGCCGCGCTGCTGGGCCGGGGCCACCGGCTCGGCGCCGACCGGCGCAACACCAACTACGGCGGCGGCAACACCTCGGCCAAGGCGACCGGATCGGACCCGGTCACCGGCGGCCCAGTCGAACTGCTCTGGGTCAAGGGCTCCGGCGGGGACATCGGCACGCTGACCGAGGCGGGGCTGGCGGTGCTCCGGCTGGACCGGCTCCGCTCCCTGGTCGACGTCTATCCGGGGGTGGACCGCGAGGACGAGATGGTCGGCGCCTTCGACTACTGCCTGCACGGCCGGGGCGGCGCGGCACCGTCGATCGACACCGCGATGCACGGCCTGGTCGACGCCGCGCACGTCGACCACCTGCACCCGGACGCCGGGATCGCGCTGGCCACCGCCGCCGACGGGCCGGAGCTGACCCGCCGCTGCTTCGGCGACCGGGTGCTCTGGGTGCCGTGGCGCCGGCCCGGCTTCCAGCTCGGCCTGGACATCGCCGCGATCGCCCGGGACAACCCGCAGGCGATCGGTGTGATCCTCGGCGGGCACGGGATCACCGCCTGGGGCGCCACCAGCGACGAGTGCGAGGCCCGGTCGCTGGAGATCATCGAGACCGCGACCCGGTTCCTCGCCGAACACGGCCGGGCGGAGCCGTTCGGCGCGGTGCTGCCCGGGTACGCGGCACTGCCGGCCGAGCAGCGACGGGAGCGGGCCGCCGCGCTCGCCCCGACGCTGCGCGGGCTGGCCAGCACCGACAGCCGGCAGCAGGGGCACTTCCAGGTCGGACACTTCACCGACGACGAGGCGGTGCTCGACTTCCTCTCCCGGGCCGAGCACCCGAGGCTGGCCGCGCTCGGCACCTCCTGCCCGGACCACTTCCTGCGGACCAAGGTCCGGCCACTGGTACTGGACCTTCCGCCGGACGCGCCGCTGCCGGACGTACTGGCCCGGCTGCGGGAGCTGCACGAGGAGTACCGGAAGGACTACCGGGCCTACTACGAGCGCTACGCCGAGCCGGACTCCCCGCCCATCCGGGGCGCCGACCCGGCGATCGTGCTGGTACCCGGGGTCGGGATGTTCAGCTTCGGCCGGGACAAGCAGACCGCCCGGGTGGCCGCCGAGTACTACCTCAACGCGATCAACGTGATGCGCGGCGCCGAGGCGGTCTCCCGGTACGCCCCGATCGACGAGGCGGAGAAGTTCCGGATCGAGTACTGGCAGCTCGAAGAGGCGAAGCTGCGCCGGATGCCGAAGCCGAAGGCGCTGGCCGGCCGGATCGCGCTGGTCACCGGCGGCGGCTCCGGGATCGGCGCGGCGATCGCCCGGCGGCTCGCCGCCGAGGGTGCCTGCGTGGTGGTGGCCGACCGCAACCTGGAGGGCGCGGCGTCGGTGGCGGCGGAGATCGGCGGTGCCGACCGGGCGGTCGCGGTGTCGGTGGACGTCACCGAGGCGGCCGGCATCGACGGGGCCTTCGCCGAGGCAGCGCTCGCCTTCGGCGGGGTCGACCTGGTGGTCAACAACGCCGGGCTCTCCATCTCGAAGCCACTGCTGGAGACGACCGAGGCGGACTGGGACGTCCAGCACGACGTGATGGCGAAGGGTTCCTTCCTGGTCTCCCGGGCCGCCGCCCGGCTCATGCTCGACCAGGGGCTGGGCGGGGACATCGTCTACGTCTCCAGCAAGAACTCGGTCTTCGCCGGGCCGAACAACATCGCGTACAGCGCGGCGAAGGCGGACCAGGCGCACCAGGTACGCCTGCTCGCCGCCGAGCTGGGCGAGCACGGCATCCGGGTCAACGGGGTCAACCCGGACGGCGTGGTACGCGGCTCCGGCATCTTCGCCAGCGGCTGGGGCGCCCAGCGCGCCGCCGTGTACGGGGTACCGGAGGAGGAACTCGGCGCCTACTACGCCCGGCGTACCCTGCTGAAGCGGGAGGTGCTGCCGGAGCACGTCGCCAATGCGGTCTTCGCGCTGACCGGGGGCGAGCTGTCGCAGACCACCGGACTGCACGTACCGGTCGACTCCGGCGTGGCCGCCGCGTTCCTTCGATGAGCACGGCGTTCCTTCGATGAGCACGGCGTTCCTCCGATGACCGGCTCGACCGCCGTCGCGGCCGTCGACCTCGGCGCCGCCAGCGGCCGGGTGATGCTCGCCGAGGTCGCCGCCGACGGGGTGACCCTGACCGAGGTGCACCGGTTCGACAACGGGCCGGTGCGGCTCCTCGACACGCTGCACTGGGACGTCCCCCGGCTCTACGCCGAGATGTTGACCGGGCTGCGGGCGGCGCTGCACCGCCGGCCCGACCTGTCCAGCGTCGGCATCGACTCGTGGGCGGTGGACTACGGGCTGCTGGATGCCACCGGCGCGCTGGTCGGCAACCCGGTGCACTACCGGGACCGGCGTACCGACGGGGTGCCGGAGCGGGTGGTCGCGGCGCTCGGCGCCGACTATCTCTACCGGACGACGGGGCTGCAACTGCTGCCGTTCAACACGCTGTTCCAGCTCAGCGCCGAACTCGGCACCCCGGCCCTGGACCGGGCGCAGACGATGCTGCTGATCCCGGACCTGCTCGGCTACTGGCTGACCGGCGTCGCCGGGAGCGAGGTGACCAACGCCTCGACGACGCAACTGCTGGACGTGCGTACCCGGGAATGGTCCACCGACCTGATCGCCCGGGCCGGGTTGCCGGCCCGGCTGTTCGGGCCACTGCGCCAGCCCGGTGACCGGGTCGGCGAGCTGCGGCCGGAGGTCCGGGAGGCGGTCGGGACCGACCGGCCGGTGCCGGTGACCGCGGTCGGCTCGCACGACACCGCGTCGGCGGTGGCGGCGGTACCCGCCGAGAACGACCGGTTCGGCTACATCTCCTGCGGCACCTGGTCGCTGGTCGGCGTCGAGCTGCCGGCGCCGGTGCTGACCGAGCGGAGTCGGGCGGCGAACTTCACCAACGAGGCGGGGGTGGACGGGACGGTCCGCTACCTGCGCAACGTGATGGGGCTCTGGCTGCTCCAGGAGTCGCTGCGGGTCTGGCGGTCGCAGGGGCTGGCCGACGACCTGACCGAGTTGCTCGCCGCCGCCGCCCGGGCGCCGTCGCTGGCCGCCGTGGTCGACCCGGACGATCCGGTCTTCCTGCCGCCGGGCGACATGCCGGCCCGGATCGCCCAGGCGTGCGAGCGGCGCGGCGAGCCGGTACCGCAGGGCCCGGCCGCGCTGACCCGGTGCATCCTGGACAGTCTGGCCCTGGCCCACCGGGTCGCGCTGCGCCAGGCGCGTGAGTTGTCCGGTCGGGACGTGGACGTGGTGCACGTGGTCGGTGGCGGCGCCCGCAACGAGCTGCTCTGCCAGCTCACCGCCGACGCCTGTGGACTGCCGGTGGTGGCCGGGCCGGTGGAGGCGACCGCGCTGGGCAACGCGCTGGTGCAGGCCCGGGCGCTGGGCGTACTCGACGGCGGGCTGGCGGAGCTGCGGGCGCTGCTGCGGCGTACCGGATCGACCCGGACCTACCGGCCGCGGCCCGGCGGCGAGGCGGCCTGGCGGGCGGCGGCGGAGCGGGCCGGGCTGGCCGACGGGTAGCCGCTGTCCTCCCCCGCCCGGCGGTGGTCGCCGGGTTTCCCGCCGGTCGTGAGCGCCGCTCGCAAGCCACAAAACACGCCTATCACGGTATTTATCTGTTAAGAAGGGGCTAACTGGACAGACGACCGGACCGGAGGTTGGCAGATGGTGACGCAGGCGCGGCCACGATCCGGGACGGACGTCGCCGGCCGACCCGGGCACCGGGCGGACCTCACCGGCCTGCGCGCCCTGGCGGTCGGGTCGCTGCTGCTCGGCGCCGCCGGAATCGGCGCCGTACCGGGCGGTTTCGTCGGCGTTGACATCCTGCTGGTGGTCTCCGGCTTCCTGGTCACCGCTGCCCTGCTCGGCACCTGGCGGCGTACCGGACGGATCGACCTGGTCGGCTTCTTCGCCCGGCGGGCCCGGCGGGCGCTGCCGGCCGGCACGCTGGTGCTCGCCGCGTCGCTGCCGCTGGCCCTGATCCTGCTGCCCCGGGAGCGCTGGTCGGCGGCAGGTTGGGACGTGCTCGCCGGTGCCGGGCACCTGCTGAACTGGCGGCTCGCCGCACAGCACGCCCAGGCGGTCGTCCCGGACGCCGACGCCAGCCTGCTCGCCCACCTCTGGGTGGTCGCGGTCGCCGCGCAGTTCGTGCTGCTCTGGTCGCTGCTGGTGGCCGGCGTCGCGGCCTGGACCGCACACCGGGGCGGGCGGCCCCGCGTCCGCCCGCTGCTGATCGCCGCCGGCCTGCTCGGGCTCGGTTCGTTCGCCTGGTCGGTCTGGTACACCGCCGCCGAGCCGGGGCCGGCCTTCCTGGTCACCACCACCCGGGGCTGGGAGCCGGCGCTCGGCGCCGCGCTCGCCCTGCTCGGGACCCGGCTGGCCGGACTCCCCCGGCGCCTCGGCACCCTGCTCGGCTGGGCCGGCCTGGCCGCCGTCGCGGTCGCCGTGCTCACCCTGCGGCCGGGTCCGGGCTTTCCCGGGCTGCTGGCCCTGCTGCCCGCGCTGGGCACGGCCGCGATCATCGCCGGCGGCACGATCGGCCGCCCGGCCGGCGCCCCGGGTACCGGCGACGCACCGGATACCCCCGGGACGGTGGCAGGGTCCGGCGGGGCGTACCGGGTGTTGGGCGCTCGGCCGTTGCGGGCGCTGGGCGCCGTCAGCTATCCGCTCCACCTCTGGCACTGGCCACTGCTGGCCGGCGCGCACGCCCGGTTCGGCGACCTCCGGCCGGCCGTCGACCTCGGCCTGCTCGGCGGGGCGGTCCTGCTCGCCGTCCTCACCCACCGGTACGTCGAGATCCCGGCCCGGGCCGGCGCCCTGGACCGCTGGTCGCCCGGGCAGGTACTCCGGGTCGGCACGCTGCTCCCCGCCGCCGGGGTACTCGCCGGGCTGCTCTTCCAGCTCACCGTCTGGCCGCCCGAGCAGCCGGCCCCGGCACCGGCCGCCAGACCGGTGTCGGCGCTGCCCAGCGCGGCCCCACCGGCGGCGCCGGGTGCCGCCGCGCTGGGCCGGTCACCCCGGACCAGCCGGGCCGGCGTCCCGGTCGACCGGGTCCGGTCGATCACCCCGGACCCGGCCGACGCCCGCGACGACCTGCCCGACGTCTACCGGCACAACTGCTTCCCGCCGGTCTCCAGCAGTCTCGCCCGGTCCTGCGTCTACGGCGACCGGGACGCCGAGTTCACCGTCGCGCTGGCCGGCGACAGCCACGCCGCGAGCTGGGTACCGGCGCTCCAGGCGGTCGCGGCGGCGAAGGGCTGGCGGCTGGTCACGTACCTCAAGCCGAGCTGCCCGTTCCTCCGGCTGGAGGCGATGACCGGGCAGCCGCCGCAGCGGGAGGCCTGCGCCGAGTGGTACCGCAACGTCCGGGCCGCGCTCACCGGCGCGGAGCGGCCCGACCTGCTGCTTACCACGAGTTCCCGGTACCAGCCGATGGCCGGCGGCCGGGGGCTGAACGGCAAGCCGGCACACGACGCGCTGGTGGCCGGCATGCGGCGGACCTGGTCTGACCTGGTCTCGGCCCGGGTGCCCACGGTGGTGCTCCGGGGCACCCCGATCCTCGCCAGCGACAGCGCGAAGTGCGTCGCGGCGAACCCGCGCCGGCTGAAGCGGTGCGCGGCGGACCGGGAGGTCGCGCTGGCGACCAGCGCCGGGGCCGCGCAACTCGCGGCACTGGACGACCTGCCCCGGGTCGGCCTGATCGACCTGACCACGGCGATCTGCCCCGGGCGGCGCTGCGCCCCGGTGATCGGCGGCGTGCTGGTCTACCGGGACAACCAGCACCTCACCGCCAGCTACGCCGCCACGCTCGCGCCCCGGCTGCGCAGCGCGCTCGATCGGATCCTCGCGCCGCCCGCCTCCTGACCCGGTCGGGCGTCCGCCTCCCGACCGGCGGGCGTCCGGTGCGGGCGAGTCCGGACGGCTAGCGGGAGACGCAGAACTCGTTTCCCTCCGGGTCGGCCAGGGTGACCCAGGTGAAGGGGCCCTGCCGCCCGTCGTGCAGGAACGTCGCGCCGCGCGCCACCAGCGCCTCGACCACCGGTGCGAGATCGTCGGCACCGGTACGGACGTCGAGGTGCATCCGGTTCTTCACCGTCTTCGGCTCCGGAACGAGCTGGAACAGCACCCGGGGCGCCCGCCCCTCCCCCTCGGGGTGCCGGATCGCCGCCCCGGCCTTCCAGACCAGCACACCGTGGTGGAGCCGGGTGTCGTCCTCGGTGGCGTGCCCCTGCTCGACCATCCGGCGGATGAACGCCTCGTCGGAGGGCTCCACCTGCCAGCCGAGCGTCTCGGCCCACCAGTCGGCGAGCACGTGCGGGTCGGCACTGTCCTGGGTCACCTGGAACTCGTACGCCATCGCGGTCACCTCCGGGCCCGGTAGAGGTCACGGAGCAGACTGATCTCGGCACCGTGGTGGATGGTCTCGCGGTTGATGTGCAGCACCAGTGTGGCCAGCGGGAGTTCCGCGTACGGGCCCTCGGCCGGGCCGCACGGCCGGGCCAGCCCCGCCGGGTCGAGTCCGCGTACCCCGTCCCGCCAGGTGGCGTACGCCGCGTCGAGCTGGCGCAGCGCCCCGGCGGCGGTGCCGGCGTAGTCGAAACTGTCGTAGTCGACGGGCGGCCCGCCGAAGTGCGCCGCGCTGCGCCGTCCGAGGACTCCGACGACGATGTGCGCCAGCCGCCACGCGATCGTGGTGACCGGCGGCGGCGTCGGCTCCGGCAGCGCGTACTCGATGACGTAGCTGCCGGCGCCGTGCGCCGTGTCGGCGGCGACCCGGTCGCGCGGGCGTACCCCCCAGGTGCCGTCGACCGGTTCCCAGTGGTACTCGTCGTCGGTGAGCCCGTCGAGCCGGGGTCGTAGCTGGTGCTGCCAGTGCCAGTCGAGCTGGTCGAGCAGTTGCCCGGTCCAGTCGATCTCCGTGTCGTCGCGGGTGTCCATGCCTGGCACGCTAGCCCCAATTGCGGACAGGATCGTTCCTGGTTTGCTGACAGACTCGGGAAATGCTCGACACCTCGGCACGGCTGCTGCGGCTGCTCGCCATCCTGCAGACCCGGGCCGAGTGGACTGGTCCGGAACTGGCGGAACGGCTGGGCGTGACGGTGCGTACCCTGCGCCGGGACATGGCCCGGCTGCGCGACCTCGGCTATCCGGTCCGGGCCACCCCGGGGGTCGCCGGTGGCTACCGGCTCGGCGCGGGGTCGACCCTGCCGCCGCTGCTGCTCGACGACGACGAGGCGGTGGCGGTCGTGCTGAGCCTGCGTACCGCGGCCAGCCAGAGCGTGACCGGGATCGCCGAGACCTCGCTGCGCGCGCTGACCAAGCTGGAACGGATCCTGCCGGCCCGGCTACGCCAGCGCACCGCCGCGCTGCGGCTGACCACCGTCCCGCTGGCCGGCGGGGCGCCCACCGTCGACCCGGACCTGCTGACCGTGATCGCCGAGGCGTGCCAGAACCTGCACCGGCTCACCTTCGACTACCGCAGCCGCGACGGGACGGCCAGCATTCGCCGGGTCGAGCCGCACCGGCTGGTGCAGACCGGCCAGCGCTGGTATCTGGTGGCCCGGGACACCGACCGGGACGCCTGGCGTACGTTCCGGGCGGACCGGATCGGCGAACTGCGCTCGACGGGTACGCGGTTCACGCCGCACGACCCGCCCGACCCGGCGACCTTCGTCGCGGACTCGGTCGGTGCGGCGCCGTACCGGTACCGCGCCCGGGTGCTGGTGCACGCGCCGGCCGCCGAGGTCGCCGAGCGGGTCCCGCCGACCGCCGGGCTGGTGGAGGCGGTGGACCAGCAGAGTTGCCTGCTGCGCACCGGAGCGGACTCGCTCGGCTTCCTGGCGCTGCACCTCGCCCTGCTCGGCCCCGAGTTCACCGTGCTCGAACCCGCCGAACTGGCCGACGAACTCGGCCGGCTGGCCGGACGGCTGGATCGGGCCCGGGGCCGGTCCGGGTCGGACCGTCCGGAGTAGCGCCCCCGGCACCCATCTCCACCGGCTGGTCCGGAACTCTCCACCGGCTGGTGCGGAACGAATTTCCGCCGGACCTGTCGGCGGCCCGCGCCGCACGGTCCGCAACTGCGCGCCGCGCCGCCGTCGACCCCGGGGCGCCCGGGCCGGTGCCCGACTCCGCCGGGGGCGACCGGGATGAACTGGCCGGATCCGTCGGCCCGACGACCTCCCCGGATCGGTGACCGGGCCGGCGGTCGGGGCGGTCGGCCACGCCAGCCCCTATGCCCCTAACCGGGGGTGGGGTCTCGGACCTAACCGGTGGGGGCGAGAACCGGGGATCGTCCCCGATGTCCGGTACGTCGGCAACGCCGTACCGTCGGCGCCAGGTCTGGAACGACATGCCCAGATCATCCCGCCCAAACCTTCTGAGGAGATCGTCACCGTGGAATCGGCACCGACCGTGGAGACCCCCGCTCCGGCTCCGGCCCCCGCCCCGGCCCCCGCCCCCGAGGCGACTCCCGCCGTGGAGAGCACCCAGACCCTGCACGAGTTCGTGGTCAACCTGCTCACCGACGTGGACCTGCGTGCGGCGTACGAGCTGGACCCGACCGGCACGCTGGAGAGCGTCGGGCTCTGCGACGTGGTCCCGGGCGATGTCACGGACGTCATCCCGCTGGTCGTCGACACCGTACCGCTGCAGGGCCTGACCGACCTCGGCGCGGTGGAGAGCCTGGGCCTCGGCTCGCTCAGCCTCAGCCCGACCAGCGTCGTCGGCCAGGTGCAGACCGTGGCCAACCAGTTCACCGCCGGGGTCTACACCACCGCCGCCGACGTCAACGTGGCCGGCCTGGGCTCCGTCAGCGTGGACCCGAACGGCCTGGAGGTCGGCGTCGGCTCCGCCCTGCCGGTGCTGGGCCTGGACAGCGGCCTGAACGTGGACCTGTCCGGCGTGCACGACCTGGCCGACACCCTCGACTCGACGGTGCTGGGCGCCGCGGGTGGGGTCGACACCGTCGACGGCGTGCTCGGCACCGCCGACTTCGCCGCGACCACCGTGACCTCGACCGTCGCCGGCACCACCGGCCTGGTCGGCTCCGGCGACCTGGGCAGCGTGACGGACCTGACCAACATCACCGACCTGGGCAACGTGGCCGACCTCGGCACCATCACCGACCTGGGCAACGTCGCCGACCTGGGCAACGTCGCCGACCTCGGCAACGTGGCCGACCTGGGCAACGTCGCCGACCTGGACGGCACCGTGGACAGCGTCACCGGCACGGTCGGCGGGGTCACCGGCACCGTCGACGGGACGCTCGGCAGCGTCGGCCTGGACGGCGTCACCGACACCGTCGGCGGGGTGACCGACCTGACCGGGAGCGTCGGGGTCACCGGGGCCGTCGACGGCACCCTGGGCAGCGTGACCGGGCTGGTCGGCGGCGCCGCCGACCTCGGTGGCACCACCGACCTGCTCACCGACGGCGTCCTCTGAGCCGTACCCGCACGAAGACGGCGGTGCCCGGACCAGAAAGCGGCTGGTCCGGGCACCGCCTTCGGCTTTCTACTCCACGGGGTCCACCGGCGACACCCGACACCCTTGACATCGGATGTCTGAGCAAGCTGTCTTGACAGGCGTCGCGGTACCGCAATAGCGTCGTACCTCGATTGATTCGTTTCAACCACGGGTGGCGACGGGGTCTCGCCGGCACGAACCGCCGTACCGGTCGGCTCCTGCGTCCAGACATCGTGGACAGACATCCGATGCTCCTGGTCGGGGAGGAGACGACGTGCTCGCACGCAGGGACTTCCATCGGATCAGCGCCGCGACCGCCCTCGGCGCCGGGGTCGGCGCCGGAACCGGCGGCACGGCCATCGGCGCGGCCCGGGGCGAGGCGCCGCCGAACTGCGAGGTCGTCGAGACCGACACCGAGATCGTCGTCGACAACGGCCCGGTCCGGATCGCCGTCAGCAAGACCAGCGCCAGCCGGCTGACCTCGCTGCGACTGCACGGCCAGGAGTTGCTCGGCGCCGGCGGCCGAGGCAACTACGACATGAACAACGCGATGGAGGGCGATCCGCTGCCGCTGCCGCCGACGCAGAACACGTACGAGATCCGGCGCGGGGACGACTTCGTCGACATCGCCTTCCGGTACAGCCCGACCAACGGCGGCCCGTTCTGGCTGGAGCGGCACCACATCGTCCGGGCCGGTGAGCCCGGCATCCACCTGGCCACCGTCTTCCAGCACCCGCCGGAGCTGCACGGCTTCCGCTCCGACCAGCACCGGTACGTCTGCTATCTGGACCCGGAGCTGTTCACCCACGTCTCCGTCGAGGACGACCCGATCGGGCAGCCGTGGCGGGCCGGGGCAGCCCGGATGCCCACCCCGGCGGAACTGGCCGCCGCTCCCGTGGTGATGGACGCGACGCACGACCTCGCCGGCCTCGGCTCGGCCTATCCCCGGCGCTACTACACCAAGTACGACTGGGCCACCTATCTCAAGGATCACGTGGTGCACGGCCTCTACGGCAACGGGTACGGGATCTGGGCGGTCCAGCCGAACCGGGAGGCGTTCTGCGGCGGGCCGGTCCGGCAGGACCTGACCCTGCACCAGACCACCAGCCGGCCGGTGTTGCTGGTCGAGCCGCAGGCGACGCATTACGGTTCGCCACCGGTACGGGTGGCCGCCGGCCAGGCGTGGGAGAAGACGTACGGGCCGTACTTCGTCCACCTGAGCAGGGGCGACGACCCGGCCCGGATGCGTGCCGAGGCGCTGCGGTACGCCAGCTTCGACGCCCACCGGGACCTCTACGACCGGGTGGCGCTGCCGGGCTGGACGCCGAGCGCGCGGCGCTGCACCGTGCACGGCCGGATCCGACTCGACGGCGAGCCGCACCTGCGGGGCGCGGTGGCGATGCTTTCCGACAACCGGCTGGACTTCCAGCGCACCGCGCTCGGCTACGCGTACTGGACGGAGGTGAACCCGGGCGGCGTGTTCCGGCTGCCCGACGTGCGGCCCGGGACGTACCGGCTCACCGTCTACCGGCCCGGCACCTGGGGCGAGTACGTCCGCGACGACGTGACGGTGCCGGCCGGCGGCCGGATCGACCTCGGCGAGCTGCGCTGGGAGCCGCCCCGCAACGGCCGGACGGTCTTCCAGCTCGGCAACCCGGACCGCACCTCGGCGGAGTTCCGGCGCGGCGACGAGTTCCGGCAGTGGGGTACGGCGCGGTTCTTCAAGGCCGACTTCCCGGACGGGGTGGTCTACACCGTCGGGCGCAGCGGGAACGACGACTGGAACTATCTCCAGTTCCAGCGGGTCGACGGGGAACCGGTGCCGCCGTGGCGGATCCGTTTCGACCTCGACCGCCCGGTGCGGCCGGGCGCGACCGCCACGCTGACCGTCGCGCTCGCCGCCTGGGCGATGGACACCGCCCGGGACGTACCGCCGCTGCCGAGCAACCTGACCATCGGGGTGAACGACCTGCGGCTGGTCTGGACCTTCGCGCCGGACGACGCCCGGGGCGCCACCTACCGCAGCGCCTGCGGCGGCCGGCACTACCGGCGGGAGTTCCGGTTCGACGCGGCCGCGCTGCGCCGGACCGGCAACGAGATCACCCTGGCGATCAACGAGGGGACCCCGCCGGAGCTGGGCAACGAGGCGGCGTACGACGCGATCCGGCTGGAGATCGACTGACGTGCGGCCGGAGCGGGAGACCCCGGCCTGGTACCGGGACGCCAAGTTCGGCATCATGATCCACTGGGGCCTCTACTCCGTCCCCGGCTGGGCGCCACTGGACGACGAGGTGGTGCGGCTGCTCGGCGCCGGCCGGACCGCCCCGGAGGACTCCAGCCCGGACGACTCCACCCGGGACGGCTCCGCCGACGCGGTACGGCGTTCCGATCCGCTCGCCCGGCACTCCTACGCCGAGTGGTACCAGAACACCTACCTGCTGGACGGCCCGACCCGGGCGTACCACCGGCGGGTGTACGGCGACCGGCCGTACGCCGACTTCCGCACCGAGTTCGTCGCGGCGGTCCGGGACTGGGATCCGGTGCCCTGGGCCGACCTCTGCGCGGCGGCCGGCGCCCGGTACGTCGTACCGACCAGCAAGCACCACGACGGTTACCTGCTCTGGCCCTCCGCACACCCCAACCCGCACCTGCCGGGGTGGCAGACCGGGCGGGACGTGCTCGGCGAACTCGGCACGGCGGTGCGCGACCGGGGACTGCGCTACGGCCTCTACTACTCCGGCGGGCTGGACTGGACCTTCGGCAACCTGCCGATCCGCCGGATGGCCGACGTGGCGGCGAGCGTCCCCGACTCCCCCGGCTACGCCCGGTACGTGGATGCGCACTGGCGCGAGCTGATCGACCGGTACCGGCCGAGCGTGCTCTGGAACGACATCGGCTATCCGTCGGCCGGTGACGCCGACGGGCTGGTCGCGGCGTACTACGCGGCGGTACCGGACGGGGTGGTCAACGACCGCTTCTCCCGGGACGGCGCCGACGTGCGCACCCCGGAGTACGGCATCCGGTCGGAGATCGATCCGGAGCCCTGGGAGACGGTCCGGGCGCTCGGGCTCTCGTTCGGCTGGAACCGGCAAGAGACGGCCGAGCACCTGCTCTCCGCCACCGAGCTGGTGCACCTGCTCTCCGACGTGGTGAGCCGGAACGGCAACCTGTTGCTCGGGATCACCCCGGACGACCGGGGCGTCGTGCCGGCCGCGCAGCGCAGGGTGCTGCACGAGGTGGGGCGGTGGCTGGCCGACCACGGCGAGGCGATCTACGGCACCCGGCCCTGGCCCGTGCCGGCGGCGGTGACCAGCAGCGGGGTACCGGTCCGGTTCACCCGACGCGACGACGTCGGCTATCTCATCGTGCTCGGCGACCCGGGGCCCGAGTTCGGCGTACCCGGGCTGTCGTTGCCGCCCGGAGCGCGACTCCGGGTGGTCGGCCGGGCGGCGGCGGAGCCGGGGGTGACCGCCGGCCCGGACGGCCCGGTGCTGGCGGTCGGCCCGCTGCCGCCGGCCCCGGCGCACGTGTTCGCGGTGCGGCCCGCTTCCTGACCCCCGGGAGCGGTCGGCGGGCCGTGGTCACCGGAGACGCCCGGGCGGCCGGCCGGATGGCCGGGTCGGCGGCCCGGGTCCCCCGCGCTCCCCCGCCGCCAGGGGTGGCCGGAGATGCGAGAAGTGCCCCCGTCCCGGCCGGGACGGGGGCACCTCTCGTGGCTGTCGCGGGGTCGTCAGCCGAGTTGGCTCTTGGCCTCGTCGATGACCCGCTTGGCACCCTCGGCGACCGGGATCCGGCCGAAGATGACCTCGTCGTAGATCCGCTGGAACTCGGCCTTCACCGCGCCGCCGCCCTTGGGCTGCGGCGGCGGGGTCGGCAGCAGCTTGTCGACGACCGACTGCTCGAACTCGTAGACCATCTTGTCGTTCGGGGCGAGGCTCGGGGCGATCGCGTCCCGGACCTTGGCATTGGCCGGCATGCCCCGGGAGACCGCCAGCACCTTGCCGGCCTCGACGTCGTTGACCAGGAAGTCGACCAGCATGGCCGCCTCCTTCGGGTGCTCGCTGCGCTGCGCCACGCTGTAGGCCATGGACATCGCCGCGATCATCCCCCGCTTCGGGGTGTCGCTCGGCATCGGCGCGATAGCCAGCGGCGCGCCGTACGCGCTGACCATGCCGGTGAAGCCGGAGTCGTAGTTGACCTCGGCGGTGACACCCTTCTTGATCAGCGAGGAGTTCGTGATCGAGCCGTCGAGCTGGGTGGTCAGCGCCGGAGGCGCCAGCGCGCCGACCGAGCGCATCTGGCCGGTCATCGTCCAGAACTCGGTCAGCTCCGCCTCGGTGAAGCCGAGCTTGCCGTCGTCGGTGTAGATGGCCTTGTCCCGCTGGCGCAGCCAGATGTCGAACCAGTCGATGGCGAAGCCGAAGTCGCCGAAGCCGGCCACCTTGCCGCCGCTGGACTGGCTCAGCTTCTGCCCGGCGGCCTGCATGTCCGCCCAGGTCCACTCGGGGGTCGGCGCGGCCACGCCGGCCTTCTGCCAGAGCGCCGGGTCGTAGACCACACCCTGGGTGTTCTGGGCGATCGGGATCGCGTACGTCGCGTCGCCGACCTTGCCGGCCGGCAGCAGCGTCTTGGTGATGTCGCCGACCTTCAGGGTGTCGTCCTCGATGTACTCGGTGAGGTCGCGCAGCGCGTTGCGGTCGGCGTACTCCCGCAGGTAGGCGCGGTCCATCTGCACCACGTCCGGCGCGTCGCCACCGGCGATCTGGGTGGAGAGCTTCTGGAAGTACGCGTCGAAGGCACCGAACGAGGTGTTCACCTTGATGTTCGGGTATTTCTTCTCGAACAGGTCGATGGCCTGCTCGGTCACCTTGGCCCGGTCTTCGTTGCCCCACCAGGTGAAGTCGAGGGTGACCGGGCCGTCCGAGGCGTCGTCACCACCACCACAGGCGGCCAGCGGCAGGACGAGCAGGGCCGCCGCGGCGAGGGATGCGGCCCTCGCGGCTCGGCGGACCCGTCGGGTGTGCACCATGGACATTCTCCTTCCCAAGGGCGACCGGCGGCGGTGGTGCGGTACGTCGGGGCAGGAAACCGCTTGCCTGAGCGGGCGCAGGGATGCCTGGGCGGGCAGCGGTGAATCCTCCCTCTCGACGTGGGCCGGGTCGCGGGGGCGGTAGTTGCGGTGGCAGGTCGTGCGGTACGGCAATGAAACGATCCAACAGATCCGGACGCTAGGTGTGACGCGGGCCGCTTGTCAAGAGACACCGCCGCGACGAAGACCGGCCGGACCTGCGAGAACGCCGGAAAACGGACCGGCCGCGCCGAACCGTTATACGAACGGGACCTAGCCCCCTGCCCGGTACCCGACCGATCCTTGCTTCCCCCCGCACGCGCTGATATCCACGTATCTACACCTGCCCATGATCCAACTCTCGTACCGTGGGCCGGCCTGACCGGTCGGCCTCGTCGTACCTCGTCAAGGAGGACCCCTTGCCACATGCCCGGTGGAGATCAACAATCTGGACCGGTCGGCGCGGGCTGCCCGCGCTGATGGCGGCCGTGCTGGCCGCCGCCCTGCTGCCCGGCGCCACCACCGCCAACGCGACACCCGCCCACGACCCCGGCGGTCAGGTCCAACCGGCAGAGCACCCCGAGTCGTACGGCGGCAGCCACGCCCACCGGGACCTGGACAACCGGGCCGGCTCGGCCGCCCCGAACGCCCGGCAGCGCGGCCTGGCCAACCAGGTCGCCGGTGCGGTCCGGTGGAACGCGCTGGGCACCCCGCACGCGCTGACCGCCACCGACGGTCCGCTCGCCACCGGGCTGGACGCCGACCCGGAGACGGCCGCACGGCAGTACCTGACCCGCAACAGCGAACTCTTCGGCCTGGACGCCTCGGCCGTGGCCAGCCTGGAGAAGCTGCTGGTCCGGCGGATCGGCACCGGTGCCGTGGTGACCCTGCGGCAGCGCTTCGGCGACCTGCCCGCCGGCTACGACGGGCTGGTCAGCATCGCCGTCACCGGCGGCAACGTGATCAACGTCAGCTCCTCGCTCTCCCGGCACACCGGCACCCCCCAGCCGGTCACCGTCACCGCCGACCAGGCGTACGCGGTCGCGCTCGCCGACGCCGGCCTCACCGCCGACCAGGTGGCCAGCCGGGACATCCGGCAGGTCGCCGTGCCGATGCCGGACGCCGCGCCCCGGGCCGCCTGGGAGGTCACCCTGATCTCCGACCGCACCGACCACCCGACCGCGTTCACCACCTTCGTCGACGCCGAGCGGAGCAGCGTGCTGGTCCGGGAGGACCTGGTCGACTTCGACTCCGACAACCCGAAGTGGGCCGTCTTCCCGGCCACCCCGCCGAGCCGGACCGGTCCGGGCCGGGACTCCCGGGTGCTCTGGTGCCTGACCGTGGAACGCGGCTGCGAGCGGCCGGTCCGGGACCCGAACAGCGGGCAGGCCTGGGACGTCGACCTGACCACCGGGCAGCCGACCCACACCGCCCGGGGCAACTCGGCCAACACCGTGGTCTCCTGGGGCGGCGACACCCCCGCCGTACCGCTGACCGAGAGCCCGACCCGGGACTACGTCTATCCGTTCACCGACCCGTGGAAGACCTCGAAGTGCGACCCGGCCGTCTTCGCGGCCGCGCACCGCAACGACGCCGACGCGGCGATCGCGAACCTCTTCGCCATGCACAACCGGATGCACGACTGGACCTACCGGCTCGGCTTCGACGAGGCGGCCTGGAACCTCCAGGCGGTCAACCTCACCGCCGACGGCCTCGGCGGCGACGCCGAGCAGGGCCGCGCCCAGCAGGGCGCCCGCAGCGGCAACCGGAACAACGCCAACCAGAACAGCCCGCGCGACGGCCTCCCGCCGACCACCAACATGTACCTGTGGCAGCCCGCCGCCGGTGGCCCGTACCCGCCCTGCGTGGACGGCGACTACGACATGACGGTGATCGGGCACGAGTACATGCACGCGGTCACCAACCGGATGATCGCCGGCCCGAACAGCGGCATCAGCGGCCACCAGGGCGGTGCGATGGGCGAGTCCTGGGGTGACCTGATGGGCTCGGAGTACCTCTTCCAGCACAACCTGCGGGCACCGGGCGAGACGCCCTTCATCACCGGCGGCTACGTCACCGGCAACACCGTCAGCGGCATCCGCAACCACGACTTCAGCCGCAGCCCGCTGAACTACTCCGACGTCGGCTACAACACGGCCGGCCCGGCGGTGCACGCCGACGGCGAGATCTGGAGCGCCACCAACTTCCGGGTCCGCGCCGCCCTGCTCAGGCGGTACGGCCAGGGCACGCCGGCAAAGCAGCTCGACTGCGCGATCGGTCGGGTGGCGGTGGAGAAGTGCCCCGGCAACCGGCGCTGGACGCAGCTCGTCTTCGACTCGTACCTGCTCCAGGCGGCCAGCTCGGTCAGCATGCTGGACATGCGGGACAACCTGCTCGCCGCGGACCAGCTCCGGTTCGGCGGGGCCAACCAGGACATCATCTGGGACGCCTTCGCCGTCTCCGGGATGGGTCGGGACGCCGCCACCAACGGCTCCGCCGACACCGACCCGACCCCGAGCTTCGCCTCACCGCACGCCCGCAACGTCACCGTGCGGCTCAAGGCCGACGGCGAGAGCACGGGTGCACCGATCCGGCTCTACCTCGGCGCGTACGAGGCCCGGGCCGTCCCGGTCGCGGACACCGACCCGGCCACCCCGCTGCCGGACACCTTCGAGGTGATCGCCGGCACGAAGTTCTCGTTCCTGGCCGTCGCACCGGGCTTCGGGCAAAGCCGGTTCAGCCGGGAGTTCAGGTCCGGGTGGGGCCGGCACGGCGACCGGCCGGTCACCCTGGAACTGGAGCTGGACCGCAACCTCGCCTCGGCCGCCTCCGGCGCGACCGTGGCCGGGGACGGGGTCAATGCCGACAAGCTGGTCGACGACACCGAGGCGACCAACTGGGCCTCCCTGGACGGGGTCGCCGGCCGGCAGGTCACCGTCGACCTCGCCGGGGACCGGCCGCAGACGGTACGCAGGGTGAACGTCAGCGCCTACCTGCGGCCGACCAACGCCGCCGACCCGGCCGACCCGGGCAGCCAGAACGCCCTGTCGGCACTGCGCTCCTTCGCCGTACTCGCCTGCGACGCCAGCCGGGTCGACTGCACCGTGGACGCCAACTACCGGAAGGTGTACACCAGCCGGCCGGACGCGTTCCCGGGCGGGAAGTACCGGGCGTACTCGCGGGACCTCAACCTGCGTACCTTCGACATCCCGCGCACCGTCGCCACGCACCTGCGGATCCAGGTGCTGCACAGCCAGTGCACCGGCGGCCCGGAGTACGCCGGTGAGCAGGACAACGACCCGGCGACCAGCACCGACTGCGGCACCTCCAGCCCGGCCCGCAGCCAGGTTCGGATCGCCGAGTTCCAGGCGTTCGGCAGGTAGCCGCGGGGAGCAGGCAACGGCCCCGTCCGATCCCGGTCAGGATCGGGCGGGGCCGCTTTCCGTGCTCGGTCGGGTGACCGTCGGTTCACGTCCTCGGTCGGGTCACCAGTCGGGGTAGTGGTGGGCGGCGCCGGAGCGTCGGCGTACCGCCTCCCGGTGGCCCCGCCGGGCGGCGGCCGGACGGCCCCGCCGCGCCGGTGCGGGGATCGGCGCCGCCTCGGCGAACCGATCCCGGGAGCGCAGCCGGAGCAGCAGGCCGGCGCCGAGGAAGAGCAGCAGGGCGCCGACCGCGAAGCCGACCTCGGTCAGCCCGGTCCCGCCCCGGCCGGCGGTGGCACTGGCCTCGCCGCCGCCCGCGCCGCCCTCGTCCGACCCGGCGGCCCCGTCCGGCCCCTCGGCGAGTACCGGGGAGTCGCCCTCCACCGACTCGGTCGGCTCCGGCTCGACCGGCTCGGTCGGGCTCGGCGCCGCCTCGGTCGGAGTGGGCCGGTTCCGCTCCGGCGTGGCGGGTGCGGTCGCACGCCGTCGCGGCGGCCCGCCCCGCTCGCTGACCACCTCGCGGGTGGCGCTGGTCCGGTCGAGCAGCCGGGACTGGGCGTCGAACGCCTCGACCGTGAGTTCGATCCGCCCGTCCGTGACCGCCTCGTCGACGGCGAGCCGGTACTGGGCGGTGACCGTCCGGTTCCGGCACAGCGTGCCCGGGTCCAGGTCCCGGTCGGTGATCCGGGCCGCGCCGCCCTCGCCCCGGACGTCGGTCGGGACCACCCCGGGCTCCTCGATCCGGTCGATCCCGATCTGGTCCAGCCGCAGCCCGTCCGCGCGCAGCACCAGTGACCAGCGGACCTTGCGGCAGTCGCCGTCGAGGGTGGTGGAGACCACCGCGGTGACGGTCTCGGCACCGGCGCCGGCCACGAACTGGCCGGGCAGCTGGGTCAGTGCGGTGTCGAAGCCGGGAGCCGCGTCGGCCGGCGCGGCCGGCAGCATCGCCCAGCCCGCCGTCGCACAGACCAGCGTGGACCCGAACCGGGTCGCGAGCCGCCACACCGTAACCACCACCCATTCCGCGCCGATTACGTACGGATCGACGCTATGGCCACCGGTGGAGGCGCGGAAGAGTGGCGTATCAGCACCATTCAGTAATGAAGAGGGCACTTTTGACGCGCAGTGCTGAACCGGTTACCACCGCACCGCGACACGCCCGGGTACGGGGTGCCCGGGGGCGCCCGGGGCGCCCGGCGGGCCGACCGGCAGAATCGGCGGTTGTGTCCGAGAGCCCGGCGGAGTTCGTCCGAACCTACGCCCACCTGACCCCGGTGTCGGCGGTACCGGAGATCCGGCTGCACCAGGCGGCCGAGCCGATCGGCCTCTGGGAGCTGACCGAGGGCGAGTTCCGCAGCGAGCAGCCGCCACCGTTCTGGGCCTTCGCCTGGGCCGGCGGCCAGGCGCTGGCCCGCTATCTGCTCGACCATCCGGAGACGGTCGCCGGTCGGCGGGTGCTGGACCTGGCGTCCGGCTCCGGGCTGGTGGCGATCGCCGCCGCCCGGGCCGGCGCCGCGCAGGTCCGGGCGGTCGACATCGACCCGATGGCGCTGGCCGCCGTCGAGGTGAACGCCGAGGCCAACGGGGTGGCGGTGGCCGGCGAACTCGGCGACGTGCTGGACGGTGACGCCGGTGACGCCGAGGTGGTGCTGGCCGGTGACGTCTTCTACAGCCAGGCGATGGCGAACCGGGTGCTCCGGTTCCTGATCCGGGCGTCCCGGGCCGGTGCCCGGGTGCTGGTCGGCGACCCGGACCGGGCGTACCTGCCCCGGGGGCGGTTCGCGCCGCTGGCCGGCTACGACATCCCGGTCACGGTCGCCCTGGAGAGCGTCCGGGTGAAGCACAGCCGGGTCTGGGAACTGACGAAGGTCACCCCGGCGACCGGCGACACCGGCCGCGCCGGCCGTACTGGCTAGCGTGGTCGGGTGCTGTTCCGTAGTTGGCAACCGGTCGAGCGGTCGTGGCCGGACGTGGCCGCCGTGCCGGACCATGTCGGGGTCGAGCACCTGGTGGTGACCCGGCACGCGCTGGTCCGCCAGGTGCTCGCCGACCCCGAGACGTTCCGCCCGGACAACGCGCTGGACGCGATGACCCCGATCCCGGTCGGTGCGCTCCGGATCCTCGCCCGGCACGGCTTCCGGCTGCCCGCCACGCTGGCCAACAACGGCGGTCCGACCCATCCGGAGATCCGGCGCATCGTGGCGGAGGCGCTGCATCCGGACCGGGTCGCGGCCCAGCGGCCGTGGCTGACCGCCGTCGTGCGGGAGCGGGTCGGCCGGCTCGGCGCCGCGCTCGACGCCGGTGAGCCCGTCGACCTGTACGCGGACCTCGCGGCCGACCTGCCACTGCTGGTACTGGCCCGGCTGGTCGAGCTGCCGCAGGCGCCGGCCGAGGTGGTCAAGGAGTTCACCCGGGCCGCCCTGGAACTCTTCTGGGCACCCGTCGACCCGGCGCGACAGCGGGTACTGGCCGAGGTGGTGGGCCGGTTCCACGCCGTACTGCGGGAGTTCGCCGCCACCGGCGCCGGGCTGGCCGGCGTGCTGCGCGCCGCCGGGCATCCGCCGGACGTCGTCATCGGGGCGCTCTTCTTCCTGCTGGTCGCCGGCCAGGAGACGACCTCGCAGTTCCTCACCCTGCTGCTGCACCGGCTCACCGGCACCCCGGAGGTGGTCGCCGGGGTGCGGGCCGGCACGGTGCGGGTCGAGGACGTGGTCGAGGAGGGACTGCGGCTGGAGCCGCCGATCGTCACCTGGCGCCGGGTGGCCGCCCGGGAGACCGAGTTGGCCGGTACCCGGGTGCCGGAGGGGGCCAGCCTGGTGCTCTGGCTGGCCCGCGCCGGCCGCGACCCGGCGGTGGTCGCCGCGCCGGAGGCGTTCGTACCCGGGCAGCGCGGCTCCCGCCGGCACCTGGCGTTCGGGGCCGGGGCGCACCGCTGCGTCGGCGCCCAGCTCTCCCGGATGGAGGCGGCGGTGGTGGTCGCCGAGACGGCGCCGCTGCTCGCCGACGTGACCGTGCTCCGCGCGCCCTGGTGCCCGGACAACCTCTCGTTCCGGATGCCGGACGCGCTGGTCGTCGCCCGTCGCTGACCCGGATCCCCCGCCCGACTTCCAAAGGCCGGCCGGCTGCTCGCCGGCGGTGGGAGCGGGCGAGACCTGCCTCACCCGAACAAAAAATCTTGTTATTCGAACATCCAGATTGTTTTACTCAAACACATGTCTGCGCAGGAACGGCACCAGGCGATCGTCGAGATGCTGCTGACCTCCGGCCGGGTGACGGTCGCCGAGCTGACCAGCCGGGCCGGCGTCTCGGAGATGACCATCCGCCGCGACCTGGAACTGCTCGAACGGGAGGGCCTGCTCCAGCGGGTGCACGGCGGCGCCGTCAGCACCGTCTCGGGCAGCTATGAGCCGCCGTTCGCGGTACGGGTCCGGCAGCAGGCCGACGCCAAGGCCCGGATCGGTGCCGCCGCCGCCGAGCTGATCGGCGCCAACGAGACCGTGGTGGTCGACGCCGGTACGACCGCGCTGGCCACCGCCCGGGCGCTGCGCGGACGCCGGCAGCTCACCGTCTGCGCGCTGAGCATCCCGGCCAGCACCGCACTCGCCGACGAACCCGGGATCCGGCTCATCGCCGCCGGTGGCGACATCCGGGCCGGTGAGCACTGCTTCGTCGGCCCGCTCGCCGAGCGGATCTTCGAGGAGCTGCGGTTCGACACCTTCGTACTCTCCGTCGGCGGCGCCGACCCGGGAACCGGACTGACCGACTTCAACCTCGACGACGTACGCGTCAAACGGGCCGCCATCGGTGCCTCCCGCCGCCGGGTGGTGGTGGCCGACTCGACCAAGCTCGGCCGGGCCACCTTCGCCCGGATCGGGCCGGTGCAGCTCGCCGACGTCGTCGTCACCGACGACCGCGCCGACCCGGACCAGGTGGCGGCGCTGCGCGACGCGGGCCTGACGGTGGTGCTGGCATGAGCGGGCCGACCCGACCGGGAACGCCCCGGCTGGGCCGGCTGGCGGTGCTCGGCGCGGTCACCGCCTTCGCGATGATCGGGCTCCAGCAAGCGCTCTACGGCCCGGCCATCCCACAGCTACGCGAGGCACACGGGATCACCGCCGCCGGGGCGGCGACCGCGCTCAGCGTGCACTTCGCGGGCGCGATCATCGGGGTACTGGCGATGCCGCTGGCCCGCCGGCTCGGGGTGCCGGACGGGCGTTTCCTGGCCTGGTCACTGGTCGGGGTCGCGGTGGGCGCCCTGGCCTTCCCGCTCGCCCCGGAGTGGCCGTACGCCCTGCTCGCCGCCTTCGTCGCGGGCGTCGGATTCGGCGGGCTGGACGGCGGCGTCAACCAGGTCTTCACCGAGGTGTACGCCGAGGGCGGCCACGGCATGCTCAACCTGCTGCACGGCTGCTTCGGGGCCGGTGCGGTCGCCGGGCCGATCGCCGTCGGGCTGCTGCCCGGCTACGGCTGGTCGTTCGCCGGCTGCGCCCTGCTCGCCCTCCTCGCGCTGCCGGCCCTGCGTACCCTCTCCGGCCCGGTCCGCCAGAGGCAGCCCGCCGACCCGACCCGCTCCACCGACGAGGATGGCACCGAAGCGGTCGGTCGCCCGGCCGGTACGGCGGACACCGCCCCCGGCGCCCGGGTCGGCGCGCGGCGGCCGGCGTTCCCGGTCGGCACCGCGCTGTCGCTGGGATTCCTGCTCTTCTTCGTGCTGCACGTCGGGCTGGAGACCGGCGCGGCCGGCTGGGAGACCACGCACCTGATCGCGACCGGCTGGTCGGCGGCGGCGGCCGCGACCGCCACCTCCGGGTTCTGGCTGGCCTTCACCGCCGCGCGCTTCGCGGTGGTGCCGCTCTGCCGCCGCTACCCGGCCCGGGTCATCGTCTTCGGCTGCACCGGGCTGACCGTACTGGCCGCGGCGGCCACCCTGGTCGACCCGATCGCACCAGTCGGGTACGGGCTGCTCGGGGCCGCCGTCGGACCGCTCTTCCCCACCGGGCTGGCCTGGCTGGCCGAGTATCGACCCGGGCTGACCCCGACCGTCGTCGCGGTGTCGATGGCCGGTGGCATCGCCCTGCCCCCGGCGATCGGGCTGGCGGTCGGCGTGGCCGGTCCGACGGCGATCGCCTGGGCGATGGTGCTGATGGCCGTCGCCGGGCTCGGCACCGTGCTCGGGCTGGCCCGGCTCCGCCCGGCCGGGTCAGGCCCGGTCGCGCCCGCCGTCGATGTCGATGCCGCGCAGGTATAGCAGGACGATCAGCGCACCGCCGAGCACCAGGCAGATGTCGGCGACGTTGCCGACGAAGAAGCCGGCGTAGTCGATGAAGTCGACGACGTGCCCCCGGGCGAACCCGGGCTCCCGGAAGAGCCGGTCCAGCAGGTGGGTCGTGGCACCGCCCAGGACCAGGCCGAGGGCGAGCGCCCAGGCCCGGTTGCGGACCTTCCAGGCGGCCCCGGTGATCGCGGCCACCGCGACTGCCGCGACGATGGTGAAGATCCAGGTGACGCCGGTGCCGATCGAGAACGCGGCGCCCGGGTTGTAGAGCAGTCGCAGGCTGAGCAGATCCCCGAGGACCGGTACGACGCCGCCGTCGGAGAGCGCGGCCACGGCCAGGTACTTCGTGATCTGGTCCACCAGCACGATCACGACCGCCAGGGTGAGCACCCAGGGGTACCACCGGACGGAACCGGTCACCCGGCCCGCTTCCGGCATCGAGGAATCCGCCTCGACCTGCTGCATGACGAAGGACCTCCAGCACCGACGGCTGCCCGGACGGCACCCAGCCTACGTCGCCCGGCCGGAATGCCGGCGCCTGGCACCGGCCGGCACCGCCGGAGGAGAGCCGCCCTCCTGACGCCGGCCCTGGCCCCAGCCGGCCAGCGCCTCCTGGCCCCAGCCGGCCCGGACCTGCTGACGAAAGTCAGGCCCGGTGACCGTCGATCGTCCGCTGTGTGAGCGCCGTCCGGATTCCTACCGTCGCTGCTGAACCGCTGCGAACACCGGAAGGATCCATGATCACGTTAACCGAACTCACCAAGCGCTTCGGCGCGACCACGGCGGTCGACCGGCTCTCCCTGTCGATCACGCCGGGCCGGGTCACCGGATTCCTCGGGCCGAACGGCGCCGGCAAGTCCACCACGATCCGGATGATCCTCGGCCTGGACCGGCCGGACGCGGGCAGCGCGCTGGTCGGCGGCCGGCCGTACCGCAGCTTCCGGCACCCGCTGCGGGAGGTCGGCGCACTGCTCGACGCCCGGGCGGTGCATCCCGGCCGGACCGCCCGGGCCCACCTGACCGCGATGGCCCGCAGCAACGGCATTCCGGTACGCCGGGTCGACGAGGTCCTCGGCACCGTGGGACTGACCGAGGTGGCCGGCAAGCGGGCCGGCACCCTCTCGCTCGGCATGGGCCAGCGGCTGGGCATCGCCGGTGCGCTGCTCGGCGACCCGGGCGTGTTGATCTTCGACGAGCCGGTGAACGGGCTGGACCCGGACGGGGTGCGCTGGATCCGCGAACTCATGCGGTCACTGGCCGGGCAGGGGCGTACGGTCTTCGTCTCCAGCCACCTGATGAGCGAGGTCCAGCTCACCGCCGACCAGCTCGTGGTGATCGGCCGGGGCAGACTGCTCGCCGACGCGCCCATCGCCGAGGTGATCGCGGGCAGTTCGCTGACCGCCGTCCGGGTGGTCAGCCCCGAACCGGCCGGGCTGGCCCGGCTCCGGGCCGGGCTGCTCGACCGACGGGCCACCGTCGAACGGGTCGGCGACGACGAACTGCTGGTCACCGGCAGCAGCGTCACCCAGGTCGGTGACCTGGCACACGACCTCGGGGTACGGCTGCACGGGCTGAGCGCCCGGGAGGCCTCCCTCGAACAGGCGTACCTCGAACTCACCGGCGGTGAGCTGGAGTTCGCCGCCCCGTCGCCGGTCACCGCCGACGACGCCCGGACCACAACCCCCGGCTCACCCGGCCCCGGCCTCCGGTCCGGGACCTCCGATCGGAAAGAGACGCGATGAGCGGCACCCTCCCCCGCACGGACGGCCCGCTCCACCGCCCGGACGGCGGCCTCCCCCGCACCGCCCGCCGGGATGCCGGGCGGGCGCCCTCCGGCGGTGGACTCCGGGGCGCGGTCGCCAGCGAGTGGACGAAACTCTGGTCGGTGCGCTCGGTCTGGTGGTGCCTGCTCTCCGGCGTGCTGCTGATGGCCGCCACCGCCGGGCAACTCGCCATCTACGTCGCCAACGGCAACACCGACGACGACCCGGCCAACGACCGGGGCGTACTGCCGGTCGGGCGGATCGCGATCGACGCCGTCGAGCTGACCCAGTTCGCGGTGATCGCCCTCGCCCTGCTCGTCATCACCAGCGAGTACGCCAACGGCACGATCCGGACCACCCTCCAGTGGATCCCGTCCCGGGCCCGACTGCTGCTGGCCAAGACCGCCGTGGTCGCCGGGGTCACCTTCGGCACCGGCGTCCTGCTCGGCGGGATCGGTGCCGCCGTCGCCGCCCCGGTACTCGGCGAGTGGGGCCGGTTCGCGCCGGGCGAGACCGTCGGGGACGTACTCGGGCTGGCCGGGTACCTGGCGCTGATCGCCGTCTTCACCCTCGGACTCGGCGCCGCGCTACGCAGCGCGGTCGGCACCCTGGTCACGGTCTTCCTGCTGCTCGCGATCGTGCCGACCACGCTGCGGCTGCCCGACCTCGGGCCGCTCAACGCGATCGCCGACGCGCTGCCCGGCAGCGCCGGCCTGCACTTCCTGCGCGGCGAGTCCGAGAACTACCCGGCGGCGGTCGGCCTGGTGATCGTCCTCGGCTGGGCGGTCGCGGCCCTGCTGGCCGGGCTCGCCGTACTGCGCCGCCGGGACGCCTGACCCGTACGGTGGGACCCTCCGCCGTCCGGGCAGGGTCCCACCGTACGGCTCAGGCCGTCAGGCCCGCCTCGTACGCGATGATCGCCGCCTGCACCCGGTTGCGTACCCCGAGCCGGGTGAAGATGCTGCTCAGATAGCTCTTCACCGTCCCCTCGACCAGGAAGAGCCGCCGGCCGATCTCGGCGTTGGAGAGCCCGGCGCCGACCAGCGCCAGCACCTCACGCTCCCGCTCGGTGAGCCCCTCGATCCGTTCCCGGGCCGCCGGTGCCCGGGCCAGCAGCCCGCCGCCGAGTTCGATCACCCGCCGCGCCACCTCCGGCGACAGGTACGCCGCACCGTCCGCCACCGCCCGTACCCCGGCGATCAGCTCCCGAGGATCGCCGGACTTGAGCAGGAACCCGCTCATCCCCTCGCCGAGCGCCCGGGCGATGTAGTCGTCCTCGCCGAACGTGGTCAGCATGACCACCGCGGTCTCCGGTACCAGCCGGCGGATCTCCGCTCCGGCGGCGAGCCCGTCGAGCCGGGGCATCCGGATGTCCAGCAACGCCACCCGGGGCCGGTGGGCCCGGACGAGTTCCACCGCGTCGCGTCCGTCGACGGCCTCGGCGACCACCTCGATCTCCGGGTCGGCGGCGAGGATGGCCCGGACACCGGCCCTGATCATCGCCTCGTCGTCGGCCAGCAGGACGGGGATCACTCGTACTCCTCAACTCGGTGCCGGGCCGGCACGGCGGTTGGCACGGTGCCGGCGGGACGGGCAGGGGCGGGTCAACCGCCGAGGCGGTCCTTGACCACCAGGCGCCCGTGCAGGAAGCAGACCCGGTAGACCACCTGACCGAACGGGAACGCCCCGTCGGAGTAGAACTCGCAGCTGGCGCCGCTCGGCACCGGCCGGTCGACGGCACCGGCCGGCGCGACGACCTGCCGGTCCGGCAGCAGCTCGCGCAGCTCGGCCCGGTCCTGACCCATCCGGAGCTGCTCGTAGCGGTCGGAGTCCAGCACCGCGCCGAAGGTGGCGATCGGATAGTAGGCGAGCACCAGCAGGGCGCCGATCGCGACCGGCACGGTCACCGCGGCCAGCAGGCTGCGCCGGACCCGCCGCCGGGCCGACCGCAGCCGGTGCGCGGTGGCGACCGCGGCCGGCCCGCCGGGCGGTACGCCGACATCCGTCGCCGGCAACCGACCCGGGTACCCCGGCTCGGGCGGTCCCACCGGGTGCCCGGCCTCCGCCGGTCCGGCCTCTCCGGCTTCTCGGGTCTCTCCGGCCTCTCCGGCTTCTCCGGCCTCCGCCGGGGGTACGGCCGGCAGCTCGGCGTACACCTCGAAGCCGCCGCCGGCCGGACCGGCCCGCAGGGTGCCACCGGCCAGGCGTACCCGCTCGCGGAGCCCGACCAGGCCGCTCCCGGCACCCCCGGTCCCGGGCAGCGGCCCCGCCGGTGGCCGGTCGTTGCCGACCCGCACCGAGGTCCGGTCGACACCCCGGCACACCGCCACGGTCACGGCGGCCCCGGGCGCGTGCCGGGTCGCGTTGGTCAGCGCCTCCTGCACCACCGAGCAGAGCGCCCGCTCCACCATCGGCGGCCCGGCGGCACCCGGCCCGGCCGCCGGAGACTCCCCCTCGACCACCAGGCGTACCGCCATCCCGGCGGCCCGGGCCCGGGCCACGATGTCGTCGACCCGCTCCCCCGGCGGCCGGGTCGGCGCCGGCTCGGCGTCGTCCCGGAGCACCCCGATGACCTGCCGGAGCCGGTCGGTGGCGAGCGCCACGCTGGCCCGCAGCTCACCGGCGGCCCGCCGGTGCCGCTCGTCCAGGTCCGCCGCCACCTCCAGGGCGCCCGCCCGCAGCGCGATCAGGCTCAGGTCGTGGCCGAGCGAGTCGTGCATGTCCTGGGCGATCCGGGCCCGCTCCCGCATCCGGACCCGTTCGGCGGCACCGCGCTGTTCCCGCTCCAGCAGGTCGGCCTGCTCCCAGCCGGCCAGCACCAGGGCCCGGTGCTGCCGGTGGTAGCGGCCCACCAGCCACGGGAAGACGCCGCCGACCAGCAGCGTGCTGGCGAGCAGGAACCAGACCTCGGCCTCGGTGCCGAGCAGTCCGAGGTTGATAATCGTGCCGCCGAGCCCGATCCCGGCGAAGACGATCGCGGCCGGGCCGGAGCTGCGCTCGCGCAGCCCGACCAGATAGCTCAACACCGGAATCCCGAACATGAAGTTGCCGTCCCAGGCGGTCGGCAGCACCACCAGCAGGAGGCCGAGCAGCGGCGCCCACCGGCTGGCCAGCACGGCGAGCCCGGTCAGCAGCAGCGAACCGGCCAGCCGGCCGAGAAACCAGGAGGAGTTCGGCGGGGTGAGCAGCGCGATCGCGATCGGTGCCGAGATCACGACCCAGAGCGCCAGGTCGAGGAGGCGGTCGCGGCGGCCCGGCGCCACCGCACCGGCGGCGCGCGGCGCGGCGACCGGCGCGGCCCGCCAGCCGGCCGGCGGCAGCAGGCCGCGCCACCACCGTACGTCGCGGAGCCGGGCCATCACCCGGCCAGGCTACAAGCCACGCCACCGGCCGGTTACTGCCGAAAGTCAGGAACCGGACCGGCCCCGCTCGGACTCCCCGCGTCGGCGGCGCCCGGTCAACTGACCTCTTCGGCCCAGGCCCGCCAGTCGTCGAGTACGCCGTAGAGGGCCGGGGTGAGCCAGCCGGGTGCGGAACGGCGGAACACGCCCGGTTCGAGCGTGCCGGCCCCGTCCGGCAGCGCGCCCACCATGTTGGGGACCAGTTCACGCAGGTTGGCCCAGTGCACCAGCTCCGGCTCGGCCGGCCAGGCGCCGAGCACCACACCGCAGGGCACCGCGCGCCGGTCCAGCGCCTCCAGGGTGAGCGCGGTGTGGTTCAGCGTGCCGAGCCCGGCCCGGGTGACCACCACCGCCGGAGCGCCGATCGACACCGCGAGGTCGGCCAGTGTCCACGCCTCGCCGGACGGGCGCAACCCCATCGGGACCAGCAGCCCGCCCGCCCCCTCGACGAGGACGATGTCGTGCTTCTCCGCGTCGGCCCTGATCTCGTCGGCGACCGCGTACAGCTCCAGCGGCTCCGCCTGGGCGACCCGGGCCGCCGCGAGCGGCGCCAGCGGATCGGGATAGCTGACCAGGGTGCGCGCGGTCATCGGCGCCGCCAGCCGGTTCACCGTGTCGACGTCGGATTCCGCCCCGGTCGCCGTACCCGTCTGGCCGGGCTTGATCACCGCGACCCGCAGGCCGGCGGCCTGGGCCGAGGCGGTGATCGCCGCGGTGACCACCGTCTTGCCCACGTCGGTGTCGGTGCCGGTCACCAGGATCGGCCCCCGCCACGCCACGCCGCTCACCACAGACTCCCGGTCCCGGTCACGGGGCACACTCCACGATCACTTCGAGGGCCCGGTCGAAGTCGGCCCGGTCGATCCCGACGTTGATGGTGAGCCGCAGCCGGGAGCGGTTGTCCGGCGTCGACGGCGGCCGGAAGCAGCCGACCGCGACGCCCCGGTCCCGGCAGTCGGCCGCCCAGGCCACCGCCGTCTCCGGGCCGGGTGCGGTCACCGAGACCACCCCGGCGGCCGGGGCGGAGACCTCCAGCCCGGCCGCACCGAGCCGGCGGGTCACCGTGGCCGCCCGGTCGGCCAGCTCGGCCCGGAGCGCGTCGCCGGACCGGGCCAGCCCGGCGGCGGCGAGCACCCCGGCGACCACCGCCGGTGGCGGCGCGGTGTCGTAGATGAAGGTGCGGCCGGTGTCGATCAGGTGCCGGACCAGCTCGGTCGGGCCGGCGACGACCCCGCCGGCTCCGCCGAGCGACTTGGAGAGGGTCGCGGTCACCACCACGTCCGGCTCGCCGGCCAGACCGGCGCCGGCCACCGCGCCCGCACCGGCCGGACCGAGTACGCCGAGCGCGTGCGCGTCGTCGACCAGCAGCAGTGCGCCGTACCGGCGGGCGACCGCGTGCAGCTCTGCGAGCGGGGCGAGGTCGCCGTCGACCGAGAAGACCGACTCGGTGACCAGTACCGCCGGCCGTCCCGGCGCCCCGGCCAGGGCCGCCTCGACGGCGTCGACGTCGAGATGCGGAATGACCCGGGTCTCCGCACCGGAGAGCTTGCAGCCGTCGATCAGCGAGGCGTGGTTGTGCGCGTCGGAGAGCAGCAGGGTGCGGGGCTGGACCAGGGCGCGGACCGCCCCGAGGTTGGCGAGGTAACCGGAGGAGTAGACCAGCGCCCGTCCGGTGCCGAGCCAGTCGGCGAGGGTGGACTCCAGCGCGTGGTGGGCCTCGGTGGAGCCGCGCACCAGCCGGGAGCCGGTGGCGCCCAGTCCGTACCCGGCCAGCGCCTCGGCCGCGGCGGCGACCACCGCCGGGTGCCGGGAAAGTCCGAGGTAGTCGTTGCCGGCAAGGTCGATCACGTCCTCGGCGGCGCTCCTCGGCCGCAGCCGCCGGGTGAGCCCGGCCTTGCCGCGCAGCCGCGCCCGCCGGTCCAGCACCTCCAGCCAGCTCGGCACCCGCCACCCCCAGACTGGTCCGCGTCCGCCCCCGGGCGCTGTCGGAAACCCGATCACCGCACGTGCCGCGGCTCCGGCCCGCCGGCGTCGGCTCGCGCCGGGCCCGGGTCCGGCGGGCCTGCGGCACCTCGCGGGTGACAGCCCCCGACCGGCGAAAATACCATCCGTCGCGGTTTGCGGCCGCCCGCCGGGCCGGCAGCGGTGCGGCGACGGGCGTCCGGCCGGCTCCGCCGGGTGGGCCCACATCGACGGACGGTCCGCTTGTAGGGTACGACCCATGTCAGAAATCCTCGACCGGGCCCGTAGCCAGGTGCTCGACGGCGGTGTCGGACTCGACGAGGCCGGCGTGCTCGCCGTGCTGCGGCTGCCCGACGAGCACCTCTCGGCGGCGCTCCAGCTCGCCCACGAGGTACGGATGCGCTGGTGCGGCCCGGAGGTCGAGGTCGAGGGAATCGTCTCCCTGAAGACCGGCGGCTGCCCGGAGGACTGCCACTTCTGCTCGCAGTCCGGGCTGTTCGCCTCGCCGGTCCGGTCGGTCTGGCTCGACATACCGTCGCTGGTCGAGGCGGCGAAGCAGACCGCCGCCACCGGGGCGACCGAGTTCTGCATCGTCGCCGCCGTCCGGGGCCCCGACGAGCGGCTGATGAAGCAGATGCGCGAGGGCGTCGCCGCGATCCGGGCCGAGGTGGACATCCAGGTCGCCGCCTCGCTCGGGATGCTGACCCAGGCCCAGGTCGACGAGCTGGTCGAGATGGGCGTGCACCGCTACAACCACAACCTGGAGACCTGCCGCTCCTTCTTCCCCAACGTGGTGAGCACGCACTCCTGGGAGGAGCGCTGGGAGACGCTGCGGATGGTCCGCGCCTCCGGCATGGAGGTCTGTTGCGGCGGCATCCTGGGGCTGGGTGAGACCGTCGAGCAGCGTGCCGAGTTCGCGGCGCAGCTCGCCGAGCTGGATCCGCACGAGGTGCCGCTGAACTTCCTCAACCCCCGGCCGGGCACCCCGCTGGGCGACCAGCCGGTGGTCGCGCCGCGCGACGCGCTGCGGGCCATCGCCGCGTTCCGGCTGGCGATGCCGCGCACCATCCTCCGGTACGCCGGCGGCCGCGAGATCACCCTCGGCGACCTCGGCACCCGGGACGGCCTGCTCGGCGGGATCAACGCGGTGATCGTCGGCAACTACCTGACCACGCTCGGCCGGCCGGCCGGCGACGACCTGGCGCTGCTCGACGAGCTGAAGATGCCGGTCAAGGCGCTCTCGGCGACGCTGTGACGATGTCGACGGAGACGGCCAACTGGTGCGACCGGTGCGGCGAGGCCGCCGCCACCGGCAGCCATGACGCCTGCCGGGCCGCCCGCGAGCTGGAGCCGCCGCGCTACTGCGCGCACTGCCGGCGCCGGATGAAGGTGCAGGTGCTCCCCTCCGGCTGGGCGGCGGTCTGCGTCGAGCACGGCGAGACCGCCTCCACCCGCTGATCCCCGCGCCGCGGATCCCGGCGGTACCGGGTCCCGGCGTTACCAGGTCTTGGGCTCAGCCTCGGGGCGACCCGGCTCTTCGGCTGGCTTCGCCTCCGGCTCTCCGTCGTTGCTGGCTTCGGCTGCGATCGCGCCGACGGTCAACCCGGGCACCGCCGCCGCGCGCTTCCGTCCCGCCGGCTCCGGCTCAGTCGGCGGAGCGCCGCTCGGCGAGCAGCAGCAGGTCGGTGACGACGAATCCGGGCAGCGGCAGCGCCTCGGCGTCTCCGGCACCGGACAGTACGAAGGTGCCGCCGATCTCGTCCGGCTGCCAGCCGTGCGCGAGGGCGTGGTCGATCAGCGCGCGGACGTGCTTCGGCTCCGGGTACGCGCCGTCGGTCATCGCCGGGTCACCCCAGGCCGAGCGGGGAGCCGTGGAGAGCAGGTCCACCTGGAGCGCCCGGCTGTTCTTGCCGGCGCCCCAGACCCGTACCCGGATGCACCGGCGCAGCCCCTGCCCGGTCCGGACGTGGTCGATCCGGGCCGTCCAGGCGAACTGCCGGTCGTGGGCGTAGAGCCGACGCAGTCTGGACCTCACGGGGCCTCCGCCCTTTCCCAATTTCGTGCCATCGCGGCGCGGCTACCGCCCCGGCGGTGCTCCGGTCCGCTTCACTTGCCGAGAGTACGACGTCCGCGGCCTCGGGCAGGTGTGCACCGGAGCCGGTCGGGGCCGGCGGGTCTGCGAAGCTGCGGGGCAGACCCGCCGGTGCCGACCGGCCCCGGTCCCGGACTCAAACAGGGCCCGGGACGCAAACAGGGCCCGGGACGCGGCAGGATCCGGGACACGGCAGGGCCCGGGCGCCCACCGGCACCCGGGCCCGCCACCCGGCCGCTGCGCGGGATCGGGTCAGCGCTGGGCGGCCCAGAGCAGGGCCCGGCCCAACTGCGAGTGCAGGCCCTTGGGGTGCAGCCGGAACGTCGGGTCCGTACCGAAGAGCACCACGCCGTTGCCGCCGGGGCTGACCGCACGGACGATGCTGGCCTGCCCGGCCGCCGCGGCCTGGCCGGTGGTCCCGGCCTCGTTCGCCGCCCACCAACCGGCGAGCAGCGGGTCGGCGGCGTACGACTGCTCCACCGTGACGCCGGCACCGAGGTCGGTGAACCAGACCGGTTCGTTGATGAACGCGTGCGGGATGGCGCCCGCCGTCACCGGCCCGCCCCGGTTGAGGATGTTCGCCACCCCGCTGGCCAGGCTGGCCCCGGCGGTGGCGGTGACGTCGACCAGTCCGGTGGCGTTGCCGAAGCCCGCCCCGGCGACACCGAGTCCGACGACCCCGCCGTCCCGGGCCAGGAACGCGTCCAGCGCGGCGCGGTTCTCCGGGGTCAGGGCCGTCAGGTTGACGGTGCTCGCCACCAGCAGGACGTCGACGTCGGCGGTCAGCGTCGTGGCCAGGGTGGTCGCGGTGAGCGCGCGGGCCTCGAAGCCGGTGCCGAGCAGGGTGTCCCGCTCCTCGACGGTGCCGAGGTAGCCGACGACCACCTCGTCGAGCAGGGTGCCCCGCCAGCGGGCCGGCGCGCGGGTGAAGGTGACCCCGTGTTCACGGGCCTCGGCCCGGGCCAGCCAGCGGTTGACCGGGGTGCCGGGCACCACGACCGAGCCGTCGGCCAACCGGTAGACCTTGACGCCCCTGTCCAGCAGGGAGTTGACCGCGAGCAGGTCGGCGCCGTCCTGGATGTCCAGTCGCAGGTCGACGTTGCCGCCGGGCAGGTCACCGTCGGCGGTGCCGTCGTAGGTCCGCGCGAGGCGTACCTCGGGGAGGCGGTTCCAGACGGTGTCGACGGTGGCGCCCCAGGTCAGCCCCTGGCTCCAGGCGGCCGGACCGGCGTAGAGGTCGTCCACCCGTCCGGTGAGGTCGATGCCGGGTTCGAGCAGGGAGTTGACCAGGCCGCGCTTGGGCTGGTGCATGTCGATGACGTACGAGCCGGCCCGGTAGGACTTCCCGTTCGCCCGGAAGTCCTGCTTGGCTTGCCAGACCCGGCCGCCGCTGCCGACCAGCAGGTCGACCAGGCGGGCCGCGGCGGGCTCGGAGTGCTGGCCGGGGCCGGTCGGGATCACGTACGCCCGGGGGAAGGTGGTGCGGTAGTCGTCCTCCGGCCCCCAGCCCGGCACGTACCCGTCCGGGATGTCGCGCAGCGGCTCACCGGCCCAGCCGCGCCGGTAGACCTCGGCCTGGTCGTGGATCATCTGGTCGCGGTGCTCCTGGATGTACCGCAGCGACGTCTTGATCGCCACCTCGTGCACGTCGGTGTTGATGCCGGAGCGGCGTACCTTCTCCTCCGGGGTGAGGTTGCCGCGCGGGTTCAGCGGCGCCTCGATGGTGTACGGGATGCTGCTCTGCAACATCGCGAACGACGGTACGTAGATCGGCGGGAAGTCGTCCCAGACGCCCGGCTCGTCGTCCCGGAACGGGATCCGGGCGCGCTGCGTCTCCGGGTAGCCGAGGGTGCGCAGCCCCTCCTCGATCGCCAGCGCGTTCGGCAGCCCGTGCTTGATGTAGAGGTCGTACTCGTTGTTGACGTTGTGCGGCGGGGTGCTCGGGTGCAGCAGCGTCGGGTTGACGTACCCGTGCAGGTCGAGCGTGATGATCGGCTTGGTGTCGACGATCAGCTCGCGGATCAGGTTGGTCTCCGGCTGCGCCACGATCGTCAGGTCGCGGTTGAGGTCGTAGCCGGCCGCGTTCTGCCGGGTGCCGGCGATCCGGCCGTCCGGGTTCGAGGTGATGTTGAAGACCAGCCGGTTCCGCTTCAGCAGCGTGACGATCGCCGGGTCGGTGCTGGTGGCGTACTCCTCGATCACCCGCAGCGCGGCGTCGGTGCCCTCCCACTCGTTGCCGTGGATGTTGGCGTTGACGAAGAGCGGGGTCTTGTAGTCGCGGAGCAGCCGGCGGTCGTTGCGGGCCCGGACCGGCTCCTCCTCGATGAGGCGCTTCCACTCCTCCTGCTGGCGCGCCTCGGCGCGGCTCTCCGGCGCGGTGACGGTGACCGCGTAGAGGTCGTGTCCGCCGGAGGACTTTCCGGCCACCCGGGCGGAGACCCGGTCGCTGGCCTTCTGCAACGCGTTCAGCTTCGGCGCGATCTCGTCGTACGGCGTGACGCCGATCGGGATCGACGCGTCGTTCGGGTTGTCCGGCCAGACCGGCAGCACGTTCTGCCGGGGGTAGCCCTTGATCTCGTGCAGGTCGACGGGGCGCGGCGGTACGGCCGGCAGCGCGGACGCGGCCGCCGGTCCGGTCCAGACCGCCGTGCCGAGCAACGCGGCGGCGACCGCCACGGCGGCGAGCCGAGGATGGGGACGTCTGAGCATGAAGGAGAGTACTCCTGTCGGGAGAGGAGGAATTGCCGCGCGGACGGACGCCACCGTGGGGCCGGAGACCCACGGGTCGGGAAACGCCGCCGGCAGGCGGAACGGAACTGGAGCCCGGCGTCAGAGGGACGGTCGACAGGCGGCGCTGGCGACGCGCAGGAGGTCGATGTGACCCCGCTTGGTCAGAAAGGCGCTCCGCACAAAGTAGATCTTGATCGAGCATCGACGCGGTGTCAACCGTCGATCCACTCCGTGCGACGGAACGTCTCTGTACGCCACACCCCGGCCGCTCGCACCCACCCCCGGCCCGCACCTGCCACCCCGGTCCGCCGACCCGGACCGGCGACACCGGACCGATTGACTCAGGCCGGCAGCGGAACCCGTGGACCGAAGCCGGCGGACCGGAGGTACGGCGCGTCGGCCGCTCAGTTCCCGGTCGGTACGGGGAGCAGATCCTGGTGCCGGACGGTGTAGTCGCCCCGGGTGACCGGAGCGAACGGACCCGGTCCCATACAGGTCCCCACGCCCGCCTCGCCCCACTCGCCGTTCTCGTCCTGCTCGCCGTTCACCACCGACCAGGAGAAGCCCATCCGGTCGGTACCGTGCCGGCCCGCGTCGTAGACGCTGAAACCGAGTCGCTTGCCGACCCAGTCCCGCACCGGCTCGTCCGCCTCGGTGACCACGGCCGTCAGGGTGGCGACGCCCGGCCCGGTCGCCAGGCAGTCGACCCGGGCCGACATGCCGATCGTGACGCCCGCCTCGGCCACCCGGTGCGAGATGCGTACCGTCCCGGTCGCGTCGGTGGGCAGGCCCTCCGGCATTCCGGGCATCGGCCGACTGTACGGCGTACCGACGGCGTCGAAGGTGAACGACCGGATGTCACTGTCCGGCCAGTACGGCAAGCGGATTTCCGCCGACCCCGTCACCCGAGCCGCCGGTCCCGGCCGTGACGCGGGCGCGGCGGACGCTCCCGTCCCGGTCACCACGATCGCGGCCGCTGCCGCCGCCACGGCGATGCGCCTTCCTGTCGTCCTCATCGTTTCCTCCTCGTCCCCGCCCGTCCGGGCGTTCCGAGGTCCACTGTGTCCGGGCCGGCGGTCCGGCACCTCCCTCCCGCGAGGCAGCGCCACCCCCCGGTCGGGGTAGTACCGGGGCTTCGTCGTCCCCGCCCCAGGGGCGGGGCGCGGACGACAGAGCCGTCGGAACCGCTCCGGCGCCGGGGACGGCGGGTGCCCTCGGGCGGCACCGGACCGGTTTACACTCGGCCCCGTGACGTGGTCCGACGGATACCGATCAGACGACGAGGCTCTCGCCGGAATGGGCGCGGGGGTACGCGGCGTCGCCGCGCACGTCGTGCAGTTTCCGCCGTACGTCGTCGAGGGCGGTCGCCCGGTCCGTCGCCCCGGTGGCGAACTGATGCAGTGCCTCTGGGTCAACCGTGAACTGGGTCATCGCGGGCCGGTTCCCTTCGTCTGCCCGGAGAGCGCGGCGACGAGCCCGCGCGCCGCGGAGGTGGAGAACATCCCCGGAGTCCATGCCTTCATCGAGCCGTCGGCAAAACGCACCTCGACCCGGCCGCGCTGCATCAGCAGCTTGCCGCGCACTGTCGCGGCGACCACCTGGGCGAGCGGCACTTCGAAGAGAAGGTCGAAGGTGTCAGCGCCGGGGTTGTTGCCCACCAGCAGCAGGCGACGGTCGGTGACGGCGTAGTAGGCGATCCCGCCGTAGCCCTTCGCCGCCCGCCACAGTCGACCCGCTGCGGAGCCGGGACCACCCTCGCCGGACAAGCCGCCCAGGAACCGGTCGATCCGGTCGGGATTGGTCTGCAGGCCACCGGCGAGCGGATCGAAGCCCTGAACGAACTTCTCCGACTGCATCGCCCCAGGGCTGCGTTCCTCGACCCGCCGCGCCCGTGCACCCATCTCCTCGGGCGTCCGGCCCAGCCGGCTCTCGTCACCGATCAGCGGTTCGCGGTATCCACCCATGTCGACCAACCGCTCGCCAGAGGCGAACAACCGGGCAACGTCGGAGCCGTACACCTTCACATAATTGATCATGAGATCGTCGGCCGCGCTTTCCGTCAACGCCCTGGCGACCCACCATAACGCTCTGGGCGCCTGCGAGCGGCCCCGTGGCACCGACGGTGGGCGCGGCACCGCCGAGGTGCGGTCCGCGCGCTCTCCGCTCGGCCGGTCCCGTCGGTGACTCCGTAACCAATACCGAGTGGTCGTCCAGGTGCCTCACAATGAGGCACAAAGCGGGACACAAGTATCCGGATAGAGCGCTCTCACACAGGAATGCTTACCGTTCGATATTGACGTCGTCTTATCGGCCCCGGGAGGATCGGGCCTGGCGCGTACCCCGATCGGTCCTGGGAGGGCATTTCATGCGTCCACACTGGCGAATCCGAACCCCATTGATAACCATGCTCACCGGCCTGCTCGTCGCCTCGCTGCTGCCCGCCGGCACGGCCGCCGCAACCTCCGCCGACGCCGCCGTCGCCGTCGCCGACGCGCGCGGACACGGCGGCAAGCCGGACTACCGCAACCCGAGGCTGCCGATCGACCGGCGGGTCGACGACCTGCTCCGCCGGATGACCCTGGAGGAGAAGGCCGGCCAGATGGCCCAGGCCGAGCGGCTGGCGGTCGACGCCGACCCCACGCTGGTCGCCCAGTGGGGCCTCGGCTCGCTGCTCTCCGGGGGTGGTTCCGTCCCCACCCCGAACACCCCGGAAGCCTGGCTGTCGATGATCAACAACTTTCAGCGGCAGGCGCTGAGCACCCGGCTGGGCATCCCGATCATCTACGGCGTCGACGCGGTGCACGGGCACTCCAACGTCTACGGCGCCACCGTCTTCCCGCACAACATCGGCCTCGGCGCGACCCGCAACCCGGAACTCGTCCGGCAGATCGGCAAGGCCACCGGCGAGGAGGTGAAGGCCACCGGCATCCCGTGGAACTTCGCCCCCTGCCTCTGCGTCTCCCGGGACGAGCGCTGGGGCCGGGCGTACGAGGCGTTCAGCGAGGAACCGAAGCTGGTCGGAGAGATGAGCAGCTACGTCGACGGGCTGCGCGACGCCGGTGTGCTCGCCACCATCAAGCACTACGCCGGGGACGGCGACACCGAGTACGACCAGGCCGCCGCCGAGGCCAACGAGAGCCTCCCGCCCGGCTCCCAGCGGTACGTCATCGACCAGGGCGTCACCGTCACCACCCGGGCCGACTTCGCCCGTACCAACCTGGCGCCGTTCTGGACGGCACTGCGCCGGCACGACGTGGACAGCGTGATGCCCTCCTTCTCCAGCGTGGACTGGATCGAGGACGGCGTCGGCAACCCGGTCAAGATGCACGCGCACAAGGAGCTGCTCACCGACGTACTCAAGGGGGCGCAGCGGTTCAAGGGCTTCGTCATCTCGGACTGGGAGGGCATCCACCAGATCCCCGACCCGAACGAGCCGACCGTGGCCGGGCTGACCGCGTACAAGGTACGGACCTCGGTCAACGCCGGCATCGACATGTTCATGGTGCCGAACAACGCCAAGCAGTTCATCGACCTGCTCCTCGCCGAGGTGCGGGCCGGCCGGGTCAGCCAGGCGCGGATCGACGACGCGGTACGCCGCATCCTGCGGGCCAAGTTCGAGATCGGCCTCTTCGAGCGCCCGTACGCCTCCGCCGACGACCTCGACGAGGTCGGCAGCCGTGAGCACCGGGCGCTGGCCCGGCGGGCGGTGGCCGAGTCGCAGGTGCTGCTGAAGAACAGCGACCGGGCGCTGCCGCTGCGCAAGGACGCGAAGATCTACGTCGCCGGCCGCAACGCCGACGACATCGGCAACCAGGCCGGCGGCTGGACCATCACCTGGCAGGGCGCCTCCGGCGACATCATCCCGGGTACCACCATCCTGGAGGGGATCCGTGAGGTGGCGCCGCGCGCCAAGGTCACCTACAGCGCGGACGGCTCCGCCCCGACCGCCGGCTCCGACGTCGCCGTCGTGGTGGTCGGCGAGACGCCGTACACGGAGGGCTTCGGTGACGTCGGCGGGCCGGAGTGCACCTGGTGCACGACGCCGCAGCAGGAGGAGAAGTCGCTCTCCCTCCAGCCCGGTGACCGGGCGGTCGTCGACAAGGTCTGCGGGGCGATCGACACCTGCGTGGTGCTCGTCGTCTCCGGCCGGCCGCAGGTGGTCACCGACCAGCTCGGTCAGATGGACGCGCTGGTCGCCTCCTGGTTGCCCGGCAGCGAGGGTGCCGGCGTGGCCGACGTGCTCTTCGGCCGACGCCCGTTCACCGGCAAGCTCTCGGTGAGCTGGCCGCGCAGCGAGGCGCAGGTGCCGATCAACGTCGGCGACCGGAACTACCGCCCGCTCTTCCCGTACGGGTACGGCCTGCGGACCCGCTGACAACCGGTTCGACCCGTCCCCGCCGCCGGCACCGTGCCTCGGGCACCGGCGGCGGGGACGTGCACGTCGGCCGGCCCGCCGGACGCCGGACGGGCGAGGGGCGCGGTCACCGGCGGAACGCCCTGCGCCGACCTGGTCGGCGACGACACCCGGCTCACCTGCTTGAATACCGTGCCATGGATTCCTGGTTGATTCTCGTCGTCGCCGTCCCGCTCCTGGTGCTGCTGATGACGGAGTTGTCGTCGGCCGGGCGGCGCCAGCGGGAGACCGCCGCCCGGCTCCGCCGGGTCGAGGCCAAACTCGACCTGGTCGTGGGACATCTCGGCCTCGCCCTGCCCGAGCCTGCGCTGCCGGAGGTGGTGGCGCAACTGGAGCGGGGGCAGAAGATCGCCGCCGTCAAGGCGTACCGGGAGGCCACCGGCGAGGGGCTGCGGGAGGCGAAGGAGGCGGTGGACCGACTCGCCGCCGAGCGCGGACTCTGACCGGCGCCGAGCCACGACAGAGCGGAACAGGCCACGATGGACCGGGCCGGGCCGGGCCGTCGACGGCGGGAGGCGGGAGGCGGGCGCGGCCACGGAACGGCCGCGGATCCGTCGGACCGCCCCGATAGGGTCCGGGCCGTGACGAACATCGACTGGTCCGGGGTACGCGACCGGGTGGCCGCGCTCTCCGCGACGCCCGAGGCCACGGTCTTCGGCGCCAACGGCCACCGGTGGCTACTCGAACCGCCCCTGGAGCCGACCGAGCTGGCGGAGTTGGAGGAGCAGCTCGGCGTACGGCTGCCGGACGACTACCGCAGCTTCCTGCTGGAGGTGAGCCGGGGCGGCGCCGGCCCGTTCTACGGCCTGTTTCCGCTGCGCCGGGTGGACGGCCGCTGGCGCTGGGAGGGCGACGGCGCCGAGCTCACCGAGATCCGCGCCCTCGCCGAGCCGTTTCCGCACACCGGACCGGTCAACCCGGCGGCCGACCTGCCGGAGCCGCCGGACGAGGAGGACTTCGGCACCGTCGAGGAGTTCACCGCGGCCGAGGACGCCTACTGGGAGCTGCACGACCGGGTGGCGTACGACCCGAGGCACACCGTCGGCACCGTCTACCTGTGCCACCTCGGTTGTGCGTACCGGCAGATGCTGGTGGTCAGCGGCCCGGAACGGGGCACGATGTGGGCCGACGACAGCGCCGACGACGGCGGCTTCAGCCCGCTGGCCGGCCCGCACGGCGAGCGGATCGGCTTCGCCCGGTGGTATCTCGACTGGCTCGACGAGGCGACCGCGAAGGCCCGGGAACCGCTGCACAGCTAGCCGTGCACCGGACCGGGGCCGTCGGGCAGCCTGCTGGTTACCGCCCGACGGCCCCGGCGGGGACCGGCCAAGGGACGGATCAGCCGGTCGCGCAGGCCACGCCGTTGAGCGTGAACGACGTTGGCCGGGGGTTGCTGCCGGTGTGTGTGCCGTTGAATCCGAAACTGGTCGACGCGCCCGGGGCGAGCGTGCCGTTGTAGCCGACGTTGGTGACGGTGACCGCCGTACCGGACTGGGTCACGGTCGCCGACCAGGCCTGGGTGATCCGCTGGCCGGCGGCGAAGGCGAAGGCGAGGCTCCAGCCGTCGACCGTGCCCGTCCCGGTGTTCGTGATCGTGATGGTGCCGCTGAATCCGGTGCTCCAGTCGTTGCCGGTCCAGCCGATCCGGCAGCCGCCGGCCGGTGCGCTCGGGGTGTTCACCGAGACCGGCGCCGACGCCGCCGAGACGTTGCCGGCCGCGTCCACCGCGACCACGTAGAACTGGTACGTGCTGCCGGCGGTCAGCCCGCTGACCGGGAACGTCGGCGTGCTCGGCGAGCCGAGCAGGGCGTCGGTGGCGCCGGCCTCCCGGTAGACCCGGTAACCGGTGACGCCCACGTTGTCGGTCGGGGCGGTCCAGGTCAGCGTGGCTCCGGTCGCCGTCACCGCCGAGGCGGTCGGGGTGCCGGGCGTACCCGGTGGGGTGGTGTCGCCGGTCCCGGCCGGACTGGTGGTCACCGAGACCGGCGCGGACGCCGTGGAGCGGTTGCCGGCGGCGTCCCTGGCCACCACGTAGAACTGGTACGTCGTCTCGGCGACCAACCCGGTCACCGCGAAGGTCGGCATGGCCGCCGAACCGAGCAGGAGGTCGCTGGCGCCGTTCTCCCGGTAGACGTCGTAGCCGGCGATTCCGACGTCGTCGGTGGCGGCGCTCCAGCTCAGGGCGGCTCCGGTGGCGGTCACCGCGCTGGCGGTGGGGGTGCCCGGCCGGCTCGGCGCGGTGTTGTCCGGTGTGGACGGTGCCGGTTCGGCGCCCCAGATCAGCGCGCCGTCCTCGTAGAGTGCCACCTTCGGGTTCGGCCCGGCGGCGGCCTGGTACGACGGGTCGTTGCTCGGATCCCAGGTGCCGCCCTCGGGTACGCCGATCTTGAACTGCACCTCCATCCGGTGCGCCGACTGCCCGGCCGGGGCGATGGTGTAGCCGGAGCAGTCCACCTCGACGTACCAGATGTCGCCGGAGAGCTGCCGGGCGGCGGTCGGCGCCGGGCAGCCCTGGGTGTAGCCGCTGGTCACCTGGATCGCGCTGCTCCCCTCCGGCCGGAAGTAGTACCGAAACGAGGATTCGGTGAGCGCCCGGGCCGGGAAGGCGGACTTGTTGTAGACGATCGCCTTGATCCCGGTGGCCCTCGGCTCGGCCTGCATCACCGTGGTCTCCACGGTGATCTCGTCGATGTCCGGCCGCTCGGTCGGCGGGAAGCTCGCCAGCGGCGAGCCGCCGTACTCGGAGACGAGCCGGGCCAGCGCGGAGGTGAGCCCGGCGTTGTAGTCGGTGGCGACCTCGTTCATCACGTAGTCGCTCCGGTTGTCCGTGTACGCGTCGTTCGGCGAGGACGGGCCGCCGACCAGGGCACCGTAGAGGGTGTGCCGGGTCGCCTCCGGCACCTGCATGCTGTCCCACCAGGAGCCGTGCGCGGTGCGGTGGTGCGGGTTCTTCGGCGGGTTGGCACCGAAGCCGATCATGTAACTGGAGTTGCGCGGGTTGTCGCCGAGGGCGTAGTTGATCTGCCGGACCGCGAAGTCGTGGTAGCGGCTCTTCCGGGTCGCGTCGGTGGTCCGGTCGCTGTAGACCAGTGCCGCGAAGGCGGTGTTGGCGGCGTACCGCAGCGCGCCCCAGGTGTCCAGCACCGCCATCCCGCCCGGCGAGGTACGCACCTTCTCCCCGTTCACCCCGACGGTCCAGTAGTCGAGCCAGCGGTTGGCGTCGTCGACGTACTTCTGCTTGCCGGTCAGGTTGGCCAGCAGCACGTACGCGCCGAACTGCTTGTTGTCCCAGGCCACCGTCCACTTGTAGAGCCGGTTGCTCTGCTGCGGCTCGGTGCCGAGCCGGTCGTACTCGCTCTCGGCCTTGGTCAGGTAGCTGGCGTCCCCGGTGGCCCGGTAGAGCCAGATCGCGCCCCAGACGAGTTCGTCCTGGTAGCCGCTCCAGGAGCGGTAGAAGTTCGTGACGTCGGTGATGCACTCGTGGTAGGCCCGGCGCACGGTGTCGGCGAAGGTGTAGAGCTGGCGGGCGTGCGTGACCAGCCGGTCGGCGTAGGCCGGGTCGGTGGGCCGGAACACCATCGAGGAGGCGGCCATCGCCGCCGCCGTCTCGCCGGCCAGGTCCGCGCCGCCACAGCTTGCGTCGATCTTGTACGCCGGCCGCGCCATCGGCAGCACCTCGGCCGGCCCCCACCACTTGTGGTCGTCGTCGCCCTTGCCGACCTGCCCGTAGAGGACGTTGGCCGAGGGGTGCGCCCGGATGAAGTAGTCGTTGACGAAGCGCAGGTTGTTGAGCAGGTGCGGGAGCTGTCCGGACGCCTGGTAGCCGCTGCGGTACTCGACGGCGCCCCAGGCCAGCATGGTGGCGCTGAACGCCATCGGGAAGCCGAACTTGACGTGGTCACCGGCGTCGTACCAGCCGCCGGTGAGGTGGAGCCGGACGTCGGAGCCGTCGGTCAACGCCGAGTCGCCGCGCCAGGAGACCCGGTTCCAGTCGGGCAGCGGGCCGGACTGCTGGGCCTCGTAGAAGTAGAGCGACTTCTGTAGCGCCTCGGCGTAGTTGAGGGCCGGGGCGGCAGCCGGCGCCGATCCGGCCCCGGCCGTCGTATCCGGGCCGGCGGTGGCCGGGGCGACCCCGGTCAGCACCAGCGCGGCGGCGGCGGCCAGCGCGGTGCTGCCGGCGGTCACCGCCCGGAGGTACCAGCGGCCCGGCCGCTGGCCGCGGTCGGGCCGCTGCCGGCCGTCTGGTCGCTGCCGACCGTCGAGGCGTTGCCGGGCGCCTGGCTTGGGCCGGGGACCGGGCCGGGGACGTTGCCCGTTCGGCCGGGCCGGGGCAATGCGGTCGCGCACTAGAATTGCTCCTGTCCGTGGAGCCGCGCGCGGCGACGCGTAGCGGAGGACACGAGGGGCGGATGTGGGCGCATCCGCCCCTCTCCCTGCGCGGTGCACGACGCGGGTGCTGGGCCGGGGAAAACCGTGCTGCGGTGGTGCCGGTGCGAGGGGGTGGATCTCGGTCCATCGGAGTCCCGGGAGCGCTCCCATGGATAGCCAACAATGTAACCGCGCCATTGCCGGTTTGTGAAGGACCCAAACCGGCGACACCTGCGGCGGTCCACCGAGCATCCGGCCGCCGGAAAGTCCAGAGGAAAGCCCTTTCCTGACCGTTGACGATACTCACACCATCCAGCCGCCTCGATAGGAACGCGACGTCCGCCCAGCTCAGAGCGGTGAGTGCCGACTCAGCCGGCCGAAGATCGGGGCCAACTGGCGGAACCGGCGTCCTGGGATACGAGCGTACGGTTGCCGCCGCCGCGCGGCCCGGGAGAGGGTACGGCCAGATCAGGGAGACAAAACCCCAGATCAGCGGTGCCATCGACGCCGCCGCACGCTGATCGTTCCGGCCTCTGGCGAGCCTGGACAACGACGGGTCAGCCGGCCGACAAACTCCGAGGAGACAGCGATGGCACTACGCCTTGCCGACCGCACCGCCTGGCCGGAGACCCTGGCCCGGGCGGTGCGGGCGACCCCCGAAGCGTTCACCCTGCACACCGACCGGTCCGGCGGCGCGGTCACCCTGCGGAACCTGGTCGAAGGTGCCTGGCAGTCCGTCGGTACGCCGAGCCCGGTGCGTACCCCGGTGGACAACACCGTACTGGTCAACCTCGCCCGGCTGGCCGCGGAGTCGGCCCGGGCCGCCGTCGCGTTCGCCGCCGACGAGCACCGCGACTGGGCCGCCACCCCGCTGGCCGACCGCAGGGCCCGGGTCGTCGAGGCACTCGACGCGCTGACCGAGCACCGGGACCTGCTGGCCCTGCTGCTCGTCTGGGAGATCGGCAAGCCGTGGCGGCTCGCCTGCGCCGACGTGGACCGGGCCCTGGACGGCGTGCGGTGGTACGTCGGGGAGATCGACCGGATGCTGGCCGACGGCCGGGAACCGCTGGCCGGTCCGGTCAGCAACATCGCGAGCTGGAACTACCCGATGAGCGTGCTGGTGCACGCCGAACTCGTGCAGTTGCTCGCCGGCAACGCGGTGATCGCCAAGACGCCGTCCCAGGGCGGGGCGGTCTGCCTCACCGTGGCGCACGCGCTGATGCGCCGGGCCGGGCTGCCCGCCACCCTGCTCAGCGGCGGCGGCGAGGAACTCTCCGAGGTGCTGGTCCGGGCGCCCGAGATCGGCGCGGTGGCCTTCGTCGGCGGCCGCTCCAACGGCGGCAAGGTCGCCGCCGCGCTGCTCGACACCGACAAGCGGCACATGATCGAACAGGAGGGGCTGAACGCCTGGGGCATCTGGGAGTTCTCCGACTGGGACAACCTCGCCAAGCACCTGAAGAAGGGCTTCGAGTACGGCAAGCAGCGCTGCACCGCGTACCCGCGCTTCGTGGTGCAGCGGGAGCTGGTCGACCAGTTCCTCGACATGTACCTGCCGGTGGTCCGCTCGGTCCGGTTCGGACACCCGCTGGCGGTCGACGAGAGCTGGGCCGAGGGCGACCCGCTGCCCGAGCTCGACTTCGGCCCGCTGATCAGCGCCGCCAAGGCCGACGAGCTGCGCCGCAAGGTGGACGAGGCGGTACGGGGCGGAGCCGTGCCGCTGCACCGGGGGCGGCTGGACGGGGCGCCGTTCCTGGCCGGCCAGGACACCTCGGCGTACGTGGCCCCGTCGGTGCTGCTCGCTCCGCCCGGCCGGTCCCGGCTGATGCACACCGAGCCGTTCGGCCCGGTCGACACCATCGTGGTGGTGGACACCCCCGACGAACTGCTGGCCGCGATGAACGCCAGCAACGGCGCCCTGGTGGCCAGCCTCGCCTGCGACGACGAGGAGACGGCGGCGAAGCTCGCGGTCGACCTCCAGGCGTTCAAGGTCGGCATCAACCGGCCCCGGTCCCGGGGTGACCGGGACGAGCCGTTCGGCGGCCGGGGCGCCTCCTGGAAGGGCGCCTTCGTCGGCGGCGACCTGCTGGTGCAGGCCGTCACCGTCAGCTCCTCCGCCCAGCGGCTGTACGGCAACTTCCCGGACTACGCCAGCTACCCGGCCACCTGAGCGCCCGGGCCGGGCGACCGGCCCGGAAAGGGGGCCCCTCCGGCCGTCCTACCGGAGGGGCCCCCTTCCATCTCGCCCCAGTCAGGCGGTTCCGCCGGTCCGGTCCTGCACCAGGACCGGACCGCCGGGTCTGTTCCGTGCCGCTACGCCTCGGCGGCGGCCGGAGTCTCGGCGTCGGGCACCGGCACGGCCGGCTCGCGTGGGAGCGGCACGGCCGGCTGGTGTTGGAGCGGCACGGCCGGCTGGCGGTTCGACGCCCCGGCCGGCCGGTCGTGCGGCGCTCCGGCGGGCTGGTCGCGCCGTGACCCGGCACGCCGGTCGTACAGCGGCCCGGCGGGCTGATCGTGCGGTGGCCCGCCGGGCTGGTCGTGCAACAGCGCGGCGGGTCGGTCGTGCGGTGGCCCGGCGGGTCGGTCGTGCGGTGGCCCGGCGGGTCGGTCGTGCAGTGGCACGGTGACCGTCAGCAGGTCGCCGTCGCGGTCGACGGTCTCCGGCCGGTGCAGCCGGTCCAGGAGGCGCAGCATCGGCACGTTCTCGGCCGAGGTGTGCGCGAGCAGCGCGGCGTAGCCGGCCCGGGTGCCGTACCCGACCAGGCGGCGCAACAGGGCGCCGCCGAGGCCACGGCGCTGCCAGTCGTCCTCGACCAGCAGGGCGAGTTCGGCGAGCATCCCCTCGGCGGCCAGGTTCGCCATCGCCACCACCCGCTCCGGCCGGCCGTCCCCGCCACCGGCCCAGGCCAGCAGGGTGACCCCGCGCGCCGGGGCGAGCAGCCGGGCCAGCCGCTGTGCTGACACCGAGCCGCGCGCCGGATAGCGCTGGCCCAGGCTCCGCGCCGAGCAGCGCCGGTGCATCTCCAGCACCGCCGGCAGGTCGTCTCCGACGGCCGGACGTACGGCCAGCTCGGCGCCGTCCGGCAGCACCAGGGTCACCCGGTCGGCGGCCTGCCGGGCCACCGCGGCGGCCAGGTCCACCAGTGCCTGGGCGCGGGCGTACTCGGCCGGGGTGAAGCTCGGCGCCGTCCGCAGCACCTCGAAGGAGCCGCCGTACGGGTCGGGCAGCCGCATCGTCTCGGCGCCGTGCCCCGGACCCGCCGGACCGGAGAGCACCGGCCGCCAGGTGACCGAGTCGGCGCTGAGCAGGCTGCGCAGCGACTCGCCGAGCGCGTCCGGATCCCGGACCAGCCGGCTGGCCAGCCCGAGCGTCCGGGTCGGCTGGTCGGCCAACCCCCGCGCCTCGCTGCGGGCCACCCAGCAGTTCCGGCCGCGCCCGCGCTCCACCGCCGCCACCAGGTCGTCCGCGGTCAACCCGGGCGGCGCGTCGACCAGGAAGTCGTCGACCGCCCCCGCCTCGGTGGTGTGCACCTGCACGGCGAGGATGTTCACCCCGCGCAGCGCGAGACTCGCGGTGAGGACGGAGAGGAATCCCGGCCGGTCGACCACGGTCGCCCTGATCCGCCACAGTGTCATCTGCACTCCCTTCCCGGCTTCAGCCTGCCCGCACGCTGTTACCCGCCGGTTGCTCAGCCGTGACGGGTCATCACCGCCGGCAGCGGCCCCGGCTCCGCCGGTGGGGCGCTGACCAGGTCGAGCCGGTCGCCGAGGATCGTCGCGGCGGCCCGCACCAGCTGGGCGATCCGGTCGACCTCGGTGACGTGGAAACCGGCCGCCGTCAGCCCGTCGCCGTCCACCCGGGCCAGCATCAGCACCAGCCCCGCCCGGCCGAAGGGGGCGACCGCGTAGTGGGTGCCCGCCGGACCGTTCAGCGAGCGGGCCCGCAGCGGGGTCACCTCGGGCAGCTCCAGCGGTGCCGGTGCCCGCCAGCTCACGTACGCCACCGCGGGCGAGCCGCCGCCCCGGACCGTCCCGGCACCCGCACCGGCGCGTGCCGCCCAGTCCGCCGGTACCACGGCCGCCGCCGCCCAGTCCGCGGCGAGCAGCCCGGGTACCGCGTCGACGAGGGTGGCCAGCCCGTCGGCCGGGTTCGCGGCGATCTGGGTGAGCAGTTCGGCGTCCTGCCCGCCGCCGTTCGGCGCGCCGATCGCCCGCCACATGCCGTTGACCCGTACCCCGGGGATGGCGGCGAGCCCGGCGCAGAGCCGGTCGACCCGGGACGCACCGGGCCAGACCACGGTGAAGTCGTCCACGGCCCGGCCGCCCAGCCGCTCCAAGACCACCACCTGCACGATGTCGGCACCGGCGACGCCCAGCGTACGAGCGACCTGACCGAGCGTTCCGGGTCGATCCGGCAGGGTCACCCGAACCCTCAGCAACATGTCCGTCCCCTCCGTCGGCGGACCGGCGCGCGTTCCGCCGGCGAGCTGTCAACCAGGCTGCCCGATGACCATTTCGCCCCTGTTGCCGTGGCATGTCCCGGCAGCAAAACCCCGAAGCGGCGCCGAGCCGGGCCCGCTTCCCGTCGACCGGCCCGACCCCGGGGGCCGAGGTCCGGCCCGGGCTTGACTGGACGGCCCAGATGCCATCAACTGTCTCGATGACCGATCCGCCGGCCAACGCCGTCCGGCCGGAGCCACCCGCCGGGTCGCCGTCCGGGCTCGACCTGGACCGGCTGACCGGGCACCTGGCGGCACACCGCCCCGACCTGCTGACCGGCCCGCTCCGGGCGGAACTCGTCCTCGGCGGCCGGTCGAACCTCACCTATCTGGTCCGGGCCGGCGAGCACGAGTTCGTACTCCGCCGCCCGCCGCTCGGGCACGTGCTGGCCACCGCGCACGACATGGTCCGGGAGTTCCGGGTGATCTCGGCGCTCGCCCCGACCGGGGTGCCGGTGCCGGCCGCCCTGCTGCTCTGCTCCGACGAGGCGGTGCTCGGCGCGCCGTTCTACCTGATGGAGCGGGTGCCGGGGGTGGTCTACCGCAGCCGGGACCAGACCGACCCGTTGACGCCGGCCCAGCGCCGCGAGCTGGCGTTGGTCATGATGGACGTGCTGGCGACGCTGCACACCGTCGACCCGGCCGCCGTCGGGCTGGCCGACTTCGGCCGGCCGGAGGGCTTCCTGGCCCGGCAGGTACGCCGCTGGGGCGGGCAGCTCGACCGGTCCCGCAGCCGGCCGTTGCCCGGCATCGACGAGCTGCGCCGACGGCTGGCCGCGACCGCGCCGGACGGCCTGAACGCCGGGCGGATCGTGCACGGCGACTACCGGCTCGACAACCTGATCGCCGACTGCGGTCCCGCCCCGGACGAGACCGCGAGGGGTCCGGCGGTGACGATCCGGGCGGTACTCGACTGGGAGATGGCCACCCTCGGCGACCCGCTCGCCGACCTGGGCCTGCTGCTGACCTACTGGGATGTGCTCGGTGACTCCGACGCCACCGCCGGCAACCCGGTCGCCGACGGGCTCGGCCCGCGCGCCGGGTTCCCGTCCGGCGCCGAGCTGATCGACCGGTACGCGGCCCGCAGCGACGTCGACGTCGGCCCGCTGGACTGGCACGTGGCGCTGGGCTGCTTCAAGCTCGCCGTCATCTGCGAGGGCATCCACTACCGGCACACCCTGGGGCAGACCGTCGGCGAGGGCTTCGACCGGATCGGCGCCCTCGTCGACCCGCTGGTCGGGTACGGCCTCGCCGCCCTCGGCCGGAACTGACCCGGCGCGCCGCAGCGGCGCGTCCACCGCTCCCGGGGCGGCATCACCCGGACAGGCACCCCGCAAACCCCGCCGAGCGCTACCGCCGAGGAGTATCGATGGACTTCGGATTCGACGCGCGCACCGCCGAGCTGCACGAGGCGCTGCACGACTTCCTGACCGACCGGATCCTGCCGGCCGAGCCGGTCTACGCCGAGCAGGTCGCCGCCGCCGCCGACCCGGCGACCGGTGCCGGGCCGTGGAGCCGGCCGCCGATCATGGCCGAACTCAAGGCCGAGGCCCGCCGCCGGGGCCTGTGGAACCTCTTCCTGCCACATCCCGAGTACGGTGCCGGGCTCAGCAACCTCCAGTACGCCCCGCTCGCCGAGCTGACCGGCCGCAGCCCGCAGCTGGCCCCGGAGGCGCTCAACTGTGCCGCCCCGGACACCGGCAACATGGAGCTGCTGGCCGACTTCGGCAGCCCGGCGCAGCGGGAGCGCTGGCTGCGCCCGCTGCTCGACGGCGAGCTGCGCTCGGCGTTCTGCATGACGGAGCCGGAGGTGGCCTCCTCGGACGCGACCAACATCGAGACGAGCATCGTCCGGGACGGCGACGACTACGTGGTCACCGGGCGGAAGTGGTGGTCGACCGGGGCGATGGACCCGCGCTGCGGGATCTTCGTCGTGCTCGGCAAGACCGATCCGGCGGCGCCCCGGCACCGGCAGCATTCCATGGTGCTGGTGCCCCGGGACGCCCCGGGCGTGACGGTGCGGCGCGGCCTGACCGTCTTCGGCTACTCCGACGGCGCGCACGGCGGGCACGCCGAGGTGAGCTTCGACGGCGTACGCGTGCCGGCGGACCAGCTGATCGGCGGGCCCGGCGACGGCTTCGCGATCGCGCAGGCGCGGCTCGGTCCGGGCCGGATCCACCACTGCATGCGGCTGGTCGGGATGGCCGAACGTGCCCTGGAACTCCTCTGCCGGCGGGCCGCCGGGCGCGTCGCGTTCGGCCGGCCGCTGGCCGAGCAGGGTGTGGTGCAGGAGTGGATCGCGGAGTCCCGGGTCCGGATCGAGCAGGCCCGGCTGCTGGTGCTCAAGACCGCCTGGCTGATGGACACGGTCGGCAACAAGGGTGCGCACACCGAGATCCAGGCGATCAAGATCGTGACACCGGCGATGGCCGAGTGGGTGATCGACAAGGCCATCCAGGCGCACGGCGGGGCCGGGGTCAGCCAGGACACCCCGCTGGCCGCGCTCTGGGCCGGTGCCCGTACCCTCCGGCTCGCCGACGGCCCGGACGAGGTGCACCGGGCCGCGCTGGCCCGCCGCGAGCTGCGGCGCTGGACGGCCGACTGAGGCGTGAGCCGCGGCGTCGGCGTACCCCGGCTCAGGCGGACTGGCGGTGCACCAGGTGGGTGTCGAGCAGCACGTACGGCACCTCGCGCTCCTCCCGGCGGATCCGCGAGACGAGCAGCCGGGCCATCTGCCGCCCCATCTCCTCCATCGGCTGGAAGACGGTGGTCAGCGGCGGCTCGGTCTGCCGGGCGATCGGGGCGTCCTCGAAGCCGACCACCGCCACGTCCTCCGGCACCCGCCGGCCGGACTCGCGCAGCGCCCGCAGCGCCCCGCAGGCCATCAGGTCGGAGGCGACGAAGACCGCGTCGAGATCGGGGCAGCTGTCCAGCAGCCGGCGCATCGCCGCCGCGCCGCTGGTCTCGCTGAAGTCGCCGTACGCGATCATGGCGTCGCTGACCAGCCCGCCGCTCTCCCGTACCGCGTCCTGGTAGCCGGCCAGCCGGGCCACGCCGACTCCCATGTCCTGCGGGCCGGCGATGGTCGCCACCCGCTTGCGGCCCTGCCCGACCAGGTGTTCGACCGCCTGCCGGGCACCTCCGGCGTTGTCCACGTCGACGAAGTACGCCCCGGACGGGTCGCCGAGCATCCGGGCCGGCCGGCCGCCGAGCACGGTCGGCAGCCCGCGCTGCTCCAGCAGGGTCGGCAGCGGGTCGGCGTCGTGCAGCGAGAGCAGGAGCACCCCGTCCACGTGCTGGTTGGTCAGGTGGTGCTCGACCCGCTCCCGCTCGGCCGGTGACTGGGCCATCGCCAGCCAGAGCTGCATCGGGGTCTCCAGCAGTGCGGAGCTGATCCCCCGCACGATGCCGGCGAAGAACGGCTCGCCGAAGACCCGCTCCTCCGACTCGGAGACCACCAGGGCCACCGAGTCGGTCCGCTGGGTGACCAGGGCCCGGGCCGCCCGGTTCGGCACGTAGCCCAACTCGGCGATGGCCCGCTGCACCGCCGCCCGGGCCTCGGGGCTCACCTGGGGTGATCCGTTGACGACGCGGGACACGGTGCCCCGCCCCACTCCGGCGCGGGCGGCGACCGCGTCCAGGGTGGGCCGCCCGAGCGAGCGGGTGCGCTGGGTTGTCATCGTCTGTCCCTCCGACGTCGGATGTCCGGCACCGACCCTCCGCGGGTCGGTGCCGGGCACCCCCAATACTGGCTGACCACGCCTATTGAACCCTGTTCAACCTGGACAGCGCGGTGCCGGCACCCCAACGCTCACCTAGGGGCACGACGGACCGCACGGAGAGGTCGAACAAGGTTCATTGTGCGGCCAAACCGTTACGTCGGATCACCTCGGCGTACCACCTGGCGCTCGACTTCGGGATCCGGCGCTGGCTCTCGTAGTCGACGTAGACCATGCCGAAGCGCTTGGTGTAGCCCCACGCCCACTCGTAGTTGTCAAGCAGTGACCAGGCGAAGTAGCCCCGCAGCGGCACCCCGGCGGAGATCGCGGAGTGGCAGGCCCGCAGGTGCGCGTCGAAGTAGCCGAGCCGGTCGGTGTCGTCGATCCGGCCGTCCACCACCTCGTCGACGAAGGCGGAGCCGTTCTCGGTGATGTAGAGCGGCAGTTCCGGGTATTCCCGGTGCACCCGCTCCAGGGTCTCGACCAGGCCCGGGGCGTCGATCTCCCAGTTCATGTCGGTCACCGGCACGCCCCGGGTGACGAACCGGACCTGTTCGCTGCCGGGCCAGCAGGACTGGGCCCGCCAGTACGGCTCCGGCTCGACGCCTTCGACCGGGGCGGCGACCACGTGCCGGCTGTAGTAGTTGATGCCGAGGAACGACATCGGGGTGGAGATGGTCTCCAGGTCGCCGTCCTGGACGTGCCCGAAGTCGCTCACCGCCGCCAGGTCGGCGACCACGTCCGCCGGGTAGCTGCCGCGCAGCACCGGGTCCAGGAAGATCCGGTTGGCCAGCCCGTCGATCCGGCGGGCCGCGTCGGCGTCGTCGTCGGAGGAGGTCTGCGGGGAGACGGCGTAGAGGTTGAGGGTCACCCCGATCTCGACGTCCGGCCGGGCCGCCCGGATGGCCTGGGTGGCCAGGCCGTGCCCGAGCATCAGGTGGTGCGCCGCCCGGACCGCCTCGCCCGGGTTGGTACGCCCCGGCGCGTGCACCCCGGAGCCGTAGCCCAGGAACGCCGAGCACCACGGCTCGTTCAGGGTGATCCAGTGCCGGACCCGGTCGCCGAGGGCCGCGACGGTCAGCTCGGCGTACTCGGCGAACCGGGCGGCGGTGTCCCGGTTCGGCCAGCCGCCGGCGTCCTCGATCGCCTGCGGCAGGTCCCAGTGGTAGAGGGTGATCCACGGCTCGATGCCGTGTTCGAGCAGCTCGTCGGTGAGCCGCCGGTAGAAGTCCAGCCCGGCCTGGTTGCCCGGGCCGTGCCCGTCCGGCTGGATCCGGGGCCAGGCCACCGAGAGCCGGTACGCCTTCAGCCCCAGCTCGGCCATCAGCGCCACGTCGTCGCGGTATCGGTGGTAGTGGTCGCAGGCGACGTCGCCGGTGTGCCCCTGGAGGACCCGCCCGGGGGTGTGGCTGAAGGTGTCCCAGATCGATGCGCTTCGACCGCCCTCGTGCACCGCCCCCTCGATCTGGTACGCCGCGGTCGCCGCGCCCCAGACGAAGCCGGGGGGAAAGGTCGCGCCTTGGCCCTCCTCGAGCAGTTGCGTGGACAGTGGGCTCGTGGAGTTGCTCACGACTTGACGGCGCCTTCCATGATGCCGCCGATGATCTGGCGGCCGAAGATGATGAACACGATCAGCAGCGGCAGGGTCGCCAGCGCGGTGCCGGCGAACAGAGCTACATAATCCGTCTGGTAGAGGCCGGACGAAAGGATCTTCAACGAGTACTGCACCGTCGGCGTGTCGGGGGTGAGCACGACGAACGGCCAGAGGAACTCGTTCCAGGTCTGCATGAAGGTCAGCAGGCCGAGTACGGCCGCCGCCGGGCGCAATGCCGGCAGCACCACGTTCCAGTAGACCCGCCAGGTGGAGCAGCCGTCGAGCCGGGCGGCCTCGATCAGCTCGTCGCTGACCGCCGACATCGCGTACTGGCGCATCATGAAGACCCCGAAGCCCTGGACCAGGAACGGCACGATGACCGCCTGGAGGGTGCCGGTCCAGCCCAACTCCACCATCATCAGGTAGAGCGGGATGATGCCGAGCTGGGTCGGGACCATCATGGTCAGGATGATCACCAGCAGCAGCGCGTTGCTGCCCCGGAACTTGAGCTTGGCGAAGGCGAATCCGGCCAGGGTGGAGAAGAAGATCACCGAGATGGTCACCACGGAGGAGACCACGGCCGAGTTGACCAGGCCGTAGAGGAACGCGGCGTCCTCGTTGGCCAGCATCCGTTCGATGTTGCTGAAGAGCTTGCCGCCCGGGGTCGGCGGCATCTCGTAGACCGCGCTGTTGTCCCGGGAGGCGATGATGAACGACCAGACGATCGGAAAGACCGAGAGCACCGAGCCGATCACCAGCGCGAGGTAGGTCAGCGGGCTGGCCTGCCAGAGCCGGGCCCCGGGCGCGCCCCGGCCGCGGCGTCGGCGGGACGGCTGCGGCGTCGGGCTGACGGTACGGGGCAGAGTCTGGATGGTGGTCACTTCTGCTCCCCCTTGACCGAGCGGCGGACCATCGCAAAGTTGATCAACGCGAAGATGACGATCATCAGGAAGAGCAGCCAGGACATCGCGGCGCCGGACCCGTACTCGAAGTTGCCGGTGAAGGTCCGTTCGTAGATGTACATCGCCAGCGTCTGGAACTCGTTCGAGGCGCCGCCGCGGATCAGCCCGAAGCCGTACATCAGGGGCTCGGTGAAGATCTGCAGACCGCCGATGGTGGAGATGATGATCGTGAAGAGGATGGTCGGCCGGATCAGCGGGACGGTGATCTTCCAGAACTGCCGCCAGGTGGAGGCCCCGTCCAGCGACGCCGACTCGTAGAGGTCCTTGGGGATGGCCTGCATCGCGCCGAGGTAGATCAGCGCGTTGTAGCCGGTCCACCGCCAGTCGACCATGAAGGCGATCGCGAACCAGGAGGCGTAGCGGTTGTCCCGCCAGGCGATCGGGTCGATTCCGACGGTGCCGAGCAGCCAGTTCACCAGGCCGTACCGGTCGGCGAAGATCAGCGCGAAGATGATGCCGACCGCGGCCACCGAGGTGATGTTGGGGATCAGGATCCCCATCCGGAACAGGGTGCGGCCGCGCATCTGCCGGTTCAGCAGGTTGGCGATCATCAGCGCCACCACGAGCTGCGGCACGGTGCTGAGCACGAACATGCCGAAGGTGTTGTAGGCGGCGTTCCAGAACTGCGAGTCGTCCAGCAGGACCCGGTAGTTCTCCAGCCCGACGAACTCCTTGGTGCCGCTGAGCAGGTCGTACTCGAAGAGCGAGACGTAGACCGTGTAGAGGACCGGGAAGAGGCCGAAGACCCCGAAGAGGAGGAAGAACGGGGCGACGTAGAGGTACGGCGAGTACTTGATGTCCCAGCGCCCCAGGCGGTACGACCGCCGGCGGTGCGTCGGTTCCGGGGTGGGTGGCGTGGCAGCGTGCCGTGGTGGTGCCGCGCCGACGACAGAGCTCATTGCGGGGGTCCTTCCGGGGAGGTGGACCGGCCGGTGACCTCGCGGCGGTGCCCACACCCTCGCGGGGGGTGTGGGCACCGCCGCCGGCCCACGGGCACTGCTCACCCGTGGGCGCGGCAGGTCACCGGTCGACCTAGCTGGTCAGCTTCTTGGCCTCGTCCATCGCCTTCTTCCAGGCGGCGTCCGAGCTGAGCTGGCCGCGCTCGGCCGCCTGCATCTGCGGCTCGACCACCGTCTCCCAGATCTGCTGGTGCTTGGCGCCGAGGAAGACCGGCTTCATGTTCTTGACGCTCTCACCGAAGATCTCGCCGGTCGGGGCGCCGCTGAAGTACTCGCTCTTCTTGTCCTTGAACGCCGGGTCCTCGATGCCGGCGATGTCGGACGGCATGGCACCGGCCTCCTTGAACGCCGCCAGGTGGCCCTCCTTGCTGGTCAGGTACTTGGCCAGCAGGTACGCCTCCTTCGGGTGCTTGGTCTGCGCCGGCACCGCGAGGTAGGAGCCGCCCCAGTTACCGCCACCGCCGGGGATCTTGGCGATGTCCCACTTGCCGGCGTTCGCCGGGCCGGACTTCGGCGCGATGACGCCCTCGGTCATCCAGGCCGGGCACGGGATGGTGGCGAACGCCGAGTTCTTGAAGGCGGCGTCCCAGTCGGCGCTCCAGCGCTGCGCCTTGGCGGTCAGTCCGTCGGCGGCCATCTGCAGCCCCATGTCCCAGGTCTGCTTGACGACCGGGTTGGTGTCGCCGATGAACTTGTTGTCCTTGTCGAAGAAGAACGTCTCGGAGTTCTGCATGACGTGCGGCTGCATCAGGCTGGTCGCGCTGTCCAGCCAGGCGGCCTTGGCCTTGCCGCTGGCCTTGAACTCCTTGCCCAGCGCGATGTAGTCCTGCCAGGTGCTGATCCGCTGCGACACCTCTTCGCGGTCGGTCGGCAGGCCGGCCTGCTGGAAGAGGTCCTTGCGGTAGCACATCGCCAGGCCGCCGACGTCGGTGCCGAGCCCGATCAGCTTCTTGCCGTCCGGGGTCATGGCGTTGTTCCACTTCCACTCGGGGAAGTTGGACTTCAGCTCGTCGGCCCCGAGCTCCAGCAGGTTGGCGAACTTGTCGTGGTTCTGCACGTACCCCAGCAGCACGCCCTCTTCGAGCCCGACCACGTCGCCGGCACCGCTGCCCGCGGCGAGCCACTGCACCAGCTTCGGCTGGAAGTCGCGCAGCTCGCCCATCTTCTGGTGCTCGACCTTGATGTTGGGGTTGGCGGCCTCGAAGTCCTTGATCGCCTGGTCGTAACCGAAGTTCTGGAAGGTCTGCAGGACCAGCTTGACCTGTCCCCCTTCGCCGGTGGACCCATCGTTGTCGCTCTTGCTGCACGCCGTGCTGCCGAGAGCCACGCCCGCGGCGAGCGCGGCGACCGCGACGGTGCGGAGCCGGCGCCTGATGACGCTCATCCCTGACCCCTCTCAGGTGGGTAACTCGTGTTGTGGTGGTGTCGGAGATTCATGTGTGTCGACCGTGCTGCTGATGCCGGTGTCCCGGGTCGTTCGGTGGCGCGAAGGTGCGTGTGTCCGACCGCCGACCGGCGCCGGGCGGGTCGCCCGGCGCCGTGCCATGGGATTCGGTTTGACGCCACCTCAACGGTTCTGTGGCTTGGGCCACAAACCGCCGGGAGCGCTCCCATGAGATTGCCGGCGCGTTTCGGGGGTGTCAATGGGCATCTGGGAGCGTTCCCATTTCGTTACCGTCGGCGCCGGGTCACTCACCCGCAAAGCGGGCGTTATCCCCGAGGTAACGCGTGGGCCGACCTCCGGCCCGACGCCGGTCGATCAGGCGGTGCCGCTCCGCCGGTCAGCGCTGCACAGTGGCCGGTGCCGGCCGCCGCCCGGCGACCCCTTCCGGCGTACCCGGATCAGCTCAGCCAGCGGGCCAGGGTGCTCGCCCGGCCGGCGTCGAAGGTCGACGGGTCGAAGGGCCGACCCAGCCAGTCGCGCAGCGACTCGTGCTCCGGATGGTCCGGGTCGGCCATCGCGGCGAGGAACCGGCGGTAGCCGTACGGGCCGCCGACGTCCTCCGGCGGGCAGGCCCCCGCACCGGCGGTGCAGACCGGGTACCGCTCGTCGGGATCGGCGCCGAAGACGTCCTCGACGATCACGTCGTGTTCCCACCAGTCGCCGAAGTCGTAGGTGTAGAGGAACCGGCCGCCCTTGGTCGCCACCGCGTCCAGCCGGGTGTCCAGCTCGTCGCGGAGCGTCAGCTCACCCTCCGGATCCGGTACGCCGTACTGCACCCCGTCGATCTCGAACGAGTGCAGGTGGCAGTTCTGCCAGCCCAGTACGGACTGGAACAGCCGGTGCACCCGGTCCAGGGTGTAGCCGCCCGGCACCAGCACCCGCCGCCAGACCGGCGGTGTGACGTCGGCGAGCGACACCTTGAGCTGGAAGATCTGACGGCGCATCGTCTCCCACCCTCTCGGCATAGGCTTACCGGCATGATCTGCCGAGCCTGCCGGGACGACAGGCACGACGACTGCCGGGGCCGCAACTGGTGCGACTGCCAGCACCGTACCCCCGCACCCGTCCCTCCGGTCACCGGTCCGGCCAGCGAATGACCGGTAATGTCGGAATAACCCGGCTGTGGCCCGACCCCACGCCGGCTGCCCTGGACGAGTCGGCGCTGATCGCGCTCTATCCCCGCCCCGACCGGCCCCACCTCCGGATGAACTTCGTCGCCAGCGTCGACGGTGCGGTCGAGCTGGACGGCCACTCCGCCGGGCTCTCCTCCGCGCCGGACAAGCGGATCTTCGGGCTGCTCCGGATGGTCTGCGACGTGCTGCTGGTCGGCGCGGGCACGCTGCGGCACGAGGCGTACCGGGCGCTCCGGCTCGACGAGCGGCGCCGGGCCTGGCGCCGGGAGCACGGGCTGGCCGAGTACCCGACCCTGGTCGTGGTCTCCCGGGCGCTGAACCTCGACCCGGAGTCGGCGGCCTTCGCGGACGCCCCGGTCCGGCCGGTGGTGCTCACCTCCGAGCGGGCCGAGGCGCCGGCCGGGCTCGACGGCGTCGCCGAGCTGCTGCGCTGCGGCGAGGAGCGGGTCGACCTGGCCGCCGGCCTCGCCGAGCTGCACCGCCGAGGGCACGGCCAGGTGCTCTGCGAGGGCGGGCCGCACCTCTTCGGCTCGCTGACCGCCGCCGGCCTGGTCGACGAGGTCTGCCTGACGGTGGCGCCGATGCTGACCGGTCCGGGCGCCGGGCGGATCACCGCCGGGCCGACCACCACGCCGCAGGGGATGTCGCTGCGGCACGTCCTCGCCGCCGGGGACGAGCTGCTGCTCCGGTACGTCCGCGGCTGAGCCGGCCCGGCGGTGCCCCGGCTTCCGGGGCACCGCCGCGCGGTCGCTAGCCCTGGGCGGCGTTCCAGCCGACGAGTTCGGCCGGACGGTTGGTGATGATCCCGTCCACGCCCAGGTCGTCGAGCTGCCGCCAGCCGGCTGGGGTGTCGACCGTCCAGACCATCAGCGCGACCCCGGCCCGGTGCAGGTCACCGACGACCGCCGGCCGGCTGAGCAGGGCCGCCGACGAGGGGTTGTAGGTGGCCAGCCCCAGTTCGGCGGAGATCGCCACCGGGTCGGCGTCCAGGGTGCTGCGGAGCAGCCCGAGCGGCAGCTCCGGGGCGAGTTCCCGGGTGTACCGCAGCACGTCGACCTCGAAGCTCTGCACGAGTACCCGGTCGGTCATCTGCTGCTCGCGGACCACCGAGACGATCCGGGCCACCTCGGCCCGGCTGTGCGCGCCCTTGATCTCCAGCACCAGCCGGCCGCCCCGGGTACGCAGGTCCGCCAGCTGCTCGGCCAGGGTCGGCATCCGGGTGCCGGCGTACTGCGGGGCGAACCAGGAACCCGCGTCCAGCGCCTTGAGCCGGGCGCTGGCCAGCGAGCGGATCGCCCCGGTGCCGTCGGTGGTGCGGTCCACCGTCGAGTCGTGCAGCACGAACGGCACGCCGTCGCCGCTCGGCTGCACGTCGTTCTCGATCCAGTCGGCCCCGCCGCGCCGGGCGATCTCCTGGGCGACCAGGGTGTTCTCCGGCGCGGCGGCCGAGGCGCCCCGGTGGGCGATCACCGCGACCGGGCTGCCCGGCGGCCGGAGCAGGGCGCTCGGCGCCAGCTCGGTGATCCGGACGTCGTCGAAGGAGACGGTGGCGCCGTTGACGAGGAGCGCCTGGCCGGCCGTACCGGATCGGCGCAGGCTGGCGGTGCGCAGCAGTTCCCGGCCGTCGAAGGACCACCGGGCCTGGCTGCCGTGCACCTCGATCGCGACCCGGACGTCCCGGCCGGTGCCGGCGGCGGTCGGCGCGGCGGCGGTGTCGGTGACGTTCCAGGCGTTCGCGGTGGTCCGCTCGGCGAACTCCAGCCCGTTGGCGGCGGTGGTGCCGCTGCGCATGGTGGCGATCCACCACGGGGTCGCCCCGGTCCCGGGTACGTCCAGGCCGAGCGCGGCCCATCGGGTGCTCACGGTCACGGACTCGAAGCGTACGGTCGCCTCGAACCGGAAGTGCGCCAGGTACCCGCCGAAGGTGATCTTGTTGTTCTGGCTGGAGCCGGCCGAGGTGCCGTAGAGCCGGCCGTTCTGCACCCGCCAGGTGCCGTCGACCGCCCGCCAGCCGGCCGGCAGCGCACCGCCGTCGAAGTTCTCCGAGACGTGCACCCGGCCCGGCTCGGCGGCGGCCGGCCCGGGGTCGGCGGTGGCGGCGGCTCCGGCACCGAGGGCGGCGGCCAGCAGCAGGGCGGTCCCGAAGGCAGTGGTACGCCGACTCCGGCCGGCGCCGCGCCCGACCGGTGCCGGCGTGTTGCCCCGGCCGACGGGTGGATTGAGGGTCATCATGGCGCAGGAGGTTAGTCGGGCACCGGGAGCGGACCGCCAAGATCTGGTTAATGCGTCGCAAAGCAGCCGTGTACGACCGAGCGCGGGACGAACCCGACGACCACCCGGCCGCACCGCCGCGCCGCGTTGGCACGGTGTCGTACTAGTGAGGCAGGATGCGACTCGTGTGTCTTGACCAGATTTTCACCCTGACCGACGCGACACCGACCGGGGCGCCACCCAGCGGAGTGGCACGGTGACCGACAGCCCACCGGAGGCTCCGGGAGCGGAGGTCGGCCGGGTGCTGGGCACCGCCGACGCCACCCCGTTGCAGTTCTGGACGGCCGTCACCCCGGGCAGCTACCTCCAGCTCGACGACGTGGTGGTGACCCGCCGCGAGCTGCCGGACCGGGAGCCGGTCACCATCGCCGGGGTGGTCACCCAGGTCCGGGCCCGGCACGAGGGGGCGCAGTTCGACTCCGACGTCTTCGCCATCGCCGACGGCACCCTGCCGGCGATGGTGCAGGAGGCGGCCGAGATCACCACCACCCGGGTCGACCCGGAGTTCTACGTCCCGCCCTCCCCCGGCGCGGTCGTCTACCGGGCCGAGGGCGAGGCCCGGTCGGCGGCGCTGCACTTCGACCGGATGGAGCGCCGAGTCCCGATGGGGATCGGCCGGGACGGCGTGCCGGTCTTCCTCAACGCCGACTTCCTGGACGGCAGCCGGGGCGCGCACGTCTCGATCTCCGGCATCTCCGGGGTGGCCACCAAGACCAGCTTCGCCACCTTCCTGCTCTACTCGGTCTTCCGCTCCGGGGTGCTCGGCGGCGACGCGGTGAACGCCAAGGCACTGATCTTCAACGTCAAGGGCGAGGACCTGCTCTTCCTCGACCACCCCAACAGCCGGCTCGACGCGGCCACCACCGAGACGTACGCGAAGCTGGGGCTGGACGCCGGAGCCTTCCCGGACGTCCGGGTCTACGCCCCGCCCCGGGCCGGCGACTCCTCCGGCACCCCCGACGTGAGCAGCCGGCTCTCCGGGGTCGACAGCTTCTACTGGACGCTGACCGAGTTCTGCGCCGACCGTCTCCTGCCCTACGTCTTCGCCGACGCCGACGACGAGCGCCAGCAATACACCATGGTGGTGCACTCGGTCGCCGCCCACCTGGCCAGGTACGCCCAGCCCGCCGACGGCGGGGTCAGCGTCGACGGGGTACGGATCAACTCCTACCCCGACCTGGTCGACCACATCGTCGAGCAGCTCACCGACGACGAGACCCGCTCGGAGTGGGCCGGCAGCGCGGTCAACATGGGCACCGTCAACGCCTTCGCCCGGCGGCTGATCGGCAGCAAGAAGGATCTGGCCCGGCTGATCCGGGGCGACCTCGCCACCCGCCGTCCGCACAGCGTGAACACCGCCGAGAGCGCCCAGGTGACCGTGGTCGACCTGCACAACCTGCCGGACCGGGCGCAGCGGTTCGTGGTCGGGGTGACCCTGAAGACCGAGTTCGAGCGCAAGGAGAAGGCCGGCACCCCCAAGCCGCTGCTCTTCGTCGTCCTCGACGAGCTGAACAAGTACGCCCCCCGGGAGGGCTCCTCGCCGATCAAGGAGGTGCTGCTCGACATCGCCGAGCGGGGCCGCTCGCTCGGGGTGATCCTGATCGGGGCGCAGCAGACCGCCAGCGAGGTGGAGCGGCGCATCGTCACCAACTCGGCGATCCGGGTGGTCGGCCGGCTCGACCCGGCCGAGGCGTCCCGCCCAGAGTACGGCTTCCTCCCCGCCGCGCAGCGGCAGCGGGCGCTGCTGGCCAAGCCGGGCACGATGTTCGTCAACCAGCCGGACATCCCGGTGCCGCTCTGCCTGGACTTCCCCTTCCCGGCCTGGGCGACCCGGGTCTCCGAGGCCGGTGCCGCGCCGACCGGGACGCTCCGGTCGATCACCCAGGCCGCCGACCCGTTCGCGGTGGTCGGCTCCCGGGCCGGAACCCTCACCGACGACGACATCCCCTTCTAGCAGTGGGTGGGCGACCGTGAAGATCCTGCACACCTCCGACTGGCACGTCGGCAAGGTCCTCAAGGGACAGTCCCGGGTCGGCGAACACCGCGACGCCCTCGCCCAGGTGGTCGAGGTCGCCCAGGCCGAGTCCCCCGACCTGGTGATCGTCGCCGGTGACCTCTACGACACCGCCGCGCCGACCCCCGAGTCGACCCGGCTGGTCACCCGGGCGCTCTCCGCGCTGCGCCGCACCGGCGCCCAGGTCGTCGCGATCGGCGGCAACCACGACAACGGCCCGGCCCTGGACGCGCTCCGGCCGTGGGCCGAGGCCGCCGGGGTGGCGCTGCGGGGCAGCGTCCGGGACAACCCGGCCGAGCACGTCGTCGACGGGACCACCGCCGACGGCGAGGCGTGGCGGCTGGTCGCGCTCCCGTTCCTCTCCCAGCGGTACGCGGTCCGCGCCGTCGAGATGTACGAGCTGACCGCCGCCGAGGCGGTGCAGACCTACGCCGACCACGTCGGGCGGGTGCTCGGCCGGCTGACCGAGAGCTTCGACTCCCCCGACCGGGTGCACCTGGTCACCGGGCACCTGACCGTGGTCGGCGCCCGCACCGGCGGCGGCGAGCGGGAGGCGCACACCGTGCTCAACTACGCCGTACCGGCCTCGGTCTTCCCGAGCAACGCGCACTACGTGGCGCTCGGTCACCTGCACCGGGCGCAGCAGGTGCTCGGCCCCTGCCACATCCGCTACAGCGGCAGCCCGCTGCCGATCGACTTCGGCGAGGAGGAGAACCGCCCCTCGGTCAGCATCGTCGAGGTGAGCACCCGGACCGCCGCCCGGGTCCGGGAGGTGCCGATCACGGCGGCGGCGCCGCTGCGCACCGTACGCGGCACCCTGGCCGAACTCGCCAAGGTCGACGACGGCACGTCCTGGCTGCGGGTCTACGTCCGGGAGGCGCCGAGAGCCGGGCTGCGCGAAGAGGTGCAGGAGCTGCTCCCCCGGGCCCTGGAGGTGCGGATCGACCCGGAGATGTTGCCGGCCGCCGGTGCGGGCCGGGCCGCGCAGCGGGCCGGGCGCTCCCCCCGGGAACTCTTCGCCGACTATCTGACCAGCCGGGGCCAGGTCGACGACGGGGTGCGCGAACTGTTCGACGAACTCTACGAGGAGGCGACCAAATAGTGCGTCCGCTCCGGCTCGACCTGGCCGGCTTCACCGCCTTCCGGGACGCGACCACCGTCGACTTCACCGACGCGGACTTCTTCGCCCTGGTCGGGCCGACCGGTTCGGGCAAGTCCAGCGTGCTCGACGCGATCTGCTTCGCCCTCTACGGCACGGTGCCGCGCTGGGGCGGCGCCCGGGGCATCGCCAACGCGCTGGCCCCGTCGGCGGCCGAGGCCCGGGTCCGGCTGGTCTTCGAGTCCGCCGGCGCGCGCTACGTGGCGACCCGGGTGGTCCGGCGGGACAGCCGGGGCAACGTCAAGACCGGCAACGCCGGGCTGCAACTGATGCCGCCCGGCTTCGACGTGACGAAGCTGGACACCGGGCTCAGCCCGGAGGACCTCGGCGAGGTGGTCGCCGGTACCCCGGCCGAGATGGACGACGCGGTGCTGGAGGCGGTCGGGCTGCCGTACGAGCAGTTCACCAGTTGCGTACTGCTGCCGCAGGGGCAGTTCGCCGACTTCCTGCACGCCAAGCCGGCGACCCGGCAGCAGATCCTGGTCAACCTGCTCGGCCTCGGCGTCTACGAGGAGGTGCAGAAGCGGGCGACCGCGCGGGCGGCCCGGGCCGACGCCGCGCTGGAGGCCGTCGACCGGATGCTCGACGGGCTCACCGGGATCGACGACGAGACGCTGTCGGCCGCCGCCGAGCGGGTGGACGCGATGCGGCAACTGGCCGACGGGGTCGACGCGGCCGTACCCGAGCTGCGGGCCGCCCGTACCGCCGCGACCGAGGCGGAGCGCGGGCTCGCCGCCCTCGACGCCGAACTCGCCGAGCTGGCCCGGGTCCGGCCGCCCCGGGACCTCGCGGTGGTCGCCGAGGCGGTCGCGGCCGCCCGGGAGGCGGCGACCGAGGCGTCGGCGGCGGTGACCGTGGCCGAGGAACGCGAGGAGAAGCTCCGGGGCGAGCTGGCCGGTGCCGGCGACCCGGCGGCGCTGCGGCTGCTGCAACAGGCGCACACCGAACGCCGGCAGGTGGCCGGCGAGGCGGCGACGCTGGCCGGCGCGCTGGAGGCGGCCGGTGCCGACCACGACGCGGCGGTGGCCGCGCTGGAGGCGGCCCGGGCGGCGGCGGAGCGGGCCCGGGCGGAGCTGGAGGCGGCCCGGGCCGCCTACCAGGAGGCGCAGACCGCCGACCGGGCGGCGGCGCTCCGGGCCCACCTGCACGCCGGGGCGCCCTGCCCGGTCTGCACCCAGCCGGTGACGGAGGTGCCGCCGCTGCCGGAGGGCTCGGCGGTGGCCGCCGCGAAGCAGGCCGGTGAGGCCGCCCGGGCCGCCGCCGACGCCGCCGACCGGCTGGTCGCCGAGCGGGACCGGGCCGCCCGGGAGCTGGAACGCACCCTCGACCAGGCCCGGGCCCGGCACGAGCAGCTGACCGCCCGGCTCGCCGACCTCGACGCCCGGCTCGCCGACTCGCCCGGCCCGGCCGCGCTGCGCGAACGGCTCGACCTGCTCGCCGGGCTCCGGCGGGACCTGGAGGCGGCCGGCGGGGCGGTACGGGCGGCCCGGGAGACGGCCCGGCGGACCCGGGCCGGCGTGCAGGCGGCCGAGGAGCGGTTGCGAGGCGCCTGGCACGCCTTCGACACGGTGCGGGACGGGGTGGCCCGGTTCGGTCCGCCGGCCGCCGACCGGGCGGACGTGACCGCCGCCTGGGCCGGGCTGGCCGACTGGGCGGCCCGGGCCGGCGAGGAGCGGCGGGCGAGCCGGGCCGGCGCCGCCTCGGCGGTGACCGAGGCGCACGGCACCGTCGACGCGGTCGCGGAACGGATCGCCGCGCTCTTCACCGCCGTCGGGCTCGACCGGCCGGCCGACGACGCCGACCCGGTCCGGCTGGCGGTGGTCGCCGTCGAGCGGGCCGAGGCCGAGCACCGCCGGCTGGTCGAGCGCCGGGAGCAGGCCCGGGAGCTGACCGAACGGCGGACCGGGCACGAGCGGGAGTCCCGGGTCGCCAAGGCCCTCGCCGGGCACCTGCGGGCCAACAACTTCGAGCGCTGGCTGCTGGCCGAGGCGCTCGACATGCTGGTCGACGGCGCCTCCCGGATCCTGCGCGAACTCACCGACGGGCAATACGACCTGGCGCACGACAAGGGCGAGTTCTTCGTGGTCGACCACCACGACGCCGGGCTGCGCCGGGCGGTCCGGACCCTGTCGGGCGGGGAGACCTTCCAGGCCTCGCTGGCGCTGGCGCTCGCCCTCTCCGAGCAGCTCGCCGGCCTCTCCACCACCACCGCCAGCCTGGAGTCGATCGTGCTCGACGAGGGCTTCGGCACGCTCGACGCGGCGACCCTGGACACCGTCGCCGCCACCCTGGAGAACCTCGCCGCCCGGGGCGACCGGATGGTCGGGGTGGTCACCCACGTACCGGCGCTGGCGGAACGGATCCCGGTCCGGTTCGAGGTACGCAAGGACGCCCGCAGCTCCCGGGTGGAACGGACCGGCCGGTGAGCACCCGGCTCTTCGTCGACGCCTGGGACCCGGCCTACGGTGCCTCGTTCGAGGCGGCCGGCGGCCCGGCGGCACCGAGCAGTGCCCAGGTGCAGACCGACGTCGAGCTGCCCGCCGACGAGTGGCGCCCGCTCGCCGCCCCGGACGGCATCGAGCCGCCGGACGTGGTGCTGCTGGTCGACGGGGTACGCCGGATCGACGCCAGCGTCTGGACCGAGGAGCCGGACGGCACCTCCTTCCCCGGCCTGGCCGCCTCGTACGCCGCCGGAGTGGTCCGGTGCGACCTGCGCCGGGGCGCCGCCGAACTGGCCGGTGCCGAGGTGGAGCGGGGACTCTTCACCGCCAGCCCGTCGGCGCAGGACGTGGTCGCCGGGCAGATCCGGTACGCCGTACACCGGCTCAGCGGGACCGGCGAGTTGAGCAAGCTGCCGGCGGCGGTCCAGGGGCCGCTGACCGCGCTGGAGGTGAAGGTCTCCGGCGCGGTCCGGGACGACGGCGACCTGCTGGTGGTGGACGGCCCGCTGCGCAGCCGGCGGCAACTGCCGCGCACCCTCGGCTACATCAAGACCCAGCACAGCCAATATCTGGAGGCCCGGCACACCGCGCTGGTCACCGGGCTGGCCGCCCGGGAACGCTCCCCGGTCTTCCGGCTCGGTACGGCCTGGGGCGGCTACTCCTGGTATCTGCGGCTGCCCGGCTCCGGGCGCGGCCCGTGGGCCGGGATCGTCCGGGTCGAGTGCTCGGCCGAACTGGCCGAGCAGCAGGCGATCGAGTTGGCGAACCTCTCCCTGGTCACGCTGCCGAAGTTCGCCTCCACCCCCTACAAGGACCCCCGGGCCCCGCAGAACCTGATCCCGATCGCCGGGCTGGAACGCCGGCTGCGGGCCCGGCTCGGCGACGGCCGGCTGCTGCACCGCGCCCTGACCCTGGCCACCACCCGGGCCGCCCCGCCGGCCTACACCGGTTGACGCCAGGTGTGCGCAACGGCTCGTTCCCGCCGACCGCCGACCGGGCCGGGAGGCCCGGCGGCGATACTTCACCGGTGGGGCGGAAACGGCGGGCCGACGCGCTCGCGGTGAAGGTGGCGGGCGGTCTGGCGGAGCTGCGCCCGGACCCGGACCGGCCGGGCTCCTACACCCTGCTGGTCGACGGGGCGCCGCAGTCGCACGTCGACCTCACCGACCCGACCCACCTGGAGTTCGAGTACGTCCGCCGGATCGCCATCGTGCTCGACCTCGTCGCGCCGGCCGGTCAGCCGCTCCGGGTGCTGCACCTGGGCGGTGGGGCGATGACGCTGCCCCGCTATCTCTCCGCCACCCGGCCCGGCTCGACGCAGCGGGTCGTCGAGGTCGACGCGGCCCTGGTCGACCTGGTCCGGGAGAAACTGCCCTGGCCGACCGACCCCCGGCTGCGGGTCCGGGTCGGCGACGCCCGGGAGGTGCTCGGCACGATCCGGGACGGCGACTACGACGTGGTGGTGGCCGACGTCTTCGCCGGCGCCCGCACCCCGGCACATCTGGCCTCGGTGGAGTTCGCGGCCGAGGCGGCCCGGGTGTTGCGCCCCGGCGGCGTACACGTGGTCAACGTCGCGGACGGTCCGCCGCTGCGGTACGCCCGCGCCCAGGTCGCCACCCTCCGGGCCGTACTCCCCGAGGTCTGCCTGGTCGCCGACTCGGCGGTGCTGCGTGGCCGCCGGTACGGCAACCTGGTGCTGGTCGCCAGCCGGGCCGAGCTGCCGGTGCCGGAGCTCGTCCGGCGTACCGCCGGAGACTGGTTCCCCGGCCGGGTGCTGGCCGGTGCCGACCTGGACCGCTTCGCCGACGGTGCCCGGGTGGTCGTCGACAGCGCCGCCCGGCCCTCCGCACCGCCCCCGCCGGGGAGCTTCGACATCGCCCGCTAGCCGGACACATCGGACGTCCCGGCCGCCGAGGTGCAGCTCCGGCACAACTTCTCCGAGCCGCGTTGATCCGGCCCGGCCCGGGATCCGTACTTCTCGGCGGCGGGATCGACCGGACCCCAGGCGGGGGGCCGGCTCACGCGCCTTCGACGCGGAGGTATGGGTGGGATGCAGGCGGTAGCCGGCGGATGGTATGGCGACACGGTCATGCCGGGGCGAATGTGCGCTGCCTCGCAACGCCGGTCAATTCGGTACCGGAAAAGTCTCGACGCGCGGCCGGCCGGACGGAATGATGGGCCGGTGACACCGCGACCGGCTGCCGGCCGCCACAATTCGACCCCCGCCGAGACCAGGCACTCCGACGAGCTCGTTCGCGTGCTCTACGAGGAACATGCCAAACCTCTGCTGATGTTCGTCCTGCGGCTGACCGGCGGCGACCGCCAGCGCGCCGAGGACGTGGTGCAGGAGACGCTGTTACGCGCCTGGCGCAACGCACACCGGCTCGGCACCCACGGCCAGTCGTCGTTGCGTCCCTGGCTCGTCACCGTCGCCCGGCGGATCGTGATCGACGACCACCGCAGCGAGCAGGCCCGACCCGCCGAGACGTACGACCGCGATCTGGAGGGCTTCTCCGAGTCCGACGACACGGACCGGGTGCTGCGGATGATGACCATCACCGACGCCCTGCGCACGCTGAGCCAGCCGCACCGGGAGGTGCTGGTGGCGACGTACTTCCGGGGGCGCACGGTGCCGGAGGCCGCCGAGGAGTTGGGGCTGCCGCTCGGCACCGCGAAGTCCCGGGTCTACTACGCGCTCCGGGCTCTCCGGGCGGCGCTGGTGGAGCGGGGGGTGACCGAGTGAGCGCCGAGATCCACTGGGACGTCGCGTCGTACGCGCTCGGCGTCCTGGACGAGCGCGACACCCTGCGCTTCGAGGAGCACCTGGCGAGCTGTCCGCAGTGCGGGCTGGAGCTGGAGTCGCTGCTGCCGGTGGTGGACATGCTGGGCGAGGTCGACGGCCGGGACCTGATGGCGGCCGACCGCGTCGAGTCCGACGGCGCGCTCTTCGAGCGGGTCGTTTCGGCGGTCGACGCGGACCGGCGGCGGGCCCGCAGCCGGCGGCTCTACAGCCTCGCGGCCGGTGTGGTGCTGGTGGCGATGCTGACCGGCCTGGCGCTCTTCGCCGGGACCCGGATCGCCGACCCGGGCACGACGACCGCGCAGCCGCCGGTCGGCACGGTCACCGCCAGCCCGGGGGCCACCGGCCGGCCGGCACCGACCGGCGACCGGTTCACCGCCACCGACCCGGAGAGCGGGGTGCGCATGGAGCTGATCCTCGGCACGACGCCCTGGGGCACCCGGGTCTCCTACGCGCTGAGCGGGTTGTCCGGCCCGAAGGTGTGCCGGCTGGTGGCGATCCACAAGAACGGCAGGACCGAGGCGCTCTCCAGCTGGAGGGTGCCACCCGGCGGCTACGGCACGAAGACCCAGCCCAACCCGCTGATGCTGGAGACCGCCACCTCCAGCGGCCTGGACGACATCGTCGGGTTCCAGGTGCAGGTGATCGACGACGACGGGTCGGTGGATCCCCTGGTGACCGTGCCGGCCTGACGGGCACGGCCCGGGTCGTGCGTCGGGCGCGCGATCCCGGAGTTTTGCGACCGGGCCGAGCCGGCCCACCGGATGTGGTCCCGGCGACGCCACGGCTCGGATAATTGCGCGCCCGAATCACGCCGCACCGCACCGCGGGGGCTTTGCCGGGCGGCGGAAAGCACGTGGTCACGACGGCTTCTGATTTGTACGTACCGCGCGTGGCAGCAGTTCAACGTTTTCGCTGTGAAATTGTCCACGACGAATTGCCTCAACCGGGCGGCCGAGGTGGCCGTACTTCCGGGCAACCTGTCCAGCAGAGGAGGGGACGTGGCACCGACGAAGCGTACCGGCGTCGTTCTGGCCGGCGCGGCGCTGGCCGCGTTGACGGCCTGCGCACCAGCCGGAACCACCCCGAACACCAGTGCCGCCGACAACGCGAAGCCGGCGGCGAACGCGGCCGCCGAGCCGACCGCCGAACCCACCGCCGAGCCGACCCCGCAGCCCGTCGAGGTGGCCGATGTGGACGTCACCGCCGGCCTGGTCGGCAAGCGGGTCCCCCGGATGGGTCAGGTGGTGACCGACGACAAGGGCTGGGTGCTCTACCGCTTCGACCGGGACTCGGCGAAGCCGCCGAAGACGACCTGCGTCGGCGAGTGTGCCCGGGTGTGGCCGGCGGCGCTGACCAACAGCACGCCGGATCTCAAGGGCGTCGCCGCCGACAAGGTCGGCACGGTCCTCCGGCCCGACGGCACCCGGCAGATCACCATCGGCGGCTGGCCGGTGTACCGCTACATCGGTGACAAGAAGCCCGGACAGTGGAAGGGCCAGGGCGTCGGCGGTACCTGGTTCGTGGTGACCCCGACCGGCACCAAGAACCTCAGCTGCCTGCCGACCGGTACGCCGAAGCCGGTCGCCCCGCCGCCCGCCGAGGGCGAGGCACAGAGCGGGCCCAGCTACTGACCGTCGATCCCACGGGTGCTGCCCCACAGACCCGGCGGCCGGCCGTTGCCAGGGTAGGCGCGGTCGGTCGCCGCCGTGGTCCCGGACGCGACGCGCGGCAACCGTCGCTGTCCGGCTGCGACGCCGGCCCGGTCCGGGCCGGCGTCGCGGCCTGTCCGGGCAGGCCCGACCGGCCACTGAGGAGGGTCACGCCGACCACCGGCGCCCGGTTCCGGCGACCGGTCCGGCGGCGCCACCGATGGTTAGCTCCCCGAAACATAATTTCCTTTTAAGTGGACCTCAAGAGATCCCTATCTTCTCTACCACGGTTTGACTCTCAGCCAACGCATTCCGTACGGTTTTTTTCGCACCGTTACCGGCTGAATATTCGGAAAGGCGGGAAGATGGAGACGATATACGCGTTGCCACGCGGCGACTACGATCGTCCCTCCGCTTCGCCGATCTCCGTGGCCGGCGCCGCGCCCGGTGACCCCCGCCGGGTCGACAGCGCGCCGATCGCCGGCATCCGGGCCCGCCTCGTCGCCGGCCCGCCCAGCATCCCGCACCCGCCGAGGACCCTCCGGTCGTCGGCACCACCAGCCTGGTCCCGCTGAAATCCGACCTCGCTGACCAATCCTCTAAGGAAGAGGTGGCACCACGTGAAGAACACCCCCGTCCGCTCCTCACGGCGGCGCTCGAACCGACCACCACGCAACAAGCGCCTGATCGCCGTGCTGGCCACGCTGGGCGTGTTCGGCGCGATCGTCACGGTCACCCAGGTCTCGAACGCCGGCACCTGGGGCCGCAACCGGCCCTCCGCGGCCAAGCCCTGCCCGACCGCACCGGCCCCGGCGACCAGCGCGCCGTCGACCAGCGCGCCGACCGGCGCCCCGGGCACGGCGAACCCGTCCTCCTCGGCCGCCGCCGAGGGCCCGGGCACGGCGGCGAAGCCGCAGACCCGGTCGTACCACGACCACGGTGCCGTGCAGCACCCCGGTGACGGGCAGGAGCCTGGCACCCTGGCCCAGCGCGGCCGGCCGGGCGGTGGCGGCGCCAACTGCACCCCGAGCCCGGGCACCAGCAGCAGCTCCGCGCCGGGCAACCCGGCCGCGCTGGAGCCGCTCGGCGCCGACTGCTCGGACAGCGACCTCCAGACGCACGACGGTTTCCAGAACGGTCCCCGCTGCGTCGGCACCGCCTTCGGTGAGGTCGGCGCCCCGGAGCAGAACCCGTCCCTGCTGATCACCCAGGCGCCGAACTCGGTCCGGGTCAACCAGCAGTTCACCCTCCGGGTCAGCACCCGCAACCTGGTCCGGGACCGGTTCCTGCCGGCCGGGCAGGGTGGCTACTACAAGGAGAGCTCCTTCCTCACCGAGGAGGGCCTGGTCCGCGGCCACTTCCACTCCGCCTGCCGGATGCTGGGCAGCAGCCGCTCCGCGCCGGACCCGGCGCCGGTCCCGGCGTTCTTCGTGGCCACCGAGGACGGCCGGGGCGGTGCCCAGCCGGACACCGTCACGGTGACCGTGCCGGGGCTGACCCAGCGGGGTACCGCGCAGTGCGCCGTGTGGGCCGGTGACGGCTCGCACCGGATCCCGATGATGACCCGCGCCAACCAGGTGCCGGCCTTCGACGTAGTGCGGATCACCGTCAGGTGATCCCGGCCGGCTCGGGCCGGCCGGCGGCCGCAGCGGTGAAACGCTCCCGCCACATCCCGCACCACCGGCGGCAACTGGTCCCCAACCCCCGCCGCCAGCAGGGAAGTCCGACGACGAGAGACCGAGAGGAGGAGGACCGGCTCGGACCCACCTGACACCGCTTGAGGCCGGACGGCACCGGAACGCGCACGGGCGTTCCGGTGCCGTCCCGTCGTGGTCCCGGTCCGCGCCCACTCCCCGGGCCCGGCACCCCACCGGCCCGCCGTTGCGGGCTGCCCGGTCCCGCGTGGCAGAGTGTCCGGGTGACCGCCACCGGGCCGACCGCGAGCCGGCTGCTGCGCCCGCCGCAGCGCTACCACCTGGAAGGCTCGGTCGGGTCGCTGGCGATGGGGGTGCACGACCCCTGCGCCCGGTTCGTCGACGGCACGTTCTGGTGGACCAGCCGTACCCCGGACGGGCCGGGGACGCTGGCGCTGCGCCGGGTCGGCGGTGACCTGGTCGCCGACGGCTACGGGCCGGGCGGTGGCTGGGTGGTGGACCGGGCCGACGCCGTGGCCGGGTTCCGCGACGACCTGACCGGCTTCGACCGGCTCGCCGCCGGGCACCCGCTGGTGGCGCGGCTCGCCAGCACCCACCGGGGGCTGCGGCTACCGGCCACCGGGCAGATCTTCCCCCGACTGCTGCGGGCGATCCTGGAGCAGAAGGTCACCGGCAAGGAGGCGTTCCGGGCGTACTCGGCGACGGTGCGCCGGTTCGGCGTACCGGCCCCCGGGCCGCTGCCCCGGCTCTGGGTCCCGCCCGAGCCGGCGGTGATCGCCGGTCAGCCGTACTGGGTGTTCCACCCGTTCGGGGTGGAGCAGCGGCGGGCGGAGACGCTGCGCCGGGCGGCGGCCGAGGCGGACCGGCTGGAGCGGTGCGCCGACCCGGTCGAGGCGACCCGCCGGCTCACCGCCATCGTCGGGATCGGCCCGTGGACGGCCGCCGAGGTGGTCCGGATCGCCTTCGGGGACCCGGACGCGGTGAGCGTCGGCGACTACCACATCCCGAACATGGTCGCCTGGGCGCTGGCCGGCGAGGTGCGCGGCGACGACGCCCGGATGCTGGCCCTGCTGGAGCCGTTCCGGGGTCACCGTGGGCGGGTCTGCCGGCTGCTGGAGGCCGGTGGCCACCACGCGCCCCGGTTCGGTCCACGGATGCCGCTCCGCTCCTTCGCCCGGTTCTGACCGCCGCACCGAGAGGTTCACCGAGCAGGTACCCGCCGGCCCGCCGACCGCCGTTGCGGTCAGCGGGCGGTCAGCGGGCGGCCAGCCGGCGGAGCACCGAGGCGCAGCGCCAGGCGTACCCGCGCTGGAAGAGCGGCAACAGCGGACCGGCGGCGAGGGCGAGCGGACCGGCCGGCCGGCTGAAGGCGGTGACGGTGAACCGGACCCCGCCGTCGTCGAGGCGCTCCACCAGGAACGCCTCCTCGCCCCGTACCGGGTGTCCCGGCAGGGTGCCGTAGCCGAAGCCGGCCCGGTGGTCGTCGCGTACCGCCCAGACCACCTCGCAGGGCGCGGCCAGCCGCAGCCGGCCCAGCCCGAGCCCGGCGGTGACCGTGCAGCCCGGCTCGGCCCGGGGCGCGCTGGCGTCGATCCGCACCCCCATCGCCCGGTGCATCCGCCAGGTGAGGACCGCCTCGCCGGCCGACTCGAACGCGCCCGCCGGCAGGGCGGCGCGGTAGCGCAGGTGCCGGTATCCGGGCGGCAGCCGGCCGGTGCGGGTGGCGCCGACCTCCGGATAGGTCAGTCCGGGCATCGCCTGGCCCTCCTCCCCGGGGGACCCCGCCGGGCGCCACGGATACGGCGTCGGTCCGTTCGGCAGCCTAACCGGTGGGACGCCCGCCGGCCGGGGTGGCCGGGCCCGGGGCGGAGCTGGTTGCCTGCGGGGATGTCCACGCCGCAGCATCCCCTGCCGGAGACCACCGCCGCGCCCGGCCCGATCGTCGTGCGACGGGCGACGGTGGCCGACGCCGGCGAGATCCTCACCGTGCAGCGGGCCGCCTACCTGAGCGAGGCGCAGCGCTACGCCGATCCGTCGCTGCCGCCGCTCACCGAGACGCTGGCCGAGATCCGGGCCGTGCTGGCGCAGCCGCCCGGGACCGGCGTCGTGCTGGTCGCCCGGCTCGGTACCCGGCTCGTCGGTGCCGTCCGGGCCCGGTTCCAGGGCGGGACCGGGCTGATCGGCCGGCTCGCCGTCGCCCCCGACCTCCAGGGCCGGGGAATCGGCGGCCGGTTGCTGCACGCGGTCGAGGCCGCCTGCCCCGACCGGGTACGCCGGTTCGAGCTGTTCACCGGCGCCGACAGCGAGGAGAACCTGCGGCTGTACCGCCGGCACGGGTACCTCGACTACGCGCACCGGCCGCTGGACACCGGCCCCGGACTGGTCTATCTGGAGAAGTACCGCACCTGCTCGGACGACTCAGCCGGCCACCGAGAGCAGCGCCTCGGCGACGGTGGTACGGCTGTTCAGCACGGTCCGGCCGGTCCGGTGCGTGGCCACCAGCCCGGCGGCCCGGAGCACGGCGAGGTGCTGCGAGACGCCCCCGGCCGAGAGCCCGGTACGCCGGGCCAGTTCGGTGGTGGAGACCGGTGAGCGCATCTCGGCGAGTACCCGGGCCCGGCCCCGGCCGAGTACCGCCGCCAGGCTGTCGGGTGCCTGTCGGGGTGTCTCCCAGAGCGTGGCGATGCCCCGGGCCGGGTACGCGAGCTGCGGCGCCGGGCCGGCCGCGACGCTGGCCACCGAGGGCCAGACGAAGACGGACGGGATCAGCACCAGCCCGTTGCCGTCCGGCACGTCGGCGGCGGTGCAGTGCTGCTGGGCGATGGCCAGCGTCTCCCCCTCCCAGCGGACCTGCCGGTGCAGGTCGTTGAGGAGTCCGGCGGCGCCGTCGGCGGCGAGCCGCCGGGCCCGGTGGTGCACCTCGGCGTCGAGCAGCAGGCGGATCCGGGCCCAGTCCGGTGCGAGCGCGATCCGCCAGTACCGGACGATCTCGTCGGCGAGCCGGCGCAGCCCGTCGGCCGGGTCGGCGTGCAGGTGGCGTACTGCCGGGGCGTCCCGGCCGGGGTAGCCGTCGAGGTCCGCCCGGACCACCTGGGCCGGGGTGGCGAGCAGCGTGGCGAGTTCGGTGTCGAGGTCCGGGGTGAGTCCCTCGGGTGCCGGGGTGAGGAAGTCGGGCAGGTAGTGCGGCCGGGCCGGGATCAACTGCCAGAGCAGCCCGCCGCCGGCTGTCCCGGCACCACCCGGCCCGAGCGGCCCGGTCAGGGCAGGGAGCAGGCCGGCGTCGACGAGCCGGGGGCGTACCCGGGTCGCCCAGGGCAGGTGCACGGCGTGGTCGCCGGCGTCGCGCAGCACCCGGACGCTGGTCGCGACCTCCCAGAGGCAGGAGACCGCGAAGCGGATCCGGGCGACGGCACCGCCCGGCAGACCGATGGAGACCACGTCGACCTCTCGTTTTAGGCAGAACTGAAAGAATACGGCGACCGGTGCGGGCGGCGGAGACTACCGGCCATGAGTGATCAACGTCTTCGCGCCGAACTGTTCCGTTCCCTGCACGTCCCCGCCGAGCCGGTCGTCCTGGTCAACGCGTGGGACGCGGCGAGTGCCCGGATCGTGGCGGCGGCCGGTGCGCGGGCCGTCGCGACGACCAGCGCCGGGGTGGCGTGGAGCCTCGGCGCCCCGGACGGCGACGTCCTCGGCCGGGAGCCGGCCACCGAACTCGTCCGGCGGGTCGCCTCGGCGGTCCCGGTGCCGGTCACCGCCGACATCGAGTCCGGTTTCGGGGCCACTGCGGAGCAGGTCGCCGAGACCGTCCGTGGGGTGCTGGCCGCCGGCGCGGTCGGAGTGAACCTGGAGGACGCGGCGCCGGGCGGTGGGCCGGGGCTGCGCGAGGTCGCCGACCAGTCGGCCCGGCTGGCCGCCGCCCGGGCCGTCGCGGACGAGGTCGGGATTCCGCTGTACGTCAACGCCCGGATCGACACCTTCCTGCGGGGTACCGGCGGGCTGCCGGAGACCCTCGACCGGGCGGCCCACTATCTCCGGGCCGGTGCCGACGGGATCTTCGTGCCCGGGGTGGTCGACCCGGAGACGGTGGCGGCACTGGTCGCCGGCATCCCGGCACCGCTGAACATCCTCGCCGGTCCCGGCGCGCCGGCCGTACCCGAGCTGGCCCGGCTCGGGGTGGCCCGGGTCAGCCTCGGCTCGGCGGTGGCCGAGGCGGCGTACGCGGTGGTCCGGCGGGCCGCCGAGGAGGCGTACGGGTCGGGCGGCTACGACGCCCTCGCCGGTGCCCTGGACTACGGGGCGGTCAACGAGCTGATGCGCCGCTGACCCCCGCAGCGATCCCGTGCCGGCGGGGTCGGGCGCGGGTTCGCCGAGGTTCGGCGGTGGATCCGGGGAGAGTTTGGGGAACGATGGTGGAATGTCGAACACCGCAGAGGGCAGCAGGGCGAGCGGCGGCGGCAACGCCACCGACGGCAGCTACGTCAACCCGGGTGGGGAGTTCACCCGGGACCAGCGCTACATCGCGACCCGGATCACCGCCGACGGGCGGGACGGCTATCCGGTGGAGCCGGGCCGGTACCGGCTGGTGGTGAGCCGGGCCTGTCCGTGGGCCAACCGGGTGATCATCGTCCGTCGGCTGCTCGGGCTGGAGGACGTGCTGTCGATGGGGGTCGCCGGGCCGACCCACGACGCCCGGAGCTGGACGTTCGACCTCGATCCGGGCGGCCGGGACCCGGTGCTCGGCATCGAGCGGCTCCAGGAGGCGTTCTTCGCCCGGTTCCCCGGTTACGAGCGCGGGATCACGGTGCCGGCGATCGTGGACGTGCCGACCGGGCAGGTGGTGACGAACGACTTCGCCCAGATGACCCTCGACCTGTCGACGCAGTGGCGGGCGTACCACCGGTCCGGTGCGCCCGACCTCTATCCGGAGGCGCTGCGCGAGGAGATCGACGAGGTGAACGGGGTCGTCTTCGCCGACGTCAACAACGGGGTCTACCGGTGTGGTTTCGCCGGCAGCCAGCAGGCGTACGAGAAGGCGTACCGGCGGCTCTTCGACCGGCTGGACTGGCTCTCCGCCCGGCTGGAGGGGCAGCGTTACCTGGTCGGGGAGACGATCACCGAGGCGGACGTGCGGCTCTTCACCACGCTGGTCCGGTTCGACGCGGTCTACCACGGGCACTTCAAGTGCAACCGGCAGAAGCTCTCCGAGCAGCCGGTGCTCTGGGCGTACGCCCGGGATCTGTTCAGCACGCCCGGCTTCGGTGACACCATCGACTTCGACCACATCAAGCGGCACTACTACGAGGTGCACCGGGACATCAACCCGACCGGGATCGTGCCGGCCGGGCCGGACCTGCGGAACTGGTTGGAGCCGCACGGCCGGGAGGCGCTCGGTGGCCGCCCGTTCGGGGACGGTACCCCGCCGCCACCGCCGCCGGCCGACGAGACCGTACCGGCCGGGCACACCCCGCTGGCCGGCTGAATCGTCAGGAAGGGGCCCCGCCTGTGCAGAAGCGACAGGCGGGGCCCCTTCCTTGCCGGCGAACCGACTCCGGCGACCTGGGTGAAATGAGAGGATTGTCGGTGGTTGCCGGTCGAGCGGTCGGTACCGGCCGGAGCGGCGAACGGGGGCGGCATGGCGAGCAAGGAAGCGGTGCTGCGCCTGGTCGGCCTGGGCCGGAGCTACCAGGAGATCGGCGCCGAGCTGGGCATCCCGGCCGGACAGGCGTACCTGGTCGGCACCGGGCTCCCGGCCGACGGCGGCGGCACGGTGACGAGGGCGCAACGGCAGCGCCCCGGGGTTCTGCCGTCCCGCACCCAGACGCTGGTCAACCCGCGCGAGTTCAACCCGACGTCGTCCCGGCAGGTGCACGACTGGATGCGGGACCGGGCCCGGGCCGACGGGCTGGGTCGACCCGACCGGTAGCGAACGGGTCCGCCGCAGCGGCTCGGTGCCGGCGGTGGCGGCCATCGACGACAGGAGGCGCAGGTGCGCGGTCTACCGATCGGCTCGTGGCCGGTCTGGCGGCAGCTCACCGGTCCGGACCGGACCGGGCGGGCGGCCGCGGCGAAGTCGCGGCACAGTGCCGAGCTGCGTGCCCGGACCGCCGACGCCGACCGGGTGGTGAAGTCGGTCTGCCCGTACTGCGGGGTCGGCTGCGCGCAGAACGTCTACGTCCGCGACGAACGGGTGGTGCAGATCGAGGGGGACCCGGACTCGCCGGTGAGCCGGGGACGGCTCTGCCCGAAGGGCGCCGCCTCGCTGCAACTGACCACCGACTCGGGCCGGCTGGACAGGGTGCGCTACCGCCCGCCGTACGCCACGCAGTGGCAGGACCTCGACCTCGACACCGCGATGGAGATGATCGCCGAGCGGGTGATCCGGACCCGGCGGGAGACCTGGCAGGAGGAGTACGAGGGGAGCCGGGTGGCCCGGACGATGGGGATCGCCAGCCTCGGCGGCGCCACCCTGGACAACGAGGAGAACTACCTGATCAAGAAGCTCCTCACCGCGCTCGGGGTGATCCAGGTGGAGAACCAGGCCCGGGTCTGCCACAGCTCCACCGTGATCGGTCTCGGCACGTCGTTCGGGCGCGGCGGTGCCACCACCTTCATGCAGGACCTCCAGCACGCCGACTGCATCGTGATCGAGGGGTCCAACTTCGCCGAGGCGCACCCGGTCGGCTTCCAGTGGGTGCTGGCGGCGAAGGCCCGCGGCGCGACGGTGATCCACGTCGATCCCCGGTTCACCCGGACCAGCGCGCTGGCCGACCTGTACGTGCCGATCCGGGCCGGCACCGACATCGCGTTCCTCGGCGGGATCATCAACCACGTACTGACCGGGGAGAAGGACTTCCGGGAGTACGTGCTGGCGTACACGAACGCCTCGACCATCGTGCACGAGCGGTTCCGGGACACCGAGGACCTGGACGGGCTCTTCTCCGGCTTCGACCCGGACAGCCACACCTACCGGGAGGAGAGCTGGCAGTACGAGGGCGTGCATCTGGTCTCGGCGACCGGCGAGCGGGACAGCCAGTTCGAGGCCCGGGTGGCGGCCGGGCAGAGCCTCCAGGACGACCCGAAGCGGTCGGCGGAGCACGACGGGCACGGCGCCGGCCGGGGCGAGAAGTTCGGCTCCGGCAGCGCCGCCCTGGACGGCCAGCCCCGCCGCGACCCGACGCTCTCCGACCCGCACTGCGTCTACCAGATCCTCAAGCGGCACTTCGCCCGCTACACCCCGGAGATGGTCGAGCGGGTCTGCGGCATCCCGCCGGAGGTCTTCGGGCAGGTGTGCCGGCACCTGGTCGACAACTCCGGCCCGGAGCGGACCAGCGAGTTCGTCTACGCGGTCGGCTGGACCCAGCACTCCGACGGCTCGCAGGTCATCCGGGCGGCCAGTATCCTGCAACTGCTGCTCGGCAACATCGGCCGGCCCGGCGGCGGCATCCAGGCACTGCGCGGGCACGCCAGCATCCAGGGCTCGACCGACATCCCGACGCTGTTCAACCTGCTGCCCGGCTACATCCCGATGCCGCACGCGCACAAGACCCAGACCCTGGCCGACTTCATCGTCGCCGACGCCGCCCGCAAGGGGTTCTGGGCGAACATGCGGGCCTACACGGTCAGCCTGCTCAAGGCGTGGTGGGGGGCGGCGGCCCGGCCGGAGAACGACTTCTGCTTCGACTACCTGCCCCGGCTGACCGGCAGCCACTCGCACTACGACACCGTCCTGGAGCAGCTCGGCGGCGCCTGCAAGGGCTACTTCCTGCTCGGCGAGAACCCGGCGGTCGGCTCGGCGAACGCCCGGATGCAGCGGCTCGGGATGGCCAAACTGGACTGGCTGGTCGTCCGGGACCTCACCATGATCGAGAGCGCCACCTGGTGGAAGGACGGGCCGGAGATCGCCTCCGGCGAACTCGTCACCGAAGAGATCGGCACCGAGGTCTTCGTACTCCCGGCCGCGGCGCACACCGAGAAGGACGGCAGCTTCACCAACACCAACCGGCTGGTCCAGTGGCGCCACCAGGCGGTCGAGCCGGCCGGCGACCGGCGCAGCGACCTCTGGTTCATGTACCACCTCGGTCGGATCATCCGGCAGAAGCTGGCCGGCTCGACGGATCCGAAGGACCGGCCGATCCTCGACCTGACCTGGGACTACCCGACCATCGGCCGGACCGCCGAGCCGGACGGCGAGGCGGTGCTCGCCGAGATCAACGGCTGGGACGCCGACGGCCGGCCGCTGTCGACGTACACCGAACTCGCCGACGACGGGTCGACGGCCTGCGGCTGCTGGATCTACTGCGGGGTGTACAAGGACGGGATCAACCAGGCCGCCCGGCGCAAGCCGGCCGAGGAGCAGAGCTGGGTCTCCCCGGAGTGGGCGTGGGCCTGGCCGGCGAACCGGCGGATGCTCTACAACCGGGCCTCGGCCCGGCCGGACGGGCGGCCGTGGAGCGAGCGGAAGAAGTACGTCTGGTGGGACGCCGACGCCGGCCGGTGGACCGGGTACGACATACCCGACTTCGAGCCGACCAAGCCGCCGGACTACCAGCCGCCGGACGGCGCCCGGGGAATCGCCGCGCTGCGCGGCACCGACGCGTTCATCATGCAGGCCGACGGGCTCGGCTGGCTCTTCGCGCCGACCGGGATCTCCGACGGCCCGCTGCCCGCGCACTACGAGCCACAGGACTCCCCCGTGGACAATCCGCTCTACGGCCAGCAGCGCAACCCGGCCCGGCTGCTGCGGCCGCACGAGCAGAACAAGTACCACCCGAACGGCTCGCAGAGCGGCGCGCAGGTCTTCCCGTACGTGGTGACCACCTACCGGCTCACCGAGCACTTCACGGCGGGCGGGATGAGCCGGAACACGCCGTACCTGGCCGAGTTGCAGCCGGAGTTCTTCTGCGAGGTCTCCCCCGAGCTGGCCGCCGAACGCGGACTGGTGCACTGCGGCTGGGCCACCATCGTCACCGCCCGCAACGCCGTCGAGGCCCGGGTGCTGGTGACCGAGCGGATCGCGCCGCTGCACGTCGACGGTCGGGTGGTGCACCAGATCGGGCTGCCGTTCCACTGGGGACCGAACGGGCACAGCCGGGGCGACGCGGCCAACGAACTCAGCTCGATCTCGCTGGACCCGAACTCGCACATCCAGGAGAGCAAGGTCTTCTCCGCCGACATCCGCCCCGGGCGGCGGCCACGCGGGCCGGAGCGGGTGGCGCTGGTCCGGGACTACCAGCGCCGGGCCGGGATCACCCTCGCGACCGGTACGGAGGTGTGAGCGGATGTCTGCCGACCTGCGCGAGGCGACCGGGGAGCAACACGATCCGGCCACCGCCGGCGGTTACGCCGAGCCGCCGGAACGGGTCGGGTTCTTCACCGACACCAGCGTCTGCATCGGCTGCAAGGCGTGCGAGGTGGCCTGCAAGGAGTGGAACGCGATCCCCGAGGACGGGCTGACCTTCACCGGCATGTCGTACGACAACACCGGCCAGCTCGACGCGAACAGCTGGCGGCACGTCGCCTTCGTCGAGCAGCCCCGCCGGCTCGGCCGGCAGGAGGCCCAGCTCGCCCCGGCCGAGGTCCCCGCCGCGCTGCGCCGGGCGGCCGGCGGCCGGACCGCCGTCTCGCTCGGCATGCCCGGGTCGGCACCGCCGGACGGGCACGTCGACGCCGTACCCGGGATGGACTTCCGCTGGCTGATGTCCTCCGACGTGTGCAAGCACTGCACCCACGCCGCCTGCCTGGACGTCTGCCCGACCGGCTCGCTCTTCCGCACCGAGTTCGGCACCGTGGTGGTGCAGCAGGACATCTGCAACGGCTGCGGCTACTGCGTGCCGGCCTGCCCGTTCGGGGTCATCGACGTGCGCAAGGACGACGGCCGGGCCTGGAAGTGCACCCTCTGCTACGACCGGCTCTCGGTCGGCCAGGAACCGGCCTGCGCCAAGAGCTGCCCCACCGACTCGATCCAGTTCGGTGAACTCTCCGAGCTGCGCGCCCGGGCCACCGCCCGGGTCTCGGACCTGCACGACGCCGGGGTGAGCAGCGCCCGGCTCTACGGCGCCGACCCGTACGACGGGGTCGGCGGGGCGGGCGCGTTCTTCCTGCTGCTCGACGAGCCCGAGGTGTACGGGCTGCCACCCGATCCGGTCGTCACCACCCGGGACCTGCCGGCGATGTGGCGCCGTACCGGACTGGTCGCCGCCGGGCTGCTCGCCGCCCTGGTCGCCGTGTCACTTCCCGGAGCCCGCCGATGACACACACCGACGTACGCCTCGACACCGCACCCGACCTGCCGGTGGAGCGGGACGCGCTGATCGGCTCCGCCGGCCGCCCGGGGCGGCGCCAGCGCGGTGAGCGGCTGATGGTGCCGAGGGCCGAGTTCCGGTCGTACTACGGCCGGCCGGTGCTCAAGCCGCCGACCTGGCAGGCGGCGGACATCGGCGGCTATCTCTTCCTCGGCGGGCTGGCCGGCGCCTCGTCGGCCCTGGCCGCCGCGGCCGACCTCACCGGCCGACCGGGGCTGGCCCGGGGCCTCAAGGCGGGTGCGGCGGTCGCGCTGGGCGGCTCGCTCTACTCCCTGGTGCACGACCTCGGTCGCCCGGAGCGGTTCCTGCACATGCTCCGGGTGGTCAAGGTGACCTCGCCGATGAGCGTCGGCTCCTGGCTGCTCGCCGGGTACGGCCCGTTGACGCTGCTCGCCGCCGGCAGCGCGGTCACCGGTCGGCTGCCCCGGCTCGGCCGGCTCGGCACGCTCGGCGCCGCCGTGCTCGGGCCGGCGGTCGCCTCGTACACCGCTACGCTCTTCGCGGACACCGCCGTGCCGGTCTGGCACGACGGGTACCGGGAGTTGCCGGTGCTCTTCGCGGGCTCGGCGGCGGCCTCGGCGGGGGCGCTGGGCGTGCTCGCCGCTCCGTCGGCGGAGGCGGGACCGGCCCGCCGGGCGGCGGTCTTCGGCACCGCGGCCGAACTCGTGGCGGCGTACCGGATGGAGCGCCGGCTCGGCATGGTCGGCGAACCGCTGCGGCAGGGCCTGGCCGGCGGGTTGCTGCGGGCCGGCAAGCTGCTCTGCACGGCGGGTGCGGTCACGGTGGCGGCCGGCGGCGGTGGGCGTGGCCGGGCGGTGACGGCGGCCGGCGCGGCGGCGCTGCTGGCCGGCTCGATCTGCCTCCGGTTCGGGATCTTCCAGGCCGGGATGGCCTCGGCCCGGGATCCGAGGTACACGGTGGAGCCGCAGCGGGAGCGGCTGGCGGCCCGCACCGGCAGGCGGGGGCGCCGGTCGTGAAAGCCGTGGCCAGACTCCTACCGTTCGCCGGCATCGTGCTCGGCACCTGCGCGGCGGCCGTCCTCGCCGGGCGGCGGACCGTCCCGGCGCGCCGGCCCAGCCGCCGTCGCTGACCCGGCGCCGGACCGGCCGTCGGTCTCGGTGTTCCGGTCAGGCGCTGCCGGTGGCCGGGGATTCGATCCCCGGGGGGCCGGCGGCCATCGCGAAGAGTACGGTCCGGACGGCCTGATGGAGGTCCTGCCGGCTCTGCTCGCTCCCCGGTGCCGGTGCGGTCAGCGAACCGGCGCCGACGAGGCGGTCGAAGAGCAGCCCGTCCACGCAGGCGACGAGGTGGTTGCCGCTCCGCTCCGGGTCTGCGGCGCCGGCCTGGCGCAGCAGCGCGCGGGCCTGGGTCCGGGAGGCGGTGCCGTACGACAGGATCTCCCGCAGCTCGGGGTGGTGGGTGGCCTCCAACAGGCAGGCGTACCGGGCCAGCGTCCGGGTACGCCCGTCGGTCAGCCAGCGGTCGAGCAGGCCGGCTATCCGGCCGGCGAGCTGGTCGAGTTCCCGGGGTCCGAGCGGTCCGGTGGCCGGCTCGGCGGGTAGCTCGGTGGCGGATAGTTCCCCGGCGGGTAGCTCGGTGGCTTCGAGGTCGGCGCGGTCGAGGTCGGCGAGGCGGCGTACGACGGCCTCGATCAGCGCCTTGCGGGTCCGGAAATAGGCCGAGGTGGAGCCGAGCGGTAGTCCGGCCCGGGCGTCCACCGCCCGGTGGGTCAGCCCCCGCATGCCCAGCTCCGCCACGAGTTCGATCGCGGCGTCGGTGATGACGGCGAACCGGTCCCGCCGTGCGGTCACCCGCTGCTCCCTCCCACCGGGGTCTTCTACGCCTGTAGTATGCCTTTCTACAGGTGTAGAAGCGCGGATTCCCGGAGGTGGGCGCGATGGTGGATCGCACGGCAGTGGTGGTCGGCGCGGGGGTCGGCGGGCTCTGCGCCGCGCTGGCGCTGCGCCGGCAGGGCTGGCAGGTGACCATCCTGGAGCGGGCGCCCGAGTTCGGGGCGGTCGGCGCCGGCATCACCCTGATGTCCAACGCGCTGACCGGGCTGGCGGCGCTCGGCGTCGACGAGCAGATCCGGGCGGCCGGTCGGGTGGAGGCGTCGGGCGGCAGCCGTACCGCCGACGGCCGGTGGCTGTCCCGGATCGAGGCCGCCGACCTGGTCGACCAGCTCGGCACCGAGTCGCTGGGCATCCACCGGGCGACGCTGCACGAGATCCTCCGCGCCGCACTGCCGGCGGGCACGACCCTGCTCACCGGTGCCGAGGTGGTCGAGGTGGTCGCCGGACCGCCGGCCGAGGTCACGTACCTCTCCGGAGGCGTCCGCACGACACTCCGGGCCGAGCTGCTGATCGGCGCGGACGGGCTGCGCAGCGTCGTACGCCGACGGTTGTGGCCGGACGTGCCGCCGCCGGTCTACGTCGGCACCACCGCCTGGCGGGGCGTGACGGACGAGCCCTGGACCGGCCAACTGCTGGTGGCGATCACCTGGGCGCCGGGCGCCGAGTTCGGGATGGTGCCGCTCGGCGACGGCCGGGTCTACTGGTTCGGCGCGGTGAACGCCCCGGAGAAGTGGCCCGTCGCCGACGAGTTCGGCACGGTCCGGCAGCGCTTCGGGGCGTGGCACGCGCCGATCCCGGAGCTGATGGACGCGACCAGCCCGCAGGGGGTGCTCCGCAACGACCTCTACCATCTCGGCACCCCGCTGGGCAGCTACGTGACGGGGGCCGTCGCGCTGCTCGGCGATGCCGCGCACGCGATGACGCCGAACCTGGGCCAGGGCGCCGCCCAGGCGATCGAGGACGCGGTGGTGCTCGGGTCGAGCCTGGCCGACGGGACCGAGGTGCCGGCCGGGCTGGCCCGGTACGACGCCGAGCGCCGCCCCCGCAGCCAGCAGGTGGCCCGAGCGTCGTACCTGATCGGGCGGTTCGGTCAGCAGCTGCGCAATCCGCTGGCGGTGGGACTACGCAACGTGATGATGCGGCTGACCCCGCCCCGGGTGGCGCTCCGCTCGATGGCCCGGTACGCCGACTGGCGACCCCCGGCCGAGACCCGCTCCTGAGCTGCGCCGTCCCGGTCGCAATAGCAGAAAAAGCCCCGCATCCGGCGCGAGATGAATCGGCCATTCACCTACATTCACGCCACCACGTTGCTGTGATCCGTGCCCGAACGTCCCGATTAGCCGCATAATGCAACACAGACCGCCGGGGCATCCGTCCCAAAGCGGCTTAAAAGGAGCGAAAGGCCCGATTGTGAAGCTCACTTTCATTCGTAAGACCGCACAGTCCCAGGTCAACAACTGCCCGTCGCTGTACCGCACGGACCGTGACACCTTCATCGTGCAGGGCTGGCGCGTCTCCGACCCGGAGGCGCTGGCCCAGCTCGACATCCCGGCGCACGAGACCGCGGTGGAGGTGCCGGCCGACGTACTGGCCGAGATCGCGAAGGCGCTCTAGCACCCGCGACGACCCCGACACCGCAGCATCGGTTCACGAGGCCCGGCCGACCGGACGTTCGACGAGGTCGGCCAGGGTCACCGGGGTACGGGCCAGCAGCAGCCGCTCCAGCGCCGCGATCGTGCCCACCTCCCCGACCACGTCCACCCCGCCCACCTCCGCGCGATAGCGGTACGCCAGCCGGTAGAGGTATCTCCCGGCGATCCGCTCGACACTCACCTGCCACCGGCCGCAGCAGACACACACCCAGCCCCGCATCCGGCGAAGATAGCTCTGACCTGCGAAAACACCTCACGCGCGGTGGTCGGCGCGAAACTCCTGCGCCGGATGGGGCCGATGGGACCACCGGTACCGGCGCGGGGCACCCCGGTACGCCGGCCATCTGGTTGACTTGGCCGGGTGGAGCTGCCGATCAACCCGCCGGTCGAGCCGATGCTGGCCAAGAGCGTTCCGAAGATCCCCACCGGTCCGGGGATGAGCTACGAGCCGAAGTGGGACGGTTTCCGGTGCATCGTCTTCCGGGACGGCGACGAGGTCGAGCTGGCCAGCCGGGGCGGCAAGACGATGACCCGCTACTTCCCGGAGGTCGTCGCGCAGGCCCGGGCGCAGCTGCCGACCCGCTGCGCGGTCGACGGCGAGCTGATCGTGATCCGCCGGGACGGCCCGGACGGCGGGCCCCGGCTCGACTTCGACCTGCTCAGCCAGCGCATCCACCCGGCCGCGTCCCGGGTCAACATGCTGGCCGAGACCACCCCGGCCGACCTGGTCGCCTTCGACCTGCTCGCCATCGGCGACGAGTTGCTGATCGACCAGCCCTACGAGCGGCGCCGGACCCGCCTCGTCGAGGCACTGCGCGGGGTCGTACCCCCGGTGCACGTCACCCAGACCACCACCGACCCGGAGACGGCGGCCCGGTGGTTCGAGATCTTCGAGGGCGCCGGGCTGGACGGGCTGGTCGCCAAGCCCGCCGACATCCCCTACGAGCCCGGCAAGCGGCTGATGTTCAAGGTCAAGCACACCCGGACCGCCGACGTGGTGGTCGCCGGGTTCCGCTGGCACAAGTCCGGCCCGGTGGTCGGTTCGCTGCTGCTCGGCCTGCACGACGAGGCGGGCACGCTGCACCACGTCGGCGTCTCGGCGTCGTTCAGCGCCGCCCGCCGGGCCGAGCTGCTCGACGAGCTGGCCCCCTACCGCGAGGGCGTCAAGGAGCACCCGTGGGTGCACGGCGACCACACCAGCGGGCAGCGCATCCCGGGCGGGCCGAGCCGGTGGTCCGGCACCAAGAGCCTGGAGTGGGAGCCGCTCCGCCCGGAGCTGGTGGCCGAGGTCGGCTACGACGCGATGGAGGGCGACAGGTTCCGGCACACCGCCCAGTTCGTCCGCTGGCGGCCCGACCGGGAGCCGGCCTCCTGCGGGTACGACCAACTCGACCGCCCGATCCGGTTCGACGTCGACCAGGTGCTCCGCGGCGACCCGCTCGCCCCCGGCGCGTAGCCTGACGGTCGATACGATCACGGAGGATCTCCCTTGGCCCGCTCGCACCTTCGCCGACTGCCCCTGGCCGCTCTCCTGGCCGTCGTGATGCTCGTCGCCGGCTGCACCATCCCGATGTTCCGGCCCGACGACGGCAGCGAGCGCGGTGGCCCGGCGGCCTCGTCGAACGGCGCGGGCGCCGCCGACTGGAAGCCCTGTCCGGAGGTACCCCGCAAGCTCGTCGGCCGGGGCGCGGCCAACATGCGGTACGACTGCGCGACCATTCCGGTACCCGCCGACTGGAGCGCGGCCGGCGGTGCCGGTGCGGGCGGCGACAAGCTGGAGATCTCGCTGCTGCGGATCCGGTCGGCGAAGCAGCAGGACCGGATCGGCTCGCTGCTGGTCAACCCGGGCGGGCCCGGCGGCTCCGGCATCGACTCGGCGGTCTACCTGTCGTTCGGGGCCAGCTTCGGCGGGCTGCCCGACGAGGTGACCCGGCGGTTCGACATCATCGGCTTCGACCCCCGGGGCGTGAGCCGCTCCTCCCCGGTCAAGTGCGTCTCCGACACCGACCTGGACAGCACCTTCGGCTTCGAGCCGGATCCGGCGAGCCAGGCGGAGTTCGACGAGCTGGTGGCGCTGAACCGGAAGATCGGTGACACCTGCGGCGGCAAGTACGGCGAGCGGCTGCGGCTCTACTCCACCGAGCAGGCCGCGCACGACATGGACGCGATCCGGACCGCCGTCGGCGACGAGAAGCTGAGTTACCTCGGATACTCCTACGGCACCCTGCTCGGCGCGACGTACGCCCAGCTCTTTCCGCGCAACGTCCGGGCGCTGGTGCTCGACGGCGCGGTCGACCCGAAGCAGGACATGGTGGCCGGCTCGGAGAGCCAGGCCAAGGGCTTCGAGCGGGCCTTCACCAACTTCACCAACTGGTGCCGGGAGAACCCGGGCCGGTGTCCGATCGCCTCGGACGCCCGGGGTGCGGTGACGGACGCGATGGAGAAGGCCCGGGTCTCCCCGGTACGCGGCGAGGGCGGCCGGGAGGCGACCGCCGGCTGGATCTTCTACGCGGTGATCTCCTCGCTCTACACCGAGTCCGGCTGGCAGAAGCTCGCCGCCGCGATCGACTCGCTCGCCGACGGGGACCCGAAGGAGGTCTTCGAACTCGCCGACTCGTACGCCGAGCGGGCCGAGGACGGCAGCTACACCAACCTCTTCGACGCCAACCTCTCGGTGAACTGCGCCGACGAGGAGCGCAAGGTCGGCGTCGACCGGATCCGGTCGTTGCAGTCGGAGTGGCGCCGGAAGTACCCGCTCTTCGGCGCCCCGCTCGCGGTGGGCATGCTGAGCTGCGAGTTCTGGCCCGGCCAGCGCGACCCGTACCCGACCGGCCCCGCGACCGGCGCCCCGCCGATCGTCGTCGTCGGCACCACCGGCGACCCGGCCACGCCCTACGAGCAGACGCCGAAGCTGGCCGAGATGCTCGACGTCGGCGTGGTGCTGACCTGGCAGGGCGAGGGGCACACGGCCTATCCGCAGACCCGCTGCATCAACGACGCCGTCGACGACTACCTGATCGACCTCAAGCCGCCGAGCGCCGGCACCACCTGCCCGGCCCGCTGACCCTGGCGGAGGCACGCGTCGCGCGCCGCACGTCGCCCGCCGCACGCCGCGCGTCGCCCGCGCCGCGCGACGCGGGAGCGCGGGTTCGGTGCGCGGCACCCTGACGGGCACCACCTTCGTGCGCAAACTGTCGAGCTGGGTGCACAGACGGGGCGGGTCTTCGGGGGATGCCGGGGGTAGCCATGGCGGGCGCACAAGCGGGGCAGCTCTACAGTCCGTTCGACGGACACCCTCCGCCCGGCGAGCTGCGGCAGTCCGGCCACGCCCGTCCCATCCCGCCACGCCCCGCCCGGCCGGCAGTCGAGGGTCGATGTGCCAGGCTGGGCGCATGAGTGAGCTGATCTTCCGGATCGCCCGCCGGGACGACGTACCGGCGATCGTCGCGATGCTGCTGGACGACGAGGTGACCGCGAGCCGGCAACCGGCGGAGCCGATCGGCGAGGAGGTCGACGCCGCCTACTGGGCCGGCTTCGAGGCGGTCGACGCGGACCCGCGCAACGAGCTGATCGTCGCCGAACTCGACGGCGAACCGGTCGGCACGATGCAGCTCACCTTCATCCCCGGGCTGAGCCGGCGGGGCGCCCAACGGATGCAGATCGAGGCGGTCCGGGTTCGCACTGATCTGCGGGGCAAGGGAGTCGGCCGCCGGATGATGCACTGGGCGGTGGACCAGGCCCGGGAACGCGGCTGCCGGCTGGTCCAGTTGACCACCGACAAGCGGCGTACCGAGGCGCACCGCTTCTATGCCTCACTGGGCTTCGAGGCCAGTCACGAGGGCATGAAACTGGCACTCTGACGTCATCCGGGGCGGGGTGCTGCGCGGTCGCCCCGTGACCACCGGAGCGGGCCACGGGGCGACCGACAGCGTCAGCGGACGGGACGCTCCGAGTTCACCCGAGCGATCCGGTCCCGTACCTGCTCGCGCAGCTCGGGCAGGCTCTCGGCCGACAGCCGCGCCGACGAGTCGAGCTTGCGGTTGTCCCGCTTCACCGGGCCGGCGACCGGATAGACCTCGCTCTCACCCGGCAGCGGCACCCCGGGGCAGGTCGCGTCGGACGGGCGCGAGTTGCGCAGCAGGAAGACGTTGACCATCCCGTCGACGCACGGGTTGCCGTCGAGCGCGTACTGCCCGTGGAAGGTGGCGTCGTCGATCGAGACCATGCTGACCCCGGGAGCCGCCCGGACCGCCGCCCGCGCCTGCTCGTAGCCGGTCTGCGGGTCGAACTCGGCCTGCACGACCAGGATCTTCGAGGCGACCGACGCGGGGAGGTTCGGCAGGGTCTGCCGGGGCGCGTCCGACCAGAAGGCGCACGGTTCGGAGAGCCCGTACGCCCAGCCGAAGAGCGGGTAGCGGGGACCCTGCCGGTCACTGAGCTTCCGGTACCAGGTGGCGGAGCGGGTGGGCTGGTCGCCGCAGGCGACGGAAACCCGGGTACCGGGGAACGTCACGTAGTCCTCGGGGACCTCGGTCGCGATCCGCCGTACCGTCAGCTCGGCCAGCGGCACGCCGTACTCCGTCCGGGCCAGCGCGTCCAGCTCGGTACGCAGCGCCTCCGACAGCCCGGTCTCGGGGGTCTCGCCGTTCATCTCCTGCGCCGCGACCGTGAAGACCAGGGTGGCGAGGAGCCATTGCAGCTGGCCGCCCATGCCGACGAAGAGGGCGTCGTAGTTGTCACCGGAGATGCCGAGCGTCTTGGCGTACTCCCGGGCAGCCTCCCAGGTCCGGGCCGCCTCGGCCGGAGTGTCACCGACGATCTCGGGGAACTGCCGCGCCGTCCAGGGCAGGTAGACGTCGTCAAGCTGCCGCTGCCCGATCATCGGGAACGCCTCGAAGGCCGCCTGGAGCCGGCCCTGCCAGTTGACGCTGGAGTCGAGCACCATCTTGCCGGCGCTGGCCGGGAAGAGCGAGGCGTACTTCGCACCCAGCCAGGTGCCGTAGGAGTAGCCGAGGTAGTTGAGAGTGGAGTCGCCCAGCAGTTGCCGGATGAGCTCCATGTCGTACGCGGTCTGCCAGGTGGTGATGAACGGCGTCAGCGCCTTGCTCTGGCAGGCCTCGGCGATGGCCCGGGGCGCCTTCTGGTGTTCGGCGATGCTCTCCGGCGACCGGTCCCGGGCGTCCAGGTCGGTCCGGGTCGAGAGCCGGCCGGTCGGGATCTCGCAGACCAGTCCGAGCTGCTCGGGGGCGGTGCCGCCCTCGTGGCCGGTGCCGCGCGGGTCCATGCCGATGAAGTCGTACCGCTCGTTCACGGCCGGTTGGAGCGCGGCCAGCGCGCCGGCCAGGGAGCTGCCCTGGCCCCCCGGGCCGCCCGGGTTGAGCAGGATCGCACCCAGGCGCTCACCGGTCGCCTTCGTCCGGCTGATCGAGACCGCCAGGTCGACGCCGGCATCCGGGTCCGCCCAGTCGCGGGGGACCGTGACCAGGGCACATTCCATCGGGCGGGCCTGCTCCGGTGGCGTGAACAGACAGGCACCCCAGCTGAGTTCCTGGTCGAGATAGCGGTCGAACGGGCTGGCGGCCTGGGCCACTACCGGGGTCGCGACCAGCGCGAGGACCAGGGTCGCCGGTGTCACCACACTTCTGACGATGCGGCGCACGGTACTCCCTCCAGTAGGAATCGGATGAAGGGAGCGTAGCTGGTGGTTTCCGGGCCGGTGACCACCATTGGGGTGAACTCCCGCCTGTCGGCCTCATCCCTGCGGCGGACCCCGCAAGGCGGAGCGCCCCCTACCCAGTGGTTGCGACGAATGCAATACCGTCGCTTCGCTCGATTAGGGTCGGCAGTCCAACTAGGACGCGGCAGGCTGGGACCTCTTCCGCCGACACCCGCCGCTCGGTGACCGCGATGTAGTCGACCAGGGCGTCCCGGGACCGGGCGAGCGTGTCGATGCGTTCGTCCAGCCCTTGCAGGCGGGCGCGCAGCATCTCCAGGAGTTCGGGGCAGGGCTCCAGGTCGGGGGCCGAACCGGTGGCGCAGGGCAGCAGGAATCGGATCTCCTCTGTGGAGAGTCCGGCTTCGAGCAGTCTCCTGATCTGGGTCACGGTGACCACGTCGTCGGCGCCGTACTCCCGGTAGCCGCCGCTCCGCCGCGCCGGTTCGAGCAGTCCCTGTGCCTCGTAGTAGCGCAGCTGGTGGGTGTTGACCCCGGTCTGCCGGCTCAGTTCCCCGATCAGCATGTGGCCCATGCCTCCTTGACCTTCATACCGGTGTGAAGGTTGACGATTCTGCCATGACTACCGACAGCACCCCGGTGACCGTCGTCGGACTGGGGCTGATGGGCCACGCCCTGGCCGCGACGTTCCTGCGCAACGGACACCCGACGACCGTGTGGAACCGGACGACGGCCAAGGCTGGGCAACTCGTCGCCGCTGGCGCCCGGCTCGCCGACTCCCCTGCCGACGCGGTCGCGGCCAGCCCGCTCGTGATCGTCTGCGTCTCGAACTACGAGGCCGTACACGAACTCCTCGATCCGCTCGGCGACGCCCTCGACGGTCGGGTCCTGGTGAACTTGACCTCGGGTACCTCGGCGGCGGCCCGGGAGACCGCCGAGCGGGTGGCCCGGTGGGGCGGCAGCTACCTCGACGGCGCGATCATGGCCGTACCGCCGGCCATCGGTACGGCGGAGGCCAGCTTCCTCTACAGCGGACCCCGGTCGACCTTCGACCGGCACGAGTCGACCCTGCGACTGCTCGGTGCCGGGACGACCTATCTCGGTGCCGACCACGGCCTCTCCGCGCTCTACGACGTGGCGCTGCTCGGTGTGATGTGGAGCGTGCTGAACGGCTTCCTCCAGGGTGCCGCCCTGGTCGGTACGGCGGGGGTGGACGCCTCGACCTTCGCCGGGATCGCCGGCCCGCTGGCCGGGACGGTACGGGACTGGCTGCCCGACCTGGCGCGGCAGATCGACGGCGGCGATTATCGGGCCCGGGACTCGACCATCGACACCCACCTCGGCGCGATGGAGCACCTGGTGCACGAGAGCGAGTCCCTCGGCGTCAACGCCGACGTCCCGAGGCTGGTCAAGGCGCTGGCCGACCGGGCCGTCGCCGACGGGCACGGCGGCAGCGACTACGCGGCGATGGTGGAGCAGTTCCGCAAGCCCTCCGAGGTCCGCCCGTAACCGCCATCCCGGCCCCGGACCCGCTCACTCCTTGCGGTCGCGGTCCCGGGACGGCTGGACCCGCTTCGGCTCCCCCGGCATCTTCGGGTGGTCCGGCGGATAGGGCAGGTCGCCGGAACCGTCCCGGTCGTCCCGGTCGGCCCACTCCAGCAGCGGGCTGATGTCCCACGGGGCGTCGTCGATGCCGGCGTGCGGGTCGCCGATCTTCGCCACCCGCTCCGGCACGGTCTTCAGGTCGAAGTCGTCCGGTTCGACGTCCGGCAGCTCGTCCCAGGTGACCGGGGTGGAGACGGTGGCCCGGGCGTTGGCCCGCAGCGAGTAGGCGCAGGCGATCGTCCGGTCCCGGGCCATCTGGTTGTAGTCGATGAAGACCTTCTCGCCGCGCTGCTCCTTCCACCAGGAGGTGGTGACCAGGTCGGGGCGGCGGCGCTCCACCTCCCGGGCGAACGCGATCACCGCCCGGCGTACCTCGGTGAAGGTCCAGCGGGGCTCGATCCGCAGATAGACGTGCACGCCCCGGCCGCCGGAGGTCTTCGGCCAGCCGGTCGCGCCCAGCTCGTCCAGGAGTCCACGCACCTCGCCGGCCGCCTCGACCGCGTCGGCGAAGTCGGTGCCCGGCTGCGGGTCGAGGTCGATGCGCAGCTCGTCGGGGCGGTCGACGTCGACACCTCGGACCGGCCACGGGTGGAAGACCACGGTGCCCATCTGGGCCGCCCAGGCCACGTGGGCCAGGTCGGCCGGGCAGAGTTCGTCGGCGCTCCGGCCGCTCGGAAACTGGATCTTCGCGGTCTGGATCCAGGGTGGTACGCCCCGGGCCGGCACCCGCTTCTGATAGAACATCTCCCCCTCGATGCCCTCGGGGAAGCGCTGCAACGCCGTCGGCCGGTTGCCCAGCGCCCGCATGATCCCGTCGCCGACCGCGAGGTAGTAGTCGAACATGTCCTTCTTGGTGAACCCGCGACGGGGGAAGTAGACCCGGTCCGGGCTGCTCAGCCGTACCGTGTGCCCGGCCACCTCGACCTCGACGGGCTTCGCCTTCGCGCTGCCACCAGCCATGCGCCGACCCTATGCCACCGGTCCGACGAAGGTGACCCGACACGGAGACGCCGACGGCCGGCACGGCCGGTCAGGGCAGGAGGCCGCTCAGCACAGGGGTCAGCACAGCGGTCGCGCCTCCGGCTCCCGGCTGCCGTGCCGGTGCGCCTCCCAGACCTGGCAGATCAGCACGAGCTTCTGCTCGAACCGGGGATCCCGGTCCAGCGGGCCACCGTCGTAGGGGGCGTGCAGCCGCAGCGGCGCGGCGCCGTCCAGGTAGACCGCGACGACGGTACGGCCCCGGCGGCGCTCCGCCCGGACGTCGACGACCCGCTGCCAGGCCACGAACGCGTACGCCCCGTACGCCCGGCCCCGCAGGCCCGCCTCGTCCAGCCGGCTCCGGGCCCGGAGCCGGTCGACGCCGCCGCAGAGCATCCCGAGCGGCAGCGGGGCCAGCACGGCGACCCAGGCCAGTTCGGAGAGCTGGCGGTGCCCGGGCAGCGCCCCGGCGATCACGATCACCGCACCGCTGCCGAGGCCACCCCAGCGCAGCCCCCGGATCACCGCCTGCCGCCAGGTCAGCCGGAACTCGGCCAGCACCGGCCGGTGCTCGCGTCGCCGTCTCCGCCCGCCCGGCCTGGTGGCCGCCCGCATGTCCTGTCAACGACTCGGCCGCCGGGCGGTGATTAACCAGTTGTTTCCCGCTGTTTTCCGACGGTTCCGCCGGCCTTAGCCGCCGGAGGATCTCCGCCGTACCGTAGGGGTATGGCTGACAACAGTGTCCGGGACGACCGGGAAAACAGGCTGCCGAGCACCGAGGAGGAGTGGCGGGTCCGGCTCAGCCCGGAGGAGTTCCGGGTACTCCGCCAGGCGGGCACGGAGCGCCCCTGGACCGGCGAGTACGTGGAAACCAAGACCGCCGGCACCTACCACTGCCGGGCCTGCGGGGCGGAACTCTTCTCCAGCGACACCAAGTTCGACTCGCACTGCGGCTGGCCGAGCTTCGACCGGGCGCTGCCCGGCGCCATCCGTTACCTGGAGGACCGCTCGCTCGGCATGGTCCGGATCGAGGTGCGCTGCGCCAACTGCGACTCGCATCTCGGGCACCGCTTCGACGGCGAGGGCTTCACCCCGACGAACGCCCGGTACTGCATCAACTCGATCTCGATGCGCCTCGACCCGTCGACCACGTAGTATCACCGCAGATGTGGTGAAACGGGGGAATCAGACATGGCGACGACCTGCGAGGTCTGTGGCAACGACTACTGGCTGGCGTTCGAGGTCCGCACGATGAGCGGGGACGTGCACACCTTCGACTCGTTCGAGTGCGCGGCACACAAGCTCGCTCCGGTCTGCGAGCACTGCGGCATCCGGATCATGGGACACGGCGTCGAGGTCTCCGGCCGGTTCTTCTGCTGCGGGCACTGCGCCCGGGTCGTCGAGGGCGAGCGCGGCGCGGAGATCCGGGACGCCGTCGGCGCCCGCCCGGCCTGAATCCCACCCGGAATCGCCCCGGCGGCAGCCCGTACCGGCGCCCGCCTACGATCGCGGCATGCCGCAATCGCAGACGCCACCGATCCAGGCGAACTCCGCCGACCGGGTCGAGCTTCGGGTCGCCTCCTTCGCCGACCTCGACGCCCGGACCCTGCACGACCTGCTGAAGCTGCGGGCCGACGTCTTCGTGGTCGAGCAGGAGTGCGCCTATCCCGACCTCGACGGGCGGGACGTCGAGCCGGGCACCCGGCACCTGTGGCTGGCCCGGGGCGGCGCGCCGATCGCGTACCTGCGACTGCTCGCCGATCCGGGTGGGGTGGAACGGATCAGCCGGGTGGTGGTGGCCCCGCAGGCCCGGGGCGGCGGGTACGCCGGGCGGCTGATCGCCGAGGCGCTGGCGATCGTCGGCTCCCGGCCCTGCGTACTCGACGCCCAGGCGCACCTGGTCGACCTCTACGCCCGCTACGGCTTCACCCGCACCGGGCCGGAGTACATCGAGGACGGCATCCCGCACGTGCCGATGCGCCGGGAGCCGGCCTGACCCCCGGCGCCGTGCCGTCCACTGTGGTCGGCCCGCCGACGGCCGCTACGGCAGCGCGTTGACCAGTTCGCCGATGCTCCGGCGCCGACCGGTGTAGAACGGCACCTCCTCGCGGACGTGCCGGCGGGCCTGGGAGGCGCGCAGGTCACGCATCAGGTCGACGATCCGGTGCAGTTCGTCGGCCTCGAAGGCGAGCAGCCACTCGTAGTCGCCGAGCGCGAACGAGGCGACCGTGTTGGCCCGGACGTCCGGATAGCCTCGGGCCATCTTGCCGTGCTCGGCCAGCATCTCCCGGCGCTCGGCGTCCGGCAGCAGGTACCACTCGTAGGAGCGGACGAACGGGTAGACGCAGATGTAGCCCCGGGCCGGCTCACCGGCCAGGAACGCCGGTACGTGGCTCTTGTTGAACTCCGCCGGCCGGTGCAGCGCCATCTGCGACCAGACCGGCACCAACTGCCGGCCGAGCGCGGTACGCCGCAGCCGCCCGTACGCGTCCTGGAGCGCGTCGCTGGACGAGGAGTGCCACCAGACGAGCAGGTCCGCGTCGGCGCGCAGCCCGGAGACGTCGTAGCTGCCCCGCACCACCACGTCCTTGCCGGCCAGCTCCTCGAAGAGCGACTCGACCTCGGCCGCGATGCCGTCCCGGGCCTCGGGCAGCGGGCCGCTCGCCCGGAACACCGACCACATGGTGTAGCGAATGCTCTCGTTCAGCTCGCGCAGCCGCGCCGCGTTGGTCTGCTCCAGACCCTGCTGTTCCGCAGTCATGCCCTCGATACTCCCAGCACCTTGATGATCTCCTCGGCCGCGGTCTCGCCGGAGCGTACGCAGACCGGAATCCCCACCCCGTCGTAGCCGGCGCCGGCCAGCGCCAGGGTCGGGTGCGCGGTCCGCAGCGCCGCCCGGGCCGCGGCCACCCGGTCCAGATGGCCGGGGGCGTACTGGGGCAGCGCGCCGCCCCACCGTTGCACGTGACTGTCCACCGGCTCGGGCAGTTCGGTGCCGAGCAGCCCGGACAGCTCCCGGTGCACCGCCGAGACGAGTTCGTCGTCGGCGCGTTGCAGCAGGTGCTCCTCGCCGTGCCGGCCGACCGAGGCGCGCAGCAGCAGCGTCCCGTCCGGCCGGCGCAGGTGCGCCCACTTGCTGCTGAAGAAGGTCGCCGCCTTGACCAGGGTGCCCTCGGTCGCCGGCACCAGGAACCCGGACAGCTCCGCCGGCAGCACCGCCGCGCCGGCTGCCGGCGGCGTGTCGCCGGCTGCTGCCGCCTCGCCGGGCGGGCCGGGCAGGGCGAGGGTGACCAGCGCCACGCTGGCGTAGTCGAGCCGGCCGACCAGCGCGCCGACCGCCACGTCGACCCCGCCGAGCAGCCGGGCGGCGGGCCGGGCCGGCAGGGCCAGCACGACCGCGTCGACCTCGACCAGTTCCGGGTCGCGGGTCGGGCCGATCACCAGCCGCCAGCCGCCGGAGACGGGCAGCAGTTCCCGGACGGCCGCATTCAGCCTGATCCCGGCCCGGGCCGCCTCGGCGGTGGCGGCCACCAGCCGGCTCACCCCGCCGGAGACCGTGCTGAAGACCGGGCTGCCGGCCGGCCGGGGCGCCGCGGCCAGCGCCGCCCGGACCGCCCCGGTCAGGGTCGGCTCGGTGCGGGCCGCCCGGGCCAGCCCCGGCATCGTGGCGGCCAGCGACAGCTCGTCGGCGCGGCCGGCGTACACCCCGCCGAGCATCGGGTCGACGAGCCGGTCCACCACCTCGTCGCCGAGCCGCCGCCGGACCAGCTCGCCGACCGTCGGGTCGGAGTCCGGGCCGAGCAGCGGACGGCCGCCGTCGGTGTCCCGCTCCGCCGCCGGCCGGGCCACCGGGGCCACCGCGGCCAGATCACCGGGTACCCCGACCAGGGTGCCCGGGGGCATCGGCCGCAGCTCGCCGCCGATCGCCACTGCGGCCCGCCCGATCGCCGGGTGCACCAGCGCGTCGGTCAGCCCCACCCGGCGGGCCAGGGCGACCGCCGCCGAGTCCCCACCGGCCGGGTCGCGGGTCAGGAACGCCTCGGCGCCGAACTCGACCGCCGATCCGGCCAGCGAGCCGGTACGCAGCTTGCCGCCGAGCGCGCCGGACTGCTCGTACACGGTGATCTCGGTGTCGGCGGGGAGTCGGTCCCGCAGCCGGAGCGCGGCGGCCAGCCCGGTGATCCCGCCGCCGACCACGGCGATCCGCGGCCCGCCGGACCGTGTCGTGTCGTTCACCGTGCCCGCCTCCCGGTCAGCTCGCGGACGCCTCGTGGACCAGGGCGACGACCCGGGTCAGTACGTCGGGGTCGGTCTCCGGCAGCACGCCGTGCCCGAGGTTGAAGACGTGCCCGGCGGTGGCGGCGCCCTCGCCGAGCACCCGGCGCACCTCCGCCTCCACCACCGGCCAGGGCGCGAAGAGCACGGCCGGGTCCAGGTTGCCCTGCACCGCCTTCTCCGGGCCGATCCGCACCGTCGCCGCGTCCAGCGGGGTACGCCAGTCGACCCCGACCACGTCCGCGCCGGCCTCGCCCATCGCACCGAGGAGTTCGGCGGTGCCGACCCCGAAGTGGATGCGCGGCACGCCCGCGTCGGCGAGCCCGCGCAGCACCGTCGTCGAGTGCGGCAGCACGAACCGGCGGTAGTCGGCCTCGGAGAGCGCCCCGGCCCAGGAGTCGAAGAGCTGCACCGCCGAGACACCGGCGCCGATCTGCACCCTCAGGAAGGCGAGGGTGATCTCGGCCAGCCGGCCCAGCAGCGCGTGCCAGACCTCCGGGGCGCCGTGCATCAGCGCCTTGGTGCGTACGTGGTTGCGCGACGGCCCGCCCTCGACGAGATAGCTGGCCAGGGTGAAGGGGGCACCGGCGAAGCCGATCAGCGGGGTGTCGCCGAGTTCGGCGACGAGCAGTCGGACCGCCTCGTCCACAAAGGACACGTCGGAGGGGTCGATGGCCCGGATCCGGTCGACGTCGGCGAGGGTGCGTACCGGCTCGGCCACCACCGGGCCGGTGCCCGGCACGATGTCCAGGTCCACCCCGGCGGCGGCGACCGGTACGACGATGTCACTGAACAGGATCGCCGCGTCCACGCCGTGCCGGCGTACCGGCTGGAGGGTGATCTCGGTGACCAGTTCCGGTCGGCGGCACGACTCCAGCATCGGGATCCCGGCCCGCACCTCGCGGTATTCCGGCAGCGAACGCCCGGCCTGCCGCATGAACCAGACCGGGGTGTGCGGCACCGGCTCCCGTCGACAGGCCCGGACGAACGGCGAATCGGCCGGGCCACCGGGGGCCGGCTGGTCGTCTCGGGCCGCGTTGCCCGCAGTCGTGGTGCTCATCGGCGCAATCGTGCCACGGGCCCCGATCCCACCGACGGGCACCGCCGGGTTTTGTGGCCTGCCAGACGTACCCCGTCATGCCGGGCGCCGGGCCGACCGGCCGGACTGACCGGCGCGGCGCCCCACCACGGCGCCGACGATCGGCTTAGGCTGCGGATATGGCCTCCCCGATCGTCCAGCCCGAGACCTTCGCCCGTGCGGTGGCCGGGCTGCGGTCGGCGGCGCCGCGCGCGGAGATCGTACTGGAGGAGGTGGGCGCCCCCCAGCGGCTCGCCCCGTACGCCTTCGCGCTGGCTGCCACCGTGCGGCGCGACGGCGAGGAGGTGGCCACCGGCCGGCTCATCCTGCTGCACGACCCGGCCGGACACGAGGGCTGGGAGGGGACGCTGCGCCTGGTCACCTACGTCACCGCCGACCTGGAGATCGACCTCGCCGCCGATCCGCTGCTCCCCGGCGTCGGCTGGACCTGGCTCACCGACGCGCTGGAGGCGCGGGACGCGGCCTACCGGGCGCTCGGCGGCACGGTGACCCAGACCATGTCGACCCGGTTCGGCGAGCTGGCCGGCCCGCCGGCTGCCGGTGACATCGAGATCCGCGCCTCCTGGACCCCGGTCGACGACGACCTGCGGGCGCATCTGCTCGCCTGGTGCACGCTGCTGGCCTCCACCGCCGGGCTGCCGCCGCCCGGTGTCACCGCGCTGCCGCACTCCCGGCCGGCCGGCGCCGCCTGAACAGTCGCAACCTCCGCCGAACCTCGTACGCCCCAACCGCTTCGGCAGTACCAGCAGTCCCAGACCCGACTCGCCGGACCGGCTGCGCGACGGCGAATCTCGGCGAAGACTAGGGTTGTCAGGTGACCGACGAACCACCCCTGCGCCGTCGGGCCGCGCAACGCCGAGCAGGGGACGAGCCGCACAGCCTTCCGGCGTCCGCGCCGGATCCCGAGACAGTGGGGCCCGACCCAACGCCCGGCGGGCCCGTACCGCTTCTCACCCCTCGCGACGGCACCCCGGCCCCGGTCGAGACAGCCGACGGCCTGGCCGACGTGGTGTCCCGATTCGCGGCCGGCACCGGCCCGGTCGCCGTCGACGCCGAGCGCGCCTCCGGCTACCGCTACAGCCAACGCGCCTACCTCGTCCAGCTCCGGCGGGCGGGGGCCGGCACCGCGCTGATCGACCCACTGCCCCTCGGCGACCTGCGCACCCTCGACGAGGCGATCGCGGACGCCGAGTGGGTGCTGCACGCGGCCAGCCAGGATCTCGCCTGCCTCGCCGACCTCGGGCTGCGGCCGAGACGCCTCTTCGACACCGAGCTGGCCGCCCGGCTCGCCGGCTTCGAACGGGTCGGCCTGGCCGCGCTGACCGAGCAACTGCTCGGCTTCACCCTGGAGAAGCACCACTCGGCGGCGGACTGGTCCAGCCGGCCGCTGCCGGAGTCCTGGCTCACCTACGCCGCGCTGGACGTGGAGATGCTCACCGAGCTGCGGGACAAGCTCGCGGCCGAGCTGGAGCGGCAGGGCAAGGCGCAGTGGGCGGCCGAGGAGTTCGCCGCGCTGGTGGCCTGGGGCGCCCAGCCGGCCCGGCAGCGACCGGACCCGTGGCGGCGGACCTCCGGCATCCACCGGGTGCGGGGGGCGCGGGCGCAGGCCCGGGTGCGCTCGCTCTGGTACGCCCGGGACGAGATCGCCGCCCGCCGCGACTCGGCGCCCGGCCGGGTGCTGCCCGATGCCGCGATCATCGCCGCCGCCGAGATGGACCCGAAGGACGAGCGGACCCTGCTGATGCTGCCCGGCTTCGGCGGCCGCTCTGTACGCCGGCTCGTCCGGACCTGGCTGGACGCGCTCGCCGACGCCCGGCAACTGCCCGACGACGCGCTGCCGGTGAGCCCGACGGTCGACGGGCCGCCCCCGCCGCACCGCTGGGCCGAACGGGACCCGGTGGCGGCGGCCCGGTTGGCCCGCTGCCGTGAGGTGGTGACCCGGATCGCCGCGGCGCACACCCTGCCGCCGGAGAACCTGATCACCCCGGACTCGGTACGCCGGCTGGCCTGGATCCCGCCGGAGGAGATCACCGCCGACACGGTCGCCGAGACGCTGCGCGGGTACGGCGCCCGGGGCTGGCAGGTCGGCCTGATCGCCGAGGAGCTGGCGGTGGCGCTGGCCGAGCCGAAGACCTGACCGCGCCCGCTCCGGCCCGTCGGCGGCACAGCCCTCCGGCGGGCCGGGCGGCGATCAGCGCCCGAGACGGTGAACCGGCCGGCGGCCGGCAGAGTCAGCCGGGGGCGGCGGTCAGCGGCCGAGACGGTGAGCCGGGGCGGCGGTCAGCGGCCGCCGGAGGAGTGCAGGTGCAGGGCGGGCCGGCGGATGCCGAGAAGTTCGTCCCGGATCCGGCACCACTGCACCGCGTGCCGGATGCCGTCGGCGACGGAATACTCCGGCTTCCAGTCGAGCAGCAGCCGGGAGCGGGTGCTCCGGGTGAACGAGCCGGCCGCGTCGCCGGGGCGGGGCGGTGCCTCGCGGGTGCGTACCGGCCCGACCGCCTCGGTGAAGGCGGCGACGAGTTCCCGGACGGTGGTGCCGTCCCCGGTGCCGAGGTTGACCGCCTCCACCGACCGGTCGCCGCCGGGCGGCAGGATCTCGTCGAACCGGCGCAGCGCGCAGACGTGCGCCCGGGCCAGGTCCCAGACGTGGATGTAGTCGCGGATTCCCGAGCCGTCCCGGGTGGGCCACTCGGTACCGGTGATCAGGAACTCCCCGCCGTCGGTCCAGGCGTCGATCAGTCTGCCCAGCGCGTGCGTCGGCCGGGGCAACTGGAGGCCGGTACGCAGCCGTGGGTCGGCGCCGATCGGGTTGAAGTAGCGCAGCGAGAGCGCCCGCAGCCCGGTGGCCTCGGCGGTGTCCGCGAGCACCGTCTCCATCATCGCCTTGGTCCGGGCGTACGGGCTGGCGGGCGCGAGCGGTGAACTCTCGTCGACCGAGAGGTCGGCGCCGGTCCGGTAGATCGCCGCCGAGGAGCTGAAGACGAAGCGGGTGATCCCGTTGCGGATCACGTGGTCGAGGAAGTCGAGCGACTTGGCGACGTTCTCCCGGTAGTAGCGCAGTGGCTCGCTGACCGACTCCGGCACCACGATCAGCGCCGCCGCGTGCACCACCGCGCCGATCTCCGGGTGCTCGGCGAAGATCCGGTCCAGCAGCCCGCCGTCGGAGATGTCGCCCCGGTAGAAGGTCCGTCCCCGGGTGAACTCGACCCGTCCGGTGCAGAGGCTGTCCAGGATCACCGGCTCGATGCCCTCGTCGAGGCAGGCCGAGGCGATGGTGCTGCCGATGAAGCCGGCACCACCGGCGACCAGCACCTTCACCCGTACTCCTGGTTGATTCGGAAGTTTTTTCACTATTGCTCGGCGTTTAGCCATCAATAGCGGGATTACGGAGCATCCAGCCGGACAATATGTGGTCCGAGCCACACGGGGGGCGCAAACGACAGTAGTTACTGGCTAGTAGCATCCGAGGTACCGCCCACCCGGGCCCCTGCGGCAAGGAGGCTCCAGTGCCCCGTGAAGTTCGGGATGTCGTCTTCGTCGACGGCGTCCGCACCCCGTTCGGCAAGGCGGGTGGGATGTACGCCCACACCCGCGCCGACGACCTGGTGATCCGCTGCATCCGCGAACTGCTGCGGCGCAACCCGCAACTCCCGCCGGAGCGGGTCGACGAGGTGGCCATCGCCGCCACCACCCAGATCGGCGACCAGGGCCTCACCATCGGCCGTACCGCCGCGCTGCTCGCCGGGCTGCCCAAGACGGTGCCCGGCTACGCCATCGACCGGATGTGCGCCGGGGCGATGACCGCGGTCACCACCGTGGCCGGCGGGATCGCGATGGGCGCCTACGACGTGGCCATCGCCGGTGGCGTCGAGCACATGGGCCGGCACCCGATGGGCGAGGGCGTGGACCCCAACCCGCGGATCCTGGCCGAGAAGCTGGTCGACCCCTCCGCGCTGGTGATGGGCTCCACCGCCGAGAACCTGCACGACCGGCTCCCACACATCAGCAAGGAGCGCGCCGACGCGTACGCGCTCGCCTCCCAGGTCAAGACCGCCAAGGCGTACGCCAACGGCAAGCTCCAGCCCGACCTGGTGCCGGTGGCGACCCGCGACCCGGAGAGCGGCTGGGGACTCGCCACCGCCGACGAGGCGCCCCGGGAGACCTCGCTGGAGAAGCTCGGCACCCTGAAGACGCCGTTCCGCCCGCACGGCAAGGTCACCGCCGGCAACGCGGCCGGACTCAACGACGGGGCCACCGCGAGCCTGCTCGCCGCCGAGGACGTCGCCCGGGAACTCGGGCTGCCGGTGTCGATGCGCCTGGTGTCGTACGGCTTCGTCGGGGTCGAGCCGGAGGTGATGGGCTACGGCCCGATCCCGTCGACCGAGAAGGCGCTCCGGATCGCCGGGCTCTCCATCGACGACATCGGCCTCTTCGAGCTGAACGAGGCGTTCGCGGTGCAGGTGCTCGCCTTCCTCGACCACTTCGGCATCGCCGACGACGACCCCCGGGTCAACCCGTGGGGCGGGGCGATCGCCATCGGGCACCCGCTCGCCTCCTCCGGGGTACGGCTGATGACCCAGCTCGCCCGGCAGTTCGCCGAGCACCCCGAGGTCCGGTACGGCATCACCGCGATGTGCATCGGCATCGGCATGGGCGGCACGGTCATCTGGGAGAACCCGAACTGGGAAGGCGGCGACGACAAGTGAGCGCGAGGAGTGAGCCGGGTTTGCGAGCCCCGCAGTCCGATCGGAAGGTGGCGCAGTGACGGTTCCGCGTAACCCGAACGAGGTGGTCACCCGTTCGCTGCTCCGGCTGGTGAACCTGCCGGGGCTGGACCGGCCCGCCGCGCTGATCACCCTGGACAACGGGTTCGACCACACCAAGCCGAACACCTTCGGCCCGGCCGGACTGTCCAGTCTGGACAACGCGATCACCGAGGCGCTCGCCGCCGAGCCGGCGTTCGTGGCGGTGACCGGCAAGCCGTACATCTTCTGCGTCGGCGCCGACGTCACCGGCATGCCGCTGCTCGCGGACCGCGACCAGGCCCGCGAGATCGGCCGGCTCGGCCACCGGGTCTTCGGCCGGCTGCGCACCAGCGCCGTGCCGACCTTCGCCTTCGTCAACGGCGCCGCGATGGGCGGCGGGCTGGAACTGGCGCTGCACTGCCACTACCGGACGCTCTCCGGCGGCGCCGCCGCGCTGGCCCTGCCCGAGGTCTCCCTCGGCCTGGTCCCCGGCTGGGGCGGCACCCAACTGCTGCCCAACCTGATCGGCATCGCCGGTGCCGCCCAGGTGGTCATCCAGAACCCGCTGATGCAGAACCGGATGCTCAAGCCGAAGCAGGCCGCCGAGCTGGGCATCGCGGACGTCCTCTTCGAGCCGGCCGACTTCCTGGAGCGCTCGCTGGAGTGGGCCGCGCAGGTGGTGCGCGGCGAGGTCCAGGTGACCCGGCCGGAGGTCGACCGGGAGATGTGGGACGGCGTGCTCTACTTCGCCCGGCAGACGCTCGACGAGCGGCTGCACGGCGCGGTCCCGGCCGCGAACCGGGCGCTGGAGCTGCTGGAGCTGGCCCGCGAGGCGCCGGACGCGCCCGCCGAGGGCGACCCGGACGGGCTGCCCAGGGGGATGGCCGCCGAGGTGGAGGCGCTGGCCGAGCTGGTCTTCAGCGAGGAACTGCGCAGCGGGCTCTACTCCTTCGACCTGGTGCAGCGCCGGGCCAAGCGACCGGTCGGGGCGCCGGACAAGGGCCTGGCCCGGCCGGTGACCAAGGTCGGCATCGTCGGCGCCGGCCTGATGGCGTCGCAGCTCGCGCTCCTCTTCGCCCGCCGGCTCCAGGTCCCGGTGGTGCTCACCGACCTCGACCAGTCCAGGGTGGACAAGGGCGTCGGCTACGTGCACGCCGAGATCGACAAGCTGGTCGGCAAGGGCCGGCTTCCCGAGGGTACGGCCGCCAAGCTGCGCGGCCTGGTCAGCGGCTCGGTCGACAAGGGCGTCTTCGCCGACGCCGACTTCGTGATCGAGGCGGTCTTCGAGGACCTGGCGGTGAAGAAGCAGGTCTGGGCGGAGCTGGAGAAGATCGTCTCCCCGGAGGCGGTACTCGCCACCAACACCTCCTCGCTCTCGGTCAGCGCGATGGCCGCCGACCTGGAGCACCCGGAGCGGGTGGTCGGGTTCCACTTCTTCAACCCCGTCGCGGTCCTGCCGCTGCTGGAGATCGTCCGGGGCGAGCGGACCGACGACGCCACCCTGGCCACCGCGTTCGCGGTCGGCAAGGAACTGCGCAAGTCCTGCGTACTGGTCGCCGACGCCCCGGCGTTCGTGGTCAACCGGGTGCTGACCCGGTTCCTCGGCGAGATCTTCGCGGCCGTGGACGCCGGCACCCCGCCCGAGGTCGCGGATGCCGCACTCGACCCGCTCGGCCTGCCGATGCGCCCGCTGGCGCTGCTCCAGCTCGTCGGGCCGGCGGTGGCGTACCACGTCGGCGGAACGCTGCACGCCGCCTTCCCGGACCGGTTCGGGGTCAGCGAGAACCTGCGGCGGATCGCCGAGTCCGGTAAGCCGCTGGTGGTCGACGGCGACGTCAACCCCGAGGTGGCCGGGCTGCTGGAGGTCGGTTCCGCACCGTTGACCGCCGAGCAGGTACGCCAGCGGGCACTCGACGCGCTGGCCGAGGAGATCCGGCTGATGCTGGACGAGGGTGTGGTCGCCGAGCCGCAGGACATCGACCTCTGCATGATCCTCGGCGCCGGCTGGCCGTTCCACCTCGGTGGCGTCACGCCGTACCTGGACCGGACCGGCACCTCCGAGCGGGTCACCGGCCGCCGGTTCCTGCCCCCGGGCGTCGCGAGCCTGCCCGGCTGAGCCGACCCGGCCACGATCGCAGGTGATCAGGGACCTGTCCCGGCGAGTCGCACGGCGCGCTGTGCGACCTGGTCCCAGATCACCGCGATCTGCCCGGACACCGCTGGTGTCCGGCGGTGGCCTGCCCGACCGGGCGGGGGCGCCGGCCGGGCAGGGCTCAAGATTCGCTTACCGGACTGAACTGCCACTGGACGTGGACTGGATTCGTCCCGTCGGGAGGACCCCGGAGGACTCCGGAGGCCCACGGAAGCCCCGACGGAGGCATCCTTCACGGGGTCTCCACGTCGGGAACACAGTCGCCCCGCACCGGTTGCCTAGCGTCGCAGGCATGCGCGTCAAGCTGATCCTGCCGGCCCTGACCGAGGCGACCAGCCCGTTCTTCCGACCGATCAAGTACTCGCTGTTCCCGCCGCTGGGCCTGGCCACCCTCGCCGGCTATCTGCCCGAGGACACCCAGGTGAGCCTGCACGACGAGCACGTCGAGCGGCTGGACCTGACCGACGATCCCGTCCCGGACCTGGTGGTGATCCAGGTCTACATCACCTCGGCCCGCCGCTCGTACGAGATCGCCGACCACTACCGGGCCCTCGGCGCGTACGTCGTCCTCGGCGGCCTGCACGTCACCGCGCTGCCGGACGAGGCGGCGGCCCACGCCGACACGATCTTCCTCGGTCCGGGCGAGGACACCTGGCCGCAGTTCCTCGCCGACCTGCGCCGGCGCGAGCCCAAGCCCCGGTACGTCTCCACCACCCGGACCCTCGCCGGCCTGCCCCCGGTACGCCGGGACCTGATCGCCCGGCACCGCTACCTGGTACCGAACTCGATCGTGGTCTCCCGGGGCTGCCCGCACCACTGCGACTTCTGCTACAAGGACGCCTTCTTCGAGGGCGGGAAGTCGTTCTACACCCAGGCGGTCGACGACGCGCTGGCCGAGATCGAGCGGCTCCCCGGCCGGCACCTCTACTTCCTCGACGACCATCTGTTCGGCAACCGCCGGTTCGCCCGGGCCCTCTTCGACGGGATGGCCGGGATGGGCCGGCTCTGGCAGGCCGCCGGCACCGTCGACGCGGTACTCGCACCGGACCTGCTCGAACGCGCCGTCGACGCCGGGCTGCGCAGCCTCTTCGTCGGCTTCGAGACGGTCAACGACGGCAACCTGGCGGCAACCCGCAAGCGGCAGAACGTCGGCCGGGACTACTCGGCGGTGGTACGGCGGCTGCACGAGCACGGCGTGATGGTCAACGGCAGCTTCGTCTTCGGGCTGGACGACGACGGGCCGGACGTCTTCGACCGTACGGTGGGCTGGGCGGTCGAGCAGGGGGTGGAGACGGCAACCTTCCACATCCTCACCCCGTACCCCGGCACCGCGCTCTACGACCGGATGGTCGCGCAGGACCGGATCCTGCACCGGGACTGGGACCGGTACGACACCCGGCAGGTGGTCTACCGGCCGAAGGGGCTCACCCCGAGCCAGCTCACCGACGGCTACCACCGGGCCTACCGGGACTTCTACCGCTGGCCGGCGATCTGGCGCGGAGCCTCCACGAAGGACAGTCTGCGCGGCCGGCTGCGGCACGTGGCGTACGCGGGCGGCTGGAAGAAGTTCGAGCCGGCCTGGCACACGCTGATCCGGGCCGGTCAGGTGCTGCACGCGCTGCCGCTGCTGGAGGCGGTGCTCGGCGGCTTCGGCGAGCGGGCGGCGGGCCGGGGCACCGGCCGAGGCACCGGCCGGGCGGACACTGACGCCGTCAGTCCGGGCGTGGGTCCGGGCGTCGGTCCGGCCGGCCTGGGCGGGGCGAATCCGGTTGCGCCGCCGCTGGTACCCGTCGAGATTCAAGGGCATGGATCGTGAGACGACGAGCCGGAACCGGGTCGCCTGGGAGACCGCCTCCGGCAAGCACGTCCGGGAATACCAGGACCTGCTCCGGCAGGCCCGCGACGGCTCGTCGCTCTTCCCGGCCGAGGTCGCGCTGCTCGGGCCGCTGCTGCGGTCGGCGCCGAGCGTCGTACACCTACAGAGCGGGCACGGCCTCGACGACGTCGCCCTGGTCCGGGCCGGGGCGCGCGCCGTCTGCGGCGTCGACTTCAGTTCGGTCGCGGCCACCGCCGCCGCCCGCCGGGCCGCCGAACTGGCGCTCCCCTGCCGGTACGTCGTCGGCCGGCTGCCCGGCGCCCCGCTGCGGGACGGCTGCGCCGACCTGGTCTACACCGGCAAGGGCGCACTGATCTGGATGCCCGACCTGACCGCCTGGGCCCGGGACGTCGCCCGGCTGCTCCGCCCCGGCGGCCACCTCTTCGTCTACGAGGGGCATCCGGCGGTACCGCTCTGGAGTTGGGACCCCGACGAGCCCCGGATCCGACCCGACCGCAGCTACTTCGGCCGGTCGCACGTCAACGACACCTTCCCGGCGAACGGCGCCGTGGAATGGCAGTCGACGCTGGGCGAGGTGGTCAACGCGGTACTCGGGGCCGGCCTCGAACTGCGCCACCTCGCCGAGTTCGCCGAACCGTTCTGGCGGCCGGACGGGGTCTCGGCGGCCGCCTGGCAGGGTCGGCTGCCGAACACGTACGCCCTGCTGGCCCGGCTGCCCGGCTAGTGCCCTGACCGGAAACGTCGACGGTGTCGGTCAGGGCACTACGCTCCCCTGATGCGTCCGGAAGCCGTACTCGAACAGACCAACTGGCGGGCACTGGCACACAGCCACGGGCCAGCCTGGCCGGAGACGCCGCGACTCCTGGCGGGGTTACTGACCGGTGACCGTGACGACGCGCGGCGGGCTCTCTCCCACCTGTGGGAGGAGTTGTTCCACCAGGGCACCATCTACGAGGCGACACCCGCGGCGGCCCGGTTCGTCGCCGTGGCGCTGGCCGACCCGCGGGTCCGGGCCCAGCCCGGCCCCAGCCGCGAATATGGCGACGGACCGCTGCGGGCCGCACTGCTGCTCTGGCTGTCCCAGCTCGGATACGCGATGGGTGTCCAGTGGCGGGAATGGTTCGGCGATGACGCCGCCGGCGGCGAGAACATCGGCGGCCCGCTCCGCCCGATGCGGCAGCGACTCTTCGCCGTGGTCACCGCCTGCCTCGACGATCCCGACGAGAACGTGCGCGACGCCGCCCTCATCGCCGCCGTGAACCTGGCCTCCGCGCCCGAACTCACCCCGCACCGCGCCGCCCTGTCCGCCCGCGTCGGAGCCGCTGTCGCCGCCGACCCGCACTGGCGGCACACCGAAACCGCAATGCTCAACCTGCGTTACTGGGGTGGGCACGACCTTCGTCGGACGGAGCCCGCGCTACCGGCCTACGAGCCGCCGCAGGGCGCCTACGATGACGCCCCTTTCTAGTGCTCTGAGCAGGAACGCTGCCGGCGCGGAGCGGCCCGGGCGACCGCTCCGCGCCGGTGCGCCGTGGCTCAGCCGGCGCGCTCGGCGGCGCTCCGCTCGACGCAGAACTCGTTGCCCTCCGGGTCGGCGAGCACCGCCCAACCGGTGCCGTCCGGCCGGCGGTGGTCGGCGACCAGGGTGGCACCGAGCCCGAAGAGCCGGTCGACCTCCTCGTCCCGGGTCCGGTCGGCCGGTTGCAGGCAGATGTGCAGTCGGTTCTTGCCCGACCTGCCCTCCGGTACCCGCTGGAAGAAGACCTGCGGGCTGACACCGTCCGGCGACAGCAGGGTGATCTCGTCGTCGCCCGGCTGGTCCTCCGGTCGCAGGGACCGGTCCAGCACCTGGGCCCAGAAGCTGGCGAGCCGGTACGTGTCGGCGCAGTCGAAGCTGACGTTGTGGATGATGGAACGCACGGATCCTCCATGCGGGAGTGTGCGCCTCGCGGAGGAACGCGGGTCGGTCAGCGGTGGCCGAAGCGAGGCGCGGGACAGGACAGCGCAACCATCTACCGCACCTCCTCCCATGATCCGGGCTGACGGCGGCAAGCCTCGCACGAAAGTTCAAGATCGGCAACCGGGATTTCCACCGTGGGTCGGGCCGGACCCCGCCGACCGGCCGGGCGGGACGGCGCGACGACAACGCCAAGCACACGGACGGCCACCGGGCGGTGAGCGACACGCCGGAAATTCGGCCGGTACACCGGCCAGACCGGTTCGGCCGTAAGGATGAGCGGTCAGGCCGGCTGGTCCGCTGGGCCGAGAGGAAGCACGACGACAGGCAAGGAGCGATCGGTGCCCCTCCCACAGCTTCGCCGGGTCCGCTGGGCCGTGCGCGCCACCCTCGCGCTCGGGGTCGCCGCCTCGGTGGTCGCCAACATCCTGCACGCCAGGGACAACCCGATCAGCCAGGCCATCGCCGCCTGGCCGCCGCTGGCGCTGCTGCTCACCGTCGAGTTGATCTCACGGGTACCGGTGCACCGCCGCTCCCTCGCGTTCGCCCGGATGGCGGCCACCGCCACCATCGCCGGGATCGCCGCCTGGGTGTCGTACTGGCACATGGTCGGGGTGGCCGCCCGGTACGGCGAGACCGGCGCGTCGCCGTACCTGCTGCCGCTCTCCGTCGACGGTCTGATCGTGGTGGCCAGCATCTGCCTGGTCGAGTTGGGCGGCCGGATCGCCACCGCCCAGGCCGCGACGACCGCCGGAGCCGCCCAGGCCGCCCAGGCCGCCCCGGCACCCGGGGACGGGCCGCTCGGCGCGGTCGAACCGGTCGGCGCCATCCAACGGGTCGACGCGGTCGAACCGGTCGGCGCCGTCGGGCGGGTCGGCACGGTCGAAGCGGCCGGCGCGGTCGAACGCGTCGGCGCGGTCGGCGCGGCCGAGCGGGTCGGCCGGGTGAACGGCGAGATGCTCGCCGTGTCGACCGGTGGGGCTGGGGCGAGGACGGGCAACGGGACGGGAACGGGCACGGCAAACGGGGCGAGCACGGCTCCGCCCGGCCGGGCCGAGGCGGGCGTGACCGGCGGTGCGGGCGCGGGGATGTCGGCCGGCCCCGCCACCAGGCCCCGTAAGGCGGCGACCGGAACGGCCCGGAAGGGAGCCCCGACCGGTCGCGCGGCCAGGTCGGGCGCTGCGGCCCGGCCGCGCCGGCCGATCACCGAGACCGCCGCGCTGGCGGCGGCGATCCAGGCCGAACGCCCCGAGGCCAGTGACGCCGACGTGGCACAGGAACTCGGCATCACCACCGCCCGGCTGCGGGCAATCCGCCGCGAGGTACGCGAACTCGACCTCGTCGCGTAAGCCGGAAGCCGGGAGCCGGGAACCGCCGACGGAGCGGCCGGTCAGCCGGGTGCCGGGTCGGTCTCCGCCAGGTCGCTCGGGGTGCCGGGGGTCGGCTGCGGCGACGTACCCGGAACCGGCGCGTTGGCCGGGACCGCCCGGCTGGACGCCGAGCCCAGCGGAACGGTGCTGGCGGTGCTGGCGACGCTGGCGGTGCTGGTGGCGACGCTCGCGGGTACCGGCCGGGCCGGCACGGGCCCCGGGCCGCCGCCGACCACCGCCGAAGCGGCCACCACCGGAGTGGTCTCGGCGGCCGGCAGCGTCACCGTCACCTCCAGCCCGCCACCGTCCTGGGCGATCGCTCTGATCGTGCCCCCGTGCGCGTCGCAGACCGCCCGGACGATCGACAGCCCCAGCCCGGAGCCCCGGGCGCCGGTCCGCTCCCGACCGCCCCGCCGAAACGCCTCGAAGAGCCCCGGCACGTCCGCCTGCTCCACCTCGAAACCGGTGTTGCCGACCACCAGCCAGGCCTGCTCGGGATCCGAACCGGTCCGCACCCACATCCGTCCGTGCAGGTGGTTGTAACGCACCGCGTTCTCGATCAGGTTGCCGGCCAGCCGCTCCAGCAGGCCGGGATCGCCGACCACCGGTGCCGGCGACAACGCCGTCTCGACCTGGAGCTTGAGCCGGGTGGTCTCGTTCCGGACCGCCGAGAGCGCCGCACTGGCCCCGGTGGCCAGGTCGGTCGGCGCCTTGCGGGCCAGCCGGCGACCGGACTGCGCCTCGCTGCGGGCCAGCACCAGCAGCGCGTCGACCAGGTTGTTGGCCCGCTCGGACGCGTCCCGGACCACCGTGGCCATCCGCCGGTACTCGGCGACGTCCGCCTCGTCGTCGGCCATCGTGACGTCGATCTCGGTACGCATCACCGCCAGCGGCGTACGCAGCTCGTGCGAGGCGTTGGCGACGAAGCGTTTCTGCGCCTCGAAGGCGTCCGCGATCCGGTCCAGCATCGCGTCGAAGGTGCCGGCCAGCTCGGCCACCTCGTCGTCCGCACCCGAGTAGCGGATCCGCTGGTCGAGGGTGGCCTCGCCGAGCCGTCGGGCGGTCGAGGTGACCTGGTGCAGCGGGCGCAGCGCCCGGCCGGCCACCGCGTACGCCCCGAGCACCCCGACGACACTGATCACCAGCAGCGCCAGCAGCCCCTTGACCAGCAGTTCCCGGGTCGCCGCCTGCGCCATCTCCCGCTGCCACTCGATCGCGCCGACCGTCCGGCCGTCGGAGAGTTCGAGCGTCGGATTCGACCGCAGCCGGATGTCCGGGGTCAGCGCGTCCCCCACCAGCAGCCAGGCGAGCACCACCAGGATCGCCCCGGCGCCGATCAGCAGGACGCCGTTGAGCAGGGTCAGCCGCAGGCGCAGGGTGGGCCGCACCCGGGGCCGGCGACGGGTCAGATAGACGGTCACGCGCTCACCTGCCCTGGCACGTACGGGTCGGGTATCCGGTAGCCGGCGCCGACCACCGTCTCGATCAGCGGGGGGTCGCCGAGTTTCTTCCGCAACGTCATCACGGTCACCCGGACGGTGGTGGTGAACGGGTCGGTGTTGGCGTCCCAGACCCGTTCCAGGAGTTCCTCGCTGGAGACCACCGCCCCGCGAGCCTTGAGCAGCTCCTCCAGCACGCCGAACTCCTTACGGGTCAGGTCGACCGCCGCGCCGCCCCGGGTCGCCACCCGCCGGGCCGGATCGACCACCAGGTCGGCCACGGTCAGCACCGGTGGGGTGACCGGGGTCGCCCGGCGGCCGAGGGCCTGCACCCGGGCGACCAGCTCGTCGAAGGCGAACGGCTTCGGCAGGTAGTCGTCGGCGCCGAGCTGGAGCCCCTCGACCCGGTCGGCGACCGTACCGCTGGCGGTCAGCATCAGCACCCGGGTCAGCGCCTCCGAGGTGACCAGGTCGGCACAGATCTGGTCGCCGTGCACGCCCGGCAGGTCCCGATCGAGCACCACCACGTCGTACCGGGTGACGAAGGCCATCTCGTGCCCGGTCGAGCCGTCGTACGCGACGTCGACCGCCATGCCCCGCCGGCGCAGCCCCCGGACGATCGCGTCGGCCAGGTTGCGCTCGTCCTCCACCACCAGTACCCGCACCACGACCTCCCCGGCTGCCTGTAGGGGACAACCTATCCGTGCCCGACAAGTGACAGCCGGCAGGCGCGACCCGGCCGGTCATCCGGGCAGGCGCCACACCCCGATCGAGGCGTCCGGCCGGCGGCAGTGCAGCACCGTGGCGGACAGCCCGCAGTCACCCGACACCCCGGGGAGCACCGCCAGCAGCCGGCTCCGCCAGGTCGCCGGATCGAACTCCACCACCCAGGCCCGCTGGTCCGCGCCGTACCGGAGGCCGACGAACCGCGATCCGCGCGGCGCGAGGAAGGCCCAGGAGCCGAGGTCGGCGAGTACCCGCCCGGTGGCCGGATCGAGGATCGAGAGCGACTCGGTCCCGCCGCCGTCACCGGACCGCGCGCCGAAGAGCGTGTCACCGACGCTCCAGATGCCGGTCCAGCGCTCGTCCGACCAGCGGATCGCGCCGGTCCGCCCGTCCCGGAGGCTGACCCCGTGCTGGGGGCGCAGACTGCACAGGTCGACTCCGCAGCGGACCGGCCCGTACTCGACGACGGGCTGGAACGGGACCGACCAGCGCCGGTCCAGCCGGGGCAGACCGTACGCGGTCACCGTGCTCTCGTCGTACACGAAGAAGAGCCCGGCGGCGACGTCGCCCCGCCAGTTGCTCCGCGACCCGGCACCCGGCGGTGGCAGCCGGACGGCCCGCAGCACGACACCGCTGCCGAGGTCGCGGACCTCGACCCGACCGGACGGCAGGGTGAGGACCAGGGTCGAGGCGCGGACCGGTGCCGTCCAGTCGCCGGCCGACAGGTCGAACGACGGCACGGCGCCGGCCGGCACCGGCAGTGACCACCGCACCGCCCCGGAGGCCGGATCGACCGCCTCCAGCGTGCCGGGCCCGCTCTCCCCGTCCGGCCGCCACTCCTCGCCGGACGCCCGGAGCACCAGGTCGCCGCCGGTGCTGACCGCCATCAGGCTCGCCTCGCGGGTCCAGGCCACGGCACCGGCCGGCACGTCCAGCACCGTCAACCGGGCCTTCCGGCCCGTCGGTCCCGAATAGGTCAGCAGCAGCAGGTGGTCGCCGAGCGACTGGAGGCTGTCGACGTCGTCGGTCGGCAACGCCACCCGCCAGCCCGGCTCCGCCTCCGGCAGCCGGTACGCGGCCAGCTCCGCACCGCCCTCACCGGGCCGCCCGGGTTCGGCGACGAACATCCACTCCCGGTCGGCGAGGACGGTGGCGCCGAGCCGGGCCGGTACGGTCTCCGCCGGCCAGCCGCGCGGGACCGGGCCGCCGGCCGCCACCGTGCCGAGCAGCCCGGCCAGCACCGCCGCGAGCAACCCCGACCGGGGCGTGCGGCGCCGGCCCGTCCGCCGCCGCACGGTCCGGTCCGGCCCGGACAGCTCCGTGCCGGCCCCGGCGGTCAACTCACCAAGCTCGATGGTGGGCATTCCCCTCCCTCCCCGACTCCCCCGGCCCGGCCCGGCCCGGCGGGACGCCGTCCGGATGGTCCGGTATGGGCCGGCACGCTGGTCCGGCACACTCCGGTCACACCGGAGCGGGTAGCGGCAATTCGGACGCGAACCCACCTGTACGATGGCGCCTCGTGGCAATTCCGGTGGTGGACAACTCTTCGGACGCCGAAGCCGGCTCGACCGAGGTCGGTCGATCTCGACAGTGGCGGGTCTTCCGAGCGCCCGCACGGGTCGACGTACTGGCCATCGGAGCGTACGTCCTGCTCGGCGTCTTCGTGTGCGCCAACTACTGGGTCGACGTCAACCACCGGGTCTCCTCACACCTGCCGACCGACCACAGTTGGTTCGAGTGGCTCTTCGCGCACGGCGCGTACTCGGTGCAGCACCTGGAGAACCCGCTCTTCTCCGCCCGGCAGAACGCCCCGGACGGGGTGAACATGATGGCCAACACCTCGCTGTTGGGCGTCACCCTGCCGCTGGCCCCGCTCACCTGGCTCTTCGGCCCGCAGGTCACGTACGCGCTCTATCTCGGCGGTGCGCTCGCGGCGACGGCCGCCACCTCGTACTGGATGCTCTCCCGGTATCTGGTCTCCTCGCGGGGCGCGGCCTTCGTCGGCGGGGCCTTCCTCGGCTTCGCGCCGGGCATCATCCACCACGCCAACGGCCAGCCGAACTTCGTCTCCAACTTCCTGCTCCCGCTGATCGTGGTCCGGGTGTTCCGGCTCGGCGAGCCGGGGCGGTGGCTGCGCAACGGGCTGGTGCTGGGGCTGCTGGTGGCGTACCAGATCTTCATCAACGAGGAGATGCTGCTGCTCACCGCGCTGGCCTGCGCGGTGGCGGTACCGCTCTACGCCGCCTTCCGCTGGTCGGTGCTGCGGCACCGGGTCTGGAACCTGCTGCGCGGCCTCGGCGTCGGCGGCGCGCTGGCGCTGCTGCTGGCCGGCTACCCGATCTGGTACCAGTTCAACGGCCCGCAGTCCTACCGGGGGCTACAGGGCGGCGTCTTCCACAACTGGGGCGAGGACCTGCGGGCCTTCGTCACCTACTCCCGGGACACCATCGCCGGCTCGCCGGAGGTGGAGAAGACCATCGGGGTGACCGAGCAGAACACCTGGCTGGGCTGGCCGCTCGTCGGGCTGGTCGTGCTGGTCGCGGTACTGCTCTGGCGGACCTCCGTGGTCGCCCGGATCGCCGCGCTGCTCGGTGCCGGTTTCGCGCTCGCCTCGCTGGGCCGGCAGATCCGCTACGACGGCCGGCTCACCGAGCACGAGGGTCCGTGGCACCTGCTGCCGGAGGACCTGCCGCTGATCGAGATGATGATGCCGACCCGGCTGAGTCTGGTCACGGTCGCCGCCGTCGGGATCCTGGTCGCGCTCGCCTGGAACGACGTCGCCCGGAGCGGGCGCCGGCCGGCCGCCGCGAACGGCGCCGCCCCGAACGGTGCCGCGTCGTCTGCCGGGGCCGCGTCGTCCGGCGGTGCCGCGTCGTCCGGCGGTGCGGGCGGCGACGGCGTCACGTCGTCGGTCGGCGCCTCGGCCAACGGCGGCCCGGCGTCCGGCGGCGCTTCGCTCGACCTCGCCGGGGCGGTCGAGCCGGCCCGGCCACGGCTGCGGATCTTCGCGTACGCCGCGATCGTGCTCGCGCTGCTGCCGATCGTCCCGCGCCCGCTGCCGGCCATGCACATCGACCCGCCGCCGCACTTCATCAGCTCCGGGGCCTGGCGACCCTACGTGCCGGCCGGCCGGACCCTGGTGCCGGTACCCATCCCGAGCAACGTGCACGGCCTCTCCACGCTGCGCTGGAGCGCGCTGACCGGGCATGAGTTCCCGATCCCGGCCGGCTATTTCATCGGCCCGGACGCGCAGGGCTTCGGGGTCTTCGGCGCACCGTCCCGGCCGACCAGCCTGCTGATCTACGGGACGATGGACCGGGGCGCGGCACCCCTGGTCACCGAGGAGAACCGTCGCCAGGCGATCGAGGACCTGCGGTTCTGGAAGGCCTCGGTGGTGGTGCTCGGCGACCACCCGGCCGCACCCGCCCTGCACGTCCTGCTGGCCGGGCTGCTCGGCCCCGCGCAGCGGGTCGACGACGTCTGGCTCTGGGACGTCCGGTCGCTGGTCGACTGACCCGCTGAGGTCGGCTGACCCGCTCAGGTCGACTGACCCGCTGAGGTCGACTGACCCGCTGAGCGCGGCTGACCCGCTGAGCGCGGCTGACCCGCTGAGCGCGGCTGATCCGCTGAGCGGGGTCGGGACCTCCGGGGCGGGACCTCCGGGGCGGGCGACGGGATCAGTCGACGAGGGCGCGGACGTCCCAGACCCAGGCGCCGGAGATGTCCCGGCCCGGCCCGAGCAGCTGGTCGAGAGTTTCCCTGACCGGCACGCCCCGGTGCAGGCCGCCCTGCACCACGATCGCGGCCCGCCAGTGCCGCAGGTCCTCGATCGCCTGCCGCCGTTCGGCCTCGCCGATCGGCGGCACCTCACCGGTGGCGGCGACCCGGTCCAGCAGCACCGCCGTCGGGCGGTCCGGCGCACCCCAGCGCGCCTGCGGATCGTCCGGCCCGGCGGGTCCGATGAAGTAGCCGCCCGGCGCGGTGAAGGCCAGCCCGGTCCGGGCCGACCAGTACATCCCGGCGGTCGCCTCGGAGCCCCTGGTCGGCGGCACGGCCACGAGGGTACGCCCCGGCGGCACGTACGACCGCCACTCGCCGCTGGCGACGAACTCCGGTACCGGCCAGACCGGCCTGGTCTCCAGCGGCGTCGGCACCAGCGGCAGCAGTACGGCGACCACCGCCCCGGTCCAGAGCAGCCGGACCGGCACCCGCCCGCCGCCCGTTGTCACGCCGCCCGTTGTCCCGTCCTCCGTCGTGCCGCCGCCCGGCGTACGCCGGAAGACCTCGTCGAAGGCCAGCGCCAGCAGGATCGCCAGGGCGGGTACGCAGATCAGCGGAAACCGGGCCGGCACCGCCAGGTCGATCAGCGGCAGCCCGGAGACCAGCCGGTACGGGCCGGGCAGCTCCAGCACCTCCCCGCCCAGCCGTACGTCCTCGCCGAGCGAGAGCGCGGCGAAGACGAGTGTGCAGAGCACCAGCGCCCGCACCAGCGGCCGCCGCCACTGCCAGATCGCCACCACCGCGCAGAGCACGATCAGCCCCAGCCCGAAGAAGGAGTTCTCCTCGGTCAGGTTCGGCGAGAGCATCCCCGGCACCGAGTCGTGACCGGTGATCGACTGTCGGGACGCGGCGGTGAACGACGCCAGGTCCAGCGGGTACGCCTTCGGGTCGAACGGCAGCCCGCGGTAGTGCCCCGGCCCGAAGAACTGGAACCACAGCGGGTACGCCAGCAGCACCACCCCGACCCCGGTACCGACGCCGAGCCGGCCGAGGAACGCCGGGGCCAGCCGCCGGGCGGTACGCGGGGCCGAGAGCGCGTAGCCGACGGTGAAGAGCCCGCAGGCGAGCACCAGGAAGGCCAGCACCTCCTCGCCGAGGAAGACCTGATAGCTGACCAGCACGCCGAGCAGTACGCCGCGCCGGAGCACCCGGTCGGTGCGCGGGTCGAAGACGACCGCGAGGATGGCCGGCACCAGGAACTGGGCGATCATGTGCAGGTGCCCGGTGGCCTGGGAGATCATCCCGGGCGCGAACCCGCAGAAGAGGCCGGCGACGGCCGCGCCGAGCCGGGAGTCGACGATCCGGCGGGACAGGAAGAGATACCAGGCGGTGGCCGTACCGGCCAGCGCGAGCACGACCGCGAGCAGATAGCTGGCCTGCGAGCCGGCCAGCAGTGTCACCGGGGTCAGCGGCACGCCGAGGCCGAGCACCGAGGTGTTCGCCATCAGGTTGATCCCGTCCGGCGCGTTCAACGCGGTGCTGTAGAACGGGTTCTCCAGGTGGGTCACCGCCCGGGCGGCCCGGGCCAGCATCCACTCGAAGAGCATCATGTCGTTGCTGGCGTAGGTCATCCGGTCCCGGTGCAGCCAGAGCCCGGAGGTGACGTGGCCGGCGGCCGCCAGGTAGAGCAGCACGACCGCCGCGTCGACGAGCGGAGCCCGCCGCCGCGCCGACCAGGCCCGCAGCGCGCCGAGCCGGTCGGTGGCGACGCGCCGCAGCGCCGCCCGGCGGCCGGCGGCGGTCGACGACACGGCCGCCGGGACCGCGACGTCCGGCGCGGTCTCGGCGGGTCGACCCGGCCCGCTCACCCAGCCGTGCGGTCGGTCAGGGCGCGCACGTCCCACACCCACACGTCGGCGGTACGCCGGGCCGGGCCGGCGAGCTGTTCGACGGTGCTGCGCAGCGCCTCGACGTTGTCCTGCCGGACCGGGAGTACCAGGATCGCGGCCCGCCAGTGTCGCAGCTCGTCCAGGGCGCGCCGGCGCTGCCGGTCGGTCAGCGTCGCCGGCTGGCCGCTGGTGGCGACCCGGTCGAGGACCGCGCTGAGCCCGCTGGGCCGGCCGCCGAACCGGCCGGGGTCGCCGGTGTTGCCGTTGCGGGGCGCCAGGAAGTAGCCGCCCGGGATCTTGAAGTCGAGGTTGACGGCGGCGGCCCAGCGCATCCCGTTGGTGTGCCCCATCGCCGGGATCGGCACCGGCACCAGCGTCTGGTCGGCACCGACGTACGGCCGCCACTGGCCGGAGGTGATGAAGTGCGGCACCGGCGGCCGGCTCACCTCGCGCAGCGGCAGCGGCAGGATCGGCACCAGCGCGATCGCCAGCGCGGCCACCACCACGGTACGCAGCGCCTTGCGGTCGGCGATCTCCAGCTTCCAGGCCCGGTCGGTGGCGAGCGCGAGCAGCAGTCCGATCACCACGGTGGTGATCAGGCCGAACCGGGTCGGCACCACCGCGTCGAGCAGCGGGGCCCGGACCAGGACGTCCCACGGCCCCCAGAAGGCGCCCCGGTTCCACCAGGAGATCCGCTCGCCGAGCGAGAGGATCGCGAAGAGCAGGCCGGTCACCGCGAGCGCCCGGATCACCACCTCGCGGCGGAGCCAGACCACGATCGCCACGGTCAGCAGCGCCAGGCTCCAGCCGAAGAAGGCGTTCTCCTCCGAGTAGTTCGGGGCGAGGTCGAGGTTGGCCCGCTGGTTGCCGCCGAGCGTGGTGGAGCCGGGTACGAAGAACGCGGCCAGGTCGTTGCCGTAGTCCCGTACCGCGTCGCTGAGCCCGTGGTACGCCTGCCGGCCCGCGAACTGCACGATCAGCGGGTACGCCAGCAGCGCCCCGGCGAGCACCGTGCAGACCGCGAGCCCGGCGCCGAGCGGCCGCCACGCCGCCCTCCACCGGGACGGCTCCTGCACGAGTACGGCGAGCAGGAAGACCCCGCAGGCCATCGCGGTGAAGAGCAGGATCTCCTCGTTGATGAACGCCTGGTAGGTGACCAGCAGGGCGAGGATCACGCCGTCCCGGACCGGCCGGGTGGAGCGGGTCAGCACCAGTACCCGCCAGACGATGAACGGCAGCAGGAACTGCGAGATGATGTTGGGGTGCCAGTTGGCGTGCGAGAGCAGCGCCGGGGAGAAGCCGCAGAACCAGCCGCCGACGATCGCCGCGATCGGCGCGCTGACCAGGTGCCGGGAGATCACGTAGTACCAGGCGGAGGCGGTGCCGGCCAGGCCGATCGTCACCAGCACCACGAAGGAGACCGCCGGCCCGAACAGCAGCGTCACCGGCACCATCGGGATGCCCAGGCCCAGGATCGCCGTGTTGGCCATCAGGTTGACGCCGTCGGGATAGTTCAGCCGGTCGGTGAAGAACGGGAACTCGCCGTGCAGCACCACCCGGACGGAGTGGGCCAGGAAGTACTGCACCTGGGCGGGGTCGCTGCTGTAGAGCGAGGCGACCCGGCCGGCCGGGTCGAGCCAGATCTGGCTGGTCACCCAGAAGCCGGCGACCAGGAAGGCGGCGTAGACGGCGAGGTCGCGTCGCCAGGTGGGCCAGCGGGCCGGCCGGGTGGCCGGGTGGCCGGTGTTCCGGTCCGGGGTACCCGAGCCCTCGCCCGCGCCGCCGGAACGCGGCGCCGGCTCCCGGTCGGCGGCGGGTGCCGTCGACGCGGTCTCCGAGCCGGTCTCGGGACCGGTGCCCGAATCCGCCGGCTCCGCCGCGCCCCCGTCGGTTCCGGTCGCCGTTCGGCTTCCCGACTCGGGGCCCTCCGGGTCCGGGGTGCTGTGCAGGCGTGGCTGGGCAAGCGTCACAGTCGGCGGAGTCTACAGGAGTACCCCATTGGTCCCAGTTGCCTGGGCGGCGGGTTTCCGCAGGGCGAGTCGCGTCACCGCACCGGCCGTCCCCGATCGGTCGGGCTTTTCCGGGTCACGCCCGAGCCGCGTCCGAGATCTCGTAGGATGTGGCTTCTGTTGACGACTGAGGCGGATCGGGAGCACAGCGGTGGGTTCACTCCCTCGTAGCGGGATCGTCGGCGCGGCCCTCACCCTGGCCCTCCTCACCGGCGGCTGCGGCACGGTTCCCAAGGAGCCCCCGGTCGCGCTCCGGGTCGGCTACGACACACTGGACGGCACGCTCCAGGTCTGGCCCTCACGGGGCACCCTGGCCGGTGATCCACAAGCGACCTCGGCGGTGGCCCGGGCCGTCGACGAGTGGCGCTCCCCGGTCGAGGACCGGGTGCACCTGCCCTCCTCCGGCATCCTCTGGCTCGGCGAGGTCGACGGCAACCGGCTCGCCCTGGTCGCCGCCGACGTGCCCGGCGAGGCGGGCTCCTGGCTGTTGCAGCTGACCGGCGACGGAGCCGACTTCCGCGTCGACCGGGCGGTGGAGTACACCGATCCCGGCTACCTGGTCTACTCCGACGTACTGCCGGTGCAGTTGCCCACCGGCCGGCGCTACCTCGTCTCCGCCCGGGTGGACCGGCTCCTCGGGCCGGACCGCCGGCCGCTGGCCGTCACCGACGGCCTGACCGGCCCGGTCGCGCTGCCGGCCTGCGCCGCCCGCACCGTCACCGCCCGACTGCGCCCCAGCGAGTCACTGCCGAGCGGCAAGGCCGCCGACCGGCTCATCGACCTCGGCACCGGCATCGAGGGGCCGCGCTATCCGCTGGTCAGCGACGACACCGGCTCCGGCGCGAAAGTGCTGGACGGCCTCGACACCTGCGCCCTGGCCAGCAAGACCGGGCCGTTCGGCAGCATCCCGCACCGGGTGCACGGCGAGGTCCACCCCGGTTCGGTGCCGGTCTCCTGGCCGATCGACCGGCTGTCGACGAAGGAGTTGGCCGAGGTCGAGCTGGTCGGTGCCGGGGAGAAGCCGGCCAGGCTCGAACAGCTGAGCTGGCGTACCGACGAGGGGATGATGACGGCGGCCCTGCTCCGGCCCGCCGAGGGCCCGCCGGTGGTCTCGGCCGCCGACCGACTCGAACCGCTCCAGGCGTACGTCCTGCCGCTCTCCAGCCCCGTCGTGGTGCTGGCCTGGCAGCCGAACCCGGAGACCAGCCTCGCGGTGCCGCCGAACACCACCCGCCTGGTCGACCGCCCCGGCCTCGTCGTGGTGCCGAAGCCGACCACCCGGGAAACCTTCAGCCTGACCACCCCGGACAAGACCACCGACCGCTCGGCCGGCGGCAACTGAGCCGCGCTCGCGATCGGGCTGTTCTGGTGATGTAGTGCGGGCTGTTCCGGTGATGTGGTGGCCTCGTCGTCGGACGAAGCCACCACATCAGCGAAGCAGCGGGATCAGGCGACGCCCCGGCCGTTGCGGCCCTTCGTGGCCCGGTCGCCGTTGGGGGCGGTGACGCGGACCGGGGCGATGGGTTCGTCGTCGAGCTGGGAGACCCAGCCGGTGACGTCCCGGGCCACGTCCTGCGCGGTCAGTCCCAGGTCGGCGAGGATCTGCGCCCGGGTGCCGTGCGGCTGCCAGACCGACGGCACGCCGAGGTCGCGTACCGGCACCCGCAGGTCGGCGTCGCGCATCGCCTTGGCCAGCGCGTCACCGACCCCGCCGGCACGTACGCCGTCCTCGACCGTGACCACCAGCCGGTGGCTGCCGGCCAGCGTGACCAGCTCCGGCGGGATCGGCCGCACCCAGCGCGGGTCGACCACCGTCACGCCGTACCCCTGCTCGGCGACCCGGGCGGCCACCTCGACGCCGAGCTGCCCGAAGGCGCCGACCGCGACCAGCAGCACGTCGGTGCGGGCGGACTCGGCGAGTACGTCCACGCCGCCGGAGACCGAGTCGGCGGCGGTGATCCGGCGTACCGCCGGCAGGTCGGCGACGACGGAGCCGGTCGGGAAGCGCAGGATCGTCGGCCCGTCCTCGACCGCGACCGCCTCGCGCAGCTCGGCCCGCAGGGTGGCGGCGTCCCGGGGCGCGGCGATCCGCAGCCCGGGCACCACCCCGAAGACGGACATGTCCCAGATGCCGTAGTGGCTCGGCCCGTCCGGGCCGGTGATCCCGGCCCGGTCCAGCACGAACGTCACCGGCAGCCGGTGCATGGCGACGTCGAGCAGCACCTGGTCGAAGGCGCGGTTGAGGAAGGTCGCGTAGACGGCCACCACCGGGTGCAGGCCGCCCATGGCGAGGCCGGCGGCCGAGGTGGCGGCGTGCTGCTCGGCGATGCCGACGTCGTAGACCCGGTTCGGGTACTTGTGGGCCATCGGCGCGATGCCGGTCGGCTCGGCCATCGCGGCGGTGATCCCGACCACGTCCGGCCGCTCGTCGGCGATCGCGACCAGCTCGTCGGCGAAGACGTGCGTCCACTTCACCGAGGGCGCGGCCAGCAGCTTGCCGGTCTCCACGTCGAAGGTGCCAGGGCTGTGCAGGCAGTCGGCGTCGTCCTCCTCGGCCGGGCGGTAGCCCAGACCCTTGCGGGTCACCGCGTGCACTATCACCGGCCCGCCGAAGCCCTTGGCGCGGCGCAGCGCCGACTCCATCGCCGCCACGTCGTGCCCGTCGACCGGGCCGAGGTATTTGATGCCGAGGTCCTCGAACATCGCCTGCGGCGCGACCGCGTCCTTGATGCCCTTCTTGACCGCGTGCAGCACCTCGTACATCGGCCTGCCGACCAGCGGGGTGGAGCCGAGCGCCTCCTTGACGGCGTCCAGCACCTTCTCGTAGCCGGGGTTGAGCCGCAGCGTGGCCAGGTGGTCGGCCAGGCCGCCGATCGTCGGCGCGTACGACCGGCCGTTGTCGTTGACCACGATGACCAGCGGGTTGCGGGCGGTGGCGATGTTGTTCAGCGCCTCCCAGCACATGCCGCCGGTCAGCGCCCCGTCACCGACCACCGCCACCACGTTGCGCGACTCGCCGCGCAGCGCGTACGCCTTGGCCAGCCCGTCCGCATAGGAGAGCGCGGTCGAGGCGTGCGAGTTCTCGATCAGGTCGTGCTCGCTCTCCGCCTGGCTCGGATAGCCGGAGAGGCCACCGCGCTGGCGGAGCTGGTCGAAGCCCTCCTGCCGCCCGGTGAGCATCTTGTGCACGTACGCCTGGTGCCCGGTGTCGAAGAGGAAGCGGTCCCGCGGCGAGTCGAAGACCCGGTGCATGGCCAGGGTCAGCTCGACCACCCCGAGGTTCGGGCCGAGGTGCCCGCCGGTCCGGGAGACCTTCGCGACCAGGAAGTCCCGGATCTCGGCGGCGAGCAACGCCAGTTGCTCGGCGGACATCCGCTTGACGTCCCGCGGCCCACGGACCGTGCCCAACAGCCGTCCGGCGGACGTCTCCGACTCCTCCACGGTCATGCCGTCACCTCGCCGCGCTCGGCAGGGGTATCGGGCCGCACGGCACTGGGCTGGCTGATTCGCTCCCTACACAGGCTCATAGCCGCAGAGTCTATCGGGGCCGGGCCGGCCCGCAGCCGGGCCGCCGAAGCAGTGCCCCGGATCGCGCTGCCAGAGCCGGTCGCCGGGGGTTCGGCGCCGGACCGGCGGGCAGGGTAGCCGATCGGGAGCGCCCCGGCTGCCGAACCGCCTCGCCGGCCGGTTGCGGGCGGTCGGCGATCAGCAGAGTCCCGTTTACCGGACGGTGCGGCGGTCGCGGACAGTCGACGACCAGGCACCGCGAGTGGTGGGTCGGGGTTCCGCCGAACGAACGAAAAATCGGGCAGATGCCGTCAAGGGCCGTAGCATGGCCGGTAATCCCACCCTCCCCTAAGGTCTCGACATGTCGCCTGCTGGCTCCCGCCCCGACCGGTCCCCCGGTCGCGCCCGAACCACCCCGACATCCGGCCGGTACGCCGCCGGTCAGCTCCTCGCGGTCGGCATCGTGCTGCTGGTCGCCCTGCCGCTGCTGCCGCTGATTCTGCTGATCGTCGCCTGGATCCGGCTCCGGGACCGGGCTGCCGCCCGGGCCGCCCGCCGGGATACGGAGGCGGTCCCCACCGCGCCCCGGTCCGCCCTGCACGCCACCCCCTGACCCGCCTCGCCCCCCGCCCGCTCCCTCCCGCGATTCCGACGTCGCCACGCCGGTCGGTTCGCCGGTCGCCACGCCGGTCGGTTCGCCGGAAACCGCCTTGCCCGTCCGATCGGTGATCCCGCAGAGTTGCCGGCACCACCGGTGGGGTGGACGGCAGCACAGCTCGCGGGGAGGCGACATGTCCGACTTCAACGTACGCACGGCGAACCTGACCGCGATCAACTCGCTGACCAAGTACCCGTCCATCCCGACCTACCACTGCCTGGACCCGCGCAACGGCGGCCTGCTCGACGAGACCGTCGCCTTCTCCGGCCCGGTCCACCTGACCGAGAAGGTCGACGGGACGAACGGGCGGATCGTCTCGCTGCCGGACGGCAGCTACCTGATCGGCAGCCGCGAGGAGCTGCTGTACGCCCGTGGTGACCTGATCGGCAACCCGGCGCTCGGCATCGTCGAGGCGCTCCGCCCGATCGCCGACCGGCTGCCACCGGTCGACCGGGACGCCGTCGTGGTGCACTACCTGGAGGTCTACGGCGGCAAGGTGACCGCCGCCTCGAAGCACTACACCGAGTCCCGCGCGGTGGGTGCCCGGCTCTTCGACGTGGTCGTGCTGGACGACTACGCGGAGCTGCTGGAGTGGCCGGTCGAGCGGATCTCGTCCTGGCGGGAGTCGGCGGGGCAGCCGTTCCTCGCCGAGTCGGAGCTGCTGGCCCGGGCCGAGGCCGCCGGGCTGCCGACGGTGCCCCGGCTCGACACGGTCGACGCCGCCGAGCTGCCGACGGAGCTGGAGAAGACCCACCGGTTCCTCGCCGAGCGCCTGCCGGCCACGACGGTGGCCCTGGACGGTACGCCGGGCCGGGCCGAGGGCATCGTGCTGCGGTCGGAGGACCGGTCGGCGATCGCCAAGGCGCGCTTCCAGGACTACGAGCGGACCCTGAAGCGGCGCCGTACCGGCCGCTGAGGCGGCGGCGGAGGTCGGGCCCGGCCGGGTGTCGGCCTCCGCCGCCGGCCGGGCTCAGCTCTCGGCGGGCAGCAGTAGCGCGACCAGCTCCACGTGCTGGGTCATCGGGAAGAGGTCGTAGCCGCGCAGCGCGGCGAGCCGCCAGCCCGCCTCCCGGAACGTCCGGGCGTCCCGGGCGAAGGCGGCCGGGTCGCAGGCCACGTAGGCCACCGCCCGGGTGGTGGCGGCGGCGACCGCCCGGACGACCTCGGCACCGGCACCGGCGCGCGGCGGGTCCAGCACCACCAGGTCGACCGGCCCGACGATCCGGCGCCGCCGCAGCGCCGGTCCGACCGACGCCCGGACCACCTCGATCTGCGGGAGGTCGGCGAGGTTGTCCCGGGCGGCCCCGACCGCCGGCTCGGCCGACTCGACCAGGGTGATCCGGCCGGTCGGACCGACCCGGTCGGCCAGCGCCGCCGCGAAAAGCCCGGCTCCGCCGTAGAGGTCCCAGGCGGACTCGCCGTCCCGGGGCGCCAGCAGGTCGAGTACGGCCGCCGCCAGCGTTTCCGCCGCCGCCGGATGTACCTGCCAGAACGCCTCCGGCGGCAGCCGCCACGTCCGGCCGACCGCCACCTCCCGGACCCGCTCCCCCGCCCCGTCCGGCGCGGCCGCGTCGGTCGGGCCGCCGTCGGCATCCGTCGGGCCGCCGGCACCGTGCGTCGGGTCGACGGCGCCATTCCTCCGGCCGGCGCCGCCATCGGTCGGTCCGCCGGAGGGCGGGACGGCGGCCTCGCCGAGGTCGCCGCCGCCGAGCACCCCGGTGGTGCGCCGCCCGTGCACGGTCACGTCGCCGCCCGAGGAGGCGACCACCTCCACCAGGTCGGCGTCGGGCCAGAGTCGACCGCTGGGCGTCAGCACCGGCAGCTCCTGGATCGCCGGGCGGGCGATCCGGCACCAGTCGATCGGGACGACCTCGTGCGACCGGTGCTTGAGCAGTCCGGCCCGACCGGCGGCGTCGACGGCGTACCGGACCCGGGAGCGCCAGCCGAGCGGGCCGCCGGACAGCTCCTCGACCCGGACGTCCAGCTCGGCGACCTGCTCCGGGGTCAGGCCGGCCAGCCGACGCAGCTGCTCGCGTACCACCTCGGTCTTCCAGCGTCGCTGCGCCGCCGGTGCGACGTGCTGGAGGTCGCAGCCGCCGCACCGGTCCGGCCCCGCCCACGGGCACGGCGGGACGACCCGGTCCGGCGAGGCGTCGAGTACGGTCACCGCGTCCGCCCGGAGGAAGTCCCGGCGTACCTCGGTGATCTGGGCGATCACCCGCTCCCCCGGCAGCGCGTGCCGGACGAAGACCACCTGCCCGTCCAGTCGGGCCACGCAGTGCCCGCCGTGCGCCACCGGCCCGACGGTCAGCTCGACCCGCTCGGCCTCGCCCGGGCCCGTCGAGGCGACCCGGGACCGCTCACCGGCGCTCATCGGGGACCCGCGCTGTCCCGCCCAGGGGCGGGCGGTGGCTCGTCGAGGTCGGTACCGGCCAGCGGGGGCGGCGGTGGTGCCGTGGCGGCGGTGTTCGACGGCGGGGGCGGCCCGAGCAGGCCGCCGACCGGGGCGCCGCCGCGCGGTCCGCGGGCCGGTCCACGGCTGAGGGTGGCGTCGAACCGGTCCAGGTTCTTCCGGGCGGTGGAGGCGAGCTGCCAGGGCACGCTGGTCACCATCACCCCGGGCTCGAAGAGCAGCCGGCCCTTGATCCGCAGCGCGCTCTGGTTGTGCAGGAGGTTCTCCCACCAGTGCCCGACGACGTACTCGGGGATGAAGACCGTGACCACGTCGCGGGGTGACTCCCGGCGGGCCGACGCGACGAAGTCGAGGATCGGCCGGGTGATCTCCCGGTACGGCGAGTCGATCACGGTCAGCGGCACCGTCACCCCGTGCCGTTCCCACTCCGCCTGCACCGCCCGGGTGTCCGCCTCGTCGACGTTGACGGTCAGCGCGGTCAGGGTGTCCGGCCGGGTCGCCTGGGCGTAGGCGATCGCCCGCAGGGTCGGCTGGTGGACCTTGCTGACCAGCACGATGGCGTGGTTGCGGGCCGGCAGCACCGGGCGTCCCTCGGGTGGGGTCAGCTCGGTGGCGATCCGGTCGTAGTGCCGGCGGATGCCGAGCATCATGGCGTAGATCACCGCCATCGCGGCGATGGCGATCCAGGCACCGAGCAGGAACTTGGTGAGCAGCACGACCACCAGTACCGCCCCGGTCAGCCCCATCCCGAAGGCGTTGATGGCCCGGGACCGGACCATCCTGCGCCGCACCACCGGATCCCGCTCGGTACGCAGCATCCGGTTCCAGTGCCGGATCATGCCCGCCTGGGAGAGCGTGAACGAGACGAAGACGCCGACGATGTAGAGCTGGATCAGCCGGGTCACCTCGGCCTGGAAGGCGACGATCAGCAGGATCGCGGTCAGCGCGAGGAAGACGATGCCGTTGGAGAAGGCCAGCCGGTCGCCCCGGGTGTGCAACTGCCGGGGCAGGTAGCGGTCCTGGGCCAGGATCGAGCCGAGCACCGGGAAGCCGTTGAACGCGGTGTTGGCGGCCAGGAAGAGGATCAGCGCGGTCGCGCCGGCCACCACGAAGAGCAGCACCCCGTTGCCGAAGATCGCCTGGCCGAGTTGGACGGTCACGGTCTTCTGCACGTAGTCGAGCGGGCCGTGTTCGAGCTGCCGGGCCGGGTTCTCCATGAACTGGAGGCCGGTCAGCCGGGACAGCCAGATGATGCCCATGATCATGACGATCGCCACCGAGCCGAGCATCAGCAGCGTGGTGGCGGCGTTCTTGCTCTTCGGCGGCTTGAAGGCCGGTACGCCGTTGGAGATCGCCTCCACCCCGGTCAGCGCGGCACAGCCGGAGGAGAAAGCCCGGAGCAGCAGGAAGGCCATCGCGAAGGCGGTCAGGTTGGCGTGTTCGGCACTGACCACCAGATCGGCGCTGGGCGCCCGCAGGTCGTGGCCGAGGACGAAGATCCGGACCAGTCCGGTGAGGATCATCCCGATGATGACGATCATGAAGCCGTAGGTCGGGATCGCGAACGCGGTGCCGGACTCGCGCAGCCCGCGCAGGTTGATCGCGCTCAGTACGACCACCGCGGTCACCGCCACCCCGACCCGGTGCTCGGAGACGAACGGCAGCACCGACCCGAGGTTGGCCACCCCGGAGGAGACCGACACGGCGACGGTCAACACGTAGTCGACCAGCAGCGCGCTGGCCACCCCGACGCCGAACTTCGGGCCGAGGTTGACGGTGGCCACCTCGTAGTCGCCACCGCCGGAGGGGTACGCGTGCACGTTCTGCCGGTAGCTCGCCACCACGGTGAGCATCACCACCACGACGGCCAGGGCGACCCACGGCGAGAAGAGGTACGCCGAGGTGCCGGCGATCGAGAGCGTCAGCAGGATCTCGTCCGGTGCGTACGCCACGCTGGAGAGCGCGTCGGAGGCGAAGACCGGCAGCGCGATGCGCTTCGGCAGCAGGGTGTGCTGCAACTTGTCGGACCGAAAGGGTCGGCCCAGCAGCAGGCGCTTGACTAGCGAGGTGGGACTGGCCACAACCGCTAAGGGTACGGCTGCCGGATTCGCCCGGTCGGCCGGTGCGGCCGATCTTCCCGGTGATCCGGCTAACCGGCGCCGGGCGGTGCGACCGACCGCACCAGCGGAGCGGAAGTCCGGGGCCGGTTCGTGGCGGAGGGTGCCGCGGCCGTCACCGGTGCTGCGGCCGTTACCGGGGTCGCGGCCGTCACCGGTGCTGCGTCCGTCACCGGGGTCGCGGCCGTCACCGGTGCTGCGGCCGCCGGCCGGGCCGGGACGCGGCCGGAGATCCGCGACGCGGGAGGTCGGGCGCCACGGGCGGGGAGCCGGATGGCTACGCTCATGGTGACATCACCCCACCGGACGGGTCGGTCCCGCGGTGATCCGGGAGGACTTGCCTTGCACGTCGTGATCATGGGCTGTGGCCGGGTCGGTTCGACCCTCGCGCACAACCTGGAGTCGCGCGGCCACTCGGTGGCCGTCATCGACCAGGACGCGGACGCGTTCCGCCGGCTCGGCCCGGACTTCGGCGGGATCACCGTCACCGGCGCCGGGTTCGACGCGGAGGTGCTCCGCCAGGCCGGCATCGAGCGGGCCGACGGCTTCGCCGCCGTCTCCAGCGGCGACAACTCCAACATCATCTCAGCCCGGCTGGCCCGCGAGACGTACGGCGTCTCCCGGGTGGTCGCCCGGATCTACGACTCGAAGCGGGCCCAGGTCTACGAGCGGCTCGGCATCCCGACCGTGGCCACCGTCCGGTGGACCGCCGACCGGATCGTCCGGCACCTGGTGCCGGAGGGACACGTGGAGATCTTCCGCGACCCGACCAGCACCGTCTCGATCATCGAGGTACCGGTGCACGACGACTGGATCGGCCGTCCGGTACGCGGGCTGGAGGAGGCCACCGGCGCCCGGGTCGGCTATCTGACCCGGTTCGGCATCGCCGCCCTGCCGACCGCGTCCAGCGTGCTCCAGGAGGGCGACCAGGTCTCCATGCTGGTCACCGACGACATCGCCGACCAGGTGACCACGGTGGCGGGCTCGCCGCCGGAAGGAGGGCGCTGAGATGCGGATCGCCATCGCCGGCGCCGGCAACGTGGGCCGCTCGATCGCGCAGGAGCTGATCGAGAACGGGCACCAGGTGATGCTGATCGAGCGGAAGCCGAAGATGCTCCGCCCGGAGCGGGTACCGGCCGCCGAGTGGATCCTCGCCGACGCCTGCGAGCTGGCCAGCCTTGAGGAGGCCGACCTGGCCAGCTGCGACGTGGTGGTGGCCGCCACCGGCGACGACAAGGTCAACCTGGTGGTCTCGCTGCTGGCCAAGACGGAGTTCGCCGTCCCCCGGGTGGTCGCCCGGATCAACCGGGCCGAGAACGAGTGGCTCTTCACCGACCAGTGGGGGGTCGACGTGGCGGTCAGCAAGCCACGGGTGATGGCGGCCCTGGTCGAGGAGGCGGTGACCGTCGGCGACCTGGTCCGGCTGATGACGTTCCGGCAGGGCGAGGCGAACCTGGTCGAGATCACCCTGCCGCCGACCGCACCGTACGTCGGCCACCCGATCCACTCGGTGCCGCTGCCCCGGGACTCGGCGCTCACCGCCATCCTGCGCGGCAAGCGGGTGCTGGTGCCGAGCCCCGACGACCCGTTGGAGGCCGGCGACGAGCTGATCTTCGTCTGTACGGCCGAGGTCGAGGACGAGGTCCGCAAGGTGATCCTCGGTCCGGACAGCGTCGAGCGGACCCGCAGCAGCAGTTGAGCGGTCCGGGACCGGTCGGGGTGCTGCCCGGCGGCGGTCAGCCGCCGAGCGGTGCCGGTACGGCCGGCGTCCGGTTCACCCGGCGGACCGTCCAGATGGTGATCACCAGCAGCAGCGCGTACGGCGGATAGCCGAGCAGCAGCCGGGCGATGCCGAGCGCGGTGTCCATGTCGGCCAGGTAGAGCCCGGCCTGCACGCCCACCTTGGCCAGCCAGACGACGCCCCAGAGCACGGTGAGCCGGGTGAAGGTGCGGACCAGCCGGGGATCCTGCCGCCACTCCGACCGGCCACCGGCCGCGATGATGGACCAGATCCAGCCGACCAGCGGCTGGCGGATCACCGCCGAGCCGAGCAGCACCAGCCCGTAGACGATGCCGTAGAGGATGCCGGGCAGGTAGAAGTCCCGCTCGTCACCGGTACGCCAGGCGATCATGGCGCCGATGCCGATCCCGACCAGGCCGTTGACGGCGTGTCGGACCGGTCGCCGCTGGAAGAGTCGGACGACCGCGATCAGCACCGCGACCGCCACCGAGGCGATCACCGCCGGACGCAGCTCGGTGATGATGTTGACCGCGACGAAGACGACCACCGGGACGCTGGACTCGACCATCCCCCGCCAGCCGCCGAGCTGCTCCGCCATCTGCTCGGTCAGGCTGGGGAGCTGTTCCTCGTCCTCGGTCCGGCTGGCCGTCGGGTCGCTGCCCGGGCTGTCGGTGCGGGGCTGTCCAGCGGTCATCTGTGTGTCTTCCGGTCGCGGCCGGGGGCGCCGGTCTCCGTGCTCACCGTGGCGACTCCAGCTCGTAGTACGGGTTGTAGATGACTTTACGGTCATCCCGTACCGCCATGCGACCGCGCGCGGTCAATTGCCGGCCCGGCTCGATCCCGGAGATGTGCCGGCGTCCCAGCCAGACCAGGGTCACGATGTCGCTGCCGTCGTAGAGGTCCGCCTCCAGGGTCGGCAGGTTCGTCCGGGGGGTGTAGACCACGGTACGGAGCCGGCCCGAGACCGACACCACCTGCCCCCGGCTGCACTGCCCGGCCGGGGTGCTGCCGCACTCGGCGCTCTCCCGGAGCAGCTCCTCCGCCTCGATCTCGGCCTCGCTCGCGGTCAGCCGTTGCAGGAAGCCCCGCCACGAGAGTCGGCCCTGGTCGGTCGCCATGACCCGGTGTCACCCTCCTCCACGCGCCGCCCCGGCGCGTGCTCGACACGGCTGGCGTGCAGCCGTCCCGCAAGCGTACGCCGATCCGGCACCCGTGCACGGGTCGCCCGCTGCCGGTTTGCCGACCCACCGCCACCGGCGCCGAACCGACCCGGCGGCGGCCCCCGACGGCGGCCCGGGCGGCGGCCCGGAGCGAGCCGGATCGGGGTAGCCCGCCCGGCCATCCCCGCTCAGTCCCCCGGCCGGACCGGCCTGGGAGGAGGCGCTCGCCGCCGTCGCGGCGGGCAGCGGTCAGGAACCGTCGCGGCGACGGGGCCGGGGTTCGGAGCGCGGCGGGTGCTGCTGGCCCGAGACGACGCCGTTGACCGGCCCACCGGGCTGGTGGCCGTCCGGCTGCGCTTCGGCACCGGCGGCGTCCGCCTCGCGCGGCAACCGCAGCGGCAGCGGCTCGCGGACCGGCTTGGCCTCCTGACCCCGGTCGACCACCAGCCCGTTCAGGCACTCCGTGAGCGGTCCGGCGGCGGCCGGGTCGCTGGCGGCACGCCCCTGGAAGACGCCCTGGATCATCCAGCGCGGCCCGTCGACGCCGACGAAGCGCAGGTCGGCGATGCCACCGTCCGGGGTACGGACCCGGGCCCGCAACTCGGTGCCGTGCTCGCCCTCCACCTCCTCGGCCACCACCCCGTCGGCCGCCAGCGAGGTGCGGATCTCCTCCCGCCACTCCGGCCAGATCTCCTCGGTACGCGGTGCCGCGAAGACCCCCAGCTGGAGGGCGCTCTCCCCGTGCACCAGGACGACCTGCTGGATCACCCCGTCGGGGTTGGCCTGGACGCGTACCTCCACGTCCTGCACGGCCGGGATGCGCAGGCTGCCCAGGTCGAGCCGCTGCACGTCCGGCGGCTCGTCGCCGATGTCGTACGGTCCGTGCCCGGGCCCCTCGGGCTCGGTCGCGGCGGCGAGGTCCTGGGTGTCGGCCGACTGCCGACCGGAGCGCTCGTCGCGGGAGTGGCGCCCGCCGCGTCCTCGGGAGAAGATCATGTTGCTTACCTGCTACCTTCCGTTTCCGGCTGCCGGATGGGCGGATCTCACTCGCATTGTCGGGCACGGCGTACGGCGACGGCCGACCCGGGCACCTCTTTCCGGCCGACTCACCGGCCGCCCGCCCCCTCGACCCGCTCCTCCCGGAGGTCGGCGGCGACCAGCCCGGCGTGCCCGCCGGTCGAGCCGTGCCCGCCCGCACCCCGCACGGAGTCGGGCAACTCGTCGACGGGCAGGAACTCGGCCCGTTCCACCCGCTGCACCACGAGCTGCGCGATCCGGTCGCCCCGGGAGATCTTCGCCGGGGTGACCCGGTCGTGGTTGATCAGGTTGACCAGGATCTCGCCCCGGTAACCGGCGTCGACCGTACCGGGCGCGTTGAGCACGGTCACACCGAGCCTGGCCGCCAGCCCGGACCGCGGGTGCACGAGCCCGACGTACCCGACCGGCAGGGCCAGCGCGACCCCGGTGCGGACCAGCCGCCACCGGCCGGGCGGGATCTCGACCTCCTCGGCGGCGACCAGGTCGGCTCCGGCGTCGCCGGGATGGGCGTACGCCGGCAGCGGCAGGTCCGGGTCGATGCGCCGGACGGGTACGGGCAGCACGTGCGTCACGCTTTCACTCTCCTGGCAGGTTCGCGGATCCACCGGTGTTGCCCCCATCCTGCCGGGTCGACCGGCCGCATCGGGCCGTACCCTTCCAGCGTGGCCCCGACAAGTTCCGACCCCGCGGTCGTCCCGGCCCGTGCCGGGTACGCCGAGCGGCTGACCCTGCCCTGGTGGCTCTGGCTGGCCGGGATCGCCGTCGCCGGGCTGCTGGCCGCCGAGATCTGGCTCGGCTCCACCGGCATGCGCGCCTGGCTGCCCTTCGTGGTCCTGTTGCCGTTGGCCGCCGTGGGGCTCGGCTGGCTCGGCCGGATCCGGATCGCCGTACGCGACGGCGAACTCCTGGTCGACGACGCCCGGCTGCCGGTGCGGTTCGTCGCCGACGCCATCCCGCTGGACGCCGAGGGCCGGCGCGAGGTGCTCGGGGTCGGTGCCGACCCGCTGGCGTTCGTGGTGCAGCGCCCGTGGGTGTCGGGGGCGGTGCAGGTGGTCCTCGACGATCCGGCCGACCCGACGCCCTACTGGGTGGTCAGCTCCCGCCATCCGGTACGCCTGGCCGAGGCGATCCTCGCGGCCCGCGACCCGGACTGAGCACCGAACCGGCGCCGGGAACCGGCCTCCCGGACCGTCCGAGCCGGTCGGTCAGCCGCCGAGCGCCCTCGGCCCCTGGCGGAGATCCTCCCGGACCCGGTCGCCGAGTGCCCGGGTGGCCCGGCCGTTGAGGAAACCGGCCACCGCCGCGCCGGTCAGGAACGGCCCGAGGGTGGTCAGGTTGCGGCCGAACCGCCGCAGCAGCCGGTCCCGCAGCTCCTTGCGGGCCGCGGTGCCGAGTACCGCGCCGACACCGACCCCGGGCAGCAGCGGATTGACCCCGCGCTGGGCCGCCCAGGAGCGGATCAGCGTGACCGCGCGCTGGCTGGTGCCGCCCGGCAGCCGCACGCCGTACGCCTCGTGCAGTTCGCCGATCAGCTTCAGTTCGATGGCGACCACGGCGACGGTTTCGGCGGCCAGCAGTACCGGTGCCGAGAGCAGGGTCGGGGTGGCCACCCACTCCACGGCCGCGACCCCGCCACCGGCGGCGCCCACCCCGGCGGTGGAGCGTACGGCGTTGCGGATCAGCCGATCCGCCAGCGCGTCGGAGTCGAGGCCGTCGAAGTGCCGGAGCAGGGTCTCCCGGTCGCGTACCGGGATGTGCGGCGCGATCTCGGTCACCGTGTCGGTGAGCCAGCGGACCGCCGCCTTCGGCTTGAACAGGTTGCCGGGTCGGCTGGCCCGGACCTGGCTGACCAACCGGCCGAGCAGTCGTCGCCGACGGGACCGGTTCAGTTCGTCGGCGGTGAGCGCGGCGACGGTGGAACTCAGCTCGTCGTCCCGGGACGCCGGCCCCCGCTGGCCGTCACCGGGCACGAGTTCCCCAGCCGTGGTCGCGCCGCCCGCCGGTCCCCGGTCGACGGGCGTGGTCGAGGTCGTGTCGTCGCCCGGCACGGCGACCGGCCCGACCCGGTCGGCCGACCCGGGCGAGGCGTCGGTCGTCCCCGGCGAGGACGTGTCGGTGCGCCGTTCCGGCGAGGACGCGTCGGTCCGTTCCGGCGAGGACGCGTCGGATGCCCGGTCAGAGCGGCTCATCATGACCTCCAGCGCGTGTCGTCGGTTGGGCTTGCCACCACGCGCATCGAGTCAAGCAGTTACCCACCAACCCCGCATGTCGAATCACGCGCGGCGACCCCCAGCGGTGGAGGTCGCCGCTTCCCCCGTCCCGGAAGACTCACCCCGTGCCCGCCGGACGGGCTCCCCTGCCCGGGAAGACCGCTCCGGCCTCGGAAGTCAGGCGCACTCGCGGCAGATCAGATCACCGTTGCGCTCCACCGCGAGCTGGCTGCGGTGGTGCACGAGGAAGCAGCGCGCGCAGCGGAACTCGTCCGACTGCATCGGCAGCACCTTCACGGTGAGCTCCTCGTCGGCCAGGTCGGCACCGGGCAGCTCGAAGCTCTCGGCGACCTCGGCCTCGTCGACGTCCACGGCGGCCGACTGTGAGTCGACCCGCCGAGCCTTGAGCTCTTCCAGGCTGTCCTCGCCGAGGTCGACCTCGTCGCGACGCGGGGCGTCGTAGTCGGTGGCCATCGGTCTCACTCTCCCATATCGATATAGTCGCTTCCGGTTGTAACGCCGGAGGACGCTGTTTCGGTTCCCGCTGGCCGGCCTTACTTCCGGTCGCCCGACCCGGCGCACGTTCCGGGTCGCGGCCGCCGGGCGGAACTCCCCCGGCGAGCGGGGTACCTTACCCCCCTTCGGGCGAGGCATGTATACCGTCCCTGCGGCATGCATGTACGTCCGAGCGCGCGGAGTTGTTCCCAATGTGACTCAGGCGACACGAAGATAGGGGTAGTGGTCGGCCGATCGTCGTCGCCGCGCCGACAAATCTGGCGGATTCAGCACCCGGTCGGACAACGGCTGGCCTCACCGGCATACTCGATAGCCACGGCGGCCCGTGCGGTCGGCTGTTCCACACACCACCTTCGCAGGAGCCAAGCAGATGAGTTTCGCGCGCGTCCGAGCCCTCCTCGTCGTCGGCGTGCTCGCGGTGACCGCCATAGTGTTCGTCGTCGTCACCCTCGTCCGCGACACCCAGGCCGGCCGAGAGGTCGCCAGTGACTGCCAGGAAGGTGACAAGCTCGCCGACACCCGGTTGCGGCTGCCGAAGGACATCAAGATCAACGTCTACAACGCGACCGACACCATCGGCCTGGCCAACACGGTGAAGACCGACTTCCAGAACCGGCAGTTCCAGGTCCTCAAGGCCGGCGACGAGCCGAACAGGAAGGGCATCGACGACGAGGTCGCGGTGCTGCGGTACGGGCCGAAGGGCGTCGGCTCCTACCACGTGCTCAAGGCGTACTTCCTCAACGAGGCGGAGCCGGAGTTCCAGCTCGACCGCGACAACGACGTGGTCGACGTGGTGATCGGCGGCGAGTTCAAGCAGTTGGCGACCATCACCGAGGTCAACCAGGCGCTGACCCAGCGGGACAGCGAGAGCACCCAGCTGCCGCCGCGGACCTGCGCCGACCCCAACCTGAGCTGACCGGCGGGCTCTCCGGCCGCCGACCCTCAGGGGCCGCCGGCCGCGTCGAGCCGGGCCAGGTGGTCGTGCAGCGGGCCGAAGAGCGCGGGCGGGGCGGCGATCAGCAGGTCCGGCCCCGGGTCGGCACCGGCCAGCCCGTCGACCCGGAGCCCGGCCTCGGTGGCGACCAGCCCGCCGGCCGCGTGGTCCCAGAGGTTCAGCCCCTTCTCGTAGTAGCCGTCGACCAGGCCCTCGGCGGCCAGGCACAGGTCGATCGAGGCGACCCCGAACCGGCGGATGTCCCGGACGTACGGGATGAGCCGGTGCAGCACCCCGGCCTGGTGCGCCCGGCGCGCCGGGTCGTAGCCGAACCCGGTGGCCACCAGCGCCTGTCCGAGATCGGTCTCCACCGAGCCGCTCAGCCGTCGGCCGGCGCGGTAGGCGCCCCGACCCCGGATCGCCGTCCACTCGTCCCCGGTGGCCGCGTTCCGGACCACTCCGGCGACCACCTCGCCGTCGACCTCGACGGCGAGCGAGACGGCGTAGTGCGGCAGCCCGTAGAGGTAGTTCACGGTGCCGTCGATCGGGTCGAGGATCCACCGTACGCCGCTGCCGGCGGCCGGGCCGGCACCCTCGGCGTCGCCGTACTCCTCGCCCAGTACGGCGTCGCCGGGCCGGGCCGCCCGCAGGGTCGCCACCGCCTGCCGCTCCACCGCCCGGTCCGCGGCGGTGACCACGTCGGTCACCGTGCTCTTGGTGGCAACCGCGGCGACTCCCTCGGCGCGCATCCGGTACGCGGTCTCCGCCGCCTCCCGGGCCACCTCGACCGCGATATCGAGCAGCTCCTCCGGAGCCGGTGTCGTACCGTCCATGGCGTCCCCTTCCCGCACGCCTGTGACGTCCTGCCTCCGGCGCGAGTATCATCCTTACAAAGTCAACACGCGTATCGAGTCGGTGGCCCCGGACCACGTCTCCGGCGTGCGGCGCGGGATGATCGCCGCAGACGGCGCTACAATTCACGCCTGCCCACGCGCCACGGACCGCCGAGCCCGGCCGGCCCGGGACACGGGGGTCCCTCAACCACATCGGCCCGACACAACGCATAGCGCTGCGCCGGCCGATCCCGGCCGTGCTCGCTCATCGCCTCCGGAAGGTCATTCGTGACAGAACCCCGCCACATCGGCGCCGACGTACGCTCGCTCACCGACACGCTGATCGCCCACGCGCAGAACGCCGGCGGCCAGCTCACGTCGGCGGAGTTGGCGCGTACGGTCGAGTCTGCTGAGGTGACTCCGGCCCAGGCCAAGAAGATCCTGCGTGCGCTCTCGGACGCGGGTGTCACCGTCGTGGTCGACGGCTCGGCGAGTACCCGTCGCCGGGTCGCCGCCGCCCGGTCCGCCACCCCCGCGTCGCGGGCGACCACCGCCAAGGCGACCAAGAAGTCGGCGCCGCCGGCCCCGAAGCAGGCGCCCGCCGCCGACGAGGCCGGCGCGGCCCGCAAGCCGGCGGCCCGCAAGCCGACGCTCGCGGCCGACGGCGCGTCGCCGGCCGGTGCCGCCAAGCCGGCCGCCAAGCCCGCTGAGACGGCCGCCAAGGCTCCGGCGAAGGCCGGCCGTGCGGCGGCGAAGGCCGCCGGCACCGGCCCGGCCAAGGCCGCCAAGGGCGCCGCCCCGACCAAGAGCGGCGAGCCGGACGGTCCCGCCGACGACATCGATCCGGAGGTGCTCGCCGCCGAGATCGAGGACGTGGTGGTCGAGGAGCCGGCCGAGCTGGCCAAGGCCGCCGAGGCGGACGCCGCCGACGCCGCGACCGACAACGACTTCGAGTGGGACGACGAGGAGTCCGAGGCGCTGAAGCAGGCGCGCCGGGACGCCGAGCTGACCGCCTCGGCGGACTCGGTACGGGCCTACCTCAAGCAGATCGGCAAGGTCCCGCTGCTCAACGCCGAGCAGGAGGTCGAGCTCGCCAAGCGGATCGAGGCAGGGCTCTACGCCGCCGAGCGGCTGCGCGCCGCCGAGGAGGGCGAGGAGAAGCTCGTCCGGGAGATGCAGCGCGACCTGATGTGGATCTCCCGGGACGGGGAGCGGGCCAAGAACCACCTGCTGGAGGCGAACCTGCGGCTGGTGGTCTCGCTGGCCAAGCGCTACACGGGGCGGGGCATGGCGTTCCTGGACCTGATCCAGGAGGGCAACCTCGGCCTGATCCGCGCCGTCGAGAAGTTCGACTACACCAAGGGCTACAAGTTCTCCACCTACGCCACCTGGTGGATCCGGCAGGCCATCACCCGGGCCATGGCCGACCAGGCCCGCACCATCCGCATCCCGGTGCACATGGTCGAAGTGATCAACAAGCTGGGCCGGATCCAGCGCGAGCTGCTCCAGGACCTGGGCCGCGAGCCCACCCCGGAGGAGCTGGCGAAGGAGATGGACATCACACCGGAGAAGGTGCTGGAGATCCAGCAGTACGCCCGGGAGCCGATCTCGCTCGACCAGACCATCGGCGACGAGGGGGACAGCCAGCTCGGCGACTTCATCGAGGACTCCGAGGCGGTGGTCGCGGTCGACGCGGTCTCCTTCTCGCTGTTGCAGGACCAGCTCCAGCAGGTGCTCCAGACGCTCTCCGAGCGGGAGGCCGGCGTGGTGCGGCTGCGTTTCGGGCTGACCGACGGACAGCCGCGTACCCTGGACGAGATCGGTCAGGTGTACGGCGTGACCCGCGAGCGGATCAGGCAGATCGAGTCCAAGACGATGTCGAAGCTGCGGCACCCGTCCCGTTCGCAGGTACTGCGCGATTATCTTGACTGACCCCAAAAGTCAACCAGTCGTGTCCATCTGATCACCACGCGTACATCGGGCGCGCGGTGATCGGATGGTTCCCCACTTGTGATCGTTGACGTGGCACCCTGGTGGCACGGCACACTGTCTCTACCACGTGTGACATCGGTCCCCCGGGGGCACACTGGGAAGGCCACACCCCACAAGGGTGTTGCACGATAGGTGAGCAATGAACGACGAGAGTGTTCATCGGTGACGACCGCAGGAGGAAGGCGATGACCCCGACCCTCACGCCGCCGCCCGAGACGGTGGCTCCCCCAGCCGCCGATGAACGGTGCGACCGCTGTAACGCCGCCGGCAAGCTTCGGATCACCCTCGCGGGTGGGAGCGAGCTGGTGTTCTGTGGGCATCACGCGAACAAGTACGCCGAGGATCTCGTGAAGATCACGGTCCGGTACGCGGTTGACCCGGAGTTCAGCTGGCGTGGCGCCGATTTGATGGCGAACTAACCTAACCAGGACATAGCTGACCGGAGGTGCCCCGAGTGGGCGCCTCCGGTCGTCTATTCCCCGACAGTGCCGATTGCCGACACTCTCGGCGATCGACCGCGATGACGCCCGGAGCGGCCGTCCCGTGTCGTCTCCGGCCGCACCGCACCGTGCGGCGCGGTCACAGCGTCTGGACGGTGGCGATCCGCTCCTCGAGCTGCTCGATGGTGGCCTGCGCGCTGGGCGGACCGCCGCAGCGGCGACGCAGCTCGGCATGGATCTTGCCGTGTGGCAGCCCGGTCCGATGGTGGTGCGCCGCGACCAGCGCGTTGAGCTGACGGCGCAGGTTGACCCGCCGTTCCGCCGCGCTGAGCGGCCGGCTCTCCGGCCGGGGCGCCGGCACCGGTTCGGCAATCTTCCGGCGGCGCTGCGCGGCCAACTGCTCGGCCTGGCGCTTGCTCAGCAGCACCGCCACCTGGTCGGCGGTGAGCAGGCCGGGCAGGCCGAGATATTCCTCCTCCTCCGGCGTACCCGCCTGGGCGCCGGTGCCGAAGGAGGCCCCGTCGAAGATGACCTGGTCGAGTTCGGCGGTGGCGGAGAGCGCCTCGAACCGCTTCTCCAGTTCCCCGCTGGCCTGCTCGTTGCGCTGGGCCCGCTCCAGCAGGTCGTCGTCGAGCCCGTCACCGCGCTTCGGCGCACCCAGCACGTGGTCCCGCTCGACCTCCATCTCGCTGGCCAGCCCGAGCAGGTGCGGCACGCTGGGCAGGAAGACCGACGCGGTCTCGCCGGGCCGGCGGGCCCGGACGAATCGGCCGATCGCCTGGGCGAAGAAGAGCGGCGTGGAGGCGCTGGTGGCGTAGACGCCGACGGCCAGCCGGGGAATGTCGACCCCCTCGGAGACCATCCGCACCGCGACCATCCAGCGCTGCTCCGAGGCGGCGAAGGCGGCGATCCGGGCCGAGGCGCCCTGGTCGTCGGAGAGCACCACCACCGCCCGCTCGCCGGTGATCCGTTCGATCAGCCGGGCGTACGACCGGGCGGAGTTCTGGTCGGTGGCGATCACCAGGCCGGCGGCGTCGGAGACCCCGCCCGCCCGGAGCACCTGTAGCCGGGCGTCGGCGGCCCGGAGCACCTGCGGCATCCAGTCCCCGGCCGGGTCCAGCGCCGTACGCCACGCCTGGGCGATCAGGTCCTGGGTCATCGGCTCACCCAGCCGGGCGGCCAGCTCGTCACCGGCACTGGTCCGCCACCGGGTCTCCCCGGAGTACGCCAGGAAGATCACCGGGCGGACCACGCCGTCGGCGAGCGCGTCGGAGTAGCCGTACACGGAGTCGGCCCGGGAGCGTTGCAGGCCGTCGGCGCCCCGCTCGTAGCTGACGAAGGGGATCGGGTTCTCGTCCGACCGGAACGGCGTACCGGTCAGCATCAGCCGGCGTACGGCGGGCTCGAAGGCCGCCTTGACCCCGTCGCCCCAGGACCGGGAGTCGCCGGCGTGGTGGATCTCGTCGAGGATCACCAGCGTCCGGCGGGTCATCGTGCGGCGGCGGTGCACCTGCGGGGCGATGCCGACCTGGGCGTAGGTGACCACCGCACCGTGGAAGTCCGCCGAGGAGTGCAGGTCGGCGTTGCGGAACGCGGCGTCGAGCTGGATGCCGACCCGGGCCGCCGCGACCGCCCACTGGGTCTTCAGGTGCTCGGTCGGCGCGACCACGGTGACCGCCTCGACGGTGCCGTCGGCGAGCAGCTCGGCGGCGATCCGCAGCGCGAAGGTGGTCTTGCCGGCACCGGGCGTGGCGACGGCCAGGAAGTCCTCCGAGCGGCGCCGCAGGTATTCGACCAGCGCCTTACGCTGCCATGCCCGCAGCGCCGGGAACGACTCGAGAACCGGCAGTGGGGCTCCCACCCAGAACACTCCCCTCCGACGGCCAGGTATCCGACCACACGAAAACGCCCCCGCGACCGGATCGAGCGCGAAGGCCGTACCAGCATAACCAGCCGGACCCATCCGACCCAGGCGACACCGACGCCACACAAGCCACACCCGGGCACCGCCGGGTCAGGGCCTTCGACGTGCCGGGCCGCCCGGGCCCGCCCGGGTCAGCGGCCCCGGTCGGCGGGGCGTTCGCCGTCGGCCGGCCGCTCCGCCGGGCCGTCGTCGACCGCCCGGTACGCGGGGCTGGAGCCGTCGTCGGGTCGCCTGGCGGCCGGCACCGGAGCCGACCAGCGTCGGCGCAGGGCCACCAGCCGGAGGGCGAAGACGAAGAGGGCTGCCGCCATCAACGGCCCGGGGCCGGCCAGGCCGGCCCGGTCCAGGGCGACCACCGCGACCGCGCCGGCCAGCGCCGCCACCGCGTAGATCTCCCGGCGCAGCACCACCGGGATCTCCCCGGTGAGCAGGTCCCGACCGAGCCCGCCGCCGATCCCGGCCATCATGCCGATCATGCCGGCGCCGAGTGGTGGCACGCCGGCGTCGAGCGCGATGAGGGTACCGGTGACGGTGAAGAGGCCGAGCCCGGCCGCGTCGAGGACCAGGACGGTGGTACGCAGCCGCGCCAACTGTGGGTGCAGCCAGAAGACCGCCGCGGCGGTGACCATCGCGGTGACCGCGTACCGCCAGTCGGCGAAGGCCAGCGGTGGCCCGTCGCCGATCACGACGTCCCGGAAGAGGCCGCCGCCGAGCGCGGCGACGAAGCCGACGAAGACCACCCCGAAGAGGTCGAGGCGCTTCACGACCGCGGCTGACGCACCGGAGGCGGCGAAGATCGCCACCCCGGTGAGGTCGGCGAGGAGGAGGGCGGTTGCGGCGGTCACCGCAGGATGTTACGCGCCGGACGGCCGCCTCGGCCCGGCTCAGTCCCGCATGGAGTCGTAGATCTCCTTGCACTTCGGGCAGACCGGCGAGCCGGGCTTGGCGGCCTTGGTGACCGGGAACGTCTCACCGCAGAGCGCGATCACGAAGGTCCCCATGACCGCACTCTCGGCGATCTTTTCTTTCCGGACGTAGTGGAACATCTCCGGCCCGGTGTCCGCGTCCTTCAGCTCCGGACGCTCGAGAACCTCTGTGCTCACGGCAGTGATTCCTCCCTAAGTGACCCCGCCAACGCTCAAGTTTGGCAGGTCACTGCCGAGCGGTCCACCGGAACACCCGCCGGCCCCGGCCCGTACGGTGGTCAGCCGTGAACGATTTCCAGATCCGGTACGGCGCCGAGGTGGCCGAGGCACTGCACGCCGGGCGGCCCGTCGTCGCCCTTGAGAGCACCATCGTCTCGCACGGCCTGCCCCGGCCGGACAACCTGCGGGTGGCCCGCGAGATCGAGGCGACGGTACGCGCCGAGGGCGCCGTACCGGCCACCATCGGCATGGTCGAGGGCGAACTCGTGGTGGGCCTCGACGACGCCCGGTTGACCCGGCTCGCCTCCTCGGACGGGGTGGCCAAGCTCTCCGTACGCGACCTGGCGGTGGCCGCGGCGACCGGGGCGGACGGTGCAACCACGGTGGCCGCCACCAGCGCCGTCGCGGCGGCGGCCGGGATCCGGGTCTTCGCCACCGGCGGGCTCGGCGGGGTGCACCGGGAGGCGGCGCAGACCTTCGACGAGTCGGCCGACCTGACCACGCTCTCCCGGACCCCGATCGCGGTGGTCTGCGCCGGGGTGAAGTCGATCCTCGACGTCGGCGCGACGCTGGAGCGGCTGGAGACGCTCGGCGTGGCGGTGGCCGGTTACCGCAGCCGCCGGTTCCCCGGCTTCTTCGTCACCGACGGCGGCTTCGACCTGGACTGGTCGGTCGACTCACCGGAACAGGTCGCCGCGGTGCTGGCGGCCCGGGCCGCCCACGGGGTGCAGCCGGGTGCGCTGATCGTGGCCAATCCGCTCCCCACCGACGAGCAGCTCGATCCGGCCCTGCACGACCGGACCCTGGCCGACGGGTTGGCCCGGCTCGCCGCCGGCGGGGTGACCGGCAAGGCGGTGACCCCGTTCCTGCTGGCCCACTTCCACTCCGCCACCGAGGGCGCGAGCCTGGCGGTGAACGTCCGGATCATCCTGCGCAACGCGGCCCTCGCGGCCCGGATCGCCGTGGCCGCCGCCGACCGGTGATGGCCAGCACGGGACCCGGGACGGGGCGCAGGATCCTCGTCGTCGGCGACATCGTCACCGACGTGCTGGCGGTGCTGGCCGGGCCGGTGGCGCCGGGCTCGGACACCTCGGCCGAGATCCGGGTCACCGGTGGCGGCCAGGCCGCCAACACCGCCGCCTGGCTGGCCTGGCAGGGCTGCCCGGTCACCCTGGTCGGCGAGGTCGGCGCCGACCAGGCCGGCACCGCGCGGCTCGCCGAACTGGCCGCGCTGGGCGTGCGGTGCGTGGTGCGGCGGCATCCGGACGTGCCGACCGGCACCGTCATCGTGCTGGCCGGGAACGGGGAGCGGACCATGGTGACCCAGCGCGGCGCGAACCTCCGGCTGAGTCCGGGGCACGTGGACGCCGCGCTGGGCGCGAGCGTGGACGCGGGGCATCTGCACCTGTCGGCGTACACCCTGTTGGACGCCGGGTCGCGGGAGGCCGGGCGGCGCGCGCTGGCCGCCGCGCGCGGGCGCGGCCTCACCACCAGCGTCGACGCGGCCTCCGCCGAACCGCTGCGCCGGGTCGGTGCGGCGGCGTTCCTGTCCTGGGTACGCGACGCGGACCTGCTGCTGGCCAACGCGGACGAGGCGGCGGTACTCGCCGGCCCGGGCTCACCGGCCGATCGGGCACGTGCCCTGACCGAGGTGGCCCGGCACGTGGTGCTGAAGGATGGCGCCGCCGGTGCGGTCTGGGCCGAACGCGGCGGCGCGGTGGTCTCCGCGCCGGCCCGCCGGGTTCCGGTGCGGGACGTGACCGGGGCCGGGGACGCCTTCGCGGCCGGCCTGCTGGCGGCCTGGGTCGGCGGGGCGGGCGCGGCCGAGGCACTGGACCGCGCGGCCGAACTCGGCGCGGCGGCGGTCGGCATCCTCGGCGCCCGGCCGGGGCCCCGGCCGACGACCGACGGCTCCGCCGAGGTCACCGGCTGACCACCGCTGCCCCTCCTGACCGCTCGCGTGCCGGGCGGGAGGCGGCCGGTACGGATCAGGGCTCGGCGTCGATCACCCGGTGCGGCCGCTCCTCGGCGGGCAGTGCCCGGGGCGGGGTCTCGTCGAGGTGGCTTCGACGCAGCTTGGCGCCGAGCCGGTGCTGCTCCTTCGGCGGGCGGTCGTTGGCGAGGAGTACCGCCAGCCACGGGATCAGCACCATGCCGACGGCGCAGAGCGGCAGCCAGAGCCAGAGCAGCGGGGCCTTGGCGCCGACCAGGATCGCGCCGACGACGACGCAGATCGCCCGGATGGACATCATCACGATGTACCGGCGCTGGCGGGTACGGAGCTGGTCGTCCTGACTGCGCGAGGCGTCGGTGATCAGGATCGGCTGGTACGCCTGACGCTTCACCACGGCCTCCGGAAGGGATGCGGTCGGTCCACCCCGGAACTCTCCCGTCCCGGGATGCCACCCCCATCCTCGCACCTTCTCCTGGGAAGCGGCGCCGGGCCGAGCCTCTGCCGACACCTCCTCGGCGTGTTACGTACGTGGTACGCTCCCTCGGGTGGGCAGCCGGTTCAGCTTCAGCGACGAGGCACTGGGCAACCTGCGGGTCCACGACGTCACCCCCGGCGAGGTGTGGGAGGCGCTGCACAGCGCCCGACGAGTGATCCGCCACCTCGGCGACGACGTGATGGTCGTCTACGCCGTCGCACGGCGCGGGCGTCGACTGGCCATCCTGCTGGCCGAGGCCGACCAGAACGACAACGACTGGGACATCCTCTCCGCGCGCGACCTGACCGACATCGAGTCCAAGCGCTACGAGGAGGCGATCCAGGGGCGCCGAGGGTGAGTCCGCCGGCCTCACCGGGCGGGCCGGAGATGGCCCACCGGGAGGCCGGATCGCCCACCGGGAGACCGGGATCGAGCAGAAAATCGAGCACGGAGACGAGGAGGAGGCGGTGACGATGCACCGAGACGATGCCATCAAGCGGTTCGACGCCGGAGACGACCAGATCGCGGACCTGATCAACGAGGCGCAGCCGGTCGAGCTGCCCACCCCGGACACCGACGTGCCGATGGTCAGCCGCTCCGTACGCCTGCCGCTGGACACCTACGAACGGGTCCGCTCGGCCGCCGAGGCGCGGGGCATCGGGGTGACCACGCTGATGCGGCAGTGGATCGAGGCCGGGCTGGCCGACCTGGACGACTCGGCGACGGTGTCGCTGGCCGACGTACGCCGGGCCCTGGCCGCGCTCGCCCACCCGACCGCGGCCTGAGCCCGACCGCCGGCGGTCGTCGCCGCTCTGGGACGACCGCCGGTCAGATCGGCGGGGCCGGCTGCTCGGGCGCCTGGCCCCGGGACCGGCGCAGGTCGGAGAGGGCCACCCCGAGCAGCACCCCGGCGGCGGTACCGGCGACCGCCAGCAGCGGCAACCGGACCATCGCCGGTACCACCGCTCCGAGCAGGACCAGGCCGGCCACCCGGGGCCGGGAGACCCGCCCGAACACCTGGAACTCGAAGCCGGCCCGCCCGGCCAGGAACAGGGCGGGACCGCCGAGGATGGTGATCAGCCAGCTGGGTACGACGTGCCCGAACGGGTGCGTGATGGTCAGCTCGTAGCCGACCCCGGTGAGCACGATCCCGGCAATCATGATCAGGTGCGTGTACGCGATCGAGAGGCCGAGCCGGGTCGGATTCCGGGCCCGGATGATCGCGATCGGGAGCACGTGCCCGGCCCGATAGAAGTAGATCCGCCAGAGCAGCACGGTGGTCAGCAGCGCCAGCCCCAGCGCGCTGGTCCGGTCGGGCGTGAAGGCACCACCACCGCCGCTGAAGGTGACCCCGGTGACGAGGATCAACTCGCCGAGCGCGATCAACAGGAACTGCTGGTAGCGCTCGGCCAGGTGCTCCCCGGCGAACGGCTGCTCGCCGTACTGCGAGCGGCCGAGCCGGGGAGTCGGCCAGCCCAGCGCGAACCCGAGATAGTCCACGGTGATCGCGACGGTCCAGAGCACCCCCCGGAGGACACTCTCGTCGACGAGTCCCCCGACCAGCCACGGCACGGCGGTCAACGCGGACCAGAAGAGCACCCGTCGGGGCGCCGCCGGATCGGCGGTGGCGGTGCGGCCACGCGTGGCGAACAGGAAGAACCCGAGCCGGCCGAACTGGACCGCGAGATAGGCGACGGCGAAGATGAGAGCCCGCTCGCCGAACCCCCTCGGCAACGCGACCGCGACCACCATGCTGCAGACCACCGTGATCACCACGACGCCCTGTACGGGGAACGCCTCGGGCTCCAGGGCGCTGGTGACCCAGGCCGTCGACGCCCAGATCAGCCAGAGCGCCAGAAAGAGCACCAGGGTCTGGCCCGCCTCGGAGAGCAGGATGCGCTGACCGGTGGTGAAGTCCTCGACCAGTCGCTGGGAGACCCGGGTGAGCGCGAAGACGAAGACCAGATCCAGGAACAGTTCCAGGAACGTGGCCCGCTGCGAACTGGACTCGGCGCGCAGCAGCGGGTCCACGGGTGTGTCAGCCATCCGGCATCAGCCGGGTGGGTCGGGTCGCCCGCCCGAGGCGTACCCGGGTCCGAGCCGTCGCAACCACCACCTCGCCCCCCGAGCGTCGACGATCTCAACACTCAACGAGCCAGCATGGCGCGGGGGCGCTGCGGCCGTCCGAATCGGCCCCGCCGGTCGCCGAACCGGCCCCGTCACCCCCGGCTCCGGCCACCGTCCGTATCCGCCCTGGCGGCCGGCGGTCCCCGGTACGTTAGCCCGCCCGGCGGCCGGTGGTCCGTGGCCGGGGCGGGTGCCGGGTCAGTCTGCCGCCGCGGCCTTGGCGGCGGCCTTCATCTGCTGCTTGTGCTGGCGTACCTTGGCCAGCGACGTCTCGTCCACCACGTCGGCGACCGAGTAGTAGGCACCGTCGACACCGTAGTCGCCGGCCGCCTCGCGCCAGCCGGGCGGCTGCACACCGAAGCGCTTGCCGAGCAGGGCCAGGAAGATCTGCCCCTTCTGCCTGCCGAACCCGGGCAGCCCGGTGATCCGCTTCAACAGCTCGCGGCCGTCCTCGGCCTCCGACCAGAGCCGGCTCGGGTCGCCGTCGTACCGCTCGACGAGGGTCCGGCACACCTCCTGCACCCGGCCCGCCATCGCCTTGGGGAACCGGTGCAGGGCGGGACGCTCGGCGAAGATCGCGGTCAGCGCGTCCGGGTCGAAGCTGGCCAGCTCGGCCGCGTCCGGCGGGTGGCCGAGCCGCCTGACCAACTCGTACGGGCCGGCGAAGGCCTTCTCCATGCTGACCTGCTGGTCCAGCACCATGCCGATCAGCAGGGCGAGCGGGTCACGCCGGAGCAGTTCGTTGGCTTCGGCGTCGATGGGCAGCGAGAGCGTCATGCGGCTATCTTGCCTGCTCACCTCGACACCGGGGGAACGCCCCGGGCGGGTCCGGCCCGCAGACAGGTACCGCCGCCCTGGGCGGCCCGGACATCCGCACGGCGCTGGGTCGTTCCGCCGAAATCGACGGTAATCTAACCAGACGGGCCGATCGATCTCGGAGACTCTCCTGCACCTGCCGGATCGGCCCGTCGATCCGGATCTTCCCGGGTGCCTCGGAGGGGTCTCATGGCGCTGATCCTGGTGACGACGTTGGCTGCGCTCGCCGCCGTACTGGCGGTCGGGGTGTTGGTCCTGCTCGGCAGAGGAGGCGACGGAGCGCCGCTGCTCCGCTGGTCAGGGCTGCTGATCACCGCACTGGTGGCGGTCGTCCTCGCCCCGTTCACCGTCGAGGACTCCGGCGCGGCGGCGATCGTCCTGCTCGGCGTACCGGTGCTCGCGGCCGCCCTTCCGCCACTGGCCCAGCGGTTCGTCCCGCGCGGCGCCGGGTACCTCGATCTCCTCGCGGCGGTCGTGATCGGCGGCTGGGGACTGCTGCTGGCCCTCGGCGGCCTCGGTGTCGCGTTCCTCCCCTCGGCGCTGCTGTTCCTGGCCGGCGCGGCCCGGAGCCTGGCCCTCGGCCACCGCTCGCCTCCGGGTCCCGCGCCGAGCCGCTGAGCACGCACCGCCGAGCTGCGCCGCCCGGGCCGGACGCGACGCCTCGGTCACCACCTCTGTACGGCGGGCATCCGACCTCAGCCGGGTACCTTGTCCAGGAAGCCGTAGACCGCCCGGATCCGCCCCTGGCCGGTCACTCCGGCGACGTCGAAGCCGACCGCGACCGGTTCACCGCCGGACGCCGGTACGAGTTGCCAGCCGAACCGGACGATGTCGTGATGCCCGTCCACGACCCCGGTCGGCTCGAAGCGCAGCCCGGGAAACATCTCCCGGGCGGCACCGATCACCGCCCCGATCCCGTCGTGTCCGCCGACGTCGGCGAGCGGGTCGGTGTAGGTGGCGTCCTCGGCGAAGAGGTCGGCGATGCCGGCCGAGCGGGCGGCGGGATCCGGCTCGTTCCACAGGTCGAGGTACCGGCCGACGAGTCCCTTGAAGTCGGTCACGCTGGAGTCCTTCCGAACGACGGTGCGGGTGGGGCCGGCGGCAGCAAGTTGATCAGTGCCGCCGGAGCCACCAAAACTGCCACCGGGCCCGGATGCTGTCGATTACCTCGGAGGTCAGGTGACGTGCCGCACCACGCTCGGCAACTGGGGAGCAGCCGGCGTCAGCAGTACCGGTAGACGTGGGTGGCCCAGTTCCGGTACGGCGCGACGTCGCCGAGGGCCCGCGCGGCGGCGCCGACCGAGAAGAGGCGACTGCCGCTGTAGAGGAACGCCACCGACCCACTGGTCAGGTTGTAGTGCGCGGACTCGACGCGGTACTGCCAGCCCCAGGTGGCCAGGTCCTGCCGACCGCAGTCGGACAACCGGCCCCGGGGGTAGCCGTAGCTGGTGCGGTCGTAGAAGCAGAACCAGCCCTGCGGGCAGTCGGCGACCGCGGCCCGGGTGTGTCCGGGGCGGGTCAGGGTGACGACGAACCGTCCCCCGTCGTAACTGATTTCGTTGTCGTTGAGGACCACCCCACCGGGATGTGTGGCGAGATGATCCGAGATCACTTTCGGGACATCGTCCGGCCGGGGCACGGAACTGGCGGCCGGCGTCGCGGGAAATGCGACGACGGCGACACCGACGAGGCTGAGCAGGATGGCGGAGCAGCGTCTGACAACTGGCGTCATGGATGACCTCACGGGGGTGAATGCGCATGACAGGAGCAACGCCGGCGAGACGGTCACCCGGAGGATGTCGACGATGGACGATCACGTATCTGGACCGACACTCTCCGCAGTCACCGCTGCTCCCAGAGTAGGAACGAGGCGCGCGTGATCGCCACTCGTAGCCAGCAAGTGACGTGAGTGAATAGCTGTCGGAAATTGGAAGGTGGCGAGACGGCTCTAGACTGTCCGCCGACGGGCGATCTCCGCCGGCCCGTCACGGCTGTTCGCGGCTATATCGCCGTCGATCGGGTACGCGAATGTCCCGTGAATCAGCGGCCCGGCAGTCATCCGTGACGCGAATTTGACAGCGTTTCGCGAATTCGGTGCCTTACGGACGACTCAGCCGAGACGATCGGTACGCGACCGTTCGAGATAGAGCGTGTAGCCGCTCGTGGCACCGTCGGCCGGGTCGGCCCCGCCGGGACCGGGCAGCCGGCTCGTCTCCTGGCTCAGCAACTCCCCGGTGGCCGTACTGAAGATCAGGGTGACCCGTTCGCCGAACGGGGTGCTCCCGGCGACGTCGGCGCTGACCGCGATGCCGCCGCGACGGAGGCGATCCTGCACCACGCCCCGATAGGTCAGTCCCGCCGTCCCGGCGAGCACCGTAAGGACGGCGGCCCGCTGCTGCCGGTCGAGGGGGTGGAACATGTTGACGCTGGCCACGGCGCGCAGTCGGCCCACCGGACCGAGGTGGGGCGGCTGCTCCCGGTCGAGTTGCCCGACCAGGATCGCCGGGTCCGCCGAGGGAAACCTGACGACGATCGTCAGTCCGCCGGGTGGAAACGGATGCGAGGTGGGCACCTGGTCATTCCGGTCGGTCCGGGTCACCACCCGTAGCCCGGAGAGGTCCTCGGCCCACCACAGCTGTTCCTCCTCGACGGTGACGCCTCCGTCCCGCCCGGCCGGCGTCGTCTCCCGGGACAAGAGTCGCGCCCGGGTGTACGCGTACCGCCCGGTCGCCGGGGTGTCCGTGCCCTGCCGGACCAGGTCGGCAAGGTGATAGAGCCAGGTGCTCGCGGCGGCGGGCGCGTCCGGAAGCACGGGTCCGGCCGACCCGACCGGCGGGCTCGACGGTGCGGTGGACGTCGCCACGGGCTCCCGGTCGCCCCGGTCCGCCACCAGCACTCCGGCGGTACCCGCCAGGGCCATCCCGGTGGCCCCTGCCACCGCCGCGGTCAACACGCTGCGCCGGGTCCAGGTGACGCCCAACCACCGGGCCGGAACCGGCAGCACCGGCCCCGGGGACGGCGGAACCTCACCCAGCGGAACCGGGGACGGCGCGACCGGCGGCACCGGCCCCGGGGACGGCGGGACCTGGGCCGGCGGGGCCTGGGACGGCTCGGCCGGCGGGGTCTCCGGCGACCGGGGCACGGGCTCGGGCGACCTGGGCCCGGGGACGACCGGTGGCGTCGCGCCCGGGGCGGGGCGTGCCGGAGGCAGGCTCGCCCGCCGCGCGGAGCCGATCTCGTCGAGCACCTCCTCCTGGCGGCGCAGTGCCTGGATCCGGTGCAGGTGCTTGCGCCAGTACCGGACGTCGCCGTCGAGCCCTCCGCAGGCGAAGACCACGTGGTCGAGTACCAGCTCGGTGGGTGGGCGGCTCCGGTCGACGAACTCCGCGACGATCTCCGACTCGGGTACCGCCCGGACCGTCCACTTGCTCCGGCCCTGCTTGTCCTGGCCAAGTACGCTCCCGGCGGCCTCGGCCAGCCGCCGGGCCAGCTCGGCGGTGTCCAGCCGCCCGTGCACCACCAGTCCCTGCCGGGCAGCGAGCGCGACCAGGGCGTCGACCAGGGCGTCGTCGGTCTCACAGCTCGCCGGTCCCGACCGGAACGCCTCGACGGCCACGGCCGTCTCCGCCCAGAGCCGCAGCACGCTGTCGTAGGTGTCCCCGCCCGTAATGCCACAACCCCGGAGGAACGCCTCCAGGCACTCCCGGGTCGGCAGCACCAGACCGTTCTTCGCCCGGGAGAGGTTGGCGGCGCTGCTGCTGGGGCCGAGTCTCATCCGTTCCAGCGGCGGCTCGCCGGCGTCCGCGTGGACGTCCCGGAGCACCTGCGCGAGCCGGGCCACCGGCCCGAACCCCAGCAGCGGGTTGCCGGGCCGTCCGGTCCGCGTCCCGTCGGTACGGGGTCGGGGGACCCTGGCCCTCCCGGTCGCCGGCCGCCCCGCCTGCCCTACCTGCCCCGCCCGCCCTGCCTGCCCGGACGGTGGGGCGGGTCGGCCCGGCTGCCCGGGCGGTCCGGGCCGGCTGGACTCCCGGGCTGCGCCGGAGCGTCCGAGCTGCCCCGGCTCGACACGGGGATCGGTCGGCTGCTGGCGACGATGCCAGTCACTGTCTTGCACGTTACGCGGCCTTTCGAGGGGCGGGTAACGCCTCGCGGTCGCGACGCGTCACCCGCCGGGTCCAGCGGTTCCAGACCATCGTTGGAGATCATTTCCCGCCCGGACCGGTTGCAGCCGGTCCGATGATCTCGAACGACATTCCGGATCATCTCACCACCGCACGGCGGGGGGCTAGTCCAGAAAAAACAAAACTTCGGCCGCGATCCAGCAATGAATCGATCAATGGCTATGTGTCGCGGCAACATTCGCGCCATCAAGAACTCTGGGCGTCAACCCGAAAATGCTTCACCTGCTTTCCTCACCACCCAAGCGGGGACAGCGACCGAACCGAAGCGGAGAGCGAAGTGGACTGTCGCCCACCGGCTACCTACGGTAAAGTCCCACTAAGCGTGATCGGGCGATCACAGCACCCCGATTCGGCCTTCCATGGGTCCAGCGGAGTCGGGTGGGGGTCTTCCGTTGCAGCGGAAGACCCCCTTTCAACCGTCGACCCCCGAAGCCGGCCCGGCCCGGAGGCGCACCTCACTGACCTGGACCGGAACCCCCCGTACCGATCATGATCAGTGCCTTCAGCAGCCGGCCGAACCAGCCGTCGCGGCCCTTACCGTCCGCCGGTGCCGTGACCCGGCGGACCACCCCGACGGCGACTCCGCAGAGCACGACCAGGACGGCCAGTGCGGGCCAGAGCGGTACCCCGATGTGCAGCAACAGGACCATGCAGCCCATCAACATGGCGAGCACCGGGACGAGCAGTCCGCCGGCAATCGCCACGCCGGAAACGAGACGAACCCGTTCCGACACTCTCCCCCCGGACCCGGAATCCGGGTCCTCTTTCCTCGCAGGCATCTCGGCCTTCCTCACTTGCGCCGGACGGCGACACCGTGATCGTGCACACCGACCGGAGGTCCGATAGTCACGACGAGAACAGGATTGCCCGGACGGTCTGCAGCCCGCCCGCTGATCTCGTTGATTGAAGGGATCATGTGCAAGCGAACGGGATTCGTCAAGAAGCGAAATGAGTCCGTTCTTGTTCCGATTCGACGAAGGGAGATTTTCCGTTTCGGAAGGGAGAATCCAGAACCGGCGTCGGAGCGGGTAGGCGGCACGGAAAAAGGCCGTACGCTGCGGGTTCGTACGGCGGGAAAAGTTCCGCCGGGGACGGAAGAACTCCCCGCCGGTTTGGGTCGGTGACAGGCAGCCGGATTTGCCGTGGATGGCCACGGTCAGCCGCGGGCGGTCCGGGGCGCCCGCTCCGGGCATCGGCGGAAAAACGGCTCCACCTGTCCCGGCCGAAGCGCAGCACCGGAGCCGGCCGGTCCTTGCCGTCCCGTACCGCCACCACCCCGGGCGGGTACCGACGCCCGCCGCGCAATCCCCGCCGTTGCCGGCCGAGCGGGAGCGAGCGGGGCGACGGCCGGAGCCGGATGCCCCGCTGAGCATCGTCGATATTGCCGGGGCGGGGCGGGGCGTGCTGGAATGGCTCATATCGCCGCAGTGCGGGGGCAACCGCACTGGGAACGGCCAGCACGGGAGCACCGCAGTGTCGGCAGCGCGCGCCGCGACGCCAGATCCGCACTGCATTCGCCGGGCCAGCTTCCGCCAACGACGGACACCCACCCAGCACGGGTCGGCCCGTCCGACGAGATCTGCCAACGCACCAGACCGGCGACGAGATGAGAAACGATCATGAATACCCGGAACAGTTTCGCGGGGTGGTACCGCAACCGCTTCGTGTGGGTGGCGGTCATCCTGCTGGCGGTGTCGGCCGGCACGGTCGTACTGATCAACACGGCCGGCTCGGAGGCCAGGCCACCGGATCTGCAGGGGCAGATCATGACCCGGTTGCGGACCACACTGGAGTCGGCCGACCCGGCGCAGCACCAGCACGCGGGCCACAACGTGCAGCAGGCGACCGCCGAGAAGGACGGCAAGAAGCCGGCGATCATCTGCGGGGTCCGCGTCTACGGCTTCGAGCCGAGCGAGGTCACCGCGCTCGCCGACGTGCAGACCGTCTACGGCTTCCACCTCTGCGGGGTCGCCGAGCAGAACCGGCCCTGGGACTGGGCGGTCAAGCTGGCCGGCCCGGTGATCGTGGACATGTCCACCGAACCGCCCGCCATCCAGGTGGTCGAGGCGACCGCCGACGTCCGGTTCATCGACCGGCTCCGGGAGATGTTCCCGGACAAGTACGAGAAGCTGGCCGAGAAGGAGGCACTGGACGAGTCCGAGATGGCCGACCTGCGCCGCCGGTACGACGAGGCGGCCGGGCTCTGACCGCCCGGGGCGGCCGGCGGCGAGGTCGTACCCGATCCCGTCCGGCCGCCGGGGCGTACCCCGCTCGGTAGACTTCCGGTTCGTCGGGTTTCGGGGCGGACCCGGCGTACCCGAGTGGAGGTCGACCCGTGACGACACCGCACCGACCCCCGCTGGCCGAGCGGCTCGACCTGGCCCCGCACCCGGAGGGCGGCTGGTTCCGCGAAACCTGGCGTTCGACGCACGCCTTCACCCCCGAGGGGTACGCCGGGCCGCGTGCCGCCGCGACCGCGATCTACTTCCTGCTGCAACCCGGGGAGCGGTCCCGCTGGCACGTCGTCCGCTCCGACGAGCTGTGGCTCTGGCACCGGGGCGGCCCGCTGCGGCTGCGGCTCGGTGGCGCGGCCGAGGTGCCGGCGGAGGTGCCGACCGAGGTCCGACTCGGCCCGGACGTGACCGCCGGTGAGCAGCCACAGTTGCTGATCCCCGGCGGTGTCTGGCAGTCGGCCGAGCCGGCGGGCGACCAGCCGGTCCTGGTGAGCTGCGTGGTGGCGCCCGGCTTCGACTTCGCCGACTTCCAGCTGGCCTGAGCCGACCTCCACTCCCCCCGCCCCGCGCTGCCGACAGCGGTCGGGTCGGTGGACATGCGGGACCATTCCGTCGGGGACATATCGATAGACACCTATTGATTGAGCCGGCCATCCATGCTGCAATGGTTCATATCGCCGCAGTACGGGGGCAACCGTGCTGCGTGTGTGGGATCCGGGCCTGATGTGCCAGTAGCCGGTGACCGGGCGACGGACGCCACCACCACGCCCGCACGCCCCGCCGGACAACACCCGACCGCGCCGCCCGCCACACCCCTGGGCAGCGGGTCGAACAGAAGGGATCAACTCGTGAAGCTCATGCGCAGACTGACGGTCGTCGGTGTCTCCGCCGTACTGACCGCCGGCCTCCTGACGGTGATCTCGCCGACCCCGGCCAACGCACACGGCGCGCTGATGATTCCGGCGAGCCGGACGTACGCCTGCTACCGGGACGGCCTGACCCCGCAGGGCAACATCGTGAACAAGAACCCGGGCTGTGTCGCCGCGGCCAACATCAGCGGCGTCTCCCCGCTCTACAACTGGTTCAGCGTGCTCCGCTCGGACGGCGCCGGCCGGACCCGGGGCTTCATCCCGGACGGCCAGCTGTGCAGCGGCGGCAACTCCACCTTCCGGGGTTGGGACCTGGCTCGGAACGACTTCCCGAAGGCCCAGGTCAGCTCGGGCGCGAGCATCGAGTTCCGGTACAGCAACTGGGCCGCGCACCCCGGCCGGTTCGACCTGTACGTCACCCGCAACGGTTGGAGCCCCACCCGCGCGCTGGCCTGGAGCGACCTGGAGTCGACGCCGTTCTCCTCGGTCACCAACCCGCCGCAGCGGGGCAACGTGGGCAGCAACGACGGCCACTACTACTGGACCGGTCGACTGCCGTCCGGCAAGAGCGGCCACCACATCATCTACTCGGTGTGGACCCGCTCCGACAGCACCGAGACCTTCTACGGCTGCTCGGACGTGACGTTCTGACGCGCTGAGCCCGTCGGCCCGCGCACCGCGAGCACGTCGCCCGGCCCGCCCCCGCGCGGCGAACCGTGACGCTCTCGACGGGATGCCACCGCCCCATCCGGCGGCGCATCCCGTCGAGAACGGCTTTTCCGGCCCGTCGGTTGTTTTCGGCCGGTCCGGCCCGTCGTGCCGGGTCGACCATCCCGGGTCCGCACCGGGTCGGGCAGTCCCGCCGATGTCTCACTGGCACCGACCGGGCACCCTTGGCACATGACGACCGCACCCGCGCCGGGCACCGCCTACCACCGGCTGGCCCGTACCGACCGGCACCGCTGGTGGCGCCCGCTGCTCGGGACCCTGCTGATCCTCGGCGGCACCTTCGTGCTGCTCTGCCTGCTGGTCGGCATCGGCACCGCGATCGCCGCCGTCACCGGGCGTCCGACCGGCCCGGACGGCCTGCCGGCGCTGGGCGCGCTGGGTGATCTCGTACTCTTGCTGGCCGCCATCGCCGCCGCGCTGCCGTTCGTCCTGCTCGCGGCGCGCTGGGTGCAGGCCCGTCCGGCCGGTACGGTCTCCTCGGTACTCGGCCGGCTGCGTTGGCGCTGGCTTGGCTGGTGCGCGCTGGTCGCCGTACCGGCGGTGCTGCTCCTGCTCGGTGGCAGCTTCGGCCTGCTCGCCCTGACCGGCAGCGCCGACGGCGACGAGGCGGTCGGCACCGGCTGGCCGGGCTGGGCGGGCTTCCTCGGCGCACTGGTCCTGCTGCTCCTGCTGGTGCCGTTCCAGGCCGCGGCCGAGGAGTACGTCTTCCGGGGCTGGCTGTTACAGCTCGTCGGGGTGCTCCTCCGGACGCCGTGGCCGGCGATCGCCCTCCAGGCCGTGCTCTTCGCGTTCGCCCACGGCTGGGGCACCGGGTGGGGATTCGCCGACCTGATGGTCATGGGTGGCGTACTCGGCTGGTTGACCGTCCGTACCGGCGGCCTGGAGGCCGCGATCGCGCTGCACGTGGTGAACAACCTGGTCTCGTTCGTCGGCGCGGCGGCGCTGGGGCAGCTCGGCATCGACGAGACCGCCGCCGACGCTCCCTGGGAGATGTTCGTGGTCAGCCTGCTGGTGAACGCCGGCTACGCCGTCGCGGTGCTCCGGCTGGCCCGCCGCCGCCGGCTGCCGACCGTCTCGCCCGAGCGACCGGCCCCGCCGCCCGGCTACCCGGCCGCCGTCCCCGGACACCCGTTCCCCGCACCCGCCCACCCGGCCGCCATTCCCGGACACCCGTTCGCCGTACCCGCCCACCCGGGCGCCGGGTCGGGGCAGCCGCTCCCCGGACCGGGGCAACCGCTCCCCGGGGCCGGGCCGCCGCCCTTGCCCGCCACCGACCAGCACGGCCGGCAGAACGGGGCCGAACAGCACGGCCGGCAGAACGCGACCGACCAGCACGGTCGGCAGAACGGCGAGCGCGACAGCGGCGAACAGCACGGGCATCAGCCGCCGACCGCGCCGGCACAGGGGCCGCGAGCTGGTCAAACGCCGATCGGACCGACCGACTGACCGGCGCCGTGCCGACGCGTTACACCCGACGGGTGGTTCCGGGCCGCCAACTGCGGGGGTGCGGGTCGGCCCGGTCGGGGCGGCGGGCAGGATGGACGCCGTGGACGGGAACGAGATGCTGCTGTCCCCGGCTGGGGTCGACCAGCTCCGGACGGCACTGACCAGCGCGGGCTACACCTCGAGCGGCATCGCCGACCGGCTCGGCCCGGCCGCGACGAGCGGACTGGCCCGCAACGACTACCGGGCGGCACTGCGCGCCACCGAGGACCGCGACCCGCTCGCCACCCTGATCCGGCTCTTCGTCTGCGCCCAGACCGAGCCGGAGGCGGCCGTACGGGCGGCCCTCGCCCCGCTGCCGCTCGCCGAGGCGCTCGCCGGAGGGCTGCTCGAACGGGTCGGCGACGGGCTCCGCCAGGGCGTCGACCTGGAGCCGTACGGGGACACCTGGTGGGTCCTCTCCGACGTACCGGCCAGCGCCCGGCCCGGCCAGCCGCTCGCCGCCGACCACGTACTCGGGATCGGCGGCGCGACCACCACGCTGGTCGGGGCGACCATCCGGCGCCCGGTCGGCAGCGCCCTCGACCTCGGCACCGGAAGCGGCGTGCAGGCCCTGCACCTGGCCGAGCACGCCCGCTCGGTGACCGCCACCGACGTCTCCGAGCGGTCGCTGCGGTTCGCCGCGACCACCGCCGCGCTGAACGGACACCGCTGGGAGCTGCTCAGGGGCGACCTGGTCGGCCCGGTGGCCGGTCGCCGCTTCGACCTGGTGGTGAGCAACCCGCCGTTCGTGGTCGGCCCGGGCACCACCACGCACAGCTACCGCGACTCGGGCCGGGTCGGTGACGGGATCGCCGCCGAACTGGCCGCCGCCGCGCCGGGCCTGCTCACCGAGGGCGGCACCATGCAGTACCTGGCCAACTGGCTGCACGTGGCCGGCGAGGACTGGGGTGAGCGGGTGGCCGGCTGGTTCGCCGGTACCGGCCTGGACGCCTGGGTGATCCAGCGCGAGGTCGCCGACCCGATGAACTACGTCGACCTGTGGCTCTCCGACGCCGGCGAGGCGGCCGACCCGCACCGGGTGGCCGCCTGGCTCGACTGGTTCGACGCGCAGAAGGTCGAGGCGATCGGCTTCGGCGTGGTGAACCTGCGCCGGGGTGGCCACCCCGATCCGGTGGTACGGGTCGAGGACCTGCGGCAGGCGGTACAGCCGCCGATGGGCGAGCAGGTCGCGGCCTGGTTCGACCGGCAGGACTGGCTGCGCGGCCGGGACGACGAGGCGCTGCTGACCACCAGGTTCCGGGCGGTCGACGGTCTGAAGCTGCGCCAGGAGGCGTCGATGGGCGACGACGGCTGGGTGGTGGACCGGCAGGTGCTCGTCCAGTCGCACGGGCTGCGCTGGACCGAGGAGGTGGACCCGCTGGTGCTGGCCCTGGTCGGCGGGGCCAACGGCCAGGTGCCGCTGCGCGAGCAGCTCGCGGTGCTGGCGCTGGCGCACGACGTACCCGCGACGGACCTTGCCGAGGCGGCCGCGCCGATCATCGCGCACCTGGTGGAACGCGGCGTCCTGGCGCCCGTGGCAGACTGACCGTCGTGCGTGCGGTGGTGCAGACGGTCAGCCGGGCCAGTGTGACGGTGGACGGCGAGGTGGTCGGGGCGATCTCCGACGGGCTGCTGGTGCTGCTCGGGGTGACCCACGCCGACACCCGGGCCACCGCCGAGACGATGGCCCGGAAGGTGCACGAGCTGCGGATCCTGGCCGACGAGCGGTCGGCCGCCGACGTCGGGGCGCCGCTGCTGGTGGTCAGCCAGTTCACCCTCTACGGCGACGCCCGCAAGGGCCGCCGGCCCAGTTGGGGCGCGGCGGCCCCGGCCGAGGTGGCCGAACCGCTGGTCACCGCGTTCGTCGAGGCGCTGCGGCTGCGGGGGGCCAAGGTCTCCACCGGCCGCTTCCGGGCGCACATGCTGGTCGAGAGCGTCAACGTCGGCCCGCACACGGTGCTGCTGGAGCTGTAGCGCCGACCCGCGCCGCCCGTCGGGCGGACCGCCGCAGGGCGGGGCTCAGAAGAAGAGGCCGCGCTTCTGCATCGACTGGCGCAGCCAGCCGTCGAGCTGCCGGACCCAGTCCGTCCGGTCGACGGAGGCGTAGTCGACGGTGAACCGGCCGAACGCGTCCCGGCCCTCGGTGAAGAGACCGCCCCGCTTGTCGATCTCCAGCACGATCTGCAAGTGCTGCGGCGTGGCCACGAAGGTCAGTTCGAGCTGGTTGATCGCCCGGGCGTACTGCGGACCGGGGTAGAACTCGATCTCCTGGTAGAACGGCAGGCTCTGGCGTACGCCGTAGATGTGGCCGCGCTCGACGTCCGCCCGGCTGAACCGGAAGCCGAGCTGGACCAGGGCGTCGATGACCCGCTCCTGCGCCGGCAGCGGATGCACCGCGACCGGGTCGAGGTCACCCTTGTCCACCGCGCGGGCCACCTCCAGCTCGGTACGCAGCCCCATGGTCATCCCGTGCAGGTGGCGACCGCCGATCTCGGTCAGCGGCGTCTCCCACGGCACCTCGAAGCGGAACGGGATGTCGTGGCGCTGCCCGCTCTCCAGCCGGAACGGGCCGGTCACCCGCTGCCGCTGGAACTCCTGGGTGGTGTTGTACTCACTGTCACCACTCTCCACCTCGACCCGGGTCACCAGGCCGAGCGCGACGTACTCGACGTCCACCGGATGGTCGCCGCCCGCGACGTGGACCTGGCCCTCCAGATAACCGCCTGGCCGGCAGTTCGGGTTGGTCAGCACCGTCTCGACCGACGGACCGCCCACACCCATCGCCTGCATCAACCGCTTGAAGACCACCACGTCCTCCATCCGTCGTCGATCTCTGTCCCGTCTCGCACGGTAACCGTCACTGGCAAGTACCGCCCGGGCAACGGGCCGGAGCGGTCCGGTACCGGAGGACGACGATCAATGGGATCAAGGTCGAGAAACCGGGACGAACCAGCCCCCGGCGGTCTCCCGGTTTCATGCCAACCCGACGTTCTCCTCACCTCGGCTTCACGCCCTACCGGCCAAGCTATGTGTCACCAGCGCGGTTGTCCGCTGGTACGCGCCACATTGTCGAAGCGGGGAGGCGACAGATGATGGTCCTGAACGAGAGCCACACTCACCCGGCCAGCGCGGCCGGGGTCCACACCGAGCCGACCGGGGACGGCGGGCAGGTCATGGTCGACCTCGACGCCACCGACGAGCGGGGTGCCTCGGCCGACCTGGTCCGGGCCTACCTCAACGGCATCGGCCGGACCAAGCTGCTCACCGCCGTCCAGGAGGTGGAGCTGGCCCGGCGGATCGAGGCGGGGCTCTACGCCGAGGAGAAGCTGAGCGCCGACACGCGGGGGGCGTTGTCGGCGGAGCTGCGAGCCGACCTGGAGATCATCGCTGTCCAGGGGCGGGCCGCGAAGAACCACCTGCTGGAGGCGAACCTGCGGCTGGTGGTCAGCATCGCGAAGCGGTACACGGGGCGGGGCATGGCGTTCCTGGACCTGATCCAGGAGGGCAACCTCGGCCTGATCCGGGCCGTCGAGAAGTTCGACTACACCAAGGGCTACAAGTTCTCCACCTACGCCACCTGGTGGATCCGGCAGGCCATCACCCGGGCCATGGCCGACCAGGCCCGCACCATCCGCATCCCGGTGCACATGGTCGAGCAGGTCAACCGGATGGTCCGGACCCGCCGGGACCTGGCCACCCAGCTCGGCCGGGAGCCCACCGTCGCCGAGGTCGCCGCCGCGCTGGGCGTACCGGAGTTCCAGGTCATCGAACTCATCTCGTACGACCGGGAGCCGGTCAGCCTCGACCAGGCCGTCGGCGAGGACGGTGAGAGCGCCCTCGGTGACTTCGTCGCCGCCGTCGACCCCCGCGAGGAGCCCGGTGACGCCGTCTCGGCGGGTCAGCTCCGCAACGAGGTGGAGATCGTCCTCGCCACCCTCTCGCACCGCGAGCAGGCCGTGATCCGGCTGCGCTTCGGCCTGGACGACGGGCGGCAGCGCACCCTCGACGAGGTGGGCCGGGAGTTCGGCCTCTCCCGGGAGCGGATCCGCCAGATCGAGAAGGTCACCCTGCTGAAGCTGCGCCACCCGTCCCGGGCCGACCGCCTGGAGGCGTACGCGAGCTGAGCCGTACCCTCCGGAGCCCCCGCCACCTGCCCCGGTGGCGGGGGCTCCGTGCTGTGTCCGTGCTCCCGGGTTCGGGTCCGTCCGGTTCAGCCGATCGCCAGGTCCCGACGGCGGAACGTGGCCAGGCCGAGCCCGGTCAGCGCCACCGCGACGGCGAGCAGCACCACCAGGGGGGTGGCGCTCGGGTCGGCGGCCGGCACCGCCGGCAGGTGGGTGAAGGGCGACAGGTTCAGCACCGGCTGTGGCAGCTCCAGCAGCGCGCCGAGCTGTCCCAGCAGGACGCAGAGCAGGAAGGCCGTCCAGGACAGCGCCACCGACAGCCGGGGCAGCAGCCCGAACAGCACCACCACCAGGCCGGCGAGGACCAGCGCCGCCGGCGCCTGGACCAGTCCGGCGACGGTGAGCCGGGCCACCTCGCCGGGTACGTCGCCGCTGACCAGGCCGTAGCCCAGCCCGGTGCTCGCGCCGGCCAGCGCCAGCAGGACGACCGCGCCGAGGGCGGCCCAGAGCAGGTGGCTGAGCAGCCAGCGGGGCCGGCTGACGGCGGTGGCGAGTATCCCCTCCAGGGTGCCGGCCGCCTCCTCGGTCCGCAGCCGCAGCACCGCCTGGACCACGAAGCCGGCCACCGCGAGCGCGAACATCGCCATCATGGTGCCGAGGAAGGCGTCGATCAGCTTCTCGGTGCCGCCGAGCTGGGCGATCAGCTCGGTGGCCGCCTCGTTCTCGCCGACGAAGCTGTCGACCTCCTCGCCGACCGAACCCATCGACATCCCCATCACCACGATGCCGACGGCCCAGCCCAGCACCACACCCCGCTGCAACCTCCAGGACAGGCCGGCGGGGCTGAGCAGACTCCGGGCCGCCACCGCCGGGCCACGGCGGACGGCCAGCAGCCCGGCGCCAAGGTCGCGGTGGGCGGTCAGCAGGAACGCCGTACCGACGGCGAGCAGCGCGAAGCCGACCGTCAGGGCGAGTACCGGCCAGCGGTTGCGGTCGAACGCCTGGACCTGGCTGGCCCAGCCGAGCGGGGAGAGCCAGGACGGCCAGGCGCTGACCACCCGCATCCCGTCGGCGGAGACGGTCCCCCAGGCGTCTCCGGCGGCCCGGAGCAGGAAGGCGACGCCGACGACGGCCGCGGCCATGCCGTTCGCCCCGCGCGCCGTACCGGAGATCTGGGCGGTCACCGCGGCGACCGCCGCGAACGAGACCCCGATCCCGGCGATCGCCGCGCCGAGCGCGAACGAACCGGCCACCGGCAGGTCCCCGGCCACCAGGACCAGGGCCAGCAGTACCCCGCTGAGCACGTTGGCGGCGAGCGTGGTGAGCAGGGCCGCGGTGAGCGGGGCGTGCCGGCCGACCACCGCCGAGCCGAGCAGCTCCGCCCGGCCGGTCTCCTCGTTCTGCCGGGTGTGCCGGACCACCGCGAAGGTGCTGAGCAACGCGGCGAGCAGGGCCAGCATCGTGTACGCCTCGGCGGTCACCACCGACCCGAGGCTCGGCCCGGAGACCGGGCCGTTGAACGCCCGGGCGACCACACTGGCGGCGCTGGTGGTGGCGTAGCCGATCCGGTCGGACTCGGTGCCGTAGATGCCGGCGACGCTCTGCGCGACCGCGGCGGCGACCCCCGGCACGGCCAGCACCCAGACCAGGAGCTTCACCCGGTCCCGGCGCACCGCGAGCCGGGTCAGCCGGGCGGTGCCGGTCAGCGCGGTCACCGGGCACCCGCCGGCACAGGACGCTCGGCGGCGCCGGTCTCGGAACCGTCGCCGTAGTGCCGCATGAACAGCTCCTCCAGGGTCGGCGGCGTACTGGTCAGGGCCCGTACCCCGGACCGGGCGAGGTGGGCCAGCACCGGGTCGAGGGTGCCGGACTCGACCTCGAACCGGGTGGTGGAGCCGGAGACGGTGACCGCGTGCACCCCGGCCAGGTCGGCGAGCCCCTCCACCGGGCGCTCCGTCTCGACCGTCATCGGGGTCCGGGTCAGGTGGCGCAGCTCGGCCAGGGTGCCGGACTCGACGGTACGGCCGGCCCGGATGATGCTGACCCGGTCGCAGAGCGCCTCCACCTCGGACATCACGTGGCTGGAGAGCAGCACGGTCTTGCCCGCGTCGCGCAGCGCGGTGACGTACTCCCGGAAGACCGCCTCCATCAGCGGGTCCAGCCCGGAGGTCGGCTCGTCGAGCACCAGCAACTCCACGTCGGAGGCGAACGCGGCGACGATCGCCACCTTCTGCCGGTTGCCCTTGGAGTAGGTGCGGCACTTCTTGGTCGGGTCGAGGTCGAAGCGTTGCAACAACTCGTCCCGGCGGGCCCGGTCCAGCCCGCCGCGCAGCGCGCCGAAGAGGTCGATCGCCTCCCCGCCGGAGAGGTTGGGCCAGAGGTTCACGTCGCCGGGCACGTACGCCAGCCGGCGGTGCAGCGACACGGCGTCCCGCCAGGGATCGCCGCCGAGTACGCCCACCTCGCCCGCGTCCTTGCGGAGCAGGCCGAGCAGGATCCGGATGGTGGTGGACTTGCCCGCCCCGTTCGGTCCGAGGAACCCGTGCACCTCGCCGGACCGGACGGTCAGGTCCAGTTCGTCCAGCGCGCGGGTGGCCCCGAAGGTCTTCACCAGGCCGGCCACCGAGATCGCGGTCATGACGCTCCCTTGCTAGTTGCCGATTCCGCTTGCCAGTTGCCGATTCCGCGTCGTCCGGGAACCGTCCGGGAACCAGGACGACGTGTCGAGCCGGATCGTGACAGTGTCTCGATGCCAGTGTACTGACCGATGGTAGGACGACGGTCACAAATTCCTGATCGTCGGTCAGGGGTCGGTACCCTGGGCGGATGGATCGACCTCCCGCTCTCGACACCCGGAGCCGGATCCTGCGTACCGCCCTGGACCTGTTCGGCGCGCAGGGCTACCAGCGCACCTCGCTGCGGCAGATCGCCGACCGGCTGGGGCTGACCAAGGCGGGCATCCTCTACCACTTCCCCAGCAAGGAACACCTGCTGGTGGCGCTGGCCGAGCCGCTCGTCTCCGACCTGGAGGCGGCGCTGGAGCGGGCGGCCCAGCTGCCCTGGCCGGCGGCCCGCTGGGCGGCGCTGGAGGGCTGGCTCGACACCCTGCTGCGGCACCGGCGTCCACTGGGGACGCTCTACCACGACATGACGCTGCTCGCCCGGGGCAGCACGTACGCCCGGATCATGCGGCTCGCCACCAGGGCGTACGACCTGGTGGCCGGCCCGGGCGCGACCCGGCTGGAGCGGATCCGCGCCATCCAGGCCACCGGGATGCTCGGCGACCCGATCGTCTTCTACGCCGACGTACCGGACGACGAGTTGCGGGCGGCGCTACTCGACGGCGCGGTCCGACTGCTCAGCGAGCCGGCGCCGCGAGCCGGCACGGACCGGATCGGAGAACGGGCCGCAGAACCGGGCGGAGAACGGTCCGCAGAACCGGGCGGGGGAATGGCCGCAGAACCGGGCGGGGGAATGGCCGCAGAACGCGGCGGAGAACGGCAGTCCGGTCCGGAGCGGGTTCGGCCGAGCCGTCGGCGCCGGGCGGGGCGACCGCCCGGGCTCAGTGCCGAACAGGTGCGCACGGCCCGGGCGATGCACGGCGCCGGGCTGCACACCGTGGACCAGATCGCCGCCAGCCTCGGCGTCTCCCGGGCCACCCTCTACCGGCACCTCCGGGTCGCCGACCCGGCCCAACCCGAGCGATAACGAGACAGGTTCCGATACTAATCCGAGACGATTTTGAGACACCCCGGGCGGCGACGAACACGGCGGCCGGCCCGCGCGGCGAGCCGCCGCCGAACCGAGCCACGGCTCAGAGCGACGGATCCTGCGGGTCGAGGCCGTGCAGTGGAAAGACCGCCTTGCGGGTCGCCATGATCGCCCGGTCCACCGCGTCCGGCTCGCCGGTCGGCTGCCACGGCTCGTACGAGCCGTCCGCCTCGTCGGTCATCCGCAGCGGCACCTCCCGCTCCGGACGGCGGGCCTTGGCCAGTTCCCGCCAGGCCGGCGGGGTCAGCGCGGCCGGGTCGACCGGTTCGCCGGTGGCGACCGCGAGCAGGTGCGTCCAGGCCCGGGGCACCACCTCGACCAGCGCGTAACCGCCGCCGCCGGTGGCCACCCAACGCCCCTCACAGAGTTCGTCGGCGAGCGCCCGCAGCGCCAGATAGCTCGCCCGCTGCCCGTCCACGCTCAGCCGCAGGTCGGCCAGCGGATCGAGCCGGTGACTGTCGGCACCGCACTGGGTGACCAGGATCTGCGGCCGGAACGCGCGCAGCAGCGCCGGAACGGTGGCGTGAAAACCACGCAACCAACCCGCGTCGCCGGTCCCGGGCGGCAGCGGCAGGTTGACCGCGCTCCCCTCGGCCCCCGGACCGCCGATCTCGTCGGAGAACCCCGTACCCGGAAAGAGTGCCAACGGCGTCTCGTGCAGGCTGACCGTCAGCACCCGGGGATCGCCGTAGAAGACCTCCTGCACCCCGTCGCCGTGGTGCACGTCGACGTCCACGTAGGCCACCCGCTCGGCGCCGAGGTCGAGCAGCCGGGCGATCGCCACCGCCGGGTCGTTGTAGACGCAGAACCCGGCCGCCCGACTCGGCATCGCGTGGTGCAGGCCACCGGCCACGTTGACGGCGCGCCGGGCCTCGCCCCGCCAGACCGCCTCGGCCGCCGCCAGGCTCGCCCCGGCCACCAGGGCGCTCGACTCGTGCATCCCGTCGAAGATCGGATTGTCCGGGGTGCCGAGGCCGTACCCGGAGAAGAGCGGGTCGCTCGGCGCCGCCCGGACCGCGTCGAGGTAGTCCGGCCGGTGCACCCGGGCCAGTGCCGCGTCGTCGGCCGGGGTGGGGGCCACCAGGCGTACGCCGGGGCGGTCCAGCACGCCGAGTTCCCGAGCCAGGGCCACGGTCAGTTCCACCCGTACCGGGTCGAGCGGATGGTCACCCAGGTCGTACGTCAGCAGACTCTCGTCCCAGACCACCACCGTGTCGTCCGACATGGTGTTCATCGTCGCACGGGGAACGGCGGCCGACCGCGACCGCCTACCCGGAGCGCCGCGCGCCGCCACCGCGCCGGTACGCCGGCTCGGTCGCCCGCCGCGACGGGTTGCCGGCCCGGTCGGCCGCCGCGACGGGTTGCGGGTTCAGTCGGCGGCCGGTGCGGGGTCGCCCGGGTCGGGGCCGAGCGCGACCGGCCGTTCCGGGTCGGTGATCCAGTGGCTCCACGACCCGACGTAGAGGGCTGCCCCGGGGTGTCCGGCCCGGTGCAGGGCGAGCACCGCCTGCGCGGCGGTCACTCCGGAGCCGCAGTACGCGCCGACCCGCGTCCCGGGCCGGACGCCCGCCTCGGCGAACCGGGCGCGCAGCGCCTCGGCGGCCGGAAACCGGCCGTCCGTCCCGACGTACTCGGTGGCCGGCACGTTCACCGCGCCGGGAATGTGCCCGGCCACCGGGTCGACGGGCTCGGTCTCGCCCCGGTAGCGCACCGCCGCCCGGACGTCGACCAGCACCCCGTGCGCCGCCATCTCGGCGGCCGAGCCGGCGTCGAGCACCGGCATCCCGCCCGGGCGTACGGTCATGTCTCCCGGCGTCAGCGCCGGCGGCTCGGTGGTCACCGGCAGCCCGGCCCCGGCCCAGGCCGGGAAGCCGCCGTCGAGCACCCGGACCTGCGCATGTCCCGCCCAGCGCAGCGTCCACCAGGCGCGGGCCGCCGCCATCCCGTCGCCGCCGTCGTAGACCACCACCGGGCCTCCGGTGCGGACGCCGGCCGTGCGGAGCACCCGCTGCAACGCCGCCGGGTCGGGCAGCGGATGCCGGCCGTGCACGCCGGGCGGCCCGGACAGCTCGGTGTCCAGGTCGACGAAGACCGCGCCCGGCAGGTGCCCGGCCAGGTAGTCCCGGCGGCCCGGCGGCCCGACGAGCCGCCAGCGGACATCGAGTACGACCGGTGGCTCGGCGGACGCCAGTTCGGCGGCGAGCCGGGTCACGTCGACGAGGAGGTCATCCGGTACGGACACGGCGTCCAGTCAACACCATCCGGAACGGAACCGCCCGGCTCGGCGGCACTGAATATCGGTACCCCGAGGTACCATCGTGACCGGGAGGACCACTGACGTGAACGACCTAGTCGACACCACCGAGATGTACCTGCGCACCATCCTCGAACTGGAAGAGGAGGGGGTGCCGCCGCTGCGTGCCCGGATCGCCGAGCGGCTGCGCCAGAGTGGTCCGACCGTCAGCCAGACCGTTGCCCGGATGGAGCGCGACGGCCTGCTGACCGTCGAGGACGACCGCCACCTCCAGCTCACCGCGCTCGGCCGCACCCAGGCGATCTCGGTGATGCGTAAGCACCGGCTGGCCGAGCTGCTGCTCGTCAACGTGATCGGGATGCCCTACGAGGAGGCCCACGACGAGGCCTGCCGCTGGGAGCACGTGATGAGCGACTCGGTGGAGAAGAAGGTCTACGAGCTGCTCGACCGCCCCACCCGGTCGCCGTACGGCAACCCGATCCCGGGGCTGGAGGCGTTCAGCCCCAATCCGGACGTCCTGGTCGAAACGGTCACCGAGGGTGAGCGAAACCTCGCCTTCCCCGGCCTGAGCGGCCCGGTGGTGGTCCGACGGATCTGCGAGAGCGTCCAGAAGGACGGCGACGTGCTGCGCCAGTTGCACGCGGCCGGCGTCGACCCGGGCGCGATGGTCACCGTCGCGCAGGAGCGGGACGGGGTCACCATCGACCGCTCCGGCGACAAGGTGCGGCTCCCCCGCGAGGTCGCCTCCCGGGTCTTCGTCGCCGCACACTGACCGGTCGCCGCACACCGACCGGTCGCCGCACACCGACCGGTCGCCGCACACCGACCGGTCGCCGCACACCGACCGCCACCGCAGGGCCGCCACACCCCGCCCGGCACCGAGTCGGCACCACCGCGCCCGGACCGACGGGGCCGGTTCACCGCCGGCCCCGGTCCGGCGACGGTCAGAGGCTGGTCAGAGACTGCTGGTGTCGATCTTCTTCGCCAGGTTGATCAGCTTGGGCGCCAGGGCGTCGGCCTCGGCCCGGTCCTCTCCGGTGGGGAAGGTGAAGCGGAGGCTGACCAGCCGGCCGTTCCCGGTGAGCCAGCCCACCTCGACCGTGCTGCCGGTGCTCTTCGCCGGGGCCGTGGTGGCCCGATAGGCGGCCTTGCCCAGCCCCTTGACGCTCTTGCCGCCGCTCGGCACCACCTCGTCGGCGAAGATCGACGCGTCGGCCGTGGTCGGGGTCACCGAGAGCGCGAGTTCGGGCCGGGCCTCGGCCTCGCCGCGCAGCACGCAGGTGTCGGTCTTGCCGTGCCGGCTCGCCGCCGCGACCTCGAACCGGGCGCCGATGGCCTGCTCGACCGCCGGATACTCCAGGAGCTGACAGGCACCGCCGGCAGCCGACGCCGGCAGCCGGACCACCTTCGGCGCCGGCCCGGCCGACTGCGGCGCCGCCTCCTCGGCACAGCCGGCAAGCAGCAGCAAACCGGCGCCAATCAGGCAGAGTCGTCCGCGCATCTCGCACCTCCCACCCGTCCGGCCCGAGCGCCGGGGAATCCGTCGGACACCGTACGGGTTCGGCCCGCGCGGCGAAACCCCGCGCCCCCGGCGAGCGAAACAGCCCGGTTCGGTCCGGCCCGCACGGCGAACCCCGCGGCCCCCGCACGGTCCCCGCACGGTCACCGCCGAGCGGAACGGCCGGGCTCAGTCGGCCGGCGCTACCGGGTCGTCCAGGTACGGGCAGTGCCGGCAGCCACGCCCACAGCAGGTGCCACGCCGGGCCAGGAAGCCGGCGGTGAGCACGAAGAGCCCGGTGCCCGGGTCGGGATAGCCCGCCTCACCGGCCGCGAGCGCGGCGGCGTGGGCGGCGAGAATCCGCTCCCGGTCCGGGTGCGTCGGCGGAAGGCGGGACGGATGCGGCTGGTCCAGCGGTCGGGGCGCCAACGGCAGGCGCCGCCCGCCGGCCCGTTCCTCCGTACCGTCCATCCCGCCGACCCTACGACAACCCGCCGACCGGCCCGGTCACCGGTCGGCAAGGCCGGCCGGGCCCGGCACCGGGGCAGCCGCTATCCGAACCAGACCATCGACTGTCCGTGCCCCCGGGTCCAGGCGAGCGGCCGGCCGTCCAGCGCGAGGACGTTGTGGAACGCCTCGCTCGGCTGCTCCGGCAACCCGTCGTAGGGCAGTACCTCCGGAGCCTCGTTCGCGATCCAGTGGCCGGGCAGGCCGCGTACCAGATCGGCGAAGATCTGCCGGCGCGGCGCCGGCACCTGGTAGAGCACGGAGGTGTGGAAGACCACCAGGGTCGCCCCGGACGGCGCCTGCGCGGCCAGCGCGGCAAGGTCGTCCACCAGGTCGCCGCGGCGCAGCAGCGGCGGCTCGGCGGCGGCGACGGCCGCCGCCGTCCGCAGCCGGGCCCGCCGGTGCGCGTGCTCCGGCCAGATGGTGGCGTCCAGCCAGGCCAGGTCGGCGGGATCGGTCACGTCCAGCGGGTTCAGGTCCAGGCCGGCCCGCCACACCACCTCGGGCAGCCGGGTCGGCGGCGCCACCCCGGTGACCGCGCAGTCCAGCACCGGCTCGCCGGTGCCGAGCAGGTGGTCGCCGTAGCGGTAGGCGTAGCGGTCCGGATAGAGGCAGAGCCCGGCGGAGGCGCCGACCTCCAGCAGCGCGAGCGGCTGCGGCAGGGCGGTGAGCACCGGCAGCAGCAGGGCGCACCGACCGGCCTCGTTGGTCTGGGTGGCCCGGGTACGCACCTGCGCCGCGATCGTCGGCCAGTTCGCCACCGCATAGTCGTGGAACGCGGCCGGGTCCTCGACCGGACCGCCGAGCAGGCGTACGACCCCGAAGAGCAGGTTCGGCTGCTGCTTGGCCGGCGGCAGCGTACCGATCAGGGCCAGCAGCTCGTCGTCGCGGGAGACGGCGAGGGCGAGCCGCTCGTAGGCGGGCGACACGCCCCGGGTCTCCCGGGTACCGAACTCGACGTAGCGGGCGGCGATCGTCATCTGCCGATGATCCCAGCGGAGCCGTCCACCGGCTCCACGCAGCGCCGCTACCTCCGGGGTGTCCCCGACCACCCCACTTCCGGACGCCGCGACCGCCCGACCCCCGGCGGGGTCGGGCGGTCGCTTCGGTCAGCCGAGGTCAGCCGGGTTCAGCTGCACCCGGAGGTGGAACCGCAGCCCTCGCAGACGTAGCAACTGCCGGCGGGGCGCATCTTGGTGCCGCAGGTGAAGCAGAGCGGGGCGTCCGCCGCCGTGCCGAGCACCGCCTCCAGCAGCTCGGTGGAGGAGCCGACCTTCGGCGCCGGCCGTTCCGCCGCCACCTCGACCTGCTGCTCCGCCGCCGGCTCCGGCTTCGCCGTCTCCACCGGCGCCGACGCGGCCATCGCGGCGAGATCCACCGCGCTCTCCGCCTCGGCCTCGGCCCGCAGCTGCGCGGCCCGCTCCTTGGCGGTGAAGATGCCCAGCTCGGCCCGGCGCTCGTAGGGCAGGAAGTCCAGCGCCAGCCGGCGGAAGATGTAGTCCATCACCGAGGCCGCCATCCGGATGTCCGGGTCGTCGGTCATCCCGGCCGGCTCGAACCGCATGTTGGTGAACTTGCTGACGTACGTCTCCAGCGGCACTCCATATTGCAGACCGATCGAGATGGCCACCGAGAAGGCGTCCATCACCCCGGCCAGCGTCGAGCCCTGCTTCGACATCTTGAGGAAGACCTCGCCGAGGCCGTCGTCCGGGTACGACGAGGCGGTGAGGTAGCCCTCGGCCCCGCCGACCGAGAACGAGACCGTCTCGGAAGGACGCTTCTTCGGCAGCCGCTTGCGCACCGGCCGGTACTCGACGACCTTCTCGACCGCCTTCTCCGCCGTCTTCTCGACCGCAGCCGGCTCGACCGCCTTCTCCTTCTCGTTCTTGGCGGCGGAGAGCGGCTGGCCGACCTTGCAGTTGTCCCGGTAGATCGCCAGGGCCTTGAGGCCGAGCTTCCAGCCCTCGAAGTAGATCTCCTCGACCTCCTCGACGGTCGCCGACTCCGGCATGTTGACCGTCTTGGAGATCGCGCCGGAGATGAACGGCTGCACGGCGGCCATCATCCGGACGTGCCCCATCGGGGCGATCGAGCGCTGGCCCATCGCGCAGTCGAAGACGGCGTAGTGCTCCGGCTTCAACCCGGGCGCGTCGACGACGTGACCGTGCTCGGAGATGTGCTCGACGATCGCCTCGACCTGCTCCTCGGGGTAGCCGAGGCTGCGCAGGGCGCGCGGCACGGTCTGGTTGACGATCTGCATCGAACCGCCGCCGACCAGCTTCTTGAACTTCACCAGCGCGAGGTCCGGCTCGACCCCGGTGGTGTCACAGTCCATCATCAGCCCGATGGTGCCGGTCGGGGCGAGCACCGACGCCTGGGCGTTGCGCCAGCCGGACTTGTCACCGATCTTGTTGCCCTGGGTCCACTGCTTGGTGGCCTCGCGGACGATCTCGCCGGCGACCGCGCCGGTCGGCTTGATCGCGTCGTTCGCGGCGGCGTGCTTGCGCATCACCCGCTTGTGCGGCTCGGCGTTGCGGGAGTAGCCCTCGTAGGCGCCGACCACCCCGGCCAGTTCGGCGGAACGGCGGTAGGCGGTGCCGGTCATCAGCGAGGTGATCGCGGCGGCCACCGACCGGCCGCTCTCCGAGTCGTACGGGTGGCCGGTCGCCATCAGCAGCGCGCCGAGGTTGGCGTAGCCGATGCCGAGCTGCCGGTACGCCCGGGTGGTCTCGCCGATCTTCTCGGTCGGGAAGTCGGCGAAGCAGATCGAGATGTCCATCGCGGTGATGACCAGCTCGACCGACCTGACGAACCTGGCCACCTCGAAGCCGCCGTCGGCGCGGAGGAACTTCATCAGGTTGAGCGAGGCCAGGTTGCACGAGGAGTTGTCCAGGTGCAGGTACTCCGAGCACGGGTTGGAGGCGGTGATCCGCCCGGTCTCCGGGCAGGTGTGCCAGTCGTTGATCGTGTCGTCGTACTGCAGGCCGGGGTCGGCGCACTCCCAGGCGGCCTGGGAGATGGTCCGGAACAGCCCCTTGGCGTCGATGGTCTCGATCACCGCGCCGTCCAGCCGGCCGCGCAGGTCGAAGCTGCCGCCGTCCTGCACCGCCCGCATGAACTCGTCGGAGACCCGGACCGAGTTGTTGGCGTTCTGGTACTGCACGCTGACGATGTCGGAGCCGCCGAGGTCCATGTCGAAGCCGGCGTCCCGCAGTGCGCGGATCTTGTGCTCCTCGCGCGCCTTGGTGAGGACGAACTCCTCGACGTCGGGGTGGTCGACGTCCAGGATGACCATCTTCGCCGCCCGCCGGGTGGCCCCGCCGGACTTGATGGTGCCGGCGCTGGCGTCGGCGCCCCGCATGAAGCTGACCGGGCCGGAGGCGGTGCCGCCGCTGGAGAGCAGCTCCTTGGAGGAGCGGATCCGGGAGAGGTTGACCCCGGAGCCGGAGCCGCCCTTGAAGATCAGCCCCTCCTCCTTGTACCAGTCGAGGATCGAGTCCATCGAGTCGTCGACGGCGAGGATGAAGCACGCGCTCACCTGCTGCGGCGAGGCGGTGCCGACGTTGAACCAGACCGGGGAGTTGAAGCTGAACACCTGGTGCAGCAGCATCCAGGCCAGCTCGTGCTCGAAGACCTCGGCGTCGGCCGGGCTGGCGAAGTAGCCGTGCTGCTCCCCCGCCGCCCGGTACGTCTTCACCACCCGGTCGATGAGCTGCTTGAGCGACCACTCCCGCTCCGGGGTGCCGACGGCGCCCCGGAAGTACTTCGTGGTGACGATGTTGGCCGCGTTGACGCTCCACGAGTCCGGGAACTCGACGCCCCGCTGCTCGAAGTTGATCGAGCCGTCCCGCCAGTTCGTCATGACGACGTCCCGGCGCTCCCAGGTCACCTCGTCGTACGGGTGCACCCCCTCGGTGGTCCAGACGCGCTCGACCTTCAGGCCGGCCGTCGTCGCCGCCCGGGTCCGTGACCTACTTGCTGTCACACCTTCCCCCGACATCTCATCCGCCCCCTTACGCACGCACGACTCTTCCCGTCGTACGGCTTCGCTGATCTGTTACCAGAACGAACTAACTGGCCGGCTCGCCCGCCGGCTGGACGGCCCCGACGCCGTCCGCCGCCGGACGGCTCCGCGCCACCGCCGCCGCCCGCAGCGTTTCGATCTCGCGCTCGAAGTCGTCCAGCGACTCGAACGACCGGTAGACGCTGGCGAAGCGCAGGTAAGCCACCTCGTCCAGCTCGCGCAGCGGGCCCAGGATGGCCAGCCCCACGTCGTGACTGGGGATCTCGGCCGCACCCCTGGCCCGGACCGTCTCCTCGACCCGCTGGGCCAGCAGGGCGATCGCGTCGTCGTCCACCGGCCGCCCCTGGCACGCCTTCCGCACCCCGCCGATGATCTTCGTCCGGCTGAACGGCTCGGTGACGCCGCTGCGCTTGACGACCGCGAGCACCGGCTCCTCGACCGTGGTGAACCGTTTGCCGCATTCCGGGCAGGCCCGCCGACGCCGGATCAACTGGCCGTCGTCGGCCTCCCGCGAGTCGACCACCCGGGAGTCGGCGTGCCGGCAGTACGGACACCGCATCGCCGACCTCCTTCGCACCGCCGGGACCACCGCGCCTGCGGCCCGCCGGAAAGAGCGGACCCGCCCACAGGCAGCCGACACCGGCGGTCAGCCACCTTCCGGCGGCTCCCGCAGTGTTGTGCGTACCCGAGAGCTGCGGGTAACGGAACCCCAACTTCTAGGCTACTTACACCCTTGTCACTACTACATCTAGGGGTCGACCGTATGTCGCCGAACAGCCGAGGTCAAGTTGAACAGGGCGTGGCGCGGCCCGCAAATCTTCCAACCGAGGGACGGACGGGGCGGTTACCGCTTCGCCGGCAGGATCAGGCGCTGACCGGCGTGCACCGTGTAGCCGTCGAGGTCGTTGAGCCGGCGGATCTCGTCGATCACCGCGAACGGGCGCCCGCTGGGCCGGTGCCGCTCGGCCACCGACCAGAGGGTGTCACCGGGCCGGACCACCGCCGTCTCCGCCGACCGGGGCGGGTCGGCGGCCCGGGAGGCGGGCGAGAGGACCGCCGCCAGCCCCGCCACGAGGAGCAGCAGGAGCACCGTCACGACCAGCCGGCCGCGCCGGGTGAGCCGCAGCCGGCCACCGCCCCGGGAAGTCCTCGGGTATCCCGTTGCACCCATCGTGACCTCCAAGATCGAACAGGAGTTCGAACGAACGGACGTACGATGGTTTATCAGAACAGGCGTTCGATGTCGAGCCGACGGAGGCGACACGCCGCAGGGAATGTCGTACAGATGTTTGAAACTATGTGATCTCACCTATACGGTTTTGAACACCGACACCGGGACCGTGCCACCTGCGGGACCGGGCCGGGCCACGACGCACCACGAGCCGCCAAGGCACCCCACCGCCACCAGGAGGACGACGTGTCGACCGACGACCGGACGAGCCGGCAGAAGCCCCAGAAGAGCGGCGCACCGGGCAGCCGGGCCGCCCGACGCACGGCCGGGCCGCGCGCCCGGGAGGGTGCCCCCGCACTGCGCGCGGTCACGCCGGTGGTCAGCACCTTCCCCGACCTGGTCTCCGCGGACCTCACCGCCCGGCAGCGCCGCATCCTGGAGTTCATCCGGGACTGGGTGGAGCGCTACGGCTACCCGCCGAGCGTCCGGGAGATCGGCGAGGCGGTCGGCCTGGTCTCCCCGTCGAGCGTGGCCTACCAACTCAAGGAGCTGGAGCGGAAGGGTTTCCTCCGGCGCGACCCGAACCGCCCCCGTGCCGTCGACGTGCGTCCGCCGAGCGAGATGATCGACGACGAGACGGCCCGGGCCCAGCGTCCCACCCCGGCCTACGTGCCGCTGCTCGGCCAGATCGCCGCCGGTGGCCCGATCCTCGCCGAACAGGCCGTCGAGGACATCTTCCCGCTCCCCCGCGAACTGGTCGGCGAGGGCGAGGTCTTCATGCTCCAGGTCAAGGGTGACTCGATGCTCGACGCGGCGATCTGCGACGGCGACTGGGTGGTCGTCCGCCAGCAGCCGACCGCGAACTCGGGAGAGATCGTCGCGGCGATGCTGGACGGCGAGGCGACGGTCAAGACCTACCGCCGCCGGGACGGGCACGTCTGGCTGATGCCGGCCAACTCCGCCTTCGACCCGATCGCCGGTGACAGCGCCACCATCATGGGCCGGGTGGTGGCGGTGCTCCGCCGGATCTGACGCATACCCGGTCGAGTCGTCCGCAGGGGTATCCGTGCCCGGCCGTCGGCAGGGATACCCGCCCGGCCGGCCGGGTCAGCGGTAGTCGTAGTCGTCGGGCTGGCCGCCGGAGCGCTGCCGGGGCTGGCCGCCGTACTGCCCACCCCGAGGAGCACCACCACGGGGGCCGGCGCCCTGGCCGGTCCGCGGCCCGCCACGCTGGTCGACCCACTGGTCGTCCGGTCCCGGCCGACCACCCCGCCCGTTGCCGTTGCCGCCGGAGGGCTGGCCGCCGTACACGCCGCCGCCGCCGGCCCGGGGCCGGCCGGCCGGAGCGCCGCCGCCGGCCGGCTGGCCGCCATACACACCGCCGCCACCGGGTGGGCGACCGCCACCGCCCTGGGGACGACCACCGCCACCCTGGGGACGTCCGGCACCGCCCTGCGGGCGCCCTCCGCCAGCGCCGCCGCCCTGCGGGCGTCCAGCACCAGCACCGCCACCCTGGGGGCGTCCACCGCCGCCGGTCTGGGGACGGCCGCCACCGCCGCCCTGGGGGCGGCCGCCGTACACGCCTCCGCCGCCGGCCGGCTTTCCGCCGTAGACACCACCGCCGTCGGCCGGCTTTCCGCCGTACACACCGCCGCCCGCCGGCCTGCCCCGACCGGCCGGCTCGTAGTCGTCGGCCGGACGGTCGGAACGGTAGCCGTCGTCGTACCCGCCGGAGCGGGCCGGACCCCAGTTCGACCCGTCGTCGTAGTCGCCTCGCCGGCCCCCGGAGCGATCCCGGTCACCGCCCGGCATCCCCTCCCGGCCGGCCCTCGGATCGACGTCGTCACCGTCCGGCCCGACGGCGCCGAGGCCGTCCTCCCGGGGCCGGCGGCGGGCCCGCACGATCCCGAAGATGCCGAGCCCGACCAGCAGGGCGCCGAGCACCCCCACGGCCGCGATGAGATAGGTGATGTCGTCCAGGGTGAGCGAATCCGTCCAGGACTTCGCGGACTTCTTCGTGTCGGCCCCGGATTCGCCGGCCGCCGCCGCCACCTCCTTGGCCGGGGTGTAGCTGAGCACCGTCACGTCCAGTTCCTCGTCCAGCGAGGCGACGTCGGAGACGGTGAGGAAGCTCTTCCCGTCCGGGGTGTAGGCGATCGCCTCGCCGAACGGGTCGGCCAGGGCCGTCATCCGAGGCTTCCCGCTGGTCAGGGTCTTGACCAGGTCGTCGCCCTGCACGTCCCACTCGAAGGCGTCCGCGTACGTGCGCAGGACGACCCGGGCACCGTCCGGCGACCGGGCCGCACCGGTGATCGTCACCCGGCCCGCCCCGCCGAACGGGTTGGCGGTGGAGGACTTCGGCAGGGTGATCTCGCCGGCCTTCGCCAGCGGCACACCCTCCTCGTTGTTCTTCTCCAGCGCCGCGCTCGGGCGGTAGATCTCCGCCTTGCCGGTCGACTTGGTGATGATCAGCGGCACGTTGTCGGCGCCGATCAGCAGCGCCTCGGCGTCGTGCCGCTTGTTGCCCGGAAAGGTCAACCGGTGCAGCACCGGCTTGGTGGCGCCGCTGACCGGCATGCTCCAGAGCACGACGCTGGTCCGCCGCTCGGTGTCGTTGTCACCGGTGTCGGCGATCCAGACGGTCTTGCCGTCGGCGGAGAGGGCGAGGTCCTCCGGGTCGCGCGGGCTGGTCGGGTACTGGACGGCCTTCTTCAGCTTGCACTTGGTGTCCAGCAGGAAGACGCGCTCCCGGCTCTCGTCCTCGCTCCCGTCATTGATCATGACGTAACCACTGGACGTGGCGATCATGCCGGAGAGTTCCGTCATCCGTTCGTCGGTGACGGTGCAGACCTTCTTGCCGGCAGCGGCGGAGGCCGCGACAGCTCCGAAACCGAGGCTGGCCCCGAGCAGGCCCAGGGTCAACCCGAGCACGCCGGAGGCAACCAGCACCATGGAGAGGACTCGCCGCATCCGCCCAGTGTCGCATGCTGATGCCGCCAACCGGGGAAGCGGCGTGATCAACGCTCCGTCACCGGTCAACGGCGCGGCCGGTCATGCCACTACCTCCCGGTACGGCGCCAGCTCCGCGGCGAGCGCCTCGTCCACCCGTACGTGGAGTTTCGTCCCCTCCGGCAGGTGCGCCGTGCCGAGCACCTCGCCCCGGCGGTGCACCCGGGCAACCAGGTCGCCCCGGTCGTACGGGAGCACGGCCCGGACCTCGACCGCCGGCCGGGGCAGCCGGGCCTCGATCGCCGCCCGGACGTCCTCGACACCGCCACCGGTACGCGCGGAGACGAAGACCGCGTCCGGCCACTCCCGCTTCAGCCGGAGCAGGGTCTCCTCGTCGGCCGCGTCGGTCTTGTTGACCACCAGCAGCTCGGGGAGCTTGTCCGCGCCGACCTCGGCCAGCACCTCGCGTACCGCCCGGACCTGCTCCTCGGGGTCGGCGTGCGCGCCGTCGACCACGTGCACGACGAGGTCGGCGTCGGCCACCTCCTCAAGGGTGGAGCGGAACGCCTCGACGATCTGGTGCGGCAGGTGCCGGACGAAACCGACGGTGTCGGCCAGCGTGTAGACCCGGCCGTCGGCGGCGTACGCCCGGCGGGTTGTCGGGTCCAGCGTGGCGAAGAGGGCGTCCTCGACCAGTACTCCGGCGTTGGTCAACCGGTTGAGCAGGCTGGACTTGCCCGCGTTGGTGTAGCCGGCGATGGCCACCGCCGGCACGTTGTTGCGGGCCCGCCGGGCCCGCTTGGTGATCCGGGCCGTCCGCATGTTCTTGATCTCCCGCCGGAGCCGGGAGATCCGGATCCGGATCCGGCGCCGGTCGGTCTCCAGCTTGGTCTCACCGGGACCACGCAGCCCCACGCCGCCACCGGCGCCGCCGCCGCGACCGCTACCACCGGCCTGCCGGGAGAGGCTCTCACCCCAACCACGCAGCCGGGGCAGCAGGTATTCGAGCTGGGCCAGCTCGACCTGGGCCTTACCTTCCCGGCTCTTGGCATGCTGGGCGAAGATGTCGAGGATCAGTGCGGTCCGGTCGACCACCTTGACCTTGGTGCGCTGCTCCAGGTTGCGCAGTTGGGACGGGGAGAGCTCACCGTCACAGATCACCGTGTCGGCGCCGGAGGCCAACACCACCGAGCCGAGGTCGTCCACCTTGCCCCGACCGATGTAGGTGGCCGGGTCGGGGCGGCTGCGCCGCTGGATCAGGCCCTCGAGCACCTGCGAACCGGCCGTCTCGGCGAGCGCGGCAAGCTCCGCGAGGGAGTTCTCCGCGTCCGTCACCGTGCCGTCCGTCCAGACGCCGACCAGGACCACCCGCTCCAGCCGAAGCTGCCGGTATTCGACCTCGGTGACGTCGGCCAGCTCGGTGGAGAGGCCCGCGACCCGACGGAGCGCCTGGCGGTCCTCCAGCTCCAGCTCGCCCGTGGTGACGTCGCCATCGATGACGATGGCGTCAAGGTCCTCGTCCGCCAGCCGAACGAAGCTTTCCTGGTCTCGCAAGCCGATCCTCCTGATCTGGTCTCTTCGCCGTCCCCGGCCGGAGCGCGGTGCCTGTCCGCCCGGCCGGTCGGGACTTCCGACGCCCCTGCGTCATCTGCGCGCTCTGCGGCTTGTCGTCGCATTGGTTACGCTCTGCGCGCTGGTGGCAATCAATCGTGACACGTGCGCCGGTCGGACGCACCCGCTATATACCCGTCGGACGGACGGCCTACGTCTCGGCGGGCGCACTCTCTGCGCCCCGCGCCGGGGCAGGGCTCCGGTCACGGCGGGCCGGGCGGTCGCGTCATCCGGAATGGTCAACGTCCCCTGGCGGCGGGAAATTCCGGTACGCACGGTCCGTGGCGACCCGAATGGCGCCGCCCGTGGCCTGCTGTCGACCCGGTGCTGCCGGCCGGGTCGGCTTGTCCCGTTGGCCCGTCGTGTCGATCCCGTTCGTCGTCGCGGCGAACTGGCGGGAGGCGATGGCGAATTGGCGGAAGGTGAGGGGCGAGCTGGTGGAAGAGGTCGTGACGAGCTGGTGGAAGGCGAGGAGCGAACTGGCGGAAGGTGAGGTCGCGGCGAGCTGGCGGGAGGCGAGGGGCGAGCTGGTGGAAGGCGAGGGGCGAGCTGGTGGAAGTGAGTCGGTGACGCAACCGGGCGGGCTGGCGTCGGCGGCGTTGTCGAGTCCGCCTAGGGTGGTGCGGGTCGCCGGGCGGCGACCGAGGGCAGGCCCGGCCGACGGCGGGTCGGGGCCGGCAGGCGAGAATGCTGACGGCGGCAGCGAGGCCGCGGGAAGACGACGGAGGACCACGTGGCGATCACCCGACTGCCGAGTGCCGGATTCTCGATCACGATCCGGATCAGCGTAACGGCGGACGCCTCGGCCATCGGCCGGCTGACCACCTGCGTCGGTGAGGCCGGTGCCATCGTCACCGCCCTCGACGTGGTCGACTCCGACCCCACCACGGTGGTCGTCGACCTGACCTGCGACACCGCCGACGCGACCCACGCCGACCAGGTGGTGCAGGCGCTGACCGCACTGGACGGAGTGGACGTCCGCAAGGTCTCCGACCGGACCTTCCTGCTGCACCTGGGCGGCAAGATCGAGGTCTCGCCGAAGGTGGCGCTTCGCAACCGGGACGAGCTTTCCCGGGCGTACACCCCGGGGGTTGCCCGGGTCTGCCTCGCGATCGCGGAGAACCCCGCCGACGCGCGACGGCTGACCATCAAGCGCAACACCGTCGCGGTGGTGACGGACGGCTCGGCCGTACTCGGACTCGGCAACATCGGTCCGGCGGCGGCGCTGCCGGTGATGGAGGGCAAGGCCGCGCTCTTCAAGCGCTTCGGCGGGGTGGACGCCTGGCCGGTGGTACTGGACACCCAGGACCCGGACGAGATCGTCTCGATCGTCCGGGCGATCGCCCCGCAGTACGGCGGGATCAACCTGGAGGACATCGCCGCGCCGCGCTGCTTCGAGATCGAAAACCGGCTGCGTGAACTGCTCGACATCCCGGTCTTCCACGACGACCAGCACGGCACCGCGATCGTGGTGCTCGCCGCGCTGACCAACGCACTGCGGGTGGTCGGCAAGAAGCTCGCGGACGTCCGGGTGGTCGTCTCCGGCGCCGGTGCCGCCGGTACGGCGATCATGAAGCTGCTGCTCCGGCAGGGCGTCGGCGACATCGTCGCGTACGACCGTCAGGGCCCGCTGCACCGCGGCCTGGAAGGGCTGAACCCGGCCTGGCAGTGGTTGGCCGAGAACACCAACCGGGACAACTTCTCCGGTGACCTTAAGACGGCCCTGCACGGCGCCGACGTCTTCATCGGGGTGAGCGCCCCCAACCTGCTCACCGGGGACGACATCGCGATGATGGCTCCCGACGCGATCGTCTTCGCGCTGGCCAACCCCGACCCCGAGGTGGACCCCCGGGAGGCGCGCCGGCACGCGGCGGTGGTCGCCACCGGCCGGTCCGACCAGCCCAACCAGATCAACAACGTACTCGCCTTCCCGGGCGTGTTCCGGGGGATGCTCGACGCCCACGCCGAGGAGTTCACCGAGGAGATGGCGATCGCGGCCGCCCGGGCCATCGCCGACGTGGTGGGCGCAGAGAAGATCAACCCGACGGTCATCGTGCCGAGCGTCTTCGACTCCCGGGTGGCACCGGCGGTGGCGGCCGCCGTCCGGGCCGCCGCGCAGCACCCCGCTCCCCCGCCGGCCGCGGACCCCGGGCCGGCCGACCTACCCGAGATCGCCGCCGAGGCCGCCGCCCCGGCCAGCCCGCTGTCCAGCTGACCCCACCGTCGGCCGCCCACGCGACCCTCCGGCCGCCCACGGGGCTGCCCGACAGCCACAGAGCCGGCGACGACGCGGCAACAGACCGGGAGCGGACAGGGCTGGGCGACAGGCCGCAGAGCCGGCGGGAGTGCGCGACAGACGGGACAGGAACGGCCTCGGTGAACGGGACGCTCAGGCGGTGAGGGCGGCCAGGTCCAGCTCGCCGTCTGCGACCAGGACCGCCGGGCCGGCGAGCCAGCAGCTCTCGTCGTCAACGGTCACCGTCAGCCGGCCGCCGGGCACGTCCACCGCAACCGCCCCACTGGTACGCCCGGCGTCCCGCAACGCCACCGCCGCCACCGCGCAGGCGCCGGAGCCGCAGGAGAGGGTCTCCGCTGAGCCGCGCTCGTAGACCCGCATCCGCACATGCAGGTCGGCACCGTCGACCGGCTCCCCGGGAGCGACGAACTCGACGTTCACGCCGGTCGGAAAGACCGCCGGGTCGAAGTCGGGTGAGCGGGTGAGGTCGAGCCCGGCCAAGTCGATGCTGGTCGGCAGTACGCAGACCAGGTGCGGGTTGCCGCAGTCAACGGCGGTACCGACCAGGGTCAGTCCGCCGAGTGCGGCCACCGAGCCTCCGGTGATCCGGGGCGGCCCGAGGTCGACCGCGATCTCCCCGGAGTTCACCTCGGCGCGGACCACTCCGGCGCGGGTGGCGATCGGCAGGCCGCCGTCGACCGGCTCGGCCAGCCCGTTGGAGATCAGGTACCGGGTGAAGACCCGCACCCCGTTGCCGCACATCTCGGCGACGGAGCCGTCGGAGTTCCAGTAGTCCATGAACCACTCGGCGGCGTCGGCGTAGCCGACCGCGTCCGGGTGCTTGGCCGCCCGGACGACCCGCAAGAGCCCGTCCGCGCCGATCCCGCGCCGACGGTCGCAGAGCGCCGCCACGATCGACGGGGTCAGGTCGAGCTGGCCATCTGGGTCGGGCAGGAGCACGAAATCGTTACCGGTGCCGTGGCCCTTGGTGAACCGCACCCCTCCATCATCCCCGAGCGCCCGACGACCCCGCCGGGCACCCTCACCGGGACCCGGCACCATCCACCCCGGGACACCTCAGCGGCACCAATGCGCCCGGCGACCGCGGCGGGCCCCTCCGCCCCGGCAACCACACCAGGTGCCCGTCGCCCCGGCAACCACAGCAGGCGCCCATCGCCCCGGCAACCACAGCAGGCGCCCGTCGCCCCGGGAACCACGGGAGGCTCGCGGGGATAGGTCAGCCCGGGTGGCGGGCCGGGTCGGCCGAGCCGGCGGGCGCGGCGGGCGACGGGTCGGCGACCAGGGCGAGGGCCGTCTCGACCAGGTCGTCGCGGGCACCGTCCAACCAGTGGATCCGGGGATCCCGGCGGAACCAGGAGCGTTGCCGCCGGACGAAGCGTCGGGTCGCCTGAATGGTGTCGGCCCGCGCCTCCGGCTCGGAGATCTCGCCGTCGAGCAGCCGGAGCACCTGCTGGTAGCCGAGCGCGCGACTGGCGGTCCGGCCCTCCCGCAGGCCCTGCTCCGCCAGCGCCCGGGTCTCGGCGACCAGGCCGTCCGCCCACATCTTGTCCACCCGTACGGCGATCCGCTCGTCCAGCGCCGCCGTCTCCCGGTCGACCCCGATCTGCACGGCGTCGTAGTACGGCGTCGGCCGGGGCAGCGAGGCGGTGAACGGCGCTCCGGTCAGCTCGATCACCTCCAGTGCCCGTACGATCCGTCGCCCGTTGCTGGGCAGGATGTGCTGCGCGGCCACCGGGTCGGCGGCGCGTAGCCGGGCGTACAGCGGAGCCGGTCCCGACTCGGCGAGTTCCGCCTCCAGCCGGGCTCGGACCAGCGGGTCCGTACCGGGGAACTCGAACTCGTCGACCACCGCCCGGACGTAGAGCCCGGAGCCGCCGACCAGCAGCGGTACCCGGCCCCGGGCCAGGATGTCGTCGACCGCCGCCCGGGCCAGCGCCTGGTACGCCGCCACGCTCGCCGGTTCGGTGACCGGCCAGATATCCAGCAGGTGGTGCGGTACGCCGGCCCGCTCGGCCGGGGTCAGCTTGGCGGTGCCGACGTCCATCCCGCGATAGAGCTGCATCGAGTCGGCGTTGACCACCTCGCCGCCGAGCGCCTGGGCGAGTTCGATGCTCAGCCCCGACTTGCCGGTGGCGGTGGGTCCGACGACGGTGACGACCCGGGCACGCGGGCTCATGCCGGCCCTCCGCCCGGCGCGCCGAAGACCGGCGACCGCTCCGGCTCACCGGGCCCGGGCGGCCCGTCCGGCTCGTCGGCCGGCCAGAAAGCCACAGCGCCCGACGTGGCGGTGGCTAGGGCGCCCGGCGTGGCGGTGGCCAGGGCATCCGGCGTGGGGGTGGCCACGGTGCCGGGCGTCCAGGTGGCCACGAAGTAGCTGACGCCGTAGGGCGCCGCGTAGTAGCCGAGGTCGCCTCGCCAGGGTGCCCCGCTGTGGGCCGCCGCAGTGGCGAGCACCTGCCACGGTGCCCGGCCGGCCACCAGCAGCCGGGTCGACAGTTCCGGCTCCAGTCCGAGCAGGGCCGGACCGTCGGCGTCGCGGAGGGCCGCGGCGACCCGGTCGTCGTAGGGGCGGGCGCGCGGATCGTCGTACCCGGGGGAGCGCTCGCCCCGGCACGCCGACCCGTCCCCCAACACCAGCAGCGCGATCCGCTTGGCCGGATCCTCGACCAGCTCGGTACCGATCCGCCGGCACTCGCCCACCGGGGCGTCGCTGGCCACGCTCTGCCCCCGCCGGGGTCCGGTGGCACCGGCCCGGTCCAACAGCCAGGCGCCGACCAGCAGGCTGAGCGGCAACTCGCCCCGGCCGGTGCCCGTACCGTCCGGACCCAGCCGCAGCACCCGATCGAGCCCGTACGGCCGGAGGCTGCCCGAGTCGCCCGGCCCGTACCGTACGGTCTGGGCACCGGCCCCGACCAGGACCAGGACGTCCGGCTCACTCGCCAGCAGCCGACGGACCGCGTCGACGCAGGCGAGACGGAGGTCATCCAGCTCACCGGCGGCAGCGCCGGCCAGTTCGGGGACGATCATCGGGGGATGCGGGCAGACCGCGGCGGCGACCAGTGGCACGCCACCACCGTAGCGGGCAGCGAACCTTACACCCGTTGGCCAGACGATCCGGGTGCGGTCAAGGACACCGTATGGTCACGGTCGACGATAGGCGCTCGACGCGGACGGGGTTGGACCTGTGACAATGCCGGGAGAAACTTCGCTGCGCCGTGGCGGCGACCGCCGGGGACCCCCATCCCCGGCAGCGCCGGGAGAACGAGGATGGGCTCATGAGTGACTGGACTGCCTTTGGACGGGTGGATGCGGACGGCAACGTCTACGTCAAGACGGCCGAGGGTGAGCGGGTGGTCGGTTCCTGGCAGGCCGGTGCGCCGGAGGAAGGTCTGGCCCACTTCGCCCGCCGCTTCGCCGACCTGGTCACCGAGGTCGACCTGACCGAGGCCCGTCTCAATTCGGGGGCGGCGGACCCGTCGGGTTCGCTCGCCACGATCCGGCGGTTGCGGGCGTCGCTCGCCGACGCGCACGTGGTCGGTGACCTCGACGCGCTCGCCGCCCGGCTGGACCGGCTGGCCACGCTCGCCGAAGGCAAGGCCGGCGAGGCGCGGGCGGCCCGGGAGACGGCCCGGGCCGAGGCGGTGACCCGGAAGACGGCGCTGGTCGAGGAGGCCGAGAAGCTGGCCGCGGAATCCACCGGGTGGAAGACCGCCGGCGACCGGCTCAAGGAGATCCTCGACGAGTGGAAGACCATCCGGGGCGTCGACAAGAAGACCGACGGCGAGCTGTGGAAGCGGTTCGCGGCCGCCCGGGACGGCTTCACCCGGCGCCGTGGGGCGCATTTCGCCACCCTGGACGCCCAGCGCAAGCAGGCTCAGGCGGCCAAGGAGGAGTTGGTCGTCGAGGCCGAGTCGCTGGCCGACTCGACGGACTGGGCCGCGACCGCGAACCGGCTGCGGGAGCTGATGGCACAGTGGAAGGCCGCGCCGCGCGCCTCGAAGGAGGCCGAGGAGCGGCTCTGGGAACGGTTCCGGGGCGCCCAGGACAGCTTCTTCTCCCGGCGTAGCGAGGTCTTCTCGGCTCGGGACGCGGAGCAGCGCGGCAACCTGGAGCGCAAGCAGGCCCTGCTCGCCGAGGCCGAGGCGCTCGACGTCGACGGCGACCCGCGCGGCGCGCAGGCGAAGCTGCGGGAGATCCAGGGGCAGTGGCACGAGGCGGGCCGGGTTCCCCGGGACGCGGCGGCCAACCTGGACCGCCGGCTGCGTGCGGTGGACGAGCGGGTCCGCCAGGCGATGGATTCGGCGTGGCGGCGGACCGAGCCGTCGGCCAACCCGCTGCTCGCGCAGATGCGTGACCAGGTCGCCGAGGCCGAGCAGCGGCTGGCCCGGGCCCAGGCGGCCGGCGACGCGAAGCGGATCCGCGAGGCCGAGCAGGCCCTCGCCGCCAAGCGCCGCTTCCTCGAACTGGCCGAACAGGCGAGCTGAACCGGCTCCGGGGCGGGCGCACCGCCCCGGGCCGCGACACGCGGTCAGGCTGGGCAACGCGGTGCCCATGCCGTGCCCCGTGCCCCGTGCACTGGGCGGGCCGGCGGAGGTGACGCCCATCCATGTCGCGACGCCGGCAGAGGTGACACCGGTTCGTGTCGCGGTGGCGGCAGAGGTGACGGCGGTCCGTGTCGCGGCGCCGGCAGAGTGCCGTCGATCGTGGCCGGTGGGCTACCGCCGCCGCTGCCGTGCCGGCGGCGCCGGCAGCGGTCGCGTGGCGGCACCGGGCACCGGTCGGGCCGGTCTCCGTGCGGAGACCGGCCGGCTAGTGCTGTGACCACGAACGTTGGCCGGGTTGGGTCAGGCTGCTCGGGTGGTGGTTTGACCCCATCGGTGTTGGCGTTCGCTACGGATTCGGGCTCGTTCGCGGCGTTGTGCGGCGAGGACGTCGGGGTGGCGGGCGTTGGTGTTGCGCCAGCGGAGGTAGGCGTGCAGGGCCCGGGTGGCGACGGTGTGGTTGGGATGGTTCGAGCCGGTCACGACGAAGGTGCGTAGCGGGCCGAAGTGGGCCTCGATCGGGTTCGCCCAGGAGGAGTACGTCGGGGTGAAGCACAACTCGACCCGGTTGGTTGCTGCCCATGCCTTGATCCGGTGGCCCTTGTGCGCGGAGAGGTTGTCCAGGATGACGTAGATCGGTGCCCTGTCCGGTCGGGCAGCGCGGATCGACTTGAGGGCGGCGAGGGCGTTGGTCGCGGACTTCCGGGTCCGGACGACGCCCCAGAGGGTGTCGTCGCCGACGCTGTAGCAGGCGTGGAACTGCCGCACCCCGTGCAGCTTGTGATAGTTCGCGGGGAGCCGGTCGGGGTGACCTCGCGCCGACCATGAAGCGCCGGGGTGCGGGCGGATGGTCAGTGGCCCGAACTCGTCGAAGGCGAAGACCCGGTCCGGGAACGAGGTGGTGACTTCCTCGATCCGGGCGAGTTTCGCCTGCGCCTGGGGGTCGTTGGTCTCCTTCCACGTCTTCGTGCGTTGGAAGGTGATCTCGTGCTTGTGGAGAAACTCCCGTAGCCGTTCACGGCCGATCGTCACTCGGCGGGTGCCGTGGTTGTGGGCCAGATAGTCGGCGAGTTTCCGAAGGCTCCAGCGGGTGAACGGCTGGTCGAGGGCCTGTGGTCGGGTCGTGGCCGTCGCGACGATGAACGCCTCGTCGTCTTCACTGATTCGGCGGGGACGGCCACCCGCCCACCGAGGGTCCAGGCAGGCCAGGCCCAGCTCGTTGAACCGGTGGATCACCTCCCGGATCGCGTCCTCATCACCCTGGACCAAGCGGGCGATCGCCGGAACGGTGTTACCGCTGGCGGAGGCCATGATGACCATCGCCCGCCGCAGTCGGATCGGAGAACCGTCCCACGCCGCACGATCTGCTGTAATCGCCGGCCCTCGTCATCACTGAGCCGGCGAGCCCGAACAGGTTCTGCCATCTCGACAGCCTGAACCCCCGAGTACAGCCAAGCCGCGAACGCCGACCGGCGTGTCACCCAACCCGGCCAACGTTCGCGGTCACAGCACTAGAGGACAGCTCAGCGGTCGCAGGCCGCCGCGGACGCGGGCAGCGGCGGCGGCACGCCGACCGTGGGCAGCCCGAGCGAAACCCCCGGGGTACGCGGTGTCCGGCCCGCCTCGGCGGCGTCACCGGCCCGGGTACGCCGGTGGGCCAGCGGCTCCCCGTCGGCGTTCAGGTGGTGTGGCGCGGCGTAGCTGACCGTGGTGTGCACGATGTCGCCGGGCCGGATCTTGCCCTCGTACGAGCCGGCGGCGAAGTGCACCAGCCGGCCGTCCCGGGCCCGTCCGGAGAGCCGTCCGGTGCGCTCGTCCTTGCGCCCCTCGCCGACCGCGACCAGCACCTCGACCGGGGTACCGACGAGCTTCCGGTTCTCCGCCCAGGTGATCTCCTCGACCGCCGCGATCAGCCGCTCGTAGCGCTCCTGCACCACCTGCTTCGGCAGTTGGTCGGGCATGGTCGCGGCCGGCGTGCCGGGGCGCTTGGAGTACTGGAAGGTGAACGCGGAGGCGAACCGGGCCTCCCGGACCACCTCCAGGGTGCGGGCGAAGTCGGCCTCGGTCTCGCCGGGGAAGCCGACGATGATGTCGGTGGTGATCGCCGCGTCCGGCATCGCCGCCCGGACCTTCTCGATGATCCCGAGGTAGCGGTCGGCCCGGTACGACCGGCGCATCGCCCGGAGCACGTCGTCGGAGCCGGACTGCAACGGCATGTGCAGCGAGTGGCAGACGTTCGGGGTCTCGGCCATCGCCGCGATCACGTCGTCGGTGAAGTCCTTCGGGTGCGGGCTGGTGAACCGGACCCGCTCCAGCCCGTCGATCCCGCCGGTCGCCCGGAGCAGCTTGCCGAAGGCGAGCCGGTCACCGAACTCGACGCCGTACGAGTTCACGTTCTGGCCGAGCAGGGTGACCTCGAGCACACCCTCGGCGACCAGGGCGCGTACCTCGGCCAGGATGTCGCCGGGCCGGCGGTCCTTCTCCCGGCCGCGCAGCGCCGGCACGATGCAGAACGTGCAGGTGTTGTTGCAGCCCACCGAGATCGACACCCAGCCGGCGTACGTCGACTCGCGCCGGGTCGGCAGCGTGGAGGGGAAGACCTCCAGCGACTCCAGGATCTCCACCTCGGCGGCGGTGTTGTGCCGGGCCCGCTCCAGCAGCACCGGCAGCGCGCCGATGTTGTGGGTGCCGAAGACCACGTCGACCCAGGGTGCCCGGCGGACGATCTCGCCCCGGTCCTTCTGGGCCAGGCAGCCGCCGACCGCGATCTGCATGTCGGGGTGCTTGTCCTTGACCGGGCGCAGGTGGCCGAGGTTGCCGTAGAGCCGGTTGTCGGCGTTCTCGCGTACCGCACAGGTGTTGAAGACCACCACGTCCGGGTCGTCGGAGTCGGCCGCGCGCACGTAACCGGCCTGCTCCAGCAGTCCGGAGATCCGCTCGGAGTCGTGCACGTTCATCTGACAGCCGTAGGTGCGCACCTGATAGGTACGCGGGCTGCCGGGGGCTGCGGTAGTCATGACAGTGACAGAGTATCCGCAGGACTCGGGAAGCCCGTTCCCCCGGGACGTCGTCCACTCCCCTTCACCGGAAGGTAGCGCCATGTGCCGGAGCATCAAGACCCTTCGCCAGCCGTACGCCGAGGTCGTCACCGAGACGGACATCGAGGCGGCGGCGTTGCAGTACGTCCGCAAGATCTCCGGGTTTCGCGCCCCGGCCGCGCACAACGCGGCGGCGTTCGACGCCGCGGTGGCGGCCGTGGCCGAGGCGACCCGGACCCTGCTCGACCAGCTCGTGGTGAAGGGCTCCGGCGCCGGCCAGCCGGCGAAGGATGGCCAGCCGGCCGGCTAGCGGCCCGGAGCAGCCCGGCTGGCGAGTCGGCGGTCAGGCGGCGGCGAGCGCCGGGATGACCGAGTCGGGGACCCAGCGCGAGCGCTGGCACGGCGACCAGCCCCGGCAGCGCGGGCTGAGCAGCGTGCAGAGCCGCTGTTCGGAGAGGATCTCGCCGTCCTCGGTGTCCCGCACGTCGTGGTGCACGGGCCGGATGGTGCCGTCGGCCGCGACCAGCAGGTGCCGGCCGGCGTCGAGGGTGTCGTCCGCCAGCAGGCAGGCCCGGCCCAGCCGGCGGGCGAACGCCGCGACGGCGCTCACCTCCGGCAGCCCGGCCGGCACCCCGTAGCAGTCGACGGAGGTCGGGAAGTCGCCGGGGCGGTGCCAGACGTCGACCAGCAGCGCGCCGGACGGCACCCGGACCGGGTCGACCCCGCCGAGCGGCAGCACCGGTACGTCGAGCGCGTCGGCAAGCGCGAGGCGGATCTCCGAGGCGGCGACGCGCCCCTCCGTCCTCCAGTTCCACAGCTCGATCATTGCCGCCTCCTCGCCGTAATCGTTCGTGGCTGGATGCCGGGTCTCGGTCGGGCATCCCCCGTCGGGCCGGGCACCCCGGTGCCTGGGTGTGACGGCCTCACCCACGATGGTGCCGGGCACACCCGGTCGAGAGCGGCTAAGTTACCGGTCTGTGACCATATCCGCCGAAATAGACGGCCGTTGACTACCTATTGTAGTCGGAGGAAGCCACTGCTCCGGCGCAGCGCGCCGGGGATGCTCACCCAGCGTGTTCTGTTCGGCTCGGCCCGGTCGGGCACCGGACACTTCGGGCTGCCGCCGGTGACCCGACCGCAGGCGCCGCCGGGTGCGACGACCGCGAATACCTTTCCACTGATCGAGGTGCTCACCGGCCGGGCGACCGGCACGGACGCCGCCGAGTCGGCCGCCGCCCGGCGCCTTCGCAGCCGGTGCCGGGTCGGCGATCTTTTCCGGACCACCCTGGACCGGCGTCGGCGACCGGCCGTCCCGGTGAACCGCCCGAATGGCGCACACCCTACGATCAGGGGCGCAAGGATGCCGCTGGCTGAGGAGGCGGGCAGGCGCCTGGTGGTCCTCCCGGTCTTCAAAACCGGTGCGACCGAGTAGCTCGGTCGGGCGGGTTCGATTCCCGTACGCCTCCGCCAGCAATTTCCGCGACTTTCCCGCGACGACCCCGTTGCCCGGTTTCCGATGCCCCTCCGTGCCGGGTCCGGAAGCGGGCAACTGTCGCCAACTACCCAACGTCATTCCTTCTTTACGTCATGTGACGCACGTCGTCGGCGGTGTTATCGCCCCGTGATGAACTCGATTGCATTCCAGCACGTCAGGTCCCCTAGAGTTGCGTCACCGATTCAGCGGAATCCGGTGCGACAGATCGTGGACGAGACAGGTAGGGGGACATGACCGAGCGGAGCGAGCGCGTCAGCCAGCTCAGTCACCCGGGTCATGGCGCCGACGAGCGCAGCGAGGAGACGACGTGACCGGTACGACCGACCAGCCGCTCATCAGGCTTGACGGGGTCAACAAGTGGTTCGGCCCGTTGCACGTGTTGCAGGACGTCAACCTCTCCGTAGAGCGGGGCGAGGTCGTCGTGGTCATCGGTCCGTCCGGCTCCGGAAAGTCGACGCTGTGTCGGGCGATCAACCGGTTGGAGCCGATCAACTCCGGGACGATCACCTTCGACGGTCGACCGCTACCGGCCGAGGGCCGGGCACTGGCCCGGCTGCGCAGCGAGGTCGGCATGGTCTTCCAGTCGTTCAATCTCTTCGCCCACAAAAGCATTCTGGACAACGTGACCCTCGGCCCCATAAAGGTCCGCAAGGAGAAGCCGACCGTCGCCCGGGAGCGTGCCATGCAGTTGCTGGAGCGGGTCGGCATCGCGAGCCAGGCGGAGAAGTACCCTGCTCAGCTCTCCGGCGGGCAGCAGCAACGGGCCGCCATCGCCAGGGCCCTGGCGATGCAGCCGAAGGCGATGCTCTTCGACGAGCCCACCAGCGCGCTGGACCCGGAAATGGTCGGCGAGGTGCTGGACGTGATGACCTCGCTGGCCAGCGAGGGCATGACGATGGTGGTGGTCACCCACGAGATGGGCTTCGCCCGGCACGCCGCCAAGCGGGTCATCTTCATGGCCGACGGCCAGCTCGTCGAGGACGCGCCGCCGGACGAGTTCTTCGGCAACCCGCGCAGCGAGCGGGCCAAGGACTTCCTGTCGAAGATCCTGACCCACTAGTTGTCCAGTATGTGGAGCGTCGCTGCGGGCGCCGCTCCACCAAGAGGAGGAGAAAGATAATGCGTATCGCACGCATGGCGGCGCTGACCGCTATGGCGGCGCTCGCCCTGTCGGCCGCGGCCTGCGGCGAAGAGGGTGCGCCGACGCCGAGCGGAGCCGGCAACGGCTCCGACGCCCCGGGCGGCGACACCTGCCAGACGTCCGGCACGACCTTCACCCCGGCCTCCAACGTCGCCATCACCGGCAGCCCGACCTACGACAAGATCAAGGCGGCCGGCAAGGTCAGCGTCGGCGTCAAGTTCGACCAGCCCTTCCTCGGCTACAAGGACGCCCAGGGCACCCGGTGCGGCTTCGACATCGAGATCGCCCAGTACGTCGCGAGCAAGCTCGGGATCGACCCGACGAAGATCGAATACAAGGAGATCCCGTCGGCGAACCGGGAGACCGCGATCAAGGGTGGTGAGGTCGACTACTACGTCGGCACCTACTCGATCACGGACAAGCGGAAGAACGACATCTCCTTCGCCGGGCCGTACTACGTCGCCGGACAGGCCCTGCTGGTCCGCAAGGACGAGACGGCGATCACCGGCAAGGACACCCTCAAGGGCAAGAAGGTCTGCTCCGCGACCGGTTCGACGCCGATCCAGAAGGTCCGGGACGAGGGCCTGACCGAGCCGGAGAACATCGTCGAGTTCAAGACGTACTCCGAGTGCGTGTCGCAGCTGCTCGACGGCAAGGTGGACGCGCTCACCACCGACGACGCCATCCTGAAGGGCTACGCGGCGCAGGCGGGCGGCGAGCTCAAGGTCGTCGGCGAGCCGTTCAGCACCGAGAAGTACGGCATCGGCCTGCCCAAGGACGACAAGGCGCTGCGGGACTACGTCAACGACCAGATCCAGGCGGCCTTCACCGACGGCACCTGGCAGAAGATCTACGACGGCACGCTGGGCAAGTCCGGCTCCTCGGCGACCCCGCCGACGCTGGAACGGTACTGACAGCCGCTGACGGCGATCTGATCTGCTAACGACGCCGGGCGGGGAGTCCGCTCCCCGCCCGGCCTGGCGACGACTGAGAGCGAGGCATGGGCGAGTTCTTCCGCGTACTGGCGGACAACCAGGACCTGTTCGTCGACGGGTTCACCAACACCGTCAAACTCTTCCTGATCTCCGCCGTCTTCACCCTCGTCCTCGGCACCCTGCTCGGTGCGATGCGGGTCTCCCCGGTTCCCGCGCTTCGTGCGTTCGGGGCGGCGTACGTCAACGTGCTGCGCAACACCCCGCTGACCCTGGTCTTCGCCTTCCTCGTCTTCGCGGTGCCGAAGCTCGACGTCAACATCGACTACTTTCCGGCCGCCTGCATCGCGCTCACGCTCTACACCTCGGCATTCGTCTGCGAGGTGGTCCGCTCCGGCGTGAACACCGTGGCGGCCGGGCAGGCCGAGGCGGCCCGCGCCCTGGGCATGACCTTCGACCAGGTACTCGGGTTGATCGTCCTGCCGCAGGCGCTCCGCTCGATGGTGCCGCCGATGATGAGCGTCATGATCGCGATGCTCAAGAACACCACGATCGCCGCCGGCTTCTCCGTACTGGAGGCCGGTGCCATCCCGGCGTACATGGCCGAGCGGGGTGAGCCGCAGTTCGCCGTGCTGCTCTGGATCACGATCGGCTTCCTCATCCTCATTCTTCCGCTGGTCTTCCTACAGCGGTTCCTCGAGCGCAAGTGGACGGTGGCACGGTGAGTCAGGCGACGGTTCTCTACGACCTTCCGGGGCCGAAGGCACGCCGCCGCAACGGTCTGATCGGGATCCTCACCATCGCCGGGATCGTCGCTCTGCTCGCCTTCGTGGGCTACCGGCTCTGGGAGACCGGCCAGTTCGAGGCACGCAAGTGGGAGCAGTTCAGGTTCGAGGCGGTGCAGGTCGAGCTGCTCAACGGGCTCTGGGCCACCCTGAAGGCGGCCGGCATCGCCGCCGTACTCGCCATGCTCTTCGGCGCCGTCTTCGCCAGCGCCCGGCTCAGCGACCGGTGGATCCTGCGCGCGCCGGCCACCTTCGTCGTCGAACTCTTCCGGGCCATCCCGCTGCTGATCCTGATCTTCTTCGGCTACTACGTGCCGTTGCAGTACGGCTGGCCGATCGACAAGATCTGGGCGCTGGTCATCGGGCTCACCCTCTACAACGGCTCGGTACTGGCCGAGATCTTCCGGGCCGGCCTCAATGCCGTACCCCGGGGCCAGTCCGAGGGCGGGTACGCGATCGGCCTGCGCAAGAACCAGGTGCTCCGGCTGATCCTGCTGCCCCAGGCGGTGCGCTCGATGCTGCCGGCGATCGTCAGCCAGCTCGTGGTGCTGCTCAAGGACACCGCGCTCGGGTTCATCATCACCTACCCGGAGCTGCTCTACGTCGGCAAGACGATCGGCGGCCGGCTGTCGTTCGGGCTGCCGTACGTGCCGACGTACCTGATCGTCGCCGCCATCTACATCTCCATCTGCGGGCTGCTCTCGCTGCTGGCCTGGTGGTTGCAGAAGCGGATGATGCGGATGCCGAAGACGGCCGCACCGGTGATGCAGACCAAGGAGGCGGGCGGCGCCGCCAGCACCCTCTGAGGCAGCCACCTCGGATCGCTCAGCGGAACTTTCCGGGGCGAGGTTCCGGCGGCAGGTGCGCGCCGGTCAGCGGGCGATCTCGGTGACCCGGGACTCGCGTACCACGGTCACCCGGATCTGCCCCGGATAGGTCAGCTCCTCCTCGATCTGCTTCGCCACGTCCCGGGCCAGCACCGCCGCGCCGATCTCGTCGACGTCGTCCGGCTTGACCATCACCCGGATCTCCCGGCCCGCCTGCATCGCGAAGACCTTCTCCACGCCCGACTTGCCGGCGGCGATCTCCTCGATCCGCTCCAGCCGCTTGACGTACGCCTCCAGGCTCTCCCGGCGCGCGCCCGGCCGACCGCCGGAGCAGGCGTCGGAGGCCTGGGTGAGTACCGCCTCGATGGTCTGCGGCTGCACCTCGTTGTGATGCGCCTCGATCGCGTGTACGACCTCCTCGGCCTCGCCGTACTTGCGGGCCAGGTCGGCGCCGATCAGCGCGTGGCTCCCCTCCACCTCGTGGGTGAGCGCCTTGCCGATGTCGTGCAGGAACGCGGACCGCTTGATCAGCGGCACGTCGAGTCGCAGCTCGGCGGCCATGATCCCGGCGATGTGCGCGGTCTCGACCAGGTGCTTGAGTACGTTCTGCCCGTACGACGTCCGGTAGCGCAGCCGGCCGAGCAGGCTGACCATCTCCGGGTGGATCTCGGTGATCCCGACCTCGACCAGGGCGTCCTCGGCGGCCCGTTGGCAGAGCCGCTCCACCTCGTGCTTGGCGGTCTCGAAGACCTCCTCGATGCGGTGCGGGTGGATCCGGCCGTCGAGTACCAGCTTCTCCAGGGTGAGCCGGCCGATCTCCCGGCGTACCGGGTCGAAGCAGGAGAGCAGGACCGCTTCCGGGGTGTCGTCGATGATCAGGTTGACTCCGGTGACCGACTCGAAGGCCCGGATGTTGCGCCCCTCGCGGCCGATGATCCGGCCCTTCATCTCGTCGCCGGGCAGGTGCAGCACGCTGACCACGCTCTCGGCGGTCTGCTCGCTGGCCACCCGCTGGATCGCGTCGACCACGATGTGCCGGGCCCGCTGCTCGGCGGTGTTCCGGGCGTCGGCCTCGATGTCCCGGACCAGGATCGCCGCCTCCCGCTTCGCCTGGCCCTCGATCGCCTCCACCAGCTCGGCCCGGGCCGCGTCGGCGGTCAACCCGGCGATCCGCTCCAGCTCCCGCTTCTGCCGCTCCTCCGCCTCGGCCAGTGCGGTCTCCCGGGCCACCAGCGCCGCCTTCCGGGCCGCCAGCTCGGCGGTCGCGGCGCTGAGCTGACGCTCCCGCTCGGCGAGCCGCTCCACCTCCTCGGTGTGCAGCCGCTCCCGCTCGTCCATCCGCTGGGCCCGGCGTTCCACCTCGGCCGCCTGCTCCCGGGTGGTGGAGGCGAGCAGCGAGATCTCCCGCTCGCCGCTGCGCCGGGCCGCCGCGCGTACCTGCTCGGCGTCCGCCTCGGCCTGCCGGTGCGCCCGGTCCAGTACCGTGTCGGCCTCGGCCCGGGCGGCGTCCAGCACCCGCTGCGCCTCGGCGCGGGCGGCGCTCGCCTCGGCCTTCGCGGCGGCGGCGTCGGCCCGGGCCGCGGCGGCGGCCGACTTGGCCGTGTCGACGCTCGACGACGCCTCGTCGGCGGCGGTACGCAGCGCCGCCAGCGACTGTTCCTGCCGGTCCTTCTCGGCGACGAAGGCCGGATCGTCCGGTGGCGGCGTGGCGGCCACGGTCCCGATCCGGCGCAGCGCCCGGGTGCCCAGGCTGATCGCGACGAGCACCAGCGCGGCCAGCCCGACGATGGCGGCCAGCAGCACCCATTCCAGGCCGCTCATGCCGGCACTCCGCTACGCCGGGTGCCGGCGTGCGGCACATCCGCACTGAACTGGCTGATTCGCTCGCGTCGCTCGGTCATGCCGGAGCCCCGGCGTGACTGAACCCGCTACCGATGCTGGCCCGCTCGGTCATGGCCGCCTCCCCTGTGCCGTCAAGCGCCGGCGGGACCACGCCCGTGGGTGGGGCGTGCCCTACGGCTGTCACGACGCCCGACCGAGGCGGCTGGCCGAGGGTACGGCCACCGGGCAGTGCCCCCCGGGGACACCGCCGACGACCGGGTGCTGGTGCTGCGCGGTCACCCGACCGGCCCGTCCGGTAACCGAATAATCTGGCCGATGAACTGGCCCGAAGTGATGCCGTACTGTTACGCGATCTATGTTGTGCGCTTAGCCTGCGATGGTCGGGAAAACTCGTCTAAGGCGAGGCTAGGTCGCGATGGGGCATTCGGTCAAGAAACTCATGATCCGGCCAGGTGACTGACGTAGGGCGACGGCACGCTCACGGGAAGCTGATTTCAGGGCGGGCATAAGGGGGCGAGTCCGGAATCCGACTCGACCTGCGGCCACGACGACACCGGTCCGGAAACCGGACCGGAAGCGCTCCCAGCTCGGATCACGGGCACCCGCCCGACGCCCCGGAGGGCCCTCGGCGACTCAGCCCGCGCCCAGCGTCACCGCCGCCGCCACCAACTCGGGATTGCCGGGCGCGGGCGAGCCGTCCGGCAGCGTCCGGATGTCCTCCAGCCCGATCCGGGTGCCGAGCCCGCGCCGGACCGCCTCGACGAGTACCGCCCAGCTCGCCGGCCCTTCGCCGTGCAGCAGTATCGGTGGGCCGTCGGCCGGGAGCGCGACGAGCATCGCGGCGGCGTCGGCCAGCGCCTCGGCCGGCTCCGGCCGCATGCACTCGACCAGCACCCGTACGCAGGGCACCCGCCACCGCTGGTACGCCGCCACCGCCTCGACCGTCCAGAGGCCGGCCTCGACCCCGACACCGCGCTCGTGCAGCGCCCCGGCCACCAGCTCGGCACCCGGCTCGTGCGCGTTGACCGAGGCGAAGTCCGGCAGCACCGTCCAGCCGCGTACCGCCGCCAGCCGGGCGGCCGGGTCGGGCTGGATCCAGGCACCGGTGCTGACCCCGACCGGCAGGCCGGGACAGGCTCGGCGGATCGCGGTGACCGCCGCCGCGATGTCGGGCGCGGCCAGCGACTCCCGCCCGTCCCGGTCCCTGGGGTGGACGTGCACCGCCGCGGCACCGGCGAGCCGGCACCGGGCCGCGTCGGCGGCCAACTCGGCGGGGTCGACCGGCACGGCGGGATGCTCGTCGCGACGTACCCCGCCGTTGAGACATGCCTTCAGCACGTTGACGGCTCCGCAGTGCAGCTCAGGCGCCCCTAGAGGGCGTCGCGATCGGGTTCGGCACCGGCTTCGGCCAGCGCGTCCGCGTCGATCTGGTCGGCGAACTCGGCCGCCTCGGCGTCCCGCTCGGCCAGCGCGTCCCGGACCGCCCGGATCGCCACCCCGGGCGGGTAGCCCTTGCGGGCCAGCATCCCGACCAGCCGCCGGAAGACCGCCTCGGGAGAGCCGGTGGCGGTACGCAGTTTCCGGTCGACCAGTTGCCGGGCCGTCTCGGCCTCGGTCGTCTCGTCCAGCTCGCCGAGCGCCTCGGTCGCGATGTCGGCGTCCACGCCCCGCTGGCGCAGCTCGTTGGCGAGGGCGCGTCGGGCCAGTCCCCGGCCCTGGTGCCGGCTGCTCACCCAGGCCCGGGCGAAGGCGGCGTCGTCGATGATGCCGACCTCGTCGTAGCGGTCGAGCACCTCGGCGGCCACCTCTTCGGAGATGCCCCGCCGGGCGAGTGCGGTGGCCAGCTCGGCCCGGGTGCGCGGACGCACGGCGAGCTGACGCAGGCAGATCTCCCGGGCCTGCTCCGCCTCGTCACGCGGAGCACTCGGCGTCGGCGACCCGTCCGGATCCGCGTCACCCGGTCCCCCTGCCCCTGCGGGCCACCGCCCGGACGGGCTGGCCGGGCCACCTGACCGGCCCCGGCGCGCACGGCCGGTGCCACTGCCGCCCGTACGGGCCGACGGGGCGGCATCCCACCCCCGGCCCGTACGGGCACCACGTCGTCCTGCCACGTCGATGTGGACCCGGTCGACCGTCAGAAGTCCACCGGCGGAAGCTCCGGCCCGCCGGCCGCGTCCGTCCCGGCGGCCATCCCGACGCCGAGCTTCTCGAGGATCTTCTTCTCGATCTCGGCCGCCACGTCCGGGTTCTCCCGGAGGAACTCGCGGGCCTTCTCCTTGCCCTGGCCGAGCTGGTCACCGTCGTAGGTGTACCAGGCGCCGGACTTGCGGATGATCGACTGCTCCACGCCGACGTCGATCAGCGAGCCCTCCCGGGAGATGCCCTTGCCGTACATGATGTCGAACTCGGCCTGCTTGAACGGGGCCGCGACCTTGTTCTTCACCACCTTGACCCGGGTCCGGTTGCCGACCACGTCGGTGCCGTCCTTGAGGCTCTCGATCCGGCGCACGTCGAGCCGGACCGAGGCGTAGAACTTCAGCGCCCGGCCACCGGTGGTCGTCTCGGGCGAGCCGAACATCACACCGATCTTCTCGCGGAGCTGGTTGATGAAGATCGCCGTGGTGCCGGTGTGACTCAGCACACCGGTGATCTTCCGCAGCGCCTGGCTCATCAGCCGGGCCTGGAGGCCGACGTGGCTGTCGCCCATCTCGCCCTCGATCTCGGCACGCGGCACCAGCGCGGCGACCGAGTCGATCACGATGATGTCGAGCGCGCCGGACCGGATCAGCATGTCGGCGATCTCCAGCGCCTGCTCACCGGTGTCCGGCTGGGAGACCAGCATCGCGTCGGTGTCCACGCCCAGCGCCTTCGCGTATTCCGGGTCGAGGGCGTGCTCCGCGTCGATGAACGCGGCGATGCCGCCGGCCTTCTGTGCGTTGGCCACCGCGTGCAGCGCGACGGTCGTCTTACCGCTGCTCTCCGGGCCGTAGATCTCGACGACCCGGCCGCGCGGCAGACCCCCCACGCCGAGCGCCACGTCGAGCGCGATGGAACTGGTCGGAATCACGGCGGTCTGGATGACCGGCCGCTCCCCCAGCCGCATCACCGAGCCCTTGCCGAACTGCTTGTCGATCTGAGCGAGAGCAAGGTCGAGTGCCTTCTCCCGGTCAGGTCCTGCCGCCATCGTCGCCACCCCTGCCTTCGCCGGCATCTTCGCTGAGCTTTTCGTCACGCGCACACGCTAGGCGCTCGGTCCGACAGAAAACAGCCGGCTGGCCGCGACCTGTGGATGGGCGCCCCGCTGTGGACAATAGCCGAACAGGTGTACGACTCGGCACACGACACGCCAAACTACTATAAGTGCCTAATCGATCACTTTGAGACGCGTGTCGATCGATGGTCAGCGTAGCCGAGCCGGCACGCGGTCCGGGTACGCCGCGCAGACCGCCCGCCACACCACCACGGTCTCCTCGCCGGCCTCCAGCGCCTGCCGGATGGTCCGGCCGCCCAGCTGCGGCAACACCTGGTCGGCGGCGATGCTGCCGGCGTACGCCGGACCGAACGTCTGCTCCAACCGCGCCCAGAAGTCTGTCAGCCGCACCGAACCAATCCCCTTCCCCGACGGACACCCGCCCGGTCCTCACGCACCGCCCCGCACCCCCGGCGACGCCGTCCGCAACGCTAGCGCCAGCAGCGGCACCACGGCGACCGCGGCCAGCAGGTTGAGCACCGGATAGCCGGCAACCTGGATGACAAACCCGCTCAGCGCCCCGGCCAGCGCCCCGGCCAGCCCCATGGTCAGGTCGGAGAGCCCCTGCACCGCCGGGCGCACCGACGCCGGCACCGACTCCGACAGCAGGGTCGAGCCGGCCACCATCGTGCCGGACCAGCCGAGCCCGAGCAGGGTGAGCCCGATCGAGATCCGGACCGTGTCGTGCCCGGCGGTCCCGGCGACCGCGCAGGCGGCGAGGAGCACGCCGAGCCCGCCGAGGATCACCGCACGCCGGCCGAGTCGGTCGGTGAGCCAGCCGACCAGCGGGGAGAGCGCGAACATCCCGGCGATGTGCAGGCTGAGCACGATGCCGACCACCCGGAGCAGGTGGGCGTCGGAGTGCCACTCGCCGAGGCGTACCGGGGTCATCACCATCACCCCGACCATCACCAGGTGCCCCATCGCGACGGCGGAGATGCCGAGCCGGGCCGCCGGCAGCTCGCGGACCACCCGGAGGGCGCCGCGCAGGCCGTCGTCCCGGCCGGGCCGGGTGCCGGGGGCGGCGGCCACCGGCGGGGCGTCGGCGGCCGCGAGCCGGCGGGCGGTGAGCAGCGGGTCGGGCCGGAGGAACACCAGGAGTACGCCGGCAGCCAGCGCGAAGGCGAACACGCTGAAGACGAAGGGGCCGGCCAGCACGGGTACCCCGGTCCAGGCCAGCGCCCGGTCGGCCGGCGCGGCGAGGTTCGGGGCGGCCACCGCGCCGATGGTGGTGGCCCAGACGGCGATCGACAGGTGTCGGCCCCGGCGGGCCGGCTCGGCCAGGTCGACGGCGGCGTACCGGGCCTGGAGCCCGGCGGTCGTCCCGCCGCCGAAGAGGAGCGCGCCGACGAAGAGCAGCGGTACCCAGTCCGTGACCGCCGCCACGATGATCAGGACACCGCCCACCGCGCCGACCAGGTACGCGGCGATCAGCCCCGGCCGCCGGCCACCGGTACGCATGATCCGGCTGACCGGTACGGCGAGCAGCGCCCCGCCGACCACCGAGGCGCTCTGCACCAGGCCGGAGATCGCGGTGCCGCCGAGCCGCGCCGCGAGCAGCACGCCGACGGTCATCCCGATGGTCATCCCGGTGCCGCCGATGATCTGGGTGAGGCAGAGCAGCAGCAACGTGCGCCGCTGGACCCGGGCGACGTCGACCGGCGCCGCCCCGGCGGGGCGGCCCCCGACTCCGGTGGTGAGTTCCGCCGTCATGCCAGCCGCTCCCGTCCCCGTTTCGGACCCGCCGCCTCCGGCGGGGCGGCCCCGCGTCGGGCACCGCAAGGAGCGGTGGGCCGGGCCATCCTTACCCGCGGATCGAAGCACGCCGCCCGGCCCGGTTCAACCCCGATTCGCCGCCGGCGTAGCCGCGAGCCGCCGGCCGGTCAGAGTCCCAGGTCGCGGCCGATGATCTCCTTCATGATCTCGGTGGTGCCGCCGTAGATGGTCTGCACCCGACCGTCCAGCCAGGCCCGCGCGACCGGGTACTCCAGCATGTAGCCGTAGCCGCCGTGCAGTTGGACGCAGCGGTCGGCGACCCGGTTCTGCAACTCGGTGGTCCACCACTTGACCTTCGCCGCGTCCACCGCGGAGAGCCGGCCCGCGTTGAACTCGGCGACACAGTGGTCGAGGAAGGTACGGGCGATCGTGACCTCGGTGTCCAGCTCGGCGAGGAGGAAGCGGTTGTGCTGGAACGCCCCGATCGGCCGGCCGAACGCCTGGCGGGACCGGGCGTGCTCCAGGGTGACCGCGAGCAGCCGCTCGGCGGCGGCGACCGCGGCGACCGCGATGCCGAGCCGTTCCCGGGGCAGGTTCGCCATCAGGTGGTAGAAGCCGCTGTTCTCCGTACCGAGCAGGTTCGCCGCCGGCACCCGGCACTCGTCGAAGAAGAGTTCGGCGGTGTCGTTGGCCTTCAGCCCGACCTTGGCCAGCCGGCGTCCCCGGGTGAAGCCGGGGGTGCCGCGCTCGACCACCAGCAGGCTCACGCCGTGCGCGCCCCGCTCCGGCGCGGTCTTCGCCACCACCACGACCAGGTCGGCCAGCTCGCCGTTGGTGATGAACGTCTTCTGTCCGGTCAGGACGTAGTCGTCGCCGTCCCGGGTGGCGGTGGTGCGGATCCCGGCCAGGTCGGAACCGGCGCCCGGCTCGCTCATCGCGATCGCGGTGACGATCTCGCCCGCGCAGAAGCCGGGCAGCCAGCGCGCCCGCTGCTCGTCGCTGGCCAGCTCGCTCAGGTACGGCGCGACCACGTCGTTGTGCAGCCCGAACCCGAGCCCGGAACAGCCGCTGGCGACGATCTCCTCGACGAGTACGGCGTTGAACCGGAAGTCTCGCTGTCCGCCGCCGCCGTACTCCTCGGGGACGTCCGTTCCGAGCAGCCCGGCCGCACCGGCCCGGCGCCAGACCTCCCGGTCGACGATGCCGTCCGCCTCCCACCGGTCGTGGTGCGGCACCGCCTCGCGGGCCAGGAACGCCCGGCAGAGCTGGCGGAACTCGTCGTGCACGGGCTCGTAGAGGTGCAGTTCCATGCCGGCCAGTCTGCCTGGGCGGCATGCCGGACCCAAGAGGCCGGAACCGGTCAACCCAGCGCCCCGGCCACCACCTTCAGGTCGTCGACCAGGCCGGCGTAGGCGGCGTCCCGGTCGTCGGCGCGGAGCACCGCCGAGGGGTGGATGGTGGCGACCAGCCGGGTCGGCGCGACCGTCTCCCGCTCGCCGGTCGGCCCGACCGGTACCTTGGCGAAGTCCTGCGGCCGCTGCGCCGACTCCGGCCAGGGCAGGAGTACGCCCCGGGACTGGGTGACCCGGAACGAGGGGCCGAGCAGCGCCTTGGCCGCCGTCGCGCCGAGCACGACCACCACCTCGGGGTGCAGCCGGGCGAACTCGGCGACCAGCCAGGGCCGGCAGGCGACGATGTGCACCCGGTCCGGCGTCTTGTGCAGCCGGCGCTTGCCGCGCATCTCGAAGCGAAAGTGCTTGACCGCGTTGGTGATGTAGAGCTGCGCCGGGTCGATGCCGGCCTCGTCCACCGCCCGCCGCAGCAGGTGCCCGGCCGGCCCGACGAACGGCAGTCCCTTCTGGTCCTCCATGTCGCCGGGCTGCTCGCCGACGAAGACCACCCGGGCGTGCTCGTCACCCCGGCCGAAGACCGTCTGGGTGGCGTCCCGGTACAGCTCGCAGCCCCGGCAGCCGCCGGCCGCGTCGCGCAGCTCGGCCAGGCTGCCGGCGTCGGGCGGGATGAACTCCTGCGCTCCGGGCGCGGTCTCCGTCTCAGGCATAGCGCATGTTCTACCCCGTATCCCCGGGGTCACGCACTCAGGGTGGCCGGCGTGGCGGGCGCGGCGGCCCGGGCCAGGGCGTCGGCCAGCGGCGCGATGTCGGCCTCGGCGAGCGGGCTGACCGTGATCCGGATTCCCGGCCCGCTAGCCAACCGGAACAGCGAGCCGGGCGCCACCACGTAGCCGGCGTCGCGGAGCACCGCGACCGCCCGGGTCTCGTCGGGTACCGGCAGCCAGACGTTGATCCCGGTACGGCCGTACCCGCTCAGCCCGCGCTCGGCGAGGGCGGCGTGCAGCGCGGCGACCCGTCCGGCGTAGCTGTCCCGGGCCACCGCGATCCGCTCGGCGACCGCCGGATCCCGCCACAGCGCCAGGGTGAGCCGTTGCAGCAGCGTGGAGACCCAGCCGGAGCAGACCCGGAGCCGGCCCGCCACCCGGGCGACGGTGACCTCGTCCCCGGCGAGCACGGCGAGCCGCAGGTCCGGCCCGTACGGCTTGCTGGCCGAGCGGACGAAGGCCCAGTTCCGGGTGGCGCCGGCCAGGGTGTGCAGCGGCTCGACGGCCAGTTCGGCGGCGTGGTCGTCCTCGATCAGCAGCACGTCGGGGTGGTCGGCCAGCACCGTCCGCAGCTCCGCCGCCCGCTGCGCGCTGACCGCCGCCCCGGTCGGGTTCTGTGCCCGGCTGGTCACCAGCACCGCCCGGGCTCCGGCGGCCAGCGCGGCGCGCAGCCCGGCCGGGGTGGGGCCGGCCTCGTCGACCGGCATCGGCACCGCCCGCATCCCGAGCGTGGCGACCAGGTCGATGGTGTTGGCCCAGCCGGGATCCTCGATCGCGACCGCGTCACCCGCGCTCAGGTTGCCGACGAGCAGCCGCTCGATGCCGTCCGACGCGCCGCCGGTGACCGTGACCGCCTCCGCCGGCACCCCGTCGGCGACCAGCCGCCTGCGGGCCGCGTCGACGAGTTCCGGGAGCACGCCGCCGTCCCGGTAGTTGACCACCGCGGCGGTGGTCTCGGCCAGCGCGGCCAGGTGCGGGCCGATCGGCGGGAGCAGCCCGGGGTCGGGTTCGCCGACCGAGAGGTCGAGCGCGCCGGGCGGCGCGGGCAGCCGCAGTGCGGCGCGGCGGCCGGCGACCGGCGGCTTCGGCCGGATCCGGGTGCCGTTGCGGCCGGCGGTCTCCACCACTCCGCGCTGGCGCAGTCCCTGGTACGCCTTGGCGACGGTCGCCGGGCTGACCCCGAGCCGCTGGGCGAGGGCCCGGACGGCGGGCAGTGCGGCTCCGGCCGGCAGCTCCCCGGTCCGGACGCCCGTCTCCACGCTGGCCGATATCGCGGCTGCCGTCGTACCGGCGATCTGATAATGTGCTGTCACAGTTTTGAGATTGTACTATAACAAAAGGGTGGACGCCAGATGGCCGATCAGACGCATCCGAACGGCGCCGCAGAGACCTACCGGCAGACCCCACGGAGCACCGCCAGCCGCGACCGGTCGAGGATGGACTACCGGCGCGACTCCGCACACGAACTGCTCGACGAGGCGTACCACTGCCACCTCGGGTTCACGGTGGACGGTGAGCCCCGGATCCTGCCCACCCTGCACGTCCGGCTCGGCGAGACGCTCTATCTGCACGGCTCCACCGGCAGCCGGCCACTGCTCGCCGCCCGCTCCGACGCCGGACTGCCGGTCTGCGTCGCGGTGACCCAGCTCGACGGGCTGGTCTACGGCCGCTCCCAGTTCCACCACAGCGCCAACTACCGCTCGCTGGTCGCACACGGCACCGCGCACCTGGTCGCCGACGAGACGGAGAAGCGGCGCGTGCTGACCGCGCTGGTCGAGAAGGTCGGCCGGGGCCGCAGCGCCGACAGCCGGCCACCGAGCCGCCGGGAGCTGGCCGAGACCGCCCTGCTGGCCCTCCCGCTGCGGGAGGTCTCGGTGCGCACCCGCACCGGCGGCGTACGCGACGATCCCGGCGACCACGACCTGCCGCACTGGGCCGGCGTGCTCCCGCTGCGTACCGTCGCCGGGCGGCCCGAGCCGGACGCCGGGGTGACCGCCGCGCTCCCGGCGTACCTGCGCCCGGACCGCTCCCGCTGGCACACCCCGGCGCCGATGGCCGGCGCGCACGTCCGGCTCGTCCCGCTGGCCGAGTCGCACGTCGACGCCCTCTTCGCGGCGACCCGCGACCCGGAGGTCTGGACCCACCTGAGCGCCGCCCAGCCGCACGACCCGGCCGGGATGGCCGAGATCGTCCGGACCGCCCTGGACGCGCACTGGCGGGCCGAGCGGGTGCCGTGGGCGCAGCTCGACGCGACCACCGGCGAGGTGGTCGGGACCACCTCCTACTACGAGATCGACCCCGGGCACCGGTCGGTGGCGATCGGACACACCTGGCTGGGTCGGCGCTGGTGGCGTACCGGGCTGAACACCGAGGCGAAGCTGCTGCTGCTGGGCCGGGCCTTCGACGAACTCGGCGCGGAGCGGGTGGTCTGGCACACCGACATCCGCAACGAGCGGTCACAGCGCGCCATCGAGCGGCTCGGCGCCACCCGGGAGGCGGTGCTCCGGCGGCACCGACTGCGGCCGGACGGCTCGTGGCGGGACACGGTGCAGTACGCGATGCTCGCCGACGAGTGGCCGAAAGCACAGGTCAGGCTCCGGGAAAGGCTTCAGCGGGCCGCCCCGGCGGGGCGATGATGACCGGCGTGCTGGGGATCACCGACATCTGGACCTACGTGCTGGGCACGGTCGCCATCATCCTGCTGCCCGGACCGAACTCGCTCTACGTGCTCACCACCGCCGCGAAGACCGGGGTACGCGCCGGCTACCGGGCCGCCGCCGGGGTCTTCCTCGGCGACGCGGTGCTGATGGTCCTCTCCGCCGCCGGGGTGGCCTCGCTGCTCAAGGCGTACCCGCCGATCTTCATGGTGATCAAATATGGCGGCGCGGCCTACCTGGGTTACGTCGGGCTGATGATGCTGCGCGGCGCGTGGCGGCGCTGGCGTACCCGGAACGACCCGACGGTGGCGCCGCTGGTCGACACCCGGCCGGCGGCGGCCGACCGGCCGTTCCGGCGGGCGGCCGTGATCAGCCTGCTGAACCCGAAGGCGATCCTCTTCTTCATCTCCTTCTTCATCCAGTTCGTCGACCCGGCCTACCCCTACCCGGCGCTGTCGTTCCTGCTGCTCGGCGCGATCGCCCAGGTCACCAGCGCGCTCTACCTGACCATGCTGATCTTCACCGGTACCTTCCTCGCGGCACAGTTCCGCCGCCGCCGTCGGCTGGCCGCCGGGGTGACCACCGGGATCGGGGCGCTCTTCCTCGGCTTCGGCATCAAACTGGCGACCGCCAGCGCCGGCTGAGTCCCCGGCTCGACGGCCCGGCCCCGACCGCGCGGCCCCTCAGGTTCCGCTGCCGCCGCCACCGCCGGCACCTCCGCCCGAACCGCCGCCGATGCCGCCCTCGCCGCCGCCGATCGGCCGCAGCCCCCGGTCCGGATCGTGGCCGGCGGCCGGCGCGGCACCCCGGGGCTCCTCCCCCGCCGGCTCGCTGTCCGGGGTGTCGGTGCCGGACGGGCCGGGGTGCGACCGGTCGGGGTCGGTCGGGCGCGGCGCCGGCGCCGGACCGGGTGCCGTACGCACCTGGTAGCCGGCGGCGGTCGCCGAGTGCCGCTGTACGGCGTACCGGAGCCAACTGTCCACCACCGTGATCCAGTCGAGTTCCGCCGCACCCTGGTGCGCCACCCGGAACCGACTGAAGCTGAGGTGCCCGGCACCGGCCAGCGCCACCCGGCGGTCCAGTGCGAAGAGCACCTCCACCCGGTACTGGTCGGTGAAGAACGAGACCTCCAGCTCGCTGAACGGGCCGCCGTAGAGCGGTGCCGCCCAGTACGCGATCTTCTGGTGGAACGGCAGCCGCTGGTCGATCCCCGGCAGCCGCTCGGCGAGCAACCCGACCTGGCGCAGTGCGAAGCCCAGCTCGGCCAGGGCGGAGAGCACACCGGCCTGGGCGGGGAGCGGGTGCACGTACACCGGACGCAGGTCGCCCCGGTCGAGCAGCGCGCTGACCGCGACCTCGGCCCGCAGCCCCATCCGGAGGTTGAGCAGGCAGTGCCCGCCGACCACCGTCACCGGGGTCTCCCAGGGCACCGGCACGGCGAAGTCGAGGACCCGGCGCTCCCCCTCGGCCAGCACGAACGCCCCGGCGGCGGCCACCCGGTGGAACTCCACCGGCTGGTACTCCAGCTCCCCGCCGGCCGGCTCGACCCGGGTGACCAGGCCGAGCGTCACGCCGTCGACCGTCACCGGCGACCGGCCGGCGGTGAGGATGACCCGGCCGGGCAGCGACAGGCCCGGCCGGGTACTCGGATTGGCCAGCGTGGTCCGCACGGTCAGACCCGAACCCGGCAGGAGTCCCCCGAAGCCCACCGTCGCCCCCTCCCGTGCCCGCCCCGGCCGGGCCCCCACCCGGCCGTTCCGCCACGCCCGCCCCGCAATTGGCTCGGGGCGGGCACGGCGGACGTTCAGCGCAGCCGGCGGCCCCGCGGGATCGGGTCGGTCTCGTCGTCGAACTCCCCGATGACCTCTTCCAGCAGGTCCTCCAGCGCCACGAAACCGACCGGCCGACCGGCACCGGCCCCGTTGCTGACCATGGCCAACTGCGCCTGCTCGGCCCGCATCGCCGCCACCGCCTCGGTGACCGTCGCGGTCGCCTCCAGGGTGAACGGGCTCGTCATCAGCTCCCGGGCCGTCGCCGGCCGTCCGGCGGTGGTGGCCCGGACCGCCTCCCGGACGTGCACCAGCCCGGCCACCTCACCCGGCGCGTCGAAGACGGCCAGCCGGGACCGGCCGCTGGACCGGCACACCTCTTCGATCCGCTCCGCGGAGTCGTCGGGGCGTACCGAGACGATCGTCTCGACCGGCTCCATCACCTGGGCGACGGTGGTGCCCTGGAGTTCGAGCATGCTGGTCAGCATCTCGTGCTGGTCGGCGGCGAGCAGGCCGTGCTCGCGGGACTGCTGCAACAGCATCCGCAGCTCCTCCGGCCCGTGCGCCACCGCCAACTGCTCCTCCGGGCGTACCTTGACCAGCCGCAGCGTCACGTTGGCCAGCCCGTTCAGCGCGGAGAGCACCGGCCGGGCCACCCGGGCGAACGCCCGGAACGGCAGCGCGAGCAGCAGGGCGGACCGCTCCGGGTCGGTGATCGCCCACGACTTCGGGGCCATCTCGCCGACCACCAGGTGCAGGAAGGTGACCAGGGCGAGCGCGAAGACCAGCGCGATCACGTGGCTGGCCGTGTCCGGCAGGCCGACCGCGTGCAGCAGGGGGCTGAGCAGGGACTCGATCGCCGGTTCGGCGAGCGCGCCCAGCCCCAGGGTGCAGACGGTGATGCCGAACTGCGCACCGGCCAGCATCAGGGTCAGCTCGCGTACCCCGTCCAGCGCCGCCCGGGCGGCCCGGCCACCGGAGGCGGCGGCCTGCTCCAGCCGGTAGCGCTTCGCCGCCAGCAGGGCGAACTCGGCGGCCACGAAGAAGGCGTTCAGCGCGAGCAGCAGCAGCGAGACCAGCAACGCCCATGTCGTACTCATGAGGCGCGCTCCGCCCCGCTCTGCGGCACCAGCACCCGGAGCCGGACCGAGTCGGCGACGTGCCGGTCGACCGCGAGCACCTCGACGTGGGCCCGGGGCCGCATCGCCTCCTGCTCGGGTTCGCCCTCGGCGGAGAGCCTGATCTCCAGCCGGTCACCGACCTCGGGTATCCGGCCCAGCTCCCGCATCACCAGCCCGGAGAGGGTGTCGTATTCGGGTGCCTCGGGCAGGGTGATCCCGGTGCTGTCGGCGACCTCGTCGATCCGCCAGCGGGCCGGCACCACCCAGGAGCCGTCGGCCTGCCGGACCGGGGCCCGCTCGGGCGGGTCGTCCTCGTCCCGGATCGGCCCGACCAGCTCCTCGGCGATGTCCTCCAGGGTGATCACCCCGGCGAACCCGCCGTACTCGTCGACCACGCAGGCGAGCTGGCGGTGCCCGGCCCGGAGCCGGTCCAGCACCGTCGGCAGCGGCAGCGTCGCCGGCACCAGCAACGGGGGTACGGCGACCGCCTCGACCGGGGTACTGGCGCGCTTCGCCGGCGGCACCCCGAGTACGTCGGCGATGCCGACCACCCCGACGACGTCGTCCACGCCCTCGGAGCCGCGGACCGGGAAGCGCGAGTGCCCGGTGTCGAGCAGCTCGACCAGCCGGCTGAGCGGCTCGTCGGGCCGTACGGTGTAGACGTCGACCCGGGGCACCATCGCCTCGGCGGCGGTGAGCTGCCGGAAGTCGAGTCCCCGGTCGAGCAGGGTGGACATCTCGGCGTCGAGGTGCCCCTCCTCGCGCGACTCGGCGATGATCTGTTCCAGGTCCTCCGGCGTCGCCCCGCTGGGCAGTTCCTCCACCGGTTCGATGCCGACCCGACGCAGCAGCCGGGTGGCGGCGGCGTCGAAGAGCCGGATCACCGGCCCGGCGACGGCCAGGTAGATCAGGGTGGAGCGGCTGAGGGCCCGGGCCAGCCCCTCCGCCCGGACGATGGCGAGGTTCTTCGGGGCGAGTTCGCCGAAGACCATCTGGATGACGGTGGCGATCACCAGGGAGAGCGCGACCGCGAGCGGCGTGCTGATCGCCGCCGAGACGCCGGCCACACCGAGCAGATCGGCCAGGCCGTCGCCGAGGTACGGCTCGGCGACGTAACCGACGAGCAGGGCGGTGACGGTGATCCCGAGCTGGGCTCCGGAGAGCATGAAGGAGAGTCGTCCGGTGACCGTCAGGGCGCGTTGCGCGGCGACGTCGCCGTCCTCGGCGAGCTGGCGCAGTTTGCCCCGGTCTACGGCGACATAACCGAATTCCTGGGCGACGAAGTATCCCGTCGCCACAGTGAGCAGGATGATCAGGAGGAGACCGATCGCGATCAACACAGGGTGCTCAGCGCTCCCTGTCGTCGCGGCTGGTGCGGGAGATGCCGGGTCCGACCCGGCTGGCTACAGCTGCCCTCCTGGACAGTTGAGTCGATCACCAGGCCATCCTACCGAGCCCCGCTGAGCACTGCCTGGACAACCACCACCGGTCCCGACCAGCCGTTTCCCGGACCGTCGACCGGGTAGAGACGCCTGTCCCGATCCGTCCCGCCCGGTACCGGACCGTGCGGTTGGCGCCCCGGGCGGACACCCCGGAGGGAGGTCGCGGTGGGACGGGAGTGGCGGAACTGGTCGGGAAGCCTCCGGTTCACCCCGCGCGAGTACGCCAGGCCGGACGGCGAGGACGCCGTACGGGCCCTGGTCGAACGGGCCCGGCAGACCTCGACCACGCTCCGGCCGGTCGGCTCCGGCCACTCGTCCAGTCCGCTGGTCCGCACCGACGACGTACTCGTCAGCCTGGCCGGGCTGCCCCGGGCCGTGCGCCGGCACGACGACCCGCACCTGGCGACCGTCGGCGCCGGGGTGCCGCTGGGTGAGCTGGGCGAGGCGCTCTACGAGGCCGGGCTCGCCATGGACAACCTCGGTGACGTCGACGTGCAGTCGATCGCCGGCGCCACCGCCACCGGCACGCACGGCACCGGCCTCGAATTCGGCAACCTCTCCACCCAGGTCGCCGGGGTCCGGCTGGTGACCGGCACCGGCGAGGTGCTGGAGATCTCCGCGGAGCACAACGGCGACCTGCTGCCGGCGGCGCGACTCTCCCTCGGCGTGCTCGGCGTGGTGACCACGCTGACGCTGCGGCTCACCCCCACCTACCACCTGCGGCGGCGCAACTGGTGCTCGTCGATCGCCTGGACCCTCGACCACCTGCCCCAGTTGCAGCGGCAGAACCGGAACATGGACTTCTACTGGTATCCGCGCACCGACACCACCCAGATCCGCACCCTCAACCGGCGCGGCGAGGAGCCGGAACTCGGCCCGGTCGGCGAGCCCCGGATCACCGAGTCCGGCCCGAGCCACCGGACCATTCCCCGGCACCGCGAGCTGCGGTTCGAGGAGATCGAGTACGCCATACCGTCGGAGGCCTTCCACGCCTGCTTCACCGAGATCCGGCGCCGGATCCTCGACCGGCACCGCACCGGGGTGGCCTGGCGGGTGCTGGTGCGTACCGTCGCCGCCGACGACATCTGGCTCAGCCCCGCGTACGGCCGGGCCACCACGACGATCGCCTGCCTACAGAACAACTCCCTGCCGCACGACGAGTACTTCGCCGACGTCGAGGCGGTGTTCCGGCAGCACGACGGCCGCCCGCACTGGGGCAAGAAGCACTCGCTGGCCGCCCCGCACCTGCGCGCCGTCTATCCACAGTGGGACAGGTTCCAGGACCTGCGCCGCCGGCTCGACCCGGACGAGGTGTTCCTCACCCCCGACCTCGCCCGGCTGCTGAGGGACGGCTGATGGCCGGGCTCGGCGGGCGGGTCTGGGTGGTCCCCGGCGGCCGGATCCCGTTCCCCAGCAACGGCGAGGAACCGGAGTTCACCAGCTTCGACCAGCTCTCGGTGCTTAACACCGGTGACGAGCCGGCCGATCTGGAGATCACCGTCTACTACGAGGACCGGGAGCCGGTCGGCCCGTACCCGGTCGAGGTCGGCGCCCGCCGGATCCGGCACGTACGCCTCAACGACCTGATCGACCCCGAGGCGATCGTGCTGGGCCGGCGGTTCGGCTGCGTCGTCCGGTCACCGGTCCCGGTCGTGGTGCAGTTCCTCCGCCAGGACACCCGGCTGCCCGGCACCGTCGGGTTGACCGGCACGATGGCGTTCCCCGCCGACTCCTGACCGCATGCTTGCCAGGAGACGTGTCGACGGTCGCAGTCCGGCCCGGCAACGGCAGGCTCCGGCGGTCAACGCCGGGTACGGGTCCGATCCGGTCCCCGGGGCGGCAACGGCCGTACGTCCGCACCCACGCCATGATCCAGCGACCCCGGGCGACCCGCCCGGCGCTGGTGCACCAGCCGGGTCAGGTAGAGCAACGCGCCGGCCAGGATGCCCATGTCGTCGAGGTAGATCGGATCGGGCAGCAGGTCGACCGGCAGCACCGTGTAGATCAACGCGCCGTAGAACGCCACCTTGCCGCCGGCACCCAACTCGCCGAGCAGCTTGCGGGTGCGCAGCACCCGGAGCGCGAGCACGACGGCTCCGGCCAGCGTGGCGACGGCGACGATGCCACCCAGCACGAGGATCACGGTCCACGTATCCCGGGACATGCCGCAACGGTAACCCGGCAGGCCCCGGCCCGCCCGGCGACGCCGCGCCACGCCGGGGGGAGAAGTCCGGATCCGCACGCGGCGTGGCGTCCGTCGACGATCGGCGAGCAGCCACCGGCGACTGGCGGGGCGGCCGATGGTGTCGAGAGTCGCCCGGCGGCTCCGTCCCAGGAGTCGATGCGGCCGGCGTGGCCGTACCCGGTCAGAAGGAGACCCCGGCATGACGATCCACCGGATGGACAACGTCCTCATCGTTGTCGACGACCTCGACGCCGTCATCTCGTTCTTCGTCGAACTCGGCATGGAGCTGGAGGGCAGGGGGCCGATCGAGGGCCGCTGGGTGGAGCGGGTCATCGGGATCGACGACGTCCGGCAGGACGTCGCGATGCTGCGCGTCCCGGACGGGCACGGCCGGGTCGAACTGGCGAGGTTCCACACGCCGAGGGCGATCCGCACCGAGCCGACGGACGCCCCGGCGAACACCCTGGGGATTCGCCGGATCATGTTCGCCGTCGACGACGTCGAGGACGTCGTCGCCCGGCTGCGTGCGCACGGTGCCGAACTCGTCGGCGAGCTGGCGCAGTACGAGCAGAGCTACCGGCTCTGCTACGTCCGCGGCCCCGAGGGCATCGTCGTCGGCCTCGCCCAACAGCTCGGCTGAGACCCGCCGAGGAAGCCGTGCGGCCGACCGGGCCGGCGCGCCGGTCGTCGAGGGTCGACGGTCGGTCCCTCGCCGGGGTCGCTCAGTCGGCACGGCCGGAGCCGACGCCGTCCTGGTCGGCGAGTTCGTCGACGTCGAGGGACTCCCGGTGGACCCGCCCGGTGCGGTAAGCGGCCCGGCCGATCATCTGCGCCGCGAGCGGGGCGGTGGTGAGCTGGAAACCGCCGATCAGCACCAGCGTGGCCAGGTCGGCGCCGTTGCGCAGGCTGACCGCCTGCGCCAGCAGGATCAGCAGTACGCCGAGCACCTGCGGCTTGGTCGCCGAGTGCATCCGGCTGAGCACGTCCGGGAAGCGGATCAGCCCGATCCCGGCGACCAGGCTCAGCAGTCCCCCGGCGACCAGGAAGATCCCGACCAGTACGTCGAGGACGACCTCGCCACTCACGCCTCCTCCCCGGCGGCGAACCGCACCAGGGCCACCGAGCCGACGAAGCCCAGCATGCTCAGCGCGATCAGGATCGGCAGCGTGGTGGCGTGCCGGTTGACGGCCGCCTCGGCGCCGAGCGCACCGATGATGATCGAGATCAGGACCTCGGCGGCGACGACCCGGTCCAGCAGCGCCGGGCCGCGTACGACGCGGACCAGGGCCAGCCCGGCCGCGGTCGAGAGCAGGACGGCGACGACAACGACTGCGACGATCACGGTGGTCCTCCCGGTTCGGAGTTTCGGCTGCTCGACGAGAGCAGCCGCAGCTCCGTTCCGGAGCCGACGGCGCGGACGAGGCGGGCCTCCAGGCCCAGGATGCGTTCCCGGCTCCGGGCCAGGTCCTCGGCACCGCGTACGTCCAGTACGTGCACGTAGAGCGTCCCGGTCTCCCGGTCGGCCTCCACGATCAGCGTGCCGGGGACCAGCGACAGCACCTCGGCGGTCAGCGCCAGGTTGAGGTCGGTACGCACCCGCAGCCGGATGGCGATGATGGCGTTCCGGGGCCGTCCGGGGCGCAGCGCGACCCAGCCGACCTGCACGCTGGCCACCACGAGTTCGACGACGAAGCGCCCGACGAACTCGGCCAGCGCCAGCGGCCGGAGCCGCCCCCCGAAGGTCACCCGGGGCAGCGGCAGGAAGACCAGGATCACCACAGCCGCCAGCACCCCGCTGAGCAGGTTGCCGACGCTGAACTCGCCCCAGAGCAGGCTCCAGACCGTGACCAGCCAACCGACCGTGATCAGGTGGTCCCGCCAGCGCCGCCGGTCCGGAAGCCGGCGCCGCAGCGCCCGCCAGCGGTCCGGGTACCCGAGTCGGCGCCGCAGCCCCGACCAGCCCGGCACGACCCGACGGGCCGGGACCGGGCCGGACGGCTGGGCGTCGCCGGTCACGGCGGGCCGCCGGGGAAGACCGCGCGCACGTACGGGACGCGTTCCCGCAGGTCGTCGGCGGCCTCGGCGCTGACCCCGAAGAGCGGGCCGGCGGCCACGGTCAGCCCCACCCCGAGCAGCACCAGTACGGTGGTGGCGCCCACCATCAGCCGGGGCAGCCGGGTCGGCTCCTCGGGATCGGCCAGCCGGGGCGCCCGCCAGAACGCCAGGCTCCACACCTTCGTCGTCGCGTAGAGGGTGAGCAGGCTGGTCAGGGTGCCGGCGACCACCAGCAGCCAGGGCAGCACCCCGCCGGCCGACACCCCGGCCTGGAAGAGCCCCAGCTTGCCGAGGAACCCGGAGAACGGCGGGATGCCGGCGAGGTTCAGCGCCGGCAGCAGGAACAGCCCGCCGAGCAGCGGCGCGACCCGGGCCAGCCCGCCGATCCGGTCCAGGTTGGTGCTGCCGGCCCGCCGCTCGACGAGCCCGGCCGCCAGGAAGAGCGTGGTCTGCACGGTGATGTGGTGCACCACGTAGAAGATCGCGGCGGCCAGCCCGGGCCCCGAGGTGAGCGCCACCCCGAAGAGCAGGTATCCGATGTGGCTGACCAGGGTGAACGACAGCAGCCGCTTGATGTCGGACTGCGCGACCGCGCCCAGGATGCCGACCAGCATGGTCAGCAGGGCCAGCACCAGCAGCAGGTCGGCGGCGCGGCCGTCGGGGAAGAGCAGCGTCTCGGTCCGGATGATCGCGTAGATGCCGACCTTGGTGAGCAGGCCGGCGAAGACGGCGGTGACCGGGGCCGGTGCGGTCGGATAGCTGTCCGGCAGCCAGGCCGCCAGCGGGAAGACCGCCGCCTTGATGGCGAAGGCGAGCAGCAGTACGCCGTGCAGCGCCAGCCGCAGGTCGGCCGAGAGCGCGTCGAGCCGGCCCACCAGCTGGGCGAGGTTCAGGGTGCCGGTGGAGGCGTACACCAGGCCGATCGCGGTGAGGAAGATCAGCGACGACACCAGGCCGACCACCACGTAGGTGGCGCCGGCCCGGATGCGTTCCTCGGTGCCGCCGAGGGTGAGCAGCACGTAGCTGGCCGACAGCAGGATCTCGAAGCCGACGAAGAGGCTGAACAGGTCGCCGGCGAGGAAGGCGTTCGTCACCCCGGCCGTCATCACCAGATAGGTGGGGTGGTAGATGACCACCGGGGCGTGCGCGCCGGGATCCGCCCGGCCCTCCCCGATCGAGTAGAGCAGCACGCAGAGCGTCACCGCCGCCGACACCACCAGCATCAGCGCGGCCAACTGGTCGGCGACCAGGACGATGCCGAGCGGGGCGGACCAGCCGCCGATGTGCACCACCAGCGGGCCGTGCCAGTGCGCACGCCAGAGCAGCAGGACCGCGACCGCCAGGGTGATCACCAGGGTGGTGACGCTGATCGTCCGCTGCGCGATCGGCCGGCGGGCCAGCACCAGGGTCAGCGCGGCGCCGAGCAGCGGTACGACCACCGGCAGCGGTACCAGGTGGGTCATGCCCGGTCCGCCCCGTCGTCGAGCCGGCGCGGCGGCGGCTCGGGATCGACCTGCTCCGGATCGGTACCCGTCGTCCCGCCGGCCGGGTGCCACGGTCCCTCGCCGACGTTGTCGTCCGGGCCGGCGAGTTCGCCTCGCTCGGCACGGCGCACGATCCGGCGGTCCTCCGGGTCGTCGCGTACCTCGTCGTGCCCGGTCAACTGCCAGCTCCGGTACGCCATCGCCATCAGGAACGCGGTCAGGCCCAGCGTGATCACGATGGCGGTCAGCACCATCGCCTGGGCCAGCGGGTCGCTCATCTCCGCCTCCGGCGTGACCCCCAGGATCGGCGCCTCACCGGACCGGCCGCCGAGCAGGAGCAGCAGGTTGGTGCCGTTGGTGAGCAGGATGGCGCCGATCAGCACCTGGCTGAGGCTCCGCTCCAGGAGCAGGACGACCCCGCTGCCGAAGAGCACCCCGACGACCAGCGCCAGTACCAGGTTCGAGGTCATCGCGGGCCGTCCGTACCCGTCGCCCGCCGCCCCGCGCCCGCCGGCCGGTCCGTACCCGCCGGCCGGTCCGGTCCCGCCGGCCGGTCCGGTCCCGCCGGCCGGTCCGGTCCCGCCGGCCGGTCCGTACGCAGCCCGGTGCCCGACTCGTCCTCCACCTCGATCTGCCGGTCCACCTCGGCGCCGAGGCTGCGCAGGATGTCCAGCACCAGGCCGACCACGACCAGGTAGACGCCGATGTCGAAGAAGATCGAGGTGACCAGGTGCAGGTCGCCGACGAGCGGCAACTCCGGCTCCAGCAGCGTGCTGCGCAGCACCTCCCCACCCGTGGTCATCGCGAGCAGGCCCGTGCCGACCGAGACGAAGAGGCCGACCCCGAGGACGACTCCGGCGTCGACCGGGGCCGCCTGGTCGAGCTCGTGCCGGCCCCCGGCGAGGTAGCGGACCGCGAGAGCCAGCCCGGCCACCAGGCCACCGGCGAAGCCGCCGCCGGGGGCGTTGTGGCCGGAGAAGAGGAGGAAGAGCGAGAAGAGCACCACCGTGTGGAAGATCAGCCGGACGACCACCTCGAAGACGATCGAGCGGCGCCGGGTCCGCAGCGTCGGCCCGGCCCGCAGCCAGACCCGCTCGGCTCCGGACGGCGGCGCGATGTCGTCCCGCCGGGGCCGGTCCGGGCCGCGTCGCCGCTGGAAGATCAGGCTCGCCACCCCGGTCGCCGCCACCACGAGTACGGCGATCTCGCCCATGGTGTCCCAGGCGCGGATGTCGACCAGGGTCACGTTGACGACGTTGCGGCCGTACCCGAAGGAGAGGGCCGGCCCGGGATACTCGGCCGCGATCGGCGGCGCCCGCCGCGCCCCGGTCGCGGCCACCGCCATCGCGGTGACCACGGCCCCGACCGCCGCCCCGAGGGCGAGCCGGGTCCACCGACTGCGGCGCAGCGGTCGCACCGAGAACCGGGCCGGCAGCCGGCGCAGCACCAACACGAAGATCACGATGGTGACGGTCTCCGCCAGGAACTGCGCCAGCCCCAGGTCGGGGGCACCGTGCAGGACGAAGAGCATCGCGGTGCAGTAGCCGGTGACGCCGGACAGGATCACCGCGGTGAGCCGGCGGCGGGCCCGGACGGTGAGCACCGCGGCGACCCCGAGCACCACCCCGACGACGGCCTGGAGCGGGTTGGCCGAGGCCCCGATCCGGTCCGGCCACGGACCGCGCAGCAGCGCGCCGCCCAGCACGATGACCAGGGCGAGCAGGATCACCCCGAGGTACTGCGGCAGCGAACCCCGCTGCGTCGCACCGGTGAGCAGCACGGCGAACCGGTCCAGGCCCCGGCTCAGCACCTGGTAGGCGGTGTCCCCGTCGAACGGGGACCGCAGCCGGGCCTGCACCGCAGCCACCCGGGCACCCAGCACGAAGAGCAGCACGCCGCTGACCAGCACCAGCAGCGACAGGCCCATGGCGAGCCCCGGCGGCGGTACGAAGGTGAGCGGATGCTTGATCGCCCCGAACAGCCGGGGATAACCGGCGAGCATCTCGCCGACCGGCCCGGCCAGCAGCCCCAGCACCAGCCCGGCGACCGCGAGCAGTGCCGCCGGGGCGAGCATGACGGTCTCGACCGGTCGGGTCGGCGTCGCCTCCCCGGCGGAGCGGCCGGCGAACGCCCCCCAGACGAACCGGGCGCTGTACGCGGTGGTCAGGACGCTGCCGAGCATCAGCGCGGCGAGCGGTACCGGGTCGCCGGTGAACGCCACCAGCACCGTCTCCTTGGCGACGAACCCCATCAGCGGCGGTATCCCGGCCATCGAGGCGGCACCGAGTACGGCGGTCGCGCAGACCAGCGGCATCCGCCGCCACAGCCCGGAGAGCACGGTCAGGTCCCGGGTTCCGGCCCGCCGGTCGACGATCCCGACCACCAGGAACAGGGCCGCCTTGAACAGGGCGTGCCCGAGCAGCATCGCGACGGCGGCGAGCGCGGCGTCCGGGGTGCCGGCACCGGCGAGTACGACCATCAGCCCGAGCTGGCTGACCGTGCCGTACGCCAGCAGCAGTTTCAGGTCCACCTGCCGCAGCGCGGCCCAGCCGCCGGCCAGCATGGTGACGATCCCGGCCACGTAGATCACCGGACGCCACGGGCCGACCTGCGCGTACGCGGGGGCGAGCAGCGCCACCAGGTAGACGCCGGCCTTCACCATCGCGGCGGCGTGCAGGTAGGCGCTGACCGGGGTCGGTGCGGCCATCGCGGCCGGCAGCCAGAAGCTGGCCGGGAAGATCGCCGACTTGCTCAGCGCACCGACCAGGATCAGCACCACCGCGATCCCGAGGTACCCGCCGGGCGGCGGCGGCCGGGCGGCGATCTCCGACCACCGGTACGTCCCGGCGTGCTGGCCGAGCATCACGAAGCCGACCAGCATGACCAGGCCACCCAGGGTGGTCACCAGCAGCGCCTGGTTCGCCGCCCGCCGGCTGGCCTGCTGCTCGGGGTGGTGCGCGATCAGCAGGTAGGAGAAGACGCTGGTCAGTTCCCAGCAGACGTAGAGCAGCAGCAGGTCGTCGGCGACCACCACCCCGAGCATGGCTCCGGCGAAGCCGACGAAGACGGCGGCGAACCGGCCGAGCCCGGGCTCGTCGGCGTCGAAGTAGCGGACGCAGTAGACCAGTACCAGCGCGCCGATCCCGCCGACCAGCAGCATCAGCAGCCAGGACAGGGTGGTGACCCGCAGCGCCAGCTGGAGACCGAGTTCCGGCACCCACGGGTACGCCTCGACGACGGCCCCGCCGTCCCGGACCGTGTCGGCGTACCCGAGCGCCCAGCCGAACGCGCTGGCCGGGGCGATCGCCAGCGGCAGGAAGGCCCACCGCCCCCACCGGCGTACCAACGCGGGCGCCAGCGCCGCAGCCACCAGGTGCAGCGCCAGCAGCATCAGCATGCGTACTCCAGGTGGGTGTCGGCACGGTCCTGCGGCGAGGACGCGGACTCAGACAGATCACACGCCAGAGTCCGGCTCGACGCGCGGAATTGCCCGAAACCACCCGAGTGAGGCGGGGTTCGGCGATCATGCGGCGCGGCCGGCCGACGCGTGGCCGGAACGGGCGGGCGGGGCTGCCGGGCGGGCGGCGGGGCCGGGCGAGTCGCGGCTACCGCTGGGTTGCCGTTACCGGGCGGGTGGGGTCGGTGGGATCCGGGGTGTCAGCCGACGGTGCACGGCGAGTCGACGCCCTGCGCCGGGGCCGGATCGAGCAGGGTCGGTCCGGTGTTCCGGGCGAGCAGGGCGCGGGCGGCGGTCTCGTCCGGCGCGTCCGGTGTGGAGGGCACCACCAGGTCGGGCCGGCCGAGTTGCCGGACCACCTGGTTGATCACCTGCTGGGCGGCGGCGAGGGAGCGCCGGGGCAGCACCCGGCCGTGTGCCTCGCGGCGCAGCACCAGGGCGTGCACCGCGGCCCGGACCCGGGCCCGGTCCGCCGCGCTGGCGGTGGCGGTGGCGGCGACCAACTGGCGCAGGCAGTCCACCAGCCGCTCGGCGAGTTCGAGGTCGGCGCCGCGCAGACCGGACCGCGCCACGGTCAGGTAGGTCTCGACCCGGCGGGTCAACACGTCCGTGGCGGCGGGGACGTCGCGCGGATCGCCGGTCATCCGTACCCCCTTGGCGCCGAGCTTGGGTTTCGGAGAAGTTACTGTAGGTCGCACATCATTCGCAAGCAGTTAAGTGAGACTTAGCCCTCATCTCAGGCGAAAACAACGATCAACCGGGCATGCGGACAACCGTTCCGGTGAACCTGTCGGACCGACCGGGCACGATGGGTCGGTGAGCGATGTGCTGGCGACCTTCGGCGCGGCGACCCGGGAGTGGTTCGACGCCGCCTTCGCCGCACCCACCGACGCCCAGGCCGGGGCGTGGCGGGCGGTCGGCGCCGGCCACAACGCCCTGGTGGTCGCCCCCACCGGCTCCGGCAAGACCCTGGCCGCGTTCCTCTGGTCGCTGGACCGGCTGACCCGCGAGCCGGCTCCGGACGATCCCCGGCAGCGCTGCCGGGTGCTCTACGTCAGCCCGCTCAAGGCACTCGCCGTCGACGTCGAACGCAACCTGCGCACCCCGCTCACCGGCATCCGGCAGGCGGCGTCCCGGTTGGGCCTGCCGCCACCCGAGATCACCGTCGGGATGCGGACCGGCGACACCCCGGCCGACGAGCGGCGGGCTTTCGCGCGTACCCCGCCGGACATCCTGATCACCACGCCGGAGTCGCTCTTCCTGCTGCTCACCTCCGCCGCCCGGGACTCGCTGCGCGGCGTGCAGACCGTGATCGTGGACGAGGTGCACGCCGTCGCCGGCACCAAGCGCGGTGCCCACCTGGCGCTCTCCCTGGAGCGGCTCGACGCGCTGCTGCCCGCCCCCGCGCAGCGGATCGGGCTCTCCGCGACCGTACGCCCGATCGACGCCACCGCGCGGTTCCTCGGCGGCGCCCGGCCGGTGACCGTGGTGCAGCCGGAGACCGCCAAGACCATCGAGGTCAGCGTGCAGGTGCCGGTCGAGGACATGACCCGGCTGGACGAGCAGGAGGCGCCGGAGGACGAGTTCGGCACCCCGCGCCGGGCGTCGATCTGGCCGGCGGTCGAGGAACGGGTCTACGACCTGGTCCGGTCGCACCGGTCGACCATCGTCTTCACCAACTCGCGGCGCGGCGCCGAGCGGCTCTGCGCCCGCCTCAACGAACTCGCCGCCGACGAGGCCGAACTGGCCGCCGACGGAGCCAAGCTCACCGGGAACGGGGCCGGGTCGGCCGTCGATCGGGCCGGGCGGGCTTTCGAGCCGACCGGTGTCGACGGGGGCGCGGCCGGCCGCCGAGCCTCCGCCGGGCGGGTCGGTGCCGACCGGCCGGGGACGCCGCCCCGGCTGCCGGCCGAGATCATGGCCCAGTCCGGTGCGGCGACCGGGGCGGCGCCGGTGATCGCCCGGGCGCACCACGGCAGCGTCTCCCGGGAGGAGCGCCGGCACATCGAGGAGGCGCTCAAGTCCGGCCAGTTGCCGGCGGTGGTCGCCACCTCCAGCCTGGAACTCGGCATCGACATGGGCGCCGTCGACCTGGTGGTGCAGATCGAGGCCCCGCCGAGCGTCGCCGCCGGCCTGCAACGGGTCGGCCGGGCCGGGCACCAGGTCGGCGCGGTCTCCCGGGGCGTGGTCTTCCCCAAGCACCGGGGCGACCTGCTCTCCTGCGCGGTGGTGGCGGAACGGATGACCGACGGCGCCATCGAGGAGCTGCACTACCCGCGCAACCCGCTGGACGTGCTCGCCCAGCAGATCGTCGCGATGGTCGCCCTCGACGAGTGGCGGGTCGCCGACCTCACCGCCCTGATCCGCCGCGCCGCACCCTTCGCCGAGCTGCCCGACTCGGCCCTGCACGCCGTACTCGACATGCTCTCCGGGCGCTATCCGTCCACCGCCTTCGCCGAACTGCGCCCCCGGCTGGTCTGGGACCGCGCCGCCGACCTGCTCACCGGCCGTCCCGGGGCGCAGCGGCTCGCGGTGACCAGCGGCGGCACCATCCCCGACCGGGGGCTCTTCGGCGTCTTCCTGGCCGGCGCCGAGCGGGCCGCCCGAGTGGGTGAGCTGGACGAGGAGATGGTCTACGAGTCCCGGGTCGGCGACGTCTTCCTGCTCGGCTCGTCGTCCTGGCGGATCGAGGACATCACCCCGGACCGGGTGCTGGTCTCGCCCGCCCCGGGACAGGCGGCCCGGATGCCGTTCTGGAAGGGCGACCAGCTCGGCCGCCCGGTCGAGCTGGGCCGGGCGCTCGGCAACCGGCTGCGCAGCCTGGTCCGGGCCGACGACGAGGCGGCCCGCACCGCGCTGCGCTCCGGCGGGCTGGACGACTGGGCCGCCGGCAACCTGGTGGCGTACCTGCGCGAGCAGCAGGCCGCCACCCGTTCCGTACCGGACGACCGGACGGTTCTCGTGGAGCGCTTCCGCGACGAGCTGGGCGACTGGCGGCTGGCCGTGCACTGTGTGCTCGGCGCCCGGGTCAACGGCCCGTGGGCGCTGGCCATCGCCCGCCGGCTCACCGAACGCTACGGCGTCGACGCCCAGGTGGTTCCCTCCGACGACGGGATCGTCGTCCGGCTGCCCGACACCGCCGACGACCCGCCCGGTGCCGAGCTGGTCGCCTTCGACCCGGACGAGATCGCCGCCCTGGTGGAGGAGTCGGTCGGCGGGTCCGCCCTCTTCGCCGCCCGGTTCCGGGAGTGTGCCGCCCGCGCCCTGCTGCTGCCCCGCCGCGATCCGCGCCGTCGCCAGCCGCTCTGGCAGCAGCGCCAGCGCGCCGCCCAGCTGCTCGACGTCGCCCGGGAGTACGCCGACTTCCCGATCACCCTGGAGGCGGCCCGGGAGTGCCTCCAGGACGTCTTCGACCTGCCCGGCCTGGTGGCGCTGATGCGGGAGGTGGCCACCCGCAAGGTACGGCTGGTCGAGGTGGAGACGCCCCGGCCGTCGCCGTTCGCCCGCTCGCTGCTCTTCGGCTATGTCGGCGCCTTCCTCTACGAGGGCGACGCCCCGCTGGCCGAACGGCGGGCCGCCGCGCTGGCGCTCGACTCGGCGCTGCTCGGCGAACTGCTCGGCAGAGTCGACCTGCGGGAGCTGCTCGACCCGACGGTGGTGGCGGAGACCGAACGGCAGTTGCGCTGGCTGACCGAGCAGCGCCGGCCCCGGGACGCCGAGGACGCGGTCGAGCTGCTCCGGCTGCTCGGTGACCTCTCCGACGCCGAGCTGGCCGAGCGCGGGGTCGCGCCGGAGTGGCTGACCGGGTTGGCGCAGGCGCGGCGGATCCTCCAGGTCCGGGTCGCCGGGCAGGAACGCTGGATCGGCGTCGAGGACGCCGGTCGCTACCGGGACGCGCTCGGGGTGGCGCTGCCGGTCGGGGTGGCGCAGGCGTACCTCGAACCGGTGGCCGACCCGCTCGGCGATCTCGTCGCGCGCTACGCCCGGACGCACGGACCCTTCGCCGCGGGCACCTGCGCGGCCCGGTTCGGGCTCGGGGTCTTCGTGGTCGAGCAGACGCTGCGCCGGCTCGGTGCCGACGGGCGGGTCGTCTCCGGCGAGTTCTCGCCGACCGGCGCCGGGCCGGAGTGGTGCGACGCCGAGGTGCTGCGCCTGCTGCGCCGCCGTTCCCTGGCCGCGTTGCGCCGGGAGATCGAACCGGTGCCGGCCCGGGCGCTGGCCACCTTCCTGCCGCGCTGGCAGCAGGTCGGCGCCGCGGCCCGGGGTGTCGAGGCGGTCGCCGCCGTGGTGGAACAGTTGCAGGGGACGGCCGTGCCGGCGTCCGCGCTGGAGAGCCTGGTCCTGCCCGCCCGGGTCGCCGACTACGCCCCCGCCTATCTCGACGAGCTCTGCGCCAGCGGCGAGGTGCTCTGGGCCGGCTCCGGAGCGATCGGCCGGGGCGACGGCTGGGTGACCCTGGCGTACGCGGACAGCGCGGCCCTGCTGCTGCCACCGCCGGACGAGGCGCTGGCGCTGACCCCGCTGCACGAGGCGGTGCTGAGCGCGCTCGGCGAGGGGCAGGCGCTGTTCTTCCGCTCGCTGGCCGAGCGGGTTGCCGTCGACGAGCGGGTCACCGGATCCGCTGCCGGGCCGGTCGACGACGCGACGCTGGTCGGGGTGGTGTGGGAGCTGGTCTGGGCCGGCTGGCTGACCAACGACACCCTCGCACCGCTGCGCGCCGTGGTCGGTGGCGGGGGTGCGCACCGGCCGCGTACCGGTGCGCCCCGGACCCGCTACCGGCGGCCGGGCCGCCCGGCGCTGCCGGCCCGGGGCGGGCCGCCGACGGCCGCCGGGCGCTGGTCCCGGCTCCCCGGGCGGGACGTCGACCCGACCCGTCGCGCCGCCGCCCTCGCCGACGTGCTGCTGGAGCGGCACGGGGTGGTGACCCGGGGAGCGGTGGTCGCCGAGGGGGTGGCCGGCGGCTTCGCCGCGGTCTATCCGGTGCTCTCCGCGCTGGAGGAGCGCGGGGCGGCCCGCCGTGGCTACTTCGTCGAGGGGCTGGGCGCGGCACAGTTCGCGGTCCCCGGTGCGGTGGACCGGCTGCGGGCGCTCGCCGAGCCGGAGGAGTTGCGCCATCGGGCCGGCGGGGCCCGGGTGCTGGCCGCCACCGACCCGGCGAACCCGTACGGGGCGGCGCTGCCCTGGCCGGCCCGGGTGGTCGACTCCGGCGACGGCACGGTCGAACCCGACCGCGGTTCCGGCGGCCCGGCGAGCGGCGGTTCGGCGACCGGCGGTTCGGTGACCAGCGGCCCGGCAGGCGGCGGTTCGGCGACCGGGCATCGGGCCGGGCGTAAGGCGGGTGCCCTGGTGGTGCTGGTCGACGGCGCGCTGGTGCTCTACGTCGAGCGCGGCGGCCGGACGCTGCTCTCGTTCAGCGACGACTCCGAGGCACTGGCCGCCGCCGCCCAGGCGCTCGGCGCGGCGGTCGGCTCCGGCGCGCTCGGCGCCCTGGCGGTGGAACGCGCGGACGGTGCCTCGGTGCACGCCTCGCCACTGCGTGACGCGCTCACCGCCGCCGGCTTCCGGACCACACCGCGCGGGCTGCGGCTGCGCGGCTGACCAGCCGTTGCCGACCAAACGTAGTCGCCCCACCCCCGCTGACAATCTCCGGAGGTTAGGCTAACCTAACGGCACGCCGCTCGCCGTACCTGTCGGCGTCGTGTACCGAGAGGTTGGCCAGATGACCGAGCTTTCCACCGCCCCGTCGCTCGTCGCCCCGTGGCGGCTCTTTCCGGCCGAGGTCGTCCGGCTGCACCGGCTGAGCCCGTCCTTCCTCCGGGTGACCTTCACCGGCGACGACTTCGACACCTTCGCCGACCCCGGCTACGACCAGCGAATCAAACTCGTCTTCCCGGTACCCGAGCACGGCTTCCGCCACCTGCCGCAGGGCACCGACTGGTACCAGCGCTGGCGGGCCCTCCCCACCGAACTGCGCAACCCGTTCCGCACCTACACCACCCGGGCCGTACGCCGGGAGGCCCGCGAGGTCGACGTCGACATCGTGCTGCACCCCGACGGCGGCCCGTACGGCGCACACGGGCCGGCGGCCCGCTGGGCGTTCGGCGCCGCGCCGGGCGACCGGATCGTCATCATGGGGCCGGACCACGGCTATCTCGGCGACCACGGTGGTCGGGAGTTCCAGCCCGCGCTCGCCTCCCGCACCCTGCTGCTGGTCGGGGACGAGACGGCGGTACCGGCGATCGCCGCGATCGTCGAACGGCTGCCCGCGCACAGCCGGGGCGAGGTACTCCTGGAGGTGCCGGAGCCGGCGGACGTGCTCGACCTGCCGGCCCCGCCGCTGGTGACGGTGAGCTGGCTGCCCCGCTCGGGCGCGGCGCACGGCAGCCTGCTGGTCCCGGCGGTCCGGGCCGCCGCCGAACGGCTCCTCCCGACGGACCGGCCGGCCCCGCGCGACGCGTCGGACGAGGCCGTCGACGACGAACTCTGGGAGGTACCGGTCGGCCTGTCGGACGGCGGGCACTACGCCTGGCTGGCCGGCGAGTCGGGGGTGATCCGGACGCTGCGCCGGTACCTCGTCTCGGAGCGCGGTCTCGACCGCGAGTCGGTGGCCTTCATGGGCTACTGGCGACTCGGCAAGGCCGACGACGCCGCCTGACCACGGTCCCTCGGGTCCCCGGCCCGGCGCCGGGCGCCGGCTCAGAGCCGGGGCGCCACCTCGGCGGCGATCAGGTCGAGGTGGTCCAGGTCGGCGATGTCGAGCACCTGGAGGAAGATCCGGCTGGCGCCGTGCTCGGCGTACGCCCGGATCTGCTCGACGACCTGCTCCGGTGTGCCGGCGACGCCGTACGAGGTGCGCATCTCGTCCGGGTCGCGGCCGATCGCCTCGGCCCGGCGGCGCACCTCGGCGTCCGACCGGCCACAGAGCACGGCGAGCGCGGCGGAGAGCACCAGCGGGGCCCGCCCGGACTCCGTCCGGCCGCTCCGCTCGGCGGCCCCGGCCACCGCCGCGTAGCTGCGGGCCACCTGGTCGGCCGAGCTGAACGGCACGTTGAACTCGTCGGCGAACCGGGCGGCCAGCATCGGGGTACGCCGCAGCCCCTTGCCACCGACGATCACCGGTACCGCCGGCGACTGCACCGGCTTCGGCAGCGCGGGCGAGCCCACCAGCCGGTAGTACTTCCCGGAGTAGTCGAAGGTGTCGCCGACCGGGGTGCCCCAGAGCCCGGTGACCACCTCCAGTTGCTCGGTGAGCCGGTCGAACCGCTCGGCGGGCGAGGGGAACGGGATGCCGTACGCCTGGTGTTCCTCCTCGAACCAGCCGGTGCCGAGACCCAGCTCGACCCGGCCACCGCTCATCTCGTCCACCTGCGCGACGCCGATCGCCAGCGGCCCCGGCAGCCGGAACGTCGCCGAGGTGACCAGCGTGCCGAGCCGGATCCGCGAGGTCTGCACCGCCAGGGCGGCCAGGGTCAGCCAGGCGTCGGTCGGCCCGGGCAGCCCGCTGCCGCCCATCGTCACGTAGTGGTCGGAGCGGAAGAAGCCGTCGAATCCACACTCCTCGGTGTGCCGGGCGATCCGGAGCAGATCCCGGTATTTCGCCCCCTGCTGGGGTTCGGTGAAGATACACAGGCGCATACAGTCACCTTGCCAGGTGCCCGGGGAGGAGCGGACAGGTGTCGCAACTGCGGGTACGCCCAGCCGGGCCGGCCGACCGGGCCACCATCGACGCGCTGCACGACCGGGAGTGGGGCGGGCCGTACGTGATCGGCCACGACGTCCGCTACGACCTGCGCGAGCTGCCCACCCTGGTCGCGGTCGACGGCGCGGGCGGGGTCTGCGGAGCCCTGGCCTGGCACCTGGACGACGCCGGGCTGGAGGTGGTCAGCGTCGTGGCCGACAAGCCCGGCAGCGGGGTCGGCACCGCGCTGCTGGCTGGGGCGGCGGAGACCGCCCGGGCGCAGGGGGCGGACCGGCTCTGGCTGATCACCAGCAACGACAACCTCCGGGCGCTCCGCTTCTATCAGCGGCGCGGCCTGCGGATCGTCGCCGTCGACCCGGGCGCGGTCGACCGGGCCCGGCTGCGCAAGCCGAGCATCCCGACGATCGGCGCCGACGGCATCCCGCTGCACGACGAGCTGCGCCTCGAACTCCGGCTGCTCCCGGCCGGATCCGACGCACCGGCCTGAGTTCCGCCTCGGCCGTCGGGGCCGGCCGGGCTAGTCTTCCGGCTGTGCCCGGTTACGCATGGCTCAGCCTGACCACCGACTACGGCCTCTCCGACGGGTTCGTGGCGGCCTGTCACGGGGTGGTCGCCCGGATCGCGCCGACGGTCCGGGTGATCGACGTCAGCCATCTGATCCCGGCCGGCGACGTCGCCCGCGGCGCCACCGTACTGGCCCAGACCGTGGGGCACCTGCCGCCGGCCGTACACGTGGCGGTGGTCGATCCGGGCGTCGGGACCGCGCGGCGCGGCGTCGCACTGGGTACCCCCGGCGGTCTGCTGGTCGGCCCGGACAACGGGCTGCTCCCCCGGGCCGCGGCCGTGCTCGGCGGGATCACCGAGGCGGTGGAGCTGACCAGCGCGGAGTGGTTCCCCGACCCGTCCCGCACCTTCCACGGCCGGGACATCTTCGCCCCGGCCGCCGCCCGGTTCGCGCTCGGCGCACCGCTGACCGACGCCGGCCCCGCCGTCGACCCGGCGACTCTGGTGCGGTTGGCCGAACCGGTGCTGGTGGAGGGGGACGGCTGGCTGGAGGCCGAGGTGCTCGCCGTCGACCACTTCGGCAACGTCCAGCTCGCCGCCCCCGGCTCGGCACTGCGCCGGTTCGGTCCGGTGGTCCGGATCGGCGCGCGGCGGGCGGTCCGGGGTGCCACCTTCGGCGACGCCCCGGCCGGCGAACCCGTCGTCTATCCGGACTCGGCCGGCCACCTCGCGGTCGCGGTCAACGGCGGCCGCGCCGACGACCTCCTCGGCGTCGCCCCGGGTGACGTGCTGCGGCTCGGCTGAAGGGGCGCGCGGACCGGCGTACCGGGCTCCGATCCGCGCCGGGACGGACCCGTGGGGTCGGCAAAACTGTCTACTGTGCCCGTGCCGGGCGGCTGTGAAATGCTTACCCGTGTGGGGAAACACACGATCGATGTCGCCGCCTGCCCATGCTGCGCGCACCGGACCGGCGGCGGCACCTGCCCGGTCTGCTTCTGGACCGACGACGGTTCCACCGACCAGAATGCCGGCACCGCCCGGGGCGGCCCCAACGGTGACCTGAGCCTGTCAGACGCCCGGCTCAACTACGCCATCTACGGCGCGAGCCACCCGCGTTACCAGGACGCGGTCCGCCAGCCCCGCCCCGAGGAGTTGCCCTGACCCCGGGTGGGCGGCGGTAGCACCCGGGCCACGCCCCGCGCCGCCGTCCACCCGAGGGCGACCCGCGACCATCGACCCCGCAGAGCCACCTCCAGCGCAGGCGCCGCCGCCCAGCCTCGGCGGTCGGACGACCCCGCGACGGCACGACCGGCGGCGACCCGGGCGTGACCGACCAGCCCACACCCGGCGGCGGCTCGGCCGTAACGCGTCCGCGCAGGTCACGACCGCCTGCCGGACCGGCGCCCACCCGACGGCGGGCGTACGGCTGAGGGAGGATGGAAGGGTGCCCGAAGGCGACACCGTGTGGAACACCGCCCGTGCGCTGCACCGTGCCCTGGCCGGCGACCGGCTGACCGCCACCGACTTCCGGGTGCCCCGACTGGCCACCACCGACCTGACCGGCGCGACCGTGCTGGAGTCCGCCGCCCGGGGCAAGCACCTGCTGCTGCGCCTGCGTACCCCGGACGACGAGGCGCAGCTCACCCTCCACTCGCACCTGCGGATGGACGGAGCCTGGCGGACGTACGCCCCGGGGGAGCGCTGGGCGGCCCGCCCCGCGCACACCATCCGGGTGGTGCTGCGTACCGCCGCCTCGGTGGCGGTCGGCTACCACCTGCACGATCTCGCCCTGGTTCCCACCGCCGAGGAGCGGTCGCTGGTCGGGCACCTCGGGCCCGACCTGCTCGGCCCGGACTGGGACCCGGCCGAGGCGGTACGCCGGCTCGCCGCCCAGCCCGGCCGGAGCATCGCCGAGGCGCTGCTCGACCAGACCAACCTGGCCGGGATCGGCAACCTCTACAAGTCCGAGCTGCTCTTCCTGCGCGGCGTGTCGCCGTGGACGCCGGTCCGGGAGGTTCCGGACCTGCCCGGCATGGTGGCCCTGGCGCACCGGCTGCTGATGGCGAACCGGGGACGGTGGACGCAGAGCACGACCGGGTCGCTGCACCGGGGCCGGACCAGTTACGTCTACGGCCGCCGGGCCGAACCGTGCCGCCGCTGCGGCTCGACGATCCGGAAGCGGGACCAGGACGACCGGGTCACCTACTGGTGCCCGGCCTGCCAACCGGAGCCGGGGCGCCGCCCCGGGCGCCCCGCGCACTGAGGACCGCCGGCACACCGGCCACCGCAGCCGGCCACGGCAACCGGGCGCCGCAGGAGGAGCCTGTCGCCCGGCCCGCCGACCGGCGGCTCGACCGCCCGCCACGTACCGAGGGTCACCCCAGAACCCGGCGCGGTCGGATGTGCCAATCCGAAGTCGAGACGCTTTCACCAGCCTGGCGACCGTATCCAACACTGGTGGTAAGCGGTTGACTGCTTACGGATCGTCAGCAGCTCACCGGGCGGGTCAGCGCGGACCGGCGCCGGATCTTCGGGCACTGGCGGACGGAGCGGTCCTGAGCTGATCTTCCCGGGGAAGGGGTGCGGTCATGTTCAAGAGGTTCGCGGCAAGCCGGGCGGCCCGGGCGGAGCAGGCCAGGCGACAGGGCGGGGAGAGCGGAGCGGCCGGCACCGGCCGGGCGGCGGGTACGGTGGTGCCGGCCGCCCGGACCAGCACCGATCCGCTGCCGGCGGTCACCCCGGACCCGACCGCCGCGCCGGGCTACTTCGGCTTCGTACCCAACTTCGCGTACAGTCCGCTGCCGGTCTGCGACCCCGGCGGGCGGGTGGTCCCCGGCACCGGGATCCGGAAGTTCGTCACCGCGCTGCCCCGGACCGGCGACACCCCCAACGAGCTGGGCAACCTGATCCCGGTCGCGGTGCCGGACACCACCACCTATCCAGGCTGCGACTACTACGAGATCGGTGTGCAGGAGTTCCACCAGCGGCTGCATCCCGACCTGCCGCCGACCCGGCTGCGCGGGTACCGGCAGCTCAACAACGGGACCGACGCCACCGGGCACAACACGGTCAGCCCGCCGGTCCGGCCGTACCATCTCGGCCCGCTGATCCTGGCCCAGCGGGACCGTCCGGTCCGGGTCAAGTACGTCAACCGGCTGCCGGTCGGCGAGGCCGGCGCGCTCTTCCTGCCGGTGGACCCGACCCTGCCCGGCGCCGGTACGGGTCCGCTCGGCGGCACCGAGCACTACCCGCAGAACCGCTCCGCCGTCCACCTGCACGGCGGGCGTACCCCGTGGATCAGCAACGGCGGCCCGACCCAGTGGACGACCCCGGCCGGCGAGCCGACCTCCTACCCGCACGGCGCCGGCCACGCCAGCGTGCCGGACATGCCCGCCCCGGGCGCCGGGGCGAGCACCGCCTACTACCCCAACCAGCAGAGCGGCCGGCTGCTCTGGTTCCACGACCAGGCGGAGGGGATCGCCCGGCTCACCGTCTATTCCGGACAGCTCGGCCTCTACCGGCTGGACGATCCGGTGCAGCGGCAACTCGTCGACGACGGCGTGCTGCCGGCCGAGGAGATCGTGCTGGTGCTCCAGGACAAGACCTTCGTACCGGACGAGGCACAGCTCGCCGCCCAGGACCCGACCTGGGACGTGGCCCGCTGGGGCGGCACCGGCAGCCTCTGGTTCCCGCACGTCTACATGCCGAGCCAGAACCCCTACAACGAGTCCGGGACGAACCCGATGGGGCGGTGGGACTACGGGCCCTGGTTCTGGCCGCCGTTCACCGGCATCACGCACGGGGCGGCGCCGAACCCGTACCACGACCCGGTCGCCCGGCCGTGGGAGCCGCCGGTCCAGCCGGGCACCCCGACACCGTCGGCGGTGCCGGACGCCTTTCTGGACACCCCGCTGGTCAACGGCGCCGCCTACCCGTACCTGCGGCTGCGCCCGGCCGCGTACCGGTTCCGGATCCTCAACGCCTGCAACGACCGCAGCCTCAACCTCCAGCTCTACTACGCGGCCTCGGACGCGCCGATGTGGCATCCGGACGGCACCCTGGCCGACGGCGACGCCGGGGAGGTGCCGATGGTGGCGGCCCGGCCGAACCCGGACTTTCCGCCCGGCTGGCCGACCGACGGCCGGTGCGGCGGGGTCCCGGACCCGAACGCGGCCGGGCCGGACTGGATCCAGGTCGGCTCCGAGGGCGGGCTGCTGCCGGCGGTGGCGGTGCTGCCGAACCAGCCGATCGACTACCAGTACAACCGGCGGGACGTGACGGTGCTCAACGTCACCGGGCACGCCCTGCTGCTCGCCCCCGGCGAGCGCGCCGACGTGGTAGTCGACTTCTCGTCGGTGCCGCCGGGGTCGAACCTGATCCTCTACAACGACGCTCCGGCGCCGATGCCGGGCTTCGACCCGCGCAACGACCACTACACCGGCGCCCCGGACCGGACCTCGTCCGGCGGGCCGCCGACCACCCGCCCCGGTTACGGCCCGAACACCCGGACGCTGATGCAGATCCAGGTGGTCGGCACCCCGGCTCCGCCGTTCGACACCGACCGGCTCCGGGTCGCGCTCCCCCGGGCGTACGGGCGGAGCCAGCCGCCGCCGATCGTGCCGCAGCAGGCGTACGACGCGGCGTTCGGCACCGCCACGCCCCGGAACACGTACGCCCCGATCGAGGACACCTCGCTCACCTTCACCCCGTACGGCGGCGACTCGCCGGTGACCCTGCCGCTGCGCCCCAAGGCGATCGTGGCCGAGTTCGACCCCGAGTACGGCCGGCTGAGCTACCTGCTCGGCACCGAGCTGCCGAAGACCAGTTCGCTGATCCAGACCACCATCCCGCTGACCCGGATCGACCCGCCGACCGAGGTGCTGCTCCCCTCCGACCCGGCCGCCCCGGTCGGCTCGCCCGGCGACAACACCCAGCTCTGGAAGATCACCCACAACGGGATGGACACCCAGTCCATCCACTTCCACCACGTCAACGTCCAGCTCGTCAACCGGGTCGGCCGGGACGGGGCGATCAAGCCGCCCGAGCCGAACGAGGTCGGCTGGAAGGAAACCCTCCGGATGAACCCGTTCGAGGCGACGGTCGTGGCGGTCCGGCCGACACTGCCCGAACCGCTGCCGTTCACCGTCCCGGACAGCGTCCGGCTGCACGACCCGACCCGACCGGCCGGTACGGCCGAGGGCTACACCCAGGTCGACCCGGAGACCGGCGAGCCGGCGGCGGTGACCAACCGGCCGCAGAACTTCGGCTGGGAGTACGTCTGGCACTGCCAACTGCTCGGCCACGCCGACGCCCAGATGACCCGGCCGATGGTGTTGCGGTTCTCCCCGGCCGCGCCGACCGGGCTCGCCGCCCGGCCGGAACCCGGCTCGGCGACCGTGCTCCCGGCGATCGTGCTGGCCTGGACGGACAACTCCCGGGGTACGGGTACGCCGGGACCGCTGGCGACCGGCTGCCTGGTGCAGCGGGCCACCGACGCAGGTTTCACCCGGGATCCGCGCAGCTTCACCGTCCCGACCGGCGACAACCGGTACGTCGACTCGACCGTCACCCCCGGACTCACCTACTACTACCGGGTCCGGGCCGAGAACGGCGTCGCCCACTCGGCGTACTCGAACACCGCCAGTGCGCTGGTGCAGTTGCGGCCACCGACCGGGCTGGTCGCCACGGTGGCGAGCGGGCCGCCGCTGCGGGTCAACCGCGGCTGGGTGAACCGTTCCTTCGCCACCACGGTGGACCTGCAACGGGCCACCAACCCGACCTTCACCAGCGGGCTGGTCACCGTCACCGTCCCGGTCACCGGGAGCTGTCCGGACCCTCGGGTCGCCCCGGACACCACCTACTACTACCGGGTGCGGACCGGCTATCTGGGCGCCTCGTCGCCGTGGTCGAACGTCTCCACAGTGGTCACCCCGGCGGTGCCGGCGACTCCGACCGAGCTGGCGGCGAGACTCGACGGCGTGCCCGGATCCGACGCTGCCACGGTGGTGCTGACCTGGGCGGTCCCGCTGACCAGCGTGGTCGGCGGCTTCAGGCTGCACCGGGCCACCAGCCCCGGCTTCACCACCGGGGTGACGACGCTCCGCGTGCCGGGCAGCGCCCGCTCGTTCGCCGACACCGGGCTGGCCCGGGACACCGTCTACCACTACCGGATCCAGGCCGGCAACGCCGCCGGCACCTCCGTGGTCAGCCGCGCGGTCTCGATCCGTACGCCGGCCTGACGACGGGCTAGGACATCGCCTGGGGGGTCGGGCCGGTACGGGAGCGCAGGTCGGCCAGGCCACCCGCCACGCCCCGGAGCAGGTCGGTCGCCTCGGTGAGCCGGATGACCGAGGAGTTGTCGTCGTACTCCCGACCCTCCTCGGCCACGAAGCCCGCCGCCGCCGCGACCAGCCGCTCGTACGCGCCGACGCCGTCGTCGAGCTGCGCCGCCAGGTGCCGCCGGGCGGCATCGAGTTCCGGGCGGGTGTCGGCGGGCGCCACCCGTACCGCCCGGTCCACACTGGCCAGTCGCTCGGCGAGATCCCGAAGGGACTGCTCCGCCACCGCTGCCTCCAGCGCCGCCGGGCCGGCGGGACCGGTCAGCCGGCCGGCGAGCCCGGCCATCGTGGTGGCGGCCCGGTCCAGCCGGGCCCACGGCTCGGCCGCCAGCGAGCCGCGCAACGCGATCCGGGCGCGCTGTCGACGTACCTCGGTGAGGGCCTGACGCCCGGCGGGCAGCCGCTCGACCGCAGCGACCAGCCGGGCACGGACCTGGTCGGTGTTCACCGGCTCGGGCGCCGGTGGCACCGGCTGCGCGGCCAACTCGCGGAGGTCCGCCCAGCGCCAGACCGCGAGCATGACCGAACCGCCGGCCGCCGCCGCCCAGGCCGCGTCCGGCAGCCCCAGCCCCTGATAGGGGGTGAGGACCGCCGCCGCGCCACCGAGGCCGCCGGCCAGCACGCTCCACCGCCGCACCGACCGACGCAGGCTGCGCAGCCGGCGCAGGTGACGGGTTCGCAGATCCGCCATCTCGACCTCACTCCCCGACGGCCGCCGGTCCGACCGGCGGCTCCGCTCCCCCTATGGTCGCCGGCCCGAGCCGGCGGCACCCCGCGTTCGCCGGATCACGCCGGCTCAGCCGGCGGCGCTGCCGCCGCCGGTCTGCTTGTCCCGACCCAGGCTCGCCCGGATCTCGTCCAGCCGGGCCACCCCGGCCGGGTCGGCGGCCGGAGCCGCCGGCTCGACCGCCGGCTTCGCCGCCCCGCCGGCCAGCTGCTCGCCGGCCATGCTGGACCGGATCTGCTCCAGCCGGGACGCGCCGGCCAGGTCGAGGGTGGACTTCTGGATCTCCAACATCCGGCCCTCGACGGAGTTGCCGGCCAGCTCGGCCCGGCCCATCGCGTTGGCGTAGCGCCGCTCGATCCGGTCCCGCACCTCGTCCAGCGAGGGGGTGTTGCCCGGGGCGGCGAGCGCGGACATCGACTCCAGCGACCTGGCCACGCTCTCCTGCATCTTGGCCTGTTCGAGCTGGCTGAGCAGCTTGGCCCGCTCGGCAAGCTTCTGCTGGAGGATCATCGAGTTGTTCTCGACCGCCCGACGCGCCTGGGCGGCGGCACCGATCGCCTGGTCGTGCAGGGACTTGAGATCCTCGGTCGACTGCTCGGCGGCGACGAGCTGGGTGGCGACCGTCTGCGCACTCTGCTCGTATTTCGTCGCCTCGGTCTCGTCACCGGCGGCCCTGGCCCGGTCGGCGAGCACCAGGGCCTGGCGGGCCATCCCCTGCAACCGCTCGACCTCGGACATCTGCCGGGACAGCCGCATCTCGAGCTGACGCTGGTTGCCGATCACCGCCGCGGCCTGCTGGACGAGCGCCTGGTGCTGGCGCTGCGCCTCCTCGATGGCCTGCTGGATCTGCACCTTGGGATCGGCATGCTCATCGATCTTCGCGCCGAACAGCGCCATCATGTAGCGCCAGCCCTTGACGAACGGGTTCGCCATCTCCCGGTATCCCCTCAGTGTCATCAGTCCGGTGGCCGTGTCGGCCGGCCCAGGAAAGGCGCCCGCGCGACAGGATCTCCATCGTCCCAGGATCGCGCCACCCCGGCGTACGACCTCAGGGGGATATCCACCGGATATGCCGCCAGGGGCCCACCGTAACGCGGTAAACCCCGGCGAGCCACACCTTCACCGGCGCCGGGATCCGGACAGCCCGGTCAGCCGGGACGACGACAGCCGGCAGGGCGCCGCCGGAGGGGGCGGAATCAGCCGACGCAGACGACGTCGCGCTCGGAACCCGCGCTCGGACGGATCCGGCGGGTGGTCCGCAGGGTCGCCTTGAGCGGCGATTCCTGCCGTACCGTCACCGAAACGGTGCCATCGGTCGCGATCTGCCGTACCGGCTCGGCACCGAGCTGGTGCACGCCGCCCTCGGCGAGGCTCCGCAGCGCCCGGTCGGCCAGCCCCGGCCCGACCAGGGACGCCTCGACCAGCGCCGACTGTGCGGCGGGCTCGGTACGGCCCGGCTCGGCCGCGGCGGCCTGCCGGGCCGGCTCGGCGGTGCCGGACTGCCGTACGGGCTCGGCGCCGACCGGCTGGCGGGCCGGCTCGGCCGCGCCGGGCTGCCGAACCGGTTCCGGGTACGTCGGAGCGGCCCGGCCGGCCTCCTCGGCCGGTCCCCCGGACTCCGGGCGCCTCGCCCCGTCCCGCCCGGAGACCGGGCTCTCCTGGACCGGCACCAGCACCGCGGGCACCCCCTCGGCCACCTCGACGGTGTCGCTGACGTCGCGGAGCAGTTCGGAGAGGCGGGCGCCGAGCGCGTCGCAGATGGCGGCCAGCAGTTCGCTCGACGCCTCCTTCTGGCCGCGCTCTATCTCGGAGAGGTAGCCGAGGCTGACGTTGGCGGCGGAGGAGACCTCGCGCAGGGTTCGGTGCTGCCCCTGCCGACGGGCCCGTAGGGCGTCACCGATCACCCGGCGTAGCAGGACCATCGCACCTCCCGTGTCGCGGGCCCGAACCCTCCCGGACGTCGGACCGGCGCCGTCATCCCGCACCTCGCCGCGATGCGGCGACACCGACCCCGCCGTGTCGCGGCGGTGTCGATCCGGCCGCGATGCGGTGGAACCGGTCCTGCCGCGATGGTGGAACCGATCTGCCGCGAGGTGGCGGTTGACCGCGACGTCGACTGCCGAGCCTTCCCGCAACCGTACCCGGTACGGCCGCCGACGACATCCCGCCCCGCCAGTGCGATCTTCCCGCCCTCCGTGGCTCCGCCGTCGGAGAGGTCAGGCCGTGCCGTCGCCGGTGCCCCCCTCGGCCTCGGCGTGCAGCCGCTCGGCGAGCAGGTGCAGGGCACCGCTGACCGCGGCGATCCGGATCCGCAGCCGGTTGCCGTCGAGGTCGAGTCGGCGTACGTCGGTGCCGGTGGGGCCGGCCGCCGCCACGTAGACGAGGCCGACCGGCTTGCCGTCCTGCGGCTCGGGGCCGGCGACCCCGGTGGTGGCGAGGCACCAGTCGGCCTCGCAGCGTTCCCGGCCTCCCTCGGCGAGCGCCACCGCCACGTCCGGGTCGACCGGGCCCCGCTCGTCCAGCAGCTTGGCCGGTACGCCCACCAGCGAGGATTTCAACTCGGTCGCGTACGCCACCAGGCCGCCCCGGAACACGCTGCTGACCCCGGCGATGTCGACGATCGTCGCGGCCAGCAGGCCACCGGTGAGCGACTCCACCACCGCCAGGGTGGCGCCCCGGTCGACGAGCGCGTGTACGACCGCCGCGGCCCCGTTGTCCGCCGCCCGTGCGGGGTCGTCCATCCCGATCCTCCTCCGGTTTCCGGCGGGGCGCTCCGTGGCGCCCGCCGATCTGTTGCTGCCCCGACCGTCCGCTCAGGGTGCCGGGCGGCGCAGTCGCAGCGCCCGGACCACGTAGTCGAGCCCCGTCACCACGGTCACCACCACGGCGACGCCGAGGATCCACGGCCCGACCCAGGTCACGCTCTCCGGCACCGGCCAGAGATACCAGACGATGGCCAGGATCTGGACGGCGGTCTTGACCTTGCCTCCCCGGCTGGCCGCGATGACGCCGTACCTGATCACCCAGAACCGCATCAGCGTGATGCCGAACTCGCGGACCAGGATGAGTACGGTGATCCACCAGGGGATTCGCTCATACCAGGACAATAAGACCAGAGCGGTGCCGGTCAGCGCCTTGTCGGCGATCGGATCGGCCACCTTGCCGAACGAGGTGACCAGCGCCCAGCGCCGGGCGATCCACCCGTCGACGAGATCCGTTGCCGAGGCGACCACGAAGGTCAGGCAGGCTGCCACCCGCCAGCCGGAATGCAGCATCTCGGAGCTGATCACCAGCCCGACGAAGACCGGTACCAGCGCCAGCCGGAGCGCGGTGAGTCCGTTCGCCGCGTTGACCACCGGAACCGGACCGACCCGCCCCGGAAGCACCGGCTCGACCGCCGCCGCGGCCCGCCCCGGCTCGGCACCCGCGCCCACCCCGGATCCGACCGCGCCGGCCGGCACCGCCGAGCCCGCCGCGGCCGGTACCGAATCCGCCGCCTCGGTCACGACGGGATCCCGCCGCCGAGGTCGGCGCAGCGCCGGTACGCCCCCGGCGTGACCGTCGTCGCCACCCCGGTCACCCGGCCCCACGCGGCGCCGCCGAGACCATCTCCTCCGGTACGGCCATCAGGTCCACGCCCTCGGTCCCGGTGACCCTGGCCCGGACCAGGTCACCGGGGCGTAACGCGGCCAGGTCGACCCCGCCGCCGACCGGGGCGACCAGGGTGGTCGAGCCGTCCACCTCCGGCGCCTGGTGGGCCGCCCGGCCCTCCACCACGCCGTCGTCCACCGAGTCGACCAGCACCTCGACGACCGCGCCGAGCCGCTCCTCCGCACGCTGTGAGCAGAGTTCGTCGGCGAGCGCGGAGAGCCGGTCGTACCGCCGCTTCACCGTGGCCGGCGAGACCTTGCCGGACAGGCCGGCGGCCTCGGTGCCGTCCTCGTCGCTGTAGTCGAAGACGCCGATCGCGTCCAGCCGGGCGGCGGTGAGGAAGCGCTCCAGCTCCGCCACGTCCGCCCGGGTCTCGCCGGGGAAGCCGACGATCACGTTGCTCCGGGCACCGGCCTCGGGGGCGAACCGGCGCACCGACGCGAGCAGTTCGAGGAACCGGTCGGTCGAGCCGAACCGGCGCATCCGGCGCAACACCGCCTCGCTGGAGTGCTGGAACGAGAGGTCGAAGTAGGGTGCCACCCCCGGCGTGGTGGCGATCACCTCGACCAGCCCGGGGCGGGTCTCGGCCGGCTGGAGGTAGCTGGCCCGGACCCGGACGATGCCGTCCACCGCGGCGAGCTGCGGCAGCAGCTTCTCCAGCAGCCGGGGGTCGCCGAGATCCTTGCCGTACGAGGTGGAGTTCTCGCTGACCAGCACCAGCTCCCGGACGCCCGAACGGGCCAGCCACTCCGCCTCGGCGAGCAGCTCGTCCGGGGTACGCGAGACGAAGGCGCCCCGGAAGGTCGGGATGGCGCAGAACGCACAGCGCCGGTCGCAGCCGCTGGCCAGCTTCAGCGAGGCGACCGGGCCGGAGTCGAGCCGGTGCCGCAGCACCGGGCGCAGGTGCGCGGGAGTGTGCGCGTCGGCCACCAGGGTGCCGCCGGCCGGGCGGGTGCCGGTCTCGCCGTGTCCGGGCAGCGAGACCGCGCCGCCGTGCCGGGCGACCGGGGTCAGCGGCAGCAGCTCGCGTCGGTCCCGGGGAGTGTGCGCGGGCAACTGCTTGCCGGCCAGCACCTCGTCGAGCCGGGCCGAGATGTCGGGATAGTCGTCGAAGCTGAGCACCGCGCCGGCCTCGGGCATGCCGTCGGCCAGCTCCCGACCGTAGCGCTCGGCCATGCAGCCCGCCGCCACGACCTTGGCCCCGGTGTCGGCGGCGGCCAGCAGCGTCTGGATCGAGTCCTGCTTGGCCTTCTCCACGAAGCCGCAGGTGTTGACCAGCACCACGTCGGCGCCCTCGCCGTCGGTGGTCACCTGCCAGCCGTCGGCGTGCAGCCGGGCGGCCAACTCCTCCGAGTCGACCTCGTTACGGGCACAGCCGAGGGTGAGCAGCGCGACCCGACGGCCGGCGGTCGAGGAGGAAGAGGAAGCGGCAGACACCATCCGAGCCTACCGGGAGGGCCGAACCGCTCCGGCACGGCGGCTGCCCGCCGCCGGGCGCGTCACCCCGGCCCGGCACCCCGACCCGGCCGCGCCGGACCGGCCGGCTCGGCCTCCGGCCGGGTCAGCCGGTCGAGCAGGAACGCCTCGCTGCCGGCCAGACCGACCGAGCAGAAGACCGTCACCTGGTCCGGCGTGGTCCGGCCAGGCTGCTCGCCGGCCAGCACCGCGCCCAGCGCCCGCAACCGCCCGGCGTACGCGCCGACGGTGCCGAGCATCGGCGGGTCGTACGCCCCGGCCTGGGCCAGCGAGTCGGTGACCAGCAGATCCGCCCGGTCCAGCAGGTCGGGGCCGAACTCCGACCGGCCCAGCTGCTTGTGGCCGATGGTGTTGAGGTGACTGCCGGGGCTCAGGTCGGCGGCCGAGATCACCGGAGTGGGGCTGGTGGTGGCGAGCACCACGACGTCACGGTCGCGTACCGCCGCCGCTGCGGTGTCGACCGCCCGGGCCGGGATGCCGAGTTCGGCCCGGACCCGGGCGGCGAACTTCTCCCGCCCGGCCGGGGTACGGCAGTGGACCGTCACCTCGCGCAGCCGGCGTACCGCCGCGACGGCCCAGACCTGCGCCCACGCCTGGCCACCGGCGCCGACCACCCCGAGCGTGGCCGCGTCCGGCCGGGCGAGCGCCCGCACCGCCACCCCGCCGAGCGCCCCGGTGCGCCGGGACCCGATCTCCGCGCCGACCGCGACCGCCCGGAGCCGCCCGTTCGCGGCGTCGTGCAGGGCCACCACCTGCTCGCCCTCGGCATGCCCGAAGGTGTCGTAGGAGCCGAATCCGTACCACTCGTCGACGAGCTGCCCGGCGGTGAGGACCAGCCGGCCACCGGCCAGCGGTGCGGCCACCCGGGGCGGGGCGACGAGCCGACCCCGGTACGCCGCCAGCAGCGCGTCCCGGATCGCCTCTACCGCCGTCGCGGCGTCCAGCCGGGCCGCCACCTCGGCGTCGGTGATGAAGTGGGTCATCAGCCGATTCTGATACTTCAACCATGGTTCAGGTCAACCGCCGGTGCCCGGCGGGTGGCCCGGATCGGGAGCCGGGATACCGGCGCCGGAGCCCGGTCACTCGTCCGGGCGGAGCGCCGCCAGCGCCTCCTCCAACTCGTCCGGCTTGACCAGCACGTCCCGCGCCTTCGAACCCTCCGACGGCCCGACGATGCCCCTGGTCTCCATCAGGTCCATCAGCCGGCCCGCCTTGGCGAAGCCGACCCGCAACTTGCGCTGGAGCATCGAGGTCGAGCCGAACTGCGAGGTGACCACCAGCTCGATCGCCTGCACCAGCAGGTCGAGGTCGTCGCCGATGTCCTCGTCGACCTTCTTCTTTGTCTCCTGCGCCGGGGTGAGCACGTCCGGCCGGAACTCCGGCTCCCGCTGGTCCTTGCAGAACTTGACGATGTCGTTGATCTCGTTTTCGGTGACCCAGGCGCCCTGGATGCGTACCGGCTTGGAGGCGCCCATCGGCAGGAAGAGGCCGTCGCCCCGGCCGATCAGCTTCTCCGCACCCGGCTGGTCGAGGATGACCCGCGAGTCGGCCAGCGACGAGGTGGCGAAGGCGAGCCGGGACGGCACGTTCGCCTTGATCAGGCCGGTCACCACGTCGACCGAGGGGCGCTGGGTGGCCAGCACGAGGTGGATGCCGGCGGCCCGGGCGAGCTGGGTGATCCGGACGACCGAATCCTCCACGTCGCGCGGCGCCACCATCATCAGGTCGGCCAACTCGTCCACGATCACCAACAGGTACGGGTACGGCCGGATCTCCCGCTCGCTGCCCGGCGGCGGCTTGATCTGACCGGCCCGTACCTTGCGGTTGTAGTCGTCGATGTGGCGTACCCCGGCGGCGGCCAGGTCGTCGTAGCGCATGTCCATCTCGCGGACCACCCAGTCCAGCGAGTCCGCCGCCTTCTTCGGGTTGGTCACGATCGGGGTGACCAGGTGCGGGATTCCCTCGTAGTTCGTCATCTCGACCCGCTTCGGGTCGATCAGCAGCAGCCGCACCTCGTCCGGAGTCGCCCGGGTCAAAATGGAGACGAGCAGGCTGTTCAGGCAGCTCGACTTGCCAGCGCCGGTGGCACCGGCGATCAGGATGTGCGGCATCTTGGCGAGGTTGGCCACCACGAAGCCGCCCTCGATGTCCTTGCCGAGCGCCACCAGCATCGGGTGGTGGTCGCTGGCCGCCGCCCGGGACCGGAGTACGTCGCCGAGCGCCACGTCCTCCCGGTCGCTGTTCGGGATCTCCACCCCGACCGCGCTCTTGCCCGGGATCGGGCTGAGGATCCGCACGTCCGGGGACTTGACCGCGTACGCGATGTTGCGGGAGAGCTGGGTGATCCGCTCGACCTTCACGCCGTGCCCGAGTTCGACCTCGTACCGGGTGACGGTCGGCCCCCGGGTGAAGCCGGTCACCGCCGCGTCCACGTCGAACTGGTCGAAGACGCCGGTCAGCGCGGCTATCACCTCGTCGTTGGCCCGGCTGCGGGTCTTCGGGGCACCGCCGGGGCGCAGCAGGTTGGCCGGCGGCAGCGTGTAGTCGCCGGCCAGCCCGGTGATCGCCAACTGCTCCGCCCGGGTCGGTGCCGGCGAGTGCTCGGGCGGCTCCGGCGCCTTCCGGGCGGCCGGTACCTTGCCCTTCGCCTTGCGCGGCAGCGGCACGTTCTCGTGCACCGGGGTGTCGATCTCATAGCCGGGCTCGTCCTCGTCGACCGGCTCCGGCAGCGGCGACGGGCGGCGGCGCGGCCGGCGGCCCTCGGTGTCGCGCGCCGGTCCGGCCTCGGCCTCCTCGTCGGACTCCGGCCGACCCAGCACCGCACCGGCCAGCAGCCCGAGCCGCTCCGGCACCTTGTTGATCGGTGTCGCCGTCACCACCAGCAGGCCGAAGAGGAGCAGCAGCACCAGCAGCGGTACGGCGACCCAGGCGCTGACCGCGCTCTCCAGCGGCCCGCCGACCCCGGCCCCGATCAGGCCACCGGCGTAGTCGCGCTCCCTGTTGTCCGCCGGACGCTGTCCGATGTGCAGCAGCGCCGCGGTGCCGACGATCAGCGCGGTCCAGCCGACCAGCCCCCGGCCGCGGTGCTCCGGCTCGGCCGGCTCCCGCATCAGCCGGACCGACCCGATCAGGAGCAGGACCGGCAGCACGATCGAGATCGCGCCGAAGAAGAGCCGGATGGTGTCGGCGAGTCGACCGCCCAGTGGACCGGCCGAGGAGAACCAGACCGCCACGGCGCTGAGGATCGCCAGGCCGAGCAGGAGCAGGCCGGCGCCGTCCCGGCGGTGCTCCGGGTCCAGGTCGCGGGCGGTCGCCGCCTGCCGACCTGCCGCCCGCATGGCCCAGCCGACGCCGTGCGCCAGCCCCATCCAGGTCGCGCCGATCGCCCGGCCGACGTACACCGCCGGGCTGGTCCGGGTCGGCCGGCGTGCCGCCGCCGCCCGCCCCCGGGCCGGCTGCCGGGCCCGGCTGTTGCCCGCGCGACTACCGCCGGAACGGGTCGTCGACCCACTCCGGCGCCGGTTCGCCTGAGAGGAGGCACGGCCCGCCATAAGTTCACACGTTAGCCGCGCGCGCTGAGGATTCCCCGCTTTTGCGCGCCGTGTCTGACCAGCTACCTCGCGGATCACACCCGGCCCGCACCGCCAGCCCCCGCCGTCGGCGGCCCGGCTGTCCCGGTACCGGTGGCCGTGGTCCTACCATCACGGGCGGAGCCGGAGCCGTCCAGGAGGGAGCGCGGATGCCCGTACCGGACTTCGTCGACGCCTCGGCCCGACCCGGCGGCGGCCGGCCGGAGCGGCTGCGACCGCTGACCGACGAGCTTCTCGGCAGCGTGCTCGGCGGCCGGGGCTACACCTGCTACACCGATCCGGACGGTGACCTGGTCGGCAGTTGGGACGGCAACCTGGTCTACTTCCTCCGGCTCGGCGAGGCCGGCGAGATACTCCAGATCCGCACGATGGCCGCGAGCCGGTTCTCCGTCGACGACGTGCCGACGCTCTACGCGTTCTGCAACGCCTGGAACCGCGACCGGCTCTGGCCGAAGGCGTTCGTGCAGGTCAACGACGACGGCAGTGTACGGGTCTGCGGCGAGGTGGTCACCGACCTGGAGCGCGGCGTCACGGTACGCCAGCTCGACCAGTTACTCGGGTGCGGCATCTCGACCGGCCGCCAGATGTGCGCAGCCGTAGCGGAGCTGCGACGCTGAGTAAACTCACCGGCGGCCGACACAGATTCCCGGACAGCCGGTTGGAACCCCTGGAAAGTGAGACCCCGCCGATGAACGCGCAATCGCCCCGCCCCCGCGCGGCGGCCGGGTGACCCGCGACGAGTTGCTCGCCGCCCTGGCCGACGCCCGGGACCGGCCGGACGACGCCGCCAAGGTCGCCGAACTGGACCGGATCGTCGCGTACGCCGACGCCGGCGGGGACGAACGGCTCGGCTTCGCGGCCCGGTTCGCGCTGGTCGAGGCGTACCAGCGGATCGAACCGTGGCGGATGCTCTCGCCGGTACGGTGGTGCCTCGGCGTCGTCGACCGCGCGCCGGAGACCGTCGATGCCACCGACAGCGCGCGGCTGCCCGACTACCACCGGCAGGCGGTGGCGGCCTTCTGCGGTACCTCCCGGGCCGGGCTGGCCCGGGTCGGGGCCGCCCTCGACGACCTGGAGCGCCGGCTCGACGCGGCCGGGCGGAGCCGGCGGCCGGCGTACGCGCTGCGCTGCCGGATCGCCGACCACGTCGGTGCCGAGTCGACGGCACGACGGTGGCTGCTGCGGTGGCGGGCGGCGCCGCAGGACGAGTGGAGCGGCTGCGCCGCCTGCGAGCCGGCCGACCAGGCGAGGCTGCTGGCCGGCTGGGGCCGGTGGACCGAGGCGGTCGAACTGGTCGAGCCGGTGCTCGCCGGCACGCTGCGCTGCCCCGACCAGCCGGAGCGGGCGCTCGGCGCGATCCAGTTGGCGTACCTGCGGCTCGGCCGCTACGACGAGGCCGCCGAGGCGCACGTACGCGCCTACCGGCGGCACCGGCGGGAGCGGGCCGGGTTTCCGCTGCTCGCCGACCACCTGCGGTTCTGTGCGCTGGCCGGTCGGCACGAGCGCGGCCTGGAGATCCTCGCCCGGCACCTGTCCGGGCTGGACCGCCCCTACGACGAGGCGTCCGCGCTGGAGTTCGCCGCCGCCGGGGCGCTGCTCTGCCGGCTGGCCGGGCGGGCCGGGTTCGCCCGCCACCCGATCCACCGCCCCGGGTACGCCGGGCGGCACGCCGCCGAGTTGACCGTCGCCGCGCTCGGCACCGAACTCACGGCCACCGCCGAGGACCTGGCGGGCCGGTTCGACGCCCGCAACGGGACCAGTCACCAGTCCGGCCGGGTCGCCTCCTGGCTGGCCGAACGCCCGCTGCCCGACCCGGTCCCCCTACCGGCGGAGTCGACGGCCGAGCCGGAGCGGTCGGTCGAGCAGGTGCGGACGGGGTGCGGGGACCGGGCGGACGGGCTCGTGCTGGTCGGGCCGCTGACGGTGGCGGCGATCGTCGACGTACTCCGGGACCGGGCGGAGCAGTTCGTGCCCGGTCCGGCGGGCCGGGTCGGTGGGCGGTGGGGCGATGCGCTGATCGAGTTCGAGCGGCTGGGTGAGCGGGGCGAGATCCTGCACGCCCGGGTGACCGCCGAGCGCCGGCTGCCGGCGGACCGCCTCGGGCAGGCGTACGAGTTCTGCAACGCCTGGAACCAGGACCGGCTGCTGCCCAAGGCGTACGTGCAGGATCCCGGCGCGGGGGAGCTGGTGCTGGCCGGCGACGTCAGTACCGACCTGGAGCACGGCGTCGCCGCCGGTCAGCTCGCCGTACTGGTCGACGCGGCCCTGGTCAGCGGAGCCGCCTTCGCGGCCGCGGTGAGCGCGCTGCCCTGACCCGCCCCCCGAAGAGACCGAACCGCCCGAAGAGACCGAACCGCCCGAAGACGCCGAGTCGTCCGAGCAGGCCGAGCCAGGAGGCCAGGATCAGCACCGCGACCAGCGCCTGGGCGAGCAGGGCGTACCGCTCGGGATAGAAGACACCCTCGACGTAGCGGTCGATGAAGCCCCGCCCGACGTCCGACTCGCCGGCCCGGCGCCGGGCCCAGTGTTCGAGGTAGGTCAGCGGGCAGACCAGTTGGGCGACGGTCACCAGCACGCCCCAGGCGGCGGCGCCGAAATGCAGCCAGATCGTCCTCGGCCAGCGCCAGGCGAGGAACCCGCCGAGCACGAGATAGCCCAGGAAGCCGAAGTGCAGCGCCAGGACCAAAACGATCAATAACCGGTAACCCATTGCCGCCTCCCGGGCAAAGGCTACCCAACCGGGCGGCCGGCGGACCGGGTACGGATACTCAGCCCGCCGGCCGGCACTCTCGACTCGCCGCGGCGCCCGGCTACCTCAGTGCAGATCGACCATTCGTCCCCTAACGCACCGAAAAGCCGAGGGTGTAGTCGCCGGAGCCGCGCCGGGACTCCACCCGGTAGCGGTAGAAGCCGGCGCTGCCGCTGTAGGTGATCTGCTCGTCCGCGGTCGGCCCGGCGGAGACGGCGACGGTACGCCAGCCGCCCCGGCTCCACTTCTGGAGTACCAGGTCGAAGTTGGCCCCGGAGGGTCCGTCCAGGCAGCCGACCTGCCGGCCGTGCCCGGCCCGGAAGTAGCGGCCGGCGGGCTGCACCTGGCGACGCCCGGCGCCCAGGGTGGCGGCCTTGCGCGCCTTGTGCCCGGTGCACTCCGCACCCGGCGGCGGGCTCGGCGGCTCGGTCGCGGCCGGCGGCTCGGTCGCGGCCGGCGGCTCCGTGGCGGCCGGCGGGTCCGTCGCGGCGGGCGGGTCGGCCGGGCCGTTCGCGGTGGTGACCAGGGTGAGCTGGTTCACCTCCAGGATCTCGGTCAGCGGCTGGAAGAACGTGATGCCGCCCACCGTGCAGTCGCCGGAGCCACCCGAGGTGACCCCCTGGGCCTGGTCGCCGGACATCCAGGAGCCGCCGGAGTCACCGGGCTCGGCACAGACGTCCGTCCGGGTCAGCCCGGTGACCGTGCCCTCCGGGTAGACGACCGTGGCGTTCAGCGCCTCGACGACCCCGCACCGGGCGCCCGTGGTGGCCCCGAAGCGGCAGATCGAGCTGCCCACCGGCGCCTCCTGGCCACCCGCCACGGCGATCGTGCCGCCGTCGAAGTCGTTGACCACCGGCTGCGGGACCCAGTCGTCGTTCGTCTCCACCACGCCCCAGTCGTCGCCGGGGAACGAGGAGGCCGACACGACGCCCTGGGCGACCCCGTCCGGGCTGCTGGTGGTGGCGCCCGGCGCTCCACAGTGCCCGGCGGTGACGAATCCGCCGACGACGGAGAAGCCGATCGAGCAGCGCGCCCGGTCGTCGATCACGTACGGGTCACCGCCGCGTACGTCGATCAGCGGCACCGGCGCCTCCGCCGAGGCGACCACCTCGACCGCGCCCGCCGGGGCGCCACTGCCCTGGACGAACCGCCGCACGGCGGACTCCGTACCGGGCTGGGCGCGTACCACGACGCGGTTGTTCGACACGTCGACGTACCAGCCGGCGACGTCCGGGGTGGCCTGGTCGGCGATCCGGTCGAGACCCGCCTTGACCGTGTCGAGCTGCCGGGCGTTCCGGGTGACCAGCTTCGGTTCGGCTCCGGCGGCGCGGGCCCGGGCGGCAGCCGCCTCGTCGGTCACCGCCACCATCAGCCGGTTGCCGTCGGCGGCCAGCCAGGTGCCGCCGTACCCGGTGCCGAGTTCGGTACGCAGCCGCTGCGTGGTACCGCGGGCCCACCGCTCCCGGTCCAGCCGGGCGCGCGCCTGCGCCTCGGTCAACGACAGGTCCCGGCGCAGCGCGTCGACGATCTGGCGGGCCGGACCGGCGGGTGTCGGCTCCGAGCGCGGCGGGTCCTCTCCGGCCAGCGCCGGCCAGGTCACCGCCGCCAGACCGGCGACGGTGGCCACCGTCACGCCGATCGCGATTCCCCGCCGCTGTGCCGTACTCCGCCGACTGACCGTGCCTCGCCGGCTCCGCGTCGCGCGTCCGCGATCCATCGATCGCCTCCTTCACCATCGGGCAGCCCGCGGGAAGGTACGGCCGACGACCGGCCGACGATGAACGGATCGGCGATGGGCAATCTCACAGCCGATCGGCTGAACCGGACGCGGCTGGCGTCCGTATCACCCCGAACGGCGGCGACTGCGCGGAAGGGCCCTTCCGCGCGTTTCCGCACGGAAGGGCCCGGCACGACGTCGGCGCTACCGCCTCGAACGGGTCAGACCTCGACCACGGTGGGGACGATCATCGGGCGGCGCCGGTACGCGTCGTTCACCCAGCGGCCGACCGTACGCCGGACGATCTGCTGCAACTGGTGCGGATCGGTGATCCCCTCGGTGGCCGCCCGGCCGAGCGCCTCGGTGATCAACGGAATGACCGGGTTGAACGCGTCCGGGTCGTCCGAGAAGCCCTTGGCGGAGACGGTGGGACCGCCGACCACCTTGCCGGTGACCGAGTCGACCACCACGGTCGCCGAGATGAAGCCGCCGTCGCCGAGGATCCGCCGCTCGGTGAGGAGCGACTCGCCGACGTCACCGACGGCGAGACCGTCGACGTAGACGTACCGGCTCTTGACGTGCCCGACCACCCGGGCGTGCCCCTCGACCAGGTCCACGACGTCGCCGTCCTCGCAGAGCACCACCCGGTCGGCGGCGACCCCGGACTCGATGCCGAGCCGGGCGTGCGCGCGCAGGTGCCGCCACTCGCCGTGCACCGGCATCAGGTTGCTCGGCCGGACCACGTTGAGCAGGTAGAGCAGTTCGCCGGCCGGGGCGTGCCCGGAGACGTGCACCTTCGCCACGTCCTTGTGGATCACGGTGGCACCGGCCCGGCAGAGCCTGTTGATCACCCGGTAGACCGAGGTCTCGTTCCCCGGCACCAGCGAGCTGGCCAGCACCACCGTGTCGCCGGGAGCGACCGTGATGTGCCGGTGGTCGCCGGTGGCCATCCGGCCCAGCGCGCTCATCGGCTCGCCCTGCGACCCGGTCGACATCAGCACGATCTGGTCCGGCGGCAGCGCGGCCGCCTCGTCCAGCCCGACGACCAGGCCGGGCTCGATGCGCAGCAGCCCCAGGTCGCGGGCGATGCCCATGTTGCGGACCATCGACCGGCCGATGAAGGCGACCTTGCGGCCGTGCTCGGCGGCGGAGTCCAGCACCTGCTGCACCCGGTGCACGTGCGAGGCGAACGAGGCCACGATGATCCGGCCGCGCGCCTTGGCGAAGATCGAGTCGAGTACCGGCCCGATCTCCCGCTCCGAGCTGACGAAGCCAGGGATCTCGGCGTTGGTCGAGTCGGAGAGGAGCAGGTCGACGCCTTCCGCACCGAGCCGGGCGAAGCCGGCCAGGTCGGTGATCCGGCCGTCCAGCGGGAGCTGGTCCATCTTGAAGTCGCCGGTGTGCAGCACCAGCCCGGCCGGGGTCCGGATCGCCACCGCGAGGGCGTCCGGGATCGAGTGGTTGACCGCGAAGAACTCGCACTCGAACGGGCCGAGCCGCTCCCGACCCCCCTCCCGGACCGTCAGCGTGTACGGCTCGATCCGCCGCTCGGCCAGCTTCGCCTCGACCAGCGCGAGGGTGAACTGCGAACCGACCAGCGGGATGTCCGGCTTGTGCGCGAGCAGGTAGGGCACGGCGCCGATGTGGTCCTCGTGCCCGTGCGTGAGCACGATCGCCTGTACGTCCGCGAGCCGGTCCAGGATCGGCGCGAAGTCAGGCAGGATCAGGTCGACACCAGGCTGTTCGACGTCGGGGAAGAGCACCCCGCAGTCGACGATCAGCAGCTTGCCGTCGTACTCGAAGACGGTCATGTTCCGCCCGATGGCGCCGAGGCCGCCCAGCGGCACGATCCGCAGCCCGCCCTCGGGCAGCGGCGGCGGCAGTTCCAGCTCAATCCCCGGCTGGCTCATGCCCGCACTCCGCATCCCCGTCCGTCGCCCCGAACCCGCTTCCCACCGCTGTTCCCGACTCCCGTCATGGCAGCTCCAGCCCGGCCGCCGCGCAGTCCGCCCGCAACTGTGCCATCTCGTCGGAGGTGACCTCGACCAGCGGTGGACGTACCGGCCCGGCGGGCAGGCCCCGGGCGGCCAGCGCCGCCTTGACCAGGATGGTGCCCTGGGTGCGGAAGATCCCGGTGAACAGCGGCAGCAGCCGCCGGTGCAGGGCCAGCGCCTCCGCAGTGTCCCCCCGGTCGTACGCCTCGATCATCTGCTTGGCGAGCGCCCCGGTCAGGTGGGTCGAGGTGCCGACCAGGCCGACCGCGCCGGTCGCCAGGGCGGGCAGCGTCAACGCGTCCTCGCCGGAGTAGTAGGCCAGATCGGTCCGGGTGGTCACCGCCGAGCTGGCGACCAGGTCGCCCTTGGCGTCCTTCACCGCGACGATCCGCTCGTGCTCGGCGAGTCGCAGCAGGGTCTCGGTGGCGATCGCCACCCCGCTGCGGTGCGGGATGTCGTAGAGCATCACCGGCAGCGTGGCGGCGTCGGCCACCTCGGTGAAGTGCCGGACCAGCCCGGCCTGCGGCGGCTTGTTGTAGTAGGGAGTGACCACCAGCAACCCGTGCGCCCCGGCCTTCTCGGCGGCACCGGCCAGCTCGATGGTGTGCCGGGTGTCGTTGGTGCCGACCCCGGCGACGACCTGTGCCCGGTCGCCCACCGCCTCGACCACCGCGCGGACCAGCCGCTCCTTCTCCGCGTCCGTGGTGGTCGGCGACTCACCCGTGGTCCCGTTCACGACCAGCGCGTCGTTGCCCTGCTCGTCCACCAGGTAGGCCGCGAGTCGGGCCGCACCGTCGAGATCCAGCGAACCGTCCGCGGTGAACGGGCTCACCATCGCGGTGAGCAGGCGCCCGAACGGGCGGGGTGCCGCCCGTTCGGCGTTGGCAGGGTGGTGGTGGGTCATGCGAACAACCTATCGGAATGCCGCCGCCCGGTCGGCGGGGAAGGGTTCAGGACAGCTGGGCGTACGGGCTGGTGGCGATCTCGGTACCGTCCGGCAGCGCGGTGATGGTGAAGTCGCCGAAGACGTTCGGCGCGACGCGCTGGAGCTGCCGCAGGCATTCGACCGCCAGCTCACGGATCTCGACGTCGGCGCCCTCGGTGGCCCGCATCGCCACGAAGTGCCGCCAGGCGCGGTAGTTGCCGGTGACCACGATCCGGGTCTCGGTGGCGTTCGGCAGGATCGCCCGGGCGGCCTGTCGGGCCTGCTTGCGGCGCAGGGTGGGGTTCTCCACGTCGGCGAAGCGCCGCTCCAGCCCCTCCAGCAGGTCGTTGTAGGCGCGCAGGCTCGCCTCGCTCGCCTCCACGAACCGCTTGTGCAGCTCCGCGTCCTCGGCGATCACCGAGGGCTCCACCATCGCGGCCTCGCGCTCGGGCACGTACCGCTGGGAGAGCTGGGAGTAGGAGAAGTGCCGGTGCCGCACCAGCTCGTGGGTGAAGGAGCGGGAGACGCCGGTGAAGTAGAAGGTGACGGTGCCGTGTTCGAGCACCGAGAGGTGCTGGCTCTCCAGGATGTGCGCCAGGTAGCCCGCGTTGGTCGCGGTGGCCGGGTTGGGCTTGCGCCACGACTGGTAGCAGGCCCGGCCGGCGAACTCGGCCAGCGCCTGGCCGCCGTCCGCGTCGGTCGACCACGGTACGTCCTCCGGTGGCTCGAAATGCGTCCACGCGATGACCTTGACCTGGGGGACCACCATCTCCGGCATTCCTCGGACTCTAGTCGCCTCCGGCGTGGTCCCGACGACCCCCCGCCCGGCTCGATGTCCGCGCCGGGTTGCCGGTCCGGCAACCCTCGAACCTCGTCTCGGAAACCCGGCGCTCCCGGTGGCGGGCTCACCGCCGACGGCACCCCGTCGGCAAGATGACGTCACAGTGCGGCTTGTATGTGACGTCAGATGGTGTCATAGTGACGTCATGGATCTGGCTCCCTATCTGGCGGCGCTCCGCCGCGATCTCACCGCCGCCGCCGCGCCCGGCGGCCCGGAGATCAGCCGGGCGGCCGAGTTGCTCGCCGGCTCGCTCGACATCTCGGCCCGGCTCTGCCTGCTGGAGGTGCTCGCCGACGCGACCGCCGAGATCACCGCCAAGCTCGACGGACCGACGGTCGAGGTGCGGCTGCGCGCCCGGGAGGCGGATCTGGTGGTGCACCGGGAGGCACCGGAGCAGCAGCCGGTGACCGCCCCGCCCGGCCCCCCTCCCCCGCCGACCGAAGCCGCCGGTGACGTCAGCCGGATCACGCTCCGGCTGCCGGAGACCCTGAAGGACGCCGTGGAACGGGCGGCCACCGCCGAGGGCATCTCGGTGAACGCCTGGCTGGTGCGGGCGGTCACCGCCGCCGTACCGGGAGCCGCCCCGCCCCCGACCGGCCGGACCGGTCGGGCGTCCAGCCGCCGGATCACCGGCTGGGCCCAGGCCTGACCAGTACCGGCGCTACCCGCCTCGCCGACCGCCAACCCGGCCCGGATCAGCCACCCGAGACCCACCCTGGAGGAGTCATGCCCGAGTTTCCCCGTACCGCACCGGTCACCGTCGTCGTCGACCTTCCGTCCGGCGCCTTCGAGATGGTCGCCGAGGAGCGCGAGTCGGCCGTCGTCGAGGTACACCCGTACGACGGCAGCGCCGAATCCCGCGAACAGGCCGCGCGCACCCAGGTCGGGCTGGACGGCGACGTGCTGTCGGTGGTCGTACCCGACCGGGCCGGCGGGCTGTTCCGGCTCCGCGCCGGCAGCGTACGTGCGCTGGTCCGGGTACCGCTGGACAGCTCCGGCCGGATCAAGGTCGCCTCCGCCGACGTACGCTGCCGGGGCCGCTACGCCGACCTGAGCGTCGGCTCGGCCTCCGGTGACGTCGAGATCGAGCACGTCACCGGCGACGCCGACGTCGACACGGCGAGCGGCGACATCGAGGTGTCCCGGGTGGACGGCCGGCTGGAGGTCAAGGGAGCCTCCGGGGCGCTCGTCGCCCGACAGGTCGGCGGAGCGCTGCGGGCCCGGCTCGCCTCCGGGGACGTCGACGTCGCCGAGGCCGGTGACGCCGTCGAGATCAAGACCGCCTCCGGCGCCGTACGCGTCGGAGCGACCCGGCAGGGACGGATCCGGATCGGGACCGCCTCCGGTGACGTGGGTGTCGGGGTACGTCCGGGCACCGGGGTCTGGCTCGACCTCAGCACCGTCTCCGGCACCACCCGCAACCGGCTCGACCCGGGCACCGCGCCCACCTCGACGGGCGGCCCCGGCCTGAGCCTGGAGGTCCGGACGGTGAGCGGCGACATCGAGGTACGCCGGGCGGCCTGACCGGCCAGCCGCAGCACCTCCGGCCCGGCGACCGGCTCACCGGTCACCGGGCCGAGGCACGCCGTGCCTGGGCACGCCGGGCCTGGGCACGCCGGGCCTGGGCACGCCGAGCCTGGGCACGCCGAGCCTCGGCACGAGCCGGGGCACGCCGAGCCGGGGCACGCCGAGCCGGAGCACGCGGGGCCGGGGATCGCCGAGCCGGGGCACGCGGGGCCGGCGGCGGTGTCGGGGCAGTGGCCGGCCGGACCGCCCGTGCCGGGTCGGACCGCCCGGCCGGGATGGTTGGCCGGCTCGCGGACGGCGTCGGCGGAGCCAGGCCCGGGCGGTCGCGGTCAGCAGGGCGGTGCCGAGGACCAGCAACCCGGTCCCCCACAGTCGGGCTCGATGAGGCATTCTGTCATCGACCTTCCACGATCAGTGATCTTCCTGACTGGTGGTCCTCCGCACCGAACCGGGCTTGCCGACCGGCCGGTACGGAGGACCACGGCCCACCCGCCAGCCGGGCTGGCCGGCGAGGAACCGCAGGTACTCTCGCCGGCCCGTCGACTGTCGGAAAAGAGCACCGCCGCCCTACCCCCGTGTTTCCGACAGGCACCGCCGCTGTCGGGTAACGCCCATCCGGCAAGGACGACCGACATGCCCCCCGGACCTCCCGGCATCCACGACGACACGATCCGCGCCCGCTGCGCCAGTCCCGAGGCGGCGGCGTACACGCTCTACGTCCGGCGCCTGGTCGGCGGGGCGAGGCTGGCCGGTGGGCAGGCGGAAGTCCTGCGTACCGCCGCCGCCCGTGGATTCCTGCCGGTCGGTTTCGGCAGGCAGACGCTCTCCGAGCACCTCTCCGGCCGGTACCGGCACGGGCCACCGTGGAGCACCACCGAGATGATCATCCGGTGCCTGCCGGAGCACGCGCCCCGGGACCGCATCCGGGCCGAGGCCGCCACCCTGCACCGGGCCGCCGCCAGAGCGGCCACCGTCCGACAGGCTGCTGTCCGACAGGCCGCCCGCAGGTCTGTTCCGGGTCCGAGCCATTCCGACAACCCGAGTCCGGACAGCCGCACCGGTCCGGACAATTCCGCCGACCGTCGCCCGGTCCGCGATCCGGCGAGCGTTCGGCCGGTACGCCGACCGAACGCCCCGGGACCCGTTCGACGCAACACACCCCGGCCCGGGCGTACCCCGAACAGCGCACCGATCGCCGAGGCCCGGCCGGACGGCAACCAGCCCCGGGGGCAGTACGGGCGCGGTGCCGGCCGGGGCTGGCCCGGGCCGGACATCGCGGTCGACATCGCGGACCTGCGGGCCGACTGTGCCCGGCTGACGGTGCAGGTGCTGCTGCTCGGGGAGCACGGCTCGTATCCGGAATGGACCGTCGACCTGTCGGCGGCCCTGGAACGGCGGCAACGCAGCCCGCTGGGGCAACTCTCCCGGCACATCGATCCGAACGCGGCACTGGCGCACCGCGCGCTCGCCGGATATCTCTGCGCGTACGCCGAACTCGGTCGCACCGGCGTCACCGAGTTGGCCATCCGGACCGGGCTGACCGCCGCCGTCGTCGCCGAGATCCTCACCGCCCGGCGGATGCCCACCGAGGCCGAGTTGCGCACCCTGGGTGCCGTGCTCGGCGTGGACGGCGTGGTCCTGCGGCAACTCGCCGCGCACGCCCGGGGCCTGCACGGTGCGGTACCGGAGAACCGCTGAACCACTGCCGTCCTCAGCCGTCGCCCTTCTCAGCCGCTGCCGTTCTCAGCCGCTGTCGCCCTCAGCGGCTGCCGTCCTCAGCCGCTGTCGTCCTCAACGGCTGCCGTCCTCAGCCGCTGCCGTCCTCAGCGGCTGCCGTTCTCGGCCGGCATCGTCGGACGGCGGGGTCCGCCGCCGCCGGGAGGGGCTGACCGCTGCCCGGTGCGCGCGAGCACGGCCACGGCACCCGCGAGCGCGACGAACGCGCCGAGCAACAGACCGCGCCGGTAACCCGCCACCAGCGCCGGGGCACCCGCCGGTTCCGGTTCACCGGCGGTCACCGCGACGGCCACGGCGACCAGCACGGCCACCCCGACCGCCAGCCCGACCTGCTGCGAGGTGTTGACCAACCCGGCGACGAGTCCCCGGTCCGCCGCCGGCACACCGGTGGTGGCCAGCACCGTCGCCGCGACGAACGCGCTGCCCAGCCCCAGTCCGAAGAGGAGCAGCCCGGCGAACAGGTCCCGCAGGTAGGAGCCGTCGACCGGAATCCGGGACAGCGACACCTGCCCGGCCGCCACCAGCGCCAGCCCGGCGGCCGCCAGTACGCGGGGCGGCCACCGCCCGGCCAGCCGGGCGACCAGGGCACTGCCGACGAACGCGGCCAGCGCCGCCGGAGCCATCGCCAGCCCGGTCCGGACCGGGTCGTGCCCGAGTACCCGTTGCAGATAGAGCACCAGGAAGAACCCCTGGCTGCCGACCACCGCCATCAGGCAGAGGATCGCCACGTTCGCGGCGGCGACCGGGCCGACCCGGAGGAACCGCGGTGGCACCAGCGGCGCGGCGGCCCGGCGCTCGACCAGTGGGAAGGCGCTGAGCAGCGCCACTGCGCCGGCCAGGGTGCCGAGCGTGCCCGGCGCGCCGAAGCCGGAGCGCTGGCCGAGTGTCACGCCGTGGATCAGCAGCCCCGGGCCGACCGTCACCGCGACGGCCCCGGGCAGGTCGAGCCCGACCGACCGGCCCCGGTGGTTCGTCGCCGGCTCCGCCGAGCGGCCCCGGCGGTTCGTCGCCGGCCCGGCCGACGAACCGGCGGTTTCCGGATCCCGGTCGCGACGCACACCCGGGCGGTCGTCGGGCAGCAGCCGGCCGGCCAGCGGCAGCGCCAGGGCGCAGACCGGCACGTTGACCAGGAAGACCAGTTGCCAACCGGCCAGTTCGGTCAGCACGCCGCCGAGGACCAGCCCGACGGCGGCGCCGGACGCGCCGAGGGCGCTCCAGACCCCGAGCGCCCGGTTCCGGGCGGGACCGTCCGGGAAGAGTCCGAGCAGCAGCGCGAAGCCGGTCGCGGAGACCAGGGCCGCCCCGACCCCCTGCACCGCCCGCGCGCCGAGCAGCGGCGCCGCCGACCCGGCCAGCCCGCAGGCCAGCGAGGCCACTCCTAACAGGCCGGTGCCGGCGACGAAGACCCGTCGCCGGCCGAGCCGGTCACCGGTACGCCCGCCGAGCACGAGCAGCCCGCCGAAGGTGACCGCGTAGAGCGAGACGACGTACTGGAGGGTACTCTCGGTGAGCACCAGGTCCAGCCGGATCGCGTCGAGCGCGACGGTGGTGACGGTGCTGTCCAGCACGACCATGAACTGCACCGCGCAGAGCAGCCCGAGCGCGCCCCCGTGCCGCGCCGAACCGCCCGCCGGCACACCGCCGACCGCCGGCACACCACCGCCACTCCGCACACCGCTGCCGCTCGGCGCACCACCGCCGCTCGGCACGCCACCGCCGGTCGTCATGCCGTGAGTCCGCCGTCGAGCGCGATGGTCACCCCGTTGAGATAGTCGGCGCCGGGACCGGCCAGGAAGAGCGTCGCCGCCGCCACGTCGGCCGCGGTGCCGAGCCGCCGGGCCGGGATCGTCGGCAGGATGTGCGCCTCGACGTCCACCGCCGCCTGCACCGGAAACGACATCGGGCCGTCCCGCACGATCCCCGGGTTGACGCCGTTGACCCGCAGTCCCTGCGGGCCGTACTCGATCGCCCAGGTACGGGTGAGGTTGTCCAGGGCCGCCTTCGAGGAGTTGTAGATCGAGGAACCGGCCCAACTCCTCGTCGTACCGATGGAACTGATGTTGACGATCCGGCCGCCCCCTCCGCGCAGCAGGTGCGGCAGCGCGGCCTGGGTCAGGAAGTACGTCGACCTGTAGTTGAGCCCGACCACCCGGTCGAACTCCTCCTCGGTGCTCTCGTGGGTCGGGCCGGCCGTGTACGCGGCGGCGTTGTTCACCAGGATGTCCAGCCCGCCGAACCGTTCGACGGTGGCCCGGAGCACCTCGCCGTGGCTCTGCCGTCGACTCAGGTCGGCCGGTACGAAGAGTCCGTCGTCCAGTTCCGCCGCCACCGCCGTACCCAGGTCGGTGCGGCGGCCGACCACCGTGACGGCGGCACCCGCTCCGGCGAGTACCCGGGCGATGGCCGCACCGATCCCACCGGTGCCGCCGGTCACCAGCGCCACCCTGCCGCTCAGTTCGCGATCACTCATGCCTCGACGCTAGGAGCCGCCCTTCATAACGGTCAAAGACTCAGTTCGCATGAGTTGATAACGTCAGTGCATGAACTTCGAGCTGCGCCAGTTGGCGGCGTTCGTCGCGGTCGCCGAGGAGCTGCACTTCGGCCGGGCCGCCGCCCGGCTGCACATCGCGCAGCCCGCGCTCTCCCAGCAGATCCTCCGGCTGGAGGCCGCGCTCGGGGCGGACCTGCTGGTCCGGCAGCGCCGCCGGACGACACTCAGCGAGGCCGGCCGGCTCTTCCTGGTCGAGGCCCGCCGGACCCTGCACCAGGCCCGGGTGGCGCAGACGGTGGCCGAGCGCGCCCAGCGCGGCGAGTTGGGCCGGCTGCGGATCGGCTACACCCCCACCGCCTCGTCCCAGCAGTTCCTCCGAATCCTCGGCGGTTTCCAGCGGGACGCCCCCGAGATCGACCTGAGCCTCACCGAGCTGCCGATCGGCTCGATCGCCGAGCCGCTGCGCGAGGACGTCGTCGACGTCGCCTTCGTGGTGACCCTCGGCGAGTTCGACTGCGCCTGGCTGGGCGAGGACATCACGCTGCGGCAGCTCTCCCGGGAGGCGTTCCTGGCGGCGGTACCGGCCGATCACCGGCTGGCCGGCAAGCCGGAGATCGATCTCACCGACCTGGCGGCGGAGTCCTTCGCCTTCCTGGCCCGCGACCTCTGTCCGCACTGGTACGACATGGTGCTGGAGGTCTGCCGGCAGGGCGGCTTCACCCCCCGGCCGGTGCACGAGGCCGGTGGCGTCGGCACCCAGTTGACCCTGGTGGCCGCCGGGGTCGGCGTCGCCCTGGTGCAGGAGTCCGCCCGGCTGCTGCGTGACGACGGGATCGCCTACCTGCCGATCCGCCAGTCGGTGCCGCAGGTCAGCTCCGGAGTCGCCTGGCGGGCCGACGACCCGTCTCCGGTGCTCCGCCGGTTCCGCACGGCGCTCGCCGCCGACTGACCATCCGCCCGTCGCGCGGGTGGTCGTCGGGGCGGCGACGGCCGATCCGTCCACCCTGGACGACCCTGTTCGCTCGGCGGGCATCTCAATCTATGGACGTCTATGTTGCCGCCTCTCCGGTGATGTGCTTCGGTCGGTGTACAGGAGTGCCGGTATGACCGGTATCCAGGGGAGGCACACGATGAATCCAGTTAAAAGGCTTACGTGGGGAGTAACGGGTCTCGCCCTGCTGCTCACGTTCGCCGTACCGGGACCGCCGGCGGGGACGGCTGCCGCGATGGCGGGACCGCCGGGCCTCGCCGGATATGCCGTACCGGCCGAATCGTCCACCCCGCCCGGTGCGCCCGGGCCCGACCCGGCGGCGGGTACCGGTGCCCGGACGGTCAGCCTGGTCACCGGTGACCAGGTCACCGTCACCACCGACTTCAAGGCGAGCGTCGAGCCGGGACCCGGCCGGATCGGCATCGAGTTCCTGACCCGCAGGGTCGCCGACCGGCTGCACGTGATTCCGACCGACGCCCTCGCCCTGGTCCGCAGCGGCCGGCTGGACGAACGGCTCTTCGACGTCACCGCCCTGCTGGAGTTCGGCTACGACCGTCGCGGGGACCTCCCGCTGCTGGTGACGTACGCCGGAGCCGACGCCCGGGTGCAGGGACAGCGGGCGCTGATCGGGGCCGGCGCGCGACTGGTCCGCGACCTGCCGCCGGTCGCCGGGCAGGCCGTCGCGGTCGACCGGGCCGGGCTGGCCCGCTTCTGGACCGACCTGACCGGGGCGGACCCGACCCGGCGCAGCATCGCCGCGACCGTGCGCACCGTCTGGCTCGACGGCCTGCGCCGACCGGCCCTCGCCGAGAGCGTCCCGCAGGTCGGCGCGCCGGCCGCCTGGGCCGCCGGCTTCGACGGCAGCGGGGTGACCGTCGCGGTGCTGGACACCGGGATCGACGAGACCCACCCGGACCTCGCCGGACAGGTGACCGGGCAGCGCAACTTCACCGACGGCGCCGAGGACGACCGGGACGTCGCCGGACACGGCACGCACGTCGCCTCCACCGTGGCCGGTACCGGTGCGGCCCGGTTCAAGGGCGTCGCGCCCGGCGCCCAACTACTGGACGGCAAGGTCTGCGCGCTCGGCGGCTGCCCCGAGTCGGCGATCATCGCCGGGATGGAGTGGGCGGCCGAGTCGGGCGCCCGGGTGGTCAACATGAGCCTGACCGGCATGGACAGCCCGGTGGTGGACCCGATCGAGCAGGCCCTCGGTGAGTTGACCGAGGAGCACGACACCCTCTTCGTCGTCGCGGCCGGCAACATCCCGGGTACCAGTACCATCGGCTCGCCGGCCACCGCCGACGCGGCGCTGGCGGTCGGCGCGGTCAGCAAGTCCGACGAGCTGGCCGGTTTCTCCAGTCAGGGCCCCCGGCTCGGCGACGGCGCGATCAAGCCCGACCTGACCGCGCCCGGCCTGGACATCGTCGCCGCCCGCAGCCGCGACTCGGCGCCGGACGTGCCCGAGGGGAGCGGGATCAGCATGTCCGGCACCTCGATGGCGGCCCCGCACGTCGCCGGCGCCGCCGCGATCCTGGTGCAGCGCCAGCCGAACCTGCCGGCCGGCAACCTGAAGGCCGCGCTGATGGCCACCGCCCGACCCAACCCCGAACTCAGCGTCTTCGCCCAGGGCGCCGGCCGGCTGGACGTCGCCCGGGCGCTCGACCAGCGGATCACCGCCGACCCGCCGAGCCTGAGCTTCGGCCGGCAGGCCTGGCCGCACGACGACGACACCCCGGTCCGGCGTACGGTCAGCTACCACAACGCGGGCACCGCGGCGGTGACGCTGCAACTCGGGGTACGGGCGGTCGCGCCGGACGGCACCGCCGTGCCGACCGGGATGTTCGCGGTGACCCCGACCAGCGTCACCGTGCCGGCCGGCGGCACCGCCCAGGCGACCGTCACCGCCGACACGTCCGGCAGCGGCGGCCCACTCGGGCAGCTCACCGGCCACCTCACCGCGACCGTGAGCGGCGGCGGGAGCGTACCCACCCCGCTGGCGGTCGACCGCGAGGTGGAGAGCTACGAGGTCAAGGTCTCGCACCTCGGCCAGGCCGGCGAACCGACCACCGGCTACCTGACCATGCTGGCCGGGCTGGACAACGCCCACGCGATCTCGGTACCGGCCACCGACGACGGCACCGCCACCCTCCGGGTGCCGAAGGGGCGTTACTCGGCGCTCAGCGCGATCACCAGCCCGCTCGACGGCGTCTATCTGACCAGCGTCCTCGGCCAGCCCGAACTGGTCGTTGACGGCGACCGGAGCATCATGCTGGACGCCCGGCTCGGTCGACCGCTCTCGGTCACCGTGCCGAACACGGGCGCCCGGCAGGTCTTCGCCGAACTGGCCACCAGCGTGCTGGCCGCCGGACGCACCGTCGAGGTCGGCACCCTCGGCGCCACCTTCGACCGGCTGCGCAGCGGCCGGGTCGGGCCGGACCAGGCGGTCGACGGCTTCGTCTCCCGGACCACCGCCACCTTCGCCCCGGCGGACGCGGCGGACCACTCGTACGCGTACCTGCTCTGCTGGCTCGACGAGGGGCGGATGGGCAGCGGCTTCACCCGACAGGTGACCGCCGCCGACCTGGCCACCGTCCGGGCCGACCACGGGCACGAGTCCTCGGACAGCAGCGGCCGGAAACTGGCCTGGGCGGTGCTGCCGGAGTCGGTGATGGGCGGGTTCGCGCACGCGATGACGTTCCCGCTGCCGTCGACCCGGATCGAGTACTACAACACCGACGGGCGGACCCAGTGGTTCCGGTCGGTCGACGAGACGACCGGCTCCGGGCCGGAGCAGGCGTACCTGACCAGCCTGGTGGCGCCGCCGATGAGCTACCGGGCCGGGCAGTCGTACCAGGAACAGTGGAGTCGCGGTGTCTTCGGGCCGACGGTGGCCGCACCACCGTACGAACACCAGTGGGTGACCCGGCTCGGCGACACCCTCACCGTGCAGGCCCCGCTCTACGGCGACGGCGTCGGCCGGGCCGGCTTCTCCTCGATCGCCACCGGCCGGATCACGCTGGAGCGCGACGGCAAGGTACTGGCCGGGTTCGACGGTCTGAACGGGACGCTCGAACTGCCGCCCGAGACCGGGGACTACCGGCTGACGATGACGGCGGAACGGGGCGGGCCGGCGACCCTCTCGACCCGGGTCAGCGTCACCTGGACCTTCCGCTCCGGACACGTCGACGGGGAGACGCCGGCCCGGCTGCCGATCTCCACGGTGCGCTTCTCGCCCCGGGTCGACAACGACAACAGCACGCCGGCCGGGCAGACCGGCACCATCCCGGTGACCGTGACGGCGCAGCCCGAGTCGGGAGCCGGCGCCAACGAGAGCCTGACCGTGGAGGTGTCGTACGACGACGGGGTCAGCTGGGCTCCGGCGGAGGTGACGGCGGGGCAGGCGGTGCTGCGGCACCCGGCCGAGCCGGGGTACGTCTCGCTGCGGGCCAGCGCCACCGACACCGCCGGGAACACGGTGACCCAGACGGTGATCCGGGCGTACAAGATCGGCTAGCCGGCGTACGGGTGCGGTGACCGGCGGGAGCCTGCCGGCCAGCGGAGATGTCAGCCGGGCGCGGTACGGTCCGAGACGTCACACCTGTCCGCGCGGCACGGACAGCGAGGCGACGACGTGGAGGATCGGATGGCCGAGGAAGTCACGTTCGACCGGGTCGCCCCGGTGCTGCCGGTACGCGACCTGGACACCGCGCTGGACCGCTACCGACGGCTGGGCTTCGCCGTGCGGGCGTACGACGGCGCTGAGCGGTACGGCTTCGTCGAACGCGGGCCCGTCTCCCTGCACCTCACGGAGTGGGCCGAGCACGACCCGGCCCGGACGGCGTCGACCGTCTACCTCTACGTCTCCGACGCCGACGCGCTGCGGGCGAGCTGGGCCGGGTCGGGGGTCGAGGGGCGGCTGGGCGAGGTGCGGGAGACCCCCTACGGCCTGCGCGAGTTCGCCTTCGTCGACCCGGACGGCACGCTGCACCGGGTCGGCTCCCCGAGCCGGGTCCGTGTCCCGCAGGCGTAGCCGGCCGGCGCCTCAGACATAGAAGATCCGGCGCCTCAGACATAGAAGATGTCGAAGGGTGCCCACGGCAGGTTGCGCAGCACCGAGAAGACTCCCCAGGCGGCGAGGAAGATGCCGATCATCTTCGGGGTGACCTCCAACTGCGGCAGTCGCCAGCCGAAGATCTGCCGCCCGGCCCAGGCGACGTAGAGGTAGAGCAGGAACGGCAGGGCGAAGACGAAGAGCAGGTGGTGCCGGGCCGCCGCCGGCAGGTCGCCGTGCAGGACGTACCAGAGGGCGCGGGTGCCGCCGCAGCCCGGGCAGTCCAGCCCGGTGATGAGCTTGGAGATGCAGGACGGTGCGGCGTCGGGGGCGCTGCGGGTCGGATCGGTGATCAGCGTGTAGCCGACCGCGCCGGCCAGGCAGCCGAGCGCTGCCACCGGGGCGAGCCAGCGGGGCGCCCGCGCCTGGATCCGGTTGACGAACCGGGTCAGCCGGTCGGGCTCGGGAGCAAGGTAGGGCGGCGCCGGATAACCCGGGTAGTCCGGGTAGTCCGGGTAGCCGGTCGGGGCGTCGGCCGGGTTCGGGCCGGACCCGCCGGACCGGTTCTCGTCAACGCTCGTCATTCCGTCCTACCCGTCGCCGATCGCGTCCGCCAGGGCGTCGCGTCGCCCGCCAGCACGCACGGCGCGTCGCCCGGCCGGTCCGGCGGTCGCCGGCCGGCTCGTCTCACCGTACCGCGAGCATGCCGGCGAGGGCGGCGCGCAGCGGCCCGGCGAGGTCTCCCCCGGCGGGGGCCGCCACCGCGGCCAGGCCGAGCCAGCCGGCCAGCCGGTGCAGCTCGGCGGCGAGCGCCCCGGCGGTCTCGACCGGATCGGTGCCGGGCTCGGCCCAGGCCGCCGGCACCAGCAGCGTGCCGGCCCTGCGGTCGGCCTTCAGGTCGACCCGGGCGACGAACCGGTCGCCGAGCAGGAACGGCAGCACGTAGTAGCCGTGCACCCGCTGCGCCGCGGGGACGTAGATCTCGATCCGGTAGCTGAACCCGAAGAGGCGCTCGGTGCGGGACCGTTCCCAGATCAGCGGGTCGAAGGGGCTGACCAGGGTGCTGGCCCGGATCCACCGGGGCAGCCGGGCCTCCCGGTGCAGATAGGCGGGGAGCCGCCAGCCCTGCACCGTGACCGGCCGCAGCTCGCCCGCCTCGACCAGCTCGGCGAGGGCGGTGCGGGCGCCCGCGACCGGCAGCCGGAAATAGTCCCGCAGCTCCGGCTCGGCCGCCACCCCGAGCGCCCGGGCGGCGACCCCGACCAGCCGGCGGTGCGCCTCCGCCGGCTCCGGGGTCGGCGCGGCCAGCACCTCCGGCGGCAGCACCCGTTCGGGTACGTCGTAGACCCGGGCGAAGGAGCTGTTCCGGGAGGCGGCGGTCAGCTCACCGGCCCAGAACAGGAACTCGCAGGCCCGCTTGACCGCCGACCAGTTCCAGCCCCAGTTGCCGGTCTCCCGGGGCGCGTCGTGCTCGATCTCGGCGGCGGTCATCGGGCCGCCGGCCCGCACCTCGTCGAGGACCCGGGCGACCAGCGCCGGCTGCTCGACGGCGATCCGGCGCATCCCGCCCCAGGCGTCGGTGTGCGCGGCGGCCATCCGCCAGCGCAGCGCCGGTTGCAGGTCGACCCGGACCAGCGACGCCTCGTGGCCCCAGTATTCGAAGAGGTCCCGCGGGCGCCGGTAGGCGGACCGGTCGAGCAGCTCGGTCGGATAGGGCCCGAGCCGGCTGTAGAGCGGCAGGTAGTGCGCCCGTTGCAGAACGTTGACCGAGTCCATCTGGAGCAGGCCGAGCCGGTCGAGCACCCGGCGCAGGTGCCGACGGGTCGGCACGGCTCCGGGCGCGGGGTCGGCGAAACCCTGGGCGGCCAGCGCGATCCGCCGGGCCTGGGCGAGCGACAACGATTCAGGTACGGCCATCGCACCGGACCCTAGCCGACCGGTCCGACACGACGCGCCGGACCTGGACCTGGCCCGCAAAACGGGATAAAACAGTGCTGATGCTAGCCGTCAGCCCCGAGTGCCCCGAGGACGCCCCGGCCATCGCCGAGGTGCACGTCCGGAGCTGGCAGACGGGGTACGCCGAGATCATGCCGCCCGAGGTGCTGGCCCGGCTGAACGTCGCCGCCTGGGCGCAGCGCCGCCGCGACCTCGGTACCGCCGAACCCGACCACCCGTTCCGGACTCTGGTGGCCCGGGCCGACGACGAGACCGTACTCGGCTTCGCCACCGTCGGGCCGTACCGCACCGACCAGGACCCGGACCGCCTCGACCACCGGTACGCCGAGATTCTCGGCCTCTACGTCCGGCCCGGGTACTGGGGCACCGGGGTGGGCCGGCGCCTGCTCGCCGCCTCGGTCGGCGAGCTGACCGCACTCGGCTGGACCGAGCTGCGGCTCTGGATCCTCGCCGACAACCGGCGGGCCCGCCGCTTCTACGAGCGGGCCGGGCTAGTCGCGGATGGTGAGCGGGCGACCTACGAACTGCAACGGTCGGGGGGACGGCCGCCGCTTGGGCTGGTCGAACTCCGCTACGCCGCCCGTCTCGGCGAGCTGGCTGGGCCCCCGGACCGGTAGCGCGAAGAGCAGCGCGACGCTGATCCAGACATAGAAGTTGCTGCCCAGGAAGCCGAGCAGGCCGTCGAAGCGGCGCTCCCAGATCCAGACCAGCCGGCTGATCAGCACCAGGTACGCGAAGACCGCGAACCGCAGCAGCCAGCGTCGGCGGGTACTGCCGGCCGGCGCGGCGTACGCGTTGTCGACCAGCAGGATCAGCGCCGGGATCAGCCAGACCAGGTGGTGCACCCAGGTGACCGGGCTGACCAGGCTCTGCACCACACCGGTCAGGGCCAGCCCGGTCGCCTCGTCGCCGACCGCCGCCGAGGTCCGGACCCGCCAGACCCAGACCCCCACGGTCACCGCGACCAGCACCAGCCAGAGCAGCGTGTTCGGATGGTCCGGGTCGAGCCGGGCGACCACGCCCTGCCACGACTGGTTCGAGATGAACGACAGCGACCCGACCCGGTCGGTGTCCCAGAGCGCCGTGGTCCAGAACTCCCGGGACGCGTCCGGGGCCACCCCGGCGGCGACGAGGGTGACCGCGGCGGCGGTGCCGCTGGCCACCAGCGCCGCCCGCCACCTCCCGGTGACCAGCAGATAGACGATGAAGATGCCCGGGGTCAGCTTGATCGCGGTGGCCAGCCCGATCCCCACCCCGGCGAAGCGGCGGTAGCGCTGCGGCAGCCGGCGCCCGAACGGGGTCACCGGGGCGACCAGCCAGAGCAGGTCGGCGCCGACCAGGAAGAGCAGCAGCATGTTCACCTGGCCGAAGTTGACCGTCTCGCGCATCGGCTCGAAGGCCGCCGCCAGGCAGAGCGCCACGGCCAGGGTGAACCACCGGGTCCAGCCCGTCCGGCGGGCGATCGGGTCGACCAGCCACCAGATCAGCAACGCGCTGGCCAGCACGGTCAGGGTGACGCTGATCACCATCGCCGCCGGCCAGCTCAGGTACGCCAGCGGCAGCATCACCAGCGCGGCGAAGGGCGGGTAGGTGAAGCCGTACTTGCTGTCCGGCTTGAGCCAGTCGTAGATCTCGCCGTCGGCGCGTACCCAGTGGTGCAGCGCGCCGTAGTACACCCGCAGGTCGAAGAAACCGTGTCGGGCCGCCGCCACCGAGAGGAACCCGGCGACCAGCACCGCCAACGCGATCACGAATAGCACCTGGTACCGGGTACGCCAACCGGCACCCTGCGCCATTGCCGCCCCCCTTGCCCTGCGTAGGCTTCCCACTCATGGCTCTCGGGTACGTCCGCCCGGCGCGTCCGTCAGACGCCGGCGAGATCGCACGCATCCAACTCGCGACCTGGCGGGTCGCCTACCGGAGGATGCTGCCCAAGCACGTGCTCGACAACCTGGACGAGGAGTGGCTCGGTCGCCGGTGGAGTGCGGCGGTCGAGGCGCCACCCTCCGAACGGCACCGCGTCCTGGTCGCCGTCGAGCAGGCCGAACAATCGTATCTGGTCGGATTTGCCGCATCCGGGCCCCCCGACGAGCAGGCACTGGCCCCGGAGGAACTGGCCGAGACGCTCGGTCCCGGCGTCGTCGCCGTGACGGACCTGCTGGTCGAGCCGAGGTGGGGCCGGCGCGGGCACGGCAGCCGGCTGCTCGCCGCCAGCGTCGACCTGTGGCGCACCGACGGCTTCGACACGGCGGTGGCCTGGGCCTTCGACGGGGACGCCGCGACCCGGAAGTTCCTCGGCGCCGCCGGCTGGGAGCCGGACGGGGCGGCCCGGGCGCTGGACGTCGACGACCTGCTCGTGCCACAGCTCCGGTTGCACGTCTCGCTCGCCGCCGAGCCCGAGCAGGGCTGACCTGCGCCGCTCCGTCCCCTCGTCACCGCCCCGGCGGCAGGGCACCCCGCGCCGCCCCGGCGGCTGACCGACCGGGGCTGACGGGCTTACCCGACTCGATCGGCCGGCGGTGCGGCTGGCCGGGTACTGGTCCCGACGAGACTGTCGAGCTGCCCCGCACACGCGCCCACCCCGCCGCGCCCCACCCGACCGACCGACCCTCCGCCGCTGCCACGCCCGCCCGCCGGACGCTGCGCCAACGGCCCGTTCGCCACACCGCAGCGCCCACGCCGTCCGCTGCGCCAACGGCCACCCCCCGCACCGCGAGCCCACGCCCGCCGTCCGGTGCCCCGCTTGTGCACCCAGCTCGACAGTGTGCGCGGGAGACTCTGCCCGCCCGGCCGCCTCGGGGCTACCGGCACCGGCCGGTGCCGCGCCGGCCTCGGTCCAACACGACCTCAGTCCAGCAGCGCGTCGATGCCGACGGTCAGCCCGGGGCGGTGCGGCACCGCCCGCACGGCCAGCAGCACGCCGGGCATGAAGGAGGCCCGGTCGTACGAGTCGTGCCGGATCGTCAACGTCTCACCGGCGGTACCGAACAGCACCTCCTGGTGCGCGACCAGGCCGGCGGCCCGGACCGCGTGCACGCGTACCCCGTCGACGTCGGCACCGCGCGCACCCGGCACCTCGTCCCTGGTGGCGTCCGGCACGGCGCCGAGACCGGCCTCGGCCCGGGCCTGCGCGACCAGCCGTGCGGTGTGCGTGGCGGTGCCGCTGGGCGCGTCGAGCTTCTTCGGATGGTGCTGCTCGATGATCTCCACCGACTCGAAGTAGCGGGCCGCCCGGGCCGCGAACTGCATCATCAGCACCGCCCCGATGCCGAAGTTCGGCGCGATCAGCACGCCCACCCCGGGCCTGTCGGACAACCAGCCACGCACCTGGTCGAGGCGCTGCTCCGTGAAGCCGCTGGTGCCGACGACCACGTGGATGCCCTGCTCGACGCACCAGCGCAGGTTGTCCATCACCACGCCGGGGTGGGTGAAGTCGACCATCACCTCGGCACCCGCGCCGGAGGCCGTGGCGAGCGTGTCGCCCTCGTCGATCGTCGCCACCAGTTCGAGGCCCTCGGCGGCGTCCACCGCCCGGCACACCTCGACACCCATCCGGCCGCGGCCGCCCAGTACGCCGACCCGCAGCGGCTCGGTCGACAGGTTCTTCCCGGGTTCACGCTCGTCGCTCACGGGCCACAACCTATCCCATGCGCATCCTGCGGACCTTCGGGTCAGAGTGCGCCGCGGTCGACCAGGCTGAAGGTCGAGCTGGGGGTGGCGTCGCCGACCCACTCGACGATCACCGCCTTGCGTTGGGTGCTCCACTGCACGAAACCGTGCGTCTCGTTGTGGAGGTAGTAGGTCGGCCTGTTCTTGTCGTCCCTGGCGCCGGTGCGGTCGAGGGAGAAGAGCGTCGCCTGCGTCGGGTTACAGGCGGCGGCGACCAGTGACGACGGCCCATCCAAGGTGATTTTCACGCCGAGGCAGGTCTCCGAGTCGTCGGCGCGACCCTCGCCGCGCAGCGACTTGATCAGATACTCCACGCCCATCGGCACCAGGGCGAACTGCGACTTCGTCCCGGTACCGTCGGACGCCTCCACCTCGTAGGAGTGGAGGTCCAGCGCCAGATCGCGGTCGATCTCCGCGATGTGGATCAGGGTGCGCCGGGTGCCCTGGAGGATCGGGGTGTCCGGGTCCGGCGCCGCCGGCACAGCCCGGCCATTCGTCGGGCTCGGGCCGGTCGGCGCGGACGTCGCCGGAGAGCCACCGGTGTCATCGCCCCGGGGACCGAGCGCCTGGAGCGCGGCGACGCCCACACCGAGCAGCACGACGAGGGTTGCGGCGGCCGCCCCGACACCCAGGAGCCGGCTGCGGCGCCTCTTCTCGGGTCGGGCCGCGCCCTGCGCCTCCCCGGGATCGCCGCCCGGCACCGGGAGGCTGTCGCGGGCGGCCAGCGCCGCCGAGGCGAGCACGGCGGTGGTACCTGCCGGCGGGGTGTTGCCGTCGAGCAACGCGTCGAGCAACGCCCGCGCCGTCGGGCGCTCGTCGGGATCCTTCACGAGGGCCCGATCCACGAGATCCCGGAGGGGGCCGGTCAGTCCGGACAGGTCGGGCGGCTGGGTCAGGATGCGCATGGCGGTGCCGGGCGCGGAGTCGGCGGCGAACGGGGTACGCCCGGTCGCCGCGTACGCCACGACCACGCCCCAGGCGAAGATGTCCGCGGCGGAGGTCACCTGCCGACCGTTGCCCGGCTCGAAGCGTTCCGGTGCCATGTAGCCGACCGTGCCGACTATCTGGTCGGTACGGGTGTGCTGGCTGGTCGCCTCGAAGGCGCGGGCGATACCAAAGTCGATCACTTTGATGCCGCCCATCGCGAACAGTACGTTGGCCGGCTTGAGATCGCGGTGGATCACCCCGGCTCCGTGGATGGCGGAGAGCGCGGTGGCGATGCCGACGGCCACGCCGTGCAGCGCGGACGGGGACAACGGCCCCTGCTCCCTGACGACGGCGGCGAGGCTGGGTCCGTCGACGTACTCGACGACGAGGTAGGGCGGGTCGTGGTCCGGGTCGGCGTCGAGGACCTCGGCGGTGGAGAACGGCGGCACCTGGCGTGCCCGGTTGACCTCGCTGCGGAACCGGCCACGGAACTCGGCGTCGTACGAGAACTCGGGCCGGACCATCTTGATGGCCACCTTGCGGCCGTCCCGGTCCCGTCCGAGGTAGACGGTGCCCATCCCGCCCTCGCCCAGACGTCCCAGCAGCTCATACCTGCCGAGCCGGGTCCGCTCCCCCGGCAGCAGCGGCACGCTCATATCGATCTCCCCCTCGCTGCGGCCCCGCCTCCGGTCGCCAGACCCTAGCCGGACGAGCTCGGCGGGACGAACCCCCCGGTGGGTCCTACTGCGGATCGATGGAGAAATCGTCGGCGTCGAACGGGCCCACCACGGCCAGCGACATAGGCCGGGCCAGCAGGTCGGCGGCGAGCGCGTTCACCTCGTCCGCGCTGACCGCGTCGACCCGGGCCAGCAGCTCGTCGACCGGCAGCAGGTCGCCGAAGAGCAGCTCGCCCTTTGCCAGCCGGCTCATCCGGGACCCGGTGTCCTCCAGGTTGAGCACGTAGGAGCCCTTCGCCATGCCCTTGCCCCGGGCCAGCTCGGCCTCGGTGACGCCGTGCGCGGCGACCTCGGCCAGCTCGGCCCGGACCAGCTCCAGCACCTCGTCGACCTTGCCCGGCGCACAGCCGGCGTAGACGGCGAAGAGGCCGGTGTCGGCGTACTGGCTGGAGTAGGAGTAGACCGAGTAGGCCAGGCCGCGCCGTTCGCGGATCTCCTGGAAGAGCCGGCTGGACATGCCGCCGCCGAGCACGTTGTTGAGTACCCCGAGCGCGAACCGCCGGTCGTCGAGCCGGCCGATGCCGGGACAGCCGAGTACGACGTGCGCCTGCTCGGTCTCCTTGTGCTCGACCACGCTGCCCGGCCGGCTGGTGCGTACCCGGGTCTCGGCCGGCCGCAGCGGGGCCGGCGGGGCCGGCTCGCCGTCCAGTACGGTGCCGTCCAGCGCCTGCCGGACCAGCTTGACCACCTCGGCGTGTTCGAGATTGCCGGCGGCGGCGATCACGATCGACGGCGCCGTGTAGCGGCGCCGGTAGAAGCTCTGGATCTGCCGCCGCGACATCGGGGAGATGGTCTCCTCGGTGCCGGAGATCAGCCGGCCCAGCGGATGGTCACCGTAGATCGCCTTGGCCAGCAGGTCGTGCACCTCGTCGCCGGGCTCGTCGTCGTGCATGGCGATCTCTTCGAGGATCACCCCGCGCTCGGTCTCCACGTCGGCGGCGGCCAGCACCGAGTCGGCGACCAGGTCGCACATCACGTCGATGGCCAGCGGCAGGTCCTGGTCGAGCACCCGGGCGTAGTAGCAGGTGTATTCCTTGGTGGTGAAGGCGTTCGTCTCGCCGCCCACCGCCTCGATCGCCGCCGAGATGTCCAGCGCGCTGCGCTTGCGGGTGCCCTTGAAGAGCAGGTGCTCCAGGAAGTGCGAGACCCCGGACTGCGGCCCGGTCTCGTCCCGGGAGCCGACCGCCACCCAGATGCCGAACGAGACACTCCGCATCGTCGGGATCGCCTCGGTGAGCACCCGCAGTCCGCTGGGGAGCACGGTGCGGCGTACGGTGCCGCCGAGCGGGTCGCTGTCCACCACCCGGGTCACCGCCCGGGCCGCCGTACCCGCCGTACCCCGAACGCCACCGGCACCCGACACTCGTTTCGCCCGACTCAAGGTACCTGGCTCCTGCCTGTACGCCGACGACGCGGCGGACGCCGCCGGTGGAAACCCCGACAGCGGACGCCGCCCCTTGAACAGTGCGGCACCCGCACCTCGTCGGGTACGGCGGTACCGCACGCGCCGCGCCGGCCCGGTGCACCCGTCAGGTGCGGCCGGGCCAGCGCGGCGCGATCGATCAGCTGTGCCGGTTGCGCCGGCGGCGCGGCTCGCCGCCACCGCCCTCGCCGCCGCCACCTTCGCCACCCTCGCGGTCGCCCCGGCTCGGGCCGCGGTCGCCGCGGTCCCGGTCGCTGCGGTCGCGCGGGCCACGGTCGCCCCGGTCCCGACCGGCCGGACGCTCGCCGCCGGCCGGCTGGGCCGGCGCCTCCTCGCCCTCGGGCCGCACCTTGTCCAGGTAGATCTTGCCCCGGGCGTCGATGTCGGCGATCGACACCTCGACCTTGTCGCCGACGTTGAGGAAGTCCTCGACCCGCTCGACCCGCTTGCCGTCGCCCACCTTGGAGATGTGCAGCAGGCCGTCCCGGCCGGGCAGCAGCGAGATGAACGCCCCGAACGCGGCGGTCTTGACCACCGTGCCGAGGAACTTGTCGCCGACCTTCGGCAGCGTCGGGTTCGCGATCGCGTTGATCCGCTCGACCGCGGCCTCGGCCGACGGGCCGTTGGTCGCGCCGACGTAGATGGTGCCGTCGTCCTCGATCGAGATCTCGGCGCCGGTCTCGTCCTGGATGGCGTTGATGGTCTGGCCCTTCGGCCCGATCACCATGCCGATCTTGTCGACCGGGATCTTCACCGTGGTCACCCGGGGCGCGTAGTCCGACATCGTGGCCGGACCCTCGATCGCCTCCTGCATCACGCCGAGGATGACCTGCCGCGCCTCGTACGCCTGCGCGAGCGCCGCCGCGAGCACGTCGGACGGGATGCCGTCGAGCTTGGTGTCGAGCTGGAGCGCGGTGACGAACTCCCTGGTGCCGGCGACCTTGAAGTCCATGTCGCCGAAGGCGTCCTCGGCACCGAGGATGTCGGTCAGCGTCACGTACTGCGTCTTGCCGTCGACCTCGTCGGAGATCAGGCCCATCGCGATGCCGGCGACCGGGGCCTTCAGCGGCACACCGGCGCTGAGCAGGGCCAGCGTGGAGGCGCAGACCGAACCCATCGAGGTGGAGCCGTTCGAGCCGAGCGCCTCGGAGACCTGGCGGATCGCGTACGGGAACTCCTCGCGGCTGGGCAGCACCGGGATCAGTGCCCGCTCGGCCAGCGCGCCGTGCCCGATCTCGCGCCGCTTCGGCGCACCGACCCGGCCGGTCTCACCGGTCGAGTACGGCGGGAAGTTGTAGTTGTGCATGTAGCGCTTGGACTTCTCCGGGGAGAGGGTGTCCAACGCCTGCTCCATCCGGAGCATGTTCAGCGTGGTGACGCCGAGGATCTGCGTCTCGCCGCGCTCGAAGAGCGCCGAGCCGTGCACCCGGGGCAGCACCGCGATCTCGGCGCTCAGCGGCCGGATGTCGCGCGGCCCACGGCCGTCCATCCGGACCTGCTCGCGGAGCACCCTGGCGCGTACCTCGGACTTGTTCAGCGAGCGGAAGGCCGCGCCGAGCTCCTTCTCCCGGCCCTCGAAGCTGCCGGCGAGCTGCTCGACGACCCGCTCCTTGATCCGGTCCAGGGCCTCTTCGCGGTCCGCCTTGCCGGCGATCTTCAGCGCCTCGGCGACCTCGCCGCGCGCCGCACCGGCGACCGCCTCGTAGACGTCGTCGGAGTAGTCGAGGAAGACCGGGAAGTCGGCGACCGGCTTGGCGGAGACCTCGGCCAGCTCGCTCTGCGCCCGGCACAGCTCCCGGATGGCCGGCTTGGCGGCCTCCAGGCCGCTCGCCACGACCTCCTCGGTCGGCGCCGGGGCGCCACCGGCGACCAGCGCCACGGTGTGCTCGGTCGCCTCGGCCTCGACCATCATGATCGCGACGTCGCCGTCCGGCAGGGTACGGCCGGCGACCACCATGTCGAAGGTGGCCCGGCCCAGTTCCTCGATGGTCGGGAAGGCGACCCACTGGCCGTCCACGTGCGCCATCCGGGTCGCCCCGATCGGGCCGGAGAACGGCAGGCCGGAGAGCTTGGTGGAGAGCGAGGCGGCGTTGATCGCCACGACGTCGTACGGGTGCTGCGGGTCGAGCGCCAGCACGGTCTCGACGACCTGTACCTCGTTGCGCAGCCCCTTGACGAAGGAGGGGCGCAGCGGCCGGTCGATCAGCCGGCAGGTGAGGATCGCGTCCTCGCTGGGCCGACCCTCACGCCGGAAGAACGAGCCGGGGATCCGACCCGCCGCGTACATCCGCTCCTCGACGTCGACGGTGAGCGGGAAGAAGTCGAACTGCTCCTTCGGCTGCCTGCTCGCGGTGGTCGCGGAGAGGACCACGGTCTCGCCGAGCTGGGCGAGGACGGAGCCGGCGGCCTGCCGGGCGAGCCGCCCGGTGGAGAAGGTGATCTCACGGGTACCGAAGGACCCGTTGTCGATCACGGCGGTGCGGTGCTGGGTGCCCAGCGTGCTGTTCGTGGGGTTGGACGTTTCGGTCATAGTGCGGTAGCACTCCTTCGATCGGGGGCCCGCGACTGCCCTCCGTGCCGGTATCCACCGGTACGAGACCGTGGCCAGAGGAGCTGCCCAGACAACCGGTCTTCGATCGAAGCGCCCGGGGCGCCGGGTGTGCCGGCCGGCCCGGGGGCCACTACCGAGGACCGGTGCGTCGACCGGCTCCCCATCGGGTGGTCGCGCTGGCCCCTGGTTACGGGTGTGGCGAGGTGGGCGGGTGGAGCGGCTGCCCGTCGGTGTCGTCGGCGATCTCGTGTCGCCGGACCGGCACCGGAGCGGCCGCTCCCCCGCTCAGCTCAGCGCCGCAGGCCGAGTCGCTCGATGAGCGACCGGTAGCGGCTGATGTCCTTCTTCTGCATGTAGTTGAGTAGCCGCCGACGGCGACCCACCAGCAGCAGCAGACCACGACGGCTGTGGTGGTCGTGCTTGTGCACCTTGAGGTGCTCGGTGAGGTCGGCGATCCGCTTGGTCAGCACCGCCACCTGCACCTCGGGCGAACCGGTGTCACCCTCGGCGGTCGCGTACTCCTGGCGGATCTTGGCCTTGCTTTCCTGGTCGAGCGCCATATCTCCCTGTTCCTGGATTGTCGTGTCCGCCCTCGGCCGGTCGGTGGACCGGGTCGGGGCGACCTCGCACCCGCGGCGTCGTGCAGGCACGCGAGGCCACGCCGGTAACCCGACGTCCCCGTCAGATTACCAGCCTGCTTCGGTACGGCCGAGTCAAGGGCACGCCCGACCTGGTCGGATCGCTCCGGTTGCACGGGTTTTGCCTGCTCAGCGCGCGCCTGACCGCAGCGGCGTCAGCGGAGCACCCGGCGGGTCTGCTCGACGTCGGCCTCGATCTGCGCGATCAGCGGCTCGATGCCGTCGTAGCTGCGCATCTCCCGCAGGTACGCCACGAAGTCCAGGGCGAGCCGCTCCCCGTAGAGATCGCCGGAGAAGTCCAGCACGTACGCCTCGACCCGGCGCTCCCGGCCGGAGAACGTCGGATTTGTGCCGATCGACACGGCGGCGGGGAGCCGCTCGGCGCCCTGGCCCGCCCGGCCGCCCCGCCGGATCAGCCAGGCCGCGTAGATCCCGTCCGCCGGCACCGCCGCATAGCGGTGGCAGAGCAGGTTGGCGGTCGGAAAGCCGATCTCCCGCCCCCGCTGGTCGCCCCGGACCACCACACCCTCCAGCCGGTGCGGGCGGCCCAGCGCCGCCGCCGCCGCGCTCACGTCACCGGCGGCGACACAGGCCCGGATGTAGGTGGACGAGAAGACCGTGTCGGCGTCGGCGACCAGCGGCGCCCCCTCCACGCCGAAGCCGAAGGTACGACCCAGCCGCTCCAGCAGGGCCACGTCACCGGCCGCCCGGTGGCCGAACCGGAAGTTCTCCCCCACCACCACGAGCGCGGCGTGCAGCTGCTCGACCAGTACGTCGTGCACGAACGCCTCCGGCGAGAGCCGGGAGAAGTCGGGGGTGAACGGCACCACGCAGAGTACGTCCACCCCGAGCGCCTCGATCAGCTCCGCCTTGCGGGCCGGCTCGGTCAGTACCGCCGGATGGGAACCGGCCCGGACCACCTCGGCCGGGTGTGGGTCGAAGGTGACCACCACCGACTGCACGCCCATGTCCCGGGCGCGCTTCACCGCGTGCCCGATGATCGCCTGGTGCCCCTGGTGTATCCCGTCGAAGACCCCGATGGTGACCACCGACCGGCCCCAGCCGACCGGCGCCCCGTGGTACCCCCGCCACCGCTGCATCCCTGATCCCTTCTCCTTCCCTGCGCCTGCCCCGCCGACTTCCCGGCGCCTGCCCGCCGACGGCCGCTCGCTCAGGCCGGGGCGAGCACGATCTCCGCCCGGGCCCGACCGTCCCGGTCGCTGACGATAGCGATCAGGCCACCCGCCGGATCGAAGACCGCGTACGGCCCGGTGATGCCGCCCGGGTCGAGTGGACCGCCGTGCGAGAGCACCTTCGCCTCGTCGGCGCTGGCCTGGCGCTGCGGGAAGAACCGCCGGGCCGCCGCCTCGACGGTCAGCCCGACCACGTCCGGCGCGCGTTGTTCCAGCTCCGGCAGGGTCGCCGCTTCGGCCAGGGTGAAGCCGCCCACGGCGGTACGCCGCAGCGCGGTCAGGTGCCCGCCGACCCCGAGCGCGGCGCCGAGGTCCCGGGCGAGTGCCCGGATGTACGTCCCCGACGAGCAGTCCACCGCCACGTCCACGTCCAGCACGGCCACCCCGTCGACCGTGTCGCGACGAAGGCCGAGCACGTCGAAGCGGGAGACGGTGACCCGACGCGCGGCCAACTCGACCGCCTCGCCGTCGCGTACCCGCTTGTAGGCCCGCTGTCCATCGATCTTGATCGCGCTGACCGCGCTCGGCACCTGGTCGATCTCGCCGGTCAGCGGCAGCACGGCGGCGCGTACCGCCTCCTCGGTGACCCCGGCGGCGTCGGCGGTGCCGACCACCTCGCCCTCGGCGTCGTCGGTCACCGTCGACTGGCCGAGCCGGATCGTCGCGGTGTAGCTCTTGCCGGCCCCGATCACGTACGTCAGCAGCCGGGTGGCCCGACCGACCCCGATGATCAGCACTCCGGTGGCCATCGGGTCCAGGGTGCCGCCGTGCCCGACCCGGCGGGTCCGGGCCAGCCGGCGGATCCGGGCCACCACGTCGTGCGATGTCATGCCGGCGGGCTTGTCGACCACGATCAGACCGTCACTGCTCACGGGATACCAGCGTGCCAGAGAGCGGCGGCACACCGGCAGGTGGCCGTACCCACCACCGTCCGGCGGGCGTCAGCGGGTGGCGCCGAGTACGGCCCAGCGGCCGGAGCGCATCCGGAGCAGCAGTCCGACCAGCCGGGCCACGATGAAGAGGGTGAGTCCGGCCCAGATGCCGCCGAGACCGAGGTCGAGGGCGAAGGTGAGCCAGATCGCCGGCAGGAAGACGCCGAAGCCGCTGACCACGGTCAGGTTGCGCAGGAAGCGGACGTCACCGGCACCGATCAGCACCCCGTCGAGGGCGAAGACCACGCCGGCCAGCGGCTGCATCCCGACGAACCACGGCCAGGCGATCATGGCCTGCTCGCGTACCTGGGGATCGTCGCTGAACCAGCTCGGCACCACCGGAGCACCGGCGCCGATGATCAGCGCGAAGGCGATGCCGCAGATGCCGCCGTAGATCGCGATCCGCCGGCCCAGCAGCCGGGCGCTGGCCGCGTCGCCGGCCCCGAGCGCCGCCCCGACCAGCGCCTGGGCCGCGATGGCGAGCGCGTCCAGCAGCAGCGCGGTGAAGAACCAGAGTTGCAGGGCGATCTGGTGCGCGCCGACGGCGGCCACCCCGAACCGGGCCGCCACGGTGGTCGCGGAGAGGAAGCTGGCCTGGAAGGCGGCGCCCCGGATCAGCAGGTCGCGGCTGAGCACGAGTTGCCGGCCGATCACCCGGGGCCGGGGCGCCAGCGGCACCCGCTCGGCGACCAGCGCGGCCGCGAAGAGCAGCCCGGAGAGGGTCTGCGCGACCGCGTTCGCGATCGCCGAGCCGGGCAGGCCGAGGCCGGCCGGATAGACCAGCAGCGGGCAGAGCAGCGCCGAGAGCAGGTTGGGCCCGAGCACGAACCAGAGCGGCCGCCGGGTGTCCTGGACGCCGCGCATCCAGCCGTTGCCGGCCGCCGCCAGCAGCAGGCCGGGGGCGCCGATCGCCGCGATCCGCAGCCAGAGTGCCGCGCCGTCGGCCACCTCGGGGGATCCGCCTCCGGCGACGGTACGCGCCAGCGGGCCGGCCGCGAACTGCATGGCGACCGCCAGCAGCAGTCCGGCGCCGAGGGCGAGCCAGGACGACTGGACTCCCTCGGCCACGGCGGCGGCCCGGTCGCCGTACCCGAACCGGCGGGCCGCCCGCCCGGTGGTGCCGTACGCGGTGACGGTGCCGATCCAGACGACCAGGGTCATCACCGGTCCGCCGACGGCGAGCGCGGCCAGCGGCACCGACCCGAGGTGCCCGAGTACGGCGGTGTCGACCAGCACGTAGAGCGGCTCGGCGGCCAGCACCAGCAGGGCGGGCAGGGCGAGTCCGAGGATCCGCCGCGCGGACGCGTCGACCGCCCTCGGCGCCGGGCCGGCGGCTTCCGGCGATGGTGGGGCGACTTCCGGGATCGGGACGCTGGGCTGGCTCATCGGGAACGATCCTGGCACGACGGTTGTAAGGAACGCAAGGCATAGCATCGCTTACCTATCCAGTCCGGGGAAGCCTCGACGGCGTACTGTCGAGCTGCCCCGGCTGTGCGTCCACCACGTGGACCCGGACGCGCCGCGACTGGCTTGCACAGCGACCAGTGCCTATGCTCCGGAACCGTGTCGAACCACGGCGGGGGGCCGGGAGCGGGCCGATCGGGGCTGGGCGCCCGACTGTTGGCGGTGCCACTGCGCTGGCTGGGGCTCGGCACCGGCGTGGCCGGGCTCGCCGCGTCCGGCCTCTTCGGCGGCCTGGACACGGTGACGAAGCCCGAGGTGCCGACGGTCGCGGTCGGCGAGGTCGTCGACGGCGGGCCGTGGAACGTCACGGTGACCGGCAGCAGGCTGGTCGGCAAGCTGCCGACGCTCTACCTGCGGGACGGCAGGCGCTGGTTCACCGTACTGGCGACGGTCGAGAACACCGCCGACGAGAGCCGTACCGACTTCCGGGACGCCGTCCGGCTGACCGGTGTCGCCGGGGTCACGGAGGAGCGGGCGAGCCAGGTCCTGCTGGTACGCGACGGCAGCAGGCCGGACTATCTCAATCCCGGCCTGCCCGAAAAGCTCGCGTTTCTCTGGCAGCAGGACGACAGCACCCCGGTGCCGAAGAGCGCGACGGTGCAGGTCTGGGGTACGACGCGGCGCCTCGACACCGTCAGCGACACCTGGGAGTGGCGCGACCCCGAGCGGCGGGCCGAGGTCGAGGTGCCGGTGCAGGACCGGAGGGCCGGATGACCGTACCCGCCGAGCACCCGGACCCCGACTCCGTCACCAGTCACCGGGCGCCGCCCGGCCCGGTGGGGCGGCTGGGCCTGCGGGCCGGCGCCGGCACCCTGATCGTCGCGGCGCTGGCCGTCGGCGGGGCCATCGCCAACTGGCGCCCGGTCAACGGCGGGGGCGCGGAGGCCCGGGAGCGGCCCTTCGTCCAGGCGGGCCGATTCGGCGAGACGGTCTCGACCCGGGTCTTCGACGCGGCGGTGCTGGACGTCCGGGGCGCCGCCAAGGTGGCGACCGGCGGCGAGGCGTACGACACCGCCGGGGTCTGGATCGTGCTGCGGGTCCGCCTCACGACCCGGGACCGGGCGACCAGCATCGGGTACGCGGCCCTGCGCGACCAGCGGGACCGGACGTTCCGGGCCACCACCCGGTTCACCCAGTCGCTGGTCGGCGCGGGCCGGGTCCTCCAGCCGGGAATACCCGTCGAGGGTGACCTGGCCTTCGAGGTGCCCCGGGACGCGGCGACCGGACTCACGGCATACCTGGGGCAGCAGCAGGTCGACATCCGGATGGACGACCTGGCCGAGGTGCCGCTGCCCACGCTCGACCGGGCGCGCGTCGACGAGTGGGCGAGCGCCCCGGCACCGGTACCGCTGGCCGGCGCACGGGCGGTGGCGCCGTGACCCAGCCACCACCGTCGATCCCGGCCGGCCGGGGCCTGGACGCGCTCGCCCCGCCGCCGCCCGCGCCGCCCCGCCGGGACCCGCTGGCTCCGCCACCGCCGTGGACCGGCCCGCCGACGGTGATCCTGCGGTACGCCGAGGTCGACACCGCCGTGCTTCCCGTGGTCGAATCCGGCCCGCCGCCGCCCGCCGCCCCGGCCGCGCCGGTCGCTTCCGGCGGCGCGGGCACCGGGCAGGTCGGCTGGTGGCGGCGTAACCGGTGGGGGCTGCTGGCCCTGCTCCCGGCCCTCGTCCTGGCGCTCGGCCCGGGGGTGAAGGACGGCTACCAGCGGTACTCCCAGGCGGAGTATCTCGAACCGGTCGGTGTCGGAGCCGACGGGTGGGCGACCTTCGCCGGTGCCCGGATCCGTCTGGTCGAACTGGTCGAGGCGCCGTCCGTACCGGGCCGGGACGACCGACCGCTCCCACTGCCGGCCGGCGTACGCCTCTGGCGGGCGAAGCTGGCGTTCGAGCTTTCCGCGCCGGAGACGCTGATCGGCTGCCTGCACTATCTGGAGGACCGGGAGGGTCGGCTGTTCAGCGCGAACCCGCCGGAGTTGAGCGGGGCCGGGCTGTCGAGCCCGGGCTGCGTCGCGGACGACCCCGCAGAGCGGACGTTGCAGGTGGAGGCGTACTTCCTGTTGCCTCGCCCGGCGACCCCGGTGGCGCTGCGGATCGTCAAGGCGACCCAGCGACCGCGCTACGCCCGGCTGCCGGTCGGCTGATCCCCCGGCCCGCCCGCTGGCTGGCCGCTCCCGGCCGGGGCGCCGGTCGCCGACGTCCCGGCGGCGAATGCCTCGGTGCCGAATGTCTCGGCGCCGAATAGCTCGCCGGCGGATGGCTCGGTAACGGACTCCTCGGTAACGGATTCCTCGGTCGCGGAGGTCGGGGGCGGTTGGATCCGCAGGACCCGGTCGACGGCGGCACCGAGCAGGCAGGCCAGCAGCACGGTGCCTACCGCGTCGTTGAGCATGGTCAGCCGCCCGGAGAGCGGCATCCAGACCGACTCCAGGTCCTGCCCGCCGATGATCAGCCGCTCCGCCTCCCACAGCCATTCTCGGGCGCTCTGGGCCAGCAGGAAGGCCAGGCAGAAGAAGAGCATCGGGGCCAGGCCGGCCCGTACCATCAGCCGCAGGCTGTGCACCATCGGCGCGAACCGCTCGCGGAGGTCGGCACCGAGGTTCGCGCCGACGACGCGTATCGGTCGGGGCAGTGCCCGCCACCGTCGGGCGGCCCGTTCCACCAGGTCGGCCTCGGACGGCGGCGGCGGGGTGAGCCGGTGGCCGTAGACGACCGCGCCGACCGCCAGCCACGCCAGCGGTACGACGACGGCCACCTGCACCGAGCCGGCCGCGTTGAGCAGGAACTCGCTCGTGGCCCGCACCGGCCCGGACAGCGGCCCGAGTCGGTCGACCAGCCCGTGCCAGGAGTCCAGCAGCCAGGCGACGACCCGGCGCTCCTGGAGCCATTGCAGCAGCGGATCCTGTGCCTGCGCGACCGTGGCGGCGACGACGGAGATCCAGATGACCTCGACGTAGGCGCCGGGAATGCCGAGCCAACCCATCCGGGACCGCTCCTGCCACCTGCCCAACAGCCAGCGCAGCACCACCGCGACGGCCACCACCGCCACGATGGTGCCGGTGATGTCGAGCGGCATACGGCGCTCCGCGTTCTCGGCGACCTGTCCGGGATCGGTGAAGATGGCGGCGTCGGAGAGGTAGATGTCGACGAAGAGTTGGTAGAAGTAGTCGGTGAAATCCTCCTGGAGATATCCCCAGGAGGCGTAGACGGCGAGGAACGGCACCAGCGCGCTGCCCAGGTGGTCGAGAAGCGTCCTGCGGCGCGGCGGCCGATGTCCCCCGTCCCCCGCCGGCTCGGCCGTGGCGGGATCCGTCGGCTCGGTCGCACCGGAAGCTTCCGGCTCGGTCGTGGCGGCCGCGAGCCAGGGCAGGGAGGGGCGGAGGGCGCGCAGCATGAGTACCAGTGCGGTCAGGGTGGCGATCGGTCCCAGGACGACGACCAGCAGACCCAGTACGCCGTTGATCTTGCTGACCTGCACCGCGCCGAGTACGACGAACTCCCGGGCCGCCGCCCCGGCGAAGTAGAGCGCGAACAGCACCGGCCAGTGCCGGAGCAGTAGGCGCAGCGAGGTGCCGAGCACGGCGAGGGCCTCCAGCAGCGCCGCGCCGCGCGTACGGCGACGGCGCGGCGCCCCGGTCCCCGTCCGTGGCGCCACCGCCGTCACGTCCGGGACGCCGATCACGGGCCACAGGGTACCGTCGAGCGGTGCGCGGCGAGGGCGACTCGACGGGTGCTGCACCTGCCCGACCATCTGAAGGGCGCGATCGTGCAGGGCTGCACACACTGTCTACCTCGGATAGTGTTCGGTCGACCACGCGGGCGTGATGGCGGGCGCTGCTTCCGCTACGCCGAGCCGGCCCTACGCCATCCCGCCCAGCCGGTAGTCGGGTGTCGGGTAGTCGGGTAGTCGGGTAGTCGGGAGGATCGCATGGCCAGCATCGAGGAAGTCAAAGCCGCGCTTGCTCAGGCTGCTGACCAGGGCAACAGCACCCTCAACCAGATTCGGTCGGCCATCGAGAACACCGAACAGGTCCTCACCCGGCTCCGGGCGGTCGCCGCCGGCACCGGCCACCCGAAGATCGCCGAAGCCATCAACCGGGCCGAGCAGACGAAGCAGCGCCTCACCGAGGCTGCGACCATGATCCAGGGCAGCGCCGTCGCAGCCCGCGAGTACGCGAACGTCCTCGGCTGACCCACATTGCCCGGCGCGACAGTTCGTCGGCTACTCCGGGCCGCTGCACGCGCCGCGCAGCCACTCGTCCGGATCGGTGCCGGCGCGCAACTGTTCGAGGTTTCCCAACAGCGCATCGAGCCGCTCCGGGTCCTGTAGGTATACCAGTACCGCGTGCTGGAAGGCGTTCGCCATCTCCGCCGGCATCACGTCCGAGGCGTCCAGACAGAGTGGGCTCGGGCTTGCCGTCAGCGTCTCCGCGATCCTCCGGGTCACCTCCGGCCGCCTGTCGACGCCGCCCGGCGCGCCCCCGTCGCCGGGCCGGACGTCCCGGTTGACCGAGAAGAAGCTGCCGGCGCTGCTCTGCTGCCAGATCCGCTGCGCCTCGTCGGTGGCCAGGAACTCGATCAGGCGGCGGGCGGCCGGCTTGTCGCTGAACAGCCCGGCGAAGTCGGCCGACGCCATCGAGCCGTCCCGCCGTCCGGCACCGTCCGGACCGGCACCGTCAGGAGCGGCACCGCCAGGAGCGGCACCGCCAGGAGCGGCACCGCCGTCGAAGGTCGGGAAGGGGAAGTAGTCCGCGCCGAGGACGTCCGCCGCCCGGATGGCGCCACTCGACTCGTCTTCGAGATAGCCGGCCCGCATGCCGATCACGAACGACGCCTGGTGTTCGAAGAGACAGCCGGGCTGGCTGGTAAACATCGGCTTGCCGGCGTCGGTGAACTCGGTCAGCAGGGCGGCGGGGCTGCCGCCCCGGACCATCCCCGGAGAGCCGACCAGCCTGCCCCAGGCGTCCCAGGCCGCCCGTACCTCCGGCGAGGTCCAACCGAGACGGCCGGCCGACCAGGCGTCGTAGGCGGCCACCCCGGAACGGTGCAGCAGGATGTCCTCTATCCAGTCCGTTCCCGGCCAGCCGGAGCCCGGGGTGGCGCTCATGCCGAGGCACCACGGCGTCCTGCCGGCCTGCGCCAGCGACTCGCTGGTCTCGACCAGCGCCTCCCAGCTTCGCGGCGGTCCCGCCGCGCCGAACGGCACCCGTCCCGGTACGTACCAGACGAGACTCTTCAGGTCGGCCTTGATCGGCACCACGTCCAGTCCGTCGCCCTCGTTGAGTTGGGCCAGCCGGCGCCACTGCGGACTCATCGACGACCTGGGGTCGCCATCCAGCGGTCGGAGTACGTCCCGTCGCAGGTAGGCCGCCATCTCGCTCAGGGTCGGCAGCACCGCGACGTCCGGCGCGGCGCCCTTCTGCACCTCGGCGAGGAGGATCTGCCGTACGGCCCGGGTGCCCCGGTAGTCGACCTCGACGTCGTACTGCTCCTCGAAGGTGTCCAGCACCTGCCGGAAGCTCGCCTCCTCGGCGCCGGTCCAGGAGGCGAGCACCGTCACCGTCTCCGCGTCACGCTGACCCAGGCAGCCGCCCAGGCCCACCCCGAGGGCGAGCACCGGCAGCAGGGCCAGGTGGGCAAGCCTGTGTCGCATGGAAAGCCTCATCTCGACCCGTACCGGTATTCCTCGATGCGCGGGCGCAGCCCCAGCCAGACCAGGAGCGCGATCGGCGAGGTCAGCAGCAGCACGACGAACGCGCCGGACGTCGCCCCGGTGGCCAGCGCCGCCTGCTCGTCGACCTCCGCCGCGTGCCGGAGTACGTCGCGGTCGGCGACCGGCGTCGCGGACGGGGACGGGGCAGCGGCCGGGGCCCCGGCGTCGGAACTGCTGCGGAACACGTCGCTGCTCACCTGGCAGCCGTCCTGCCGGGGGCAGAATTCCGCGAGGAGTGCGTCGAGCGCGACGATGCCCTCGCGGTCGGCGCCGGCGGACTGTCCCGCCGACAGCCGGCGTACCTCCGACAGTTCCGCGTGGGCGTCGGCCGACTGCTCCTTCGCGACCAGCACGAACGACGTACCGGCGGCGAGCACGACGAGCAGCAGGGTGCTGGCGGCGAGGCCCCAGTTGACCGCCCGGCGGAACCGTCGGCGCAGGAAGAGTTGCGCGCCGACGAGCAGGAGGAGCAGGAGGAGTACCGGCACCGCCCAGACCAGCGTCACCCAGGGATTGAGCCACCCGGACGAGAGCCGCGCCTCCAGCGTCGCGGTCTCCGCCGCCAGCATCGCGTCGATCTGGGCGAGGATTCCGCCGTCGGAGTGCAGCAGCCGGGAGGCGTACCAGGCGTAGGCGGTGGTGAGACCACCGGGCCCGCTCTGCCCGTAGTGCGCGTGCGCCTGCCCCATCAGGTTGATGTACGTGACCAGCAGCCCTTCGACGACCTGGATCTGCCGGCTGCTGCTGTCACCCGATCCGATGTCCTCGGCGGCCTGCGCCAGGCTCTGGCTGGCGGCGGCGATCTGGTTCTGGTACTCCTCGCCGGGTCCGACCAGTTCGGCCTGCCGGGTCTGGAAACTGGTGATCGCTGCCGTGTCGGCCCGGACCAGGGCGGTACGCACCGCCGCCAGCTCCATCACCGAGGGGAGGCTCCGGGTGCGTACCGTCTCGGCGGTGCGATGGGTGCCCCAGATCACGGCGAGCGAGCTGGTCAGCACCAGCACCGTCGCGCCGAGCAGGCAGCCGAGCAGGCGCAGCAGCGTACGCCGGGTGGTGCTCGGCCGCACCGCACCGCCGGCCGCCGTCGGTTCCACCATCAGGCCCCCTCGCCAACTGCCGCCGCCTCGCCGAACGGGCGGCGGCAGGCCTCGCACGCCGTCGCGTCGGGCGGCGAGATCCGCCCGCACGGACAGACCTGGTCGACGGCGGCCGTCCCCGGCTCCGGCGACGGCGGCCCCGGCGATCGGGGCGTGCGCGGCTGGGGAGCCTCCCACGGCGACTCGGCGCCGCCGGCCATCACCGAGCTGACCCCGAACCGCAGCAGCGCGCTGCGGGTCCAGCCCTCCTTGAGCCGTACCGGCCGGTCGGGGTCGCCGGTGACCTCCACCAGCCCGGCCAGCCGGTGCAGGACCTCGGTGTTGCCGAGCCGCTCCGCCAGCCTGAGGGCGATGCCGAGCTGCGCCTCGGCGGTTCTGCGGTCCCCCGCCTCCAGGGCGTCGCAGCCGGCGGTGACGGCGTCGCCCAACTCCTCCTGGCCGAGGTGCCGGGCGATCAACGGCTCGATCCGGGTCGGCGCCACCGGGTCGTCGGTCCAGCAGAGCACGATCGGCCGAGGGTCGGCGCACCGCTCGCCCGCCATCAGCAGGTCCACCCGGGCGGCCCGGAGTTCCTCCTCCAGCGGCGGGCGGTCATCGTTCGACCCGTAGCCGATCGCCAGTTCCACCAGGAAGTCGCGGCTCTCGTCGTCGGTCCAGGAACCGGTGTAGAACTCGGTGGTCCGGTCGTCGAGTACGGTCGCGTGCTCGGTGAGGTCGGAGAGCGTCGGCGTCTCCTGGCGTACCGACCGGACCCGTACGCCGGGGGCGGTGGTGAGCCGGATCCGCAGGTCGGGCACCTGCTTTCCCATCGTTCTGTCCATGATGGACTCGAAGTCGGCGACCAGCTCGTCGACGTTCCCGATCGCCTCGGCGGTGCCGCGCAGCACGGAGGTGATCCGCAACAGCTGGCGGTGGTCCCAGTCCTCGCCGATGCCCCGGGCGTCGCAGACGAAGTTGCCCGCGCAGCCGGTCAGCACCTCTTCGAGCTGTTCCGGTGTCTCGTGCTCGTTGCGGCCGTCGGTCAGCAGGATCACGTGTCGCACCAGGTCGGGGTGTGGTCGCAGCAGGTGGTCCGCCAGCCGCAGCCAGCCACCCATCGCGGTGCCACCGCCGGCGTAGAGGTGTCCGGTGGCCCGCCTCGCCTCCGCCCGGGTGCTGTCGCTGGCCACCGCCGTGGTCGCCCGTTCGGGATAGACCATCCGGGCGGTATCGGTGCCGGCGACGATGGCGAAGCTGCTGCCGTCCCGGATGGCGTCGATCGCGGCCCGGGTGGCCTGCTTCGCCGCCGTTATCTTGGCCTGTGGATAGCCCATCGAGCTGGAGCAGTCGATCAGCACCACCACGCCGGCCGCGGTCGGCGCCGGCATCACCGCCTGGGCCGGGGACCGCGCCGTGACCCTGAGCACGACCGCCATCCCGGTGTCCGAGGTCGACCGGTACGGGTTCTGCACGATCTCCAGCCCGAAGGCGTGTGGCGGGCCACTTCCGCCCGGTCCTGGTGTCACGCCGGCATCTCCCATCGGATCGTCACCGCCTCCCGTCCGGCCCTCGACACGGGCCGTCGGGCCGTCACCACGGGGTCCTCGGCCGCACCGCGTTGGCGAGGTCCACCAGTGCGCCGTGGTCGTCGGGCGTCCGAGCCTGCGCGGCGAGCACCCGCATCGAGCGTTCCAGCCGCCGCCGGAGGTCCTCCTCGGTCGGCTCCGGCCCGAGCACCTCACCGCCGTCGCCGAGCCCGTCCCCGGTGCCGTCGCCGTCACCGAGCCCGTCCGCGCTGCGGGTGCCGTCGCCGTCGCCGAACCCGTTCTCCGCGCGGGTGCTGCCGGTGCGGAAGAGGCCGAGCGCCGCCGCCTGGACCAGCGCGGTCAGCCGGTCCCTGGCCTCCCCGGTCTGGTTGCCGCCATCGAGGTGCAGCGCCGGCAGCCGGCGTACCGCCTCGGCGACATCGGCCCGGGTCGGGCCGCCGGTCGGCAGCCGGCCGCAGAGGATGCGGACCGCCGCGACCCGGGCCCGCTCGTAGTGCAGGGTCTCCCTCGGTACCTCGTCCAGGATCCGCACCGCCCCGGCCCGGTCGCCGTCGCGCAGCCGCAGCCGGGCCAGCCCGAACGCGGCGCTGCCCTCACTCCGGTCGCGCCGCCAGATCGCCTGGTAGCAGCGAGCCGCCCAGTCGTGTTCGGCGAGATGCTCGGCGCAGAAGCCGAGGGCGAGCTTCGGGGCGATCTCGCCGGGGCAGTCGGCGTAGACGGCGTTGAACTCGGCCTCGGCGGCCGGAACGTCGGCACGGGCCAGCCCGAGCAGGCCCCGGTGCCAGCGGATCCGCCAGTCGTGCCGGGCCCGGGCGCCGAGGTCGGAGACCGCCGCGTCCAGGGTGCCGGCCGCGCTGCCCGGATCGCCCGCTTCCAGGTACGCCCGGCAGAGGGCGAGCCGGACCTCGACCGAGCGCAGACCGGAGTTGGCCAGCTTCTCGATCAGGCCGCGCGGGTCCGCCGCCCCGGCGGTGGCGAGCAGCTCCACCGCCTCGTCGTCCGGGTCCACGATCGGCAGCGGCAGCCCGCCGGCCGCCCAGGAGGGCGAGGGCGGCGCGATGTCGAGCACGTTCGTCGCGCCCCTGATCCAGACGTCCAGCCCGGGTACGGCGCCGAGCCCGCCGTCCAGCAACACCGGGGTCGGGGCGAAGACCGTGGACCGCACCGGGTGTGGGCGGCCGGTGCGCAGCGCCAGCAGCTCCCGGAGTACCCCCTTGAGCTGCTGGGACATCTCCGCGGCGGTGGCGAACCGGCGGTCGTGCCCGGCAACGGCCCGGTTGACCAGCCGGACGAACGACTCCACGCCGAAGGCGATCCCGTCGGCGCCGGCCGGGGCCGCCCGGCGTCCCTCGTCGCTGACCTCGAAGAGCACCTGGAGGGTCCGGCCGACGGTGTGGATGTCGGACCGGACGGTCAGGCCGTGCCGGCCGATCTCGTCCGGCGGTACCTGGAAGAAGTCGGTACCGACCCTCGGGCTCCTGTCGTCGTCGATCCGGCGTACGCCGCCGATGTCGATCACCTTGATCCGGTCGGCGCAGCGGATCACGTTCGCCGGCTTCATGTCGCAGTAGAGCAGGCCCCGGCCGTGCAGGTACTCCATCGCCGCAAGGATCTCGTGCCCGTACGCGAGCACGTGCTCGATCGGCAGCGCCCCGGTACGCCGGGCGGCGGCCACCTGCACGTCCTGCAACGACTGCCCGTTGAGGTACTCCATCACGATGTAACCGGCCTGCTCGCCGGTACGCGGATCGCGGTGGGTGACGGAGTTGAAGATGCGGACGATGTTCGGGTGGTCGAGGGTGGTCAGGAAGCGGCGTTCGGCGACCGCCAGCCGGAGCGCCGCCTCGTCGTTGCTGATCAGTCCCTTGAGGACGACCGGGTTGCCGTCCAGGTGGGTGTCCCGGGCCAGGTAGACCCAGCCGAGCCCGCCCCGGGCCAGGCAGCCGTCCACCTCGTACTGGTCGGCCACCAGATCGCCCCGACGCAGCTCGGGCACGAACGAGTACGGGCTGCGGCAGTGGCCGCAGTATCCCTTCGGCAGTGCGGGCTGGCCACGGAAGCTCCGGCCGACCTGGGCCCCGCAGTTGCCGCAGAACCGGCTCGACTCCGGCACCTCGGTGTCGCCGCGCAGCCGGCTGACCGGGTCGGCGGGCTCCAGCTCCGGCAGCGGCACCAGGCCGCCGACCAGCCAGGACGAGCCGCTGGAGACCGTCGAGCCGGGGACGACGGGCGGCGGCCCGGCGTCCGGGCTCGGCAGCGGCCGGCGACCGCAGGTGTCGCAGAATCCGGTCTCGTCCACCGTCCCGGCGCAGTCCGGACGGTTGCAGTCGATCGTCACCGCGCCGCCCCCGGCCGATCGCCCCGACCACCGAGCGGTCTCCGATCGTCCCGCTCGGCGGCCCGCCGCCGGATCGTCGTGGCGTACCGGTCGACCAGCACCGCGCAGGCCGCCAGGTCGGCCGGGCCGCGCCAGAGTGCCTCGTGGGCCTCGCGGTACAGCGCGGTCAGCTCCGGGTCCTCCCGCAGCGGCGCCGGTACTCCGGCCCGGTAGCCGTCGAGCCGGTCCCGCATCCGGTCGCGTTGGTCGAGGAGTTCCCCCAGTTCCCGGCGCGCCTGCCTGGCGGCGTCGAGCGCCCGGTCGGCCTTCCGCCGGCAGGACTCGATGGCGGGCAGCAGCGGGGTGTCGCCGGGTTGCGCGGCGGCGGCCCGCAGCGCGGTCAGCCGGAGCCGCAGCCCCGGCTCGTGCGGCGTCGGGGCCCGCACCGGCCTGACCCGGGCGGCGACGTGGGCGTACCGTTCCCGGGCGGCCTGTTCCGCGACCCGCACCTCGGCGATCCGGGCGGCCAGCAGTTCGAGCGCGGCGTAGCCGAGGCTCGGCGCGCGGTCGTCGTGGAAGGCGAGCAGCAGCCGGAGGTCGCGTCCGGCCACCCGGTCGGCGATGGGTCGCACCACCTCGGCGACCAGCGCCGCCGGGTCGGCGGCCCGGTCCACGCCGTCGAGCACCAGGTTCATCGGCGGCGGCTCGCCGGCCATGCTGTCGGCCAGCGACTTCTCCGGGTCGGCCCCGACGCTCATCCAGTTGACGATCCGGCTGGCCACCTCCGCCACCGTCCGGCCCGACACGTCCAGCGCCAGGTCGATCCGGCCCGGCGGCGACTCCCCGGCGGTGGCCGGCGCCGGGACGCCCCGGTCGGTGCCGTCGGGCCGGAACTCGCGGCTGGTCCGCAGGACGACGTCGCGCAGGGCGGCGTGTGCGGCCGAACCCGGTACGGTGACGATGATCCGGGAGTCCGGCGGGGCGCCGGGGGCGAGAAAGTCGGTGAGCTGCCGGACCACGGTCTCGTCGGTGGCGACCGGCCCGATCGGCGCGGCGAAACTCGCGTCGACCGCCGAGTCGCCGCTGACCCAGTCCCGCACCCGGGGCAGGTATCTGATGATCGTCTCGACCGGGATCATCCAGGAGAGTGCCGAACCCCGGCCGGCGAGATAGCTGACCACGATCCCGAGTACCTGGTCGGTCTCCTCGTCGAAGACCGCCGTGCCGCTGAAGCCGGGCTCCACGGCGGGGCCGGCCGGCTCGGAGTCGAGTTGGATCCACTCGCCGCCGGGTCCACCGTCCCCGGCGAGCCGGGCCCGGGCCCAGACGCCGGTCGGGACCATCGACGGGAATCCGAACATCCGTACCGTGCGACGCGCCCCCGACGGCAGCCGGCGCAGTACCGGACCGGTGCCGTACGGCAGCGGCTCGGCGAGCCCGAGCAGGGCCAGGTCGGCCCGTTGGTCGTCCTGCGGCGGTTTCCAGCAGCCGTCGACCACGCGGCCCCGGGCCGGCGGGCCGGCGGGACGCCGTCCGACCAGGTCCACCTGGAAGTCCTGATCCGGCCGCCCGACCTCCGCGCCGGGGATCTGCGGCAGCAGGATGTGCGCGCAGGTGAGCACGTGGCGGTCACCGAGGACGATGCCGGCGCCACGGATCGCGGCGCGATCGTCCCGGATGCACGCCCGCCACTGTGCGCTGCCCGAATGGGACACACGGCAACGTTATTCGCATGTGTCGGATCGATGCCACCCATAACAAGGTCGGAAATCAGTCCGCACCCTCGGCCCCACGACACAGGTTGACCGTTGTCCCGGTGGGTCGACGGACGGCTGAGCCGCGCACCGCCCGGGCCGAGGGCGGCGGTCCGCCCCGGTCCGCGGAGACGGCTCGCCACGCGGAGACTGTCGAGCTGCCCCGTTCGTGAGTCCGGAGCCGAGGCGAAGCAATGTCCTGATTGTCGTGCCCCGTCCCTGCACCCAGCTCGACAGTGTGCGCGGGAGGTTATCCCTCGTCCGACGGCGTCGGTCGCGAACCAAGCGGAACCAGGGTCGACCGTCGGGTCGGTCCGCTCGCGTCAGCGGCCGGGCCGGCGACCGCCGGGGCGGTCGGCACCACCCGGTCGAGCCGGGGCGGCCGCTGCCACCGGTCGACGACCACCTCGTCACCGACACCCAGCACACCCGGCTCCGGCACGGCGTACTTGACGCCGAACGCGATCCCGCCGTCGATCCGGCGGTAGTCGGCGAGGGTACGCAGCGGCTCCGGGCCGGTCTTCCGCCCGCTGCGCTGCTCGACCGTGGTCACCACGCAGCGGCTGGCGAGCTTGGCGAAGGCCAGACCGACACTGCCCACGGAGATCCGCCCAGCCAGGTCCTCGGTGTGCGGGACGTCCCAGCCGTCGACCACGATGTTCGGCCGGAACCGGCTCATCGGCACCGGTACGGCGCCCCGGCCGAGCAGCCGTTCGTTGAGCAGATCCAACGTGGACCGGGAGAGCAGGTGCACGGCGGAACCGTCGGCGTACCCGGAGGTGCCGGCGATCTCGCCGTCGGTGACCCGGTCGTGCTCGGGCGGTACCCGCACCAGCCGGCTCGGCGCGCCGAGCACCTCCGACAGCCATCCGGCGGCCGTCTCCCCCTGGTCGATGCCCTGGTAGCGGACGCCGAAGAGCAGCACGTCGCGGCGGGCCGCGTCGAGGTCGACCGCCAGCTCCACGGAATCGGCGCCGGGGGCGCGCAGCGTCAGCCGGGTACCGTCCGGGGTGATCACCGGTCGGACCAGCGCCAGCCCGGGGTCCCGGCGCTGGCTGCGGAAGACGCCCTCCGGGTCGACGACCATGAAGCTGCGGTCGTGGGCGAGGCCGGCCGGGGTCACCTGGCTGCGGGCGACCGGCATGGCGGCGCAGCCCTTGATCGGGTACGTGATCAGTTCTCGGACGACGCCGTGCGGGGCGCGGGACGCGACACGGTCGGACATCGGCGGCTCCTCCTCGCGGAGGCGCCCTTGTCCCGATGGGATGTGGGGGCCGAGCGTGGCGGACACCGGTCCGTCGCAGCGCCTCTCGACCCGACGTCGACCAGTCTGCGCAGCACCGCCGCCCGCCGTCAAGGCCGATCCGGCCCCGGCCCCCCGGTCAGCAGCGGGGTACGCCCGGGACGAATCCGCTGTGCCCGGTGTTGACGTACGTGTCGGAGACCCAGCGAGCGGTGCCGATCCGGTTCCAGACGCTGCTCGTACCGTAGTAGCCGGTCACCGTCGTGCCGTTCGTCTGGCAGTAGACGGTGACGGCGGCGCCGCTGGCCAGCGAGCCGACGACGGCGTGGCCGGAGCCGGGGCCGGAGCGGACGTTGAGCGAGCCGCTGGAGGTGCGGACGGTGCCCGGGGCGGTCCCGGTCACCCCGTTGACCAGTTGCATGTAGTAGGTCCAGTTCCAGTTCACCCCGGGGTCGGTGTGGGTGGCGCCGGGCACCTCGGAGTGCGCGATGATGTGCGCCCGGTCCCTCGGGATGCCGTACTTGCTGGTCAGGTTCCGGGTCAGCGCCGCCGATGCCCGGTACATGCTGTCGGTGAACCAGCTCGGGTTGTCGACGTACCCCTCGTGCTCGATGCCGATCGACTCGGTGTTGTAGGTCCAGTTGCCGGCGTGCCAGCCGACGTCCTTCTCCCGGACCGACTGCGTGACGGCGCCGTCGGAGGACCGGAACGTGTAGTGGGCGCTCACCCGGGAGGCCGGGTTCTGGTACCAGCTGATCGAGCCGGCGTAGGAGCCCTGGGTGACGTGGATGACCACGTAGTTGATCCGGTACTGGGTGGGGCGGTTGGCCACCGTGTAGTTGCCGGAGTAGGCCGGCACCCAGGCGGCCGGCCCGTAGTCGGTGCTCATCGTGCCGACGTCACCGCTGGCCCGGTCGGCCGAGCCGAGCGCCGGCACCCCGGCCAGCGGCCCGCGTCGCGGTGCCACCGGTCGGCCGGCGACGACGACCCCGGCGGGTGAGTTGAAACCGGCGCCGAGCAGGTCGTAGACGGCGTCGCCGTAGAGTCGGGCGACGCGCGGGTCGGTGGCACCGCCGTACCGGACCACCGGGGCGTACCAGGAGGCGAGGTCGGCGCGCTGGGTCGCGGTCAGGCCGGCGTCGTCGGCGTACGACCGCAGCACCGCCGCCGCGCCGACGACGTTGGCGGCGGAGTCGGTACGCAGTACGGCCCGGTCGAGCCCGGTGAGCCGGGCCGCCTCGTCCAGGCTGCGTACGGTCGGGTTGCTGGTCAGGTGCATGACGCCGTAGCCGCCGGAGGCGCTGGGCGCTCCGGCGTGCCCGTCGAGACGGGTCTCGGCCTGGCCGAGGGCGGCGAGCAGGTCCCGTGGGACGTCGTAGCGGGCCGCCGCGGTGGCGAGGGCGGCGGCGAGCGGGCTGGGCTGGCCGATGGCGCTGGTCGAGGGGGCGGTGTCCGGGGCGGCGTAGCCGGGCTGGCCGGTCAGGCCGACCGCGAGTGCGAGGCTGGCGGCACCGAGCAGCGGGGCGAGTCGGCCTCGACGGATCCGAGCAGTCACGGTCACTCCTTTCCAGAGTGAGCGAAATGTCCCGGGGCGGGGTTGGTGGCCGTACGGTATCCGCCGACGATCGTCTATGTCGAGACCTTGCAAGTTAACAACGCGGATTGAAGGAAATTTTTACGCCGGGCATGGATCGGCCCTGCCGACCAGTGCCGGCGGACTCCTAGATCACTGCGGGTCGGGGGTGCCGTGCTCCCAGACACACGGCGAACTGCCGATCAGATAGATGTCGACCGAGCCCGGCGCGCGGTTGTAGACGGTGACGCTGACCCGGTAGCCGTCGGCCGGGTCCTCGACGCTCAGCCGGGGATCGCTGCGGTCCCGCAGGTCGTTGAGCACCTTGTAGTCGCGCTGCTGCCAGTAGTCGGCCAGTTTGGGCAGCGCCTGGTCGGCCGGCCAGTTCGCCGGGAAGACCACCTCGTACTGCTGCTCCACGAAGATCCGGCCGGCCGGGCCGCCGTCGGTCGGGTCGTCGCACGGCAGCGTGCCACGCTCGCCGAACGGCTTCAGCTCGGCGCCGGGCGGGAGCTGCGCATGCGCCTCCCGCAGGATCTCCTCGACCCGCTGGCCCGCCTGTACGGCGGTGACGGTGGGCTGCACGTCCTCGTCTCCTCCACATGCCGATGTCGCCAGGCCGGCCGCCAACAGGACCGCCGCGAGTATCCCGCCGCGCCAACCCCGGACGCCCATCAGCTGACCTTGCCGTTCTGCCCGGTCACGATGTACGCGATGTTCTCCCGGGCCAGGTTCCCGTCGTCCCAGTACGCCGAGTGTGTCGCGCCCTCGTCGTCCGGGTTGCCGGGATCGCTGGTGAAGACCCGCCCGCCGAAGTCCTCCCGGGTCGGGTCGTTGCCGTGCGCGAGGTCCCAGTCGGGCACCCGCCGGATGATGTCGTGTTCGGCCCGGCTCGCCCACACCTCGTTCGCGGGGACGCCCTTCAGCTCCGTCGCCGAGTTGGTGTCCACCCCGGGCGAGCCGACGAAGACCACGGCGTCGGCGTTGATCCCGGGGCCGGTGGCGGCATGACCGATCACCGTCGAACCGTAGCTGTGCCCGAGGACGACGTTGCGGGACGGCTCGCCGTCGTGGGTGGCCCGCAGGCCGTTCTGGAACTGGTTGAGTTCCGGCCCACCGCTCTCGGCGGAGCCGTCGAAGGGCGCGTTCCAGGCGATCGAGTCCGGCGCGTCGTAGCCGAGCCAGAGCAGCGAGGCCGTCTCCTGGCTCGGGTCGACCCGCTTGGCGTCCAGGGCCATCCGGTCGGCCCGGTCGATGTCACCGCCCACCTTGGACAGTTCGGCGCCGGTGCCGGGAACGTAGGTCAGGACGTTGTCGGCGGCGTCCGGGTTGCCGACCGAGACGATCGCCCGGCCGTCGTCGGCGGTGGAGAGCCCGATCAGGTACGCCCGCGGCTTGCCCGGATCCTCCAGCCGGTCGTCGATCTTGTTGAGCCCACGCAGGTTGCCGTCGATCCGCTCCCGCTCTTCCTTGATCTTCTCCAGCTCCGCCAGCGCCGCCCCGGCCGGGTTGCCGGCGTCGGGATAGAGTTCCGCGCCGCGCCCCTGCTCGACCATGGCCCGGATGTGCGCCTCCCGGGCGTCCAGGTCGGCCCGGCGCTGGGTGAGCCCGTCCAGTTCGCGGTCCAGCACGATCCGGTTGGCGATGTCCCGGCTCGCCACCGGCACCCCGTCGAGGGAGCCGATCAGCTCTGGGTACTCCGACATGACGTACCGGCGCTGGGCCGGGGAGAGCGAGTCCCACCACTTCTTCACGTCGGCCGGATCGGTGCCCTTGGCCGGCACGCTCGCCCTGTCCACCTTGGCCGACGGGGTGCCGGAGGCGGTCGCGGTGTTCTCCGCGATCGCCTTCGCGGTCCGCGCGTCCAGCTCGGCGGCCTCTTTGAGCAGCGCGTCCCGCTGCCACACCAGGCTGGACATGGAGCGCGCGGTCGACTCGTTGGCGTGTGCCGGGTCCATCGTCATCGACCCGTCCGGGTTGATGGTGACGTGCGCGGCCCGGCCCTGCTCGACCAGCTCCTCGGCCCGGACGCGCAGCTCGGCGACGTCGGTACCGTGCTGGGCGAGGGCCTGGGCGATCAGCAGGATCGGCGGGAAGGCGGAGTCGAGCTCCTTACGCAGCGCGTCGCAGTGCGCACCCGCCGCCTGGGACGCCGAGCCGGACTCCCAGACGTCCGGCAGCCGCCGCGTCGAGAGCGCCAGCGCGTCCGCGCGTTCGTCGGCCGACCTGCCGAGCCGGTCCCAGCCGGCGGCGGCCTTCCGCCACGCCTCCGGGTCGGCCTTCAGCACCATCTCGAACGTCAGCCCCGGCACGACGTCTCCTCGCCGCACCCGGCCGGAGCCGCGCGCCAGTCGGTTCGCCGGCTCATTCCGCGCGCAGCCCGCCGTGCCGCTGCCCGGCGCGCTGGTCGGAGCCCTGGTAGTTGTTGGCGGAGTCGATCAAGGACTGTCCGGCCGCCTCGGTCCGGCCGCCGAGGCCGTTGAGATAGCCCTCCCAGCCGTCCGAGGCTCTGGTCGTCGCGTCCAGAGTGGCCCAGCCGTTGACCCCGGGCCCGCCCGGGGGCACGAGCTGCCCCTCGACCGCCGTGACGTTGCGTTTGAGCTCGGCGCCGTGGCCGACGATCTCGCCACCCAACGTCCGCAACCCGGGCACGTTCACCCGAACCGGCTGCGCCATCACGCCTCCCCGTCACACCTAGGGGGCTACCACCCGGCCGACCGGGCCCCGTTGGGGAAGCAATATACCAACGTCGAGCCCTCCCGGCGGACCTTCCCGAGCGCACGCCCGGCCCCCGGCGGCGCCGCGTCAGCGGGCCTGTCCGGTGCCCAATCACGGTGTGCGGGATGTTCTCCCGGGCCCGGTTTCCCGGGTCCGAATACGCCGAGTGGGTCGCCCGTCGGTCGTCCGGGTCGCGTGGGTCGCTGCCGAACAGCCGCCCGCCGAATCCCGGCTCGATCAGCCCTTGTCGACGGTCCGCACCCGACATGCGACCGCACCGGCTGTCCCGGGCGGATCGAGGCCGTCCGGCAGACCGGTGCGGGCGGAACGGGCCGGCTCGTCGGCCGGCAGGAGGGACGATCGGAAACGGTACGCGCGGTTCCGGCCGGTGGCCGGGAGCTGGCCGCTCACGCGGCTCCGCGCTGAGTCACTGGCGGGTGTCCATCGACGTCTGGAGCGCGCGGCGAACCTGCTCGCGGGCCTCGTCGGTGCTCTCCGGCTTGGGCTTGGTCGGCTTGGCTGCCATGGCGTGGCTCCTTCCAGGGCGGGTGGCACCGCACGGCGCGGGTCCACCCCGACAGGGGTCCTGCTGATCGGCCGGGACGGCGGGTCCGGGATCTTCCGGACGAGGCGGCCGGGACGGCGTGACGCCCCGGGTCGGTTGACCCTGGGAGGCAGGCGATCTGCGACGGGTTGCCACACCCGGTCACGGGTGGGACGGGTGCGACCACAACCCTAGGTATCGTTCAGTTCCGTTACCCAAGCTATCGTTCAGGTCCACATCCTGCGCAGCATTCCCGTCATTCGGGACAGCGGGAACCGTCAGATCTCGGGTGCTCCCCTGGTCGGCACGGCTCCGGCCAGCTCGGCCGGTGCGGTGCTCGGTGGGGTCGGTGAGGGTCGGACGGCGGCGGCCGCTCAGCGGGCGGCGGCACTCGGCGGGCGGTGGTGCTCAGCGGGCGAAGAAGTGCCAGCCCATCCACCACCAGAAGCCGAACAGGGCGATCCGGCCGACCGGTACCGGACCGACCTCGTAGCGCATCACGTAGGCGCAGACGTCGCCGAAGGTGGGAATCCGGGACCCCTCCCGGCGGGCGGCCCACTCGACCACCACGAAGAGCAGCAGCGCCACGGTGAACCCGGCGATCGCGACGTACCTCATCGACGCACCAACCCCCAGAACGCGGAGAGCCACGCGAAGTAGCCGACCGAGCGGACCAGCGAGTCGTCCAGCAGCGGGTCGGCGATCTTGGAAAAGGTCGGGAAGTCGTCCCGGGAACCGAGCATGAAGGTGCTCGCCTCGAAGACCCCGAAGACGAGTACGGGGAGCAGCCACCACGCCGCACCGGAGCGCAGCCGGTGCGGTACGGGTCGCCGGGGCACCCGGTTGGAGAGCCCCAGCCACACCAGCGCACCGCCGGTGCCGATGGCGTAGATGTTCGCCTGCGTCGAGAACGACGGGAACTGACCGCCGATCAGGGACAGAACGGTGAGGGTCGGAACCGTGACGACCGGTCGGTCCCAGGCCCGGGGCACATCCGCAGAGAGCTCCGGCTGCTGTTCCATGAACCGATTGTCCCCGGGCCACCGCCCGGCGGAAAGCACGACGCCGTTCCCGTTACTCCAGATCTGGCTGCCCGGCCGGGGGTTGCGCGCCCTCGGCCGCGTCCCGGGCCAACTCGGCCCGGATCGCGTCGACCACCTCGGGCGCCGACCCGTAGCCGGTGAACCCGGCCGCCAGCCGGTGCCCGCCCCCGCCCAGCGCCACCGCCACCCGGCTCACGTCGCTGGCGCCCTTGCTGCGCATGGAGACCGCCCACTCCGCCTCGGCGACCTGCTTGAGCACGCAGCTCACGTCCGCCTCGGCGGTGCAGCGCACCGAGTCGATCAGCGGCTCCAGGGTGTACGGGCGCTGCCCGTGCCGCTCCAGGTCGTCGAGGGTCGCGTACGTCCAGACCAGCCCCAGCCCACCGGCGGCCAACGGCTCCAACCGGGTACGCCCGAGCACGTCACCGTAGAGCCGGACCGCGCCGAACGGCCGGGTGTCGAAGATCCGCCGGGAGATCTCCCCGGGGCGGATGCCGGTGGCCAGCAGCCGGGCGGCCATCTCGTGCACCGCCGGGGTGGTCATGTCGAACCGGAACGAGCCGGTGTCGGTGGCGAGCGCGATGTAGAGGCACTCGGCGATCCCGGCGTCCAGCGGCACACCGAGCCGGACCAGCAGCTTCTCCACCACCACGGAGGTGGCGGCGGCGTCCGGGTCGACCAGGTGGATCCCGCCGAACCGGGTGTTCGAGGCGTGGTGGTCCAGCACGACGGCGGTCTCGGCCCGGTCCAGCCGGTCGGCCAGGTCGCCGAGCCGGGAGACGGCGGCGACGTCGAAGCAGATCACCAGGTCCGGATCCGGGTCGGCCTCGGTCGCCGGGACGAGCAGATCGAGGCCGGGCATCGCCTGGAGCGGCTCCGGCACCTCCGGGCGCCCGGGAAAGGTGGCCTGGAGCTGCCGTACGCCGAGCCGGCGCAGCCCGAGCCCGAAGCCGAGCATGCTGCCGAGCGCGTCCCCGTCGGGGTTGACGTGGCAGATCAGCAGTATCCGGCCGTCGGCGGGGAGCCGGGTGATGGCGGAGACCGCCGCCGCCCACTCCGCCTCGGTCGGCCCTCCGGCGGCCGGCTGGGAAACGTCGGTGAGCAGTGCCCCGCTCACCGACGGTCTCCGCCGTCTCCGGCCGGCGGCCGGTCCTCGTCCTGCTCGTCGTCGTCGGAGTCGACCTCGTCGTCGTCGGAGTCGAGCTTGTACGGCTGCGGCTCGCCCGCGTACTCGGCCTGGGCGGCAAGCCGCTGCACCTCGGCGTCGGCGGTACGCGCCGCCGCCAGCAGTTCGTCGATCTGCTTGACCTGGTCCTGTACGTCGTCGAGCACGAAGGTCAGGCTCGGCGAGTGACGCAGCCCGAGGGCCTTGCCGACGGTGCTCCGCAGCAGTCCCTTGGCGCTCTCCAGCGCGGCGGCGGTGGCCGCCTGGTCGGAGGCGTCGCCGAGCACCGTGTAGAAGACCGTGGCGTCTCGCAGGTCCGGGGTGATCCGGGCGTCGGTAATGGTGATCATGCCGAGCCGGGGGTCCTTGATCTGGGTACGCACCACCGACGCCACCAGTTCCCGCACCCGCTCCGCATGCCGACGCACCTTGGCCTGGTCCGTCATCTCCGCACCTCCACGCCCATCTGCTTCCGGGCCGGACCGGCGGCGCTGGGCGCCGCGGCCGGACCGGCCGACCTGGGAAACACTACCCGCGCATCCTGCGGCCTCGCCGCCGCCGTCGCCATTGGCCGTACCGGCTGATTACCCCCTGGCCAGCGGCCAATTCAGTCGTCCGCGCCGTGCAATCGGCGCCGTACGGAGAGCAACTCGACCTCCGGTCGGCCGGCGACCAGACGCTCGCAGGCGTCCAGCACGGTGCCGACGTGCTCGGGTTCGGAGGCGACCAGGGCGACCGCGATCTGGGCCCGCCCGTGCAGGTCGAGCGCGCCGACCTCGGCGGCCGAGACCTCGAACTTGCGGAGCGCGGCGACGATGGGGCGGACATAGGACCGCTTTGCCTTCAGGGAGCGCGAGTCTCCGGGCAGCAGCAGGTCGAACAGGGCGGTTCCGGTATACACGGCGGGAAGGGTACGCCATCGCACCCCCGCCGCTCACCGCCTTTCCCGGCCGGCCCCGGACAGGCCGGTGGCCGGAACCCCACGGGTTCCGGCCACCGGTATCGAACTCGCTCAGGCGCGCGGCTTCTCGCGCATCTCGAACGTCTCGATGATGTCCCCGACCTGCACGTTGTTGAAGTTGCTCAACGTCAGACCGCACTCGAAGCCCTCGCGGACCTCGGTGGCGTCGTCCTTGAACCGCTTCAGCGAGCTGATCGAGACGTTGTCGGCCACGACCGTCCCGTCCCGCAGCAGCCGCGCCTTGGCGTTACGGCGGATGACACCGGACCGGACGATACAACCGGCGATGTTGCCGATCTTGGACGAGCGGAAGACGTCGCGGATCTCCGCGCTGCCCAGCTCGACCTCTTCGAACTCCGGCTTGAGCAGGCCCTTGAGCGCGGCGTCGATCTCCTCGATGGCCTGGTAGATCACGGTGTAGTACCGGATCTCCACGCCCTCGCGGTCGGCGATCTCCCGGACCTTGTTCGAGGCCCGGACGTTGAAGCCGATGATCGTGACCGCCTCGGACGAGGCGCTGGCCAGCATGACGTCGCTCTCCGTGATGGCACCGACGCCCCGGTGGATGATCCGCAGTTGGACCTCCGCCGGAATGTCGAGCTTGAAGAGCGCGTCCTCCAGGGCTTCCACCGAACCGGAACCGTCGCCCTTGAGCACCAGGTTGAGCGAGGTCTTCTCGCCCTCCTTGAGCTGCTCCATGATCGTTTCGAGACTCGGCCGCCGCTGCGAGTTGGCGAAGCTCGCCGCCCGCCGCCGCGCCTGCCGCTGCTCGGCGATCTGCCGGACCGTACGGTCGTCCTCGGCTGCCAGGAAGGTGTCACCCGCTCCCGGTACCGCGGTCAGACCGAGCACCATGACCGGACGCGCGGGACCGGCCTCGGTGACCGGCTTGCCGTTCTCGTCCAGCATGGCCCGGACCCGGCCGTGCGCCCCACCGGCGACGATCGAGTCGCCGGCCCGCAGGGTGCCCTTCTGCACCAGCACCGTGGCCACCGCACCGCGCCCCTTGTCCAGGTGCGCCTCGATCGCCACACCCTGGGCCGGCCCGTCGATCGGAGCGGTCAGCTCCAGCGACGCGTCGGCGGTGAGCAGGACCGCCTCGAGCAGTTCCTCGATGCCGATGCCCGGCTTGGCGGCCACGTTGACGAACATGGTGTCGCCGCCGTACTCCTCGGCGACCAGACCGTATTCGGTCAACTGCTGCCGTACCTTGTCCGGGTTCGCCTCCGGCTTGTCGATCTTGTTGACCGCCACCACGATCGGCACGTCCGCCGCCTTGGCGTGGTTGAGCGCCTCGATCGTCTGCGGCATGACGCCGTCGTCGGCGGCGACCACCAGCACCACGATGTCGGTGACCTGGGCACCACGGGCACGCATGGCGGTGAACGCCTCGTGACCCGGGGTGTCGATGACGGTCAGCGCCCGGTCCTCACCCTCGTGCGGCACGTGCACCTGGTAGGCGCCGATGTGCTGGGTGATGCCGCCGGCCTCGCCCTCGACCACGTTCGCCTTGCGGATCGCGTCGAGCAGCTTGGTCTTACCGTGGTCGACGTGACCCATGACGGTCACCACCGGCGGCCGGCTGACCAGCCGGTCCGTGGCGACCTCGGCGTCCAGGTCGATGTTGAACTGGGCGAGCAGCTCGCGGTCCTCGTCCTCCGGGCTGACGATCGAGACCTCGAAGCCGAGGTGCTCGCCGAGCAGCAGGAGCGTGTCGTCGGAGACGGACTGGGTCGCGGTGACCATCTCGCCCAGGTTGAACATCTCCTGGACCAGCGAACCGGGGTTCGCGTTGATCTTGTCCGCGAAGTCCGACAGCGACGCACCGCGAGGCAGCCGAATGACCTGACCCTGGCCGCGCGGGGCGCCCGAGCTCATGGTCGGCGCCGACAGGTTGTCGAACTCCTGTCTGCGCTGCTTCTTCGACTTGCGACCACGGGTCGGCTTGCCGCCCGGACGCCCGAAGGCACCCGCGGCACCGCCGCCACGGCCGCGACCGCCACCACCGGGGCGACCCGCACCACCGGCCGGCGCACCGCCACCGGGGCCACCGCGGTAGCCGCCACCGGCACCGCCGCCACCACCGGGACCGCCGCGGTAGCCGCCACCGGCACCGCCGCCACCGCCACCGGGGCCGCCACGGAACCCGCCGCCGCCACCGCCACCGGGGCCGCCACGGAATCCGCCGCCACCGCCACCGGGACGACCGGCACCGCCACCGCCACCGGGACGGCCGGGGCCGCCACCGGGACGACCCGGCCGCTGCGTCGGCATCGACGCCGGGCTCGGCCGGGGCGGCATCGAGGCCGGGCTCGGCCTCGGCGGCATGTTGGCCGGGTTGGGCCGGGGCCCACCCGCCGCAGCCGGACGCTGTCCGCCCGGAGTGATGCCGAACGGGTTGTTACCGCCGCTGCGCGCCGGCGGACGGCCACCGGGCCGGCCGGGGCCGGGCGTCGGAGCACCGGGCGGCGCGGGACGGGCACCCGACGGGGCACCCGGACGCGGCGGTACGGCATTCGGACCCGGCTTCGGCCTGTTCGTCGGGCCGCCGTCGGCCGGCGGTTCCCGCCGGACGGTCTCGTTGCGCTGCTGCCGAGCCGCCTGGGCGGCCTTGACGGTCGCCTCCTGCTCGGCCTTGAGCGCGGCCGCGCGCGCCTCGGCGGCGGCCAACTCGATGTCGTGCGCGCTCGCCGGCTTGGCGACCGGAGCCGCCGGCTGCGGCGGACCGGGCACCGGGCCCTTGGGCTTCGCCGGCGGCGTCGGCCGACGCGGCGGTCCGGGCTTCGCGGCGATCCTGGGTTCTCCCGGACCCGCCGCCGGAGCCGCCTTCGGAGCCGGCGGTGGCGTCGGGGCGGCGGCGGGTGCCGCCGGTTCCGGGGACGCGACGAAGGCGCCGCGCAGCCGACGGGCCACCGGGGCCTCGACGGTGCTCGACGCTGATTTGACGAACTCGCCCATTTCCTTCAACTTGGCGAGAACGGTCTTGCTTTCGACCCCGAGCTCCTTAGCCAGCTCGTGTACGCGGGCCTTGCCTGCCACTGCACTCCTCACTCCGAGGTCGTGCGGGCAGCACCCGCAGCGACCTCACTCGTGCACTTGAAGCCTGGTCATTTCTGGGACTTCATCGTGTGCTCATGTCGGTCGTCCTACCTTGCTCGGGTTCCGTCGCGTCGATCCCGCCCGGCCGGATGGCCGGTCATGGTCGTCGACGCCTTGGACGTGCTCGGCCAACTCACTCGCGTCAGGTACGCCAGCGATACGCAGCGCCCGCCCGAAGGCGCGTCGCCGCACTGCCAGCGTGAAGCAGGCCGGATCGGGATGCAGGTGTGCTCCCCTTCCCGGCAGCTTACGGGTCGGATCGGGTCGGAGGCTGTGACCAGTCTCATTGCCGACCGCGACAATCCGCAGCAGCTGGCCGGCCGGCGCCCGTTGCCGACAGCCCACACAGGTGCGCTCCGGCTCCGCGCGTCGTACCACTGGGAAAGTCTACCCCTACCCGGCCGAGATCGCTCCGTCCGCCTCGGCTGCGTGATCAGGACCGCCCTGCCGACCGGCCGACGCCTGGGTCGGCATCTGCTCCGTATCGGGCCGGATGTCGATCCGCCAACCGGTCAACCGGGCCGCCAGTCGGGCATTCTGCCCCTCTCGGCCGATCGCCAGCGAGAGCTGGAAGTCCGGCACGGTCACCCGGGCCGTCCGGGTCGCCGCGTCGACCACCTCGACCCGGAGCGCCTTGGCCGGCGAGAGGGCGTTGCCGACGAACTGGGCCGGATCGTCCGACCAGTCGATGATGTCGATCTTCTCACCGTGCAGCTCGCTCATCACCGCCCGGACCCGCTGCCCCATCGGGCCGATGCAGGCGCCCTTGGCGTTCACCCCGGGCACGGTGGACCGGACCGCGATCTTGGTCCGGTGGCCGGCCTCGCGGGCGATCGCGGCGATCTCCACGGTGCCGTCGGCGATCTCCGGGACCTCCAGGGCGAAGAGCTTCTTCACCAGGTTCGGGTGCGACCGGGAGAGGGTGATCTGCGGGCCACGGAAGCCCTTGACCACGTGTACGACGACGCAGCGGATCCGCTGACCGTGCTCGTACAGCTCGCCGGGGACCTGCTCGGCCTGCGGCAGTACCGCCTCGACCTTGCCGAGGTCGACCGAGACGATGCCCTTCTCACTGCGCGCCTCGTGCGCCTGCACCACCCCGGTGACCAGGTCGCCGTCCCGGCCCGCGTACTCGCCGAAGTGCACCTCGTCGGTGGCCTCGCGGAGCCGTTGCAGGATGACCTGCTTGGCGGTCATCGCGGCGATCCGGCCGAAGTCGTGCGGAGTGTCGTCGAACTCCCGGATCACCGTACCGTCGGCGTCCTGCTCCTGGGCGTAGACCAGGGCGGCGCCGGTCTTGCGGTCGATCTCGACCCGGGCGTGCGCCTGGGCCCCCTCGGTGTGCCGGTACGCCGTCAGCAACGCGGTCTCGATCGCCGCGAGAATCGTGTCGAACGGGATCTCCCGCTCGCGCTCCAGGGCGCGCAACGCCGCGAGGTCGATGTTCACCTCTCCTCGCCCTCCACATCTTCGTCGTCGCCGTTGTCGACGTCGTCATAGTCATCATCGCCGGCAGCGGTCAGATCGTCGTCGGCGATCTCGTCCAGCCGGCTGAACTCCACCTGGACCCGCCCCGGCCCGAGGTCGGGGTACGCCCAGCCGACCGGTCCGGCGTCGGTCTCCAGCACCACCCGCTCGTCGTCGGCGGCGACCACCCGGGCGGTCAGCTGCCGGTCCGCGGGTGCCGCCGGACGCTCCCCGGCGCCGCCGCCCCGCTCGGTGCGCTCCCCGGGGCCGCGTACGGTCACCTTCACCAGCCGGCCCACGTTGCGCCGCCAGTGCCGGGGCTGGGTCAGCGGCCGGTCCACGCCGGGCGAACTCACCTCGAGCTGGTATTCCCCGGCGACCAGGTCGCCACCGGTCTCCTCCGCCTGGTCGAGCGCCTTGGAGAGGAGCCGGGAGACGTCGGCCACGGCGTCGAGGCTGACCCCGCCGTCGCCGTCCACGATCACCCGGACGACGTACCGGCGGCCGGCCCGGGACACCGAGAGGTCCTCCAGGTCGTAGCCGGCGGTGTTCACCACGGGCTCGATCACGGCACGGAGCCGGAGCCGACGCGCGGACTGGTCCTCGCGGGGACGGTCCGGAGCCCGGTGGCCCGCCCTGGGCCGACCGGTGTTCCGGCCACGCTGCGTCATCTCCGCCCCTCTCTCGTGATCGCCGGCTGGCGCCCGGCAGCCACACCGGCGTGCCACCGGACTGAAGCGTCCGGCGGCTGCGCAGAGCGTAACGCGCTGGCCGCCCGAGAGCCCGATCGGCGCACCGACGACCGGCCGTGCTGACCGTGCCGACCCCGTCGGCCGCACCGATGGTGTTGACTTGCCGGGTGCGGACCGGCAACACGAACCAGACGATCGGCGCGGCGGGGCGGTCCCGACGCGAGATGATCCGGGCGGTCGGCCTGGCGGCACTGGTCGGTGCCGCCGGCCCCCTCACCGGCTGCGGTCTCTTCGGCGGCGAGCCCGACCCGCCGCCCGAGCCGGACCCGCTGACACCGTTGATCGGCGGCGCCCTCGACCTCGCCGCCCGGCACGAGGCCGCGTTCGCCGCCTTTCCGGAGTTGGCCGACCGGCTCCGGCCGATCGCCGAGGCGCACCGGGCGCACGCCGCCGAGCTGTCCCGGGTGACCGGCGCCGCGCTGCCGACCGCCACCGCCACCGCCCCGACCGCCGGCGCCGACCCCGGCGCCGCCAGCGCCTCGGCGGCCCTGGCCGGGCTGCGGGAGGCCGAACAGCAGGGCCGGGACGCCGCCGCGAAAGCCTGCACCGAGGCGCCCGCCGGCCGGGCCGCGCTGGTCGGTTCGATCGCCGCAGCCCGGGCGACCCATCTGGAGGTACTGCGGTGAGCGGACGCGACGGGGCGCGGGAAGGGGTGGCGTGATGTCCGAGGCACTGGCGGCGGCGCTGGCCGCCGAGCACGCGGCGGTCTACGCGTACGGGCTGATCGGGGTACGCCTCTCCGGTGCCGCCGCTGAACAGGCCCGCTCCGCCGAGGCGGCACATCGCGGCCGGCGGGACGCGCTGGTGCTGCTCCTCACCGAGCGGGGCGGCCCGGTGCCGGCGCCCGAGCCGGCGTACGCGCTGCCGTTCGCCGTCACCGACGAGGCCGGGGCGCTGCGGCTGGCGGTCGAGGTCGAGGAGCGGACCGCGGCGGTCTGGCGGGCCGCGCTGCCGGCGACCGAGGGCGCCGAGCGGAGCCGGGCGCTGGACGGGCTCACCGACGCGGCGGTCCGGGCCACCCGGTGGCGCGGGACGGCCGGGGTCAGCCCGGCCACCGTGCCGTTCCCGGGCCGCCCGGCCTGACCCGCGGGCCCGGGCCCGCCCCGGATCGCGGTGTCGGCGGACGGTGGCGACGCCACAGCCGGCACACTGTACCGATGTCCGCTCTGGGAAGACCGGTCTCCGCCCTCGGCCGGGCCGTACGCCGGCTCGGCCACGCGCGCTGGTTCGCCGCCTGCACCCCGTTGCTGGTCCCGGCCGACCGGCTGGTCGCCAGGCTGACCCGGGGCCGGGTGGTGGCGCTCGGGCTGGTGCCGTCACTGCTGATCACCACCACCGGGCGGCGGTCCGGGCGGCCACGCAGCAATCCGCTGCTCTACGTGCCGGACGGCGACGCCTTCGTGGTGACCGGCTCGAACTGGGGTCGCCCCGAGCAGCCCGCCTGGGCGCTCAACCTGCTCGCCGACCCGGCCGCCACGGTCACCGTCGACGGCACCCGGATACCGGTCCGGGCCCGGCTGGCCCAGGGCGCCGAGCGGGAGCGGCTCTGGGCGCTGTTGGTGGCCGAGTGGCCGGCGTACCGGACCTACGTTCGCCGGGCCGGCGGCCGGGACATCCGGGTCTTCCGACTCGAACGGACCTCCACCGAGGGGTAGCTCGGCTCCGGGGCGGCCGTCAGCTCACGCCGACGCCGATGAGCCGGCCGACAAGGTACGTCGCGGCGGTGGCCGCCGCGCCGAGCAGCAGTTGCCGGCCACCGCTGACCCACCACCGCCGCTTGGTGAACCGGGCGACGACCGCACCCGCGACGAAGAGGCCGAGACCGCCCACGCCGAGCGCCAGCCAGAGGCTGGAGAAGCCGAGCAGATAGGTGATCAACGGCACCACGGCACCGACGGAGAAGCAGAGGAAGGAGGAGAAGGCGGCGGTCCACGGGCTGGGCCGCTCGTCGGCGTCGACGCCCAACTCCTCCTGGACGTGCACCCGGAGCGCCTCGTCCGGGTTGTGCCGCAGCACCTCGGCGACCTGCTCGGCCAGGTGCCGGGGCAGCCCCCGCTGCACCCACGTCTCGACGAGTTCCCGGGCCTCGCCGGCCGGGTTCCGCTCCAGCTCGCGGCGCTCCTTGGCGACCTCGGCGGCCACCTGCTCGTTCTGCGACTGCACGCTGGTGTATTCGCCGAGCCCCATCGAGATCGCCCCGGCGACCAGCCCGGCGAAGCCGGTCAGCACGATGTTGCGCGGCGCGACCCCGCCACCGCCGACGCCCGCGATCAGCGCGATGTTGGTGACCAGGCCGTCCATCGCGCCGAAGACGGCGGGGCGCAGCCAGCCGCCGGAGACGTCCGCGTGGTGGTGCTCGCTGACCGGGGTGGCCGCGTCCGTCACCGGTGCCCGTCCGTCACGGCAGGGTGAGGATCTCGTGGCCGTCCTCGGTGACCACGATGGTGTGCTCGAACTGCGCCGTCCAGCGCCGGTCCTTGGTCACCACGGTCCAGCCGTCCTCCCACACGTCGTACTCGTGGGTGCCGAGGGTGATCATCGGCTCGATCGTGAACGTCATCCCCGGCTCCATCACGTCGGTCGGCCGGGGGCTGTCGTAGTGCGGCACGTAGAGCCCGCTGTGGAACGCCTCGCCGATGCCGTGCCCGGTGAAGTCCCGGACCACCCCGTAGCCGAACCGCTTGGCGTACGACTCGATCACCCGGCCGATCACGTTGATCTGCCGGCCCGGGGCGACCGCCCGGATGCCCCGCATCATCGCCTCGTGGGTCCGCTCCACCAGCAGCCGGGCCGGCTCGGCCACCTCGCCGACGCAGAAGGTGGCGTCGGTGTCCCCGTGCACCCCGTCGAGGTACGCCGTCACGTCGACGTTGATGATGTCGCCGTCCATCAGCACGGTCGAGTCCGGGATGCCGTGGCAGATCACCTCGTTGAGGCTCGTGCAGCACGACTTCGGGAAGCCCTTGTAGCCGAGGGTGGAGGGGTAGGCGTTGTGGTCGATCAGGAACTCGTGCACCACCCGGTCGATCTCGTCGGTGGTGACGCCGGGCTTGCAGTGCTCACCGGCGAGCTGGGTGGCCTGGGCGGCGATCCGGCCGGCGACCCGCATCTTCTCGATCGTCTCGGCGGACTGCACGTGTGAACCGCGCCACTCCTTCGGCCGCTTCTTGCCGACGTACTCGGGGCGGACGATGTGGGGCGGCACCTGGCGCCACGGGGAGAGCGTGCCGGGGGTCAACGGCGCACGGACGGTCATGACTTCCACCCTAACGTCGGCGCCGGCACGCACTCACGCTTCGGTGACCCGGACGACAGCCGCCCGTCGCCGCGCTCACAGCGGGGTGACGTAGGCGCCGGTGATCCCCCCGTCCACGACGAACTGGGCGGCGGTCATGAACGAGGCGTCGTCGCTGGCCAGGAAGGCGACCGCGGCGGCGATCTCCTCGGGTTCGCCGAACCGCCCCATCGGTACGTGCACCAGCCGCCGGGCGGCCCGCTCCGGGTCCTTGGCGAAGAGTTCCCGCAGCAGCGGGGTGCCGATCGGCCCGGGGCAGAGCGCGTTGACCCGGATCCCCTGCCGGGCGAACTGCACGCCGAGTTCCCGGGTCAGCGCCAGCACCCCGCCCTTGCTCGCCGTGTAGGCGATCTGTGAGGTGGCCGCCCCCATCAGCGCGACGAAGGAGGCGGTGTTGACGATCGAGCCCTTGCCCTGGCGGAGCATGTGCGGCAGCACGTACTTGCAGCAGAGGTAGACGCTGGTGGTGTTGACCCGGATCACCCGCTCCCAGGCGTCCAGGCCGGTGGTCAGGATCGAGTCGTCCTCCGGCGGGGAGATGCCGGCGTTGTTGAACGCGATGTCGATCCGGCCGCGCCGGGCCGCGACCTGGTCGAAGAGATCGCGTACCTGTGCCTCGTCGGCCACGTCGCAGGCCACGAACTCGCCGTGCACCTCGTCGGCGGCGGCCTCTCCGGCCTCGGCGGCGACGTCGACGCAGACCACGTACGCGCCCTCGGCGGCGAACCGCCGTGCCGTGGCCAGCCCGATCCCGCTGCCCGCACCGGTCACCACCGCCACCCGCCCGGCCAGTCGGTCACTCGTCACCATCGCGGCCCGTCCTTCCGTCGCTGGCCCGTTCCGGCATCCTCGCCGAACGGCGGCCCCTGGTCGAGTACCGTTCGGCCGCTAGGCTGCCCGGCAGGGGCACGGAAGCGGGGTGGTCCGGATGGACGAGGATCGGGGCGAGGTCGTCCTCTACTGGCGACCGGGGTGCCCGTACTGCATGAAGCTGCGGTTCCGGCTGCTCTTCACCCGGCTGCCGGTCAGGAAGGTGAACATCTGGCGGGATCCGGACGCGGCGGCCTTCGTCCGCTCGGTGGCGGACGGCAACGAGACCGTGCCGACGGTGACGGTTGCCGGCCACCCGATGGTCAACCCGTCCCACCGCCAGCTCCTCGCGGCGGTACGCGAGCACGCCCCGCATCTCCGCAACGACCAGGGCTGAGGTTCTGCCGGTTCCGCCGCCACTTCTGCCGGTGACACGCCGCTGCGACAGGGTTACTCTCGGCGCGGTCATTTCCGGCGGTACCCGGAGCACTGTGGAGCAAGCATGGCGAACAAGCTCATCCTCACCGCGGACCTCATCCGGACCCAGTTGCGGCTGATGCGCACCAACGCCGAACTGAGCCAGGACGAGTACGGCAAGCTGGCGCACTTCTCCGGCTCGATGGTGTCGGCGGTCGAACTCGGCCAACGTCCACTGGACGCCGACTACCTGGCGCGAGCGGACAAGATCTTCAAGACCGGAAACCTGTTCGTGTCGCTGCTGTCGCTCGCCGAGCGGGACGGCGAGCCGATCTGGTTCCGCCCCTGGCTCGACGCGGAGCGGGTGGCGAAGCAACTCCGCTGCTTCGAGCCCAACCTGATTCCCGGCCTCCTCCAGACCCCCGCCTACGCCCGCGCGATCCTTCGCGGCGCGGACGACACCCGCACCGAGGAGGAGGTGGAGACCCTCGTCAATGCCCGGATATCCCGGCAAGCGATCCTGACTCAGGAACACCCACCGCAGTTCGTCGCCGTGATCGAGGAGACGGCGTTGCGCCGGTTCGTCAATGGCTACGAGAAGGTGATGGCCGAGCAGCTCCTTCACCTGCTCAACATGGCCGAACGCCCACACATCCATGTGCACGTGCTTCCTTCCAACGCCGGCTTGCATGCGGGATTGAGCGGTCCATTCGTGCTTTCCCGGTCCGAGGAGGGCGGCTGGGTCGGGCATCTGGAGAACCAACTCGGCGGGTCCGTGGTCGACCGGACCGAGGACGTGGAAGCTCTGCTGGGAAGGTGGGAGAGTGTCCGGAACGTAGCGCTGCCGGCCGGGCAGTCGCTCGGCCTGATCAAGGAGATCGTGCGGCCATGGATCTGACGAAGGCGAACTGGCGGAAGTCCACCCGCAGCGGCGGCAGCGGCGGGAACTGCGTCGAGGTGGCCGACAACCTGCCGGGGGTCGTACTCGTGCGGGACAGCAAGGACCGGGACGCCGGCACGCTCGCCTTCGACGCCGACGCGTGGCGAGCGTTCGTCGGGTCGGCGAAGGGCCGTTGAGCACGACGACGCCGCCGTGACCGTCCGGCCCGGCGACGCCGTCGGCGTACTCCTGATCAGTCCCGTATCCGGACCGTGACGTTCGCGGTGTCGCTGCGGCCGTTCTGGCTGAGCCGGTAGCTGAAGGTGTCGGCCAGGCCGTGCGCGGCGGTGCGCTCGTAGACCAGTTCCCGGCCGGAGGCGGACCGGGTCACCCGGCCGTACCGGGGCTGCCCGGTCACCGACAGCGCCGCGTTCCAACTCGCGTAGTCGTTGGCCCGCACCGCGAGCACGTTCGGCCGGCCCCGCCACGCGTCCACCCGCTCGCCGTTGGCCAACGGTGCCTCGACGAAGGTCTGGTCCCCCCGGTTGATCCGCACCGACACGACGCTCGGGGTGCGGAGTTCCACGTCGGGTCGACCGTCCCGGTCCGCGTCGACGACCCGGAACGTCTCGTACTCGTCCTCGCCGGCCAACTGCACCTTGGTGCCGTCGCCGAAGGCCGCGACGAAGCCCTCGTAGGGCCGCTCCGCGCCCTCGATGTAGTGCAGCACCACGTCCATCCCGCCGTCGCCGTCGAAGTCGGCGATGTGGTAGCCGCGATTGTTGCCCCAGTGGCTCGGCGCTCCGGGGACCAGCCGACCGGCAGGGGTGTTCCGGTAGGTCTGGAAGCCGTCCGGATCGTCGGTGACGACGTAGATGTCGCGCAGCCCGTCGCCGTCGAAGTCGGCCGAGTGGATGCCGCCGGGACGGCACACGAACCGGTGTGTGGCGATCGGACGGTACTCCCGGAGTACCAGCGTGCAGTAGCCGAGGCTGTTCGACGGCCCGTTGAACCAGGCGAGTACGAGTTCCGGCGTGCCGTCGCCGCCGAGGTCGACGTACTCCCCGGTGTCGGGGCAGTCGATGATCCGGCCGGTGAAGCCCGGCAGCCGGTAGTAGTGGTCGGTCACCGGGCCGTACCCGCCCTGCGGCAGCCCGTGTGCCACGGAGATCCGGCACCGGTCGCCGGAGCCACCGGAGGTCACCCGGTCGACGCGGCCGTCGCCGTTCATGTCGCCGTGGATCGGCTGGAACGCGCCGGCGGCCCCGGCCGGGGCCGGGATCGCGGCGGCCAGCGTACCGGCGCAGAGCAGCACGGCGAGCCAGCCGTGCGGACGTCTTCCAGCGGTCCGCGTGCGGCGCTCCCCGAGCACCGCACCGACCGGTCTTCTCCTGCGGTCCATCCCCACCGACCCTCCCCTGTTCGCCGAGGTCAGCGACGCTGTCCACGGCTGACAGTGCTGTGTGAGCAGCAGGCTAGGAGCGGGCGACCCGGGACGGCAGGCAACTAACCGCATTCCGACAGTCACACAGCGTTGTCGACGCCTCTCGCTGACGACTACCCGTCAGTGGCCAGGAAGACGTTCTTGACGTCGGTGAACGCGTGCAGGGCGTCCGGGCCCAACTCCCGGCCCAGGCCGGAGCGTTTCATCCCGCCGAACGGCGTCCAGTAGCGCACCGACGAGTGCGAGTTGACGCTGAGGTTGCCGGACTCGACGCCCCGGGCCACCCGGATCGCCCGGCCCAGGTCGCGGGTCCAGATCGAGCCGGAGAGGCCGTACTCGGTGTCGTTGGCCAGCGCCACCGCCTCGGCCTCGTCGTCGAAGGGGAGCACCGAGACGACCGGCCCGAAGATCTCCTCCCGCCAGTGCCGCTCGGCCGGCGAGCGGGCCAGCAGGACCGTCGGGGCGTACCAGAAGCCGGGCCCCTCGGGGCAGCCACCGGTGAAGGCGACCTCGGCACCGTCGACATGGGAGGAGACGGATCGGCGCTGTCCGGCCGAGATGAGCGGGCCCATCTCCGCCGTCTCCAGCGCCGGATCCTCGACCCGGAACGCCTTGACCGCCGGCTCCAGCAACTCCAGGAAGCGGTCGTACACCTGGCGCTGCACCAGGATCCGGGACCGCGCGCAGCAGTCCTGGCCGGCGTTGTCGAAGACCGCGTACGGCGCGGTCGCCGCCGCCCGCTCCAGGTCCGCGTCGGCGAAGACCAGGTTGGCGCTCTTGCCGCCGAGTTCCAGGGTCAGCCGCTTCACCTGGGCGGCACAGCCGGCCATGATCCGGGTACCCACCTCGGTCGAGCCGGTGAAGCAGATCTTCCGGACCGCCGGATGCGCCACGAACGTCTCGCCCACCACACTCCCCCGGCCCGGCAGCACGGTGAGCACGTCCGGCGGCAGCCCGGCGTCGAGCGCCAGCTCGCCGAGGCGGAGCGCGGTCAGCGGGGTCAGCTCGGCCGGCTTGAGCAGTACCGTGTTGCCGGCGGCGAGCGCCGGGGCGAACCCCCAGCCGGCGATCGGCATCGGGAAGTTCCACGGCACGATCACCCCGACCACGCCGAGCGGCTCGTGGAAGGTGACGTCCAGCCCGCCCGGCACCGGGATCTGCGCCCCGGTCAGCCGCTCCGGCGCCCCGGCGTAGTAGTCGAGCACGTCCCGGACGTTGCCGGCCTCCCAGCGGGCGTTGCCGACGGTGTGCCCGGCGTTGCGCACCTCCAGTTCGGCCAGCTCCTCGACGTGCGCGTCGACGACGGCGGCGAACCGGCGCAGCAGCCGGGCCCGGTCGCCCGGCGACACCCGACGCCACGAATCGAACGCCCGGGCCGCCCGGTCGACCGCCGCCGCCGTCTCGGCCGCGCTCGTCTGCGGCACCGTCGCCACCACCAGCCCGGTCGCCGGGTTGACCACCTCGGTGACGTCGGAGTCCCCGGTGCCGGAACCGGTGGCGTCAGAGTCGTTCGAAGCCACGCCGCAGCTCCCAGTCCGTCACCGCCGCGTCGAAGGCGGCCAACTCCACCCGCGCCTGGTTGGCGTAGTGCGCCACCACCTCGGCCCCGAACGCGTCGGCGGCCAGCGGCGAGGCCGTCCAGCGGTCGAGGGCGTCCCGCAGCGTGCCCGGCACCCGGGGCGCGGACTCGTCGGCGTACGCGTTGCCGGCGAACTCCGGCTCCAGCTCCAACTCCGCCTCGATCCCGTGTACCGCCCCGGCGACCAGCGCCGCGATCGCCAGGTACGGGTTGACGTCCGCCCCGGGCAGCCGGTTCTCCACCCGCATCCCCTGGCCGTGCCCGACCAGCCGCAGCGCGCAGGTGCGGTTGTCGGTGCCCCAGCGCAGCGCGGTCGGGGCGAACGAGCCGGGCTGGTAGCGCTTGTACGAGTTCACGTTCGGCGCCATCAGCAGGCTGAAGTCGGGGATCGTCGCCAGCAGCCCGGCCAGCGTCCGGGTGCCGGTCGGCGACAGCCGGGCCGGGCCGTCGCCGAGCATCGCCGACCGCCCGTCGGTGCCGCGCAGCGAGAAGTGGATGTGGCAGGAGTTGCCCTCCCGTTCGTTCGGCTTCGCCATGAAGGTGATCGACATACCCTCCTGGGCGGCGATCTCCTTCGCCCCGTTCTTGTAGACGACGTGGTTGTCGGCGCAGGTCAACGCGTCGGCGTACCGGAAGGCGATCTCGTGCTGGCCGAGGTTGCACTCGCCCTTGGCGCTCTCCGGGGTCAGCCCGGCGCCGGCCATCTCGACCCGGATCCGCCGCAGCAGCGGCTCGACCCGGGCGGTACCGAGCAGCGAGTAGTCCACGTTGTAGAGGTTCGCCGGGGTCAGCTCGCGGTAGCCCCGGCGCCAGGCGTCCTCGTAGGAGTCGCGGTAGAGCACGAACTCCAGCTCGGTCCCGGCGTACGCGGTCAGCCCGTGCGCGGCGAGCCGGTCGAGCTGGCGGCGCAGGATCTGCCGGGGCGAGGCGGGGACCTCCCCGCTGCCGTCCGGCCAGCGCAGGTCGGCCAGCAGCATCGCGGTGCCGGGCTGCCAGGGGACCCGGCGCAGCGTGCCGAGGTCGGGGACCATCGCCAGGTCGCCGTAGCCGCGTTCCCAGCTCGACATCGCGTACCCGTCGACGGTGTTCATCTCCACGTCCACGGCGAGCAGGTAGTCGCAGCCCTCGCTGCCGTGCCGGAGCACCTCGGCGAGGAAGTACGGCGCGTGGAACCGCTTGCCCTGGAGCCGCCCCTGCATGTCGACCAGGGCCAGGACCACCGTGTCGATGTCGCCGCTGTCGACCGCCACCCGGAGCGCCTCCAGGCTCAGCGACGGAACCCTGGCTCTCATGCCCGGTCCCCGTCCGCCGCGCCCGCCCGGTCCGCAGCCGGGGTGCCGGGGGCCGGACCGTCCGGGGCCGGGTCGTGGATGTCCGGGTCGGGGATGTCCGGGTCGGGCTGGGCGACGGTCGGCACCACGTTCTGCCGGGGGCCGGTGAACCAGTGCCGGGCGCCGAGCAGCCACCAGAGCCCGGCCGCGCCGAGCACCACCGCGACCGCCACGATCGTGTAGTTGAAGGTCGTCGCGGTGATCGGCGCGGTGGTGGGGAGCACGAAGAGTACGCAGATCACCGCCACCCAGCCGATCGCCAGCCAGCCGACCAGCGGGCTCCACCGGCCCAGGTTCCACGGGCCGGGGCGGAAGTCCGGGCTGCGGCGGCGCAGGAAGACCGGCCCGACGTACGCGATGTAGAGGCCGATCACCGCGATCGAGGTGGCCGCCAGGTAGGCGGTGGTGTTCCAGAGCGACGGCAGCACCAGCAGGCTGGAGCAGGCCACGCAGAGCCAGATGGAGTTGGTCGGGGTGCCGGTGCGCGGGTTGACCCGGCGCCAGATCGCCGAGCCGGGCAGCGCGCCGTCCCGGCTGAAGGCGTACGCCATCCGGGAGTTGGCGGTGACCGAGGCCATCCCGCAGAAGAACTGCGCCACCACGCAGATGAAGAGCAGGAAGGTGCCCGTGGTCTGGCCGGTGGCGTCGATGAAGATCTGGGCCGGCGGGAGCCCGAGTTCGGTCTGCCGCTGGGCGTCGTAGTCCCGGATCGACCAGGTGATCGCGACCAGCAGGAAGAAGCCGGCGATCACCGAGACCACCACCGACATCACGATGCCCCGGGGTGCCGCCCGGGCGGCGTCGTGGGTCTCCTCGGCCACGTGCGCGCTCGCGTCGTAGCCGGTGTACGTGTACTGCGCCATCAGCAGCCCGATCAGTACGGCGTAGACCGCCGCGCCGGTGAAGTCGAAGCCGGTGGCGTTGCGTACCTCGAAGAAGACCTCGGAGATCGGCTTGTGCTGGTCCGGCACGATCGCCAGTACCCCGACGATGACCGCCACCCCGACCAGGTGCCACCAGGCGCTCACGTCGGAGAGCAGCCGGACCAGGTTGACGCCGAAGGTGTTCAGCAGGCCGTGCGCGACGATGATCACCAGGAAGACCACGAAGGTGCGTTCCGGGGTGACCGCCAGGTCGAAGGTGAGGCTGAGGAAGGCCGAGGTGGTGATCGCCGCGCCGAAGTCGATCGCGGCGGTGACCGCCACCTCGCCGAGGAAGTTGAACCAGCCGATGAACCAGGCCCAGGCCGCCTTGTTCCGTTTGGCCAGCGCCGCCGCCCACCAGTAGAGCGCCCCGGCGGTCGGGTAGACCGAGCAGATCTCCGCCATCGCGAGCGCGACCAGGGTCACCATGCCGCCGACGAAGAGCCAGCCGAGGGTGATCGCCAGCGGGCCGCCGGAGTTCATCGCGATGCCGTAGGACGTGATCGCGCCGGCCAGGATCGAGATGATCGAGAACGAGACCGCGAAGTTGGAGAAGCCGGAGAGTTTCCGGCGCAGTTCCTGCTGGTAGCCGAGTTCGGCGAGGCGCTGCTCGTCGAGGTCGACCCCGGGGTCCACCGGCGTACGCGGCGGCGGGACGGCTGTGCTCATCGGCGTCTCCTTGGTCCGGCTCCGGGGTGGGACGCGAAGTGTGACCGGCGTCACGCCTCTGTTCGAGATCGTGCGCCTCCCGAAGATCCACGTCAACCGATGCCGACCGAGTGACCGAGATCACGCTTCCGCCCAGGGCGTCGAGCCGACCATTTGAAGAAGTCTTCAATTGCTCATATGCCGGTTCCGCTGTACCAGGCCAAGGCCGAGTTCTTCCGGATGCTCGGGCATCCGATCCGAATCCGCGTACTCGAACTCCTCGGCGACGGTCCCCGACCGGTCCGCGAACTGCTCGCCGAGACCCAGGTGGAGGCGTCCAACCTCTCCCAGCAGCTCGCGGTGCTGCGCCGGGCCGGGATCGTGGTCTCCAGCCGGGACGGCGCGACCGTCGTCTACGCCCTCGCCGGCCCGGACGTGGCGGACCTGATGCGAGCCGCCCGGCGGATCCTCACCGAGATGTTGCAGGGCCAGGCCGAACTGCTGGCCTCCCTGACGGTGGAACCCGAGTGAGCGTCGACCGTGCGGGCCGGGAAAGGCTCCTCGGCCTGCTGCCCGGCCGGGCCGACCTGGCCGCCGTACGCCGGAATCCCCGCGCCGACCTGCTGGCCGGGCTCACCGTCGCGGTGGTCGCCCTCCCGCTGGCGCTCGGCTTCGGCGTCGCCTCCGGGCTCGGCGCCGCCGCCGGACTGGCGACCGCCATCGTGGCCGGCTCGCTCGCCGCCGTCTTCGGCGGCTCCAACCTCCAGGTCTCCGGGCCGACCGGGGCGATGACCGTCGTACTCGTGCCGATCGTCGCGCAGTACGGGCCCGGCGGGGTACTCACCGTCGGGCTGCTCGCCGGCCTGATCCTGGTCGGCCTCGCCGTCGCCCGGGCCGGGCGGTACGCCCGGTTCGTGCCCGCCCCGGTGGTGGAGGGCTTCACCGCCGGCATTGCGGTGATCATCTTCCTCCAGCAGGTTCCGTCCGCGCTCGGCGTGCCGGCACACGGTGAGCAGGTCCTCGCGGTCGCGGTACGCGCGGCGGCGGCCTTCGCCGCGCAGCCGCACTGGCCCTCGGTGGCCTTCTCGGCCGGCGTCGCGGCCCTGGTGCTGGTCGTGCTGAGGTGGCGACCCCAGGTGCCGGCCGCCCTGCTCGCCGTCGGGGCGGCGACCGTCGGCGCCCAGGTGTGGCACGTCGACGTCGCCCGGATCGGCGCGCTGCCGGCCACCCTGCCCCAGCCCTCGCTGGCCTTCCTCCGGCTCGACGCCGTCGGCCCGCTGCTCACCTCGGCGGTCGCCGTCGCGGCGCTGGCGGCCCTGGAGTCGCTGCTCTCCGCCACCGTCGCCGACGGGATGCGGCGCGGCGAGCGGCACCACCCGGACCGGGAACTCTTCGGGCAGGGCATCGCCAACATCGTCACGCCGCTCTTCGGCGGGGTACCGGCGACCGCCGCCATCGCCCGCACCGCCGTCAACGTACGGGCCGGAGCGGTCTCCCGGCTCGCCGCGCTGTCGCACGCGCTCGTCCTCGCGGTGATCATGCTCGCGGCCGCCCCGCTGGTCGCCGGCATCCCGATCGCGGCGCTCGCCGGGGTGCTGCTGGCGACCGCCGTCCGGATGGTGCACCTGGGCACCTTGCGCGCGCTGGCCAGGGCCGGCCGCTCCGACGCGCTCGTCCTGGTGCTCACCGCCGGCGCCACGGTGCTGCTCGACCTGGTGGCCGCCGTACTCCTCGGCCTGGTCGTCGCCGGGGGCCTGGCCCTGCGCAAGGTCGCCGGCTCCCTGCGGGTCGACCGGGTACCGCACGACGAACACCTGCCGCACTTCGCCGTGTACCGGCCGACCGGACCGCTCTTCTTCGCCGCCGCCCATCACCTGCGACAGGCGCTCTCCCACATCGACGGGGTCGACGTGGTGCTGTTGCGGCTCTCCCGGGTCACCGCCATCGACGCCTCCGGCGCGCTGGCGCTGCGCGAGGCGGTCGAGGACCTGCACGACCGGAACATCACCGTGCACGTCTCCGGAATCCGGCCCGAGCACCGGCGGGCCCTGGCCGCGCTGGGCGTACTGGCCCTGCTCCGGGAGCGGGTGCACGCCGACGCCCCGGCCGCGATCGCCGCCGTACGGTCGGGCTGACCCGCCGTCCGAGGCGGCCCCGCCGCCCGACACGGCCCGGCCCGGCAGCGTCCTGGCGTGTCGGTACTTGATTTCGGCAATATCATCCGGGGTTTCGGCTAGGTTTTCCCGCATGAGCTTGCTGGGTGACGCGGTGGCGGTGCTGGACGAGCGGGGCGTGCTGGACCGGCTGGGACGACTGATCCAGCAGGTCTACCGGCGCGCGGCCGACCGGCACGAGCCGGAACTCGGCGACGACGCGATGAGCTTCGGCACCACCGTGTGGCGCAACCTGACCAACCTCGGCAAGGCCGAGTTCGAGGGGCTGGACGGCATCCGGGTCCGGCTGGAGGACAACTCGCTGGAGATCCTCTGCGCCGGCTACGTCGTCCGGCTCTACTCGTTGCAGGGCGGGATCGAGTCGATCCGCTGGGAGGGCAGCGAGGCCCGGCTCGGCGGCGCGGTGGAGAACAGCCGCGACGGGCAGCTCGCCTTCGACGACGAGGGGCAGTTCCCCGAGGTCTTCGCCGAGGTGGTGCCGCCGAAACGGCACATCCGGATCGCGCACACCGGCGACATCGTCACCGGCGAGGCGGTCGCCTACATCGGGCTGCCCCGGGACAACCGGGACAGCGGCTCCCCCTGGTTCGAGGTACGCCTCTGGTTCGGTGAGCCGGCCACCACCGGGGCGCCGCTGCCGGTGGTCGAGGGGACGGTGCCGCAGCCCCGCACCGACGAGCTGCCGATCCCCGAACTCGACCTGCTCGCCCTCCAGCCCGGCGACCCGGGCAGCGGGTTCGGCGCCGCGTTCGGCCGTCCGGCCGAGCGGTCGGCGTGACGGGCCGGCTCCGACCGCCGGTACCCGCCGCCGCAGCCGCCGCAGCGTTCGCGCCGCACGCCCTCGCCCTGGCCCGCCGGTGGCGGCGGATGCGCAAGAACGAGCTGGCCCGGCAGGTCGGGGTCACCGCGGCGGCGGTCAGCCAGTACGAGCTGGGCCAGGCCCGCCCGTCGGCGGCGACGCTGGCCCGGCTGGCCCTGGCGCTCTCCATGCCGGTCGAGTTCTTCGCCGCCGGCTTCGGCGTGCCGGTCACCTCGGGACAGGCGCACTTCCGCAGCCTGCGCACCACCAGCCAGGCCGAACGGGACCAGGCGGAGGCGTTCGGCGAACTCGCCTGGCGGGTGGTGGAGGTGGTCGAGCGGCAGCTCCGGCTGCCCCGGCTCCGGTTGCCGCACCTGGAGCTGGCCGAGCCGACCGGCCCGGACGACGTACGCGCCGCCGCCGTCACCGCCCGGGACGCGTTCGGTCTGGGGGCCGCCCCGGTGCCGCACATGGTGCGGCTGCTGGAGTCGGCCGGGGTGATCGTGCTCGCCCTGCCGGACGTCTCCGAGCGGGTCGACGCCTTCTCGCACTGGTACGGCCAGCGTCCGTTCGTCTTCCTCAACCCGGGCAAGGACGACAAGGCCCGGTCCCGGATGGACGCCGCGCACGAGCTGGGCCACCTGCTGATGCACCACGACGCCGAGCCGGGCAGCCAGCTGCTGGAACGCCAGGCCACCGCCTTCGCCTCGGAGTTCCTGGCCCCGAGCACGGCACTGCGCGACGAACTGCCGCCCCGGCTCGACTTCGACCGGCTGCACGAACTCAAGCGCCGCTGGGGGATCAGCCTGAAGGCGCTGGTCTACCGGGGCCACGACCTCGGCGTCTACCGGGAGCACACCTACCGGCGCGGGATGGCGCTACTCGCCCAGTGGGGCTTTCCGGAGCCGGGCGACCTCGGCCCCCGCGAGCAGCCGTCACTGCTCGGCAAGGCCGTCGAACTCCTCGGCCGGCAGCAGGTCACCGTCGGCCGGTTGGCGACCCTGGCCGGACTGCCGGCCGGGCTCACCACGGCGGTGCTGGCCGCCGGCACCGAGCACGTCCCCGAGCTGGAGATCGCCGTCACCTGAGCTGCTCGGACCCGCCCGCACCGGGCGCGTCGACGCCGGTAATTGCCTTGCCGAGCTGCCCTTCCGGTCGCATGATTCAAGGCGTGACATGGCAGGAACCGCACACCGCACGCCGCCGCTGTCGGCGTGCCGGGTCCCTGGCCTGACCGGACGACATCGCGCGCGATCTCGGCGCGCCGGTCCGGCGACCGCCGGACCCGAGGGCCCCGCCCGGGGCCCGACGCCGGGTTCTCGGACAACCCGGCCTCCCGCGGCGGCGCGGGGCGCGGTCACCTCTCTCATCGGGTACGACGCAGGTCGTGCCAGCGCCCGCCCCGCGCCGCCGCACCGCACCCGCGCCGACCGGCCGTGACCATCCCGACCCGTCCGGCCGTCCTCAGGTGAGGACGAGGCCGACCAGCCAGACGCCGGTGATGCCGAGCGCCGCCGCCAACTCGACCAGCAGGGCGAGCCCGACCGCCGAGAGCGCGTGCCGGGTGGACGGCCACGCCTGCTTCGCGTCCCCGAGCCGGGCCAGTTCGGCGAGCCAGAGCCCGAGTACGAAGCCGAGCACCAGCCCGACCACCGGCACCACGAAGAACCCGACCAGCCCGAGTACGCCCCCGGCGAGCAGCGACATCGTCGGTACCCCGCTGCGCTTGAGGTTCCGCCCCGGCCAGAGGTACTTGATCGTGGTGCCGAGTACGGCGATCACGGTGGCAAGGCCGAGCACCACCCAGCGGCCGAACCCCTCGCCGTCGCCGAAGAACGACCAGACCACCACGCCCAGCCAGCACAGGATCAGCCCGGGGATGATCGGCACGATCACCCCGCAGACGCCGATCACGATCGTCACGCCACACAGGAGGGTCACCACGGACTCGGTGTCGGTCATGTCCACGTCCTCCAGGGTGCCCTACCGGCTCGACCCGCACCGCATCCGCCACCCCGGGTCGGACGGGCACGCTCCGTCACCGGACGGCACCCTGGCGGCGACAGACGGCACCTTCGCGGCGTCAGACGGCACCCTCGCGGCGGCGCTGTGCGCGGGCGGCCAACCACCGGGTGATCTCGTCCTCCGGGGCCGGCGCGGCGAAGTACCGGCCCTGGGCGGCGTCGCAGCCCAGCGCCCGGAGCTGGTCCGCCTGGCCGAGCGTCTCCACCGCCTCGGCGGTGACGGTCAACCCGAGCGCGTGGGCCAGCCGCACCAGCGCGTCGACGATCCGCCCGTCCACCAGGCCCTGCCGGTCGCTGGACCGGATCCCCTCGACGAACGGGCCGGCGAGCTTGAGGTTGTGGATCGGCAGCCGGCGCAGGTACGCCAGGTTGGAGTAGCCGGTGCCGAAGTCGTCGATCGCCAGCCGTACCCCCAGGGCGGCCAGCCGGCGCAGTGCCGGCAGCGGCTCCCCCGCCGTGGCCATCACGGCGCTCTCGGTCAGTTCGAGTTGCAGCAGGTCGGCCGGGAGTTCCGTCTGGCGCAGCACCTCCGAGACCGTGCCGACGATCTCCGGGTCGCGGGCCTGCCGGGCGGCCAGGTTGACGCTGACCACCAGCCGGGCGTCGGTGAACTCCCGGTGCCACCGGCTGGCCGCCTCGCAGGCCCGGGTCAGCACCCAGCGGCCGAGGTCGACGATCAGCCCGGTCTCCTCGGCCAGGCCGATGAACTCGTCCGGGCCGAGCAGCCCCAGCTCCGGATGCCGCCACCGGACCAGCGCCTCCACCGCGCAGATCGTCTCGTCGGCCAGGGTCACGATCGGCTGGTAGTCGACAGTGAACTCGCCCCGGGCCAACCCCGCCGACATGCCGGCGACCAGGGCCGACCGGGTCTGCTCCCGGGCCCGCCGCGCCGGGTCGTAGCTCACCCACCGGCTCCGGCCCTCGGCCTTGGCCCAGTAGAGCGTGACGTCCGCGGCCTTCATCAGCTCGCCGACCGAGGTGGTGGCGAGCGGCCCGGAGACCACGCCGATGCTGGCCGAGACCGACAGCCGGTGCTCGCCGATCTGCACCGGCTCGGCGACCGCCGCCAGCGCGAGGTCGGCCACCGCCTTGACCGCCCGGCAGCCGGCGTTGTGGTCGATCAGGATCACGAACTCGTCGCCGCCCATCCGGGCGACCAGGTGCCCCTGCCCGGCCACGCAGTCGGCGAGCCGCCGGGCGACGGTGACCAGCAGGTTGTCGCCGAGGTCGTGCCCGAGACTGTCGTTGACCGCCTTGAAGCCGTCGAGGTCGAGGAAGCAGATCCCGACCCGGTCGTCCGGCCCGCCGGTGGCGAAGACCTCGCCGAGCCGCTCGAAGAAGAGGGTACGGTTCGGCAGCCCGGTCAGCGGGTCGTGCGACGCCTGGTAGCGCAGCCGCTGCGCGAGCTCGTGCCGTTCGGTGATGTCCTCCACCATCGCCACGGTGAACCGGGGCCGCCCGTCGTCGTGCCGGATCAGCGACACCGCGAGATCGGTCCAGACCGCGCTGCCGTCCTTGCGGTAGTAGCGCTTCTCGACCCGTACGGCGTCCTGCTTGCCCTCGATCAGTTCCTGGTACAGCTCCCACATCCCGGCCGCGTCGTCGGGGTGGAACAGCGCGGCCACGTTGATCTCGCGCAGTTCGGCCACGGAATAGCCGAGCAGTTCGGCGAAGGCCCGGTTGACGTCGATGATCTGCCCGTCGAGGTCGGCGATGCCGATCCCGATCGCGGCGTCGACGAAGACCGCCCGGAACCGCGCCTCGCTGTCCCGCAGCGCCTGCTCGACCCTGTCCCGGGCCTCCCAGGCGGCCTGGCCGATCCGCTCCTGCTCGCGCAGTGTCCGCTGACGCAGCGCGGCGGCGAACCCGGCCGACAGGGCACCCTGGAGGGCGGCGACCCGGGGTGCGGCCGTCGACTCGGGCAGGCCGGGCAGGACGACGGAGCGGAACTGCTCGCCGAGGGCGCGTACCGACCAGTCCAGTACGCCCGGCTCGGTGAGGTGGGCGTCGACCAGGGTCCGGCCGACGTCGTACCCCGGCTGGGCGGTGAACGGTTCGGCCAGGGTCGCCTCGGCGAGTCGTACGCTCTGCGCCAGCAGCAGCCGCTCGTTCTCTGGGGTGCTCGTCGCCACGAAGCCGCAGTGGGCCACCTCCCGGGCCCAGCGTCGCGCGTACAGCCGCGCACCGGACCCGTCGTACCCCGGCTCGGCGACGGAGGCGGACACCACTAGCCCGCGCCGCGGTCGTGCCGGCCCACGCCGCCGAACGCGCCGAGCCGCTCCGGATGCTCCCCCGGGTCGGTCGGTTCGTCGGGTCGCCAGAGCGGCATGTGCACGACGCCCGGTTCGACGATGGTGAAGTCGCCGAAGAAGGCGGTGATCTCGGCCCGGGAGCGGAGGGTGATCTCGGTCGACGTCCGGGCGGAGAGCCGCTGCGCGTCGAGCATCTCCCTGGGCTGGTCCTCGTGGGTCGAGTGGGAGAGCAGCAGGTAGCTGCCGGGGACCGTGGCGGCGCGCAGGGTCGCCAGGATCTCCTGCGGATGGTCCGAGTCCGGGACGAAGTGCACCACCCCGGCCAGGAGTACGGCGACCGGGCGGCTGAAGTCGATCACCCCGAGCTTCTCGGCCTCGGCGAGGATCCGCTCCGGCTCCCGCAGGTCGGCGTGGATCACCCCGGTGTACTCGTTGCCGGCCAGGATCGACCGGCTGTGCGCCACCGCCACCGGGTCGATGTCGACGTACGCGATCCGGGCGGTCGGGTTGAGCGCCTGGGCGACCTCGTGCACGTTGCCGACGGTGGGGATGCCCGAACCGATGTCGAGGAACTGGTCGATGCCCTCGCCGACCAGCATCCGTACGCCCCGGCGCAGGAACGCCCGACCGGCCCGCATCGTCTCGGCCAGGTTCGGTGTCATCCCGGCGATCTGCTCGGCGAGCTGCCGGTCGATCTCGAAGTTGTGCGCGCCGCCGAGGAAGTAGTCGTAGACCCGGGCGGCGCTGGGCCTGGTCAGATCGATGTCCGCGGGTAGCCCGTCCGGAAGTCGCATGTCCGCCTCAGCTCGTCACTCCGGCCCGTGCAGGGGCTGGTCGGCCACGACCTGCACCCGGCAGGAAGCGCCGACGAACCCGGCGGGGTCGTGGTGATCGACCCACACTTTAGGGCCTGCCCAGCGGATCTTCTACCGGCCGTACGGTGGCGGGATAGGTTTGGCCGCATGGCGCAGGCGGCGGTCGTCCGGGAGATCGGCATCGATGGTCCGGTCGTCCGACCGGCCGGCCGGTGCGGCGACCGGATCGGCGCTCCGGCCCGGCCCCGGCCCGTCCGGAGGTGACGCGCCCCGAGGTGACCCGCCCGGAGCTGGTGGGCGCCGCTGTCACCGCGGCCCGGCGGCCCGCCGTCGCGTTCGCCTCGGCGGCCTGCACGCTGCTCGGTACGGTCGCGGTGGCTCTCGCCGTGCTCGTCGGCCCGGCCCCGGAACTCGCCGCGTACGTCAGCGAGACCGGCGCCTCGGGCGGTGCCACCGTCTGGGCGTACCGGATCGGCCTGCTGGCCGCCGCCGCCGGGCAGATACTGCTCGGCGCGGCCCTGCCCACCGTGTCGCGGCTGGCGACCGGGCTGCTGGTGGCGAGCGCGGCCGCCACGGTGCTCTCGGCCGGGGTGAGCTGTCGCGCCGCCTGCCCGCTGCCGCCCTTCGACCGGGTGACCCTGGCCGACCTGGTGCACGGCGGGGCCAGCATCGCGGCGGTGGCCGGCACCGTCTTCGCGATGCTGGCGGTGGCCGGGACGACCGGCGCGCCCCGGACGCTGCGCGGGATCTCGGCGGCCGCCGCCGCGGTCGCGCTGCCGCTGTCGGCGGTTGCCGGGCTCGCCCTGCTGCTGGTCGGCCGGAGCGTCCTGATGGGCGCGGTCGAGCGGCTCCTCCTGCTCGACCTGGCCGCCTGGGTGATCGCCACCGCGCTCACCCTCGGGCTGCCCCGGGCCGCCGCCGGGGCGGTGCCAGCGGGCGAACCTGCGGGTGCGCCGGCCCGAGGCCGGCGTGCCGGGCCGGCGGGCCGGGGAGGCACGGGCCGCCTGTAAGGCGCCTCACGACGGTCCGTCCTTTCATTACCGGCCCGGGCGTCGTATCGTCTCTTGACGATGACCAATGTCTGGTTCCTGACCGTGCGCCTGTATGTCGACCTTCGACTACAGGCCAGCGGCTGTTGTCGCGGCTGACGCGTTCTCCGCCGACCACAGACCGCCAATCCGGCGTACCCCCCGGTCACCAACCGCCCGCCGGATCCAGACCCTGGGACTTCCCTATGATTTCGGCTCTTCGCAAGATCCCCTTCTCGGCACAGATCCTCGCCGGCCTGGTCCTCGGCGTCGCGCTGGGCTACCTCGCCCGGGCCGCCGACCTCTCCTGGCTCGGCACCACCCTCGACCAGATCGGCAGCATCTTCGTCCAACTGCTGCGGCTCGCCGTACCCCCGCTGGTCTTCACCGCCCTGGTGGTCAGCGTGGTCAGCCTGCGCGGAGTGGCGAACGCCGCCCGGCTGGCGCTGAAGACCCTGCTCTGGTTCGGCATCACCGCGCTGATCGCGGTCGGCGTCGGCATCGGGCTCGGTCTGCTGGTCGACCCCGGCCGGGGCGTCACCCTGGACATCGCCGGGGCCAAGGCGCCCGAGCGGACCGGCTCGTGGACCGACTTCCTCACCGGCATCATCCCGGAGAACCCGGTCGGCGCCTTCGTCGAGAACAACGTGCTCCAGATCGTCTTCCTGGCCGTGGTCGCCGGGATCGCGTCGCTGCTGGTCGGCGCCGCCGCCGAGCCGTTCGTCAACTTCAACCGGGCACTGCTGGCGATCACCCAGAAGGCGCTCTGGTGGCTGATCCGGCTCGCCCCGATCGGCACGCTGGGCCTGATCGGCCACGCCGTCGAGGCGTACGGGTGGGACCTGCTGGCGCCGCTGGCCAAGTTCACCACCGCGGTCTACGTCGGCTGCGCGATCGTGCTGCTGGTGGTCTACCCGCTGGTGCTGATCGTCGGCGGCAAGCTGAACCCGCTGCGTTTCTACGCCGGCACCTGGCCGGCGATCGAGCTGGCCTTCGTCTCCCGCTCGTCGGTCGGCACCATGCCGGTGACCCAGCGCTCGGTGGAGCAGATCGGCGTGCCCCGCGAGTACGCCTCGTTCGCGGTGCCGTTCGGCGCGACCACGAAGATGGACGGTTGCGCGGCGATCTACCCGGCGCTCGCCGCGATCTTCGTCGCCCAGGTCTTCGGGGTCAGCCTGAGCCCGCTGGACTACCTGCTGATCGCCTTCGTCTCGGTGGTCGGTTCGGCCGCCACCGCCGGGCTGACCGGTGCGCTGGTGATGCTGACGCTGACCCTGAGCACGCTGGGGCTGCCGCTGGCCGGGGCGGGTCTGCTGCTCGCCATCGACCCGATCCTGGACATGATCCGCACCGCCACCAACGTCGCCGGGCAGGCGCTGGTGCCTACCGTGGTCGCCGCCCGGGAGGGCGTACTCGACCGGGCCGCGTACGACTCGGCCGGCCGGCGCGAGATCATCGACGAGGAGCCTCCGGCCGAACAGCCGGCCCGGGACCGCGAGCCGGCCCCGCAACCGGCCTGACGTTACCGTGACCGTGGTCTCCCGCCAGCTCCGGTAGAGCGGTGGGAGGCCACGATCCGTTTCCGGCGCCCCGGCCGGGGCAGCGAGGGAAGAGGCGAGGATGAGTGAGCTGTTCAGCCCGTTGACGCTGCGCGACGTGACGCTGCCGAACCGGATCGTGATGTCCCCGATGTGCCAGTACTCGGCGGGTCCGGACGGGCTGCCCACCGACTGGCACCGGATCCACCTCGGCTCCCGGGCGGTCGGCGGGGTCGGGCTGGTGATCAGCGAGGCGACCGCGGTCGTACCCGAGGGCCGGATCAGCCCCCGGGACACCGGGCTCTGGTCGGACGCCCATGTCGACGCCTGGCGGCCGATCACCGCGTTCGTCGCCGGGGCCGGTGCGGTGCCGGCGGTGCAGCTCGCGCACGCCGGCCGCAAGGCGTCGACCTACTGGCCCTGGTCGGAGCGGAAGGGCGGGGTGCCGGACGGGGAGGGCGGCTGGACCCCGGTCGGTCCGGGCACCGAGCCGTTCGTGCCGGCGTACCGGACACCGGCCGCCCTGGACCTCGCCGGCATCGACCGGGTGGTCGAGGCGTTCGGGCGGGCCGCCACGCGGGCCCTGGACGCCGGTTTCCGGGCGGTCGAGATCCACGCCGCGCACGGCTACCTGCTGCACGAGTTCCTCTCCCCGCTGGTCAACACCCGCGCCGACCCGTACGGCGGTGACCTGGCCGGGCGCAGCCGGTTCGCCCTGGAGGTGACCCGTACGGTCCGGGCGGCGGTCGGCGACGACGTACCGGTGCTGGTCCGGATCTCGGCCACCGACTGGGTGCCGGGCGGCTGGACCCCGGCCGACAGCGTGCTGCTGGCCAAGCTGCTCGCCGAGGCCGGCGCCGACCTGGTGGACTGCTCCTCCGGCGGCAACGTGCCCGACGCCGAGATCCCGCTCGGCCCCGGCTATCAGGTGCCGCTCGCCGCCCAGCTGCGCCGGGAGGCCGGGGTGCGGACCGGCGCGGTCGGGCTGATCAGCGAGCCGGAGCACGCCGAGGCGATCGTCGCGACCGGCGACGCCGATCTGGTGCTGCTCGGCCGGGAGCTGCTGCGCGACCCGTACTGGCCGCGCCGGGCGGCGGACCGGCTCGGCGCCGCCGTGCACACCCCGGAGCAGTACCTGCGGGCCTGGTGAGCCGGCGGCCGGCCTTCGCCGCCGCTCAGAAGAGCACGGTGGCGAAGGTGCCGACCGAACGGAACCCGCACCGCTCGTAGACCCGGCGGGCCGGGGCGTTGTAGTCGTTGACGTAGAGGCTCACCGTGGGCGCCACCCGGGCCAGCGCGTCCCGGACCACCGCCGCCATGGCGGCGACGCCGATCCCCCGCCCCCGCCAGGCCGGGTCGACCCAGACCCCCTGGATCTGCGCGGTGCGCCGGGTGACGACCGCGAGCTCGGCCTTGAAGATCACCTGGCCGTCGACGATCCGGGCGTACGCCCGGCGGGCCCGGACCAGTTCGGCCACCCGCTGCCGGTACGCCCGGCCGCCATCCTCGGCCAGCGGCGACACCCCCACCTCCTCGGTGTACATCGCCACCGCCGCCGGGAAGAGCGCGTCGATCTCGCCCGCGCGTACCGGATGCACGTCCGGGTCGGGCGCCACCGGCGGCGCCGCCCCGGTCGCCAGCAGCGGCTGGTTCGGGCGTACGTCCCGGGCCGGTCCCCACCGGCCGGAGAGCCGCTCCCAGAGCCCGAGCACCCCGTCCGCCCGGCCGACGATCGACGAGCAGGTGCGTTCCTCGGCGCCGAGCGCCTCGGCGAAGGCGGCGATCGCCGGCCGGCCGGCGCAGACCGGGGTGACCTGGCCGCCCAGCCAGCAGAGCGATTCGAGGTTGTCCCGGGTGCCGTAGCCGAGCACCCGCCCGTCCGCCCGCCACCAGGACAGGCCGTTCGCGGCGATCCGCTCGGCCACCTGCGCGGCGGCGTACGGGTCGAGGTCGAGGATCCGCTCCACCGCGCCGCGTTCGGCCTCTCCGAGCTGGCGTACCGGCACCATCAGCACGCCTACCAGCGTGCCAGATCATCGGCCGGGGGACGGGCCGGATCACCGCGCCGGCTCCGGGCGGGTCCGGACATCCCGACCGTTACGCGGACTCCCGGACGACCAGCTCGGTGGGGAGGATGACCGCCGCGTGCGAGTCGCCGGCCAGGTGTCCGAGGAGCAGCCGGACCATCTCGGCGCTGATCCGCTCCCACGGCTGCCGGATGGTGGTCAGTCGCGGTACGGAGGTGCTGGCCACCTTCGAGTCGTCGAAGCCGCCGACCGCGACGTCGTCGGGGATCCGCTTGCCGGCCTTGCGCAGCGCGGCCATCGCGCCGGTGGCCATCAGGTCGGAGCTGACGAAGACGGCGTCCAGCTCGGGCACCTGGCGCAGCAGCCGCTCCATCGCCGCCTCGCCGCTGTCGAAGGTGTAGTCGCCGGTCACCACCAGCCGGGGATCGGCCTCGCCGAGCACGTCGTGGTAGCCGGCGAGCCGGTCCACCCCGCCGGAGGTGTCCAGCGGGCCGGTGATGGTGCCGATCCTGCGGTGCCCCCGGGAGCGCAGGTAACTGACCATCTGCCGGGCGCCGCCCCGGTCGTCGGCGGCGACGTAGCTGACGTCGCGGTCCCGGCCGAGCGGGCGGCCGACGGCGACGAAGGGCAGGCCCCGCTCGTCCAGCTCGTCCAGGAGCGGGCTGCCGGCGTGGGAGGAGATCACCAGTGCGCCGTCCACGTGCCCGGCGGTGACGTACCGGCCGACCCGCTTGCGGTCCTCCTGGGTACCGGCGATGGTCAGCAGCAGCGTGATGTCGTGCTCGGCCAGCTCCTGGGTGCAGCCCCGGAGCAGGATGTTGAAGTTCGGGTCCTCGAAGAGCCGGTCCTGTGGCTCGGAGAGGATGAACGCCACCGAGTCCGAGCGCTGGGTGACCAGGCTCCGGGCGTGCTGGTTGAGCACGTACCCGGTCTTGCGGATCGCCCGCCGGACGGCCTCCAGCGCCGGGCCGCTGACGTTGTGCCCGCCGTTGAGCACCCGGGAGACGGTGCCCCGGGAGACGCCGGCCACCGCCGCCACGTCGTCCATGGTCGGGCGGGGTCTCGTCCGGCGGGTACGGCTACGGCTGCGGTCGGGCGCGGTCACGCTGTCATTGTCCCCGGGTCGGCTGCCAGCGGCGGCATCGGAGCTTGTGACACACCTCGCCTACGCCTTGACCGAGCCGGAGATCAGGTCCACCCGCCAGTACCGCTGGAGGGAGAGGAAGAGGGCCACCAGCGGAATGATCGACAGGAGTGAGCCGATGATCACCAGCCGGTAGAGCGCGGGTTCGGTCGAGCCCCGGTTGAGCAGCGTGTAGAGCCCGAGCGTGACCGGGAACCGGTCGTCGTCGGCGAGCATGATGAACGGCAGCAGGAAGTTGTTCCAGATGGCCACGAACTGGAACAGGAACACGGTGATCAGTCCGGGGACCATCATCGGCATCGCCACCCGGCGGAAGATCCCCAACTCGCTCGCGCCGTCCACCCGGGCCGCCTCGATCACCGAGTCCGGCACCGCCGAGGCGGCGTAGATCCGGGCCAGGTAGATGCCGTACGGGCTGACGATGCTGGGCAGCAGCACCGACCAGTACGTGTCGGTGAGCCCGACCTTCGCCAGCAGCAGGTACTGCGGGACGGCCAGGATGATCCCCGGCACCAGCACCCCGGCGAGCAGGACGTTGAACACCGCCGACCGGCCGGCGAACCGGTATTTGGCCAGGGTGTAGCCGGTCAGCCCGGAGACCAGCGCGGAGAGCACCCCGCCGACCCCGGCGTAGAACGCGGTGTTGAGCATCCACCGCCAGAAGATCCCGTCCGCGTACGTCGACAGGTCGGTCAGGTTCTCCAGCATCGAGGTGCTCGGGGCGAAGGTGAAGCTGGTGAAGAGCGTCGACCCGCTCTTCGTCGACGCCACCAGCACCCAGACCACCGGCAGCAGGCAGTACACCGCCCCGATCAGCAGTACGGCGGTGGGCACCACCTGTGACCAGCGGGACCGGTCCGGCCCGCCGGCCGCTCCGCTCGCGGTGCCCGGCGCCCGGTCCGGGGTGCGGATCTCGGCGGTTCTGGTCGCCATCTCAGCGCTCCTCCTGTCCGAATGCCCGGTTCTGCACCAGCCGCAGGAAGCCGAAGGAGAGCACCAGGGTGACGGCCGCGATCAGCACCGAGGTGGCCGCGGCGGCGTACGGGTCGTCGGTGGCGAAGGCGTCCCGGTAGACCTTCATCAGCGGCGTCCAGGCCGACGAGATCGAGTTGGTCAGCGGTCGGAGCGCCATCGGTTCGATGAAGACCTGAAGGGTGGCGATCATGCTGAACACCGTGGTCATCACGAGCGCCGGTACCAGCAGCGGGATCTTGATCCGCAGCGCGATCTGCACCTCGGAACAGCCGTCGAGCCGGGCCGACTCGTACAGCTCGGCGGGGATCGCCCGGAGCGCGGTGTACAGCACGATCATGTTGAAGCCGACGCCGCCCCAGAGCGCGATGTTGACCACCGCGAAGAAGACGGAGTCCCGGCCGAGCAGGTCCGGTTCGGGCAGTCCGACCCAGGCCAGCAGGTCGTTGACCGGGCTGGTCGCCGGCAGGTAGAGGAACCCCCAGAGCAGGCTGGCGATGATCGCCGGCACCGCGTACGGGAGGAAGATGGCGGTCCGGGCGAACCTGCCGTAGCGGACCCGGGGCCGGTCCAGCAGCAGGGCGAGGAGCAGGGCCAGACCCAGCATGGTCGGCACCAGCAGTGCCCCGTAGCCGAGCACCCGCAACCCGCCGGACCAGAGTTCCGGGTCACCGATCGCGTCGCGGTAGTTCTCCAGGCCGGCGAAGATCTCCCGCCGGGCGGCCCGGCCGAGCCCGAGCCCGCTCACCTGCACCTTGCGCAGGCTCAGGTATCCCGCGTAGCCGATCGGCAGGATGACGAAGAGGAGGAAGAGGATCACCGCCGGGGCGAGGAAGGCGTACGGGGCTGCCGTACGCCTTCCCCGGCGGCCGACCCGGGTGGTGGCCGTGGACATCGACGCTCCGTTCGGTCGGCCGGTTGTCGTCATTGCACCGCACCGGCCGCGACGCGCGGCCCGGTGCGCAGGGCGGCTCAGCCGGCGACGGTGAAGCCGTTCTTGCGCATGTCGGCCACCGTCGCCGCCTGCATCGCCTCGACGGCGGTGCTGAACGGCGCCCGTGCCGTGATCGCCTTGGCGAACTCGTCCTGGTAGGCCTGGTAGGTGACGTTCACGTTCGGTCCCCAGGTGACCCCGGCGGCGGTATCGGCGATCTGCTTGGCCACCGGGTAGAAGTCGGCCTGCCCGGCGAAGAAGTCCGGCGGCTGGGCCAGCGCCGGGCCGGCCTGGGCGTCCCGGGCCGCCGGGTAGACCGCGCACTCCCGGACCAGCATGGTGGTGGCGGCCGGGTCGGTGTTCAGCCAACTCGCGAACTTGACCGCCGCCGCCTTGTGCTTCGACGCGGCGGTCACCCCGGTGGAGGAGCCGCCCCAGTTGCCGGTCCTGTTCTCGCCGGCGCTCCACTGTGGCAGCGGGGCCATCGCCCACTTCCCCTTGGTCTCCGGCGCGTTGCCGCTCAGCACTCCGGGCCCCCAGACGGCTCCCGGCCAGGCCAGCAGGCTGCCGTCGTTGAGCGACTTGTTCCACTCCGGGGTGTACATCGGCTTGCCGTCGACGACGCCCTCGGCGACCAGGCCGCTCCAGTAGTCGGCGACCTTCTTCGTCGCCGCGTCGTTGACGCTCACCCGCCAGGACTCGCCGTCGATTCCCCACCAGGAGGCTCCGGCCTGCTGGGCGAGGCCGGCGAACCATCCGGGGTCGGTGGCGGAGAAGGTGGTCAGGTGGTGCTTCGTGCTCTTGCTCCGCAGCGTACGCGCGGTCTGGGCGAACTCCTCCCAGGTCTTCGGCACGGTCAGGCCGAACTGCCGGAACAGGTCGGTCCGGTAGTAGAGCATCATCGGCGCGGCGTCCTGCGGGATCGCGTAGACGGCGTCGGTGCCGAGGGTGACCTGCTGCCAGGTGCCCTCGGCGAACTTCTCCTTCAGCGGCTTGGCCTGCTCGGCGATGTCGGCGAGGACGTCGTTGCTGACCAGCGTCGGCAGGGCCTGGTATTCCACCTGGGCCAGGTCCGGCGGGTTGCCCGCCTTGGCCGCGGTGAGCAGCTTGGTGATGATGTCCGCGCCCCCGGCCTGCCGGCTCAGCGTCACCTTGATGTCCGGGTTGTCGGCGTTCCACCGGTCGACGAGCGTCTCGATCTTGGGGGCCCAGGACCAGAAGGAGAGCTCGACCGGCCCGGTGGCCTCCGGCTCGTCGTCCGAGTTCGAGGTGCAGGCGGCGAGGAGACTGGCGCCGAGCACCAACGCCAGGACCTTCGCGCCGAGCGAACGGGTCATCTCAACCTCACAGTTTTCGCTGTGTCATCTGCTGTTGATCGGACAGAAACAACTGGGAGCGCTCACAGTCTTGGACCCACGATCGATCATGTCAAGGGACTCTTTAGTGCTTGTTCTCCTTGTAGATCCGTGTGCAATCATGCGCACTACCATTGGGAGCGCGCACAGTTCGGAGATCCCGCATGAGTCAGACCCCGCATCTGGTGGTAACCGCGACGGACGCACCGGGGCAGGCCGGGCCGTTGCCCCGGCTCGACCGGCTGGCGTACGGCGGGGACTACAACCCCGAGCAGTGGCCGGAGCACGTCTGGGCCGAGGACGTCGAGTTGATGCGTACCGCCGGGGTGAACCTGGTCAGCGTCGGGATCTTCTCCTGGGCCCTGCTGGAGCCCGCCGAGGGGAGCTTCGACTTCGGCTGGCTCGACCGGCTCCTCGACCGGCTGCACGACGGCGGGATATCCGTCGACCTGGCCACCCCGACCGCCGTACCCCCGGCCTGGTTCCGCCGGCGCCACCCGGAGGCCCGGTTGGTCGACCGGCACGGCGTGGCGCTGGGCGGCGGAGCACGGCAGTCCTTCTGCCCCAGCTCACCCGCGTACGCCGAGGCCAGCGCCCGGATCACCGAGGCGCTGGCCCGGCGCTACGCCGAACACCCGGCGCTGGTGCTGTGGCACTCGCACAACGAGTACGGCGGGGTCAACGCGCTCTGCTACTGCGCCACCTCGGCGGCCGCGTTCCGGGACTGGCTGCGCGACCGGTACGGCGACCTGCCCCGCCTCAACGACGCCTGGGGCACCACCTTCTGGGGCCAGCGGTACGGCGACTGGGCCGAGATCGAGCCGCCGCTCGCCGCGCCGACCGCGGTCAACCCGGCCCAGCAGCTCGACTTCCTGCGCTTCTCCTCCGACGCGCACCTGGGCAACTTCCGCCGGGAGCGGGACATCCTGCACCGCCTCTGCCCCGGCGTACCGGTGACCACCAACTTCATGCTGGCCAACTGCAAGACCATCGACTACTGGCGCTGGGCCGACGAGGTGGACGTGGTCTCCAACGACCACTACCTGCGGGCCGAGGAGCCGGACAACCACATCGAGCTGGCGATGTGCGCCGACCTGACCCGGGCGGTCGCCGGGGGCCGGCCCTGGCTGCTGATGGAACACTCCACTTCGGCGGTGAACTGGCAGCCGCGCAACATCGCCAAGCGCCCCGGCGAACTGCGCCGCAACAGCCTGACCCACCTGGCCCGGGGCGCCGAGTCGGTGCTCTTCTTCCAGTGGCGGGCCGCCCGGTTCGGCGCGGAGAAGTTCCACAGCGCGATGCTGCCGCACGGCGGCACCGAGACCCGGATCTGGCGCGAGGTGGTGGCGCTCGGCGCCGAGCTGCCCGCCCTGGAACCGCTGCGCGGGACCCGGGTGGTCGCCGACGTCGCGGTGCTCTGGGACTGGGAGTCCTGGTGGGCCGTCGAGCTGGACTGGCGCCCCTCGGTCGACCTGGACTACCGGGAGCGGATGGCGGCGTACTACGAACGACTCTGGCGGGACCGGCTCACCGTCGACTTCGCCCACCCGGAACGGCCGCTGGACGACTACCGGCTGGTCGTGGTGCCGAGCCTGTACCTGACCACCCCGGCCGCCGCCGAGAACCTCCGCCGGTACGTCGCCGGAGGCGGCACGCTGCTGGTCTCGTACTTCTCCGGGATCGCGGACGCCGACGACGCCGTACATCCGGGGGGTTATCCGGGGGCGCTGCGGGACCTGCTCGGCCTGACCGTCGAGGAGTTCCTGCCGCTGCGCTCCGGCGAGACGCTACGCCTCGGTCCGGCCACCGGGGACACCTCGGAGACCGGGGCCGCCCCGCTGACCGGGGACGTCTGGGCCGAGGCGGTGCTGCCGCACGGGGCGGAGCCGGTGCTGCGCTATCTGGACGGTCCGGCCGCCGGTGGCCCCGCCGTCACCCGACACTCCCTCGGCGCCGGCCACGCCTGGTACGTCTCCACCCGGCTGGACGCGGCCGGGCTGGCCCCGGTGCTCCGGGCGGCGTACCGGGACGCCGGCCTGGTCTCGCCGGACGGGGTGCCGGACGGGGTCGAACTGGTCCGGCGGGCGGGTGCGGACGGGAGCCGGTTCCTGATCGCTATCAACCACGCCGACCGGGACGCGGAGCTGCCGGCCACCGGCACCGATCTGGTCGACGGCAGCGTCCACGATGGAGTCCTCCGGGTGCCGGCCGGCGGCGTACGGGTGCTGCGCACCGGCTGACCCTGAGCCGGCCGCGAACGCCAGCCGGCTCCGCCGCCCGCCGGGGTACGGGACGGCGGCGCACCCGCCCGTCGTCCCCGCCACCCCGGTCGTCCGACCGCCTCGCCGTCGTCCCGCCCGGCCGTGCCCGTGCGGCGGCGGTGTCGGCGGCGGGCGGCCTCTTGACATCGTTCGACGCGGATGGTTCTGTGAGCGCTCACAGCAACAATCGCTCACCAAACGCCTAAGTTGAGCGTTACCGCAGCTAGCATCGGTCCTCTTCGAGTTGTGAGCGCTCCCAACCCTGGCGCCGGTGGGCGAGATTGGTGCCCTGGCGGAGCCGCCTGGGCACCCTGGTCGAGTCCACCGAGGAGCGTTTGTCGATGCAGCAGAGAAGACTCGGGTTCGGGGCCGTCGCGCTGGTCGCCGCCGTCGTCGTGGCCCAGCCGACCCCGGCGGTCGCCGGGACCGGCGGCGGGGTTCCGGCGCCGACCGGCACCGTGCGGAACCCCGGTTTCGAGAGCGCCGGTCCGGACGGCTCACCCGCCGGCTGGTCCGAGCGCGGTCAGCGGTCCGCCAGCTACGTCGAGCCGGGCGGCCGGTCCGGCGGGAACCGGCTCACCCACTCGGCCGACCACTCGTACCGGGTGGCGACCGTCCAGCGGCTCACCGGGCTGCGCCCCGGCGACCACACCCTGCGGGTGGCGGTACGCGCCAGCGGCGGCCAGCGCGACGCGTACGTGGCACTCAGCGGCTGCGGCGGGCCGACCCGCCGGGTCGAACTGCCGCGCACCGGCGCACAGTGGTGGGTCGAGGTGGCGCTGACCACGAGGGTCCGCACCGGGCACTGCACGGTCGAACTGGTCTCGGACGGCAACGCCGGGGACTGGGCACACTTCGACGACCTCACGCTCCGCCCGGCCACCCGACCGGCCGGCGCCCCCGCACTGCGGATCGCCGGGGCCGACGTCTCGCACCTGACCAAGAACGAGCACCACGGCGCCGTCTACCGCGACCGCGTCGGACGGCCCGGCGACGCGCTGCGGATCCTCGCCGACAACGGCGTCAACTACGCCCGGGTGAAGGTCTGGGTGAACCCGGCCGACGGCTTCAGCGACAAGGCGGACGTACTGGCCAAGGCGCGCCGGGCGAAGGCGCTCGGCATGGGCCTGTTGATCGACTTCCACTACTCCGACACCTGGGCCGACCCGGGCAAGCAGTTCAAGCCGGCCGCCTGGGCCGACCTCCCCTTCGACCAGCTCCGGCAGGCGCTCTACGACCACACCTACGACGTGGTGTCGAGCCTGCGCCGGCAGGGCACCCCGGCCGACATGGTGCAGATCGGCAACGAGATCAACGGCGGGATGCTCTGGCCGGACGGGCGCTGGGACAACTGGGACGGGCTGGCCGCGCTGCTCACCGCCGCCAGTACCGCGGTCACCGACGCCTCGCCGCGCAGCAGGGTCGCGCTGCACCTGGCCGAGGGCGGCGACAACGACGGCCACCGGTGGTGGTTCGACAACGCGGTCAGCCGGGGCGTGCCGTTCGACCTGATCGCCGTCTCGCACTACACGTACTGGCACGGCCCGCTCGGCTCGCTCCAGGCCAACCTCCTCGACCTGACCGCCCGGTACGGCAAGCCGGTGATGGTGGTGGAGACCGGGTACGGCTTCACGCTGGCCGAACAGGACCACGAGGCCAACATCTTCAACGCCTCGCTGCAACAGGTCGCCGGCTATCCGGCCACCCCGGCGGGTCAGGCCGAGGCGATCCGCGACATGGTCACCACCGTCTCCGCCGTACCCGGTGCGCTCGGGATCTTCTACTGGGAACCGACCTGGACCGCGGTCGACGGGGCCGGTTGGGATCCGGCCGACCCGACCTCCGGGGACGGCTGGGAGAACCAGGCGCTCTTCGACTACTCCGGACGGGCCCTGCCCGGACTGCGGGTACTCGGCGACGCCGCCCGATAGCTCCAGGTAGGCCGGCGTCCCGGAGGAGGTGACGGCGGCCCGCCTGGCTGGCCGGCGTACCAGCGCGGGTACGCCGGCCACCCATCCCCTCGACGGAAGGAACCCCCATGAGCGGTCCGTCCCATCCGCTCCGTACGGCCGCCGCCGCTCTCGGCGCCGTACTGCTCGCCGCCGGCCTGGTCGCCGGCCCCGCCCCGAGTGCGGTCCGCGCCGCCGCCACCGTCACCAACCCGGGCTTCGAGTCCTCCGGCGCCGGCCAGAGCCCGACGGGCTGGTCCGAGTCGTCCAGCTCCGGACAGCAGAGTGCCAGCTTCACCGAGGCCGGCGGGCGGTCCGGCAACTACCGCCTGTCGCACTGGGCCTCCGGCGCCTACCGGGTGGAGACCCACCAGCAGCTCACCGGATTGGCCGCCGGGGCGTACACGTTGCGGGCCTGGGTCCGCTCCGGCGGCGGCCAGGTCGCCGCGTACCTGGCGCTGCGCGGCTGCGGTGGCGCCGAGCAGCGGGCCGCCATCCCGACCGCGTCGAGCTGGACGCAGGTGTCGGTGACCGCCCAGGTGACCGGCGGGCAGTGCACGGTCGCGGTGGTCTCCGACGCCCAGGCCGGCAACTGGATCAACGTCGACGACGTCGAGTTCACCGGCGGCGGTGGCACCAACCCGGGCGCGGCCGTCCCGATCCGCGGTGTCGACATCTCCACCCTGCTCAAGAGCCAGGACCGGGGCGGCGTCTACCGGGACGCGGCCGGCACCCAGCGGGACCCGTTGCAACTGCTCACCGCGAACGGGGTCAACTACGCCCGGCTGAAGGTCTGGGTCAACCCCGCCGACGGCTACAACAACCGGGCCCGGGTGCTGACCATGGCCAGTCGGATCAAGGCACAGGGGATGCGGCTGCTGGTCGACTTCCACTACTCGGACAGCTGGGCCGACCCGGGCAAGCAGAACAAGCCCGCCGCCTGGAGCGGCTACAACTTCAACCAGCTCCGGGACGCGGTCTACAACCACACGTACGACGTGCTCAACGCGCTGAAGGCGCAGGGTACGACGGCCGACATGGTGCAGGTCGGCAACGAGATCAACGACGGCATGCTCTGGCCCGACGGGCGGAGCAACAACTGGGCGAACCTGGCCGCCCTGCTCACCGCCGGCAGCAACGCGGTGAAGGCGGTGAACAGCTCCACCCAGGTGATGCTGCACCTGGCCGAGGGCGGCAACAACTCGCAGCACCGGTGGTGGTTCGACCAGGCCACCTCCCGGGGCGTGCCGTTCGACGTGATCGGGGTGTCGCACTACCTCTACTGGCACGGCTCGCTGGGCAGCCTCCAGGCGAACCTGAACGACCTCGCCGCCCGGTACGGCCGGCCGGTGGTGGTCGCCGAGACCGCGTACGGCTTCACCCTGAACGCCGACGACAGCGAGCCGAACATCTTCAACTCCTCGTTGCAGTCGGCCGGCGGCTACCCGGCCACCCCGCAGGGTCAGGCCGACGCGCTGCGGGCGGTCTTCAACGTCGTCCGGTCGGTGCCGAACGGTCGGGGCCTCGGCGTCTTCTACTGGGAGCCCACCTGGACGGCGGTGCCCGGCAACGGCTGGGACCCGACCAACCCCTCCTCGGGCAACGGCTGGGAGAACCAGGCGCTCTTCGACTACGGCGACCGGGCGCTGCCGGGCCTGGCGGTCTTCGGCTCGGTGTAAACGCGGGGCCCGACCCGTCCGGCGTGGTACGCCGGCCGGTGTGCCACTGCCGCGGCGGCCTCGGCCCGGACCCTGCGGGCCGGGGCCGTCGCCGGCTGGGCGACAGCGCGCGCATAAGATTGGCAGACGTAAATAAAACCTGTTACAAGCTGTTAGCGACAGCCACGGCTCAGGATCGATGTCCTTCAATGTAATCTGGTAGACGGCGTCCGTTTACCCACCGGCCACCGGATGTAACCAGGAGGACAGGACCCATGCCCCAACTCGCCCTCTTTGCGGCGGACATCGTCGCAGTGACCCTGCTCGTGTTCGGGCTCTACTTTCCACGCCACCGGCGTCGAGACCTCGTCGCCGCGTACCTCGGCGTCAACATCGGGGTGATGGCGGTGGCGAGTTCGCTCGGCACCAGCAGCGCCGGCACCGGCCTGGGTCTCGGTCTGGCGCTCTTCGGGGTGCTCTCCATCATCCGGCTCCGCTCCACCGAACTCGACCAGCACGAGGTGGCGTACTACTTCTCGGCGCTGGCCCTCGGCATCCTCTCCGCCCTCGGCGGCGGCCCGGCCTGGCAGGTACCGACCATGATGGCCCTGATCCTGGTGGTCATGTTCGTCGGCGACCACCCCCGGCTGTTCCGCAGCTACCAGCGGCAGAGCATGTTCCTCGACTCGGCCATCACCGACCACGTCGCACTCGTCGCCTACCTCGAACAGAAGCTCGGCGCCCGGGTGCACTCGGCCAGCGTCCAGCGCCTCGACCTGGTCAACGACACCACCCTGGTCGACGTGCGCTACTCGCACCCGTCGGTGCAGCGGGCGGTCCGCAACGTCACGGTCTCCACCGGTGGGGTGCCCCGATGACCAGCACCGCCGTCGACTGCGCCCTGCCGGGGCACCTGGACCCGATCGGGCTGGACGAACTCACCGAACGCGCCGCGTTGCAGACCCGGGTGGACCGCAAGTACGTGCTGCCGCTGCACGAGGCGCGGGCGGTCGTCGCACAGGTCGGTCCGGACACCCTGGCCCTGGAGATCGACGGACGCCGCTCCTTCGAGTACCGGTCGGTCTACTTCGACACCCCGGAACTGACCAGCTATCTGCTCACCGCCCAGCGCCGGCGGCGCCGGTTCAAGGTGCGCACCCGGACCTATCTCGACTCGGCGGAATGCTGGCTGGAGGTGAAGACGCAGGGTCCCCGGGGCAACACCGTGAAGGACCGGCTGCCGTACCGGGCGGACGACGAGACCAGCCTCTCCCCCGGGCGGCAGTTCGTCGACGGGGTACTCGCGCGGGAGTCGATCGAGATCGGCGACCGGGTCTTCGCCCCCGTCCTCGTCACCAGGTACCGGCGCAGCACCCTCTTCCTGGCCGCGACGGTGAGCCGGGTGACCATCGACACCGAGCTGACCTGGGAGGGCGACGACGGGCCGCTCCAGTTGCCGGGACTGGCCGTGGTCGAGACCAAGACCGGGTCGACCGCGTCCTGGGTGGACCGCCTGCTCTGGGCCCGGGGCCACCGGCCGACCCGGATCTCCAAGTACGCCACCGGGCTGGCCGCGCTCCGACCGGACCTGCCGTCCGCACCCTGGCGCCGCACCCTGCGCCGGCACTTCACCTTCATCGGGGCCACCGACGGCCACCGGTCCCACCTCGACGTCGACCGGTCCGGCCTCAGCCTCGTGGCGAGTGCGGTCCGTCCCGCGAACAGCTCTGGAACGGAGTAGGGAAGATGCGCACACTCGGCTACTACCTGGCGGGCGTCCTGGTCGCCGCGGCGATCGGCCCGGCGGCGGGGCCCGCTCCGGGATGGGGCGACAGCTCCGACCGTCCGGCGTCGGTCGCCCAGGAGACGGCGGCCCAGACCGGCGGCGGGGCCGCCGCCGGGGCGGCGGGCGGCAGCACCGACGCGGCGGCGGAGGCCCAGGCGGACCCGACCGGCGACATCACGTTCTCGGTGCCGAGCGGCACCTTCCAGGGCGAGGTCTCGGTCGCGCTGGGCAGCACGGTGAGCGGGGCGGAGGTCCGGTACACCACCGACGGCCAACCGCCCAGCGCCAGTTCGCCGGTCTACTCCGGCACTCCGCTGCGGTTCACCCGTACCACGCAGGTGCGGGCCCAGGCGTACCTGAGCGGGGCCCCGACCGGCGAGCCCGGCACCGCGATGTACGTCGCCCGCGCGGTGAACACCGCGCACGACCTGCCGGTACTGCTGCTCGACGCGTACGGGCGGGGCGCACCGGGGCGGGACTACATCGACACCGCCGTCATGCAGTTCTCCCCGGTGAACGGGACGACCTCGCTCTCCGCCGCTCCCAGCCTGGTCAGCCGGGGCGGCTTCCACCTGCGCGGGCAGTCCAGCGCGATGTTCCCGAAGACGCCGTACCGGCTGGAGTTGCGGGACAACGCCGACGACGACGTCGACCTGCCGCTGCTGGGCATGCCGGCCGACTCCGACTGGGTGCTGCGCGGCCCGTACAGCGACAAGGCGCTGATCCGGGACGCCTTCATGCACGGCCTGGGCCAGGACATGGGCCTGTACGCCCCGCGCTACGCCTTCGCCGAGGTGTACGTGAACACCGACGCGAACCCGGTCGCCGCGAACGACTACCTCGGGGTCTACCTGATCGTCGAGACCATCAAGAACTCGAAGAACCGGCTCGACCTGAAGCAGCTCGACGAGGACGACGTCACGCTGCCGAAGCTGACCGGCGGATACATCTTCAAGTTCGAGTGGATGGCGGCGGAGGAGCCGACCCTGCCCTGCCAGGGCGCGGACGCGACCTGCTGGCACTACCTGGAGGTGGTCGACCCGGACCCGCTGCAACCCGCGCAGGCGGAGTGGCTGCGGCAGCACATCCAACAGTTCCACGACCTGCTGCGCAGTCCCGGATTCGCCGATCCGGTGACCGGATATTCGTCCTTCATCGACGTCGACTCCTTCGTCGACCAGCTCATCATCAACGAGTTCGGTCGGGGCATGGATGCCTACCTGCGCAGCGCGTACTTCCACAAGGACCGGGACAGCAAGATCGTCGCCGGTCCGCTCTGGGACTTCGACCTGACCTTCGGGGTGGGCGGCTTCTTCCAGAACGACCAGATCGCCGGCTGGCAGCACCAGCAGACCCGTACCCCGAGCGCGAACGACTGGTTCCAGCGGCTGCTCCAGGATCCGGCCTTCGTCAACCGGGTCAAGGTCCGCTGGCAGCAGCTCCGCCAGGGGGTACTCTCCAACGCCCAGCTCCAGGCCCGGATCGACCGGTTGACCGCCCCGCTGACCGCCGCCGCGCAGCGGAACTTCCAGCGCTGGCCGAACCTCAGCACCCGGATGGTCGGCCCGTTCATCACGCCGACCTCGCCGACCTGGCAGGGACAGGTGCAGTTCATGCGGGACTGGATGTTCCAGCGGGCGGCGTGGCTGGACACCACCGGCGGCTGGGGCTCCGGCGGGACCAACCCGACCACTCCGCCGACCACCAGGCCGCCGACCCCGCCGGCCACCACCCCGCCGGCCAGCGGCCCGACGTGTACGGCCGCCTACAGCGTCACCGGTCAGTGGACCGGCGGCTTCCAGGCCAGCGTACGGGTCACCGCCGGTTCGGCCGCGATCACCGGCTGGCGGGTCAACTGGACGTACGCCAACGGGCAGACGGTCAGCCAGTCCTGGGAGGCGACCGTGACCAGCAGCGGTGCGACGGTGACCGCGACCAATGCCGCGCACAACGGGGCGCTCGGCGCCGGGGCGAGCACCACCTTCGGGTTCCTCGGCACCTGGAACGGCACGAACAGCCTGCCCACACCCACCTGTACGGCGTCCTGACCACCCGCCGCGGATAGCGGCACTCCTGCCGGCGTCGGCCTCTTGGCCGGCGCCGGCAGTGTGTTCCGGGTCACCCCGAGGAATCATCCGTGGCTGCGGACGTGTTGTCGTCGATAGTTTCCCGATATATCGTTGAGCTATCAACGACAGTCTGAAGGAGGCCCACGTGGGTTTTCACCGAGGGTTCCACGCGATGCACGAGGCCCGGATGCGCGGCTTCGGCTTCCCGCCCGGCGGCTACGGCCACGGAGGCGGCCACGGCCGGGGTGGCGGCCGGGGACGCGGCGGCGGCCGGGGACGGCGACCGAACGTCCGCGCCGCCGTACTCGCCCTGCTGACCGAGCGCCCGATGCACGGCTACGAGATGATCCAGGAGCTGGACTCGCGTACCGGCGGCGCCTGGCGGCCGAGCCCGGGGTCGATCTATCCGACCCTGCAACTCCTGGAGGACGAGGGCCTGATCGCGGCCAGCACCGAGTCGAGCGGCGGCCGACGCCGCTTCGGGCTCACCGAGGCCGGGCAGGCGGAGGCCACTCAGGCGGCCGCGCAGCCGCCGTGGGCCGAGTTCGCCCAGGACACCATCAACAGTTGGCACGACATCCGGGAAGCCGGCTTCCAGGCGATGAACGCGCTGCGTCAGGTGATGATGACCGGCACCGACGACCAGCGGGAACGGGCCGCCCAGGTGCTCGACGAGACCCGGCGCAAGCTCTACGCCATCCTCGCCGAGTCGGATTCCGAGTCGGCGGAGTGAGCCGAAGCTCGGCCGGGCCGGCGGTTCCGCGCCGCGCCCGGCCGAGCGCAACGCTCAGCGCACCGTCACGATCGGCCCGACGACGGTCAGTGCACCGTCACGATGGGCTTGGCGACCAGGTCGCGCAGCTCCTCGGGCAGTTCGGCACCCATCTCGTCGGCGAGCCGGACGGCCTCCTCGATCAGGGTCTCCACGATCTGACCCTCGGGCACGGTCTTGATGACCTGGCCCTTGACGAAGATCTGCCCCTTGCCGTTGCCGGAGGCCACCCCGAGATCCGCTTCCCGCGCCTCGCCGGGACCATTGACCACGCAGCCCATCACCGCCACCCGCAACGGCACCGGCAGCCCCTCCAGGCCGGCGGTGACCTCCTCGGCCAGCTTGTAGACGTCGACCTGGGCCCGGCCGCAGGACGGACAGGAGACGATCTCCAGGCCGCGCTCGCGCAGTCCGAGCGACTCCAGGATGGCGGCGCCGACCTTGATCTCCTCGACCGGTGGCGCGGAGAGCGAGACCCGGATGGTGTCGCCGATCCCCTCCGCGAGCAGCGCCCCGAAGGCGACCGCCGACTTGACGGTGCCCTGGAACGCCGGACCCGCCTCGGTCACCCCGAGGTGCAGCGGATAGTCGCACTGCTCGGCCAACTGCCGGTACGCCCGGATCATCACCACCGGGTCGTTGTGCTTGACCGAGATCTTGATGTCCCGGAAGCCGTGCTCCTCGAAGAGCGAGCATTCCCAGAGCGCCGACTCGACCAGCGCCTCGGCGGTGGCCTTGCCGTACTTCGCCAGCAGGCGCTTGTCCAGCGAGCCGGCGTTGACCCCGATCCGGATCGGTATCCCGGCCGCCGAGGCCGCCGCCGCGATCTCCTTGACCTTGTCGTCGAACTGCCGGATGTTGCCCGGGTTCACCCGGACCGCCGCGCAGCCGGCGTCGATCGCCGCGAAGACGTACTTCGGCTGGAAGTGGATGTCGGCGATCACCGGGATCTGCGACTTCTTCGCGATCGCCGGCAGCGCCTCCACGTCGTCCTGGGACGGCACCGCCACCCGGACGATCTGGCAGCCGGAGGCGGTCAGCTCGGCGATCTGCTGGAGCGTCGAGTTGACGTCGGCGGTCAGCGTGGTGGTCATCGACTGCACGGAGACCGGGGCGCCGCCGCCGACCAGCACGGAACCGACCTTGATCTGCCGGCTGGCCCGCCGGGTCGCCAGCGGTGGCGGCGGTACGGCGGGCATGCCGAGGCTGACGGCGGTCACTCTGTCTTCACCTCTGGATCAGGGTTATCGGATTGACCACGTCGGCGGTGATGGTGAGCAGCGTGAACGCGCCGCCGATCAGGATCAAAGCGTACGTTACGGGCATCAGTTTGAAGTAGTCGACCCGCCCCGGATCGGGCTTGCCGAGTCGGGCGAAGAGCCAGGACCGGGCCCGTTCGAACCAGGCGATGGCGATGTGTCCACCGTCCATCGGCAGCAGCGGGAGCAGGTTGAAGACGCCGATGAAGAAGTTCAGCGAGATGAAGAGGAGGACGAAGACCTCCCAGAGGCCGTGCTGCACCGCCTCGCCACCGAGCCGGCTCGCCCCGACCACGCTGATCGGGGTGTCGATGTCCCGCTCCTCGCCGGTGATCGACGCCCAGAGGGCCGGAACCTTCTGCGGGATCCGTTGCAGCGCCTTGACGGTGTTGACCGCCATCTCGCCGGTGAAGTCGGCGGTGGCGCCGAAGGCACCGATCGGGCTGTAGGTGATCGTCGGCGGGGTACCGAGCCCGACGCCGAGAGCCGAAACCGGACCGGCCGGCCCGTCCGCCTGGTCCTGCGGCGGGCGCTGCACCTCGGCCAGGTTGACCTGGGCCTTCTGGGTCGCGCCGTCCCGCAGGTAGGTCACCTCCACCGGGCCGGGCTTGGTCGCCCGCACCGCGTCCAGCATCTGACCCCAGTTGGCCACCGGGATGGTGCCGATGCCGGTGATCACGTCACCGTCGCGCAGGCTGGCCTGGCCCGCCGGGCTCGCCGGGTCGCCGGCCTGGCAGGCCCGGGCCGCGTTCTCCTTGACCACGCAGGGCGCGATCTCGATCCGGGCCGGCTCGTTGCGGATCTCGGCGGTGGTGGTCGGGTAGTCGGGGTTGGGCAGCCCCATGAAGATGGCGGCGAACCAGAGGGTGACGATGGCGAGGGTGAAGTGCGCCACCGAGCCGGCGGCCATCACCGCGGTCCGCTTCCAGAGCGGGTACCGCCACATCACCCGGGGCTCGTCCGCCGGGTCGACGTCGTCGTCCTGCGGCGTCATGCCGACGATCTTGCAGAAGCCACCCAGCGGGATCGCCTTGATGCCGTATTCGGTCTCACCTCGCCGAAACGACCAGACGGTGGGGCCGAAGCCGACGAAGTAGCGGGTGACCTTCATCCCGAACCGCTTGGCCACGAGCATGTGCCCGGCCTCGTGCAGGCTCACCGAGATCAGGATCCCCAGGGCGAACGCCACCACCCCGAGCAGATACAGCATCAGGCTCCTTCCACCGCTTCCGCGATGATCTCCTGGGCGTGCGCCCGCGCCCAGGACTCGGCGGCGAGCACCTCCTCGACGTTACCCGGTTCGGCAAAATCCGGGGCCGCCTCCAACACCCGCTCCAGCGTGTCGACGATGCCGAGGAACGGCAACCGGCCGGCGAGGAAGGCGGCGACGCACTCCTCGTTCGCCGCGTTGTAGATCGCCGGGCGGCAGCGGCCGGCCGCGCCGGCCTGCTTCGCCAGGCGTACGGCCGGGAACGCCGACTCGTCCAGCGGCTCGAAGCGCCAGCTCTGGGCCGCCGTCCAGTCGACTGCCGGAGTGGCCCCGCCGACCCGGTCCGGCCAGCCGAGGGCGAGCGCGATCGGCAGCCGCATGTCGGGCGGGCTGGCCTGGGCCAGCGTCGAGCCGTCGACGAACTCGACCATCGAGTGGATCATCGACTGCGGGTGCACCACCACGTCGATCTGGTCGTACGGCACGCCGAACAGCTCGTGGGTCTCGATTACCTCCAGCGCCTTGTTCACCAGGTTGGCGCAGTTGATCGTGACCACCGGCCCCATGTTCCAGGTCGGGTGCGCGAGCGCCTGCTCGGGGGTGACGGCGGTCAGCTCGTTCCGCGCCCGGCCCCGGAACGGCCCGCCGCTGGCGGTGAGGATCAGCCGGCGCACCTCGGCCCGGCTGCCGCCGCGCAGGCACTGGGCCAGCGCCGAGTGCTCGGAGTCGACCGGCACGATCTGGTCCGCTCGCTGGAGGGCGGCCCGGACCACCGGACCTCCGGCCACCAGCGACTCCTTGTTGGCCAGCGCGAGGGTACGCCCGGCGCGCAGCGCGGCCAGCGTCGGCGCCAGCCCGAGGGAACCGACGACACCGTTGAGCACGATGTCGCAGGGCCACTCGGCCAACTCGGTCATCGCGGCCGGACCGGCAACGATCTTGGGAAGCTTGAAGTCGCCGCTGGCCCAGCCGCGCTTGGCGGCCTCGGCGTAGAAGGCGAGTTGCAGGTCCTGCGCGGCGGATGCCTTGGCGACGCCGACCGCCTCCACCCCGAGTTCCAGGGCCTGGGCGGCGAGCTGGGCCACGTTGCCGCCACCGGCGCCGAGCGCGACCACCCGGAACCGGTCGGGGTTGCGCCGGACGATGTCGATCGCCTGGGTGCCGATCGAGCCGGTAGAACCGAGCAGGACGATCTCGCGGGGAGAACTCACCCGGCCATTCTCCCTGACCGGTCCTGGACGTCCGCTGGGAGCCTTGGCTTTCCCGGTGTCAGGTCCTCCCGGTGTCACGCCCGGTCGGCCCGACGACCGTCGACAGCGAGGGCCGGCGTCGGCCCGCCGCCCGTCTCAGCCGGGATCAGCCCCCGGTCGATCAGGAAGCGGGTCAGCTCGTCAGCCTGCCCGTCGGTCAGGCCGGCCCGTCGGATGTCCCAACACGTCAGGCCACCGGCCTGCCAGAGCACGAAGCCGAAGGGACAGCTCCGGGCCCGCGCGACCAGGTCCCAGCTCAGCGCCGTCCGCGCCTGCGCCGAGTGCCAGGCCAACTCGTCGTCGGTCAACCGGAAGGTCCGATCCGCGTACCAGGCCGCGGGCAACCGGGCCACCACCTGGCGGGCCATGACGAACGGCTTGATCAGCCAGCAGATTCCCAGCCCCCGGCCGGACAGGGACGCCGAAGGCGGTCAGCGAGCCCTGAGGGTACGCACAAATGAGCGCCAGGCCGGCGGCCCGAAGGCCAGCACCGGACCGGCCGGGTCCTTGCTGTCCCGCACCCCGACCACGCCCGGCAGGTTCCCCGCCACCTCCACGCACTCGCCGCCGTGGCCGTTGCTGCGGCTGCTCTTGCGCCAGAAAGCACCGTTCAGTTCCATGACTCCGCCACTTCCCGGATCATCTCGATCGACTGCTGATGGGACAGTGCCTCGGCCCGGACCGAGTCCCAGAGCTGCTGGACGGTCTTGACGTCCCCGGCCCGCTCGACGAACCGCCCGTCGAGCTGGTCGTCGAGGTAGGCGACATCGTCGCCGCCGGGGTGGGTCACGATCGCGCGCCGACGCTGGTCGGGACGACCTGGATCCGTACCCGGGGCTGCTCGGCGCAGAGCTTGACGATGTGCCGGAGCTGGTCGCGCATCACCTCGGCGCCGCCGACCGGCTGGTGCAGCACCCGTTCGTCCAGCACGGCGGTGAACATCGGCGGGTCGGGCCGGGTCAGGATCTCCTGCCGGGCCAGCCGCGTCGCCACCTGCTCCTCCACCTGCTCGGCGGTGAGCAGACCGCCGCTGGCCAGCAGCGCCCGAAGCTGAACCCGGCCGCACCGAGGCTGACCCCGGCCGCTCCGCACAGACCGGGGCCCGACCCGGAACCGGTCACGATCGGACCGAACCGGTCATGGGCGGCTGAGCCGAAAGGTCTCCAACTCCTCGCCGCCGTACCAGTCGGTGCGCCGGCCGACCGAGGTCATGCCGACCCGCCGGGCGACCGCCATCGACGCCTCGTTGCCGGGGGCGACCACGGCGTAGATCTCCGGCACCCCGGCGGCGAAGCCGCGCTCGACCGCTCCCCGGGCCGCCTCGGTGGCGTAGCCGTGCCCCCACGAGTCGGGGTGCAGGTGCCAGCCGACCTCGATGTCGTCGGTCAGCTTCGTCTCGTCGCGTCCGGGCAGCGGCTTTAACATCACCGTGCCGACCACCAGGCCGTCCTCCCGGCGCTGCGCCGCCCAGATGCCGTACCCCGCGCCGAAGGTGGCGTTGCGGGCGTGCCACCGGCGTACCGTCTCGGCGGCGTCGGCCGGCTCGCGGAGCGGGAAGATGGGCGCGCCGAGGAAGCGCACCACCTCCGGCCGGGAGTACGTGTCGAAGACCCGGGCCAGGTCATCGGGCTCCAGGGTCCAGTCGCGGACCACCAGCCGCTCGGTCTCGTAGATCGTCACGCGGCCGGATGCTAGTCACCCGGTACCCGGTCAGCCAGCCATTTGCGACCCAGGGCAGCCGTATCTGGCCCCACCGCAGGCTCAGCGTCAGCCCTCGTTGTTACCGAATGTAGGTGTCCGGGTGGCCTCCGTCGAAGGCGGCAGCGACGAGGGGTGACCTGCTCGTCGTGGTCGTTACGTTCCAGAGGCCATGTAGGCGGCGGGGATGTGGTTGGGGTGTCGGTCGAAAGTCCCCACCTTGCTACCGAGTGCGGGCAGCGACGATGATGTGCGCCATGTCGATCATCGCACATATCAGCGACACCCACTTCGACGGCAGTGAACGCGCATTGGCTCGCTCTCGACGGATTATGGCTTACCTGCGCGGTTGTGACGTCGACGTGATCCTGGTGACCGGTGATCTCACCGACAATGGTGATGTCAAAGAATATGAGCAGGTCAAGACCGAACTCGTGGCTGACGTCCCGGTCCTGCTGCTACCCGGCAACCATGACGACCGGGCTGCCTATCGCAAGGTTCTGCTCGACGACGACGGCACGGCGCCAATCAACCAGCTGCACCGAGCAGGCGGTATGTCATTCGCGCTATGTGACTCCACCATTCCCGGGCAGCACGAGGGCCTGCTCGCGCCCGAGACCCTCGATTGGCTGCAAGGTGTCCTCGCCGAAGCCGAGGAGCCGGTCTTCATCTGTCTCCACCACCATCCGATCCGGTTGAACCATCCACTCCTCGACAGCATTCGGCTCCGCAACCCCGAGGAACTCGCCGCGGTGGTGAGCGCATCGTCAACAGCGGCCGCGGTCCTGTGCGGACACGCGCACGCCGCCGCTTCGGGAACGTTCGCCGGCCTGCCATTGATCGCGGCACCCGGCATCTTCTCCACCACCCGCCTGCCGTGGACCACGACCGACGAGCTCACCTGGTCGAACACTTTCGACCGCGATGACGTGCTTGGCCTGGTGTTCCACGTTCTGGAGGACGGCCAACTGACAAGCCACTTCCGCAGCGTCGCCGCGTGACATCGTCGCCGTCAGATTGGCGCCCGAGGGAGGGTGCGCCACGCGGCCGCAGGATCGGTCGCACCGGCTCTCGCACGGTCACGACCAGCCGTGGTCGTAGTGTGGCCGCATGACCGGAATGAACAACGGGTCGCTCCATACGGCCGAAGCCAACGGAATCCTTCTGGCATACCGGGTCGCCGGTGACCCGGCTCGCCCGCCGATGGTGCTGCTGCATGGCCTCGGTGACGACGAGCGAGACTGGCAGGATGTACTGCCCCACCTCGCCGAGGACCACCGGGTGTACGCGCTTGACCTTCGGGGTCACGGCCGCAGTGCGCGCCCTGGCCACTATTCGTTCGAGTTGATGTGCAACGACGTGATCAGCTTCCTCGACGTCATCGGCATTGAACGCTGTGTGCTGATCGGCCACTCCATGGGAGCGGTAGTGGCGACCCTCGTGGCTCAGACCGCCGCGCACCGACTCACCCATCTCGTCCTGGAGGACGCGACGCCACCGCGCCCAGGGGATCTGGCGCGTCCTCCGCTGGCTGCGCCGGACGAGCCAACCCCCTACGACTTCGCCGCGGTCAACGCGGTACGCAAGCAACTCGACGACCCTGACCCGGCCTGGTGGGACGGCACCGCGGTCGTCAATGTCCCCACCCTGATAGTTGGCGGGGCGCACAGCAGCATCCCGCAGAGCCTGCTCGCGGCAACGGCGGATCGGATGCCCGACGCCACCCTGGTCACCATCGCTGCTGGCCATTACGTACATCAGGAGCGTCCGGCAGAGTTCCTTGCCGCCGTCGACGGCTTTCTCGCCGCCCGCCCGGTCAAATGAATCCGCACTCATGCCTGGCGTCGCATCGCCACGTCGTCGACGGTGCGCCTCGGTCGTGAGCTACGGCAGGCAACGACCTTCACCGCGATCGGTGGCAACGGCACACATTCAGCCGTGCCGCCACGGCACAGCTCGTGGCCGTGGGTCGGCCGCTCTCTCACCCGCGCTCTTCGGCATGAGCGCAGCCCCAGCCGGCAGCATCGGCAGCCGCGGCCGTTACGCACCGGCAAGCGAATCAGGCTGTGGTGGGTCGAGTCGGGGCCGTCTCGGTGGCACCCAGTTCATCCGGCACAGCCGCCGGCGAGGTCGGCCGTGACTCGCGGATGCCGTACCGGCGGTAGACCCGGGCCAGCGGAGCCGGCGCCCACCAGTTCCACCGGCCCAGCAGCCGCATCGTGGCCGGTACCAGCAGCGCCCGCACCAGCGTCGCGTCGACCACGATCGCCACGATCATCCCGATCCCGATCAGCTTGACGAAGACCACGCCACCGGTGGCGAAGCCGGCGACCACGACGATCAGCAGCAGCGCGGCGGCGGTGATGATCCGACCGGTGTGCTGGAGTCCGGTGGCCACCGAGGCGGTGTTGTCACCGGTGGCGTCCCACTCCTCGCGTACCCGGGAGAGCAGGAAGACCTCGTAGTCGGTGGCGAGTCCGAAGAGCACCGCCAGCATCAGGATCGGATTGCTCGGTTCGATGAAGCCGGTCGGGGTGAAGTCGAGCCAGTCGGCGAGGTGCCCGTCCTGGAAGATCCAGACCACCACGCCGAACGACGCGCCGATCGAGACCAGGTTCATCAGCACCGCCTTGATCGGCAGCAGCACCGACCCGAAGGCGAGGAAGAGCAGTACCAGGGTTGCCGACGCCATGATCAGGGCCATCAACGGCAGCCGCGAGGTGAGGCTCTCCAGCAGGTCCACGTCGAAGGCGGGCCGGCCGCCGACGAGTACCTCCGCGCCGGGCGGTGCCGGCATGTCCCGGACCAGCCGTACCACCCGCTCCGCCACCGGGCCGGTCGGCTCCCCGGGATAGGTCAGCGACAGCAGCGTGGAATCGCCCCGGTTCGCGGTCACCTGCACCCCGGTCACCCCGGAGACCCGGGTCAGCTCGCCGGCGAAGCGCTGCGTGTCGGCGGCGGAGGCACCGGAGACGAGTACCTCGACCGGGCCGACGCTGCCGCCCGGGAAGTCCGACTCGATCCGCTCGGCCACCATCCGGGGCACCGCGTCGGCCGGCAGTACCCGCTCGTCGAAGCCGCCGGCCTCCATCCGCACCGACGGGGCGGCGAGGACCGCGAGGACCGCGAGGACGCCGAGCAGGTAGAGCACCGGTCGACGCATCACGCTGCGGGCCAGCCGGGCCCAGGCGCCGGAGCCGCCGACGCCCGCCGCGCCGACCGGGTCACCGCCGGCCCGCCGCCGCTGCCACGGCAGGCGTACGGCCAGGGAGTTGATCCGCGGTCCGAGGACCGCGAGCAGGGCGGGCAGTACGGTCAACGCGGCGAGCATGGCGACCAGGACGGCGGCCATCCCACCCAGCCCCATCGAGCGGAGGAACGACTGCGGAAAGATCAGCAGGCTGGCCAGGGCGGTAGCGATGGTGAGGCCGGAAACCATCACCGTCCGGCCGGCGGTACTCATGGTCCGCCGGATCGCCTCCGGGCTCGAACGGCCGGCGGCGAGTTCCTCCCGGAACCGGCTGACGACGAAGAGCGCGTAGTCGACGGCCATGCCGAGGCCGATCAGCGTGATGATGTTGATGGCGAAGACGGAGACGTCGGTGACCATGCCGAGCAGCCGGACGGCCACGAAGGCGCCGAGGATGGCGAGACCGCCGACCAGCAGCGGCGTCGCGGCGGCGGCCAGGCCACGGAAGATCAGGATGAGCAGCACCAGCAGCACAGGCAGGGAGAGCGTCTCCGCCCGGGTGATGTCCTTCTTGCTCTGCTCGTTCGCCTCGGCGAGGAAGGCCACGGTGCCGCCGGCCTCGGTGGTCACCCCGGGCGCGTCCAGGGCCGGCCGCAGTTTCTGGTACGCCTCGGCCTGCTCGTCCGGGTCGGTCGCCCGCAGCCGCACCGCCGCGTAGGTGGCGTGCCGGTCCGTGGAGAGCAGGGCCGGGGCCTGCGTCTCGTACCAGCTCGTCACGGCGGCGACCTCGGGATGCTGGCGGAGCCGGTCGAGGGTGCCGGTGACCGGGTCCCGGAACGCCGGCTGGTCGACGGTGCTGGTCGGGCTGGAATAGAGGACGAGCAGGTCCGCGCCCTGGTTGCCGAGTTCGGCGGTGATCCGCTCCTGGGTACGGACCGACTCGCTGCCCGGATCCTCGAAGCCCCCGCCGGTCAGCGAGCCGAAGACCCCGGTCCCCCAGGTCGCCCCGACCGCGACCAGCACAAGGCCGGCGGCGAGCACGACCCACCGGAGTCGGACCACCGCCCTACCCCACCACGCGAACATCGCCCGCTCTCCTGTCGGCCGCCCGGGTCCCGGCTTTCCGACACCCTGATCAGGTGAACAGCATTCACTATCGCAACGGCGGTACTTCCCCAGCCTGTGGGCCTCACACCGGCACCGGCCAAGCGCGCACCGGGCCGGCCGGATCGAACTAGGCTTCCCGAGCATGACCGCCGAGCTACCCTCCCGCGCCGACGTCGTGATCGTCGGCGCCGGCCACAACGGCCTGGTTTCCGCGATCCTGCTGGCTCGGGCCGGCCTCGACGTGCTGGTGCTGGAGGGCTCCGACACGATCGGCGGAGCCGCCCGCACCGAGAACCCGTTCCCCAGGGTCCCCGAGCTGCGGCACTCCACCGGCTCCTACCTGCTCGGCCTGATGCCACCGGAGCTGATCCGGCTGCTCGACGTGAGGCTGCCGGTGCTGCGCCGGGACCCGCACTACTTCCTGCCCACCCCGGGCGGCCCCGGCTCGCCGTACCTGCTCTTCGGCGCCGACCGGGAGGTGACCCGGCAGCAGATGGAACGGTTCTTCTCCCGGGCCGACGTGGCGGCCGACGACGCGATGCAGGCCGAACTCGCCGCGCTCCGCGACGACCTGGCGCCGGCCTGGCTGGCCGAGCCGCTGCCGGTGCCGGAGACCGCCGACCGCTACATCCGGCCCGCGCTGCGCCAGGTCTTCGTCGACCTGGTACGCGGCTCGGTCGCCGACTACCTCGCCCGGTTCGACTTCCGCTCCGAGCTGCTGGTCTCGATGTACGCGGTCACCGACGGCCTCTCCGGGCTGAACGCCGGGCCGGACGACCCGGGTACCGGCCACAACTTCCTGGCGCACAACATGTGCCGGCTCCCCGGGGCGGGCGGCACCTGGATGATCGTGGCCGGCGGCATGGGCACCGTCAGCCGCACCTTCGCCGACGCCGCCCGGACCGCCGGGGCGAAGCTGTTGTCCGGTACCCCGGTCACCGCGATCACCCTGGACGGCGGCGCGGTCAGCGGCGTCGTACTCGACGACGGGCGGAGCGTCGCCACCGAGGTGGTGCTCGGCGCCGGTGACCCGTACCGGCTGATGGAGCTGGTGCCCGACGGCGCGCTGCCGGCCGCACTCACCGAGCGGATGGCGGCGGTCCGGCGCACCGGCACCACCCTCAAGGTCAACCTGGCGCTCGCCGGGCTACCGGACTTCTCCTGCCTGCCCGAGGGGGCACCGAGCCCGTTCGGCGCCACCATCCACCTGCTGCCCGGCTCGGCGGCGCTGCTGCCCGGCTCGGCCGGCTCGGCCAGCTCGGCCAGCTCGGCCGGCTCGGCCGGCTCGGTCGGTGACGCGCCGATGGCGGCGCTGCGCGGCATGTGGGCGGACGTCCAGGCCGGCCGGCTGCCGGAGGAGCCGACCATCGAGTGGTACCTGCACACCACCGTCGACCCGTCGCTGCGCGACGCGGCCGGGCACCACTCGTCGGCGCTCTTCGTGCAGTCCGTCCCGTACGCCCCGACCGGCGGCTCCTGGGACGAGCTGCTGCCCGGGTACGTGGCCCGGCTGCTGGAGATCTGCGACCGGTACGCCCCCGGCACCAGCGAGCTGGTCGCCGACGCGGTGCCGCTGACCCCGCCCGGCATCGAGGCACACTTCGGGATCACCGGCGGGCACATCCACCACGTCGACAACACCGTCTCGTTCACCGACCGGATGCCGTACGCGACCGGCGTCGACGGGCTCTACGCCGGCAGTGCGGGCTGCCACCCCGCCGGCAGTGTGATCGGCGCCGCCGGGCACAACGCGGCCCGGCGCATCCTCACCGACCTCGGTCGGGTCGGCCCGGCCGCCAGACGCCACAGCCCGGCCGCCTGACGCCACAGCCCGGCCGCCTGACGCCACAGCCCGGCCGCCTGACGGGAGCGCCCTTCCGGGCGCCTCAGCCGGCGGTCTCGGACTCGGCGGCGGGCGCCGGGGCCTCGCCGACCCGGTGCGCCCGGATCGAGTGCCCGACGCTGGTCAGGCAGCGCCCGCTGGCCAGGTCGAAGCGCCAGCCGTGCAACTGGCAGGTGAGCTGGTTCTCCTCGACGATGCCGAACCGGGTCAGATCCGCCTTCAGGTGCGGGCAGCGCCGCTGCACCACCCAGTCGCCGAGGGTGATGTCCTCGGCGTCGGTGGCCCGCTCGTGCTCGTCGTACCAGCCCTCGGCGTACTGGAGGCGCTCCTCGGAGAGGCACTTGAAGAAGGCGTAGACGAACTCGTTGTACTGACCGATCCGGGCCGCCGAGAAGCGGCAGGAGAGGAAGAGGGAGTTGACCCAGTCCACCTCCTCGATGTGCAGGAGGTGCTCGACCAGCGCCCGCTCGGTACGGAACCGGTAGCGGACCTTCTCGTCCGCGTACGGCCGGACCTCCTTGCCCGGGAAGTCCACCAGGATGGATTCGACGGTCTCCCCGTCGTAGCCGACCAGGTCGAACCGGACCGGCCCGCCGACGCCCTTGGCGAGATAGATCGACTCGTCGAGCAGCGGCTCGATCCGGCGCTTCATCTCGGCCAGTACGTCGATCTCCGGGTGCCGCCAGGACGCCTTCGCCGCCTCGATCACCGGCCGCGCCCGCTTCTGGTACTCCCGCAGGTGCTCTTCCTTGTGCTCGAAGAACTCCCGCACGTCCGGGACCGGGTGGGTGGTGTGCACGCTCTCCGTGCCGATCTCGGAGACGCTGCCGGGGAGCAGGATCACCCCGTTGTCGTAGCCGAGGCTGTTGTAGTGGTCGAGGAAGACCTGCTGGTCGGGGAAGATGTTCCCCTCGTCGCCGTGGATGTCGTTGAACTGCCACAGCTCGTCGTCGAGGAAGCAGGGCGGGCCGGCGATCGGGAAGACCCAGGAAGCCTTGAGGTCGTCGATGTAGCGGATCGTCCGGTCCATCTGCCGGTCCCGCTTCTGCTTGCCGAACGCGGTCTTCGCCGCGCTGGGCAGCTCGTAGACCATCGGGTACCAGATCGCGCCGGAGAACTGGAGCAGGTGCGCGTGCACGTGCCCCAGCTCGGCGAAGACGCCGAGATCGGTCGGGCGGGCGTCGTTCTGGTTCAGCAGCCGTACGCCGTCGTACTCCACCCAGAGCGAGGAGTCGCCGATCGGGCCGTCGGTGGGGCTGGTCAGTGCCTGGATCATCACCTTGAGGCCGCCGTCCAGCTCGACGACCTCGTCACTCCTGGTCCGCAGGAAGCTGGTGAAGCCGAGTTCCCGCAGCTCGTCCTCCAGCTCCGAGGTCGGGTACTCCGGCAGCAGCACGGTCGCCTTCTTCGAGATGAAGCGCTTGAGGTGCTCCGCGTCGAAGTGGTCCCGGTGCAGGTGGGAGACGTAGAGGTAGTCGACGTCGCCGAGGGTCTCCCAGTCGAGCTGTGAATTGTCCGGGAAAGGGAACCATGAGGCGAAGTAGGCCGGGTTGACCCACGGGTCGCACAGGATGCTGCCCGCACCGGTGTCGATCCGCATGCTCGCGTGCCCCGTACCGGTCAAACGCACCGCACAGTCCCCCTCCACATAGCCAATCCCGTCCCTCGCCACAGGCGATCAAAGGCGTACCCCCAAACGCTACCGGAGGCCCCGTACCGGCCGACCCGCGACGCCGGGTTGCGCGCCCGATCGCACCCGGGTTCGGTCTTCGGCCGCGCCCGGAGGGCGCCCCGTCGGCCGAGTGGTCCGCCCGCGCCGCCGCTGCGGCAGCACCGGCCGGAGCGCCGCCCCCGGGCGGACCGACCCGACCGTCGCCTCCGACGGGACGCGGCCCGGTCCGGGGCGGGCCGGGCTACGACCGAAGCCCCGGCCCGTGCGCCGTACCCCGGGCGGCACGTGCCAGACTTACCAGCATCCGATCGTGAGGAAGGACCGGAAAGTGGCTGGAAGCGAGCCGGTGACGTCACCCGACCAACGCAAGCCCGGCAACCGCAGGGCGGGCCAGATCGGCGCGATCATCTCCGCCGCGGCGCTGGTGCTGATGATGTTCAACAACAACGAGGTCAGCGGTACGGCGAAGATCTGGCTCGGTGCGATCGCCGCTGCGCTGGTGCTCGCCGTCGTCGGTGACGTGATCCTGCGCCGCAACGGCCTGCGCTCCTGACCCTCGCCCACAGCGTTTCCGCCCCTCGACGCGGCGCCGGGCAGCATGCCCGGCGCGCTCGGGCGTCCCGGTGTTCGAGCCCGGCGTGCCGGCCGGTAGCGGCCGAGTCGAGGATTTCGCCGGCAGGGCCGGGCCGAGGATTTGGCCGGTGGGGGCCAAGTTGGGGATCTCGCCGGCAGGGCCGGGTCGAGGACGTCGAGCCGGTCGAGATGGCAGCCGTCCGTCATCCGGCCCCGGGGTGGGGCCGGATGAGCGTCGGCGGCGGACCGGTTCGGGTCACTGGCCGAGCAGCAGGTCCTTGACCTCCTTGAGCGCGGCGTCGACCTCGGCCTCGAAGTAGCCGCCGGGGACAAGTCCGAACCGGGTGGTGTCGAGGTCGGACGGGTTGACCGGCATCGGGCCCCGCCCCGCCATGCTGCCGAGGATTCCCTCGAACAACCGGTCGACCTGGTCCGGGTCGTAGCCGCTGCCGAACCGGCGGACCTGGAACGAGCGCCGGATGTGGTCGATCCGGGCCATGTCGCTACCGGGCGGCCCCATCAACGGCGGACCGCCGAGCCCCGGGCCGCCGGGCGGTGGGCCCCCCATCGGCGGTCCACCCATCGGCGATCCACCGGCCGGGGCGGGCATCGGCGGCAGGGCGTCGCCCATACCGCGTCCGGGGCCGCGAGGGTCCCGGTCCGGCATCCGGATCTCGGCCGTCATGTCCGCCCGGCTGGGCCGGCCCGCGTCGAACCCGTCGAAGCGCTCGTTCGCCCCGAATCCCCCGGGCGGACCGCCCGGACCGCTGGGCGTACGCGGCGGAAGTGGTGCCCCCGGCCCGCGCTGCGGGTCGAACCCGCCCCGCTGGGGATCGAAGCCGCCACGCTGCGGCTCCGGCGGAGCGCCACGCTCGGGGTCGAACCCACCGCGCTGGGGCGGCTCCATCCCACCCCGTTGCGGCTCCATCCCACCGCGCTGCGGATCGAAACCACCGCGCTGAGGCTCGAAGCCACCCCGCTGCGGGTCGAAACCGCCACGCTGGGGCTCGAAGCCACCCCGCTGCGGCTCCATCCCACCCCGCTGCGGATCGAAACCACCCCGCTGAGGCTCGAAACCGCCCCGCTGCGGGTCGAAGCCACCCCGCTGCGGCTCCATCCCACCCCGCTGCGGCTCCATCCCGCCGCGCTGCGGATCGAAGCCGCCACGCTGGCCGCCGAAGCCGCCGCCGAAGGTGCCGGTGGGCTCGTCGTACTGGCCGTAGGGGTCGTTGGGCGGACCGGCCTGGGCCGGCATCGGCCGCCCGGGAAGCTGGCCGGGCGGAAGACCCCGGTCGTCCCGCATCGGCGGCCCCATCCGGTCCGGTGGCCCCATCCGGTCGGGGGGTCCCATCCGGTCCGGTGGGCCGAGCCGATCCGGCGGGCCCATCCGGTCCGGGGGTCCCATCCGGTCGGGCGGGCCCATCCGGTCCGGCGCACCCCGGTCGGACAGCCTCGGGTCCCCGCCCCGACCGCCGCCGCGTTCCTCCAGCTCGGCGATCTGCCGCTCCACCCGGTCGAGGTGCAGGTCCACCTGCCACTCGTCGTACCCGCCGAAGCGCACCCGGAAGACGACGTCGTGCACTTCCTGGGAGGCGACGGGCGCGCCCAGCGGCTCACCGGCGAGCGTGGCCTCGACACGATCCAGGAACGTGTCCACCTCATCGACCTTGTAGCCCCGCCGGAGCGCCTTGCGCCGGAAACGCTGACCCTGACTCGCCACTATGTCTCCTGGTTCGCTCGCTCGCTTCGCTCGCTCACGCCGCCGCCCCGTCACACGCGTCGGCGCCGCAAGCGGCACTACTAAGCCTGTTGACCCGGTCGCTCACCGCGTCACCGCCGCGGCGGCCAGTTGGCCGCACGCACCGTCGATTTCGCGCCCCCGGGTGTCCCGAACGGTCGTCGAGACACCGGCCGCGCGCAGCCGCCGGACGAACTCCCGCTCTACCGGCTTAGGGCTCGCGTCCCAGCGGCTCCCCGGAGTCGGGTTGAGCGGGATCAGGTTCACGTGGGTCAGTCGACCGGCCAGCAGCCGACCGAGGAGGTCGGCACGCCACGGCTGGTCGTTCACATCTCGAATCATCGCGTATTCAATGGACACGCGACGCCCCGTACGCTCCGCGTAGTGCCACGCGGCGTCCAGCACCTCGGCAACCTTCCACCGCTGGTTGACCGGAACCAGTTCGTCGCGCAGCTCATCATCGGGCGCATGCAGCGACAACGCAAGAGTCACCGAGAGTCCCTCGTCGGCCAGCCGGCGCATCGCAGGCACCAGGCCGACCGTGGAGACGGTGACGTGCCGCTGCGAGAGGCCGAGCCCCTCCGGGGCCGGAGCGGTCAGCCGCCGGACGGCGGAGACCACCCGCGCGTAGTTGGCCAGCGGCTCGCCCATGCCCATGAAGACCACGTGGGACAGCCGGGACGGGGAGCCGGCGATCGCGCCGGACGCGGCGACCCCGGCGAGGTACACGGCCTGGTCGACGATCTCGGCGGTGGAGAGGTTGCGGGTCAGCCCGGCCTGACCGGTGGCGCAGAACGGGCAGGCCATGCCGCAGCCGGCCTGGCTGGAGATGCAGACGGTGACCCGGTCCGGGTAACCCATCAGCACGCTCTCCACCAGTGACCCGTCGTGCAGTCGCCACAGCGCCTTGCGGGTCGCGCCGTCGTCGGTGGCGACCTCGCGTACCGGGGTGAGCAGGCTCGGCAGCAGCTCGGTCGCGATCCGGTCCCGGGCGGCGGCCGGCAGGTCGGTCATCCGCGCCGGATCCCTGACGAGCCGCCCGAAGTAGTGCGTGGAGACCTGTCGGGCCCGGAACGCGGGCTCACCCAGCTCGGCCACGGCCGCCTGCCGGGCGGGCAGGTCGAGGTCGGCGAGGTGTCGGGGCGGCATCGCCGCGCGACGCGACGGTGACCCGGTCGAATCGTCCGGCGTGATCTGGATCAAGGGCAGGCTCGTCATGGCCTGTCCAGTCTCCCACGTCGGCGCGACAGCGCACCTGGCCGGCGGCGCCGAGGCCCTGACCAGGCACGCGGCTCGCGGTTGTGTGGGCTCATCTCACCTCTCAGCCGGCCGGGGCGAAGATCGCCAGCAGTAGGTAGGCGGTCGGCACCGCGAAGAGGATCGAGTCGAGCCGGTCCATCAGCCCGCCGTGCCCCGGCAGCAGGTTGCTCATGTCCTTGACCTTGAGATCCCTCTTGATCATGGATTCGGCGAGGTCGCCGAGGACCGCCGCGATCGAGACCGCCACCCCGAAGAGGGCGCCCCACCACAACTCCACGTCGAGCAGGTACGCCAGCAGCAGCGAGCTGCCGACGGCGGCCGCCAGCACCGAGCCGGCAAAGCCCTCCCAGGACTTCTTCGGGCTCACCGACGGCGCCATCGGGTGCTTGCCGAAGGCCACCCCGGCGGCGTACCCGCCGGTGTCGGAGAGGACCACCGCGGCCAGGGTGGCCAGCACCCGCAGGTCACCGTCGACCGGCTCGGCGGCGAGCAGCGCCGCGAAGCCGCCGAGGAACGGCACGTAGACCGCGATCAGGGTGGCGGCGGTCATGTCCCGCTGGTAGCCGGCCGGCCCGTCTCCGAGCCGCCACACCATCGTGGCCAGCACGGTCACCAACAATCCCAGGCTGAGCGCGTCCGGCCCGGCCCACCAGGCCAGCCCGACCATCAGGAGTCCGCCGGCGACCAGCGGCACGAGCGGCGGGCGCATCCCGGCGGGGCGTACCGCCCGGGTCATCTCCCAGATGCCGACGCTGACCGCGAGCGCGACCACGAGCAGGAATGCCGGGCGGAGGAGGAAGAGCGGCACGACGATCGCCGCGCCGAGCCCGAGCCCGACGCCGATCGCGGCCGGCAGGTTCCGGCCGGCCCGGGACTGCCCGGCAGGCTTGCCGGAGCGGGTCGCCCGGCGCCGGCCCCGGCCGGGCCGGGCCGACGACGCCGGATCGGCAGCCGGTTGCGGATCCGGGTCGACGAGCGGCCAGCCGACCGGGTTGGTCGGAGCGTCCGCCGCCGGCTCGGCGCCGGGGTGGTCGGTCCGATCGCGGTACGCCGCCGCGTCCTCCTCGGGACCCGCCGGACCGCCGGCCGGCTCGGGAGAACGCCACTGTGCCGTGGAATCCGGTACGTCCCCGGCGGGCTGGCCGTTGCGTTGCCCGGTCGCCCCGCCCGGCCCCCGGTCGACGCCGGAGAAGCCGTCGGCAGCCGTACCCGGGTAGCCGTTCGGTGCGCCCCGGTACGCGTCCGCCGGGGACGGGTACGCCTCCGGGGACGGGTACGCCTCCGGAGCGGCCGGATAGGAGTCCGAGGCGACCGGGTACGAGTCCGTCGGGGCCGAATAGGCGTCGGGCGCGGCACCGCCGTGCCGCGCCCGAGCCCAGGCGTCGTCGTCGCCGGCCGGCCGCTGTCGGCCCGAGGGCCCGTCCGGGTACCCCGGGCCACGGGACCACTCCGGGCCACGCGCTTGTTCCGGCCGCTGCCGGCCACGCGGCTCCGCGGTACCGCCGTAGGGGTCGACGTGGGACATCAGACCTCGAGCAACTCGGTTTCCTTGTGTTTCACCAACTCGTCGACGTGCGAGACGTACTTGTGGGTGAGGTCGTCGAGTTCCTTCTCGGCCCGCCGGCCGTCGTCCTCGCCCGCCTCGCCGTCCTTGACGATGCGGTCGAGTTCCTCCTTGCCACGGCGACGGATGTTCCGGATCGCCACCTTGGCTTCCTCGCCCTTGTGCCGGGCCACCTTGATCATGTCCCGGCGCCGCTCCTCGGTCATCTGCGGCAGCAGGATGCGTAGCTGGTTGCCCTCGTTGTTGGGGTTGACGCCGAGATCGGAGTCGCGGATCGCCTTCTCCATGGCGTGCAGCTGCGACGCGTCGTACGGCTTGATGATCGCCATCCGCGGCTCGGGCACCCCGACGGAGGCCATCTGGGTCAGCGGGGTCGGACTGCCGTAGTAGTCGATTATGATCTTGGAGAACATCGCCGGAGTGGCCCGCCCGGTACGGATGGCGCCAAACTCCTCCTTGGCGTGCTCGACCGCGCGCTCCATCTTCTCCTCGGCCTCGAGGAGGGTGTCGTCGATCACCTGCTCCTTCGCCTCCCTCTGCTGCTACTGCTCCCGAAATACTCCACCCGGCCCCCACCCGTCGGCCCGGGACCCTGCCCGACTCACGTCGTGATCAATGTGCCGATCGGCTCGCCGGCGACCGCCCGGATGATGGTGTCGTCGCCCTCGGCGCCGAACACCAGCATCGGCAGGCCATTCTCCTCACAGAGGCTGAACGCGGCGGCGTCGGCGACCCGGAGGCCGCGACGCAGCACCTCGGAAAAAGTGATCTTGTCGAGCTTGCTGGCGTCGGGGTCGGTACGCGGATCGGCGGTGTAGACCCCGTCCACCCCGTTCTTGCTCATCAGCACCACGTCGGCGCGGATCTCCAGGGCCCGCTGCGCGGCGACGGTGTCGGTGGAGAAGTACGGCATGCCGGCACCCGCGCCGAAGATCACCACACGGCCCTTCTCCAGGTGCCGGATGGCCCGCAGCGGGATGTAGGGCTCGGCGACCTGGGCCATCGTGATCGCACTCTGCACCCGGGTCTCGATCCCCTCCTTCTCCAGGAAGTCCTGGAGCGCGAGGCAGTTCATCACGGTGCCGAGCATCCCCATGTAGTCGGCCCGGGCCCGGTCCATGCCGCGCTTCTGCAACTCGGCGCCACGGAAGAAGTTCCCGCCGCCCACCACGACCGAGACCTGCACGCCCCGGCGTACCACGGTTGCGATCTGCCGGGCGATGGCCTGGACGACGTCCGGATCGACGCCGATCGCCCCACCGCCGAAGACCTCGCCGGAGAGCTTGAGCACCACCCGGCGGGCCCGCCCGGGCGGCGGTGCTGTCGGATCGTCCGCCGCCAGGGTCCGGTCACTCACAACCTGCGTCATCCGACCCGCCTTTCCCGCGCCGGTGCGCCGGCGCCCAGTTCAGCCAACCTGCCGCTGCTGACCCTACGTGACGAGGAGGCCGCGGTGTCCGTCACGTACACCTGCGGCCTCCCGTCCGTGTCGACTCCGCCGGGGCCCGGTTCGCGGCGATCCGGGCGATGGCGACGGCTCAGGCCTGGCCGACCTCGAACCGGATGAACCGGGTCACCTCGATGCCGGCCTCGGCCAGCACCTGCTTGACCGACTTCTTGTTGTCGGCGACCGAGGCCTGCTCGATCAGGACGTAGTCCTTGAAGAACGCGTTGACCCGACCCTCGATGATCTTCGGCAGGGCGGCCTCCGGCTTGCCCTCCTCGCGGGCGGTCTGCTCGGCGATGCGCCGCTCGGAGGCGACGGTCTCGGCCGGCACCTCGTCCCGGGTCAGGTACTTCGGACGCATCGCGGCGATCTGCATGGCGACAGCGCGCGCGTCGGCGTCGCCCGCCTCGTCGGCCTTGCCGGTGTACTCCACCAGCACGCCGACCTGCGGCGGCAGGTCCTGCGCCTTGCGGTGCAGGTAGACCGCGGCGGTGCCGTCCACCGCGGCGAAGCGGTTGAGCACCAGCTTCTCGCCGATCTTGGCGGACTGCTCCTGTACGGCGTCGGCGACGGTCCGGCCGTCCGGCAGCGTGCTGCCGAGCAGCGCCTCCGCGTCGGCGACCCCGGCCTGCGCACCGTGCTCCACCAGGAGCTGCGCGAAGGCGATGAAATCGCTGTTCTTGGCGACGAAGTCCGTCTCGCAGTTGAGTTCGAGCAGGGCCTTGCCGGAGTGCGCCACCAGACCGTTGGCGGCCGTCCGGCCGGCCCGCTTGCCGACGTCCTTGACGCCCTTGACGCGCAGGACCTCGACAGCCTTGTCGAAGTCGCCCTCGGCCTCGGTGAGGGCCTTCTTGCAGTCCATCATGCCGGCGCCGGTGAGGTCCCGGAGCTTCTTGACGTCCGCGGCGGTGAAGTTGGACATGACTCTCTCTTCGGTGTGTAACGCGGCTGATTCGTGGTCTTCTGCGGACTACCCCGTCGGGGTCCGCCGTGCCTCGTACCGGATCGGGCCCGCCGGCTGTGACGACCAGCCGGCGGTACCCGACACAGCGGTCACTCGGCGGCGACGCCCGCCGGCTCGCCGGCCTTCTGCTCCGCCTCGCCGGCCGCCTTCTTCTCGGTGTCCTCGATCAGCTCGCGCTCCCACTCGGCGAGCGGCTCGTCGGCGCCGACCACACCCGGCTCGGGCTTCTCGTCGGTGCCACGGCGCTTGCCGGAACGGGCGATCAGACCGTCACCGACGGCCGCCGCGATGACCTTGGTCAGCAGCTCGGCGGAGCGGATCGCGTCGTCGTTACCCGGGATCGGGAAGTCGACCTCGTCCGGGTCACAGTTGGTGTCGAGCACGGCGATCACCGGGATGCCCAGCTTGCGGGCCTCGTCAACGGCGATGTGCTCCTTCTTGGTGTCGACCACCCAGATCGCGGCCGGGACCTTCTGCATGTCCCGCAGGCCACCGAGGGTGCGGGTCAGCTTGTCCTTCTCGCGGGAGAGCTGGAGGGTCTCCTTCTTGGTGTAGCCCTGCGCGGTGCCCGACAGGTCACCGAGGGCCTCCAGCTCCTTCATCCGCTGGAGCCGCTTGTAGACCGTCTGGAAGTTGGTCAGCATGCCACCCAGCCAGCGGTGGTTCACGAACGGCTGGCCGACCCGGGTCGCCTGCTCGGCGATCGCCTCCTGGGCCTGCTTCTTCGTACCCACGAAGAGGATGCTGCCGCCCTCGGCGACGGTCCCGCGCACGAACTCGTACGCCTTCTCGATGTAGTCGAGAGTCTGCCGCAGGTCGATGATGTAGATGCCGTTACGCTCGGTGAAGATGAAGCGCTTCATCTTCGGGTTCCAGCGCCGGGTCTGGTGCCCGAAGTGGACACCGCTCTCCAGCAGCTGACGCATGGTCACTACGGCCATGGTGGGGTGCTCCTCAGTTGTCCCTGGTTGTCACGCCGGGCCGGCGGCCTGGCGTCCTGGCGCCTGATCGCCGGCCATGACGGACCCGATGGGAATCGGGACCAGGGGGCCGTCGCTCCACGGACGGACCGTGGAGAGGGCACGCGAGGTCGACCGCGCGGGGCGGTCGCCAATCGCCAAGTGTACGCCCCGCCGCACCCAGCGGCACACAAACCCCCACCCACCACCGCCCACCGGCAGATCCGGTCAACCGGACCCGCCCCCAGCCGGGCGGTCGTCCGGTCACCGGTTGTTCTCGGCCGGCGTCCCGTCCGGGTCGGCACGTCCCGTTGCGCACCGCGTGTCCCGCTGGCCGCCGGGTGTCCGCAGCCGCGAGGTTTCGCACCGCCTGGTCCGCTGCCGCCGGGTGTCCGGCCGCCGCCGGGTGTCCGGCCGCCGCCGGGTGTCCGGCCGCCGCCAGGTGTCCGGCTGCCGCCGCCGGTCGTGAAACGCGACGGCTTGCCGAGCACGACGGGTCGCCGAGCCTGACGGGTCGTTGGGCCCGACGGGTCGCCGAGCACGACGTTGCCGAGCACGACGTTGCCGAGCACCTGTCGGCATCCCGGTGGAGTGCCGCCGGTGTGCCGTTGAGCAGGCGGTGTGCGTCAGCCGGCGGCGAGTGCCGCCGCGACGAAGAGCACGAGGCCGATGGTGAGGTAGCCGGTCGGCGGGCGCAGCCAGGCCCGGGCCGGGTCGGCCAGGGCGGCGGCGCTGGTCGCGAGGCCGTACAGGCCGGCGGCGAAGATCGGCAACCCCAACACCAGGAAGGTCCCGGAGAGCACCGCCGACGGCAGGACCGGGTCGCCGAGCGCGCCGTCGAGAAGCAGGCGTACCGCCGGCACCTCGAAGACCACCGCGAGCAGCGCCAGGACCACGGCCAGCGCGGGCCGGCGGGTCCGGTACACGCCGTCGCCGGCCGGCAGGCCGAGTCCCCCGGGCAGCCCCGCCGGCCCCGACCCCGGCTGTCCGGGCGGCGCGGCGGCGGTCGGCCGCTGCGCCGCCGTCCGATCGATCGACTCGCCGTGCTGCCCCGACGGATCAACACCCACCGGTACGCCACCCGTGCCGGCGCGCGGATCGACCTGTGGCACCAGGTTGGTCGGCTGGTCCAGCGCGCCACCCCGGTCGGTGCCGTGTCCCGGCTGCCCGACCTCAGCACCACGCCCCGACTGGACGGCCTCAGCGCCACGCCCCGACTGGACGGCCTCACCAGCGCGTCCCGGCTGGGCGGCGCCGCCAGCGCGTCCCGGCTCGCCGCCAGGTGCCGGCGGGCCGGCCTCGCCCGGATGCCCGGCCTCCGCGACCCGCGCCGGCTGGACGATCGGGTACCCGGACAGCGGCGACCGCCCCGGGTCGACGGACATGGACGGGTGCCCGGAGTCGGTGACCGTGCCAACCGGCTGTCCAGGTTCGGCCGCCGCGACGCTGTGCCGGCCCGCACCCCAGCCCTCGTCCGACCCGAGCGGGCCGGCATCATGCCGCCCGCCCAGCCGACCCTCCGCCACGGCCGACGCGGCACCGTGCCACCCGCCGGCCCGGGCCTCGTCCGGGGCCGCATCGTGCCCGGTCGGCGCGGCACCGTGCCACCCGCCGACCCGAGCCTCGTCCGAGCCGTTCGGGCCGGCCGGGGCGGCATCGTGCCCTGTCCCGACGGGAAGGCGACTCGGGCCCTCGGTGGACTGGACCGGACCGGTGGCGTCGGCGGCGCCGGTCGCTGTGACGCCGCGCTGCGTGGTCGGGTCCGTCGCCCACCCGCTCGACGGATATCCGGCTCCGGTGCCGGTCGAGGCGGCGCCGAAGCTCGGCAACGGGACCTCCAGGGAGGGCGGGGCCGGATCGGCAGTACCCGCCGGTACGAAGCCGGGGAATCCGCCGCCCGGCGGGTTCCCGCCGTGCGGGTCCGGCGGGTACGGGGCCGGTCCGGCGGAACGCTCCGGTACGCCGAACCGGGTCGGATCGGCGTACCGCCCGGTGCCGGCGTCGGCAGGCTGGCCGTACGGACGGTCAGGTGCCGGGCCGCCGAGCGGGGCCGGTGCCGCCGGCTGCTCCGTACCCGGGTAGCGGTCTTCGCCGACGCCGTGCCAGCGCTGGTCGGGGTAGCCACGGTCGTCGGGCCGCCAGCCGGACCGCTGCTCTTCCGGGAAGTTGCGTTGCTGCTCCACGGCCACGCACCGTATGTGACCTGTCCGGGTACCCGCCAGTCGAGCGCACCGCCGCCGCTCGGCAGGGGTGCCCGGCAGCGGGCCACCCGGAGGCGCCGAACGGGATGTCGACGCCACCGGTCTCGTCGTCGCCGCCGTGGCCGGGACCGCCGCGTTGCGCCCCGATTAGCGCCGCCTCCCGCCCGGCGTCCCCCTCCGAGCGCGGGCGCCGGAGTGGCTCGCATAGCAGCCGAAGGGCTTGATCGTCCGGCCGTCCACAGCGCCCCCGGATATCCACAACCGCGTCCTTCGCGGGTTGTCCCGGGCGTCGGCCGGGGGCAGGGTCCGGCCATGACAGCGGCGAGACAGGCGGTCGGGGCGTACGGGGAGCGGTGTGCCGTACGGCACCTGGTCGAGGCGGGACTGCGAGTCGTGGTCCGGAACTGGCGATGTGCCCACGGCGAGATCGACATCATCGCGTGGGAGGGGAACGTCCTCGCCTTCTGCGAGGTCAAGACCCGGCGGAGTGACGCCTTCGGCACCCCGGCCGAGGCGGTGGTCGGCCGCAAGGCGGGCCGGTTGCGCCGGTTGGCCGCCGAATGGCTGCGGACCAGCGGGGTGCATCCGGAGCAGATCCGGTTCGACGTCGTCGAGGTGTACCCGGCGCGTAACGGCCCGGCCCGCGTCGAGCACCTGCGAGCGGCATTCTGAGTACGCCCTGATCTTGTTGCCACAGATTGGCAGGAAGACCAGACTCCTTGCATGCCCTCGCCCGAGTCCCGCGCGCACCCGGCTACCGCCTCGTCGATCCGACGCTCCCTGTTCCTGCACGCACCCATCCACCGGATGCCCCGGGCGGTCCTGCACGAGATGCTCGACCAGCTCGACGACGACACCCCGCCGGGCGGACCCGATGCCCCGGTCGCCCGGCTGGAGCGGCGGACCGCCGACCTGTTCGGTACGGAGTCGGCGCTCTTCTTCCCGACCGGCACGATGGCACAGCAGGTGGCGTTGCGGATCCATGCCGAACGTCGCGGTCGGCACGCGTTCGCCGCACATCCGCAGAGCCACCTAGACGTCTGGGAGCAGCGGGGCTACCACGTCGTGCACGGGCTGCGGTTCCACCCCGTCGGGGACCGCCACGCGCTGATGACCGACGCCGCGCTGGCGGCGATCGGGGAACCGCTGGCCGCAGTGGTCTGGGAGCTGCCGCAGCGGGACATCGGCGGGCAGCTTCCCGAGTGGGACGAGCTGCGCGAGCAGGTCGCGGCCGTCCGCGCCCGAGGTGCGGCGGCACACCTGGACGGCGCCCGGATCTGGGAGGCGCAGACCTACTACCGCCGCCCGTTCGCGGAGATCGCCGGGCTGTTCGACACCGTCTACACCTCGCTCTACAAGGCCCTGCTCGGCATCCGGGGTGCCGTCCTCGCCGCCGACGCCGCGACCATCGCCGAGGCGACGGTGTGGCGGAGCCGGCTGGGCGGAGCGATTCACGATGCCTGGCCGTTGGCGCTGGCCGGCCTCGCCGGCCTGGACAGGCTACTGCCGCAGATGCCGGCGTTCCGGGAGCACGCGATCGCGATCGCCACCGCGATCAACAGCGACGGTGTGGCGCTGGCCTGGCCGAATCCGCCGCAGACGCCGATTTTCCACGTCCACCTGCCCGCGTCGAGACAGGACGTCGAACGGGCCGGCGAGGAGATGATCGCCGAACATGGCGTACAGCTGTTTCCACGGGTGCGCTCCGCGGCGGACCCGACGAGATGCAGCTTCGAGGTCACGGTGGGCGAGCAGGCCATGGCGTTCTCCCCGGACGAGGTGGTCGCGCTCCTGCACGAACTGCTCGACCGGGCGGGCGGGCGCCAGCCGTAGCCGGGACGGACCAGGCCGCGCAGCACCTGGATCGCCTCGAGCCGCGGTGTGCTGGCCTCGACCGCCGTCTCGGTGGCGACACGCTGCTTGCCCAGCCGCAGCGGGTCCAGGCTCCGGTAACCGGGGAGCTGAACCCGGGCACCGGTCCCGGTCGGAGCAGTCGACTCCATCGTCACCTGGAGCGGGCGGTCGCGGCACATAGCACGGTCATTCCTTGATCGTCCGGCTGTCCACAGGGCCCCCGGTTGTCCACAGCCGAGGGTCTCGGGCCATTCCGTCGAAGGCGTCCGGGGCACGGTCGAGACCATGCCGATGCCGCGAGACAGCTTTGCCGGGCCCCGCCGATGAGTTACGCCAAAGTGCTCTGCGTCGGACTGGTCGGGGTCACCGGGCACGTCGTCGAGGTCGAGGCCGACCTGGCCACCGGGCTGCCCACCGTCGTACTGTCCGGGCTTCCCGACACCGCCCTCAACGAGGCCCGGGATCGGGTACGTGCCGCGATCGTCAACTCCGGTCAGCGCTGGCCGAACCGCCGGATCACCGTCAACCTGTTGCCGGCGACGCTGCCGAAGCACGGCTCCGCGTTCGACCTGTCGGAGGTCAAGCTAGGACTCACCTAAATGAAGACGGGCCCGGCAGGTGCGCCAACACCTGTGATCCGGGCCCTTGACGGAGAGGTACCTCCGCCCATGCGCACCCTACCGAGCCTGCCCGGCTGCGGGCAGCCCGCGACCGTTCGTATCGAGATCTACTCCCCCGGCCCGACCGGGAACGCTCACGGCTCCCTGGACGGCGTGGCCTACGGCTGCGGCCAGCACGCCGGAGCCATCGTCCAGATGATCGCCGACGCGGGACTCACCCCGTGGCACGACCCGAAGCCGCTCGACGCCGCCGACACGTCGGTCTGCGGCCGGCTGCGCGACTTCGGCGACCCGGTGTACCCGGCCGGGCCCGCCGACCACAACGGCGAGCCGGTGAAGGTTGTGGAGAGTTCTACACAGCCTTCCGGCGACGGGAGCCCGGCGTCCGTCGCGGCCTTCATCGCCCGGAACCGGGTCCCCGAGCCCGGCCCCGTCCAGCACCCCCGGTGGTGCGCCCGGAGGGAAGCCACCGGCAACCCGCTGGCCGAGCACCTGTCGATCCCGTTCCGCGTCAACCCGGACGCCGCGGACCCGGTGGTGGTGTTCATCGTGCAGGCGTACGGTGCCGAGCGGCCGTCGATCCTGCTGGGCTTCACCGAGGGTCGGGAGCACCACGAGCACACGATCCCGCTGGACGTCGCTGCCGCGCTCGGCCAGCAGCTCCGGATCGCCGTGTCGCTGGCCGGTGTGCGGTGATGCGCCGGCTGTACCGGGGTCGGCACCGGCTCAGCGCCGTCCCCGCAGGGTTGGCGTACCGTCCGGCCGCCCGGCCCGCCGGGGCGCACCGCCGGGCGCAGGGTGGTTCGCGGTGACCGCCCGGCGAGTCGACGTGACCCGGCCGCCGTCCCGCCCGACGACCCGGACCCGGTACTGCCGGAAACCCGCCAGCAGCCGACGGATTCCGAACCTGGGTGCGGAATCACGGATTCGGAACGCGGGTGCCGAATCCGGGTGCCCGCCGTGGTGCCAGACCGACCACGCCGCGATCGCCGAGGGTGAGGCGGTAGCCGGCGGCCGGGATCACGAGGTGGAGGTGCGCCGGCTGCACCGGGACGGCGAGCTGCTGGCGACGGTGTGCGTTTCCGTCTTCGAGAACACCGACGAAGGCACCATCACGCCGCCGTGCGTGCTGGTGGAGACCAAGGACGGACTGGACGACCGGGACGCGCTGGCGCTCGCCGCTGGCATCCTGGACGCCGTCGACCTAATGCGGGGTGCGCGGTGAACCCCCCGCCCCGCGTCGCGGCGGCGCTGGCCCGGGTCCGGGCCGAGGCGCAGCCCCGGGTGAAGGCGGCAGTCTGGTCGCCGACGCTCGACCCGACGGTGATCCTGAACGCGACGGCGCGGGTACTCCAGCAGCGGCGGGTGAAGTGGTCGATGCCGGACGAAGAGCTGACCGTGCAGGTCGTGGAGGCGCTGCTGCTGACCCTCGGCATCGAGCCGTTGCGGCCGCCGGCCGGGTACCAGACGATCGAGCGGCCTGAGGAAGGGGAAGAGCTCGACCGGGCGTCGATCAAGCGGTCGCTGCGGTCGATCGAGCAGCCCGGCGGCGACGGGAAGAAGCGTCCGAGGATGCTCCGGTGACCGCGCCGTCCCTCACCACGGCGCCGCGGACCGTGGACGAGCTGCTGCCCGATGCGCGGCTGCTGGTCGACTGGCTCGGCGAGGTCCCGTCGCGGAACCGGCTGATGCGCGACCTGCGGATCGGTGCTGACAAGGCGGACGCGATCCGCAGCCGGCTACTCGCCGAGCGGCCGGCCGACCCGTGGACGCACGCCGTACCGGTCGGCGAGGTGTCCGGCCCGGACCCGGATCCGGTGGCTGCCGGGTCCGCCCCGGACCCGGGTCCGGGCACCGACACCGGGTCGGTCGGCGGCGCCGTCGTGGAGAGTTCTCCCGAACGGTCCGCCCGCCCGGCCGCCGACGTCATCGCCGCACCGGCCGCCCCGCCGGAACCCACCCCGGACCCGGGCACGGTCCGCCGGCTGATCCGGGTCCGGTGGGCAGTCCGCGCGGTGCTGCTCCTCGGCGTCGCCGCGTCGGTCGCCGGGAACGTCCTCCACGCCTGGGACAACCCGATCTCACAGGCGATCGCCGCGTGGCCGCCGCTGGCGCTGCTGCTCACCGTCGAGCTGATCTCCCGCGTGCCGGTGCACCGCCGGGCGCTGGCGTTCGCCCGGATGGCGACCACCGCCGTGATCGCCGGGATCGCCGGGTGGGTGTCGTACTGGCACCTGGTCGACGTCGCCCGCCGGTACGGCGAGACGGACGCCTCTCCGTACCTGCTGCCGCTGTCCATCGACGGGCTGATCATCGTGGCGAGCATCTGCCTGGTCGAGCTCGGCGGCCGGATCGCCGATCGCCGGTAGTACCCCACCGCACCGAGGCGGCCCGGGCCAGCGTGGTCCGGGCCGCCTCGTGCGTGCGGGGGGATCAGTCCTGCTGCAACAGCTCCAGCAGCCTCGTGTGGGCGTCGGCGGCGGTCGAGCAGCGGCCGGCCTCGTCGGTCTGCTGGCCGCACGCCCGGCACTCCCGGGTACCGACCTTGGGCCGGTGCTCCAGCAGCGTCGAGCGGAGTTCGACCCGTTCGGCCTGGTCGACGTGATCGGCGGTCGGCATGTCGTCGGAGAACACGGGGTCACCCTCTTCCGTGATGAGTCCGACCCCCGACCGGCGCACCCGTTGCAAGCGGGTACGGGGTGATCCGGCCGGGGGTCGGACCGGCGATCGCGTGTACCGCCCCCGAGCACCGCTCAACCGGCGGCACAGCGTTTCCGACCAGGGTCAACCACCGTCGGTGAATAGTCAATGCCACTAGCGTGATCCCTAGTAGCAGGGTTGCCCATGTCGATCGTGGGAATGTCCCGACGTGCCGAGACGTCGACCACTGCGCATCATGGGCGCGGCCGAGATCGCCGAGTACCTCGGTGTCTCGCGCCAGTGGGTTGAGGTGCTGTCGAAGCGACGCGACTTCCCCGAGCCGGCCGTGATCCTGAAGGCGGGCCGGATCTGGCGTACCGAGGACGTTGAGGAGTGGGCAGCGAAGCGACGCCCGGACGACACCGACGAGTCGTAGACCGCGCAGCACCGCAGGTCAACTACCCCGGGAAACGACAGTGCGGGCGGTCGAAGTGTGCTCGCACCCCAACCGCCCGCACTACTCGGCGCAGGTCGCCTCACCGGCCCCGAACGGAGAGGTAGGGGCCTCGGCGACCTTCGATCCCGACACGGCCGGAGCCCGGAAGAGAGGAACCGCACGGGTGACGTTGACGCCCTGGTAAGTCACTCCGGCCCGGCGGTCTCCCGCGCGGGTTCGCTCCGCCCCGGCTCGCCACGCCGACGCCTGACCGGCCGCCGCGCGTGCCTGTTCGGGACCAGCTGGTCCAGCACCTCGTCCGGCACCTCCAGCCGCTCCGACCGGTCCGGCACCGGCCGGCACGGATCAACCACCCGCCGGCCGCCGTCCCCGGTCACCGAACCACCCCGAGCACCGACGCACCCCACCGACGCACCCGCGCGTCGTGGTCCGGCGGCGCGACCGGCAGCTGCCCGGCCGCCATGATCAGGCTCGGTCGCCACCCGCAGCCCGCGATCACCGCGTACCACACCGGGCGCGGCAAGCTGTCCTCCACGATCTTCAACACGTCCTTCGACACGTCCTTGCCCCACCGGACGAACGACCAGCCGCACACCTCGCCCAGCATGTCCGCGACCGGCCACAACCGGTCCAGCTCGACCATCGCCGCCGTCGACGTCGCCCAGGCCGCCAACCGGTCCGGGTCGCCCTGTAGGTCGTCCATCGTCAGCGGCGGCAGCTTCGGCCCACCACCGACCCACGGGTCCGCGGTCAACGTCCCCGACACGTTCCCGCTCACCGACTGGCCACGCCGCTGCCAGATCGGCGACAACAGGCCGACCATCTTCGACACGTCCACGATCCGGCCGCCCGCCTCCACCGCCGTACCGACCGCCGCGTCGATCCGGTCGACCAACGCCTGGTGCACCGCCACCGACTCACTCACCGCCGACCGGCGGGCCGCCGCCGTCAACTCCGAGATCGCACGCTCGGCCAGCCGCAACGCCGGCCGGTCCCCGTCGATCCACGGCGCGTACTCGACGTCACGCTGCGCCGCCTCGGCCGCGCCGACGTCACCGGCCGCCAGCCGCTCGACCAACGTCGCACGCCCGTCGCGCGCCCGATGCACCTCGCCAGCGGCCCCGGTCTGTAGCTGCCGCGCCCGGTCCAGCTGTCGACGGGCTTCCGGCATGACGTCGGTGATCCCGACGCCGTCCAGCTCGTTCAGGAGCGCCACCAGCAGCCCCGACTGAGGGTCGAGACGCCGCAGACTGGCCACGGTCGGCGCGCCCTTCGACGGGTCCGCGACCTGCTCGGCGCCCTGGCGCAGGATCTCCGACACCGTGGTCCCGTTCCGGGCGGCAGCCTCCTCCAGCGCCGCCATCTGCTTACCGCTCAGCCGCACCGATCGCACCGACACTGAACCCGCCTCTCTCGATCCGCCCAAGTGGTTCCGCGTATTACGAGCGTAGTACCGGCCACCGAAGAATTGAAGGTGAGAGCAGCCTCAGACCTTCGATTCTTCGGCGCCGAGTCGACCGGAGAACGACCGAGGACAACCGAGCGCCGATAAGCCGAGATCAACCGAGATGCGTCACTCCATGTGACATTCACTCTCAGGAGAGAGAGATTTTGAACAGAGCGGGCTGTTCGGGGGTACCCCCTGCCCGGGAAAAACGCGCAGGTCAGAGGCGTTGTCGCGTTCGTCGTGCCGCGTCGTTTCGTACGTCGGGCCTCGACTTCCGGTTCACGCCGCGTGGTTAGTAGCTGTCGGTGACGGCTGGTCGGTTCGGCTGGTTCGCTGGCGGGCGCGGCGGTCGTGGTGGGTGGTGCCGCCCCAGATGCCGTGTAGCTGGTCGGTGGGTTGCTGGTGGGCCCAGGTCTCGCACTCGGGTTGGAGTGGGCAGGTGTTGCAGATGGCGCGGGCGCGGCGCGCCTTCCATCGTTCGCCGGGTTCGGGGAACCAGAGGTCGAGGTCGGTTCCTCGGCAGGCGGGTGTCTCGGTGGCGTGGTCGAGGAAGGTGGGCCAGTTGCCGTAGTCCCTCTTACTGCTGACGGTCATCGGCGGCGTCGTGCGGCTGCTTGGCGTGCGGCGTGGCGTTGGGTGAGTCCGTGTGCCCGTCGCTGGCGGAACTCGAGCTGTGCGTCGCGTCGGGTCTGCCGTCGGCGGATGGTCTGTTCTACGGCGGCCCGTAGGCGCTCCCGCAGCTCGGCGTCGAGGGCCGACCGGTCGATCACGATCGCCTCGCGGGGTGGCCGCACTCGGCACAGCAGTCGCCCCGGCCGGCGGCGGGGTTCTGCGACCAGGAACAGGCGAGCGCCTTGGTGCCGCAGCTCGGGCAGTCCTGCCGGCTCTGCGACCGGGCAACGCGGTCAGCCCACCTCTCGCTGTCCTGAAGGTCCGCGAGCGCCTCGCCGGTCAGGTCCGGCTCGCCGGGGCCGAGGACGCGGTACGCGCGGTGGGCCAGGTCGGCCGGCACCGGCTCTCCATCGCCGGAGTCGAGTATCGCGCTCACCACCCGGCGGCGGCGGTCCTCCGGCGGGCAGTCGACGTCGGGGCGCTCGACGCCCGTCTCCCAGTCCTCTCCGTCGGCTTCCTCCTGCACGAGCCAGCCCGGCATCGGTACCGCGTACCAGCCGAGCGGTTCGGCCTCGCACGGCACGATCACGCGGTAGCCGGGTGGTGCCGGGCGGAAGTCGATGGTTCGCCAGATGGTCTTAGTCATCGATCGCTCTCTCTGCTAGTTGTTCCACCAGGCGTCAGCGGCGCGCGGCTGGACGTCCTGCCGGCTGTCGTCGGTGCGCGCCCGGTCGACGTACGCGGCCACGTCGCCATCGGCGGCGAGGCGCTGTACGAACGGCACCAGGGATACCGGGTTCTTCTCCTGCTCGATCAGCGCCACGGCCGCCGCCGCTTCCGCGTCGGTTGCTCCGGTGTGCTCGGCAACGATCCGGGCGGCCCGGCGCGCTGATGCCTCGGCGATGCTCTGCTCGGCTCGACTCAGCCCGCGTCGACCGGAGGGAGGCGCGTCGACCGGAGGGAGGCTGGTCGGGGTTTCGAAGATCTTCCGAAGTTCGGAATCTGGAAGGGGGGCAGCGGGGTGCTCCTCCCTTTGATCCTTCTTAGGATCCTTCTTAGGTTCCTCGGGACCCCGCTGGGCGGGGTGCACTCGTCCACTAACCGGGGTGCTCTGTCCCGCTAACCGGGGTGCACTCGACCCACTAACCGGGGTGCTCTCGGCGCCTGAGTCACTCACTGCGGACTCAGTGAGTGCGACTGCACCCCACTGGGCGGGGTGCTCTCCGGACGACTGGACCCCGTTTACCGGGGTGCTCTTCCCGGACTGGACCCCGGTTAGTGGGGTGCTCTTCAGGTGCAACCCGTAGACCGCCTGCCGGCCGGTGTGCGGTGCCGCGATCTGCCAGATGGCGCCGAACTCCCTGAGCGCCTTCAGGTTCCGGTCGACGGCCTTGAAGGCGCGGCGACGCTCGGCCAGCTCGTCAGGGTCCTCAGTCCACCGGTCGGCGACCACCCGGCCCGTGGCGAGCGCCAGCGCCTCCCGGCCTGCCCAGAACTTCGGCGGGTCGTCTTCGTCAAGCGAGACCAGGGCCATGTACGCCAGCACCCGGAACGGGCCGTCGGGCAGGTCGCGCCACAGCGTGTAGACCAGCTTGACGTTGCTGGCGCCCATCAGTGGCGCTCCCACCGGACGACCGACCAGCCCCGGCCCCGGTCGACTTCGACCCGGCGCCAGCGGGCCGGAGTGGTCAGCGCCGGTATCGTGGTGGTCGACGTCCCGCCGGTCGTCTCCAGGGCCGCCCTGTTCGCCGCAGGGCGGCTTTCTCCGTCAGGCTGCACGCTGGCCTCCCCCGGCGACGTAGGCGCGGCGGTGGGCGGCCGTACGTCGGCTGTCACCGGCCGGGGCCAGCAGTCCGGCCAGCCGGGCGCGCTGCTCTTCGGTTAGCGGCGGCGCGCCGTCGACCAGGCGGCGGATGTACTCGGCGGTCTCCCCCGCTTCCTGCGCGGCCATCTCAGGAAGCCCGTCGAGCTGCTGCACGCGCGGCGGCGAGGTACTGCTCGACGTCCTCGCGGGCGTACAGCACGCGGCGGCCGACCTTGAAGCTGTGTGGTCCCTTGCCGTTGCTGCGCCAGAAGCGCACCGTTTCGGGCCTGGTACGGCACAGCTCTGCGACTTCCTCGGTCGTCATGTACTCCGGCATCGATCCTCCAGGGGTGGTACAGCTTCGTCAGAGCCGTACCGAGAGGTCTACCACCGGTTGATCAGTTCCGTCAACACCAACTCACGAGCCTTGACATTGCCCCTGGATTACCGTCAGCATCCAACGCATGACCACGGTGAATTCGGCCAGCAGCGGCGAGCAGATCGACATCGGCGACGGGGTGACGGTGCCCGCCGAGGTGACGGCGCGCGGCACGTTCAGCGGCGGATACCGGGCCGAGTTGGTCGCGGCCTACGACGCGGACTCGGGCCGGTACGTCACTCGCCGGGTCGTGGTGGAGGCAGACGACGGCCAGGAGGTGACCGGCGAGCGGCTACGGGAACTCCCGGTTGCGCGGCTGCTCCGGCTCGCCACTCAGGGTGCTGTGGCGCCGTACCTGGCGCAGCATCCGGCGGACATGGGTAAGGCGGGGCCGACGACGGAGACGCTGCAACAGGTCGCCCGGGTCTACCGCCTGGCGCTGCTGTCCGGTGATGCGCCGACTCAGGCTGTCGCGGAGTGGCTGGCGGTGCCGCGGTCGACGGCGGGCCGGTGGGTCACCAGGGCCCGGGATCGCGGACTGCTGACGGTGGTGGATCCACGGGCCGGCAAGGTGGAGTCGTAGCCCTCTCCGGCTACTCGCGGCCCTTCCACTCGATGCCGACCGTGGACGGGTCGAAGTAGGACCGTCCCGGCCGCCAGCCCTTCGGGCGCCCCCTTCTGGTGCGGTGGATCCGGACCGTCATCAGTGCGTCCAGCACGGCGCGGCGCCGGTCCAGATCGAGGCCCGCCCAAACCGTTGCCGGATCGGCTCCGGCGGCGCTGACGGCCATCACGACGGCCGAGAGAGCACCGTCCCGCCCGCTGCTGCTCAGCGTCGCCTCGATCTCGCTGATCCGCTTGTCGAGCGTCGGAGCCTCCCGGCGCACCTCCGCCTCGGTCAGGATCCCGTCGGCCAGCAGCCCGGCCAACGACCGGCGGCGGGTCCGGATCGCCAGCAGTTCCTGCCGGAGGTCGGCCGTACGGTCTGGCGCCGGCGTGGCGAGCAGCTCGGCGACGTCCGGCCGAGACAGTCGCTCGATCACCACGTCGGTTACGAAGGTCTCTACCTCGGCGGCGGTGCGGGCCACGCACTTCCGAGGCTTGCAGGTGTAGGACGGGGTGCCGTTCTGGCGTGTGGCCCGGATCGGCCCGCCACAGACGCCGCACAGCGCCAGTCCGGACAGCAGCCATCGGCGGGCGGCCGTGACCCAGGTCCGCCGGCCCGGGTCGGTCAGCAGCCCGACGACGGCCCGCCACTGCTCTTCGTCCACCACCGACGGCCAGGCGGCCGGCCCCACGATCTCTCCCTGATGCTCCATCAGTCCGGCGTTGCGCGGGCGTAGCAGCACCTTCCGTAGCTCCGTCGGCGTCCACAGGCGCCCGGTCGACGTCGTCGCGCCCTGGGCGTTCAGCTGGGCCGCCAGTCCGCGCAGGCTGGCACCGGCCAGGATCGCCGATGACGCCTCCCGGATCACCTCGGCCTCGGCCTCGCGGACCGTGGTCCCGTCGGCCTCGTACCCGTACGGGCGCCGGCCGCCCTTCCACTGGCCGGCGGCGGCAGCCTGTAGCTTCTGCCGGGCCACCCGCTCGGCGGTCTCCTCGGCCTCCCCCGCGTCCTGAGCGGCGAGCGTGCGAGCAATCCGGCGGCCCTGCGCGGTGCGCAGGTCGAAGCTCGGCGAGCGGACGTACTCGAACTCGACGCCGTGCCGCTCGGCCAGCTCGATCAGGTCTTCGAACTCGCGCGGCCGGCGGGTGAGCCGGCCCGTGGTGTACGCCGCGATCACGTCGAACCGGCCGGCCCGGGCGTCGCGCATCATCTGCTCGAAGTCCGGGCGCCGCTTCTTGGACCGGGTGCTGGCGCTGATGTCGTTGTCCACGTAGTCAGCGACGAAGGTCAGCCCGCGTCGCTGGCCGAGTGCGTCCAGGTCTTCGTCCTGGCGCTCGACCCCGAGTGCCTGGCCTTCCCGGTCGTCCGAGATCCGCCGGTACTTCGCTGCTCTCCGCATGGCCGTTAGTATGGCACAGCTTGACTTTCGACCTCGCCATCGCGGCGGCGTTACTCGGCGGCTCGGGCGAGATGCCGCTCGCCCCGCTGGACCGGGTCGCCGTCCTCGGCGAGTTGGGTCTCGACGGTACGGTCCGGCCGGTCCGGGGCGTACTGCCGATGGTCGTGGCGGCGGTCCGGGCCGGCATCACCCGGGTGGTCGTACCACTCGACAACGCCGCCGAGGCGTCGGTCGTACCCGGGGTCCGGGTCCGGGCGGTCGACACCCTGCACCGGCTGGTGGCCTTCATCCGGGACGGTGCGCCGCTGCTCGATCCGCCGTCCCCACCGGCGACGTCGCCCCGCCCCGGACCCGACCTCGCCGACGTCGCCGGGCAGGGGCTCGGACGGCGCGCCCTGGAGGTGGCCGCCGCCGGCGGTCACCACCTGGCCCTGTTCGGGCCCCCGGGGGCCGGCAAGACGATGCTGGCCGAGCGCCTCCCCTCGATCCTGCCCGAACTGGACGACGAGGGCGCTCTGGAGGTGACCGCGTTGCACTCGATAGCCGGTCTGCTGCCTCCGGACGGGCAACTGCTGCGCCGACCGCCGTTCCAGGCCCCGCACCATACGGCGACCATCGCCTCGCTGGTCGGAGGCGGATCGGGGCTGGCCCGGCCCGGCGCGGTCTCGTTGGCGCATCGAGGGGTGCTCTTTCTCGACGAGGCTCCCGAATTTGTCCGGGGTGCGCTGGAGGCACTGCGTCAACCGTTGGAGAGCGGCCGGATCGTGCTGGCCCGGTCCCGTGGCGGCACCGAATATCCCGCCCGGGTGCAACTGGTGGTGGCGGCGAATCCGTGCCCGTGCGCGAAACCCTCCGGGGATATCTCGTGTGAGTGCACGCCGCTGGCACGCCGCCGCTATCTCGGTCGGCTCTCCGGGCCCCTGCTGGACCGGCTGGACGTGCAGGTGCGGGTGAGCCCGCTGCGGGCGGCGGAACTGATGGCCGCCGAGCAGACCGTCGAGTCGTCCGCCGTCGTCGCCGAACGGGTCGGCAAGGCCCGAGCCGCCGCCGCTGCCCGGTGGGCTGCCGGCGGTTGGCGGGTCAACGCCGAGGTGCCGGGTCCGCAACTGCGCCATCCCCGGTGGCGGTTGCCGGCGAACGACACCCACGCACTGCGCCGGCTGCTCGACAGCGGCGTCCTGTCCGCCCGTGGCTTCGACCGGGTGATCCGGCTGGCCTGGAGCATCGCCGACCTCGACGGTCGACAGCGCCCCGACGCCGGAGACGTGGACGAAGCGACCCAACTCCGCACCGGGAGCCTCGCATGACCAGACCCGTACGCCCCGCTCCGGCCGTTCCGAGCCGTGACTCCGCACCACCGGCCACCCCGAGACGACCATCGCACCCCAGTTCGACGGCGGAGGATTCCAGCCAGCACGACACCGGCCGCACCACGCCCTCGGCCGATCCGATTCCGGGGCTGGAAGAGCCGGTGACGATAAACGAGGAGAGGTTGGCACGCATCGCCCTGACCTGGCTCTTCGAGCCCGGCACCCGAGCGGTGGTCCGCCTGGTACGGCAGTTCGGGGCGGCCGGGGCGCTGCGCCACCTGCTCACCGGCAAGGTCTCGGACCCCCGGCTACGGGCAACGGTCGAGTCCCGACTGGCCGCCGGGGACCCGTGGCAAATCGCCCTCGACGCCGCCGAGCAGACCGAACGGCTCGGTGCACGGGTGGTGATTCCCACCGACCCCGAGTGGCCGACCCGGCTACGGAGCCTGGACCAGTTGACCCTGTCCGGTACCGACCGCAGGGTCGACCAGGAGACGGCACCGCCGCTCTGCTTCTGGGTGCGCGGTGCCTGGCCACTCGGCGAGGCGTTGCAACGATCGGTGGCGGTGGTCGGGTCCCGAGCCGCCACCCCGTACGGGCTGCACGTCGCCACCGAGATCGCTTTCGGACTGGCAGAGCGTGACTGGACCGTCGTCTCCGGCGGTGCGTTCGGCATCGACGCTGCGGCGCACCGGGGCGCCCTGAATGCCGGTGGCCTGACCGTGGCAGTACTCGCCTGCGGTGTCGACCGGCCCTATCCGGTGGGAAACACCGCCCTCTTCGACCGAATCGCCGACGTCGGCCTGCTGGTCAGCGAGTGGCCACCCGGGGCGGAGCCGCTGCGGCCCCGCTTCCTGATCCGCAACCGGGTGATCGCCGCCGCCACCGCCGGCACCCTGGTGGTCGAGGCGGCGGCCCGCAGCGGTGCGACGCAGACGCTGCGGCGGGCGATCGCGATGAAGCGGCCCTCGATGGTGGTGCCCGGACCGGTCACCTCCGCCATGTCGGTCGGGGCGCACGAACTGCTCCGCGAATATCCCGAGGCCCGACTCGTCACCGGCGTACCACATGTGCTTGAGGAGGTGGGGCGGATCGGAGCCGACCTCGCACCGCCGGTTCGTGGTCCCGAGAGGCCACAGGACGGGCTCGACGACGACTCCGCGCTGATTCTGGAGTCGGTTCCGCGACGCCGCCCGGCCGGCCCGGACGTCCTCGCCGCGCGGACCGGGCTCGACCTGCGTACCGCCCTGCGCAAGCTCTCCCTGCTGGAACAGCTCGGCCTGGTGCTCCGCCGCGATGACGGGTTCCTCCTCGCTCCGGCGGCGACCCGATCCGGCCGCGCAACGTCTGCTCGCCCTGCCCGCTGACCATGGCCGCGAGCGTGCCCGAGGTGAGCCGTCGACCTCGACCGCAACGCCGGTGCCGGATAGGGCTGCGAGGAGCCGCCAACATCGGCCTGAGCGTCGGTGACGGGTAGAGCTGCGGCGAGCCGCCCGATGTCGGCCCGAGCGTCGGTGGCGGGTAGAGCTGCGGCGAGCCGCCCGATGTCGGCCCGAGCGTCGGTGGCGGGTAGAGCTGCGGCGAGCCGCCAACATCGGCCTGAGCGCCGGTGACGGGTAGAGCTGCGGCGAGTTGGCTTGACGTGATCGAGGTTCGGGGCCCACCGTCGCAGGTGATGAGCGAGCCCAGTCGCAGCACCCGCGCCCGGCACGAGGCCCTGACACCGGCCTTCCGAGAGAGCGTCGACGACTTCGCGCAGCACCTCGCCTCGGTCGAGAACCGGTCGACGCACACCGTCCGGGCGTACGTCGCGGACGTGGTGTCGCTGCTCGACCATGCCGGCCGGATGGGTTGCACCGAGCCGGGAGAGCTGGACATCACCGTGTTGCGGAGCTGGCTGGCGAAACTGCGTACCCTGGGGGCCGCCCGCGCTTCGCTGGCCCGCCGCGCCGCGTCCGCCCGTACCTTCACCGGCTGGGCGCACCGGGCCGGGCTGGTGAACACCGACATCGGTGCGCAACTCGCCAGTCCTCGGGCACACCGGGAACTGCCGGCCGTGCTCCGGCCCGACCAGGCCAGCGAACTGGTCGACGCCCCCGGCGAGGTCGGATCCCCGGAATCGTCACGGGACCGGGTGGTGCTCGAACTCCTCTACGCCACCGGCATCCGGGTCGGCGAGCTGTGCGGCCTGGACCTCGGTGACGTCGACCAGGCCCGGCGGGTGCTCCGGGTCCTCGGCAAGGGAGCCAAGGAACGCACCGTGCCCTACGGGCTGCCGGCGCAGCGGGCACTCGACGAATGGCTGCGGATCGGCCGGCCACACCTGGCCGGGCCGGAGAGCGGTACGGCCCTGCTGCTCGGGGTACGCGGCGGGCGGCTCCAGCCCACAGTGGTACGCCGGATCGTCGCCGACTACGCCCGGGCCACGGGGCTGCCCCGGATCAGCCCGCACGGGCTGCGGCACTCGGCGGCCACCCATCTGCTGGAGGGCGGTGCCGACCTGCGTACGGTGCAGGAGCTTCTCGGGCATGCCACGCTGTCGAGCACACAGATCTACACCCATGTCTCGGTGGAACGGCTGCGAGCGGCGTACCGCCAGGCACATCCTCGGGCCGACTCGCCGAGCTGACGTCCAGCGGCTGGCGCAGGGACCAGCGGCCAACGGCCAACGGCCAACGGCCAACGGCCAACGGCCAGCGGCCAGCGGTCGCGGCCAACGGCCGGATCACACGTTCCCGGCGGTACCCGATCGACGCCGGGCTACGATCACCGAATGAGCACCGCGGGGCCGCAGCCGCCCGTGCCGATCCCCGGCGCCCGACTGCTGTTCTCGCTGGACCCCGGCGTCGCCCACCTCAACCACGGCTCGTACGGGGCGGTGCCGATCGGCGTGCAGCGCGCCCAGCAGCGGCTGCGCGACGAGACCGAGGCCAACCCGATGCGGTTCTTCAACCGGGGACTCGTCGACCGGATCACGCACGCCCGTCGACACCTGGCCGGCTTTCTCGGTGCCGATCCGGACGGGACGGCCCTGGTCGGCAACGTCACTCTCGGCGCCGCCGTCGTGCTCCAGTCGCTGCGGCTCGAACCCGGCGACGAGGTGGTCGACACCGACCACGGGTACGGCTCCTTCGCCCTCTCCATCCAGCGGGAGGCACGCCGGACCGGTGCCGTCCGGCGCACCCTGAGGGTTCCGCTGACCGCCACGGACGAGGAGATCGTCGAGATCGTGCGGGCCGGGATCCGGCCTGGCCGTACCAAGCTGCTCATCGTCGACCAGCTCACCTCCGCCACCGCCCGGTTGTTCCCAGCGGCGGCGATCGCGGCGGTCGCCCGGGAACGCGATGTCCCGGTACTGGTCGACGGCGCACACGCGCCCGGAATGCTGTCGACTCCGGTGCAGAGCATCGGCGCCGACTTCTGGATCGGCAACCTGCACAAGTGGGGGTACGCCCCTCGGGGTACCGCCGCGCTGGTGGTCGCGCCCCGCTGGCGCAACCGGATCGAGCCGTTGGCCGTCTCCTGGGAGCAGGAGACCGGCTTTCCCACCCGGGTCGAATGGCAGGCGACGCTCGACTACACCCCCTGGCTCGCCGCACCGGTGGGCGTGTTCACGCTTCGTACCCTCGGGCTGGAGCGGGTCCGGGCGCACAACGCGGAACTGGCCGCGTACGGGCAGCGGGTGGTCGGGGCGGCTCTCGGGGTCGCGCCGGCCGATCTGGTCGACCCCGGCGGGCCGACGGTGTCCATGCGGATCCTTCCGCTGCCGCCCGGCGTCGCGACCACCTTTCCCGACGCGGTAGCGCTGCGGCAGCGGATCAGCGACGAGCTGGGCGCCGAGGTCAACGTCAACCCGTGGCGCGACCGGGGCTGGCTGCGGTTGTCCGGCCAGGTCTACAACCGGGCGGAGGAGTACGACCGGCTCGCCGAGCGCCTGCCGGGCCTGCTCGGCACGCTCACCTGACCGCCGGTCCGGACGCTGTCATCGACCGGCGGCACCGGCCGGAAAGGGGGCCGCCACCGGTAGCAGGCGGACCCGGCCGAGGCCGAGCAGCAGCAGGGGATCGAGGTATTCGTCGCCGCGGCGCAGGCCCCAGTGCAGGCAGGCCGATCCGGCGGACAGGCAGCCCCGGTGGCCCGGCAGGAGCACACCGAGCGGGTCTCCGGCCCGCACCGCGTCCCCGACCGTCAGCCCGGAACGCACCGGCTCGTAGGTCGTGCGAAGTCCGTTGGCGTGGGCGACGCTGACCAGCGGGCGGCCGGCCACCATTCCGGCGAAGAACACCACCCCCGGCCCGGCGGCCCGCACGGTGGCGCCGGGCGGGGCGGCCAGGTCGACGCCCCGATGTCCGGCCGCCCACGGTCGCGGCGGCGGGTCGAACCGCCGCACGACCGGCGGCACCCCGTCGAGCGGCCACCGGAACCTTCCGGGCACCGGCACCGGTACCGACACAGACGCCGATACCACGGCAGACACCGACACCGACACCGGCCCTGACACTGGCGCTGCCGCCGCAGGCGCTACCGCCGCAGGCGCAGACGCAGCCGCAGCCGCAGACGCAGACGCAGCCGCCACCGCAGCCGCAGACCAGCGGGACAGACCGGCGGTCCGAACCTGCGACCTCGCCCAAACCAGGCTCGGGCCTGTCGACGGCTGGTCCGCGCCGGTGATCGGGGCCGGGGTGCCGGCGCCCCGGATAGACCCGCCGGCCGGGGCGGCCCCGGCCGGCGGTGGCGGTGCCAGTGCCAGCAGCAACACCGAGAGCAGGATCGCCGGTCCCGCGCCGTGCCATCTCCTCGTCATGGTCGTGCAGCGTCGCGCCCCGCGTGCCCCCTCGCAACACCCGGAGCCATGCGCTGTGCACAACCAGCACCCCTGTGGAAAACGCCCACGACCCTCGATAATCTGCTACGCCCTTCCCGGCGCCCTTCCCGGCGCCCTTCCCGACGCCCTTCCCGGCGCCCGACCCGACGACCTGATGGTCGACGATTTCGGAACCCAGGCGGCTGCGCCGAGCGTCGGAACGAGCGGCAACGTCGTGCCGGGTACGGAATCGGACATCCTGCGGCGCCGTCGAGGCCCGCCGTTCACCCCTGAGCTGGGCGGCTCCGTCTCCGTTCAGCCGGCTCGCCTAGGCTGGACGGCCGGAGGCGGGGTCCCACCCACCGCCGGAACCACGAAGGAGCGGCGATGACCACAGTGGACGACGTGAGCCGGCCTTCCCGGTTGGCCGATCCCGACGAGGGCATCAGCATCGAGGAGCTGGGACTCGCCGCGCGTAACCACGCGCTGCCGCTGGAAGCGCTCCGCTACGACGTCACCCCGGTGGGCCTGCACTACCTGCTCATCCACTACGACATCCCGGACCTGGACCCGGGCCGGCACCTGCTGACCGTCGACGGCCGGGTCGACCGCCCGCTGACCCTCGATCTCGCCGCTCTGCGGGAGCGGCCCAGGGTCACCCGGCGGGTCACCCTGGAGTGCGCCGGCAACGGCCGGGCCCTGTTGACGCCCCGGCCGGTCAGCCAGCCATGGCTCTCCGAGGCGATCGGCACCGCCGAATGGACCGGCACGCCACTCGCTCCGCTGCTGCGGGAGGCGGGGCTCGGCGCGGACGCCGTCGACGTGGTCTTCACCGGCGCCGACCACGGGGTGGAGCGCGGCATCGAGCAGGACTACCAGCGCGGCCTGCCGGTGGCCGAGGCACTGCGCGAGGAGGTGCTGCTGGCGTACGAGATGAACGGCCTCCCGCTGCTCCCCCAGCATGGCGCGCCGCTGCGCCTGGTGGTGCCCGGCTGGTACGGCATGGCACACGTCAAGTGGCTCACCCGGATCACGGTGCTGGACCGGGAGTTCGACGGCTACCAGAACGCGGTGGCCTACCGGCTGCGTACCTCGGCCGACGACCCGGGCGTCCCGGTCACCCGGATCGAGCCCCGGGCGCTGGTCCAGCCGCCCGGCTTTCCGGACTTCATGTCGCGGACCCGGGTGCTACGTCCCGGATTGTGCACGGTGGAGGGCCGGGCCTGGTCCGGGCACGCTCCGGTGACCGCCGTCGAGGTGACCACCGACGGCGGTCTCAGCTGGGCGCCCGCCACCCTCGAACCGGCCACCGGGGCGGCGGAGTTGGTCAACGGAGCGGACCCGGATTCGGCGGGACAGCGGGAGTCGGCGGGACAGCGGGAGTCGGCGGCGCGGGGACCGGCCGTGGACGAGCGCTGGGCGTGGCGCCGCTGGCGGTACGAGTGGCCGGCAACTCCCGGCCGGTACACGCTCGGTGCCCGGGCGACCGACGCGTCCGGGCGTACCCAGCCGATCGAGCAGCCGTGGAACCGGGGTGGGTTCGCGAACAATCTGGTGCAGCGGGTGGAGGTCGTGGTCACCGAGGACCACTAGGCCATCGGGCTCCGCCGGGTACCCCCGGGCGTGCGCTGCGGTGCCGCTGGCGCGCGCTGCGGTAGCCCCGGCCTCGGCCTGCGCTGCCGTATCCCCGGCGTGCGCTGCGGTGCCGCTGGCGTGCGCTGCGGCGCGGCTACCGGAGGATCGGCCGCCGGGCGTACCAGTGTTCGGCGGCCGCCGGCCTGCCCGGCGTCCCCGGCTCAGGCGGAGACCCGGCCGACGACGCGACCAGGAGAGCAGCGGATCTTGCTAGTTGCAGCGGGGCGGCGGTCAGCCTCCGCGACGGGGGCCGGTGGTCAGCCGTCGACTCCGGGAGCCGTCGGAATGCTGATGATCATCAACCGCCGAATCCAGAATCAGCGGGAAGGGAGATGTCCGGCTTTTCGAGTTCTTCGACGTTGACATCCTTGAAGGTCATTACTCGGACATTTTTCACGAAGCGCGCCGGCCTGTACATATCCCAGACCCAGGCGTCGTGCATTTCCACCTCGAAGTAGACCTCGCCGTCGGAGTTGCGGACGTGCAGATCAACCTGGTTCGCCAGATAGAACCGCCGCTCGGTCTCCACGACGTAGGAGAACTGGCGAACGATGTCGCGGTACTCCCGATAGAGCTGCAGCTCCATCTCGGTCTCGTACTTCTCGAGATCTTCCGCGCTCATCCCACTCCGCCTTCCATGGCCACATCTTCCCCCACCAACGTTGACGGCCGTAGCCGCTCGCCCAACGCCACGCCGACGGTACCCCCTGCCCGGCCCCCGTGCGCCATCGACTCGATCCCACCCAGCTGCGCCGGGCGCCGGGAGCGCGGCGGCCGACCGACCCGGCCGGAGACGGTCGCGACGTTGACGTACGAGAAGCGATGTTCCGGACACGGACCGTGACGCTCCAGTGCGGCGCTGTGCTCGGCGGTGATGTATCCCTTGTGCTCGGCGAAGCCGTACCCGGGGTACTGGTCGTGCAACTCCACCATGATCCGGTCCCGGGTGACCTTGGCCAGCACGCTCGCCGCCGCCACGCAGGCGGCGACCTGATCGCCCTTCCAGACCGCCAGCCCCGGCACGCCCAGCCCGTCCACCCCGAACCCGTCGGTCAGCACGTAGTCCGGCAGCACGGCGAGGGAGGCGAGCGCCCGGCGCATCGCCGCCAGGTTGCACACGTGCAGCCCCCGGGCGTCCACTTCCGCCGCCGGGATGACCACCACGGCGTACGCCAGCGCCCGGGCCACCACCTCGGCGTAGATCCGCTCCCGGGTGGCCGGGGTGAGCAGCTTCGAGTCGGCCAGTCCCTCGATCTCGCCGCGCCGGCCGTCCGGCAGCACCGCCGCGGCGGCCACCAGCGGGCCGGCGCAGGCCCCCCGGCCGGCCTCGTCGGCCCCGGCGACCTGCGGAAATCCGCGTCGCCGCAGCGCGCGTTCCATGGCGTAGATGCCGCCCTCGCGGCGGATCACGGTACGGGGTGGGGTCAGCACCGCTACTCGCTCTCCAGCACCCGGCGCAACAGCTCGGGCAGGTCGGTCGGATAGAACCGTTCCGTCGTCCGCTCCAGCTCGTCGATCGACCACCAGCGGTGGGTGTCGATCGTCTCCTGTTCGACCGCGTCGAACCCGGCCGTGTCCACCGCCCAGGCGGCGACCCGGACGAGGAAGAAGTGCTGTTCCTGGCGGAACCACCGGCCACCGAAACTGAACTCGGTGGTCTCCTGCCAGACCGGCTCGCCGAACTCGGCCGGGCCGAGCCGCAGGCCGGTCTCCTCGGCCAGCTCGCGGGCGGCACCGGCCGCCGGCGTCTCGTCGGGATCCAGGCCGCCGCCGGGGGTGAACCAGTAGCGGTGCTCGGGGCGGGCCGGATCCCAACCGTGGAACAGCAGCACCCGACTGTCGGCGTCGACCAGGAGCACCCGGGCGGCCTGGCGGGGGCTGAACACGGTCACCCGGTCAGCCTAGCCGCGTCCGCGCCCGGCCCGCCGCCGGCCGCGCGCCGTCGGTCAGCCCTGCGGCTCCGGGATCGCGCCGTAGGAATCGGGTACGGAGAGCCAGGTGGCCCGGCCGACCGGCCAGAAGACGGTGAAGGCCCGTCCCACCACAGACTTCTCCGGAATCGTCGCCACCTGAATGTCCTTGCGGCTCTGCTGGTAGTGCTCCAGCGAGTCGCCGGAGGCGGAGCGGTGGTCGCCCATCACCCAGAGTCGCCCCTCCGGGACGGTGATGTCGAACTCCTCGTCGGCCGCCGGATCCCGTACCCCGTTCTCGGTGAAGATGTACGGCTCGTCCAGCGACTGACCGTTGATCATCAGTCGGTCCTGCGGGTCGCAGCAGACGATTCGGTCGCCGCCGACGCCGATCACCCGCTTGATGAAGTCCTCACCCTTCGGATTGCCGGTCCACTGGGTGGGCGCCTTGAATACGATGATCTCGCCCCGGTGCGGTGACCGGAAGTCGTAGACCAGCTTGTTGACGAGCACCCGGTCGTAGATGTCGAGGGTGTGCTCCATCGACGGCGACGGGATGTAGAAGGTCTGCAGCACGAACGCCCGGACCAGCACCGCGACCAGGATGGCCACGCCCACCAGGATGGGCAGCTCCCGCCAGAACGAACTGCGGGGCTTGGACTTGTCGGTCTGCTCGTCAATCACGGGTGGAGCCTACGGTGCCGAGTCCCGCGAAAGCGCCGGGAACGCGCGGTAGCGAGCAGAGAGCCCAAGATTGGCATAGCAATTGCTATTTCTCCCGTGTCTGCGCTGTTTTGCGGACTGTCGGCGGGCGCTTCACCGGGAGCGGATGCCGCCGCCGGTTTCGGCAGTTTGTCGAAGCCGTCCGGCACCGGCAGCGAACTCCAGTGTCCGAACGGCCAGACGACCACGAAGGCCCGGCCGATCACGTTCTCGATCGGTACCGGACCCTGGCAGCGCGCGTCCTGCGACACCAGTCGGTGGTCGCCCATCACGAAGATCTGGCCCGCCGGGACCACCACCTCGTCGAACCGCCGCGACCGGCATTCCTGGCGGTTGGGCGGGAGGTCCAGTGGGGAGTTCTCCAGCACGTACGGCTCGTCGATCGGGGCACCGTTGACCGTCACCCGACCCTGGTCGTCGCAGCACTGCACCCGGTCGCCGGGCAGCCCCACCACGCGCTTGATGAAGTCCTTCTCGCCGGGCCGGCTCACTCCGACCAGGTCTCCGATGGTGCGGCCGAGCTTGGCCACGAACCCGGGATCGGCCGCCTCGCGGACCTCGGGCGCCCAGGCCGCCGTACCCCGGAACACCACGATCTCGCCGCGGGCCGGGTCGCGCACGTCGTAGACGATTTTGTTGACCAGGACCCGGTCGCCGATCAGCAGGGTGTCCTCCATGGACCCCGAGGGGATGAAGAACGCCTGGAGCAGGAAGGTCCGGATCAGGACCGCCAGGCAGAACGCCACGATCAGCAGTAGCGGAAGCTCCTGCCACAGTGGCATCTGCTTACGGGTACGGCGGGATCGTCGGGGCCGACGACGCCACGGTTCGACATCGTCCTCGTCGTCCACCCTACGCACCACGCAACTCCCCGGTCCCGAGATACAGCGCCATCACCCACTGGCTGGTGACGGGCACCGCGAGCCGAAGCGCGGGGTGAACGGGCGACCCCGGCAGTCGCCGGGGTCGCCGCGTCTCGCGTCTGCCCGTGCGGCCAGCGTAGTCGGCGTTCGCCGGCTCGGCACCCCGCGATCGGCGTCGCTCGCGGTCAGCGGGAGGTCAGCCGACCCGCTTCTCGCGCTTCTCCTTGATCTTGGCCTTCTTGCCGCGCAGCTCGCGGAGGTAGTAGAGCTTGGCCCGGCGCACGTCACCACGGACCATGACCTCGATCCGGTCGATACCCGGGCTGTTGATCGGGTACGTCCGCTCCACCCCGACCCCGAAGCTGATCTTGCGTACGGTGAAGGTCTCCCGCAGGCCCGCTCCGTGGCGCCGGATGACGACACCCTCGAAGACCTGGACCCGGGACCGGCTGCCCTCGATGACTCGGGCGTGCACCTTGACGGTGTCACCGGCTCGGAAGTCGGGCACGTCGGTCCGCTGCGACTGGGCGTCGAGGGCGTCCAGGGTGTTCATCGCTGCATCCTTGAAGACTCACGGCGCACCGGGCGTCGGCGCGCGGATGGGTGATTCTGATCTCCACGGCGGGGCCCGGCACGCAACCCCGGCGGAGATCCTCGCAGCCGTCCGTGGCACGGGCGACTGCGGCAACCCCCCTACTTTGCCATATCGTCGGCCGGAGGCTGAAATCCGGCCCCGGCCAGGGCGGCCACGTCCCGTTTGTCCAACTGCTCCGCCGGCAGCGCGGCGAGCATGTCCGGCCGGCGCCGGGCCGTCCGGACCAGCGCCTGGTCGCGGCGCCACCGGGCGATCCGGCCGTGGTCACCCGAGCGCAGGATTTCGGGTACGTCGTGTCCGCGCCAGCTCGGCGGCTTGGTGTAGACCGGCGCCTCCAGCAGACCGTGCGCGTGCGACTCCTCGGCGAGCGAGTCGGCGTTGCCGAGCACCCCGGGGAGCAGGCGGGTCACCGCCTCCATGATCACTAGGACCGCGACCTCGCCGCCGAAGAGCACGTAGTCGCCGAGCGAGATCTCGGTCACCGGCATCCGGGTGGCGGCGTGTTCGAGTACCCGCTGGTCGATCCCCTCGTACCGGCCGCAGGCGAAGACGAGGTGGGACTCGGCGGCCAGCTCGTGCGCCACCGCCTGGCTGAACCGCGCACCGGCCGGGCTGGGCACCACCAGCCGGGCGCCTGACTCCTCGCCGGCCGGCACCAGGGCGTCCAGCGCCTCGCCCCAGGGCTCGGGCCGCATCACCATGCCGGGCCCGCCGCCGTACGGGGTGTCGTCGACCGTACGGTGCACGTCGTGGGTCCAGGTCCGCAGGTCGTGCACGGCGACGTCGAGTACGCCGGCCGCCCGGGCCCGCCCGATCAGGGAGAGCCCCAGCGGAGCCAGGTACTCGGGAAAGATCGACACCACGTCGACGCGCATCTGTGGAAGGGCCCTCTCGACGGCTCCCGGTCAGCGGAGCCGGGTCGGACGACGGACGTGAACCGGACTCAGAGGTCCAGCAGGCCCGGCGGCGCGTCCACCACCACCCGGCCGGCGGCCAGGTCCACCTCGGGGACGATCGCCTTGACGAACGGGATCAGCGCGGTCCGCCCTTCGGGGCGGCGCAGCACCAGCAGCTCCGAGGCGGGGGCATGGTCGATCCGGGCCACCTCGCCGAGCGGCTCGCCGGCCGGTGTGACCACCGTCAGACCGACCAGCTGGTGGTCGTTGAACTCGTCCGGGTCGGCCGGGGCCGGCAGCTCGGCGCTGTCGACCCAGAGCAGGGTGCCGCGCAGCGCCTCGGCGACGTCGCGGTCGTAGACGCCGTCGAAGGTGACCAGCAGCTTGCCCTGGTGCCAGCGGGTGGCCTCGACGGTGAGCTGCTCCGGCACCCGGACCAGCTCGCCGTGCTCGGTGACCGTGGGCGGCGTCGCGGGGCCGGTGCCGGAGGCCGCCGCCGGGTCGGTGCGCAACACCGTCCCGGCGGCGAACCGTGCCTCGGGATCGTCGGTCCGCACCTCCACGGTCACCTCACCGCGGATGCCGTGCGGACGGCCGATCCGGCCGACGATCAGGAGCATCGGGATCCGCGGATCAGTACGAGTCGACGATGTCGACGCGTACTCCACGGCCACCGATCGACCCGATCACCTGGCGCAGCGCCTTCGCGGTACGGCCGGAGCGACCGATCACCGTACCCAGGTCCTCGGGGTGCACCCGCACCTCCAGGCGCTTGCCGCGCCGGGAGTCGACCATTCGGACCCGTACGTCGTCCGGGTGGTCGACGATGCCCTTGACCAGGTGTTCGAGCGCCGGCCGGAGCGCCACGTCAGGCCTGCTCGCCGGAGTCCGCACCGGCCTGCTCCTCGGTCTTGGGGGCCTCGGCCGGTGCCGCCTTCGCCTCGGCGGGTGCCGCCTTGGCCTCGGCCGGTGCCGCCTTGGCCTCGGCCGGTGCCGCCTTGACCGCCTTCTTCGCCGGCTTGGCCGACTCGGTCAGCCCGGCCGCCGCCTTCGCCTCGGCCTCGTAGGCCGCGGTGCGGTCGGCCCGCTCCGGCGCCACCAGCAGCGGCGGCGGGGCCGGCAGGCCCTTGAACTTCTGCCAGTCGCCGGTCTTCTCCAGCAGGCGCTGGACGGCCTCACTCGGCTGCGCGCCGACAGAGAGCCAGTACTGCACCCGGTCCGACTTGACCTCGATCACCGAAGGGTGCTCCTTCGGCTGGTAGATCCCGACGAACTCGATCGCCCGACCGTCACGCTTGGTGCGCGAGTCGGCGACGACGATGCGGTATTGCGGGTTGCGGATCTTACCCATCCGCAGGAGCCGGATCTTTACGGCCACAGTGTGTTCGCTCCTGTTGCGATTCTCACCGTCCCGGACTCGGGCGGTGCGCGGGTGAGAGCCGACCGGCACAGTGGGGTTGAGCCGGGGACTGCTCGATGGACTGGCGACACGCCCGGGTTAGAGGGCGCCGGACGCGCGCCGGATACCAGCGACCCATTCTGCCAGACCCGGCCCGGGAACCTCACACCGGCCGGCGAACTCGCCGGCAAGCTCGCGGCAGGGCCCGCCCCCGGGCGATCATGGCGGCCCACGGCCCTGGTCAGGGGTGGTGGCCCTCCTCGCCCGCCCGGGGCGTGCCCAGCGGACCTCGCTCAGCCCTTGACCGCACCCTGGAGGCCGCCGACGATCTGCTTCTCGGCGAAGGTGAAGAAGAGCAGTGCCGGCAACATCGCCAGCGAGGTGAAGGCGAGAATTCCCGCCGTGTCGGAGGTGTACTGGCTTGAGAAGTTCTGCACACCGAGTGGCAGGGTGTGCAGATTGACGTCGCCGAGTACGAGCAGCGGCAGCAGGAACGCGTTCCAGCTCGCCACGAACGCGAGGATTCCGACCGTGACGAGCGCGGGCCGCGACAGCGGCAGCACGATCAGCCAGAGGAAGCCGAGCCGGCCCGTACCGTCGATCGCGGCGGCGTCCTCCAACTCGCGCGGGATGGCGGCGAGGAAGGGACGCAGGATCACGATCGTGAGCGGCAGCGCGAAGGCGATCTGCGGCAGGATCACCGCGTAGTAGGAATTGATCAGGTTCAGGTCGCGCAGCATCAGGTAGAGCGGCAGGATCGCCGCCCCGGCCGGGAAGAGCAGGCCGAGGGTGAAGAAGGTGTAGAGCGCCTCGCGCCCGCGGAAGGTGTAGCGGGCGAGCACGAACGCGGCGCAGACGCCGAGCACCACGACGCCGAGGGTCGTACCCAGGGCGATCACCGCGCTGTTGAAGGCCTGGCCCCAGAAGTCGCTCTGGGTCAGCACCCTGGCGTAGTTGTCGAAGACCCACGGGTCGGGCAGTCCGGCCGGGTTCGCGACGATCTGCGGGGTGGTGCGGAAACCGCCGACGATCACGTAGACGACCGGGGCGATCGACACGGCCGCGACCGCGAGCGCCAGCGCGTAGGTGAGCGGGTTGCCCCAGGACACCGGTCGGCGCTTGGACGGTGGGGGCAGGACAGCGTTCGCGGCCACGGTCAGTTCACCCTTCTGGTGATGGCGCCCTGGATGTCACGGCGCAGGAGGAAACGCTGGAACAGCAGCGCCGCGACGAAGGAGATGACGAAGAGGATCACGGCCACCGCGTTGCCGTAACCCCAGAGCCGGGCGAAGAAGCCGTTGTCGACCATGTAGGTCGCCATCGTTGCCGACGCGCCGAGCGACCGCACGGAGGAGACCGAGGTCACCCAGATCACGTCGAAGACCTGCAACGAGCCGATCATCGACAGGAACATCCAGATCCGGATCGTCGGGCCGAGCAGCGGGAGCGTGATGTGGCGCTGCACCTGCCACCAGCTCGCACCGTCGATCGCGGCGGCCTCGGTCAGCTCGTGCGGCACGTTCGACAGGCCGGCGAGCAGCAGGATGATGGCGAAGCCGACGTACTTCCAGGTGAGGACGAAGAGCAGCGTCCAGATCACGACGTCGAGGTCGGCGAGCCACGCCTGCACCAGGCCGCCCAGTCCCAGCGACCGCATCAGCGCGTCGACCGTCCCGCCGTCGGTGAGGATCAGCTTCCACATGATGCCGACGGTGACCTCGGCGAGCACGTAGGGGACGAAGACCAGCAGGCGGAAGACGGTACGGCCGCGGAAGCGACGGTTGAGCAGCAGCGCCACGCCGAGCGCGATGGGACCCTGGATCAGCAGCGACCCGACCACGATGATGGCGTTGTTGCGCAGCGCGTCGAGGAAGATCGGGTCCTCGAAGGCGAGGACGTAGTTGTCGAAGCCGACGAAGTCGGTGGGCGGTCCGACGCCGCGCCAGCGGAAGAGGCTGTAGTAGACCGCGAAGCCCATCGGCACCAGCACGAACATCACGTAGACGATGACCGCCGGGGTGGTGAGCCCGATGATCTCGTACCACTTGCGTCGGTTCTCGGCCCCGCGCGAGGACGGCCGCCTCCGGGCGGGCCGGAGACCCGCCGGTGGCGCGGAGGCGCCACCGGCGGGGTTCAGGGTTGAGTTGGTGGAGGTCACTTTCGTGCGGCCGCCTTCATAGCCTCGACGACCTTCTCAGGGGTGCCGCTGCCAGCGAAGATGGCGACGATCGCGTCGTTCATCGCGTTGCCGACGGTGCTGCCGAAGGCCGTGTCCAGCCAGAGCTGCACGTAGGTCGCGCTGGTGGTGGCTTCGAGGATGGACTTCAGGGCGGGGTCCGCGACGCCGCCCTCGGCGCCCTTGGCGACGGGCAGGCCGACGCCGGTCTCGGCGTAGCCCTTCTGCACCTCGGGGCTGACGATGTACTTGAGGAACTCGACGCACTCGGCCGGAGCGTTCTTGGCGCAGGAGAACCCGTCACCACCGCCGAGGGCGGCCTTCGGGTCGCCGGCCGAACCGGTGATCGCCGGTACCGGGAACCAGCCGAGGAACTTGGCCAGCGCCGCCTTGTCCTCCGCGACGGTCTCCAGGGTGCCCTTGTTCCAGTCACCCATGAGTTCCATCGCGGCCTTGCCGTTGGCGAGCAGGCCGTTGGCGCTGGTCGGGTCGTTCTGGCCCGGGGTGGCGATGAAGTTGGGCTGGAACGGGTTGGTACCGATGAAGGTCTTCAGGTCCGCGCCGGCCTTCACGAAGCACGGGTCGTCGAAGACGGCTTCGTTGGAGGCCTTCTTCAGGGTGTCGACCGAGCAGGCGCGCATCGCGAAGTTGTACCACCAGTGCGCGGCGGGCCACTTGTCACCGGCGCCGAGGGCGATCGGGACGACGTTGATCGCCTTGAGCTTGGTGACGGCGTCGTTGAGCTCGTCGAACGTGGTCGGCGGGGCGGAGATGCCCGCCCGCTGGAACATGTCCTTGTTGTACCAGATGCCCTCGATGCCCATCCGGTACGGCAGGCCGTACTGCTTGCCGTCCACGGCCCAGATCTCGGCCGCGCTGCCGATGTTCTCGATCTCCGCCTTGGCCTCGTCGGTGATGTCCTTGAGGTAGTCGGCCTCCACCTGCTCGCGCATCTCGCCGCCGCCCCACGCGTTGAAGATGTCCGGCGGGTCGGCGGTCAGCAGGGCGGCGGGGAGCCGGGTGCGCTGGAGCTGGTTGGTCTCGATCGCCTCGATCTCGATCGTGACGGTCGGGTGCAGCGCGGAGAAGTCCTTGGCGACCTTCTCCCAGTAAGTCTTGCCGGGACCGTCCTGGGAGGCGTTGTGCCACCAGGTCAGGGTCACCGGGTTCTTGTAGAGTTCCTCTTCAGCGGGCTCTTCGCTCTCGCCGCCGCCACATCCGGCAGCAAGGAGTGCGCTGGTCGTAAGCAGCGCCAGGACGGTGCCCGCGCGGCCTTTCATCGCCATCGAATGTCTCCTCGACTAGTCAGTCGCGGTACTCAACCTGAACGGGGAGTTTTACAGCCGCGTAACGCGGTGTCAACCGTTGTCGATAACGTTTTCGACTCCCCTGTCATGGGGCGCTGGCAGCCCTCTATCATCGTCGGCGTGGCGTTTCCGCAGCGCGTCAAGATGTCGGACGTGGCCCGTACGGCCGGCGTCTCCGTCGCGACGGTATCCAAGGTGGTCAATGGCAGGTACGGCGTGGCGCAGGCGACCGTGGAACGCGTCCAGCAGGTCATCCACCAGCTCGGGTACGAAGCCAGCCTCGGTGCGCAGAGCCTGCGCAGTCACCGCACCAACGTGTTGGGCATCCTGGTCGCCGAGTTCGAGCCCTTCTCGACCGAGCTGCTCAAGGGGGCGTCCCGGGAGGTCGCCGGCACCGGCTACCAGCTGCTGGCCTACTCCGGCGGCGACGGCGACCACACGGCCATCGGCTGGGAGCGGCGGTCACTGGCCCGGCTCTCCGGAACGCTCATCGACGGGGCCGTGATCGTCACCCCGACCGTGGTCGAGACCAACCAGGGCTTCCACGTCGTGGCCGTCGACCCGCACACCGGCCCCTCCGGCCTGCCCACCGTCGACTCCGACAACTTCGCCGGCGCCGTACTCGCGACCAACTACCTGCTCTCGCTCGGCCACCGCCGGATCGGGCACATCAGCGGACGCTACGACCTCGAATCCGCCCGGCTGCGCGAGGCCGGATTCCGCAAGGCGATGGCCGACGCCGACGTCCCGGTCGACGAGCGGTTGGTGCGGGTCGGCGGGTTCCGGATCGAGAGCGCCGCCGGTACGGCCGCGGAGCTGCTCGCCCTCCCCGACCGGCCGACCGCGGTCTTCGCCGGAAACGACCTCTCCGCGATCTCCACCCTCGACGTCGCCCAGAGCATGGGCCTGCGGGTACCCGAGGACCTCTCGGTGATCGGTTTCGACAACGTTCCGGAGTCGGCGCTGGTCAACCCGCCGCTGACGACCATCATGCAACCGCTGCAACGGATGGGCGCCGAGGCGTTGCGCCTGCTCATCGACCTGATCGGCGGCGTCGAACGGGACACGCACATCCGGCTCCCCACCGAGCTGGTCGTCCGGGCGTCCTGTCGCCCCTACGCCGCCGACCGGCTGCCGCAACTGCCGCTGCCCGCCAGCATCACCCCCACCGGCGGCTGACCCCGGCACGGATCGGCGCCACCCGGCACGCCCCGGCTCCCCGGCACGCCCCGACCCCCCCGGCTCCCCGGCGCGGGGCGGCGGCGCCCGGCACGCCCTCGGCTCGTCGCCGGGTCAGCGCACCGGCGGGCGGTCCCAGCCGGGTGGCAGATCCGGCGCGGTCCAGGCCGGGTCGGGGACGAAGTCGCACCAGGTGCCGTCGAACGGGAACTGCGCCGCCTCGGCGATCTTGATCACCCGCTCCCCCTCGGCCCGTACCGCCGCCGCGTCCGGCACCCAGTAGTGCTCGGGGAGGGCGAGCCGCTCGGCGAACTCCTCCTCGTCCTTCCACTCCCAGGTGTGATCGGGCCAGACCACCACGTCGAGGTCCTGGTCCACCATGTCGACCCCGGCCAGGTCGCCGTCGTCCCAGCGGACGCCGTGCTCCTCCAGGTTGACGTACCAGCTCGCGAACCGCTCCGAGGCGTCCCGGAAGAACCAGACCGAATGGTCAGCGCCGGACGGCAGGAACTTCAGCACCGGCGGGCCGTTCCAGGTCCCGACGTGCAGCCGGTGGTCCGAGGTGACCCACTCACGGAACGGCAGCGCCCGCATGCCCCGGCCGTCCGCGGTGACCTCGCTCGCCACCCGGGTGCCCCGGGCGACCCAGAGCAGCAGCCCACGGTCGTCGTCGCTGACCACCCTGGCCGGACGGACCCAACCGATCCGGCCCCGCCGCACGTTGCGGTGCACGATGACGCGGCCCGGTGCGAAGCGCATCCTGATCCCGGTCCGGCCGGCTCAGTAGGAGCGGGCGAGGATGGCGGTCAGCTCCGGCTCGTCCTCCGAGTCCGGCACCGAGCCGTCGGCCCGACGCAGGCAGCGGACGGTCACGCCCTGGGCGTTCGCCTCCGCCTCCCCCTCGGCGCCGACGGCCGACCACGGCACCCGGGCGAAGCCGGTGCCGGCCGCCTCGATCGCCTCGGCCAGCGACTCCACCGAGACGGTGTGCGACTCGCGCCGGGCCAGCGCCTCGTCGTAGAGCGCCTTCTGGTCGGCGTCGAGCGCGGCGAGCACCCCGGCCACCACGTCCGGCACCGGGACCGGAGTCTTGGCGCCGGTGGTCCGGCGGACCAGCACCGCGTTGCCGGCGGCCAGGTCGCGGGGACCGAGCTCGACGCGTACCGGATAGCCCTTGAGCTCGGCGTCGACGGCCCGGCGGCCGAACGGGGTCTCCACCCGGTCGTCGAGCGCGACCCGGACCCCGGCGTCGCGCAGCGCGTCGCAGAGCTTCGCGGCGGCCTCGGCGACGCCGTCGCCGGCCTTCACCACCATCACGTACGCCTGCACCGGCGCCAGCCTCGGCGGCACCCGCAGCCCGTTGTCGTCGCCGTGGCACATGATCAACCCGCCGAGCATCCGGGTCGAGCTGCCCCACGAGGTGGTCCAGGCGTGCTCGACGCTGCGCTCGGCCGAGGTGTAGGTGATGTCGAAGGCGCGGGCGAAATTCTGCCCCAGCTCGTGCGAGGTGCCCATCTGGAGCGCCTTGCCGTCGCCCATCATGCCTTCGAGCGTGTAGGTGCGGGTGGCACCGGCGAACCGCTCCCGGGCGGTCTTCAGCCCGACCAGCACCGGGATGCCGAGCACCCCGACCATGAAGTCCTCGTAGACCTCGTGCAGGATCTTCCGGGCGTACGCCCGCGCGTCGGCCTCGTCGGCGTGCGCGGTGTGCCCCTCCTGCCAGAGGAACTCGCTGGTCCGCAGGAAGACCCGGGGCCGCAGCTCCCAGCGCACCACGTTGGCCCACTGGTTGAGCAGCAGCGGCAGGTCGCGGTAGGAGTCGACCCACTTCGCCATGAACTCGCCGATCACCGTCTCGCTGGTCGGCCGGACCACCACCGGCTCGGCGAGCTGCTTGCCGCCACCGTGGGTGACCACCGCCAGCTCGGGCGAGAAGCCCTCGACGTGCTGTGCCTCGCGGCGCAGGTAGCTCTCCGGGATGAAGAGCGGGAAGTACGCGTTCTCGGCGCCGGCCAGCTTGATCCGGGCGTCCATCTCGGCCTGCATGCGCTCCCAGATGGCGTAGCCGGCCGGTCGGATGACCATGGTCCCCCGCACCGGGCCGTTGTCGGCGAGCTGCGCCTTGGCGATCAGGTCCTGGTACCAGCGGGGGAAGTCCTCCGCACGGGGAGTGAGCACGCGTGCCATGAGGGCACATCCTATGCGCCGACGCCCGAGCCGACGCGCCCGGCCCGCTGCTGCCCGTACCCGCCCGGCGGGGGGCCGGTCAGCGCACCACCCGGCCGCGCAGCACGATGCGCTCCGGCGCGCGTACGACCCGCAGGTCGGTCCGGGGGTCGGTGGGGTACACCACCAGGTCGGCGAGGCCCCCCTCGACCAGGCCGGGGAAGCCGAGCCAGTCCCGGGCCCGCCAGGAGGCGGCGGCCAGTACGTCGACCCGGGACATGCCGGCCCGCTCGTGCAGCAGCAGCATCTCCTCGGCGGCCAGCCCGTGGTCGATCCCGCCGCCCGCGTCGGTGCCGACGTAGATCGGCACCCCGGCCTCGTACGCCGCGCCGACCACGGTGGGAAAGTTGTCGCGGAGCGCGAGCATGTGCTTGGCGTACCCGGGGAACTTCGCGGCGGCCCGCTCCGCGATCTCGCCGAAGGTGTCGATGTTGATCATCGTGGGCACCAGGGCGGTGCCGCGCCGGGCCATCTCGTCGATCAGGTCGAGGCTGACCCCGGTGCCGTGCTCGACCGAGTCGACCCCGGCCCGGACCATCACCTCGACCGCCGACTCCGAGAAGGTGTGCACGGCGGCCCGCGCGCCGGCCGCGTGCGCGGCGGCCACCGCGGCGGCCACGGTCTCCGGATCCCAGGAGGGTGCCAGGTCGCCGACGTTCCGGTCGATCCAGTCGCCGACCAGCTTGACCCAGCCGTTGCCGGCCCGGGCCTGCTCGGTCACCGCCGCCGGCACGTCGGCCGCCTCGACCTCCACCGCGATGCCCCGCAGGTACCGCCTCGGCGGCGCGACGTGCCGCCCGGCGCGGGCCAGTCGGGGCAGGTCCGGCTCGTCCTCCAACTCCGGGTACGGGAACGGCGAGCCGGCGTCCCGGATCGCCAGCACCCCGGCGTCCCGGTCGATCCGGGCCAGCTCGCGGGCCTGGTCGAGCGAGGTGATCGGCACCGCGCCGGGGGCGATGCCCGGGTGACAGTGCGCGTCGACCAGCCCCGGCAACACGAAGCCGCGATCGGCCACCGTCACCGCTCCGGGGACCGGGGTGAAGGTGACCCGGTCGCCGACCAGCCACAGGTCGCGGACCTCGTCGTCCGGGAGCACGACCCCTCGTACGTGCAGCGCCATGCGCACATTCCTACCCGATCGGGGTCGGCCCACCCGTCGCACCCCGGCCCGCCCCGCCGAGGAACACCCCTGGATCCGGAACTATGCCTCGGCGCGCCCGCGCAGGCCGGCCCAGCGGGTGGTCAGGGCCGGCAGGTCGATGGTCACCTTCCACGGCCGCTCGGTGCTGAAGACGTCGTCGGTGTGCACGGCCGGCTCGTATTCGCCGGACGGGCCGAGCACGAACTCGGTGAGCGTCATCCGCTCGTGCAGCGGGTCGACAACCCAGTAGGTCGGCACCCCGGCGTGGGCGTAGACCCGGGCCTTGGCGTACATGTCCCGGAAGGTGGAGTCGGGGGAGATCACCTCGACCGCGAGGATCGCGTCCTGCACCGGGACCGGGCTGCGGGTGACGTGCTCGGGGCGCAGCGCCACCACGTCGGGCCGGGGCTCGTTGCGCCGGTCGACCCGCATCGACAGGTCGATGCTGACCACGTACTCCGGCGGGCAGTTCGCTTCGAGTGCGAGCAGGATGCGGACACAGAGGTCCTGGTGCAGGTGGGTGGGGGACGGCACGATCAACCTTCCGTTGACCAGTTCGTACGGAAGGTCCTTCGGCAGCTCGCCGAGGTCGTCGACCGTCCACTCCTGCCGCTCCGGCAGCATCGGCGCCGCGGACATGACCACTCCTTCCCGGTGTCGCCGTCACCCTACGCGGTCAGGTTATCGCCCGCTGTCCCCGACGACGGACATTGTGTCCGTCGTCGTCACTTCTCGTCCGGACGCTTGCCGAGCTTGTTGAAGTCGATCTTCGGCAGCTTGAAGCCGGGCGGGAGGCCCTGGCCGCCCTGCAACGCGTTCGGGTCCAGCCCCGGCGGCAACTGCGGCATGCCGCCCGGGAAGCCACCGGCCGGGCCGCCGACCCGGGGCCGGCCGCCGCCCTTGGTGCCCTTGCGCTTGTTCTTCGGCGACTTGGTCGCCTTGCGCCGGCCGCCGGGCAGACCCATCATGCCGCCCATCTGCTTCATCATCTTCTGCGCCTCGGCGAAGCGGTTGAGCAGCTGGTTCACGTCCATCACGGTGACGCCGGAGCCGTTCGCGATCCGGGCCCGCCGCGAGCCGTTGATGATCTTCGGGTTGGTCCGCTCGCCGGGGGTCATCGACCGGATGATCGCGGTGACCTTGTCGAAGTGCTTGTCGTCGACCTCGGCCAGCTGGTCCTTCATCTGCCCCATCCCGGGCATCATGGCCAGGACGTTGGCGATCGGGCCCATCCGGCGTACCGCGATGAGCTGGTCGAGGAAGTCCTCCAGGGTGAACTGCTCGCCGCCCATCAGCTTGGCGGTCATCTTCTCTTTCTGATCGGCGTCGAAGGCCTGCTCGGCCTGCTCGATCAGTGTGAGCACGTCACCCATGCCGAGGATCCGGCTGGCCATCCGGTCCGGGTGGAAGACGTCGAAGTCGGTCAGCTTCTCGCCGGTGGAGGCGAAGAGGATCGGCTGACCGGTGACCTGCCGTACCGAGAGCGCGGCACCACCGCGCGCGTCACCGTCGAGCTTGGAGAGGACCACGCCGGTGATCCCGACGCCGTCCCGGAACGCCTCGGCGGTGCGTACGGCGTCCTGACCGACCATCGCGTCGATCACGAAGATGATCTCGTCCGGTTCGACCGCGTCCCGGATCGCGGCGGCCTGCGCCATCATCTCGGCGTCGATGCCGAGCCGGCCGGCGGTGTCGACGATGACGATGTCCCGGGCGGCCCGCCGGGCGTGCTCGATCGACGCCTTGGCGACCTGGACCGGGTCGCCGACCCCGTTGCCGGGCTCCGGCGCGAAGACCTCGACCCCGGCCCTGCCGCCGAGCACCTGCAACTGGTTGACCGCGTTGGGCCGCTGGAGGTCGGCGGCGACCAGCAGCGGCTGGTGTCCCTGCCCCTTCAGCCAGCCGGACAGCTTGCCGGCCAGGGTCGTCTTACCGGAGCCCTGGAGGCCGGCGAGCATGATCACCGTCGGGGGCTGCTTGGCGAACTGCAACCGGCGGCCCTCGCCGCCGAGCACCGCGACGAGTTCCTCGTGGACGATCTTGATTACCTGCTGGGCCGGGTTGAGCGCCTGGGAGACCTCGGCACCCCGGGCCCGCTCCTTCACGCTGGCGATGAAGGACTTGACCACGGGCAGCGCGACGTCCGCCTCCAGCAGCGCCAGCCGGATCTCCCGGGCGGTGGCGTCGATGTCGGCGTCGGTGAGGCGACCCTTGCCACGCAGCTTGGTGAAGATCCCGGACAGGCGGTCACTCAAAGTGTCAAACACGGCGCAGCATCCCGTTTGTCGTATTTACCCGAGCATGGCATGGCCGAGGCACGGGTGCCCGGCCACCGCAAGGGTAGCCGCCCGCATCTCCCGCCGCCTCGACCCCGCCCCGGCCGGGCCGGGCGGAGCGGGCCGGGCGGAGCGGGCGGGTGGTGGGCGGAGCGGGCGGGTGGTGGGCGGAGCGGGCGGGTGGTGGGCGGGCGCACAGGCGGGGCAGCTCGACAGTCTCGCGGTCAACCTACCCCCGGCCGGGCGCCGAGGGCCCGGCGTCAGGGCTCGACCAGGCCGGACTGGTAGGCGTACACCACCAACTGGGCCCGGTCCCGGGCGCCGAGCTTGACCATGGCCCGGCTGACATGGGTACGCGCCGTCGCCGGACTGACCAGCAGCCGGCTGCCGATCTCGTCGTTGCTCAATCCCTCGCCGACCAGCCCGACCACCTGCCGCTCCCGCTCGGTCAGCGTCTCCAGCCGGGGATGCGGCCGGAGCACCCGGGACGGCCGGGTGGCGAACTCCCGGACCACCCGCCGGGTCACCGACGGGGAGAGCAGCGCCTCGCCGCCAGCCACCAGCCGGATCGCCCGAAGCAGCTCGACCGGCTTGGTGTCCTTGGTCAGGAAGCCGCTGGCACCGTGCCGCAGCGCCTCGAAGACGTACGAGTCGAGTTCGAAGGTGGTCAGCACCACCACCCGGGTACCGGCCAGCTCCGGGTCGGCGACGATCCGCCGGGTCGCCTCGATGCCGTCGATCCCGGGCATCCGCACGTCCATCAGCACCACGTCGGGGCGCTCCCGCCGGGCCACCGCCAGCGCGGCCAGCCCGTCGGCCGCCTCACCGACCACCCGCAGGTCGGACTCGCTCTCCACCAGGGCGCGCAGCCCCAGCCGGACCAGGTCCTGGTCGTCCGCGATCAGCACCCCGATCGGCCCGCTCCGCCCGGTCATCCCACCGTCCTCCCCGGTCATCGCCGCTCTCCGGTCATCGCCGCTCCCCCGTCAGTCCCGTGCCCGCGCGGGCAGCCGGGCGAAGACCCGGAACCCGCCGCCGGGACGCGGCCCGACCTCCAGCGCACCGCCGAGCGCGTCGATCCGCTCCCGCATCCCGGTCAGCCCGTGCCCCTCGCCCGGACCGGCCGCCCCCGAGCCGCCGTGCCCGGTGTCGACCACCTCCACCGTCACCTCGTCCGGCAGGTACCCGATCCGCACCGTCGCGGCGGCGGTGCCGGCGTGCCGCAGCACGTTGGTCAGCGACTCCTGCACCACCCGGTACGCGGCCAGGTCGACCGCCACCGGCAGCGGCCGGCGGTCGCCCTCGCACTCCAGGGTGACCGTCAGCCCGGTCTGGCGCAGCCGGGCGGTCAGCGCCGCCACCTGGTCCAGTCCGGGCACCGGCGCGCGGTCGACGGCGGCGTCCCGGCGGACCACCGAGAGGGTGACCCGAAGCTCGTCCAGCGCCTCCCGGCTGGTCCGGCTGATCGCCGTCAACGCCGTCTCCGCCTGCTCCGGGCGCTTCGCCAGCAGGTGCAGGGCGATCTCGGCCTGCATGTTGATCGCGGCCAGCCCGTGCCCGACCACGTCGTGCACCTCCTGGGCGATCCGCAGCCGCTCGTCGTCGGCGAGCCGGCGGGCCTGCTCGATCCGGTCCCGGGCGGCGGCCTCCCGGTTGTTGCGCACCGTGACCCCCACCGCGAACGGTACGACGATCCACGCCGCGCCCGGCAGCAGACCGGACAGCCCCACCGGTTCGCGCAGGGAGACGAAGACGTGCACCAGTACCGCCGCCAGGGCCGGGGTGCAGCCGAGCACCGCCCGGCGGATCGGCAGGTGCCGGGCGACGGTGTAGACGGCGACGAAGAACGAGAACAGGATCGGCCCGTACGGATATCCGGCCACCAGGTACGCCGAGGCGGCCACGGTGCCGAACGCCAACGTGACCAGCGGCCAGCGGCGGCGTACCACCAGCGCCAGCGCCGCCACCGTGACCAGCAGGTCGGCCCAGCCGTCGACCGGGGCGGCGTGCGGGAAGTTCTGCGCCGCGGCGCGGGTGCCGACGTACCCGACGAGCAGCAGCACCAGCGCGAGCGCGGCGTCGGCCAGCAGGCTGCTCCACCGCCCGTCGGCCCGGCGCAGCCCGCCGTCCGCCTCCCGTCCCCGCGTCGCCATCTGTGCCGAGGATGTCATGCCGGCACCCCTGTCTGGCGGCCGTGCAACCGTCGGCGCGCCCGTCGAATGCTCAGAGGATGTCCCGGCGGTGCAGGTACGCCCCGGCCAACAGGACGAAGCCGAGCAGGTACCCGGCGAGGACGACCGCCGCCTGGCCACCGCCGACGACGGCGGCGACACCGGGCGTCTCCGGGCCGGCACCGAGCGCCGCCGCCAACGCCCCCGCGTTCGGCCCGGGCAGCCCCTTCTGGAGCTCCGCCACCCAGGCCAGGATCGGCGCGGCGACGCCGGCCAGCAGGTTCTGCACGGCGAGCAGCCAGACCAGGCCGAGCCCGATCGGCAGCGCCACCCCGCGCAGCAGCACCGCCAGCAGCACCCCGAAGCCGGCCCAGACCATGCTGATCAGCCAGCCGGCGCCGATCCCGACCGCGACGTCACCGACCGCCGGCCAGTGCACCGGCTGCGCCTGCGCCCCCGCGATCAGCAGGCTGGTCAGCGCGCCGACCGCGAAGAGGGTCAGCACCAGCACCAGGGTCGCGGCGGCCAGCACCAGCAGCTTGCCCAGATAGACCGACAGCCGGGACGGCCCCTGGGTGAGCAGGGTCTTCCAGGTTCCCCAGGCGTACTCGCTGCCGACGGTGAGCACCGCCAGGATCAGGCAGATCGCGCCGAGGAAGACCGGCAGTCCGCCGATCGAGTTGCCGACCAGCCGGGCCGGCAGCAGCGCGTCGAGCGCCCGGTCGCTGCGCACCCCGGCGGAACCGTCGGCGTAGGCGGCGTACGGGACGAGATAGGTGAAGACCAGGCTGAGTACGACCGCCACGGCGAGCAGCAGCCAGGTCCCCGGTCGGCGGAGCAGCTTGACCGCCTCCGCCGCACAGCTAGCCCACATGGTCGGTCCCTCCGGTCAGTTCGAAGAACACCTGCTCCAGGTCGCGTTCCAGCGGACGCAGTTCGCGTACCGCCACTCCGGCGCCGACCAGCTCGGTGTTGAGCCAGGCGGCCCGGTCCGGGTCGACCGACAGGTCCAGCCCGCCGTCGACCACCCGCACCCGGTCGGGGCCGAGCAGTGCCCGTACCCGCTCCTCGGCACCGCCCAGCGGCTCGGCCAGGACCCGCAGGCCGGCCGTACCGCGCAGCTGCGCGACCGTGCTCTCGGCGACCAGCCGGCCCCGGGACACCACGCCGACCCGGTCGCAGACCTGCTGCACCTCGCCGAGCAGATGGCTGGAGAGCAGTACGGTGCAGCCGGCCGCCGCGAGCCGGCGGATCAGGGCCCGCATGTCCGCCATCCCGGCCGGGTCGAGCCCGTTCGTCGGCTCGTCCAGGATCAGCAGCCGGGGATCCTTCAGCAGCGCGGCGGCGACGCCGAGCCGCTGCTTCATCCCGAGCGAGTAGCTGGCGTACCGGTCGCCGGCCCGGTCGGCCAGGTCGACGAGTTCCAGCACGGTCCGGATCCGGATCGGCGGGGTACCGGTGAGCCGGGCCAGCACCCGCAGGTTGTCCCGGCCGGAGAGGTGGGGGTAGCAGGCCGGTCCCTCGATCAGCGCGCCGACCCGGGCGAGTTGGCCGGGGGCGCCGGGCGGCCCGCCGAAGAGCCGGACCGTGCCGGCGGTGGGCCGGACGAGGCCGAGCAGCATCCGCAGGGTACTGGTCTTGCCGGCGCCGTTCGGGCCGAGGAACCCGTACACCTCGCCGCTGAACACGGTGAGGTCGAGCGCGTCGACGGCGACGAGGTCGCCGTACCGCTTGGTCAGCCCGCTGGTCCGCACCGGATGCGGCGGCCCGGCCGGGCTGGGTGGTGTTTCCGTCATGCCCCCGACGGTCCCGCCCGGCGGGACCGGCGGCGTCGCCCGCCGGGCGGCCTTCCGGCTACGCCCGCTGACGTAGTCGGCCGGCCCGGCGCCGGTCAGCCGGCGGCGGCGAGCACGGCTGCCTCGACCCGGTCCCGCTCGGCCTGGTCGGGCCAGCTCCCGACCAGGTAGAAGGCGTCGACGACGTCACCGCCGAGGGTGGAGATCCGGGCCGCCCGCACCTGGGCGCCGGCCTCGTCGAGCGCGCTGCTGACCCGGTAGAGCAGCCCGCCGGCGTCGGCGGCCCGCAGCTCCAGCACCACGGCGTCGGTGGCGGCGGCCCGGTGCCAGACCACCCGGGGTGGCGACCCGCCGCCCCGGGCCGCCAGCGCGCGCCCGCGCAGCCGCTGGGTCACCGAGACGTCCCCGGTGACCGCCCGCCGCAGGTCGGCGGCGAGCGCGACCGGGTCGGGCGGAGTGCCGTAGCGCGGCTGGACCAGGAACTCGACCAGGGCGGTCTCGCCGACCATGCTGGCGTCGGCGGCGAGCACCTCCAGCCGGTGCAGGGCCAGGCAGCCGGCGACCGCGGTGAGCAGGCCCCGCCGGTCCGCCGCGGCCACCGCCACCCGCTCCCCTTCCAGGTGTACGGCCGGCAGCGGCCCCGCCACCAGCGCCGGGTCCGGGGTCGGCGGCTCGGGAAGCCGGCCGGTGTCGAGCCTGGTATGCACCCGGCGGACCAGTTCGGCGATCAGCCGGGCCTTCCAGTCCGACCAGGCGGCCGGCCCGGTCGCGCGCGCGTCGGCCCGGGCCAGCGCGTGCAGCAGGCTCAGCGTGCCGGTGTCCCGGACCGCCTCGGCCACCCGGGCGATGGTGACCGGATCGGCGAGGTCCCGCCGGGTCGCCACCTCGGGCAGCAGCAGGTGCAGCCGTACCAGCCGCTCGATCAGGTCGACCTCGGCCGGCGGCAGCCCGATCCGGGCGGCGATCCGGGCCGCGATCGGCGCCCCGACCACGCTGTGGTCCCCGCCGAGCCCCTTGCCGACGTCGTGCAGGAAGGCGGCGAGCAGCAGCAGGTCGGGCCGGTCCACCTCGCGGGCGTACCCGGTCGCCTCGGCGGCGGCCTGCACCAGGTGCCGGTCCAGCGTGTAGCGGTGTACCGGGTTGTGCTGCGGCAGGCTGCGCATCCGGGGCCACTCCGGCAGCCACCCGTCGACCAGGCCGTACCGGTCGCAGGTCTCCCAGGTGCCGACCAGCCCCGGGCCGGCACCGAGCAGGGTGATCAGCGCCGTCCGGGCGGCCGGCGGCCAGGGCGTCGGCAGCGGTGGACAGTACGCGGCGAGCCACTCGCAGGTGGCCCGGGCGATCGGCAGTCGGGCGCTGGCCGCGGCGGCGGCGACCCGCAGTGACAGGCTGGGGTCGGGGCGGGCCCCTATGGCGGTCCGGGCGAGGACCAGTTCGCCGTCCTGCTCCACCACGTCCCGGGCGACCGGGCGGCGCAGCGGCCGGCCGTCGGCGCCCCGGCGCCGCCCGGAGCGGAGCCGGTCGGCGGCCCGCCAGGCGTCGTCCAGGGCGTGGCTGATGGTCCGGGCGTCCCCGGCGACCTGGCGCAGCAGCGCGTCGCCGGGCTCGGCGACGGCCCGCGCCGCCTCTTCGCCGTCTCCGGCAGCCTCCCAGGCGACGTCCCCGCCGTCGGCCGGACCGTCGCCGTCGGGGGGAAGCTGTCGAGGGGCGGGGCCGACGGTGCCGGGCCGGAGTTGGCGCAGCCCGAGCAGGCCGGCCACGGCGGCCCGCTCCTGGGCGAGCAGCCGGTCGACGCGGCGGCCGACCGAGGTGTGCAGGGCGTCCCGGGTGTCCAGCATCCGCAGGTGCGCGGCCCGGACCGCCGGGCGGAGCGCGTCGCTGATCCCGGCGAAGGCGATGGCCCGGAGCAGCGCCACGTCCCGCAGGCCGCCGGCCGCCTCCTTCAGGTCGCCCTCCAGCAGGAACGCCAGTTCGCCGTGCGCCTGCCAGCGGGTCGCGGTGATCTCGCGCAGCGCCGGCAGCGCGCGTACGGCGGTCCGCCGCCACTGGTCGGCGGCGGCCTCGACCAGCCGGGCGGCGAGTTCCCGGTCCCCGGCGACGTGCCGGGCGTCGAGCAGGCCGAGTGCGACCTTGACGTCGTCGTGTGCGACAGAGAGCGCCTCGGGGATGGTCCGTACCGAGTGGTCGAGGCCGAGCCGGGCGTCCCAGATCGGATACCAGAGCGCGGCGGCCAGCTCGTCCATCCCGGGCACCCCGGAGTGCAGCAGGACCAGGTCGAGGTCGCCGCAGGGTGCGCACTGCCGGCGGCCGAGTCCGCCGACCGCGACCAGGGCGACCCCCTCGACGGTGGTCGGATCCGCGCCGCCCCGACCGCCGGTGGTCGTCTCCCGTAGCCCGGCGGCGAGCAGCCCGGTCAGCCAGGCGTCCAGCGCCGCCGCCCGCTGCTCGCGGGCGGCGGCGCCGATGCCGGAGACGACCAGGGGCCTCGGGTCGAGCTGACCGGTGGTCGTCGGCACGGGTCCCCTGGTCATCGTGACGGTCGCCTAGAGCGCGTCGAGGCCGCGCTCGCCGGTACGGACCCGGATGACGTCCTCGACGCCGGTCACCCAGACCTTCCCGTCACCGATCTTGCCGGTCCGGGCGGCGGTGACCACCGCGTCGACCACCTTGTCGACGTCGATCTCGTCGGTCAGCACCTCGACCCTGATCTTCGGCAGGAACTCGACGGTGTACTCGGCACCCCGGTACACCTCCGTGTGGCCCTTCTGCCGTCCGTACCCCTGGACCTCGCTGACGGTCAGGCCGGCCACGCCCAGGGCGTGCAGCGCCTCCTTCACCGCGTCCAGCTGGTACGGCTTGATGACCGCGGTCACCAGCTTCATATCCAACCCCTCCATCGCAGAAACGTTAGCCGGCGACCTTCTCGCTGACCGGGGCGGCGGGCTCGGCCGCCGGGGTGCTGCTGTTCGGCGTCCCGATTCCGGCCATCGCGAAGGCGCCGCCGCCGCTGCCGGAGGCCGTGGAGAGGTCGTACCCGCTCTCCGCGTGCTCCGCGATGTCGATGCTGTCGACCTCGGCCTCCTGGGAGACCCGGAAGCCGATGGTCTTCTCGATCGCGAAGGCCAGCAGCCAGGCGATGCCGAAGGACCAGACGGTGACGATCAGACCGGCCAGGGCCTGCCGGCCGAGCTGGGTCGCCCCGCCGCCGTAGAAGAGGCCGTCGGAGGCACCCACCACGTCGGTGATCGCGCCGTTGACGCTGTTGGTGGCGAAGAGGCCGAGCCAGAGCGAGCCGATCCAGCCGCCGACGAAGTGCACGCCGACCACGTCGAGGGAGTCGTCGTAGCCGAGCCGGTACTTCAGGCTGACCGCGAGCGCGCAGACCGCACCGGCGACCAGGCCGAGCAGTACCGCCGCCCAGGGCGCGATGAAACCACAGGCCGGGGTGATCGCCACCAGGCCGGCGATGGCGCCGGAGGAGGCACCGACCAGGGTCGGCTTCCCACCCTTGATCCACTCGACCACGATCCAGCCGAGTACGGCGGCGGCGGTGGCGAGTTGGGTGTTGATGAAGGCCAGGCCGGCGACCGAGTCGACGGTCAGCTCCGAGCCGGCGTTGAAGCCGAACCAGCCGAACCAGAGCAGGCCGGCGCCGAGGGCCACCAGCGGGATGTTGTGCGGCTTCATGACCTCCCGGGGCCAGCCGAGCCGCTTGCCGAGCACCAGCGCGACACCGAGCGCGGCCGCACCGGCGTTGATGTGCACCGCCGTGCCACCGGCGAAGTCCAGCGCGTGGATGTCACCGCCGATGATGCCGCCGCCCCAGACCCAGTGCGCGACCGGGAAGTACACCAGGGTCGCCCAGCCGAACGCGAAGAGCAGCCAGCCGGCGAACCTGGCCCGGTCGGAGATGGCGCCGCTGATCAGCGCGACGGTGATCACCGCGAAGACCATCTGGAACGCCATGAAGACGTAGAGCGGGACACCGATGCCGCTCGGGTTCTCGGCCGTCGCACCCCACAGGTCCGTCTCGGCGAGGAAGGTCTTGGTGCCGAGATACTGCGCCGGGTCGCCCCAGAAGCCGTTCACGTCGGTGCCGAACGCCACGCTGAAACCGTAGAACCACCACAGAACAGAGATGAGCCCGATCGCGGAGAAGCTCATCATCATCATGTTGAGCACGCCCTTGGACCGGTTCAGGCCGCCGTAGAACAGCGCCAGACCGGGCGTCATGAGCAACACGAGCGCCGTCGACACCAGCAGCCACACGGTGTTGCCGGAGTCGATCGTCGGTGCTTCAGGCACGCTGGCCTCCTAAAGTTGGTTACCCTCCTTCCCGGCCCACGAAAGGCAGCATCGCCCGTACGCCGGTTGCGCGGAAGCTTCCTGGCTGGAGGTTTCACGCGTGGTGCCCGCCCGGTTTCCACGGCGTCACGGGTTGTTTCCAACGTGTGAAGAAGCTCGCACTATCGATGGAACGGACAGGGGCATACCAGCCGAATAGCCCACCGTCGATGTACGGACAGCGACAACCGCTACCGGAGCGCGTACTCCAGGGTGTGCCGTTCGTAGTCGAGCAGCCGCAGATCGCGCATCGGGCGCCGCAGGTGCCCCTTGTGCACGATCCGGACGAACGCCGGGTCACCGGCCGCCGCCATCCGGCGGATCCCCTCGACGTGGTCCACGATCCGCTTCCGGATGGTCCGGACCAGCCGGTGCCGGTCCCGGGGGATCAGCCCGTACGCGTCGGCGAAGAGCCGCAGCCGGCGCGGCCGGTTGGGCCGCTGCCAGCCGAGGGTGTAGGAGTCCCGGTCGGAGAAGAGCGGCACCCAGGTCCAGGCCGCGTACGCCACGTCGTAGATCCGGGCGCCCGGCGAGGCGAGGTCGAAGTCGATCAAGGCCAGGGTGCCGTCCGGCCGCCAGATCACGTTGTGCGGGGCGGCGTCGTGGTGGCAGATCACCTCGGTGTCCGGGGGCGGCGGCCCGAACGACCGCCAGACCGCGTTCGGCGGCGGCTGGAAGCCGTACTGCGCGTCGTGGAACATCCGCAGCATGGTGGCGACGGTGACCAGCGCCTCGTCGGTGACCCAGTGCGGGGCGAGCGGGTACTCCCCGCACTCCCCCTCCAGGTACGACAGCACCTCGCGGTTGCGCGAGTCCATCCCGAGGGCCCGGGGCGAGCCGGTGAAGCCGACGTATTCCAGGTGCCGGAGCAGGGCGTGCACCGACGGGGTCCACGGCCCGGCGTTGCGCCGGACCGTGTCGCCCACCCGCACGACGGTGCTGACGTTCCCGCCGTGCAGCGGGATCTCCTGCGAAGTCACGTACGTCTCTCCTGAAGGAGCGGCGCTGGAACAGCGTCACCAGGCCCGCGCCCGGGAGCGGGGCGGGGTTTGCGATCAGTCCCCCGAGATTACGCGTCCACGCCAAGTGGCTCGGTGCCGAGGAGCGCGTCGACGAACTGCGCCGGATCGAACGGCGCAAGATCGTCGGGGCCCTCGCCGAGCCCCACCAGCTTCACCGGGATGCCGAGCTTGCGCTGTACCGCGATCACGATGCCGCCCTTGGCGGTGCCGTCGAGCTTGGTCAGCACCACGCCGGTGACGTCCACCACCTCGGTGAAGACCCGGGCCTGCTCCAGGCCGTTCTGCCCGGTGGTGGCGTCGAGCACCAGCAGGGTCTCGTCCACCGGGCCGTGCCGGGAGACCACCCGCTTGATCTTGCCCAGCTCGTCCATCAGGCCGACCTTGTTCTGCAACCGGCCGGCGGTGTCGATCAGCACGGTGTCGACGGAGGACTCGATGCCGCGCTGCACGGCGTCGAAGGCGACGCTGGCCGGATCCGCCCCCTCGGGGCCCCGGACCACCTCGGCGCCGACCCGGCCGGCCCAGGTGGTGAGCTGCTCGGCGGCGGCGGCCCGGAACGTGTCGGCGGCACCGAGCAGCACCGTACGGCCGTCGGCGATCAGCACCCGGGCCACCTTGCCGCAGGTGGTGGTCTTGCCGGCGCCGTTCACCCCGACCACCAGCAGTACCGCCGGGGTGGCACCGTCCCGGGTCGCCCGCAGCGACCGGTCCAGCGTCGGGTCGAGTACCCCCACCAGCTCGGCGGCGAGCAGCGCCCGCAGCTCGGTCGCGCTGCGGGTGCCCAGCACCGCGGTCCGCTCCCGCAGCCGGTCGACGATCTCCCGGGTCGCCTCGACCCCGACGTCGGCGCCGATCAGGCTGTCCTCGATCTCCTCCCAGGCCTCCTCGTCCAGATGGTCCCGGGCGAGGAGGCTGAGCAGGCCCTTGCCGAAGACGTTCTGCGACCGGGAGAGCCGGGCCCGCAACCGGACCATCCGCCCGGCGGTCGGCTCCGGCCGCTCCACCACCACCGGCGCCTCGACCTCGGTCGGTGCCGGCGGCGCCTCGGCGGGTGGGGTCAGCACGTCTGTCGGCGGTGCCGCCGTGGGGCTGGGTGGCACCGGTGGCACCGGCGGGGCGGGCGGGATCGGCGGCAGCGGCGGGGCGGCCCGGCCACCTCGGCGGGTCACCACCAGACCGACCATCAGGCCCACCGCGAGGAGCACCAGCACGCCGGCCACGACCAGCATGACGACGAGGTTGTCCATACCGGCGATCCTGTCAGACGCCGGACGGGTTGGCGCGGGCGCCGCACCTGTGCCCGGGTGTTACACCCGAGTAGGCTCGCCGCGAAGCTCCGGTAAGCACCGCGGGCAACCGGGTGTCCACCACCCCCTACCCTCGCTCGGAGGTCGTCGCATGCCCACCGCCCGGCTCCTGATCGGCCCGGTCCTGCGCCGGGTGGTCGGCTCCAGGGCCACCGTCTGGGTGGAGACCAGCGCTCCGGCCCTGGTCCGGGTCGAGACTGCGGACGGCGCGGCCGGCGAGGCGGTCACCTTCAGCGCCTTCGACCACCACTACGCGCTGGTCGTGGTGGAGGGGCTGGAGCCGGGCCGGGCCGCGCCCTACCAGGTCTCGCTGGACGGCGAGCAGGTCTGGCCGGAGCCCGGGGCGAAGTTCCCGCCGAGCGTGATCCGGACCCGTCCGGCCGACGACCTCGGGGCGCGGCTGGTCTTCGGCTCGTGCCGGGAGACCACCCAGCACTCCACCGCCCGGAAGCTGCCGCCGGACGCGCTCGACGCGTACGCCCGGCGGTTGATGGCGTCGGTCGCGGCCGGGCGGCCGGGCGAGCGGAGCGGGCCCGCGGACGCCGCCGACGACTGGCCGGACCTGCTGGTGCTGCTCGGCGACCAGGTCTACGCCGACCAGACCTCCCCGACGGTACGCAAGCTGCTGCGCCGCCGCCGTGACCGCAGTGCCGGCGCTCCCGCCGACCAGGTGGTCAGCTTCGACGAGTACACGAAGCTCTATCTGGAGTCGTGGCGGGATCCGGAGATCCGCTGGCTCTTCTCCACCGTGCCCAGCGTGATGATCTTCGACGACCACGAGATCATCGACGACTGGAACACCTCGAACCCGTGGCGGACCGAGACGCACCGCGAGCCGTGGTGGTCGGAGCGGATCTCCAGCGGGCTCGCGTCGTACTGGGTCTACCAGCACCTCGGCAACCTCGAACCGGACGAGATCGCGGCCGACCCCGTCTACGCCAAGGTCGTCGCCGCCGAGGACGCGACCTCGGTACTGCGCGAGTTCGGCACCCGGGTCGACGCGGAGGCGACCGGCTACGACGCCGCGCTGGGCCGGGGCGAGACCCCGGCCGAGGCCGCCCCGCCCGGCCGCTACCAGTGGAGCTACTCCCTGGACGTCGGCCGTACCCGGCTGGTGGTGCTGGACAACCGGTGCAGTCGGGTACTCGACCCGACACACCGGGCGATGCTGCCGCCGACCGAGTGGGCCTGGTTCACCGACCAGGTGCACGGCGAGTACGACCATCTGGTGGTCGGTTCGTCGCTGCCCTGGCTGCTGCCGCCCGGCATCCACCACCTGGAGTCCTGGAACGAGCGGCTGGCCGACTCGGGCCGGCCCCGGGTGGCGGCGTTCGCCGAAGGGCTGCGCCGGGCGCTCGACCTGGAGCACTGGGCGGCGTTCCGGCGGTCGTTCGACGCGCTCGCCCAGGTCTTCGCCCGGCTCGGCAGCGGGCCCACCGGGCAGCCGGGCGACCGGGTGGGTGCCGGACCGGCGTACCCGCCACCGGCGTCGATCAGCGTCCTCTCCGGCGACGTGCACCACTCCTACGTCGCCCGGGCGCGGTTCCCGGGCGGTCCGACCACCACCCCGATACACCAGTTGACCTGCTCGCCGATCCACAACCAGATCCCCGGGCCGATGCGCCCGCTGCTCCGGCTCGGCTGGTGGCGCGGCCCGTCGGTGGCGGCCCGGGCGCTGGCCCGGACGGCCGGGGTCAGGCGCCCGCCGGTGCGCTGGCGCAAGCTCGACGGCCCGTACTTCGGCAACGCGGTCAGCACGCTGCGGCACGAGGGCCGCTCCGCCGAGGTGACCATCGAGGGCACCGCGCCGGACGGCACCCTGCGCACGGTGGCCCGGCGCCCGCTCACCCGCTGACCACCCCCATGCGATCATGTGCCGATGACCTGGACCGCACCCCACGTCGACCGGCAGCAGGCACCACTGGTCGCGGACGAGCGCACCATGCTCGACGGCTGGCTCGACTTCCACCGGCAGACCCTGCTGACCAAGTGCGCCGGGCTGACCGCCGAGCAGCTCCGCACCGCCAGCGTCGAACCCTCCGGACTGACCCTGCTCGGCCTGGTCCGGCACTGCGCCGACAACGAGCGGTACTGGTTCCGCCAACAGTTCGCCAAGCTCGACGTACCGTGGCTGTACTACACCCCGGAGCAGCCGGACCGTGACCTCCAGGACGTCGCCGAGGCGGACCCGGCGACCGAACTCGACACCCTGCGGGACGAGATCGAGCTGGCCCGGCAGACCGTCGCCGGCCGCGCCCTGGACGAGACCTTCGTCAGCTCGCGCGGCAACGACATCAACCTGCGCTGGGTCTACCTGCACATGATCGAGGAGTACGCCCGGCACAACGGCCACGCCGACCTGATCCGGGAACGCCTCGACGGCACTACCGGCGAGTGATCCCCGCTCAGTACGCCAGCGCGGCGCGCAGGTAGCGCAGATCCGCCGGCCCGTTCCACCGGTACGCCGACAGCCCGGCCACCCGGGCCCCCCGCACCGACCGGTCCGAGTCGTCGACGAAGAGCACCTGGGCCGGCGGGGCGCCGATGGCCAGACACGCCTGCTGGAAGTACTCCTTGGCCGGCTTGGGCACGCCCAGCTTCGAGGAGTTGACCACCACGTCGACCTCGTCGGTCAGGCCGAGCAGTGCCAGGTCGGCGTCGAGCAGGTCGGTGGCGTTGGTGGCCAGCCCGACCCGGATCCCGGCGGCCCGCACCTGGCGGACGAAGTCGAGGACCTCCTGGTCCACCGTGCCCCGGTCGGCCTGCCACTCGTCCACCGCCGCCCGCGCCCGGTCCGGCCCACCGGCCGGCTCGGCGAGCGCGTCGACGATCCCGGCCAGCCACTCGGCGTGACTGAGCTGCCCGGTCACCGCCGGTTGCAGCAGCGACCACCGCATCGCGGTGTCGTAGAGCGCACCGGCCGGCAGCCCGTACCGGCGCTCGACGGCGGCACTGGTCTCCGGATCCCACCGCCGCAACACCCCGTCGAGGTCCACCAGCAGGGCGGTCGCCCGTTCCCGGGGCATCAGTCCTCCTCGTTGCTGAGCCGCTGGCTGATCACCTGGGTCACGCCGCTGCGCATGGTCACGCCGTACAAGGCGTCGGCCACCTCCATCGTCCGCTTCTGGTGGGTGACGACGATCAACTGGCTCTTCTCCCGCAGCTGCGCCATCAGGGTGATCAGCCGGCCGAGGTTGACGTCGTCCAGCGCCGCCTCGACCTCGTCCATGATGTAGAACGGGCTGGGCCGGGCCCGGAAGATCGCCACCAGCATGGCGACGGCGGTCAGCGACCGCTCGCCGCCGGAGAGCAGCGAGAGCCGCTTGATCTTCTTGCCCGGCGGCCGGGCCTCGACCTCGACGCCGGTGGTGAGCAGGTCCTCCGGGTCGGTGAGCACCAACCGCCCCTCGCCGCCGGGGAAGAGCACCGTGAAGACCTGCTCGAACTCCCGGGCGGTGTCGTGGTAGGCGCTGGCGAAGACCTCCAGGATCCGGTCGTCCACGTCCTTGACCACGGTGAGCAGGTCCTTGCGGGTCGCCTTGAGGTCTTCGAGCTGCTCGGAGAGGAACTTGTAGCGCTCCTCCAGCGCGGCGAACTCCTCCAGGGCCAGCGGGTTGACCTTGCCGAGCAGGGCCAGCTCGCGTTCCGCCTTGGCGGCCCGCTTCTCCTGCACCGGCCGCTCGAACGGTACCGGCTCCGGCACCGGCCGGTCGTCGCGTTCGGCGGCGGCGATCTCGGCCTGGCTGGGCGGGACCGGCTGCTGCGGGCCGTACTCGGCGACCAGCGTCTCCACGTCCAGCCCGAAGTCCTCGGCCGCCTTCGCCTCCAACTGCTCGATCCGGAGCCGCTGCTCGGCCCGGGCCACCTCGTCCCGGTGCACCGCACTGGTCAGCCGCTCCAGGTCGGCGCCGAGCCGCTTCGCCGCGCCGCGTACCTCCTGGAGCTCGGCCTCCCGGGCGGACCGGGCCGCCGCGACCTCGTCCCGGGTCTGCTCGGCGGCGGCCAGCGAGACGGCGAGCCGGGTCAGCGCCTCCCGGGCGCCGAACTCGACGGCCCGGGCGATGCCGGCACCCCGGGCCCGGGCGGCCCGCCGGGCGGCGGCCCGCTCCCGGGCGGCCCGTTCGGCGGCGGCCTGCCGGGCCAGCGAGTCGGCCCGGCCGGCGATCGAGGCGACCCGCTCCTCGGCGGTACGCACCGCGAGCCGGACCTCCATCTCGTTCTGCCGGGCCTGCGGCAGGTACGCCGCCAGCTCGTCCCGCTCCTCGGTGGACGGGTCGGCGTCGATCGGGGTCGCCTCGGCGAGCCGGAGCCGCTCCTCCAGCTCGGCCAGGCCGGCGAGGTCCCGTTCCCGGGCCTGCTCGGCGCGGCTGCGCGACTCGGCGAGCCGCTCCATCTCGGCCTTGGCGGAGCGGGCGGCGGCGCCCAGCTCGGCGAGCCGGCGGGCGGCGGCGTTGCGCTGCCCCTCCGCGTCCCGCTTCACCGCGGCGGCGGCGGCCACCTCCTGCTTGCGCTCCGCCACCTCCTCGCGGGCCTCGCCGAGCTGTTCGCGCAGCTCGGCGATGGTCTGCTCGGCGGCGACCCGGTTGGCTCGGGCCTCCTCGACCGCGGCCTGCACCTCCAGGAAGCTCGGCGCCTTGGCCGAGCCGCCGGCCGCCGCGTAGCCGCCGACCACGTCGCCGTCGGCGGTCACCGCCCGCAGTTCGGGGTTGCCGGCCACCAGCTTGGTCGCGGCGTCGAGGGTGTCGACGAGTACGACGTCGCGCAGCGCCCGGTGCACCGCCGGTCGTACCCCGTCGGGGCAGCCGACCAGGTCCGGCGCCCAGCGTGCCCCGTCCGGCAGCGCGGGGCGGAGCGCGTCCGGCGAGCCGATCATGCCCGGTCCGGCCTGCCCGCCGACCAACAGCTCGGCCCGGCCGGCGTCCTGGATCTTCAGCCACCGCATCGCCTCGGCCGCCTCGTCGACCCCGGCCACCGCGACCGCGTCGGCGAGCGAGCCGAGCGCGGCGGCGAGCGCGGCCTCGTGTCCGGGCGCGACGGTCAGCAGCCCGGCCAGGCTGCCCAGCAACCCCGGCACCTGGTCGGCGCGGGCCAGCAGCGCCCCGGCGCCGTCCTTGCGGCGCAGCCCCATCGCCAGCGCCTCTTCCCGGGCCTTCCAGCTCGCCGCGTCCTTCTCCGCCGCCCGTTCGGCGTCGGAGAGGGTACGCACCCGGGCCGCCGCCTCCTCCTGGGCGGCGACCGCCTCGGCGTGCCGGGTGTCCAGCTCGGCGTTGTCCCGGTCCGCCTCGGAGGACTGCTCGGCGACGGCGTCCAGCTCGGCCTGGGTCGCCTCGGCCCGCAGTTGGGCGTCGGCGTGCGCGGCGGCGAGCCGTTCGATCTCCTCGGCCGCCGATCCGGTACGCGCCCGAGCCGAGTTGACCTGTCCGGTCAGCTTGGCCAGTCCCTCCCGCCGGTCGGCGATCGCCTTCGCCGCCGCGACGAGTGCGCGTTCCGCCTCGGCGAGCTGGCGTTCGAGCTGCTGGCGGCTCTCCACCGCCTCGGCCAGCCGGATCTGGTCCTCGGTGAGGGCGGCGCGCAACTCCTCCTCGTGCGCGCGGACCTCCTCGGCCTCGGCTTCGAGTCGGTCGGGGTCCCGGCCGGGGCGCTCGTCGTCCGGGGTGGTACTCAGGTGCCGCAGCCGCTCCCGGGCCAGCTGCTCGGTGGAGCGGAACCGCTCGGTGAGGGCGGAGAGCTTGTACCAGGTCTCCTGGGCCCTGGCCAGCAGCGGAGCGTCCTCGGCGAGCGCCTCCTCCAGCTCCGCGAGCCGGGACTGCACCTCGGCGTGCTCCGCCTCGACCTGCTCGCGCCGCTGCCGCAGGGCCGCCTCGTCGGCGATCTCCTTGTCCAGGGTCGAGCGGAGCGTGGCCAGGTCGTCGGCGAGCAGCCGCAGCCGGGCGTCCCGCAGGTCGGCCTGGATCCCCTGCGCCCGCCGGGCCACCTCGGCCTGTCGGCCCAGCGGCTTAAGCTGGCGGCGCAGTTCGGCGGTGAGGTCGGTCAGCCGATTCAGGTTGACCTGCATCGCGTCGAGCTTGCGCAGCGCCTTCTCCTTGCGCTTGCGATGCTTGAGTACCCCGGCCGCCTCCTCGATGAAGGCCCGCCGGTCCTCCGGCTTCGCGTGCAGTACGGCGTCGAGCTGGCCCTGCCCGACGATGACGTGCATCTCCCGGCCGATCCCGGAGTCGGAGAGGAGTTCCTGGATGTCGAGGAGCCGACAGGAGTCGCCGTTGATCTCGTATTCGCTCTCGCCGGAGCGGAACATCCGGCGGGTGATCGACACCTCCGTGTAGTCGATCGGCAGCGCGCCGTCGGTGTTGTCGATCGTCAGGGTGACCTCGGCCCGTCCCAGTGGCGCCCGGCCGGCGGTACCGGCAAAGATCACGTCCTCCATCTTGCCGCCACGCAGCGCCTTCGCGCTGTGCTCGCCGAGCACCCAGGCGATCGCGTCGACGACGTTCGACTTGCCCGAGCCGTTCGGACCCACCACGCAGGTGATCCCCGGCTCCAGCTTGAAGGTCGTGCTGGAGGCGAAGGACTTGAAGCCCTTCACCGTCAGGCTCTTGAGATACACGTTTCCGATCCTCGTCCGGCGCGACCGCCGGGCAGACTCAGCGCTTCCCGGTCCGTCCCGCTCCCGGTCCGGCACCGCCGGTGACCGGGTCGTCGGCCGCTCGGCCGCGCCCCCGGACTCGGGCGGAGACTGCTTGCCCCCGGCGGTGGGAGCCTGGTCAACCCGCAGGGTAACCCGGAGGCGGTCGTCCTGCGCGACGCGGCACGCGCCGACCAGCGTATCGGATCACCGGAGCCCACCGGCCGGGCAGCGCACCGACGGCCCCGGAGCCGGGCTCCGCGGCGTGCCCGGGAACAGACGGGCCGGAACAGACGGGCCCGGGAACAGAACTGCGCGCCGCCACAAGATGTGTCGGCGCGCTTTTTCTGGTGCGATTCAGTTGTCAGGCGGGGCGCCGGTTGCCCGACGCCCTGAGCTCAGGTCAGCGCGGGCTCGGCCAGCCGCAGCAGGTCGTCTGCCTCGGCGACCGCCGCAGCGAGCCGATCGTTCTCGGCACGCAACCGCGTCGTCTCGAACTCCAGTGCCTGAACCCTGGCACGCAGTCGGGTGACCTCGTCGAGGAGGCGCCGGTCAGGCGCCGCACCAACGTGGCCGTAGAGGGCCTTCGCCATATCGTCTCCTTGTAATGCGCTGCCGGAAAGGCCGGCCAACGCGCGCCCAACTCGTACGCGACTACCTGCCCGCAGGAAAACGCAGGCATGGTCGGGCGCGACTGGCGACACTTACATAGTGTGCCGATGTCCCGGCTGAGTCAAGTTTCCCCGGGCACACGGCAGCTGTGCTGTCAACCACTCGCTCGGCGAGGGCTTGCCGCGCAGGCGCGAACCAGGTCGCTGTCCGGACGACGGCAGTCTATATCTCGTCGATGTCCCGGTGGGCGTCGGCCCTGGCCAACCGCACGATCCCACCGGCGGGTCCCCCCTTATATCTTCCTTAGCCACGTTGCCCCCCGCTGGCGGGCCCGCGTAGCGTCCGCACGGTCAGCGACCAGGCGATAACCGGAATCCGGCAGCAATGGAGGCGCAGCGTGCAGGGGTGGAACGAGCAGACCGACTGGGAGGACGGCGGCGGCTGGCCCGCCCGGCCCGACAACGGTGCTGCCGACCCGGCCGTCCGCGCCGGTCATCCGGACGACCGGTACCGGTCGTCCCGGCATCCCGCAGAGGCTGGCCGGGTCGACGACCCGGACGATCAGCACGGCGACGCCCGCTGGGCCGACGAGCCGGAGGACCAGCGCGGCGACGTCCGCTGGGCCGACGAGCCGGACGATCCGGCGCCCTCGGCCGGAGCCGACTGGAGCGAGGAGCCGACCCGGGGCACCGGCTGGAGCGAAGAGCCGACCCGGAGCACCGGCTGGGGCGACGAACCGGCCCGCGACAACGCCTGGAGCGAAGCGGCGGCCCGTGACACGGGCTGGAACGAAGCGGCAGCACACGACACCGGCTGGGGCGACGGGCCGGTCCGGGGGCCGGAGCCCGGCGAAGCGGGCTGGGTGGACGGGGTCACCGAACGCTGGCGACGGGCCGGGCTCGACCGGGTGGACGAACCGACCGGGCGGCGGCAGCAGGCCGCGGCGCGCTGGGCGGACGAGCCGGCCGACCTCGGCGCGTTCGAGCTGGGCCGGAACGCCGACGCCGTCCCGGGCCGCCCGGCGCGCTCCGGCGACCGCCAGCTCGACGGCGGACCCTCCGAGCGGCACGACGCCGACTGGGGAAGCGCCGACTGGGGAAGCGCCGACCGGGGAGGCGCCGACCGGGGCAGTTCCGGCCGGCACCGCCGGCCGACCCCGCTGCGTGGCCCGGTCGGCCTGGGCGTCGCGGTGACCGCGCTGCTCGGCGTCTTCGGCGTCGGTGCGGCCCTGCTGCCGCCGAGCCTGGCCGACGCGCCGGCCGGCAACCGGGGCGGCCAGCCGGCGGTCGAGGCCGCCGGCCCCGAGGAGGCCACGGATCCGGCGACACCGGACCCGACCGGAACCGCCGAGCCGACCGGCGTTCCGGCGCCGACCGCGACCGCCACCCGGCCGCCGGCCCCGAAGCCCAGGGCCACCACGACCAAGCCGAAGCCGCCCAGGACGACCAGCCCGGCCGCGCGGCGTACGCCGGCCCGGTCGGGATCCGGCGCCGGCGCCGCCGGCAGCAGCCAGGAGGCGCAGGTACTCGCGATCGTCAACCAGGAGCGCACGTCCAACGGCTGCGGCACGGTGGTGATCAACAACGACCTGGCCGAGGCGGCTCGGCTGCACAGCCAGGACCAGGGCGAGCACACCAACATGTCGCACACCGGCAGCGACGGCAGCGACTTCGTCGAACGTGCCCGCCGAGCCGGCTACGACCGACCGATCGGTGAGAACGTCGCCATGGGTTACCAGAACGCCGCCGCCGTGATGGACGGCTGGATGAACAGCTCCGGGCACCGGGCGAACATCCTCAACTGCGACGCGAAGGCGATGGGGGTCGGGGTGGCCACCGGGGCCGACGGCCGGCTCTACTGGACCCAGGTGTTCGGCGCGGTCGCCTGAGCCGTTCGCCCCGACGGGAGGGCTGCCGCGCCCGACTGCCTGAGCCGACGGCTCCGCCGACACCTCCCGACCGCTGCCGTGCCCGACCCGCCGGCTGGCTCGTTGGCCGGTACGAGGGGGTGCGCAGCCGTGTTCCGCGCTGCTCGATGAGGTGCCCGGGGTACGCCGGCTCGCCGGCCTGATCCTCGCGGTCGCGCTGCTGACGCCGGTACCGGGATGTCGGCTCCCACCGGACCGGTCCGCTCCGGTGCCACCGTGGCCGGGTGGACCCACGCCGAGCTGGCAGTGGCAGGTCAGCGGTCAGCTCGATCCCACCGTCGACGCCCAGGTGTACGTGCTCGACGGCTTCCGGATGTCGTTGGAGGCCACCCGACGGCTGCGGGCGGAGGGGCGGCGCCTGGTCTGCCACGTCGAGGTCGGGATCTACCAGGAGTCCCGGCCCGACGCGGGGAGGTTTCCGGCCACCCTGCTCGGTGCGCCGGCCCGGCTGCCCGGCCAGCCCTCGGGTGCTCCGCGCGGCCGGTGGCTGGACATCCGGCAGTGGTCGGCTCTCGAACCGGTACTCGCCGACCGGTTCCGGCTCTGCCGGGGCAAGGGCTTCGTCGGCGTACTGCCGGTCGGGATGGACGGCTACGCGCACCGGTCCGGCTTTCCGCTGACCTTCGACGACCAGCTCGGCTTCAACCGGCGGGTCGCCGAGCTGGCCCGGCGGGCGCACCTCGCCCCGGGGCTCGCCGGCGACATCGACCAGGTACTCGCGCTGGAGCCGTACTTCGACTTCGCGGTCAACGAGGAGTGCGTCCGGCGTACCGAGTGTGCCCGGCTGGTGCCGTTCACCGAGGCCGGCAAGCCGGTGTTCCACGTCGAGTACCAGGGCTCGACCGCCGAGTTCTGCGCCACCTCGGTCGGCTACGGGCTCACCTCGATCCGCAAGGACCGCGACCTCGGGGTACGCCGGGACGTCTGCCCGCCCTGACCGCCCGCCCGGCTCTGGCACCACGCCCGGCGGCGGACCGGCCGAACCTCAGCGGGTCGGCCGCGCTGCCGCCCGGGGCCGGGTCTGGCAGCGGGGGCAACTGAAGGACGACCGGTTCATGAACGCCTCGCGGCGGATCGGCGTGCCGCAGCGGCGGCAGGGCAGCCCCTCCCGGCCGTACACGTTCAGTTCGCGGTCGAAGTAGCCACTCTCGCCGTTGACGTTGACGTAGAGCGCGTCGAAGCTGGTGCCGCCCTCTTTGATCGCCTCGCCGAGCACGTCCCGGACGTGGCCGAGCAGCCGGGTGACCGCCGGCCCGGTGAGCGTCTCCGTGGGGCGGGCGCCGTGCAGGCCGGCCCGCCACAGCGCCTCGTCGGCGTAGATGTTGCCGACCCCCGAGATCAGGGTCTGGTCGAGCAGCGCCCGTTTTACCTCGGTCCGCCGTCGCCGCAACGCGGCCACGAAGTCGGTGTCGGAGAACTCCGGATCCATCGGGTCCCGGGCGATGTGCGCGATCTCGGCCGGCAGGGTGGCCCCGCCCTCCGAGACCGCGAGCCCGCCGAAGGTGCGCTGGTCGACGAAGCGCAGGTCGGTGCCGCCGTCGTCGAAGGTGAACCGGATCCGCAGGTGGATCTCGTCGGCCGCCTCGGTGGGCCGGACCAGGAGCTGGCCGGACATCCCGAGGTGTCCCACGACCGCGTCACCGCTGTCCAGCGGCAGCCACAGGTATTTGCCACGCCGCCGGGCCGCCAGGATCGTCCGTCCGACGAGTACCGCGGCGAAGTGCGCGGCGCCGGGCAGATGCCGGCGTACGGCGCGCGGATGGCGTACCTCGACGGCCGCGATCCGTCGACCGGTGACCCAGCGGGACAGTCCCTCCCGGACCGTCTCCACCTCGGGCAGCTCAGGCATGTACCACCCCTTCAGTTCCCGACGGCGTCGGCCCCGACGACCGGCCCGGCTCCGTCGGCCGTCGATCCGGCCCCGTCGGCAGTCCTCCCGGCCCCGTCGGCCGTCGACCCGGCCCCGTCGACCGCCGGTCCGGCCCCGTCGACCCTCGGTCCGGTGCCGTCGACCGCGGGGACGACAGGGGCGGCGGGGGCTTCGGGAGCGGTGGCAGTGGCGGGTTCGTTCTGCTGTTCGGAGAGGGTCCGCCAGGCGGCCTCGGCGGCCCGCTGCTCGGCCTCCTTCTTGCTGCGGCCGTCGGCCCCGCCGTACTTGCGGCCGGCCACCACCACCCAGGCGGTGAAGGTCTTGGCGTGGTCCGGACCGGCCTCGTCGATCCGGTACTCCGGGACGCCCAGCCCGAGCGCGGCGGTCAACTCCTGGAGGCTGGTCTTCCAGTCCAGCGCGGCACCCCGGCCGGCCGACTCCGCCATCAGCGGGTCGAAGAGCCGGTGGATGACGATGGCGACCGTGTCCAGGCCGTACTGGAGGTAGATCGCGCCGAGCAGCGCCTCCAGGGTGTCGGCGAGGATGCTCGCCTTGTCCCGGCCGCCGGTGCTCTCCTCGCCCTTGCCCAGCAGCAGGTACGGCCCCAGACCGCCCGGGCCGAGCCGCCGGGCGACGTCGGCCAGCGCCCGCATGTTGACCACGCTGGCCCGCAGCTTCGCCAACTGCCCCTCGGGCAGGTCCGGATGGTTGTGGAACAGCGCCGTGGTGATCACCACGCCGAGCACCGAGTCGCCGAGGAACTCCAGCCGCTCGTTGGTGGGCAGGCCGCCGTTCTCGTAGGCGAACGACCGGTGGGTGAGGGCCCGCTCCAGCAGTTCCGGGTCGAGGGCGACCCCGAACGCCGCCTCCAGATGCGTGGTCGGTGGCCGCCGCCGCTTGTCCTTCGTCATGCCGTCTCCTCGCTTCGCCCGCCACCGCCACGACCCGGGCGGCTGGGCTGGCTGATTCGCTCGTTGCGCTCGTTGCGCTCGCCCGCGCCGTCTGCCCCGCCCCGCCGGTGGACGTGCCGGGGCCCGGCGGTGCGCTGGCTGGCGGTGCGCTGGCTGATGTGTGCGCGCTGGCTGAGGTCTGCGCTCATGCCGTCACCTCGGCGTCGGTGACCCGACCGGTCGCGGTGGACTCGGCCAGCAGCGCGGAGACCGCCGGGATGGTCCGGCGGCGGTGCAGGTGGGCGGCGAGTGCGATGCCCGAGGCGACGTCGTCGTCCCGGGCGGCACCGTGGCAGACCACCACGGCACCGGAGACCCCGAGCAGGGTGGCCGCCCGGGGCGGGCCGCCGTTGGCGGGCGGGCCGCCGGCCATCGCGTACGCGCCCTCGATGCCCTTGAGCAGGATGTTTCCGGTGAACCCGTCGGTGACGACGACGTCGGCGCGGTTGCCGAACGCCACGTCGTACCCCTCGACCAGCCCGACGTAGCGGGCGCCGGCCGGCAGGTCCTGTTCGGCCAGGACGGGGTCGGCCGCCCGGCGGATCCGGTCGCCCTTGCCCGGCTCGGTACCGATCGAGAGCAGTCCCACCCGGGGCTGCGGTACCCCGTGGGTGACCGCCGCATAGGCCGCGCCGAGTACGGCGTGCCGGGCCAGGGTGGCCGCCCGGGCCTCCAGGGAGCCGCCGACGTCGAGCAGCACCACCGGACCGTCCAGGGCGGGCAGGGTGGCGACCAGCGCCGGTCTGCGTACGCCGGGCCAGCGGCCGAAGCCGAGCACGGCGGCGGTGACGGTCGCCCCGGTCGACCCGGCCGAGACGACCGCGTCGGCGGCGCCGGAGACCACGGCCGCCACCGCGGCCTTGATGGTGTTGTCGGAGCGGACGATCGCGGTGACGTCCCCGTTCATCGCGACGGCGTCGCGGACCTGCCGGACGGCGACCCGGTCCCGGTCGGCCGGGTCGAGCGCGGCGATCAGCTCGTCGGCCACCTCGACGGGGCCGACGAGCAGGAGACGCAGGTCGGGATCAGCGCGGAACGCCCGCAGAGCGCCGTCAACCACGACGGCGGGAGCTTCGTCCCCGCCGAGGAGGTCGACGGCGATCCGCACGGTGCCCGGCTCCACGGGAACGCCGGCCGTCCATTCTCGGTCGGCGTCGGCGGGAGCCGGTGCACCGGGCTGTCGCCAGGGCGGGTGCGCCGTCCGACCGGAGGTCGGTGGCGTCACTCGGTGTCCAGGAGGTCAGACCTCGATGACCTGGCGGCCGTTGTAGGTGCCGCAGACGCTGCAGGCCGCGTGCGGCAGCTTCGGCGACTTGCACTGCGGGCAGGCCACGGTCGCGACCGCCGTGGTCTTCCACTGCGCCCGGCGGGACCGGGTGTTGCTGCGCGACATCTTGCGCTTGGGGACGGCCACGGTTCTTCCTACTCCTCTTGACGGGTCAGTTGCGACAGGCCCGCCCAGCGCGGGTCGACCTGCTGGTGGCTGTGCTCAGCCGGCAGCTCGTCCCAATGCACCCCACACTCGGGGCACAGTCCTGGGCAGTCCTCCCGGCACACCGGGTTGGTCGGCAGTGCGAGCACCACCGCGTCCCGCAGTGCCGGTTCCAGGTCGATCAGGTCGCCCTGCATCCGGCCGACCTCGTCCTCGTCGGTCGTCTCGTCCGTGGTGCTGTGCTCGTAGGCGTACAGCTCCTGGATCGTGACGACCAGCGAGTCCGTGATCGGGCGCAGGCAACGGCCGCACTCGCCCTTGATCGGACCGGTGACGGTCCCGGAGACGAGCACGCCCTCGGACACCGACTCGAGCCTCAGATCGAGGTTCAGGTCCGCGCCCTCCGGCACGCCGATCAGCTCCACGCCGAGGTCCGCCGGTGCCGCCACCGTCCGACTGACCGCACGCAACACTCCAGGTCGGCGCGGCAGCTCCCTCGTGTCGAGGACCAGCGGCGACCTGGGGTTGAGATGGGTCGGCAGATGTTTGGGCATAATCAGACTCCGGCCTGTGCGGGGCCGACGAAACAGGTTACCTGAGCAGGGGGCTTAGCGTCGAACCGGGGCGAGCCGACCGACCCGCGAGGGTACGGCAGCCCGCCCCGACGATCCGGACACTACGCTCAGAACGGCAGCGGCCGCTCGTTTTCCTCCCCCACGAACGTGCCGATCTCGCGCAGCGCGTGCATCTTGTCCCGGCCGCGCTCGATCGAGGCGAGTGCCCGGGTCAGGAACTGCTCGAAGTTGGCCAGCGCGGTGTCGACGTAGTCGTCGACCTCCTCGCGTAGCCGCTGGGCCTCGGCCCTGGCCTCGGCGATGATCCGGGCGCCCTCGTGCTCGGCGGAGACGGTGATCTCGTTGACCGAGACCAGCCGGGCGTGCTCCGCCTCACCCTCGCTGATGATCCGGTCCGCCTCGCGCTTGCCGGCGTCCATGATCTTGTCGCGCTCTTCCAGCAGCGCCGCCGCCCGGCGCAGTTCGACAGGCAGCTCGACACGCAGTTCCTCAAGGGCGCCGATCATCTCGGCGCGGTCGACCATGGCGTTGTTGCGGGACATCGGGACGGATCGCGCCGTCTCCACCATGCCGATGATCTCGTCTATGCGATCGAGCGGGTCCACCGGTACCTCACTCCCGTCGTTACTTCGGTCGACATACATGATGGGGCGTCGGACCGGATTACTGCTCAACCAATGATGCGGTGCGGTCCGTACCCGACCGGCGATCGACCCGGGACCGGCGCGTCGCAGGGCTTGCGGAGCTGGGCCGGAGCGCGGTCGTCGCCGGTTTTCCCACCGGCGGCGGCTTCTCCACCGGCGGGCCTTCTCACCGGCGGGGCCGGTGTCGGCCGGCGCCCGGGACGGGCGCGGCCGCGCGGACGCCGGCCGGTCAGGAGCCGGGGCGGACCAGCCGCTCCCGCAGCCGCTCGCGGACCACGTCCGGTACGTGCGGCGAGACGTCGCCGCCCCACTTCGCCACGTCCTTGACCAGACTCGACGAGAGAAACGAGTGCAGCGGGCTGGTGGGCATGAAGAGGGTCTCGACGCCGGCCAGCCCGATGTTCATCTGGGCCATCTGCAACTCGTAGTCGAAGTCGCTGACCGCGCGCAGGCCGCGCACCACCACGCCGGCCTGCTGGGTCCGGCAGAAGTCGACCAGCAGCCCCTGGAACGACTCCACCCGGACGTTGCCGTAGGAGCCGGTCACCTCGCGGAGCATCTCGATCCGCTCTTCGACGGTGAACAGCCCGCGCTTGGACTCGTTGATCAGCACGCCGACGATCACCTCGTCGAAGAGCCGGCTGGCCCGGCCGATGATGTCGAGGTGACCGTTGGTGACCGGATCGAAGGAGCCGGGACAGACCGCACGTCTCACGATCGGCGACCGTACCAAAGAGTGGTCTCGCCGTAACGGCGGCTGCGCTGCGCAGTGATTCCCTGCACCCAGTCGACCTCGCCGGTCCGGGTGGACCGCTCGATCACCAGCAGGGCGTCCGGGGCCAGCCAGCCCTGGTCGCGCAGCGCGGCCTGGACGACCGCCAGCTCCGCATCGGGTACGGCGTAGGGCGGGTCGGCGAAGACGACGTCGTAGGGGCCACCCTCGGGCGGAGTACCGAGCACCTGGGCGACCTTGCCGGTCACCAGCCGGGCGGTGCCGGCCACCGGGCTGGCCGGGGTCGAGCGCAGCGCGGCCAGGTTCTCCCGGATGGTCCGGGCGGCCCGGGGATCGGACTCGACCAGCAGCACCTGGGCGGCGCCCCGGGAGAGCGCCTCCAGGCCGACCGCGCCCGAGCCGGCGTAGAGGTCGGCGAAGCGGGCGCCGGTCAGCTCGATGGTCGCCTCGATGGCGCTGAACAACGCCTCCCGGACCCGGTCGCTGGTCGGCCGGGTCCGATCGCCCGGCGGGGCGGCGATGCGGCGCCCGCCGAGTACGCCCGCCACGATCCGGGTCATCCCGATGTCTCCGGCATGGACGTCTGCTCCATGACAGCGACGCTACGCGACCCGGCGGTCCTGCCGGTTCGGGCGGGCGGCAACACCCTTGGGATGAAACGGCAACACCCTTGCGATGAACCGCAACACCCTTGGGATGAACGGAAACAGACAAACAGGCACGGCGCACACACCGAGTGAAATAGGTTCACTACCGCCCGTGGATCAATAATCTCGAATTGACAACATCATCGTTAGAGGACCCTGAAGGCTGTTTCTGTACCACGCCAATCGCTAAGGTCGTGCGCTGTGCCGGCTGCGTCTTGCCGGTGCCTACGACGTCGGGGAGGCGGTTCTCGCAGGTCGAGCGCCACCCCATGGCGCCCCCGCTCGCCTCCCACCCGCGTCGTACCATGACGCCCTCATCTCTCAGGAGTACGCGTGATCCGTCCTAAGCTGTCGCTCCGGCGATCGGCTGCCGTCCTCGGGGCCGCCTTCCTCGGCCTCGGCGCGGCAGTCGCGATTGCGGCACCGGCCAGCGCCCACCACCCCGAGATCTACGGCAAGTACTGCAAGGTCGAGGGGAGCAACAACTACGAGTTCCAGTGGACGGTCGGCAACAGCGAGAACATCAAGGGTGAGGTCATCCGGGTCGAGCCCGGCCCGGTCGGTGACATCAAGGTCGGCGCCGAGATGAACCCGAAGGGTGGCGCACCACTCACCGGCACCGAGACCCGTACCCGGTCGAACGGAAAGCTCGACAAGAGCCTGCTCGTCGAGGCCAAGTGGAAGCGCCCCGACCGCGTTCTCAAGGAGCACCGCAAGGTCGACGCCCAGGACATGGGCAAGTGCAAGACCCCGCCCACCACGCCGCCGACCACCCCGCCGACGACTCCGCCGGCCACCCCGACCCCGGAGCCGACGCCGTCCGCGACGCCGACCCCGGAGCCGACCCCGTCGACCACCCCCACCCCGGAGCCGACCCCGTCGGTCACCCCGGAGCCGGTCGAGCCGGTGGGCACCTACGAGTCCACCTGTGACGAGCTGATCATCACGCTCGAGAACACCACCGACGCGGAGATCAGCGTCGTCCTCACCCCGAACGAGGGCGAGGCCAAGACCCTGACCGTGGCCCCGGGCGAGACCGGCAGCGTCAAGTTCCCGGCCGAGGAGGGCCTGACCGTCACCCCCAGTGGTGAGGGCCTGGAGGGCGAGCCGATCGTCTACGAGAAGCCGGAGGACTGCGGTGGCGGCGGCGGTGGCGAACTGCCGCTGACCGGTGCCGCTGCCGGTGGCATCGCGGGTGGCGCGGTGCTGCTGCTCGCCGCCGGTGTGGTGCTCTACATCGTGGCCCGCCGCCGTCGGGTGACCTTCACCGCCTGATCGGTAGCGACCGCACCAACTGAACCAACCGCCTGAGGGCGCGTCGACCGGAAACGGTCGGCGCGCCCTCAGCGTTTTTCGCAGGTCAGGGGGCGCGGTTGCGGGGTACCCAGTAGACGATGCGACCGGCCAACAGCGCCGGGTGTACGTCGGGTAGGTCTTGAATCGCCCTCGTGAGTTGGGCAGCGAGATAGATGAGCAAGCCCGTCCGGTCGTTCCGGTAGACGTGCAGAAGCATCCGGCGGGCGATGGAGCACGGCCACTCGGCCCCACAGGCACGGCACCGGAACGACGGCCGCATTGGCGTATGGGGTCGGCGCGGGGCGTGCGGCCGGGTCATACCCGCTCGACGCCTTGGGCCGGCTCGACGTATCCACTGCGGCGCGCCTGACCGTGCGTCAGCCCGCTCACCCGGCCGATCTCCCGGCAGCCGGTCGGGGAATTCCAGAGCGGGTGGCTGTTTCTCGGGCGGCGGTGGACCGGCGGGGACGGGACGTCCGAGGCCACGGCCGCAGGCACCCGAACTGCCTCGCGGTACGCGGTTCGGGTCAGTGGCGACACCTTCGGCGCGTACGGCATCGGAACCTGCCCGATGGCGTCCGGGCAGGTCCACCGGAATCCGCAGCGGCAGTAACGCCAGAAGCGGCGCCAGTCTCGACGGTGCGGCGGCCTGGGTCGTCGAAGACAATTCATGTCCCCTCCTCTACTGAAAGATGGAGGCGGGACGGCGCCCAGACGCAGATACTTCGAGCGCCACCCCGCCGGCAACCCCCGCCCGTCCGTGCAGGTTGCGGGTCGGGTCCGAGCAGGGGTGCTTGCTACCACTCTGTATCTGCACCGTCTACGCTCGGGAGCCATACCTGTGCCGCAACAAAGGTGCGGCAACCGGAGTGGAGATGAGAACCGGACCGGAACTACGGCAGGCACGGCGCGCAGCCGACCTCACACTCGCCCAGGTCGCGGGTCTCGGTGGCCTGTCCACAAGCCATCTGTCCCGGATCGAGTCCGGTGAGCGGCCCGTCACGCCAGCCACGATCGAGCTGTACCAACGGGCGATACGGCGGACGCTGACGGAGTCACCGTCGCCTACCGTTGACGACGTGAGACGCAAGGACTTTCTCGCGCTGACGGGCGCTACCGTCGCTGGCGCCGTCGCTGGCGCCCCACCGGTCGTTGACCTGGACGAGTGCGCCCAGTGGATCGCGTGGGAGATCTGGCGCGGAGACGGACGCGAGCTACCCGAGAGCTTGATACCGGCTGCCCTGCGACCTGCCACGGCTCAGCTCGTACAGCGTCGCCAACTCGTCCGAACCCCCGCCGGAGTCGTACGCTTCCCTCACCCGGGCCTACTCGATTTTCACCTGGCCTGCCGGGTCTTCGACGGCATCGCCACGGGCACGAGCGGACAGCTTGAGACCGCGCAAACCAGCCATGCGACCGACCTCGTGATCCGCGAGTTCGTCGAGCAGGACCCGGCCAGCGAAGCGACCCTCAGCCGCTGGATGAGCGGTGGCGCGACAGAGATACTGCGAGTGAACGCGGCCGGCATCCTGGCCAAGGTCGACGCGCCCGAGACGGCCGATCGGGTCATAGCGGCTCTGCGGACTGACGAGGCGATGCGCACGCTGTACCTGACCGCCGTCGCGAGCCGGGTACTCGGGCTGTCCTGGGCACTCGCGATCCAACTTGCCCAGGGGTCGAGCGTCGTCGGGCCAGAAGCTGCACTGAAGCTCGCGGAAGAGCTACGCAATCCACGGGACGCGGCGGCCCGATGGTGTAGCGCGGTGCTCCTGCACGCGGCCAACGCGACCAGCCGGGAGGCGGTGAAGGCTGCCGTCACCGATGCCCTGCGGACCGAGAGAGCAGCCGAGAACCTACGCACCATGGCGGCGCTCCTGGCGGGTGCGGACCCGATCACGACGACAGCAGAGAGGTCCCGATGATCCTCGTTTCCGTGCAGCCCGGCCAGGAAGTCATGGCGACGCTGAAGGCCGAGCTTCAGGCACGTGGCGTCACGAACGGCGCGATCGTGTCGCTGATCGGGGCCGTCGAGGGCTGTGCGATCTCGACGATGGCGGCCGATGACTACTCCAAGGACATCGTCACGGAGTACGAGGAGCCGATGGAGCTGACCGGGACCGGTGAGGTCAAGGACGGCGAGGTGCACGTACACGTCGTACTCGGCCGGCAGGGCGACGAGGCGAAGGCCGGTCATCTGCACTGGGGCAGGGTCGAACACTTCTTCGTCAACGCCTACGTATTGGCGCTGTGACGCTGGCTGACCGTCAGCCCTTCTCCAGGTATTCGGCGCGTTCCTCGTCGACCAGGGCAGCCACCGAGGCGGCCAGCGCCGGATGCCGGTCCAGCTCCGGATCCTCCTCGACCAGCGCGATCGCCTCGACCCGAGCGTCCCGGATCAGTTCCGCGTCACGCAGCAGCGAGAGCAGCCGCAGGTGCGAGCGCCGTCCGGACTGGGTCGCCCCGAGTACGTCGCCCTCCCGCCGCTGCTCCAGGTCGAGTTCGGCCAGCCGGAACCCGTCGGTGGTGGAGGCGACCGCGTCCAGCCGCTCCCGGGCCGGCGACTCCTCGACGGCCTCGGTGACCAGCAGGCAGAGCCCGGCCGCCGAACCCCGGCCCACCCGACCCCGCAACTGGTGCAGTTGGGAGACGCCGAACCGGTCCGCGTCGAGCACGATCATCACGGTCGCGTTCGGCACGTCGACCCCGACCTCGATCACCGTCGTCGCCACCAGCACGTCCAGCTCGCCGGCCGCGAAGGTGCGCATCACCGAGTCCTTCTCGTCGGCCGGCAGCCGGCCGTGCAGTACGCCGATCCGCAGCCCGTGCAGTGGGCCCTCGGCGAGCAGTGGGGCCACCTCGGCCACCGCCAGCGGGGGACGTCGGCCGTCCTCGCCGACCGCGCCGACCTCCTCGGCGGTCGCCGCCTGGTCGCCGATGCGCGGGCAGACGACGTACGCCTGGTGTCCGGCGGCGACCTCCTCGCGCAGCCGGCGCCAGGCCCGGTCCAGATAGGCCGGCTTCTCCGCCGCCGGTACGACGTGCGAGGCGATCGGCGACCGGCCGCGCGGCAACTGGGAGAGGGTGGAGATCTCCAGGTCGCCGTAGACGGTCATCGCCACGGTGCGCGGGATCGGTGTCGCCGTCATCACCAGTACGTGTGGCGGCTGCTCGGCCTTGGCGCGCAGCGCGTCCCGCTGTTCGACACCGAACCGGTGCTGCTCGTCGACCACCACCAGTCCGAGGTCGGCGAAGTCGACGCCCTCGTAGAGCAGGGCGTGCGTGCCGACCACGATTCCGGCCTCCCCGGCGGCGACGGTCTCCAGGGCACGTCGCCGGGCCGCCGCGCCGAGCGAGCCGGTGACCAGGGTCAGCCGGGTACCGTCCGGGTCGCCGTCCAGCTCGCCCCGTCGACCGAGCGGGCCGAGCAGGTCGAGCATGCCCCGGTAGTGCTGCGCGGCGAGTACCTCGGTCGGGGCCAGCAGCGCGGCCTGGCCGCCCGCGTCGACCACCTGGAGCATCGCGCGCAGCGCGCAGACCGTCTTGCCGGAGCCCACCTCGCCCTGGAGCAGCCGGTGCATCGGATGGGCGGTACCGAGATCGGCCGCGACCTCCTCGCCGACCGCGCGCTGCCCGGCGGTCAGCTCGTACGGCAACCGGGCGTCGAAGGCGGTCAGCAGCCCGCCCTCGCGGCGCGGCCGGGGCTTCGCCGGCCAGGCCGCCGCCCGGTGCTTGCGCTGCACCAGCGTCAGTTGCAGGGCGAACGCCTCGTCCCACTTCAACCGGTGCCGGGCCCGGTACAGCTCCTCCTTGCTCGCCGGCCGGTGGATCTCGCGCAGCGCGGTGGCGAGCCCGACCAGGTTCCGGGTGGCCCGCAGCGTCGCCGGCAGCGGGTCCTCCGGTGGGGTGACGGTGTCCAGCACCACCCGGACGCAGCGGGCGATCACCCAGGTCGGCACCGCCGCCGCGGCCGGGTAGACCGGGATCAGCGCGCCGGCGAACTCCTCGATCTCCTCGCCCAGCTCGCCACCGGCGCCGGGCTCGCCACCGCCGGAGCCGTCGCCGAGCAGGACGTACTCCGGGCCGTTGAGCTGGCGCTTGCCCCGGAACTCGGTGACCTTGCCGGCGAACATGCCCCAGCGGCCGGGTTTGAGGTCCCGTTCCCGCCACGCCTGGTTGCCGAAGAAGGTGAGCGTCAGCACGCCGCCGGAGCCGTCCCCGACGGTCACCTCCAGCAGGTTTCCCCGGCGCTGGCGCATCGGCCGGACCGCCGTACGCTGCACCTGGCCGAGCACGGTGACCTGCTCCCCCACCTCCAGGGAGCGGATGTCGGTGTGCTCGCCCCGCTCGTCGTAGCGGCGGGGGAAGTGGTAGAGCAGGTCGCCGGCCGTGTGCAGGTCGAGGTGGCTGGCGAGCGCCTTCGCCGTCTTCTCGCCGACCAGCTTGCGCAGCGGCGTCTCCAGGTCGGCCGAGGTCGCTTCGGTGCCGGCCGAGGTCGGTCGGTTCGCAGTCATCGGCCCCCCACGAGCGCTCTCATCCAGCTCTCCACCAGCACCGTCATCCGACTTCCCCGGCACCCTCGGGCGGCTTCCCCGGCAGCGTCATTCGACTCCCACCAGCAGGGGATAGAACGGCTGGCCGCCGGAGTAGTGGTGCACCTCGACGAAGGGCCAGCGCCGGGCCAGGTGGGCCCGGAGGACCTCGGCCAGCTCCTCCGGGGCGTCGGCGCCGAGCAGCAGGGTGACCAGCTCACCGCCGCCGCCGAGCATCCGGTCGAGCAGAGCCGCGCAGGTCTGCACCAGGTCACCGCCGATCAGGTGCACCTCGCCGTCCACCAGCCCGAGCACGTCGCCGGGCTGGCACCGCCCGGCCACCGTGAGCGCCTCCCGGGAGGCGTGGCAGACCTCGGCGTACCGGCAGGCACCGGCCGCCTCGGCCATCGCGATCACGTCGTCGGCGAACCGGCGGGCCGGGTCCCGGACCGCGAGGGCGGCCAGCGCCTGCACCGGAGAGCGGGTCGGCACCACGCTCACCGATATCCCGAGCTGCTGCGCCTCCTCCGCCGCCACCCGGGCCACCGCCTGGGCGTTCGGGTCGTTCGGCAGCACCACCACCCGGGACGCGCCGGTCGACCGGACCGCCGCGAGCAGCTCTCCGGCGGACGGGTTGCCGTCCACCACGGTCGCACCCTCCGCGGCGAAGATCGCGGCCAGGCCGGGACCGGACGCGACCACCACCGCCGCCCGTTCCGGCGCGTCCGGCTCGGGCTGCTCCGCCGGGGCCGCCGCCGGGAGCTGGTCGGAGAAGCGGGTGACCGAGATCTGGTACGGCCGGCCGGCCAGCACGCCGGCCTCGATGGCCGCCCCGACGTCGTTGACGTGTACGTGCACGTTCCAGGTCGACGGGCCGGTGGGCCCCGCCTCGTCCCCGACGACCACCAGCGAGTCGCCCAGCCGGGCGAGTTCGGCCCGGAGCCGGCGTACGGCCGCAAGGTCGGCGTCGAGCAGGAACTGCACCTCGTAGGCGTACTCGGTCGAGCCGGTCTCCCGGGCGGCCGCCAGCGGCCGGCGCGGCGGTGCCGGTGCGGCTTCCGGCCGCTCCGGCGCGGCGCCGGTGACCACCTCGACCAGCGCGTCCAACAGGACGCAGAAGCCGCGTCCGCCCGCGTCCACCACACCGGCCCGGGCCAGCGCCGGCAACTGCTCCGGGGTACGCGCCAGCGCCTCGTCGGCGGCCGTTGCGGCGGCCCGGGTCACCGCCGCGAGATCGTCGGTGCCGGCCCGTTCGGCGGCGGTCGCGGCGGCGGCGGCCACGGTGAGCAGGGTCCCCTCGACCGGCTCGGCGACCGCGCCGTACGCCGCCGTGCTGGCCGCCCGCAGCGCCGTCGCGAGCGCCCGGCCCCGGACCTCCGGGGTGCCGGCGAGGGCGTCGGCCAGGCCGCGCAGGATCTGCGAGACGATCACTCCCGAGTTGCCCCGGGCGCCGAGCAGCGCGCCCCGGGCCAGCAGCCGCAGCACCCTGACGTGCGCCGGCTGTCCCGCAACGTCCGGATCGTCCCGCTCCATCCGCAGCGCCTGCTCGGCCGAGGTCATCGTGAGCACCAGGTTGGTGCCGGTGTCGCCGTCGGGAACCGGATAGACGTTGAGCTGGTTGATCTCGTCCTGGTGCCGCCTGAGCGCGGCCAACCCGCCCGCACACCACCGGCGCAGGGCCACGGCGTCGAGGGTCTCCAGCACGGCCAGAAGCCTACTGGCGTACCCTGACGCCCCGCTGGCACCGCCGCACCACGAGTGGGCACCGGGCAGGCGTCTCCGCCGCGCTCCTCCGGCATCTCCGGGCGTCTTCGGGCGTCTCCCGGGCGTCCGTCTCCCGGGCGTCTTCGGGCGGCGCGGCGGCCGGTCCGGACCGGCGGGAGCCGATTCGCACGGCGACCGGCGCATCGGGTACCCTGGCCAGGTTGCCCGGGCAGCACCCTGCCGGCAACCTGACGACGATCAATCCCAGGAGTATCCCGTGGCTAGCGTGTGCGACATCTGTGGCAAGGGGCCTGGCTTCGGCCACAACGTGTCCCACTCGCACCGGCGGACCAACCGTCGCTGGAACCCCAACATCCAGTCGGTGCGTACCCCGGCGGGTGGCGGCACGACCCGCAAGCTCAAGGTCTGCACCTCGTGCATCAAGGCCGGCAAGGTCGCCCGCGCCTGACCCACCCCTGGGCAGACCCTGAAGCACGGACAGCCGCCGGAGCACCGCTCCGGCGGCTGTCGCTGTCTGTACCAGCCCGGCCCCTGCCGGCCCCGGTCGGCGTCAGAGTCGGCGTCAGAGCGCCCGGCCGAACGAGAGGACGCCCGGCTCGTTCCGGTAGTAGCCGAAGTCCGGAATCCGCTGGTAACCGCTGCCCTGGTAGAGGGCGATCGCCTCGGGCTGCCGGTCGCCACACTCCAGGATCAGCCGGCGCCGCCCGTACTCCCGGGCGGAGTCCTCGACCGCCGACAGCACCTGGCGGGCTACGCCGCGACCGCGAGCCACCGGTGAGACGTACATCCGCTTGAGTTCGGCGACGTCGCCGGCCCCGTCGTGGGTACGCCAGCCGGCGCAGCCGACCGGCACCTCGTCCAGGTACGCCACCAGGAACGCCCCGGCGGGCGGCTCGAACTCGGTCGCCGCCACGGGTGTCTCGTCGCCCCCGCCGCCGTAGCGCTGCGCCAGGTCGGCCAGTGCGGCATCGACCAGCTCCCGGGCCACCGGGGAATCGTAGGGAACGACGCGAATGTCCAGCTCACTCACCCGGTGAAGGGTACGACCCGCACCCGGCCCCCACCGATCTGCCCCGTGCGTGATCACCGACACAGAAGCCGGCACACCGGACGGCGCGACGGACGGCGCACCGGACGGCGCGACCGGCGCCGGTCAGCGGAAGTGGTCCCAGCCACCCGATCCCTTGTAGTCCCGCCCGTCCACGGTCACCCCGGCACCGTGCACGACGTGCCCGATCAGCCGGAAACCGCCCGGCAGCGGCAGGTCCTCCGGGAACGTCGCCACCAGCGCGTGGTCGTCGCCACCGCCGAGGACCCAGGCCAGCGGGTCCACCCCGAGCGCGTGCGCGGCGTCCCGCATCTGCTCCGGCACCTCGAACGCGCCGCCGAGCAGGTCGATGCCGACCCGGCTGGCCGTCGCCACGTGACCGAGGTCGGCCAGCAGCCCGTCCGAGACGTCGATCATGGCCGTGGCGCCGAACCGGGCCGCCGACGGTCCCGCCGCGTACGGCACCTCCGGCCGCCGGTACGCCTCGACCAGTACCTTCGGGGTGCGGAACCCGCGCGACAGCACGGTGTAGCCGGCGGCGGCGTAGCCGAGCCGGCCGGCGAGCGCGACGACGTCGCCGGCCCGCGCCCCGCTGCGTACCACCGGAGCCTGCCCCGCCAGGTCGCCGAGGGCGGTCACCGCGATGGTCAGGGTGGGGCTGGCCGACATGTCCCCGCCGACCACACTCGCCCCGACCTTGGCCGCCTCCGCCGCCAGGCCGTCGGCCAGCTCCTCCGCCCACTGCACCTCCAGGTCGGGCGGCATGCAGAGCGCGACGAGCAGCGCGGTCGGCACCGCGCCCATCGCCGCCACGTCGGCCAGGTTCGCCGCGGCGGCCCGATGCCCGATGTCCACCGCGCTCGCCCAGTCGCGGCGGAAGTGCCGACCCTCGACCAGTACGTCCGTGGAGGCGACCACCCGGCCGTCGGGTGCGTGCACCACCGCCGCGTCGTCGCCGGGCCCGAGCAGCGTGGCGTGTCCGCTGCCCAGCCGGGCGGTGACCCGGGCGATCAGACCGAACTCGCCGGCCCGCGCGACGCTCACACCGACCCCCGGGCACGCTCGGCAGCCGGACCTGCCGGGCCGGTCGCCGGTCGCGGCCGCCGGTTTCCGGGTACCTCCGGAGCCGGCACCGCACCCGCACCCGGCCGGCCGATTCGATCGCTCATCGTGTCTCCTCCGACCACCGATCGGGATCCGCCCTGCTCCGTACGGTATTTTCACGGTCTAGCCGCTCGGCGGCGGACGGGAGGCGGGTCGTGGTCCAGGCGTACATCCTCATCCAGACTGAGGTCGGAAGGGCACGTGACGTGGCCGCGCACATCTCGGATATTCCCGGAGTCGTCCGCGTCGACGCCGTCACCGGCCCGTACGACGTGGTCGTGCTCACCGAGGCACACACCGTCGACGAGCTGGGCAAGATGATCGTCAGCAAGGTGCAGTTGGTGCCCGGCATCACCCGCACGCTGACCTGCTCCGTGGTCCGGTTGTAGATGGCGCGGAGCACCAGGCCCAGCCAGCCGGAGGCGGCGACCACCGGGCCGGCGGACCGGCCGGCCGAGGCCGGACCGGACCGGACCACCCGGCAGGCGGCGCTCTGGGCGACCGTGGTCGCCCTGCCGCTGACCGCTCTCGTCGCGGTGCTGGTCTTCGGCCAGCTCAGCCCGGATCCGGTCGCAAAGCCCGCTCCGACGCCGACCTCGGCCGCGCCGCAGGCGAGCACGCCGGTGCAGATGGCGGCCCCGACCCTGGCCGAACGGCCGGCCACGGTCTGCCGGGCCCTGCTGTCACGGCTGCCGGCCACCCTCCGCAGCCTCGGCCAGCGACCGGTCACCGCCGGCCCGGAGCAGAACGCCGCGTACGGCGACCCGGCCATCACCCTCGCCTGCGGCGTTGCCCCGCCGGCCGTTCCGGACGTACCCGACCTGTGGATGGTCAACAACGTCTGCTGGCTCACCGAGCATCGCGACGGCGGCCTGGTGCTGACCACTGTGGACCGTGAGGTGCCGGTCCGGCTCAGCGTGCCGGCCGGGCAGGAGCAGACGGTGCAGTGGGCGGCACCGGTGTCGGAGTCCCTGGTCGCCTCCGTGCCGTCGTTGCCGCAGATTCCCAGCGGCTGCACCGGGGGCTGACCACCGCCACGAGCCGGCGGCACCCGGAGGGGCAGCGCCGGCCGCGCCCGGACGGGCAGCGAACGGACGCTGGTCAATGCAGACCGGTGCCTCGACGCAGCGCGGTCCGGATCAGCCGGTTCACCAGCTTCGGGTACTCCAGCCCGGTCGCCGCCCACATCTGCGGGAACATCGAGGTGGGTGTGAAGCCCGGCATGGTGTTGATCTCGTTGAGATAGACGTCCAGTTCCGGTGTGACGAAGAAGTCGACCCGGGCCAGACCGGCGCAGTCCAGCGCGCTGAACGTGCGGCAGGCGTACTCCTGCACCTGCCGGGTCACCCGGTCCGGCAACTCGGCCGGGATGTCGTAGTCGCTGGCGTCGAGGTATTTCGCCTCGAAGTCGTAGAAGTCGTGCTCGACCACCCGGATCTCGGCCAGCAGCGACGCCTCCGGGCCACCGCCGGCCTCGGCCTCCAGCACCCCGCACTCGATCTCCCGGCCGATGATCGCGGCCTCGACCAGCACCTTCGGGTCGACCTGTCGGGCCAGCGCGACGGCCTCGTCGAGGTCCGCCCAGTCGGAGACCTTGCTGATCCCGACCGACGAACCCGCCCGGGACGGCTTGACGAAGACGGGCAGCCCGAGCCGCTCCTTGTCCTCCTCGGTGAGGCTGACCCCGCTGCGCAGCACCGCGTACGGCCCCACCGGGATGCCCTCGGCGATCGCCAGCTTCTTGGTGAACTCCTTGTCCATCGCCGCCGCCGAGGCGAAGACGTTCGCGCCGACGTACGGGATGCCGGCCATCTCCAGCAGTCCCTGGATGGTGCCGTCCTCGCCGTACGCGCCGTGCAGCGCCGGAAAGACCACGTCGACCCCGGCGAGTGCCTGGGGCCCCTGGGCCGGGTCCAGCACCATCAGGCCGTCGCCGGTCGGGTCGGCCGGCAACACCACGGTCGATCCGGCGGCGGCGGTGATCTCCGGTAGTCGCCGGTCGGTGATGGCGAACTGGGCCGGATCACCGTCGGTCAGCACCCACTGACCCGCCCGGGTGATGCCCACCGGGACCACGTCGAATTCGTCGGGGTCGAGGGCGGCCAGGATGCTGCCGGCGCTGACGCAGGAGATGGCGTGTTCCGTGCTGCGGCCGCCGAAGACGAGGGCCACACGGGTCTTGCCTGGGGTGGTCACTCCGGTCACCTTTCGTTCGCGTCACCGCTGTGCGCTCATGTCACCGCTGGTCGCTGTCGTCGCTGGTCGCGGTCACACCGGGCGGGCACCGTCATTGGCAGACCCAACGGTGTTGCCGTCGCTCCTCGTGCGCTCACCGGGTGACCCTACTCTGCGTGGCCAACTCCCGGGTCCACACCCCTTTTCACCGTCGGGAAACCTCCGCCGCCGTGAGCGTGCCGAGCACAACGGGTAACCGGTGGCGTACCGATCCGCGAGGGTTCGCCGAGACCGGAGTTGCGGGTGTGTCGCCCCGGTGACGGGCGCCGTCTAGGCTGCTCGTCTTGTGACTTCCGATTCGGTTATCGACAGCCTGAGCGCGGCGGTCGGCGCGAGCCCGGACGACGTCCCGCTGCGGCTGCATCTCGCCGGGCTGCTCCTCGACGCCGGACGTCCCGCCGAGGCGATCGCGCACGTCGGGCAGGCCCTCGCCCGTAACCCCGCCGATCCCCAGGCACAGGCCCTGATGCAGCGGGCCCTGGGCGGCGGCACACCCGCGCCCGCCGCCGGCCGGCCGGTCTCCGGTACGCCAACCTCCGGTACGCCGGTCTCCGATGCGGCCTCGCCGGGCGCGGCGGCCGGTGCGGACGCCTCCGCCGGAGCGGTCGGCGGCACCGGGCCGGCAGCCGACCCACCACGCCCCGGCCAGCCGGGCGCACCGGGCCAGCCGGGTGACGATCCGCTCGCCGCCTACGAGCAGGAACTCGCCGACGTCGTACCGCCGCGCTTCTCACCGGCCGGAGACCAGCCCGAGCCGGTGACCGGGGACGCCGACCGGATGTTCGACGTCGAGGTCTCCACGATCCGGCTCGGTGACGTCGGCGGGATGACCGAGGTCAAGGAGCGGTTGGAGCTGGCCTTCCTCGGCCCGCTGCGCAACCCGGAACTGCGCAAGCTCTACGGCAAGAGCCTGCGCGGCGGCCTGATGCTGTACGGCCCGCCCGGCTGCGGCAAGACGTTCCTGGCCAAGGCGATCGCGGGCGAGATGGGGGCCAAGTTCATCTCGCTCTCCATCGTGGACGTGCTGGACATGTGGATCGGCAACTCCGAGCGCAACCTGCACGAGCTGTTCCAGACGGCCCGGCGCAGCGCGCCGTGCGTACTCTTCCTCGACGAGGTCGACGCGCTCGGACACAAGCGCTCCAAGGTCACCTCCAGCGGGATGCGGACGATCGGCAACCAACTGCTCGCCGAACTCGACGGCGTGGAGGGCAACAACGAGGGCGTCTTCGTGCTGGCCGCCACCAACACGCCCTGGGACGTGGACCCCGCGCTGCGCCGCCCCGGCCGCCTCGACCGGGTGGTGCTGGTACTCCCGCCGGACGCGCCGGCCCGGACCTCGATCCTCGAGTACCACCTGCGGGAGCGGCCGATCGCCAACATCGACGTACGCCGGATCGTCGCCGCCACCGACGACTTCTCCGGCGCCGACCTGGCGCACCTGTGCGAGTCGGCCGCCGAGTACGCGATGGCCGACTCGATCCGGCGCGGCGAGGTACGGATGATCGAGCAGCGCGACTTCGACCGGGCGCTCAAGGACATCCGCCCCTCCACCAAGCCGTGGTTCGCCACCGCCCGCAACGTGGCGATGTTCGCCAACGAGGGCGGCATGTACGACGACCTCGTCGGCTATCTGAAGCGGCGGAAGCTGCTCTGATGACCGCCGGGGTCGACACCGGAGGGGGTGGGCCCAGCGACGGTGCGGCCGGGGACGGGACCGCACCGTCGGCCGGGGGCGGCTCGGGCGCGGACCCCGGGACGGCACTGCTGGAGCGGGCGTTGCAGCTCGCCCAGGTCGGCCGGGTGAAGGCGGCGTACCCGCTGATCAACGAGGCGCTCCGGGCCGACCCGGGCGACAGCTACGCGCTCCAGGTGCTCGGCTACTGCTACCAGCGGGAGGGCCGCTGGGCGGACATGCTGACCGTGCTCGACATGGCGGCCCGGAGCCTCCCCGCCAGTCCGCAGGTGCAGCGGAACCGCTCCCTGGCGCTCCGCCAGCTGGGCCGGATCCCCGAGGCGCTCGCCGCCGCCGAGCTGGCCCGTACCCTCGATCCGGACGACGCCCGCAGCGAACTCGCCCGGGCCGAGGCGCTGCTCTGCGGTCGGGGTACCCGCACGGTGCTCGCCGCGCTGGCCGCGACCCGACGGGCCAGGGAACTCGACCCGGAGAGTGTCTGGGCGCACGTCACCGAGGGCAGGGTGCAGCGCCGGATGGCCGAGTTCGGTCGAGCCCGGGCGGCGTACCTGGAGGCGCTGCGGCTTGCCCCCGACGACCCGCAGGCCCTGTATCAGTTGGCCACCTTGGACAGTGATCGGGGCCGGGCGGTGCGCGCCTCGCCGGTGATGGCCGGGATGCTCCAGACGGTACCCACCGATCCGGTCGCGATCCGGGCCGCCACCGGGAACGCCCGCCGGGCGCTCTGGCTGCTGACCGATCTCGGCTGCGTCGTACTCCTGCTCGTGACGCTCCTGGTGGGGACGTTGCAGGATGTGGTCGACTCCCGGCCGCTCGCCGCGGCCAGCGGGTTGCTGGTGGTGCTGGCCGGCGCGGCCGGCGTCTTCGCGCTGCTGCGCTGGCGGTTCAACCGGCTCTCCGGGCCGACCCGCACGCTGGTCCTGGTCAACCGTTACCGGTTCTCCTTCGTCACCGCGCCGCTGCGGCTCGTCGCCCTGCTGCTCGGCATGCTGCTGATCACGCTCGACCCGCATCCGCCGACCGCTGTCGAGGTCGTCGGCGGGGCGTCGCTGATCGTGCCGCTGGTGACGCTGATCATCCGGTGGCGCAGCCGGGCCGCCGTCGAGGTGGGTCTGCTGGTCCGCCGCTGCTGGTTCCGGCTCCGCCGCCTCAACTCCGGCACCCGAACGCCGACCTGACCGGGCCCGAACGACGATCCGAACGACGGCCCGAACGGCGACCCGAACGACGGCCTGAGCGGAGGGCTCGGCGGTGGGACGGGTTCCGGGATCGGCGTCAGCTCAGCCGGCCAGTGATCGACGTCGGCCGACCGCGAGTACCTTGACCCGCTGCCGGCCCGCCCGCACCATGCCGAGGGCGGCGAAGGCGGCGGCGATCCGGTCCGCGGCCTCCCTGCTGGTGGCGCCGACGACCTGGCGGCGCCGCTCCGGCTCGATCCGCTCGTCCCGGCCCTCCTTGGTCAGTGGCCGCACGTCGGTGAGCACCACGAGGAACCGGGTCACCGTGACCGCCCCGGCCACCGTCGCGGATGGCTGCGCCGCCCGCGACCACTCCGAAGTCCGTGCCGGTCAGAGGCCACGGCGAGCCGCCTCCGGCTCGGCGGTCGTGCCGGCCAGCCCACCCCACCGGTCCCGGCACACGTAGGCCAGGTCGGCGTGGATCCACGCGTCCTCGTTGTCCCGCAACACTGGTCGCGCGCACCAGCGGCATCGGGAAACCCGAGGCCAGCACGGGGTCGCGGTCATCTGTCACCTCCAGGTCCGCTTGCTGGCGGGAGGGACACGGCGATCGGGTACGGGAAGGTCCGATCGCCGTGCGCCTCATTCCCCTTCGGTCACCCACAGCCACCGTCGACACGACCACCGGCGGTGAGGACGTGATGACAGATTGCCAGTTGTGAACGCGTGAATGCAACTCTCACGTACCTTCTCTCATGCACACATTCCCGGTTCCATGTGACAGGATCGATGCATGGCTCCGAAGTCGTTCCGCGCCCGCCGCCTCGGCATCGCCCTACGCCATGCCCGCGAGGCGGCCGGGCTCACCCTCGAACAGGCCGCCGACGAGATCAACAGCACCCGCAGCACGCTCTCGCGGTACGAGAACGCGCAGACGATGGTCAGCCCGGCCTCGGTACGCGCCCTGCTCACCCTCTACAGGCGGCCGGAGAGCGAACTGGAGGACATGGTGGCGCTCGCCAAGGAGGCCAGGAAGCAGGGGTGGTGGGTCCCGTACTCGTACATCCTGGACCGCCGCACCATCGACTTCATCGCCGTCGAGGCCGAGGCCACCGCGATCGCGAACTTCGAGCCCTCGGTCGTGCCGGGCCTGCTCCAGACCACGGAGTACATCCGGGCGATCATGCGCGGCGGCCCGCACACCCTCGGCGACGAGGAGGTGGAGCAGCGGGTGCAGATCCGGATCGGCCGGCAGGAGCGGCTGAAGGAGAGCGACCCGCCGATCTTCGACGCCATCGTCGACGAGGGCGCCCTGCTCCGCCCGGTCGGCGGGGAGGCCGTGATGGCAGCACAGCTGAAGAGCCTGCTCAAGATGTCCGAGCTGCCGAACGTCACCGTCCAGGTCATCCCGCTCAAGGCCGGCTACCACCGCGGTACCCGTGGCTCGCTGCACCTGCTCGAGTTCGCCGACCCGGAGGATCCGATCCTCGCCTCGGTGGAGACCGTCGCCGGACAACTGATCCTCGACCGGCCGCACGAGCTGCGCACCTGCACCAAGATCATGGAACACCTGCGGGCCGTCGCACTGAGTCCCGCGGAAAGCCGCGACACCATCAACCGCCTCCTGAAAGGACTGTGACATGTCACCGGAGACCACCGACCTGCTCGGCCGGGCCCCCTGGCGCAAGAGCAGCCACAGCGGAGACCAGGGCGCCTGCGTCGAGTTCGCCCTGCTCGCCGGGGCCGCCGACGACGTCGTGGCCGTCCGCGACTCCAAGGACACCACCGGGCCGGTGCTGATTTTCGCGCCGGCCGCCTGGACCGCATTCACCACCGCGCTGCCCGCCTCCCCCGTTCTCCCCTGACCCCGGGGGAGGTCGGCGGTCACCGAGCTGCGTCCCCCCGGCAAGGCTCGGCCCGCCCAGCTCCGGTGCCCCACGCCCCCTGCTCCGCCGGTCCGGGTCGGCGGTCAGGGGGCGTGGCGGTCAGTTGGCTACCCTTGACCGTCGTGACCGCCGCCCTGCACCGCGCCCTCGCCGACCCCGGCACGCCGCCGCTGCGGCCGCTCCCGCCGGAGGCCGCCGAACTGCTGCTCAGGTCGAACGCCCCGGCCCGGCTGGCCGCACACCTGCGCGCGGTGCACGACGTCGCGGCCCAGTTGCTCGACTGGCTCGGCCAGGACTATCCCGACCTCGTCGTCGACCACCGGGCGGTGTGCTTCGGCGCCGCCACCCACGACATCGGCAAGACCCGCCACCCCGAGGAACTCTCCGGGCCCGGGTCGCGGCACGAGCCCGCCGGGCGCGAACTCCTGATCGGGTACGGAGTCCAGCCGGCCCTGGCCCGGTTCGCCGCCAGCCACGCCCGCTGGGACTCCCCCGACACCACCATCGAGGAGTTGCTGGTCAGCCTCGCCGACAAGATCTGGAAGGGTCGACGCGAAGCCGACCTCGAAGACCGGGTCGTGGACCGGCTGGCCGCGGTCGGTGGGCAGCAGCGCTGGGCGGCGTTCCTGGCCCTCGACGACGTACTGGGTCGGATCGCCGAGGACGCCGACGCCCGCCTCGACTTCCAGGCCCGCTACCCCGTCGACTGACGAGGGCGACGACCGGCCCGCGCTCGGCCGAACCGCCGGACCGGTACGGGATCAACCACGCCGACCGGCGGGGTGTGGTCTACCGCAGCAGCCGGAGTGCGGCCGGCCGTCCCGGGGCGGATGGTGCGCCCCATGGTGGCCTCCGGGCCGGATTCCTAACGTCGGAGCAGACCCGAGACGGGTCCTGGATCACCCGACGGCGTTGAGGACTCCGACCTGTGAAACGAATTCCCCTGACCGTGCGGATCGGCCGGTGGAGCGCCACCCGCCCCCGGCTCGCCATCCTCGGCTGGCTGCTCTTCGTCGCCGCCTGTGTCGTCGGCGGCTCCGCCGTCGGCACCGTACCGGCGACCGGGGCGAACAGCCTGCACGGCGAACTGGCCCGGGCCGACCGGATCGAGCGGGCCGGCGAGTTCGCCGAGCCGCCGGTGACGGAGAACGTCCTGATCACGCCCTTGACCGGTCCGCTCGACCGGGACCGGGCCGACGCGGCGGCGACCGAGGTCGGCACCCGGATGCGCACCCTGCCGGAGGTCGCCGAGGTGCGGGCGCCGCTGCACGCACCGGACGGCACCGCACTGCTGGTCGAAGTGGTGCTCGCCGACCCGCCGGACGAGGAGGCGGACGCCGCCGAACGGCAGGTGCCGGCACTGCTGGCCACCACCGCCGAGGTCCAGCGGGAGTTTCCGGACCTGCGGATCGAGCAGATCGGGACCGCTTCGCTCGGCAAGGCCCTGACCGAGACGCTGGGCGCGGACTTCCTGCGGGCCGAACTGATCAGCGTGCCGGTGGCCCTGGGCATCCTGGTGCTCAGCTTCGGCGCGCTGATCGCGGCGGGCGTACCCGTGCTGCTGGCGCTCTCGGCGGTCGCCGCCGCGTTCGGGCTGGCCGCCTTCGCGTCGCACGTCTTCCCCGCCGGAGAACTGGTGAACAGCATCATCCTGCTGATCGGGATGGCGGTCGGGGTCGACTACTCCCTGTTCTACCTGCGACGGGAGCGCGAGGAGCGGGCCCGGGGCCGGGACCACCGCAGCGCGGTCGAGATCGCCGCCGCCACCTCCGGACACGCGGTACTCGTCTCCGGGCTGGCGGTGATGGTGGCGATGGCCGGGCTCTACCTGGTCGGTGAGAACACCTTCAGCTCGATGGCGACCGGTTCGATCCTGGTGGTCGGGGTCGCGATGCTCGGCTCGCTGACCGTACTGCCGGCCGTACTGGTCACGCTGGGGCGGTGGGTGGACCGGCCCCGGGTGCCGTTCCTCGGCCGCCGGATCGAGCGGGCCGGCCGGAGCCGGTTCTGGTCCGCGGTACTCCGGCCGGCGCTGCGCTGGCCGGCACCGACGCTGCTGGTCGCCGTACTCGCGTTGCTGGCCCTCGCCGCCCCGGCCCTGGACATGCGGCTCGCCCGGCCGACCTCCGCGGACCTGCCGCGCTCCATCCCGATCCTGCGCGGCTACGACCGACTGGCGGCGGCGTTCCCCAGCAACGATCTCGGCACCAGCCACACCGTCGCGATCCGCACCGGCGCCGGGCACGGCGCGGAGCTGGACCGGGCGCTGACCGAACTCGGCGCCCGGCTGGGCGACGCCGCCGGCTTCGCCCACGACCGGCAGCCGACGGTACGGCGCTCCGCCGACGGCCTGGTCCGGCTCGTCTCGGTGTACGTGGCCGGTCCGGCCGGCAGCGACGACGCGGTCCAGACGCTGCGCCGGCTCCGGGCCGAGCTGTTGCCGGCCACCGTCGGCCAGGTGCCGGGAACCGAGTACGCGGTCGCCGGCCGCACCGCCAGCAGCCAGGACTTCCTGGACCAGATGTCGGACTCGCTGCCCTCGGTACTCGGCTTCGTCCTCGCCGTCACCTTCCTGGTGATGCTCGGCAGCTTCCGGTCCGTACCGGTGGCGTTGACCTCGATCCTGCTCAACGCCCTCTCCGTCGCCGCGTCGTACGGGCTGCTGGTGCTGGTCTTCCAGCACTCCTGGGCGGAGGACCTGCTCGGCTTCCAGAGCAACGGCGCCGTCGTCTCCTGGCTGCCGCTGATGCTCTTCGTCATCCTCTTCGGACTCTCGATGGACTACCACGTCTTCGTGGTCAGCCGGATCCGCGAGGCGGTGCTGCACGGCGTGCCGACCCGGGACGCCATCGAACGCGGAATCGTCTCCTCCGCCGGCGTGGTGAGCAGTGCCGCGATCATCATGGTGGCGGTCTTCGCGGTCTTCGCGACCCTGTCGATCCTGGAGTACAAGCAGCTCGGGGTCGGCCTCGCCGCCGCGATCCTGATCGACGCCACCGTCATCCGCGGCCTCGTGCTCCCCGCCCTGATGCGGCTGCTCGGCGAGGCGAACTGGTGGGCACCGCGCTGGCTGCGGGGGAACGGGCGGCCGCCGGCCGGCCCGGCAGCGGCACCGACGATGGAGCTGGCCGTGGTCACACCGCGACGCCGCCGGGCCCTGCTAGCGGGTCGACACCGCCCGGGACCGGTTGCCGGCGACCCGGTGCAGCCTGGCCACCAGCACCGCGAGCAGGGCCAGCTCGACCACCACCAGGATCCGCTCGACCAGCCCCATCATCACCCGGCCGCCGGGAAACGCGACGTAGTAGAGCGCGATCAGCGCCAGCACGCTGGTCACCGCCAACGCCCGTAACCGGCGTACGGCGTCCCGCCAGCGCACGTCGGCGGCGAGCCGGCGGATCGCCAGCAGCGTCGCGAGCGGCAGGGCGACGAAGGCGGCGACCGAGACGTACCGGTGCACGTAGCCCTGGGTGGTCAGCTCGACCGTTCCGAGCGGATCGGTCGGTACCAGTGCCGAGGCGATCAGCCCCAGGCACCAGACCAGCAGCAGCGCCTCGGCGGGGCGGCCCACCCTGACCCGGGCGGCCCGCAACGCCAGCGGTACGGCCAGCGAGGTGACCCCGAGGATCAGGATCGCGAGGTTCATCGGCCAGCCGTTGTTCGACACGGCGTAGTCGCTGATGGTGAGCGACAGCGGGCTCATCCCGGGGTCGGGGGCGAGGTGCGCCGCGACGCCCAGGGCCGCCGTCAGGCACATGCCAAGCGCCGCGAGCAGGGTCAGCGGTCGGGCGGTCCATGGCTGCGGTAGGGGTCCGGACATCATGTGACCAGCGTCGTCGCGCCGGCCCGGCGCCGAATCCGGCGCGATCCCGGACCGATCCCCGGCTTCCGCGACCCTGAGCCGATCAGGGTCGGGTTGCCCCTACCCCCGGAACTACCCCCAGCACCATCGACAACAGCGGGCGGATCACCGGGCGGGGTTGACCGTGCCGTCCAGCAGCTTCAGCGCGGCGATGGCGGCGCCCCGGGCCCCGGCCATGTCGAGATCCGGCACCAGCGCGAACCGGGCCCGTTCGGCCTGCTCGGCCCGGAGCGTGGTGTGTTCCCGGACGGTGGCCAGGAACCAGTCCCGGAACTCGGGCGTCGCCTCCACCACACCACCGCCGACGAAGTACCCGTCCGGGTCGGTGAAGTTGGCGGCGATGGTGAAGAGCCGGCCCAGGGCCATCGCCTGCTGTTCGAAGATCCGCAGCGCCATCGGGTCGCCGTCCACCCCGTACGACCGGACCTGCTTGGCGGCGCCCACCGGGTCGAGTTCGGCCAGCGGGTGACCGGCGAACCGGCCCAGCCAGTACGGCAGCAGGTTGCGCCGGATGCCGGTCAGCGAGGCGACGCTCTCCACGTCACCGACGAACCCACAGTTGCAGGCCGGCACCGGCTGCCCCTCGGCGAGCAGGCCGAACATCGGGATGTGCACGTGCCCGAGTTCGCCGGCCATCCCGGCGGTACCGGTCAGCACCTGCCCGCGTACGACCACACCGCCGCCGAGTCCGGTCCCCACGATGGCGGAGATCGACGACCGCTGCCCGGCGTCGGCGCCGAAGTAGGAGTGGTGGGCGTAGAGCGCTGCCGCGTTGCCGTCGTTGTGGTAGACGACCGGCAGGCCGAGCCGGCGTTCGAGGGCGCCGCGGATGTCGAAGCCGCGCCAGGCCGGCTGGGAGAAGTTCGTCGAGCCCTTCGACGAGATGACCCCGGTGGCGCTGGCCGGCCCCGGGGTGTCCAATCCGACGGCCAGCACCCGCTCCGGCCGGGTGCCGGTACGCGCCAGCACCTGTGCCATCGACGCCGCCAGCGCCTCGACCGCCGCCTCCGGCCCGTCCAGCACCCGGCACGGGGTCTCGACCAACTCGTCGACCAGGAACCGCCCGGTCGCGTCCAGCACGGTGGCGTTGTTGCTGTTACCGCCGTTGTCGAGCCCGACCACGACCGGTACTTCCGAGTTCGTCATGGTGCGCCTCCCCGGTACGCCGGCCGGCCCCCGGACCCCGATCCCGGCGTCGCCAGCCGACCGATGTGCATACCCTGCCGCACCCGAACCAGTCCCGCACCCCCCGGCCGTCCGACTCGGGCCAGCGACGCTATCGGCCGCCGGCCGCGTCCAGCGCGGCGGTCAGGTCGGCGACCAGGTCGGCGGTGTCCTCGACCCCGCAGGAGAGCCGGACGAATCCGGCGGAGACGCCGTCGCCCCACTGGGCCCGCCGGTCCGCGCTGGTGTGCAGGCCGCCGAAGGAGGTCGCCGCGAAGACCAGCCGGCTCGCGGCCAGGAACCGCGCCACCCGGTCGGCGTCGCCGAGGTCGAAGGCGACGATCCCCGGCACCCGCCGCAACTGCCGGCTGGCGATCGGGTACGCCGGGTCGTCGCCGAGCCCCGGCCAGCGCAGGCCGGCCACGTCGGAGCGGGCCCGCAGGACCGCCGCCACCGCCGCCGCGTTGGCGCTCTGCCGGGCCAGCCGCAGGTCCAGTGTGGCCAGTGACCGGTGTGCCAGCCAGGCGTCGAAGGCGCCCGGGATCGAGCCGGTGGTGGTCCGCCAGCCCAGAATCGTCTCCAGCAGTGCCGCCGTCCGGCTGGCCACGTAACCGAGCAGCAGGTCCGAGTGCCCGGTCAACGCCTTGGTGCCGGAGGCGACCACCAGGTCGGCGCCCAGGTCCAGCGGCCGCTGGCCGAGCGGTGTCGCGGTGGTGTTGTCGACCGCCAGCAGGGCACCGGCGGCGTGTGCCCGGGTCGCCAGCTCGGCGATGTCGCAGACGTCCAGGCCCGGGTTGGCCGGCGTCTCGACCAGCACCAGGCGTACGCCGTCGAACGACGGGTACGGGCCGGCGGTCGGTACGAAGTCGACGCGTACCCCGATCCCGCGCAGTGTCTCGGCGGCGAACGCCCGCACCGGGAAGTACCCGTCGGTGGGGAGCAGCACGGTGTCACCGGGGCGCAGCACCGAGAGCAGCACCGCCGTGATCGCGGCCTGCCCGCTGGAGAAGGCGAGACAGTCCCCACCCTCCAGCTCACCGATGGCCGCCTCCAGCAGGCGCCGGGTCGGGTTGTCCGGCCGGCCGTACCCGTTCGGGCTCGCCTCCGGGCCGACCGCCGGGTCCAGGTGGTAGGGGGCGGCGAAGACCGGCCCGGGCAGGAACGGCTGTCCGGGTACCGGCGCCGGCAGACCGGCGTGCACGCTCCGGGTGCCGTCGCCGTAGTCCGGCCGGGTGCCGTCGCCGTGGTTCGGCTGGTCGGGCATGGTCTCCCCCCGTCGATCGGTCGCGGTCACTCGGGCCTCGGCTTCCGGCTCATCAGGACGGCCATCGCGGCGTGCGGGTCGGCGCCCTCGTGGCAGACCCGCTCGACCTGCTCGGTGATCGGCATCTCCACGCCGTGCGCCCGGGAGAGATCCCGGATCGCCAGGCAGCTCTTCACCCCTTCGGCGGTCTGCCGGGTCGCGGTCTGCGCCTGCTCCAGGGTCTCGCCCCGGCCCAGGTGCTCGCCGAAGGTCCGGTTCCGGGAGAGCGGCGACGAGCAGGTCGCGACCAGGTCGCCGAGGCCGGCCAGGCCGGCGAAGGTGAGCGGGTCGGCGCCGAGCGCCACGCCGAGCCGGGCCGTCTCGGCCAGCCCCCGGGTGATCAGGGTCGCCCGGGTGTTGTCGCCCAGCCCCATCGCGGTGGTGATGCCGTAGGCGAGCGCGATCACGTTCTTGACCGCCCCGCCCAGCTCGCAGCCGATCACGTCGTCGTTGGTGTACGGGCGCAGGTACGGCGTGTTGACCGACGCCTGCACCAGGGTCGCCCGGTCGGTGTCGGTGCAGGCGACCACGGTCGCGGCCGGCTGCTCGGCGGCGATCTCGGCGGCCAGGTTGGGGCCGGAGACCACGACGACCCGGTCCGCCGCCACCCCGGCGGTCTCCACGATCACCTCGCTCATCCGCTTGGTGGTGCCGAGTTCGATCCCCTTCATCAGCGATACCAGCGTGGAGTCGGGTTCGAGGTGCCCGGCCCACTCGGCGAGGTTGCCGCGCAGCGTCTGCGCCGGCACCGCCAGCACCACCAGGTCGGCGCCGGTGATCGCCTCGGTGGCGTCGGCGGTGCCGCGTACCGCCGCCGGCAGCCGGAGTCCGGGCAGGTAGTCGGGGTTGGTCCGGGTGCTCCGCAGCGCCTCGGCCACCGCCGGGCGGCGGGCCCAGAGGAGCACGTCCCGGCCGGCGTCGGCGAGCACCTTGGCGAAGGCGGTACCCCAGGAACCGGCGCCGAGCACGGCGACGTGGCTCATGCCCGGTCCTCGGTACGCCGATTCGCCTGCGCCGACCAGAGCGGCGGGGGTGTCTCGCCCCGGACCTCGGCCAGCATGTCGCGCAGCCGCAGCATGATGGTGTCGGTCATCTCGTCGAGTACCGGCTTGCTCGGCACCGCGCCGGCCCACCGGCTCAGGTCCACCGGCGGACCGGCGACCACCGTCACCGGGGTACGCGGCCGGAGGCTGACCTTCTTCGTCCGGGGGTCGAAGATCCGCTGTGGCCCCCAGGTCACGATCGGCACCACCGGGGCGCCGGTGGCCAGGGCGAGCCGGGCGGCACCGGTCTTGCCGCGCATCGGCCACAGCTCGGGCTCCCGGGTGGTGGTCCCCTCCGGGTAGATCACGACGGCGGCGCCGGAGCGGACCGCCCGGTCCAGCGCGTCCAGCGACCGGGCCGCGTCGACGGTGCCGCGCTCCACCGGAATCTGCCGGCACTTCAGCAGGATCTTGCCGATCACCGGCACCTTGAAGACGCTCGCCTTGCCCAGATAGCTGGGCCAGCGGCCGGAGTCGTAGATGAAGTGGGCCGAGACCAGCGGGTCGAAGTGGGAGAGGTGGTTCACCACGATGATCAGGCCACCGGACGACGGGAGGTGTTCCATGCCGCGCCAGTCGCGGCGCGTCCAGACGGTCAGCACCGGCTTGACCACCGAGACGGCGAACCGTCGCCAGAACCCGAGCCTGCGCCGTGTCACTGTGCCTCCTCGTCGTCCAACCCTGGCGCGGCCCGGCCGGGGCGCCACCCGGGCGTCCCGGCTCGGGTGGCGAGGTGACACCGCCCGTGCCCACCCCGGTCCGGCCCGCCACCGACCCGGGCCCGGGGTGCCGCCGCCCGCAGCGAAATCATGCCTGTTCGCCCCGGGTACGGCCAGCCAGGGGTATCCGCCGGCCGGCTGGGCCACCCGCCGGGCGACCGCCGGCGAACTGGCAGGATTGTCGCGTGGCAGAGCGGAACTGGACCGTGGTGGTGCCGGTCAAGCGCCTCGGGTCGGCGAAGAGCCGGCTGCGCGGGGCGCTCGACGGCGTACCGCACGAACTGCTCGCCCTGGCGCTGGCCGAGGACACCGTCGAGGCCGTACTCGGCTGCCCGGCCGTCCGGGAGGTACTCGTGGTGACCGGTGACCCGGAGGCGACCCGTACCCTGGGCCGGCTCGGCGCCCGAATCGTGCCGGAGCCGCCGACCGCCGGGCTCAACCCCGCGTTCGCCCGGGGCGCGGCGGTCGCCGCCGACGGGCCGGTCGCGGCGCTCACCGCCGACCTGCCGGCGCTGCGCCCGGCCGAGCTGGCCGAGGCGCTGCGGGCCGCCGGCGGGCCACCCGGGGTACGCAGCTTCGTCGCGGACGCCCCCGGCACCGGCACCGTACTCCTCACCGCCGCCCCCGGCGCGACGCTGGACCCCCGGTTCGGCCCGCACTCGGCGGCCGCGCACGCCGCCTCCGGCGCCCGGCCGCTCACCGCCGCCTGGCCGACGCTGCGCCGCGACGTCGACACCCCGGCGGACCTGCGGGCCGCGGTCGCGCTCGGCCTCGGCCGGCAGACCGCCGCGCTGACCCGGCGGGCGACACCGGCCGGCGCCCAGCGCTGAGGCGCGGCCCGACCGGCGGGGAACGACACCGCCGCCGGTGCCGCCGCCCGAGGCCGACGCACCGTCTTCCCGACCGGTGTACGGTGCTGGGCATGCAGGGCACGGTGGCCGACTACGACCCGCAGACCCGCACCGGCACGCTGCTGCTCGACGACGGCACCCGGGTCAGCTTTCCGGCGACCGCGTTCGACGCCTCCGGCCTGCGGCTGCTCCGCCTCGGCCAACGGGTCCGGCTGGAGCACGACGAGACCGGCACGCTGGTCCGGATCACGCTGCCGACCTTCCCCTGATCCGCTCGGGCAAAGTTCATTTTCGGTTAACCACCACCGGGGAATGATGGGGTGGTGAGCACCCCACCGTCCCGACGCCCCCGCCCCGAGCGCAAGGCACGGCCCGCCGGGCACACCGACCGCGACCCGGCGGGCGAGCCGGACGGCACCGTCGAACCGGACACCGTCGCCGAACCGGACCGGTCGGCGGCGCTGGACCAGGCGGCCGACTCGGCCCGCGCCGCAGCCGGCGGCCCGGACCGCAGCCCGGCGACCGGCCTGGCCGGCAACCCGGAACAGGGCCGGCGCGGCGTGCCGGCCACCGGGCCGGGCAGCGCCATCCCGGAGAGCGGCCTGGCCGCCCGCCCCGAGAGCACCGAACCGGCCGCCGAACCCGCCGCAGCACCGGCCGGGCCGCTGCCACCGGACCGCTTCCTCAACCGGGAACTCTCCTGGCTGGATTTCAACGCCCGGGTGCTGGCCCTGGCCGAGGACCCGGACACCCCGCTGCTGGAGCGGGCCAAGTTCCTCGCCATCTTCGCCAACAACCTGGACGAGTTCTACATGGTCCGGGTCGCCGGGCTGAAGCGACGGTTGCAGGCCGGGCTGCCGGTGAGGGGCGGCGACCGGATGCCGCTGAGCACCCAGCTCGAACGGGTCTCCCAGCGCGCCGCCGAACTGGTCGCCCGGCACGCCGCGTGCTTCGTCGACGAGGTACGCCCGAAGCTCGCCACCGAGGATGTCGCGGTACTGCACTGGGGCGAGCTGCCGGTGGCGGAGCGGCAGCGGCTGCGGACGTACTTCCGGGAGCAGATCTTCCCGGTGCTCACCCCGCTCGCCGTCGACCCGGCGCACCCGTTCCCGTACATCTCCAGCCGGTCGCTGAACCTGGCGGTGGTGGTACGCGACTCCGACGGCGGCTCGGAACTCTTCGCCCGGGTGAAGGTGCCGAACAACGTACCCCGGTTCGTCCGGGTCGAGCGGGACGTGCCCGGCTACCGGTTCCTGCCGGTGGAGGACCTGATCGCGGCCCACCTCGACCAGCTCTTCTCCGGCATGCAGGTGGTGGAGTGCCACCTGTTCCGGGTCACCCGCAACGCCGAGGTGGAGGTCGACGAGGACCGGGACGAGGATCTGCTCCAGGCCCTGGAACGGGAACTCGCCCGGCGCCGCTTCGGCCCGCCGGTACGCCTGGAGGTCGCCGCCTCCGTCTCCGACCACGTCCTCGACCTGCTCGTCCGGGAACTCGACATGGACAGCCAGGACGTGTTGCGGGTGCCGGGGCTGCTCGACCTGACCGCGCTCTGGCAGGTCTACAACGAGTCCAACCGGCCCGAGCTGAAGGACCCGCCGTTCGTGCCGGCCACCCATCCCCGGCTCGCCGAGGGTGAGGTGCCGCGCAGCGTCTTCGCCACCCTGCGCGACGGTGACATCCTGGTGCACCACCCCTACCACTCCTTCTCGACCAGCGTGCAGCGCTTCATCGAGCAGGCCGCGGCCGACCCGAACGTGCTGGCCATCAAGCAGACCCTCTACCGCACCAGCGGGGACTCCCCGATCGTCGACGCGCTGATCGACGCCGCCGCCGCCGGCAAGCAGGTGGTGGTGCTGGTGGAGATCAAGGCGCGCTTCGACGAGGTGGCGAACATCGGCTGGGCCCGGGTGCTGGAGCGGGCCGGCTGCCACGTGGTCTACGGCCTGGTCGGGCTGAAGACGCACTGCAAGACCGCGCTGGTGGTCCGGCAAGAGGGCAACCAGATCCGCCGGTACTGCCACATCGGCACCGGCAACTACCACCCGAAGACCGCCCGGCTCTACGAGGACTTCGGCATGCTCACCGCCGACCCGGAGATCGGGGCGGACCTGACCGACCTGTTCAACGTGCTGACCGGGTACAGCCGGCAGACGTCGTACCGGCGGCTGCTGGTGGCGCCGCAGGGCATCCGGCGCGGCCTGATCGAGCGGATCGAGGGTGAGATCGACCGGGCCCGGGAGGGCCGGCAGGCCCTGGTCCAGTTCAAGGTCAACGCGTTGGTCGACGAGGCGATCGTGGACGCGCTCTACCGGGCCTCCCGGGCCGGGGTCCGGGTCGACCTGCTGATCCGGGGGATGTGCACGCTGCGGCCGGGCGTACCGGGGCTTTCGGAGAACATCCGGGTCCGCTCGATCCTCGGCCGCTTCCTCGAACACTCCCGGGTGTTCCGGTTCGGCAGCGGGGAGGCCGGGGCCGGCGGGTCGGACGGCGCCGTCGAGTTCTGGATCGGCTCCGCCGACCTGATGCACCGCAACCTCGACCGCCGGGTGGAGGCGCTGGTGCAGGTGACCGATCCGGCCGCCCGGGCCGCGCTGGACGAGTTGCTGACCGCCGCGATGAGCCCGGAGGTCGAGGCGTTCGACCTGGCCGGGGATGGCTGCTGGACCCGGCGCAAGGGCAGCCCCGAGGCACCGTTGGTGAACCTCCAGGAGGCGCTGCTGGGCCGGGTCGCCGGAGAGGCCAAATGAGCGGCGGGGCGGTGCGGTGGCGGCGGTGGACGGTCGGCCGGGCCGACATCCCGGACTAGGCTTGGCCGATGGTGGAGGAGGAGCGGAAGTACGACGTCGATCCGGAGTTCACCCTGCCCGACCTCGCCGGAGTCGTGCCGGACGGCGTACGGGTGGTGGAGCTGCCCCCGGTGACGCTGACCGCGACCTACCTCGACACCACCGACCTGCGGCTGGCCCGGGCCGGCGTGTCGCTGCGGCACCGCAGGGGTGACGAGCTGCCCTGGACGGTGAAACTTCCCGCCGACAGCCCCGGGGTACGCCACGAGATCTCCCGTACGGGCCGGCCGAAGAAGGCGCCGGCCGAGCTGCTGGCACTGGTCACCGCCTACTCCCGGGGCGCGGAACTGCGACCGGCCGCCGTGGTCCGCACCGTGCGCCGCGCCTACGAGCTGCGCGACGACACCGACCGGCTACTGGTCGAAATCGCCGACGACTCGGTGCGGGTGTTGGACGGCAAGCAGGTCCGGTCGACGTTCCGCGAGGTCGAGGTGGAACGCAAGGACGGCGACCGGGAACTGCTCGACGTGCTGGAGCCGGCGCTGACCGGCGCCGGTGCCCGGCGCGGTGACTTCACCCCGAAGCACGTCCGGGCGCTCGGTCCGGCGGCCGAGGCCGCGCCCGACCTGGTGCCGCCGGGCGAGCTGCCCGAGCGGCCCAGCGCCGGTGACGTGGTCACCGCGGCGATCCGCCGTGGCGTCGGCCGGGTGCTCGCACACGACCCGCTGGTCCGGTTGCGGGCACCGGTCGGCGACGACGACACCGCCGTACACCAGATGCGGGTCGGCTGCCGCCGGCTCCGCAGCGACCTGCGGACGTTCGGGCCGCTGGTCCGCGACGCGTGGGCCAGGTCGCTGCGGGACGAACTGAAGTGGCTGGCGGGGGTGCTGGGGCAGGCCAGGGACGCCGAGGTGCTGCGGGCCCGGCTCTCCGGTACGGCCGCCGCCGACCCGCTCAGCCCGCTCGACCCGGCGGCGGTGGCCCGGATCGACCGGGTACTCGCCGAGCGGCACGCCGAGGCGCTGGCCGCCGTCGACGAGGCGCTCGGCTCGACGCGGTACCACGCCCTGGTCGAGGCGCTGGTCGATGCCACCCGGGCCCCGCAACTGACCGCCAGGGCCGACGGGCCGGCCGCCAGGGTGCTGCCCCGGCTGGTCGCCCGGCCCTGGCACCGGCTGACCGACGGCGACGACGGGGTCGACGGCGCCGCCGACCTCGACCCGGACGCCCCGGACGAGCGCTGGCACGCGGTACGCATCAACGGCAAGCGGGCCCGGTACGCCGTCGACGCCGTCGCCGGGGTGCTCGGCGGTGACGCGGCGAAGCTGGCCAAGGCGCTGGCGAGGGTGCAGAACCTGCTCGGCGAGCACCAGGACGCGGCGGTCGCCGCGCAGACCTGGCTGTCGATCGCCGAGCGGGACCCGGGCGACCATGCCGTGGCCGTCACCGCCGGCCGGTTGGCGGAACGGGAACGGGCCGCCGTCCGTGCCGCCCGGGCGGCCTTCCCGGACGCGTGGCGCCGGGCGAGCCGGAAACGGCGGACGGCATGGCTGGGGTGACCCCGGTCCGGGCGGCGGGTGGCGTGGTCTGGCGGCACTGCGACGACGGCGTACGGGTCTGCGTGGTGCACCGCCCCCGCTACGACGACTGGTCGCTGCCGAAGGGCAAGTTGGACCCGGGGGAGCATCCGCTGACCGCCGCGGTACGCGAGGTGGCCGAGGAGGCCGACGTGCACGGGGTACCGGAGGTGCGGCTGCCCCCGGTGCACTACCGGATGCGCGACGGTGCGCCGAAGACGGTCGAGTTCTGGTCGATGCGGGCCGTCGGCAGCGGCGGTTTCCAGCCGGAGACCGAGGTCGACACCGTACGCTGGCTGCCGCTGGCCGAGGCCCTCCGGCTGGTCAGCTATCCGCACGACGTCCGGGTGCTGGAGGACTTCGCCGCCCTGCCGCCGGTGAGCGCGGTGCTGGGGCTGGTCCGGCACGCCCCGGCGGGCAGACGGGGCACCTGGTCCGGGCCGGACACCGCCCGGCCGCTGGACGCCGCCGGGCTGGCCCAGGCCCGGGATGTGGCCGGACTGCTCGCGCTGATCCGCCCGGTACGCCTGCGTTCGGCGGCGCCCCGGCGCTGTGTGCAGACGCTGCAACCCCTGGCCGAACTGCTCGACCGGCCGATCGAGGTGGATTCCGCGTACGACGAGCCGAAGCCGGGGCAGGACGCCGAGGAGAACGCCCTGGCCGCCGCCGGAGCCCTGCTCGAACTGGCCCGGGCCGGCGAACCGGCGGTGGTCTGTAGCCAGGGGAAGGTGATTCCGGAGGCGTTGGCGTGGCTGGCCGCCGCATCGGCCGCCTCGACCGGACCGGCCGCCTCGACCGGTGCCGTCCCGCTTCCCGGCTCGGCGGAGGACTTCCGGACCAGGAAGGGCACCGGCTGGCTGCTCGCCTTCAGCGGTGACCGGCTGGTCGCCGCCAGCCGGCTGGACGGCGCGGAGCGCCTCGCCGCCATCGCACCCTGACCCGGGCCGTCGCCCGGCCGGGCAGCGCGGGCTCTGCGGGAACGGCCGCCGCACTGGTACCCCGAGGGTCGGTCTCGGGGTTTCCGGCCGTCCACGGGCCGCTGAGCGGCGCCAACGCCCTGTCGACGGCGGAGGACCGCCGCCGTCGACCCCGGATTTCGGTGCCGGACAACGTGAAGGGCGCCTCCGGACGAGCCGGAGGCGCCCTGGCGGTACCCGATTCTCAGCGCTTGGCGGCTTTCTTGGCCGGAGCCTTCTTGGCCGTGCTGGCCTTCTTGCTCGCCGTGGCGCGGGTGGACGTGCTCTTGGCCGCCGTCGACTTCTTCGCCGCCGTCGTCTTCTTGGCCGTGGTGGCCTTCGTGCCGCCGGTGGCCTTCTTCGCCGGAGCCGTCTTCTTCGCCGCCGCCTTCGTGGCGGTCGTCTTGGCGGGCGCCGCCTTCTTGGTCGTCGTCTTCTTGGCAACGGTCGACTTGGCCGTCGACGCCGTGGCGGACTTCTTCGCCGCCACGGTGTTCTTCGGGGCCTTGCCGCTGGCCACCATCTCCTTGAAACCGGCGCCCGGCCGGAAGGCCGGAACCGATGTCTTCTTCACCTTCACCGATTCGCCGGTGCGGGGGTTGCGGGCTGTTCGAGCACCGCGCACGCGCTTTTCGAACACCCCGAACCCGGTGATGGCGACCCGGTCCCCCTTGGTGACCGCCGCCTGGACCTCCGCGAGGACCGCGTCGAGCGCCGACGTCGCCGTCTTCCGGTCCCCCAGACGAGCGGCGAGAGCCTCGATGAGCTCGGCCTTGTTCACGACTTCCCTCCCAATGTGCAACTGGACTCAACGCGAGCCATTCTGCGCGCACGGTATGCCCTGTGCCACCGGGACACAAACATCTGCTCGAAAAAACCCATTGTGTCGCAACGGATTCGCCCCCGCCGGACGAACCGGCGGGGGCGAAAACGACTGTGCGGTCGGCGGTTCGGCCTATGCCACCACAGGCCGGAAGGTGGATCGCCGGCCCTCGTACGCGGTGATGTCGGCCTCGTGCCGGAGGGTCAGTCCAATGTCGTCCAAGCCCTCCATCAGCCGCCAGCGGCTGAAGTCGTCCATCGGGAAGGACCAGGTGTCCTCCCCTGCCCGGACCTCCCGGGCGGTCAGGTCGACCGTGATCCGGGCCGTCGGGTCGGACTCGACCAACTCCCACAAAGCCTCGACGGCCTTCAATTCAAGCTCGACCGGCAGGAGCCCTTCCTTGAGCGCGTTCCCCCGGAAGATGTCTCCGAAGCGGGGAGCGATGACCGACCGGAACCCCCAGTCGCGCAGCGCCCACACGGCGTGCTCCCGGGAGGAGCCGGTGCCGAACTCGGGGCCGGCCACGAGAATCGACGCCCCGGAATATGAAGAATCGTTGAGTACGAATGTCGGGTCCTCCCGCCAGGCACTGAAGAGGCCGTCGGCGAAGCCCGTCCGGGTCACCCGCTTGAGGTACACGGCGGGGATGATCTGATCGGTATCCACGTTGGACCGGCGCAGCGGAACCGCCGTACCGGTGTGCACGGTGAACTTGTCCATCTCAGGTCAGCCCCTTCACAGGTCGGCCGGCGCGGCCAGCCGGCCCACCACGGCGGTGGCGGCGGCGACCGGTGGCGAGACCAGGTGGGTACGCCCGCCCCGGCCCTGCCGGCCCTCGAAGTTACGGTTGGAGGTCGAGGCCGAGCGCTGGCCCGGCTTGAGGGTGTCCGGGTTCATGCCCAGGCACATGGAGCAGCCGGCGAACCGCCACTCGGCGCCCGCCTCGGTGAAGATTCGGTCCAGCCCCTCCTGCTCGGCCGCCTCGCGGACCGCCGCCGAACCGGGTACGACCAGCATCCGCACGTTGTCGGCGACCCGGTGCCCGCGCAGCACGTCGGCGGCGGCCCGGAGGTCCTCCAGCCGGCCGTTGGTGCAGGAGCCGACGAAGACGACGTCCACGGGTACGTCCCGGAGCCGGGTGCCGGGCTTGAGGTCCATGTATTCCAGGGCCCGCCGGGCGGCGGCCTGCTCCGCGTCGGTGACGAAGTCCTCCGGGTCGGGCACGGCGGCGTTCAGCGCGGTGCCCTGGCCCGGGTTGGTGCCCCAGGTGACGAACGGGCTGATCCGGCCGGCGTCGAGCACCACCTCGCTGTCGAAGGTCGCGCCCTCGTCCGTCGGCAGGGTGCGCCAGTATTCCAGCGCCGCGTCCCAGTCCGCGCCCTGCGGGGCGTTCGGCCGCCCCTTCAGGTACGCGAAGGTGGTCTCGTCCGGGGCGATCATCCCGGCCTTGGCACCCCACTCGATGGACATGTTGGCGATGGTCATCCGGCCCTCCATGGAGAGCCCGCTGATCGCCTCGCCCCGGTATTCGACGATGTGGCCGCGACCGCCGCCGGTGCCGACCTGGGCGATCAGCGCCAGCACCAGGTCCTTGGCGGTGACCCCGGGGGCCAGCTCGCCGACCACGGTCACCGCCATGGTCTTGGGGCGGATCTGCGGCAGGGTCTGGGTGGCGAGGACGTGTTCGACCTCACTGGTCCCGATCCCGAAGGCCAGCGCGCCGAACGCGCCGTGGGTGGCCGTGTGTGAGTCGCCGCACACGATGGTCAGGCCCGGCTGGGTCAGGCCGAGCTGTGGCCCGATCACGTGCACGATGCCCTGGTTGTCGTCGCCGAGCGGGTGCAGCTTGACCCCGAACTCGGCGCAGTTGCGGCGCAGCGTCTCGATCTGGGTCCGCGAGGTTGGGTCGGCGATGGTGAGCAGGTCACCGCGCCGGGACCGGAACGACGGATCGTCGTAGCCGGTCGGGGTGTTGTGGTCCTCGGTCGCGAGCGTGAGATCGGGGCGGCGGACCTTGCGATTCGCCATCCGCAGCCCGTCGAAGGCCTGCGGGCTGGTCACCTCGTGCAGCAGGTGCAGGTCGATATAGAGCAGATCCGGCTCACCGTCAGCGGATCGCACCACGTGAGCATCCCAGACCTTCTCGGCCAAGGTCCTGGGCGAGGACGGCTCTGGAGTGACTCCCACCATCTGGACATCCTAAATTCTGGGAGGTAGGTTTCGGCTTGTGGGACACAGTATGAGCGGTGTCGGCGTTCTCGACAAGGCGGTGGTCATCCTGGCCGCCTGCGTCGACGGCGCCAGCCTGGCCGAACTCGTCGATCGCACCAAGCTGCCCCGGGCCACGGCCCACCGCCTGGCCCAGGCCCTGGAGATCCACCGGATGCTGGTCCGGGACACCCAGGGACGCTGGCGCCCCGGGCCGCGCCTGGGCGAGCTGGCGAACGCCGCACCCGACGTACTGCTGACCGCGGCCGAGCCGCTGCTGTCGGCGCTGCGGGACGCGACGGGCGAAAGCGCCCAGCTCTATCTGCGCCGGGCCGACGAGCGGATCTGCGTCGCCGCCGCCGAGCGGGCCAGCGGGCTGCGCGACACCGTGCCGGTCGGCTCGGTACTGCCGATGACGGCCGGTTCCGCCGCGCAGATCCTGCTCGCCTGGGAGCCGCCGGAGGCGGTCATGCCACTCCTCCCCCGGTGCAAGTTCACCGGCCGCACCCTGGCCGAGGTACGCCGCCGGGGCTGGGCGCAGAGCGTCGCCGAACGGGAGGCCGGAGTGGCGAGCGTCTCCTCGCCGATCCGGGACCGCACCGGACGGGTGATCGCCGCGATCAGCATCTCCGGGCCGATCGAGCGGCTCGGCCGACGTCCCGGCGACCGGCACGCGATGGCCGTGGTACGCGCCGGCCAACGCCTGAGCGGCCTGTAACCCGAATCGTTGCCGGCGGCTGCCGCCGCGCCGGTCGACGCCGCGCCGTGGCCCCGGACGACCGGCACCCACCCGACGGGTCGACGCCCAGCCGGCGGCCGCCGACCTCCGCCGCCGGGGAGACTCTGCCGAGCAGACTGTCGAGCTGCCCCGTCCACGCACCCAACCCGCCCCAGACCCAGCCGACAGGTGGCCAGCAGACGTCGCGGTGACCACGTGCGTGTCCGGGCAGCCGTGCGTGGCCTACCCCCACCCGACCGTTGCGGGGACCCGGCCGACGAATCGGCCAGGGCGCCCCGTCTGTGCACCCAGCTCGACAGTCTGCGCAGCGGGGGTCATGTTCGGAGTAGGTCGCCGAGATCTCCCCGCCGCGCTCCCGGTAGTCGAAGACGGTCGCGGCCCCGACCTCGCCGCGGCGCCGAGGCACGGCGGCGAGGCACGGCGACGAGGCACGGCGGCTTACGGCCGTTGCGCCGCCGGCCGGAGGGGCGGATCGGCATGCGCGAACGCAGGCCACCGCAGAGCATCCGGAAGACCAGCTCGTTTGCGGTACGAGGTCAGGGGCGGTGTGCGATGCTCGACATCGGGAGCCGGCCCGACGGCCCGATCGGCCGAGGAGTCCCGACGCGGACGCCGAGGCCAGGGCAAGGCAGGGCAGGTCGACGGCACGCGCAAGGGCGCGGCCCCGGGTGGCGTACGAACGAGAAACGGCCCGCGCCACCTGAGTGACGCGGGCCGTCGGTCGTAGCCCCGACCGGATTCGAACCGGCGCTACCGCCTTGAGAGGGCGGCGTCCTAGGCCGCTAGACGACGGGGCCAGGACTTTCCTCTTTGTTGACCTTGCGATCAACGCTGCTGAACTCTACCAGAGACCAGCTACCGTTGCCCTTTCGGGTTTCGGTGGCTGGGGTACCAGGACTCGAACCTAGACTAACTGAACCAGAATCAGTCGGGCTGCCAATTACCCCATACCCCATCGGTGCTCGTCGCACCGAAAGCGAACTTTACCGGACCCGGTGGTGGAGACCAAATCGGGTCGGTACCGGGCGACGGCGTGCCGCCGTCGCCCGCACCGGACCTCAGTCGAGGGTCACCACCGGGTTCGACAGTTCGCCGATACCGCCGATGCGGACCGTGACGGTATCCCCGTCCACGATCGGACTAACCCCCGCCGGAGTGCCGGTCAGCACCACGTCGCCCGGGAGCAGCGTCATCACGTGGGAGACGTAGGAGACCAGGGTCGCGACGTCGAAGACCATGTCCCTGGTCCGGCCGAGCTGGCGTACCTCCATCTCGTCGGCACCCCGACCCACCTCGCAGCGGACCTCGACGTCGCTGACGTCGATCCCGGTCGAGATCCACGGGCCGAGCGGGCAGAACGAGTCGAAGCCCTTGGCCCGGGTCCACTGGCCGTCCGCGCGTTGCAGGTCCCGCGCGGTGACGTCGTTGGCGCAGGTGTAGCCGAAGATGGCCTGGGCGGCGGCGGCCCGGTCGGCCCGACGCGCCCCCGGCGGCCCGATCACCACGGCCAGCTCGGCCTCGTGCTCGACCTGCTTGGACTGGGCCGGCAACCGGATCGCGTCCCGGGGCCCGATCACCGAGGTCGACGGCTTGAGGAAGAGCAGCGGCTCGGCCGGTACGTCGTTGCCCAGCTCGGCGGCGTGCTCGGAGTAGTTGCGGCCGACACACACCACCTTGCTCGGCAGGATGGGCGAGAGCAGCCGGACGTCCGCCAGCGCCCAGCGGGCGGTGGTGAACCGGATCTCGCCGAACGGGTGGCCCTCGATCTCGGCCACCGTCAGGCCCTCGGGGCCGCCCTCCGGGTCACCCTCGACCACGCCGAACGACATTCCCTTTGCATGAGCGAAACGAGCGATACGCACGCCGCCAATCTATCCCCACCAGGAGCCGTCCCCACCGGGAGCCGGCGCCGATGGGCGGCGGGGCGGCACCATACCGCAGCGGGCCGGCCGACGACGGGGGTTCGATCCTTCCCCGCCGGCCGGCCACCCGTCCGGCTTAGCGTCTGGGCGGGAGGAGACTTCGTGATGCCTGCATCGATCCGACTACGTGCGGTGGGGGCGGTGATCGCGGGTTACCTGCTGGTCGCCACCGCGCCCGGCGCCCCCGCCCAGGCGGCCGGCGCCCCCGCGCCGACCAGTCCGCTGATCACCGTCGCGATGGCCACGTCCGGCGATCCGGCGCCCCGCTACGAGATCCGGGTACGCAATGGTACCGACGGCATGGTCAAGACGACGGTCCGGCAGGAACTGCCGCCGGGCGCCACCCCGTCCCTGATCAGCCAGGGCGGCACGGCCAGCGCCCCCGGCACCCTGCCGGGGCAGCTCGGTACCGAGGTGATCTGGCAGGTCCAGCTCGGCGGCCGCAGCACCGCGCTGCTCAGCACCACCCTGGTACCGCCGGCGCGCGGGGCCGACGTCACCGCCCCGGCCTGCGCCTTCGTCGCGGGCGGCAACATGCCGTACGACTGCGCGACCGCGACCTGGAACCGGGCACGGGCGGCCGCCGCCGGCCCCGGCCCGGACGACGCGACACAGGCTCAGGGGGACGCCGCCCCACCGTGGTGGCGCCGGGGCACCCTGCTGGGTACCGCCCTCGCGGCACTGGCGCTGCTCGCCTCGGCCGGCGGCGCGCTCTGGTGGCGGCGACTGCGTCGACGGCGCGCCGCCGGCCAGGTCAACAGCACGCCGGTGGCCGGAGCGGACCGGCGGGCCGCCAAACGGGCCGCGAAGCGCGAGGCGGCGGAGCGGCGCGCCGCCGAGCGGCAGGCCGCCGCCGCGGACCGGCGGATCCGTCGTTCCGGCAACCCGATCGCGCGGGCCCGGGCACGGGTACGCGGAGACCACAAGATCCCGGTGCCGGAGAGCGTACGGCTGGCCACCGGCCACCCCCGGATCGGCGGCGCGGCGGAGCGGGCGGCGGCCGGGGATCTCGGTGCGCCGAGTGGGGATCTCGGTGCGGTCGCCCACCGGACCGGAGACGAGGGCGCGGGCGTGACCACCGGCGGCGGGCTGCTCCGGGACGGCGGGCTGGCCGGGCCGGCCGGAGCGGAGGCTGACGAACCCGGTGGTCTGGTCGGGATCGCCGGCGGCGCCCGTTACGTCGGGCGGGCACCGGTAGCGCCCCGCACACCTGCGCCGATCGACGCCGAGGAGCCGGTCGAGGAGCCCGTACCGGAGCCGCCGGAGCCGACCGCCGAGGAGCTCGCCCCGGTGGTCGGACGGGCCCGCCCCGCACCGCACCCGGCCGCCACCTACCGGCCGCCGCGACGGCGGGCCAGGCCGCCCGCGTGGGTGGCCGTCGGCTCGGCCGCCCTGCTCGCGGTGGCCCTGGCCGCGCTCACCGCATGGACCGGATCGAGTCGGGTGAGCGCGATCAACGCCAACCGCCAGCCGTCCAGCGGGGCGTGGGTGGGCAGGACCGTGGCCGGGCCGGTCGGTACGAGCCTGCGGGAGAGCGCCTTCGAGTTCACCGTCTACCGGCTGGTCTGCCCGCCGGCACCCGGCGGCTGCCAGGCGATTCTCGGGGTACGCAACCTGACCGACAAGAGCCAGCAGTGGCACGGCACGCTGCAACGGGCGTACCTGCCCAGCGGGGACTGGGTCGGCGCCGATGTACCCGCGACCCAGGTCGCCAACGCCGGGAAGGACCCCTTCGCCGAACCGGTACCCGCCGGTCGACGCATGATCATGCCGCTGGTCTTCGCCTCGACCGGTGCGGTCGAACCGACCCGGATCGAGCTGCGCAGCGCCGTCTTCTCCGCCGGGGTCAGCGTCGACGTGCCGCACTGACCAGCGGCATCCCGCCCCGCCGTACCCTGGAGCGGTGACCGCCGCTCTCGCCCGTACCGTCGTGCTCGACGCGGCGGACTGGCGCGCCCGGCGGGCGGCCCACGAGCGGCGGGTGGACGAGTGGCTGGCGCCGCACCTGGCCCGGCGCGGCAGCGGCACCCGTCATCCGGTGGAGGACTTCCTCTTCACCTACTACTCGCACCGGCCGGCGCAGCTACGCCGCTGGCATCCCGGCGCCGGTGTGCTGCTCCGGGACGCCGACCCGGCCGAGTTCGGTCGGGACTACCGGGTCGAGGACGGCGGCCTCACCCTGGACACCGAGGCGGTACGCGGGCGCCGGGGCGACTCCGTCGACTGGATCCGCACCCTGCTGACCCGGACCGCCGGCCGGCCCGGCCAGTTCGGCTGCTTCGGGATGCACGAGTGGGCCATGGTCTACCGGCAGACCCAGGCGGAGGTGCGGCACAACGCCTGGCCGCTGCGGCTTTCGCCCGAGCAGACCGCCCGGGTGGTGGAGGCCAACCGGATCCGGTGCAGCCACTTCGACGCGTACCGGTTCTTCACCGCACCGGCCCGGCCGCTGAACCTGCTCGCCCCGAGCCGCGAGACGCAGGCCGACAACGAGCAGCCGGGCTGCCTGCACGCCAACATGGATCTCTACAAGTGGGCGTACAAGCTCTCCCCGCTGGTGCCGGGCGAACTGGTCGCCGACGCGTTCGCGCTGGCCCGGGAGATCCGCGCCCTGGACATGCGGGCCAGCCCGTACGACCTGGCCGCCCTCGGCTATCCGCCGGTCCGGGTGGAGACGCCCGAGGGCCGGGCCGAGTACGCCGCCGCCCAGCGCGGTTTCGCCGAGCGGGCCGCCGCGCTCCGGGCCCGGCTGCTCGCCGCGCTGACGGCGGCCGGGATCGACTGACGGCGGCCCGGATCGTGCCGCCCGGGGTCAGATGATTCCGCCGTTGGCCCGCAACACCTGGCCGTTGACCCAGTGCCCGGCCGGGCTGACCAGGAAGGCCACCACCTCGGCGATGTCGTCCGGGGTACCGAGCCGCTCCAGCGGTGGCTGGGCCGCCAGCTGGGCGATCCGCTCCGGGCTGTTGGCCCCCAGGAAGAGGTCGGTGGCGGTCGGCCCGGGTGCGACGACGTTGACGGTGACGTCCCGGCCGCGCATCTCCCGGGCCAGCACCAGGGTCATCGCCTCGACCGCGCCCTTGCTGGCGGCGTAGGCGCTGTAGTTCGGGAAGGCGAGGCCGACGACCGAGGAGGAGAAGTTGACCAGCGCGCCGCCGGGGCGGAGCCGGCGTACCGCCTGCTGGTCGACGACGAAGGTGCCCCGGATGTTGGTCCGGTGCAGACTGTCCAGGTCGGCCAGGTCGAGTTCGGCGAGCGGGGCGAGCGGCATCCGGGCGGCCACGTGCACGACCACGTCGATGCCGCCGAAGGTCCGCTCGGCGGTGTCGAAGAGTTCGGCGACGGCGTGCTCGTCGGCCACGTCGGCCCGTACGGCGATCGCCCGGCCGCCGGCCGTCTCGACCTCCTTGACCGCGGCCTCGGCCTCGACCTGGTTGCCGGCGTAGCCGACCACGACGGCGAAGCCGTCGGCGGCGAGCCGGGTGACGACCCGGCGGCCGATGCCGCGTGAGCCGCCGGTGACGACGGCGGTACGAACGTTCGGGGTGGCGGGGGCGGACGGGGTGGACACAGGAGTTCTCCTTGCTGTTCCGTAGCTGTTCGTGCGGTTTCGGGGTGCGGGGTGGCGCCGGTCGCGGCGCCCGGGTGCTGCCCGCGCTGTCGCTGCCCGCCGGTCGGGTCAGCCGGTGACGGGCCGGTCGGCCAGTCGGGTCAGCCACTCCAGCAGCAGGCCGGTCTCGGCCGCCGAGAGCGGACTGTCCGGCAGCGCCGGCAGCAGCGCGCCGAGGTTCGCGGCGGCCACCGCGACCTCGCCGCCCGGTTCGGCGGTGCGCTCCCGACCGGCGGAGGGGTCCGGGGTGACGATGGCCGTGACGACCGCCTCGCGTACCCGGGCGGACACCTGGGCGGCGTCGGTGTAGATGGTCGGGCGGGTGATCAGCAGCAGTGCGACCCCCACGGTCGCCGGCATCACCATCTGGGCGGCGAGCTGCGGACTGATCCGGAGCCGGCCGGCCGCGGCGCAGCGTTCGAGGACGCCGAGCAGGAGTTGGTGCGCCTCGGTCGCGGCGGCCGGCGGGGTGGAGAGCCCGGGTGAGTACATCAGGCGGTAGAAGTTCGGGTTCTCCAGCGCGAACGAGACGTGGTTGTCCCAGCCGTTGCGCAGGTCCCGGACCGGGTCGTCCGACGGGACGGCGGCCCGCTTGTCGGAGAGGTACTGCTCGTAGCCGTAGTCGACCACGGCGGCGAGCAGCCCCTCCTTGTCACCGAACTGGCGGTAGAGCACCGGCGCGCCCACCCCGGCGGCCTCGCAGACCGCCCGGGTCAGCAGGTCCGCCTCCGGGGAGCGGGCCAGCAGGTCGGCCGCAGCCCGCAGAATCCGCGTTCTCGTATCCACGTAAGCGACGATAACACCGGAGGGGTACCACCGCTACCTCATAGCTGTAATCGTCGTTACGGGCGCCCGGTCGGGCCGTACTACGCTGGTCGAGTGGATCTAGCCGAGGCGCGACAGTTGTGGAAACCGGAGCCGGGCTGGCTGAACACCGCCAGCTACGGGCTGCCGCCGGAGCCGGCCTGGGAGGCGCTCCAGGCCGCCCTCGCCGACTGGCGCACCGGGCGTACCTCCTGGGAGGGGTGGGACGAGTCCACCGCCCGGTCCCGGGCCGCCTTCGCCCGGCTGGTCGGCGTACCCGTCTCGGACGTGACCGTCGGGGCGACCGTCTCCCAACTGCTCGCCCCGGTCGGTGCCGCGCTGCCCGCCGGAGCCACCGTGCTGGTGCCCGAGGTGGAGTTCACCTCCAACCTCTTCCCCTGGCTGGTGCACGCCGAGCGCGGGGTACGGGTGCGCACCGTGCCGGCGGACCGGCTCGCCGAGGCGGTCGACGCCGACACCGACCTCGTCGCGTTCAGCCTGGTCCAGTCGGCGGACGGCACCGTCGCCCGGTACGACGAGATCCTGGCCGCCGCCGAGGCGCACGACGCGCTGGTGGTGGTCGACGCCACCCAGGGCTGCGGCTGGCTGCCCTTCGACGCCGGCCGGGCGGACGTGGTCGCCGTCGGCGCGTACAAGTGGCTGATGGCGCCGCGCGGGGCGGCGTTCGGCTATCTGGCGCCCCGGATCCGGGACCGGATCACCCCGCTCGCCGCCAACTGGTACGCCGGCTCCGACCCGCACGCCTCCTACTACGGGCCGCCGCTGCGGCTGGCCGACGACGCCCGCCGGTTCGACCTCTCCCCCGCCTGGTTCTGCTTCGTCGGCGCGGCCCCGGCCCTGGAGCTCCTCGTCGAGGTGGGACTGCCGGCGATCCGGGAGCACAACGTCGGGTTGGCCAACCGGTTCCTGGCCGGGCTCGGCCAGCCGCCCCGGGACAGCGCGATCGTCACCGTGGACGTGCCCGGTGCGGCGGAGAAGCTGGCGGCGGCGGGTGTCCGGGCGGCGGTCCGGGCCGGCCGGGTACGCGCCTCGTTCCACCTCTACTCCAGCGACCACGACGTCGACCTGGCCCTGGCCGCCCTGACCTCCTGACCGGCCCCCGCGACGTCAGTCCACGTCGCGGCGGCGCGTCTGCTTGAGCTGGCTGCGGCGCTTCTTCTCGGCGAGCCGGCGCTCCTTGGCGCCGCGACTCGGTTTGGTGGGCCGCCTCGGCGGCGGTGGCGGCGCGACCGCGTCCGCCAGCAGCGCGGCGAGCCGGGCCAGCGCGGCCTCCCGGTTGCGGAGCTGGGCCCGGTGCTCCGACGCCGAGATCGTCAGTACCCCGTCGACGAGCCGCCCGCCCAGCCGGTCCAGCGCCCGGGCCCTGAGCCGCTCCGGCAGCGCCGTCGAGTTCGCCACGTCGAAGGAGAGTTCCGCCCGGGAGTCGGTGGTGTTCACGCCCTGTCCGCCCGGGCCGCCGGACCGGGAGAACCGCCAGTTCAGTTCCGCCTCCGGGATGACGAGACCCGGTCGGATGGTCAGGGGTGCCATGGCGTCAACCGTACGGCTCAGCCGCCCTTGCCGATGATGGTGTCCGCCGTCTGCTGCACCTGCTCGATCGGGATGGCGAAACCGATCCCGATCGACCCACTGCCGTCGATGGTGGCGATCGCGGTGTTCACTCCCACGACCTCGCCCCGCGCGTTGACCAGCGGACCACCCGAGTTTCCCGGGTTGATGGAGGCGTCGGTCTGCACCGCGCTGTGCCGGTTGTCGCCGAGCTTCACCTGACGGTCCAGCGCGCTGACGATGCCGGCGGTCACCGTGCCGGCGAGCCCCAGCGGCGAGCCGACCGCGAGGACCGGCTCGCCGACCCGGGTGGCGCCGGGCTTGGCCAGCGGCAGCGCCGTCAGTCCGGCCGACGGCGGCACCCGGAGCACGGCGATGTCGCTGCTGGAGTCCCGGCCGACGAGCCGGGCCGGGAACTGCCGGCCGTCCGAGGTCTCCACCATCACCGCGCCGTCGGGCTCCCCGCCGCCGCCCCGGGCCACGATGTGGTCGTTGGTGACGATGTGCTGTAGGTCGTCGATGGCGAACCCGGAGCCGCTGGCCGACTTGCCACCCCCGGCCACCATCACCGAGACGACCCCGGGCACCACCTGCGCGGCCGCGGCCACCAGGTCGGCCGGCAGCGCCGCCTGCGCCGCCTTGCCCGGCTGCCCCGGGGGCTCCTGGCTGGCCACCCAGCCGCCGGCCAGGCCGCCGGAGCCGATGGAGAGCGCGACCACCGCCAGCGCGGCGAGCAGCGCCCGCCGCCGCCGGGCCGCCCGCTCCGGCAGCCCCGCACCGGGTACGCCCGGAACTGCTCGCCCGTCCGGTTCCAGGTCGGGTGAGATGAACCATGGACCGCGGGGTTCGCCGAGTCCGGTCTGCGTTGCCATAGCTCACTCCTCGTCAGTCCGTCGTCGGATCGGGCCAGCAGGTGTGCCGGTCTCCGCCTCGGCCGGGCCGAGCGGGCCGGCGCGGTCTACGGCAGTCGGGAGAACCACGCCATCGAGCCGCCCGCCGCCGCCAGGGCCAGCAGCAGCCCGATGCCGATGAACCGGGCGGAGATGTCCTGCTTCTCCGTGCGGTAGCCGACCGATGTCCCGATGTCCTCGTACACGGCCCGCAACTCGGCGCTGCTGCCCGCCTCGTGGTAGCCGCCCTTGGTCTGCTCGGCGACCGCCCGCAGGGTCTGGCCGTCCACCGGTACCCGGATCGGCCGGCCGCCCCGGGCGACATAGCCGGCGGCGGTGCCGAACGAGATGGTGTGCACCGGTACCCCCGCCTGCACCGCCTCGTCGGCCGCGTCCATCGGGTCGCGTCCGGAGGTGTTCGCCCCGTCGGAGAGCAGCACGATCCGGGCCGGCGGCGGGTTCTTCGCGGCCTGGGTGTCGAAGGTCTTGATCGCCTCCAGCGAGGTGCCGATCGCCTCGCCGATCGCGGTGCCCTGCACCCCGGTGCTCCCCTCGGCGAGCCGCCTGATCCCGGAGTGCAGCACCGAACGGTCGGTGCCCGGCGGTACGAGTACCGCCGCGCTGCCGGCGAAGGCGACCAGCCCGACGTTGAACTCGTCCGGCAGCGACTCGGCGAACCGGTGCGCCGCCGACTTCGCCGCCGCCAGCCGGTCCGGTTCGACGTCGGTGGCGAGCATCGAGGTCGAGACGTCCACCGCGACCATCACGGTGGCCCGCTCCCGGGGCACCCTGACCTCCGCCTCCGGCCGGGCGAAGCCGACCACCAGCAGCGCCATCATGGCCAGGAACAACCCGGCCGGCAGGTGCCGCCGCCAGGACGGCCGCTCCGGCGCGACCCGGTCCAGCAGCCGCAGGTTGGTGAAGCGGACGGCGTACCGGCTGCGGCGCCGTTGCAGCACGACGTACCAGATGCCGAGCCCGAGCACGCCGAGCAGCAGCAGGAGCCGCTCCGGAGACTGCCACGTCATGCCGTGCCTCCCCGTACCGCTGCCGTGGGCGGGCGGGCCGTGCCGGCCAGCCGCCGCTGGGTGTGTACGTGCCGGACGATGTCCGCGACCCAGTCCCGGTCGGTACGCAGCGACAGGTGCGCGGCGCCCGAGCGGCGCAGCGCCTGCCGGACCAGTTCGCGCTGGCCGGCCGCTGCGGCGGCGTACCGCTCGCGGAGCCGACGGTCCGCCGTGGACACCTCACGCCGCCGGCCCGTCTCCGGGTCGACCAGCGTGACCAGTCCGACGTCCGGCAGTTCCAGTTCACGCGGGTCGACGATCTCGACCGCCAGCACCTGGTGGCGTACCCCGAGCCGTCGCACGGCCCGCTCCCAGGCCGGCGTGCCGCCCTCGGTCTCGGGCAGCCCGTCGAGGAAGTCGGAGACCAGCACCACCAGGCCCCGGCCGGTGGTGGCCCGGTGCAGTGTGGTCACCGCGTCGGCGAACGACGGGGCCGTCCCGGACGTGTCGCGCCGGTGCGCCGCGAGCAGCATGTTGAGCAGGCCGAGCAGGTGGTTCCGGCCGGTCCGGGCCGGGAAGCGGCGGATCCCGGTGCCGTCGAGCAGGTGGGCGCCGAGCCGGTTGCCCACCCCGGCGGTGAGGAAGCCGACCGCCGCCGTCGCGGCCACCGCGAGTTCCCGCTTGTCCAGCTCGGCGGTGCCGAAGTCCATGCTGGGGGTGGAGTCGACGAGCAGCCAGGTGGTGAGTTCCCGGTCGGCGTCCACCTCCCGGACGTGCGGCAGGGTGGTCCGGGCGGTCACCGCCCAGTCCATCCGGCGTACCTCGTCCTCGCCGGGCCGGTATTCCCGGGCGCCGGTGAACTCGCTGCCGGGGCCGGGGAGCAGGCCGAGGTGCTGGCCGTGCAGCAGCCCGTCGAGGCGCCGGGTGACCAGCAGTTCCAGCCGGCGCAGCCGGTGCTCGGGGGCGAGCTGTGCCAGCGTGGGGTCGCCGCTGTGCGCGGGCACGCCGTCCCGACCCGTGCGGCCGTCCTCGCCCGGCGGGCTCTCCCGACCGATCCGGCCGACCCGGCGACCGATCCGGCTGACCCGGCTCACGCGACCGCCAGGCCGCGCCGCTGTTCCTCGCGGCTCGGCGCGATCCGGGGCGGCGGGACCGCCTCGACCAGCCGGCGTACCACCGACTCGGCCGGTACCCCGTCGGCGATCGCGTCGAAGGAGAGCACCAGCCGGTGCGCGATCACGTCGGTGGCGAGTTCGCGTACGTCGTCGGGGAGCACGTAGTCCCGGCCGCGCAGCAGCGCCTGTGCCCGGGCGGCGGCGACCAGGCCGAGGGTGGCCCGGGGACTCGCCCCGTACGCGAGCAGCGGCGCCACCTCCGGCACCCCGAACCGGGCCGGATCGCGGGTGGCCAGGATCAGCCGTACGACGTATTCGGCGAGTGCGTGGTGCACGAAGACCCGGGAGGCCCGGTCCTGGAGGGCGCGCAACCGCTCCGGGTCGAGTACGGCCCGCGCGGTCGGCCGCTCCGCGCTCATCCGGTAGAGGATGGCGAGTTCGTCGGCGTCGGTGGGGTAGTCGACGAGTACCTTCAGCAGGAACCGGTCGCGTTGGGCCTCGGGTAGCTGGTAGACGCCCTCGGACTCGATCGGGTTCTGGGTGGCCAGGACCAGGAACGGTTCCGGTACCGGATAGCTGCGTCCGCCGATGGAGACCTGCCGTTCGGCCATCGCCTCCAGCAGCGCCGACTGTACCTTGGCCGGTGCCCGGTTGATCTCGTCGGCGAGGACCAGGTTCGCCATCACCGGGCCGAGTTCGACGTCGAAGCTCTCCGAGGAGGCGCGGTAGATTCGGGTGCCGACGATGTCCGACGGGACCAGGTCCGGGGTGAACTGGATCCGGGAGAAGGTTCCGCCGACGGCGACGGCGAGGGTCTGCGCGGCGAGGGTCTTCGCCACCCCGGGTACGCCCTCCAGCAGGCAGTGCCCGTCGGCCAGCAGCGCGGTGAAGAGCCGTTCCACCAGCCTGTCCTGCCCGACGATCACCCGCTTGACCTCGAAGAGGGCCTGTTCCAACTCGGGGCCGGCGGAAGCCGTCTCGACCGGCCTGGGGCGGGTGGCCACGGTGTCTGACATGTCCGTCACGGTGCGGGCTTCCCGACCTCACCGGCGGCAAACCCGTGGCCACCGCAGCGTCATGACAAGTTCCGTCACAGGCACATCTCCGGGCGCACAAATCCTCCGGTGTACCAATAGGATCGGCGGCACACAAACCCGTCAGCGGAGCCGGGACGGGACGAAACGCGGGAGGCACTGTGTTGCTGCGACGGTGCACGGCGACGCTGCTGGCGGTGGCTTCGGTGCTGCTCTTCGCGGCACCGGCGACGGCGGCCCCCGACCCGCTCCCGCCACCGAGCTACGCGGGCTTCCGGCTGGTGAAGGCGATCCCCGGCGAGCCCGGCACGCCGCAGATCACCCTGCCGGTCGGCTACGAACTCGTCACCGGCGCCTCGACCCAGGTGGCCAGCCGGGCCGAGTACTACTCCTTCGTCCGGGGCCCGCGCAGCGAGGCGGTCACCGTCACCGTCGACTGGCCGGGCACCTGGGTCGGCTCGGTGGTCGCCACCGACACCCGGCTGGCGATCCGCCGGCACGCCGGTGCGCCGTACCGGATCAGCTTCACCCTGCCGGTGACCTGGTCGTCGGTGAACGCCAACCAGGCGACCGTGCAGGTCTGGAGCATGCTCAGCCCGGAGACGTCGAGCGGGCTGCACTGGCGGATCGAGCACAACGACCCGGACCGGGTGGCCGGGCCGTGGACCACCGTCGCCTGGCCGGCGACGCAGGCCGCCTCGGTGATCAACTATCTGGTCGCGACCGAGGCGGTGCTCCAGGACTCCGGCCTGGTCGCCGAGGCCCGCCGCAAGGGGCACTTCTTCTCGCTGATGGGCTTCGAGACCAACAACGTGCTGCACCCGGACAACCCGCCGCACTGGCACCTCGCGTACTACCCCGGGCTGACCTACAGCGCGCCCCGGGCGCACGTGCCGCACTTCTGGGTCGACGCGCAGGGCAGGACCTACTACAACGGGATGGACATCCAGGGCCAGGGCCGCAGCCGCTTCTACGCCGGGGACCCGGCGCAGATCCACGACCCCGAGAACAACCTCGTCGTCACCCTCACCATCCGGGCCGACGGTGGGCTGGACATCGACCCGCCGGCCGGGCCTCGCTACTCGGTCACCGCACCGGACGGGGACTTCTCGCACCAGGTCGACGTCTCCCGGGACGGCGTGCCGTGGCGCTCGGTGGTCAGCCGGGACCACGTGAAGATCGGCGTACTGGTCACCCAGGTGAAGGAGCACCAGTCGACCCGGCCGCACCGGACCACCGTCTACCAGTACGACGCGCTGACCGGGGTGCTGACCAACACCTGGCCCGGCCCGCACTAGCTCCGCACCCCGCACACGATCTTCACCGGCTCTCCACAACCGACGGTTAGCGTGCCGGTGTGGATGTCGATCTCGCCTCGGAGCGGCCGCCCCCGGCCGTACCGGACCGGACCCGTCGACGGCCGCTGACCGGGCTCTGCTGGCTGCTGGTGCTGCCCGCGCTCGGTCTCGCGGCGGTACGGCTCAGCGGGCTGGAACGGGGTCCGCTGGTGCAACTGATCGCGTTCACGCCGTACCTGGCGGCCTGGGCGCCGGTGCCGCTCGGGCTGGCCCTGGCCCTCCGGCACCGGTGGGCGGCGGGCGTCGCGGCCGTCGCCGCGCTCGTCCTGGTCGCGCTGGTCGCGCCCCGCGCGCTGCCGGACCGGCAGCCGGCCGCCGGTGGACCTCCGCTGCGGGTGCTCACCGCCAACCTGCTCGCCGGGGCGGCCGATCCGGAGACGCTGGTCGCACTGGTCCGGAGCGAGCGGGTCGACGTGCTCGCCGCCCAGGAGTTCACCCCGGCGGCCGAGGCGGCACTGGACCGGCTCGGCCTGGCCGGACTGCTGCCGCACCGGCAGGTCAACCCGGAGATCGGCACGACCGGGTCGGCGCTGTACTCCCGCCATCCGCTCCGGGAGACCGGCATCCGGCGCAACGGGGGCGGCTTCTCCCAGGCGTACGCGACGGTCCAGCCGCCGGGCGGGCCGGCGGTGCTGGTGGAGTCGGCGCATCCGATGGCGCCCGCCACGCTGGCCCGGCTGCCGGACTGGCGGGCGGATCTACGGGCCCAGCCACCGGCCACCCCGGGCGGGCCGCTGCGGATCCTGGCCGGGGACTTCAACGCCACCCTGGACCACGCCCCGCTGCGCGACCTGCTCGACACCGGGTACGTCGACGCCGCCGATTCGGTCGGGGCCGGCCTCACCGGCACCTGGGGTCCGTACGACGGCGATCCGATCCCGCCGGTGACCATCGACCACGTCCTGGTGGACCGGCGGATCGCGGTCGGCCGGGTGGCGGTGTTCCGGCTGCCCGGCTCCGACCACCGCCCGGTACTGGCCGAGCTGACCCTGCCGGCCCGCTGACCCGGCGCGCTGACCCGCTGGTCTGGACGGCGACGTGGCGGCGCACCCGCACCAGACGCCGCCGGCCTCCGTGTCCGTTCGGGGGGACACGGAGGCCGGCGGGCACCGGGGGTCAGGGCAGGAACACCGCCAGGTGGAAGCTGCGGTTCGCCGGCTGGTTGGCCGCGTTCCAGGTCTGCACGAAGACGCCCTGGGACAGGTTGGTCCGGCCGACCACCGAGATGAGACCGGACGGTGAGGTCCCGACGCTGCCGGTCAACCCGATCGTGGCGACGAACGCCCCGCTGGCCACCGGCACGTTGAAGACCACCTGGTAGAGGCCGAGTCCCAGCGAGGTCGCCGAGACGGCCTGGCTGCCGCGGATCAGACCGCCGTTGGCGCTGACCACGGCGAAGAGCTGTGCGCTCGACGCCTGGATGGCCGCGTCGCCCTTGAGCAGCGCCGCCTTGGCCAGGTCGATGTCGGCCTGGGTGACCGCTGGCTGCTGGACCACCTTGCCGTTCACCCGCACCGCGTCGGGGTCGGCGCGGTGGCTCGGGCCGGCGACGGCGATGCCGCCACCGGCAAGGGTCAGCGCGAGCGCTCCGACGGCTAGCAGGATCGTCTTACGTCCAAAGATTCTGGCCATGACGTCATCTCTTTCTTTCTACCCAGGATGGTGATGGTCTCTCCGACGGTGGAGATGGGTCCGAACTGCCGACCTGCTGTTCCGGGTACGCCCCTTGCCCGTCCAGACTCGCGACCGAAATAGCCAGCCCGACAATTGCCGTGGGCGCTTTCAACGACGAGCCACCGGACAATGAGGGCTGCGTCAGTCCTTGACGCACGATTGTTTCGCGTGCCGAACGCCCGACCGACACCGATCGTCGCCCCGCGCCCAGCAGCAGATACTACTTAGAGTGGCCACTCAACAACCATGAGCGAACATAGCATTCGGCAAAGCAGCAGGTCAATAGCGGTTTCACCTGCCCGGGTCCGTCCACATGGGCGGCCGACAACGGGCCGTCAACCGGAGCGCGATTTTCGAGAATGCGTGTCGCTCTCGGATCTCACATTCATTTTTCGCCTTTTACGGGAAACGGCCCCCGGCATGCCGGAGAAACGGAACGGCCCCGCCCGCGGTCGTCACCGCGGCGGGGCCGTCTTTCGGTCCGTCGGCTCAGACCTCGGCCGGGGTACGCGCCACCCCGTACGTCAACGCGTCGACCAGCGCGTGCCAGCTCGCCTCCACCACGTTCGGGTGTACGCCCACCGTGGTCCAGTCCCGGCCGCCGCTGTCGGCGGTCTCCACCAGTACCCGGGTGATCGCGCCGGTGCCGTGGCTCCCCTCCAGGATCCGTACCTTGTAGTCGGCCAGCTCGAACCCGCGCAGCTCCGGGTAGTGCCGCAGCAGCGCCACCCGCAGCGCCTCGTCCAGGGCGTTGATCGGCCCGTTCCCCTCGGCGGTGGCGATCACCCGCTCACCGCGTACCCGGAGTTTCACCGTCGCCTCCGAGACCACCGCGCCATCCTCGCGGTGCTCGACCAGCACCCGGTACGACTCCAGCGCGAACGGCCGGGGCGCGGTCATCCCGGGCAGCTCGGCCCGGACCAGCAGCTCGAACGAGGCGTCGGCGGCCTCGAACGACCAGCCGCCGGCCTCCAGCTCCTTGACCCGCTTGGTGACCCGGGCGGCGGCGTCGGGATGATCGGCCAGGTCCAGACCCAGCTCGCGGCTCTTCAGCTCGATGCTGGCCCGGCCGGCCATCTCCGTCACCAGGATCCGCATGTCGTTCCCCACCACGGCGGGGTCCACATGGTTGTAGAGCAGCGGATCCACCTTGATCGCACTCGCGTGCAGCCCCGCCTTGTGGGCGAAGGCGGCGGCCCCGACGTAGGCCTGGTGGGTGTCGGGGGCGATGTTGGCGATCTCGGCGATGGCGTGCGAGACGCGCACCATCTGCTCCAGGCACCCGTCCGGTAGGACCGGTAGCCCGAGCTTGAGTTGCAGGTTGGCGACCACCGCGAAGAGGTCGGCGTTGCCGGGCCGTTCGCCGTAGCCGTTCGCGGTGCCCTGGAAGTGGCGTACCCCGGCCTCGACGGCGGCGATGGTGTTCGCCACCGCGCAGCCGGTGTCGTTCTGGGTGTGGATGCCGAGCCGGGCCGGCGAGATCCCGAGCCGCTCGGTCAGCTCGCCGATCGCGGCGGTCACCTGGGAGGGCAGCATCCCGCCGTTGGTGTCACACATCACCACGACCTCGGCGCCGGCTTCGAGGGCGGTCTCCACCACCGATGCGGTGTACGCCGGGTCGTGCCGGAAGCCGTCGAAGAAGTGCTCGCAGTCCAGGAAGGCCCGCCGCCCCTGCGCGACGAGGTGGGCCACGCTGTCCCGGACCATCGCCAGGTTCTCGGCCGGGGTGGTCCGCAGCGCCCGCTCCACGTGCCGGATGTCGGACTTGGCGACCAGGCAGACCGCCGGGGTCTCCGCGTCCAGCAGCGCGCGCAACTGCGGGTCGGCGTCGACCGCCACCCCGGCCTTGCGGGTGGCGCCGAAGGCGACGAGGACGGCGTGCTTGAGGTCGAGTTCCGCCCGGGCCCGCCGGAAGAACTCGGTGTCCTTCGGCATCGCCCCCGGCCAGCCCCCCTCGATGAATCCGACGCCGAACTCGTCGAGCAGCCGGGCCACGGCCAGCTTGTCGACGACCGAGTAGCTGATCCCCTCGCGCTGCGCACCGTCGCGCAACGTCGTGTCGAACACCTGGTACGTCATGTGATCTCCTTCGAGAAGGGCGCGCACCCCGCTCCGATGCCGTCCCGGCCTGACAAACAAAATGACCCCCCGCGGATGCGGGAGGTCTGCGCGCTCGGCGGGAAGGATGCCGGCGCGCTAGCTGCCAATAATGAGTGCGGAGCGGGTCACGGACCGTACTCTGCCACGCCGTCACGGATCTGGGAGGAAAAATCCACATCGCGGGACTGGTCACCGGATCTCGGCTCGCCGAATTCCCCTGGTGTAGGGATCGACCACCCTGGGTAGGTGTCTTCGGGACAGCGGAGAACGTCGAGACAGTCGAGAAGAGGAGTGATAGCCAGTGGACAGGCTCGATCCTCAGACGACCCCGCAGCAGACGCCGGATCCTCTGATCCATGGCGGCGGTGGTGCCTTCGCGGGCGGAGCGCCCGCGGGCGAGTTCGACCCGTGGCGCTACCGGGACGACGCCGGGGTGACCGGCGCCGACCTGGTGGGCTACAAGGTGGAGGCGACCGACGGCGGCATTGGCAAGATCGACAGTGCCAGTCACGAGGTCAACGCCAGCTACCTGGTGGTGGACACCGGCCCGTGGATCTTCGGCAAGAAGGTCATGTTGCCGGCCGGCGTGGTGAACCACGTCGACCACGACGACCAGAAGGTGTACGTCGACCGGAGCAAGGACCAGATCAAGGCCGCTCCGGAGTTCGACGGCGCCACGCACGAGGATCCGGCCTACCGGGACAAGCTCGGTGGCTACTACGGCGGCACGTACGGCGCCTCGGGCTGGACGGTTCCGCCGGGCCGCGCCATGTGACACGCGACCCGCAGTCGACTGGCCGGTGGGGCCTCCGCCCCGCCGGCCAGCGGCGTCCTACCGCCGGAAGGCGCGATCGCCGGCCCGGACCGGCCCTCCCCGCAGGCACTACGGTAGTCGGGTGGACGGAACTTCGACGCGTACGACGACCTTCGAGAACCTCTTCAACTTCCGGGACGTCGGCGGCGTCGCCGGGCTCGACGGCCGGCTGGTCCGCCGGCAGCGGTTGTACCGGTCGGACTCACCGCACCGGATCGACGGCATCGACCGGGAGGCGTTCGAGGCGCTCGGCATCCGCACCGTGGTCGACCTGCGCCGGCCCGCCGAGGTACGCCAGCACGGCCGGGTACCCGCCTACGACGGCCTGGTCTACCAGCACATCCACCCCGAGCACGCGCTCTGGCAGGAGGCCGCGTACGCCGAGGAGATCGGGCTGGCCCGCTGGCTGGCCGACCGCTACCACGACCTGGCCAGCACCGGCTCGGCGGGCCTGGTGGCGGCGCTGGAGATGATCGCCGACGCCGAGGCCGCCCCGGTACTGGTGCACTGCGTGGCCGGGAAGGACCGCACCGGCGTGGTCTGCGCGCTGGCCCTGTCGGTCCTCGGCGTCGCCAACGCCGACATCGCCGAGGACTACGCCCGGAGCACCGCCGCCTCGGCCCGGTTCAGCGAGTGGCTGGCCAGCACCATGCCGGACGAACCGCCGCTGCCGGCCCCGTTCCTCGCCTCGCCGGCCGAGGCGATGACCCTGTTCCTGGCCGAGCTGCGCGACCGGCACGGTTCGGTACCGGACTACCTGGTCGGCGCCGGCCTGGCCCCGTCCCGGATCGACGCCCTCCGCACCCACCTCCTGAGCTGACCGGCGCCGCGCGCCGCACCCACCGCGCGCCGTCGGGCGGGGGTGCGGCGGGCGGACGCTCAGCCGATCCGGTGGATCCAGCCGTTGCGGTCCTCGGCCCGGCCCCGCTGGATGTCGACGAGCTGCTGCCGCAGTCGCATGGTGACCTCGCCGGGACTGCCGTCGGCGATCGGGAACTCCCCGTCCGGGTAGCGGACCTGGCCGATCGGGGTGATCACGGCGGCGGTACCGCAGGCGAAGACCTCGCGCAGCCGGCCGCTGGCCGCGTCGGCCCGCCACTCGTCGAACGCCACCGGCCGCTCCAGCACCGTACCGCCGGACTGCCCGATCAACGTGATCAACGATTCCCGGGTGATGCCGCGCAGGATCGTACCGCCGAGCGGCGGGGTGACGATGCTCCCGTCGTCGTAGACGAAGAAGATGTTCATGCCACCGAGTTCGTCGACGTACCGCCGCTGCACGGCGTCGAGGAAGACCACCTGGTCGCAGCCGTGCTCCATCGCCTCGGCCTGGGCCGCCAGCGAGGCGGCGTAGTTGCCGCCGAACTTCGCCTCGCCGGTGCCGCCGGGCGCGGCCCGGGTGTAGGTGGGCGAGACCCAGACGTCGACCGGCTGCACGCCCCGGGCGAAGTACGAGCCGACCGGCGAGGCGATCACCACGAAGAGGTACTCGTTGGCCGGGCGCACCCCGAGGAAGACCTCGTTGGCGAACATGAACGGCCGCAGGTAGAGGCTGGCCTCGTCGGTGGTGGGCAGCCAGGCCCGGTCGATCTCGATCAGGTGCCGTAGCGAGTCCAGGAACACCGCCTCCGGCAGCTCGGGCATGGCCATCCGCCGGGCCGAGTCGTTGAACCGGGCGGCGTTCGCGTCCGGCCGGAACATCGTCACCGAGCCGTCCGCCGCCGAGTACGCCTTCAGCCCCTCGAAGATCTCCTGGGCGTAGTGCAGCACCGCGCTCGCCGGGTCCATCGGGATCGGCGCCCGGGCCTCCACCCGGGCGTCGTACCAGCCCTTGCCCTCGGCGTACCGGATCGTGACCATGTGGTCGGTGAAGACCCGACCGAATCCCGGGTTGGCCATCAGCGCCGCGCGCTCGGCGGCGGCTACCGGCTGAGGATTCGGACGGATCTCGAAGTCGAGCTTGTCACCACCGCTCATCGTGCTGACCTCCAGAGAGTGGACCGGCGCCCGGGGACGGGCGGCCGGAACATGGGAGTTGTGCCTGAAACTTACCCGAACGGTCGTTCAACCTCGACCCTCCGGGCGACCGGCGGGCCGCACCACCCGCGCCTTCGCGCAGATCCGGCGGCCTGCCAGGCTCTGCGGGCGGAACGGGGCGGGCGGCTCAGGAGGCCGCGTGGGCGGCGAGCCGGTCTCCGATGTCGGCGGTGCGCCGTGCCGAGCCGGGGCCCCGGGAGGCCAGCTCGGCGGCGACCGCCTCGGTTACTCGGCGGGCCGCGTCGGGGTGGCCCAGGTGGTCGAGGAGCAGCGCGGTGGAGAGCACCGCGGCGGCCGGGTCGGCGACGCCCTGGCCGGCGATGTCCGGCGCCGAGCCGTGCACCGGCTCGAACATCGACGGGTACGCCCGCTCGGGGTTGATGCTGCCGCTGGCGGCGAGCCCGATCCCGCCGGTGACGGCGGCCGCGATGTCGGTGAGAATGTCCCCGAAGAGGTTGTCGGTGACCACCACGTCGTAGCGCTGCGGCTGGGTGACCAGGAACATCGCGGCGGCGTCGACGTGCTGGTATTCGGTCTCGATGTCCGGGTGCTCGGCGGCGACCGAGGCGAAGGCCCGGGCCCAGAGCGAGCCGGCGTGGGTCAGCACGTTGGTCTTGTGCACCAGGGTGACCTTGCGGCGCTCCCGGCGCCCCGCCCGGGCGAACGCGTCCCGGATCACCCGCTCGACGCCGTGCCGGGTGTTCAGGCTCTCCTCGGTGGCGATCTCGGCCGGGGTGTCCCGGTGCAGCGTGCCGCCGGCCCCGGCGTAGAGGCCCTCGGTGCCCTCCCGGACGACCACCAGGTCGATCTCGTTCGGCTTGACGCTGGCGAGCGGGCCGGCGGTGCCCGGCCAGAGCCGGGACGGCCGGAGGTTGACGTACTGGTCGAACTCGAAGCGGAGCTTGAGCAGCAGGCCGCGCTCCAGCACCCCGGGCGGCACGGTGGGGTCGCCGACCGCGCCGAGCAGGATCGCGTCGTGCCCGGCCAGCTCGGTGAGCACGGAGTCGGGCAGCACCTCGCCGGTCCGGTGGTAGCGGGCGGCCCCGAGGTCGTACTCGGTGGCCTCGACCCCCGGCAGTACGGCGTCGAGCACCTTGCGGGCCTGCGCGACCACCTCCGGCCCGATGCCGTCGCCAGCCACCACCGCGATCCGCGCCACCGCCACGTCCCAGCTCCCTTGCCTCCGTCGTGTCTAGGGAACGTTAAGGGACCGTCCCGGCTCCCGGTACGCCACTCCCAACATCTGGAATGTCAACTGCACAGGAGCTTCTCAGCCAGTACTCATGCTCTGGCCATCTTCGCTTCCTATGGTGAGCGCGGAGAACGGCTCGCGGGCTGGCGACGGCGACCGGGCCGGAGGGGCGAGACGCGGATCCAGGGGGCGAACGTGCGGGTCCAGGGGGCGAACATGCGAATCCCGGGCGGCCGAAGTCGGGGACAGCGTAGCCGGAGCCTGCCGCCGGCGCCCGCCGTAGGCCGGGGACGGCCGGACCTGCGGTTGGGCGCCGGCTGGCGCAACGTCCGGCCCGGCGCGACCCTGACCGACCGGGTGGTCGCCCGGCACACCGTGCAGACCTCGATCGCCGAATACACCCTGGTGCTCAACGGCATGGGTGCGGTCGGCTGGCGCGGCGTCGGCGACGCGCTGCGGGACGCCGTCGCCGAACTGCGGGCCATCGACCTCACCTACAGTCCGGCCCGGCCGGAAAGCCTGGTCTCCCGGCTGCGCCGGGGCGAGATCTCCGCGGACGCGTACCCGCCGCTGGCCGACATCGTCGCCCGGTGCGCCGCGATGCGGGCCGCCACCGACGGCTGGTTCGACGCCTGGGCGGTACCCGGCGGCTTCGACCCGGGCGGCCTGCTGGTCGGCTGGGCGGTGGAGCGGGCCGCCGCCCGGCTGCGCACCGCCGGCATCGAGGACTACGCCGTGATCAGCGGCGCGGATCTGGTGGTACGCGGCCACGCGCCGCACGGCGGCCCGTGGCGGGTCGCGGTGCACCACCCGACGCAGGGCGACCGGCAGCCGATGATGCTGGAGATGACCTCCGGGGCGATCGGCACCTCCGGCGTCGCCGGCCGGCGCGACCACGTGGTCGACCCGCACACCGGGCAGCCGGCCGACAAGCTGCTCGCGGCCACGGTCACCGGCCCGGACCTGGCGGTCGCCGACGGCTACGCGACCGCGCTCTTCGCCGCCGGGCGCCCCGGCCTGGACTGGTTCCCCACCCGGGACGGTTACCGGGCCCTCTTCGCCACCGCCCGCTGACCCTGCCCGGCGGCCCTGCCCCGGCCCGACAGCCCTGACCCTGCCCGGCGGCCCTTTCCGGCGGCCCTGGGTTGGCCCGACGGCCCTGAGTCGGCCCGGCGGCTCTTTGCCGACTCCCGTCACCGCAGGCAGTGCACGGGCACCCAGGTGATCCGACCGTGGAGCGACGGTGCGGCGGCGCAAGCGCGATCGGCCCCCGCGATCTCGGCAACGATCGCGGGGGCCGATCAGCGACGAGTGCGCGTGGCTCGCGCACACGGGGGTGCTGGCTACCCGGCCGGCGCGACGCCTCATCACCCGAAGACGAGCCCACGCCTAGGAACTCACCGGGTATCCGCGTCAATACGCTATAGACCCGACGCGAGTCCCCGCAAGAGTCGCCCTTCCGCGTGTCGGCGGGGTATCCGAGAAAAGGTCGCCGACTCAGTGGCACCCTGTACCCCCGTGAGTTCTGATCTGTCAACACTCTTGGGACACGGGAGCCCGGTGTGAGCTTCGATCTGATCGTATGGGCGCTCGGGGCCGGCGCCGCCGACGAGGACGTACGCGCGGCCCACGGCCGGTGCCGGCAGGGTGTCCACGCCGAGGGGAGTCCGGACCGGCGGATCTCGGCGTTCTACCGGGCGATCACCGCGGGCTATCCGGACCGGCCGGGGCCGGGTACGCCGTGGGCGGTGACCCCGCTGCACGTCGCCGCCGACCACGTCGAGATGAAGCTCGACGAGTCCTGTGCCGACCAGGTGCTGCTCGACATCGAACGGTTGGCCGCGCAGCACGGCCTGATGCTGCTCGACCCGCAGGACGGCTCGGTCTATCCGCCGCCGACCCCGGTGAACGGCTGACCCGGGCGGGGCGACCGTACCCCGATCGCCCCGCCCGGGCCGCAGGTGTCAGGCGCCGCTCACACCTCGTCGCGCAGGTCGGCGGCGCTCGCCGCGACCGCGCCGATCGAGTCGGCGGCCGAGCTGAGCAGCTCGGCCGCGGTCGCCGAGTCCACGGTCAGGGTCATCAGCGCCTCGCCGCCGGCCTCCCGGCGGGCCACCTGCATCGCCGCGATGTTGACGCCCGCCTCGCCGAGGATCGAGCCGATGCTGCCGACCACGCCGGGCTTGTCGACGTAGCGGAAGAAGAGCAGGATGCCGTCCGCGCCGAGTTCCAGGTCGAAGCCGTCCACTTCGGTCAGCTTGAGCACGTCGCGGTTGCCGCTGTGCACGGCGGTGCCGGAGACGGAGACGGTCCGGCCGTCCGGCAGCGCACCGTGCACGGTGACCAGGTTCGGGTGGTCGATGGTCTCCGCGTGCGTGGTCAGGGCCACCGTGACGCCCCGGTCGGCGGCGAGCAGCGGCGCGTTGACGTAGCTCACCTGCTCCTCGACGATCGAGGTGAAGATGCCCTTCGTGGCGGCCAGCTTCAGCACCGAGACGTCGTTGGCGACGATCTCGCCGCGTACCTCGACGGTGACGCTGGCGGCGACCCCGCCGGCCACCGCCGTGAAGACCTTGCCGAGCTTCTCGGCCAGCGGCAGCAGCGGCCGGACGTCCTCGGCGACCACGCCGCCGGCCTGCACGTTCACCGCGTCCGGCACGAACTCGCCCTGGAGGGCGAGCTTGACGCTGCGGGCCACCGCGAGGCCCGCCTTGTCCTGCGCCTCGGCGGTGGAGGCGCCCAGGTGCGGGGTGGCCACCACGTTGTCGAAGGCGAAGAGCGGCGAGGCGGTGCAGGGCTCCTTGGAGTACACGTCGATGCCGGCGCCGCCGACCCGCCCCTCGGCGATCGCGTCGGCCAGCGCCTGCTCGTCGATCAGGCCGCCCCGGGCCGCGTTGACGATCCGGACCCCCGGCTTGACGAGGGCGAGTTCCTTCTCACCGATCAGACCGACCGTCTCCGGGGTCTTCGGCAGGTGGATCGAGATGAAGTCGCTCTCCCGGAGCAGCTCCTCCAGCCCGACCAGGCGTACGCCGAGCTGCGCCGCCCGGGCCGGCTGCACGTACGGGTCGTACGCGATCAGCCGGGTGCCGAAAGCCGCGATCCGCTGCGCGAAGAGCACCCCGATCCGGCCGAGCCCGACCACGCCCACGGTCTTGCCCTGGATCTCCACCCCGGTGTACTTGGACCGCTTCCACTCCCCCGCCTTCAACGCGGCGCTGGCGCTCGCCGTGTTCCGGGCGACGGCCAGCAGCAGCGCGAGCGCCTGCTCGGCGGCGGAGACGATGTTGGAGGTCGGCGCGTTGACCACCATCACGCCCCGGGCGGTCGCGGCCGGCACCTCGACGTTGTCCAGCCCGACGCCGGCCCGGGCGACCACCTTGAGTCGGGGGGCGGCGGCGATCGCCTCGGCGTCGACCTGGGTGGCGCTGCGTACGATGACCGCGTCCGCCTCGGCGAGCGCGCTGAGCAGGGCAGGGCGGTCGGTACCGTCGACGTGGCGTACGTCGAAGTCGTGCGCGAGCACGTCGATTGCGGCGGGAGCGAGCTCTTCAGCGATCAGTACGACGGGAGTCATTGGTCCTCGTATATGTCGTCCGGGCGAGGTCTGCGGCCACGTGGGCGCCGCACTGCGTCCCGCGCTTCCGGCCATTCGGGTGCTTCCCTGCGGTGCGGACGCACCTGTCTGCCGATCGTAGGCGTCCTGCTGCGCACGGTGCGGCGCAGAACCGCGTGAGTGCCCTCACAAGGCGCACCGACCGGCGTGTTCCGCCGACGGCTCAGGCGGAGGTGAAGACCTCGGATCCGGGCAGTGCGGAGCGGGGCCGCAGCAGCGACCGGGTACCGAGCTGGCGGAACGTCCCCGCCTCGCTCTCCAGTACGTCGCGGAGCAGGTCCAGGTCGAGCGAGCCGACCGGCGGGTAGATCCGCTCCCGGGGCGGCTCCTCGCCCGGCGCGATCGCCTGCTGGGCGAGCATGAAGTCGAGGATCGCCTCGCGGACCGGCGGCAGCGCGACCGGCGAGTGGTAGAGCACGTTCAGCGCCTGCATCCGCATGCCCTGGACGTGGTCCTCGCCCTTGTTGTCGTGGAAGTGCGGGTTGCGGGTCTCGATCTGGAGTACCGGGACGGAACTCGCCATCACCTCGGGATGGGTGGTGTCGAGCACCCCGCCGAACTGTTCGAAGAGTTCCACGAACTCGAAGGGCTCGACCGCGAAGCCGCCGGCCAGCCGCATCCGCAGCCCGAGGTCGAGACTGAGCGCGTGTTCGCCGGCATTGCCGGTGGCGATCACCTCGGTACCGAAGCCGGAATACTCGGCCACCAGCCGGTTCAGGAACTCGTTGGTGATCTCGGAACTCCGGCCGCGCCGGCTGAAGAAGAGGCGCCCGTCCCGCAGTTTCGGCTTCGAGTGCCAGGAGATCCGGACCATCGCGTACGGATTGGCCGCGAGGTGCAGGCCGGCGGCGTACACCTTGACGTACTCGTGCACGGCGCCCGGTACGTAGTTGTCGGCGTCGATGTAGCCGAGGTACTTCCGGCCGGTCAGCGCGGCGACCGCCATGCCGATCAGCATCGCCTCGCCCTTGCCGGCCCGGACCAGCCCCTCGTCGTCGATCAGCTCGGGCATGCCGGCGGCCTTGACGGCGGCGGCCAGTCCCGGGTCCCGCTGGTGCACCATGATCGCCGGCCGCTCGGTCGCCCGGCAGTACTGCTCCAGGGTCTGGGCCTCCATGTCGTAGCGATCGACCGGGTGCCGGGCGCTGTTCGAGACGAGCACGATCAGACAGTCGTGTGGAATCCCCGAGAGCACACCTTCGATTACTCTGCGTGTCTCGTTCATGCAGGGAATGACGATGACCATCTGCCGCTCGATCGCGCGCATCGCCGCGTGCGAGACGATCCCCTCGGCGGTGGTCCCCGTGGCGTCTCCCGAGTCCAGCTGTATGACACGCTGGAGTTCGTGGATACGGACGGCGCCGAAACGCTCGGTACGGTGCGATTGCTCCAGACGCATGCGGCGACAGTACCCGAGCGGACGCATTAACCGCCCGTAACCGCCGACCATTTCCTGACGCCACCGCCGTGGATGGCGATTGGACGTCTATTGGCAATGATCTGGAAACTCGGCGGGGAAGATCGGGTACCGGAAGAATGTTGCCACCGGATGCGGCCGCCGCCCCGGACCGGTATCCTCACCGGCCCGGGGCCGCCGCTGTGTCAGGCGGTCTCGGTGATCGGCCGGTCGACCCAGCTCATCATGCCGCGCAGCTTCTTGCCGGTCTCCTCGATCGGGTGCGCCGCGCCCTCGGCCCGCCACTTGGTGAAGTTGGGCCGGCCCGCGTCGTCCTCGGCGATCCACTCCCGGGCGAACTCGCCGGACTGGATCTCGGAGAGGATCTTCCGCATCTCGTCCTTGACCCGGGAGTCGATCACGCGCGGGCCGCGCGAGTAGTCGCCGTACTCGGCGGTGTCGGAGACGCTGTAGCGCATCCGGGCGATGCCGCCCTCGTACATCAGGTCGACGATCAGCTTCAGCTCGTGCAGGCACTCGAAGTACGCCACCTCGGGCGCGTACCCGGCCTCGGTGAGCACCTCGAAACCGGTCTGCACCAGCGCGGAGGCGCCGCCGCAGAGCACCGCCTGCTCGCCGAAGAGGTCGGTCTCGGTCTCCTCCTTGAAGGTGGTGCGGATCGCACCGGCCCGGGTGCCGCCGATCGCCTTGGTGTAGGCGAGCGCGAGCGGGAAGGCGGTGCCGGTGGCGTCCTGCTCCACCGCGACCAGGCAGGGCACGCCCTTGCCGTCGACGTACTGCCGGCGGACCAGGTGGCCCGGGCCCTTCGGGGCGACCATCGCCACGTCGACCTCGGCCGGCGGGGTGATGAAGCCGTACCGGATGTTCAGGCCGTGGCCGAAGAACAGCGCCTTGCCGGCGGTCAGGTTGGGCGCGATGGCCTCGGCGTAGAGCGACCGCTGCGCGGTGTCCGGCGCCAACACCATGATCACGTCGGCCTCGGCCGACGCCTCGGCCGGGGTCAGCACCCGAAGGCCCTGCTCCTGCGCCTTGGCCCGGCTCTTGGAACCCTCCGGCAGACCGATCACGACGTCGACGCCGGAGTCGCGCAGCGACAGCGCGTGGGCGTGGCCCTGGCTGCCGTACCCGAGCACCGCGACCTTCTTGCTCTGGATGAGCCCCAGGTCGGCGTCGTCGTCGTAGAACACCTCAACGGACATGACTTTCCTCTCCTGCGGCGCGACCCGGCCGGGCCCGCCGTTGCCAATCGTTGTGCGGGTTCGCCGTGCTCAGGCGGCCCGCAGCGCCGAACCGGTGGTGATCGAACGGGAGCCCCGCCCGATCGCCACCAGGCCCGACTGCACCATTTCCTTGATTCCGAACGGTTCGAGATCGCGCAGCAGCGCGTCCAGCTTGTCAGCGGTGCCGGTCGCCTCGATCGTGAGGGTGTCCGGCGCGACGTCGACCACCCTGGCCCGGAACAGGTTCACCGTCTCCAGCACCTGGGCCCGCTGTGAGCGGTCGGCCCGGACCTTGACCAGCACCAGCTCCCGGGCCACCGAGACGCCCGGATCCAGCTCGACGATCTTGAGTACGTTCACCAGCTTGTTGAGCTGCTTGGTGACCTGCTCCAGCGGTGAGGTCTCGGCGTTGACCACGATGGTGATCCGGGAGACGTCCGGGTTCTCCGTCTCACCGACCGCCAGCGAGTCGATGTTGAAGCCCCGGCGGGAGAAGAGCCCGCTCACCCGGGCCAGGACACCCGGCTTGTTCTCCACCAGCACGGACAGCGTGTGCTTGCTCATCTTCCCGGCCTCACAGCTCGTCGTCGTCGAAGGCGGGGCGGACCCCACGGGCGAACATGATCTCGTCGTTGCTGGTGCCGGCGGCCACCATCGGCCAGACCATGGCGTCCTTGCCGACCACGAAGTCGATCACCACCGGCGCGTCGTTGATCTCCATCGCGGCCTTGATGGTCTTGTCCACGTCGGCCTTGCTCTCGCAGCGCAACCCGACGCAGCCGAGCGCCTCGGCCAGCTTCACGAAATCGGGAATCCGGTGCTTGTGGGTGCCCAGCTCGGTGTTGGAGTAGCGCTCGCCGTAGAAGAGCGTCTGCCACTGCCGGACCATCCCCAGGTTGCCGTTGTTGATCACGGCGATCTTGACCGGGATCCCCTCCAGGGCACAGGTCGCCAGCTCCTGGTTGGTCATCTGGAAGCAGCCGTCGCCGTCGATCCCCCAGACCACGGTCTCCGGCTTGCCGACCTTGGCGCCCATCGCCGCCGGCACCGCGTAACCCATGGTGCCCAGGCCGCCGGAGTTGAGCCAGGTGTACGGCTTCTCGTACGAGACGAACTGTGCCGCCCACATCTGGTGCTGCCCCACCCCGGCCACGTAGATCGCCTCCGGGCCGGCGATCGCGCCCAGCCGCTCGATCACGTACTGCGGGGCGAGGGTGCCGTCGGTCGGCTCGTCGTAGCCGAGCGGGTAGCGGTCGCGCAGGTCGTCGAGCTGCGCCCACCACTCGGTCCGGTCGATCGCCGCGGTCTGCCCGGCGGTGGCGGCCCGGACCGCCTCGATCAGCTCGTCGATCACGTATTTCGCGTCGCCGACGATCGGCACGTCGGCGGCACGGTTCTTGCCGATCTCCGCCGGGTCGATGTCGGCGTGCACGATCGCCGCCCCCGGGGCGAACGAGTCCAGCTTGCCGGTCACCCGGTCGTCGAACCGGGCCCCCAGCGCCACGATCAGGTCCGACTTCTGCAGGGCGTAGACCGCGGCGACCGTGCCGTGCATGCCGGGCATGCCGAGGTGCTGCGGGTGCGAGTCCGGGAAGGCGCCCCGGGCCATCAGCGTGGTCAGCACCGGGATGCCGGTCAGCTCGGCCAGCTTGCGCAGCCCCTCGGTGGCGCCGGCCTTGAGCACGCCGCCGCCGACGTAGAGCACCGGGCGGCGGGCGGTGGTCATCAGCCGGGCCGCCTCGCGGATCTGCTTGCCGTGCGGGTGCAGGGTCGGCCGGTAGCCCGGCAGGTCCAGGGTCGGCGGCCAACTGAAGGTGGTCTGCGCCTGGAGGACGTCCTTGGGGATGTCGACCAGCACCGGGCCGGGCCGGCCGGTGGCGGCCAGGTGGAACGCCTCGGCCAGGATCCGCGGGATCTCCTCGGCGGTCTGCACCAGGAAGTTGTGCTTGGTGATCGGCAGGGTGATGCCCTGGATGTCCGCCTCCTGGAAGGCGTCCGTGCCGATCGCCGGCCGGGCCACCTGACCGGTGATCGCCACCATCGGCACCGAGTCCATGTACGCGTCCGCGATCGGCGTGACCAGGTTCGTCGCCCCCGGACCCGAGGTGGCGATGCAGACCCCGACCCGGCCGGTGGCCTGCGCGTACCCGGTGGCGGCGTGCCCGGCGCCCTGCTCGTGCCGGACCAGGATGTGCCGCACCGACGAGTCGTAGAGCGGGTCGTACGCCGGCAGGATCGCCCCACCCGGGATGCCGAACGCGACCTCGACGCCGAGCGCCTCCAGCGACTTGACCAGCGAACCGGCCCCGGAGACCTGGACCGGTGCCACCACCTGCCCGCCCGCGGCACCCCGGCTCGGCTCGGCGAGCGGACCGGACTGGTCGCCGGCCGGCTGGGCACCCGGGCGGAGTCGGCGGGGGAACTGGTCGGCGGGGTCGTTGCTCCCCTCGGCGGGGGCGGACCGGTGACGCCGCGCGCTGTTGGCCAGGGTCTCGGGTGTGGGTCTCGTCATGGCTATTCAGGCCTTCGGCTCGGAGCAGTGATCTTTTCGAGGTGTACGGCGTTGCGGGCGGGCCGCCTCGGCCGGCGGCCGATCCGCCCAAACCGGCAGGAGTGGTACGCCAACCGGGGCGAGCACACTGCCGACGCGAGATACGTGGCCAATAAAAACGGCCCTCGTGCTGATGCACGGGGCCTGCGCACTCTCGGGAGTCGAGAGTGCGCTCAGATAAGTACTCGGAAGGACCTGGTCGCAGACATGCGGCTAAGCCTGACGCATCTCACGCGATGAGTCAACTGATCCCGCATTCTGGGCAGTGTCGGTTTTCGGGTCCGCCGGCCCGTCGCTGGGCCTGCGCTGCCGGGGCGCACTCCGGCTGTTGCCGGCCGTCCGGGGGGCGGGCTTGCCGGCGTCGCCCTTCGGGCGGGACTCCGAGCCGCTCCCCTCCGGCGGGCTGGCCGCCTCCAGCATCGCCTCCAGGTGCTCGGCCGGCACCCCCCAGCCGAAGAGCTGGCCCTGGCCGAACCGGCAGCCGGCCTCGACCACGGCGGCGAGTTCCGTCGGATTGGTCACCCCCTCGGCGATCACCTCCAGCCCGAGCTGGTGGCCGAGCCGCATCACCACGTCCACCATCGGGGCGAAGGCGCGGCCCTTCGGTCGCCGGATCGGCTCCGGACCGGCGACCAGACTGTGGTCGATCTTGAGGATGTCGATCGGCAGCCGGCGGAGCTGGCCGAGCGAGGAGTATCCGGCGCCGAAATCGTCCAGCGCGATGCGTACCCCGGTCAGCCGCAGCGCCCGGAGCCGGCGGATCAGCTCGTCCAGGTCGGTCGCCACGGCGTGCTCGGTCACCTCCAGCACCAGCCGTTGCGGCGGCACCCGGTGCGCCCGCAGCGCCTCGGTGACCTGGACGACGTACTCCGGGGCGTGCAGCTCGCGGGGCGAGACGTTCACCGACACCCAGACGTCGTGCCCGGCGGCGAGCCAGAGGGAGAGCTGGTGGCAGGCCCGGTGCAACACCCAGGCGCCGAGCTTGGCGATCATCCCGCACTCCTCGGCGAGCGGGATGAACTCGTCCGGGCCGACGTTGCCCAGCTCGGGGTGGTGCCAGCGCAGCAGCGCCTCCGCGCCGACCGGCCGGACCGACGGGACCGCCACCACCGGCTGGAACGCCAGGTGCAGCTCGTCGCGCTCGATGGCGCCGCGCATCTCGTGCTCCAGCGTGGTACGCCGGCGCAGCAGGTTGTCGTAGGTCGCGTCGTACCGCTCGACGCGGTTCTTGCCGCGCTGCTTGGCGTACCGCAGGGCCAGGTCGGCGTTGCGCAGCAGGGTCTCCACGTCGGCGGCGTCGGCGCTGTCCGCCACCCCGATGCTGACCGACAGGAAGACCGACCCGGCCTCGTGCCGGTACGCCGAGCCGACCACCCCGAGCAGCCGCTCCGCGATCCGCTGCGCCTCGGCCGGACGGGCCCGCATCAGTACGGCGAACTCGTCGCCGCCGAGCCGCGCGGCCAGGTCGCCGGGGCGCAGGTTGCTCTTCAGCCGCCGGCCCACCTCGACCAGCACGGCGTCGCCGACGTCGTGCCCGCGCATGTCGTTGACGTTCTTGAAGCCGTCCAGGTCGAGTCCGAGCAGCACCCAGGGCGTCTCCGGGTCGGCCTGCTGCACCGCCCGGAGCAGCCCCCGGCGGTTCGCCAGCCCGGTCAGCGGATCGGTGTGCGCCAGTTCCCGGAAGTGTGCCTCCCGCTCGGCGAGCCGACCCGCATAGGCGCGTACGTCGGCCAGGGCCAGGTATTGCCGGGCGACCAGGCCGAACCCCTCGACGATGCCGGCCACCACCGCGAAGATCGTGAAGTCGCCGCCGACCAGCAGGTGGTAGACGGCGGAGACGGCCATCGCCACCATCGGCAGCACGGCGTAGGTGCCGCGCCGGATGACGTCGCCGTCCGGCCCGCCGGCCAGCTCCGGTGCCCGGCCGGCCAGGGCGACCATCAGCAGGCCGAACGGCAGCAGCACCGCCCCGACCAGCGCGACCGTCGGGCCGGCCTGGCAGATCCCGGCGGAGATGGCCAGCCCGGAGCCGGTCACCAGGTTGACCCCGGCCCCGGCCAGCAGCAGCCCGCGCCGGGGCGCCCGGGCCCGGGCGCCGACGATGAAGGTCAGCCCGACCGCCACCGCCGCCGTGACGGTCGCCACCAGGATGGCCAGGCAGCCGCTCGGGGTGAGGTCGCCGAGCACCCGGGTCGGTTCGGCGAGCAGCACCCAGCCGACGAACCAGAGCGCCGCCCCGATCACCAGCCCGTCCAGCACCAGCCGGAGCGCCGCGCCGGGGGTCTCGGCGACGCCGGGCAACCGGAGCAGGCCGGCGCAGAGCAGCGCCCCGCTGCCGGCCATCCCGGCCGCGATCAGGGTGGCCAGGCCGGTCCGCTGGGCCTGCTCGTGCTGCCAGTGCTCGGCCATCGTGACCAGCGCGAACAGCCCCAGTGCGGCGCTGGCCGCCGCCAGCGCGCCGCCGACGGCGAGCAGCCAGTGCCCGACCCGGCGCGCACCGGTGTGCCGGTGTGCCGACAGCGCCAGCATGACCGGCCCGCAGCAGGAGGCGAGGCCGGTCGCCACGGCGAGGGCCGGCGCACCGGAGGCGAGTTGCACGGGTTCACTCTGCCGGATCGATCGCACTCCATGGGGGAGCCCGCGCCGGTTCATCGATCAGAGGCACAGACCGCCCATTCGGGCATCGGCGGGATCATCGGGCCGGGGCGGGACGGCCCGGCGGGGGTGCCGGCGGGCCGGCCCCGACCCGGCCGGCGTCCCGCTGGCTGGACCGGGTGGACCGCGCAGGCGGCGTTCGGCCGCCGGGAGTGCCACACTTGTCGAATGCCTGACCTGCGGTCGAAGACCTCCACACACGGCCGGACGATGGCCGGCGCCCGCGCGCTGTGGCGGGCCACCGGGATGACCGACGACGACTTCGGCAAGCCGATCGTGGCCATCGCGAACAGCTTCACCCAGTTCGTACCCGGGCACGTGCACCTCAAGGACCTCGGCGGCCTGGTCGCGGACTCGGTGGCCTCGGCCGGCGGCGTCGGTCGGGAGTTCAACACCATCGCCGTCGACGACGGCATCGCGATGGGGCACGGCGGCATGCTCTACTCGCTGCCGAGCCGGGAGCTGATCGCCGACGCGGTCGAATACATGGTCAACGCGCACTGCGCGGACGCCCTGGTCTGCATCTCCAACTGCGACAAGATCACCCCGGGCATGCTGCTCGCCGCGCTCCGGCTGAACATCCCGACCGTCTTCGTCAGCGGCGGCCCGATGGAGGCCGGCAAGACGGTGGCGATCGAGGGGATCGTGCACGACAAGATCGACCTGATCGACGCGATGATCGCCTCGTCCAACGACGCGGTCACCGACGACCAGCTCGGCGCGATCGAGCGCTCCGCCTGCCCCACCTGCGGCTCCTGCTCCGGGATGTTCACCGCCAACTCGATGAACTGCCTCACCGAGGCGATCGGGCTGGCCCTGCCCGGCAACGGGTCGGTGCTGGCCACCCACGCCGCCCGCAAGGCGCTCTTCGAGGAGGCCGGCCGGGTCGTCGTGGAGATCGCCAACCGGTGGTACGCCGACGACGACGCCTCGGTACTGCCCCGGTCGATCGCCTCCCGGGCCGCGTTCGAGAACGCGGTCGCGCTGGACGTGGCGATGGGCGGCTCCACCAACACGGTGCTGCACCTGCTGGCCGCCGCCCGCGAGGCGGAACTCGACTTCGGCGTCGCCGACATCGACGAGATCTCCCGCCGGGTGCCCTGCCTGGCCAAGGTCGCCCCCAACTCGCCGAAATACCACATGGAGGACGTGCACCGAGCCGGCGGCATCCCGGCGATCCTCGGCGAGCTGGACCGGGCCGGACTGCTCCGCCGGGACGTGCACGCGGTGCACTCGGCCGACCTGGACGGCTGGCTGGCCGACTGGGACATCCGGGGTGGCAAGGCCAGCCGGGAGGCGATCGAGCTCTTCCACGCCGCCCCCGGCGGGGTACGCACCACCGAGCCGTTCTCCACCACCAACCGCTGGTCCACACTCGACACCGACGCGGCCGAGGGCTGCATCCGGGACCGCGAACACGCGTACACCGCCGACGGCGGGCTGGCGATCCTGCACGGCAACCTCGCCCCGGACGGCGCGGTGGTGAAGACCGCCGGGGTGCCGGCCGAGTGCCTCACCTTCCGGGGCCCGGCCAAGGTCTACGAGTCGCAGGAGGCCGCCGTCGAGGCGATCCTCGGCAAGCAGGTCGTCGCCGGTGACGTCGTGGTGATCCGCTACGAGGGCCCGAAGGGCGGGCCGGGGATGCAGGAGATGCTCTACCCCACCTCGTTCCTCAAGGGACGCGGTCTCGGCCGGGAGTGCGCGCTAATCACCGACGGCCGGTTCTCCGGCGGCACCTCCGGGCTCTCCATCGGACACGTCTCCCCGGAGGCGGCCGGCGGCGGGCTGATCGCGCTGGTCGAGCCCGGCGACGAGATCGTCATCGACATCCCCAACCGGAGCATGGAACTGGCGGTGGCGCCCGAGGTGCTGGAGGCGCGCCGGATCGCGCAGGAGAAGCGGGACCGGCCGTACACGCCGGTGGACCGGGAGCGGCCGGTCTCCGCCGCGCTGCGCGCGTACGCCTCGATGGCGACCTCGGCCAGCGACGGCGCCTACCGGCGCGTCCCGGAGTGAGCGCGACGCCGGGCGTGGGGTCTTCTGACGGATGACCCCACGCCCGGCGGTCCGGGTCAGCCGAGCCGGGCCCGCAGGGTGTTCACCATCGCCACCGCGGTCGGCACGTCCCGGCAGGTGACCAGCCGGCGGCTGCCGTCGGTCAGCCGGAGCGCCAGCGCCGGGCCGGGCAGCAGCGGCACGTCGGCGGCGGTGGCGCCGCGCAGGAACGAGCGGAGCAGCCAGTCCTGCACCGCCAGATGGTCCGGCTCGGCGGCGGCGATCGCCGAGATCGGCACCCGGCGGCGCAGCGGGCCGACCGCCACCCGGACCGCCTCGCCGTCGATGACCAGCCGGTAGCGGGTGAACGGCAGCATCGCCAGCGCCGACACCATCGGCGCGGCACCCGCCCAGCCGACGACGCCGATCAGCGGCACCAGTACGGCGACCATCAGCACCCCGGTCAGGGCCAGCGCCCCGGTCGTCCAGAGCACCGGGCGCAGCGCCCGCAACTCCCACCAGATCAGCCGCTCGTCGACACCGGCCGCCAGCAGCGGCCCGACCGCCGGCTCCGGGACGTCGGGCCCGGCCGCCGCCCGGGTCGGTGCCGGGGGGCCGGCGCCGGGTGCCGCCGGGGGTGCCGCGCCGGCCAGCAGGTACGCCAGCAGCCCGGCGACCGCCGCCGCCACCATCGGCAGCCCCATCAGCGCGGCGAAGTAGCCCCAGGAGAGGCGTACGTCGGCGGCGGTCGGCGCGTCCAGTGCGGCGGCCAGCGTCATCAACAGCACCGTGCCGGCCGCCGCGGCGGTGCCGTTCACCGCGACCTGGGCACCGAGCCGTAGCCAGTGCCGCCCGGTGCCGGGGAGCCCACGGGCCAGCGCGAAGACCAGCAGCCCGGCCAGCCAGACGGTGAGCGCGGCGCCGAGCAGCACCCCGGCCAGGGTGTCGACGCCGATGGTGCTCACCATCGGCCGGTCACCGACACCGCCGGAGTTGGGCAGGCTCTCCGGGAGGCGGCTCCGCCAGGCGAGGGTCACCGCCACCGCACCGCCGATCAGGGCCGCCGGCAGCAGACCGCTGCCGATCGTCCACCGGGCACTCCTCATGCGCTCACCTCTCTCGAATACTGCTGCCGCAGCATCGCGACGGCCTCGTCGAGGCCGACGCCGGCCCGGCGGGCAACCGTCACCAACTCCCGTACCGACTCGATCACCCGGGCCCGCTCGTGCGGGACCTCCCCGGTCACCACCGCGCCCCGTCCCCGGCGAAGCTCGATGAGCCCCTCCTCGCGCAGTGCCGCGTACGCCCGGAGCACGGTGTGCATGTTCACGTCGAGCGTGCCGGCGAGTTCGCGGGCGGCGGGCAGCCGGTCGCCCCGGCCGATCGCTCCGTCGGCCAGTGCCCGGCGCACGCTGCCGGCGATCTGCTCGGCCAGCGGTACGCCGCTGCCCGGTGACACCCGAAACAACATGTTCGCATTCTACTAGAACAACGAGCACTATCCGCAAGCCCGCCGACCGGATCGGGGCACCAGCGCGGGACCCCTAGCGGGAGAGGAACCCCGCGACCAGGTCGGCCAGTTGGCCCGGGCGTTCGGCCACCATGGCGTGGCTGGCGCCGTCCAGCGGTACCACCTCCAGCCACGGGTTGTCCCGGACGGCTGCCAGCCGCTCCAGCACCCGACGCCGGTGTGCGGCGTAGAGGTCGTGGAAGGGACGCTGTTCGGGCATGTCCACGGTGGCCAGTACGAGCAACAGCGGGCAGCGGACCGCACGGTAGACGGGTACCAGGTCCAGCGACTCCATGGCCAGCCGCAGTTCCTCGGTCAGTTCCGGATCGGGGCGCAGCCGGCTCGTCCCGTCCTCCGCCGGCACCAGGTTGCGCCGGAACGCCTCCACCCAGATCTCCTCGGCGGAGCCGTACCGCCGGGCCGTGGCCCGCTGTCCGGCGAGCGCCGCCGCGACCTGCTCGGCGTCGAGCGGTCGGGCCAGCGCGGCGGACATCCCGGCGAAGACCTCGCGGAGCCGGGCGAGTTCGGCCACCGCCCGGTCCGGGTCGAGGCCGGCGAGGTCCTCCGGCCGGCTCGGGGTGGGATTGCCGTCCAGGCTGACCGCGCCGGGGCAGTCCGGGTGACGGGCCGCCCAGAGGCTGGCGAGCATGCCGCCCAGCGACATGCCGACCACCGCCGGACGGGTCAACTCCAGTTCGTCGGCGACGGCGTCGAGGTCGTCGAGGACCTCGTCCCACTTCCACGGGCCGTCGCCGGAGCGGCCGTGGCCGCGCAGGTCGACCGCGACCACCCGGTGCGCCGGCCGCAGCGCCTCGGCCAGCGCGGTCATGGTGACCAGGTTGCCGCCCCCGCCGTGCAGCAGCAGCATCGGAACACCGGAGCCGCCGAAGTCCCGGGCGACGATCGGCACCGGGCCGGAATCGATGGAAATCTCACGGTCGTGGGGTACGTCAGACACGGCGGGGCCGCCCTTCCTCCAGTAGCCGGTCGCGGACGGAGGAGGGCAGCACACCACCTTCCGGATGACGGACCAGCTTGCCCCGGTTGACCAGGTCGTGGACGCCCTGCCGGGTGATCCCGAGCATCGCCCCGGCCACCGCGTACGTCACCGAGTCGGCGGTGGGGTGCCCGACCCGCCGCGCGACGACCTGGCCCAGCGGGCTGCGCCACCAGTCGAGCGGGGGCTCGAACGGGCCGTCGCCGGGATAGAGCGTCGAGACGATCCGCATCGCGGTGCCGACCGCCTCCCGGTCGTCGCCGTCGACCAGCCGGTGCGCCCAGGTCTCGGCGCGGACCCGCACCACCGTACGCAGCGCGTCGACCGCGTCGTCCCCGTCGAGCAGGATCTCCAGCGGATCGAGCAGCCGGACGTCCATCGTCCGGAGAAGCTGCTCGATGAGTTCGTCACGGGTCGGCGGCACGCCACCCTCCTCACTTGACGTCCAGTGTCAAGCACTTGACTAGCGCTGTCAAGTAGATGCCGACGACCGGGCTGGGCGGGTGAGCCGGTCAGCTCGGGCGGGCGGAGTCGTCCAGCCCGGGCCGGTGGAGCCGGTCAGCTCGGGCGGCGGAGTCGGTCAGTAGCCGGGGAAGACCCGGCGCAGGTCGTCCAGGCCGAGCGGGCCGGTCACGGTCAGCGTGTCCGGGGTGTGCTCGGGCGCCAGCCGGCCGGCGGCCAGCCGCAGGAACGCCTCGGCCGGCCCGGTGATCTCACCGGCCGGCTGCTCCGGCCGCTCCACCAGCTCGACCCGGTCGGTCAGCCGCAGCCCCAGGACCCGGTCCGGATCGGTCAACCGCAGCGCCAGCTCCACCGGCCGGTCGCCGACCGCGTCCGGCCGGGCGATCCAGCCGAGCAGGCCGCCGAGCCGGTCGAGCACCAGCGGCACCGCCTCCGGCGCCACCGTCGCGTACCGGTTGAAGGCGACCTCCACGTCCCACTCGTGCAGCGCGAACTCGCTGAGCCGCATCCCGGCCGCCGTCGCCAGGTCCACCGGCTCGGGCAGGAAACCGAGGTCGATCCGCAGGCTGGACCGGGCCTCCGCGTCCAGCGACTCGTACCGCTCGACGAGCCGGCGGTTGGCCTCCAGAAAGCCCTCGGCGTGCTCGATCGGGGTCATCGCGTCCCAGCGGGCCCAGACCTGCTTGTTGAAGTCCGCCTCCAGGGCGGGGCGACCGCCCAGCGCCACGTCGAGAGTGGCCTCGTTGATCTCGGCGCCGCTGCCGAGGTGGCTGAGCACCTGCGACACCTGCCACTCGCTGGCCCCGGACGGCCGGGTCAGGTCGGTCGGGCCGAGGTCGCGGACCAGCGCCGCGAGTTCGTCGTGGCCCGAGCGGAGGGCTGCGATGGTCGTGTCGGCGGTAGTGGCCATGTCTTCCTGTCTCCCGGGTCGTACGTCGCCGGCTCCGGATCGGCCGGCACGACACCCGCCCATCATGCCCGCTGCCCCCGGCCGACCGCCGACCCTCCGGCCACCGCGCGGCGGTGGCGGGCGGCCCGGAAGCCGGCGAACGTCCACCGTCAGCTCCGCGTGGCGCCGCCACCGTCGACTCCCGGGCCGCCGCCACCGGCACCGGGGTCAGCCGATGCACTCCTTGTCGATCCTCGTGCCCACCTGCACGAACTCGCCCTGGAGGAACTTCACCGGGTCACCGGACTTCGCGCCGGACTCGATGTCGGCGACGATCCCCTCGACCAGCGCCTTGACCTTCGGGTCGGTCGCCTTGGCGGCCTCGGCCTCCAACTGGCCGGCGAGCCCGGTCAGCGTGGTCTGGAGCTGCTTCTCCTGCTGCGCCACGCTCAACTGCTTCTCGATCGCCTTCACCGAGTCGTCGGCGATCTTGACGCTGCCGTCCAGGAAGATGTCGGTGACCGCCTCGCACACCTCCTTGGTGTTCGGCGCGGCGGTCGGGCTCGGTGCGGCGGTGGTCGGAGCCGCGGTCGGCGTACCGGCCGCGTCGGTGGTCGACTCGTCCGGCTGGCAGCCGGCACCGAGTACGGCGACGGTCGCCAGGGAGAGGGCGACGAGGCCGGTACGAACAGAACGAACAGTCATCAGGAACCCCCGTTATCGCGAGCAACGGCGGGGAGCGTAGCAAGGGTGATCAACCACGGCTGAAGATTTATCGGCGCCCCGTCACGGGCGACGGCGGGCCCGACGGGACCGTCCACCCCCGCCACCAGCACCGGATATTTACACCGGCACACGCCTCGATTAGCATGATCACAAGTGAGTACACGTTGGGTGGCGCCCCCGACACGGAAAGTGGCCATCATCCTGCCGACCCGGCAGACGGTCACCGAAGTGACGACAGGAGATCTACCGTGGGCTCCGAGATCACCCGCTCCGCACCCGACCGACCCGATCCCGGCCAGCCGGCCCCGCCGGTACCCCGACCCGCCCGGCGGCCGACCCCGAAGCTGGTGACCCTGCTGGCGGGCGCCGCCGTCGTGCTGGCCAGTACGCCCCTGTGGGGTACCGGCGACCCGGTCGCACTCGACGACGCCGAACTCTCCGCCGCGCCGACGTACACGATCGGGTTGCAGCCGGCGGCGGACCCCGGCCCGTTCCCCGGCAGCGTCACCCCGACCACCCCGACCATCACCATCGCCGGGGAGCGCGACGGGGAGAGCACCTTCGACGTCGTACGGTACCCGCAGGTCCAGCCGAAGCAGCCGGGCCAGATGGACTTCGACCACTTCCACACCGGGATCGAGATCCAGTGGTGGCTGAAGAAGTGGGCGCACCAGCGGCCGGACATCGTCGACCTCCACATCGTCGGCGAGAGCTTCGGCGGCGAGCCGATCTACCAGCTCACCATCACCGACAAGTCCACCGGCAAGGACACCGACAAGCCGGCCGCGTTCTTCGAGGGCAACCGGCACTCCGGCGAGGTCTCCTCGGCCGAGAGCTCGCTCTGGCTGGCGCACCACCTGATCAGCCGGGCCGGCAAGGACCGGCAGGTGGACCGGATCCTCGACACCAAGACCGTCTACATCCGGCCGGTGAACAACCCGGACGGGCACAACCTCTACCTCTACACCGCGCAGACCAACCGGTCGTCGGTCCGGCCGACCGACAACGACGCCGACGGCAGGCTCGACGAGGACCCCGGCGAGGACCTCAACGGCGACGGCTACCTCGGGCAGCTGCGCCAGCACGTCGGCGCCGGCAAGGGCACCCACGTCGTCGACGACCGCGACCCGGCCGGAGTCGTGATGCGCAACGTCGGTGCCGGCAACGGCGACTACCTGATGTTCTCCGAGGGCGTCGACAACGACGGCGACGGCCGGGACAACGAGGACGGCGTCGGCGGCCTCGACCTGCACCGGAACTACCCGTACAACTGGCACGTCATGCCCGGGTACGACGAGACCGGCCGGAACCTCACCCAGGTGGGCGCCGGCGAGTACCCGCTGTCGGAGCCGGAGACCCGGCACGTCTACACCTGGCTGATGTCGCACACCAACATCGGCGCGGTGAACAGCATGGACACCCGGGTACCGATGCACCTGCGCGGCCCCTCGACCTGCGACCCGGTCGAGTGCATGTACACCGGCGACCGCAAGCTCTACGAGCACTTCGACCGGGCCGGTGTCGGCTTCACCGGCTACCGCTACTCCGGCAGCGTCTACATCGACTACGCCACCCGCAACGGCGGCGACCCGGAGGCGCTCTTCGGGCACGGCCCCGACTTCGGCTACTTCCAGTACGGCGCCGTCTGGTACGGCGACGAGATCTGGAACGGCGGCGACTTCGTCGACTACGACAAAGACGAGCGGTTCGCCGACTGGGAACGGTCGCGGTGGTGCGTGGAGAACCGGCGTACCAACTGCTTCCTGCCCTGGACCAAGATCCAGCACCCGAAGCTCGGTGCCGTCGAGGTCGGCGGGATCAACCCGAAGTTCTGGGCACAGAATCCCTCGCCCGACCTGATCGGGCAGTGGGCGGCGAACCAGGCCCGGTTCAACATCTACCTGACCGAGTCGCTGCCGCAGGTGGCGCTCTCGCAGGTCGGCGTGCGCAAGCTCCGGGCCGGGCAGAGCGACGGCGCGACCCACGAGATCACCGCCACCGTCACCAACACCGGCCGGATCCCGACCGCGCTGGAGCGGGCGAAGGAAGTCAAGATCGTGGCTCCGGACACCGTGCAGGTGCAGGGCGCCCGGCTGGTCGGCGAGGCTCCGCAGTTCTTCCTGGACGGTGGGAAGAAGCAGCGGGTGACGCTGCGGGTCAGCAAGACCGAGACCGAGTCGGTGGCGGTACGGGCGGTCAGCGTCCGGGGCGGGCTCGACTCCGCACCGGCACGGCTGCGCTGACCCTCGTCGTCCCCGCTCCGCGCGATCGTCGTCCCGGGCGATGCTCTCGCGGGGCGGGGACGTCCGTCTCCGGGTCAGCGGACGGTTCGGAGCCGGGCGTTACGCGGGGTCCCGGGCAGCGGACGGTCCAGAGCCGGGCGTTACGCGGGGTCCGGGGCAGCGGACGGTCCAGAGCCGGGCGTTACGGGGCGGCGTCGAGCCAGGTCTCCAGCAGCAGCCGGTCGATCGAGTCCGGGTTGCCGAGCCGGCCGCGCGCCGCCCGCCGGTCCCGCAGCTCCGCCCGGCTGAACCAGCGGGTCTCCAGCAGCTCCTCGCCGTCCACGGTGGTCATCTCGTCCCTGGCCGTGGCGAAGAAACCCACCATCAGACCGGACGGGAACGGCCACGGCTGCGAGCCGAAGTACCGTACCGAGTCGACGGCCAGCCCGGCCTCCTCGGCCACCTCCCGGCGTACCGCGTCCTCCAGGCTCTCCCCGACCTCCAAGAAACCGGCAAGCAGCGCGAAGGAGTCCTCCCCCGCCCCCGCGTGCCGAGCCAGCAAGCAGCGGGCCGGCGGGCCGGGCAGCTCCACCAGCATGATCACCGCTGGGCTGATCCGGGGGAAGAGAACCTGGTCGCAGCCCGTGCACTGCCGGGCCGCACCGCCCTGCACCGACCGGGCCGGGCTGCCACAGGTGCCGCAGAACCGCTGGTTGCGGTGCCAGTGGCAGAGCCCGCGGGCATACCCGAGCACGGCAGCCTCGGCCGGGTCGAGCCGGTGCACCAGCCGGCGTACGTCCATCGTCCGGTCGGCGCCGACCGCGGCGAGTGCCTCCTCATCGGAGAGGTCGCTGAGGTCGACGGCGAACACCGGTCGAACGTCGTCGAGACGTCGGCCGTCGACACGTCGACCGTCGACACGTCGACCGTCGTGGCGTCGACCGTCGTGATGTCGACCGTCGTCGAGACCGAGGAAGACCGGTTCGCCGAGCCCGTCCGGCAACCCGCGCCTGCCGTCGCCGACCAACCGCAGCACCGCGTCCCGCGCCACCAGGCAGCGGTCCCGCCAGAGCGGCACCACCTCGGCCCGTTCACTTCCGAAGAGCCGGCGCAGTCCGTCGGCGTCCCGCCGCAGCCCACCCGCGCGATCCAGCGCTCCGCCCGCGTACGCCGTGACGACGCCCGTGCTCAGCATCCGGCACCGCCGGGTCGGCCGGCGGGTGGAGCGGATCCGACCTGCGGGAAGTGGGATCTGATCGACGACACCACCGCATGGTATGCCCGGGTGCTGGCGCTCCCGTGTATCGGGTGACAGCGTAACTAGGTCGGGCAGGAAAATCTACGGTCTCCCCTGGTCAGGAGCGGGGATCTACTAAGGACTTAGTAAAGTCCCAGGTAGAGCGGCATATGAGAGAGCTAGTCGGCTTGTTCGCCGGTAGCTAGCCGACTAGACTGGAGGCAGCAACGAACGCTGACGCTAGCGTGGATGCGGTCACGGATGAGGCCACCCGGATGGGTGGCCGACACCTTCCGAGGTGAGATCCGGGCTGAGGAAACGCGAACGGCGCGGACCCCGGACGGGAACGCCGAGCAGAGGTCACCACTAGACGTGCTGATCTTCGCTCGGCGTTCCCGTATCTCCGGGAGCAGACATGGCAGCGTCTACGACGCTCACCCCTGAGCAGCGTCGGGAACGTGCCCGTAGAGCGGGCCGCGTCGCGCACTCACTCGACGCGCACATCGGGGCCGTGGTGGATCGGGCGCCGGAGCTAACTCCGGATCAGATGGCCCGCCTCCGCACGATCTTCGCTCCGGTGGTGAGCCACCGATGACCGATGCGACGAAGGCCGCCCCGGCTGACCCCCGGAACGGCCTCCACAACAACGAAGCTGAGATCGATTCTACCGCGCTGGAGTGGCTGACCTGGCTCTACGGCGAGAAGCCGAAGGGTGTGATCTGGATCGGTGGTCACGCCGATAACTGGCGGGGACGGACGTTCGCCACGACCAGCGAGGCGGCGGCGGCGGCCTACGCGGAGAAGCTGGACGCGGCCGGCGGAGTGGGGGTGTACCACCGACTGACCACGCTGCGGCCGGAACTGGCCTCGGGACGGGGGAAGGTAGAGGACTCCGCCGCGTGCGTGGCCCTGGCAATGGATCTGGACCTGGCCGGCCCGAACCACAAGGCCGCCGGGTACCCGGAGACGGACGCGGACCTGGCCCGACTCCTGGAGAAGGCGGGACTGCCGGAGCCGTCCGCGTGGGTGCACAGCGGCGGCGGACGGTACCCGTACTGGCGACTGTCGGAGCCGGTGGACCTCACCGAGCCCGGTCACCTGGAGTGGGCCGCACACGTCGCGGACTCGCTGGATAAGCACGTCAAGGCGTGGGCGAAGCACCTCGGCCCATGGAAGATCGACACGGTACGGGACCTGGCCCGGGTCTTCCGCTTGCCGGGGACCACGAACCGAAAGAACGGCGGGGCCGAGCCGTGCCGGGTCCTCTCCGCCCACGGTCCGGCGTACACCCTGGCGGACCTGGAGGCCGCTCTACTCCAGGCCCCGAGCCCGGAGCCGGCCCCGGAGCCGGCCGCACCGTTCGCGGACCGGGCGGACGTGAGCCGGATCCGGGAGACCACCGTGCGGCGGACCTTCACTGAGGAGCCGGCTCGGACGTTCTGCCGGCCGTACCTGGAGAAGCTACGCACGGCCCGGGACGGGGAGATCAACGTCAAGCTCAACTCCGCCGCCAAGGTGCTGTCCCACTTCATCCCGGACTACTGGAGCGAGGAGCAGGCGGAAGGGTTCCTCCTGGCCGCCCTGGAGCACACGGAGTACGACGGGCGGACCTGGCAGGCCGGAGACACCATCCGGTCCGCGTTCCGGTCCGCCGCCGGAGATTGGAAGGCGGAGCGACCGTCCCCCACCGTCCCCGGGGACGTGTTCGGCCAGGAGGGCGCCGAGGAGGACGGCCCGCAGGGCTGGGAGCCGGTGGACCTGTCGGAGATCCTGGCTGGCCGGTGGAAGCCGGTCCTACCGGTGCTGGGCCGGCGGGAGGACGGCGTACCGCTGCTATACCGGGGCAAGGAGCACGCGATAGCGGCGGAGCCGGAGACGGGTAAGACGTGGTTCGCGCTGCTCCAGGTCTGGGCCGTGCTGCTCAATGGTGGCCGGGTGCTGTACGTGGACTTTGAGGATGACGCGGGAACCATCGTGGGCCGGCTCCTGAACATGGGTTGCCACCGGGACCGCCTCCGGCCGGACCAGTTCCGGTACGTACGGCCGGAGGGGAGCAAGGCCGTCGGAGACCGCCTGCCGGCGCTCCTCCAGTTGCCGACCGGACCGGCGGACCTGGTGATCTATGACGGCGTGACGGAAGGGATGACGCTCCTCGGGCTGGATCCGCTCGGGCAGACGGATAGCGCCACCTGGCGGCGGATCCTGATCCGCCCGGCGCTCAACGTCGGAGCGGCCACGCTGGCAACGGACCACGTGGTGAAGAACCGGGAGGCCCGTGGCGGGTACGCCATCGGCGCGCAACACAAACTCGCTGGGCTCACCGGGGCCATGTTCCTGCTGGAGCGTGACCAGCCCTGGGGGATCAACCGGCGTGGCCGTACGCGGGTGCTGCTCGGGAAGGACCGTAACGACGGCCTCCGGCAGTACGCGGTGCCCTGGAGCGGCACGGGCGCCCACCCGGGGCTGATGCACCTCGGGGACCTGGTGGGGGATGCCAGGGACGGGGAGATGCGGGTGGCGTTCTTCCCGCCGCCGGAGGAGACCTCCCCGGAGGAGGACACCAACCCGGTTCCGGTGTCGCTGCGGAAGGCGGTGGCCGCCGTGCTGGCCGTGCTGGAGAAGCAGGGCCGGGCGCTCAGCGTGCGGGAGGTCCAGGCCGGCTGTGCTGGCAACCGTAAGGGAGACATCGGGCAGGCGTTGGACTGGCTGGTCCTCAACGGCCGGGTGGTGGTGGAACGCGGCGCCCGCAACTAGCTACTCCAGCGGCTGGCCCCGGAACCGGACGGCCAGGAGAACGAGAACGAACAGGGATGACCGTCCCCCACTGTCCCCCACCGTCCCCCGGGGACGCGGGGACGGTCCGTCCCACCGTCCCCCGTCCCCCGTCCCTAGGGGGACGCGGGACGGGGGACGGTCCGGGGCGCCCGGGGACAGAGATCAGAACCGAACTTCGGGGGACGGTCGTCCGCTCCCCTGGCCGACCCGGTGAGCAGTCCTGCCGGTCTGGCCCATACGCCGATCGTGAACAGTCCGCCCCCCGCTGGCGGACATGCCAGCCGTCCCCGACCCACTACCCGAGGAGATCACCATGACGAACCCGACCACCGTTCCCGGCTACCTCCGGCCGGGCCAGCCACAAGGCGGACAGACCCCGCTCGCGTTGCTGGTGCCGTGCCGGCCGTGCGGACGGTGGCACTGGCACGGGGCCGGCACGATGGAGGGGCCGTACTACAAGCCCGGCGACCTGACGCACCGGTCCGCGCACTGCCGCCGGCTGGCGGGCAGCTACGAATGGATCCATGTCCAGGCGGAGCCGTTCGACCCGCGCTGGATGCGGAACCACCGCCGGGTCCTGTCCGCCGTCACGGAGGCGTACCCGTGGCCTGCCTGAGCGGCTGGGAGCAACCACCGGACCCGGTGGAGGACTGGCGTATCCCAGCGACCCGGGCGGAGCTGCTGGCCGAACTGGAGCTGTGCGGTGTCCCGGTGGACATGTCCGCCCGGGACGCGCGCTGTGTCCTGGAGCTGTCCGGGACATGGGCTCCTGTGTCCCGGCTCCGGGACGCTCAGCGTGTCCGGCGGGAGTCTGTCCCGGTGTCCTGATGTCCCCGTGTCCCCCGGCCCTTTCCCGTTGTCCTGACGGTCGTGTGAGAACTGGGACACGTCCCAGTTCGTCCACGAGGTGTCCCGGGACACGGGCCAGGGAGGTTGCGGTGGTGCCCTACGACCCGGAGTTGGAGATTGATTCGGCCGTCGGACCTAGGACACGGGCAGGGTACCTTGCCGGAGCGCATTTCCCCTGGTCACAGGCATTTAAGGCAGGTACCTGCCTTGGCCCCGCTGCTCTATAACCTAGGTTGCCCTACTCCATTTCCCCTGGTCACGGGTGTTTCGCCCGGGTACCTGGGTTACCGGTTCGGGACACGACCTGGCCCGCTTTCGCCCCGGCTCTCCTCAAGGTGGTCGTGGACGACTACCTACCGGGACAGGACACCGGGCCGGGACATGTCCCCGGCGGACAGCCGAAGAAGGGTTCTGGGGAAGGACATCATCCCGGGGTGTCCCGGCCCGGAGGCTCGGTGTCCTCTGTCTGTCCACCTGGCCGCCTGGCCGGGGACAGTCGACCACGGTACGTCCTCCGGTAACTCAAAATGCGTCCACGCGATGACCTTGACTTGGGGGAACCACTTTGACTCTCGGGGAACACATCTAAACCCTCCTTATTCGAACGGCTGTGCGATCACCTCGAATGGTCCAGCGGACGCGTTTTAAGAAACCGCAGGTAGACGGCCATCTGTCCGCCATGGACCGTCCGGAGCCTGTCGGCCATCCGGTAGGGGGTGGCCATACATGGCAGCGGTACGCATTACGCTGTCCCCCAGCACCGCATCCAGCGGTGTAGGACCGGCGCTAAGCCACCTCCCTTCCCGCCGCGAGCGAGGGACCTTCCCTCGATCGCGAGGGGGAAGGAGGTAGCGATGGCAGACCCCCCAGGGACACCCGGTCCGCAGCAACAACCGCCGTCCGGTCGAGACCGGAAGACGGGGGACGTGGCAATCCTGATGATCAGGATCGCCACGGAGCTAGTTCGGCTGATGGACGCGATCTTGTCCGGAAGCTGGAGCGGCCCCACCTAACCCAACGGGTTAGGCAGGGCCACCTTCGGGAGATCCCTCGCCTCGGGCCTGCAAGCATGGGGCGGGGGGACTCTCCGTCTCCTGGACCGTTAGTCACAACCTCACACAACAGCAAGTTGACTGAGGTTATGACTTCGTCGGTCGGATCGATTCTGGCACGCGTACCCACAAACGCGGTAGGCAGGTCCCTGCATGGCCCTGTGTGTCCCTGCGTGCCCCTGCACTCTCCCCGCCCCGATGGCCTGCCTTTTTCTGGCTTGAGTTCGTCTCCGGCGGTCCGCCGTGCCAACCCTTCACGCCGCTGACGCTGCGCGCGGCCGGCAAGGTGGTGACTTAGTCGCCGCATGACTCCCCCAGCCCCGGTGTAGTAATAAGCGTCATTATGGTGTCTCCCCCGAGACTTAGTATGTCCGTTAGTGAGGCTTTAGGATGGTTACGTAAGACTTATTCACGTACCATGAGACTATGTCCCGATTGACCAACGGCCAGAAGCGGCAACAGGAGCTTGAGGCCCTGGAACTGAGCAACGCGGGCCACTCCATCGACGTGATCGCGGACCGCCTCCAGGTGAGCCGCGCAACCGCCGCGCGACGTGTCCGGGACGCACTGGGAAGCATTCCGGCGCACGAAGCGGACACCCTCCGACGCCAGTCAGAGACGCGGATCAACGGATGGATGCGGCGCTGTAACACGCTCCTGGAATCCCCGGAGCTGTCCATACAGGACACCGTCCGGACCCTGTCCCTCCTGGCCACCCTAGAGCGGGACCGGGTACAGCTCTACGGCCTCCGCCTGCCGTCCGCGATCGTGGTCCAGCACGAGATGAGCGGGGGCCAGGCATGAGCCCGCTCGCGTTCGGTCCCCGGGCCGGCAACCTCGGGAAGTGCTCCCGCCACCGGGTGGACCTGCTCCCCTCCCCCCGCCACGTTCCCGGTGCCCGGGTCAACGTGTGGGCCGGGGAGGAGGCCGGCTACGCGACTAGGGCTCCGTGGCCGGACCTGCCGTTTCCCGACGAGGGGGTGACGCGTGTTCAGTGACGACCTACCGCACCAGCCCGTACCGCCTACGAGCTCCAGGCCCGCCCCCGTGACCTGGATGTCCGACCCGAAGGTGATCAACCCGTCGTTGCCGGTCCATCTGTGCGTCCGGTGCGCCACCGCGCTGGCCGCCGGGGACCAGGAGCACCTTTGCATTGAGGTTGACCCGGACCGGCACCCGGCCGCCGCGCTACGCGACTGGCGCTGTGAGTGCCCCTGCCAGCCGTAACCCGAACCGGCTGGCAGGCAGCGGCCCGAGCCTCCCCTCTCCCCGGAGGCTCGGGCCGTTTGCTGTGCCCTGCCGGAGCGTGACTGGTACGCCCGTCGCGTCCTGGCGTCGCCGTGAACCCGGGCGGACCTCGTCCGGCAGCCGACGCGGCGCAGGCACCTCTGGCGGGTCGCCGCGAACTCCGGGCTCGGTAAATGGATTGGACAGCACGAGGATCATGAACTCGTGACACTGCGGCTGTCGGGTGGGGTGGTGCCGGGGCCGGACATGCGGGTCTGGGCCGCCGGACCGCGTGGCCGGGCCGTCGCGCCCTCCCCGGAACTCGCCCCGGGCAGCCCGGTCGTGTTGGGGCCCCGTTCGGCCACCCCGGAGGGTGCCGAGCGGGCGGTCGCGGAACTCGGCCGGCTGGTCACGGTCGGCGGTGTGCTGGCCGCCGGTGCCGGCGTCGACCTCGGTGACGGGTTCCGGTCGGCCCGTACCGAGGGCGCCGCCGGAGACCGCCGGGACGCCGTACTGTCCGCCCTGCTGGTGCCGGCGCTGGGCGGGCGGCTCGGCGACCGGCGGGCCGTACTCGTCGCACTGTTCGGCCCGGACGCGACGAAGCCGCTCGGCGCCGCCGCGCAGGCCGTACTCGACGAGGGCCGGTGGCCGGTGCTGCGGTTCGCGGTCGCGGCGAGCGACGTACTCGGACCGGAACAGCTCGTCCGGATACTCGAACTGCGGGCGCCGGACGGGGTCGATCCGTTCCCGGGCGGGCTCCCCTCGGTGGTGGGCGGGCACCTGACCCGGGTGCTCCGGGAGGTGCCCCGGCCACGCCGCCTCGCCCTGCTGACCGACCTCTGGCAGCGGGTCTGCGCGCACGGTGTCCAGCAGGTGCGGCGAGAGCGGCTGCGCGCGTCGCAGGGCCGGCAGGACCGCAGCGCCGACCTCACCGTCCGCTACCAGCGGTACGAGGAGGACGAACTGACCGAGCGGTTGCGTACCGAACTGTGGGGCGAGCCGACGATCCTCCGGGCCGCACTGTGGCAGCCGTCGCCCGGTTACTGGCTGACCCGCGCGAACCGGGTGCTCCAGGACGCCATGGCGGCGACGGTGCTGGCCCGGGTCGCGGTGAGCGCGGTCGACCGTGGTCTGGACGCGGCCCTGACCGCACACCGGCACGAGATCGAGGCGGCCGTCGCCGAACTCTCCCCGCCCGAGGCATCGAGGTCGGCGCGGCGGATATCGGGGCTGACCGGGCTGCCGGCCCGACCCGGGTCGTACCTGCGGGACATCCTCGCCCGGACCGCGCCCGGCGAACCGCCCGATCCGCGCTGGGCGCCCTACCTGGACCAACGGCTGGCCCGGGCCCGGGACTACGGCCGGATCATGCTGGACGTCGTGGCGCAGTTCGTCACCTCGACCGCCGGGCTGGACTCCGCCTCGGCGCACGCACACCTCGCCGCCTGGGCCGGCAGCCCGCTGGACGTCTGGCGGCACCGGGTCGGCTACCTCTCGCCGGACCGGCCCGCCCACTGGGACCAGCAGCCGATCCTTTCGTCGGATCCGACCCCGCCGCTGGCCGAGCGGCTGCGCGCCGCACCGGACCGCACGACGGCCGAGGTCGAGACGATCGGCGACCTGCTCTGGTACGCCGAACTCGCCGACGCGCTCGCCGGGCTGAACGGTCATCCGGCGGCCGTGATCACCCCGCGACCGCACGCCCCGGTCCCCGACACCGACCCGACGGCCCCGGACGAACCGCTGGTACCCCGACCGCAGTCGATCCCGCTCGCCGTCGCCGGTGCCGCGCAGCTGGTGGACCTCGGCGGGCAGCTTCCGCCCCGCTGCCGGAGCTGGTCGGAACTCGTCGCCGGGCTGAGCGACCAGGCCACCATCGCCGCCGCGCTGACCGGCGCCTTCACCGTCCCGGCGCCGGTCGAGCGCTTCGACGGTACGGTGCTGCCCGGCACCGACGCGCGGATCGAGCTGGCCCGGACCGCCCGGCAGTTGGCGGACTGGTCCGACTACATGGGCAACTGCATCGCCGGCCCGCACTACGTCGAGGACGCGGCCAGGGGCCGGAGCGTGCTGGTCGCGCTCCGCGCACCGGACGGGCGCATCCTGGTCAACGCCGAGCTTCGGCCCAGCGCCCGGGGTTGGCGGCTCGAAGAGATCCGCGCCCGGTTCAACCAGGACCCCGATCCGACACTGCGGCACCGGACCACCGCCTGGCTGGCCGACCTCGCCCTTCCCGAGCGGACCGTCCCGCAGCCGCGCCGCGCCGCCCGGCACGACGGGACCGGTGCGGCGGCGCCCCGCACCGGCCGGCGGCCCGCCTCCGCCGTACGGGTGCTGCGCGACCTCGGCCGCCGCCTCGACGAGGCGGCGGCCGACACGCTCGGCCAACCGGACATCCTTCGGGCCGCCGAGGTGCTGGCGCTGCTCGCGACCCGACTGGCCGGCGCACCGGCGACGCCGCCGGCCGACCCGCACGACGCACTCACCGCACTGCGCCGGGCCACGCCCGGGGCGGTGCTCCAGGCCTGCCGGCTCACCCTGGCCGACCCGGCCGGGCCCGGCCCGGTCGCGCTGTGGCGGGCGAGCGGAGAGCGGCCGCTGGCCCGTGCGTGGCAGACCCTGGCGCCGTCCACCGTCGCGGTCGTTCCGGCCGGGTCGACCGGAGGGAGGACCGTCACCGTCGGTTCCCCGTCGCCGGGGTTGCCGCGTCGAGCGACTCCGCCGTCGCCGCCCGCACCGGACCGGCTGGCTCCGCTGCTGCGGGACGCGCCGCTGCCCGGCTCGCTCCGGCCGGTGGCCCGGGTCGGGCACGTCGCGATCGCCCGCACCGCCGACCTGGTCGCGTTGCGCGTGCGCATCGCCCTGGGCACCCTGCTCCGGCAGGACTGTCCCGAGTTGGCCGACGGGGTACGGTCCCGGCCGCACGCCGGGCTGCTCCGGGCTGCCGCGCTCGCGGTGACCTCCTGGAGCGGTCTGCGCACCGGAGGGCCCGATCCCGGGTCCGCCCCGGTCCGGTTCTCCGCCGAGCGCGTCACCGTCGTGGTGCCGCGCCGCCGAGTACGGGTGCCCGGCTTCCCGCAGTCGTCGCTCCGGGACGAGAGCTGGCAGTCGAGCTGGCCCGACGCCGTCGAACTCGGTGCCGTACCCGACGGGTTCTGGGAACGGATCGCGGGGCACGGGCTGCTGCTGCCCTCGTCGTGGCTAGCCGGCGGCGGCTGGGCCGCGCTCTGGTCCCGGGCCAACGGCCCGTGGCAGCAGGCGACGGAACGGTAACGCCGCCACCGGTCTCACGAATTGCCGGCGACGCGTTCGGATGCACCCGTGCCGCCGCCCACCAGAGCCGGACGGCCCGGATACGCCCGAGTCGCGTACCACAGCCGGGCGGCGCCGAGACGGGTCCTGCCGTGCGGGTTGCCGCCGGGTCCGATTCGCCGGTGCCCGGTCGGCTCACCGTCGTCATCGAGCCGGCCGGGCGTTCCGCGTCCTCAGTCGAGCAGCGTGATCCGACCGCTGTCCAGGTCGTAGCGGGCACCGACGATCGCCAGCTCACCCGCGTGCACCCGCTCGCCGATGATCTCGCTCGCCTCGGCCAGGTGTCGCGCCTGGGCGAGTACGTTGGCCCGGACCGCCGCCTCCACCACGTCTCCCGACCCGCCGAGCAGTGGCTCGACGACCGGCCGCAGCGCCTCGACGATCGCCTGGATCGCGCCCGGGGCGGTACCCCCGCTCTCGATCGTCTGCACGGCGGCGGAGACCGCACCACACCGCTCGTGGCCGAGCACCACCAACACCGGCGGGGCGAAGTGCTCGACGGCGTATTCGATGCTGCCGAGCATGACGGTGTCGACGATGTTGCCGGCGACCCGGTTGTCGAAGAGGTCACCGAGGCCCTGGTCGAAGAGGACCTCCGGGGGTACCCGCGAGTCGGCGCAACCGACGAGGATCGCGAACGGGTCCTGTCCGGCGGCGAGATCGTGGATGTGCCGGGGCGACTGGTGCGGGTGCCGACCCCGGCCCTGGACGAAGCGCCGGTTGCCGTCCAGCAGCCGGGCGATCGCCGCCCGGGGGTTGTCGACGGCCGCGTCGGCGGGGGTGGCGGCGGCTGCCTCGGCGGAGGGTCGGGCGGCGGCCGGTCCGGCGAGGGCGGCGGTGCCGACGGCGGCCAGGCCACCGGCGGCCAGCAGCGAGCGTCGGGATAGGTACGACCGTTCTGGAAGATTCTTCACAAACCGTGAACGTACGCCGACCGACGACGGAGCTGAATGCCCGCTGAGAGTTGCCTGCGCCACTCTCCGGCACCCTCCACAGAGGCTGGCGAGAAGGCGGGCAGCGACCCCTTGTCACCGCATCGTCCTGGCAGTACAGTCCCGGCTCGCTCTCCTGGCTAGGGCCGGACGAAACTGGCGCCGTTGATCTCCAACTCCTGCTCCGGCGGCGAGGTGAACCGCTGCCGTTGCTCGTCGAGGACCAGCAGCATTCCGGTCGGAATGTCGAAGAAGAGCCCCTGCACCGACACCTTCCCCTCCGCGACGCCACGGGCGGCGAGGAACTCCCGGAGCACCGCGACCTGGCGGGCGACGTTCACCATCGCCAACTGGTCGACCTCGGCGCGGCCGTCTCCGGCTGCGGCCGACCCGACCGGATGGCCGGCCCGCCACGCCGCCAGGCTCGGCCGCCCCCACCGCAGCCACCGCCCGACGTGACTCTCCTCCTCGTCGCGCCCGCCGAGCAGCCCCTGCATCGCCCCGCAACCGGAGTGCCCGCAGACCAGCAGCGCCGGTACGGCGAGCACCTCGACGGCGTACGAGACGGCGGCGGTAACCGAGCACTCCGCCGGATGGTCGGCGGGGACGAGGTTGCCGAGATTGCGCACCGTGAAGAGGTCACCCGGCCCGCTGCTGGTGATCACGTTCGGCACTATCAGGGCGTCGGCGCAGGTCAGAAAGGCACTGTACGGCCTGTGCCGGCCGTCCAGTTCGGTGAGGAACGGCCGCAGCCGGGCGGCCGAGCGGCGGTGGTATTCGCGTACCCCGACGTGCAGCGGCCGGAGCGCCGCGTGCGCCGATCCGGCCGCCTGCTCGGTGTGGTTCGGCTCACCCGCTCCGTCCGGATGCCGGGCCTGCCAACTCGACCACGGTGAGAACCAGCGCGGTGGCACCAGGGCGTGGATCCGCCGGGACGGCCGGGGCTGGTCGCCGCGCAGGGCCGCCGGACCGACCTCGTCGAGGCGTACCCGGCCGCCGGTGGTCTCGTGCTGGCGTACCCACGAGTCGAGGTGGTCGAAGGCCGCATGGTCCAGGAAGTCGGTGACCAGTTCCAGGTCGACGGTGCTGCCCGGCGGCACCCGCCCGAGGACGACGGAGAGCCGTGGGATGGCGAGGAAGCTGAGCGTCCCCTCGACGTGCACGGACCAGTGTTCGCGGCCCGCCGGACCGCCGCGTACCCGCTCGGCGTGCACCCTGGCCCAGACCACCCGGCGCAGGATCAGCACGACCGCCAGGACGAGTCCGACCAGTACCCCCTCCAGCAGGTTCAGGACCACCACGCCGAGCGCGGTGACGACGTAGACGGCCAGTTCACGGTGCCGGCGTACCCGCCGGATGTCGGAGATCTTCACCAGTTGCAGGCCCACCACGACGAGGAGGCCGGCGAGTGCGGCCAGCGGGATCCGCTCGACGAGTACGACGAGCAGGACCGCGAAGAGCAGCACCCACACCCCGTGCAGTACGGCGGAGGCCCGGGTCCGGGCGCCCGCGTTGACGTTGCTGGAGCTACGCACGATGACACCGGTGACGGGAAGCCCGCCGAGCAGCCCGGAGACGCCGTTCGCCAGGCCCTGGCCGATCATCTCCCGATCGAGATTCGTCGGGGTGGTCCGGCGTTCGCCCCGGGCGGCCCGGTCGGCGGCCAGCCGGTCGACGGCGGTGGCGGAGAGCAGGCTCTCCACGCTGGCGATCACGGCGACGGTCAGTACCGCGGCGGCGACCGCCGGCCAGTCCCCGGCCGGCAGCGCCGGCAGATGTACGGCGGCCAGCAGCGACCCGGGCATCTCCACCCGGGCCAGGTCGACGTCGTTCCAGACGAGCGCGGCGAGGGTGGCCAGGGTGACGGCGACGAGCGGGCCGGGTATCCGGCGTACCGGTGCCGGCAGCCGGGGCCAGAGCACCAGCAGTCCGATCACCGTGAGTCCGATCACGGCCGCGTGGTCGTGCCGGGTCGCCAGTTGGGCGGGCAGGTCGATCAGGTTCCGCACCGGCGTGGTGCCGGGTTCGCCACCGAGCAGTACGTGCAGTTGCCCGAGCACGATCGTGAGGCCGATCCCGGCGAGCATGCCGTGCACGATCGCGGGCGAGAGGGCGAGCGCGGTCCGGGCGATCCGGCACAGCCCGAACCCGACCTGCAACAGCCCGGCGGCGGCGGTGATCGCGCAGGTGGCCGCCCAGCCGAACCGGCTGACCAGCTCGGCGACGACAACGGTCAGCCCGGCCGCCGGGCCGGTGACCTGGAGCGCCGACCCGCCGAACAGGCCGGCGACCACCCCGCCGACCACGGCGGCGATCAGGCCGGCGGCCACCGGGGCGTTGGAGGCGGCCGCGATGCCCAACGACAGCGGCACCGCGACCAGGAAGACGACGAGCGAGGACGGCAGGTCGTACCGCGCGTCGTGGCGGAACCAGCGGTGCAGTCGGTGGGATGCGTCGGCCAGGCCGATCGAGGTGGGCGACATGCTGCCTCCTCCGGCTCCGCCGGCCGCGATGACGGCAGAGGGATTGTTGCCGGGCCGGCTCGCGTCCGATTCCGGGTGCGCTGGTCGGGCGGTGGAGGGGGAACGTCGCTGTCCAACAGAATTGTAGCCTTACGTCATAGGAAATCCCTATAGTGACGATTTATCATTTTCGAGAGCTGGGTGCTCGCCCCGAACGTCGCCTGGTGAGCGGCGACAGGACGCCCAGCCACCCGCGCGTGGCGGTTCCTCGTGCGGGCACTCGACCTCCGATTTGCGCCCGCTACCGCTGGGCGAACCCGGCGGCGAGGCGGCGGATTCCCTCGTCGATGTCGGTCAGCGCGATGCCGCCGTACCCGATGACCAGGCCGGGCTGCGCGGGGCGGTCGGCGCAGTAGCCGGCCAGGCTCTCCACCGCGACCCCGCTCTCGCGGGCCCGCGCCGCCACCGCGGCCAGCTCCCCGGTCGGGTCCGGGCCGGGCCGGACGGCGAGGTGGAGTCCGGCGGCCGAGGGCACCGGGTGCAGCCGCCCGGCGAGGTGCGCGGCCAGGGCGGCCAGGATCCGTTCACGGCGGGCCCCGTACTCCCGGCTGGTCCGGCGGATGTGCCGGGCCAGCAGACCCTCGTCGATGAACTCGGCCAGCGCGCCCTGGGTGGTCAGGTCGCCGTGCCAGTCGGTGAGCTGCCGCGCCGTGCGCAGCGCGGGCCGCAGCGAGGCCGGCGCGACCAGGAAGCCGACCCGCAGCATCGGCAGCAGGGTCTTGGAGAACGACCCCACGTAGACCACCCGACCGTGCCGGTCCAGGCTCTGCAACGGTTCCAGCGGGCGGCCGGCGAACCGGTACTCGCTGTCGTAGTCGTCCTCGACGACCACCGCGCCGTGCCGCTCCGCCCAGTCCAGCAGGGCGGTACGCCGGGCCAGCGACATCGGTACGCCGAGCGGAAACTGGTGGGACGGGGTGACGTAGACGAGTCGGCTGTCGGCCGGCAGCGCGGCGACGACGAGTCCCTCCGCGTCGACCGGCACCCCGGTCACCCGGGCGCCGAGGGTCCGGAACAGGCGGCGTGCCGGCGGATAGCCCGGCTCCTCCACCGCCACCCGGTCGCCCGGCTCGATCAGGACTCGACCGATCAGGTCGAGCGCCTGCTGCGCACCCTGGGTGACCAGGACGTCGTTGGCGCCGGCCCGCACCGATCGGGATACGCCGACGTGCCGGGCGAGAGCCGCGCGCAGCCCGGGATGCCCGGCCGGTTCGGTGTAGGCCGGGTACCGGACCGTCGCCGCCCGCAGTTGCCGGGCGACGAGCCGCCGCCAGGTCTGGAGAGGAAACAGCGCCGGGTCGGGGAAGCCGACCCGGAAGTCGTACCTCGGAGCGGGCTGCCGGGGCGTCTCCGGGACGGACTCCCAGACCGGACGGGGCCGGACGTCTCGGCCGACCGGGGCGGTCCGGGGCCGCGCCTCGCCGATCAGCCGGCGATCACCGACGTACGTCCCGGAGCCGACCCGGCCGACCAGGAAGCCCTCTGCGGTGAGCCGGTCGTACGCCGCCGCCACGGTGTTGCGGGCGACGCCGAGCCGCTCCGCCAGCTCGCGGGTGGGCGGCAGCCGCTCCCCCGGCCGCAGTCGCGCGTCGAGCACGGCCTCCCGTAACTGTCGGTAGATCTGAGTGGTCAGGTCATCAGGGCCGTCCAGCCGTACGTGAACCTCCACGTTCCCCTCCATTGGCCCAATCAACTTGTCGGGAATTGGAGCTTCTACACGGCCAATATGCCACCTAACGTCACGGGCAGCACAGCGCTCCTCTCCGAAGGGATCTCGATGATGCCGACCTCCGTCGACATGTGGTTCGATCCGATCTGCCCGTGGGCCTGGATCACCTCACGCTGGCTGCTGGAGGTCCAGCAGGTGCGGGAGATCGAGCTGCGGTTCCACGTGATGAGCCTGTCGGTCCTCAACGAGGGCCGGACGGACCTGCCGCAGCGGTACCGGGACCTCTTCGAGGTCGGCTGGGGGCCGGTCCGGGTGGCCGTCGCCGCCGAGCGGAAGTACGGACCGGAGGTGCTCGGTCCGCTCTACACCGCCCTCGGCACCCGGCACCATCACGACCGGGTGCCGATCGGCCGGGACCTGTACGTCGACGCGCTCACCGAGCTGGGGCTCGGGATCGAGCTTGCCGACGCCGCCGACTCGACCGAGTACGACGAGGAACTCCGGCGCAGCCACCTGGCCGGGATGGAGCCGGTCGGGGAGGAGGTCGGTACGCCGGTGATCCACGTACCCGGGCCGGACGGCCGGCGGATCGCGTTCTTCGGCCCGGTGGTGACGCCGATCCCGCGCGGTGCCGCGGCCGGTCGGCTCTGGGACGGTGTGCTGCTGGTGGCCGGAACCGACGGCTTCTTCGAACTGAAGCGGACCCGCACCCGGGACCCGGAATTCCACTGAGGAGGGTGCGGTGACCAGGCGGGGTTGGTTGCTCTTCGCCCTGATGAGCGTGATCTGGGGCATTCCGTATCTGTTGATCAAGGTAGCCGTGGAGGGCGGCGTACCGGTGCCGGTGCTGGTCTTCGTCCGGACGGCGGTGGGCGCCGCCGTACTGCTGCCGCTGGCCGTGCGCGGTGCCCGGGGTCTCCGGGGACTGCACCGGCACCGGCGCCCGCTGGCCGCCTTCGCAGCGCTTGAGATCATCGTCCCGTGGTGGCTGCTCACCGACGCCGAACGGCAGATCAGCAGCTCGATGACCGGGCTGCTGATCGCCGCGTCGCCGATCATCGCCGTGCTGGCCGGGCGGCTGGCCGGTGACGTCGAGCGGCTCGGCGGGCGGCGCTGGGCGGGTCTGGGGGTCGGACTCGCCGGGGTGGCGGTGCTGGCCGCGCCCGGCCTGCGCGGCGGAGACGTGCGCTCGATCGTCGAGGTGCTGCTCGCCGCCCTCTGCTACGGGATCGCACCGCTGATCCTGGCGCGGCGGCTGGCCGACGTACCGGTGCTGCCGTTGACCGCCGTCTGCCTCGGCGGAGCCGCCCTGGTGTACGCCACACCGGCAGTGTTGACCTGGCCGGAGGCGCTGCCCACCGGCCGGGTACTGGCCGCCCTCGCCGGGTTGGCCGTGGTCTGCACGGCGGCGGCGTTCGTCATCTTCGCCGCCCTGATCCGCGAGGTCGGCGTCACCCGGGCACTGGTCTTCACGTACGTGAATCCGGCAGTGGCGGTCATCGCCGGAGTACTGCTGCTCGACGAGCCGCTCACCGTCCCGGTCGTCGCCGCGTTCACGCTGATCCTCGGCGGCTCGGTGCTGGCGACCCGACGCGACGCCACCGCACCACACACCGTGCCCACCAGCGCACCGGACACCGGACCGACCGCCGCCCGCCCGAGCCCCGGGCCGGCGGCGGCGCCTACGCCACCCCGGCCGGCCGCCGCAACGACGACGACGACGGCTACGGCTACGGCTACGAGCACGAGAACGAGGACGAGGACGAATCGGAGCACGCCGCCGGACCGGTGATGCCCGATGTACTCGGGTGTACCCCGCCCGAATCGACGACGACGCCGGAGGCTCAGATGAGCCCGTGGGCGAGCATGGCCTCGGCGACGAGCCGGAAGGCGTCGATGTTGGCTCCCGCGACGTAATTGCCCGGCATGCCGTACTCCTCGGCGGTGGCGTAGCAGCGGTCGTGGATGGTCCCCATGATCTCCCGCAGTCGCTGCTCGGAGTGGGCGAAGGTCCACGAGTCGCGACTGGCGTTCTGCTGCATCTCCAGCGCGCTGGCCGCGACTCCACCGGCGTTGGCCGCCTTACCGGGCGCGAACCGCACCCCGGCCTTGGTGAAGGCGCGCACCGCCTCCGGCGTGGTGGGCATGTTGGCCCCCTCCACCACGATGGTGCAGCCACCCGTGATCAGGGTGAGCGCGTCGGCGGCGGTGAGTTCGTTCTGCGTCGCGCAGGGGATCGCCACCTGGCAGGGCACCTCCCAGACCGGGCGACCGGCGACGAACGTGGCGTGCGGCCGGGCCTCGACGTACTCGTCGATCCGTGCCCGGCGGACCTCCTTGACCTGCTTGAGCACCTCGACGTTGATGCCCTTCTCGTCGTGGATGTAGCCGGAGGAGTCCGAGCAGGCCACCACGGTGCCGCCGAGCTGGTGCACCTTCTCGATCGCGTAGATCGCCACGTTGCCCGAGCCGGAGACCACCACCCGTTTTCCGTCGAAGCTGTCGCCGCCGTCGACCCGGAGCATCTCCTCGGCGAAGAACACCGCCCCGTAGCCGGTGGCCTCCCGGCGCACCTGGGCACCGCCGTAGCTGAGGCCCTTGCCGGTCAGCACCCCGGACTCGTACCGGTTGGTGATCCGCTTGTACTGCCCGAACAGGTAGCCGATCTCCCGGCCACCGACTCCGATGTCGCCGGCCGGCACGTCCGTGTACTCGCCGATGTGCCGGTACAGCTCGGTCATGAACGATTGACAGAACCGCATCACCTCCCGATCGGAGCGGCCTTTGGGGTCGAAGTCCGACCCGCCCTTGCCGCCGCCGATCGGCATCCCGGTCAACGCGTTCTTGAACAGTTGTTCGAACCCGAGAAACTTCACGATCCCCAGATAGACCGACGGGTGGAAGCGAAGACCTCCCTTGTACGGGCCCAGCGCGCTGTTGAACTCCACCCGGAAGCCACGGTTGATGTGCACCTCGCCGCGATCGTCCTCCCACGGCACCCGGAAGATGATCTGCCGCTCCGGCTCGCAGATCCGCTCGATGATCTTCGCTTCGGCGTACTCGGGGTGGCTGATCAGGGCGGGAACGACGCTGTCGAGCACCTCCCGCACCGACTGGTGGAACTCGCTCTCACCAGGGTTGCGCCGCACCACCGACGTGAAGATCGACTCTAGCTTGTCCTCTACCGACACGTATGCTCCTCGGCGTTGCACCCGCGGCCGGTTCACGGCGGCGCGTCGGGCGCCCCTCGGATCGCCCACACCGCCGCGGCCACGTCAAACTCATAATGTCGCCGTGGGTAGCGACATGTCGGGGTACGGCTGATTCCACCTTGTGAGCGAGAATCGCCGGCAGGCACGGGATCTTCTCACCGCCCCCGTCCCGGACCGCGCTCGGCATGGTCAAGTGTGACTTTCGGCTGCTCATCGTCGTCGGCGTTAGTGGGTTGGCGAGGGCGCCGATGGCGGCCGGGAGGGTGGGGGGCGGTCGCAAGCCGGCGTACGTCGTCGCGCCCGCCCGGTCGGTCCGGCCGGCTCATCGCCGTGCGTTCAGTCGACCACCGCGACGGCCTCGACCTCCACCAGGAGATCGGGGCCGGCAAGCGCGCTGACACCCAATCCCGTCAACGGCGGGACGGGGGCGATTCCCAGCTTCGCCGCTGCCCGGCTGATCCCCTCCATCAGCAGCGGCATTTTGTCGGCAGTCCAGTCGACGACGTAAACGGTCAGCTTTGCCACGTTGTCGAAGGAAGCGTCGACCGCGCTCAGGGCGGTGGCGACGTTCAGGTAGCACTGTTCGACCTGGGCGGCGTAGTCGCCTATCCCCACCGTCGCCCCATCGGCGTCAACGGCGACCTGGCCCGCGAGGAAAACCAGCTTGGAACCGGTGGCGACCGACACCTGCCGGTACAGGTCGACCGTCGGCAGTCCTTCGGGGTTCACCATTGTGATGGGCATTGCTGGCTCCTTGTCTTGAAAACGTCTGTGCAGACGGCGGCTACTCCAGCTCCTCCCAAACCATAGCAGAGCTATGTTATGTAATCTGATGGCATGGCGAGGACGAAGGATCCTGCGGTCCGGGTACTGCTCATCGAACGCGCCGCACACATGCTCCGGACCCGCGAGCCCATCACCCTGCGCTCCCTGGTCGCCGGGACCGGTGTGTCGACGATGGCCGTCTACACCTACTTCGGCGGCATGGACGGCCTGTGGCAGGCCCTGCGCCAGGAGGGCTTCACCCGCCTGGCGGCCAGGTTCGCCACGGTGGCCACGTCCGAGGATCCGGTGCAGGACCTGGCCGCGCTGGTCGCCGCCTACCTCGGCAACGCCCTGGAGCACCCCGACCTGTACCGGGTCATGTTCGACGCGAACTTCGACCTCGAAGACCTCAAGGCCGCGGACGCCACCCTGGAGTGCCTGGTTCAAGCCGCCCGGCGGGCCAGAGACCTCAACCGCTTCCGCCTCGCGATCGAGCCGCTGGAAGTGGCGATCCAGAGCTGGGTCATCGGCCATGGACTGGTCTCCCTGGTCGCCAACGGCCCCCTGCCCCGCCAGACGCTCGACCACGGCGTCTCCATGCTGACCGCGTTGTTCGTCGGCATGGGCGACGAGCCCGACAGGTGCCGTTCATCGGTGGCGAACGGCTGGAAGCAACTGCACCCGCCCGGCCGATAGGGGTCGGTCAAAGACCGAGAGCGCCGATGGCGGCGGGGAGCGTGGGCGCGGCGGCAAGCTGGCGTACGTCGTCGCGCTCGCGAAGCCAGACCTGGCAGGTGGCGTTGTCGTAGTGGGCGGCGACGGGTTGTCCGGGGTGGTGGCGGGCGAGCCGGCGGAGCAGGGGTACGGGATCGTCGACCGCGATCGGGGTCGGAGTCTGTGGCACCGGGATCTGCTGGTCGGGGTTGGCGGGGACGTTGCCGGCGATGGCGAGTTCGAGATATTCGAGGCAGTGCGCGGTCGCGGCTTCCGGGGTGGAGTGGGTGGGCGGGTCGGCCGGGGTGGGCAGTCGGTCGAGGGTGTTGACGGTGACGTCCCAGCTCTCGCCTTGGAGGAGGCGGAGGTCGCCGGCATTGCGGATGTGGTCGGTGAGGGTGATCGTGACCGTGAGGCGCAGCCCGAGGACGAGCCGGACCAGGTCGGCCAGGGGTGGCACGTCGGGGCGGCGGGCCAGCACGAAGAGCCGGCCGCCGGGTCTGCCCCGGGCGGCCCAGCGCAGGTATTCGGTCAGTGGGTCGGCGTCGGGGTGGTGCAGGGTGACGGTGCCGTCCCGGAGACTGTGGTCGAGGCTGCCGCCGCCGTCGAGTTCGACCAGGTCTTCCGGGCGTACGCCGAAGTGGTCGGCCCAGCCGGCGAGCCGGAACTGGTCGGGAAGCTGGTGCAGCGGCTTGCCGCCGGGGTGGGTTGCCACCTGCGGCGCCGACACCTGCCGGCCGGTCCGCCAGGTCTCCTCCCCCGCCGGCCCGGCCCGGCCGGCGGGGTCGTCGTGCCAGGCGAATTCGCCGGTACGCCAGCCGGACGCGTCGGTGCGCCAACTGAGGTGTACGACCCGGCCAGCGAGGTCGGTGAGCGTGATGGCCGCCTCGGAGTGGAGTCGGCGGGCGCCCCGGCAGGTGTAGCAGCGCAGCAGTGACGGGCTGCGGCCGGAGCCGGCACACTTCGGGCAGTCAGGGTCGGCACGGTCGGTGCCGAGTCGGCAGTCGCAGCGGCGGAGTCGACTGTGCGGGTCGCAGTCGGGGCAGTCGACGTACGGGACGGGCGAGTCCTGCCACGACGGTGCCGGCGGCTCCCATCCCCGGCGCAGCGTCGTCGCGCGCCGGCTGTAGATCTGCCCGGTCGACCACTCGGTGAGAGTCTCCGTGGTCCCGGCGGTACGCAGGCTGGTGTGCCACCAACGGCCGTTCCGCCAGATCGCCTGCGCCCCGGCGGTCGGGTCGCCGGTGATGAGGTCGAGACAGTCGGCGAGGATCCGCCGTTCGAGCTGGTCCAGGTCGATCGTGGTTGGCTCGGGCGGTGGCTGCCCGAGGGTCACGTGGTGGGCGGGGGTGGACAGGCCGCGCTCCTCCAGGCCGTAGCAGGCGTCGAGCACGGTCGTGGTGGTGATCGCTTCGCTCAGGTCGTCGGCGTAGCCCTGGGCCTCGGCCGGCACCGGCCCGCCCGGCACCTCGAACCGGATCGCCCAGGTCAGGCCGGCCGTGGCGATCAGGCGGCGGGCCTCGACCACCAGATCCAGGCAGAGCAGATCGGCCAGCCGGCAGAGCCGGCCCAGCTCGACCGCCGCATCCCGGGGCGGCGCTACCTCGGTTCGGCCGAGATAGAGCCGCCACGCGTCGGTGTTCTCCCCGGCGATGGCCTCGGCCTCCAGCACCTCCCGGACCGACGCGGAGTGCTCCGGCCGCCAGGCGCGGGGCAGGAGGACGAGCGGCCCGTCCTGATCACCGGGTTGGCGAACATCCGTCCACGAACCGGCGCCGACGGCGGCGGCCAGGTCGCGGAGAAGCGGGGCGAGGGGCAGATGCCAGCTCCCACCGCCGTCGCCGGGCCACGGCGCCGGTTCCACCGCTCGCGGTACGACGTTCGCCGAGGCCACTGCCCCGGTGTCCAGGTTCGCCATCGTCAGGACGAGTTGGGCGCGGCGCCGCCCGGTCTGCCCGCAGTCGTGGCAGGGCCGGCCGACCGTGCCGACCCCCTGACACTCCAGGCAGTCCTGGTACGCCTCCCCCGCCGCCCGCCGAACTGACTCACTCTCGTCGACCAGAACGCGGTTGCCCCCGTAGGTGCAGCGGCACGGGTCGAGGGTGAAGGAGAGGCCGTCACACGACCGGCACTGCACCACCGCAGGCCCGGCCATCAGCGCCGCGCCAGCTCGTGCGCCGCCGACACCTGCCGGGACTGCCAGCGCCGCAACGCGTCCTTGATCCGGGCGTTCTGCTCTCGGACACCGGCCAGTTCCGCGTACGCCCTGGCCAGGTCACCGGCGACCTGATCCAGGAACTGCGTCACCTCGTCCGGATCGACTCCCCGCCGACCGAAGCCGACCGGGGTGAACCGGCGCAGCCGCACCTGCGACGGCAACAACGGCCGGTACGCCGCCGACCGGTACGGGTACGGGTACGCCGAGCCGAGCCGCCGCAGCGACGGCCCGTCCCGCCCCTCCCGCCGGAACAACCAACGGAGCAGAGCACGCATGACCTCTCACCAGCCTCTCGGAGCACAGGACGTGATGGGTGACCCCGGCCGGCGCCACCCCGCCCCACCGCCGCAGGCACGAGCAACATGCGGCAGCAGGGCGTGGCTCAGGGCTGGCACGGCCAGCAGGGAGAGTTCGCTAGCCGTGCCAGCAGGGATGCCCAACCGGAGGGCCGGTTGCCTACCAGGCTTTCCGTCACCAGGCGTCCCGCACGAGCAACTTACAATGCAAAGCATGGGAGGACAAGAGCTAAGCATGCAAAGCAGGCAAAGTCTTGAGGCCTCCTTGGCGATCATGAGAAGATGCAGGGGCCTACCAGGAAGTTGCCATGCCCCGAATCTCAGACCGCCAGCGCATCGCCCAGGACATCCGCGACAAGATCGCATCGGGTGAGTACAAGCCGGGCGACAAGCTGCCGTCGCTCCGCGAACTGATTGCGCTGTACGGCGTGTCCGCCGAGCCCGTCCGCTCAGCCCTGCTGATCCTGCAAGCGGAGGGCATTCTCGAAGGCCACCAGGGTAAGGGCGTCTTCGTGACCAACCCGAAGTAGGACTGCCACGACCCGACACCCTGGCAAGCGATCGACCGGGCTGCACCTTTCGACCATCTCGGATAGTGTTCGTTCGGCCACGCAGGAGTGACACCAGCGATGCCCGTCCGCGCTGACTCACGTCCACCGCCCACGGCGGCGGCCGGCACTCGGGGAGGATCACATGGCCAGCATCGGGGAAGTCAAAGCCGCACTCGCGCAGGCCGCCGAGCAGGTCCTCACCGGTCTCCGAGGCGTTGCTGTCGGCACCAACCACGCCAAGGTCTTTCAGGCCATCCAACGCGCCGAGCGGGGTAGGCAGCGTCTCCACGAGGCGGCCACCCTCATTCAGGGCGGCGCTACCGCCGCCCGCGAGCACGTCGGCGTCCTCGGCTAAGCGGGCTTCGAGGACGCGTCCGGTGGATATCACTCAGGTGAAGGCGACCATCACCCGAGGCAAGCAGGCCGCCGCGGATGGGAGTGTTTTGGCGCAGGGAGTCCGGGACCAGGCCGAGCAGGCTCGGACATCAGCCGCCGCAACCGCCCATGACAGCACGCACGACGAGGTCGAAGCAGGTCTGAAAAAGCTGAAGGAAGCAATGAGAGAGGCGTCCCGGGTCGCCGAGCTGCTTGGCTCTGGTTCCGACGCTGCGAGCGAGTACGCCGCGAAGCTCTGATGGCCGACACCTCCGTGGGCGAAGTCGTGGCGCAGTTCCGCACGGTGCTGGGTCTGATCGACGAGACCGCCGTGACCGCCAAGAGGGCTCAGGAGCAGGCCCAAAAGGCATTCACGGCTTACACCGAGGCTTCCCGGGGAACCTCCGACAGGTTGATGCGTACGGCGGTCGTCGACTCGCGGACCGCCGGGGAGAAAGCAGGGAAGACCGCCCGTCTGCTCTCCGAGGCTGCCGAGCACTTCACCGCCTACATCAACGCCATCGCTCCCGGCACCCTGCCACCTCGCTCATCAGCCCCAGAAGCCGATGCCTCTGGCGACCGCATCCTCGCCACCACAGCCGGACAAGGCGCCCTGTCTTCGAAGCTGCTCGGCCGTACGGCGTCCGTCCCGAACGCCGATGACGGGTTACAGCACGCGAAGAAGATCGCAACGGCCATCAAGGACGCGACGGGCTCCGGCGGGGTTGCGGTCCCCAAGTCACCCCAGCCAGCGATCAGAGCCGCCAAGACCCAGGATGCGTCCGCCGGAGATGCCCTCCTCGCGGCATTCACTGTCGCGCTCCTCGGGATCAAGGGCGCTGAGGTGGCCGCCCGACTTCGCAGTAAAGCTAGAACGAAGAGCGCGGAACGTACAGAACGGAAAGGTGACCATAGTGGATGACAACACGAGGTTTCTCAAGTCGATCCTTCAGCAGAATTGGGAGGCATACGACGCCCTACTGGCAGAGTTCGAAAGTCAGGGCAAGGGAACTCCCACCGCGATCATCGGCTTCGCCTTCAACCTCGCGGTTCATCGGCGCTTCGGGCAGCGAAGGAACATGGACGAGATCATCCAGTTCGTTGCAGACGCTCGCACCTTCCTGTCCGAAGGCCGCGACCTTCCTGCCAGGGAAGCCGAGGCGCTCATCTGCGCCACCCTTGACCTGGACGCGCCGGATGTCGCGGAGACCGTCGACCGGCTCGACATCGGCACGATCACCGAAATCGAGGGACAACTTCTGTTCAAGCTGATCGCGGACGAAGGTATGTCCGAGCAGCAATTGAACGACTTCCTGGCACAGGCAGAAGCTCTTGCTGCGCAATGGCAGAGCGGTGCCACATCCTGACCAAATCCAATCCCGCAGGTCCAGTCCGCCAGGCAGATCCTCCGATGGCGGCAGACCGTTCGCCTCCTGCCGCCACCATGGCCGGCGAGGTGGGCGTTGCGCGACAGTCGTCCTACTCGGACGGACGTAGCGGGCCTGCGGTGTCGTCGTGCCGGAGCGGGGAGCGCCTTCGCCGCTCCTGCCGCCACCAATGGACCCGCAGTGCGAGCATCCCGCCGAGGAAGACGACGAGAATGCCGAACAGGACCCAGTCGCGCGTCCTCCCACCCTCCAGCGCCGCCCCCAGCATGGCCGCGACGAAGGCCAGCCCAGCGATGGCGAACCATCCCGCCCGCACCCGGTAGTAGCTCACGGGGAGCTTGCGGTGCGCGTAGCGGGCGACCGCTTCCATGACCAGAAACACCGGCACGAAGGCTACGCACAGCAGGAACAGCACGAAGGCGTAAGTGATCCACACCGGCGGCGCACCTTTCTGGAGCCTGGCATCGCCTTGCACGGTACGTGAGCGGCCAGCGATCGCCACAGCCACGACCAGGACCGTCGCCCGCGCCGCCAACAGTTGCACCGTCGAAGTTCCGGTCAACCCCAGAACATGGAAGTATTTCTATGGCTCCGCGCGGGGTAGGGCACGCAGATCGGCGTCGCCGGTGGCTCCGGTGGTGCCGCCGTGACGTCCGTTCCCTACCGAAAGGTTTCCGATGCCCGTCATTCCCGTACGTCGCCTGTCCGGTGCGGCCGGCGCGCTCGCGCTCGCCGCCGTCGCGGTGGTCGCCCCCGCCGGACCGGCGCAGGCCGCCGGCAGCCTCGACGACGAACTTCCGAGGGTGATCGCCGAGCCCGCCGAGACCTCGATCCCGGAGGGCACCGGCGGCTCCTTCCGGGTACGGCTGAGTCACCGGCCGGCCGAGGCGGCCTTTCTCCAGATGAGGATGCGGGGCACCGGCAGGTGGATCAGCCAGCCGGTGATGCTCCAGTTCACCCCGACGAACTGGAGCAACTGGCAGGGTTACGCGCTGGGGAGCGTTCAGGATCCGGACACGGTCGACGATGTTCTCGTCATCACCCTCAGCTTCCCCGAGTACCGTCCCGACAGCGTCACCTTCACCCAGGTCGACGACGACTAGTGCCTCGTCCTGTCTTCCAGCCCTTGCGATCTGCTCGGTGATCTGCCGTCCGGATCACCGTTCCAGCCGTCTGACGTGGCACCGGCATCGCTGCGCGGAGGGCCGGCAACCACATGAGCGACCGGCGGCGGAGCGGGGGTGGTCGGCGCGGAGACTGTCGAGCTGGGTGCACGGGCGGGGCACCGGCAGCCGGGGTTGCCGACGGCGTGCTGCGGTTCACCGTCGACCGGCCGGGCGAGACCGGGGTTCGGGCAGCCCGTGAGGGTGGGCGCACAAGCGGGGCAGCTCGACAGTCTCCTCGGCGGATATCCCCACCCCGCACCCAACCCGACGTCAGGAAGACGCCCACTCAGCGATACCTGGAACCACCGGGTTACCCGATCAACCGCAGCGACAGGACACTAGCCGCTACACCGTTGGCGACGCTGGCGTGTGGTCACAGCGACCCCAGTACCGCGTCGGGGTCCGCGTCCAGCGCCAGCGTCTCCAGCGCCGTCAGGAGCTGGCGTTCCTCGTACCGGAAATGGGACTCCATGATGGCAGCCACGCCCTCCAGATGGCGCTCCAGCTCCGACGGCGGAGCGCCCCGAGCCACGGCGGCCTGGAGGCCGGTCAGCAGGTACCCGATCATCGAGTGGTCCTGCCGCAGGTAGCGCAGCGTCTCCCGCAGCTCGGGATGCTGCTCGGCGATCGCCGGGAACAGGTCCCGGTCCTCGCCCTCGTGGTGCGCGGTCAACGCGGTGCAGAAGCCGTGACAGAACAACAACAGGTCTCTGGTCGCTGGCTCCGCCGGTTCGCCGTCGGCGACGGCCTGCCGGGTGACGCGCAACGCCTCGCGGAGCCTTGCATGGACGCGGCGCAACTCTCGACTCCAGGCCACCAGCCTGGTCTGCTCGCCCTCACCCACAGGTGGAGGGCGAAGGGACGACTGACACGTCGGATTCCCTTCGGTCCGGCGCCTCCATGCCTGACACGGTCTGCCACCGGCACGCGACGCTGGGAGCGAAGCTACCACGGAGCCTGCCCGGACCGAGCCGCCGACCGGGTAGGCCGCGCCGTCCGGCGGCCGGGCTGCCACCCGTCGACGACCGCCCTGCTCCGAAACATCGACAGCCGGCTCACCGAAACTTTCGGTCCGTCGACCGTCCGGTGGAGAGGTACCGACCGGTCGGACAGGGCATCTCGACTAGCCCGCGTCACGCGGCTAACATTCGCGCGACTGGATTCGCGAGGAGCGATTCGGAGACACCGCCATCGCGTCGTCCCGCCCGGGTAGGGAGCCCTTGATGCGCATCGGACGTAGACCGGCAAAACCATCTCGAAAATTGACCGCTTTTGTCACATCCTTACTGCTCACCATGGCCGGGTCGGTCGCGCTCGCCGCTCCCGCCCAGGCTGCGGACCGGGTCGTCCTGGCCAACGATTTCGAGTCGGGTTCCTACGCTCCGTGGGGGCCGCGCGGAGCCGTCACGCTCGGGATAACTGCGGAGGGGCACGAGAGCGCGAATAGCCTTTCGGTCACCGGCCGTACCGCGAACTGGCAGGGTACGGCGATCGACGCGGCCGCGAGATTCGAGCCGGGCGCGACGTACGTTATCAGCGCGTGGGCGAAACTTCCGGCCGGTACCGCCGGGTCGGCGGGCGTCCACTTCACCGTGGAGGCCAGCCCGGCCGGCGGCGGTGACAACACCTACACCTGGGTCGGCGACAACGTCCCCACCACGGCGGAGAACTGGGTACGGATCGGTGGCAGCTACACCATGCCTGCCGGCCTGGCCGCGGCGACGCTCTACGTCGAGGCCGAGGGGACCACGCCATACCTGCTGGACGACATCAGCATCACCACCCCGGAGGGCGGGCCGGAACCCGGCACGGTCGTGATCGACACCGACTTCGAGGACGGGCTCGACGGTTGGGGGCCGCGCGACGGCGGACCGGGCGCCCCGACGGTCGGGCTGACCGACGTCGCGCACGGCGGCGAGGCTGCGGCCCTGGTCAGCAACCGGGTGAACCAGGGCGCCGGCATCGGACGCGACGTGAGCACCGTGTTCGAGACCGGCGTGACCTACGAGTTCAGCGCCTGGCTGCGGTTCGCCGAGGGACAGCCGACCGACCAGATCTGGCTCAGCCTGGCCAGCACGAGCGGCGGCAGCCAGTCGTTCAGCACGCTCGCCCAGTTCGACGGGATCACCAACACCGGCTGGACCGAGGTGACCGCCAGCTTCACGATGCCGGCGGCCGACAGCGCGCTGCTCTACTTCGAGTCCCGCTGGCAGGACGGCGAGACCGGAAACACCAGCGACTTCCTCCTCGACGACGTCGTGGTACGGGTGCCGCAGCCGCCGGTCATCGAGGATCTCACGCCGATCCACGAGACCACCGACTTCCCGGTCGGCGTCGCGATCGACAGCCGCGAGACGGTCGGCGCCGCCGCCCAACTGCTGACCCGGCACTTCAACCACATCACGCCGGAGAACCACATGAAGCCGGAGGCGTGGTACGACGCGGAGCGCACCTTCCGCCCGCACGACCAGGCGATCGCGCTGATGGACTTCGCCCGGGCCAACAACCTCGGCCTCTACGGGCACGTACTCGTCTGGCACAGCCAGACTCCGGCCTGGTTCTTCCAGGACGAGGCCGGCGCCCCGCTCAGCACATCGGCGGCGCACCAGCAGGTTCTCCGCGACCGGCTGCGTACGCACGTCTTCGCCGTCGCCGAGTCGCTGAGTGACCGGTACGGTCCGTTCGGCTCCGCCACCAACCCGATGCGGGCCTTCGACGTCGTCAACGAGGTCGTCGCCGACAGCGGCGAGTTCAGCGACGGCCTGCGCCGCAGCGAGTGGTACCGGATCCTGGGCGAGGAGTACATCGACCTCGCGTTCCGGTACGCGGACGAGGCGTTCAACGACGTCCACGCAGTCGCCGGCACCGACCCGGTCACCCTGTTCATCAACGACTACAACACCGAGCAGAGCGGCAAGCAGGGCCGGTACAAGGCGCTGGTGCAGCGGCTGCTCTCCCGTGGGGTACCGGTCGACGGGGTGGGCCACCAGTTCCACGTCTCCCTGTCCACCCCGACCGCCAGCCTCGGGGCCGCGCTGGCCGCGTTCGCGGACCTGCCGGTGATCCAGGCCGTCACCGAACTCGACGTCACCACGGGTACCCCGGTGACCCAGGCCAACCTGATCGAGCAGGGCTACTACTTCCGGGACGCGTTCCGGATCTTCCGGCAGTACGCGGACGACCTGTTCGTGGTCACCGTCTGGGGTCTCACCGACGGCCGGTCCTGGCGGGTCGGCAACGGTGCCCCGCTCGTCTTCGACGACAACCTCCGGGCCAAGCCGGCGTATTACGGCGCGGTGGACGGTGAGCTTCCGGTCCGGCTGCGGACGGCGAACGTCTTCGCCGGTGACGTCGCCCTCTCCGACACCGCCACCGCCGACCTGACCTGGAGCAAGCTTCCGCTGCACCCGGTGGAGGACCTGGCGAGGTTCCAGCTTCGCTGGGCTCCGGATCACCTGACGGCCTTCGTCACCGTCTCCGACGCCGCCGCCTCGGCCGGCGACCAGGTCAGCTTCGTGCTGGGCGACCAGACGTACACGGTGGCCCGGGACGGCAGCGGGAACGTGCCCGCCGTGGCGAAGGAGCGCAGCGGTGGCTACGACATCGTCGCCCACCTGCCGCTGAGCGACGCCGCCGAGGGCGACACGCTCACCCTGGACGTCCGGGTCGGCAACGACGGTCGGACGGCCGCCTGGAACGCCCCGGGCGCGCTGGGCACCCTGGGCCTGGTCGAGGAGCTGTCGTACCTGGAGGTCACCCAGGCCCGGACGGCGCCGGTGGTCGACGGCGCGGTGGACACCGCCTGGGCCGACGCCCGCGCGGTCACCACCGCGAAGGCGGTCTCCGGCACGGACGGCGCGACCGCCACCGTCCGTACCCTGTGGCGGGACCAGACGCTCTACGTGCTCGCCGAGGTCGCCGACCCGGTCGTGGACGTCTCCGGCTCCGACCCCTGGACCCGGGACTCGGTGGAGATCTACGTCGACGGAGGCAACGTCAAGAACGGCCCCTACCGCTACGACGACACCCAGATCCGGATCAACGCGGAGAACGGCGTCTCGTTCGGTACCGGTGACGAGGCGTTCCAGCGGGGTCGGCTGACCAGCGCGACGGTCCGCACCGAAACCGGGTACACCGTCGAGGCGGCGATCAGCCTCCTGGAGTACGGCGGCCTCGGCACGTTCCACGGCCTGGACTTCCAGGTCAACGACGCCACCGGCGGCACCCGTACCGCGATCCGGAACTGGGCCGACCAGTTGGGCACCGGTTACCAGACCACCTCGCGTTGGGGAGTGGGTCGGTTGGTCGGCCCGGCCGACGGCAACGTCGAGATCGTGGTCAAGAACTTCACCCAATGGAACTCGGACGACGGCGGCGGCTACTGCGCGAAAATCGTCGCCACGAACAGGACCGACAAGCCCGTCGACTGGTACGGCTATGTCGCGCTCGGCGGCGAAATCTACACGGCCTGGAACTTCGCCCGGCAGGTTCAGGGTGACGGCAGCTACCGGATCCACGGCGAAGCCTGGAACAAGACCCTGAAGCCGGGCGCCAGCACCGTCAGCGTGGGCTACTGCGCCAACCGCTGAGGGTGGTCAGCGCGGGGGCCCTTCCTGTCCACGACAGGAAGGGCCCCCGCCTTTCGGCTCACTCGGCGCGCAGATGGTCCAGGTCGTGGGTGCCCGGGCTTACCCAGATCAGGATTCCGCGTACGTCGGCCAGCGCCGCCGCGTCACACGACATCTCGGTGAGCAGGTCGACCGTCACCGTCGTCTCGGTGCCCTGCGACACCCAGCCGAAGGTGGACTGGCACCAGGCCCAACCCTCCCCGGTCTGCACCGCGATGGAGGTCGAGGTGCCGACAGTCGCGTCGACCCGCAGGTCGTACCTGAGCGTCGCCTTGGCCGACAGGTCCACCGGCTCGGGCAGGGTCACCCCGAACCAGCCGCCACCGGTCGCCGCGACCCGCAGCCCGGCCGAGCCGTGGGTGTGGAAGTCCGTCGTCTGGGCAACCGTCCCGGCGTCGGCCTGCCAGTTGCCCGGTGCCCAGCCCTCGACACCGCTCTCCCAGGAGGCGATCAGGATCGGGTCACCGGGGGCGGGCTTGACCGTCACCGTCAGCTCGGCCGGGTTCGACACCCGGCCGGCCTGGTCGCGGATGGTGTACGAGGCGACCACCCGGCCCTGGAAGCCCTCCGCCGGAGTGAACGTCACCGTCCCGGTCACCGGGTCGAGCGCGAACGTGCCCCCGGCGACGGTCACCGTACGCTGTTGCCCGGCCGTCGCCGGATCGAGGTCGATGCTGGCCGGCCGCACCGTCGTCCGGTACGCGATGTCGTTCGTCGCCGGGGTCAGGGTGACCGGCGTACCCGACTCGGTGACGGCGGTGTCGACGTCGGCGACCGGCGGTCGGGAGCGCTGCCCCCGGACGAGTTCGTCGCCCGCGTTGGAGAGCGTGGTGCAGACCGGGCTCGGGCAGTAGACGGTGTAGCCGTCGTAGTCCGGATAGGGCGTGCCGTCGTCCTGGATGCCGGAGAGGATCCAGTAGAGGAAACCCGTGCCGCCGGTGGCGATGAAGGCATCCGTCCACTGTTGATAGACCGGGTTCCGGGTCGCCTTGTCGACGTAGCCGAACTCGCCGAGCATCACCGGCTTGCCGAGCCGGCGCGCGTCCCGGTTGTGCCGCTTGATCCACTCGACTCCCCAGGCCGCGTCCGTGCCCCAGTGGTCGGGATAGAGGTGGTACGAGACCACGTCCACCGCCGGCAGCCGGGTCAGCGCCACCGAGTCGACGCCCTCGGCACAGTTCACGGTCCAGTCGGAACTGGCCGGGTCGTCGCAGTAGAAGCCCTCGTCACCGACGCTGGCCAGGTGCCGGCGGTCGACCGACTTGACGTGCCGGGTCATCTCGTCGGCCCAGGCGGTCAACACCGCCGGGGTGCAGGTCGGCGACGTCGGATAGACGCCCGAGCCCTTGCACCTCGGCTCGTTGCCCAGCTCCCAGGTCATCACCGTCGGGTCGTCCTTGTAGGCCACCCCGGTCAGCGTGTTGGTCCGGTTCAGCACGTGCGAGATCCAGTCCTTGTACCAACCCCTGATCACCGGGTCGGTGTAGAACTCGTCGTGGTACTGCCCGCCGCGCCAGCGGACGTACTGGTCCATGCCGCCGAAGTCGCGCCAGTTGTTGGTCAGCGGGATCACCACTTTGATCCCGGCCTGCCGGGCGGCGTAGAGGACGTAGTCGAGGCGTTCCAGCCCGTCCGGGCCGTCGTTGTACGCCGGCTTCGCCCCGTCCCAGTACTGGAAGTAGACCCCGTCGGCCGGCCCGGCGACCGAGTCGGTCCCGCCCGGGGTGCCGATGTCGAGGAAGCCCCAGTGCCGCAGCACGGTGAACCCGGCCGCCTTCGCGTCGGCGAAGACGTCGTCCACCATCGCCCGCGACTTGTACATCAGGTAGTAGTTGTTGGTCCCGGCGAACCGGAACCGCTTGCCGTCGAGCATGAGCTGGTCGCCGTGGCGGACGACGAACCCGGCGGACCGGCCGGAGCCGGCGGAGTCGGGCGAGCCGGGCGGGGCGGCGGAGGCGGGTGCCGGCGAGGCCGCGAGCAGCAGCCCGACCAGCCCCAGCAGCAGCGGGACATGGCGTTTCATGGGCGGTGGTGATCCTTCCGGGAGCGGTGTCCGGGAACAGGGGTGCGGATCAGTGCGAGGAACCAGAGCGACGGATCAGTGCCGCGGAACCAGGCTCAGTGCCGCAGAACCAGGTTCAGTGCCGCGGAACCATGTCGTTGACGCAGCGGAGCACCGGAGGGGCGGTGAGCGCCGCCGGGTCCAGCCGCGCCGCGGACCGTACGGTGAAGGTGGTCGACTCCCCCGGCAAGAGCGTGACCAGCGCCTCGTCGACCTCCGCCGCCGGGTCGAGCCGATCCGGGGCGAGCAGCAGGTCGCGCAGGATCGTCCGGGCGGTCACCCGGACCCGTACGCCCTCCGGCGACGGTTCGACGGTGGCGTCGTAGTCGGCCGCCGGATAGGCCAGCTCGTGATCCTCGGCGAAGAACCAGAAGCTGCGCTCGCCGTCCCCGCCGGGATCGGCGACCAGCAGCTCGGCGCGCGCGTCGTCCGGGCCGGCGACGTCCGCCGGCAACGGCCAGGTGATTTCCGAGTACGGCGGCACGGACAGCTCGACCGACGACTTGCCCCTCGGCTCGCCGGCCAGGGTCAGCCGGGTCACGTCCACCCGACCGGTCCACGGCGCGCCGCCGTCGTTCACCGCGACCAGGGCCAGCCCGCCCTGCCTCGGCTGGATGGTGAGCAGCCGGTCGGCGTACGCGCGACGTAGCGCGTACCAGAGGGGTTTGCGCCGGCCGTCACCGTCGACGGCGGCCCACGAGGTGACCGGCCAGCAGTCGTTGAGCTGCCAGACGACGCTGCCCATGCAGATCGGCCGGTACGACCGCAGGTGCTCCACCCCGACGCTGATCGCCCGGGCCTGGTTGAGCTGGGTCAGGTAGTGCCAGTCGTCGAAGTCACGCGGCGCCGGCAGGTGCGCCGCCAGTCCCCGGGCCAGCTTGAGCCGGCCGTCGCCGGCCTTCTGCCGGTGCGCCATCGCGGCCGAGTCCTCGGCCAGCCCGCCCGGGTCGGAGATGGCCCGGCGCAGCGTGGCATGGCTGGCCGGGCCCTGCCAGCCGAACTCGGCGACGAACCGGGGCAGGTAGTCCCGGTAGTGCGTGTAGTCGAGCTGGTTCCAGACCGTCCAGATGTGCATGCTGCCGTGCGCCGGGTCGTTCGGGTGGATCTCCGGCCGCCCGGACCACGGGCTGCCCGGCCAGTAAGGCCGGCTCGGGTCCAGTTCGGACAGCAGGCCGGGCAGCAGCTCGAAGTAGTAGCCGGCACCCCAGGTGCGGTCGGCCAGCTCCTCCTGCCAGCCCCAGTCGTGCCAGCCCCAGATGTTCTCGTTGTTGCCGAACCAGAGAACCAGGCTGGGATGGCTGGCCAGCCGGACGATCTGCTCGGCCGCCTCGGCGCGTACCTCGGTGCGGAACGGCTCCTCCTCCGGGTACGCGGCGCAGGAGAAGAGGAAGTCCTGCCCGACCAGCAGGCCCAGCTCGTCGGCGAGGTCGTAGAAGTCCTCGGACTCGTACCGGCCACCGCCCCAGATCCGCAGGAAGTTGACGTTCGCGTCGCACGCCTGGCGGAGGCGTTCGGCGTAGCGCTGCCGGGTCACCCGGTGCGGGAAGCAGTCGTCCGGGATCCAGTTCACGCCCCGGGCGAAGACCGGCAGGTCGTTGACGACGACGGTGAACGCCGAGCCGTGCTCGTCGGCGGCGGTGTCGAGGCGTACCGAGCGGAAGCCGACCTTCCGCTGCCAGCCGTCCAGCTCCCGGTCACCGGCGTGCAGGGTGACGGCGAGCGGATAGCGCGGCTGTGCGCCGTACCCCCGGGGCCACCACAGCTCCGGGTCGGCGACGGTGACGGTCAGCTCGGCACTGCGCTGCCCGGGCCCGAGCACCGTCTCGGCGACCTCGCCGGCCAGCGCGGCCCGGACGGTGAGCGGCTCGTCGTCGGCGGCCCGGTCGACCTCGACGCGTACCTCGACCCGGCCCTCGGTGCCGGCGACGGTGACCTGCGGGCGGACCTCGGCCAGCCGCGCGGTCCGCCAGCTCCGCAGCCCGATCTCCTGCCAGATCCCGGCGGTGACGAGTTCCGGGCCCCAGTCCCAGCCGAAGTTGCAGGCCATCTTGCGGATGAAGTTGAACGGCGTCGGGTACGCCTTCGGCCGGGCGCCGAGCCGCCGCTGCTCCGCCTCGGCATACCGGTACGCCGAGTCGAAGCGCACCCGCAGCACGTTCTCGCCGACCCGCAGCAGCGAACGGACGTCGAAGGAGTAGCTCCGGTGCATGTTGGCGGTGCGGCCCAGCTCGACGTCGTTGAGGGTGACCGTGGCCACCGTGTCGAGGCCGGCGCAGACCAGCTCGACCCGGTCGGCGTCCCCGCCGCCGTCCCACCGGAAGGTGGTCTGGTAGCACCAGTCGGTGCGGCCGATCCAGCCGAGCGTGAGTTCGTGCTCGTCGAGATAGGGGTCCGGGATCAGTCCGGCGGCGAGCAGGTCGGTGTGCACGCAGCCGGGCACGGTGGCCGGGACCGGCGCGGACGCGACCGCCTCCGGAACGTCCGGGTTGCCGATCGCGGTCAGCGACCAACCGTCGTGCAGGCTCTGCCAGGACGTCACGGGCACCTCATCTTCCTCAGGTCGTGACCGACCGTTTCTCGCGGCTCGCGACTCCGACCGTTCCCCCGGGTCGCGACTCCGACCGTTTCCCTCAGGTCGGCGACGATACGGTTGACCGACCGCGACCTCGGCGCGCCGTCCCTGGTGGAGGGCACCGTCGCCGCACCGGGAGGCACGCTCAAGACATCGAGAGATGTCGACTGAACCGGATAAGTAACGTCACCGTACGGGCGCCCCTCCGCCCTGTCAACGGTCCGCAATTCGGCCAGGAATGGCCGACAATCGATGGCCGAACGATCCGGGTCGGGCCTTCGTCGCCGTTCCCGACCTCGAAATATCGGGGCGCTATCCACCGGCCCGGCGAGCCGGCCGGCACTGTCGGCAAGATTGCCGCATCGCTATGCTTAACCGGAAAAGTTCACTCCCGTGGTCCGCGCGGGCTCTGCTGCGCGCGTGCGGCAGCACGACCCGGCGTGCGGGTGAGCCGACCGGCCCGCTGCGAATTCGGGTCGGCGCAGACGAAGGAGCGCCGGGTGAAGCGGCCGACAATCGCGGATGTGGCCCGCCGGGCCGGGGTTTCCAAGGGGGCCGTCTCCTACGCCCTCAACGGGCAGCCCGGCGTCTCGGACGCCACCCGGCAACGCATTCTCGCGATCGCCCAGGAGATCGGCTTCAACCCGAACAGCGCGGCCCGGGCACTCTCCGGAGCCACCGCCAACGCGGTCGGGCTGGCGCTCTGCCGGCCCGCCCGGATCCTCGGCATCGAGCCGTTCTTCATGGAGCTGATCAGTGGGGTCGAGGCGGAACTCTCCGCCCGGTCGTACGCGCTGACCCTCCAGGTGGTGGCGAGCCCGGAGGCCGAGATCGCCGTCTACCGGCGCTGGTGGGGCGAGCGGCGGGTGGACGGCGTACTCGTCTGCGACCTGCGGATCGACGACCGCCGGCTGCCGGTGCTGGCCGAGCTGGGCCTGCCGGCGGTGGTGATCGGTGGGCCGGGCGACCGTGGCGGGCCGGACTACGTCTGGTCGGACGAGTCGGTGGCCCTGACCGAGGTGCTCGAATACCTCGTCGCGCTCGGCCACCGCCAGATCGCCCGGGTCGGCGGCCTGCCCGGGCTGCTGCACACCGAGATCCGCACCGAGACGTTCGGCACCGCCTGCCGCCGGCTCGGGCTGGAGCGCACCGTCACCGTCTCGTCCGACTACAGCGGCGAGGAGGGCGCGCGGGCGACCCGACGCCTGCTCAGCTCCGCCGACCGGCCGACCGCCATCGTGTACGACAACGACGTGATGGCGATCGCCGGACTCTCGGTCGCCCAGGAGATGGGGCTGACCGTGCCGACCGACGTCTCCATCGTCGCCTGGGACGACTCGCCGCTCTGCCAGCTCGTGCACCCGTCGCTGACCGCGCTGCACCGGGACATCCCGGCGTACGGGGCGCACGCCGCCGGCCGGCTCCTCGCCGCGATCGCCGGGCAGCCGCTCGGCGACTTCCAGGACGAGACCGCGCACCTCATCCCGCGCGGCAGCACCGCACCGCCCCGGCAGCCCTGAGCCCCGGGCACCGGTCGGCTCCGGGCGCGGGGCATCGGCTGCGGGCGACGGCCGGGCAACCGATAGCATCGGCGGCGAGGCGGAGCCAAGCCAGGAGGACGACCACCGTGCACGTACCACCGATTCCCAGCCTGACCGCCGCCGACCCGGAGTTGGCGACGCTGATCGAGTCCGAGGCGACCCGGCAGCACGACAAGCTGCGGATGATCGCCTCCGAGAACTACGTCTCGACGGCCGTGCTGGAGGCCAGCGGCACGGTGCTGACGAACAAATACTCCGAGGGCTACCCCGGCCGCCGCTACTACGAGGGTCAGCAGTTCATCGACCCGATCGAGACGCTCGCCGTCACCCGGGCCCGGGAACTCTTCGGGGTCGACCACGCCAACGTGCAGCCGTACTCCGGCTCCCCGGCCAACCTCGCCGTCTACCTGGCGTTCCTCTCCCCCGGTGACACGGTGCTCGGGATGGCGCTGCCGATGGGCGGCCACCTGACGCACGGCTGGTCGGTCTCGGCCACCGGCAAGTGGTTCAACCCGGTCCGCTACGGCGTCTCGGCGGAGACCGGCCGAATCGACCTCGACGAGGTCCGCGACCTGGCCCGCCGGGAGCGCCCCAAGCTGATCTTCTGCGGCGGCACCGCCGTGCCGCGCACCATCGACTTCGCCGGCTTCGCCGAGATCGCCCGCGAGGTCGGTGCGGTGCTGGTCGCCGACATCGCGCACATCGCCGGGCTGGTCGCCGGTGGCGCCCACCCGTCACCGGTCGGGCACGCCGACGTGATCACCACCACCACGCACAAGACCCTGCGGGGCCCGCGCGGCGCCATGATCATGACGACCGCCGAGCACGCCGCCGCGGTCGACAAGGCCGTCTTCCCGGGCCTCCAGGGCGGCCCGCACAACCACACCACCGCCGGCATCGCGGTCGCGCTGCGGGAGGCCGGCACCGAGGAGTTCCGCCGGTACGCCCACCAGGTCGTCGCCAACGCCAAGGCACTGGCGGCGGCGCTGGTCGAGCGGGGCTTCACCCTCTCCTCCGGCGGCACCGACAACCACCTGATCCTCGCCGACCTGACCGGCAAGGGCATCGCCGGCAAGCCGGCCGCGCAGGCGCTGGACCGGGCCGGGATCGAACTCAACTACAACACCGTGCCGTACGACCCGCGCAAGCCGTTCGACCCCTCCGGCATCCGGCTCGGCACACCGGCGCTGACCACCCGGGGCCTGACCGAGGAGCAGATGCCACAGGTCGCGGCCTGGATGGACGAGGCGGTCAGCGCGGCGATCAAGGACGACGAGGCTGCCCTCGACCGGATCGCCGGTGAGGTCCGGGACCTGCTGGCGGCGTACCCGATGCCGGGTTACGCGGCCGGCTGACCGGCCCGGCCGTCGGCTGACCGGTCCGGTGGTCAGCGGGACGGGCTCGGGAACTCCTCCAGGTACGCCTCGACCCGCTCTGCCGGAGCGGGTCGGGAGAGTGCGTACCCCTGGCCGAGCTTGCAGCCCGCCCTGCGGGCCTGCTCGACCTGCCCCGGCGACTCCAGGCCCTCGGCGATGATCTCCAAGCCGAACCTCTTGCCGAGACTGACCAGTACGTCGATGAAGGGCTTGCTTCCGCCCTCCCGGGTGCCACCCTCGGTCACCAGGGTCCGGTCGACCTTGAGGAAGTCGACCGGCAGCCGGCGGAGCTGGGCCAGCGAGGCCTGCCCGCTGCCGAAGTCGTCCAACGCGGTCCGCACCCCCAGCGCCCGCAACCCGGCGAGCTGGGTCACCACCGCCGGCACGTCCACCCCGCCCCGGGGTTCGGCGATCTCCAGCACCAGCCGGTCCGGCTCGATCCGGTGCTCGGCCAGCGAGGTGCTCACCCAGCGGACGAACTCGGGGGCGGTCAGCTCCCGGGACGAGATGTTGACCGACATCCAGAGCCGTCGGGGCCGCTGCGACCAGGCGGCCAACTGCCGGCAGGCGGTGTCCAGCACCCAGCGGCCCAGCTCCTCGACCAGCATCAGGTCCTCGGCCACCGGCAGGAGCTCGGCCGGCAGCACGGTGCCGAGCGCCGGGTTCCGCCAGCGCAGCAGCGCCTCGGTCCCCACCGGCTGCTGGTCGTCGAGGTCGAGCACCGGCTGGTAGACCAGGTCCAGCTCGCCCCGCTGCACCGCACCGGGCAGCTCGCGCTCCAGGTCGAGCCGGCGGGTGAACTGCTCCTCCAGCTCGTCGTCGTACCACTCGACGCGGTTGCGACCGAGCTGCCGGGCCCGCAGCCGGGCCAGGTCCGCCCGGCGGAGTACGTCGTCGACACCGTCCCCGCCGGAGAGGTCGGCCAGGCCGATGCTGGTGCCGAGGTAGAGCACCGCGCCGGGCATCGGGTACGGCTCGGTCAGCGCGGTCAGCAGCCGGGTCCCCATCGCGTACGCCAGCACCGGCCGGTCCACGGTCACCACCGCGAACTCGTCCCCGCCCAGCCGGGCCACCACGTCGGCGGCACCGACACCGGTCTTGAGCCGTCGGCCCGCCTCGGCGAGTACGGCGTCGCCCATCTGCCGCCCGTGCGAGTCGTTGATCCCGGACATGCCGTGCAGGTCGATCACCAGCAGCGCGCCGGTGTGCCCGGGCACCGCCCGCTGGGTCACGATGGTCCGCATCAGTTCCCGGCGGTTCGCCAGCCCGGTGAGTTCGTCGGTGAAGGCCAGCTCGTTGAGCTTGCGCTCCAGCCGCTGCCGTTCGCTGACGTCCCGGACGTGCACCACCAGCGCGGCCACCTCGGGTACCGCCCGCTGGTCGCTGACCGTGGACTCGGTGTCCCGCCAGGCGCCGTGCCCGTCCAGCAGCCGGGCGGTGACCAGTTGCGGCCGGCCGGTCGGCACGTCACGCCCGGCGAGCACATCGGTGAGTACCTGGGTGACGTCGGCGGCGTCGTCCGGATGCATCAGGTTGGGGAACGCCCGACCCCGCACGTCGGCGTCGGAGAGCCCGAAGAGCCGGGCCGCGGTCGGCGACTGCCAGCGGATGAGCAGGTCCTCGCCGACGATCATCGTCAGGTCGTTGGCCCCGGAGACCAGCGAGCGGAAGTGCGCCTCCTGCTCGGCCAGCCGCTTGGCGTACCGGCGGATGTCCAGCATCACCAGCACCTCCCGGACCACCAGGGTCGGGATCACGGCCAGGCCCAGCAGGATCGAGGTGGAGTCGAAGTGGCCGACGGTGGCCAGGTGCCAGAGCGCGGAGAGCGTCGCCAGGATCGCCGGGATGGTCAGCAGCGGATAGGCGGTCAGGGTGGTCTGCGGCTCGGTCGGCGCGCCGTTCGGCTGCGCCACCGGATTGGCCCGGCGGGCACCGGCGGCGATCAGTGCCGGACCGGCGACCAGCGAGATGGCGACCAGCGGCAGCGCGGTCACCGGCGCGCCGTAGGCGATCAGTACCGCGATCAGCGAGTGCCCGAAGACGGCGAGTCCGGCGCCGATGCCGCAGAACGCGGCGGAGCGCCGGTGCTCGTACGCCCGCAGCGTGGTGATGGTGACCACCGGCAGGCCGACGACGGCGAAGAGCGCCGCGACCATGGCGAGCGGCGGCAGCTCGCGGGGCGGGATCACCCAGGCGGAGAAGGCGAGACTGATCCCGAGGCTCAGCCCGTCGAAGGCACGACGCAGTCGTACCGGCACCGTGCTCGCGGCGCCGGGCAGCATCATCATGCCGAGCAGGTAGAGGGCGAACGCCAGCACCAGCCCGCCGAGCGCCACCGTCGACCGGGCACCGGGCGGCGCCAGGAAGAGGGCGAGCGCGGAGAGCGCGCTGGCGATCAGGCCGAAGCCGAGGAATCCGGCGCCCCGGCACGGGCCGAAGCCGGTACCGCCCCGGTGCAGTCGGATCGCCAGCCGGACCAGCCGGGCGGCGGCCGCGGCGGCGACCATGCCGACGGCCGCGGCGACGGCGGCGTAGGGCGGCAGTGCGCCGACGTGGGCGGCGAGCAGGACGCCTACGGCGAGAACTGGGGCACCGCTCTCGGTGACCCGGACGACCAGCCGGCGGGCTCGGCCGTCCGCGATGTGCGCCACGAACATGGCGGGATGCCTTCGCAGAGGGGGCACGGACGTGGTGCAGGTCAGGCCCGGTCCGACCGAACGGCCGAAACCAGTCCTATCAACCCCCAACGATCGGCAGGGGGCATGGTTACGTATCGAACCTTTTTCGACCTTCCCTTGCGGTCCGTCCCGGTCGCGGTCGTCGGCCGGGACGCGTACGCCGGGCTGCCCAGGTTGAAGAGGTTCAATGGTAGGGGTCTCCCACTCCGGGTTGCTCGGGAAATCTTCCCTCAGCCGGTCAAGCCCGCTCCACCCCGGCTCGGCCAGCGGTACCGGCCACCCGGCCGACCCCACTCGGCCCGGCCGGCCGAGGCCCACGCCCGACCCGGCGGGCCGGGGTGCGAAAATCGCCGGGTGGGTAAGACCGGCACACTCCGCTTCCGGCACAGCCAGGCAATCTGGGTGGCCGCGCTCATCGCGTTCCTCGGCGCCCTTCCGCTGGCCAGCTCCCGCTGGTATCTGACCCCGCTGCTGCTGGTGCCGGTGGCGGTCGGCGTCTGGGCCTGGCGGGCCGGCACCGACGCCGACCGTGACGGGGTACGGATCCGGGCACTCCTGGGCCAGCGCAGCATCGCCTGGTCCGAGATCGTGGAGCTGGCGTCCGACCCGCGCGGCCAGGCGGTGGCACGGCTGCACGACGGCCGAACGACGGCCCTGCCCGCGGTCCGGGCCGCCGACCTGCCCGGTCTGGTCGCCGCCAGCGGCCAGCCGCTCGGCGAGCCCCGCCCCACCCCGGACCAGCCCGCCGACTGACTCCCGGCGCGCCTCCCCGCCGGTCTCGGGGCGTCCGGCTCAGTAGCCGTCGACCACCTCGTTGATCAGCGGGGTTCCGGCCACGAAGCGGCGCAACTGCTCGCCGGCCAGCCGGTAGCCACGGGGCAGCAGCCCGCGTACCGAGCCGCCGACGTGCGGGGTGAGCAGTACGTTGGGCAGGTCCCAGAGCGGGTGCCCGGGCGGCAGCGGCTCGGGCTCGGTGACGTCCAGCGCCGCCGAGATCCGGCCGGTCGTCAACTCGGCGACCAGGGCGTCGGTGTCGACCACCGGTCCACGGGCGGCGTTGACCAGCAGGGCACCGTCCGGCATCGCGGCGAGGAACCCGGCGTCGACCAGCCCCCGGGTGGCCTCGGTGAGCGGCACCAGCAGCACCACCACGTCCGCCTCGGGCAGCAGCGTCGGCAGGTCGTCGACGCCGTAGACCTGCTCGGCGGGGCGGGCGGTCCGGGCGACCATGGTCAGGCCCACCTCGAACGGCGCCAGCCGGGCCCGGGTGGCCGCCCCGATCGAACCCGCGCCGACGACGAGTACCCGCTTGCCGGCCAGCTCGTCGGTCGGATTGACCTGGTCGTACGACCACTCGTGCCGGGCCTGGGCGCGGGCGAAGAACGGGAACGACCGCAGGTACGACAGGATCGCCGTGACCACCCACTCGGCGGTGGACGAGTCGTGCACCCCGCGCGCGTCGCAGAGGGTGACGTGCTCGGGCAGCCGGCCGGCCCAGGTGTCCGCCCCGGCCGAGAGCAGCTGCACCACCCGCAGGTCGGGCAGCTTGGCCGCGATCGGCACCGCGGCGGCCTGGGCGAGGAACGGCGGCACCCAGAACCGGACTCCGGCCGGGTCCGAGGGGAGCCGGTCGGGTGTCGGGGCGATCTCCACGGTGACGCCCTCGGGAATCTCGCCGAGCAGTTCCAGACCTTCGGGATGGGGAATCCACACCTTCACGGACGCCGACGATAGTCCTCGGCGGCCGGGTACCGGCGGTCGCCCTCGCAAGCCGCGACCCGCCGGGGCCGGTGGGCGGGGCCGTCGCGCCGGCCTCAGCGCAGCGGCAGGCCGACCGGCCCGGACGGCTGGTAGACGTGGTGTCCGGCCACGGTGGTGACGGTGACCGGCAGGCCGCTCCCGCGCAGGTGTGCCCGGACCGCCGCGTCCAGCGGGGAGCGCTCGGCGGTGACGAACGCCGGCCGGTCCGCCTCGGCGACGAGTCGGGGGTAGCGGGGGTGACGGTCCCAGCCGGGGCGCAGGTCGGCGCCGAGCACGCCGCAGACGAGTCGTTCCCGGCTGAGGAAGATGACGTCGTAGCAGGTCCAGTAGTCGGTGTAGAACCGGCGTACGCCCAGCCGGTCGAGGCCGGTGACCAGGTCCCGACGCTGTGCGGCCTTCCGGGCCAGTTCGGGACCGGCCGCGACCAGAGCGGCGCTGGCCAGCAGCATGCTGACGGCGAGCCCGGCGAGCGGGGCCGCCGCCGCCAGCCGGACGGCCGCCGCCCTCCGGGGCCGGCCCGGGACCGTGCCGGGCGGCCGGGTCAGCACCGACCAGAGCGGCCAGAGCACGGCCGGAGTCGAGATGAGCAGTACCGAGAGGTAGCGCGCGCTCTCCACCGGGGTTCTCGCGGCGGCACCGCTGCCGGCGTACGCCAGCAGGGTCAGCGCCGCCGCGCCGAGCAGGGCGAGCCGGCCGGCCTGCCGGACCCGGGCCGCCCGGTCGGTGGCGCGGCGCAGCGCCCGCCAGGCCGCCCCGGCGGCGACGGCCAGCAGCACCGGGTAGACGACGCCCCAGCCCAACTGCCAGGGCGCGCACCGGCCGGGTGGGCAGAGCCCGGTACCCATCGGCAGTCCGAGCAGGACGCCGCCGTAGAGTCGCTCCGGCCACGAACCGGCGCCGCCGCCGAGCGCGGCGTAGACGGCCAGCGAGCGGTCTGCGGGCGCGGCGGTGAGGTTGTGCGCCACGATCGGGACGAGTCCGAGCGCCAGCCCGGCGCCGAGCGCCAACCCGGCCCGGCCGGCCAGTGCCCGCCACCGGAACCCGAGCAGCACCGCGGCTGCCGCGCCGACGTACGGCAGGATCAGCCAGTCGTCCCAGAGGGTGAGTCCGGCGACCAGCCCGAAGCCCGCGTACGCCGGGGCGGGCCGGCGGACGACGCCGAGGCCGAGGTTGACCGCCAGCAGTACCAGCAGCGCGCCGGCCGGGTTCATCTCCGGATAGCCGCCACCCGCGATGAGCTGGTTCTTCACGATCCGGTCGGAGCCGAGGGCGAGCAGGCCGACGGTGGCCGCCGCCAGCCAGGGGGTGTAAAGCCGACGGGTGAGCTGCCACATCAGCGCCAGGAAGGCGGCGTAGAGCAGCAGGTTGGGCAGCCGCAGTACGAGGGTGGACGAGCCGAGGACCGCGAAGAGCGGCGCGGCGAGATAGGACTCCAGGGCGCCCATGTAGTACTGGCCGTAAAAGAAGAGCGGAAACTCCCGCCCCTGTGCCACGTGCCGGGCCACCAGCCCGGTGACCGCCTCGTCGCTGTTGCCGGGCGGCACCTCGGCGAGCAGCAGTGCCAGCCGGTAGCCGACACCGAGCACGCCGAGTGCGGCGGCGACGTGCCCGGGCCCGGGTCGCCGCCGGGCGGGCCGGGGTGGCGACCCGGTCAGCTCCGGCGAGGTGGCGAGCGCCATGCCGGGGAGTCTCGCACGGCCGGACCGGCGGGAGGCTCGGCGACATGCCCGATTCATCTCCTCGGCACCGTTCGCGGCTTGTCGACGTGATTGATCCGATCCGGGCCGGGGCCGGAGGGTCGAGAGTGGATCATCGTCCCCTGCCGGGAACCCGTCCCGGACGGCACGACTCGTCCCGCTGACGGTCGCCGATCCCGGTGCCCGGCCGGGGCGACCTGCCGGCCCCACCATGCCGGCCGGCGCCCCGAGCAGCGACGACTCCGGAAGATCGGTGGAATGATCGAGCGAACCGACGGCACACGGTGGGATCGGACTACGCTGGGCCGGGTGAGCGCTCGTCCGTACCCCAGACTCAGCCGTCGACGCGCGGCGGTCGCGCTCTGTGCGGCGGCCGTGCTCGTCACGAGTGGTTGTGCCTTCGGCGAGCCGGAACCGGACCCGGCCGGCGAACCGCCGAAGTTCCCCACCCCCTCCGTCTCGCCCAGCCAGAACGGCGCCGGGCAGCAGGTCGCGGCCACGGTGCTGGCCAGCAGGTTGCAGATCCCGTGGGGGATCGCGTTCCTGCCCGACGGGGGCGCGCTGGTGACCGAGCGGGACACCGCCAAGATCCTGAAGGTCGGGCCGGAGTCCGACACGAACGGCCTCAAGGTCACTACCGTGCAGACCCTCGACGAGGTCGACGCGGCCGGCGAGGGCGGCCTGCTCGGAATCGCGGTCTCCCCCGGCTACCAGCGGGACAGGTCGGTCTTCGTCTACTACTCGACCGCCGAGGACAACCGGATCGCCAAGCTGACCCTCGGGGGCGAGCCGACGCCGATCGTCACCGGCATCCCGCTCTCCGGCATCCACAACGGCGGTCGTCTCGGCTTCGGCCCGGACGGATTTCTCTACGCCACCACCGGGGACGCCTCGGAGCGCGGCCTCTCCCAGGACCTCAGGAGCCTCGGCGGCAAGATCCTCCGGATGACCGCGGCCGGCAAGCCGGCCCCGGGCAACCCCTTCCCGAACTCGCTGGTCTGGTCCTACGGGCACCGCAACGTGCAGGGCATCGCCTGGGACGCCGACAAGCGGCTCTACGCCACCGAGTTCGGGCAGAACCAGTGGGACGAGATCAACCTGATCACGCCGGGCAAGAACTACGGCTGGCCCGAGGTCGAGGGGCGCGGCGGCAGCGGCGCCGACGCCGACAAGTACGCCGACCCGCTGGTCACCTGGACCACCGCCGAGGCGTCCTGTTCCGGGGCGGCGATGATCGACCGGGTCTTCGTGGCCGCCTGCCTGCGGGGCGAGCGGCTCTGGCTGGTGGAACTCACCGCGAACGGCACCGTGCTGGGCCAGCCCCGCCCGCTGCTCGTCGGCGAGTACGGCCGGCTCCGCACCGCGGTCGCCGCACCGGACGGCTCGTTGTGGATCTCCACCTCCAACCACGACGGCAAGCGCGACCCCGCTCCCCAGGACGACCGGATCTTCCGGTTGGTCTTCTCCGGCGGTACGGCCGGCCGGAGCTGACCCCTCCGGCTGGACGGCCGGGCGGGCGGCTGGTGAGTTGGCTCATACCCGCGGTGGAAATGGCGCGGCACCTGCGGCGGGTTTCGAAGATGTCGCTTTGGGCAGGTGATGATTGAGCATGGACAGGCGGAGGAATGACACCCGAGCCGCCGGCGGCACGACGCCTCCGGCGGCTCGGCGTGTGCTGGGCTGGTCGCGTACCGCCGTACGGGGCTGCCGCGCCGTCCTGACCTCGAAACCGAGCCGACGGGCCGGACTGGCCCTGTCGATCATCACCGTCACGGTGGTCGGGATCGTGGTCGGCGCCCTGCTCGGTGGGCGGATGCAGACCGACATCGGGCCCTTCCGGGCGGAGATGGCGATCACGCCCTCGGTCGAGGGCGGCACCACCGTCACCATCCCGCCGCTCGGCGCGCTCCAGCTCAGCAGTCATGCCGGCCCCGCACACCTCTCGGTCCGGCTCGGCTCCCTCGACCAGCGCCGCACCGAGGCACTTATCGACGATCCGGCCAGCATCAGCCGGGCCAGCCAGTCCGCCGTCAGCGACGTGACCAACGGGGTGATCCGGGTCGGGGTACGCACCGTCGCGGTCTCCGTACTGGCCACCATGATCCTGGCGGCGCTGGTCTTCCGGCGTACCCGCCGGGTGGCCTGGGCCGGCGGGCTGGCGCTGGTGATCACCGGCGGCAGCCTGGGCATCGCCGCGCTGACCTTCCGGCCGGACTCGATCGAGGAGCCCCGCTACGAGGGTCTGCTCGTCAACGCCCCGGCGATCGTCGGCGACGCCCGGCGGATCGCCAACGACTACGGCCGGTACGCCGACCAGCTCCAGCGGATGGTCGGCAACGTCAGCCAGCTCTACACCACGGTCTCCACCCTGCCGGTCTTCGACCAGGAGCAGGGCACCGTACGGGTGCTGCACGTCTCGGACCTGCACCTGAACCCGACCGCCTGGCAGGTGGTCCGGACGGTCGTCGAGCAGTTCAAGATCGACGTGGTGATCGACACCGGGGACATGACCGACTGGGGCAGCGAGCCGGAGGCGTCCTTCGTCGGCTCCATCGGCCTGCTCAAGGTCCCGTACGTCTTCATCCGCGGCAACCACGACTCGCCGGCAACCGCCGCCGCCGTCGACCGGCAGCCGAACGCGATCGTGCTGAACAACTCGATCGTCAACGTCGCCGGGTTGACCATCGCCGGCATCGGGGACCCCCGGTTCACCCCGGACAAGGAGACCTCGCCGGCCGGCTCCGGCGCCCTGCCGCAGACGGTCGACCAGGTCGCCGGGGCCGGCGAGCAGCTCGCCTCGACGATCCGGGTCTCCGGCAAGCCGGTCGACATCGCCCTGGTGCACGATCCGGCGTCGGCCGACGCGCTCTCCGGCGTCGTACCGCTGGTGCTGGCCGGGCACACCCACCACCGGGAGGTGCGCGAGCTGCCACCGGTGCCGGACGCGATGCCGACCCAGCTACAGGTGCAGGGTTCCACCGGCGGGGCGGGGCTGCGCGGCCTGGAGGGCGACAAGCCGACACCGCTGGCGATGTCGGTGCTCTATTTCAACCAGCAGCGGGCGCTCCAGGCGTACGACGACATCCTGCTCGGCGGCACCGGCGAGGCGCAGGTCAACCTGGAACGGCACGTCGTGGAGGAGCCGGAGCCACCGGTGCCGCCCACCCCGACCCCCGGTACGCCGACCCCGGCCAGCCCGGTCCCGCCGGCCGGCGCCCCGCCGCCCGACCCGACCCCCACCGGCTGACGCCGCAGGTGGGTGTAAGGAAGGGCCCCCGCTACAACAGAAACGATGAGCGGGGCCCTCCGGCACACCTCAGCCCTCGACGCCGAGCCGGGAGAGGATCAGCGAGCGGACGGTCTTGGCGTCCGCGCCCCGGGTGCTCTTCATGACGGCCCCGACCAGGGCACCGGCCGCGGCCACCTTGCCGTCCCGCACCTTCGCCGCGATCTCCGGGTTGGCCGCGATCGCCTCGTCCACGGCGGCGGTCAGCGCCCCGGTGTCGGAGACCACCTCCAGGCCACGGGCGGCCATGATCTCGCTCGGCGAGCCCTCGCCGGCCACCACGCCCTCCAGCACGGTACGGGCCAGCTTGTCGTTGAGCTTCCCCGCGTCGACCAGCTTCTGCAGCTCGGCGACCTGGGCCGGGGTGGCGCCGACGGCGGCCAGCTCGACGCCGGCCTCGTTGGCCCGCCGGGACAGCTCGCCGAGCCACCACTTCCGGGCACCCGCCGGGGTGGTGCCGGCGGCCACCGTCTGCTCGATCAGCTCGACCGCACCGGCGTTCAGCACCGACTGCATGTCGTGGTCGTTCAGCCCCCACTCCTGCTGCAACCGCCGCCGGTGCACCCGGGGCAGCTCCGGAAGGCCCGCCTTCAGCTCGGCGACCCAGGCCGCGTCCGGGGCCAGCGGCACCAGGTCCGGCTCGGGGAAGTAGCGGTAGTCGGTGGCGGTCTCCTTGGACCGGCCGGGCGTGGTGTCCCCGGTGTCCTCGTGGAAGTGCCGGGTCTCCTGCACGATCCGGCCGCCGGAGTCGAGTACGGCCGCCTGGCGCAGCATCTCCGAGCGGACCGCCCGCTCGACCGAACGCAGCGAGTTGACGTTCTTGGTCTCGGTCCGGGTGCCCCACTCGGCGGAGCCGGCCGGCGAGAGCGACGTGTTCACGTCACAGCGCAGCGAGCCCTCCTCCATCCGGACGTCGGAGACGCCGAGCGAGCGGATCACGTCCCGCAACTCGGTGACGTACGCCCGGGCCACGATCGGAGCCTTGGCGCCGGTACCCGGGATCGGCTTGGTGACGATCTCGACCAGCGGAATCCCGGCCCGGTTGTAGTCGACCAGCGACTCGGTCGCGCCGTGGATCCGCCCGGTGGCGCCACCGACGTGCAGCGTCTTGCCGGTGTCCTCCTCCAGGTGCACCCGCTCGATGCCGATCCGGACCATCTCCCCGTCGACCTCGACGTCGAGCCAGCCGTCCACGCAGAGCGGCTCGTCGTACTGGCTGATCTGGTAGTTCTTCGGCATGTCCGGGTAGAAGTAGTTCTTCCGGGCGAACCGGCTCCACGGCGCGATCGAGCAGTTCAACGCGAGACCGATCCGGATGGTCGCCTCGATCGCGGCCCGGTTAGCCACCGGCAGCGAGCCGGGCAGCCCGAGGCAGACCGGGCAGACCCGGGTGTTCGGCTCGCCGCCGAAGTCGGTCGGGCAGCCGCAGAACATCTTGGTCTTCGTGCCCAGCTCGACGTGGGTCTCCAGGCCGATCACCGGGGCGTAGCGCTCGACGACGTCGTCGTACGAGGGCAGGACGGTCGTGCTCATCAAGACTCCAGCTCTCGGGCGGCAGCCGGCCCCCCGGCGGCATCCGGACAGAACCCTGCAAGCCTAATCGTTGCCCCGACCCGGGCTCGCCCGGGTTTCACCGCCGACTCCGCCGACCGGCCCGATCAGGGCCGGCGCACCGCCACCAGGTACCCGTCGATCGTGGTGCTGGCGAAGTGCTCCGCTCCGACCAGCCGGACCGGTATCCGGACCGTCCGGCTCTTCGTGCCGAACGGGAAGGCGTCGTCGGAGCTGTGGAAGATCAGATTGTCCTTCTCGACGCGCAGCACCAGGACGTCGATCCGGTCGTACGGGTTGTCGGCCGTCCGGTCGGCGAACTCGGCCGGGCTGCCCGCCCGGGCCACCTCGTCCAGGAAGTCGAGCCGGTCGTGGTAGCGGGCGGTCGGGTGGGAGTAGTTCGCGGTCCACTGCACGAACCCGTAGTACGGGTAGAAGGCGAAGAGGTTCGCCCGGTCCGAGAGCACGACCGGGTGCCCGGAGCCCCGGTACCGCTCGGAGATCACCGCGTGCACCGCCTCCGCCGCCGGCAGTTTCGGCTTCGCCTCCTCGTCGTGGAAGCCGGGCAGCCGGCCGTCCGGGAACGTCTCGTTGTGCGCGACCCTGATCCGGTCGTCGTCGACCACGGTGCTGACGAACCGGTCCGTGGCGAAGACCGCGAGCAGCACCCCGCCGAGCGCCACCACCCGCCAGAGCTGCCCGGCGGAGACGGTCGCGGCCGGCAGCCGGTCCACGGCGTACCGGGTCAGCCGGACCAGCCCCATCGCCGCCCCGGCCAGCAGTACCACTGGGACCACGGCCTTCATCCGGAACGACATCAGCGGCATGTCGACGGCGGCGAAGAGCCAGCCCAGCGCGTGCCAGACATAGAGCGAGACGAGGACGATCAGCAGCGACCGGGACAGCGCCTCCCGGAGCGTCACCACCAGGAAGCCGAGGCCGAAGAGGCAGAGCGCACCGAGCACCGAGGGCGAAAGCATCGGCAGGGCCAGGTCGCCGGAGTTCAGGGTGATCCACCGGTTGTTCAGCGACTCGAACCGGGCGGCGGTGAGGAAGTTCCAGGCCAGCGGCGCCCAGTACGGCGCGGCACCGGCCGCCGCGATGCCCAGCACCCCGAGGCCCCGCCCGACGACCCGCCAACTGAACTCGGCACGCCACCGCTGCACCGCCAGGAACAGGGCGAAGACAAGGACGAAGAGGAAGAAATAGTAGTAGTAGACGCAGAACAGCACCGCGCCGATCAGGCCGAGCAGGACCGGGTGCCGGGGCCGCAACCCCGGCCGGGTGAGCCCGTGAACCGCCTCCAGCCACCACGGCACGATCGCGACCAGCACCAGCCAGCCGTACGACTCGTACAGCTCGGGGGCGATCAGCGGCACCGCCGAGATGAGCGCCGCGACCCGCAGCGGCACCAGGCGGCGCCAGCACAGGTACGAGATGAGCGGGGTCAGGAAGCCCACCGCGACCAGGCCGTACTTGAGCATCTTCCACGGCGCCACCCCGGCCAGGTCGGCGGCCCGGCCGAGCAGCCAGAAGAAGCCCGGCGCGTAGTAGGCGGGCAGGTCCCGGTAGGTGTAGTCGGCGAGCCGCCACGAGTCGGCGAACCGGGTGACGATGGCGGTCCGGAACGTCTGGTCGCCCTGTAGGCCGTTGGCGTCGAACGGGGTGCCGTGCAGCGCGGTGAGCAGCGTCAGCGCGGCGAGGCCGCCGAAGAGCGCCGGCAGCAGGTCGGCATCCCAGGTCCGGCCCCGGCGCCGGGCCCACCAGACGGCGAGCACGGCGAGGGTGGCGACGACCAGCGCGGCGGTGTGCAGGCCGTACTCGGTACGCCCGGACCGGGGACTGACCCCGGCCCGCACCGCCAGGGCGTGGATCGCCAGCACCACCAGTCCGACGGCACCGGCGAAGAGCAGCGGGCGGAGCGCCGACAGGCCGCGCCGGACGAGGGTGCCGGCCCGGCCCGCTCCGGACGGCTCCGGTTCTGTCGTCGGTCGCTCCGGTGCGCGGACACGCTGATCCTGATCGGCAACCCCGTGTTCCACGTATCCCCGCTCGTCTCCTCTGAGGACAGAACCGGGTGCAGGCTAGCCGAATCCGGACCGGGTACCGCTCGGCCGTTCCACCGATCCCCGTCGATCGAACGGCCGCCTCCGGTCCGCCCTCCGGCCGCCGGGCTCAGCCCGACGGCTCGGCCGCGCTGCCGGGTCGGACCAGGCCGGTCTCGTACGCCACGATCACCAACTGGACCCGGTCCCGGACGCCGAGCTTGGCGATCGCCCGGGTGATGTGGGTCTTGGCGGTCAGCGGGCTGATGAAGAGGCGCCCGGCGATCTGCTCGTTGGAGAGCCCGGTGGCGACCAGCCGGAGCACCTCGCGCTCCCGTTCGGTGAGCACCGACAGCCGCGCCTCGGTGTCGGTGGCCGCCACCGGCCGGTGCGCGAACTGTTCGATGACCCGGCGGGTGACGCTCGGCGAGAGCAGCGCCTCGCCGGCCGCGACGATCCCGACCGCCTGGCGGAGCTGGGCCGGCTCGATCTCCTTGGTGAGGAATCCGCTGGCGCCGGCCCGCAGGGCGGCGAAGACGTACTCGTCGGTCTCGAAGGTGGTCAGGATGATGACCCGGCAGCCGGACATCGCCGGGTCGGTCACGATCCGCTCGGTGGCGGCGAGGCCGTCCAGCCCCGGCATCCGGATGTCCATCAGCACCACGTCCGGGCGCAGGGTACGGGCCAGCCGCACCGCCTCGTCGCCGCTGCCCGCCTCGCCGACCACCTCGATCTCCCGGCCCCGGCGCAGCAGGCTGCGGAATCCGGCCCGCACCAGGGCCTGGTCGTCGGCGAGCAGCACCCTGATCGTCACGGCCGGAAGCCTGCCACCGGGATCGTCGCGCGGACCGCGTACCCGCCGCCGTCGGCCGCTCCGGCGGTGAAGGTACCGCCGAGGGCGGCGACCCGCTCCCGCATTCCGTTGATGCCGTGTCCCGGCACCGCCGCCGGGCCGGGGCCGTTGCCGTCGTCGCGCACCTCGAGTCGTACCGAATCGGTGGTGATCGCCAACCGGACGGTGGCCCGTCGCGCGCCCGCGTGCTGCACCGTGTTGGTCAGGGCCTCCTGGATCACCCGGTAGCAGGCCAGCGCGACCGGCGCGGCGACCGTACCGGGATCGCCGGTGACGTCGACGGCGACCTCCAGGCCGCTGGCCCGGGTCCGGGCGGTGAGTTCGGCCAGGCCGTCCAGGTCGGCCTGCGGGGCCGGGACGGCGTCCGCGTCCGGCCGGTCGCCCGGCGCCCGCAGCACGTCGATCAGCGACCGCAGGTCGGTCACCGCCCTGGCCCGGACCTCCTGGGCGGTACGCAGCGCGGCCCGCGCCTCGTCGGTGGAGTCGTCCAGCGCCTCGTCCACCACCCGCAACTGCACCCCCACCACGGTCAGGGTGTGCGCCACCACGTCGTGCAGCTCGCGGGCGATCTGCAACCGCTCCTCCGCGGCCCGGCGATCCGCCTCCAGCCGCCGCTCCTGCTCGGCGTGCGCCAGTCCGGCGGCGAGTTCGGCGCGCCAGCGCAGCCAGTTCCGGAACGCCACCGCGACCGCGATGGTCAGGGCCAGGCCGAGCGCCTCCCCGCCGACCTCGCCGATCGCCCGCTGCACCGCCTGACCCTCGACCGTCCACTGCCAGTTGACCGCGAAGGTCAGTTGGAACAGCCCGGCCCCGACCGCCCAGCGCAGCCCGTGCCGCCGGGGCGTGTCGTCGGCGGCCAGCACGAAGAAGATCACCGACGCCGGCCAGACCCAGCCGGCACCGGTCAGCTCGGCGATCCGGAATCCGCTGACGGCCGCCAGGCTGGCCAGCAGGGCCGCCACCGGCCAGCGGCGGCGCAGCAGCAGGAAGAGCGCCAGCCAGCCGGCCAGCGGCAGGGTGCCCTCGTAGGTGATCGGCGCACCGGCGACGGCGGTGCCGACCGGTACCCCGACCAGGGTCAGGGCGACCAGGCCCAGGGTGTTCCAGACCGGCCGTCGCCGCATGGCGGGGCCGCCGGCCGGGTCCTCGTCCCGGGCCGGCACCCGCTGGTCGTCTCCGACCACCGATCCGCCCGGGTCCGGTGGTCGCGGCAGCGTCGTCGTCATCCTGGCCTCCTCCTTCGGCAAGCCTGCCTCACACCGCGTGAGGTCGGCGACACCGACGCTAGGCGGCAGGGGCCGGCGGCGCGTCAGCCCAGGGCCGACACCTGCGGCTGCCCGCCTGGAGCACCACGTACACCGGACGGAGTACCGGCGCCCGGGCGCGGTCGCGTCCGGGTGTGCTCAGGACTGGTCGCCGGCACCGAGCAGGACGGCGACGAGGAGCACGCAGAGCAGCGCGACCGGCAGGCCCCAGCGGACCAGCCGGGTACGCCGGTCCGGGCGCCCCGCCGCGGCTCCCGGGGTCGCCCCGGTTGGCGGGCCGGCGGAGAGCCGCCCGGAGGCGAGCGGCCACCAGGCGGCCACCAGCAGCAGTACGCCGGCGCCGAGCGGCAGCCAGCCGGGGAGCCGTACCGCCACCTGCTGCCAGACCAGCACCGGTACCGTCGTGCAGGCGATCGCGGCGGCCCCGACCAGGCCGAACCGCCAGTCCGGAGCCGGCCGGTACGCCCGCCCGGGCCGGAACAGCAGCGCGACGGCGAGGACCATCCCGGCCACCCCGGCGAGGGCCGAGACGAACTGGCCGACGGTGAGTTCGGCGGTTCCGTACCCGATCACCGCCTCCACCCCGGCGAGCAGTGCCATCACCCCGACCAGGGTGCTGGCGGCGACGAAGCCGCCCAGCCAGGGTGAGCGCCGGTGCGGGGCCGGTCCCGCCGAGCGGAGCCCGTGCGCGAGTGCCGCGGCATACTCGGCCGGCTCGCCGAACGCCTCAACCGGATCCGCCGCCGCCTCGGCCGGATCCGCGGTTGCCTCGGCCGGATCCGCGCCCGGCTCGGCGCAGTACGCGTCGACCTCGGCCAGCGCCGCGCGGATCTCCGCGCCGGGTACCCCGCGCCGCCGCGCCTCGGCCGCGAACGCCGTACGCCAGTCGTCCGGCGCGGAACTCCCGGGCATGGTCGGGCTCAGCCGGCCAGGGCGTCGCGCAGCTCGCCGGCCCGCTGCCGGCCCATGCAGAGCGGGCCGGTCAGCTCCAGCCAGGAGCCGTCCCGGAAGGTGACCCGGAGCCGGGCGCCGTGCAGCCGGTGCCGGCGTCGGCGCGCGCCGCTCACCTCGGCCCGGGGCACCGACCAGAGGGGCTTCAGTCTCGCCGCCGCCACCGGCGGGGTCGGCTCGCCGAACGGCCGTATCTCGGTGGAGGGGGCGACCGAGAAGACCACCAGCCGCCGGTCGGTGACCACGGCCAGCAGCTTGGCGTCGGTCGGCACGGCCCGGACGTAGCCGGCGGCGACCGAGTCGAGCCGGCCCCGTGCGGCGCGGCCGAAGAAGAGCCGGATCAGCCAGTCGGTCGGACCCCCGCCGCCGATGTTGTCGATCGCCTCAAGCCCGCTGAGCGCCACGTTGGCCAGCCCCATGCCGGCCACCGCGGCACCGTCGCCCGGGGTCGGCTCCGGCGGTCGGGGCGGCGGGTCCGGCGCCAGCCCGTGCGGACGCTTCGCCTCGCTGAGCGCCAGGACCGCCTCGCCCGGTTCGAGCCTGCTGGTGACCGCGTCCGTGTAGAGGTGGCGGTAGTCGGTGGGCACGGCTCAGCCCAGCGGGTAGTCGTCGGCGGCGTTGCCCAGCACCTCCCGCATGGAGTCCTGCAACCGCCGGGTCGCCTCCCGCTGCGCCCGCCGGATCGTGCCGGTGATCTCCGCGCCGAGCTGGTCCGGGCTGTACCGCATGCCCCGGGAGGTGATGTCGACCCGGTCGACCCGGCCGCCGTGGTCGACCGCCACCCGTACGGCACCGCTCTCGCTCTCCAGCTCGACCGGCTGCGCCTGTAGCTCCTCGATCCGCCGGCTCATCTGGGATTGCAGCCCGTCCAGGCTGTTCGCGAGCTGCTCCAGCCGATCCAGCGCGGGGTATTCCGCCACGTCGTCCTCTCCTGCCCTCGTCCGCTTCGGTGCGTCGGTGACCGGTCCGCCCACCGGCCGGTCAGCCCACCGAGTCGATCAGATTCTGCACGCTCTTGGTGTACGGGCCGATGTCCTCCCGGTAGGTGCCGTCGGTCGCGTAGTTGCGGTCCTTCTGCCCGTCCGAGATGTCGTGCATGCCGACGGCGGTGTCCAGCACCGCACCGCCCTTGCCGCTCAGGTTGACCGGCGAGACCTGGTTGAAGACGAAGCGGGGTACGCCGACCTTGAGACTGTGCTCCGCCAGGATCGCCCGCCCCTGCGCGGTACGGCCCTGCTGCTTCCAGATGGCGTATTCCTTCTTCAGCTTGCGCAGCTCCATCACCCGCTTGCGGTACTGGGTCAGCAGCGTCTTGACGTCGTCCAGCTTGGTGGCGAGCTTCTGGAGGATCCGGACCAGCTTGCTGACGATCCGGGCGCCCCGGCCCAGCGTCATCGCCAGCCGGGCCAGCCAGCGTACGACGAAGGCGGCGATCGAGGCGCCGAAGCTGAGGAACGCCGCCGCGGCGGCGATGATCGCCTCGATCAGGAAGGCGGTCAGGAACTCGAAGATCAGCTCGCAGAGCAGGTTGAACGCGTCGACGGCCGCGTTCGCCGCCTCGACGAGTACCTCCTTGGCCGCGTTCAGGCCCTCGGCGAGCTGCCGGATGGTCTGCTCGACGTTGGTCAGCCCGGTCTGGAACGCCTCCTGTGCGCTGCCGCCCCAGGCCGGCGGCTGGAGCTGGGCCCGGTCGGTCTGCTGCTGGGCGGCGATCGCGAGCACGTCGTTCGACGCGGCGAGGCAGCGTTCCGCGCCCCGCATCAGGTCGTCGGGATCGCCGGCCACCTGTTCGAGGAGCTGCTCGAACGGTGACAACACCGTCCGGGTGAAGCCCTGGAGCGGCTCCGGTACGGAGCCGACGAACTGCTCGAAATAGGTCTTGCTGCGTTCGAGCGCGACGGTGGACACTGCGCCCTCCCCCTTCGTGGTCTTCGGTGTGCCGCGCCGGTCGGGTCGTCGCGGCGGTGCCTGGTCAGCCGCCGAACCGGGCCTGCGCGGCGGCGTCGCTGTTCACATACGAGTCCCGCTCGGCGGTGACCGCGTCGGCGATCACCTCCATCACCTCGGACCCGTCCGCCAGGGCCTGGAGGCACTCGTCGAGGCACGACTCGTACTGCTCGTAGAGGGTGAACGAGGCGGGCATGATGCCAAAGGAGGAGCGCCCGACGGCGCCGTCCCGGAGCCGGCCACGGATCTCGTCGAAGTCGTCCGCGCGGGCGTAGCTGGTCTTGGAGAAGCTCTCCAGCGCTGTCGGGTCTACCGTGAACCCGTCACCTGAACCGCCAGTCATGACAAGGCACCCTAATAGATCACTTCGGTGTCATCGGCCCGGCTGGGGCGGATCGGAGCAACAATTTGGACCGGCCCGGTCGACCGGTACGCCCCGGCGTCGAGCCGGCACCCGGCGTGGTCGAATCCGGCGGGACCGGGCCGAAGCACCGTCCATAGTCGACGAACGGGGCGGCCGGATGATCCGTCGCCGAGCTACCCTCGCCGACAGTGGGTTCGTCCGACCGGGGAGCGGCGATGGTCCGGATAGCGCTGATCGGTGACGTCGGTGGCCACGCCGACCAGTTGCGCGACGCCCTGCGGGCGCTCGGCGCGGACGACGACCGGCCGGGCCTGCCCGACGACGTCACGGTGGTGCAGGTCGGCGATCTCGTCGACCGGGGCCCGCACAGCGGCGCGGTGCTGGAGATCGTCCGCTGGTATCTCGACCACCAGCCGGAGCGGTGGATCCAGCTCGCCGGCAACCACGAGGCGCAGTACCTGCCCGGCGGGACGCCGTTCTGGCCGGACCGGCTCGCCGACGCCGACGCCGAGCTGCTCCGCTCCTGGTGGGCGGAGGGCCGGCTGCGGGTGGCCGTCGCGATCCGCACCGCCGACGGCGAGGACCTGCTGGCCTGCCACGCCGGGTTGACGGTCGGCGCCTGGCGGGAGCTGGGCGAGCCGCCGGGCGCCGCGCTCGCGGCCCGGCTGCTGAACGAGCGCCCGACGCCCCTGATCTTCCGGGGCGGGGAGTTCGGGGTGGACCGGGCGGCCGGGCCGTTCTGGGCCGAGGCGGGCTGGGAGCTGCACGAGCCGTGGCTGGCGTACTACGGCGGCGGCGGGTTCGTGCCCTTCGGCCAGGTGCACGGGCACTCCCAGGTCGTACGCTTCGCCGACGGCACCTGGCGGTGCCCCGGCCGGGTACGCCAGCGCGCCACCGCCGACTGGGCCGCCCGGCACGTCCGGGTGCGCATCGGCGGCCGGACGTTCACCGGGATCGATCCGAAGCACGGGCGTACCGGCGCGCCCGGCTGGCAGCCGCTGCTGCTCGACGGCGCCCGGCTCCTCACCGGCCAGGAACTCCCCGAGGGCGGGTGACCGGGCACCCCCACCGCCGCTCGGATCTCCGGCCCCACCCGGCCGGCCCGGACACCTCCGCCGCTGTCGATACCCGCCCGGAGAAGACCGGGATTGGGGAGTATGAGCGAAAGAGGCGAATCTGCCGGGACGATCGCGGGGGAACGATGAGCGGCGCGGTACACCACCGGAACACCACGGTCGACGGCCTGGACGTCTTCTACCGCGAGGCCGGCCCGCCGGACGCGCCGCCGCTGGTCCTGCTGCACGGCTTCCCGACCAGCTCGCACATGTTCCGGAACCTGATCCCGGCGCTGGCCGACGACTACCACGTGGTGGCGCCGGACCACATCGGCTTCGGCTACTCCGCGGTCCCGTCCCTGGGCGACTTCCCGTACACCTTCGACGCGCTCACCGACGTCACCATGGGGCTGTTGAACCAGCTCGACATCCGCCGGTACGCCGTCTACATGCAGGACTACGGCGCGCCGATCGCCCTGCGGCTGCTGCTGCGCCGGCCGGAGAGCATCTCGGCGATCGTCACCCAGAGCGGGAACGCCTACCGGGAGGGATTCGTCGAGAAGTTCTGGAAGCCGCTCTTCGGGTACGCGAAGGATCCCGGACCGGAGAACGAGGCCGCCGCCCGGCTGGCCTTCACCGAGCAGGAGGTCCGGGCCCAGTACGAGACCGGGGTGCCGGACGTCAGCCTGGTCAGCCCGGACGCCTGGCACCACGCGATGGAGGTGCTCGGCCGGCCGGGCAACCACGACAACCAACTCCAGCTCTTCCGGGACTACCAGACGAACCTCGACCTCTATCCCCGGGCCCAGGAGTGCTTCCGGCAGACCCGGGTACCGCTGCTCGCGGTCTGGGGCGCCAACGATCCGATCTTCGGCCCGGAGGGTGCCCGCGCCTTCCAGCGGGACCTGCCGGACGCCGAGATCCACCTCCTCGACACCGGCCACTTCGCGCTGGAGACGCACGTCGACGAGATCGCCGGCCACATCCGGGAGTTCCTCGGCCGGACCCAGCGGCAGCCGATGCCGGCCCGATGACGTCGGCGGCGCCCGGGGCGGCCGGCCCAGCGGCCCACCCCGGACGGCACCGCAACCGCGGCGACCTGTCGAACGGTCAGAGGTTCCTGGTCTGGTTGTAGAGGTTCAGCGCGGTGTTGTCGAAGAACGGCGAGATCATGATCGTCGGGTTCACGATCCGGTCGATCCGGCTGTTGACGCCGTACAGGAAGCCGAAGTTGCCGTCCCAGTTGAGCAGCCAGCCGCCGCCGCTGGAGCCCCGGGTCATGTCGCAGGGGATCCGGATGGTCTGGGTGGCACCGGCCGACTCCGGCTGCGAGTTGCCGGAGCAGCGCAGCAGGTTCCCGCCGTCGAAGGGCGCCTCCTGCGGATAGCCGAAGGCGTTGATCGGGACGTTCAGGCCCCGGTTGACGTCCAGGCCCTGGCCGCCGAGCCGGGCGACGATGTGCTGCCCGTTCAGGGTGTTCATGATCGCCACCGCCATGTCCTCGGCAAAGTTCGAGCTGGCGGTCCAGCCCGGCGCCGGGACGAGCCGGGACGCCGTCCAGGTGCCGAACGGCCGGGGATTGGCGAGGTCGTCGTCGAAGGCGGGCACGAAGGCCCAGTTGGTGGCCAGCGCGCCGCCCGGACCACCCGGGTGGGTGCAGTGCCCGGCGGTCCAGACCGTGTCCTGGCCCTCGGAGTTGACCACCGTTCCGGAGCAGACGAAGTTGCCGGTGGGCAGGGTGAAGAAGACCTTGCCACTGGTCCGCGCCGTCGGGTGGTTGGAGGCGAAGTTCGGGTTGAGTGCCGCCGGCACCGGACCGCGCTCCGGGGTACCCAGCTCACCGGCGGCCGGCGGGATCGTCAGCCGGGCGCCCCGGTCGACCGCCTGCCGGTTCGCCTGTCCACTGTCGACGTACCGCTTGACCGCCTGCCGGTAGGCGGGTGACTCCTCGACGGGCTGCGCCGCCCGCATCCGCTCCGGCGTCCAGTACGCCTCGATCGCCTGGTGCTCGCTGGCCCCCGGCCCGTACGCGGCCCGGCCAGCCGCCCACGCCTCGGCGGTGGCACCCGGGTCCAGGCCGGGTCCGGGTGCGGCACCCGCCGGCTGGCTCAGCGCCAGGGCCGGCGCCGCCAGCACCAGGGCGACCGCCGCTGATGTTGCCCAGTTGGCCCTCTTGGGTAGGACTCTCATGGACTGGCTCCTCCTCGGTAGGCATCTGCGCCGAACCCCCGCCGGCGCCGCTACTGAGCCGAGAGTCATCGATGTCCGACGGTGCCGCCGGGCATCCTGGACCCGGTTGGACAGGACTGGACAGCGGGGCGCTCCCGGACCGACCGGTCAGCCGCGCGGATGCCCCGGCGGCCGCGCCCCGGCCCGGACCTCCGGGCGGTACGCCCCGGAGACGTCGGAGCGGACGTCCCAGCCGAGGGCGCGGTAGAGGGCGCGGCCGTCGTCGGTGGCGACCAGGATTCCGGTACGCAGCCCGCCGGCCGCCGCCCGCGCGGCGAGGGTACGCATGACGACGCTGCCCAGCCCCCGCCGCCGGTGTGCCGGCTCGGTCTCGACCTGGTCGACGATGCCGAACTCCCCGGCGGGGGCGAGCCGCCCCGACGCGGCCCTGCCGCCGACGCTGTCGTGCACCGTCGCGACGACCACCCCGGTGCCGGGCTCGGTGTGCACCCGGACCGTGTAGCCGGCGGGCGGCGCGACCGGCTCCGCGCGGAACCGCACGCTCATCAGGTGTCCGGCGATGTCCATCGTCCACCCGTCGGGCAGCGCGGCCCGGAACCCGGCCGGATCTCCACTCACCTTGATCCAGTTGCCGGGGGCGGTCAGCTCCCGACCGAGCCGGCCGAGCAGCTCGGCGTCGTAGGTGTGCAGCACGTGGCGTACCCGATGGCCCGGCAGCCCGACGTCGACCCGGAAGCCGCCGGGGACCTCGACCGGCGCGGGCGTCCCCCGGGAAACCGCCCAGCCGCGCCCCCAGGCCATGATCAGCTCAGGGACGGCGGGGTCGACCGGGAACTCGACGGTGGAGCTGGTGTCGGCGCTGCGGGCAGAGCCGGTGAAGCCGTGCGGCATGGGTGTCCCCCCGGTTGCGGGATGGCCGGTGCACCGACCTTATTGCACACTCTTGGCAATAAGGTCGGAGTGTGACCGGCCTTGCTCCCGCCGGGCCGAGACCGCGCTGCGCCCGCCCTGCATCCCGGCTGCGTCCGGCGCCCACACCGCCGGCGGATGCGCACCTTCCGGTACCACCGCCGGCGGGGACGGTCCCCGACGGAATGTGACCCCGGCTCAGAGCTCCGGCGGGGTGAGCGTGCCGATCACCGACTCCAGCGCGGCGCCGACCCGGTACATCCGGTCGTCCGCCATCGTCGGCGCCATGATCTGCAAGCCCACCGGCAGCCCCTCCGACAGCCCGCACGGTACCGAGATGCCAGGCCCGCCGTAGAGGTTGGTCGGGATGGTGAAGAGGTCCGCCAGGTACATCTGGTAGGGATCCGCCGTCCGCGAGCCGAACGGGAACGCCACGAACGGCGTCGTCGGCGAGATCAGCACGTCGGCCTGCTCGAACGCGGCGGTGAAGTCGCGGGTGATCAGGGTACGCACCTTCTGCGCCTGCCCGTAGTAGGCGTCGTAGTAGCCGGACGAGAGCGCGTACGTGCCGAGCATGATCCGCCGCTTGACCTCGGGGCCGAAGCCGGCGTCCCGGGTCAGCGACATCACCTCCTCCAGCGAGTGCACGCCGTCGTCGCCGACCCGCAGCCCGAACCGCACCCCGTCGAACCGGGCCAGGTTCGAGGAGCACTCGCTCGGCGCGATCAGGTAGTAGGCCGGCAGCGCGTACTGGAAGTGCGGGCAGGAGACCTCGACGACCTCGGCACCGAGCTTGGTCAGCGCGTCGACGGCGTCCCGGAATGCGGCCGTCACCCCCGGCTCGGCACCCTCGCCGGAGAACTCGGTGACCAGGCCCAGCCGGACCCCGGTCAGGTCACCGGAGGCGCCGGCCCGGGCGGCGGCGACCACGTCCGGCACCGGCGCCGGGATCGAGGTGGAGTCGCGCGGGTCGTGCCCGCCGATCACCTCGTGCAGCAGCGCCGCGTCCAGCACCGTACGCGCACACGGGCCGGGGGTGTCCAGCGACGAGGAGAAGGCGACCAGGCCGTATCGCGAGGTGCCGCCGTAGGTCGGCTTCGCCCCGACGGTGCCGGTCACCGCACCCGGCTGCCGGATCGAGCCGCCGGTGTCGGAGCCGATCGCCAGCGGCGCCTCGTACGCGGCCAGCGCGGCCGAGCTGCCGCCGCCGGAGCCGCCCGGGATCCGCCCCAGGTCCCACGGGTTCCCCGTCGGCCCGTACGCCGAGTATTCCGTCGACGAGCCCATCGCGAACTCGTCCATGTTGGTCTTGCCCAGCATCACCGTGCCGGCCTCGCGCAGCCGGCGCACGATCGTCGAGTCGTACGGCGGCCGCCAGCCCTGGAGGATCTTGGACCCGACGGTCGTCGGCACGCCCTTGGTGGTGAGTACGTCCTTGACCGCCACCGGCACCCCGGCCAGCGGGCCCAGCTTCTCCCCGGCGGCCCGCTTCGCGTCGACCGCGCGGGCCGCCTCCAGCGCACCGTCGGTGTCGACGTGCAGGAAGGCGTGCACCCGGTCGTCGACCGCGGCGATCCGGTCCAGGTGCGCCTGGGTCACCTCGACCGCGGACGCCTCGCCACCGGCGATGAGGGCCGCGATCTCGGTCGCGGTCATCCTGGTCACGTCAGCCATGGTGGTCACGCGTTCCCTTCCGCCGGGCCCTCACCACGGGGGCTGGGCGGCTCGTCCTCGTCCAGGATGCGCGGCACCCGGAACCGGTCCTCCTCGCTGTCCGGCGCCCCGGAGAGCGCCTCCGCCCGGGTCAGGCCGGGCACCACCACGTCGTCGCGCAGCACGTTGGTCAGCGGCACGGAGTGCGAGGTGGGCGGGATGTCCGCGGCGGCCACCTCGCCGACCCGCGCGACGGCCTGGAGGATCACGTCGAGCTGGCCGGCGAAGGTGTCCAGCTCCTCCTCGGTGACGGCGAGCCGCGACAGTCGCGCCAGGTGCGCGACCTCCTCGCGGGAGATGGCGGACATCGGTGCCCCCTTCATGCCTTGACGTCTACGCGGCTTCCGCCGTCGACTTTCCCGGCGCAGCGTGGCACGCGCGCCGCGACCCCAGCGAGTCTATTTGGCACCCCGAGCGTCGCCGCCCCCGACTCCCCCGGGCCCCGGGCCGTCCCCGGGCGCCTCCGACTTCCCCGGCCCCGGCCGTCCCCGGCGGCACCCTGCGGCCGCCGGTTCACTCCACGCTCGGATGCAGCCGGGCCGCCGCCTCCGCCTTCGCCGGCCCGCCGCTCGCCGTCACCGGCGTGCCCGGCTCGACCGGCTCGGCCAGCACGTCCCGCTCAATCGTCGGCCCGGCCACCCCGGCCGGCCGGTCCGGCCGCTCGCCGAGCTGCGCCGCCCCGTCGCCGTTGCGCACCGCCCGCTCGCCGAGCGGTGCCGCCCGGCCGTCGTCCCGCCCGGCCCGGACGCCCGAGCCGGTCCGCTCCGCGCCGGTCGGGGCGGGGCCGCCGGCGCCGACCCGGGTGGCGGGGCTGATCGGCCGGTACCGGGAGAGCCAGGTGACCAGCTCCTCCGCCGGCATCGGCCGGGCGAAGAACCAGCCCTGCGCGACCTCGCAGCCGGCCTCGTGCAGCAGCCGCCAGGTGCGCTCGTCCTCCACCCCCTCGGCGACGACCCGCAACCCCAGGGCACCGGCCAGCTCGATCACCGACCGGACGATCGCCGCGTCGTCGGCGTCGGCGACCATCCCGAGTACGAAGGAGCGGTCGACCTTCACCTCGGCCAGCGGCAGCCGGCGCAGGTGCTGCATCGAGGAGTAGCCGGTGCCGAAGTCGTCCATCGAGATCGCCACCCCGATCCGGTCCAGCCGGGTGATGGTGGCCAGCACCCGGCGCGGGTCGGCCATCAGCGCGCCCTCGGTCATCTCCAGCTGGATCCGCGACGGCGGTACGCCGTACCGGGCGAGCCGCTCCGCGATCTGGTCGGCGATCTCCCCGGTGTGCAGGTCACGGACGCTGACGTTGACCGCCGCCCGCAGTTCCAGCCCGGCGGCGGACCACTTCGCGAGCTGCTCCACCACGTCGTCGACGACCCGACGGGTCAGCAGCCGCATCACCGCGCTCTGCTCGGCGACCCGGATCAGCTCCTCCGGGTCGACCATGCCGCGCCGGGGGTGCCGCCAGCGCAGCAGCGCCTCCACCCCGACCACCTCGCCGGTGGCGATCGCGATCTGCGGCTGGTAGTAGAGGGTGATCTCACCGGCGTCGTCGGCCCCGGTCTCCAACACCCGGCGCAGGTCGGCCAGCAGGCTCAGCCGCTCCGCCGAGTTGTGGTCGGACTCGGCGGCGTAGACCGCCACCGGGTCGCCCCGGTGCTTCGCGTCGTACATCGCCACGTCGGCGTGGCGCATCAGGGTGGCGAAGTCGGCGCCGTGCTCCGGATAGAGCGCTATCCCGATCGAGCCGCCGACGTCCAGCGGCAGCCCGTCCAGCGGTACCGGGTCGGTCAGCTCCCCGACCACCCGGTCGGCGACCCGCCGGGCGTCGGCCACCCCGTCGAGCCGGGTGGCGAGGATGGCGAACTCGTCCCCGCCGAGCCGGGCGATCAGGTCCGGCGGGCGTACGGCCGTGGTCAGCCGGGCGGCGACCTCGACCAGCAGCCGGTCCCCGACGGCGTGCCCGAGGGCGTCGTTGACGTGCTTGAAGCGGTCCAGGTCGAGCAGGAGCAGCGCGAGCTGCCCGCCGGGGGCCTGCTTGCCGGCCAGCTCGGCGTGCACCGCCACCTGCTCGGTCACCTCGACCCGCAGCGCCTCCCGGTTGGCCAGCCCGGTCAGCGGGTCCTGCCGGGCGAGCTGCTCCCGTTCGGCGGAGAGCCGGGCCATCCGGGAGACGGCGTAGAGCGGCAGCACCATCATCGGGACCAGCGCCGGGCTGGTCCGGGCGGCGGCGACCAGCACCGGGGCGAGCAGCAGCAGCGAGCCGGTGGCGAGCAGCTCGAAGCCGAGCCCCTGGCGGATCCGGGTCCACCACCGCCCGCCGAAACGCAGCCGGACGGCGGTGGCGACCAGGCCGTGGTTGACGGTCAGCCAGGCGCCCGCCGCGCCGACCGCGACGAGCACGTCGAGCGGCCGGAGCCGGTCGGTCCCGCCGAACCCGTCACCGGGTACCAGCCGGACGACCGCGTCGGCGGCGACGAGTGCGCAGGCGTACTGGGCGATGTTGAAGATCGTGCGCCAGGGCGCGTACCGCATCCGCCAGCCGGAGACCAGCACGGCGGCGGCCTGTACCGCGATGGCCGGCCCCGGCCCCCACTCCAGGGCGACGGCGAAGGTGAAGCAGATCGACGGGAAGACCGACATGCTGCGCCGCTCGGCGTGCGGGCTGAACGGGCGGGCGTCGAAGGTGACCGCGAGGGCCGCCATCAGCCAGAACGCCAGCGGCAGCCGGGGCAGCTCGCCGGGGAGGGCGAGCAGCGACACGGCGGAGACCCCGACGGCCAGGCCGACGACAGCCCAGACGAAGCCGAAGAACGGCGCCGTCCGATCTGGAGGGACGGAGTTCCGCAGCGCGGCGGCCTCCATGTGACCTCCCGAACCTCTCGGTCTGGGCGCGGCGGCTGCCGCGCGACGTGCCTCCCATGAAACGCCCTGACCCGCGCCCGGCGGGAGGCGACAGACGCGAATCGGGCCTAGTCGTGACTAACTTGAAATACTGCGCATCTTGCCCAGGAAGTTCTGTTACGGAGTGCTGATCGACCCATTACTAATCGTCACTGAGTACGAGCCTACCCGCGGCCTCCGGACCCTCCGTGAGCAGCGCCGCGAAACCGGCCTCGTCGAGCATAGGCACCTTCAGCGCCGCCGCCTTCTCCGCCTTGGAGCCCGGGTTGTCACCGACCACCACGAAGTCGGTCTTCTTCGAGACGGAGCCGCTGACCTTGGCGCCCCGCAGCCGCAGCTCCTCGGCCGCCCGGTCCCGGGTGTACCCGGACAGCGTCCCGGTCACCACCACGGTCAACCCCTCCAGCGGGCGCGGCCCCTCCTCGACCCGCTCCTCGGCCATCCGTACGCCCGCCTCGGCCCACTTGCGCAGCACCTCGCGGTGCCAGTCCACCTCGAACCACTCCCGCAGGCTGACCGCGATCGTCGGCCCGACACCGTCCACCGCCGACAGTTCCGGCTCACCGGCCGCCTCGATCGCCGCGATCGAGCCGAACTCCCGGGCCAGCGCCTCGGCGGCGGTCGGACCCACGTGCCGGACGGAGAGCGCCACCAGCACCCGGGCCAGCGGCCGGTCCTTCGCGGCGGCGAGACTCTCCAGCAGCTTCTGCGCGTTGCGGCCCAGCGTGCCGTCCTTGCGTACGAAGAACGGCACCCGGGCCAGCCGCTCCTCGTCCAGATAGAAGAGATCGCCCTCGTCGGTGATCACTCCCGCGTCGAGCAGCGCGCCGACCGCCTTGAAGCCGAGCACCTCGATGTCCAGCGCCTCCCGGCTGGCCAGATAGAAGATCCGCTCGCGCAGCTGCGCCGGGCAGGTACGCGCGTTCGGGCAGCGGATGTCGACGTCACCCTCCCGGGACGGCGCCAGGGCGGTGCCGCAGGCCGGGCAGCGGGTCGGCATCTCGAACCGGCGGGCGTCCGGCGGGCGCAGCTCCACGATCGGCCCGAGCACCTCCGGGATCACGTCACCGGCCTTGCGGATCACCACCGTGTCGCCGATCAGCACACCCTTGCGCTCCACCTCGTGCGCGTTGTGCAGGGTGGCCCGGGCCACCGTCGAACCGGCCACCTTCACCGGCTTCAACTCGGCGAACGGCGTCACCCGGCCGGTCCGGCCGACGTTCACCTCGATGTCGAGCAGCTCGGTGGTGACCTCCTCCGGCGGGTACTTGAAGGCGATCGCCCAGCGGGGTGCCCGGCTGGTCGAGCCGAGCCGGCCCTGGATGGCCACCGGGTCGACCTTGACCACCACCCCGTCGATCTCGTGCTCGACGTCGTGCCGGTGCTCGGCGTAGTACTCGACGTAGTCGGTGATGCCGGCCAGGTCCGGCACCACCCGCCAGCGGTCGCTGGTCGGCAGCCCCCAGCCGCGCAGCGCCGCGTACGCCTCGGACTGGGCGGCCGGCGCGAACCCCTGCCGCGCCCCCAGGCCGTGCACGACCAGCCGCAGCGGCCGGCTCGCCGTGATCCGGGGATCCTTCTGCCGCAGGCTGCCCGCCGCCGCGTTGCGCGGGTTGGCGAAGGGCGGCTTCCCCTGCTCGACCAGCCCCGCGTTCAGGTCGGCGAAGGCGGCCACCGGAAAGTAGATCTCGCCCCGCACCTCCAGCAGCTCCGGGACGGGTTCGGTGCCGTCGGTCAGCCGCTCCGGCACCTCCTTCAGGGTCCGTACGTTCGCGGTGACGTCCTCGCCGATCCGGGTGTCGCCCCGGGTCGCGGCCCGGACCAGCCGACCCTTCTCGTAGGTGAGGTTGATCGCCAGCCCGTCCACCTTCAGCTCGCAGAGGTAGTCCACCGGACCGCCGGCATCCCGTTCGATCCGCTCCACCCAACCCGCCAACTGTTCCGGGGTGAAGGCGTTGTCCAGCGACATCATCCGCTCGATGTGCGGCACCGGGGTGAAGAGCGTGGAGAAGGTGCCGCCGACCCGCTGGGTCGGCGACTCCGGGGTACGCAGCGCCGGATAGCGCTCCTCCAGCGCCTCCAGCTCGCGCAGCAGCGTGTCGAACTCGGCGTCCGAGACGATCGGCGCGTCGAGCACGTAGTACCGGTACTGGTGGTCGGTGATCTCGGTGCTCAGCTCGGCGTGCCGGTCCCGTGCCCCGGCGGTCGGCTCCTCGCCGGCCGCCGCCTCCTGCTCCGGCCCGACCTGCTGCGGGATCGCTTCCTCGGACACCTCGACCTCCTCCGACCTCACCGCAAACCTAGCCGCCCTCCCCGGCACGCACAGTCGGACCGGCCTGGCCGGGCCGGGCGCCGCCGCCGGAACCCCGGCGGTACGCGGCGGCGGTCAGTCCCAGGCGGCGCCGAGGGTGCCGAGCTGGTCGGCGTACTCGATCCGGTCGGGCCAGTCGGCGGGCCAGGCCGCCATCCCGTACGCCGCGCCGACGAACGCCCCGGCCAGGCAGGCGATCGAGTCCGAGTCGCCGGAGGTGGTGGCGCCCCGAGCCAGCGCCGACACCGGGTCGTCGGCGTGCCGGATCGCGCAGTACAGGGCGGTGCCGAGCGCCTCCTCGGCGATCCAGCCCGCCCCGGTGGCCGCGCACGCGTCGGTGCCGTCGTCCGGTGACGCCAGCGCCGCGTCCAACGCGTCGAGCACCCCGAGGCACTCGTCCCAGCCCCGGGAGATGAAGGTGACCGGGTCGTCGACGGCGGGCCGCTGCCACAGGTCGCCGAGCCAGTCGGTCCGGTAGACGGCGCGCTGCCGTACGGCCCGGTCCCGCAGCAGGCCGGGCAGCTCGGCCAGGGCGGCGCCGTCGCGCAGCACCCGGACCGCGTACGCGGTCAGCTCGCTCGCGGCGAGCCCGGTCGGGTGGCCGTGGGTCAGCCCGGCCTGCAACTGGGCGACCCCGGCCAGCGTCTCCAGGTCGTAGCCGGGGACCAGCCCGACCGGGGTGACCCGCATGTTGGCGCCGCAGCCCTTCGAGTCGGCCATTGTCGCCGCCTGCCAGCGCAGCCCCTCGGCCAGGCCGCCGCAGGCGCGCAGGCAGGTCATCCCGGGGGCGCGATTGTTCTCCGGACTCTGCGCCCAGGCCACGAAGCGCTGCCGGAGCAGCGGCTCCAGCGCCTCGGGGGTGGGCGCCGGGCCGGCCTCGTGCAACGCCCAGCCGACCGCCAGCCCCATCTGGGTGTCGTCGGTGACCCGGGCCGGATCGCCGACCAGCTCGCGGGGGCCGGCCGGGCCGTACCGGCGGTGGATCTCGACGACCGGCAGGAACTCGGTCGGCGCCCCGAGCGCGTCACCGTAGGCCAGCCCGAAGAGCGAGCCGGAGGCGCGGGCGAGGCGTGGCGAGGCGGTGACCGGATCAGGCATGGCGGCCATCTTCCCGGAGTCGTTCCGGCGCCGCCACCCGCCCGCTCGGCCTGCCCAGTCGTCCCAGCGGAGCCTGGTCAGTTGCCCAGTCGTCCCGGCGGAGCCGGGTGAGTCGGCCCAGTCGTCCCAGCGGAGCCGGGTGAGTCGGCCCAGTCGTCCCGGCAGGGCCCGGTCGGTTGGCTCAGTCGTCCCAGCAGAGGCAGAACGGGTGGCCGGCGGGATCGGCGTAGACCCGCCAGCCCTGGCCCTCGCCGGGCAGCCGGGTCGCACCGAGCGCCAGCGCCTGGGCCTCGGCCTGCTCGATGTCCTCGACGGTGACGTCCAGGTGGAACTGCTGCGGCCGGTGCGGGTCGGGCCAGCGCGGCTCCCGGAGGTTGACCGCCTTCTGGAAGGCGAGCCGGGGATGCTGCCCCGGCTCGCCGCCGAGCACGACCCAGCCATCGTCGTCGTCGGCCCCCCGATCGTCGACGGGCAGCCCGAGCAGCTCCGAATAGAAGCCGGCCAGGGCGCGCGGATCGGGGCAGTCGATGACGACGGAACGGAGGTGACCGATCATGCCCCCATCCTGCCCGTCGGATGTGACAGGAAAACCTACTCCTCGGCGAGTCGGCGACCCGCGTCCCGGCAGGCGGTGAGGAGGGTCCGGGCGTACTCGCCGGTGGCGCCGGCCAGCCCGCAGGCGGGGGTCACCACCACCTGCTCGGCGAGCCGGGCGCGGGGGAAGCCGAGCCGGTCCCAGAGTTGGCGTACCCGATCGGCGACCTGGGCCGACGACGGCCCGCGCCCGCCCTGCGGCGGCAGCGTCGGTGCCGCCCCGGCGAAGAGTCCCAGCCCGGCGTCGATCGCCTCGCCGACCGGGTCGAGCCGGTCCACCAGGGCCAGGTCGAGCGCGACCGCGACCGCGCCGGTCGACCGGACCAGGTCCAGCGGTACGTCCGGGGCACAGCAGTGCAGCACCACCGGCGCGTCGACGGTCGACACCACGGTACGGAGCAGCCCAGTCGCCGTCCCCGACTCGACCGGCCGGTACGCCCCCAGCCCGCTCTCGGTCGGAATCCGCCCGGCCAGTACGGCGGGCAGCGCCGGCTCGTCCAGTTGCAGCAGCACCGTGGCCCGGGGCAGCCGGCGGCGGACCTGCGCCACGTACCCGCGCAGCCCGTCGGCGAGCGACTCGGTCAGGTCCCGGACCGCCCCGGGGTCGCGGAGCATCCAGCCGCCGACCGGAAGCTCGACGTTGGCGGCCAGGGTGAGCGGTCCGGCCGCCTGCACCTTGAAGGTGCCGGTGAACTCGCCGGCCTGCTCGGTCATCTGGTCCAGGTCACGTTCCAGCAGGTCGAGGGCCTGACGCAGGTCCCGCCCCGGACGCCCGGCGATCCGCCACCGGGCGGCGTAGAGCTCGACCGGCAGGTCCACCAGCAGCCCGGCGCTCCGGCCGACCAGGTCGGCACCGGGTCCCCTGGCGGGGAGTTCGGGCAGGTGCGGCACGGGAAGCTCGCCGAGCACGATCCGCTGGGCCTCGGCGATGTCGGTGCCGGGCATCGAGCCGATGCCGGAGGCCGCCCCGGCCGGCCACGGCCACGCCGGCCCGGTCGCCGCCGTCGAGTCGGCCGGTTGGTCGGGCAGCTGCTGTTGATCGGTCACGTCGGCAGGTTATCCCGGCACCGGCAGTCCACCCGGCACCGGCGGTCCATCCGGCACTGCCCGGCCATCCGGCACTGCCCGGCCACCCGGCACCGACGGTCCATTCGGGCACTGCCGGGCATGCGGCACCGGAGCGACGCTCTCAGGCGGCGGCGCTGATGGTGGCCGAGCCGAGCACGACATCGCCGCCCGGATCGGGCCGGTAGACCACGATCGCCTGCCCGGCCGCCACCCCACGGACCGGCTCGCGCAGCTCGGCGCGCAGCGCCGCCCCGTCGAGCCGGACGGTGGCCGGCACCACCTGGCCGTGTGCCCGCAACTGCACCTCGCAGTCGAAGGCGTCGGTCGGCACCGGTCCACCGGTCCAGACCGGCCGCTCGCCGCTCACCGTGCGGACCTCCAGCGCCTCGGCCGGGCCCACCGTCACGGTGTTGGTCTTCGGGGTGATCGAGAGCACGTACCGGGGCTTCCCGTCCGGGGCCGGCACGCCGAGCGCCAACCCCTTGCGCTGCCCCACCGTGTAGGCGTACGCGCCGCTGTGCGCGCCGACCACCGCACCGGTGCGGGCGTCGACGATCTCGCCGGGCGCCTCGCCCAGCCGGTCGGCGAGGAACCCCCGGGTGTCGCCGTCGGCGATGAAGCAGATGTCGTGCGAGTCGGGCTTGTCGGCGACCGCCAGGCCCCGGTCGGCCGCCTCGGCGCGTACCTGTGCCTTGGTCGAGTCGCCGAGCGGGAAGATCGACCGGTCGAGCTGCTCCCGGGTCAGCACCGCCAGCACGTACGACTGGTCCTTGCCGAGGTCGACGCTGCGCCGGAGCAGCCCGTCCGGGCCGAGCCGGGCGTGGTGACCGGTGACCACGGAGTCGAAGCCGAGCGCCACCGCCCGGTCCAGTACGGCGGCGAACTTGATCTTCTCGTTGCACCGCAGGCACGGGTTCGGGGTACGCCCCGCCGCGTACTCCGCGACGAAGGTCTCCACCACGTCTTCGTGGAACCGGTCGGCCAGATCCCACACGTAGAACGGGATGCCGAGCACGTCCGCCGCCCGCCGGGCGTCCCGGGAGTCCTCCAGGGTGCAGCAGCCCCGGGCACCGGTCCGGTAGGTCTGCGGATTGCGCGCCAGCGCCAGGTGTACCCCGGTGACGTCGTGTCCGGCCTCCACCGCCCGCGCGGCGGCGACCGCCGAGTCGACCCCGCCGGACATCGCTGCCAGTACCCTCACCGGTCCATCCCCTCCACCTGACGAGCCTAACCGGTGCGGAAGGGCCCCTTCATATCGCCTTTTCGCGGGTGCGGGGCCCTCCTGACACCTGAAGGGTGTCAGCTCCGGGCCGACTTGACCGCGCCGGCCCGGCGGGCCCGCTCGACCACTCCGGGCAGCGCGGCGACCAGCGCGTCGACGTCGGCGGCGGTCGAGGTGTGCCCGAGCGAGAACCGCAGCGACGACCGGGCCCGGTCGTCGTCGGCACCCATCGCCAGCAGCACGTGCGAGGGCTGCGCCACCCCCGCCGAGCAGGCCGACCCGGTCGAGCAGGCGATCCCCTGCGCGTCCAGGAGCATGAGCAGGGCGTCCCCCTCGCAGCCGGGGAAGGAGAAGTGCGCGTTTCCGGGCAGCCGCTCGGTCGGGTCGCCGTTGTAGAGCGCCTCCGGCACCGCCTGCCGGACCCGGGCCACCAGGTCGTCGCGGAGCGCGGCGACCCGCGTCGCGTACTCCTGCTGGGCCTTGACCGCCGCCTCGACCGCGACGGCGAAGGCGACGATCCCGGCCGCGTCCAGGGTGCCCGAGCGGACGTCCCGCTCCTGCCCGCCGCCGTGCAGCACCGGGGTGCAGCCGACGTCCCGGCCGAGCAGCAGCGCACCCACCCCGACCGGTCCGCCGAGCTTGTGCCCGGTGACGGTCAGCGCGGCCACCCCGCTGGCGGCGAAGTCGACCGGTACCTGGCCGACCGCCTGCACCGCGTCGGTGTGGAACGGGATGCCGTACGCGGCGGCCACCTCGGCGAGCGCGGCGATCGGCTGGACGCTGCCCACCTCGTTGTTCGCCCACATGGCGGTGACCAGGGCGACCTCGTCGGCGTGCGCGTCGAGTTCCGCCGCCAGCCGGTCGGGGTCGAGTCGACCGGTCTGGTCGACCGGCAGCCAGTTCGCGGCCGCACCCTCGCGGGCGGCCAGCCACTCGACCGAGTCCAGCACCGCGTGGTGCTCCACCGCGCTGGCCACCACCCGGATCCGCCCCGGGTCGGCGGCCCGGCGTGCCCAGAAGATGCCCTTGACCGCGAGGTTGTCGCTCTCGGTCCCGCCACCGGTGAAGACCACCTCGGAGGGTCGGGCGCCCAGGGCGGCGGCGACCCGCTCGCGGGACTCCTCCACCCGGCGTCGGGCCACCCGGCCGGCGGCGTGCAGTGACGACGGGTTGCCGACCTCGCGAGCGGTCGCGACGTACGCCTCCAACGCCTCTTCGAGCATCGGAGTGGTGGCCGCGTGATCAAGGTAAGTCATCAACGTCCAGCCTAGTGCCAGGGTCCGGACCGCCCACCCGGCCGCCCGGCCGTGCGTCACCGGCCCGGCGGCACCGCCCCGAGCGCGGATCACACCCCTGGCCAGCGACGAAACCCGGCCGGATGCCCTGGGGGCGCCCGGCCGGGTATCGCACGTCACACCGCCGTCGGCGGGTGGTGACCCGCCGAGGGCATACTTCCGGCTATCGCCGCTTGCGGATTTCTTCAGCCGCCTGCGGTACGACCTTGAACAGGTCGCCGACCACGCCGAAGTCGGCCAGCTCGAAGATCGGTGCCTCGGCGTCCTTGTTCACCGCGACGATCGTCTTCGAGGTCTGCATGCCGGCCCGATGCTGGATCGCACCGGAGATGCCGAGCGCCACGTAGAGCTGCGGCGAGACGGTCTTGCCGGTCTGCCCCACCTGGAACTGGTGCGGATAGAAGCCGGAGTCGACGGCGGCCCGGGAGGCGCCCACCGCGCCGCCGAGCAGGTCGGCCAGCTCCTCTACCAGCTTGAAGTTGTCGGCGTTGCCGACGCCGCGACCGCCGGAGACCACCACCGACGCCTCGGTCAGCTCCGGCCGGCTGCCCTTCTGCTCGGCGACCCGCTCGACCACCCGGGCGAGCTTGTCGGTCTCGCCGAGCGTGACGTCGAGCTGCTCGACGGCGGGGGTGGCGGCGGCCGGGCTCGGGGTGACCGAGTTCGGCCGCAGGGTCACCAGCGGCAGGCCGCGGGTCACCTTCGAGGTGACGATGGTCGAGCCCGCGAAGGCGACCTGGGTGGCGGTGCCGTCGGCGGCGAGTCCGACCACGTCGGTGAGGATGCCGTTGTCCAGCTTGACCGCCAGCCGGGCGGCGATCTCCTTCCCCTCCTGGCTGGAGGCGAGCAGCACGGCGGCCGGCTGCACCCGACGGACCAGCTCGGCCAGTACGGTCGCCTTCGGCGCCACCAGGTGGCCGTCGATCTCCTCGTGCTCGGCCGCGTAGATCTTCTCCGCGCCGTACTCGCCCAGCCTGTCGCCGAGCGCGGCGGCGGCGCCGGGTCCGCCGAGCACCACCGCTGCCGGCGTACCCAGCTCGCGGGCGAGGGTGAGCAGTTCGAGCGTGACCTTCTTGACGCCGAACTCGCGGGTCGCCTCGACGACGACGAGAACCTCGGTCATGACTTCTCCTCCTGATTCCCGGTCGCGCTCAGACGAACTTCTCGGTGGCGAGGAACTCGACCAGCTTCGTGCCGCCGGTGCCGTCGTCGGTGATCCGCTCGCCGCCGGACCGCTCGGGGCGGCGGCTGTGGTCGAGCACCGTACTGGTGGCGCCGGCGAAGCCGACCTCGTCGGCGGCGATGCCCAGGTCGGCCAGGGAGAGCGTCTGCACGGGCTTCTTCTTGGCCGCCATGATGCCCTTGAAGGAGGGGTAGCGCGGCTCGTTGATGGTGTCCCAGACCGAGACCACGGCCGGGGTCGCGGCGGCGACCACCTCGTAGCCCTCCTCGGTCTGCCGCTCCACCGTGAGGTTGCCGCCCTCCACGGTCAGCTTGCGGGCGCCGGTCAGCGCGGCGATGCCGAGCCGCTCGGCGAGCATGTGCGGCATCACCTGCACCCGGCCGTCGGTGGACTCGGCACCGCAGAGCACCAGGTCGGCGCCGAGCTGGCCGAGGGCGGCGGCGAGCACCTTGGAGGTGGCCACCGCGCAGGAGCCGTGCAGGGCGTCGTCGAGGACGTGCACGGCCTTGTCCGGTCCCATCGACAGCGCCTTGCGGATCGACTCGGCGGCCTTCTCCGGACCCATGGTCAGCACGGTCACCTCGCCGCCCTGCGCCTCCTTGATCCGCAACGCCTCCTCGATGGCGTACTCGTCCATCTCGTTGATGACGTTGTTTGCCGACCCCCGGTCGACGGTGTTGTCGTCACTGCGCAGGTTGCGGTCCGCGCCCGAGTCGGGCACCTGCTTGACGAGTACGACGATGTTCATCGCGCTTCGACGACCCTCCTGTGAATGCCGATCCCCGCTGATCGTGGCGATCCCGCCGGGTTGCTCGGGAGCAGCCTCCCGCGTTCCTTAACGATCGGTCAACCGAAGACCGACGGGCCGGCGCGGGAGAAGGTGTGGCGTTACTTACGGCTAATGTTACCCGCAAGTAGCATACGGCTCGGGCCGCTCCGGAGTGAGCCGGCTCACCGTCACCCGCCCGACCATCGCGTCCGGCCGGGCGCGCCGGCTCAGCCCGCCGCGTCCAGCGCCTCCCGCACGGTGGCCATTGCCGCCGCCTCACCCGGGCTGATCCCCTCGTGCGCCCGGGCGACCTGCTCGGTGGCGCGCAACACCGCCGAGCGGTAACTCGCCACCTCGTCGGGCGCCTTCGACCTGAGGATCTCCACCGACCGGCGCAGCGCCGGCAGCACCGCCGCCGGCACCTCGGCCGGCGACCCGCCGGGCAGCCGGGGCAGCGCGCCGGTGGTGAGCAGTTCCCGGACCAGCCCGGTGGTACCGGCGAAGGCATCCGACGCGGCCAGACTCTCCTTGATCATGGAGAACGCGCCCGGTTCGGCGCTCGACACCAGATAGACCGCACCGAACGCGGCACCCTTCAGGGTCGCCCGCTCCTCCTCGGTCAGCGGTTGCGTCACGGGTTCGGAGTGTAGACGTACGGCGTGGTGGTGGTGACCGGGACGAAGCCGAGCCGCTGGAGAATTGGCCGGCTCTCCTCCGAGGCGTCCACCTGCAACAGGCTGAAACCCCGGGCGTCGGCCAGCCGGGCCCGGTGGGCCAGCAGCGACCGGTAGATGCCCCGGCGACGCCAGTGCGGCAGGGTCGCCCCACCCCACAGGGTGGCGAACCGGGTGCCGGAGACGAACCGGACCCAGGCGGCGCTGACCAGCTCGTCGTCGGTCTCGGCCACCACGATGGCCAGCGGCGGCTGGTCCAGCTCCGCACCGGCGGCCAGCTCCCGCTCCAACCCGTCGGCCAGCCAGCTCCCGTCGTCGTCGCCACCCCAGACCCGCGTCTTCAGCTCCGCGATCCGGTCCAGGTCGGCACGCTCGGTCACCTCACGCAGGCGTACCCCTTCGGGCGGCACCGGCAGCGTCGCCGCCAGTGACGCGACCGGGCCGATCACCACGGTCTCCCGCTCCTCCGGCACGAAACCGGCGGCCACCAACCGGTCCGGCAGGTCCGCCGGCAGGTCGTGGCCGTGCAACTTCCACTCCACCGGCTGGCCCAGCCCGCCGAAGAAGTTCCGCTGCCGCACGATCAACTCGTCCAGCGCCGCCCCGGTCAGGCCAGCCAGATCCCGGTACGTCACGAAGCCGCCCCGGTCCAGCCCCTGGATCCGCAGCAGCGGACCGTCCCGGTCCACCGTCACACCCGCCGGCACCGGCTCCGGCGGGCGGGCCCGCAACTGGTTGTCGTAGGCCGTCCGCAGCAGCTCGGCGTCGAGGTCGCTCACCCGCCCAGGCTACGGGCGATGTCCACCCGATAATCTCCGAACGTGTACCAGGCGGTCCGGCGGTGGTTCGACCCGCGCGAGCTGCGGGAGGTCGGCGAGACGCCGGACTACCGCTTCTCGCTGGCCAACGAACGCACCTTCCTGGCCTGGCTGCGTACCGGGCTGGCGCTGATCGCCGGTGGACTCGCCGTCGCCCAGTTCCTCCCCCCGATGCCGGTACCGCACCTGCGCGAGGCGCTCGCCGTGGCGCTGCTGCTGCTCGGCGGCGCGGTGGCGGTCCGGGCGGTGGACCACTGGGCCCGTACCGAGCGGGCGATCCGGCTCGGCGACGAGCTTCCCACCTCCCGGTTCCCCGCCGTACTCGCCCTGCTGGTCGGGCTCGGTGCGGTACTCCTCGTGGTGGCGGTGCTGGTGCAGGGCGGCCGGGAGCCGTGAGCCTGGAACGGGGCGGTCCCCGGCACCCGCCACCGGGGCGGGACGCCGGGCTGGCCGGCGAGCGGACCCGGCTCGCGTGGCGGCGCACCGTACTCGCGGTCGGCGTGGTGGCGGTGCTCGCCGCCCGGCTGGCCCTGTCGAACGGTACGGTCGGGGCGCTGGTCACCGCGCTGGCCGGGCTGGGCTGGCTCGGCGTGCTGCTGGTGACCTTTCCGCGGATCGCCGGCCGGCGACTCCGCCCCGGTCCGGCGCTACCGGTGACCGCCCTGGTCACCGCCGGTTTCGCCGTACTCGGCCTGCTGCTGGTGCTGGCGTCGGTGCACTGACCCCGACCGGTACGTCATCATGGCCAGATGGTCCGCCTCTACGCGCTCCTCGCCATCGGACAGCTCATCCTGGCCGTCGTCGCTCTGATCAGCTGCCTGTCGGCCGAGGACGACGAGATCCGCGCCCTCCCCCGGTTCGCCTGGGTCCTGATCATCCTCTTCTTCCCGCTGGTCGGCTCGATCGCCTGGTTCGTCGCCGGCCGGCCGGCCCGCACCGAACGGCCGGCCGCCGGTGGGCGTCCCGCCGGTGGGCGTCCGGGCGGTGGTCGGGACCGCCGGCCGCCGCTCGCCCCGGACGACGACCCGGAGTTCCTCCGTTCCCTGGACGACGAGCGGTCGAAGCGCGACCGCGAACTCTTCGACAACTGGGAGCGGGACCTCCGGCGCCGGGAGGAGGAACTGCGGCGCCGGGACAGCGAGCCGCCCCGCGAAGAGGACAAGCCGGACGTCTGACCGATCCCCCGGTCCGGTACCGCAGAACCCGCTGCCGGCGCTCGACCGCCCGGTGGCGGGCCACCGACGGAGTCCGCCGTTCCGGGGACCCGTGACCCTGCCCGGCCGTAGCATGGCCGAGATCGGTGCCCACCACCCCTCGCACCGCTGATTGGCGCGGCCGCGCCCGGGGCGAAGGACGACAGGCATGGCACACGGGGTGGTGACCGGGCCGGCATGGCCGGCGGACGGTTCGGCGGAGCCCGACGACCGCCGGCCCCGCCGACCGGGGTGGCTCGGGGACTCACCGACCAGGCTCGGCGTGCTGACCTTCGGGCTGGCCCAGGCGGTACTGCTGTTCTGGTGGGCCGCCCGCTATCCCGGCCTGTTCAGCCCGGACTCGCTCGACCACGTCTGGCAGGCCACCACCGGCAACTGGAACACCCACCACCCGGTCAGCTACACCGCACTGGTCTGGCTGTCGGTGCGACTCACCGGCGGAATCGGCGCGCTGACCCTGGCCCAGACCGCCGCGCTGGCCGCCGGCCTGGCGTACGCGGTCACCGGGCTGCGCCGGATCGGCGGCCCGGCCTGGGCCTGGGCCAGCGCCGCGGTGGTGCTCGTCGCGCTGCCTCCGGTCGGCACCTTCACGGTCTGCGTCTGGAAGGACGTGCCGTACGTCGTCTGCCACGTCTTCCTGCTCGGCACGGTGGCCCGGCTGCTCGCCGTACGCCGGCCGGACCGCACCGGCACCCCGGCGCAGCCGAACGGTCGCGGTCCGGCAGCCGGCGGCAACGCCTTCGGTACGGTCGTCCGGCACGCCGCCCCGGCACCGTGGGCGGCCGGACGTCCGGCCGGAGAGAGCCGGCGACCGTCCTGGGGGCTGCTCGGCGCCCTCGTCGCCGAACTGACCCTGAGCTGCCTGTTCCGGCAGAACGGCTTCGTGGTGGCGGCGATCGTCACCGTGCTGCTGGCGCTGCTGCTGCGCGGGTTGGCGCTGCGGGTGCTGCTCGCCGGGGTGGTGGCCGCCACGGTCGCGCTGCTGACGAACTGGACCCTGCTGCCCGCCCTCGGGGTACGGGACAGCGAGTCCATCGTGGCCTACGAGGCGTTCCTCGCCGACCTGGCGATCGGGTACGCCGAACGGCCGGCCGACTTCCCCGCCGCCGATCTGGCCCTGCTGACGAAGGTGGCGCCGCTGACACACTGGCGCCAGTCGGCGGACTGCTACACCGTCGACTCCACGGTCTACCACCCCGACTTCGACCGCCGGGCCGCCGCGGCGCACCACGACGAACTGCTGTCGGCCTGGTGGCGCCTGGTACGCCGTTCGCCGGAGACGGTGCTCGCCGCCCGGACGTGTCGGGGTTCCATCGCCTGGCGCCCCACCCCGGCCGGCGGGTTGCGGGCCAACCCGACCGCCTGGGCGCTGCCGATCTATCTCGAACGGGATCCGAGGTTCCAGCGGCCGGAGGTGCTGGCCGTCGCATACAGCCGGCCGCTCGGCGAGCCGGTCAGCGAGGCGGCGGACGTGCTCGCCAGCCGGGTCGGCCAGCCCGAGTGGCTGCTGTGGCGCGGTGCCACCTGGGCCTACCTGGCGTACCTGACGGTCGGGCTGCTGGCCTGGCGCCGACGGGACCGCGCGTTGCTGGCCCTGGCCACGCTGAGCCTCGGCAACCAGCTCTCGGTACTGGTCGTCAACAACGCGCAGGCCGCCCGCTACATGGCCGCACCGTTCGTCCTCGGCGTACTGCTGCTGCCGCTGCTCGCGGCCCGCGACCCCGACGCGGCCGGGCCGGGCGGGCGGGACGCGCACCGGGCCTGGTGGAGCGGCGGGTCGCGCCGGGCGGGCGCGGAGCCGCCGCTGCGGGTCACCGACCTGACCGTGGTCGCCGGGCCGGGCATCCCCGCACCGACCGAACAGCTCGACCCGGCACACGCCGGCTCGGGCCGATCGCCGACGACCGACGCGACCCAGCCGGCACACCAGGTCGAGGCGGCGGACGAGTCCGAGTTCCGGGCTCCGCCGATCGGCCCGGCCGAGTGGTGGACCGACCCCGCCGACCGGTCCCGCTGACCGGCCGATCCCGTCACGGTCAGGCCCGGCAGCCGGGCGGCCGGGACTGGTCGGGCAGGGTCAGGCGAGGTTGGAGGAGCGTGGGTAGGCGTCGGCCGGGTCGGTCAGCACGTTGACCAGGTACGGCACGCCGGCGTCGAAGGCCCGCTCCAGCGCCGGCCCCAGGTCGGCCGCCTTCGCCACCGTCTCGCCCGCACCGCCGAGCGCGGTCACCACCTGGTCGTACCGCAGCTCGGGCTGGAGGTCGGCGGCGACGTCGTAGCCGTACATGCCGCGCATCGGGTGCTTCTCCAGGCCCCAGATGCCGTTGTTGCCGACCACGATCACCACGGGCAGCTTCTGCCGGACCAGCGACTCGACGTCCATCAGCGAGAAGCCGGCCGCACCGTCGCCCATCAGTACGCAGATCTGCCGGTCGGGGTGGCTGACCCTGGCCCCCATCGCGTAGCCCATGCCGGTGCCGAGGCAGCCGTACGGGCCGGGGTCGAGCCAGGTGCCGGGCTGGGCCGGCTCCAGGTAGCGGCCGGCGTACGAGACGAAGTCGCCGCCGTCGCCGATGGTGACCGCGTCCGGGGCGAGTGCCCGGCGCAGCTCGCCGTAGACCCGGGCCGGCTTGATCGGGTCGGTCTCGGCCGCCATCGCCGCCGCGTCCCTGGCCCGGGCGGCCTCCTCGGCGGTACGCAGCCCGTCGATCCACGACTCGTGGTCGGCCCGGTCACCGGGGTGCTCGGCGAAGGCGGTCAGGATCAGCCGCAGGTCGCCGGCCGGGCTGACGGTCGGCTCGACGTGCTGGGCCCGCTGGCTCGGCGCGTCGACCACGTGCACCACCGTGGCATCGCCGAAGTCGCCGAAGCCGAGCCGGAAGTCCAGCGGGGTGCCGACCACCACGACCAGGTCGGCGCCGCCGAGCGCGGCCCGGCGGGCCTTGGCGAAGCTGAGCGGATGGCCGGGCGGCAGGGCGCCCCGGCCCATCCCGTTGGTGAAGACGGGTACCCGGAGCGCCTCGGCGGCGGCCCGCAGCGCCTCGACGGCGTCCCCCGCGTAGACGTCGGAGCCGGCGATGATCACCGGCCGCTCGGCCTCGGCGATCAACCGGGCGGCCTTCGCCACCTCCTCCGGGTCCGGCTCGACGGGCGCGATCGCCGGCCCGGCCGGCACCGCCACGTCACCGGTGGAGAAGATCACCTCCAGCGGCAGGTCCAGGAAGACCGGCCCCCGGTGCGGGGTCAGCGCGGTGGTCAGCGCCTCGGCGACCGCACCCGGTACGTCGTCGGTCGACCAGACCGTGCCGGCGTGCTTGGTCACCGGGGCGACCAGCGGTACGTGGTCGATCTCCTGGAGGCTGCCCGAACCCCAGCGGAAGGCCGGCGCCCTGCCGCCGAGCACCAGCACCGGGGAGGCGTTGAAGAAGGCACTGGTCAGCCCGGAGATCCCGTTGGTGACGCCGGGGCCGGCGGTGAGCACGGCCAGTCCCGGCCGGCGCTGCAACTTGGCGACCGCCTCGGCGGCGAAGACGGCCGACTGCTCGTGCCGGACGTCGTAGATCGGAAAGCCGGTACGGTGCGCCGCGTCGTACAGCGGGAAGACGTGGCCGCCGGAGAGGGTGAACATCTCCCGCACGCCGTACGCCCGCAGGGCCGCGAGGGCCAGGTCGCCGCCGTGTCCTTCGATCCGATCCGTCATCGCCGCTCCTGTCGTCCGCCGTGCTCGTCGTCCGCCGTGCCCGCCGCCCGTCCGGCCGGGTTCCTGCGAGGTTACCGGTCGGCTGGAAAGAACGTGAGAGACACTCGCCTATCCGCCCGGCCGGGGGTCACCGGCCGGTGAAGTCGGGGCGGCGCTTCTCGACGAAGGCGGCCATCCCCTCCCGGCGGTCGTCGGTGGCGAAGAGCGCGGCGAAGAGCTGACTCTCCCAGGCCAGCGCGGAGGCGAGATCCATCTCCAGTCCGCCGTCCACCGCCTGCTTGGCCGCCCGCAGCGCCTGGGCCGGACCGGTCAGGTACGGCCGGACCAGCGCCACCGCCTCGGCGTAGACCCGATCGGCCGGGGCCACCCGGTCGGCGAGACCGATCCGGAGCGCCTCGGCGGCGTCGACCATCCGACCCGACATGATCAGATCCTTGGCCCGGGCCGGGCCGACCAGCCGGGCCAGCCGCTGCGTGCCGCCCGCACCGGGGATGATGCCGAGCTTGATCTCCGGCTGACCGAGCTTCGCGTCGTCGGCGACCACCCGCCAGTCACAGGCCAGCGCGAGTTCGCAGCCGCCGCCGAGGGCGTACCCGGTGATCGCCGCGACCACCGGCTTCGGGATCCGGGCCAGGGCACCGAGCGCGCTGGAGAGATCGGCGGCCCGCTCCGCCATGTCGACGTACGACATGTCGGCCATCTCCTTGATGTCCGCGCCGGCCGCGAAGACCTTCTCCCCGCCGTACACGATGACCGCGCGGACGTCCGGATCGGCGGAGACCGCGGTGGCGGCGGCGCGCAACTCCTCCTGCACCTGCGTGTTCAGCGCGTTCATCGGCGGGCGGTCCAACCGGATCGTGCCGATGCCCTCGTTGATGTCCACCCGGACCAAGTCGCCCACAGCCCACCTCCACGTCGAAGTCGCGAGGCTCACCCTAACGGGCGTTCGGCCAGCCCCCGCAGGTCGGTGTGGATTCGGGGCGGCACCTGCTGGGTAACGTTTCCGGATACGCTGAGCACGTCGGACTCACCGAGCGGAACGGCGATGACCACCTACTACGACGACCGCACCATACGGATCACCTCCGAGGCGATCCGCGTCGACGGCCGGGCCTATCCGCTGGCCGAGGTGGCCCGGGTCTGGCACGTCCGGGGCGCCCGCTCCTGGGGCACCCTCGCCGGCCGGGGCGCGCTGCTGGCCGGGCTCGTCGGCCCGCTGGTCGCCGCCGCCATCGGCATCGTGATCGCGGTACGCCTGCACACCTCGCTCACCGCCACCATCGCGATCGTCGGCGGTTCCGTCCTGGTGGGGCTGGCCGCCGCTCCGGTCGCCGACTTCCTGCTGGAGCACGTCGACCGCAGTTACGCCCGGGGCGCGCACCGGCTGGAGATCTGGGCACAGTGGCGCGGGCTGCCGGTCCGGTTGCTCAGCACCGGCGACGCGCTGCGGTTCGGCCAGGTCTACCGGGCCCTGGAGCGGGCCGTCGAACAGGCCGCGACCGCCACTCCGAGCCGCAACCGCTGACCGGCGAAGCGCTCCGACGCCCGCCCGCGTCGCCATCACCGCAAGTGTCGTACCGCTCTCCTAACGTACCCGCCATGCCGAGTGCCGAGCACGAGTCCCCGGTCGCCCTGGCCAAGCTCGACCCGAGCCTGGTGGCCTGGCTGCTGACGCACGTGTTCGACGTGAAGGTTCCGGACTACCACCACGCCCGTCCGCACGCCACCGACGTACGGGTACTGGTCCCGCGCACCTACCACGCGGACAGCATGCTGCTCTTCTGCGACCCGGCCGACCGGCCACTGCTGGCGGCCGTACTGGAGATCCAGCGCCGCTGGGACGCCACGAAGCGACGCACCTGGAAGCTCTACGTGGCCCAACTCGAAGCCGAGTTGGATGTCGATACGGCGTTGCTGGTCTACTGCCCGGACCTCCGGACCGCCCGCCGCTACCGGGGGCTGTTCGAGTTCGACGGGTTGAGCCTGTCGCTGCGACCGCTCATCTTCACCCCGAACGACGTGCCGCTGGTCGTGGACGTGGACCTGGCCCGAACCAACCCGGCGCTGGCCGTCCTCTCGGCCATCTGTCACGGCCAGAACGCCCAGGTGGAAGCCACCTTTCCGGCGCTGATGGAGGCGCTTCGCTCGGTCGGTCCGAAAACGGCAATCTTGTATTATGACGTCGTACTGGCCGGACTGCCGGCGGCGGTCCGGACTCGTTGGGAGGCCTTCATGACCACCATGGCGGACTACGAATTTCGCAGCGATCTGCTGCGTGAGCTTGCCGCCCGATACGAGAAGCAGGGCGAGGCCCGAGGGGAGGCCCGGGCGATCCTGACGGTGCTCGAAGGGCGTGGCGTCGCCGTACCCGACGAGGCCCGCGAGCAGATCCTCGGCTGCACCGACCTGGCCCAGCTCGACAGCTGGCTCCGCCGCGCCGTCAACGCCAGCACGGTCGACGACGTCCTCGGCGGGTAGGCCGGCGACGACCGGCGACGACAGCTCGCCGGTCGCTTTCGGGTTCCGCGCGCCGGTCGATCCGGCATCAATTGATCTAAGTCCTTGACCCTCCTCCGCCAACCCTCCTACTGTTGCCGGCAGGTTTCGTGCGCGGATCGGCTGCTGCGAATCGGTGGTCGACCCCACCCGCAGCGGCGCGAGGAGACACGATGGCGACTTTCCCGTCCGGCCCGTCCGTTCCGCCCGCGACCTCCCGCCCCGCGTCCGGCCCCGCACCGGGCATGCTCGACCGGCGGCGTCTGCTCGGTGGCGTCGCCGTCACGGCCGGTGCCCTGGCCCTGCCGGCGGGGCTGGCCGGCTGCGAGAAGCCGACCGAGGGCGGCAGCGGCGGCGGGACGGTGACCTTCGGCTCGAACTACTCCGACGAGGTGCCGAAGAAGGCGATCGCCGAGGTGCTCGCCGGCTCAGGTCTCGACGTGAAGATCAACACCGTCGACCACAACACCTTCCAGGAGAACATCACCCGCTACCTCCAGGCGACTCCGGACGACGTCTTCACCTGGTTCTCCGGCTTCCGGATGCAGTATTTCGCCGCGCAGGGGCTGGCCACCGACATCTCCGACATCTGGCAGTCGGTCGGTGGCGACTTCTCGGCCGCGATGAAGCAGGCCTCCACCGGTACCGACGGCAAGCAGTACTTCGTGCCGTTCTACTACTACCCGTGGGCGATGTTCTATCGGAAGAGCGTCTTCCAGGAGCGGGGTTACCAGGTCCCGAAGACCTGGGACGACCTCAAGGCGCTCGCCGCGAAGATGCGCTCGGACGGGCTGATCCCGATCGCGATGGCCGACAAGGACGGCTGGCCCGCGATGGGCACCTTCGACTACATCAACATGCGCAGCAACGGGTACGACTTCCACGTCAACCTGATGGCCGGCAAGGAGTCCTGGGAGGACAGTCGGGTCAAGCAGGTCTTCACGCTCTGGCGGGAGCTGCTGCCGTACTGCCAGCCGGGGGCGAACGGGCGCACCTGGCAGGAGGCGGCGCAGTCGCTGGGCCAGAAGCAGACCGGGATGTACCTGCTCGGGATGTTCGTCGGCCAGCAGTTCCAGGGCGAGGTCGCCGCCGACATGGACTTCTTCCCGTTCCCGCAGATCGTCGAGGCGCACGGGCAGGACGCGGTCGAGGCGCCGATCGACGGCTTCATGATCTCCAGCAAGGTGAAGAACGTCGACGGAGCGAAGGAGCTGCTCCGCTATCTGGCCAGCGCCGAGGCGCAGAACGCGTACCTGAAGAGCGACCCGAACAACGTCGCCACGCACAACGGCGCCGACACCAGCGGGTACAGCGCGTTGCAGAAGAAGGCGGTCGAGCTGGTCAGCGGGGCGAAGCAGATCTCCCAGTTCCTCGACCGGGACACCCGGCCGGACTTCGCCTCCACGGTGATGATTCCCTCGTTGCAGAGCTTCCTGAACGCCCCGAACGACATCGACGGGCTGTGTAGGCGGATCGAGTCGCAGAAGAAGACCATCTTCGCCTCCTGAGCGGCGGTCGCCGGTGACACCGACTCCGACGGCACCGCCGGTCGAGGCTGGGCGGGCGGCCGACGTACCCGGAAGGCCGGCCCGGCGTCGGCGGCGCCGGATCGGCCGGTTCAGCCCTCGCGACATCGCGGTGATCGGGCTGCTGCTCGGCCTGCCGCTGCTGCTCGACCTGGCGCTGATCTGGGGGCCGGCGCTCGCCTCGATCGGGCTGTCGTTCACCTCCTGGGACGGGCTGGGCGAGATCCGGCCGGTCGGGCTGGACAACTACGTCAACATCGTCAGCAACTATCCGCCGTTCTGGCCGGCGGTCTGGCACAACCTGCTCTGGCTCGCCTTCCTCGGCCTGGTCGCCACCCCGTTCGGGCTGTTCCTGGCGGTGCTGCTGGACCGGGAGATGCGGTTCACCCGCTTCTACCAGACCGCCTTCTACCTGCCGGTGGTGCTCTCGCTGGCGGTGGTCGGCTTCCTCGCCCAGCTCATCTTCTCCCGCGACTACGGGGCCGCGAACGCGCTCCTGGGCCGGACCGACAACCCGGTCGACTGGCTCGGCGACCCGTCGATCAACCTCTGGTCGGTACTGCTGCTGGTCGGCTGGCGGCACGTCGGGTACGTCATGCTGCTCTACCTGGCCGGGCTGAAGGCCGTCGACCCGGCCCTGAAGGAGGCGGCGGCGATCGACGGGGCGAACGAGCCGCAGACCTTCTTCCGGGTGGTGTTCCCGACGCTGCGGCCGGTCAACGTGATCGTCCTGGTGATCACCGTCATCGAGGCGCTGCGGGCGTTCGACATCGTCTACGCGATCAACCGGGGGCGGAATGGGCTTGAGCTGCTCTCGGTGCTGGTCACCGACAACATCGTCGGGGAGGCCAGCCGGATCGGGTACGGGTCGGCGATCGCGGTGATCCTGCTGCTGATCTCCACCGGCTTCATCGCGGTCTACCTGGTGCAGGTCTTCCGGCGGGAGGACGAGGCATGAGTGTAGGTGTCGGGGAACGGGTCGCTGCTGGGGGCCGGTCGACGGTGGGTGGCAGTTCGCGCCGGAAGCGGCCGGTGAGCCCGTGGCGGGTGGTGATCCGGGTCTTCCTCTGGGCGATGGCGCTGGGCTGGCTCGTGCCACTACTGCTGCCGCTCTACGCCTCGCTGCGGCCGTACGCGGAGACCGCCGCCGAGGGGTACTTCTCGCTGCCGAAGACGCTGAACTTCGACTACTACGTGCAGGCGTGGCAGGGCGGCAACCTGCCCCGGCACTTCCTGAACACGCTGCTGGTCGCCGTACCGGCGGTGGTGTTGACGCTCTTCTTCGCCTCGTTCGTGGCGTTCCTGATCTCACGGCGCCGGCTGCCCGGCGGGCGCCTGCTGTTGATCCTCTTCACCGCCGGCAACCTGCTGCCGCAGCAGGTGGTGCTGACCCCGCTCTACCTGATGTACACCAAGCTGCCGCTGCCATGGTGGATGAGCTGGCCGTCCGAGCTGGTCTACGACTCGTACTGGGGGATCATCGCGATCCACGTCGCGTTCCAGACCGGATTCTGTGTCTTCGTGCTGAGCAACTACATGGACACCATCCCGCGCGAGCTGATCGAGGCGGCGACGGTGGACGGGGCCGGGGTGTGGCGGCAGTACTGGCGGGTGGTGCTGCCGCTGGTCCGCCCGGCGCTCGGCGCGCTCGGCACCCTGGAATTCGCCTGGATCTACAACGACTTCCTCTGGGCGGTGGTGCTGATGTCCACCGGCGACAAGCTGCCGGTGACCAGCGCGCTGAACAATCTGCGGTCGGTGTACTTCACCGACTACAACCTGCTGGCGGCCGGTTCGATCCTGGTCGCCCTGCCGACGCTGATCGTCTTCTTCGTGCTGCAACGGCAGTTCGTCGCCGGGCTGACGCTCGGCGCCAACAAGGGATGAGGCTTGGCGTCGAGAAGGGCTGACCCTGGGCGTCGACAAGGGCTGACCCGAATCCGACCGGGCGGGGTGGTGGCGCTCACACCGGCTGCCGCGCTTTGCTGGAACGGTGACGCTCTATTACCGGGACGACACGGTACGGGTAACCTCCGAGACCATCCACGTGAACGGGCGCACCGTGCCGGTCGCCGAGGTGTCGTACGTCTGGCATGCCAGGGGCCCGGGTACGGCCCGGACCCGGGGCCGGATCGCCGGTCGGGGCGTACTCATCTTTCTGCTGTCGATCCCGCCGCTGGTGGTGATCGTCTGCGTGCTGTCGCTGGCGTACTCGGCACAGGACCGGGGCGAGTGGAAGCTGGCGGCGATCGTCCTGGCGGTATTCGTCGTCGGTGCGTTGGCCCTCTTTCCGTTCCTGGAGGTCCCGCTGTACTGGCTCGACCGGTCGTACGAGCGCGGCGCGAAGGTGCAGGAGCTGTGGGTGCAGTACCGGGGCGAGGAGGCGATGCTGCTGCGCAGCTCGGACGCGCTGCGGTTCGGGCAGATCTACCGGGCGATCCAGCGCGCCATCGAACAGCACTCCCCTGAGGGATGACAGCCCACCGACACCCAGATGTGGGCGGTCCACCGCGATCTGATCCGACCACCGACCACCGACACCCGCTCGCGATCACGAGCCGGGCGGGTACCGCCGGGGATCACCAGGCAGCCGCGTACCGCTCGGCGAGGTCGAGCGTACGGCGGGCCGCCGCCACCATGGCCCGGTCGGCGAAGCGACCGTCCGGGAGTACCACCGTGCCGGAGTCCCGGGTCTGTGCCTCGGCGACCGCGTCGAGCAGCTCCCGGGCCCGGGACACCTCCTCGGCCGACGGCCGAAACGCCGCCACGATCACCGGCAACTGCCGGGGATGGATGGCGGTCCGGCCGACGAAACCCATCCGGCGGCCGGCCGCGCAGGACTCGGCCAGTCCGGCCAGGTCGGTGACGTTGGCGTACACCGGCAGGAGCGGGGGCGGCAGGCCGGCGGCGCGGGCGGCGACGACGATCCGGCCGCGTACCCAGGCGAGCCCGTCCTCGGCGGTCACCCCGAGGTCGGAGCGCAGGTCCGCCTCGCCGAGCCCGATCGAGGCGACCGCCGGATCTGCCCCGGCAATCTCGTACGCCCGCTCCACCCCGACCGCCGACTCGACCAGCGGATGCAGCGGCACCGGCACCCGCGCGGCGACCGTCCGCACCGCCTCCGACGATTCCACTTTGGGCAGTCGCAGCCCGGCCAGCCCCGGCGCACCGGCCAGCGCGTCGAGGTCGGCGGCGACATCCGGTCCGGCCAGCTCGTTGACCCGGACGAAGACCGGTACCCGATGGGAGGTGGCGACGAACTCGGCGGCGGCCTGTCGGGCGTACGCCTTGCGGGTCGCCACCACCGCGTCCTCCAGGTCCACGATCACCGCGTCGGCACCGGAGTCGACCGCCTTGCCGAACCGGTCCGGCCGGTCGCCGGGCACGTAGAGCAGGGTGAGCAGCATCAGATCGCTCCCGCCGCCCGCAACTGCGCGATCTCCTCGGCGGTGAGGCCGAGCGCGGTCAACACCTCGTCGGTGTCCTGACCGTGTGCCCGGCCGGTGTGCCGGATCCGTCCCGGCGTGCCGGACATCCGGAACGGCACGTTCTGCATCCGCACCGGCCCGAGGTCGGGGTCGGGCACCGAGACCGCCGTTCCCAGCGCCGTGTACTGCGGATCGGCGAGGATGTCGGGTACGTCGTAGATCGGCGCGACCGCCGCCTGCGCCTCCTCGAAGGCGGCCACCACCTCGTCCCGGTCCCGCGCCGCCACCCAGGTCCCGACGGCGGCGTCCAGCTCGTCGGCGTGTGCGGCCCGTCCGCTGCCGGTGCCGAACCACGGCTCGTCGATCAGTTCAGGGCGGCCGACCAGCCGGAGCACCCGCTCGGCGATGCTCTGCGCACTGGTCGACACCGCCACCCAGCGCCCGTCCGCGCACCGGTACGTGTTCCGGGGCGCGTTGTTGTTCGACCGGTTGCCGAGCCGGGGCTGGATGTAGCCGAGCTGGTCGTACCAGGTGATCTGCGGGCCGAGCATGGCCATGATCGGCTCGATGATCGCCAGGTCGACCACCTGACCGGCTCCGGTGACGTCCCGGGCGCGCAGCGCCAGCATCACCGCGTAGGCGGTGGCGAGCGCGGTCACCGAGTCGGCCAGCCCGAACGGCGGCAGCGTCGGCGGACCGTCCGGCTCGCCGGTCGCGGCGGCGAACCCGCTCATCGCCTCGGCGAGGGTGCCGAACCCGGGCCGCCGGGCGTACGGGCCGAACTGGCCGAAGCCGCTGATCCGGGCGATCACCAGCCGGGGGTTGACCGCGTGCAGCTCGGCCGGGCCGATCCCCCAGCGCTCCAGGGTGCCGGGCCGGAAGTTCTCCACCAGTACGTCGGCGTCGGCGACCAGTCGGCGGAGTACCTCGGCGCCGGCCGGGTCGGAGAGGTTGGCGGTGACGGTCCGCTTGTTGCGGCCGAGCACCTTCCACCACAACCCGATCCCGTCCTTCGCCGGCCCGTGTCCCCGGGACGGGTCGGGTTTCGCCGGATGCTCCACCTTGACCACCTCGGCGCCGAAGTCGCCGAGGAACGCGGTGGCGAGCGGCCCGGCGAACAGGGTGGCCAGCTCCACCACCTTCACCCCGGCCAGCGCGGTCGGAGCGGCGTCGCTCGTGGTCACGGCAGTCCTCCCGTCGGGTCGACCGACGACACGAAGACGTCGCCGTTGCCGAGCGCCGCGGCACCGGCCGGACTCCCCGTCGTCAAGCCGCTGACCAGCAGTTTTCCGTCGCCGGCCCGGGTGGCGTAGGCGTTTTCCTCGCCGAAGGCGTCCACCGCGTCGTCCCGGGCGGTGCCGTACTGCGCCGCCAGCACCTGCCTGCCGCGCCGGTCCAGCCGCAGGGTCAGCACGTCCGCCGCACCGGCCGGTACGCCCAGGGCAGTGCGGGTGAAGCCGACCACCGCGACCGCGCCGTCGGGCAGCGCCAGCACCTCGGCCAGACCGCCGAGCCGCCATGGTCTCCTCATCCGGTCCTCTCCCTCAGCTCCACGACATCGGCGGTCACACCGGGCGACGGCGCACGGTCACAGGTCGACGGCACAGCGGAAGCCGATCGACTCCGAGCGGGTGAGTCCGGCGCCGAGGGTCAGCAGCTTCACCGACGCCTCCGGCGGTTGCGGTCCGCCGTCGAGATACCAGTCCGAGCCGTCCGCCCGGTACGCGGCACCGCCCTTGAGGATCACGAACCGGGTACGCCCGTCGGTGTGCTCGCTCTCGGTCAGGTTCCAGACCAGCGGCTCGGCCCGGCGCAGCAGTCCCGCCTCGGCGGCGACCTGCCACTCGTCCTCGGTCGGCAGCCGCAGCCCCGCCCAGGCCGCGTACGCCCGGGCGTCGGCCAGCTCCACGTGCGTGGCCGGCGCGTCGGCCGGTCCCGGCAGCCCACCGTCCCCCCACGGCCAGCGCTCCGGCCGGAGCGGACGATAGCCGGTGACCCGGACGAACTCGGCGTACTCGGCGACGGTCACCTCCCGCTCGGCGATGGCGAACCGTCCAATTTCGACGGTGCGAAGCAGGGTCACCGGCTGGTGCAGCCGGGGCGGCAGTGGCTTCCACTCGTCGACGTACGGCGCCTCGCCGTAGAGCCCGGTCTCGCGCTGCCGGTACCGGACCAGCAACTCCCGCCGCCCGCCGTCGACCGCCCGCATCCCGTCGGGTACGTCGTCGCGGCGCACCACCGGCGCGGCCCGGCGGACCGCTGCCCGGGCCGGGAAGTTCGGGTCACCTCCGGCGGGGGCGTGCCGGGGCAGCGTCAACTCCTCGACCGTGGCGAGCACGGCGGCGATCCCACCCGCCGGCAGTGCCCCGCCGACGGCTACCCGACCGGGACCGGCCGGGGTGGCGGTCAGCTCGGCACCGGTGGTCAGCTCGTACCAGCGGTGGCCGGGGCGGTCCTCGGTGACCAGCCACGGCCCGTCGTACGCCCCGCCCCGGTTGACGACCGTCCACAGCGGAGTGTCGTCGTGCAGCCAGCGGGAGGCGTACACCTCGGTCCCGACGACGTGGTCGGCGAGCGGGGTCCAGTCCTCGGCGCGCAGCCAGGCGGCATGGCCGCGCTGGACCCGGCGCATCGCCCGCAGCAGCGCCCGGTCCCGTTCGTTCCAGCCGACCCAGACCCCGAAGACGCTCTCCCAGACCAGCACCCCGACCCCGTTGAGCCAGGCCGAGTGCAGCTCGTCGAGGTGGTCGCGGTGCCAGCGCCGGGTGTGGTGCAGCATGTGCCGCCGCTCGAACCACTTGGCCCGCAGCACCCCCGGCACCGGCGAGTCGGCGAACCACTGCGCCCAGGACATCGCGTGGTCGGCGATCCGGGCCAGCGGCACCCGCGACTCGCCCTCCAGCACCATCCCGGGCCGGACGGCGTCCAGGGTCTTCCGAAGCTCGCCCGCGCCCTCCTTGAGGGTGTCCAGGAAGACGCCGTCCACGCCCAGCCAGCCGGCGAGCGCGGCGACCTCGTCGGCGTCGGAGCGCTGCGCCCGACGGGTACCGACGTCCCACGGGTTGTAGTCGACGAAGACCCGGACGCCCCGCGCCTGGAACGCCCGGACCAGCTCGGGCAGCTCCGCCACCTGCCGGTAGAAGTCGAACTGGTTGCGGTCGTCCAGCCCGATCACCGGGTACGCGTGCCAGAGCACCACCCCGTCGAAGCCGCCGAAGTCGCGTTCCGCACGGTCGAGAAAGCCCTCGACGGTGAAGACGCCGCGCTCGGCGTCGTAGAGCGTCTCGTCCCAGAGCCAGACCAGGCAGACGGTGAAGCATTCCCCGGCGATCTCGGCGTAGTGCCCGCCGTCGTAGCCGAGCCGGGCCCGCGCCTCGGTCCGCCACCGGGTCAGCCGATCCCGCCAGGCCGGCCACCGGGCCGGATCCTCCGGGGCGGCGAAGATCTTCGCCTCGTCCAGCACCGACAGGTCGGCGTGCGCTGCCAAAGGCACCGCCGCGGGCAGGTCGATCGGCCTCGGGACATAGGGGTTGAAGGTCATGCCGGCTCCGGATAGCTCTGCGCGTAGAGGGCGTCGATCTCGTCCCGGGTGGGCAGCGCGGTGGAGGCGCCGGGCCGCCGCGCACAGGCGGCACCCGCCGCGCAGGCCCAGCGCAGCGCCGCCGTCACCGCCGCCGGCTCCACCGGCCCGCCCCGCTGCGCCCAGGCCACCGCCAGGGCACCGGTGAAGGCGTCCCCGGCCGCGGTGGTGTCGACCGCCTCGACCCTCGGCGCCTCGACCGCCAGCCGCAGGCCGAGCCGGTCGGCGTAGCGGGCGCCGTCGGCGCCGAGCGTGAGCACCACCCGGGGTACCAGGGCCAGTAGCGCGTCCAGCAGCGCCGCCACGCCGGTCTCGGTGGCGACGCCGGCCACCACGGCCGCCTCGACCTCGTTGACCACCAGCAGGTCGACGACGTCGAGCAGCTCCGCCGGCAGCGCGCGGGCCGGCGCGGCGTTCAACACCACGGTGGTACCGGCGCCCCGGCCCCACCGCGCGGCCTGGGCGACCGCCGTCAGCGGTACCTCCAACTGGCAGAGCAGCACGTCCGCCGCCTCCACCGTCGTCCGGTCGTCCGCGTCCAGGCTGGTCAGTTCGCCGTTCGCGCCCGGCGCCACCACGATCAGGTTTTCGGCCCGCGCGTCCACCGCGATCAGCGCCACCCCGGACGGACCCGGCACGGTACGCAGCCGGCGCAGGTCCACCCCCGCCTCCGCCAGGTTGCTCCGGAGCTGGTCGGCGAAGCCGTCCTGCCCGACCGCGCCGACGAAGTCGCACCTGGCCCCGGCCCGGGCGGCCGCCACCGCCTGGTTGGCGCCCTTGCCGCCGGGAACGGTCCGCAGCGCGTCGCCGAGCACCGTCTCGCCGGGCCGGGGCAGCGTCGGCGTCGACACCACCAGGTCCAGGTTGGCGCTGCCGACCACCACCACCCGGACCTCGCCGGATCCCACCGTCGTCATGATTCCTCTCCCAACCGCCCGGTCCGCTCGGCCAACTCCTCGAAGGTCACGCCGTCGAAGCCGGCGATGCTACTGCGCAGCCGCCCGCGCAGCGGTCCGGTCCACTCGACCGGCAGCCCGGCGGCACCGGTCAGCGCCCCGGTCACCGAGCCGACCGTCGCCCCGGTGGAGTCGGTGTCCCAGCCACCGCTGACCACCGCGCAGATCGACCGGACCAGGTCGCCCCGGCCGTACGCCAGGGCCGCCGCCACCAGGGCGGCGTTGTTGCGTACGTGCACCCAGTGCAGGTGGCCGTGCCGGGCGTGCAGGGTGTCCAGCACCGACTCCCAGTCGGTCGAGCCGGCCGCCGCCTCCGCGCCGAGGGCCCGAGCCTCGCGTACCGTCGCCGCGAACCGGCTCTGCGGCGGCAGCACCGACTCGCCCGCGTCGAGCACACTGTCCACATCGGAGGCCACCACGGCGGCCGAGGTCATCGCCGCCACCCAGAGCGCACCGTGCACCCCGCCCCGGACGTGGCTGACGACCGCGTCCCGGTGGGCCAGCTCGGCCGCCAGGTCCGGCCGGCCCGGGTGCACCCAGCCGTACACGTCGGTGCGGATCTGGGCGCCGATCCACTCCCGGAACGGGTTGTGCCGCAGCGCCGTCTCCGGTGGGGCCAGCCCGAGCAGCAGGTTCCGGTACGCCACCCGCTCGGCGGTGAAGACCCGTCCCCCGGGCAGCCAGTCCAGCCACGCCTGGGCCACGTCGGCGCTGCCGAACTCCGGGCCGTACGTCTCCAGGATCCGCAGCGCCAGCAGCGCGAAGTTGAGGTCGTCGTCCTCCGGCATCCCGTCGATGTTCTCGGCCAGGCTGGTCGGCGCGCTGCGCCGGTTCCACGGCCAGCGGGCCGCCACCTCGGCCGGCAGCCCGACCCCGGTGAAGTAGCCGGCCAGCGGCCACCGCCCGGTGGCGGTCAGGATCTCCCGGATGCCGTGCCGAGGAATCTTCTCCACCGGCTTGCCCAGCAGGCAGCCGACCGCCCGGCCCAGCCAGCCGCCGTGCAACCGGTCCGGCTCCGGCGCCCCGGTCGGCAGCCCGTACTCCGTCGGCCAGCTCGCCCGGATCGCGGCCAGCCCGGTCGGCTCGGCCGCCGAAGGGGCCGACGGCAGCGCGTCGCACTCGTCGAGCAGCTCCACGGCCAGTGCCCGCAACCGCGGGCCGGCGGGCTCGGCGGACGCCCCGCTGACCGGCGGCAGCACGGAACCACCGGCCGCCGTCCAGCGCCGCGCGACCGCCGAGACGTCCCGCCCCTCGTCGGCGCTGGCCGCCAGCTCGTGCGGCAGCAGATCCTCCGGCTGTACCCAGGTGAGTCTCATGACAGACCGGCGAACCGCTCGGCGCGCCGGGTGAACCGCTCGCGGTCCCGCGCGAAGACCTCCGCCGCCACCTCGGCCAGCTCCTTCGCCGGTGCGACCAGGTCGGTCCGGGACGCCTCGGCAACCGTCGCCGACCACTCGGCCGGGACCGCCGCCGCGCCGCCGAGCGCCCCGGCGATCGCCCCGGCCATGGTGGCGGTGGAGTCGGCGTCCCGGCCGTAGTTGACCGCGCCGAGCACCGCCTCGCGGAAGTCACCCCGGGCCACCACCAGCATGCCGAGGGCCACCGGCAACTCCTCGATCGCGTGCAGCCGGCTGGGTCGCCGCGCACCCAGCCCCGGGTTGCGGTACTCCTCGCCGACCGTGTCGTACGGGGCGACCGCGGCGCGCAGCGGTGCGATGGCGTCGCGCCAGTCGGCGTACCCCTCGGCCTCCTTCACCACGGCGGCGATCGCCGCCCGGGTGCCGTCCCGGGCCAGGTCGAGCACCGCGGCCAGCACGTCGTGCACGCCCGCGCCGGGGGCCATCGCCGCCGCCACCGCCGCGGCCAGCACCGCCGCCGCCTCCCGGCCGTAGCTGTGCTGGTGCGCCCCGGCGATCTCCACCGCCTCGGCGTACGCACCGGCCGGGTCGCCCGCGTTCACGATCCCCACCGGGGCCATGTACATCGCCGCACCGCAGTTGACGATGTTGCCGACGCCGCCCTCCCTCGGGTCGGCGTGCGCGTGGTGCAGGCGGGTGACCAGCCACCGCTCGGCGGCGGCGAGGCGGTGGAAGGTCACCCCCTCCCGCTCCAGGTCCGGGATGTAGACCACCCGCTCAAGCAGGTCGGGCACGAGCAGCTCCGCCACGTCGTACGCGTCGAGGTGGTCGCGCTTGCTCGCGTACGCCCGTACCAGCGCGTGGGTCATCAACGTGTCGTCGGTGATGTGCCCGTCGCCCTTGTGGTACGGCGCGAGTGGCCGCGCGGTGGCCCAGTCGACGTGGAACGGCGGTGCGACGCCCCGCACCCAGTCGCCGTACCGGGCCCGGATCTGCTCGGGCAGCGCCGTTTCGGTGGCCCCGCCGAGGGCGTCGCCCACCGCGGCGCCGACCAGGCAGCCGACCGATTTGTCGAGCAAGTGTTCCATGGTTACCTCAGGACCTGCTTCCCACCGTCGACGAGCTGCGTACCGAGCTGGTCGAGCGTGATCTTGTTGGCGAAGTACTGCTGGAGGGCCGGGGTGGCGTACTTCAGCTTCCACTCCGGATAGCCGTCGACCATCTGGAACGGCGCCACCGTCAGGTCCTTGGCGCTGTCCGCCGCGACGTCCCAGCCCTGCTTGCCGCCGGTCGCCTTGACCAGTTCCTCGTTCGCCTGCTTCCCCGTCGGCACCAGCCAGTCGCCCTTGGCCAGCGCGGCCATGTTGGTCGGGTTGAGGAAGTACTCCAGGAACTGCGCCGCCTGCTTCTGGTGCGCCGAGTCGGCCGCGACCGAGAGGGTCTGCGGGTTGGCGGCCTGGTTGGCCGAGACACCCTTCACCGGCGGGATCGTCACCCACTCGAAGCCGGCCGGCGCCTGCTCGACCATCTGCTGGCGCAGCGAGACCGAGCCGGGAATCATCGCGTACTTGCCGGCGAAGAAGCCGGGCAGGGTGTCGGCGCCGCTCATTCCCAGCGCCTCCGGCGAGGCGGTCCTACTGCTGTAAAGCATGTCGTGGATCCGCCGCGGCACCTCCTTCTCGGCCTCCCCGATCCGCACCTCGGTCCTGCCGCCGTCGGTGTAGAAGTACTTGCCGTCGAAGTTGAGCGCCAGGTTCATCACCCGGTTCGTCGGCGACTTCAGCGCCCAGGCGACGCCGTACCGGCCGGGGGCGGTCAGTTTCTGCGCGTTGGCCTGGAACTCGTCCCAGCTCCAGCCGCCGTCGGCGGGCGGCACCGCGACGCCGGCCGCGTCCAGCAGCTTCTTGTTGGCGATCACCACCTGCGACTCCAGCAGGAACGGGACGCCGGTCACCTTGCCGTCGAAGGTCGCGGTGTCCCAGATCCCCTTGTCGATCTGACCCTTGAAGTCGTCGGAGAGCAGGCCGGAGAGGTCCGCGAGGTAGCCCTGCTTGCTGAACTCGCCGATCGACGCCGCCTCGTAGTGCACGATGTCCGGGGCGTCGCCGCCCTCGAAGGCGGTCAGCAACTGGTCGTGTACCGAGTTCCAGTCGCCCTGGACGTACTCGACCTGGATGTCCGGGTGTTCGGCGTTCCACTTGGCGACCAGGTCCCGGTTGGCCTGGAGCGACTCCTTCTGCCAGGCCAGGCTGAGGAAGCGCAGCTTGGCCGGGCCGGAACTCTCGTCGTCTCCGCTCCCGCCGCCGCACGCGGCGAGCGCGCCGAGTCCGACGACGCCGGCCAGCGCGGCGGCGGCGACCCGCCGGGAAACTCTTCGTCGGAAAACTCTGTCGAGCACGGGGGCTACCTCCTGTGGTGGTTGTGTGCGTTATCCCTTGACGGCTCCGGCGAGCGACCCGGAGGCCAGCCGGCGCTGCATGACGGCGAAGAAGACCAGGCTGGGGAGGGTGGCCAGCAGCGAACCGGCCGCCAGCGGCCCGAGCCGGGCGGTGCCCTCGATGCCGACGAACCGGGCCAGCGCGACCGGCAGGGTCGCCAGCTCCGGAGTCTTGATCAGCACCAGGGCGAAGAAGAACTCGTTCCAGGCGGAGATGAACGCGAACAGCGCGGTGGCGACCAGGCCCGGGGTGAGCAACGGGAAGATCACCCGGCGCAGCGTCTGGAGCCGGTTGGCGCCGTCGACCGAGGCCGCCTCCTCCAGCTCACGCGGAATGTTGCGGACGAAGCCCTGGAGCATCCAGAGCGCGAACGGCAGCGCCCAGACCACGTAGATCAGCACCAGCCCGGCGTGCGTGTTGGCCAGTCCGGCCTGCCGGAGTACCAGGAAGATCGGGATGATCAGCAGGACGAACGGGAAGAGCTGGGAGAGGAGTACCCAGCCCAGCGCGACGGTGCCCAGCCGGGTCCGGAAACGCGCCAGCGCGTACGACGCCGGGGTCGCGATCAGCACGGTGAGCAGGGCCGAGGCGAGCGACACCTGGATGCTGTTCCAGGCCGCCCGGCCCAGTTCCTGTTCGGTGAACGCCTGCACGAAGTTGGCCAGCGTCGGGCTCTCCGGTATCAGCGTCGGGTGCAGCCTGACCAGTTCACGGGGTGGCTTGAACGAGGTGGAGAGGAGCCACACCAGCGGGAACGCCAGGAAGACCAGGTACGCCGAGAGGGCCAGGTATTGCAGTCCCCGGCCGACCCGGGTACGCCGCCTGGCGGCCGTGTTGTTCCGGGCCATCGTCAGTTCGCCTCCCGTAGCCGGCGCCGCAGGTACACCGCGAGCAACGCCACGACGATCACCACCATCACGTTGCCGAGCGCCGCCGCGTAGCCGTAGTTGCCGTACCGGAACGCCTCCTCGTAGGCGAAGAGCATCGGCAGCATGGTGCGGCCGCCCGGACCACCGGCGGTGAGCACGTAGACCAGGCCGAACGAGTTGAAGTTCCAGATGAAGTCCAGCGAGGTGATCGCCACGATCACCGGCATCAGCGAGGGGAGCGTGACGTTGCGGAACCGCTGCCACGCGCCGGCTCCGTCCATCGCGGCCGCCTCGTGCAGCTCGCGCGGCACGCCCTGCAACGCCGCCAGGAGTACGACGGTGGTCTGCGGCATGCCGGCCCAGACCCCGACGATGATCACCGCTGGCAGGGCGGTGTTGAAGTCGCCGAGCCAGGTGGTCCGGAGCCCGTCCACGCCGATCCGGTGCAGGAACTCGTTGAGCAGCCCGGCATCCGGGTGGTAGACCAGCCGCCACAGGATGCCGACCACCACCGGTGGCATCGCCCAGGGCACGACGGCGAGCACCCGGGCCACGCCCCGGAACCGCAGCCGCTGGTCGAGCAGCAGGGCCAGCCCGAGGGCGAGCAGGAACTGGAGCACCGTCACCGCGAACGCCCAGAGCAGGCCGATCCGGAACGAACTCCAGAACAGGCTGTCGCCGAGCAGTTCCCGGTAGTTCGCCAGGCCGGTGAAGCTGACCTCGACGTTCCGGCCGGCCCGGGCGTCGGTGAAGCCGAGGTAGATGCCGCGCAGCAGCGGGAAGACCGACAGCACCAGTACCGGCAGCAGGGACGGGAGCAGTAGCAGGTAGACGGTGGTCCGGTCGGAGCGGCGGCGCCCGGAGCGGTTGCCCTGTCCGGTCCGCTCGACGTCGGGTCGCTCGGCCAGCGTGGTCACGGGGTCACTTCCAGGGTGCCGTCGGCCGGAGCCGTCGAGAGGCGGCTCGCCGGGGCGGTCGCGGGCCTCGGGGCCGGCGGCGGGCCGCTTCGGGCCGGGCCGCCGACGGTACTGGAGGCGCGTACCGCCAGGCTCGGGGCGACGTGTTCGCGCCGGGGCGGCAGGCTGGGGTCGGCGACCCGCTCCAGCAGGAGTTCGGCCGCCCGCCGTCCCCGGTCGGCGGAGCCCAGCGAGACGCTGGAGAGCTGCGGAAAGGCCATCTGCGCCAGTTCGGTGTCGTCCATGCCGACCAGCGCCACGTCCTCGGGCACCCGGCGTCCTGCGGTGAGCAGCGCGTGCAGCGCACCGACCGCGATCAGGTCGTTGGCGCAGAGCAGCGCGTCGGGCTCGGCCCGGGCGAAGAGCCGGGTCGCGGCCTCCCGGCCGGCGGCGTACTGGAAGTCGCCGACCTCGATCAGCCGCTCGTCGACCGGGATGCCGTGGCTGGCCAGCGCGGCGCGGAAGCCGGCGTCCCGGGCCGCGCCCGGCACCGTGTCCAGCGGGCCGTTGACGAAGCCGATCCGCTGCCGCCCGGCCGCGACCAGGTGGTCGACGGCGAGCGCCACGCCGGCCCGCGAGTCGGTCCGGACGTTGTCCACCGGCGCGTCGTCGGGCAACTGTCCGACCACGACGACCGGGACCGGGCTGACCACGATCGCGTCGAGGTGGCGGTCGGTGATCCGGATCGGGGACATGATCATGCCGTCCACGTAGCGGTTGGCGAGCCGGCGCAGCAGGTCGGTCTCGCTGTCGATCTCGCCACCGGTGGCGTGCACCAGGAGTTGCCGGCCGGAGGAGGCGACGACGGCCTCGATGGCCCGCATCATCGCCACGTAGACCGGGTTGCCGATGTCCGCGACGGCGAGCGCGACCAGGCCGGTGCGCTGGGCCTGGAGGGACCGGGCGATGGCGTTCGGCACGTAGCCGACCTCGGCCGCCGCCTCGCGGACCCGGCGGACCGTCTCGGCGCTGCCGCCGACGCCGTTCAGGACGCGCGAGGCCGAGGCGATCGAGACGCCGGCCCGGGCCGCCACGGTGTGCACGGTCGGCCGGCCGTCGGCGGCGGGCTGTAAACGTTTACGACCCATGCACCGAACCTCCGCTCCTGCCTTGTAAACGTTTCCGGGAAGTTTGCTCCGCTCCCCCCGACCCGTCAAGACCCCGTTACGAAAACGTTTCGTCCCTGCTCACGCGGCAGTACGGGCACCGTTCGGGCGAATTTCCCGGACGAGGGTGTCGATCCGGCCGACCGCCGTTCGTGTAGAGGTGGAGAGGCCGCCGGCACCGTGCCGGCGGCGCGAGGAGGAGGTCGCGGACCATGCAGCAGTACCTGCTCAGCATCTACCAGGGCGACGGCGAGCCCCCGGGCCCGGAGATCCTGGACCCGATCATGGAGAACCTGGCCGCCCTGAACCAGGAGATGAAGGCCGCCGGAGCCTGGGTCTTCGCCGCCGGACTGCACCCGGCGAGCACCGCGACCGTGCTCCGGCACCACGACGGCGAGGTGCTGATGACCGACGGGCCGTACACCGAGGGCAAGGAGCACCTCGGCGGGTTCACCGTCATCCAGGCCCCGGACCTCGACGCCGCACTGGAGTGGGGCGGCAAGCTGGCCCGGGCGATCGGTCTGCTGCCGATCGAGGTACGGCCACTGGCCGACGAGGCCGAGAGCTGCGATCCGCCCCGTGCCTGAACCGCCGCAACCGGCACGGACACCTCGGCGGAAGCGGAGCGCCGGGTCGGGCCAGGCGCCCCACCCGGAGCACCGGCCCGGCCGCGCCCCGGCGACCGTCGCCGACGTCGAGCGGGCGTTCCGGGCCGAGTACGGCCGGGCGGTCTCCGTCCTGATCCGCGTCCTCGGCGACATCGACGCCGCCGAGGACGCGGTGCAGGACGCCTTCGCCACCGCGATCCGGCGGTGGCCGGTCGAGGGCACCCCGCCGAGCCCGGCCGGCTGGATCATCACCACCGCCCGGAACCGGGCGATCGACCAGCTCCGCCGCGAGTCCACCCGGGCCGACCGGCACGCCCAGGCCGCCCTGTTGCACAGGTTGCACACCACCGACGAACCGGCCCCGTACGCCGGGAGCGGGCCGGACGAGGAGGGACCCGTGCGGGACGAGCGGCTACGCCTGATCTTCACCTGCTGCCACCCGGCACTCGCCCCCGCCGCCCGGGTCGCCCTGACCCTGCGCCTGCTGGGTGGACTGAGCACCGCGCAGATCGCGCACGCCTTCCTGGTCCCCGAGCCGACCATGGCGCAACGCCTGGTACGCGCCAAGGGCAAGATCCGGGCCGCCCGCATCCCGTACCGGGTGCCGGCCGAGGCCGACCTGCCGGACCGGCTCCAGGCCGTACTCGCCGTGCTGTACCTGGTCTTCAACGAGGGCCACACCGCCAGCTCCGGCGACCGGCTCGACCGCCCGGACCTCGCCGTCGAGGCGATCCGCCTCGGCCGGCTGCTCGCCGAACTCATGCCCGACGAGCCGGAGGTACTCGGGCTGCTCGCCCTGATGCTGCTGGTCGAGTCGCGGCGGCCGAGCAGGACCGGTCCGGACGGCGGGCTGGTACGCCTGGCCGAGCAGGACCGCAGCCGCTGGGACCGGCGGCTCGTGGCCGAGGGGCAGGCGCTGGTCCGGCGCTGCCTACGCCGCGACCGACCGGGGCCGTACCAGATCCAGGCGGCGATCAACGCGGTGCACAGCGACGCGGCGACCGCCGCCGAGACGGACTGGGCGCAGATCCTCCAGCTCTACGACCACCTGCTGGCGATCGCCCCGAGCCCGGTCGTGGCGCTGAACCGCGCGGTCGCGCTCGCCGAGGTCGCCGGGCCGGCCGCCGCGCTGCCCCTGGTCGACGACCTGGACCTCGGCGGCTACCACGTGTTCCACGCCGTCCGGGCCGACCTGCTGCGCCGGCTCGGCCGTACCGCCGAGGCCGCCCTCGCCTACGACGCCGCCGCAGCGCTGACCCGCAACGCGGTCGAGCAGGACTTCCTGCGCCGCAGCCGCCGGGCGCTGCCCGGCACCGCCTGACTTCGCCCAGCGCCCGGTACGGGGCCCCGGGGTCAGCCGGCCGGGGTCAGGCTGCCGGGACCGACGTCGCCGCCGGGCGTCGGAGGTCGTCGACCTCCACCACCTCCCGGCCGAGCGGCCAGAACGCCGCCGGGACCAGCTTGAAGTTGGCGATGCCGAACGGGATGCCGATGATCGTCACGCAGAGCGCGATCCCGGCGACGATGTGCGCCAGCGCCAGCCACCAGCCGGCCAGCACCATCCAGAGCACGTTGGCCAGCCCCGACCCGAGCCCGGCGCCGGGCTTCGCCACCAGGGTCCGGCCGAACGGCCAGAGCGAGTAGTACGCCAGCCGCAGCGCGGCGACGCCGAACGGGATGGTCACGACCAGCACGAAGCAGATCAGGGCCGCGATCCCGTACCCGATGGCGAGGGCGATGCCGCTACCGAAGATCAGCCAGAGCAGGTTGAGGACGAATCGCACCATGCCTCCATGGTGCGCCCCCGGATCAACCCGCGGGGACGTACAGGGCGTCGATCTCGGCCCGCAGCGGCAACGCGACCGAGGCACCGAGCCGGCGCGCACAGGCGGCACCGGCGGCGCTCGCCCAGCGCACCGCGTCGACCAGCTCCCGGCCCTCGCCCCAGGCCACCGCCAGGGCGCCGGTGAAGGCGTCACCGGCGGCCGTGGAGTCGACCAGGTCCACCTTGACCGCGGGTACGTGCACGGCGGTGCCGTCGCGGTCGCCGTACCAGGCACCGTGCCGGCCGAGGGTGAGCACCGCCCGGGGCACCACGTCGAGCAGCGCCGCCGGATTCTCCTGCCCGCACCCGGTGATCGCCCGCGCCTCGGCCTCGTTGACCACCAGCAGGTCGACGGCGTCCAGCAGCTCGACCGGTACCGGCTGGGCGGGTGCCGCGTTCAGCACCACCCGGGTACCGGCGGACCGGGCCGCCCGGGCCGCCTCGGTCACCGTGCCGACCGGGATCTCCAACTGCGCGACCAGCACGTCCGCCTCGCGTACGGCGGTCAGCTCGCTCTCGGTCAGTCCGACGAACGCCGAGTTGGCGGCCGGGGTGACCACGATCGTGTTCTCACCCTCGGCGTCCACGGTGACGACCGCCACCCCGGAGGCGCCGTAGACCACCCGGACCCGTTCGGTGTCCACCCCGGCAGCCGAGATCCGGGCCTTGAGCGTCACGCCGAACGAATCCGAGCCGATCGCGCCGAGCAGCGCCCCGTCGGCGCCGGCCCGGGTGGCCGCGATCGCCTGGTTGGCGCCCTTGCCCCCGGCCACCATCACGAAGTCGGTGCCGAAGACGGTCTCGCCGGGCTTCGGCAACGCGCCGGTGGTGACCACCAGATCCATGTTGGCGCTGCCCATGACTACGACCCGTGGCCGGCTCACCGGCGGCACCTCCCGTTTCGGCGACCGCCTGAGTCTAGGCCGCGCCGTCGTCGGTGTCGTCTGGCAGGCTGCCAGACATGGGACAGATGCCGATCGGAGTGATGTACCGCTGTGACACCGCCCCGGAGCAGCTTCCGGCGTACGCCCGGCTGGTGGAGCGGCTGGGCTACGACGAGCTGTGGGTGGTCGAGGACTGCTTCTTCGGCGGAGCCGTCTCCAGCGCCGCCGTCGCCGCGGCGGTGACCGACCGACTCAGGATCGGCATCGGGATCCTGCCGGCGGCGTTCCGCAACCCCGCGCTGGCCGCGATGGAGCTGGCCAACCTCGCCCGGCTCTTTCCCGGCCGGATCCTGCCCGGGTTCGGGCACGGGATGCCGGAGTGGGTCCGGCAGGTCGGTGCCGACCACCCGTCGCCGCTGGCGGTGCTCGGCGAGACCGTGGCGGCGGTACGCGCCCTGCTGGCCGGGGAACGGGTCACCGTCGCCGGCCGGCACGCCCGGCTGCACGAGGTCGAGTTGGAGTTCCCGCCGGAGCAGCCGCCCCCGATCTCGACCGGCGTACGCGCCGAGAAGTCGCTGCGGCTCTCCGGCCGGGTGGCGGACGGCACGATCCTGGCCGAGGGCGCCAGTCCGGCGTACGTGCGCTGGGCCCGGGGGCTGATCGACGAGGGGCGCCGGGAGGCCGGCCGTACCGACGACCACCGGCTCACCGTCTACGCCCACCTGGACTTCGACGAGGGCCGGGCCAGCGCGCGCCGCGAGTTCGCCGCCCAGCTCGCCGGCGGCTGGGTGCTGCCACCGGCCGACGCGGACCTGGCCGACGAGATCACCGCCATGCTGGCCGGGTCGTCCGGCGTCGAAACGCTGGCGGCGGCCCTGCCCGAGCACTATCTCGACCGGTTCACCTCGGCCGGCAGCGCCGAGCAGTGCGCGACGGCGGTGACCCGGCTGCGGAAGGCGAGCGCCGACGCGGTGGTCTTCGTGCCACCCCGGGACGCCCAGTCGGCGGTCGCCCAGATCACCCTGGCGGCCGAGACGCTGCTGCCGATGCTCCGCGCCGCGACCACGACCGCGACCACGACCGCGACCACCGCCGAGGCTCGCACCCGCTGACGTCTGCGGGGCGGCGGTCGGTCAGGCGGCGCGGGCGGTGAAGCGGTCGCCGGAGCGCTCGACCACCAGCGGCAGCCCGAAGGTCTTGGAGAGGTATTCGCCGGTGACCGTCTCGGTGAGCGGACCCTGCGCCACGACGCCACCCTCGCGGAGCAGCAGGGCGTGGCTGAAGCCGGGCGGGATCTCCTCCACGTGGTGCGTGACCAGCACCAGCGCCGGAGCGTCCGGGTCGTGGGCCAGGCCGGCGAGCCGGGCCACCAGGTCCTCCCGGCCGCCGAGGTCGAGCCCGGCCGCCGGCTCGTCGAGCAGCAGCAGCTCCGGGTCGGTCATCAGCGCGCGGGCGATCTGGGTCCGCTTCCGCTCGCCCTCGGAGAGGGTCCCGTACGTGCGGTCGGCCAGGGCCAGCACGCCGAGCTGGGCGAGCAGGGCGTTGGCCCGCGCCTCGTCCATCTCGTCGTACTGCTCGCGCCAGCGGCCCACCACCGACCAGGCGGCGGTCAGCACGACGTCGCGGACCCGCTCCTCCGCCGGGACCCGTTCGGCCAGCGCCGCCGTGGTCAGCCCGATCCGGGTACGCAGCTCGGCCAGGTCGGTGCGCCCGATCCGCTCGCCGAGCGCGTGCACCAGGCCGGTGGTCGGGTGCAGCCGCCCGGCCGCCAGGTTGAGCAGGGTGGTCTTGCCCGCGCCGTTGGGCCCGAGCACCACCCAGCGCTCGTCCGGCCACACCCGCCAGGTCACGTCACGCAAGAGTGGAGTGCCGGAGCGCAGTACGCCGACGCCGTGGAAGTCGATCACCACGTCCGGGGGTACCGGTGCCGGGGAGCCGGCGTCGGCGGGGACGGAAACCGGATCATCACGCACCCGACCATCCAACCACGCAGCGCCGTTCCCCCCGCGAGCAGCGTCCGGGCCGTAGGGTGATGCGCCGTGTCGTATGTCACGTTGCCGGGAGGTGGGACGTGCCGGCGGTGATCGAGATAGCCGGTCTGCGCAAGACGTTCACGAGTCTGCGCCGGGGTCGTCGGGTCGCGCTGGACGGGTTCGACATGCGCGTCGAGCCGGGCCAGGTGCACGGTTTCCTCGGCCCGAACGGCTCCGGCAAGACGACCACCCTGCGTACGCTGCTCGGCCTGGTCCGCCCGGACGGCGGCCGGATGGCCCTGTTCGGCGAGCCGACGCCCGGGCGGCTGCCCGCCGTGGTCCACCGGTTCGGGGCGATCGTGGAGAGCCCGCAGTTCTTCGGCAACTTCAGTGGCCGCCGCACGCTGCGGCTGCTCGCCGTCGCCGGTGGGGTGCCGGACGGCCGGGTCGACGCGGTACTGGAGCAGGTGGGGTTGCGGGACCGCGCCGACGAGCAGGTCCGGGCGTACTCGCTGGGCATGCGGCAGCGGCTGGCGGTCGCCTCCGCCCTGCTCAAGGAGCCGGAGCTGCTGATCCTGGACGAGCCGGCCAACGGCCTGGACCCGGCGGGGATCCGCCAGATGCGGGACCTGATGCGCGACCTCGCGGCCACCGGGGTCACGGTGCTGGTCTCCAGCCACCTGCTCGCCGAGATCCAGCAGATCTGCGACCACGTGACGATCATCTCCCGGGGTCGGCGGGTCGCCGCCGGTCCGGTCGAGGCGGTGCTGGCCGGCTTCGACCACCGGGAGTTCCGGATCCGGGTCGCCGACGACCAGCCCCGGGCGGTCGAGCTGGTCCAGGCGGCCGGGCTGCCGGTCGCGGTGCACCCCGACCACCTGGTCGTCTCCGGGGTCGACGATCCGGCCCGGATCAGCCGGATCCTCGGTGAGCAGGGTCTCTGGCTCCGCGAACTCGTCCCGCTCACCCCCGACCTGGAGAGCGTCTTCCTGGAGCTCACCGGCACCCGGCCGCGCCCCGGGGTGCCGCGCCAGGTCGACGAGTCGGTGCTGCCGGGCGCCCCGACGAGTGACCCGGCGGAGATCACCGTCAGCAGCGACGACCCGAGGGCGGAGCCGTGAACCTGGTACGCGCCGAGATCGGCCGGCTGGCCGCGCGTCGCTTCGTACAGCTCATGCTGGTGCTGCTGGTCACGGCCTTCGGGGTCACCGTCGCCACCACGCTGGCCGGCTCACACCAGCCGACCGCCGCCGAGATCAGCGTGGCCGAGGCCCGGGCCGAGCAGCAGCGGGTGGACGCCCGGCAGTGGTACGCCGACTGCCTGCGTGCTGAACGCGCCGGTGCGCCCGAGCTGGGGGTGCGGTACCAGGGCAACTGCGCGGAGCTGCACCCGGACCGGATCGACGCCTCCGACTTCCTGACCGGGGTCTTCGTCTTCGACCGGCAGATCCTCGACCTGACGTACTTCCTGATCGCCTTTCTCTGCCTCTTCGGTTTCCTGGTCGGCGCCTCCTACATCGGCGCGGACCTCACCTCCGGCGGGATGACCAACCTGCTGCTGTGGCGGCCACGCCGGATGGTGGTACTCGGCACCAAGCTCGGCACCCTGCTCGCCGGCGTACTGGGGGTGTCGGTGGTCGCCTCGGCGGTCTACCTCGGCGCGTTCCGGCTCATCGCGGAGGTACGCGGCCTGCCCGGCAGTCCGGGCGCGGCGTTCTGGACCGATCTGGCCGGCACCGTCACCCGGGGGCTGCTGCTGGTGCTGATGGTCACCGCGCTGGGTTTCGCCACGGCGACGCTGGGCCGGCACACCTCGGCGGCGCTCGGCGTCGCTGCCGCGTACGGCGTGGTGTGGGAGGTGGGCGGCCGGATCGTGATGGGACTCGTGGACGTCGCCCGGCCGGACCAGTTGATGCTGAGCAGTTACGTGATCGCCTGGGTCGGTGGCCGGATCAGGCTCTGGGCGCTGGCCGGTGACTGCGCCCCGGCGGCCGGGTCGGGTTACTGCGACCTGTCGTACTCGATTCTCTGGCCGGCCGGGCTCGTCGTGCTGCTCGGGCTGACCCTGCTGGCCCTCGGCGGCGCGTTCGCCGCCTTCCACCGCCGCGACCTGGCCTGACCGTCCGGGGTGCGGTGCGGGGTCGCGGTCGCGACCCCGCACCGCCGGCGGGCGTCAGACCCGGCTGACCCGGATGGCGTCCGCGATGACCAGGCCGGTGCCGCCGGTCCACCGGCTCACCGCCACCCTGTTCGCGTCACCGGCGGGCAGCGTGAAGGTGCCCAGGGTGCGCCAGCCGCCACCGCCGGAGCGCTGGTCGACGTAGACGGTCTGGTTGCCGGTGCTGGTGGCGATGATGTACGGCGCCGAGCTGTTGTAGCCGGGGTCGGCCGGATACCAGGCTTCCACCCGGTAGCTGCCGGTCTCCGGGATGTTCACCTTGTACCAGGCCGGGTCGCTCGACTCGACCGGGTCGGCGAACCGGTAGTCCGCGCCCTGCTTCTGCGACGAGTACGACGAGGTGCCCCAGTTCGCCCCTGCGGTGAACCGGCCGGCGGTGGAGTTGTCGACCGTCTGCGACCAGCCGGGCGGCGGGGTCGAGCCGGTGACGAGCTGCATGTAGTAGGTCCAGTTCCAGTGCGGCCCGGGGTCGGTGTGGGTGGCGCCGGGGACCTGGTTGTGCCCGATGATCCGGGACCGGTCCTTCGGAATGCCGTACCGGTCGCAGAGGTGCCGGGTCAGCGCGGCCGAGGAGCGGTACATGGCGTCGGTGAACCAGGAGGGCTGGGTGACGTACCCCTCGTGCTCGATGCCGATCGACTGGGTGTTGTAGGTCCAGTTGCCGGCGTGCCAGGCGACGTCCTTCTCCCGCACCGACTGGGTCACCGCGCCGTCCGAGGAGCGGATCGTGTAGTGGGCGCTGACCTGCGAGGCCGGGTTCTGGAACCAGCTGATCGAGCCGGCGTACGACCCCTGGGTCACGTGGATCACCACGTAGTTGATCGGGTACGTCGACTCGCGGTTCGCGACCGTGTAGTTGGCCGAGTGCGCCGGGGCCCAGGCCGCCGGCCCGTAGTCGGTGCTCATGATGCCCATCCCGTCGGGGCTGCCGAGCGGGGCCACGTCGCGCAGGGCTCCCCGGTCCGGGGCGACCTTGCGGGCGGGTACCCGTACCGGCCCCTCGGCGGTGCTGGCGTCGAGGCCGGAGCCGAGCAGGTCGTAGACGGTGTCGGCGTAGAGCCGGGCGACGGCCGGGGTGCTGGCACCGCCGTACCGGACGACCTGGCCGTACCAGCGGTCGACGTCGCGGCGCTGCGCGGCGGTGAGCCCGGCGGCGTCGGCGTACGACCGCAGTACGGCCGCCGCCCCGGTGACGTTGGCGGCGGAGTCGGTGCGCAGGGTGTCCCGGCCGAGGCCGGTGAGCGCGGTCGCCTCGTCCAGGGTGCGCAGCTTGGGGTTGCTGGTCAGGTGCATGACGCCGTAGCCGCCGGAGGCGCTGGGCGCTCCGGCGTGCCCGTCGAGGTGCGTTTCGGCGTAGCCGAGCGCCACGAGCAGGTCACGGGGCACGTCGTACCTGGTGGATGCCTTGTCGAAGGCGGCGGCCAGCGGTCCGGTCACGGTGGCCGGGCCGGGTGCGGCCGGCTGGTCGGGCCCGGGTCGGCCGGCCAGTGCGGGCTGGCCGGTGAGGCCGATGGCGAGGGACGCGATCAGGGTGGCGCCGAGCAGGTGGCTCGCACGCGGTTGGGGGTTCCGTTCGGTCACCGTCACTCCTCCCCGAGGGTGGACGTCCCGGGGGGTCGGGACGCCGGGTGGCCGTACGGTATAGCCTCACATCCGTCTATGTCGAGACCTTGCATCCAACTCGTCGGTAGCGAAAGATATTTACATGCCAGCCCGACGGGTGCCCCCGGCCGGCACCCTGTGGTGCGGCGGATCAGCCGAGCGTGGAGCCGAACACCTCGTCGCGGACGGCGTCCAGCGCCACCCGGAGGGCACCGCGCAGCACCGGCTCGTCGGTCAGCTCGGTGGGCACCACCCGGGGTGTGACCAGGGTGATCGCGGCGACCTCGTGCTGCACCCGCTCGGCCAGCGCGGTGCCGCCGGCCTGGCCGACCTCGCCGGCCAGCACCACCAGCGGCGGGTCGAGCACCACGCAACTGCTCGCCACGCCGAGCGCCAGCCGCCGGGCCACCTCGTCGAGCACCGGCCCGCCCTCGGTGCCGGCCGCGATGGCGGCCCGGATCGCGTCCGCCGCCGAGCCGGCCCGGAAGCCGTGCTCCCGGGCCACCGCGCGGACCGCGTCGGAGCCGGCGAGCTGGCCGAACGCCGGCTTCGCCCGCCGGGAGGCGTCCCGGGGAATGGGAGCGCCGGGCACCGGCAGATAGCCGATCTCGCCGGCCGCGCCGGTGCTGCCGTGGTGCAGCCGCCCGTTCAGCACGATGGCCAGGCCGACGCCGACGCCGAGCCAGACCAGCACGAAGTCGTCCACCCCACGCGCCGCGCCGGACTCCGCCTCGGCGACCGCGGCCAGGTTGACGTCGTTCTCGAAGACCACCGGGGTGTCCAGGTCCTCGCGGAGCGCGGCGAGCAGTCCCCGGTGCCAGCGGGGCAGGTTGAAGGCGAAGGTGATATCGCCGGTGGCCGGGTCGACCAGGCCGGGCGTGCCGAGCACCACCCGGCGTACCGTCGAGAGTTGGGCCCCGGCGTCGCTGGCCGCCTGCACCACCGCGTTGTGCACCACGCCCACCGGGTCGTCGGTGTCCCGGGTGGACTGTTCCACCCGACCGATCACCTCGCCGGTGATGTCGGCACAGGCCGCCACCACCCGGTCCTGTTCCACGTCGACCCCGACCACGTGCGCGGTGCCCGGCCGTACGGCGTAGAGCTGCGCGTTCGGGCCGCGCCCGCCGGCCTGCTCGCCGACCCGGCTGACCAGCCCGCGCTCCTCCAGGCGTTCCACCAGTTGGGACGCGGTGACCTTGGACAACCCGGTCAGCTCGCCCAACTGGGCGCGGGTGAGCGGCCCCCGCGCGAGCAGCAGCTCCAGCGCCGCCCGGTCGTTGAGCGCGCGGAGCAGGCGGGGTGTGCCAGGTAGCCGGGTGCTCGCCATGCAGTGTCCCTCTTGTTGCGCTGTACCTCTTGTTTAAGAAGCTTTCCTAATAGCTAGGCTAACCTTCGTGGGAGTAGCCGTAGCGTAATGGTCCGGTGCGGCCGGAGTGTTAAGCCGATCCGGCAGCGCTTGGCCCCGAGATGGTCCACCCCGGTGCGACACTCGGAGCCGGGAAAAGGGCCGAAGGGGGAGGAACGTGCCGACCGATCCAGGAATCCGCCGGCTGGTGCTGGGTACGCTGCTCGCCGCCTTCCCCGGAACCAGCCCGCCCGGCTGGGCCCTCGACCTGCTCGCCGAGGGGCTGGCCGGGCACACCCTGTTCGGCCGGAACATCGACCACCCCGACCAGGTCGCCGCCACCACCGCCGCGCTGCGCCAGGCCCGCCCGGACGTGCTGATCGCGATCGACGAGGAGGGCGGCGACGTCACCCGGCTCGCGCACGCCACCGGCAGCCCCTATCCGGGCAACGCCGCGCTCGGCGCGGTGCACGACGTCGGGCTCACCGAGCGGGTCTACCACGCGATCGGCAACGACCTGGTGGCGGTCGGGGTCAACCTCGACCTCGCGCCCACCGTCGACGTCAACACCGCCGACGACAACCCGATCATCGGTACCCGGGCGTTCGGCGCCGACCCGGCCCGGGTCGCCACGCACGCCGCCGCCGCGGTCACCGGGCTCCAGTCCGCCGGGGTGGCCGCCTGCGCCAAGCACTTCCCCGGGCACGGCGCCACGGTCGCCGACTCGCACCTCGAACTGCCCACCGTGGACGTACCGGTGGAACTGCTCCGGGCCCGCGACCTGCCGCCCTTCGCGGCGGTGATCGACGCGGGCAGCAGGGCGATCATGACCGCCCACATCCGGGTGCCCGCGCTCACCGGGGACGACCCGGCCACCTTCAGCCCCGCCGTGCTGGGCGACCTGCTCCGGGGCGAATACGGCTTCACCGGGGTGGTGCTGACCGACGCGCTGGAGATGAGGGGTGCGGCGGTGGCCGCCGGTGGCGTCGGTCCGGGCGCGGTCCGGGCGCTGGCCGCCGGTGCGGACCTGCTCTGCATCGGCGCCCAGGTCGACGCCGAGCTGGTCGAGCTGGTGGTCGCGGAGATCGTCGCGGCCCTGGGCGACGGGCGCCTCGACCGGGCCCGGGTCGAGCAGGCCGCCGAGCGGACCGCCGCACTCGCCGCGTGGACCCGGGCCGTCGCGCCGGTCCGGGCCGCCGGAACAGATCTCGGGTACGCCGCCGCGCGCCGCGCCGTACGGGTCGAGGGGAGCCTCGACGGGCTGACCGCACCGCTGGTGGTGCAGCTCCTCGCCGCCTCCACCATCGCCGAGGGGCGGGTGCCGTGGGGGCTCGGGCCACACCTGAACGGCACCGAACAGCTCCGGGTCGTCGCCGCCGAGACCGACGCGGCCACGCTCCGGGACCGGGCCGCCGGACGCCCGATCGTGCTGGTCGGCCGGCACCTGCACCGGCTCCCCGGCGGACCCGAACTGGTCGAGGCGCTGGCCGGCAGCCATCCGGTGACCGTGGTGGAGATGGGTTGGCCCTCCGGCTGGCGCCCCGTGGGCGTACGCGCCTTCGTCACCACGTACGGCGCCAGCCACGCCAACGGTCGGGCCGCCGCCGAGGCCCTGCGCCTCGTTCCCTAGCCATATCTTGATCCATACCAGGTCAAATCCGCCGAACGGCCAGTTCGGACGAGGCCGCCGCAGGCTTGTCCGGGCTGGCACGCATACGTAGCGTTACCGGCACCGCCAACGGCGTCACCATCGGACCTCGGCCTGGGAGAGGACGCGGACCGTGGACCCCGGCGCGGGTCCACGGTTCGCGGATGACGCCCCCGGCGTGGGTCCACGTCCGCGAATGACGCCCCCGGCGCGGGTTCACGGTTCCGCGGATGACGCCGCCGGCGCGGGTTCACGGTTCCGCGGATGACGCCCCGGGCGCTCGCGTCCGGTGGACAGCACCCGGGCGGGGCCGCTTCGATCTCATTGACGAACGTCGGTGTGCGACCTATCGTGGATCGCAGGAAAGCGCTTTCCCGCCTCCGCCCGATCCGTACCGGCCACCCGGGCGGAGGCACCCCTCTCCGCCGAGCGCACCGCGCCCGCACCGCCCGTCCCCCGCCACGCCCGCGTCGCCCGGGTGGCGACGCGTACCGAGAAACCGAGAACCCAGATGACACCTCGACACCTCGGCGCCCCGCGCCCCGGACCCGTCGCCGGACCCGCCGCCCATCGGCCCCGTACCGCCCCGTCCCGTCCCGCCACCCGTCGCAGTCCGCTCGCCCGGCACCGGGGCCGGGTCGCCGCCGGCCTGGTCGGGGTACTCGGCCTGGCCCTGCCCGGTGCCGCCGGACCGGCCCAGGCCGGGGCGTACGACCGGACCGCCACGACGGGAAACGCGACGATCCTCTGTACGGACGCCCCGATCGGGTTCGCCTCGGTCAACGCCCTCGGCCTCAACGGCACCACCGGCGGCGCGGGCGGGCCGACGGTGACCGTGACCACCGCCGCCGCGCTGGAGGACTACGCCGGGCGGGCCGGGCCCTTCGTCATCCGGATCTCCGGTCGGATCCAGCTCGACGACATGGTGACCGTGGTGGCGAACAAGAGCATCCTCGGCGTCGGCAGCACCGCCGAGATCACCGGCGGCGGCCTCCAGATGGGCTCCACCACCCGGCCGGGCAACAACGTGATCATCCGGAACATCCGGTTCACCGGCGCCGAGGACGACTCGATCAGCGTCACCAACAAGGCCCACCACGTCTGGATCGACCACAACGACCTCTCCGACGGCTACGACGGGCTGCTCGACATCAAGCGGGAGTCGGACTACGTCACGGTCTCCTGGAACCGGTTCCACCAGCACAGCAAGTCGTCGCTGGTCGGGCACTCCGACACGTACACCGCCGACGTGGGGAAGCTGCGGGTGACGTACCACCACAACTTCTTCGACGGCACGGACCAGCGGCATCCCCGGGTGAGGTTCGCGGACCCGGTGCACGTCTTCAACAACTACTACCGGAACAACGCGCTCTACGGCATCGCCTCCACCGAGAACGCCGGCCTGATGGTCGAGGGCAACTACTTCGAGAACGTGGCCCACCCGATCTACGTCGGGTACGACAAGAGCGGCCCCGGCCGGGTCGTCGAGCGCAACAACCTCTACGTCAACTCGGGCGCCCCGCAGACCGCCGGCACGGTGGTCGAGCCGCGCGGCTTCTATCCGTACACCGTGGACCCGCCGGCCAGCGTGCCGGGCACCGTGTCGGGCGGAGTCGGCGTGGGCAGGGTCTGCGGCTGAGTCGGACGGTCCGATCGAGACGGTCGCCGGGTCACGGGGACGTCGGCTGGTCCGCCCGCTCCAGCCCGTAGGCGGACCAGCCACGGTCGTCGAACCCGGCGGCCTCGGCAACCCGGGCCGAGGCGAGGTTGCCGGGATCGTGCAGATAGGTCGGCACCGCACCCTCGTCCAGCACCCGGCGGGCCGCCTGCGCCACGAGCCGACGCGCCAGCCCCCGTCCCCGACCCGCCGGCTCGGTGCCGACGGCGATCTCGTGCCCGTAGCCGTCGTGCCGCTTGATGCCCACCCCGGCGAGATAGCCGCCGTCCGAGTCCCGCACCACCAGCACCTCGCCGCCGAACGGCCGCAGCCACGGCGGCACCACCGCGTCCCCGGCGTCGACCCACTCACCGCCGTCCGGCAGCGGCGCCGGGGCGAGCGTGAAGCGGAACACCGCCCGGTAGCCCACCCAGCCGGGCAGGTCGAGCACGGTGGGGAGTTCGGCCAGCAGCGCCGCGACCGGCCGGGCACCGAGCGCGCGTACGGCGGCGACCCGGTCCGGCGGCACCGAGAGTACGACCCCGAGCGAGTTGCCGATCCCGACGACCGGATGCGGCTCGCCGTCCCAGCCCGGTTGGATCCGGCGCTCGGAGCCGACCACGTCCAGCGACCCGCCGGCCGGCCACTGGCCCAGCCAGGTCACCAGATGGTGGTGCAGCCGCTGGTCGAGCATCCACCCGCCCCCGATCGCCCTCCGGCCCGACAGGCCCGCCCGGACATCCCGATGTCGACGAAGATTATCAATGGTCACCGACCCGCTGCCGCCGAGGTGGACGACCGGGCGACCCGACCGGCCGAAGTGGAGACCGCCGGATGTGGCGATCCCCGGGGCCTTTGATCAGCAGGCCAACCGCCCGGGAGCGGCCAAAAAGGTGATCTTCGTTCAAACCGGGGGTTGAGGCATCACACCGGGCGCTGCTAGCGTGCGCCGGGTACTCAAAGATCGTGGATGCGACCCAGGGCGCCCACGACGCCAGAACCTGGCGAGTAGTCGATCAATCGCCTCCGACCGGCACGGGACGGTGTAATGGGCTTTCGTGCTTCGCGCCTGCGTACCAAGGTTGTCGCCCTGCTGCTCACCCTCACCGCGCTCTGGGCGTTCGGCGCATGGGTGACGCTGCGCGACGGGTTCAACCTGATCTGGGTGCAGACCCTGGAGGCCCAGGTGTACGCGCCGACCGAGCCGCTGATCCTGAACCTCCAGAACGAGCGGCGGCAGTCGCTGAGATATCTGGGCACGGCGCAGGCACCGGCCGGGGAGACGCTGGAGTCCGAGCGCCGCAAGGTGCGCGCGGACGTGGCGATCTTCCGGGCCGAGACCGGCAAATGGTTCACCAGGCTGGCGGCGCGGCCGGAACTCGAACGACGGGTCGACGAGGCGCTGGCCAAGCTCGACGGGCTGACCGCCGTCCGGGAGGCGGTCGACGCCCGCCGCATCGACCGGCTGGCCGCCGCGCAGGCGTTCACCGACGCGATCGCGGCGATCTTCCGGATGTACGGCTCGCTGGGCAACCTCGACGCCGGTGACATCGACCGCCGCGTCGAGAACCTGATCAGGTTCACCAGGTCGCGGGAGCTGGCCTCCCAGGTCGACGCGCTGCTGGTCGGCGCGTACGCCGCCAACCGGATCAGCCCGGCCGAGCACACCCGGGTGATCCAACTGATCGGGACCGAGCGGCTGATCGCCGACGAGGCGATGGCCGAGCTGCCCCGGGCCGACCAGGAGCGCTACCGGCAGGCGCTCCAGCAGGGGCCACTCGCCCGGCTGCGCGCGGTCGAGGACCGGATAGTCCTGAATGGACGACCGAACGGCCGCCCCGCGGTATCGGCCGACGAGTGGCGGGGCACCATCGACCCCGGGCTACAGGAACTGCTCCGGTTGCAGATCGCCGGCGGTGACGAGGTGGTCAAGGCCGCCACCCCCGGCGCGATCGGGACCATCCTGCGGATGCTGGTGATGTCCATCCTCGGCCTGGTCGCCGTGGTCATCTCGGTGAACACCGCGCGGTCGCTGGTGCGCCAGCTCGAAGGGCTCCGCCAAGCGGCGCTCAAGCTCGCCAACGAGCGGCTGCCGGACCTGGTCGGCCGGCTCGGCCGGGGCGAGACGGTCGACGTCGGCACGGACGCGCCGCCGCTGCGGGCCGGCCCGGACGAGATCGGGCAGGTGGCCCAGGCGTTCAACGTCGCCCAGGAGACCGCCGTACGCACCGCCGTGGAGCAGGCCGAGCTGCGCCGCAGCGTCCGGGACATCTTCCTCAGCCTGGCCCGGCGTACCCAGGCGCTGATCCACCGGCAGCTCACCCTGCTGGACGCGATGGAGCGCCGGGAGAACGACCCCGAGGAGTTGGAGGACCTGTTCCGGGTGGACCACCTGGCCACCCGGATGCGCCGCAACGCGGAGAACCTGATCGTGCTCTCCGGCTCGACACCGGGCCGGGCCTGGCGGCGCAACGTCCCGATGATCGACGTACTGCGGGGCGCGGTCGCCGAGGTGGAGGACTACGCCCGGGTGACCGTACTCCCGGTCGGTGCCGTGGACCTCGCCGGCCGGGCGGTCGGCGACGTGATCCACCTGATCGCGGAGCTGGTCGAGAACGCGCTCTCCTTCTCTCCCCCGCACACCGCGGTGCAGGTCAGCGGTCAACTGGTCGCCAACGGCTACGCCGTGGAGATCGAGGACCGGGGCCTCGGCATGAGCAGCGACGACCGGGCCGCCGCCAACGAGCGGATCGCCACCCAGCACGAGTTCACCCTCACCGGCGGTGCCGCCCAGCTCGGCCTGTACGTGGTCAGCCGGCTCACCGAGCGGCACGGCATACGGGTCCGGCTGAAGGAGTCGCCGTACGGCGGCACCACGGCGGTGGTACTGCTCCCGTTGAACCTGATCACCGACCGCAGCGCGGAGGGTGAGCCGACCGCCGGCGCGATGCCGGTGGAGCGGCTCGCCGCGAGCGCGATCGGCGGCAGCGTACGCCGACCCCCGGTGCGGGAACTCGACCGGTCGCCGGAGCGGGAGTCGACGGGCCCGTCCGGCTGGGAGCCGGGTCGCGAGTCGGTGCAGCGTACGGGCCGGGAGCCCGGCGCGGATCCGGCGCAGGAGTCGCGCCGGGGACCCGAGTGGCCGAGCGCCGGAGGCTCGCTCGGCACACCGGGACGGCCGGCGGGCGCCCCGCCGAAGCCGGACCTGGCACCACCGGCCCCGGACCTCGTACCCCGGAACTCCGGCCTGCCGCCCCTCGGGCTGGACCGAGGCTCCGCCCGGCCGCAGGCCGGCGCCGCGCCGGACGCCACGGCGTTCCCTGGGCCGGCCGGACCGGCGACACGGCCCGGACCCGTCTCCGGCGCCTCCGCGCACGCACCGTCCGATGTGGTCGCTCCGGGAGCCGGGCCGGTCCCCGGCGGTGCACCGGCGGCCGGTGGCGGGGCGTCCGCGCCGACCGGCTCCTCCGTGCCGCCGGCCGGGTCCGGCCGGGTGAGCGGATCGGCCTCGCTGACCCCGTCCGGGCTGCCGGTCCGGGTCCGGCAGGCGAACCTCGCCGCGCCGCTGCGCGACGGTGACGACCGGCCCGAACCGGAGCCGGCGGAGGAACAAGCCCCCCGTACTCCTGAACAGATCCGCCGGATGATGAGTTCCTATCAATCGGGCACCCGGCGCGGACGGTCCGACGCCGCGCGCCCGCTGGACGACGGTGGTGGCGCCACCGGCTCGGCTCCGCCCGAGGCGTGACCGCCAACGTCTCCGATGTGGAGAGTCACCGGTAGAGAGAGGGACCAACCCGTGCAGAAGACAGCGTCGAACCTCGACCTGACCTGGTTGCTCGACGACCTGGTCGGTCGGGTGAAACAGACCCAGCACGCCATCCTGCTCTCCGTCGACGGGCTGCTGATGGCCTCGTCGCGGGAGTTGGAGCGGGACGACGCGGAACACCTGGCCGCGGTGGCCTCCGGCGTGCAGAGCCTGGCCCGGGGTGCCGGCAAGCGGTTCGGTGGCGGGCCGGTGCAGCAGACCATCATCGAGATGCGCTCGGCGTTCCTGTTCGTGACCGCGGCCGGGCACGGCGCCTGTCTCGCCGTACTCGCGTCGGAGGACGCGGACGTCGGCCTGATCGCGTACGAGATGGCGATGCTGGTGACCCGGGCCGGTAAGTACCTCGCGTCGAGCAGCCGGGCACCTGACGCGCCGGTCCAGCGGCAGTGATCTCCGGCCATGACCGAGTACGAGGACCCGCCCGAGGTGCACTGGGTCGACGAGCACGCCGGCCCGGTGGTCCGGCCCTACGCGGTCACCCGGGGTCGGGCCCGGCCGGTGACCGGCAAGTTCGACCTGATCTCACAGGTGAGCACGGTACGGGCGGTCTCCGCCCGGGACGTCGGGCTCGGGCCGGAGCATCTGGCGATCGTCGCGCTCTGCCGTCGGCGGCTCTCGGTCGCCGAGGTGGCGGCGCACCTGGACCTGCCGCTCGGCACCATCCGGGTGCTCCTCGGTGATCTGCTCGAACGACAGCTCGTCCGGGTGTTCGAGCCGCGGCCGGCACCGGTCCTTACCGATGACAGCATCTTCGAACAGGTGATAAATGGGCTACGCGCACTCTGACGGTGCCGACCTGGCCGGGACGTCGAACGAACCGATGCCGACCGCCGTCAAGATCCTGATTGCCGGAGGCTTCGGCGTCGGCAAGACCACCATGGTCGGCGCGGTCAGCGAGACCCGTCCACTGCGGACCGAGGAACTCCTCACCGAGGAGGGCGTCAGCGTCGACGACCTCTCCGGGGTGGAGGCGAAGACCACCACCACGGTCGCAATGGACTTCGGCCGGATCAGCATCAACGACGACCTGGTGCTCTATCTCTTCGGCACGCCCGGGCAGGACCGGTTCTGGTTCGTCTGGGACGAGCTGGCGCTCGGTGCGCTCGGCGCGGTGGTACTCGCCGACACCCGGCGGCTGGCCGACTGCTTCCCGTCGGTCGACTACTTCGAGAAGCACGGCACGCCGTTCATCGTGGCGGTCAACTGCTTCGAGGGTGCCCGGCAGTACCAGCTCGACGAGGTGACCCAGGCGTTGAGCCTCGACCCGGGCGTACCGGTGATGCTATGCGACGCCCGGCGACGGGAGTCCGGCAAGGAGGTGCTGATCGCGGTGCTCGAACACGCGATGCGCAGCCACCGGGCGATGTCGGCGGCCAACGCCGGCTGAGCCACCGCCCGGGGGTCCGCGGTGCTGCGCTGCCCGGGCCCGAATCTGCCCCGCCGGCCGGAGCGTGCCGGCCGGCGGGAGCGACCGTCCCGGGTCGTCAGGTCGTGACCGGGGCGGTCAGAAGACGTACCGCTCGGCGAGGCCCTGGTAGTCGAACTGCTCGTCGGCGCCGAACCAGAGCTCGGACTCGTACTTCGCCTCGTCGACGCTGCCGGAGGCGTGCACCAGGTTGGCGATGGCCTTGCCGGTCGACTCGGCGTACGCCTTCGACATGTGCGCGAAGTCGCCCCGGATGGTGCCCGGCGCCGCCTGTCCCGGGAAGGTCGGGCCGATCATGCGGCGGACGTTCGCCACCGCCTCGACGCCCTCCAGCAGCAGCGCCACCACCGGCCCCTGCTGCATGTAGCTGGCGGTGGCGTCGTAGACGCCCTTGCCGTACCGCTCCTCCAGGTCGAAGTAGTGCCGGCGGGTGAAGTCGGCGTCCATCTGCTTCATCTTGATGCCGACGATCTTCAGTCCGGCGTCCTCGAAGCGCTGCACCAGGCGTCCGGTCAGCCCGCGCGCGACCGCGTCGGGCTTGAGCAGGACAAGAGTACGTTCTATGGCCGCCACCGCGTGGCCCCTTCCTCGATCATCTGGTCGGGCCCCACGAGCTGGACGGCTGGCAGCCCGACACCTCGTCGGGCGCCCGTTCCAGCGACAGGCCGCTGGGATCACGATAGTAGTCGGCCCGGTTCGCCCGACTCGGCGCTACCGCCCGGTCGCCGGCCCGGTCTGGCCGGCGGCGGCCAGCGGGGTCTGCCGATAGCTGAGCCGGCGGAGCAGCACCTCGGCCGGGCCGCGCCGCCCGGCCCGGCGCATCAGTTCGGCGAGCAGCACGGTGCCGAGCCAGACGCCGAGGGCCACCGCCGAGGCGCCGGCGTCGCCGAGCCGCCCGCCGAGGCCGGCGGCCCAGGGCGAGAAGAGCGCCACGAACGCCACCGACTGGAGCAGGTAGCAGGTCAGCGAGCGCTGCCCGCAGGCGGCGAGCGCGGTGGCGATCCGGCCGGGCACGGCACGTACGGCCGCGATCCGGTGCGCGACCAGGCCGGCCAGCGCGGCGTAGCCGAGGCCGGCGCCGATGCCGGTCACGCTGTGCAGCACGTACGCCGGTACGGCGGTGGCGGCGCTCCAGTCCGTCCAGATCCGGCTGTCGATCAGCGCCAGCGGGGTACCGCCGAGGACCGCGAGGCCGATCCCGCCGAGCGCGACCCGGGTCAGCAGTCGCCGGTGCCGGCCGGGCTCGTCGAGCAGCCGGCGCCGGGCGGCCCAGATGCCGAGCAGCAGCGGGGTGACCACGTCCAGCGCCAGCATCGGGGCGAGCACCGCCCAGGTGCCGACCCGGGGACCGATCGCGGCGAGCGGGGACTCGGCGTCGGTCGGCAGTGGCGTCGAACCGTTCTCGATGATTCCGAGCGGCGGGATGACGGCGACGGCGACGAAGACCAGCGTCCAGAGGCCGGCGACCCAGAGCAGGGTACGGTCCCGGGCCCGGAGCATGCCGACCAGCACCAGCCCGAGCAGGCCGTAGGTGGCGAGGATGTCGCCGAAGAAGAGCAGCAGCGCGTGGACGAAGCCGAAGGCGATCAGCCAGCGGCTGCGTCGCCGCAGCAGGCCGCGTACCTGCGGCCAGTCGGCGCCGGACGCGGCGCGCCGGTCGGCCAGCCGGACCATGCCGTAGCCGAAGAGCGCGGCGAACATCGGCAGCGCGCGGCCGTCCACCAGCAGTACCTGGAGGCCGGCGACCACCCGGTCGAGGGTGCCGCCGTCGGTGCTGTAGCCGCGGAACAGGGTCTCGTGGCCGTAGAGGTACATGTGGGCGTGGGCCAGCGCGATGAGCAGCAGCATCGTCCCCCGGGCGAGGTCGGGGGCGAGGGAGCGGGCGGCCGGTGACCCGGGCGGGTGGGGTGGGGCGGCGAGGTCGGTGGAGCCGGAGAGGCTGGACATTACTTTCCCCCGATGGTCCAGGAATGTGGGCACGGCAGCTCGCGACCATCGGAGATCGCCCGGTGGGCGGCAGAATCATCCGGGTCGACTGCGATGATTAGCTACGCACCCGTATCTAACATTGTGAAGGTAAGATACGCAAGCGTTTCTTAGTTGAGAGGCAGCATGCGCGAGAAGGAAGCCGGCCCGGAGCCGGAGCGGCGTACCCGGCGACGCGGCGACGAGCTGATCCGGGCCATCCACGCCGCCGTCCTCCGCCAGGTGACCGAGGTCGGCGTCGGCGGACTGACCATGGAGGGGATCGCCAAGGAGGCCGCCACCGCCAAGACCTCGCTCTACCGGCGCTGGTCGTCCCCGCGCGAACTGCTGCTCGACGCGCTGCACGAGGCACACCCGCAGGAGGTGCCGTCCCCCGGCGCCGACGACCTACGCGGCGACCTGATCCGGGCGCTGCGCCAACTCGTCGCCTGGATGGTCACCCCGGCCGCCACCGCCGTGGTGGCGATCCTGATGGAGCGGCACCGCCATCCCGACCTGGTGGCGTCGCTGTACACCCGGGTCTTCGACGCCCGGGGCGGCACCTTCACCAGTACGGTGCTGCGGCACTACGCCAGGCAGGGTCAGCTCGATCCCGCGCTGCTCACCCCGGTGGTGATGGACATCGGCGAGGCGCTGGTGCTCAAGTACGGCACCGACAACGACCACCTGCCCGGCGACGAGGTGCTCGCCGCCATCGTCGACCAGGCGATCCTGCCCGCCGTCGGCATCGGCCCGGCCGGTCACCGGCCCGATCCGGCGGGCGGGGTCAGAACTGCCGTACCACCGGGATGACGTCGGTGCCGAACCGTTCCAGTACGTCCAGCCGGGGCAGTTGCGGCGCCGCCCCGATCGCCACGTCGAAGCCGAGGTCGTGCAGCCGGCGCAACTCGTCGAGGAGTTGGGTGGTCTTCTCGCCGTTCTCCCCGACGTCCATGAACTGGTAGACGGTCTTGGTGATCTCGGCGTAGTCCCGACCTTCGCGCTCGCAGTGCTCCCGCAGGACGGCCAGTTTGTGCTCCAGTTCCGGGGTGTTGAACAGGTTGCACGCCTGGGCGTACCTGGCGACCAGCCGCAGGGTCTTCTTCTCCCCGCCACCGCCGATCATGATCGGCGGGTGGGGCCGGGTCAGCGGCTGCGGCGAGTTCAGCAGCCGCTCGGCCCGGACGTGCCTGCCGTGGAACGGCCCGTCGCCGTCGGACCACATCTGGAGCACGTACCGCAGGGTCTCTTCGAGCAACTCGAAGCGCTCGGCGAGCGGCGGGAACGGAATGCCGAGCCCCCGGGACTCCTCGGCGTTCCAACCGGCGCCGATGCCGAGCATCGCCCGCCCGCCGGAGAGGACGTCCAGGGTCGTCACGATCTTGGCGAGCAGTCCCGGCTGCCGGTGGTGCACCCCGGTGATCAGGGTGAGCAGGGTGGCCCGCTCGGTGTGCGCGGCCAGGAAGCCCAGCGTGGTGTACGCCTCCAGCATCTCCGCCTCGGGCGGGCCGACCGTCTCGATCTGGAAGAAGTGATCCATCAGGGCCAGGTACTCGAACCCGGCCTGGTCGGCCGTACGCGCCACGGCGGCCAGGTCGGCGCCGAGCCCGGCCGGCCCGTTCGGCCAGGTCATGTTGGGGATCTGTAGGCCAAGCCGCATGGCGCCGGTCGTCTCCTCTCGATATGTCACACCTGGTCGGATTCGACATATCCACCGCCACCCTAACCGCGCAGCACCCACCGGCGGACCGGTTCCCGGCCGGCGCGCCCGGCACGTCGCGGCCGGTCGCCGCCGAACCGCCGCCGTCCGGCGGCGACTCCTCGTCGGTCGGGAACCGCCATCCGGGCGGCTCCTCGTCAGGCGGGAACCGCCGCCGGCCACGGCACCGTCCATCCTGGTCGGCCCGTCGGTCGAGCACCGGGAAGTGCCCGGGAACCGAGCGGGACGGCGGGTGGGCGGATCTTGACTGGCCGGCCCGGGGCGGGACGGTGTGACCGGCACCCCGGTCCGGGCCGGCCGGGGCTCAGCTCCGCTCGGGGACGGTCATCTCGCCGAGAATCGACCAGTCGTCCTGCGGAATCGTGGTGTTGACGATCTTCGGCGTCTCGGCGAGGTACGTCGGCAGGCTCTGCTGCGCCTGCCGGAAGTGCTCGGACCGCACGTGCACGGCGCCCGCCTCGCCGTCCCGGAACGCCTCGACCAGCACGTACTCGTTCGGGTCGTCGAGGCTGCGCGACCACTCGAACCAGAGGCAGCCCGGCTCGGCCCGGGTCGCCCGGGTGAAGTCGCCCGACACCTCGGCCCACCTGTCGGCATAGTCCGGCAGCACTCGGAACTTCGCGGTGATAAAGATCATCTGGACCTCCTCGTACGCTGGTCTGGCCCTGCGACCGGCCTCGCGCCCGCAGATCCTAGTGCCCCCGGCGCCGTACGCCCACTTGTTGCCGATCGCGGCCTTCCTCCGGATATAACCGGCATCCCGCCGACCCCTCGACGAAGCCGCGCCGAACCACCCGCCGACCAGGGTCCCGCCGGAGGCGGCACGGGCTAGGCTTTCCCGCGTGATCGAGGTGGACGACTCCGGAGCCGACGAACGGCTGCGCCGAATCGAGGCGGTGACCGATTCCGCGCTGTCCCGACTCGGCGTGGAGGACCTGCTCGACGAACTGCTCGCCCGGGTCTGCGGCCTGCTCCAGGTCGACACGGCCGCGATCCTGCTGCTCGACCAGCACGCCCAGCAGCTCGTCGCCACCGCCGCGAAGGGGTTGGAGGAGGAGGTCCAGCAGGGTTTCCGGATCGCCGTCGGCCGGGGATTCGCCGGCCGGGTCGCCCAGGACCGGCAGCCGGTCGTGCTCCCACAGGTCACCCCGGCCGAGGTGGTCAACCCGATCCTGCACCGCAAGGGCATCCGGTCGATGCTCGGCGTACCCATGTTCGCCGGCTCGGAACTGGTCGGCGTCATACACGTCGGCACCCTCACCCCGCGTCAGTTCAGTGCCGACGACGTCCGGCTGCTGCAACTCGTCGCCGACCGGGCGAGCCTGGCCAGCCAGGCCCGGATGGGCAACATCGACCGGACCGCCGCGCTCGCCCTGCAACGCAGCCTGCTGCCGACCCGCTTACCGGAGGCGACCGGCGTCGACATGGCCGCCCGGTACGTCCCCGGTCACCACACCGGCGTCGGCGGCGACTGGTACGACGTCTTCACCCTCCCCTCCGGCTGGCTCGGCATCGTGGTCGGCGACGTCTCCGGGCACGGCCTCGCGGCGGCCGTGGTGATGGGACGGCTACGCAGCGCCCTGCGGGCCTACGCACTGGAGTGCGACGACCCCGCCGACGCGCTGACCCGACTCGACCTCAAGATCCAGCACTTCGAGGCGGGAAAACTGGCCACCGTGCTCTACACGCTGGTCAGCCCCGACCGGACGCACTTCCGCGTCTCGCTCGCCGGACACCTGGCGCCGATGATGGCCCGGCCCGGGCACGAGGTCCACACGGTGGCCGTCCCCGTCGACCTGCCGCTCGGTACCGGCCGCCCCACCCCCCGCCGCAGCACCGCCGTGGAGCTTCCGGCGGGCGCCCTGCTGGTCTGCTACACCGACGGGCTCGTCGAACGCCGGAACGAACTCATCGACGTCGGGCTGGACCGGCTGCGCGCCGCGATCGAGCCCGGACCCGCCGAGACGGTCTGCGCGACGATCATGGCCGCCCTCGGCGTCGAACAGCCGGCCGACGACGTGGCGCTGCTGGCAATGCGCCGCGCCCCGCTCGCCGGATAGCCCCGGCCGACCCCGCCCCGGCCCACCGACCGGCCCAGCCGGGAGCCACCGGCCGGGACGCGGACCTGCCCAGCCGGGATCCACCGGCCGGGACGCGGACCGGTCACCGCAGCGCGCGCAGCCGTCGCAGCCGCTCAGAGCGGCGGCAGGCCGAGGGCCTCGTCGACCCGGCCCAGCACGGCGACATCGTCCGCGTTCACACCCCGGAGCAGGTCGATCGCGGTCGCCCGGATCTGGCCCACGATCATGATGATCGGCAGCGGAGGATTCCGGGTGAGCAGCCGCCCGGCGGTGCGTACCGCGTCCAGGGCGGCGGCGTCGGTCCGTTCGGCGTACCGGTCGGCCGCCTCGTCCTGCCCGCTCAGGTCGGCGGCGAACGCCTCACCGGCACAGCGCATCGCCTCGGCCAGCAACCGCAGCGCCTCGGCCAGTTCCGGCGGGCTGGCCACCGGCAGCCGGGTCAGCGCCACCCCGGCTCGGGCCAGTACCCGCAGGTTGCGTACCGCGTAGTCGACCTGCCGGCTGGACGCGTCGAGCGCGTGTACCCGCCCGATGTGCCGGCGCCGCCGTACGTGCAGCCGCAGCGCCTCCCCGGCGGCCAGTACCGCCGTCTGGAGCCGATCCACGGCGGCGTCCAGCCGGCGGGCCCGGTGCAGCGCGGCGAGCGCGGCCGGCTCGTCGCGGCGGTCGAGCGCCTCGCTGATCTCGGTGAGCAGCTCCGCCAGCGCGACGAAGGTCTGGCGCGACTCGGCCAGCAGCGGGGCGAGCGGCTGCCGGGCGCTGGCCAGCTGGCTCGCCACCAGGGCCACCACCCCGCCGATCAGCGCGTCGACGAACCGGAACGGCACCAGCGCGTCGGTCGTCGGCGGCACCGTCACCAGATAGAGGGCGGAGACCGTGGCCTGCACCACGGAGACGTTGCTCGCGCCGATCGCCGTGGCGAGCGCGACGGTCAGCAGTACGACGGTGAGGACCGTCCAGGTGGTCCGGCCGAGGGCCTGCACCACGAGGTCGGCGACGAGTACCCCGGCGGCGACCCCGAGCACCACCTCCACGGCCCGGCGCATCCGCTGGCCCCGAGCCTGGCCCAGCACGATCAGCGCGGCCGCCGGGGCGAAGAAGGGCTGCGGGTGGCCGAGCACCGCCGCCGCGATCGCCCAGGAGACGGTGGCGGCCAGCGTCGCCTCGACCATCGGCAGCCAGCCCTGGCGCAGCCGGGCGGCGGCCGGCCGGAGCCATCCCACCGGAGAACACCTCGTCCCTCGCTCTTCGACGACAACGGCGCGCAGCTGCGATCGTTCCCCGCACGATATCCGCTGACCGGGTCGCCTCCGATGCTGGTGCCCGCCGTCGCCGACCATCCGAGCTGACCGGGTCGCCTCCGGTGCTGGTGCCCGCCGTCGCCGGCCATCCGGTCGGTCCGACGGACTGCGCGGGCGGCGCGGGCGGCGCGGCGGGCCGGGGGCCGGGGACGGTGTCCGGGGCGGGTAGCGTCCTCCGGTGTGACCGGTGTCCCGCACTCGCACTGCTCGTACTGCGGCACCGCCTATTCGGTGCTCACCTGGCCCCGGGTCTGCGCGCACTGCGGCCAGACCACCTGGCGCAACCCGTCCCCGGTGGCGCTGGCGATCCTGCCGGTGCTGACCGCCGACGGCATCGGCGTGGTGGTGCAGCGCCGCGACATCGAACCGGGCCGGGGGCGGCTGGCGCTGCCGGGCGGGTTCATCGACTACGGCGAGGACTGGCGCGACGCGCTGGTCCGGGAACTCCGCGAGGAGACCGGCCTGGTCGCCGACGCCCGGACGGCGGAACTCTACGCGGTGCACAGCGCACCGGCGGGTGGCACGATCCTGATCTTCGGCGTACTGCCGGCCCGGCCGGCCGACTCGCTGCCGCCCTCGGCACCGACCGAGGAGGCCACCGAGTGGCTGGTGCTCACCGAGCCGGCGGAGCTGGCCTTCGCCACCCACACCCAGGTGCTGGCCGAGTTCCTGGCCGCCAACCGGCCGTCCGGACCGGCCGACCCGCTCCCGCCGCTGGCCGGCGACTGAGCCCCGACCGGCCAGCGGCTGAGCCCGTGCCGGCCAGCGGCTGAGCCCGTGCCGGCCAGCGACCGAGCCCCGAGCCGTCCAGCGACTAAGCCCTGGCCGTCCGGCGGCTGAGTCCGGTGGCCGGCGCGGGTTCAGCCGTCGTCGAGCGCGGCCCGGACGATGGCAGCCGCCAACTCCCGGGTCGCCTCGGGGGTGATCTCGCCCGGCGCGCTGCTGACCAGGGTGAAGAGCGCTCCGCCGTAGAGCGCGACGAGGGTCGGCACGGCTTCCGGCGGGATCGCCAGGTCGAGGTCGGCGTGGTGCCCGGCGGTGACCGAGACGGAGCGCTGAAGCAGTCCGCGCAGCGCGTCGGCGAGGACCGGCCGGCGCAGGCTCTCCAGCCGGAGTTCGAAGATCGCCAGGTAGCGGTCCCGGTGCACGGTGGCGGCGGTGAGCAGCGACCCGGCGATCAGCTCCACCGCGCGCTCGCGGGTCTCCGTCGAGGGGGTCGGCCGGTACGCCGCCCCGGCCGCGTCCATGTCGGCGTAGTGCAGCTCGCCGACCCGGTCCGCCGCCGCGACCAGCAGCGCCTCCCGGCTGCGGAAGTAGTTGGAGGCCGTACCCGGGGGCAGGCCGGCCCGTTTCTCGACCGCGCGGTGGGTGACCCCGTGCACCCCGGTCTCGGCCAGCAGGGCGATGGCGGCGTCGGCGAGTTCGGCCCGGCGACGTTGGTTGGGTGGTGGCACCTCCCGATCGTATGCCAATATGCGTAGTACAACGATCGTAGTGAACGGGGTGTGTCATGCACGTGATCATCGTCGGCGCCGGCATCGGCGGACTCGCCCTGGCGAACGGCCTGCTGGCCGACGGCCACCGGGTCCGGGTCCTCGAACGGGCACCCGGGCCGCGTACCGACGGCGCGGCGGTGACAGTCTTCGGCAACGGCGCGGCGGCGGCCGCCCAGCTCGGCGTACCCCTGGAGGGGCTCGGCGGCGAGGTCGAGACGCTGGAGTTCTGCACCCCGGACGGGCGACCCTTCGCCCGCGCGGACCTGCGAGGCGCCCGCCGGCACACCGGCTTCGGGGTGGCCACCGTGCCACGCGCCGCCATCCTCGAACGGTTCGCCGCAGCGCTGCCGCCGGAGACAGTCCGGTACGGCCACGACGTTTCCGACCTCCGGGTCGGACCCGACGGCGTGACCGTCGCCGGGGAGTCCGCGGACGTACTGGTCGGTGCCGACGGCTACCGCTCCGTGGTCCGTCGGACCGTGCTGGACTCCGAACCCGCGACCCGGAACGGCTGGGTGAGCTGGCAGGGACTGACCAGGGCGCTACCCGAGCTGGCCGGTGACGTGCACGCCCGCTGCCTGGTCGGTCCGGCCGGACTCTGCGGGCTGATGCCGGCCGGCGCCGGCCTGCTCCAGTGGTGGTTCGACGTGCCCGAACCGGCACCGGACGACCGCCCCGTACTGGAGTGGCTGCGGGCCCGGTTCGCCTCCTACGCCGAGCCGGTCGGCGAGTTGCTGGCCGGGCTCACCGGGTCGGACGTGCAGGCGTACCCGCACGTGCTGCACCGGGTGCCGGCACGCTGGGGAACCGGCCCGTCGACCCTGCTCGGCGACGCGGCGCACGCGTTCCCGCCGTCCCAGGCCCAGGGCGCCAACCAGGCGCTGGAGGACGCCTGGCTGCTCCGCCGCGCACTGGGGACGCCGGGCGACCCGGCCGCCGCGCTGCGCCGGTACGAGCGGATCCGCAGCCGCCGGGTACGCCGGATCTCCCGGCTGGCGGCGAGCGAGGTCACCAACCGGCCGCCCGGAGCGCTGACCCGGCTCGCCGGCCGGCTGCTCACCCCCGCGCTGACCGGACGGCTGCACCTGGCGTCGATCCGACGGTGCAGCAGCGTCCTGAACGACGACCGCCTCTGATCCGCGCCGCCGACCGGCTGCCCCGGCCGGCGGAGCATCACCCGACGCGGCGACGCGCTGGTCGCGCCGGAGCGCCTCCTCGACCGGGACGCCTCTCTGGCCCGCCGGGGCGGGAGGCGCTATTCTGCTCCGCGATGAATACCTCTCTGTGCAGATTGGGGGTCCAGTCCACGCAAGGTGAGTGCTGATGCACCCATCGACTGTGGACAGAGACTCCCGGCAATCCTTCTGGCTGCGCGTGCGCGAGTTCGCCGTGCCGCCCCCCATGATCGAGTTGGCGACCGCCCGCCGTGCCGTCGGCGACTGGGCCGGAGCCTGCGCCGCCGCACGCGTCGACGTGGATCTGCGACTGCGTGTCGTGGCGCGCACCTACGGTCGTGACCTGGCCGCCCGGCTCCGGGCCGACCTCTGCCATCTCGCTCCTGACCTGCTCCGCTGGCACCTGCCCCGGGTCGCGCCGGACGGGTTGCTGCGACCGGGCCTGACCATCTCGCTGGCCCGGTACCCCGGGACGGTGGCCGGCACCCCGCACCTGGTGGTCCGGACCCCACCGGCCTGGGCGGACGCCGGGCAGCGGATCAGCCTGGCGCTGTGGGACCCGGCGCGGTCCGGGTCGTCCGGGCCGCACCCGCATCCCCGTCCGGACCGACGGTTCCGGCTCGACCTGCACCGTCACCTCTGGGACGTACGCCGGTCCGGCGAGCTGCGGGTGCGCTCCGGGGCGGATCAGCGACCCGACGCCGGCCCGCCCGACCCGGAAGGCGGGGTACCGCCCGACTTCGACTGCGCCGTGCCGCGCTGGGCCGCCGAGGCGCGGTTGCTGCTCGACGCGGACGAGGAGGGCGGGAGCAGGGTCACCGTCCGGCTCGGCTCCCGGCACCGGCTGCTGCTGGAGCTGGCGCCGGACCCGGCCGGCGGCCCCACCCGGTCACGGATCCGGCCGCTGCCGGCCCGGAGCCGCACCGACGCGCTACCGGTACTGCCGGACGCGGCGACCTGGGTCCTGCCCGACCTGGCCCTGCTCCGGGCCGGGCTGATCCGCGCCGACGAGCTGCATCCGCTGGTCGCCTCGGCACTCGTACCGGACCGGCCGGTCGCCGGGACCCGGCCGCCCCCGGGCGACGGGGCGGCACCGCGCCTCGTGGAGTGTCGGGGCGCCCGGCACCGGATCGGCCTGGTGGACGGCGTACTCGTCGCACTGGACCACGATCCCGCCGAGCTCCGCCGCGAGGAGTTGCTGGCCGCGCTGACCGGTACCCCGTTGCCCTGCCTGCGGGCGATCGACGGGGCACACCGCCAGCCGGAGAACCTCGGCGACATCCGGGCCCGCCTGGACCACGGCGACACCGAGGGCGCCGTCGCCGCCGTCGAGAACCTGCTCGGAGCGGAGGCACTGCTCCGGGCCGGTGCCCTGCGGGAGGAGCTGGAAACGGCGGCGCTCCGCCGGGTCTCGCACGGGCTGTACCGCGCCGGGCTGGATGCTTGTGCGCCACACCCGGCCAGCGGGCTGCACGGGCGCCGCCGTGACCTGGCTCGACTGGCCGCGCGGTCCCGGCGTACCTCCCGGGAACGGCCGAGGCACGCCACCAACCGCTGACCCGCGCGCACCGTCCTGCTCCGCTTCCGCACCGGCCTGTCCGGACCCGACCGACCCCAAGGTGATCTCACATGCGCATCTCCGTGCCGTCCGCCCCCGCCACCGTCGCACCCGACTCCCCCGTCCGCTTCGCCCTTCCGTCCCGCACTCCGGCTCCGTCCTCGACCCCGGCCGCGAGCACACCGGCTCCGGCTCCGTCCCCGGCTGCGAGCACACCGGCTCCGGCTCCGTCCCCGGCTGCGAGCACACCGGCTCCCGGCGCTCCGGCCGATCCAGCCGATCCGGGCGCTCCGGCCGATCCGGGCGCTCCGGGAGCTGGCGGGTCGGCGGGACCGTCCCGGCGGGGTCAGCTCGACGTCGCGGGCGACCTGCTCGCCCTGCTCGGCGACACCGCGACCGAGCCGCGCCCCGACCCGCAACTGGAGGCCCTGACCCTGGCCGTCGCCGCCGACCTGCCGGTGCTGCTCTGGGGAGAGCCGGGGATCGGCAAGACGGCCGTGCTGAACCAGCTCGCCTCGGCCCTCGACCTGCCGCTGACCACGGTGATCGCCAGCGTGCACGAGCCGTCCGACTTCGCCGGCCTGCCCGTGCTCGGCGACGACCCCGCGGTGCAGGGCGTGCCGATGGCCCCGCCGGACTGGGCCGTACGCCTGGTGCGGGCCGGCCGGGGACTGCTCTTCCTGGACGAACTCTCCACCGCGCCCCCGGCCGTGCAGGCCGCCCTGCTCCGGGTGGTGCTGGAACGGCGGATCGGCGCACTGCGGCTTCCGCCCGGCGTCCGGATCGTGGCCGCCGCCAACCCCCGCTCCTCGGCCGCCGACGGCTGGGAGCTGAGCCCACCGCTGGCCAACCGCTTCGTCCACCTACAGTGGACACACGACCCCCAGGTCGTGGTGCGGGGGCTCGGCGGGACCTGGCCCAGGGCCGCACTCCCCCGACTCGCACCGGAGCGGCTGCCCGAGGCGGTGACGTTCGCCCGACGCGCGGTCTGCGGATTCCTGACCGCCCGCCCCGGGCTCGTGCACCGGCTGCCGGAGAACGAGGCCCGCCGGGGCGGCGCGTGGCCGTCACCGCGCAGTTGGGACATGACGCTGCGGCTGGTCGCCTTCGCCACCGCGGCCGACGCCTCCCGGGAGGTGCTCTCCATGCTGGTCAGGGGCACCGTCGGCGACGGACCGGGGCTGGAGCTGCTGGCCAGCCTGGACCGGCTGGACCTGCCGGACCCCGAACTGCTGCTCGCCGACCCGGCCCGGGCCGACCTGCCCGAGCGGGGTGACCTGCGGCAGGCCGTACTCGACGGGGTGGTCGACGCGGTCCGGAAGCGCCCCGACCGGTCCCGCTGGGACGCGGCCTGGAAACTGCTGGTCCGGGCGCTGGAGACCGGCGCCCCGGACCTGGTGGTGGTACCCGCGACCACGCTCGCCGCGCTCCGCCAGCCCGACTGGGACGTTCCGGCGGCGATCGACCGGCTCGCCGGGGTGGTCTCGCTGACCAGGCGGGCGGACGAGGTCGCGACCCGGGTCGCCGTCACCGCCGGGGTCGGCCGGTGAACGGCCCGGCCGGTGCCCTCGACACCGCGAAGCTATTCACCGCCCGGCTGCACGCGGCCCGGGTCCGGCCCTACCTGGCGACGGCGCTCTTCGCGCTGCACACCGTCGAGTCCCGGCGGGTGCCGACGATGGCCGTGGACCGACACTGGCGCTGCTACGTCTCCCCCGCCTTCGTGGACCGGACGCCGGTCGAGGAGCTGGCCGGGGTCTGGGTGCACGAGGTCTCGCACCTGCTGCGCGACCACCACGGCCGAGGTGACCGGGTCGCCCAGCGGCGCGGGCTCGTCGGGCCGGGCGAACGGCTGCGGATGAACATCGCGGCGGACTGCGAGATCAACGACGACGTGTACGGGGACGGGCTCGCCCGGCCCGAGGGTGCGGTCGAGCCGGCGCTGCTGGGCCTCACCCCGGGAGAGCTGATGGAGGACTACCTGCGGCAGTTCCGGCTCGGGCCGCACACCCAGGACTTCGTCTGGCTGGACTGCGGCAGTGGCGCCGACGGGCTGGACCGGGAGTGGGACCTCGGACCGGACGGCGCGCACGGGCTCACCGCCCAGGAGCGGGACGCCGTACGGTTCCGGGTGGCGCAGGGCATCGCCGCCCGGCCGGGTACCGCCCCGAGGGGGTGGGAGCGCTGGGCCGAGGAGGCGTTCCATCCGCCGCAGCCGTGGCTGGCCCTGTTGGGGGCGGCGGTCCGCTCGGCCGCCAGCAGCGCTGGTGCGGGCGACGACTACACGTACGGTCGCCCGGCCCGCCGCTCCGCCAGCCTGCCCGGGGTGATCCTGCCGAGCCTGCGGCGCCGGCCGCCCCGGGTCTGCGTCGTCGTCGACACCTCCGGGTCGGTCAGCGACACCGAGCTGGGCAGCGCGCTGGTCGAGATCGCCGCGATCGGTCGGGCGGTGGGCGGCCGACGCGAGCTGGTCAGCGTGCTGCCCTGCGACGCGGCGGCCCGGATGGTGCACCCGCTCTGCCGGGCCGGGCAGATCCCGCTGCTCGGCGGCGGCGGGACGGACCTGCGCACGGGCTTCGCGAGGGCGCTGCGGACGAAACCGGCCCCGGACGTCGTGGTGGTGCTCACCGACGGGCAGACGCCGTGGCCGGCGGCGCGGCCGGCGTGCCGGACGGTGGTGGGCCTCTTCCCCAGGCCGACGGCGAACCGGTCCTGGCGGGAGGACGATCCCGACTACGTGCCGGACGCGCCGCCGGCCTGGGCCCGGGTGGTCGAGATCGGTGGCGGGCCGGTGGCGGGCTAGCTCGGTGGCGGGCCGGCGGCGGGCTAGATCGGGACCCTGCCGGCGCTCAGCATGTCGATCATCGCCGGTCCGGTGTCGTAGGCGGTCACCCCGCCGTCCACGGTCAGGCAGGCGCCGGTGACCATCCGGGAGGCGTCGCTGGCCAGGTAGACCGCCGCGCCGACGAGGTCGTCCGGCTCGCCCCACCGGCCCATCGGCACGCTCTGGATCAAGCCGTCGGCCAGCTCCGGGTTACCGGCGAAGCTGCGGGTCAACCGGGTACGCGTCCAGCCCGGCGCGATCACGTTGACCCGTACTCCACTGGCCGCCCACTCCACCGCCAGGGTACGGCTCAACGAGATGACCCCGGCCTTCGCCACCGCGTACGGCGAAAGCATCGGAACTCCGTTGTAACCGCCCACCGAGGCCACGTTGATAACCGATCCCCGACCCACAGTGGTCAAATATCCGCCGACCGCCCGGCACATGTGCGCGACCGAATCCAGATTGGTGCGCAGAATTTGCGTCCAGTCCGCCGGTGTCATCTCCAGAAACGGTCCGACGTGGCTGAAACCGCCGGCGTTGTTGACCACGACGTCGATACCGCCGAACTCGTCCCGGGCCGCCGCCACCGCCTGGTCGATCTCGTCGGGCCGGTCGATGTCGCAGGTGAGCACGAGCGCTCTGCGCCCGGACGCCTCGATCTCCTTCGCCACCTCGGCCAGCGCCGACGTGCCACGGGCCAGTACCGCCACGTTCGCACCGGCCCTGGCCAGGCCGAGCGCGACCGCCCGGCCGATGCCCCGGGACGCACCGGTGACCACGGCGCTCTTACCGTCCAAACCAAACACTTCGGGCCCTCCCTCGGGCGGTGCTGACCATTCCGTCGACCGATTGTCGCCAGCCGTGGCCGGTGTCGCGTCTTCGTGGATGCGCAGCAACCGCACACCAGGAGATGCGTCGCCGTTCGGCCCTACACGACGATTTTGGGGTACCGGCGGCATATCAGCGGCCTCCGGTGCGGCACCACCTTTCGCGTCCATCCCAGGAAGGGAAAACGCAATGAGCAACGCCGTCTCTCCGGTCCGTCCCGAAGACGAGAAAGCGGTACGCGACATCGTCGCGCGCATAACCGGAGCGTGGAACGAGAACGACGCCGACGAACTGTCCACGGTCTACAGCGAGGACGCCTCGATCGTGCTCCCCGGCGCCCACCTGAAGGGGCGTCCGGCGATCCGCGACTGGATGGCGGAGGCCTTCGACGGCAAGTGGAAGGGGACCCACGTGCTCGGGGCACCGCTGGAGCTGCGGTACATCCGGGACGACGTGATGCTGCTCCTCTCCCAGGGCGGCGCGTACCCTCCGGGTGCCACCGAGGTCCCGGTCGAGCACGCGATCCGCGGCATCTGGGTCTTCGTCAAGCAGGACGGCGAGTGGACCATCACCGGGTACGGGAACACGCCGGTCCGCGCCCCGATCCCGCTGCCGGACGGGGCGAGGTGACCCAGCCGGCGAACGGCGTACCCCTCGGTGAGCGCGCGGTGGTCCTCGGCGGCAGCATCGCCGGCCTCTTCGCCGGTCACGTCCTCGCCGAGGCGTACCGGGAGATCGTCGTCGTGGACCGGGACCGCCTGCTCGGCGTGACCGGAACCCGGCACGCCACCCCGCAGGCGTTCCACGCGCACGCGCTGCTCGCCCGGGGGCAGCGCGCCATCGAGGAGCTGTTCCCCGGCATCACCGCGCAGTCCCGGGCGGCCGGGGTGCCGACCGGCGACGTGGGGGCCGACCTGCGCTGGGTGATCAACGGCCGGCGGCTGCCGAAGGTACGCAGCGGTCTGGTCTGCCTCGCCATCCCCCGGACCGCGCTGGAGCAGACCGTCCGCGAGCGGGTCCGGGCCCTGCCCAACGTGACCTTCCGGGAGGGGCACGACGTCCGGGAGCTGGTCACCACCCCGGACCGCCGCCGGGTGACCGGGGTGCGGATCCTGCACCGGCGCGACGGGCGGTCGGAGCTGCTCCCGGCCGATCTCGTCGTGGACGCGACCGGCCGGGGCTCGCGGCTGCCGGTCTGGCTGGCGGAGCTGGGTTACCAGCCTCCGGCGGAGGAGCGAATCAAGATCAGGCTGAGCTACACCACCCGGCACTACCGGCTGCCGCTGGGGCTGCTCGGCACGGACCTGGCGTACATCGTCGCGCAGACGCCGAGTCACCCGCGCGGTGCCGTCTTCGCCCGGGAGCGGGCGCTGCCGGACGGGGGTGAACGGTACGTCCTGTCGCTCAACGCGCACCTCGGCGACCAGGCCCCGACCGAGCCGGAGGGCTTCCTCGGGTACGCGCGGACGGTCCCGGTGCCGGAGATCCACGACGCGCTGCGGGTCGCCGAACCGCTGGACGAGATCCGGGCGTACCAGTTCCCGACGAGCCTGTGGCGGCACTACGAGCGGCTGAGCAGGTTCCCCGACGGGCTGTTGGTGCTCGGGGACGCGATGGCCAGTCCCAACCCGGTCTACGCGCAGGGCAACACGATCACCGCCGTCGAGGCGCTGGTGCTCCGCGACCACCTGCGTCGTGGTGCCGAACCCCGACCCGTCGAGTTCTTCGCCGCCGTCGCCCCGACCATCCGGGCCGCCTGGGAGATCAACGTCCTCGGCGACCTGGCGTACCCGGGGGTCGTCGGTGCCCGGAGCCCGAGAGTCCGGTTGGCCGGCGCGTACCTGGCCCGGGTGCACCGCGCGGTAACCGAGGACCCGGTGGTGGCGGAGTCCTTCCTGCGGGTGGCCGGCCTGATCGACGGGCCGCAGGCACTGCTGCGGCCCGGGATGCTGGCCCGGGTGCTCGGCCGGCGGCACCCAGCGCCGAGACCGGCGGCGGCTGCCGCCACGGTCCCCTCTTGACCCCGGGAGACGAGCCATGCAGGACGACCGCTGTCCCTACGTCATCGACCGCACCGGGAGCGACATCCTGGCCGAGGCGGCCCGGCTGCGCGAGCTGGGGCCGGCGGTCCGGGTCGAGCTGCCCGGCGGGGTGCCGGCCTGGTCGATCACCAGTTACGCGCTGGCCAGGCGGCTCTTCGCCGATCCGCGGGTGGTCAAGGATCCACGCCGGTACTGGCCGGCGTTCATCAACGGCGAGATCGGTGACGACTGGCCGCTGATCAGTTGGGTCAAGATGGACAGCATGACCCTGGTCGACGGGGAGGACCACCGTCGGCTGCGCGGACTGGTGGCACCGGACTTCGGGCCGCGCCGGATCGAGGCGCAGCGTCCGCTGGTCGAGCGGATCGTCGCCGACCTGCTGGACCGGCTCGCCGAACATCCGGCGGACCGGCCGGTCGACCTTCGGGCGAACTTCGCCGCGCCGCTGCCGGCGCAGATGATCTGCGAGCTGTTCGGAGTGCCGGAGGAGGCCCGGCCGGAGGTGCTGCGCGGCCTCGAACTCGCCGTCGACACCACGCTGCCGCCGGAGGAGGCCGCAGCCAACGTGGCGCACTGGCAGGTGGCGCTGCGGGAGCTGACGGCCGCCAAGCGGGCGGCCCCGGCCGACGACATGACCAGCCGGCTGGTCCAGGCGCACGACCGGCAGGGGCTGCTCAGCGAGTCCGAGCTGGTCGGTTCGCTGTTCAACGTGCTCGGCGCGGGTTCGGAGACGGTGATGAACCTGCTGACCAAGGCCGTCGTGGCCCTGCTCAGCCACCCGGACCAGCGGGAGCTGGTGGCGACGGGCCGGGCCTCCTGGTCGGACGTGATCGAGGAGACGTTGCGGGCGGAGGCGCCGATCGCCCAGCTCCCGCTGCGCTTCGCGGCCGAGGACATCGAGGTGGAGGGCGTCACCATCGACAGGGGGAGCCCGATCCTGATCTGCCTCGCCGCCGCCGGTCGCGACCCGGCCCGGTACGGCGCGAGCGCGGAGACGTTCGACCTCACCCGGCCGGACAAGGACCACCTGTCGTTCGGCTACGGGGCACACTTCTGCGTCGGCGCCGCGCTGGCCCGGCTGGAGGCGTCGGTGGCGCTGCCGGCGCTCTTCGAGCGGTTTCCCGCGCTCGCCCTCGCGGTCTCGCCGGCCGAGTTGGCGCCGCCCGGCACCTTCATCATGAACGGGCTCCGCGCACTGCCGGTGTATCTGGCCGGACGGCCGACCGGTTGAGGGGCGCGGGTCGGGAAAGCCACCAGGGCGCAACTGCGCTCTTTGGAAGTTGGTCAGATCCGCTCCGTCGATATTCTCATTTCCGTGAGTGTTCGCGGCGCCGCGCCGTGGCGGTGCGCGAGGGTGCCCTGTCTTTCGAGGGAAGAGCCGACCATGACCACAAGTCGTGAGATTCACCTGATCACCCGCCCCCCTGACGACCTGCCGGTCCCCGGCGAGGTGGCCATGGTCGAGGTGCCGGTGCCGGCGCCGGAACCCGGCCAAGCCGTGGTCCGGAACATGTACATGGCGATCGACCCCGGTCTACTCCAGCGAATGCGCGACCTGAGTGATCTTCACGTACCCCATTTCGATCTGGGCGGGCCGATGTGGGGGCACGCCATCGGCGAGGTGGTGGAGTCGGCCACCCCGGAACTCCAGGTCGGCGACGTCGTACTGCACCACATGGCGTGGCGGGAGTACGCGGTCGGTGACGTCAAGGAGTTCACCGTCCTCGACACCACGCTCTACCCGTCGATCTCGCACCATCTCAGTTCGGCGATCGTGGCCTACTGCGGCGTACACCGGATCGGCATCGAGCAGGGCGACACCGTGGTGGTCTCCAGCGCGGCCGGCGCGGTCGGCAGCGTGGTGGGGCAACTGGCGCGGCTGCGCGGGGCGACCCGGGTGGTCGGCAGCGTCGGCTCCGCCGAGAAGGCCCGGTTCGTCACCGAGAAGCTCGGCTTCGACGAGGCGTTCGACTACCACGACGGGTGGCCGGCGGATCTCCAGGGCGTCGACGTCTACTACGACAACGTCGGCGGCTGGCAGCTCGACAGTGCCTTCAACGCCATGCGCCCACACGGCCGGATCCTGCTCTGCGGGAGTTCGGAGGAGCACCGCAACGGGCGGCCGCACCCGCACCGCACCATGCAGATGGTGATCGGCAAGCGGCTGAACCTGATCGGCTTCACCACCAACGACCACCTGGACCTACAGCCCGAGTTCGAACGCGAGTTCCCGCCGCTGGTCCGGGAGGGCAAGGTGGTGCTGCACGAGACCTTCGTCGACGGTCTCGACCAGTTGATCCCCGCCATCAAGTCCCTGCTCGACGGGGCGTACCTGGGCAAGGTCCTGCTCAGGTTCTGACCGTCTGGCCGTGCTGGCACCAACCGGAGGGAATCCTGCCGTGACGTCACCCGGAACCGACCCGCTGGTCTCGATCGTCATCCCCACCTACAACCGGCGCGAGCACCTGCACGCCAGCCTGCTCCAGCTGACCAGGCAGCGGCCGGGCACGCCGGAGTTCGAGGTCGTGGTCTCCGACGACGGGTCGTCGGACGACTCGGTCTCGGTGGTGCGGTCCTTTTCGGACCGGCTGCGCCTGAAATACCACTTCCAGGCCGACGAGGACAACCGGGTGTCGCTGGCCCGGAACGAGGGGGCCCGGCTCGCCTCCGCGCCGATCCTGGTCTTCCTCGACACCGGGGCACTGCCCGGGCCGGACTTCGTGCAGCGGCACTTCCTGGCCCACCGGGACGAGACGGCACGCTGCGCCCTGCTCGGGTACGCCTACGGCTACAACCCGGAGGCTCCGATGTGGGAGGTGGCGGACATCGTCCGGCAGCACACCCCGGAGGAGGCGGTACGTCGCTACGGCCAGGTGCCGGAGTTCCTCGACCTCCGGGAGAAGCTGCTGGCGGAGTGCGACGACGACCTGGAGCGGCGCAGCATCCCGTGGCAGGTCTTCTGGACGATCAACTGCTCGATGCGTACCGACGACTTCTGGGCGGTCGGCGGCTTCGACGAGGGTCACCGGGGCTGGGCCGGGGAGGACCTGGAACTCGGGTACCTGCTGCACCGCCGGGGCCTGCCGATGCGGCTCGACCGGGCGGCCTGGGTGATCGAGGCGTTGCAGGAGCGCAAGCGGCGCGAGCAGCTCGACGAGTTCAAGCGGAACATGCTCCGCTTCGCCTCCCGGCATCCGGAGCCGGTCAACGAGATCGGCTGGGCGCTGGTGGACGACGACCTCTTCTGGCCCTGGGAGGACGAGTACAACGCCCTGCTCCGGCACACCCGCGAGGTACGCGAGCTGGACGTGGCGGCCGAAATCGAGCAGGCGCTGCGGGGCAGCTCGCCGACGGACACGGTGGCGGTGGTCGGCGCGGGCGGGCACGTCCCCGACGCACTGCGGCCGGCGACGCTGCTGGACTTCGACCGGGAGCTGGTGGAGCGGGCCGTACGCGGCGGGTGGCACGTCGGCCACCACGCGCTCGGCCTGCGTACCCCGCTGGCCGACCGCTCCGTCGACGTCGTGGTCATCACCTCCCGGCTCGCCGGTCTCTGGGACCGTTGGAAGGACCGGTTCCTCGCCGAGGCGCACCGGATCGGCCGGGACGTGCGCTGCTTCTCCTGAGCCAGCGACGACGACGGGGGGCCGGCGCGAGCGCCGGCCCCCCGTTTCGGCATCTGCCTCGCGGTCAGAGATACATCGTGTTCGGCGCCAGCCCGCAGAGGATCCGCCCGTACAGCTCCGCGTTGGTGTTCGGGTGCATCAGCGCGTGCATGTTGAGGGTCTGGATGTCCCGGTCGATGCGCTGGATCGGCACGTCGTCGTAGATGGACGTACCGCCGCTGCCGGTCTTCAGCACCCCGACCGCCTCCTTGGTCAACTGGAAGACGCGGCCCAGGTCGGCCCGGGCCCGGACCCGGTCGACGAGCTGCCACGCCTCACCGGTGGCGTACTTCCCGTCCAGCAGCTCGACCAGCCGCTGGGCGTGGAACTCGGCCTCGTCGGTCTTCATCGCCGCCTCGGCGACCTGGAAGTGGGTGATCGGCGCCTCGCGCTGGCTGGTGTACTCGGTGTAGGTGATCTTCCGGTCACCGAGCCGGTCGAGGAACGCGTCCAGCGCGGCTCTGGCCAGCCCGACCGCGGTCGCGGCGAAGGTGGCGCAGCCGGTCGGGACCAGCGGCTGGCGGAACAGCGGTGAACCGGCGTTCGCCTTCGAGGCGTACTGCTCGGCCAGGATCGCCACCATCGGCAGTACCCGGTGCTGCGGGACGAAGACCTGCTTCGCCACCGTACTGACGCTGCCGGTGCCCCGCAGGCCGGCGGTGTGCCAGTCGTCGACGATCTCCAGGTCGGAGATCGGCACCAGCGCCATCAGCGGCCACTGGGAGCCGTCCGGCGCCGGCCCCATCGCGAGGATCGCCTGCCACTGGCTGTGCAGGGCGCCGCTGATGAACCGCCACCGCCCGTTGACCACGACACCGCCGTTGGTCGGCTCGGCGCTGGCGGTCGGACTCAGCACCCCGCAGACCCGCACGTCGGGCTCGGCGAAGACCTCGTCCTGGGCCTCGTCCGGGAAGAGGCCGGCGATCCAGTTGCTGATCGACCAGACGGCCGTGTTCCAGCCGGCCGAGCCGTCGCTGCCGCTGATCCGGCTGATCACCTCGCGGACGGTGCCGGCGTCGCTCTCGTACCCGCCGTAGCGCGCGGGCACCCGCATCCGGAAGATCCCGGCGGCCGACATCGCCTCGACGACCTCGTCGTGCAGCCGCCGGTGCTGGTCCGTCCATGCCGCGTGCGACCGCAACAGGGGTACCAGTTCCTCCGCCCGCCGGACCAGTTCCACCCGCTGCGGAACGTCGGTTTTCAACACCATGACTCCTCCAGACCTGCGTGAGAAGCGGACCGGCCGGCCTGGCCGCCCACCTCTGACCGTGACATTTCGGTATCAACCACGCACCTTCGGGAATGCGCAATGACGGCTCAGCCCGTTGCCGGTGCCCGCCGGTCGCGGTCGGCGAAGGCGATCAACCGGGCGTTGAGCACCACGCCGACCAGCAGCGGTACGAGCCCGGCCAGGGTCCAGCCCAGGCCGACCAGCTCGGCGGACCAGCCGACCAGCGCCGGGCCGATCAGGATGCCGGCGTAGGTGAAGGTGCTGAACCGGGAGAGGAACGTCGCCGCACCCGGCCCGTCACCCCCGGCGTGCCCGACCGCGCTGAAGACCAGCGGCAGCAGCACCGACCCGCCGAGGCCGAGCAGCCCGAACCCGGCGATGGCGGCCGTCGGCGACGGGACCAGCAGGACGACCGCGAGGCCGCAGACGGCCAGTACGCCACCGGCCCGGAAGAGCGCCGGGGCACCGTAGCGCACGTGCAGCCGGTCGCCGACGAGCCGGCCGGCCGTCTGGCAGGCGGTGAACGCGGTGAGGCCCAGCGGGGCCAGCGCCAGCGTCGCGTCGTGGTAGTCGTGCAGGAAGACGCCGCTCCAGCTGATCACCGTGGCCTCGGCGACCATCGTGACGAATCCCATCGCGCCGAAGAGCAGCAGCGTCCGGGTCCAGCCGGCCCGCCAGCCCGGCCGTACCCGCTTGCGGTCCGGCGAGCGTGGCACGTGGTCGGCGGAGGGCGGCAGCAGCCACGCGGTGATCAGCAGACCGGCGACCAGGCAGACCGCGCCGACCGCCAGGAAGTGCCCGGTCGGCGAGACACCGGCCCGGGTGAACCCGGCGGCCACCAGCGAACCGGTCGCCGCGCTGAGGCTCCAGGCCGCGTGGCAGCCGTTCATGATGGGACGGCCGCGTACCCGCTCCACCGCGACGGCGTGGGCGTTCATGGAGACGTCCAGGACGCCGATCACCGTACCCAGCACCAGCACCGCCAGCCCGAGCTGGACGGCGCCGCCGGCCAACCCCACCCCGACCAGCGCCACCGGAAGCCCGACCAGGGTCAGCCGGATGACCCGGACGCTGCCGAACCGGGCCACGAAGACCCCGACGAGTTGCATCGTGAGGACCGCGGCCACGCCGTAGACGGTCAGGACGAGGCCGAGTTCGCCGTCGCTGAGCCGGTGCTCGGTCTTCAGCCCCGGCAGCCGGGCGATGTAGCTGGTCATCAGCAGCCCGTTGACGAAGAAGACCGCCGTCACGGCCCAGCGGGCCCGGGCCGCCACGGCGGCGCTGATCGGCTGCCGCTCGCCGGCCGTCTCCGCCGCTTCGAGAGTGTGCTCAGTCATGCGTTGTCCCGCACCCTCAGTAGCGGTCGTGGTGCCGCAGCCAGCCGGCCTTGTCCTGGATCAACGGCCGGCCCTGCGGGGTGAGTTCCAGGTAGTTGTCGATGCCGTGCAGCAGCGCGGCGCCCTCCCCGTAGGTGGAGTAGGTGTGATAGATGTCGCCGCCGCCCTGGACGAAGACGCTGAGGCCGCCCGCCTCGCCCGAGGTCTGCCCGCCGGTCCGCTCCAGCGTGGCCCTGTCCCGGTAGTTGTATTCCACCGGAGCCACCGCCTCGTCCAGGGTGACGTGGAAGTCGTAGTTGAAGTCGCTGCCGTGCGAGGAATACCACGGCAGGCTCCAGCCCATCCGGGCCTTGAACGACTCGATCTTCGCCAGCGGTGCCCGGGACACCAGCACCAGCGTGGTGTCCCGGGCGTACAGGTGCGACAGGTGGCCGATGTTGTCGACCAGATAGGAGCAGAACTTGCAGCCGTGATCCCAGGCCGGGTCGAACATGAAGTGATAGACGATCAACTGGCGGCGCCCGGCGAAGAGGTCGAGCAGCGTGACCTTGCCCTCCGGGCCGTCGAAGACGTACTCCTTCTCCAGCTTCACCGCCGGCAGTGCCCGCCGCTGCGCACCCACCTCGGCCAGCCGGCGGGCGGCCTCCTCCTCACTGGCCAGCAACCGCTTACGGGCGGCCAGCCAGTCCTGCCTCGACGCCACCTGTACGTCGCTCATCTCGTTCTCCTCTTCCGCCTCGACGGGGCTCTCATAGGTAGGTCGGAGCAGAGGGGCCGGAGGACGACAGCCGGCCGAGGGTTCCGGTGGAAGACCTACGGCCGGGCGGCCGGCGCGGGCCGGACCTGCTCGTCCGGGGCGGCGACGGCGGCCCGACGGCGGCCGGGGAGCGCCACCGCGAAGGCGAGCGCGACCACCGCGAACGCCACGCAGGCGACGAAGCCGGCCCGGAATCCGTTGGTGAGCGCACTGGGCTGGTCGGGCCCGGTGGAGAAGGAGACCGCCACGGTCGAGACGATGGCGATGCCGAACCCGCCGCCGACCTGGAAGGCGGCGTGCACCAGCCCGGACGCCAGACCGGACTCCGACTCCGCGACCCCGGTCAGCGCGACGATCGAGGCGGTGGTGTGCGCGATGCCCAGACCGAGACCGAAGATCACGAAGGGGAAGAAGAGGTCGCCGAGGTAGTCGCCCCGGACACTGATCATGATCAGCATCGCGCACGCGACGCCGAGCATCAGCACCCCCGGCACGGCGGCCGGGCGGAACCCGCGCCGGGTGACGACCGCCTGCCCGACGTACGCGCCGAGCACCGCCATCACCGGCATGATCGAGCCCAGGAAGCCGTACTCGATGGCCGAGTACCCCAGCACCTGCTGCCCGTAGAGAGAGGAGAGGAAGGAGAGCGAGAAGACCAGCATCGCGACGACGACCATCAGCAGATTGCCGGTGGCGACGGTACGCATCCGCAGGGTACGCAGCGGCACCAGCGGCGCGCTGGACCGGGCCTCGATCCCGACGAAGACGACCCCGAGGACGACCACCAGGGCGAGCAGGCCGGTGGTCTGCACGCTCGACCAGCCCGCGGCAGGCGCCTCGGAGATCGCGTACACCAGCGCGACGAGCGCCGCCGTACTGGTCAGCGCCCCGGCCAGGTCGAAGGTCCGCCGCCGCCCGTGGTCCCGGCTCTCCCGCAGCACCATCGGACTGACCAGCAGCAGCACCAGCACCACCGGTACGTTCACCAGGAAGACCGACTCCCAGCCGAGATTGCTGGTGAGCCAGCCGCCGACCAGCATCGCCGCGGTGGCGCCGATGCCGCCGACCGCCGACCAGGCGGCGATGGCCTTGTTGCGCTCGGCCCCCTCCTCGAAGGTGCTCATCAGGATCGACAGCGCGCTCGGCACCATCATCGCCGACGAGACCCCGTGCACGGCCCGGGCCGCGATCATGACCTCGGCGTTCCAGGCGAACCCGGAGAGCAGCGAGGTGAGCAGGAAGCCGATCAGGCCGGCCATGAAGATCCGGCGCCGGCCCAGCAGGTCCGCCGAGCGGCCGCCGAGCAGCAGCAGACCTCCGAAGGTGAGCAGGTTGGCGGTCAGGATCCACTGCGCCGCGCTGGCGTCGAGGGCCAGCGCCGACTGGATCGCCGGCATGCCGACGATGACGATCTGCGAGTCGAGAATCACCATGAAGCTGGCGCAGCAGAGCACGACCAGCGCGGTCCAGCGACGTGGATCGCGCTCGCCGTGCGCGGTGGATGTTGCGGTTACCCCGGCTGGTTCCATCTCCGCTCCTCCTCGTTCCACCGATCGGCACGACGGCCCGCGCGGCGACGGTGCCGGCGGGCCGTCGGGCCGGGTCAACCTCCGTTCGACCGGCGCAGGGTCGGAAACAACACCCGCGAGACCATCGCCGGACGCATCAGGGTCTCCGGCCGGTCGACAAGACCGGCCACCCGCATGAAGGCGCGGGAGACGACCGGGTCCCGGGTCGCCGCGGTCTGCAACCTCGGCATGTAGGCGTTCCCCAGCCGTACCTTGAGGCCGCGCCGGCCGGCGACCCCGGGGAAACCGAGGTCGCCGCCGGCCGACATGTCCCAGGGCGGGTCGATCGCCCGCGCCAGGTCGCGGAAGTACCGCTGCGCGCCCCGCCCGCCGTCCGCCAGGTACTGACGCAGCACGACCGCCCCGATCGCCGCCACCGTCATCCCCTGGGCGTAGATCGGGTTGAACACGCAGGCCGCGTCACCAAGCACGAGCAGCCCCTCCGGCAGCCGCGCCAGCCGCTCGTACCGGCGCCGGATGCTGCTGGGAAAGTGGAACGAGACCGGGGTGGTCAACGGCTCCGCCCGGCGGACCGACTCGAAGATCTGCGGCACCGGCAGCGAGCGGACGTACTCCAGGAAGCCGTCCGGGTCGGTCGGCGGCCGGTCGCCGAGAATTCCGTTCAGCGAGACCGAGTAGCGGTCGGGCAGCCGGGCGAAGGTCGCCCCGCGCGGGTTGCCGGGGGTGGCGACCGAGATGATCGCGATGTCGTCGCCGATCGGGTCGGTGGCCAGCGGTGCCTGGAAGTCGCAGGTGGTGTAGGTGAGGTCCATCCTGACCTCCTCCTCGCCGACCCGGGGATAGCCCAGCTCCGTCAGCCAGCGCGGGGTGCGGGATCCGCGTCCCGTGGCGTCGACGACCAGGTCCGCCGGCAGCGACCGCCGGCCGCCGGGCCCGCCGTCGTCCCGCCGGTGCACCGCGACACCGGTGATCCGGCTGCCGTCCGGGCTCGCTTCGAGCCCGACGACGTCCGTCCGGTCCAGAAAGTCGACATTGGACAGCTCGCCGACCCTGGCCCGCATCCGCTCCTCCAGCAGCCAGCGACCGGGCGAGATGCAGACCAGGTCGGTCTCCACCTTGCGGATCATCCGACCGTTGAAGTGCCAGCCCAGGCTGGTACCGAAGTCGCGGGTCGGCACCCCACCGGCGGCCATCTCCTTGGTGAAGCCCGGAAACAGCTCCTCGATGATCTGCTGGCCGCGGGCGAGCAGGCCGTGGATGTGACGTCCCTGCGGAACGGCCCGGCGCGGACCGGTCGCGCCGACCAACTGGTCGCGGTCCACCACGGTCACACCGCGGTAGAAGTCCGCGAGGACCCGGGCGGCGAAGAGGCCGGCCACACTCCCGCCCAGCACCACCGCCCGGTCACCGACATGTTCGTTCAAGGGGACCTCCCGGGCTCCACCGCCGTCACCGCGACTGTCACACCGCGGCCGGAGGTCGCGCATCTTCCCCGTTGCTGTCACGCGGCCGACCCGGCACCGTGTCCGCCCTCGTGTCCCGGCCGGAAGCTGATAGCCTCCCGACGGTGACCTGACCCTCACGAAAGGTGGCGACGGTGAAGTACCTGTTGATGGTCTGCGTCGACGAGTCCGTCCAGTTGAGTCCGGAGGAGTCCGCGGCCGAGGTCAAGGCCGCGACCGCGTGGGCTCAGCAGATGCAGGCGCGCGGCGTACGGGTGCTCGGCGACCGCCTCCGGCCCACCACCGAGGCCACCACGGTGCGGTTGCGCGACGGCGAGCTGCTGGTCTCGGACGGCCCGTTCGCCGAGACGAAGGAGCAGCTGGCCGGCTTCGACGTCATCGAGTGCGCCAGTCTCGACGAGGCGATCGAGGTCGCCTCCGCCCATCCCGGCGCCCAGATCGGCACCGTGGAGCTGCGGCCCTTCTGGCAGGAGTGACCGGCACTCGTCCGCCGGTTCCGCCCACCGCGCCTGCCCGCCGGTTCGGCTTACCGGCCTGCCCGCCGGTTCCGCCTACCGCGCCTGCCCGCGCACCAGGCGGGCCGCCCGGTCCTCCAGGTAGCGCCGCTCCAGCAGGCTCGCCGTGCGGCGCGCGGCGAGCCGGTAGCACGAGTGCGCGGCCATGTGGTCGCCCGCCATCTCCAGCAGGTGCGCGCGGGTGGCCTCCAACCGGTGCTGCCCGGCGAGCCGGCCGTCGGCGGCGAGCCCGCCGAGCAGGTTGAGGGCCGCCTGCGGGCCGTGCACCATCGCCACCGCCACGGTGCGGTTCAGCGCCACCACCGGGCTGGGCGAGACCTGTTGCAGCAAATCGTAGAGGCCGAGGATCTGCGCCCAGTCGGTCTCCTCGGCCCGCGCCGCCTCCGCGTGCACGGCGGCGATCGCGGCCTGGAGCTGGTACGGCCCGGCCGGTCCCCTCGGCAGGGTACTGGTCAGCAGCGATATCCCTTCCCGGATGGCGTCCCGGTCCCAGCGGTCGCGGTCCTGCTCGCTCAACGGGATCAGCGTGCCGTCGGCCCGGGTACGCGCCGCGCGCCGGGCGTCGGTGAGCAGCATCAGCGCCAGCAGCCCGGCGACCTCGCCGGCGGCCGGCCACCGACGGTGCAGCTCCCGGGTCAGCCGGATGGCCTCCCCGGTCAACTCGCCGCGCTGCAACTGCGGCCCGGACGTCGCCGTGTAACCCTCGTTGAAGATCAGATAGAGCACGTGCAGTACGACCCGGAGCCGGTCGGGCAGCTCCCACTCGGGTGGCAGCCGGAACGGGATGCCGCTGGCCCTGATCCGCTGCTTGGCCCGGCGGATCCGCTGCGCCATCGTCGACTCGCTGGTCAGGAACGCGTTGGCGATCTGCTCCGTGGTCAGGCCGCCGACCGCGCGCAGCGTCAGCGCGGCCTGGACGGGCGGGGAGAGCGACGGATGGCAGCAGAGGAACAGCAGCCGCAGGGTGTCGTCCCGGTCCTCCGGGCGCTCGACGTCCGGGCCGGGTACCCACTGCTCGTCCGCCGGCAGCCGCGCCGCCGTACTCACCTCCCGGCGCCGTCGGGCGAGTTCGCTGCGGTACTGGTCGGCGAGCCGGCGCGCCGCCACCGTGGTCAGCCAGCCACGGGGGCTCTCCGGCACACCCTCGGCGGGCCACTGCGTCGCGGCCGCCACCAGCGCCTCCTGGACCGCGTCCTCGCAGGCGTCGAAGGTGCCGTGCCGGCGCACCAGCGTGGCGAGCACCTGGGGCGCCAACCGGCGCAACAGGTCGACGACCTCGCCGTCAATCTCCATGGCTCCATCATGCAACGAGCGGCCTGAGCACGGACCCCGGTCGGTCGGTGCGGCGGCACGCAAGCCAGCAAGTTGGAAGAATTCTCGCCACTGACCAGCGTCTATGGTGATGACGTGATCGAGGGATCCGGGCATCCGGGCAGCGATCGAGCGGCGCAGCAGCGACCACGACAATTCTGATTCCCGGTGCCCGCCTGCCCACATCCGGTTGATTTCGCGGATTAGCCAATGGAGGTACCGACCGTGGAAAAGGCTGTCTGCCCATTCGTCCTCGACCCCGAGGGCCGGGACACCCACGCGGAAACCGATCGGCTGCGCGAGCAGGGCCCCATTGCCCGGGTGGAACTCCCGGGCGGCGTCCTCGCCTGGTCGGTGCACAGCTACGAGTTGGCCAAGCAGATCCTGATCGACGAGCGGTTCTCCAAGAATCCGCGCCGGAACTGGCCGGCGTTCATCAACGGGGAGATTCCGCCGGACTGGCCGCTGATCACCTGGGCGGTGATGGACAACATGGCCACCCACGACGGTACCGACCACACCCGGCTGCGCGGGCTGCTCCTCAAGGCGTTCACCACGCGTCGGGTCGAGGCCATGGCACCCCAGCTGGAGACGACGGCGAAGGAGCTGCTCGACGAGTTGGCCACCGCCGCCCCCGACGAGGTCGTGGACCTGAAGACCCGGTACTGCCAGGCGCTGCCGGCCCGGATGATGTGCGACCTCTTCGGCGTGCCGGACGAGTCCCGCGCGGACGTACTGCGCGGTGGGCACGTCAACGTGGACACCAGGATCACCCCCGAGGAGGCGGCCGCCAACGTCGACCAGTGGACCAAGGCGATCGCCGATCTCGTGGTGTACAAGCGGGAGCACCCCGGCGACGACCTGACCACCGCCCTGATCGCGGCCCGGGACGAGGACGGTTCCCGACTGACCGACGACGAGCTGATTGGGACGCTGCACCTGATGCTCGGAGCCGGCTCGGAGACGATGGTCAACTCGCTGAGCCACGCCATCATCGCGGTACTCGACGACCCGGCGCTGCGGGCCAAGGTGATGTCCGGTGAGGTCTCCTGGAACGACGTGATGGAGGAGACCCTGCGGGTGGAGTCCCCCGTCGCGCACCTGCCGTTCCGGTTCGCCACCGAGCGGTTCGAGATCGGCGGGGTGACGATCGAGCAGGGCGACCCGGTGATGATCGATTACGCCGGCCTCGGCCGGGACCCGGAGCTGCACGGCGAGACCGCCTGCGTCTTCGACGCCACCCGGAAGGACAAGACCCACCTCTCCTTCGGGCACGGCGTGCACTACTGCCTCGGCGCGCGGCTGGCCAAGCTGGCGACCCTGATCATGCTGCCGGCGCTCTTCGACCGCTTCCCGCACCTCGAACTCGCGACGCCGAAGGACCAGCTCGCCCCGCAGGGCACCTTCATCATGAACGGCCGGCGCGACGTCCCGGTCTACCTCTGGGGCCGGGTGAGCGTATGAAGCCGTTCCGGATCGAGATCCCGCAGGCCGACCTGGACGACCTGGACCGGCGGCTGGCGAACACCCGCTGGCCGACCGAGATGCCCGACCGCGGCTGGGAGCGGGGCGTACCGCTGGACTACCTCAGGGAGCTGGTCGAGTACTGGCGCACCAGCTACGACTGGCGGGCGGCGGAGGCGAAGCTGAACTCGTACCCGCAGTTCAGCACCGAGATCGACGGCGCGAACGTGCACTTCCTGCACGTCCGGTCACCGGAACCGACGGCGGTGCCGCTGCTGATCACCCACGGCTGGCCCGGCTCCTTCGTCGAGTTCCTGGACGTCATCGGCCCGCTCACCGACCCCCGGGCGCACGGCGGGGATCCGGCCGACGCCTTCCACCTGGTCGTACCCACCCTGCCGGGCTTCGGCTTCTCCGGCCCGACCAGCGAGCCGGGCTGGAACGTCCCCCGGATCGCCGCCGCCTGGGCGGAGCTGATGCGCCGCCTCGGCTACCAGCGGTACGTGCCGCAGGGCGGCGACGTCGGGGCGTGGATCACCCTCACCCTCGCCGGACTCGACGCGGAGCACGTGCTCGGCGCGCACGTGAACTTCCTCTTCACCGCTCCCCCGCCGGACCCGGCGGCGCTGGCCGGCCTCGACGCCGGGGACCGGGAACGACTGGAACTGCTGGCGAAGTTCCTCGCCGACGGCTCCGGGTACATGCTGCTCCAGGCCACCCGTCCGCAGACCCTGGCGTACGCCCTCACCGACTCGCCGGTCGGGCAGCTCGCCTGGATCGTCGAGAAGTTCCGGGAGTGGAGCGACTCGGCGAAGGTCCCCGAGGACGCGATCGACCGGGACCGGATCCTCACCAACGTCATGCTCTACTGGCTCACCGCGACCGCCGGCTCCTCGGCCCAGTTCTACTTCGAAACCGCCGACCAGCTCCCGACCGCGCCGACCCCGCCGGCCGCGCCGCCGCCGCTGCCGGTACCGCTCGGCGTGGCCGTCTTCCCCCGTGACTCGGCCCGGCCGGTCCGGCGCTTCGCCGAGCCGGCGTTCCCGAACATCGTGCAGTGGCACGAGTTCGACCGGGGTGGCCACTTCGCCGCCCTGGAGGAGCCCGACCTCTTCGTCGACGACCTTCGCGCGTTCGCCCGGGTGCTGAACCGGTAACCGCGATTCCCCGAGACGACGCCGTGGCGCGCGCGCATCACGGTCGTCCGGCCGGCGCGGCCGCCGTCGTGGGCACAACCCCTCGGCGGCGGTCGCGCCGTCCGTCCGCCCGTCCACTGGGGACGTCCGTGCGCGTCGGCGACCGTCCGGACGGCGGGGCGTCAGTTGTCCGGCATGTGCACGGTACGCAGGAAGACCGGCAGCAGCCACGGGCGCCGGCCGCGTACGACGAGCCGGCCGGTCAGCGCGCCCCGCAGCCGGGACATCCGGCCGAAGAGCACCAGGTTCAGCGTCGGCGGGTCGAACCAGAGCCGTACATCGTCACCGCGCTCCGGCTCGGCGACCGTCACCCGGCCACGGTTCCCGTCGTACCGGCCGGTGCCGTCCAGGACGATCGTCAGCGGGCGGGTGTGCCGCGACCGGAACTGCACGGCGATCCGCCGCCGTGGCGGTGGTGCCGTGCTGTCGAGCAGCGCGCCGTAGCCGTACGAGGTCACTCCGACCAGGAACAGCTCGATGAAGAGGCCGGCGTCCCGGGCCGGGATCTCCCACCGGAGCGAGCCGGCCCGGGCGATGTCCCAGCCGTGGATCAGCAGCTCGTTGGTGAGGTGGGCCAGCAACCCTCCGAGCGGGAGCCGGGACCCGCCCAGCCAGTCGACCGCCTCGGTGGGATCGCGCCCGTCGGTGGCCCGCAGTATCGACCGGACGTGCTCGCGCAGCCGGTCCTGGAGCGGCGGCAGACCGCGCTCCACGATGTACTGCCGCAGCAGCAGGTCGTTGAGGTCCCGGACGGTGTCGACCTGGGTCTTGCGGAGCTGGGTGTCCAGCCGGGCGTCCCGGCCGCTGTCGCTGCCGGGCTCGACGATGGTCTCGCAGGCCCAGGCGAGCGACACCATGTGCGCCGCCGTCTGCTCGACCGACCAGGACCTCGTCGCCCGGGCCGCCGGGTCCGGCACCGCGGGCAGCAGGTCGGCGAAGCGGTCGCCGGCCCGGCGCAGCGCGTCGCGGGTCTCCGCCCACTGTCCGTCGGAAATGATCACGTCGCCTCCATGACGGCCGCCGCGCCGGCGAGCCGGTCCGGGATGTGTCCGGCACGGTGCAGCCAGCGCACCGTGTCGCGCATCGTGGTCTCGAAGGTGGTGCCGGCGGGACCCAGGAGCCGGTCGGTGGCGCCGGTGTCGACGGCGCGGCCGACCAGGCAGGTGTAGATGGCGCCGTACTCGGCCGGGATGTGCACCGGCACCAGCCGCTGGACCAGGCTGGCCAGCACGCCGACCGGCAGCATGGCGGGGGCCGGGAGGTGGACGGCGGGCAGCCTCCGGCCGGTGACCCGGCGCAGCACCCGGACGAACTCGCGGGTGTCGACGTACCGGCCCTGGGCGAGGAACCGGCGGGGTCCCCGGCCCGGACTCAGCACGGCGGCGTGCAGCCGGGCGACGTCCCGGACGTCGCCTACCGGGAAGCCGCCCGACGGCCAGATCGGCATGAGGCCGCGCAGCGCGTTGCGGACCCGGCCGGCCTGGTCGCCGAGCTTCGGGTCGTGCGGGCCGAGGGTGGCCAGTGGATAGCTGATGACCACCGGGGCACCGGCCAGCTGGGCCCGCCGGGCGACCGCCTCCGCGCCGGCCTTCGTCGCCATGTACGTCTCGCGCGGCGCGCCGACCGGGGACCCGGGGTGCAGCGGTTCCCGGTCGGCGGGGAGCAGGGCGGCGAAGCTCGACACGTACACGATCGGGTCGGCACCGGCCGCCCGGGCGGCGTCGAGCACCAGTTCGGTGCCCCGGACGTTGACCGCGCGCATCGCGGCACCGGCCCGGCTGTCGAAGCTGTACACCGAGGCGGCGTGCAGCACGGCGTCGCAGCCGCGTACCGCCCCGGCGACCGCGTCCGGGTCGGTGACGTCGCCCCGGCACAGTTCGAGGCCGTCCAGGTCGACGCCGAGCGGCCCGAGCGCGGGGGCGACGCCGGCCGGGTCGCGGACCAGCAGGCGTACCCGGTGCCCCGCGCGCAGGATCTCCGCCACCGAGTGGGAGCCCAGGAAGCCGGTGCCTCCGGTTACCAAAACCAGCACGTCGCCATCGTCCAGTCCCGGCCGGGTCGGCCGCTAGGGTCGAGATTCCTCGATATCGGGTACCTCGGTCAGGCGGCGTGCACGGTCATCGGCAGGCCGCCACGGATCCGCAGCGAGAGCATCGGCTCGGGCACCACCCGGTGGCCGGGCGCCACTCTCAGCCGCAGCTCGCGGGCGACCATGGCGACGACGAAGACCGCCTCCATCATCCCGAGGTGGTTGCCGACGCAGAACCTCGGCCCGGCCCCGAACGGGATGTACGCGTACCGCGGCCGGTGCCCGGTCTGGGCGCGGGCCGGGTCGAACCGCTCCGGGTCGAAGCGCTCCGGATCGTCCCAGAACCCCGGGTGCCGGTGCAGGGTGTACGGGCAGATCAGCACGTCGGCGCCGGCCGGTATCCGGTAGCCGCCCACCTCGTCGGCCTGCTGGGCGATCCGGGAGAGCATCCAGACCGGCGGGTAGAGCCGCATCACCTCCTCGACCACCATCGTGGTGTACCGGAGTTCGCGCAGGTCCTCGTACTCCGGCAGCCGGTCCCCGAGTACGTCCCGGGCCTCGGCGCGTACCCGCTGCCAGACCTGCGGGTGCCGGTCGAGCAGGTGGAAGGTCCAGCCGAGCGTGCTGGCCGTGGTCTCGTGGCCGGCGAGCAGCAGGGTGACCAGTTCGTCGCGCATCCGCCGCCGGCCGACGGCCGGGTCGGCCTCCTCCGAGGTGGAGGTGATCAGCCGGGAGAGCGCGTCGTCGCCGCTCGGGTCCCGGGTCCGGTCCCGGACCAGTTCGTCGACGATGCGTTGCAGCTCGGCGCGGGCCCGCCGGAACCGGAGCTGGTGCGGCAGCGGCACCCACATCGGCACGGCGCTCTGCGAGACCATCTCGAACATCGCCTGGTCCTGCATCGCCTCGAAGGCCTGCCCGAGCGACCCGAAGGCGCCCAGGTCGGCGTCGAGCAGGGTGCGGCCGAGCACGCCGAGGGTGAGTCCGGTCATCTCGCGCACCACGTCGACGGGCTCCCCGTCCCGGTGGGCGCGGAGCCGGACCATCAGCTCCGCCGCCTCCTCCGCGATCACCCCGGCCTGCCGGGCGATCCGCCGGTGCTGGAAGACCGGCTGGATCACGCTGCGCTGCTTGCGCCACAGCTCGCCCTCGCTGGTCAGCAGGCCGTCGCCGAGGGCCCGTCTGGCCTGGGCCAGCCCGAGTCCCTTGTGGTAGTTGCCCGGGTTGTCCGCCAGCACGTACTTGGCGTGGTCGGGGTGGTTGAAGAAGTAGAGCACCTTCGGACCCATGGCGATCCGGACGGCGTCGCCGTACGCCCCGGCCGCCGAGGACATCAGCCCCAGCCGGTCCCGGACGAGTTTCCACAGTAGACGGGGCGCGGACCGGGCCGGTGGACCCGGCGGGACCCGGACGGAGGCGGTCAGGGACACGTCGTGGTCACCTCGCTCACGTCGTTGGTGCGGGCGGCCGGACCGGTCCGGTCGAAGCGGCCGCGCAGGAAGACCAGCGCGTCGGCCGCGTCCGGCTGTTCGGCGGAGAGCACGGTGCCGAGGAAGATGGTGTGGTCGCCGCCGTCGTAGCTGCGCCAGACGTCGCACTCGAAGTGCGCGAGCGCGCCGGAGATCAGCGGCGCCCCGGTCACCGGCCCGGGACGCCAGTCGACGGAGTCGAACTGGGCCGCGCCCAGCGGCCGCCGCCGGTCGGCGAAGTACCGGGCGACGGCCTCCTGGCGGGCGGCGAGCACGGAGATCCCGAACGACCTGGTGCCGTCGAGGCAGCCGTGCATGATCGCCTTCCGGTCGATGCAGACCAGCAGCAGCGGCGGGTCCAGCGACACCGAGGCGAACGAGTTGGCCGTCATGCCGTGTGGCACCCCGCCGCCGACAGTCACCACCGTGACGCCGGTGGCGAACGCCCCACACGCCCGGCGCAACGACTGGGCGTCGACGGTTCTGCGCGCCTCCAGTGTCATGGCTGGCTCCCCGCCGGCAGGTACGCGTCGAGCGCCCGGGCCAGCGCCTCCGGCACCCGGGCCGGCGCGGTGGCGCCGTTCGGCCCGCGCATGCAGGCCACCCGCTGCCGGCCCCGGGCGACCAGGGTCTCCCCGCCGCCCGGGTCCAGCCGGAGATAGTCGAAGCCGAACTCCAGCTGGGTGTGCGCCAGGTCCACCAGCCGCATCCGGACGGCGAGTTCGTCGAAGGCGGTTATCTCGGCGAAGAACTCGCAGTCGACCTTCAGGGTGAACAGCTTCAGGTCGGCCTGGAGGTCGGCCAGGACGTCCGGGGCCCGCTCCTTGAGGAACATCTCCCGGCACCGGCCCTGCCAGCGCAGGTAGTTGACGTAGTAGACGTTCCCGACGAGGTTCGTCTCCTCGAACCCCACGGTGTGCAGGTACTCGTAGTACTTGTCCATGATCATGACCACCCGTCGGTCAGTACCGCGACCACCACCGGCGCGGTGACGCCGTGCAGCCGGGTCGCGAGCGTGGCGATCCGCAGCGTGCCGGAGGCGAGGACCAGCCACCCGTCCCGGCGCACCGGGCCCAGGGTGAGCGGGACCTGCGCCGGCAGGCCCGCCTTGGCCAGGCATTCCAACGCCGTCCAGATCCGGGTGGCGGCGGTGTGCGGGTCCTCACCCAGTTCGGTGGCGGCCAGCCCGGCCAGCCCGGCGTGCTGGCCGAGCAACGCCCGCCAGTCCGCCTCGTCCCGTTCCGCGACCGGTTCGACGTCGCAGCCGAGCGTGCCGGCGGCGGCGACGCAGAGCGTCACCCCGGCGCCGTGCGAGACCGAGATCGTCCGGTCGCCGTCGACCTCGGGCCGACCGTCCGGCCGGTACCGGACCTGCGTCGCCGCGCCGAGCGCCCGGCCGGCGGCCACCGCGGTGTGCCGGCGGTCCCGCGCCGTCTGGTCCGCCGGTACCGGCTCGACCGCGACCCCGATCCGGGCGCCGACGACGTCCTCCAGGGCCCGTTCCAGGTACGGGCCGAGCAGCGGTGCCACCCACGGACCCCGGCCGTCCTTCTTCCGTACGGCGCGCAGGCGCAGCCCGTCCCACCGCTCGACGACCGCGCCGTCCGGGGTACGCACCGCGATGTCGTAGACGTACGTGTCGCCGTCGCGGCTGCGTTCCGTGGCGCAGAAGCGCACCTCGTCGACGTCGTCCAGCGCCCGCCCGGCCGGGTGGACCCGCTCGACGCCGGCCGGCAGCAGCGTGGCGTGCGGCACGCAGACCTGGTTTCCGTGCATCAGGGCGTCCCGCATCCCGGGGTCGGCGAGCAGCCGCTCGCCCGGGAGGAACGGCGCGATCCAGTCGACCGTCGGGTCGACCGCCAGGTCGGCGTCGACGTGCCGGGCGGCGGCCCGGTGGTACTGCCGCAGCCGGTGGAACCGCTTGCCCTGGAACAGCGTGTCGCCGTAGAGGTCCCGGGCCGGCTCCAGCGGCACCGGCGGCAGCCCGGCACCGACCTGCTCCGGCGGGCCGTCCGCGACGGCGGCGTCGGTGAAGCGCAGCCGGGCCAGGAAGTGGTCGACGACGAAGTCGGTCTCCGCGCTGCGGATCGCCACCGCCACGGTGTCGTCGTCGACCACGGTCGCGGCGATCCGGATCGTCGTGCTGCCGTCCGGCGGCACCACGATCGGGCGCGGGAACTCGACCTCCTCCAGCACCGGTACGCTGTCCCGCCCGGTGACCGCGACCGCCGCCTGCGTCATCGCCTCCATCCCGAACACCGCCGGGAAGAGGAGGTTGCCGTCGAGCAGGTGGTCGCCGAGGTAGCGGTCGGTGCCGGCGTTCAGCTCCACCTCGCAGACCAGCTCGACGCCGTGGTAGCGGACGAGTGGGCGGTCGACGAAGCGCAGCAGCGGCAGCTCGGGCGTCTCCCGGCGTACCGTGTCGATCCCGTCGGTACGGCCACTGACCACCACCGCGGCCGGCGCCTCCGGGTCGGCGAGCAGCCGCCGCAGCAGGCGTACGCCGTCGTCGGGGGTGATCGGGGTGATGCCGTCCCGGTAGAGACCCTCCACGACGGAGAGCCGCTCCCCCATTCCCACCCCGGACCAGACCGACCACTCCAGGCAGAGCGCCCGGCAGCCGGGGTGCCGGGCGGCGACCTCGGCGGTGAGGTCGGCGAGCCACTCGTTGGCGGTGGCGTAGTGCGCCTCGCCGCGCAGCCCGGCCCGGCCGATGATGCTGCCGAAGCTGACCAGCAGCCGCAGCCGGTCCGGGTCGACCGCGTCGAGCACCGCGCGCAGACCGTCGATCTTCGGCGCGAAGGTGCGGCGGAACGCGTCGGCGTCGAGGTTGGCCAGCGCGGCCGGCTCGTTGCGCCCGGCGCCGTGCAGTACGGCGGTGACCGGTCCGAGCGCGGTGGTCAGCTCCGCCACGGCCTGCCGTACCTGGGCCGGGTCGGTGACGTCGGCGCGGGCGTAGTGCAGCCGTACCCCGGCCGCCGCCATCCGGCTCAGGTTCGCCGCGAGTTCCGGGTCGTCGGCCGGGTCGGACCGGCCGAGTACCGCCATCTTCGCGCCGGTGTCGGTGGCCAGCGCCAGCGCGCACTCGGCCGTGATCCCCTTACCGCCGCCGGTGACCAGCAGCACGTCCCCGTCGTCCAGCGGCTGGACGACCCGGGTCGGCCGCACCGGCATCGGGCGCAGCGTCGGCACCCGGCGAACCCCGGCGGCGTCGTAGTACGCCTCGGCGAACCGGGTCGTGCCGCGCACCTCGGCCACCACGTGACCGACGGCGGCCGGCGTCGGCGGTACCTGCACGATCGTGGTACGCACCTGCGGCGCCTCCAGCCGGAGCGTCTTCGCCAGCCCCGCCGCGCCCCGGCCGTGTTGCACCAGCACGAACCGGGTACCGGCGGCGCCGGTGGCGGCCGCCTTGGCGCCGAGCAGGGCCAGTTCGAGGTGCTGCTCGGTGCAGTCCGGCGGCAGGCAGACCAGGATCCCGGCGCCGAGGTCGGCCCGTTCCAGGGCGTGCCGCAGCGGCTCGGCGACCGGGCTGTCGGCGGGCGCGTACACCCGCCACCGGCCGCTGGCCTCGGGCTCGCCGCGCGGGGGCGGTCCGGCCTCGTCGAGGTCGACCCGGAACGCCCGGGACCAGGCCGCGGCCCCGGCGACCACCGCGGACGGCCCGGCGTCGCCGGCCGGTGCGTTCTCGGCCAGCTCCGCCAGCGCGTCGGCCAGCTCGCGTACCGTCGCGGTGGCGAAGTTCGTCGGCCCCTGCGGGGCGCCGGCGGCGATCTGCTGGGCCACCTGGTTGACGAGCTGCCCGACGGTGATCGAACTCAGGTGCAGGTCGTCGAGGAGCCGACTCTCCTCGCGGACCAGCTCCAGCGGCAGCTCCGCGCGCTCGGCCGCCAGCCGGCGAAGGGTGTCCACTATCGACTCGCCGGGATGCTCCGTCCGGTCGGCCGGGGCGGGCGCCTCGGCGGGTGTGTTCCGGCGGACCGCACCGCGCAGGCTGATCGGCGGCGCCGCCTCGCAGGGACTTTCGAAGAAGGTGAACTCGGCCCCGACCTGGAGCGGGCGGACGAGCCGGCCGTGGAAGAGCCCGGCGTGCACCGGGGCCGCGCCGACGACGTACGCGGCGCCCACCACGGCGAGCAGCCCGGCGAGTGACTCGTCGTCGGTGTCCAGCGGTACGGCCGGCACGTCGGTGGCCGCCGCCGCCAGCCCACTGAGCACCCGGCCCGGACCCACCTCCACGAAGAGGTCGATGTCCTTCGCCACCAGCGTCACCGCCTGGGTGAAGAGCACCGGGTCGGTGATCTGGCGGCGCAGCAGCGCCGGCACGTCGGTCTCCGGCGCCAGCGGCTCACCGGTGACCGTGGAGACGATCCGCCGCCCGACCGGGCCGACCGGCTCCTCGGTGAGCCGTCCCGCGAAGACCTCGGCGGCGGGCGCCACCAGCGGCGAGTGGAACGCGTGCGACACCGGCAGCCGGCGCCAGCCGATCCCGGCCGCGTCGGCGCGGCGTCCCAGGTCCTCCAGCGCCGCCACCGTACCGGCGACCACCGTCTGCTGTGGACCGTTGTAGGCGGCGATCACCACCGGTAGGCCGGTCAGCAGCGGCTGTACCACCTCCGGGGACTCGTTGATCCCGACCATGCTGCCCGAGGCGCTGTGCTCGGCCATCGTCCGGCCCCGGACCGAGGCGATCCGCAGCAGGGTCTCCTCGTCGAGCGCGCCGGCCCAGTGCAGGGCCGAGATCTCGCCGAGGCTGTGCCCGACGGCGGCGGCGGCCTCGACCCCGAGCATCGACAGCGCGCGCAGGCCCGCCGCCGAGCCGGTGACGATCCGGGGCTGGGCGACGGCCGTCGCCACCATGTCGCCGCCGGTGGGCAGGGCCGCCGAGGCGTACACCTCGGCCACCTCGGCGAAGCGGCGGCGCAGCGCACCGCCGCTGGTGCCCCGGCCGGAGCCCTGGCCGGGGAAGAGGAAGGCGATCCGGCCCGGCCCGCTGGCGTGGCCGAGGAAGCCCCGCCCGTCAGCCGTGAAGAGCGTGGTCTCGCCCGCGTCGAGCGCCTCGCAGAGGGCGCGGAGTCGCCGCTGCGCGTCGTCCGGCGAGGAGACCACCACGGCGGCCCGGTACGGCCCGCCGCGCAGCTCCCGGTGCAGGGTGGCGGCCAGGTCGGCGAGCTGGGCGTACGACAGGGTCGGCACGAAGTCGAGGACCAGTTCCAGCCGGGTACGCAGTTCCGCCGGGGTGACGCCGTCGACGACCAGCAGTTCCACGTCCTGCACCGAGGCGGCCAGCGCGCGGGTCCGGGTGTCGAACGGCACCCGGCGGGCCGGGTCGGTCTGGTCGAGCACGATGTGCGTGTTGATCCCGCCGAAGCCCATCGCGGTGACACCGGCCCGCACGGCGGTACCGGTCGGCCACGGCTCGGCCTGGCGCAGTACCCGCAGTGCCGCCGCCTCCTCGTCGAGCAGTTCGTGCGGCTCGACGCAGCCGACGGCCGGCGGGAGCACCTGGTGGTGCACGGCCATCGCCGCCTTGATCAGGCCGGCCACCCCGGCCGCCGCCTTGGTGTGCCCGATCATCCCCTTGATCGAGCTGATCACGGCCGGCGGCGCCTCGGCGTCCGCCGCGCGGCGGGCCAGGGAGAGCGCCTTGAGTTCGGTCGCGTCACCCACCTCGGTGCCGGTGCCGTGCCCCTCGAACAGCCCGATGGTCTCGATGCCGAAGCCGGCCCGCTCGTACGCCCGGCGCAGCGCGAGCTGGTAGCCGCTCACCTCGGGCCGGGTGATGCCGCCCTTGCCGTCCGAGGAGATGCCCCAGCCGGCGATGGTGGCGTACACCCGGTGCCCGGCCTGCCGCGCCTCCTTCTCGCGCATCAGCACGACCATTCCGCAGCCCTCGCCCGGCCAGAAGCCGTTGGACCTGCGGTCGTAGACCCGCATCTCGTGCCGGGCCAGCGCGCCGGTCTTGGCGAACCCGACGATCTCGAACGGGTCGATCGAGAGGTCGACCCCACCGGCGACCGCGACGTCGACCTCCCCGTCGACCAGCGTCTTGCAGGCGGTGGCGACCGACAGCAGCGAGGAGGAGCAGGCGCCGTCGACGGTGTAGCCGCCGCCCTTGAGGTCGAAGTGGTTGCAGATCCGCCCGGCGATGGTGTTGGAGAGCCCACCGGCGAGGGTGTCCTCGTCGATGGCCGGGAACGGGCTCTTGAAGGTCTCCTCGAAGTCGTCCAGGAACGTCGCGAGCTGGTCGTCGTCCCAGTCCTGGTCCTTCAGCGCGGCGGCGACCATCCGGCGGACGTAGGGCCAGCGCAGCCGCAGTTGGTTGGCCCGGGAGAACTCGCCGGTCAACGTGTTGCCGACGACCACGCCGGTACGCTCGCGCGGCAGTCCCTCGGCCATCGGGAAGCCCGCGTCGGCGAGCGCCCGGGCGGCGGTGTCCAACGCCAGCCAGTGGGTCAGGTCGGTGGAGCGGTACGTGCTGCCGGCGATCTTGTAGGCGATCCGGTCGAACCGGTACCCCTCGATCACCGCCGCCGTCCGGGCGTAGAAGCGGTCCGGTGTGGTCGGGTCGGCGTCCCAGTAGTCCTCCAGTCGCATCCGCTGGTCGGGCAGGCGCCGGAACGCCCGCCGGCCGGCCAGCGCGTTCTCCCACAGTTCCTTCGGCGAGGTGGCGTCCGGGTACTGGCACGCCATCCCCACCACGGCGATCCGGGTCATGCGGTCACCACCTCCTTGCCGGCGGACTCCCGGTCTGCCGGTTCGTGGCCGTTCGGCGAGGCGACCAGGGCGGGGGCGACCGCGGCGGCCGCGGCTGCGGTGGCCGCGGCCTCACGTTGCTCGCGGGCCTGGTTGACGAAGTGCACCGACCAGAGGAAGCCGCCCCGGATCAGGCAGACGATCGCGGTGGCGAAGAAGATCCCGTACGCGATGCCGGCGCCGGTGACGATGCCGTAGACGACGGCCACGCCGGCCCCGAACGCGACCTGGGAGGCCGGGCGGGACGGGCTGGTACCGGGGTCGGTGACCATGTAGTTGGTGAAGAGCACGAAGGCGACCCCGGTCATCATCGCCAGCGCGGCCGGGATCGAGGTGTCCAGCACGATCCCCCGGAAGACCGCCTGTAGGACGAAGGCACCGAGCCAGCCCATGATCAGCCACATCCGACCGGTGAGCATTCCGTTGATCATCGTGCCGCCGAAGATGATGACCGCCGGGATGATCCAGTCCACGACCCCGCCGACGTACTCGGTGAAGTGGTACGGCGGCGCGACGCTGGCCCACGGGAAGAGCAGCAGGATCATTGTGATGCCGAAGTTCGACGGGTTCATGTAGTGCCGCAGCCGGCCGCGTACCGGCGCCCGCAGCACCCACTTGGCGCCGATCGCGACGGCGATGCCGAACATCATCGGCAACACCCGGTCGTTGACGTAGATCAGCATGTTCAGCGCGAGGCTGGTGATGTGCGCCGGGTAGAGGAACTCGACCATGCCGCGTACCCCGCCGCCGAGGAACCGTGGCGACCGTCCCTCGACCCGGGCGCCGATGACCTCCAGGACGATCTCCAGCGTGTATCCGGTCGCCAGTGCGATGAACGGCCAGGTCCACGCCTGCTCGAAGCCGAAGAGCGTGTAACCGAGGATGTTGAACACGGTGATCGAGATGGCGAAGTTCCGCAGCGCCTTGATCACCTTTGGGTCGTGCCGGGGTGGGTTCTTGGTCTTCTCGGCCATCTCCGCCTCACATCTCCCGCGCTTGCGTACCGAGCTCGAGCGCGTGCCAGCCCGGGTCCAGTCGAAGGTCCTGTTGGTGTACCTGTCCGGTGCGGTCCCGCCACCGCAGGTTGACCTGCACCGGTCCGCTGACGTCGTGGCCCAGCCCGATGTGCACCTCGTGGCTGCGCTTGCCGGAGTGCCCGCTGCCGCCGTCCACCCGGCCGAGCAGCTTCCGCCCGTCCTCCGTGGTGACCGTCACCTGCGCACCCACCACCGGGGAGCAGAACATCGGTGCCGCCTGTGCCGTACCCCCTGGCGGGGCCGGTTCGGCCGCCACCGGGGCGGCCGGGGTGTCCGCCGTACCCGAGCCCGTCGGCGCCGTGCCGGTGCCCGGCGGCGTGCCGGCGGCGTCGGCGGCCGGCGTCGCCGGGTGGGTGAGCCGCAGCCCCAGGAAGGCACCCGGCGACGGGCTCTGGTTGTGGTAGAAGACCGGCGCGTCCCACTGCCGGGCGACCGCGAAGTCGAGCCGGCCGTCGCCGTCCGCGTCACCGGTCGCGATGCCCCGGGTCGGCACCGGAACCGCGAGGCCGAGCTGCCCGGCCAGGTCGGTGTAGCGCCCGTCGGGATTCTTGACAAAGAAGTGCAGCCGCTGGGCGCCACCGATGTCGTCGCCCGCCTCCAGCCTCGGCCACGCCCCCGGGTGCTCCAGCAGGCCGTCGTTGGTCATCGCCAGCTCCTGGAGCTGCGGCCAGCGGTTCACCTCGCCCTTGAGGAAGCCGGTGGTCTGGGCCACCTGCAACTCGCCGCTGTTGTCGAAGTCGGCCAGCTTCACGTCCCAGCCCCAGCCGGACCAGGCGAGCCCGAGCGGCGCGCTGCGGTCCTCGAAGGGCGCCCTGCCGTCACCGAACCGCGCACGCAGCTCGTCGACGTTCTTCGCGGTGTTCACGAACGCGAAGTGGCTCTCCTCCAGCCCGAACGTGGTGGTGATGTTGCTGACGAACATGTCGTACAGGCCGTCGCCGTCGAGGTCGCCGAAGTCGACGCCCATGCCCTTGAAGGAGTCCGCCCCGACCCGCTTGGAGTTGGGCACGAACGCCTGCCGGGCGGACTTGACGGCCGAGAACTTGAACCGCCCCGGCGTGGACTGGTTGTAGAGCAGCCGGTCCGGGCCGAAGTCGTGCGCGAGGTAGAGCTCCGGCAGGTTGTCGCCGTCGAAGTCGTTGGCACCGGAGGCGAGCGCCCAACCCTTCGAGACCTCTCTGGGCAGGGCGTTCGCGACCATCTCGTACGTCGCCGTCGGCTGCTCCCCCGAGGTGGCGCCGGTCCACCGGAACAGGTAGTCCTCGCCGCCGTTGAAGGCGTGCGACATCGACCGGTTCATCGCCACCCCACCGGACTTGGTGTCGTCCAGCACCGGGCCGTGCGGGAAGTAGTTGCCGATGTAGATGTCGAGGTGGCCGTCGCCGTCGAAGTCGTCGACCGCGGCCGTGTTGGTGTTCCAGAGCGGCCCGTTGTACGCCGCGCCGCTCGCCCCGCGTACCAGCTCGACGGCCTGGTACGACGCCCGGTCGAGCGAGGTGGCCCCCGACCGTGCCAGGTAGAGGATCGGGGTACGCCCCCACAGGTAGACGAGCAGGTCCATCCGCCCGTCCTCGTTGAAGTCGCCCGGTACGCAACCCATCGGGGCCATCGCCCGCTGCGCCGGCAACGCCGCGAGGTCCACCGCGAACGGCCGGTACCGGTCCGCCCGCGCCCCCGGTACCGGCGTCACCACCACCTGGTCGATGCGCGGGTCGGTGATGCAGAGGTCGTTGGCCAACCCGTCACCGTCGAGGTCGTTCATGGCGATGCCGGCGCCCACCGAGGAGATCCAGGCGTCGATGTGCCGGTAGTCCTTGTTCACCTTGCGGATCGTCTGCTGCGGGAAGCCGCCCGGCATCGCGACCGAGTAGGGCGTGAACCCGAACCGGCCCGCCAGACCGTCCAGCTCGGCGGAGGAGGCGGTGGGTAGCCGGGCCGCCTGGAAGAACGCGGCCATCAGGACCACCGCGACGATCCCGGGCAGCTGCCTGCGCAGCCAGCCAGCTTTCTGAGCCATGTGCTAGCACCTTCCGATAGAGACGAACTCGTTGGCGATGCGTCGGCGCCACACCTCGTAGGCGGGCTCGGTCCCGTGCACCGGGGCGTCCGGGCGGCTCCCCTCGCTCAGCCGCGCGGCCTCGGCGGCGGACATCCCGCAGAAGACCCGGGTGGCCAGCTCGTTGTGCGGGACGACCAGGCCGGCGCGCAGCCGGGCGGCGGCGCCGAACGCCGCGCCCTGGGCGAGCTGTGGCCGGCACTCCCCGGCCGCGTCCCACAGGGTGCGCAGTTCGGACTCGTCCGCTCCGCCCGCGTAGGTGGCGGCCAGGCCGGCGCCGGAGTACAGGTCCGGCCACCGGTGCCGGGGGAACGTCTCGATGGTCTCGACCACGAGCGCCGGGGCGGTGCCGCAGACGAACCAGAGGGCCCGGCCGACGCCCTGGTCCAGCACCCGGTTCGCGTACCACCGCGGCCCCTCCACCGGCCACGGGAACCGGTCGTGCTGGTACCGCTCGTGCACGTACCGCTTCGTGTGGAAGTACGCCTGGTGGAAGCCGTACCCGTCGAGCGCGAGCCAGCGCAGCACCGGATCGGCCGGTGCGATCCGCGACCAGCGCGCCCGGGGCAGCCGGGCCATCGCCCAGCCGACGCCGACATAGGCCATGTAGACGTGCGCCTGTCCCGCCCCGGCGAGGAAGCGCGAAACATTGTCGCCCCGACTCAACGGCAACGCGTCACGAATGGCGAACCCCATCGCGGCACCCTCGTAAGCGAATCCGCGAAAGCGCACCGGGACCCGTTCGAGTTCGGTTTCCGCCTCGTCGGCGGTACGCGCCTGCGCGGCGTACGAGAAGCCGGCCAGAAACGTACTCCCAATCGTCTCCAGCAATTCCTTGGAGGCCGCGTCCTTCTCGTGGAAGCCGCGTACGTCCAGCCTGGTCGCGGAGGTGCTGGGGGTCAGAATGCGCCGCCGCAGCCCTCGCCAAACACTAGTCAACTCTCCCCCAAGGCATTCGATGGCTGTTTGCCGGTGGTTTGCGACTAAGCTTCGCAGAGCGACCGGACCGAGTCTTCTTCCGCGTTGCTGCGGTTTTCTTCCAACATGCCCTCGTCATTGCCGTCGACACGACGAAACCCCGGCAACTAATGCCGGGGGAATTAACGTACGCGAATCAGAAAACGCGATCTGCCACGTGGAGTGCGCCGATCCGCCGCGCCGCCGCGTAGCTCGCCCACGCGGTCGCCTCGACCAGCGCGGAGTCCCGAGGCTCGGTCAGCCGGAACTCCCGTACGGTGTCCTCGTCCACCTGGTGGGAGGCGAACGCGGTCAGCAGTGCCAGCCGGCCGGCCGCCCGGTCGGCCTCCGGGAGTTCGGCGACGAGCCGCTCGCACCACTGCCGGCTCAGTCCCGCCTCCTCGCCCCGCCAGCCGCGCAGCCGGTCGTCCACGAGTTGCCGCACCGCCGGTGACAGGGCCCGCTCGCCGGCGCGGTCGAACGCGGCGAAGGAGCGGGCCACCGCCTCGGCGATCTCCGGTTGCCCGGCCGCCCAGGCGGCGTCCGGCGGCAGCGGGGCCTCGGGCAGCAGCCGGAGCGAGCGGCCAGCCGGCTGCACCTCCCGCAGCGAGGCGCTGAGCATCAGGCTGATCCCGTGCTTGACCCGGCGCCGGGCCCGTGGGCCCAGCCGTGGCGGGAGGAGGAAGTTCGCCAGGAAGACGTTGACCATCCGGCCGAGGTAGTGGAAGCCCACGACCACACCCACCAGCTCGGCGCGTTCGGCGGACGAGAACGCCGGCCGGGGCAGCACCGCCTCGTCCGGCTGGTGCGCCGTCCTGCCCCACGCCGCCAGATCCCGGATCCGGGGGTCGGCGATCTCGTCCACCCGGTCCCCCGCGACGGCCTCGGCGTCCTCCTCGGTGGCGAGGTCGTAGATGCCGATGCTGTGCATGTCGACGCAGTACGGGCAGATGTTCGCCACCGAGACGGCCGCGGCGACCGCCTCCTTCCCGAGCCGGTCGACCGCGCCGCCGGCCAGCAGCGGCTCCCGCATCAACATCCAGTACCCGGCCAGGGCCTCCGGCGCGGGCGAGTGCAGCAGTACCGGCGGCACCACCAGGCGCATCTCCTCGGTGACCTGCCGGTAGACCGCCGCGACCAGCCCGTCGGCCCTCCCGGGCGGGACGGTACGGACGTACTTCACCTGCCGCTGGACCACCGACGAGATGACGCGACCGGCAACCATGTCTCCTCCTGCGTCCTCGACGACCTACCGCCGGCCCACCATCGCCGCCGCTATGACCACGGCGCGGTCGGGTACCACGGGATGATCTCGCGGCGGGCCAGCAGCCGGACGTCCCAGTAGAGGAACGTGAAGACGCCGGCCACCAGGAGCGCGACCGCGGTGATCGTCGCGACCCGGCTCGGCCTCGCGGCGAGCCAGCCGCGCAGCCGGGGCCCGCTGACCAGCGCCACCACCGCGAAGAGCAGCGCCATCACCAGGATGTTGCCGATCGACTGCAACGTGAAGGCCAGCGCGCCGTAGAGCGGGTTGCCGCTCTCCGCCGCGTCCCGGAACATCTGCCGGAACAGTGCGAACGGGCGTCCGATCAGGAATCCGCCGACCAGCGCCCCCAGCACGACCATCGGCGCGTTCGGGAACCTCCGCGAGACGCGCGCGAACGGGTCGGGCACGATGCCGAGGGCGGCCAGCCCGAGATAGGTCATGGCGAGCCCGATGACGCCGAAGACCACCAGCGACTGGACGCTGCGGGCCGAGAGACTGCCCGCGCTGTTCGCGGCCGTCGAGAACTGCGGCATCGCGGTGCCGACCAGCCCGACGACCGCGCCGTACGTCGCGGAGACCGCGATCATCCCCACCGCGAGCCACCCCAGCGGGGCGAACATGTGCCGCAGCCGGCTCCATCGCCCACCGGTGCCGAGCATCGGCGCCATCGCACCGAACGCGGCGATGTTGCAGGCCGTGAAGGTGCCGGCGAGACCGGAGACGAACGCGAACGCCACCCCGGCGCCGATCCCGGCGATCGGGGTCTCCTTGGCGTCGTGCCCGAGCAGCGTGTCCGCCACGCTGTCGCCGATCGTGCTGTCGACGAACTCCGCCGACCAGACGACGGTGAGCAGGAAGCCACCCAGGACGCTGAGCCCGAGGACCAGCCACCGCCGCCGGGGGAAGTGGCCGTTGACCAGCATGGAGGTGGCCCGTGGCGGCGCGGCGGTGCCAGCCGTCGTCTCCGGCGGTCCGATCTCGGTGCTCATCCGGCGTGCCATCGCGCCTCCCCTGCGGTACCCGACTCTCCGTAAAGCATGCGGCGACGGGGCGCGACGGTGTTCTCCCAAGATGCGCTCCGGCCCGCAGAAAGTGAGCACGCTGAGAGAACGGGCTCACGCCGGGTGACGACTACGGTCGGCCGGGACCGGTAGTCCACCACGGGAGGGAGACACCCATGGTCAACGGTTCGGCGGTCGCTCCGCCAGCTGGTCCGATCGCCCGGCTGAACCGGAACCACCACAGGACGGCGTTGAACCTCTACCTCTTCATCGTCGTCGCGCACTGGGCCGAACACCTGGTGCAGGCGTACCAGATCTGGGTGCTCGGCATGCCGCGGCCGGAGGCACGCGGCGTGCTCGGCTGGTACTACCCCTGGCTGGTCAGCTCCGAGTGGCTGCACTACGGATACGCCCTCGTCATGCTGGTCGGCCTCTTCCTGCTGCGGCCCGGCTTCGTCGGGCGGGCGCGGACATGGTGGACGGTGGCACTGGCCATCCAGTTCTGGCACCACATCGAGCACCTGCTGCTGCTGGTCCAGGTGCAGGCCGGCGTCAACTTCTTCGGCGCGGCGCAGCCGACCAGCATCGCCCAGCTCGTGCTCGCCCGGGTCGAGCTGCACCTCTTCTACAACTCCGTGGTGTTCATCCCGATGGCGATCGCGATGTACCTGCACCTGCGCCCCAACCGGGCCGAGCTGGCCGAGTACACCTGCAACTGCGTCGCCCGGTCGAGGTCGGGTCAGCCCGTGCCCTCGGCGGTCTGACCGGTCATGCCCTCCCGCGCCACCGCACCGATCGCGCTGGCCCTGCTGGCTGTCGCCGCTGGTGTCCTGTTCGGGACGCCAGCGGCCGCCGGTGTGCCGGGCACCCTCGTGGCGAGCGACCCGCCCGACCAGGCGGTGCTCACCGCCGGGCCACCCGGGGTGCGTCTGACCTTCTCCGGCCCGCCGGTCGAGGCGGGCTCGCACGTCTCCGTGCTCGACGGCGACGGCTTCACCCTGACCACCGGACCGCTGGTGGTCCGGCCCGGCCGCGCCGTCTGGCAGCCGATCGCCGTCGACGCGCCGGGTGACGTGGTCGTCGCGTACCACGTCGAACTCAGCAGCGGCGGTGCGGCCTCCGGCATCCTGCGCTTCAGCGTCGGTACCGGAGAGCCGCCCGCACCGCTGCGCGCCGCCATACCCACCGGCGACCACGGGCACGGCGTCGACCCGATCAGCGCGTTCCTGCTCGTGGTCGACGGGCTCGTCGCGCTCGGCGTACTGGCGCTGCTGTGGCTGCGTCGCCCGCTCCCGCCGTGACCGGACGACCCGGGCGGCGCCGGGGCCCGGGCCGGGCCCACTCCGCCGCCCGTCGCCGGTCCTAGCTCGGGGTGCCGCGCAGCTGGGACGCCACCCGCGACCCGACCCGCTGCCGCCAGATCTCGTAGTCCGGATCGGCACCGGAACCGAACCCGTCCGCCGCCACGTCGTCGGCGAGCGTCGCCGCCGCCGGCACCGTCAGCCCGGTGAGGAGGCCGGTCGCCAGCTCGGTGTGCGGGGGCACGAAACCGGCGAAGTCCCGGGCCTTGGCCGCGAAGACCGCGCCCTGGGCCAGGTGCGGGAGTGCGTCACCGGCCGCCCCGCGCAGCACCGTGAGGCCGTGCGCGTCGCTGCCGCCGGCGAAGGTGGCCGCCAGGCCGACGCCGCTCCACAGGTCGGCCTGCCGCTCGGTGGCGAACCGGCCCACCGCCGTCGCCACGTCCGGCGCCACCCCGCCGTGGATGAACCAGAGGGCACGGCCGATGCCCTGGTCGACCGCGCGCGGGAAGTAGTCGGCCCGGCCCTGCCACGGGTACGGCGCCGGCCGGCGCTGCTCGGTGACCCAGCGGTCGGTCTCGAAGTAGGCGCGGTCGAAGCCGTACCCGTCCACGGCCAGCCAGCTCATGGTCGGGTAGTAGGGCACGCCGCTCAGGTCGGGCAGCACGTTGCGCCACAGGATGCGCGGCAACCGGGCCATCGCGAAGCCGATTCCGATGTACGTGAGGAAGGTGTGCGGCCGACCCGGTCCGCGCAGCAGGTCCCGCGCCCGGTGGCCCCGGCCGCCCGCCATCGCGTCGCGCACTGTGTAGGCCATCGCGGCACCCTCGTACGCGAACCCCCGCTGTTCGGCCTCCACCAGTTCCAGCCGACGTTCCACCTCCCACGGTGCCCGCGCCTCGATCGCCCACTCGAAGCCACAGAGGACCGCCTGGGGAATGGCCTCCAGCCGGCGGGTCGCGTCGGTGGCACGGACCGGAAAGCCGCGCGCCGCGAAGGTCACCTCGGTGAACGACGGCGTCAACGCCAAACGGCGCAGCGAACCGAGCATCGGCATGCCGGGCTCCTAATCCGATTTAGGGGGACAGCTCATCCCATGGTGGCGCGGCCCCGAGGAAAATCCGTCTCCTGCCGTGCGCTGTCGGGGCCCGGCAAGGGTTTGCGCGGCAGCCCGCGCCAGCGCAACGAAGAAGATGATTTCCAACCCCCGTATCGGGAGGATTGTCGTCTAACGGATCGGATTACGCCGAGCATCCGTGCGCACCTTCTCCGAAACCATTACCGGCCCAGCGGACCGGGCTAATTGGAGCAGGACGCCCACGACAGGCTCCGACACGACAGGAGGGAATGCCGTGCAGCCCGACGAACACGATGCGGGGCCGGCCCGTACAGCCACCATAGAGGCATTCGCCGACACCATCATCCCGGGAGCGAAGCGGTCACCCGACGACCGGGCGGTGGCGGGTGCCGACCCGACCGGAGGCGCGGTGGCGGCGGGCGCCCTCGAACTGCTCGAACAGCCCGGCGGCGGGCTGGCTGAGGCGCTGGACTCGCTGTTCTACACGCTGAACGACCACGCCCTCGAATACGCCGCCGAGCACGGTTTGACACTCGACGACGACGTACCCGCCTTCGTCGCACTCTCCTTCGAGCACCGCACCGCACTGGTACGGCAACTCACCGCACCGGTTCATCCGGAAAAACAGATGTGGGTCGCTCTCGCCCTTTTCAGCAACATGGCATTCGACAGCGCCGCGCACATCAGTACGGCGGAGGCATTCGCCGGGCAACATCCGGGGCTGTTGACAATCGGCTATTTCCGGCCGGACGCCGACGGCCTGCACCGTTTCCCGCAGTACTCGTACGGTCGCGCACTGGCCCCGATCCACCCACAAACCACGGTGACAGGTGATCCAGCATGACAACAGCCACGGAGTCGACGGACATCGTCGTGATCGGCAGCGGTTTCGGCGGTGCCATCGCGGCCTACCATTTCGCCGCCGGTGGGGCCCGAGTCGTGGTCCTGGAACGCGGACCATGGTTGCAGGCCGAGGAGTTCGACCACGACTTCAAGCTGGGGTCGTCGTACACCCGGGTGTTCGACTTCGTCGTCGGCGACGGGATGAGCGTGCTCAGCGGAAACTGCGTCGGCGGCGGCAGCGTGGTCTACTTCGCCACGATGCCGCGGGCGCCCCGGTTCGTCTTCGAGCGGCACGGCAGCATCGGCCGCCGGATGTGGCCGGCCAGCATCACCAGGGACAAGCTCGATCCCTGGTACGACCGGGTCACCGAGGCGCTGCCGGTCACCCGGCAGTCCTGGGACCGGGTGCCGTACGCGGGCGGCCTCTTCGCGGCGGCCTGCGCGCACGCCGGCCGTACCGCCAACCCGCCGCCGTCGGCGGTGGACCTGGACGAGTGCGTGAACTGCAACTGGATGATGGCCGGCTGCCGGTTCGACGCCAAGCGGTCGCTGCTGCTCAACTACCTGCCGGCCGCCGTCGCGCACGGTGCCGCGATCCGGCCGTTGCACGAGGTGCAGCACCTGACCAGAAACGACGACGGCGGCTACCGGGTGCACTACCGGATCGTCGACGCCGAGGACTACCGGATCCTGCACGACAGCGGCACGATCGACGCCAAGCTCGTCGTCCTCGCCGCGGGTGCCGGCGCGACGCCGGTGATCCTGCAACGCTCGGCGGCCACCCTCGGCCCGATGCCGCACGCGGTCGGGAGGTACTTCTCCGGCAACGGCGAGCGCCTCAACACGGCGGTCTTCGACGAGGACCGGGTACGCGAGGTGCTCGGACTGTCCCGCCCGGGCGGCCAGGCCTACGAGGCGTACCAGATCGGCCGGGGCCCGACGGTGGCGAGCTGGGACCGGTTGGACGGCCGGCTGCCGGAGTACGAGCGCTTCTCGCTCGAGCAGTTGTATTTCCCGCCCGGGCTCGGCACCATCCTGGCCCAGGTGCCCGGTGCCACCGGTCCGTCCTGGTTCGGTGTGCAGAAGAAGGAGATGCTGCGGCGCTGGCAGTCCTGGCTGACCATCTTCACGATGTCCGAGGACGACAACGAGGGCGTCTTCGGGCCGCCGCCGGAGACCGGGAACGCACACCGGCTCTCGATGCAGATGCTCGGCGACGGGCCGCTGCGGTACCGGCCGACGCCGAACACCTGGCGCGGCTGGTCGTTGGCGGACGCCGAGGTCAAGGACATCCTGGAGCGTGACGGCCTGGCCCGGGTGGCGCCGTGGACCAACGACCTGGTCGGCGCCTACACGGTGCATCCGCTGGCGTCCTGCCGGATCGGCGACGACCCGGCGACCTCGGCGCTGGACGACCGGCACGAGCTGCGGGGGCATCCCGGCATCTTCGTCACCGACGGCTCGGCGGTGCCGGGTGCGTTGACGGTCAACCCGGCGCTCACCATCGCGGCGCTGGCCGAGCGGGCCATGCCCGGCATGGTGCGGGCCGCCCAGGAGCGGGGTGTCGCCGTGCGGTACGGCGCTCCCGGACCGGGTGCCGACACGGCCTCCCGGGTCGCCATGGCCCGGACGGCCTGACGGGGGTGCGCCGTGGGATCGCTGTTCGCACGCGTCGCGCGCCGGGCGTCCGCGGCGCACATCCGGCACGTCGCCCGGGTCGCACCGGGTAGCGAGACCGGCCTGGTGGCCGAGGTGTACCAGCAGATGGAGGCCGACTTCGGCATGGTCGCACCGCCGATCGGGCTGCACGCGCCGGCACCGGCGGCGCTCGCGGCGAGTTGGCTGATGCTGCGGGAGTCGCTGCTGGCCGGCGGCGTGGTCGACCGGTCGGTCAAGGAGGCGGTGGCGGCGGCGGTCTCGGTCGCCAACCGGTGCCCGTACTGCGTGGAGGTGCACGGGGCGGCGATGGCGGGACTGTCGTCCGGCGCGGACGCGGACGCGATCGTCGCCGGCCGGTTCGACGCCGTCGCCGATCCCCGGGTACGCGAGTTGGCCCACTGGGCCTGGGCGAGCGGGCGACCGGAGGCCGGTGGTCGACCGGTCCCGTTCCCGGCCGAGCAGGCACCGGAGGTCATCGGGGTGGTGGTGACCTTCCACTACCTCAACCGGATGGTCAGTCTCTTCCTCACCGAGTCGCCGCTGCCGCCGGTACCCGCTCCGGCGCTGGGGATGGTGCGGCGGGGCGCCAGGTTCGTCATGGGAACTCTGGCGCGGCGGCGCCCGACGCCGGGTACCTCGCTCGAACTGCTGCCTGACGCGCCGCTGCCGCCGGACCTGTGCTGGGCCGCCGGTCGACCGCCGGTCGCGGCGGCCTTCGCCCGGGCCGCCGCGGCCGTGGAGCACGGCGCGCACGGTGCCGTGACCGCCGAGGTACGAGGGCTGGTGCTGGGCGCGCTGGCCCGGCGGGTCGGCGTGGAGCCGGGGTTGGGCGCGCCGGCCTGGCTGGCGGAGGCGGTCGCGACGGTGCCGGCGAATGACCGACCCGCCGCCCGGCTCGGCCTGCTCACCGCGTTCGCTCCGTACCGGGTGACCGGCGAGCTGGTCGACCAGGTCAGGGGCGATCTCGACGAGGCGGGGCTGATCCGCCTGACCTCCTGGGCCAGCCTCGCGGCTGCCCGGGCGATCGGTGCACGGTTGTGGCCGGTCGAGTCGGCGCCGCCGGCGGGGCGTCACATTTGACGTGGACGTTTCCGGGCGGTGACGACAGGGCTACATCGGTGAAGTAGTGCGCACCGCTATCCGATTTTAACTTCGTGATTGCGGAGCAGATAGAGGATGACGAATCTCAGTGTTGCTGGGAGGCCCTGCTTAAGTTAACCTCAACGTGGCGGAACGCATCGACGAGGGCGAGTGGACTGAAGCGCCGGGGGCATGGAGCTTCGAAAACCCTTCTGTTATCTACCAATCAACTCATGCTGCCGGGCAGCCGACGACGGTAGGCCCTGCTTTCTACCTCTCCGCTGGTTCGACCATTGCCGACACTTTTTGGTGACCGAATCAAGCCCGACATTCGAGTCTTCGGGAGGAGCAGGAGTGGACGACCCCATCGAGCAGGCCGTGGGCCGCGCTATTGCCGCAATGCGCGAGAACCTCGGCGAGCAGCTCACGGTAGATGACATCGCCCGTGCCGCGATGTTCAGCAAGTTTCACTTCACCCGGATATTTCAGCGCGCGACCGGTGTCTCTCCCGGTCGCTTCCTCTCGGCACTGCGATTGCAGCGGGCAAAACATCTTCTGGTGTCGACGTCGCTAAATGTAGCAGACATCAGTGTGCGGGTGGGGTACAACAGCGTGGGTACCTTCAGTACCCGCTTCAGCAGAAGCGTCGGAATGTCACCGACCGCCTATCGCAAGCGCTCCGGATTCGCACCACACATACCCGTCGACCCGTATCTCGGTGTGGACGGACGCTCGTCCGGACGGGTCTCCGGACGGGTCTGGCCGGCTCAGGCGGAGGAGAACAGCCTCATCTTCGTCGGCCTCTTTCCCGACCGGATTCCGCAGGGCCGGCCGGTGCGGTGCGCGATCCTGTCCGGGTGGGGCCAGTACCGATTCGACAGCGTGCCGGCCGGCACCTGGTATCTGCTGGCGCAGGAGGTGACCGGTGACCCGCGCGCGGCGATCGGCGAGCCGGACGGCGTCGACGGGTCGGTCTCGGTCGCCACGAACGGGCCGCTGACCATCGGTCGGGACACCTTCATCCAGGCCGACCTGCTGCTGAAACCGGCGGGGACGCTGGACCCGCCCGTGCTGCTCGCCCTGCTCGACGCCCGGAACACGGCACTGGCCGGCGTGCCGGAGCCGGAACCCGCCCGGGCCGCGGCGACCCGCCCGACCGGAGACGCCGGCTCGGTGGACATCGCCCTACCTGGCAACAACATAAATATCGACGCAAAGGTACGTATTGACGCAACTGATAATCTTGGCGAGCTAAACCAGGTGCGGTGCGGCACCTCTGGAACCACCAGCAACGCCACCGGGGGGCTAGATGCGCATATCCGATCTCAGCCGGCGGACCGGGGTCTCCGTTGCCACGATCAAATTCTACCTACGCAGGGGTCTGCTTCCCAAAGGCGTACCGACCCAGCGGAACCAGGCCGAGTACAACGAGAGACACCTGCACCGGATCCGTCTCATCAGGGCGTTCACGAACATCGGACAACTCGACCTCTCCACCGTCGGCGAGCTGCTCGCAGCCATCGATGACGAAAAGCTGTCGCTTCCGGACCTGTACGAGGTCGTCAACCGGGCCCGTTTCCCGGAGCAGCCGCCCCTGGACGACGTCAAGGGGATGCGCGGCGCGCGCTCCGACGTGGACGGGTTCGTCCAGGAACTGGGCTGGGAGGTCGACCCCGAGGTGGCCGGCAGGCTGGCGCACGTGGTGGTGACCCTGCGCCACCTCGGCTGCGAGTGCGACATGGACTTCTTCAGCCCGTACGCGGCCGCGGCCGAGCGGCTCGTCGTCCAGGAGCTCGATCTGCTCCCGTCGAACTCCGCCAGCACCGACCGGGCCGCCGCGGTGGTACGGATGGTGCTCCTCGACGCCGCGCTGGCCACGGTACGCCGGATGGCGCAGGAGCACTTCGTGGCCCAGCGATTCGACGCGGCGTCATCCGCGACCGGTGAGACCGGCGCGGTGGGTCAGCGCACCGGGGTGGCGAACTGACCGGGGCGGCGCCCCGGGCCGGCCGGCCCGCGGTACGCCTGGGCGATGTCGAGCCACCGGTCGGCCTCCACGCCCGTCGCCGTGAGGTCGAGATCGTCCCGGTGCCGACGCCTCGTCACCAGCAGGCAGAAGTCGACCGCCGCACCGGTGATCCGGTTCTCCCCGTCGGCCGGGCCGAACGTCCAGAGCGTGCCTGACGGCGCGGTCAGCTCGAAGCGCAACTCGACCTCCGGAGTCGGCAGGTCACGCGCCTGGTAGCCGAAGTCCCAGGTGCGCACCGCGAAGGCGACCAGGTGGCCGACCCGATCGGTGTGCTCACGCCGTACGCCGAGCGCGTCGGCGATGTCCTGGCCGTGCCCGAAGAGCTCCATCAGACCGGCCGAGGCGAGTACGGCCGCCGGGAGCGGGCGGACCAGCCACGGCACGACCCGGTCCGGCGGTACGGCCGCGAGCGCCTGCTCCGCACGGGCGCGTTCGGCACGCCAGCGGCTGAGCAGGACGTCCGGCGGCTCGGCCAGGAACTCGGCCATCGCGTGCGTCACGTTCGCGTTGAAGTTGGGACTGAGCTGCGAGGTCATCGCGGTGAACCGCTCCGGGTCCACCACGGCCAGCGCCGCCATCCGGAAGGTGGCGGACAGGTGGGCGACCTGGTGTGCGATCGTCCAACCCGGCGCCGGTGTAGGCAGCGCCCACTCGGCGGCGTCGAGCCCACTCACCATGCGGTCGACCTCGTCGCCCTCCACGACGAGGTCCTGGACCACTCTTGTCTCGGTCATGCGTCTACCGCCTCTCCTGGACTATCGGGCCGGATCGCGCGGGCAGTTGTGGTAGACCGCCAGCAGCCATGCGTCGCCGCGCTTCACCAAGATCCAGGACGCCCGGATGGCCGCCTCGGCGGAGAGTTCCGACTCGCCGGGGGCGAGCACTCCGCCGACCGTCGTCAGCGCGACCGCGCCGGGCGCGAGCGGGACGACCTCGACCGGCTGGCCCGTCACCCGGGTCCCCCGGTAGGCGCCGGCGAATTGCGCCGCCATGAACGAACGGATCTCGTCGCGCCCCTTCCGGTAGACCCCGGGAAGAATGAGCGTGCCGTCCTGGGTGAAAAGCTCGGCGAATCCGTCGGCATCGTGCTTCGCCCAGATTTCCACCATGCGGGCGGGGACTGCGGCAATCGCGGCACGGTCGGCCTCGGCGGCCGTTGTCGCTGGTCCGGTAATCGTCATGCCTCGCCTCACTTCCTGTCGAATCCCTGCGAGTTGCCGAGCCCCTTGGCGGGCGATCTCCTCGCTGGGATCACCCTGGCACGCGGGCCGGGACGGCGCATCTCTGGTCTTGCGGCGTCACCGACCGACCCGACTTCGATGCGGGGCGCACCGTCGCGATCGAAGAAATTGACGTCTGACAATTGCGCACACCAGCAGCATCGCGGTGCCGCCTGGCGGTCCCGACCATGGCGGACCGTCGAAACGTGCGCCTAGACCCGTGGAATGTCGAACAGCTGCGGAAACCTCGCGGTCAGCCCGAGGTCGCCCTTCGACTTGAGCTTTCCCTTCATCGCCAGCGTGACCGGGTGGGCGTTTCCGGTCACCATCCGGAGGAAGTCGACCGCGCCGACGGTCAGCGTCAGCTTCGGCTGCCGCTGCGGCTCGGGCGACAGCGCGCAGGCCCCACCGTCGATGACGATCTCGTAGACGTCCACGGCACCGTCCGGTCCGTCGCCGATCCTCCAGTGCACCACCGCCGACGTACCGCCGGCCCGGTCGCCCCGGAAGACGCCCGGCATCCGCCCGACCACCGTGTCCAGTACCGCCCGGCGCCGGCTGCCGCACATCAGCGTGCGCAGTTCGTCGGTCGGGGTCGCCTTGACCAGCAGGGCCAGCTCACGAGCGTCCAGCGTTGCCGGATCGAGGTCCTCGATGGGCATCTCATCCTCCCGGTGGCACGACCGCACCGGTCGTCACCAGGCCCGGCCGGGGCGAGCCCGCTGCCGGTGGGCTGGTGCGCCGGTGCCTGTCCATCCTGGTCACCGGCGCGGCCACCGCTCATCTCCTGACTTGCTGTCCGCCGTCGAGACCGGAGGCGTCGCCTAACCGGGGTCGCCGAGCCGGCGTGCCGAACGTGCCGACGTACCGGCCGGTCGACCGACCCGGGCGACGTGCACCAGCCGGTCCGGCGGCACCCCGAGCACCGCGCCGAGTACCTCGCGGGTCGGCGGCGCGTCGAGGAGCTGGCTCAGCGGATGCGCCGCCACGCCGGCCGCCGCCAGGGTCAGCCAGACCCGCATCAGCACCCGGCCGAACCCGACCAGACCCTCGTCGTCCAGTCCGGACGGTGCGACGAGGACCAGCACCGCACCGCCGTGGGCCAGCGGGTTTCCGGCGGCCGTGGCGAGCAGCCGGGGCAGTCCCAGCCGGCGCAGCACCGGATACCCGGCCAGCGCCGTCCGCAGCCCGACCGCCTCGGCCCGGGACAGCCCCAGGCAACGGTCGGTGAGCCCGTCGACGTGGTAGCCCGGGTGTGCCGGGGCGAGGCGCAGCCAGGACCGCAGTTCGCCGACGACCGCCGGATCCGCGTAGAGCTGCCGGTCGGCGACCCGGAGCAGCCGGGCCAGCAGGTCGGCGTCCGGCACCACCCGGACCGCTCCGCCGGCCTCCCGGGCCACGGCGTCGGCGGCGGCGACCACCCCGGCCGGCGGGCCCGCCGAGAACACCCCCCGGTGGGTACGCCGAGCGCGCACCTGCGCCGCCCCGAACGGGCTCTCGTAACGGCTTTCGGACTCCCGCAGCCAGCCCACCCGGCGGTCCTCGGCGCAGTGGTCCGGGACGAACCCGACCCGCAGCCCGGCATCGGCGGCGACCACCAGACAGGTCTCGACGAACGCGCCGACCGAGAGCCACAGGTCCCGCCCGGACGGATCGGCCGCCGGCAGCGCGTCCGCCGGATCCCAACCCACCCGGACCTCCGCCGCCCGATGGTCGAGCCGCCACGGTTGGCTGTTGTGCGCGCTCGGCGCCCGCCAGCAGAGCGGCTCCAGCGCCCGGAACGCCGCGACGTCCACCTACAACGCCTTCTCGTAGAAGGTGTACCCGTGCAGCGGCCGGCCGCCCATCCCCCGGAACTGCGCGGCCGAGGCCGGATTGTCCCGCCCCACGTACGTGCTGCGCAGCGTGCCGTACCCGCCGGCGTGCAGGTTCCGGCGCAGTTGCGCGGAGAGCAGCCGCTGGTAGCCGCGCCCCTGGTACTCCGGCAGCACCCCCTTGACGATCAGCACCGCCTCCCGCCGGTAGCGCCGCCGGGTCGCCAGCAGCCGGAGCTGGTTGACCAGATTCAGGTTGCCCCGTACCCGGACCACGAACTCGCTGATGTCGGGGATGCAGAGTACGAAGGCCACCGGCCGGTCCGCCCGGGTCAGGTAGAGCAGCAACGACTCGTCCAGCAGGTACGCCAACCCGTCGGTCTGCCGGCGCAGCTGCTCGTCGGAGATCTCGGTGTAGTAGTCGAGCTGGGCGAAGGAGGCGTTCAGCAGCTCCCGCAGCAGATCGAGTTGCTCGTCGAGCCGTCGCGGATCGCCCCGGTGCACCCGGAGTTCCGGATCGGCGAGGAGCGGATCGGCGCCGGCCGGGGCCGGGGTCACCGGGCAGATCCAGGTGTCCGACTCGAACCGCCGGACGAAGCCGTACGACTCGTAGGCGGTCACGTACCTCGGCGGGTTGTAGGCGCTGTCGACGAAGCCCCGGTCAGGGTAGCCGGAGGTGATGACCCCGCCGGCCTGGTTGGGCAGCAGCGCCACCGGCCCGAAGAGCGCCTCCCGGTCCCCGGCGGCCCGGCCGGCCGCGGTGATCGCCGCGAAGAGCGGCTCCGCCGCCGGGGCGGTGAACTCGGTCAGCCCGAAGAGCTGGTACCGCCGGCCGAGCCTGGCGTCGAAGGCGGCGTCGGTGTGCAGCGTGGTCCGGGCCAGCACCGCACCGGTGCCCGGCTCCCGGAGCAGGTACATCGGCACGCCCTCGCGCCACCAGCGCCGTACCTGGGAATGCGTCGGCGGCACGAAGCGCGGCTCGGCCGCGTACACCCGGTCGGTGAACCCGAGGAAGTCGCCCAGGCCGCGCCGGTCGACGACGCGCTCCAGCGTCGGGGCGGCGGTCATCGCCGCACCGCCGGCCCGGTCATCTCCGTGCCCAGCGGGGTGAAGGTCGGAATGTGCGCCATCTCGGTCGACTCGGCCCGCCAGGCCCCGTTGGAGTAGCCGTCCGGCTCGGCGGTGTAGAGCCGGATGTAGCCGGCGGTCGCGTTCCGGGTGCCGTCGGTCACCCAGGTCATCAGCCTGCGGTGGTGCCGGGACCGGGCGAACCGCAGCATGGCGTCCCGGTCGGCGAAGAACGCGATGGTGCCGAGGGTGAACGGGAACTCCCAGTAGACGGTGTGCCAGCGGTATCCGGACATCCGGCGCAGGTCGCGGACCATCCGGAGCCAGACCGGCCAGAGCCGCAGGATCGCCAGCGGGCCGCGGTAGCGGGTCGCGCCGACGAACATCGCGCCGGCCCGGGCCTGCGCCGGGGCCTGGGAGAAATCCCGGGTACGCATGCCTCAACCTCCCAGCAGGTAGGAGTTCTTGATCTTCTGTTCTCCGGTGAACGGGCCGGTCCCCGCCTCGTGCAGCTCCACCCGCAGCTCTCCGGCGGTCGGGTCCTCGGTCAGCGACTGGGCGAAGTCCCGGGAGACGGCGGCGAGGTGTCGGCGTACCCCGTCCCGGCAGGTCGTGGCAAGGGCGTCCCGGACCGGTCCGGCCAGCGGACGGCGCAACTCCAGGTGCACCACCGGCCGGCTCTCCAGCCCCGCGTCCTCGACCAGCGCCAGCCGGAACCGGCTGATCTCGGCGGCGTACGGGTTGCCGGCGTAGAGGCCGTACTCGACGTCCTGCGGGTAGAGGTTGGCGCCGAGGTAGGAGATGGTTGAGTCGCGCCGGCCGAAGAGCAGCAGCAGCGGCAGGGTCACCCGCTCGCCGGCCTGCGCCGCCCGGCACTCGGCCAGACCCGCCGGGTCGTGGCGGAGCAGGTCGAGAATCCTCCGGTACGGCAACAGCACCGCCTCGTCGCCGACGTTGTAGCGCAGCCGGGGCTGGAGCACGTCCAGGCTGGTCACCGTGCAGAGCAGTTCCCGCCGCTCGTTGGTCTCCAGACAGGTGGCCAACGGGTTGTACTGGAAGACCATCGGCAGCCGCTGCTCCTCCGCGCCGAGCAACGCGCGCCGGAACCCGGCATCCGTCCACAGTCGACGGCGCAGCCAGACCGTGAACGCGGTCTCCGCGCCGATCCCGATGGTCAGGTCCGACGCGCCGTACGCGGACCGTACCCGGAGAAACCGCTCCTCCAGATAGCTCCGCAGCGCCTCGGTCATCCCCTCTCCACCGCAGCTCGCGGAGATCCGGTAACCGGACCAGTCGAAGCCGTCGGCGTCGAGCCGGTCCCGCAGGTGCTTGAGAAACGGCGGGTACGCGGTCACCAGGTAGTCGAAGTCGGGGCCGAACTCCCGGAGCGTGTCAATGATCTTGCCGAGGTCGGGGCCGGTGTTCTTCACCACCGCGATCCGGGCCATCGCGGCGCCGGTGGTCGTCCCGGTCGCCCAGGCACCCATCGAGTAGGCGTTGACGACGAACGGCCGGCGCATCGGGAAGACCAGGTTGGTGTAGCCGGCGATGTCGTGGTGCACCGCGCGCAGTTCCCGCTCGCCGCGCGGCCAGTTGAACGGCCGGCCCGACGAGCCCGCCGACTCGTCGACCACCACACCCCGGGCCGGCAACCGGCCACCCCAGCAGCGCCGGGCGGCGGGGTACGGAACGACGTAACTCTCCTTGTCCGTCTCCGGAAAATCGGCGAGCCGGCGGGGTACCCGCACGTCCACCGTGGCGGATCGGCCGCGCAGGAAGGACCGGTACGCCGGTACGTCCAGTGCGGCGAGCGCGCAGACCGCCCGCGCGTTCACCGCGGCGAGCCGGTCGAACAGCGGATGGTACCGGCCGGCCAGCCAGCGCCAGGACGCCGGATGTCGGAGGGCGAGCCGGAGCACGGCTGTGCCGAGCCGCCCGGCGCAGGACAGGCGTACCCGGTGCCAGCGCTCCCGGAGGGTAAGCCCCGCCGGCGCCAATGTGGACGGCGCGGGGTACCGGCGCAACGTCTCGGTCATCACAGCAGTCTCGGCCGACCCGGCCACGCGTACCTGAGCCGTGGTGCCGGCCGGCCGCTGAGTACCGGTACCCAGAGCCGGCCGCCGGGTCGGGCGGGCTGGTGGGTTGCGCTGATCGGGTTAGTGGGGGGTGTGGGTGAGGAGGTGGAGGTTTCGGGTGGTGGTGGGTTCGGTGAGGTGGGTTTTGGTGGTGTGGTCGGGGTTGAGGAGGGTGAGGTGGTGGGTGTTGCCGGTGCGGGTTCGGATGCATCCGAACCCGCACCGGCAACACCCACCACCTCACCCTCCTCAACCCCGACCACACCACCAAAACCCACCTCACCGAACCCACCACCACCCGAAACCTCCACCTCCTCACCCACACCCCCCACTAATCTCCGCCCTCGGACCTCGGTGGGCATCCACCCGCCACGACAGGGGCCCGGTTCCGCCAGGAGAAGGGCCTGAGACAGCGGCGCCGGGCCGGATCCGGCGCGCCGATCGGAGCGGCCCCGCAGCAGCGGATCGCTCCCGGCGCGCCGGCCGGCCCGGCACCGGGATCAGTCGGTCAGCAGCCGCAGCCGTCGTTCGCCCACGGGGTGCAGTACCCGCTGCCGTCGTGGCACTGGCGCCGCTGCGCCTGGCCACGGCCGGCACAGCCGGTGGGCAGGCAACGGTACTGCGGGATCCACAGGGCCGACGCCTTCACCTCGGGGACGACCAAGCCGACCAGCCGGTCGGTCAGCGCACGAAACTTCGACACGCTTCACCTTCTTTCCTCCGCCGACCGCGGGGCGCGGTCGCGCGGCGCCGACGCTAGACCGCCGCCGTACGTGATCAATACATGGCGCGATGTAGGCGCCATGTATCCGAACGTGCGTACAGTCACCCGGCTGCATTTCGCCCCGGAGCTCGGAGGAGTACCCATGCTGCCGATCCTGACCGCCGCCGTCGTCCTGGTCGGCGCGCTCGGCCTGCTGAACCTGGCCCTGACGCTGGGGCTGGTCCGACGGATGCGCCAGTACGGGCACCTGCTCGAAGGGCTGGAGCCGGCGGAGCTGGGCGCCTCGACCAAACCGGTCGGCTCCGCCGTCGCGCCGTTCACCGCGACCGCGCTCGACGGGACCGTCGTCGATGCCGACTGGTTCACCGAGCCGGTCGTGGTCGGGTTCTTCTCGCCCGGCTGCCCCGCCTGCAAGGACCTGATCCCCGGCTTCGTCGCCGTCGCGGCTACCCGGCGGGCGCTCGCGGTCGTGGAGAAGGGGCCGGAGCCGGCCGACGAGTACACGGAGCCGCTGTCCCGGGTCGCCACCGTACTCGCCGACGAGCAGGCTCGCGGCGCGGTCGCGGCGTTCGGGGTACGCGCCTTCCCGGCTGTCTGCCAGGTCGACGCGACGGGTGTGATCACCGGGACCGGCGTACACCTGGTTCCGTCGCACGCCCCGGTGGCGGCGTGAAGCTGGTACGGACGCTCGGCAGGGCGGTCGGCCTCGCGGCCCGGGCCGCGCCGGGCGCCCTCGCCGTCCTGGTGGCGCTCACCGTGGCCGCCGCCGCCGTGCCGGTCGTGGCGGCCTGGTTCACCAAGGGCATGCTCGACGAGTTGGCCAGCCCGCGACCGGCCTGGTCCGCCCTGGCCGGCATCGTCGCCGGGCTCCTGGTCGCCGGCCTGGTCGGCGCCGTGCAGCCGCACCTGTCGGAGTACGTGCAGGAAGACCTCGGACGCCGGGCGAGCCTCGTCGCGCAGGACCGGTTGTACCGCGCGGTCAACCGCTTCCAGGGGCTCGGCCGGTTCGAGGACCCCGACTTCCTCGACCGGCTCCGGATGGCCCAGCAGACCGGCCAGGAGACGCCGGGCCAGATCATCCTGACCGCGCTCGGACTGGTCCGGACCAGCGTCACCATGGTCGGCTTCTTCGGCATGCTGCTGGTGGTCGCCCCGCAGATGGCCTGGATCGTCGTGCTGGGCGCCGTACCCACCTTCGTCGGGGAGGTGCGGCTCGCCCGGCGGCGGGTCCGGACGACCCTCGAAATCACCGCGCTGGAACGGCGGGAGACGTTCTACGCCCGACTCCTCGGTGACGTGGCCGCCGCCAAGGAGATCCGGCTGTTCCACCTCGGCGACCACCTGCGTCGGCGGATGAGGCGCGACCGTACGTCGATCAACCTGCTGCACCGGCGGATGGACCGGTGGACGCTGCTCACCCAGGGCGGACTGGCCCTGGCGGCGGCCGGGATCGCGGCCGCCGGGCTGTTCTGGGCGGTACGCTCCGCCGTGGCCGGCGCGCTGACCGTGGGGGACGTCTCCGTCTTCGTGGCGGCGGTGGCGTCGGTGCAGACCAGCCTCGGCGCGATGGCGAGCGGCCTGGCCGTCGGGCACCAGCATCTGCTGATCTTCGAGCGGTACCTGGACGTCGTCCGCGCCGGTCCCGACCTGCCGCCGGCCGGGTCACCCCGGCCGCTGCCCGGGTTGCGCCGTGGCATCGTGTTGCGCGACGTCTGGTTCCGTTATTCCGACGACCATCCGTGGATCCTGCGCGGTGTGGACCTGACCATCCCCTGCGGCCAGGCGGTCGCGCTGGTCGGGGTCAACGGCGCCGGCAAGAGCACGCTGGTGAAGCTGCTGTGCCGCTTCTACGACCCCACCCGCGGCGCCATCCTCTGGGACGGCGTCGACCTGCGGGAGGTGCCGGTGGAGTCGCTGCGCGAGCGGCTCAGCGGCATCTTCCAGGATTTCATGCACTACGACCTCACCGTCCGCGACAACATCGCCTTTGGCGACCTGGCGGTGGCCGACGACGAGCGGGCGGTGACACGGGCCGCCGAGCGCGCCGGGATCCACACCGTCCTCGCCGGGCTGCCGAACGGTTACGACACCATGCTGACCCGGCTCTTCGCCGACGACAGCGCGCAGGCGGGCGTGGTGCTCTCCGGCGGCCAGTGGCAGCGGGTGGCACTCGCCCGCGCGCTCGTCCGGGACCAGCGGGACCTGCTCATCCTGGACGAGCCGAGCGCGGGGCTCGACGCCGAGGCCGAGTACGAGATCCATCACCGGCTGCGCGAGCACCGGGCCGGGCAGACGAGCCTGCTCATCTCGCACCGGCTCGGCGCGGTCCGCGACGCCGACACGATCGTGGTGCTCGACGGTGGCGTGGTGATCGAGCAGGGCGACCACGACACGCTCGTCGCGGCGGACGGACACTACGCCCGGCTCTTCGCGATGCAGGCCGAGGGGTACGCGACCGTGGGGGCGCACCGGTGAGGACGGCGCTGGTGGTCTGCGGCCTGCTGATCGCGACGGGCGGCTGGGTCGGCTGGTTGCGCGCCCGGCTCGTCGTGGTCACGGTCGAGGGCGGCAGCATGGAACCGACGCTGCACGGCCGGGACCGGGTCGTGGTCCGCCGCACGCCGGCCCGCCGGCTGCGGGTCGGCCAGATCGTGGTACTGGAGCAGCCGCGGCTCGGGCCGCGACCCGGCGGCCCGACCTCCGGCGGCGGTATCCGAGGCCGTCGCTGGATGATCAAGCGTCTCGCCGCGCTCCCCGGCGACCCGCTGCCGCCCGGCGTCACAGTGGACGGTGGCGCCGCCTCGGTGCCGGCCGGCCGGGTGGTCGTGCTCGGCGACAACCGCGACGCCAGCACCGACTCGCGGACGTTCGGGCCGGTGCCACTCGACCAGGTGCTCGGCGTCGCGCTGCGCCGATACGCCGGAGGCGGGCCGATCATGGCGGAGACCCCTCACCGCCCGGCCGGGTCGGCCCCACCGGCCGCGGGCTGAGGCCCGGCACCGTCCACATCGGCCGGCCCGGTCCACAGGCCACTTCGGCCGCTGTGGATATTGAAGCTCTCCATCTCCCGTGGTACGCATACCTCACATGGGTCGACTGTCGGGGGAGGCGGCCATGCGGTTGACGGTGCGCGTGCTCGGTCCGATCGAGGTGCATCTGCCGAGCGGGATCCACCCGGTGCGGGGGTGCAAGCCGGTCAGCCTCCTCACCACCCTGCTGTCCCAGGCCAACCGGTCGGTCAGCCTGGACCGCCTGGTGGCGGCGCTGTGGGACGCGGAGCCGCCCCGCTCGGCGGTGGCCAACATCCGGACGTACGTGCAGATCCTGCGTGATCTCCTGCGCGGCAGCTCGGTACGGCTGGAGCGGGAGTCCGGAGGCTATCTGCTCCGGGTGACGGAGGCCGACTGCGACCACCTCAGTTTCGCCCAGCTCGTCACGGAGGCGTACGCCGAGACGGCCGGGCCGAGGCGGACCATCGAACTGCTGGAGCGGGCCCTCCAGCTCTGGCGCGGCGCCGAAGCCGCGGCCGGGGTGCCGCGACACGGTGCGGTCGGCACCTGGTTGAACGCCCTCGACGAGCAACGGCTACGCGCGGTGGAACGCGTCGCGGAGGCCCGGGTGGCGGTCGGCGAGCCGGACCGGGCGGTACGCGACCTGGACGACCTGTTGGCGGTCGCGCCGCTGCGCAGCCGGGCCTGGTGGCTCAAGATTCTCGCCCACCACCGCCTCGGCGAACACGACCTGGCACTGGCCGGCTACCGGTCGGCGGCGAGCGTCTTCCGCGACGAGCTCGGCATCGAGCCGGACCCGGAGCTGACCGAGCTGTACCGGTCGCTGCTGAAGTGGGAGCCGGTCGCGATCGGTGGCGAGGCGACCGGACCGGCCGAGGTGACCCCGATCCGGCCCGAATCCGGCCCCGCCGCCAGCCCGCCGGCCGGTGACACCATCCCGACCCACGACGCGGCCCCGGCCGGTGACACCATCCCGACCCACGACGCGACCCCGGCCGGTGACGCCCGCCCCGTCGGCGGCGCCCCGCCGGGCCGGCCGGGCCGGCAGTACCGTCTCGTGGTCGCGACGCCCCGGCCGGAGTGGTACCCGATCGTGCACCGGGTGCCCGAGCCGCCGGCACTCGTCGGCCGGGACGAGGTCCTCGCCGAGCTGCGCGCCGCTCTGCTGACCCCGCAGCGCGGGTCAGGGGCACGGGTCGAGGTCGTGCACGGTCCGCCGGGTGTGGGCACCTCGGCGCTCGCCCAGCGCGCCGCGCACGACCTGGCCGACGCGTACCCGGACGGGCAGCTCTATCTCGACCTGCGTGGGTGGCCGAGCGGCGGGCGCGCCGGTACCAGCCCGATCCAGGCGGTACTGCGCCGGCTCAGCGTCGCCCAGTTGCCCGACGACGTGCTGGAGGCCGGTGACCTGCTCCGTACCGCCAGCACCGGCCGGCGCCTGCTGCTGCTGGCGGACAACGTCAGCACACCCGCGGAAGTCCGGCCGCTGCTCTCCCTGGCGACCGGCTGTTGTCTGCTGATCACCTGTGGGTACCCGCTGGGCGTCATCCCGGCCGCCCGGCGGCTCGCGCTGCGGCCGCTCGGGGTGGCCGACTCGGCAGAGTTGCTCCGCGGCATGCTCGGGCGGGAGCGCGGCGGCGAGGAACTCGACCATCTCGCGGTGCTGTGTGGCGGGTTGCCGCTGGCGTTGCGCATCGCCGCGGCCCGGCTCATCGACCAGCCGACGCTGCCCGCCGCCGCGCTCATCAACCGGCTCCGGGACGACCGTCGGGCCCTCGGCGAGTTGGAGGTCGACGACCTGAGCCTCCGCTCCCGGCTGGTCGGTGTGCTCCGCACGCTCGGCGCCGAGGCCCGAGGGGCGTTCCCCCGGCTCGCGGAACGCGGGGAGTTCGCGCTGGCCGACGCGGCCCGCCGGCTCGGCGCCTCGGAGGCGACCACCGAGGCGGTGCTCGACGAGCTGGTCCGTACCCACCTGATGGTCTTCACCCAGCACGGCCGGTACCGGATGCCCAGGTTCGCCCGGCTGCTGGCGGAGGAGCTGCGCGCCCGGCCCCGGTACCCGATGCTGGCCGGCCCGTCCTCGGCCTAGCGGTCGGCTGCGGCGTCGATGCCGCCGCTGTCCTGGTGGGCGCTCGAAGACGTCCGGGCCGGCCGCGAGGCGGCCGGCCCGGAGATCGGGAACTTCGGAAATCAGACCAGGTCGAACCGGTCGAGGTTCATGACCTTGTCCCACGCGGCCACGAAGTCACGCACGAACTTCTCGCTCGCGTCCGACGCGGCGTAGACCTCCGCGTTGGCCCGGAGCTGGGAGTGCGATCCAAGCACGAGGTCGACGGCGGTGGCCGTCCACCTGAGCTCGCCCGTGGAGCGGTCCCGGCCCTCGTACACGTTCTCGGCCGACTCCGCGACCTGCCATTCGGTGCGCACGTCGAGCAGGTTGACGAAGAAGTCGTTCGTCAACGCGCCCGGCCGGTCGGTGAAGACCCCGTGCGGGGCCTGCCCGGTGTTGGCGTTCAGCGCCCGCATGCCGCCGATCAGCACCGTCAGCTCGGGGGCGGTCAGGCTCAACATGTACGCCCGGTCCAGCAGCAGGGTCTCCGGCGAGAGCTTCTCCCCGGCCCGCAGGTAGTTGCGGAACCCGTCGGCCCTCGGTTCGAGGACGGCGAAGGTCTCCACGTCGGTCTGCTCCTGCGACGCGTCGGTACGCCCCGGCGCGAACGGGACCCTGATGTCGTGCCCGGCGTTCCGGGCCGCCTGCTCGACGGCCGCGCAGCCGGCCAGGACGATCAGGTCGGCGAGCGACACCTTCTTGCCGCCGGTCTGTGCCCCGTTGAAGTCCTGCTGGATCCGCTCCAGCGTGCTCAGCACCGTGGCCAGCTCGGCCGGGTTGTTGACCTCCCAGTCCTTCTGCGGGGCGAGCCGCACCCGGGCGCCGTTGGCACCGCCGCGCTTGTCGGTGCTGCGGAAGCTGGCCGCCGAGGCCCAGGCGGCGCTGACCAGCTGGGAGACGGAGAGCCCGGACTCCAGCACCCTGTCCTTCAGGGTGGCGATGTCCTCCTCGGTGACCAGTTCGTGGTCGACGGCGGGAACCGGGTCCTGCCACAGCTGAGGCTCCGGGACCCAGGGGCCGAGGTACCGCGAGACCGGCCCCATGTCACGGTGCAGCAGCTTGAACCACGCCTTGGCGAACGCCTCCTCGAGCTGGTCCGGGTTCTCCCAGAACCGCCGCGCGATCGGACCGTAGATCGGGTCGATCTTCAGCGCCAGGTCGGAGGTCAGCATCATCGGGGCGTGCCGCTTGGACGGATCGTGTGCGTCCGGCACGGTGCCGTCGGCCGAGGCGTCCTTCGGCCGCCACTGCTTGGCGCCGGCGGGGCTCGTCGTCAGCTCCCAGTCGTACTTGAACAGGTTGTCCAGGAAGCCGTTGTCCCACCTGGTCGGCTCGTTGGTCCAGGCGCCCTCCAGCCCGCTGGTGAGGGTGTCGGCGCCCTTGCCGGTGCCGTAGGAGTTCTTCCAGCCGAGACCCTGCTGCTCGATGGGGGCGCCCTCCGGCTCCGGGCCGAGGTACTGCGGGTCGACCGCACCGTGCGCCTTGCCGACCGTGTGGCCGCCGACGATCAGCGCCACCGTCTCCTCGTCGTTCATCGCCATCCGGCCGAAGGTCTCCCGGATGTCCCGGGCCGAGGCCAACGCGTCCGGGTGGCCAGCAGGTCCCTCCGGATTCACGTAGATCAGACCCATCTGTACGGCGCCGAGCGGCCCCTGGAGTTCCCGGTCGCCGCTGTAGCGCTCGTCACCGAGCCAGGTGTCCTCCGGGCCCCAGAAGATCTCCTCGGGCTCCCAGATGTCCTCGCGTCCGAACCCGAACCCGAAGGTCTTGAACCCCATCGACTCGTACGCGCAGTTGCCGGCGAAGACCAGCAGGTCCGCCCAGGAGATCTTGCGGCCGTACTTCTGCTTGATCGGCCAGAGCAGCCGGCGCGCCTTGTCCAGGCTCGCGTTGTCCGGCCAGCTGTTCAGCGGCGCGAACCGCTGCGAACCGCTGCCGCCACCACCCCGGCCGTCGGCGATCCGGTACGTGCCCGCGGCGTGCCAGCTCATCCGGATGAAGAGCGGCCCGTAGTGGCCGTAGTCGGCCGGCCACCAGTCCTGCGACGTCGTCATCAGCTCGAAGAGGTCCCGCCGGAGCGCCTCGACGTCGAGCTTCTTGAACTCTTCCGCGTAGTCGAAGTCCTCGCCCATCGGGTTCGACCGGGGCGAGTGCTGGTGCAGAACCGAGAGGTCCAACTGGTTCGGCCACCAGTCCCGGTTGGTCCGGGGGCGGGTCGCCTTGGCGGTGGGCGCCGGGATTGCGGGATTTTCGCTTTCGCTGACGCTCTCGGTCATGTCCTTCTTATCAGACACGTCTGTCCTTCCTGTCTCGGTCTGCTAACTGTTTGCTCGTGCCGTTGGTTGCTTGGGTCCAAGATTGTCCGGGCGGTCGTGCCGGGCGGGCGGCGTGTCCGATCAGTCGTCGGGCGCGGCGGAGGCCGCCGCGACACATCTGGCACACCTGCCCCAATAGACGACCTCGGCCTCGTCGATCCGGTAGCCGGACCCGTCGGCGGGGGTCAGGCAGGCGGTGTAGCCGGCCGCGCCGTCGACGTCGACGATGGCCCCGCAGGACTGACAGACGAGATGGTGGTGGTTGTCCCCGGTCCGAGTCTCGTAGCGCGCCACCGAGCCCGTCGGCTCGAATCGCCGCAGCAGACCCGCGGCGGTGAGCGCGTGCAGGATGTCGTAGACGGCCTGGCGGGAGACCTCACCAAGATTTTCGCGGACGACACCGATGATCGAATCCGTGTCGGCGTGCGGACGGTCGTGCACCGCGGAGAGCACGGCGACCCGGGGGCGCGTCACCCGTAGCGAGGCCCCCCGCAGCATGCTCTCGAAGTCGGACGTCGTCGGCACGCCGTGAAGTCTCGCGGTTTTTCTGGAATCAATCAAGTCTCGGCCCGGGTCTCCCGACCTCACGTCGGACCGGAGAGTCACACGTCACACAGCCGTGCGATCGAACGAACTCACAATCTATCGGACGACGGCCCGCGCCGAGACCCCGGCGATCCGGAGTTACCCCGCACTTCACCGCAGGTTCAGACACATCACCGCCGGTTCAGACACATCACCGCCTGCTCAGACACCTCACCGCAGGTTCGGCAACCCACCCCTCGGGCCACGGAGATCCATCGGCGTCACACCCGCCCGCGCCCGCGCGCCGCACCATCTCGCCCCGGCCGGCATCCCCCGCAGACCGAGGCGGGTGCCCCGCGTGACGCAGGGCACCCGGTTCGGCGACGTCAGGGGCGCGGCCGGAGCAGGTCGGCGAGCGCCCGCTCCGCCAGGTCCAGCGCCGTCTCCGCCATCGTCCGGTCGACGATGGTGGGGCGGCTCAACTCGCCGGGTTGCCAGTTGTAGTCACCGTAGTGGTGTTCGGCCCGGCCACCGACCGTTCGTTCCTGGCCCGTCACGGTACGGCCGTTGAACGTGCAGGTGTGGGTGAGCGTGCCGGTCGGGTTGTCGATGGAGTCCTTACAGGTCGGCCTGACGTTGCGGATGATGTGTTCGAGCGCCTCCTGGTATTCGGCGTACATGACCCTCATGTTGGGGACCCTGGCCTGGGCGATGAGCAGCACCTCCCACTGTGCGATCAGGGCCTTGCCGACGATGTCCCGCTCCGCGTCGCCGTCGAACTCGGTGAGTTTCTCGCGCGCGTTGTTGGTCCCCTGATAGACCGTGTTCACGTACAGCGGGAGCAGCGGCGGCACGTCCATCATCTGTGCGCCGTTGATCGCGTACCGCACCTGGCTTCTGACGTCGGCGATCTGCAGGTTGTTGAGCTGCGTCAACAGGTCGGTTTCGACGCCGGCCAGCGCGCCCTTGATGTCCTGGGTGAACTGGACGAGTTCGGCGGGGGTGAGCCCGTCGGCGGCCGAGTCCAGGAAGACCGCCGTCACCCGGATCATGTCGAGGTACCGGTTGAAGTCCGCCGCCGCGGCCGGTCGCGCCGTGCCGGTCAGGAACAGGAGCATTCCCATCACGGCCGCGAGGACCCGGCGCCTCATGCCCCGGCCCGAATCTGCTTCAGCCGCGGCAGTTCCCGCAGAATCGAGGGCCGTACGGTGTTGCGCATCACGTTCGTCTCGACGAAGGCGTAGTCGATCGGGTTGATGAGCTGTGAGCCGGCCTGGAGTTCCGTCCACGATTCGACGTCGCCGGTGTGCGCCCGGCAGGCGTAGGTGTGTTCGGTGACCCAGGCGAACTCGGGGTCCCAGATGGTGCCGTAGGAGTGTCCGCACGCCGGCTTGATCTTGTTGAGCACCGCCTCGTAGCTGGCGATCAGGTCGTCCAGCAGGGGCGTACTGTCGAAGCCGAACTTCGCGAACGTGACCATCGCGATCGAGTAGATCTCGCCCATCACCCGGGCGATGTGGTCCGCCGCGCCGAGGTCCTGCACGGCGTCGAAGTAGGCCGACGACAGGGTCGCGCAGTTGAGCGAGCTGTCCAGGAACACCGACAGCGTGTAGATGTCCATCTGGTCGATGTTCGGCATCAGGAGGGTGTTGGAGCGGGCGCAGGCGCGCACGTCGGCGGCGGCGATGCCGTCGATGTGGGCGAGGATCTCCTGTTGCGACTGGTTGATCGCGCCGAGGATCTCCCGCTTCGCACGTTCCAGTTGGGCCGGGGTCACCCCGCCGCCACCGCCGCCGAACAAGCTGCCCGCCACCGCCACGGCGACGTTGATCCAGAACGACGCGTCCACCGCCCTGGCCGGTTTGGCGGACCCGCCCACCACCATCGATACGGCGAGGCACCCGGCCAGCAGGCCATTGAGAAGGCGTCTTCGCATCATGTCCCTCCCTCGGTCAGTTCGCATCGGCATAGGTCGAACTGCCGGCGTAGTCTGGCCCAGACCACTGGACAGCGGCTGAACGCCGACTGGACAGCCCATCCGTCAGGCCGGCGCCTCATCCGTCGCGCCGGCACCTCGTCCGTGGGGCGGCCGCCGGGCAGCTCCCGGTGGCGGATATGCGGCGTCTTCCGGTGGCGGATCTGCGGCGTCGTCGTTCCGCGCGGTCATGCCTCGGGTCCGTGACTGCCGGGCGTCCCCCGGCCGATCGGCGAGGCGAGCTCCTCCGGTGGCCGTTGCCGATTCCGCACCGCGTCGAGCAGCGCGACCAGGGCCAGCACTCCGGCCACCACGCTCAGTCCGACCATCGGCGACCAGCGGGCCAACGCCGCCGTGACCAGCAGCAGGACCGCCAAGCCGACCATCCGGGACCGGGAGATCCGGCCGAAGATCTGGTGATCCAGCCACACCCGGGCGGCGAGGAAGAGCACCGGACCACCCACCACGAACAACAGCCACGTCGGCCGCAGCGGCCCGTACGGGTGCGCGATCACCAACTCGTAGCCGACCGCCGTGACGAGCACGCTGAGCACGACCAACCCGTGCGTCCGGTCCGACGCCGTACCCAACTGGCCGGGCATACCCGCCCGTCCCAACGCCTCGGTCAGCAACAGACCGGCGCGGTGGAAGTAGATCCGCCACAGCAGCGCGCTGGTGGCGAAGGCGACCGTGAAGGCGGCGGCGCGCTCCGCGGAGTAGTTCACGCCACTGAATACGACGGCGATGATCGCGATCGACTCACCGAGCGCGATGAGGAACATCTGCTGGTGCCGCTCGGCCAGGTGCTCCCCGGCGATCCGCCAGCGACCGACCGCCGCGGCCCCGAGCCACGGCAGCGGCCAGCCCAGGGCCCAGGCGAGATAGTCCACGGCGAGCGCGGCAGCCCACAGCGGCAGGCGAAGCCAGTCCGGGCCCAACGCGCCGACCAGCCAGAGCGGCGCGGAAACCGCCGCCCAGGCGGCGAGCCGAAACGGCACCAGCCGGCGTGGGTGGCCACGCAGCGCGACGGCGACCACCAGCGGCCGCACCACCATCACCATCAGGTACGCGACGGTGAACGGCAACGCCCGCTCCTCCAGGGCGCGCGGCAGCGCCACCGCCATCACCAGGGCGGCGAACATGGTGCCGACCACCACCGCCTGAATGACCGACCGCTCCGGCTCGTAGCGACTGGTGATCCAGATGGTGTGCGACCAGATCAGCCAGAGTGCCAGGAACAGCAGCAGGGTACGACCGAGCCCGGCGACGAGCGTCCAACCGGAGTCGTCGCCGAGGTCGGCGAACCGCTGCGAGACCCGGGTGAGGGCGACGACGAAGGCCAGGTCGAAGAAGAGTTCCAGGAAGGTGGCGCGTCCCGAGGTCGTCGCAGAGCGCAGCAGTTCGGCACCGCGTCCCGCCACCATCGCCCGCCCCCGTCCGCCCCTGTGGCACCAACGAGTCGGTCGCCGACAGGGTTGCGTCGGTCCCTGCCGCGCCCCGTACGCATGGTCCGGAAGTGGTCGGGCCCGCCGTGCGGGGTGCCGGAACAGGCTGGCCGGGCGTGTCGGTCAGCCGGCGAGCTGGTCGCGGCGGCGGGTCAGGTAGGCCCGCTCCGCGCGGTTGCCGGCCAGCCCGATGGCCCGGTCGTACGCCGCCCGCGCCTCGCCGCCGCGCCCGAGTCGCCGCAGCAGGTCGGCGCGGGCGGCGTGGAAGGCGTGGTAACCGTCGAGGACCTCGGCGAGCCGGTCGATCTCGGCGAGCCCGGCGCCGGCGCCGTCGACCTCGGCGACCGCGACCGCGCGGTTGAGCCGCACGATCGGCGAGGGGTCGATCAGCACCATCCGGCCGTAGAGGGCCACGATCGCCGGCCAGTTGGTGTCTCGGGCGGACCGGGCCTCCGTGTGGACCGCGTTGATCGCGGCCTGCAACTGGTAGCGCCCGGCTGGGTCACCGCCGGCCGCCACCGCCTCGATCCGCTCCCGAACCAGGGCCCTGCCTTCGGCGATGAGGGTACGGTCCCACGCGTCGCGATCCTGCTCGTCGAGGGTCGCCAGCTCTCCGCTGCGGGACAGCCGCGCCGGTCGCCGGGCGTCGGTGAGCAGCATCAGGGCGAGCAGGCCGGCCACCTCGCCGTCGTCCGGGAGGAGGGTCCGGAGCAGCCGGCCGAGCTGGATCGCCCGGTCGGTGAGGTCGACGCGTACCGGGTCGTCCCCCGCACCGGCCAGGTAGCCCTCGTTGAAGATGAGGTAGACGACCGCGAGTACGCCGGCGAGCCGCTCGCGGATGTCGGCGGCCGACGGTACCCGGTAGGGAATGTGTGCCGCCTTGATCTTCGTCTTGGCGCGGGTGATCCGGCGCGCCATCGCGGTCTCCTGGACCAGGAAGGCGCGGGCGATCTCGGCGACGGTGAGGCCGCCGACCAGACGCAGGGTGAGCGCCACCCGGGACTCCATCGCGAGCGCCGGGTGGCAGCAGGTGAAGACCAGTCTGAGCCGGACGTCCTCGACCGGGCCGGTCGGTTCCGCAGGGGTGTCGTCGTACACGATTCGGGCCGCCTGGTGTTTGGCGTCGCGCTGTGACTCGCGACGGAGCCAATCGATCGCCTTGCGTCTCGCGGTGGTGGCGAGCCACCCGCCGGGGTTGGGCGGTACGCCGTCGCGCGGCCACCGCTCCGCGGCCGCCGCGAACGCCTCGGCCGTCGCCTCCTCGGCGACGTCGAGGTCGCCGCACCGGCGGGCGAGGTCGGCGACCACCCGCGCCCACTCCTGCTGGTGGGCACGGATGATCGCCTGCTCGACGGTGGGACCGGTCACGGCGTCGGCAGCGCTGGTACGGATTCCGCGGTGCGGAAGGGCCGCACCTCGATCCTGCCGCGACACGCCTTCGACCCCTCGACGGCGAGCGCCAGCGCCACGTCGAGGTCGGCCGCCTCGACCACCCAGAAGCCGCCGAGGTGTTCCGGCGTATCCAGGTAGGGCCCGTCGGTGAAGACCGGTCTCCCGCCCTGCCCGTCGACGGTGGTGGCGGTCGTCGCGGGCTCCAGGCCGCCGGCGAAGACGAGGTGACCGTCCCGCCGAAGCCTCTCGTCGAAGGCGCCGGTGTCGACGACCGCCTCCGGCATCGCCTCGTGCTGCGGGTGGGTGCCCGGCTCGGTGCGCTCGGCCGTCCCGTGGACGGACAGCAGGTACCTGGGCACCGGGCTCACTCCGCTCCGGAGCCGGTGCGCCGGGCCCACCCAGGACGGGGGAACCGGTGCACCTCCTGCGGCCAGTCGAGCACGGTGGCGAGCCGGCCGGCCCAGTATCGCGCCGTCTCGTCGTCGGGTACGTCCACGACGGCGAAGCCGCCGAGGTGCTCCTTGGTCTCGACGTACGGCCCGTCGGTGAAGACGGGCTTGCCGTCGACCGACTCGACACCGCAGACCGCGGTGGACCGGTCGAGCGCGCCGTTGCTGAAGATCAGGACGTCCTCCGCCAGCATCTCGTCGACCACGGCCCGGGCGGCCGTGGCCTTCTCGGCCAACTGCTCCGCCGTGTGCTCAGGCACCCACTCGTCGTTGAAAGTGATCAGGTACTCCGGCATGTCGTCTCCTCCTGCGTCCGAGCTGAGGGCCTGTCCGGCTCCTCCGGTCCGGCAGCCTGACCAGCTGCCACACACGAGTTCCACGAACGGCCACGCCCTGATACGACACCATCCCGGAAATTTCCTCTTCCGGGCGGCCCCACCTGCGAAAGGGTTCCCCCGAACTAGCGCGCCCGCCCTGCCGCAGGGTTGACCGGCCGACGAGGTCGCGCGGCCAGGATCTGTCCGGTCGTCGCCGAGGCCCACAGCCAGCCGAGGGCACCCCCGGCAAGCATGACCCGGTAGTCGGGGATCACCATCCCGACGACGGTCAACCCGAGGTAGGCGACGGCGGTGCCGTAGCTCACCGCGGCCCACCCACGTCGGTCGGTGCGCCGGAAGCGGTACCCGAAGACGAGGGCGGCAGCGACCAGCGCCAGCCCCATCAGCGGGTTGGCGAGGATGTGCAGCGTGCCATGCCAGCTCAGCTCTTCGGGCGGCCCGGCGGGCGCACCGGCCGGATAGCCGTGGCCGGGGTCGACGACGAGGACGCCACCCGTCAGCAGCGCCGCCCCGTAGACGGCGATGAGGATCGGGCCCCAGGTGCCGGCCGGGCTGCCACGCAGCATCCGGCGCAGGCCCGCCGCCGAGGCGAGTACCAGCAGGCCGGCCACGATGAAGTTGGCGATCTGGATCCATCCCGCCGCACCCAGGCTGAGCATGCTCAGGGGGTGGATCCTCGGGTCGACGTCGGCCTTCACCGCGAACTGGGCGAGGGTCGTGGCGAGGAAGAGCGGGCCGGCGAGCACGCCCGCCGCGAGCAGGACGACGGTACGCCGGGACGGCGCTGGACGTCCGTCCGTCGCGGGTTCGGCCGAGGCGCCGACGGTGGTGGTGGTGGTGGCCAGGGACATCGGTACTCCAGGAGTGTTGGTGACGAGGGTCGGTGGTTGTCGTCGGTTCCGCGTCGGCGGGATACCAGCGGCCCGGTGACGCCCTCAACGATTCGCGAACCGCCGACGCCGACCAAGCCATGATCGGGCTACGACCGTTGACCCAGATTCAACGAAGGAGCACCCTCACCGCTTCCGCCGTCGATTGACTTGTCGCAAACTTTGACTCACCATGTTGAGACAAAGTTTGCGACATCGGGAGGCGTCATGCCGAAGGAAACCCTGCCGGATGTCGACCCGCCGGTGCGTCCGGCGGAGATCCAGCGGGCCGGCGTGCGGCTGGCCGGGCACGGTCTGGCCGACGTCCGGCCGACACCGTCGGGCTCGACACCAACGAGGCCACCCGGCTCGTTCATGCGGCGCTGACCAGGGGCATCGCGGTGTCCCCCGGCACACCCGAGCCGAAGGAGGCGTGACATGGGCGTACCCGGCAGCCTCCCCCAGCGCATCTTCGTGCTCGCCTACAACCCCGCCAAGGGCAGGCTCAGCCTGACCGTCAACCTCGGCATCCTGCTCCGGGCCGCAGCCCTCGCCGACCTCTACCGGAGTGGTCACCTCACCGACGAACGCGGCCGCGCCACCATCGGCGTTCCGCACCCCTGCCACGATCCGGTGCTCGACGCGCTCCTCGGGGAGATCGCCAACGCCAAGCCGGACACCTGGCAGCACTGGATGCAACGCCGCCAGAACGCCACCATCCGCGCGGTACGCCAGCAGCTCGGTGAGCACGGCTGGGTCCGCCTCCAGCCCCACAAGGTCCTCGGGCTCTTCCCCGTCACCAAGGTGACCATCCACGATCCGCGCGTCCGCGAGGAACTCCTCGGCCGGGTCGACGCCGCCCTGAACCAACCCCTCGACCGGATCGACCCCGCCGACGCCGCAACCGTGGCGATCGTCGCCGCCGGTGGCCTCGATCTCGTCCTCGACCGCAGGACCAGACGCGCCAACAAACAACGCATCGAGCAACTCGCCGAACAGAGCGGACCGATCGTTCCGGGCCTGCACCAATCGATCCAGGCCGCCGCCGCTGGCATCGCCTAGTTGGACCGGGATCGCGGGTACGTGGCCCGAGGCTGTCGGCCATCGGCGCGACAACCCACGACCGTGGACGCGATGTCGGGGTCGGAGATCGATGCCGGTCGCTTGTTTTCCATCCTTTCCCGACGGACTACCTTGGCTGGGAAGGACGGCCACCCTCGCATCGCTTCCGTTCCGGTGAACTACGGACGAAGGCATGCGCATGACGTACGGGAGGATTCATGCGCACTCGACGAGGACCCTGGCGTGGGCTGCTGGCCGCCGTTCTGGTCGGCTCGCTGCTCCCGGCCGGCGTCGGCCCGGGAGCCGGTACGGCCGCACCGACCGGTACTGCCTCACCGACCGGTACTGCCGGCCCCCGCGCGGCCGGCGCTGGCCCGCTGACCGGGGGCGTGGCCGGGGCTGGCGAGGTGGCCCGGGACCTCGTACTCGTCACCGGTGACCGGGTGACCCTCAACCCCACCGGCGCGGTCGGGATCGAGCCCGGCGAGGGCCGGGACGGCATCAACTTCGCCACCTACCGCGACCCCGACGGGCACGTCCACGTCGTACCGTCCGACGCGGAGGACCTTCTGGCGCGAGGCGAACTCGACCGGAACCTGTTCGACGTGACGACGCTCGCCGAGTACGGCTACGACAGCCGGGGCGGGGGCACGCCGCTGATCGTGACGTACGCCAGGATCGGCGACAGCCCAGCGGCGCGCGGGCGGTTCGCCAAGGGCGGCGCGCGACTCACCCGGGAGCTGCCCAGCGTGCGCGGCGCCGCGGTCGAGTCGTCGCCCGGCACGGCGGCGAAGCTCTGGAACGAGATCACCACCGAGGTCGCCACCGGCGCCGGCCGGCGGAAACTGCGCGCCGAGATCGGCCGGGTGTGGTTGGACCGCAGGTTGGACCTGCACCTGGAGAGCAGCGTGCCCCAGGTTGGTGCGCCGACGGCCTGGGCCGCCGGCTACGACGGGACCGGTGCGAAGATCGCCGTACTCGACTCGGGCATCGACGCCACCCACCCCGACCTGGCCGGGAAGGTCGTCGCCGCACGGAACTTCACCTCGGAGGCCGATGCCCGGGACCTGCTCGGCCACGGGACGCACGTGGCCTCGATCGCGGCCGGCACCGGCGCGGCGTCCGACGGTACCCGCCGGGGCGTGGCACCCGGCGCCGCGCTGCTCAACGGCAAGGTCTGCACCGCGGCGGCCTCGAACAACTGCCCGGAGTCGGCGATCATCGCCGGCATGCAGTGGGCCGCGCAGCAGGGCGCGGACGTGGTCAACCTCAGCCTCGGCGGGCTCGACACCGTCGGCGTCGATCCCATGGAGCAGGCCGTCAACACCCTCACCGCGCAGTACGGCACGCTCTTCGTGGTCTCGGCCGGCAACCGCGGTCCCGGCGAGATGACGGTGGAGACCCCCAGTACCGCCGACGCGGCACTGTCGGTCGGTGCCGTCGGCGACGACGACTTCCTGCCCTACTTCACCGCCCGCGGCCCGCGCATCGGCGACACCGCGATCAAGCCGGACCTGACCGCGCCCGGGGTGAGCATCACCGCGGCGGCCAGCTCCACCGCACCCTCGACGCCACCCGGCGAGTTCTACGTGGCGAACGAGGGTACCTCGATGGCCGCGCCGCACGTGGCCGGCGCGGCCGCGATCCTCGCCCAGCGCAACCCGGAGTGGACCGGGACACAGCTCAAGTCGGCGTTGCTGGGCTCGGCCCAACCCCACGACCCGACACCGGTCATCGAACAGGGCGCCGGTCGGCTCGACATCGCCCGCGGGTACGACCAGCGACTGCTCGCCGACCCGCCGAGCCTCAGCCTGGGCCGCCAGCAGCACCCGCACCACGACGACCCGGTGCTCGACCGCACCGTGACCTACACGAACACCGGCACCTCCGCCATCACCCTGAACCTGGAGCTGACGACCCGGGACCCGAACGGCTCGGCCGCGCCGGCCGGAATGTTCTCCCTCGGCGCCTCCTCGGTAACCGTGCCGGCGGGCGGCAGCGCCGCCGTACGGTTCACCGCCGACACCGCGCTGAACGGCCCGGAGGGGCACTACGGCGGAACCATCACGGCGACGGCCGCCGACGGCGTACGCGTCGTCACCCCGTACGCGGTCGACCGCGCCGTCGCCGGTGGGGAGGTCACCTTCCGGCACCTCAACAGCGTCGGCGAGCCGACCAGCGAACGCAGCACGATCCTCTTCTCCCTGGACGGCGGAGAGGACTACTTCCTCGGCACCGAGAGCGAGCCGATCACCCGGTACATCCGGGCGGGGACGTACCTCCTCCAGTCCTGGATCACCGACTCTGCCGACTTCGAATCCCGGCAGACGATGCTGGTCGACCCGAGCGTGCGCATCGACGGCGACCAGACCATCACCCTCGATGCCCGGCGGGGGCGGCCGGTCGACGTCGACATCACCGACGACCCGAACGAGGGGACCGTCAGCGTGGAGCTGGGATACTGGTGGCGCGACAACGCCGGCAACATGCGGTCGTACAGCAACCTGCTCGATGGCGGTCGGCCGCTCGCCTTCGGCCAGGTCGACCCCGAGCAACGCACCCCCGGGCTGACCAGCTTCCTGAACATCACCCTGGCCGTGCCCGGGCCGGGCGGCGACTTCGTCAACTCGCCCCGCAGCTACCACCTGGTGCGGCGGTTCGAGCAGTACGTACCGACCGGATTCACCCAGACCCACTCGACCGCGTCGCTGGCCCGGGTGGACGCGCGACTCGGCGAGAGCACCCCGAACACCCGGGGAAACAAGACGTCGTACCCGTCCTTCGGGGAGCAGCGCTGGGCCGGCCAGTTCGCGATCCAGTTCGACCTTCCCTTCACCCACACCGAGTACTACAGCGCCGCCGCCGGTCTACGCTGGTTCTCGACCTTCGGGGACCATCATCCGGCGACCCGCACCTCGACGATCTCGTTGCAGGGCGCACCACGCGCCTACCGCGCCGGGACCATCGTCACCGAGGGGTGGAACGAGCCCGTGCTCGGCCCGTCGTACTCCGCGCTGCTGCTGCCGTCCGACGGCGTGCACCGTACCGGCGACACCATCCATCTGGACCCGACGCTCATCGGCGACGGATCCGGCCACTCCGGGTGGAGCAACGCCACGCCGCGGTACACGCTCCGTCGCAACGGGACGGTCATCGCCGACAGCACCGACGGCCCCTGGCCCGACGTGACGGTGCCGGCCACCCGGTCGACCTTCCTTCTGGAGGGCCGGGTGGAACCGATGGCGCCGGCTGAGCTCTCCACCCTGGTCACCGCCGTCTGGACGTTCCGCTCGGGCACCGCGAGCGAAAGCACTCCGGTACGACTTCCGCTCTGGACGGTGTCGTTCCGGCCGGCTCTCGACGACAGCAACGTCGCGAGGGCGGGTACGGCCTTCAGGCTCCCGGCGACGCTTGCGGCCCAGCCCGGCTCGACGCCCGGCAGCGTGCGGAAGGTGACGGTGCAGTATTCGACCGACGACGGGAGATCGTGGAGGAACGCCACGGTCACGGGATCCGGCAACACCCGGACCGTCGCGGTGCGGCACCCGAACACGTCCGGGTTCGTCTCCCTGCGGGCGACGGTGACGGACTCGGCGAACAACTCGGTGAAGCAGACAGTCATCCGCGCGTACCGGATCGCTCCATAGCCCGAGCCCCCGGACCCCCCTCGCCATTCGACGTAGCTTCCGTGAGCGCACCGCGGCAGTCCGCCCATCGGGCCCGGATGAGGTCGAGTCGGAACCGTCCGTCCGGGCATCGACGCCGGTGGCTCTGGTGTCCCTGCTCCGCCCCTGCTCCTGCTCGCCCCGCTACTCCTGCTCACCGGTCTGCTCCGGCGTCGGCACTCGCGGATGGCGCGCTGGCGAAGGGCCTCGGCCCGGCACCTGCGGCTGCCGCACCGGTACGCCGACCGAGCCACGCCCCTGAGACGTCGGCGCGACCGACGCCGAGCTGGCGGCGGGCGTCGTTGTCGAGCTTGCGGTGGTCGTCTCGTGTGTCGCGGCCTAGAGCGGATCACTTGATGTTGCCGGCGGGTCGGCAACCACAGGCGGCGACTCGGAATCAGCCGGGGCTTCCACGGCCAGCCGCTTGCCACCCGGAGACGCCGGCTCGCGGGAAGCGGGCAGCGCCGGAGCGACCGGCGGTCGCACCGCCACCGTCGCCGATGGAAAGGCCATCAACTGGACAACGACCACCACGCCAGGCAGCATGACCGACAGGAGAGCGGCGGCGATGAACACGCCTGGCGGGACCCCGTCCGCCCAGTAGCCCCGATCTACAGTGGTCAACAGACCGAAGATGACCGCACAGCTGAAAACGTAGGCAATCCCGAGGTAGGCCGCATGGGTCACCGCGCGATGCGCCCCGTAACGAAGTCGGGGAGCAAACGCGTGCCCGACAACGACCAGCGCGACCAGCACCGACCACGCCCGGACCAGCCAGTCGAGCCAGGGGTACATGCCCTCGGGCCGAACATCCCTCAGATAGTCGTGCGCGGTCACCGTCAACTGCCCGACGGTCACCAGGGACAGACCGTACGCAGTCACCCGGATGAACCGGAGCGGGGACTCGAACTCGCTGCGCCCGGCGATCAGCCACGCTAATCCGGTGAACAGGGTGAGCGAACCAACCCCGAGCATTCCAGCCGCCACCGTCGTCTGCGTCCAGACCCGGGGACAGGTCCGTTCACCGGCGATGACGCCAAAGAAAAAGCTGTCCAGAGCGAAGGTGACCAGACCGGCGATGAACATCGTCAAGGCCTCGCCAGACGCGCGTTTCGACGTTCCTCTATCGATCAGCATGACTATGCCGGCGAAGACGAGACCGGCGACCAAGCCGGCTAGTTGGGAGTGTGCCCCGGCCGAGCCGAGCGGATTCCAATCTACCGACTCACACACTTCACCCACCGGCACCTCGCTCAGGTCCTTGACAGTCGGACCACGCCATCGACGCTGTCGGTACAAGTTCCACTGTAGAGGGCAAGGCCAAGGATCTCTGGCACACCGCCGCAGTCGACCACGAGCTCCTGGAACACCGCGAGCTCCTGGAACACTGCGCGCACCTTGACGCCTGACGGCTTTGGTCACCACAACCCTCAGGTGGACTCAGGCAGAGGCCAGGTCGCCTTCGATGGCTAGCGCCCCGTTGATTTAGATGTGAAACTACCTATGTAACGAGGAGTGCTCAGGAAGCCACATTGAGCGATGTTGGTGGTTCTGTTGGGACAGCTTCCGTTGTGGGGACCCGGCGCGGACGAGGATCCGCCGTCGAAGCCGGTACTGACCCGCCCAGTGACACTCCGCCTCCTGATCACCGTGAAGGCGGCTCCCAATCCCTCCGCCCGCTACGGGGAGACAGTCTGCGTCGGCGCGCTCGGCCTGGAAACGCCCTGGACAGGCTGGATTCGGCTCTACCCGATCCACTTCCGCGATCTGGCCGACGACAGCAGATTCCGTAAGTACGACATCGTCCGCCTCGACGCACTGCCGGCCCGGCAGGACCAGCGCCGCGAGAGCTGGAAGCCGATCGTGGACACCATCACCACCGAGCAGCACCTGACCAACCAGCAGTCACGTCGAAATCTCCTCGATCCACTCGTCGAAGACTCCATGTGCCGGCTCAACGAGCAGGCCCGCGACGACCCGAGCGCACGATCGATCGCATTGATTCGCGCCGCCGACATCTCGGCCCTACAGGTCAAGCGCCATCCTGGCTGGTCGGTGGAGGACCACAAGAAGATCGCTCGCTACCTCAACCAGCTCGACCTACTGGAGCCGCCCAAGCCCAGCCCGCTTCAGGCACCACGATTCACCGGTGTCTACCGCTACCGATGTGCGGACCGCCGTTGCCGCGGTCATCAGCAGACCCTCTGGGACTGGGAATTCGTCGCCCTCCAACGTCGTCTGACCCAGCTCACCGACGCGGAGGCTGCGGATCAACTCAGACACAAGTTCCTCGACCAACTCTGCGCCGCCGACCGCGACGTCGCCTTCTACGTGGGCAATCAAGCGGCAAGACCACAGTCCTTCAGCATCGGCGGTGTCTACGCACCCAGACGACCCACCGCTCGATATCGACTACGCATCAACCGATGATCTCGGCCAGCACATCAGCGTGGCAGGCATCCTCGACGTGACACCAACACGCCAACTGCTTTCCCGCGAGTTCCTGCCTCGCCCGCTCGACGAGCGCCGGCTGTCCCACAAGCCACTGCCGATACAGGCGCAACGCCTCAGCCCGATCATGACTGCGGAGGCTGAACGGATTGGCCCAGGGAGAACGTCGCAACCCGAACCCCTGCCGCCCGACATAGACGGCACCGGACGGTACGACCGGGTGGTAGAGGTCCCCTTGAACTCGAACCCGTGACTGCGCCCCCACATGGCCAGGGTAACTGTCCACCACGGGCTCGGCGGGGTGCTCGCGAGTGCATGGTGTGTCCCGGCCATGCCGCCCGGTCCAACGGCTCCCGAGCACTTGTCGAGCACCCCGGGCACGCCGGCAGCAATGAAAAAGGCCCGGATCCAGGTGGGAACCCAGATCAAGGCCTTGATCGTTGGTGCGCCGCCAGGGACTCGAACCCCGAACCCGCGGATTAAGAGTCCGCTGCTCTGCCAGTTGAGCTAGCGGCGCTCGCTGACAACGGGAGAAACCCTAACACGGCTGCGGGAGGAGCTTCCAACCAGTTCCCCTTCCTGCGACGAGGAGCCGACCCGAGCCGGCAAAACGGGCATTCCTCCCATAGGTTTGGCGTCCGGGGTCAAAACTGTGGCCCCGATAGTGCACGATGTCTCCCGGGATTCGAGTGGACCGAGGTGGGGATGGGCAGGAGCACGCGCACCTGGGCGATGATCATCGCTCTGGTGGTCGGCGCGCCGCTGGGTTTGGCGGCGTGTGGCGGCGACGGAGACGAGAAGCCGCAGTTCGTGAGCGGTGACGGCGGGGCGGCCGGAGCGTCTGCGACCCCGACACCACCCGCCGAGCCGCTCGAGTTCGCGATCACCCCGGCCAGCGGCGCCAAGAAGCAGCCGGTGAGCATCGAGATCGGCACCAGCGTCAAGGGCGGGAAGATCAGCAACGTCAGCCTGACCCTCGCCGGAGGCGGCGCGGTCCGGGGCGCGATGCGGCCGGACGGCTCGTCCTGGGTGCCGGCGGCGCCGCTGAAGTACGCCAAGACCTACACCGCGCAGGTCACCGCGACCTCTCCCTCCGGCCAGACCGAGACCAAGACCACCTCGTTCACCACCATGGCCAAGCCTAGGTCGGTGATCGGCTCCGGCCTCTACCTCTTCGACGACAAGACCTACGGCGTCGCCATGCCGGTGGTGGTGGAGTTCTCTCCCGGCATCGCCAAGAAGGACCGGGCCAAGGTGCAGCAGCGGATGTTCGTCGACTCCGACCCGCCGCAGCCCGGCGCCTGGCACTGGGTCTCCAACGGGACCCAGGCCTACTACCGCGCTCCGGAGTACTGGCAGCCGGGGACGACGCTGAGCGTACGGATCGGGCTGGAGGGCATCCCGCTGAGCAACGGCCGGTACGGCAACGTCGACCGCAAGGCGACCGCCAAGATCGGCAACAGGTTCGAGATGAAGGTCGACAACAAGACCAAGAAGATGACCGTCATCGAGGACGGCAAGGTGGTCCGGACCATCCCGGTGAGCCTCGGCAAGAAGAGCACCCCGTCGTCGAGCGGCACCATGGTGGTGATGGAGAAGAAGGAGTCCACGGTCTTCGACACCCGCGACGACCCGGACCCGGCGAACCGGTACGTGACGGACATCGACTTCGCCCAGCGACTGACCTGGGGCGGGGAGTACATCCACGCCGCTCCGTGGTCGGTCGGCGACCAGGGGCGACGCAACGTCTCGCACGGCTGCGTCAACGTCTCCACCGCGAACGCCCGCTGGCTCTTCGAGAAGACCAAGACCGGCGACCCGGTGACGGTCACCGGTACCGAGCGGAAGCTGGTCTCCGGGAACGGCTGGACCGCCTGGAACCTGCCCTGGAAGGAGTACGTCAAGGGCAGCGCCCTGCCGGTCCCCGCCGACCTGGGCGCCTGACCTGGGCCAGCACGGCGACGGACCGACGACGGACCGACGATCGACCGACGACCGACCGACGACGGATCGAGGACGGATCGAGGACGACTTCGGTCGACATTGAGGTACCAACCGGTTGAATCGACCTGATCCGATGGTGTTCTACGGCACGGGAGGAAACGAAAACTTGCTCACGGACGTCTTTGGGAGAGGATGACCGTGGGGACCGAGTGGGTACAGCTGTGGAAAACAGCAGTGTGAGGGGATCATGCGACCAGGCCGGAATCAGATGACCCGTGGTACCTCCGACCGGGGTCCGGCGACGCGGGTACGACGACCCGCGCCGCTGCGTGCCCTCGCCTCGGTCCTGATCGCCGGGGCCCTGGCGGTCACCGCGACCGCCTGCACCGGCGACGGCGACAAGGGCGCCGGGCCCTCGTTCCAGGGCGGCAGCGAGGCCGAGCAGCAGCCGAAGGCCTCCGCGACGATCACCGCGCCGGCGGCCGACGCCAAGGACGTACCCGCCTCGGCGGAGATCGCCTTCAGCAGCAAGGATGCCGTCGAGACGACCGTCGAGGTCAAGAACGCGGCCGGTGAGGCCGTCAAGGGTGCGCTCACCGCCACCGGGACGTGGCTGCCGGAGAAGGCGCTCGAATACGGTACGACGTACACCGCGACCGTGACCGCGACCGGCGACGACGGCAAGCCGGCGACGACGACCAGCACCTTCACCACCATGGCCAAGCCCGGCAAGCAGATCCGGGTGACCAGTTTCCTCGGCGACGGCCAGACGGTCGGGGTCGGCATGCCGTTGATCGTCAAGTTCAGCCGGGCCGTACCGGAGGACTACCGGGACGACGTGCAGCGTCGGATGACCGTGCAGGCCACCCCGGCCCAGGAGGGGATCTGGCACTGGGTCAGCCCGACCGAGGTGCGCTACCGCCCGAAGACGTACTGGAAGGCCAACACCAAGATCTTCTACAAGATCCAGGCCGGCGGGCTGCCGATGGGCGACGGCTGGTACGGCCGGTCCGACCTCACCGTCGACATCAAGACCGGGCCTGCGGTGGTGATGACCGTCGACAACAAGACCAAGAAGATGACGGTCAAGAAGGACGGGAAGGTCATCAAGACCATCCCGATCAGCCTCGGCAAGAAGAGCACCCCCTCCTCCAGCGGCACGATGGTGGTCATCGAGAAGCTGAAGAAGACCGTCTTCAACACCATGGACGACCCGAACCCGGCCAACCGCTACATCACCGACATCGAGTACGCCCAGCGGCTCACCTGGGGCGGCGAGTTCATCCACGCCGCGCCCTGGTCCGTCGCCTCGCAGGGGCGTACGAACGTGTCGCACGGCTGCGTCAACATGTCCACCGCCAACGCGAGCTGGCTGTTCAACCAGACCCGGGTCGGCGACCCGATCGTGGTGAAGGGCACCGAGCGCAAGCTGCAGAACGGCAACGGCTGGACCGACTGGAACATGAGCTGGGACGAGTACGTCAAGGGCAGCGCGATCCCGGTCGGCGAGACGGCGACCGCACCGACCGCCGAGCCGACCGCCGGCACCGCCACGGGCTGAACCGGCGACAAGCCCGCCGGCACCGCCCACAGCCCACCGCCCACCGCCCACCGAAGACGCCCTCGCCCTCCCGGAACCGTCCGGAGCGGGCGAGGGCGTCTCGCAAGAGCGGAAGCGGAAGCGGAAGCGGGAGCAGGAGCGGGAGCGGGAGCAGGAGCGGGAGCAGGAGCGGGAGCAGGAGCGGGCCTCGGATCGATCGCGGTTAGCTGCCCCAGAACGATCAAGACCCCCTCGGAGGAGGGGGTCTTGTCTCGACCTGCGGATCGCGAGATCCGGCATGAGGGTGACTGATGGGATTTGAACCCACGACACCCGGGACCACAACCCGGTGCTCTGCCAACTGAGCTACAGCCACCATGTTCAGTTTGATCAGGAACATCCGCCACAACCGGATCAGCGGACCCGGCAGGGCGACGACCAATGATAGCCACACCCCTCCCCCCGCCGTCGACCGGGTTGCACCCTGTCCGGGACGACGGCGGGACCGCCGGGCCGAGGCCCTCAGAGCTCGGCGGCGATGGCCTTGGCGGCGTCGACGTCCGGGCCGGGCAGCGGTACGAAGATCGTCCGGCGGTAGTACTCGAGTTCCCGGATGCTCTCCCGGACGTCGGCCAGGGCCCGGTGGGCCAGCCCCTTGGCCGGCTGCCCGAAGTAGACCCGGGGGTACCAACGACGGCACAACTCCTTGATCGACGAGACGTCGATCATGCGGTAGTGCAGGTGGGCGTCGAGTCGGGGCATGTCGCGGGCCAGGAAGCCACGGTCGGTGGCGATCGAGTTGCCGCAGAGCGGTGCCGTACGCGGGTCCTTGACCAACGAGGTGACGTACTCCAGCACCAGGTCCTCGGCCTCGCGCAGGCTCACCGTCGAGCGGCGAACCTCCTCGGTCAGGCCGGAGCGTTCGTGCATCGCCCGCACGATCTCCGGCATGCCAGCCAGCGCCTGCTCGTCGGCGTGGATCACCACGTCCACACCCTCACCGAGCACGTTGAGGTCACGGTCCGTGACCAGCGCGGCAACCTCGATCAAGGCATCCTTGCCGAGGTCGAGTCCGGTCATCTCACAGTCGACCCAGACGAGAAGATCAGCCACGACGATCAGACTACGCGTAGCCTCGGCAACCGCGCCTCAACGCTGTGGACAGAACGGACCGCTAGGGTTTTCCCGTGCCAGCCGATCCCCCCGTGCCATCCGCCACCGACGAGGACGATCCCGGCGGCCGCACCGCACGCCAGATCATCGTCGTGGTGCTGGTCGCCGCGGCGGTGCCGCTGCTCTATCTACTCAGCACCCCGCACAACTTCTACGATCTCAAGATCTATATGAGCGCGATGCGGTGGTGGGCGGACGGGAACCCGCTCTACGACTACGTGCAGGCAGACGATCTGCAGGGCCAGCTGTACTTCACCTACCCGCCCTTCACCGCCCTGCTGCTGCGTCCCTTCGCCGGGTTGCCGATCGGGGCCACCGCCGCCATCTTCACCGTATTGACCGTACTGGCCCTGCTGGTGACCACCTGGTGGCTCGTCTCGGCGATCGCCGATCGGCGCGGGGTGTCCCGGTGGTTCGCGGCGGGACTCGCCGTACCACTCGCCTTCGCCGTGGAGAGCACCCGGGAGACCATCATCTTCGGGCAGATCAACATGCTGCTCGTGGTGCTGGTCCTGGCCGACCTGCTCTTCGCCGTACCCCGGAACTCGCGCTGGGCCGGCGTCGGGATCGGGCTGGCGACGGCGCTCAAGCTCTATCCGGGGATCTTCATCGTCTATCTGCTGGTCACCCGGCGGTGGCGGGCGGCGCTGGTCTCGTCCGCGACGGCGGCCGTCGCGACGCTGCTGGCGGCGGCCATCGCCCCCAGCGACTCCTGGCGGTTCTGGACCCACGAGCTCTGGCTGACCGACCGGGTGGGCCGGCCCGACTACACCGGCAACCAGTCGCTCTTCGGGCTGCTCAGCCGCTTCACCACGCCCGGAGAACCCAACCAGGTGCTCTGGCTGGTGCTGGTGGTCGCCGCCGCGGCGTACGGGCTGTGGCGGGCCGCCCGGGCTGCCCGGGCCGGCGACGAACTCGCCGGGTTGACCCTGACCGGTCTGGTCGCCGTCCTGGTGAGCCCGATCACCTGGACCCATCACGCGTACTGGTTCATTCCCGCCGTGGTGGTGCTGGTCGACGCCGGACTACGGTCCAGCGGAGCACAGCCGCCCGATCCGCCCGACGGCCGGGCCGGCCGCCGCCGCAGGTTCGCGCTGCTGGCGCTCGCCGCGCTACTCACCGCCGCGATCGTGTACGGCGTGGTCTCGTACTACGACTGGGGACGCGCCTTCGACCGGACGGACGCGCCCGGCGAGTTCCTGCTGCGCAACCTCTACGTGCTCTTCGCGCTGCTGCTGCTCTTCGTGCTGCCGATCCGCCGGGCGTCACCGGGTACGGGCACGGAAGCCGACACCCCGAAACATGAACCAAGTAGCCGGCAGTAGCAGAAGTTGCGCCAAATGGACAGATCTATCTAGTACGCCTCGATGCGGTTAATCTAGGGACACATCTGAAACGTCCCTTCGGTACACCGATCCCCCGGTGAAGGTGGCCCCCCGTGTCGGCAGCGCGGGGGGCCACCCGCCGTTCGTCCCCTCGCGTTCCCTCGCGTTCCCTCGACAGGGTCACCCGGTCGGAGACACGCCAGCGGCGAAACCCACCTCGCGGTCGGCACAGCCCAACCCCCAGCCGACCCGCGATCAGTGAAGCCGACTCGCGACCAGCGTCCTCAGCCCTCGGCCCTCGGCCCTCAGCCCTCAGCCCTCGGCTCCCGACGAGCACCCGCAGCTCGCGATCGGCGCCCTCGGGATCGTGGGCAGCGCGCTCGGTCAGCCCGGCCCAGGCCCGCACAAGGTGGAACAGGGCCGGGGAGTGGGGTCAGCGGGGCGCCGGATTCGGACTGGACCGCCTGATGTCGTGCCCCAAGCCGGCCGGCTCGTTCTCCTGTACGGGATCCTGCCGGTAACCAGGGGCGGCGTTGCCACCGTTCCGCCCCGTCGGAGCGTCCATCGCTGCCGATCTGGTCGCCGGCTCGTAGCCCCTCGGCCTGTTCAGCCCGGTACGCCCCGTACGCGGCTGGTCGGCATCGTAGGCTGCCGCCCCCGGGGTCGCCGGACGCAGCGCGACCCGCCGGACACGCTCCTCCTCGCCGGAGAGCAGCCCGGACAGGTCCTCGGCCTCCGGTACGGGCTGCACCGGAACCGGCCGGTCGTCCCGCGATCGCGCACGTACCGTGGCCGGCGCGCCGGCCTGTCTCGGGGCGACGTTGGCCGCTGGGACAGGGGCCGGCCTGGGCGGTGCCGGCATCGGCGGTGCCGGGGCCGGCAACGGCGGCGTCGGCGAGGGTGCCGGCACCGGTGCGGGCGGTGGCGTGGGTACTGGCGCGGGGGCCGGTGCCGGGGCTGGCGCACGGGCGGACTGCGCCGCCACCACCACCGAGCCTGGCGACCCAACCGGCCCAGACGACCCAACAGAGTCCGAACACCCAGCCAGGCCCGACGACCGCACAGGTTCCGACGACCGCACAGGTTCCGACAACTCCACAGGTTCCGACAACTCCACAGGTTCCGACGACACCACACGGGCCGACGACTCCACAGGATCCGACGACCGCACAGGATCCGACGACGCCACAGGATCCGACGACGCCACAGGGGCCGACGACACCACAGAATCCGACGACACCACAGAATCCGACGACCGCACAGGGTCCGGCGGGTTCATCGGCGGCCAGACCAGGCGCGACGAGGCCCCTGGACCCGGCCACGCCACCGTGACGCCGCCGGCCGGCGTCACCACGTCCGCCAGCGTCGCGGGTCGCCTCGACGGCACCGGACGGCTCCGCGCCTCTTCCGGCCCACTGCCGACCTGGGCCGGCACTTCCGCTGGACGCTCCACTCTCCTCCGCTCGCCTCGGTGCCCGATCTCGTTTAGGGCGGCGATGCCGAGCCGGGCGGTGAGCGCCGGTATCTGGCTCGGTTCGACGACGAAGACCACCTCGCGGGGACGGATCGGCCGGGCCAGCAGGGCGACGCCGAAGAGCACCAGCAGGCCGCTGACGGCCAGGGAACTCCAGGCGACCGGGTCGAGCCAGCCGGGGCGTACCTCGGCGCGCAGGTCGGCGACGACGCCGGCTCCCGCGTCCGGGCGCATGACGACGAGGCTGAGCCGGGGTGCGCGTACGTCGTCGACGGTCAGGTCCAGTGTGCCCAGGCCGCTGCGGAGCCAGAGTGCCTGCTCGCCGGGGAGAGCGGGGGCGGCTGCGGTAGCCGGCTCGTCGGCCGGAGCGATGCGTACCGGCAGGCTGCCCCGGGTCACGCTGACCCGGTCGAGCCGGGCGTACGGCGACTTGGCGAGGTAGGTGGCGACCTCGGCGGTGGGCGCGAGGCCGAGGAAGGCCGGCTCCGCCCCGGTACGCGCCACGACCCGCAGCCCGGTCCGGCCAGCGCGTACGAAGGGTGCGTCCCGGCGCAGCATCGCGGCCAGGTCGGGTACGACGACGGCGTGCCCGCCGGTCTCGATCCGGTCCAGGGTGCCGGCGAAGGCCCCGTCGCCGCCCCGCTGTTCAGAAACTGTCCACAGTGCACCGCCGACGAGGAGCACCGGCAGTCCGATCGTGAGCAGGAGTATCCCGGCGATCAGCCGCACGAAGCGCATACCGTCTCGTTCCCTCCGGTCGCGGTACCGCCGATGACGTCGCACGACCGGCGGCAGGGGTCGCAGTACCCGACGACCATACCGAGCGAAATCGCTTCAACACGGATTATTGACTTAAAACGCCGCTGGCCCGTCGGCAGAACTGCCGACGGGCCAGCGAGGACACCGGTGGGTGCAGAGGTGTCGTGGGATCAGGCGGTGGGCGGCGTGGCCTCCCGTCGGGTACGCGCGAATGCCAGCCCGCCCAGCGCCAGGCCGGCGAGGCCGGCTACCAGGCCCGCGATCGCCAGGCCGAGGGCGGCCCCGTCGCCGTCGTCCTCGTTCGACGATGCCGGCTGCTGCTGCACCACGGCCGGGCCGGCGCTCGCCGGGGTGCCGTTCCCGGCCGCCGGAAGCAGCTTCAGAACCGGGGCGGGGTCGTTCTCCGGCTCCGTACCGTCGGCGGCCGGCGGCTCGATCCAGCGCGCCGTGGTGCCGTCCGAGTAGTGCTGGACGACCCGGAACACCAGCTGCTTGACCTCGGGCAGCGGTCCCATCGAGACCGGGAACTCGTGGAACTCTCCCGGCTTGATCCCGGCGTTCGCCGCCGCCGTCCAGGTGATCTTCGAGACCACCTCGCTGACCTGGCTGCCGTGCACCTCCACCGGCGGGTCCACCTTGCGCTTCTCGACCGCCACGGTCCAGCCGGGAACCGGCATGGTGGAGACCGAGGCGAGCGGCGCGTCCTCGGGGAACGTCACCTCCAGCTTGACGGTCGACGCGGTGTCGCTCTCGGTCGGTACCCGGAACGCCACGCGACCGTAACCGCCCTGGGTCGCCTCTTTCGGGTTCACCGTGACGTGCGCGGAGGCCGACGAGGCCACCCCGAACACGCCGATCACGGCTGCTCCGAGGACGAGGGCGGCGGCGCGCGCAACCCGACGGTGACGGATCATGATGTACCTCTCTAGGTGATGGGCACGGTGCTGGTCACCGTGGCCTGGTCGATGTCCGAAAGCCGGACCGTGAAGCTGAGCTGCCAGTTGCCCGCCGTCGGCAGGCTGATCTCGCCGGTGGCGTGGTTGTCGGTGAGCGGCAGCAGTGGGATTTCGATGGGTTCCACGCCCTGCTCCGGCAGCGCGGCCGTGGCCTTCCACTCCACCACCGGCAGCGGCTTGTTGTCCGGCGTGTACGCGTAGAGGTGCACCGAGTTGCTGCCGACCCCGGCCGGGTCCACCTCGACCTGCAACGAGTAGAGCGAACTGGTCAGCGTGGTGGTGTAGTAGCCGGGGCCACCGGCGTCGCCGTACTCGCCCGCGGTCCTGGCCGGCGGAGTCTGCACCAGTACGGCGGAGAGGGCCAGCACCACCGCGGTGATCGCGAGTTCGACCCAGACCGCCCGACGGATCCGTCTGGCCGACGCGGCGGGCCGGGGTGGGTCGGCGACGAGCGTTCTGGCGGCGGTCGCCAGGAGGGCGCCCCGGGTCGCCCGCTCTGTGGCGGCCGATTCCTCGCCGCCGTCCGGGCCGGCCGGCTCGTCCCGGCCGTGGCCCGGGCCCTCCGGTGCGGAGTCCTCCGACGACCCCTGGCCGTCCCGCCCGGCCCCGTCCTCCCACTCGGCGTCCCACTCGTCCGTCCCGTCGTCGGTCCGCCGATCCGGCGCGACGGCGTCATCCACCTCGTCGGACGGGTCCGACGGGTCCGACGGGTCGGCTGGATAGGCCGCCGCTTCGGTCGCTTCGGTCGGGTCGTCGGCCAGCAGGCGGCGCCGGACTAGTTGCCGCGAGTACGCGGCCACCGCGATCACCGCCGCGAAGAGCACCACCTTGGCGATGATCAGTCGGCCGTACGTGGTGGAGACGAGCGCGGACGGCGTACCCACCTCGATCAGGGCCTGGACGATCCCGGCGAGCAGCAGCGCTGAGACGGCGACGGTCGCCCAGCGGGACCAGACCGGCAGGATCGCGTCGAGTTCCCGGTCGTTCGCGCGGCGGAGCAGGAACCCGCCGAGCATGACCAGTCCACCGAGCCAGACCGCCATGCCGGCCAGGTGGACCGCGTCGACCACGACCGAGACCGCCGGTACCGGCGAGGCCGCCGCGTGCCCGGCGATCGGCCAGGTACCCAGACCTGCCACGCCGAGCACGGTGAGCAGGATGTGGTCGCCCCGGCCGGCCCGGCCGCTGATCAACGGACGGAGCAGGATCACCGTCGCGGCCAGGATGCCGAGCCTCACCAGGTGGGCCGCCCCGAAGGTGCTGCCGAGTACGTCACCGAGCGCGGCGCCGTCGACCGCGAACGGCCCGCCACCGGTGGTGTACGGCACCTGGAGCCAGAGCCCGGCGAGGGTGGAGAGCACGATCAGCCCGATGCCGGTCCAGATCAGCCGGGCGGGGCCGCGCCGGTCGAGCCGACGGGGCCAGAGCAGGCTGAGCACCATCACCGGACCGATCAGCAGCAGCAGGCCGACGTAGCCGACGGCCTTGAAGATTCGTACCGCCGCGCCCACCGCCGGGTGGATGTCGTCGGCGTCGCTGTCGGACGGCGGCGTCGACGGGGCACCGACGGAATAGGTGTACGCGCCGGCCACCGGGTGGTTGTCCGCCGAGATCACCCGGTAGCTGACCAGGTAGCTGCCCTGGGCTCCGGACGGGTCGACCGGGATGGTGATCACGGCACCGTTGAAGGTCGGGTCACCCCGGTCCACCCGGCTACCGTCCGGGCCGAGCACCCGGATCTTGTCCGGTACCTCGCGGACGCTCTCGCTGAAGGTGAGCACCACCTCGGCGGGCGCGTTGGAGAGCACCGCGTCGGCGGCCGGACTGCTGCTCACCAGTACCGCGTGCGCGCTGGCCGGGACGGCCGGACCCAGCAGCAGGGCGAGGGCGGCCAGCAGCAGGCCGAGACTGGCGCCGGCGCGGGCCAACCATCGACGATTCGCAGCAATCATGCCCGATATCGTGACCGACCACCCCGGCTTCGCGCGACCTCGGGTCACGCCGGGTCCGCCTCGATCACACCGTCCGACGACTTACGATCACCGGCCGCCGGCCCCGGACGACGAGCACCGGCCGCCGGTTTCGACCCACGATCACCCGCCGTCGGCTTCGACCCACGACCGACCGCCGCCGGCTCCGACCCAGGTCCGACCGCCGCCGGGTCGAGCCGACGGCCATCGGCGGGCGGCCGGCGACCGGCGCGCGGAACGGCGCACAGGTGGTCGGCTGCCCGGCGCGCGAGCCCGGTCCAGTCAGGTATCACGACCGATAGTCGGCGGCGGACCCGAAAAAGTTCCCGAACTCGCGACATCGGTCCGGGATTTGTGCGGCGGCCGGGGGTCGATCAGGGGCGGAGACCCCGCGAATCGGCTCGACCAACGGGCCAGAGCCGGGTGCCGGTCGGACGTTCTGCCCGGTAATGCCCACCTGTAACCGTAATGCCCCCTAGCGTTGGTGAGCGTGATCTCACCCGGTACGGCGGCTCGGATGACCGATGCCACACCGGGGCCGGAAACCCGCACACCGACCAAGACGACTAATGACTGTGACTGAGCGGACCACAGCAAGCGCCCCGGCGCCGGGCCACCGCCGCTGGCGGGCCGCCCGGCCGTGGCTCGGCACGGCCGCCCGGCTGGGCCTCGCCGCCGTGTGGCTGGCCGCCGGCGCTACCAAGGTCGGTGACCTCGCCGGCTCCGGCCGGGCGGTCAGCGCATACAAGATCTTCCCGTACGACCTGGCGGTGGTGATCGGGGCGGCCCTGCCCTTCGTGGAGTTGGCCCTCGGGCTGATCCTGCTGGTCGGGCTCGCCACCCGGCTCGCGGCCGGGATCTCGGCGGCACTCCTGGTGATCTTCATCGCCGGGATCGCCTCGGCCTGGACCCGTGGCCTCTCCATCGACTGCGGATGTTTCGGCAGCGGCGGCGACCTCGCCGCCGGCCAGGACCCGACGTACGGGACGGAGGTCCTGCGCGACGTGGGCTTCCTGGTGCTCGCCGGCTTCCTGCTGGTCTGGCCGCGTACCCGGTTCTCGGTGGACGCGGCGCTGGGTCGGGACACCCGCGAGGAGGAGAGCGACGATGAGTGACCGGAACCGCAAGGGGCAACGCCGACCCGCCCGGGTCGTACGCGAGCAGATGGCCCGGGAACGACGTCGCAAGCGCACCCTGTGGACCTCGGTCGGCGTGGTCGTCGTGCTGGTCATCGCCGGATTGATCGGCTGGGGCGTCTCGGCCAGCCAGGACTCGGGCGACTTCACCCCGCCGGGCGGGGCCAACCCGGAGGGCACCGGCATCGTGCTCGGCTCCGGACCGGTCAACGTCGACGTCTACGAGGACTTCATCTGCCCGATCTGCCGCACCTTCGAGCAGCAGGCCGGCGGCACGATCGACCAGCTCGTCGCCGAGGGCAAGATCCGGGTCACCTACCACCCGGTGGCCTTCCTCAACCGCTTCTCCAGCACCGAGTATTCGACCCGGTCGTCCGCCGCCTCCGGATGCGCGGCGCAGAGCGGCAAGTTCCGGGAGTACGCGAGGGCGCTCTTCGACCGTCAGCCACCCGAGGGCGGCGCCGGACTCAGTGACGAACAACTCGTCGAGGTCGCCACCAGCATCGGGCTGGCCGGGGACAGTTTCCGCAACTGCGTCCGGGAGAATACCTTCGAGAAGTGGACGGAGCACGTGACCGACGAGGCTGCCCGGGCCGGAGTGACCGGCACCCCGACCGTGCTCGTCAACGGCAAGCAGGTGCAGGCCAGCGCCGAGGCGATCAGCGCGGCGGTGGCGGCGGCCGGCAGGTGACCCGCCCCGGACCCGGCTGCCGTCGCCTCGGCGGGCTGGCCCGCGCCGGGATCGCCCTGGCGGTGGGTCTGGTCGGCGTGTTCGGGTCCGCGACGCCGGCCGCCGCGCACGCCGCCGACACCCCGGACGGCACCGACTACCGGGCCGAGGTGACCTCGGTCACTCCGGCGCTGCCGGGGCTGCGGGTCCGGGTGGTGGAGGGCGGCGCCCGGCTCGAACTGGAGAACCGGACCGGTCGCACGGTCGAGGTGCTGGGCTACGCCGGGGAGCCGTACCTGGAGATCCGCCCCGACGGCGTCTACGAGAACACCGCCTCCCCGGCGACGTACCTGAACCGGACCCTCGCCGGAGACACGCCGCTGCCGGCCGGGACCGACCCGACCCGGCCGCCGTCCTGGCGACGGGTCGGCACCGAGCCCGTGGTCCGCTGGCACGATCAGCGCAGCCGCTGGCTGGAGGAGTCGCCGCCGCCCCAGGTCACCGCCGCCCCGGACCGGCCGCACCGGGTCCGCGACTGGGTGGTGCCGCTGCGCGACGGACTGCACCCCATCGAGGTACGCGGCACGCTCGACTGGCTGCCGCCACCCGACCCGCTCCCCTGGTGGAGCATGGGCCTGCTCGGTGCGCTGGCGATCGGGGCACTCGGGGTACTGCCCCGCAACTCCCGACCCGGCCGCCGGATCACCGTCGCGCTGGCCGTACTCGCGGTCGTCGGTGGGGTGGCGGCGCTGGGCTTCGCGCTCGCCCGGGGCGCCGACGCCGGGTTCGGCGGGATGCTGCTCGGACTCGTCACGGGGCAGCTCTGGCCCACCCTGACCGGCGCGGGCGCGCTGGCCGCCGGGGCGTACGCGCTGACCCGTCGACCGTCCGGCGACTTCGCGCTGGCGCTGGCCGGTACCTGTCTGGCGCTCTTCACCGGGGTGACGAACGCGGCCGTCTTCGTCCGCTCGGTGGTGCCGGTGCCGTGGCCGGCGGTGTGGGCCCGGGTCCTGATCGCGACGGTGATCGCGGTCGGCGGCGGGCTGGCCGTGGCCGGGATACTGCGGCTGCGCGCCACCGGCCGGTCGTCCGGCGTCGGTCCGGCCGGCCCGGGCGCCCCTCGACGGCCGACCCGCCGCTGGTCGGTGGCCCTGCCGGCGGAGGAACCCGACCCGACCGCCGCCGCCGGCAACGGCAACGGCAACGGCGGACGGTACGCCGACGAACCGGCGGTCAGCGGTTAGCCGTTGGCGGCGAGTTGCCGGGCGGCCACCGCCGGGTCGAAGCCGTACGGCAGTTCCAGGCGGTGCCGGGCGAGCAGCTCGGCGTCGGCGAGGATCTCGGCGGTCGGCCCGTCCGCGACGATCCGGCCGGTGTCCAGGATCACCGACCGGTCACAGAGTTCCAGCGCGTACGGCAGGTCGTGGGTGACCATCAGCAGCGTCACCGGCAGCCGGCGCAGGATGCCGGCCAGTTCGCGGCGGGCGGCCGGGTCGAGGTTGGAGGAGGGCTCGTCCAGGACGAGGATCTCCGGGCGCATCGCCAGTACGGTCGCGACCGCCACCCGACGGCGCTGCCCGAAGGAGAGGTGCTGGGGCGCCCGGTCCCGGTGCTCGGCCATCCCGACCGCGTCCAGCGCCTCGGTCACCCGCTCGGCCAGCTCGGCGCCGCGCAGGCCGAGGTTCGCCGGGCCGAACGCCACGTCCTCGGCGACGGTGGGCAGGAAGAGCTGGTCGTCGGGGTCCTGGAAGACGATGCCGACCCGGCGGCGGATCTCGGCCAGGGTGGCCCGGTCCCGGTCCACGGTCAGCCCGCCGACGGTGACCGTGCCGGCACCGCCGCCGAGGATCCCGTTCAGGTGCAGCACCAGGGTGGTCTTGCCGGCGCCGTTCGGGCCGAGCAGGGCGATCCGTTCGCCGCGCGGGACGGTCAGGTCGACGCCGCGCAGCGCGACCTGACCGTCGGGGTAGCTGAACCGCACGCCGCGGACGTCCAGGGACGGCGGGTCGGCGGCGGGAGTGCTGTGCACGTACCCGATCATCCCAGCACGACCGCGGCGGCGGCGATGCCGGTCGCGGCGAGCGGCACCGTCGCCGCGACCAGCCAGTGCCGGGTGCTGGCCGCACCCGTGCCGAGCCAGGCGGCCGGCATCCGCCCCTGGTAGCCCCGGGAGACCATCGCCAGATAGACCCGCTCGCCCCGCTCGAAGGCGCGCAGGAAGAGTGCGCCCACCCCCGCGCCGAAGCCGCGCAACTGCCAGAGGAACCGGGGGTCGTCACCCCGGGAGATCCGGGCGACCCGCATCCGCCGCGCCTCGCCGACCAGTACGTCCAGGTAGCGCAGCATGAAGGTGGCGATCTGGGTGAGGATCTGCGGGCAGTGCAGCCGGTCCAGCCCGAGGATCAGGTCCCGCATCGTGGTGGTGCCGGCGAGCAGCAGCGAGGCGAGCACCCCGAGGGTGCCCTTGGCCAGGATGTTCCAGCCGCCGTAGAGCCCGTCGACGGAGAGCTCCAGCCCCAGCCAGTTCACCCGCTCGCCGGTGCCGAGGAACGGCAGCGCGAACGCGAACACCACGAACGGCAGCTCGATCAGCGACCGGCTGGCCAGCCAGCGCAGCCCGACCCGGGACACTCCGGCGACCAGCAGTACGAGCGCGAGATAGCCGCCGAACGCCCAGAACGCCTCCCGGGGAGTCGCGACGACGGCGAGGGTGAAGACCACCATCGCCACGATCTTGACCTCGGGTGGCAGCCGGTGCACGGCCGACGTCCGCTCCCGGTAGAGCACGTGCGCGTGCCCGGCTCCCATCTGTGGCGCTCCTACTCGGTGCCGTCGGTACCGGTCCGACCGGCGGCGGGAGTCACGGTCGACCCGTCACCGCCGCGCGGTGCCGGGGTACCCGTGCCGCGCGGTGCCGGCGTACCGCTCCCGGCGCCCGCTCCGGCGGCGGTGGCTGCCGCCGGGGCGGCGGTCGGGCGGCGCCGGGTCAGCCAGAACAGGCCACCGCCGACGGCGAAGGTGATCAGCACCCCGAGCACCCCGGAGAGCCCGGTGGAGAGGAACGCGTTGTCGATGCCCCGGACCCCGTAGTCGGCCAGCGGCGAGTCGGCCAGCTCGTGCTCCTCGGCCTCCTGGGCCGGGCAGCTGCCGCCGGTGATGTTGTCGTCCGCGTCGAAGGTGCAGCCCTCGCGCAGCGACGAGTCCAGCCCGTCCGGGTGGGCCGAGGCGAAGTTGCTGACCACCCCGGCGAGGAGGAGCGCGACCAGCAGGCCGCCGAGGATGAACGCGCCGGAGCGCTTCGAGATCCGGGTGCCTCCGGTCGTCATCGGGTACCTCCGGTCAGCGGCAGGTGGTCGGCGGTCGGGAGCGGACGCAGCGAGCGCAGCGCGTAGACCAGGTCGGGCCGGACCTTCGCCACGGTGACCACTGTGGTCGCGGTGATCAGACCCTCGCCGACGCCGATCAGCAGGTGCACCCCGGCCATCGTGCCGGCCAGTCCGCCGAGGCTGCTGCCGACGTCGGTGGTGCCGCCGAGCCAGTACTGGAGGACGAAGCCCTGCGAGGCGACCAGCACGCTCAGCACCGAGGCGACGAACGCGGTCACGCCCAGTCCGGTCACGGTACGGGGGAGGATCCGCAGCAGGAGCGCGATCAGCAGGTACGCGACCGCGACACCGATCAGCGCCATGTTGGTGATGTTGAGGCCGAGCATCGCCACCCCGCCGTCGCCGAAGATCAGCGACTGGACGATCAGCACCACCGCCACGCAGAGCGCCCCGACCCAGGGTCCGACCAGGACGGCGGCGAGTGCCCCGCCGAGCAGGTGGCCGCTGACCGCGCCGGTGAAGATCGGAAAGTTGAGCATCTGGACGGCGAAGATGAACGCGGCGACCAGCCCGGCCATCGGGGCGAGCCGGTCGTCGAGGTCCTGCCGACCGCGGAGCACGCACAGCGCGAGCGCCGCCAGGGCCAGCGCCCCGAACGCCGCCGCCACGGGACCGTTGATGATTCCGTTCGAGATGTGCATTGCCAGGCTGTCCACGCCACCTCCCAGGTGCCGGTGCGGGATCCGTCCCGCCGGCCGGCTCAGCGTAGGACTCGGCCGTCGCTATTGCCAAGATTTTGCAAGAGCTGTACACCAACCGCAATCTCCGGTCCACCTGGCGATAGAGTCGTGGCCATGACCTCGCCGATCCGCCTCGCCCCCGGGGACGCCGCGCCCGACTTCGCGCTGCCCACCGACACCGGAGAGACGCTCTCGCTCAAGGAACTGCGTGGCCGCAAGGTGGTGCTCTACGCCTACCCGAGGGCGATGACCCCGGGCTGCACCACGCAGGCCTGCGACTTCCGGGACTCGCTCGCCTCCCTCCAGGCCGCCGGCTACGAGGTGGTCGGCATCTCACCGGACACCCCCGCCGAGCTGGCGAAGTTCCGGGAGCGGGACGCCATCACCTTCCCGCTGGTCTCCGACCGGGACAGGGAGGTGCTCGTCGCGTACGGGGCGTACGGCGAGAAGCAGTCGTACGGGCGGACGATCACCGGCGTGATCCGGTCGACCTTCGTCATCGACGAGGAGGGCCGGATCGAGCGGGCGCTCTACAACGTCAAGGCCACCGGGCACGTCGCCAAACTCCGCCGGGACCTCGGCCTGGACTGAGCCCGCCAGCGGTCTAGACTTTGAGCGCGAGCGGGAGTGGTGTAATGGCAGCCACGCAGGATTTAGGTTCCTGTGCCTTCGGGCGTAGGGGTTCGACTCCCCTCTCCCGCACTTGTTAGCACCGTCACGCCCGGCGCGCGGGCCGGCGGGGCCTCCCGACGGGCCGGCGAGGATGACCCGGGTGGGCATCCGTTTCGTACTCGATCCGCCGCCGACCCCCGACCTGCGCGACGAGATCGTCCGACTCTGGACGGCGGTGACCAACGCCGGCGGGGCGGTCGGCTTCGTCGGCCCGGTCTCCGAGGACGACGTCCGGCCGTTCGCGCTGGCCACCCTCGGGGCGGCGGCCGAGGGGCCGGACCAGCTGCTCGTCGGCTACCGGGGCGACGAGTTGGTCGCGCTGCTCTTCCTCACCGACAACCGGTTCCACCTCAAGGCGCACTGGTGCGTGCTGAAGCGGGTGATGGTGCACCCCGACCACCAGGGGTACGGCTACGGCCAGGCCCTGCTGCGCGAGGCCGAGCAGGTGGCCCGGAACGCGGGCTGGGAGGCGCTGCACCTGACCGTCCGGGACGGCCGGGGCGTGGAGGAGTTCTACCGGCGGCTCGGCTACCGGGAGGTCGGCCGGCTGCCCGGGGCGCTCCGGGTCGGGCCGGGCGACGACCGCGACGAGATCCAGATGTGGCTGCCGCTGGACTGACCGTCCGGCGCCTTCCCGTCGGCGACGGGGAGAGGCCGGGGGCGGTTCTCCTGCCCGACCGCACGGTGGGGCTGATGTGTCGGGGTCAGCCGCAGGCGACCGGTGCCGGACCGCCGGCAGCGCCCGCCACCGCCTGTCCGGCCGGGTCGGCACCGGTCGGCGTACCCGGGGCGGGCGTCGGCGACGCGGTCGGGGCGGGGCTGGCGGGGGCGGGCGGGGCCGACGGGCTCGCCGAGCCGGCGGCGGCCGGGGTGGCCGGGTACCTCCGTACCGTGCTGCGCTGCACCTGTCGGGGTGCCAGCCGGATTCCGGTGCCGACCGCCTCGTGGCCGTAGACGTCGACCACCCGGATCGAGTACGGCCCCGGGCCCATTCCGCCGTCGACCACCCAGTAGTTGTCGGAGCCGCGCTTCGCCGCCCGCCAACTCGAACCGGCGCGCTGCACCGCGACCGACTTCACCGGGTTCCCGTGGTTGCCAACCTGCACGGCGAACCAGTATCGCGACACGCCGCTCTTGAGCCGGAAGGTGAGCGGGCCGGGCAGCGGCGGGTCGACCACCGCCCGGTAACGCACCGGGACGATGCCTGCGGAGAGGTCGGCGATCTTCGCGAACGCCTGCCTGGACAGGTCGATCTTGTTGTTGGTGCAGCCCGCGCAGCGGTCCAGCACCATCACCCGGACGGTGCCCTTCGGGCCGGTGACGTCGAGGAAGCTGCCGCAGGCGGCCGAGCCGGCGTACTGGCTGGAGCCGAGCGCCGCGTAGAGCCGGTTGGCCGGCGGGCCGGGCAGCGAGCAGTTGCCGCCCGAGCTTCCCCCGTCGTAGTGCGACGCCTTTCCCTTGTAGACCGTCGCGCCGGACGGCGGCGCCGCACGCTCCAGCGGCGGCGCGGCCAGCGCGGCGGCGCAGGCGGCCGAGTCGGAGAACTGCCAGACGAGCACCAGCCCGAGGACGGCGGCGAGCAGCGCGGCGGACCAGCCGGCCAGCCAGCGCCGGGACATCCTCCGCCGGACCGGCCGAGCGGTCGGGGCGGGATCGCCGCCGGGCGGCACGGCAGCTCCGGCGATTCCGGCGGGGCCGGTGGTGGTCCGGTCCGTACCGTTCGGATTGTCGGGAGGCTCCGGCTCGATCATCCGGGGCATGTTGCCCTAGCCGCCGCGCCTTTCGCAAGGCCCGGACCAGGGCGTTCGACCGGTGCCGATGGCTACCGGGGTCAGCTCGCCAGTTCCACCGGGTCGCCGACGGTCAGCGTGCCGACCAGCCCGTCCGGGCCGGGTGCCGAGACCGGGACCAGGTTCTGGCCGAAGACCAACTGCCGGTTGATCCGGCGGTACTTCGCCAGGGTGCGCAACGGTTCCCGGCCGCGTACCCCGGTCTCCTGGTCGGTGGTGGTGACCAGGCAGCGGCCGCAGGGCTTGGCCACCAGGAACGTCACCGGGCCGATCCGCAGCCGGCGGCCGGTCCAGCCGTCCTCGGCCCACGGGTCGGCGCCGCCGACCACCACGTTGGGGCGGAACCGGTTCATCGGCAGCGGCGCCTCGGCGTTGCCGGATTCGAGCAGGGACTCGTTGAGTGCGTCCAGCGAGGCGCGGTTGGCCAGCAGCAGCGGGTAGCCGTCGGCGAAGCTGACCCGGTCGGCCGGATCGACCAGGTCGGCGTCCGGGATCGGGCGTACCGTCGGATCGCCGAGCCAGACCAGCCGGACCTTGCGGTCGAGCAGCCGGGAGAGCCAGTCGTCGGCCGCCGGCTCCGCCCGCCGGGCCGGCACCACCGGCATGTTCGAGAAGACGCGTACGGCGATCGGCTCGCCGTCGGTCGGCTCGGCGACCTCCAGGGCGGGCCGGCCGGCGGCGCGCAGCAGCAGGCCGCCGGGGCGGAGTTCCGGGCGGATGGCGACCAGCCCGGTCACCTGGCGCTGGGTGACGGCGGTGCCGTCGTCGCCCACGATCATCCAGCGCCGGTCGCCGGCCAGGCCCCACGGCTCGACCCGGGCCGCGTCGTGGTCGCGCCGGTAGCAGCCCTTGACCGGGTACGTGTGCACGGAGACCAGCCGCATGGCGTTCACCCTGCCACAGCGCTCCCGGCGGCCGGTGTCTCGGGCCGTCCGCCCGGAGGGCGGGAGCCGGCCGTCACCAGGCGATGCCGATCCCGTCGCCCGGGTACCAGTGCTGGGCCGGGGTCTCCCGGTAGGCGAGGAACCGGCGGCCGGTCTTCTCGGCGTGTTCGGCGAGCACGTTGGTCACCGTGACGTTGTCGGTGAGCAGCCGGGCCCCGGGGGCCAGCTTCGCGGAGACGGCCTGGAACTCCCGGCGTTCGTGCCCGGTGCTGTGGTTGCTGTCGTGCAGGAAGAGGTCGACCGGGCGGTCCAGGGCCCTGATCGAGGCGAGCGAGTCGCCGATCACCAGGTCGACCACGCTGGCCCACGGCTCGGCCCTGGCCAGGTAACCGGCCTCCGGGTTGATGTCCAGCGAGGTGACCCGGCCGGGCTCGCCGTCGGCGGCGTTGCGCAGCAGGGCCGAGGCGAGCACGCAGGTGCCGAGCCCCTTGTCGACCCCGGTCTCGACGATGTGCCTCGGTCGGGTGGCCCGGACGATCGCGTACCAGCCGATCCGGCGGGCGTACCGGACGCGCCGGTCGGCCAGGCCGCGCCGGCCCGCGGCGGCGGTGGCCTGCTGGATGTGCCGCCGCAGCGGCTCGTCCTGCTCGATCTCGGTGAGGTACGTCCGCACCTGCTTGACCGGCACGTCGCAGGTCACGCTGACGAACCAGGCGAGGTGTTCCCGGCTGAGCTTGGTCAGGTCGTAGGTGTAGTTGTGGTGCTCGCGGGAGGTGAGCAGCCACCTGGCCGAGACGCTGATCACCCGGGCGTCGTGCCTGGCCACCCGCATGAGCCGCTTGGGGAACGCCGCAACCGGGGCGAGGCGGGTGCGGGCGATCGCACGCCGGAAATTCGTACCGTCCACCCGGCGGGTTTCCCCACTTCGGGGTCTCCCATTGCCCTCTGAATTGTTTTATGCATAGAGTCTTCCTGTGAATGACAGTGCTGTCATCGGGGCGTCGCCGACGGACCGCGTGCTCGACCTCTTCCAGGGCATCCGGCTCACCCCGACGCAGCGCCGGATCGCGCACAGCCTGGTCCAACACGCCGCCTCCGCCGCCTATCTCTCCGCGGCCGAGGTCGCCGAACTGGCCAAGGTCAGCCAGCCCTCGGTGACCCGGTTCGCCATGGCGCTGGGCTACGACGGCTACCCGGCGCTGCGCCGCCGACTCCGGGAGATCGCCGCCGTCGGCACCGGCCGGCTCGATCCCGGAGTCCCGGCCGGCAACGAGGCGCAGCGGGCGATCCGCGCCGAGGCCGACAACCTGGACCGGCTCGCCGAGCAGCTCGCCGACCGGGACGCGGTGACCGCCGCCGGTACGCTGCTGGCCGGCAGCCGCCCGCTGGTCGTACTCGGGCTGCGCGCCGCCGCCCCGCTCGCCGGCTACTTCGCGTACTTCGCGGCGAAGGTGCATCCGGACGTACGGGTCCTCGACTCCGGCGGGACGCTGCTCACCGACCGGCTGGAGCAGGCCCGGGCGGCCGGGGCGGGCGCACTGCTCGGCATCGTGCTGCCCCGCTACCCCCGGGAGTCGCTGGAGGCGCTCCGGGAGGCCCGCGCGGCCGGGATGTCGGTGGTGGTGATCACCGATTCGGCGGTCAGCCCGGCCGCCGAGTACGCCGACATCGTGCTGCCGGCCGCGGTCGGCGCCCAGCTCGTCTTCGACCTGCACACCGCCCCGATGGCGCTGTCGATGGTGTTGCTCCAGGCGATCTGCGACGCCGCACCCGCCGACGCGCAGCGCCGGCTGGAGGAGTTCGAGCAGTCCGCCGCCCGCCGCCAGTTGTTCGTCGGATAGCCACCGACAGTTCACCAATCCGACCCCACCGCCCCGCACCGCAGAGCAGCATCGAACCGTTCCCACCGCAGGAGGAGTTGCCATGCCCGAGCCGATCCGCGCCGCCCGCGGCACCACCCGGACCGCCGTCGGGTGGCCGCAGGAGGCGGCGCTGCGGATGCTGATGAACAACCTCGACCCGGAGGTGGCCGAACGCCCCGACGACCTGGTCGTCTACGGCGGGACCGGCCGGGCGGCCCGGGACTGGCCGTCGTACCACGCGCTGGTCCGCACGCTCGGCTCGCTCGCCGACGACGAGACCATGCTGGTGCAGTCGGGCCGGCCGGTCGGGGTGCTCCGGACCCACGAGTGGGCGCCCCGGGTGCTGATCGCCAACTCGAACCTGGTCGGCGACTGGGCGAACTGGCCCGAGTTCCGCCGCCTCGAAGAGCTCGGCCTGACCATGTACGGCCAGATGACCGCCGGCTCCTGGATCTACATCGGCACCCAGGGCATCCTCCAGGGCACCTACGAGACCTTCGCCGCCGTGGCGACCAAGCGGTTCGGGGGCACGCTGGCCGGCACCCTGACCCTGACCGCCGGCTGTGGCGGGATGGGCGGCGCGCAGCCGCTCGCGGTCACCATGAACGGCGGCGCCTGCCTGGTCGTCGACGTCGACCCGGAGCGACTGGCCCGCCGGGTCGCCACCCGCTATCTCGACACCGTGGCCGGCTCGCTCGACGAGGCGGTCGACCAGGTGCTCGCCGCCAAGCGGGAGCGGCGGGCGCTCTCGGTCGGGGTGGTCGGCAACGCCGCGACCGTCTTCCCCGAGCTGCTCCGCCGGGGCGTCGAGATCGACGTCGTCACCGACCAGACCAGCGCGCACGACCCGCTCTCGTACGTCCCGGACGGGGTGGAGCTGGCCGACGCCGCCGAACTGGCCCGGACGAAGCCGGCCGAGTACACCGAGCGGGCCCGGGCCGCCATGGTCAAGCACGTCGCCGCGATGGTCGGCTTCCTCGACGGCGGCGCCGAGGTCTTCGACTACGGCAACTCGATCCGGGGCGAGGCGCAGCTCGGCGGGTACGACCGGGCGTTCGCGTTCCCCGGCTTCGTGCCGGCGTACATCCGGCCGCTCTTCAGCGAGGGCAGGGGGCCGTTCCGCTGGGCGGCGCTCAGCGGCGACCCGGCCGACATCGCCGCCACCGACCGGGCGGTGCTCGACCTCTTCCCCGAGAACGAGTCGCTGGCCCGGTGGATCCGGCTGGCCGGCGAGCGGGTCGCCTTCCAGGGCCTGCCGGCCCGGATCTGCTGGCTCGGCCACGGCGAGCGGGACCGGGCCGGGGTCCGGTTCAACGAGATGGTGGCCAGCGGCGAGCTGACCGCCCCGGTGGTGATCGGCCGGGACCACCTGGACGCCGGCTCGGTCGCCTCCCCCTACCGGGAGACCGAGGCGATGGCCGACGGCTCCGACGCGATCGCCGACTGGCCGCTGCTGAACGCGCTGGTCAACACCGCCAGCGGCGCCTCCTGGGTGAGCATCCACCACGGCGGCGGGGTCGGCATCGGCCGCTCCATCCACGCCGGGCAGGTCTGCGTCGCCGACGGCAGCCCGCTGGCCGGGCAGAAGATCGAGCGGGTGTTGCGCAACGACCCGGCGATGGGCGTACTCCGGCACGTCGACGCCGGCTATCCGGAGGCGGCTGCGGCCGCCGCCCGGGGCGATCTGCGCATCCCGATGGCCGAAGGGTAGGCGGCGTTGACGTCGAACCCGTTCCCCGTGCACACCTGGTTTCCCCGGCTCTGGGCGGAGATCGCCCCGATCGGCCGCGACCCGGGCACCGGCGGCTACCTCCGGTACGGCTTCACCGACCCGGTACGCGAGCTGGAGCGGTGGTTCCGCGGCGTCGCCGAGGCCGACGGGGCGCACGCGATCGAGCCGGACGGCAACGGCAACCTGATCGCCTGGTACGGGCCGCCGCCCGAGCGGGGCGACGCCGTCCTGCTCGGCAGCCACTTCGACTCCGTCCCGTACGGCGGTGGCTACGACGGCCCGCTCGGCATCGTCAGCGCCCTGCTGGCGATCCGGGCACTCCGACACGAGGGCCGGGAGTTCCGCCGGCCGGTCGGGGTGGTGGCGTTCGCCGAGGAGGAGGGCTCGCGATTCGGCGTACCCTGTCTCGGCTCCCGGCTGCTCACCGGGGCGCTCGACCCGGCGCGGGCGGCGGCGCTGACCGACTCCGCCGGGGTCAGCCTGGCCGAGGCGATGGGCGGCCGGCCGGCGGGGGCCCGGCCGGAGCTGCTGGGCCGGATCGGCGCCTTCGTCGAGCTGCACGTCGAGCAGGGCCGGGCGCTGGTCGACCTCGGCGCGCCGGTCGGGGTGGCCAGCGGGATCTGGCCGCACGGCCGCTGGCGGCTCGACTTCGACGGCGAGGCCAACCACGCCGGCACCACCCGGATGGCCGACCGGCGCGACCCGATGCTCACCTACGCCTTCACGGTGCTGGCCGCCAACAAGGAGGCCCGGCTGCGCGGCGCGCACGCCACGGTCGGCCGGGTCGAGGTGGAGCCGAACGCCACCAACGCGATCCCGGCCCGGGTCCGCGGTTGGCTGGACGCCCGGGCCGCCGACGCCGGCACCCTGGAGGCACTGGTCGAGGGGGTACGCGCCAAGGCCGCCGACCGGGCCAGCCGGGACGGTACGAACCTGACGGTCACCCGGGAGTCGCTCAGCCCGCCGGTCGAGTTCGACGGCGGACTGGTCAAGGCGTTCCGGCTCGCCGAGGGCGTACCGGTGCTGCCGACCGCCGCCGGGCACGACGCCGGGATCCTGGCCGAGCACGTGCCGACCGCGATGCTCTTCGTGCGGAACCCGACCGGGGTGTCGCACTCCCCCGCCGAGGCGGCCGAGGACGACGACTGCGCCGAGGGCGTACGCCGGCTGGCCGACCTGCTCGCCCAGTTGGCCGCCGGATGACCGGCTCCGATCCGGCGCGCTACCACGCCGAGTACGCCTGGTTGCCGGACCGCCCCGAGCCCGACGCCGAGGTGCTGATCGAGGTGCTCGACGGCCGGTTCGGCGCGGTCACGCCCGGGGTGCCGGTGCCGCCGCCGGACGCCCGCCGGCTGCCCGGGCTGACCCTGCCGGGGCTGGCCAACGCGCACTCGCACGCCTTCCACCGGGCGCTGCGCGGGCGCGGCCACGGCGGCCGGGGCGACTTCTGGACCTGGCGGGACACCATGTACGCGGTCGCCGACCGGCTCGACCCGGAGCGCTACCTCGCACTGGCCCGGGCCACGTACGCCGAGATGGCGCTCGCCGGCATCACCTGCGTCGGCGAGTTCCACTACCTGCACCACGCCCCGGGCGGCGTCCCGTACGCCGACCCGAACGTGCTGGGCGCGGCGCTGGTCGAGGCCGCCGCCCAGGCGGGGGTCCGGCTCACCCTGCTGGACACCTGCTATCTGACCGCCACAGTGGACGGTCAGCCGCTGGCCGGGCCGCAACGGCGGTTCGGCGACGGCGACGCGGCGCGCTGGGCCGGGCGGGTCGCCGAGTTCACCCCGGCCGGCGGGCACGCCCGGCTCGGTGCGGCGATCCACTCGGTCCGGGCGGTCCCGGCCGACCAGCTCGCCGAGGTGGCCGGCTGGGCCCGGGACCGGGCCGCCCCGCTGCACCTGCACCTCTCGGAGCAGCCGGCCGAGAACGAGGCGTGCCTGGCGTACCACGGGAAGAGCCCGACCGCGCTGCTGGCCGAGGCCGGCGTGCTCGGCCCGGCCACCACGGCGGTGCACGCCACCCACCTGTCCGAACCGGACGTCGGGGTGCTCGGGTCCAGCGGTACCGGGGTCTGCGCCTGCCCGACCACCGAGCGGGAGCTGGCCGACGGGGTGGGGCCGTTCCGGAGGCTGGCCGACGAGGGAGTCGCGATCAGCCTCGGCAGCGACAGCCACGCCGTGCTGGATCTCTTCGAGGAGGCCCGGGCGGTGGAGCTGAACCTGCGGCTGGCCACCCTGACCCGGGGCCACTTCACCCCGGCCGAGCTGCTGCGCGCCGCGACCGAGACCGGGCACGCCGCGCTGGGCTGGCCGGACGCCGGCACCCTGGCGACCGGCGACCGGGCCGACCTGGTCACCGTCCGGCTGGACAGTGCCCGGACCGCCGGGGTGCCGCCGGTCGGGGTCTTCTTCGCGGCCGGCGCGGCCGACGTGACCGACGTGCTGACCGACGGCCGGCCGGTGGTGCGGGAGAGCCGGCACGTCCGGCTCGACGTGCCGGCCGAACTGTCGGCGGCGATCGCGGCGGTGACGCCGTGAACCTGCTGATCGACAACATCGGGGAACTGGTCACCAACACCGGGATCGGCGAGGGCGGGCCGCTCTGCATCCGCCGCAAGGCGGCGCTGCTGGTCGAGGAGGGCGAGGTGGCCTGGATCGGCCCGGCCCGCTACGCCCCGGCCGCCGACCGGCGGATCGACGCCGACGGCCGGGCTGTGCTGCCGGGGTTCGTGGACAGCCACGCCCACCTGGTCTTCGCCGGGGACCGGGCCACCGAGTTCGCCGCCCGGATGGCCGGCGAGCCGTACACCGGGGGCGGGATCCGGACCACCGTCGCCGCCACCCGGGCCGCCGACGACGGCCGGCTCCGGGAGACCGTCGGGCGGCTGCGCGCCGAGGCGGTCCGGCAGGGCACCACCACGATCGAGATCAAGAGCGGGTACGGCCTCACCGTCGCCGACGAGGCCCGCTCGCTGCGGATCGCCGCCGAGTTCACCGCCGAGACGACGTTCCTCGGTGCGCACGTGGTGCCGCCGGAGTACGCCGACCGCCCGGACGACTACGTCGGACTGGTCTGTGGGCCGATGCTCCGGGCCGCGCTGCCGTACGCGAAGTGGATCGACGTCTTCTGCGAGCGGGGTGCCTTCGACGCCGACCACGCGCGGGCGATCCTCACCGTCGGGCAGGCCGCCGGGCTGGGGGTGCGGGTGCACGCCAACCAGCTCGGTCCCGGGCCGGGGGTGCAGCTCGGGGTGGAGCTGGGCGCGGCCAGCGTCGACCACTGCACCCATTTGTCCGATGTGGACGTGGAGATGCTGGCGATGTCGGAGACGGTGGCGACGCTGCTGCCCGGCGCCGAGTTCTCCACCCGGTCGCCGTACCCGGACGCGCGGCGGCTGCTCGACGCGGGGGTGACGGTGGCGCTGGCGACGGACTGCAACCCGGGGTCGTCGTACACCTCGTCGATGCCGTTCTGCGTGGCGCTCGCGGTCCGGGAGATGGGCATGACCCCGGCGGAGGCGGTCTGGGCGGCCACCGCCGGTGGCGCGCGGGCCCTGCGCCGCGCGGACGCCGGGGTGCTCCGGCCGGGGGTACCGGCCGACCTGAGCATCCTCGACGCGCCTTCCTATCTGCACCTGGCCTACCGGCCCGGTGTTCCACTGATCAGCCAGGTCCTGCACAACGGAGTACCGCAATGTCAACAGTGACCCGACCCGTCGTCACCGTCCAGCCCACCGGGATATCCCCGGCCGACGTGCTGGCGGTGGCCCGCGGGACCGCCACGGTCGTCCTCGGTCCCTCCACACTGGACGCCATGGCGGCCAGCCGGGCGATCGTGGACCGGATCGAGCAGACCGGCCGCCCGGTCTACGGCGTCTCGACCGGGTTCGGCGCGCTCGCCAACACCTTCGTCACGCCGGATCGGCGGGCCGAGTTGCAGCACGCGCTGATCCGCTCGCACGCCGCCGGGGTGGGCGCCCCGATGCCCCGCGAGGTGGTCCGGGCGATGATGCTGCTGCGGATCCGCTCGCTCGCGCTCGGCCACTCCGGGGTACGCCCCGAGCTGGCGCAGGCGCTCGCGGACCTGCTCAACGCCGACATCACCCCGTGGGTGCCGGAACACGGCTCGCTCGGCGCCTCCGGCGACCTCGCCCCGCTGGCGCACTGCGCGCTGGTGCTGCTCGGCGAGGGCTGGGTTGTCGGCCCGGACGGCAGCCGGCAGGACGCGGCGGCGGCGCTGCGTGCCGCCGGGCTGCGCCCGGTGACGCTCGCCGCCAAGGAGGGGTTGGCGCTGGTCAACGGCACCGACGGAATGCTCGGGATGCTGCTGTTGGCGGTCGCCGACGCCGGTCACCTCTTCACCATGGCGGACGTGACGGCGGCACTCGCCATCGAGGCGATGCTCGGCTCGGAGCGCCCGTTCCTGCCGGAGCTGCACGCGATCCGCCCGCATCCGGGGCAGGCGCTCTCGGCGGCCAACATCCACCGGCTGCTCCAGGGCTCGTCCATTATGGACTCGCATCGGGACGACCTGTCGCACGCCGTGCAGGACGCGTACTCGATGCGCTGTGCCCCGCAGGTCGCCGGGGCGGCCCGGGACACCCTCGCCTTCGTCGACCAGGTCGCCGGCCGGGAACTGCGCTCGGTGGTGGACAACCCGGTGGTACTGCCGGACGGCCGGGTCGAGTCGACCGGCAACTTCCACGGCGCCCCGCTCGGCTTCGCCGCCGACTTCCTGGCCATCGCCGCCGCCGAGGTCGGGGCGATCGCCGAACGCCGGGTCGACCGGCTGCTCGACGTCACCCGGTCCCGGGAACTGCCGGCATTCCTCTCCCCCGACGCCGGGGTCAACTCCGGGCTGATGATCGCCCAGTACACCGCCGCCGGCATCGTGGCGGAGAACCGGCGGCTCGCCGCGCCCGCCTCGGTCGACTCGCTGCCGACCAGCGGCATGCAGGAGGACCACGTCTCGATGGGCTGGGCGGCGGCCAAGAAGCTGCGTACGGTGCTGGAGAACCTGACCAGCCTGCTCGCGGTGGAGCTGATCGCCGGGGTACGCGGATTGCAGTTGCGGGCCCCGCTCACCCCGTCCCCGGCCGGCCGGGCGGCGCTGGCGGCGTTGCGGGAGGCCGTCGGCGAGCCGGGGCCGGACATCTTCCTCGCCCCGGCGATGGAGGCGGCCCGTGCGGTGGTCGCCGGTCCCGAGCTGCGGGCGGCGATCGAGGCGGAGGTCGGACCCCTGGGGTAGAAGAGCGGCATCCGCCGGCCGCCGGGCGTTATCGATCGCACCGTCCTGGGTAAGTCCGGTGTGGACATCCACATCGAGGAGGAGAGATGGCAGCGCAAACCACGGGCGGGGCGGCCGAGCAGGCCGGCGGGGCGGTTCGCGGCACCAATGTGATGGCGATCCTCTCCCTGGTCTTCGCCTTCATCTTCGCACCACTGGGCATCGTCTTCGGCGTCGTCGCGAAGCGGCAGATCCAGCAGACCGGCGAGCAGGGCAGCGGACTCGCGAAGGCGGGCTTCTGGCTCGGCATCGTCTTCACCGCACTCACCGTGCTCTGGTTCGTCCTCATCGTCGTCGTCGCGGGAGCCTCGAACGGAAGTTGAGCACAGCGCGGAGAACGCGGGGTGGTTCGTCCGGTCCGGTCGCGGGTCGGAGGACCACCCCGCTCCTTCGGCCCACCGCGAAGGTACGGCCGGCTGCCCGGGTCGCCAGCGCCGACGGTCGTGCCGTCCCGGGCAGCAGGCGCCACATCCCGCAGTGGCACGACTGGTAGCTCACGATCCCGTCACTGGTCCGGTGACGTGACCGGGTCTGCCAGTGGTGCCCGTTCTCGTCGCTCATGGTCCGAGCCTGCTGTAATGGCGTTGTGCATCTCAACCCTTACGGGCAGGACGCGGTACGACTCGCCGCCGACCTGGCCAACCAGCGCCCCCACTCCCTGCCCGACCTGGTACGCCGGTGCGCCGCCGCCGGGCTGGTGCTCGACATGCCGGTCGGGGAAGCGGACCTGGCCGTGGCGCTGGAACTGGTCGACCAGTGGACCGAGATCGTCGACGCCACCGATCCGACGCAGCGGGCCGCCCTGGTCAACCGGCTGCTGGCGGCCGCTTCGGCGTACCCCCGACTCACCGACCACGGCGGCACCGGATGGCACCTGCACTACCGCGACGACGGCGTACCGCTCGGCACGGTGCTGCGGGCCCTGGTCAGCGTCGGTACCGCCCTGCACCTCGCCGGGCGCGGCATGTCCCGGCTCGGCCGCTGCGCCGCCGACGACTGCCGGACCATCTACGTCGACACCTCCCGGGGCGGCCGGCAGCGCTACTGCTCGCCCCGCTGCGCCAACCGGGACGCCGTCCGCCGGCACCGGAGCAGCCGATAGGTCGGGCCGGTCGGGGAGCACCGGCTCGACGCCGTCCGGGACCGCACGCTTGCGCTGGCGCTGCCGGGCGTCAGAGGAACGTCGAGAGCAGCCAGCACAGCCCGACATTGAGTGCGACCACCGCGAGCAGAAACCGCCAGCCGGACCTCGGGAACGAGTCCTCCGCCGCGTCGGTGCCGGCGGGGTCCGCTGCCTCGACCCGTAGCACGCCGGAGGCGGTGGCGTCGGCCGGGGCTTCGTACTCGGCGACCGTCTCGATGCCGTCGAGTACGGTCACCGTCGCGGTGACCCCGCCGATCACGGCGCCGTCCGGGAGCAGAGCGGACACCGCCACCCGGTGCTGTCCCGGCGCCACCGGAAAGCGGTGGGTGGACCAGTTGAGGACGTCGAGGTCGGTGCCGTCGACCGACAGCCTCGGGCGGCTCTGTTCGTAGATTGGAGCGAGCGGATCCGGGTACCAGAAACGGATCAGCAGCGAACCGGTTCCCGGGGCCATCCTGGCCAACGGCTCGTACGGCGAGTCGACGGGTGACGGTTCAGGCGGCGGCGACTGCGGAGTCTGCGACTGCGGAGTCCGCTCCGCGCCGGGTGACCGCCTGCCGAACCAGCGCAGGGCACGGGTCGGGCCGAGCAGACCGATCAACAGGGCGGTGCCGCCGACAAACGCGGTGATCGCCAGCACCGCCAGCGACAGCAGTGTGGCGGCCCAGGCGAGAAGGCCGAGGAGCAGGTTACGGCCTTCCTGGGTGAACGAGCAGTCGTCCGGCTCCGTCCGGGAGCAGTAGCCGACCAGGGTGGGGGGCCGGTCCCGGTCCTCGGGGGTGACGATCGACGGGCCGACGACCGACGACACGGTACGCCCGTCCGACAGGGTGACGGTGACCTCGCAGTCCCACCAGTAGCCGAGTCCAGCGGTGCTGACCGGACCGACCCGGTCGCACGCGCCGACCTGGGCGGTGCCGGTCACCCGCTCGCCGGAGACACGGGGAGGCTCCCCGGCGTACAGGTTTCGTACGCCGAGGAGCATCCCGCAGACGACCAGACCGACGACGTAGACGACGATCGCGGCGAGGAGCGCCTGCCCGCGTGTCCGCACCGGACCGACGTTACCCTCGGGCGTTTCCGAGGAACCCGTTGAGCCCGTTCCACGGGTTGAACTCGCCCAACTTTCCGAAGTCGTCGGCGTTTCCGGGCAGATAGCCACCGACCACACCACCGACGACCATGGAGTTCGGATCCGACGAGAGCACGTTCCTGGTGAATCCGGGAGACTTCCTGGTCGGAGCGAGCTTCGCCGATAGTTTGTTCAGGTCCCTCCGCATGGTGACAGCACGCTTCAGCTCGGACGGAGTGAACTGTTGCTTGACCTCCTTGAGCATGGCCCTCCCGGAGGGCAGGACCTTTCCTCGGCCGGCCTTCTCCCAACTACCGCTGACGACGCGTGACGCCCCGAGTTTGCCTGCCGTCTTGGCGACACCCGCCTTCACGATTCCGCCTACCAGGCTGGTGGCTCCCGCACCGACCGCGCCCATGATGGCCCCGACACCCGTGTTCAACAGAACCTTTCCGAGGCTGTCGCCCTTGAGATAGGAGGACAGGCCCGAGCCGACCGCACCCGCGGCGGCGCCGCAGGCCAGCGTCGCCGTTCCGAGCGTCACCGCCGTGCAGGTCAGGCCGACGGCGACACCGGCGATGACCCCGACGAGGTCCGGGTGCTTCTTCGCCCAGCGGACGCTTGCGTCCCAGCCGCCCTTGGCCTTGCAGAGAAGGTTGCACTTCTTCTTCTTCGGCGGCGAGCCCTTGTCGTCGCCACCGCCACCACCGCTCCGCTTCGGCGGACGAGGCGGAGCCTTCCAACCGTTGGCCGCGTTGTTGGTGGCGTTCTTGGTGGCGGTCGGCGACCTGTCGATGTTCTTCGGACCGCAGTTGTACTTCGCACACGGCGTCTGGCTGTCGTACGCGTTGGTGCCGCCGGGATCGGACCGGTTCACCGGATCGTCGCCCGCGTACGTGTAGCCGCCGATCTGGTTCGGGTCCTCCGTGTTCAACAGCGGGTCGACGCTGACGAACCGCCCCGCCGCCGGATCGTAGTGCCGGGCACCGAGCACGGTCAGCCCGGTCGTCGAGTCGGTCGGCTTGCCGAGGAAGCCCCGGCTGTTCGGCCAACTGGTCGGGGCCGTCCCGCGCGGTGCGCCGTACGGGGTGAACGCCCGCCACCTCGGGTTGGTGCCGTTGTTGTCCAGGGTCAGCGTGGCGGTACCCAGCCGGTCGTTGATCAGATAGCTGTACGCCCCGGCGGTCGTGCCGCTGCGGACGCAGGTGGTGCCGTCCGCCCCGGAGTAGTAGCGCCGGCCGCTGACCGTGCCGTTGGCCGTGTTGAGCGTCAGCTCCTGGCCGGGCAGGTAGAGGACGGCGTTCTTCTCCTTCAGGTTGCGCTGGATCAGCAGTTCGCCGTCGGCGTCGTAGACGTAGCTGGCATCGACGGTGCTTCCGGTGCGGACCTGGGCGAGCCGGCCGTCGATGCTCCAGTCGAGGGTCTGCGTGCCGCGCTCCGGCGTGGTCCGGCCGATGGTGTTGCCGAGGACGTCGTACTGGAAGGTCCGGGTGGTGGTGCCGGCCGGGCCGGTGGTCTGCTCGGAGCGGAGGGCGTGCGGCTGGCTGCCGCCGGCCGCCGGGTAGCTGTACGTCGTGGTGGTGTCGCCACCGCCGGCCAGCCCGTGCTGGACCTGACCGGTCCGGTCACCGACGTCGTTGTACGTCCAGCTCGTCCAGTACGGGTTGATCCCGCCGACGGTGGCGTTGCTGCCGCCGCCGGAGAGGTCGACCGCGCAGGCGTCGGTCGCCGTCCACGCGGTGCTGAGCCGGCCGAGCAGGTCGTAGCGGAAGCACTGGGTCTCCTGCTGTGCCCCGGAGTTGCGGGCGTCGGTGACCCGGGTGACCTTGCCGGCCGCGTTGTGCTTGTAGACGACGTCGTTCATCCGCGAGTTGCCGGTGCCGTTGCGGTCGACGTACGTGTTGACCAGGCGCTTGCTGTGCTCGTCGTAGACGTAGGTCGTCCAGGCGGTGTTGGTGGTGCCGAAGCCGAACTTGCTCTGCGACACCTGCCCGAACGCGTTGTACCTGGTGGAGTCGACGTAGTTGCCGAGCGAGCTGCCGACTCCCGAGGGCAGGTCGAGGGCGGTGTAGGTGTGGTTCACCGTCTCCGCCGGCAGGCCACCACCGGCCGGGAAGATCGACTTCTTCAGCAGCCCGTTGGTCGGGCTGTACTCCCGGCCGAAGCTGTAGGTGCCGGCCAGGGTGCCGTTGGCCGGATCGGCCGGGATGGTGACGTTGACCCCGACCTCCTCGCCCCAGACGTTGTAGCCGGTCGGGGCGGTGACGTACGCCTTTCCGTTGTCGTAGCTGGTCGAGCTGGCCACCTCGCCGATGCCGTTGGTGATGGTGGTCGAGTCGTAGGTCCAGGTCGCTATGGGTGGGGCCGCCGCGCTGGTGCCGTCGTACTCGCCGGTCTGCCGGTCCAGCGCGTCGTAGGTGGTGGTGACGGTCCGGCCGAGCGGGTTCTTCGCCGAGGTGACGTTGCCGTTCGCGTCGTAGCCCAGCTCACTGGTGCCGGAGTCCGGGTCCGTCTTCCGTACCGCCCGGCCCCGCAGGTCGAAGGTCGTGGTCCAGGAGTTGCCGTCGTCGTCGGTGACCCGGTCCTGGTTGCCCCGGCGGTCGTACCGGTAGCTGATCCTCACCGGGTTGCCGCCGCTGACCACCGAGCCGCTGACGGTGGGAACCGCCCGGTAGCTCAACCGCTCGACGGTTCGACCGCGGCCGTCCGCCACCTCGGTCGTCGGGGTGCCACCCTCGGGCGGGATGGTGGTGATCCGGTCCCCGCCGTAGATCGACCGGGTCTGCCACTTCGTCTGACCCTTCGACCTCGACACGATCAGCGTCTTGCGGCCCACCCCGTCGTAGCTGATCAGATCCTGGTTCGGGATCTGCTGGTCCTTGCCGACCATGTTCAGCATGGTGGTGTTCGGCGTGCTGGAGCTGTCGTGGTACTCGTTGTTCGCCATCCGCAGCCAGCCACGCGAGTCGTAGAACGAGTCGGTGACCAGCCGACCCCCGACCGGGGTCGACGTCTGCTTCTGCCTCGGCCGGGCCATCGCGTCGAAGAACTCCACCTCGACCCGGTAGGACCCGTCGTCGTTCAGGGCCGAGGTGGTGACGGTCGACGGAACCGAGTTCGAGACCGCGTACGCGTACTTCTCGTTCGCGCCCTCGCTGAGGCTGCGACCGGGCAGCCACACCCCGACCAGCCGGCCCAGCGCGTCGTACCGCTGGGTCGTCTTCCGCTCGTTCTCGTCGACCTCCTCGACCTCCAGGCCACGGGTCGGTTCGAGGGTGGTCCGGGTGACGTGCCCCATCGGCCTGGTGGCCTTCACCCCCGTGGTCAGGCCGTTGGTCATCGTGTACTCGGTGATGGTCTTGTTGCCGTTCGCGTCGAACGACTCCACCGACCGGCCGTAGTCGTCGTTCTTCGTCCGGGCGGCGACGACGTAGCCGCCCTCGGTGTAGTGCTGGACGACGTTGACGGTTCCGACGGTCGGCGCCGGCTGCGGCCAGGTGGTGGCGTAGGTCGGGGTGTCGAAGAACGCCCGGGTGCTGGAGATGACGTCCGCCGGACGGCTCACCGAGGCGGGCGCGGTCTGCCCGTTGATCCCGGACCCGCCGCAGGGCAGCGCGAACGTCTCGGTCTGGGCGACCTTGTCGACGATGTGCGCCGTCGTGTTCGTCGGCGCGTAGGTGGTCACCGCGCAGGTGGCCTGGCTCGGCTGGCTGACGTCCCCGTGGTCGTACGTCACGGTCGGCAGGCCGGTCGAGGTGTGGTAGGTGGTGTCGACCCGGGTGGTCCGCCAGGTGGTGGGGCTGGTCGAGGTGATCGCCGTGGTGGTCCTCGTCGACGCGGTACGCACCATCTGCGCGGTCAGGTCGCCGACCGACCGCTTCCGGGTCGCGGTCGCCGGGCTGACCCAGTGGTCGGTGACCGTGCTGTCGTGCACGGCGCCACCGTCACCGTCGTACCGGACGACCTGCCGGACCGAACCGGCCAGGTGCCTGTTGTCCGGCACCTCGACCGCCGCTCCCGGCACGGTCACCGCGGTGGAGAGCTTCACCTTCGCGCTGCGGCGGCCGTTGTTCGGCAGCCGGTCGCCGTCCATGCCCCGGTAGTAGATCTCCTCGGTCAGCGTCTTCTGGTCGACGCCGGCACCCGTCCGGGTCTGCACCCGGCCGAAGCCCCGCCACTGCCCGTAGCTGCGGTGCTTGTCCTTGACCACCTCGCTGTCGTCGTACGCCCACGCGCCGCCGTCGAGGTAGTCGTACCTCGTGTAGACGGGTGTGCCGCCGCCGGTGGTGTCCTGGTCGGTGACCTCGGCGACCACGTACTTGTGGAACCAGTCGCGGGTCGGGTTCTCCTCGCCCTCCTTGGTCCAGTAGACCGGGTAGCAGAGCTTGGTGTTGCTCTCCGGCGCCAGGGTGACCGGTGCGGCGCACTCGGTGCGGTAGCCGATCCCGACCACCTCGCCGGTCTCGGTGGTGATGGTCGAGATCCGGTTGTGGTTCATCGCCGGGGCGCCGTCGAGTCCGTCGGCCCGGTTCGGCAGCTTGGTCGGCTCGAAGGTGACCGGGGGCAGGGCGACCGCGCTCGCGCCGGTGCCGCCGGTGTGCTGGATCGACGAGAGCCAGAGAGCCGGGGTGGTGCCGTCGCCCGGCGCCGGGAAGGTGTGGGTCAGCGTGTGGGTGTCCACTGTGGTGTAGCCGGTGCCGTTGTTGACCTGGGTGACGATGCCGGTGAGGCGCAGCCGGGTCCAGAAGGTGACCGAGTGCATGTAGCAGTCACCGGTGGACTTGCAGTTCAGGTCGTACGGGGTGTCCGGCCACTTGCTCTTGTTCTTGTCGATGTTGGCCGGGGCGCAGACCGTCGCCGACTCCACGCACCGCTCGGAGTAGCTGAAGTCGACCCGGGCCGGGGCACGGCCGGTGTACGGGTTCGGGTCACGCAGCCCGTAGTCGATGTGGTCGAGGTATCCGCCCCGGATGTACTTGACCGGCGTGAAGCCCTTGTTCGGCCCGTAGTAGCCGGCCTCGGTGCCGTAGTAGTACGCGATCGCGTTCCTGTCCGGGTCGACGACGTAGTCGAGGTTCCACTTCCAGGCCATCTCGCAGTGCGAGTTGGCGAAGCCGGTCGACTTGTAGCAGGGGTCGCCGGAGCGGGGGTGGTAAACCCGTTGCGTCCAGGTCGAGTTCGTGACGGGGTTGTTGCCGCTGTGCCCGGGGAGCTTGTTCTTCCCGAAGAAGTACTGGGTACCGTCCTGTGTGGTGATCTTCCAGTGCTCGCCGCCGTGGCTGCCGTTGTCGGCACCGGGCAGCAACTCGACCCGGGCGCCGTTGTCGCTGGAGAGCCGCCACTTGGTCGGCACCGTCGCGTCGTAGACCAGGTCGCCGGAGCCGGCGCCGAAGGAGACGCTGACGATCGGGCCGGCCCAGCACGAGTCGTTGGTCTTCGGCGCCGCCGAGTCCTCGGAACATGTCCGGTAAGTCCGTTCCACCGCCCCCGGTGAATAGTCCCACCCGTCGCCGATCGCCGATGACTGGTTGTTGGTGGAGACCTGCTGCCCGTCGACCGACTGGGACGAGTAGCCCAACTCGACCGACGGCGCCAGGTCACCCGGCACCGGCGGCAGGTCGACCGGATAGCTGTAGCCGAAGTCGCCCGAGCTGCCGCCGGCCGTCCACGAGCCGGACGGCTTGAGCGGGGTTGCGCCGTAGTCGCCGGTGTCCCCGGCCGCTCCGGCCGCCACCGCGAAGACGGCGGTCGAGGCGGTCGGCGAGGTCCGGTCGGCACGCTGGCCGGCCGGCAGCGCCAGCACCGCGCTGAGCTGGCCGTCCTCCCAGCGGGTGGACAGCGGGGTGCGCACCCGGCAGGCCGGCTCGGCCGGGGTGGTCGCCGCACACGCCGGCAACGAGACCAGGCGCAGCCGGCGGGCCCAGTCACCGCCGTACGCCCCGACGATGCTCGACGGATCGACCCAGACCCGCACCTGGCCGGGCTTGCCGGCGCTCCCGCTGGGAGTGGCCTGGAGCAGCAGGCCGTCGATGCCGGCGCGCTGGGCGGTCGCCCGGTCCGCCAGGGTCAGCCGCAGCGCCGACGGGCCGTCCGGGGTCGCCTTCGCCACGCGTACCGGCAACGTGCCGGCGGCCACCGCGGCGTCCGGGCCGGCGGAGCGGCCGGCGGTGCCGGGGGCGTCACCCAGCTCGACCGTCGCGGTGCCACCTGCCGGCCAACCGACCTGTGGCGGCACCCAGCGCTCGCCGAAGTTCGGCGTCCGCTTCGGCGCCGGTGGCATCGGGGTGCCCCGGACGCTGGACCAACGCTGTTCGGCCGGCGGAGCGGCCGCGGCGGGGCCCGGGGGCAGTACCGCCAGGCCCAGCGTGGTCAGCAGCACCAGGCCGACGCCGGAGCCGACGTACCGCCGCTGCGATCGGTGCGGACGTCTGGCGGCCGGAAACCCGCTGCGTCCGGCTCTGCTGTGTCGATAGTGGATGGTTGACAAGAATCGATCGACTGGGCGCTGGACTGCTTTCGTCATCCTGACGACCCCCGTGGTCTGCGATGCGGTGGCCGGACTCTACCGCTCAGAAATCCAAATACGTAACTCTCGACTTTTCCCCGACGGAGTCATATTGTGCGGCCCGCAGGGTCCACATCGTCCTGTCACATTTGTTGCCCTATTCGGACAGACGGCCGTAATCGATTTATGTCGGCACGCAACGGGGGATCGAATGGCTCACCATGCCTTCAAACGACGACTTCTTCGACCAGGAACCGTAGCGGCGCTGGCTCTGCTGCTGGCCGCCTCCGGGACGGTGGCGCTCGTACCGGCCGCCGCACGGGCGGAGCCCGCACCGGCCCGCCCCGCGAACCGGATCGACCGGCTCGGCGACTCGGACCGCGCCGCCGCCGAGGCGAGACTGACCGGCCGGTCGGTCGAGGTCGGCTCGGCGACCACGGCCAGCTCCCGCACCGTCGCCAACCCGGACGGCACGTTCACCATGGACGTGAGCCCGCGACCCACCCGGGTCAAGCGGGACGGTGGCTGGGTGGCGCTCGACCCGACCCTGCGCCGCAACCCGGACGGCAGCTACAGCCCGGCCGCCGCCCCGTACGACCTGGTGCTCTCCGGCGGCGGCACCGACCCGTTCGCGCTGGTCAGCAATGGTGACAGCAAGCTGGGCCTACGGTTCCCGTCCCGGCTGCCGGCGCCGACGGTCTCCGGCGCGACCGCGACCTACCCGGCCGTGCTGCCCGGGGTCGACCTGGTGGTCACCGCCAACGAGCAGGGCGGCTTCGCGCACGCGCTGGTGATCAAGAACGCGGCCGCCGCCGCCGACCCGGCGGTACGGAACCTCACCCTCCCGCTCGTCACCCGCAACGCCACGGTCCGCACCATGCCGGACGGCGGCCTGGCCGCCGAGGACCAGTACGGCCGGACCGTGTTCAGCGCCCCGACCCCGGAGATCTGGGACTCCAGCGTCCCGACCGGCGAACAGGCCGCCGCGACCGGCAGCCCGCAGCGCTCCACCCCCACCGAGGCCAGCCCGGCGGCGAAACGCGCCACGGTCACCACCCGGGTCACCGGTGACGCGCTCACGCTCTCGCCGGACCCGGCCCTGCTCGGCGATCCGGACGTGCGCTACCCGCTCTATCTGGACCCGGCGTGGAACGCGAACTCGACCGCACCGGCCCGCAACGCCTGGACGTACGTCGACAGTGCCCGCAAGGACAACTCGTACTGGAACAACTCGGGGCGGGCCCGGTCCGGTTACAACGGCTGGGAGTCGCCGTACTACGTCGGCCGGTCGTACTTCCAGTTCCCGATGTCGAGCGCGCTCTGGGGCGCCAACATCATCAGCGCGACGCTACAGACCAAGTCGGTCTGGTCGGCCAACAACAGCAACGACTTCACCTTCAAGATCTTCCGGGTGGGTGTGATCAACAGCTCGACCACCTGGAACAAGCAACCCACCCGGTACGAGCAGATCGACTCCCAGAAGCTCGCCGGCAACTGGCGCAGCGACGGCAGCGAGAACCCGAAGCAGCACGACTTCAACGTGCTCGCGCTGATCCGCAGCGCCGCCGCCGGCAAGTGGCCCACCGCCACCCTCGGCCTGATCAACAACCACGAGGGCGACAAGTACGCCTGGCGCAAGTTCCAGAACAACCCGACCATCGCCATCACGTTCAACTCGATCCCGCGCACCCCGGACCGGTACGCCACCAGTCCCTCGGTGCCGTGCAACAGCAACCCGGTCGGGCAGATCGGCAACACCTCGGTGACCTTCTCGGCCAACCTCTCCGACCCGGACGGCACCCAGACGCAGCTCGAAGGCCAGTTCAGCGTCGTCAACGAGACCACCGGGGCCACGGTCGCCTCGCCCAAGGTCACGGTCAGCAACAACAAGGTCGCCTCGGTCACCCTGCCCGCCAGCCAGTTCAGCAACGGGCAGCGGTACGCCTGGAACGTCCGGGCGTACGACGGCAAGGACACCAGCCCGGCGACCCCGACCTGCCGGTTCGTCTTCAACAGCGCGCAGCCGGCGCCGCCGACGGTGACCTCCACGACGTACCCGGACGGGACCACCGGGGCACCGGTCGGCACCCCCGGCACCTTCACCCTGACCCCGCCCGCCGGCAGCGACGCGCCGATCAGCTACGTCTACAGCCTGAACACCCCACCGCCGGCGACCGTGCCACAGTCCTACGGCCCGTTCCGGGGCGGCACCCTGCTGCCGGCCCAACCGGCGAACGCACCCACCAGCGTCACCATCACCCCCCGCCGGTTCGGCCCGAACATCCTGTACGTCTACGCCATCAACGGCGCCGGCAACCCCGGCCCGGTCAGCAGCTACCGGTTCAGCACCGACGCACCGAGCACGCCCGCCCCGCCGGGTGACTTCACCGGGGACGGCCGCCCCGACCACATCGCGATCGGCACCGTCTACCGCCCCGGCGCCTGGCTGTACGCCGCCGCGGACGGCACCGGGAAGCTGGCCGCCGCGGTCCAGGTCGGCCTGGACGGCCCCGGCGGCGCCGGCAGCACCGGCGCGCTCACCGACTGGACCGGCGCCAAGGCCAGCCCGCTGGACCTCAACGGCGACGGCGCACAGGATCTGCTGGTACGGCTGCCGCGCAGCGACGCCGACGGCAACGTGCACGTGTTGCCCGGCAACGGAGACGGCAGTTCCTTCGACCCGGTCGACCGGATCCGGATCCAGCTCCCCCGGATCGACGGCGAGGCCGGCAACCAGACCGTCGACCAGATCGTCGCCTCGCCCTGGCCCAGCATCACCGGCTCGCCGCTGCCGGACCTGTACGTGATCGTCGGGGACGTCCTCTACCTCTACCCACCGGGCTTCCCGCCCGGGGCGTACGACGCGCCGATCCTGCTCAGCACCGGCTGGACCGGCCGGACCATCACCGCCGCCGCCGCCGGGGCCGACCCGGCGCTCTTCGCCCGGACCAACGGCACCGGCCGACTGGAGCTGCTCACCGGGAACACCGCCACCGGCACCCCGGCCGGGGTCACCGGCGGCCCGGTCACCGTCTACGCCACCAGCGGCTTCGACTCGGCGTCCACCCCGGCGATCGACGGCACCGACGTCAACCGTGACGGCCGGCCGGACCTCTGGACCAACCGGGGCAACAGCTCCATCGACGGCCGGCTGAACACCGGCAGCAACACCCTGGCCGCGGCGGTGGCCAACCCGACCGGCGGCAAGGGTCTGCTCCGCTCGGCGGTCGCCGGCAGCTTCTGCCTGGACAACAAGAACGGCGGCACGGCCGACCGCAACATCATCTGGGCGTACGCGTGCAACGCCGGACCCCCGGCGCAGATCTGGCAGGTCGTCGACGACGGCAGCATCCGGATCGCCGGCAAGTGCCTGGACGTGACCGGCAACGGCACCGCGAACAAGACCCTGGTGCAGCTCTACACCTGCGCCGGCACCAGCGGACAGCGCTGGCAGCCCGGCGCGAACGGGTCGCTGGTGAATCCCTCCTCCGGCCGCTGCCTGGACGCGCCGACGCCGGTCGGCAACGGCGCGCAGATGTACATCCACGACTGCCACGGCGGACAGAACCAGGACTGGCGGCTCGACGAGAGCGGGGTCGGCCTGATCCGGTCGGCGTTCGCCGGCAAGTGCCTGGACAACGACCGGGGCGTCCTGGCGAACACCAACAAGGTGCAGATCTACGACTGCAACAGCGGCTCGTCGCAGATCTGGGCGATCCTCGGCGACGGCCGGGTCCGGATCGGCGGGACGTACTGCCTCGACGTCGCCAGCTATGCCACCGCCAACAACTCGCCCGTGCACCTCTACGCCTGCCAGGCGGGGGCGGCCACCAACCAGGAATGGCGGATCGGACCCAACTTCAGCCTGGTCAACCCGGTCTCGGGGCGGTGCCTCGACGTACCGGGATCCAACACCACCAACGGGACGGCGTTGCAGATCCACGACTGCAACGGCTCCAACGCCCAGCGCTGGATGCCGTCCTGACGCTGAGGCCAGGCCGACACCGGTCGGGCGGGTCCGGGGCGTACCCGGGCCGGCCCGGCCGGTCGGCATCGTGCCGGTCGACATCGTGCCGCCTAGTACCGCTGCGCGTAGCGGGTCGGCGGCTCGCCGAACATCTTCCGGAAGTCGCGGGCGAAGTGCGGCTGGTCGGCGTACCCGAGTTCGGCGGCGAGCGCGGCCCAGTCGACCGGCTCACCCCGGCCGAGCCGCTCGGTCACCTCGCGCAGCCGGTAGCGCCGGATCACCCACTTCGGCCCGACACCGACGTACTCGGCGAAGAGCCGCTGCAACCCGCGCACGCTCATCCCGAGGTCCTCGGCGAGTACGTCCACCCGGTCGATTCCCGGATCGGCGGCGATCCGCGTGACGATCTCCGCCACCTCCTCCGCCCGGGGGTCGGGCTCGGGCAGCCGGCGGCGCAGGTACTCCTCCACCGTCGACACGTCGAGCGGATCGGGCAGGTCACCCGGAAAGACCTCTCCGGCCTCGATCGACCGGTCCGTGATCGTCGAGACCGGCGCGCCCAGGAAGGGTCGGAAGCAGCCCGGCCGGAACGCCACCCCGAAGACCCGGTCGACGCCGGCCAGCACCCTGACCTGGTGTCCGCTGCTGACTCCGGTCACGATCCCCCGGCCGTCGCGGAACGTCAGGTGCACGTTCGGGTACGGCACGATCAACTGCCGGTACGGCTCGGCGTAGTCCCAGGAGACGATCCAGTAGCGCTCGACGTACCGGGCGAGGTCGGCCGAGGGGGTCGCGGAGGCGTGCCGCTGGTGTCTCGCCCACGCCCCGCCGAGTTCGCGTACGTCCCTCGCCACGTCCGCCAGGCTATGTCGCGTTCGTTCAAGACGGCCGCCGGACCTCGTGGTTTGCTTGCCGGCATGCCTGACGCACCGTTCGTGGCCCGGGCGGCCGCACCGCTGACCGAGATCATCCGCCACGTCAAGCCCGACCAGCTCGACAACGCCACCCCGTGCGCCGAGTACGACGTCCGGAGGCTGGTCAACCACCTCCTCTTCTGGGGTCCGTCGCTGGAGGGCGCCGGGCGGAAGGAGACCGTACCGCCGCCGGCCGGCAGCGAGACGGAGCTGGACCTGACCACTGGCGACTGGGCGGCCGAGCTGACGGCACAGCTGGAGCGGATCGCGGCCACCTGGGCCGAGCCGGCCGCCTGGGACGGCACCACCCACATGGGCGGCCCGACCGAGCTGCCGGCGGCGCTGGTCGGCGGGATGATCGTGACCGAGCTGGTGGTGCACGCCTGGGACCTGGCGCGGGCGACCGGGCAGCACCCGGGCTGGGACGACGACCTGCTCGGGTACGTGCACGACGAGGTGGTGAAGACCGCCGAGCAGGGCCGGCAGATGGGGGTCTACGGCCCCGAGGTGGCGGTCCCGGCCACCGCGCCGACCCTGGACCGGATCCTCGGAATCGTCGGCCGGGACCCCGGCTGGAACGGCTGAGCACGGTACTGGCGAACCTCGTCCCGCCGGTCACCCTGCTGGGCGGACCGACCACCCCCCGTCGAGGACTGCCTGAGAGTCCGCAACCTGCCTGAACCTCCTCGACCTGCCCGATCGACCGTTTCCGACCGGTCTGTCGCGGCGTCGGCGACCGTGCCGGCCGCGGCAGACCCGGAAATCCGTTGCGGGGCCGGGCCGGCCGCGGATATGTTCGAGGTGATGTGAGCCGCTGACACCTTCCCGCGCCCGCGCCCGAGGCACTGCCCGGCGGGCGAAAGGCTCGATCCTTCCCGGTGGTGTCGCGATGTCCCAGTCAGCCCTGCTCGCCAACGACCTCGTCCGTACCCTCGGTAGCCGACGGGTGCTCGACGGTGTCTCCCTCACCGCCGCACCCGGGCACCGGATCGGTTTGATCGGTGAGAACGGTGCCGGCAAGTCGACCCTGCTCCGGCTGCTCGCCGGGGCGGACGAGCCGGACGGCGGCAGCGTCGTCCGCCCGCCCGACCTCGGCTTCCTGCACCAGGAGATGCCGTTCGAGCCGACGTCGACGATCACCGACGTACTCGACGACGCCCTGCGGGAGGCCCGCGAGGACCTCGCCGAACTCGACCGGCTCAGCCAGGCACTGGCGGACACCGCGGAGGACGCTCCCGGCTATCCGGAGCTGCTCACCGAGTACGGGGAACGGCTCGACCGCGCCGAGCAGCACGCGGCCTGGGACGCCGACCGGCGCGCCGGGATCGTTCTCGCCGGGCTCGGCCTCGGCGAGCTGCCGCACGACCGCACCCTCGCCTCGCTCTCCGGCGGGCAGCGCGGCCGGCTCGCCCTGGCGGCGCTGCTGGTCCGGCGCCCCGCCGCGCTGCTGCTCGACGAGCCCACCAACCACCTCGACGACACCGCCGCCACCTTCCTGGAGGAGCAGCTCCGCGAGCTGCCCGGAGTCGTGGTGCTGGCCAGTCACGACCGGGCGTTCCTGGACGCGGTCTGCACCGACCTGATCGACCTCGACCCGGCCGTCGAGGGCCCGACCCGGTACGGCGGCAACTACACCGCCTACCAGGCGGAGAAGCGGGCCGAGCGGGAACGCTGGCAGCGGCGCTTCGAGGAGGAGCAGGAGGAGCTCGCCGAACTGCGGCACTCGGTCTCGGTGACCGCACACCAGGTCGCACCCGGCCGAGCGAAGCGGGACAGCGAGAAGATGGGCTACGGCCACACCACCGGGCGGGTGCAGCAGCAGATCTCCCGACGGGTACGCAACGCCACCCGTCGCCTCGACGAACTGGAACGCGACCAGGTCCGCAAGCCGCCGGAACCGCTGCGGTTCCGGGCCACCGGGCTGGCCAGCAAGTCCCCGGACGGGATCCTGCTGTCGCTGCGGGACGTCCGGGTGCCTGGCCGGCTCGCCCTCGACCGCCTCGACGTGCAGGCCAGCGACCGGCTGCTGGTCACCGGGCCGAACGGTGCCGGCAAGTCCACCCTGCTCGCGGTGCTGGCCGGCCGGCTGGAGGCCGAGGGCGAGGTGAACCGGCGCAGCGGGCTGACCGTGGGACTGCTGACCCAGGACACGGTCTTCGACCGGCCGGACCGTACCGTCCGGGACACCTACCAGCAGCTGCTCGGACCCCGGCGGGCCGAGGCCGTACCGCTGCGTTCGCTCGGCCTGCTCGCCCCGCGCGACCTGGCGCGGCCGGTCGGGGAACTCTCGGTCGGCCAGCGCCGCCGGCTCGCGCTGGCGTTGCTGGTGGCCGACCCGCCCGAGTTGCTGCTGCTCGACGAGCCGACCAACCACCTCTCGCCCCGGCTCGCCGACGAACTGGAGGAGGCGATGGGTGGCGGTCCGGGCGCGATCGTGGTGGCCAGCCACGACCGGTGGCTGCGCTCCCGCTGGCCGGGCCGGGAACTCCGGCTCTGACCGGCCCGGACCCGCGCCGTCGGGACGGGATCCCCCGCTACGGGCGGTTCGGTTCCGGCGGCAGCACCTTGGCGATCACCTTCGCCAGCGCCCGCAGCGCCTTGCCCCGGTGGCTGATCGCGTCCTTCTCCTCCGGGGAGAGTTCGGCGTTCGTCCGGTCCTGCCCGTCGGCGAGGAAGATCGGGTCGTAGCCGAAGCCGCCCTCGCCGCGGGGTGCCCGCAGCAGCCGTCCGGTCTGCCGGCCGTCGACCAGATGCTCCTTGCCGCCGGGCAGCACCAGGGCCGCCGCGCAGACGAAGGCGGCGCCCCGGTGCTCGTCCGGTACGTCCGCGATCTGCGCGAGCACCAGGTCCAGGTTGGCCCGGTCGTCGCCGTGCCGGCCGGACCAGCGGGCGCTGAACACCCCGGGCATGCCGTTCAGGGCGTCCACCGCCAGCCCGGAGTCGTCGGCGATCGTCGGCAGGTTGCTCCACTTGACGCCTTCGCGCGCCTTGAGCAGCGCGTTCTCCCCGAAGGTCAGCCCGGTCTCCGGGACCTCCTGGTACTGCGCGACGTCGGCCAGCCCGACGAGCTGGATGCGCTGCGCACCGAGGGCGTGGTCGAGGATCCGCTGGAGTTCGGTCAGCTTCTTGGCGTTCCGGGTCGCCAGCAGCACCCTGGTCATTCGGCCAGCGCCTTCCGCTGGGCGTCGGTCAACTCGGCGCAGCCGAGCACACCGAGGTCGAGCAGCGCGTCGAGCTGCTCGCGGGCGAAGACGCCGGCCTCGCCGGTCCCCTGCACCTCGACGAAGTCCCCGGTGCCGGTGCACACCACGTTCATGTCCACCTCGGCCGCCACGTCCTCAAGGTAGTTCAGGTCGAGTCGCGGCTCACCCTCCACCACGCCGACGCTGACCGCCGCCACCGACCGGTGCATCACCTTCGCCGGCTTGCCGGCCAACGCCTTCCGCTCGGCCAGCCAGTTCACCGCGTCGTGCAGCGCGACGTACGCGCCGGTGATCGCGGCGGTCCGGGTGCCGCCGTCGGCCTGCAACACGTCACAGTCCAGCACGATCGAGTTCTCGCCGAGCGCCTTCAGGTCGATGCAGGCCCGCAGGCTCCGGCCGACCAGTCGGGAGATCTCGTGGGTACGGCCGCCGATCTTGCCTCGGACGCTCTCCCGGTCCGAGCGGGTGGTGGTGGAGCGGGGCAGCATCGAGTATTCGGCGGTGACCCAGCCCAGGCCGGAGCCCTTGCGCCAGCGTGGCACCCCCTCGGTGACACTCGCCGTGCAGAGCACCCGGGTGTCACCGAACTCGACGAGGACGGATCCCTCCGGATGGATGCTCCAGCGTCGGGTCAGGCTCACCGGTCGAAGTTGGTCGGGCCGCCGCCCGTCAGGTCGCGCCATCCCCGCAGCCTATGTGCTCGCCCGATCGCCCCGCCCGAGGGTGCCCCGGGCGTCCGCGTTGCGGCCCGCCGGGGCGTACCCGCCGGCTCAGTCGGCCGAGGCCGTGGTGCGGAGCAGCCATTCCCGGTCACCGGCGTCCTGGCCGTCGGCACCCTTCCAGAACGCGTCCACGTCGACGCGCCAGCCGTTGCCCCGCCAGGTGAAGCGGCACAGCTCGGGGTCGGGCGCGGCCGCCCAACCCAGGCATGATTTGACGTGGTTCCGGTCGGCCGGGGCGTCGTTGTCGTGCAGCCACTCGTAGATCGCGCCCGCCGGGTCGAGCGGACAGACCGCGTCCCTACAGATGAGGTAGTACTCGGTGAAGGCGTTGGTGGTGCCGGCGTGCTCCCGGATCCGGGTGTCCTGGAAGCCCCTCGGGCCGCCGATCTCCTCGAGCAGGCGCTTGTGCCCGGCCAACTCCTGGCGCGGCTGCCACCAGCCCCCGTAGAGGGCACCGCCACAGCAGAGCAGCGCCACCAGGGAGAGCAGGACCACCGCGACGAGGAAACCCCGGCGCTTCTTCGGCCGCGCCGCGCCGGGATGGCCGGGCCAGCCCGGGCCGGGATAGCCGGGCGGTCCCGCCGGATAGGGACCGGGAGCGGCCGGGTAGGCAGCGGGAGGCGGGCCGGCGGGGGGCGGCGGGTAGGGGCCGGCGGGGGGCGGGGGGTAGGGGCCGGCGGGCGGGACCGATGGAAATCCGCCGGGCGGGGTCGGCTGCCCTGGGAAACCGGACGGGGGTTGACCGGACGGAGGGTGCGCCATCCGAGGAATGCTAGGCGTCCGGCGCGCCGTCCGGGGGGCGGTGCGGCCCGAGGGCTAGAGGTCGTAACGGGCGCCGGGGCGGACGACCTCGACCGGGCCGGCGAAGGCGCCCAGCGCCGCCTCGTGGGTCACCGCCTCGCTTCCCCAGGCGGCGACCAGATGGGTGAGCAGCAGCTTGCCCACCTCCGCCTTGGCGGCGATCTCGCCCGCCTCCCGCCCGGTCAGGTGCAGGTCGGGCGGGTTCTCCACCCCGTCCAGGTAACTCGCCTCGCAGAGGAACAGGTCGGCGCGGTGGGCCAGCCGGAGCAGGGACTCGCAGGGTGCGGTGTCCGACGAGTAGCAGAGGGACCGGCCACCGTGCTCCAGCCGCACCCCGTAGGTCTCCACCGGATGGTTGACCCGGTCGACGGTCACCGCGAACGGGCCGATCGGGAACGTGCCGGGTTGCAGGCCGTAGAAGGTGTAGACGTCGTCGAGCAGCCCCTCGTCCAGGCTGTACGCGTTGGCGAGCCGGTCCGGCGCACCGCTCGGGGCGTAGACCGGCAGCGCCGGATAGGGGCCGTCCGGTGCGTACCGTCGCACCACGATGTACGGGACCGCGTCGAGGATGTGGTCCCCGTGCAGGTGGGTCAGCAGGATCGCGTCGACCGCCTTCAGCCCGGCATAGCGTTGCAGCGCGGAGAGCGAGCCCGAGCCGAAGTCGAGCAGCAACCGGAAGCCGTCGGCCTCGACCAGATAGGCCGAACAGGCCGCTTCGGGGCCCGGGAAACTCCCCGCGCAGCCGAGAATGGTCAATCGCATCAGGTCGCCCCGCCATTACTGATGGTCACGGACAGCCCGCCGACCAACGCGTGAACGATCAATGCCGGAAGGTCTGTCACGGTGCGCAGCCTACGCCGCGACACCTGGGCACAAGAAAGATCTGGGTGCAGTTGTCGCCAACGTGACAACCGGTCTGGGCGACCCGGCCCGGTACGGGTTAGACGCCGCAAACGGCCCGACCGTTACGTTCCGTCACCTTAGGTGGGCATGTCGGTATCCCGTTCCCGCCGGCCCGGAACCACCCTCGGTGACCGCCGATCAGCCGGAGCACCAGCGGTGGAGACGGTCGCCGGCAGCCCGCGCCGACCATCGGGGTACGCCAGCGGGCCGGGATCCCGCCGGCCGGGTCGGGTCGGTGCCCGCGCCCGGCCGGACGGGACTGCCGGTCAGGCCCAGAGCTGGCCGTCCAGGGCTTCCTCGGCGTCGGCCAGAGTGCCGCCGTAGGCACCGGTCGACAGGTATTTCCAGCCGCCGTCGGCGACCACGAACGCGACGTCGGCGCGGCGGCCGGCCTTGACCGCCTCGTGCGCCACGGCGAGCGCGGCGTGCAGGATCGCTCCGGTGGAGAAGCCGGCGAAGATCCCCTCCACCTCCACGAGCTGCCGGGTACGCAGCACCGCGTCCCGGGTACCGACCGAGAAGCGCCGGGTCAGCACGCTGGGGTCGTAGAGCTCCGGGACGTAGCCCTCGTCGATGTTGCGCAGCCCGTAGACCAGTTCGCCGTACCGAGGCTCGGCGGCGACGATCTCGATCTCGTCGACCTTCTCCCGCAGGTAGCGCCCGGTCCCCATCAGGGTGCCGGTGGTGCCGAGCCCGGCCACGAAGTGCGTGATGGTGGGCAGGTCGTGCAGCAGCTCCGGACCGGTGGTCTCGTAGTGCGCCTGCGCGTTGCCGGCGTTGCCGTACTGGTAGAGCATCACCCAGTCCGGGTGCTCGGCGGCGATCTGCTTGGCGGTCGCCACCGCCTGGTTGGAGCCGCCGGCGGCCGGCGAGAAGATGATCTCGGCACCGTACATCCGGAGCAGTTGGATCCGCTCCGCCGAGACGTTCTCCGGCATCACGCAGACCAGCCGGTAACCGCGCAGCTTCGCCACCATCGCCAGCGAGATGCCGGTGTTCCCACTGGTCGGTTCGAGGATGGTGTCACCGGGCCGGAGCCGCCCGGCCCGCTCGGCCTCGCGGACCATGAACATCGCCGGCCGGTCCTTGACGCTGCCGGTCGGGTTCCGGTCCTCCAGCTTCGCCCAGAGCCGCACCGGCGGTGCCCCGTCGGGCACCGTCGGCGACAGGCGGGGCAGCCCCACCAGCGGAGTACCGCCGCACGCGTCGAGCAGGCTCTCGTACCGCGTCATGGCGGCCGCCTCAGCGCGCGGCGGACGCGGCCGGCACCGACGTGCCGTGCCCGATGATCGCGGCTGCCGCCGCGAAGCCGAACGCGCCGCCGGCCACGGCCGGCAGGATGGTGACGGTGTCCCCGTCGGAGAGCTTGGCGTCCAGCGCGCCGAGGAACCGGACGTCCTCGTCGTTGACGTAGACGTTGACGAAGCGGTGCAGGGCGCCCTGCTCGGTGACCAGCCGGCCGCGCAGGCCGGAGTACTTGCCGTCCAGGTCGGACAGGAGGTCGTTGAGCGAGTCGCCGGACCCCTCGACGACCTTGGCGCCGCCGGTGTAGCTGCGCAGGATGGTGGGAATGCGAACCTCGATGGCCATGACTGATGTGCTCCTTGAAACGACGGAGTTGGGGAACGGACTACGAAACGGCTGCTGAGCTGCGGAAGTCAGCGGCCGGAACACTCGTAGTCGACCGTCGCCGGGCTCTGCCCGAACATGTACGACTGCACGGCGTTCGGGTCCACCGTGGCGTCGACGACCCGGATCGGCTCCTCGGTCACCACCCCGTCCACGATCCGGAACGAACGGATCTCCTCGGCCTCCGGGTCACGGGTGGAGACCAGCAGATAGTGCGCCCCCGGCTCTCCGGCGAAGGAGATGTCGGTGCGGGACGGATAGGCCTCGGTCGCGGTGTGCGAGTGGTAGATCACCACCGGCTCCTCGTCGCGATCGTCCATCTCCCGCCAGACCCGCAACTGCTCCATCGAGTCGAACTCGTAGAACGTCATGGACCGCGCGGCGTTCACCATCGGGATGTGCCGGATCGGGGTGTCGGCGCCGGCCGGGCCGGCGACCACGCCGCACGCCTCGTCGGGGTGGTCCCGGCGGGCGTGCGCGACGATCGCCTCGACTATCGACCGGTCGATGCTCAGCACAGGCCCAGCCTACCGCCTGTCGGGCCGGCCGGGAGCGGTCGATCTCGGCCGGCGGGAGTGGCCGACCTCACGTGACCCCGCCGGGCGGGCGGTGCCAGCCTGTGACAGAAAGAGTGGATCGGAGATCCGGGCGCCGGGCGGCACGGACACCCGGCGGTGGGAAACGTCCCGGCGCCGGGCCGCCGGCCGGGTGCCCGAGTGGAGGAGACAGTGCGATGAACTCACGACGTATCGGCAACACCGAGGTGAGCGCCATCGGTCTGGGCGGCATGCCGATGTCGATCGAGGGACGGCCGGACGAGGAGCGCTCGATCCGGACCATCCACGCCGCGCTGGACGCCGGCGTGACCCTGATCGACACCGCCGACGCCTACCACCTGCACGCCGACGAGGTGGGGCACAACGAGTCGCTGATCGCCCGGGCGCTGGCCAGCTACGGCGGGGACACCTCCGGGGTACTGGTCGCCACCAAGGGCGGCCACCTGCGACCAGGCGACGGCAGCTGGACCCGGAACAGCTCGCCGGAATACCTCCGGAGCGCCTGCGAGGCGTCGTGCAAGCGGCTCGGGGTGGAGGCGATCGGGCTCTACCAGCACCACCGCCCCGACCCCCGGGTGCCGTACGCCGACTCGATCGGCGCGATCCGGGACCTGGTCGACGCCGGCAAGGTACGGATGGCCGGCATCTCCAACGCCAACCCCGAGCAGATCCGGCAGGCCCGGGAGATCCTCGGCGACCGGCTGGTGTCGGTGCAGAACCAGTACTCCCCGGCGTTCCGCAGCTCGGAGCCGGAGTTGGCGCTCTGCGACGAGCTGGGACTGGCCTTCCTGCCCTGGTCCCCGCTGGGCGGGATCTCCCGGGCCGGCGAGCTGGGCAGCCGGTTCGCGCCGTTCGCCGAGGTCGCCGCCGCCCGGGGCGTCAGCCCGCAGCAGGTCTGCCTGGCCTGGCTGCTGGCCAGGTCGCCGCGGGTGATCCCGATCCCCGGATCGAGCCGGCCGGAGACGATCCGGGACTCGGTGGCCGCCACCGAACTCCAGCTCGACGAGGACGAGCTGGCGGTTCTCGACCGGGCCTGACCGCCCAGGCCGGGCCGTCCGGCGCACCGGGCGGCCCGGACCGCAGCGGGCCGGTCCGCGGTCGACGCGGGGTCCCGCCGTCGGGCGGGGCCCCACACCCGGTCGGGCGGTCAGTCGGCGAGCCTGCCGTCGACGAGCGCCGTGAGCAGCGACTCCTGGAGATAACCCAGGTAGGCGTAGATGGAGAGCTGGAAGACCCGGGTCGAGGTCGGGTCGTGCAGCACCGCGTCGTCCAGCTCGTCGCCGAGGTCGGTGTCGGCGGAGATGCCCAGGCGTACCCCCATCGCCAGCCGGGCGTCGTTGAGGGCCCGCAGCCACGCCTCGGCCGCCTCCGCGTCGAGGCGTACCTCGCCGCCGCTGGGCGGGGGGAGCGCCGCGAGTACCGCACCCGCCTGGTCGATCTTGCCGGTCTTCAGATCGCCCTCGGTGTACTGCCGGAACTCGGCCGAGTCGCCCGGGTTCTCCGGATAGGTGTCGGGGAACAGCCGCCCGACAACCGGGTCGGAGTGGTCGAATCCGTCGGTGAGCAGGCCGACCACCTCGGAGGCGACCTTGCGGAGCACCCGGACCTCGTCGGCGGCGAACGTGGCGACGCAGTGCTCGCCCTGGCGGCGAAACGTACTCACGCCCGGTCCACCGTCGCCCACAGCCCGTACGCGTGCAGCTGGGACGCGTCGTGCTCCATCCGCTCGCGGGCGCCGCTGGACACCACCGCCTTGCCCTTGTTGTGCACGTCGAGCATCAGCTTCTCGGCCTTCTCGTGGCTGTAGCCGAAGAGTTTCTGGAACACCCAGGTCACGTATGACATCAGGTTGACCGGGTCGTCCCAGACGATCGTCACCCATGCCCCGTCGGCGACCGGCACCTCTTCGGTGTCCGGCGCGTGGACCGGTGCAACCTGTGGAGCCGCCATGCCCCCCATCGTGCCACCGTCGGCGGCGAACCGAGGAACCGGAACGCCGCCGGCCGCGAACCGGCTCGGTTCAGGCGAGCAGACGACCGTGCCGGACCGCCTCGGTCAGCACCTCGGTGAGCGAGTCGGCGACCGCCTCGAACCGCCGGGACACCTCGCGGCACAGCTCCACCTCGGTCTCCCGCAGCGCCCGCCCGAGCCAGGACCGGGCGTGGATCGGATCCGCCCGGCAGGGGTTGCGCCAGTACTGGTAGCAGCCGCCGGAGAGGCCGACGCCGAGCGGCGGCAGGATGGCTCCGGCCGTACCGCCGGGATAGCCGGCGAGCGCGTTGACCGCGCCCAGCCCGTACACCGTCTCGACCTCGCCGCTCTCCCGGATCAGGAGTACCCGGTCGAAGTCCCGGGCGGCCCGCTCGGCGGCGAGCCCCCAGCCGACCGCGGCGGCGGCGCGCAGCCGTACGCCCTCGTCCGGCACCTCGCCGAAGACCCGGGCGAGCGACTCGTCGAGCATCTTGTCGACGCCCGCGTCGCAGGCCGCCACCACCTCCAGGGACAGCGCCTCGACCTCCCGGTCGAGCAGGGCGGGCAGCCCCGGCACGCCGGTACCGCCGACCACCTCGCGCACGCAGCGCAGGTGGATGGCGGCGATCTCCAGCGCGATGTCCCGGCGGAGCTGGTACGCGAGTTCCCGGGAGCGCCGCTCCAACCGGTCGGCCCAGTCCGAGGTCCGGGCGGTCGGCGCGACCGGGACCGTCCGGGTGGCCCCGGGCACGACCGGCGGGCTGAGGCTGGCCCGGCGCAGCCCCTCGCTGCTGGCCCAGTCGACCAGGGCCCGGCGCAGGTAGGCGGTGTCGGCGGCGACCGGGTCGAGGTCGATCCAGTCGACTCCGGCGAGCGCGGGCACCGCCGCGACCAGCGTGGCCCGGCGGGCGGTGAGCCAGCTCTCCGCCGACTCGTCGTCCTCGGCCGGCGGCTCCGCGCCGTCCACCGGAGCGGTGGCGACTTCCGGCGGGACAGCGGTGGAGGTTTCCGGGCCGGCGGGCCAGCCGGGGTCGGCGCCCGGGGTGCCGACCAGGAAGACGGCGGCCTCCTCCGCCACCTCGGCGAGCAGGTCCAGTTCGGCGGCGGCGACCGGGCGGTCGTCCGGGAGTACGTAGAGCAGCGCGCCGCCCCGGCGCACGGCGTCGCGGACCACCCGGACGCCGGCCACACCGAGCGTGCCGGTGTCCGGCGCGTCGACCAGGGTGAAGTGCCGCAGCAGTGGGTCGGGCACGGTCAGCTCGACCCGGCGCGGCGGGCGGGCCAGGGCCGGACCCGCGCCGACCGGCGCCGGCCGGTACTCCCGGGAGGAGCGCAGCCCGGGCACGTAGGCGGCGCCGCCGACGGACGGCCCGTGGTCGACCACCAGGAAGCTGCCCGCCGGCACCCGCAGCGGCGGCGCGGCGGCGCCGAGCAGTCCGGCGAGGACGGCCCGGCGGTCCTCGGCGGACGGCCCGATCGTGATCACCGCGAGCGGTTCGTCGGGCGGGGCCTCGACCAGCGCCGGTTCGTCGCCCGCGCCTCGGCGGGGTGGCCGGGCGCCGGGCGGGCCCGGCGGTCCGGAGACGGGGAGCGACCGGAACTCCATCGCCGTCTGCACCTCCCAGCCGGCCGGAACGTTCCGGCCGGGCACCGCTGCCGTCGGCCTGCCCGGACCGGTGGTACCGGCCGAGGTCCGCCGAATATCGGAACGCTACGTGTCGATGCCCGTACGCTACGAGCACCAACGATACTCATGGATGCCCGGTCGGCTACTCAAATTCATTCAGTCACCAGGCGCGCGCGGATGGCACCCGGTCTATATGCTGCCCCGATGGGGCGGTGGAGCTTCGTTGGTCGTACGGATGAACTCAACCGGTTGGTGAGCGCCGCCACCAGCCCGGGCAGCCGAGGCATCTTCTTCAGCGGCATCGCCGGGGTCGGCAAGAGCCGCCTGCTCAGCGAAGGTCTGGCCGAACTGCCCGGACACGGCTGCGCCGTCTGGTCCGCCTCCGCCAACATCGCCACCGCCGGGATCCCGTTCGGCGGGCTCGCCCAGGTGCTCCCGGCCGACCAGCCCGCCGGCCTCTCCCCGGCCGGCATCATGCGCTGGGCCGTCGACGCGCTGCACCAGCAGGCGGCGGGGCGGCGGATCGTGATCGGCATCGACGACGCGCACCTGCTCGACCCCTCCTCGGCCGCCCTGGTCTATCTGATCGCCCGCTCCGACAACGCGACGGTGCTCGGCACGCTGCGCAGCGGCGAGCCGGTGCCGCTGCCGATCCGCGCACTCTGGACCGACGACCTGGTCGACCACGCCGAGCTGGCGCCGCTGGACCCGGGCGACAGCAAGGAGCTGCTCACCGCGATGCTCGGCGATCCGGTGGACGGGCCGTCGGCGGACCGGCTCTACCGGCTCTCCGCCGGCAACGCCCTGATGCTCCGGGAGCTGATCATCGCGGCGCACGCCAGCGACGAACTGACCCGGACCTACGGCGTCTGGCAGTGGACCGGCCGCAGCCAGCTCTCGCCCAGCCTCGACGAGCTGATCGACGCCCGGATCGGCCAGCTCGACCCGGGCGTACGCGCGGTGGTCGAACTGGTCGCGATGGGCGAGCCGATCGGGCTGGCCCTGCTGCACCGGGCGACCGACAGCTCCAGCGTGGAGACCGCCGAGGAGCGCGGCCTGATCCGGGTCGACGTGCACGACCGCCGCTCGAACGTCCGGCTGGCCCATCCGCTCTACGGCGAGGTGGTCCGGCGACGCTGCCCGGTCACCCGGGCCCGCCGGCTCAACGCCCACCTCGCCGAGCTGGTCGAGCGGGCCGGCAACCGGCGCCGCGACGACCTGCTCCGGGTGGCGGTCTGGCGGCTCGACTCCGGCACCGCGCAGGATCCGGCCCTGCTGCTGCGGGCCGGTGGGCAGGCGTTCAGCCAGTTCGACGTACCGCTCGCCGCCAGGCTGGCCCGGGCCGCGTTGGAGGCCGGCGGTGGCTACCAGGCCGCCGAACTGCTGGCCACGATCCTGATGTTCGGCGACCAGGCGGAGGAGGCGATCCGGGTACTCGACTCGGTCGCCGACCAGATCTCCTCCGACGAGCGGCGCAGCCGGTGGCTGACCGTACGCGGGATGGTCTCGTACTGGGGGCTCAACCGGGAGTCCACCGTGGCCGAGATCGCGGCTGACGCCCAGCGGCTGACCGACCCGGCCGACCGGGCCCGGGTGGTGGCCTTCGAGGCGATCATGCGGCTGCACCGGCTGGAGTGTGCCGAGGCGCTGCGGCTGAGCCGCTCCGTACTGGACCGCCCGGCCGCCTCGGTGGCCGCCCGGGGCCTGGCCCGGTGCACGATCGCGCACCTACAGGCCGCCCGGGGCGAGTTGACGCTCAGCGGCCGGGCCGTCGACGGGGTGGCCGCCGAGGCGGCGCAGTGGCGCACCGAGATGCCCTACCTGCAACTCGCGCTGGAGCTGGCCCGGGGTACCCGGCTGGCGCTCGCCGGTGACCTGGCCGGGATCGACGCGATCGTCGCCGCCGAGTTCGCCGACCTGGCCGACGCGGGCGACTTCCGGCTCGGCTCCGGCTACCTCTCCATCCTGCGCGCCCAGGCGGCCCGGCTGCGCGGCCAGACCGGCGAGGCGCTGCGGACCAGCCTCGGCGCCTGTGCCGTCCTCGCCACCAGCCGGGTCTTCGCCGGGCTGGCGCACGCGGAACGGGCCCAGGCGGCGGCGATGCGCGGCGACGTCGACTCGGCGGTCGAGGCGATGGCCGAGTCCGACCGGTCGCAGACGTCCGGGATGGCCGTGCTCTACCCCTGGCTCGAACAGGCCCGGGCCACCGTGCAGGCCGCCACCGGCGACCTCGCCAGCGCGGTCGGCACGCTCCGCGAGCTGGTCAACCGGCTCCAGGCGGACGGTTTCGCCGGGCACGAGGTGCTGGCCCTGCACGATCTGGTCCGGTTCGGCCGGGCCGACATCGAGGTCGGCGAGCCGACCGTCACCGGCCGGCGGCGTACGGTGGCCCAGCGGCTGACCGAGCTGAGCGAGGCGGTGGACGGCCCGCTGCCGGCGCTGATGGCCCGACACGCCCGGGCCGAGTACGGCCACTCCGGCGACCAGCTGCTCGCCGTCGCGGAGGGCTTCGCCGAACTCGACCTCAACGTCTTCGCCGCCGAGGCGACCAGCCGGGCGGTGACCCGACTGCGGGCGGCCCGGTCGAACCGGTCGCACGAGGCGAACCTGCGGCTCGCCGGGCTGCTCCGCCGCTGCGACGTGCTCCGCACCCCCGCGCTGTCGGTGCGCCAGCCGGCGCTGACCGACCGGGAACGACAGATCGCCCGGCTGGCCGCCCGGGGCCTGGCCAGCCGGAACATCGCCGAGCAGCTCTACATCTCGACCCGGACCGTGGAGAACCATCTCCAGCGGGTCTACAACAAGCTCGGCGTGGCCGGTCGGGGCGAGCTGTGGCCCGCGTTGAAGGCGATCCCGGAGCAGGAGGGCGAGCCGGACCGTTGACCGGCGACGGGCGGCGACCCGACACGCTTAGGCTGACGTGGTGCACAGTTCCCGCCCCGCGCTGCTCACCGACCACTACGAGCTGACCATGGTCAGCGCCGCCCTCCGGGACGGCACCGCCGACCGGCACTGCGTCTTCGAGGTCTTCACCCGCCGGCTGCCTACCGGCCGCCGCTACGGGGTGGTCGCCGGTACCGCCCGGCTGGTCGACCTGCTGGCGGACTTCCGGTTCGACGAGGCGGACGTCGCCTTCCTCCGGGACACCGGGGTGGTCGACGACCCGACCGCGCGGTGGCTGTCGAGTTACCGGTTCAGCGGTGACATCGACGGCTACGCCGAGGGCGAACTCTATTTCCCCGGCTCGCCGATCCTGACCGTCTCCGGCACCTTCGCCGAGTGCGTACTGCTGGAGACGCTGACGCTCTCGGTGCTCAACCACGACTCGGCGATCGCGGCGGCGGCGGCCCGGATGGTGACCGCGGCGCGCGGCCGTACGCTGATCGAGATGGGTGCCCGGCGGGCCAACGAGGAGGCGGCGGTGGCCGCGGCCCGGGCCAGCTACCTGGCCGGGTTCGGCTACACCTCCAACCTGGCCGCCGGGCAGCGCTACCGGATCCCGACCGCCGGCACCGCCGCGCACGCCTTCACGCTGCTGCACGACGACGAGCCGACCGCGTTCGCCTCGCAGGTCGCGGCGCAGGGCAAGAGCACCACGCTGCTGGTCGACACCTACGACATCGCCCAGGGCATCCGGAACGCGATCGCGGTCGCCGGGCCCGACCTGCGGGCGGTACGGATCGACTCCGGCGACCTCGCGGTGCTGGCCCAGCACTCGCGGGAACTCCTCGACTCGCTCGGCGCCACCGAGACGAAGATCATCGTTTCCGGTGACCTCGACGAGTACGCCATCGCCGCGCTCGCCGCCGAACCGGTCGACATGTACGGCGCCGGCACCGCCGTGGTGACCGGCTCCGGCGCACCCACCGCCGGGCTGGTCTACAAGCTGGTCGAGGTGGAGGGCCGCTCGGTGGTGAAGCGCTCCGAGCACAAGGCGACCGTCGGCGGGCGCAAGGTGGCCGTCCGGCGGCACAAGCCCAGCGGTACGGCGACCGAGGAGGTCGTCGTCTCGCAGGGCGTACCCGAGCCGCGGCCCGGCGACCGGGCGTTGCAGCGGCGGTACGTCACCGGCGGCGAGCCGCAGCCGCTGCCGAGTCTCACCGAGTCGCGGGAGCACCTGCGGCAGTGCCTGATCTCCATCCCCTGGGAGGGACTCAAGCTCTCGGCGGGCGACCCGACCATCCCGGTCACCGTCGTCCCCGCCGACCAGCCGGAAGGGTAGCCATGAGCCGAGCACTGATCATCGTCGACGTGCAGAACGACTTCTGCGAGGGCGGGTCCCTCGCGGTGGCCGGCGGCGCCTCGGTGGCGGCCGGGATCTCCCGGCTGCTCGCCGCCGAGCCGGACCGCTGGGAGCACGTGGTGGCGACCAAGGACTACCACGTGGATCCGGGCGCGCACTTCGCCGACGTCCCCGACTACGCCGACTCCTGGCCCCGGCACTGCGTGGTCGGCACCGAAGGCGCCCGGTTCCATCCGGAGCTGGCCACCGACCGGGTCGAGGCGGTGTTCCACAAGGGCGAGTTCGCGGCGGCGTACTCCGGCTTCGAGGGGACGACCGAGGGGTCCGAGGGGCTGGCCGACTGGCTCCGGCAGCGCTCGGTCGACCGGGTCGAGGTGGTCGGGATCGCCACCGACCACTGTGTCCGGGCCACCGCGCTGGACGCCGCCCGGGAGGGCTTCGCCACCACCGTACTGCTCGACCTGACCGCCGGGGTCGACGCGGGGACCACCGACGCGGCGCTGGCCATGCTCCGGGATGCCGGCGTGGCCCTGCGCGGCACGCCGGTGGTGAAGTGAGCCGGAGAGCCTGAGGCAGGCGCCGCAGCCCGCGCTGCGGCGCCTGCGGCCCGGCCCCGAGCGGCGCGCCCGGCCTCTCCGACCGGGGGAAACGTTCGCGGCCGGTACCCGGAGGAGTTCCCCCGGGTACCGGCCGCGAGATCGAAAGCCGGCTGGACTACTTCTGGTCGATGTTGCTGGCGGTGTCCTCGGTGTAACTGGCGCCGTGGTCGGACTCGCTGGTCAGCGGCTTGGCGCCACCCTCGGGTGGGCCGGCCAGCGACTGCCCACCGGCGGCCAGTTCCGGGAACTTCGCGTCGAAGGCGGGCCGCTCGGAGCGGATCCGGGGCATCCGGTCGAAGTTGCGCAGCGGCGGCGGCGAGCTGGTGGCCCACTCCAGGGAGTTGCCGTGACCCCACGGGTCGTCGACCTCCACCACCGGACCGGCCTTGTACGACTTCCAGACGTTGTAGAGGAACGGCAGCGTCGAGATGCCGGTGATGAACGACCCGATCGTGGAGACCATGTTCAGCGTGGTGAAGCCGTCCAGCGGCTGGTAGTCGGCGTACCGCCGGGGCATGCCCTCGTTGCCGAGCCAGTGCTGCACCAGGAACGTGGTGTGGAAGCCGATGAAGGTCAGCCAGAAGTGCACCTTGCCGAGGCGCTCGTCCAGCATCCGGCCGAACATCTTCGGGAACCAGAAGTAGATGCCGGCGTAGACGGCGAAGACGATGGTGCCGAAGAGCACGTAGTGGAAGTGCGCCACCACGAAGTAGGAGTCCGAGACGTGGAAGTCGAGCGGCGGGCTGGCCAGCAGTACGCCGGTGAGGCCACCGAAGAGGAAGGTGACCATGAAGCCGATCGACCAGAGCATCGGGGTCTCGAAGCTGATCTGGCCCCGCCACATCGTGCCGATCCAGTTGAAGAACTTCATGCCGGTCGGCACCGCGATCAGGAAGCTCAGGAACGAGAAGAACGGCAGCAGCACCTGGCCGGTGGCGAACATGTGGTGCGCCCACACGCTCATCGAGAGCGCGGCGATCGCGATGGTGGCGCCGACCAGGCCCTTGTAGCCGAAGATCGGCTTGCGGGAGAAGACCGGGATGACCTCGCTGACGATGCCGAAGAACGGCAGCGCGACGATGTAGACCTCGGGGTGCCCGAAGAACCAGAAGAGGTGCTGCCAGAGCATCGGGCCGCCGGTGGCGGCGTCGAAGACGTGCGCGCCGATGATCCGGTCCGCGGCGAGTGCGAAGAGGGCCGCGGCGAGCAGCGGGAAGACCATGATCACCAGAAGGCTGGTGACCAGGATGTTCCAGGTGAAGATCGGCATCCGGAACATCGTCATGCCGGGCGCCCGCAGCGTCAGGATCGTGGTGATCATGTTGACGCCACCGAGGATCGTGCCCAGGCCGGAGATGGCCAGACCCATGATCCACATGTTCGCGCCGACCCCGGGCGAGTGCTCGACGTTGCTCAGCGGGGTGTACGCGAACCAGCCGAAGTCGGCCGCGCCGCCGGGGGTGAGGAAGCCACCCATCGCCAGCGTGCCGCCGAAGAGATAGAGCCAGTACGCGAAGCTGTTCAGTCGGGGGAACGACACGTCCGGCGCGCCGATCTGGATCGGCACCACGAAGTTCGCGAACGCGAAGACGATCGGCGTCGCGAAGAAGAGCAGCATGATCGTGCCGTGCATGGTGAAGAGCTGGTTGTACTGCTCCGGCGACAGGAACTGGAGTCCCGGCCGGGCCAGCTCGGCGCGCATCAGCAGCGCCATCAGGCCACCGATCATGAAGAACGCGAACGCGGTGACCATATACATGATCCCGATCTGCTTCGCGTCCGTCGTACGCAGCAGCCGCGTGAGTGCCGAGCCCTTGACCGGCTGGCGGACCGGCCACGGCCGGGTCACGATCGGCTTGGGTGCGACGGTGGTCACGAGTGGCCTCCGGTTCTCGTTAGTCCCACTCGGCACGCGCTGTTGATCTGCGAGCCGTACCTCGCAGGCAGAATAGTCCCCGCCAGCGGCGGGTCCCTCCTCGGGTACGCCCCGACCCGCCGACACCGTCCCACCAGGCCGCTCGTCGCCGGTCGCTGCGCCACCCTCCGTACCCCTGGGTCGGGGGACCGTCACGCGGGGTCGACGAGGAGCCGGTAGTGCTCCTGGAAGATCCGGTTGCCCCGCACCCGCAACAGCGGGTCGCGCAGCGGCGGGGGTACGTTCCGGGTCCGGTCCCGGTCGCGGGTCCGGTCCAGCACCCACTTGATCCGGGGGCGGCGCCGGTTCTCGTAGCCGTACAGCGCCTCGGGCACGCTCGCCGACCGGCGCAGCGACCGGGCCAGCACCAGCGCGTCCTCGCACGCCATCGCCGCGCCCTGGCCCAGCGTCGGCGCGGTGGCGTGTGCGGCGTCACCGACCAGCACCACCCGGCCCCGGGACCACGCGCCCAACTCCACCTCGTCGGTCCGGGCCGCCCGCACCTGGTCCATCGCCTCCAGGATCGCCGGCACCGGGCCGCCGTAGCCGCCGAAGAGTTCCCGTACCCGGGCCAGCGGATCGGCCGGCGGAGCGGTGCCCACCTCGTCGGCGTAGCAGTGCAGCCGGCCGCCGCCCATCGGCACGGCCACGAATCCGGCCCGCTCGCCGAGCAGCCCGGTCCACTCGGTCAACGGCGGCCCGCCGCTGACCACGGCGGAATAGCCGACATGCCCCGTCGGACGGGCCGGGCCGCCGAGCGCGGCCAGCGCGCGGACCGTCGAGCGCCGCCCGTCGGCACCGACCACCAGGTCGTACTCCGCCCGGCTGCCGTCGCCGAAGGTGACCGTGACGGCCTCCCGGTGCAGCTCCAGGGCCTGGATCTCGGTGTCGTACCTCACCTCGCCGCCGGCCCCGCTCAGCAGTACCCGGTGCAGGTCGGACCCGGGCAGCGCCCGGCTCTCGCCCACGCCCGACCAGAGTTTGTCGAGGTCGACCTCGCAGAGTTCCCGGCCGTCGGCGTCGAGGAACCGCTGGCAGCGGATGACCTGGCCGAGCGGTCGCACCGGATCGTCCAGGCCCATCTCCCGCAGCGCCCGTTCGGCGTTGCCGGGCAGGTAGAGACCGACCTCGGGGGCGCCCGTCCCGGACGTCCGCTCGGTCACCTCCGGCCGGAATCCGGCGAGCCGGAGGGTACGCGCGACCGCGAGGCCGGCGATCCCCGCGCCGACGACGAGAACGCGCAGGTGGGATGCGGCCATCTGGTGACGCCTCCGGAGGGATCGGCACGCGTTGAAGGCAAGACACTACTCCGCGCTATCACCCCAACGGAAGATCCGATCGGATGTCCCCAGGTCACGGCCGGGTCACCGGGATCGGCCGCAGGATCGGCGGCATCCACCCGATGACCAGGCGATCCCGCCGTCGGACGATGCCGGGTCACCGGCCGAGCCAGCCGCCCCGGCCTCCGGGGCGGTCACCGCCTCACCGCTGTACCCGGGCACCCGCCCCCCGGACGAGCGCCTCGACCTCCTTCAGGCTGGCCATCGAGGTGTCGCCGGGGGTGGTCATCGCCAGCGCGCCGTGCGCCGCGCCGTACTCCACCGCGCTGGCCAGGTCGCCGCCGGTCAGCAGCCGGTAGATCAGCCCGGAGGCGAAACTGTCGCCGCCGCCGACCCGGTCGAGGATCTCCAGGTTCGCCCGGTGGGTCGCCTGCACGAAACCGCTGCCGGCGGACCAGGCGATCGCGCCCCAGTCGTTGACGGTCGCGCTGCGTACCGTGCGCAGCGTCGTCGCCACCACCTGGAAGTTGTCGTACTCCTTGGTGACCGCCTCGATCATCCGCTGGAAGTTCGCCACCTCCAGCTCGGTGAGGGACTCGTCGGTGTCGGGCACCCCGAAGCCGAGCGAGGCGGTGAAGTCCTCCTCGTTGCCGATCATCACGTCGACGTACCGGGCGAGCCGCCGGTTCACCTCCTGCGCCCGGGCCTGGCCGCCGACCGCCTTCCAGAGGCTGGGCCGGTAGTTCAGGTCGTACGAGATCAAGGTGCCGTTGCGGCGGGCGGCGGTCATCGCGGCCTCGATGGTCTCCGGGGCGATCTCGGAGAGCGCCGCGTAGATGCCTCCGGTGTGCAGCCAGCGCACGCCGAGGGTGCCGAAGAGGTGGTCCCAGTCGACGTCGTCCGGGCGGAGCTGGCTGGCCGCGGTGTGGCCCCGGTCCGAGGTGCCGACGGCGCCGCGCACCCCGAAGCCCCGCTCGGTGAAGTTGAGCCCGTTGCGGACGCTGCGGCCGATGCCGTCGTAGGGCACCCACTTGACGAACGAGGTGTCCACCCCGCCGGTGAGGATCAGGTCCTCCAGCAGCCGTCCCACCTCGTTGTCGGCGAACGCGCTGACCAGGGCGGTACGCAGCCCGAAGCAGCGGCGCAGCCCACGCGCCACGTTGTACTCGCCGCCGCCCTCGAAGGCCCGGAACGTCCGCGCGGTGCGTACCCGGCCCTCACCCGGGTCGAGCCGGAGCATCACCTCGCCGAGCGAGACCAGGTCGAAGCGGCAGTCGTCGGCGGGACGGAGCGTCAGCATGGGCGGACCTTTCGGGCGGGCCGGGCGGCGCGGGAACGGCGGTGTCGAACGGGTGCGGGAGTGGGGTGTCAGCCGGCGGGGCGGCTGGCCGCGACGGCGGCGGCGGTCAGCCGGGTGACCTCGTCCCAGCGACCCTCGGCGAGCAGGGCGGGGGCGACCATCCAGGTGCCGCCGACCGCGAGCACGGCGGGCAGCGCGAGATAGTCGGCGAGGTTGCCGGTGTTGACCCCGCCGGTCGGGACGAACCGGACCGACCGGAACGGGGCGGCCAGCGCCTTGACCATGCCGACCCCGCCGAGCTGCTCGGCCGGGAAGAACTTGACCGTGTCGAGGCCGGCGTCCAGCGCCATCTGGATCTCGGTGGCGGTGGCGGCGCCGGGAAAGACCGGCAGGCCACGCTCCTGGCAGTGCCGGACCACCGACGGCGAGAAGCCGGGGCTGACCACGAACCGGGCGCCCGCGTCGGCGGCCTGGTCGACCTGGGCCGGCGTGAGCACGGTGCCGGCACCCACCAGCAGGTCGGGTCGCTCCGCCATCAGCCGGATGGCCTCGGCCGCGGCCGCCGTCCGGAAGGTCACCTCGATGGCCCGCAGGCCGCCCTCGGTGAGCGCGGCGGCCAGCGCCGGCGCCGAGGCCGCGTCCTCCAGGACCACGACCGGCAGGATCCGGGTCGCGGCGATCGTTTCGGTTACACCGGCAGTCTGTTCATCATCTTGAACGCTGGTCACGTATGCGACCCTACTGTGCTCCCCGGCACTGTCAAGCCGGCTAGAGTGGCCGCCATGACGACGGGTACGACCAGCGGCGCCGGGCTGGCGGCGGTCGAGGCGTTCCAGCCGGTGAAGTCGGCCGGCCGCACCCTCGACGTGCTGGAGGCGCTGGCCGAGGCGCCGCAGCGCCGCTCGCTGGTCGAGCTGGCCCGGGCACTGGGCATTCCCAAGAGCAGCCTGCACGGCCTGCTGCGCACGATGATCCAGCGTGGCTGGGTGGAGGCGGACGCCACCGGCACCCGGTTCGGGCTGGGCGTACGCGCCCTCCAGGTCGGTGCCGCCTACCTGGAGGCGGACGACGCCACCGGCCTGCTGGCCGGGGTACTCGACGACCTCGCCGGCCAGTTCGGCGAGACCGTGCACCTGGGCCGGCTGGACGGTCCGCACGTGGTCTACCTGGCCAAGCGCGAGTCGGTGCACCGGCTGCGGCTCTACAGCGCGATCGGCCGGCACCTGCCGGCGCACGCGACCGCGCTCGGCAAGGTGCTGCTCGCGCAGCGCACCGACGAGGCGGTGGACCGGCTGCTGAGCTGGCCGCTGCCGGCGCTGACCCGGCACACCGTCACCGACCCGGAGCTGCTGCACGCGGAGCTGGCCAGGGTGCGGGACCGGGGCTACGCGGTGGACCGCGAGGAGAACACCGAGGGCATCGTCTGCTTCGCGATGGCGGTGCCGCTGCACTCCCCGGCCATGGACGCGATCAGCCTCTCCGTGCCGGCGACCAGGCTGGACGCGCAGAGCGAGGAACGGATCGTCGCCGCGCTGCACGCCGCGGTCCGACAGGTGCGGGCGGCCCGCAGCCTGCTGGCCGGCGCCTGACCTTTCCCGGTACGCCGTTCAGCCCGGCGACGCAACCGCCATAACCGGCTCATCGGCATGAACAACCCCGGCCGACGCTCCCCCGGTTGCTTTCCGATTTCAAGCATGTAAATGTGTCCCTAGCTGCCATGGGAGCGCTCCCCCCGCACCACCCTGCCGCACGCCCGGTACCACGCGGCACCGCACCACTCCACGGACACCCCACCCCCAAGGAGCATCATGAGACGTTCCGTCCCCGTCTTCGCGGCCGTCGCCGGCCTGCTGGCCAGCGCCGCCATCGCCGTACTCAGCGCCGCCGGCCCGGCACAGGCCGACGTCCAGATCTGCGAGCAGTACGGCTCGACCACCATCCAGGGCAGGTACGTGGTCCAGAACAACCGCTGGGGCACCACCGCCCAGCAGTGCATCAACGTCACCGACACCGGGTTCTCCATCACCCGGCAGGACGGCCAGGGCAGCACCAGCGGCGCGCCGGTGTCGTACCCGTCGGTCTTCCTCGGCTGCCACTACACCAACTGCTCGCCCGGGACCAACCTGCCGATGCAGGTGAGCCAGATCAGCAGCGCGAGCAGCAGCATCAACTACAACTTCGTCAGCGGCGCCACCTACAACGCCTCGTACGACATCTGGCTGGACCCGACCCCGAAGCGGGACGGCGTCAACCAGATGGAGATCATGATCTGGTTCAACCGGCAGGGCTCGATCCAGCCGATCGGTTCCTCGGTCGGCACCGCCACCGTCGGCGGGCGCACCTGGGACGTGTGGCGCGGCAACAACGGCGGCAACAACGTCATCTCGTACCTCGCGCCGTCCCCGATCACCAGCTGGAACTTCAGCGTGCTGGACTTCATCAACGACGTCCGCAACCGGGGTGCCATCACCAACTCGTGGTACCTGACCAGCATCCAGGCCGGCTTCGAGCCGTGGATCGGCGGCACCGGCCTCGCGGTGAACTCGTTCTCCGCGTCGGTGAACGGCGGTGGCAACCCGCAGCCGACCGGCCAGCCGACCGGGCAGCCGAGCAACCCGCCGACCAACCCGCCGGGCGGCAGCTCCTGCCGGGTCGCCTACACGGCGAACACCTGGAACAACGGGTACAGCGCGTCGGTCACCATCACCAACACCGGCTCCAGCGCCATCAACAACTGGTCGCTGACCTACAACCTGCCCTCCGGGCAGCAGGTCGGCAACGCCTGGAACGCCACCGTCACGCAGAGCGGATCGGCGGTGACCGCCCGGAACATCAGTTGGAACGGCAACATCCCGCCGGGCGGCACGGCCTCCTTCGGCTACCAGGGCTCGTACAGCGGCACGTACTCGTCGCCGACCTCGTTCAGCCTGAACGGCTCCCCGTGTAGCCGGGCCTGACCCGTCCCTGACGCACTCCCATCCGGCTCCGGCCGGGCCGGCACAGCTCCGATCGGCGCTCCCGCCACCCGCGAACAGGGGTGGCGGGAGTGTCCGGTCCGGCGCCCGGTCGACCGGCTCAGCGGGCGGCGAGCCCCGGGCCGAGTTCGAGGCGTTGCCCGGGAAGCTGCCGCTGCACCGTGCGGGCGTCGGCGAAGACCACCCGGCTCAGGTCGTGCCCGCCGGGGTCGCCGGCCAGCACCCCCGGCACCGCCGAGAGCATCGCCGAGCCGGCCGGCGGCACCGTCGGCAGCGCCACCGGCTGCCCCGGAGGCAACACCGGTGCCAGGGCGCGGAACACCCCGCGTACCCGGTCGGCGCGGTAGTCGGCCGGATCGTCCGTCGCCCGGAGCAGCGCGCCGCCGTGCCGCAGCGGCCGTACCTCGGCGAAGGCGCCGGTCGCGGCGAGCCGTTCCGCCCCGCCCAGCTCGGCGACCAACTCCCGGGGGCAGACCGTCACCCACTCGTAGCCGCGCAGGTGGATACGGCTCTGCTCGGCCGAGGACTCCGCGGAGCGGCCGAGCGCCGCGTCCAGCATCGTCGCCGGGGAGAGCAGGCCGGCGTTGACCACGATCTCGCCGTACGCCGGATCCGTCGCGTCGCCGACCAGCCGGGTCAGCTCGACCAGGGCCGGCAGCACCAGCGGCAGTCCACCGGACCGCCCCTCGAAGCCGATCGAGATCTGTAGCCGGACGTGCCGCCGGCCGGCGAACCGGGCCAGGAAGACGTCCAGCTCGGAGGCGATCGCGGTCGGCGCGACGTCGAACCACCGGGCCGAGAGCTGGGCGCAGTCGGCGGTGATCCCGTCCACCCAGCGCGCCGGCCGGCGCCGCCGCCCGCGCCCGGTGGCGTCCTGCTCGAACGCGGTCAGCGAGGTGACCGGCGCGGCGGCGCCGGCCGGCTGGACGAACGGCAACAGCAACCGGCACACCTCGTCGTGCCACCAGCGGGCCAGCGATCCCAACCAGTTCGGGTCCTCGGCCCGGTCGAGATAGAGCAGCCAGGTGACGAAGTCCGGCTCCGGCCCGTTCTCCTCCGGCCCGGGGTGACCGAGGCCGCCGCCGAGCAGTTGGTCGTACATCCCGCGCACCTTCCCCTCGCACCGCCACGGCCAGGTCGACGGCCCCGTGGGCCGGACGGCGCGGTACGCGCGGTGCCCCGGCTGGCGGTTGCCGGCCAGGGTAGCCGCTCGGCGACCCGACGGCGCGACGGCCAGCGCCTCGGCGGGACGCGACGGCTCAGCGGTCTGCCGGACGCGACGGCCTGCCGGACGCGACGGCTCAGCGGCCCATCGCGTCCAGCTGGCGCAGCTCGCTCTCGTCCAGCGCGAAGCCGAAGAGGTCGAAGTTCTCCCGGATCCGGGCCGGCGTACCCGACTTCGGGATCACCACCACGCCGTGGTCGATGTGCCAGCGCAGCACCACCTGCCCCGGGGTGACACCGTGCGACCGGGCGATCTCTGCGAGTACGGGGTCGTCCAGGTCGGTCGTCTTCAACGGGCTGTACCCCTCCAGCACCACGCCCCGCTCCCGGTGCTCGTCGAGCCGGCGCGGGTCGTGCAGCGCCGGACCCCAGCGGATCTGGTTCACCGCCGGAGCCTCCTCGGTCGCCTCGATCAGCATGTCGAGCTGGCCGGTGCTGTAGTTGCTCACCCCGACCGTACGGACCAGTCCCTCGTCCCGGACCGCCAGCAGCTCCCGCCAGCTCGCGATGCTGGCCCGGTCCTGCGAGGGCGGCCAGTGGATCAGCCAGAGGTCGACGTACCCGGTGTCCAGGGCGGCGAGGCTGGCCGCGATGGTCTCCCGCTCCCGCCCCGCCTGCTCCGGCGGAAGCTTGGTGGTGACGAAGATGTCCTCCCGGGGCACTCCGCTGTCCCGGATCGCCCGGCCCACCTCGTCCTCGTTGCCGTACATGGTGGCGGTGTCGAGGTGCCGGTAGCCGACGTCCAGCGCCTCCCGGACGGCGTCGTACGCGCGGCGACCGTGCAACTGCCAGGTGCCGAAGCCGAGCATCGGCATCCGGACCTCGCTCGGCAACAGGACGGTGGGCTGGTCGATCGCAGACGTCATGGTGGTTTTTCTACCCGGGTACGCCCTGGGCATGCATCCCGGGCGTCCGGGGCCGGATCGGCGGAGAATGGCCGGCATGGGTGACCGGCTGGACGAGTACCGGCGCAGGCGCGACCGGGCGCGCACCCCGGAACCGGTGCCGGAGCCGGAGCCGGACGCGGAGCCGACCGCCGTGCGGGCCGGGAACCGGTTCGTCATCCAGCAGCACCACGCCCGGGCGCTGCACTGGGACCTGCGGCTGGAGCGGGACGGGGTGCTCGCCTCCTGGGCGGTGCCGCGCGGGCTGCCGCGCGAGCCCGGACGCAGCCACCTCGCGGTGCACACCGAGGACCACCCGCTGGAGTATCTCGAATTCTCCGGCGAGATCCCGGCCGGCGAGTACGGCGGCGGCCGGATGACCGTCTTCGACCGGGGCGCCTACACCTGCGAGAAGTGGCGCGACGACGAGGTGCTGGTGGTGCTGCGCGGCGGGCGGGTCTCCGGCCGCTACGTGCTGTTCCGGGCGGCCCGGGGCGGCGGGTCGGACCGGGCCGGCGCCCGGGGCGGCACCGGGCGCGGCGAGCGGGACTGGATGGTCCGCCGGCTCGACCCGGCGCCGCCGGGCTGGCAGTCGATGCCGGACCGGGTCCGCCCGATGCTCGCCGCGACCGCGGCGAAGCTGCCCGCCGACGACGCGGAGTGGGGTTACGAGATGCGCTGGGACGGCCTGCGGGCCATCGGGTACGTCTCCGGCGGCCGGCTCCGGCTCCGCTCCGCCGACGACGACGACCTCGGCTCGGCGTACCCGCAGTTGCGGGAGCTGGCCGAGCGGCTGGCTCCCACCGAGGCGGTACTCGACGGCGAGCTGGTCGACTTCGACCGGGCCGGCCGGGTACGCCGGGCGGCGCCCCGCCCGGGCGGCCAGCGCAGCCCGGGGCGGGACGGCAGCCAGTACCTGATCTTCGATCTGCTCTGGCTGGAGGGGACGAGCTGCCTCGACCTGCCGTACGCCCAGCGCCGGGAACTCCTCGACGGCCTGGCTCTCGCCGGCCCGCACTGGCAGACGCCGCCGTACTTCCCCGGCGGTGGCCGGTACGCCCTCGACGCCAGCCGCGAGCAGGGGCTGGCCGGCGTGCTGGCCAAGCGGCTCGACGCCGGCTACCTGCCGGGGCGGCGCGGCCGGCAGTGGCTCGCCGTCGACAACTGAACACGCGGCCGTTACCACCCGGGCGGCGGCCCGGGAGGGATCATGGAACGACCGAGCTACCGGAGGCCGCCGTGTACCTGACGCACCTGCACTGCCCGCGCTGCGACGCCGAACACGCCGCGGACCGCCCGCAGAACCTCTGCTCGTGCGGCTCACCGCTGCTGGCCCGGTACGACCTCGCCGAGGTGCGCGGCGCGGTCGACCCGGCCGCGCTGGCGAGGCGTCCGGCCGACCTGTGGCGCTACCGGGAACTGCTGCCGGTCGCCGAGGACCGACACGTCACCACCTTCGGCGAGGGCTGGACGCCGCTGCTGCCGGCGCCCCGGTACGGCGAGTCGGTCGGCGTACCGGAGCTGCTGGTCAAGGACGAGGGGCTGGTGCCGACCGGCTCGTTCAAGGCCCGTGGTGCGGCGGTCGGGGTGTCCCGGGCGCGTGAGCTGGGCATCCGGCACGTGGCGATGCCGACCAACGGGAACGCGGGTGCCGCCTGGGCCACCTACGCCGCCCGGGCCGGGCTGCGGGCCACCATCGCCATGCCGCTCGGCGCCCCCACCATCACCCGCCGGGAGTGCGTGGCCGCCGGTGCCGAGCTGCACCTCATCGACGGCCTGATCAGCGACGCCGGCCGGTACGTCGCAGCGTTGATCGCCGAGGCGGCCGGCTCACCGGACGGCGGGATATTCGACGTGAGCACCCTCAAGGAGCCGTACCGGCTGGAGGGGAAGAAGACCATGGGGTACGAGATCGTCGAGCAGCTCGGCTGGCAGGTGCCGGACGTCATCGTCTATCCGACCGGCGGCGGGGTGGGGCTGATCGGCATCCACAAGGCACTGCACGAGATGCGGGAACTCGGCTGGATCGGCGAGACCCTGCCCCGGCTGGTCGCCGTACAGTCCACCGGCTGCGCCCCGATCGTGCGCGCCTTCGGCGCCGGTGCCAACCGGGCCGAGCCGTGGGCCGACGCCTGGACGATCGCCTTCGGCATCAACGTGCCGGCGCCGCTCGGCGACGAACTCATCCTCGACGCGCTCCGGGACACCTCCGGCACGGCGGTCGCCGTCGACGACGAGGCGATCCTCGCCGACCTGCACGACTTCGGCGCCCGGGAGGGGCTGCTGCTCTGCCCGGAGGGCGCCGCCTGCCTCACCGCCGTCCGGCAACTGCGGGCCGGCGGCTGGCTCCGCGCCGACGAGCGGGTGGTGGTGCTGAACACCGGCGCGGGACTGAAATATCCGGAGACCGTCGACGTGGACAGCCTGCCGGTGGTGGGCTGAGGTCGACGGCGCACCGGACGCCTGGATCGGCGGCGGCGGGGTGGACCGAAATTTGACAACGACGGCGTACCGGTACCAGGCGTTGAGTGGTTATGTCCCACGCCGCGAAGCATGTCCGGGCCACCGGACCGAGCGAACCAGTTGACGTACCGGAGCATCTCGACGCGGCCGACGCGGAGACCTGGCGGGGCGCGGCGGCGATCCTGGCCGCCAACTGGACCGGCACCCACACGGTGCCGTCCCGGACCCTCTATCCGCACCAGTGGAGCTGGGACGCCGGGTTCATCAGCATCGGGCTGGCCCACGTGGCGCCGGACCGGGCCTGGCGCGACCTGCGCAGCCTCTTCGCCGCGCAGTGGCCGGACGGGCGGGTGCCGCACATCGTCTTCGACCCGGGGGTCACCGAGCGGGACTACTTCCCCGGTCCGAGTTTCTGGAGCGGCGGCCCGCCCGGTCCCGACGGCGGCCCGGGACACGGCGGCGGCGCCGCAGGGAACGGCGTCGAGCCGGCCAGGCCGACCAGCGGGATTGTCCAGCCACCGGTACACGCGCTCGGCGCCTGGCAGGTCTACCGGCACGCGCCGGACGAGCGGGCCGTCGCGGAACTGCGCTGGCTCTATCCCCGACTCGTCGCCCAGCAGGAATACCTGGCCACCGCCCGGGACGTCGGCGGTGCCGGGGTCGCCGCCATCGTGCACCCGTGGGAGTCCGGGCTCGACAACAGCCCGGCCTGGGACGAGGCGCTCGCCGCCGTACCGGTGGCGGTGGAGGTGCTGCGCCGGTACGCCCGGCGGGACAACCAGGTGGTCTCCTCCGACCACCGCCCCACCGACGACGACTACGCCCGCTACCTGAGCGTCGCGCTGTCGTACCGGGAGGGCGGTTACCAGGACGCGGCCCTGGCGGCACGGCATCCCTTCCTGGTCGAGTGCCCCGGCTTCAACGCGCTGCGCGGCGCGGCCGAACTGGCGCTGGTCCGGATCGCCGAGCTGGTCGGTGCCGACCCGGCACTGCACCGGGACCGGGGCGCCGCGATCACCCGACGCCTGGTGGAGCGGCTCTTCGTCCCGGAGACCGGGATGTTCCACGCCCTGGACGTCCGGACCGGACGGCACAGTCCGGCCCGGTGCGTCAACGGACTCCTGCCGCTGGTCCTGCCGGAGTTGCCGGCCGGCCAGGTGGCGAGCCTGGTGGCCGAGCTGGAGTCGGCCCGGTTCGGGGTCGATCCCCGGATGCCGGTACCCAGCTACGACCGCTCCGCCGTCGACTTCGACCCGTTCCGGTACTGGCGCGGCCCGGTCTGGTTCAACATCAACTGGCTGCTCCGGGCCGGGCTGCGTACGCACCGCCGGGACGATCTCGCCGACACGCTGCGCCGGGGCCTGCTCGACCTGGCCCGCCGCTCCGGCTACTACGAGTACTTCCACCCGGACAGCGGTGCCGGGATCGGCTCTCCGGCGTTCAGTTGGACGGCCGCGCTCACCCTGGACCTTCTCGCGGATCCGGTCGGGTGAGGCGGCCGTACCCCGGTCAGCTCGTCGGCGGCTCGTCCTTGCCGGCCTCCTCCATCGCGTCGGCCTCCTCCTTGGTGTGGTGCACCGCCTGGTCGGCGTGCTCCGGCGGGCCGTAGATGGTGTAGAGCACCAGCGGGTTCGGGCCGGTGTTGACGAAGTTGTGCTTACGTCCGGCCGGTACGACCACCAGGTCGCCCTGGGTCACCTTGCGGGTCTGGCCGCTGACCCGGGCCTCTCCGGTACCGCTGACGAACGTGAGGATCTGGTCGATGTCCTCGTGCACCTCTTCGCCGATCTCGCCGCCCGGCGCGATCGTCATGATGACCAACTGGGTGTGCTTGCCGGTCCACAACACCCGGCGGAAGTCCGGGCTCTCCTCGGCGACGGTAGCGATAGTGAAGTGCTCCATGGCCCCTTCCTTACCCAGGAAGCGGGGCGTTGATTCCGGGCTTTCTGGGACTGTTGTGGCCGCTGGGGCCGTCCCTGACCCGCCCGGGTGACTCCTACCAGTTCCGCCGGGGCGCCGGGTTTGCTTCCGGGGAGGGTGGGAAACCCCACATGTAGCCGGAACGCCCCCGAACGAGGCGGACCGGTCGAGCCAGGTCCTCGCCGGCGTACCGCCGTTGGGCTGCGCGGGCGGGAGACGGCCAGAGCGCGGCGACGCCACGTGCCACCGGCGGCGCCGCGCGCTCGTGGTCGGCGCCGGTTCGACCGCGCCCCACACTCGACCACCGGACCGGATCCTGTTCCGGCGGCATCTCGTGCGTCGCAGGGCGGGCCGGTCCCCGCAGCGCCGGGCCGCGCCGCGGGGACCGGGGGCCAGGCGCTTCCGCCTGGCCCGGGACGCCCGGCCGGTGGCGCGCCGGCCGGGCATCCGTGTGTGGCGGTTCAGGAGGATGTGCGGTTCAGGAGGAGACGTGCAGGTGGAAGGCGCGGTCGGCGGGCACGCCGGAGCTGTTCCAGGTCTGCACGAAGACCCCGGCCGGGATGCCGGCCCGACCGACCACGGCGATCTCGCCGGGCGGTGACGCGCCGACGCTGCCGGTCAGCCCGATGGTGGCGGTGAAGGCCGAGGAGGCCACGTTCTGGATGAAGACCACCTGGTACTGGCCGACCGCGAGCCGGGTGGACGAGACGGCACCGAAGCCCCGGGCGAGGGTGCCGTTCGCGTTCACCACGGCGAAGTGGCCCTGGGCGGTGGCCGGCAGTCCGGCGAGGGTGGCGGGTACGGCCGCGACGCCGATCCCGTCCTCCTCGATGCCCTCGGCGGGTGGTTGTTCGTCGATGGCGACGGCGGGCTGTTCGTCGGTCGCGGCGTGCTTGGCCTCGCTGCTTTCGGACATGGTGGTACTCCTTGCTGGTCGGACCGTTCCCGGCCCGTCGACGAGGGATCGCGGGCGTGGCCACGGCGAGTGGTGACCCCGGCCCCAGGGCGGTACCTGCCCGCACCTGACATTACTCTCCGTCAACATATGACCACACTTAGTACGCCTGTCCGATCGAGGACAGCGGCCCTGGACAGGCGAGGAGTCGACATAGTTTGATGAATGTCGATCCCTGTCGGCGCTGTGAGCGGCCGTACCCGCAGAGAGGCTCTCGTCATGCCCGGACGCAAGCTGCCCGCCCTGCTGCACGCCGCCCTGCTCGCCCTGGCCCTCGCCCTGGCCCTGCTGGCCCTGCCCGCCGCCCCCGCCCAGGCCGACCCGCTGATCCCGCTGCCGCCGCCCGGCCAACCCGTGGCCACCGACGTCACCCCGACCGGCGCGACACTGACCTGGACGCGGCCAGCCGGCCCGGTCTTCCGCTATTCGATGCAGCGGCTGGTGGACGGCGAGTGGCAGGGCTTCTCCTCGATGCCGTTCAACACCGTCACCTTCGTCGCGCTGACCCCGGACACCGAGTACACCGTGGCGGTCCGGGCCGCCGCGCTGGTCGGCTCGGGTTACACGATGAGTCCGCTCTCGGAGCCGCTCACCTTCCGCACTCCGCCGGCCGAGCCCCCGCCCGGCGGACACGGCACCAGCGCCCCCGGCACCGGCGACGCCGTCCTGCGGTGACCCGCCTCACCGCCGCCGGTCCGCACGTCCGGGGCACCCGTTAGCCGCGGCGGCACGGTCGAGGCAGCATGGAGGGGTGCAGAACCGCAGCGCCGAACGCTACGCCCTACTGGCGCGACTCCTGGCCGGCGGCGACGTCGTGGTGCTCAGCGGCGCCGGCCTGTCGACCGACTCCGGCATCCCGGACTACCGGGGGCCGAGCGGGGCGCTGCGCCGGCACACCCCGATGACGTACCAGACCTTCGTCGGCGACTCGCTGGCCCGGCGCCGGTACTGGGCGCGCAGCCACCTCGGCTGGCGGACGATCGCCCGGGCCGCGCCGAACGCCGGGCACCGGGCGGTCGCCGAACTCGATCGGCGCGGGCTGCTGGCCGGCATCCTCACCCAGAACGTCGACGGCCTGCACCAGGCGGGCGGGGCCCGCTCCGTGGTCGAACTGCACGGCAGCCTGGCCCGGGTGACCTGCCTGGGCTGTGGCGAGAACACCGACCGCGAGACGCTGGACCAGCGGCTGCGGGCCGCCAACCCCCGGTTCGCGGCCCGCGCCGACACCGTCAACCCCGACGGTGACGTCGAGCTGCCGGACGAACTGGTCGAGGGCTTCCGGACCGTCGACTGCCAGGCGTGCCCCGGCGGCATGCTCAAGCCGGACGTGGTCTTCTTCGGCGAGTCCGTGCCACCGGACCGGGTCCGGACCTGCTTCGACCTGGTCGAGCGGGCCCGGCTGCTGCTGGTGCTCGGCTCCTCCCTGACGGTGATGTCCGGGCGCCGGTTCGTGATCCGGGCGGCGAAGCGCGACATCCCGGTGGTGATCGTCAACCAGGGACCGACCCGGGGCGACGACTACGCCGAGCTGACCGTCGACGCGCCGCTCGGTGAGGTGCTGCCGGAGTTGGTCCGGCTGGCCGGCCCGGCCCGCGTCACCGCTGCGGCGGGCGCGACCCCGCACCGCACCGGTCAGCCGCGTCCCGGCACCGTCCCGGGCGGGGAGGAGCCGGGTCGCACCGGGTCGGCCCCGCTCAGCGGTGCCGGCACCGTCAGCCGGTAACCCCGCATCCGGTACGGCCCGATGCGCGGATCGTCCGGCCGGCGGCAGCCGTCGTCCAGCCAGCCGTTGCGGGCGTAGAAGCGGCGGGCCCGCTCGTTGAAGTCCCAGACGAAGAGCCGGGCCGAGACGACCCCGGCCGCCCGCCACCGGTCGACGCAGCGGCCGAGCAGCCGCCCGGCGATCCCCCGACCCCACAGCTCGGGATCGACGTGGATCTTGTAGAGCTCGTCGGTCGTACCGGGGGACGGGTCCGGATGCGAGACCGGACCGGCGAGGGTGAAGCCGACCACCCGATCGCCGCGCACCGCGCAGCAGCCGTCGACCTCCGGCGCGGCGAGCATCGCGGCGTAGTAGCTGTCCCGGCGACCCCGCAGCACCGCCGCCGACGCGGCCAGCTCCGTCTCGGGGCGGACCGCCCGCTGGTACGCGGCACGGCTGCGCAGGTGCAGCTCCAGCACCGCGTCGGTGTCGGCCGGCGTGGCGGGGCGAAGCTCGATCGGCGGCTCGGTCATCCGGCGTCCCCCTCCCCCGTCCCCTGCCCGGCGAGATCCCGGAGCGGGGACGGGGGCGGTGGACGTCCGGTCCGCGACTCTACGCCGCCGCGACCGGTGACCGGGCGGCCAGCACCACGGCCGTGCCGAGCAGCGCCGCGCCGAGCAGCCCGGCCGGGCCGAGCCGGTCCCCGAGCAGCAGCGCGGCGAGCAGCGCACCGACCAGCGGTTCCAGCAGTGCCAACAGGGCCGCGGTGCCGGGCCGGACGGTACGCAGCCCCCGGAAGTAGAGCAGGTACGCCACCGCGGTCGGCCCGGTGCCCAGCGCGATCAGCAGTCCGAGGGCGGCGGGACCGGGCTGGAAGCCGAGCCCCACCGTGCCGGCGGCCAGTGGTGCCACCAGCAGCCCGCCGAGGGTGAAGCCGTACCCGGTGCCGGCGAGTTCGTCGAGTCCCGGTACCGGCCTGGCGCCGACCAGGGTGATCGCGGCGAACCCGGCGGCGGAGACCAGCGCGAGCAGCGCGCTGGAGAGGACCGCGAGTGCCCCGAAGCCACCGGCCGGCAGCCCGACCAGCAGCACCAGCCCGGCCACCGCGAGCCCGCAGGTGGCGGCGGTCTCCCGGTCGACCCGCCGCCGGCCGGTGACCGCCTCGGCGGCGAGCACCAGCAGCGGTGCGGCGCCGATGGTGACCAGGGTGGCGAGGCTGACCGAGGTCAGCGACACCGCGCCGAAGTAACAGACCTGGTAGAGCGCGGCCAGTACCCCGAAGACGGCGACCCGGGTCCAGGCCGCCCGACCGCGCGGCGGGCGACGTCCGGTGAGGGTGAGGAAGGCGACGATCAGGGTCCCGCCGACGGCGAGCCGGTATCCGGCGACCGCGACCGGGGAGAGCCCGGTGTGCTGACCCAGCAGGCTGCCGGTGATGCCACCGGTGCCCCAGAGCGTGCCGGAGATGACCAGAAACCACAGGCCGGTATTGGACCGGCGACGCACGGCGACGAGCGGTGCGGAAGAGGTGTGCATGAGGGTTCGCGCTCCTGCGACGAGAGGGAAAGTGGTCGCGGAAGCGGGGCGAGCCCAGGATCACCCGAGAACGGACAGCGCATCGGCCGGTTCGGCACGATGCGCTGGGGTTGTCGCCCCGCTCAGGAGCGCGGGGGCGGGGTGATGGGGAAGCAACGATGCACGGGTGGACTGTACCGGACCGGGACCGGGCCTCCCGCCGTCGATCCCAGCCGGCGGGAGGCCCGACCCGTGGGTCGCGGTGCCGACGTCAGGTCGTCGGACCCTGCTCCGCGAAGCCGAACTGCACCGCGCCCTGCGCGTCGACGGCGGCGTCCAGGGCCTTGTCGTCGAGGATCTGCGCGGCCTGCGGGTCGAGGAAGACCCGGGCTCCGTCGCTGTCCACCACCTGGTCGCCCTGGGCGGGGCTCTCCGCCAGGGTGAGGTTGAGCGAGCCGGCGGAGAGGTCGCTGGCGATGCGCAGGCCGGCGCCCTCCGGCACCTCCTGCTGCGCGGTCAGGTCGCGGATCACGAGTACGGCGTTCTCGGTCATGGTGAGCATGCGGACTCCTCGTGGATTTTCGTGAGCTCGGCCCGTGCACCCGTCCGGCGGGCGTGCCCCGGGCACCCGCGTGCGGCCAACTGGGCCTTGCGACGCGGCGGCCATCGGTCATGTAGCCAGCCCGTTCGTCTGGTCCACACCCTGCGGCGGACCGGGCTGACGCCTGGGTACGGCCGGTGCACGTCGCGCCGAGCCCCAGCCCGGGGCGACAGGCCGTACTTGCCCTACGTTGCCGCTTCCAACCCGATTCGTCAAATGCGGTGAGCCGTCCGGCGGGGCGTGTTAGGGGGTCCCCGGCACCGGTCAGGCGGGACGTTTCAGCAGGTCAGCGCGGTGTTCCGGCGGGGGTCGACGCGCGGTCGAGCAGTTGCCGGATCTCCCGTACGGCGCTGCGGCCGGCCCGGTTCGCCCCGATGGTGCTCGCCGACGGTCCGTACCCGATCAGGTGCACCCGGTCGTCGGCGACCACCCGCGTCCCGTCCATCACGATTCCGCCGCCCGGCCCGCGCAGTTTCAGCGGGGCGAGATGGTCGAGTACGGCCCGGAAGCCGGTGCACCAGAGGATGACGTCGGCGGCGAAGCTGCTGCCGTCGGGCCAGACGACGCCGTCCGGGGTGATCCGGGCGAACATCGGCAGCCGGTGCAGCAGGCCCCGCGCCCGCATCCGGCGCAGTTGCTCCGTCCACACCAGACCAGTGGCCGCGACGACGCTGGCCGGCGGCAGCCCGGCGCGGACCCGGGCGTCGACCCGGGCCACGGCGGCGCGGCCCCATTCCGGGGTGTACTCGCCGTCGAGGATCACCGGCGGCCGGCGGGTGACCCAGCGGGTCTCGGCGGCGACCGTGGCGACCTCGTCGAGCAGTTGGAGGGCGGAGGTGCCGCCGCCGACCACCACCACCCGGCGGCCGGCGAACTCGGCCGGTCCCCGGTAGTCGGCGGTGTGCAACTGCCGGCCGGCGAAGGATTCCTGGCCGGGGTAGTACGGCCAGAACGGGCGCCGCCAGGTGCCGGTCGCGTTGACCAGTGCCCGGGTGCGCCACCGCCCGGCGTCGGTGTGCACGTCGAGCCGGCCGTCGTCCCGGTCGTGCACCGCGGTCACGTTCACCGGGCGGTGCACCGGAAGGCCGAACTCCCGCTCGTACGCGGCGAAGTAGCCGGCGACCACCTCGGCGGCCGGCCGGTCCGGGTCGACGTCGCCGAGCGGCCGGCCGGGCAGGTCGTGCACGCCGTGTACGGCGGACATCCGCAGCGTCGGCCAGCGGTCCCGCCAGGCGCCGCCCGGTCCGGCGCCGCCGTCGAGCAGCACGTAGCCGGTCTCCGGCGCGAATCCGCTCCGGCCGAGGAAGTAGCCGGCGGAGAGTCCCGCCTGCCCGGCCCCGATCACCACCACGTCCACGTCGCGCCCGCTCATCTTCGGCACAACGGTGCCGGGCAACGGATCCGTACCGGGAACGGAGGTTCCGTCGGTCACAATCTGGTGCCATCATCTAGCCATGCGGATACGTAAATTTTCGCCACGGTTGGCGGCTCGGTCGGCACTCGTCTTCATCGTCGCCGCCGGCACGCTCCCGGTGCTGGGCGCCGGACCGGCCAGCGCCGCCGAGCCGGACCCGACGATGAACGACGCCGTCTTCAACCGGCCGACCGGCTCGGCCGCCCAGCAGAACGCGATCTTCATGCAGCTCGCCCGGATCATCGACCGGGTACCGGCCGGCGGCGAGATCCAGATGTCCTGGTTCGGCTTCGGCGTCACCGACGTCACCGACTCGGAGACCACCCCCGACCTGCCCGGACGCCTGCTCAACGCGCACCGGCGCGGGGTCCGGGTCAAAATCATCCTCGACCACGAGCAGGTGAGCCAGCGGCCGTACCAGCGGCTGCTGCCGGTGCTCGGCAGCAACGACACCGCCGGGTCGTACATCGTGCACTGCGCCGACAAGTTCCCGAGCGCCGACCGGGGCTGCATCGGCACCCGGCGGATCGACTACACCGACTCGTCGGTCACCGCCTACAACCACAACAAGTTCCTGACCGCGTCGAGCATCGTGCTCAACAACGGTTCCACGGTGTCCAACGTGGTCTTCCAGGGCTCGGCGAACCTCGGCTGGTGGGACGCGAACGAGGCGTACAACAACGGGCTCACCTTCAGCGACGCCACGACGTACCAGGCGTACCGGCAGTACTTCGCGGACCTGCGGTCGTACCGCTACAACTCGGCCGGGAACAACAACTACTACTGGGGCACCCCGACCGGCACCACGTACCGGGCGTACTTCTTCCCCCGGCGGGAGCGCTCCGGGCAGCCGGTCAGCGACCCGGCCACCGACACCATCGTCAGCGTCCTCGACTCGGTCGCCTCCTGCTCCTACGACGACAACGGCACCCGCCGGCAGACCGACGTACGGGTCAACATGTTCTCGTTCAACCGACCCGAGGTGGCCAAGAAGCTCACCGCGCTGCGCAACGCCGGCTGCTGGGTCGACGTCGTCTACAACGAGGCCAACGCCGGGGTGCTGAGCGCGCTCGGCAGCAACGTCCAGCTCACCCAGTGCAACTACAACGTCGGGCCGGGCCGGGACATCCGGACACACAACAAATACATGATCATCGACGGCGCGTACGACGACGACATCGTGCCCCGGGTCTTCACCGGCAGCCACAACTACAACGTCTCCGCGCTCCGCCAGGCCGACGAGGCGATGCTGCGGGTGATGGGCCGGGGCATCCACGACGACTACCTCAGCGACTTCTGGCACGTCCGGGACACCTGCCGGGCCAACGGCGGCGCGATCCGCTGAGCCGGTACGCCGCCGCGATCCCCGTGATCCGGCAGCGGTCGGGCCGGGCCGGAACGCCCGGAGCGCCGTAGGCTGATCACGGGGATCACCTAGGAGGAGGACAGCGATGAAGCTGCCGCAGGGCGTCCAGGTCACCGGACCGATGAACGACCGCTACCAGGAGATACTCACTGGCGAGGCGCTCGACTTCGTCGCCCGGCTGCACCGGTCGTTCGACGGCCGCCGCCGGGAACTGCTGGCCCGCCGCGACGAGCGGGCGGCGGCGCTGGCGGCGGGCGGCACCCTCGACTTCCTGCCCGAGACCGCCGACATCCGGGCCGGCGACTGGCGGGTCGCCGAGCCGGCACCCGGGCTGGTCGACCGGCGGGTCGAGATCACCGGGCCGACCGACGCCAAGATGACCATCAACGCCCTCAACTCCGGGGCGAAGGTCTGGCTCGCCGACCACGAGGACGCCAACACCCCGCTCTGGCAGAACGTGATCGAGGGGCAGCTCAACCTTCGGGACGCGATCGCCCGCAAGCTGGAACTGCACACCCCGGAGGGGAAGCACTACCGGCTGCGCGACGGCGAGCTGGCCACCATCGTGGTCCGGCCGCGCGGCTGGCACCTGCCGGAGAAGCACATCCTGGTCGACGGCGAGCGCACCTCCGGCAGCCTGGTCGACTTCGGCCTCTACTTCTTCCACTGCGCCCGGCCGCAGCTCGACGCCGGCAGCGGCCCCTACTTCTACCTGCCCAAACTGGAGAGCCACCTGGAGGCGCGGCTCTGGAACGACGTCTTCGCCGCCGCCCAGGAGTGGCTCGGCATCCCGCACGGCACGATCCGGGCCACCGTGCTGATCGAGACCTTCCCGGCCGCCTTCGAGATGGACGAGATCCTCTACGAGCTGCGCGAGCACTCGGCCGGGCTGAACGCCGGCCGCTGGGACTACATGTTCAGCGTGATCAAGAAGTTCCGTACCCGGAGCGCCGACTTCCTGCTGCCGGACCGGAACGCGGTGACGATGACCGCGCCGTTCATGCGGGCGTACACCGAACTGCTGGTCCGGACCTGTCACCGGCGCGGCGCGCACGCCATCGGCGGGATGGCCGCCTTCATCCCCAGCCGGCGCGACCCGCAGGTCAACGAGACCGCGCTGGCCAAGGTCCGCGACGACAAGACCCGGGAGGCGAACGACGGCTTCGACGGCTCCTGGGTCGCCCACCCCGACCTGGTGCCGATCTGCCGCGAGGTCTTCGACCGGGTGCTCGGCGACCGGCCGCACCAGCTCGACCGCACCCGCGAGGAGGTACGGGTCAGCGCCGCCGACCTGCTCGACGTGGCGGCCACCCCCGGCGCGCCGACCGAGGCGGGACTGCGCAACGACATCAGCGTCGGCATCCAATATTTGGCGAGCTGGCTGGCCGGCTCGGGAGCGGTCGCCATCTTCAACCTGATGGAGGACGCGGCGACCGCCGAGATCTCCCGCTCCCAGGTCTGGCAGTGGCTGCACAACGACGTCACGCTGGAGGGCGGTGCCCGGGTCACCCGGGAGCTGGTCGAACGGATCGCCGACGAGGAGATCGCCAAGCTCGGCGACGACCCCGGCCGGTACGCCGAGGCACGTGCCCTGTTCATGGAGGTCGCCGTGGCGGACGAGTTCGTCGACTTCCTCACCCTGCCCGCGTACGAGCGGATGCCGTGACCGGAAACGAACGGATGCCCTGACCGGGGCGGAGACCGGAGGTCGACGGATGGCCCGAGCCGAGATCGAGAGGGTGGCCGTCGAACTGCGTGCCGTCCTCGGTGAGCAGCAGGTGATCGACGACCGGGCCCGGCTGCGGACCTACGAGTGCGACGGGCTCGCCCAGTATCGCGTGGTGCCGGCGCTGGTGGTGCTGCCCCGGACCGCCCAGGAATGCGCCCAGGTGGTCCGGGCCTGTGTGGCCGCGCGGGTGCCGTTCGTGGCCCGGGGCTCCGGCACCGGGCTCTCCGGCGGTGCCCTGCCGCACGCCGACGGGGTGCTGATCGTCACCTCCCAACTGCGCGCCATCCGGGAGGTGTCGCCGGCCGACGAACGGGCCGTGGTCGAGCCGGGCGTGATCAACCTGGCGGTCACCCGGGCCGCCACCCCGTACGGCTACTACTACGCCCCCGACCCGTCCAGCCAGCAGATCTGCTCGATCGGCGGGAACGTGGCGGAGAACTCCGGCGGGGCACACTGCCTGAAGTACGGCTTCACCACGAACCACGTACTCGGACTACAGGTGGTCACCCCGGACGGCGACCTCGTCCGGCTCGGCGGGGCGGCACCGGACAACCCCGGTTACGACCTCGTCGGCGCCTTCGTCGGCTCGGAGGGCACCCTCGGGATCGCCACCGAGGTCACCGTACGGCTGGTCCGGCTGCCGGAGTCGGTGCGTACCCTGCTCGCCGCCTTCGCCAGCACCGACGCCGCCGGGGCGGCGACCTCGGCGATCATCGCCGCCGGGGTGGTGCCGGCGGCGGTGGAGATGATGGACGCGCTCGCCATCGAGGCGGCCGAGGCGGCGGTGCACTGCGGCTACCCGGCCGGTGCGGGCGCGGTGCTGATCGTCGAGCTGGACGGCCCGGCCGCCGAGGTCGAGGCGCAGTTCGCCGAGGTGACGCGGCTCTGCCGGGCCAACGCCGCGTTCGAGATCCGGATCGCCGCCGACGACGCCGAGCGGGCACTCTTCTGGAAGGGTCGCAAGTCGGCCTTCGCCGCCGTCGGCCGGATCAGCCCGGACTACATCGTGCAGGACGGGGTGATCCCGCGTACCGCCCTGCCGGAGGTGCTGCGCCGGATCGGCGAACTCGCCGCCGAACGCGGCATCCGGGTGGCGAACGTCTTCCACGCCGGGGACGGCAACCTGCATCCGCTGGTCCTCTTCGACGACGCGGTCGACGGGCAGGCCGAACGGGCCGAGGAACTCTCCGGCGCCATCCTCGACCTCTGCGTCACGTACGGCGGGTCGATCACCGGGGAGCACGGCGTCGGGATGGACAAGGCGAAGTACCTGCCCCGGATGTACACCGACGACGACCTGGACACCATGCAGTTGCTGCGCTGCGCCTTCGACCCGCGCTCGCTGGCCAACCCCGGCAAGATCTTCCCCACTCCCCGGCTCTGCGGCGAGGTGCCCGGCCGGCGCAGGGGGGCGCACCCGCTCCAGGAGGCCGGTCTCGCGGAGGTGTTCTGACCCATGCCCCAGCAGCTCGACACCACGGCCAGCGAGATGGACACGCTCCGGGCCGCGATCGCCGAAGCCGTCGACGACGAGCCGGTTGCCGGCGGCGCGGGCTTCGAGGTGGTCCGGCCGGCCGGGCCGGCGGACGCGGTCGGCGGGGTACCCGCGCGGATCGTCGCGGCGCCCGGATCGACCGCGCAGGCGGCGGCGCTGCTGCGGGCCGCCGCCGGCCTCGGGCTCAGCGTGGTCTTCCGGGGCGCCGGCAGCAGGTCGGACTGGGGCAACCCGCCGCGCAGCCTCGACCTGCTGGTGCAGACCCGTCGGCTCACCGGCGTGGTCGAGCACGCCGCCGGTGACCTGATCGTGGTGGTCCGGGCCGGCACCCCGCTGACCGAACTCCGCGACGCGCTCGCCCCGGCCGGTCAGCAGCTCGGGCTCGACGACCCGAGCGGCGGCGCCAGCGTCGGCGGGATGGTCGCGGTGAACGGCAGCGGGCCGCGCCGGATGCTCTACGGCACCGTCCGGGACCTGCTGATCGGGGTCACCCTGGTCCGCGCCGACGGGGTGGTGGCGCACGCCGGGGGCAAGGTGGTGAAGAACGTCGCCGGCTACGACCTGGGCAAGCTCGTCACCGGGGCGTACGGCACCCTCGGCCTGGTCACCGAGTGCGTGTTCCGGCTGCACCCGGTGCCGGCCGCCCGGGCGTACCTCCGCTGCCGCACGCCCGGCGCCGGGGCGCCCGCCGTCGAGCGGGTCCGCCGGCTGCTCGGCACCGTGCTCGGGGCCCAACTGGTGCCGAGCGCCCTGGAGGTCGACGCGCCACCCGACGGCGGTTACGAGACGGTGCTGCTGTTGGAGGGAACCCCCGCCGGGGTGGCCGGCCGGGCCGAGGCCGCCGCCCGGCTGCTCGGCGCCGAAGCGGTACCCGAGACGGAGCCGCCGCCCTGGTGGTCGCGGTATCCGTGGCAGCCCGGCGACACCGGGCTCAAGCTCACGGCGGTGCTCTCCGGGGTACCCGACCTGCTGGCCGCGGCTCGGGCGACGGCCGACCGGCACGACGTGCCGATCGGGGTACGCGGCTCGGCCGGCACCGGGGTGCTCTACGCCGGACTGCCGGCGGAGGCCCGACCGGAGCGGGTGGCCCGGGTCGTCGAGGAGCTGCGCGGCGCGGCCACCGAGGCCGGCGGACACGCCGTGGTGCTGACCGCGCCGGACCCGGTCCGGGCCCGGGTCGACCTCTGGGGCCCGGTGGAGGGACTGGAGCTGATGCGCCGGGTCAAGCAGCGGTTCGATCCCGACGCGCGGCTCGCGCCCGGACGCTTCGTGGGAGGAATCTGATGCCGTCACCCGACCCGCTCCCGCCCGGCGCGCCGTCGCCCGAGCCGCTCGCATCCGACCCGCCGTCGCCCGAGCCGCTCGCTTCCGACCCGCTTCCGCCCGGCCCGCCGTCGCCCGGCGGTACTCGGCCGGCCAGCGCGCCCCGGGACGTCCTCGGGCTGCTCGGGCCGACCTCCGGCGAGCCGGCCTTCGACGCGCACCGGCCACCCCCGGCCGACCTCGTCGCCGACTGTGTGCACTGTGGATTCTGCCTGCCCACCTGCCCCACGTACGTGTTGTGGGGCGAGGAGATGGACTCGCCCCGGGGGCGGATCCACCTGATGCGGCAGGGCCTGGAGGGCGAACCGCTGGGCGAGGCGATGGTGGGGCACTTCGACGCCTGCCTCGGCTGCATGGCCTGCGTCACGGCCTGCCCCTCGGGGGTACGCTACGACACCCTGATCGAGCGCACCCGGCAGCAGGTGGAGCGCCGGCACCGCCGGCCGGTCCGGGAACGGGCGCTCCGGGCGGCGGTCTTCGCACTCTTCCCGTACCCGAAGCGGCTGCGGTTGCTGCGCGGGCCGCTGCGGGCGTACCAGGCCAGCGGGTTGCGCGCCCTGGTGGCCGGGAGCGGGCTGCTGCCCCGGCTGGCGCCGACGCTGGCCGCCCTGGAGTCGTTGGCTCCCCGGCTGACCCGGGCACCCAAGCCCCCGGACCGGGTGCCCGCGTACGGGCGACGCCGGGCGGTGGTGGGAATGCTGACCGGGTGCGTGCAGAGCGCCTTCTTCCCCGGCGTGAACGCGGCCACCGCCCGGGTGCTGGCCGCCGAGGGCTGCGAGGTGGTGCTCAATCCCGGCCGGCAGGGCTGCTGCGGCGCGTTGAGTGTGCACAATGGACGCGAGGAGGAGGCGCGCCGGTTCGCCCGGGACCTGATCGACGCCTTCGCCGACACCGGCATCGACTACTTCGTGGTCAACGCGGCCGGCTGCGGCTCGTCGCTGAAGGAGTACGGCGACCTGCTCGCCGACGACCCGGCGTACGCGCGGCGGGCCGCCGGGTTCGCCGCCCGGGTACGCGACCTCTCCGAACTCCTCGTCGAACTCGGCCCGGTCGCCCGCCGGCACCCGTTGCCGGTCAGCGTCGCCTATCACGACGCCTGCCATCTGGGGCACGCCCAGGGGATCCGCAGTCAGCCCCGGGAGCTGCTCCGGGCGATCCCCGAGCTGGAGTTGCGGGAGATCGCCGACCCGGAGCTGTGCTGCGGCTCGGCCGGGGTGTGGAACATCCTCAACCCGGAGCCGGCGGCCCGGCTCGGCGAGCGCAAGGCCCGGGACGTACTCGACACCGGGGCGCGGCTGCTGGTGACCGCCAACCCGGGCTGCCTGATGCAGATCACCGCCGCGCTCCCCCGGGTGGGCGGCGCGACCTCAGCCCGATCCGGCGGAGGCGCCGGGATCGCCCTGGCGCACACGGCGCAGGTGCTGGACGCCTCCATCCGGCGGCTCCCGGTCGAGCGGCTGCTGAACTGAGCTGACCCCGGCCGCACCGGCCCAGGTCGGACGGCGCGGCCCCCAGGCCGCCGTGCGGTTACGGCTCGCCAGGCCGCCGTGCGGTTACGGCTTCCGGGCCGCCGTGCGGTTACGGCTTCCAGGCCGCCGTGCGGTTACGGCTTCCGGGCCGCCGTGCGGTTACGGCTTTCGGGCCGCCGTGCGGTTGCGGCGGGGTGGCGTGCCGATGCGTCCTCCTCGGCCCGGCGGATCTGCCGGCCCCGCCGGACGGAGCGGCGCGTCGGTCAGCTCGACCGGGGCGGTACCGGGTCGACGACCCGGGCGACCCGGCGCAGTCCCCGGGCCGCGAAGCGCCGCCCCCGGGCCGCTGTCCCGGCGAGGATCCGGGACGGGGCGGACTGTGGCGGCACCGGCGACCGCAGTACCCGGTCGGCGCTCTGCTCGCCGTTCACCTCGGCGAGATAGTCCGCGAAGACGGCCCGCCAGAGCACCCGGTGCATCAGCCGCTCGTCACCCGGCCCGCCCCGCCCGGCGACCAGCCGGTGCCAGGCGGCGGCGACGGCGGCCGGCCGGTGCGCGTCGGCCCAGGACTCCTGATCGGCCACCACCGCGGTGATGAGGTCCCGGTCCGGGGCGGTGCCGAGCCGTGGCGCGTAGACCGGCGGCACCAGGCCGGGCGGACGGGCATAATACGGCTCGCCCCGCCACTGTGGAATGAGCCGCTCGGTGACCGCCCGGTGCAACGCGTTGTCGCGCCGCTGCGACGGGGTGATCCCGAAGGCCGCCCGGACGAACTCGGGAACCAGCAACGGGATGATGGTGCCGGTCCGGTCGGCGGCGGTCCCCCACCGGCGGACCCGCTCCGACACGAGGAAATAGTCGAGGACCTTGGCGTCGCTCAGCCCGGCGGTGAACGCCGCCGCCAGGGTGCGGTGCAGCTGTGCCGTCGAGGTGGCCCGGGCCGCGGCCGAGAGCCCCGACTTGCGGACCACCCGGCCCGCCAGCCGGTCGGTGAAGGCGTCGAGCCGGTCCGGGTACGCCAGCCGGGAGATCTCGACGTGGTCCGGTGGGTAGTAGTGGCCGTGTGCGATCCCTCCGGCGGCGCCGCTGACGGTGAGGTAGCTCGCCGGAACGAACCGGCTCGGCGCGGCCGACGGCAGGTAGCTCTCCGGCCGGAGTCCCTCCTGCACCCGGTGCCAGGCCAGCACGTTCGGCAGTACCGGGGCGGTCATCGCCAGGCCGTGGGTCTGGGCCGGGCCGCCCGGCTTCGGACGGTCGATCCGGTGGCTGACCCGCCTGGCCAGCTCGCCCGGCAGTACCGCGACGAGCCGTTCCGCGACGTCGGCCTCGCCCGGCTCGGCGGCGTTGGTGTGGAACTGCACCTCCAGGCCGGCGGTGAGCGCCGCCGCCGCGCACAGCCGGGAGTCGCGGCCGCCGCTGAGTCCGATGTTCACCTTGCCCGACCAGAGCGGGTCGAGTGCGAGCATCGCACCGCGCAACGCCTCCGCCACCTCGTCGACCCGGTCGGCCGAGAGCGCGTCGCCGCCGCCGTCCGCCGCCCAGGTCGCGAGCGCGTCGATCCGGCTCCGGACCGGGGCCGATCCGGTCGCGTCGTAGTCGATGGTCGTCCCGCCCGGTACGGCGAAGACGTTGCTGAACGGCGTCCGGTCGCCCTGGAACCAGCCGGTGGCCGCGAAGGTGCGCCAGCCGTCCCGGTCCGGCTCGGCGCGTATCCCGGCGAACCGGCACGCGGCGGCCGGCCGGTTGGACCAGACCCAGCCGCCGGGGAAGCGGAGTTGGTAGAGCCGGCCGAGCCCGACCGCGTCGGTGTGCAGCCGCAGCCGGCCCTGTCCGGGGGCCAGTGACGCCAGCACGAACGGTGCGGCCAGCTCCAGCACGGAGCGCGGACGGTCGGCCAGCGCCCTGGCCAGCGGCACCGCCGCCCGCTCCGCCGGGACGCCGCCGACCACCCGTCGGTGGTCGACCGGCAGGTAGAGCGTGGCGACCGCCAGGTCCGGCTCCTGCTGCCAGGCGGGCCAGCGCCACGGTGACGGCGCCACGTCCCAGATGTGCAGCCCGAGCCGACCGACGTCCATGCCGCAGCGGCGCGTTCCCTCGGGCCAGATCGTCGCGTAGTGGCCGGTCATCCGGTCGATTCTGGACGGCAGATCGGCCGCCGCCTCGTCGCGATCGAATGCGTAGGCCAGGAGTAGCTGCACGAAGAGGCTCCCACAAGACGAGATCGCCGCGACTCGGAACAGCGCGGTGATGGCCCGCCATCATTACACGCGGCGACCACTGTGGAGGGGCCGTCCGGACATTCATCCCAATTTCAGGATCCGAACCGCGAGATCAATTATCGTTCGCCCACTCGGACGGAATGGGAAAAGCGCGGAAAATTGCTCCGGACCGCCGGGGTGGGATCTTCCGGTACCGTTCCCGGGACCGATCGTCCGCCGGAGGTACGGGTCAGCCCTGGTAGAGCTGGCGGGCGTACTCGGGGCCGAAGTAGCGCTCCAGTTCCTCCAGCGACTGCTCGGTCCGCTGGACCCGCTTGATGATCTGCGGCTGGGGCGGCAGCGCCTCCGGGTGCCAGCTCTCCGGATGCCACAGTAACGACCGCATGAACGCCCTGGCACAGTGGAAGAAGATCTGTTCGATCTCGACCACCAGCGCCAGGATCGGACGGTGCCCCTTGACGATCATCTGGTCGAAGAACGGCGCCTCCCGGACCAGCCGGGCCCGGCCGTTGATCCGCAGCGTCTCGCCCCGGCCGGGAATCAGATAGACCAGTCCGACGTGCGGGTTCGCCAGGATGTTGCGGAAACCGTCCGCGCGCCGGTTTCCCGGGCGTTCCGGAATGGCGATCGTGGTGTCGTCGAGCACCAGGGTGAAGCCGGGCGGGTCGCCCTTGGGCGAGACGTCGCAGTTGCCGGCGGGGTCGGCCGTGGCCACCAGGCAGAACGGCGAGGCGGCGAGCCACTCGCGGTCGATCTCGTGCAGTCGTACCCGCTCCTTGGTCACCGCCAGGGGTTTCGGCTCGCCGAGCAGCTCGCGCAGCTCCGCCTCGGACGTGATCTCGACCAGACCGGCCGGTGCGACCATCTCGACCTCCCCGTCAGATGCCGCCCTCCAAGCTACGCGCATGTCACCTCGGCGGTAAACGGGTTTCGGGGAGGGCACGTCCGCCGAACGCGGCCGGTCCCTCCCCGACGGTCAACTCCGCCGACGGCTCAGAACGTGATCAGCGGGTCACCGACGAAGTCGGCGATGAAGTTGACGAAGAAGAAGCCGAAGAACAGTACGTTCAGCACCAGCAGTACGTAGTGCCAGGGGCGCGGCCGGGCCGGTCGGGGCAGCCGGCTGTTCAGATAGATCAGCAGGAACGGATAGAGCAGCGCGCCGAGGTTGGACATGTTCGCCGACCACTGCACCAGGTTGACCGGCACCGCCAGGTGCAGCACCACCGAGATGACCACGAGCAGCAGCAGCATGAACGGGTAGTAGAACTTGCGCGGGTCGCCCTCCAGCAGCCGGCGCAGCCGGGGACTGGTCGCGTGCGCGGCGTCGGTGCTGACCCGCACCATTCCCTCGAAGATGCCGAGCTGGGTGCTGAACAGCACCAGTACGCCGATCAGCAGCATGCCGTAGAACATCAGCGGCCCGTAGTCGGGTTCCAGGGCGGTGGCCACGAAGGTCGGTACGTTGGACGCGGTCGGCGCCTCGCCGGAGAGCTGCACCGCCTGCGCCATCAGGATGGTGGGGAGCAGCATGCCGAGCATCGCGCCGACGAAGAAGACCCCCCACATGTCGATAAGCAGCAGCCGGTACCAGCGCCGCCACCGGGCCGCGTTCGTCGGGTCGTCCGGGAAGGTGACCCCGTTGGCCAGCAGTTCCCGGCGGTCGCCGCGCAGCCCCGAGATGTAGCCGGTGCGGAAGCCCATCCCGTAGCCCTTGTCCCGGTAGTGGCCCATCACATACCAGTTGAGCCCGGAGACGAGTGCGGTGAAGCCGGCCAGCCCGCCGAGCTGGGTCGCGGTGATCCCCTCCGGTGGCGCGGCCGGGGTGACGAAGCCCCGGATCCCCTCCCACCAGATGTCCCAGGGCACCACGAAGAGCGCCACCAGCAACAGGGCGAGCAGGATGACGCTGACCATCACCCAGTTGGCGAGTTCGAGGGCCCGGCTGATCCGCTTCGCCCCGGCGGCGATCAGGAAGACCAGCACCAGCAGCGCGATCGCCCAGAGTCGGGGCTCCTCCGCCCCGGCCGGCGGGGCCTCGCCGTGCACCAGCGCGTACATGCCCTGGCCGGCCGAGGCCGCCCACCCCCCGGCGATGAACGCGAAGATCACCAGGAACACCGACACCGGCACCCAGAGCAGGTAACCGGGCGGCACCCGCCCCCAGCCGACCACCGGAGCCTCGCCGGTGGCCATCACGTACCGGGAGCACTCGATGTTGTAGAAGGTCTGCAACACCGCCGAGATCAGGATGACCCAGCCGACGCCGACGAAGCCGAACTGGCCGACCGCCTGCGGGCCGAGCAGCCACTCGCCGCTGCCGATCGAGATGCCCAGCGCGATCAGGCTGGGACCGAGGGCGTACTTGACCAGCTCGCGGGGGCCGAGCCTGCGGACCTTGAAGACCTCTTCGGGCTCGGGCAGGTCGGCCACCGCGAGCGGGGGACGGCTGGCGCCGAGTGGATAGGAGTGGACATCCGGGACCTCTGTTGCTTCCGCCATGAGATGCCTCCTTGGGAAGATCCCCCCGGGCATCAATCGTCATCCATCGGAAACCAGTACGCAATGATTGATCTCCATCAGCGCCCGGCCGGCGGCGGACCCACGACCCGGCACCGGGATCCCGGTTGCACCCGATCGGGTCGGCGACGGTGCCGTGTCGGGGAACCGACCGGAACCGTTGACCAGACCGGAGCACGGTTGAGGTGTCAGGTTCCGTTCCCGTTCCGGGTGCCCCGAGGTTCGCCGGCCAGGCCGGCGAGCGGGCGCACCACCTGCCGCGGACCCTAGAAACCCAGGTGGTACGCCATGCCGCTGCAGCGCTACGACACGTCCCCGATCCCGCGTCCGTCCGGGCTCGTCCCGCCGGCCGCCGACCTGACCGGGATCACCGAACTCCGGTTGCACGGGGTGGGCGGGACGACGCCGGAAGACCTGCTCGCCGACGCGGCGCCGCAGCACGTCTCCGGTGACCGGATCGCCGGCTTCTACCGCACCGCCGACCTGCCCGGCCGGCACGTCGAGGCGTACTCCTGGGGTGGGATGACCTCACGCAGCGGCGCCCGGGTGCTCTGGCTGCTGCTCTTCCCGTTCGCGCTGGCGAACGTGGCCGGCTGGATGTGCAGCCCGCAGACCCACCGCCGGCCGGCGCTGTTCCGGCTGCACCGGGCCGCGGTCCGCTGGGCGGCCCTCGGCCTGACCCTCAACCTGCTGCTCGTCGCCGCGATGACCGGGATGGAACTGCTCGGCTACCAGTGCGGCGGGCAGTCCGGCTGCGCCGACGACGCCTGGCCGGTACGCCTGCTGCACGACCCGCTGCTCGCCGGTCACCCGGCCCGGCGGATCCTGGCCGGCGCCCTGGTGCCGCTCGCCATGGTGGTCCTGCTGGCGGTTCTCGCGTTACGCACGATCAGCCGCTACGAGGCGGCCAGCCCCGGTGCGCCCGCCACCGGCCCGGCCAGCACCGAGGGGGCGACGGCCGGACCGTCGACCGCCGAACCGGGGCCGAAGGTCCGGGGTGCGGCGCGCTGCGGGATCGGGCTGGGCGATCCGGGCTTCTGGGACGGCCGGCGCGGCGCACTGGAACAGGGCTACCTGCACATCGCCGCCGGGCTCGCCTTCGTCGCGCTTGTGCTCGGGCACACCGTACGGGAGACGGCACGGCTGGCCGGGGCGCCGGTACACGCCCCGGTGCTGGCCCGGGTGGCGCTGGCACTCGCCGTACTCGTCCTGGTCGGTGCGCTGGTCTTCGTGGCCGCGCAACGCTGCCCGGCACCCGTCGCGGCGGTACTGCTCGGTGCGGCCGGTTCGGCGGTCTGCTGCGCCGGCTGGTTCGCCGCCGTGCAGCCGGCGTACCCGCAGTCGTTCGGCTACCTGCCCGGCATGCGCGCGGTGGCCGGACTGACCCTCGGCGGGGTACTCGGCACCCTGCTGCTGGTGCTCGCGGCCGTGCTGCCCGGCGGCTGGCGCCGGGGCACCTTCGTGATCTTCGGTCCGTTCGTCGCGCTCACCCTCAGCGTCTTCGCGCTCAACGTGGTGCTGATCAGCCTGATGACCCGGATCGCCGCCGTCACCGCCGAGGTGTCGACCCGGGTGCACCTGCCGGACGCGCCGCCCGAGCAGGTCGAGTTGTATCTCTATCCGGTCCTCGGCCGGCTGGTCCACTACCTGACCCTCTTCCCGCTGGCGCTGATCCTGCTCTTCGCCGCCTACGAGCTGGTCAGCTACTGGCGGGCCGGGGCGGACCGGGCCGAGCGGGAACGGATCCGGGCGTGGTACCGGGAGCACTCGCCCCGGCCGCAGACCGAGCCGCGCTGGCAGCGCAGCTCCCTCACCGACGAGGCCCGCCGGCGGCAGCGCACCGTCCGGCTCTGGCAGGCGATGCTCGGCCGGGGCTGGGAGGCACGGATCGCCCGGGCCCGCCGGTTCGCCCGGATGCCGCACGACGTCGACAAGCTGCTCACCGCCATCGCGGCGATCGGCACGGTCCTGCTGGTCGTGCTCCAGGTGCGGTACTGGGTCTTCGGCAAGCTGCCCTGGGGGACACAGTGGACCTTCACCCTCGGCAGCTACCTGGCGGCCGGCATCCCCGTCCTGATCATCCTGGTACTCCGCCGGGGCTGGCGGGACCTGCACAGCCGGCGCCGGATCGGGGTGCTCTGGGACGTACTCACCTTCTGGCCGCGCGCCTACCACCCGCTGGCGCCGCCGTCGTACGCCGAGCGGGCCGTTCCGGAGTTGCAGCAGCGGCTGTGGCGGATCCACGACAGCGGCGGGCGGGTGGTGCTGGCCGCGCACAGCCAGGGCACCGTACTGGCCGCCGCCGCGCTGCTACAGCGGGACAACCGGCCGGACGACGACGTGGTCGCCCTGGTCACCTTCGGCTCGCCACTGTCCACACTCTACGGCTGGGCCTTCCCCGCCTACTTCGGCGAACGGGTGCTGGGCCGGCTCGCCCCGACCGGCGGCGCTCCCGGGGTGGCGCTGCACGCCTGGCGGAACTTCTACTACCGGACCGACTACATCGGCGGCCGGATCTTCACCGCCGGACGGCCACCGGCCGAGGTCGACGTGGAGCTGCCCGACCCGGTCAGCAACTGGTACGTGCACGGGCAGCCGGCCCCGGCGGCGGCCCGGCACTCCGGGTACTGGGTCGACCCCGCCGTCTGGCGGGCCGTGGACGACCTCGCCGAGGCGGTCGGCGCGGTACGCCGGGTGCCCCGGCAGGGCCGGTCCGCGCTGCACGAGGAGGCCTAACCAGCAGGAGGCACAGCCAGGAGGCACAGCCCGGATCAGGGGGCGATGCGGAGCCGCCGGATCGCCGTGTCGTCGTACTCCTCGAAGCGGAAGCGGAGCCCGGCGAAGGGGCTGCCCGGGAAGTCGCCGGTGATGGTGGCGGTCACCACCGTCCCGGCCGGGGTCGGCGCGACGTCGGTGATCTCGTAGCTGACCAGTGGCACCGCAGCGCGCCAGCGGCGGATCTCGGCGACGCCGTGGTAGGTCTGCCCCTCGTCCTCGACCACGGCGTCCTCCGCGAACAGCCCGAGGTACGCCTCGGTGTCCGGCCGTGAGGCGTACTCGAAGTATCGCCGGATGATCTCGGGTGTGGGGTTTCCGCTGGTCATGCTGCCCCTCCTGACGCGGACGGCCGGCGGATGCCGGACATCGCCGATCCTGCACCACGGCTACGACAGCCACCGTCGGTATCCGCGGATCCACGGTCGGTCGGCCGTCACCGTCGGGTCTGCCGCGAGTACGCCAGCGCCGCCACCGTCAGCCCCAGCCCCCAGAGCAGGTACGCCGGCATCGAGACCCAGAAGAACCAGAGCGGGTACGTCCCGTCGCCCGGATCCCAGCTCCCGGTGACGGTCTCCACCGCCAACTGCCCGGTGCCGACGCCGAAGTAGACGACCAGCAGCAGGCCGAGCCCGAAACCCGGACCGAGCAGCAGCCAGCGGGGCACCGGCCGCCCGCCCCGCAGCGGCACCCAGCGCGGGAAGACCCGCCCCCAGGAGTGCGCCAGAGCCAGCGGCAGCAGTACTCCGGCGAGCAGGAACCCGACCTCGAAGGCGAGTACGGCCGGCCCGTCGGCGAACGGGATCTCCGCCGTTCCGGCGGCGTACTGCGCGGCGAGCCGGGCCAGGCACCCGGCCACCGCCAGATACGCCGCCGCGAAGGCCCACCGGGGCGTACCGGCGATGCGGCCGCCGAAGAGCGGGCGGTCGCCCCGGACCCGTCGCCGGTACCCGTTGGTGGCGACCGCCAGCAGCACCCCGCCGGTCAGACAGCCGAGCCGGCCGGCGATCCCGGCCGGGTCGACGGTGAGACCCAGCCCGGGGATGAGCACGGCGACGACGTCCAGCAGGAGCAGCGGGCAGAGCGTCACCAGCGCCGCGCTCACCCCCCAGCCCGCCCCGGCCAGCGGCCACCGCCAGCGGTCCGCCCGATGGAGCGCGACCGCCAGCGGTGCCGCCGCGCCGACCAGGGCGACCGCGCCCCAGCCGGCGACCGGGAAGAGATCGGTACCCAGCGGCGGGAACTCCGGCGCGTCACCCGACGCCCAGTGGACCCGCAACCCCCCGTACCCGATCGCCCAGAGCAGCACCGCGCACGGTGCCCAGGCCGGCGCGGTCCGGCCCGGCCAGCCCCGCCGTCGCCGTGCCCGTACGTCGATTCCGTGCCGCTCCCCGGTCATGTCCCCAGCCTCGCCGCCGCCGGTCCCGGCCGGATCCCCCACGCGACGGGCCGGCCTCCCCCGTCGGAGGGACGCCGGGTCGGCGGCGGAACCACTGGTGCGGCAGGGACGGCAGCACCCCAACGAGGCAGGCGAGAACGGGCATTCCGGGCCGCAGCCGTTACCACGATCTCTAGCCTGGAGGTGCGGATTCGTCACGAAAGGGGACCGAACCGAGAACCATCGGTGGCCGAGATGCCTCATCGAGCAAGAAGAACGTCGCACGGTATCCAACGGTCCGAGCAGTGGGAGCAGCCAGCGCCCCGGCGGATCGGCAGAGAATCCCGGGCCGCGCCCGCCGCGCTGCCGATGCCCCGGCCCGGCCGGGCCCTCGGCTGGCAACTCCTCAGCACCGGAGCCCTGCTCGCCGCGCTGGTCTGGATCGGCCGGGCGCACCTGCGGGCCGGCCGCCCCGACACCTGGCTGCTCAGCCCGCTCGACGGTCTCGCGATCACCATCGGCGGCGACGGGCCGCACCCGATGCGGCACCGGCTCGGACTGCTCGTGCTGGCCGTGGTCTGCTTCGCCGCCTGGCGGCACCGCCGCCGGGTCCGGCTCGCCTACCGGCCCGGACCGGTCGACGTGCACGAGTTCACCGACGCCACCCCGGACCGCAGTGCCCCGGTCGACGACCTGAAGAGCCAGTTCTGCCAGCGGCTCTCCGAGACGCACATCTATCCGCCGTACGCCGGACCCGCCGACCCGCCGCCGGAGACCTTCCTCGACGTGGCCAGCGGGGTCGACCCGCGCAGCGGCAACCCGCTGGTCATGCTGCTCCAGATGCTGCCCCGGCTCTGGCCGAAGATCGGCTACCGGGTGACCGGGGTGTTGCAGGTACGCGCCCAGGAGCCCTGCTACGGCGTCTGCGCCACCGTCACCTCGTTCCTCGGCGGCGGCCGCAGCGCGATGACCACCCAATGGGGCGGCACCTGGGAGGAGGCGACCCGGCGGACCGCGTACTGGGTGCTGGCCACGATCCTGCCGGTGACCCGGCTCGGCCGGGCCGCCCCGTGGCGCAACTGGTGCGGTCGGGAACTGCCGGCGGCGCTCTTCGCCGCCTACAACAAGGGCAAGGAGTTGCAGGACCGGCGGCAGTTCGACGAGGCGCTCCGCTACTACGGCGTGGCGCTCGGGCTCGACCCGTTCAACGCCGACCTGCGGGTGATGGTGGCCAGCGTGCAGGAGGAGATGGGACTCTTCCTGGACGCGCTCGACACGTACCAGTCGGCACTGGTGCTGCGCGAGCAGGGCGGCTGGTACGACGACCACATCTGGACCACCCGCGCCGACCGGCTCCGCGACCTGCCCCGGCACCTGCTCGGTACGCTGCGCCACCTGCGCCGCCGCCCGGATTCGATCAAGCTGCGCTACCAGTACGCCTGCACCCTCGCCTACACCGAGCGGACCGTGCACCAGTGGTTCAAGCAGGACGGGATCGGCGACCGGGAGAAGGTGCGCCGGCAGATGCGACAACGCCTGGAGAAGGCGTTCGTCGACCGGTACTGGCCGGTGGTGGTGACCTTCGCCGACGCGCCCGGCGAGCCGGCCGCCAAGGAGTGGCTGCGCCGGGTGCTGCGGGAGTTTCCCGAGGCGACCCGGGTGGTGTTCCAGATCGCCGCCGCCCAGGAGCTGTACCGGCTGCGCGAGGACACCGTGCTCGCCTGGTTCGTTCGGGCCAGCCGCTCCGAGGTGACCCACTCGGCGCTGCTGCTGCTCCGGGACGTCTGGGCGCCGCTGCGGCTGGCCCGGGCGTGGCACGACTGGGCCGCCACCGGCTGGCAGCCGGTGCACCGGCCCGGCACGTCCGGGACCGACGGGCCGGCGCACCAACCCGCCGCGCCCGGAATCGACGGGCCGTCCGCCGACGGCGGGGAGCCGCCCGAACCGGTCGGACCCTTCGACGACGGGGGCTGCCTCGCCGGCTGGTGGCGGCGCGGCCCGCGCACCCGGGCCCGGGCGCTGAGCCGGGAGTGGCCGTGCGGCGGGGTACTGCTGGACCGGGCCATCCGGCGGGCCCAGCGCCGCCGGTGGCCGAGGCGCCCGCTGCGGTCGTTCGACTTCTACAACGCGGCCTGCACCTACGCCTTCGCGCTGAAGGGGTACTTCCCGGAGTTGGAGCGGTCCGCCCCGGCGTACCTCTCGGCGGCCGGCCGGGCGCTCTGGCGGGGCCGCCGGCTGATCGCCGACGCGCTGCCGCTGGCGTACCCGCCCCGCTGGCACCGCCGGCCGGCCACCCCGCCGCTCGCCCCGGCCGGTCCGGTGGCCCCGGAGCCGACCCCGACCCCGCACCCGCTGCCGCCACCGGTGGCGCCGCTGGTGGCGAAGGCCGTGGAGCAGCTCCGGGCCGCGCTGGCCTGCGCCGAGAGCGGGGTCGCCGCCGACCGGCTGCGGCGGTGGATCCTGAGCAGCGAACCCGATCTCGCGCCGCTGCGCCGGTTGCAGGACTTCGGGTACTTCGAGGAGGAGGTGTACCCGAGCCTCAAGGTGGTGCTGCCGCGCCCGGACAAGGTGATCAACTCCCGGATGTCGGCGTACGCCAAGGAGTTGCTCCGGCAGGGTGCCGTACTCCTCGAACAGACCTGGCACGACCGGGCCCTGCCACCCCGGACCGCCGACCCGCACCAGCTGATCCGCTGGCTCGACCTGGACGCGGAGACCTGGGACACGCTCTGCCGGATCGCCCTGGACCACGCCCGGTACTGGCGGGACCGGGCCGAGTTCATCCGGCTGCTGCGCGAGGCGGTCGACCCGATCCGGCTCGCCGAGGCCCGGTTCCCGCCGGCGATCCCGCGCTACGACGACCTCTGCCTCGCCGGCGCCGACCGGCTGGTCGGGGACGGCAGCCGGACCGAGGAGAACATCGAGCGGCTGGCCCGGCACAACATCGCGCTGGTGGACCGCCGGCTCAACGCCATCTACCAGACCGTCGCCGAGCACGCCGGGGACGGCAGCCTGCGCGCCCGGCGCCGGCTGGCCGAGCTGGACTACCGGGGCGAGCCGCTGCGCGGTGACGAGGCGCAGAGCATCTGCACCCGCCAGGCGGGGCGGTGGCACCAGGTCGCCGAGCGGATGCGCGAGACCGGCCCGGTGGTCGACACCAGCGGCCTGGAGCCGCTGCGCCCACGGGACCGCTGACCCGTCGCCCGCACAGTCAGACCAGCTCGGCGTCGTGCACGAGCAGGGCCACCTGGACCCGGTTGGTCAACTCCAGCTTGGTCAGCAGCCGGGAGACGTACGCCTTCACGGTCGCGACGCTCATGAAGAGCGCGGCGGAGATCTCGGCGTTGGACCAGCCCCGGCCGATCGCGACCGCGACCTCCCGCTCCCGGGCGCTGAGCGCGTCGAGCAGCCGTACCGCGCGCTCCCGCCGCAGGTCGGCGTCGCGCCGGGCGGTCGTACCCGCGCCGGTCACGTGTGCGATCAGCTTTCGGGTGACCGTCGGGGAGAGCGTCGCCTCGCCGGCCGCGACCCGGCCGATCGCCGCGACGATCTCGGCCGGCGGGGTGTCCTTGAGCAGGAAGCCGCTGGCCCCGGCCCGCAGCGCCCGCAGCACGTACTCGTCGACGTCGAAGGTGGTCAGCACCAGGACCTCCGGCGGCTGCGGCAGCCGGCGCAGCGCCTCGGTGGCGGCCAGCCCGTCCATCCGGGGCATCCGGATGTCCATCAGCACCACGTCGGGGCGGTGTGCGGCGACCGCCGCCAGCACCCCGCTGCCGTCGGCCACCTCGCCGACCACCCGCAGCTCCGGCACCCCGCCGAGGATCATCGACAGCCCGGCCCGGACCAGCGCGTCGTCGTCGACGATCAGCACCCGTACCGGCCCGGCAACCTCCTGCCCGCTCACGCCGGCCACGGTAGCCAGGCCGCCAGCCGGAAGTCACCCGAGTCGGTACGCCCGTGCTCCAGCCACCCGCCGAGCAGCGCGGTACGTTCGCCGAGTCCGACCAGCCCGGTGCCGGTACCCGGGATCAGCGGCAGGGCCGACTGGCCGACCGGCCACGGGTTGCGTACCTCGACGCTGAGCCCCAGCCCCGGCCGGCCCCGCGCGGTCACCAGCACACTCGCCCCCGGGGCGTGCTTGCGGGCGTTGGTCAGCCCCTCCTGCACGATCCGGTACGCCCCCCGCCCGACCCCGGCCGGCGCGGTCTCCGTCGAGGTCAACTCGGTACGCAGGTCCACCCGCATCCCCGCCTCCCGGGACTCGGCCACCAGCGCCGGCAGGTCGTCCAGGGTCGGCTGCGGCCGCTCGGGTGCCCGGTCCGGCCCGACCGGTGGCCCCGACCGCCCGGTCACCGGCACCGGCGGGTACGGCGGGTCCGGTGGGTACGCCTTCGGCCCGGACCCCCAGCCGCCGGAGATCGGCGCCGGCTCGACCGCCCGCTCCCGCTCTCCCCCGACCACCTGCTCCGCTCCGAGCACCTGCTCAGCTCCGCCCACCTGCTCCGCCCCGCCCACCTGCTCCGTCCCGCCCTCCGGCGGGTCCTCCCGGAGCACACTGATCACCTCGCGCAGGTCCTGCAACGCCTGGTGCGCGCTGGTCCGGATCACCCCGGCCGCCCGGGCGATCTCCTCCGGCGGCGCGTCGGGGCGGAACTCCAGCGCCCCGGCGTGCAGGCTGAGCAGCGAGATCCGGTGCGCGAGTACGTCGTGCATCTCGCCCGCGATCCGGGTCCGCTCCAGCCGCCGGGCCGCCTCGACCCGCAACCGCTGTTCCGCCTCGGCCCGGTACGCCCGGTCCCGCCAGGAGAGCACGAGCTGCCGCCGGGCCCGGATGAACATCCCCCAGGCCAGCACCGAGGCGGTCAGGACCACGCTGAGCACCATCCCCACCCACGGCCCGTCGGACGGGTCGGGATTGCGGTACTCGTAGAGCACCGCGGCCCCGAGGTGTGCCACCAGCAGCGGGCCGGCCACCGAGAGCGGCCGGTGCACCACCAGGGTCAGCAGGATGATCAGGATGGCGATCCCGGACGGGGTGGAGAAGAGCGCCACCGGCAGGGCGGCGGCGGCGAGCGCGACCGGCCAGCGGCGGCGTACCCAGAGCGCGAGGCAGAGCGCGGTGGTCAGTACGGCGTCGATCGCGACCGCGAGTCCCGAGTCGGCCCGGTCCGCCACCAGGGCCGGCTGCGGTCGCATCACGTCCCAGAACGCGGCGAACGCGTAGCCGGAGGCGATCAGGAAGCAGAGCGTGTCGACGACCCAGTCCCGGGTCGACCGGCGCGGCCGGCGCCGGCCGGTGGCCGGGTCGGCGGTCAGGGCGGCCGGCAGCAGCCAGGGATGCTCCGGCCGAGCCGCCACACCAGTCATCAGCCAACTGTACGAACCGGCGCCGGGACCGGACACCAACCAAAGTCGACGTCCGGAAGTAGCCGAAGGTCGCCGGGGATGGACTCCGGGCCGCAGCGCCCGGCCGGCCGGACCCGGCAGGCTCGACCGCATGATCAGTGTCGAACACCTGACGAAACGGTACGGCCGGCACACCGTCGTCGACGACGTCTCGTTCCGCTGCGAACCGGGCACGGTGACCGGGTTCCTCGGCCCGAACGGTGCCGGCAAGTCCACCACCATGCGGATGATCTGCGGATTCACCCCGCCGAGTGCCGGCACCGCCACCGTCGAGTCGGTCGACTACCGCCGGCTGCCGAACCCGGGGCGCCGGGTCGGGCTGCTGCTCGACGCCGGTGCCCAGCACCCGGGGCGGACCGGGCTGGAGACGCTGATCCTCTCGGCCCGCACCATCGGGGTCTCCCGGCGCCGGGTCGACGAGTGCCTCGACCAGGTCGGGTTGAACGCGGTCGCCGCCCGGCGGCGGGTCCGGGCGTACTCCTTGGGGATGCGTCAGCGGCTCGGCCTGGCGCAGGCGCTGCTCGGCGACCCCCGGGTGTTGATCCTGGACGAGCCGGCGAACGGCCTCGACCCGGAGGGGATCTTCTGGATGCGCGGCCTGCTGCGCGACTTCGCCGACCGGGGCGGAACCGTGCTGCTCTCCTCGCACCTGCTCCGCGAGGTCGAGGCGGTGGCCGACCGGCTGGTGGTGATCGGCGGCGGCCGGGTGGTGGCGCAGGGCAGCAAGGACGAACTGCTGGCCGACGCGGGCGCGCTGGTCCGGGCCCGGGACCCGGAGGCGCTGCGCGCCGCCCTGGACCGGGCCGGGCTGCCGGTGCGGTCCGGCACCGACGGCGGGCTGCTGGTCGGGGCCGATCCCGGCGCCGTCGGGCAGGCCGCCGCCGACTCCGGCGTGGCGCTGCTGGAACTCCGGCCGGCGGAGAGCGCCGGCCTGGAGCAGATCTTCCTGACCCTGACCGCTGGCGACTCCGTCCGGGAGGCCGTGAAATGACCACCGACACCACTGGGCGCACCGACACCAGGTCCGCCGGCCCGGCGGACCGACCCGGCGGGTACGACAGCGTCGGCCGGCCGACGCTGCTCCGGTTGACCCTGGTCGAGCTGCGCAAACTCGCCGACACCCGGGCCGGCTACTGGCTGCTGATCACCATCGGCCTGATCGCGGCGATCATCGTGGCCGTGCTGCTCTTCACCGCTCCCGACCCCGACCAGCGGTTCGAGTACTTCTTCGCGCTCTCCCAGATCCCGGTCGGCATCCTGCTGCCGATCCTCGGCATCCTGCTGGTGACCACCGAGTTCTCCCAGCGCACCGTGCTGACCACCTTCGCGCTGGTGCCGCAGCGGCACCGGGTGGTCGTCGCCAAGCTCGGCGCCGGGGTGGTCGCGGCGCTGATCTCCGTACTGGCCAGCCTGGCGACGGCCGCCCTCGGTACCGTGATCGCCGGGCTGACCGGCGACGGCGGCTCCTGGTCCACCGACCTGTCGGCGTTCGTCGGCGCGGCGGTCTTCCAGACGGTCAACGTGCTGCTCGGCATCGCGTTCGGCCTGCTGTTCCAGAGCACCCCGCTGGCCATCGTGCTCTCCCTGGTACTGCCGATCGCCTGGTCCATGCTCGGCGGGATGATCGAGCGGCTGCGCTCCGCCGCCGAGTGGCTGGACACCGGGCTCACGACGGCCGCCCTGGTCGAGCCGCCGGACCCCGGACACCTGGACGGCGGGCAGTGGGCCCGGCTCGGCGTCTCGGTCGCGGTCTGGGTACTGCTGCCGCTGCTCGCCGGGCTGATCCGGACGGTACGCCGGGAGGTGTCCTGAGGTGACCGCCGAGGCGACCCCGCCGGACCGTACCCGGGCGTCCCTGCCCGGCGAGCCGATCGTGGTGGCCGAGCCGGCCAGCCTGGTGGCGCTGGTCTGGATCCTCTTCCCGCCGCTCGGCGCCGCCCTGCTCTGGCTGGTACAGGCCTCGGCGGGCTGGGTGGCGTCACTGCGCTGGATGCCGATGCGCGGCCCGTTCATGCTGATCGACGCGGTCGACGAGCCCTGGGCCACCGGCGGCGCGCTGCTCCTCGGCACGCTCGGCGGACTGCTGGTGGCCGGGATCGCCGCCGCCGAGCGGCTGACCGTCACCGTCGCCCGGGACGGGGTGACGCTGGTCCGGGGCACCGCCACCCGGCGGGTCGGCCGGGCCGAGATCACCGGGGCGTTCCGGGAGGGGAAGCGGCTCGTCCTGCTCGGGCCCGCCGCCGAGGAACTCGCCCGGGAGTCGTCGGACCTCTCGGCCGACCGGCTCCGGGCCGCCTTCGAGGCGCACGGCTACCGCTGGTACCCCGACGGCGACCCGTACCGGGCGGAGTTCCGGCGCTGGGCCGATGCCGACCCGGAGCTTCCTGCCGGAGCGAACTCGCTGCTCAAGGCGCGGCAGCGGGCGTTGGACAGCGGCGACAAGGCGGATGTGGCCGAGTTGCGGGTCGAGCTGACCCGGCTCGGCGTGGTGGTCCGGGACGAGGGCAAGCGGCAGTACTGGCGCCGGACCCGGCCGCCCGGAGCGCACCCGGACGGGTCGGCCGGTCGGCCGGTGGGGCCCGGCTGACCCGGTGGCCGGACGTACCGGCCCGGGTGCGGGGTGTGCCGGGACCGACAGTCGACGGTCGTTGCCGCCCTTTCCGGGGCGGCAGTATGGTTCGGCGAATGAGCCTCCAGCGCAGCGTCGACCCTGACCAGGTCGGCTTCGACCCGGCGAGGCTGGCCCGGGTCGACGAGCACTTCGCCCGGTACGTCGACGCGGGGCAGTTGGCCGGCTGGCAGATCGTGGTGACCCGGCGGGGCGAGATCGCGCACTCTTCGACCTACGGGATGCGGGACCGCGAGGCGGGGCTGCCGGTCGAGTCCGACACCCTCTGGCGGATCTACTCGATGACCAAGCCGGTCACCTCGGTCGCCGCGATGATCCTCTGGGAGGAGGGCCGGCTCCAGCTCACCGACGAGATCAGCCGCTGGCTGCCGGAGTTCGCCGACGTCCGGGTCTACGACCGGGGGTCCGCCCTGAAGCCCTACACGGTGCCGGCGGTCGAGCCGATCCGGGTCTGGCACCTGCTCACCCACACCGCCGGGCTGACCTACGGCTTCCTACAGACCTCGGTGGTCGACGGGCTCTACCGGGCCGCCGGATTCGACCTCTATCCCCCGCCGGGCTTCGACCTGGCCAGCGCCACCGAGGGCCTGGCCCGGCTGCCGCTGCTCTTCCAGCCCGGCACGGCCTGGGGCTACTCGGTCGCCACCGACGTGCTCGGCCGGCTGGTCGAGGTGGTCTCCGGCCAGTCGCTGGACGCCTTCTTCACCGACCGCATCCTCGGCCCGCTGGGCATGACCGACACCGGCTGGTGGGCCGAGGGCGCCGACGCGGACCGGCTGGCCGCCTGCTACGCCGCGCACCCCGGCACCGGCCAGGCGATCCGGTACGACCAGGTCGGCGCGCTGGCGCTCAAGAAGCCGCCGCTGCTCTCCGGCGGTGGTGGGCTGCTCTCCACGGCGGCCGACTACCACCGGTTCACCCAGTTCCTGCTGCGCGGCGGCGAGCTGGACGGGGTACGCCTGCTCGCGCCGCGTACGGTCCGGTTCATGACCCGCAACCACCTGCCGGAGGGGCAGGACCTGGGGCGGCTCTCCACCGGCGGCTTCGCCGAGACGTCCTTCGACGGGATCGGCTTCGGGCTCGGCTTCGCGGTGGTACTCGATCCGGTGCCGAGCCGCACCCCGAGCAACGCGGGCGAGTACTACTGGGGCGGCATGGCGAGTACGGCGTTCTGGGTCGACCCGGTCGACGAGGTCACCGCGCTGCTCTTCACCCAGCTCGTCCCCTCCAGCACCTATCCGCTCCGGGCCGAACTGCGTCAGCTCGTCTACGCGGCCCTGGTCGACTGACCCGGGCCGCCGGCCGGTTCGGTGCGCCGCCGCCCGGCCGGCGGGGCTGGCGCGGCAGGGGTAGCGTGTTGATCGCATCCGGGGGAGGTTCGCCATGGCGATGAGGGCGAAGCGGGTGAGTCTGCTCGACATCGGACTCGACTCGTCGTTCGACGCGGCGATGACGTTCGTGCAGTCCACCTTGCAGAACATCAACGCCGAGCACCAGCAGCCGATCGTCGACATCGACTTCGTCCGCTCCCGCGACCCGGACACGGTGCTGACCGCCTTCACCGCCTCCTGCGACGTACTGCACGTGATGGCGCACGGCGACCACAGCAGTACCCCGACCTTCGCCAGCAGCGACGGCCGGACGAAGATCTCGCTGGAGGCGCTGGGCGAGGAGGCGGCCGCCCGGGGGCGGGGCATCTCGGCGCACGCGATCCTCGCCGACGGCTGCCGCACCGGCACCGGCGCCTGGCAGAAGGCGGTCCGGGACTGCCTCCAGGACGAGGTCACCTACATCGGCACCTCGGCACAGATCGGCTGGCACGAGAGCGGCGTCTTCTGCTCCGCCTTCTACGGCGCGCTGTTCCGGAACCGGGGCCGGGGGATGACCCCGGCCGAGCAGGCGCAGGACGCGGCCGAGCGGGCGATCGAGGCGTACACGCTGCTCACCGACCGGCACTGCCCGTTCCGGGTGCTCACGCTGAGCCCGAGCCGCTGGGCCCGGATGGCGCTGGCCTGATCTCCGGACGCCCGGCGCCACCGAATGTCCAGGGGGTCCACCGTCGGGCAGATCTCCGCAGGTCAGGCCGCTGATCGGGGGGTCGTCGCCCGGGAGAACCGGGTCGACCCGCCGGGCCGGCGCCCTGCCGGTGCGGGCAGCCGGGAGGTGCTCGGCGGTGCGATCGCCTGCTGCCAGTGGTTCAACATCGGCAGCAGGTCCCAGCCCACCTCGCGCCGCCGGGACGCGGCGGCGACACAGCGGGCCCGCCAGCTCCACTCGTTGAGCTGATTGGCCGGCCCGGTCAGCTCGGCGCGCAGGTCGAGCAGGACGTCGACGGAGTGCCGGAACGCGGTGCGGCTCCGCTCGCCGTCCGGCCGGTCCAGCAGCCAGCCCAGGCCCCGGCCGGCACAGGTGGCGCAGTCGCAGTGCCACATCCCGTTGTCGGGGTGGCGGCGCATGGTGGCCTCGATCTCCGGCAGCGGCGCGTACGACAGGCACTGCCGGACCACCGCCGACGGCCGGGGCACCCCGGTGGGTGGGCCGGAGCCGGCGGGCCGGCGCGGATCGAGCCGGCGCAGCGCGGGTTCGGTGCCGATCGCCACCGCGGTCACTCCGGAGCAGAGCACCCCGAGCACCGGCAGGTCGGCCCGGAGCACCAGCACCGGCACCCCGCAGCCGAGCAACTGGAGCAGCCCGCGCACCGTACTGGCCGGGGTGAACGGGTTCGCCGACTCCTCCACCACGACCGCCACCGGTACGCCGACCGCCGCCACGTAGCGGAGCAGGGTCTGCCGGGCGATCCGGTCGGCGAGCCAGGACGGGTGCATCGGCAGCAGCGCGATGGCGTCACCGAGCCGGGCGGCCCGTTCGAGGATCCCGGCCAGGCCGGCGCTGTCGTCCCGGTCCAGGTAACCGGAGTCGGTGAGTACCGGAAGTCCGAGGTCCCGCTGGCAGTCGATCCAGCGCGGGTCGAAGGGCGCGGCGGCGGGCAACCGGCCGTCGCCGGCGTACCGGGCCGCGTCGAGCAGCACGGGACGGCGGTAGTGGTCGACCTCCCGCAGGTGCCGTGCCCGGCCCAGGCAACCGCGCAGGTTGCCCCGGTCGGCGGTGACGACCAGGCCGCCGCCACTCCGGTCGGCCACCTCGGCCGCCAGGGTGACCTGGCTGGTCCGGCAGTGCAGCAGCAGGCTGCGGTCGAGATCCCCGATCCGCCGCCCTGTGCCACCCGATCGCCCGTCAAGGTCCCGCGCCACGAACCCTCACCCCGCTGATCGTCGTCAAGACATTGATCACCATGAGTGCTTAAATGGTAACTCGACGCAACCGAGTGGGGTAACGGGGTGCGATTCCTTTGGCAGATCGCGGAAAGTGGCTTGGCCACCGCGACCGGTTCCGGTAACGGAACCTCACGCCGCCCGGCCGGACACGCAACTCCGCGTCGACAGGTGACTCTCACCCGTCGACGTGGGCCCACCTCTCGAATCTGGGAAAGATATCGAGCCGCGAGACGCTCTGCGCGACCAGCCGGACGGCGGTCGGCTCAGAGCACCATCTCTCGCCAGCCCGGGCGCCCACCTAGCCAGGCGTCCGCGAGGATGCGCGCGGACGCCTCACCGGGGCACTGCTGCACCTTCGAGCGCCCTTGGGCGCCCCCGACCTGGGCCTCGACTTCCCATCGCTGCCCATCCGTACGAATGTAGACGTCGCGCCGTGCGCGCGGACCCCGATCGCCGTTCCACCAGTGCCGCTCGACTCTCACCCAATCACGGTATAGCACGGACGGACCTGCTGGATATCCTCAATAACCAAACCTTGACCTCCCGGTTATCGTCCGCGCTCCGCGAACGCCCGGCGGCCCCGGTCCGATCCGGTTGCCGAACCGTCGGACCGGGCACCCGGACATCGACCGGAACGGGGATGTCCGATTCGGGGGGCGGGGTGCCGGGGCGTCACCGGGAAGGCGGCTACCGGGCGCGGATCTCGATCGAAGGTCCGGGCCGGCCGGTGCCGTGCTCGGCGTACCCGGCGGAGAACCGCAGGTGGCGGAGGGATCGGCACCGGGGCGGGCTGGGCCGGCCGTCAACTACGGGGGAAGGTGACGGTCGGGCTGCGGGCACCCGCCCCGGGGCCTGTCCGGGGTCGGCCGACGACGACGTCACGCCGGTGGCCGACCCTCCACCGGTCCGCCGCCACGTCGGCGGAGGGCGGCCCGCCGGCGTCGGGTCGCGCGGCGGACCGACCAGGGAAGCATGTCGTCGTCCCGGACCCCGATGTCGGACAATCCGTCCGCTCAGCCCGAAACCGCCGACGGCCCCGACCCGGCACCGCGCCCGGACGTCTCCCGAAGCCGGTCCCGCACCCGGGCGGCCCGGGCGTCCAGCACCTGCCGGGCGTCGAGGTCCAGACTCTCGATGGCGACCAGGGCGCTGAGCGCGACGTCGGCCAGCTCGGCGGCCACGTCGTCGAGGCTGTGCGTGACGCCCTTGCGCGGATTCTGGCCGGTCAGCCCGATCCAGGCCCCGGCCGCCTCGCCGGCCTCCTCGGTGACCTTGAGGATCCGGCAGGTCAGCTCGGCCCGGTCGGTTCCGTTCGCCCGGTCCAGCCAGGCACGTGCGGCGCGGACCGTCGCCCAGGTGGGGTCGCTCACCGCCCCACGGTAGCGGTGCCGCCCGGCCGCACCCGGGCACCGCCGCCCGGCCCGCCGGCTCGACCGTGCCGGGGACCGTCAGGGCGGGGCCGTCATCCGTCGGTCGTGCGGAGGATCTCGGTACGCCCCACCGGCGCCGGCCAGACCTGCAACAGATAGTCCTCCGGCCGGTCGGCGACGGGCCGGCCCAGGCAGGGGTGCCGTCCCCGGGCGTGCACCCGGACCCGATAGCTGCCCGCCCCCCGGAAGCTGATCCGGGGGAAGTCGGTACCGCCGCCGCGCGCCGACCGGACGTGCGACTGGCCGACCGCCGTCCGGTACGAGATCTCGACCGCGTCGTCCCAGCCGGCCGTCTCCGCCGCCGGCCGTTCGACGTGCAGCTCGACGGTGAGGTTGGCCCAGCCGCCACCGCAGCCGGTACGCACCAGCAGCGCCCCCTCGGTCACCCCGACCAGGCCGTTGTCCCGGGTGTTCGCCTGCCAGTGCCAGCGTGGCGGCGGGTCGGGATCGGTCAGGCAGAAGAAGGACCGGGCGACGCGTACGACCCCGGCGCAGACCCACGTCGCGTCGGTCACCCGGTATTCGAGCAGCGACCCCGCCCCGAGCGGTATCAAGGTCGCTCACCCGTTCCACGTCGGGCGGTGATGGGCAACACCGCGCTTCTCCCCGCGTCAGCGCATCGGACAGTTGTGTTCGTGAATGTCCTCCCTTGCACTCTGACACAGCGCCTCGATGCCGTCCACTCGCATCCGGCGATGACCTGGGAAGCGCACGTGCATTTGCGGTTTGCAGACGCCACGTGCAGTCACACTCCGTTTTGGTCACTGTGCGCAGTGGCGCGGTGCGTAGAACGACCCCCCATGCCGCGCAACATCGGTCGTATCGCCCTGTTCCATCGCGGACGGGTCAACAGTAAGTTAGCTGCACAGACAAATACCTGTCTCGCGAGATGCAACTTGCACCAAGGCATGCCACTCTCCCCGGAGGAGCAACTCGCGCGTCAGACCGGCCGCCGCCCACCTCGCCGTTCAGCGGTGACGGCACTACGGGCAGTGACGTTCACACCAAGAATGGAGGCGCTGTCAGTGGCGAACCACCAGCCGATCAGGCCGCTGAGCTCCCGCGCGGGCAAGGAATCCGTCCGTCCTGCTGCTCCGGCCTGCCCCCAGGTTGACCTCGCATCCGTGTGCCACCCGCGACCGGCCGAGGAGCGGTGATGACCGTGACGCAGTTCCAGGACGCCAGAGGGGACCTGTTCGACAGCCCGCTGCCCCGGCGTTCTCCAGGGGCCCAACTGGACAGTGGCGGCGAGGAAGACCTCCCCGAGGGCGCTCTCGACCAACTCGGTGCCGGCACCGCCGGCCGGCACCGTCCCGGCCAGTCGGCCCTGCACGCCGAGTTGGGCGTGCTCCGGGACCGGGTGCCCGGGGTACGCGGCGCCGTCCTCGCGGGCATCGATGGGCGACTGCTCGGACACGACCTCACCGCCGGCCCCGAGCCGCTCGACCTCGCCGCGCTCGCGGCGACCACGTTCGGGCTCGGTCGGCAGTGCGGCATGACACTCCAACAGGGTCCGCTGCGCGAACTGACGGTCCACAGCCACCAGGGCTACTTCACGGTGTACGGGGTGAGCGACCACGTCCTGCTCGCCGTCCTCGGCGACGACCGGTTGAACGTGTCGTGGCTGCACCTGGAGGCCGGACCGGTCGCCGAACGGATCGCTGACCTGCTGCACGTCGGCGGCACCACGTAGCAGCATGGGCTGGGGCCGGCGTCGGGTTCGCCCGACGCCGGCCACCCGCCAACCCCGCCAACTCCACTCCACCCGCCGGAGCGCGGTCCGTCCCGCCGGACAGCCCGGCGGGTCAGCCGATCATCAGGTAGCGGGTCACCACCCCGGCCGCGGCGGTGACCGCCTGGCGCAGCGTCGCGGCGGCGTCCACGATGCCGGCGTCCAGCGCGGTGACGTACGAGCCGCCGACCACGTCGAAGGTGACCCCCGGGCCACGGCGGCGCAGGTCGGCCGGCCCGGCGGCCGGGTTCCGCCCGGCGTTGCGCATCAACTCCTCGTACGGCGCGGCCAGCGCGTCGACCACCACCGCGTAGCCGAGCGCCTCGTCGCCGCCGCGCGGCACCCGGGGACCGATCCGCCCGGCGACGGTCAGCAGCGCCGCCCCGCCACCGGGTACGAGTCCCCACTCGACGGCCGCCTTCGCGTTGCGTACCGCGTCGTCGATCTGCCGTTTGCGCTTCTTGAGCTGCCCCTCGGTGGACTCGCCGACCCGGATCACCGCCACCCCGCCGCCCAGCCGGGCCAGCCGCTCCCGCAGCAGCTCCCGATCGTGCCCGTCCGGGCGCCGGGCCAGCTCCGCCCGCAGCCCCCGCACCCGGCGCCGGGCCAGGTCCGGGTCGCCGGCCCCGTCCACCAGGGTGGTGTCCCGGCGGGTGGTGATCACCTTGCGGGCGCCGCCCAGCACCTGGCCGGTGGCGGCGGCGAGCCCACCCTCGGCGTCGCCGACCACCTGCGCCCCGGTGAGCAGCGCCAGGTCCGCCATCATGGTGCACCGCTCCTCGTCCGGCCAGGGCAGCCGCACCGCCACCGCGTCGAGGGTGTGCCGCATCTTCCCGACGATCAGCGCGGTGAGGGCGGCGTCCCGGATGTCCCGGGCGAAGACCGCCAGCGGCCGGCCGGAGCGGCCGACCTCGTCCAGCAGCGGCTGCAACTCCGGTACCCCGGAGAGCCGCTGGTCGACGATGAGGATCGACGGGTCGTCGAGTACCGCCTCCGCCTCCTCCGGATCGGTCACGAAGTACGGCGAGACGTGCCCGGCCGGCACCCGGATGCCCCGGGTGAGTTCGAGTTCGAGGCCGAAGAGGTTGCTCTCCTCGACGATCACCACGCCGTCCTTGCCGACCCGCTCCATCGCGGTGGCCAGCAGGTCGCCGACCACCTCGTCGCCGGAGGCGATCGTGGAGACCATCTGGAGCTGTTCCTTCGTCTCCACCGGCACGGCCAGGTCGCCCAGTTCGGCGAGTACCGCCAGCGCGGCGGACTCGATCCCCCGGCACAGCGCCACCGGGTTGGCGCCGGCCCGCAGTGCCACCGAGGCACCGTCCAGCATGGCCTGGGCGAGTACCACCGTGGTGGTGGCGCCGTCGCCGACCCGGTGCCGTACCCCCTCGACCAGTTCCCGGACGTAGCTGGCGCCGATCGCGTCCCGGCTGTCGTACGCGGTGAAGAGCCGCACCACGCTCGCCGCGTCGGCCAGTTCGTGGTACGCCCCGGAGGCGTCCTCGACCAGCACCCGCCGGCCGAGCGGCCCGAAGGTGCGCCGCACCAGGTCGGCGCCGGCCCGGAAGCCCCGGGCGACGATCGCCTGGTGCCGGTTGTAGTTGCTCGGCCGGGGCACCGCCGCGGCGCTCGCCTCGACCGCCCCGCCCGGCCGGTTCTCGCCGCTCCCCGGCGGGTCGGCCGTCGGCGGGACGGTGGCGAGATAGATGTGCGGCTCGGCGTTGTAGGCGCTCCACTTCGGCTTCTGGTCCGGCCGGCGGCGGACCACCCCGTCGTGCACGTACCGGAACAGCTCGTCGACGCCGACCCGCCCGTCGCCGTCCAGGTCGGCACCGCCGGTGGCCAGCCCCTCCAGCAGTACGTCGGTGAAGATCGAGCCACGGGGTGCGGACTCGACCAGCCCGTCGGACTCGAAGGCGTACTCGTAGCTGTCGCAGGCGCTGATCACCACGTACCCCCGGCCGACCTGGCCGTCCAGCGCACCCTGCGGCGCCGCCTTGAAGCCCTCGGCGAACGCACCGGCGAAGCAGCAGTCCAGCACCAGGACCTTGGCGGCGGCCCGGCACGCCTCCAGTTGCTCGTTGACGAAGGAGCGGGAGATGGCGGTGCTGGCCGGTCGGGTCCGCACGGTGTTGGCGGCGGCGAAGTAGAGCCGGTGGAACGGGTCGACGATGCCGTGGCAGGAGAAGTAGAGCAGGACGAGGTCGTCGTTGACCCGGTCGGTGAGCAGGTCCTCGATCTCCCGGCGTACCTCCTGTTCGGCGGCGTCCTGCAAGGTACGGACGGTGAAGTTGCCGACCGACGGATCCTCCAGCACCGCCGCCAGCCGTTCCACGTCCTGCTCGGGGGCGCGGAGCTGGTCCAGCGACGGGTCGTCGTACTCGCCGACCGCGACCAGCAGCGCGTAACGGCCGGTCGGCGGGTTAATCGGCACCGGAGGAGCCGGTACCGCTCTGTGTCGGTGGCACGCCGAGCCACTCGACCACCATCTGCTCGGTGTCCTCGCCGGGGGCGCTGATCGTCAGGGTGCGTCGTCCGTCCCGCAGGACGATCCGGCGGGCGGCGCCGCGCTCCAGGAAGGCGACGGCGACCTGGGCCAGCGCCGCGACGGTGGTGGCCGAGAAGAGGCCGGTGACCACGAGTTCGGCGAGTGATCCGGCGGCGCCGCCCTTGCGGACGGCCGGGCCGGTGCCGCCGTAGCCGCCGCCGGGCAGGTCGCCGAGGTCGGGCGGGGAGTCCGGTTCCTGCGGCGAGGGGTCGGGCGGGACCGGCGGATCGTCGACACCGGGCCGGACGACGTGCAGGATCGTCCGGGTGTGCAGCTCCCGAGCCAGCGCGGAGGCGGATTCGGCGTCGCCGCGCGTGCTACCGGGGACCGGCCCGGAAACCACCAGAGTGAGCACACCACCATTCATAGAGTAATGGTGTCGTAACAATAAGTAACCGCATGTCGGGTTGCCGACACTCTCCCGTCAGCCTGCCGACACCGGCGCCCCGGCTCGGTCGGCCAGCGGGGTGGCGGGCGGGGCGGGCGCGTCCGGCCCGGCGGTTCCGGCGGGACGGCGGCGCAGCAGCATCGAGAAGACCGCGGCGGCGGCACAGAGCGCCCCGGCGACGTACCAGGCCAGGGTGTAGCTGCCGAGCTGGTCCCGGATCAGCCCCGCGCCGGTCGCCGCGACCGCCGCGCCGACCTGGTGGGCGGCGAAGACCCAGCCGAACACCACGGCACCGGCGGTCCCGAAGTACTCCCGGCAGAGCGCGACCGTCGGCGGCACGGTGGCCACCCAGTCCAGCCCGTAGAAGATCACGAAGACCAGCATGCTCGGCCGGGCCGAGTCGCCGAAGAGGCTCGGCAGCACCAGCAGCGACAGCCCGCGCAGCGCGTAGTAGCCGGCGAGGAGTACCCGGCTGTCGAACCGGTCGGTGAGCCAGCCCGACGCGATGGTGCCGGCGATGTCGAAGAGCCCGACCAGGGCGAGCAGGCCGGCGGCGGCGGTCTCGGTCATCCCGTGGTCGTGCGCGGCCGGGATGAAGTGCGTGCCGACCAGCCCGTTCGTCGAGGCGCCGCAGATCGCGAAGCCGCCGGCGAGCAGCCAGAACGCCGGGGTCCGGGCGGCGGTGCGCAGCGCACGGATCGCCCGGGACGCTGCCCCGCCGGTCCGGGCCGGCGGGGGCACGACCTCGGTGGCACCGTAGGGCGGCAGGCCCAGATCCGCCGGGTGGTCGCGCAGCAGCCACCCCACCAGGGGTACGACGGCCAGCGCCGACCCGGCCACCACCAGCGCGGCAGCCCGCCACCCGTACGCCTCGACCAGGTTCGCCAGCAGTGGCAGGAAGACGAGTTGTCCGGCGGCACCTCCGGCGGTGAGTACCCCGGTGACCAGTCCCCGGCGCCGGACGAACCACCGCCCGGTCACGGTGGCCACGAAGGCGAGCGCCATCGACCCGGTACCCAGCCCGACGAGTACGCCCCAGCAGAGGATCAGTTCGGCGCTGGTCCGCATGAAGACGGTCAACCCGCTGCCGGCGGCGACCAGGGTCAGCGCGGCGGCGACCACCCGCCGGATGCCGAACCGGTCCATCAGGGCGGCGGCGAACGGTGCGGTCAGTCCGAAGAGCAGCAGGTTGACCGAGACCGCGGCCGAGATGGTCGCCAGTGGCCAGCCGAACTCCTGGTGCAGCGGGTGCAGCAGTACGGACGGCGTGGCCCGGAACCCGGCGGCGCCGACCAGCGCGACGAAGGCGACGGCGGCGACCACCCAGGCGGGGTGCAGGCGGCGGGAACTCACCCGACGAGTCTGCGGGCCGGCGGGGACCCGGACGAGTGGCCGGACAGCCAGGATGCGCAAGAATTGGGCCAACACGACGGGAGAGCGGAGCAGCGGTGACCACCAGCACACCAGCGGGTCCCCCGGTGGAGAGCGTCCCGAGCCCGGACGGGCCCGGTCCGGGCCGGCCCGGCCAACCACGGAGGCCGACGCCGCACCGGGTGGTGGTGCTCGCCCTGGACGGGGTGGTCGGGCTCGACCTCGGCACCCCGGCCCAGGTCTTCGGCACCGCCCGGGACGCCGACGGCGAGCCGCTCTACACCGTCACCACCTGCACCGTCGGCGGCCGGCCGGTGCGCAGCACCGCCGGGTTCCGGGTGCTGCCCGACCACGGGCTGGAGATCCTGGCCGACGCCGACACCATCGTGCTGCCCGGCATCCACGACGGCCCGCCGCTGGTCGACGGGACCGTCGACCCGGAGATCCGGGAGGCGCTGCGCGAGGCGCACGACCGGGGCGTACGGATCATGTCGATCTGCACCGGCGCCTTCGTACTCGCCGCCGCCGGGCTGCTGGACGACCGGCCGGCCACCACGCACTGGGCGTACGCCAACCGGTTCCGCCGGTTCCACCCGAGGGTACGGCTCGATCCCGAGGTGCTCTTCGTCGACGACGGTGACCTGCTCAGCTCGGCCGGGGTGGCGGCCGGCCTGGACCTGTGCCTGCACGTGATCCGGACCGACCACGGCAGTCGGGTCGCCAACCGGTCGGCCCGGCGCTGCGTGGTGCCGTCGTGGCGGGACGGCGGGCAGGCCCAGTACATCGAACGGCCGCTGCCGGAGGTGGCGGCGGCCGGCACCGGACGGACCAGGGAATGGATCCAGCACCGGCTGCACGAGCCGCTGACCCTGCCGCGGATGGCCGCGCACGCCAGCATGAGCGTCCGGACCTTCACCCGGCGGTTCCGCGAGGAGACCGGACTCAGCCCGGCACAGTGGCTGCTGCGGCAGCGCACCGAGCATGCCCGGCTGCTGCTCGAGACCACCGACCTCGGCGTCGACCAGGTGGCCCGGCGGTCCGGCTTCGGCACCGCCGCCGCGCTGCGGCAGCAGTTGCACCAGCGGATCGGGGTACCGCCGACCGCCTACCGGCGTACCTTCCGAGCACCCAGCGGGTGAGGAAGGGCCCCCGCGGATCGTGCTCCGTCGTAGCGGGGGCCCTTCCGCACACACCTCAGGCGCAGGTGTTGCCGTTCAGGGTGAAGGCGGTCGGCGCCGGGTTCGGGCCGGTGTTCGAGGCGAGGAAGCTGAACTGGACCGTGCCGCCCGGCGGGATGTTCGCGTTCCAGTTGGCGTTCTGCGCGGTCACCACCGCGCCGGACTGGCTGCCCCGGGCGTTGTAGAACGAGCCGGCGCGCTGCGCGCCGGGCCAGGTCCAGCTCACCGTCCAGCCGCTGACCGGCTGGGTGCCGGTGTTGGTGACGGTCACGGTGGCGTTGAAGCCGGTCCCCCACTGCTGGTCGACCCGGTAGGCGATCCGGCAGGCGGCCGGCGGGGCGGTGGTGCCGAACTCGATCCTGTGCAGCTGGCCCGGCAGGTCGTTGACCAGGTACAGCTCGCCGTTGGCGTCCTGGCCGAGGCTGGTCGGCTGGATGGTCAGCTCGGTCAGCGCCCGGGTGGCGTACGCCCCGCCGGGGGTGGCCGGGGGCCGGACCACGAACGCCGTACCGGAGCAGTAGTCGGTGGCCAGGTAGGTGCCGGCGGCGATGTCGGCGTACTCCTCACCCCGGTAGACGTACCCGCCGATCACGGCGCAGCCGTCGGTCGAGGTGCGGTACGAGTAGATCGGCTCGACGTACTGCGCGCCGGCCTGGCAGCGGTCGGGGTCGAAGACCTGCGGTCCCTCCCGGCAGGACCAGCCGAGGTTGGCGCCGGCCTGGTTCGCCCGCAGGTGGTCGATCTCCTCGAAGGTGCCCTGCCCGACGTCGGCGATCCAGAGCGAGCCGTCCCCGCCGAGGTCGTGCGAGAACTTCCACGGGTTGCGCAGCCCGTACGTCCAGATCTCCGGCCGGGCATTGGCGGTGCCGACGAACGGGTTGTCCGCCGGTACGCAGTACGGCCGCCCGTCGCAGGAGCGGCTCACGTCCAGCCGGAGGATCTTGCCGAGCAGGGTGTTGAGGTTCTGCCCCGAGTTGAGTACGTCGTCGGAGCCGCCGCCGTCGCCGATGCTCCAGTAGAGGTGGCCGTCCGGGCCGAAGGCGACGTGCCCGCCGTTGTGGTTGGAGTACTCGGCGTGTGGCTGGGTCAGGATCATCTGCTCGCCGGCCGGCGGGATCGGCGTCTGGCCGGCGGTGGCGAGGGTGAACCGGGAGAGCGTGACGGTGCCCTCCGGCAGTGCGGTGTAGCTGACGTAGAGAGTCCGGCTCTGGCTGAAGTTCGGCGTGGTGACCAGGCCGAGCAGCCCGCGCTCGTTGCCGGAGGTGTCGACCCGGTCCCGGATGTCGAGCAGCGGGTCGGCGGCCAGCCCGGTGTCCGGGTGGTAGACCCGGATCGTCCCCTGCTTCTCGGCGATCAGCAGCCGGCCGCTGCCGTCGTCGGGGGCGAAGATCGCGGTCGGCCGCTGGAGTCCGAAGGCGACCTGGGTGGTGCTGACGGTGAGCTGGTCCAGGGGTGGCACCGCGGCCGCCGCCGCGCGCTCCGGGGCGGGCTGGCCGGCGGCGGGCGGCGCGCCGAAGGCGACGAGCGGGGCGATCAGGGCGGTCACGCCGACCAGGCAGAGCCGCCCGACGGATTGACGTCGCAGCATATTCACTCCCATCGGTTAACAGGAAGGTAATGCTGCGGACGGTGCCTAGATCACCACGTCCCGGATGATGGGAACGCTCCCACGCGCAACTACCGCAGATCCGTACGCATGGCGCGCAACTGTTCGAGGTGCGCCGGCAGGTGGAGCCGGCCGTGGATGTCGAGCATCCGTCCCCACGGCAGCGACTCCTCGATGTGCAGCTCGAAGCCCTCCCGCAGGTGCGAGTCGACCGGCGTCTCCGCCTCCGGCCCCAACCGGTCCACCAGGGCGCAGAGCCGCTCGCTGGTGGACCGCAGCCGCTCGGCCAGCTCGGGCAGCCCGCCGTCGCGCGGCACCATCGCGTCCACCTGCGGCCGCAGCGTCGACTGCCCGTCGTAGTACGCCCACGGCGAGCCGGCCAGCACCGCCTCGGTCGCCTCGATCAGCAACTCGTCGTTGGCGGCGAGGTGCACCAGCACCTCCTCCACGGCCAACTCCCCCGGCGGCGGTGGCCCGAAGGAGCCCCCGTCGACCTCGGCGAGCAGGTCCGCGTACGCCCGGCGCAGCTCGGCCGTCTCCACCCGACCGAGTCTAGGAAGAGTTCGCCCGACCTGCCCGGTTATCGCCCGACCGCCCCGAACGGTCCGCCCGGGAACCGGGCCACCGGTGCTCAGCGACCGCGCCGGCCGCGCCGGGCCCGCAGGTAGTCGGAGACGACGTACTCCCCCAGGTCGTCCAGTTCCGGGGTGAAGACCCGGCCGCCGCAGCGCCGCGCCACCGCGTCCACGAACCGGCGCAGCCCCGGATCCTCGCCGAGCATGAAGAGGTTCATCGTGGCGCCGTACCGGGTCAGCTTGTCCACCTCGGCGACCGTCAACTGGATCGTCTCCGGCAGCGACGGCCAGTTGAAGACCCCGCCGCCGAGCTCCGGATCGAGGTGCGCGGTCGGCTCGCCGTCGGTGACCACCAGCACCACCGGCTCGGAGCCGGGGTGCCGGCGCAGGTGCCGGCCGGCCAGCATCAGCGCGTGTTGCAGGTTGGTGCCCTGCACCATCTCCGGCTCCACCCCGGCCAGCTCCTGCTGGGTCAGCGGCATCGCCTCCCGGCCGAAGCCGATGATCTGCAACGCGTCCTGCGGGAAGCGGGTGGCGACCAGGTGCGACAGCGCCAGCGCGGTCTGCTTCATCGGCCCCCAGCGCCCCTCCGAGATCATCGAGAAGGAGAGGTCGACACAGAGCGCCACCGCCGCCGAGGCACGCCGCTCGGTCTCCACCACCTCGAAGTCCTCGACCGCCAGCGCCACCGGCACCCCGGCACCGCCGCGCCGGACCGCCCGGGCGAGCGTACGCACCACGTCGAGCGGCTGCTCGTCGCCGTACTCCCAGGGGCGGGAGGCACCGGTCACCTCACCGGCGGCACCGGCCGAGCGCAGGTCGTGCTGCCCCCGCCGGCCGCCGGAGAGTTCGGCGAAGATCCGGCGCAGCGCCGTACCGCCGAGCCGGCGCAGTGCCTTCGGGCTCAGGGTCAGCCCGTCGGCGCCCCGGGTCACCCAGCCCTGCCGGCGCAGTTCCCGCTCCAGTTCACGCAGCCGGCGTACGTCGTCGGCGGCGTCCCGGCCCAGGTTGCGCTGCACCGACTCCACGTCGATGTCGTCCAGGGTCGCCCCCGGATGCTCCTGGCCGAGCTGGTCCAGCAGGTCGTCCAGGTCGGCGATCTCGCCGAGCGCCCCGGCCGCCTCGCCGTAGCCGAGCGGCTGGTCGCCGCGGACCCGCTCCCGGCGGTCCCAGGCCAGGTCGGGGCGGAGCGAGCGCAGGTTGGCGTCGAGTGCGGAGAGCTGCCCGGCCAGCTCCGGGCCGAGCGAGGACTCCATCAGCCGGGACAGCTCCTCGCGCTGGGCCGGGGAGAGCGAGCGCATCAGCCGTTCCCCGGCGGCGGCCCGCCGGGCCAGCGCGTCGACCAGCTCCTCGACCGTCTCCGGGTTCTCCGGGAAGAACTCGCCGTGCTGCCGCATGAACTCGGCGAACACGTCGGTGGTCTCCTCGCCCCGGTCGTGCCGGGCCAGCAGGTCGTTGAGGTCGCGCAGCATCTCGGCGAGCTGGCGCTGCGCGGCCGGGTTCGCGGCACCCTGCATCGCGTCCCGCAGCCCGCTGAACCGCTGCTCCAGCACGTCCCGGCGCAGCCCGTCCAGAATCTGCTGGTAGGCGGCCCGGGCCTCGTCACTGGCCCACTCGTAGCCGGAGAGTTCCTCGACCGCCCGCGCCGTTGACGAGGGCAGGTTGTCCAACACCGCCTCGGCGAACCGGGCGTCGTCGTCGTCCCGGCCGCGCAGCTCGTCGCGCTCGGCGGCGAGCGCCTGGTCGAGCAGGGCCCGGGCCCGGGTCACCGCGCCGTCCAGGTCACCCCGGCGCAGCGCCTCGCGGCGCATCCGCCGGGCCCGGGCGACCAGGTCCTCCAGGCCGCCCCGGCCCTGCGGGCCGCGCCGGAGCAGGTTGCGCAGCGCCTCGCGCAGGCTGCCGCCGGCCAGCACCTCGGCGCCGACCGAGTCGACCGCCGCCCGCACGTCGTAGGGCGGGGCGAGCGGGTCGGGGCCGCCGCGCCAGGAGCCGTACCGGAAGCGGTTTCCGCCGGCCACGATCAGGCCCAGTCGTCATCGCGGGCCGACCGCTCGCCGGGGCCTCGGCCACCGTCGGGGCTGCGCCCGCCGTATCGGGTACGGCCCTCGTCGGTGACGTCCTTGGCGAGCCGCCGGGTCAGGTGCAGCCCTTCGAGTACGAACTCGATCCCGGCCGCCGCCTCGGCCGGGGTGGGTGCGTCGCCGAGCCCGAGCCGGTCCAGCGCCTTGGCCAGCCCCGGTACGGTGCCGACCTGCCGGAGCAGCTCGGTCGGGCCGACCAGCTCGCCGGTCTCGATGATCGCGCCGTCGGCGACCAGCGCGGTGAAGCCGGAGACGTCCAGCCCGGCCAGCCGGGCCCGGAAGGTGTCGGCGGTGGCGGTCCGGAGCAGGTGACCGAGGATCTCGATCTCCCGGCCCTCCTCGCCGCTCTCGAACTCGACCTTGCCGCGCAGGGTGCTGGTCACCGAGACCGCGTCGCCGACCCGGGCCACCGGTTCGGTGTCGGCCGGGGCGGCGGGCTGCCCGTCCGGGCCGCCGGCGCCGAGCAGGCCGGCCCGGCGCAGCGCGGCGGCCGAGACGGTCTCGGCGGCGGCGATGGCGAACCGGGCCGAGACACCGGAGCGCGGGTCGACGGCCGGGGACTCCCGCACCGCCCGGGCGAACCGGGCCAGCACCTCCAGCACGTGCTCCGGCACCGCCGCGACCAGCGAAGCCTCCTGCCGGATCAGCGCCAGCTCCAGCTCCAGGTCGAGCGGGTAGTGGGTACGGATCTCGGCGCCGAACCGGTCCTTGAGCGGGGTGATGATCCGCCCCCGGTTGGTGTAGTCCTCGGGGTTGGCGCTCGCCACCAGCAGCAGGTCCAGCGGCAGCCGGAGCTGGTAGCCGCGTACCTGGATGTCCCGCTCCTCCAGCACGTTGAGCAGGGCGACCTGGATCCGTTCGGCCAGGTCGGGCAGCTCGTTGACGGCGAAGATGCCCCGGTTGGTCCGGGGTACCAGCCCGAAGTGGATCGTCTCCGGGTCGCCGAGGGTACGCCCCTGGGCCACCCGGATCGGGTCCACGTCGCCGATCAGGTCGCCGACGCTGGTGTCCGGGGTGGCGAGCTTCTCGCCGTACCGCATCGAGCGGTGCAGCCAGCCGATCGGCAGCTCGTCGCCGGCCTCCTCCACGGCCCGGCGGGAGGCCGGAGTCAGCGGGTGCAGCGGGTGCTCGTTCAGCTCGGAGCCACGGATCACCGGGGTCCACTCGTCGAGGAGCTGGCCCAGGGCGCGGATCAGTCGGGTCTTGCCCTGGCCGCGCTCGCCGAGCAGCACCATGTCGTGCCCGGCCAGCAGGGCCCGCTCGACCTCGGGGAGCACGGTCTCGTCGTAGCCGACGATGCCGGGGAAGCGGGGTTCGCCGGACCGGAGCCGGGCCAGCAGGTTGTCCCGGAGTTCCTGCTTGACCGTCCGGTACCGGTGCCCGGCGGCGCGCAGTGCGCCGAGGGTGCCGGGAAGCTTGGCCGGCGGGGTCGGTGGGACCTGGGAAATTTCCGTCACGCACCTACGCTAGCTCTCGATCGTGGCGATCGCGGTGCGCGAAGGGACCGGTCAAGATCCAGCCGGTACCGTCAAGATCCGAGCGGTACCGGCGGATCCGCGAGAACGGGGAGGATGAATGAGTACACCGAGTGAAACCGGGACGAAGCTCGGCATTGCGATCGGCCTGGGGGTCTCCTTCGGCGTGCTCCTCGGCCTCCTGATCGACAACATCGGGCTGGGGATCGCGTTCGGCGTGCTCGGCGGTGTGATCGTCGGCACGTTCCGCTCCCGCCCGAAGGACTGACCCGGAGCACTGACCCGAACCACTGATCGGTCAGCAGCGGGGGCAGCCGCCCCGGCGGCGCAGGTGGTAGGCGAGGGTGGCGGCGCCGAGCGCGACACCCCAGACCGGCCAGAGCAGCATCGGGACGACCATCAGGGTGCTGTCGCGCAACTCGTCGAGGAGTTCCGGCTGCCCGTAGAGGGCCAGGCCGGCGGCGGTGATCGCGACCGCGACCCCGGTGGCGGGGACGACGGCGAGCGTGATCGGCACCCGCCTGCCGGCCAACCCGATCATCCAGCGCGGGAACCGCTCGCCCCACCGCTGCACCAGGCCGAGGGTGAGCACCGCACCGACCAGCCCGAACGCGGCCAGCCCGGCGCCGGCCCAGACCAGACCGGTCCGGTGCATCTCGCGCAGGAACTCGTCGGTGATGCCGAGCGGGATGCCGACCGCCCAGGCGAGCCGGACGACCGCGTACAGCACCGGGATCACCGCCGCCACCCCGACCGCCCGGCGCCCCCAGCGGGCCGCCGACTCCGCCGAGGTCCACCCCTCGGCCCCCGGCCGGCGCCCGCACCGGCCACAGGCTCCGGCGGTACGGAACTGCCAGGACAGTATCGTCCGGGCCAGCAGCAGCCCGGCGGCGACCGAGAACACCTTGTAGCCGAGCGCGAGGGTGAAGAGTTCGGAGTACTCCACCGGTGGCCAGCCGAACGGCAGCCCGCCGATCAGCATCGGCGCGTACCCGAGATAGGTGAGCACCTGCACGTCCGGCACGACCAGCAGCAGTCCGGCCACCACCAGCCAGCCGTAGCCGAGCAGCACGAGCCGGGCCGCGCCGCGCAGGCGTACCGCGTGCGGACCGGTCATGGCGAGCGCGGTGACCGCCGCGCCGAGCAGCAGCACCGCGAAGACCGGCGCCCCGACCTTGGCCGGTACCCGCCAGAGCAGGCTGCCGGAGCCGTCCGGGTCGGCGGCGCCGAACGGGTAGCCGCGACCGGTGACGCTCCACACCAGCGCGAGCAGGCCGAACAGCGCGGTCGCGCCGACGGCCAGCCAGCCGACCCGGTGCCGGTGCTGGTACGGCTCCGGCGCGGTCCGGGTGGCCGTCCGGTCGATCGGTTCGGTACGGGGCATCGTCGTTGCCTCCTCGACGTGTCGGGCCGGCGAACCTGCCGCGCCCGCTTCCCCACACCATCCGCGCTCGCGGCGGCGCAGACCTCACGTCCCGGAGTGAGCCGGTTCCCCTCGCAGAGGGAGAGGCTTGACCTCAACCAACAGGGCGTACCTCTCCGGGCAGCCCGGCACGGGCGCCGGCGCGTACGGCGCCCGGTTCGACGCGGCTTCAGCCCACTGAACCGGCCCATTTCTGCCGGCGCACGGCGCAGCTACTGCTCGTCGAACACGTCATCAAGAACCAGCCTCGCCCGGCCCGGAACCTCTTCCTCGGGAAAAATCTCCCCGCATAGCCTGAGTACCTGCTCGGCGCTGGTCAGCCCGAGGCGCTCGACCAGGAATCGAATGTCTTCGGCGTCCCGACGCCGCGCCGCAAGCACTTTCATGCCAGAAGATGCTCGGGAGACGCCGCCGCAACCCGCAGCCCAGGGTGATCGAAGACACGAGGAGCCGTCGCATCGCCGCCGGGCGCTACATAAGCACTCGCCTGCTCGTTGAGCCACCAGTGCGGAAGGCCCAGTTCGTCGGCGACCGCTCGGGCCTCGTCGAGCACTATGCCATGCGGCTGGAACACGGCGTCGATGTCACGGGTCGCCCGACGGGCATCGTAGGCCAGGGCCATGGCCGCGCCACCGAAAACGTAAAGATCTGCGATCACCCCACGCCGGGCCAGCCGATCTCCCAGCCGGCGAAAGGCATCCTCGATCGCGGCGCGGTCCAACAGCGGGTCGGCGGCGCTCACGCGACGTTCAGCTCGTGGGCGGCAACATAGACACCGCGACGTCGGAACGCGGCTGGTGCGTGCACCATCGCATCGACCCGAGCCGCACGGGTATTGAAGGGGAACCAGAACCGCCGCAACGAACGGGACTCAACCCACTGCGGCGCACCACGTCCGTCTTTCGCCGACAGATGCTCCGCCAGAGCCGCGAGAAACACGTCCCAGTGTTCGTCGCCGGTGGGAACCGGTTCCGCACTCAACAGATCTGTCCGCGAGTCAACGGGTTCCCAGCGGTACTCCTCCAGGAACTCCGCCACGAGCCGCCACCGTCGCGCCTCGTCGGCCCCCGCAAGCAGTGCCCCGAGGCGCTCCAGCGTCAGGGGCTCGTACGGCGAAACACGATCTGTCACAGCTCTGACGCTAATACAAGGTCGGCGAGAACGGCGCCCAGCTCTGGCGGTCAATCGAAGCCTGGTTTCGATCCTGCTCTCGGTCGCTGAGTCAGTCGACAAGATCCTTCGTCGACGCCGGCTTGGTGGCCTCGAAGAGGGCGACGCAGCCGCGTACGGTGAGCTGGATGTCGGTGAAGCGCTGGTCGAGTTGCCAGCGCAGCCCGGCCAGGTCGTCGTCGGTGTTGTGGAAGATCCCCCGCGCGTTGTAGAGCCTCATCAGCCGCCGTGCGGTCGCGTTGACCGGCACCCCCGAGGCGAGGATCGTGCTGCCGAAGATCCGACCGCCGGGGCGGAGCGCCGCAGCCGCGTTGTCGAAGACGGCGGCCTTCTCCGACCAGGAGCCGGGCAGGCAGTGCAGCAGGAAGTTCGCCCCGACCGAGTCGTGGTGGCCGCTGCGGAGCTTGCCGTCGTCGAAGGGAATCGGCTGGAGCACGTCGGCCTGCACCACCGCCGGGCGGTAGCGGGCCACCCGGGCCGCGCTGACCCGCAGCACGGTCGGGTTGAGGTCGACCAGGGTCAGTTCGGGGGTCGCGGTCGGGAAGCGGCACCGGTCCAGGAAGTACGCGGTGCCGGCGCCGAACTCCACGTGCCGAGCGCCGATGTTGCGCTGGTAGTTGTCCAGCATGTGCCGCTTGGCGCACCGCCAGACGAGTCGGCAGGAGAAGCCCAGAACGAACGTGTCGTAGCCGGCGAGCACCAGCCGGTTGTAGACGGCCTGGCCGGCGATGACCTCCTCGGGCGGCGGTGGCACGGCGGCGTTCCTCCCACGTATTGCCTGGTTACTGCCTCGCACTCCCAGCTAACCGGCTCGCGGACGGCCTGACCAGCCCGAAGTCGCGGTTGTTCACCCACTGCCGAACCGGATTCGCGGGCGTCCTACCTGGTCATGGTGTAGCTTCGTCCCCCGAGATGATCGATCTGTCGTCCGCCGTCGTCGTGCTGACCGGGGCCATGGCCGCCGGCAAGTCCACGGTGGCACAACGCCTCGCCGAGCGGCTGCCCCGGGCGGCGCACGTCCGGGGCGACCTCTTCCGCCGCATGATCGTGTCGGGTCGCCGCGGCTTCACACCCGAGGAGACGGACGAGGCGGCGGCGCAACTCCGGCTGCGGTACCAGCTCGCGGCGGCGACCGCCGACGGCTACGCCCGGGCCGGCTTCACCGCCGTACTCCAGGATGTCGTCCTCGGCCCCGTCTGGGCCGACTACCTGGACCTGGTCGCCACCCGCCCGCGCTACGCGGTCGTGCTCGTGCCGCGCCCGGAGGTGATCCATCGGCGTGAGCGGGGCCGGGCCAAGCGGGGCTACGGCGAGTGGACGGTCGAGTCGCTCGACTCGGCGGTACGCGACGACACTCCCCGGTTGGGCCTCTGGCTGGACAACTCCGACCAGACGCCGGACGAGACAGTCGACGAGATCCTGGCCAAGCTGTCCCTCGCCCGACTGCCCGACTGACCGGAACGCCCGGGTCGGCTCGGCCGCCGATCCGGGCGGCGGGTCCGGCGGGCACACGGACCGGCAGCGCTACCTCATTCGCGAGACTTCGGAGACCTCCCGGTTCACGACCGGCCCGCACGTCGGCGACCCCGGGCCAACGACCAGCCGGCCGGAACGCAGACACAGACGCAGAGCAGCACGACCACGAGCCGGACCACGCGCTCGGCGGTACCGTCGACGCCGGTCAGCAGCGGTACTCCCACCGCCACGGCGATGAAGAACGGCAGCAGGGTGGCGAGCCAGAGGTTCGCCGTACGCATGTCGAGTTTCTTGGGTTGCACGGCAACTCCAGGGAACGGGCCGCCACAGGGGCGGCAAGGGGTTGACGTGCCGTTCCCAGTTACGGCCGAGCCCTAACCTGCGTCAGATCCTCGGTGGACATTTGCGGGTCGAGACGAACCGCCGGCTCCGGCCGGTCGGCGCGCACCGGCTCGGTCACCGTCGAACCCGCGTCGGCACGTTCAGGTCACGCAGGTAGCCACCACGGTTCGCCGGGCGTACCCGGCCGCGCACCGACGGTCTCGGCGAGGGCGGCTGCGGCATCGGCGGCTCCGCCGTCGGCACGGTCGGCGGAAGGGTGCCGAGACAACCCCACGGGTGCCCGCACCGGCAGTACCGCCAGAGCCGTCGCCAGTCCCGGCGGTGGATTCTCGGCGTACGTCGAAACCAGCTCACAGCTACCTCCTCGGCTTGGATGCGGGGGCCGCCTCGGGCGGGGAAGGGAGACCGACGGCCCCCGCGCGGTTCCGCCCGTCCTTTCCGAGGCCATGGCTCCGAGCGGTTCCGCTAGTGACACTCTGCTGTGGATGGCACTACGCTGAGGAGCTTCTCGATCGGTACGACCCGTGCGTATCCGCGTTTATCCCGCCTGTACGCCCTTCGTCATGGAGGAGTCATATGGAACGGTCTCCGATGCTCGAACACTTCGCCGAGGAGCTGCGGCTCGCCCGGTCCGCCGCGAGCATGTCCCAGACGGCGCTGGCCGAGGCGATCAACTACTCCCAGCCGATGGTCGCCAAGGTGGAGAGCTGCGAACGCCGACCAAGCCTCGACTTCGCCCGGCGCTGCGACACGGTCTTCAACACCGACGGCCGCTTCGTACGGATCCAGAAGCGGATCAGCCGGGAGATCGTCGTGCAGTACTTCCGGGAGTGGGCCGGCGTCGAGCAGGAAGCCAAAGCGCTGCGGTCATTCGAGCCGGCCTACGTGCCGGGGCTGTTGCAGACCGAGGCATATTCCCGGGCGGTCTTCTCCGGGCCAGGGCTGCTCTCAGGCGAGGAAATCGAGGAGCAGGTGACCACCCGGTTGGACCGGCAGGAAATCCTGGCTCGGCCGAAGCCGCCCCTGCTCACCTTCGTCCTGGACGAGTTCGTGCTCCGCCGGGAGATCGGTGACCGGACAGTGATGCGGGAACAACTGCTGCACCTGGTCAAAGTTGGCACCACCGTGCCACAGGTAAGGATCCACGTGGTTCCGGCCTCGGTCGGGTCATACGCCGGGCTGGACGGCCCGTTCGTGCTCGCCACCCCGCCGGCTGGCGAACCGGCCGTCTACTTCGAGGGGCACTGGCACGGCCACATGGACGACCGGTCGGACTTCGTGCGTCATATGATCGATATTTGGGAGACCATCCGCAGCGTGGCGCTGCCGCAGCAGCAGTCGCTCGACCTGATCGCAGAGGTGGCCGAGACATGGACCTGACCGGAGCCCGCTGGCGCAGAAGCAGCCGAAGCAACAGCAGCGGCGGCAACTGTGTGGAGGTCGCCGACAATCTGGCCGGCGTCGTCGCGGTGCGGGACAGCAAGGACCCGGGTGGACCGGCGCTGACCTTCGGGCCGGACGCCTGGCGGGCCTTCGTCGGAGACCTGTCCCGGCGATAGCTCAGGTGCGGTGGCGTACCCAGACGTTGGGTTCGACGTAGACGGCGTAGTCGTGGGCGAGGGCGCAGCGTACCGGCACCAGCCCGCCGGGGATCTCGATGTCGCCGTCGCGGTCGAAGGGCAGCCCGGTCCACTCCCGCCACTGGGCCAATGACCCGGCCACCGTCATCGACGCCGGGGCGACCTTCTCGATCGTGCCGCCGGCCCGGACGTGCACCCGCAGCCACGGGTCGGTCGGCAGGCCGTCGTCGCGCCGCTGACGGATGTAGTCGCTCATCGGCAGCTGCGGATGCAGGTGCTTGGCCGTCGGGCGGACCGGGGCGAGCAGCACCTCGTGGCCCTGCCGGCCGGCCGCGTCGCGCAGCGCGGCGACCATGCGATGCGAGAGGCCACGGCCGAGGTAGTCGACGTCGATCGTGATCTCCAACGCGCTGGCGATGGTCGGTACGTTCCCCCGGCGCAGGTCGTTGAACGCCCACACCAGTACCACGTCCCAGCCCTGCGCCGGCATCTCCTCCCGGCCCCGCAGGGTGGCGTTGAACGGGACGGCGAACCCTCGCGCGACGACCCGGTCGCCGTCGGTGGCCACCACGCAGTACTCCGGGAACTCCCCGGGCACCCGCAGGTGCAGTGCGCTCGCGATCAGGTCCTCGCTGCTGAAGACCGGCCAGGTGTCGGTGATCTCGTAGATCCGGCCCGTCAGCTCGGGCCGCTGCGCGAGCGTGGTGATCTGGATGGCGTCGAGGTCTGTCACGACCGGGCATACTGCCATGACCAGGCAATTCGGGCCAGGAATTTGGCCGGCACGCCGACCTCCGACGAGTCCCCGCCGGACGACCCGGGTGATAATCGACCCCGATCGGTAGGCTGACCCGGTGAGCCAGCCCCCCGCCGAACCCCCGCCGTCCGGGCAACCACCGTACGGGCCGCCACCACAAGGACCGTACGGGCAAGCGCCGCAGCCGCCGTACGGGCCGCCGCCCGGCGCGATGCCCCCGGGTGGCGTCCCGCCCGGTGCGCCGTACCAGACGCAGGCGCAACCGGCACGCGGCCGGCGCCCGCTGGTGATCGGCCTGGTCGCCGCGGCCGTGGCGATCGTGCTCTGCCTCGGCGTCGGCTGCGCCGGCCTGGTGGTCTACTACGTGCAGCTCGGCAACGACAGTGGCTCGGAGGCGGGCGGCGACGGCCCGGGAGCCACGCCGAGCCCGGGGACGCGCACCGCGTCGGCGCAGTGCGCGGGCAGCATCACCCCGGCGCACGACCAGACCAGGGCGGTCGGGCTGCCCGACTTCGACGCGGCACCCCGGACCGGCACCGCCACGATGCGGCTGAGCACCAACCTCGGCGAGATCGCGATCAGCATGGACCGGTCCCGCACGCCGTGCACGGTGGCGAGCTTCCAGCACCTCGCCGGGCAGAAGTTCTTCGACGGCAGCCGGTGCCACCGGCTCGTCACGGAGGGGATCTTCGTGCTCCAGTGCGGCGACCCGAGCGGCACCGGGATGGGCGGGCCGGACTACAGGTTCGCCGACGAGAACCTGAGCGGCGCGCAGTACGGCCGGGGGGTGGTGGCGATGGCGAACACCGGCGAGCCGGGCACCAACGGCAGCCAGTTCTTCATCATCTTCCAGGACAGTACGAGCGGGCTCCAGCCCCTCTACACCCCGTTCGGCACCGTCACCACCGGTCTCGACGTGGTGGACCGGGTCGCCGCCGGTGGCCACGACAACTCCATCTCCGCCGGTGGCGGGGCGCCGAAGGTCGGGATCACCATCCAGACCCTCGCCGTGAACTGACTGACCCGACCCAACGGCACACCCCCGCCCCCGCTTTCCGGAACAGCCGGGGCGGGGACGGGGGTGCGGTGTGCTCAGCGCCGGTTCAGCGGTACCCAGGTCCAGCCGTCGGCCGAGCCGTAGCTGACGTCGCCGTCGCCCCGGGCGTAGAGCCAGCCGTCCCGGGCCCGCAGCACCGGACTGAACATCCGGGGCAGCCCCGGCAGTTCGACCTGCTGGTAGCCCTCCCCGCCCCGCCGGGCGGCCCAGAACCGGTACGTGCTGATCGAGTCGCCCCGACCCTCGGTCGCCTGGTAGACGACGTGGCTGCCGTCCGGGGTGACGAACGACCCCGGATCGGCCGGCTCGAACGGGATCTGGTCGGCGCCGGGTCGCCGCTGCCAGCCCCCGGCCGAGGTGTGCCGGTAGACGGCCCGGCGCTGCGCGTCGGTGACGACGGCGTAGTCGACCCCGTCCGGGCCGACCGAGATCTGCACCAGTGGACAACTCTCGGCTCCGCAGGCCGACATCTCCGCGAAGGTGTGACTGGACCAGCTCCGCCCGCCGTCGGTACTCGTCGCGACCGCCGGCCGGGCCGACTCCCGGTCGAAGCCCGGCGCCCAGAGCCGACCGTTCGACTCCGCGATCACCTGCCGGTCGACCAGGATCTGCGCAGGCTGTTCGGCCAGCGGCGAGACCCGGTTCGTGACCGGGTCGAAGGCGTGCACCCGGCACGGCTCCGAGCCGGGGGTCGCCGTACCGTCGGGTTCGGCGTCCGGGTCGGGTCGGCAGACGGCGAAGCTGCCGGGTGCCACCGCCGGCACCGTCGGGCCGGTACCGGTGGGCTGCCAGCTCCGCCCGCCGTCCCGGCTGGCCTCCAGCGTCCACCGCCCGCCCCCCGGCGGGGCCGGCGGCCGGTCGACGAGCAGCAGGTCGGGTCCGAGCACCAGCGCCTCGGCGAACTGGGCCGGCGCACCGCGCTCGGTCCAGGTCCGCCCGCCGTCGTCCGAGCCGACGAGCTGCCAGACGGTCTTGCAGGGCCCGCCCGAGCAGGTCGACAGCGCCAGGTAGAGATGCTGCGAGTCGGCAGCCCGCATCCACTGGATCCGCCCCGGATGCGGCAACACCCCGGGCGTACCGGTCGCCGCCGCGCCCGCCACCCGGTCGTCGACCGGCGCCGGGCCCGCACCGCTGCCGGGCAGCGCCACCACCGAGGCGGCGGCGACCGCGCAGGCGGTCACGGCGAGCGCCGCGCCGGCCATCGCGGTACGACGTCGCCGCAGTCGACGCCGGCCGGCCGCGAACACCTCGTCGGCGAGCAACCGGGTGGGCGGTGGTGCCTGCGCCGCGTCCTCGAAGAGTTCGCGCAGGTCGGTCATCTCGTCGTCTCCTCTTCTCCACTCGGTCACGTCTCTGACTCCGTCACCGAGACCAGCCTCCGCGCGGGTACGGCGTCGCCGAGCACCCGGCGCAGCGTGGCGAGGCCCCGGGCGGTCTGGCTCTTCACCGTCCCCTCCGAGCAACCCAGCACCGCCGCCGTCTCGGCGACGTCGAGCTGGTGGTAGTAACGGCAGATCAGCGTCACCCGCTGCCGGGGCGGCACCTCCCGGAGTGCCCGGGCGAAGACCACCCGCCGGGTGACGCTCTCGGCGTCGTCGTCCGGCCCGGCCCACTCGGGCGGCTCGGCAACCGCCCGTTCCCGGCGCCGCCACACCCGGCGGGTCTCCGCCAGGTACGACCGGACCAGGCAGGTACGCACGAACGCGTCCAGCGCCTGCTGGTCGCGTACCCGGTGCCACGCCGACGCGAGCCGGATGAACGCGGCCTGGGCCAGGTCGTCGGCCCAGTGCCAGTCCCCGCACATCAGGTACGCCGACCGCCGGACCACGTCCCGCCGCGCCGCGAAGTACTCGCTGAACTGGCGTCGATCCTCGTCGCGTCGATCCTCGTCGTCGCTTCGCATCCCGCTCCTCTCACCGGATAGGTGCGCACCGGATCCGGGGCGGGTTGCGCGTGGGAGCGGAGAATTTTCAGCCGTTCGACGACGGCACCACGAAACCCGCCTCGTACGCGGCGATCACCGCCTGGGTGCGGTCCCGGGCACCGAGCTTGGCCAGTACGTTGCCGACGTGCGTCTTGACGGTCTCGACGCCGAGTACCAGCTCGGTGGCGATCTCCGAATTGGAGAGTCCGGTCGCCATCAGCCGCAGCACCTCGCCCTCCCGCTCGGTCAGCCGGGCCCGATCGAGCCGGTCGCCGGCCGGGTTGCCGGGGGCGTACGCCGCGACGAGTCGGCGCAGTGCCGCCGGGAAGAGCAGCGACTCGCCCTTGGCGACCACCCTGATCGCGTCCACCACCTCGGCCGGGCGGGCCCGCTTCAGCAGGAAGCCGTGCGCGCCGGCCCGGAGCGCCTGGTAGACGTACTCGTCGTTCTCGAACGTGGTGACCACCAGGATCCGGGGCGGTTCGGCCGAGGTGGCGAGCAGGTGCCGGGTGGCCTGGATGCCGTCGATGGCCGGCATCCGGACGTCCATCAGCACCACGTCGGGCCGCAGCTTGCCGACCAGCGGCGGCACCTCGGCCCCGTCGGCGGCCTCGCCGACGACGGTCAGGTCCGGCTGCGCGTCGACGATGGCCCGCAGGCCGACCCGGATCAGCTCCTCGTCGTCGACGATCAGCACCCTGATGGTCATGTCCGCTCCGTTCCGCTGGTCATGTCCGCTCCGTTCCCGGGCCGCCCGTCCGTCGTGGTCGGCAGCCAGACCGCGATCCGCCAGTCGCCGTCCTCCGGACCGGCGCTGACCCGGCCGCCGAGCAGGACCACCCGCTCCCGGATGCCGGCCAGCCCGCGCCCCCGCCGCTGTCCCGGCGGGCGTCCCGGGCCGAGGCGGGTCCGGGCCGTCCCGGCCGGCTCGTCGAGCGCGTTGACCAGCTCGATCTCCAGGGCGTCGTCCCGGGCCGCGACGCGCAGGGTCACCGGTCGCCGGCCGGCGTGCCGGGCCGCGTTCGTCAGTCCCTCCTGGACGATCCGGTAGCCCTCCCGGGCCACCACCGCCGGCACCGCGCCGAGGTCGCCGGCCAGCTCGACGGTGACCGCGAGCCCGGTCGCCCGGGTGTCGGCGACGAGCCGGTCCAGCTCGTCGAGGGTACGCTGCGGCGCCCGGCCGCCGTCCCCCGCCGGGCCGTCGTCTTCCATCGGTCCGGCGCCGCCGGACCGTTCGGCGTCGCCCTCGCGGAGCAGTCCGAGTACGTGGTCCAGGTCGGTCATCGCCGCCCGGCCGGTCTCCTCGATCGCCCGCAGCGCCCGCCGGACGAACTCCCGGTCGGTCTCCAGCACCTCTCCGGCGGCCGCCGCCTGGAGGGTGGCGACGGTGAGCGCGTGACCGACCGAGTCGTGCAGTTCCCGGGCCAACCGGTTCCGTTCGGCGAGCCGGCTGGCCTGCCGCTCCAGCGCGGCGATCCGCTCGGTCTGGGAGGGGCCGAGCAGCACCGGCGCCATCAGCCTGGCCAGGGCGCCGAGTCCGGCGACGGCGTAGCCGAGCAGCACCAGCAGGCCGACGCCGACGAGGCTGAGCCAGCCCCGGTGCCAGTCGCCGAGCGGACCGATCTGCAACCCGTCGATCGCCTCGGTGCCGATGCCGAGCTGCACGAAGAGGAAGAGCAGCGCCATCGGCAGGGCCGCGATCAGCGCGAACCCGACCAGGCCGCCGGAGACCAGGTGGACAGCGATCCAGAGGGCGCAGCGCAGCCGGGTCTCCCGGTCGATCCCGCCGTCGGCGGCCGGCTCGGAAAGCTCGACGTCGAGCAGGGTACGTGCGGCGGCGATCTCCAGCGCCCGGGTACCGCGCAGGAAGAGGGGTACGGCGGCGATCGCCGCCGCCACCGCGACCAGCAGCAGTACGGCCGCCCGGGGTACCTCGTCGGTGCGCAGCATCTCGACGAAGACCGTGACGAGCAGCAGGTACGGCAACAGCAGCACCCCGCCGAGCAGCAGGAAGACCCCTCGGCGGTAGGTGGCGCCGCTGGTCAGCGGTGCCAGGGCGGCCCGGATCGTCACCCGGCCCATTCTGCCCGGCGAAGGCTCGCCGGGTCGTACCGGGCCAGTCCGATAAGCACGGAAACTCCGATTTTGCGGACTACTAGCAAAAGTATCGTCATAAAGGACAGAATTCCCCGCATGGCTGTTGGAGAGTTCCAGACGCAGGTCGTCCGGCGTGCCCGGGGGATCAGCGCCGCCCTCAGCACACCGCCGTACGTGAAACCCGGGCACTTCTACTCGCCGGCCACCTCGCTGGCCGACCGGGCCACCGCGATCGGCTGGCGTGAACTGACCCCGGTCGGCGTCGACCTGCGAGAACGGGACCAGCTCGGACTGGCCGCCGAACTCGGCCCGCTGATGCGCGAACTCCCCAGCGACCGCTGGCACGACCACAACGGGATGTACGGCCGCGCCGACGCCGCCGTACTGCACGCGATGCTCCGGCATCACCGGCCGGCCCGGCTGATCGAGGTCGGCTCCGGGTACTCCACCGCGGTCGCCCTTGACGTCGCCGAGCGGTACCTGCCGGACCTGCGGATCACCTGCGTCGAACCGCATCCGGAGCGGCTGCGCTCCCGGCTGCGTCCCGGTGACCGGGTCGACCTGATCCAGCGCCGGGTCCAGGACGTCGAACGGTCCAGTTTCGCCCGGCTCGACTCCGGCGACATCCTCCTGATCGACTCGACACACGTGGCCAAGGCCGGCTCGGACGTCGTCTGGCTGCTGCTGCACGTCCTGCCGACGCTGCGTCCCGGGGTGATCGTGCACGTCCACGACATCCACTGGCCGTTCGAATATCCGGAGCGGTGGCTCCGGGAGGGCCGGGACTGGACCGAGGTCTATCTGCTGCGGGCCTTCCTCACCGACAACGCGGCGTGGCGGGTACTCCTCTTCACCTCGTGGCTCTGGTCCCGCCACCCGGAGGCGCTACCGGCGGAATTCCGCGGGTTGCCGACCGGCGCGTTCTGGATGCGCCGGGCCGAGCAACCGACCGGCACCGCCTGACGGCTCCTCCTCACCAGACGAGGTCGGCGTCCCGTTCCGCCCGGTCGACCGGCAGGATCGGCCGGGGGCCGCGCGGCGGTCTCGGCCGGCGCTGCCACTCCCGGGGATAGCCGAGCGACACCTCGTCGAAGCGGACCCCGTCGAACCAGTTCGCCCTCGGGATGTGCAGGTGCCCGTAGACCACGGCGGCGGCCCGGTAGCGCCGGTGCCAGTCGGCGGTGTGCACGGTGCCGCACCACTGCGCGAAGACCGGATAGCGCAGGATGTCGGTGACCTCCCGGACCAGCGGGAAGTGGTTGACCAGCACCGTCCGGGTCTCCGGCGCCAACTCGGCCAGCCGGCCCTCGGTGAGCGCGAGCCGGGCCGCACACCACTCCTCCCGGCTCGGGTACGGGTCGGGATGCAGGAAGAACTCGTCGGTGCAGACCACCCCGGCCTCGTGCGCCAGCGCCAGACCGTCCTCCTTGGTCTGCGCGCCCGCCGGCCGGAAGGTGTAGTCGTAGAGCAGGAAGAGCGGCACCACGGTGACCGGCCCGTCCGGCCCCTCCCACACCGGGTACGGATCCTCCGGGGTGATCACCCCGATCCGCCGGCACATCTCGACCAGCAGCTCGTAGCGGGCGACGCCGCGCAACTGCACCGTGTCCTGCCGGGGCGTCCACAGCTCGTGGTTGCCGGGCACCCAGACCACCGTGGAGAAGCGTTCCTTCAGCAGCCGCAGCGCCCAGTAGATCTCCTCGACCCGGTCGGCGACGTCGCCGGCCACCAGCAGCCAGTCGTCGTCCGAGTCCGGCCGGAAACCCTCGACCAGTTTGCGGTTCTCCGGATAACCGACGTGCAGGTCGCTGACGGCCAGCAGGGCACCGGTACGCGAGGGGGCCACCGCGCGATCCTATCGGGCCGAGGTGCGGGACCGATCGACCGCGCTCAGGACTCGACCCAGCCGTGCGACCGGGCCAGCCCCACCAGGTGCTGCCGGATCGCGCCGATCTGGGTCCCGGTCAGCGACGGTACCTTCTCGATCAACAGCTCGGTGATCTCACCGCTGAACTCGGCTCCGGAGAGTACGTCGCACAGCTCGTCGTCGCCGGCCGCCCGGCTCGGGCGCGGCTTGACCACCGGCCGGTCGGTGATCCGGATGGCGGCCGCCTTCAGCCCCCGCTCCCCCTGCTCGACCTCGTATTCCAGCCGCATCCCCGGCTGGATCAGGTGCTTGTCCTCGCCGAAGTCGTTGGCGTGCACGAAGACGTCCTCACCTCCGCTGTCGGGGGCGATGAACCCGTAACCACGCACCTCGTCGAACCTGAGCAACTTCCCGGACGCCACGACAACCACCGCCACCCTCGCCTGACCGACCACCGAGCACACGGGGTCGCCCCGGCTCGGCACCACCCGCCGGACCGGCCGGGCCACCCCTGGCGACACACTAGCGAGCGGGCGGCCGGCGAGCAGCCCCGCGCCCGCGCCGCCCGCACCCGCTCCGGTCACGACGTGATCGCCCGCGCCCACGGTACGACGAGCCGCTCGACCGCCACGACCAGATAGAACAGCAGCGCACCCATCAGCGCCAGCAGGGTCAGCGCGGCGAACGCGAGCGGGGTGTCGGCGGAGTTCCCGGAGCTGACGATGACCGCGCCGAGCCCCCGGTCGGGGTTGACCACCTCGCCGATGATCGCGCCGATGATCGCCAACGAGATCGCCACCTTCAGCCCGACGAAGATCTGCGGCAGCGCCCAGGAGAGTCGTACCTTGACGAAGGTCTGCCACCACGAGGCGGAGAGCGAGTGCACCAGTTCCCGCAGGTCGCTCGGGGTCGAGGTCAGCCCGGACATGGTGGCGACCACGATCGGGAAGAAGCAGACCAGGATCACCATGACGATCTTGGGTTCCGGTCCGAAGCCCATCCAGACCAGCAGCAGCGGCGCGAGCGCCACCTTCGGTACGGCGTTGACCGCCGCCATCAGCGGCATGGTCATCCGCTCGACCACCCGCGAGGCCGCCAGCAGCAACGCGACCAGCAGCCCGGCGCTGGCGGCGATGCCGAACCCGACCACCGTCTCCAGCAGGGTCACCCAGGTCTCCGCGAGGAGATAGCCGGGCAGCCGGAGGAACGCGTCGACCACGTCCGGCGGTGCCGGCAGGAAGAACGTCGAGATGTCGAAGAGTACGGTGGCCAGCCACCAGAGGCCGATCGCCAGCGCGCCACCCAGCGCGGGCAGCCCGGCGTCGGTCCAGAGTCGGGTCAGACGGGTCTTCGTCGGTGAACTGGTCATCACGGCCTCCGGGTGGGGTGACGCGGCGACGGCAGGGTGGCCGGCGGCGCCCGATCGGCGCGCGCGGCCCGGCGACGGTGCGGACGATACCGGGACGGCGGTCGATGCGACCGCCGTCCCGGTCCGGGTCCGCTACCCGGCCGACCTCTCGGATCTGCGGATCGTCAGGGCTTCGGTACGAACCCGAAGTCGACGACCTTCTCCGGGGTGAGCCCGGCGGGGATCAGACCGGCGCCCTGCATCACCGCGATGGTCCGCATCACCCGCTGCTCGTCCATGAAGCCGATCGGCGCACCACCGACCGGCGCCACGTACGGCGTCATCGCCTTGATCTCGCCGACCCCGGACGGCACCGCGTAGCTCGGCTCCGCCTTGTTGAGGATCTGCGCCGCCTCCTCGGGGTGGTCGATCGAGTACTGCAAGCCCTTCAGCAGCGCGCCCGTGAACCGGCGGACCAGCTCCGGGTTCTTCTCGATCAGGCCGGGGGTGGTGATGATGGCGTTGCCGAACAGGTCCCGCAGGTAGTCGCTGTACGGCAGCACCACCACGTCCTTCTTGGCGGCGTTGCCGAGCGCGGTGCGGCTGAGCAGGAAGGTACCGAGCGCGTCGACCTGCCGGGACGCCATCAGCCCGTTCAGCGCGGTGGCCTGCGCCGGCTGGATCTTCACCTTCCCCGAGTCGATGCCGGCCAGCCGGGCGTACGCCGGGAAGAGCAGTTCGGTGACCGAGCCCTTGCCGGTCGCCATGGTCTTGCCTTCCAGGTCCTTCGGGGTGCTGATGTTCGTGTCCTTCGTGGTCATCACCGCGACCAGCGTCTGCTGGTGTACGGCGGCGACGGCCCGCCAGTCGGTGAACTCGCCCTTCCCGGCCTGGATCACCGCACCGGTGAAGTCGAGCGCGGCGAACTGCACCTTGCCGGACTTCAGCGCCGTCAGGTTCGGGACGTTGCCCGCGCCCTTCTGGATGTCCACCTCGATGCCGGCCTCGGCGAAGTAGCCCTTCTCCTTGGCCACCCAGGCGAACGCGTCCCGGCCGACCGCTCCGAAGGCGGTGATGTACCCGACCTTGTCGGGGTCCTTCTTGGACGCTTCGGCCTCCGACCCGGAGTCGCCGCCGCACCCGCTCGTGACCGCCAGCGCCGCCGCCAGTAACGCCGCGGCGAGCAGGCGAGAACGTCTGATCATGTGTGCCTCCCGCTTGTGGAATGGACCCGAGGGCGGGCAATCGACGCCTCCCGCGCGAACAGCACGCCGCGACCCCTCGGCACGTGTCCGGCCTGCCGGCCCTCGTTCGGTCGAGAATCGTAAATGAGTCGTGTCCGAAATGTCATCGACAAGATCCGGTCAAGATTCAGGCAAGCTGCGGAGTAGACGTTTCCCGCACCTCGGATATCGGCAGGTCAGGATCATTGACATCCGGCATCGACAGCAGACAACCTGTCGGCAATATTGTTGATAATTCTGGAGACAACGTTGCGGTCAGCCGTACTGAGCTGGGAGTTGGCGGGGCGTCCGCGCCCGACCGACCGGCGCGACGCCGGCCGCGCCGAGCCGGCGTACCGCCCGGTGTGCGGGCGCACTCCGGCTAAGGTCCGACGCGTGCATATCCCCGTCGACACGGTGGACCCCGCGGACCCGACGTACCAGTCTCACCGGCCCGATCGATTCCGTCGCGACCGCCGCCGAAATCGCCCGAATGTTGACCGACGTTGGACGTCGGACAGATTTCCGCCCGGGTCGGCCCGACACGGATCGTTCCGGTGACCAGATCATGACCGAATCCGCGCAGCGACCACCGACCGCCGAACCAACGTCCTCGGCCGCCGAACCCACGTCCTCGGCCGCCGAACCCACGTCGTCGGCGGGCGGACCGCAGTCGTCGGCGGGCGGCCGGCGGGCTCCGGCCCGGTCCGCCGAGGAGGCGTACGACCAGCTCCGGCAGGAGATCTACCGGGGCGAGCTGATGCCCAACGAGCGACTGATCGAGATCGAACTGGCGACCCGGCTACAGGTCAGCCGGGCGGTGGTCCGGACCGTACTGGTCCGGCTCGGTCAGGACGGGCTGGTCGTGCTCACCCCGAACCGGGGCGCACACGTCCGGCTGGTCAGCGAGGAGGAGGCGGTGGAGATCCTCCAGGTGCGTGCCGTACTCGAGGCACTCACCGCCCGGCAGGCGGCGCAGCACGCCACCGCCCGGGAGATCGCCGCGATCCGCCGGCTGCTCGGCCGGATGGCCCGGAAACTGGACGCCGACGACCTGCTCGGCTACTCCGAGGGGAACGCCAAGCTGCACGCCGCGATCATCGCGGCGGCCCGGCACGAGACCGCGGCCCGGCTCATCACCGGGCTGCGGGCCCAACTCGTCCGCTTCCAGTACCGCACCATCCTGGTGCCCGGCCGGCCGGCCAAGTCCTTCGAGGAGCACACCGCGATCGTCGACGCGATCGCCGCCCGGGACCCGGACGCCGCCGAGGCGGCGATGCGCCGGCACCTCGGGTACGTCGAATCCACCCTGGCCTGGACCGCGACGGCGATCCGCCGCCGGGGCGGCCGACCCGACCCCACCCGTCCGGGCTGACCGGCGTACGGTCCGCCCCACCCCTGAGGAGCGTCATGTCCGAGCACCCCGTCCCGTCCGCCCGTGCCCGTGCCCTGGTCGCCGGGGCGTACGACACGCACGTGCACGTCGCCCCCGACGTGATGGAACGGCGGATCGACGACCTCGACCTGGCCGACCGGTTCGCCGAGGTCGGGCTCGCCGGCTTCGTACTCAAGTCGCACTACGTGGCGACCGCCGAGCGGGCGATGGTGGTCCGCAGGGTACGCCCCGAGGTCGACGTGCTCGGCGCGGTCACCCTGAACGGTGCGATGGGCGGGATGAACCCGGCGGCGGTCGAGATCGCCGGCCGGCAGCGGGCCCGGGTGGTCTGGATGCCCACCGTCGACTCCGGAAACCAGCGCCGGAGCAGCGCCACCGACCTGCCCGGGGCGAAGCCGGCGATGTGGGGGGCGCTCCAGGCGGACCTGCACGCCCAGGGCATCGTCCCGGACGTCGTCGAGGTGGTCGACGCCGACGGGCAGGTGCTGGAGCGGGTCCGCCAGGTGCTCCGGGTGATCGCCCGCTACGACATGGTGCTCGCCACCGGGCACCTCTCCGGCCCGGAGATCCTGGCCGTGGTCCGGGCGGCCGGCGCGGAGGGGGTACGCCGGATCGTCGTCACCCACCCCGAGTTCACCTCGCAGCGGCTGCCCGTCGCCCAGCAGCGGGAACTCGCCGAGGCGGGCGCGCTGCTGGAACGCTGCTTCACCACGCCGTACACCGGAAAGGTCTCCTGGCCGGACCTGTTCGGCAACATCCGGGCGGTCGGGGTCGCGCACTCGGTGCTCTCCAGCGACCTCGGGCAGCCGTTCAACCCGCCGGTCGAGGACGGGCTCGCGCTCTTCGCCGACCGGCTGCTGGAGGCCGGCTTCACCGAGCGGGAGATCCGGACGATGGCGGTGGAGAACTCCCGCCGGCTCGCCGTGACCTCCGGCGACCGGGTCCCGGCCTGACCCCGGCACCCCGGCTCAGGCGCCGGTCGCGACCTCGACGACGGGCTCGTGGCGTACCGGGAAGTTGACCGAACTGGCGATGAAGCAGAGCCGGTGCGCCTGCTCGTGCAGTTCGGTCGCCCGGTCCACCATCTCCGGCGCGGCCACGGTCACCCGGGGCCGGAGTACGACCTCGGTGAAGGCGCCGCCACCGTCCCCGCTCTCGACCATCGTCCCGACGGCGTCGTCGACGTACCCGGTGACCACCACCCGGCCCCGGGCGCAGAGGCTCAGGTACGAGAGCATGTGGCACTGGGCCAGCGCGGCGACCAGCAGTTGTTCCGGGTTCCACCGTGCCGGGTCGCCCCGGAAGGTCGGGTCGGCGGAGCCGAGCAGCGGTGCCGGGCCGTCGGCGGTGACCCGGTGGTCCCGGCCGTAGTCGCGGTAGTTGACCGTGCCGGCCTCGCCGGCGCCGGTCCAGGTGACGGTCAACTGGTAGTCGTGGGTCCTCGGCACTGGTCTCCTCCTCGGCTCGCTGCCGCGAGTATCGACCAGTCGAGCGGAGATCGGTTACCACCCGGCCCGGGAGTAACCGATTCCACAGTCGCGCCGCCACCCGGCGGCCACTCGGTGGCGGCGCGGCAGATGGCAGCGGCGGGGCGGGTTGACAGCGGCGGCTCGGCGGCGGGCCGGGTTCGGTGTCCGGCCCGCCGGAGGGAGGTCGAGCTAGAAGTCGTCGGGGGTGCGGATCCGGTCCCGGATCCAGAGCCCCGCCTCCTTGAGCCGGGCGGTGCCGCCGAAGGCGCCGGCCGCGCAGGTGCCTTCGGTGAAGACCGCGCCGGAGCGGAAGTCGTCGGAGAAGTTCCAGTTCACCCAACTGATCTTCCGGCTGGCGAAGAGGTCCAGGTAGCGCTGGGCCATCACGAAGTCGTTCGGGCCGTCGCCGGAGTAGTCCTGGGTGCCGAACTCGGTGACGAAGAGCGGCAGCAGCTCCGCCGCCCGGCTCACCGTGTCCAGGTAGTAGTCGTCGTGCGAGGCGGCGTAGAAGTGGAAGACGTACATGACGTTGCCGGCGCTGACCGGGTTGGCGGCGATGACGTCCGCGCCGCCGCCGCTGCCGGAGGCGCCCAGCGACGACCAGTCGGGGGTGCCGACCAACACCACCGCGTCGGCGTCCCGGGTACGGATCACCGGGATGATCTGGTCGGCGTAGCCCTTGATGGTGCTCCAGGTCACCCCGTCCCCGTTCGGCTCGTTCGCGATCTCGTAGATCACGTTGTTCTTCGCCCGGTGCCGGTCGGCGATCTCGGCGAAGAAGGTACGCGCCCGCTCAAGGTTGTGGTTCGGGTCGCCGGGGGTGAGCATGTGCCAGTCCACGATGGCGTACATGCCCCGGGCGGTGGCCAGCTCGATGTAGTCGTGCACCATGTCGGTGAAGCGACGCGGGTCGGTCTCGTAGCCACCCTCCTGGATGTACATCGAGATCCGCAGTACGTCGGCCTGCCACTCCCGGGCGAGTACGTCCAGCGAGGCCGGGGTGGCGCAGTCGGCGTACCACTGGATGCCGTGCGTGCTCATCCCGCGCAGCTGGATCGCCTTGCCGGCGGCGTTGCAGAGCTGCCGCCCGCAGACCCGGAGCTGCCCGTTCGCCGCCACCGGGGTGCGCCCGCCCGGCGGGACCGTCGGCGGGACGCCGGTCGGGGTCGCCGTCGGTGTCGGGGTGGGCCCGGTGCCGCCGCCGCAGGGCTGGCCGTTGAGCTGGCAGCCGTTGGGGGCGCCGGGGCCCGCGCCGATGAAGCCGAAGGTCACCGAGGCGCCGGGGGCGATCCGGCCGTTCCAGGAGAGGTTGCCGAAGGTGTGCCGCTGGCCGCTGCTGGTCAGCGTGGCGTTCCAGTGTGAGCCGACCGTCGTCCCGGCCGGCAGGTCGAACTGCACCCGCCACGAGGTGAGCGCCGTGCTGCCGCCGTTGGTGATGGTGTAGCGGCCCTCCCAGCCCGAACCCCAGTCGGAGACCTTGGCGAACGAGGCGGTCGGGGTGGCGGCGGCCGGGGCCACCGCCGCCTGGGCGACCACCGTCGCGGGTACGGCCGCGACCGCCGCGACGAGCCCGGCCAGCAGCAGCAGTCTGCGGGTACGCCTCACGATTCCTCCGGCATTCGACGGGGGCGGCCCGACCGGCACACGTCGAGCCATCAACTTCTGTCGAACTATAAGGAGAACTAACTATCCCCGCAACAGGACCCGGCAGCGACGCCCTGCCGGTCCAGGGCCGCCGGATCGCCCCGGTGCGGCCGACCCGGCCACCAGAACCGCTCCCCGAAGAGCGTCGCGATCGCCGGAACGAGCAGGGTACGCACCAGCAGCGTGTCCAGCAGTACGCCGACCCCGACGATGATGCCGATCTCGGTGAGGGTGACCAGGGGCAGCACGCCCAGCACCCCGAAGACCGCCGCGAGCAGGATCCCGGCGCTGGTGATCACCCCGCCGGTGGCCGCGAGCGCGGTCAGCACACCCCGGCGGGTCCCCTGGTCCACCGCCTCCTCCCGGGCCCGGGTGGAGAGGAAGATGTTGTAGTCCACCCCGAGCGCGACCAGGAAGAGGAAGGAGAGCAGCGGGACCTCGGTGTCCAGCGCCGCGTAGTCGAGCACGTGCACGAAGAGCAGGTTGCCGACGCCCAGCGCCGCGAAGTACGTCGCCACGACCGTGCCGACCAGCACGAGCGGCGCGACGAGGGCCCGCAGCAGCAGTACCAGGATCACCGAGACCACGCCGATGACGAGCGGTACGACCGTGCGCAGCCCGTCGATCGACGCCGTACGGGTGTCCAGGTTCGCCGCGACCGCCCCGCCGACCAGCGCGTCGGCGCCCGGTACGGCGTGCACCGCCGTACGCAGCGCCTCGATCGTGTCGTAGCTCGCCCGGCTGTCCGGCTCGGCGGCGAGTACGACGTCGATCGCGGCCAGTCCGTCCCCCTGTTCGGACGGGCGGGCCTGGGCCACCCCCGGGGTACCGGTGACGGCGGCGAGCACCTCCGCCTGCCGGTCGGCCCGGGCGACCACCACGGTCGGGTCGGCGGCACCGGCCGGGAAGTGCCGGCTCAGGGTCTCCAGCGCCTCGATCGACTCGGCCTGCACCCGGAACTGTTCGGACCGGCTGAGCCCGAGCCGCGCGTCCGCGATCCCGGCCGCCAGGACGGCGAGGAAGACCAGCGAGAGGGCGGTGATCGTCCGGGGCCGACGGGCGACCAGGGAGCCTGCGCGGGCCCAGATCCCCTGGTGCTTGACCGGTTGCCCGGGGCGCGGCACGAACGGCCAGAAGAGCCCGCGCCCGCAGACGACCAGGGCGGCGGGGAGCACGACCAGGCCGAAGAGGGCGGCGATGGAGATGCCGATCGCGCCGGCCACCCCGAGGCTGCGGTTGGTGGTCAGCGGCGCGGCGAGCAGGCAGAGCAGGCTCAGCACCACCGTCGTCGCGCTGGCGGCGATGGCCGGCCCGGCCGAGCGCAGACTCCGGCGCATCGCCTCGCGCCGGTCGTCGTGCCGGCGCAGCTCCTCCCGGTAGCGGGCGATGAGCAGCAGCGCGTAGTTGGTGCCGGCGCCGAAGACGAGGACGTCGACGATGCCGATCGTGGACGGGTCCAGCCGCAGTCCGGCTTCGCGGCTGAGCAGTGCGAGTACGGAGTTGGTCACCAGGTCGGCCAGCCCGACGACGCCGAGCGGGACGAGCCAGAGCCACGGGCTGCGGTACGTGACGAGCAGCAGCGCGGCCACCACCAGCACGGTGATCGCCAGCAGTGTGACGTTCGCCCCGGAGAAGGAGGAGGCGATGTCGGCCTGGAACCCGGCTCCGCCGGTGACCTGGGCGGTGAGCCCGGCGGGCAGCCCGTCGGCGGCGATGCTCCGTACCTCGGTGACCCGGTCGATGGTCTCCTCCACCGGCCGTTCGGCGGCCAGCGGTACGGCGACCAGCGCCGCCCGCCCGTCCGGGGCCGTCACCGGCGGTCCCACCCGGCCGCCCTCGGCGAGGGCCGCGAACCGGGTCGACTGGGTCGCGATCGCCTGCCGGTCCGCCTCGGTCAGCGCGGCGTCGTCGCGGGCGTAGACGACGAGGGCGGGGTTGAGCTGCCCGCTGGGCAGCCGCTCCCGCAGCGCCTCGACCCGTGCGGACTCGGCGTCGGCGGGCAACCCGCCGGCCGGATCGTCGTCGGTGCTGGCGCTGCCGCCGAGGCCGATCAGCACGGCCGAGGCGAGCACCGCCACGGGCAGCACCAGCCAGGCACCGAGCCGGCCGGTGATGGTCCTCAGGATCGTGCTGGTCAACCGCTCTGCGCCACCCACGAGGCCCCTCCCGACCGATAATCTCGCCAGGAAAGCATCTTGCCATAGAATTATCTCGGCTGCCGAGATACTCGGTGAGGGAGCTGATCGTCCGGCGGTATAGTGTCGACGGCCGGAGAGGGGGCAGGTGTTGGCGGACAGCGTCTTCCGGCGACCCGACGAGCCCCGTGCCCGGCTGATCAGCTCGATCGTGAGCCAACTGCGCCTCTACGTCGCGCACGCCCAGCACATCGGCGAATCCTTCGCCGCCCGCAACGCGCTGGGCCACGCCGACCTGCACGCCCTGCTGGTGGTCATGGAGGCCGAACTCGCCGGCCGGCCGCTCACCCCCAGCGACCTGCGCGCCGAACTCAACTTCTCCTCCGGCTCGGTGACCGGGGTCGTCGACCGCCTCGAAGCCGCCGGCCACGTCTACCGGGACCGCGACACCGCCGACCGCCGCAAGATCTTCCTCCGGTACGCCGAGCCGGGTGTCGCCGTCGCCCGGGAGTTCTTCGCCCCGCTCGCCCGGCGTACCGCCCAGGTGATGCGGGGCTTCGACGACGCGGAGCTGGAAATCGTGCAGCGCTTCCTGACCGCCATGGTGGAGAGCGCCCGGGAGCACCGGGACGAGTTGCGGGCCGAAGCGTCGACGGCACAGCGCAGCCGCGTACGTCGCCCGAAGGATGCCTCGGGGACCGGTTCGGGGCAAACGTGAACCCGTCGACACGGGGTATCCAGCTACCCGGCGATGTCCCCGAGGATGCTCGGCCCGGCTTGTCGGTGACCGAGCACACGGTGCGTCCGACGATCGGGAGGGGTGCAATCAGGTGTGTGAGCAAACGGTTCGGCGAGTGACGTCGTGATCTGCCTGCTGCCAACCCGTGCCCAGGATCTCGTCGCCGGCGACGCCGTGCCGTTGCCGGACACGTCGCCCGGGGTCCCGGCGGCGGCCTACCGGCAGCGGTGGGCGGTCCGGACGATGGGAGTGCTCCCGCACGACCGCCTGTTGGAGATCGGCTGCGGTCGCGGCGTGGCCGTCTCCCTCGTCGCCAGCCGGCTCCGTGGTGGGCGGATCGTCGCGATCGACCGGATGGCGTCGATGGCCCGACTCGCGGCCGAACGCAACGCGAGCCACGTCGACTCCGGCACGGCGGAGATCCGGCGTGCCGACTTCGGCTCGGTCGACCTCCCGACCCGATACTTCAGCAAGATCTTCGCCGTGAACGTCAACCTCTTCTGGCTCGGTGCCGCGACGCAGCAGATCGATCGGGTCCGGGACCTGCTCGCTCCGGGAGGGCGGCTCTACGTCTTCGGCGAGCGACCCACGTCCGTGCACGCCACGGCGAACCTCGTCTCGACCGAGCGGTTGCTCCGGGCCCACGGCTTCGCCACCACCAGGTCGATCGAGGTCCGCAGGCAGGGCCGGGTGCTCACCTGCGTCACCGCCCGGCCGACGCCCTGAGCCCGGAGGGTCGTGCGTACGACCTACGAGCGATCCGTCGGGATCCGCTCGGCATCCTGCACGAAGGTCTCCGCCCGCCGGGCACCGAAACGGTCGAGTTCGTCCAGGACGCCGTGCACCGCCTCGCCGCTGACCAGCACGCTGACGTGCAGCCGGGCCAGCAGGGACTGCTCCTGCCAGTAGCCGCGCGGCAGCGACTGGTGCACCGGTACGTCGGTGGCGGTGGCGGACTCCGAGACCATGATCGAGATGGCGCCGGCCCGCAGCATGGCGTCCCGCAGCTCGGCGCTGTTCGTCACCTCGGCCGGTTCGAGCAGCGCGCTGACCAGCCTGACCCGCGATCCTGACGGTGCCGGGGCCGGCAGGCCCGGTCCGCTCCGGTTCGCCACCGGCCGGCGCCGCGGCGCGCCGGGCGCCGACAGGCCCGTCACGCTGCCCAGGTGGTACGCGTCGGTGCCCTGCTGTACCTGGTCGAGGCGCTCCTGCACGTCGACCGGGGCGCGCAGCCCGACGAGCGCCTGCAACCCGGCGGCGATCAGCCAGGTCAGCACGAAGGAGAAGGCGACCACGGCGACCACCCCGACGAACTGGTGCCACAGCAGGCTTCCGCCGCCGCCGAAGAACAGTCCGTCCGCACCGAGCGGGTTGATGCTCCGGTTGCCGAAGAAGCCCAGCAGCAGCGAGCCGAGCATGCCGCCCACGAAGTGCACGGCGAGCACGTCCAGCGCGTCGTCGAGCCGCAGGAGATATTTCAGCCGGAGCGCGAGGTGGCAGACCAGCCCGGCGAGCGCGCCGATCGCGATCGCGGAGAGCGCGTTGACGTACCCGGCGGTCGGGGTGACCGTCGCGAGCCCCGCGACCGCGCCGGAGACGCCGCCCACCACCGTGCTGTGCCCGTCCTTGACCCGCTCCAGCGCCAGCCAGACGAGCATGGCGGCCGCCGCGGCGAGGTGGGTGTTGAGCACGGCCTGCGCCGCCACCCCGTTCGCCTGGAGACCGTCGCCGCCGTTGAACCCGAACCACCCGAACCAGAGAATGCCCGCCCCGAGGATCGTCAACGGGATCGAGTTGGGCGGCGCCGCGGTGTTCGGCCAGTCCCGGCGGCGGCCGACGACCAGCAGTACGGCCAGCACCGCCGCCCCGGCACTCGCGTGCACGACCATGCCGCCGGCCCAGTCCTGGGTGCCGAACTTCGCCAGCCAGCCGCCCGGGTGCCAGAGCCAGTGCGCGATCGGGGCGTAGACCACGATGGACCAGATCGCCAGGAAGAGCACCCAGCCGACGAACTTCAACCGCCCCGCGGTGGCACCGGTGACCAGCGCGGGCGTGATCACCGCGAACATCATCTGGTACGCCAGGAAGGCCAGCGTCGGGATGGTGACCCGGTTGTCCACCACGTGCAGGTGGGGCGCGGGTGGCACCTTCAGGTCGGAGAGCCCGAGCAGTTCCAGGTTGCCGAAGAGCCCGCTGCCGGCGTCGTCGCCGAACGCGATGGTGTAGCCGACCAGCACCCAGGTCAGGCTCACCACGCCCAGCGCGACCATGTTCTGTTGCAGCATCGCGAGGACGTTCCGGGCCCGGATCATGCCGCCGTAGAAGGCCGCGAGGCCGGGAGTCATGAACAGGACGAGGCCGGTGCAGACCAGTACCCAGGCGGTGTCACCCGCGTTGACCGCGCTCTCTGCCGGCACGGATCACTCCTCTCTTCCCGGGCTTCAGACGGAGCGCCGCAGCACGGAGACGACGGTGTCCCGGACCCGCTCGTGGTTCGGTACGGGCGCGAAGTGCCGCTCGGGCAGCAACAGCAGCCAGGTGGCGATGTTGAACGGCCCGGTCAGCACCGGGATGCCCAGCGGGGTGAGTACGGTGGTCAGCGCCATCTGGACGAAGAGCGTCAGAGCGATCCCGAACAGCGTGTACCCGGTCACCGCGACGCCCGGTCGATGCAGCACCGCGCCCACGGCGATCGCCGTCAGGACCGCGTTGAACCCGAAGAGTCCCTTCTCCAGCGAAGCACCGTCGGCGCCGAACCAGAGCGCCAGCAGCGTCGCACCGGCGCTGCCGACGACGGCGAAAAGGGCCGACCAGCGGGAGTTGACCAGCAGGCCGAGCACGATGATCAGGCCGCTGACCCAACTGTCGGTCAGGAAGACCTGCGAGATCCCGCGCAGGAAGGTCGGCACCAGGTCCCAGTCGAAGGAGCCGGTGGCGTGCCGGCCCTCGCCGGGGAACGTCGGCTGCAACCGGGTCAGCACGGTGAACCGGTCGAACTGGTACGCGGCCATCAGCAGGACCCAGGTGGTGAGCACGAACGGGAAGGTGAAGGCGGTGAGTCCCCAGCGCTTGAAGACGGCGTTCAGCGCCAGCGTGACCACCGTGGTCGCCGCCGCGCCGAGCACCAGATAGAGCCACATCAGCGGCCGGTGGTCGAGGAACGTCGGGATCGCGATGCCGGTCAGCACCGGGCTGAAGCCGTACAGTCCCTTGCGCCAGGAGGCGCGGTCGACCTGGAGCGCCAGCGCGGTCGCGGTGCCGACGACCAGTCCGACGACCGCGCCGCCGAGGATCCGGGGCTGCCCGTTCTCGACCGCTCCCCAGCCGACCGCGACGAGGATGAGCAGGCCGGTCAGCGGGTTGTTCTGGAGTACCACCTGGGCCACCCCGCGCAGGCAGGCGTCGACGAACTCGACCAGGCTGTTGTGGTCGCCCAGGTCGTCCCAGCGGCGCGCGATGTCGGGCACGTCAGAGTCCCGTCACGTCAGCGCCAGCTGAAGGCCGGCGGGAAGGTGCACCCGGTCACCTCTTCGCGGGCGGCGACGCAGAAGGCGCGTACCGCGGCCCGGACCGGTTCGGTCTCCTGGCCGAGGACCTTGCAGACCAGACCGGCGTCGTTGGGCAGCCGGTTGACGGCGCTGGCCAGCGGGGTCTCCTCGTCCCAGACCGGTGCGGCGGTCCGCGCGAGGACCCGGGCCGCCCGTTCGGGGCTGGTCAGCAGCACGACGTTGCCGAAGACGTGGAAGCGGTCCATCATCCCGAGCCGGGTGACCGGGAACCGGGCGGGGGTGATCACGAACTTCTCCACGAAGAGTTCGCGGCCGTCGAGCCGCTCCGCGCGCAGTGCGGCGGAGAAGAGGTCGTAGGCGAAGAGTTCCCCGTCGCGGTAGTACTTCCGGCCCGGCTGGAGGACCTCGGCGTAGAGCAGGGTCGCGCTCTCCGGCAGCCGTACCCGGGTGTCGGAGACGAATCGGCTGTGCCGGAACGGGATCACCGGTTCGGGGAGGAACTCCAGATAGGCGTTCTCGGCGAGGGTGAGGCGCTGGCTCTGGGTGCCGTAGTTGGCGTCCATCTCCTGGATCTTGGTGGCGGCCTGGGTGACGACGTGTGCCTGGGCGTCCGGACCCAGCTCGATGTCGAGGTGCAGCCGGTCGCCCTGGAGTACGCCTCCGGAGGTGGTGAGGATCATGACGCAGGGCAGGTCGGGCATCTCCTCGTCCCAGTACAGCGCCCGCTGCACCAGCAGCGGCGACTGCCGGTAGAGGTCGCCCAGCACGGTCCGGTCGCCGCGCCGGGTGAAGCCGAGCCGGAGTACCCCGACCTTGCCGTTCGACGCGGCCGGCAACTGGGCCGGCTGGTCCTGGTAGGGCCCCAGTTCGCGGGCGGTGTCCAGGCAGGTCATGTGAGTACTTCGGCATCGAAGAGCGCGTTGCGGCGGACCAGGGCGATCAGCTCGTCGATGCCCTCGCCGGTCTTGCAGTTGGTGAAGACGAAGGGCTTGCCGCCCCGCATCAGCTCCGCGTCCCGGGCCATCACGTCGAGGTCGGCGTCGACGTACGGGGCCAGGTCGGTCTTGTTGATCACCAGGATGTCGGACTTGGAGATCCCGGGCCCGTTCTTGCGCGGGATCTTGTCGCCGGCCGCGACGTCGATCACGTAGACGAAGTAGTCGACCAGGGCGGGGCTGAAGGTCAGCGTGAGGTTGTCGCCACCGCTCTCGATGAGCACGACGTCGCTGTCGGGGAACCGGGCCTCCATGTCCTCGACGGCCGCCAGGTTCATGCTCGGGTCCTCCCGCACCGCCGTGTGCGGGCAGGCGCCGGTCTCCACCCCGACGATCCGCTCCTCGACGAGTACTCCGGTCAACGCCCGCCGGACGTGCTTCGCGTCCTCGGTGGTGACCACGTCGTTCGTGATCACGAGTATCCGGAGGCCCTGCGCCACCAGGCGGGGCACGACCGCCTCGATGATCGCGGTCTTGCCGCTGCCCACCGGGCCACCCACACCGATACGACTTGCTGACTTCATCGTGGTCATTCCTCTCGAACCAGTGGCCGGGAAAGGCACGTCGGGGGCCGGCGTCGCCCCGCTCAGCTCATGAACATCCGTACGTGTGCGTGCTGGTGCGCGCCCGCCAGGATGTCGAGATGCGGGGTGAAGGCCTGCATGTCGTCGAGGGTCGCGCTCCGGCACTCCTGGTAGTCGTCGGCCACCTTCTCGTTGACCGCGAAGAGGATCGACTGGGCGTCGAGATGGTCCACCCGGATCAGCCGGACGGCCGCACCCAGCACCATCGACGCCACCCCGTACTGGTGGGCCGCGAAGGCCTCCTCCTCGCCGACGCCGAGGTCGGCGAAGAGCACACCGAGCGCCACCGGATAGGTCACCGGGATCCCGTTGCCGGCCTCCCCGGCCCGCTTCCTCAGCAGCGACTCGCCGACGATCCGGTTGGCGGCCTCGGCCAGCTTGCGCCCCATCCGGACCGTCATGGTCCGCATCTCTTCGTTGATCTTGCGTACGTGGACGGCCTCGTCCGCCCGCCGGATCCGGTCGAGGTCACCGGCGAGGGCACTCCGATGCCCGGCGAGCATCCCGACACCGTCGCTGGTGGCGGCCGCCCGGGTGACCGTCCGGACGAACTCCTGAAGGGTGCTCCGGTCGTGTACGACCTCGTGCTGGACGGCCATCTCCAGCCCGTTGGAGAACGCGAAGGCGCCGACCGGGAAGACCGAGTCGCCGAACTGCAACAACCGCAGCGCCTCGGCCATGCTGGGCATGCCGGCCGTCCTCAGTTCAGGCCGGCGGGCAGGTGCGAGTGCGGGGTCGACTCCGCCCCGCCGAACAGCCGCCGCGACTCGTGGGGGGCCAGATAGGCGATGATCTCGGTCCCGGGAATGAACTCGTGGGTGAGGCCGGTGAACGCGTGGGTCCGCATCACCGAGTCCATCACCTTGCGGTCGACGGTGAGCGGGACGTACATCCTGCTGCCCTTCACCACCGCCGGCCAGTGCTGGTTGCCGATCGCGTGACCGAGCTCGACGGCCGACCGGATCACCATCTCGGGCGACTCGCCGTGCAACGTGTCCAGGTGCACGACCATCACCTCACCGAGGGCGATCCGCGCCACCACCGCCGTCGCGGTGTGGTCGTCCCAGGCGAGGATGTCGCCGTCGCGCAGCCGTACGCCCCGGGCCAGCGACAGCGCCAGTTCGGTGCCGAGGCTGGTCGTCCGGCGCAGCCGGCTCTTCTGGGCGTCCCACTGGTCGAGGACGAGGTCGTCGACCCGGGCCCCGCGCAGCCGCTCGGTCCAGTCCGGCTCACCGACGTTGCCGAGCACGGTTTCGACGAGCATGTGTTCTCCTTTCCCGCGCGGTCCACCACGGTCGGGTCCGAGGCGGGTGCGCGGGGTCAGCTGAAGAAGTAGAGCTGGCCGAGGGGGAGGTTCCTGGCGGCCGGGACGGTCGCGTGCTCGCCGTCCATCTTCACCGCGAAGGTCTCCGGGTCGACCTCGAGCTTCGGGGTGCGGTCGTTGCGGACCATGTCCCGCTTGGTGAGGTTGCGGCAGCGGTAGACCGGCATCACCTGGCGGCGCAGGCCCAGTTGCTCGGCGATGCCGCAGTCGTGGGCGGCCTTCGACACGAACGTCACGCAGTTCTTCGCCACCTGCGAGCCGGAGGCGCCGAACGCCTCCCGGTAGTAGATCGGCTGCGGCGTGGGCAGCGACGCGTTCGGGTCACCCATGATCGACCACGCGATCATGCCGTTCTTGAGCACCAGCTTGGGCTTCGCGCCGAAGAAGGCGGGCTCCCAGAGTACGAGGTCGGCCAGCTTGCCCGGGGCGATCGACCCGATGACGTGCGACGCACCCTGGGTGATGGCCGGGTTGATGGTCATCTTGGCGACGTACCGGAGTACCCGGAAGTTGTCGTTGCCGGCGGAGTCCTCGGCGAGCTTGCCCCGGACGTTCTTCATCTGGCCGGCGAGCTGGATCGTGCGCAGCCAGGTCTCGCCGATCCGGCCCATCGCCTGCGAGTCGCTCTGCATCATCGAGATGACGCCCTCGTCCAGCAACACGTCCTCGGCGGCGATCGTCTCGGTGCGGATCCGGCTCTCGACGAAGGCCACGTCGGAGGGGACCTGGGGGTTGAAGTTGTGGCAGACCATGATCATGTCGTACAGCTCGGACTGGCTGTTGATGCCGTACGGCACGGTCGGCGTCGTCGAGGCGGGCAGCACGTTCATCATGCCGGCGAGCTTGATGATGTCCGGCGCGTGTCCGCCGCCGGCACCCTCGGTGTGGAAGCTGTGCACGGTCCGGCCCTCGAACGCGGCGATGCTGTCCTCGATGTAGCCGCTCTCGTTGAGGGTGTCGGTGTGCAGGCTGACCTGCACGTCGAACTCGTCGGCGACGGCCAGGCAGGTCCGGAGTACGGCCGGCGGCGCGCCCCAGTCCTCGTGGATTTTGAAGCTCGGGACTCCGGCGAGAATCTGCTCGACCAGCGGCAGCCGCCCGCTGCTGTTGCCCTTGCCCAGCAGACCGATGTTGATCGGCACGTTCTCGAAGGCCCGCATCATGTTGTGGATGTTCCACGGCCCGGGCGTGATGGTGACGCCGTTGCTGCTGTCGGTCGGACCGGTGCCGCCGCCCCACAGCGTGGTCACCCCGTTGCTGAGCGCCGCGTACGCCTGCGCCGGGGTGAGCAGGTGTACGTGCGCGTCGATGCCGCCCGCGGTCAGGATCAGGTGCTCGCCGGAGATCGCGTCGGTACCCGGTCCGGTCACCAGGCCCGGAGTGACGCCATCCATGATGTCCGGGTTGCCGGCCTTCCCGACCCCGGCGATCCTGCCGTCCTTGATCCCGACGTCCGCCTTGACGACCCCGAGCAGCGCGTCGAGCACGGTGACGTTGGTGATCACCAGGTCCACCACGCCCTCGGAGTTGGTGGCCTCGCTGCTGCTGCCCATGCCGTCCCGCAGGGTCTTGCCGCCGCCGTACATCACCTCGTCACCGAGGACCCGGAGGTCTTTCTCGATCTCGATGTAGAGGTCGGTGTCGCCCAGCCGGATCTGGTCGCCCGTCGTCGGGCCGTACATCCCGGAATATTCTTGTCGCGATATCTGACTCATCGTCGCCCGTCCAGCCCAGCGGCTCACGCCTGGAAAATGGTTGCTACTGCTTCTTGCCCTTGCCCTGTTCCTGCGGCGCGTTGGACTTGAAGCCGCGCGTCTCGGCGTTGTGGATCGCCTCGGCGCGATCCGGTCGGTAGCCCGGGATCGGGCCCTCTCCGGTCCATCCCTGGACCAGGCCGTTGAACCCGTACACCCGCTGGAGGCCACCGAAGGGGACCAACTGCACGGTCTTCCGGTCCCCCGGCTCGAACCGGACGGACGTCGTGGCCGGAATGTTCAGGCGCTTGCCGAAGGCCGCCGGCCGGTCGAACTCAAGGTGCCGGTTGACCTCGAAGAAGTGGAAGTGCGAACCCACCTGGATGGGCCGGTCACCGGTGTTGTGCACGGCAAGCTCGGTCACCGGCCGCCCGGCGTTGAGTTCCAGCGGCTGGTCGCTCAGCTTGTAGCCGCCGATGGGTCGAAGGTGCTTGGAATTCGGACCTGGGTGCTGCTTCGCCATCTCTCCCCCGCTCCGTTGGAGATCGATTTCCCGCTCGCTGCGCTACTGGATGGGTGAGTGGACCGTGATCAGCCGCGATCCGTCGGTGAAGACCGCCTCCACCTGGATCATCGCGATCATGTCCGCCACCCCGGGTATCACGTCGTCCGCCTTGAGCACCTTGCGGGCGTCGTTCATGACCTCCTCGACGGTCTTGCCCTCCCGGGCCCCCTCCAGGGCCGCCGCGGAGATGACCGCCACCGCCTCCGGGTGGTTGAGCTTCAGCCCTCTCGCCTTCCGGGCGTTGGCCACCATCGCCATCGAGTGGATCGTCAGCTTGTCGAATTCCCTCGGTGTGAGATGCACTTTCCAGTCCTTCGCAGGCTGTCGTCGTCACCGTCGATTAGACGATTTGTAGCGTAACCAGTGGTTCGTACGTTTCGGAGGGTTTATCGGTACTTGCCGGTTTCTCACCCACCTGGGGCATCCCGCCGGTAACCCGTCCTGCTGGGCGGGATGTGCCGGCTACGGTCGGTCGAAGGCGCTCACACCCACGGAGGAGACATGGCACGGCAGCCGCCCGGCGGCGGTCACGCGTCCGCTCGGCCCGCCCCGCATCCAGGCGTACTCCGCTGAGCCCTCCGTCACCCTCGGCCGGCCGGGACGACCCGGCGGACGCGTACCGGGAGTTCCGCCACCCACTCCTCGCCCTGATACTCGGCATCGGCATCGCCGGCGCCCTGGATGCCTTCGCCTTCCTCCGCTACGGCGCCTTCGTCGCCAACCAGTCCGGCAATGCCGTGTTCCTCGGGATCGGACCTGCCGGCGAGCACCCGCAGTGGCCGGCCGCGGCCGCCTCGCTCGCCGCCTTCGCCGCCGGGGCCGGGATCGTGAGCTGGCTGCGCGGGGCGACACGTCGATGGCCACCGCCGCTGACCGGGATCGTGGTCACCGAACTCGCCCTGGCACTCTGGACGGTCCTCAACCTGCTCCTCGGGTACGGCCGGGAGGCCGCGGCAGCCCGCATCGTGCTCACCGCAGTCGGGGCGTTCGCGATGGGAAGCCTGACGACGCTGTTCAGCCGCACCGCCGGGATCGCCACCACCATCACGTACCAGTCCGGCACGGCGGCGAAAACCGGTGAGCGCGCCGTCCGCTGGCTCACCGGCCGGGGCGCCGGTCGGACCCGGGCCAGGACCGGCACCCTGTTGGGGCTTCTCGCGATCTCCTGCTACGCCGCAGGAGGCGCCGTCGGCACCCTCGCCCAGCACCAACCCCGCTGGGTGCCGCTCTGGGGGGCGCTCGCCCTGGCCACGTTGATCCTGATGATCCGCCGCGACGGCGACCGGCGGTAGCCACCGCTGCCGCACGCCGAGGTCACGAGCCCGGTTCTACTGTGAAGCATGGCCAACCGACCAGCCCTCGGTATCGACTTCGGCACCTCGCACACCGTGGCGGTGCTGACCCGGCCGGACGGACAGGTCCTGCCGCTGCTCTTCGACGGCTGGCCGGTACTGGGCTCGGCCGTCTACGCCAATCCCGGCGGCGGCGAGCTGCTGGTCGGCAGGGACGCCGACCACGCGGCCCGGCAGGACCCGGCCGGGTACGAGCCGCACCCGAAACAGCGCATCGACGACGGCCACGTGCTGCTGGCCGGCCAGGAGATCCCGGTGGCCGCACTGATCGGGGCGGTGCTGGCCCGGGTGGCGCAGGAGGCGCAGCGGGTCGCGGGCGGCCCGGTCGGGACGGTCACCCTGACCCATCCCGCCTCCTGGGGAGCGCACCGCCGGCAGACGCTCGCCGAGGCCGCCCGCCGGGCCGGAATGGAACAGGTCAGGCTGGTATCCGAGCCGGTCGCAGCGGCGGCGTACTTCTCGCGGGCGGATCCGGGCTGGTCGGGCCCCGGTTCCGTCGCGGTCGTCTACGACCTCGGCGCGGGCACCTTCGACGCCTCGGTGGTGCGCCGCTCCGGCACCGGGGTCCGCCGCTCCGGTACCGGCTGGACGGTGCTCGCCTCGCACGGGCGGGGCGACGTCGGCGGGCTGGACGTCGACGCGGCGGTCGTCGCCTCCCTCGCCGACGTGTACGCCCCGGCGCATCCCGAGCTGTGGCAGCGGCTGACCCAGCCGAGCAGCGCGACCGATCGGCGGGCGAACCGGCAACTCTGGGACGACGTACGGGCAGCCAAGGAGATGCTCACCCGGCACCCGGTGGCCCCGATCCACATTCCGCTCCTCGACACCGACGCACCGCTCGGCCGGGAACAACTCGACGACCTGGCCCGACCGGTGCTGGATCGTACCGTCGCCACCACCCGCGCCGTGCTGGACGCCGCGCGGGTCTCCTCGATCGACCGCGTCTATCTGGTGGGTGGGGCCAGCCGGATGCCGCTGGTCGCCAGCCTGCTGCACCGGGCCCTCGGCGTCGCGCCGACCGTCATCGAGCAGCCGGAACTGGTCGTCGCCCTGGGCAGCGTGCACGCGCCGACGGGCAGCGGGCACACGCCGACCGGCAGCGAGGTGGCTCGACCACGGCCGCCGGCCGGGCCCCACCGGCCGGTCGAGACGTCGACGGCGGTGCCGGCCGTCCCTGTCACCGCCGTACCCGCCACGGCCACCCCCGTCACGGCCGTGCCGATCGCGCCCACGCCTGTCGCGGCCGTGCCGATCGCGGCCGTCCCGGCAGCGACCACGACCACGACCGCGCCGGGGACGCCGACCACGACGTCACCGGATCGGGTACGCCGGACCTGGCCACCCTGGCGTCGGCGGGTACGGTCCGCGCCGGCCGTCGACCGGGTCATGCTGCGCCGCATCCTCGGCGGAGCGGCGGCGACCGGCCTGCTCGCGCTGGCCAGTGGACCGGAGAGCATCCTGGCCGTGACGCCGCCTGTCACACCGGCTGTCCAAGCCGGCGGACTGCCCGCCGGTCCCACCCCGTCACCGTCCCCGACGGGTACGCCTGCGGCCAGCGGCATGCCCTTCACCGGCCCGCTCCTCGGCAGCCGACCCTTCGACTACCTCCGCGACATCACGTTCAGCCCGGACGGCCGGCTGGTCGCCGCGAATGGCGGCACCTCGCTGGTGCAGATCTGGGACAGCGGCACCGGCCAGCCGATCGGCGAACCGATCAGCGCGGGTGCCTTCGTGGGCGACCTGGTCTTCTCCGGCGACAGTCGGAGCCTGTTGATCCAGGACGAGAAGCACGGGATCCGCTGGTACGACCTTGCCAGCCGACGGTTCGCGGGAGCTGCCCTGCGCACACCCCGTACCTTCATGATCGAACTGTCGATGAGCCGGGACGGTCGGACCCTCGTCACCTCGGGCGACCGCAACGCCTTCACGGTGTGGAATCCGGCGACCCGAAAGCGGGTCGCGGAGGTGCAGACCACCCGGTACACCGTCTGGGGAACCGCGCTCAGGCCGGACGGCCGGCTCGTCGCCCTGGGTCACCAGAACAACGTCGTCGAGCTGTGGGACGTGGCACGCCGGAAGCAGTACGGTCGGGCGCTGATCGGGCACACCGAGGGACCCGGCAACGACGGGATGGGCGTGGAGGCGCTCGCGTTCAGCCCGGACGGCAGGACCCTGGTGACCGGCGGGCACGACCGTACGATCCGGTTCTGGGACGTCGGCTCCCAACGCCAGCTCGGTCCGCCGCTGACCGGAAACTCCGGCAGCATCCTGGAGGTCGTCTTCAGCCCGGACGGCTCGATGGTCGCGGCTGCGGTCGACAACAGGATCACCATCTGGGACGTGGCCACCCGCCGGCCCGTCGGGAACCCGTTGGTCGCCTCCGACGCCGCGTACTCGTTGGCGTTCAGTCCGGACGGGCGGCGACTCGCGGCGGGTCTGGACAACGGCTCGGGCCAGCTCTGGTGGGTCGACGGGACGCGATGAACGCCGCGCGGTGCGACCGGGTCAGCGGCGGGGTAGTACGCCCAGGAGGGTCGCGGTCAGGGCCAGCTTCAGGTAGTCCTTCAGCTCCAGGTGGTCGTTCGGTCCAGGCAGAACTCGTCTCCCTCCGGATCGGCCATCACGATCTAGCCCGCGCTGGTGGGAGGCGCCCGGCTCGTCACGGCGCAGGCGGGTGGCGCCGAGACCGACGAGCCGCTCGCACTCCGCGTCGAGGGCGGCCATCCGCTCGTCGCCGTGATGCCGCTGGAGCGGGCCCGGGTAGGCGGCGGTCCTGCCGTCAGAGGCAGAATGCTCGATGTGGATCTTCGAGATGACTTTCGTGAGGCTGCCCGGAAGCGGGATATCCCGGATGATGTCGTCGACTGGTGGCTGCAACTCGCCCGCCCGTGCCTTGAGTTGCACCGCAACTGTGACGGCCCGGTGGTCGGCTACTTCGGCGGTCAGCCTTCGCTGCCCGAGTCGATGGACTGGCCCGACGGCCTGGTGTTCCTGGCAACCATCGACCTGTCGATGATTCCGGCCGGCTCGCACGACATCGCTCTGCCCGCTGACGGTCACCTGCTCTTCTTCACCGAGGCGGACATCAGCCCCGAGGATGCCCGGGTGCTCTATGTCCCGGCCGGCACGCCGGTCGTTGAACGAACCTTCCCCGGCGACGCCCCGTGGGAGGGGTACGAAAGGTTCGCACTGCACGGCATCTGTGCGTGGAGCCTTCCGAGCAGCCGCACAGAAAGCGCGATCGACATCGGCGAGAGCCGGTACGACGAGCGCATCTTCGGCGAGATCGAGTGGGGCCTGCCCGGCCACGACGACTGCATCGGCGCGATCGGCGGGTACAGCGAATGTAGTACCGGTGGCGGTTTCGACATCGCGGGCTCGCCCAGTACCCGGAACGTGCTCGCCAATCTTTATCTGGACGAGGATTCGGTCGACCCGGAGGACTTCGGCCACGTCGGCGTCGTGCTCAACTACGTGATGGCTAATGAGGACCTGAAGGCGCGGCGCTTCGACCGTGCCTGGATCGTCTCCGACTTCAACGGCTGATCCTTCGGCAGGGTCTGGCCCAGGTGTTCTGATGGATTGATCGGGGCTGTCGTCTCGGTGGCGCTGCGTTTCACGGCCTGGCCGTGACAACGACGTCGGGGGTGGGGGTAGGTACACCTCTCCGGGTAGGAAACCTCATTCCGGCCGCCGCTGGTCGGATGACACCTTGAGCACATGCGAATCCTGACGACAATCGCGACCGTCGTCGCGCTCCTGGCCCTGCCGGCGCCCACGCCCGCGCTGGCGGCCGCCGGGCCCGGCAACGTGCGCACCGACGCGGGCTGGATAGCCGGTACGGTGCGTCATGATCATCGGCTCTTCCAGGGCATTCCCTACGCCGCGGCACCCGTCGGCGAGCTGCGCTGGCGCTCGCCGCAACCCGTCGAACGGTGGGCCGGCGTCCGTGCGGCGACACGGCCTGGCAACCGGTGCGCCCAGACGGCTGACAACTGGGGTCTGCCGGCCAGTGACAGCGAGGATTGTCTCTATCTCAACGTGACCGCTCCGCGTGGCGCCTCATCCCACCGCCGCAAGCCGGTGCTGGTCTGGCTGCATGGCGGCAGCCTGACGAAGGGTGCCGGCAGCGACTACGACGCCACCCGCCTCGCCACGCGCGGCGACGTCGTCGTGGTTACCCTCAACTACCGGCTCGGGATCTTCGGCTTCTTCGGTCACCCGGGGCTGTCGAACGGCGGCGCGTTCGGCCTGGAGGACCAGCAGGCGGCGCTGCGGTGGGTACGGCGCAACGTGTCCGCGTTCGGCGGTGATCCGAACAACGTCACGCTCGCTGGCGAGTCAGCGGGCGCGCACTCGGTATGCGCCCAGCTCACCTCCCCGGCCTCGGCCGGCCTGTTCCACCGCGCGATCACGCAGAGTACCCCGTGTTGGAGCCAGGGCGACCTGCCGCCGGTCCTGAACGTGCCACTCTGGGTCCCTACCTCGGCGCACGAGGGGCACGGGCAGATGATCGCCGACCAGGTCTCCTGCCCTGATGTCTCCTGCCTCAGGGGTAAGTCGGTGCTGGAACTCCTCGCCCAGCCCTCACTTCCGCTCCCCGGATACGGCAACACCGTGCTACCAGAAGACCCGGCAACAGTCTTCGCCGAGGGACGCTTCCACCGGGTGCCGATCCTGTCCGGCATCACCCGGGACGAGGGCACCATGTTCGCGTCGATGATGTTTCCGAACCTCACCGCCGCGCAGTACGTCGATGGCATCACCCAGATCTTCGGGGAACGGGCACCGGCCGTCCTGGCCGCCTACCCGCCCGGCGACGTACCCATCCAGAGCGCTGCCGCCGTGATGAGCGACCTCGACTGGGCGAGGCAGGCGCGGGACACCGACCGACTGCTGGCCCGGCACGTACCGGTCTACTCCTACGAGTTCCTCGACCGGACCGCGCCGCAACTGTTCCCGTACCCCGACGACCAGGTGGAGCCGATGGCTTCGCACGGCTCGGAGCTGCCGTTCCTCTTCGACCCGTCGTGGGATTCCGCCCCGCTCACCAAGAAGCAGCGTCGACTCGGCGACCGAATGATCGGCTACTGGGCACGGTTCGCCGCCACGGGCAACCCGAACGCCCACGGACTACCGGCATGGCGGCTTCACCCGTACGTCCAGGGCCTGGACCTCGACCGGGTAGGCCAGTTCGACCGGACCGCCGCGCACCGGTTGACCTTCTGGGATGGGCTCTGACCCGCATCAGCGGCCGTACGGATACCGCCCTGCGGCCCGCCCCCGCGCTGTCAGCGTCGTACGCGCCGACAGCGCGGCTGGCGGGCCGACCCAGGTTGTGAACGGCCGCGACTGCCGGTCGCCGGATTTCAGGGCACGAGCAGGCGTTCAAGACGCTCGACCGCACGCAGTGCCTCGCCCCGGTGCTTGGCCTGTTTGAGCCAGCCGGGCAGTCGGGACACCACCGAGGCGTTCGCCGTGCCGTGCCGTTCTCGGAGGCCGGCCTGCAGAAACTCCTTGAGGTAAGCGAGGTGGCGCGGATTGAAGGCCCACAACGTGTGACCGGCGCACGGGGTCTGTAGCCACAGTGGCAGACCGAAGCAGTTGTCCACCAGGGCTGCGGGCACCATCACCGGACGCAACTCATAGCTCACGTTGGTCGCCGTACCGCAGCCGTCGCAGTGCAGAGTGACGAAGCGGTGCTGCGGCGCCGCTTTCGCCCGGCGTTCGACGTACATCCGGCGGCCGCAGTGGCCGCACCGCTGCCGCACGCTGATGACCACCGGCCCCGCCCAACTGTGGGGGAGGTAACGTCGGCAACGGCCACATTCACAGCCGGCCGACCTGTGCTGTCGGCGGGAGAACCCACAGGTCACGCAGGCAACTGTCGCCGGCCTCCAGGTCCGTCCGGCACCGTCCCATTCCCGCGAGACCTTCGCCGCCGCGCCGCACCGGGCGCATCGCACGACGAACTCACCGGAGAAACCGGCCAGCCACCGTCCGTCGTCAACGAAGCGCCCCTTCATCACCGGCTGAGTGTAGGCAGCAGAATCTGGCAGAGCCTCGGGAATTTCCTCGCGAGGGTTCGTATCCAGCCGAACAGTGCCGGCGTCCTGACGCCCGCACCCTCTGGTGACGTGACGGTCGGCTGTGGTTGTCACTCCTCAGCTCAGCAGTGGGCCATCGCCATCCTCAGCGCGCTCGGCGGACTGCTCGCCAACGCCACCAGCCCGCGCAGGGCCATCACGGTCGCGGGACCGCTCATCCTCACTAGCCCGCTGCCGCTACCCCGCCGCCCGGGTCCCGGGGTTGACCAGGACGACGAAGTCCCGCTGCACGCAGTCGGCTTCGTCCTCGGGAAACCACGTGAACGCCAGCCGGCCCGGCGACATCGCTTCGGACCGTTGCGCCGTCGCCCGGTACCGACCGCCGGTAGCTGCGAGCACCGCCTCGTTCGTGGTCACGATCGAGGTATTCAGGTACTGGATGAGAGGCCCGACGGTGTCGCCGTCACGGCCGAGCAGCCGCAGGAACGCCTGCGTGCGGTTGTGCCGCAGCGCAGCCGGCAGCGAGTCGTGCAGCCTGACGGTCCGGGCTCGCTGGTCGTGGGTCTCCCATCGCCCGAGGTCGGCGATCGCGGGTGCCAGCGAGCACGGGTGCTTCTCGATCGCGGGCGCCGAGCGGCGGGAGTCTGGGAACGTTTACGGCAGGGTGTCGGATCTGCCGCAGGACGTTCGTAGAACAGGTGGGCGCAGTCGGTGTGGCCTCCCGGACAGGGGAGTCGTGAGACGGCCCGAAACTTGATTTGGTTCGATCGACCATCGAGAGGTAACGGCATGGGCAAGCTCATCTACGTGACGAACGTGTCGCTTGACGGCTACATCGAGGACGAGCGGGGTGTGTTCGCCTGGTTCCCCCTCGACGAGGAGGTGTTCGCGTTCACCACCGACCTCCTGCGGTCCGTGGGCACGTTCCTCTACGGCCGGCGCCTGTACGAGGCGATGGCCGTCTGGGAGACCGACGCCACTCTGGCCGCGCAGTCCGACCTCATGGCCGACTTCGCGAGCGCCTGGCAGGCGGCGAGCAAAGTCGTGTACTCCACGACCCTCACCACGGTGTCAACGGCCGACACCCGACTCGAACGCCGTTTCGACCCCGCCGCAGTACACGACCTGAAGGCCACGGCCAGCAGCGACCTCACCGTAGGAGGCGCCAACCTCGCGACGCAGGCTTTCCAGGCCGGGCTGGTCGACGAATGCCAGCTGTTCGTCCTGCCGATTGTCGTCGGCGGGGGTAAGCCAGGGCTGCCGACCGGCATGCGCGCAGACCTCGAACTCCTCGATGAGCGCCGATTCCGCAACGGCGTCGTACACCTCCGCTACCGCGTGCTCGGACAGCGACCGACAACCCCGTCCGATTCGCCGGCGCTTGGCTGACCCGCGCAGCGCTGACGACTGACTCGGCAGGACGAGCCCGCCCATCACGAACTCGGGTTGCGTCAAGGTCGCACTATGCGCGGGCGTCAACGGCCGGGTGCGGACGACGGTGGCGACAGCGAACCTCAGTCCGGGGAAGGCCCCGCTGCGGATCAGGGCTGGGACGCCACGGTGAGCTTTGCCATGTCGGGGGCATAGACGGTCATCCAGTGCGGATGCAACCGGTAGTAGACCACTTCGTTGTCCCAGTCGAAGAGGTCGTCGCCGTAGAAGTCCTTCAAGTAGGCGAGCACGTCCGGCCAGTCCGTGGCCCGATCGCCGTTCTGGGGGTTGAGGATCTCCACCTTGCCGTGCGTGAAGACACCGAGGTCCTCACCCCGCATATGCGCGGCGCTGACGGCGGGCCGCGCCGCGAGGTGGCGCGCCTTGGCCGCGTCGCGCGCCGTGCCGAAGTACCACTTGCCGCGCAGGAAGTGCCCGTCCACACCACTGATCCGCGGCTCGCCCTTCGCCGTCACGGTGGACAGAGCCAGGGTGCACATGCCGGTGAGGACCTGGGTGAGCTGTTCCGCGTTCAGTGTACGCGCGGTATTGATGATCGAGCGGAGGTGGGAGGTGGAGCGGGCGAGGGAGGCGTCAAGGAGGGCTTGAAGCTCTTCGAGATCTTCCGGGGTTTCGCGCATGGCGGTCCTTGTCTTTCCGTATCTATCCGTGCCGCTGCCCGCGCCTGTCACCGGCGCCGACCGATGAACCTATGCTCCACCCAAAACCTGACACCTTGCGTCATATTTCTTCAACTGGCTTGCGGATGCCAGCGGGCCGCCGGGCCGGCCAGCCCGACCACGCTCGACCGGGACGGCACGCCGGACGTCGCCGTACCGTAACCGCCACACCGGTCCCCCGCCGGCCGCCGGTCCGGACCTGTTCCGGACCGGCGGCCGCTCGCGATCGGAACGGGAGACCAGGCCGCCGGACAATCTCCGCCACGCCCCGACCCGGCCGGCTTCCCCATCATTCTGTGCGGCCCTGCCAGTGGTCGAGGGCGAGGAGCCCTGCGCCGAGACAGCCTGCTTCGTCACCGAATGACGCGCGCAGGATCTGCGGTTCGCGGTACAAGGTCAGCCGGTCGAGGACTTCGGCACGTACCGGTCCGAGCAGGGCGTCACCCGCGTGGGAAAGTCCGCCGCCCAGGACGATGACCTCCGGATCCAGCAGCGCCTGGGCGGTCAGCAATCCGTCGGCGAGGGCGCGGACGGCATCGCGCCAGATATCGGCTGCGGCAGGATCTCCGGCGACCGCCCGAGCCACGACCTCGGGTGCCGGCATCCCGGCCCGACGTGCGATCGCGGCGGCGGACGCGACCGCCTCCAGACAGCCGCGACCGCCACAAGCGCATCGTGGGCCATCGGGTCGGACGACCACATGCCCGAGTTCACCGGCCGCGCCGGCACCGGTCAGCACCGCGCCACCCGTCAGGTAGGCGGCGGCGATGCCGGTGCCGATCGGTACGAAGAGCATGTGCGTCGTGTGCTGCCCGGCGCCGAGGCGGGCCTCGGCGAGACCGCCGGCACGCACGTCGTGGCCGAGCACGGTGGGCAGCTCAACGTGTTCGGCGACCAGCTTCCGCAGGGGTACGTCGCGCAGCGGCAGGTTGGCGGCATGCTGCGCGACCCCTTCGACCTCGTCCACCACCCCGGGTACCGCGACACCGACCGCCTGGGGCACCAGTCCCTGCGCGCGGGCGCGGTCGGCAAGCGTACGCACGATGTCGAGGATCGTGGCGACGACGGCTTCCGGTCCCCGCTCGGCACCGGTCGGATGCCGCTCGCGGTGCCGCCGGTCGCCCCGGGTGTCGACGAGCGCGCACTTGACGTGGGTGCCACCGACGTCCACAGCCACGACCACGTCCCCGCTACCGGTCACCGCAGTACCACCGAGCGGGTCAGGTTGCGTGGCACGTCGGGGTCGAGGCCGTGGTGAGCGGCGGCCTCGACCGCGAAACGCTGCGCCACCACCAGGTCGGCGAACGGGTCGCGTCCGGTGTTCACGAACGTGGCGCCGGTCCGGCCGATCTGCTCGGCGAGGCCGGCGGGCGGATCCCCGAACATCCACACCGCCCGGCGGGGTGCGGCGATCGCGATCGGTCCGTGCCGGTACTCCATCGCGGGGTAGGACTCGGTCCACAACCCGGCCGCTTCCCGGCATTTGAGGGCCGCCTCGTGTGCCAGTCCCACCGTCCAGCCGGCGCCCAGAAACGTGACCTGCTCCACGGCGGACGGATCGAGTGGGAGCGGCGCGGCCACCACCTTCTCCGTCGCCGCCGGGTCGGGTGGTGCGCCGACATGCGCGCTGAGCAACGCGAGCGCGGTGGTCGCGAAGCGGGTCTGCACGACCGACCGCTCGTCGGCCCACGGGAGCGCGATCACGCCCACCGCCAGGTCGGCAGCCGGAGTGTGCGGATCGGCGAGGATCACGGTGGCCGTACGGCCCCGGACGGCGTCCAGCACCTCGGTGGTCGTACCCGAGCGGGTGATCGCGACGACGGCGTCGTAGCCGCGCTCGGCGGGAAACTCCGACGCGGTGAACGCGTCCGTCTCGCCGTGCCCGGCGGCTTCCCGCAGTCGGGCGTACGCCTGGGCGACGAACCAGGACGTGCCGCAACCGATGACGGCGCTCCGCTGGCCCGGTTCCGGGAGCAGGTGGCCGACCTCGGCGACGAGCCCGATGGCCCGCCGCCAACAATCGGGCTGGCTGACGATCTCCCGCGTGACGTGACTCATCGGACAACCACCGAGTGCAGCAGGTCGTTGTAGCCGGTGCTGGGCTCCCACACGTTGGTGTTGGCCAGCCGGATGGCGTACTCGGGCCGGGTGGCGAGCCCCGGACGCGGGTCGGGGAGGCTGAGCAGCAGCCGGTAACTGCCCGACGGCACGCCCGCCAGCGAGACGGACTGGTTGACCGTGGTGGACGTGCCCGCGGCCCAGCGGCGCGGATCGGCACTGAGCGCCCTCGAGTGGACGGCACCCGTCGCGGTGTTGCGCAGCACGAGGGTGAGACCGCGCGGGTTGAACGGCGCGGCCCAGCCCGCGTTCTGCACGGTGAACTGGACTGCCAGGCTGCCGCCGGCCGTCGCGGTGGCCGGGTACGTGCCCTGGGTGAGGGTGAACCGGTGGCCGAGGTTACGGCGCACGTTGGTCATGCAGCCACCGCTGGTCCAGCCGTTGAGCACCTCCGCGCGGTAGTCGGCGTTGAGGTAGTTCCAGTGGAACTGGCCGAGTTCCTGTAGCGCGGTCGGGCACTGTGAGCGCGGCGGGTTGGGCTGACAGGTCTCGCCGCCCATCGGCACGAACTGGGTCTCGGCCGCCAGGTACGGGTACTCGACCGCAATGTTCTCGTAGGTGCCGAGGTCGTCGGGGCTGGCGAGGAAGCAGTCGTTGTGGTGACCGAGGCGGGCGAGCGCGGTGCCGTTGTACGCCTGGCCGGGCGTCAGTGCGCCGGTGCCGTACATCGTGCGCTTGAACTTGGGGGTGCGCAGTTGGACCATGCGGTTCGCCGGCAGCACACTGAGGAGCTTGTCCACCACGGCCTTGCGGTTGGCCCAGTCGGCCTGGGTCACGTTGCCTTCGTTGCCGAAGTTCTGCGTGTACCACCACTCGCCCCACGCGCCGATGAAGCCGGCCTGCATGACGTGGATGACGTCGCTGTTGGCGCTGAGGTACGGCGCGAGCTGGTCGAGGTGTGACAGCACGCGGCTGAGCGGGGCGTCGTCGCCGCTGGTGGAGGTGGTGTACGCGAACCGCAGGATCATCTTCAGCCCGGCGGCGCGCACGGTGTCGGCCTGCTGCTGGAACTGGGCGAGTGCCGCCGCGCTGATCGGCGCGTTCTTGAACGCGGCGAGGTAGAACACGCACATCACGAGCGTGGTCTGCTGGCTGGTGCGGTAGCCCTGCAAGGTGGCGAGATTGAAGTCGTTGACGTCGCAGTCGCCGGTGTGGTGGTAGAAGCCGCGCTCCGGGTTGGCGATGTCGGCGGTGTCCGGCTGGTACGTCACCGTGCCGCCGCCGTTGCCGGAGCCGCTGTAGACGTGGGTGTACCGGGCCGAGGTGTCCAGCGGCGCCTCGGTCTGGAAGACCAGGTCGGCGTCGTTGGGTGTCGCGGTCTCGCCGAGGTCGGCGCGGTTGACGGTCCAGCTCGCGGTGCCGCCGCCGTTGGTGTGGGTGACGGCGGTGACCACGGCCCAGTTCCAGCCGCTGCCGGCGTGCCGGTACAGGGTGCCGTTCTCCAGCAGGTAGTCCGCTCCGATGCCGGCGGTGGCGAACCCGGTGGCCGCGTTGCGGTCGGTGTCCACGTAGACGCGGCGCCACGCGGGTGCGCCGGTGTACTGGTATCGGTAGGTGACGGTGGTGGCGGTGTTGGATGCCGTCTGGCCGCTGATCGTGGCGTGTGCTGGCGCCACGTTGAGGGTGACCGTGGCCAGCACGCCCACGAGGGCGGCGGCGATCATTCGGTTACGGGACATAGCTCTCTCTCTGACCGTGACGAGGGGCAGGGGTTCGGCTCGGCCGGGAGCCGTTCGTCGGTGGAGTTGTCCTTCAGGTGGCCGGCAGGTTCGTCGCCTGACCGTTGCCGATGACCGGCGACGGGATGGGCGCAGCGCCGGGCACGGAGAACCGCACGGCCTGGCCACCGAAGTTGGCGACCCGGAACCACGTCCAGATCTCCCGGCCCGCCGTCGAGGGCGGGAAGATGTAGCCGCGGTCGAATTCCAGCTCGGCGCGGGTGCCGGACTGCACGACCCGCACCGGCCAGCCCCGGTTGCCGGGCGCGCTGGGGCTGCTGAACCGGAACACGTCGGCTTGACCGGCCACGTGTGGCAGCAGGTACGCCTGGTTGAGGTTCTCCAGGTAGACCCGGGCGTCGGGTGAGGTCGGCCAGAAGGGCTGCCAGCCGGAGGGGCCGTCCCGGTCGTAGTCGAAGTAGATCATCTCCTGGGCCAGGCTGATCGTCTGCTTCGCCTCGATCATCATGAAGAACCGGTCCCCGACGAACCGGGCGTACACCTTGGTGATGCCCTTGGCGTTGGCGCCGGCAGGATGGTGGTAGATCGGTGTCTGGGACGTCCACTCCCCGGTGTCGCCGTCGGCGACGAACCCGCCGAACAGGTTGGTCGGGTGGGCGCCGGCCTGGCTGGGTGCGGCGCGTCCGTTGGCGTCGAGCCAGTTCTTCGCGTCGTCGTAGATCGCCGAGTTGAAGTGGTTGGCGCCGGAGACCGAGTAGCCGAGGTAGCCGGAGTTGACCACCACCTCGTTCATCCACTTCTGGGTGCCGCTGGCTGGCACCCGGAAGTCGATGATCGCGATGTTGAAGCCGTCGGCCCGGTTGGCCTGGGCGTTCATGTAGGACTTCCAGAAGCCGCCGAAGTTGTCGCGGTGGCGGTAGCCGGCCGAGGCGGGATCGGTGTTCCAGTTGCTCTCGTAACCGGGGCTGCTGTCGTAGAAGCCGGGAATGTAGGTGTTGTAGTACCAGGACTCGGTGACGAATACGTTGATGGCGCGGCGATAGCGGTCAGCGAACCGCGAGGTGCCCTCGTCCGGGTTGAAGTACCAGTAGCCGCGGTTGGCGGCGACGACCTTGCTCGGGTCGACGGCCTTGATCTTCTCGACGAGGTCGATCATGCCGCCGGCGGTGAAGCCGAAGTTGCCGCGTGGGCCCCACGAGACACCCGGTCCGGCCCCTCCGACCGGGTCGGGCGTGTCGACGGTGTCGAGGAAGACGCCGTCGTAGTCACCGTCGTGGACGATCTTGTCGACCTGGTACGTGACGAACCGCTGCCAGGCCGGGTCACCGGCGTTGATGTAGCCGCCGCCGTAGTTGCGGTTGACGTCGACGGTGCCGTCCCCGTCCCGCCAGTAGCCGCCGTAGAGGTACCGGCTGTCGCTGACCCAGGTGCCCTGCTGGTCGAGGTACCAGGGCATGACGCCGCGGTTGCGCCAGGTGAGCCGGTTGCCCCAGGAGGAGTAGCCGGCGGCGATGTTCAGACCGGTGTAGCCGGCATAGCCGTCGTCGTACGTGCCGTCCGGGGTCGCGCCACCCTCCACGTTCAGGTAGCCGCCCGCGGCGTTGTAGTTCCACGGGTTGGGCCCGTGCAGCGGACCCGACGGTCCGGTGTAGCCGGCCGGAAGGAGGCCGAGTTCGATGCCCTTCTGGGTGGTCATGTGCCCGCTGTGCCCGGGAATGATGGTGGGCAGCATCTCCCCGACCGAGAGGTAGCCCAACACGATGACGTCGTCGGCGCTGCCGAGCACACCGTCCAGCCCGCGCTTGATCTCCTGCACCTGTGCACTGGTGACGGACTCGAAGTAGAAGTGGTCGGCGGTCAGGTTGAGCACCCGCAGGGTGGGTTCGAGCACGACCAGGTCGTACGCCTTGAGCTGGTTGGTCTTGGCCTGGTCGAGTTGCCCGTACCAGAACGCGGTGCGGCTGTTCTGGTTGAGCGTGGGCACCTTGCCGTAGAAGGGGGTGCGGCCGATCTCGAACGCGGCCGCGTTCGCGGGCTGCGCGTGGGGCAGGACGATGGCGGCGGCGGTCAGGACGACCACGCCGCAGAGCAGGCGGATGGCTTTACCGAACACGGCTTCTCCCCTTCAGTCAGGTGACCGTGGTGGTGTACTCGGGTGCACTGCCTGCGCCGGGTAACACCACCCGGGTGTGGTGCCGGCGCGAGCGACCGCTGCCAGGTCGGTCAGACCGGTCGCTCCGTTCCTCGCCCGCGGCTGTGGGCTGTCAGCCCTTGTTGCCGGTGAGGGCGATGCCTTCGATGAAGTGCCGCTGCATCACGACGAAGACCGCGATGACCGGCAGGGAGGCGAGTAGCGATCCGGCCATGAGCACCGGGTAGTCGGTCTGGAACTGGCCCTGCAGGGAAGCCAGCCCTGCGGACAGGGTCATCTTGTCCGGGTCGGTGTTGACCACCAGCGGCCAGAAGAGGTCGTTCCAGGACCAGAGCAGCGCCAGGATGGCGAGCGCCAGCAGACCCGGCTTGGCCAGTGGGAGCATCACGGACCAGTAGATGCGCAGCGGTGAGGCACCGTCCAGCCGCGCCGCCTCGTCGAGTTCCTTGGGCAGGCCGAGAAAGAACTGCCGCAGCAGGAACACCCCGAATGCGCTGAACAGGCCGGGCACGATCAGCGCCTGGAGCGAGTTGAGCCAGCCGAGCTTCGCCATGATCTCGTACTGGGGGATGACGAACAGCGGCGGCGGCACCATGAGCACGGACAGGAAGACGCCGAAGAGCAGGTTCCGGCCGGGAAACCGCAGTCGGGCGAAGGCGTACGCCGCCATCGAGCAGAACAGCAGCTGCCCGGCGGTACGCCCGACCGCCACGAGCACGGTGTTGAGGAACTGGTCGCCGAAGGGCAGCAGTTCGAAGACCCGCCTGTAGTTGGACCAGTGCCAATCCGGCTGGATCGTCGGTGGTACCCGGGTCGCACTGGAGAGCGACTTCAGCGACGTGAGGAACTGCCAGGCGAACGGGACGACCATCAACATCGTGCCGACGGCGAGGGCCGCGTGGGTCCCGAGGTGCCCGCGGCGTGTGGTGATCCTAGCCATAGTGGACCCACCTCCGTTGGAGCCGGAACTGCACGGCCGTCAGCGCGACGATCAACAGGAGCAGGGCCATCACGATCGCCGCCGCGTAGCCGCGGTCGTTGCTGGAAAACGCCTTCTCGTAGAAGAGCGCCACCACCGTCTGGATGCGCGGGTACGCCGGGTTGTTGCGCGCGGACTGGCCACTGCCGCCGATCACGTACACCAGGTCGAACAGTTGCAGCGAGCCGATGACCGACAGCACCGAGACGAAGAAGATGGACGGCGACAGCAGCGGCAGCGTAATCCTGCGGAACTGGACGAGCGGCCCCGCACCGTCGATCGAAGCGGCCTCGTACAGCTCCCTCGGGATCGCCTGCATGCCGGCCAGGAAGATCACCAGGTTGTAGCCGAGGGTGGTCCAGATGCCGACGGCAGCCAGGGCGTAGAGAGCGGTGGCCGGATCGGCGATCCAATGCGGACCGTCGATTCCCACGCGCGACAGGACGTGGTTGATCAGCCCGTACTCGCCGTTGTAGAGCCACCGCCACACCATCGCGACCGCGACCGGCATCGTCACCATCGGCAGGAAGAACAGCATCCGGTAGACGGACACCGCCCGCAGTTGGCGCCGGTTGAGCAGTGCGGCGAAGACGATGGCCACCGGAATACCCGCCAGACCCAGCACCGTGTACAGCGTCGTGTTGCCCAGCGCCCGCAGCGCCTCCGCGTCGCCGACGAGAGTCCGGTAGTTGTCCAGGCCGATCCACTCGTGCCCGCCGAACGGCCCCCACTCGCTGAACGAGAAGTACGCCGTCTGTAGCACCGGCCAGAGGTAGAAGACGGCCAGGCCCAACCCCGTAGGGGCGATGAGCAGGTACGCCCAGAGCGCCTCGCTGCGCTGGTGCCGCCAGGACCGGCGGCGCCGGGTCGGACCGGGGGGTACGGGCGGGACGACCGATCCGGCCCGCACGACGCCCGACTCGGTGACCACCATGGCCGGCTACTCCTTCGCCAGCAGGGCGTTCATGTCCTTGGCGAGCGCCGTGGCCGCGGTCGCCACGTCGACCTCACCGCTGTACGCCCGGCTCAGGTGCTTGGCCTCGGCCTCGTTCCAGGCGGCGGTGTTGCGGGAGACCGGGTACGGCACCGCGTACGTCACCGCGTCGAGGAAGTACTGCACCTTGAACCGGGCGTTGGCGCTCGCCCACCCCGTCTGCGTACCCGTGTACGCCGGGATCGGTCCGCTGCGACCGAGGATCTCGGCTGCCGGCCGGGAGCCGAGGAACCGCACGAACTCCCAGGCCTGCTCCGGGTGGCTGGTCTTCGAGGAGACCACGTTGGCGACGCCGTGGATGATCGTGGCCTTCCTGACACCGGTCGGCAGCGGGCCCACGTCGACCCGCGTCCTCGTGTACTCGTTCTTGGAGAACTCCGACACGTTCCACGATCCGCCCCAGTACATGGCGAGCTTGCCGGACTCGAAGAGTTGCAGCGGCTGGGTGTCGGTCATCGTCTTCAGGTCAGGCGACTGCCCGGCCTTGATCAGGTCGGTCCAGAAGCGCAGACCCTCGATGGTGGCCGGCTGGTCGTAGCCGGAGGTCTTGCCGTCGGCCGAGATGACCTGGCCGCCGGCCTGGTAGATGGTGTTGTAGAAGTACTCCTGCCCGGAGGAGACGCTGGCACCGATCGCGTACACGCCCTTGGCGGGATTGGTGAGCTTCGCGGCCGCCGCCTTGAAATCGGCCCAGGTCCAGCCGTCGGTGGGGTAGGCGACCTTGGCCGCGTCGAAGAGTTCCTTGTTGTACCAGACACCCACGGTGTCGAAGTCCTTGGGCAGGCCGTAGACCTTGCCCTCGAAGGTGTAGAGGTCGACGAGGGCCTTGGGGTAGACACCCAGGTCGATCCCGGCGTCGCTGATCCTGTCCGACAGCGGCACGATGACCTTGTTGTCGGCGTAGAGCTGGATGTTCGGACCGTTCATCCAGAACACGTCCGGGGCCGCTCCCCCGCTCACCGCGGCTCGCAGCTTGGTCCAGTAGTCGGTCCAGGGGGTCATCTGCACGTCGACCGTGACGGTGGGGTGCTCCTTGGTGAACGCCGCGGCGAGTTCCTTCATCACCGGCACCTGATTGGTGTCCCACACCATGTAGGAGAGCGTCACCGGGCCGTCCGCAGGATGTTCGTCGCTGCCGCAGGCCGCGGCGGAGAAGGTGAGCGCGGCAGCCAGCATCGCTGCCAGTCCTAACCGCAGGGGTCTCAACATGGGCGTCCCTTCAGACAGGAGACTCAGGTCACAGCACGCCCACTATTAATACTGTCCCTCATAAGTCTGTCAAGACTGGCGCAACAATGTGAAGACATGGCACGGAAGCCGGGGGTGTCGGTGCGGTCAGCGCTTCGGGGCGGCTGGCGCGGCCAGGCCGCTGCCCGGGTCGAAGATGTGCCGCTCCAGGTGGTCGAGGGCGTGCCGGACCGCACCGAGCGCGACGGCATCGTCGGCGAGAGCCGACTGGAGCACCTCCGGGGTCCGGATGCACCGCTTGTCGAACTCCCGCCGGAGCGGTTCCAGCAGCACATCAGCCGAGCGGGAGAAGCCGCCGCCGAGGACCACCATCTGCGGGTCGAGGGCGAGGACCAGCGCCGAGGCGCCAAGCGCCAGGTCCTTCACGTACCGCCGGACCATGGTGAGCGCCCGGCGGTCACCCTCCCGCGCGGCGGCGAAGACGAGCGCGGCCACGTCTTCCGGGTCGGTCCCGGCCGGCGCGTCGGGCCAGGTGCGCAGGTGTTCCTGGGCTCGGATCCAGCCCATCTCCGGCAGCGCCCCGATCTCCCCCGCCGCACCCGCGAACCCCTGGTGCAGCTGGCCGTTGATGATCAGGCCGGTGCCCGTGCGCAGGCCGGCGAGGAGGTAGACGACGTTCTGCGCGTACCGGGCTACACCCCGCCAGGTCTCCGCCAGGGCGGCGAGGCGGCTGTCGTTCTCCACCATCACCGGTCCCGAGACCAGGCGGCTGAGGTGCTCGGCCAGGTGCACACCGGTCCACTCGGGCAGCGCGACCGAGAGCACCACCCGGCCCGCCGCATCGGTCAGACCGCTCGTGGCGACCGTCGTCGCCCACATCTCCGCCCCGGTTCGTCCGGAGCCGGCCAGGCATTCGGCGACCACCTTGTCCACCACCGCCAGCCGTTCGGCCCGCCCGGCGGCGGGTGAGACCGGTTGGCGCAACGCGTGTCGGATCTCGCCGTCGAGGTCGGCGACCATCGCCCGGACCGTGTGTCCGCCGACGTCGACGCCGAGCACCCAGCCGGCATCCGCGCGGAACCGGTACCGCCGGGCCGGCCGCCCCATCGTGCCCGCGGCCGGGTCGACCTGCTCGACCCACCCCTGCGCTTCGAGTTCGCGGAGGACCTCCTCGCTGGCCGCGCGGGACAGACCGGCAGCCCGCGACACCTCCCGCAAGGTACGCGGGGCCTGCTGGCGCAGCGCGTGCACCACCGTGAGGGTGTTGAGCTGCCGCAACCTCGACAGGTCTCCGCCGGCGAGTTGTCCGGTCACGCGCCCACCCCTTGACGTCCGCCGCTGAGGCACCTACTAATGATGGAGAGTCTAATAAGTAGCTCCAGGGAAGGCACCTACATGACTGTAAACCCGGTACGACTGGTCGTGGCGGGCGCCGGGCTGCGAGGACTCGGGTACGCCCGGCACGCGGCCGCGTCCGGACGGGCTCGGGTGACGGCCGTGGCCGAACCGGACCCGAGCCGCCGCGCCCGGTTCGCCGCCGAGTTCGGCGTGCCGCCGGAGCACGTCTACGCGGACTGGCGCGACCTCGCCGCGGCCGGCCGGGTGGGCGACGCGGTCGTGGTCGCCACCCAGGACCAGATGCACACCGAACCGACCATCGCCTTCGCCGAACTCGGATACCACATCCTGCTGGAAAAGCCGATGGCAACCACCGAGGCGGACGCCGTACGCATCGCCGCCGCGGTGCAGAAGGCCGATGTCATCTTCGCGGTCTGCCACGTCATGCGGTACACGCCCTACTCCAAGGCGCTCAAGGAAGTGCTCGACGACGGGGTGATCGGCCGGCTCGTCAGTGTGCAGCACCTCGAGCCGATCGGCTGGTGGCACTACGCGCACTCCTTCGTCCGCGGCAACTGGCGCAACAGCCACACCTCCGGCCCGCTGCTGCTCACCAAGTCCTGCCACGACATCGACTGGCTGCTCCACCTCTTCGGATCCGCACCGACCCAGGTCAGCTCGTTCGGCGGACTCAGCCACTTCCGTCCCGACCAACGACCCGAGGGCGCCACGAACACCTGCCTCAGCTGCCCGGTCGAGCCGTCCTGCCCGTACTCCGCCCCCCGGCTCTACCTCGCCTGCCTCGGCGACCCGGAGCGCGAGTTCTGGCCGCTCTCCGCAGTCACCACCGACCACACCCCGGCCGGCGTCGAGGCGGCACTGCGGACCGGCCCGTACGGCCGCTGTGTCTACGCCAGCGCCAACGACGTCGTCGACCACCAGGTGGTCACCATGTCCTTCGCGGACGGCGCGACCTGCTCGTTCACCCTCACCGCCTTCACCCCGATGAGCGGTCGCCGCACCCGCCTGTTCGGCACCCACGGCTCCATCGAAGGCGACAACAGCACGCTGCACATCACCGACTTCCGCACCGACCGTCGGTGGACCCTCGAGACCGGGGCCGGCGCCGGCAGCACTGCCGCCGAGGGCCACCACGGTGGCGACGCCGCCATGACGGACACTTTCCTGGCGGCCGTCGCCGAGGGCAACCCCTCCCTCATCCCCTCCGACGCAGCCTCCAGCCTGCTCAGCCACCGTGTCGTCTGGGCCGCCGAACACGCCCGTAACACCGGCACCGTGGTCCACCTACCGGGGTAGCCGAGGTACGCACGGGTGTCGGTCCGACGTGCGCCGAGCGACGGCCGAGATGGAAGACGGTACGCAGATCGATGACGACCCGAAGTCGGAGGCGGGTAAGATGATCTATCAGTACGCGACTCGTGACCGCTATCACACCATCGCGGCGGCGCTGGACGCTCTGATCGAGGAGGCGAGAGGCACGATCGCCACCTGATCTGGCACAGATCTGGCACGTAGCAGAATTCGACGCCCTAAGACAGTGATAGCCCTGGTTCCCCGGGATCACTCCCGACCAGGGCTATCGCCATCTCTCACGCAAGGGTGGAGCCGAGGGGACTCGAACCCCTGACCCCCACACTGCCAGTCTGGTAACGATTCTGTCACGCCGTACCGCCGGATGCCGACAGGTGCTTTGAGCAGGGAAAATTCTCTACGTCAAATCACACCCCCTGCCGCCACATGTCGCGCAATGATGGCTATTTGATCTTGGGCTGTGACCACCAATGTGACCACGCTAAGTGTGGGAGGCTTCGTGCCACCCCGTCCGCCCGCCACTGCCCGCACCAGATTGACCAACCCAGGTTTCGTTTACAGTCCACCGGCGTCCGTAGCCTCGGCTGGTAGCCGAGGCTACGGACGGTGACCAAGTGGAGTGGGCCGAGACATGCCTCTCTTGGAATGAGGCGAGTGATCCGGTCACCCGCTGGTGCAGGATCTGATCTACGGTCGGGCGCCGAAGTTGCCGTTCGTCATGGTGGTGAAGCCGAAGGAGTTGCCGCTGCCGTTGGAGCGCATTGTCAGCACGGTGTTGTTACTGCTGAGGGTGGCGCTGCCACTCCAGGTCGTGGTGATGCCCTGTGGGGCGGTGACGGCCACCGTCACGGTCCAGCCGGTGGCGCCGCTGACCGTGACCGAGGTGTTGTAGCGGTCGCCCCAGACCGCGCCGGAGGTCATCGTCGCGGTGCAGCCACCACTGTTGAATGACGGGTCTGTTCTGGCCTCCCCTGTTTGAGATCGTCGCCAGGGCGAGCAGGTACGGAACGCCGACCGCGAACTCAATCACTTCCAAGCTGCGGGTACGACGAGTAGCCATCAGGACCTATCCCACATCGTGGGATACTGGGTGGGGCCGGGAACTAAACGCCGGGCAGTGACGGACTACTGGATCGCGGTGTGCTGCGGCGTCGGCCGTGGCACTGTCTCCGGAGGGGTTGTTCAGCTATGGGTGTCACAGGTCGCCAGGTCGTGAGGATCGGCGCGCTCGGGCTCTTCGTCGTTGCCGCGGTGGCGCTCACCGGGTCACCGGCTGCCGCGCATGTCACGGTGAGCCCGTCGGTCACCATCGCCGACTCGTACACCGTGCTGACGTTCGGCGTGCCACACGGCTGCGACGGCTCCGCCACGACGAAGGTCTCCATCAAGATCCCCGAGAAGATCGTCTCGGTCACCCCGACGGTGAACCCGAACTGGGCAGTGCAGAAGGTCATGGCGGACCTGAACCCGCCGGTGAAGGACAGCCACGGCAACGAGCTCACCCAGCGGGTCGCCGAAGTCGTCTACACCGCGAAGACGCCGCTGCCGGACGACCTGCGGGACACGTTCGAGCTGTCGCTGAAGCTGCCGAACGCCCCCGGCGAGACGCTGGCGTTCCCTGCCGTGCAGAGCTGCCAGCAGGGTGAGACGCCGTGGGTGGAGATGCCCGCCGCCGGTCAGGACGCCGACGAGTTGGAGCACCCGGCGCCGAGTTTCGTGCTGACCGCGAAGGCCGACACCGGTGACGCTGACGCCGCCGTGCAGCCGGTGGCCCGGTCCAGCGACGAGTCCGGCAGCGGTGGCAATGGTGTGGTCGGCTGGATCGGCCTGGTGCTCGGCGCGCTGGGTCTGGTGGCCGGCGGGCTGGCGCTGCTGCGTACCCGCAAGTCCGCCTGACAGGCCGGCGGTGCAGATGGGGGCGTCCGACACGGCGGCGGCGCGGGGCTCGAAGCCCGGTCGGTGGACGCGGTGGACGGCGTCCACCGCGCTCGCCAGCCTGCTCGGTCTGCTGGCAGCTGCCGTCCCGGCGGCGCCGGCAGCCGCCCACGCGGTCCTGCTCGGCACCGACCCGGCGGACGGGGCCGTGCTGACGAGCGCCCCGGCCGAGGTCACGCTGACCTTCAACGAACCGGTGACGGTACGCCCGGGCGGAGTCCGGCTGCTCGACGCGGCCGGTGACGAGATCTCCAGCGACAGCCGGTCAGTGGACACGAAGGTGCTCCTGGCCGTGCCGCCGGACCTTCCCGGCGGCACCTACATCGTGGCGTTCCGGGTGGTTTCGGCCGACAGTCACCCCATCTCCGGCGGGTTCACCTTCGCCGTCGGCGCGCCGAGCGCCTCGGCCGTGCAGTTGCCGGAAGGCCGTCCGGGTCCCGCGCTGAACGTGCTGCGTCAGGCGGCCGAGGGTGCCGCCTACCTCGGCCTGCTCGTCAGCGCGGGACTGCTGGTCTTCCTGCTCGTCCTGCTGCGCGCCGACGCGCCGGTCCTGCGGCGCCGGCTGCTGCGGTTCGCCGCCTGGTCGGCGGCCGTGACCGTGCTGGCGCGGCTGGTTCTGGTGCCGACCGTCCCCGCCTGGCAGGACGGCCGGGACCTGACCGGCCTGGCCGACACCTCCCTGTGGGCGGCCGGCCTCACCTCGACGGAGGGACTGAGCTCCCTGCTGGTCGTCCTCGGCCTGAGCGCCGGACTGTGGGCAACCTCGGCCGCCGCCGGGCCCCCGGCATCCGGCGATGCCGCCGAGGCTGTCCGCACCAGCCGACGCGCGGCGCTGACCGCCGTGGCGTTCGCCGGCGTCGCCCTCGCCTGGGGGGCGATCGCCCTGGTCGGACACACCCGCACGTACGGCCCGGCGTGGCTGGTCGTCCCGGCCGACATCCTGCACGTGGCCACCGCCGGCGTGTGGCTGGGCGGGCTGGCCGCGCTGCCCTGGACACTCACCCGATCGGCCGACCTGCCCGCCGACGCGGCGGCGCGGACTGTTTCGGCGTTCTCCCGCTCCGCCGCCGTCCTCGTCGGTCTGCTCGGCGTCGCTGGCCTGCTGACCGGCTGGCGGATCCTGCGGTCGTGGGAAGCCCTGTGGAGCACCTCGTACGGCCTGGCCCTACTCACCAAGGTCGGACTGACCGCGGTGGTCCTCGCCATCGCCGCACACAACCGGTTCCGCCTGGTGCCCCGCGTCACGGCCGCCGACCACGACGACGGTCCGCCGGCCGCGTGGCGCCTGCTGCGCCGCGCCGTCCGGCTCGAGGCGTCACTGCTCATCGTCGTCGTCGCCGCGACCGGATTCCTGGTCACGCAGAGCCCCACCCCCGACACCGCCCCCCGGCCCGCAGCAACGGACACCGGGGACAGCCCACCCGTGCTGGAGGCGCCGCTGGGGCCCGGACGGGCGGTCGCCCGGCTCACCCCGGGCACGGTAGGAGTGAACTCGATGGAACTCGACCTCTTCGACGCCGCCGGTCAGCCCGTCGTCCCGGTCGCCGATCCGAAGCTGACGGTCCTGCTTCCCGCGATGAACGTCGGCCCGCTGGAACGGAAACTGGCGCGCACCGGCCCCGGCCGATACCAGGCGGTCGTCGACCTGCCCCTGGCCGGCTCCTGGGTGATGCAGGTCAGCGTACGCACCTCCAAGTACGACAATCCGGTCGCCCAGTTCACCGTGGAGGTCGGATGAACGCGCGACGGTGGACCCGGACGGTCGGCGCGGCGGCGGCAGCCACGGTCGCATACCTGGCACTGGGTGCCGCGCCCGCCGCCGCCCACGTCGAGATCGCCGAGGCGCAGCCGAACGGCGACGGCACCACCACCCTCACCTTCAGCTTCGACCACAGCTGCGACAACTCCCCCACCACCGAACTGGTCGTCGCCCTGCCGGACGGAGTCACCGCGACCACCACCGCCACGCCGAACCGCTGGTCCGCCGCAGTCGCCGACGACCGGGTCACGTTCACCGGCCCCGGCCTGGAAACCGCTCAGGTTGGCCTGACCACCCGGATCATCGCCCGAGCGGGCGACACCCTGCACTTCCCCGTCCTACAGCGGTGCGCCGACGGCGGCTCGTACGACTGGATCGACATCACCGCCGACAGCGAACACCCCGCCCCACGGCTGATCGCCACCAACGCCGTCCTGGCGAACCCACCCGACCCGACCACCGCCCCCACACCGGCCGCCGCCGCCGGCGCGGCGCAGCAACAGGGCGGCGGCGCCACCCTGGGCCAGGCGCTGGCCGTACTCGCCGCCTTTGTCCTCGCCGCTGCGGCAGCCGGGTTCGGGCTCGCCCGGCGGGTGTAGCAGGCCGTCATCCGCTCCGGGCCGTGGGCCAGCGGCGCCGTCGGCCGAATTCGGCAACAGCCCACCCTGCTGCCGCCAGACTCGCTGCCCATCGCCGAGGATCAGCTTCGTCGGCGTTCACGTCCGGTAACGGCACTTCACTCCGCTATGCCGGGTCTGGCCCCGTCCCCAGATGCGGCGGACCGTCGAGTTTCTCAACGACGCATAATGGATGCGCCCGCCATTCGGCGTCATCGACGGGGTGCCAGGCGGCCAGGGTTGGCGGCACGGCCAGTGGAGACATTCGCGGAGACGGCGGTACAGTGAACCAGACGATGCCAAATGTGACCCGGAACACTCGGCAGCGGGCCGAGGTGCTGGCCCTGCTGCGTGAGGTCGAGGGCTTCCACACCGCGCAGCAGTTGCACCAGATGCTGATCGCCCGTGAGGCGCGGGTCGGGCTCACCACCGTCTACCGGACGCTCCAACTGCTGGTCGACGCCGGGGAGATCGACTCCACCCGGCTACCAGGCGGCGAGCAGCTGTTCCGTCGATGCAGCCAGGGCAGGCACCACCACCACCTCGTCTGCCGCAACTGCGGACGCACGGTGGAGGTGGCCGGCCCGGCGGTCGAGCGTTGGGCCGACCAGGTGGCCAGCCAGCACGGCTTCACCGACGTCGGTCACACCCTCGAAATCTTCGGCACCTGCGCCACCTGCGCGCGCTGATCCCACCGCCTGCCCGGACCCAGCCGGCCACTGGCACGGAGGACACAGCATCGCAGGACGCAGCTACGGGATCTGACAGTCTCCCGACCTCCGGACGGCGTCACTCCGCAGCCGCGGTCAGACGGTGCGCAGGTCCAGGCTGTGCCGTAGGAACAGCTCCTGGTTACCGGTCGACCACCACAGCACCCCGCCGCGATAGACGACGTCGGCGGCGGCGGGACTGACCTCGACCGGTCTCCGCCGGGCGATGTCGTAGACCAAGAGCCGCACACTGCCGGTCAGGTCCGCATTGCCGCCGAGTTCCGCGTACACGTCGAAGCGGTCGAGCGCGCCGACGTCGGTGACGGCGGTCTCCACCGAGCCCTCGGCGACTCTACGGCGGTCCGTGCCGTCAGGGTTCATCAGATCGATGCGGTAGCCGTCTCCGGTCAACGAGACGACCCGACACCAGCGTGGACTGCAGTTTGTCACCGCCCTGCGGCTCGGCGACACCGCGACGTCGCGGCGGGTGACGACGTTTCTCAGTCTGGTCGAGCCGGAAACGGAAGTAGCGCCGTCGACCAGCCACGGCCACGCCGACAGTTGCCACGTACCCGTCTCCACCGTGATCTGCACCCGGCCGCCGGTCAGCGCCACCGACCGCACCTCGGTCACGTCGTTGTCGGCGGTGGCTACCCAGCGCACCCGGCCGTCCGCGATCACCAGGTCGTACTCCGACTGGTAGAAGCGGGCCTCGCCGGTGTCGACGGTCACCAGCCACGGCGGTCGTCCGTCGCGGAGGTTGACCGCCCACAGTTGCGGACTGCGGTTCCCGTGGCCTTCGGCCCAGACCACCACCTCACCGCTGACCGTGACCGCCGCGATCGACGGGGCGTCGCCGGTCGGCAGACGTCGCAGCTGCCGCAGCGACCCGTCAGCCTGGTGAACCACCAGCCGCAGGAAGGCGCCGTCACGACTCCGAGCGGTGCCGATCGACGTTCGGGCGTCGAGAAACCAGGCTGGGGTGTAGGCGGTGCCGTCGGGCAGGTCGGCGGGAACGCTTCCGCGCTGCGCGCCCGGCCAGGCGAGCACCGCCGACACCGGCGCTAAGGCGGATTGTCGGTCACTGGGCGGAACCAGCAGCAGCACACAGCTCGCCGCCACGGCGACGGTCAGGCTCAGCAGCGTTCTCGCCCGTCGGGGCGCGCCGATGACCGGCCTGCTCGACAAGCCCACCTCCCGGCGACGGGCACGGGGCCGCACCGGGCCATCCGGTACGGGTGACCGACACTGTAAACGGCCCCGCTGATGCCGCATCCCGGTGGTCCGTCGTCCCAGACTCACCTGGTGTCGGCCCGGCTACCAGCGTCCTCGTGCTGCGACCGCTCTCCGCCGCCATCGTGCCCGATCGGAGAACTCGATCGCGATACTGTACGGGTGGACGGCCAGATGGGATGTTCGAGATGAGCCGTGTCGCTGCCCGGCCCAGCACGCTCGCCGGACGGCGGGTGGGCAGCCGCCGGGTCAGCGGGTCGGCCGCCCTGGTCGTCGCGGTCGCGGCTGCCGGCGTGCTGCTCTGGCGACCGCCACCGCCCGAGGCCGGGCCCACCGCCACGCTGCCGCCCCACGCGGCAGAGGTCTGGCCGAACGCCCAGCGCGCCAGCATCAACGCCAGTTTGCCTGATGGCACGGTGTACCATCCGACGCTTTTTCTCGACGCGACGGCCTCGATCGGCACGGCGCCCGAGCCAGGCGCCGCCCACTTGCGGCTGCTCTACCGCGCCCCGGGTGGACAACTGCGCGAACTGCGCCGCCTCCCGAACGTCGACGAGCCGGAGTTCGCCGCCATCGCCGTCGAGAAGGGCACGATCGTCTGGGCCGAGTCGACCATCGACACCAACGGCCGTGCGCATACCGAGCTGTGGAGCGCCGACCTCGCCGGAGATCGGCCGGCCCGGCGGTTGACCGCTGACACCGGCCAGTTCCTGTACCTCGGATCCGAGTACGACCTCGCCATCACCGACGGGTGGCTGCACTGGGCCGCTGCCTCACCTGACCAGGGCACCGACACGGAACTACGTGCGGTGTCCCTCGACGGTGGCCCGGTGACCGTCAAGGCGCAGCCCGGCGACTGGGAACTCTCCCGCTGGCCCTACCTGATCAGCATCGGCAGCGGTGGGCCGATCCGGTTGCACAACGTGGTCGAGCGACAGACGACGCAGGTCGCCGCCATCCCGGACGAGGTGGTCACCTGTAGCCCGAGCTGGTGCCGGTTGCTCGTCGTTCCGCTGGAAGGGCAGCCGCAGAGTGTCCTGGTACGGCCGGACGGCGGCGACCGTCAGGTCGTTCCACCGGACACCGCGCTGCCGTCCGTCGTCGACGTGGCCGCACTCGATCGCTTCGAGGTGCTGACCGAGGGCAACGCCGACAATCCCGAGCAGAGCAGTCGCGTCCTCTACCTCTATGACATCACCCAGCGGCGCACTGTCGAGATCGCGCGCGGCGTCGGCACGGTACAGTCCCGCGGCGGCTATCTCTGGTGGTCGACCGGCGTCGGCAAGGAGACCGTCTGGCACACCCTCGACATGAGGTCGATCTAGGTCCGGTGCCGGTCCATCTTGACGAGGACCAACCCCGGGAATGCCCGAACAAACCTCACTGCTCGTACGGTTGCTTCGGCGGGTCGATCCGCTGCCACGACTCGACCTGGACGTAGGGGATCTCCACCTCGTTCACCGGATCCTTGCCGAGCTGCGTGGTGTACCGCCCGATCACCTCGACCCAACTGTCCGGCGGTAACCCGGCGGGCACGTCCCCGGACATGCCGAGCTTGATCGGCCGGCCGTCGGCAGCGCAGCAGGACAGCATCATCCGAGCCAGGATCGGTTCGCCGTTCGGTCCGGGGGCGATGAAGCCGGTGAGCTGCACCCGCCGGTCGCGGAGCGTGTCGCCCTCGTCGAAGATGGCCCGTCCGGCGTAGTCGAGCAGTCCGATCTGGACCGGGTCACCCGCCGGCAACGGTGGATAGATCTCGACTTCCTGATTGGCCAGCACCGTCCCGGACTGCCCGGCCGCATACGATCCGAGTGCCGGTGGCGACAGCAGCAGCAGCCCGAGTGCGGGCAGGATCAGCAGCCAGCCCACCCGGGGTTCGTGGTGCCCGTGCCCGTCGTCGGCCGGTCCGTCCCCATCTCCGTCTCCACCGCCAGCCTGTCCATGGTCGTGGCCGCCCGCCCCGCCTGCCACGCCAGGACGCCGCAGCAGATCGTGCAGCAGCGTCATCACCGCGGCGACCACCAGTACCGCACCGGCGGCGATCAGGAATGGCCGCAGCCCCTCCTTGACGTACCGCAGGTAGACGTCGGTGAGGCTGGCCTTGAGCACCGACCCGCCGAGCAGCAGCAGGACGACCGCCTGCGCCTGCCGGTTCACCGGAAACCTCCGGCCCGACCAGTGCTCCGCACGCGAATTCCGGTCACAGCAGCACCGCCCCCACTCCCACCGCGACCAGCACGGCGACGACGAACGTCGTCGGCGCGAACCGGGCCGCGAACCGGCGACCGAAGACGCCGGTCTGCATCGAGATCAACTTCAGGTCGACCATCGGACCGACCACCAGGAAGGCCAGCCGGGCCGTAAGCGAGAACTGCGACAGCGAGGCGGCCACGAAGGCGTCGGCCTCGGAACAGATCGACAGCAGCACCGCCAGTATCGCGAGCGCGAGCACCGACAGCACCGGATTGTCGGCCAGGGTTTGCAGCCAGCGTTCGGGCACCAGCACGTTGATGCTGGCAGCGGCCATCGCGCCGAGAACCAGGAAGCCGCCGGCGTGGACGATGTCGTGCCGTACCGCCGCCCAGAACGCCCTGGCCTTCGACAGGTCGTCCAGTTCGGGCCGGTGCGGCAGCCGGATCCAGTCGGTCCGGCCCAGCCGCAGCCAGAGCCACCCCATGATCATCGCGACGGCCAGGCTGGCCACCGCCCGGCCGACCACCATCTCCGGATTGTTCGGAAAGGCGACCGCGGTGGCGGCCAGCACGATCGGGTTGATCGCCGGAGCGGCGAGCAGGAACGCCAGTGCGGCGGCCGGAGTCACGCCCCGCCGGATCAGTGAACCGGCGATCGGCACCGCACCACACTCGCAACCGGGCAGCACCACCCCGGCCGCGCTCGCCACCGGTACGGCCAGCGCGGGATGTCGGGGCAGCGCTCGCGCCCAGAACGACCGGGGCACGAAGACGGCGATCACCGCGGAGAGCGCCACCCCGAAGACCAGGAACGGCACCGCCTGCACCATCACCGAGACGAAGACCGTGGTCCAGGTCTGCATCCGGGGGGTGGAGATCAGCGATGCCACCGGTCCCCGGAACATGATCAGCAGGATCAGCAACAGCGCGAGTACCTCGACCGAGCCGACCCGATCCCCGAACGGACGCCGCCAGGAGCGGGCCGGCTGGCCGGACTCAGCCGGCTGGTCATCATGGTCGGCGTCGACACGCTGGTCGCGCTCGCCCACCGGGGCCCCGCCCGGATCCGGTTCGCTCACGGGCACGACCGGGTCGGCGTCGTCCCCCGACCCGGCAAGCCGAGCGTCTACTCGGTCCGGTACGACCACGGTGCCGACCTGCCTCTCACCGGAGAAACTGGGTCAGTCACTCTAACCCGAGGCACAGCACCCCTCACCACACCTGGCAGCCGCAGTTTCCAGGCGGCATCCGACGCCGTAGCCCGATCAGCGCGGCGGCGTTCTACTTGCCTTCCGGCGCGCCGTCGGACGTCAACGCGCCCTGCCCCGGCACCGCGGGCAGGAAGACATGGGCGTGTCCGTTCCCGGCATCGACGTTGAGTACATCGAGCTGGGTCGCCGCCGTCGACCAGGTGGCGACCGCCACGTCCCGCTGACGCCCGGCCAGATCCAACAGCGGCGGTCGTCCGGCGTCCGGCGCGGCCAGCGCGGCCGCGTACGTGTCGACGGCAAGGTCGAGGGCCCGCACGGCCGCTGCCAGGCCGGAACGAGCAATGTTGACACCCGTGCCGGCGGACGGTGGGTCGGCGAAACCCTCGACCGCCGTGCCGGTCGCCGTCTGCCAGTCGGTCACGACGGTCCGGGCCGCGAGCGGACCGGGCGCCGCGCCCGCCACCGGCACCGCCACGGCCAACCCGTCGAGAACAGGTACGAGGCTTTGCTGCACCTGCCTGGCCTGGGCAGTGAGGTCGACGATCTGCGCGGCGTCTCGCCGTGCCTCTTCCGCGCGTAGCCGCGCCACCTCGTCGGCCATCGGCGCCTCGTCGCCGCCCGCCGTCACGGCACCGATCGGGCCGGCGAGTAGTGCCCCGAGCGCGAAAGCCAAGGCGAGCATGGCCAGCCGGCGACCGGCGGATGTCGGAACGGCCGGCGTGGACCCGCGCGGCCCGGAGCGCAGCTTGGTTCGGTTGCTCATCCCTCTCCTTCGAGTCTGGCGGGGCGGCCACCGCCGCTGGCCGGGCCCCCGCAGATGGGGTTAGAGCATGTCACCCCCGGATACGCCGCCGATACGGCTGGATCCCGGGTGCCGTCGCGACCGGGTCAGCGCTCCTCACGGAAGTCGACGTGCCGGCGGACGATCGGGTCGTACTTGCGCAGGACCAGCCGGTCGGGGTCGTTGCGGCGGTTCTTGCGGGTGACGTACGTGTAGCCGGTGCCGGCGGTGCTGCGCAGCTTGACCACCGGTCGGATGTCGGTCTGCCGGGCCATCAGAGCTTCGCTCCCCGGACGCGCAGCTCGGCCACGACCTTCTCGATGCCCTTGCGGTCGACGGTGCGCAGCGCCTTGGCGGTGAGCCTGAGGGTGATCCAGCGCTTCTCCGAGGGCAGCCAGTAGCGGTGCCGCTGGAGGTTCGGGTTCCACCGGCGGCGGGTGCGCCGGTGGGAGTGGGACACGGCGTTGCCGAAGCTGGGCTCGGCGCCGGTGACCTCACATCGTCGGGACATGGCATCTCCTCTGCTACGGATGGACGACTTCTGCGGCTCGACGACTCTGTCGCGGATCGACCGCGACGACCCGGGGCCCGGATCGCCGCCGGCCGCCATACTATAATGGCAATCGTTTTCGTTTACCTGTGAGGATCGTGATGTCGACGTCACCACTCGCCCCGGCCGACACCAGCACACCGGCGGCCGGCAGCCGCCCGTCGTTGACCGTGCTCAGCGGCTTCTGGCCGTCCGCGACGTACGCGGTCGCCCGGACACTGCTCGCGGCGGACCCCTCGCTGCTGCTGGTCCGGCACGACCTGACGGCCGTACGCGACGGCGTGGTACGCCGGACGGTCCGCGACGGCACGGGTGTGTTGGAGGACGAGCGGATCACGCTGGCCCACGGCTGCGTCTCCTGCACGCTGCGCGAGGACGTGCTGCCCACCCTGGCCCGCCTGGTCCACACCCATCCCGGCCGCGACCTGGTGCTGATGCTGCCCGAGGTGGTCGAGCCGGAGGCGGTCGCCGCCGCCTGCCAGCACTGCCTGGTCGACGGCGCCCCGATCACCGACCTGCTCCGGATCGACTCGTACGTCACCGTGGCCGACGCCGAGCACCTGCTCGACGGACTGGCCAGCACCGACGACCTCAGGACCCTCGACATCCACGCCGCCGACAACGACGACCGAGGGCTCGCCGACGTGATCGTCCGTCAACTCGAGTACGCCGACACCGTCGTCCTGTGGGGACAGTCACCGGAGGGGGCGTACGACACCGATCGCCTCTCGGTACTGCTGGCGCGGATGGTGCCGTGGGCGACGCAGGTGCGCGTCGACGGCGACCTCGTCGACGCGTACACCCTGAACCGGCAGCTGCGCGGCACCGGCCGGCACCACCCGGAGACTCCGGGCGTGCTGACTCGCGGCCTGCAGGGCCACCTCCTCGGCGTACACGAGCCGCACCCGGACTGCGGCGTGGTGTCGGTGGTCTACCGGGCCCGCCGCCCGTTCCACCCGGAGCGGCTGCACGACGCGCTGGAAGACCTCGGGGCCGAGGCGATCCGCTCCCGTGGCCACCTCTGGCTGGCCAGCCAGCCCCACACCGCCGTCGCCTGGGACTTCGCGGGCGGCGGGCTCGGCCTCGGCAGCCTCGGGCACTGGCTGACCGCCCTGCCCGAGGAGCACTGGGAGCACCAGCCGGTTCACCGGCAGCTCGCCGCCACCCTCGACTGGGACCCCTACTACGGCGACCGCCACCAGCACCTGGTCTTCATCGGCCTGGACCTCGACCCGGCCGACCTGCACCGCACCCTCAACCGCTGCCTGCTCAGCGACGCCGAACTCGCCGACGGCGAGGAAACCTGGCGCCGCTACCCCGATCCGTTCGCCGGCTGCTTTCCCCTCCCCGACCTTGACCCAGCCGACCAGAACCCGACCGACACCGAAGGAGAACCCGCATGAAGCCCGGCATCCACCCGGAGTACCGGCCCGTCGTCTACCGCGACCGCGCCGCCGACTTCGCCTTCCTCACCCGCTCCACCGCCACCAGCGACCAGACGGTCGAGTGGACCGACGGCAACACCTACCCCGTCATCGACGTGCAGATCTCCTCCGCCAGCCACCCGTTCTGGACCGGCCGGCAGCGCTTTGTCGACACCGAGGGCCGGGTGGAGAAGTTCCGCGCCAAGTACGCCCGACACGGCGCCAAGCAGCACTGACGACCAGCACGGTACGCATCGACCGGGCGGCGCGGGTAGGCCACCTGCTGGTCGGTGCGGCCGAGAACGATCGCATCTGGTACCTGGCTGGGCCGTCGAATCGACCTGGAATCACTCGAGGCACGAAGCGTGTACGGCGGCCATCGTCGCTGACCGGTGGTCGCCACCGGCCCGCGGTCCCTCTCGCGACCGCGGGCTGGTGTCGTCAGTCCGGCCGCCGGTCAGCCTGCCGGACCAGGTTGACAACCTCGGTTACCTGCTCCGCGCGCTCCACCGGACCGACGAGCGAGCCGCGCCTGCCCCTGCCGTCCGGGCGGCTCCCGTTGTGCACCAAGAGAACCAGCGGCGCTCGGTGGCAGGCTCCCAGGCACTGCCCCCGGACGAGGACGGCACCTCTGCTGCCCCGGACCACCTCGCGGAGCACGTCGAGCAGGTCAGCGCCGCCGGCAACGACCGATCCCACCGCCGCGCGGGAGCGTAATGCCCGGCACCGCTGCCCGTCGCAGAGCACCACCACGACGCCCCCGGGACCCGACGGAGAGGTGGTCACGGCGCCTCCCCGGCGACCCGGAAGGCCAGCAGCGCCCGGTTGCCGTTCCGCCGGAGCGTCCCGCCGGGCATGGTCAGTGAGGGCCGGCGGCGCCGACCGGCGCCGGGTGCTCGTGATGGTCGAGGTCGGCGAGTTCCCAGGCCGGGAAAGGGTCGGGTAGGTCTCGCCAGGCGTCCTCGCCGGCCGCGATCTCGGCCTCGGTGAGCAGGCAGCCCTCCAGCGCCGTACGCAGCCCGTCGGCGTCCAGCCCGACGCCGATCAGGACGAGTTCCTGTTGCCGGTCGCCGAAGACCGGATGCCAGCGGGCTTCGAGGCCGGCCCGTTCTGCCGGATCCTCCGGCCACTCTGCGGAGACCACGACCGGCACGCCGGCCGGGTCGCAGCGCCCGGACGGGCCGGCCTGGGACCAGAGCGCCTGCACGTCCGGGCGGCTGGCCAACCACAGGAAGCCCTTGGACCGCAGTACGCCGAACCGGTCGAGCCCGTCGCCGAGCAGGTCCCACAGCCGCTGCGGATGCAACGGCCGGTGGTCGCGGAACACGATGCTGGAGATGCCGTACTCCTCGGTCTCCGGGACGTGGCCGCCGTTGAGTTCGGCCACCCAGCCGGGTGCGGTTTCCGCCCGCTCCAGGTCGAAGCGGTTGGTGTGCAGGATCTCCGCCGGGGGCACCCGTCCGTGTACGGCGCGGACCTGCCGGGCCGCCGGGTTGAGCCGGGTCAACAACGCCTCCACCACCGCGAGGTCGTCCGCCGTGACCAGGTCGGTCTTGTTCACCACCAGGACGTCAGCGAACTCGATCTGGTCGACCAGCAGGTCGGAGACGCTGCGGTCGTCGCCGTCGTACGCGGCCAGCCCGCGCTGCTCCAGCGTCTCTCCCGCCTCGATCCGATCGAACAGACTGGCCGCGTCGACGACGGTGACCGTGGTGTCCAGCCGGGCGATGTCGTCGAGCACCTGCCCGTCCTCGACCCCGAAGGCGAAGGTCGCCGCGACCGGCATCGGCTCGGAGATGCCGCTGGACTCGATGAGCAGATAGTCGAAGCGATCCTGCCGGGCCAGCCGGGCCACCTCGTCGAGCAGATCGTCGCGGAGGGTACAGCAGATGCAGCCGTTGGTCAGTTCGACCAGCCGCTCCTCGGTCCGCGACAGCGCACCGCCGTCGCGGACCAGCGCGGCGTCGATGTTGACCTCGCTCATGTCGTTGACGATGACGGCGACCCGCAGTCCCTCCCGGTTCGCCAGCACATGGTTGAGCAGGCTGGTCTTGCCGGCACCGAGGAAACCGGAGAGCACCGTCACCGGCAGCCGAGCGGTCACGGCTGCTCCACCACCTGGCGCCCCCGGTAGAGCCCGCAGTGCACGCAGGCGTGGTGCGGCAGCACCATCTCCTTGCGCGGGCAGGGGCACGGGGTCAACGGCGGCAGGCTCGCCTTCCACTGCGCCCGTCGGTGCCGGGTGTTCGACCGGGACATCCTCCGCTTTGGTACAGCCACTGGCGATCCTCTCATCGTGAAAGCCCAGGCTATCCGATTTGATTTTCGTTGTCATTACGGGCCGGATGACGGTGAGGGTGAGAGTTGGCGAAACGCCGGGCGCTGGGGACGGTCGCGGCGAGTGCGGGGGCAAGGAAGCAGACGAGCGCGGTGGTGCCGAGTACGGCGGTCGCGCCGAAGGTGTGGATCGCGGGGGCGATAAGGGCGAGCCCGAGCGGGGCGAGTCCGTAGGAGGTGAGGAAGTCCAGCGAGGAAACCCGGGCTAGTTTGCGGGGTTCCACTTCACGTTGGGTGGCGGTGAACCACGGCACGTTGAACAGTTCGATCCCGATGCCGGCGAGTACGTACGCGGCGATCACGAGGAGGGGGTGCACGGGCAGCATGAGGCTGAGTGGGGCGAAGCCGTAGCAGGCCAGGCCGGCGAGCGCGGCCCAGCCCTGGCTTCGCGGGCGCCACCGTGCGATCAACAGCGCACCGGCGAGCGCGCCGATGGTGTACGCGGTGGCCGCCCCAGCCAGGACGGCCTCGGTGCCGTACCGGTCTCGGCTGATCAGCGGTAGGGCGACCCCGGTGGCGGAGTAGCCGGTGGCGATGACGGCGGTCAGCGCGCCCAGACCGGCGAGAAACCAGGGGTGTCGGCGGGCTTCGCGCACTCCGTCGGCGAACTCGGCGAAGAAGGTGCCATGGTCCTGTCCGGTGGGTGGTGCGGGTGCCCCCGCCGGCGGTAGCAGGGCCGTGGCCAGCCAGAGAAGGGCGATCCCGAGTAGCAGGGCATTGGTGTCGAGGACGGTGGCCAGCAGCGCGGTCAGGGCGGGTGCGACCAGCGTGGTGACCCGGACGGAGAGGGTCATGGCGGCGTTGGCCTGCTGGCGTCGTCTTTCGTCGACGACCTCGGCGGTCAGTGCCTGGAACGCCGGCCGACATGCGCCCTGTCCGGCCCCGGCGACCGCTGCCGCGACGGCTGTCAACGGCATCGACCAGCCCGTTCCTGCCGCGATCACCGGCGTCGCGGCAGCGGCGGCCAGCCCGGAGAACAGCACCACCCTGCGGCGGGAGTAGCGGTCGGCGATCACCCCGCCGACGGCGACCGCGGCGAGGAATCCCACCGTGCGGGCGGCCAGCAGCAGCCCGAGCCCGGCCGGGGAGAGTTCATGGTCGAGTACCGCGAGGCCGAGCACGAACGGCAGTGCCCAGGTCGCCAACCCGGAGGCGGTGGTGCCCGACCACAGCCGGAGAAACGCCTGATCCCGCAGGATGGACGGCTGACTGACGGCGTTCTCGGGAAGGCGGGGCGCTGCGGTCACGGGCGGGTTTCCTCCTCTGCCGATTCGTCGCCGAGGTCAGGGCTGGAGGTTTCGGAGGTATGCAGCGAACTTCTCGAGACCGTCGACGTTGCGTGGTCCGCTGATTCCCTCGTTGTAGTCGAGGACGAAGAACCGGTTGTTGACCACGGCGGGCAGGTTCCTGGTGGTGGGGAAGGTCTTCAGGAAGTTGATCTTCTCCTGGGCCGGCTTGTCTCCGTAGTCGAGGATGACGATGATCTCCGGCTGGCCCTGGACGACGGCTTCCCAGCTCACCTGGGTCCAGCGCGCGTCGAGTTGCTCGAAGATGTTCCGGGCGCCGGCGAACGAGATGATGTCGGTCGGTGGCACCTGACGGCCGGCGGTGAAGGGCTGGTCGGTGCCCGAGTCGTACAGGAACACCGGCGTCCGGTCCGTGCCGGTCGTCTGTGCCTTCACCGCCTCGACGCGCTGCCGCAAGCCTTGGACGGTCTCGGTTGCCCGTGCCTCGACCCCGAAGATCCGGCCGAGGCGCTCGAGGTCGGTGTAGAGGCCGTCGAACGGGGTCGTCCGCTGCGGGAAGCCCGGGTAGTTGAAGCAGGATTCGGTGTGCATGAAGCTCTGGATGCCGAGGCCGTCGAGAATCTCCGGGGTGATTCCCCGCTTGTCGCTGAATCCGGAACCCCAACCGGCGACCACGAAGTCGGCCTTGGCGTCCACGACCAGCTCCCGGTTGAGTAGGTCGTCGCTGAGGAATTCCACCTTCGCGTACTCCTGTGCCCAGGGTGACTCGGTGACGGGTGGATTGGCCGGCGGCATGACGTACCCGTGGACATGGTCGGTGAGGCCGAGCGCGAACATCTTGTCGGCACTGCCGCCCTCGTAGACGACGGCCCGGCGGGGGGTGGTGTATTCGACCTCCTCGCCGCAGCGTTGCACGACCACCTTCCGGTCGGGGGCGGCGGAGTCGTCGACGGTGGCTCCGCAGGCGGACAACAACGCGACGACGACAAGGGCAGTCGCGGTACCGCGGATGGTCGCGGAGCGCTGGTGAGGGATGGACATCGATGGACCTACTTACCTGTCGGAGTTGACTACGTGGTGTGGGGCGGCGCGAGGGAGTACAGCAGTTGCGGGTCGCCGGTCAGGGGATGGGTGACGACGGTGGCGGCCACCCCGAAGACGTTCCGCACGAGGTCGGCGGTGAGGACCTCCGCGGGCGTGCCGGCGGCGACGAGCCGCCCGCCGGAGAGCACGCCGATCCGGTCACAGGTCGCGGCGGCGAGGTTCAGGTCGTGCAGGACCACCAGGACCGTCAGCGAGACGCCCTTGAGCAGGGAGAGCAGCTCGACCTGGTGTCGGATGTCCAGATGGTTGGTCGGTTCGTCGAGGACCAGGATCTCGGGCTCCTGCACCAGCGCCCGGGCCACGAGCACCCGTTGACGCTCGCCGCCGGAGAGGCTGAGGACGCCCCGGTCGGCGAGATGGGCGATATCAAGCCGCGCCATCGCCTGCTCGCACAGTTCCCGCTCCCGGCCACTGAGCGGCCGATTACCGCGCAGGTGCGGGGTACGGCCCAGCGCGACGACCTCCGCGACGGTGAAGTCTAGGTCGCTACCACCGTCCTGGGTCAGTGCGGCGATCGACCGGGCGCTCCTCCGCCGTGGCACGGTGGCGAGGTCGTCGCCACCGACGCGCACCACGCCCCGGCTCGGCCGTAACGCCCGGTAGACACAGCGCAGCGCGGTGGACTTGCCGGAGCCGTTCGGTCCGACCAACCCCACCGTCTGCCCCCGGTCGACGGTCAAGGACAGGTCGCGGACGAGCAGATGACCGTCGACCGCGACCGTGACGGCGTCCAGTCGCAGATCCATCGTCACCGGCCACCGAACAGGTAACCCCGGCGACGCATCAGCGCGATGAACGCCGGAACCCCGACCAGTGCCGTGATCACGCCCAGCGGAAGCTCCCGGGGAGCGACCACGGTTCGGGCGAGCAGATCGACCCAGATCATGAACAGCGCTCCGGCCAGCGGCGTCACGACCAGGACCCGGGCGTGAGAGGCGCCCACCAGGATGCGGACCAGGTGCGGCAACACCAGACCCACGAAGGCGATCGCCCCGCTGACCGCGACCATCGCTCCGGTGACCAGCGAGGTGACGACGAACAGGCCGGTACGGGCCCGGGTGCTGTCAACGCCGAGACTGGCGGCGGTCTCGTCCCCGAAGGTCATCACGTCGAGCATTCGGCTCCGGTGGTGCAACAGGAGTGTTCCGGCGAGCACCGCGACGGCGACCGGCGGCAGTACGCCCCAGGTCGCCGCACCGAAGCCACCCATCGACCAGAACAACAGCGTGCTCGTCGCCTCACTGTCCGGCGAGAAGTAGACGATCATCGCCATGACCGACTGAAAGCCGAACGACATCACCACACCGGTCAACACCAGCCGCAGCGGCGTGAGCCCAGCCCGGCTGTAGGAGGCGAGGAACACCAGCACGGTGGCGACGAGCGCGCCGACGAAGGCACCCGCGGAGACCGCGTACACACCGGCGAACGCAAGCCCGCCGGAGACGGTGACACCGACCGCCCCCACCGACGCGCCCGAGGAGACACCGAGCACGAACGGATCAGCGAGCGCGTTGCGCACCAACGACTGCACCGCGACCCCGACCACGCCCAGACCCGCACCGACCAACGCCGCGAGCAGCACCCGAGGCGTACGGATCTGCCAGACGATCTGATAGCGGGTCACCTCGTCGGCGGTGATGGTGCCACCGGTGAGTCCCGCCCACAGATACCGCACCGTGTCACCCGGCGGCACCACCGCCGCGCCGAGACCGATGACCACCGGCACGGAGACGAGCAGGGCGCCCAGCAGCAGACCGACGAGCAGCACCAGACTCCGCTTCGCCGACCCGGACGTACGCCGCATTCCACGGTGTGGCGCGGCGCGGGCATCCACCGGGTCAGGGCTGTCCACCCGGTCCCGGAGTGGCTGCGTCGACACAACGAAGTCCCCCAGTTACATGAAAGTGATTCTCGCTTTCAATCGGAGGCTAGCACGATCGAGCGGCCGCCAGCGGGCGCCCGACCAGCTCGATCGCACCGTCGAGCCGGCCGGCTCCGCCGCAACCTGCGCGCCCGCGAATCGATCGACCAGGACGCATGTGATGGCGGAGGAGCACGCGGCGCTCGTACCCGCCCGCCGCCCGGTCGTCGCGGAAGTCAGGCCTGTTGGAGCAGCGGGGAACGCAGTGCCTCGGGGCCGAGGACGAAGTCCGGGTCGACCTGTGCCGCGAGGTCCTCGCCGGTCCGGTCGTTTGCCCAGGCGGTGGCGTTGCGGAGGTGGAAGTGCACCGCCTGACGGGTGTACGTGGCCCGGTCCTGCTCCGCCGCGTCCACGGCGCCGCGCATCGTCTCCAGCGCCGCCCGGTTCGCCGGTTCGAGCGTGTCGATCGGGCCCGGCGTGCCCCGCTCGGCCTCCTTGACGTAGCCGGAGCGGCCGAGCCAGGTGAGCAGGTCGTCGCCGACGTGTTCGCGGAGGAACTCGACGTCGGAGGCGTCCTCGACCTTGTTGCCGACCACGTGCACCCGGACGCCGTAGTCGGCGGCGTAGCCGACGTACTGCCGGTAGACGCCGACGCTGCGCTGGGTCGGCTCGCAGACCAGGAAGGTGGCGTCGAAGCGGGTGAAGAGGCCGGAGGCGAACGAGTCGGCCCCGGCGGTCATGTCCACGACCGCGTACTCCCCTGGGCCGTCGACCAGGTGGTTGAGGATCAGTTCCACCGCGCCGACCTTGGAGTGGTAGCAGGCCACCCCGAGGTCCTCGCTGGTGAACGGCCCGGTCACCGCGAGCCGGACGCCGCCGATCTCGCGTACCAGGGTGTCGTAGACCGGGTTGGTCTCGGCGACTCGCAGCAGTCGGGAGCCGCGACCGGGCGGGGTGGTCTTGACCATCGCCGCGGCCGAGGAGATCCGGGGGTTCGTCCCCCGCAGGTACTCCTTGATCTCGGTCAGGTGGTCGCCCAGTGCGGGCAGCGTGATCGCCTCGTCCTCCGCGGCGCCGAGCGCCACGGCCAGGTGTTGGTTGATGTCCGCGTCGATCGCGAGCAGCGGAGTGCCGGCCGGCGCCTGCGCCGCGAGGTGGCGAGCGAACAGGGCGGCGAGCGTGGTTTTTCCGCTGCCTCCCTTACCGACAAATGCGATCTTCACGGCTGATCCTCCGGGAATGGGTACGTTTCCTGTGGTTCCGGCCACACCTTAGCGGACTTGGTAGTCGTTTCCACAAAGCCGCCACGACGTGAGACAGATGTTCCCCGAAAGCGGTACAGCCGTCCGGGCCGCCCGAGGCGGCTACGTCGGCAGGTTCCGGCGGGCCCGGATCTCAGTTGGAGACGGCGAGGTGCGGCAGAACCTCCGCACCGAGGCGCCGGATGGACGCCAGCGTGCGGTCAGGGTGCCCGGCGGCCTCGACGGCCAGCATCAGGCGCCGGGCGCCGGTGGCGGCGAGAGTGGCGGTCAGCCGCGACACGCAGCGGTCGGGTGGGCCGACTGGATGGATCGCGAGCAGGTGCTCGACGTAGGCGTCCAGGTCGCGATGCGCGGGTGGGCTGCCGTCGATCCGGACGTACTCCCGGGTGCGGGCGAGCCAGCCGGGCAGCGTGTCGCGCAGCTCCTTTTCGGCCTCGGCGACGGTGTCGGCGACGTACGCCAGGTGGGCGCTGACGTGCTCCGCCGCCGTGGTGTTCCGGCCGGTGGCCGTGGCCGTGGCCGCGTATCGGTCGAGGGTGGCGGCCTTGGCTGCGTCGTCGACGTGCATGCCGAGCAGCAGCGGGAGCCCTCGGGTGGCGGCGAGGTCCACGGTCGGCGACGTGGTGGCGGCCAGCCACACCGGCAGCGGCCGGCTCGGTCGGGGCACCATGGCGACCTGCCGGAACCGGTGCACCGGACCGCTCCCGGCGACGGTCGGCCGTCCGGAGAGCGCGTCGAGGAGCAGGTCGAGCGATTCCGGGAAGCCGGTGGTGTGCCGATCCAGTCCGGTGCCGAAGACCTCCAGGTCGACCCAGGGGCCGCCACGGGCCACCCCGAGGTCGAACCGCCCGCCGGAGACGGCGTCGAGCAGTACCGCCTCCTCGGCGAGCGCGACCGGGTGGCGGTTGGGCAGGATCGCCGCCGCGGTGCCGACCCGGAGCCGATTGGTTCGGCCGAGCAGGAAGCCGGCGAGCGTCGTCGCCGAGGGGCAGACGCCGTACGAGATGAAGTGGTGCTCGGCGAGCCACACACCGTCGAATCCGGCCGCCTCGGCGGCGATCGCGTAGTCCACCGCGTGCCCGAGGGTGGCGGCGTGGTCGGCGCCGGGGAACTGGCCGGCGAGCAGGAAGAGGTCGACGCGCGGCCGGACCGGCCGCGCGTCGCCCGGTGAGTCAGCAGTCACGCAGCTCGGGTGACTGGTTGAGCAGTTGGCCCCGGGTCGAGATGAAGGCCCGGTAGCGCTCGCCGTCCATGGCGGACGGTGAGAACGCGGCGACCCGGTGGCAGTTCTGGAAGGCCAGCTTCACTCCGAAGTGGCGCTCCAGCGCTCCTCGGATCGCGTCGCTGGCCAGCGCCCGTAGCAGTTGGCCCCGCTCGGCCTCGCTCGGTGGCGGCACCTCGTGGTCGGCGAAGTCGCCGCCGTCGCGGTCGAGGTCACCGGCGACCTCGTTGATCACCGCCCAGGCGTAGGGCAGCGAGTCGCGTACGCAGGCGACGAACTCGGCGTCGTCGACCGGGCCGGCCTCGGCCCGTTCCAGCAGGGCGGTGGGTACGTCGAGGGACATGCAGACTCCTCAATGTCGGAAGCATCACCGTCGGTGTTGGTGAATGTACTAACCGCGATTCCTACCTTGCCTGATCGGCCATTCGCCCGTCCAGCCCTCGTGCCGGCCCCGGCAATCGCCGGATGCGTTCGCCGGGGCGCGGCGGAGGCCGCGTCCCCGACTGTCCGAAGCGGGCCGTCGGGGACGCGGCGGTCAGGACGCCGCTCTCAGCCGACCTGGACCGTGTAGTTGACGGTCGGACTGGCAACTCCGGCGCCACCGTTCGCGGTGGCCCGGAACGAGAGGGTGTAGGTACCCAGCGCCGAGAACGCCCAGTTGCCGTGGGCGTGGCCACCGGCGCCGATGTTGCCGGGCCAGACGGAGATCGGGCAGCCTGCGGCGCTGTTGGAGTTGAGCCGGAAGGTCGGCGTGCCGAAGGAGTTGGTGGTGTAGAGGGCGAACCGCCCGCCGGCCGGCACGGACGACACACCGACCAGTTCCATCCGCACCGGCCCCTGGGCCGCCGGCACGTCCTCGGTGTTCCATCCGGGCCAGATCAGGTTGGGGTTCTCGGCCTGCGGCGCGACGTAGACGGTCGCCCCGGCGGCACCGAGGCAGTTCCAGGCGGATCCGCTGGGCACCGCGATGGCCGAGGTCGACCGCAGTCGCAGCGTCGTCCCCGCCGGGGAGAGGTCGTCGTTGGCAGGGCTGTACGACCTGATGTCGAGGGTGAGGGCTCCGGCGGTGTAGTCGACGTCGAGGACGTCGAGGTGGCCGGTCTCGATAGTTGCCGCGGCCGCCGGGGTGGCGGTCAGGCCGAGGACGGTGGCGGTCGCGGCCGCCACGAGGGCCAGGGTCCGGTGTACGAGTCTCATCGCTGCTCCAGTTCCGCTTCTCGGGTCGTGGCTCAGCTCTGGACCTTGAAGGTGAGCCACACCGGGTCGGAGGTGACGCGCTCGCCCGTCGCGGCCAGCCTGCCGGTGACGTCGACCTTGACCCGGTAGGTGCCGGCCGTCTCGAAGGCCCAGTTGACGTGCATGTGGCCGCCGACCGGCCGGGTGATCACGTCGGGCAGGCCGTCCTCGCTGTCGACCAGCACGTCGGGCGCGCCGAGCGGGTCGGTGACGAAGATGCTGAACCCGTCGGGACCGGTCACCCGGGTGAACCGGATCCGGACGCTGTCGCCGACGAAGACGCCCGCCTCGATCTCCTCGGTGGCCAGGCCGGCCCAGAGCAGGTTCTCGTCCTGGACCTCGGGGAGAATGTGGACGGTCGCGCCCGGGGCGCCGAGGAACGCGTACGCCGGGTCGTCCGGCACGGCCACCGCCGCCTCCGGCCTGGCGACGAAGATCACGTCGGCCGGGTCGCGCTCCACGTCGGGGTCCACGGTCTCGTCGTGGACGGAGATCTCGAACTCACCGTCCTCGAAGGCCACGTCCACCGCGTCGACGTGCCCCTGGGACAGCTGCACGGCAGCCGCCTGGGCAGGTACGGCCCCGACCAGCAGGCCGGCCGTGATCGCCGCAGTGACGCCGGTCAACGCGGTCATCCTGGCTCGCATGCGAATCCTCCTCACGCCACGGCGCCGCGCCGCAGCCAAAGCAAACGGTAACCATTTTCAGTAAACTGTCAAGCGTGTACGCCGCCGGCACCACGAGCCCTTCCGGGGACGGTCGATCGCCCACTCGACATGCCCCCGAGGGCGTGCTAACTTCCCGGCGAATCTGAAACCCGTTTTCATTTCATAGAAGGAGTAGAGGGAGGGATGACGACGAGAAATCCCAAGCGCCTCGCCGCTGCTGCCGGGGCCGCCGTCGTGTGCCTCGGCGGCCTACTGCTGCCCGGTGCCACACCGGCACTGGCGCAGGACAAGGTCGTGCTGTCCACCGGCCACACCGACGCGGTCGACGTGCACTACGAGGACGGCGAACTCGTGCTCAAGGTGCACGACGACACGGTGGAACCGTCGGTCACCCGGGATCCGGCGGACGTGACCTTCCAGGTCCTGCCGGAGGCCGCCGTCGAGGTGCCGGACCTGCCGGCGTACGCCTTCCTCGGGCCGGCGGGCTCGACGATCTGGATGCTGCCGATGACCCAGGAGCCGAACCTGCTGTGGCCGGGCTGGAACACCACCACGCTGCGATCCGGCGTGTTCCAGGGCGACAAGGTGCGGCTGAGCCTGGTCGAGGTGGCCGGGCCGGGCCGGGTGTCGGTCTTCATGACCGATCCGATCGGTCAGCCGCTGATCAAGTTTCGCAGCGACGACGGGCTGCCGGACGCGATCGACGTGCCGATCATGACCCACGCCCACGCCAACTGGGTCTTCAGCGCCCTGGGCAGCTACACGCTGACCTTCCAGGCCGACGCCACCCTGGCCGACGGCACGCCGATCTCCACCGGCCCGGTGCCGTACCGGTTCGTGGTCGGCGACCTGCCGGATCCGGACCCGGAGGTCGAGCTCTCCGTGCAGGGCCTGCAGCCCGGTTACGCCCCGGGCGCGGCGGTGACCCTGAGCGCCGTGCAGAATCCGGTCACCGACCTGGACCAGTACCGCTGGTTCAGCAGGTGCCCGGGAGCGGCGGACTTCACCGAGATCCCGAGCGAGGTGGCGGTGGCGTACTCGTTCACCGCCACGGCGCAGCTCGACGACTGCCAGTACCTGGTCCGCCTCTACCGGGACGGGAACGTGCTGGTGGCCGAGAGCGCTCCGGTGACCCTGAACGTCGAGGACGCCGGCACACCGGCGGCGTCGCAGACGATCAGGGTCACCGTCGGGGCGCAGGGCTCGTTGGTGGTCAGCGTCGACCCCGACGACCGTACGGTGAACCTGCCGGCGGCCATGCTCTCCCCGGCCGGTGACCGGTGGCAGAGCACGGGTGACCTGCGCCCGATCACGGTCACCGACACCCGGCCCGGCTCACCCGGCTGGAACGTCGCCGGTCAGCTCGGTGACTTCACCGCCGGGCAGAACCGGGTCGGCGGGAAGTACCTCGGCTGGGCACCGACGGTGCTGGCCCAGGCCCAGGGTCAGGGAGTCGTCGCGGGGCCGACGGTCGCGCCCGGCTTCACCAACGGGAACGGCCTGGCCGCGAGCAGTGTGCTCGGCACCGCATCTGCCGGCGACGGCCGGGGCACGGCCCAACTCGGTGCCGGACTGAACCTGGAACTGCCGACCGACACCGCCGCCGGTCAGTACGTCGCGACACTGACCCTGACCGCCATCTGAGGAACTTGAACACCGCCTGGAGGAAACCCGTCTCGGCAGCCGTGGGTGCACAGACCACGGCTGCCGAGACGCTTCCCGACGCTGCCCGCGGCGAACCGGAGCACACGCTCGAAGGGGGCGGGCCGGTGCGACCATCACCACCCTCGACAGGAAGGCATACAGCCGATGACGGCCGACCTCTATGCGGAATCCGGTGAGTTCATCGACGTGTTCAGCCGGGACGCCTGGCAGGCGTTCCGGACGCCGGTCGTCACGGCACTGCACCGCGCCGTCCCGGACCAGGGGCCGATCCTCGACATCGGCGCCGGGACCGGGCTGGGCACCCTGCTCGTCGCAGAGACGCTGCCAGGCGCCGAGATCGTCGCGGTGGAGCCGTCGCCGATCCTCCGCGCGGTCCTGCTGTCCCGACTCCTCGACAACGAGTCGCGGCGCCCGAGGGTGACCGTGGTCGCCGCCGGCATCCAGGACTGGACGCCTCCGGCCCGCCTCGGCGGGGTACTCGCGATGAACATGCTCGGCCACCTCGCCCCGGAGCAGCGCCGGACGCTCTGGACCGCCCTGCACGAACGCCTGACACCCTCCGCGCCGCTGATCGTGAACCTGCAACCGCCCGCCGAGGTGACCACCATCCCGCCGACCACCTTCGCGAGCATCACCATCGGCGGCCGTACCTACCAGGGCGGCGGCGAGGCCCGCCCCGCCGGCAACAACACCGTCACCTGGACGATGAGCTACCGCACCCTCGGCCAGGACGGCAACGTCGAACGCGAGATCGTCGTGGCGTACCCCTGGCACGTCGTCTCCCCGACGGAGTTGCTCGACGAACTCGCCGATGCCGGCTTCACCGCCACCGTCGGGAAGCTGGACGTCGTCGTGGCCACCCCGCACAGCTGACCCGGACACCGACCGCTCGGCGGGCGCTCACCTGCTGCAAACACCCCTGGAAGGAGACCGACGTGAACGACAGCACCGAAGCGGACAAGGCGGCCCGTGTCAAACAGGAGATGGCCGGGGTGTTCGACCGTGGCGCCCCGAGTTACGACCGGACCGGCGTGGACTTCTTCGGCCCGATGGGACGGGAACTGGTGCGCCGGGCCGGCCTCCGTCCGGGTGAGCGGGTGCTCGACGTGGGCTGCGGACGGGGTGCCGTGCTGCTGCCGGCCGCCGACGCCGTCGGGCCGACCGGCCGCGTCGTCGGCATCGACCTGGCCCCGACGATGGTCGAGCTGACCCGGGCCGACGTGGCCGCCGCCGGGCTGTCCCAGGTACGCGTCGAGGTCGCCGACGCCGAGGCCCCGCCGCTGCCGGAGGCCAGCTTCGACGCGGTACTCGCCGGACTCGTGGTCTTCATGCTCCCCGCGCCCCTCGATGCGCTGCGCGCCTACCGGCGGCTGCTCCGCCCCGGCGGACGACTCGGCTTCAGCACCTTCGCCGCCCACGACGCCCGCTTCGACGAGGCGCTGCGCACGTTGGCGCAGCACCTCCCCGAGGAGCACCGTCGGCCACCGACGGCCGACCGGGAGCCGTTGTTCGGCACCGCCGAGTCGGTCGCCGCACTGGTCGATGCCGCCGGCTTCCAGCAGGTCACGGTCGACGAGGTGCCGTTCGAGAGCCGGTTCCGCGACGTCGACCACTGGACGGCGTGGGCCTGGTCGCACGGCGCTCGCGCACTGCTGGAGCGCATTCCGGCCGATCGGCTGCCCGCCGCGCTCGCCGACGCGGCCCAGGTGCTGGCCCCGGCCGGCGGCGACCTCGTGCTGGGCACCACCGTCCGGTTCGCCTGCGGCGTAGCTGCGCCCGCACCCTCCGACAGCTAACGCACGGCCGGCGACCCTACGGTCGCAAGGTCGGGGCGCTCGTCCGTTCCCGTCGCGCCGGCGTGCTCTACCGCTGTGCGGCGGCGCCAGCGTCGGGTCAGCAGGCCGTGCCTCGGGGCGAAGAGCCAGGCGGCGAGGAAGACGGCGGTGGCGACCAGCACGATCGTGCCGCCGACCGGGGCGTCGTAGCTCCACGACAGGTAGAGCCCGACCAGTGCGGACGTGCCGCCGATCACGGGGGCGAGCAGCATCATCACACCGAGCCGGTCGGTGAGCAGCCGAGCCGCCGCCGCAGGGGTGATCAGCAGGGCCAGCACGAGGATGTTGCCGATGGTCTGTAGCGAGATCACCACGGCCAGGGTCACCAGCACGTAGAGGACGATGTCGAGCCAGAAGACCGACATGCCCATGGATCGGGCCATCTCCCGGTCCAGGCAGACCGCGACGAACTCCTTGTGCAGCGCGAAGACCAGCCCCAGGATGACCAGGCCGGTGCCGCCGACCAGGTAGAGGTCCCGGTCCGGGATGCCGGTGATCGAGCCGAAGAGGAACTGTTGCAGCGAGCCGGCGTACCCGGGTGCCTGCGAGATGATCACGATGCCGAGGGCGAAGGCGGCGACGAGGAAGACGCCGATCAGGGAGTCCTCCTTGAGCCGCCGGTTCTGCGCGAAGATCGCGATCAGCAGGGCGGTCGCTATCCCGGCGACGGCACCGCCGAGGACCAGGCTGCCCTGTAGCACGAAGGCGACCGCGAGGCCGGGGAAGACCGCGTGCGCGACGGCGTCACCGATGAAGGCCATCCCCCGGAGTACGACGTAGCAGCCGACGACGCCGCAGACGATGCTGGACATCACCGCGATGGCCAGCGCCTTGGGCAGGAAGGCGAGGTCGGGGTTGAACAGGTCGGTGAGAAAGTCGGTGATCGACACTAGGCCGCCCTCACGAGTTTCAACAGCGGGGAGGTCTCGCTGACCCCGAAGGTACGCATCCACACCTCGACGTCCTGGAGTTCGTCGGGTCGCCCGTCGGCGACGACCGTGCGGTTGAGCAGGACCAGTCGGGTGCAGGACTCCATCGCCGCGACCAGGTCGTGGGTGGTCATCAGCACCGCCCTCCCCTCGGCGGCGAGGCTGGCGAAGAGGTCGCCGAGCAGTTCCTGGGTGGGCATGTCGAGTCCGGTGAACGGCTCGTCGAGCAGCAGGATGCGCGGCGCCAGCGCGAGAGCACGGGCGACCAGGACACGTTGCCGTTGCCCGCCGGAGAGTTCGCCGACCGGGCGCCCGCGCAGTCCGGTGAGTTGCACCCGGTCGAGCGCCTCGCCGACGGCCCGCCAGTCGGCGACACCGGGACGGCGGAGCAGTCCGATCCGACCGGTCCGGCCGGTCAGCACCGCCTGCTCGACGGAGATCGGGAAGTCCCAGGTGAACTCGTGCCGCTGCGGCACGTACCCGATGCCCGCCCGGCCGGGCCGGGACGGCTTCCCTTCCACCAGCACCCGGCCGGCCCTGGCGCGGACCAGTGCCAGAACGGTGCGGAGCAGGGTGGTCTTGCCCGCCCCGTTGGGGCCGAGCAGTCCCACCAACTCCCCCGGTTCGAGGTGCAGCCGTACGTCCCGCAGGACCGGCCGGCCGCCGAGGTCCACGTCCAGGTTTTCGATCCCCAGCGCTCTCACGAACGACCGTCCGTCGGCGGCGCGCTGCGCTCGAATTCGGCCCGGCGCCGCGCCCCGGCACCGCGGACCAGCACCACCACGAGAGCCACCGCGAGCAGGACCGCGATACCGACCAGCGCGGCGAGCAGCGTCGTACCGGGGCCACCGGACGCGTCGCCGGCCTCGGCCGGCCCGTCGCCCGGTGCGCCCTGCCCGGTGGGTGCCGGGACGTCCGCCACAGCGGCGAACGCCTCGTCCGCGCTGGCCGCGTCGCCGACCGCGAAGCGCAGCGTCCGGGTCGCGGAGACCTTCTCGCCACTGATCAGGTCGGCGGAGACCTGGACCGAGACCAGGTAGACACCGGGGGTGCTGAAGACCCAGTTGGCGTGGGTGTGGGTGTTGACCTCGACCCAGATCGGCTGGGCCGCCGGCTCGGCCGAGCGCCACAGCACCTGCGGCGCGGCGAAGTTGCCGGACTGGAGGAAGGTGGTGAGGGTGCCCGGCCCGCGCACGCCGAGCAGGCTCAGCGTGATCCCGCGGTCGATGGTCCGCATCACCCGGGGATCCTGGCTGTTCCAGCCGAGCCAGACCACTCCCTGGCCCTGGACCTGTGGCACCACATGCACCCGCTTGCCGGCCTCGATGTCGAGGAAGGCGTACGCCGGATCGTCCGGTACGGGGCGCAACGCCGCGTCGGAGACCCGGAACACGGTTTCGTCGGGATCGCGCCACACCGGCTGGGCCTGGGTGCCGTCGTGCACCAGGAGGGTCCACTTGTCGTCGACGAAGCGAGGGCCGATGTCCACGTGTCCGGTCGCCAGGGTCACCCGGCCGGTGGCCAGCGGTTGGTCCGCCGCGATCGACTGTCGGAGACCCGGACTCGGCTGTGCGACAGGTCCCGCACCCGGCCGCTCGGCGGAGACCGCACCCGGCCGCTCGGCGAGCGCCGGGCTGGGCGTCGCCGCCAGCACGAGCATCGTTCCCGCGACGCACCGCAGCACCCTCGTCGCCGCGCGGGCGCCTCGCCCGCGCGTCGGCCTCGGCGCCGCGTCCCGGCGCTGCCGACCGGCCCAGCGGCGCGATCGGGCTCGTCCTGCCGTCACTGCTTCCTCCCTCATCGTGCCGTGCCCAGGCAGTCGTGCAGCGATTCGGCGTTGAACCGCATCATCCGCACGTAGTCGGTGACCTCGTCGTCGAAGGTGTCGCCGTAGATCCGGCAGATCCGCAGCCCTTCCTCCCGGGCCACCTCGGTCAGCGTGGCGGAGCGGGCCGCCAGGTTCGGTTCCAGGAACACGGCGGGGATGTCGAGGTTGCGGATCGTCTCGGTGAGCCGGCGCCGGTCGGCCAGGCTCGGCTCGGTGGCCGGGTTCGGGGTGACGAAACCCGAGATTTCGATCCCGTACGCCTGGCCGAGATAGCCGAACGCGTCGTGGGTGGTGACCAGGTGGCGTTGCGAGGGCGGGATCCGGGCGATGGTGTCCCGCACGAAGGCGTCGAGTCGTTCGAGCTCGCCGACATAGGTCGCGGCGTTGCCGCGGTACTCCCCCGCGCCCTGCGGGTCCACCCCGATCAGCGTGTCCCGGATCAGCTCCACGTAGGCGATGACGTTGCGGACGTTCTGCCACAGGTGCGGGTCGATCTCGCCGTGCACGTGCTTGCCGAGTACCGCCTGGGGTAGCTGGTGGACCTGGGTGCCCGGCCGCCCGAGGAACCGGTACCTGCGGTCGCCCGGCACCTCCCGCAGTGCCTTGTTCGGCACCTCGATCACGGTGCCGGCCGGGTCGTACACCCGCTGGTTGACCGTGCCGCCGCCCTCCGGATCGGCCAACAGATCGAGCCGACGCTGGTCGAGGTCGACGCTGATGTCCGCGTGCCCCGAGTTCAGCACCGCCGCGCCCGCCATTCCCGGCACCGAGTGCGGATCCACCCCGACGGCAAAGGTGAAGACCTGCTCCCCCATCGGCACGGGCGCGGTGTCCGGGGTGACCGCAAGCTCCGCCCGCATCGCCAGCCGGTAGACGCCCGGCTCGGTGAACGCCCAGCTCATGTGGGTGTGTGCGTCCGGTGGCAGGGTCGCGGTGTCGTCCCGGTAGCCGTTGGCCGGGTCGAACCCGTCGGTGGAGTCGACATAGAACGACGGGTCGCCGAACGACTCGGTCAGATAGGCGACGAGCCTTCCGGGACCCTCCACGGCGGTGGCGTGCAGCAGCACGTCGGAGGAGCGGTTGGCACCGTGCGCCGCGCCGGTGCCCCGGACCCGCATGCCGAGCCAGATGGTGTCCAGCGAGACGTCCTCGACCAGCGGGATGATCTCCGCCGCGTACTTCACCGCCCCTTCGGCCAGCGAGACGTTCGGTACGCCGTCGCGCAGGTTCGCGTCCAGCGCCTTGATGATCGCCTGCTCCTCCAACAGCAGGTAGTTGCTGAACGCGACGTCGGCGTACACGACGTCGCGGACGTTGCGCAGGGTCGGCTCGTAACTGTGTGGGTCGGCGCCGTCCGGCACCAGCGCGCTGACCCGTACCCGGTCACCACCGACCTGGCCGACCAGATCGCGCAGGATGCCGGTGGTGGTGACGACCTGGAGCCGCTCGTCGTGCGCGCTCAGCGTCACCTCCGACCGGCAGCCGGCGGTCAGCACCGCGACCAGCAGCGACACCACCGCCGGCAGCAGCCGGGCGCGCGGAGCGGCGCGGCGAGCATGCGGGCGGGCCCGGGTGACGACGGCAGCGGGCATCCGCGTACCTCCTCGCTCGGCGCTGCGGCGCCGGTCGGTCCCCGCCACCGTGCCGCGCGTCGCGCCGAACGATAACACGGAAATGGGAACGGTTATCAGATCTGAAAGGACGTGGCTACGGTGTGCTGGTCGCGCCGGTGCCGGGCCTGCCGCGCCGTCGTGCGGCGAGAAGCAGCAGCACACCGGCCAGCACGAGGAGCAGTCCGCCACCCACCGCCGGAAGGATCCAGGACTCACCGGTACGCGGCAGCCTGCCGTCGCCACCGGAACCGTCGCCCGATCCATCGCCCGACCCGTCACCGGAGCCGCCACCGAAGCCCGGACCCGGATCGGTGTCGTCGCCCACCGCTATCGCCAGGGTCCTGGTGTCGGTGACCGCCCTGCCGTCCGTGGTGGTGCCGCTCATCTGCACCCTCAGCCGGTAGAGGCCCGGCTCGCCGAACGCCCAGCTGCCGTGCGCGTGCGTGTTCGGCCGGATCGCCAGCCGCTGCGGCAGCGACTTGGCCGAGTCGAAGAGCACGTCGGCGGTGCCGAACGGATCGGTCTGGAAGAGCGTGAACCGGCCCGGCCCGTCGACCCCGGCGAGGGTCCACGTCACGTCGCCCCGGGTTCCGGAGATCACCGACTCGTGCTGGGTGTTCCAGCCCGGCCAGACGATCCCGGGCTGCTGCCCCTGCGGCAGCACCCAGACCTCGTCGCCCTCCTTACCCATGAAGCCCTTCCCGGCCGGGACCTTCGTCTTCGCGTTGTCCTTGGCCTGCAGGACCACGTCGGCCAGTTCCCGCCACACCGCCGGGCTGACCGCGTCGTCCTTGAGTCGGATCGTCCAGGTCCCGCCCACCAGCTGTGGCCCCATGTCGACGTGCCCATCGGAGATCACCTTGCGTTCGCCGGCCGCCGTGACGGCGTTCGCGCCCACCGGCTGGGTGGCCGAGGGCGTCGGCAGCGGTGCGGCCCGCGGCGGCGCGGGCGCCTTGGCCTTGGTCTGCGGCGACTGCCGGACGGTCTCGACCGGGGCCGCCGCGACGGGCGGCGGCAGCGCCGGTCCCGGCCGCAGTTGCGGAACACTCACCCGGTAGGTCGCCTCGGCGCGCACCGTCTCGCCCGTCGTCAACGTCGCCGACGAGCCGAGGGTGAGCCGGTAGTCCCCGGACGCGTCGAACGCCCAGACCACCGGAGTACGGGTCGCGACCGGCAGCGATGCCTCCCCGGCGCCCGCGCCGAGCAGTTGCCGGGCCGTGCCCAGGCCGGACACCGTGTAGGCGGTGAACCGGCCGGGTCCCTGCACCGCCGCCAGCGACACGGTCACCGCGTCGCCCCGGACGGCACCCCGGCCCACCCTCGTGGTGTCGAACCCGGGCATACCCACATCCCCGGAGGTCAGTGACCAGACCGGCTGACCGGGCGTACCGAGGAACGAGAACTGCGGGTTGTCCGGCACCCGTACCGTCACGCCGCCCTCCGCGCTCAGCAGCACGTCGGCCGGATCGTGCCCGACCGCGTCCCGGGCGAGCTGGCTGGCGTCACGTACCCGCATCGAGAGGTCACCGTCGACGACGGAGAGGGACACCAGATCCGCCCCCGCCGGGTCGACCGGCGTCGGCGCGGCGCCCACCGGTGCGGCAGTGCCGGCCAGCGACAGTACGGCCAGGGCGAGCCCGGCCACGCCGACACGTACCACTGGTCTTCTTCTCATCTCCCTGCCTCGCTCCACTCGAAGATTTGTCCATGTCGCGGCCGGTTCGCCGGCACGTCTGGTCCGGGTCACGGTTCGGCGCCCGGGGCCGGCGGCTCGGATGCGGCAACCGGCGTACGCCTGTCCGGCTGCGGTGGTGAGTCCGCGCCATCCGGTTGTCCCGCCAGCACGGCGGCGGCTTCGGCGCGGCCCTGCTCGCGAGCCTCGGCGACGGCCTGGGCCAGGCGCCGGGCGGCACGGCGGCGCCGACGGCGACGGATCACCAGCAGGACACAGGCCGCACTGACGACGAGTGCGCCGAGCACCAACTGAAGCCACGGCACGGCCCACACGGTGACCGTCTCCGACACCGCGACCGGCTGCGGATCGAGCACCTGATTTTCGACGGCTGTCGGAACGACGGTGGTGGTGACCGTGAGCCGGAAGAACGGCGCCACCCCGGGGAGCCGGACGGTGGTCTGGATCGCATCCCCCGGCAGGATCTCCGGCAACGCCGCGCCGGACGCGCTACGGGCCCCCAGGCCGAGAAGCCCGGCCGACTCGACCGTCGGCGCTCCGGCGAGCCGCACGTTCCCGGTGTTCCGGATCATGGCCGTGGCGACGATCTCACCCCCGGCGAACGGGTTACCGGAGGCGCTGTGAGCTATCCGGAGGTCTTCCAGGGCCAGCGCCGGCCGCAGGGCGCCGGTGACCCGCAGGTAGATCCGCGCGCCGACCCGATGGTCGACCGCGACATGGTTGCCTTGGCCGTCGCTGGCGTTGGCGGCGAGCGAGGCCACGATGCCGCCGACGTGGTCGCCCGGGGTGGCGTTCTCCGGCACGGTCAGGGTGAACGGCACGTCCATCCGGGACGTCGACGGGATCGTCAGCGTCGGAGTGGTGAGCCGGACCCAGGAGCCCACGTCGACCGGCCGCTGCCCGCCGGGCAGCAGGTCGAAGCCGCCCTGCGGTGTGGTGACGGCGTCGCTGGCATAGAGGCGCAGGGTGAGCGGCCGCGCGGAGTGGTTGGTCACCGCGACGTAGTCCGTCACCGTGGCACTGGGATCGAGTTTGTAGCCGAAGCTCGCCCGCCCGTTGGGCCCGGTCGGACTCGACGGGGTCACCCCCCACGTCACCGGCGCCGCCCGGGCGGGCGCGCTGCCGCTCGGCGACGGCGACGGCGGCGACGACGGTCCGGGCGCGGCGGCCGCCGGTACCACGCCAAGCACGGCTGCGCCGACGGTGCTGGCAACGGCGATGACGATGGACAGACGCATGGTGGGTGACGGATCCGTTCGGGTAGGGGCGTGGCCGGCGCCGGGGTCGCCCGGTGTCGGGGCGCCTGTGGTCGCCGGTCCGGCTCCCGGCACAGGCAAGACTATAAGAGCAATCGTTTTCGTTTTCATCTGGTGCCGCCGCGTCCACTGAGGTCACCGGCGCACCACGTGGCTTCGCACGTGCCGCCATGCCGGCACGCCGATCACCGCCCGTCGCCCGGTGCGCGACGATCGGCGCGCAGGCACGTGCCACAAACCCCGTACAGGTCGCTGTGCTGCGGGTTGGGCACGAAGTCCTCGTCCGCGCGTACCTGCTGGAGCCAGCGGGTCACCGTGTCGCCGGACCGCTCCACGACCAACCCGCACACCTCGCACACCAGGTGGTGGTGCGGCCCCTCGCGGCAGTGCCGATACGTCAGCTCACCGTCGCGGTGGAAGACGTGCACCCGTCCCGCGTCCGCCAGCGCGTGCAGGGTGCGGTACACCGTGGTCAACCCGACCGCCTGGCCGTCCGCGCGCAGCCGCTGGTAGATCGCGATCGCGCTCGCCGGGTGGTCATGACCGTGCAGCGCGTCGAGCACCAGCCGGCGCTGGGCCGTCGGCGCCAGGCCGGCCGCCCGCAGCTCACCGATCAGCTCACGCTGCTGGTCCGGCCCGCGCCGCTGGTGGATGCTCATCATGGCGTCACGAGGTGAGTCGACTGGGTTGCCCGACTCTCGCCCGCGACCGGCACAGCCACTCGGCCGTACCGGTCGGCCGACAACCCGAGGGCGCCGCCTGCGCGCCAGCACGCCAGGCAGGGGTTGGGGACCATGGCGCACAGGCTATACAGTAATGAAAACCAGGATCAACTGGTTCTGCTGGATATCTGCCGGAGACCGTCGGGGCGCCGGTCGTCCCGACTCCGGGGGGCCGGCGTCCCCACAGGTCAGAACGTCCGAGGTAGCTGATCTCCGCCGGTACCCCTGATCTCAAAAATGTGGCCAACTTGGTCCGGGTCGCCGCCCCAGCCGGGTGAAACGGTCGGAGCGGCGACGTCGGCGGCGAAGGGGGCCACCGGGCCGGCAGGACGATCTCCACCGCCGGAAACCGGGACGTCAGTGCGCCGACAGCGTTCCGCTGATCTCGTTCGGAATCGCATCGAGCGTAACCGATCGGACAACCTTGCCGGTGGCGAGGTCGAGCCGGTGCAACGTCCTGGTGGCCGGTTCGGTGATGTACGCGTCGTTCCCCCGGGCGAAGAGCGCCGGGCGTGGCTCCTGCCAGTTCATCGGCTCCTTCCACGCGGCGACCACCGGCCACGAGTTGGTCAGCTTTCCGGAGGTGGGATCGACCACGTGCAGCTTGCCGTCGGTCCCGAGGATCAGCCCCTCGCCCTGTGGACCACGGGCCAGCGATCGGAAGCTGTAGCTGGCGCCCGCCGGCATCGGCACGACCCGGATCTTCTGGGCGGCGGTGTCGACGAGCGCGAACTGCTCGGGGAACTCCCGTTCCGCGTCGGGGTCGACTTTGTAGTCGCCGAGGAGGACCGGCGACTTCTCCGTGCCGACCTGGGTGGCGATGGCGCCGTACGCCCGATCGCTCTTGACCTTGACGAAGGCGCCGTTCTTGAACAGCAGCACGCCGTCCTGGCAGCCGAGGGCCACGACCTCACCCTGCGCGACCGCCTCGCCGTGCACGCCGGGGCATTCCTCGCTGCGGGCGATCTCCTTGCCATCCTTGTCCACCGCGATCGCGCCCGGGCGCGACTCCTCGGTGCCGAGGGTCACCACGAGGGTGCCGTCGGCGAGTTCGATGGCCACGCCGTGGTGTGGTTGGGCGGTCTTGTACTGCCGTCCGTGGGGTTTGCCGTCCGCGAGCGCCTTCGGGTCGAAGCTGTTCACCTCTCCGCTGCCGTCGGTGAACAGAATGGTGCGGTCGCCGTGCAGCACCACGTGGCCGGGTTTGGCGCCCGGGTAGGTGACGTCGGTCATCTTGCCGACGACCGCGTCGAGCATCCGGAACCCGGACTCGGTGGAGACGACGACGTTGGTGTCGTTGCCGGCCGGGTTCACCCGGTTGAAGCCGGGCAGAGCGACGTTGTGCACCACCTCCAGCGCCTCGCCGTCGAGCACGTAGATGCCGCCCTCGTAGGTGATCGCCACCGGCTCCTTCAGTGCGTCCGCGGCGGACGACTCGGCCGGCGATCCGTTCTCACCGCCCGCGCCGGAAGCGCACGCGGTTAGCGCCAGCAAGGCGGCCACCAGGGCGACCAGGCCACGCGTTCTGTGATGGGTCACTACATCCTCCCAATATGAAACTGACAACGATTTTCATTAGAGAGTACCGGAGGGTTCCCGGACTCGACTCAGGGGGGTCAGCCGGAGAGGCCGTGGATGATCGCCTCGGTGTTGAAGCGCATCATCTCCAGGTAACTCGGGGCATCGCCGTCGGCCTCGCTGAGGGACTCGGAGTACAGGGCGATCACCTGGACCTTGATGCCGGCCTCCGAGACGAGCACTTCGGCCAGCCGCGCCGGCTGCGAGGTGTCGGCGAAGATCGCCGGCACCCGGTGTGCCTTGATGGCGGTGACCAGCGAGGCGAGGTCGGAGGCGCTCGGCGACGCGAGCGTCGTACCGCTGGGGATGATCGCGCCGATGACCCTGAGGTCGAAGCGTTCGGCCAGATAGCCGAAGACGTGGTGGTTGGTGACCAGGACTCGGCGTTCCGCCGGGATGTCGGCGAAGCGCCGCGCCAGGCTCTTGTCAAGTTCGCCGACCCTGCTCGCGTACGCCTGCGCACGCTCCCGCACCACGCCGGCGTCCACCCCGTCGACATGCCCGATGATCTCGTCGGTGAGTAGCCGCACCGCCGTGACCACCCGCGCCGGATCCGTCCAGAAGTGCGGGTCCGGTCCTCCGGCGGCGTCGCCGTCCCGGTACTCCATCGGGTCGATCCTCGCCCCCACCTCGACGGTGTCGACACCTTCGCCCTTCGCCGCCTCGACGTGTTGCAGGACGCCTTCCTCGAGTCCCAGACCGTTGTAGACGACGAGATCGGCCGTCTGCATGGCGTGCGCCTCCCGGGCCGAGATCGCGAACGAGTGCGGGTCGGCGTTCGGCTTCATCAGTACCCGCACCTCGGCCTGGTCGCCGACGATCTCGGTGACGATGTCACCGAGGATGTTCGTGGTCACCACGATGTGCGAGCGATCCGGCAAGGTGCAGGCAGCGCCGCCGGCCAGCAGGCCAGCGGTGACGGCGAGCGCCGTCACCAGTTCCCGTGTTCTCATCGGCCGACCTCCACGGCAAGATCCGGTTGTTCGGCGACCTGTAGCGTGCGGGCGGTGCGCAGCCCGTCGCGATAGTCGATCTCGTGAATGACCCGGGCCTCCGGATCGGCCAGGTAGGCGCGGTTGACGTCCAGCGTCAGGCTGGCGGCGCGCAGCGGCTTTTCGGCGAGGACCCTGCCGGTCGCGAGGTCGTAACTGATCAGCACGTCGGACGCGTCGAGCGCGAGCACCGTGCTGCCGTCCGCGGGCGACGCGACGGCCACCAGTTCGCGACCGGTGGCCGGCACGTACCGCAGGCTGGCCTTGGCCGCGTTCACCGACCAGATGCCGGTGCGGTCGGCCAGCGCGGCCTCGTTACTGCGCGGGCGGTACCCGAACCCGTTCGGCGACACCGGGGTACGCGGGGAGGCCAGCACCTTGGCGATGAGCTTGTCGCCTTCCCGCTTGACGCGTACGAGACTGTTTTCACACGCGAGGACGGCGCCGCCGCGCAGGACTGCCCAGCCGCGCGGTGCCGCGCAGGGCGTCTGCAGGGCGCCGGTCGGCCGGCCCTGCGCGTCCATGGCGACGATCCGGTCGGCCGGCTGTCGCGGGTCGTCGCCGACGGCGACCAGGAGCTGGTCCGCGTAGGGTACAGCCAGCGCGGTGGAACTGGTCGAGTCGATCGTGGCCAGCCTGACCAGCTTGCCGGCTTCGAGTTCCCGGCGGTCGAGGACCGTTACCTGCCCGTCGGCGGTGCCGATCGTGGTATGGGCCGCGAAGCCGACGATCGTCCTGATCGGGGCGTCCAGTGACAGCGTGCCGACGGACCGGGCCGCCGCCCGGTAGTAGTGGACGTGGTCGGTGTGGTCGACCGTCCACACTCCGGAGTCGACGACCTCCAGCGCGCGGTCGCCGTCGTCGACGTAGACGAAGCGGCCGTCCTCGGTGAGCCGCTCGGCGCCGATCGACAGCCCGATCTCCTTCTCCGACCCGGTGCCCAGGTCGAACAGGCGCAACTCCCGGGCACTGCGGGGGGCGTAGGCGATGGCCGACTGCGCCTCGGACAGCTCCTCGGCACCGTCGATGTAGCCGTGCGGCGTCTCCTCGACCGACTGTGGTTGGCCCGTCGAGCCGCACGCGGCCATCGCGAGCGTGAGGCCCAGGCTGACCGCGCCGAGAAGCTGCCCGGCCCTGCTGATGATCACTGACTTCCTTCCGGTGTGGGATTGGCGGTGAGTGCCGGTGTCGGCGACCGATGGCGGCTCACCGCTGCCGTGATCCGGCGCGTGCCGAGAATCGCGAAGAACATCAGTACGGCGACGGCGGCGATGGTGGCTCCGGCGGCGGTCGCCGCGTACCAGGAGATCCACAGGCCGATCACGGTCGCGGCCGAGCCGATAACGAAGCTGGTGAGCATCACCGCCGGGAGACGGCGCGCGACGAGCATCGCCGCCGCCGAGGGCGCGATCAGCATGCCGAAGGCGAGCAGTGTGCCGACGACGCTGAAGGCGACCGCCATCGTGATGGTGAGCAGGGTCAGCATCACGGCGTTGGCGATGTCCGGGCGCAGGCCGAGGGTCCGGGCCTTGCGAGGGTCGAAGGTGAGCGCCAGGAACGGCCGGTAGCAGATGGCGGAGGCCACCGCGACCACGGCGAAGGCGGCGGCGAGTAGTAGCAGGTCGGGCCAGCGGATCGCCAAGACGTCGCCGAACAGGAACGCGGTCAGGTCGGTCGCGAACGACCGCGAGTGCGAGACGACGATCACCCCGCCCGAGAGCATCCCTACGAACAGCAGCCCGATGCTGGTGTCGCGCCCGAACTCGCGGCTGTGCCGCAGCGCGTTGACGCCGACCGCCATGGCGAACGCGCTCGCCGCGGCCCCGACGACGAGGCTGCCGCCGAGGATCGACGCGATGGCGACCCCGGGCAGCATGCCGTGGCTCATCGCCTCGCCGAGGAAGGTCATCCCGCGGGCGATCACCCAGACCCCGACCAGCGCGCAGACCGCGGCCAGCAGCACCCCGCCGACCAGTGCGCGGACGACGAACGACACGGTGAACGGTTCGAGCAGTGACGCCATCACCTGCCTGACTATAATGCAACTGAAAATCGATGTCTTTAAGGGGTGGCGTTGAGCATCGAGGTCCTGACCGCCGAGCACGTGGCCTTCCGGTACGCCGGCACCCCGGTTCTGCACGACGTGAGCCTGCGCGTGGAAGCCGCGTCCATGGTTGTCGTGACCGGCGCGAACGGCTCCGGCAAGAGCACCCTGCTGCACCTGCTGGCCGGTGTCGAGGAACCGACTTCCGGCAGCATCCGGCGCCGAACCGGCTGCCGGCTGGCCCTGCTCCCGCAACGCACCAGCGGCATCGACGCGCTTCCGCTGACCGTGGCCGAGTGCGTACAGATCGGACGATTCACTCCGTGGCGGCGCCTCGGCCGTAGTGACCGCGCCGCCGTGGCTACGATCATGGAGCGGCTGGACCTCGGTCCCCTCGCCCACCGACGGCTCCGCGAACTCTCCGGCGGGCAGCGCCAACGCGCCCTTCTCGCGCAGACGCTCGTCCAAGTCGCCGACATCTACGTTCTGGACGAACCCACCGTCGCCCTCGACGCGGCAAGCCGGCTACACGTCCACGAACTGCTCGCCGAACGGGTCCGCGCCGGCGCGGCGGTGATCTTCGCGAGTCACGACACCACTGACGCCACCCTCGCCGATCGCACGGTCCGACTCGCGGGCATCACCGGCGGGACCCTACTCGCCACCTGAAATCGTCGGGACCTGGACCGGAGCTTCCTGCCCCGACCGCCGGCCTCGGCGGTGCGCCGGTTCCGGTAACCGCAGGCGTAGCCGGCCGTTGTCGTCGACGGCGACCTCCGTGCGGCCCTGGACGGCGGGGACAGGGCCGACCTTCGTCTCGGCCGCCTACTGCTGCCACACCGATTAATCACGCATTCAGCGAAGAGCATGCCTGATTCAGAGCGGCGCCGCCGACCAGCAAGAGGCGCCACCCGGCTCCGCCCGCCCGACGCACCATGGGACTCCCCTCGCCAGTAGGTAGAACACCAGGACGCGCGACGTGTCGCCGGACATCGACTGCCGCAAACTGTCTGGACTCCCTGGTCCACGGTCACTGCCGTCAGACGGTCTCGGGGACCCAGGGGTTGGGGATCTTGTTACCTCGGTAGCGATACCTGATGATCGGGATCGCACTGATCCTCCGCACTTCGATCCCGTCCGCCGCGATCGGCAGCCATCTCCCCGTGGGCATGGCGAGCCGGCGGCGGATGTCCCGCCAGTTCCAGCGGTGCCGTGCGCGCAGCAGACGAACGAGCCGGGTCCAGACCAGGTCGTCCACCTTCCTGAAGACGTGCTTCGCGACAGCGCGCCGGAAGTAGTGGACCCAGCCCTGCATGGTCCTGCTCAGGTATCAGCACCACAGCCAGGTCCCTGCTGCGACGTTCTGTGGGCAAAGAACGAATCTTCGCCTTCAGTGCCCGCAGAGGCCGGTCGGCGATGAAGGTGTAGACATACCACCTGCCCGTTCCCCTCTTGGCCTGCGTTCCACAGCTTCGCTTCGATATAGTCCGCAAATCTGGTGCTTGAGCTGGGCAAATGCCGCTTGGCCCAGTGACGTGGCGTGTCACCAGGCCGGGGTGTTCGTGCTAGTCAGGCTGTTGCGGGCGCGTTGAGGATGTGTGGCGGCTCGGTGATCTTCAGTTTGGGCGAACAGGGTCTTCTGGGGCTGGGACAGCTCGGTGCGCTGGTAAAGGTGCCGGCGGGGCCGGTGAACACGCCGATGTGCAGCCGTTCGACGTCGGCGCGGATCTTGCTCCAGGTGTGGCCGGTGGTGTTCTCGGCGACGCGGATAAGCAGCAGCGCGAGCCAGCAGAGCAGGATGTGTGCGCGGATGCAATCTTCGCGGCGGTGGAACACGAGTCGCAGGTCCAGGGTGGCCTTCATGTCGCGCCAGCCGCGTTCGACTTCGAGGAGTTGCTTGTACCCGGGGCGATGTCCTCGGTGCTCAGTTTCGGGTCGGAGCAGCGCAGCAGGTACTTGCCGTCCAGGCGCGTCACGGCCTTGACCGCCGTTTGGTCGATGCACAGCAGGCCGCGCGGTGCGATGCGCAGGTAGCGGTGCAGGCCGGGCTTGGTGGAGATCACTCCGCGCAGTTCGGCGCGCTTCGTGGCGCTGAGCTTGTCCGAACCGTCGATCTTGGCGGTGAGCTGGGCGATCAGCCGCTCTCGGATGGCGGCGTCACGTTCGGCGGCCTCGGGGTTGAAGCAGATCACGAATCGCTCGTCGGCGCCGATGTCGACTTCCTTGACCTGCGCAGCCTTCCCGTCCTCGGCCCACCTGCGTACCGTCTGCGGGTGTTGCGATCCTCGCCCGGCGCGGGGGGCGGGCGCAGCCTCGGCCGTCTCCAAGCCCCACTTCGGCAACCTGGTTGCGATCCTCGACTGGCGCGAGCACCGGGCGCAGCATCCCTCCAGGCCCGCAAGAACCACCCAGAAGCCACGCAGTTGCGATGCGGGCGCCGAGCGCAGCAGACACGGAATCCGCGTCGATCAAAGACCTAGATTTTCAACAGCCTCCGACTGTTCTGGATTGAGACGGCGCTGTCGGCGGTCATTGGGGCCCCGGCTATCACCCGCCCGGGGATGTCCCTCTCGGGGACAGGCGTCGAGCGGGTAATACAGCGACCGATCCGTACGTAGCGACACGGGCCGGCACCGCCGTACTACACGGTTCTGCGCCCCACATTCCGGCCCAGTCACCTCGGACAACCCGAGGAACAGAAACAACCCCTGGTCAGAGGCGACTTCTTCGGGCGTTTCAACACTGGTCGCCGAGGCGTAGTGTGGGGCGCTGGGTGACCACGGCTGTGACCACGAGATCACAAACAATCGGCACCAGTCGATGACTGGCGCCGATTGACCTGCACAAACACAAGGTGGAGCCGAGGGGACTCGAACCCCTGACCCCCACACTGCCAGTGTGGTGCGCTACCAGCTGCGCCACGGCCCCTTGCTTTACTGCCTGCCCGGTCTCCCGGGCACCCGCGCAATAGTACACACCCTCGCGGCCCGGGTCATCCGAGGGGCCACCGTGCCGTCCAGGGTCAGTTGAGCAGTACGTCCGGCGGGAAGTGCGCGACCGCCGCCATGATCCCGCCCTGCCGGCGGAGCACCATCGGCCAGAGATCGTCGGGGCGCTCCATGAACGCGTCGCCGGGCAGGGCGTCCAGGACGAACCAGGAGCCCCGGGCGACCTCCTCCTCGACCTGTCCCGGGGACCAGCCCGAGTAGCCGGCGAAGACGCGGATCCCGGTGACGGCGTCCCGGAGCCGGTCCGGGTCGACCGAGAGATCCACCGTGCCGACCGCCCCGGTGACCTGGTGGATGCCCTTCACCCGCTGGGTCGGGGTACGCATCCGGGCCAGGCAGATCGCCGACTCCGGCTGTACCGGACCGCCCTCGAAGAGCACGGCCGGGTCCCGGGCCAGCCCGCCCCAGGCGCCGAGCACCTCGGAGACCGGCACCTCGGTCGCCCGGTTGAGCACCACCCCGAGTGCGCCACCCGCCTCGTGCGCGACCAACAGCACCACGGTCCGGTCGAAGTTCGGGTCCTTCAGCGCAGGGGTCGCGACCAGCAACTGCCCGGTCATCGACTCCATTGACCGTCCCCCGATCGCCTGCCCCTCGCCGTACACGCCAGCCACCGTTACTCGGCCGGCCCGAGGACCAGGAACCACTCCCCGGGCCCCCGCCGCGTCTTGTCATCGGTCATTACGGCCCGGCCCTTCACCGGCCTCGCCGGATCGACAGGATCGATGGTGATCCTGCGCGCAGTAAACGCCATGCCACGCACCATAGCTTGCGGCACTGGCCCTGGTTAAGGTCTGTAGGGCTAGTCCACAGAGCGCTTTGACGACAATCGGCAGCCTGGACGAGCGTTGAGCAGGAGAGGCGGGGGCATGGGTCCGCAGGCGGAACTCGCGGTGATCGGCGGATCCGGGCTCTACGCCCTACTGGAGGACGCCACCGAGCACCGGGTCGAGACGCCGTACGGGCCGCCCTCCGATCCGATCACGGTGGCGCAGGTGGCGGGTCGCGCGGTCGCCTTCCTGCCCCGGCACGGGCGCGATCACCGGTTCCCGCCACACCTGATCCCGTACCGGGCGAACCTGTGGGCGTTGCGCTCGCTCGGGGTACGCCAGATTCTCGCCCCCTGCGCCGTCGGCGGGCTGCGCCCGGAACTCGGCCCGGGAACGTTCGTGGTTCCGGACCAGCTCGTCGACCGGACGAGTGGCCGGGCACAGACCTACTACGACCGGGGCGCGGTGCACGTCTCCTTCGCCGACCCGTACTGCCCCCGGGGCCGCGGCACCGTACTGGCCGCCACGGCCGCACACGGGATCGAGGCGCAGGACGGCGGCGCGATGGTGGTGGTGGAGGGGCCGAGGTTCTCCACCCGGGCCGAGTCCCGCTGGTACTCCGCGATGGGTGGCGCGATCATCAACATGACCGGGCACCCGGAGGCGGTACTCGCCCGCGAACTCGCACTCTGCTACACCGCCGTGGCGCTGGTCACCGATCTCGACGCCGGCGTGGAGGGTGGACACGCGGTGACCCAGGAGGAGGTGTTCCGGGTCTTCGGCGAGAACACCGCGCGGCTGCGGGAGGTGTTGCTCGACGCGGTCGGACGGCTCTCCACCGACCGCGACTGCCCGTGCCCGCAGAGCCTCGACGGCATCAGGCTGCCGATCGACCTGCCCTGAGCACGGGTGGCGCCGGCCCGGACGGATCAGTTCAGGTCTCCCCGCCGATGTCCGTCTGGTACGCCTCGTAGACCAGGTCGGCACCGCGCTGCCGGTGCCGGGAGAGTTCCCGGAGCAGGTCGGTGACCCAGGTCCGGAGTTCGGTGACGCCGATCTCCGGCAGGTCGACCCGGCGTTGCAGGGCGGCCATCGTGTCGATCACCGCCGCGTGTTCCCGGATCAGCACGTGTACGCCCCGAGCCAGTCGCGGCGCGTGGTCCAGCAGTTCGGCATAGAGGCCGTCCGGTCCCTCGGTGCTCACCATGTGCTCGGCGAAGGCGCAGCGCAGCCCGCCGAGACTGGTCCGGACCCGGGGTCGCCAGCCGGGATCCCGGGCCGGCGCGGCGATCGCCTGCTCCAGGGAGTGGATCTCGCCGAGCAGCGCGGCCCGGCGGCGGCGAACCATCCGCAACGTGGCCGACCCGGTCGACGTCCCCGGTACGGGTGACGCGGACGGCACGGAGATCGACAGTCGGTGCTGGTGCGAATCGGTCGGCATGACCACCTCCCGCGGAGCGGCACTACCGGATGTAACCCCGATGGTGCGGCTCAGCGCGTACCGCTGTCGACCCTTGCGACCCGGCTCATCTGTCCCGTACGTCCCATCCGTCCCAGCCACCCCAGCAGCCCCGGCGACCCTGCTCGGTCCTCGGGCGGGCAGCCGCGGATACGGCTGCGCCCCGGTCCCTGTGGACCGGGGCGCAGCCGTTGTCGTGGAGGTGCCGGGAATCGAACCCGGGTCCTTCGTCGCCTTGCCAGGGCTTCTCCGAGCGCAGCTCGCTGTGCCTCTACTCGGCCCCTCCGATCACGCGAGCGAGTCGGTGTGACGGGCCCAGTCGCTGATTAATCTCGCCGCACGGACCCCGCGACCGGGTCCGGTTGGCCAGCCTCCTAGCTGATGCCGGCTAGCTGGGTCGAAGGCACTCCCAGGCCGACAGACTTGCTACTCGCCTCAGGCGGCGAGAGCGAAGTCAGCGCGATTCTGCTTGGCGCTTATTGGTTTCCGACGAACGATTCTCGAGACGACGTCGGCTTCCTCGGCTCGCTTCCCCTGCCGCAACGTACGAAGTCGAAACCAGTCACCCCCTGTGTCCTACCGGCCCGGGTGGGCCGATGGAGTTTCCGCACCGCCTCTCGGCGGCCACCCCAAGCCTAACGCCTCGCCCCGCCGACTTCATTCCAGATACCGGCCCGGCACACCGCCGAACCGGACAAGGCGACGGTAACCTCCGTCACAGCCGTCCCAGCGCTCCCAAACGGCAGACCCCGGACACGGGGCCGGACGACTCGGGTCAGGCCATGCCCTTGCCGCGCCTGCCGGCAACCTTGGCGATCTCCCGGTCGGCGTCCCGCTTGGCCAGATCCTGCCGCTTGTCGTACGACTTCTTGCCCTTGGCCAGGCCGATCTCGACCTTGGCCCAGCCGTCGGAGAAGTAGACCGAGAGCGGCACCAGGGTCAGCCCGCTCTCCTTCAGCTTGCCGATCAGCCGGCTGATCTCCTGGCGGTTCAGCAGCAGCTTGCGGGTACGCCGAGGTTCGTGGTTGGTCCAGGTCCCCTGGGCGTACTCCGGGATGTGCATGCCGTGCAGGTAGATCTCGCCGTCCCGCTCCTGGGCGAAGGCGTCGACCAGGGACGCGCGGCCGGCCCGCAGCGACTTGACCTCGGTGCCGGTCAGCGCCATGCCCGCCTCGTAGGTGTCGAGGATGGCGTAGTCGTGCCGCGCCTTGCGGTTGGAGGCGACGACCTTCCGCCCCTTCTCCCGTGGCATCGGCGCCACACCCCTTCCTCGTCGTGCTCGTGCGTGTTCCTCGTCGTACCCGTGAACAACCGCGCAATGCTACCTCGCGGCGCAGGGCCCCTGGCTCGCGCTTTTCGCGCCGTGCCAGAGGCCCTGCGGTTGATCGACGGCCGCCGCGGCGGCGGAGGGCTAGACCCTCAGGTAGAACCGAAGCGTCACCCAGGCGGTGACGGCACTGACCAGACCACCGACCCCGGCCATGAACGGGAACATCAGCAGCACCGTGCTCCACTCGATCGGTGTGAGCAGGTCGGTCAGGTCCCGCAGCGACCCGTCGAGCAGGAAGATCTTGCCCAGTACGAGCGCGCCGAACCCGATGATCGCGCCGAGCAGGCCGGCCACCACGGCCTCCAGCACGAACGGCGCCTGGATGAACCAGTTCGAGGCACCGACCAGCTTCATCACCGCGACCTCACGGCGCTTGCTGTAGGCGGCCACCTGGATCGTGTTCGCGACCAGCAGCAGCGCGGCGATCGCCATCACCGAGGCGGAGACCAGTGCCATGTTCTGGATCGCGTTGAGGATGTTGAAGATCTGTTCGAGCAGCCGACGCTGGTCGATGATGTCGTCGATCCCCTCGCGGTCCTTGTAGTTGTCGAGGATCTGCTCGTACTGCTCAGGGTTGACCAGGTTGACCCGGAACGACTCGGGAAGCTTCTCCGCCTGCACCGCCTCGACCAGGTCGGGCGAGTCCGCGAAGAGCTTCCTGAACCGCTCGTAGGCCTCCTGCTTGGACTCGTACTTGACCTCCCGGACGAGCGGGTCGCCCTCCAGGGCGGTCTGCAACTCGGTACGCTGCGCCTCGGTCACCCCGGCATCGAGGAAGATCGACACCTCGATGTCCTTGTAGTACGCGTCTTTCATGGCGTCGACCTGGAGGTACATCAGGCCGCTGGCGCCGAGCATGGTGAGTGAGACCGCCATCGTGATGATCATCGCGATGGTCATGGTCACGTTGCGCCACAGCCCGACCAACACCTCGGACAGGACGTATTTCAAGCGCATCGGGGGTTCCTTCCGGATCTCCGCAGGGGTCGTTCATCGTCGATTCAGGGCCGGTGCCGGGCGGGACGGGGGCTGGTCCGCGCCCGGGCGGCAGGGCACGGTCAGCCGTAGACGCCCCGGGCCTGGTCACGCACGATGCGACCACTCTCGATCTCGATGACGCGACGACGCATCTGGTTGACGATGTTGGAGTCGTGGGTGACCATCACGACCGTGGTACCGGTGCGGTTGATCCGGTCCAGCAGGCGCATGATCTCGATCGAGGTGTCCGGGTCGAGGTTTCCGGTGGGCTCGTCGGCCAGCAGGATCAGCGGCCGGTTGACGAAGGCCCGCGCCACCGCGACACGCTGCTGCTCACCGCCGGAGAGCTCGTGCGGGTACCGGTGCTCCTTGCCACCGAGCCCGACCAGTTCCAGCACCTCGGGCACGACCCGGCGGGCGACCGCCTTGGTCTTGCCGATGACCTCCAGGGCGAACGCGACGTTCTCGTACGCCGTGCGGTTGGGCAGCAGCCGGAAGTCCTGGAAGACGCAGCCGATCGAGCGCCGGAAGTTCGGGATCTTCCAGGAGCGCATCGAGGTGACGTCCTTGTTGTTGACCATCACCCGACCCTTGTTCGGGGTCACCTCGTGCAGCAGCAGCTTGATGATTGTCGACTTGCCGGAACCGGAGGGACCGATGAAGAAGACGAACTCACCCTTCTCGATCGAGACCGACACGCTGTCGAGCGACGGCCGGGACGCCTTCGGGTACGTCTTCGTCACTTGCTCAAGCTGAATCACGGGTGGTGAGTCTACGCGTCGTAACGAAAAGGCCAAGCCCGGAGCCCGGCCTGTCCGGGCGACATTTATCGTGAAACTGCACTGCGTCCGGCGTTCCTCACGCCCTGCACATGGAAACGATCACCGATGTCGACGCACCGCAGCGACGCGGACGCGAGCCGTGTTCACGCCGCGTCACCGGCGAGCTGACGCTGCTTGCGCCAACGGATGCCTGCCTCGATAAATCCGTCCAAATCACCGTCGAACACCGATGCCGGGTTGCCCGTCTCCTGCTCGGTACGCAGATCCTTCACCATCTGATACGGGTGCAGGACGTACGAGCGCATCTGGTCGCCCCACGACCCGGCGGCGTCGGTCTTCAGGCCCTCCAGTTTGGCCTGCTCCTCCTGGCGCTTGCGCTCCAGCAGCCGGGCCTGGAGCACGCGCAGCGCGGACGCCTTGTTCTGGAGTTGGGACTTCTCGTTCTGGCAGGTGACCACGATCCCGGTCGGGATGTGTGTGATCCGCACCGCCGAGTCGGTGGTGTTCACGCTCTGCCCACCCGGCCCCGACGAACGGTAGACGTCGACCCGCAGCTCGTTTTCCGGAATGTCGATATGGTCGGTCTGTTCGGTGACCGGCAGCACCTCGACCCCGGCGAAGCTGGTCTGCCGGCGCCCCTGGTTGTCGAAGGGACTGATCCGGACCAGCCGGTGCGTGCCGGCCTCGACACTGAGCGTGCCGTACGCGTAGGGGACCTTGACCGCGAAGGTGGCCGACTTCAGGCCCGCCTCCTCGGCGTACGACGTCTCGTAGACCTCGGTCGGATAGCCGTGCCGCTCGGCCCAGCGCAGGTACATCCGGAGCAGCATCTCCGCGAAGTCGGCCGCGTCCACCCCGCCCGCGCCCGCCCGGATCGCGACCAGCGCCTCCCGGGAGTCGTACTCCCCGGACAGCAGGGTACGGACCTCCATCTCCTGGATGGCCTTGGTCAGCCCGCCGATCTCCGTCTCGACCTCGCCGAGCACGCCCGCGTCGGCCTCCGCCTCGGCGAGTTCCAGCAGCACCCGGGCATCGTCGAGCCGGGCGCGCAGGCTCTCCAGCTTGGCGATCTCCCCGTTGACGTACGAGAGCCTGGAGGTCACCTCCTGGGCGCGGGCCTGGTCGTCCCACAGGTCCGGCGCGGAGGCCGCCTCCTCCAGCTCCGCCTTGGCCTGACGCAGGCGGTCGACATCGAGGACGGCCTCGATGTTGCGGAGAGTAGCGTCAAGATCCTTGAGTTGGTCGGCGTACTCGGCAGCGGTCACGACAGTCAAGAGTACTGGTCGTCCGCGGGACCGGGTCGCCGCCGGCAGCGAAGCGCTCCGGCGCGTCCGTCGGGCGTCGCCCGGACCGGCCCGCCGGGCCGGTGCCGACTCAGACCGGTGCGCTCTTCAGCCAGGACAGCGCCGCCTTGTGGTACGCGACCGCGAACTCCAGGGCGGCGGCACCGTACGAGTCACCGGCCTTCTTGGCGTCCCGGGCCTGCTCCCGGGCTGCCGCGAGCGCCTCGGTGTGGTACTCGTTGGCGCTGCTCATCAGGTTGCGCAGCTGGGTGGCCGAGTGCTGTGGGCCGAAGGCGACCCGGAGCGCGGTCGGGTTACGCACCGTGTCCCGCCCCGGCGTCTCGGTGAGCCAGCGGGAGAAGGTCCGCTTCCCGGCCGCCGTGATCGCGTACGGCTGACTGGACCGGGGGCCGGGCTTGCCGAGCCGAACGAGTCCCTGCTCGGCCAGGGCCGGCAACTCCCGGTAGACCTGGCTCCGGGTCATCGACCAGTACGGCGCGAGGCGCCGCTCGGCGGCGGCCATCAACTGGCCGCCTGTCATCGGTCCTTCGTGGAGCAGCCCGAGCAGGGCCGCCGCGGTGGGATTGATTGCAACATCCGCCATGGCCTCCACGCTGCCACTTTGCCGGCGCCGCGTCCAGGATTTGGCACTATCCGCTGGTCGTCGTCTCCACTGTGCACTGTTCTGGGACGACAGTCGGATGAGGACGATCGATGGATCGGGGGTCGCCGGGCACGGCGGAGCCGACCACCCGACGCGGGCGCCGGCCCGCCGGACGCTTCCGCGCACCCCTCCGCGCACCCCTCCGCGAGCCGCACCGCGCCACCCGCCGGAGCAACCCGCCGGAGCAACCCGCCGGAGCCACCCGACCGAACGGTACCGAGCCGTCCGGCGGACCGCCTCGCACGGTCCCGGCGGCGCGTACAGCCGGTCACGGGCAAGTGTCAATTGGGGAGGTTAGTCAACTTTCATCGCTTATGTAGGCTTTTGCCGGAAGGCCGTCGCCCGACGTCGGGCTCTGCCGGCGGCACACCCCGGGCGGTACGGGTCGGCCCGGCGGCACCGGGGCTCGGCGGCGGGCTGCCGACGGGTGCCCCGGAACCCTCCGGCGCCGAGCCGGCGAGACTCGGTACGACGGGTACCCCGCCCCGGTGCCGATCGTCTGCCGTTCCGGCATCCGTCAGTACGGTGGCCAGCAACGTCACGGCGACGAGCGCACCGGCGCCCACCAGCGCGGCCGCCTCGGGAGGCCGGCTGCGGCGGCCACCGGTCCGCGGCACCACCGGCGGGTCGGGCCGCGGTTCGGCGCCGGCCGGGCCGGACGAGCCCTGCCCGGCGGTTCCGGAGCGGCCCGGACCGGACCCGGGCCGGCCCCGTCCGGCGGGGGCGGACCCACCCGGACCGGCGGGTGACGGGTACCCGATCCACCCGGCGGTTCCGGAGCCGCCCGGACCACTGCCCGGCACGATCGTCGGCCGGTCCGGCCGGCGGTCGACCGGTGCCCTCCCGGTCACCGGGCCGGCGCTCCGGGGCCACCAGGTGACCTGGTCGGGGGCGGGCCTGGGCAGCGCGGTCAGTCCGTCCAGCGCCGGCTCCATGCCCCGCAGCCGGGCGGCGGCCCGCACCGCGTCGGGCCGGTCGGTCGGATCAGCCGCCAGGCAGTCCTCGATGAACTGCCAGACCACCGGAGGCAGTCCGGGCGGCGGCACCGGGCGGCAGGTGCGGTGCCGGTGGAGTACCTCGGCCGGCGGCCCGCCCCGGTACGGGCTGCGCCCGCTGACCAGTTCGAAGAGCACGACGCCGAGTGCGTAGACGTCGCTGGCCGGGGTGGGCGGGCCGCCGCCGACCACCTCCGGAGCGACGTACTCGGGAGTGGCCTGGGTGTTCGGCCAGGCCGGTCCGGCACCCACCCGGCGAGCCGCGCCGAAGTCGACCAGCCGGACCAGGCCGCCGTCCGCCGGCACCACCAGGTTGCCCGGCTTCACGTCGCCGTGCACGATCTGCCGAGCGTGCAGGTAGGCCAGCGCACCGGCGAGTTGTGCCGACACCTCGGCCGCGATCGCCGGTGGGACCGGCCCGGCGCGGTGCAGCCGCCGCCGCAGGTCCTCCCCCTCGACCAGTTCCATCACCAGCGCCCGCTCCGGCCCCTGCCCGAGTACGTCGCGCGGCCGTACCAGGCAGGGATGGTCGAGGCCGGCGACCAGCTCCGTCTCGGCGACGAACGCGGCCACCAGGTCCGGCCGGCCGGCGGCGCGCGGCCGCAGCGTCTTGACCGCCACCGGTTCGCCGCCGCGCAGGTCCACGGCCCGCCAGACCACCCCGGTCGCGCCCGAGGCGACCTCCCGGACGATTCGGTAGCGGCCGCTCAGCACGTGATTGATCACGTGTCCTCCCCTGACCCGGGTCGCCGTCCGCTCCACCGGCACCGGCCGGCGGAGCGGACGATCACCTTCCGTTGTCTGGGAGTGACGCTAGGTCGATCGGATCGGGCGGCGCGCCGGGCGCGGCCGGGCTGGCACGAACCGGGGAGGCCGGGCGGGCGTCAGCCCATGTGCGGGTAACGGTGGTCGGTCGGCGGGGCGAAGGTCTCCTTCACGGTGCGCGGCGACATCCACCGGGCCAGGTTGTGCCAGGAGCCGGCCTTGTCGTTCGTACCGCTCGCCCGGGCACCGCCGAACGGCTGCTGCCCGACCACCGCACCGGTCGGCTTGTCGTTGATGTAGAAGTTGCCGGCCGCGTACCGCAGGGTTTCGGTGGCCCAGTCGACCACCCGACGGTCGGTGGCGAAGATCGAGCCGGTCAGGGCGTACGGGGCGACGGACTCGGCCTGCCGCACGGTCTCGGAGAAGCGGGCGTCCTCGTAGACGTGCACGCCGAGGATCGGCCCGAAGTATTCGGTGGTGAACGACTTGTGCCCCGGGTCGTCGCACTCGAAGAGGGTCGGCCGGACGAACCAGCCGACCGAGTCGTCGGCGGTGCCGCCGGCCACGACCCGGCAGGCGGAGTCGCTGCCGATCATGTCGAGCGCGGCGGTGTGCCGGGCGAACGCCTTGGCGTCGATCACCGCACCGCCGAAGTTGGTGAAGTCGGCGACGTCGCCGTACGCCAGCCCGTCGGCGGTGGCGGCCAGCCGGTCCCGCAGCCCGCCCTCCCAGAGCGAGCGGGGCACGTACGCCCGGGACGCGGCCGAGCACTTCTGCCCCTGGTACTCGTACGCCCCGCGGATCAGCGCGGTGTGCAGCGCGTCCACGTCGGCGCTCGGGTGCGCGACCACGAAGTCCTTGCCGCCGGTCTCGCCGACCAGCCGGGGGTAGCCGCGGTAGTTCGCGATGTTCTCCCCGACGCCCTGCCACAGCTTCTGGAAGACCTTGGTCGACCCGGTGAAGTGGATGCCGGCCAGGTCGGGGTCGGCGAGGGTCACCTCGGAGACCGCGATGCCGTCCCCGGTGACCATGTTGATCACGCCGGGCGGCAGGCCGGCCGCCTCGAAGAGCCGCATCGTGTAGTGCGCGGCGAGCTGCTGGGTCGGTGCCGGCTTCCAGACCACCGTGTTGCCGACCAGCGCGGGCGCGGCGGGCAGGTTGGCGGCGATCGCGGTGAAGTTGAACGGCGTGACGGCGTAGACGAAGCCCTCCAGCGGCCGGTGGTCGAACCGGTTCCACACCCCGCTCGACGAGAGCGGCTGCTCGGCGAGGAGCTTGCGGGCGAAGGCGACGTTGAACCGCAGGAAGTCGATCAGCTCACAGGCGGAGTCGATCTCGGCCTGGATCGCCGTCTTGGACTGGCCGAGCATCGTCGCCGCGTTCAGGGTGTCCCGCCAGGGTCCGGCGAGCAGGTCGGCGGCCCGGAGGAAAACGGCGGCCCGGTCTGCAAAGGACAAATCACGCCACATCGGGGCGGCTTGCTTCGCGGCCGTCACCGCCGCCTGCGCATCCGCGTTGGTTGCGTTGTGGGTGACCCCCAGCACATGCTGGTGCCGGTGCGGCGCTACGACGTCGATCGCGGCACCCGCGCCCATCCGTTGCGCACCGCCGATGGTCATCGGCAGTTCGAGCCGTTCGGCGGCCAGCTCGGCGAGCCGGCGTTGCAGGCTGGCCCGCTCGGCACTGCCGGGCGCGTAGTCGCGGACCGGCTCGTTGCGCGGCTCGGGTACGGAGAGAACGGCGTCCATGGGATTCTCCTGGGCGATCTCGACAGCGACGGCGAAACCGGACCCGCTGGTGCCGACCGGTGGGCCGGGCACCTCGACCCCGTGCTCCGGGAGATGCCGGGAGTACGGGGGCGGGACCTGCGCCAATCCTTGCATGGTTGCCGCTGCCGGCCGGCTCGGCGGGGCACGCCCGTGGAGGCGGCCGCGGTCGATCGCCACCCGTCGGGTACTCCCCGGTCACCGGGGCGGCCAGCACCGGCCGGCCGGTCGACGCCACCCGTCGCAGAGATGCGGTGCGGTCCGTCCGTACCGGCACCGGGCCAGCGCCCCGAGCGGCCCGCGTACGCTGAGGAATCGGCGGCCGGGCCGGACCACCGCAGCCTCCCGTCGCCGCCGCGCCACCGCGCCGGCCATCCGCTGAAGGGGAGATGATGACGAACGAGTCCGGCACGACCGCGACCCCGGCCCCCGACCAACCGGTCGAGCCGGAGGCGCCGGTGACGGCCGCCCCGCCCCCGGTGCCGGCGCCCGGCGCGCTCGTCCTCGCGGTACTGGCCCTGGGCTGGCTGGCCGCGATGCTCTGGTCGGCCAGGGCCGAGATCTCCTCGGCCGGGCTCAGCTCGATGGCGACCGTCCAGACGGCGTACGCACTGCCCGGACTGGTCTCGGCAAGCCTGCTCGGCGGGGCCGCGGTAAGCCTCGTCCTGGGCAACCTGATGACCCGGCTCGGAATCTGGCGCAGCACCCCCCGGTTCGCCGTGTCGCTGGCCGTCGGCGTCTCCGTCGGGTTCCTCGCCGCGCTGGTGGTCACCCTCAGCTACGGCGACGGTTCGGCGATCATGGTCCTCGCCGGCACCGTCGCGGCGGCCGCCACGGTGGGCACCATCGTCGGCGGGCTGCGCAACACGCTGGTGGTGGCCGCCATCGTCGCCGCCGGGCTGGCCGTCTTCGCGGTCGGCTACGCACTGAACTACGTCAAGGACCCGTTGCTCGACCTCTACGGTTTCGGCGATACCGAGGTGTCGCAGCTCACCGCGTACCGCTGGTTCAACCGGACCGTCTCGCTGGCCAGCGGCCTGGCCGCCGGTCTGCTGGTGTTCGGCTACCTCCGGACGGCCGGACGACGGGCCGTCGAGCGGGTCACCGGCACCGGGCCGCAGCTGCGCTGGCCGGCGTACCTGATCACGGGTGCCGGGCCGGGTCTGCTGCTGCTCACCACGGAGATCCTCATCCGGACCGCCGGGGCGGAGGTGATCCGGCTGGCCGGCGCGATCAGCGACGCCGACCAGATCGTGCAGGCCGACCTCGGCCGCTCCCGGATCAACCACCTGCTGCTGGTGCTCTTCGTCGGCGCACTCACCGCGCTGATCGCCTTCGGCCGGACGCTCCGGCCGGCCGAGGAGTCGGCCGGGACGCCGTCCGGCCCCGACGACTCCGACCGGGGCGGTGCCGAGGGCACCGGGCCGACGGAGATGGTCGACGACCCGGCCGAGGATCCGACCGCCGAAGATCTCGCCGCCGAGGATCAGACCGCCGAGGCCGCCGAGCCGTCCGCCGAGGGCGAGGAGAGCCCGCGCAGCGACGGGGACGACGACCACCAGCCGGCGGAGCGCCCCGAACCGGTCGCCAAGGCCGGTCGCTGAGCGCAGCCCGCATTCCGGTACGCGCCGCATTCCGGTACGCGCCGCACGCCGACCGCCCTCGCGCCGACCGCCCTCGCGCCGGGCGGCCGGGGCCACCGGTCCGAAGCGGCGGGACATAGACTGGCATCATGGTCAACATCCTCAGAACGGCCGCCGCCACCCTCGTCGCGGCAGGGCTCGCGCTCGCCCTGGCCGGCTGTGCGGACGACGCCCCCGACCGGGACGACGTGGTGGCGAAGGTCCGCACCGACCCGCGCATGGCGGGTACCTCCGAGAAGGCGATCAACTGCCTGGCCGACTGGTACATGGAGAACGCGACGGTGGAGCAGCGCGAGGCGTACGTGGCGGGCGAGAAGAGTACGAACCCGGACGAGATCGCGGCGGTCGACGGCGCCGTGCTCAACTGCCTCAGGATGGCGGCCGGAACGCCCTGAACCGCCGCACCCGGGCCAGCAACTCCGGGTCGCAGGTCCTGACTGGGGTCAGCCGATCGCGCCGGAGAGCGCGTCCAACTCGGAGGGGTCGTACCACTCCAGTTCGTGGTCCTCGGCGCCGTCCACGGTGAACTGCGCGTCCGGGTCGCCGGCCAGGGCCTGTTCGACCACCTCGACCGCCGCCTCCACGTCGTCCGTCGCCTCGGCACCGTCCAGATGGATGGCGGCGACCGAGCCGATGCCGATCCGCCCGCCCAGCCGTACCGTGCTGGAGCCGAGTTCGGGATCGGACCGAGTGACGGTCCCCGGGGGCAGATCGACGGCGACGACGACCCGCCGCCGGGGCGCCTGCGGATCGGCTCGGAGCAGCCGCAACGCCTCCTGCGCGGCTCGGGTGAAGGCGACGTACTCCAGCTCCTCCTCGTCGCCCTCGGCGTACCACTCGCGCAGTTCGGGGGTGACGGCGTGCCCCTGGGCCGCCATGATCCAGCCCTCCTGGCGCAGTTCGGCGAGGATCGGCAGGGTGGCCGGGACGTACACCCGGACGAGCTGCTCTGTCACCGTAGGTCTCCCCCGCTCGACGCCGACCCGCGACGGTGCCCGGTCCGGGCCACGGCGTCGCGCCACTCACCCGCGACGGTGCCCGGTCCGGGCCACGGCGTCGCGCCACTCACCCGCGACGGTAGTACACCGGGGGCGGGCCGAGCGGCAGCGGACCCGGGACCACGGTGGTCGCACCGCCGCCGACCGCACCCGAGCGGTCAGCGGGGCACCGCCGCCGGCCGCACCGGGGCGGTCAGCGGGTCGACGGCCCGGGTCACCAGGTCGGCCTCGGCGACCCGGATCGGGAAGCCCTCCCGGATCCAGTACTCGATGCCGCCGATCATCTCCTTCACCCGGTAGCCCCGGCTGGCCAGCGCGAGGGCCGCCTTCGTCGCGCCGTCGCAGCCGGGCCCCCAGCAGTAGGTGACCACCGGGACGTCCGGGTCGAGCAGCCGGGCGGCGCGCATCGGGATCATCCGGGTGGGCAGGTGGATCGCGCCGGGGATGTGCCCCTGCCGCCAGGCAGCCAGGTCCCGGGTGTCGACCAGGGCGAAGCCGGGGTCGCCGGTGTCGAGCGCGGCGTGCACGTCGGAGACGTCCGTCTGCACCGCGAGCTTGCCGGCGAACCAGGCGGCGGCCTGGTCGGGCGCGGCCGGCGGCACCGCCAGCACCGGGTTCGAGGTCGTGGTCATGTCGAAACGGTACGGCCGCAGCCTCCCCGTCAGAAGGCAGATTCCCCGGCGCCGGGCTGGGACCGCCAGCAAAACGACGGTATCGTGCGCTCGTGACCGGTGATTCCCCGAGACTCGACGCGACCGACTGGCGAATTCTCGCGGAAATCCAACGGGACGGCCGGGCCAGCTTCGCCGAGCTCGCCCGGCTGGTGTCGATGTCGCCGAGCGCGGTCACCGAACGGGTACGCCGACTCGAAGAGGCCGGGGTGGTCGCCGGCTACCGCGCCGTGCTGGTGCCGGAGCGGATCGGCCTGCAGATCCTCGCCTTCGTCCGGCTCCGCTATCCGACCGGCAACTACCGCCCCTTCCACGCGCTGCTCGACAGCACTCCGGAGATCGTGGAGGCGCACCACGTGACCGGGGAGGACTGCTTCGTACTCAAGGTCGTCGCCCGGTCGATGGGCCACCTGGAGCAGGTGGCGGGCCGGATCGCCGGGCTCGGTGCGGTGACCACCAGCGTGGTCTATTCCAGCCCGCTACCCGGGCGGGACCTGACGGTGGAGGCGACGAGGCCGCAGTCGATGGCAAACTAAGGCAGCCACCGACTACCGGGAGTTCTCTGTGGAACCCAGGTTCCTGCTCTTGTCCGACGTCGCCGCCGAGCTGAACGTCTCGGACTCGCAGGTCTACCACATGGTGCGCAGCGGCGAACTGCCGGCGATCAAGATCGGCGGCCGGGGGCAGTGGCGGGTGGAGCGCACCCGCCTGGAGGAGTACATCGCGCGCAAGTACGCCGAGACCGCCGAGTGGGTGGCCGGCAACCCGTTGGTGGAGCGCCTGCCCGAGTAGGCCCCGGACACGTCCCGGGCGGTGTCGGACCGTCCGGGTACCGTCCACTCCGGCTCGGCCACCGTCTCCTTCCACCCCACCCCGTGCCCCGGCGGCGTACCGCGAACCCGAGGGCACGGGCCTGGCGGAGCTGTCCCGAGGACGGGCGGGCCGCTGTCTCCGGGGCCGGGTCAAGGAGCTACCCGACGACGCGCCGATCGGATTCGAGTCATTGACGGCGGCGAGTGGATCGGTTAGAAATTAGCCCGTCGGAGGCAAACGAAAGCAAACGCAAGATCAAGGAAGGAGTGAAATGCCCGTCGCCCGCACCCGGCCGCCTCGCCGGCCCACCGTGCGCCTGCGCCCCGTACCGCCCCTTGATCCGCCCTTCGACGACGAACGTGTCCCGGAGACCTGGGTCGACCTGACACCACCGCCCCGAGCCGTCCCGCCCGCGGTCGAACGGTTCCGGCCGGCGGCGACCGAGAGTCGGCGCCCGGGCCGGATCGGTCACCCGCTCGCCGTGCCGACGACCTCCTCCCGACCCACCGCCCCGGTGAGCACGCCCGTTCCGCACCCCCACCCGGCCGGCCTGCGGGCGGCCGCTCCGACGCACCAGGGCAGTGCCGGCAGGGCTCGCCCGGCCCCGGACCCCGCCCGAGCAGCCGCCTCGGAGGGTCCAGGTGCCGCCGGGACGACCACCCCACCACCGGTCCCGGAGGCGGTGGCCGGCGCGACCCCCGAGGCGAAGCGGGCGGCGAAGCGGTTCCTGGACACCTGCCTGGAGATCGTCAACGGCTACCGACCGGCCGGGCACGTCCGCGCGCTGGCCAGCCCCACCGACGCGGCCGGCATGGTCGCGCAACTCGCCTCCGCCACGAGCCGGGTCTCCGGTCGGCGTCGGCCCGGGCAACCGGTCCGCACCGTGCGGCTGCGCCGGCTGAGGGTCTGTGAACCCCGGCCCGGAGTCGTCGAGGCGGCCGCCGCGGTCGGGGTCGCCGGGCGTACCTGGGCGATGGCGTTCCGGATCGAACGGCGCCGGGGAAGCTGGGTCGGTACCTCGGTGGCCCTGCTCTGACCGGCCGCGGCCGCCGCGCTCGGTCGGGCCCGGCCGGCGCACCTCCCGCCGGACCGTCCAAGTCACCGGTGCCGTGCCTGAGACAGCGGTGCCCCCGACCGCCGAGCGACGGTCGGGGGCACCGGACGATCAGGCGCCTGCGGGCGGTCAGGCGCCGCCGGGCGCTCCGTGGCAGCGCTTGTACTTCCGGCCCGACCCACAGGGGCAGGGCGCGTTCCGGGAGGGGGCGTTGGCGCCGACCGTCTGGCCCTGAGCGGGCCGGCGGGACGCCGCGGGCGGGGGCGGGCCGCCCACGCCGAGCGCCGGTGCCTGCGGACGCTCGACCGCCACCCCGCCGGTCGCCGGAGCCTCGCCGTCGATGGTCGGTGCGGAGTACTGGAGACCCTGGGTCCGGGGTGCCCGGCCCAGGCCCTTGGCCCGGATCTCCACGGGCGAGTCCGTCGGCACCTGCATCGGGGCCGGCCCGGCGTCGGCCTCGGCCGGAGCCGGCTTCGCCTCCTCGACCTGGACCTCCAGGTTGTAGAGGAAGCCGACCGTCTCCTCCTTGATCCCGTCCATCATCGTGGCGAACATGTCGAAGCCCTCGCGCTGGTATTCCACCACCGGGTCACGCTGGGCGTAGGCCCGCAGGCTGATGCCCTCCTGGAGGTAGTCCATCTCGTAGAGGTGCTCGCGCCACTTGCGGTCGATGACCTGGAGCAGCACCATCCGCTCCAGCTGCCGCATCGCCTCGCTGCCGAGTTCCTCCTCGCGCCGCTGGTACGCCGCGAAGGCGTCCTGCTTGAGCTGTTCGAGCAGGAAGTCGGCGTCCAGGCTGGTCCGCTCGCCGCCGGACTCCTCGACGATGTCGTCGATGGTGACACCGATCGGGTAGAGCTGCTTGAGGCTGGCCCAGAGCTGGTCGAGATCCCAGTCCTCGGCGTAGCCGTCCGAGGTCGCGCCGGTGACGTACGCGGTGACCACGTCGTCGATCATGTGCCTGATCTGGTCGTTCAGGTCCTCGCCGTCGAGCACCCGCTTGCGCTCGGCGTAGACCACCTGGCGCTGCTTGTTCATCACCTCGTCGTACTTGAGGACGTTCTTGCGGATCTCGGCGTTCTGGCCCTCGATCTGGGCCTGGGCGCTCTTGATCTGCCGGGTCACCATCTTGGACTCGATGGGGACGTCCTCCGGGATGTTGAACCGCTCCATCACGGCCTCGACCGCGCCGGCCCGGAACCGCTTCATCAGCTCGTCCTGGAGCGAGAGGTAGAACCGGGACTCACCGGGGTCACCCTGCCGGCCGGACCGACCGCGTAGCTGGTTGTCGATCCGCCGCGACTCGTGCCGTTCGGTGCCGAGCACGTAGAGGCCGCCGACCGAGGAGACCTCCTCGGCCTCGGCGTCGCAGGCCTCCTTCCAGCGCGGAAGGATCTCTTCGAGCGCCTTGGCGTAGTCGTCGCCGTGCTCGACCGGGTCCAGGCCGCGCTGCCGCAGCTCGGTGTTGGCCAGGTATTCCGGGTTGCCGCCGAGCAGGATGTCGGTACCCCGGCCGGCCATGTTGGTGGCCACCGTGACCCCGCCCTTGCGCCCGGCCTGGGCGATGATCTCCGCCTCCTTGGCGTGGAACTTCGCGTTCAGGACGGCGTGCGGGATGCCCCGGCGGCGCAGGAGCTGGGAGAGCACCTCGGAGTTCTCCACCGAGACCGTGCCGACCAGCACCGGCTGGCCGAGGGCGTGCCGCTCGGCGATGTCCTCGACGACCGCGTTGAACTTGGCCCGCTCGGTCTTGTAGATCACGTCCGGCCGGTCGATCCGGACCATCGGGCGGTGCGTCGGGATGGTGACCACGCCGACCTTGTAGACCTTGTTGAACTCGCCGGCCTCGGTCTGGGCCGTACCGGTCATGCCGGAGAGCTTGTTGTAGAGCCGGAAGTAGTTCTGCAGGGTGATCGTGGCAAGAGTCTGGTTCTCCTGCTTGATCTCCACGCCTTCCTTGGCCTCGATCGCCTGGTGCATGCCCTCGTTGTAGCGGCGGCCGTGCAGGATCCGGCCGGTGAACTCGTCGACGATCAGGACCTCGCCCTCGTTGACGATGTAGTCCTTGTCGCGCTTGTAGAGCTCCTTGGCCTTGATCGCGTTGTTCAGGTAGCCGACCAGCGGGGTGTTCACCGACTCGTAGAGGTTGTCGATGCCGAGCCGGTCCTCCACCTTGGCGACGCCGCGCTCGGTCACCGCGATGGTCCGCTTGGCGTAGTCGACCTCGTAGTCGCCCTCGCCGTCCTTGCCGGGCTGGAGCCGGGCCACCACCCCGGCGAACTCCGAGTACCACCGGGCGGAGTGCTCGGCCGGGCCGGAGATGATCAGCGGGGTCCGGGCCTCGTCGATCAGGATCGAGTCGACCTCGTCGACGATCGCGAAGTTGTGCCCGCGCTGGACCAGGTCCTCCTTGCTCCAGGCCATGTTGTCCCGGAGGTAGTCGAACCCGAACTCGTTGTTGGTGCCGTAGGTGATGTCGGCCTCGTACGCGGCCCGGTGCTCGGCGGCCGGCCGGTTCGGCAGGATCACCCCGACGGTCAGGCCGAGGAACTCGTGCACCCGCCCCATCCAGGCCGCGTCCCGCTCGGCGAGGTAGTCGTTCACCGTGACGATGTGCACGCCCTTGCCGGAGAGCGCGTTGAGATAGGCCGGCAGCACCGAGGTCAGGGTCTTGCCCTCACCGGTCTTCATCTCGGCGATGTTGCCGAAGTGCAGGGCCGCGCCGCCCATGATCTGCACGTCGTAGTGCCGCTGGCCGAGCACCCGCGACGCCGCCTCGCGCACCGTGGCGAACGCCTCGGGCAGCAGGTCGTCGAGGGTCTCGCCGTCGGCCAGCCGCTCCCGGAACTGGTCGGTGAGCGCCCGCAGCTCCTCGTCGGTGAGGTTGACGTAGTCGTCCTCGATCGAGTTGACGGCGTTGGCGATCGCCTTGAGGCGGCGCACCATGCGCCCCTCGCCCGCGCGTAGGACCTTTTCCAGAATCGACACGGATCAACGCTCCCCTAGACAGTCTGCCGAACCATCGTAGGCGCATCACCGGCCCGATCGTCAGTCGCGCCGCCCCTCCCGTTCAGCGAACCGGACATTCTGTCCGATAGTAGCCTTGAGGGCCGGTAAATCCGGTTACGCCCAGGGCGAACCCTCCGGCACGATGGCCCGATGAACCAGAACAGCAGGCCGGACGGGGTCGAGATCGTCGAGGCGGGGCTGCTGCTCCGGCCCTGGCGGGCCGAGGACGTCGAGGACGTACACCGGGCGTGCCAGGATCCGGCCATCCAGCGCTGGACCGCCGTGCCGAGCCCGTACCGGCTGGAGGACGCGATCGACTTCGTCACCAAGCGGGCTCCGCGGGCCTGGTCGACGGGGTCCGGAGCGCCCTTCGTGGTCCGCGACGCGGCCACCGGCGAGTTGCTCGGTTCCTGCGGGCTGATCAGCATCGACCCGGTGCTCCGCTCCGGAGAGGTCGGCTACTGGACCGCCCCCTGGGCCCGGGGCCGGGCGGTGGCGGTCCGGGCCACCCGGGCGGTGTGCCGATGGGCCTTCGCGGAGTTGGGGCTGCGCCGGATCGTCTGGCAGGCCGAGGTCGGCAACCACGCCTCCCGGCTGGTCGCGCTCCGGGCCGGCTTCCAGGTCGACGGGCGGCTCCGGCTCGCCGACCCGCACCCGCACGGCGTCCGGGACGGCTGGGTCGGCTCGCTGCTGCCGGACGACCTGGCCGCCGCCGACCCGGACGGCACGGAATCGACCGACGGCCCGGCCGGCAAGGGCTCGCTCGAGGCCCGCCGGACCGCCGTCTTCGCCGCGCCGCAACCGGTGCTCTTCGCCCGGCCCGCCGACGGTACGGAGCTGCGGCTCCGCCCCCTGCACGAGCCCGACCTGGACGCGATCGTGCGGACCTGCCGCGACCCCGAGAGCATCCGCTGGACCACCGTGCCCGACCCGTACCAGCGCTCGGACGCGGAGTTCTTCGTGCACGAGCACGGCCCGACGGTGTGGCGGCGGGGTACCGGCGCGGTCTTCGCCATCGTCGACGAGTCCGACCGGTACGCCGGGGTGGTGGAGCTGCGGATCTCCCCGAGCGATCCGCTCGTCGCCGACCTGGGTTTCGTCGTCTCGCCGTGGACACGCGGCCGGGGCTACTGCCCGGCGGCGGTCGCGGCCGTCTGCGTCTGGGGCTTCACCGCCCTGAACCTGGCCCGGATCGAGTGGCGGGCCAACACGGGCAACACCGCCTCGCGCCGGGTAGCGGAGAAGGCCGGCTTCACCTTCGAGGGCACCGCGCGGCACGCCCTCAACCACCGGGGCAACCGGGTCGACGCCTGGGTCGGCGCGCTGCTTCCCGGTGATCTCGGGCTGCCGGCGGACCCCGGCCGGGCCGGAGCCGACGACTGACCGCCGCGCGCCGGTCCCCTGCGGTGAACGCCCGGCACCGGCGGTCGTGGGTGCGGCACCGGCCCCGGGCGCCTGCCCGGGGCCGGTGGAACACCGTGGAATCAGGTGGTGGCCAGGGCGATGATGCCGTAGTCGTAGCCCTTGCGCCGGTAGACGACGCTGGGGCGGCCGGACTCCTTGTCCAGGAACAGATAGAAGTCGTGGCCGACGAGTTCCATCTGGAACAGCGCGTCGTCGACCGTCATCGGCTCGGCCGGGTGCAGCTTCTCCCGGGCGATGTGCCAGGGCTGCGCGTCGTCGTACTCGTCGAACTCCGGCTCGGCGGTCGCACGGCCGTTGCCGTTCGACTTCGCCGGTGCGGGGGCGGTGAGGGTGGCCAGCGCCGAGTCGCTGGCATCGACGACCGGCAGCCGGGCCGTGGCGGCGGCGACGGAGACCGGGGCGTGCCGGCCACGGTGTACGCGGCGGCGGTCGGCGGCCCGACGCAGTCTCGTGTCAAGTTTCGAGATCGCCGCGTCGAGGGCACTGTAGAAGTCCTTCGCGCACGCCTCCGCACGGACCACGGGTCCGCGGGAGATGCAGGTAATCTCTATTCGCTGGCAGTGATCGGACTGTCGCGGATTGCGTTCGTGAAAGAGTTCCACGTCGATCCGAATAAGCTTGTGGTCGTAGCGCTCGATCTTGGCGAGCTTCTCGGCTACGTGCACTCGGTAATGATCCGGCACCTCGACGTTTCGACCCTTGACCACGAGATCCATGCGTGACCTCCCTGCGCCATCGGAGAGTCTGCGGAAACAAAAATCCCGGTCAGCCCGCCCCTGGAGTTTCCATTCGGCTTGACCGGATCGGGAACAACGGCGATGCCTCCCTCCAGGTGCGTCCGCGGGGCGTTGAACACCCGTCATACCCCCGGTAAATAAGACGCTAACCCCAATCGACCCGCCAGTCACCCCGGACGGCAAGACCAATTCGAGAAGATTTGCAGGAACCGCACGACAGGGTGAATCTGGCAACACGTAGAGTGAGCATTTCTCATCTCGACCGGCGTGAGAGATGCGGCCGGCGCACACCCTCCGGTCAGCCACGCCCGCGCCGGACGGTCGCCGCCAGCACCGCCGCCGCGTACACCGGAATGCCGGCGCTCTCCAGCCGCCGGGCCACCGCCGCCAGGGTGACCCCGGTGGTCACGACGTCGTCCAGCAGCACCACCACCCGGCCGGCGGCGAGCCGGCGGACCGTGCCCGACCGCCCCTCCCGGAGCCGGAACGCGTCCCGCGCCGCCGCCGCCCGGCCGGCGCTGTCCAGCGTGGCCGAGTCGGGCCGGGGCACCGCGCGCAGCGGATGGGCCACCGCCACCGGCCAGCCGGCGGCCCGCAACCGGTCGGCGGAGTGTCGGGCCAGCCGGCGCAGATGGTCGCCGTGCCGGGCCCGTACCGCCCGCGCGGTCGCCGGCACCGGCACCAGCAGCACCGGCCGCCGCCCACCCACCGCCTCCGCCACCACCTCCGCGAGCAACCTGCCCAGCGGCCGGGCCAGGCCGTGCCGACCCCGTTCCTTGTACGACAGCAGCGACTCCCGCAACGCGCCCCGGTAGCTGCCCAGCGCCACGCAGTCCGGCAGGCCCGGCGGTGCCGGGGTGGGGCGTACCGGGGCCGGGCGCAGCGCCGCCAGGCCGGCGGAACAGGTCGCGCAGACGCCCTGGCGCAGCGGCAGCCGCTCGGCCCGGCAGCCCGCGCACTCGGCCGGCAGCACCAGGTCGGTCAGCTCGGCCCAGACCCCCGCCAGCACCACGCCCCCGCTCAGTAGAGGTAGAAGGAGGCGGTGGCCGAACTCACGTCGGGTGGCGGCGCGCCCCAACCTGGCGCGATCTGGCCCGGGGTGATGACGGTGGACTCGGAGACGAAGGCGACCTCGTTCGCCTCGTACGTCAACGGCAGCGGCTGCGTCGCCAGGAAGGTGGGGTCCGCGGCGAGCGCCTCGACGGGAGCCCGGCTGACGTACCTGATTTCCTGCCGCTCCAGCGAGCCGTCGACGTTGATCCGGTTGATCACCTTGGCGTTCTCGCCGTCCACGCCCGCGACCACGAGCGAGTTCTCGCTGAACCAGTCCACCGCGCTCAGCGAGTGCAGCGAGATGGCCAACTGACGGGGCGACTCGACGTTCAGCCCACCGTCGTCCGGGCGCACCCCGGCGACGTAGAGCCGGCCGCCGGAGACGAAGGCGATCCGGTTGCCGTCCATCGACGCCGCCACCGCCGTCACGCCGGGGGACGCACCGGGGAAGGAGACCAGGGTCAGCTCGGGGTTCCCGGCGGTGAAGGTCCAGAGCTTGCCCTCGGCCACCACCAACCCGACCGGCCCGCCGAGCCCCGCCTCCTTCAACCAGACCGGCCGGCTCATGTCGGGGTAGGGCCGCTGGCCGGTGAGCAGCGTGCTCGCCGCCCCCGGGCCGGTACCGGTACGCAGCCGGAACGACTGGCCGTCCCGAACGACCAGCGCCACCGCGACGTCGTCGCCGTTGCGGCTCACCCCGGCGGTGACGATGTCGTGGTTGTCGTTGGCGGGGATGGGCACCGGCTTCGGTTCGCCCGGCTTGGTCAACGGATAGATCCGGCCGGCGAACACGCCGTACCGGGCCGCGCCGCCGTTGAGCTGGTAGAGCGGGTGGTCCCGCCGGTAGTCGTCGGCGACCTCGATCATCCTGGACTGGTTCTGGATCTTCAGTTCCAGCTCGTTGTCGAGCAACTGGTTGCTCCGCAGCGACCAGACGATCTGGGTGAACAGCCGTTCCAGGTCGAGCTTGGTCTCGAAGGCACCGGCCCGGGCCGCGAGGTTGATCTCAAGCCGGCCACCCTGCTCCGGCGCCGGCACGTTACCCACCGGGGTGGTGCCCTCCGGCAGCGCGACGGCCGACTTGAGCCATTCCGCCGGGCCACCGGTCAGCCAGTCGAGCACCGCGGTGGCGTGCTGCGGCACCGGCACGGTACGCGGCAGGTAGCGCAGGTCCGGCACCAGCGAGGTGCCGTTGGCGTTCCAGAAGTAGATGGTCTGTTCCTCGTAGTAGTCCCGCAGGGCGTCGTCGGTCATCAGCAGCACCGACGGGTGCTTGAGCACCCACAGCCCGCCGCCCGTCCCCGGGTCACGCGGCGCGGCGCCGACGACGAAGTCGTAGACCGTCTCCTGGCGTACCGGCTCGCCGATCGAGCCGTTGGCCCGGAGTACCCCGATCTGCTGGACCGTGACGATCACCTTGCTGGTGCCGTCCTTGTTCTGGGTGACCTCGATCCCGCCGCCGTCGAGGTCGACCCGGACGACGTTGATGTCGCCCTTGTCGTCCGCCTTCGGCTTGAACCGCTCGCTGTCTTCGATGTACTCGTTGAACCGCTTGTACGCCTCACCCGCCTCGCCGGCCGCAGCGGTGAGGAAGTTCCTGGCGAACGCCTCCGGGTCGCTGCCGCTCGCGGTACGGTCGGGCGGCCGGGCAGCCGGACGGTCCGCCGGAGCGGCGTTCGCCACCGGCCCCCGCCCGTCGACCCGCACGTCGCTCTCACCCGGGATGCCACAGCCGACCAGCCCGGAGAGCAGCACCGCCACGGCCCCGAGCGCGATGCCGCGCCGGCTCATCTGGTCACCTCGCTCCGCTCGGCGTCGGCCGGGGTCCTCGGGCCGGCCAACCCACCTGGTACGGGGTCGACGCTCTCGTCCGGGGCAGCCGTCCCGGCCGGCCCGTCGGCGGAGCCCGTCACCCCGTCGGTCGGCCCGGCCGGACCAGCCGCCCCGGCCGCACCGCCGACGGGCGAGACCCGGCCACCGACAGACGGGACCTCGTCACCGGCGGGCGGGACCTCGTGGCCGACGGCCGGGACCGCGCCACCGGCGCCGCCGCCAGCGGGCTGCGATTCCGTGGCCCCGGCGCCAAGTTGCGCTTCCGTGGCCCCAGCGCCGAACTGCGATTCCGTGGTCGCAGCGCCGAATTGCGATTCCGTGGTTCCACCGGCGACGGGGGTCGGTATGGTCCAGCCGAGGTCGTCCGTGACCGCCAGCGGCGCGTCGGCCGGCACCAGCCGCAACGGTGACGAGGTGAGCCGGTCACCGGCCCGGGCCGGCAGGGTCAGCCGGAACTGGGCGCCCTCGCCCGGTGCGCCCCACGCCTCCAGCCAGCCGCCGTGCAGCCGGGCGTCCTCCAGGCTGATGGAGAGGCCGAGCCCGGTGCCACCGGTCTGCCGGGCCCGGGACGGGTCGGCCCGCCAGAACCGGTTGAAGACCAGCTTCTCCTCGCCGGGCTTCAGCCCCACGCCGTGGTCCCGGACCGTGATCGCCACCGCCGTCTCGTCCGCCGCCAGCACCACCGCCACCGGTTTGCCGGCACCGTGCTCCACCGCGTTGCCGACCAGGTTGCGCAGGATCCGCTCCACCCGGCGCGGGTCGACCTCGGCGATCACCGGGGTCTCCGGCACCGTCACCCGCAGCGGGGTGCCGCAGCGGGTGGCGAGCGACTCCAGCCGGTCGGCCACCCGGTGCACCACCGGCACCAGGTCGGTGGGCTCGGCGTCCAGCATGGCGAAGCCGGCGTCGAACCGGCTGATCTCCAGCAGGTCGGTGAGCAGGTCCTCGAACCGGTCCAGCTCGGCGTGCAGCAACTCGGCGGTACGGGTGACGGCGGGGTCGAACTCGTCGCGCTCCGCGTAGATCAGGTCGGCCGCCATCCGTACGGTGGTGAGCGGGGTACGCAGCTCGTGCGAGACGTCCGAGGTGAACCTCCGTTGCAGCCGGGACATCTCCTCCAGCCGGACGATCTGGCGTTGCAGGTTCGTCGCCATCTGGTTGAACGACGAGGCGAGCATCGCCAGGTCGTCCTCGCCGTTGACCACCATCCGCTGGTCGAGCAGCCCCGCCGAGAGCCGCTGGGCGGTACGGGCGGCGACCCGTACCGGATTGACCACCAGCCGGGTCACCAGCCCGGAGAGCAGCCCGAGCAGGACGACCAGGGCGAACCCGGTGGCCAGTACGGTGGCCCGGGAGCCGTCGGCGATCTGGTCCCACCGGGTCAGCGGGACGAAGTAGTACAGCTCGACCTGACCGAGCCGGGTCGGCACCGGCGAGCCGTAGACCAGGTATTTCGTCGGCCCCTTGTCGAAGAGGTCGCCGGTGCGGAACTGGTGCGCGATGTCGCCGCCCTTGACCGCGTTCTCCAGCCCCGGGGTCAGGATGCCGCTGACGTCCACCTGGGGGGAGGTGGCCGGCGCGACGCCGGTGACCCGCAACGTCACCACCACACCGCCGAGCTGGGCCGGGTCTCCGCCGGCCAGGTAGTTGACGGTGTTCTCCAGGGTGGTACGCAGCCGCTGCTCCGCGACCGTCGTGTGGTTGCTGAGCTGCTCGGAGGCGTACTCCTGACCGTCCTGGAGCCGGCTCTTGACGTCGCTGGTCGCGTTGTCCAGGACGATCTCGGTGATGTTGTCGGCGACCAGATAGGCGAACCCGCCGACCAGCAGGCTCGACGCCACCAGGGTGATAGTGACGACCCGCACCTGGAGCGAGCGCCGCCAGGTGCGGTGCAGGCCGGTGGCCGCCCTCGCCAGCCGGACCGAACTGACGCGCCGCAACCGCCGCCCGGTCGCGGCGGCGCGGCCGAGCAGGGCGGACGACGAGGTCAAAGTACGGGCCACAGTGCGCCCCAGGCTATCCGGTGCCCGCCTTGTAGCCGACTCCCCGCACCGTCAGGATCACCTCGGGTCGCTCCGGATCCGGCTCGATCTTGGCGCGGAGCCGCTGGACGTGCACGTTGACCAGGCGGGTGTCGGCGGCGTGCCGATAGCCCCAGACCTGCTCCAGCAGGACCTCCCGGGTGAAGACCTGACGCGGCTTGCGGGCCAGCGCCACCAGCAGGTCGAACTCCAGCGGGGTCAGCTTGACCTCCTCGCCGTCCCGGCTGACCGTGTGCGCCGGCACGTCGATGTTGATCTGGTTGCCGGGCGGACCGATGGTCAGCAGCTCCGGCGCGGCGTCCTCGCCCCGGCGCAGCCGGGCCCGCATGCGCGCGACCAGCTCCTTGGGCTTGAACGGCTTGACCACGTAGTCGTCCGCGCCCGACTCCAGCCCGAGCACCACGTCCACGGTGTCGCTCTTGGCCGTCAACATCACGATCGGAATGCCCGACTCGGACCGGATCGCCCGAGCCACGTCGATGCCGCTCATCCCCGGCAGCATCAGGTCGAGCAGGACGATGTCGGGCCGGTTCTCCCGGAACGCGGCCAGCGCCCGCTCCCCGTCGGCGACGAACGAGGGCAGGAAACCCTCGCTGCGCAGCACGATGCCGAGCATTTCGGCCAGCGCGGGGTCATCGTCGACGACCAGTACCCGGGCTCTCATGACACTAATATTCCACCCTCTTTTCCACGGCGTGGTCCCGGCACCTCCCGGCGCGGCGCACCGCCTGGCCATCCCTGGGCGCGAGGCGCAGTAGCTTACCCTGGTCAACCACCCCGCACCAGGGATGATCACCACCGATCAGCCGCCGCGCGACGCACACCGAACCGTGACTCGGGAACCGGTCGAGCGGCTCCGGCCGGGATGAGCCGGCGTGACACCATGACTGCTGCGGCGCGTACCCCCGCCACCCCCGATGCCCGCCAGGAGTTCGTTTGCCCGACGCCGGCCCGACCGCCGTACTGCCGCTGCGTCCGCTCATCGTCGGTGAGCTGATCGACTCGGCGGTGCTGCTGCTCCGCGACCACGCCCGGGTGCTGGTACCGGTCGCACTGGTGCTGGCCGCGCTGGAGCAACTCCTGCTGCATCCGCTGCGGCTGGTCGCCGAGGTCACCCCGCCGGCCTACCTGCCGAGGATCGACGAGCTGCCGGCGTACTGGTTCCTGCTGGCCGTCGGCGCCGCCTGCGAGGCGGTGATCGTCGCGCTGCTCGGCAACCTGACCGGCCGGGCGGCCGGTACGGTCCTGCTCGATCCCGGTACCCGGGTCCGCCGGCTGCTCCACCCGCGCGGCGCCCGGCTGCCGGCGACGCTCCTGGTCGCCCTGCTGGCCGGTGCCGTGATGTTCGTGGCGTCCCTGGTCATGCCGCTCTGGGTGGTCGGGTTCGCGCTGCTCGGCTCGGTGGCGCCGGCGATCGTGCTGGACCGGCTGGGACCGTTCCGGGCGCTGTGGCGCTCCGCCACCCTCGCCCTGCGCACCGGCGGCCGGGCGGCGGCGGTACGGGTGCTCGGCTACCTCGTCTGGTGGCTGTTGCGGATCGGCCTCGCCGTCGGTGCCGTCACCGGCCTGAACTCGCTCGGACTGCTCGCGGAGGAGTGGCAACTGCCGGTCGGGCTGGCGGTCTGGGCCCTGGTCAACAGCGTCGCCTATCCGGCGCTCGCCTGCCTCGACGCGGTGGTCTACCTGGAGGGGCGGATCCGCACCGAGGGGCTGGACATCGTCATCGACCGGGCCCGGCGCACCGGATCGCCGATCCTCACCCCGCTGGCGGGCCGACGGTGAGCTTCAGCCGCTGGTGGACGGAGACGACGGCCGCGCTCGGCGACCGGATTCCGCTCTCCCTCGTCGCCCTGCTGCTGGTGCTCGCCGCCGTGCTGGTCGCGCTCGGCTGGTTCCACTACCCCGCCTGGGTGCCCCGCCGGCTGCCGCGCTGGCGACTGTCCCGGTGGCGGCGACGGCGCAAGCCCCGCCCGACACCGGCCCCCGAGCCCGAGGCGGCGGCGGAGGAGGATCCGGAGCTGCCGGACGTACCGGCGGAGCGGCTGGTCGCCCTCGCCGACCGGTTGGCCGCCGAGGGCCGGTACGCCGAGGCGGTCCGCGAGCGGTTCCGGGGAATGGTCCGGGAGCTGGTCGACCGTGGAGTGTTCGAGCACCGGCCCGGGCTCACCGTCACCGAACTCGCTGCGGCGGCCGCCCGGAACCGGCCCGAGGTGGAGCCCGCGCTCTCCGAGGCCGGTCGGCTCTTCTCCGACCTCTGGTACGCCCAGCGTCCGGCCCGTCGCGAGCACGACGACCGGATGCGCATCCTCGCCACCGACCTGGACCGGATCCTCGACGGCCCGCCCGGCACCGCCGCACGACCGTCCGGTACCGGCGACGCCCCGCCCGGGACCGCCGAGGGGATGGCCCGGGAGCCGCGCGAGGGGATCGCCCAGCACGGGACGGTTCGGCAGACGACCCAGGAGCGGGCGGCCCCGGAGACGACCCAGGACGGGATGGTCCGGAGATGACCCCTGCCCCGGAAACACCCGCTCCGGACGACCACGGCGGCCGGGACGCGCACGCCCCGGACGCGCACACTTCGGACGCGCACACTTCGGCCGGCGAGCGGCCCGGCGGTGCCGAGCGTCCCGGGCCGGACCGGTCGGCGGCGCCGGCAGCGGCGGGACGCCGACGGCGCCGCTGGCACCGGATCGCGATCCCGCTCGGCGCGGTCGCCGTACTGCTGGCGGTCACCGGGATCACCCGGGCGATCGACCAGCCCGATCCCGGCTCCGCCGGCTTCCTCTCCCCGGTCAACACCGGCGACGAGGGCGGCAGCCGGCTCGCCGACCGGCTGCGCGCCGAGGGTGTCACCGTCGAACGGTTCACCAGTACCCGCCGGGCGCTGATCGAGGCGACCAGCCGGGGATTCACCCTCTTCGTCCCCTCGCCGGGGCTGGTCCACCCGCTCTATCTGCCGTACCTCGCCGAGCCGGCCGTCCGCGCCCGGGTGGTGCTGGTCGACCCGCCGCAGCGGGTACTGGACGGCACCGAACTGCCGCTGGCCGTCGCCGGCCGGCGCTGGGCCGCCGGTGCGGTCGAGGCCGACGCCGACGGCCGCCCCTGCCCGCTGCCCGAGGCGACGAGGGCCGGCCGGGCCGCCGCACTGCTACAGCGGTACGCCAGCCCGCCCGGCCTGGGCGACGGTACCGACCACTGCTACGCGGGCGGGCTGGCCCGGACGGAGCGGCGGGGCAGCGAGGTCGTCGTGATCGGCGCCAGCGACCCGTTCCGGAACGACCGGATAGCCGAGCAGGGAAACGCCGTACTCGCCACCGGGCTGCTCGGTACCCGCGACCGGGTCGTCTGGCTCGACCTCGCCGGACCGGAGCCACCGCCGCCGTACCACCGCGACGGCGAACTGGAGCCGTGGACGTCGATGCCGGACGGCTCCGACGGCGAATCCGACGGCGAATCCGAGGAGGGCGACGGCAACGGGGAGTACGAGGGCCGGCCCCAGCCGCAACCCGGGCAGGACGACCAGGGCGCCCCGCCGGAGCGGCGCAATCCGCTCTGGGACGCCTTCCCGCCCTGGTTCTGGGCCCTGCTGGCGCAGCTCGCCCTGGCCCTGCTCCTGGTGGTGCTCTGGCGGGCCCGCCGGCTCGGGCCACCGGTCGCCGAGCCGCTGCCGGTGACCGTCCCGTCCGCCGAGACGGTGCTCGGTCGCGGCCGGCTCTACCAGCGGGCCCGGGCGTACGGGCCGGCGGCGGAGACGCTGCGGGCGGCCGCCCTGCACCGGCTGACGCAGTCCCGGGCCGTACCGCCCGACGCCGGCCCGGACGAGTTGGCCGCCGCCGTCGCGGCGCGTACCGGCCGGAGCGCCGGCGAGGTGCACGACCTGCTGCACGGTCCGGCCCCGGAGACCGACCAGGAACTGCTGGAGCTGGCCCGGGCGCTCGACGACCTGGCCGCCTCCCCCGGCACCGCCCCGTCCGACCAGCCCCGGCACGACCGCCCCATCGAAGGAGAAGCCCGGTGACCCGACCCGCCGGAACGACCGACCCGCGCTACGCCGCCGCGCCGTACCCGGTTCCGGCCCAGGCCGGCGCCCCGGCGGAGGCCGACGAGGCCCGCGCCGCCCTGCACCGGCTGCGGGCCGAGGTCGCCAAGGCGGTCGTCGGGCAGGACGCCGTCGTCACCGGGATGGTGATCGCGCTGCTCTGCCGGGGGCACGTGCTGCTGGAGGGCGTACCGGGGGTGGCCAAGACGCTGCTGGTGCGCACCGTCGCCGCCGCCCTGGACCTTGAGTCGAAGCGGCTCCAGTTCACCCCGGACCTGATGCCCGGTGACGTCACCGGGTCGCTCATCTTCGACCCGCGCACCGCCGCCTTCACCTTCCGGGAGGGGCCGGTCTTCACCAACCTGCTGCTCACCGACGAGATCAACCGGACGCCGCCGAAGACCCAGGCGGCGCTGCTGGAGGTGATGGAGGAGCGGCAGGTCTCGGTGGAGGGGAACCGCCGGCCGCTGCCGGACCCGTTCATCGTGGCCGCCACCCAGAACCCGGTGGAGTACGAGGGCACCTACCCGCTGCCCGAGGCCCAGCTCGACCGGTTCCTGCTGCACCTGACGATGCCGCTGCCGAACCGGGACGAGGAGCTGGGCGTACTCCGGGCGCACCACGCCGGCTTCGACCCGCGCGAGCTGACCGCCGCCGGGGTACGCCCGGTGGCCACCCCCGCCGACCTGGCGCTGGCCCGGGCCGCGGTGAGCCGGGTCGCCGTGGTGGAGAGCGTGCTCGGCTACATCGTGGACCTCTGCCGGGCCACCCGGGCCGCGCCCGCGCTGGAACTCGGCGCCTCGCCCCGGGGCGCGATCGCGCTGCTGGTCACCGCGAAGGCGTGGGCCTGGCTGGCCGGGCGCGACCACGTCACTCCGGACGACGTCAAGGCGATCGCCCGGCCGACGCTGCGGCACCGGCTGCGGCTGCGGCCGGAGGCCGAGCTGGAGGGCGTCACCACCCGGTCGGTGCTGGACGCGGTGCTCGGCACCGTGCCGACGCCACGATGACGGGACGGGCGGCGGTCCTGCTCGGCGCGGGCGCGCTGACCCTGCCGCTCTGGCCGGCCCCGTGGCTCGGCGTGCTGGTGATGACCGGGCTGGTGCTGGCGCTGACCGTGTTGGACTGGCGGCTGGCCGCCCCGCTGGGCGCGATCGAGGCGAGCCGGGACGGCGACCGGGCGGTCCGGCTCGGCGACACCGCCACGGTCTCGGTGCGGCTGCACAACACCTCCGACCGGCCGCTGCGCGGACTGGTCCGGGACGCCTGGGTGCCGTCCGCCGGGGCACGGTTCGACTTCCCCGGCGCCCCGACGGTACGCGTCGAGCCCGGTGCCCGGGCGGAGCTGCCCAGCCGGCTGACCCCGACCCGGCGCGGGGACCGGCCGGCGCTGCGGCTGACACTGCGCTCGTACGGGCCGCTGGGGTTGGCGTTCCGGCAGCGGACGGAGCGGCCGGCGACACCGCCGTGGACCCTGCGGGTGCTGCCCCGGTTCGAGTCCCGCCGGCACCTGCCGGAGAAGCTGGCCCGGCTGCGGATCATCGACGGCACCGAGGTGGCCCGGGGCCGGGGCCAGGGCACCGAGTTCGACACCCTGCGCGAGTACGTGGTCGGCGACGACGTGCGCTCGGTCGACTGGCGGGCCAGCGCCCGCCGGGCCGACGTACTGGTCCGGACCTGGCGGCCGGAGCGTGACCGGCGGGTGGTCTGCGTACTCGACACCGGGCGTACCTCGGCGGTGCGGGTCGGCGACGAGCCCCGGCTCGACGCCGCCATGGACGCCACCCTGCTGCTGGCGGCGCTCGCCGGCCGGGCCGGTGACCGGGTCGACCTGCTGGCCGTGGACGCGGCCGTCCGGCTGGCGCTGACCGGGGGCGCCCAGTCGACGCTGCTGGCCCGGATGGTCGACGCGCTCGCCCCACTCCAGCCGGCGCTGGTGGAGACCGATTTCGAACTGGTCGCCGGGGAGATCCTCCGGCGGCAGCGCCGACGCTCCCTGGTGGTGCTCTTCACCGCCCTGGAACCGGGTGCGCTCGGCGAGGGGCTGCTGCCGGTACTGCCCCGGCTGGCGACCCGGCACCGGGTGATCGTGGCGTCGGTGCACGATCCGGTGCTGACCGACCTGACCACCCGCCCGCCGGAGACGGTGCAGGACGCGTACGCGTCGGCCGCGGCCTGGCGGGCGCTCGGCGACCGGGACCGGGTACGCGCGGCGCTGGCCCGGCACGGGGTGACGGTGGTGGACGCCCCGGCCGACCGGCTGGCGCCGATGGTCACCGACACCTACCTGCGGCTCAAGGCCCTCGGTCAGCTCTGATCCGACCGGAGCACCCCGGGCCGGCCCGGACCCGGACCCGGACCGGCGAGCGGCTAACCGAGGACCTGGCCGGCCGCGAACGATCTCGATGTCGGATACTTGCTGATCACGCGCGCCGTCGTCGCCGCCGGGCGGTACGGCGCGTCCGACCGAGGGACCTGGGAATCATCGTGCGCAAGCTCGTGTACTACGTCGCCGCCACCATCGACGGTTTCATCGCCGGCCCGGACGGTGCCGATCCGACCGGCCCGGGTGGCTTCTGGCAGATCCCGGAGGACTACCTCCGCCATCTCGTCTCCGAGTACCCGGAGACGCTGCCGCAGGCGGCCCGTACCGCGCTGTCCGTCACCGCCGAGGGCACGCATTTCGACACCGTCCTTGAGGGACGGCTCAGCTACGAGATCGGCCTGCGGGTCGGCGTCACCGACGCCTTTCCGCACCTGCGCCACCTGGTGTTCTCCCGGACGCTGTCCGAGAGCCCGGACCCGGCCGTCGAGGTGGTGAGCGGTGACCCGGTCGCGAAGGTGCGGGAGCTGAAGCGCGAGGCGGGTAAGGACATCTGGCTCATCGGCGGCGGTGAGCTGGCCGGTGCGCTCTACCCGGAGATCGACCAACTGATCGTCAAGCTGGCCCCGTTGACGATCGGTACCGGAATTCCGCTGTTCGGTCGCCGGGCCGAGTTCGACCCGCGCAACTGGCAACTCACCGACCACGTCGTGCTGGGCAGCGGAGCGGCCTACCTCACCTACACCCGCACGCCCACCGAGTAGCCACCGCAGTTCACGATCAGGCACTCGATTCGGTGGCGGATTCCTCGGCTACGGCCGCGCGGTGGCCGAACCAGCAGACGTAGCCGAGGAAGCCGAGCCAGCCGAGTACGCCGATCCCGACCCGGATCCCGGTGGGTACCGCCGCCGGGGTGACGAAGGCCTCGATGAGCCCGGCGACCGCGAAGAGCCCCACCAGGCCGACCGCGACCAGGACGCCGGAGCGGCCGGCCCGGGCCACCGCCTGGCCCCGGGTCAGGTCGCGCGGCGGCGCGATCCAGGCCCAGCCGATCCGCAGGCCGACACCGGCCGCCACGAAGATCCCGGTCAGCTCCAGCAGGCCGTGCGGCGTGATCATGCTGAAGAAGACGTCGGTACGGTCGTAGGCGGCGAGTACCCCGCCGGTCACGCCGATGTTGAGGGCGTTGTGCCAGAGCAGGTAGAAGACCGGCAGGATCAGGATGCCGGAGGCGAGGCAGCGGGCGGCGACCCAGGCGTTGTGGGTCCACAGCTGGAACGCGAAGCTCGGTGCCGAGTATTCGCTGTAGTAGCCGACGAACCGGGCCTCGAACGCCTCGGCCGCCGCCTCCTCGCCGATCAGTGCCACGGCGTTCTCCGGATGCTCGGCGATCCAGTACATCAGGAAGCCCGCGACCAGGACGAACCCGACGCCGACGGCGGTCCACCACGGCCAGGCCCGGTAGACGGCCAGCGGGAAGCCGACGGAGAAGAACCGGCGGACGGTCGCCCAGGAGAAACCGGACCGGCCGGCGAGCCGGCCCCGGGCGGCCAGCACCAGCTGGGAGAGCTGGGCGACGAGTACCGGATCGGGCGACCGGCTGCGTACCACCGACAGGTGCGTGGCCACCCGCTGGTAGAGCGCGACCAGCTCGTCGGCCTCGTCCGCGCCGAGCCGTCGCCGCCCGGTCAGCTCGGCCAGCCGTCGCCATTCCCGGTCGTGCTCGGCCGTGTACGCGTCGAGATCCAACTCAGCTCCCCAGGGTTCGCGACCATAGTGTTCACTGTGCTGGTGACAGCGCAACCACCGAGGTCCGCTCCGGCCCGGCCGGCGCCCTCCGTCGGGTACGGTGCGGACGCCGGACTGGTCAGCGGCGAGGCGGTCGAGTTGGACGTCCGGGCCGCCCGGCTCGGCTCCCGGGTGCTGGCGCTGCTGATCGACATCCTGACGCAGCTCACCCTGGCGGTGGTGCTGCTGATGTGCGCGGGGATCCTGCTCACCTCGCTGGTCGGCCCCGGCGCCTTCGACGGGGCGACCCTGCGCGGCCTACAGACCGTCGGCGTGGTGCTGGTCCTGGTCGGCTACCCGGTGGCCTGCGAGACCCTCAACTCCGGCCGTACGGTCGGCAAGCTCGCCGTCGGGCTGCGGGTGGTACGCGCCGACGGTGGCCGGGTCGGCTTCCGGCAGGCGCTGACCCGCAGCCTGGTCGGCGTCGCGGTGGAGTGGCCGGGTCTGGTGCTGCCGCTGCTGACCTGGGCGGTGGGGGTGACCGTGATGCTCACCGATCCCCGGGGGCGGCGACTCGGTGACCTGGCCGCCGGCACGCTGGTGATCCACGACCGGAGTCCAGCCGGCACCGGGTACGTCCCGACCATGGTTCCGCCGCTGGCCGGCTGGGCGGCCACCCTGGACCTGACCCGGCTGGACGACGGCCTGGCGCTGGCCGTACGCCAACTGCTGAGCCGGACCTCGACGTTGACCCGGGAGGCGCGGCGCGGGCTGACCCGGTCACTCTGGGCGGAGGTGGCGGCGGTGACCTCGCCACCGCCCCCGCCGGGCCTGCCCGAGTGGGCGTACCTGGCCGCCGTACTGGCCGAGCGGCACATGCGGGCCCGGCAGCGGCTCGCGGCCACCCGGTCGGTGACCTCGACCCTCTGGCCGGAACTCGCCCCGCCGGCCGCCGAGCCCGCCGGGGCGGCACCGCTCCGGCCGGCGGTGCCGGCGCCCGCACAGCCGGCGGTGCCGCAGCCCGGGATGGTCCGCCCCGTGGTGGCCGGCTCCGGCACGCCGAACGGGTCGGCCCGGTGAAGGCGTTCCTGCCCTGGCTGCTGGTCCTGGCGGTGGTGATCGCCCTGAACGCGCTGCGGCTGCGGCCGCTCGCCACCGCGGTCGCGGTCGCCTGGCTCGGCTACTGCCTCTGGACCTGGTTCCGGCCCCGACCCCGATGACTTGACCGGCACCAGACGGGCGAGCCCGGAACGGCAGGGCTGCCGTCCCGGGCTCGTCGGTCGATGCTCAGCTCGTCGGTCGAGGGCTCAGCTCGTCGGTCGATGCTCAGTAGCGGTAGTGCTCGGGCTTGTACGGCCCCTCGACCGGGATGCCGAGGTAGCTGGCCTGCTCCTTGGTCAGCTCGGTCAGCTTGGCGCCGAGCGCGTCCAGGTGCAGCCGGGCGACCTTCTCGTCCAGGTGCTTCGGCAGGGTGTAGACGCCGACCGGGTACTCCTCACGCTTGGTGAAGAGTTCGATCTGCGCGATCGTCTGGTTGGCGAAGGAGTTCGACATCACGAAGCTCGGGTGACCGGTGGCGTTGCCCAGGTTGAGCAGCCGCCCCTCGGAGAGCACGATGATCGAGTGGCCGTCGTCGAACTGCCAGACGTCCACCTGCGGCTTGATGTTGATCCGCTGCACGTCGGAGCGCTTCGCCAGCCCGGCCATGTCGATCTCGTTGTCGAAGTGGCCGATGTTGCCGACGATCGCCTGGTGCTTCATCCGGGCCATGTGCTCGTTGCGGATGACGTCGAAGCAGCCGGTCGCGGTGATGAAGATGTCGGCGGTCTCCACCACGTCGTCCAGGGTGGCGACCTGGTAGCCGTCCATCGCCGCCTGGAGAGCGCAGATCGGGTCGACCTCGGTGACGATGACCCGGGCGCCCTGGCCGCGCAGCGACTCGGCGCAGCCCTTGCCGACGTCGCCGTAACCGAGCACGACAGCGGTCTTGCCGCCGATCAGCACGTCGGTGGCCCGGTTGATGCCGTCGATCAGCGAGTGGCGGCAGCCGTACTTGTTGTCGAACTTGCTCTTCGTCACCGAGTCGTTGACGTTGATCGCCGGGAAGAGCAGCGTGCCGTTCTGCTGCATCTCGTAGAGCCGGTGCACACCGGTGGTGGTCTCCTCGGTCACGCCCTTGATGCCGGCGGCGACCCGGGTCCAGCGCTGGCCGTCCACGGCGAGCGAGCGGTGCAGCAGGCCGAGGATGACCGCGTACTCCTCGGAGTCGGCGCTCTCCACCGGCGGTACCGCGCCGGCCTTCTCGAACTGGGCACCCCGGTGCACCAGCAGGGTGGCGTCGCCACCGTCGTCGAGGATCATGTTCGGCCCCTGGCCGTCCGGCCAGAGCAGCACCTGCTCGGTGCACCACCAGTACTCTTCGAGCGTCTCGCCCTTCCAGGCGTAGACCGGGACCCCGGACGGGGCGTCGGGGGTGCCGTCCGGCCCGACCACGATGGCGGCAGCGGCGTGGTCCTGGGTGGAGAAAATGTTGCACGAGGCCCAGCGGACCTGGGCGCCGAGCGCCACGAGGGTCTCGATGAGCACCGCGGTCTGGATCGTCATGTGCAGCGAGCCGGTGATCCGGGCACCGCGCAGCGGCTGCTCGGCGGCGTATTCGCGACGGATCGACATCAGGCCGGGCATCTCGTGCTCGGCGAGTCGGATCTCCTTGCGCCCGAACTCGGCGAGGGATAGGTCCGCCACCTTGTAGTCGCCCTCGGCGACGGTGCCGGGCCGGGGCGCGGCGGACGAACCACCCGTGGGTGCCGGGAGAGTGCTGGTCATGAAGGCTCCTGTCGTACGGGTCTGCGGCGCGACCCTCCACGTTACGCCCCGGGCCTACCGCGACGGATTCCGGCCGGGTCGCAATCCGGACAGTACGGGTCGGGTCGGGGGCTGCCCGAACCGGGCGGGACGTCGCCGGACCGACGGCCGGACAGCGCGCGGGGCGGTCGGTCCCGAACGGTTTCCCGCCCAGTCTCCGGCCGCCCCGCGCATCCCCCCGGTTTGGTTCCCCGCGCGTGTCTCGGACCTGCGTCGCGATAACGCTGCGTACCCATAGCGTCACACTGAGCAAAGGAGGTGTCAAGCCGATCCGCAAATTTCCGTTTCGTGCCGACTCGCGTTTGGCGGTGCACCGTGCCGGAACGCGGGGTGAAGCGTGCCGGAACGCGGGGCGAACCGTGCCGGAACGCGGGGACGGACGGCTCAGGAGAGTCCGACCGAGGCGACGTAGAGTTCGCCGTCGCCGCTGACCGTCAGCGGCCCGCCGTCGGCCCGGCCGATCGCCGCCGCACCGGGGCCGAGCAGCGCCGACCCGGCGCCGTCCGCCACGGTGACCTCCCCGGCCAGGCAGAGCGCGATCCGGGGCCCCCGCAGCTCCAGCCGGGCCGATCCGACCCGCCCGTCGAGGCGTACGCCGTGCAGGGCGAAGTCGTCCACCGGCACCGGCCAGGTGACCACCCCGGGACTCACCGGCACCGGGTTGACCACCGGATCGGCCAGTACCTCGAAGCGGAGCACCCGGAGCAGCTCGCGCACGTCCACGTGCTTCGGGGTCAACCCGCCCCGCAGCACGTTGTCGCTGGCCGCCAGGATCTCCACCCCGGCGCCGTAGAGATAGGCGTGCAGGTTGCCGGCCGGCATCCAGATCGCCTCGCCGGGGGCCAGGTTGACGTGGTTGAGCAGCAGCGCCACCAGTACGCCCGGATCCGCCGGATAGCGTCCGGCCAGCTCGCGGGCCAGCGCGGCCGAGGCGGCGAACTGCTCGCCGACCTCCGCCGCCACCACCGCCGCGACCAGCTCGGCACGCTCCGCCGACGGCCAGGTGAGCAGGGTACGCACCGCGTCCGGCAGCCCGTCGGTGCCGGCCCGCAGCGCGGCGACCACCGGATCGAGCACGGCCAGCCCGAACGCGTCGAGCAGGTCCGCCGAGTGCTTCGGATCGCGGAACCCGCAGAGCGCCCGGAACGGCGAGACCGCGACCAGCATCTCCGGCTTGTGGTACGGGTCGACGTAGTTGCGGTGGGTCAGCTCCGGGTCGGTCGTCTCCGCCGCGTACCCGGCCCGGGCCTGCTCGGCGTCCGGATGCGCCTGCAACGACAGCGGCGCCTCCGGGGCGAGCACCTTGAGCAGGAACGGCAGCCGCTGGCCGAACCGGTCGATCACGTCGGCGCCGAGCCAGCGCCCCGGATCCTCGGCGAAGGCGTCGACCAGGCTCAGCGGCGCCCCACCCCGGTGCAGCATGCTCGGGTCACCGGGATGGGCGCCCAGCCACAGCTCCGCCTCCGGTCCGTCGCTCGGCACGGGACGGCCCTGCAACTGCGCGAGGACGGTCCGCGACCCCCATGCGTAGTCGCGGATCCGGCCGTGCAGCGGTTCCACCGCTCAGGCCCCCTTCAGTTCCGGTACCCCGTCCGCGGGCTGCTCCACCTGGCGGTAGATGTCCGGCTCCAGATAGATCACCCGGGCGATCGGTACGGAGTTGCGGATCCGCGCTTCTACCGAGTTGATCCCCTCGGCCAGCTCGGCCGCCGTCTCGTACGGCCGCACCGCGACCTTCGCCGCGACCAGCAGCTCCTCCGGCCCCAGGTGCAGGGTCTTCATGTGGATGATCCGCTCGACCTCGGAACCCGAGGTGATCGCCTCCTCGATCTGCCGGACGTCCTCCGGAGTGGCCGACTCGCCGAGCAGCAGGCTCTTGGTCTCCAGCGCCAGGATCACCGCGATGGCCACCAGCAGGATGCCGATCGCCGCGGTGCCGGCCGCGTCCCAGTAGCCGTTGTCGGTGATCAGGGTCATCGAGACGCCGATCAGGGCGAAGACCAGACCGAGCAGCGCGCCCAGGTCCTCCAGCAGCACCACCGGCAGCTCCGGCGCCTTGGCCCGGCGGACGAACTCCTTCCAGGAGGCCTTGCCCCGGATCGCGTTCGACTCGACGATCGCGGTCCGGAAGGAGAACGACTCCAGGATGATCGCGACCACCAGCACGACGATCGGCAGCCACTGCCAGCTCTCGATCCCGCCCGGGTGCACCTGCTGCTCGTGCCACTTGTGGTACGCCTCGTAGAGCGCGAAGAGGCCACCGAGGCTGAACAGCACGATGGAGACGATGAACGCGAAGATGTAGCGCTCGCGGCCGTACCCGAAGGGGTGTTGCGGGGTCGCCCGGCGCCGCGCCCGACGCCCGCCGAGCAGCAGCAGCGCCTGGTTGCCGGAGTCGGCCACCGAGTGGATCGACTCGGCGAGCATCGACGACGACCCGCTCAGCGCGAACGCGACGAACTTGGTGACCGCGATGCCCAGGTTGGCCAGCAGGGCCGCGACGATCGCCCTGGTACCGCCACCCGCGCTCACGACCGGCCCTCCGCCGCGTCGGCCGGGGTCCGGGCCACGGCGGAGCCGCCCCGGGTGATCTGCTCGGTCACTGGTTGGACAGCTCCTTCATCTCGGTGATCGCCGGTACGGCCATCGGGTCGAGTCCGTGCGCCAGCGCCAGGTAGATCGAGGCGAAGTCGGGCACCGCGGTCAGCGAGGCGAGCCGTTCCAGCGCCGATCCGCCCTCGGCGGTCACCACGTCGCAGCGCACCCCGCGCCGCTCGGCGAGGGTCTGCACGGCGTCGGCCCGGCGCTCCTCCACCACCAGCGGCTCGTCGGTGTCGTCCTCGGCGTTCAGGCCGCCGTCCCGGAGCAGCACCAGCCGCAGCCGGGTACCGGTCGCCTCGTCCTCGGGGTCGGCGAAGATGTCCCGGCTCGACTCGCCGAGGCCGCCGAAGACGCCGTCGAGCAGGCCGACCCGGCCCCGCCCCGCCTCGCCGAGGGCACCGGCCACCACCGGGTAGCGGGCGTTCGCCGAGAGGGTGTCGCCGAACCGCCGGGCCGCCACGGTGGCCAGCGGCGACGAGCCCCAGACGATCGGCACCGAGCCGGCCAGGCCCAGCGCCAGCGACTTGGCCGGGTTGACGAAGGACTCGGCGGACGGGCGGCACCGGTCGGCCTCCGCGTCCAGCCGGGCCGCCGTCTCGGCCAGGTCCGCCTCGTTCACCTTGACCAGGCCGAGCGCGCGGGCGGCGAGCAGCACCGGCACGGTGAGCGCCCAGAGGCTGGCCCGGGCCGGCGCCCGGCGGGGCACCGGGACGAACGGCGCCCGGACCCCCTCGGCCACCGACTGGAGCTGCGAGTCCGGCGCACCGACCGCGACCAGCCGGGCGCCGCGCCGGGCGGCGGCCTCGGCCGCGCCGAGCGCCTCGGGGCTGCGCCCGGAGGCGCTGACCGCGATGACCACGTCCGCCGCGCCCACCCAGCCGGGCACCCCGGCGCTGCGGTGCTGGATCACGGGTACGGGGCAGCGCGGGCCGGCGACGGTGGCCAGCACCTCACCGGTACGCGCGGCGGTGCCGATGCCGGCGATCACGACCGCCCGGGGGCGGCCCTCGTCGGCCAGCACCCCGAGGTTGGCCTCGGCGGCCAGCGCGGCCGTCTCCCGGACCTGCGCACCGGCCGCGGCGGTGTGCCGGAGCATCCCGCCCGGATCGTTCTCGTTCATCGCGGCGACGTCGTCGAGCATCCCCTCGTCGGGGACCGGGCGGCCGCGCAGACCGGCCGTACCGTCCATCATCGCTGGTCCGCGCTGCCGCCGGGGGTCGCACCCGGACCGGCCGCCGGGCCGCCGCGCGCCTCGTCCAGCAGCAGGACCGGTACGTCGTCGCGCACCTCGAAGATCCGCGCGCACTCGGTGCAGGTCAGGGTCTGCGCCGCCGGGTCGTAGTCCAGCGGTGCGTGATGGGTGTCCGGGCAGGCCAGGATCTCCAGCAACTGCGGGTCGAGGGCCACGGTGCGGCTCCTTCCACTCCTCGTGCGGTAGGTCGGGTACGGCGGGTCTCCGACCAGCGCGATGGATCTTATCGGCGAACCAGTCCGAGCACCTCGTCGCGGAGTGCCACCATCCGTTCCGGGGTGGGCGCCTCGACGTTGAGCCGGAGCAGCGGCTCGGTGTTGGACGGGCGCAGGTTGACCCAGGCGCCGTCCGGGAAGCGCAGGGTCAGCCCGTCCAGCTCGTCGGTCTCGGCGTCCGGGTAGGCGGCCCGGACCTCGGCGAGCTTGGCCCGCTGGTCCGGTACGGTCGAGTTGATCTCGCCGGAGGAGGCGTACCGCTCGTACGCCCGGCCGAGTTCCGACAGCGGGCCGTCCTGCTCGCCGAGCGCCGCCAGCAGGTGCATCGCGGCGAGCATCCCGGTGTCGGCGAACCAGAAGTCCCGGAAGTAGTAGTGCGCCGAGTGCTCGCCGCCGAAGGCCGCGTTGGTGCGGGCCATCTCGGCCTTGATGAAGGAGTGGCCGACCCGGCTGCGCACCGGCTCGCCGCCGTGCTCACGGACGATCTCCGGCACGGCGCTCGACGTGATCAGGTTGTGGATGATCGCCGCGCCGGGGTGCTTGGCCAGCTCGCGTACGGCCACCAGGGCGGTGATCGCCGACGGGGAGACCGGTTCGCCCCGCTCGTCGACCACGAAGCAGCGGTCGGCGTCGCCGTCGAAGGCGAGCCCGAGGTCGGCCCGGTGCTCGCGTACGGCCGCCTGGAGGTCGACCAGGTTCGCCGGGTCCAGCGGGTTCGCCTCGTGGTTCGGGAACGAGCCGTCGAGTTCGAAATAGAGCGGCACGATCTCCAGCGGCAGCGCCGGCAGGGCGGCGTCGCCGAGCACGGCCGGTACGGTGTGCCCGCCCATGCCGTTGCCCGCGTCGATCACCACCTTGAGCGGGCGGATCCCGGTCAGGTCGACCAGGGTGCGCAGGTGGGCCGCGTACGCGGGCAGCAGGTCCCGGTGTTCCAGCGGCGGCAGCGGCTCGTCCAGCGGCCGGGTCTCGCCCTTGTCCAGCAGCGCCTGCGCCCGGTCACGCAGCTCGGTCAGCCCGGTGTCCTGGCCGATCGGCCGGGCCCCGCCGCGACACATCTTGATCCCGTTGTAGGCGGCCGGGTTGTGGCTGGCGGTGAACATCGCACCGGGCAGGTCGAGGCTGCCGGAGGCGTAGTAGAGCAGGTCGGTGCTGCCGAGGCCGAGGTGGAGCACGCCGAGCCCCTCGGAGCGGACCCCGGCGGTGAAGGCGGCGGCGAGGCCGGGTGACGACTCCCGCATGTCGTGGGCGACGGCTACGGTCCCGGCCGGCTCCCCGGAGGTACGGAGAAGCTGGGCGAAGGCCGCGCCCAACGCCTCGGCGGCCCGCTCGTCCCACTGCTCGGGAACGGTGCCCCGGACGTCGTACGCCTTGACGATAGCGGACAAATCAGACAAGATCTCGCCCCTCAGCCGGACATTCGGTCAACGGCCTGAGCGTATCGGAGCCGGACGCCACGCCCCGCCCCAAGGCGATCCACCGGCAAGCGAACAGCCGCTGTCAGCCCTGTTCGGCGAGGGCGGGCCGACCCCGACACGCCCGGCTGGCAGCGGCATCGGCGGACTACCGCTGGGGACGCCGGGACGGCGGCAGGATCAGGGTCGCGTCGGGTCCGCCGGCCGGGGGCTGCTCCGGCGGTACGGATCCGTCCGGCCGGGGCGGCACACCCTCCGGTCGGGCCGGCGCAGTCTCCGGTCGGGCCGGCGCAGTCTCCGGTCGGGCCGGCACCTCGCCGGGGGTCGCCGAACCGGTTCCGGCCGGCGGCACCACCTGGGCCGGGAGCGTTCCCGGCTGCCGGGGCGGCGTCGAGGTGGCCGGTCGCGGCAGAACCGCGCCGGAGGCGGGCAGGATCAGGGTCTGGTCACCGACCGCCGACACGCCACCCGGCGCCGCACCGACCCCGTCGACCGGCCCGACCCCGCCGACCGGCCCGACCCCGCCGACCGGCTGCGTGCCGGGCAGGGGTCCGGCGGCGCCGACCGGACCGGCACCGTCACCCGGGGCACGGCCGGCACCGGCAGCACTGCGGAAGACCGGGCCCACCGGCGCGTTCCGGGCCGTCGGGTCCGCCGGGGGAATCCGGGTGGTCCGCTCCGCGCCGAGCACGATGATCCGGGCGGTCTTCTCCGCATCGTCCCCGGACGCCACGGCCACCCGGCCACGCTCCGCCCGGCTCCGCCGGATCAGGAGCACCATCAGGGCGATCCCGATCCCGACCATCACGATGCCGACCACCATCACCATGCCGCCCAGCCCGAGCGACCCGCCGGACTCGTCCTCGGCGGCGACCGGCTGCGCCGGCAGGGCCGCCGCGACCTCCTCGGTGGCCGGTGCGGCCGGCTCCTCGGTGGCCTGCGGCGTCGCCGACGGGATCACCAGCTCGGGAGTACGCTGCGTCGCCGGGGCGTCTCCGGTCCGGCCGGTCAGCCGGGCCGAGTCGGTGTCCCGGCCGAGCAGCCGGCCACCCGCCCCGTACGCCTCGGCGAGCAGGGTCACCCGGCCGGCGGGCGCGCCCTCGGCCAGGCTCACCCGGTACCGGCTGGAGACGCTCTTCCGGGCGCAGAGTTCGGGCTTGTCCGGTGCGGTGCGCTCCCCGACGACCAGCCCGTTCGCGCCCTCCGAGACCGGCACCCGGCGCCAGTCACCGTCGGCGGCGACCCGCACCTCGACCCGGTCGGCGGTCAACCCCGGCAGGTGCACCCCGAGCACGGTACGGACGTTCACACAGCCGCCGCCGCGCATCGAGACGTTCACCGTCACCGAGGCCGGCGAGCCGCCCGCGCTGATCGAACTCGGCGCGCGGACGCGTACCGATTCGCCCTCGGCCACGGCCGGGGCGGCGGCGAGTGACACCGTCGTACCGACCAGCAGACCGACGGTTCCCAGCCAGGTCGCGCCACGCCGTACCGACATGATCACCTCGCTCGTCGCAGTGCAGATCCGGGCACAGGCTACCGGTGCAGCGGCAACCGTCCTCTCTCATGCCCGGCCGGCGCCGCGCCGAATCCTCCGGCTGCCGGAGCCGACCCCATCGGCACAGGAAGCGGGCGGACGGCTCCCGCCGTCACACCCCGGCGAACCTGCGCAGTTCGGCCCGGCAGAGCCGGTCCGCCTGCCGGGTGGTCTCCGGCAACCGGTAGGCCGGGGTGAGCCGGAGCACCTGGGCGCAGGCGTTGTCCAGGTCCATCCGGTGCCCCACCGAGACGAAGACCGGCCGCACGTCGTCCCGGGTCCGCAACACCCGGCCGACCTGCTCGGCACCGTCGACCAGCGGCGCCCAGGACCCGCGCCGCCGGTCCGGCCCGCTCCACGTCCCGACCAGCGGCGTCTTGCCGACGCCGATCGCCGGCCGGTCGGTGAGCACGCCCAGGTGACAGGCGAGCCCGAACCGGCGCGGGTGGGCGAGCCCGTGCCCGTCGCAGACCAGCAGCTCCGGCTCGACGGTCAGCCGGGCGAGCGCGGTCAGCAGGGCGGGCAGCTCCCGAAAGGCGAAGAGCCCGGGTACGTAGTCGAAGGCGGCCCGGCCGGTGGCCACCGCCGTGTCCAGCACCTCCAGGGTGGCCGGGTCCAGCACGGTCACCGCGGCGGCGAGCCGGTCGCCGTCCTCGGCGTACGCCACGTCGAGCCCGGCCACCGTGCGGGGTGCGGCCGGCCCCGGCCCGGTCAGGTCGACCAGCGGGCGCAGCCGGTCCTGCACCGCCTCCGCCTCGGCGACCGTGCCCGGGATCTCGATCGCGGCGGAGACGGTGGAGAACTCCGGCGGCCGCGCTACCACTCGATCCCGCCCAGCACCATCACCCGGGACTCGGTGTAGTCCTCCATCGCGCTGCGTACCCCCTCCCGGCCGACGCCGCTGCCCTTCACCCCGCCGTACGGCATCTGGTCGGCCCGGTACGACGGCACGTCGCCGACGATCACGCCACCTACCCGCAACGTCCGGTACGCCGCGAACGCGGTCCGCAGGTCGTGCGTGAAGACCCCGGCCTGCAACCCGTACGCCGAGTCGTTGACCGCGGCGAACGCGGCCGCGTCGTCCGGCACCGGCGCCACCACCAGGACCGGCCCGAAGACCTCCTCGGTGTTGACCCGGCACTCCGGTCGTACCCCGGTCAACACCGTCGGCGTGTAGTGCGGGCCGTCCCGGCGGCCGCCCAGCTCGACGGTGGCACCGGCCGCCACCGCCTCGTCCACCCAGCTCTCGACGCGCCGGGCCGCGGCCTCGTCGATCAGCGGCCCGACCTCGGTCGCCTCGTCGGCCGGATCCCCGGTGTGCAATGCGGCGACCGCCGCGACCAGCCGGGGCAGGAAGCCGTCGAGCAGCCACTCGTGCACGAAGACCCGCTGTACCGCGATGCAGCTCTGCCCCGCCTGGTAGTTGCCGAAGGTGGCGATCCGGCGCGCGGCGTGGTCGAGGTCGTCGGTGCTGGCCCAGTCCGCGCAGACCACCGCGGCGGCGTTGCCGCCCAGCTCCAGCGTGACGTGCTTCTCCGGCACCGACCGCCGGATCGCCGCACCGACCGGCCCGGAGCCGGTGAACGACACCACCGGCAGCCGGGGATCCCGGACCAGTTCACCGGCCCGGTCGTTCGGCAGCGGCAACACCGAGCACATCCCGGCCGGCAGGCCGCTGCCCGGGCCGTCCGGCTCGGTCACCTCGGCCAGCAGCTCGCCGAGGAGCAGCGCGGTCAGCGGGGTCGCCGGGGCCGGCTTGACCACGATCGGCGCCCCGACCGCGAGCGCGGGGGCGACCTTGTGCGCGACCAGGTTCAGCGGAAAGTTGAACGGCGTGATGCCGAGCACCGGGCCCCGGGGCAGCCGGCGGACAAGCGCGACCCGCCCCTCCCCGGCCGGCTCGGTGTCCAACCGCTGCAGCTCGCCGGACCAGCGCCGGGCCTCCTCGGCGCCCCACCGGAAGGTGGCGACCGCGCGGGCCACCTCGACCCGCGCCCACCTGACCGGCTTGCCGCTCTCGGCCGTGATCAGCCGGGCGATCTCCTCGGCCCGCTCGGCGAGCCGGCGCGACACGTGCGCCAGGGCGTCGGCCCGGACGTGCGCCGGCAGGGCGGCTGCCCGCTCCGCCACCTCGGCGGCGGCGGCCACCGCCGCCTCGACCTGCTCCGGGTCGGCGTGACTGGTCCGGCCGACCTCGCGACCGTCGGGATGCCGGACCACGAGCGGATCGCCGCCCCGGGTCGGCCGGCCGGCGACGAGGAACGGCACGGATTCCACGTCCGGCAGCCTAACCCTCCGGTACCGGCCGCCGGATCGCCGCTCGCCTCCTCTTACCCGGGCACGCTGCTCAGGTGGCTGGCTCGTCACTCTCGCCCTGTGCGATGCCCAGGTAGTCGTGCAGCCGGCTCGACCCCTCCAGCATCGCGGTGGCCCGCTCGGTCAGCTCCAGCCGGCGGCGCTGCACCGCGGCCCGCAGCGCCGCCGTACTCCCGGTGCGGCGCAGACCGTCGAGGATCGGCCGGATCTGCGGCAGCAGGTAGCGGCTCCGCCGGAGCATGCTGATCATCTGGGCGTCCCGGATCTCGGCCGGGCCGAACCGGCGGTACCCGGTACCCGGTTCCCGCTCCGGTACGAGCAGGCCGGCGGCCTCCCAGACCCGCAGCGCCGACGTACGCACACCCAGTCGGGCCGCCAGCTCGCCGATCCGCAGCGTCAGCCGGGACACCGTCGCCGGCTCGGTCTGCTGCCCGGCGACCGTCTCCAGCGCGGTGGCGGCCTCGGCGAGCGCACGGCGCTCCTCGTGCAGCCCGGCATGACTGGCGTCGACCAGGGCGAGCGCGGACGGCAGGTCCCCGGCGTGCACCGCGTGCATGATCGACCGGGCGACGTCCCAGCCGTACCCCCGGGCCAGCGCCCGGTAGGTCAGCAGCGCCCGGCGGTGCCGCTCGTCGAACTGGCGGTATCCCGAGGCGCTCCGGGGTGCCGGGGGCAGCACCCCGGCGTCGAGATAGTTGCGGACCTGCTGGGTGGAGATGCCGGCCAGCCGGGCGAGATCGACGGGGCGGAGCCTCCGTTCCGGCCGGCTCACCGGGCCGGGACCGCCGAGTTGAGGGTTGTCAGGCGCATCCGCCCAGGATAAGCCCGGAGGTGGCCACAACCCTCAAGGCGTTTCGGAGCAGCGCTGAAAGGCGGGCCGGCTGCTCGCCGGCCGTACCGTCGAGCGGTTTCCCGGGCGATGCGGACCTGCCGGCGAGGTTGTCCGGCAACAGCGCCCGGGTTCAGCCGGCGGCCTGGAACGCCCGGCCCACGGCCGTCGGCTGGTCGCCGCCGCGGAACAGCCCGGTGCGGTCCCGGTCGGTGGCGGGCAGCCCGAACCAGGCGTACCGGTGCAGATAGGAGAGCCCGCCGAGCATCCTGGTGGCGGCGGTCAGGAAGGCGGCCTGCTGCTGCTCGCCGGGGAACCGGGTACCGCCGTTGGAGAAGTCGATCAGGGCGAACTCGGTGAGCCAGATCGGCAACCGGTAACGCTGGTACACCGCCTGGAGATACTGCCTGAGCTGGTTCACCGCGTTCGCGGTGACGAAGTCTCCCCCGTACCAGTGCAGGGCGATGAAGTCGACCCGGTAGCCGCGCGCCCTGGCGCCGGAGATGAACCGGTCGAGCCAGCCGCCGGGGGTTGCCCCGCCGAAGGCGACCGCCGGGCTGCCCAGGGTGGCACCGGTCGCCTGCAACCTGGGCCAGAGCCGCAGCGCCTCGTCCACGCTCATGTCGGCCTGGCCGGCCATGTCCGGCTCGTTGAACCCCAGCAGGTACGGCCCGGCCGCCTTCGCCTGGGCCAGGGTGCCGCTGTCGACGTTGTCCCGACCCCAGATCATCGGTACGAACTCCGCGCCCCGGGGCGTCTCGACCCCCTGGTGGTGACTGGCCCAGGTGTAGTACCAGCTCGCCTTCGAGTTCGCCAGCGCCGGGCTGACGCCGGGGAAGTTCCAGACCGCCACGCCCTTCTTGTCGGAAGTGCGCGCCGGACCACCCGCCGGTGCGGCCGGCCGGATCGACGTACGCGGCTTCGGCGTCGGCGTGCCCCGGCGCGGCGTCGGGGTGCCCCCGGTGACCGTGGGCGTGACGGTGGCGGTGGTGGCGACGACAGGTGCTCCGGCGAGGTCGGCGGTGGCGACGTCCGGAGTGGATGGTTCGGCCTGTTCGGTCAGCCGCACCGCCACCAGCACCGCCGCCACCAGTACGGCGAGCGCCGCCGCGACCGCGACCGGCCCGACCAACCGCCGTGCTCCGGCCGCCGGGGACCGGCCCGACGAGCGGGCCGGAACGGCCGCCGGACGGTTCGAGCCGGCACCCGGACCGGCACCGGGAACGGCACCCGGAACGGCGGCGCGGCCCGGGCCGAGGCCACCGGTGTCGGCTCCACTGTGGCCGGTTCCGGACATACTGGCTTCCTCCCATCGGTCGGCGTACCCGTGCGAGGGCACCGGGGACGCCAGTCGCCCGCTCAGCAGACCGGGCCACTGCCAGCGGATTACGGATTTTTCCCGCCGTCGGTTCACCGGCGTTGACGGCGACGACCGAGGGCTTCTATGGTTCTTCGGTAGAGTAAAGAACCCAAGAAGCAGGTTGACATGTTCGACGACCGGAGCCCGATCTACCGCCAGATCGCCAGCCGGATCAAGGCCGACGTGCTCAGCGGCACGCTGAAGGCCGACGACCAGGTCATGTCGACCAACCAGTACGCCGCCTTCTACCGGATCAACCCCGCGACCGCCGCCAAGGCCTTCCAACAACTGGTCGAGGAGGGCGTCCTCTACAAGAAGCGAGGTATCGGCATGTTCGTCAGCCCGGACGCCCGGGACACGCTCCGGGCCCAGCGCCGCGAAGGGTTCTTCGCAGACGTGGTCGAACCGATGATCGCCGAGGCCAGGGCGATCGGCATCCCGCTGCGCGACGTGATCCGCCGCATCGAGGAGCGGGACGGGCGATGAGGATCGACGTCGAGGAGCTGGTGCTGCGCTACGGCCACACCACCGCGCTGGACGGTCTCACCTTCAGCCTGGCCGGCGGGAAGATCTACGGGCTGCTCGGCCGCAGCGGCTCGGGCAAGACGAGTCTGCTCTCCGTGCTGGCCGCCTTCCGCCGGGAGTCCGCCGGCCGGGTCCGGATCGACGGCCGGCCCGTCTTCGAGAACGCCGCCGTCACCCGACAGATCGTCATGATCCGGGACGGCGGCGAGACGACCCGGATCGGCACCGTGGCGGACGCGATCTACTTCGCCGAGTGGCTCCGCCCCACCTGGGACGGCGAGTACGCCCGCAGCCTGCTCGACCGGTTCGCACTGAAGCCGAAGGCGCGGGTCGGCGAGATGTCCAGGGGGCAGCGCTCGGCACTGGGCGTCGTCGTCGGGCTGGCCAGCCGGGCCCCGCTGACCATCTTCGACGAGTCGTACCTCGGCATGGACGTGCCGTCCCGGTACGCCTTCTACGAGGCGCTGCTCGCCGACTACATGCGGCATCCGCGCACCATCGTCCTCTCCGCGCACCTGATCGAGGAGGTCGCCCCGCTCCTGGAGGAGGTCGTCATCATCGACCGGGGCCGGCTGGTGGTGCACGAGGAGACCGAGAGCCTGCTCGCCCGGGGCAGCGCCGTCACCGGACCCGCCGGGCAGGTCGACACCTTCACCGCCGGACTGACCGTGCTCGGCAGCCGGGAACTCGGGCCGACCAAGTCGGCGATGGTCTACGGCGAACTGGACGAGACCCAGCGCCGCGCCGCCGCCGAAGCCGGGCTGGAACTCGAACCCATCGCCATGCAGGACCTGTTCGTGCACCTGACCGGAGGGCCCCGATGAGATTCCCCAGCCGCCTGCTGGCCAGCACCATGGTGCACGCCTCGATGCTCTGGGCAGGCTTCCTCGCCGTGGTCGCGGTGATCGTGCTGGGCATCGCCGTCTTCGGCCGGGTGACCGCAAGCGCCTGGGAGAAGGCCGCGGTGTTGCCGCGCTGGTACGTGCTCTTCGTCGGCATCGCGCTCATCCGCGAGTTCCTGCCGCTGTACGTGGCGCACGGGCAGACCCGACGCCGGTTCGGCGTACACGCGGCCGTCACGGTGACCCTGCTGGCCCCGTTCCTCTCCGCCCTGCTGGTGGTCGGCTACCTGATCGAGACCGGGGTCTACTCGCTCGCCGGCTGGGAGCAGGCGCTGGACCGGACCCACCTGTTCGGCGAGCCGACCCAACTGCACCTGGTCTTCCTGGAGTACGCCCTGGAGTTCCTGGTCTGGCTGGCCGGCGGGGCGTTCATCGGTGCCGCCTACTACCGGTGGGAGGCCGGCGGCCTGCTGATCGGCATCCCGGTGGGTGCCGGGCTGATCCTGCTCACCCAGGCCATGATCGGCGCCGACTTCGGGCTGCCGGTGGTCGGCCGGATCCTGGAGTCGAACCCGCCCGGGTCGCTGGCGCTGGCGGTCGCCGTCGGGCTGGCCTCCTTCGTCACCTGCCTGGCGCTGACCTGGTCGACGATCCGCGACATCCCGCTGCGCAACAACATCGGCTGACCGGGCCACGACGACGACGGGCGGCGGGCCCCGGGTCGGTGGCCCGGATATCGGGTACGCCCACGGCGCCGATCCGGTTAGCCTGGATCCGTGGCCAGTTCCGCCGGTAGCGCGTACCCCGACCTGCCCGGTCGGGTGGTGCCCGCGTCCGGGTCCGCCCCGACCGTGGACCGACGGCGTCCGGTGGCTCGTTCCCGAGCCCGCCGAGGCCGCCTGAGCTGACCACCTGATCACTGCCGGCGGACCGATCCGCCGGTATCCCCGTACGCCGATCAGTCCGCTCCGTCCCGTCCGCCACGCGGACCGGAGCCAGAGAGGCGTACCTGGATGAATCTCGAAAGGCTGCTCACCGACCGGCTGGCGCCGTCGTTCGCGGCGCTGGCCGGCGGCCCGGTGGACCCGGCGGTCCGGCGTTCCCGGCACGCCGACTTCCAGGCGGAGGCGGCGCTGCCGCTGGCCCGCCGGCTCGGCCGGCCGCCCCGGGAGATCGCCGCCGAGGTGGTCGAGCACGCCGCACTCGTCGACCTGTGCTCGTCGGTGACGATCTCCGGCCCCGGATTCGTCAACCTCACGGTCGCGGACGACCTGCTCGGCACGCTGCTGTCGAGGATGGCCGCCGACCCCCGGCTCGGCGTGCCGACCGTGACCACCCCGGAGACGGTGGTGGTGGACTACTCGGCGCCGAACGTGGCCAAGGAGATGCACGTCGGGCACCTCCGGTCGACCATCATCGGCGACGCCGTCGCCCGGCTGCTGGAGTGGCTCGGGCACCGGGTCGTCCGGGCCAACCACCTCGGCGACTGGGGCACCCCGTTCGGGATGCTGATCGAGCACCTGCTCGACCTCGGCGAGTCCACCGCCGTCGCCGAGTTGTCGATCGGCGACCTGGACTCGTTCTACAAGGGAGCGCGGGTCAAGTTCGACGCCGACGAGGCGTTCCGGCGGCGGGCCCGCGAGCGGGTGGTGGCGCTACAGGGCGGGGACGAGGCGACGCTGCGGCTGTGGCGGCTGCTGGTCGAGGAGTCGGAGTCGTACTTCCTGGCCGTCTACGACCGGCTCGACGTGCTGCTGACCCGGGCGGACTTCGTCGGCGAGAGCCACTACAACCCGATGCTCGGCCCGGTCACCGACGAACTGGACCGGCTCGGCCTGCTCGTCGACAGCGGCGACGCGGCCTGCGCCTTCCCACCCGGCTTCCCCGGCCGGGACGGCGAACCGGTGCCGCTCATCGTGCGCAAGCGGGACGGCGGGTACGGCTACGCCGCCACCGACCTCGCCGCGCTGCGGTACCGGACCCGGGAACTCGGCGCCACCCGGCTGCTCTACGTCGTCGGGCTGCCGCAGCGGCAGCACTTCGAGATGGTCTACGCGGTCGCCCGGCAGGCGGGCTGGCTGCGGCCACCGGCCCGGGCCGAACACGTCGGCTTCGGGCTGGTCCTCGGCCCGGACGGCCGGAAGCTGGCCAGCCGGGCCGGCGACTCGGTGAAGCTGGTCGAACTGCTCGACGAGGCCGTCGACCGGGCGGCGGCGCTGGTCCGGCAGAAGAACCCCGACCTGACTCCGGACGCGGTGCTCGAACTGGCCCGGGCGATCGGCATCGGCGCGGTGAAGTACGCCGACCTGGCCAGCGACCGGACCCGGGACTACGTCTTCGACTGGGACCGGATGCTCGGGCTCTCCGGCAACACCGCCCCCTACCTCCAGTACGCGCACGCGCGGATCCGCTCCATCTTCCGGCGGGCCGGCCGGGCGGCACCGGAGGGCGTACCGGTCAGGGTGGTCGAGCCGGCCGAGCGGGCGCTCGCGCTCGAACTGCTGGACTTCGGCGCGGTCGTCGACGCCGTGGACCGGACCCTGGAGTTCCACCGCCTCGCCGGTCACCTCCACGCGGTCGCGGTCGCGTTCAGCGGCTTCTTCGAGCACTGCCCGGTACTCCGCGCCGAGCCGGCCGTCCGGGAGAGCCGGCTGGTCCTCTGCGACCTGACCGCCCGGGTACTCCGGCAGGGCCTGCACCTGCTCGGCATCGCCACCCCGGACCGGATGTGACCGCACTCCGGTCGTAGGCGGTGTGGCCCGCCCCGGTTCGCCGCCCAAGGGAAGGTGGCGAACCGGGAGCGGGCCGGTCGGGTCACGGAGCGGAGCGGAGCGGTCAGCGACGGCGCGGGACCCAGTAGAGGATCTGGCCGGTGACCAGCGCCGGATGCGTGTCGGGCAGCGCTTCCAGCGCCCGGACGAGGTGCGCGGCCAGGTACATCAGCAGTCCCACCCGGTCACCCCGGAAACCGATCAGCAGCGCCAACCGGGCCGGCGCACACGGCCACGGGTCGGCACAGGTCCGGCAGCGGTACGCCGGCGCCGGCAGGTGCCGGCCGGTCGGGTACCGCCGCCGCATCCGTCGTGCAGCCCGGTACCAGCGTTCCTGCGGCCCGATCACCTGTCACACCCGCGTACCGTGCCGGGCACGCGTGACTCGTCCCGGCTCCAGCGCACCCGTGCGCCCGTTGCGCAGATGTACGCGGCTCGGCGTGTCCCGGCCGGGGCGGCGGTTGTCCCCCCGGTACCGGATCGGCGGGGCCGGCACGTCCTGGGGCGACGGCGCCCGGGCCTCGGCGCGACGAGCGGCCCGGTAGGTCGCGCCGGTCAACGGCGGCACCACCGGCGCGTACGGCATCGGCACCAGGTCGACCGAGTCCGGACACCGCCAGCGGAGGCCACACCGGCAGTACCGCCAGAGCCGACGCCAGTTCCGGCGGTGATACGGCTTCGTCCCGCGACCGATTCTCATGCTGCCCTGCCTTCCGAAGAAAAATCCGACGGTGGAATGTGCCGGAGCCGACGTGCTGGTTGGCCATTCCGCCACCACCACATCGGTCGGACTTTTCACGTCACCGCGACAGCCCGAGGACCGCGCGGAAATGTTCGGTTCCACCCTGGACGCATAGCCCCTACGCTGGGAAGATGGCGTGCGTCTATGGATAGCGCTGGCCAATCTCTCAGACGCCTGAATGCCATTGAATAGCCGTGAATAATTGATCTACATCCTGGGGAATTCTGATGATCGAAGTACCGGAACCACTGGCCGCCTTCATCGTTGTCGAGATCCGCCAGGGCAGGCAGGCGGCCAAGATGACCCAGGAGGCGTTCGGCCGGTTGGCGAACTTCTCCGCATCCCACGTCAGTGCCGTCGAGAACCGGACCCGCGCCCTGACGATGGACTTCATCGCCGGTGCCGACCGTGCCCTGAAGACCGGCGGGGTCTACGAACGCCTCGTCGCCAAACTCGGCGCGCCGACCTGGCTGCGCGAGTGGATCGACCACGAGCGCGAGGCGGTCGCCCTGCGCTCCTTCCAGAACGCCGTGCTACCCGGCCTGCTCCAGACCGAGGCCTACGCACGCGCGGTGCTCGCCGTCGGCCTACTCACCGCCGAGCAACTTCAGCAGAAGGTCAAGGAGCGGCTCGATCGACAGTCCATCCTGACCCGCGACGATCCGCCTCAGGTCATCTCGATCGTGGACGAATCCGTGATCCGTCGGGTCATTGGTAGCCGCGAGGTGATGCGGGAACAGATGGCGCATCTGCTCAAGCTGAGCACCACCCCTCTGGTGCAGATACAGGTAGTACCCGACAGCGTCGGGGCGTACCTTGGGCTCAGTGGACCGTTCGTGGTGGCGACCCTGCCCAGCAATGCAGACGTCGGTTACATCGACAGCCAGTTGCGCGGAAAGGTGGTCGAGCAGGCCGCCGAAGTGTTGCAGTTGCGTCGGGCATGGGATGCGATCCGGGGCGGTGCGTTGCCAGTTCCGCAGTCGACCGAGTTGATCACGAGGGTGATGGAGCAGCTATGAACCTGACCGCAGCCGAGTGGCGCAAGAGCACGCGCAGCAGTCCCAACGGCGGAGACTGCGTCGAGGTCGCCCGCAACCTCCCCGGCATCGTCGCCGTACGGGACAGCAAGGACACCACCGGCCCCGTACTCGCCTTCGCACCAGCCGCATGGCGGGCCTTCGTCAACGAGGTCACACACCGCCCGTAGGCAAGGATGGAACAGTTATGAACCTGACCGGCCCCGAGTGGCGGAAAAGCACGCGCAGCAGCACTAACGGCGGAGACTGCGTCGAGGTCGCCCGCAACCTGCCCGGCATCGTCGCCGTACGCGACAGCAAGGACACCACCGGCCCCATACTCGCCTTCGCACCAGCCGCATGGCGGACCTTCGTAAACGAGGTCACACACCGCCCGTAGGCAAGGATGGAACAGTTATGAACCTGACCGGCCCCGAGTGGCGGAAAAGCACGCGCAGCAGCACTAACGGCGGAGACTGCGTCGAGGTCGCCCGCAACCTCCCCGGCATCGTCGCCGTACGGGACAGCAAGGACACCACCGGCCCCGTACTCGCCTTCGCACCGACCGCATGGCGGGCCTTCGTGACCGAGGTCACACACCGTCCGTAGCCAGGGATGGGACGGCAAATGAACCTGACCGGCGCCCAATGGCGCAAGAGCACGCGCAGCAGCCCCAACGGCGGGAACTGCATCGAGGTCGCCCGCAACCTGCCCGGCATCGTCGCCGTACGCGACAGCAAGGACACCACCGGCCCCGTACTCGCCTTCGCACCAGCCGCATGGCGGACCTTCGTCACCGAGGTCACCCAGGGTTCTTAGCGTCGAACGACGGAAGTCCCGTGGAGAAACTTTCTGGCAGGGCGTCGGTTTCGGGACGGGTCGTTCGTAGCACAGGTGACGGTGGCCGGAGGAGGCCGCCGGAACAAGGGAGTTCTGGGATGACCCGATACCTGATCTCGTTCGACGACGGCGCGATGGACCACATCCCCGCCGGGGAGATGCCCGACGTGGGCAAGGCCGCGCACGCGGTGATGCAGGAGGCTGTGAACGCCGGCGTGTTCGTGTTCGGCGGCGGACTGGAGCGGCAGCGGGCGAGCATCGTGGCCACGGACGGGACGGTCACCAACGGGCCTTACCCGGAGACCAAGGCGGTCGTCGGCGGGTTCGTGGTCGTCGATGTGGTTGCACACGAAGAGGCGCTGACCTGGGCTGCCAAGATCGCCGCCGCCTGCCGCTGTGCCCAAGAGGTCCGGGAGATCATGCCCGACCCCGAGACCGACGCGATGCTCCGCGAGGCCGACAGGCGATGACGAACCCGTAGCGGATGATCCCGGGGGTCGGGCGTGCGACGACGCGCGATCCCCGGGCACTGGCCGGAGGTCAGGAGATCTCGGCGAGCATCCCCTCGCAGCTGCGTACCACGACCCGGGCGGCGCGCCGCTGGTCGACGCCGCGCAGCGGGTCCTCGGCCAGCTCCTGCCAGCGGCGTACCGCCGCCGAGCCGCGCGCCCACAGCTCGTCTCCGGTGACGTCGTGTTCCACGCCGAGCCGGGCCGCCAGGCTCGCCCCGTCCCCGCCGATCAGCCGGTTGGCCTCGGCGGCCAGCTCCGGGTCGAACCGGAGCTGCCCGCCGAGCAGCGCGGCCGAGAGCCGCAGCTCGCGGAACTCGTGCGCGCCGGCCAGTACCTGTTCCAGCCGGGCCAGCAGCTCGGCGGCGCCCGGCCGGGGTTCGGCCCGGAGCAGCGACTCCAGCGCCATCAGCACCGCCCGGGCCTTCAGCACCGGGGCGCGGTCGACGAAGTACCGGGCCATCGACTCGCGCAGCTCGGTCAGGCCGCTGCGCCGGACCAGCTCGGCGGCGAGCCGGGCCCGGCTGTCCGAGCCGGTCCGGACCAGCGTGGTCGACAGGCGTACCCCGAAGATGCCGAGCCGGTCGAGCAGCCGGCGCCGGATCTCCACGTCGAGCGGGATCGGGAATTCGGCGGCCAGGAAGCGGTCGGTGGAGAGCAGCAGCCGGTCCGTCTCCGCCCGGGGCAGCCCGGCCAGCGCGGCCAGCGCGGCGTACTCGGACTCGCTCAGCATCCGGCCGGCGAGCGCGACGAGCCCGCCGAGCGCGACCACGCTCAGGCAGTGGGCGTTGACCCTCGGGTCGCGGCGGTGCCGGCGGGCGAGCTGCCGGGCGGTGAGCAGCGCGTCGACCCGGCCGCCGCCGAGTTCGTCCACCCTGGACAGCACCAGGAGTACGTTCACCGGCGCGGCCCGGGCCACCGAGCCCGGCTGTGCCGCCTGGAACGGCCGCAGGTCGTCCCCGCTGCCGTCCCGGCTCAGATAGAGCACGGCGTCGGCCTCGTGCACGATCCGCTGCACGGTGGCCGCGCCGCCACCGGCACCGCCGACCAGTTCGGCGTCCCCACCGGCGGTCGGCCCCGCCGCGAGCGCCAGCCGCCCCCGCCCGCCCCCGGCATCCTCGCCGACCGTCCGATCGTCGGGTCGGTGGCTGACCGCCGGAGTGTCGATCAGTACGGCGTGCCGCAGCGCCCGGGTCGGCCACTGCACCACGATGTCGTCGACCTGGTCCCACCGCCCGCCGCCGAGGTCGACGCGCATCCCGCTGGCGGTACGGGTCACCGCGAGGTCCCGGGGCGCGCCCCCGGCCGGGTACGCGGTGACCCGGGGTTCCGGCCCGTCCTCGTACCAGGTGAAGACCTGGCGGCCGTCGGCCACCTCGACCGGTGCGACCGCCTCGCCCATCACGGCGTTGACCAGCGTCGACTTGCCGGATCGCCAGGGCCCGGCGACGGCGATCCGCAGCGGCTCCTCGAACCGGGCGAACTGCCGGTGCAACTGCTCCACCGCCCGGGGGTCGTTGCCGTAGACCTCCAGCGCCTCGTGCACCAACCCCCAGGCCGCCTCGTCCAGCCGGCCCACCCGGCTCACCCGAGCCCACCCCCGTTCGGGCTGACGGACCCGGACTCCAGGTTGCTGCGCGCGGCGCCGAGGGACTGCGCGCCGGCCAGCGCCTGCGCCTTCTCGTAGAGGTCGGCGAGGCGTTTCATCTCCAGCGCGATCCGGCGCTGTCGCTGGTCACGCTCGGCCGCGTCGGCCTCGGCCGCCTGCTTCGCGGTCCGGAACGACCGCACGATGCCCTCCTGCAACTCCTCGGTCAGCGCGGTGAAGTGGTCCCGGAGCATCCGCTGCACCTGCCGGGCGGTGTCCTTGCAGTCCTTGCTCAGCCGGAGGAAGAAGTCGTCGACGTGCCGCTGGGTCGCCGTCTTGACCGCCGCCTGCCGGCGTTTGAGCAGCGACTTTCCCTCGTCGCGGACGCTCTTGCCGCCGAAGAGCGCGCCGGCGCCGAGCGAGATCGGGTTGATCAGCGGCATCCCGGCCAGCGTGGTGGCCAGGCCGAACATCAGCACACCGCCGTACGAGCCGCGCAGGCCGGTGACGAGTTTCTGGGTCCGGGTGAACTTCTCCACCGTCGGCTGCTCCATGATCTGGATCCGGTCGCTGAGGTTCTCCGGTACCCGTACCGACCAGCTCGGCAGCGCGTCGAAGCCGTACCGGTCGAACTGGCTGGCGACCCGGTTGGCGATCCAGCCGCAGCGCTCGGCCAGCCAGGCGTAGTTCGCCTCCGCCGCGTCGGTGAGGTTCTCGGTCAGCCACTCCTGGAAGGTGTCCCAGCCGGTCAGCGGGTCGGCCTTGTCGAACGCCTCGTCCACCTTGCGCAGGATCTGCCGGGTACGGTCGCGCAGGTCGTACTCGACGTCGGAGATCAGGTCCGCCATCTCGTCGTTCAGGGTGTTCTGCCAGCGCACCGAGCAGCGGCGCAACTCGTCCACCTCGCGCTGGGCGGCGTGCAGCTTCGTGATCGGGCCGGACCGCTCGACGTCGATTTCCTTCGACACCGCGAGTTCGGCGCGGAGCGGCGCCGCGAGCTGCTCGAGTACGGTCCGGGCGCTGTGCGCCACCGCCGCCCGGGCCAGCGCGTCGGCCTTGCCGGCCTGGTCGCGCTTGATCCGGTTGAGCAGCTCCGGGAAGTGCGACTCGGCGTTGAGCTGCTTGTCGTTGCTCCGGGCCGCCTGTAGGCGCAGCGTCGCGGAGACCGGGATCAGCGCCGCCGGTACGCCCGCGTCGGCCAGGTGCTGCCGGTTGCGCTCGACCACCGTACGCCAGTGCGGCACCAGGTCGATCTTGCTCTGCACCACGGCCAGGTTGGCGTGCGACTGCGCGATGTGCAGCAGCAGATTCAGCTCGGCGACCGAGAGTTCCCGGGTCACGTCCGAGACCAGCAGCACCAGGTCGGCCTGGTTCGGGGTGGCGGCCGGACTGATCGCCCGACCCGGGTCCGTGCCGTCCACCCCCGGCGTGTCGACGAGGACGAGCCCGGAGGCGAGCAGCGCCCGGGGAATGCCGATCTCGGCGTGCTCCAGCCCACCGCCCGGGCGTCGGCGCAGCGTCCCGCCGCCGACCGTACGCCCACCGCCGTCCGCCGAGCCGGCCGGTACGTCGCCGATCCCGCCGCTGCGGCCGCTGATCCGCGCCACGATCTGCTCGATCGGTACGGCGATCCGCTGCGCCGGGCCGGGCACCGCCGTGCCGGGGCGCGCACCCGGCAGGGGCTGGCCGGCCGGACCGGTCCGCTCCGGTGGCCCCGGTGGGGCGTCTCGTCGCCGGCCGGCGGGGCGCTGCGGATCGGAGCCGTCCACCGGCCGCCCCAGCTGCTCCGGTGCCTGCGGGGGGCTCCAGACGAGCGCGGCGGTCGGCGCCTCGGCGTGCCCGACCACGGTCGGGATGGTGGTGCTGATCCCGTCTCCGACCGGGCAGACCGAGGCGTTGAGCAGGGCGTTGACGAGCTGGCTCTTGCCCTGCTTGGGTTCGCCCACGATCAGCACCCGCAGCCTCGGGTCCAGCAACTGGGCTCGTCGACGCCGAAGCCAGGAGATCAGGTCGCCCCGACCGTGCGCGCCGGAAACCCGCACGATCTCGTCGAGTACGTCAAGCCAACTGGGCGCCATCACCGCACCAAGTGTGCCGGTTGCGCCGGAATTATCAAGAGGACCGAAGGCCGGACCGTGGGACCACGGTCCGGCCTTCGGTGGGCCTCACGGACTTCCCGCGCTCAGAGAAGGTCGTCCGTGATTCCCAGGAGGCCGCCGGAGGTGGAGGCGTCTACTTCTCCGGCGGTGCCGCTGTCACCAATGACACCGGAGGTGGTGTCACTGAGCGTGTTGCCGAGGCTGCCGGTCAGGTCGGACACCGTGGAGGTGGTGTCCTCGAGCACCGGCGTGCCGGTGGAGCCGAGTGGTTCGAGGTCGAGTGCGTCGCCGACCCCGGTGACGGTGTCGGTCACGCCGCCGACGGTGTCCGTCACCCCGCCAACCGTGCCGGTGACGCCGAGCGAGTCGACGAGCCCGGTGACGTCGTCCAGCGTGCCCCGCACGGTGTCACCGGCGAAGTCGACCAGGCCGATCTGGCCGCCGTCGACGGCGTTTCCGGGCAGGCCCTCGGGGGTGCCGACCACGCCGGTGGTGTCGGTGAGCGTCGGCTCCACCACCTCGGAGTCGAGGGTGTCGGCGACGTCCACACCCGTCGGCACCAGCGGGTCGACCAGACCCAGCGGGTCGGAGAGCTGGTCGGTGCCGAGCCCCGGCAGGACGCCGCCGAGCGCACCCGGCGCGACGCTGATCGCACCCAGCGTCGCCGCGCTGACGTCCGAACCCGACGAGTGCGTGGAGACACCGAGCTGCGTGGCCACGCTCTGGAGTTGGCCGATGACACCGCCCGGGTCGAGCTGGAACTGACCGAGGCCCACGTCCTCGCCGACCGGCGCCAACGAGGTGAGGCCCTGCACCGGCGCGTAGTCCACGACCAGCGGCACCACGTCCTGGACGTCCGCGACGCTGATGTCCGCCAGCCCGGCGTCGCGCAGCGTGCCCTCCGGGTCGATCTCGAAGGCCGACCGGGCGTCCGGGTTGGTCAGCAGGTTCAGCACGAAGTCGTGCAGTGTCTGGGGCGAGCCCATGTGCCGGTCTCCTCGGTGCGGTCGCCGCCCGGCGCGGGTCCGGAGCGGTGTCGTGGCGGCGACGGATCCGCGTCCGGTGGGAGCGGACCCGTCTGAGGTGGCGCAGGTGGTGCGGGGTGTGGCACAGGTGGTGCGGGGGTGGAGCCTCCGGCGGCGGCGCGCTGCGTTGCACCGCCGCCGGATGTCTGAAGCAGACGCTAGACGGAATCGGCCGCGCCGGACATCGGGGACGACGCCGGGGTTGCCCGGCCGGTTCGCTAGGGCCGCGCCTTAGATCTGCGTTAGGGGCATAGGGGATGCGTTCCGGCAGAGTTAGGGTCCCGATGGCGGATAGATCTCTGGTACGAAAAGATGACTCCCTAACGGCCCACCGGGCGATCCCAGCCGCCCGGGGTCGTCCCCGGTGAGGCCACGAAACGGTACGCGCCGTCCCGGGGTCATGACTCGCGGTGAAGGAATGGTCGGATGCCCTACGTCCTCGGAATCGATATCGGCAGCACCGCCACGGCTGCCGCTGTCGCCCGGCTCCGGGGCAGCAACTGGGATCCCCCCGAACCCGTCCGGCTCGGGCCGGCCGGGCACACCGTGCCCTCCGTCCTGCTGATGTCGACCAACCGGTCGATCACCGTCGCCGACCCCGACGAGTACGACGGTCCCGTCGACAGCGGCTGGGTCGCCCGCGACTTCGGCAACCGGATCGGCGACGGCGTACCGCTGCTGGTCGGCGGCGAGGCGTGCTCGGCGCAGGCGCTCACCGCCATGCTCGCGATGTGGGTGGTCGAGCGGGTCGTCGACCAGAAGCGCGAGCGTCCGGAGTGGATCGTGCTCAGCCACCCGGCCGGCTGGGGCGACTACCGTCGACACCTGCTCGGCGAGGCGCTCTGGGACGTCGGTCTCGCCGACGTCTCCCTGCTGCCCGCACCGGTCCTCGCCGCCGCCAGCCACGCCGCACACGGCTTCTCCGGCCGTACCCTCGCCGTCTACACCCTCGGCGGGCAGACCTACTCCACCGCCGTCGTCGACCGGGCCCAGCCGCTCGGCTTCGACCTGCGCGGCGGGGTGGCCGACGCCGAACCGCCCGCCGGAGCCGACTTCGACGAGGCGCTGGTCGAGCACGTCCGCACCAGCCTCGCCAAGGAACTTGCCGACCCGACCGACCCGCTGGTCCGGCACGCCCTGCTCGGCCTGCGCCGGGAGTGCCGCCGGGCCAAGGCCGAACTGACCGTCGCCGACACCGCCGACGTGCTGGTCCGGCTCCCCGACCGGCAGACCCGGGTGCCGGTGAGCCGGACCGAGTTCGAAGACCTGATCCGGCCCGCCGTCACGCTGACCGTGGACGAGCTGACCCGTACGGTCCGGTCCTGCGGCCTGGCACCGCACCAGCTCGACGGGGTCCTGCTGGCCGGCGGCTCGGCCCGGATCCCGCTGGTGCGGGAACTGCTCGCGGCCCGGTTTCCGGTACCCGTCGAGGTCGAGGCCGACCCGCAGCTCACCGTCGCGGCCGGTGCGGCGGTGGCCGGCTGCCAGCTCCTCGACCGGCAGCGGGGCAACCGGCCGCCGCCGCGCCCGCCGGTGATGCGCCCGCCCCGACCCGGCGCCCGGCGCGGCGAACCACCGGCCCGCCGGCAACGCGGCCGCTCCGGCGACGGCCGCGAACCCGCCCGGTACGACGAGGAACGGCCCCCGCTGCCGCCCCGGCCACCGATCCGGATCACCCCGCTGGAACTGCCGATGCGAACACTGTCCGGACGGGTGGGCTCGGTGAGGACGACGTGATGCTGCGCACCGACACCGAAACCCCACTCGTACTCGACGAGCAGACCACCGCCTTCCTCAACCGGGTCGACGCCGACCCGCAGGCCCCGCTCTGCACCGCCGTACAGGCGGCCGGCGGGCACGGCAAGACGGCCGTACTCGCCCGGCTGCGTCGCGGTTACCGGCAGGCCGGCGTACCCGTGCTGGACTCCTGGCGGGAGCTGGCCGGTTCCGGCGACCCCGACTGCGTCGTACTCGTCGACGACGCCCACCTGCTCGACGCCGCCGCCCTGGCCGAGCTGCGCCGGCTGGCCGAGACCGGCCGGGCCCGGCTGGCGGTCGCGTTCCGGCCCTGGCCCCGCCCCGCCGGCCTGACCGAGCTGGCCGAGGTACTGCACCGGGGCGGTCCGCCGGTGCTGCCCGGCCCGTTCACCGAGGCGCGCACCGCGGCCTACCTCGGCACCACGTACGGGTCGACGGTGCCGCCGGGGGTCGCCCGGCTGGTGCAGGAACAGACCGGCGGCGTACCCCGGTTCGTCGAGTGGCTGGCCCGGGCGCTGCGCCTGGCCGACCGCCGGCCCACCCGCGCGGAGCGGCCGCCCACCGGTGCCGAGCGCCCGACGCCGACCCTGGAGGTGCCCCGCTCGGTGCTGCTCCAGTTCGCGCCCGAGCTGGAGAACCTCGACATCGAGGTACGCCGGCTGCTGCTCGCGATGGCGGCCGGCCCGGCACTCCCCACCGACCTGCTCGGCGCGCTGCTCTCCCGGCAGCCCGACGAGCTGGACGAGTTGCTGGCGGCGGCCCGCGCCGCCGGGCTGCTCGGGCCGGACGACCGGCTCGCCCCGATCGTCCGGCGCGCCATCGCCGCGCTCAGCCCGGCGAGCCAGCGGGCGGCGGTCTGGCAGCGCCTGGCCGAGTTGCAGCTACAGCGCGGCGGGCGGGTGCTCCCGCTGGTCCGGTCGATGCTCGACGGCGGTTTCGGCGGCAGTTGCCCGCCCGGCGTCGCGGAGGCCGCCGGTGACGAGGCGCTCGGCGACGACCCGGCGCTGGCGGCCCGGCTCTTCGCGGTCGCCGGAGCGGCCGGGCGGCCCGTCGCGGCCCGCCGGGCGATGGCGGCGGCGCTCTCCGCCGACCTCGACTCCGCGCTGCGGCTCGCCGACCGGCTGATCGCCACGCCGGACTCGCCGGACCGGGCCGACGGGGCGGCGGTCGCCGCGACCGCGCTGGTGCACCGGGGCCACACCGATCGCGCGGTCGAGCTGTACCGCTGGTCCGGCACCCCGTCGTCGCTGGCGTTCGCGGCTCTCGGCGCGGCCGGCACCGGCCGGGTCGACCAGCTCGACCGGATCCTCGCCGATCCGCCCGCCGACGGTCCGCCGACGCTGCTCGCCAGCGCGGCACTGCTGATGGCCCGGGGACTGAAGGAGACCCTCTCCGGCCCGCCGACCGCCGCGCTCTCCACCCTGGTGCAGGCGTCCGCGCTGCTCGAACCGGCCGGCCGGTCGGTCCTGCTGCCGGAGACCCCGGCGGCGCTGGCCGCCCTGGTGGCGCTGCACTGCGGTGAGCTGGACATCGGCGAGCGCGCCCTGGACCGGGCCGTCGCCGCCGGGCTCGGCGCGACGTTGACCGCCCGCCGGCACCGGCTGCTCCAGGCCTGGCTACTGATGGTCCGGGGCCGGGCCACCGAGGCCGCCGCGCAGTTGGCGACGGTCGCCACCGGCCCGGTACCGCTGGAGTCCCGCGACCTGATCTTCGCCGCCGCGCTGGAACTCGGCACCGCCCGCCGCAACAGCGACCTGCCGGCCTTGCAACGCGGCTGGGAACGCGCCCGGGAGGCGGTGGTACGCCACCCGGTGGACCTGTTCACGCTGCTGCCACTCGGCGAGTTCGCCATCGCCGCCGCCCGGCTCGGCGAACTCGACCGGCTCGCCCCCTATCTCGGCGAGGCCCGGGACCTGCTCGCCCGGCTCGGCAACCCAGCACTGTGGACGACTCCGCTGCACTGGAGCTGCCTGCACGCCGCGATCCTGGCCGACCGGCCGGCGGTGGCGGACGAGCACGTCGCCGCGCTGGCCGCCGCCACCGGCCACACCCGGTACGCCTCCGTGGTGGCCGCTGCCGGGCAGAGCTGGGTCGAGGTGCTGCGCGGCGTCGTCGACCCGGTCCGGGTGGAGGCCGCCGCCCGGGGCCTGCACGGCATCGGCCTCTGCTGGGACGGCGCCCGGCTCGCCGGTCAGGCCGCCATCCGCACCTCCGACCGGAAGGCGATGACCACCCTGCTGGACTGTGCGCGGATGCTCCAGGGCCGACCGGCCGGGGCGAAGGGCGGGACCCGGCCCACGGGTACCGGAGCCGCCCAGGTGGCGGACGCGATCGCCGTACCGGTGGAGAACCGGCTCAGCGAGCGCGAGCGGGAGGTCGCCGAGCTGGTACTCAGCGGCCTGACGTACAAGCAGATCGGCGACCGTTTGTTCATCTCGGCGAAGACCGTCGAACATCACGTGGCCCGGATGCGTCAGCGGCTGAACTGCGCCAACCGTGGCGAGCTGCTGGCCAGGCTGCGCACCATCGTCGAGGAGCGCTCCGGCGGTCGACCGGCCGGCTCGCCCTGGCCACAGCGGACGGCACGGTGAAGGGGGCGGCGCGCCGGGTAGCGGCGCTCGGCTCCGGGCTCCGGCGAGGGGGCGCGCTCCCTACCCCCGCCGACGCCGTGCCGGTGAACGGTCCGGTCGACCGGTCGGGTCCGGCGGACCAGCCGGCCGACCGGCCACGGCCGGCAGAACAGCACCCCGACCGGCCGCGCCCCACCGAGCAGCCGAGCGGCAGGCCACGGCCACCGGAGCAGTCGGCCGGCAGGCCACGGCCAGCAGAACAGCCGAGCGGCAGGCCGCGACCACCGGAACAACCGGGCAGCAGGCCACGACCACCGGAACAACCAGCCGGCAGGCCACGGCCAGCAGAACAGCCGAGCGGCAGGCCGCGACCACCGGAACAACCGGGCAGCAGGCCACGACCACCGGAACAACCAGCCGGCAGGCCGCGACCAGCAGAACAGCCGGGCAACAGGCCACGACCACCGGAACAGCCGGGCAGCGGGTCGCGGCCGCCGGAACAGCGCGGCAAGCGGCCCCCACCGGTGGCACGACCGGCAGACCCGAATCGGCCGGGAGAACAGCCGGGCAACAGGGTACGGCCGGTGGAGCACCCGGGTAACCGGCCTCGGCCGGCGGAGCGGCAGGTACCCGACGGCAAGCCCGACCCCGGACCGGGGCCTGCGCGCGGCGAGGCTGGGACGGTCGGACGCGGCGGGGCCGGGGCGCCCGAGCCACCATCCGTAGCGCCGCCAACGCCAACGCCGCCAACGCCGACGCCGACGCCGACGCCGAGTCGGATCATGGTCAAGGCCGCCGCCCTGCTGGTCGTGCTGACCGTGCTCTGGGGTTACGCCACCTTCCTGACCGCCCGGGACGCGATGGACCTGCTCGCGGTCCGTACCCTCGGCAGCCAGCTCGGCCAGCCGACCGACGCGCTCATCCTGGCCCTCCAGGCGGAACGCCGGCTCAGCATGGTCGAGCTGGCGGCACCGGGGCGGCACCGGGCCGCCCTGCTCGAACAGCGCAGCCGCACCGACGCGGCGGTCGGGGCGCTGCGGCGGTTCACCGGGGGAACGGATCTCCGGCTGATCACTGTTGGCGGGGTCCGGGAGCGGGCGGCGGAACTGGTCCGGCGGCTGGACGACCTCCGGCCGCTCCGCGACGACGTCGACGGCGGCCGGGTGGACCGGGCCAGCGCCGCCGCGTCGTACGGCAGCATCATCGACGCCGGCTTCGCCGTGTACGGCTCGCAGTGGGCCAGCCGGCGCAGCGACCTGATCGAGGAGACCCGTACCCTCCTCGCGCTCTCCCGCGCCGCCGAGCTGCTCTCCCGGGAGGACGCTCTGGTGGCCGGGGCGCTCGCCTCGCCCCGGCTGACCGAGGCGGAGCACGCCCGACTGGTCGACCTCGTCGCGGTGGCCCGGTTCGTCCGGGCCGAGGCGGGGGCCGGACTGCCCGAGGCGGGGCGGGCCGGCTACGAGCGACTGGTCACCGGTCCGGTCTTCGCGACCCTGCACGCCGCCGAGACGGAACTGCTGGAGGCCGACTGGGACGGCGGTAGCCCGCCGGTCCAGCCCGCCCGCTGGCAGGCGGCGACCGAACCGGCCCTGTCCGAGCTGCGGACCCTGGTCACCGTCGGGGTCCGGGACAGCGTCGACCGGGCCACCCGGGGCGCGGCCGGGGTGGCCGCCCGGGCCGGCCTGGTCGGCGGTCTCGGCCTGGTGGTACTCGTCGCCGCCGCCGTACTGACCCTGCGCGGCACCCGGCGGGTCGTCGCCCGGCTCGACGAGCTGGGCAGCGAGAACGCCGCGCTGGCCGGTGCCCGGGACGACCTGGCGACGGAACTGGCCGCCCAGCGGGACCGGGCCGCCAAGCTGACCGACCGGGCCGCCAAGCTGACCGACCGGGCGGCCGAGCTGGCCGCCCAACGCAAGCGGCTCGCCAGCCAGCGGGAACAGCTGGTGGCGCAGACCGGACGTCGGCAGGCGGAGACCGAGCGGGTGGCCGAACGGGCCGCGCAGATCTCGGCCCGGCTCGCCGCACACCAGCGGGCCAGGGAGGTCAACGTCTGGTTGACCCGGGAGAACCAGAGCCTGCTGCACCGGCAGATCGGTCTGCTCGACGCGATGGAGCGGCGGGAGACCGACACCGAGGAGCTGGCCGAGCTGTTCCGGCTCGACCACCTCGCCACCCGGATCCGGCGCAACGTGGAACAGTTGATCAGCCTCTCCGGCGGTACGCCCGGCCGGCGCTGGCGGCGACCGGTGCCGCTGGTCGACGTCGTCCGGGGCGCGGTGGCGGAGGTGTCGGACTATCCACGGGTACTCGTGGCGCCGAACTGGTCCGGTTCGGTCGCCGGGCGGGCCCTGCCCGACCTGATCCACCTGCTCGCCGAGGTCATCGAGGCCGCGCTCTCCGGGTCGGCCCCGACCACCACGGTCCGGATCGCCGGTGAGGTACGCGACGACGGTCGGGCGATCATCGTCAGCGACGACGGCGTGGGCCGGGGGGCCGCCGAGCTGGACGCCGTCAACGAGTTGATCAGGGATACGCCCAACACCGGGCCGCTCAACGGCGCCGTCGGGATGTACGTGGTCGGCCGGCTCGCCCGCCGGCACGGCGTCACCGTCGAATTGACGGCCGGGCCCCGGGGCGGTACGGCCGCGATCGTGCTGGTGCCGGCTACTCTGCTGGTCGAGACATCCGAGCCCGAACCGACTCCTGCCCCGGGCACCACCACCGCCTCGGGGCGGCCGACCGACAGCGGCGTCGTCGGACAGTCGACTGGTGCGCCCCGACCCGGGGCGGCCCCGGCTCTGCCGGTTCGGGTACGCCGTCCGGACCCGGACACCCCGGTCGGCACCCCGAGTCGGGCCGCCGGCCCCGCTCCGAACGGCGCGCCCGTCCGGCGTGCCGCAACCGACTGGTCGGCGACGATGGAGCTGCCGGTAGCGCTCCCGGCACCCGGTGCCGACCAACCCGAAAGCAGCGAGAGGACGACAGGTGACTCACGCAGTGGTCACGACGGATAACCTGGTCCGGATACTCGACGAATTCGTGGACCGGGTCTCGGCGGCCGAGCATGCCGTGGCACTCTCCCCCGACGGGCTGCTGCTCGGGGTCTCGCAGGGGGTCGGTGGCGAACTCGCCGACCAGCTCTCCAGTGTGGTCGCCGGTTTGCAGGCGTTGGCCCAGGCCGCCGCCCGGTATTCCGGCCCCGGTGGGGTGCGGCAGGTCATCGTGCAGATGCACCGCGCGTTCCTCTTCGTGGCCGCGACCCGGGGCGGCGCGATCCTGGCCGTGCGGTTCGCCGGGGACGCCGACGTCGACGAGATGGCGTACGAGGTGGCGTTGGCGGCCGGCCGGGCGGACTCGCACCTGCCCACCTTTCCGGTACCGGCCGATGACCTGACCGGGGGGTGACACGCGGTGCGCACCGGTGCAGGAGGTCGGCACGACGACGCCTGGTACGACCAGGACGCCGGGCCGGTGGTCCGCCCGTACGCGATGACGCGGGGCAGGACGCAGCCGATCCGGGGACAGTTCGATCTGATCTCGCTGGTGGTGGCCCGCTGGCCGGTGCCGCAGCGCGCCGAGCTGACGCCGGAACAGTCGGAGATCCTCACCAGTTGCCGCCGGCCGCTCTCGGTCGCGGAGATCGCCGCCGCGCTCGACCTGCCGGTCGGCACCGTACGGGTGCTGCTCGGCGATCTGCTGGACGCGGGTCTGATCGACACCCACGAGCCACCTGTGCTGGACGCGCCCTCGGAGGATCTGCTGGAGGCTGTGCTCGCCGGGCTGCGGGCGCTCTGACCCGCTCGGCCCAGGTCTGACGGGCGGGGGCGGCACGGCGTCGCCACCCGTGCAGCGAAAGGGAAGTCACGTGCGCAAAGTTCGACAACGTCCGGCGCGTACCCTGCCGGTCGCCGTCCTCGACGTGCTGCTCGCCGGGGTGGCGGCGCTGCGCGCCCTGGTCCGCCGGATGGCCCGGCTGCTGCCGGTGGGCCGGGGCGACCGGGTGACGGTGAGCCTGATCGTCGCCGCGGCGCTGGTCGCGGTCATCGGCACCGGGTTCTTCGTCGTCGCGCTGCTCCGGACGCCGGACCGGTTCGCGCCGCTGGGTGTGGCGCCGCCGCCGTCGGCCGAGATCGAGGTGGACCCGGACGGGACGGACGGCGCCAGCGGCAGCGCGACCCCGCCCGCGTCCTCGCCGCTGCCGCCCGCACCGACTCCGCCCCGGGCCGAGCCCCGGAGCAGGCCGGAGCGGTCCGCCTCCCCTTCTCCGACGCCCCCGCCGGTGCTGGCCGCCCGCTACGCCACCGAGGACGTCACGCTGCTCAACTACACCGCCTCGGTGACCATCACCAATCCCGGTCCCGGTCCGGCCAGCGGCTGGCGGCTGGTCATCACCCTGCCCCGGGCGACCCAGTCCGTCGGCGCGGTGGACGGCGCCGAGGCCAGCCGCGAGGGCGCGACCTGGACCTTCGTCCCGGACCGGGCGACGAATCGGGTACCGGCACGCGGCTCGGTGCAGGTGCGTTTCCGGGTCGACGGTGCGCTGATCGACGGCGAGCCGACGGCCTGCACGATCAACAACCGCCCCTGCCAGGCGTAGTACCGCCACCCGACGCCCCGGCCACCCGGATGCGACGGTCCGCCCCGGTGGCCACAATCCGGGGATGGATCAGACTTCGATCGAGATCGGGCCGGTCTTCTTCGCCGTCCTGGCGGCGCTCGCACTGCTCGGCGCCGGGGTCGTCGGCTGGGCCCGGCTCGGTCCGGGCCGGTCGGTACTGACCGCCTCCGGTCGGGCCGCGATCCAGCTCGCGGCGGTCTCCGCGATCATCGTGCTGGTCCTGCGCTTCTGGTGGTCGACGCTGCTCTTCGTCCTCGTGATGTACGTGGTCGCGGCCGGCACCTCCGCCCGCCGGGTCACCGGTGGACGCACCGGCTGGCTCACCCTCCTTCCCATCGGGCTCGGCGTCGCCCCGGCGTTGACCCTGCTCGTCGGCACCGGTGCCGTCCCGCCGACCCCGCTGGCCGTACTGCCGACGGCCGGGATCCTGATCGGGGGCGCGATGACCGCGACCAGTCTGGCCGGCCGGCGCGCCCTGGACGAGTTGCGCACCCGGCACGGCGAGTACGAGGCGGCGCTCGCCCTCGGCTTCACCGACCGGGACGCCGCGCTGGAGGTCTGCCGTACCTCGGCCGGCCAGGCCCTGGTGCCGGCCCTCGACCAGACCCGTACGGTCGGCCTCGTCACGCTCCCCGGCGCGTTCGTCGGGGTACTGCTCGGCGGTGCCGGGCCGGTGCAGGCGGGTGCCACCCAACTGCTCATCCTGGTCGCGCTGCTCGCCGTGGAGGCAGTCGCCATCGCCGGGACCGTCGAACTGGTGGCCCGGCACCTGCTGACCGCCGCACCGCAGCCGAACGGCTCCGACCCGACCCGCCCCTGACTGCCGTCGGCCGCTCTCCGATGCCGCTGCACGGATCGGCGGAAGCGCCGCCCGGCCGGGCGCTATCCGATCGTCCAGTCGAGCCGGCCCTCGGCGTCGACGGTCGGGCGGTAGCGCCCGGCGTACGGCTCACCGGTCTCCAGTGATCTCGCCACGCCGGCCAGCAGTTCGGTGACCGACGCCGGCCAGCGGTCGAAGCCGGTGCCGTCCTCGGGATAGAACTCGCCGACCCGGCCGTGCCCGCCCGGCCGCTGGTCGACCAGCAGGCTCCCGCCGTCGCCGGCCGACGCGAACGGTACGAAGGACGGGTGCCACCAGTCGTCGTCCATCGGCATGTCGCTGCGGACCTTGCAGTTCACCGCCCAGTCGGCGGCGATCTGGTCGAGCGAGAGCGGTCGGTAGAAGGGTGGCAGGTCGAAGTCGTTCGCCCCGTCGTGCCGGCGCAGCGAGGCGACCAGGTCGGCGGGGAACGGGACCGACATCCGGGTCTGGAGCGCGGAGATCCGGGCCGACGCGGCGGGCGGGCGCAGGCTCGCCCGGCTGCGCGGGGCGTGCCGGGCCAGCCAGCGTTCGATGCGGAGCCAGGCGGCGTCGACCCGGGCCGTGGTCGCCGCGTCCGGCACGGTCGCGGCCACCGGGCTGGCGTTGTGCGAGCAGACGCCGATGGACGGCGACCGGGTCGGGGTCGGGATCGAGGTCTGCACCGGCATCCGGAGCCGGGCGCTCGGCACCGGGTCGTCCGGCACGTCCCGCCGCTCGGTGATCCGGTATTCGCTGACGACCGCCGGACCGGTCGGTGCGATCAGGGTCAGACCGCAGAGCAGCAGGAGCGAGGCCAGGAAGGTCAGGAGCAGGGCGATCAGCACCCGCTTGCCGCTGAAGGTCCGGCGGGCGGGCACCCGGACCGCCCCGTGACCCGCCGGTCCCGCCACGACGGGGTTCGGCCTCCCCCGCTCGTCCCCCGGAACGGCCGCGCCTCCCGCATCGGTGACGGCCGCCCCGTCACCCGCCGACTCCGCCGGGTCGTCGACCGGCGCGGGGACCGGTGCGGCCTGCGGTGCCGGCGGGGCGGTGGTCCGGACCGGGCGACGGGTGGCGTGCAGCAGCGGGTCGAGCCAGCCCGGGGCCGCCGTCCGGAACGCCTCTGGCCGGTCGGCCGCGTCCGCCGGGATCCGGCCGGCCAGGCCGATCGGCAGCCCGGCGAGTTGGTCACCGTCGCCGACCGCGACGACCGTACCGGTGAGGTCGCGTCCGGCGAGCACGTCGAGGGCCAGCGTGGCGTGGTTGACCGCACCGGGTCCGGGGTCGACGACGAGCACCACCGGAGCGCCGAGCGCCCAGGCCAGGTCCGCGAGGGTCCAGCCGGCACGACCCAGCGGTACGGCGAGACCGGGTGCCCCGGTCACCAGGACCAGCCCGTGGGTACGGGAGAGCGCCCGGACGACCCCGACGAGGTCGTCCACCCCGATCGGGTCGGCGGCACCGGCGCGCACTTCCAGACAACTGGCGAGGCTGTCGGGCAACGGTATGGGCGGGGCACCGGAGGCGTCGGAAGCGCCGTGGACGATCCGCAGTACCGCCGGTCGTGCCGTCGACGCCGCGCAGAGGGCGGCCGTGACCACGGCCCAACTCGGGCTCGACGAGGTCGTGGCGACCACCCAGGGTCCACCGTCCGGCCAGGACATCGACGCCTCCCCAGGTCGCCCGCAGCCTATCGAAACCGCCCGGTACGCGGAGACCCCGCGCGTCGGCCGGAAGCCCGTCTGGCCGGAAGCGCGTCGGGCCGGAAGCGCGTCGGGCCGGAAGCCCGTCCGGGCCGGAAGCGCGTCGGGCCGGAAACTGCTCGCCGCGCCGCCGTGCCCTGTTTCGGCCGGGACACCGCCGGGCATTTATAGGCCGGCGAGGTGCGGAGAGCAGCTCGGCGAGAAACTGGAGGACACGATGGGCATGGGAGACAAGATCCGGCACAAGATCGAGGAAGTCGCCGGAGCGGCCAAGGAGAAGACCGGCGAGGCGACCGACAACGACCGGCTGCGTGCCGAGGGCGCCACCGAGCAGACCGAGGCGAACGTCAAGCAGGCCGGTGACCACGTGGTCGACGCCGCGCGGGACACCCGGGACGCGTTCCGGCCCTGATTTCCACCCGGGTCCGTCATGCTGCCGGCAGCCCCGCTGAGCTGCTGGTTAGGCGTGGCTTATCTTACTTAGGTGCCCCTAACCCTCCGCGTCCCGGCAGCACCGGGCGAGGCGCCACCGCGACCAGCCCGGAGTACGGCCGGTCGGCGTACCGGGTTGGTGCTGGTGCTGCTCGCCGTGGTCGCGCTGACCTGCCTGGCGAGCGTGCTGATCGGTTCCAAGCACGTACCGCCGGGCGAGGCGTTGCGGGCGCTGACCGGCGACCGGAGCGGGGACGCGCTGCTCGTCGCGGAACTGCGCTTCCCGCGTACGCTGCTCGGCCTGCTGGTCGGGATCGCGCTCGGGGTGGCCGGCACGCTGGCCCAGGAACTCACCCGCAATCCGCTCGGCGATCCCGGGCTGCTCGGCATCTCGGCCGGGGCCGCGCTGGCGGTGGCGACCAGCATCGGCGTCTTCGGCCTGACCTCGCCCTACCAGTACGTCTGGTTCGCCTTCCTCGGTGCCGCCCTGGCCGGCGCCCTCGTCTACGCCATCGGCGGTGCGGCCCGGGCGTCGGCGAGCCGGGGCGGCACCTCCCCGGTCAAGCTCGCCCTCGCCGGCGCGGCGGTCACCGCGCTGCTGATGAGCCTCACCAACGCGCTGGTGCTGCTGGACGTGCGCACGCTGGACCAGTACCGGTTCTGGGCGGTCGGTTCGCTCGCCGGCCGGGACGGCGACCTGGCCGGCCAACTGAGCCCGTTCGTCCTGGCCGGGCTGCTGCTGGTGGCGTTCATCACGCCGAGGCTGAACGCGCTCGCCCTCGGCGACGACCTCGCCGGTTCGCTCGGGGTGCGGGTCGGCACCACCCGGCTGCTCGGCGCGGTCGGGGTGATCCTGTTGACCGGCGCGGCGGTGGCCGCCGCCGGCCCGGTCACCTTCGTCGGGCTGGTCGTGCCGCACCTCGTGCGCACCTTCACCGGTCCGGACCTGCGCTGGCTGCTGCCCGGATCGGCGCTGGCCGGCGCGGCGCTGCTGCTCGGCGCCGACACCCTCGGCCGGCTGCTGGACCATCCCGGCGAGGTGCAGGCCGGGGTGGTGACCGCGATGATCGGCGCCCCCTTCCTGATCATGCTGGTGAAGCGCGGCAGGTTCCGGGAGCAGACCCGATGAGCCTCCGCAGCCTCCGCCTCCCCCGGCGGGGCCGGGTCGGCTGGGAGCTGGCCGGGCTCGGTGGGATCGTCCGTCCCCGGGTGCTCGGGGTGCTGCTGGTGGTGCTGGCGCTCGCCGCCGCCGGGCTGGTCGCCTCGGTCTCGGTCGGCGAGTTCCCGATTCCGGTCGGTGACGTCGTCGCCGCCCTCACCGGCACCGGCGGCGCGGACGCGATGCTGATCGTGCGCGAGCTTCGGCTGCCCCGGGCGCTGACCGCGCTGCTGGTCGGCTGCGCGTTCGGGCTGGCCGGCGCGCTGATGCAGGCGGTCACCCGCAACCCGCTGGCCAGCCCGGACCTGATCGGCGTGACCGCGGGGGCGAGCACTGGCGGGGTGGCGGCGGTGCTGATCGGCGGGGTGACCTCGGCCGGTGCCGGCTCGTACGTCAGTGTCCCGTTCGGCGCGCTGCTCGGTGCGCTGGTCGCGGCGAGCATCAGCTACGGGATGGCGTTCCGGGACGGGACCATCACCGGGTTCCGGTTCGTACTGGTCGGCCTCGGCGTGCAGGGGGCGCTCACCGCGCTGACGAGCTGGCTGCTGGCCCGGGCCGACATCGACGAGGCGTCCCGGGCGATGGTGTGGTTGACCGGCTCGCTGAACGGGCGCGGCTTCGAGCACGCCTGGTGGATCGGGCTGGCCCTGCTCGCGGTCGTGCCGGTGGTGCTGGGACTGGTCCGGCCGTACCAGTTGCTCCAGTACGGCGACGACACGGCGCGGGCGCTGGGCCTGCCGGTGGACCGGGCCCGGATCGTACTGCTGCTCGCCTCGGTGGTGCTGGCGGCGGTGGCGACGGCGGCGGCCGGCCCGATCGGTTTCGTCGCGCTCGCCTCGCCGCAGATCGCCCGCCGGCTCACCGGCACCGCGAACCTGCCACTGCTGGCCAGCGGCTGCGTCGGCGCCGCCCTGCTGCTCCTCGCCGACCTGGCGGCCCGGCTGGTACTCGCACCGATCGAGCTGCCGGTCGGCGTCGTCACCGGTGCGGTCGGGGCGCCGTACCTGATGTGGTTGCTGGCCCGGGCGAACCGGGTCGGCCGGGCCGGTTGAGTGACCGGCGGGGACGGCCCCGGCCGGCGGCGGCGACCGGCGAGGCTCGACGATCATGTGGAGGACGAGATGACCGCGCTGCTCGGCAGCGACCTTCGGCTGGGGTACGGCGACCGGATCGTGGCCGAGAGCCTCGACATCGAGCTGCCGGCCGGCAAGGTCAGCGCGCTGGTCGGGCCGAACGCCTGCGGCAAGTCGACGGCGCTGCGGGCGCTCTCCCGGCTGCTGGCACCGGCGGCCGGGGTGGTCTATCTCGACGGTGACCCGATCGCCAGCCTGTCGAACCGGGACCTCGCCCAGCGGTTGGCGCTGCTGCCGCAGTCGCCGATCGCCCCGGACGGGATCACCGTGCGGGACCTGGTGGCCCGGGGGCGTACCCCGCACCAGCACTGGTGGCGGCAGTGGTCCCGGGCCGACGAGCAGGTCGTCGACGCGGCGCTGGCCGCCACCGGTACCGCCGAGCTGGCCGAGCGGAGCGTGGACGAACTCTCCGGCGGCCAGCGGCAGCGGGTCTGGATCGCGCTGGCGCTGGCCCAGGACACCCCGGTACTGCTGCTGGACGAGCCGACCACCTATCTGGACCTGGCCTACCAGGTGGAGGTGCTGGAGCTGGTCGCCGAGTTGAACCAGCGGGACAGCACCACGGTGGTGATGGTGCTGCACGACCTGAACCAGGCGTGCCGGTACGCCGACCACCTGGTCGCGATGCGGGCCGGCCGGGTCGTCGCGGCCGGCCCGCCGACCGAGGTGGTGACGCCGGAACTGGTCCGGGAGGTGTTCGGCCTCGACTGCCGGATCATCTCCTGCCCGGTGGCCGGTACGCCGATCGTCGTACCGGAGGGTCGTGCACGCCGGATCACCGGCGTGGGAGGCACCGGGCAGCACGGTGACCAGGGGCGACCCGGGACGGCGTGACCGGCCTCGCAGTTTCCCTTCGGCGGTGAGCAAGGCTAACCTAACTGCGAAGTAGGCGAGCCTTACCTTAGTAAAGAGCTTCAGCTACACGCTTTAGTAACAGGAAGAAGGAACACTCCATGCGTCGATTCGCGCGCGGTCGCGGTGCAGCCCTCCGGCTCGCCGCCGGTCTGACCGGGCTGACCCTGGCCGTCGGACTGTCGGCCTGCGGCACCTCGGAGCCGGCGGGCGGGTCCGACACCGGTCAGGGGGCTGCCGCCACCGACGCCGGATTCCCCCGGACCATCACCCACGACAAGGGCAGCACCGAACTCAAGGCCAAGCCGCAGCGGATCGTGGCCCTGGACAACAGCCTGGTGGAGGCGGTCGTCCTGCTCGACCGGCCGCTGGTCGGCGGGATCGCCAGCTATCGCAACCAGAAGACCTTCCCGGACTACCTCGGCGACGCGGTCAAGGACACCAAGGACATCGGCCCGCTGGACAACCCCAACCTCGAACTGATCGCCTCGCTCCGGCCGGACCTGATCGTGTCGGCGACCGTCCGGCACGAGGCGCTCTACGACAAGCTCTCCGCGATCGCGCCCACCGTCTTCGTCAAGACCACCGGCCCGATCTGGAAGGACAACATCACCCTGCTCGGCAAGGCGCTCGGCGAGGAGGCCAAGGCCGCGCAGGAGCTGGCCGCGTACGAGGCGCGGGCCAAGAAGATCGGCGACGAGGTCAACACCAGGGCGAACAACCCCTCCGTCTCGGTCGTCCGGTTCGTGGACGGCCCGACCCGGCTGATGGCAAAGGCGTCGTTCATCGGCATCATCCTGGCCGACGCCGGGTTGAAGCGCCCCGCCTCGCAGAACGAGGAGACCTTCGCCACCGAGATCAGCGAGGAGCAGATCGAGCTGGCCGACGCGGACCACATCTTCGTCACCACCTACAGCGGCGGCGAGAGCTATCGGGACAGGTTCCAGGCCAACCCGCTGTGGAACCGGCTCGCCGGGGTGCAGGCCAAGCACGTGTACGAGGTCAAGGACGAACTCTGGATGACCTCGGTCTCGGTCCAGGGCGCCCACTTCGTCCTCGACGACATCGCGCAGACCTTCCAGGTCGACCCCGCGAAGTAACGCCGTGCGGCTCTACCTGACCGCGCTCAACCCGACCGACTCGGTACTCGACGGCTTCCTGCCGGCGGCCGCCCGGCTCGGGCTGCCGGTGACGGTCCTGACCGACCAGCCCGCCGCCTGGCCGACGAGTACCGAGCGGCGGTCCGGGGCGGAGGTGGTCGGCGCGGACGTCCGCGACGTGCGGGGCGTACTCGACGCGGTGCACCGGGGCGAGCCGCCGGTCGCGCTGCTCTCCAACAGCGACCACCTACAGACCCCCACCGCGCTCGCCGCCGCATACCTCGGACTGCCCGGCAAGGACTGGCGGGCGACGTTGCGGAGCAAGGACAAGCGGCTGACCCGGCGTACCGTCGCCGACGCGTGCCTGGACCGGGTGGCCGCGGTGGCGCTCGGCCCGCAGGACGCTGCGGAGCGGGCCGCGACCGTGCCCTTCCCGGCGGTGGTGAAGCCCCGGGAGGGTGTGGCCAGCGAGGACGTCTACCTGGTCGACGGTCTGCCCGAGCTGCGCCGCCGGGTCGCCGAGATCCGCGCCCGCCGCCCCGGCCAGGACCTGCTGGTCGAGGAATACCTGACCGGCGACCTGTACACCCTGGAGACCCTCGGCGACGGCACCCGCACCGCCGTGCTCGGCGGCTGGCGGACCAGCCTCGGGCCGCCGCCGACCTTCACCGAGGAGGCCGTCGACTGGGCCCCGGACCTGCCGGCGCCGGTACTGGCCCAGGTGCTCGCCCAACTCGACGCGCTCGGCGTCGGCTTTGGCGCCTGCCACACCGAGTTCGTCGTCGCCGACGGCCGGGCCCGGCTGGTCGAGGTCAACTACCGGCTGATCGGCGACCGGGTCGACCTGGTGATGGCCGAACTGCTCGACCTGCCGCTCTTCGCGTACGTCATCCGGCTGCACGCCGGTGACCCGCTGCCGGCGCTGCCCGACCCGGTGACGCTGGACCGGTACGCCCGGGTGGAGTGGGTCTGCGCCGACCGCTCCGGGCGCCTGGTCGCCGCGCCGGGCCCGGTGGACGCGACCGGGCCGGCCGGGGTCCTGCTCGGCTGCCGTCCACTCCGGACCGTCGGGACGACCGCGCCGCTGACCGGCACGAACCGGGACTACCTGGCCGCGCTGCACGCGATCGGCCCCGATCCGGAGTCGGTGCGCGAGGCGCTGCGTGACTTCCGGGCGGCCCACCGTTGGAAGATCGAAGCATGACCACGCGACGGCGATCGGAACAACGGGCCGCACCCGGCGGCGGCGCCCACCGGCTCTCCCGGGCGGTGCGGTGACCGGGGCCGGCGCCGACGCCGCCGAGCGGCAGCTCTTCCAGCGGGTACTGGACGCGCTGCTCCGGGAGGACCACCTCGGCCTGACCGGCAACGGGTACCGCAGCGGGCACTGGTGGCTGACCCGGATCCCCGGCGCCCGGCTGCGGCTCCCGGTCCGACCCGACGGCTTCCAGCACGACCTGCGCACCGCCCGCCCCGAACTCGTGGCACTCCCCGACGCCGAGCCGACAGGGGTCGCGGCGCTGCCCGACGCCGAGCCGCCGCAGACCGTGGCGCTGCCCGACGGTGAGCCGGCCACGGGGTGGGTGGTGCGGCGCCTCGACGAGTTGCTGGATCTTCTCGCCCCGGTGGACGATCCGGACGCCGAGGCGGGCTGGGAGGCGTTCCGGGCCGAATGCCGGGACGATCTCGTCGCCCGCCGGCTCGCCGCCGAGACCCGCTCCCGGGTGCACGCCGATCTGCTCGCCGCCCGCGCCGTGACCCCGGACGGGATGGCCGGGGCGCTGCTCGACGACGTACTGGCGGCCCGGACCGATCATCCCGTCTATCCGACCAGCCGGGCCCGGATCGGCCTGGACCGCGGCGCCCTGCTCGGGTACGCCCCGGAGCACGCCCCGACCTTCGCGCTGCGCTGGCTGCCGGTGACCCGCGCCGAGCTGACCCTCAGCGGCACGCTGCCGCACTGGTGGCCGCCGTCCGGTGAGCCGGAGACCGTACTGCTGCCGGTGCATCCGGTCACCGCCGACCGGCTCCAGTTGCCGGTCCGCGCCGACGTGCCCGAGGTGCTCGTCCGGCCGACCCTGTCGACCCGGACGGTGGCGCTGCTCGCCGACCCGTACACGCATCTGAAGTTGCCGCTGGCCACGGCGACGCTCGGGGCCCGGAACATCCGTACCATCGCACCGGGCACCCTGGTCGACGGCGCGGAACTGCACCGGCTGCTGGCCCGGATCGCCGCCGCCGAGCCGGCGTTCGCCGGCCGGATCCTGCACGCCGACGAGGGCTGCTACGGCCATGCCGGCGACCCGGTCCGGTCCTTCCTGGTCCGCCGCTTCCCGACCGCCGAGCTGGCCGGGCGGGTCGCGGTACCGGCCGCCGCGCTGGCCGCCGAGGACCCGGCCGGCGGTACGGTCGCGCAGCGGGTGGGTGGGCCGGACCCGCGCCCGCTGCTGGAGTCCTATCTGGACCTGTTGGTCGACTGGCACGTCTTCCTGTGGCTGCGGCACGGCATCGCGCTGGAGGCGCACCAGCAGAACATCCACCTCGTCCTCGACCCGCCCGGTGCCGCCGTCCAGGGCAGCCCCGGCCTCCGGCTGCTCTACAAGGACAACGACGGCGCCCGGCTGGCCCGGCGCGCCGGGCCCGGGCTGCGGGACGAGCGGATGTGGGTGGCGGATCCCGGCGAGCTGGCCGACGTCTTCACCACGATCACCCTGCACCTGGCCGCGACCGCGCCGCTGCGCTCCCTGGCCGAGCGGGGCGTGCCGGTGCCGGCTCCCGGCCCGGCGCTGCGGCACCGGCTGCGCGCCGCCCGGGACCGCTGGACCGCCGCCCCGGCCCGCACGCCCCCGGACGGCCCGGCCGGCTGGGACACCGCCGCCGCCGGGCGGCTGCTCACCGAGCGCGTCCTGACCGCCGACCGGCTGCCGGTCAAGGCGATGCTCACCGCCGGAACGCTGCTGCCGAAGCAGCGCACCGGCTGTGCCGACATCAACAAGTACTACCTGCGTACCGGCCCCAACTACCTGCGGTCCGATCGGTGACCGCGGTCGGGCGCGGGCCGCGTCGCGACGAGGAGCTGTCGATGACCGCCGCTGTGTCCCGGCGTACCGCCGACGTCGCCAGCACGCACACGCTGCTCGGCTGCGTCGCCCGGGAGGTCGCCGGCCCGGAACGGCAGACGACGCTGGCCGACGGGCACGCCGTGGTACGGCTGCCGCGCAGCGCCGTACTGCTGCGCTGTGCGGTGGCCCGGGTCTCCGAGGTGGGGGCGCACCGCTACGAGGGTCCGGTGCAGCGGTTCTCCGCCGGTGCCTGGTCACCGGTTGACGCGGCCGGGCTCGCCGCCCTGGTCGCCGACGAGCTGACCCTGCGCACCGGGGTACGCAACGACGAGTTCACCGGGCAGGTGGTGGCGAGCCGGGACGCGCTGGACCGGGTACTCCGGCTGCGCCCGCCCAGCGACCCGGACCCGACCGGCGACCCGGTCATCGACTCCTATGTGGACTCTGAGCAGTCACTTGTGCACGGTCATCCTCGGCACCCGGCCCCGAAGTGGCGCAGCGGTGACGTCGAGGCGTGGAACGCGTACGCCCCCGAACTGCGCACCAGCCTGCGGCTGCGCTGGATCGCCGTACCGGAGGCACTGCTCGGCTCGGAGGGACCCTTCGACGAGCTGATCGGGGCACTCGATCCGCCGGTACCGCCGGCCGGGCACGCCGTACTGCCGGTGCACCCCTGGCAGTACGAGCTCTCCGGGCCGCTCGACCCCCGGCTGCGCGACCTCGGCACCGCCGGTGCGGTACTCCGCCCGACCGCCAGTGTCCGGACCCTCTACGCGCCCCGGGCCGACCTCTTCGTCAAGACCAGCCTGCACATCCGGATCACCAACTGCGTACGCAAGAACGCCCGCTACGAGTTGACCGGTGCGGTGGCGCTGACCCGGCTCCTCGCCGAGCTGCCCCTGCCGGCCGGGGTGGCGCTGCTGCCCGAGCCGGCGTACCGGACGGTGGAGCTGCCGGGGCTGGACGAGACGTACGGGGTGATCCTGCGCGGCGGGTTGCGCCCGCACCTGGCCGAGGGCGAGACCCCGCTGATCGCCGCCGCCCTGGCCGCCGCCCCGCTGGCGGTGGCCGATCCGGTCGGCTGGTGGGACGCGTACGTCCGGCTGCTCGTCCCGGCCGTGCTCGAACTCTGGTGGCGGCACGGGGTGGTGCACGAGGCCCACTTGCAAAATGTGGTGGTGGTACTGGACGCCGACCGGTGGCCGGTGCGGATGCTGTTGCGCGACCTGGAGGGCGTCAAACTCGACACCGAACGCCGGGCCGACTGGCTCGCACACCTGCCGGCCCCGATCGGGTACGACCCCGAGCAGGCGTTCAACCGGGTCAGCTACTGCCTCTTCGTCAACCACCTGGTGGAGCTGGCCGGTGCGCTGGCCGACGCGCACCCCGGGGTCGAGGCGCGACTCTGGGCGGCGCTGCGCGAGGTGGTCCGGGAAACCTCCAGCCAACTCGGCGACCCGCCCCGGCTGCGTGCCCTGCTGTCCGGGGTTCCGCTGCCGGTCAAGGCCAACCTGCTGGTGCGCTGGCAGCGCGCCGCCGACCGGAACGCCGGCTACCTGCCGTTCCCCAACCCCATCGGAGAGCGCTGGTGAGCGCGAACGAAAGGCAGGCCCGTGAGCGCGAGGAGTGAGCCGGGGTTGCGAGCCCCACAGCGCGAGCGAAAGGCATCGTGGTGACCGAGCACGTCAAGCCGAGTTACTGGTACGACCTGGCCGGGCTGGACGCTTCGGCGGCAGCGATCCGGGCCGCGCTGCCGCCCGGGGTCGAACTTCTCTACGCGATGAAGGCGAACCCCGATCCGGGGATCCTGCGCACCCTGGCGCCGCACGTCGACGGTTTCGAGGCGGCCAGCGGCGGCGAGCTGCGGCACCTGGCCGAGGTCTTCCCGGGCACTCCCCCGGCGGCGTTCGGCGGACCGGGCAAGACGGATGCGGAGCTGATGGCCGGGCTGGCCGCCGGGGTGCGCCGGTTTCACGTCGAGTCTCCGACCGAGCTGCGTCGGCTCGCTCGGCTGGCCGTGGACCGGGGTACGGTCGTCGACGTCCTGCTCCGGGTCAACCTGCCGGTACCGGTCGGCCAGGCGGTACTCGTGATGGGCGGTCGGCCCAGCCCGTTCGGGATGTCGCCGGAAGATGCCCGGGCCTGTGCCCGGCTCGACCTGCCGGGAATCCGGATCCGGGGCGTGCACGCCCACCTCGGCAGCGGGCTCGGCGCACCCGGTGCCGCCGCCGTGGCCCGGACGGTGGTCGAGTGGGCGGTGGCCGAACTCGACGCCCGCGAGGTGAACGTCGGTGGCGGCATGGCGGTCGACTACACCGATCCGGCGGCCCGGTTCGACTGGCCGGCGTACGGCGCCGCGCTGGCCCGGCTGCTCGCCGAGTATCCGGGCCGGACACTGCGGATCGAGCCGGGCCGGGCGATGACCGTCTACTGTGGTCGTTATCGGGTCGAGGTGCTGGACGTGAAACGCTCCGGTGCCGAGTGGTTCGTGGTGGTGACCGGCGGCACGCACCAGCTCCGTACCCCGGCCGCGAAGTCGCACTCCCAGCCGTTCTCGGTGCTGCCCCGCCCCGAGTGGGGGTACCCGTTTCCCCGGCCGGTCACCGGGAGCGGGCCGGTGACGATCGTCGGGCAGCTCTGCACCCCGAAGGACGTACTGGCCCGGGTGGCCGACGCGGCCGAACTGCCGCCGCCGGGCCGGATCGCGGCCGGCGACACCATCGTCTTCGGCATGGCCGGCGCGTACGCCTGGAACATCAGTCACCGGGACTTCCTGATGCACGACCCGCCAGAGTTCCGGACCGGAGTCCCGGAGGCTTAACCGCCGCGAGACCTCCACCTACAGGGCGTCTCCAAGATTCTTGGAGAAATGTGGTTCGTCGGGAACCACAGATCGCCAAGAATCTTGATTGCCATTCCACACCGTGGGCGGTGCGGGACCGTCCCGGCCGGCCGCCGCCGACGTCGCAGCGGCCGGCACTGCGCTTCTCCACCTGTCGTCGCGGCGCCGCCGCAGGACTGACCGCCGAAAGATCTCTGACTATAGTCAGAGAATGACCGGGATTTCTGCCCAGGGGACGATGCTCGACCAGGCGCGGTCGGTCCGCGACTTCAACCGCTACTATTCGCAGCGGATCGGGCTGCTCACCGACCGCTACCTCGGGCAGGATCGGCCGCTCAGCGAGGCCCGACTGCTCTACGAGATCGGCACCGGCGCCACCGTCCGCGACCTGCGCAGCCGGCTCGGCTGGGACTCCGGCTACCTGAGCCGGTCGCTCCGTTCCCTGGAAGGGCAGGGCCTGGTCCAGCTTCGGGCACACGAGACGGACGGCCGGGTCCGGGTGGCCGAACCGACCGACGCCGGCAGCGCCGAACTCACCGAGCTGGAGCGCCGCTCGACCGCCGCCGCCGGCCAACTGCTGGCCCCGCTCACCGCCGCCCAACGGGCGGAACTGATCACCGCCCAGCAGCGGGTCCGCCGGCTGCTCCGGCTGGCCGCCGTCACCGTCGAGCCGACCGACGCCGGCTCGGCCACCGCCCGGGAGTGCCTGACCGGGTACGCCGCCGAGCTGTCCACCAGGTTTCCCGAGGGGTACGACAGCCGGGCGCTGGCAGACCCGGCCGAACTCGGCGGGACCGGCGGCGCCTTCCTGGTCGCGTACGAGCAGGGGCACCCGATCGGCTGCGGCGGAATCCGTACCCTCGCCCCGGGCGTCGCGGAACTCTGCCATCTCTGGGTGCACGGCGACGCCCGTGGCCTGGGGCTCGGCCGCCGACTCCTCGCCGAGCTGGAAGGAGAGGCGGCGGCCCGTGGCCTGCACACCGTGCGGCTGGGCACCCACCGATCGCTGCCGGAGGCGGCGGCGCTCTACCGCTCGGCCGGCTACCGGCAGATCCCGGTGTACGGCGACAGCCCGTACAACCAGCTCTGCTTCGAGCGGAGGATCGCCGGCGACGTACCGGAAGGTCCGCTGCCGTCGCTCGACGGCCGGCGGTTCCGCGCGGTGGCCGAGGTCGACGGCGGCGAGGTCGGGGCCGCGACCGTCTTCGACTACCGCGAGCGCGGTGGGGAGATCTCGGCGGTGTACTCCGGCGGCAACATCCGGAGCGGCCACCTGGTCGGCACCCGGGACGGCGACAGCCTCGACTTCCGCTACGTGCAGCTGAACACCGTCGGTCACACCTCCACCGGCCACTGCCGCAGCCGGATCTCGACGCTGCCCGACGGCCGCCTACGCCTACACGAAACCTGGACCTGGGAATCCCGCGAAGGCTCCGGCACCAGCACCGTCGAGGAAATCCCCTACCGGTGACCCACTTCAGACGACCCGCGCATGTCACACCCCCGACGGGTACGTCTCCAGCTCGCCCGGGGCGGTGGGTGCGGGGAGCGGGTGCAGGGCGGTGGTGTGGTCGCACCAGATGAAGGCGTCGTACCGGTCGCCGAGCCGGGTCGGCACGTAGTTGCCCCACGCCTCGAAGGACGGGTCGTAGACCACCCCGATCGCCCGGTGGTCGGCCTCCTCGTCCAGCCAGTCCGGCCGGTCGCCGGAGTCGAAGACCAGCAGCGCGCGCTCGGGCAGCAGGTGGTGCAGCCGCTCCTCGATCGACCCGGCCCGGGCCACCGGCACCGTCATCACCTCGGCCGGCGCGCCCCACCGGTTGGCGGCGACCACACTGCCCTGATAGCTGCCGAAGCCGACCAGCACCACGTCGTCGGTGCCGTGCCGCTCGCGGGCGAGCTGGCCGATGTTGACCATCCCACCGGCGGCCATGTCGGTGGCCCGGGCATCCCCGACGTGCGTGTTGTGCGCCCAGACCACCGCCCGGGCCTGCGGGCCGTACCGGTCCAGCAGCCGATCGAGGGTGTCGACCATGTGCCTGTCCCGGACGTTCCAGGACTGCGGACCGCCGCCGACCATCGCCCGGTAGTACTTCTCCGCGCCGGCCACCACCTCCGCGTTCTGCCAGGCGGAGAAGGCGTCGGCACCGTCGGCGGCGGCCCGTTCCCGGGTACGCGCCAGCAGCCGTACCACCTCTTCCTCGCAGCGGGCCGAGACGAACCGGCTCGCCAGCCCGTACTCCTCGATCCGGGTGCCGTACGGCTCGAAGCACCGGTACGCCTCCTGGGCGGTCTCCAGCGACGCCGGATCCTCCTCGCCCAGGTAGTCCAGGATCGCCTGCATCGAGTCCCACAGGCTGTAGACGTCGAGCCCGTGGAAGCCGGCCCGCTGCCCGTCCGGCCGGTCCAGGTTCCAGGCCCGCAGCCAGCGGCAGAACCGGGACACCTCGGCGTTCGCCCACATCCAGGTCGGCCACCGCTCGAACCGTTCCAGCGCGCGCTGCGGGTCGTCGTCCCCGCTCGGGGCGCCGGTCACGGAGCGGTGCGCCAGGTCGCAGTCCGGCCAGTCGCCCTCGACGGCGACGAACGAGAAGCCGCACTCGGCGATCAGCCGCCGGGTCAACTGCTCGCGCAGCCGGTAGTAGTCGTACGTGCCGTGGCTCGCCTCGCCGAGCATCACCACCCGGGCCGAGCCGATACGCTCCAACAGCGGGTCGAAGTCGTCCGGGGCCCCGAGCCGGTGAACCTGCATGGGCGGCGGCTACCCGGCGGACCGGCCGGGTAAACGCCGGGTGTGGCGGGGCCGGGATCGGGTATTCGACCAGCATGCGAGCTAACGCGATGCAGTTGCAGGAGTCGCTCGCCGGTCTGGACTACCCGGTGTCGAAGGAGGACCTGGTGCGCTGGGCCCAGGAGACCGGCGTCGACACCCAGACCCTGAAGTTGCTCCAGTCGCTGCCGGCCGAGCAGTTCCAGACCCCCGCCGACATCGGCGACGCGATCATCGAACTCTCCTGACGGACCGGCTTCAGCCGCCGGCGGCGCCGTTCAGGTACGCCAGCACGGCGAGTACCCGACGGTTGTCGTCGTCCGACTGTGCCAGGTCGAGCTTGCCGAAGATGCTGGCGGTGTGCTTGCCGACCGCGCTCTCGCTGAGGAAGAGCCGCTGCCCGATCGCGCTGTTCGAGCGTCCCTCCGCCATCAGCTCCAGCACCTCCCGCTCCCGGGGCGTCAACCGGGCCATCGGGGCGTCCCGGCTGCTCCGGGCGACCAGCTTGGCGATCACGTCCGGGTCCATCGCCATGCCGCCGCCGGCCACCCGGCGTACCGCGTCGACGAACTGCTCCGCGTTGAAGACCCGGTCCTTGAGCAGGTAGCCGACCCCGCCGGTGCCGTCGGCGAGCAGTTCCCGGGCGTAGAGCTGCTCGACGTGCTGGGAGAGGACCAGCACCGGCAGTCCGGGCACCTCCCGACGGGCCGCCAACGCCGCCTGGAGACCCTCGTCGGTCTGGGTCGGCGGCAGGCGTACGTCCACCACGGCGACGTCGGGGCGCAGCTCCAGCAGCGCCGCCAGCAGCTCCGGACCGGTCTCCACCGCCGCCACCACGTCGAAGCCGTGCGCGGTCAGCATCCGGGCCAGGCCGTCCCTCAGGAGATAGAGGTCCTCGGCGAGGACAACGCGCACGGCACCTCCAGTTTCACCGCCGTCGGGCCGCCCGGCGGACTGCTCAGGTCGACGACGCCGTCGAATGTACCGAGCCGGCGGGCGATGCCGCGCAGCCCACTACCCCGCGCCTCGTCCGCGCCGCCCCGCCCGTCGTCGGCGACCACGACCCGCAGCCGGCCGTCGGCGTACCCGAGATCGACGGTGATCCGGGCGGCGCGGGCGTGCTTCACCGCGTTGGTGAGCAGTTCGCTCACCGCGAAGTAGACCGCCGACTCGATCGGCGGCTCCGGCCGGCCGGGCAGCTCGACGGTGACGTCGGTCCGGACCGGGGTGTCCAGGGCGAGCGCCCGAACGGCGTCGACGAGCCCGCGCTCGGCGAGTACCGGCGGATGGATTCCCCGGACCAGGTCGCGCAGCTCGATGAGCGCCTTGGCCGACGCCTGCCGCGTCTCGGCCAGCAGCGCCCGGGCGGCCTCCGGATCCTTGTCCAGCAGGTATTCGACGTTGCCGAGGTTGATGCCCATCGCCACCAGCCGGGCCTGGGCGCCGTCGTGCAGGTCGCGTTCGATCCGGCGCAGCTCGGCCGCCTGGGTCTCGGTGGCGTCGGCCCGGGTCTCGGTGAGCCGCTGCACCCGCAGCGCCAGCCTGGCCTTGGCGGTCGGGGCGAGCAGCAGCGCGGCCCACCGGCCGTTGAGCCGGAGCATCGCCGGGGCGGCCAGCAGGCCGAGCGCGGCCAGGGCCAGCCCGACCGGGATCGCCGCCGCCTCGGAGCCGGCGACCGAGGCGTACCAGTCGGTGCCGCCGTCGGCCCGCAGCCCGACCAGCATCCAGAGCCTCGGCATGGCCAGCCCGAAGATCCCGTAGCCGATCGCGGCCAGCGGGGCGGCCAGGGAGAGCCCGCCGACGACCGGGTCGAGCAGCAGCCAGCCGAAGTCCCGCCAGCTCGCCGGGTCCCGGGTGAGCCAGCGCAGCCGCAGGCCGTACGCCGCCCACCGCTCGGTCTGGTAGAGGTTGTTGCCGACCTGGTAGCGGCCGTCCGGGCGAGGGTCCGGCACCGCCGGCCGGGGCAGGTACGGCGACTCCACGGCCACCCCGCTCCACTGCCCGGCCAGCCGTCGGCGCAGTTCCGGCAGCGGGCGGATGTTCTCGATCACGGGTGGCAGCACCGGCACGACGCCGAGGCCGTAGGTCAGCACCAGGGCGACGACGGAGATCGCGGCCAGCGGCAGGGCGAGCAGGCTCAGCCCGAGCAGGGAGAGGAGCCGGAGCAGCAGCAGGAGTTGTCGGCCGTACCAGACCCGGAGGCGGCCGGGCTGCCGCTGCGTCGGCGCCAGCCACCAGCGGGTCCACGCCAGGTGCAGGGTACGCAGCCACGGGGCCAGCGCCAGCCCGGCGGCGGCGAGGGCGAGTCCGGCCGGTACCGCCCACCAGTGCCGGTCGGCGGCGGTCACCGCGTACCAGCCACCGGCGCCGACCAGCGCGACCGGCAGGCCGCCGAGCAGCAGCCCGGCCGCCGGGGTGAGGGCCATCCAGGCCAGGTCCCGATAGGTGGCCGGGTCGCCGAGCAGCCAGTCCAGCAGGCGGAGGAACGCCGGGACCCAGGGCCGCCGGTAGAGCCGGTTCTCGTGCGGATAGCGCCCGTCCGCCTCCGGCTGCGGCGGCGCCGGTCGGGGCCGGTACGGCGAGCCGACCGGCTCGGAGTTGGCGCCGGCCAGCCGCCGGACCAGGTTGGTCAGGTGCCGCCCGGCCAGGATCGGCAGCGGCAGCAGGAAGAGCAGGCCGAGCCCGAATCCCGGCACGAAGAAGACCAGGTGCACCAGGAGCGCCACCGCCCCGGCCAGGCCCAGCCCGGCCAGCGCCGCCCCGTGCAGCAGGGCGAGCCCGGCGGCGCGTACCGCTCCGGTTTTCATGTGGTCAAGTCTGGCGGGTCGCGGCCGGCGGCGGCAGTGCGGTAACGCGCCGGCCGGGGGTGGGGTTAGCTACACCTCCGTCCGGCGTCCGGCCCCATTCCGGCGACCACCGGATATTCCTAGCGTTCCTGGCAGGAACAACCCGGCGTAGCGGGCGGACGGAGCTGCTCCGGCCCGAGCACCGTCCCCTCCCGGTGGCTCGCCCGTCCCGCCGCGCCGGCCCCCGGGGTCGGGCCGTCACGGGGCGGCCCGACCCCGGCGGACGGGTCGTGCTCGCCGGCTCGGGCCGGCCGGCGGCGGACAGCGTCGGCGCCGGGATCAGGACGGCAGGGTGACGGTGCGGCGCTGCTCGCGGGCGGTCTGCGCGGCGGCGAGCACCGACACCACGTCCCGGCCGAACCGCACGTCGCACTGCTGGTCGCGGGTGCCGCTGTCGACCTCGGTGCAGAGCTGCTCGATCGCCAGCCGGAGCGCGTCCACCGGCGTGCTGTCCCGCTCCGGCAGCACCGCGATGCCGTCGTCGCCGTAGAAGGCGAACTCGACGGTGGTCGAGGCGGGTGGGGCGTCCAGGGCCAGCGACAGGGTGCTGGTCGCGCTCTCGCCGTGCGCCAGCGTCAGGTGCACGCTGTTGCGGGGGCCGCTCATCGCGGCGACCTCGGTCACCTCGCCGAGCACCGGCAGGACCAGCGAGAGCGCGTGCGGGCCGACGTCCCAGAGCGCGCCCTCGGTGCGCCGCCAGGCCGATCCGCCGTACGGGTTGCCGGGCTGGAAGATCGACGCGTAGTGCACGCCCCGGGCGCTCTGCCAGCCTCCGGTCGCCGCCGCGCTGGCCAGGAAGGTGGAGATGGCCGGCTGGAAGCGGTTGGTGAAGAAGACCACCGAGGCGACCCCGCTCTGCGCGGCGGCCGCCACCACCCGGTCGGCGTCGGGCAGGCTCAGCGCCAGCGGCTTGTCCAGCAGCAGGTGCCGGCCGGCGGTGGCGGCCCGTACCGCCAGATCGGCCTGCACGTCCGGCGGCAGCGCCACCGAGACCGCCTGCACGTCCTCGATCAGCGCGTCGGCGTCGGCGTAGGCCGGCACGCCGTAGCGGTCGGCCAGCGCCTCGGCCTTGGCCGGGTCCCGGCCCCAGACTCCGGCGAGGCGGGCCCGGGGATGCCCGGCGAGCGCGGCCGCGTGCACCTCCGCCGCCCAGTGACCGGTGCCGAACAGTCCGAACGTGAGCACGGGTAACCCCTCTTCGCGCCGCTTTGAGCAGGGAATTCTTCCTAACACACCGGACCGGGGCGCGACCGGCCGACCTAGCCGGCCCGCCGTCGGCGCCGCCGTCGGGTCCGGCCGCGCCGCTGCTCGAACCGCTGGACGGTGTGGTAGGCCTCCCGCGCCTCGGCGACCGACCGGTTCGCCTCGGAGAGCAGTTCCCAGGCGGCCGCCTCGGCGCTGCTGACCTCCTGCTCGGCGCGCCGGGCCAGCGCGGCGGTCCGGTCGTACGCCCGGCGCGCCTCGGCCAGCCGCATCCGGGCGAGGTCGAGCAGCCGCTCCCGCTCCTCCTGCGCCGGGTCCCAGTTTCCGGTACGCCGGAACACCTCACGAAGTTGCGGCAGTGAGAGATCCCCGCGCCGGTACGCCGCCAGCGCCGCCCGGCCCACCGCCCGGTCCCGTTCCGGATCGGATCCGGTGTCGGCGACCGGCGCCCTGCTCGCCTCCTCCCGACCGGCGAGTACCGCCTGCCAGGCCCGGTCGTACTCCCGCTCGGCCGTCTCCTGGTAGGCCCACGCCTCGTCCCGGTGCCGTTCCGCCTCGGCCAGCGCCACCCGGGCGGCGGCGGCGATCGCGGCGGCCCGGCCGGCGTCGGTCTGGGTCGCCACCGCGTACGCCTCCAGCTCCTCGGCGGCGGCGCGCAGCCGCTCCGGGTCGGGTCGCGGTGTCCTCGGCCGGTCCGCCACCACGGCGAGGACGAGGAGGGAGAACAGCACCACACCACCGGCGATCAGCAGCGCGGAGAGCGCGTCGATGCCGGACAGGTCCACGCGGAGGGGCTCCCGGTGAGGTGGCGGTCGGGGTGCCGCCAATCATAGAAGGTGCTGATAATCCGGTCATGATCGCCCGGTCCCCCGGTACGCCCCGAACCGGTCGACGTCACTCCCGCAGGGCCTCGGGCAGCGGCTTGCGGTGCAGCACCACCAGGCCGGCGACGGCCCGGGTCAGCACGACGTAGAGCCGGTTGAGACCGCGCGGTTCGGCGGCCACGATGTCGGCCGGCTCGACCACGACCACGTGGTCGTACTCCAGCCCCTTGCAGAGGCTCGCCGGCACGACGGCGACACCGGGAGCGTCGACGAGCCCGGCGAGTTCGTCGGCCGTCTCGTCGGCGGCGATGACCGCGACCGTCGTGTCGGGCGGGGCCTGCCCGGCCGCCGCCCGGACCGCCGCGTGGAGATCGTCGACCTGCCGCACCGACAGCGTCCCGCCGGGCCGGTACGAACGGGTCGGCGCGATGCCGGGGGCGAGGACCCGGGCCGCGTACTCCGCGACGACCTGCGGTACCCGGTATCCGGTGTTCAGCTCCAGTGTGCGTACCTCGCGCTTGGCGAGCCGGGCGAGCAGTGCCGGCCAGGAGTCGACCGCCAGCGGGTGGGTCGCCTGCCCGAGATCGCCGACGACCGTCATCGAGGCGTACTCGGCCCGGCGGGCGATCATCCGGCACTCCATCGGCGACAGGTCCTGCGCCTCGTCAAGGATCACGTGCAGGTAGGGGTCGCCGACCGACGACTCGTCCTCGGGCTCCGGCACCGGCAGCGGTTCGGCGAGCACCGGCACGTAGCCCTCCTCGCCGTGCGGGTCGTACCCGTCGGTCCAACCGACCACCCGGTGCCCCTCCCGGAGGATGACGGCCTCGGCCCAGCGCTGGGCGGCGCCGACCGCGTCGTTGTCGATCCCCGGTCCGGCGAGGGCGATCGGGGTCGGGTGCCCCGGCGCGTACAGCTCCCAGCCGTCGCGCAGGCCGGTGCCGAGCACGAAGGTGTGCACGACCCGGGTACCGGTACTCAGCTCGCGCAGCCGCCACTCCGGCTCCGGTGCCCTCGGCGCGGCGGGCGGCTCGCCGAGCAGTTGGGTCAGCTCGTCGAGGAGCGGCACGTCGTCCACGGACCAGTCGCCGGGCCGGCTCCGGTAGGAGTCGGCGAGCGTCTCGGCGGCCCGGTCGTCCAGCCCGACCACCCGGGCGGGGTCGGCGAGCCAGCCGAGTACGGCCGTCGGGGTCAGCACCGGCCACCAGGCCTGGAGGAACCGGCGGAACTCGCCCCGGTCGCCGACCTCCTCGGTGAAGAGTCGCCGGTCGAGGTGGTCGCCGTCGACCCTGCTCCAGAGGGCGTCCAGCAGAACCGCGGCGGCGGCCTGGCGGGCGGCGTTCGGCAACGTGCCGGTCGCCTCGCACCGCTCCCGTACCCGACGGCGGGCCGCCGGCAGGTCGTCGCCGTCCACCGTGAGCACCTGCCCGGCGTAGACGAGGCGCAGCCGGTCCGGCGCCGTCGGCGGCGTCTGCCAGATCAGCTCGGTGAGCACGTCCCGGATCCGCTCGCTGCCCTTGATCCGGGCGACCTCCGCCCGGTCCCGGCGGGTGGCGGTCACCCCGTCGACGAGTTCGCCGAGGGCACGCAGGTGCACGCTCTCCTCGCCGAGCGAGGGCAGCACCCGGCCGATGTAGTTGGTGAAGACCGTCGAGGGGCCGACCACCAGGATGCGACCGTCGGTGAACCGGCCCCGGTCGGTGTAGAGCAGGTACGCCGCCCGGTGCAGGGCCACCTGCGTCTTGCCGGTCCCCGGCCCGCCGGTGATCAGCGTGACGCCCCGGGCCGGCGCCCGGATGGCCTCGTCCTGTTCCCGCTGGATCGTGGTGACGATGTCGCGCATGTGCGGGCCACGGGAGCGGCGCAGCGCGGCCAGCAGTGCACCCTCGCCGAGTACCCGGAGGTTGCCGGCGTCGTCCGGGGAGAGCACGTCGTCGTCGAGGTCGACGACCTGCGGACCCCGGCAGATGATCACCCGGCGGCGTACCACGCCGAGCGGCTCTCCCGGGGTGGCCCGGTAGAACGGCGCGGCGGCGGGTGCCCGCCAGTCGATCAGGAGCGGTTCGGTGCCCTCGCGTACGCCCAGCCGCCCGATCCGGTAGGTCTCGCCGTCGTCGAAGTCGAGCCGGCCGAAGACCAGGCCCTCCGCCTCGGCGTCGAGCGCCCGCAACCGGGTGGCGGCCCGGTGCGCCATGGCGTCGCGCTCCACCAACCCGGTGAGCGGGCCGGCGGCCGCCCGCTGCCTACCCTCGTCGGCGAGGGCTGCGGCCTGCTTCCGCAGCACGTCGAGCCGCGCGTAGACCCGGTCGACGACCTGTTGTTCGGCGGCGATCTCCTGAGTTCGGGCGTCGGACACAGTGCTCCCCCGGTGAGTCCAAGCGTGGCTTCCGGCGAGCATATGTACGGTTCAGGGCTGAGAAATCATCATTCGCGCCGACGCGAACCGGCTTGCCAGGCCGATATCATGAGAGTGGCCCGAGGAGATCGGATAGGCGGTCGACCTGTGCCTCCGCCCCGGTCACCGGCGCTACTACGCCGGTTAGTAGACTGCGGCGGTGAGCCGAGACCGGTCCCGCGCCGCCGCGCCGCCCTCGCGCACCGGCGTACACCCCGGGGCCGGCCGATGAACGACTTCCTGGTCGCGTCCTCGATCGTGCTCTCGCTCGTACTCGCCGGCTGGAGCCTGGTCACGACCATGCGCAACCGGCCGCCGGACGTCTCCCACCTCGCCGGCCTGGCCGTGCTGGAGCTGGTGCTGCTGGCGCTCGCCGCCGCGGCGGTGGTCGCCTGGATCGGCGGCGAGCAGCCCGCCGAGGCCGGCACCTTCGCCGGCTACCTGGTCACCCTGGTCTGCCTGCCGCCGCTGGCCGGCGTGCTGGCCCGGATGGAACCGACCCGCTGGGGCTCGGTGATCGTCACCGTCGTCTGCCTGGTGATCCCGGTGGTCGTGGTACGCCTGCAACAGACCTGGCAGCTCCCCGGTGGCTGAGCCGGTGACCACCGAGCCGGCGACCTCCGGCACACCGCCCAGGCGGGTCAACAGCGGTCCGGGGCGGGCGTTGGTCGCGGTCTACATCCTCTTCGCCATCGCCGCGAGCTGCCGGGCCGGTGTGCAGATCATCACTAAGTTCGACGAGGCGCCGGTCGCGTACCTGCTCTCCGCGCTCGCCGCGGCGATCTACATCGTCGCGACGATCGGGCTGGCCCGGGGCGACCGGGTCGGGCGTCGCACCGCGCTGGTCTGCTGCACCGTGGAACTCGTCGGGGTGCTCAGCGTCGGGGCGTTGAGCCTGCTCGACCCGGCACTCTTCCCGGACGACACCGTCTGGTCGGACTTCGGCGGCGGCTACGGCTACATCCCGCTGGTGCTCCCGGTGCTCGGCCTGCTCTGGCTGCGCCGCACCCGTTCCGCCCGACCCGCCTGAGCCGCCGCCCGCCGGGACCGGATCACTCGACCAGGTCGGAGCGGTACAGCCGGATCCAGCGGTAGCCGTACCCGGCCAGTTCCAGCGCGTCGAGCTTGCCCACCGGCGGGTACTCCCGGTCGGCGAGTACGTCGATCGGCATGTCCGCCTCCGGCAGCAGCGCGCCCAGGTTGACCACGGCCGGCCGGGTACCGAGGTTGTGCAGGAAGAGCATGCAGCCGGTCGGGCCGTCGGCGCGGTGCGCGAGCACCCCGTGCGGCATCTCCTGGTCGACGTGCGTGCACGAGCCGGAGCCGACCTCGGGCGCCTCCCGCAGGGTACGGATCATCCGCTCGAACCAGGCCAGCAGGGACTTCGGGTCGTGCCGCTGCGCGGTGACGTTGACCCGCTCGAAGCCGAACTCGCCGCTGTCGATCACCGGCCGGACCAGCTTGTCGGCCGGGGCGCTGGAGAAGCCGGCGTTGGGCTTCCCGGACCACTGCATCGGGGTACGGATCGACTCCCGGCCCGGCAGCGACAGGTCCTCCCCCATCCCGATCTCCTCGCCGTAGCGGAGCACCGGCGTGCCGCGCAGCGAGAACTGGAGGGCGTACGCCATCTCGATCCGGCGCCGGTCGTTGCCGAGCATCGGGGCGAGCCGGCGCCGGATGCCCCGGTCGTAGATCCGCATGTTCTCGTCCGGGCCGAACTCCGCGTAGACCTGGGCCCGCTGCTCGGCGGTGAGCCGGGAGAGGTCGATCTCGTCGTGGTTGCGCAGGAAGGTGGCCCACTGGGCACCGGCCGGCAGCGCCGGGGTGTCCCGCAGCGCGTCGACGATCGGCTCCGGATCCTGCCGGGCCAGCGCGAGCATCAGCCGGCCGTTCAGCATGAAGTCGAAGAGCATGTGCAGCCGGTTGGCGGAGCCACCGCTGTCGCCGAAGTAGTCGACGAGCTGCGCCGGCTGCACGTTCGCCTCGGCCAGCAGCAGCGCGTCGGCCCGCCGCCACTGGACGTGCTGGCGCAGCTCGGTCAGGAACTCGAAATCCTTCGGCGAGTCCGGGTTGCCGGGCTCGGTCAGCTCGATGATGAACGGCGCCGCGTCGATCCGGAATCCGGCCACCCCGAGCTGGAGCCAGAACGACATGATCTTCTTGACCTCGGCCCGTACCGCCGGGTTGCCGAAGTTGAGATCCGGCTGGAAGCGGTAGAAGCGGTGGTAGAACCACGCCTTCGCGGTCCGGTCGTAGCTCCAGGTCTCGTCCTGCTCGCCGGGGAAGACCATCCCCTGACGCCGGTCCGGTGGCGCCTCGTCGGACCAGACGTACCAGTCCCGGTACGGCGAGTCGGGCGAGGAACGGGCGGAGACGAACCACGGATGCTGGTCCGAGGTGTGGTTGACGACGAGGTCGATGATGACCTTGATGCCCCGGTTGGCGGCCTGGTGCAGCAGCTCCGCGAAGTCGCCCAGGGTGCCGAGCCGGGGGTCGACGCCGTAGAAGTCGGTGGCGTCGTAGCCGTCGTCGCGCTGGGTCGAGGGATGGATCGGGTGCAACCAGAGACAGGTCACCCCGAGCCGGGCCAGGTAGTCGAGGCGGCCGATCAGGCCCCTGATGTCGCCGATCCCGTCGCCGTCCGAGTCGGCGTACGTGTCGATGTCGAGGCAGTAGACGACCGCCTCCGCGTACCACCGGTCCGTCATGACGGAAGCTCATTTCCGATCTGCCGGCTCGGCAAACCGGATCGGTGTGCCGGACCGTCGCGGCGGCGGGTGTAAGCGGGGCGATCTCGGGGTACGCAGACCTCTTCTCCCGGGCTTTCCCTGAGCCGACGACCGACGAGCCGACGAAGGAGTGGGTGCGCCGTGGCCCTCGCCCAGGACGTGGACCCGACGCAACTCGGCGGACTGACCGGCTGGATAGCCGGGGTGATCGACGCGATGGGCGTACCCGGAGTGGGTCTGCTGGTCGCGCTGGAGAACATCATCCCGCCGGTGCCGAGCGAACTGGTGCTGGCGATGGCCGGCTACCTGGCCGGCGAGGGCCGGATGAACGTGGTCCTGGTGGCGCTCTCCGCCACCGCCGGATCGGTGCTCGGCGCGCTGCTGCTCTACTGGCTCGGCGCGGCGCTCGGCGAGGACCGGCTCAAGCGCTGGCTGGACCGGATTCCGCTGGTCGACACCGACGACCTGGACCGGGCCGACCGCTGGTTCGAGCGGCACGGCTCGTGGGCGGTCTTCTTCGGCCGGATGATCCCGGTGTTCCGCAGCCTGGTCTCGATCCCGGCCGGCGCCGACCGGATGCCGTTGGGCCGGTTCCTGGTGCTGACCACGCTGGGCAGCGGTCTCTGGAACGCGATCTTCGTCGGCCTCGGCTACGGCCTCGGGTCGCGGTGGCAGCAGATCGACAAGTACGCCAGCTACTTCGACTACGGGCTGCTGGCCATCTTCGCGGTCATGATCGGGCTGTGGGTGGTGAAGAAGCTGCGCCGGCGCTCGCACCGGCGCCAGGCCGCCAGCACCCGCTGACGACCCGGCACCGGTGCACCGACGGTGCACCGACGGTGCATCGGCGGTGCATCGTCGGTGCACCGCCGGTGCGTCACCGGTCAGGGCAGCGTGTTCAGGTGCGGCCGGACGGTCCGGGCGAAGCTGTTGCCGTTGGCGACGTCCCAGTTGATCGACCAGGTCATCGCGCCCCGGATCCCGGGATAGGTGCGCGGCGGGCGGAAGCTGCCGCAGCTCGTCCCCCTGGCCAGGCAGTCCAGCGCCTGGTTGACCAGGCTCGGTGCGACGATGCCGCCGCCGGCCGCGCCGGGACCGGCGGGCAGCCCGAGCGCCACCTGGTCGGGGCGGAGTCCGGCTTCGAGTTGCAGGCAGGCCAGCGCCGTCATGAAGTTCACCGTGCCCTGGGAGTACGCGAAGGACTGGTCGCAGCCGAGCATCGAGCCGGAGTTGTAGAACTGGGTGTGCACGACGGTGAGGATGTCGCGGATGTCCAGGGCCAGCTTGAAGTACGACACCGACGGCGACTGCATGTCGATGGTCTGCGGTGCCATCGTGATGATCAGGCCGGACCCGACCCGGCTGCGCAGTGACCGCAGCGCCTGCGCCATGTACGTCGGGTTGAGCCCGTTCTCCAGGTCGATGTCGACGCCGTCGAAGCCGTACTGCTGGATCAGGCTGTAGACGCTGTTGCTGAAGTTGGTCGCCGAGGCCGCGTCGTTGACGGCGACCCGGCCGGTCTCGCCGCCGACCGAGAGGATCACCTTCTTGCCCCGTGCCTTGACGGTCCGGACGTCGGCGGTGAAGTCGGCGTTGGTGTAGCCGCCGACCGAGGCCGACAGCCCGGGGTCGATGCCGAAGGTGACCGCGCCGGGGGTGCTGGTGGCCTCGGCGAAGGCGACGGCGATCAGGTCGTACTCGGCGGGCACGTCCCGCAGTCGCAGCTCGACCGCCGGGTTGTCGAAGTTGTGCCAGTAGCCGGTCAGGAAGTGCTTGGGCAGCCCGGTCGCGGGCGGGTTGGTCGGCGGGGTGGTCGGTGTCCCGGTGCTGGGTGGCGTCGTCGGCGGGCGGGTGGCCGGCGGGGTGGTCGGCGTGCTGCCGCCGCCGCAGGCCGCGCCGTTGAGGGTGCAGTTGGCCGGGGTGCCGGAGCCGGTGGCGAGGAAGCCGAACGACACCGAGGCGCCGGGCGCGATGCTGCCGTTCCAGGACCGGTTGGTGAAGGTGTGCCGCTGGCCCGAGGAGGTCAGCAGCGCGTCCCAGTAGCTGCCCATCGTGGTGCCGGCGGGCAGGTCGAAGGCGACCGACCAGCCGTTGATGGCGCTGGTGCCGCCGTTGGTGATGGTGTACTTCCCCTCCCAGCCGGAGCCCCAGTCGGAGGTCTTGACGAAGGTCGCGGTCGGCCCGGCGGCGTACGCGGGCAGCGCTCCCCAGGCGACGCCGACCGCCGCCACGAGGCCGGCGACTACGGACAGGACAAGGCTTCTGCGGCGTCTCATGTGGTCCTCCACCGAGCGGTCGGGCATCCACAGCCATCGACTGTCCGCCAATTATTAGGAAGGTTAACTGTTTCACGCAAGAGGGTGGACTGCGGCCTCCACACGAGCCGGAAGACGGTTGCGCACGGGATGGGGACGATGGCGCACGGGTTGGCAGACGGTCGCGCACGCCCGAGGCCGGCGTCTCCGGTGGGCCGAGAAGCCGGAGACGCCGGCCGGACCCGGTCCTGACCGCTCGCGCGGGTCAGCGACGGGACCCTCCCGGGCTCAGCGCCGGAAGGTGAACCAGTTGAGGTTGACGAAGTCCGCCGACTGGCCGCTGCTGAAGGTCAGGTAGACCGTGCGTACCCCGGTCACCGCCGAGACGTTGCCGGGAATCGACTGCCAGCTCTGCCAGCCGCCGGTGTTGCCGACGGCGAAGCTGCCCAGCACCGGACCGGTCGGGCTGTCCACCCGGACCTGCACCAGGCCGCTCACCCCGCCACCGGCACCCGAGGCGACCCGGGCCACGAAGTCCCGGGGCGGCGTCGAACCGAAGTCGACCCGGTCGTAGCGGGCCCAGTCGCCGTTGGCCAGCCAGGCGATGTTCTGGCCGCCCTCGCTGCACGCCTCGACGCCGACGCCCTGCTGCCCGTTGTGCGCCTCGGCCTGGATCGTCGAGTACGCGCTCACCGTGCCGCCGGGCGGCGGCGTGGTCGGCGGCGGCGTCGTCGGCGGGTTGGTCGGGTTGGTGCCACCGCCCCGGCTGTACACCGCGACGTAGTCGACCAGCATCGGCCGGCCGGAGACGGTCGCGGAGGTCGGGGTGGTGCCGCCGGCCACGCCGTTCGGGAACGAGCCGCCCATCGCGACGTTGAGCAGCAGGAAGTAGCCGGCGTGGTCGGTCATCTGCGACCAGTACGAGCCGACCTGGGACTGGGTGACGGTGTGGTAGTGCTGGCCGTCGACGTACCAGCGCAGTTGCTGGGGGCTGACCGAGGCGTCCCACTCGAACCGGTAGGTGTGGAACGCCGCCTGGCAGGTCGAGCCGGGGCAGGCCCGCTGGGCGCCGATGCCGTTGAACTCGTTGCACGGCCCGCCGGGCGCGACGCCGCAGTGCAGTACGCCCCAGACCGAGTTGATCCCGTTGACGTTCTCCATCACGTCGAACTCGCCGATCCCCGGCCAGTTCTGGTAGTTCCCCCGGTACGGCGCGCCGAGCGCCCAGAACGCCGGCCAGTAGCCGGCCGCCGCCGCGCCGGTCACGTTCGGCATCTGGATCCGGCCCTCGATCGCCAGCACCCCGCCGGACGGCGGCTTGAAGTTGCTGCGGACCGTCTCGATCCGGGACGAGGTCCACTGGCCGGAGGCGCTGCGGATGGGGGTGATCCGCAGGTTGCCGCTGCCGTCGTGGCTGACGTTGGCGGTGCTGTTGGTGTAGGTCTGGATCTCGCCGGTGCCCCAGTTCGGCGGGCCGCCGGGATAGCTGGTGCCGGTGTCGATGATCCAGTTCGCCGACGAGGGCAGGGTGTTGGCCGCGCCGGTGAAGTCGTCGCCCCAGACGAGGCTCCAGCCGGAGGCCGGGGGCGGGATGGCGGCCCGGGCGGTCACGGTCACGGTGGCGAAGACCGTGGCGAAGAGGGTGGTCACGGCCACCAGCAGCGCGAGGCGCCTTCTGGTGCTCCGGCCGGCGGGTTGGGCGATCCGGGTGGTGGACATGTGCGGGGCCTCTCTACAGGGGACGGGGAGCCCCACGCCGGGACGGGGAGCCCGGCGTGGAGACGGAGCCGAGAGAGCGCTCTCTCAGGAGTTGTACGTCCCCCGCCCCCACCTGTCAACACCTGTCGATGCCTCGCCCCGGTACGCCCACCGCGACCGTCCCGGCCGCCGGCCCACCCGAAGCACGGGGACAGAAGCACGGAGACAGAAGCACGGGGACAGCCGGATGCCGCGATTGGTCTGCCGGGGAGTTTCCCGGCATCGACACTGAGGGTAATGAACAACCGGTCGCGCCAGCGACGCTGTTCGGATCGAACGACGGGCGGTGATGGTGATGGTGATGCTCGACGGGCTGACCGCACCGGTGCAACCTCTGCCGAACGATGGACCGGAATCGCTGACGGTCGGGGTCGAGGAGGAGTTCCTGCTCGTCGACCCGGTGACCGGCGCGGCGGCACCCGCGGTCGAGGCGGTACTGGCCGAGGTGCCGGACGAACTGCGCGGGCAGGTGCAGCGCGAGTTCCAGACCAGCCAGATCGAGATCGGCACCCCGCCCGGGCTGGAGCTGACCGCGCTGCGGCACTCGCTCGGGCTGCTGCGTACCGGGCTGGCCGACGCCGCCGAGGCGGCCGGCGTACGCCTGGTCGCGGTCGGCACCGGCCCGGTCGACGGCCCGATGCCGCCGCTGGTGGAGAACCCCCGGTTCGACCAGATGATCGAGCGGTTCGGACTGCTGGTCCCGTCGCCCGGGGTCAACGGCATGCACGTGCACGTCGGGGTGCCCGAACCGGAGACCGCCGTGCAGGTGCTCAACCACCTCCGCCCGGCGCTGCCGATCCTGCACGCCGCCACCGCGAACTCGCCGTTCTACCAGGGTCGGGACACCGGCTACGCGAGCTGGCGCTCGGTGCTCTGGGAGCGCTGGCCGTCGGTGGCGCCGACCCCCTTCCTGGAGTCGCACGCGCACTACGAGAGCCTGGTCGAGGACCTCATCGGCACCGGGATGATGCTCGACGAGGGGATGCTCTACTGGTACGCCCGGCTGTCGTCGAAGTATCCGACGGTGGAGGTCCGGATCGGCGACGTCTGCCCCGGCCTGGACGACACGATCCTGATCGCGGCACTGGTCCGGGCCCTGGTCGACACCGCCCTGGCCGACATCGCGGCCGGGGTGCCGGCGCCCCGGGTGTCGCACCACATGCTGGTCGGCGCGCACTGGCGGGCGGCGCACGACGGGCTCGAAGGGCTCGGCGTGGACCCGGTCGACGGCAGCGTACGGCCCGCCTGGCAGCTCATGCGCCGCCTCCTCGACCGGCTCCGGCCGGCCCTCGAACGCCACGGCGACCTGCCGCTGGTCACCGAGCTGCTGAGCCGGTTGCAGGCGCACGGCACCGGCGCCGCCCGGCAGCGGGCCGCCTACGCGCGGCGGCACGAGATCTCCGACGTACTGGACGACCTGGTCCGGCGTACCAGGGGCAGCGCGGGACATGGCTGAGAAGCTGGTGGTGGTCGGCGGCGACGCGGCGGGGATGTCCGCCGCGTCGCAGGCCCGGCGCCGCCGCGACCGGTCCGCGCTGGAGATCGTCGCGTTCGAACGCGGCCACTTCACCTCCTACTCGGCCTGCGGCATCCCGTACTGGGTGGGTGGGCTGGTCGACGACGCGGACCAACTGGTCAGCCGCGACCCGGCGACGTTCCGGGAGGAATTCCAGGTCGACGTCCGGCTCCGGCACGAGGTGGTCGGCATCGACCTGGACCGGCGCGAGGTGGTGGCCCGGGATCTGGAACACGGCGGGCGCGAGGTCCGGGAGGGCTTCGACCAGCTCGTGTACGCCGCCGGCGCCGTGCCCGTCACCCCGCCCTGGGCCCGCACCGACGCGGCCGGGGTGTTCGGGGTGCAGACCCTGGACGACGGCGCGGCGCTGATCGACTGGCTGGACGGCGACCCGGCACCCCGCCGGGCGGTGGTGGTCGGCGGCGGCTACATCGGCGTCGAGATGGCCGAGGCGATGATCCAGCGCGGTCTCTCGGTCAGCCTGGTCGAGCGGAGCCCCGAGCCGATGTCGACCGTCGACCCGGACATGGGCGCCCTGGTCCGCAAGGCGCTGGGCGGGCTGGGCGTGGACGTGCGCAGCGGGGTCACCGTGACCGGGCTGGAGACCCGGCACGGCCGGGTCGCCGCCGTGGTCACCGAGGACGGCACCCTGCCGGCCGACATCGTGGTGCTGGGTCTCGGGGTACGCCCGAACGCCGCACTCGCGGCCGAGGCCGGGTTGCCGATCGGTCCGACCGGCGGAATCCGGGTCGACCTGCGGATGCGGGTGGTGGACACCCCCGGGGTCTGGGCGGCCGGTGACTGCGTCGAGTCGGTGCACCGGGTCTCCGGGCAGCCCGTCTACGTGCCGCTCGGCACGCACGCCAACAAGCAGGGCCGGGTCGCCGGGATCAACATCGGCGGCGGGTACGCCACCTTCGCCGGGGTGGTCGGCACCGCCGTGACCCGGGTCTGCGACCTGGAGGTCGGGCGTACCGGGCTGCTCGAGAAGGAGGCGACGGCGGCCGGCTTCGAGTTCGTCGCCGTACGGGTCGAGTCGACGAGCCGGGCCGGCTACTACCCCGGGGCGAAGCCGATGACGGTGAAGCTGATCGTCGAGCGGCGCAGCGGGCGGCTGCTCGGTGCGCAGATCGTCGGCCGTTCCGAGGCGGCGAAGCGGATCGACGTGCTGGCGGTGGCGCTCTGGAACCGGATGACCGTGGACGAGATGTCCGGCCTCGATCTCGGCTACGCGCCGCCGTACGCCCCGGTCTGGGATCCGGTACTGGTCGCCGCCCGCAAGGCGGTCGACGCGATCCGATGAGCGGGCGCCAACGGGTACCCGATGGCCGATAGGCTGTGCCGCCATGGAGCGGGAACCGCAGGACGACGCCGACCGGATCCGGGTCTCCGACCGGGAGCGCGAGCAGGTCGTCGAGTTGCTGGGTACGGCGGCCGCCGAGGGCCGGCTGACCCTGGACGAGTACGCCGACCGGGCCACCGCCGCGCACGCCGCCAAGACCCGGGGTGAACTGGCCCGGCTCACCGACGACCTGCCGACCGGCTCGCCGGCCGCCGCGGTGCCGGCCCGCCGGTCGGAGTCCGCTCTCGCCGGGTCGGCTCCGGAACGGCTGGTCGCGATCTTCGGCAACGAGTCCCGCAAGGGGCGCTGGCCGGTGCCGGCCCGGCTGGAGGCGCGTGCGGTCTTCGGGGACTGTCACATCGAGTTGCAGGACACCACGCTGCCGCATCCGGTGGTCACGATCGAGGCGACCGCGATCTTCGGCTCGGTGACGATCTTCGTGCCGGAGGGGGTGGAGGTCCGGCTCACCGGTACGGCGGTCTTCGGCAGCAAGGAGTCCAAGCTGCGCGGCGATGCCCCGCCCGGCGGTCCGGTGCTGGAGGTGCACTCCAAAGTCATCTTCGGTTCGGTGACCGTACGCCCGCCGAAGCGCCGCTGGTTCTGATCCCGCCGTTCCCTCAGGCGGACTGGGTCAGGTGCAGCGCGGCCCAGAGCGCGACCACCCCGGCGACGAGTCCGGCGGGCGTGCTGAGCACGCCGAGCCGCAGGAAGGTGCCGGTGGCCGGCGGGTCGTCCCGCAGGTGCAGGATGCGCCGCCAGAGCAGGGTGGCCAGCGAGCCGACGTAGTAGAGGTTCGGTCCGACGTTGACCCCGATCAGCACGGCCAGCACCAGGCCCGGCGAGTGGGCGACCGCCGGCACCAGGACCAGGGTCGCCGGCAGGTTGTTGACCAGGTTGGCCAGCAGCGCGGCCAGCCCGGCGACCGCGAGCAGGCCGAGCAGGTCGGCCCGGTGCGGGGCGAGCCGGCCGACCATGTCGTCGAGGCCGTTGCGGCGTACCGCCAGCACGACGACGCCGAGGGCGAGGACGAAGACGCAGAACAGCGGCTGCGCCTCGGCCACGATCCGGCCGGCGGTACGCAGCCGTTCGGCGCGGCGGGCCCGGACCACCAGCGGTACGCCCAGCAGCACCGCGCCGATCCCGGCCACCCAGCCCGGGTGCAGGTGCAGCGGCTCGGCCGCGACGAAACCGGCCAGCGTCGCGCCGAGTACCCCGAGCGCGTACCGGGGTGGCGGCACCGGTTCGACCGCTCCGGGCCGGGCCGGGGCGGCCAGGTCGGCCCGGAAGAACCGCCGGAACACCAGGTACTCGACGGCGATCACCGCCAGCCAGGGCAGCGCCATCGTGGCGGCGAAGCCGGCGAAGGTCAGCCCGCTGGCGGCGAACGCGAGCAGGTTGGTGAGGTTCGACACCGGCAGCAGCAGTGACGCCGAGTTGGCCAGGTGGGCGCAGGCGTAGACGTGCGGGCGGGCGCGTACCCCGCTGGCGGTGGCGGTGGCCAGCACGACCGGGGTGAGCAGGACCACCGTGGCGTCGAGGCTGAGCACTGCGGTCACCGTCGCCGCGATGCCGAAGACCACCGCGAGCAGTCGGGTGGCCGGACGCCGGCCGGAGCCGCCCCGGGCCACCCGTGCGGCGACCGCGCCGGCGTAGCCGAAGACGCCCCAGGCGTCGGCGAGGTGCGCCAGCACGAGGATCGCGGCCAGGAACCCGACCGTCGGCGCCAGCATCGCCAGCTCCGCCCGGGCGGCGGGCCACGGCACCAAGCCGACCGCGACCACCAGGAGCGCCGCCGGCAGTGCGACGGCGGCTTCCGGCAGCCGGCGGGGGCGCAGCACGGCGAATCCGAGTACCGCCGCCAGCAGCATCGCGGCGGTGAGGGTGGGCATCAGGTCGGCAGCCTATGGCCACGGCTCGGCGGCGGCCCTGGCCGGAACCGGCGATGTGGCCGGGGCAACCCCGCTGGTCGGCTCTCCGACCTTGACAGCGAGCCGGGTTGGTTGGATGGTTAATTACATGAGTAATGAACCCACGAGGCCGGATCCGGCCGGTCCGCCCGGACCCCGCCGGCCGGCGGGCGGGTCCGGCTGATGGAGGACGGGCGACCGATCTTTCTCCAGATCGCCGAGCTGATCGAAAACTCGATCATCGACGGCACGCTCGCCGAGGAGACCCAGGTCCCCTCCACGAACGAGCTGGCGGCATTCCACCGGATCAACCCGGCGACCGCGGGCAAGGGCGTCAACCAGTTGGTGGACGACGGGATTCTCTACAAGAAACGAGGTATCGGCATGTTCGTCGCCACCGGCGCCCGCGCGAGACTGCGGGACCGCCGTCGCGAGGAGTTCGCCCAGCAGTTCCTGCACCCGCTGCTCGCCGAGGCAGGCAAGCTCGGCATCGACGCCGACGAACTCAAGCGCATGATCGACCGATGGGAGCAGGACCGATGACCACGGTGGTCCGCGCCGAACACGTGAGCAAGCGGTTCCGCGACGTCACCGCCCTGGACGACGTCAGCTTCACCCTCCAGCAGAACCGGATCCACGGCCTGCTCGGCCGGAACGGGGCCGGCAAGACCACCCTGATGCAGATCATGACCGGACAGCTCCTGGCCAGCTCGGGCGGGCTGACCATCGACGGGACGCCGCCGTACGAGAACGAGTCGGTGATGTCCCGGGTCTGCTTCATCAAGGAGAGCCAGACCTACCCGCAGTACTTCAAGGTGCGGCACGCGCTGGAGTCGGCCCGGCTGCTCTTCCCCGGCTGGGACGAGGACTTCGCGCAGACGCTGCTGGCGGACTTCCGGCTGCCGCTGGGCCGGCAGGTCCGGAAGCTGTCCCGGGGCATGCACTCGATGCTCGGCATCATCATCGGGCTCGCCTCCCGGGCCCCGCTGACCCTCTTCGACGAGCCGTACCTCGGTCTCGACGCCGTCGCCCGGCACCTCTTCTACGACCACCTGCTCACCGACTACGCCGAGCACCCCCGGACCGTGGTGCTCTCCACCCACCTCATCGACGAGGTCGGCGAGCTGCTCGAACACGTCCTCCTGCTCGACCAGGGCCGGGTGCTGCTGGACACCACCGCCGAGGCGCTGCGTGGCCAGGTGGTCACGGTCGCCGGACCGGCCACCGCCGTCGACGAGTTGGCCGCCCGGAACGAGGAGCTGCACCGCGAGACCCTCGGCCGGTACGCCCGGGCGACCCTGCGCGGCAGTTTCGGCACCGCCGAACGCGCCCAGGCGAAGGCGCTCGGGCTGGACCTGGAGGCGGTCTCGCTACAGGAGATCGTCATCCGGCTCACCACCGCACAGGCCCGGTCCGGCGGCGACGCCACCGGTACCCGGAAGGAGACCACCCGATGAACCGCGTGCTGACCGTGACCCGGGTCCAACTGGTCGGCTGGCAGAACACCGTGGCCTGGCCCTGGCTGCTGCTCCTGATGGTCTTCACCGTCAACTACGCCGTCTTCCTGGTGATCGGCGACCGGGACGTGAACCCGACGACCGGTGCGATCGTCTCGATCTACATCGTCGTCTTCGTCACCAGCATCAACTGGATCACCCAGTTGCTGCCCTTCAGCATGGCGCTGAGCGTGATCCGGCGGACCTTCTACCTGGCCTCCGCGCTCTTCCTGACGGTCCAGTCCGTCCTCTTCGGCGTACTGCTCTTCTGCTGCCAACTGGTCGAGGACGCCACGGACGGCTGGGGCATCCGGCTGCGCTTCTTCGGGCTGAACTTCATCGACGACCTGAACCCGCTGCTCCAGATCGCGATCTACACGGTGCCGTTCGTCCTGCTCGGCTTCCTCGGTATCTTCGTCGCGGTCTTCTACAAGCGGTTCGGGCTGACCGGGATGTGGCTGCTGAGCACCGGCACCCTGCTCGTGCTGGCCGGCGTCGCCGTACTGCTCACCTGGCTGGACCTCTGGTCCGGCATCGGCGGCTGGTTCGCCGACCAGCCGGTGGCGGCCTGGATCGTGGGCTGGCCGGCGCTGCTGGCTGCCCTGCTGGCCGGGGTCGGCTACCTGACCATCCGCCGCGTCACGCCCTGACGGTCGCCGAGTCCGCCGAGCCGGGCCCGCTCACCGTCCGGCCCGGGATCGGCGCGGCGCCCGCTGGCAGCGCGGGCACCAGTACGAGTTGCGGCCGGCCTGGTCCGCCCGGAGGACCGCCGTACCGCAGAGGTGGCAGGGCAGTCCGGCACGGCGGTAGACGTACACCTCGCCGCCGTGCCGGTCTACCCGGGGCGGCCGGCCCATCGCCTCGGGCAGATGCTGGGGGTGCACGGTGTCGATCCGCCCCGTCGCGACGGCCGCCGTCATCAGCTCCACCAGGTCGGCCCAGATCCTCCGCCACGCCTGCGGGGTGAGATCCCGGCCCGGAGTGGTGGGTGGCAGGCCGGCCCGGAACAACGCCTCGGTGACGAAGATCAGGCCGGTGCCGGCGACGATCGACTGGTCGAGCAGGAGTGCGAAGAGCGGCGTCGGGCTGCGCCGGATCCGGGCGTACGGGGTGTCCGGGTCGGCGTCGGCGCGCAGCGGGTCGGCACCGAGCCGGTCCCGCAGGGCGTCGACCTCGGGCGGGGAGAGCAGCTCGCAGGCGGTCGGGCCGCGCAGGTCCAGCCAGTGCAGGTCACTACGCAGCCGCAGCCGGACCTGGCCGACCGGCGCCGGCGGTTCACCGTCGCCGTCGGTGAACCTCCCGTAGAGCCCGAGGTGTACGTGCAGCGTCTGCCCGCCGCCGTAGTGGTGCAGCAGATGCTTGCCGTACGCCTCGGTCTGCTCGAGTACGGCTCCGGAGAGCAGCGCGGCTCCCTCGGCGAACCGCCCCTGCGGGCTGCTGGCCAGCACCTTCTCCCCACCGAACAGCTCCCGGTGCCGGGCGGCCAGCCGGTGGATGGTGTGACCTTCGGGCATGGTCGCCAAGCATAGACTTCCGGGCCCGTCCGGCCTCAGCCGCGCGGCGGCGAGATGTTGACCATCCAGGGGGTGCCGAACCGGTCGGCGCAGGCGCCGAACTCGTCGCCCCACATCTGCCGCTCCAGCGGTACCGAGACGATGCCGCCCTCGGAGAGCGCGTTCCAGTAGCCGCGCAGCTCGTCGCTGTCGTCCCCGCTCAGGCTCACCGTGATGGCGTTGCCCGGGGCGTGCTCCATCCCGGGCGGCACGTCGGAACCCATCAGGGTGAACCCGCTGTCCGTTTCGAGCATGGCGTGCATGACCTGGTCGGCCTGGTCGCCCTCGGTGCCGAACTCCCCGAAGGTGCTCAGCACCAGGTTGCCGCCGAAGAGGCGCTGGTAGAACTCCATCGCTTCCCGGGCGTTCCCGTCGAAGCTGAGGTATGGGTTGAGGCGGGTCGGCACCGGATGCTCCTTGGTCGCGGAAGAGGCCGTCACCGGGGACCAACGACGCAACGCCGGCTCGGGTTCGAGTCACGGGGAACCTCTGGCGCCGGGCCGAGGCGTCGATGTCCCTCGTCAAGGCGGCCTGACGTCAGGGCAGCTTGACGTCAAGGTGACTTGACGGCAGAGTGGCGTACATGAGTACTCCCGAAGAGCTGGAACAGCGCTTCACCCTGCTGACCGCCGCCGCCCGCTACGACCACCTCCGGCTCCGGGACGCGCTCGCCCCGCCGACCGACGACCCGGACGACGAGACCGAGCCCGATCCGGACGCCCGGCCGCTGAGTCGGGAGGAGGCGTTGGAACTGCTCGCCCTGGGCGAGGTGATCATGCGCAAGGCCAGCTACGGCCGGCAGTTGACGGTCCGGACCGCCCGGGCCACCGGCGCCTCCTGGACGCAGATCGGCGCCGCCCTGGCCACCAGCAAGCAGTCGGCCTGGGAGACGCACAGCCGCTGGCTCGGCGAGCAGGAGACCGCCACCGGCACGCGGCGACACTCCGACGGGGAAGGGTCCTGACCGGTCACGGCACCAGGAGCGTCTTCGGGGCACTCGGCGCAGGGGGTCAGCCGTGCCAGGAGCGCCAGAGGGCGGCGTACGCGCCGTCGGCCCGGAGCAGCTCGTCGTGGCTGCCCAGCTCGGTGATCCGGCCGTCCTCCATCACCGCCACCCGGTCCGCGTCGTGCGCGGTGTTCAACCGGTGCGCGATCGCGATCACCGTACGCCCGGCGAGCACCGCGGCCAGCGCCCGCTCGGTACGCCGGGCGGTGGTCGGGTCGAGGGCCGCGGTCGCCTCGTCGAGGATCAGCGCGTGCGGGTCGGCGAGGACCAGCCGGGCCAGTGCGAGCTGCTGCGCCTCGGCGGGACTCAGCTCCCGGGCCCCGTCGCCGAGTTCGGTGTCGAGGTCGTCGGGAAGGTCGGCGTACCAGTCGGCACCGACCGCGACCAGCGCGGACCGCATCTGTGCGTCGGTGGCGTCCGGGGCGGCGAAGGCGAGGTTGTCCCGCAGCGAGCCGATGAAGACGTGGTGCTCCTGGGTGACCAGGGCGATCCGGCGCCGCCGCTGCGCCGGGTCGAGGTCGGTGACCGGGCAGCCGCCGAGGCTCACCTCGCCGTGCCGGGGGCGGTCGATCCCGGCCAGCAGCCGGGCCAGCGTCGACTTGCCGGCCCCGGACGGCCCGACGATGGCCAGCCGCTCGCCGGGCCGGACCGTCAGGTCGATCCCGTGCAGCACGTCGGGGCCGTCGGCGTAACCGAAGCGGACACCCCGGACCTCGATCTGCTTCCCGGCCGGCGAGGCGCCCCGCCCGCGCGGCTCCGGCGGCACCTGGCCGACCCCGAGCACCCGGGCGAAGGAGGCGAGGCCACGCTGTGCCTGCTCCATCCACTGGAGGATCTGGTCCAGCGGACCGATCGCCTGTTGCAGGTAGAGCGCGGCGGCGACCACCTCGCCGAGGGTGACCAGCCCGTTGTCGAGACAGAGGCCGCCGACCAGCAGTACCGCCGCGATCGGCAGCGGATAGCTCGACTCCACCACCGGATAGAAGACCGAACGCAGCCGCAGGGTACGTCGCCGGGACGTCCAGACCCGCCCGATCCGGGCCCGGCCGTGCGCGACCCGTTCGCCGCTGAGCCGGAGCGCCTCGACGGTCCGGGCGCCCTCGGCGGTGGTGGTCAGCGCCTCGGTCAGCTCCGCCGACGCGGCGCCCTCGGCGAGGTACGCCGTGGAGGCCCGCCGTAGATACCAGCGGGTCACCGCGACGATCGACGGCAGCCCGGCCAGCGCGGCGACGCCGAGCACCGGATGCAGCACGAAGATCACTCCGAAGAGCAGGGTCAGTTGTGCCGAGGCGATGACCACCACCGGCACCACCTGGCGGACCGTGACCCCGACCGTGGCGACGTCGACCGAGCTGCGGGTGGCGAGGTCTCCGGTGCCGGCCCGCTCGACGACCGAGACCGGCAGCGCCAGCGTGCGGCGTACGAACTCCTCGCGGAGCTGGGCGACGGCGCGCTCCCCGAAGCGGTGGCCGGCGTACTGGGCGTACCGGGAGATCACGGTCTGCACCACCACGCAGCCGACGATGGCCAACGCCAGCCGGTCCACCGTGCCGGTGCCGGCGCCGGCCACCACCTCGTCGACGATGACTCCGAGCAGCCAGGGCGCGGCCAGCCCGGCGAGGGTCGCCGCCACGTGCAGTACCAGGATGACGGCGACCGCCCGCCGGTCCCGGGCGATCAGGTCCCACCCCGCCCGGCGTACCGTGCCCAGGTCCGCCACCGGCAGCCCGGTCACCGCAGCGCCCCCTCGCCGTCGACGGCCCCGCCGGCCGCCGCCAACGGCTCGCCGTCCCGGGAGACCAGCGCCCGGTAGCCCGGGTCGCGGTCGAGCAGCTCGGCATGGGTGCCGGTGTCGACGATCCGCCCGTCGCGCAGGTGCGCCACCTGCTCGGCGTGCCCGAGCAGCAGCGGCGAGGTGGCGAGCAGGATCGTGGTGCGACCGGCCCGGGCGTCCCGGAGCCGCTGCGCGATCCGCGCCTCGGTGTGCGCGTCCACCGCCGAGGTCGGGTCGACCAGGATCAGCACCTCGGGTTCGACCAGCAGCGCCCGGGCCAGGCGTACCCGCTGCCGCTGGCCGCCGGAGAGCCGGCGGGCCCGGGTGTCGATCGGGGTGTCCAGCTCCTCCGGCAGGGCCTCCACGACGTCCTCGGCGGAGGCGACCCGCAGGCCGGCCCGCAGCTCGGCGTCGGTGTGCTGCCGTCCACTGTGCAGGATCTCCCGCAGCGTCCCGGCGAAGAGGTAGGAGTCGTGGTCGGCGACCAGGATCCGGGACCGCACCTCGGGCAGCGCGATCGCGGTCAGCGGCACCCCGCCCCAGGTCACCTCGCTGGGTCGGTAACGGCCGAGCCGGTCGGCCAGGGCGGTCGCCTCGGCCGGGTCGGCGGCGGCGACCCCGATCAGCCGCCCGACCGGCACGGTCAGCCCGGTGACCGGATCGTGCAGTTCGGCGGGACCGGCCGGGGCAGGCCGGAGCGCCCCGGCACCGACGCCGTCCCGCCCCGCGCCTCCCGCGCCGTCCGGCTCTCCGCCGCCGGCGCCGTCCGGCTCTCCGCCACCCGCGCCGTCCCGCTCTGTGTCACCGGTTTTTCCCCGCCTCGCGCCAGCCGCGTCGTCCGGCTCCGGGCCGGTGACGTCGTCCGGGGTCAGCCGGAGCAGGGCGATGATCCGGCGGGCCGCGACCCGACCCCGGATCACCTGGTAGCTACCCTGCATCAGGAACCACACCGGGACGATCAGCACCGCGACGTAGCCGTAGACGGCGACGAGTTGCCCGATGGTGATCTCGCCGTGCACGGCCATCCGGGCGGCCAGCCAGATCACGGCGGCGAGGAAGCCCGCCGGGATCGCGGTGGTCAGCGCCTCGATCCAACTGCTGACCGCACCGACCCGGTAGCCCTCGGCCCGCAGTTCCTGGGAGCGGACGGCGTACCGGCGGGCGAATAGGTCCCGGCCGCCGACCCCGGCGAGGACCCGCAGCCCGGCGACGATGTCCCCGGCCCGGGTGGTGAGCACGCCCTGCCGCTGCCGATAGACGGACTCGGCCCGGTCCAGCCGGCGCAGCAGCGGCCCGATGAGGATCGCGACCGCCGGCACGCCGAGCAGCACGCAGAGGGCGAGCCGTGGCGAGATCGACCAGAGGATGACCGCGACGACCGTGTACGCCAGTACGGCGCCGACGCCCGGCCCGGTCAGCGTCAGCACGTGCGAGGTGTTGGTGATGTCCGAGCCGCCGACCGTGGCCACCTCACCGGCGGCGAGCTTGCGCGGCAGTACCGCGCCGATCCGGGAGAGCTGCCGCAGGAGTACGGCGGCGGAGCGGGCGCTGGCGTCCTCCCGGATGAAGGTCATCGTCCGGTGCCGCTGGATCCCGAGCTGGGCCAGCCCGAAGCCGGCGACGACGATCGTGGCGGCCCAGAAGAGCAGGGCACGGGTGTTCCCGGTGCGCAGCCCGTCGTCGATCGCCCGGGAGACGAGGTACGGCCGCAGCGAGAGCCCGACCATCCAGGCCGTGCCGAGTAGGCTGCCCCGCAGCACGCGTACGGGTTGGCTGCGCACCAGCCACCAGATGTAGCGCAGTGGTCCCCGGGTGTCCGGCACCCCCGGCTCGGGGTGCGGGAGCTGCGGGGACACCGCCACAGGCTACCGAGGCGGGAATGGCCGACCCAGCCATTTCAGCCGTGGGCGCAGGGATCGGCGGCTCCGGCGGTCGACTGCTAGCGTCGCCGGATGCCGGTGTTACGCAGCCCGCAGGTCATCCTGTTCAGCGAGAACGTCGAACGGGCGGTGCGGTTCTATCTGGGTCTGGGCTTCGCGGAGACCTTCCGGGTGCCGGCCGAGGGTGACCCGATTCACGTCGACCTGGTGCTCGACGGTTACCGGATCGGCATCGCCTCGGCGGCATCCACCCGGGACGACCACGGCCTCGACCCGATCGCCGAGGGTCAGCGGGTGGCCGTGGTGCTCTGGACCGACGACGTCCCGGCCGCGTACGCCGCGCTCACCGCGAGCGGGGCCCCGGCATTGGCCGCACCGCACGAGTGGCTCGGCCGGCTGCTGATCGCCTGGACCACCGACCCGGACGGCAACCCGGTGCAGCTCGTGCAGAACCGCTGACCGCCGGCCCGGCCAGCGGCACCGCCGGTCAGCAGCGGCGCCGGTCAGCCGCACCGCCGATCGGCAGCGGCACCGCTGTCAGCGGCGGCACCGCTGTCAGCAGCGGCGCCGGCAGGCAGCGGCGCCGGTCAGCAGAGCAGGCCTAGGTAGGTGAGCGGGCCCGGGTCGGCGACGTCGACGACGTGGAAGCCGAGCCGGTCGTAGAAGGCCCGGGCCGACCGGTTGTCGGTGATCATTCCGACGTGCAGCCCGGGTACGCCGGCCCGGCGCAGCGCCCCGACGAAGGTGTCGACCAGGGCCCGGCCGTGGCCGGCGCGCTGATAGCCGGGGAGCAGGTCGATGTGCAGGTGCGCGGGATACTCCTTCAGGTCCGGCAGGATCATCCGCTCCGGGGTGTGCAGCAGGTGCGCCATGACCTCGTCCGGGGTGGCCGGCTCACCGGCCGGTGCCGGATAGCGGTCCGCCACCCGGGGCAGCCACTCGTCCCGGAACCGCCGGACGAAGGCGGCGGTGTCGGCGGTGCCGAGGACATAGCCGACGGCCTGCCCGGCGTCGTCCAGCACGAAGGCGAGTTCCGGCTCCAGTTCGGCGTACGGGTGGGCGAAGATGTGCGGCAGGATGCCCGGGTCGGCGTACGAGCCGGAGGCGTCCTGCCCCGCGTCGGCGGTACGGATGCAGATGTCGTGCACGGCGGCCCGGTCGCCGGACCGGTACGGGCGGATCTCCATCCCGGCAACATATCTACTGGTACCGCTCTCACACCTCCCCTCGGCGGGGGCCGGGCCAACCCGGGGCAAGACCGTCCCGACCGCCGCAAGTGCCGCACGATACGCGACAAACAGACGCTTGAATGTGGACAGTTTTCTGCAATAACATGACGGCCCCCACAGAAACGAGTTCCCGATGTCACGGAGCATTCTCGGAGTTCCGTCGCACTGGTCCGGTCGACCGTCCCGCTGGCTCGCGGCAGCCGCCGTGCTGGGAATCGGCCTCTCGACCATCACCCCCGCGCCCGCCCCCGCCGCCGCCGAGCCGACCGGCCTCGCCGTCGCCAAGCCGACCAACCTCGCCACCGGCAAGCCGAGCGGTCACGGCGCCGCCAAGCCGACCGGCCCCGCCACCCCCAAGCCGAGCGGTCACGGCGGATCCGCTCCGGTCGTCACCCGGGCCGGGCTCGACCCCGCGCTCGTCGCCGGCCGGGGCGCCGCCGTCGACTTCCTCGAACAGGAGGCGGAGCACGCCCGCACCACCGGTACCGTCATCGGCCCGGACCGGACCGCCTACACGCTGCCGGCGGAGGCGTCCGGCCGGTCGGCGGTACGGCTGCACCCGGGGCAGTACGTCGAGTTCACCCTGCCCAGGGCGGCCAACGCGATCACGGTCCGCTACAGCATCCCGGACTCGCCGGACGGCGGCGGGATCACGGCACCGCTGCACGTCACGGTGAACGGCAAGGGCCGGCAGACCATGACGCTGACCTCGGAGTACTCCTGGCTCTACAACCAGTACCCGTTCAGCAACGACCCCGACGCCGAGCTGCTGCACCCGGACTGGTGGATCACCGAGTGCGGCTGCGTACCGGCGGCCACCACACCGTCTCCGACGATCACCAAGCCGTTCCGGCCGATGCACTTCTACGACGAGCAGCGGCTCCGGCTCGACCGCACCTACCGGGCCGGCGACCGGATCCGGCTGACCGCCCCGACCGGCAGCGACGCCGCCTGGACCGTGATCGACCTGCTCGACTCGGAACTCGTCGGCCCGCCGAGGGTGCGACTCCTCGCCGCGAACGTGCTCGCCTTCGGCGCCGACCCGACCGGCCGGCGGGACTCCGCCGACGCGATCGACCGGGCGATCGCCTTCGCGAAGCGGACCCGGCTGACGGTCTACCTGCCGCCGGGGACCTACCAGGTCAACCGGCACATCATCGTCGACGACGTGACGATCGAGGGCGCCGGCAACTGGTACACGGTCGTCAAGGGCCGTCAGGTGGCCCTCGACCCGCCCGCGCCGGACGGCTCGGTGCACACCGGGGTCGGCTTCTACGGCAGGGACGCGGCCGACGGCGGCAGCCGCAACGTCCACCTCTCCGGCTTCGCCATCTCCGGCGACGTACGCGAGCGGATCGACACCGACCAGGTGAACGGCATCGGCGGCGCGATGAGCGACTCGACCATCGACGGGCTGCACATCCAGCACACCAAGGTCGGCATCTGGTTCGACGGCCCGATGCGGAACGTCCGGGTCACCGACAACATCGTCGTCGACCAGATCGCCGACGCGCTGAACTTCCACACCGGAGTCACCGACTCGACCGTCCGGAACAACTTCATCCGGAACACCGGCGACGACGCCCTGGCGATGTGGTCGGACAGGGTGGCGGACGCCCGCAACACCTTCGACCGGAACACCATCCAGACCCCGACGCTGGCCAACGGGATCGCCCTCTACGGCGGCACCGACAACACGGTCTCGAACAACCTGATCGCCGACCCGGTCCGGGAGGGCAGCGGCATCCAGCTCGGCTCCCGGTTCGGCGCGGAGCCGTTCGCCGGCACCACCCGGATCACCGACAACACGGTGGTGCGGGCCGGGACGTACGAGCTGAACTGGAACATCGGGCTCGGCGCCATCTGGATCTACGCGCTGGAGCGGGACATCGACGCGGACATCCGGGTGACCGGCGACCACTACCTCGACAGCACGTACAACGCGATCATGCTGGTCAGCGAGTGGTCGGTGAAGGACCTGTACTCGATCGACGGGGTGAGCTTCGCCGACATCCGGGTCGACGGCACCGGCACCTCGGTGCTCAGCGCGCGGGCGGCCGGCGGCGCGTCGTTCGCCAACGTCGACGCCCGCAACGTCGGCGCGGTCGGGGTGAACAACTGCGGCTCGTTCAACTTCCCGCCGACCGGCTCCGAGTTCCGGCTGACCGACCTCGGCGGCAACGACGGTGGCGGCACCACCGGCCCGTGGCTGGCGCCCTGGCTGCTGCCGAACACCATCACCTGCGACGACCGCCCGCCGGTCGTCCCGCCACCACCGCCGTCGCGCTGGTAGCAGCGCCGTCGCTCCGCCCGCAGCGCCGTCGGGCCGCCCGCAGCGTCGGGGCGGGCGTCCGGGACATCGACGTCCGGGCGCCCGCCCCGGATCGGCGGCCCGTCACGCGTACCGTGGGGTCGTTCCCACCGGCCCGCGATCCGGGCCCCGACCTCGCGGAAGGCGGAGGCGATGCACATCCCCGCCCGGTTCAACGGGCCGCCCGGCTCCGGCAACGGCGGCTACTCCGCCGGCCTCTTCGCGCACGGCAAGACCTGCGAGGTCACCCTCCGGATGCCGCCGCCGCTGGACACCCCGCTGTCGGTGCTCGACTGCCAGGTCCGCACCGCCGACGGCGCCGTCGTGGCCGAGGTCGCGTCGGACGCCGAGGTCGACACCGTGGTCCCACCGATCGGGTACGCGGACGCGGTCGAGGCCGCCAAGGGGTACCCGGGATTCGCCGACCATCCGTTCCCGACCTGCTACGTCTGCGGCCCGGACCGCACCGACGGGTTGGGCATCTTCCCCGGGCGGCTCGCCGACGGCAGCACCGCCGCACCGTGGACCGTCCCGGACGACGTCTCGGACCCGACCGTCTGGGCCGCGTTGGACTGCCCCGGCGGCTGGTCGGTGATCGGCGCCGGCCGCCCGTACGTGCTGGGCCGGATTGCCGTACGCCTGGACCGGCTGCCCGCCCCCGGCGAGCAGTGCGTGATCCGGGGCGCCCTCGCCGGCACCGAAGGCCGCAAGGCCCTGGTGTACACCACCCTGTACGCCCCGGACGGTGCCGAGTTGGCCCGCGCCCGGGCCACCTGGGTCGCCCTCCCGGCGCAATGACCGGCACCCCCGAGCCCGCGGACGAGGTGGTCCTGACCGCGGAGGAGTACGACGGGGTGTATGCCGCCGTCGCCGCCGGCGCCGGTCCCCGCCCCGGCGGGCAGCGCCCCACCCTCAACTCGTTGCTCGAAGGCTGGGACCTGATCGTCGACGAGGTGGCCGAGGGCTACTCCTGGAGCGATGCGGAGTTCCGCAACGACATCGCCTGCCGGGGCATCCTGGCCCGGGTCTGGCCGCTGCTGCCGCCCCGGGTCCGGGCGATCCGGCAGCCGGAACTGGACACCATCGACGACCGGTTCCGGGCGGTCACCGTGCCCTGGCCCGGCCGCCCGTCCGGGGAGGCGTGGTGGGAGTGGCGGATTCCCCGACTCCTCGATTTCGGTACCGGTGGGCTGACCGCCCACGGCTGGCCGCCGGACTGGAACCTGCCCTTCCCCCGGCCGGACACCGTACGCCTCGCCGAGTGACGGCGGGGGCCACCCTGCTCACCTGGACAACAGAGGCGTTTACCGCCTCGGGTAACGCCTCTGTTGTCCAGGTCCAGCGCAAGGCCGGTCGCGGACGCGGGCGTGACCCGTCACGCGTCACCCGCCGGGTGCGGGCGTGACGGGGTGCTGTGGGTGCCTGGCTGTCAGCGGGCGCGGAAGCTGCTGAAGCGTCCGGCCTCGTAGGTGCGCAGGGTGCCGGTGCTGGTCGCCTGACCGGTGCAGTCGGCGGTCCGGTAGAGGACGACGTCGGTGAAGCCGCTCCAGCCGACGTGGCCGCGCGCGGTCGCCGGCAGCGGCGCGCACTCGCCGGTCGGGGCGGCGACCTGCGCCACCTCGACGCTGAACGGCGTGCTGTAGAAGGTGAGGCCGCTAGGCTCTGCCGAGGCGGGCGACGCCGCGACGCCGAGTCCGGCGGCCAGGCCGATCGCCGCGAAGAAACCGGCCCCGACCCTCGCGCGTGCTCGCCGCATCAGTGACCTCCAAGGCATCGATGATGATGTCTTGATCGTGGTCTACTTTTGTTGCGTACGCAAGCATTCCGGTCGGAGCGAGAAGGTCAGCGGTCGGGGGTCGGTGCGGCGCCGCCGGCCACGGCAGCCACGAACGCCGCCCAGGCGTGAGGCGGGAACGCCAGTACCGGCCCGGTCACGTCCTTGCTGTCCCGCACCCCGACAACCCCCACCAGGTTGTCCGCCACCTCGACACAGTTGCCGCCCCCACTTCGGCTGCTCTTCCGCCAGTCGGCCCGGCACAGATCGATCATCATGCTGGATGCTCCTCCGCGATCGACTCGATCAGCTCTCGTGACTCTGCCTCCGTCAAGCTATCTTCCTCAATATCTCGCCAGACCGCGAGATGGGCTTCCACCTCGTGCGGCCTCTCCAGGTACAGCGCCCGTCAACCCCTCGCTGTAGACGATCGGCGGTTCGGTCCGGCGGCCGATGCCGTCCTTGGGAAACTCAAGGATCGCGAAACCGCCATTAGCGCGCTCCGCCCGGTAGAGCCCGACCGAGAACGGCAGCACCCGCACCGACACATTCGACTGCCGACTGACAAGGGCCAGGTGCCGCAACTGTTCAGCCATTATTGATCCGGCACCGGGCGCGCGGCGCAGCACCGCCTCGTCGAGGATCACGTCGAGCTGCGGGGCCGACGGGTGGCGACGGCCCAGGATCGCCTGCCGTCCGAGCCGGACCTTGACCGCCCGGTCCCGCTCGACCGGCCCGAGTTCGGGACTGCCGATCCGAAAGACCTCGCTGGCGTATGCCGAGGTCTGTAGGAGTCCCGGCACGAAGTGCGGCTCGTACATCCGCAGGTGGGAGGCGGCGGCTTCGAGGCCGACGTACAGCTCGAACCACTCGGGGATGGCATCGCCGTAACAGTGCCACCAGCCGCGGGCCTTGGTCTCCTTGGCCAGCCCGGTCAGCGCCTCGGTCATTTCCGGGGACGCGCCGTAGATCCGGCACATCGCCTCGACGTCCGGCGACCGCATGCTGGTCGCCCCGGTCTCGATGCGCCAGATCTTCGGAGTCGACCACCGCAGGGTCGTGGAAACGACCTTGATGGTGAGTCGGGCCTCCTCGCGGAGTTGACGCAAGTGACGCCCGAGTTGCCTGCGCGGAACGGTGGAGTCGACCTCTGCCCGCACCGTCATCCCCTTTCCGGAATCATCGCCGCACCAATCTTTCAGTCGATCTGTAATACCGACCCCAAGACCGATGACGGATCGTCAGCAATAGAAGAGATCAATAAGAACCGTTCGGACCAAGAGGTAATATTGCATTACTTCCCGCGCTGGTAAAGCACCAATTCGGCCCCACCCGCCCGGGTGGGCCGAGGTGGCGGCGGGCGGGACGCGCACCGGAAACCGCGTTTCCCGGCCCGGTGTCCCGGCCGTACGCTACGCCGGTGTCTGAGGTGTCGGGGGACTTCGAGATCCACGTGACGGTGCACGCGCAGCATGCCGAGAAGCTGGCGGCGTTCGCGGCCGAGCACGGGGTGAAGTTCCTGCACATCGTGCTCGACCGTGGCACGTTCGCCTCCCAGCCCATGCTCACCCTGACCGGCCGGGGCACCCTGCGGGAGCAGCACGCCGTGGTGGAGCATTGGCGGCAGCGGCTGCGCCGGGCCGGCATCCCGGAGTGCCGCTCCAAGATCGAGGCAGCGCCGTGGTGCACCGGCCTGCCGCAGTCCGACGAGGAGGCGGCGACCGAGCCCGCGGGGCGGTACTTCGAGCACCACGTCAAACTGCTGCTCCCCGACGCGTCGGTGCGGACCCTGCTGGCGGTCACCGACGTGATCACCCCGCACCACGCCCGGCTCTCCCGGAACGCCCGCCGGAAACGGAGCGGCGGCGCCGAGGAACGGTTCGTCACCCAGCGCTGCCACGGCGTCGGGCTCGGCACGGCCAGGCAGCGGCTCGACGCGCTCGTCGAGGCGCTCCGGTCGGCCGGGCACGAGGTCGTGACCCTCGAGCAGGAGTACGTGGTGTCCGACAGTCACCTGTCGCACGACGAGGGCTGGCTCAGCGACGCCCCGATCTGGGCCGCCAGAGACTGGGCGCACAGCCGGGAGGACGAGATTCGGACCGCACCGGCCGGCAGCCCGCACTATCCGCCTACCTATCGGCCGCTGCCCGCCGACCCGACCGTCCGGCAGCGGGCGGCGTTCGACCCCGCGCTGAAGCAGTACCCGAACGCCTACCGCGCCGGCGAGCCCAGCTTCCTGGTCGCGGAGACCGGCCGGCGATGGGCCGGCGCCCGGCACACCGCGATGAACCGGATCCTCGCGGCGGTCGCCGCGACCCGGTGGGGAAGCGAGCACCTGGTGCTGCGCGGCAGCGTCACGATGGGGGCCTGGGTCGGCGACGCGGCCCGGGAACCGGGCGACCTCGACTTCGTCGTCACCCCGCACACCATCCGGAGCGACAGCGCGGACGCCCGTGCGCTGCTCCACGACGTCAGGGCCGCCGTCCGGCGCATCCCGGACGCCGTCGGCCTGCGGGCGGACCAGATCTCCGAGTCGGCCATCTGGACCTACGAACGCGCCGACGGGCGGCGGCTGGTCGTCCCCTTCGACACGCCGGAGGCGCCGGAGGGGTACGTGCAGCTCGACATCGTCTTCGGCGAGCGGCTGCCCCTCGCGCCGGAGGCGCTGGTGCTGCCCGGCGTCGACGTGCCGGTGCTGGCCGCGCCCGCCGCGCTCTCGCTGGCCTGGAAGCTGCTCTGGCTGGCCACCGACGCGTACCCGCAGGGCAAGGATCTCTACGACGCCGTGCTCCTCGCCGAGCACACCACTGTGGACCGGGACCTCGTCCGCACGCTCCTGCGAGCCGAACTCGGTGCCGAGGCCGACGACTTCACCGCCGAGACCGTGCTCGGCTGGGACGTCGACTGGCACAACTTTCTCGACGAGTACCCCGGTGTCGCCGGCACCGCGCGGCAGTGGGCGCGGCGGCTGGCGCTGGCACTCGACCGTGCCTGGGGCTGAGACCGCGCCCGCCCGCGGAACCGCACCCCACGTGGTGCGGTGCCGCATCGGCGGAGTCGGTGTCCCGTCGGGTACGGACGCGGAGGTGGAGGCGGTCGTCCGCACTCCACCCCCACCGGCCCGGTCCCGGGCAACGGCGGGTCACCGAACCTCGCCCGACGGCTCGGCCCGACATTCCGACCGCCGTCCCGCCCGTCGCCGCTGTCTCCCCACATCGGCGACGTACGGCAGGCTGCCGGTTCTTTCTCCCCCTCCCCGTGATGCTGCTGACCCCGGCTGTCACGGCCGGGCCGTGCTCGACGGCGTCACCCGCCGTACTCCTCCGCCACGGTCGTGATCAGTTTTCGGGACAGCTCCTCGGTGAGGCTGATCTCCTCGAAGTCACGCCAGACGGCGGCGTGGCTGTCCACCTCGTGCGGCTTCTCCAGATAGAGCGCGCCGGTCAGACCGCCGCTGTAGACGATCGGCGGCTCGGTGCGGCGCCCGAGGCCGTCCTTCGGGAATTCGAGGATGGCGAAGCCGCCGTTGGCGCGCTCGGCCCGGTAGAGCCCGGCCGAGAACGGCAGCACCCGGACCGAGATGTTCGGCTGCTGGCTGACGGCCACCAGATGCCGCAACTGCTCGCCCATCATCTGGCCGCTGCCGGCGACCCGACGCAGCACCGCCTCGTCGAGTACGACGTCGAGCTGTGGAGCCGGCCCGCGCCGCCCGTCGAGGATCTCCTGCCGGGCCAGTTCGACCCTGACCGCCCGCTCACGTTCGGCGGGTGCGAGTTCGGGACTGACCACCCGGCAGACCTCCGTGGCGTACGCCGGCGTTTGCAGTAGTCCCGGAACGAACTGCGGCTCGTACATCCGCAGATGGCTTGCCGCGGCCTCCAACCCCACGTACGGCTCGAACCAGCCGGGAATGGCCTCGCCGTAGCAGTGCCACCACCCCCGGGCCCTGGTTTCCTTCGCCAGCCCGGTGAGGGCCTCGGTCATTTGCGGTGACGCACCGTATATCCGGCACATCGCCTCCACGTCCAGCGACCGCATGCTGGTCGCCCCGCTCTCGATGCGCCAGATCTTCGGCATCGACCACTCCAACGCCTCGGACACCACCTTGATGGTGAGCCGGGCCTCCTCGCGGAGCTGGCGTAGGTGCCGCCCGAGCTCTCTGCGAGGAACGGTGGAGTCCACCCCTGCCTGCACTTCACTCCCCCTCTCCAGTATTACCTTTCGAGTGAACCTTTCATTTGATTTGTAATGTCCACTGAGTACTCTCCGTGATTCAGGTAATTACAGATCGTTAGAGGGAAATCGTTCAGCCAAGACGTAATATTGCATTGTTTCGCGCTCTAGTAAAGCATCGATTGCATGGCAGCCGAACCTCTGACGACCCAAGCGGGGGGAACGGAAATGTGGGACCACGATCCCGCCGCTCCGCTGTGGACCTGCACCGGATGCGGCGACGACTGGCCCTGTGCGGTCCGAAGACGACAGCTACGGGCCGAGTTCGCGGGCAGCATCGTCTCACTCAGGTACTACCTGGCCCACCATCTCGTCAACGCCGCCGAGGATCTACGACATGTTCCCGCCGGCTGGTTACACAATCGTTTCATCGCCTGGACCGACCGGGCCGCCGATCCACCGCCGTACACGTCGGCCGACATCCTGGTCAACAGCTATCTGCTGGCCGACTCGCACAGCCCCGATCGGTTCGGCAGGTGCCCCGTCTGCGGCGATGCCGTCAACTGCTGGGTACGACTCGATCCCAACGGACCCGGCTTTCTCATCCCGGTCCCATGATGCAGGAGCCACCCCGCCCCGGAATGGTGGTGCAGGTCGGGGCGGCGGCGAGCGTACAGTTCGGCGGTCGGCGGGCCATGCTGTTCCGGGTGACCCGGGTGAGCGAAAAGCCCACCTATCACGGCTGGTGCTGGCTCACCGGCTACAGTCTGGACGAGTACGGCAACGCCGTTCGACGTCGGGAAATCTACGTCCAGTTGGCCGGCTTGCAACCGGTGCACTGGCGCCCCGCGCAGCGGGCCCGGGTGGCCACCCCGCCGCGCCGAAGGTCGCAACCGGTACGCCGAGCCAACCCGAAGCCGAGGCGTCTGCCGGCCGCGCTGATCTGAAGTCGGAATGAGGCCCCGCCGCCGCGCACGATCCGCAAGGACCACATCGACCGGAAATGCCGGCAGAAGAAGACCTCTACTCGGCTTCCCCTCGTTCCACTCGACTTATCGACACCCACTACGCATGTTCTACGCCGTTTTCTGGTGATCGGTAGCCCGGCAATCGCCGGTTCCGTATCACGGCGGCGGCCGGTCTCCGCGCGACAGCGGTACCGGCGGCCGAGGCGGCGGCGCCCGCACAGGAACCCGGTCGGCAAAACCATGGGAGGGGGCGACCGGGCTCAGGGACGGGCGCCGCCGCCCGGCTGGATCCGGCTGGATCCGGCTGATCAGGTCGGGCATCGGCTTCGTGCCACCGCCGACGATGATTTCGATGACGATGCCGTCGACCCAGACCGGCAGCTCCGTCCATTCCGGCCCGGCAATCGGGTGCAGCGGATGGAAACCGCCGGCGGTGGAGGCGAGCGCCGCGACCGCGTCACCCTCACCCAGTCCGACGACGACTGAGGGCGGCCCCACCCACCTCGCCCGATGTGTGGCGGATCGCACATCGGGGTACACCGATCCCAACGCTGCGTAGGCGCCATCAATGAGGCTCCACGCATGGATCAGGAGGTGTGTTGTGGTCAGGATTCCATCACTGATGCGCCAATCGGAGCCGGCGCCGACGCGGGACAAGAACCGCGACGGACACGTCGACAGCCGCGACGAGCACGTCGACGGCCGGGAGGACCGCGTCGACGGCCGGGACGAGCGGTCGACCGGCACGGCCACGGCGGCTGACGCCGCGCGCACCCGTACCGGAGCATCCGACCGGACCGAGGAGCGGGGCGACGCCACCCGGACCGACGACCCGGCGAAGCACCGGGCCGGGAGCACGGTCACCGAGCCCGACACCGCGCCCCGGACGGCTCCCCCGGTCACCGCGACCGCACCGGCGGCGACCCGGACCGAGACCCGGCGCGACACCGACCGCACGAGCGAACCGGAGCGCGGGCTCGGCGAGCGTACGCCGGACGTCGACCGTACGCCGGAGAGCGAACCGGTCGTGGTGGACCGCGGTCCGCGTCCCCGGGCCAGCATGCTCGCCACGCTGAGCCTGGTGTTCGGGGTAGCCGCCGCCGCGTTCGTGCTGTCCGGCGCGCTCGCCGGGTACGGCATCGTGCTCGGCACCATCGCCCTGCTGCTCGGCGTCAGCGGCGTCTCCGCGACCGCCCGCCGGCACGTCGCCGGCAAGACCGACGCGCTGATCGGGATCGTCCTCGGGGTCGGTGCCGTCGTCGTCGCCGTGCTGGCGATGACCGGCCAGTTCGACTGGCCGACCACCGACGGCGACACCGTGGTCCGGTTCCGCGAGTGGCTTGATTCACAGTTTGTGGACCGGTTCTGATCGGGTAAGGACCTGCGCGGAGCGGTGGTGCACCGCTCTGGCCCCGCCAGCCGGTGGTGGTTCACCACCTGAGCGCACATGTTCGGGGGCGGCGACGACGCCGCCCCCGAAGTGCGTCTTCGCCCCGCCTGACTCCCTTCGGCGGTCCCGGCTCCCTCCCTGACGTAGCAGCCTCCGCCGTCGGGAGACCACTACTTACCCGAGGCGGCTTGTTATCCGAGGCCGCTTGTTATTCGAGGCGGCTTCGCGCCGCCGGGCGGCGCGTCGGTCGGGGCGCAACGGATCGCTGGTGGGTGCGCGTGGAGACGCAACGATCGGCCGGGGGAAGCAAAGCTCAGACGTGGTTTTCGCCGGTGGGGGCCGCATAGCGTTGGGTCGGCGCCAGCTCGTGAGCCGTACGGAGGCCGGGCGCGCCCGACCCCAGGAGCAGGACCATGACGTTGGACGCCATCGCCACCAGCGGGCGTACCCCGGCCGGCCCGGCGCAGACGCGGCACTACCTGATGTGCCGGCCGACGTACTTCACCGTCGAGTACGCGATCAACCCCTGGATGGACCCGGCCGCCCCGGTCGACACCGCCCTCGCGCTGCGGCAGTGGGAGACGCTGCGCCGGACGTACCTCGACCTCGGACACACCGTCGACGAGATCGAGCCGCTGCCCGGGCTCCCCGACATGGTCTTCGCGGCGAACGGCGCGACCGTGCTCGACGGCCGGGCGCTGGCGGTGCAGTTCCGCGACCCGGAGCGCGCCGACGAGGCACCGGCGTACGCCGGCTGGCTGGACCGGGCCGGTTTCGAGGTGCACGAGGCGAAGCAGGTCAACGAGGGCGAGGGCGACATCCTGCCGGTCGGCGGGCTGTTGCTGGCCGGTACCGGGTTCCGCACCTCGCACGCCGCGCACGCCCATCTCCAGGAGGTCTTCGGGCGGCCGGTGATCACCCTGCAACTCGTCGATCCGCGCTTCTACCACCTGGACACCGCGCTCTGCGTGCTCGACGACGAGACCGTGGCGTACCTGCCGGAGGCGTTCTCGCCGGGCAGCCGGGCGGTGCTGCGTCGGCTCTTCCCGGACGCGGTGCTGGCGACGATGGCCGATGCCGAGGTGCTCGGCCTGAACGCGGTCAGCGACGGCCGGCACGTCGTACTTCCGGCGCAGGCCACCGGGCTGTCGGCGGCACTCCGCGACCGTGGGTACGACACAATTGGTGTTGATTTGTCCGAGCTGCGAAAGGCCGGCGGCGGACCGAAGTGCTGCACCCTGGTGCTGCGGGAACGAGAGGCGACCAAGTGATCGTGGACGACGTGCTGCGCCCCCAGGAGGCGGACGACATGCCGGGCACCCCGGCGGCGGACGAGATGTCGCGCACCCCGGCGGCGGTGCGCGACGCGGAGCGCTGGACCGCGCACAACTACCACCCGCTGCCGGTGGTGATCTCCTCGGCCGAGGGCGCCTGGGTGACCGACGTCGACGGCCGGCGCTACCTGGACTGCCTCGCCGGCTACTCGGCACTGAACTTCGGGCACCGGCACCCGACGCTGATCACCGCCGCGCACGCCCAGCTCGACCGGCTCACCCTGACCAGCCGGGCGTTCGTGCACGACCAGTTCGCCGACTTCTGCCGCGAGCTGGCCCAGCTCTGCGGCAAGGACCTGGTGCTGCCGATGAACACCGGCGCCGAGGCGGTGGAGACCGCGATCAAGGTCTCCCGCAAGTGGGGCTACCGGGTCAAGGGCGTACCGGACGGGCAGGCCACGATCGTGGTCGCGGACGGCAACTTCCACGGCCGCACCACCACGATCGTCAGCTTCTCCACCGACCGGGAGGCCCGGGACGACTTCGGGCCGTACACCCCGGGGTTCCGGATCGTCCCCTACGGCGACCTCGCCGCGCTGGCCGAGGCGGTCGACGAGACCACCGTCGCCGTGTTGCTGGAGCCGATCCAGGGTGAGCAGGGTGTCGTGGTGCCGCCGACCGGCTACCTGCCCGGGGTACGCCGGCTCTGCACGGAACGGAACGTGCTCTTCGTCGCCGACGAGATCCAGTCCGGACTGGGCCGCACCGGCGAGACCTTCGCCTGCGACCACGAGGACGTCAAGCCCGACATGTACGTCCTCGGCAAGGCGCTCGGCGGCGGCATCGTGCCGGTCTCGGCGGTCGCGGCCGACGCCGACGTGCTCGGCGTGCTACGGCCCGGCGAGCACGGCTCGACGTTCGGCGGCAACCCGCTGGCCTGCGCGGTCGCCACCGAGGTGGTCCGGCTGCTCGCCACCGGCGAGTTCCAGCGCCGCTCGGCGGAGCTGGGCGCGCGGCTGCACGCCGGGCTGCGCGGGCTGGTCGGCGAGGGGCTGGTCGCGGTACGCGGCCGGGGGCTCTGGGCCGGCATCGACATCGACCCGGCGCTGATGACCGGGCGGCAGGCGTGCGAGCGGCTGGCCGAGCGCGGCGTACTGGCCAAGGACACCCACGGCTCCACGATCCGGCTCGCGCCGCCGCTCGTGGTCGAGGCGCACGAACTCGACCACGTGCTGGAGCAGCTCGCCGCCGTACTGCGCTGAGCCAGCCGGGCCGGTCCGTCCCACCGGGGACGGGCCGGTCCGCCCGTTCGTCAGCCCCGGCCGGGCAGCCGGATCGCCATCGTCGGCGCCTCGGCCATCACCGAGGTCGGGTTCGTCATGCCGCCGGAGTTCCAGGTGCTCGACCGCCCCACCTGTACGCCGGGATAGAGCTCCACGATGTCGCCGCCGCGCATCACCCGGGACTGCTGGTGGGCCAGCGCGACCCGCTCCGCCTCGTCCATCGACCCGCCCGGCCGTACGCCGGAGCCGTTGGTGCTGACGTCCTGCGCGACCAGGTCGCCGCCGCGCAGCTCGAACCGGACGTGGCTGCGGCTGATCCAGCGCCGCGCCTCGTCGTTGAGCCACTGGCCGAGCCGGATCCCGCCGGAGTCGTCCGGCGCCCGGCCGACCACCACCGGCCGCTCGGCGGTCACCACGAACCGGCGCCGCACCATGCCGCCGATCCGGACCGACAGCACCTCCTCGTTCGGCCTCGGGCCGGCGTCGCTGAGCCGCTGGTCGTGCCGGGGACAGGTCGGCATCCCGGTGCGCAGCGTCGGTGGCGGCTGGCCGCTCGGCTTGCGGTCGATCTCGGCGAGGTCGGCGAAGGCGCCACCGCCACCACCGCCGCCGAAGAGCACGCAGCCGGGCTCCTTGCACCGCCAGGTGCGGGCGAGCAGCTTCCGGCCGGTCGGCGACGGCCCGGTGGCCGCCACGTTCCCCTTCACCCGCTGCGCCAGCACCGGGCCGCCGGCACCCGGCAGCGGGGCGAGCAGCCGGCCCGGCGCGCTGGTCACCCACGGGAAGCGCCCGGACATGCCGTCGAAGCGGCCCCGGCTCAGCACCGGCAGGCCGAGCAGGTCGGCCACCTCCAGCACCCGGTCGCCGGGGTTGACGAGCACCTCGACCAAGCCGTTGTCGGCCCAGCGCCGGAGCACCATCCGCTCGTTGGAGGTGAGGTCGGCGTCGCTGAGCAGCGCGCGGTGCACCACCGCGTACACCGGGACGTTGTCCTCCTCCAGGTGCCGCCCGAGCGCGTCGATCACCATGCCCAGTCGCATGGTGCTGGCCGGCCGGCCGCCGTCGAGGTCCTGGTAGCGGACCACCTCGGCGAGGTCCAGCACCGCGCGTACCAGCGACGGGTCGGTGCTGACCCGGTCCTCGATCGCGTCGAGGACCTTGCTTATCTCGAATCTCACGCCGCTCCCCGGGCTATCTCGTCGATCCGCCGCGCCAGCTCGACGTCACGTCGGGTCACCCCACCTACCGAATGGGTCGCGCAACGGAAGGTCACTGTGCGCCACCGGATGTCGATGTCGGGATGGTGGTCGAGTTCCTCGGCGACCACCGCCACCCGGTCCACCACATCGATCGCGTCACGGAAGGCGGGCAGTTCGACGGTACGGGCGATGCCGGCCGGATCGCCGGACCAGCCCTCCAGCTCGGCCAGCTCGGTCCGCACCGCCTCCGCGTCCAGCACCTCTGCCATGGCCAGACCTTACCGCCGAGGCCGGTGGCCGTGGGATACAACCGGGCGCCCCGGCTGCGGGCGGAGCGCGGCGGCGGTCGACCACGACCACGGTCCGGCGCACCGGGGTACGCCGCGCGGCGTCGCGCCGCAGGCCGGGTAGGCCACCGGCGGAAATCGGTGCGCCGCCGCTGGTGGCCGCCCGCTACGCTGTCCGGCGTCCGGCCACGGCAGGTGACTGCGCGTGGCCTTTGTCACGGGGAGGAAACACCAGATGAAGACTCGACGGCTGGCGATCGCCGGCCTGGCCCTCGTCACCGCGTTCGGTGTCGGCGTCGCGGGCTGTGCGCTGCCCGGCACCGAGCGGCGTGGCGACGGGAACGGCGCGGCGGCCGCGCCGGAGACGAGTGCCGCCGACGCCCTGGCCGCGTCGGTGCGGAAGCTGAACGAGGACACCTTCACGGTGAGCCTCAAGATGTCGGTGATGTCGGCGCAGGGCGCGATGGACCCGAAGGGCAAGAAGGCCAACCTGGCCATGAAGCTCGACGCCCCGGGGCAGTCGATGGACTTCAAGATCATCCTGCTCGACGCCGACCTCTTCGTGAAGTACGCCGGCCTGCCGGGGCTGCCCAAGGAGTGGATGCGGGTCGACGCCGCGAAGATCAAGGACGGCAGCACCCTGGACATCATGCCCGAGGACGACCCGATGGGCGTGAACAACCTGATGAAGGGCATCGTCAGCGTCGACCGGGTCGGCGAGCGCGAGTTCAAGGGCACCCTCGACCTGGCCAAGTCGCCGACCGCCGACCCGGAGTCGTTGAAGGTCTTCGGCGACAAGGTGCACGCGGTCCCGTTCACCGCCACCGTCGACGCCCAGGGCCGGCTGGTCGAGATCGTGGCCGACACCATGACCGTCTCGCCGCTGATCGGCGACATGAAGGTCAGCTACGACAACTTCGGCAAGCCGGTCGAGATCACCCCGCCGAAGTCCTCCGAGGTCGTCGAGATGCCGGCGGAGATGCTCGGCCTGATGGACGCCTGAGGCACAGCTCTCCGGATCGCCCGCGTGGGGCGGCCCCGCACAGGGCCGCCCCACGATCCCCCCGGCCACCGTGGCCTATCCGGCGCTGCTCCGCGCCGCCGCGGCCTCCGCCCGCAGCGGGGCGCCGACCGAGTGCAGGTGCCGCAGCGCCTGCCGGTACGAGTCGAAGAGCCCGGTCTCCTCGTACGGGATGCCCTGCTCCGCGCAGTACCGCGCGACGATCGGCTGGGCCCGGCGAAGGTTCACCCTCGGCATGCTCGGAAACAGGTGGTGCTCGATCTGGTAGTTGAGGCCGCCCAGCGCGAAGTCGACCAGTACCCCGCCCCGGACGTTGCGCGAGGTCAGCACCTGCTTGCGCAAGAAGTCGAGGTCGTCCTCGGCGGTCATCACCGGCATGCCCTTGTGGTTGGGCGCGAACGAGCAGCCCATGTAGAGCCCCCACAGCCCCTGGTGGACGGCGAGGAAGACCAGCGCCTTACCCGGGGAGAGGACGGTGAAGAGCGCACCCAGGTAGCCGACCGCGTGCAGGGCCAGCAGCACCGCCTCGGCCCGACGTCGCCGGATCGGCGTACCGTCGGTCAGCGCCCGGACGCTGGAGACGTGCAGCGCCAGCCCCTCCAGCAGCAGCATCGGGAAGAACAGGTACGCCTGCCGCCGTGCCAGCCACCGGCCGAAGCCCCGGGTGGCCAGCGCCTGCTCGTCGGTCCAGACCAGCGCGCCCGCCCCGACGTCCGGATCGTCGTCCTCGTGGTTCGGGTTGGCGTGGTGCCGGTTGTGCTTGTCGATCCACCAGCCGTAGCTGAGCCCGACCGCCAGGTTGCCGGCGAGTAGCCCGGCCACCTCGCTGGCCCGCCGCTGCCGGAACATCTGCCGGTGTCCGGCGTCGTGCCCGAGGAAGGCGACCTGGGTGGTGGCACCGGCCAGGAAGACGGCCACCAGGATCTGCCACCACGAGTCGCCGACGACGGCGAAGGCGACCCAACCGGCGACGAAGAGCCCGACGGTGAGCGCGATCCGGGCCACGTACCAGCCGGTCCGGCGTTCCATCAGACCCGCCGCGCTGATCCGCCGAGATAACCGTGAGTAATCACTTCCTCGACGGGTCTCCGGTTCGGTCACGGCAGCGAGGACCGCCATCTGTAAGCTCCCAACGTCGCTCTTCGCCACGCCGGTCGGCGGAGCGCTGATCTCCAGTCTCCTGCGCAGGGTTGCGCACAGTAACCCCGGAAACCCCCGTATCGGGGGTAGTGCTAGCACCACCGTTCCGTTCCGCCGACGGCTCAGCTCATCCGGTTGACCGCCGCGCGGAGCCGGCGCAGGTCGCGACGCCGCCGCTCGTACGTCATGCCCAGGCCGATCAGGACGAAACCGCCGACGGCCAGGAAGACCCACCGGGGCAGCCGGTCCCAGACGTCGACCATCTCCCGCACTGCCAGTACGGCGAGGACGGTACCGCCGAGGAGCACCGGCGCCTGCCGGCGCCACCGGGCACCGGCCAGCACCGCCAGCAGTGCACCGGCACCGAGCAGCAGCCGCCGCCACGGCTGGTCACCGGCGACGAGGACCGAGACCAGGCTCGGCAGCAGCGCGGCACCGAGCCCCGGGCCGTACGCCACCCAGCTGGTCAGGGCCGGCCAGGCCCGCAGCGCCAGCCAGCCGGCCAGCAACCCGAGCACCGCCGCCGGCAGGGTGTACGCCTCGACCAGCGCCACCCGGGCGGAGCCGAGCAGCAGCCAGGCGGCGACCAGTTCGGCGCCACCCGCCGCTGCCGCCCGGGCCCAGCGGTGCGGCAGCGGCTCGGCCGGACGCAGGGCACGCAGGCCCAGCGCCACGCCCCAGAGCGTGCAGACCGCCGCCGCGTACCGGATTTCGCCGACGGTCAGCAGCAGCGCGATCGCGGCAGTCGCGTGGCTGGCCGCCTCGACGGCGACCGCCTCGGCCCGGCGGCCCGGCACCGCCGGACGCGGCCGGTCCCCGGACGCCCCCTCCCCGGGCAGCCCGGGCCCGCTGCCGGCCGGGAGCCCGCTGCCGGCCGGGAGCCCGCTGCCGGCCGGGAGCCCGCTGCCGGCCAGCAGCGTGCTGCCGGCCAGGGCCAGCGCGGCGACGCCCAGCACCGCCAGGGCGGTGATCCGCAGCGGCAGGTCGGCCGCGACCGTGGCGGTGGCGGCCAGCGCCGCCGCGCCGCCGACACCGGTCAGCCAGCCCGCCACCCGGGCCGCCGAGCTGCGCCCGAACGCACCGGCGGCCAGCCCGGCCGCGCCGACCAGCGCCAGCCCGGCGAGCGTGCTCGGCCTGGTCGCCAGCAGCCCGGCCAGGCCCGCCGCCCCGAACGCGACAGCTACCGGCACCAGCCAGACCCGACGGCCGACGTCGCGCCGCAGCGCCACCACGAGCGCACCGGCCACCCCGGCGAGCAGGCTCGACGCGGGTACGGCCGGCCAGGGCGCCCCGGCGGCGACCAGCCCGACCAGCGCGGTACCGACCGCGAGCGGCGCCACCACCAGCGCCGTGCCGGACACGCTCCGCCACCGGACCCAGCCGACCACCGCCGCCGCCCCGGTGAGCAGCAGCAGGGTCAGCGTGCCGGCGCCGTCGAGCCGCCAACCGGCCGGGTCGACGCCGATCCAGGCCGGATACAGCCCGACCCCGGCCGGCGGGCCCGACCAGATCCGGCCCAGCCAGCCGTACGGGGCGACGAGCACGGCCAGCACCGCCGGTACCGCCACCACGGCCGCCCGGAGCAGCAGGATCGCCCCGGAGACCAGGGCCGGTACGGCGGCCGGGGCCGGTACCGCTCCCGCCGGCCGTTCGACCGTCTCCCCGACGTCCTCCCGGCTGATGGCACCGGTCGGTCCCGCCGGTCGGCCCCGCCCCGACAGCCACCCGACGATGTTGAGCAGCAGCGCCCCGGCGGCGTACGGGCCGGCGGGTTCGCCGACGCCGGGCAGCCCGGGTGCCAGGCCGACCGCCAGCGCGACGGTCGCCAGCGCCGCGTTGGCGTACGGCTGGTAGTGCGGAACCGCCCGGCGCACCGGTACCAGCCCGACGGCGAGCAGCACGGCGGTGCCCAGTACGGCCCGCGCCTGCCACCCCGGCGACACCCCGGCGGCGAAGAGGGCGAGCAGGACGGTCGCCGGAGCGGCGAGTACCGCCGTCGCGAGCCCACTGCCGCCCAGCACCCGCCGCATCGGCGAGACCGCTGCCGTGGCAGTACCCTCCGGTCCCGGCTCGGCGACGGCGACGGGCCGGAGTGCGGTCAGCGCGACCGCCACGCCGAGCAGTACCAGCGCGCCGCAGACGGCGGCGGCACCGGCCGGCCGGGCCAGCCCGACGAGTACCGCGTGCCCGGCCAGCGGTACGGCGGCGAGCGCCATCGGCACCGCCGAGCGCGGTGGCCGGCCCGGCCAGCCGGCGGCCAGCGCGAGCGCGCCCGCCGGCGCCAGGTCCAGGACCGCGACGAGCCACCAGGGCAGGGCGAGCGCGGCCGGCGCGGCCAGCACCGTGAGGACCGCACCGGCCAGCAGCACCAGCGACCGGTCCCGCCGCCGGCCGAGCAGCACGATCGCCACGGCGGCCAGCGCCAGCGCCAGCGGAAGCTGCCAGTCGAACGGCCCCGACCGGGCGGCCAGGTCCGCCCGCCAGGCCGGCTGCGAACGCAGCGCCACGGCCAGCGCGACCACCAGCGCCATCGAGCCGGTCAGCACCGCCAGGGCGCCGGCCACGACCAGCCCACCGGCCCGGGGTCCGACCCGGAGCCCGGCCGGCAGCAGCCGGGCGGTGCCGACGATCGCGGCCGCCAGCAGCACGACGATCCCGGCGGCCGAACCGAGCAGCGGCCACGACGTCTCGGCTACGGCCCGGACCAGCGCCACCGCGAGCACCACGACGAAGACGACGGACGCAGCGACCCCGGCGGCGGTGCTGCGCAGCCGGAGGGCACCGGCGATCGGCAGCAGGGCGGCCACCAGCAGGGGCCCGCCGGCGAGTACGGCCAGCGGACCGTCGGTGGTGACCACCGCCAGCGTCCCGCAGAACGCCGAGGCGAGCCCGGCCAGCCCGTACCCGACCCAGGCGACGGACCGGCGGACCCCGCTGCTCGGGTCCACCGGTCCGTCGCCACCCCGCCCCCGGGTCATGGTGAGGTTGAACGCCGCCAGCCCGGCGAGCGCCAGCGTCCAGCCGGCGGCACCGAACCCCGCGTCGTAGCCGAGCAGCGGGATCACCGGCTGGGCCAGCAGCAGGCCGGCGAACGCGGGTGCGGCGAGCCGGGTCAGTCGGTGGTAACCCCCCGCCACCACCGCGCCGACCCCGAACACCAGTGCCGCGTACCGGGCCGCCGGCCAGCCGGCCACACCGAACAGGTCCACGCTCCACCCGGCGTAGCCGTCGAGTACCACCAGGAGCAGGCCGATCGCCGCGAACGTCTCGGCGGTGGCGGTCAGCCCGCGCCGCTTCGCCAGCACCGGCGCGGCCAGGGCCAGCCCGGTCAGCGTGCCGAGGATCAGCGCCCGGCCGCCGACCCCGACCGTGGCCCAGGCCCACACCGTGAAGACGATCGCCGCCGTGCCGACGAGCAGCCCGCCGAGGACCAGGAGGAGGTTCTGCACGGTCCGGGTGGAGGTCTCCGGGCGTACCGGAGCGGGAGCCTGCGGCGCCGGCCACCCGGAGCCGGCGACGGCGGCCGGTGCGCCGGTGGCGACGACCGCCGGGGCCCGGACGGACGCGGCCGCCGCCGCCCGGACCTGCTCGGCCAGCGCGTCGCGGCGCCGCCGGAGCTGCCACAGGGCGGCGTCGAGACCGAGGTACGCCTGCCGCGCCCGCTCCACCCGCCCGCCGAGCGCGACGATCTCCGCGCCGAGCCGGGTCACCTCGGCGGCGGTCGGATCCGGTGCCCGGCCACAGCCGGGACATCCGGTCGCAAGGTTGGCACCGGCTCCACAGACCGGGCACGGGTACGCGTTCGCGGAAGCGTTCACGCTGTCATGGTCGGCCGCCGCCGACCCGGTTCACAGAGTGCGCGTACCTATCCCGACCCGGGTATCCCGACCGGGTCGGCCGGTCCGGTCGGCCGGTCCGCTGCTCAGGGGCGGGTCTGCTCGTGCAGCCAGGCCGAGTAGTCCGGGTTGCCGCCCTCCACCCAGGTCACCAGCACCTCCGGCACCTCGTACGGGTGCGCCGCCCGTACCTGGTCGATCAGGGCCTCCGCCCGGTCCGGGGCGGTCTTGAAGACCACCGTCCACTCCCGGGTGGTCTCCATCCGCGACTCCCACCAGTAGGTGCTCTCCACCGGCCCGGTCACCTGCGCGCACGCCGCCAGCCGGCCGGCGACCGCGGCGGCGGCGAGCACGTCGGCGACCGCCCGCGCGTCCACCACGGTCGTCACGATGCAGATCTGGTCCACGCCGGGCACCCTACGCCGGATCGCTGTCGCCCCGATGCGCATCGACCCACTCGTCGATCCGGGCCCACCAGTCGAAGAGCCAGTCGATCCGCTCCTCGCGCTCCTTCGGCACCTCCTCCGGCGGTACGGACCAGAACCGCATCACGATCCGCTTGTCCATCGGCAGTTCCCGCCACACGTCGGCCACGGTGAGCATCCGGTCCAGCCCGGTGTGCGCGACGAAGATGACCCCGGCGTCGGGTGCGGCGTCCAGTGCGGCCAGCATCCCGCCCGGCTGCGGTGCCAGGACGTGCCGCATCGCCTCGGCCCGCTCCGCCATGTCGTCGAGGCCACGGGCCCGGAGCAGGTCGATGGCGCGGCGCCGCCGCCGGGGCGTGAAGTTGCCGCCCTCGGGAAAGATCACGAAAGCGTCGTTCTCGTCGAGGTTGCGGGCCAGGTGGCCGATCTGCTCGACCAGGCTCTCCCTCGGCGGGCCGACCTGCTCGGCCGGGCCGACCCGGGTCTCCCGGCGGTGCCGGGGCGCGATGAACCGGTTGGGCAGCCGGTTGAGCAGTACGTCGACCGCCGGATCCCACTGGAGGGTGTCCTTCAGCACGATCCTCGGTTCCCGCTTGAACCAGTTGACCAGCGCGTGGATCAGGATGAACGAGTCGCCGGGCCCGGCGTGCCGGCAGAGCACCAGCTCGGGGCGGCCCGGCAGCGCCGTGTCCGGGTCGGTGCCGACGACGTCGATGCGTAGCCGCAGTGTCCACCGGGCCTGCCAGAACAGCACGGTGAGAAACCATCCGGCGAGTACGTAGTGTGCCCGCTGGAACCCCGGGGACCGCTTGTGCCAGCCGAAACCGGAGCCGACCCAGAGCCCGAACATCGCGACCAGTGCGGTGGCGTCCCAGACCAGGTAGACGATTCCCACCCAGAGCACCCGGAGCGGGCGCAGGTAGCCGGGGACCAGTGGCGAGGCCGCCGCAGCGATGATCAGCCAGATCGGCAGGGTCGTCACCACCAGTACGGCGAGCAGCACCGTACCGGGAGCGAGCAGGACCCGCCGGACCCACCTCGGTGGCAGCGGCATCAGCCGTGGCTCACGTGTTCGCTGAGATAGCGCCGGGACGCCGTGTACGCCCGACTGATCCGTCGGCCCACCGCCGCCATGTCCCGGTACGCCCACGGGGTGTCGTCCCGGGGCCCCAGCCCGCCGGTCGGCAGCACGTGCACGTCCACGTCGTCCGGCAGCGCCGCCATCTCCCGGGCGAACCGGTGCCGGCGGGCTATCTCGAAGGCGACCTGGGCGATCTCCCACGGCCGCCGGGGCGGGGTCAACGGCCGCTCGATCCGGCCGACCTGGAGCACGAAGATCTGCTTGGCGCCCGCCTGCACCGCCTCGCCGATCGGGATCGAGTTGACGATCCCGCCGTCGACGTAGTGCTCGCCGTCGATCCGGGCCGGCGGCAGCAGCCCGGGTACGGACGCCGAGGCGAGTACGGCCGGCACCAGCGGGCCGCTCCGGAACCAGTGCTCGGCGGCCCGCTCGATGCTCGCCGCGCAGCACCGGAACGGCACCTTGAGATCCGCGAAGGTGGTGCGCTCGCCGAGTTCGGCCTCCAGCAGCCGGCGCAGCGGGCGCGGCGAGTGCAGATGCGTCCGGGCGGCGAAGCGGCGCAGTTGCCGGGCGATCGAGTCGCCGTAGACCTCGCTCGCCTCGGGTGAGGCCCAGAGCCGGACCAGCCGGTCGGTGACCGCCTCGGAGGGGTCGGCCGCGACAAGTGCGCCGTTGACCGCCCCGATCGAGGTGCCGAGCACCAGATCCGGGTGGATGCCGGCCCGGAACAGCGCCCGCAGCATGCCGACCTCGACGGCGCCGAGCACCCCACCACCGCCGAGCACGAACGCCACCGGACCGCTGACCATGACCTTCATCCTGACACGGGCCGCCCACCCCGACCCGCCGGGCGGCCCGGGAGCCACCGGCATCGATGACCGTTCGGCGCACCGGAGGTACCGCCCGTCGATACCTGCCACCGGTCGCCGGTGAAAACGGCCACCGCTGGCGTTCCGCGGGTGGCTCGACAACCTGGCCGCGTCCGGCTGCTGGTCCGTCGTTGACAGGAGGTAGCCAGTCACGGAGCCTGATACGACCCCCCACACAGCCTGATGCGACCCCGACTTTCCAGGCAGGTGCGACCAACAATGGCAGCGTTGCAGGCGGGCGGCCTGCTCGCCCGGAGGTATCGACTCATCGACCGGATCGGTGCCGGCGGTATGTCGGTGATCTGGCGTGCTCGCGACGAGGTGCTCGACCGGGTGGTGGCGGTGAAGGTGCTCGCCGCGTCACTCGCCGCCGACGCCAAGTTCCGGGAGATGGTGCGTGAGGAGGCTCGGGCCGCCGCGCAGCTCGTACACCCACACGTCACCGCCGTGCACGACTACGGCGAGACCCTCGGGCCGGACGGCGGGATCACCGCCTTCGTGGTGATGGAACTGCTGACCGGCGAGGAGCTGAAGGCCGAACTCACCGCCGGCCCGCTTCCCTGGCCGACGGCGGTGGAGATCTGTGCCCAGGTGGCCGAGGCACTGGCGGCCGCGCACCGGCTCGGCATCGTGCACCGGGACATCACCCCGGCCAACATCATGATGACCGCGACCGGGGCGAAGGTGCTCGACTTCGGCATCGCCACCCAGGTCGGCGCCCCGGACGAGGACGAGGACGGCGAGACGTTCGGCACCCCGGCGTACGTCGCGCCGGAGCGGCTGGACGGACTTCCGGCCCAGCCGGCGACCGACACGTACTCGCTCGGCGTGCTGTTGCACGAGACGCTGACCGGCCGGGTGCCGTTTCCGGCCGAGACCTGGGAGGAGCTGACCCGGGCGCTGGAGGCGGGGACGGAGCCGACGCTGGCCGGCGTACCCGATCTGCCGCCGGCGGTGGCGGACGTCTGCCTGCGCTGTCTGGCCCGCGATCCGGTGCAGCGGCCGACGGCCGCGCAGGTCGGCGAGTTGCTGCGCCACCAACTGCTGGCCACCGATCCGCGCCGTGCCGTGCTGAGCCACCTCCGGCCCGGTGCGGTACCGGTCGCGATGTCTTCGTCGGCAGCCACGGGTGCGCTGCGCACTCCTGCGGCGGCGCAGCCGACGCCGATGGATCCGGCGCGGATCCAGTCGACGCCGGTAGATGCTACGGCGGCGCAGCCGACGGCGGTGGATGCGACGGGCGCGCAGGCGACGCCGGTCGATGCCACGGCGGCGCAGTCGACGCCGTGGGATGCGGTGGGGGTGCAGTTGACGCCGGTGGATGCAGCGGGGGTGCGGTTGACGCCGGTGGATGCGGCGGTAAGGGCGGTCGCGGTGGGCCCGGCGCCGGTGAACCCGGCGCCGCCGGACGTGGCAGCGCCCCCGACGTCGGTGGGCGCGACGGCGCCTCCGACGACCGGACAGCCGAGTCCGGCGGGCCCGCGCGACGAGGCGGCAGCCCGGCCAGGCGGCGCGCCGCCGCAGCGGCAGGGAGTTCCCGGGGCCCGGCCGGACGCTCCGGCGGCTCTGCCGGGGCCGCGTCCGCCGGCCGAGCCGGCCGGGCCAAGGGTGGCGCCCAGGGATCGACCCGCGACGGATCCGGAGCGGCCGTTGTCGCCGCCCGACCGGTCGGGGGCGGCCGGCGAACCGCCCCGGCCCGGCCGGGTCCTGCTGGTCGCCGCGGCCGTGCTGGTCGCGCTCACTGCCACCGTCGTGATCATCTCCGCGCTCGGCGACGAGCCGGGGTCGCGGCCGACGACCGGGGCGACGACCGCCGGGCCGGCCGGGATCGGGCCGCCGACCCCGGCCGGCACCCCGGCACCCGGGGCGTCCACGGCCGGGCCACCGTCCACACCGGCCTCCGGCGGGCAACCGGACGCGGAAGACAATCCCAACATCCCACCGCCGCCGATCAGCGAGGTCATGGCACAGCTCTACCGGATCGTCGACGACGGGGTGGCGGCGAACGAGATCCGCGACCACGCCGGAGTGGACCTGCGCAACCAGCTCCGCAACCTCCGCGCCGACGCGGGAGGTGCGCCGGCCGACCTGTCCGGTCAGGTGACGCTGCTGCGCGACAAGGTCACGGTCCGTCGTGACGAGGGCTCGATCTCGCCCGAGTACGCGGAACTGCTCGACGACGCCCTGGTCCGGCTGGCCCGCGCGGTGTGAACCCGCCCTGGCCGGAGCCGCCTCCGGCCAGGGTTCCCGACCGGGAGCGGTGGCGCGGGCTCAACCTGCTCGGGTTCGCGCTGATGCGAGCGCGGCACGAACTCGCGGGCGCGGCCGGGCCGACGCCGCCGGACTGAACGGCTCGGGCTGGCCCGGCCTGACCGGCCGAGGCCGCCCGGGGATGGCGGGTGCGGCCCGTCAACCGAGCCGGATCCGCGCGCCGGAGCCGTCGAAGAGCAGCAGTTGGTCCAGGTCGACCGCGAGCGTGATCGCTTCTCCGACCCGGGGCAGCACCGGCATCGGCACCCGGACCACCACCTCACCGGCCTCGGCCGGATCGTCGCGCAGCTCCGGGTCGTACACCGGATAGAAGCCGTACTCGGTGCGGGCCGTCGCGGGCGGCTGTTCCGGTCGGGGGTGCGGGATCATCCGGGCCAGCCGGTCCCGCACCGGGTGCCCGGTCGGCAGGTCGTCGGCGAGCAGTTCGGACAGGTGCGCTCCGCTGGTCGGCTGCTCCAGGCTGGCCTGCCCCGACGGGGTCGGCACCGTATCCGTCCTCACGTGCACCAGCGCCTCGTGGCCGAGGTTCTCCACCAGCCGGACCACCCCGCGCAGCACCGGCGCCGCACCCGACGGCTCCGGCACCGGGCTCAGCGCGTCGGCCCGCAGGGCGCAGGTGACCCGCTCGGTGTGTCGTTCGCGCAGCGGACGTACCCGGGGGTCGTCGGGCGGCAGCTCGATGAGTTGCGAGCCGAGGTCGAGCAGTACGCCGCCGTCCGGTGCGTAGATAGCGGCCTGGAGCAGGTTCGCCCGGGGCGTACCGAGGAAGGCCGCCACGAAGAGGGTGTGCGGATCCCGGTAGACCTCGCCCGGCGGCCCGATCTGCTGGAGCCTCCCCCGGCGCAGCACCGCCACCCGGTCGGCCATGGTCATCGCCTCGACCTGGTCGTGCGTCACGTAGAGGGTGGTCATCTCCAGGCGCCGGGCGAGGGCGGCCAGCTCGGTACGCAGCTCCGCGCGGAGCCCCGCGTCCACGTTGGAGAGTGGCTCGTCGAGCAGGAAGGCCCGGGACTCCCCGGCCATCGCCCTGGCCATCGCCACCCGCTGCCGCTGCCCGCCGGAGAGCTGCCCGGGCCTCCGGTCGAGCAGGCCGGTGATGCCGAGCTGGTCGGCGATCTCGGTGACCCGGGCGGACGCGTCGGCCACGGCCTCCGGGTTGAGGCTCAGCGGGAAGCGGATGTTCTCGGCGACCGTCAGATGTGGATAGAGCGCGTAGTCCTGGAAGACCATCGACAGCTGCCGATTGGGGCCCGGTCCGGCGGTGACCGGCTCGCCGTCGATCAGCACCTGGCCGCTGGTCGGTTCCTCCAGCCCGGCGACGAGTCGCAGGATCGTCGACTTTCCGCAGCCCGTCGGACCGAGCAGGGTGACGAACTCCCCCGAGCCGACCTCGATGCTCACGCCGTCGACCGCGACGGTGCCGTCGGGAAAGACCTTCGTCAGCCGGTCGGTGGTGATGCTGACCACGGCGACCACCTCCTGTCGCCATCGTCCGGGGCCGGCGGGACATCCGCCAGTCCCGTTGCGCCGGACGGGCACGCGCGGTGCGCCGGACGGCCGGACCGGTTGCGCCGGACGGCCTCTGCGCGCTGCGCCGGACGGCATAATGCCACGCCGCCGCAAGGCGTGCTGTCCCGCACCCGGAGCGGGTCGGTGGCCGGCAGCCGCAGGGGTGAGCGTCGCGGCGGAGGGTCAGTACGTGTTGTCGGTGGGTGGCGGTTCGACGCGTACCGTACGGTCCATCCAGCCGTCGCCGTCGTCGTCGTACATCCGCTTCTCGAAGAAGCCGTCGCGGTTCCGGTCGTACTCGCTGATCTCGACCAGCCCGTCGGCGTCCAGGTCGTGCCCGACGAAGTCGGTACGGCCGTCCCGGTCGAGGTCGACCAGGATGTCCACCCCACCGTCGGCCCGGCCCAGCAGGGTGTGCCGGTCCCAGTCCCCGTCCCCGTCGACGTCGACCCGGGTCCGGTAGCCCTCCGGTACGGCCGACTCGGTCCGGGTCTCCGGAGCCGGTCCGGCCGGTCCGAAGCCCACCTCGGCCGGCGGCCCTGCCCCGGGGGCGGGACCGAACCCGGCCTCCGGCGCCGGCCCGAACCCGACTCCGGGCGCCGGTCCGAACCCGGTTTCGGCGCCGGCCAGCGCGGCGGCGAGCCCGTCGTTCGGGTCGGCGAGTGCGCCGGCCAGCCCGCCCGCCGGCTGCGCCAGCGCCCCGTCGGTGGCCGCCCCGATCTCCCGGCCGATCTCGTCGCCGAGCCCGGTCAGCCCACCCACCGGTATACCGGCGCTTCCCGACCCGGCCGGGGCGGCGCAGCCCGGCGCCTCGGCGAGCGGTGGCACCGAGGCGCCGGGGTCGGCCGCCGCGCCGAAGCCGTGGGCGAGAGCCGATCCGGCGGTACCGGAACTTCCGGCCGGTCCGAGGCCGGTGGTGCCGATCTCGCCGACGCCGGGCAACGCACCGGCCAGCCCGGTGAGCGGGGTGAACATGCCGAACACGCTGGACTGGTTGGCCCGGGTCTCGACGCCGTGCTGCCCGTCGGTGCCGCCACCGATCTGGAGCTGGAGCAGCGCCAGCTCGTCGGCGTCGAGCCGGTAGCCGGCCAACGCGTCGACCGGATTCGCGGCGAGCGAGGCGGCGAACGCCGGATCGGTGACCAGCCGTTCCAGTACGTCGTCGAAGTCACTCACGGTCGCCTCCTCAGCACGCCGGGCGTCCTTAGGCTAGCCGCGTACCGCCACCTGCCGGCATCATCCGGCCGGCCGGGGACGACCGGTCAGTCCAGCTCGGGCATGGGTACCGGCTGCGGCCGGGGCCGGCAGGTGCCGCACTGGAGGGCGTCCTCCACCACCAGTGCCTCGGCCCGGCCCCGCGCCTCGGAGCGGTGCACCTGCAACAGGTATGGGCCGAACCGGGCATGGTCCTCGCAGACGCCACGCCCGCAGAACCGGCACCCGCCCCGCGCCGCCTTGGGACAGAACCAACAGAGCACTGGCACTCCTCACCTGATGGTCACCTGGGTGCAGCCGGCCACGGTGATCGGGCTGCCCTGCACGGTGGACTCCGCCTTCTGACTGTCCGACGCGGTGACCCAGACGCTGAGGGTGCCGCCCCGGTTGTCCTGCCCCGGATACGGCACCGGACCGATGGTGCCGTGGTAGGCGCCGTCCGGGGACATCCGGGCCGACCCGCTGGTGAAACCGCTCCAGTGCACGGTGACCACCAGGGACTCGCCGGAGTCCCGGTCGTCCGAGACGTCGACCACGGCCGCGGTCGTGGTCGGATGATCGGTGCACCCGCCGCTCGCCGTCTGCTGGCTCAGCGTCCCGCCCGGGTCGCGCTGCCAACGGATCACCGGTGGCCTGTTGGTGGGCGTCGTCGGCGGGGCGGTGGTGGGTGGTGGGGTGGTGCGGGGTGGGGTGCGCGGTGGACCGGTGGTGGTCGGGACGGTCCCCGGCGTACCGGCGGTCGGGGTCGGAGGGCTGCCGGGAGTGCTCGGGGTCGGCCCCGGCGTGCCGGGCGACGCGGTCGGGGACGGCGTCGGCGAGGGAGTCGGTAGCAACGGGCCGGGGGTCGTCGACGCCGGGTCGTCCGGGGTACCGGTCGGGGCCGGGCTGCCCTCCGGTGTCGTACCGGCACCGCAGGCCAGCGGCCGACCCTGCTCCGGCTGGCGTATCCCGGTGACCCGTACCTCGCCGGTGGAGACCTCGATGCCCCTGGTCCAGGCCGCGTACCGGGCCGCACCACGGTTGCCGATCCCGCCACCGGCCCGGTCGACCAGCAGCGACAGCGGCGCGAAGGCGCTGCTCGGACTCTCGGTGTCGGCGAGCATCCGGCCGGTGTCCAGGGTCAGCCGGCCGTGCGGGGTGACCTCGCGCACCCCGTCGCTCCACAGTGGTCCGAGCACCGCCCGGGAGCCGGCGCAGAACACCGTGGTGGCGCCGCCCCGGAAGGTCAGCAGGGCGCGGGACCGGGCGGAGACCCGGATCTGGTCACCCTCCGAGACGTAGAGCCGGTCGCCCTCGGCCAGCCGTACGCTCCGGCCGTCCACGGTCGCGTCCACCCGACCGGACTCGGCGGCGAGCAGCGCCCGGTCGCTCGGCATCTCCGCCCAGGCCGGGCCGGGGATCAGGTTGCTCGCCGTGCTGAGCAGGGCGAGCAGCAGCAGGAGCAGGACCAGCCACCAGAGCTTCCGCTCGAACCGGCGGTCCACGTCGGGATCCGCGTCCGGCGGTGGCGGTCCGGGTGGCGCGGCCAGCGGCGGATAGCCCCCGTCGGGATGTACGCCGGCCCGGGGCGCGCTGCCCGGCGCGCCGGGATCGGCCGGCGGGGGCGGGGCGCCCGGGGTGCCGAAGAGCAGCGGCAGGCCGGTGACCGCCGGCAGCGCCCAGACCCGGACCGGGGTACGGGCGGTCGCCACCGTACCCGGCTCGCCCTCCCCGGCAGGGCCGATCATCGTCCCCCGGCGGAGCTGGGTACCGTCCGGCAACTCGATCACCCCGGACTCGACCACCACCGCGTCGTTCGGCCCGGCGAGGACGATCGGGTCACCGGCGGCGACCGCCGACACCCGGGCACCGGAGACCAGACCGAGCCGGTCCTCGGGGCTCAGCCCGCGCAGCGCCGGCGCCTCGGCGAAGAGCGCCTCGGCCTCGGCCCGGTCCGCCGGTGGTGGCCCGGGCAGCGGCCCGACCCCGGTGACCACCGCCGAGGTCGGCAGCCCCAGCAGGAGCGTCCCGGCGGTGTGCCAGTCGAGGGTCGCCGGAGCCCCGGTGAGCGCGCTCGCCAGCCCGATCACCCCGCCCGGGCCGAGCCGCTGCCGGACCAGGCCGCCCGGGTCGCCGGGCCGCCGGCCCTCCATCGCACCGTCGACCACCAGGAAGACGGTCGACTGCGCGGCCCCGGCGAAGACCAGCTGCGTTCCGGTACGCGGCCGTACCCAGCGGGCCCGCGCGGCCAACTCGGCCAGGGTCGCCTCGGGCAGCCGGCCCAGCGGCGAGTTCCGCAGCGCGTCGAGTCGACGGGGCAGGTCGAGCCGGTGCCGCCGCTGCACCCAGTGGGCGCGTACCCGCCGGACCCGCCGGGCGAGCCAGCCGGCCACCAGGTAGACCAGCGGGGCGGCCAGGCCGGCGATCACGGCCACCAGCAGCAGCCGGGCCGGCCAGCCGGAGCGCCAGAGTCCGAGTATCAGCCCGGCGACCCGGTCGGTCCAGATCCGCCAGCCGATGTTCACCGCGATGACCACCCAGAGCACGGCCAGGGTGCCGTACAGGGCGACGATCCGGCCCTCCCGGTCGAGCTGCGCCCAGCTCGGCGGGCGGCGACGCAGCCGGGCCAGCACGTAGGCCAGTCCCCGGGCGCGCAGGTTGGGGATCTCCAACCAGTCCATCAGCAGGTAGTAGCCGTCCAGCGCCAGGAACGGGTTGAGGTTGAACAGCGCGTTCAGATACCAGGCGAAGGCGAGCTTGAACGTCCACGGCGCCGCCTCCGGCACCAGCAGCCCGACGAGCTGGGCGAGCCCGGCCAGGATCAGCCCGGCCGCCGGGCCCGCCGCCGTGCTGAGCATCCGGGCCCGGCGACCGGCCATCCAGACGTCGGTGGTGTCGACGAAGACCGACGGGATGCCGAAATAGACCAGGAAACCGGCGGCCGGCACCCGCCGTCCGGCGTGCTTGGTGGCGAGCGCGTGACCCAGCTCGTGGCAGGCCAGCGCGAGTACGTTCAACCCGAGCAGTACCGCCGCGCCGGCCGCGTACGAGCCGTCGGTGAGGAAGAGCGACTGGTCGCCGGCCCACCACGTCCAGCCGAACAGCAGCAGCCCGGCCACCGCCGCCGCACCGAGCAGCCCGGCGGCGACCCGGGTGAAGAGCAACCGGCCACCGGCCCGGTAGGCGAGGTCGACCAGCCAGTCCACGTCGGCCACCACCGTGCGCTGGCCTTTCGCGGCGGCGAGCAGCCCCCGGCCGAGCCGCAGCGGCCAGGGCCGGCGGTGCACCCGGTCCAGCGGCCGGAACGCGTCGACCGGCAACTCGGCCAGCATCCGGTTGCCGGCCAGGTCGGCGACGACCCGGGTGACCTGGTCCGGGGCGAGCCGGCCGGCGATCCGGGCGAACTCGGCGACCAGCCGGGCCACGGTACGGGACCCGTCCATCAGCTCGGCCAGCCGCCACTCCTCGGGGGAGAGCCGCAGATAGCAGGCGTCGCCCCGGGAATCCGGCGAGCGGAGCATCACATAGGAGACCCCGCGCACCGAGACGAGTTCGGCGCGCTCGATGCCGGGGCGCAGCACCGGGCGGGCCCGCGCCGGGTTCAACCGCTCGACGACGGCTGTCCACAGGCCCGAGTCGGCCGGTCCCAGTGGCCTGCCCGGAGCACGGCCGGCCAGAGCCTCCCAGACGCTCACCCGGCTCTCGACGACGGCCACCGACCCCTGCCCTCCGCGTCCCGCTGCGGCATGCAGAGTAAGGCGTCGATGCCACCCTGACGCGCTCGCGTCCACTATCCGACGCAGAGCGTGGCTGACCTCGTACCCGAAATCAAGCGGCGGCCGGCGTCACCAGGCGCCGGTCGGCGCCGTCGCCGGCCGGACCGGCGATTCGAGACCCGGCTCGACGAGGGCCAGATAGACCCGCTCGTAGTCGTCGGCCATCCGCTCGGCCGAGAACTCGCGGCGGACGTGCGCCACGCAGGCGGCCGGGTCCAACCGGGACACCTCCCGCAGCGCCGGCCCCAGCTCGGCCGGGTCCTCGCAGATCAGCCCGGTCTCGCCGTGCCGGACCAGCTCCGGCACGGCACCCCGGTCGAGCGCCACCACCGGCGTGCCGGTGCCCATCGCCTCCACCATCACCATGCCGAACGGCTCCTCCCAGCGGATCGGCATGATCAGGCAGCGGGCGGCGAGCATCAGCCGCACGGTCGCGTCCCGGTCCGGGTTGCGCAGCACCGTCACGTCCGGCCCGAGCATCGGCTCGATGACCTGTTCGAGATAGCGCAGCTCCGACCGCTCGTCGCACTTGCCGGCCAGCACCAGCGGCAGACCGGCGGCCCGACACGCCTCGATGGCCAGGTCCGGCCCCTTGTCGGCGCTGAACCGGGCGAGCCAGAGCACCGGACCCATCCCCGGCACCGACTTGGTCAACAGGTTGCCGGTCGAGATCCCGTTGTGCACGGTGGCGACCCAGGGCAGTTCCGGCGCCAGCCGGCGCTGGGTGTGCGAGATGGCCACCAGCCCGACCTTCGGGTCGACGTCGGCGAGCACCTCCCGCAGCTCGCCGGTCGGCTTGCCGTGCACCGTGGAGACGGTCGGCACGGCGCGGTCGGCGGCGTACGGGCCGACGGTGGTGTGGTCGTGCACGATGTCGAACGACTCCGGCGAGATCATCCGGTTGACCCGGGCCAGATGCGCCAGCTCCGGCAGGGCCTGGCCGAGCCGGTGGTGCTGCAACTCCGGTACGGTCCCGACGAAGTGCGCGGCGGTGCCCGTACCGGTACCCGCGCCGAAGAGGGTCACCTCGTGCCCCTTGGCCGCCAGCCCGTCGACCAGGGCCGAGCAGACCTGTTCCAGCCCGCCGTAACCGGGCGGCGGCAGCTCGTACCAGGGTGGAACGATCATCGCGATGCGCAGCCGGCGTTCCGGTTGCGCCCGCTCGGACGGGTTCGTGGTCACGGAGGGGTCCTCCCCTCGGGGCCGGCCGGTCGGGTGGTCGTCACCGACTCCGCCGTCCGGCGTCCCGGATCGACGTGGAACCTTGCTTCTGCCATCGATCGGGCTGGGCCGACCCCGCTCGGGTCGGGAGCCGGCCGACCCGGCTCGGGTCGCGAGGAGGCCGCCACGGGTCAGGTCGCGAGGCGGAGCCGCATCTCGACCTCGCCCACCCCGGGCGCGGCCCAGGCCACCCGTTCCGCCTCCTCCCGCTCCAGCCACGAGCGCACCTCGCCGGTGAGCACCACGGTCCCCTCGTCGACATCGATCTCGATCAGGTCGGCGCCGATGTCGATCCGGCGGGCGAGGGCGGTCCGGATGTCCCGCTTGACGTCCTGCTCGCTGAGGTCGCCGGTCGGCTGTACGGCGATCAGGTTCGTCACCCCGCGTACCCCGGTCAGCCGGCGTACGGCCCGTTCGGCGGCGCGCTTCTGGTAGCCCCGCTCGACCTCGCCGCGCAGCGTCAGCCAACCGTTGGCGGCGGTCACCTGGATCCGGCCGACCGGCACGAAGGCGTCCCACTCCAGGGCCCGGCTCGCCGCGGTCGCGATGTCGGTGTCGGTGCGTTCGGCCGTGCCCGACAGACGTACCTCGATGTCGTTGGCGACGGCCCGGTTGCCCCGGATCCGGTGCGCGATCCGCTCCGCGGCCCACTTCTTCGCGTAGCTGTCCACCCAGCCGGTCAGGGTCACGATGCCGCTGGAGACCGAGACACCCACCTCGCTGGCCCGGACCCGGGCGTCCCAGGCCAGCTCGGCCAGCACGTCACGCTGGATGTCGGTGTCGCTGCGCGCCATGGTCGCGGTGCTCATCGCCGCCCCTCCCCCGGTCGTCCGGGTCGTCGACGTCGAGACCCGAGGTGCCTGCCAGACCAACCCCGATATTCGCCCTGGTCCGGGTGAGCCGGGCTCACCCCGACCAGGTGAAGCGGGAAAGGGGCGGTGACGGGAAGGAGCTGCGGGGCGCCTGGAGAAAGGGGAGCGGCGGGCGACCTGACCAACCCCCTTGGTCACGTCGCCCGCCGCTCTGGGGAGAAGGCTTTACTCCCGTGCGAAAGGTCTATCCCGAAGCGTACGTCGCTCTCTTCCTACGACGTTTCGGCGAGCGTCACGGTTGCGGTCTTTTCGACTCCGTTTCGGGTGTACGTCACCTGCACCTGGTCACCCACCTTGCCGGCCTGTACCGCACTGACCAGATCGTCGGCGTCGCCGATCTTCCGGTCGCCGAACTGGGTCACCACGTCACCCTGCTGGAGGCCGGCCTTGGCCGCCGGGCTGTTCGGCACGACACCGCTGACCAGCGCCCCGCCGTTCTCCGCCGGCGTGACCTGGACGCCGAGGGACGGGTGGCTGACCTTCTCGCCGCGCTGGAGCGCCTCGGCGACCGCCTTGGCCTTGTTGCTCGGGATGGCGAAGCCGACGCCGATGTTGCCGCTGCCCTGGCCGGCGGTGAGGATCGCGGTGTTGATGCCGATCACCTCCGCCTTGGTGTTGACCAGCGCGCCGCCGGAGTTGCCCGGGTTGATCGGGGCGTCGGTCTGGAGCAGGCCGGAGATCGAACTGACCGCGCCCTGCTGCGGCTGCTCGAACGGGTTCTGCTGCTCGCCCTCGCCACCGGCCCGGATGGTCCGGTCCCGGGCGCTGATGATGCCGGCGGTCACCGAGCCCTGTAGGCCGAGCGGGCTGCCCAGCGCCAGGACCTGGTCGCCGACCTGCATCGCGTCGCTGTCGCCGAGCTTCGCGACGGTCAGTCCGGAGACCCCCTCGGCCTTCACCACGGCCAGGTCGGTCTTCGGGTCGGTGCCGATCACGTCCGCGTCGGCGTTCTTGCCGTCGGCGAAGAAGACCTTGACGGTGCCGCCGTTGGCGCTGGCCACCACGTGGTTGTTGGTGAGCACGAAGCCGTCGGCGCTGATCACCACGCCGGAGCCCTCGCTGCTGCCCGTGCTGATCGACACCACGCTGTCCTGCACCTGGGCGGCGATCTTCGGCAGGTCGGCCGAGTTGATCACCGGTGCCGCCGAGTAGGTCCGGTTGGTCACCGTCGGCCCGTCGTCCAGAGCCGTCGCGATGGCCCCACCGGCGAGACCGGAGCCGACCATCAGGGCCAGCGCGGCCACGCCGACCGCCACGGCCCGGCCGACCCGGCCGGGACCGGAGCGACCCGGTGCCGGAGTGCCCGGGGTGGCCCAGGGCGGCACCGGGCCGCCGTGCTGCGGCGGCTGCGGGGCACCGGGGTGCCCCGGTGCCCAGGGCGAGTGGTGCTGGCCGCCGGTCGGCGCCTGCCACGGGCTGGCACCGGCCTGCGCCGGAGCATCACCGGGGCGCCCGGTGGGCGGGAGACTGTACGGCTGGCCGGAGGCGGGCGCCGTGCCGTAGGAGCCGGCGCCGTACGGCTGGCCGGAGGCGGGCGCGGCGGCGTAGGGGTTGCCGCCGTAGGAGTGTCCGGAGGCGGGCGCGCCGCCGTAGGGCTGGCCCGGGGCCGGCGCACCCGCGTACGGCTGGCCGGAGGCGGGCACCCCGCTGTACGGCTGCTCGGCGGTCTGCCCCGTCGCCGGGTATCCCCCGGCGTTGTACCGCTCGACACTCGGCGCTGCGGCGGTCGACGGCTCGGCGCGCTCGGTCGGGGTGCCGTCGGAGGTACCGGTGGCGGCGAAGCTGGCGGTCGGGTCGCCGGAGCCGGCGGGGGTTGCGGGGGTTGCGGCCGGGGCGGCCGGGTCGGCGGTCGAGGCGCCGGCGTCGGACTGCCCGCGGTCGTCGCGCGGCAGCTCGGCGGTGGGATGCGAGTGCTCGCGGTCGGCGGTCACCGGCCGCCGCTGCGGGTCGGTCTCGAAGTCGCTCATGGCTTTACCTTGCCCCCTCGCTCTGCGACGTACCTTGAACCTGCCTGAATATTGGCTGGGAATTACTCTACGTCGATTGATTCGGAGATCTCCGGCTCCTCGGAGGTCTCCGGCGCGCGCGGCAGCCGGACCCGGAAGGTCGCACCGCCACCCGGGGTGTCAACCACCTCGACGCTGCCGTTATGCCCCGCCACCAGGGCCGCGACGATGGCCAGCCCGAGCCCGGTGCTGACCCCGCCACCCGCCGCACGGGTCCGCGCGGCGTCCGCCCGGTAGAAGCGCTCGAAGACCCGCTCGGCCTGCTCGGCCGAGAGCCCCGGCCCGGTGTCGGCGACCTCGATCACCGCGTCGTCCCGTTCGGCTCGCAGCCGCAGCGTCACCGCCGCCTCCGGCGGGGTGTGGGTGAGCGCGTTGGTCATCAGGTTCCCGAGCACCTGCCGCAGCCGGGCGTCGTCGCCGAGCACCACCAGCGAACCGGCCCCGGGCTCGATCTCCAGGCTGATCGGGCGGTCCGGTGCGACCACCTTGGCGGCCTGCACCGCGTCGCTGGCCAGCACCGGCAGCTCCACCGGGGCCAGGGTGAACGGCCGTTCCCGGTCGAGCCGGGCCAGCAGCAGCAGGTCCTCGACGAGCAGGCCCATCCGGGCCGCCTCGTCCTCGATCCGGCGGATCAGCCGGGCGGTGTCCTCGGGCGAGCCGGTGACACCCTGCCGGTACAGCTCGGCGAAGCCCCGGATGGTGGTCAGCGGGGTACGCAGTTCGTGCGAGGCGTCCGCGATGAACTGCCGCATCCGCTCCTCCGAGCGCAGCGCCCGGGACTCCGACGCCTGGGCGGCGAGGGCGGCGTTGCGGGCCGCGGTCGCCGCGCTGCGGGCGTTCACCTCGGCCGCCCGGGCCGCCGACTCCGACGCGGCCCGGGCGGTGAAGGCCATCTCGATCTGGCTGAGCATCGTGTTCAGCGCCCGGGACAGCCGGCCGAGTTCGGTTTTCGCCTCGACCTCACCGGGCTCCGGATCGGGTACCCGTCTGGAGAGGTCTCCGCCGGCGATGGCCGCCGTGGTCCGCTCGATCTCCACGAGCGGTTTCAGACTGGTACGCACGATCGCCGCCCCGGCCGCGGCGAGCGTGATCAACACCGAGCCGCCGACGAGTACGTCGATCCAGATCAGTTCCTTGACCGCCAGGTCGACGTCGGTCAGGTGCTGCCCGACCGCCAGGAAGGTGCCGTTCGGCCACTGCACGACCAGCATCCGCCAGCGGAACCGGTGGTCGGTCGAGGAGACGGTGAAGAAGTCCTTGCCGGCGTGCCGCTCGTACCAGTCGGGGTCGCTGAGCGCGCCGGGCAGGTTGGTCGGGTCGAGCGTCCGGTCGTAGAGCGGCTGGAAGAAGCCGGCCTCCCGGTCGGCCCGGACGATCAGATAGTCGGTCGGCAGGGCGCTGCGGCCGGCCGCTATCGCCTCGTAGAGCTGCTCGACCTGCGCCGCGTTCGCGTCACGGGCGAAGCTCGCCAGTTCCTTGTCGATCCGGCCGACCAGATAGCTGCGCAGGAAGAAGGCGGTCATCACGCTGATCACCACCAGCGCGGCGGCGACCAGGACGAGTACGGCGGCGACGAGCTTGACCCGCAGCGGCGTGGCGCGGAGCCGCCCCTTCAGCGGCAGGGCGACATTCACGCCGCCGGCTTGCGGAGCACGTATCCCACCCCGCGCAGCGTGTGGATCAGTCGGGGCTGGGTGGTGTCGATCTTGCGCCGTAGGTAGGAGATGTAGGACTCCACGATGTTGTCGTCGCCCCGGAAGTCGTAGTTCCAGACGTGGTCCAGGATCTGCGCCTTGGAGAGCACCCGGTTGGCGTTGAGCATCAGGTAGCGCAGCAGCTTGAACTCGGTCGGCGAGAGCTGCACCCGCCTGCCGGCCCGGTGCACCTCGTGGGTCTCCTCGTCCAGTTCCAGGTCGGCGAAGGTGAGCCGGGACGGCGCGTGTTCGCCGGTGGCCGTACGCCGCAGCACCGCGCGGATCCGGGCGGTCAGCTCCTCCAGGCTGAACGGCTTGGTGACGTAGTCGTCGCCGCCCAGGGTCAGCCCACGGATCTTGTCGTCGGTCGCGTCCCGGGCGGTGAGGAAGACAACCGGGGTACGGGTGCCGCCCTCGCGGAGCAGCCGGATCACCTCGAAGCCGTCGAGATCGGGCAGCATGACGTCGAGCACGACCAGGTCGGGTCGCCGCTCCTTCGCCGCGCTGACCGCCGCGCTCCCACTGGTGGCGGTGGCCACGTCGAAGCCGGCGAATCGCAGGCTGGCGGAGAGCAGCTCGAGAATGTTCGGGTCGTCCTCGACGACCAGTAGCCGGGCCTCGCTCTGCGTTGTCGCTGCCATCTCGCCATCATCCGCGCCTCCCCTGCGGCTCGGCTGAGCATCCCCTGAAAACTTTCTGAGAGCCGGCCCAGAGATCATCGAGCGGCCTCGGGAGATCAGCGGAGCAGCCGGCGAAGGCCGTCCAGCGCACCGTGCAGCAGCCGGGCCGCCGTACGCAACTGAGGCTCGGTGAACCGGCCGCTGCGGGCCAGCGCCCGCACCTCGGTGACGAAGAGCAGCAGCTGCCGGTCGAACTCGGCGGCCGGGTCGTCCCCCTGCGCCGCCGACCAGCCCTGCTCCACCCGCTCACCGGCACGCGGCCCGGCCGACCAGCCGGGACCGCCCGAGCCGGAACCCGCCGCCGGGCCGGAGAACCCCGCACCCGGGTACGCCGGGCCGGGCGGGGAGCCCCGGCGGGACTCCCGGGCCGCGGCCCGCAGCTCCTGTTTCAGGTCACGCACCGAGCCGCGTACCTCGGAACGGATCTCACCGGCCAGTTTCGCCAGGTCGGAGACGGAGGCGCGGATCTCCGACTCCAGGCTCGCCACCTCGTCGGCCCGCTGCCGCAGCTCGGCCCGGCCCGCCTCGGTGATCCGGTAGACCTTCCGGCCGCCGACGGCGTCGTGCGTGACCAGTCCCTCCGCCTCCAGCCGGGCCAGCCGGGGATAGATCGTGCCGGCGCTCGGCGCGTACAGGCCGAGGAAGCGCTCCTCCAGCAGCCGGATGAGTTCGTAGCCGTGTCTCGGCCCGTCGTCCAGGAGCTTGAGCAGATAGAGCCGGAGCCGGCCGTGGCCGAACACCGTCGTCATCTCGTCCTCACTCCGCCGACCGTCGGGCCAGCAGCACGATGCTTCCGGACATGGTGGTGGCGCGGAGACTACCTCCCCCGGCGCCGAGCGTTCCCCGGCGGTCGCTCGACCAGCTCGGCGCGGGGCCCGCCGCGAGCTGCGGGAAGTCCGTGGTGATCTGGCCCGAGGTGGTGTGCAGGTGCACGTCGAGGTCGCTCTCCTCGGGCACCCGTACGGTCACGCTGCCCGAGGTCGCGCCGAGCTGGATCTCGCTCCCGCCCGGGTCGCCGAGGTCACAGGTGATCGCCCCGGAGACCGTACTGGCCCGGACCCGTTCGGCGGTCCCGTCGGCCAGGATCAGCTCGCCGGAGACCGTCTCCATGGTCAGGTCACCGGCGACGCCGAGCGCCTCCACCGGCCCGGAGACCAGCCGCGCCTTGGTCCGACCGGCGAGCCCCATCAGGGTCACCTGGCCGGCGGTCACCTCCACCTCGGTCGCCTCGACCAGTCCGGACGCGACCACCGCGCCCTCGTACAGCCGCAGGTCCACCCGCACCCGGGCCGGTACCCCGATCGAGATCTCGGGTCCGCCGCCCAGCCCGAACCAGCGCAGCAGCAGTGTCCAACTCCCGAACGTCCGGTGCCGGACGGTCAACCGGCCGTCGTGGTGCTCGACGACCAGCGGACGCCGGTCGGTCCGGGTGACCTCGATCCGGGCCGGGCCGTCGGTGCCGACCACGTTGACCCGGCCGGAGTTGAGCCGGACGACGAGCTGGTCGACCGGCTCGGTGAGGGTCAGCCGGCGCGGCCCGTCCACGGTCCAGCTCGGCATGGCGACTCCCCTGGTGCTGGGGCCGGTCCGGCCGGCGGGCGCGGCACGAACGGCGGGCGGGCGTGCTGCCACGATAACGCGATACATCGCGTTTCCGGAACGTCCCTCCGACCGGTCGGCGATGCCGTCAGGCAGCCAGCTCCAGCGCCGCCCCGCCGGCCGGACCCCGCACCGGGGCGGGCGCACCGGCCGCCCGTACCGCCGCCTCGGCGGCCGTGGCGAGCCGGCGACGGTCCGCCGGACGGTCCAGGCCGGGCTGGTCGACCACGGTCAGGGTCACCACCAGACCGCGCAGCGCCAGCACCCGGCGTACCGAGGTGTAGAGGCTCTCCTCGGCCAGGAAGGCCGCGGCGGTGGTGTCGGCGGCCCGGACCGCACCGGTCGTCGGGTCGGTGAACTCGACGCGGTAGCCGAGGTGCACCGGCACCACCGGGGCCGCCGCGTCGACGGCGGCCTGGAACATCGCCGGACGGAACCGGACCGCCCAGCCACAGTCGCCGGCCGCCGGGGGCAGGCCGCACCAGGTCGTACCCTCCGGAAAGACCGCCACCACCCCGCCGGCCCGGAGCACCTCCGCCACCTCGGCCACGGTTCCGGGCAGGGTGCGCGGCCGGGTCCGGTCGATGAAGACGGTGCCGCCGAGCGCCGCCAGCGGCCCGATCAGCGGCCAGCTCCGCACCTCGTGCTTGGCCAGCAGCCGGGCCGGGGTCACCGCGAGGACGGTGACGACGTCCAGCCAGGAGACGTGGTTGGCCACCAGCAGGGCCCGGCGCAGCGGCGGCCGGCCCCGCACGACGAGCCGGATCCCGGCGGCCCGCAACACGCCGCGCGCCCAGGCCCGCCCGGCGACCTGGCGGCCGGCGCGGGAGAGCACCGGCAGCAGCGGCAGCAGCAGCCCGCCGAAGAGCAGGGCGCCGACCAGCGCCACCAGTCGACCCAGTTGGCGGGCCGCGGAGACCCCCGGCGTCCGGGCGGGGTCGGGCAGGCAGGCCGGCCCGCAGTCCGAGTGCGGCCGCCAGAGCGACCCGCCGGGTCGCGCCGAACCGGCCGGGACCGGGCGGCTCCGGGTCTTCACCGGTCCGGGCCGAGGAAGTGCCGGCGGTACCGGTCGGGCATCCGGTCCATCGAGAGCAGTACGTAGAAGTCCGCCACGTCGAACTCCGGGTCGTACGCCGGTTCTCCGCAGACCCAGGCGCCCAGCCGCAGGTAGCCGCGGAGCAGCGGCGGCATCGCCACCCGGCCACCGGCGGCGGCCGGCGCCCCGGTCGGCACCGGTGACCGCCCGGCCGCCAGCGCCGCCGCGCCGGTCGGTTCGGCCAGCCAGGGCCGGTGTGGCCGGACCCGCATCGGCGGCGGCGAGAGGTGCCGGCGCCGCACCTCCGACCAGACCCCGGCGGCCGTCGCCCCGGCGTCGTCCAGCGGGACCGAGGTGCAGCCGGCGAGCCAGCGCAGGCCGCGCAGGTGCAGATAGCGGGCGATACCCGCCCACATGAGGTTGATCACGGCGCCGTTCCGGTGCGCCGGGTCGACGCAGGACCGGCCGATCTCGACCACCTCGTCGCGGAGCGGCGCGAGCGGGGAGAGATCGAACTCACCCTCGGCGTACCGTCGGCCGGCCCGGGCGGCGCGGTCCGGCGGCAACATCCGGTAGGTGCCGACCACCGCCCCCGACTCGTCCTCGCGGACGACGAGGTGCTCGCAGTACGGGTCGAACTCGTCGACGTCGAGTCCGGCCACCGGTGAGTGGAGCGTGGCGCCGAACTCTTCGACGAAGACGGCGTGCCGCAGGCGCTGTGCGGCGGCTACCTGCGCCGCGCCCTCGGCGAGCAGCAGGGTGTATCCGCTGGTCCCGGTCTGTGCCGGGGTGGTGAGCAGAACGGCCATGCTTTCTGTGTAGGCCCCCGGGCTGCCCTGGACGTGTCGACCGACGGCCGATGGTGTGTCGATCCGGTGAACGGGATGTGGTATGACCCGGGCAGTCTCGCGCGCCGCCCCCCGGCAGCTCGTCCGAGCTGGTAAATTTCGCCCCTCCTCCCCAGATGCCGCGCGGCTCGTGCTGTAGGAGGACGGGCTCCTGCCCAGGTATGACGACCGGTTACGCAATCATCCCGATTGACCGCGCGGCCCACAATGTCGACGCTGGGTGACGGCGCGGCCGGTACGGCTGCGCTCACGGAGGGGAGAGAGATGTCCGACGGGCGACAGAGCCCAACGGCCGGAGGTGGCCAGATAGTGGTCTCCGGTCTTACGAAGGTCTATCGCAATGTCCGGGCGGTCGACAACCTGTCGTTCACCGTCGAGCCCGGCCGGGTGACCGGCTTCCTGGGGCCGAACGGTGCCGGCAAGACGACGACGCTGCGGATGCTGCTCAACCTTGTCGCGCCGACGGCGGGCACCGCGACGATCGGCGGTACCCGCTACGCCGACCTGTCGCAGCCGATCCGGCACGTCGGCGCGGTGCTGGAGGCGTCCAGCGCGCACAAGGGCCGTACCGGGATCAACCACCTGCGGGTGACCTGTGCGGCTGCCGGGCTGCCGAAGCAGCGGGCCGACGAGGCGCTGGCGCTGGTGGGGCTCACCCCGGCGGCCAAGCGGAAGTTCAAGGGTTACTCGCTCGGCATGAAGCAGCGGCTCGGCATCGCCGCCGCGATGCTCGGCGACCCCCGGGTGCTGATCCTCGACGAGCCGGCCAACGGTCTCGACCCGGAGGGCATCCGGTGGATGCGCGGCTTCCTCAAGGCGCTCGCCGCCGAGGGGCGTACGGTGCTGGTCTCCAGCCACCTGCTCTCCGAGATGCAGCTGCTCGCCGACGACGTGGTGATCATCGCGGCCGGCAAGCTGGTCCGGCAGGGCCGGGTCGACGAGGTGGTCGGCTCGATGGCGCAGACCGGCAGGGTCCGGGTCCGGACCCCGCAGGGTGACGAGCTGACCGCGGCGCTGGCCGCCGACGGTGTCCGGGTGACCCGGGACGAGGACGGCGCGCTGCTGGTCGAGGGGGCGGACGCTCCGGCGGTGGGCCGGGCCGCGCTGGCGGCAAAGGTCGAGCTGCACGAGCTGACCACCGAGCGCCCCGACCTCGAAGGGGTCTTCCTGGAGCTGACGGCCGGAAAGGCGGGGATCCGATGAACCTGGTCCGGTCCGAGCTGCTGAAGATCCGTACGACGAACACCTGGTGGGTCTTCGGGCTCATCACGCTGCCCCTCTGGGCGCTGACCCTGATGATCAACTACTTCCAGTCGCAGGCGCTGCTCGATCCGGCCGGCGTCGGGGTGCCGGAGGCCGACGCGCAGAACGCGCAGTTCCAGGCGGCCGGCGAGCACGTCAACGTCGCGGCGAACCTCTACACCAACGGCCAGTTCTTCGGCGTGCTGATCGTGATGCTGCTGGGCGTGATGGTGGTGACGAACGAGTTCTTCCACCAGACCGCCACGACCACCTTCCTGACCACGCCGCACCGTACCGCCGTGGTGGTGGCGAAGCTGGTCGCCGCCGGCATCCTCGGGTTGATCTTCTGGGTGGTCACCACCGGGCTCAACCTGATCTTCACTCCGCTGATCCTGAACAGCCTGGACGTGTCGAGCCAGCTCGGCAAGGGCGCGATCTGGCAGGCGATCGGCCTGAACGGGCTGGCGTACCTGCTCTGGGCCGTCTTCGGGATCGGGTTCGGGGTGCTGATCCGCAGCCAGATCGGTGCCACCGTCACGGCGCTGCTGGTCTACCTCGCCGGCTACATCGGGGCGATCATCGTGCTGTCGATCCTGGCCGACCGGTTCGGCGACTGGATCAACAACCTTCAGTTGATCGTCCCGTCGCTCGCCTCCCAGTTGATGGCGACCGGCACCGACCTGCCGGGCAGCCCGCCACGGTGGGCCGGGGCGGCGGTCATGATCGCGTACGCGGTGGTGACCGGCACGATCGGCACGCTGATCATGCGCAAGCGGGACGTCTCCTGACCCCTGGGACAGGAGTCATCGGGTCGTCGGAGCCCGGTCGGGGTCAGTGCCCCGGCCGGGCTTCGGCGTTACTCCGACGGCCGACAACTCGCAAAACCTGTGAAACGCGACACGGGCCCGATGCGACAATGCTGTCGGTTACCGCACGGCGTAGCCTTGGACCCGTCTTTCGACGCAGCCCCCCGGACCGGTGGGCAGGAGACCGCGTGACACACAACCCGCGTGAAAGAGGCGATTACCGGCCGTGTCGACCCAGCAGACTTCGCAGGAAAATCCACTGGCGGGGTTCGGCCCCAATGAGTGGATCGTCGAGGAAATGTACCAGCGCTACCTCGCCGACCCCGCCAGCGTCGATCCAGCCTGGCACGACTTCTTCGCCGACTACCGACCCGCCGCCGCGCAGTCCGGCCCGGACGGCGACACCGACGACGCCAAGGTGAGCGGCGGGAAGGGCGGCTCCGGCACGGCCGTCGAGAAGCCTCCCGCGACCGCGCGCACCTCCGCCAGGACCGAGGCCGCGCCGGCCACCCCGGCCAGCAGCCCGGCGCCGGCCAAGCGCGCCACCCCGGCACCGGACGGCAAGGCCGCCGCCGCGCCGAAGCCGGCCGCGAGCGCGCCGAAGGCCGCCGCGCCGAGCACCGCCGGCAAGGCCGCCGCACCGGGTACCGCCGGCAAGGCCGCCGCGGCCAAGCCCGCCGGCAGCCAGACCACCCCGCTGCGCGGTGTGGCCGCCCGGATCGTGCAGAACATGGACGCCTCGCTGTCGGTGCCGACCGCGACCAGCGTCCGCGCGGTACCGGCGAAGCTGCTGGTCGACAACCGCATCGTGATCAACAACCACCTCGCCCGGGGCCGGGGCGGCAAGGTCAGTTTCACCCACCTGATCGGGTGGGCGCTGATCAAGGCGCTCGCCGAGCACCCGGAGATGAACAACTCCTTCACCGAGGTCGACGGCAAGCCGGCGCTGGTCAAGCCGGAGCACGTCAACCTGGGCATCGCGATCGACCTGGCCAGGCCGGACGGCTCGCGCACCCTGGTGGTGCCGTCGATCAAGGCCGGCGAGCAGATGGACTTCCGGCAGTTCTGGCAGGCGTACGAGGACATCGTCCGGCGGGCCCGGCGCAACGAGCTGACCATGGAGGACCACGGCGGTACGACGATCTCGCTGACCAACCCGGGCGGGATCGGCACCGTGCACTCCCAGCCGAGGCTGATGGCCGGCCAGGGCACCATCATCGGGGTCGGCGCGATGGAGTACCCGGCGCCGTACCAGGGGATGTCCGAGGAGACCCTCGCCGAGCTGGCGGTCAGCAAGATCATCACGCTGACCAGCACCTACGACCACCGGATCATCCAGGGCGCGCAGTCCGGCGAGTTCCTCAAGACCATCCACGAGCTGGTCCTCGGCGAGCACGGCTTCTACGACGAGATCTTCACCTCGCTGCGCATCCCCTACGAGCCGGTGCGCTGGATGCGGGACGTGGCGGTCAGCTCCGAGGGGCAGATCGACAAGACCGCCCGGGTGATCGAGATCATCCACGCCTACCGGGTCCGTGGACACCTGATGGCGGACACCGATCCGCTGGAGTTCAAGATCCGTAAGCACCCGGACCTCGACGTACTCCAGCACGGCCTGACCCTGTGGGACCTGGACCGCACCTTCCCGGTCGGCGGCTTCGCCGGCAAGCAGAAGATGAAGCTGCGCGAGGTCCTCGGGGTGCTCCGGGACTCGTACTGCCGCCGCGTCGGCGTGGAGTACATGCACATCCAGGATCCGGAGGAGCGGCGCTGGATCCAGGAGCGGATAGAGCGCAAGTACACCAAGCCGGCGCCGGACGAGCAGAAGCACGTACTCAACCGGCTCAACGCGGCCGAGGCGTTCGAGACCTTCCTCCAGACCAAGTACGTCGGCCAGAAGCGCTTCTCGCTGGAGGGCGGCGAGTCGCTGATCCCGCTGCTCGGCGAGGTGCTGGAGTCGGCCGCCGAGAACGACCTGGACGAGGTCGTGATCGGGATGGCCCACCGGGGCCGGCTGAACGTGCTGGCCAACATCGTCGGCAAGCCGTACGAGAAGATCTTCTCGGAGTTCGAGGGGCACCTCGACCCGCGTTCGACGCAGGGCTCCGGCGACGTGAAATACCACCTGGGCCAGGCCGGCAAGTTCACCACGCCGGACGGCGAGCACTCGATCAAGGTGTCGGTGACCGCCAACCCGTCGCACCTGGAGGCGGTCGACCCGGTGCTGGAGGGGATCGTCCGGGCCAAGCAGGACCGGATCGACCTCAAGCTGGAGGGCTACACCGTGCTGCCGGTGGCGGTGCACGGCGATGCCGCCTTCGCCGGCCAGGGCGTGGTGGCCGAGACGCTCAACCTGTCACAGCTGCGCGGCTACCGCACCGGCGGCACCGTGCACGTGGTGGTGAACAACCAGGTCGGCTTCACCACCGCCCCGGAATACTCGCGCTCCAGCCTCTACAGCACCGACGTGGCCCGGATGATCCAGGCGCCGATCTTCCACGTGAACGGCGACGACCCGGAGGCCGTGGTCCGGGTGGCCCGGCTGGCCTTCGAATACCGGCAGGCGTTCAACAAGGACGTCGTGATCGACATGGTCTGCTACCGGCGGCGCGGGCACAACGAGGGCGACGACCCGGCGATGTCCAACCCGCTGATGTACAAGATCATTGACTCGAAGCGGTCGGTCCGGAAGCTCTACACCGAGGAGCTGATCGGGCGCGGCGACATCACCGTGGAGGACGCGGAGGAACTGCTGCGCGACTTCCAGGCCCAGTTGGAGCGGGTCTTCAAGGCCACCCGGGACGCCGCCTCGTCGGCCCGGCAGGCCGCCCGGCCGCGCCGGCAGCCGGAGCCCGAGCCGCAGGTGGAGACCGCCACCACCGTCGCCGCGCTCCGCGCGGTCGGCACCGCGCACACCTCGCTGCCCGACGGCTTCACCCCGCACAAGCGGATCCAGCAGTTGCTGGACCGGCGGGCCAAGATGACCGAGGCCGGCAACATCGACTGGGGCCTCGGCGAGATCATCGCCTTCGGCACGCTGCTTCAGGACGGCGTCACGGTCCGGCTCGCCGGCCAGGACTCCCGGCGCGGCACCTTCGTGCAGCGGCACGCCGTGATCGTCGACTCCCGGACCGGGGCCGAGCACACCCCGCTGGCCACCCTGGCCGGCGACCGGGCCCGGTTCTTCGTGCACGACTCGCTGCTCAGCGAGTACGCGGCGATGGGCTTCGAGTACGGCTACTCGGTGGAGAACACCGAGGCGCTGGTGCTCTGGGAGGCGCAGTTCGGCGACTTCGCCAACGGCGCGCAGACCGTGGTCGACGAGTTCATCTCGTCCGGCGAGGTGAAGTGGGCCCAGCAGTCGGCGGTGACCCTGCTGCTGCCGCACGGGCACGAGGGGCAGGGCCCGGACCACACCTCCGGCCGGCCGGAGCGCTTCCTCCAGCTCTGCGCCGAGGACAACATGCGGATCGCCATCCCGAGCACCCCGGCGAACTACTTCCACCTGCTCCGCCGGCAGGCGCTCTCGCCGAAGCGCAAGCCGCTGGTGGTCTTCACCCCGAAGTCCCTGCTCCGGCACAAGCTCTGCGTCTCCAGTGTCGAGGACTTCACCACCGGCACCTTCCAGCCGGTGCTGACCGACAGCTCGGGCGTGGCGCCGGAGGCGGTCAAGCGGGTGCTGCTCTGCTCCGGCAAGGTCTACTACGACCTGCTCCAGGCCCGTACCGACCGGGGCATCACCGACACCGCGATCGTCCGGATGGAGCAGCTCTATCCGCTGCCGATCGAGGAGGTCCGGGCCGCGCTGGCGCAGTACCCGAACGCCGAGGACTTCGCCTGGGTCCAGGAGGAGCCGGCCAACCAGGGCGCCTGGTCGTTCGTCGCGCTCAACCTGCTGGAGCACCTGGAGGGGGTACGCCTGCGCCGGATTTCCCGGCCGGCGGCGGCCGCCCCGGCGGTCGGCTCGGCGAAGATGCACGACGCCGAGCAGTCGGCGCTGATCGAGGCGGCTCTGCCCCGCCCCTGAGGTAGGCGAGGAGGGGCCCCTTCATACGGAAAGCGATATGAGGGGGCTCCTCCCTCCAGCACCGTCGAGAGAGGACGTCGTGTACTTCACCGACCGAGGCATCGAGGAGCTCGTCGAGCGCCGGGGCACCGAGACGGTCACCCTGGAGTGGCTGGGCGCGCGGCTGCGCGACTTCGTCGACCTGAACCCGGAGTTCGAGACGCCGGTCGAGCGGTTCGCCACCTGGCTGGCCCGACTCGACGACGAAGACGACCTCTGACGGCCCCTACGATGCTCCCACCGGGCGGTGGCAGCCCCAGCGGGCAGCTCGGCAGCGGGCGGCTCAGCCGAGCGCGAGCCAGCCGACCAGCGCGGCCACCACGACGACCGCGACCGCGATCCCGGCGATCAACGGCAGCCTGGACGGCGGTTCGGCGGTCGCCGATTCGGGAGAGTGCACGAAGGCCCGGAACGCCTCGGTGTTGCCGCTGGGGTCGGGGTGCTGATCAGCCATGCCGAGCACGATAGCGAACCGGGGCACGGTCAGGCTTGCCCTACCCTCACCGCCCGGTCGCCCCTACCCCGGACCAGGGTGCTCGCCGGATCGAGCCTGACCGTTCCGGCTCATAGCGTCGGGTCATGACCACGTCGACGCTTCTGCCGCCGCCGGACACCGGCTCCGACGCCGGCCCCGCGGCCTCCCGCAACCGCAACCTGGCCGCGAGAATCGCCGGCTGGAGCGCCCGGCACCGGGGCATCGCCGTCCTCGGTTGGCTACTCTTCGTCGTCGCGGCGACCGCGCTCAGCGCCGTCGTCGGCACGGTCGAGGCCAGGAACAGCGAGTCCGGGCACGGCGACTCCCGTCGGGCGGACGAGATCGTCGCCGCCGCCGGCTTCCCCGACCGGGCCGCCGAGATGGTACTGGTCGAGAGCGACGACCTGGTCGCGGAGGATCCCGCCTTCCGGGCGGCCGTCACCGACACGGTCGCGGCCGTCGAGCGTACCGGCCAGGTGCTGGACGTCCGGTCCGACGCGGTCTCCGGCGACCGGCACGCCGTACTCGTCACCTTCGCCCTGACCGGCCCGGCCGAGGGCGCCGCCGACCGGGTCGGACCGGTACGCGACGCTGTCGCCGCCGTGCAACGCGACCATCCCGAGCTGTACGTGGCGCAGACCGGCGGAGCCAGCATCGGCGAGGCGATCGGCAGGACCCTGGACGCGGACATGCACCGGCTGTCGATGCTCTCCATCCCAGTGACGCTGGGCATCCTGATCGTGGCGTTCGGGGCACTGCTCGCCGCCGTACTGCCGATGGGGCTGGCCCTGACCGCGTTCCTGGGCTCGCTCGGGCTGCTCGCCGCGGCCAGCCGGCTCGCCCCGGCGGTGGACACCACCATGCACCTGATGCTGCTGATGGGGCTCGCGGTCGGGGTGGACTACTGCCTGTTCTACCTGCGCCGGGAGCGGGAGGAGCGGGCCCGGGGCGCCACTGCCGAACGGGCGCTGGAGATCGCCGCCGCCACCTCCGGCCGGTCGGTGCTGATCTCGGCGCTGACCGTGATCATCGCGATGTCCGGGATGTTCCTGACCCAGGACACCACCTTCATCAGCCTGGCCACCGGCACGATCCTGGTGGTCGCCACCGCCGCCGTCGGGGCGCTCACCGTGTTGCCGGCGGTGCTGAGCAAGCTCGGCGACCGGATCGACCTGGGCCGGGTGCCGGGGCTCTACCGCCGCCGGTCGAGCGGCCGGTTCTGGCGCACCACGATGAACGTGGTGCTGCGCCGGCCCGGCATCTCCGCCGCACTGGCCGCCGTCGCCCTGCTGACCCTGGCCGTGCCGCTGCTCGGGATGCGGACCGCCGAGGAGGACATCACCGCGCTGAAGAACCCGGCCCCGGCGCTGAGCGCCTTCCTGCGGGTCAAGGCCGCCTTCCCCGGCGGGGCCGAGCCGGCGGTGGTGGCGATCCGGGCGGACGACGTGACCACGCCGGCCCTGACCGCCGCGATCGACGACCTGAAGAGCCGGGCGCTGGCCACCGGCCAACTGCACGAGCCGGTCACCGTCGAGGTCAACCCGGACCGGACCGTCGCGGTGGTCAAGGTGGGACTCTCCGGCTCCGGCGTCGACGCCGTCTCCGAGCAGGCGGTACGCACCCTGCGCGAACAGGTCGTCCCACGCACCGTGCAAGGGGTGGACGGTGCCGAGGTACTCGTGACCGGGCTGGCCGCCGACTCGGTCGACTTCAACGCGGCGCTGGGCCGCAGCGTGCCGCTGGTCTTCGGCTTCGTGCTGGGGCTGGCGTTCCTGCTGATGCTGGTGTCGTTCCGGTCGCTGGTGGTGGCGGTGACCGCGATCGTGCTCAACCTGCTCTCGGTGGCCGCCGCGTACGGGCTGCTGGTGCTGGTCTTCCAGCACGGCTGGGGCGAGGCGCTGCTCGGCTTCGAGTCGGTCGGCTCGATCACCAACTGGGTACCGCTGTTCCTCTTCGTGATCCTGTTCGGGTTGTCGATGGACTACCACGTCTTCGTGCTCAGCCGGATCCGCGAGGGGCACGACCGGGGCTGGCCGAACAAGCTGGCGATCTCCCGGGGCATCCGGGGTACCGCCGGGGTGATCACCAGCGCCGCCGTGGTGATGGTCGCGGTCTTCGCCCTCTTCACCACCGGCACGGTGGTGTCGATGAAGGAACTCGGCTTCGGGCTGGCGATCGCGGTGCTGATCGACGCGACCATCGTCCGGGCCGTACTCCTGCCCTCGGTGATGGTGCTGCTCGGGGAGCGGAACTGGTATCTGCCCCGGTGGCTGGGCTGGCTGCCCCGGCTCGCGCCCGACGAGGTGCCGTCGGGCGGGCTGCCGCAGGGCGTGCCCACCGGGGTCGGGGCGTCGGTGCGCTGAGCCGACCGGGCCGGGGGGACGGTTGCCGGGCAACGGCGGATCGGGGGCGGACGGCGGGACAAACCGTCCGGGTGGCCGCCGTACGAGGACCGGAAAGCTGGCCTCGTACGGCGTTCCGCCGTCTAGCGTCGATGCTGTGCGCGTGAACCCCAGGGTCTCGGGGCTCTTCGTCCTGTTACTGCCCATCGCGCTCACCGCCAGCGGGTGGGTGGTCGCCGCTCCGGCTCCCGCGGCCTCGCCCGGTTCAGCCCCGGATCGGACGTACGCGGTCGGCGTGCGTACGCTCGATCTCGGTCGCGGCACCGCCCGCCCGCTCCGGGTCACCATCTGGTATCCGGCCCGGGACGACCGGCCGCAGCGCTCCGCCGCCGGGCCGGGCACGCCCCGCCGGGACGCCCCGGTCGCGGCCGGCCGGTTCCCGATCGTGCTCTTCAGCCACGGCCTGCACAGCCTGCCGGAGCTGCACGCCCCGCTGACCACCCGGTGGGCCTCGGCCGGTTTCGTGGTCGCCGCGCCGGCCTATCCGCACACGAAGCGGGCGGCGCGGCGCTTCGACCGTGGCGACATCCGCCGCCAGCCCGGTGACGCCTGGCGGGTGATCCAGCACCTCAGCCGGCTGGACCAGGGCTCCGACGACCGGTTCGCCGGGCATCTGGCGGTGACCCGAATCGGCGCGGTGGGGCACTCCGCCGGTGGCTACACCACCGCCGGGCTCTTCGCGCCGGGGCATTCGGCGTGGCTGCGCGGCGGGATCGTGATCGGTGGCGCCGGGATGCCCGGAGCGACCTTCGGCGGGCCGCCGGCGCCGCTGCTATTCGTGCACGGTGACGCGGACCGGGTCGTACCGCTGGCCCGTGCTCGGGACGCCTTCCGCCGGGCGCCCTGGCCGAAGGCTTTCCTGACGGTACGCGGCCAGGGGCACGGCGAGTACCTCATCCCGGGCCGGCGCGGCTTCGCCCAGGTCCTGGCCGCGACGACCGAGTTCCTGCGCTGGACGCTCTACGGCGACGCCCGGGCCCGGCGCGACCTTCCGGCCGGTGCCGCCGATCCCGGCAGCACCGTCTTCGCCGACGGCCTCGACTGAGGGTTTCCGACCCGGTGGTCGACGGCACCGGTGGTCGACGGCACCCGGTGGTCGGCAGCCGTGCCGGCGTCGGCCGAGGCCGGGCCGGTCGCCCGGTGAGCGGGGCAGAATCGATGTCATGCCCCGACATCCCCTGCGTGCCACGCTCGCCGTCGTCGCGACCGTCACCACGGCGCTGGCGGTGACCCTGACCGGTTGCTCCCGGTCCGGCCGGCCGGTCGCCGAGCCGTCCGCCCCGACGGCCTCCCCGACTCCGGGCGTCACCGCGTCCGCCGGTCCGCCCCCGGCCGGGGTGGCACCGAGCCGCCGGTTCGCGGTCGGCGTCCGGGAGCTGGGCTACCGGCGGGGCGCCGACCGCCGGCTGCCGGTCACCGTCTGGTATCCGGCCGAGGGGGCGTCGGGCGGCTCCCCGGACCGGAACGCCCGGGTCGCCGACGGACGCTTTCCGGTGGTGCTGTTCAGCCACGGCCTGACCGGTCGGCCGTCGGACTACCGGACCCTGCTGGTGCGCTGGGCGGCGGCGGGCTTCGTGGTGGTGGCGCCGACCTACCCGTACACGAGCCGGGGCGCCGCCGAACTCCAGGTGCTCGACGTGGTCAACCAGCCGGCCGACGCGTCGTACGTGCTGACCCGGGTGCTGGCGCTGGACGGCGAGACCGGCGACCCGCTGCGCGGCCATCTCGCCGTCGACCGGGTGGCGGCGGCCGGGCACTCGGCGGGCGGGGTCACCACGATCGGGCTCTTCACGGCGGGACGGGACGACCGGCTCGACGCCGGCATCGTGCTCGCCGGTACCGCCCTCGGGGTCGGCACCGCGTTCAGCGGGGCGGCCGCGCCGCAGCTCTTCGTGCACGGCGAGCGCGACGACGTGGTGTCGTACCGGGCCGGCCGGGCGGCGTACGACCGGGTCCCCTGGCCCAGGGCGATGCTGACGCTGCCGGACGGCGACCACGTCGGCGCGCTGCTCGGCAGCGACGAGCCGGCCCTCGACGTGGTCGCCGGCACGACCGTGGAGTTCCTCCGCTGGACCCTCTACGGCGACGCCCGGGCGCTGCGCCGGCTGCCGGCCGAGGCGACCCGGGGCGGGCTGGCCACCCTCGACAACCGGCTCTGAGGTCGCTCGCCCGGCATGCCCCTGCCGTTCGGGCGGAGACGGCCGGGCGCGGCCGGTCCTGGCCCGACCGGCCGCGCCCGCGAGGGGTGGACTAACCCACCACCGGCTTCCGGTTGTCCGCGTAGAGGTTGGTCGCCCGGTCCCAACTGATCCCGCGCTGGTCAGGTCGGGCTATCACGCCATATCTGTGGTTTCGCCCGAAGACATTGCCGGTGAGCCGGATGTTGGCCGCATTCAGATCGGTGCGCACCCCGATCGAATAGTTGCCGCCGTTGCAGTAATTGCCCTCGAAGACCAGATTCGAGACGATCGGCCCGGTGGTCGATCCGATCATGAGACAGGCGTTGAACGGATCTCTGGTCACCGGGTTGTACGCATCCAGCGTGTTGCCCCGGACCACGATATTCGAGGCGCCGGTGGTCTGGAGCGTGTCGTTGTGCGAGCCCGGTCCCCGGGTCAGATGGTGGATCCAGGAATCCTCGACCACCACGTCACTGCCGAGTCGGGGCCCGTCGATGACGTTGCTGATGTCGACCCGGCGCAGCGTGTATTCGCCGCAGCAGACCGCCGCCGAGTTCTTTCCCTTCCCGTTGATCTCGACATCCTCCACCAGCAGGTTCACCGCGTCGATGGTACGAATCGAATAGATGCCGTCGCAGGTGATCCGGGACTTGCGGATCACGACGTTCTTGGCGGTGACGGTGACGCAGCCGGTGATGTTCAGCCCGCTGAGCACCTGGCCGTCCTGGGTCACCTTGATCGATCCGGAGGCCCGCAGTGTCGTACCGGCCGGCACGCCGGTGTTGTCGGGGCCGGGGAAGGAGGAGGGTGCCCGGCTGGCCGGCGCCCTGGTCACGGTCGCCGAGGCGGCTCCGTCCGACCCGTCCGGAGAGTCCTCGGGAGCCGGCGTGCTGGGCTCGGCGGTCGGCTCCGGCGTGGCGGCGGAGGGGAGGTCACCGGCGGCCACCGGCTTACCGTTCCAGGTCGACATGATGATCGTCGCGGGGGCCTCCGGCGAGTGCATGAAACCGTTCCTGCATCCGGAGACGCGCACCTTGCGGGCCGTGTAGTTGCCGAAGACGAGACCATTCGTGTCGGGGTCGGTGCACTGGATCCTGGTGTTCTCGATCAGCGCTCCGGAGAAGCCTTCGAAAATCCGTACGGCGTGCGCTCCGCCGTACTTGATCGTGCTGTTCCTGATCGTGACGTCGTCCGCCTTGATGTGCACGTACCCATCGATCTTGCGGCCGTCGAGCACCGTCCCGTTCCGGGTAATGGTCATCGAACCGTCGCCACTGCTGGCGACGGCCACGCCGATCCCGGCGAGAATGATCCCGAGCGTCGCCGAACCCACCACCAGGGATCGGGGCGTACGCCAGCCGCGCACCAGGGCACGACGAGATGGGGGTCGTTGCCGATTATGCTGACCCGCCACAGAGAAACTCATCAAGATCCGACTCCTTCGCCGTACAGATTCGTCCGCGATCAGAGGGGCGGAACGGGACGACTGTACCCGCCGACCCCAAGCCGACGGAGACGCGAAGGAAATGGCGAAAACCCAACCTTTATTTTTCCTAAAGTCAGCCTTTACTCCGACTTTCCGGGGCATTGCGACCGACTTATCCTGCCCGGCTGTCCGTTTTGGTGCCAGGCAAAACGTCCGGATTTTCAAATACTGTCACCGCGCGTGTTCGGGGCGTGAGCACCCCTGCACCCGCTCCTGACCGGGCCGGAGAACGGCTCCGGCTACCCGCCGTGCTCCACTACCACCTTGCCGAAGGCGTCCCCGGAGAGCAGTCGGGCGAAGGCCGTACGCACCTCCGAGAACGGGTACGTCCCGTCGACCACCGGCCGGATCCCCCGCTGCACCAGCAGGCCGAGCAGTTCGGCCAACTCGGCCGGGGTACCCATGGTCGAGCCGAGGATCTCCAACTGCATCGCGAAGACCCGGCGAAGGTTCACCGGCGGCTCGTGGCCGGCGGTGGCACCGGAGACGACGATCCGGGCGCCCGGGGCGGCCGACTTCAGCGAGTGGTCGAAGGTGGCGGCGCCGACCGTCTCGATCACCACGTCGACCCGCTCCGGCAACCGGGCCCCCGGCTCCACCGCCGTCGCGCCCAGCGCGGCGATCCGCTCCCGCTTGCCCGGGTCGCGGCTGGTCGCGTACACCCGCTTGCCGAGCGCCACCGCGAGCATCACGGCGGCGGTCGCGACGCCGCCGCCGGCCCCCTGCACCAGCACCGACTCCCCGGCGTCCACCCGGCCCCGGGTGGTGAGCATCCGGTACGCGGTCAGCCAGGCCGTCGGCAGGCAGGCCGCCTCGGCGAAGGAGAGCCCGGACGGCTTGGGTACCAGGTTGGCGCGGGGCACCGCGACCCGGTCGGCGAGCGTGCCGGGATGCCGCTCGGAGAGCAGCGAGAGCCCACGGGGATCGCCCGGATCGGGGATCACCGGATACAGCACCACCTCGTTGCCGTCCGGGTCGACACCCGAGGCGTCACAGCCGAGGACCATCGGCAGCCGGTCGGCGGCCAGCCCGACCCCGCGCAGCGACCAGATGTCGTGATGGTTCAGCGAGCTGGCCCGGACCTGCACCGTCACCCAGTCCGGCTCCGGATGGGCCGGCTCGGGCCGATCCCCGACGACCAACGCGGCGAGCGGATCGTCGGCGTCGAACTTCGAGGCGTAGGCGGCACGCATGATCGACACGTTACACCCGCCCGGAAACGCCCGCCCTCCGCCGACCGCCGGCCACCGCCCGGCCGCCGGTCGCACCGCCCACCGCCCCGGCCGCCGGTCGCACCGCGCCTGACCACCGGTCCACCGCCCCGGCCGCCGACCCTCCGTCCAGGCCGCCGACCCTCGCCAACTGCCCAGGCCGGCCCGGCCGCCGGTCACGACGGCAGGCGGCTGCCGGACCCGCACCGCGAACGGCGGCTCGCGGATCGGACCGTCAGGCGCGGGCCACGCCGTCGCGGCGGGCCGCCTCGGCCACCGCGTCGGCCACCGCCGGGGCGACCCGGGGGTCGAGCGGCGACGGCATGATGGCGTCGACCCGGAGCTGCCCGGCCTCGGTACCGCTCTGCTGGGCGCCGTCCGACCAGGCCGCCTCGACCGCCACCGCCGCGATCGCGTCCGCCGCCGCCACCTTCATGCTCTCGGTGATCCGGGTCGCCCGGGCGGCCAGCGCGCCCCGGAAGATGCCCGGGAAGGCGAGCACGTTGTTGATCTGGTTGGGGTAGTCGCTGCGGCCGGTCGCCACCACGGCGGCGTACCGGGCGGCCACCTCGGGATGCACCTCGGGCGTCGGGTTGGCCAGGGCGAAGACCGCGCCCCCGGGCGCCATCCGGGCCACCGCCTCCTCGGGGATCTGTCCACCCGAGACCCCGATCAGCACGTCGGCGTCGCGCAGCGCCTCGGTGATCCCGCCGACCCGGCCGGCGGCGTTGGTCAGCTCGGCCAGCTCGGTCTTCGAGGCGGTCAGGTCCGGCCGGTCGCCGTGCAGGATGCCCCGGGAGTCGCAGACCACCACCTCGGCCGGGTTCACCCCGCCGGCCGCCAGCATCTTGGTCACCGCGACACCGGCCGCACCGGCGCCGCTGACCACCACCCGCAGGTCGCCGAGCTTGCGGTTGAGCAGCGTCGCGGCGTTGCGCAGCGCGGCGAGCACCACGATGGCGGTGCCGTGCTGGTCGTCGTGGAAGATCGGGATCGGCAGCGCCTCGTCGAGCCGGCGCTCGATCTCGAAGCAGCGGGGCGCGCTGATGTCCTCCAGGTTGATGCCGCCGAACGACGGCGCCAGCGCGGTCACCACCGAGACGATCTCGTCGACGTCCTGGGTGTCCAGACAGACCGGCACGGCGTCCACCCCGCCGAACTGCTTGAAGAGCACCGCCTTGCCCTCCATCACCGGCATCGCCGCGCGCGGGCCGATGTTGCCCAGCCCCAGCACGGCCGAGCCGTCGGTGACCACCGCGACGGTGCGCGAGACCCAGGTGTAGTCGTCGACGAGGGCCGGATCGGCCGCGATCGCCTCACAGACCCGGGCCACCCCCGGGGTGTACGCGAGGGAGAGGTCCTCCCGCGTGGCCAGCGGCACGGTCGAGGCGACCGCCAGCTTGCCACCCCGATGCAGCTCGAAGGCGGGATCGGACGGGTCCACGGCGGCGGATGACATGGTGACTCCAAAGGATCGCGACGATGCATTCCATTCGAGAGGCGGCCGGCTGGACGCGAGATCGGCGATCACCGGCAGCGGTGCGGGGGTCACCCGGGTATGGACTACAGAGCATAGTGGCGTAAGGGGACGCGGTTGCCCCGCAGGGTCATACCGACCGGTAACGGAACCACCTCGGGTGGGGCCAGTAGCGGGCCACCACCCGGCCGAGGACGTCGGCCACGCCGTAGACCCGGGAGTCGTCGGTCACCAGCGGGTTGTCGCCGCGCAGCTCCCAGCCGCCGTCGTCGCAGGGGCGTACCGCGCGCTTGACCACCAGCAGGTCCGGCCGGGCACGGAAGACACCGACCACCACGTCACCGGCGCGGACGGCCCGACCGCCGCGCCGGACCAGCAGCGCGTCGCCGTGCCGCAGCGTCGGCACCATCGACGGCCCGACCACGAGTACGGCGAAGACCCGCGCACCGGGTCGGCCACCCGCCGCGGACGGGCCGGTGGAGGGGCCCGTGGACACGCAGTTTCACCTCCGCCCCATCGGGGACATATCGCAGGAGTACTGTCATCCTGGATCATCACAGACGTGCCTTGGAGGGTCCCATGCGACTTCCACGCATCCTTACACCACGAACTGTCGCGTACGCCCACTGCGACCTGCCCTGCGGCGTATACGACCCGGCGCAGGCCCGGATCGAGGCCGAGTCGATCAAGGCGATCGACGAGAAGTACGCGGCGAACACCGACCCCGAGTTCCGCACCCGGGCGCTGATCATCAAGGAGCAGCGCTCCGAGCTGGTCAAGCACCACCTCTGGGTGCTCTGGACCGACTACTTCAAGCCCCCGCACTTCGAGAAGTACCCGCAGCTGCACCAGCTGTTCAACGAGGCCACCAAGCTCGCCGGTGGCGGCGGGGGCACCAAGGCCACGACCGACGCGTCAAAGGCCGACGAGCTGCTCCAGAAGATCGACGAGATCGCGAAGATCTTCTGGGAGACCAAGCAGGCGTAATCCGCCACCCCGCCGGTCACCGACCGGCGGGGACGCCGTCGACGACGTGCCGGCCGGGTCGTGCATCCGGTCGGCACGTCGGTGCGACGGGCCGGTAGAGTCCGAGACGGGGGGACAGGCCTGGTGACTTCGCTGAGCACACCGCCGACGACCGGCGACGACGTCGTCCTACTCACCGTGCCCGCCGACGGTGGCTTCCTCGGCGTGCTGCGGACCGCGACCGCCGGCCTCGCCGCACGCCTGCACTTCGCCCTCGACGAGATCGAGGACCTGCGCATCGCCGTCGACGAGGCGTGCGCCATGCTGCTGGCCGTCGCGACCCGGGACGCGGAGTTGGACTGCCGCTTCGCGGTCACCGACGACGCGCTCACCGTCGAGGTCTCGGTGCCGACCGCCCGGGGTGCGCGGCTGCCGGCGGAGTCGTCGTTCGCCTGGAAGGTGCTGACGGCGCTGACCACCTCCGCCACGGCGACCGCGACCGGTGACCGGGCCACCATCACGCTGCTGACCCGACGGGCCGCCGAGGTCTGAGCCCCGGGATGTCCTGATCAGGCCCGTTCGGTGTCGAAGCCGAGCGCCCGGTTGGTGCCGGTGCTGATCAGCAGGCCCACGACCAGCAGACCGAGTGCGATCAGCGGCCCACCCAGCCAGGCCAACCCGGCCATGATCATGAAGTAGCCGACCGGCAGCAGCATGAGCTGCAACACGATCGCCGGAGCCCGGGCGGCCGGCCGACGCCGGTCGAGTGCGGTGCCGATCACCCAGAGCAGCACCGCACCGCCGGCCGCGAAGAGCGTGACCAGGAGTGCGGAGAGCAGGTCGGCCGCGGTGGCGGTGAACAGCTCGTAGACCAGGAAGAGCGTCAGCAGGGCCAGCCCGATCCCCTCGGCGCGCAGCAGCCACACCGCCCAGCGCAGCGGGCCGGGTACCGGTTCGGGGTCGCTCGTCACGGCCGCCACGATACCCCGGCCGATCGCGGTACAGTGCCGCCCATGCGGGCCATCCTGGTGGTCAATCCCAAGGCCACCACCACGACGGGCCGGGGCCGCGACGTTCTCGTCCGCGCGCTCCGCAGCGAGGTGGACCTCACCGTCGAGTACACGAGGCGGCGCGGCCACGCGGTCACGCTGGCCAGGGAGGCCGCCCGGCAGGGTGTCGACCTGGTGGTGACGCTCGGCGGTGACGGCACCGTCAACGAGGTGGTCAACGGCCTGATGACCGCCGGACCCTCGGGTACCGCCGACGACCGGCCACCGGCCGGGCGACTGCCCGCGCTCGCGGCCGTACCGGGTGGTTCGACCAACGTCTTCGCCCGGGCGCTGGGACTGCCCCGGGAGTGGCCGGAGGCGACCAGCATGATCCTGGAGGCGCTGCGGGTGGGGCGGGTCCGCACCATCGGGCTCGGCCTCGCGGACGACCGGTACTTCACCTTCTGCGCCGGCCTGGGCATGGACGCGGCGGTGATCCACCGGGTGGAGCGGGCCCGTCGGCGGGGTCGGGTCTCCACCCCGAGCCTGTACCTGCGCTCGATCGTCAGCCAGTATCTGGTCGGTGCGGAGCGGCGGCACCCGACGATCCGGCTGGAGCGGCCCGGCGAGATCACCGAGGGTGACCTCGCGACGGTGGTCATCCAGAACACCGCTCCGTGGACGTACATCGGGGACCGCGAGGTCAATCCGAACCCGGACGCCTCGTTCGACCTGGGCCTGGACATCCTGGCGCTGCGTCGACTGCGGGTACCGAGCACCACACGGATGGTGACGCAGAGCCTGTCACGACGGCCGGATCCGCGTGGCCGGCAGATTCTGCGGCTGCACGACCTGGAGGAGTTCACCCTGGTCGCGGAGCAGTCCCAGGCGTTCCAGCTGGACGGCGACTACCTCGGCGAGCGAAACAAAGTCCGATTCACGTCCGTCCCGGCCGCACTGCGAGTAATCTGCTGACCCTGGGGTACAGCGACCGGTAGCGAACCTCTGAAGCCTGCAACGAGGGCGGTGCCGGAAATGCCAGCAATGTCGGGCGGACTGTACTATATTGATTCTCGGCTGTGGCGCACCGGGTGCCGACGAGGGTGGGAATCCGGACAAATGGGCCGTGACCTGTCTCACCTGCCTAGAGTTTTTCCGGGCGCTACCCTTGACATCGCGAGCGTTCGTGAAAGTATTCACAAGCGAACTTGAGTTACCGGGACATTGCGCGGGCGCGTTCGACCCGACGACCGCCGCCCCGCACGTCCCGCAACACAAAGCCTGCTCTCGCGCTGCCGAACCGACGGGCTCCACAACGTCGTGATCGGCATTGCGGACGCATATAGAAAAGATCCACGAAGCACTGCCGCCCACCCAGATTGAGGAGTGTTGCCGCCATGGACTGGCGCCACCATGCTGCCTGCCGCGACGAAGACCCGGAGCTGTTCTTTCCGATCGGAACGTCCGGCCCGGCCGTCCTGCAGGTCGAGCAGGCCAAGGCCGTCTGCCGGCGTTGCTCCGTGACCGACGAGTGCCTGAAGTGGGCGCTCGAATCCGGTCAGGACGCCGGAGTCTGGGGCGGAATGAGCGAGGAAGAACGGCGCGCCGTCAAGCGCCGTGGCGGCCTTCGGGTCCTGCGCGCTCACTCCGCCTGACCGACCGCACAACGCACCGGACGCCCTGGGGCTCGTTCCCCGGGGCGTTCTGCTGTTCCCGGCTAACACGTTCCGTTGTTTCGAGAACGCGTTCTGCTGTTGTCGTGACGATGGATAGTGGATCGACGACATTCCGCTGATCAATTCGCCGACGCCGAACCCGAAGAGGATTCCACCCGCCGGCCGAGGATTCCGACCGCGATTAGCCGGGCCGGGGAGCGCCGGCAGCGGCACCGCCGAACCCTCCCGACACGAGCATCGGAGGCCGCGGCGAGCCGGCACTACGGTATGTAGCGACCGGCGACCACGCTGCGTCACCGTTCTACGGTGCGTCACCATCCGCCGCGTCCCCCGCCGCGCACCGGAATGCCTACCGTCCGTCACCGGTCGGCGCCGCGTCCACCCGCCCGAGCACGAGCTGGACCAGCTCCGGAGCGTCGCCCAGCGGGGCGGAGAGGGCCACCGCGCCGGCCTCCCGGGCCGACTCCAGGGCCGTGTCGCAGAGCCGCCCCGGAGCCAGGAAGTACGTCGCCACCGCCACCCGCCGGGCACCCGCCTCCCGCAGCGCGCTGACCGCCGTACCGGCCGTCGGCGGGGCCGCCGAGGCGTATCCGACCCGGGTCGGCAGGCCCGTTTCGAGGCCGAGCGCCTCGGCCACCTGCGCGACGGTCTCCCGGGCGGCGGCGTCCCGGGTACCGGCGGCGGCCAACACCACGCCGTCGACCCCGCCGAGCCGGCGCGCGAGCGAGTCGTCGAGGTCGCCGGACCGGCCCGGCAGGGCATCGCCTCCACCGGGTTGGCGACCGGCCGCGCCAGCGGCGCCATCCTCGGGCACCGGGTCGAGCGCCTCGGTCAGCCGGCGCAGCAGCCCGGACAGGAGCCGTGGGTCGACCCCCTGCGCCGTCGGGCCGAGCACCTCGGTGGTACGTACCGGAATCCGCAGCCCCGCCTCCCGGGCCGCCTCGACGGTACGGGGAATGTCGACCCGCCCGTGGTACGCGGCCGTGAGCAGCAGCGGCACGAGTACGGCCCGCCGGTGACCGGCCGCCTCCAACTCGGCGAGTACCGCACCGGGCCGGGGCGGGCCGTGGTCGAGATAGCTGGCCCGGACCGACAGCCCGGGCCGGGCCGCCGCCACCGCCCGGGCCAGCGCCTCGGTCACCCGGGCCGCCCGGGGATCACCACTGCCGTGCGCCACCAGCACGACCGGGGCCGGCTCCGGGCCGGCCACCGCCGCTCCGGCAGCACCGGCAGCGCCCGCCGCTCCGGCAGCACCAGCGGCTCCGGCGGCTCCGGCGGCTCCGGCGGCTCCGGCGACGGTCACACGTGCAGGCCGCACTCGGTCTTCTCGAACATGGCCCAGCGGCCGGCCCGGGGGTCCTCACCGGCCTTGGTGCGCCGGGTGCAGGGCCAGCAGCCGATCGAGGTGTAGCCCTGCCGGAACAGCTCGTTCACCGGCACGTTCCACCGGGAGATGTAGGCGTCGACGTCGGCCTGCGACCAGGCGGCGATCGGGTTCACCTTGACCTTGCCGCGTCGCGGGTCGAAGCCGACCACCGGGGTGTTGGCCCGGGTCGGCGACTCGTCCCGGCGCAGCCCCGCCGCCCAGGCGTCGTAGTCGGCCAGGGCCCGCTCCAGCGGCTCCACCTTGCGCAGCGCGCAGCACTCGTCGGGCGCCCGGGAGAAGAGCCGGGGACCGTACTCGCCGTCCTGCTGGCCCACCGTCTGCCGGGGCCGGATGGAGCGTACGTTCACCGGCATGGTGCGGGCCACGGTGTCGCGTACCCGCAGCGTCTCCGGGAAGTGCAGGCCGGTGTCCAGGAAGACCACGTCCACCCCGGGCACCACCCGGGAGACCACGTGCGCGAGTACGGCGTCGGCCATCGAGCTGGTGACGCAGAACCTGTCCCCGAACTCGCCGGCCGCCCAGCGGACGATCTCCTGGGCCGGTGCCCCGTCCAGTTCGCGGTTCGCCTCCTCGGCCAGCGCCCGCAACTGCGCCGGATCCCGCCGGGACGGGCTGGCCGGCACCTGCGGACCGAGCCTGACCAACCCGAGGTTGGCCGCGACAACCGGGCTCATGAGGGCTCTCCTTCGTTCGCGACCGAGGTGGCCAGCAGGCCGGTGAACCTCACGGTGAAAACCCGGGCGCAGGCCCGGCACTCCCAGGCACCGTGCGACGCCTCGTTGGGTCGCAGGTCCTCCTCGCCGCAGTACGGGCAGTACAGAGGTGCGGCTCGGGTCTCCCCACTCATCGCAGTTCCTCCTCGTCGACTCGCACGACCCAGTTCGCGAAGCTCTCGCCCTCGGTACGGCCGTCCAGGTAGCGGCGGGTGAGCCGCTCGACGTACTCGGGAAGCTCCGCCGCGGTGGTCTTGAGGCCGCGCAGCTTGCGGCCGAAGCCGGCGGACTGGCCCTGTGCCATCCCGAGGGCGCCGCCGAGGTGCACCTGGAAGCCCTCGACCTGGCGCCCGTCCGGACCGACCACGAGCTGGCCCTTCAGGCCGATGTCGGCGGTCTGGGTCCGGGCGCAGGCGTTCGGGCAGCCGTTGAGGTGGATGCTCAGCCCCTCGCCGAGGTCGGCCCCGGCGAGCCGCTCCTCCAGCCGGGCCACGAGTTCCTGGCCCCGGGCCTTGGTCTCGACGATGGCGAGCTTGCAGTATTCGAGGCCGGTGCAGGCCATCGTGTCGCGCCGCCAGACCGACGGGAACGCCTCCAGGCCGATCCGGCGCAGCGCCGCGACCAGCGAGTCGGTCCGCTCGGCCGGCACGTCGAGGACCAGCAGTTTCTGGTACGGGGTGAGGCTGACCCGGCCGCTGCCGTGCTCGGCGGCGACGTCGGCCAGCTCGGCGAGCTGGGTACCGGAGGTGCGCCCGACCACCGGGGCGGCGCCGACGTAGTAGCGCCCGTCCCGCTGCCGGTGCACTCCGATGTGGTCGATCGGCTTCTCCGGCAGCTCCGGCGCCGGCCCGTCGAGCATGCTGCGGCCCAGGTATTCCTTCTCCAGCACCTCACGGAACTTGGCCACGCCCCAGTCGGCGACCAGGAACTTGAGCCGGGCCCGGTGCCGCAGCCGGCGGTAGCCGTAGTCGCGGAAGATCCCGACCACCCCGGCCCAGACCTCCGGCACCTCGTCGAGCGGCACCCAGACGCCGAGCCGCTGCGCCAGCATCGGGTTGGTGCTCAGGCCGCCGCCGACCCAGAGGTCGAAGCCGGGGCCGTGCTCGGGGTGCTCGACGCCGAGGAAGGCGACGTCGTTGACCTCGTACGGGGTGTCGGCCAGCCAGGAGATCGACGTCTTGAACTTGCGCGGCAGGTTGGAGTACGCCGGGTCGCCGACGTAGCGGCGGACGATCTCGTCCAGCGCCGGGGTCGGGTCGAGCACCTCGGCCTCGGCGATCCCGGCGACCGGGCTGCCGAGCACCACCCGGGGGCAGTCGCCGCACGCCTCGGTGGTCTGCAACCCGACCGCCTCCAGCCGGCGCCAGATCTCCGGCATGTCCTCGATCCGGACCCAGTGCAGCTGGATGTTCTGCCGGTCGGTGATGTCGGCGGTGTCCCGGGCGTACGTCTGGGAGACGTCGGCGATCGTCCGGAGCTGCTCCAGGTTGAGCTGGCCGCCGTCGATCCGGACCCGGAGCATGAAGTACTCGTCTTCGAGCTCGTGCGGCTCCAGCACGGCCGTCCGCCCGCCGTCGATCCCGGCCTTGCGCTGGGTGTAGAGCCCCCACCAGCGGAACCGCCCGCGCAGGTCCTGTGGGTCGATCGAGGCGAAGCCCCCGCGCGCGTAGATGTTCTCGATCCGGGCCCGTACGTTCAGCGGGTTGTCGTCCTTCTTGGTCCGCTCGTTGGGGTTGAGCGGCTCACGGTGCCCGAGCGCCCACTGCCCCTCGCCTCGCGGACGGCGGGCCGGTCGGGCCGCACGTGCGCTGCTGCCCGCCGGTGCGCTGGTGGCGTCGGGCCGAGCCGGGGTGTCGCTGACCGCCATCGCGGCGTCCTCCGTTGTTCGGTGTGACTCGGTGGACGCGCAGAGCGACGGCCTCGGCCCGGAGCGGGCCGGAGACGACCGGTGTCAGGAACGACGGAGTCGGAGAGCCGGCGCACTGCACGCCCGGGACGGAACAGGTCCGGGCGGCGTCAGTGGGCCGGACAGATCGCGCTGCGAACGCGGCCGTAGTCCACGTGGCGGCGGGAGGTGAATCCCGGCCTCGCGAAGCGGCGCACGGCGGCGGTCATACCCGCCATGCTGCCATATCCGTTTCGGCCGGACCACCGCCGCGAGCGCCGATCCCGCCTGGCGGACCCGCTGTGGTGAGCTTCACGCTACGATTTTGAATATTGGAACGAATGCGACAGACCGCACCTCATCGTCCATAGATCGCCGTTCCGGTCGACCCCGGCGCCGGATCGTCCTGCCGGGCTGGTTCCGCCGGGCGAGCTGGCTCTGGCCGGGCCTGGCCACCCTGCTCGTCACCGCCGTCCAGCTCGACCGCGCGCCGCTCTGGCGCGACGAGCTGGCCACCTGGAGCGCCGCCTCCCGCCCGCTGCCCGACCTGCTCCGGCTGGTCGGCACGATCGACGCGGTCAACGGCCCGTACTACCTGCTGATGCATGGCTGGCTGGCGGTCGCCGGTGACTCCGTCCTCGCCCTGCGGCTCCCCTCCGCGCTCGCCATGGCCGGGGCCGCCGCGCTGGCCAGCGTGCTCGGCGCGCGCCTCTTCGGCCGCCGGGCCGGGCTGCTCGGCGGGCTGCTCTTCGCGATCCTGCCGAGCACCTCCCGGTACGGCCAGGAGGCCCGCCCGTACGCCCTGGTCACCCTGCTCGCGGTGCTGGCCACCCTGCTGCTGTGCCGGGCCCTTTCCCGGCCGGGGCCGCCGCGCTGGGCCGGCTACGCGGCGGCGGTCGCCGGGCTGGGCCTGGCCAACCTCTTCGCGGTCAGCCTGGTCGTCGGGCACGCGTTCGCCGTCCTGCCCGTGCGCCGCGATCGGGTACGGCTGCCGTGGCTGGTCGCCGTGGTCGTGGCCGGACTGCTGCTGGTGCCGCTCGCCCTGCTCGGCCACGGCCAGCAGGATCGGCAACTCGACTGGGTCGGCCGACCCGGTGTCGGGGACCTGCTGGGGCTGCCCGGCAGCGTGGTCCAGGCCGGTGTCGTCGGCGGGCTGCTGTTCGGGCTGGCCGCCCTCGGCGTCGCCACCCGGGGCCGCTCGGGTGTGGTACTCGGCCTGACCGTACTCCTGCCGGCGCTGCTGCTCTTCGGCGCCGGGCAGTTCACCCCGCTCTTCGTACCCCGTTATCTGGTCTTCGTGCTGCCGTTCGGCTGCCTGCTGGCCGCCGCGACGCTCGCCCCGCTCCGGCTGCCCGCCGCGCTCGCGATCGTGCTCGCCGCCGGCCTGCTCGGCGCACCGGAGCAGGCCGCCCTGCGCCGCACCCACGAGTCTCCGCGCAGCGCCCCGGTCGACTACCCGGCGGCGTTGCGCGTCATCGCCGCACACCAGCGACCGGGCGACGGCATCGTCTACGCGCCCCGGGACGGCTGGGCGTTCCTCGACCTGGCGACCGCGTACCACCTGGGTGCCGACCGTCCCCGGGACGTGCTGCTGGTGGCGGACCAGACCCGCCGGGCCGACTTCTGGGCCACCGAGTGCCCCGAACCGGAGCGCTGCCTCGGCACCGTCGATCGCCTCTGGCTGCTGACCTGGGGCACCCACCCCGACCCGCTGGCCCAGCTCCCCGAGAGCCGCGCGGGCCCGCTGCGCGCCCGCTTCCACCCCACCCGGACCTGGACCGTCCCCGGCCTCACCGTGACCCTGCTGCGGGCGCCCGCCGCTCGTTGAGGGGGCTCCTTCCCGGAATCAGCTACCGGGACAGCGGTACCACGAGCAGCGCCTCGGTGCCGGTGTCGGGGCGGTTGCGGAGTTCGATGGTGCCGCGTAGCTCGCCGGTGGCGAGGGCGCGGACGATCTGGAGGCCGAGCCGGCTGCCCTGGTCGGCGTCGAAGTCCTCCGGCAGGCCCTGGCCGTTGTCGGCGACCGTGACGTGCAGTTGCTTGCGGAACCGGTGCGCCGAGACGACCACCTCGGCCGGTTCGGCCACCTCGACCGCCGCAGCCGGTTCGGCGGCCGTTTCCGTCGGTTCGGCCGGCGGCGGCACCGCCGCGCTCTCGCCCGGCTCGGGGAAGGCGTGCTCGACCGCGTTGAGCAGCAGCTCGTTCAGCACGATCACCAGCGAGGTGGCGATCTCCGCCGGCAGTACCCCGAAGCTGCCCTGCCGGCGCATCCGCACCGGTACCTCGGTCGCGGCCACCTCGGCGGCCGCCGCCGCCACCCGGTCCACGATGCCGTCGAACTCGACCGCCTCGTCGCTGGACATCGAGAGGGTCTCGTGCACCAGGGCGATCGAGGCGACCCGGCGTACCGACTCCTCCAGCGCGGCCCGGGCGGCCGGGATGCCGACCCGGCGGGCCTGGAGCCGGAGCAGCGCGGCGACGGTCTGGAGGTTGTTCTTCACCCGGTGGTGGATCTCCCGGATGGTGGCGTCCTTGGTGATCAGGGCGCGGTCCCGGCGGCGTACCTCGGTCATGTCCCGGACCAGCACCAGCGCGCCGATCGGCACCCCGGCGGGCATCAGCGGCAGCGCCCGGGTCAGCACGGTCGCGCCACGCGCCTCGATCTCCCGGCGCGGCGGCGCCTCGCCGCGCAGCGCGGCCAGCACCCGGTTCGCCGCCTCGGTCCCCTCCAGCGGGTCGGCGGCGAGCCGGCCGTTCAGCGCCGCCAGATCCTCCCCGACCAGGTGCGAGGCGAAGCCGAGCCGCCGGTACGCGGACTGCGCGTTCGGGCTCGCATAGGTGACCTTGCCGTTGGCGTCCAGCCGGACCAGCCCGTCGCCGACCCGGGGTGCCGTGGTGGTCTCGCCGGGGTGGCGTACCGGCGGGAACGTCCCGTCGGAGAGCATCTGGGCCAGGTCGTCGGCGGTGGTCAGGTAGTTCAGTTCGAGCTGGCTCGGGGTGCGCGCGGTGGAGAGGTTGGTGTCCCGGCCCACCACGGCGATCACCTCGCCCGCCTCGCCGTCGCCGGAGCGCAGCCGGACCGGGATCGCCTCGTGCCGGGCCGGGGTGTCGCCGTACCAGACGGGGTCGCCCTCGCGCCAGATCCGGCCCTGGCTGTACGCGATCGCCAGGTGCGCCACCTCGGGACCGCCGACGATCCGGCCGACCTGGTCGTCCTGGTACGCGGTCGGCGCGGTCGTCGGGCGCACCTGGGCGACGCAGACGAAGCCGTCGGTGTCGCTGACCGGTACCCAGAGCAGCAGGTCCGCGAAGGACAGGTCGGAGAGGAGTTGCCAGTCACCGGCCACCCGGTGCAGGTGATCGATGTCGACCGGACGCAGGCCGGTGTGCTCCTCGGCGAGATCGCGCAGCGTGGACACGGGGCAAGCCTGCCACGACCAGGCCCGTTGTGAGGTGTAAGGCGGGGGCCCTTCTCGGTCGCATCCGGTCGTGGAAGGGCCCTCGCTACCTCCGGGGTCAGAGTGTCGAGGTGACCTTGTGCAGGCCGCGCGGGGCGTCCGGGTCCTCTCCCCTGGCCAGCGCGAGGGCGAGGGCGAGCCGCTGCACCGGCAGGATGTCCAGCAGCGGGGCGTACCGCTCGTCGACCTCGGGCACGGGCAGCCGGGCGGCGGCCCCGTCGACCTCGGCCGGCCCGACGACCACCAGGTCCGCGCCGCGCTCGCCGACCTTGGCGAGTACCTCGCGCATGGCGGTGCCGCCCGCGCCGGCACCGACGACGGCCAGCACGGGTACGTCCGGGTCGGTCATCGCCAGCGGGCCGTGCAGCAGGTCGGCGCCGGAGAAGGCGAGCGCCGGCAGGTAGGAGGTCTCCATCAGCTTCAGCGCCGCCTCCCGGGCGGTCGGGTAGGCGTACCCCCGGCCGGTGGTGACCATCCGGTCCGCGAAGCGGTAGCGGGCGGCCAGTTGCCCCGGCGTCGGGTCGGCGAGGGTACGCGCGGCCAGCTCCGGCAGCGCCTCCAGCCCGGCCCGCTCCTCGGCGGGGATCGCGCCGTCCCCGGCCCGGATCCCCTCGACCAGCAGCAGCAGGGCGAGCAGTTCGGCGGTGTACGTCTTGGTCGCGGCGACCGCCCGCTCGTGTCCGGCCGCCACGTCGATCGCGAGTTCGGCGGCGCCGGTCAGCGGCGAGTCGGGCGCGTTGGTCACCGCCAGGGTCAGCGCGCCGGCCTCCCGGGCCACCCGGAGCACCTCGGTCAGGTCGGGTGAGCCGCCGCTCTGGCTCACCCCGACGACCAGCGCCTCGGAGAGGTCGGGCCGGGCCCCGAAGAGGGTGATGGTGCTCGGCGAGGCGAGCCCGGCGGGGAGGCCGAGCCGGATCTCGGTCAGGTACGCCGCGTAGAGGGCGGCGTGGTCCGAGGTGCCGCGTGCGGTGAAGACCACGTGCTTCGGCCGGCGCTCCGCGATCACCGCCGCCACCTGCGCGATCGCGGCCGTCGAGGCCGGTTCCAGCAGACGTGCGAAGCCCTCCGGCTGCTCGGCGATGTCCGCCGCCATGCCGGCTCCCGGTTGCGCCACGATGACCTCCTCATGCGCGATTCCCGCGCGTTCCATGCTCAACTCTGCACGATTTGACGCGTCAGAGCAATTCAGCGAGCAGCTTTGCGCAGTAGATCACCAACCGCCGTCGCCATGCCCTAGGCTCCCCAACCCAGGGAAAATTCCACGTACGAAGGGTCGACTCGGTGCCCGAGGGAACAGACGATCCCCGGCTCTCGGCCGAGGGAGAACTCGCGCTGGCCCGGCTGGCGCTGGACGAGGGCGATCTCCGGCACGCCGCCGGTCACCTGGCCGGAGCGATCGCGTACGCGCCGACCATGCCCGAGGTGCACGAGGTGCTCGCCCAGCTCGCCGCCCGGTCCGGCGGCGGGGTCGACCTCTTCCCGCTCGACCAGCACCCGTTCATCGGTACCGTGGTGGCCCGCGCGCACCTGCTCGCCGCCGCCGGCCGCCCCGGCGACGGGCTGGAACTGCTCGCCGCCGCGACCGGGCACGTCCCGTCGGCCGACTGGGCCGGCGTGCCCTGGGTGAGCGCCCCCGAACTCCCCGGCCTGCTCGACCCGGACCGGATCGCCCGGGTGCTGATGCAGGTCTGCGCCGGCATCTCCGACCCGGTGCCGGAGACCGCCCGCGAGCCGCTCTGGCCCTACCTGCGGCTGGCCCGGCACGCCGTGGCCGCGCATCCCCGGCACGGGCTGCTGCTCGGCGCGGCGTCCGCGCTGGCCCGCCGGGTCGGTGCGGTCGGCCAGGCCGTCGAGTGGGCCGGCCAGGGCGCCCGGGAACTGCCGTCGAAGCTCTCCGAGGTGTGGCTCGGCTACGCCTACCGCAGCGCCGGGCGGACCGCCGAGGCGCTCGCCGCGCTGCGCCGGGCCGTCGACCACGACCCCGACGACCTCTCGGTGTACGCCGACATCGCCGGCACCCTCGCCGACCACGGCCGGCTCGACGAGGCGCTGGACTGGATCGACCGGGCGCTGGCCCGGGACCCGTCCTTCGACTGCGCGGTGCACACCGGTCACCGGCTGCGCTTCCGCCGCGACGGCGCCCTCGCCCACCTGGTGGCGCTGGCCGACTTCCAGCGGGACCATCCGGACGACTCGCACGAGCACAGCGACCTCGCCGAGTGCTGCCAGAACCAGCCGTGGCTGGGCCGGGTCCCGCCGGGCACCGAGGCGGTGGCGGTGGCGCTGCGGCAGCGGCTGGCCACCGGCGATCCGGCCGACGGCGCCCGGCTGCCGCTGGGTGGACTGGAGCCGCCGAGCGCGATGCGGGCCCTGCACGGGGCGGCCCCGGCCCTGGTCGTCACGGTCGCCACCACCCCGGAGCCGGACCTGCGCGAGCCACGCCGGCCGGTCGAACACCAGCTCTGGCGGTACGCCGGCATCACCGCCGTACCGGCCGTGCCGGAGCCGCCCGACGCGGCGGTACGCCGGATCCAGCAGTTGGCCCACCCCGCCTGGCCGCATCCGCCGGCCGCCTACGACGCGGCGGTCGGGCTCGCCACGCTCGAACTCGACGACCTGCTCGGCCTGCTGGCCCATCCGCCGGCCCCGCCGGAGACCGAACTGGGCCGCACGCTGAGCCGGCACGACCCGACGCTCTGGGTGCGCTGTGTCCAGGTCTGGGTCTGCCTCGGGCTGCTGCACCACCGTACGGACGAGCCGTGGCCGGACTCGACCCGACGGCGGGTACTGCTCGACCTGGTCTGGGGTGTCGAGGACTGGGTCACCGAGGCGGCCCTCTTCGCCCTGGTCACCGCCGCCTGGGTGGACCCGTCGGTGCGTACCGAGGTGGCCCGGGTGACCGCCGAACGGCTCGGCGACGCGGTCGAGGTGGCCCAGCGGCGGCCGGTCACCGTACTGCGTTCCCTGGCCCACCTGGTACTGGCCACCCCGGCCGCCGAGCCGGCCGCGGTCGACACCGCCCGCCTGCTGCTCGCCCGGGACGGTTCTCCGGTCGCGCCCCGGCAGCGCCGGTTCGGCCGGCTGCTGGACCGGTTGTGGCGGCGCCTCACCCGGCACGGCTGAGCCACACCGAACGGAGACCCGGCCGACCCGCACGGGCGGAACCCGCACGGGCGGAACGCGGAGAGGTCCGGCGGTGACCTGTACGCCAGAGGCGCTATCGCCCCGGTATTACGCCTCTGGCGTACAGGTCGGCGTGTTGGGCCCGACGCCGGTGGTCAGCGCACGGGTGGGCTGGCCAGGGCGATCTCCGCCTGCTCCTCGGGAGTGTCGGTCTCGGCGGTGGGGCCGCCGCGCAGCGGGATCTCCTTGACGAACCAGGCCAGCACCGCTACGACCAGCGCGAACGGTACCGCCCAGACGAAGACCGCGCCGATCGCGTCGGCGAGCCCGCCGAGTACGGCGTGCTGCTGCTCCGGCGGCAGCGACCGCAGCGCGGCCGGGTCGACCCCGGCGCCCTCGCCGCCGCCGGCCATCATCGGCCCGGCGGCCGAGTCGGCGAGCCGGTTGGCGAAGACCGCGCCGAAGAGCGAGATCCCGAAGGAACCGCCGATCGACCGGAAGAAGGTGGCCGCGCCGCTCGCCGCGCCGAGGTCCTTCTGCTCGACGCTGTTCTGCGCGATCAGCATCGAGGTCTGCATCAGGAAGCCCATCCCGACGCCGAGCACGATCATGTAGAGCGAGGACTCCAGCTTGCCGGTGTCGACGTCGAGCATGGCCAGCAGCGCCATGCCGGCGGTCATCACGATCCCGCCGACGATCGGGAAGGCCCGGTAGCGGCCGGTCCTGGTGATCGCCCGACCGACCACGATCGACACCACCAGCATGCCGAACATCAACGGCAGCAGCAGCAGTCCGCTGTTGGTGGCCGAGGCGCCCTGCACGGTCTGCTGGAACAGCGGCAGGAAGTTCATCGAGCCGAACATCGCGAAGCCGAGCAGGAAGCCGATCACCGAGATCACCGCGAAGTTGCGGTTGGCGAAGAGGCTCAGCGGCAGGATCGGCTCCGGTACCCGCCGCTCGACCAGGGCGAAGGCGACCAGCGAGGCCACGGCGAGGGCGGCCAGGCCGAGGATCGGGCCGGAGACCCAGTCGTACTCGTTGCCGCCCCAGGTGGTGACCAGCACGATCGCGGTGATGCCGACCGAGAGCAGCGCGGCGCCGACCCAGTCGATCCGGTGCTCGGTGCGGTACTTCGGCAGGTGCATCCGGGTGGCCAGCAGGATCAGTGCGACCCCGCCGAGCGGCAGGTTGACGTAGAACGCCCACCGCCAGGAGAGGTGGTCGGTGATGAAGCCGCCGACCAGCGGACCGGCCACCATGGCGATGGCCATGATGCCGGCGATCATGCCCTGGTAGCGGCCCCGCTCCCGGGGCGGTACCAGGTCACCGATGATCGCCATCACGCCGACCATCAGGCCGCCCGCGCCGAGGCCCTGCACCGCGCGGAAGGCGATCAGCTCCATCATCCCGTCGCCGGGGCCGCCGAGCAGCTCCGATCCGGCCATGCCGCAGAGGGCCGAGCCGAGCAGGAACAGCACGATCGAGCTGAGGAAGACGGTCTTACGGCCGTACAGGTCGCCGAGCTTGCCCCAGATCGGGGTCGAGACGGTGGAACCGAGCACGTACGCGGTGACCACCCAGGTGAAGTGGTTGAGTCCGCCGAACTCGCCCACGATCCGGGGCAGGGCGGTGCTGACGATCATGTTGTCGAGCATCGCGAGCATCATCGCGATCATCAGGCCGCCGAGTACGACCCTGATGTTGACTGGTCTTTCCGGCGCTTCCGCCATCGTGGTCATCGGTAGGCTCTCCCCCTGAGTGTGACCCGCTTACTTGCCGACCGGCTAGTGATTCTACTTGCCGCACGGTAAGTTGGGTGCCGGATGCCCGTCAAGTGATTAGGAGAGGTGGTCGGGGTGACCGGCAGCACAGGCGACACGCGGTCCCGAATCCAGGCCGTCGCCCTCGAACTCTTCACCGAGCAGGGCTACGAGAAGACCTCGCTACGGGAGATCGCCGAGCGGCTCGGCGTCACCAAGGCCGCCCTCTACTACCACTTCAGGAGCAAGGACGACATCGTCCACAGCTTCGTCTCCGACCGGATCGAGCGGCTGGACCGGCTGATCGAGTGGGCCTCGGAACAGCCGGCCGACGCCGCCGGCCGCCGGGCGACGCTGCGCCGCTACTGCGAGGAGTTCTTCGGCGACGACGGTCGCAACGTGATGCGGTTCTTCGAGCAGAACCAGACCGTGATCAAGCAGCTCTCCTCGGGCCTGATGATGCGCGAGCGGATGCTGCGGCTCGCGGAGCTGCTCTCCCGGGCCGATCCCTCGCCGGCCGGGCAGCTCCGGGCGACGCTGGCGCTCTTCGCCGTACACGGCAGCCTCTTCGCGCTGCGCGGCGAGATCAGCACCAGGGAACGCCGGGAACTCGCCCTGGGGCTCGCCAACGAGTTGCTCGACCGGATCGGCGAGGGTCCCGCCGCACGCGACGAGCCGGAGTCCGAGGCGGACGGCGCCCCGACCGCCAGGGCCGGCTGACCCGCCGATCTCAACCCCGGCTGGGCTCCGGCAGCACCGTCGGCGCGGCGCTCAGGTCGAGGCGCAGCGCGAGCAGGTCGACGCCGGGCGCCGGCGACCAGTCCCGCTCCGGGGTACGGACGAAACCGAACCCCGCGTAGAGCCGGTGCGCGGGCGCGGAGAAGCTCCGGGTGCAGATCACCACCCGGGAACACCCGAGCGACCGGGCCCGGTCCAGGCAGGCCCGGACCAGCGCCTTGCCGACGCCTCGGCCCTGCGCGTCCGGGTCCACCGCCAACATCCGGAACTCCGCCTCACCCGGGCGGGAGAGTTCGGCGTACGCCGAACCGGGGAGTACGAAGAGCACCGCACCGAGCAGTTCGCCGGTCGCCTCGTCGGCGGCGACCAGCAGCTCGCCGGCACCGACCCGGGCCGGTACGTCGGCGAGCAGCTGTTCGTACCCGTGCTCGCCGTCGAGCTGCCCGTCCGCCCGGTACGCCGCCACGGTGAGCCGGGCGATCGCGTCGAAGTCGGCCGGCTCGGCGGCCCGGACCAGCAGGCCGGTCATTCGATGACGGCGATCAGGTCGCCGTCCTGCACGACGTCGCCCTCGTTGACGGCGAGTTCCCGGAGCACCCCGTCCGACTCGGCCACCACCGGGATCTCCATCTTCATCGACTCCAGGATCACCAGCGTGTCACCCTCGGACACCGAGTCGCCGGCCGTGGCCACGACCTTCCAGACGTTCGCCACCATCTCGGCGCGGATCTCCTCGGCCATCGGCTTCCCCTCGTCGTCACTTCTGCCCTGCGACGGTATCCAATCATGCGACGGGCGCCGTGGCGGGCACGGCGGCGATCGTCGTCGGCTGCTCGCGGCCCCGGACTGCCGGATGGACCGCCTCGGCGGGGCCGACCGGCGACCATGGGAGGATTGCCCGGCGCGAGCAGAGACGGGCGGTCGACGACGGTGGTCGGCGCCGCCCACGGCAGACAGACGGAGGTCAGCATGGCGAAGAAGGCACGGAAGAAGAAGGCGCGGAAGAAGAGCTCCGCCAACCACGGCAAGCGCCCCAACTCCTGAGCTCGGCGCCGAGCCTGGGCGGCCGGGCGGGGCACGGGATCCGTCGGCGATCGCGGCAGAGCGCTCGCCACAACCCGGCCCGCCCGGCGATCCGCCGCCACCACCGGGGCGTCACCCCGGCGAGCGACGGTCCGGCGGGGGCTCAGTCGGCGAGGTACTCCCGGGAGTCGGTCTCGAAGACCAGCTCCGCCAGGCGGACCCGCAGCCGCTCCCGAAGCTCGACCGGCGCGGTCTCGTTGCCGCAGCAGCGGGCGACCAGCGCCTTGACCTCCTGCTCGATGCCGTACTCGCGCAGGCAGGGCGAGCACTCGTCGAGATGGTCCCGGATCAGGTTGCGCCGCTCGTCCGGGCACTCCAGGTCGAGGTAGAGGTATACCTCGGTGAGGACCTCACGGCAGTCCGTCTCGTGCGGTTCACCGCAACTCATTCGCTCACACCTCCCGGCCAGCCGCAGCGGACCTGGTCGACGGGGCGGACGAGAAGCCCCGCTCGGCAGCGTAACGCTCGAGCAGCTTTCGTAGGTTCCGCCGGCCACGGTGCAACCGGGACATCACGGTGCCGATCGGCGTTCCCATGATGTCGGCGACCTCCTTGTAGGAAAACCCCTCGACGTCGGTGAGGTAGACGGCGAGCCGGAACTCCTCCGGGAGCTGCTGCAACGCCTCTTTGACGTCGGTGTCCGGGAGTCGGTCCAGCGCCTCGGTCTCGGCCGAACGCAGCCCGCTGGAGGTGTGCGACTCCGCCTCGGCGAGCTGCCAGTCGGTGATCTCCTCGGTGGGCGCCTGCACGGGCTGCCGCTGCCGGCGACGGTAGGAGTTGATGTAGGTGTTGGTCAGGATCCGGTAGAGCCACGCCTTGAGGTTCGTACCCTCTTCGAACTGGTGGAACGCGGCGAACGCCTTCAGGAAGGTCTCCTGGACCAGGTCCTCCGCGTCGGCGGGGTTGCGGGTCATCCGCAGGCCGGCGGCGTACAACTGGTCGACGAAGGGCAGCGCGTCACGTTCGAACCGGGCCCTGCGCTCGTCCGTCTTCTCCGCTGTCAACCGGCCGTCTCCCTCACCTCGGTACCGAACCGGCGCGGTGACCTTCTTCCCCACCACCGCAGCGTTATTCGGCTGTCCCGCCGAGGATACGCGGAAAGCGCGGCCCGGCGACTCCGTTCGGGTCGGGCCGGTACCCGCCGCCGGCCGGTCGCCGGACGACCGGGACGGCGGAGCGTTCCGCCTCCGGTCGGGCCACCGCGCCTCGCGGTCGTGCTCCAGGCTCCGTGTCTCGGTCGACACCGGGCAAACCCCCTCGTGGCTCCTTTGGCTTCCGGGAGTTGTAACCGCCGTACCGGGCGAGGCATTCCGTTCACCGCCCATCCCTGGCCCCGGCCGTGACCAATCCGATCGGATCCGCCACGGCTGGGACCAGGAAGGGCCTGGGAGGATGAGACCGGGCGCCACGTCCGATTCGCGGAATCGCAGGCGGCGTCCGGCATCAGTTGGAGCAACGATCACCCCGGCAGGACAGAAACGGCCGGCCCGGACCTCAGCCCGCCCAGCCCCGCTCGCGCAGCCAGCCGAGCACCAGCCCGGCGGTTCCCGCCGGGTCGAGCCGCAGGTCGTGCCGTTCGCCCGGCCGTACCTCGACCCGGATGCCCGGCTCCTCGGCCGGTACGCCGAACGGGTCCCGATCGCCGCCCACCACCAGGGTCGGCAGTCCGGTACGCAGTTCCGCCGCCCGGGACCGCTCCGGCCGGCCGGGCGGATGGAGCGGAAAGGCGAGCGCGACGACCCCGGAGGCGCCCAGGACACCGGCGGTACGGCAGGCGACCCGGGCGCCACTGGACCGGCCGCCGACCACCAGGGTGGGGGTCGGGGCGTACCGGCCCAGCAGTGCGGTGACGACCGCCACCCACGCCTCGTCCAGGTGACCGGCGGGGGCCGGTGCCCGCCGGCCGGCCACCCGGTACGGCTGGGTCACCCTGGCCACCGCGATCCCGGCCCCGACCGCCGCGTCCCGGAGCGCCACCAGGTCCGGCGAGTCCACGCTGCCGCCCGCACCGTGCCCGAGCACCAGCAGGGTCGCCGGCCGGGGACGCGGCAGGTCGACGTCCACCCGGGCGGGGCCCCGTGGAGTGTCGATCTCGTCACCGTGCCGCACGGCGCCACTGTATGGCACCGTCCACCGGGTGACCTGGCGGTCGGCGGTGGTCGGGTGGGCCGGCGGCTGGAACGTGGCCGGGTCAGCGGCGGCTGGAACTGAGCGGGACGAGGGTCAGCAGGCGGTCCCGGACCGGTGGTCCGGCGTCGCCGGCCGCGTCCGGATCACGCTCCACCTGATCCCGCCAGGCGACCAGCATCGCCCGGCGTTCACGCGGCGTGGTCGCTCCCCATACGCCGTGGCAGTCACCCACCTCAAGCGCCCAGGCGAGGCAGGGTCCCTGTACGTCACAGGTCCGGCACAGCGCGACGGCCGAGTCGGCCGGCTCGCTGGGTGCCGGGAAAAATGTCTCCGGGTCCACGCTCTGGCACACCCCCCGGGTACGCCAGGCATCGTCCAGGCGCCGCTCACTGAGTGCCCGAAGCAGCCTCGGGTCTCGTCGTGCCGCGGCAACCTCGTGCGGGCGTGGCATCCGCGCCCGTGTCATTCACCCACCTCCCCCGTGGGACCGACGAAGATCGGTGAGTGCCGCTCGCCCGGTGCGAGCCGACACCCACTGCCGGCGCTGTGTTCTATCGCACCACCACGATGCGTGACAAGTGCTCTCGGCAAAGGTGTGGAAAACTGCGGGCGACGATCCACCTCGAAGGGTGGCAAATCGGTGCAGGCAAATACGCGGTTGCGCGCTCAGAACAGCGTCGACGCGATCGGTTCTTCTGGTAACGCGCGCAGCGGCGGGGCGGTGACCCGGGCCAGGAGTTCCGGACCGTCGTTCCGGACGTCTCCGACGCCCCTGCCGACCGGCCGGATCTCGATCTCGGCCAGCGACTTCTCGTCCGGCGGCGCGAGCAGCAGGGCCGGGTCGTCGTCGCCGTCGAGCCAGTCGGACCAGCGCTCCCGGGGCAGCAGCAGCGGCATCCGGTCGTGCACCAGGGCCAGTTCGCCGAGCGCCGCCGTGGTGACCACGCTGGTGGTGAGCAGCGGGTCGCCGGCACCGTGCCAGACCGACCAGAGTCCGGCGAAGGCGAGCACCCCGCCGTCGCGCGGAGTCATGAAGTACGGCTGCTTGCCGCCGTCCCGGCGGACCCACTCGTACCAGCCGTCGGCCGGGACGAGACAGCGGCGCCGGGCGAACGACTGCGCGTACGCCCGGGTGGTGGCGACCGTCTCGGCGCGGGCGTTGATCATGCGGGCGGCACCCCGGGTGTCCTTGGCCCAGTGCGGCAGCAGCCCCCAACGGGCCACCGAGAGCACCGAACCGCCCGAGTCGGGGCAGACCCGTACGACCGGCACCGGATCGGTCGGCGCGACGTTGTAGTCGGCGGCGAGCCGCCCACCGGTCTCGTCGTACGCCTCGAAGAGCGCGCTCAGATCGGCCGCGCTACGGGTGGTCGCGTACCTGCCGCACATGCCCGCCACGCTAGCGCCTCCGGCGCCGGCCGGCCGTCCCGTCAGGCGGGAGGGGCCGATGCTCCGATCCGGCTCCCCGGCCGCCGGGGCAGAATGTACCGGTGCCGAACCTCACGGCGGTCCGTCCGCTCGAGCCCTGGACCGCGCCGACCGCGACCGACCCGGTCGCCTCGACGCTGCGGCTGCCCGGCTCCAAGTCGTTGACGGCCCGGGCGCTGGTGCTCAGCGCGGTGGCCGACGGCCCCTCCACGCTGCGTCACCCGCTCCGCGCCCGGGACACCGAGCTGATGGCCGCCGGGCTGCGCGGGATGGGCGCCCACGTTTCCATTGTGGACGACGAGCGGTGGCTGGTCCGGCCCCGTCCGCTCCAGGGCCCGGCGCACGTCGACGTCGGGCTCTCCGGCACCGTCATGCGGTTCCTGCCGCCGGTCGCCGGGCTCGCCGAGGGGCCGGTCACCTTCGACGGCGACCCGCACGCCCGGCTCCGCCCGCTCGGCCCGCTGGTCGGCGCGCTCCGCGCCATCGGGGTTCGCATCGACACCACCGAGGGCGCCAGCCTGCCGCTGACCGTGCAGGGCGCCGGCCGGGTGCTCGGCGGCGAGGTCGTGATCGACGCCTCCGCCTCCAGCCAGTTCGTCTCCGGGCTGCTGCTCGGCGGGGCCCGGTTCGAACGCGGGATCGTGGTCCGGCACGTCGGCCCGCCGGTCCCGTCCGCCCCACACCTGCGGATGACCGTGCAGATGCTCCGGGCCGCCGGTGCCGCGGTCGACGACGCCAGCCCGGACGTCTGGGTGGTGGAGCCGGGTCGGCTCTCCGGACGGGGCTGGGACATCGAGCCGGACCTCTCCGGCGCGGTGCCGTTCTTCGCCGCCGCGCTGGTCACCGGCGGCACGGTGACCCTGCTCGGCTGGCCGCGCAGCAGCCTGCAACCGGTCGACACGCTGCGGGAGCTGCTCTCCCGGATGGGCGGCGAGGTGACCCTCGGCACCGACGGTCTCACCGTGAGCGGCACCGGCGGGATCCGCGGGGTCGACGCCGACCTCTCCGACGTCAGCGAGTTCACCCCGGTGCTGGCCGCCCTCGCCGTACTGGCCGACTCGCCGTCCCGGCTGCGCGGGGTGGGCCACATCCGGGGCCACGAGACCGACCGGCTCGCCGCGCTGGCCCGGGAGCTGACCGGCCTCGGCGCCGACGTCGCCGACACCGCCGACGGGCTGGAGATCCGGCCCCGGCAGCTGCGCGGCGGGACGTTCCGGACCTACGCCGACCACCGGATGGCGCACGCGGCGGCGGTGATCGGGCTCGCCGTGCCCGGCATCGAATTGGACGACGTGGCGTGTACCTCCAAGACCATGCCCGAGTTCCCGGCACTATGGTCGACGATGGTGACCGGCGGCGACGGGCGCCGATAGCCGGGACCGTTCGGTCCCCTCGCTGGTCGCCGTCGCCGGAAGACGAGACGGGGAGCGGAGCTGGCGGGCAAGCGGGAGTACGACGAGGACGACGTACGGGTACGACCCGGGCGGTCGTCGCGTCCGCGTACCCGGACCAGGCCACAGCACTCCGACGCCGTCGACGGCTTCGTGATCGCCGTCGACCGGGGCCGCTACACCTGCGTGGTCGGCGACGACCCGGCGGCCGGACGGGGTGACCGGGCCGACGGCGGGACGGTCACCGCGATGCGCGCCCGCGAGCTGGGCCGCAAGTCGGTGGTGGTCGGTGACCGGGTCGCCCTGGTCGGCGACACCTCCGGGACGGCCGGGGCGCTGGCCCGGATCGTCCGGATCGCCGAGCGCCGCTCGGTGCTGCGGCGTACCGCCGACGACGACGAGACCACCGCCGAGGGGCGGCTCGAACGGGTGGTGGTGGCCAACGCCGACCAGCTCGTGATCGTCAGCTCGCTGGCCGACCCGCCGCCCCGGACCGGGTTCATCGACCGGTGCCTGGTGGCGGCGTACGACGCCGACATCGAGCCGCTGCTCTGCCTGACCAAGGCGGATCTCGCCCAACCCGACGGGGTGCTCGGCTACTACGCGGAACTCGACCTGCCGCACGTACTCGTCGGCCCCGGCTCCGACCTCGACGAGCTGCGCGGACTCCTCGCCGAGCAGGTCTCGGTCATGGTCGGGCACTCCGGGGTGGGCAAGTCGACGCTGGTGAACCGGCTGGTCCCGGAGGCGGACCGGGCGGTCGGCACGGTCAGCGCGATCGGCCGGGGCCGGCACACCTCGACCAGCGCGGTCGCGCTGCGCCTGCCGTCGCTGCCCGGCAACCGGCGCACCCATCCCGGCTGGATCATCGACACGCCCGGGATCCGCAGCTTCGGCCTGGCGCACGTCTCCGCCGAAAGCCTGCTGCACGGCTTCCCCGACCTGGTCGAGGGGACCGTCGAGTGCCCGCCGAACTGCGAACACACCCCGGACGAGGCCGACTGCGCGCTCGACGCCTGGGTGGCGGCCGGCAACGCCGACCCGCGCCGGCTGGCGTCGTACCGCCGGCTGCTCGCCTCCCGGGCCGGCGAGGTCGAGTAGCCCCGGGTCGCTACCCGGGCAGGCCGTCGGGGTCGCTCGCGGCCGGGCCGGGGTCCAGGTCGACCGGGCCGCCGCTGCGCCAGTAGACGCCGTCCCGGCGAGTCAGCAGCACCTCGTCGACGAGGTAGCGGCGCAGCGCGGCGTAGTCGTCGTACCAGGCCCGGAGCAGGGCGTTCACCTCCCGCTCGGAGTAGCGCACCCCCGGCTCGAAGGTGGTGACGACGTGTTCGAGCAGCAGCCGTCGCCTGCCCTGCGCGGCCGGCATCTGCACGATCCGACCGTCCCGGACGAAGGCCCGGAGCACCGCCGCGACGGCCCGGTCCGGGTCCAGCTCCGCGTCCGGCTCGGCGGGGGCGGGCGGACGGGCGCGTACCGCCTCCTTGAACGCCCCGACCAGGGCGACCGCCCGGCCGTCGACCGTCTCGACCAGACCGCCGGACTCCAGCCGGCGCAGCGCGGCGGACACCGTCCGGGCGGGCAGCCCGGTCCGCTCCGCCACCTCGGCCACCTCGCCCGCGCCGAGCACCACGGCGGCGAAGGCGGCCAGCCGGTCCGACTCGGCCAGCAGGCCGATCAGCATTTCGGGGGACGCGTCGGAAATCGGTTCGGTGGCCACGGCGCGGGATGCTAACGCACCGGGGCGGACCGGATCGAGTAGGTTTCCGCCATGGCCCGGTACGCGGACGACCTGTCCCTGGCGCACATGCTCGCCGACACCGCCGACTCGATCTCGATGGCCCGGTTCCGGGCCCTGGACCTGCACGTGGAGGCGAAGCCGGACCTGACGCCGGTCACCGACGCGGACACCGCCGTCGAACGTGCCGTCCGGGCCACCCTGGCCCGCACCCGGCCCCGGGACGGCGTGCTCGGCGAGGAGTACGGCGCCTCCGCCGCACCCGCCGGAGCCGGCTCCCGGCAGTGGGTGGTCGACCCGATCGACGGCACCAAGAACTTCGTCCGGGGGGTGCCGATCTGGGCCACCCTGATCTCGCTGATGGACGGCGACACCCCGGTCGTCGGGCTGGTCTCCGCGCCGGCCCTGGGCCGCCGCTGGTGGGCGGCGACCGGACTCGGGGCGTACGCGGGCCGGCACCAGGCCGCCGCCACCCCGATCCGGGTCTCCGGGGTCGGCCGGCTCGCCGACGCCAGCTTCTGCTACTCCTCGCTGCACGGCTGGGAGGAGACCGGCCGGCTCGACCCGGTACTCGACATCCTCCGCTCGGTGTGGCGGAGCCGGGCGTACGGCGACTTCTACGGCTACATGCTGCTCGCCGAGGGGGCGGTCGACGCGATGGTGGAGCCGGAGCTGTCGCTCTGGGACGTGGCCGCGCTGATCCCGATCGTGACCGAGGCCGGCGGCACCTTCACCGACCTTCACGGACGCCCCGGCCCCGGCGGCGGCAGCGCGATCGCCAGCAACGGCAAACTGCACCAGGATCTGCTCGACCGGCTCGGCTAGCCGGCCGAGCGAAGCGGCACAGCAGCCTCTATCCTCGCCAGGTGTCCACCGGTTGGTGCTTCCTCGCGGCCATGATCGCCGCCTACGGCGTGGCCAACCTGCTCCAGTCGATGGCCGCGACCCGGACCACCCTGCACCACACCTTCGACCCGGGGCTGCTGCTGCGGCTGGTCGGGCACCGCAGCTATCTGGTCGGGCTCACCTGCCAGGTGCTCGGCTTCGTCCTCGCCTTCCTGGCCCGGCGCGACCTGCCGCTCTTCCTGGTCCAGGCGAGCGTGGCGGCCGGGCTCGGCGTCACCGCCCTGCTCGGGGTGCTGGTGCTCAAGTGGCGGCTGCCGGCCGCCGAGGTGCTGCTGCTGGTACTCCTGCTGGTCGGGATCACCGCCCTGGTGCTGGCCGCGAAACCGGCGCCGTCCCGGCAGCTCGGGACCGCCGGGGTGGTCGCCCTGGTCGTCGCGCTCGGCGTGATCGGCGCGCTCGGTTTTCCCGCCGTACGCCTGCACGGCGTGCCGGGTTCGGTGGCGCTCGGCGCGCTGGCCGGGCTGGCCTTCTCGGCCGCCGCGGTGGCCGCCCGGCCGCTCGCCTCGGTGCACTCGTTCGACGCCTTCCTCCGGGACCCCCTGCTCTACCTGCTGATCGTCCACTCGATCGTCGGGCAGTTGCTGCTCGGCCTGGCGATGCAGCGCGGCTCGACGACGGCGGCGGTGGCCGCGATGGACGCCGCCGGTGCGGTACCGGCGGCGGTGGTCGGGCTGCTGCTGCTCGGTGACCGGATCTGGCCGGGCCGGGAGTGGTTGGCCGGGGTCGGCTTCCTGGTCACCCTGGTCGCGGTGCTCGGCCTGACCCGGTACGCCGAGCCGCAGCACCAGCACGGTCCGCTGCCCGACCAGCGCGGCCGGAAACTGCCGGTACGCTCCCCGGCGGCGCCACCGGCCCGGACCGGTCCCCGACTGCCCGGGTCGACGGCGGTACCTGACCGGCGCCGCTCCGCCCCGATCGCACCGGTCCCCCGCCGCTGACCGCCGGTCGACAGGGGCGCCCCGGCGGGGCAGAGGCGTCCCGGCGGTTCGTCAGCTCGGGGCGGGCAGGCGGCGGAGTACCACCCGCTCGTAGAGGCGCTCCAGCGCGCCGGCCGTACGGTCCCAGGTGTAGCTGCACCGCACCCGGTCCACCGCCGCGTGCCCGTACGCGAACCGCTCCGCGTCGGCGGCGAGCAGCCGGCGCAGCGTCACGCCCAGCCCGCGTACGTCGCCGGGCGGGACGAGCCGGCCGGTGACCTCGTCGACCACGGTGTCCACGATGCCGCCCATCGAGTAGCCGACCACCGGTACGCCGCAGGCCATCGCCTCCAGCGGCACCCGGCCGGCGGAGGCGTACCGGGGGGTGCAGGCCACCACGTCGGCGGAGCGGTACCAGGCGGACATCTGGTCGTGCGGCACCGAGCCGACCAGCTTGATCTGGTCGGCGACCCCGCTGGACTCGGCGACCTCGCGCAGCCGGCGGGCCTCGGCGTGGTTGTTCAGGTGTTCGGCGGGCGGCCCGCCGGCGATGACCAGCTCGACGTCCCCGACCAGCCGCAACGCCCGGATCAGGTCCTCCTGTCCGTGTCCCGGCTCCAGGCCGCCGGCGGCCAGGATGCGCGGTCGCCGGTCCCGGGTCGCCGCCTCGCCCTCCGGGGCGAAGAGTTCGGTGTCCACGCCCGCCGGCACCACCACCACGGAGGCGCGCTGCAACCCCATCCGGGTCAGCTCGTCGACCTCGTCGGTGCACTGCGCCACCGCCATGTCCACGGCCCGGGTCAGCGCCCGCTCCAGCGGAATCCGCTGCCCCGGACCCCGGTACGCCTCGCCGAGGTGGCGCAGTTGCTCGACGCCGAGGGAGTGGAAGGTCTGCACGACCGGGATGACGGTGTCCCGGACGGCGCTCGCCGCCGCCAGGCCGCCGATCCAGAAGTGTCCGTGCACCACCTCGGGGGTCCACTCCCCGGCCCAGCGTTCGGTCAGCCAGCGGCCGAGTTCCGGCACGTACGGCACCAGTTCGCCGGTGCCGGTGGCGCGGGGCGGACCCACCGGTACCCGCTCCACCCGGTAGCCGCCGATCTCGCTGACCGGCGGCGCGGCGGGATCGTCGAGCCGCTCGTAGACCCGTACGTCGTGGCCCCGCCCGGTCAGCTCGGCGGCCACCCGGGCCACGTGCTGGTGCGTGCCGGCGAAGTGGCCGCGACGCTCGTGCGGCGGGCCGGCGTGTGCGCAGACGAGGCCAACGCGCATGGGTCACCTCCAGCGACGGCAAGGGCGGGCTAGGGCCGCTCGATCAGAGGCTCCCATTAACCACGGCGGGCCGAGCGGAAACCTGGCAAACCGGTCCGCCCACCCCGCCGGCCCGGCCATTCGTCGCCGACGGCCGGCGTCGCGGGAGCCGGTCACCGACCGCGCCGTCGCCGTCCTTCCCGTTTCGGCCCTGGCTAACCGCACCGGGGCGGCGGGGTCCGCCGGGTGGCGGCGGTCGGCGTGGCGCCCGGTCGCCTTCGCCCGGTTACGGGTACCCGGCGAGCGGGTAGTGATCTGTCATGCGCGATGACGAGTTTCCGACGCCCGTGTCCGACCCGGAGGCGGAGGGCCTGCCCGGCACCGCCGACGACGACTCGACGGCCGGTGACGACGTCGCGACCGGTCGGGAGGCGGACGGCTGGGATCCCGCCGCACTTCCCACCGACCGGCCGCTGGCGGTGGACCGGTACGGCACCACCGCGGAGGAGCAGGCCGATGGCGAGTCGCTGGACTACCGGCTCTCCCAGGAGCGACCCGACGTGCCGGTCGAGGACCCGTACGCCGGCACCGTCGACCAGGCGCTCTCGGACGAGGCGGACAGTGACGAGGCCGCCGCCGAGGCACAGCTCGACGCCGACGTGATGGATCCGGGTCCCACCTCCGACCCGAACTCCCCGGTCTCGATCTACGACCATGGCAACCTCGGCGACGCGCCGGGCGGCGGCCCGGTCGGCCGGCTGGTGGAGCCGGACGAGGGCGCCCGGTACGACGACGAGACCGACTCCGTCGCCATCGACCGTGGTGCGGCGGGCGGCGGCGCGAGTGCCGAGGAGCTGGCGGTCAACGAGACCCAGCCCCCGCCGTGACCCGGCCGGCCCGACCGACCCGGCCGGCCCGGTGGGTCAGTCGGGTCAGTCGCCGTCGAGGCCCTGTTCGATGGCGTAGCGGGTGAGTTCGACCCGGTTGTGCAGTTGCAGCTTGCCGAGGGTGTTCTGCACGTGGTTCTGCACCGTACGGTGCGACAGCCCGAGCCGGGTGGCGATCTGCTTGTAGGACATCCCCTTGGCGACCAGCCGGAGCACCTCGGTCTCCCGTTCGGTCAGCCGGGGCAGGTCGTCTCCGGGGGGTGCCGGCGCGGCGGCGATCCGCCGGTACTCCCCGAGCACCAGACCGGCCAGCCCGGGCGTGAAGACCGCGTCCCCGGCGGCGGTACGCCGGACCGCGTCCAGGAACTCCGCCGGCCCGGCGGACTTGAGCAGGTAGCCGGTGGCGCCCGCCTTCACCGCGTCGAGTACGTCCTGCTCCTCGCCGCTGGCCGAGAGCATCAGCACCCGGACCCCGGGCAGCTCGGCCAGCAGTGCCCGGAGCACCTCGACGCCGGAGATGTCCGGCAGTTGCAGGTCGAGTACGACCACGTCGGGGCGGGTGGCCGGGGCGACCCGGACCGCCTGCCGCCCCTCGCCGGTGGTGGCGACGACGTGGTAGCCGGCCTCGGTGAGGTCGCGGGCCACCCCTTCCCTCCACATCGGATGGTCGTCGACCACCATCACCCGGACAGCCGGCACGCCCTCGTCGGTCACACCGGCGAGCCTAGACGAGCCGGTACCGTCCACACGATCACGTGCGCTGCCCGGGGATCGTGCGGTCCCGGGGGATCCGCAGCTCGACCTCGGTGCCCTCGCCGGGAGCCGAGCTGATCCGGACCGTGCCACCGAGGTCGGCGATCCGTCCCTCGATCGACTGGACCACGCCGAGCCGCCCCTGACCGGCCGCCTCGGCGAGCCGTCCCGCCGGGATTCCCGGCCCGTCGTCCCGGACCGAGACGGTGACCGCCGCCGCGTCGTCCTCGACGAGTACCCAGCCCCGGCCGCCGCCGTGCCGGGCCACGTTGTCCAGCGCCGCGCCGACCGCCGCCGCGACCTCACCGGCGGTACCGGCGGGCAGCGGCACCGGCGTGGCCGGGGCGGCGATCGAGACGGTGGCCGAGGCGTACCGGCCGAGCAGCGAACGCAGGTCGACCTCCTGGCGGTCCAGCCCGGTCGGTGCCCGGCTGGCGATCAGCGCCCGCAGCGCGGCCTCCTGTTCACCGGCGAGTCTGGCCAGTTCGGCGGCCTCGCCGTCGAGGTGTGCGCCCCGGCGCTGGACCAGGGCCAGTACCTGGAGGACGGAGTCGTGGATCCCCCGGGCCAGCCGCTCCCGCTCCCGGGTCGCCGCCTCCAACTCGACGGCTCGCTGCAACCGCTCCTCGGCGATCACCGCCAGCCGGACGACGTGCCCGACGGCGATCCCGGCGAGCAGCATCAGCGCGGCGCCGGTCAGCGACGCCTGGGCGAACCGTTCCCGGGCCACCAGGTCGGTGCCGCCGATCACCAGGGCCGCCACCACGCCGCGCCGCCGCCCGCCGGAGACCGCCCAGGCGAGTACCGGCCCGGCGAGCCAGGCGACGCTCGGTGGGGGTACCCCGTCGTTGAGCACCTCCCGGCCGACCACCCGGGGGGCGGCGACCACCACCGCCAGCACCACGGCCAGGTCGGCCAGGAGCAGCGGCCAGCGCCGCCAGGCCGGATCGGCGTACGCGTAGCCGGCGAAGACCGTCCAGCCGGTCATGGCCAGCAGGAGTACCGCACCGGACACCGGATGCGTGTAGTCGCCCAGGTTGCGTACCGCGAGTACCGCGACGTAGGCCAGGGCGGCGAACCGGTAGACGGCGATGGACCGCCACAGCGGCGCCTGGAGGCTGCCCGGCGGGTCGCGGCGGCGACCGCCCGGCGCGTCGCTCGTCGGATCGGGCACGCAGAGACCATCGCACAGCTTCGCCGAGCGGGCGGACCCGCACGCCCGGCCAGGTCGACCGGCCGGCTCGGATGCGCAGCTACATACCCTGACGTAGGGTGGGAAAGCCACGAAAGGACTCGACGACCAGCGGTGGGACGGCCATGAGCGACATTGATCCCCTCGCGCGCACTGCTGTCGCGCCCGACGGGACACCTCCACTGCTCGCCGAGACCTTCGACGCCGACCGGGTGACCGAGATCCGGCACGCGGTCGCGGCGCGCTCCGAGGCGACCGGTCTGCAGGGTGCGCGCCTGGACGACTTCGTGCTGGCCGTCAACGAGCTGATGACCAACGCGGTACGGCACGGCGGCGGGCAGGGCTGGCTGCGGCTCTGGAGTACCGGAGGGACCCTCTACTGCCTCGTCTCCGACACCGGTGCCGGGATCGGAGCCGAGCGGCTCGACGACCGCCGGCGCCCCCTGCCGGAGATCGCCGGTGGTTGGGGACTCTGGCTGGCCCGGCAGCTCAGCGACGAGATGCTGGTCGACAGCGGTCCGGCGGGCACGACCGTGCGGATCAGCGCCCACCTGGATGCCGCCGGGTCCGAGCGGCCGACGGGGTGACTTCCGGCTCCCGGGCCGGATGACGACGGCGCGGGCGCCGGGTACGGTGCTGCGCATGACCGGTCAGTTCGTCGCCGCGATCGATCAGGGCACCACCTCGTCCCGCTGCATCGTCTTCGACGCCGAGGGCCGCATCGTCTCGATGGCCCAGCGGGAGCACCGGCAGATCTTCCCCCGACCAGGCTGGGTCGAACACGACGCCGAGGAGATCTGGACCGCCGTCTGCCAGGTGGTGCCGGAGGCGCTGGCCGAGGCGGGGATCGGCGCCGACCGGCTCGCCGCGATCGGCATCACCAACCAGCGGGAGACCACGGTGGTCTGGGACCGGGCCACCGGCCGGCCGGTGCACCACGCCATCGTCTGGCAGGACACCCGTACCGCGCCGCTGCTGCGCCGGCTCGACAGCGAGTACGGCGAGCAGCGCTTCCGGGAACGCACCGGGCTGCCGCTGGCCACCTACTTCTCCGGGCCGAAGCTGCGCTGGCTGCTCGACAACGTCGACGGCCTGCGGGACCGGGCCGACCGGGGCGAGGTGCTCTTCGGCACCATGGACAGTTGGCTGATCTGGAAGCTGACCGGGCGGCACGTCACCGACGTGACCAACGCCAGCCGGACGCTGCTGATGGACCTGCGGACCCTCGACTGGGACCCGGAACTCCTCGACGTGCTCGGCGTCCCGGCCCGGATGCTGCCGGAGATCCGCTCGTCGGCGGAGGTCTACGGCACCGCGGACGGCCTCCCCGGAAGCGGGAACGGGAGCGTCGGGCCGCTGGCCGGGGTACCGGTGGCGAGCGCGCTCGGCGACCAGCAGGCGGCACTCTTCGGGCAGACCTGCTTCCACCCCGGCGAGGCGAAGTGCACCTACGGCACCGGCAGTTTCCTGCTGCTCAACACCGGCCAGAGCCCGGTGGCCTCCCGGCACGGGCTGCTCAGTACGGTCGGCTACCGGATCGGTGACCAGCCGGCGACGTACGCCCTGGAGGGGGCGATCGCGGTCACCGGGTCGCTGGTGCAGTGGCTGCGGGACAACCTCGGGCTGATCTCCAGCGCGCCGGAGGTCGAGGAGCTGGCCCGGACCGTCGAGGACAACGGCGGCTGCTACGTCGTACCGGCCTTCTCCGGGCTGTTCGCCCCGCACTGGCGCAGCGACGCCCGGGGCGTCATCGCCGGCCTGACCGGCTACGTCACCAAGGGACACCTGGCCCGGGCCGTGCTGGAGGCGAGCGCCTGGCAGACCCGCGAGGTGGTCGACGCGATGAACGCCGACTCGGACGTGGCGCTGCGCCGGCTCCGGGTGGACGGCGGGATGACCGCCAACGAGCTGCTGATGCAGTTCCTCGCCGACGTACTCGACGTACCGGTGGTCCGCCCCGAGGTCAGCGAGACCACCTGCCTCGGCGCCGCGTACGCCGCCGGTCTGGCGGTCGGCTTCTGGCCGGACCTGGCGACGCTGCGCGCGCAGTGGCGCCAGGACGCCGACTGGGCACCGGCGATGGAGCCGGCGCACCGGGACCGCGAGCTGCGCAACTGGCGCAAGGCGGTGGCCCGCACCCTGGACTGGGTCGAGGACGAGTGACGGCGCCGACGGACCGGGGCGAGCCCGGGTGACCGGTTCGCGGACCAGCGACGAGCTGCACACGGTCGCCGAGGCGCTGGGCAGCAGGGTGCTGGAGACCCGGCGGCTGGCCGGCGGCTTCTCCCACGAAACCTGCCTGGTCACCCTCGCCGACGGCGAGGTGGTGGTCCGGCTCGGCGGACCCGACCCGGCGGTCGAGGCCGCGGTCATGGCGACCGCCCGGCGGTACGTCCCGGTGCCCGAGGTGCTGCTCGTGCTGCCGGCCGCCGAGGGGGCCCCGGACGCCCGCCCGGCCACCGCCATCGAGTACGTCTCGGGCACCCCGCTGGAGCAGGTGCTCGCCGCCGACGGGTCGGGGCTGTCCGACCTCGGCGTCGAGGTGGGCCGGGTGGTCGCCGGCATCGGCACGGTGACGTACGACCGGCCGGGCTTCTTCGTCGACGAGCAGCTCACCGTGCGTACGGAGCCCCCGTGGTCGGCGCAGTTGCCCGAGGTCGTGGCGGGCTGCATGGCCGCGACCGAGCGGCTCGACCGGCCCACCCGGGACAACTGGACGGCCCTGTGCGGCAGCCACGCGCCGACGCTGGCCCGGGTGGACGACCACGCCCGACTGGTGCACGCCGACGTCAACCCGAAGAACATCCTGGTCAGCCGGGACGGTGGGAGCTGGCGGGTGGCCGCCGTACTGGACTGGGAGTTCAGCTATTCCGGCTGCCCGTACGCCGATGCCGCCAACATGCTGCGGTTCGGCGCCGACTATCCGGCCGAGTTCGTCAGCGGCTTCCGCGCCGGGTACGCCGCCCACCAGCCGGCCGACCTGCCGCTGCCGCCGGACTGGGCCCACCTGGGCCGGGTGTTGGACATGTTCGCGCTCAGCGACCTGGTCACCCGGCCCGCCGGAAATCCCGTCGCCGACCAGGCGGCCCAGGTGATCCGCCGCTGGGTCGAGGCGGGCCTACCGGACTGAATCGCCGGCCGGGGAAAGGCGACGTCAGCGGCCCGGCCCTCGGTCGTCGAGCCGGGCGACCCGGCGCGGCCCGGCGGTACGCCGGTAGCTGGCATCCAGCAGCTCCCCGATCTCGTCCCAGTCGGTCTGGTCGGTGAGGTCCACCCCGATCCACCCGTACGCGCCGAGGTACATCGGCAGGTAGCAGTGCTCCTCGGCCAGCAGCGCCGCACGTTCGTCGGGGTCGACCAGGACGATCACCGACTGCTCGTGCTGCCGGTAGCCGCCGTCGACCTTCACCGATCCGCCGTAGTAGGCGAAGACCTTGGTGGTGTAGAAGGTGGGACGTCCGTGCGAGACCTTCTCGGCCGCGTCCGGAAAGGCCAGCGCGAGCGACCGTACCCGGTGCAGCAGCGGATCCGACTCGTCGAACATGATCGGGTGTCCCATACCGGAAGCCTCGCACGGCGGGTGCCGCCCCGGGCAGGGACGGCACCCGACTGTGTGCGAACGCGTCAGCGACTCAGGTGTGGCAGAGGATGCCCAGGTCGTCGACCCAGGTCCCCAACTGCACGCCGTTGACGCCGATCAGCGAGACCCGGACCAGGATGTCCGTCGGGCCGTGGTTCCACGAGGTGGAGACGAAGGTGTACGGCGCCGCGCCGCTGAGCACCACCGTCTTCAGCGCCACGTACGTGAAGCTGTTCGGCTCGATGATCTCGAAGTTGATCTGCTGGGTGGCGAGTACCGGGTTCACCCAGATGCCCGCCGTGCAGCTCGTGGTCGGCGGCAGGAAGACCCGCCGGCCGACCGAGGAGAAGCCGGCGCTGCGCATCGAGATGAACCCGTCCTTGACTCCGTTGTGGGTCTGCAACGAACTGATCCCGCCGGTGCCGTCACCGACGTGACTGAAGCTCCAGTTCGCCGCCTGGTTGCCCTCGAAGCCGTCCTGGACGGTGATGATCGCGGCGCTGGCCGGGGACGCGGTCCCGGCGAGCAGGGCCACGGTCAGTCCGAGTAGCAGCGTCGCCACCCCGAAGCGCCGGGAGAAGATGGACCGCATTACTGATCACCTCGTGATCTGCCTGGTGGGGCGCCTGTCGCACCCCGCTGAGGAGATGTCTAGTCGCCGACTCGTTGTCCGGCTTCGGGCCGCAGACCCGGACAATCAACTCCGGACAGTCGACCGACGAGCTACCACGAGTGAGGAAGACAGTGCCGCGACCAGAGGCCGCACTCGGGCCCGGTACCCCGCAGGTGCGGGAGTTCGCCGCCGGGCTGCGCCTGCTGCGGGAGAAGGCCGGCATGCCCGGCTACCGGGAACTGTCCCGGCGGGCGCACTTCTCCGCCACCACCCTCTCCGAGGCGGCCGGCGGGCGGCGGCTGCCGACCCTCGCCGTCACCCTGGCGTACGTGACCGCGTGCGGCGGTGACCCGGCCGACTGGGAGGCCCGGTGGCGGCGGATCGCCCGGGACGAGTTGCCGGCCCCCACCCCGCCGCACCCGGACGACGCTCCCTACCAGGGGCTGCTGGCGTACGGGCCGGAGCGGGCGGAGTGGTTCTTCGGTCGCGAGGACGTCGTCGACGACCTGCGGCAGCGGCTGGCCGGCCGCCGGTTCGTGGCACTCTTCGGCGCCTCCGGCAGCGGCAAGTCCTCGGTACTCCGGGCCGGCCTGGTGCCCACCGTCACGAGCCGGCCGGAACAACCGCCGGTACTCGTGCTGACCCCCGGCCCGGATCCGGTCGGCGAGCTGGCGGTACAGCTCGCCCGGCTGCTCCGGATCCCGGCCGGCGCCCTCCGGGCGGACCTCGTCGCCGACCCGGCGCGGCTGCACCTGGCGGTCCGGCAACTGCTGGCCGACGCCCCCGCCGAGGCCGACCTGTGGCTGGTGGTCGACCAGTTCGAGGAGGTCTTCACGCTCTGCCGGGACGCGGACGGCCGGGCCGGGTTCGTGGCCGCGCTGCTGGCCGCCGTCGCCGCGCCGGACAGCCGGCTGCGGGTGGTGCTCGGGGTACGCGCCGACTTCTACGGCCACTGCGCCGAGCTGCCCGAGCTGGTGGCGGCGCTGGCCGACGCCCAGGTCCTGGTCGGGCCGATGACCGCCGCCCAGGTCCGGGACGCGGTGGTACGCCCCGCCGAGCGGGCCGGTGCGATGGTCGAGGGCGCCCTCGTCTCCACCATCGTGGCCCAGGTCGCCGGCCGGGCCGGTGCGCTGCCGGTCGCCTCGCACGTGCTGCTGGAGGCGTGGCGCCGCCGCCGGGGCAGCGCGGTGACGCTGGCCGGCTACCAGGCGGCCGGCGGGATCGACGGCGCGGTGGCGCAGACCGCCGAACGGGTCTGGCAGGAGTTCGACCCCGGGCAGCGACGGGCGGCCCGGCACGTACTGCTGCGGATGGTGGAGATCGGCACCGGGGACGAGTCGGCGGCACCACTGGACCGGCCCGGCCTGCCGACCGCCCGCCGGGTGGACCGGGCCGAACTCGCCGAGACGGACGCGCTGACCTCGGGCGTACTGGAGCGGCTGGCCGCCGCCCGACTGGTCACCCTGGACGACCGCTCGGTACGGCTGGCCCACGAGGCGCTGCTCGACGCCTGGCCCCGACTGCACCGCTGGCTCGCCGAGGACCTCGACGGGGTACGCGTGCACCGGCAGCTCACCCAGGCGGCGGCGGGGTGGCGGTCGCTCGGCCAGGACCCGGGCGGGCTGTACCGGGGGTTGGCGCTGTCCCGGGCCCAGGCGTGGGCGCAGGCGCACCCGGAGAGCCTGACCAGTGCGGAACGGGATTACCTGGACGCCAGCCGGCGGGCCGAGGACCGCCGGGCGACCGGTCGGCGGCGCCGCCGACGGCTGCTCGGTGCCGCGCTGGCGGTCGTCGTCTCGGTGGTGACGGTGCTCGCCTCGCTGGCGGTGGTGCAGGCCCGGCAGGCGCGGGCGCAGCGGGATCTCGCCGTACACCGGCAACTGGTCGCCGGGGCGCGGGCCCAGATGTCCCGCGATCCGCAGCTCGCGTTCCTGCTGGCCCGGCGCGCCTTCGAGGTGCGGCCGGACGCCGAGGCCGAGACGGTGCTGCGGCAGGCGACGCTGAGCTGGCGCGGGATCGAGGGGCGGCAGGTCTTCGCCGCGCCGGTCAAGCAGGCGGCGCTGACCCCGGACGGCCGGTACGCCGTCGCCGCCGGGGAGCGGAGGTCGATCCAGCTCTGGCAGCCGGCCGCGCCCGACCGGCCGCCGGTGACGCTGGCCCAGCCGGGCTCGGAGCTGCTGACCGCCCTGGCGATCAGCCCGGACGGTCGACGGGTCGCCAGTGCCGGCGAGTCCGCCTCGGTGCGGCTCTGGGACACCGCCGACCCCGGCCGGGCCCCGCTGCTGCTCGCCGGCCACCGCGGGCCGGTCCGCGACGTCGCGTTCAGTCCGGACGGCCGGCGGCTGGCCACCGGCGACGCGGCCGGCGTGGTCCGGATCTGGAAGCTGACCGGCACCCCACAGGCCCGCGCGCTGCCGGCCGCCCGCGGCTTCGTCTTCTCGCTGGCCTGGTCGCCGGATGGCCGGCGGCTCGCCGTGGCCAGCACCGGCGACCCGACCCGGATCTGGTGGCCGGCCGAGCCGGGCCGGGCGCCGACGCTGCTCGCCGACTCCACCGGTACCGCCGACGGTCTGCTGTTCAGCCCGGACGGCGGGCGGATCGTCGGCGTCGACAACGCCACCACCGAGGACGGCGGCGTACTGCGGATCTGGCCGGCCGACGGCGGCCAGCCGACGGTACTCGGCCGGCTGCGCAGCGCGTTTCCGGCCGCGTTCAGCCCGGACGGGCGCCGGCTGGTCAGCAAGAACGCGTACGGCGTGATCACGATCTGGGATCCGACCGGTGCCTTCGACCCGCTGCCGCTGCGCGGGCACGCCGGTACGGTCTGCGCGGTCGCGTTGACCCCGGACGGCCGGCTGGTCAGCGTGGGGCAGGACGGCACCGTCCGGCACTGGGACGTCGGGGGCCCGTTCGACCCGACGATCGCGCAGCCGCACGACGGCCTGGTGCACGCCGCCCGGTTCAGCCCGGACGGCAGCCACCTGGCCAGCGCGGGCATCTTCGACGGTACGGTCCGGATCTGGCCGGTACCGGTAGACCGGGCCGGACCGCCCTCCGCCGCCGGTTCCGCCGCCCCGGTCGTACTCTCCGGGCACGCCGGGATGACCATGGACGTCGCGTTCGCGCCGGACGGGCGGCGGCTGGCCAGTCTCGACGCGGCCGGCACGGTCCGGCTCTGGGACTGGCCGAGCGGGCGGCAACTGGTCGCGTTCGAGGCGGCCCGGGCGACCCGGGTGGTGTTCGGCCCCGACGGCCGCCGGCTGTTGACCAGTGGTGGCGGCGGCATCCGGCTCTGGGACCGGCTCGACGGCCGGCCGGTCGCGGTGGACCTGGCGCCGACCGGTTCGGGTGCGGCGTTCAGCCCGGACGGCGCCCGGGTGGCGACCGGCACCGAGGACGGCGGCGTACGGGTCCGGACCGTCGCCGGGGACGCTGTCGTCACCCTGCACGGCGGTGCCGATCCGGTCAGTTCGGTGTCGTTCAGTCCCGACGGCGCTTCGGTGGCCGGGCTGAGCCGGGACAGCACCATCCGGATCTGGCCGGCGACCGGGGGTGCCGCCCGGGTGGTGCTCCCCTCCGCCGGCCAGGGTGCCGCCACCACCCGGCTCGGCTACACCCCGGACGGGCGGCACCTGGCGATCCTCGGCGGTGGCGAGGAGCTGACCGGGATCCAGCTCTGGGCCGCCGGTGGTGCGACCGAACCGGTGACCCTGCGTACCCTCGGCCCCGGACCGCTCGGCTTCGCGTTCGCCCCGGGCGGTGAACGGGTCGCCACCGTGCACTCCGACGGCTCGGTACGGATCTGGCGCTGTGACGTCTGCGGTCCGGTCGACCGGCTGCTCGGCACCGCGGCCACCCGGGCCACCCGGCCGTTCACCCCGGACGAGCGGCGGACGTTCCTGTTGGACGGCGAGCGGCCGGGTGGGCCGGACGCGTGATCCGGCCCACCCGGCGGCGGGTCAGCGCGACAGCCGGTGGGCGAGTCCGGTCGTCGCGTCGTCGTGCTGGTAGGAGACGAGGACCGACGATCCGGCCGGCGGCGCGGTGTCGACCGGCAGCACCAGGGTGTGCCTACCGGAGCTGAGGTCCCGGGTGGTGCTGGCGAGGACCTTCGTACCGTCCCAGACGAAGACCCGGACGGTGCCGGACTGCCTGGTACGCAGGTCCACGCTGACGGATCCGCGCCTGGTCTTCACCTGCTCGACCCGTACCGTGTTCTCCGGCAGGGCCCGCCAGCCGCCGGGGGCGACCCCGTCCCTGCTGGACTGTGCGATGGTCTGCGGCGAGTCCACGCTCAGCGCCGCCGTCGCCGGGAAGATCGGCTCCTTCGGCGCCGGGTCCCGGCTCGGGTACCCGTCGAGGCGGGCGATCCCCCACCGCCACGGGTCGGCCCGGACACCGGTCCAGGTCGACCAGCCGACCCGGGTCTGCCCGGACAGGTCCTGGGTGTCGGAGTCGTTGACCAGGATCTCCAGGCCCATCCGGTTCGGGTCGACGGTGTCCGGCAGCACGTCGAACGGAATCTTCGCCTCGATCCGGTAACCGTTGTACGGGTCGGAGACGACCGACGCGACCTGCATGCCAGGCGCGGTCTCGGGGCCCGGACCCTGGTGGTTGTCCCGCTCCCGGGCGTAGCACGGCGGGTTGCCGTGCTCGGGGTCGTTGGTGGTCGGGAAGAGCGCGACGTTGAAGACCGTCGAGGTGTTTCCGGAGTTGCCCCGGGGGTCGATGCCGAACTCCACGTTGTCGTTGCGCCGGGGACGCTTGCAGTCCTCCGGCGGCAGGACCGAGCCGAGGACGTCGTCGGTGACGTTCAGCAGCACGTAGACGGCGTCGTCGGTGTAGGTCAGCTGCGCGGTGCCGGAGATGTCCGAGGCGGGTGCCGCGGGTCCCTCCCAGCGGGTCGAGATGTCGATGGTCTCCCCGGTGTACTCCCCCGGCCCGGCGGTACCGTCGACCGTCGGCGCGGTCGCCGCCTTCGGGATCGTGGTGACCGGGACGAGGTTCAGTGCCCCGTTCTCGACGGCGTCGCCGCCGTTGAAGCTGGTCTCGATCCCGACCGGGTAGGCGCCGTCGTTCGGTGCCCGGTTGGCGGTCGGCAGCGTCGGGTCCGTGTTGGTGACCGTGAAGGTGACCGCCGTACGCGCCCCCGGCCGCAGCCCCTGGTAGGTCTGCTGCGCCTCCGCCACCGAGAAGCCGGCCGGGAGGGTCAGCCGGACGGAGCCGGACTGCACCTGGTCGCTGTAGTTGGTCAGGTCGACCCGGATCGGGCGGGTGCCGCCGCTCGGCAGGCTCAGCAGCGACGGGATCAGCGCGTCCAGCGCCTTGACGTCGTGCTTCTCGGTCCACTGCCGGAAGTCGGCGATCTCGGGCAGCGGTTCGAGGGTGCCGCGTACCGGTGCGGTGGCCCGGACGACCGCGCTGTTGCTGCCGCTGCCGTCCTTCTTGCTGGTCATGGTGGCCTTGAGCGAGAACCGGTCACCGGCGACGAGCCCCTGCGGCGGGGTGACGGTGAACGTCGCCACCTTCGTCTTGCGGGTGGGGACGGTGCCGATGTCGCCGTTGCCCCTGACGGTCCAGCCGGCCGGGGCCGACAGGCTCACCCTGGCACCGGGGATCGCCCGGTCGGCGCCCCGGACGACCGCGTCGACCGTGAACGGACGTCCGGAGAGGACCTCCCAGCGTTCCGGTTGGACGTCCACTTCGGTACCGAGCGGAAGCCCGCCCCTGGCCTTGATGGTGGCGCCCTGTAGGGCCGCCGTGCCACCGGCCGTCGGGTCCGGGTACGGCGTACGGCTGTCGATCAGCGTGATCCGGTTGCAGCCGATCCTGGCCGGGTCGGTCTCGGCGTCGGCGCTGTTGCCCCAGCCCTGGCTGACGTACTCGCGTCGGGCCAGGACGTTGAGCTGGTTCCAGCGCATGTCGTCGTGCCGGGCCGACTGGTAGCCCTGCCAGGTGCCGAAGACGACGTTGGTCGGGTCGGACGGGGTGAACGGGGCGGTCTCGCAGGCCTGGCCGGTGGCGCCCGTGCCGGCGCCGCCGCTCTGGAAGATCCGCGCGGCCCGCCAGGGCTTGAGCCCCTCCTGCCTGATCTGCTCCGGGAACGCGTTCGGGTCGGCCGCGGCGTAGAACGCCTCGACGGCGAGCATCGCCGCCTTCTGGTGGTTGCCGTGGTTGCCCTGGGTGGCCGAGGGGTTCATCGTGATGATGACCTCCGGCCGGGTCGTCCGGAGTACCCGCACGATCCGCGACAGCGCGCTCTGGTAGCCCCAGATCTGCTCGGAGAGCGGGGCGCTGGCGGTGTAGTAGAAGTCGACGGCGTCGAGGTTGTAGATGTGGTCGATGCCCGCCCAGCCGGTCGCGCGGCGCTCCTCGGCCTCGCGGAGGATCCCGAGCGGCGGGCCCTCCTCCAGGCCGACGGCGTTGCCGCCGCCCTCGCCGCGGGTCATGGTGATGACCCCGGCCTCGATGTCGTGGTATTCGTTCCAGTATCCGAGCATGCCGAGTTGGCCTGCTTCGTCGTCCGGGTGCGCCCCGATGAACATGACGTCCAGGTCGACGGCGTCGTCGGACTTGGCCGCGGCCGGAGCCGCGCCAAGCAGGCTGAGTGATACCAGACCGCAAACCGCTGTTGCGATCTTGGCGCGCCATCTCATGTGCATACCTCCTCTTGAGGACTCTGTGCAGGTCGGCGCAGGCGTACCGGTGTTGCTGCCGGCGCGCGCCACGCGGACGGCGGAACCCCGACGCGGTACGTCGGTTCGCGGATTCACACGTGGGTCAACCGGGTGTCCGCCACGGATTCCGGTGGCGGCGTCGGATGCTCAGACACCAGCGGCGCTGGACGTCTGCGGTGGGTGAACGATCGGCGTTGGGGGCAGCGGGACGGTCGTCCGTACCCGCTGGAAGGCCTTCGCTGGGTAACGCTAAAGATCGTCTTGGGGCGAGTCAATCCTCTGGGCGCTCCTTTCTTTCTTCCGGGAAGAAATCAAGTGAACGTCCGAGCGCGATCCGCCATCCGCCGGTCGAACTCCTTGCCGGAGCCGCTAAGTACGACTTGTTCCGGCCGGCGATCGGGGCGGAAGACAGATACCAATGACACCGGAATAACGGACATAATTAATTTGCCCGAGGAACGAAGGTATCCGTCCGCGCAACTGCGGCCACCCGTCGGGAAGGGGCCCGCCGTCGCTTTCCGGATCGGCGGGTCCCTTCCCGACACACCTGGGCCGCTGTCGGAGGATCAGCCCCGATCCGGGGTGGACACCAGCTCGGCCGCCATCGTCACCGCGCCGAGCAACGCCGCGTCGTCCGGGAACCCGGAGAGCACGAGTTCCGGGCGGTACGGCAGAGCCTCCGTGAGACGCTCGGCGAGCAGTTCGCGGACCAGCGGGTTACCCGCCACCCCGCCGACCAGCACCACCCGGCGCGGGTCGATCAACAGGCAGCAGGTCACCAGGTGGCGGGCGAACTCGTCGAGCCGGGCCCGCAGCGCGTCCCGGGCCGGACCGGGACGGGCCGCCTCGGCACAGAGTGCCGCCGCGCCGCCGGTCAGACCGAACGTCGCCGCCAGCCGGTCCAGCGCGCCGCCGGAGAAGACCTGCTCCAGGATGGACTCCGGGCCGGACCAGCCGGTCACGGCGTACCCGATCTCGCCGGCCGCCCCGCGCCGGCCGGACAGCACGGTGCCCTGCGTCGTGACCGCGGCCGCGACACCGGTGCCGAGCCCGACCACCAGCCCGGGATCCGCGTCCCGCAGCAGGCCGAGGCGCAGCTCGGCCAGCGCCGCCGCGTTCAGGTCGTTTGCCACCGCCACCTGGGCGACGCCGAGCCGCTCCCGGACCGCGTCGGCCAACCGCAACCCCTCCCAGCCGGGTACGTTCGGCGCCAGGTCGATGCCGTCGGACCGGATCACCCCCGGCGAGGCGATCCCGGCGGCGGTGAGTTCGCCACCGGCCCGGGCGAGCAGCTTCGCCGCCAGCTCCAGCGCCCGGTCCAGCGCCTGCCGGGCACCGAGTTCCGCCTGCGTGGCGACCCGCTTCGCCACCAGCAACCTGCCGCCGTGGTCGGCCACCCCGACGGCCATCTTCGTACCGCCGAAGTCGATGCCGAGCAGCCGACCCGACGCCGCCACGGCGTCCGGTGCCGCCCCCGACATCCGGCGTACGCCGTCGAGGTCGACGACGCCGGGTTGGGTCGGCGCCGCAGCGTGCCGGGAATTGGGGCCGCCGCCGTCGGAGGTCTCGGGACCGGGAAGCCGTTGTTCGGACGAGGTCGGGTGGGACCGTACAGTCACTGCCCGAGCCGCCCGTCCACGGCCTCGTCCAGGGCCCGCTCGGCGGCGGCGAGCCGGCCCCGCAGGCCCGTCACCCGGGCACCGACCGCGTCGAGGCTGCCCCGCAGGATCCGGACCTGTGCCCGTACCGCCGCCGTGCCGGGACCGTCCGCCTGGGCGCGGTCCATGGTCAGCTCCGGGCGGACCGCGGCGGCGATCAGATCCGCCACCGCCGCGTCGTCGAGCGGGCCGGCGAGGCCGACCGTGCCGGCCGCGGCCCGGACCTGCTCGGCCGTCCAGGTGTCCGGGGTACCGGCCCGCACCAGGGTGCCGACCACCGAGTGTGCGGCCCGGAACGGCACGCCGTGCCGGGTCAACGCGTCGGCGGCGGCCGTGGTGGTCGCCCCCGACGCGACGATCTCGGCCGGTGTCGGCGGCTGCTCCGGTACGAGTTCGCCGAGGAACCCGCCGAGCAGCGCGAAGAACCGGTCGCCCCGGTCGCAGCTCTCCCAGAGCCGGACCTGTACGTCGGTGGTCGCGTTGTTGGAGTCCTCCCACCACGCCGCGCCCACGTTGTTCAGCACCGAGGCGGCGTCACCGGCCGCCGCGCCCGCCATCGAGACCAGGTGCTCCAGCACCACCGGGTTGCGCTTCTGCGGCATGATGCTGCTGCCCTGGGTGAAGTCCACCGGCGTGGCCACCCAGCGCCAGCTGAGCCAGTCCATCAGGGTGCGGGCCAGCCGGGCACCGGTGGCCAGCGCCTGGGCGTTGAGGGTGGCCACCCGGACCAGGTGGTCGGCCCCGGCCACCGCCTCGTACGAGTTGGTGATCAGACCGTCGAAGCCGAGCAGTTCGGCCAACCGGGCCGGAGAGATGTCCAGATCGGTACCGGCGAACGCGCACGAGCCCAGCGGCGAGCGGTTGAGCTGGTCCAGCAGGTCGGCGTAGGCGGTCGCCTCGTCGGCCAGCGCCTCGGCGTACCCGGCCAGGACGTGTCCGATCGTGGTCGGCTGGGCCGGCCGGCGGTGGGTGTACCCGGTGATCAGCACGTCGGCGTACCGGTCGGCGCGGTCCAGCGCGGTGAGCCCGGTGGCCAGCAGCCGGTCCAGTACGCCGAGCAGCTGCCCCCGCAGCACCATCCGGAACACGCCCGCGTCCAGGTCGTTGCGGCTGCGGGCGAGCTGGACGTCGAGTTCGGAGGTGGGTATCCCGCACACCTCGGCGAGACGCTTCTCCACCTGGAAGTAGGTGTCCTCCACACTGCCGTCGAACGGCGGCGGCGCGGCGGTGTCGGCCGCCAGCTCGCGCAGGCCGCGGAGCAGCCGGACCCCCCGTTCGGCCGGGATCAGGCCCTGCTCGACGAGCATCACCACGTGGGCCTGGCTGGCCTGCACCATCGGCCCGAACAGGTAGGGGGCGTGGTGGTCGTAGGTCGGCCGCAGGTGGTGCTGCTGGTAGGTGGTCAGCGACGGTCTGCTCGTCATGGTGTCCCTCGTGTCCGTTCGTTTCGCCGGAGGCCGTGCGTGGCGCTCCGGCAGGCGCGGCCCGACGCCGCTCAGCCGGTCAGGCCGAGCAGCCGCTCCGCGTTGCCGGCGAAGATCGCCCGCAGGTCAGCGTCCGGCATCCCCATCTCCCGGCAGATCCGCAACTGGTCGTCCAGGTACCGGCAGACGTAGCCGCGCGGGAACCAGGACGAGTCGCTGCCGAAGACGATGCGGTCCGGCCCGATCGTCTCGTAGCAGCGCTGGAAGAGGTCCTCCAGCGTCAGCTTGTACGGCATCCAGCGCACCCACTGGTTCGACCCGGACGTGTCGACGTGGATGTTGGCGCAGCCCCAGGCGGCGAAGAGCAGCTCCTGCACGTGCTGCACCCCGAAGTGCGGCACCACGAAGGCCAGCTCGGGAAAGCGCCGGGCCACCCGGGCCAGGTGGTTCGGGCTGTCGTACGGGCTGGCCGACATGCCACCCGCGCTGCCGTAGTGCCCGACGTGCACCAGCACCGGCACCCCGAGCCGCTGCGCCGTCGCCCAGCCGGGATCGAGCGCCGGGTCGTCCAGCGGCCCGCGCAGCAGCGGGGCGAAGATCTTCCAGCCGCGCAGCCCGCGTTCGGTGACCGCCCGCTCCAGCTCGGCCGCGGCTCCGGGCGCGAACGGGTCGTGGTGGGCGAACCCGAGGAACCGGTCGGGATGCCGGTCCACCAGGTCGGCCACCGCGTCGTTGCCGCCCCCGGTGACGAAGACCGCCCGGCGGATCCCGTGCTCGCGCAGCTCGGTCGCCCACCGGTCGGCCTCGTCCGGCCAGTGTTCGGCCGGCGGCTCCGGCTCCGGGAACGACCACGCCCGGCGCCACCGGGCCGCGTACGGGGCGGCGCCGGCCGCGCGTACCGCCGCCTCCCGCTCGCCGCCGGGGTGCATGCCGACGGCGCGTTCGGCGGCCCGTACGGTCTGGTCGGCGCCGATCCGGAAGTGCAGGTGGAAGTCGACGATGTCGAGCCCCCGGTCGATCGTCACGAATCCTCCTCGAAGGCGCCGGGCGGGCCGGGCGGCGGGGCGGCCAGCCAGGAGTCGACCACCTCACGCAGCCGGGTACCGGCCAACTCGCGGACCTGCCGGCCGATCGGCTCGGTCGCCATCGACACGTGCCCGGACCAGCCCGCCCAGGGATCCGGCCGGGACTCGACCAGCACGTACGGGTGCCCGGTCGACAGCTTGGGCCGGGGCGGCAGGTCGTCGACGGCGTCCAGGCGTACCGAGGCCGGGTCGAAGCCGAGCACCCCGGACGTCTCGTACGCGCCGCCGTGCCCCCGGGCCGGCCGGTCGCCGTACAGCTCGGTGGTCTCGGCCGGGGTGACCAGTTGGAACCAGTTGACCAGCAGCAGGCTGGCCCGGCGCCGGCCGGAGACCCACTCCATCGCCGCCCGCACCGTGGACATGTTGGCGTCGTGCCCGTTGACCACCAGCAGCCGGGGGAAGCCGGCGGCGACGATCCCCTCCAGCACGTCGCAGAGGTAGCCGACGGCCACCTCCGGGCGGATGGCGACGGTGCCCGGCCAGGGTCGGGTCTGGCCCGGGCAGGCGGTGTAGGGGACGGCCGGGAAGAGCACCCCCCGGTGGGTGCCGCCGGCAAGCTCGGCGGCGAAGCCCTCGGCCAGGATCAGGTCGGTGCCCAGTGGCAGGTGCGGGCCGTGCCACTCGACGGCACCGACCGGGAGTACGGCGAAGTCGGCCGCCGCCGCGACGGCCGGCAGCCGACTGCCCGACACCCGGCCGATCGGGACGAGTCCGCCGTCGGCCAACCACTCGCCGATCGGGTCGCCCTGCGGGATCAGTTCGTCCACCGCGCCGCCTCCCGGGACGCCCGACCGCCGCCCTCCAGCCGGCCGGAGACCACCATCACCACGAAGATCAGCGCCACCTGGAGCATTCCGTACGCCGCCGCCGTGCCGATCTCGAACGAGTACATCCGGTTGTTGATCGCCACCGAGATCGGTGCGGTACTGGCGGTGTAGATCAGCACCGAGGCGACGAACTCCCCGACCCCGTGCACGAAGGCGAGCAGCGCGCCGGCCAGTACGCCGGGGAGCATCAGCCGGAGCGTGATCGACCCGAACGCCCGGGGCCAGGAGGCACCGAGGTTGCGGGCCGCCTCCTCCAGCGACGGGTCGAGCTGGGCCAGCGCGGCCGAACTCGACCGGAACACCAGCGGCAGGAAGCGCACGAAGTACGCCAGCGGCATGATCCAGAACGTGCCGACCAGTACCTGTCCGAGGCTGAACGCGTTGCCGGTGCTGAACGCCGCGATCAGGTTGATCGCCACGACCGTGCCGGGCAGCGCCCAGGCGAGCATCACCGCCACGTCGAGCAGGCCGCGTCCGACGAAGCGGAGCCGGCGCACCGCGTACGCGATCAGCACGCCGACCACGACGCAGCCGGCGGTGGCCAGCAGGCTCATCTGCAACGAGTTGACGATCGGCTGGAACGCCTGCGGCTCGGTGAAGATGTCGACGAAGTTCTCCATGGTGTAGTCGCTGGGCAGCACCTGGGTGGTCCACGAGCCGTCGACCGAGAACGCCACCACCGCGATCGTGGCGACCGGGGCCAGCAGCACCACCGTGGCGAGCAGCGAGCCGACCAGCGCGAGCCAGCGGCCGACCGGGTTGCGGATCTCCCGGCGGTACGCGGAGACGCCCTTGGACTGCGACCGGTAGCTGCGCCGCCCCTCGTACCAGCGCATGCCGAGCAGGAAGAGCACCGAGACGACGCCGAGCACGGAGGCGTAGGTGGAGGCCATCGGCAGGTCGCCGTTGGTCCGGTTGATGTAGATCTGCATCGTCATCGTGCGGTCGACGCCGAAGAGCAGCGGCGCGGTGTACGAGGCGAGCGAGGTCATGAAGACCAGCAGCGAGGCGGAGACCAGCGCCGGGGTGAGCATCGGCAGCAGCACGGTGCGCCAGACCCTCACCCGGCCGGCGCCCAGGTTGTAGGCGGCCTCCTCCACCGAGGGGTCCATCCCGGCCAGCGCGGCGGAGGCGGCCAGGTAGAAGAACGGGTACATGGTGAAGGTGTGCACCACCAGCACCCCGGCGATGCCGTCGAACGGCAGCACCGGATTCTCCGTACCGAAGAGCTGTTGCAGGCCGCGCGGCAGGATCCCGGTCTCGCTGTAGAGCAGTTGGAACGAGATCGCGCCGATCAGCGGCGGGAGTGCCGCCGGGACCAGGATGATCGCCTCGATCAGCCGGCGGCCGGGGAAGGCGAAGCGCTTGAGCAGGAAGGCCATCGCGACCCCGACCACCCCGCAGAGCAGCACGCTGCCGGCCGAGATGCCCAGCGAGGTGAGCAGCGAGCTGCGGGCGACGCCGGCACCGGAGAGGAAAGCGGTGTAGTTGTCGACCCCGTCGCCGTCGGCGCTCTGTGCGAAGGTGGCCAGCATCGGCTGTACCACGTAGCCCCAGAGCACCAGCACCAGTGGCAACACCAGCAGGTACGGGAACCAGCCGCCGCCCGCGCCGCCGAGGAGCCGGTCGGCGAGCCGGGAACGCCGGCCGGCCGGCGCCGGACCGGCCGACCGGGACGGGCCGGTCCGGGGCGGCTGCGGGGCGGTGGTCGTCGGAACGCTCACGGGTGGACCACCCACATCCGTGCGGCCGGCACCTTCAGCCCGATCCGGTCGCCGACGGCCAGCCCGTCGGGTACCTCCACCGCGGCGACGGTCAACTCCTGACCCGAGGCGTCCACGGTCAGGTTGGTCGCCATGCCGGTGAACTCCAGGTCGGTGATCCGCCCGGCCAACGCCTCCCGCTCCTCCGGCCCGCAGAGCCCGATGTGCTCCGGCCGGATCGAGACCAGCGCGGTGCCGGACTCGGCCAGGCCGTGCTCCGGGGGTGCGGCGACGGTACGGGTCGTGCCGTCGGGCAGCCGTACCTCGACGGTCTGCCCGGCGGCGGCCAGTACCGGCAGCGACAGTACGTTGCTGCGGCCGATGAACCGGGCGACGAAGGTGGTGGCGGGGCGGTGGTAGATCTCCTGCGGCGTGCCGACCTGCCGGACCCGGCCCGATTCCATCACGGCGATCCGGTCCGACATCGCCATCGCCTCGGCCTGGTCGTGGGTGACGTAGATCGAGGTGAGGCCGGCGTCCCGCTGGATGCGGCGGATCTCCGTCCGGGTCTCCTCGCGCAGCTTGGCGTCCAGGTTGGACAGTGGCTCGTCCAGCAGCAGGGTACGCGGCCGGATCACCAGGGCGCGGGCCAGCGCCACCCGCTGCTGCTGGCCGCCGGAGAGCTGGTCGATCCGGCGGTCGCCGTACCCGGTCAGGTGCACCTGGTCGAGCGCCTCGGCGATCCGGGCGCGGGCGTCCGCCCCGCGGACCTTACGGATCTTGAGTCCGTAACCCACGTTCTGCGCGACCGACAGGTGTGGGAAGAGCGCGTAGTTCTGGAACACCATGCCGGTGTCCCGCTTGTTCGGCGGCTTGCGGGTGACGTCCTCGGTGCCGAACCGGATCCGGCCGGCGGTGGGAAAGTAGAAGCCGGCGATCATCCGCAGCGTGGTGGTCTTTCCGCAGCCACTCGGTCCGAGCAGCGTGAAGAACTCCCCGGCGTCGACGCTGAGATCGACATCGTCGACCGCTGCGGCGTCGCCGGCACCCGCGAAGCGTTTGCTGACCGACTCCAGCGTGACACCGATCATGAGTTCCCTTCCCCGCGCCCGGTCCGGGACGCGTCGTCTTCTGGTCGACCCGGCTGCCGCCGGTTGGTGCGATGCCGGCGGCAGCCGGGCCGCGGGGCCGGCGCGCCGGTCCGGTTCGACCCCCGCCACCGGCGCGCCAGCCTGGTGGTACCGGCCCGGATAGGTGGGCCGGGCCGGTACCGGAGCGGTCAGCCCTTGTTCTTGATCTCGGCGTTCCAGTGGTTGATCCACTCGGTCTCGTGCTTCGCGATCACGTCCCAGTCCACGTCCATCGGCTTCAGGCCCAGCTCGGCCAGCCACTGCGGCTTCTCGGCGATCTCCACCGCCGGGATCTGGAAGTAGTCGCGGGCCAGTTCGGCGCGGAGCGCGTCGTCGTAGAGGAACTCGATGAACTTCTGCGCGCCGGTGGTGTTGCCGCCCTTGATCGCGCCCAGACCGTCGACCAGGACCGGCGCGCCGGAGGCCGGCATCACGAAGCCGAACGGCATGTTCGACTGGTTGGCCTGCAACAGCACGTCCTGGAGGTTCCAGAGGCTGACCACGCCCTGCCCCCGGGACATCTTCAGGTAGAGGTCCGCCGGGTTGGCGGCGTACTCGGTGGTGTTGGCGTCCAGCTTGCGCAGCCAGTCGTAGCCGGGCTGCGGGTTGCTGCCGTCCGGGGAGAGCTTCTGGATCATCGAGGCGTAGATCGAGCGCATCGTGCCGGAGGCGGCCACGTCGCGGATGATGATCTTGTCTTTCCAGGCCGGCGTGATCAGGTCGTCCCAGTCCTTCGGCGCCTGGTCGGCCGGTACCGCCTTGTTGTTGTACATGATGACCTCGGGCAGCAGGATCTCACCGAACCAGCGGCCCTCCGCGTCCTTGTACTGGGCGTCCATCTTCGACGCGAAGGTCGGCTGCCAGCCGGCCAGCAGGTCCTCGGTGGCCCCGGTCGCCAGCGCCTGCTGGGTGCCACCCCACCAGACGTCGCCCTGCGGGTTGGCCTTCTCCGCCCGTACCCGCTCCAGGATCTCCTGGGCGCCGAGGGTGAGCACCTCGACCTTGCCCTGGTACTCCGGGAACTTCGCGGTGAACTTCCCGACCACGAAGTCCGCGACCTTCTTGTCCCGGGCGGTGTAGACGACGATCTTCTCGGCGGCGGTACCGCCGTCCGCGGCGTCGTCGTCGCCACCACCGCAGGCGGCCAGGCTGGTCATCATCGTTATCGCGAGCGCTCCGACGAGCACCGATCGGCGTCTCATGGGGTTACCTCCGGGGTGGGGAATTCATGCGGGTCAGAAAGATCCACTGGTGGCGGCCGGAGCCGCCGCAGCGGTGAGCGCGTAACTCACCGCGCCGTGCAGTACCGCCCGGTCGCCGAGGACGGCGCGACGGACCTCGGTCGCGGCCGGGGCGGCCAGCGAGACGAGAGACTGGAGCAGGTTGAGGGCGGCGTCGTCCAGGTCGGCGGCCGCACCGCTGAGCAGCACCCGGCCGGGGTCCACCACGCAGACGCAGGAGACGATCAGCCGGGCCCAGGCGCCGAGTACCTCGCGCAGATAGTCGTCCGCCTCGGCGTCGGTACGGCTCAACTCGACCAGTTCGCGGACCGGCGCCTGCGGTCGCCGGCCGGGACGCAGTGCGACGACCCGCTCGGCGATCGCGTTCTCCGACCACCGCGCCTCGAACGGGCCCACCCCGTCGTGGCCCTGGTCGCCCCGCTCCAGCGGCAGGAAACCGACCTCGCCGGCCGCGCCCGCGGCACCCCGGCGGACCCGGCCGTCCAGGATCAGGCCGGCGCCGATGCCGTCGGCCACGTGCAGCAGCAGCAGGTCGGTGACGTCGCTGCCGGCACCCGCGGCGTGTTCGCCGGCGGCCATCAGGTTGACGTCGTTGTCCACCACCACCGGCACGCCGAGCATCGCCTGGACGGAGTCGCCGATCGGCTGGCCCTCGATCACGCCGACCGACGGCGCCAACCGCACGGCACCGCCGGTGGAGACACCGGGCACCGCGATCGCCACCCCGCGCAGCGCCGGCATCCCGTCGCCGACCAGCTCCGGCACGAACCGGCAGATCGTCGTGACGATGTCGGTGTGCAGTCGGGCGTTGCGGTGCGCTATCACCGTCCCGTCGCTGTCGGCGATCTCGCAACTGATCCGGGACGGCTCCAGCGAGACCGCCGCGACCAGTTCGGCGCCGGGATTGAACTCCAACATGGCGCGCGGCCGGCCGGTACGCGAGGCACCCGGCCCCCGCTCGATGAGGTAGCCCTCGGCGATCAGGGCGCGCACCAGCGGCGTCAGCGTGGCGGGGCTGAGCCCGGTCAGCTCGGTCAGCTCGGCCCGGGACAGCACCCTGGCCTGTCGGGCCGCGGAGATCACCGAAAGGCGCTTGATCTCCTTGGACCGCTCCCGGCTCACGGGGCTGGTTGGCGGGTTGACCACGTCAGTCACTCTTCTTTCCTACGGCGAACGAACTATCTCCGTCAAGTAACGAATGGATCTCGCCCATCCCCGATCACCCCGCCGACCAGGACCTTCGCCTCCGAAGGGGTACGAGACGGGCAGCCCTCCCGGACACACCGCCGGTGGGTAGCGACCGGGGCGGCTCGACGGGCACGCCCGCCGGGACGCGCCGCCGGCAACTACCCTCGTCGACATGTCCTCCGCGCACCCCGGCTCCACTTCGGACCGCGAACCGGCCGCTCCCGACTCGGACCGCGAACCGGCCGCCTCCGGCGTGGAACCCTGGTCGCCCCCGATCGGCACCCGGCTCGCCGGGCTGGCCGGCCTGGCCGTCGCGGTGACCGCCTGGGCCTACACGCTGACCATCCTCACCCCCCGGATGCCGATCGTGGCGGACCGGGCACCGATGCCCGGCGGGGACGGCGAACTCTTCCTCTGGGTCGCCGAACTACGCTGGGCGGCCATCCTGCTGGCGGCACTCAGCCTGCTCACCGCGCTCGCACACCGGCGCGGCGCGCTGCTGCTGGCCGCCGGCACCGGCACCCTGCTGCTCGGGGTCGACGGGGCGGTGGAGCGCGCCGGCCTCGCCGGCAGCGTCGGCCTCGCGGTCACCCTGGGGCTGGGCGCCGCCGTACTGGCGCTGGCCGGTCGACTCGCCCGGTGGCGGGCACCCGGCATCCCGGCACACGTCGTCCGGCGCCGGCTCGCCATCGTCGCGGTCGCCGCCGCCTGCTGCGCCCCGCTGCCGCTCGCCCAGGGCACCCCCGGGGTCAACCACCCCTTCCTCCCCGCCGGGCTGCCGCTGGTCACCGCCGTACTCCCGGTCTTCCTCGTCGTACTGGCCGCCTTCGCGGTCGGCGCGGCCCGGCACCGCCCGCCGCGTCCGCTCGTGCCGCTGGCCGGCGCACTCCTGCCGGCGGCGGTACTCGGCGGATTCGGTACGGCCACCGGCGCCGGGGTCGAACCGGGGAACACCAGCATCGGGGTGCTGCTCGCCGTACCCCTGGGGGTGGTCGTGGTGGCCCTGCTCCGACTGCACCGGCCCGACCGCCGCACCGTGGCCCTCTGGACCGGACTCACCCTCGCCGGCCTGCCCGGCACCGTGCCGCTGGTCATCGTCTCCGTGGTCGTCTCGATATTCGTCTCGGCCCCGCTCTTCGCGCTGGCCGGCACGAGCTATCCGGCGGACGGCGTCGCCGTGCTGCCCGCCGCCGCCCTGCTGGCCCTGGTCGCCGGTGGGCTGATCGCCCCGCTCACCGTCCCGCACAGCGGCCAGCCGTCGCCCGCCGCCGCACCACCGTCCACCGCCGCGCCACTCCCCGCTGGCGCGCCACTCCCCGCCGCCGTGCCGGCCGCCGGCCAGCCCTGAACCGCCGCACCGACTCCGAGGGGGCGCGCCCGTCCGCGCCGCCGGCCGCCGGCTCCACGCTTCGTCGCTGACAGTTCGCCGGCAGGTCATTATGGCGTGACCTGTTCGGCGGGGACCTGCACGACGGTGAGCCCATGCGGATCGCGATCGTCACGGAGTCCTTTCCGCCCGACGTCAACGGGGTGGCGCACTCGGTCGTACGCGTCGCCGAGCACCTGGTACGGCGCGGCCACCGGCCACTGGTGATCGCGCCGCAACCGGCGGCCGGCGCCCCGGACGGTACCGGCGCGCTGCCCTATCCGGTGGTACGGCTGCCGTCGGTGCCGATGCCCGGCTACCCGCAGTTCCGGCTCGGCCTGCCGGGGCGGGAACTGGCGGCGGCACTGCGCGGGCACGGCACCGAGGTGGTGCACCTGGCCAGCCCGTTCGTGCTCGGCGCCCGGGGCGTCACGGTGGCCCGGGCGATGGGACTGCCCTCGGTGGCGGTCTACCAGACCGACGTCGCCGCCTACGCCCGGGCGTACCGGGTCGGGCTGACCGAGGCGGCGGCCTGGCGCTGGCTGCGTCGGGTGCACAACTGCGCGAACCGCACCCTGGCCCCGTCCAGTGCCACCGCGAACGCCCTGGCCGGGCACGGCATCCAGCGGATCTGGCTCTGGCAGCGGGGTGTGGACAGCGAACGGTTCCGGCCGGAGCACCGCAGCGCCGCACTGCGCCGCGCGCTCGCCCCCGGCGGCGAGGTGCTGGTCGGCTACGTGGGCCGGCTGGCGGTGGAGAAGCGGGTCGACCTGCTGGCCGGGGCGAGCACGCTGCCCGGGGTCCGGGTGGTGGTGGTCGGCGACGGTCCGGCCGGGCCGGCGCTGCGCCGGGCGATGCCGCACGCGCTCTTCGTCGGCCCCCGGCACGGCCGGCAACTGGCCCGGATCTACGCCAGCCTCGACGTCTTCGCGCACACCGGGCCGTACGAGACCTTCGGCCAGACGGTCCAGGAGGCGATGGCCAGCGGCCTGCCGGTGGTGGCGCCGGCCGCCGGTGGACCGCTGGACCTGGTACGGGACGGCCGGACCGGTCACCTGGTCCCGCCGGACGACCCGGACGCCTTCACCGCCGCGATCACCGGCCTGGTCGCCGACCCGCGACGCCGGGCGGAGTACGGCCGGGCGGGGCGGGCCGCGGTGCGCGGGCGCACCTGGGCGGCGATCGGCGACGAGCTGATCGGGCACTACACGGCGGTACTCGCCGAGGCGCCGGCGGTCGGCACTCCCCGTCCGGGCCGGCTGTTCCGGCTGCGGCAGGCGGCCGCGTGACCGGGCGGCAGCATCCTCCGCACCCGGCACGGAACCCGCACCGCCGGCCCGTGGGCCGAGGAGGCGGCATGCGGATCGTACGACTGGCCAACTTCATCACCGAGAGTTCGGGTGGGCTGCGCACCGCGCTGCGCCAGCTCGGCGCCGGGTACGCCGCCGCCGGGCACGAGCCGGTGCTGGTGATGCCCGGCCGGTACGACACCGACGAGCAGACCGGCCAGGGGCGGGTGATCACACTGGCCAGCCCGCCGGTACCCGGGATGGGCGGCTACCGGGTGCTCGTCGACCGGGTCCGGCTGGCCCGGCTGCTCGGCGAGTTGCGCCCGGACCGGCTGGAGATCTCCGACCGTACGACGTTGCGCTGGACCGGCGCCTGGGCCCGCCGGCACGGCGTACCCAGCATGATGGTGTCGCACGAGAGCCTCGACGGGCTGCTCCGGCTGCTCCCCGGCGGGCAGCTCCGCCGGGTGGCCGACCGGCTCAACCGACGTACCGCCGCCGGGCACGACCAGATCGTCTGCACCACCTCGTGGGCGGCGGCGGAGTTCCGGCGGATCGGCGCCGGCAACCTCCGTCAGGTACCGCTCGGCGTCGACCTCGACCACTTCCGGCCGGACCGGTACGACCCACGGCTGCGCGCCGGTCACGCCGAACCCGGCGAGCTGCTCCTGCTGCACTGCGGTCGGCTGTCGCCGGAGAAGCGCCCCGAGCGTTCGCTCGCCGCGCTGGCCGGGTTGCGGGACCGGGGCGTACCCGCGGTGCTGGTGGTGGTCGGCGACGGCCCGCGCCGGGAGCGGCTGCGGGCGAGCGCGGCCCGGGCGGATCTGCCGGTCCGCTTCCTGCGACACGTAGCCGACCGCGACCTGCTGGCCCGGCTGCTCGCCACCGCCGACGTGGTGCTGGCGCCGGGGCCGGTGGAGACGTTCGGCCTGGCCGCCCTGGAGGCGCTGGCCAGCGGTACCCCGGTGGTGGCGAGCGCGCAGAGCGCGCTGCCGGAGGTGCTCGGTCCGGCCGGGCTGGCCGCGCCCGGCGACGGGCCGGGGTACGCCGACGCGGTGCTGGAGCTGACGGGCCGGCCGGATCCGGAGCGCCGGGCCGCCGCCCGCCGGCAGGCCGAACGTTTTCCGTGGTCGGCCGCGGTGGCGGGCTTCCTGGCCGCGCACGACCTGCCGGTACCGGAGCTGCCGGCCGAACTGACCGCTACCAGCGGCGGCCGGTGAGCCGTTCGTACACCTCGACGTAGCGGGCCCGGGCGGCCTCGACGAACTCCGGCGGCATCTCCGGGGCCGGCCCGGTCTTGTCCCAGCCGGTGCCGACCGCCCAGTCCCGGACGAACTGCTTGCTCAGCGAGAGTTGCTCCCGGCCGGGCTGGTAGGAGTCGGCCGGCCAGAACCGGGACGAGTCGGAGGTGAGCAGCTCGTCGCCGAGCGTCATGGTGCCGTCCGCCGCCCAGCCGAGTTCGAGTTTGGTGTCGGCGACCAGGATGCCCCGGTCGGCGGCCAGCTCGGCGCCGCGCCGGTAGACGGCGAGGGTGATCTCGCGGAGCCGCTCGGCGGTCTCGGACCCGACCTTGGCCACCACGTCGTCGAAGGTGATCGCCTCGTCGTGCTCACCCTGCGGTGCCTTGGTGGTCGGCGTGAAGATCGGCTCCGGCAGGATCGACGCCTCCACCAGCCCGGGTGGCAGCGGTACCCCGCAGACGGCACCGGTCCGCTCGTACTCCTTGATGCCGGAACCGGTCAGGTAGCCCCGGGCGATGCACTCGACCGGGATCATCTCCAGCCGGCGGACCCGGATCGCCCGCCCGGCCCACTCCGCCGGCACGTCGGTGGCGGAGATGACGTGGTTCGGCACCAGGTCGGCGAGCTGGTCGAACCACCAGAGCGAGAGCGCGGTGAGCAGTTTGCCCTTGTCCGGGATCGGGGTCGGCAGCGCCACGTCGTAGACCGACACCCGGTCGGAGGCGACCAGGATCAGGTCGTCGCCGTCGGCGTAGACGTCCCTGACCTTGCCCGAATGCAGCAGTTCCACGTGCCCAAGTACATCACGGGCGCCGGGGGCGGGTCCGGTGCGGCCCGCGCCGGCCGGGCCGCCGGGCCGAGCCCGACATCCGGCCCGTTCCGGGCGGCGGTTGGGCGGATCCTGCCCGTACGGGCGTTGACACCCGCCGAGGCCGGCTGTGTAAATGATCCGGTTGCCGTCACAGCTGACCCGGTGTCGTCGTCAGGAGTTGTCGTGCCTCTTCCCCTCCCCTCCCCCGTGCCGAGCAGACCGCCGGCCGGCCGACTCGGCCGGCGCCTGGGTGCCGTGCTGCTCGTCGTCGTCATCGCGCTCGCCTCCGGCTGCACCGCCGAGGACGCCGCGCCCCAGGACGACAAGGTCGAACTCTCCGTCTTCTGGTGGGGCGGCGACCGCCGGGCCGAGTTGACCAAGCAGGCGCTGGAGGTCTACACCAAGCGCTACCCGGACGTCACCTTCAAGTTCACCTTCCAGGGCAACGCCGGCTACTTCGACCGGCTCTCCACCGAGGCCGCCGCCGGGAACGCCCCGGACATCTTCCAGATCGACGACAACTACCTCACCGAGTACGCGCAGCGGGAGATCCTGCTGGACCTGACCGACTACGTCCGGACCGACGTACTCGACCTGCGCAAGCTCCCCGCCGGCCTGGCGCAGTCCAGCCAGGTGACCGGCCGTACGGTCGCCGCCGCGGCGGCGGAGAACACCCCCGGCCTGATCTACAACAAGAGCCTGCTCGACCGGTACGACCTGCCCGAGCCGCAGATCGGAATGTCCTACCAGGACTACCTGGAGTGGGCCGAGCAGGTCACCGAGCGCACCGACGGCGAGGTCTTCGGCACCATGGACCCGTCCGCCGACTACAAGGCGCTCTGGCTCTGGCTGCGCTCGCAGGACAAGGAGCTCTACCGGGGCCGGCAGATGGGCTTCACCGAGAGCGACCTGACCCGCTGGTTCGAGCTGTGGGCGGACGCCCGGGAGCGCGGGGCGGCCCCTCCGCCGCAGGTGATCCAGCCCGCGAACAGCGGTGACGTGACCAAGCAGCTGGTGGCCAGCGGCCAGGCGGCGACCTCGTTCGTCTGGTCCAACCAGCTCCCGGAGTTGCAGAAGCTGACCAAGGACAAGCTCAAGGTGGTCAGCTATCCCGGCAACCCGGCCGCGCACTGGGCCCGGGCCTCGCTCTACTGGGCCGCCTTCCGGGGTACCCGCCATCCGGACACCGTCGTGCACGTCATCGACTTCCTGGTCAACGACGCGGTGGCCGGCGAGATCCTCGGCACCGAGCGGGGGCTCAGCGCCAACCTGGACGTACGGCGGACGGTGGAGGCGTCGCTGACCGACGAGAGCATGAAGCAGTCGGTGGCCTTCGAGACCACCATGACGGAGAAGTTCGGGCCGGCGCCGGTACCGCCGCCGAAGGGCCACGCCACGATCAAGCAACTGCTGATCCAGGCGGCGGAGAGCGTCCAGTTCGGCAAGGCTTCCCCGCGTACGGCCGCGGCGTCCTTCATCAGCCAGGCGAACGCCGCGCTGACGAGCTGACCGCCGGGAAGGGACCCGTCCACCGTTCTCCCCTTCGGCGGAGGGGTCCCCTTCCGGACACCCCGGAGACCGGGCCCGTCCGGCCCGCCGCACGGGGCGGGCGGCTGCCTGCCGGGCGGAGTCACCCGGCGGGGCTGTTCAGCGCTTTCCCCCCGACCGGCGGTTGCGCATGATGAGGACCAGGACGGCGACGATCACGCCGACCACGATCAGGCAGCAGACCAGTCCCCAGATCCCGAAGCTGCCCCGGGCCCGGCGCCCCCGGGCCGCCTCCAGCACCAACTCGCCGGGCCCGCTCGACGCCCAGGCGACGGCCGGTACGAACACTGTCAACGCCGCCGTACCGAGTACTGCGGTCAGGCGGACCCACCAGTTCCGGAAAATCTCCATGGCTACATCCTCGGGGCTACCCGCAAGTCCCGCCGGCAACGCGGCCGATCACCGGACGGGAACCCGCTCAGCCCCGCTGGCCGGAGCTGACGAGCGCGACAAGCAGAGATCCGAACGCCGTGCAGCTGAGTACGACCCGGACCAGGTTCCACGCCCGCCACCTCGGCTCGTCGAAGTCCCGGCGTACCCCGGCGAGGTCGGCGATCCGGTCCGGCTCCCCGGCCGCCTTGATCGCGTCGTTGCGCGGCACGTTCACCGCCAGGGTTATCACGATCACCACCAGGTTCAGCACGAACGCCGCGACGGTCCACGGCAGCCCGCCGTGCCGGGGCGCCGGCAGGTGCAGGGCGGCGGCGACACCGGTGAGGACCAGTGACCCGAAGAAGCAGGACATGAACCACGGGTTGATGATCGACTGGTCGATGGCCTGGAAGGCGCCCACGAAGGTTCGGTCGTCGGTCCGGCCCAGTCCGGGCATGATCGTGTGTGCGTACAGGACGAAGACGCCGGCCACCAGTCCGGTGGTCATCGCGGCGGCACCGAGTACGGCCCCGGTCAACAACTCGCCCACCCTCCCGTCGGTCCGCGCCGGCAGATCCGGCAGTGGCAGTATCACCGAACTGCCCGGGCCACCCAAGCCCGGCCGCGAGAACGGGCCGGCCCCCCAGACGATCTCTGGAGGGCCGGCGAGGACGTACGGTCCGAACGGTGGCGACTCAGCCGGCGGTGGCCGGCAGCGGTTCGGCCCCGACCGTCGCGGTGAGCCGACGGCGCCGGGACGGCAGCAGGATCGTCGGGTGGGCGACGCTCCAGGCGGCACCCGCGCAGACGAACTCCTTGTACCGCGCCGCCGTCCTGCCGGTCAGGGCGGAGGGCTTGGCCCGGTCGTCGGTGGTCACGAACTGGATGATGCCGTCGTGCCGGCCGAGGCTGACGCACTGCTGGACGTACCCGATCGTGTTGTCGGGCATCCTGCGGCCGGTCAGCCGCGCCGCGATGGCGTCGGCGGCCTTCCAGGCCATCGGGATGCCGGAGGCGCAGGACATCCGCAGTGGCCTGCCGCCCGCCCCCTCCGCCAGCCCGGCGTCGCCGACGGCGTACACGTCGGGGTGCGAGATCGAGCGCATGGTCTCGTCGACGACGATCTGCCCGGTGTCGGCGAGCGCCAGGGTGCTGGCGGCGGCGATCGGGTCGGCGGCGAAGCCGGTCGTCCAGACGGTCACCTGGGCCGGGATCCGCTCGGCGGTGCCGGTGAGCACGCCGGTCTGGTCGACGCGTACGACGTCGGTGTGCTCGTGGGCGGTGATGCCGAGCCGGTCGAAGACGCCGCGCAGGTGTCGCCGGGCCTTGTCGCTCAGCCAGTCGCCGAGGCCGCCACGGGTGGCGATCGCGACGTCGAGGTCCGGCCTGGCCTCGGCGATCTCGGTGACCGCTTCGATGCCGGTGAGGCCGCCACCGACGACCAGTACGGTCGCACCCGAGGCGAGGTCGTGCAGCCGCTCGCGCAGCCGCAGCGCGCCCTGCCGGCTGGCGACGTGCTGGGCGTGCTCGGCGACGCCGGGCACCCCGTGCTCGGCGACGGTGCTGCCGAGGGCGTAGACGAGGGTGTCGTAGCCGATCTGGTCGGCGCCGCCGTGCCCGTCCGCCAGGTCGACGGTCCTGCGGTCGGCGTCGACGGCGGTGACCCGGGCCGGTCGTACCCGGACGCCCGTGCCGGCGAAGATGTCGCGCAACGGCCGGGGCCGCAGATCCTGCCCGACCGCGAGCTGGTGCAGCCGGACCCGCTCGACGAAATCAGGGTCGGCGTTGACCAGGGTGATCTCGATGTCGTCGGCGTGGAGGCGACGGGCGAGGCGCCCGGCGGCGTGGGCCCCGGCGTAACCGGCCCCGAGGACGACGATGCGGTGCTTCATGGTTCCGCTCCTGTCTGCTGTGGCCTGCTCGCCTCCTGAACCGGATAGCGGCACGATCCCTGACAGGATTCGCTGTAAGCTGCGTCACCGGCCGGGGCCGGGCAGCTTCGCCAGATCAGCCGGGGCCGGACGGCTCTCCGCGATCGGAGGCGGCCCACTGCCGCGTCACGCGTTCCAGCTTCTCGGGGTTGGCCTGCACGTGGATCGCGGCCACACCGTCGGGGGTGACGTCGAGCGACATGACGCCGACCACCCGCTCCCCGACCGTGACCAGCACGCCGGGGCCGTCGTTGACGACGACGGCGTGCATGGTGAAACTCCCGCCGACCAGGGCCTCGAAGGTGGCCCGCTTGGCGTCGTTCGGCGCGAAGACGCCCCGCAGGAACCGCGCGATGCCGAGCGCGCCGACGACCGGGGTGCTGCGGGCCGGGACCCGGCCGCCACCGTCGGACATGCTCACCGCGTCGTCGGTCAGCAGCCTGACCAGCGGCTCGGTGTCCCCGCTGACGGCGGCGGCGAGGAACTCCTCGGCGATCTTCTTCGCGGCGGAGGCGTCGATCTCGATCCGGGTCCGGTCGGTGCTGACATGCTGCCTGGCCCGCCGATAGATCTGCTGGCAGTTCGCCTCGGTGATGTCGAGGATCCGGGCGATCTCGCCGTGCGGGTAGCCGAATGCCTCGCGCAGCACGTAGACCACGCGCTCGTTCGGCGACAGCCGCTCCATCAGGGTGAGCACCGCCATCGAGACCAGCTCGCGCTGTTCGGCGGTTTCGGCCGGGCCGAGCATCCGGTCCCCGGCGAGGAGCGGCTCCGGCAGCCAACTGCCCACGTACTTCTCGCGCCTGGCCCGCGCCGAGCTGAGCTGGTTGAGGCAGACGTTGCTGAGTACCTTCGTCAGCCAGGCCTCGGGCGTCTCGATGTGTTCCCGGTCGGCCGCCTGCCACCGCAGAAACGTGTCCTGGACCGCGTCCTCGGCGTCGGTCGCCGAGCCCAGCAGGCGGTAGGCGATCGCCTCCAGGCGGCCCCTGGAGCTCTCGAACAGATCGACCTCGTGCGAGCTGAGCATCGCCACCAGTTAAGCACGCCGGCACGAGGCGGCAACGCCGGGCGAGTCTCCTCGCCCGGCATCCACGCCGATGGCCGGGCCGGTCGGCAGGTGACGTGGAAACGGCCCCTCGGAGAAGATCCGAGGGGCCGTTTCTCGTTGGTAGCGGGGACAGGATTTGAACCTGCGACCTCTGGGTTATGAGCCCAGCGAGCTACCGAGCTGCTCCACCCCGCGTCGCCGGATGAAACCCTAGCCGAACCGGGCCGGAAGTCCAACTCAATAGAAACACCGGCAACGCAGAGAACACCGGCAGCGTCAGGAACACCGGCAACGTCACGAAGACCGGCGGTGCGAGGAACACCGGCGCGGTGCAAGGAACGCGGAAAAGCAAGAACCCGGCCCCATGGTGTGGGAACCGGGTTCTATCTGATGGTTCTGTGGTAGCGGGGACAGGATTTGAACCTGCGACCTCTGGGTTATGAGCCCAGCGAGCTACCGAGCTGCTCCACCCCGCGTCGGCTCGTTAACCCTAGCGCACACCGTCCACGGCCCGCAAAACAGGGCCGGAACTGCCCGGCGACGGCCGTGTCACCGCCGCCGGGCAGCCAGGTACGACCTGGTCAGCCGCTCGGCGATGCCGGCGCGCTGGGTGTACCGCCACTCGCCGCCGGTGAGCCGGCCGGGGCCGGAGACGAACCCGGAGCCGGTGCCCGGTTACCGCTCGCCCGCTGGGCGTTCTGGAACTCGGTCATCGCCTCGTCGAGCGCCTTGAGCGCGCGGCCGTACCGCTCGAAGTCGCCGGCGGTCTGGGCCGACCTGACCTCGGCGATCGCGGCCTGCACCTTGCCAGCGGCGGCGGCCAGCTCCGGAGTGAGCTGCGGGTTGGTGTCCGCCGGTGGCACCGTCGGAGTCGGCGTCGGCGTCGGGTTCGTGCCGCCGTCGGTCGGTGGCGGTGGCGTCGTCGGTGTGGTCGGGGCAGCCTTCTTGCCCTGCTCGACGAGCTGTTTGATGCCCTCTTCGAGGCTGTTCGCCAACACCACGTACTGACCGCCGTCGCCGTACGAGATCAGCACCCGTTGCAGCAGCGGATAGGCGTTCGTCTGGTTGCTCTTCACGTAGACCGGTTCGACGTAGAGCATCCCGTCACCGAATGGCAGCGAGAGCAGGTTGCCGTACTGCACCTGGGCCTGGTTCGAGGAGAGCAGGTTGAGTTCCTGCCGGATGTTGGCGTTGTTGGTCATCTTCTGGTGCACCTGGACCGGCCCGGAGACCGCCGTCTGGTCGGGCAGTTCCAGCACCTCCAGCCGGGGCTGGCCGTTCAGGTACGAGCCGCTGATCAGCGCGGCGAGGTTCTGCCGGCCGGCCGGGGTGACCGCCGAGGTGAGCTGGAAGCGTGGCGACTCCTGCCCCGGCAACTGGGTGTAGAGGTAGTACGGCGGCTGCCGCTCACCGGAGTCCGGCGCGTCCGGCGCGTTCGGCACCTCCCAGAAGTCCTGCCCGGAGAAGAACTCGGACGGGTCCGTGACGTGGAACTTCGCCAGCAGGTTGCGCTGCACCTTGAACAGGTCGGCCGGGTAGCGGAAGTGTGCCGCCAGGGCGGCCGGGATCTCCGACTTCGGCTTCACCAGGTTTCCGCCGAACGCCTTGTTCCAGGCCTTCAGCACCGGGTCGGCCTCGTCGAACTGGTAGAGCGTCACCGTGCCGTCGTACGCGTCGACGGTCGCCTTCACCGAGTTCCGGATGTAGTTGACGTTCTCCCGGGCGAGTTCGAAGGTGCCCAGCCCGGTCAGCTCGTCGGCGGTCTCCTGCTGGAGGTTCACCTGCTCCGCGTAGGGGTAGGTGGCCGCCGTGGTGTAGCCGTCGACGATCCACTGGATCCGCCCGTCGACCACCGCCGGGTACGGGTCGCCGTCCAGGGTGAGGAAGGGCGCGACCTTCTCCACCCGGTCCCGGGGGTTACGCACGTAGAGCAGCTTGGAGGCGTCGTTGATCGCCCCGGAGAGGACGAAGTTCGGCTCCTGCTCCTTGATCGCGTAGAGCAGCTGGCGACCGAAGGAACCGATCTCGACCCCGCCCTTGCCGGTGTAGGTGTAGTACTGCTCGCCACCGTCCCGGCCGGTCGGCCGGTCGAACTCGACCGGGTTGTTCCCCTCGGTCTGCCCGACGATCGCGTAGTCGCTGCCGTCCATCTGCTCGCCGTAGTAGATCCGCGGCTGGGTGGCCGGGATCGTCTCGGTCGCCGACGAGCACGCCTCCTCGGCCCGCTCGCCGAGGAAGCCGGAGACGAAGTACGGCTGCCCGCCGCAGACCACCTGGTTGGCGGGGGCGCCGACCAGGCCGTACCCGTGGGTGAAGACGGTGTGTCGGTTGATCCAGTTGCTCTGCTGGTCGGTCAGCTCCAGGTAGTTGATCTCTCGCATCCCGACGACGTAGTCCTGGGTCTCGCCGTTGACCTGGTAGCGGTCGATGTCGAGCTTCGGGCCGAAGTCGTAGAAGCCCCGCACCTGCTGGAGCTGGGTGTAGGTCTCGGAGACCAGTTGCGGGTCCAGCAGCCGGATGTTCGGCACCACCGAGGTGTCGGTGGCCAGCGACTCCGGCGGCTTCAGGTTCGCCGCGCTGTACGGCGCCATCACCGTGGTGGCGAGCCCGAAGGAGTCCCGGGTGGCGTTGATGCTGCGCTCGATGTACGCGGCTTCCTTGTCCTTGACGCTCGGCTTGACCTCGAAGGTCTGCACCGCCCACGGGTAGATGCCGCCGATCGCCACCGCCGAGATGCCGAGCAGGGCGAGCGAGATGCCGGGCCAGACGAGGTTCCGGATGAAGGCGTTGGAGAAGAGGATGATCGCCAGCGCGACCACCACCGAGATGTACGCCAGGATCTCCTTCGCCGGCAGCAGCGCGTTGATGTCGGCGTAGCCGGCGCCGTAGAGGTCGACGCCCTCGTTGAACTCCAGCAGCATCGCCCGCCGGTCGAGGACGTACGCCAGCGCCTTGAGCAGCACGAAGACCGCGACCAGCGTGGTCAGGTGGGCCCGGGCGGCGCCGGTCATCCGGTCACCGACACCCTGCAGCCGGACTCCGCCGAAGATGTAGTGCATCGCCAGCGAGCCGATCATGGCGAGCACCACGGCGGTGAAGCCGACGCCGAGCAGATAACGCAGGAACGGGAACTGGAAGACGTAGAACCCGATATCGATCTTGAATTCCGGGTCCTCGATGCCGAAGCTCTGCGAGTTGCGGAACAGCATCCACTGACCCCAGCGGGTCTGCGCGGAGAGGCCGGCGAAGAGCCCGACGACCACCCCGATCGCGGCCAGCCAGGTGCCGATCCGGGGCGCCAGCACCGAGCGGTAGCGCTCCAGGGTCACCTGCTCCGGCGAGTTCGGCCGGAGCACCGGCCGCAGCCGGTAGGCCAGCCACATGTTGCCGCCGACCAGCAGCGCCATGGCCAGGCCGATCACCACGAAGAGCAGGATCCGGGTGACCAGCACCCCGCTGAAGACCCGGGTGTAGGCGACCTCGTCGAACCAGAGCCAGTCGGTCCAGGCCTGGACGCCCCAGCCCAGCAGGGTGAGGAGCAGGAACACCCCGAGGAGTACGCCGACCGTGACGCGACCGCGTCGACTCATTCTTGGCAGGGGGCTGCTACGCATGACCACTGTTGGCTCCGCACCTTCGGCAATGACCGGCTCTGATCAGAGCACCTAGACTACGGGGTGTTCCTGAGTCCGACCGGTCCCCCTTCGGGCCTGCGGTGGTTCAGCACTTCGGCGGCTGGCCTCCGGCCCGAATCGTGTCCAGTGCGCTCAGCGCCTCGTCGAGGGTTCCGACCCGGGCCATCGGCAGCCCGGACTGGGCGTTGCGGACGGCCTCCTCGCAATTTCCGGCCGGTACCAGGAAATACTTCGCGCCCGCGTTCTTCGCGCCGACCAGCTTCTGCGGGATGCCGCCGATCGGGCCGACCTCGCCCAGGTCGTTGATGGTGCCGGTACCAGCGATGACCTTTCCGCCGGTCAGGTCCTCGGTCCGGATCTTGTCGATGATGCCGAGCGCGAACATCAGCCCGGCACTGGGCCCGCCGATGTCCCCGAGGTCGATCTTCAGCTCGAACGGGTGCGGTTGCCGCTGCTCGATCTCCACCCCGATCCGGGGCGGGTTGTTGTCGGTGGTCGCGCTGACGATGGTCGCGGTGGCCGGTTTACCGTCCCGGGTGTAGCCGATCTTCAGCCGGGAGCCGGCCGGCCGCGACCGGATCAGGTCGGTCAGGCTGCTCGCCACCACCACCGGCTTGTCGTCGACCGAGGTGAAGACGTCGCCGGCCTTGAGGATCCCCTCCGACGGGCCACCCGCGGTGACGCTCTTGACCACCACCTGCACCGGATAGCCGAGTTCGCGCAGCGCCGCCGTCTCGGCACTGGTCTGCGAGGCGGCGAAGTCCTCCGCGTTGCGCTCCTCCACCTGCTGCTGGGTCTGACCCGGCGGGTAGATCAACTCGTACGGCACCACGGCCTCGTCCGGGGAGAACCAGCCGGCGATCGCGGAGAGCAGCTTGACGTCGGGCTGCACGCCGACCGTGGTCAGCCGGAGTTGTCCGGCCGAGGTCGAGGTCTCCCGGCCGGACACCTGGATCACCTCTTTGTCGTCCTGCCGGCCCAGCGTGTCCACCGTCGGCCCCGGGCCGAGCACGACGTACGGGATCGGGGCGGCGAGTACGCCGATGCTGAGCAGGGCGGTGAGCACCGCGCCGAGCAGAACAGTGACACCGCGACGTCTCATGGCCGCCAAGCCTACCCAGCCGACACCTCCGGGCCGGCCCGCGAACCCGAGGTTCGCCCTCGGCGTGACACCTGGGCAGGCGGCGCACCCCCCGGCGCGCGTACCGTGGACGGGTGCCTGATATTCCGTTCGGCTTCGCCCTGCCGGGTGGCCAGCCGCCCGACCCCAACGACCCGCAGCAGATGCAGCAGTTCATGGCGCAGCTGCAACAGCTGCTCGCCGCGCCGGGCAGCGGCCCGGTCAACTGGGACCTGGCCCGCCAGGTCGCGGCCAGCCAGCTCTCCTCGGCCGGCGACCCGGCCGTCACGCCGTACGAGCGCAACGCCGTCGAGGAGGCGCTCCGGCTGGCCGACCTCTGGCTCGACCCGACCTCGGCACACCCCTCCGGCATCCGCACCTCCGTGGCGTGGAACCGGAACGAGTGGATCTACAAGACGCTGGACGTCTGGAAGAAGCTCTGCGACCCGGTGGCCGGGCGGATGGTCGCCGCGATGGGCGACCTGGTGCCGCCGGAGGCCCGGGCGCAGCTCGGCCCGATGCAGTCCATGCTGACCACGCTGGGCGGGGCGCTCTTCGGCGGCCAGCTCGGCCAGGCCCTCGGCTCGCTCGCCGCCGAGGTGCTCTCGGCCGGCGACATCGGCCTGCCGCTCGGCCCGGCCGGCACGGCCGCGCTGCTGCCGGCGAACATCCGGGCGTACGGCGAGGGCCTCGAACTCCCCGAGGACGAGGTACGCCTCTACGTCGCCCTGCGCGAGGCCGCGCACCAGCGACTCTTCCAGCACGTACCGTGGCTGCGCGGGCACGTCCTGACCACCGTCGAGATGTACGCCACCGGCATCACCGTGAACCGGGAGGCGATCGAGGAGGCGATGGGCCGACTCGACCCGATGAATCCGGAGTCGGTGCAGGCGCTCTCGGTCGAGGGCATCTTCACCCCGGAGGACACCCCGGCGCAGAAGGCCTCGCTGGCCCGGCTGGAGACCGCGCTGGCCCTGGTCGAGGGCTGGGTGTGCCACGTCGTCGACACCGCCGCCGCCGAACGGCTGCCGAACGTGAACCGGCTCTCCGAGGCGTTCCGGCGGCGCCGGGCCGCCGGTGGTCCGGCCGAGCAGACCTTCGCGGCGCTGGTCGGGCTGGAGCTGCGCCCCCGGCGGCTGCGCGAGGCCGCCGCGCTCTGGGCGGCGCTCACCGAGCACCGGGGCATCGCCGGTCGGGACGCGCTCTGGGGACACCCGGACCTGCTCCCGGCCGAGGAGGACTTCGCCGACCCGGACGCCTTCGCCCGGTCCCAACTCGACCTCGGCGACCTGGAGGACTTCGACTTCGGCAAGCCCGCGGCCGAGGACGACTCCGGCGAGCCGGGCTCGGAGCGACGCGACCCGGAGTGACCCGGCACCCCGGGGCTCGACAGCGGCGTGTCCCGGAGCCCCGGGCAGGCATGGACGGTGCTGTCCGGAGCTCCGGGCAGGCGTGATCGGTGCGGGTGACGGTCCGTCGGGGCCCGGGTGGCGGGCGGCGGGCGTCCCGGCGTCAGCCGCCGAGCAGTACCCGGGTGGTGTCCCAGCCCTCGACCGCCGGATCGAGCGTCGCGAGGTCGGCGGGGCCGCGGAGCCGCCGCCAGCCCGGCGTCACCGCGACCTCGGCCGGTCGCGGTGCGGCACCGCGCACCAGCTCCGCCCCGGCGGTGTCGAGGTCGAGGTCCGGCAGCCAGTCCGGTGCGGGTAGCCGGGTCGCCAGCCCGAGCAGTCCGGCGCCGGGGTTCGTCGCGGGGGCGACCGCGACGGGGCGGCTGGTCAGCGGGCGGAGCAGCTTGCCGAGGATCAGGCCGGGCACGTCGGGTGCGTCGGCGACGAGCACGGCGGCCTGGTCGTAGCCGTCCCGGGTCGCGGCGTCGAGCGCGGCACCGACCTGGTGGGTCGGCAGGTCGTAGACCGGCATGCCGGGCCAGGCGACCGCGTCGGCCAGCGCGCGGTCGGCGGCGGTGACGGCGATCGCCGGCTCCACCTGGGCCAGCGTGGCGACCAGGTCGACGGCGTCTTCGGCGAGTGCCGAGCGCCAGCGGGCCGGGTCGGTCCCGGGCGGCGCCCAGGCGACGGGTCCGAGCATCACCACGATCACACGGCGGGTCACCCGCCGACCTTACCGAGCTTCCGGGCCGGCCACCCGGCCCGGCCGCACCGCCCGTCCGGGCCGACCGGGCGCACCGGTACGGGCTCAGTCCGGCAGGACGATCCCGGTGGTCGCGGCGACGCCCTCCAGATAGCCCCGGGCCCGTTCCGTCTTCGGATAGCGCCCGACCAGTTCCCAGAACCGTGCGTTGTGACTGGGCACGACGAGGTGGGCCAACTCGTGCAGCAGCACGTAGTCGATCACCCACTCCGGCATCTCCTGGATCCGGTGCGAGATCCGGATGGTCCGGTCGGCCGGGGTGCAGGAGCCCCACCGCCCGTTCTGGTTCGTCACCCACCGTACGCTGGCCGGCACCGCCGCCCTGCCGTGCTCACTCAGATAGCGGTCGATCAACCGGCGGGACCGGAGCAGCAGCTCCTCGTCGGAGCGCCCGAGCCGCTCCTCCCGGGCGGCGAGCCGGGCGAGCATCCGATCCACCCACTCGGTCTCCTCGGCGCGGGAGAACTGGTCGGGGATGAGGACGACGACGCGCTCGCCGTCCCGGTAGGCGGACACCGTCCGGCGCCGACGCTGACTGCGCCGTACCTCGACGACCGGCTTCCGCAACCCCGCCATTAGCGGCCCGCGCAGCCCCGGGTTTCGTTCACGATGGAAAACTAATGCTTACTGACCAGGTCACCGCAAGAGTCAACCCATAGATAGCCGCCGGAAAAATACCGGTTAGCGGCGAGCCGTCCGGAAAAAATTCATTGCGGTGATCGCCCGCACGTCCATGATCGGCCCCGCTCGCCCCTCGCGGCGGCGTACGGGGCGAGCGTCGGAGGCAACGGTAAACGATCATCCGCCGACCTCGCCAGGCCCCCCTGATCAGCGATCTGACGTGGTTCATCCGGCGTGTCCCTGCGAAACTGACTTATCCGACCTATTCCGGCATGCACACTCTGGTCGTCGGCTTCCTCACAGTGTCGACAGATTGCTGACATGGAACTGCCCAGACCTGGGTAGGGTCCGCGGACCGGCGGTCACATCGGTGACCGCGGAGAAACCCCAGCGCTGGCGCCTACGTGGCCGCCCGCCGCCGGGCGCACGTCAGGCTCGCGAGAGCCGGCGGATGAGACGAGGAGGGCACCGTGGCCGAGAAGGCCCAGACCTACAACGGGTACTGCGTGAAGTGCAAGGAAAAGCGTGACTTCGAGGGCAACGTCGAGGTTTCCAAGACGGGCATGAACATGGCCAAGGGCAAGTGCCCGGTCTGCGGCACGACCGTCAACCGGATCCTCGGCAAGGCCAAGGTCTGATCATCGAGAACCACGCGGAACTGCGGGAAGGGGTGGCCGAGCGCCACCCCTTCCCGCTTTCACTGTCGCGCTACGGACACCCGGCGTGATGTCCGCGCGACGACAAAAGTTACCGATCGGTTGTGGATAACACCCCAGATCCTGTGGATAGAGCAGTGCACAGCCCCCAACCGCTGTGGACAACCGCTGCCCGCCCGCACCCGCGCGGTGACAGCGTGTCGCTCCATGACCCGAAGCGTGCTGCCCCGCCCGACCCTGCTGCCCGGACTCGCCCGACTCTGGCGTGACCGACACACCCTGCAACTCGGCCTGGACCCCCGGCGCGCCGTCCTGATCGAGGTCGCCGACCCGTCCGCCGCCCGGCTGCTCGACCTGCTCGACGGCAGCCGCAGCGAGCGGGCCGTCCTCGACCACGCGGAAACGATCAACGTGTCCCGCGACGACGCCCGTACCCTGATCGACACCCTGCGCGCCGCCGGCCTGGTGGTCGCCGCGCAGACCCTGCTCCCCACCGACCTGCCCGAGCCGGCCCGGCAGCGGCTCTCCGCAGAGGCGGCGGCGCTCGCCCTGCACGGCCGGGACTCGCCGGGCACCCCGGCCCAACTCCTCCGGCGCCGGGCGGCGGCCCGGGTCGTGGTGACCGGTCAGGGCCGGCTCGCCGCCCCGGTGGCGGTGACCCTGGCCCAGGCCGGCGTCGGTCAGGTGCACCCGGACCTGCGCGGCCGGGTCCGGCCGGCGGACACCGTCGGGACCGGACTGCTGGCCACCGACGTACGCCGGCCCAGCGCCGCCGCCGTCGTGGACGCGATCGCCCGGTCCGTGCCCGGCACCATCACCCGAGCCGTCCGACGCGGTACCGCCGACCTGGTGGTCCAGGTCGGGGCCGACCGCCCCGCCGGACTCCTCGCCGCCGGCTACGCCCAGCACCGGCAGGCACACCTGCTGCTGACCATGCGCGACGGCGTCCCGGTGGTCGGCCCACTGGTCCGGGCCGCCGGGTCGCCCTGCCTGAACTGCGTCGACCTGCACCGCCGGGACCGCGATCCGGGCTGGCCCGGCCTCGCCGCCCAACTGGCCGCCGGTGACGGCCAGGAACCCTGCCTGACCGCGACCCTGGTCACGGCGGTCGGGTACGCGGTCGGCGAGGTCCTCACCTTCCTCGACGGCGGTACCCCGGAGACGGTGGGCGGGGCGGTCGAGGTGACCGGTACCGGACGACTGCGCCGCCGCACCTGGCCGCCGCATCCGGCATGTGGCTGCACCCGACGGCGGCGCGGTACGCCGTCCCGCCCGGCGCCGCACCCACCGGAAGCCCCGCACCCACCCGAAGCGCCTCGCCCACCCGAAGCGCCGCACCCACCGGAAGGGCCGGCCGGGTGCCCGGGTCCCGGCTGAGAGCGTGCGGCGGACGTGCCCGGCACCCTCCACGTCGGCCCCGGTCCGGGGCCGGCGCCGGAACCGGCCGAACCGCCCGAGCGGGACAGAAGTGGACCGTCTCCCACGGAGCGGACCCGCGCGACGGGGCCGCCCAGTAGGGCACGGCGCGGGACGCGAGGTCGGATTCCGGCGCCCGGATCAGGTCCCGGCCGGTCGACGGCGGCGAGGACGTGGCCTGAGCCACCCGCCGACGGCGGACCGGATCTCGTCGAGTCGGTAACAATGATCTGGTGACCGACATCCCGCGCCGCGCCGTCTCCCGGACCGCCAAGCTCGCCGCACTGCCACTCGGCTTCGCTGGCCGGACCGTTCTCGGCGTCGGCAAGCGGGTCACCGGCCTCGCCTCCGAGGTGATCTCGAACGAGATCCAGCAGCGCACCGCCGAGCAGCTCTTCAGCGTGCTGGGCCAGCTCAAGGGCGGGGCGATGAAGTTCGGGCAGGCACTGTCGGTCTTCGAGGCGGCGCTGCCCGAGGAGGTCGCGGCACCGTACCGGCAGGCGCTGACCAAGCTCCAGGAGTCGGCTCCGCCGCTGCCGGCGGCCAGCGTGCACAAGGTGCTCGCCGAGCAGCTCGGGCCGGACTGGCGGTCGCTGTTCGTCGAGTTCGACGACAAGCCGGCCGCCGCGGCCAGCATCGGTCAGGTGCACCGGGCGATCTGGAAGGTCGAGAGCGGCAGCACCCCGGCCGTCCGGCGACGCGGTGCGAAGGCGGCGGCCAAGACGGGTACCCCGACCCCGGCGGGTCGGCCGGTCGCGGTCAAGGTGCAGTACCCGGGTGCCGGACCGGCGCTCCTCTCCGACCTGAAGCAACTCTCCCGGCTCGGTGGCATGTTCCGGGCGATCCAGCCGGGCCTGGACATCAAGCCGCTGCTCAACGAGTTGCGGGAACGGATCAGCGAGGAGCTGGACTACGAACTCGAGGCGGAGTCGCAGCGGGTCTTCGCCGCCGCGTACGCCGACGATCCGGAGATCTTCGTACCGGGTGTGGTCGCCGCCTCGCCCCGGGTACTGGTCACCGACTGGGTCGAGGGCACCCCGATGTCGGCGATCATCGACTCGGGCTCCGAGAGCGAGCGGGACCAGGCCGGCCGGCTGATGGCCACCCTGCACTTCTCCGCCCCGATGCGCGCCGGACTGCTGCACGCCGACCCGCACCCCGGCAACTTCCGGCTGCTGCCGGACGGGCGACTCGGCGTGATCGACTTCGGTGCGGTGGCCCGGCTCCCCGGCGGGCACCCGGAACCGATCGGTCGGCTGGTCCGGCTCGCCCTGGCCGGCGACGCCGAGGCGGTGGTGGCCGGCCTGCGCGAGGAGGGGTTCATCCGCCCCGACACCCCGATCGACGCCCAGGCGGTACTCGACTTCCTGATGCCGATCCTGCAACCGCTCTCGGTCGAGGAGTTCCGGTTCACCCGGGCGTGGCTGCGGGTCGAGGCGGCCCGGCTGGCCAACCCGCGCTCCCCGGCGTACCAGCTCTCGCGGCAGCTCAACCTGCCGCCGTCGTACCTGCTGATCCACCGGGTGACCCTCGGCTCGATCGGGGTGCTCTGCCAGTTGGAGGCGAAGGCGCCGTACCGGGGCATCGTGGAGCGCTGGCTGCCCGGATTCGCCCCGGTGGCCTGAACCGACCCGGGTACGTCACGGCGCCGGGCCGGCCACGACGGGATTCCTCCCGCCGCGACCGGCCCGGCTGTTAGGTGTCAGGTTCGGACACGTACCGACGGCGTGGGCCGACGGTTCAGAAGCTGCCCAGCTCGCGGGCGGCCCGGCGACGGGCCTCCAGCGCGATCGTGCGGGCGGATCGGGTTGCCTCAGTGCTCGTGGTGCTGCGACCGGCCTGAGGCAGGCGCATTCGAGCCCGTGACAACGCTTCGTGGATGAGATGCATCTTGGTGGCTCCGTCTCGGATGGGCATGGCAGTGATGGTTTTCGACACCGCGGCCATCGCGGTGTTCGGCGCCGATACCAGACCGGCGTTCGTACGGATCGGGTTCATGTCAGGCCGCCAACCGGACCGCGCTGCGCGACTCGGCAAGGCCACTGGCCGCCAGCCGCGCCTGGGCCTCGACCCGCAGCGCCGCGTCCCGGGCGACGTCCTCCTTGCGCGGGCGACCACGGGGCCGCTTGCGCGGAACGACCGCGCCACGCTCGAAGATCTCGCCGCCCCAGACGCCCCACGGCTCCTCCCGCTCCACCGCACCGGCGAGGCACTCGACGCGCAGCGGGCAGTCCCCGCAGAGCGACTTGGCCAGCTCCAGCTCGGCAGGCGAGTCGGCGAACCACAGGTCGGGGTCGAACTTCCGGCAGGGCAGGTTCGCCTCCAGCTCGACGTTCGCGTCGAGGGGGGCCAACGCCAGACTCATCGCCCGGTCACCTCTCTCTCGTTTCGATCTCGTAGATCGCTGTTCCGACTTACTTCGGCAGTGCGGAAATGACTAAGGCCGCGGATCCCGGTGTACGGGGTCCGCGGCCTCGAGGTGAGCCGGCTGGTCTGTGTTAGACCGGTCTCCCTCGAGGTGGAACCCCGCTGACATCCATCCGCTTGACGCCGACACGGATGCCATTGCCCGTGAATCCATTGGTCCCCTGGTGCTCAGCGGACGCGGGTGCCTGAACCAGCTCGGCCTGGGTCAGGACCTGGTGCGCCTGCGAGCGCTGGAGGAGTTCAGTGATCAGCATGCAGCCGACCTCTGACACCTGAGCGGGGGCAGCAGGCAGCGCCCACGGTCGCTGGGTGACATAGGTCGTCCCCATTGGGGCCACCTCCTGACTCTCACTCGTCGCCAACATCGGACTCGTCCCCCTCTTGAACAGCCTGAAAGCCGCCGCTCGCGAGGTGTGCCATGAGGCTATTCCTCCTCCCGGCGCGAGGGCAAACGAATTACGGCGAGAGTTCGGAACTTTCTTCCGACACCCGTCGACCGCCCCTCGGCTCAGCCCGGCGCCGGCTCGGTCGGCTCCTCCGTCAAGAGCACGTCCTGCACGCCGACACCGCTGATCAGGGCGAGCACCGCGTCGCCGTAGAGGGCGACCTTGCGCGGGCCGATCCCGGCGATGGCCAGCAGCTCCGCCGGCCGGCCGGGACGGCGTTCGGCGAGCGCGAGCAGGGTGGCGTCGGTGAAGACGACGTACGCGGGAACCTTCTGCGCCCCGGCGACCCGGGCCCGCCAGTCGCGCAGCCGGTCGAGCAACTCCTCGTCCAGGTCGGACGGGCAGGTGGCGCAGCGGCCGAGTTTCCGGTCCGCGCCGGCCAGCAGGGTCGCCCCGCAGACCCGGCAGGAGACGACCTGGGTACGCCGACGGTCGGGTTTCCGACTCCCGCCGGACGCCTCGACGGTGCGACCACCACCGCCGGAACGCTCGAACTGCGGCAGGAACCGGCACGGCCGCCTGGCCCGACCACCGGGCGAGCGCGCCGAGGCGTACGACAGCCAGAGCCAGTGGCGGGCCCGGGTCACCCCGACGTAGAGCAGCCGGCGCTCCTCCTCCAGCTGTTCGGCCGTCTTCGCGTAGCTGGTCGGCAGCGTGCCGTCGGAGAGCCCGACCAGGAACACCGCGTCCCACTCCAGCCCCTTCGCCGAGTGCAGGGACGCCAGCGTCACGCCCTCGACCGTCGGCACGTGCTGTGTGGCGGCCCGCCGGCCCAGCTCGGCACAGAAGTCCGCCAGCGACACCGGCCGCTCGACCGAGGCAGCCTCGCCGAGCGGCAGTACCACCGGGGTCGCCGCGTACTCCTCGGCGAGCTGGACCAGGGCGGCCAGCGCCTCCCAGCTCTCCCGGGCGGTGCCACCGGGCGGGGGCCGGTCGGGCGCCCAACCGACCGCCGACAGTGCCTCCACCACGGCCGGGACCAGCGGCGTCTCCCCCGGCGTCGAGCGGGTCGCGGAGCGGAGCGCGACCAGCGCCTGCCGGACCTCGGGCCGCTCGAAGAAGCGCTCGGCGCCCTGGACCTGGTACGGCACCTCCGCCTCGGCGAGCGCCTTCTCGTACGCCTCGGACTGCGCGTTGGTCCGGAACAGCACGGCGATCTCCCGGGCCGGCGTGCCGGCGGCGATCAGGTCGCGACAGCGCACCGCCACGGCGGCGGCCTCGGCCGGCTCGTCCGGGAAGATCCGCAGATCAGGCTCGGGGCCCGGCGGCCGCTGCCCGTGAAGTTCCAGCCGCAGCCGTGCCTCGGCACCCCGAGCCTGCCGGATCACCGCGTTGGCGAGCCCGACCACCTGCGGCGTCGAGCGGTAGTCCCGGACCAGCCGGACCACCACCGCGTCCCGGTGCTGGCGGGGAAAGTCGATCAGGTACGCCGAGGTGGCACCGGTGAACGAATAGATCGTCTGGCTGGCGTCGCCGACCACGGTCAGGTCGTCCCGGCCGCCCAGCCAGGCGTCGAGCAGCCGCTGCTGGAGCGGGTTCACGTCCTGGTACTCGTCGACCACGAAGTGTCGGTACTGTGCCCGGATCTGCTCGGCGACGTCCGGGTGCTCCTCGATCCCCCACACCGCGGCCCGGAGCATGTCCTCGAAGTCGATCACGCCGTTGGCCCGCTTGACCTTCTCGTAGCCGGCGTAGACCTCGGCCACCCTGGCCGGGTCGTGCGGCGTCTCGCGCAGCGCCTTGGCCGCCGCGACGACGTACTCCCCCGGCTCGATCAGGGACGACTTGGCCCACTCGATCTCGCCGGCCAGGTCCCGCGCGGCGGCCCGGTCGGTGCGCAGCCCGGCCCGGGCGGCGGCCAGGGTGACCAGCCGGACCTTGCTGTCCAGCAGCTCGGGCATCTCCCGGCCGGCGAGCAGTCGGGAGGCGAAGTAGCGGACCTGGCGCAGCGCGGCACCGTGGAAGGTCCGGGCCTGCACCCCCGGTACGCCGAGCGCGCCGAGCCGGGCCCGCAGCTCGGCGGCGGCCCGGGCGGTGAAGGTGACCGCGAGCACGTGCCGGGCGGCGACCTCGCCGGCCGTCACCCGGTACGCGATCCGGTGCGTGATCGCCCGGGTCTTCCCGGTGCCGGCGCCGGCCAGGATGCAGACCGGCCCGGCCGGAGCGGTCACGGCGGTGCGCTGCTCCGGGTCGAGTCCGGCCAGGATCCGTTCCACGCGCGAGTCAGCCACCACAGGTAGGAATCATGGCAGCCCCTCCCGACGTTGCACCTTTAGCCTGTGCGATCGGCAACCCGTCCGATCCGACGCCCGACCGGGCCGAACCGGTCTGGCCAGGCCGGGAAACGACTGAGCACCGCGGAGGTCTCGACGATGTTGACGATGTATTCCACGTCCTGGTGCGGCTACTGCCACCGGCTCAGGTCACAGCTTGACCGGGAGGGCATCGGCTACACGGTGGTGGACATCGAGCAGGATCTGGCCGCCGCGGAGTACGTGATGAGCGTCAACGGCGGCAACCAGACGGTGCCGACGGTGCGGTTCGACGACGGCTCGGCCCTGACCAACCCGTCGATCGTCGACGTCAAGAAGCACCTGGCCGCGCTCGCCGGAAGCTGACCGGGTCGGCGGTGGGCCCGGCGCGGGCCCACCGCCGCACGGTCCGTTCGACGGGGCGCTCAGCGGGGCCGGGATCCCGAGGTCGGCGACGCCTCCGCCGAGGGCGACGCCTCCGCCGAGCCGGCGACCGGCGGTACGTCGGGCAGGATCACGTCCGGCGCCGGTACGTTCGGCGCGACGTCGGAGCGGGTCGCCGTACCCGGGGCGGGTGGTGCGGAGAGGGCCCGCCCGGCCCAGAGGTACCCGGCCGCCATCGTCATCACCACCGCGATCACCACGAAGAGCAGTCGGTAGTCGACGAAGCCGACCAGCAGCGCGCCGGTGCCGATCGAGATCGCCTGCGGGCCGCTGATCAGCGCCTCGGAGGCGGCGGCGACCCGGCCGAGCAGCGGGCCCGGGGTGCGGCGCTGGATCAGCGTGTTCAGCCCGACGAAGGCGATCGGCAGGCCGAAGCCGAGCAGCACCAGGGCGACGAAGGCCAGCCAGATGGTCGGGTACGCCAGCAGCAGCGCACCGGGCGCGAAGAGCGCCACCCCGACGGCCAGCGCGGCCAGCTCGCCGAACCGGCGTACCACGGCCGGCGAGGAGAGCCCGCCGAGCACCCCGCCGATGCCCTGCACCGTGACCAGCACTCCCACGAAGCCCGGCTCCCGGCCCAGCCCCCGGTCCACGTACGCGAAGATCAGCGACTCGCTGAACCCCATCACCAGGACGGCCAGCGCGGCGCCGACGACCGCCCGGCGCAGCGCCGGCTCGCCGACCATGTGCCGCAGCCCCGCCCCGACCTCGGTCACCCAGCGGAGCTGGGCCGGGCCGGGCGTCCGCTCGGCGATCCGCAGCGCGGAGACCGCACAGGCGGCGGCGACGAACCCGATCATGCCGACCGTCGGCAGCGTCCAGCCGCCCGCCCCGGTGTAGAGGGCCGCCCCGGCCAGTGGTCCGACCAGCCGGAGGCCCTGCTTGACGGTCTGCAACGCGCCGTTCGCCTGGGCCATCAGCTCCTCGGGGACGATCTGTTTGATCAGCCCGTTCAGGGTCGCGCCGAGGGCGACGTAGGAGAGCCCGTACAGGGCACCGACGACGTAGATGATCCAGACGTCGGTACGGTCCCGGACCAGGAACAGCGGGGTGAGCATCACCGCCGTGACCAGGTTGGCGGCGAGGAAGAAGGGGCGGCGGCGGAACCGGTCGACCGCCCAGCCCACGATCGGGGCCAGCCCCATCGGCGCGACCATGGCGAAGATGGTGGCGCCCGCCATGCCGTCCGAGCCGGTCAGGTCCTTCACCCAGACGGCGAGCGCCAACAGCATGATCGACTCTGCCGTCATGCTGAACACCAGTCCGGCGAAGAGCAGCCGGAAGTCGGGGCGACGCAGGATGGTTCGCATGCGAGGGGTCCCTTTCGAGGTGGCGGCGAGCCGCTCGGGGACCGCGGACACCCGGGTTCGACGTGCTCACCGCCGACGGGTGGGGTCGCCGGCGCCGGGTCGCCCGCGGCGGCTGTTCGCCGTACTGGTTGGGGCGCGTTCTCTGCTGGCGTACGGCGGGGGGTCGTGGTTGTGAGAATTCGTCGCAGTCGATGGTGGCGGGGCGGCTGGTAGCGCTCGGAACTCGATCGGCTATCCGACGGCAGGGGGGTGGAAGCGTCCCGGAAAGCCCCCTCCATTTAGACACGCCGTTACCATTCGACGGCACGCCGTGAAGTACGAGCGGCATACTGGACCGCCGGGAGCGCGACCTGGACGGTCCGCACCTGCCCGGCGACGGGCTCGACGGAAACGAGAGCGAGGATCCAGTGCCTCCTGCTCAACCCAGCCCGATCCTGCGGCGGCGCAGGCTCGGCACGGAACTGCGCAAGCTGCGGGAGTCCGCCAAGCTCACCGGCGACCAGGTCATCGAGGCGGTGGGCTGGGCGTCGGCCTCCAAACTGTCCCGGCTGGAGAACGGCCGCAGCCGGCCCGACCTGCGCGACGTCCTCGACCTGCTGGACCTCTACAAGGTCACCGGGGCGCTGCGCGACGAACTGACCGCGATCACCAACGAGGCCGGCGACATCCGGGGCTGGCTGCGCTCGTACGCGACGATGACGCCCCGGCAGCGCGGTTACGCCGAGCTGGAGGCGGGCTGTGCGGAGATCCGCGAGTACAGCCCGGTGATCGTGCCCGGCCTGTTGCAGAGCAAGGGCTACGTCAACCTGCGCATCCTCTCCTCCCGGCAGCTCGTGGACGACCCCGACAGCGACGACACCGAGGATGCCGAGACCGAGGTGGCGGCCCGGATGGCCCGGCAGTCGCTGCTCACCCGCGAGGTCGAGCCGCCCCGCTACCACGCGGTGATCGAGGAGGCGGCGCTCGGCGGCCGGGCCGGGCCGCGCGAGGTGCTGCGCGCCCAGCTGATCCAGCTGCGCAAGCTCGCCGGACTGCCCAACGTGACGCTCCAGGTCCTCCCCACCGAGCAGACCATCGCGGACTGGTACCTGCCGCACACCGGGTTCTCGCTCTACCGCTTCGCCGAGCCGCAGGACCCGGAGACGCTCGCGATCGAGGGGCTGGCCACCAACCTGATGGTGACCGATCCCAAGGAGATCGCCACCTACTCGATGGTCTTCGAGTGGCTCCAGGACGCGGCGCTGAGTCCGGAGGAGACGATCACCTGGTTCGCCGAGACGGCGGCACAGCGCTCGTCGGCTCCCCGGAAGCCGGCCAGCCGTGACCCGGGAATGCCGCCCACCCAGCGCAGTCGCCGCTCCGGACGGCTGACCGAGCAGTAGTTCGCCCCCGATCCGACCCCGGGGCGCCGCCGTGTTCGACGGCGACTCCGGGTTCGGTGTCACGGCCGATCCCGGCGCCTTCCGCCGGTGCCGTACGGATCCGGGTTCCGAGCCGCCGGCTCCCGACGTGGGAGCCGGCGGCTTCGTCGTACGTCGCGGCGGGAGCTGACCCTGCGTGTCGACCGGCGGCGCCCTGACCTCCCGGCCGCCCAAGGGATGTTGACCCTGTGTCACCTGATCGGACGAGCAACTACTCCAATCGGCGCGTTTCACTTGCCCACCGGCCAGGAATGGGTGAACATAACCCGAGGGGACGTGGAAGTTCCACGTAATGACTTCGGTAGGTAATCGCAGGATCATCGTCCGTCACCGGCCTTCGGAGACACCCATGCGGTTTCTAATCGTTCGCACGGATATCCGTGCCGCCGCTGATGACGAGTTGGCCGCTGCCTGGGCGCAGGGGGAGCGCCTCCGCGACGAACAGACCTCTCCGGAACAGCGCCGTCAGATCGTCCGCGCCGAGGACCGGGACGCCGCCCTGCTGCTCGCCCGGGCACTGTCCAGTGTGGGCGCGGTGCGGTCCGGGCGCCAACGGGTCAAGGTGGTCCCGGTGGGCGAGCCCGACCGGCGGCACCGCAACCAGCCGTTCCGGGACCGGACCGCCGACCGGGTCCTGCCCGTGGACGCACCCGGACCGGGCCCGGTCGAGTTCGGCCCGCCGACAGTCGACCCGCAACCCAGGAACCTCGGCCCACAGTCGAGGTTCGGCTAGACGACCGTCGTCGACCGGGGTGGCGTCCCCCGCCACGCACCATGCCTGACCCGGCAACGACGGCCTATGATCTTGGCCCGTGATCGTCGCGGCAACGACGCTCGCGGGCCAAGATTTGTGCGGAACGCTCCCGGGCTACCGGGCATCCTCCAGCCAGCTCCGGATCAGGAACAACGCGATCGACGACGGCGGTGGCAGCGCCAACCGCAGCCCGTCACCGACCTCGACCGCCTCCCCGGCCAGCACCGTGGCGATCTCCCGCCGGCTGAACCAACCCGCGTGCGCGATCTCCGCCGGGTCCAGCCGGATCGGCCGGTCCGGGTCGGCGAGAGCGAAGAAACCCAGCATCAGCGAGGCCGGAAACGGCCAGGACTGGCTGGCGACGTACCCGATGTGATGCGGGACGAGGCCGACCTCCTCGGTGACCTCCCGGACCACCGCGTCCTCGGCCGACTCCCCCGGCTCGACGTAGCCGGCCAGGCAGGAATACCGGCGCAGCCCCCGCTCCGAGCGCCAGGCCGCGTTGTTGCCGAGCAGGCACCGCCCGCCGGGACCGGAGACCCCGTCGTGCACCAGCACGATCATCGCCGGATCGGTACGCGGCCAGAGCTGGTTGCCCGCCTCGTCCCGCCGGGACCAGCCGGCGTCCCCGACCACGGTGGACAGACCCGTCAGTGACGAGTACAGGTGCCGGGCGTGCCAGTTGGCCAGCGCCACCGCCGTGGTGAAGAGGCCGGCGTCCCGGTCGCTGAGCAGGTGCCCGACCTCGCGCAGGTTCGCCGGCCGGGTGCCGGCCAGCTCCGGCAGCGGCGCGTCGACCGCGAAGACCGGTACCCCGTCCGGCTCGACGCCGAGGAAGAGCCGGGCGGCCGGCGCGCTCTCCGCGGCCGCGTCCGGACCGAGCAGAACCAGCTCCGGCCTGCCACCGGCCGAACCGACCAGGCTCCGGCCGCCGTTCGCCACGTCCACCACCAACACCCGGGCCCGCTGCCACGCCTCGGCCAACCAGCCCGGGTCGGTACGCCGGTGCGCGGCCCGGTCGAGCGTGGACCGGGCCAGCGGCGGATGACCCGCCGGCAGGTCCGTCGGCGGTGGACCGGAGGTCACGATCCCGCGGCCTCGGTCCGGACCGGTCCCAGCACACCCAGCGGACCCTCCACCTGGCCGGCGTCGCCGAGCACCACCGTGGCCGCCCGGGCCGGAGCCAGATATTTCGCCGCCGCCGTCGCCACGTCGTCCCGGGTCACCTTCGCCAACCGGGCCGCGTGCTCGGCCAGGAACTCCAGGCGCAGTCCGGAACCGGCGTACGAGCTGGCCACCGCCGCCAGCCCGGCCTGGGTCGAGATGCCGAGCTGGAGGGTACCGAGGGCGTACTGCCGGGCCTGCTCCAGCTCGTCCTCCTTCGGCGGCAGCGAGGCCAACCGGCCCAGCTCGTAGACCGTCTCCAGCAGTGCCGGCCCGGTCACCTCGGTCGCCACCTCGGCGGAGACCATCAGCGTGGAACCGGCGACGGCGTGCTCGATCGACGAGTGCGGCCCGTACGTGTAGCCCTTGTCCTCCCGGATGTTCTCCACCCAGCGGGACGAGAAGTAGCCGCCGAAGACCAGGTTGGCCAGTTGCAGCGCGGCATGGTCGGGATGGGTGCGCGGCACCGCCGGCAGCGCCAGCCGGACCGACGACTGCACCGAACCGGGCCGGTCCACCAGCAGCAGCGGCCCCGGCTCCAGCGCCGGGATCGGCGGCAGCTCACCCGGCGCGCCGTCCCCGGTCCAGCCGCCGAGGGCCCGCTCCGCCGCGTCCAGCACCTTTGCCGGCTGTACGTCGCCGACCAGAAGCAGGATCGCCCCGGTCGGGCGTACCCGGGCGGCGTGCAGGCTGCGCAGCGCCGCCGGCCGGACCGCCTCGATCTGCTCCGGTTCCGGAGTCTGCACCGAGTACGGGTGCTTGCCGTAGATCCGCTTCAGCAGCGCCCTCCGGACCAGGTACGCCGGCAGGCTCTGCGCCATCCGGATCCCGTTGACCATCCGGGCCCGCTCGGTGGCGACCTCGTCGCCCGGGTAGGTGGCGCCGGTCAGCACCTCGGCGAGCAGCTCCAACAGCCGGTCCAGGCCGGTGACCAGGCCGGTGCCCGAGACCAGCAACCGGTCGGAGTCGAGCGCGGTGGAGAGCCCGCCGCCCACCTTCTGCAACTCGGCGGCGATCTCCACGGAGGACATCGTGGCGGTGCCGGAGAGCAGGGTCTGCGACATCATCAGGCCCCGGGCCAGGTGCGCCCGGCCGAACGGCAGCCAGAGCCGCACCTCGACCAGCGGTACGGCCGGCCGGCGCAGGGCGATCACGGTCAGCCCGTTGGGCAGGGTGCGCTCCACCTCGCGGGGCAGCTTGAGCTTGCGGGTCGGCCCGAGCGCGGGCAGCGTACGGACACTCATCGGGCACCTCCACCGGGTACGACCTCGATGGCGGCCCGACGCTCCGGACGCAGCGTGGCGGCGGCCGCCCGTACCTGCTCCTCGGTCACCTCGCCGACCAGCCGGGGCAGTTCGCCGAGCAGCCCCGGATCACCCCGTTGCTGTTCGAGCACGGCCATCTTCAGCGTCCGGCCGAGCGCCGCGTCGGTCTCCCGGAGCAGGTGGGTGGCCATCCGGGCCTGGGTCCGGCCCAGCTCGTCCGGTGCCAGCCCGTCGGTGGCCAGCCGGTCGATCTCCTCGTCGATGGTGCGCAGCACCTTGTCGACCTCGCTGTCGGCCGGCAGATGGGCCTCGATCAACAGTGCGGTCGGGTCCCGGACGTCGTACGGGTCGCCCATCAGCCCGAGGTAGCCGCCGACGCTGACCACCGAGCGGTCCCGCAGTACCAGCCGCTCCACCAGCCGGGACGCGTCGCCGTCGGTGAGCACCTCGGCCAGCACCACGTACGGCAGGTAGCCGGCGAAGTCGCCGATCGGGTCCGGCACCCGCCAGGCCGCCGCCACCGCCGGCAGCGGCGCCAGCCGGTCGGTGTAGGACTCCCGCCGCTCCCCGGTCAGGTCCGGCTCGGCGAAGTCGGGGCGGGTCGGCGCCGGCCGGGCAGGTACGTCGCCGAAGTGCCGCTCGATCAGCGCCGTCACCTCCGCCACGTCCAGGTCCCCGCCGACGGCCAGTACGGCGTTGCCACAGGCGTAGTACCGGTCGAAGAAGTCGGTCGCGTCGGCGATGCTGGCGCTCTCCAGGTCGTCGAAGGAGCCGTACCCGTCGTGCGCGTTGGCGAACGTGTCGAACATGACCGGCGGCAGCCGCAGCCAGGGGAAGCCGCCGTACGGCCGGTTCAGCACGTTGACCCGGATCTCCTCCTTCACCACGTCGACCTGGTTGCGGAGGTTCTCCTCGGTCAGCCTCGGCCCGCGCATCCGGTCCGCCTCCAGGAAGAGGGCCCGCTCCAGCGCGTTGCTCGGCAACGTCTCCCAGTAGTCGGTGTAGTCCAGGTGGGTGGAGCCGTTGAAGGTCCCGCCGGCACCCTGGATGTGCCGGAAGTGCGCCAGCTTCTCCAGGTTCTCCGAGCCCTGGAACATCAGGTGCTCGAAGAGGTGCGCGAAACCCGTCCGGCCCTCCGGCTCCGACCGGATGCCGACGTCGTAGACGACCGCCACGCCGACCACCGGAGCGCTGCGGTCCGGGGCCAGCACCACCCGGAGGCCGTTGTCGAGGGTGAACCGCTCGACCGAATGCTTCGTCGTTGGAATTCTCGATCTTCCCGCCGCCACGCACCGACCCTAGCGCGTCCCGCCACCACCGGTGGTCGGCCTCGGCGTACCTGACCACACCTCCGGCGTGCCGGGCTCGCCTCAGACGGGGCGGACCGAGGCGAGAGCGTGCTCGACCACCCAGTCGAACTCCCGGTGGGTCCCGGGTATCGAGACGTAGAGGACCGCGACGGTCGACCGACCCACGTCGATGCAGGCGACGGCGGCCAACTCGTCGGTGGCCCGCAGCCGTGGCCGGGTGAAGTGCAGCCGGAACACCGAGACCCAGGCCGGCCGCCCGCCCAGCGAGGTCCGCCCGTCCCGGATCGACTCCATCCGGTTCGGCTGCGGGTAGTACTCCGCCCGGACGTCGCCCGCCACCTGCCGGCCGACGCACTCCAGGTCGAAGGTGAGGGCGTCGTTCTCCGCCGCCGGCACCGCCGCCGACAGGATCGAGGCGTGGTAGTCGCTGAACCCGTCGTACTCCCGCTCGGTGACGAAGTGCTGCCCGACCTTGTACGGCACCTCCAGCGTCCCGGCACTCCACACCGTCCGCCACGGCTGCCACGGCGGGCCGTAGGTGGCGTAGGAGATTCCGGCCTCCGGGTCGACGGTCCGCTCCCCGCCGCGCGGCTGCCCCGGCGCGGCCGGCGGGACGACCGGGTCCGGGCCCGGGGCGGTCGGCCCCGGCGACCCGGGTACGCCCGGCGACGGCGCACCGGGTGCGTCCGGCGCCGACGAGCCGGGCAGCGGACACTTCCGGGCCAGCGGCGGCCGTACGTCCGTCGGTGCCGCCGGTCGGCTCCAGAGCGGGTCGACGCCGCCGGACATGGTCAGCCCCAGCACGACGACCAGCCCGATCACGAGTACGCCGCCGGCCGTACCGGCGAACCACCACAGCCGACGGTCCGGACCCGCCGGGCCGGGGGCCGGTTCGGGCGGTTCCGGCGGCGGTGCGGGCAGGCCGATCCGGGTTACGGCACCGGCGGCCCAGGCGGCGCCGGGTCGGCCCTCGGCGCCGTCGGTCCCCCTCGGGACGTTGTCCGGCATCTCCCTAGTGAACACCACCGACCGCCCGGCGAGCCGACCCGCCGACCGCTCGACAACCGGCGGGCAGCCGTACGCCCGACAACCGCCAGGCCACGGCACCCGACGACCGGCAGGGTCGGTGGACGCCCGACGACCGGGTAGGGCCGTCGGCGCTCGACAGCCCGGTAGGGCTGGCGACGGAGGCGGTCAGCCGTCTCCGGCGACCGTCATCTCGATCCCGTCGCCGGAGGTGGCCGGCGAGTGCATCTCGACCACCTCGACCTCGGGCGCCCCGGCGGCCAGGCCGTACCACGGGGTGAACACGACGACGGTGGCGAGGAGCAGACCGCTGACCGCGAGCAGGAGCACCACCAGGATCTCCCGCGTCGAGCCCTGACCGACACGCACGGTCATCGCAACCTCCCCCATCGCGACCCACCCCCGTGGCCGCTGGTTCCCCAGGACAGGATGGCCCGTCGATGGTTACTCCGCAGTCGCCCATCGGACCCGATCAGGTGTATTCGCGGGCATAGTTGTGCTGACCGATCGGAGCATCGACCGTCTCGCCCTTCGGGACGGGCGTTCGAGGGTCAGCACGCCCTCACCCGCCGTCACCGAACGCGGGAGCGGGAGCGCGGAAAGGACGGGAGCCAGGCAGGGCGACGCCGGGAGGGCGGTCGAGCGGTCAGGCGACCCGGCGAAGCCGGCGCGAGCGGGATGCCCGCCGACTTCCACCGTTCTCGGACCGCGGCTTCGGCACCGCGGCCGAAACCGTCGTCGCGGTCGTGGCGATCGTCGGCCGGCCGGCCGGCGCCGACACCGGAACCCCGGACGGGACCCGCGCTCCGGTCAGCTTCATCAGGGCCGGGTCACCGGGGCGGACCGCCAGCGTCTCGGGCCGGATGCCGGCGTCGCTGAGCAGGCGGGCCACCTCCCGACGCTGCTCGGGCAGGGCCAGGGTGACCACCCGGCCGGACTCGCCCGCCCGGGCCGTACGGCCGCCCCGGTGCAGGTAGTCCTTCGAGTCGGTCGGCGGGTCGACGTTCACCACCAGGTCGAGCCCGTCCACGTGGATGCCCCGGGCCGCCACGTCGGTCGCCACCAGGGCGGTCACCTGACCGGCCTTGAACTGCTCCAGGGTACGGGTCCGCTGCGGCTGCGACTTGCCGCCGTGCAGGGCGGCCGCCCGTACGCCCCTGGTCATCAGCTGTTTGGCCAGCCGGTCGGCGCGGTGCTTGGTACCGACGAAGAGCATCACCCGGCCCTCCCGGGCCGCGATCTGCGCCGTCGCCGTCGTCTTGTCCACCGCCTCCACCTGGAGGACGTGGTGGGTCATCGCGGTGACGGTGGCGGTCGTCGGGTCGACGGAGTGCGAGACCGGGTCGGTGAGGAAGCGGCGGACCAGCCGGTCGACGCCGCGGTCCAGAGTGGCCGAGAAGAGCATCCGCTGCCCGCCCGGCGCCACCTGGCGCAGCAGGTCGGTCACCTGGGGGAGGAAACCCATGTCGGCCATCTGGTCGGCCTCGTCGAGCACCGTGACGGTGACCTCGTCGAGCCGGCAGTCTCCCCGGTCGATCAGGTCGGCCAGCCGTCCCGGTGTGGCGATCACCACCTCCGCGCCGGCCCGCAGCGCCGTGGCCTGCCGGCTCAGCGAGAGTCCGCCGACCACGGTGGCGCAGCGCAGCCCGAGCGTGCGGGCGTACGGGGCGAGGGCGGTGGTCACCTGCTGGGCGAGTTCGCGGGTCGGGACCAGGACCAGCCCGAGCGGGCGGCCCGGCCGGGCCCGACGGCCGGCGGTACGGGAGAGCAGGGGCAGGCCGAACGCGAGGGTCTTGCCGGAGCCGGTACGCCCCCGGCCGAGCACGTCCCGACCGGCGAGCGAGTCGGGCAGCGTGGCGGCCTGGATCGGGAACGGCGTGAGGATGCCGTTCTCGGTCAACGCGGCGTGCAGGCCGGCGGCCAGCGGCGCGTCGGCGAAAGTCTGGATGGTGCGGGTCATTACGGACGGACCTTCCTCGAAGCGGTACGTGTCGAGGAAGGTCACCGGCGCCCGCCGCCGAGGCTCGGCCACCGGCGGCGGTGCGCCCGGTGACCGCAGCCACGGACCGGGAAATACGCGGGAGCCAGCCCGTGCCGTCGGGCGCGGGCTGGCCGCGTCACCACGCCGGTCTGGGCGCGGTGGTCGAACCTCTGCGTCGGGCTAGCGCCGCGCAGGAATGCTCGGTCAGATCGGGCGGATGTTCTCCGCCTGCGGGCCCTTCTGGCCCTGGGTGACCTCGAACTCCACCCGCTGGTTCTCGTCCAGGCTCCGGTAGCCGGAGCTCTGGATCGCGGAGAAGTGGGCAAAGACGTCGGCGCCGCCGCCGTCCGGGGTGATGAAGCCGAAGCCCTTGTCGGCGTTGAACCACTTCACGGTGCCAATTGCCATGTGTTTCGTCTCCTGACGGAACGTTCGGTCCGCACCTGTTGCGGACCGAGTAGTTGCCCACCGAACCGGTGGACGGCTGTCGCTCTGGTCGCCCCGCCCGGAGAACTCCGGACATAACAAAGAGCGCCTACGGTCACAATCCCGCAGGCGCACACAGAGTCTCTGGGAACCAAAACTGCAACGCCGCAACGTTAGCACACGATCGGCCCGACCGAGCGGATTCTGGCGATCAAATCCGACGAGCCGGCCCCCGGTGGGGCTCAGCCGCCCGCCGCCGCCTCCGGCACCTGCGCCACCAGCGCGGCCAGGCCGTCGGCGTCGAGCAGGTCCGCCGGACGTACGGTCACGTTCTCCCGTACGTAGTGGAAGGCCGCCCGGACCCGGTCGACCGGCACACCCGCCAGTTCCGCCCAGGCCAGCCGGTACGCCGCCAACTGCACCGCGGCGGCCTCCGCCTCGACCCCGGTCGGCTGTCGCCCCGTCTTCCAGTCGACGACGTCGTAGCGGCCGCCGGGGAGGGTGAAGACGGCGTCCATCCGGCCCCGGACCAGCAGCCCGCCGATCGACGTGGCGAACGGCACCTCCACCTCCACCGGAGTGCGCTCGGCCCACTCGCTGGCCAGGAAGCGCTCCTGCAACTCGGCCAGCGCCTCGTCCGGGGCGGCGTCCGAGTCGGCCGCCCCGGGCAGCTCGTCGACGTCGAGCAGCCGGCTGATCCCGTACCGCTGCTCCAGCCAGGAGTGGAACGCGGTGCCGCGCCGGGCGTACGGCTCGGGGCGCCGGGGCATCGGCCGGCGCAACACGCGGGCCAGCGCCGCCGGGTCCCGGCGCAGCGTCACGAGCTGCGAGACCGACAGGTGGCCGGGGAGCGCCACCTCGACCGGTCCGGAGCGGTCCGCCAGCATGTCCCGCTCGGCGAGCAGCAGTTCGGCCTCGCGCCGCCAGGCCGCCGCGACGGCCGCCGCCTCCGGGTCGACCGGCGGCAACTCCCCACCACCGGCGCCGTCCGCCGGGTCCTCACCACCGGCGCCGTCCGCCTGGTCGGTGCCGTCCGCCCGGGCGGGGTCGCCGGTCGCCTGGGTCGGCTCCGCCTCGGGTGGTTCTTCCGACATCAGGCGGCGGACCAGGGCGGCGGCCTCGGCGAGTACCGGCCGACGGGCACCGAGCGGGTCGGCCGGCCACTCGGCCCGGAGTACCACCTCGGTGGTCGGGTTGCTGGCGTCGGCCGCCGGCTCCGGCGCCCAGGCGTCGACCACGAAGCCGCTCTCGCCGGCCTCGGGCGTGGTCAGGCACCACTCGTACACCTCGGAGAGGAAGGTCGACGGGCCGCGTGGGCGTTTCGTCCCCTCGCCCCACCAGTAGCCGGAGCAGAGCAGCAGCCGGCGCGGCCGGGTGACCGCGACGTACGCCAGCCGGCGTTCCTCCCGCTCGTCGTGCGCCCGCCAGTCGTCGGTGAAGGTGGCCAGTGCCCGGGCCACCGCCTTCTGGTCGTCGGCGTCGTGCAGCGCCAGCTCGGGCAGCCCGTCCGCGTCGCCGCGCAGCGGAAACGGCAGCACCCCGAGGCCGAGCAGATAGTGGTCGGAGCCCCGGGCCGTACCCGGCCAGACGCCCCGGCTCAGCCCCGCCACCGAGACCACGTCCCACTCCAGGCCCTTGGCGGCGTGCGCGGTGAGGATCTGCACCGCACCCTCCACCACCTCGACCTCGCCCGGGGAGAGTCCCCGCTCCTCGTCCTCGGCGGCGGCGAGGAAGGCCAGAAAGGCGTGCAGCGGCGCACCGGCCGAGTCACCGGCGAACCGGGCCGCCACGTCGCCGAGCGCGTCGAGGTGCCCCCGGGCCAGGCCGGCGTCGCCGCCCCGGCCGTCGCTGCCGGCGCGGACCGCCACCTCGACGTCGAGGCCGATGGTCCGTTCGACGTCCGCGAGCAGGTCCGGCAGCGGCTGGTCCAGGCGGTGCCGGAGCAGGCCGAGTTCCTTGGCGTACGCCCGCAGCCGGGCGTAACCCTCCGCCGAGTACGCCTGCGCCGGCCCGAGGTCGGCCAGCGCCTCGACCAGGGTCGCCTCGTCGAGGCGGTCGGTGACGATCTCCGGCTCGTCGTCGTCGCCGTCGGAGCGGGGCAGTTCCCGGCGGGCCCGGGCGATCGCGGTGGCCCGGCGGTGCAGGGCGACCAGGTCACGCGGGCCGATCCGCCAGCGGGCTCCGGTCAGCAGCCGGAGCAGCGCGGCACCGTCGGTCGGGTCGGAGAGCACCCGCAGGGTGCAGACCACGTCCCGCACCTCGGGGGTGTCCAGCAGTCCGCCGAGGCCGACCACCTCGACCGGCAGTCCCCGGTCCCGCAGCGCCGCCTCGATCGCCGGGATCTGGCTGCGCAGCCGGACCAGCACCGCCGTCGTCGGCCGGGCCACCACCGGAATCTGCTCCGGCAGCGCGTCCGGCATCCGGGCCGCGCCCCGCCAGGCGGCGAGGATGCTGTCGGCGATCCAGTCGGCCTCGTCGGCGTACGTGTCGAGCAGCGCGCAGTGCACCGTGCCGCCGGCGTACCCCCGGCCGGTGCGGCCGGGGATCTCCTCGTCGACCCGGAACGCGGCGGCCAGCTCGGCGACCTGGGCTCCGGCGGCCCGCAGCGGCGCGGCGAGCCCGTTGGCGACGTCCAGGATCTGCGGCCGGTTCCGCCAGCTCGTGGTGAGGGTGCGCACCTGGGCCGGCGTACCGTCCGGCTGGGCGAACTCGGTCGGGAACCGGTCCAGGGTGCCGGCGCTGGCACCCCGCCAGCCGTAGATCGACTGGCACGGGTCGCCGACGGCGGTGACCGGGTGCCCGCCGCCGTAGAGCGAACGGAGCAGCACCACCTGGGCGTGACTGGTGTCCTGGTACTCGTCGAGCAGCACCACCTTGTAGCGCCCGCGCTCGATCGCGCCGACCTCCGGGTGGTCCCGGGCCACCCGCGCCGCCCGGGCGAGCTGGTCGCCGAAGTCCATCGCCTCGAAGTCGTCCTTGCGCTGGGCGTACGCCCGGACCAGCGGCAGCAGCCGGAGCCGGAGCTGCTGGACGTGCAGCGCCTTGCGTACGTCGGCGTAGACCCGGCCGGGCCGGGACTGCACCTCGGCGAAGAACCGTCCCGTCCAGGCGGCCAACTCGTCCGGGGTGACCAGGTGCTCGGCCAGGTCTGCGGCGAGCGCCAGTACGGCGTCGGTGACAGTGCTCGGCTGCCGCTCCACCTCGGACATGTCGCCGTCGTGGTTGCGGACGATCGAGTCGACGATCTGCCAGCGGGACGCCTCGGTGAGCAGCCGGGTCGACGGCTCGTACCCGCCACGCAGGCCGTGCTCGGTGACGATCCGGGCCGCGTACGAGTGGTACGTCGCCACCGTCGGCTCGCCGCCGAACGGGTCGTCGTCGCTGTTGCGGCTGTTCCGGCCGAGCCGACGGACGAGTTGACCGAGCCGGGTCCGGATCCGGGTGCCGAGTTCCCCGGCCGCCTTCCGGGTGAAGGTGAGGCCGAGGACGTGCCCCGGTTCGACGTACCCGTTGGCGACCAGCCAGACCACCCGGGCGGCCATCGTCTCGGTCTTGCCGGAACCGGCCCCGGCGACCACCAGCAGCGGCTCGACCGGCGCCGAGATGATCGCGGCCTGCTCCAGCGTCGGTGCCGGCAGCCGGAGCAGCTTGGCCAGCTCGACCGGGGTGTAGCGCGGCCCGGCGTCGGCGACCCGCTGGGTCGGCGCCGGGCTGAACAGCGAGGGCTGGGTCATCGGGCGCCCCCGCCGCCGCGCTGGCCGGGCGGTTTCGGCGGGCTGTCCGGGCGGCGCCGGGTCGGCGGCTCGACGACCTGCCGGCCCTGCCCGGAGATCGGGCAGCTGCTGCGTACCGGGCAGACCCGGCACTTCGAGTTGGCAACCGCGGAGAAGGTGGCCGCGGCCATCGTGTCGGCGGTACGCCGGACCATCGCCCGCGCCCAGCCACCCGCGTCCTCGGCCGCGCCGGCCGGCGGCTGGACCTGCTCCCGGGCGTCCTGGGTCGAGGTGCCGAGCTGCACCAGCGCCGCCCCGCCGGACTCCGATCCGGCGCCGAGGTCGGCGAACGCGCCCGCCTCCACCGCCGCCTGGTAGGCACCGAGCTGCGGATGCTCGGCCAGCTCCGACGCGGTCACCGCCGTCGACTTGCCGGTCTTGAGGTCGATCACCACGAGCCGGCCCTCGGCGTCCACCTCCAGCCGGTCGACCCGGCCGGTCAGCTCGATCGGCCGCCTCGGATCGTCGAGGCGTACCGCGAACTCGTGTTCGATGGCGAGCAGCCGGCGCGGGTTGCCGGCCAGCCAGCGCAGCAGCTTGTCGACCATCACCTCGGCGCGGGCCCGTTCGGTGCCGGCCATCCAGCGGGCGGCGAGTTCGATCACGTCGAACCGCGCCGTCACGTACTCCAGCAGTTTGCCCCGGTCGGCGCTGGCGTCCTCGGCGAGCATCGCGGCGGCGTGCACCAGGTTGCCGACCCCCTGCGCGGAGCTGGCCGGCGCCTTGCCGCCGTGCCGTTCCAGCAGCCAGCGCAGGCTGCACCGCAGCGCACTCTCCATCCCGGACGGGGTGACCCGGACCGGTTCGCCCTCGTCGACCAGGGGCCGGTCGTCGGAGAGCGGCCGCAGCCCCCACCAGTCGTCGGGATGCGCCCCCGGCACCCCGGCGACGGCCAGCCGGGCCAGCTCCTCCGCCGCCGCGCGCCGCCGGGCCGGCGACGCCTCCGGGTCGGTGACGGCGGTACGCAGCTCGGCGACCAGCGCCGACAGCGTCAGCGCCCGGGGCGGCCGGGCGACGGGCAGCGTCGGTACGTCGTCGGCCACCCCGTCGGCCTCCTCGGCCGGCACCCCGTCCGGGTCCGGGGTCGCCCCGCCCCCGCCGCCGGGCCCGCCGCCGTTCTCCGGTCCGCCGCCGCTCTCCGGTCCGCCCTGGCCGGTGCGGCCGTCGCCGTCGTCCGGGCGTTCGACGGTGGGGCCGAGTTCGTAGAGGAAGCGACTCGGCTGCTCCTCGTGGTCGGCGACACCGACCGCCGCCGAGGCGACCGCGCTGACCAGCAGCCTGCGCCGGGCCCGGGTGGCGGCGACGTAGAAGAGCCGGCGTTCCTCGTCCAGCATCGCCGAACTCTGCCCGACCAGGGTGGCCGCGACACCGGCGCCCTCGCCCCGGCCGGCGAGCAGGTCGACCAGCCGTTCCGAGCCGAGCAGGCTGCCGCGCAGCCGCAGGTCCGGCCAGATCCCCTCCTGTACGCCGGCCAGCGCGACCAGGTCCCACTCCAGCCCCTTGGCCGCGTGCGCGGTGAGCAGGCGTACCGCCTCGCCCCGGTCGGCGCTCGGCGCGAGGGTGTCGGCCGGCAACTGCTGCCCGAGCACGTGGTCGAGGAAGACCTCGGTACGCGCCCCCGGCAACCGGTCGACGAACCGGGCCGCCGCGTCGAAGAGTACGACGATCGCGTCCAGGTCCCGGTCGGCGGCGGCGGCCCGCCAGCGCAGCCCGCTGTCCTGCGCCCCGGCGGCGGTACGGGCCCGGGCCAGTGCGCCGGACCAGCGCTCGGCGAGCCCGCTGGCCCGCCACACCGCCCAGAGCACGTCCTCGGCGGTGGCGGCGGGCACCGCGGCCGCCTCCCTGGCGGCGGCCAGCAGGTTCGCGACCGCCTGGGCCGGTGCCGCCCAGCGGCGCTCGATGGTGAGCAGGTCGCGCGGGTCCCGCAACGCCTCCACCAGCAGGTCCCCGGAGGGGCGCCGGTCGCCGCCGGCCAGCGCCAGCGCGCGCAGCCCCTGCCGGAGCCGCCGCTCGGCCAGCGGGTCGGCGCCGCCCAGCGGGGAGTGCAGCAGCGTCACCGCCGCCTCCTCGTCGAGCCGGTCCGGTTCGAGCGCGCAGCGCAGCAGCAGCAGGAACGGGGCCACCGCCGGTTGCAGGTGCAGCGGCAGGTCCTCGGCGTGCACCACGGTCGGCACCCCGACGGTGTGCAGGGCGCGCTGCAACGGCGGCAGTTGCAGCGTGGTGGAGCGGAGCAGCACCGCCATCCGCGACCAGGGCACCCCGTCGAGCAGGTGTGCCGAGCGCAGCGCGTGCGCCAGATAGGCGGCCTCGCTGGTGCCGGAACGGAAGGTGCGGATCTCCACCGTCCCAGGCTCGGCGTCCGGCACCGGGCGCAGGTCACGGTGGGCCACCGGCCCGCGCAGCCGCCGCGCCAACCGCCGGGTCGCGTCCAGCAGCCCCGGCCCGGCCCGGTACGACGTGTGCAGCACCAGCGTCCGGGCCACCGCCCCGGAGACGGTACGGAACCGGTGCGCGAAGTGGTGCACGATCTCCGGGTCGGCGCCCCGGAAGGCGTACGTGGACGAGTCCGGGTCGGCGAACGCGACCAGTGACTTGCCGCCGCCGCTCACCAGGTGCAGCAGGTCCACCTGGGCCGGGTCGGTGTCGGCCAGCTCGTCGACGTAGACGTGCGCCAGCCGGGCCCGTTCGGCGTCGAGCAGGTCGGGGTCGTCGGTGAGCAGCCCGGAGGCGGCCCGGACGAGTTCGGCGGGGTCGTAGGCGACCGAGCCCCGGGTGGTGACGTCGCGCAGGGCGAGCACGGCGACGTACTGCCGGAGGAAGCGGGCCGCCGCCGGCCAGTCGGCCCGGCCGAGCTTCTCGCCGAGCCGGGCCAGCTCCACCGGCCCGATCCCGCGCTCGGCGGCCCGCATCAGCAGATCGCGGAGCTGTTCGGCGAAGGCCCGGGTACGCAGCGCCGGCCGCAACTCCGCCGGCCAGCCGACCGGGTCGTCGATCTCGTCCCCGTCACCGGGTTCGGTCTCCTCGACCCCGACCACGCCGAGCAGTTCCCGGATGATCAGATCCTGTTCGGGGCCGGTGAGCAGTCGGGGGGACGGCTCGCCGCGTTCCGCCGCCGACCTGCGCAGCAGCCCGAAGGCGTACGCCGGGAAGGTGCGGACCAGCGGCTCGTGCAGTACCCGGTTGGTGGCCTCGGCGATCCGGGCCTCGATCCGGTGTCGCAGCGCGGTGGCGGAGCGGCGGCTGAAGGCGAGCACCAGGATGCGTTCCGGGTCGACACCCTCGGCCACCCGGGCGACCACCGCCTCGACCAGGGTGCTGGTCTTGCCGGTACCCGGTCCACCCAGGACCAGCAGCGGGCCGTCGGTGTGTCCGACCACCTCCCGCTGCACGGGGTCGTCGTGTCGCGCCGGTCCGGCCTCGGCCGGCCGACGGACCAGCCGGTACGCCTGCACGCCGCCCATCACACCACGCCGCCCCGACGAGCCACCCTCAGGTACGCCCCGCGCCACGCTCCCGTCGCACTCCCGGTACACCCAGCGGCTCCGACGGGTCGCCTGAGGGGGCAGGCGTGAGCGACCGGCGGCGCCCCGGGGGTAGGCGGCGCGGAGACTGTCGAGCTGGGTGCACAGGCGGGGCACGGAAGCCGGGGTTGCCGACGGCGTGCTGCGGTTCAGGTCGACCTGCGGCGGGACCGGGGTCCGGCAGCCCGGGAGGTGGGCGCACAAGCGGGGCAGCTCGACAGTCTCCTCGGCGAGTATCGCCACCCCGCTCCCCATCCGACGTCAGGAGATCCCGGCTCGGAGACACCTGGAAGCACCGGGTTACCCGGTCAACCTTCCAAAGACAGGGCACTAGTGAGAGTCGATGCGGTGCTGGGCCTCGACCAGTCGGCCCATCAGCTCGACGAGCGTACGGACCTCCGCCCGCGACCAGTCGGCCGTCAGGGTACGCAGCATCTCGTCCTGCCAGGCGTACGCGGCACGCAGCAGTTCCCGCCCCTCCCCCGTGACCGAGATCGCCGTCGTACCGCCGACGACCGAGGGTCGCACCCGGGAGAGCAGCCCGAGCCGCTCGGCCCGGGACACCATCCGGCTGGCGCCGGACTGGTCGACGCCGAGTTCCCGGGCCACGTCGTTGACCGACGCCACCACGCCGCGGCTGGTCAGCGCCGCCACCGCCTCCACCACCATCACGTCCCGGCCCCGCTCGGCGTCGACGCCGAGGCCGGCACCGGTCCAGCGCCGGGACCAGTAGCGCACGAACGAGAAGAGCACCCGCCCGCCCGAAGCCATCCCCAGCCCCTCTCTTGCAGCACTTATGCGAATCGCATACGGTGCATGCGAATCGCATAGCAGGACGCCACCTGGCCCGAGCGCACGGCGGCGGACGCCGGCCGTACCGCGCCGACCAGGGTGGCGACGCTGTTCCGGGTACGCGACGGCGTGGTGACCCTGGCACACCGCCACGACGACCTGCACGCCGCCCTGCGCGCCGCCGCCAACCTGCCCCGCTGAGCAGGTGCGGCGCGCCTCCCGCCTACTGCTGGGCGCTTGACTGCTGGGCCGCCGCCTCCTGGGCCGCCGACTGCTGGGCCGCCTCGGCCTGGGCGATCGCGGTCTCCTGGAGCGCCTCCTGCTCGGCGGCGAGCGCCGCGTCCGCCTCGATGATGTGCCGGACGGCGGCGTTCACGTCGTCGGTCACGATGATCAGTTCGAGGTCGGCGAGGCCGATCTTTCCGTCGGCGGCGAGGGTGTCCCGGAGCCAGTCGAGCAGCCCGCTCCAGTACGCCGTACCCATCAGGACCACCGGGAACCGGGTCACCTTGCCGGTCTGCACCAGCGTCAACGCCTCGAAGAGTTCGTCCAGGGTGCCGAAGCCACCGGGCAGCACCACGAACGCCTGGGCGTACTTGACGAACATGGTCTTGCGGGCGAAGAAGTACCGGAAGTCGATCGCCATGTCGACCCAGTCGTTGATGCCCTGCTCGAACGGCAGCTCGATGCCGAGCCCGACCGAGAGCCCGCCCGCCTCGGTGGCGCCCCGGTTGGCCGCCTCCATCACGCCCGGCCCGCCCCCGGTGATCACCGCGTAGCCGGCGGCTGCCAGCGCCGCACCCAGCTCCTCGGCCAGCTCACACTCCGGGCTGTCCGGCTTGCTCCGGGCCGAGCCGAAGACGCTGACCGCCGGGGGCAGATCGGCCAGGGTGTCGAAGCCCTCCACGAACTCGGACAGGATGCGCAGTGCCCGCCAGGCGTCCTTGGTCTTCCAGTCGCCCCGGCTGCGGGAGTCGAGCAGCCGCTGGTCGGCCGTACTCATCGGAATCGCCTCGCGACGCAGGGTGACCGCACCCCGGTGCCGTTCCGGTCCCGGACCCCGGCCGCCGTTTCGCCCCTCGCTGTGGTTCATGGGGTCCACGGTAATCCGGTGGACCACGGCCGGGGTGGCGTGATCCGGTACCTCACAGGACAAACATCCAGCGCCGACGCAACCAAACGGTGCTGGCGGGCGTCTACCAATCACAAAGGGGGAAAGCGCGGCGCCCACACCACGGCCGCGCACCTTCGGGGGGCAATGGTGATGACCAGCGGGGAGATCATCCGACTTCGACGGCAGATGCAGCGCCGGATCCGGGCGGTGGTTGCGGAGCGCCGGATGGCGCGCAACGCCGCGCCGGCCGGCGCCATCGACGACCCGGGGCCGGACCAGGAATCGCGTACGCAGCAGCACGTCGACGGCTAGCAGTCCGCCGACCGAATATCACGGGGAAACCGGTGCCGGCCGGCGGCAAAGGGGCCACCGCCGGCCGGCACCGGGCCGAGATCAGCCCGACGGCCGGGCCGCGTTCTGCCTGACGGCTCAGTGCGAGGCGAGCCAGCGGTGCAGGGTGGCCGCGCCGTCCCGAATCTTGCCGATCTCCACGTGCTCGTCGGGGGCGTGCGCCAGGTTCGGGTCGCCCGGCCCGAAGTTGAGCGCCGGAATGCCCAGCGCGGCGAAGCGCGACACGTCCGTCCAGCCCAGCTTGCCGACCGGTTCCGCGCCGACCGCCGCCAGGAACTCCCGGGCCGGCGCCTCGGTCAGCCCCGGCAGCGCACCCGGCGCCGACTCGATCACCCGGACCAGGTAGCCGTCGAAGACCTCGCGTACGTGTGCCTCCGCCTCCTCGACCGTCCGGTCCGGCGCGAACCGGTAGTTCACCTGCATCTCGCAGAGGTCCGGTACCACGTTGCCGGCGACGCCGCCGCTGATCCGGACCGCGTTCATCCCCTCGCGGTACACGCAGCCGTCGATGGTGACCATCCGGGCCTGGTACCCGGCCAGTCGGTTGAGCGCGCCGCCGATCCCGTGGATCGCGTTCACCCCGTTCCACGAGCGGGCCGAGTGTGCCCGCCGGCCGGTCGCGCTGACGATCGCCCCCATCGTGCCCTGGCAGCCCGCCTCCACCACCCCGTGGGTGGGCTCCAGCAACACCGCGAAGTCGGCGGTCAGCCACTCCGGATGCGCCTGCGCGACCAGGGTCAGCCCGTTGTAGCGGGACTCGATCTCCTCGGCCTCGTAGAAGAAGTAGGTGACGTCGTACCGGGGCTCGGGCACGCTCACCGCCAGGTGCAGCGCGTACGCCACCCCGGACTTCATGTCCGAGGTGCCGCAGCCGTAGATCAGGTCACCCTGCACGCTCGACGGGAAGTTGTTGTTCAACGGCACGGTGTCCAGGTGCCCCGCCAACACCACCCGCTGGGCCCGCCCGAGGTCGGTACGAGCCATGATCGTGTTGCTGTGCCGGGCCACGGTCAGGTGCGGGACGTTCCTGAGCACCTCCTCGACGCAGTCCGCGATTTCCTTCTCGTTGCGCGAGACGGACTCGATGTCGACCAGGGCACGGGTCAACGCCACCGGATCGGCCAACACCTCGGGGGTGAGCGGGTTCTCCATGGTGGGAGACGGTACCGTCAAGGTCGTATCGGCGGGACGCGTCCAAGGCTCGGAAATGACGTTCCACACTCACGGCTGAGCCGAGGTGCCAGACGGATGACGGAGAGGTAAACCGGGTGACGACCGCACAGCCCGCCTGGGGGATCGGAGTAGCCACGCTCGCCGGGGACCAGGTGCTCGACACGTGGTATCCGACCGGCAAGCTCGGCCTGGGTTCGTCCCCGCTCGTCGCGGGCGAGGACGGCGACGTGCTCGACCTGCCGCCGGGCGCGATCGGCGAGCGGGCGCTGCCGGGGCTGCGTACCGCCGTGGTGGCGACCGAGATCGGCTCGCTGGCCGACCCGATCAAGGACGCCGCCGACGCGTACCTCCGGTTGCACCTCCTCTCCCACCGCCTGGTCCGGCCCAACGAGCTGAACCTCGACGGCATCTTCGGGGTGCTGGCGAACGTCGCCTGGACCTCGGCCGGCCCGTGCCCGCCGGAGCGGGTCGACGAGCTGCGGGTGATCGAGCGGGCCGCCGGCCGGCACCTGGCCGTCTACGGGGTCGACAAGTTCCCCCGGATGACCGACTACGTCGTCCCGTCCGGGGTCCGGATCGCCGACGCCGACCGGGTACGCCTCGGCGCCCACCTGGCCAGCGGCACCACCGTGATGCACGAGGGCTTCTGCAACTTCAACGCCGGCACCCTCGGCGCCTCCATGGTGGAGGGGCGGATCGTCGCCGGGGTGGTGGTCGGGGACGGCTCCGACGTCGGTGCCGGCGCCTCGATCATGGGTACCCTCTCCGGCGGCGGCAAGGAGAAGGTCCGGATCGGCGAGCGGAGCCTGCTCGGCGCCAACGCCGGGATCGGGATCTCCCTCGGCGACGACTGCGTGGTCGAGGCGGGCTGCTACATCACGGCCGGCTCGAAGGTGACCCTGCCGGACGGCCGGGTGGTCAAGGCCCGGGAACTCTCCGGCGTCGACGGGTTGCTGTTCTGGCGCAACTCGGTGACCGGCGCCCTGGAGGCGAAGCCGCGTACCGGCCGGGGCATCGAGCTGAACGCGGCCCTGCACGCCAACGACTGAGGAAGCAGGTGCGGCGAGATGGTCACCGACGCGGATCCGCGCTCGCCCCGGGAGCGGATGCTCGCCGGTGACCTCTACCGGGCCGACGACCCGGAACTGACCGCGCTGACCCAGCGGGCCGCCCTGCTCGTGCAGCGTTACAACTCGACGCCGGCCGACCGGCCGGAGCAGCACCGGGAACTGCTGCGCGAGCTGCTCGGTGCGGTCGGCGACGGGGTGGTGGTCCGGCCGCCGTTCTACTGCGACTACGGCAGCCAGATCCGGATCGGCGACGGGTCGTTCCTGAACTTCAACACCGTACTGCTGGACGTCGCGGTGATCGAGATCGGCGCCGCCGTGCAGGTCGGGCCGAACGTGCAACTGCTGACCCCGCACCACCCGCTCGACCCGGGGCAGCGGCGGGCCGGCTGGGAGGCGGCCCGGCCGATCACCATCGGCGACAACGTCTGGCTCGGCGGCGGGGTGATCGTGCTCGGCGGGGTCACCATCGGCCCGGACACCGTGGTCGGTGCCGGCAGCGTGGTCACCCGGGACCTGCCGGCCGGGGTACTCGCCGTCGGAAACCCGGCCCGGGTCGTCCGCCCGCTGGCCGGCTGACCGTCGCCTCCGGCCGCGCCCCCGAACCGCCCGCGTCCCTCGGCGGCCAGCCGACATCCCACGCTGACAAACGGCGTCCTCGCGAAGGACGGCTTCCCACGGCGGCCGGGCGGCGTCACTCGGCGGAGGGGCGGGGCTTCGGCAGGGTGCCGGGTGCGGGGGCGTCGCCGAGCCAGCGCAGCACGTCGTGGTCCTTCAACGGCCGGGCGAAGAGATAGCCCTGCCCGGAGGCGCAGCCCATGTCGAGCAGGATGGTCCGGACCGCCTCCGTCTCCACCCCCTCGGCGATGATGTCCAGGCCGAGGGTGCCGGCGAGCCGGACGATCCCCTCCACCAGCAGCCGCTGCCGCCGCGACGACGCCACCGTCTCGGTGAACGACCGGTCGATCTTGAGTACGTCGGCCGGCATCTGCTGGAGATAGCTCAACGACGAGAAGCCGGTGCCGAAGTCGTCGATGGCGACCCGCAGCCCCAGGGTGCGCAGCTCGGACAGCTCGGCCCAGACCGGCTCCTGGTCCCGCAGCAGCAGGCTCTCGGTGATCTCCAGCATCACCCGGTCGGGTGGTACGTCGGCGGCGGTCAGCGCGGCACGCACGGTACCGACGAAACCCGGGGTACGCAGCTGTCGGGCCGAGACGTTGATGCTGACGTACGGCACACCCTCGTCGCCCCGCTCCGCGCGCCACCGGGCCACCGCACCGGCCGCCTGGCGCAGCACGTAGTCCCCGATCGGCTCGATCAGCCCGGTCTCCTCGGCCAGCCCGATGAACAGCTCCGGCGGCACCGGCCCCCGCGCCGGATGGTGCCACCGGGCCAGCGCCTCGAAGCCGACCGCCGCCCCGGTCCGCATGTCGACGATCGGCTGGTAGTCGACCGAGAAGCTGAGCTTCTGCACCGCCTCGGTCAGCGCCGCCCGCAGCTCCAGCCGCTCCACGATCGCGGTGTGCAGCTCGGACTGGTAGCGGCACCAGCGCCCCTTGCCGGCCCCCTTGGCGACATAGAGCGCGAGGTCGGCCCGTTGCAGCAGCTCGCCCGCGTCGCTGGCGTCGGCCGTGGTGGCCACCCCGACGCTGACCGAGCCGTTGACCACGGTGTCGCCGACCTCCAGCGGCTCGGCGAGCGCCCGGACCAGGTGGTCGGCGACCTGCTCGACCTGCTCCGGGTCGTCGGCGTCCGGGATGAGTACGGCGAACTCGTCGCCGCCGAGCCGGGCCACCAGGTCGTTCGGCCCGACGATCTCCCGCAGCCGCTGACCGGCGGCGACCAGCAGTGCGTCCCCGATCGCGTGCCCGTGGGTGTCGTTGACCGCAGTGAACTCGTCGAGGTCGATGGAGAGCGTGCCGACGGTACGGTCGCCGTCCCGGGCCTTCTCCACCGCCTCGTACACCTGGTCCTGGTAGGAGGCCCGGTTGGCCAGCCCGGTCAACGAGTCGTGCACCGACCGGTGGGTCAGCTCCTGCTCCAGCCGGACCCGTTCGGTGATGTCCCGCAACGTCAGCACGAAGCCGCGTACGGCCCGGTCCCGGCGCAGGTCCCGACAGGTCACCTCCAGCTGCACCCACTGCCCGTCGGGGCGCCGTACGCTCCAGTCGACCCCTCGACGGTCCGACTCGACCAGCGCCGTGTCGAGCAGGGCCGGGACCGAGAGCTGGTCCTCGGGCGAGAGCACCGTACCCAGATCGGTGCAGTCGGCCGGCTCGACGCCGAGCACGGGTCGGACCGACGGGCTGGCGTACCGGACCCGGTGGTCGTCGTCGACGATCAGGATCACGTCGGCCGCGTTCTGCACCAGGCTGCGGAAGTACGCCTCGCTGTCCCGGCGGTTGATCTCCTGGTTCAGGCTGATCCGTTCCAGCGCCATCGCCGCCTGCGCGGCCAGTACCTCCAGCGAGTCCCGCAGGGTCGGCAGCAGCCGGCTGTCGGTGGCGACCAGCAGCGCGCCGACCCGGGGTGCGCCGCTGGCCCCGCCGTCGACCCGGCCGTCACCGACCAGCGGGCAGAGCGCGACGCTCTCGAATCCGCGAAGCTGCTCGGCCAGCGCCGGTTGCAGGGTCCGGACCCGGAGCAGCCGGCTGCGCCGGGCCGCGGCCGTGGTCGGGGCGGGATAGAAGGGTGACGGGGTGGCCATCCCCGGCCCCCAGATGCTCACCGTGGTCGCCGGAACCCCGTCGGTGTGGTTGATCGTGAATACCATCCGGTGCGAGGAGTGCCGGGGCACCAGCCGGGCCACCGCGGTCCGTACCGCCCGGCGTACCTCGGCGGTATCGGTCGCGGCCACCAGCTCGGCGCCGGACTGCCGCAGGCTCCGCTCCCGGGCCACCGCCTGCCGGTGCCCGTCCACCGCGTCACCGAGCCGGCTCAGCACCAGCGCGAAGACCACGCCGCCGACCACGGCGATCACCGCGCCGTCCCGGACGTCGCCGTTGACCACCTCCAGCAGCAGCACCGCCGGGGCGAGCGTCGCGGCGATGCCCAGCAGTACCAGCCGGGTCTTGTCGATCTCGCTGTCCGGGGGCGCGGCCGGTTCGGTCAGCGTCGCCATCGACGGGTGCAGCGCGGCGGCCCCCCAGGCGACGTAGAAGGCGAGCCAGCCCAGCTCGTCCGGGCCGCCCGGCTGCCACGCGCCGCGCAGCAACGCGGCGCCGTAGCTGATGTCGGAGACCAGCATCCCGGCCGCGCCGGCCGCCAGCAGCAACCCGGCGACGCTGCCCCGCGAGGTCACCGCGACCCGCACGGCGGTGGCCAGCAAGAGCACGTCGAGCAGCGCGTACGCGGCCAGCACCGACTGCTCGAAGGTGCTCGGCCCCGGACCGACGAGGTACGGCCGGATCACCATCACCCAGAGCAGGAAGGCACCGGCGGTGGTGAAGATGAGAAAGTCGAGGAGTCCGGACCGGTCCCGCGCTCCGGTGGTGGAGCGGGTCAGCCCGAGCAGCCCCGCGCCGATCAGCGGCACCATCACCAGATAGAAGAGGTCGGAGACGAGCCCCGAGTCGGCCGGGGAGTCGCCGAGTGGCAGGTTCGCGGCGAGCAGATAGACGGTGTCACCCGCCGCGAAGACCCCGAGCGCCGCGACGAAGAGCCACCAGGCGTACGCCCGCTGCGGCCGGTATCGCCGGATCCCGACCGCCACCGCCACCATGCTGGTCAACCCGAACGCGGCGGTCACCACCGGACGCGGCACCGGCAGGGCGAAGAAGCCGACCACCAGCGCGGCGTTCACCCCGGCGTACCCGGCCAACAGTTTCCGAACTGACACAGCTCTCCTGCCGATCGTCGCTCCTGCCGATCGTCGCCGACGGCTGCACCACCGGTCCAAACAGCTTCGCCGATGGGTCTACCAGTCCTCGATGCGCTTCGCCATCGCCCCGGCGGGTAGTGGTGGCGCCCGATGGGCAGTGAGCAACCCGGAACCTCCGGCGTCCGGCCTGATCGGACCTGCCGGGTCAGGTCGGACTGGACTGTGCCATCCGGACGATCAGGTCGGATTGGACTGTGCCATCCGGACGATCAGGTCGGCCCGGTCGACGGTGCCGGCGATCAACTCGGCGTTGCGCTGGTCGGTGCCCCGGGCCCGGGCCGCCGCCTCCCGCGGCTGCCGGCCGAACGCGATGTGCCGCTCGGTCAGCCGGTTCAGCCGTTCGGACTCGTCGAGTTCGAGGAACCACACCTCGTCGAGGAGATCGCGCACCTCGCCCCAGGGCTGGTCGGGTACCAGCAGGTAGTTGCCCTCGACCACCACCAGCGGCACCGACGGCGGGACCGGGATCGCCCCGGCGACCGCCTCCTCCAGCTCCCGGCGGAACTCGGGCGCGTACACCGTCTCCGTGCCGGCCCGCAGCCGGCGCAGCAGCGCGACGAAGCCGGCACCGTCGAAGGTGTCCGGCGCGCCCTTGCGGGCGTGCCGGCCGAGCCGGTGCAGTTCGGAGTCGGCCAGGTGGAAGCCGTCCATCGGTACCAGCTCGGCGACGCCGCCCAGCGCCGTCACCAGCAGCCCGGCCAGGGTCGACTTGCCCGCCGCCGGCGCGCCGGTGATGCCGAGCAGCCGGCGCGACCCGGTCGACGCCAACGCGCGGGCCCGGGCCACCAACTGGTCCAGGGTGTGGGGAGACGGATCGGGGCGCACCCGGGAACTATCCCACCCCGCCGGCCGGCCGGGGTTCGCCGGCCGCGAGCCGGGGGGAAGAGCGGCGCCGCCCTGGTGACCCCGACGCCGCCCGGATAGCCGCCCCAGGCCAGGTCGTCGGGCACCCGTGGGGCGTACCCGTCGAGCCCGATCTGCCGCCAGATCCGCCCGGCGGTCTCCGGTACCGCCGGTGCGGCCAGTACGGCGACGATGCGCAGCGCCTCCAGCGCGTCGCCGAGTACCGTGGCCGCCTCGGTCGAGCCGGCCGGCGACCGCCACGGCTGCGCCGAGACCAGGTAGGAGTTGGTTGCCGCCACCAGCCGCCAGGCGGCGGCCAGCGCCTCGGAGGGCGCCCCGGCCGACCACCCGGCCGCACCGGCCTCGGCCCAGCGGGCGGCGGCCGGGGCGAGCGGCGAGGACGGGTCCGGAGCCGGGCCGGTTCCGGCACACCGGGACACCACCAGCGCGGTCACCCGGGAGAGCAGGTTGCCGAGGGTGTTGGCCAGGTCGGCGTTGTAGCGCGCCTCCACCGAGGCGAGCGAGAACTCCCCGTCCGGGCCGACCGGGTTGTCCCGGAGCAGGTGGTAGCGGAGCCCCTCCGGACCGAACCGGTCGAGCAGGTCGTCCAGGGCGACGGCCCGCTCCCCGGACTTCGCGATCTTGCTGCCGCGTTGCAGCAGGAAGCCGTGCACGGTGATCCGCTCCGGCAGCGGCAGCTCGGCGGCGAGCAGGATCGCCGGCCAGTAGACCGCGTGGAACCGCAGGATGTCCTTGCCGATGACGTGGCGGGCCGGCCACCAGCGGGAGTACTCCGGTGCGGGCCAGCCGGCGGCGGTGAGATAGCTGCCGAGGGCGTCGAACCAGACGTACGTCACCTGGCTGGGCTCCCAGGGCAGCGGGATGCCCCAGTCCAGGCCGGCCCGGCTGATCGAGAAGTCGGTCAGTCCCCGGCGCAGCCAGCCGAGCGCCTCGTTGCGGCGGGCGGCCGGCCGGACCGCCTCCGGGCACCGGTCGAACCACTCGGCGAGCGGCCGGGCGAACTCGGAGAGCCGGAAGAACCAGTTCTCCTCGCCGACCAGCTCGGTCGGCCGGCCGTGCACCGCACAGACCAGCTCCGTCGCGTACGCCTCACAGCCGACGCAGTACCGCCCGTCGTACCGGCCGGGGCGGAGGTGACCCGCCTCGTACACCCGGGTCAGCAGCTCGGTCACCGTCTCCCGGTGCCGTGCCGAGGTGGTACGGACGAACTCGTCGTACCCGATGCCGAGCCGGTCCCAGGTGGCCCGGAACCGGCCGGCGGTGCGGTCGGCGAACGTGGCCGGCGCGATCCCGGCCTCGGCCGCCGCCCGGCGGACCTTGGCGCCGTGCTCGTCGGTGCCGGTGACCAGCCGGACCGGTCGCCCGCAGAGCCGCTCCCACCGGGCCAGCGCGTCGGCGAGCACCGTCGAGTACGCGTGACCGACGTGCGGCAGGTCGTTGACGTAGTAGATCGGCGTGGTCAGGTAGCTCATGGCGTCCTCCACGGAGGTGTCGGGAGGGGCCCTGACCTGCGCACACGAAACGGGCCCCTCGAAGGATCGAGAGGCCCGTTCGACGCGGGCGGTGTGCGCCGCGACCTAGCTCCGGCCCCTCGGGGGCCGGCGCATCAGGCGGGTCTGGGTCGCGGCACTCATCGACGTCATCCTAGGGCGGCACGTCGCCCCCACGCACCGGCATTCAGCCGGCCGGCAAGGCATTGAGCCGGTCGGCAGGGCATTGAGCCGGCTATCAGGGCATTCGGTCGGGCGGCCTGCGTTCAGCCGGTGGCCAGCGGTGGCGGGGTGATCGCGAACCGGGCCTCGACGGTGGCGTGCACGGTCTGCACCTGCGGGTCGAGGTCGAGTTCGGGCGGGGCTCCGCCGGCCGCCCGGTAGCCCATGGCATGCCCGGCCCGGGTCATCATCAGCGGCTGCTCGGTCAGCCCGGCGTCGGAGAGGTGCAGCAGCGCGGTCACCTCGGCGTCGAGCGCGTCGGCGTACTCCCGGGCCCGGGCGATCGCCTCCGCGACGGCGGCCCGCCGGGCCTCCCGGTGAACCGGGCTGCCGGGCCGCAGCGCCCACCACGGGCCGGCGACGGTCGTCTGGTCCTGGTCGGCGAGCCGGAGCATCAGCTCGCCGAGCATCCCGAAATCGGTCACCGTCACGGTGGTGGTGGCACTGCCGGCGTAGCCGGTCACCTTCTCCCCGGAGCGCTTCAGCTCGGGGCGTACCCACAGGTCGCCGGTCTCCCGGCGCTCGATCGCGTCGCCGTACCCGTCAATCAGCGCCCGGACCGCCGCGGACCGCTCCGCCAGCCGGGCCAGCGCCGCCGGGCGGTTCTTGTCCCGAGCGACGACCGTCACCGAGAACCGGGCTATCTCCGGAGGGACCTCCCGGGCCACCTCACCACGCACCAGCACGAAGGGTTGCTCCGTCATCCGCCCACCCTAGTCCGCCTGCGACGCTGCGGCAGATCTCCGGAGCCGGCCCGGGCGGCGGTGCCATGGTTCCGGCCGACCGGTCGGCTCAGGACGATCACTATGCTGTGCCGGCGCCCTCGACCGGCAGAGATGGGGATCCGATGCAGGACGAGCTGTTCACCCCGACGATCCAGGAGCGACCCGCGCCCGGCAAACCGCCGTGGCGGCCCGAGTCGATCCTGTACCCCGCCGCCTTCGGTGGCCCGCTGGCCGCGACCGCGCTGGGCCTCCTCAACGGCCGCCGGCTGGGACTGCCCGGCAACCGTCTGCTCGCCATCGGTGCGGCCGGGCTGGTGGGTCTCTGCGCGCGGCTCGTGGTCAGCGCGGCCATCGACGGCAACTCCGGGGTACGGGTGGCCGGCATGGTCACCGGCGCACTCGTCTGGCTGGTCGTACTCTTCTTCCAGCGTTCGCCGTTCCGGGTGTACACGTACGCCGGTGGCGAGCCGGCCAGCCTGGTCGGCCCCGGCTTCGCCGCGGCGATCGGCCTCGGCCTGCTGGAGGCCATGCTCATCCTGGTGCTGGTCCGATGAGCGCGCCGTCGTCCCTGCTGGCCCGGGCCGAGGCCCTGTTGCTGGCGGACCGGCCACAGGAAGCCCTGGCGGAACTCTCCAGGCTGCCGGCCGCCGAGGCGGTCGACGTGCCCGCGACCCGGCTGCGCTGCGCCGCACTGAGCCAGTTGGACCGCTGGCCCGAGGTGGTCGAGGCCGCGCGCGCCGGTCTGGCCGCCGCCGGGCCGCATCCCGACCTGCTCTGGCACCTGGGCCGGGCCGAGCACCGGCTCGGCCACTCGCAGGTCGCCGAGCGGGCCCTGCTCGACGGGCTGGCGCAGGCACCGCACGACGTCGACCTGCTCTGCACCTACGCCGACGTCTGCGCCAGCAACGGCCAGTTGGACAAGGCGGCGAAGCTCGTCGAGCGGGCGGCGGCGCTGGAGCCGGAGGCGCCGATCGTCTACGCCACCCGCATCCAGGTGGCTTTCAACAGCGGCGACGACCGCACCGCCGAGCGGATCAGCCGGGAGTTCGTCGGCGCCCACCCGGAGCATCCGGGCGCGCACGCGCTACTCGGCGAGACCAGTGCCGCCCGGGGCCGACTCGGCACCGCGTACGAGGGCTACCGGCAGGCCGCCGCCTCGATGCCCACCGAGCAGACGTTCGCCGAGTCCGCACTGGAGCTGAGGATCGCGCAGCACCCGCTGATGCTGCCGGTACGCCCGGTGCTGCGCTTCGGCCCGCTGAAGGTCTGGCTGGGCGCGATCGCCGTGATCTTCGGGTTACGCGCGGTCGGCCTGCCCGGGTTCGCGGCGGTGGTCGGGCTGCTGTGGCTGGTGTTCTGCGTCTACTCCTGGGTCGTGCCCCCGCTGGTACGCCGCTGGCTCCGCCGGAACTGGCACTGAGGACCGGGCCGAGCACGCCACGAGGCGATCGTGCCGGCAGTGCTCGGCGGCGTCAGTGCCACACGTCGGCGTCAGTCCGGTCGAGCCGTCCGTCGACGGCCGCGCCACCTGGCCGAGTATGGGAGCACGAACAGGTACAGGCCACTGAACAACAGCAGGACGAGCGGAAACAGCGGCAGGTAGAACACCCAGGCGGCGGGCTCCTCCTGGGTCAGCGCGACGAAGGTGGCGATCACGGTCACCGTGAAGGCAATGGACAGCCAACGGTGACTCTGCCGGATCACTCTGCTCCAGTTCACCGTAACTCCTCAGCGAGAACACCGGCCCGGATCCCGGCGACCTGCCGGGATCCGGCGGTACCGGATGGATGACGGTCACGCTAGTCACGGCGGGACGACGTGCGCTTCTCGAATCCTGATCGATACGCCGCCCCGCCCCGCCCCGCCCGTCCCGCCGAGCGGCATCGGCGCTCCGACCGGGCTGCGTGGCTGGTGTTCTGCGTCTACTCCCGGGTCGTGCCGCCGCTGGTACGCCGCTGGCTCCGCCGGAACTGGCGCTGAGGACCCGAGCCGACCGAGCCCGGTGAGGCTGGATGCTCGCGCCGGCCGGCGGGCTCGGTCAGCCGCACATCCGGGCTCGCAGTACGTCGACCTCGCAGCCCGACGAGAACGGGTCGAAGCCGTGCTCGACGAGCCAGCGGACCGCCAGCAGGCTGCGTACCGACCACCACGCGCGGATCACGTCGAGGTCGACGTCGGCGCCGTAGCCGGCGAGTACGTCGTCGAGGCGCTCCTCGTGCCCGAGTGTCAGGCTGGCGAGGTCGTACAGCGCATCGCCCCGGGCCGCCTCGGACCAGTCGACCACGCCGGTGACCTCGTCATCGTCGACGAACACGTGGGTGATCTGGAAATCGCCGTGTGTGAACACCGGTCTCCACGGCCGGAGCGCAGCCTCGGCGACCTGGCGGTTGCGGGTGACCAGGTCGGCGGGAAGGACGTTCTTCGCGACGAGCCACGCGCACTCGCCGTCGAGGTGCGCTGCGATCTCGTCGAGGCTCCGGCCCGGCCAGGGCGGCAGCGGCGCGTCGTGCAGCTTCCGTGCGGCGGCACCCGCTGCGGCCCACGCCGTCGACGAGGCGCTGGACGGCTCGCCGAGGCGGCCGAGTGCCGTACCCGGGAGGGCGGCGAGCGCGAGCACGGGCGGCTCCCGCCAGAGGACTTCCGGGGTCGGGATCGGCGCCATGGCCATCGCCTCGACCTCGACCTCGGTACGCGTCTGGTCAGAGTCGATCTTCAGGAACACGTCGCCGACGCGCAGGGTCGCGCGCTCGTTGTGGGCGACGACGACCTGGACCTGCGGCACCTCGGGATTATCGCGGGACGGTCACCGACGTCGCCACGAGTTTGTCGCGGACAAAGCCGGCGTGTGTGTCGCGGACAAAGCCGGCGTGTGTGTCGCGGACAAAGCCGGCGTGTGTGCCACGGACGAAGCCGGTATGCGGATCACGCCGTCCCCTTCCCAGGTCCACGCCGTTCGGCGCGTGCCACCGCAGGCGGGAACGCGGCTCAGGATGGCTGGCGTGCGGCGTGGGTCCGGATGAGTCCTTCGACGCCACGGAGGAAGGTCTCGCAGATCAGTACCGGGTCGAAGAGACAGCCGGCCGCCATGGCGCCGTCGCGGAGCATGACGAAGTGCTGCGCGGCGGGCTCGGCGTCGGTTTTCTGGATGCCCGCCATCAGGGTGTTGACCGTGTCGAGGAACCACTGCCGGTGCGCGAGGACGGCTTGGTGCACCGGGTGGTCGGGGTCGGGGTACTCGGCCACGGCGTTCAGGAAGGCGCAGCCACGGAAGCCGGTGGACCGGATGCCCTGGGCGATCGACTCGGCAACGGCCAAGAGGGTCTCGGGCGCCGGTAGGCCGGCGGCGAGGGCGGTCTCCACCTGGCTGCGGATGGCGTGGTCGGCCGCGTTCAGATAGGCGAGGACCAGATCCTCCTTGCTCGGGAAGTGCCGATAGAAGGTGGCCCGGGTCACCTTCGCCTCGGTGACGATCCGGTCGACGCCGACCGAGTGGATCCCCTCGCCGTAGAAAATCCTGGTCGCCGTGTCGAGGAGCCGTTGTCGCGCCTCGGAGGGCCGGATGTCGGTCTCGCTACCTGCCATGACCCCATGGTAGCGAGAGGTAGAACGTTCTGTCTTGCGATGCCGACCCGGAACCGCTACCTTTGCCGAGACAGAACGTTCGTTCTCCTGGCGCGGTTGCTCCGATCGCGTCCCGTTCGATCGCGGTCGTCCCTCAACTGCCGCCGAAAGGATCACCATGACCACCGTCACCGCACCCCGCAGCCCGGCGATCGCGTCCACCCTGCGGCGGCTGTACTTCGTCCGCTTCGCGTTCGCCATCGCCTGGGCCCTGGTGATGTTCACGATCGCCGGGCACCTCAACCCGCTCGTCGTGGCGCTGCTCGTGCTCTACCCCCTGTTCGACGTGGGCGCCGCCGTCGTCGACGCCCGCGCCTCGCGCGCCACCGGATCGCCCACCCTGCTGTACGTGAACGTCGCGGTCAGCCTGCTCGCCGCGGTCGGACTGGCCGTCGCCGGCACGTCCGGCATACCGGCGGTGCTGCGCGTCTGGGGTGCCTGGGCGGTCGTGGCCGGGCTGGTTCAGCTGATCGTGGCGGTCAACCGGCGCGGGATGGGTGGCCAGTGGCCGATGATCGTCAGCGGTGGCATCTCGGTACTCGCCGGCGGGTCCTTCATCGCCGCCGCCGCCGCGGACAACCCGGTGCTGACCAACGCGATCGGCTACGCCATTCCCGGCGCCGTCTTCTTCCTCCTCTCGGCCATCCGCCTCGGCCGCGCCGCCGGGGCGAACTGACCCGGAAGACGCCCTTCAGCGGCCGTCAGCAGGACGTTCGACCCTCAGCAGGACGGTTCGACCGTCAGCTCGGATACGCCTCCAGTTCCCAGAGTGAGTAGCCGTAGCCGGTACCCCGGGCGGTGCCGTTGATCCGCAGGTAGCGGCCGGTGGCGCCGAGCCCGGTGTGCTCGTCGGTGCCGCCGTCGCCGCCGGTCACCGACCGCACGGTGGTCCAGGCGGTGCCGTCGGCCGAGGTCTGGATCTGGTACGCGCTGCCGTACGCGGACTCCCAGACCAGCTTCACCCGGCCGATCGGCCGCGCCGACCCGAGGTCCACCCGGATCCACTGTGGATCGGTGAACGCCGACGACCAGCGGGTCGCCGGATTGCCGTCCACCGCCGCCGAGGCGGGCACGTCGGCGCCCTCCGAGCTGGACGCGGTGGCGGGCCGGTTCAGCAGCAGGTTGCCGCCACCGCCCGGCCCGGCCGGGGTGCCGTAGACCTCGAACTCCCAGAGCGAGTAGCCGAAACCGGTGCCCCGGGCGGTGCCGTTGATCCGGACGTACCGGCCGGCGCCGGTCAGCCCGGGGTGATCGTCGAGGCCGCCGTCGCCGCCGGTCACCGACTTCACGGTGGTCCAGGCGGTGCCGTCCGGCGAGGTCTGGATCTGGTACGCGCTGCCGTACGCCGCCTCCCAGTTCAGCCGTACCCGACTGAGCTGGTACGACGACCCGAGGTCGACGGTGATCCACTGCGGGTCGGCGAAGGCCGAGGACCAGCGGGTGGCCGGGTTGCCGTCCACCGCCGCCGAGGCGGGCACGTCGGCACCCTGCACGCTCGACGCGGTGGCCGGCCGGTTGCGCGCCAGGTTGCCGGTCGGCTCCGGATCCGGCCCCGGCCCGCCGCCCTCGCCGAGCAGGGTGAACTCGTCGATGTCGTAGAGCCCGCCGCCGGTGCCCCGGAACACCAGGTACAGCTCGTGGGTGCCGGCCGGCGCGGTGATGCCGCCGGTGACGTCCCGGAACTCGCCGTAGCCGCCGGTCGCCGGAACCGTCGCCGAGCCGATCAACTGTCCGGTCGGCGAGCCGACCCGGAACTCCAGGGTGTGCCCGCCGACGTTCGCGCCGACCCGGGCCGAGAACGACCGCACCCCGGTCAGGTTGTACGGGGTGAACGCTATCCAGTCCCCGTTGTCGACGTACCCGACCGCCCGGCCGCCGTGCGCCTGTCCCGGCGCGCTGGTCTGTACGCCGTTGCTCGACGAGTAGTGCTCGGCCTGGCGTACCCGCGGTTGCAGGATGCTCTGCGCGTGCGTGGTCAGCGGCGCCTGCCCGCCCCCACCGTTGTCGGTGTACTCGGCGTCGAAGACCCCGAAGACGTTCGCGGCGGCGCCGTGATCGGCCTCGGCGAGCGTCCGGAGCGTGCCGGTGCAGCCCTGCGCGCTGGCCAGCAGGTGCGAGTGCGCGTCGTGCCCGAGCAGATAGTTGACCTTCACCCGGGAGCAGTCGACGCTGCCGTCCTGCGGGTCGGTCACCACCACCCGGAACGGCACCGTGTCGCCGAAGGTGAAGGTCTGGCCGTTGGCCGGCAACTCCAGCCGGACCGTCGGGGCGGTGTTGCCGACCGTGATCACCACGCTGCCGGTGGCGGTCTTGCCGGTCGAGTCCCGGACGGTCAGCGTCGCACTCCGGGTGCCGTTGCTCGAATAGGTGAAGGTCGGGTTCGGGGCGGTGGAGTCGGTGCTGTCGTTGCCGTCGAAGTCCCAGGCGTAGCTGATCGGGTCGCCGTCCGGGTCGAGGGTGCCGGCCGAGGAGAAGCTGACGGTCAGCGGCGCCACCCCGGAGGTCGGGGTCGCCGCCACCACCGGCTTGGGGGCGCGGCCGCTGCGGGCGTACTCGATCCGGTAGACCGCCGAGTTCTCGTCGCCGTTGAAGAAGCCGGTGCCGTAGTCGAGCACGTAGAGCGCGCCGTCCGGGCCGAACTCCAGGTCCATCACCTGGGTACCGGACCACGGGAACGGGTTGATCTTGAACGGCTTCCCCGCCTCGTCGAGCACGATGTTCCGGATCCAGCGCCGGCCGAACTCACCGGCGAAGAACGTCCCGTGGTAGTACTCCGGGAAGGCCACCTCGGAGGTCGAGTTCGGGTCGTACCGGTAGACCGGGCCGGCCATCGGCGACAGCCCGCCGCCGGGGAACTCCGGCGGCTGCGACCCGGTGTACGGCAGCCAGGCCGGCACCGCCGCCGGCAGGTTCCGGATCCCGGTGTTGTTCGGCGAGTCGTTCACCGGCCCGCCCGCGCAGTTGTACTTCGGCCCGGACGGCCCGCTCGGGAAGGTGAACTCGTTGTACGCGTCGTTGTTGCCGGTGCAGTACGGCCAGCCGTAGAAGCCCGGCGCGGTGATCCGGGCGAACTCCACCTGCCCGGCCGGCCCACGGTTCGGGTCGGCGGTGCCGGCGTCCGGGCCGTAGTCGCCCAGGTAGACCACCCCGGTGGCCCGGTCCACGCTCATCCGGAACGGGTTGCGGAACCCCATCGCGTAGATCTCCGGCCGGGTGTTCGCCGTCCCCGGCGCGAACATGTTGCCGGCCGGCACGGTGTAGCCGCCGCCCGCGCTCGGCCTGATCCGCAGCACCTTGCCGCGCAGGTCGTTGCTGTTCGCCGAGGTCCGCTGGGCGTCGAACGCCGGGTTCCGGCCGGCCCGCTCGTCGAGCGGGCTGAACCCGGCCGAGTCGAACGGGTTGGTGTCGTCGCCGGTGGAGAGATAGAGGTTGCCGGCGGCGTCGAAGTCGATGTCCCCGCCGACGTGGCAGCACATCCCCCGGCTGGTCGGCACGTCCAGCACCAGCGTCTCGCTGGCCAGGTCGATTGTGTTGTCGGCCCGTACCGTGAACCGGGAGAGCCGGTTGACGCCGTTCCACGGGGCGAAGTCGGCCGGGGTACCGGTGGCCGGGGCGCCGCCGCCGGGGGTGTTCAGCGGTGGCGCGTAGTAGAGGTACACCCAGCGGTTGCTGGCGAAGTTCGGGTCGGCCTTGATCCCCTGCAAGCCCTCCTCGTCCGAGGTGTAGACCGGGAGCCGGCCGGCGAGCTTGGTGTTGCCGACCGCGTCGGTGTGCCGGATCGTGCCGTCCCGGGCGGTGTGCAGTACGCCCCGGTCCGGCAGCACGGTCAGGCTCATCGGCTCGCCCGTCTCGGCCACCCCCTTGGCGAGGGTCACCTGCTGGAAGCTGCTGTCGACGGTGCCGCCGCAGACCCCGGGCTCGACCCCGGCCGCGCTGCGCAGCCCGCCGAGCAGGTGGGCCCGGAAGAGCGGCTCGGCGAAGGACTCGTCGGTGTGCCCACCGCCGGTGTACCAGGACCGGCCGCCGTCGTAGTTGTGGCACCAGGCGATCGGGTGGTCGTGCCCGTTCCCCCCGCCGGTGTAGGTCGTCTCGTCCAGGGTGGCCAGCACGTGCACCCTGCCGCGCGGGTTGGTCCGGAAGTTGTACCACTCGTCGCTGCGGTTCCAGCGCAGCGGCAGCGTACGGGTCGACGGGTGCACCCGGTCGGCGACCTTGACCGTGGCCGGCTGCGGTGCCGGGTGCGAGGCGAAGTACGCCCCGACCAGCCCGCCGTACCACGGCCAGTCGTACTCGGTGTCGGAGGCGGCGTGCACTCCGACGTACCCGCCGCCGGCCTGGATGTAGCGCTGGAAGGCGCCCTGCTGCGCGGTGTCGAGTACGTCCCCGGTGGTGGAGAGCCAGACGACCGCGTCGAACCGGGCCAGGTTGGCGTCGGTGAACGCCGCGGCGTCCTCGGTCGCCTCGACGGCGAAGTTGTTGGCGGTGCCGAGCTGCTGGATGGCCGCCACGCCGGGGCCGATCGAGCCGTGCCGGAAGCCGGCTGTCTTGGAGAAGACCAGCACGCTGAAGGCGGGGGCGGCACTCGCCACCGGCGGTGTGACCGCCACCGCGACGAGTACGAGAAGCAGGCTCAGCGCAGCGCCGAGCCAGGATCGTGTTGTGCCACGCACGGACCGGTCCCTTCGTCGACCGGGCGGTCCGCCGTGTCACGCCCTCTGGGCCGCGCCACCGATGGTCACCGGGAGCGCGAGAGATGTGCATACATCGTTGCGAGCGTGTTGCCACGACGTCAAGCGGTAGCGACGAAATTTCCGAGAGCGCTCTCCGACGCCGTCACACCAACCTCGGCCCCGCCGCGCCGAGGGTCAGCCGGCCAGCCGGTCCGCGGCGGCAGCCACCCGCTCGTCGGTCGCGGTGAGCGCGACCCGGACGTGCCGGTTGCCGGTCGGACCGTAGAACTCGCCGGGCGCGACCAGGATGCCCCGCTCGGCGAACCACTGCACGGTGGTCCAGCAGTCCTCGTCCCGGCCGGCCCACAGATAGAGCCCGGCCGTGGAGTGCGCGATCCCGAAACCGGCCTTGACCAGCGCGTCGCGCAGCACCTCGCGGCGGGCGGCGTACCGGAGCCGCTGCTCGGCCACGTGTGCCTCGTCACCGAGCGCCGCGACCATCGCCGCCTGCACCGGCGCCGGTACGATCATCCCGGCGTGTTTCCGGACCGCCAGCAGGGCGCCGACGATGCTCCGGTCACCGGCAACGAAGCCGGCCCGGTAGCCCGCCAGGTTGGAGCGCTTGGAGAGCGAGTGCACGGCCAGCAGGTTGGCGTGGTCACCGCCGGAGACCGCCGGGTCGAGGATCGAGGTCGGCGTCTCCTCCCAGCCCAGCGAGAGGTAACACTCGTCACTGGCAACCACCACGCCGCGCTCGCGGGCCCAGTCCACCACCTTGCGGAGGTGCTCCGGCGGGAGTACCCGACCGGTCGGGTTGGACGGCGAGTTGACCCAGAGCAGCCGGACCCGGGGGTCGGGGCCGAGCGCGGTCAGGGCGTCGGCCCGGACCACCTCCGCGCCGGCCAGCCGGGCGCCGACCTCGTACGTCGGATAGCAGACCTGCGGGATCGCCACCACGTCGCCGGGGCCGAGCCCGAGCAGGGTGGGCAGCCAGCCGACCAGCTCCTTGGAGCCGATGGTCGGCAGCACGCCGACGGTCTCCGGATCGGCACCGCAGGACCGGGCGACCCACTCGGTGATCGCCGCGCGCAGCGCCGGGGAACCGGCGGTCAGCGGATAGCCGGGCGCGTCCGAGGCCGCCGCCAGGGCCGCCCGGATCGAGCCGGGCACCGGGTCGACCGGGGTACCGACGGAGAGGTCGACGATCCCGTCCGGGTGCCGCCCGGCCAGCGCCTTCGCCGGCTCGAGCAGGTCCCAGGGGAAGTCGGGCAGGTTGCCGGTACGGCCGGAGCGCCCCACCTCGGGCCTACGGCCGGCAGCCGGTGCCGGGCCGCTCAGTGCTCACCCCGAGGCGGCTGGGCCGCGACGAAGGAAGTGTCCTTCTCGATTTTGCCGATCTTGGAAGCTCCACCCGGCGACCCGAGATCCTCGAAGAACTCGTAGTTGGCGGTGGTGTAGTCCTTCCACTGCTCCGGCACGTCGTCCTCGTAGAAGATCGCCTCCACCGGGCAGACCGGCTCGCACGCCCCGCAGTCGACACACTCGTCGGGGTGGATGTAGAGCATCCGGTTGCCCTCGTAGATGCAGTCGACCGGGCACTCCTCGATGCACGCTTTGTCGAGCACATCCACGCACGGCTCGGCGATGATGTAGGTCACCGATCTTCTCCTCCGCAAGCCACGCCGCGATCGACCGCGACGGTAAGAGCCTAGTATGTCGCCGGGGAGGGGGTCGATCGTGCTCGGACGCCGCGATGTGGGACACCGGATAGTCGTTCGGCGGATTGTCGGAAATCAGAGCGGACGTACCCTCTTCAGCGACGCCCTCGGCGAGCTGGTCGACCTGACCGAGACCCATCTCACGCTGGCCACCGCGAGCGGGCCGCTCCGGGTCCCGCTGGGCGAGGTGCACCGGGCCAAGCGGGTGCCGCCGGCCCGGCGCCCGAACGCGACGGCGGTGGTCGAACTCGAACTCGCCTCGGACGAGGCCTGGCCGGCACCGGTACGCGAAAGGCTCGGCGACTGGCTGCTGCGTACCGCCGAGGGCTGGTCCGGACGGGCGAACAGCGCACTGCCGGTGGGTGACCCCGACCGGCCGCTCGACGAGGCGATCGACGCGGTCCAGCGCTGGTACGCCGAGCGCGGCCGGCCGGCGATGGTCAACGTGCCGCTGCCGCTGGCCGCCCCGCTCGGCGCGGCGCTGGACGAGCGCGGCTGGACGGCCCGGCCGCTGGTACTCGTGCAGACCGCGCCGCTGACGACGATCCTGGAGACCGTCCCCGCCCGGCCGGACCTGCCGGCGCCGGAGCTGGCCGAGACCGCCTCGCCGGAGTGGTTCGCCCTGGCCGCCCAGCGCAAGGCGAGGCAGACCCGGCGGTACGCCCGGCTCGACGCGGACGGCGCCGGCCCGGTCGTCGACGCCGAGCGGCCCGCCGATCCCGGGGCTCCGGCCGAGTTGCCGGCCGCCGCCCGGCACATCCTCACCGCCGTGCGGCAGGTCCGCTTCGTCCACCTCTACGCCACGCCGCCGACAGATGGGCCGGGCGACGGGCCGGAACTGGTCGCGGTGGCCCGGGGCACGGTCACCGGTCAGGACCGGTGGCTGGGACTGAGCCTGATCGAGGTGGTCCCGGCGGCCCGCCGCCGTGGGCTCGCCCAGCACATGATCCGGGCGCTGGCGGAATGGGCGGCGGGGCTCGGCGCGAGCCGGGCGTTCCTCCAGGTCGAGGAGCACAACGAGGCCGCTGTCTCGCTATATCGGCGGCTCGGCTTCACCACCCACCACACCTACCAGACCCGGGTCGCGCCGCAGTGACCCGACCCGGGGCGACGCGGGTCAGCGGCGTACGACCCGGCGGGGCTTGGACTGCTTCGCCTCGGCGTACCGCTTGAGCGACTGCGACCGGTAGTCCCGGCCGAACGCGGTGAGCAGCAGGTAGCCGACGAGTACCCCGCCGAAGGTGAAGCCGGCGTAGAGCCAGATCTGCGAGAAGAACGCCCCGGCCCCGGAGGCGAACGGCTGGCTGCCGCTGACGAACGGGCCGACGAGGACGGTCAGCAGCATCGCGATCAGTACGGCGAGCGCCATCTCGCCGCCCCACTCCGGCAGCGGACGGCGCTGCCCCCGGAGGAACGCGAGGGTCGCCAGGACCACCCCGATCGCGGCGAACATGCCCAGCGAGATCTGGTCCTGCACCTCGGTGTTGTCAGCGAAGCCGAACCGGGCCACCAGGCGGGCCGCGACGTTGATCCCGAACAGCACACCCGCGAGTACTCCGACCGGCAGCCAACGCTCCTTCATCGCACGTCCTCTTGCCTCGGGGCCCCTCCCATCCGGGGCTTCCTGCCACAGAGTTCTATCACCCGTGGCTGCCCGGATCCATGGTGCGAGCGGACCCGAACCGCAGCGGCGGCGGGCGCCGGGACGCGGGGGTCAGAGGCGCGGCCGGGACGACTCCGGGCCGCGCGGATTCATGATCACCCGGAAGCCCATGATCGCGAAGGTCACCGAACCGGCGAAGATCATCACAAGTCCGACCCAGTTGTCGGCGGCGATCAGCACGTCACCCTCCGAGGTGCCACCGGCGGCGACCACCATCAGGGCGAACCAGACGACGGCGGGCAGCGCCAGCGCCCAGCGCCGACCCACCACCCGGGGCGCGAACCAGCCCAGCGCCACGTTCGCCAGCACGGTGACCAGCACCGACACCCCGATCAACACCCCACCGACCCGGAGCATCGACAGGAGCAGCTCCAGCACCGCCGTGACCGCCGCGGCCACCACCGCGACCACGCCACCGACCACCCGCAGCACCAGATCGACCGCCCGGTGCGCCGCCGACGGCTCGGCGGGCGGCGGGACCGGCTCCAGCTCGGACGGGATGGACACGGTCGGACCCGGCAGGCTCACCGCGCGCCCGCCTCCGCCGGCGTACCGGACGGAGGCGTCGGGGCCACGGCGGCCGGGGCGTCACCGGCCGGTACCGGCCCGGACGGGTCGGCGTCCCCCACCGGCAGCCCGGCGAAGAGGTCGTCCTCCCAGCCGTACGGGCCGGCGCCCGGACCCCGGGAGCCGACGGCCAGGGTGTAGTACTCCACCCCCATGAACTCGCCGCCGAAGTTGCTGGCGATCGAGTAGAGCCAGGAGTTGTCCGGAATCTGCGTCGCGTGCGCCCGCATCGCCGCCTCCTTGGCGGCGTGCTGGTCGGTGCCGTCGATCCGGGCCGCGATCTCCTCGTCCGGGGTACCGAACGGGAGGTCGTCGGCCTGCTCGGTGCCGGCGAACGGGTTGTCGGCGGCATCGGCGAAGGCCACCAGACCCGCCTCCAGGACGCTCCTCGGCATCGCCGTCCAGTAGATCTTGTCGGGCCCGAAACCCTCGGCGGCGGCGAGTTCGGCCGCCCGCATCGCCACCCGGTGCGCCTGGATGTGGTCCGGGTGCCCGTAGAAGCCGTTCGGGTCGTAGGTGACCAGCACCTGCGGGCGTACCTCGCGCATGATCTCGACCAGGTGGCCGGCCGCCTCGTCGAGATCGGCCCGCCAGAAGGCCCTCGGGTGGTCGTTGGTGGGCAGCCCCATCATCCCCGAGTCGCGGTACCGCCCGGCGCCGCCGAGGAACCGGTGGTCGCGTACCCCGAGCGCGGCACAGGCGGCGGCCAGCTCCGCGATCCGGTACCCGCCGAGCTGGTCCGCCTCGGCGGCGGCCAACCCGTACAGCGCCGGTACGTGGATCTCGCCCTCCTCGCCGAGGGTGCAGGTGACCAGGGTGACCCCGGCGCCGGCCGCCGCGTAGTACGCCATGGTGGCGCCGGTGCCGATCGCCTCGTCGTCCGGATGCGCGTGCACCAGCAGCAGCCGTCGGGCCGGCCGGGCCGGATCGGCGGAACCGAACGGCTCGGCTTCCTCGGCCGGGACGGCCACCTCGCTCGGGTTCGTCACCCGGGCAACTCTACGCGGCCGGACCGGCTCACCCTACTCAGGAGCGGCCCGCCGCCTCCGCAGAGTGATCGGACCACCACCGGTACCCGACCGGGCGGCGATGCCCGGCTCGGCCACATCGCCGAGCGCCCGGCTCTACGATCACGGTGTGGAGTACCCGGAGTTGGCCGCCCGTACCCGCCGGTTCAGCCGCGGCGCGCCGCGCGCCGTGACGGTGGCGAGCGACGGCTCGCGGGTCGTCTTCCTCCGCTCCGGCGGCCCCACCGACCCGGTCGACGCGCTCTGGATGCTCGACGTCGCCGACGGCACCGAACGGCTCGTCGCCGACCCCGCCGACCTGCTCGCCGACCCGGCGGCCGACGCCGATCCGACGAGCACGCCCCCGGTCGCCGACCCCACCGACCTGGCGGCGGCCGCCGCCGGCGCCCAGCCGACCGGGTTCGGCGGACCCGGACCCGCCGTCGGCACCGACCTGGCCGGCACGCCGCACTCGACCGAGCGGGCACTGCGCGAACGGCTCCGGCTGAGCGCCTCCGGCATCGCCTCCTACGCCACCGACCCGGCCGCCCGGATCGCGGTCTTCACCCTCGACGGCCGGCTGTTCCGGGCCGACCTGGTGCACGGGGACGTCGTCGAGGTCGCCGTCACCGGCCCGGTGGTCGACCCGCGGCCCGATCCGACCGGCCAGCGGCTCGCCTACGTCACCGACGCGGCCGGGGACGGCGGCCGGGTCGGCCAACTGCGGGTGGTGGACTCCGACGGCACCGACACCCTGCTGGCCGGCGAGGACGCCGGGGTCACCTGGGGGCTCGCCGAGTTCGTCGCGGCCGAGGAGTTCGACCGGTTCCGGGGCTACTGGTGGGCGCCGGACGGGCGCTCCATCCTGGCCGCCCGGGTCGACGAGTCCCGGCTGCCCCGCTGGTACCTGCACGACCCCGGTGACCCGGCCAGTCCGCCGCGCTCGGTGGCGTACCCGCGCTCCGGCGGGCCGAACGCCGAGGTGAGCCTGCACCTGCTCGACCTCGACGGCGGCTGGGTCGACGTGCACTGGGACCGGGAGACCTACCCCTACCTGGTCTCGGTGGAGTGGGCCGAGACCGGGCCGCTGATCACCGTACTGCGCCGGTTGCAGCAGCACGGCCTGGTGCTGGCGGTCGACCCGCGTACCGGCGAGACGCAGGTGCACGCCGAACTCGCCGACCCGCGCTGGGTGGAGCCGGTCGCCGGTACCCCCCGACACCTGCCCGACGGCCGGGTACTCGTCGGCGGCGAACTCGCGCACGACGGCTACGACGCCCGCTGCCTCTTCGCCGACGGCACCCTGCTCACCCCGCCGTCGCTCTACGTCCGCCGGGTGGTCGGCTGGCTGCCGAACCGCAACGGCAGCCCCGACCTGCTGGTCGAGGGGAGCGACGGCGAGCCGAGCCAGCAGCACCTGTTCCGGGTGCGTACCGCGATCGGGGCCGGCGGGATCGACGCCCGGCGGCTGACCGGCGACCCGGGCTGGCACAGCGCGACGGTCGGCGGCGACGTACTCGTGGTGCAGTCCCGCTCGCTCGACGCGGCCGGCAGCACCTGGACGGTCTGGCAGGGTGACCGGGAGGTGGCCCCGCTCCGCTCGCTCGCCGCGACCCCGCCGTACGCGCCCCGGCCCGCGCTGGAACGCGTCACCGACCGCCGGCTGCCGGCCGCGGTGGTCTACCCCGGCAACCACGTGACCGGCCGGCGGCTGCCGGTGCTGCTCGACATCTACGGCGGACCCGGCCACCAGGAGGTGGTGGCCGCCCGGTCGGCGTGGCTGGAGCGGCAGTGGTGGGCCGACGCCGGCTACGCGGTGGTCACCATCGACAACCGGGGTACCCCCGGAGTGGCGCCGTCGTTCGAGAAGGTGGTGCACCGGCGGCTGGCCGACGTGATCCTGGCCGACCAGGCGGACGCGCTGACCGCGCTCGCCGGCAAGCACCCCGACCTCGACCTGGGCCGGGTGGCGATCCGGGGCTGGTCGTTCGGGGGCTGGCTGGCCGCGCTGGCCGCGCTGCGCCGGCCCGACCTGTTCCGGTGTGCCATCGCCGGTGCCCCGGTCACCGACTGGACGCTCTACGACACCGCCTACACCGAGCGCTATCTCGGGATGCCGGCCGACAGCCCCGAGGTGTACGCCCACCACTCGCTGCTGGAACTCGCCGCCGAACCGGTACGCGACCCCGACGAGGTCCGGCCGATCCTGCTGCTGCACGGGCTGGCCGACGACAACGTGGTGGCCGCGCACACCCTGCGGCTCTCCGCCGCGCTGCTGGCCGCCGGCCGTACCCACTCGGTGATCCCGCTGACCGGCGCCACCCACATGGCCGCCGGTGGCACCGCCGAACGGCTGCTCGCCCTCGAACTGCAGTTCCTCCGGCAGTACCTCTGACCCGTTCTGCGGCATGCTGGGGCGGATGGATGTCCAGAAGCGTCCGCCGGCCTCGACGTCTCCAGCGAGCGGGCACCGGAGGCGGTGCCGACCGGAGAGGGAGTCACCGTGAAATACATGATCATGATGAGCGGGTCCCAGCGCGACTACGACGCGATGGCCGGCAAGGGCAGCGACGACTCGCCGGCCTGGTCGCCGGAGGAGATGGCGGCGCTGCACGAGTTCATGGCGGCCTGGAACGACGACCTGGTGGAGTCGGGCGAGTTCGTCGACGCCCGGGGGCTGACCGCGCCGGTGCACGCCCGACGGATCCAGCTCTCCGACGGCGTACCGGTGGTGACCGACGGACCGTACCCGGAGACCCAGGAGGTGCTGGCCGGCTACACGATCGTGGAGTGCGACAGCTTCGACCGGGCGACCGAGATCGCGGCGAAGCTGGCCCGGACCCCGCATCCGGAGAACGCGACCCTGACCACCGACTGGTACGTCGACATCCGGCCGATCGCCGAGGGCATCGAGGACCTGTAGGACGCCGGGGACCGTAGGGCACCGGGGATCGACAGGGCGTCGCCAGCGTGCCGGAGAAGGACGTCGAGGACCTGCTGCGTCACCTGGCGCCGCAGGTCCTCGGCGCGCTCGTCCGCCGGTACGGGCACTTCGACACCGCCGAGGACGCGGTGCAGGAGGCCCTGCTCGCCGCCGCCACCCGGTGGCCGGCCGAGGGGCTTCCGGAGAACCCCCGGGCCTGGCTGATCACCGTCGCCTCCCGTCGGCTCACCGACCTGCTCCGGGCCGAGCAGGCGCGGCGGCGCCGGGAGGACGCCGTCGCCCGCTGGGCGCTGCCCGACCAGTGGCTGGCGCCGGCCGCCGACCGGGCGCCGCCGGACTCCGACGACACGCTGGTACTCCTCTTCCTCTGCTGCCATCCGGCGCTCTCGCCGGCCTCGCAGATCGCGCTGACCCTGCGGGCGGTCGGCGGCCTCGGCAGTACGGAGATCGCCCGGGCCTTCCTGGTGCCGGAGGCCACCATGACCCGGCGGATCAGCCGGGCCAAGCAGCGGATCAGGGAGAGCGGCGTCCCGTTCCGGATGCCGCCGCCCGCCGAGCGCGCCGGGCGGCTCGCCGCGGTCCTGCACGTGCTCTACCTGATCTTCAACGAGGGGTACGCCAGCACCACCGGCCCGGCCCTCTACCGCACCGAACTCTGCGCCGAGGCGATCCGGCTGGCCCGGATGCTGCACCGGCTGCTGCCGGACGACGCCGAGGTGACCGGACTGCTGGCGCTGATGCTGCTCACCGACGCCCGCCGCCCGGCGCGTACCGGGCCGGACGGCGCGCTGGTCCCGATGGCCGAGCAGGACCGGAGCCGCTGGGACGCCGGGCAGATCGCCGAGGGGGTGGCTCTGGTCAGCGCGGCGCTGCCGAGGGGACCGACCGGGCAATACCAGGTGCAGGCGGCGATCGCGGCCCTGCACGACGAGGCGCCGAGCGCCGAGGCGACCGACTGGCCGCAGATCGTCGCGCTCTACGAGGTGCTGCTGCGGATCGCCGCCAATCCGGTGGTGGCGCTCAACCACGCGGTGGCGGTGGCGATGGCCTCCGGCCCGCGCGCCGGCCTGCACCTGCTGGAGCGGCTCGCCACCGACGACCGGATCGCCGACGACCACCGCCTGCACGCGGTCCGGGCACACCTGCTGGAGTTGGCCGGAGACCGTCCCGCGGCCCGGGCGGCGTACGCCACCGCCGCCCGCCGCGCCACCGCCCTGCCCCAGCAGCGCTACCTGAACGCCCGCGCCGCCCGCCTCACCACCACCACCGAGCCGTGACGCTGTCTCAAGGCACGTTGGCCGGCCCGACCCGAGGAGGGCACTACGTCCCGGAGGTGACCCCCGTCCCCCAGGAGCGGACGCAGAGCACGAGGCGGTAGCCGTCGGGGTCGGCGAAGGTGACGGCCCAGCGGTCCCAGTACGGGCCCTGGGAGACGCGGCGGCCGCCGGCCGAGGCGAGGCGGGCGAGCAGGGCCTCGTCGAGCGGTCCGGAGAGATAGAGCACCAGCAGGTCCTCGGTGCTCGGCGCGGGCTCGGCGGCGAGGTGCGGGCCGCTGACGATCTCCAGGTGCCACCCCGCCCCGGGCCAGCCCAGCATCACCAGGTCGTGCTCCCCCGGAGCGTCGCCGGTGGCCCGGTGGAGCACCTCCAGGCCGAGCCCGGCGACATAGAAGCGTTCGATCGCGGCGGGGTCCCGGGTCGGTCGGGCCAGCCGGAGATGGGCCCTCGGATCGATCGTCAACGCCGGACTCCTCTCGATCGGAAGGACCAAGCCTGCGAGTTGAACCGCGCTTCAGGTCAAGACCCGGGCGGGTGCTGAGCGCCATCCCACACTGCGCGAAGGTTTCGGTCCCGCCGAGCCCTTTCCGGTATTCTCGATCCTCGGGTCGAGAGGCGCTGCAACGGGCAGAGATGCCCGCCACGCTCGACCCGAGGATTCGATCTTTCCAAGGGCGCCTCCGTTCCACGACGGAGGTGGCCAATGGGTACGGCTTCGAGCGGCACCGAGACGCGGGCGGCCCGCACCCGGGCGCTACGCGAGCTGCTCGCCGAGCGGATCGTGGTGCTGGACGGTGCCTGGGGCACGATGCTCCAGGGTGCCCAGCTCACTCCGGCCGACTACCGGGGCGACCTGCTGGCCGACCACCCGCAGGACGTGACCGGCAACCCGGATCTGCTCAACCTGACCCGGCCGGACGTCATCCTCGACGTACACCGGCGTTACCTGGCGGCCGGCGCGGACATCACCTCGACGAACACCTTCACCGCGACGAGCATCGCGCAGGCCGACTACGGGCTCCAGGCGCTGGTCCCGGAGATGAACCTGCGCGGCGCCCAACTCGCCCGGCAGGCCGCCGACTCCGCGGGCGGCCGGTTCGTCGCCGGCTCGGTCGGGCCGCTGAACGTGACCCTCTCGCTCTCGCCCCGGGTGGACGACCCGGCCTTCCGGACCGTCACCTTCGACCGGGTCCGCGAGGTGTACGCGGAGCAGATCCGGGCGCTGGCGGAAGGCGGCGTCGACATCCTGCTGATCGAGACGATCTTCGACACGCTGAACGCGAAGGCCGCCATCGCCGCCGCCCGGGAGGTCGCGCCGGATCTGCCGCTCTGGATCTCGGTGACCATCGTCGACCTGAGCGGCCGGACCCTCTCCGGGCAGACCGTCGAGGCGTTCTGGAGTTCGATCGCGCACGCCGAGCCGCTGGTCGTCGGGGTCAACTGCGCGCTCGGCGCCACCGAGGCGCGTCCGCACGTCGCCGACCTGGCCCGGCTCGCCGACACCTACGTCGCCTGCCACCCCAACGCCGGGCTGCCGAACGCGTTCGGCGGCTACGACGAGCAGCCCGAGGAGACCGGCCGGCTGCTCCGCGAGTTCGCCGACGCCGGCATGGTCAACATCGTCGGCGGCTGCTGCGGCACCGGCCCCGAGCACATCGCCCGGATCGCCGAGGCGGTCGCCGGCCGCGCGCCCCGACCGGTACCGACGGTGCCGGGCGCTACCCGGTTCAGCGGGCTGGAGCCGTTCGCCATCGGCCCCGACACCGGTTTCGTGATGATCGGCGAGCGGACCAACGTGACCGGCTCGGCGCGGTTCCGCCGGCTGATCGAGGCCGACGACTACCAGGCCGCCGTCGACGTGGCGCTGGAGCAGGTACGCGGCGGCGCCAACATCCTCGACGTGAACATGGACGCCGACCTGCTCGACAGCGAGCGGGCGATGACCACCTTCCTGAACCTGATCGCCACCGAGCCCGAGGTCGCCCGCATCCCGATCATGATCGACAGCTCGCGGTGGAGCGTGCTGGAGGCCGGGCTCAAGTGCGTACAGGGCAAGGGGATCGTCAACTCGATCAGCCTGAAGGAGGGTGAGGAGACCTTCCTGGAGCAGGCCCGGCGGATCCGGGACTACGGCGCCGGTGTGGTGGTGATGGCCTTCGACGAACTCGGCCAGGCGGACACCACCGAACGCAAGGTCTCGATCTGCGCCCGGGCGTACGACCTGCTCACCCAGCGGGCCGGGTTCGCACCCACCGACATCGTCTTCGACCCGAACGTGCTCGCCGTGGCGACCGGGATCAGCGAGCACAACGGGTACGCGAAGGCGTTCATCGAGGCGCTCCCGCTGATCAAGGAGCGCTGCCCGGGGGCGAGGACCAGCGGCGGCATCTCCAACCTGTCGTTCTCGTTCCGGGGCAACGACGTCGTACGCGAGGCGATGCACTCGGCCTTCCTGCTGCACGCCGTACGGGCCGGGCTGGACATGGGGATCGTCAACGCCGGTCAGCTCGCCGTCTATCAGGACATCCCCGCCGACCTGCTGGAACTCGTCGAGGACGTACTCTTCGACCGGCGTCCGGACGCCACCGACCGGCTGGTCAGCTTCGCCTCCACGGTCAGCGGCTCCGGCACCCGGCGCACCGTCGACCTCGGCTGGCGGGAGACGCCGGTCGCCGAGCGTCTCTCCTACGCGCTCGTGCACGGGATCGTCGACTTCATCGAGGCCGACACCGAGGAGGCGCGCAAGCAGGCCGACCGCCCGCTCGACGTGATCGAGGGGCCGCTGATGGACGGCATGAAGGTCGTCGGCGACCTCTTCGGCTCCGGCAAGATGTTCCTGCCCCAGGTGGTCAAGAGCGCCCGGGTGATGAAGCGTTCGGTCGCCTACCTGGAGCCGTACATGGAGGCGGAGAAGGAGCAGGCCCGGGCGGAGGGCCGGCTGGAGAGCAACCGGGGCCAGGGCAAGGTGGTGCTGGCGACGGTCAAGGGCGACGTGCACGACATCGGCAAGAACATCGTCGGCGTGGTGCTCGGCTGCAACAACTACGACGTGGTCGACCTCGGCGTGATGGTGCCGGCCGCGAAGATCCTGGACACCGCGATCGCCGAGGGCGCCGACGCGATCGGGCTCTCCGGGCTGATCACCCCGTCCCTGGACGAGATGGTCGCGGTCGCCACCGAGATGCGGCGGCGCGGGATGAGCCTGCCGCTGCTGATCGGCGGGGCCACCACCTCCCGGCAGCACACCGCGGTCCGGATCGCCCCGGCGTACGACGGCAGCACCGTGCACGTGCTCGACGCGTCCCGGGTGGTCGGGGTCGTCTCCGACCTGCTGAACCCGGAGCGGGCCGCCGAACTGGACGTGCGCAACCGGGCCGAGCAGCAGCGGCTGCGCGAGCAGCACGAGGGGCGGGACCGGGTTCCGCTGCTCACCCTCGACCAGGCCCGGGAGAACCGGGAAGAGGTCGACCACGCGGAGCCGCCGGTGCCGGCCTTCACCGGCGTACGCGTCGTGCGGCCCGAGCTGACCGCGCTGCGCGAGATGATCGACTGGCAGTTCCTCTTCCTCGCCTGGGAGCTGAAGGGGAAGTTCCCGGCGATCCTCGACCAGCCGGTGGCCCGGGAACTCTACGACGACGCCAACACCATGCTCGACCAGATCATCGCGGACGGCTCGCTTCGCGCCGTCGGGTCGTACGCCTTCTGGCCGGCGCACGCCGAGGGTGACGACATCGTGCTGACCGGTGAGGCCGACACCCGTTTCCCGATGCTGCGCCAGCAGACCGCCAAGCCGGCCGGCCGGCCGAACCGCTGCCTCGCCGACTACGTCGCACCGGCCGGTGACCACCTCGGCGGCTTCGCGGTGGCGATCCACGGCGCCGAGGAGCTGGCCGCCGGCTTCGAGGCGCGACACGACGACTACCGGGCGATCATGGTCAAGGCGCTGGCCGACCGGCTCGCCGAGGCGTTCGCGGAGTACCTGCACCTACAGGCCCGGCGGGACTGGTACGAGCCGGACGCCGACCCGGCGATCGAGGATCTGCACGCCGAACGGTTCCGGGGCATCCGTCCCGCCCTCGGCTACCCGGCCAGCCCCGACCACAGCCTCAAGCGGCGGCTCTTCGAGCTGCTCGACGCCGAGGCGCTCGGGATGGGCCTGACCGAGTCGTACGCGATGACGCCGGCCGCCAGCGTCAGCGGGTTGCTCTTCGCGCACCCGTCGTCGCGGTACTTCACCGTCGGCCGGCTCGGCCGGGACCAGGTCGAGGACTACGCGGCCCGGCGGGGTCTGCCGGTCGCCGAGATCGAGCGCTGGCTCCGCCCCAACCTGGGGTACGACCCCGAACAGTGACCGACATCGCCCGATCGGTTAGCCAGCTATCCACCCTTTTGTCTCCGCATGTCCTCCGTTCGGCTCATTACCCTGGTCAGTGGGGGCCTAGGGGAGGAGACGCCTGGTCAGTGGGGGCCTAGGGGAGGAGACGCCGGTGGAACCGCGAGGCCCGCTCTCCTGGCGGATCGGCATCCGCAGGTGGGACCATCTGGTCGACTGCGCACTGTGGATCCGGGCGAGCGAGTGCATCGAGGTGCCGGCGCACCGTCTGGTACCCGGTCCGCTGGACCTCGACGAACTTCCGGCCCCGACCCGGCCGCTCGGCACCGTGCCCGGCGCCGAGTGGCTCGGCTGGTGGCTCTCGCTGGTCGACCCGGCGGGACGGCGTCCCCGTCCGCGCGCCGGCCTGGAGCCCGCCGACGACACCCCGGATCCACTCGGCCTGGCACCCTGGCCGGCGCTGCGCCGGGTGGTCGCGGAACGCTGGCCGGAGGCCCGGGACTGGCACCTCGCCCGGCAGGGCGATTCCCTCACCCGGCCGGCTCCGGGTAACTCGGCCGCCACCGGTCTGGTACGCCAGGTCGAACGGTCGCTGGGCCGGTCGGTACGCCCGTTCAGCGTCGAGATCACGCTGCTGCCGGTACGCGACGAGGTGATCCGCCGGGTGGACCACGAGCGCTACCTCGTCCCGGAGCGGGTGCACGACAGTCCACGCTGGTCGGTCTGGCTCCGCGACCTGGTGCTCCGGATCGGCTGACCACGCACCCGTCGGCCGGTTTCCGGCCCGGACTGTCGGTGCCGGTGGGTAGTCTCCCGGACGGTCGGTCCGACCTCGGTCCGACCTCGGTCCGGCCTCGGTCCGACCTCGGTCCGACCCGAACCGACCCGTCGGACGCGGGCCGGTTCGGCCGGTCCGTGACGTACCCACCGGCACGCCACTGCGGCACGTCCCGTCGGTCGACGGGTCGAGCCCGACGTGCCCACGCACACCAGTCGTCGAAGGGAGACGCGGATGCTCGACCTGGGTCCTGCCGCACAGGAGGTGATCCGCCTGGTCGGCGGCGTGACCGACGACCAGTTGACCGATCCGACGCCGAGCACCGACACCTCGGTGGCCGCCCTGTTGGACCACCTGATGGGTCTCTCGCTCGCCTTCACCTGGGCGGCGCGGAAGTCCGGCGGGGACGGCCCCGGCGCCTCCGCGCCGCCACCGCCGGCCAGTCCCGACAACCTCGATCCGCAGTGGCGCACCGTCCTGCCGGCGAGGCTGACCGAGCTGGTCGAGTCCTGGCGGCAGCCGGCGGCCTGGGCCGGGATGACCACGGCCGGCGGGGTGACGATGCCGGCCGAGGTGATGGGCATGGTCGCGCTGGACGAGCTGGTGCTGCACGGCTGGGATCTGGCCAAGGCGACCGGCCAGCCGTTCCACTGCGATCCGGCCAGCACCGAGGCGGTGCTGGAGTTCACCGCCGAGTCGGCCCGCCCCGAGCAGGCCGCCGGCCGCGAGGGGCTGTTCGGGCCGGTGGTGCCGGTGCCGGCGGACGCGCCGCCGTTCGACCGGGCGTTGGGCTTCGCCGGCCGGGACCCCGGCTGGACACCGCCGACCCGCTGAACCGCCGCCCCCGCGCTGGTACCGCCCGGTTCCTTCCGGTCCGGCTCCGATCGATCGAGCCGGGCCGGATCGGCGCGATCGAGCCGGGCCGGATCGGCGCGACGGCGACGGGTAGGGTTCCGCCGTGGCGAATCTCTGGAAGGGCGTGACCGCGACCGTCAGCCGGGTGACCCGGCGTGCCCCCGCTCGCAGCGCCGGACCCGTCCCCGCCCAGCTCGCACGGCGACGCCAGGTCTCCGCGTTGCAGCGCCGGGAGCTGGTCTACGCCCCCGAGCTGGACGGACAGGCCGACCCGGGCGAGATCGTCTGGACCTGGGTGTCCTACGAGGACGATCCGCGCCAGGGCAAGGACCGTCCGGTGCTGGTGGTCGGGCGGGTCAGCCGGACCCTCTTCGGGTTGATGCTCTCCAGCAAGAGCGACCGGGACGGTCAGCGGCACTGGCTCGCCCTCGGCCCCGGCGAGTGGGACCGGGACAACCGGCCGAGTTGGATCCGGCTCGACCGGGTGCTGACGATGCGCGAGGACAGCATCCGGCGGGAGGGCGCGGTGTTGGACCGGGCCCGCTTCGACCTGGTCGGCCGGGCGCTGCGCACCGGGTACGGCTGGCGCTGAGCCGGGCCGGGTACGGCTGGCGCTGAGCCGAGCCGGGGCCCCTCCGGATGCACCGGAGAGGCCCCGCCCGGACCCGGACTACTGCTTGATGTGGGCGTTGTAGAAGACCGGGGTGCCGAACTGCTCGGAGATGATCAGGCCACCGACCTTGCTGCCGGTCACCAGGAAGGTGTTGTCCTGGTAGATCGGCACGACCGGGACGTACTTCTCCATGATCATCTGATCGAGCTTGGCCCACTCCGGTCCCGCCTCGCCGGCCGGTAGGTTGCTCACCCGGTCGATCTCGGCGTTCACGTCGTCGGCGTTGAAGTACGACACGTTGGAGTTGCCCTGCGGCCCGAGCTTGCGGCCGTCCCAGAGCACCGGGATCGTCGAGACCGCGCTCGGCCAGTCCGCCGCCCAGTTCGACAGGTAGATGTCGTACGGGTTGCCCCGGGTTCGGGCGGTCGGGTTGTGGGTCGGCTGGTCGACGTACTGCACGGTGACGTCGAAGCCGGCCCGCTCCAGGCTCTGCTCCACGATCGGCGCGGTCTGCTGGCCGAAGGCACTGTTCCGGGACATGAAGACCAGCTTGGGCTTCTGCCCGCCGAGCAACTCCTTGGCCTTCTCCGGGTTGCCGGTCGGCCCGCCGTCGTATGGGTTCGGGTACGCCGTCCGGCCGATGGTGGTGTCGGCCAGCAGGGTGTGGGTCAGCTTGCCGGAGGCGTCGCCGCCCTGGGTGGCGAGGATGCCCTGCTTGTCGATGGCGTACGCGATCGCCTGACGGATCTTCACGTCCTTGATCCGCTCGTTGTTGATGCTCAGGTACCAGACCGACGGGGCGGTCTTGCGCAGCGCCCGCTCACCGAGCGAGGTGTCGCCGAGCACCTGGTTGACCAGCGCCTGCGGGACCTCGTCCCAGGCGACGGCGAACTGGTCGGCGCCCTGGCTGGCGAGCGCCCGCTCGGTCGCGGCGGTGTCGTTCGGGCCGATCTCGACCTCGATGGCGTCCGGGTAGGCGTGCCGCAGCGGGTCGGTCTTCGGGTCCCAGTTCGGGTTGCGCTCCAGCATGAACCGGGTGTCCTTGATGTACTCCTTGATCTTGTACGGCCCGGAGGAGACGACCCGGCGGTCGTACTCGGTCCGGGTGTCCTGGGCCTTCGGCACCGGCACCGAGGTCGGCAGCGAGAGCGCGAACGGCAGGTCGCAGTGCGGCTTGGCGAAGTTGAAGATCAGCGTACGGTCGCCGCGCACGACCAGCCCGGGGACGTCGTCGATGCCCGAGGTGTACGGCCCCTTGTAGTTCGCGTTGTACGTCGCGTTGTCGGCCAGCCACTCCTGGATGTACGTCGGCCCGCCGTCGATGCTCTCCTCGAAGGAGCGGGCGATCCCGTACGCCACGTCGGCCGCCCTGATCGGGGTACCGTCCTCGAACTTCACCCCCTCCTTGAGGGTGTACTCCCAGGTCTTGCAGTCCTTGTTGACGTCCTTGCCGGGGTCGGTGGCGAGGTCACCGACGAGCAGTACGTTGCCGTTGCCGTCCTCCTTGAAGACGGTCAGCGTCCGGAGGAACATCTGCTGGATCGACATCCCGAAGAAGGTGTAGGTCCGCTGCGGGTCCAGGTGCTCGAAGTCCTCCTCCTGGATCAGCTTCAGCGTGCCGCCGGGCTTCGCCCCGGACACCTCGGCCGCCGGCCCCTGTGAGTCCTTCGGGTCGGTCGCGATCGAGCTGGTGAACTGCTTGCCGCCGCCGTTGTCGGAGTCACCGTTCTCGCCGGTGTTCTCCGAGCAGGCGGCCAGCGCACTGGTCGCGAGTACGAGCGCGGCGCTCGTCGCGGCCACCGCGAGCCTGGGTCGCATAGGAAGTCCTCCTGGTCTCGTTCCCGCAGGTCGGATCGGCATCGATCTGTTGAAGGAAATATTCACTCAAAGGAACTTGAAGGTAAGTTTCATAGCAGTAACGATGGGACAACGTTTCCGCACCCGCCACCGGACGGTCATCCGAGCCGGACCCGGGGGTCGACCACCGCGTAGAGCACGTCGACCAGGACGTTGGCGGCGACCACGAAGACGGCGGCGAGCAGCACCGTCGCCATCACGATCGGCATGTCCAGGTTGAGCGCCGCATTCAGCGCCGTCTTGCCGAGCCCGGTGAACCCGAAGACCGTCTCGGTGATGACCGTGCCGCCGAGGTAGGCGCCGAGGTCCAGACCGGCGATCGTGATGATCGGGGTGATCGCGGCGCGCAGCGCGTGCCGGCCGTACACGGTGATTTTGCTCAGTCCCTTGGCCCGCGCGGTCCGGACGAAGTCCTCGGAGAGGGTCTCCAGCATCTGCGCCCGGGCCAGCCGGGCGTAGGTCGCGGAGTTGAGGAAGCCGAGTGCGAACCAGGGCAGGATCATCGCCGACGCCCAGGCCAGCGGATTCTCGGTCAACGGGGTGTAGCGCGGATAGCCCAGCAGGCCGGTCTCGTAGACCAGGCCGATCAGCAGCAGCGGCCCGAAGAGCAGGATCGGCATGGAGGCGCCGACCAGCGAGGTGCCGACCGCCAGCCGGTCGAAGGCGGTCCCCCGGCGCAACGCCGAGACCATCCCGATCGAGATGCCGAGCAGCAGCCAGACCACGGCCGCGCCGAAGACGATGCTCAGGGTCACCGGCAGGGTACGCCCGACGATCCCGGTCACCGGCTCGTCGTTGCGGAACGAGAAGCCGAGGCAGGGCGCCGGGCAGTCCCGGGCGGTCTCACCGGAGCCGATGGTACGGCCGACGAAGATGCCGCGCATGAAGTCGCCGTACTGCACCGGAATCGGCTTGTCCAGCCCCATCCGGCGCTCGATCATCTCGATCCGCTCCGGGCTGCACACGTTCTTGCTGTCCCCGCACATCAGTTCGGCCGGGTTGTTGGGCACCGCGAAGAACATCCCGAAGGTGATCACGCTGACCGCGAACAGGGTGCTCAGCGCCAGCAGTACCTTCTTGACCACGAATCGCAGCACGGACGCCTCCTCCTACCTGCTCGACTTCGGGTCGAGCGCGTCGCGCAGCGAGTCGCCGAAGAGGTTGAACGCCAGCACCAGCAGGAACAGCGTGGTCCCGCCCACGATGGTGAAACTCGGTACGTCCCGGATGTAGCGCACGCTGTCGTTGATCAGCCGGCCGAGGTCGGGCGTCGGCTCCAGCACCCCGATACCGAGGAACGACAGCGCCGCCTCGGCCGTGATCAGGGCCGGTACGTTCAGCGAGAAGGTCACCAGGATCGGCGCCCAGAGGTTCGGCAGGAGCTGCCGGAACAGGATGTGCCCCAGCCCCGCCCCGGAGGCCCGGGCCGCCTCGACGAACTCGCGCTCGCGCAACGAGAGCACCTGTCCCCGGACCAGCCGGGCGGAGATGGTCCAGTTGAAGAGTACGAAGATCAACACCAGCAGCGCCGGCCTGAACCAGGACGCCACCTCGTCGCGCGGCCCGTAGAACTGGTTGACCGCGAGCGGCACGAACGCGAAGCAGAAGATGTAGAACGGGAAGGCCAGCGCCAGGTCGATGACCCAGGTGATCACCGCGTCGACCCAGCCGCCGACGTACCCGGCGACGATGCCGATCACCACGCCGAGCGCGATGGTCAGCACGGCGGCGGTGAAGGCGATCATCAGCGAGGTACGCAGCCCGTAGACCACCTGGATGAAGATGTCCCGGCCGATCCCGGGTTGGATGCCGAACCAGTGCTCGCCGGAGACCCCGGCGTAGCCGAGCGGGAAACCGTTGCGGTCCAGCCGTTCCGGGAACCGGTCCTCCGGGCCCTTGCCGTAGAGCCGGGCCACCAGTGGCGCGGCCGCTGCCAGCAGGACGAAGAAGACCAGTACCGCGCCGCTGACCAGCGCCACCCGGTCCCGGCGCAACCGCCGCCAGGCGAGCTGCCCCGGCGACCGCCCGACGAACCCGCCCGGCTCGACCGCCTTGCTGACACTCCCGTCGGGCGGCGTGCCGTCCGGTACGCCCTCCGGCACCGGCGTCACCGGGTCGACGCCGGCCGCCGCGACCGCCCCGACCTGCGCCGCGATCTGCTGCTCACTCATCGCAGCACGCCTCACTCACGACAGCTCGCCCTCCTCTGGGAAGTGGCAGGCCACCGCGCCGCCCCCGCCCGGGTACCCGGTGAGGGCCGGCTCCTGGGCCGCGCAGATCTCCTGGGCCTTCCAGCAGCGGGTCCGGAACCGGCAGCCGGCCGGCGGGTCGAGTGGCGTCGGTACGTCCCCGGTCAGCCGGATCCGCCCCGCCGGCCCCAGCCTCGTCACGTCCGGTACGGCGGAGAGCAGCGCCCGGGTGTACGGATGCCGTGGCCGCTGGTAGATCTCCACCCGGTCCCCGGTCTCCACGATCTTCCCGAGGTACATCACCGCGATCCGCTGGCAGAAGTGCCGGACCACGGCGAGGTCGTGGGCGATGAAGACGAAGGCGAGATCCAGCTCCCGTTGCAGGTCGCGGAGGAGGTTGACCACCTGCGCCTGGATCGACACGTCCAGCGCGGAGACCGGCTCGTCGGCGACCACGAGCTTCGGCCGCAGGGCCAGCGCGCGGGCGATCCCGATCCGCTGCCGCTGGCCGCCGGAGAACTCGTGCGGATAGCGGTTGTAGTGCTCGGGGTTCAGCCCGACGAGTTCGAGTAGTTCCCGCACCCGCTGCTTCACCCCGCCGGGCGGGATGATCCCGTTGACCTGCAACGGCATCGCCACGATTCGCCCGACGGTGTGCCGGGGGTTCAGCGAGGCGTACGGGTCCTGGAAGATGATCTGGAGGTCCTGGCGGAGCGGCCGCAGCTCGCCCCGGGAGGCGTGCGTGATGTCCCGCCCCTCGAAGACGATCCGGCCGGCGGTCGGCTCCAGCAGGCGTACCAGCAGCCGGCCGGTGGTCGTCTTGCCGCAGCCCGACTCGCCGACCAGGCCCAGGGTTTCCCCCGCCCGGACCTCGAAGTCCAGCCCGTCGACCGCGCGCACCAGGCCACGACGGCGCAACCCGGAGCGCACCGGGAAGTGCTTGGTCAGCCCGGTCACGGTCAGCAGCGGCTCATCCCCGCCGGCCGGTCGCTCGGCTGCCTCGGTCCGCTCGTCCACCATCACCGTGCCACCCCCACCTGGGCGATCTCGTCGGCGTAGTAGCGCTGCCGGTCGGCCTCGGGCAGGTGGCAGGCGACCAGGTGCCCGGCCTCGGCCACCGGCAGCAGCTCGGGTACCTCCGTCGAGGAGCGACCGCCGTTGCGGTCGGCGTACCGGCAGCGGGGGTGGAAGGCGCAGCCGGGCGGCAGGTGGATCAGGCTCGGCGGGTTGCCCCGGATCGGCACCAGGTCCGCGTCCGCGTCGCCGTGCAACGACGGCACGCTGGAGAGCAACCCCCAGGTGTACGGGTGCTGCGGCCGGCGGAGCACCTGCTCGACGCTGCCGTGCTCGACGGCCCGGCCGGCATACATCACGAGTACGTCGTCGGCGACCTGGCTGACCACCCCGAGGTCGTGGGTGATCAGCACGATCGCCGAGTTGAACTCCGACTGGAGGTCGGCGAGGAGGTCGAGGATCTGCGCCTGCACGGTGACGTCCAGCGCGGTGGTCGGCTCGTCGGCGACCAGCAGGTCGGGATCGTTGACCAGCGCCATGGCGATCATCACCCGCTGCCGCATCCCGCCGGAGAACTCGTGCGGGTAGTCGTCGACCCGGCGCTCCGGCTGTGGGATGCCGACCCGGCCCAACATGTCGACGGCACGTCGTCGGGCGGCCTGGCGACCGGCACCGGGATGGTGCACCCGGTATGCCTCGGCGATCTGCCGCCCGACGGGATAGTAGGGATGCAGTGCGGAAAGCGGATCCTGGAAGACCATCGCCATGTCCCGGCCGCGCAGTTTGCGACACTCGGCGTCGGGCAGCCGGACGACGTCCCGCCCACCGACCAGGATTTCGCCGCTGATCTCCGTACGCCTCGGGTCGTGCAGCCCGAGCACGGCCAGGCTGGTGACGCTCTTGCCCGAGCCCGACTCGCCGACGATGCCGAGGGTGCGACCGCGCTGCACGGCGAACGAGAGCCCGTCGACCGCCCGCACCACCCCGTCCTCGGTACGGAACCGCACCCGCAGGTCCCGCACCCGCAGGTACGCCTCGTCCGTCGGGGACGCGGACGACGCTGTCGATGCCGGCGTTCCCACCAGCGCCCTCCCTCTTCCTGCTCCGTCACCCGTTCCGCCGCTCGCCCGGCTGATCTGCGCCAACTCGAGGGGAGCGTGAAGGTAACTTACAGCAGAGTTGAGAGGGTGAAAATAAGCTACAGGTGCCGATCTTCCCGGTCCGCCGGGCTCCCCCGGCCGGAGGACCGGCGCATCGCCCTATTCAAATGGGTCCGGTCCAGCCCTGTCGACCCCGCCCGCCATCTCGGCACGGTCGATGCCGCTCCGGATCCGGTCCGCGATCCGGCGTACGTCGTCAAGGGTCTTCGACCCGCGCGGTGCCGCCGCCACCGCATCCTCGAACAGCGTCACCGCCGCCCACTCGTCCGCCGGGCATCCGTCCGGAGTGCAGGCGGGACAGGTCGCTTCCTGGTGCGCCCGAATGACCCGCCGCGCGGCATTCAGGATGTCGGACGGCGACGGCCGTTCACCGGGCATGTCGGCGCAGCACGTCGAGGCGGACCATCAACTCGAGCAGGGCGCGTGCGGCTCTACCGACGACCACGAGCAGGTCGGGTGGTCGTGACCGGTGACCCAGACCCAGAGGTGACCACCGTGCCGCCGACTGGCGCTCCGGTGGTTCCGGCCGGTGCGCCGGCATCACAGAGCAGTCCCCACCGCAACTACTCGGGTATCTGGCTGAGCCGGTACGAGTACCTCTCCAGCGGGCGGGACGAGGCGTTCGTCGGCCAGCATTACGTGGTCGTGTTGCAGCACGGCGACCGGCTGACGGTACGCAGCCTGCCGAATACCGCGGAGGGTTTGCTCACCATCGACATGACGATCGACGGCAGCGTCGTCACCGGCACCTGGATCGAGCAGACCGATCCGAGCGGCTACTACCGTGGCGGGCGCTATCACGGGGCGATCCAGATGCTGGTCGAGCCGACCGGTCGGCGGATGGCCGGCAAGTGGGTCGGGTTCGGCAAGGACATGGACATCAACACCGGCCCCTGGGAGCTGGTCTTCCGGGACGCCTCGACCAACAAGGCCACGACGGACCGGTACAACCGGGTTCCGGAATGACGGCTTCGCCATAGCCCTCGCAGTCGTCACGACCGCTGGTGCGCCCGCACAATCGATGAGTAGGGCTGATCCTTACTGCATGGATATGCCCGCCATCGCACCCCACCAGCCCTGGAAACCGAAGCCGGCCTACCGACTGAGCATTACTCGCTGGATGGAGGTTCCGGCAGATACAGCGAGTATTTCTGCTTTATCAAGGAATTGAAAGCATAACCCCAGATCCTGGTACCACGAAAGGTCCAGACCTTTCCGGCTTTGACATCCACTACTGCCGGATGGACAAAAACTGCAAAGCCCCCGATGTTCAGGCGGTACGCTCGATCCATCAGGGCAACGGCATCAGAGGTGGCCGCGCTCACGACCAGAATCGGCAATACGATTACGCCGGATTGCAGCCCTCGCCACTGTCCCTTACGCCCTACCGCCAAATTCACCGCGGCGTCGACAAAGTCATGCACTTCGGCCTCGGTAGCGCGATCCAGCTTAGCAACAGCCGTAAAGATATGCATCTTCGACAGCGCTCGCATCTGAGCTTTATAGCCGAGCGAAACAGTCATCAGCCCGACGGCCTCGTCAGTTACCACACACCCGTCATTAAGCAATCGCGATCGGACTTCGTTCACGTAAACATCCATCGAAGACATGATCTCGATGCTCCTTGAGTAATCCCGTCCTGGAATTGACCATCTTAGCAGAAGGGCCAAGCCACAAGAAGCTCGAGAGTCGAATTGCGGACGAACCTCGAGCGTTAGGATCTACCAGGCATAGAGGAAATCGCAAGATACCGTCACCGACAGACACTAGACACTGATTCCCATACGACGCAAAAGCGCGAGGTATCGCGGGACACCAAAGATCGCCCTAACGAGGAATATGCAGGCACAGAGGATCGACGCAATCATCAACAACCGAAAGACGACGTAAATGCTACCGTAATAGACTTGCCACCAAAAGCCGGTCGGCTTGCCGTAGCTGCAATCCGACGATGATGTCCCAGAACAGGCCTGACGCAGCTCGATGACAGTACCAACATCATCCGGCCTCACAATGGATCCACTAACAACCCCTTCAGTTTCATGGCCCCCTGATGGCTCCCGCACCCTGCACACCCACCAATTGCCCAATCCGTACTTACTTATTGGACCCACGCGGTGACAACTCTCAACCACCACCTGAACCGTTCGTTCAGATGGCCCGTACGGGCGAATTGATCCAGTCCCGGGATAAATACTGATAAGGGTCGCGAACGTCAGCTGCGCAAAGCAAGCCAAGAGAACAAGGCCAAGCACGACGACCATCAACCGGAGCCGATAGACGATAGGACCGTAGCGCACCCAGGCCAATTTCTCATTCGAGAGCCTTCCGGAATCAGATTCTTCCATCACGTGAACGCACTACCAACCCAGCCGCCAACGAATTGAACAGGCGCCGTGACAGGATTCACCGAGAATCCGCTTTCAAAAAGACCAACTGCGTCCTCTCTCGTGGACGGCAGAGCCGCCCCCATCGTACCGGCACCGATCCCTTCCGGCGTCTGACTCAACGCGGCCCTCCCTATCATTTTGGCCGTGTCACCAGCGACCTTCAGGTGGCCGCCCATTGTGCGCGCATCAGAACGCCAATGCCCGACACTACTCTTGACAACTCTCGAAACGCTTTGCTGCCCCGTGCCACCCATGACCCTACTGACTTTATCTGGCACAAACTGCCGTGCGGCTGGGACCAAGCCACGAAGCGCACCAGATGCTGCGGTAGCGCCACCCCGCCCAGCAGACCGTAGCGATCCCCCAACGGCGCCTCGTAATGTTCCCCCCACAACTGCGCCACCAAACCCGCCGAGTGCTCCCAGACCGGCACCGGCGAGCGTATCGACAAGAAGTCCAGTTCCGCAATGGCTCTTATCGCCACCGTGACACTGGAGAGCGCCAGCCACGAAGCCGCCAATCGCACCGCCCAACGCGCCGCAAACGACAGCACCAGTTCCGCCCGTTACCGCCGTGCAGGCGAGGCCGGCAACAACACCTGCGATCACCCCGACCACATCGGCATGCTTCACAGCAAAGTCCTCGATTGCGCCGCCCATACTCTTGAGTTTCTGGCCGTTGCGACACCAGAAGCTGGCCTGACACTCGCGCTTCTTGCGTTCCGCTATCGCCTGCGCGCGCAGTTTCGCGGCGTACTCGTCAGAAACAGCGGTGTTCTTTCGCCTGCTGTCGGGCCAGTTGCCCTTGTTGACCTCGGGGTTGGCCTTCGGGAAGTCGTTGCTGCAGTTGTAAGTGCCGGTGCCGCCGCCGCAGTCGGGTCGCAGGCCGGTCGGGTCGGAATGGGTGATCGGGCTGTTGTGGCTGTAGGCGTACGCGTTCCACTGTTGCGGATCGGTCAGATCCATCACCGGGTCGACGGAGATGAACCGACCCAGGACCTTGTCGTACTGCCGAGCCCCGATGTTGACCAGGCCCGTCGGATCGATGTCGCCACCGACGAAGCCCTTGTTGTTGACCCAGACCGGATTCTCGCCCCGGGCGTCGCCGTAAGGCGTCTGCCGGCGAATCGTGACCGCTTGGGTGCCGGCGTTGATCGCGGTCTGCTGGGTGCCCTGGTGATCCGGATACAGCCAGGTCAGATCGGTGATGCTGGAGGCACCCTTGCGGCTGGCGCAGATGGTGCCGGCGAAGCTGTAGTACCGGGTCCCGGTGTTGACGCCACCCTCGCGACGGATCTCCTGCCCCGGCAGATACAGCGTCGTCCCGGTCGCGTCACGACGGATCAGCCGCACGCCTTCGGCGTCGTAGATGTTGGTCTCGATCGTCTGCCCGCCGGCCGCGACGGTGGCGAGCTTGCCCTCGGCGTCCCAGCCCAGCGTCTGACTGTTCGCCGCGGTGGCACAGTTGTTCGCGGCGTTCCCCGCCGGCCGGCAGGTGGTGTTACCCGCCTAGTCGTAGCCGTACCTCGAAACCACATTCGGTTGCCCCGGAGCGGCGGTGGTCATCGAGGTGATCGCGTGCGGCCGGACCACACCCTGCCCACCGTTCGGCAGAGCGTAGGTACGGGTGGTGTCGCCGCTGGTGGTGTGACTGGTCTCGGTCAGCCGGGAACCGGTCGAGTCGAACGTCCAGTCGTGCCAGTACGGTGCCGGCCCGCCCAGGTCGGCAACCGTCGGATCGGCCTCGCAACTCACCCCACTCTTCGGCGTCCAAGCGGTCGTGAGCCGGCCGAGGGCGTCCTGCCGGAAGCACTGGGTGTCGGCCTCGCCGTCGGTCGGAGTGTCGGCGATGGAGATGATGTTGCCGGCTTCGTCGTAGTCGTAGCTCCGATCCGAGACCATCCCGTCGACGGTTTCGCGCTCGACGGTGGTGCGCTTGACGCGTCGGGTCGCCTCCTCCCGGTGGATGACCTCCTGAGTGAACTTGCCGCCGGGCATCTTGTAGACGGAGCCCGAGCGCTCGCCGTACGCGGTGTAGGAGGCGGTGGCCATGGTGCCCGCCGAGCCGGTGAGACTGGTGTCCAGCCGGGTCGGCATGCCGGTCGTCGAGTCGTAGTCGGTTGTCAACTGCTCGGTGACCAGCCCACCGGCTCCGGGATACGAGATCGACGTCTGGGTGCCGGTGTATTCCGAGTAGCCGTACGCGTAGATGTACGTAGCAGCCAGGCCCGTCTCCACCGCCGGAATGACGTAGTCGACCCCGGTCGGCTGGTAGCGGTTGTTGAACTGGGCCACCCGCCACCGGTAGGCGTTGGTCGAACCGGCCGGCTCGTACCGGATGGCCTGGGTCAGGTGACCCTTGAAGCCGGACTGGCCAGTGAACAGGCTGTCGTACTTCCACTCCGCGCGCAGCGGCCCGGTAGCGGAGTCGTCACGCAGCTGCGTCTTGCGACCGATCTGGTCGTAGACGTACCACAGCGATTCGCCACGGGCGTCGGTCGTCTTGACCAGCTCGTCGTAGTCGTTGTACGTGCTGGTGGTGACGCCCTTGTCGGGGTCGGTGACCCGCCAGAGCCGGCCCTGGACGTCGTACTCGTTGATCCACTCGTTTCCGGCCGTGTCGATGGTCTTGACCATCTGGTCTTTGCGGTTGAAGACGTACCTGGTCTCCTGATAGGCCCCCGTGACGCCCGCTGGTGTGGTGTGCTGCCGCACGGCGACGGTCCGGTCCTGGCTGTCCGTCACAGTCGTGGTAGGGGTTGCGCCGGCCGGTGGGGTGACCTTGGTGAGGTCACCTTCGTGGCTGGTAGTGGTACGCCACTTCTCGACCAGGTTGGTAACCCCGTCACCGGCCAGGAAGATCTCCGCTGTCGGCCGCGACGCACGGTCGAAGAGAGTCTTCGTCACCGCCGCAACGGACCATTCCGGTTCCCACCACAACGCGCCCGCAGGCGCTCCCGGCTCGGCGTGCGCTCCGTAGGAGACCGCCGCTCGCCCGAACTCGTCGTAGATGGTGTCAGTGACCACCCGGTCACCGCTGCCACCGAGGGAGATGGACTGGGTCTGCCGAGGACGCAACAGGCCGTCGAGGATCTCGAACGAGGAGATGTAGTTGCCGTCCGGATTCAGCGTCAGCGAATGGACGTACGGGTAGGCGTTACGGCCCGACGCGTACGTGTAGCTGTACTGGGCAGATGGCCTGTTCGGGTTGGCGGATTTCGACCAGCCCAAGCCCCACACCTTTGCGACCCGCCCGAACGCGTCATACTCGGCCTCCGACGTGGTCTTCCCGTTCTGGTCGGTGCCCTTTACGGCAGAACCCCAGTACGGGTTGTAGTCCTCGCTGGTGACCCAGTTGTACGGTGCCGGGCCGGTGGTGGTGGTCTTGGTGACCGGTCCGCCGACGGTCGGGGTGTAGGCGGTGGTGGTGACGTTGCCCTTGACGTCGGTGTTGGTGAGCTGTCGACCCGTGCTGTCGTAGCTGGCCTGGGAGGTGGTGTGCCACGCCGTTCCGGTGGCGCGGGCCCAGTCCTTCAGTTCCTCGGTCTTCGTCACGGATCCGAACCGGGGGGCGGTGTCGACGTTGGTAGCGCCGTCGTAGTAGTCGCGCGAGTCGGTGATCACGTCGCGGACGCTGGTCGGCAGCTCGTCGCATGGCAGCGCGGTGGTGGTGGTCTGCTTGACGAGTTGGGTGAGGTTCTTGGTGAGGTTGCGGTTGTAGCTGTAGGTGACGCACTTCTCGTCGCCGGTGGTAGCGATGTCGCCATCGTCCTGGGACCAGTTTATGGTGCCGTAGCGGTGGTCGAAGTCCTGGTGACCTCGTGAGACGCGCCAGCCGCGGTTGCCATCGACGCCGAGTGCGGTGGCAGTGTAGGTGGTTTGCGTGTCGGTGAAGCGCGCCTCGACCAGGTCACCGTTGATGGTGCGGCTGGCGGTCGGTTCGGAGCGCCACGGGACGTGCACGGTTTTGGAGACTGGTTTGCTCTCCACGCCGTTGTAGACGATCTGTTCGCGGATCTGTCCGGCGAACTGGTCCTCGTCGTAGACGGTCTCCGAGCCCAGCGACGCAGGCACCGGTACATTGCGGGTGCCACCGGACGGGCTGGCCTTGTCGCCGTGCATGCCACGCATAAACCTGGTCACGGCCAGGGTCTGGGTGGCGGCCTCGTCACCGACCTGGGTGTTGACCTGGGCATAGCCGCGCCATTGGCTCCACGTCTTGCGGTCGGGCTTGGACAGGCCGTCGTCGTCGGCGTAGTGCCACGCCGGATCGCCATCGTAGTCGTACCAGGTGTGCTTCGTCGGCGCATGGTGGCCGTCTTTGAGCTGCACGTCGTCTTCGGCGACGTGCTCGACCCGGTACTTGTGCCACCACTCGGTGACCAGCTTCTTGCCGGTCAGGTCGGCGGGGTCGGGCACCTTGACCGGGTAGCAGAGTTTGGTGTTGGTGTGCGGCTGCAGCGTCTCGACCATCGCCTCGGTGCACTCGGGCTCCGAGTAGTCGACCTTGATCCGTGAGCCGGTCTCGGTGACGATGCTGGAGATCCGCAGCCAGTTGTCGGTGGTGCCGTGCTCGGTCAACACCCGGTTTGCCAGCGACTCGGCCTCGAATGTCACTGGCGGCAGGTTCACCGTGCCACCGACGAGGCCGGCGTGGTCGATGCGGTCGAGCCACAGGCCCTCGTGGGTAGAGTCTGCGGTCGCGGCGTAGGTGTGCGACAGGGTCCAAGACTCGACGTCCTGCCAGCCCGGGGTCGGCCTGGTCGTGTCCCATACCCGCGTGGTGATCTTCTTCAGTCGCTTCGAGGTCCAGAACGTCGGCGTGTACTGCTGCGGGCAGGAGGTCGCGGTTTCCTTGCACTCCTGGTCCCAGGGTGTGTCTTTCCAGTTCTCCTTGACCGGGGCGGATTCGGTGCCACAGTTGGAAGTGCAGCGCATGTCGGGTTCGAACACCACCCGGGCGTACGGGTTGACGCTGCGCTCGGTCACGTCGTGGGTCGCGGCGGTGCGGTCGTAGGTGCCGTAGTCGATTCGGGTGAGGTACCCGGCCCGGTCGTAGGGCACGTCGTCGGAGTCGGTGGCATTGCGGGCGTACTTGTTGGTCTCCTTGCCGTACCAGAACGACATGGTGTTGCCGCGCACGTCGACGACGTAGTCGAGGTTCCACCGCCACGCCTGGACGCAGTCGGAGCCGGCGAAGGTGGTTTTGCGGCACGGTTCGCCGGAGTGGTTGCCGAAGACCGGGACGGTCAGGGTCGAGTTCGTCTTGTCGCTGTGACCCGGCAGGCTGTGTAGGCCGAAGAAGTACTGGGTGCCGTCGGTGGTCGTCACCTTCCAGTACTCGCCGACGTCCCCGTAGGTGGGGTCGCCCGCGTCTCCGTTCGATGCGCCGGTCAGCTTTTCGATTTTCGATCCGTCCTCGCTGCGGGAATGCCACCCCCTCCCCGACTGGAAGATCAGTTCACCGCCGCGACCGTTGAGGCTCATCGTCGCGTTGTCCGACCGCCAGCACTGGTCACCGCTCGAGGTGGTGCTGTTCGCCCCGTTCTTCGAATCCTCCGCACAGGGGACGTACCGGCGCTCGATGTAGCCGGGCGAGTAGTCGAATCCCTCCCCGATCCACGACGGCTGGTTGTTGGTGACCTCGGACCGACCGTCGACGCTCGAGGAGGAGTAGGCCAGCGAGATGTCCGGTGCCGGGCCGGTCGCCGGCGGCGTCCGCAACGGGTAGCTCCAGGAGAAGTCACCCGAGGAGCCGCCGGCCGACCACGTCGACGAGGGCGCCAGGCTGGTGGCGGCGAAGTCACCGTCGCCGCCGGACGAACCGGCGGCGAGGACCACGAGCGAGGCCGTCTCTGCGGTGGGCTGCTGCGTCGTCCCGGCGGCGGCCGTCGACGGCGGTGCGGGCACGGTCACCTGCGCCGACGCCACGCCTGCCGCGAGGTCGTTGGCGGTACGCAACGGTACCGATCGGCACTGCGGCGCCTCGGGTGTGGCGAGCGCGCAGACCGGTACCTGCCACAGCCGAAGCCGGGAAGCCCATGACCCGCCGGACGCGTACCGGAACTGGTTGTAGTCCACCGACAGCGTCGCGGTGCCGCCGGCGTCCCCGTTCCGGGCGGCAACCTTCAGCACCAAGCCGTCCCGCCACGCCGGTGGGACGGTCTCCCGATCCATCAGTTCCAGATCCAGAGCGGATAGTCGCTTGCCGGCGTCACCGGCGGCGCGCCCCACCCATACCGGCATCTTCCCGGCCTGGATTCCCCGGCCCGCAACCGTGCGCGCGGTCGTCGTCGGCAGGTCGACCCGGGCGGTCGCCGCCGCCGGCCAGACCGGGGTCGGTGCCGGCTGGGAAGTGACCCGCTTCTGCGCCCACGCCTTGCCGGTCACCGGCCCGCCGTCAGCATCGAGTTCCTCTACCGGAGGTGCCCCGGGCTTCTTCGGCGGGGTATCCGGCGCGGCGTACCCGGGATTGCCCGGCAGCAGCGACAGCAGTAACGCCACGACCACGCCGCTGACGACTGCGCACCGGATACCAGTGGCCGTTAACCGCCGATGTCCGCGCCGCGAACCGCCTGCCGACCCTGCGAACATCAGCGTTCCTCCCCCGAACAAATTTCGCCACCACGTCTTGAGAGCAAATCGAGTTTGCACCTGGTCATCGCCGCCATATGACCTGCCCGTTCGTGTCGAGCATGACGAGGTCCCCGTTATCGCGCAGCACAAGACGGTCGGCGGTGCTTCCCCAGGTTTCGGTGTCCCACAGCGGAACGTTGTCGCCGCTGTAGAGCACCAGGTTCCCATCGACCTGGAAGAGCAGGTTCGCGCCGGGATTGCCCCAGGTCGCGGTGTTCCACAGTGGATAGCCGGCTTGATAGAGCACCAAGTTACCGTCGCGCTGCATCAAAAGCTGATAATTGCCGATATCCGAGCGGATATACTGGCCCTCGTTCAGCTCTTTCCCGCGCGTGAGCACATTTGTCCCCGGGGTCACCGGGATCTGTGCGTTGTACCACTCGAACATCGCGGCATCACTCATCGCGCCCTGGAACGTCGCCACATCGTCGATGCCGCCGAACCACTGGTCGACAATCTCGTCGTGCCGCAGAACCCGACCCACGAGCAAGGGGCCGGATGAACTCATGAGCCTGAACGAAATTGTCCGCTGGCTCTCCAGCTCGCCATTCACATAGAGGCGAATCTCACTGCGGGACGCGTCGTACACACCCGCCAGATGCGTCCACACCCCTTTTTCCGGAACAGATATGGAACTGACTCCCGTTGAGACAGAGGTGTTGTCGTCCTCAACGCTAACGCTGAACTGCCATCTGCCGTCCGCCGAAGAGTAGTTCAGCCAGGCCGCACTCTCGTGCGCCCCTCGCTGCGTCACGGCGGTACTCATCCTGTCCAGGCGGTCTAACGTCACCCAGGCGGACATTGTAAAGGAGTCGTCGGTACGCAGCACCGGCGTGTCCTGCCACGTAGTGAACTCCCGACCCTCGCCGTCAGGAGGCGTCAGGCCCGTCTTGACCGCACTACGGCCATACTCCTCAGTCGGCTCGGTATATCCTTCCTCCGGGAAGTACTCGTCGTCCAGCCAGAGGCCGGAACCGCTGGTCGATCGCCCCGCCCCGACAGCGGAACCTCTTGTCAGCGCCAGCCACCGGCCCCACCCCGTCACTGTCTCCGGCACCTGACAGGTGTCCCTCAAATTGGCCAGATAACAAGGTCTCGCAGCCTCGAAGTCCCAGTGCCCCACCTGGACCGGCGCCAGGATCCCTGGTTCGTTGAATCCGCCCGAGAGGGGGTCTATCGCCAACTGGCCGGTGAAATCATGTCGCACGAGCACCCGGTCGAAGACCTGCACGTCGGCGATAGCCCCGTTCCACCAGAGCCCGGCCGCGCCGGAATTGAAGCTGTGGCCCACCACGAACCGACCTGACGCCATCCACGGCGGCACGCTGCGCTCTGCCTCACCCGCCTGCTGGCCGTTGACATACAGGCGGAGCTTTTTCTCTGCCGCGTCGTAAACGCCAGCGAGGTGGATCCAGCGCCCCACGTCCGCCGTCGTGATCGCCGTCGTCGAGACCGCCGCCCGGGTGGTGCTCGACTGGGCGGAAGTATCTTTCATCACGAATGACCAGTACGGCGCGGACGGGGTTCCCGTGCGGCGTACCCCCAACTCGAACCCTGCCGCCTCGACACCCGCCTGGGCAACGACCTTGACGTCAGCGGCGGTAGGGACAGCGCCGAGACGGACCCAGGCAGCGACGCTGAAGGAACGGGTGGTGTCCGCCACCCCGCCGGTGGTGGCCGCAGCGGAGGAAGAGCCGTTGAAGGTGGCAGTCTGACCGCCGACCATTCGGACACCGTTGGCCCAGGCAACGTTCCTGGTCGTCAGTGGGGAATTGTTCGGCGCGGGCTGCCCGTCAGCCAGCGCCGCCGCCTGATCGACACCGGGATAGGTCTGCAACCCCCACTTGGCAACCGGTGGCGCCGGACGTCCGACGGTGAACTCGACCGACGCGTTTCCCTCGTTCAAGGTGGCGTCGATGGCCTTGACCAGCAACACGTTGCGACCGAAGCTCGGTACGGTTAGATCGACCTCCGCGTACTTCGGATTCGTACCCTGGGCCGGAACCTCCTTTGTCGCGGCGTCCCAGCCGTACCTGAACTTGGTCACGTCATGGGCGGTCGACTCGAACCGCACCCTGCCCGTCAGGCCGGGGCCTACCGGCTCGATCACCACCGTCGGCTTGACCGGCGGCACCGAAGTGTCCGCCGTGAACTGGCACCATGCCGACCATAAACTGGGCAACGAATACGGCGGCTTGTCGGTGCCCCTGGCCCGGAACGCATACGTCTTGTTGGTAACGATCGACACCGCGTTACTCGTCGCTCGCGCGTTCGGGGTAATACCCGCCTTGGCCGGTGGAGGGGACTTCCGCGCCGGCGCCGTGTCGGTCACCGACCCCATCCCACCGGCCGGCACCTCGATCCATTCGAATGTTCCGGTCAACGAGTCGGCCCTGTCCGCGTCCGGAAACACCGCTGACAGGGTGGGGCTCAACGTGCCGACAGTCAGCACACCTGAAGCGGGACAGGCGACCCCGGCAACCTGCAGCCCGTTAGGCGGGCCGGGCTTGGTGTCATAATCCACGTAGAGCTTCGCGCTGTCGGGAAAAAACTTCTTCCACCGACCTTGGGTCGACTCACCCGAACCGTCGGCGTCGCGAGCGGTGAATCCGACCGTAATGTTGGATGAACCATCGCCCGCAACGGCTCGTAGTCTACTTGTCACCCCCGAGCCCGAGAAGTTCATAATCATGTCGGGCTGGATCGACTCACATCCGCCAGACTCGTTCGCGTGTCCCGATGCGGAGTCCATGAAGGCTTTCAGCGCCAGGGACCAGGACGCTTTCGGCGTGGCGTTGATCGCCGACGTCCAGTACATCGACGCCACCGAGTCGTCACACGACCAGGAGTGATCGAGTTTCATCTGCACATAGGCGGACTCGATGTGTTTGCCCCGCAAAGACACGCCGTTCGCCGTCGTCGAGAACTGAAAGAACGATCGGTAGAGCGCACCGGTCTCCGGGTTCAAACCCCACCCGGGCCGCGCCGTCGTCGGTGTTCGACGAGCCGTTGTTGGTCGCGTACGCCCACTTCGTCTTGTAGACAGACCACGCCGGATCGACATAGAGCGGGAAAACCGCATCCGGCGCGGCAAGGAACTCCGCGTCCGGACGTAGCAACAGGTCGCTACCCGAGACCTCCACCGCTACCGGTGCGACCCTGGCGGCGTCGCCAGCCGCTGCGGCTGTCGACGCCGCTCCCTCCAGCGATCCCCGTGCGCCGGCGGAACGCCCCACCGGGTTCGTTCGCGAATCCCACATTACTGGCGGCTCCGCCGAAGCGATCTCGCGTGACCCCACCACCGCCCGCAGTTGCCCGTCCGGATCGGAAAGCACCTGCGCATCACCGCTGAGCCCGAGCCGAATCTGTCGCACAGCCGGATTCGCCGCAGCCGTCGCCGACTTGACCACAAGAACATGGCTGAACCCTGTCCAGGTCGCCCGGAGCACCAGATCCACATTGGGCAGCACGTTCGGGTACGTCGCCGAGTCACCGGAGACCACAGGCGTCGGTAGTGCACCACCCGGCCACGACATCACCAGGCTCCGGCCGTCACTGACCAGCGTCAGTAGCGGACCGGGACCGCCGGCCGAGAAGGCGACGTCGGCCACTGACGCGGCCGGCCGCCACAGGCTGTCCGCGGTACGGACAAGGCGGAGATCGACGTTCGTCCACCCGCCCGCCCGGTAAGTACGCTGCGGCACGACTGCCGACTCGAACAAGAACCGCCCGTCCGGCTCCGCTACCACCTGGGCGAACTCCGTCTGCGAGCCGGCTACCACCACCGGTTCATCACAGGCCAGGGCCAGCGCGGCCGCCTGGACCTCCGAGTCAGCGATTCCCGTGCAAGCCGGAGCCGGAGCCGCCGCAGCAGTACGCCGCAGCCCGGGATCGACCAAACCGCCACCCGTCGCCACGACCGCTGCCGCCACCCACAGGGACAATCCACGGCGCATTCGCCCCCCTACGCCGCCCCGCAACGGGAAGCTGGCCGCCACCACGTCGGACGATCCTGTACCGACACGCCGAAATTTGGGCGTCCAGGCACCAAGCACCACAACCCCCCGTGATCGATCAATGACAGAGTGCAGACTCTACAGACATCGAAGATCAGCTGTAAGAGCCGTTACAACTGGTAGTCACAGAACAGAAGGAAACTCCACGTTCCGGCCCGGGCGCTGACGCTCCCGGATGCTGTCAGCCACACCTCCCCGTGCGCCGCACACCTGGATGACAGCGCTCGCGTCGGATCGCTGTGCCAGACTGGCGCCGTACCGGAGGCGAACTACCGAGTCACGACGACGGACCGGAGGTGGCCATGACCGCGGCGGTGTTCGAGCACGGCGGGCCGTGGACCGAAGCGGAATACCTCGCCCTCGGCGAGACCCGGGATCGCGTCGAACTCTTCGACGGGAGCCTCCACGTGACACCTGCCCCCACTCCTCGGCACCAGCACATCTCGCGTCGTCTCGGCAACGCTCTGGAGACAGGCGCGGAAACCGTTGGACTACACGTCCTGGAGGCCGTGAACGTGCGGCTGCAACCGGGCCGGATTCCGATCCCCGACCTGGTCGTCACCGGCGAGATCGACTTCGACGAGCTGGTCGTCGACGGTACGGCGGTCCGGCTGGTCTGCGAGATCAGCTCGCCGAGCAACGCCGCCACCGACAAGGTGCTCAAGATGCACTACTACGCCGCCGCCCGGATCCCGTGGTATCTGCTGGTCGAGCAGGAGACCGGGACGCTGCGGCTGCACCGCCTGGACGGCTCCCACTATGTGGAGCACGCGGTGGCCAAGGCCGGCGAATCCCTGCGGCTCACCGAGCCGGTGGCGGCGGAAATCCGACCGGACGACCTGCTCCCCCCGCGCTGAACCCGTCTCCTCGCATAAGGTCATCCATGATCGGGTTCGGCTCCGGCCGGATCAGGCGAACAGGCGAACCAGCGAGGAGATGCCGATGGCCGAGTTCGACGTGGCGACGGCGGCGGTACAGGCCGCCCTCGACGCCGGGGCCCGGTACGCCGACGCGCGGGTGATGCAACGCCGGTACGAGTCGATGTCCGCCCGCAACGGCGAGATCGAGTCCGTCACCCAGGACGAGAGCGCCGGGATCGGGGTACGCGCACTCGTCGGCTCGGGATGGGGCTTCTACGCCGTACCCGAGCTGGCGGAGTCGGCGGCCCGGGCGGCGGGTGAGCGGGCCGCGCGGATCGCCGCCGCGAGTGGCCGGGTCGCCGGTCCCGGCGGCGGCCTGCTGCCGGCGCCGGCCAGCACCGGGTCGTGGAGTTCGCCGTGCGCCGTCGACCCGCTCTCGGTGCCGCTCTCCGACAAGGGCGACCTGCTGGTCCGGGCCACCGGGACGTCCCGGGAACACGGCGCCGACCTGGCCGAGGGGCTCTACCAGATCTGGGACACCCGCAAGTGGTTCGTCTCCAGCGAGGGGCACCGGATCGACCAGCACATCCGGGAGTCCGGGGCGGGGATCTCGGCGACGGTGCTCGGCGACGGCGAGACGCAGCGCCGCTCCTACCCGAGCTATCGGGGCCAGTACGGCACCCAGGGCTGGGAGCTGGTCGACTCGCTCGACCTGACCGCGCACGCCGCCCGGATCGCCGAGGAGGCCCGGGAGCTGGTGACCGCACCGCTCTGCCCGGCCGGTGAGACCACCCTGATCCTCGGCAGCGAGCAGATGGCGTTGCAGATCCACGAGTCGGTCGGGCACGCCATCGAACTCGACCGGATCCTCGGCTGGGAGGCCGCCTTCGCCGGCACCTCCTGGCTGGACCTCGACCAGCTCGGGGCGCTCCGCTACGGCTCCGAGCTGATGAACGTCACCATCGACCCGACCATCCCCGGCGCGCTCGGCAGCTTCGGCTTCGACGACGAGGGAACCCCGGCGGCCAAGCGGGACGCGGTCCGGGAGGGTCGCTGGGTCGGTACGCTCGCCGGCCGGGACTCGGCGGCGGTCGCCGGCCTGGACTACGCGGGCAGCGTCCGCTCCGACGGCTGGGCCCGGCTGCCGATGGTCCGGATGACGAACGTCGGGCTGGAGCCCGGCCCGCACACCCTCGACGAGATCATCGCGGCCACCGACGACGGTGTGCTGATGGACCTGAACCGCTCCTGGTCGATCGACGACAAGCGGCTGAACTTCCAGTTCGGCTGCGAGATCGGCTGGGAGGTCAAGAACGGCCGGCGGGGCCGGATGCTGCGCAATCCGACGTACACCGGGATCGGGCCGCAGTTCTGGCGCTCGATGGACATGCTCTCCTCGGAGACCGTCGCCTGGGGCACGCCGAACTGTGGCAAGGGCCAGCCGGGGCAGATCGGCCACACCGGCCACCCGGCCGCGCCGGCCCGGTTCCGCAACGTCCGGGTCGGAGTCCGCGGGTGAGCGCGAGGAGTGAGCCGGGTCTGCGAGCCCCGCAGTCGCGAACGAGGGCCAGCACTGGTGAGTGTGAGCGGTTATGGAGGCAGCGATGACATCCCCACTCGACCTCGCCGGCCGGGTCGTCGAACTGGTCCGGCAGGTCGCCGGGCCGGGTGCCGAGGCGGAGGTCGGCACCGAGCGGGCCGAACTGGCGCTGACCCGGTTCGCGAACTCCTTCATCCACCAGAACCTGGCCGACGTCGCGACGACGGTACGGCTGCGGCTGCACCTCGACGGGCGTACCGCGACCGGATCGTCCACCGTGGTCAGCGCCGAGGGGGTGCGTGACCTGGTCGAGCGTACGGTCGCGGCGGTCCGGCACTGTCCGCCGGACCCGGGCTGGCCGGGGCTGACCCCACCGACCTCCGTGGACGACGACGGCAACTGGGACGAGGCCACCGCGGCGGCCGGGCCGGAAGAGCGGGCCGAGCGGGTACGCGAGTTCGTCGAGGCGGTCGGTGGACTGGAGGCGGCCGGCTACTGCCGTACCGGTCGGCGGGAGGGGGCGTTCGCCAACACGGCCGGGCACGCGGTGACCGGGCGGAGCACCGAGGCGGCGATGGACGGGATCGCCCGGTGCGGCGGTGCGGACGGGGTGGCCCGGCTGGGCTCGTTCCGCCTCGCCGACCTGCACGGCGGGGTGCTCGGTGCGCGGGCGTCGGTGAAGGCGCGGGCCGGGGTCGCCCCGGTCGAACTTCCGCCCGGGCGGTACGAGGTGGTGCTGGAGCCGACCGCCGTCGCCGACCTGTTGCAGAACCTCGCGACGTACGGCTTCAACGGCAAGGCGTACAACGAGCAGCGCTCGTTCGCGGTGCCGGGCGAGGAGCAGTTCGACCGCTCGGTGACGCTGCTGGACGATCCGCTGGCCGGCCCGGCACTGCCGTTCGACGCCGAGGGCACCCGCCGGACCCCGATGGCGCTGGTCGAGCACGGTGTCACCCGGACGGTCACGCACGACCGGAGGACCGCCGCCGAGGCCGGTACCGCCTCTACCGGGCACGCGGTGCCGGGCGGCGCGTCGTTCGGGGCGGTACCGCTGCACCTCGGGCTCGCGCCGGCCGCCTCGCCGAACGGGGTGACCCGGCCGGGCGAGGTCTCCGGACCGGTGGTCGACGCGGACACCGCCGCGCTGGTCGGCCAGGTACGGCGTGGGCTGCTGGTCACCGACCTCTGGTACACCCGGGTTCTCGACCCGAGGAGTCTGGTCGTCACCGGACTGACCCGCAACGGCGTGTGGCTGATCGAGGACGGTGAGGTGGCCGCCGCCGTACAGAACTTCCGGTTCACCCAGTCCTATCCGCAGGCGCTCGCCCCCGGTGCCGTACTCGGAATCGGCCGGCATCCGGCGTTGCAGTCGCAGACCTTCAGCAGCGCCTGGTGGTCGGCGCCGCCGGTCTGGCTGGCCTCGTGGAACTTCACCGGCGGCGCCTCCGGCTGACCCGTGCCCGGAGGGCGGAGACGTGCCCGTCGGCCGGCGCGGGGATGCCCGGATCGCGTCGCGGTGCTTGACTGTGTGGCGTGACGGACGACGCGACCACCCCCGCCGCCGACGACGCGGGCCCCGGCTCCCGGTACGGGCCCGGCGACCCGGACCGGACCAGGTCGGTGAGCAGTGCCGGGCGAACCGAGCGGCCGGCCGGGCCGGCGGGCGGGGCCGGCGACGTACCGCCGGGTGAGCCGGCCGGCACCGACGGGTCGGCCGGGCAGCCACGTGAGCCCGACCCGGCCGCCCGACGACGCCGCCGGCTGACCATCGCGGCGATCGCCGGTGCGGCGGTCGTGGTGTTGCTGGTCTGCGGCTGCCTCGGCGCGTTCGCGGCCGGGCTGGGCCGGTTCGCCCGGGAGTCCGACCGCGAGCGGACGGTGCAGGCCCGGGGCGAGAGCGCCTGCCGTGAGCTGGAGAAGCGGCTCAACCGGTTGATCCCGCCCGGTGCGACCGGGGGCCCGGGGGAACGGGCCGCGGCGATCCGGGACGAGAACGCCGCCGTACGGCCGTTCCTCTCCGAGATCGAGCGGCTACGCGGCTGGTGGGGCGGGCGTGACGACGACCCGGACGACGGCGAGCGGGACGGTCGCGGCGAGTCCTGGCAGCGGCTGGTCGACGCCCGGGCCAGCTACGCGGACGCGCTCGACCGGCAGGTGACCAACGGTGAGCCGGCGTTCTTCATCGCGCCGCGCGATCCGGCGGGCCGACCGGTGCTGGACCGGTTGCAGCACGGGCCCGAGGAGTGCGCCGCCGCCGCCCGCAGACTCGCCGCGCCGGACCTGTGAACCTTCGCGTTCCGCTGGCGGTACGTCGACGCCGGTGACCGGCCGCCGGGGTCGACGGCCGGTCGCACCGAGTGAAGTTCTGCACAACCGCGCCCGGATCCGGGAGCGGGACTTTCGTAATCGGCAGGAAACCCGCGAGACTCCCTTGCGCATGTGCCTGTCAACGTGCGGCGTAACGTGTGCACCGACGCGGACGCAGGTAGCGCGGCTGCGGGTTTTCCCCTGCCCCGCGCGCCCCGCCGGAACACCATCCGTGCCCGTCATAGCGACCGGGCCCCGTCAGGGAGACATAGATGACTACGAGGACGGCCCCACCTCCGGCCGGACTGCCGGGGAGCGTGCGCCAGCGCGCGGCCATCGCGGCAAAAACCCTGCGTACCGACCGCTGGTGGTTCGCTCCACTGATCACGGTGATCGGGCTCGGCGCCTGGGTCACGTACGCGACGGTGCGGGTATTCATGCACGACTTCTACTGGGTGGCGGACTACCACTACCTGACCCCGTTCTACTCGCCGTGCGTGACCGAGGCCTGCATCCCCGAGGCGGCGCACTTCGGGCGGGTGCTGCCCGGCTGGTGGATCATCCCGGACGCCGCGCTGACCCTGCCGTTCCTGCTGCTGTTCCGGCTCACCTGCTACTACTACCGCAAGGCGTACTACCGGTCGTTCTGGCTCTCGCCGCCGGCCTGCGCGGTCCCGGACGGGCACAAGACCTACACCGGTGAGACCCGCTTCCCGCTGCTCGGGCAGAACCTGCACCGCTACACCTTCTACGCCGCCGTGATCATCTCGTTGATCAACACCTGGGACGCGATCCTCGCCTTCCGCAGCCCCGAGGGCTTCGGCTTCGGCCTGGGCAACCTGATCCTGCTCGGCAACGTGGTGATGCTCTGGGCGTACACGATCTCCTGCCACTCCTGCCGGCACATCACCGGAGGTCGGTTGAAGCACTTCTCCAAGCACCCGGTGCGGTACCGCGCCTGGACGTTCGTCTCCAAGCTCAACGTCCGGCACATGCAGCTCGCCTGGATCACCCTGGGCACCCTGGCGCTGACCGACTTCTACGTCATGGCGCTCTCCGCGAACTGGTTCGACGACCTGCGGTTCATCAACTAAAGGGCCTCTGACATGACTACCCGAATCGAACGACACCACTACGACGTCGTCGTCATCGGTGCCGGTGGCGCCGGCCTCCGCGCGGCGATCGAGGCCCGGCTCGCCGGGAAGCGGACGGCGATCATCTCGAAGTCGCTGTTCGGCAAGGCCCACACGGTGATGGCCGAGGGCGGCGCCGCCGCCGCGATGGGGAACGTGAACAGCCGGGACAACTGGCAGGTGCACTTCCGGGACACCATGCGGGGCGGCAAGTTCCTGAACAACTTCCGGATGGCCGAGCTGCACGCGAAGGAGTCGCCGCAGCGGATCTGGGAGCTGGAGACGTACGGTGCGCTCTTCGACCGCACCAAGGACGGGAAGATCTCGCAGCGCAACTTCGGCGGCCACGAGTACCCCCGGCTCGCGCACGTCGGCGACCGGACCGGCCTGGAGCTGATCCGCACCCTGCAACAGAAGATCGTCTCGTTGCAGCAGGAGGACAAGAAGGCGCACGGCGACTACGACGCCCGGATCAAGGTCTTCGCCGAGACCACCATCACCGAACTGCTGCTCGACGGCGACAAGGTCGCCGGTGCGTTCGGCTACTACCGGGAGTCCGGCGAGTTCGTCCTCTTCGAGGCCCCGGCCGTGGTGCTGGCCACCGGCGGCGTCGGCCGCTCCTACAAGGTCACCTCGAACTCCTGGGAGTACACCGGGGACGGGCACGCGCTGGCGCTGCGGGCCGGCGCCACGCTGATCAACATGGAGTTCCTCCAGTTCCACCCGACCGGCATGGTCTGGCCGCCCTCGGTGAAGGGCATCCTGGTCACCGAGTCGGTCCGGGGCGACGGCGGGGTGCTGAAGAACTCCGAGGGCAAGCGGTTCATGTTCAACTACGTCCCCGACGTCTTCCGCAAGCAGTACGCGGAGACCGAGGAGGAGGCGGACCGCTGGTACACCGACCCGGACAACAACCGGCGCCCGCCGGAGCTGCTGCCCCGGGACGAGGTGGCGCGGGCGATCAACGCCGAGGTCAAGGCCGGTCGGGGTACCCCGGCCGGCGGCGTCTACCTGGACATCGCCAGCCGGCTGCCGGCCGAGGAGGTACGCCGCCGGCTGCCCTCGATGTACCACCAGTTCAAGGAGCTGGCCGACGTCGACATCACCGCCGAGCCGATGGAGGTCGGCCCGACCTGCCACTACGTGATGGGCGGCGTCGAGGTCGACCCGGACAGCGGTGCGGCGCACGGGCACGTGCAGGGGCTCTTCGCCGCCGGTGAGGTCTCCGGCGGCATGCACGGCTCCAACCGGCTGGGCGGCAACTCGCTGTCGGACCTGCTGGTCTTCGGCAAGCGGGCCGGCGAGCACGCCTCGGCGTACGCCGGGCGGCTGCCCGCCCGCCCCAGGGTGGCGGCGTCGGACGTCGAGGCCGCGGTGGACCGGGCGCTGGCCCCGCTGGAGCGCGAGGGCGGGGAGAACCCGTACACGTTGCAGCAGGACCTCCAGGCGGTGATGGGCGACCTGGTCGGCATCATCCGGCGCAAGGGTGAGCTGGAGGAGTCGCTGGTCAAGCTGGCCGACCTGCGCGACCGGGTGACCCGGGTGGCGGTGGCCGGCGGGCGACGCTACAACCCGGGCTGGCACCTGGCGCTCGACCTGCGCAACATGCTGGTCGTCTCGGAGTGCACCGCCCGGGCGGCGCTGGAGCGCGAGGAGTCCCGGGGTGGGCACACCCGGGAGGACTTCCCGACCATGGCGCCGCAGTGGCGCACGGTCAACCTGGTCTGCTCGCTCGACGGCGACAAGGTACGCCTGGAGCAGAAGCCGCTGCCGAAGATGCGGGCCGAGCTGATCCAGCTCTTCGACCGCGCCGAGCTGGCCAAGTACCTGACCGAAGACGAACTGGCGGACTTCGACGCCCTCACCGCAGAGGCGCACGCTGAGGAGGCGGCCAAGTAATGGCGACACAGAACGCGCCGGGCGGCGCCGGCAAGGCCGGTTCCACCCGCAACTTCAAGGTCTGGCGCGGCGACGAGTCGGGCGGCGAGCTGACCGACTACCAGGTGCAGGTGAACGAGGGCGAGGTGGTCCTCGACGTCATCCACCGGTTGCAGGCGACCGAGGCGCCGGACCTGGCCTGCCGGTGGAACTGCAAGGCGGGCAAGTGCGGCTCCTGCTCGATGGAGATCAACGGCATGCCCCGGCTGGGCTGCATGACCCGGATGTCGACGTTCGAGGAGAACGAGACGGTCACCATCACCCCGCTGCGGACCTTCCCGGTCATCCGGGACCTGGTAACCGACGTCTCGTACAACTACGAGAAGGCCCGGGAGACCCCGGCGTTCGCGCCCCCGGCCGACCTGGAGCCGGGTGACTACCGGATGCAGCAGGTCGACGTCGAGCGGTCGCAGGAGTTCCGGAAGTGCATCGAGTGCTTCCTGTGCCAGAACACCTGCCACGTGGTCCGGGACCACGAGGAGAACAAGGTCGCCTTCTCCGGGCCGCGCTACTTCATCCGCGCCGCCGAGCTGGACATGCACCCGCTGGACGCGAAGTCGGACCGCAAGGAGTACGCCCAGGCGTCGCAGGGGCTCGGCTACTGCAACATCACCAAGTGCTGCACCGAGGTCTGCCCCGAGCACATCAAGATCACTGACAACGCGATCATCCCAATGAAGGAACGCGTCGTCGACCGACGGTACGATCCTGTTGTGTGGCTCGGTAGCAAGATCTTCCGCCGTGGCAAGCAGGACGAGGCCGCGCAGGCCCAACCCCCGCGCGACCCGGACCAGCTCGGCACGGCGCACGCGCACGGCGGCGGGTCGCACGACCCCGACACCAGCGCGGAGCGCGGCGTGCACTGGGGCCGGCAGGTCCCGCACCCGACCGCTCCGCCGCTGGACTCCCGGGGCCGGCTGGCGATCAGCGAGTTCACCTTCGACAAGGCGGCCGCGCCCTCGCCGTTCGGCGACGACGTGACCTTCCCGCTGCCGGCCGAGGGGCTCAACTACAGCCACCCGGACCAGCCGCCGGCAAAGGACTGACCCGTTCCGGGTCGTGGGCAGGGGCCGCCACGCGGCGGTCCCGGCCCACGGCCCGGAGGTCGATCAGCCCCGGTCCGGCCTCGTCAGGGGGCGGCGGCGAGCAGCGGGCGCAGCGCCGCCACGATCGGTACGTCCGCCGGCAGCCACGGCACGCTGTCCAGCTCCTCCGGGCGCAGCCAGCGGAGTTCGGAGTGCTCCAGCGGCTGCGGCTGGTCCCCGTCGACGAGTTCGGCCAGATAGACCCGGAGCACCGAACGGCCGTGGCCCATCCGGACGTCCCGGCCGACCCGGTCACCGATCTCGACGCGTACGCCCAGCTCCTCGGCACACTCCCGGATCAGTGCGGCGACCTCGGACTCGCCCGGCTCGACCTTCCCGCCCGGAAACTCCCAGCGGCCGGCGACCTCCGGTGGGTGAGATCGCGCACAGGCCAGTACCCGGCCGGCGACCACGATGGCGGCGCCCACCACGACCTTCGGCTCCCGGCGCGCACGCCCGGAATGCCCCTCGGTATGCCCATCACGGTCGTTACCGTTCGCCCAATCGGTCCGCACGGGCGTCCAGCGTGCCAGATCAATCGGGAATTCGGGTAGCTGCGCCGGGACCACCGGTCAACAGAAGACGGAAGGGTGGACGTGGACACACCAGCCGGCCAGCGACAGACTAGGGAGCACCGACCGAGACACGGGATGGCGACGATTTGGCCACAAGCCGGCAACGACGCCTGGGAGGTTTGGCGATGCGTGCTCTGTGGGGTGGCCGGATGGACCGTGACTACCTGAGCGACGCACTCACCCTACTGGGCGGCTGGACCCGCGAGGGACAGCAGATCAAAAGGACCCTCATCCTCGACGACACCCAGCACGCGGCCCTCACCGAGCGGATAAAGATCATCGCGGACGCGTTGCATCTCCGTCCGGAGATCCGCCGGCTGGACGGACACACCCAGATCAGGATCGGCCCCCGCGACGACGGCGAGATCACCGAGGGTGAGGTCACGCTTGCCGCCCGGGTCGAGGACGTCTACCGCGCGGTGACCGCTCCGCACTGACCGGGCCCGGCCGGCGGGGCGGCGCCCGGGTGGCACGCCCCTCCTACCCTCGGATCATGGCCAACGTCAGCTATGACCGTCGGGAGCAGCTCAAGCAGATCGAGAGCGGCCTCCTCGACGGCGAACGGGTCATTGCCGTCTACGACGCCATCGGCGCGGGCACCGGGTTCATCGGGCTGACCGACCGGCGCGTGATCATCCAGGACAAGTCGTTCGTCGGCAAAAAGTTCGCGATCACCAGCATCCCGTACTCGAAGATCACCAGCGTGAGCGTGGTCAGCAACAAGTCCTGGGGCGGGTCGTTCTTCTCCACCGGCGCCATCGCGATCCACGTCGGCACCCACACCTACGAGGTGGAGTTCCGTGGCGACCAGAAGAGCCACCACGTGCACAACGTGATCCTGCACTACATCTCCTGAGCGGCGACCGCGCCGACGCCGGAGTTCAGGACTCCCGCGTCGCGTCGTACGCCTTCCGGGCCGTGAGCACGTCGTCGAGCCGGCCCTCGACCCAGCGCGCCAGCGCCGACACCTGCTCCGCGACCTCCCGGCCGGCCGGGGTCAGCGAGTAGTCCACCCGGGGCGGGATCACCGGCCGGGCCGCGCGGTGCACGAAGCCGTCCCGCTCCAGGGTCTGGAGGGTCTGGGCCAGCATCTTCTCGCTCACCCCGCCGACCTGGCGGCGCAGCTCGCTGAACCGGTAGGACCGGTGCAGCAGCGCGGCCAGCACCAGCACGCCCCAGCGGCTGGTGACATGTTCGAGCACGCCCCGGGACGGGCAGTCCACCCGGTTGACGTCGGCTCGCCTGCCGGGCGGATCGGACGGGACCGGCCCGGCGGGAATCGACTCCGCACTTACGCTCACGCCAGTACCTTACTCAGAAGTGGGTACTGTCACCAGGGCGTATACCGGCTCTAGGGTGAGCGTGGAGCTACCGACCACACCCGGCGACACCGATCGGAAGAAGCACTCGGATGAGCATCGTGATCACCGGCGCGACCGGCCAGCTCGGCCGCCTGGTCATCGCCGACCTGCTCGCGGCCGGCATACCGGCGGACGGGATCACCGCCGTCGCCCGGAGCAGGGAGCGGGCGGCGGACCTGGTGGCCCGGGGCGTCGGACTGCACATCGCCGACTACGACGAGCCGGAGACCTTCACCCGGGCGTTTCGGCCCGAGGACCGGGTGCTGCTGATCTCCGGCAGCGAGGTCGGCAGGCGCACCGCACAGCACGCTGCGGTGATCGAGGCGGCCCGGGTCACCGGCGTCGCCCAGTTGGCCTACACCGGCGTGTTCGGCGGCCCACGGGCCGACTTCCAGCTCGCCACCGAGCACCGGGAGACCGAACAGTTGATCCTCGACTCGGGTCTGCCGTACACGTTCCTGCGGAACAACTGGTATTCCGAGGTGTACGCCGTCAACGAGCTGCCGGGGATCCTGAGCCGGGGAGCCATCGTCACCAACGTCACCCCGGGCAGCCGGATCGCCACCGCCACCCGGGCGGACTACGCCGCCGCCGCAGCCGTGGTACTCCGCGAGGACGGGCACCTGGGTCGGGCGTACGAGCTGAGTGGCGACACCGCGTGGAGCTTCGAGGAGTTCGCCGAGGAGGTCTCCCGGCAGGCCGGCCGAACCGTCGTACACACCTCGCTGCCCGGGGCGGAGCGGGCGGCGCTGCTGACCAGCGCGGGCGTCCCCGGCCCGTTGGCCGAGGTACTGGTCGACGTGGACGAGGCGATCAGCCGGGGTCTGCTCGCCGGCACCCCCGGCGACCTCTCCCGGCTCACCGGCCGACCGACCACCCCGATCGCGGACACCATCGCGGCGGGCCTGGCCGGGCAACCCGGCTGAGAAGGCCGTTCCCCGCACTTATCGGCGAGTCAGCCGGCTGCGGCGTTGTGCTTCGCGACCAGGCTCGGGAGTTCGTCCAGCGAATCGATCCGGAACAGGCACTGCTCGGAGCCGGCCGGGTCGTCGAGGATGTGCCCCCACGGACCGCGCCGGATCAGACAGGTCCGCATCCCGGCCGCCCCGGCCGGGCGTGCGTCGTTGTCGGGCCGATCACCGACGTAGAGGATCGAAGACGGGTCAGCACCGCCTTCCCGGACGACCCGCTCGAAGAAGGCCGGTGACGGTTTCGCCACGCCCCAGCCGCCCGAGGTGCCGATCATGTCCACCGGGAGGTCGAGAGCGCGGAGAGCCGTCTCTGCCCAGGCCGGCTGGTTGCCGGCCAGGCCCACGAAGAGGCCCTGATCCTTCAGGGAGGTCAGGCACTGCCGCGCGTCGGGGTAGAGATCCTCTTCGCCGAACGACTCCGGCATGCCGGCCGCTGCCCGGCGCTCGATCTCGACCGCGAGGTCGAACCCGGGCCGGAAGACCCGGAACGTCTCCTGATAGTCCAGACCCCGGGCGATCACCGCACCGAAGACCGCCGAGAACGTGTGCCGTGGAACGCCCAACCAGTCCGCCCAGGTCTCGAACTCGCGGGACTCGTCGAGAATCGTTCCGCCGACATCGAAAACGATCGCGTCGATCACGTGGGTTCCTCCGTCACGGTCACGGTGCCAGTGGATCATAGACGCGATCGTCGGAACTGCTCATGATCACGACAGCCGCCGGCACTCCGAGGTTGGGCCTACACCCGACACGACTCCGTCACCGCCGGACGTCACGTCCCCGGGCCGGACGCAGCACCACCGCCACGACGTCCCCTTCGCCGATGCCTTCGGCCTTCCGGACCGCGTCCTTGAGCGGAACCAGATAACGGCCGCCCCGGGGAAAGAGAGCCGTCCTGAACTCCGTACCGCCGATGACGACGTGCACCGGAACCTGACCCCAGTAGATCAGCGATCGCGCCGCCTCCTTGAGTTCGGCGCTGTCGGCCGGGGACATGGCGACGAAGAAGTACGGCGCCGGTCCGCGCCACTCGATGACCTCGCCGTCGAACACCCATTCCACGGCGATCCATTGAACCAGCCCGCCGCATCCGGAGCGGGCGACGGTGCGTCGAATCAGACGTTGAACCTGAACTCGACCACGTCGCCGTCCTGCATGACGTAGTCCTTGCCCTCGATCCGGACCCGGCCGGCAGCCTTGGCCGCCGCCATCGAGCCGGCGGCGACCAGGTCGTCGTACGAGACGACCTCGGCCTTGATGAAGCCGCGCTGGAAGTCGGAGTGGATCACACCGGCCGCCTCCGGCGCGGTCGCCCCGATCGGGATCGTCCAGGCCCGGGCCTCCTTCGGCCCGGCGGTCAGGTACGTCTGCAAACCGAGCGTACGGAAGCCGACCCGGATGAGCTGGTCGAGACCGGGCTCGGACTGCCCGATCGACTCCAGCAACTCCCGCGCCTCGTCCGGGGGCAGGTCGGTCAGCTCCGACTCGACCTTGGCGTCCATGAAGATCGCCTCGGCCGGGGCGACCAGCAGCCGCAGCTCGTCGAGCAGGTCGGCGTTGTTCAGCTCCGCCTCGTCGACGTTGAAGACGTACAGAAAGGGTTTGGTGGTCAGCAGGTGCAGCTCGCGCAGCTCGGAGACCTCGATCCCGGCGTTGGCCGCGCCCGCGTAGAGGGTGACGCCGGTGTCGAGCAGCTCGGCCGCCTTCTTCGCGGCGGTGACGGCGGCGGCCCGGTCCTTGCGGACCTTCGCCTCCTTCTCCAGCCGGGGCAGTGCCTTCTCGATCGTCTGGAGGTCGGCCAGGATCAACTCGGTGTTGATCGTCTCGATGTCGTCGCCGGGCGAGACCTTGCCGTCGACGTGTACGACGTTCGGGTCGGAGAAGACCCGGACGACCTGGCAGATCGCGGCGGCGTCCCGGATGTTGGCCAGGAACGCGTTCCCGCGGCCCTGCCCCTTCGACGCGCCCCGGACCAGGCCGGCGATGTCGACGAAGGAGACCGGCGCGGGGATGATCTTCTGCGAGCCGTGGATCTCGGCGAGCTTGTCCAGCCGCTCGTCCGGCAGGCCGACCACCCCGACGTTCGGCTCGATGGTGGCGAACGGGTAGTTCGCCGCGAGTACGTCGTTCTTGGTCAGCGCGTTGAAGAGCGTGCTCTTGCCGACGTTGGGCAGGCCGACGATGCCGATGGTCAGTGAAGTCATGCGAACGCGACTGCCTCTCTCGTAACCTTCCGCGCGACCCGGTGCGGTCCACCGGCCCGGCCCGGGATGAAGTCTACGGACGCCGCCGGACCGGCACCGCGACGGGCGAGACCGGCGACCGCACCGCTGGCGCGGTCGGCGCGCCCGGCGTGGCGGCGTGGCCGGGCCAGTTCCGGCGGGTGACCCGGACCACCCGGGTGCCGGTACGCACGGCCAGGTCCGATTTCCGCGAGTCAGCGCGGCCGGCACGGTGCACCATCGAAGGCATGGAGCTGGACTTCGAGCGGTGCTATCGGGCGGTCGACAGCCGGGACCAGCGGTTCGACGGCTGGTTCTACACCGGCGTCACCACCACCGGCATCTACTGCCGGCCGTCCTGCCCGGCGACGACCCCGAAGCGGCACAACGTCCGGTTCTACCCGTCGGCCGCAGCCGCCCAGCGGGCCGGACTGCGCGCCTGCCGACGGTGCCGGCCGGACGCCGCCCCCGGTTCGCCGGAGTGGAACGTCCGGGCCGACGTCGTCGGCCGGGCGATGCGGCTGATCGCCGACGGCGTGGTCGACCGGGAGGGGGTGCCGGGGCTGGCGAGCCGGCTCGGCTACACCGAGCGGCACCTGAACCGGATGCTGGTCGCGGAGGTGGGCGCCGGGCCGCTCGCGCTGGCCCGGGCCCAGCGGGCGCAGACCGCCCGGATCCTGGTCGAGACGACCGACCTCGGCCTGGCCGAGATCGCCTTCGCCGCCGGTTTCGGCAGCGTACGGCAGTTCAACGACACGATCCGCGAGGTGTACGCGGTCGCGCCGTCCGCGCTGCGCGACGCCGCCCGCCGCACCGCCGGTACGGGCTCCCGCCGCGCGTCCCGGCCGCTGCGCAGCGCTGATCTGGCGGCCGCGACCGTCCGGAGCGGCCCGAACGGCAACAGCAGAACAGGCGGCCCGAACGGCAACGGCACGACGGGCGGCCCGAACGGCAACGGCGTACCGGGGACGATCACGCTGCGGCTCGCCTACCGGGCACCGCTGCACGCCGATGCGCTACTGGACTTCCTCGCCCTGCGGGCGGTGCCCGGGATCGAGGAGGTCGGCGCCGGGTCGTACCGCCGTGGCCTGCGGCTACCGAACGGACCGGCCGAGATCGCCCTGACCCCGATGCCCGGGTACGTCGCCGCCACCCTCCGGCTCACCGACGTCCGCGACCTGGCCCCGGCGGTGGCCCGCTGCCGCCGGCTCTTCGACCTGGACGCCGACCCGGAGGCGGTGGACGCCCTGCTCGGCGCCGATCCCGCGTTCGCCGAGGCGGTGGCGAAGGAGCCCGGCATCCGGGTACCCCGTGCGGTGGACGGTTTCGAGATGGCCGTCCGGGCGATCGTCGGCCAGCAGGTCTCGGTCGCCGGTGCGCGTACCGTGCTGGCCCGCCTCGCCGCCGCGACCACCGCCGGCACGCCGACCACCCCGCCCCGGGACACCCTGCCCGGCACCGACCCGGCCGGGCCGGACGTCGAGCCGGCGGGGCCGGAGGTCGACCCGGCCGGGCCGGAGGTCGAGCCGGCGGCGGGGGCGGTGGGCAGCCCGCCCGGCCCGCGCGGGAGCGGCGGGCTACGCGCGTTTCCGTCCGCCGAGGAGGTGCTGGCGCTGCCCGACTCGGCGTTCGGCATGCCGGCCGCCCGGCGGGCGACGATCCGGGCCCTGGCCGAGGCGGTCGCCGCCGGCGACCTGGACCTGGACCCCGGCGCAGACCGGGCCGAGCTGGTCGACCGGCTGACCGCGCTGCCCGGCATCGGCCCGTGGACCGCCGGCTACGTCGCGATGCGGGCGATCGGCGACCCCGACGTCTTCCTCCCCACCGACCTCGGGGTACGCCGGGGCGCCGCGGCGCTCGGCCTCCCCGACGACCCGAAGAGCCTCGACGCGTACGCCGGCCGCTGGCGGCCCTGGCGCTCGTACGCGGTGATCAGACTATGGAGAGCGGAATGAACGAGATGTACAGCAGCCGGATCGAGACGCCGGCCGGTGCCCTGACGGTGCTGGCCGACCGGGAGGGAACGGTGCACGCCGCCGGCTTCGGCACGGACTCCGGCACCCTGCTCGGGCTGGTGCACCCACGGTTGCGCCGCGATGTGCGGGAGCGGCCCGAACTCGGCCCGGTCACCTCGGCCGTACGCTCCTATCTGGACGGGGACCTGACCGCGATCGACGCGGTGCCGGTCGCGCAGCACACGGACGGCGCGTTCCTGGCCCACGCCTGGGAGACGCTGCGGCAGGTCAAGCCGGGCGAGCCGGTCACCTACACCGAGTTCGCCGAGCTTTCCGGCCGGCCCCGGGCGGTCCGGGCGGCCGCGATGGCCTGTGCCCGCAACGCCGCCGCGCTCTTCGTACCGTGTCACCGGGTGTTGCGTACCGACGGCGGGCTCGGCGGCTTCCGCTGGGGGTTGCCGGTGAAGCGCTGGCTGCTCGCGCACGAGGGGAGCCCGGTCAACGGGTGACCGTCGCGCGGCCCGGTACATCGACCGGTCCCGGTAGCGGTACCGGTACCGCCGACCGGCGCTGAGTGGTGGATCAGCGTCGATCCGGTGCCGCTGCCCCGGAGAGGCGCTGCCGAACGACACCAGGTGACAACAACACGACTCAACCGGAGGCTGGATTTACCGTTAACGTCAGGGCATGGCGCCGGATCGTGACGACGAGCCCACGGTCCGGGGCCGGCCGGGCTTCCGGCTGCCCGGCAACCCGTTGCCGCGCAACCTCTGGCGGCTGCGGCGCTACCTCCGCCCGTACCGGGGTCAACTGGTCTGGCTGCTGCTCGCGGCGTTCGCGGCGACCGGGGCGAGCATCTGCGTACCGCTGGTGGTGCAGCGGGCGGTGGACGGCCCGATCGCGCACCGCGACCCCGGCGGACTGCTCCGGCTCGGCGGGCTGGCCCTGCTGCTCGGGCTCGCCGAAGCGGCACTGATCTTCATCCGGCGGTGGGCCCACTCCTCCTCGGCGGTCGGGATGGAGGCCACCATCCGCGACGAGATCTACGCCCACCTGCAACGGCTGCACATCGGCTTCCACGACCGCTGGCAGTCCGGGCAACTACTGTCCCGGGTCACCAGTGACCTGTCGGTGATCCGGCGCTTCCTCTCCTTCGGGCTGCTCTTCCTCGTCGTGAACGTCACCACCTACGTCGCCGTGGTGACCCTGCTGATCACGCTGCACCCGGGCCTGGGGCTGCTGGTCGCGGCGGGCGCGGTACCGCTGTTCCTGGCGACCCGCCGCTTCACCCGGGCCTATCTGCTGGCGGCCCGGCGGCTCCAGGACGAGCAGGGCGACCTGGCCACCCTGATCGAGGAGTCCGCGCAGGGCATCCGCACCGTCAAGGCGTTCGGCCGGCGCCCGGAGATGACGGGGCGGTTCGCGGCCGGCAGCCGTACGCTGCACGACACCGCGACCGGCAAGGGCCGGCTGCTGGCCCGTACCTCCGCACAGTTCGACCTCATCCCCAACCTGACCCTGGCGGCGGTGCTGGTCGCCGGCGCGGTGGCCGTCGCGGACGGCTCGCTGACCATCGGCGAGCTGGTCGCCTTCGTCAGCCTGCAACTGATGCTGGTCTGGCCGATCGAGTCGCTCGCCTGGATCATCGCCAACGCCCAGGAGGCGATGACGGCGGCGGACCGGATCTACGAGGTACTCGACACGCGTCCCACGATCGTCGACCGGCCGGGCGCGGTGGCGCTGGCCGGGCCGGAGGAGGCCGGTCGGGGCGGCGCGCTCCGCTTCGACGGGGTCTGGTTCGGCTACCCGCAGGGTCCCCCGGTGCTGCGCGGCGTCGACCTGGCGGTTCAACCCGGCGAGACGCTGGCCATCGTCGGGGCCACCGGCTGCGGCAAGACCAGCCTGCTGTCGCTGGTGCCGCGCCTCTACGACGTCACCGCCGGCCAGGTCACCCTGGACGGGCGGGACATCCGGGATCTCCGGCTCGACTCGCTGCGCAGCCGGGTCGGGTTCGCGTTCGAGGAGCCGACGCTCTTCTCGATGTCCGTCCGGGAGAACCTCACCCTGGGCCGGGCCGATGCCGGCGACGACGAGGTACGCGCCGCGCTCGCCGTGGCCCAGGCCGATTTCGTGTACGACCTGCCGTGGGGTCTGGACACCCGGATCGGCGAGCAGGGGCTCTCCCTCTCCGGCGGGCAGCGGCAGCGGCTGGCCCTGGCCCGGGCGGTACTCGGCCGGCCCGGCGTACTGGTGCTCGACGATCCGCTGTCGGCGCTGGACGTACACACCGAGGCGCTGGTCGAGCGGGCGCTGGCGCAGGTGCTCCGGGACACCACCGCGCTGGTGGTGGTGCACCGGCCCTCGACCGTGGCTCTCGCCGACCGGGTGGCGCTGCTCGCCGACGGCCGGATCGCCGCCGTCGGTACCCACGCCGAACTGCTGCGCGAGGTCCCCGCCTACCGGGCGGTGCTCTCCGCCGAGACCGCCGGGGAGACCGCCGAGACCGCCGGGGAGGCCGAGGGGACCGCGGAAGCCGCCGAGGAGACCGACGACCTGGGACTGGTCCGGTCATGACGACCGCCGGTCCGGTCGACGGCGTGACCGCAGCCGGTCCGGTCGACGGCATGAGGGCGGCCGAGCCTGCCGACACCACGACGACCAGCGCCGCGGGGCTGGCCCGGTGGCGGGGGATCGCCGCCGACCCGGAGGCGGACCGTACCGCCGCCGAGACCGGCACCGCACAGGGCATCGCCAGGCTCCGCAACCGCAGCCGGGTCCTGCTCGGCTCGCTGATCCGGCCACACCGCAGGCTGATCGGCGTGGCGGTCGCCCTGCTGCTGCTCCAGAACGCGGCCGGGATGGCCGGGCCGTACCTGGTGATGCTCGGCATCGACCGCGCGATCGGACCGCTCCGGGCCGGTGATCCGGGTCCACTCGTCGCGGTGGCGACCGCGTTCGGGCTCGCCGCCGGAGCCGAGTACGCCGGCAAGCGCGGCTTCCTCACCCTCTCCACCCGGATCGGCCAGGCCATCCTGCTCGACCTGCGCCGCCGGGTGTACGACCACTTCCTGCGGCTCTCGGTCAGCTTCCACGAGCGCTACACCTCGGGCCGGCTGGTGGCCCGGCTGACCAGTGACATGGACTCGATCGCCGAACTGGTCGACGGCGGCATCGACGACCTGGTGCTCGCCGTGCTCTCCATCGTCTCGGTGGCCGGCGTCCTGCTCTGGCTCGACGCGCCACTGGCCGTGGTCACCCTGCTCGCCTTCCCGTTCCTGCTCTGGCTCTCCCGCTGGTTCGCCCGCGCCTCCGCGTCCGCCTACCGGCGTACCCGGGAGACGGTCGCGCTGGTGATCGTCCACTTCGTCGAGTCGCTCGGCGGCATCCGCGCGGTACAGGCGTTCCGCCGGGAGCCGCGCAACCAGCAGATCTTCACCGCCCTCAACGATGACCACCGGCGGGCGAACCTGCGGGCGTTTCGGCTGATCGCCACTTACTCCCCGGCGATCAAGGTGATCGGCAACGTGACCATCGCGGTGGTGCTGGCGTACGGCGGCATGCGGGTGATCGGCGGGCACGCCGAGATCGGGGTACTCGCCGCGTTCCTGCTCTACCTCCGCCGGTTCTTCGAGCCGATGCAGGAGTTGAGCCAGTTCTACAACGCTCTCCAGTCCGCGACGGCGGCGCTGGAGAAGCTGGCCGGAGTACTCGACGAGCGGCCCGGCGTACCGGAGCCGGCCGCGCCCCGCCCGCTGCCGGCCGGGCCGGTCCGGGGTGCCGTCGAACTGCGGGCGGTGAGCTTCGGCTACCGCTGCGACACCCCGGTCCTGCCGGAGCTGACCCTGTCGATCCCGGCCGGCCAGACGGTGGCGCTGGTCGGCGCGACCGGGGCGGGGAAGTCGACGGTGGCGAAGCTGGTGGCCCGGTTCTACGACCCGACCCGGGGCACCGTCACCCTGGACGGCGTCGACCTGCGCGACGTCGCCGACACCGACCTGCGCCGGGCGGTGGTGATGGTCACCCAGGAGAACCATCTCTTCGCCGGATCGGTGGCGGACAACATCCGGTTCGGCCGGCCGGGGGCGGACGACGCGGACGTGGTGGCGGCGGCGGAGGCGATCGGCGCGCACGACTTCGTCGCGGCGCTGCCCGACGGGTACGAGACCGACGTGCACCGGCGCGGCGGCCGGCTCTCGGCCGGGCAGCGGCAGCTCGTCGCGTTCGCCCGGGCGTTCCTCGCCGACCCGGCGGTACTGATCCTGGACGAGGCCACCTCGTCACTCGACATTCCGAGCGAGCGGCTGGTGCAGCGGGCCCTGCGGACCATCCTCGCCGACCGGACGGCGATCGTGATCGCCCACCGGCTGTCCACTGTGGAAATCGCGGACCGGGTGCTGGTGCTGGACGGCGGCCGGGTGGTCGAGGACGGTACCCCGGAGACGCTGATCGCCCGGGGCGGCCGGTACGCCGCCCTGCACCGGCAGTGGCAGGACTCCCTGCTGCACTGACCGACCCGCTGCCGCACTGACCGGCCCGCTGCTGCACGGATCGAGCCGCCGCACTGACCGGGCCGCTGCTGCACGGATCGGCCGGGAAGGGCTCAGCCCAGCCGGGGCAGCAGCAGCCGCGCGACGTCCAGGCCGCGGCTGGCCGGCGAGCGGTCGCCCGGTTTCCAGTCCTCGGCCGTCCAGACGTCCGACAGCACCGCCATCACGAAGCCCCAGCCGACCACCCGGTCCACCGGCATCGCCAGCAGGTCGGCGAGCTGTTCGACCCGGGCCGGCACCAGCGCGGTCAACGCCGGGTCCCGGTCGCCCGGCTCCGGGTTGTAGAGCAGCGCGCCGACCTCGAAGCCGGGGTCGCCGACCAGCCCGTGCGGGTCGATCGCGAGCCATGGTTCGCGCTCCGCGCGCAGGATGTTGTCGTGGTGCAGGTCGCCGTGCAGCACCACCCGCTCCGGCGCCGACGCGCACAGCTCGCGCATCAGGCCGCCGGCCCGGCCGACCAGGTCGGCCGGGAGCGGTCCGTCCTCCCCCCACACCGCGAGGTAGTCGTCGAAGCCGGCGATGTAGCTGGAGAGGTCCGGCAGCGGGCAGTCGGCCGGCGCCGGCACGGCGAGCCGGCGCAGCAGCTCCGCCGCCACCGTGGTCGCCTCGGCGTCCCGGCCGGGCACCAGGTCACGCAGCCGCCAGCCGGGCTCGGCCCGCTCCAGCAGCAGGGCGGCCCGGTCGAGATCGGCGCGGAGCAGGCGTACGGCGCCCCGCCCGGCGAACGCGGTCAGCGCCGCCGCCTCGGTACGCAGCGACTCCCCGCTCGGCACGCCCAGCTTCAGTACCGCCGGTCGGCCGTCGGCACAGGTCACCGCGGTGACGTAGTGGAACGACAGGTCGAACGGCTCACCGACGGTCAGTTCCCAGTCGGCGGCCACCTCGGCGAGTACCCGGGGCAGCTCGGTGAGCCAGCGGACGCCGTCCGCCCCCCACACCTGCCGTGCGTTGCGGGCCAGCGCCTCGGGAATCACGCCGTCCACCGTAGCCTGCCGATCACCGGCCGGGGGGTGTCGTACCCCGGCGCCATGGTGCGGGGGTCGACACCGATCCCCTCGAAGCGACGACCGCAGGCCGGGGTCACGTCGGGGCGGCCGCGTGCCCTCCGGCGGCCGGGCCTGCGCTGCGGAAATCCCGGTCGGCCGCCCGGTCGTCTCCCGTACCATCGGCCAATGACGGATGCGGCGCGGCACCAGCGCACCGGTGTCCCCGAACGGCCGAGCCTGGACGGGCTGGCCGAGAAGTGGGCCCGCCGGTGGCAGGAGGAGGGGACGTACGCCTTCGACCGGAGCAAGAGCCGGTCGGACGTGTACTCGATCGACACTCCCCCGCCGACCGTATCCGGCGAACTGCACATGGGGCACGTCTTCTCCTACACCCACACCGACACGGTGGCCCGGTTCCAGCGGATGCGCGGCCGGACGGTCTTCTATCCGATGGGCTGGGACGACAACGGGCTGCCCACCGAGCGTCGGGTGCAGAACGTCTACGGGGTGAGCTGCGACCCGAGCCTGCCGTACGACCCGCAGTGGCGGCCGCCGCAGCGACCGGTCGACGAGCAGGCCCGGCGGCACCCGGTCGCGATCTCCCGGCGCAACTTCGTGGAGCTGTGCGCCTCGCTGACCGCCGAGGACGAGCAGGTCTACGAGGAGCTGTGGCGACGCCTCGGGTTGTCGGTGGACTGGTCGCTGACGTACACCACGATCGGCCGTACGGCGCAGGCCACCGCGCAGCGGGCGTTCCTGCGGAACCTGGCCCGGGGTGAGGCGTACTCGGCCGAGGCGCCCGCGCTCTGGGACGTCGGCTTCGGCACGGCGGTGGCCCAGGCGGAGCTGGAGGATCGGGAGCGGCCGGGGGCGTACCACCGGATCCGGTTCGAGGTGCTCGCCTCCGGGCCGGGCAGCGCCGGTACCCCGATCGGCCCCGGCCCCGGCCGCGACGACCCGTACGTGTACGTCGAGACCACCCGCCCCGAGCTGCTGCCGGCCTGCGTGGCGCTGGTCTGCCACCCCGACGACGAGCGGTACGCGGACCTGGTCGGCGGTACCGTCCGCACCCCGCTCTTCGGCACCGAGGTGACCGTCTACGCCCACCCGCTGGCGGATCCGGCCAAGGGCAGCGGGTTGGTGATGACCTGCACCTTCGGTGACCTGGCCGACGTGACCTGGTGGCGGGAGCTGCGGCTGCCCGCCCGGGTGGTGATCGGCCGGGACGGCCGGCTGCTGCCGGAGCCACCGCCCGGGGTCGACCCGGCCCGGTACGCCGAACTCTCGGGGCTGAAGGTCAACGCGGCCCGGCGGCGGATCGTGGAGCTGTTGACCGACTCCGGTGACCTGGACGGCGAGCCGAGGCCGGTCACGCATCCGGTGAAGTTCTACGAGAAGGGCGACAGCCCGCTGGAGATCATCTCGACCCGGCAGTGGTATCTGCGCAACGGCGGTCGGGACGCCGAGTTGCGGGCCGCCCTGCTCGACCGGGGCGGCGAGCTGAACTGGGTGCCGGCACACATGCGGCACCGCTACGAGCACTGGGTGGGCGGGCTGACCGGGGACTGGCTGATCAGCCGGCAGCGCTATTTCGGGGTGCCGTTCCCGGTCTGGTACCGGCTCGACGACGCTGGCGAGCCGGATTACGCCCAGCCTCTCACGGCGGACGAGGCGACGCTGCCCGTCGACCCGACCTCCGAGGTCCCGGCCGGCTACACCGAGGCGCAGCGCGGCCAGCCGGGTGGTTTCATGGCCGACCCGGACGTGATGGACACCTGGGCCACCTCGTCGCTGACCCCGCAGATCGTCGGCGGCTGGCTCGACGACCCCGACCTCTACGCCCGGGTCTTTCCGATGGACCTGCGGCCGCAGGGGCAGGAGATCATCCGTACCTGGTTGTTCGCGACCGTGGTGCGCTCGCACCTGGAGGCCGGGGTGCTGCCCTGGCGGGACGCGGTGCTCTCCGGCTGGATCCTCGACCCGGACCGCAAGAAGATGTCCAAGTCCAAGGGGAACGTGCAGACCCCGCTGGGGCTGCTGGAGGAGCACGGCCCGGACGCCGTCCGCTACTGGGCGGCGAACGGTCGGCCCGGCACCGACCTGGCGTTCGACCCGGGACAGATCCGGATCGGCCGGCGGCTCGCCACCAAACTGCTCAACGCGTCCAAGTTCGCGCTCGGCCTCGGTGCCGGCGACGCCCTGCGGGCGTCGGCGACCGAGCCGCTGGACCGGTCGATGCTCGCCGGGCTCTCCACTGTGGTCGCCAGCGCCACCGCCGCCTTCGAAAGGTACGACCACACCGAGGCGATGCAGGTCACCGAGGCGTACTTCTGGCGGTTCTGCGACGACTACATCGAGTTGGTGAAGGAACGCGCGTACGGCGAGGGGCCGGGTGCCGATTCGGCCCGTGCGGCACTCGCCGCCGCCCTCGCCACGCTGCTGCGGCTCTTCGCCCCGTTCCTGCCGTACGTCACCGAGGAGGTCTGGTCCTGGTGGCGGTACGGCTCGGTGCACCGCTCGCCCTGGCCGACGACGTACGAGATCCAACGGGTGGCCGCCGACGGCGACCCGGCCCTGCTGGAGCTGGCCGGCGCGGCACTGACCCAGATCCGCCGGGCGAAGTCGGAGCGCAAGGTGTCGATGCGTACCGAAATCCCGCTGGCCGAGGCGCTCGGTCCGGCGGCGATGCTGGAGCAGTTGGCCAGCATCGCCGGTGACCTGAAGGCGGCGGGCCGGATCGGCAAGCTCGACTTCCTGCCCGACCGCACCCCGGAACTCGTCATCGCCTGCGCCTTCTAGCCGAGCAGTTCCCGGGTGAGCAGGCCCGTCCACCAGCCTTCGACGCGCTCTGGCGACCAGCCGCGTCCGGCGGTCAACCCGGTGTACGCGTCGATGCCGCAGATCGCCCCGTACATGTCGACGGCGGTACGCGGGTCGACGCCGTCCCGGAGGGCACCGGCGGGCCACGAGGAGAAGAGCCGTAGCAGCGCCTCCTCGCCGCGTCGGGGTCCTTCGCGGTAGGCGGCGGCCAGTTCGGGTTCGGTCCGCCCGCCCTCGCGGAGCAGCAGGATCACGTCTCCGGCCCGCTCGTACAGCCTGCGGTGGAAGGCGACCGAGACCGCGAGCTGGCCGGGCGGGTCGTCGGCGGCCGCCAGCTCCGCCACCAGCCGATCCGGGTCGGCGGCGAGGTCGGCGGCGTCCATCAGCGCGATGGCGAGCCCCTTCTTGTTGCCGTACGCCGAGTAGACCGTCGGGACCGAGACGCCGGCCTCGCGGGCCACCTCCCGTACGGTCGTCTGCCCCCACCCCTGGGCCACGAAGAGCCGGCGGGCCGCCTGGGCGATCTGCCGGCGGGTCTCGTCGGCCTGGGCGGTCCGGACCAGCGAGTCGTACCGCCGCCGTTCCGGCGCTGCCGCCATCTTGTCCTCCCTCTTGTCGCTGCCTATATTCAATATAATTCGCGTAAAGCCAATTGGAGGCAGCTCATGCGCTTCACCCGGCTGGCCGGCCTCTCCGGCATCGGCTTCGTACTGCTGCTGCTCGGCGGCAACCTGGCGCTGGTCTCGGCCGGCTTCCCGACCCCCTCCGACGCGGTGGGATTCGACGAGATAGCCAGGCTGCACGCCGGCGCGTCGGACGCACTCCGTCTCACCTCCGCCCTGCTGCCCACCGCCTGGTTGCTGGCCACCATCTTCGCCGCCGGAGTCTTCGCCGCGCTGTGGCGCCACGACCGGATCCGGGGCGACGGCTGGGCCGTGGTCGGCCTCGCCGGCATCCTCATGCAGTGCGTGGCGTTCGCCGGGGTGGGAGCGGCCCGGCTGGCCGTCGCCACCACCGCCACCCACGACCCGGGCACCGCCAGTCAGGATCTGGGCGCCGTGGCCGGGCTCTGGGGCCTGCACAACGCGCTCTTCGGCTTCAACCAGATCTTCCTGGCGACGGCGCTGCTCGGCCTCTCCGTCAGCGGCCGGCGGGCCGGCCTGGTCAGCCGCTGGCATGCCGCGGTCGGCCTGCTCGGCGCGGCGCTGCTCTTCCTCGCCGCCACCACCAGCCCGTACGGCGCCGACGGGGCCAACCCGCTCGCCCTCTTCGGCCTGGTCGGCTGGCTGCTCTGGCTGGTCTGGATCGTCGGGTACAGCGTCGTTCTGATCCGAGGGGTCGAGGAGGAGGTTCCGTCCGCCCTCACTACGCCCTGAGCACCCTCGCTGACGCGTTCGCCCGGAGGCGGCCGGCCCCCGGCCCTGGGTCACCGGTCGGCGGACCAGCCGCCCGCCACCAGCGCCGCCCGCAACTGGTCGGCCACCTCCGTCGGCCGGCTGCGGACGAGCCAGGCCGGAAAGCGCAGGATGCGGTCACCGGCGATCCAGATGTCGTTCTGCCGGCGCAGGTCCGCCGCCCAGTGCCGGGCATCCATGTGGTGCGCGCCGTCGATCTCGACATGCAGCCGCCACCGCCGCCAGTAGGCGTCCAGGTAGCGCACCCGGCCACCGGCATCCACCCGCCGTTGCTGGAGTTCCGGCAGGGGCAGCCGGAACCGCCGGCACAGTGCCACGAGGTCCAGCTCGGAGAGCGCCTGCGCGCCGCCCTCGATGTCGTCGAGGGTCCGCAGGATCAACGGTCGACGCCGCAGTTTCGGCAGCTCCGCCACCACGCCCCGGATCTCACCGGCCGTCGTACGCCGCTGCTGGCAGCCGGCCGCGAGGACGGTCCGCGCCTCGTCGTCGGAGCGGGCCCAACCCGCCGCGTCGGCCAGTGCCCGGGCCACGCTCGTACGCGTCGGCCGGCCGACCTGCAGGTGCGACTCGGGCAGGATCGTGGTGCGCCGTACCAGCACGGCCGGCATGTCCAGCGGCAACCGGCGCCGTGCGGTGGAGGCATGTCGCCCGGCCGGAACCAGCAAGTGGAGTGGCTCCTGGCGCAGTCCCCGTACGCCCGCTTCGGCAGCGGCGGTCGCACCGGCCAGCACCGCCCCCTCCCCCGCGACGAGTACGGCGACCCACAGCTGCTGGTCACGTGTGAGCCGCCCGTTGCCGGTGAGCAGTACTCCCCGGCACAGCCGGCGCCACCGGCCGGAGTCGATCAGGCCACGGACGGCGCCCCGGCCGAGCAGCCGCACCGCCTGGCTGCTTGCCAGGACTCCCGCCTGCTCGAACGCCAGCCAGTCCAGCTCGTCGGCGTTCTCCCCCGGCACCTCGGGTAGCCCCGGCAGCCCGGACCGATACGGCTGACCGCGATCGGCGGCAACTCTCGACTGCCTCCGGGCGACCGACACCGACCAAGTGTGCGCAAGCCGTCACGCACCCGCAACGACCGCCCGCGCACCTGTGGACAACCTCCTGCCACCGCCACGGGCGCGCCAAGATTCTTGGCGAATTACGGTTCGCCACGCGCCCCAATTCGCCAAGAATCTTGGACAGCCGGTCAGCGGTCGGCGGGGCGCCAGCCGGTTGGGGCGAATCGGGTGGCGTCGGTGCCCTCGCCGGAGAAGAGCAGGCCGTTGGTGCCGACCACGAGCAGGCCGTCGACGTAGACGCCCCGGCCCCGGGAACTGCCGTCGGTGGTGTAGCTCCAGCGCAGGTCGGTGGTGCCGGCCGGCAGTTCCGCGAACGCCTGCCACCAGCGCCGGCCGCCGTAGCCGGTGACCGATCCCTCGGCGGTCCACCGTCCGGTCCGCCCGACCAGGGTCACGTCGACCGGGGTCCAGGTCGCGCCGCCGTCCGCCGAGGTCTGGAAGTGCAGCAGGTCGTAGCGAGGCTCGGTGTCGTACCAGAGGTGGAAGCTGGCCACCGACGCGCGGCCGGCGGCGCGGCGCAGCGGCGCGGTGAGGGTGACGCTGCCGCCGTCGAGGTCGTCCGCGCGCCAGGCGGTGCCGCCCAGCAGCGGCCGGACCGGAGTCGCGTACGCCAGGTCGCGGGCCAGCGCCCGCCGGGCCACGTTGTTGCTGCCCCAGTTCCGGTCCGGGTGTACCCGGTTGCTGAGCAGGATCAGGAAGGTGTGCGACAGCGGGTCGACCACGATGGAGGTACCGGTGAACCCGGTGTGCCCGAACGCGACCGGCGAGGCGAGCCCGGACATGTACCAGTGCTTGTGCAGCTCGACCCCGAGCCCCCGGTCACTCTCCGGATAGCGGCTCTCCAGGCCGGCGTTGTAGTTGACCAGCATGTCCCGCACGGTCGACTCGCGCAGGATCCGGGCGCCCCGGTATTCGCCGCCGTTCAGCAGCATCTGGCAGAAGATGGCCAGGTCGGCGGCGGTGGAGAAGAGTCCGGCGTGCCCGGCCACCCCGCCGAGTGCCCAGGCGTTCTCGTCGTGCACCTCGCCCCAGACCATGCCACGGTCCGCGTACGGCTGGTATTCGGTGGCGGCGATCCGGTGCCGCAGCGCCGCTGCCGGGTTGTAGCCGGTGTCGACCATCCGCAGCGGCCCGGTCACCTCGGCGGCGACGAGCTGTTCCAGCGGGCGGCCGGTCACCCTCTCCACGAGTACGCCGAGCGCGATCAGCCCGAGGTCGGAGTAGACGTACTGGTTGCCGGGGCTGGCACCGGCGGCGAACGGGGTGGCCAGGGCTGCCGCCTCCCGGGTCTCCGGGGTCGGGTAGCTGCTCCACAGTGGCGCGAACGCGGGCAGCCCGCCGGTGTGGGTGAGCAGCATCCGTACGGTCACCGCCTCCTTGCCGCCGGCCGCGAACTCCGGCAGGTAGCGCACCACCGGCGCGTCCAGCTCGACGGTGCCGCGCTCGACCTGGCGCAGTGCCACCACTGTGGTGAAGAGCTTGGAGATCGAGGCGAGGTCGAAGATGGTGTCCTTGCGCATCGGGATCTGCTGTTCGGCCGGCAACTCGACTCCGACGCGGCCGGGGGCCGGCCCGACCGATTCGTACTTCACCGCCGTACCGACCGCCTCGTGTCGGACGATCACCCCGTCCTTGGCGGCGAGCAGTACGGCCCCGGCGTACGTCGGGAAGGTCGGGTGGTCCGGGGTCGGCGCCAGGTACGCCTCGGCGTCGGTGCGCAGCCGGTCGACGTACTCGGGAAGCAGGCCGACCTCCTGCGGCCGGCCGGGCCGCAGCGTGCGCCGCTCGAACCGGACGTCGCCGGGGCCGACGCTCGGCGGCCCGCCCTGCCATCCCCCACCCCGGCCGGCGGCCACCGCCTGACCGGCCTCCGGGCTGGCGGTCGCCGCTTGTGGCACGGCCAGGGCGGTGACCAGGAGAGCCGTGCCGACTCCGGTACCGAGGAGTCCACTGCCGATCCTCCGACGACGCATCGCCACACCTCCGTGCCGGTCGTCGACCGATCTCGTCGGCCACGACTTCCGTCAGTTACGACCCTCGTCACTTACGACTCTCGACGACCACGACTCCCGCCCGCCAGGACTCTCGTTCGCCACGACCAGGATGAAGCTTTCCTTCGACCTTGGCAATAACAGAGAAGCTTCTTGCCCGAGACGGCGGGGCGGACTAATTTATAGGGTCTGATGAATCACCTGGAGGTGCCATGCGGTCCCGGCTTCTGGCATCAAGCGTCACGGTCGCCCTGCTCCTCGCCGGCGGCGCCAGCCCGCCCGCCCAGGCCGCACCGCCCCACCTGACCGCACCGTCCAGCGGGGCGTCGTCGTCCACGGTGGACCGGTTGATCGCCCGGATGAGCCTGCCGGAGAAGGTCGGCCAGCTCTTCGCCACCTACGTCTACGGCGGCTCCGCCACCGCGCCGAGCGCGGCCGACGCCGCCGCCAACCGGCAGGCGTACGGGGTGGAGACCGGGGCCGAGGTGGTGGCGAAATACCACCTCGGCGGGGTCATCTATTTCACCTGGTCGCACAACCTCGACTCGCCCCGGCAGATCGCCACGCTCTCCAACGGGCTCCAGGCGAGCGCCGCCGCCAACGCCCCCCGGATCCCGCTGCTCATCTCCACCGACCAGGAGCACGGCATCGTGCAGCGGCTGCCGGCCCCGGCCACCCTCTTCCCCGGCAACATGGCGCTCGGCGCCGGACGCAGCCTGGTCGACGCGTTCACCGCCGCCCGGATCACCGGACGGGAGTTGCGGGCGGTCGGCGTCCAGCAGGCCTGGGCGCCGTCGGCCGACGTCAACGTCAACCCGGCCAACCCGGTGATCGGGGTACGTTCCTTCGGCTCCGACCCGCTGCTGGTGGCCGGGATGACCGCCGCCCAGGTGGTCGGCTTCCAGGCCGGCGCCGGGGTGAGCGTGGCCGCCAAGCACTTCCCCGGACACGGCGACACCCGGGACGACAGCCACACCGCGCTGCCGGTGATCCACCACACCCGGGACGAGTGGCAGCGGCTCGACGAACCGCCGTTCCGGGCCGCCATCGCGGCCGGGGTCGACACCATCATGACGGCGCACATCGTCGTACCGTCGCTGGACGACTCGGGCGACCCGGCCACGCTCTCCGCGCCGATCCTCACCGGGCTGCTCCGGGAGCGGCTCGGCTTCCGGGGCGTGGTGGTGACCGACTCGCTCGGCATGGCCGGGGTACGCCAGCAGTACGGCGACGACCGGGTCCCGGTGCTCGCCCTCAAGGCCGGCGCCGACCTGCTGCTGATGCCGCCGAACCTCGACCTGGCGGTCAACTCGGTACTCGCCGCCGTCGCCTCCGGTGAACTCACCGAGGCCCGGATCGACCAGTCGGTACGCCGGATCCTCACCCTGAAGCAGCGCCGGGGCGTACTCGACGGGGTGCCGCCGGTCGACCCGGCCGCCGCCGAGCGGGTGGTCGGGCAGCCCGCCCACCAGACCGAGCTACGGAAGATCACCGACCGTACCGTCACCGCGGTCCGCAACGACGCGAAGCTGCTGCCGCTGCCGAGGGCCGACCGGTCGGTGCTGGTCACCGGCTGGAACTCCGGCGCCTTCGACAACGTCGGCACCCTCGCCGCGGGGCTGGCCGCCCGGGGCAACCGGACCACCGCGCTGCCGACCGGGCTGCCGAACGACGCGAAGATCGCCGAGGCGGTGGCCGCCGCCCAGGCCAACGACCTGACGATCGTGCTGACCCAGAAGTCCTTCGACACCACCGTCACCGACCCGAACGCCCGGCAGCAGAAGCTGGTGCACGCGCTGGCCGCCACCGGCCGGCCGGTCGTGGTGGTCGCGGTACGGGACGCCTACGACGTCGGGCACTTCGACGACGTACCGACCCAGCTCGTCACCTTCGGCTACACGAAGGCGTCGATGGAGGCGCTGGCCCGGGTACTCGTCGGCGAGGTCGCGCCGCGCGGCAAGCTGCCGGTCAGCGTCCCGGACCCGGCCGACCCGACGGCGGTCCGCTACCCGTACGGCCACGGCCTCACCTGGCGGCTCCCCCGCTGACGGGGGCTGAGCCCCGGTAACACGACTCCCCGTTGACGGCACGCACGGGTTGACGGCACGCACGGGTTGACGGCACGCACGGGTTGACGGCACGCACGGGTTGACGGCACGCACGGCTGACCCCGGGGACGCCCCGGGGGTCAGAACGGCCAGTCGCGCAGGAAGCGCAGCCCGAGCAGGAAGGCGATCACCGCCGGTCCGACGGCCAGGGTGACGGCCTGGGCCCGGTACATGATCCGGTGCCGGAGCAGCTCCAGCCCGTTGGCCAGGATGATCACGCCGCCGACCATCATGAACGCGCCCCACCAGCCGGTCGGGCCGAAGTCCAGCGCGTCGTTGACCAGCAGCAGGAAGGTCACCCCGAGCGCGGCGGTGTTCAGCGCCAGCAGCGCCACCGTGCGGTGGAAGGCCCGGGGCAGCGGGTCGGGCGACCGCCAGTAATAGGTGCCGGCGACGGCCAGCCCCGGCAGGGTGATCATGAACGGCCAGCCGCGCCCCATCACCCCGAGCATCAGCATCGCGCCGACCGCGAAGACCAGCCCGCCGACGCAGGCCAGCAGGTAGCCGACGAACGCGCGCCCGCCGCCACGGGCCAGCAGCGGTCCGCCGGACGCCGCGACCAGGGCTCCGGGTACCAGGACGAAGCCGGCCCACCAGTGAAACCGGTCGATCGACTGTGCGGTCACTGTCACCGCCACGACCCCGAGGCCCGCCGCGGCCAGGCTGGTCACCCAGCGTCCGGCGATCACCGGCCGGCGCCTCCCTACGGTCTCCACCTCAACGCTCACAGTTGACGACTCTGCCGGCTGCCCCTGGGAAGAACCATCCGGTCAGCCCTACCATCCGCCGGACGGCTAACCCGAAGGCCGGCCGAGACGCCGGGACAATCAGAGCGTACGGCTAGAAATCTCCCCCACCGCCGAAGTCGCCGCCCCCGAAGTCACCGCCACCGAACCCGCCACCGCCGAAGTCACCGCCACCGAAGTCGCCACCGCCGTAGTCCCCGGCGGCACCGGCGTCCCCGGCGGCACCGGCGTCCCCCGCGTCGCCATAGTCCGTGCCGTCGGCGAAACCCTCCTGGTAGCCGGCGTCGTAGCCGTACCCGGGGTCGGCGAAGGCGGGCGAGAAGAGCGCGTCGGCGATAAGCATGCCGCCGAGCACCCCGGCGCCGGCCGCCAGGCCGGTCTTCCACCACGGCGTCGAATACCAGCCGGCCGGCACGGGCCGGCCCTGCATCCGTCCGCCCGGGTAGTAGTAGGGCGTCGCCGAGCCCGGATTCGGCCCGGCCCGGAACGTCTCGCCCTGCACCTGCACCTCCCTGGGCACGGTGACCGCACCGACCCCACGGGCGGCGGCCAGCGGCGGCAGTTCCGGCCCCGGGTCGATGCCGAGCGCCACCCGGGCCGCCCGGACGTACGCCAAGCCCTCCAGGGCGGTCTCCCGGGCCAGCTCGTACTGCCGGGCGCTGCGCGCCTGTTCGAGCTGGCTGCCGGCGGCGTTGTAGCGCTCCCCCGCGTCGGCCAGCGCCTGCCGGACCGCCGGCTCGTCGCCGTGCAGGTTCATCAACTGCCCGCCCAGCCGCTCGTACCAGCGACCGGCCTCGGCCCGCGCGTCGGCGAGTTCCCGGGCCTGCCGGGCCGCGCGTTCGCGACGCCACCAGAGAACCGCAGCACCGAGCAGCACCACCAGCAGGAGGAACCAGATCACCTCGCCCATCACCCCACGGTACCCACCACCACCGGCGAGTACTCGCGCCGCTGCGCCCGGCGCCTGGCATGCTCTGTGAGGTGGACCTCTCGACCGTGGCCGTGGTGATCGTCTGCCTCGTCGCGGGCGGGGTGATCGGCTGGCTCGCCGCGACCGCGCGGTCGACCGCCGAGATCGCCCGGCTGGACGCGACCCTGCGCGCCACCCGGGAGGGCGAGGGCCGGTTGGAGCAGTCGATGCGGGCGCTCTCCTACGAGGCGACCGCCCAGTCGCAGGAGGCGGTCGCCCGGGCGGTCGCGCCGCTGCACGAGACGCTGCGCCGCTACGAGCAGCGGGTCGCCGAGCTGGAGCACGACCGGGTCGACGCGTACGCCGAGCTGCGCGAACAGGTCCGCTCGATGACCGCGGTCTCCGGCGAGCTGCGTACCGAGACCAAGCAGCTCGTCGCCGCGCTGCGCGCACCGCAGGTACGCGGCCGCTGGGGCGAGCACCAGCTCCGCCGGGTGGTGGAGGCCGCCGGCATGCTGGAGCACTGCGACTTCGCCGAGCAGGTGACGGCGGCGACCGAGCACCAGACGGTCCGCCCCGACCTGGTGGTCCGGCTGCACGGCGGCCGTTCGGTGGTGGTGGACGCGAAGGCGCCGTTCGAGGCGTACCTGACCGCGATGGAGGCCCGGGACGAGCAGGGCCGGGACCGGCACCTGGACGCGCACGCCCGGCACCTGCGGGCACACGTCGACGCGCTGGCCGCCAAGTCCTACTGGGCCGCCTTCGACCAGTCCCCGGAGTTCGTGGTGCTCTTCGTGCCGGCGGACCCGTTCCTCGACGTGGCGCTGCAACGCGACCCGACGCTGCTGGAGCACGCGTTCGCCCGCAACGTGGTGCTGGCCACCCCGGCGACCCTGGTGGCGCTGCTGCGTACGGTCGCGTACTCGTGGCGGCAGGAGGCGCTGGCCCGCAACGCGGTGGCGGTGCACGCGCTGGCCCGCGAGCTGTACGGCCGGCTCGGCACCCTGGGCGAGCACGTCTCCAAGCTGGGCGGGGCGCTGGGTGGGGCGGTGACCGCGTACAACCGGGCGGTGGGTTCGCTGGAGGCCCGGGTGCTGGTCAGCGCGCGCAAGCTCGCCGAGCTGGGCGTGGCCGGCGACGAGCTGCCGGTGCCGCCGCAGGTCGAGACGGCCCCGCGCCAGCCGCAGGCGCCCGAGCTGGTCGACCCGCCGGCCGCCCGGCAACTGGAGATCCCCCGGTCGCCCCAGCTCTGATCGTCCAGATCGGAACCGGCGTTCAGCCGGTCATCGACGCTGATCCGCGCCGCCGGTCCGCCGATCGGTCCACACAGATCACGGGGTGGTCACAACGCGCAGCGCGATAGTGACAGGCATGCGTACGGCGTCCGAGGATTCCGGTCACGTGTGCCCTGCCTTCCAGGGCCTGTTCTCCCGAAGGACACGAACGTGAGTAGATCCCGCACGTGGCGTCGACGGACCTCGGCCGGGGTACTCGCCTCGGCCCTGGTCCTGAGCGGCCTGACCCTGGCCACCGGTGCCAACCCGGCGAGCGCCGATCCGACCGCCGCCCCGGAAACCCTGAAGACCGATCCCACCGACATCCTGGGTCCGCGCGACCTGGAACTGCTCGCCGAGGCGAAGTCCCGCAAGGAAGCCCGGGTGACGCTGCTGATCGCCGCCGACAAGGGACGCTCCGGCGCCGTCGTCTCGGGGCTGCGCAAGCTCGGCGGCATCATCGCCAAGCGGGCCGACGAGGTCGGTTACCTCCGCGCCAGCGTGCCGACCTCGGCCGTGCCGGCCGCCGCCGCGCTGCCCGGCGTCGCCGCAGTCGACCTGGACGAGAAGGTCGAGCTGCCGAAGCCCGAGCCGACCCCGGCCCGGGCACAGGCCCAGGCCCGGGCGAAGGCGGCGGTGAGCGGACCGGGTGCCGACACGCCGGCCAAGAACCCGTACATGCCGACCCACGAGATCGGTGCGGTGGACTTCAAGGCCGCGCATCCGAGCTGGGACGGCCGGGGCGTCACGATCGGCATCATGGACACCGGGGTCGACCTCGACCACCCGGCGTTGCAGACCACCTCGACCGGTGAGCGCAAGATCGCCGACTGGTTCACCGCCACCGACCCGATCTTCGACGGTGACGCCACCTGGCGGATCATGCGCGACGAGGTGACCGGCCCGAGCTTCAGCTACGCGGGTGCCACCTGGACCGCACCGGCCGGGACGTACCGGATCAACCGGTTCGCCGAGTCGATCACCGCGGGCAGCGCGCCGGGCGGCGACATCAACCGGGACGGCGACACCAGCGACCTGTTCGGCATCCTCTACGACCCGGCGAGCCACGACATCCGGGTCGACGCCAACGGGAACCGGAACTTCACCGACGACCCGGTGATGCGCCCGTACGCCGAGCGCTACGACGTGGGCCACTTCGGCACCGACCGGCCGGAGACCCCGGTACGCGACCAGACCCCGTTCGTGGTCGAGTTCCGCGAGGACGTGGACACCACCCCGGCCGGCCTGCCGGGCGCGTACGACTTCGTCAACATCGGCGTGGTCGAGGACCCGCACGGCTCGCACGTCGCCGGCATCACCGCCGCGAACGACATGCTCGGCAACGCCAACCTGGACGGTGGGGCGCCCGGCGCCAAGCTGGTCTCCGCCCGGGCGTGCTCCTGGGGCGGCGGCTGCACCTTCGCCGCGCTCACCGACGGCATGGTCGAGCTGGTGGTCAACCGGGACGTCGACGTGGTCAACATCTCGATCGGCGGCCTCGGCCCGATGAACGACGGCAGTGACCTGCGGGCCGAGCTGTACGACCGGATCGTCAACGAACTCGGTGTGCAGCTCGTCTTCTCGGCCGGCAACTCCGGCCCCGGCATCAACACCATCGGCGACCCCTCCACGGTGACCAACATCGTCAGCGTCGCCGCCGGGATCAGCCAGGAGACCTACCTCGCCAACTACGGCTCGGAGACCCGCACGCCGTACCAGCTGCTCTACTTCTCCTCGCGCGGTCCGCGGGAGGACGGCGGGTTCAAGCCGAACATCACCGCGCCGGGGTCGGCGATCTCCACCACCCCGCTCTGGCTGCCGGGCAACCCGGTGCCCGAGGCGGGCTACTCGCTGCCGCCGGGGTACCAGATGATCAACGGCACCTCGATGTCCGCGCCGCAGGTGACCGGCGGCCTCGCGCTGCTGCTCTCGGCCGCCAAGGCGAACCGCAAGCTGGTCACCACCGCCGCGCTGCGCCGGGCGATCTACTCGTCGGCGTCCTGGATCGACGGGGTACCGGCGCACGGCCAGGGCAACGGGCAGCTCAACGTCCCGGCCGCCTGGCAACTGCTGGCCGGTGCCGCGCTGGAGACCCGGGGCTACACGGTCGACGCCCCGGTCTGCACGCCGCTGGCCGGCATGCTGGCCACCCCGTTCCGGGGTACCGGCATCTACAACCGGTGCGCCGTGGGTGCCGGCGGGCAGAAGCCGAACGTGGCGAAGAGCTACAAGGTGAAGGTGACCCGGAACAGCGGCCCGAAGGGGACCGTCCGGCACGACCTGCGGCTGGTCGGCAACGCCGGCAACGTCTTCGGCAACCTGCCGGCACACCTCGACCTGCCGCTCGGCAAGACGGTGACGTTCAGCGTCGAGGCGAAGGCGGGCGTCGGGGTGCACAGCGCGATCGTCGAGGTCGACGACCCGGCGACCCCGGCGGTGGACTTCGAGTTCATGAACGCGGTCACCATCGCCGAGGTGCCGAAGAAGAAGAACTTCTCCTTCTCGGCCGCCGGCAACGTCGACCGCAACCTCTTCAAGACGTACTTCGTCACCGTGCCGGAGGGCGCGGGTTCGTTGCAGGTAAACCTGACCGGCATCGCCCCCGGCTCGCAGACCCGGTTCATCGCGATCAACCCGTGGGGCATCCCGGTGGACCCGACCGCCAGCACGGCCTGCTTCACCAACTTCTCCGACGCCGCCGCGTGCAAGCCGGAGGAGCGGTCGTACGACAACCCGATCCCGGGGGTGTGGGAGATCGAGGTCGAGTCGCGGCGTACGTCGCCCCTGCTCGGCAACCCGTACCAGCTCCAGGCCCGGGTGCAGGGCGTCGAGGTCACCCCGGACGTGACCGAGCTGCTCAGCGTGCCGGCCGGTGAGCCGACCCCGGTCAGCTGGGAGCTGACCAACGAGTTCGGTCCGGTCGTCGTCACCGGGTCGGGTGGGCCGCTCGGCAGCACCCGGGAGACCCGGCCGACCATCGCACACCACGAGGTGCTCAGCTACGAGGTGGCGGTACCGGCCGGGGCGAGCCGGCTCGACGTCGCGATCGGCAACACCAGCGACGCCGGTGCCGACCTCGACCTCTACGTCTACAAGGATGGCGTGCGGGTGGCGTACGACGCCGACGGTGACTCGGAGGAGTCGGTCTCGCTGGCCAACCCGGCGGCGGGGACGTACGAGATCGAGATCGAGGGGTACTCGGTGCCGGCCGGGACCACTCAGCTCGACTACCGGGACGTCTTCTTCTCCCCGGCCCTCGGCAACCTGTCGACTCCGGCGAACTACGAATCGCTGGCGTACCAGGACAGCACCACCATCACCGGTTCGGTGACCGCGCTGACGGCCCCGGCCGCCGGGCGGCAGCTCTCCGGCGAGATGCGGGTGGTCACCGTGGACGGTGCCGTGGTCGGCGACGCCCTGGTACTTGTCGACGCGGTGAACTGACCCCGACGACGATCCGCTGAACCGAAGCGGGGCCGGTCCCCACCTGAGACCGGCCCCGCTTTGGCTGTCTGTGGCGGTGTACTACCCGCTTTGGCTGTCTGTGGCGCGGTGTACTACCCGCGTCGGTCGACCTGGGCCACGAAGGCCCGCCAGGCGATGGGGCCGAAGGCGAGCGCCGGCACCTCGGTCAGCTCCCTGATTCCGCCACTGACGGCGGTCAGCTCCGGGTCGCGCTCTGCACCTGGAACGGGATCCCCTGCTGGCAGGTGGTCATCAGATCGGCGCGTACCTCGCCGACGACCGTCACCCGGGCTCCGGCGGCGATCACGTCCCGGGGCCCGCCGACCAGCAGGTAATTGTCGAGCAGCAGACAGTTCGGCTCGACACCGGCCCGGACCGTACCGCTCAGCGTGGTCGTACCGCTCGGCGCCGCCCCGCCGCGCGGCGGTCCGGTCGGAGTCCCCGGGTCAGCGCTCGGGTTGCCGGGGCTCGTCGGTCCGGGGTGCGTCGGGCCGGGGCCGGACGGATCGGGGCCGGACGGGCCGGGGGAAGCGGTCGGCTCCGGCGAGGGGGAGACGGTCACCGGGCTTCCTCCTGATCCGTTGGGCGGTGTCGAGCCGGAGTCCGCGCAGCCGGCGAGGGCCAACCCGGCGGCGAGCACGGCGCCGACCATCCAGCGCGTCGTCATGACAGATCCGACGGGTACGCCGGACCGCCCGTTCCACGCCATGCCGTACCACCCGTCCCATCCGATGCTGCCGGAGTCGTGTCGCAGCGTCACTGAGGTAACCGACCTGGACATCAGATGCGTTACCGCCTACCGATAACGCATCTGGTGTACAGGTGAGGGTGCGTGCGGCGCCGGCCGGACGGCGCTGCCGACCGCGCCACGCCGAGCGGCCGGCGCTCAGCCGGTCCGGGCGCTCGCCGCGAGTGCGCGGTCAGCCGGTCGCGGCGCTCGCCGCGAATGCGTACGCTCAGCCGTTTGCGGCGCTCGTCGCGAGTGCGTCCGGTCAGCCGGTCGTGGCGCTCGCCGCGAGTGACGGGTCCGCCTGCTGGGCCGCCGCCTTGGCCGCCGCGGCCTTCATGTCGCGCTTCAGCTCCTGCGGCAGCGAGAAGGTGAGCCGCTCGTCGGCGGTGGTCACCTCGGTCACGTCGGCGAAGCCGCGCACCGCGAGGTGGTCGAGCACCTCCATGACCAGGTCGTCGGGGACGCTCGCCCCGGAGGTCAGGCCGACCGTGTGGGCCCCGACCAGCCACTCGTCGGAGATCTCGGAGGCGTAGTCGACCAGGTAGCCGGCCCGGGCACCGGCGTCCACCGCCACCTCGACCAGCCGTACCGAGTTCGACGAGTTGCGGGACCCGACCACGATCACCACGTCACAGTCGGCGGCGATCTCCTTGACCACGTGCTGGCGGTTCTGGGTGGCGTAGCAGATGTCGTCGCTGGGCGGCGACTGGAGCAGCGGCAGCCGGCGCTTGAGCCGGGCGACGGTCTCCATCGTCTCGTCCACCGACAGGGTCGTCTGGGAGAGCCAGACCACCTTCGACGGGTCCCGTACGGTCACCTTGTCGGCGTCGTCCGGGCCGTCCACGAGCTGGATGTGCGCGGGCGCCTCGCCTGCGGTGCCGATCACCTCTTCGTGCCCCTCGTGACCGATGAGCAGAATGTCGTAATCGTCCGCCGCGAACCGCCGGGCCTCGTGGTGCACCTTCGTCACCAGCGGGCAGGTGGCGTCGATCGCCTTCAGCGAGCGCGTCCTCGCCTGCTCGTAGACCTCCGGCGCCACGCCGTGCGCGGAGAAGATCACGGTCGAGCCCTCCGGCACCTCCTCGTTTTCCTCCACGAAGATGGCGCCCTGCCGCTCCAGCGTGGAGACGACGTGCTTGTTGTGCACGATCTGCTTGCGGACGTAGATCGGCGCCCCGTAGAGCTTCAGGGCCTCCTGCACGGTCTGCACCGCACGGTCGACGCCGGCGCAGTAGCCGCGGGGCTTGGCCAACAGGACGCGCTTGCCGGTCTGGGGTGTCGCCTGAGCCTCGGTCACCCGCCCAGTCTACGTTCCGCCCGTGGTCGCGCCCGCTGGCCGCCGTGCCGGGGCACCGCCGCACCCGGGAGACCGGCCCGGCATCGGGAACCGCCCGGCACCGGAGACCGGCGCGGCACCGGGAACCGGCGCGGCACCGGGGACGGGCGGCGGCGGCCGTAGGCTGACCGGATGACCGAGGCCGGCACCCCGCGCAGTACCCCCGACGAGCCGTGGCCGGTCCGGGTGGTCAGCCAGAAGCTGAGCGCCTGGATCGGCAAGCTGGGCTGGGTCTGGGTGGACGGCCAGGTGGCGCAGCTCAGCCGCCGCCCCGGCGCGGCGACGGTCTTCCTCACCCTGCGCGACCCGTCGGCCGACCTCAGCCTCACCGTCACCACCAACCGGGACGTACTCGACGCCGGTGCGCCGGAGTTGGCCGAGGGTGCCAGGGTGCTGCTGCACGCCAAACCCGAGTTCTACGCCGCGCGCGGCACCCTGAGCCTGCGGGCCGACGAGATCCGGCAGGTCGGTCTCGGCGAGCTGCTGGCCCGGCTGGAGAAGCTGAAGAAGCTGCTCGCCGCCGAGGGGCTCTTCGACCGGTCCCGCAAGCGCCGGCCGCCCTTCCTGCCCGGCCGGATCGGCCTGATCACCGGCCGGGCCTCGGCCGCCGAACGGGACGTACTGACGAACGCCCGGCGCCGCTGGCCGGCGGTCCAGTTCCGTACGGTCAACGTGGCGGTGCAGGGCCCGACCGCCGTACCGCAGATCGTCGACGCGCTCAAGGTGCTCGACGCCGACCCGAGCATCGAGGTGATCGTGCTGGCCCGGGGCGGTGGCGGCGTCGAGGACCTGCTCCCCTTCTCCGACGAGGCGCTCTGCCGGGCGGTCTTCGGCTGCCGTACCCCGGTGGTCAGCGCGATCGGCCACGAGACGGACGCGCCGCTGGTCGACTACGTCGCCGACCTGCGCGCCTCGACGCCGACCGACGCCGCCAAGCGGATCGTGCCGGACCTCGGCGAGGAGACCCGGCTGATCCGGATGGCCCGGGACCGGCTCGACCGGGCCATGATCGGACTCGTCGACCGGGAGGCGCACCGCCTCGACGCCTGGCGCTCCCGCCCGGCACTGGCCCGCCCGGAGGTGCTGCTCGACCAGCGGGCCGCCGACGTGACGGCACTGCGGGACCGGGCCGTCCGCTGCGTCGAGCACCGGCTCGGCACCGCGACCGGGGAACTGCGGCACACCGTGGCGCGGCTGCGGGCGCTCTCCCCGGCGGCCACCCTGCACCGGGGGTACGCCATCGTGCAGCGCGCCGACGGGCACGTCGTACGCGCACCCGGCGAGGTCGCCGCCGGTGACCCACTGCGGGTACGTCTCGCCGAGGGCGAACTGGGCGCGGTCGTCGAGCCGTAGCCGTCGTACGGGTGTGTGCGCGCAGCCGCGTCCGGCGGCGGTGTGCTGAGATGGGAGCCACCATGACTGACACGGAAGAACGCGCGAGCGGGCCGGGCGACGGACTCAGTTACGAGCAGGCCCGGGCCGAGCTGGCCACGGTGGTCGAGCGGCTGGAGGCCGGCGGCACCTCGCTGGAGGAGTCGCTGGCGCTCTGGGAGCGGGGTGAGCGGCTGGCCGAGATCTGCCAGGGCTGGCTCGACGGCGCCCGGCAGCGGATCGACACCGTCCGGCAGGCCCGGGAGAGCGGCCAGGGCTGACCGCCCAGTCCGCTCAGGGCCGACCGCCGGGCGTGGATCGCACCCGGGTGCCGGGCGGAGCGGCCGCGGCCACCCCACCCGGCACCGGTACTCACTTGTTGAACAGCTCGTACGTCTCCGGCGACGCCTCTACGACCTCGGCCGCCGGCGGCGCCTTGGCCGGGCTCGCCGCGCCGTAGTCGGAGTAGCCGACCTTCAGTTCCTGCGCCTTGCCGCCGCCGACCGCCGGCAGCTGGATGGTCAGCGAGCTGAGCCGGCCCTGCGTGTCGAGCTTGGCCTCGAACGGCAGCTTGGTCGCCTCGGCGCCGAGCAGCTTGACCGCGTCCTCGTCGACCATGCCGGCGCCGGTGGCCTTGGTCAGGTCGATCGTGCCGCTGTACGCGCCCTCGGCGGTCTTCTGCACGTCGACGACGGCCTTGGTCAGCGCCTCGCTGCCGGCCGGGTCGACGTCGGTGAAGTCGAAGCCGAGCCCCCGGGCGCCGGTGATCTTGGACTGATCCAGGTGCTGGTACTTGCCGGAGTTCAGTTTCTCCAGCCCCGGTACGCCCTCGGCACCCTCGATCGTCATCTTCACCCAGCTGTCCGGCTTGATGTAGACGATCTCCATGTCCATCGAGAACTCGTCGTTGCCGGCCTTCATCGTCATCTGGGCGCTCTGGCTCGGCTGGTGCACGAAGCCCTGGCCGTCGAGATCCGCGCCCGTCATGCTGAACTTGAAGTTACCCTTGGTGATCTCCTTGGTCGACGCGAGCAGCGCCTCCTTGGCGTCCGCCGGGATCGCCGGTGCCGCTGAACCGGACGCCTCCGGCTCGGTGCCCTCGCCCCCGCAGGCGGTCAGAGCCGGCGTGAACAGGGCCACCGCCGCGAGCGTGGCGACGCCCCACCGTCGGAATGTCACTGTCGATCCTCCCCAGAGAGTGCCCGGCGGGCATCCGCCCACCCGTGACGCTTAGGCACGCAGCGTACCGGGAGGGGACGACTACCGCATGGCGGCGACGATCTGGCGCAGGTCACGCTCGGGCACCCGACCGACCACCAGCACCGTCCGGCCGGGCTCCAGCAGCACCAGGGCCGACTCGCCGGGGCGGGCCGTGTACCGCTGCCAACTGCGTCCGGCCACCTCGGCCGTGCCCTGCGGCCGACCGTCCCGGGTCAGCTCGGCCGGGATCAGCTCGTCGGCCGGCAGGCTGCTCTGCACGAACTGCACCCCACCGCCGTCCGGGCTGAGGTAGCCGAGCCGCAGGGTCGCGCCGGCGGCCTCCCGGCGGAACTGGGCGGTGACGGTACGCCAGTCGTCGGAGAGGCCGGTCGGCTCGCTGACCGGGAAGGCGTTCGCGTTCCGGGCCTCCTGGAAGACCGGGGCCGGATCGATCACCACCGGCTGCTCCGCACCGAGGACGACCCGGCCGAAGCCGATCAGGAGCGCGATCGGCACCAGCAGGACCAGCAGCGAGATGACGACGTCCCTGGTCGACCGCTGCGACCTGATCGCGGCCGGCACCACCTGCTCGTCCTCCGGCCCGGCACCCTTCGGCCCGGCGCCCGCTGGCCCGGCACCGTGCGGCCTGGCGCCCGCTGGCCGGGCGCCCTCCGGACCGGCGCCCGCTGGCCCGGCAACCTGCGGCCCGGCGTTCTCCGGCCGGGTGGCGGCGGCCGTGGCGGGTTCGGCCGGGAGCTGGTCGTCCGGGGTGCGGTCGGCAGGCTGCGTGGAGTTCACCCCACTATCTTGACAGCCTCGCCGGCAGCGCCCCGCCGGGCAGCCCCGCCGCGGTGCTCCCCCGGCCGGACCGCCCCAGCGGATCCGACGATCCGGGCCACCGGCCCCCCGACCGGCGTTAGGTTGACCAGCGTGTCAGGATTCCTGACAAGGCCGGCGGCGCGCGCCACGCTGTGCCGGGCCACCCCGCAGTGTCGCGAGGAGGAGCCGACATGACGAACACCCGTGCCCGGGTGCCACAGAACCTCGACCGCAACCTTGCCCTCGACCTCGTCCGGGTCACCGAGGCGGCGGCGATGGCCGCCGGCCGATGGGTCGGCCGGGGCGACAAGGAGGGCGGCGACGGCGCGGCCGTCGACGCCATGCGCAAGCTGATCAACTCGATCCCGATGCGTGGGGTGGTGGTGATCGGCGAGGGCGAGAAGGACAACGCCCCGATGCTCTTCAACGGTGAGCAGGTCGGCGACGGCACCGGGCCGGAGGTCGACGTGGCGGTCGACCCGATCGACGGCACCACCCTGATGAGCAAGGGCATGCCGAACGCCCTGGCCGTGCTCGCGGTGGCCGAACGCGGCGCGATGTTCGACCCGAGTGCCGTCTTCTACATGGAGAAGCTCGCGGTCGGCCCGGTCTACGCGGACGTCGTCGACATCAACGCCGGGGTGGCCGAGAACCTGCGCCGGATCGCCAAGGTCAAGGGGACCGAGGTCTCCGACGTCACGGTCTGCGTGCTCGACCGCCCCCGGCACAAGGAACTGGTGCAACAGATCCGCCGGGTCGGTGCCGGCATCCAGTTCATCTCCGACGGCGACATCGCCGGGGCCATCGCGGCCGCCCGGGGCGAGTCCGGCGTCGACGTGCTGATGGGGATCGGCGGCACCCCGGAGGGCATCACCGCCGCCTGCGCGCTGAAGTGCATGGGCGGGGCGATGCAGGCCAAGCTCTGGCCCCGCGACGACGAGGAGCGGGAGAAGGCGCTCGCCGCCGGGCACGACCTGAGCCGGGTACTGCACACCGACGACCTGGTGACCGGGGACAACGCCTTCTTCGTGGCCACCGGGATCACCTCCGGCGACCTGCTGCGCGGGGTCCGCTACCGGGCCGGTGGGGCGTACACCCAGTCGATCGTGATGCGCTCCAAGAGCGGCACGATCCGGGTGATCGACTCGTACCACCGGCTGGAGAAGCTGGCGCTCTATTCGGCGATCGACTTCGACGGCCGCCCCCTGGCCGAGCAGGAGTAGCCCCGGGCCGGATCGCCCCGGACGGGTCGGCGGATCAGCGGGAGACCGCCAGGGCGAGTCCGGCGGTCTGCCGGAGCGCGGTGTCCAGCCCGGTCGGCTCGATGCCGAACGTCGCGGTCGCCGCCGAGGAGTCCAGCACGAACAGCCGGCGGAACTGGTACGCCGTCTCCCGCAGCTCCCGCGCCGTGGGGTCGAAGAGCCCGCCGAGCCAGAGCAGCGCGGGCGGCATCGAGGCGAGTCGCGGCGCCGGGGCGCCGGCCAGCTCGGCGAGCCGGGCCGCCAGCGCCCGGATCGAGACCGGCGGCTGACCGGGTACGTGCCAGGGTCGCCCCCAGGCCCGCTCGTCGGCGGCAGCGGCGACCAGGGTACGGGCGACGTCGCCGACGTACGTCCAACTGTGCGGGGCGTCGAGGTCGGCCGGTACGCTGGCCCGCTTCCCGGCCAGTACCTTCGGCATCGCGAGCAGGGTGAAGATGGTCTGCGCGCCCGCACCGAGGTAGTCGGAGCCGCGTACCTCGGTCACCCGGACCCGCCCCGCCTCGTGCGCGGCCAGCGCGTCCTGCCACATCCGCGCCCGGACCCGGCCCTTCACGCCGTTCGGGCGCAGTGGCGCGCTCTCGGTGATCGGCCCGTCCACCGGGCCGTAGCCGTACAGGTTGCCGGTGGTCGCCAGCACCGCCCCGCTGCGTTCCGCCACGGCCAGCAGCGCGGCGGCGATCGGCGGCCAGTCGGTGGCCCAGCGGTGGTACGCCGGGTTGGCGCAGTTGTAGATCGCCGCCGCCCCCTGCGCCAGCTCGGCCAGCCGGGGGTCGGTCGCGTCGGCGGCGACCCGCTCGATGCCGGGGTGCTCCGGTCCACCGCCCCGGCGGCTGACCAGCCGGACCCGCTCGCCCCGGTCGGCGAGCAGCCGGGCCACGCCCTGGCCGACCGGGCCGGCGCCGACGATCACCTGGAGTGCCATCCACCCCACCTTTCAGATCAACTCTCTGCTTCGAGAGCAGTGCTCTCTGCTGGCTTCCACAGCCTGCCCTCCGACGGCCGCGCCGTCAAGAGCACCGCTCTCGTTTTTGTCCGGCGCTCATATTCGGCACCGGTGCGCTCGGCAGACCACCGGGGTGTGGCAGGGTGGCGGCATGTCCGCACCATCGATCCGGGCCCGGGTCCGCGCCGAGATGACCGAGGAGATCAAGGCGGTCGCCCGGCGGCACCTCGCGACCGAGGGCGGCAACCTCTCGCTCCGGGCCGTCGCCCGGGACCTCGGCATGGTCTCGTCGGCCGTCTACCGGTACTTCCCGAGCCGGGACGCGCTGCTCACCGTGCTGATCGTGGAGGCGTACCAGGCGCTCGGCGACGCGGCCGAGGCGGGTGACGCGGCGGTCGACCGGCACGACCTGCGCGGACGCTGGCTGGGGGTGAGCCACGCCGTACGGGCCTGGTCACTCGCACACCCCGCCGAGTACGCGCTGCTGTACGGCAGCCCGGTGCCCGGCTACGCCGCCCCGGCCGAGACCGTCGTCCCGGCCCAGCGGGTGGTCTACGCCCTGGTCGAGATCATGGTCGACGGGGCCGCCGCCGGCCGGCTCGCCCCACCCGACGCCACCCCGGTGCCGCCCCCGGTCCGCGCCGACCTGGCCCGGCTGCTCCAGCAACGTCCCGGGGTACTCACCGAGGAGCAGCTCGTCCGCTGCATGGCCGCCTGGAGCCAGCTCTTCGGCCTGGTCAGCTTCGAGGTGTTCGGCCGGCTCGCCCAGGGGGTGGTCGAGGACTACGCGGCGTACTTCGACCACCAGATGCGGCTGATGGCCGACCTGGCCGGCCTACCCGACGAGCCGGGCCGGCCCGACGAGCCGGGTCAGCCCGCGTCGGAGGAGTGACCGGGGAAGAGGTGCGCGGCCGGATTGATCACCACGGCGGCGTTGTTCACCGCCGTCGCCGCCTCGCCGAAGCCGGTGGCGATCAGCCGGACCTTGCCCGGATATTCGGTGATGTCACCGGCGGAGAAGACCCGGGGCAGGTTGGTGACCATGGTGCTGTCGACCAGGATGTGCCGCTTGTCGAGGTCGAGGCCCCACTCGGTCAGCGGGCCGAGGTCGGCGGTGAAGCCCAACGCGGCGACTACGGTGTCGACCGGGATCGTCTCGGTCGGGCCACCCTTGACCGCGATCTCCGCCCCGGTCACCGCGCCCTCGCCGTGCAGGGTCGTCACCTCGGCGTTGACCACGATGCGTACCGGCAGCTCGCGTACCCGGTCGACGGTGGCGGCGTGGGCCCGGAACCTCTCCCGGCGGTGCACCAGGGTGACCGACCGGGCCAGGGGTTGCAGCGCCAGCGCCCAGTCGAAGGCGGAGTCGCCGCCGCCGACGATCAGCACGTCCTGGCCGGCGAGATCGGCCAGGTGCGGCACGAAGAAGACGATGCCGCTGCCGACGAAGTTCTCGGCGGCCGGCAGCGGGCGGGGCGTGAAGCTGCCCAGCCCGGCGGTGACGATGATCGCGCCGCAGTGCAGGATGTCGCCGTTGGCGAGGCTGAGCACCGGCTTGCCGTCCAGGTACGACAGCTTCTCCGCGCGTACCCCGAGCAGGTATTCCGGGTTGAAGGACGCGGCCTGGGTGACCAGGTTGGCGACCAGGTCGCGGCCCTTGATCGACGGGAACCCGGCGACGTCGTAGATGACCTTCTCCGGGTACATCGCGGTGACCTGTCCGCCCGGCTCGGGTAGCACGTCGATGACCGCGACCGACAGCCCACGGAAGCCGGCGTAGTAGGCCGCGAAGAGGCCGGTGGGGCCGGCCCCGATTATCGCGACATCGACCTCACGCATGTGCTCACCGTCGCTCTCCGACTACGGACTGATCAGCGGCTGTGCTGATCCGACCGTAGGCGGACAACAGGCATCGAAGCAATAGCCGTCCCACCCGAGGGTGTACGCAGCGTCAGGGCAGCGTCATGGTCGACTCCGACCGGTACGGGTCGTCGTCGCGGGGCCGGCGCCGCCGGAAGACGATCGCGGCCACCAGCCCGCCGAGCAGCCCGAAGAGGTGCCCCTGCCAGGAGATCGGTTCGTCGGTGGGCAGCACCCCGAGCAGTTGCCAGCCGTAGAGCAGCCCGACCAGCAGCACCACGCCGAAGTTCCACCAGCTCCGCTCGACGATCCCCCGCATGAAGAGCAGGCCGAGGTAGCCGAAGACCACGCCGCTGGCCCCGACCACGATCGACGAGGGCGATCCGGTGATCCACACGCCGATCCCGCTGACGAACATGATCAGGAGCGTGGAGTAGAGGAACCGCCGCGCCCCGGTGGCGAGTACGAAGGTACCGAGCAGGATCAGCGGCACGCTGTTGCTGTAGAGGTGGTCGAAGCCGTGGTGCAGGAACGGCCCGAAGAAGATCCCGTCGAGCCCGGCGATGTTCCGGGGCATGATCCCGGCGGTGGTGTCGAATCCGGCGTTCAGCCAGACGTCGAGCGCCTCGATCACGAAGAGCACCGGCACCACGGCGCACATCGCGACGAAGGCCCGGCCGAGCGCCGCGTAGAACGCTTCGGTGCCGAACCGGTTCGGGTCGTTGCCGCGGGACATCGGGTCGAACGTCACCCTCAAGTTGCTATCAGCTTCCCGGGCCGACCGCCAGCGGAGCACGTCGAGGGGTCGGAAGAGCCCGTGCGAACCTCGGCGCGCTGTCGTCGGGATCTCAGGCCGCTCGGCCACCGGACGGGAAGGGCGGGGGTGCGGACCGATCGGTCCGGACCCCCGCCCTGTCGCGTCGCGCTCAGTACCAGCCGACGTCCTGGGAGTGTGCCCAGGCGTCACAGGGCGTGCCGTAGCGGCCCTTGATGTAGCCCAACCCCCACTCGATCTGGGTCGCCGGGCTGGTCTTCCAGTCGCTGCCGGCCGAGGCCATCTTGCTGCCCGGCAGCGCCTGCGGGATGCCGTACGCGCCGGACGACCTGTTCTCGGCCTTGTGGTTCCAGCCGCTCTCCTTCTTCCAGAGCTTGTCGAGACAGGGCATCTCGGCGAGCTTGAAGCCCTCTTCGAGCAGGAGAGCACAGCCGATCTTGCGGTTACCGCTGTATTCGTTGCACGAGGCGGGGATCGGCCCGGTGTAGGGCTTCGTGGCCTCCTCCGCCTCCTTCTTCTCCTGCTTCTCGCGTTCGCGCTTACGGCTCGCGGCCTGCTCCGCCTTCTTGGCCCGCTCCGCCGCCGCCTTGGCGACCTCGGCCGCCTTGCGGGCGGCCTCCGCCTCGGCGGCCCGCTGCTCGGCGGTGGCTCGGATGTGCGCCGCGTGCCGCTCGCGGAGCAGGTCCCACTCGGCCTGCTGCGCGTCGAACGCCGACTCGGCCTCGATGTTGTGTTGCTGTGCTTCCCGGTCTTCGCCGAGGTAGTAACCGCCGCCGACGCCCCCCACAAGCAGGGCGACCGCGACTCCCCGGACAGCGAACCGGCTCGACAGCCGACTCACAAAGTGGTCCTCTCGTCGGGATCAGGGTCGCGGCGCACCGGAGGCGAAAGGCCCGCTGGTCACGCCGCGAGCGCCCCGACCCGGTGGGCCGCGACCCCGACCGACCGCTGTCCGTCGGTGCCTCCGCCCCGCGAGGAGAACTGATCTCCAGCGATGCCCCCGGGACGTGGGCGCTCGAAGGACACGATTGCGCAAGGTGAGGCGGTTGGGAAATGAGAGGCGGAATTTGTGAACTGGGTCACGCCGTTTTTCGGCATAAACTAGGACAAACTCCCACGCTGCCTCGCCCGCCGATCGGTCGCCCGGCTACAACGGGATGTCCTCCAGCAGGTCGGTGACCACCTCGGCGATCGGGGACCGCTCGGACCGGTTCAGGGTGACGTGGGCGAAGATCGGATGCCCCTTCAGCGCCTCGATCACCGCCGTCACACCGTCGTGCCGACCGACCCGCAGGTTGTCCCGCTGCGCGACGTCGTGGGTGAGCACCACCCGGGAGCCCTGACCCACCCGGGACAACACGGTGAGCAGCACGCCGCGCTCCAGCGACTGCGCCTCGTCGACGATGACGAAGGCGTCGTGCAGGCTCCGCCCCCGGATGTGGGTCAGCGGCAGGACCTCCAGCATCCCCCGGGCCAGCACCTCTTCCATCACGTTCTCGTGCACCACCGCGCCGAGGGTGTCGAAGACCGCCTGGGCCCAGGGCGACATCTTCTCCGCCTCCGAGCCGGGCAGGTAGCCGAGTTCCTGGCCGCCGACGGCGTAGAGCGGGCGGAAGACGATGACCTTCTTGTGCCGGCGCCGCTCCATCACCGCCTCCAGGCCGGCGCAGAGCGCCAGCGCGGACTTGCCGGTGCCGGCCCGGCCGCCGAGCGAGACGATGCCGATCGACTCGTCCAGCAGCAGTTCGAGCGCGACCCGCTGCTCGGCCGAGCGGCCGCGCAGGCCGAACGCCTCCCGGTCACCCCGGACCAGGCGTACGGTCTTGTCCGGCAGTACCCGGCCCAGCGCCGAGCCGCGCGGCGAGTGCAGCACCAGGCCGGTGTGCGTGGGCAGCCCGGCGGCGGCGTCCACGTCCAGCGCCGCGCCCTCGTAGAGCTGGTTGACCTGCTCCTCGGCCAACTCCAGCTCGGCCATGCCGGTCCAGGTCGGATCGCTGGCCTGGCCGTGCCGGTACTCGTCGGCGGTCAGTCCCACCGACGCCGCCTTGACCCGCAGCGGCATGTCCTTGCTGACCAGCGTGACCGGTTGCCCCTCGGCGGCCAGGTTGAGCGCGACCGACAGGATCCGGGTGTCGTTGGACTCGGTACGGAACCCCGGCGGCAGTACGCCGTCGTCGGCGTGGTTCAGCTCCACCCGCAGCGTGCCGCCCGAGTCGTTCGCCGGTACCGGCTGGTCCAGCCGGCCGTGCTTCACCCGCAGCTCGTCGAGCATCCGCAGCGACTGCCGGGCGAACCAGCCCAGTTCCGGGTGGTGGCGCTTCCCCTCCAACTCCGAGATGACCACGAGTGGCACCACCACCTCGTGTTCGGCGAACCGGTGGAAGGCGCCGGGATCGGAGAGCAGTACCGAGGTGTCCAGGACGTACGCCCGGGGTCCTGGTGCGGGCTCCGCACTGGTCGCCGGTTCGGTCGTCCGGGTACGGCGTCCGCTCCTGGCCCGGGCCGGGGTCTTGGTGGCGGCCGGGTTCTGCTCGTCGGCCCGAGGGGTGGTACGGCGATTCGTCACAGGCCTGCTCCGGCGGGTGTGCACCCGTCCACCCGCGTTCCGCCTCGTCCGGTGCCCGGAGACACGGGGTCGGATGCGGGCCCCGTGGCACGTGCAGTCGCAGAGTCCGGGCCGGCCGGCTGGCTCGGGACGACCCCGTGCCATGCGTAGACGCTAACCGGGAGATGCCAGCTTGGGCTAGGGCGGGCGGCTGTGCGACATCGCACGGCACCGGGCGGCGGACCGGCCGGGATGCATGCCCCCTGCGCGCATCCCGGCCGGTGGGATCACCGTCACCGGTCTGACGTGATCCCGACGGTGCGGATCCTCACGGACCTGCGCACCGCGCTCGCGGGTGACCGCTCACCCCACCGCGCCGCCGGTCAGGCGTTCCTGACGGCGAGGGCGTCGGTGGAGTGCCGTCCGCCGTTGGTCGCGGTCCCCGCGAAAGAGGCGCCCGTATACGTCGTTCCCTGACCTACGACGGTGTGGGCGATGTGCGGTGTGGTGGGTGATGGCACCGCCAACACCGAGGCGATGGCCGCCTGCGCCTCCCTGCGTCGACGGTTCCAGGCCCCCCGGTCCCCGTCGAAATATCCCTGCCGGTAACCGAACCGGTAACCGAGCCGGTAGCTGAGCTGGCCGTGCAGCCGCCCGGCCGCGTAGCTGGCCGAGACGAGCAGGAGCAGGAGGAAGACCACGAAGAACGGACTCACCGTGTCTCCTCGCACCGCTCGCCGACGCCAGGTCGCCCGCCGACGCCGGAAGTCCGGGGCCTGAGCCGGCCGGTTCGCTGGTAACTCTCGCTCACCCGATCTCCTCGCTCCGCTCGTCGCTGTCCTTCAGTTCCACACCCGACCGGACGGTCGTCGGCCGGGTCACTTCTCCTCCGGGTCGGAGGAGGTCGGGTCGAGGGAGGTGGGATCGGTGATGAGCAGCCGGTCGAGATCCTCCGTGCTCACCTCCTCGACCAGTTCGACACTGATCCGGCAGCCGTCCAGCACGACCTCGGCGACCGAGGCGCGGCGGATCTCGCCACCGGCGTCGTACACCCGGACGCTCAGCTCGGGGCAGCCGAGGTGGGTACGCCAGGAGTTCCACTCGGCACGGTCACCGACGTTGAGCGAGAGGTAGCGGCAGCCGCGTGCCAGGTAGAGCCGCCATGGCGCACTGAGACCGGCGGCGACGCCGTCGGCGATCAGACCGAATGCCTGGGCCCGGGTTGCTAGTTCGGTCACCGGACTCCTCCAGTCACGAGGGTGTCACCCTCGCGAGCACGAAACGTCTCATGCACGAGACAAACGGTAGGGCGTATCGTACGCGTGACAGTATCAGCTTTTCGTCTGATTACCCCCACACCTACGTACACCTATTGTTGCCACGTGATACCCCTCGACACAAGCAAGAGCACCGCGCGCCGGAAAAGTGAGCCGTTGTCACGCACGCAGTACAGGCTTGCCGCGGTCCCCCCGGAGGCGGGCGGCTGGCCGTACCGTCACCGGGTGCCGGACCGCGCCCACGGACGGAAGATCGCGTTCGCTGCCTTCGTACGCAAGGCACTCGACGACGCCCGCACCACCCGCGCCTGGACCGGCACCGAGGTCTCCCGGCGCACCGGTGTGTCCCGCCAGACCATCAACCGTTGGGTACGCGGCGAGTGGGCCAGCGACCCCGAGGCCGCCCGGGTGGTCGCGTTCTGCGAGGGCCTGGGGCTGGATCCGAGTGTCGCGTTCGGAGTGCTCGGCTGGGACCGGGCCACCCCGTCCCGCCCCGCGCCGAGCGCCCCGCCGATGGACCCGGACGTCGAGGCGCTGCTGCGCCGGCTGGTCGACCCTAACGTCTCGGACGCGGAGAAGTTCCACATTCGAGAGACCATCCGCTATCTGGCGTATCGCCCGCCTCTGCCGCTGGAAGTCCGAAAAGGGCGAAAGCAAGCCGGGTAGTTACTCAGATGGCGCAACTTCGCGCATGAGTCCCAACCAATCAGCTCCAGGAATCAATCAGTCGCGCTAACGTCCCTCTTCGTACTGCTTGGGCTCGTCGTCGGCGGGGGGACGGGACAAGGCCGAATTCAGCCCTGCGGGACAGAAGGAGGGTCAGCCATGACCCTGAAGTGGATGGCTGTCGTTGTCGCGGCGGTCTCCCTGACCTTGTGCGTGACCGCGAACGTGGTGGTCGGGACGGTGCACGGCGGCGACCCGGTGCCGTTCCTCGTGAACGTGCTCGCCATCACCGCCACCGGTACCGCCATCGTGCTGGCCGTCATCGCCGATCTCCACGAGCGGCTCAACGCCCGGATCACCGCACTCACCGAGTTCCTGATCGCCCGACTGAACGAGCTCGACCGCAACACCGGGGACCACAACACCGGGTTCGTCGAGGGCTACCTGCTGAGCCGCAACCAGGACTCGGCTGTGGTGCCGATCGGGCCCCGAATGCACGGCCGCCGGGCGATGCTCGGCGGCGACGACTGAGGGTCGGCCGGGCGGCGACACGACGCCCGACCGCACCGAGGGTCGACCCCGGGCGGGAGACGCCCGAGCCGACCGCGGCGACAAGGGGAGATCGCCGCAGCACCGCCGGCAGGTTGCCGTGCCAGCCACCGGCGGATCAACACCGGTACCGTCGACGGGTTGCCACCGCGACGATCGAGGTTGCCGCCTCGACGAGTGAGACGTTTTCGCTTCGACGTCTGCGGTGGCAACCCGCCGGGGTACGCTGACGCCCGTGCGGCCGATCAACACCGGGGGCGAACCCCCGACCCCTCCTCTGACCGCCGAGCAGGCGTGGCGGGCGACCGCCGAGCGGGCCGGGCGTTGTGTCCTCTTCTTCGACTTCGACGGGACTCTCGCCCCGGTCCGGGACGATCCGACCACCGTCGAGCCGGCCCCGAAGGCGCTGGCCGCGATCACCGCGCTCACCGAGGTGGTGCAGCGGGTGGCGATCGTCTCGGCCCGGCCGGTGGAGTTCCTCCGCGAGCGGTTCGCCGGTGCTCCCGGCGTCGACCTCTACGGCCTCTACGGGCTGGAGCACCTGCACGCCTCGGGCGAGACCGTCACCGTGGAGGCGGCGCTGCCGTTCGTGCCCACCATGGCCGAACTCGCCGACCAGGCCCGGGCCGAGCTGCCCGAGGGCACGCTGGTGGAATACAAGCGGCTCTCCGTCGCCCTGCACTACCGCACCGCCCCGCACCTGGCCGAGCAGGTCGAGCGCTGGGGGCGGGACCAGGCCGACCGGCTGGGCCTGCGGGTGCAGGTCGGCCGGATGGTGCTGGAGTTGAAGCCGCCGGTCGACCGGGACAAGGGAATGGTGATCGACGAGGCGGTCCGGGACGCCGGCTGCGCCTGGTATTTCGGTGACGACGTCTCGGACATCAAGGCGTTCGCGGCGCTGCGGGCCCGCGAGGCGGCCGATCCGGACTTCTTCGGCGTCTGCGTCGCCGTGGCCAACCCGGAGACCGGCGACGAGGTCTCCACCGCCGCCGACCTGAACATCGAGTCGCCGGAGGCGCTCGGCGACTTCCTCACCGAGGCCCTGCACCGGCTCACCTGACCCGGCGCCGCGAAGCGCCACGCCGCTGGTCCGGCGCGGCCGGCTATGCGCCGTAGCGGCGTTGCCGGTTCGCGTACGAGCGCAGTGCGCGCAGGAAGTCGACGTGCCGGAAGTCCGGCCAGTTCAGCTCGCAGAAGTAGAACTCGGAGTGCGCCGACTGCCAGAGCAGGAAGCCGGAGAGCCGCTGCTCGCCACTGGTCCGGATCACCAGGTCGGGATCGGGCTGCCCCCGGGTGTAGAGGTGCTCGGCGATGTGGTCCACGTCGAGCACCTCGGCGAGTTCCTCGATGGTGCCGCCGGCCGCCGCGTGCTCGTAGAGCAGGGACCGGACCGCGTCGGCGATCTCCCGCCGGCCGCCGTAGCCGACCGCGATGTTGACCTGCGCCCCGCCGACCCGGTCCTGGGTGCGCTCCTGCGCCGACTTGAGCGTGATGGCGGTCTGCGCCGGCAGCAGGTCGAGCGCGCCGACCATCCGCAGCCGCCAGGGGTTGCCCTCCTCGGCCAGCTCGACCACCAGGTCCTCGATGATCTGCACCAGCGGGTCCAGCTCGCTGGCCGGCCGGCGCAGGTTGTCGGTGGCCAGCAGATAGAGCGTGACGTGCCCGATCCCGGCCTGGTCACACCAGCCCAGGACATCTTTGATCTTGGCTGCGCCGACCCGGTGCCCGTCGTTGGGGTCGACGTACCCCATCTCCCTGGCCCAGCGCCGGTTGCCGTCGCACATCACCCCGACATGCTTCGGCACGGGTTTACCGGCGAGCTTCGCCGTCAGACGGCGCTCATACACCGAGTAGATCAGGTCGCGCAGACTCATCCCTTGCAGCGTACCGATCAGAATCGACGACGGAAGTGCCGCCCGGCCGAACCGGCCACCGCGCCGGCGACCCTGGTCAATGTCCGGGCGTCCAGCCGGCCGTCACCCAGGCCCAGCTCCACCAGCGTCCGGAAGACCCGGGCGTCCCGCTCGGCCGCCCGGACCACCCCGTCCACCACCGGCGCCCGGCGGGCCAGCCAGGCCACCGCCGAACTGTCCCGCAGGTGAGCGCCGAGCCGCGACCGCAGCGCGGCGGCGTACCGGTCGGCGGCGGCGTGCGGTGCCGTGGCGGCGGCCGCCCCGGCCAGCGCACCGGAGAGGACCGCGTAGAAGATCCCCTCGCCGGTGAACGGGTTGACCAGCGACAGCGCGTCTCCGGCCAGCACGATCCGGCCCCGGCCCGGCGCCGGCCGGCGGGTGGAGAGCGGCAGGTGGTGCGCCCGCAGCCCGGTGACGGTCGACGGGTCGATCTCGGGCAGCAGCGCCGCCAACCGGTCCAGCAGCTCGGTCCGGCGCAGCGGACGGCCGGCCAGCACCTCGCCGTACCCGACGTTCGCCCGCCCGTCCCCGATCGGGAACGCCCAGGCGTAGCCCGGCCAGTGCGCGGCCGAGGTGACGATCCGCTGCTCGGTGGGGCCGGCGGGGTTCGGGGCGTACCCTCGGATGGCCAGCGCCAGGTGCCCGTCCGGATTCGGTCCGTGCCCCAGCGCCCGCCGGACCACCGAACCGGCGCCGTCGGCACCGACCACGGCGCGGGCGGCGATCGTACCGTCGATCACGACCAGGCCGTCGGAGCGCTCGATCCGCCGGACCGCGTGCCGGCGCAGCTCCGCGCCGGCCGCGAGCGCCGCCGCCACCAGCCGGGCGTCGAAGACCCGGCGGGGCACCGTGTACGCCGGCCGGGGCAGCCGCCGCGCCACGTTCCCGCCACCGGGCGCCACCAGCCGCAGCGCCGGCACCGGCCGGTAGCCGGACACCGGGTCGGAAACCCCCAGTTCGGCGAGTACGTCGAGCGCGTGTGCGGCGATCCCGTCCCCGCACGCCTTGTCCCGGGGAAAGTCGGCCCGGTCGAGCAGCAGTACCCGTGCTCCGGCCCGCCGGGCCGCCAACGCGGCGCTGGCCCCGGCCGGCCCGGCACCCACCACCGCCACGTCGACGGTCTCCACCGCCGGTCACCTCAGCCCGGCCGGGCGGCACCGACGGGCGAACCCGCCGGCACCCCGTCCCGGGCCGCCCGGCTCGCCCGGCGCAGCGCGTAGAGGGTCAGCCCGGCGGCCACCACCAGCGGCCCACCGTCCCGGACCAGGCCGTCGACGCCGAGCAGCAGCCAGCAGAACGCCAGGTCGACCGCGACCACCGCCACGCTGACCAGCACCAGCAGGCCGCTCGCCCAGGTCTTGCCCCGGAGCAGGAAGAAGGTGCAGAACAGCACCGCGTAGCTGACCCCGATGCCGATGCCGAACCACAGCACCAGGGTAGGCACCGCGAGCAGCCGGCCGTCGAGAATCGTGCCGACCGCCACCAGACAGGGCACCAGGGTCAGCGGCCCGTACGTGAACGCGGCGACCCGGGCGGTGAGCAGCCAGCCGGTGACCGGCGGCCGGCGCGGGGTGACCTCCCGCCAGGAGATGCCCCGCCGGTCGACGACCAGCCGGCTCGGGTGCCGGACCAGGTACTCCCGCAGCGACGGCGACCGGTAGAGCAGCCAGACGACGGCGACGCAGAGTACGGCCAGTACGGCGAAGCCGAGCACTCCCGGCAGCGCGGGTACGCCGGCCCGGGGCACGATCAGCCGGCCGACCGCGAAGACGGTGGTCACCGCGAGGATCAGCCCGAGCGGGCGGGCACCGGCCCGGCCCCGCCGGACGTGCCGGATCAGGATCAGGAAGCCGAGGGTACGCAGCAGCGCCCAGCCGCTGCGCACCGCCAGCCCGAAGCCGCGCTCGTCGGCGTACCACCAGTTGAGCGCGTCGACCGCGACGGTGGCCGCCGCGGTCGCGGCGAGCAGCCAGGTCAGCACGCGGACGGCGGACGGCCGCCGGACCTCGGTCGCGGCGGCCGTCGTCATGCCGTCGATGATGCCCGACCCGGGCCACCGGCACACCCGCTCGGGCGTGCGGAGCGGGCCGGGCCGGCTGGTCGGCCGGGTGTGCCCGGCGGGCCGAACCCGGCTGGTCGGCCGGCTGTGCCTAGCGGCCCGAGCGCGGCTGGTCCACGCCGACCCGGGCCGCCTCGTCGTCGAGTCGGGCCCGCAGCGCGTCCAGCTCGGCCCAGAGCACGCCGGGCAGCTTGTCACCGAACTTCTCGAACCACTCGGTGATCATCGGCAGCTCGTCGCGCCACTCCTCGACGTCCACCCGGGTCGCGATCCGCAGGTCCTCCGGGCTCATGTCCAGCCCGTCGACGTCGAGCGCGTCCGGGGCCGGTACGAACCCGATCGGCGTCTCGACCGCCTCGCCCCGGCCCTCCAGCCGCTCGACGATCCACTTGAGCACCCGGGAGTTCTCGCCGAAGCCGGGCCAGATGAAGTCGCCGTCGGCGTTCTTGCGGAACCAGTTGACGTAGTAGATCTTCGGCAGCTTCGACTCGTCGCCGTCGGTGCCCTTGCCCATCTCGATCCAGTGCCGGAAGTAGTCCCCGCCGTGGTAGCCAATGAACGGCAGCATCGCCATCGGGTCCCGGCGGACCACGCCGACCTCGCCGGAGGCGGCGGCGGTGGTCTCCGAGGAGAGCGTCGCTCCCATGTAGACACCGTGCACCCAGTCCCGGGCCTCGGTGACCAGCGGGATGGTGTCCTTGCGCCGCCCGCCGAACAGGATCGCGTCGATCGGTACGCCGTTCGGGTCGTTGAACTCGTCGGCGACGATCGGGCACTGGAGCAGCGGGGTGCAGAACCGGCTGTTGGCGTGCGAGGAGAGTTCGCCGCTCTCCGGGGTCCAGTCCCGGCCCTTCCAGTCGATGAGGTGGGCCGGCGGCTCGCTCATCCCCTCCCACCAGATGTCACCGTCGTCGGTCAGCCCGACGTTGGTGAAGATGGAGTTCCCCAGGTCGATGGTGCGCATCGCGTTGGCGTTGGTCTTCCAGCCGGTGCCGGGCGCGACGCCGAAGAGGCCGTACTCGGGGTTGACCGCGTAGAGCCGGCCGTCCGGGCCGAACCGCATCCAGGCGATGTCGTCGCCGATCGTCTCGACCTTCCAGCCCGGGATGGTCGGCTCCAGCATCGCCAGGTTGGTCTTGCCGCAGGCGGACGGGAAGGCGCCGGCGATGTACTTCACCGTTCCCTCCGGCGAGGTCAGCTTCATGATGAGCATGTGCTCGGCGAGCCAGCCCTCGTCCCGGGCCATCACGCTGGCGATCCGCAGCGAGTAGCACTTCTTGCCGAGCAGCGAGTTGCCGCCGTAGCCGGAGCCGTAGGACCAGATCTCCCGGGTCTCGGGGAAGTGCGAGATGTACTTGGTGTCGTTGCAGGGCCAGGCCACGTCCGACTGGCCCGGCTCCAGCGGTGCGCCGACCGAGTGCAGCGCGTGCACGAAGTCCGCGTCCTCCCCCATCCCGGCCAGCACCGTCGTGCCCATCCGGGTCATGATGCGCATGCTCGCCACGACGTACGGGCTGTCGGTGATCTCGACGCCGAACATCGGCTGTTCCGCCTCCAGCGGACCCATGCAGAACGGAATGACGTACATGGTGCGTCCGCGCATCGAACCCCGGTAGAGGTCGGTCATGATGCGCTTCATCTCGGCCGGGGCCATCCAGTTGTTGGTGGGGCCGGCATCGCCCTCGTCGACCGAGCAGATGAAGGTGCGGTCCTCGGCCCGGGCCACATCGCCAGGATCGGTACGCCCCCAGAACGAGTTCGGCTTACGGGCCGGATCGAGGCGTACGAGGGTGCCGGCGTCGACCAGTTCGTCGGTGATCCGGCGCCATTCCTCGTCCGAGCCGTCGACCCAGACCACCTGGTCGGGACTGGTGAGTTCGGCTACCTCTTTGACCCAGGCGAGTAGTTTCGGATGGCTTGTCGGAGCTTGATCGAGACCCCGGATAGTAGCCGGAGCGGCCATGACAGTTCTCCTTTGGTCGACGCTGACCGATTGCAGGGCGTGCGGTGCCGAACAGACCGGCGACCGCGTCGCCTTGTGAAAGCCTGGGATTTCCGTCAGCGTAAACCGAGCCGGCGTTCGGGGCAGCGAGACTGGTTGTGAAGAACTGCACAAGATGCGGCCGGGCTGCGGTAAGGCGATTCTTTCCTCGCTCCCACGCGCAGTTTCACGCAAATCCTTCAGGGCAACCGCATTGCGTCACGGCATCCTCACAGTGGTCAGTGACGCCAGGTGACCCGGACGTCACATCCGACCCTCCGCTCGCCGGACCCGCACGCTCGGCACGCCGGGCCGGACGGGGTCCGGCGCCGCGAGTCGCCGGTTGCGGCCCGTGCGGACGAGCGGCAACCGGTACGCTCAAGCCGTGTCCTCGACCGCCACCGGCGAACAGCCCTCCCTGCCGGATGCACGACGCGGCGTGATTCGCACCCTTCTGGACCGGTTCGGTCACCTGATCCATGAGCTGGGCAAGTTCGGCACGGTCGGCGGGGTGGCCTTCGTGGTCGACTTCGTACTGTTCAACTACGCCAACGCGAGCCTCGGCTGGGAGACCCTCACCGCGAAGACCTTCTCCACGGTCATCGCCGCGACCGTCGCCTTCGTCGGCAACCGGTTCTGGACCTGGCGGCACCGGGAACGCTCCGGCATGGCCCGGGAATACTCGCTCTACTTCTTCTTCAACGCCGTCGGCCTGGGCATCGGCCTCGCCTGCCTGGCCATCAGCCACTACGGGCTCGGCAGCATCTGGCCGGGCGTGTTCAAGTCGCTGGTCGCCGACAACATCGCGGCCAACTTCGTCGGCGCCGCGCTCGGCACCTTCTTCCGGTTCTGGTCCTACCGCCGGTTCGTCTTCGTCGGCCCGGCGGCCGCCGACGCACCGGATGTGATCACGCAGAGTCACAAGAGGCAGTGACCGGCAACCCACCTCCGTCCGGTCGGCGCACCCGGCGCCCAGATCTGCCCTAAGGTGGTCGAATGCGTTTCGCCCGTCTGTTGCCCGAACGCTGGCAGAAGTTCCTGCGTGAGGTGCTGAAATTCGGTGCCGTCGGGGGTTTGAACGCCGCCATCAACTACGCGGTGTTCAACGCCCTGGCGCTCACCGTGTTCGCTGACGGGCAACTGAAGGCGAATGTCATCGCCACGGTCGTCGCCACCGTCTCGTCCTATCTGATGAATCGGCACTGGACCTACCGGGACCGACCGAAGTCGGCAATGCGCCGCGAGTACGCCCTCTTCTTCCTCTTCAACGGCGCCGGGCTGGCCATCGAGCTGGGCGTACTCGCCGTGGCCAAGTACGGGTTCGGCATCAGCAGCCTGCTGGCGCTCAACGTCGCCAAGACGGTCGGCGTCGGGCTGGCCACCATCTTCCGGTTCTGGTCCTACCGCACCTTTGTCTTCCGGAAATCCCCGAACAGGTCGTTCGTCCCGGTCGAGGACGGTGCGGCGGGCGGCACCACCGCCTCCAAGCGGACCGCCGAGCTGGACGACGACTTCCTGGCCGAGCTCGACCCGGTCGCCGAACTCGCCGAGGCGGTCGGCGAGCTCACCGAGCCCGACACTGCCGGCCCCCAGCCTGCCGGCGTTGCCGGTGGTGGTCAGGGCGCGGGTCCGGAGACCGGGGTACCCGACCACGCGGCCACACCCGCCGCGAACGGGCGGCGAACCGCTGCCGGGACGCCGGACGCCTCCGCCCAGCCGCTCGAGGTCCAGTTCGCCGAGACCATCGACGCCGCGCTGGAGACCGAACTCGCCGCCGAGCTGAACGCCGCTCCCCGGCGTTCGTCAGCCCGCTGAGCGGCGCGGTGAGCCGCTCGGGTACCGGCGCGCCCGCCGAACTGTTCTTCGAGGACCTGACGCCCGGCCGCTCCTTCGACCTCGGGATCACCGTCGTCGACGGGCGGGAGATGGTCGACTTCGCCCGGCGCTTCGACCCGCAGTGGTACCACGTCGACGAGGAGTTGGCCCGGCGCAGCCATCACGGCGGACTGATCGCCAGCGGCTTCTTCACGGTGAGCCTCTTCATGCGGGCGTACGTCGACCACGTGCTCGCCCGGGCCGCCGGGGACGCCTCACCCGGGCTGGAGGAGCTGCGTTGGCTGGCCCCGGTACGCGCCGGTGACCGGCTGGCGACCCGGCTGACCGTACTCGGCAGCAAGCCGTCGGTCGCGCGGCCCGGCTTCGGGACCGTCACCCTGACCGCCAGCATGGACCGGCTGGACGCGGAGGGCAAGCCGGACCGCGAGGTGCTGCGTACCCGCTTCCGGGGCTGGTTCCTCATGCGGGAGCCGCTGCCGCCGGGCTGACCTGGCCGGGCGCCCGAACGAAAGGGCCCCTGCCCGGCCGCGCGCGGCGACTCGGGTGCCAGGGGCCCTTCCGGACGTTACTTCGACTCTTCGCGCAGCGGCTTGTTCGACTCTTCGCGCAGCGGCTTGCCCTCGGCCATGTCGGCCATGATCTCGCGCATCTCGCCGTCACCGAGCGAGTGCTTGTCGTGGTTGGCCTCGACGAGTTCGTAGAGCATGGTCTGCACCCGCTCCACGCCCGGGATGTCCTCCAGCACCGACTGGCCCCGCTCGCCGGCCGACTCGATGGTCAGCGTGCCGCAGCCGAGCAGCCGTTCGAGAAACTTCTGGTTCATCGAGTGGTCGTTGATCCGGCCGAGCGGGATGTCCCGGCGGTCGCGGGAGAAGACGCCCTTCTGCAACAGCACCCGCTCGTTGGTGAACAGATAGTGCGTGGTCCGCCAGACCAGGTACGGCCGGACGCTCAACCAGACCACCAGCACCAGCGCGACCGCCGCGATCACGTAGCCGAGCACCGTGCCGGCACCGCTCGACGGCAGCAGAACGAGGCCGGCGACCACGGCGGCAACGGCCAGCACCAGCACCACGACCGGTCGGATCAACGCCTTCCAGTGTGGGTGCAGGTGCGTTACGACATGCTCGTCCTGGGTGAGCACGTCCTCAGGGAAAGCCACCCCATCCTCCTCGTCCATAACCGAATGTCCGCGGTGACCGTAGCGGTTCCGCGCCACCGCCGTGGTATCCGGTATCGACTCTTTATCGACGGTCGGGATTCCGCGAAGGCGGCGGCGAGTCGGACGGTCGTCGTCGACTTCGCGGCGACTCCGCAGCCGATCCCCGCAGCCGATCCCTGCCGACGATCCGGTCGCCGGTGAGCGCTGGCGGTCAGCGCAGGTGCAGGACGTCAGCGCAGGTGCAGGACGTCGCCGGCGGCGACCCGGCGCTCGCCGTCAGCGGTGGCGAGCACCAGTTGCCCGTCCGGGTCGACCGTGCTGGCGGTGCCGACCAGTTCGTCCCCGGCCGGCAGCAGCACCCGTACCTCGCGGCCCAGGGTGGCGCAGTTGCGCACGTACGCCTCGTGCAGGCCGCAGGCGAGCGCGTCGCCACCGGCGGTCCGCCAGCGGCCGTACCAGCGGTCGATTCCGCGCAGCAGCGCCCGCAGCAGCGGGTCCCGGTCGGTGGCCGCCGCACCGGCCAGTTGCAGCGAGGTGGCCGGCAGCCCGGTCGGGTTGACCGGCAACTCGTCGGCGCGGACCGTGACGTTCACGCCCAGCCCGAGCACCACCCCCGGGTCCGCCGCACCGGCCGCGGAGACCCCCTCGGCCAGGATCCCGGCGGCCTTCGCCTCGCCGTTCGGCCGGCCACCGGCCGCACCGGTCGACGGACCCTCGGCGCCCGCCGCGCCCGGGGACCGGCCCGTCTCGTCCGGGAACCGGCCGGTCTCGTCCGGGGACCGCTCGGCGGGGCGGCCGTTGCGCGGGCCGGCCCAGAGCAGGAGATCGTTCGGCCACTTCAGCGCCGAGTCCAGCTCGGCCAGCAGGTCCACCGCCTCCACCAGGGCGACACCGGCCAGCAGGGGCAGCCAGCCGTACCGGGACGCCGGCACCGCCGGCCAGTCCCGGGCGGGCTCGGCCAACCCGGGCCGGAGCAGCACGCTGACCGCGAGCCCGGCCCGGGCCGGCGACTCCCAGGTACGCCCGCGCCGGCCCCGCCCCGCGGTCTGCCGCTCGGCGACCACCACCAGCCCCTCCGGCTCACCGGCCCGGGCGGCCTCGGCCGCGTCGGCGTTCGTCGACCCGGTCTCGCGGTGCAGTATCAGCCGGGTCCAGAGGCTCTCCGGGGTGATCAGGGCCCGCCGGAGCCGCCGCGCGTCGAGCGGCGGACGGTCCAGGTCGGTGTACGGCGATCCCGGCATCAGCCCAGCGTACGGCTCCGGCCCGCCGGTGCGGGGCCGACCGTCGCGGCGGGGTCCTCCCGCCGGTCGCCGGCCGGGCTCCCCGCACGGAGATCGAGTCCCGGGGCCGGGTGGTGCGGCACACGCCCCGCCACCGGGCGGTGGCCGGGGCGCCGGCCGTCGTTACGATCGCGAACGTGACTGGGCAGCCGAGCACCACCGACGTCGACCCCCACAGCACCGCCGGCCGCCTCGCGGACCTGGACCGCCGGGTCGACGAGGCGGTGCACGCCGGTTCGGCCCGGGCGGTGGAGAAACAGCACGCCCGGGGCAAGAAGACCGCCCGGGAGCGGATCGAGCTGCTGCTCGACCCCGGTTCCTTCGTCGAGCTGGACGGGCTGGCCCGACACCGGTCGACCAACTTCGGGCTGGACCGCACCCGCCCGTACGGCGACGGCGTGGTGACCGGGTACGGCACCGTCGACGGCCGGCAGGTCTGCGTCTTCGCCCAGGACTTCACGGTCTTCGGCGGCTCCCTCGGCGAGGTCTTCGGCGAGAAGATCGTCAAGGTGATGGACCTGGCGATGAAGATCGGCTGCCCGGTGATCGGGATCAACGACTCCGGCGGCGCCCGGATCCAGGAGGGCGTGGTCAGCCTCGGCCTCTACGGCGAGATCTTCTTCCGCAACGTCCGCGCCTCCGGGGTGATCCCGCAGATCTCCCTGGTGATGGGTCCTTGTGCGGGCGGGGCCGTCTACTCCCCGGCGGTCACCGACTTCACCGTGATGGTCGACCAGACCTCGCACATGTTCATCACCGGGCCGGATGTGATCAAGACGGTGACCGGTGAGGACGTCGCGATGGAGGAGCTGGGCGGGGCGCGTACCCACAACACCCGCAGCGGCAACGCGCACTACCTGGCCACCGACGAGGACGACGCGATCGACTACGTCAGGGCGCTGCTGTCGTACCTGCCGAGCAACAACCTCGACGAGGCGCCGGTCTTCGAGGCCCCGGCCGAGCTGGAGGTCACCGACGTCGACCGGGAACTGGACACGCTGATCCCGGACTCGGCGAACCAGCCGTACGACATCCGCCAGGTGATCGAGCACGTTCTCGACGAAGGGGAGTTCCTGGAGGTACAGCCCCTCTACGCGCAGAACATCGTGGTCGGCTTCGGTCGGGTCGAGGGGCGGCCGGTCGGGGTGGTGGCGAACCAGCCGATGCACTTCGCCGGCTGCCTGGACATCGCCGCCTCGGAGAAGGCCGCCCGGTTCGTCCGCACCTGCGACGCGTTCAACATCCCGGTACTCACCTTTGTGGACGTTCCAGGCTTCCTGCCCGGTACCGGCCAGGAGTGGGACGGCATCATCCGGCGGGGCGCCAAGCTGATCTACGCGTACGCCGAGGCCACCGTCCCGAAGGTCACCGTGATCACCCGGAAGGCGTACGGCGGGGCGTACGACGTGATGGGCTCCAAGCACCTCGGCGCGGACCTCAACTTCGCCTGGCCGACCGCGCAGATCGCGGTGATGGGCGCGCAGGGCGCGGTGAACATCCTCTACCGTGCCGAGCTGGCCGCCGCCGACGATCCGGCCGCCGTCCGGGCCGAGAAGATCCGGGAGTACGAGGACACCCTCGCCAACCCCTATGTGGCGGCCGAGCGCGGCTACGTCGACTCGGTGATCCGGCCGGCGGAGACCAGGAGCCAGATCGTGCGGGGGCTGCGGATCCTCCGCACCAAGCGCGAGACGCTGCCGGCGAAGAAGCACGGCAACATCCCGCTCTGACCCCGGCCGGGGCGACTCAACAGGGCGGGTTCGCGGCCTCGCAGAGCCGGACGGCGGCGCGCCGGGTCAACGCCTCGGCCCGCTTCGGGTCCGGCGCCTCGTCGACCCGGTCCACAGTGGCCACCAGGTCGCCGACCCGGACGACTCCGACCAGCCGGCTGGCCGGGCCGTCGACCACCGCCGCACTGTCCTGCCGGCGGACCGTGGTCCGCCAGTCCAGCAGCACCGACTCGTCCCCGGCGAAGTCCTCGGCCAGGACCCGCCAGCGGTGCTCCGCGTCGACGGCAAGCCCGCGGCCGTCGACCTCGATCGCCCCGGGGGTGCGGTATTCGGCGCAGAGGTCGGGCACCGCACGGGCGTCCGCGAAGACCTGCCGGGCCGCGCCGGGGAGGAGCCGGAAGACCCGTTCGTGTACGACCGGCGCGCCGCTGTGCGGGTCACCGGGTACCGTCGGCGGCTGCTGCACGGTGTGCCGGCGGACCACCCGGGCCAGCCCGTCGTAGCGGTCCCGTAGCGCGTACCCGGGGCAGCCCAGCGGCACGGTCGCATCGACCACCTCCACCACCGTCTCCAGCCGCACCTCCTCCCGTTCCACCACCAGCCCCGGCCCGACGTCCTCCGGTTGCAGCAGTGCCGACGCCGGAATGGCGACCGGATCCGGCGACGGCACCGGAGCCGACGGTCCGGCCAGCAGCGGCTGCCCCCCGGCCGGCAGCGGCCGTGGCACGTACCGCTCGACGGCCATCACCGAGCCCGACGCGACCACGACGAGCACCGCGACCGTCCCGACCAGCGACCTGATCCGACTACGCCGCCGGGCCCGCGTGCGGATCTCCTCGGGCGCGAGCCAGCGGACCGTGGCGACCTCCTCGGCGATCCGGTCCGCCAGCTCCGGCCCCACCCCGGCCGACAGATCCGTCGGACCGCTGGTGGAAGGGCGTGCCGACCGACCCGTCGACGGATCGGACCGGTACCCGGGCTGGGCGGCCCGGGTGGACATCAACTCAGGCATCGGCGGCCTCCTCCAGATCCACGACCGTCAGCAGGCCGGCCAACGCCGCCCGGCCACGGGCCAGCCGGGCCTTCACCGTGCCGACGGGTGCCCCGGTCTCCCGGGCCACCTCGGCCACCGGCAGGCCGAGCAGGTAGTACAGGGCGATCGCGGTACGTTGCTCCTCCGGCAGCCGGCGGAGCGCGGCGACCACCTCGATCGTCTCGGTACCCGGCGCCGGGGTGTCGGCCGGCAACCCGTGCCGCAGGTACGCCCGGCTCCGGCTGCGCAGGCTGCGCCAGCGGCTGATCGCCACCCGGGCGGCCACCACCCGTACCCACGCCTCCGGATCGGCGTACCCGGACACCCGCGACCAGCGCTGCCACGCCCGGATGTACGCCTCCTGGACGGCGTCCTGGGCCTCGGCCAGGTCACCGGTCAACAGATAGACGTACCCGAGCAGCCGTTGCCGGCTCCCCCGGTAGAACTCGTCGAAGTCGTCGACGTCGGGCACCTGCGACCTCCCCTGCCGGACATAGCCAATACGCCTGGGCCCCGGGGTGCGGTTGCGGGTCGGGTGCAAACTGTTCGGCAACGATGCCCTTCGGTCTGGGCTCGGCGGGACCGGTCAGGTCGCTCAGGTCAGCTCAGGTCAGGTCAGCTCAGGTCAGCTCAGGTCAGGTCAGCTCAGGTCAGCTCAGGTCAGCTCAGGTCAGGTCAGGTCAGCTCAGCTCAGCTCAGGTCAGGTCAGGTCAGCTCAGCTCAGGTCAGCTCAGCTCAGGTCAGGTCGGCGATCGGGAACTCGGCGGCCGGGATGTGTTCGCGTACCGCCCGGCGCATCGCCCGCTGCACCGCCGCGTTGGCCGGGGTCGGCACCCCGTGCAGCCGGCCGAGCAGCACGATCTCGCCGTTGAGGTAGTCCGTCTCGACCGATCCGGCGTCCCGGGCGAGGCTCTGCCAGGTCGAGCCGCCCTGCCGGGGCTGCCCGGCCACCGGTACCGCCTCGACCCGGTCACCGCGCTCGTCGGCTTCCTCCGCCCGCGAGGTGTAGCCGATCCCGGCCGCGTCGAGCACCGCCTCCCCCTCGGCCAGTACCGCCGCGAGCAGCTCGGCCGCCCGGGCCGCCCGCCGGTCGTCGGCCCCGGATGCGGTGCCGCCGACCGAGAGGCCGAAGAGCGCCTGGACGCCGTTGCCGAGGTTGCGCAGCAGCTTGCCGTACTTCCAGCGCATCACGTCGTCGCGGACCGGGGCGAGGAACCGGGCCGCCGCCAGGTCCGCGCCGATCCGCCGCGCGAGGTCGTCGGAACCGTGTGGGAAGGCGCCGAGATGCAGCATCCCCGAGTACGGGTGACCGCTGGCCACCACCCGTCCGGGTTCGAGGTGGGTCGCCGGGAGCCAGACGCAGACCGGATAGACCCGGTCGAAGAGCCGGGCGGCGGCGCGCTCGTTCGCGACCCCGTTCTGCGCGGTCAGCAGCGGCAGCCGCTCTGCCGCCGTACCGCCGCCCTGGACCGGGAGGTCGGCCCAGCTCCGCAGCGCGGCCTCGGTGTCCTGCGACTTCACCGTCAACACCAGCACGGTGTCCGAGGTCAGCGGCTGGTCGACTCGGTCCGTGGCGGGGTCGCCGATGGCGGGGAGCCGGCCGACGTACTCGCCGTCCGGGGTGTTCAGGGTCAGCCCGTGCGCCCGGATCGCGGCCAGGTGCGCGCCCCGGGCCACCAGGGTCACGTCCCGGCCGGCCTCGCCGAGCCGTACCCCGATGGTGCCGCCGACCGCACCGGCACCGATGATCACGTAACGCATCTCGTCCCCTGTTTCCTCGGCCGCTCAGCGTGGTCGGCTCGGCGTGGTCGGCGTGGTCGGCGTTCGGCCCGGCCCGCTGGTCAGCCGGGCAGGCCGGTGGAGTTCAGTATCGGGCCGGTGAGCAGGGCGGCTCCGGCCAGCAGGGCGATCAGGTTGACCGCGCCGAAGACCCCGACCCAGACCAGGCCCGGTACCCGGGTCAGCCAGGCGAGCTGGTCGGCGTCCGACTGCGGCAGTTGACCGCGCCGCCGCAGCGTCTGGAGTTCACCCACCGGCCGTACGCCGCCGAGCAGCAGGAACCACACCCCGGTGTACGCGAACGCCGCCTGCACCTCCGGCGACGCCATCCAGGAGACCCCGAGTACGACCCCGGTGGTGACCACGATGGAGATGATGCCGAAGACGTTGCGGATCATCACCAGCATGGCGAGCAGCAGTGCGACCGCGACCCAGAGCAGCAGAGTGATCCGGTTTCCGCCGAGTACCCAGGCACCGGCCAGCCCGATCAGTGACGGTGCCAGATAGCCGGCGAGCAGGGTGAAGACCATCCCGGGACCGGTCGGCCGGCCCGCCGACAGGGTCAGGCCGGAGGTGTCCGAGTGCAGCCGGATGCCCTGGAGACGACGTCCGGTGAGTACGGCCGCGAGCGCGTGCCCACCCTCGTGCGCGATCGTGATGGCGTTGCGGCCGATCCGCCAGGGCAGCCGGGTGAGCACCACGGTGAGGGCCACCAGCCCGGTGATCAGGACCAGCAGCGGGGGTGGGTCGGGCTGAGCCCCGAAGAGCTTGTCCCAGAGGTCTGTCAAGCCGTCCACTGACATCCGAGCGAGCCTAGCTCACGTCGCCGCTGCCCAGCGGGCTGCCTACTTTTCGTGCTCGACGACGAAGACGCCCAGCCCCGGATGGCCCTGCACCAGACCCTTCGCCTTGAGCCAGCTCACCGCGCCACGCACCACCGTGACGGAGACACCGTATTGCGCACGCAGCGCTGCGGTGCTCGGCAACTGGTCGCCCGGCGCCAGCGCTCCCGATTCGATCTGCTCGGTGAGGTCGTTGATGATCTTTTGTGTTTTCGAGGTGGGCACGATGCACTCCCTGGTCCGCGGTGACATTTGATCACGGTGAACCGGACGACCACAAGCATCAGGAGGCATCTAGAGGCATATGGTGTTGCCTTGCTCTACCTTATGCATTAAGTTCCGAGGAGCCGATTCCTCCCTGGTCCGCAACTTGGCGGGGGTCGGTCTCCCGCGCGGCGGCTCGTCTCCCTCCGACAGCCCGGCGAGCCGTCGCGCGCCCCGCAACCGCCGGAGGTCCGCAATGGAACGCGACCGCTCCATGGCAATAGTCGAACGACATCGCCCGGCGCCACTGTGGCGGCTACTCGGCATGTGGCGGTGTGTCGCGTGCCGGCGTCGCTGGCCCTGTCCCCGCTACCGCGACGCCCGCAGTGACCTGCTCGCCCGGGACCGGCACGACATCGCGGAGGTGGCGCGACGACTCAACAGCCGCTGGCCGCAGCCCTGACACGAGTTAGCGGCAGCGGGACCTATCATCACCTCTCCGGTCGATAACTGATCCGGCTGCCGCTATCCCTCGCTGTCGCTATCCCTCGTTGTCCAGTCTCAGCGGAGCTGCGCGGCGGACCCCGCCTGCGCCGGGCCCGTCGTGGGCATGGCGACCTGGGCTGGCACCGCCGTCTGGTTCTGCACGCCTCGCCGCAGCAAGAACCAAGCGCCGACCGTAGCGACGGCCACGGTGACGACGCTCGCGAGCGCGATCAGCGCGACCATTCCGACGCTCGCCACCAGTATGGCGAGATCGCCGATCGCAACCAGCATCCACAGTGCAATGCTCGGCTTCGTCGCATGATGTCGGGAACGCATCAGTCGTACCTCCTTCCGTCGAGATCATCACTACCCCGATGAAAGTGAGGTCATGCCTGTCAACTCTTCGCGGGTCGGAACCCGTCCGCGATGATTTTGAAGGTGGCGAGTTCACGGTCCCAGTCGGCCGCCTCGGTGTCCCAGCGGATCGCGTACGCCTTCTTGCTGCTGGTGACGAAGCCCCGGTTACGGACGTGCATCCGCACTCCGCCCTCGTCGTGCAGCCACTCCCAGTCGGCGGCCTTCAGCCAGTAGTCGACCGACCGGATCGTCACCCGCTGGTAGTTCGTGTAGTCGCCCCGTCGATACCGCTCCTGCTCCGTCCAGTCCGCGACGGGATCCGGCCGAGGATCGTTCGTCTGGTCGATCATCAGGAAGCGGCGGCTGTCGGGATCGTTGAACTTGACCCGCGGCCCCTCCCTGCTGACCGTCCACCCGTTCGGCACCGGCACGGCGAACCCGGTCCGGTCCTGGTGCAGCTTCCAACCCGCCGGTAGCTGCGGAGCGGCCTGACCCGTCGGCGTCACCGGCGGCTGGGCCGGCTGAGCGGTGGTCGCCGCCGGTGTGGGCTCCGGGGGTGCGCTGGTGGGATCGGCGGACGGCGTACCCGGCGGTTGGCTCGTCGGTGCGGAACCGGAACTCGGGTTCCGGTCCTCGCTGCCCGACTCGCCGTCGCGGGTCAGCGGCACGATCACGACGAGGGCGAGCAGGAGGAGTACGACCAGCCCGCCGAGCAGCCACATCCGGCGGTTGCCGGCCGCGACGGCGGCCAGCGGGCCGCGCCGGTCGCCGTACTCTTCGTCGCGGCTCGTCGGGACCGCCGCCCGGCCCGCCGGCTGCGCCACCAGGTTCTCCGGCTGCGCCGCCTGGTCTGCCTGCCGAGCTGCCTGATCTGCCTGCTGGTCTGCCGGCGACTGCTCTGAGGACGAGGTTTCCGCCTTCGGCTGGACCGCAGTTGGCGCTGGCTCCGACTTCGCCTCGACCTCGTCGGCCGACTGTCCGGGCACGACGACGACGGTCGGCTCGGCGGGCGGCCGGGCGCTGTCCGAGCTGGCGGGTTCCTCCGACACCTCCGCTGCGGGTGCCTCCGCCGCCGGCTCCTTCTCGGCCGGCGGGGCGGGCAGCTTCGTCGTCTCGGCAGCCGGCGGAGCGGTCGGGAGCTTGGTCGTCTCGGCAGCCGGTGGAGACGCCGGCAACTTGGTCGTCTCGGCGGCCGGCGGCGTCGCCGGGGCAGGGGGCGGTGCGGTCGGTGGCGCGGCAGGGGCCTGCCGGGGCGACGGCAACGGCACGATCCGGGTACGCGGCTCGCCCGGTTCGCGCGGGCCGTGCGGCCCCGGTCGGCGTACCCCGTCAAGCAGTGACAGCCCCGGGTTCCTGCGCCGGCCTGACGCGCGACGGAGCAACCGCTCCGCCACCTCGGCGTTGATCCGCGTCGTCGGATCCTTGCGCAACAGCCCCGCGAGCACGGCCTTGAGCGGGCCGGCGCGGCGCGACACCGGCGGCGGTTCGGTGGCCAGCGCTGCCAACGTCGCGATCGCGGAGGGCCGGGCGAACGGCGACTGCCCCTCGACGGCGGCGTAGAGCGTCGCGCCCAGCGACCAGAGGTCACCCTCCGGCCCGGCCGTGCCGTCCTTCGCCCGCTCCGGCGCGATGTACGCGGGCGACCCCAGTACCAGTCCGGTACGGGTCACGTTCGGGTCACCCGGCACGGTGGCGAGGCCGAAGTCGGTCAGTACCACTCGGCCGTCGTCGCCGAGCAGCACGTTGCCGGGCTTCACGTCCCGGTGCATCACCCCGGCCCGGTGCGCGGACTTCAGCGCGCCGAGCACCCCGAGCCCGATCTCGGCGGCCCGGGTCGGCGACACCGGCCCGTCACTGGCAAGTACGTCCTGCAACGACCGCGACGGGATGTACTCCATGACGATCCACGGATCACCGTCAGTACGCAGTACGTCGAAGACCCGGACCACGTTCGCGTGGTTGAGTCGGGCGATCGCCCGTGCCTCGCGGAGCGAGCGCTCGCGCATCTCCCGACGCTCGTCCTCGGTCAGCCCCGGCGGCGGAACCAACTCCTTGATCGCGACGTCGCGGTGCAGCACCTCGTCACGCGCCTTCCAGACCCGACCCATCCCGCCCTGGCCGAGCGGCTCGACAAGTCGGTACCGGTCAGCGATGAGTTGAGGAGGCGCACTAGACACCCGTGGACGGTACCCAACGGCAACAAGAGTCACACCCTCGGCACGCCTATCTGAGACGCCCACCAATTGACGAGGACGTACCCTCAATGCCATGACCGACGAAGAACCGCTGCTCCGGGTGGTCCGAGGTACCCCCACCCCGGAGGAGTTGGCCGCCCTGGTCGGGGCGATCTTCCTCCGTCCGCGACCGACCACATCGGCCCGACCCGCCGCCGTGTCGACCTGGGCACAGAGCGGTCGCCCCGGTACGGTGTCCCCGTCCGGCATGCCGGCCCACACCGGTGGTGACGCCTGGCGGGTCTCCGGCCTTCCTCACTGACCTGCTCTCGGCGCCCCGACGGGGCTGCCCACGCCGGCCCGTACCCACTAACCTTGGTGTGGGGCAGTACGTAGCACCTGGGGAGAAGACGTGATACCTGAGGAAGACCGCGGCCCTGCGTGGCTGCGCGACTACGGCGGCGCCATAGAGGCTGACATCCAGCGAATGGAAGAGTTCGCCCAGCAGCTCCTGGCCGAGGTCCAGAAGAACTACGTCCCACACATGGAAGAAGTCCAGTCGGACATGCTGCCCAACTTGCCTTCGCCGCACGCGGGCTTCGCCGAGTTGGTGTCGTTCTTCGAGGCGCACCGGACCGTCCAGCAGGACACCTCGACGCGAGTCTGGGACGTCGGCGACGGCACCGGCGGCCTCGCCACCGCCGCCGAGAAGGTCAGCAAGAACTACGGCCAGGCCGACGCGTTCTCGCAGGCCCGAGTCCGCGATGTCGAGAGTGCGCTGGACCAGACCGGTGTAGCGGCGCCGCCGCCACCAGGGTCGCAGAACGCGACGCCGTCGCAGGGCGGCACGGAGAACACGGGGAGCCCCAATGCTTGATGACGGAGGCGGGCGGAGCGGCCAGATCTCCGGTACGACCAACTGGACGTCACACAACGTCCAGCAGATGTGGGACCTGCTGGCCAACCAACAGACGGATACGCACTGGCAGCACGTCAGCGGCTGGCGGAAGACCTCTGAACTCAGCTCACTACACCTGTCGCGATTGAAGCAGTACCGCGAGAACCTGATCGAAGCCTGGCCACCGGAGAAGAGCGAGGCTTCGAAGGCGTACGTCGCACGGCTCGACTTCCTCATCCAAACGGTGCAGGGCGTCTACGACACGGCCGCCGCGAACCAGCAGGCTCTCACCGGTGTGACTCAGGCGATCTGGGAGTCGCGCAGGAACCTTGAAGAGATTCACAAGGAATACCTCGCCAAAGAGCAGGCCAAGCAGCAGTACGACGCGGCCGTTACGGCGAACAACGGCCGGCCGCCTGCCGGACAGAAGCCGACGACCCAATCCGACCTGGAAGACCTGAACTGGCGCGCTCGCCACATCATGTACGGGCTCAGCAGCGAGCTCGCCACCGCCCAGGTACAGCTCCGCAAACCTCCGGTGTACAAGACTCCAGGGGATGCGAGAGATGAGACTGGTAGCGGAAGTGGGTCGGGTGGTAGTAGCGCCATGGGCGGTTCGAGCCCACCGGTGCTTCCGCCCGTTGTCCCGATGCCAGCGGGTGGGGGCGCGAGCTACAGCCCTCCACCGACTCCGGCCATCCACACTGTCGTTCCGACGCCATCTGTGCCTGGTGCCGGCCCAATTCTCGGTGGTACTGGACCGATAGCTCCCCCAGCTGTGCCGCCAACGCCGCCGAGTGTCATTCCACCGCCACCACCGACCACTGGCCCCGGTCTGCCAACGCCCCCGATTCCCCCTGGCCTCCCGCCCGGAGCCAGGCCGCCAGGGCCACCCCCTGGGGCGAAGCCGCCCGGACTGCCTCCTGGCTATCCCACCCCGGGTGGCGGACTGAACAAGTCGGGACTTAACCCCAATGTCGGAGTGGGCCCGCGAGTAATGCCTCCGGGCGGCCTGATCGGTGGAACACCGGGCACAGGTCTCTCACAGCCTGCTTCAGGAGTGGGGGGAACTCGGCGCATCAACCCAGTCGGTGGTGTCATCGGCGGTAACGGCGCGGGCGCCATATCACCCGGCGCTGGCCAGCGGCTGAGTGCCGGCATGAGCCGTTCCTCCATGGGCAGCCCCGGTCAGGTGGGGATGGGACCAGGCGCGCGAACTGGTGCCCAGGGCAGTAATGACGAGAACGACCGACACTGGGACCCGGATAATCCATGGGAGACCGACGAGGGAGTCGCACCGGTCATGCTGCCCAGCCGAGATAGCGGCAGGATCGACCCTGGCCCAGCGATTGGTTACAAGCGGTGAGACTTCGCACGACCCGCGCGGCCGTGGCACTCCTTTGTGCCACGGCCGTCGCCGTTTTCCCGGCCAGGGTAGCTCAGGCCGACCAGGTGCGAAACAATCAATGGCATCTCAGGTACTTGAAGGTTGCCGAAGCGCACAGAATTAGCCAAGGAGAAGGGGTCGCTGTTGCCGTCATCGACACCGGCGTCGACCCACATCCCGACCTTCGCAATAATCTCTTACCAGGCACCGTCACGGAGGGCGGCGGTTCCGGCAACGGTCGTCAGGATAGCGACCCCGGAGGCCATGGCACCGGGATGGCCGGCCTGATAGCTGCCCACGGCCGCGGGGGCAACGGGGCCCTCGGAATCGCACCAAAAGCCAAGATTGTTCCAATACGGAACGGAAACAAGAGTCACGATACAGACGATACCGCCAAGGCCATCGAATGGGCTGTATCGAAGCGGGTTGATGTCATTAGTTTGTCATCAGGAGGAGGATCTTCATCCCGCCTGAATGCAGCATTACGAGCAGCATTCGAAGCGGACATAGTAGTTGTTGCAGCAGCCGGCAACAGGCCGGGAGACTTTTTAATCCAGTTTCCCGCTGCCGCAGAGGGAGTCGTTGCAGTTGGCGCGACCGACCAGAAAGGAGCACACGCCGACATTTCTGTTACGGGCAAGAGACTAGCCCTCAGCGCGCCTGGAGTCGACATCTACAGCACGTCGGTCAACGGGCGCTACCGCACTGGCACTGGTACGTCCCCTTCAACTGCAATCGTGGCTGGGGCGGCTGCGCTCGTACGGAGCAAGTTCCCGGATCTGTCCGCTGAGGAAGTTGTACATCGGCTCACCGCTACCGCCGACGACAAGGGAACGCCGGGTCGGGACGAGGAGTACGGGTACGGCGTACTGAACCTGGTCAAGGCGCTGACGGCCGACGTACCTCCCTTGGAGGGAAGTGCCAACCCGAGCGCTAGCGCCGCGCCCAGCCCCACCCAGACGCAGCCTGCTGACAACGCCGCTCCAGAGCCGGAGAACAAGTCGAACGCCGGCTCGACGATCCTGATCGGTGTCCTGATAGCTCTTGTCGTACTCGGTCTGTTGGTGACCCTGCTGGTGGTGCTCCTGCTACGGCGACGGCAGCAGCCACGCCTCTGAGCCGCTCCGGAGACGAACCGTCCCGAACCGAACCGATGCGCACACCCGGCCCGAGCGCGGGTAGCCCTCGTCGGGCCGGGTAGCGTTGGCCGTCGTGCGAACGGAAAATCGGCTGCGCCTGGTGCTCGCCTCGGCGAGCCCGGCCCGACGCAAGCTCCTACAGGCCGCCGGCATCGAGCCGGAAGTGCTGGTCAGCGGGGTCGACGAGTCACAGGTGGACCCGTCGACCCCCGAAGCGCTGAGTCTCACGCTGGCCCAGATGAAGGCCCGAACCGTCGCCGAGCGATTCGGCGCAGACCTGACCGCCAGCAATGTCACCACCACGGGCAGCGGCGCCAGCACGGGCAGCGGCAGTGGCGCCGGCACCGACAGCGGCAGCAGCGCCGAGAGCCGGAGGCAGCCCGACCACAACCTCCGTACGCTCGTCCTCGGCTGTGATTCTGTGCTCGCCTTCGACGGGGAGATTCTCGGCAAGCCGGCCGACGCGGACGAGGCGACCCGTCGCTGGCAGGCGATGCGGGGCAAGAGCGGCGTGCTGCACACCGGGCACTGCCTGATCGACCTGTCGACCGGGCGCGAGGTGGCCCGGGTCGCCGCCACCGGCGTCTACTTCGCCGAAATCACCGATGACGAGATCGCCGCGTACGTCGCGACGGGCGAGCCATTGCAGGTGGCGGGCGCGTTCACCATCGACGGGCTGGGCGGTCCGTTCGTCGACCGGGTGGACGGCGATCCTGGGGCGGTGATCGGGCTCTCCCTGCCGCTGTTCCGCAACCTGCTCGGCGAACTCGACCTGCGGATCACCGACCTCTGGACTGACCGGGCAGCCCCGAACGGTGCCGGCTTCGGGACGGAGACGACAGCGGCGGACGACCCACACTGACCGAACCGCTACCGTCCGCCGCCAACCTGGCATAGCGTCGAGCGGTGCCGACGAAGTCGATCCCGCTCACCGATGACCTTCACGCGTACGTCCTGGCGCACGGCTCACCGCCGGACGCCCTGGTCCGAGAGCTGATCGACGAGACGGTCTCCCTGTTGCCGGCCGACGCCGGGATGCAGATCGCTCCGGACCAGGCCGGGCTGCTCACCTTTCTGACCAGGCTGGTGAACGCCCGGCAGGCGGTCGAGGTCGGCACCTTCACCGGGCTCTCCTCGTTGGCGATCGCCCGTGGCCTTCCCGCCGACGGGCGGTTGACCTGCTTCGACATCTCCGAGGAGTACACGGCGGTCGCCCGCCGGTACTGGGCGCGGGCCGGGGTCGACGACCGGATCGAGCTGCGGATCGGCCCGGCCGCCGAGACGCTACGGTCCCTCCCCTCCGAGCCACACCTCGATTTTGCCTTCGTCGACGCCGACAAGACGGGCTACCCGACCTACTGGGCCGAGTTGGTGCCGAGGATGCGTACCGGTGGGCTGCTCGTGGTGGACAACGTGCTGCGGGGCGGCCGGGTCCTCGCCCCGGAGACCGTGGCCGACCGGGCGATCGCCGACTTCAACGAGGCGGTACTCGCCGACGAGCGGGTCGACCTGGTGATGCTGCCGATCGCCGACGGCCTCACCCTGGCCCGCCGCCGCTGACCACCGCCGACACCGACTGCGGCCCAGCCGCTACGGGTACGGGTGGAACCGGCGCCGCAGCCGACTCCACCCCGTACCCGATGGGGAGCTAGCGGACGCTGCGGGCGAACTCGCGGGCGGCCCAGACCACGGCGAGCGTCGTGATCACCGCCATCACCGACAGTCCCTGCCAGACGGCGTCGTTGCCGAGATCACCGGCGAAGAGCGCCCGGGCACCGTCGACCGCCCAGGAGAACGGGTTCCAGTCGGCGATCCCCTGCAACCAGCCGGGCGCGAAGGTCAACGGCAGCAGGATCCCGGATAGCAGCAGGACCGGCTGGGCGATGGTGTTCATCAGCGGCGCCAATGCGTCCTCGCTCTTCACCACCAGCGCGATCCCGTACGACAGCGCCGACGTCATCAGCGCGATCAGGGCCAGCAGCAGGTACGCGAGCAGCAGGTCCCCGATGAAGACCGATAGTCCGAACGCCAGCGCCAGCAGGGTGATGATGATCGCCTGGGCGATCAGCGACACCACGTCCCGCAGTGACCGGCCGAGCAGCAGGGCGAGCCGGCTGACCGGGGTGACCCGGGATCGTTCGATCACCCCGGCCCGAAGTTCGGCGATCAGACCGAAGCCCTGGAACAGCCCGCCGAAGATGGCGAGCAGCACCAGCAGGCCGGGCACGAAGATCCGGTACGCCTCCGCGTTGCTCGACGCCTGCAACGCGGGCTTGAGTAACGGGGCGAAGAGCAGCAGGTACATCACCGGCTGGAAGATGCCGACGAAGAGCCAGACGGGCTGGCGGACCAGCAGCAGGAACTGCCGCTGGAAGATCAACCACGTGTCGCGGGCGAATTTCATCAAAGTCTCCTGTTCGGCGGTGCGCGGCGTGGGCGCGGGACTCGCGCGGCGTAGGCGCGGGACTCGCGGCGTAGGCGCGGGACTCGCGGCGTAGGCGCGGGACTCGCGCGGCGAGTGGTCAGGACTCGCGCAGCGAGCGGCCGGTCTTGGTGAGGAACACGTCGTCGAGGCTGGGCCGGTGCAGCTCGATCGAGCTGAGCGCGATCCCGGCGGCGTCGAGCGTGCGGAGGATCTGGGGCATGTCCCGGGCCCCGTCGTTGACGTAGAGCCGGAGCGTGCCGTCGTCGGAGGTCTCCAGGCTGGTGACGTACGACTCGGTCTCCAGCACCTTGCCGGCGTCCTGGGCCGAGCCTTCGATGGCGACCAGCACCACGTCGCCGGAGATCTCCCGCTTCAGCTCCGCCAGTGTGCCCTCGGCGACCACCTCGCCGTGATCCATGATGGCGATCCGGTCGCAGAGCGCGTCCGCCTCGTCCAGGTAGTGCGTGGTGATGAAGACGGTCATGCCCTCGGCGCGCAGCCGACGGATCTCGTCCCACATGTGGGCCCGGCTCTGCGGATCGAGGCCGGTCGTCGGCTCGTCCAGGAAGACGATCTTCGGCTCGTGGATGATGCCGAGCGCGATGTCGACCCGGCGACGCTGGCCTCCGGAGTACGTCTTGCACTTGCGGTCGGCGTACTCGGTGAGCTGGAACGCCTCCAGGGCGCGTACCGCGCGTCGCTGCGCCTCGGCCTTGCTCAACCCGTACATCCGGGCGTGCAGGACCAGCTCCTCGCGGGCGGTCGACTCGTCCCAGGTGCTGCCGCCCTGGGCCACGTAGCCGATCCGTCGCCGCACCTCACCGGGGTTGGTCCGCAGGTCGACACCGGCGATGTTGGCCTCACCGCCGTCCGGCTCGATCAGCGTGGCGAGCATCCGCAGCGTGGTGGTCTTGCCCGCGCCGTTCGGGCCGAGAAAGCCGAAGATCTCCCCCTCGGCCACCACGAGGTCGACGCCGCGGACCGCGTCGACCGACTTCTTCTCTCTGCCCTGTCGGGAGCGGAACGACTTCCGCAACCCCTTCGTCTCGATCATGCCTGCTCCTGGTCAGCCGGACCGGCATCCCCACCGGCCCCATCCCCCGGGGCACGCCAGAAGGCGCCCACCGCAACGCTTCCGGGAGGCTAACGCGATATAGCGCATCTAGTCAACGTTGATTATTACGTGTCGGAGGTCCGGCCCTCGCCGTCCGCGGACGGCCGGACCGGCGCGGCCGACGACCCCGCCGACGACGGGCCGGACGGCGGCTCGGACGATGCCTGGGACAACGGCTCCGATGGCGGCTCCGACGACGGCCGACGCTCGCCGGTCCAGGACGCCTCGCTGGCCATCGGGGCGTACTGCGCCCAGTCGATGTTCTCCGCGTAGTCCTCCGGCAGGTACGGCACCCCGGCGTCGATCAGGTCGGCGATCCGCTCACACCAACTGATCTCCCCCTCCGCACGGGCGATGGACAACTGCCACATCCAGGCGACGTGGACCGGCTTGTCCTCCTTCATCCAGCCGGACTCCATCGCCGCGCGCAGGCTGTCGTTGACCGCCCGCAGCAGCCGGGCGCGGTTACGCAGCGCTGCGGACGCCTCTTCTCGGGGCAGCGCGGGCAGGAAGGAGAAGGCCGCGAAGAACGGGTCGACGACCTCGCCGAGGTTCCACCAGTTGCCCCTGAGCAGGCCCTGGAACTCGTCCTCGCCCTTCGGCGTGATGCCGTAGGTGACCCGGGCCGGACGGGCGCCGACCTGCTCGGTGGCCACCTCCCGTAACAGTCCCTCCTCGGTCAGCTTGCGCAGCGCGTGGTAGATCGAGCCGGGCTGGACGTTCGCCCACTTGTCCGCACTCCACCGCAGCAGTTCGCGACGTACGTCATAGCCGTGCACCGGTTGCATCCACCGGACCAGGCCGAGAATCATCATTCGGGTAGCTGACACACCAGAAGCGTAATAGCCAAAATTGACTAGCTACCAACGCCGTCCGCTGGCGTGCCGGCCACTGCCACGCGAGCGCGTACCGCCAGGGTCGCTGACCGAGCCACCGCCGACCGCCGCGAGCCCGGAGGGCGCGACCGGGGACGGGCCACGGCGGCACAGGCGGCCGGGCGGCACGGGAACGGGTCAGGGACGGTACAGGGACGGGCCAGGGCGGCAGTGGAGCGGCACAGGGACGGGTCGGGCCGGCCGAGCCGCACCGCCCCACCGGGCGGTGGGGCGACCGGGATCGTGACAATGTTCCTGGCAACGTCCCTGGCAGCCACCCCCGGCGAGCCGGTGACGGTGGGAGCGATTCGAGGAGGAGCAGCCGCGTGCGCAAGGTACTGATCGCCAACCGGGGCGAGATCGCGGTCCGGGTCGTCCGCGCCTGCCGGGACGCCGGACTGGCCAGCGTCGCCGTCTACGCCGACTCCGACCGGGACGCGCTGCACGTCACCCTCGCCGACGAGGCGTACGCGCTCGGTGGCGAGACCGCGACCGAGACGTACCTGCGGATCGACAAACTGCTCGACGTCGCCGCCCGGTCCGGCGCTGACGCCGTACACCCGGGTTACGGGTTTCTCTCCGAGAATGCCGACTTCGCGGCCGCGGTGATCGACGCCGGCCTGACCTGGATCGGGCCGACGCCGCAGGCGATCCGCGACCTCGGTGACAAGGTCACCGCCCGGCATCTCGCGCAGCGGGCCGGCGCTCCGCTGGTGCCCGGCACGGCCGAGCCGGTGAGCGGGCCGGAGGAGGTGCTGGCCTTCGCGGCCGAGCACGGCCTGCCGGTGGCGATCAAGGCTGCGTTCGGCGGCGGCGGCCGGGGTCTCAAGGTGGCCCGGACGACGGAGGAGATTCCGGCGCTCTTCGAGTCGGCGACCCGGGAGGCGCTGGCCGCGTTCGGCCGGGGCGAGTGCTTCGTCGAGCGTTACCTGGACCGTCCCCGGCACGTCGAGGCGCAGGTCCTCGCCGACCAGCACGGCAACGTCGTGGTGGTCGGTACCCGGGACTGCTCGCTGCAACGCCGGCACCAGAAGCTCGTCGAGGAGGCGCCCGCGCCGTTCCTGACCGACGAGCAGCGGGCGCAGATCCACGCCAGCGCGAAGGCGATCTGCCGGGAGGCCGACTACCACGGCGCCGGCACCGTGGAATACCTGGTCGGCGCGGACGGCACCATCTCCTTCCTGGAGGTGAACACGCGGCTCCAGGTCGAGCATCCGGTGACCGAGGAGACGGCCGGCATCGACCTGGTCCGGGAGCAGTTCCGGATCGCGTCCGGCGAGAAGCTGCGGCTCGACGCCGATCCGGTCCCGCGCGGGCACTCGATCGAGTTCCGGATCAACGGCGAGGACCCGGGCCGGAACTTCCTGCCGGCACCCGGCACGGTGACCGCGCTGCGGCTGCCCACCGGACCCGGCGTACGGGTGGACACCGGCATCACCGCCGGTGACGTGATCGGCGGAAACTTCGACTCGCTGCTCGCCAAGGTGATCGTCACCGGGGAGACCCGTACCGAGGCGCTGGAGCGGGCCCGCCGGGCCCTCGACGAGATGGTGGTGGACGGGATGGCCACCGCGCTGCCGTTCCACCGGCTCGTCGTCCGGGACCCGGCGTTCACCTCCGCGCCGTTCGCCGTGCACACCAGGTGGATCGAGACCGAGTTCGACAACACGGTGCCGGCGTTCACCGGGGCCGCGCCGGCAGTCGAGCCTGCCGGCGCCCGAGAGACCGTCGTGGTCGAGGTGGCCGGCAAGCGGCTGGAGGTGAGCCTCCCCGCCGGCTATGCCACGGGTACGGCCACGGCCGCCGCTCCGGCCGCGTCCGGTACCTCCGGTGCCGGTGCCCGACGGCCGGCCCGGCGCGCCGGCCGCTCCGGTGCGGCGGGCGGGGTCACCGCCGGTGGAGACGCGCTCACCTCCCCGATGCAGGGCACCATCGTCAAGATCGCGGTTGCCGACGGTGACACTGTCGCCGAGGGGGACCTGATCGTCGTCATGGAGGCGATGAAGATGGAGCAGCCGCTGCACGCGCACAAGGCCGGCGTGGTGAGCGAACTGGCCGCCGAGGTCGGCGCTGTCGTCACCGCGGGCGCCGCCATCTGCCTCATCCGCTGACCCGCCCGGCGCCCGGCGCGGGCGCTACGCGGACGGCCCCGGTTCTGCCTCATCCGCTGACCCGCCCGGCGCCCGGCCCGGCGGTACGCGGACGGCCCGGGTCCGGCCGGCGGACGGCCGGGTCCGGCCGAGCGACCACCGGCGCCGCGTCAGCGAGCAGAGAGGCCGGTCACGGGACCGGCGGGACTGTCGGGCCGGGTGGATCGTCCTCCGGCATGATGGCCAGGTGCGGTTCATCACCGGCGGGAAGCCCACCCAGGACCTGACCTACAACGACGTCTTCCTGGCTCCGGTCCGGTCGGCCGTGGAGTCCCGGCTCGACGTCGACCTGTCCAGCAGCGACGGGACCGGCACCACGATCCCGATCGTGGTCTCCAACATGACGGCGGTGGCCGGCCGGCGGATGGCCGAGACGGCGGCCCGGCGCGGAGCCCTGACGGTACTGCCGCAGGACATCCCGATCGAGGTGGTCGCCGAGGTCATCGGCTGGGTCAAGCAGCGGCACCTGGTGCACGACACCGCGATCACGCTCGGCCCGACCGACACCGTCGGAGACGCCATCCACCTGCTGCCGAAGCGGTCGCACGGCGCGGTGATCGTGGTCGACCCGGACGGCCGGCCGGTCGGCGTGGTGACCGAGGCCGACACGGTCGGGGTGGACCGGTTCGCGCAGTTGCGGCATGTGATGTCCACCGAACTGCACACCGTGCCCGCCGAGGCCGATCCCCGGACCGGGTTCGACCGGCTGTCCCGGGGCCGGCGACGACTCGCCCCGGTGGTCGACGTCGAGGGCCGGCTGGTCGGGGTGCTGACCCGCCGGGGCGCGCTCCGGGCCACGCTGTACCGGCCGGCGCTGGACGGCAAGGGCCGGCTGCGCATCGCCGCCGCGATCGGCATCAACGGCGACGTCGCCGGCAGGGCCGCCGCGCTCTTCGAGGCCGGGGTGGGCACCCTGGTGGTGGATACCGCGCACGGCCACCAGGAGCGGATGCTCCGGGCACTGCGCGCGGTACGCAGCCTCGACCCGCCGGTCCCGGTGGCCGCCGGCAACGTGGTGACCGCGGAGGGGGTACGGGACCTGGTCGAGGCGGGTGCGGACATCGTCAAGGTCGGCGTGGGGCCGGGGGCGATGTGCACCACCCGGATGATGACCGGGGTGGGCCGGCCGCAGTTCTCGGCGGTACTCGACTGTGCCGCCGCCGCCCGCGAGCTGGGCCGGCACGTCTGGGCGGACGGCGGGGTACGCCACCCGCGCGACGTCGCCCTGGCCCTGGCCGCCGGGGCGTCGAACGTGATGATCGGCACCTGGTTCGCCGGCACCTACGAGTCGCCCGGTGACCTCTACACGGATGCCGACGGCCGGCGTTACAAGGAGAGCTTCGGGATGGCGTCGGCACGGGCGGTCAGCGCGCGTACGGCCGAGGACAGCCCGTACGACCAGGCCCGGAAGGGGGTCTTCGAGGAGGGCATCTCCAGTGCGCGGATGTATCTCGACCCGAACCGGCCGGGCGTCGAGGACCTGATCGACGAGATCGTCGCCGGGGTACGCAGCGCGTGCACGTACGCCGGGGCGGCCGATCTCGCCGAGTTCCACGCCAACGCCGTGGTCGGGGTGCAGAGCGCCGCCGGTTACACCGAGGGGATGCCGCTGCCCACCAACTGGTGAGGTGACGGAGCGGCGGCTCAGCCGGACTTGGCGAAGAGTCGGCTGATCACCAGCCTGGCGGCGGTCTCCGGGTCGTCGCCGACCTGGTCGGGCCGGAGCACCCTGCCCAGCCAGAGGGTGGCGAAGCCGTGCACGATCGACCAGGCGGCCAGTTCGGTCTGTGCCGCCTCCTCGCCGGCCGGCGCCGCCGGCAGCCCGGCCACCCCGGCCCGGAGTGCCGCCCGGGCCCGTTGTTGGGCGGCGGCGAGTCCGGCGTCGTCGCGGTGGAAGAGTTCCGGCCGGAACATCACCTCGAAGTGTGCCCGGTGGCGCACCGCGAACATGACGTAGCCGACGCCGAGTTCGAGCAGGCTGCCGTCGGTCTCCTGGCGGACCCGGGCCAGCGTGTCGGCGAGCATCTGGTAGCCCTCGGTGGCGAAGGCGGTGAGCAGCCCGGCCTTGTCGCCGAAGTGGTGCGCCGGGGCGGCGTGCGAGACGCCGGCCCGGCGGGCCAGGTCGCGCAGGCTGAGCGCGGCCGGTCCGGACTCCTCGATCGCGGTCGCGGCGGCGGCGAGCAACGCCCGCCGCAGGTTCCCGTGATGGTACGGCCGCCCGGCGGCATCCTCCTCGGTCATACCCGGCAGCATATCTTGCTGTTGACAAGATGCCCCTGCACGAGCCAATCTTGATGCTGACAAGTTCCCCTCGACCGGAATGGACACCGTCATGGCGCCGCTGATCGCCCTACTCGCCGGCTCGCTCGGCGCCCGACTCGCCGGGCTCCTCGGCGTCGACGCGCTCGACGGCTGGCAGCCCGCCCTCCGGATCGGGCTCGCCCTGATGTTCCTACTCACCGGCTACGCGCACTTCGCGCCGAGCCACCGCCGCGATCTGATCGCGATGGTGCCGCCGGCACTGCCCCGAGCCGCCCTGCTGGTCACCGCGACCGGCGTACTGGAGCTGGCCGGAGCGGTCGGACTGCTCGTCCCGGCCAGCGCCCGCTGGACCGCTGCCGGGTTGGCGCTGCTGATGGTCGCGATGTTCCCGGCCAACGTCCACGCCGCCCGGCACGGGCTGACCCTGGCCGGTCGACCGGCCACCCCGCTCGGCATCCGCACCGCCGAACAGGTGCTCTTCGTCGGCGCCGCCCTGCTGGTGCTCCTGCTCCCCGACTGATCCCGGCCCCGACCGGAAGCGCGATCCGACCGGGGCCGCGCCGCCAGGGGCGTGGTTCAGGGCAGCAGGTCCGCCGAGCGGTCGGCCACGATCCCGCCGATCAACCGCAGCGCGTCCGGCGCCGACATCGGCTCCACCGACCGGCCGTCCCGCAGCCGCAGCGCCACCTGCCCGGCCGCCACCTCCCGGGCGCCGAGCACCGCCGCGTACGGGACCCGCCGCCGGGCCGCCTCCCGGATCCGGGCACCGAGTGATCCGTCGACGGCCAGCTCGGCCCGCAGCCCGGCGAGTACGCAGTCCCGGCGGAACGCCTCCGCCGCCGCCACCTGCTCCGGCCCGACCGGGAGGACGTGCACCTGGACCGGGGCGTACCAGGCCGGGAAGGCTCCGGCGTGCACCTCGATCAGGTACGCGAAGAGCCGCTCCATGCTGCCGACCAGGCTCCGGTGCACCATCACCGGCCGGGCCCGCCGCCCCCGACGGTCGGCGTAGGAGAGGTCGAACCGGGCCGGCTTGTCGAAGTCGAGCTGAATGGTGGCGAGGGTCGACTCCCGACCCGCCGCGTCCCGGACCTGGATGTCGATCTTCGGCCCGTAGAACGCCGCCTCCCCCGGTGCCTCGACGTACGGCAGGCCGCCCAGCGCCGCCCGGAGCAGCTCCTCGGCGCGCCGCCACTGCTCGTCGTCGCCGACGTACTTCTCGGCCGGCCCGCGCAGCGACAGCCGGAACCCCGCCGGGCGTACCCCGAGCGCGGCGTGCGCCACCCGGATCAGCTCCAGCACCTCGGCGACCTCGGCGCCGACCTGCTCCGGCGGGCAGAAGTTGTGCGCGTCGTTGAGCGAGATCGCCCGTACCCGGCTGAGCCCGCCGAGCACCCCGGACCGCTCCGGCCGGTACATCCCGCCCAGCTCGGCGATGCGCAGCGGCAGTTCCCGGTAGGAGCGGCCCCGGGCCCGGTAGATCAGGGCGTGGTGTGGGCAGAGCGCCGGCCGGAGGACGAACTCGTCGTCGGCGGAGAGGCGCAGCACCGGGAACATGTCGTCGGCGAAGTAGCCGAGGTGCCCGGAGAGTGCGAAGAGTTCGCGCTTGCCGAGCGGGGGTGAGTAGACGTGCTGGTAGCCGGCCCGGCGCTCCAGCTCCCGGACGTACTCCTCGACGCTGTGCCGGGCGGCGGCACCGGCCGGCAGCCAGACCGGCAGCCCGGCCCCGGAAAGCGGATCGGCGTGGAACAGCTCCAGCTCGCGGCCGAGCCTGCGGTGGTCGTGCATCTCTGTCTCCCGGATCGGTACGGACCCGGCGGCGACTCCGCCGGGACCGGCGCCGATCTGGGAAACACGACGAGGCCCCGGAGCGGATCGCCCCGGGGCCAGTCGACGAGTGTGGTCTGCGTCAGCGCGGCACGCCGGGGTGTCCCGGCGTCGTCGTCTCGCTCATCACGCTGCGCATGGCGGCCACGGTACTCCCGCCGGTCGCACCGGCGCAGCGCATTTTCCGCCGCCGCTGTGGAGCGCCGGCCGGGGCGGTTGCCCAAGGGAGGCGATGGGCCCGTTGGGAGGGCCGCCGGCGCGGGACCCGCCGGCGGCCCGGTGGCGAACCGCTTCGACCACCGGGAACGGGGGACCCGACGGGACACGGCTCGCGCGCCGACAACGGTACGCCGACAGCCGCGTCGGCACCGCCCCGAAAGCTATCCGTACCACCGCCTGGAGCCGGCACCGCAGACTCCCCGGACCGCTACTCCAGGCCGTGCAGCATCAACTGCCGGGCCGCCTCGGTGATCGAGCCGGAGAGCGACGGATAGATGGTGAAGGTCATCGCCAACTGGTCGACGGTGAGGTTGTTCTCCACCGCCATCGTGATCGGCAGGATCAGCTCGCTGGCGTTCGGCGCCACCACCACCCCGCCGACCACCTGCCCGCTGGCCGGCCGGCAGAAGAGCTTGACGAAGCCGTCCCGCACGTCGGCCATCTTGGCCCGGGCGTTACCGGCCAGCGGCAGCATCACCTGGCGGGCCGGGACCCGCCCCGAGTCCACCTCGTTCTGCGACACCCCGACGGTGGCCAGCTCGGGGTCGGTGAAGACGTTGGCGGCGACGGTACGCAGCCGCAGCGGCGAGACCGCCTCGCCGAGCGCGTGCCACATGGCGATCCGGCCCTGCATGGCGGCGACGCTGGCCAGCGGCAGCACGCCGGTGCAGTCACCGGCGGCGTAGATGCCGGGCACGTTGGTCCGGGAGACCCGGTCGGTGCTGACGTAGCCGCCCGGCGCCACCGTCACGCCGTACTCGGTCAGGCCGAGGTCGGCGGTGTTCGGGACCGAGCCGACCGCCATCAGCGCGTGCGAGCCGTGCACCAGCCGGCCGTCGGCGAGTTCCACCTCGACCCCGTCGGCGGAGCGGCGGACCGCGTTCGCCCGGCTGTTGTTCAGGATCTCCATGCCCCGGGACCGGAAGACCTGCTCGATCGCCATCGCGGCGTCGGGGTCCTCGTGCGGCATCACCCGGTCACGGCTGGAGACCAGGGTCACCTGCACCCCCATCGCCAGATAGGCGCTGGCGAACTCGGCGCCGGTGACGCCGGAACCGATCACGATCAGCCGTTCCGGCAGCTCGGGCAGGTCGTACACCTGGCGCCAGGTCAGGATCCGCTCGCCGTCGGGTACCGCGCTGGGCAGCACCCTCGGGTTGGCGCCGGTGGCGATCAGCACGGTCGAGGCGTCCATCGAGTACGTGGAGTCACCGTCCGACGGGGTGACCAGCACCCGGTGGGTGTGACCGAGCGTGTCTTCGCCGAGCCGGGCCCGACCGGAGACGAAGGTCACACCGGCCTTGATCAGCTTTGCCTGGATGTCGGCGGACTGGGCGAGCGCGAGCCGCTTGACCCGGCCGTGCACGGTCGGGGCGTCGACGGTGATCGCGTCCAGCCCGTCCGAGTGGACCCCGAACTCCTCTGTGTCCCGATATCCGGTCACCACCTCGGAACTGGCGATGAAGGTCTTCGACGGTACGCAGTCGTGCAGCACGCACGCCCCGCCCGCGCCGTCGCTCTCGACCACCGTCACGTCGGCGTCCAACTGGGCGGCGACCAGCGCCGCCTCGTAGCCGGCCGGGCCTCCGCCGATGATCACAATCCGGCTCACAGTGCTCGCCCTCCGTCGCTGCTTCCAGTGACAATCTTGCTCAGAACCCGTCCGACACGCACGGTCGTATTCTCCCCCACCCCTCCACCGGGCTATCGTCATCGCCGTGCGTCATTACGCCGCGTACGGCTCAAACCTCGATCCCGCCCGGATGCGGGCCTACTGCCCGCACTCACCCATGGTGGGCACCGGCTGGCTGGAAGGCTGGCGGCTCACCTTCGCCGGTGAGGGGGTGATCGGCTGGGAGGGCGCCGTCACCACCATCGTCGAGTCGCCCGGCGATCGGGTCTTCGTCGCACTCTACGACGTGCACTCCTGGGACGCCGCCCAACTCGACGAGGTCGAGGGGGTGGCCTCCGGCACGTACCGGAAGCTGCACGTCCGGGTCGTCACCCTGGACGGCGAGATCACCGCCTGGGTCTACGTCTTCGCCGGCTACGAGGGCGGGCTCCCCACCGCGTGGTATCTGTCGGAGATCGCCAACGCGGCGGAGAAGGCCGGCGCGCCCGACGACTACGTGGCCGAACTGCGCTCCCGGCCCACCGGCACCGCCTCGGCCTGACCCGACCGCCCGCGCCCGGCTCCCGCACTATCCCGGGAGCGGGCAGGGGATCTCCACGGTCACCAGCGTCGGGCCGCCGACCGGGCTGCGCACCGTGAGCACCCCGTCGAACGCGCCCAGTCGGCGCCGCACGCCGCGCAGCCCGGTACCCCGGGCCGGGTCGGCGCCGCCCCGCCCGTCGTCGGCGACGGTGACCCGCAGCGTCGTACCGGTGTGCGTGATGTCGATCTCCACGGTGCTCGCCCCGCCGTGCCGGCTGGCGTTGGCCAGCGCCTCCAGCGCGCAGAAGTACGCCGCCGACTCCACCGGCGCGTCGAGCCGGCCGGGCAGCTCACCGGTGACCCGTACCGGCACCGGGCTGTCCAGCGCCACCGCCCGGAGCGCGTCCGGCAGACCCCGCTCGGCGAGTACCGGCGGATGGATGCCCCGGACCAGGTCGCGCAGCTCGGTCAACGCGGTCGCCGAGGCCTGCCGGGCCTGGGCCACCAACGCCTGCGCGGCCGACGGGTCCTCCTCGATCAGCCGTTCCACCCCGGCCAGGTTGAGTCCGACCGCGATCAGCCGGGCCTGCGCCCCGTCGTGCAGGTCCCGTTCGATCCGGCGCAGCTCGGCCGCCTGGGTGTCGACGGCGTCGGCCCGGGTCTCGGTCAGTTGCCGCACCCGCAGCGCGAGTTCGGCCGACCGGGTCGGTGCGAGCAGCAGCCGGTCGTACCGCAGGCGCAGCCGGAGCAGGGCCGGGGCGAGCAGCGCACCGAGGGCGGCCAGCACCAGGCCGAACAGGGCGCTGGTCCAGCCGGGAATCCCGGCGAGGTCCGGCGCGACGTGGGTGACGCCGTACCAGATGTACCAGGGGGTCACCCACTCGCCGCTGAACAGCCCCACCGGCACCGCCCACGGCCACCACCACAGTGGCTGCCCGACCAGCCCGTAGAGCCCCACCGAGACCAGGGCGGCCGGGACCAGGCCGAGCATCCCGAGCAGCGGATTGGTGACCATCCAGAGCTGGTCGCGCCAGAATGCCGGATCGCCGAGCGTCCACCCGTACGCCTGGGCCCGGATCGCCGTCGCCCGGTCGTCGTAGAGGGTCCGGCCGACCCGGTAGCGGCCGTCCCCCTCCCGGCTCGGCGGCGCCGGATACGGCCGGTACGGCTCCGGGATCGTCACACCGGCCCAGGCGCGGACGTAGCGGCGGTAGCGGCTCACCAGCGGTCGGGTCAGCCTCGACACCTGCGGCGAGAGCCCGCCCCAGGTGAGCAGGAGGGTCAGCAGGTTCAGCAGGAAGCCGCCGAACGCCGCGAAGCCGAGCCCGGCCAGACCTGCGCCGTGCCAGGTGGCGGCCGAGGACCGGCTCAGCACCCGGGCCAGTCCGGACCGGTGCCACCAGGACCACTGCGACGACGGCTGGAGCAGCAGCCGGCTCCACCCGGCGTGCAGCCGCAGCGTCAGCGGCGCGACCGCGAAGCCGAGCACGACCAGCGCCAGCCCGGCCGCCAGCGCCAGCGCCGGCGGCGGGGAGCCGACGACCGGGGCCGCGCCGCCGGTCAGCCCGAGCACGCCGAGTCCGACCCCGGCACCGGCCAGCACCGGCGGTGCCAGCGTCGCCAGGCCGCCGGCGAAGGGCGTGAGGTGCAGCCAGGTCCACTCGCGGAGCAGCGCCGGGTCCTCGCCACGCCAGGTGAGTTCCATCAGGTACGCCGGGAGCCGGGGCGAGCGGTACAGCTCGTTCTCGTGCACGTACCAGCCGTCGGCCCGGCGCTGCGGCACCGGGGGTCCCGGGCGGTGCTCGACCGGCACGGGGACGCCTCCCCAGCGTCCGGCCAGCCGTCGACCCAGGTCCGTCAGCCGCTTGGCGGCCCGGGCCGCCGGCAGGTACGGCACGACCAGGGTGGCCGCCGCCACCAGCAGTACGGACATCAGCAGGCCGAGCAGCCCCAGCCCGGTCTGGGCGAGGTTGCGGACGAACGCGAGAGCGTACCGGCGCGACATGCCTCCAGTCTGGCCGCCGGGCGCCTCGGGCGGACTGCTGCCAGACGCCCGGCCGGGGTGTAGTTAGCTGCACCCCGGCCGGGCAGGTGGACGCATTACGGCCGGCGCCGCGAATTCCTAGCGTTTCTGCCATGACAGTCATCGAGGTCAGCAACCTACAGAAGCGGTACGGCGACCAGGTCGCGGTCCGCGACGTCTCCTTCGAGGTACGGGCCGGAGAGATCTTCGGGATCGTCGGCCCCAACGGCTCCGGCAAGACCACCACGGTGGAGTGCCTGACCGGGCTGCGCCGGGCCGACGCCGGGACGATCCGGGTCTTCGGGCTCGACCCGACCCGGGACCGCACCGAACTGCGCCGCCAGGTCGGCATCCAGCTCCAGGAGAGCCACCTGCCGGACCGGCTGAAGGTCTGGGAGGCGCTCGACCTGTACAGCTCGTTCTATCCGGAGCCGGCGGACTGGCGGGCGCTGATGGAGGAGCTGGGGCTGACCGCCAAGCGGAACACGGTCTTCGGCAAGCTCTCCGGCGGGCAGAAGCAGCGGCTCTCGGTCGCGCTCGCCCTGGTCGGCAACCCCCGGATCGCGGTACTCGACGAGTTGACCACCGGGCTCGACCCGCAGGCGCGCCGGGACACCTGGCAGCTCGTCCGCCAGGTCCGGGACCGGGGCGTCACGGTGGTCCTGGTCACCCACTTCATGGACGAGGCCGAGCGGCTCTGCGACCGGCTGGCCGTGATCCGGTCCGGCGAGGTGGTCGCGCTCGACTCCCCGGCCGAGCTGGTGGCCCGGGCCGAGGTGCCCGGCGTCGCGCGGCCCACCCTGGAGGACGCCGTCCTCGCCCTGACCGGTCCGACCGCCAGCAGCCCGAACTGACCCCCACCCGAGCGAACCCGAAGGATCGAGGAATTCTGATGAACGCCACCGCCCTGCCCGAGTCCGTTCCGTCCGGCGCCACCGGCCGGGCAGACCGACGCCGTACCGCCGGCCGGAGCACCGGCAAGCTGATCGTCACCGAGGCGAAGCTCTTCGTCCGGGACCCGCTGGGCTCCTTCTTCGCGGTGATCTTCCCCGCCGCCCTGCTGCTGATCCTGGGCAGTGCCATGCCGGGCTTCAACGAACCGAGCGCGGACGTCGGCGGCCGAAAGCCGATCGAGGTGTACCTGCCGATCACCCTGGCCCTGGCGATCGGCACCGTCGCCCTGGTCAACCTGCTGGGCACGCTCGCCAGCAACCGGGAGAAGGGCATCCTTCGCCGGCTCTCCACCACCCCGGTCTCGCCGGTCCGGCTGCTGGTGGCGCAGTTGACTGTCAACGTGGCCGCGCTGCTGGTCGGCTCGGCGCTGGCGCTGCTCGCCGCTCGGCTGGTCTTCGGGATCGAGGCCCGGCCGAACGTACCCGGAATGCTCGCCGCCTTCGTGCTCGGTTCGGCCTCGATGGTGGCGCTGGCCCTGCTGGTGGCCGCCTTCACCCCGACCAGCCGGGCCGCGATGGGCATCGGCAGCGTCGCCTACTACCCGATGCTCTTCGCGGCCGGTGTCTGGACCCCGGGCCCGCTGATGCCCGAGGCGGTACGCCGGATCGCCGACTTCACCCCGCTCGGCGCCGCCTCCCAGGCACTCCAGGACACCTGGGCCGGCGACTGGCCCCAGCCGCTGCACCTTGCGGTGCTGGTCGGTTCCATCGCACTCTTCGGTGGCCTGGCCGCGAAGCTGTTCCGCTGGTCGTGACCGCCCGGCCCGGTCGCCGGGCGCTCGGGACGCCGTGGTTCCGCCGCAGTCCGGCGGGGCCACGGCGGTCGCGCGCCCGGGGTGTGGTCAGTCCCGGCCTGTGGTCAGTCCAGGTTGGGCGGTGACATCCGGACCCCGGTCAGCGCCGCACCGAGCAGGCTGACCAGTTCCACCCGTTCCGCCGGGTCGAGCACCCCGTACGCCTGCGCCACGATCCGGTCGGCCACCGACTCGGCCCAGAGCCGCCGCCGGACCAGCGGCCCGACCGGCGGGTACGGCGGCGACCAGCCGTACGCCACCGCGCCGGACTCGCCCTCCGGGCCGGCGAGGATGATCTCCATCGCCGTCATCCCGGCCGCGCGTACCGCCATCAGGCTGGCCCCGGAGTAGTACTCGAAGAGCAGGTGCAGCAGTACCGCCGCCCGCGCGGCCGGGGCGGCGTCCGCCGGTACGGGCATGCCGCGCCAGGCCGCGAAGAGCGGCATCCCGGTGGCGTCGGCGGCCACCACGACCGGTTCGACCAGCTCGATCAGCCGGGCGATCGGCGGGAAGCCGGCCAGGTAGTCGATCCCCCAGCGGCAGCACTCGGCCCGGCTGACCTCAGCCACGGCGCTCGGGGTGGCCACCCGGACGGCGGTCTCCCAGCCGTCGGCGACCGCGTCGGGCGAGAGGATGCCGATCGCGGCGGCGACGGTCTCGGTGCGTACGTCGCCGAGGACCGCGCCTCGGCCGGTCACCAGGAACGCCCAGCCGGAGATGCCCATCTGGCGGGCCCGGCGCAACGTGCGGGGGCACTCGATGAAGGCGCTGCCCAGCTTCAGCACGGTCGGCCTGGCCGCACCGGCGGCCTGCTCGGGGGTCAACGACACTGCCTTCCGGTCTGAGTTCCGGGTTCCGCCCGCGTCACCCGGTTGAGTCTGCCTCGCGGATCGGCATTTGGGCAGCCCCGGCCGCCAGCCGCGCCGAAGCGACTCGCCGGGCGGCTCCGGCCGGACGGGTCCGCGCCCCCGCCGGGAGCACTCCGGACGGTCCGAGGCGGAAGCGGCGGTGGTGGTGGTAGGGCGGTGGTGTCGGGTCAGGGCGTATCGTCGCCGTCCTCCGCGGCCGCCTCGACGGCCGCCTGCACCTCGCCGGCCCAGCGCCGGGCGGCGACCGCGCCCCGCTCGGCGGCCCGCCGCGCCAGTTTGCGCCGGCCGGACTCCTGTTCGGCGGCGGTGCGGCGTCGTTCCAGTTCGGCCAGTTCGGACTCGATCGCGTGAAGCGCCGCCACGGCGTCCCGCTCGGCCGCCACCGCCTCGGCCAACTCCGCCTCGGCCCGCTCCTGCCGGGTACGCGCCTCGGCCAGCGCCCGGTCCAGGGTACGGCGACGGGCGGCCCGGGCGGACTCCTCGGCCCGGGCGGCCCGGGCTGCCGCCCGCTCGGCGGTCGAGCTGCCCCGCCCGCCGGCACCCTCCGGTCGCGCCGCCCCGCCTTCCGCACGCCGGCCCCGCGCGGTACCGGTCCGGGCGCGACGGCCCGGCTCGGTGGACTCCTCAACGGCCTCCTCGGCGGCCTCCCCGACCGACTCGTCGACGGCGCCGCCGGTCGGCTCGTCGGCGTCCGGACCGCCGACGATCAGTCGCAACTGCGGTCGGGGTACCTCGCCGAAGCCGGCGTAGCTGGTCGCCCGGACCAGCCGGCCGGACCGGGCCTGCTCGGCGACCTCGACGTCGGCCAGCGCCGCGTTCAGGGTCGCCTCCACCTCGGCCAGTGGGAGCTTTCCGGCGGCCAGCCGGGGATCCGTCTCCTCGGCGAGGGTCCGGGCCTGGCCGACCAGCGCGCCCACCACGCCCCGCCGCTGCGCGGAGAGTTCCCGCAGCCGGTCGCCGCGCAGTTCGCGCTGGGCGCCGCGCAGCGCGGCGGAGAGTTCGACCAGTTCGGCCATCAGCTCCGGGCGGCGCAGGGCCAGCAGGTTCACCAGCCAGGCCGCCACGGTCGGCTTGCGCAGCTTGGCGATCTCCCGGGCCGTGGCCGGGTCACCGGCGGCCCGGGCCGTGGCGACCGCCTCGGTGCGGGCCGCGACGAAGCCGTCCGGCGGGGCGGCGTAGAGCCGTTCCACGAGGTCACGAGGGAGGCCGGGCATGGTCCTGATTCTCCGGGATTCAGCCGCCGAGGGCTGCGGGCACCGGGCGGGCGGGAGTGTCGCCGGCCGCCCCGTCCAGTGTGGACGCGTTCCTGGTCAGTCGCATCGAGACTCCTCGGTCACCGAATCGTGATGTCCCCAGCGCAGTCTGCCGGAACCGGGTGGACTTCGCGGCGCGTCTGACGGAACGCCTCTACGGGGGACGGACGAACGGAGGGGACATGACCAGACGAAGTGGGACGGTGGCCGGACGCGGCGGGATCCTGGCCGGACGCGGCGGGGCCGTGGCCGGGTCGGGGCGGCGCCGGCTGGCCGGGCTGCTGGGCGCGGTGGCGCTGGCCGCCGCCCTGGCGCTGGCCGGTTGCGGCGCCGACGGGGGCGACGCCGCCGGCACCTCGGCGGCGGACGCCCCGGCCGGCGGTGCCGAGCAGGGGGCACAGCCCGGTGCGGCCGAGGTGCCGTTGGCCGGGGGCGGAGAGCCGCAGGCCGGCCAGCCGGCGAAGGAACCCGCCACCGATCTGGGGGTGGGCCAGCGGGCGATCGTCTACACCGGCTCGGTCACCGTGCGGGTGGACGACGTGGCGGCGGCGGCTGCCCGGGCGGTGGGCATCGTGAGCGGTGCCGGTGGCTTCGTCGGCGGTGACGACCGGAGCAGTGACGCGTCGCGTTCCGAGGCGACCCTGCAACTGCGGGTCCCGGCCGACCGGTTCAGCGCGGTGGTGGACGAGATCGCCCGGCTCGGCGAGCAGTTGCGCCGGGAGGTGAAGAGCGACGACGTCACCGAGGAGACGCTCGACCTGGACGCCCGGATCGCCACCCAGAAGGCGAGGGTGGAGAGCGGCCGGCGGCTGCTGGCCCAGGCGAAGTCCCTCTCCGAGCTGGTGATGCTGGAGAGCGAGCTGGCCAAGCGGGAGGCGGATCTCGCCTCGCTGGAGGCGAAGAAGCGCCGGCTGGCCGACCTGACCGCGCTCTCCACGGTCACCGCCATCCTGCTCGGGCCGAACGCACAGGTGCCGGAGGACGACGAGCCGGCGACCGGGTTCCTCGCCGGGCTGGAGGGCGGCTGGAAGGCGTTCGTGGTGTCGTTGCGGGTCCTGCTCACCGTGCTCGGCGCGCTGCTGCCGTGGGCCGTCGGGCTGGGCCTGCCGGTGCTCGGGGTGGTCTGGCTGCTCCGCCGGCTCCGCAGGCGGCGCTCCCGGCCGGGGCCGTCGGCCCCACCCCGGACCGCGCCCACGGTCCCGGCCCAGGCGTCGGCCCCGCCGGACTGAGCCACTTCTCCGGGTACGCCGGGAGCCGCCGCCGCGGTGCCCGGCGTACCCGGGACTAGCCGGCCAGGGCCTTGAGCGCGGTCTGCACCAGCAGCCGTACGCCGACCCCGATGGCCCGCTCGTCCACGTCGAACGTCGCCCGGTGCAGGTCGACGTTGGCCGCCGCCCGCCCGACGCCGAGTCGGGCCAGCGCGCCCGGTACGTGCTCCAGATACCAGGAGAAGTCTTCGCCGCCCATGCTCTGCGGGGTCTCGGCGATCCCGGCCGGGCCGGCCGTGGCCGCCGTGGCGGCGGTGAGCACCCGGATCGCCCCGGCGTCGTTGACCACCGGCGGGCGCCCGCGCAGGTACTCGATGTCCACGGTGGCGCCGGTCGGGGCGATGACGTCCCGGACCACCTGGGCGACGATCTTCGGCGCCTGGTCCCAGGTGTCCCGGTCGAGCACCCGGAGCGTGCCGGCCGCCATCGCCTCGTTCGGGATGACGTTGTACTGGGTACCCGCCGAGGCCTGGCCGAAGACCAGCAGCAGTCCGCTGTTCGCCGGTACCCGGCGGTTGACCAGCGCCGGCACCTCGGTGACCAGCCGGCCCAGCGCGTCGACCAGGTCCACCGTCAGGTGCGGCCGGGCGGTGTGCCCGCCCGGCCCGGCCAGCCGGACGGTGATGTTGTCCGCCGCCGCGGTGATCGGGCCGACCCGGAGGCCGACCTGCCCGACCGGCAGGTTGGGGTCGCAGTGCAGGGCGAAGATCTGGGTCACGTCGGTCAGCCCGCCGGCCTCGATGACCTCCAGCGAGCCGCAGGGCAGGATCTCCTCGGCCGGTTGGAAGATCAGCCGGACCCGCCCGTCCAGCTCACCCCGCCGGGCGAGTTGGGCGAGCAGCAGACCCACCCCGAGCACGACCGTGGTGTGCACGTCGTGTCCGCAGGCGTGGCAGGCCCCCTCCACGGTGGACCGGTACGGTACGTCCTTCACGTCCGTCAGTGGCAGTGCGTCAAGATCGGCCCGGAGTGCGACCACGGGTCCGGACGCCCGCCCGTCGATGTCGCAGATCACCCCGTTGCCCTTCGGCAGCAGGCGCGGCTCCAGGCCGGCGAGTGCCAGTTCCCGGGCGATCAGGGCGGCGGTGTCGAACTCCCGACCGGAGAGTTCCGGGTGGGCGTGCAGGAACCGGCGGGTCGCGATCAGGTCGGGCAGCCGGACGTCGAGCGTCCGGTCGAGCCCGAAGGGCAGGGGCTCGGCCCCGGGCGGCGTCTCGGATTCCGACGACGCCGGCTGGCTGCCGGTCGGCAGTTGCAACGCACTCGTCACGTCGAATTCTCGATCACTGTGGATGGGATGGGACTCGGACAGCCTAGACCGCCGACGGTGACGCTGCGCAACCTCGTTCTGGTAGTGATCAGACAGCACAGCGTCACGAAAGCCCTGGTAGAAGCGCTCGGCAACGTACGGAGGGCTACCTATCCCGCCATCAGACCCCGCCATCTGTGCCACACCTCCTACAACGCGTGACGGTTTCACCGGTCACGATCTAGCTCGGCAGCAACGCCACCTGCCCGATTTGTCGAGTTGTCCGACGGTCCTCGGGCAGACGAGGGTGGAACACCACCGGGTGGGGTGGCGGGGGTCCTCCAGGGTGACAGTCCGTGTCAAACGGGCCGCGCACTGGCTGTCCGTCATCTGCCGGCCGGGCCCGACCACCTCCCGATACCCGAAAAACCGCGCCGGCACTCCAGAGGCCGCCGATCCACCCGAAAGGGGCACCTGCCCAGCGGGCGGACGAGCCGCCCGGAGATCTCCGCCGCGGTCAGAACCGGTCGCTGGGCCGGTACGTCCCCCATACCTCGCGCAGCACGCCGCAAACCTCACCCACGGTGGCCCGGGCCCGCAGCGCCTCCTTCATCGGATAGAGCACGTTCCCGGTACCCGAGGCGGCCGTGCGCAGGTCGGCGAGGGCGCGCTCGACGGCGCCGCCGTCCCGGTCGGCCCGCAGCCGGGCCAGCCGCTCCCGCTGGGCCGCCTCGATCGCCGGGTCGACCCGGAGCGGCTGGTACGGCTCCTCCTCGTCGACGGTGAACCGGTTGACCCCGACCACCACCCGGTCACCGGACTCGATCTCCTGCGCCACCCGGTACGCCGACGACTCGATCTCGCGCTTCTGGAAGCCCGCCTCGATCGCCTCCACCGCCGAGCCGTACTCGGCGACCCGGGCCATCAGCTCCCGCACCCCCGCCTCGATCTCGTCGGTCATCGACTCCACCACGTACGAGCCGGCGAACGGGTCCACGGTGGCGGTCAGGTCGGTCTCGTAGGCCAGCACCTGCTGGGTACGCAGCGCCAGCCGGGCCGCCTTCTCCGTCGGCAGCGCGATCGCCTCGTCGAAGCTGTTGGTGTGCAGCGACTGGGTGCCGCCGAGCACCGCCGCGAGGCCCTGCACGGCGACCCGGACCAGGTTCACCTCCGGCTGCTGGGCGGTGAGCTGCACCCCGGCGGTCTGGGTGTGGAAGCGCAGCATCAGCGACTTCGGGTTCCGCGCGCCGAACTCGTCCCGCATCAGGTTGGCCCAGATCCGCCGGGCGGCCCGGAACTTCGCCACCTCCTCCAGCAGGGTGGTCCGGGCCACGAAGAAGAACGACAGCCGGGGTGCGAAGTCGTCCACGGCCAAGCCGGCGGCGAGCGCCGCGCGGACGTACTCCAGGCCGTTGGCCAGGGTGAAGGCGATCTCCTGCACCGGGGTCGCCCCGGCCTCCGCCATGTGGTAGCCGGAGATCGAGATGGTGTTCCACCTCGGCACCTCCTCGCGGCAGTAGGCGAAGGTGTCGGCGACCAGCCGCAGCGACGGCTTGGGCGGGAAGATGTAGGTGCCCCGGGCGATGTACTCCTTCAGGATGTCGTTCTGGATCGTGCCGTTCAGCGCCGAGCCGGGCACCCCGGACTCCTCCGCCACCAGTCGGTAGAGGAGCAGCAGCACCGAGCCGGGGGCGTTGATGGTCATCGAGGTGGAGACCCTGTCCAGCGGGATGCCGCCGAAGAGGGTGCGCATGTCCTCGACCGAGTCGATCGCCACGCCGACCTTGCCGACCTCGCCGTGCGCGATCGGGTGGTCGGAGTCGTAGCCCATCTGGGTGGGCAGGTCGAAGGCGACCGAGAGGCCCATGGTGCCGGCGGCGAGGAGCTGGTGGTAGCGCGCGTTGGACTCGGTGGCGGTGCCGAAGCCGGCGTACTGGCGCATGGTCCAGGGCCGCGAGGTGTACATCGTCGGGTAGACGCCCCGGGCGTACGGGAACTCACCGGGCGCACCGAGCCGGGTCTCCAGATCCCCCGGTACGTCGGCGGCGCCGTAGACCGCCTTGATCGGGAAACCCGACTCGCTCGACCGACCTTCACTCATGACCGGCATGGTAGGCCCGACCCGCTGACCAGGCTCCGCTGGGCCGAATCGGCAGCGCCGCAGGGGGCACCGGAGGCGTCCGGGCGGGCTCGACCCGACGTCGGCGCCCCGGTGAGCGGGCCGGTACGCCCCGTCGACAAACACGAACGCATGGTGAGGTGACAACCACGTACGGTCGAGTTCTCGGGAACTCCGGCGGTTGTCTTTCCCTTCTGCGGTCGGAACCCGCAATATAGGGGGGTTCTGTCCTGTGCCCCCTCGATTCTCTTCGGTGGCTTTTCTGTGACTCAGATCCCGACGTGGAGTGGCGGACCGGCCAATCCCACCAACGGACGTGCGGCACCCGGCATCACCATCGGCGGTCGGTACTCGTTGCGGGCGGCGGTCGGCCACGGCGGCATGGGCACCGTGTGGCGCGCGGCCGACACCCTGCTGCGCCGCGACGTGGCGGTGAAGGAGGTCGTACTCCCGCCGGGGCTGGCCCCCAGCGACCGCGACGCGATGTACGAACGCACCCTCCGCGAGGCGCGGGCCGCGGCGGCCCTGCAACACCCGGCGGTGGTGCAGGTCTACGACGTGGTCACCGAGGGCGGGCGGCCGTGGATCGTGATGGAGCTGCTCGACGCGCGCAGCCTCGCCGACATGGTGATCGAGGACGGACCGCTGGCGCCGCGCGCCGTCGCCAAGATCGGCATCGCCCTGCTCGGCGCCCTTGAGGTGGCGCACGCGATCGGGGTGCTACACCGCGACGTCAAGCCGGCCAACGTGCTGATCTGCTCCGACGGTCGCTGCGTGCTCACCGACTTCGGGGTGGCCCGGATGCCGACCGACGTCCAGCTCACCACCCCGGGCATGGTGCTCGGCTCGCCGCACTTCATCTCGCCGGAACGGGCCATGGGCCAGGACTTCGGCCCGCCCAGCGACCTCTTCTCGCTCGGCGTCACCCTCTACACGGCGGTCGAGGGGCGGCCGCCCTTCGACAAGGGCGACCCGATCGAGACCATGCACGCGGTGGTGGAGGACCCGCCGGCCCCGCCGGTCCGGTCCGGGGCGCTGACCCGGGTGCTGCTCGGACTGCTGGAGAAGGATCCGGCCCGCCGGCTCGACGTGACCGCCTCCCGCACCATGCTCCGCGAACTGCTGGCCGGCCCGCTGGCCAGCAATGCCGCCGGGCACATGGTCACCGACCCGTACGCGGTGGTGCCGAGCCAGCGTTCGCCGTGGCAGCAGCCGGCGGGCGCTCCCCAGTCACCGGCGCCGGCCGGAGCCCAGCCAGGCCGGTCCGGCCGGCCGGCGACCAACGGCGAGATCGGCGGCTCGGCGATGCTCGCCCCGGGCGAGTCCCTGACCGAGCGGATCGCCCGGAGTTCCCGCGACACCGCCAGCTCCAACCGGCCCCCGGCGGCCGGCGCCAACCCGCTGGACACCCCGACCGGGGCGATGCCGGGCTCGGCCGGCCGGCGCAGCGGGCCGCTCCACACGCCGACCGGCGCGATGCCCGGGACCGGCGGCCGGGGCGGCACGGTGCACACCGCCAGGGGTGGCGGCGTGGGCCGCGGCCTGGCCGGCGCCCGGCAGGCCGGCGACTCGGTGGTGCGGACGGTCCAGGGCTGGCCCCGGAAGATGCAGCTCGCCGTGGCCGGCGGGGTCGCCGCAGTACTGCTGGTCAGCATCGTCGCGCTCTCCATCGGCGGCGACGACCCGGCCGACACGCCGCCGCCGCAGGCCGGACCGACCAGCCAGGCCCCGGTACCGGCGTCCTTCGCCACCCAGCCGCACGACGAACGCGGAGTCTCGCTCAACGTACCGAAGGACTGGAAGAAGGCGGCCCCGAAGAAGGCCGTCTACATCGACTACACCGACCCGGACGGCAGCGGACGACGGGTCCGGGTGCTGGTCGAGGACTTCAAGGGCGACAGCTCACGCCGCTGGGCGGAGATCGCCGCGAACGGATTGAAGTCGAGCAAGAGCTGCGCCAAGCCGTACCGGCAGGTGGGGCTGACCGACGAGGAGCTGAGCGGCAAGCCCGCCGCGCAGTTGGAATACACCTGCGGTGACGGCGACGAGCAACGGCACGGCATCTGGCGTGGACTGGTGCAGGGCGGCAAGGTGTACTCCTTCTACCTGACCACCCCCGATGCCCGGTTCGAGGAGAGCAAGCCGATCTTCGACGAGATGGTCAAGTCGTTCCGGCTCGGCAGCGCCGGCTGACGCCTTCCCACCCGGCCCCGCCTCCGGCGTACACCACGCCGGGGCGGGGCCGGACTGCGTCCGGGGGTGGCCGGCGTGCTATCACAGTCCGATGGTGGCGAAACCGAAGCAGCCCGACGGCATCTCCCCGGACGGGTCCCCCGACGAGCTGACCGGGCTGCGGGCACGGGCGCAGGCGTGGCTCGACGACGACCCCGATCCGGCGACCCGGGACGAGCTGCGCGGGGTAATCGACCGGCTGCCGGCGACCGCCGCCGAGCTGGCCGACCGGTTCGCCGGGCCGCTCACCTTCGGCACCGCCGGGCTGCGGGGTCCGCTGCGCGCCGGCCCGAACGGGATGAACCTGGCCGTGGTCACCGCGGCCGCGGCCGGGCTGGTCGGCTGGCTCGCCAGCCGGGACGCGTCCGGCCCGCTGGTGATCGGGTACGACGCCCGGCACGGCTCGAAGGAGTTCGCCGAGCGGACCGCCCGGGTGGCCACCGGTGCGGGGCGGCCGGCCCTGCTGCTACCCCGGCCGCTGCCCACCCCGGTGCTGGCGTACGCGGTCCGGGCCCTCGGTGCGGTCGCCGGGGTGATGGTCACCGCCAGCCACAACCCGCCGCAGGACAACGGCTACAAGGTCTATCTGGGCGCCTCGACCGGCGGCCTCCGGGGCGCGGGGGCGCAGATCGTGCCCCCGGTGGACGCCGAGATCGAGGCGGCGATCCGGGCGGTCGGGCCGCTGGCGGCGGTACCGCTGGGCGGGCCCGGGACGGTGCTCGGTGACGACACGGTCGCCGGGTACGTCCGGGCCACCGCCGGGCTGATCGACCCGGACGGGCCGCGCGGGCTGACCGTGGCGTACACCCCGCTGCACGGGGTGGGTGCCGCCGTACTGACCTCGGTCTTCGCCCGGGCCGGGTTCGGCGTGCCGGGGATCGTCGCCGAGCAGGCCGAGCCGGATCCGAACTTCCCCACCGTCTCATTCCCCAACCCGGAGGAACCGGGCGCGACCGACAAGCTGGTCGCGCTCGCCCGGCAGATCGGCGCGGACATCGCGCTGGCGAACGACCCGGACGCCGACCGGTGCGCGGTGGCGGTCCCCGACCCGGTACGCGGCTGGCGGATGCTGCACGGCGACGAGGTGGGGATCCTGCTGGCCGACCATCTGGTCCGGCAGGGCCGCACCGGCCTGTACGCCACCACGATCGTCTCGTCCTCCCTGCTCCGGACGTTGTGCGCGGCGCGTGGCGTGCCGTACGGGGAGACGCTGACCGGGTTCAAGTGGATCGTCCGGGCCGAGGCCGGCGACGCCGAGCTGGCCTACGGCTACGAGGAGGCGCTCGGCTACTGCGTCGCCCCCGACCAGGTGCGGGACAAGGACGGGATCAGCGCCGCGCTCACCTTCGCCGAACTGGCGGCGACGCTCAAGGCGCAGGGGCGGACCGTGACCGACCGGCTCGACGAGTTGGCCGGCGAGTTCGGGGTGCACCTGACCGACCAGCTCTCGGTCCGGGTCGACGACCTGGGCGAGATCGGCAAGACGATGGCCTACATCCGGGGGAAGACCCCGAAGACCCTGCTCGACGAGCCGGTGACCTCGGTCGAGGACCTGACTCCGGCGGCGGACGTACTGATCCTGCGTACCGACTCGGCCCGGGTGGTGGTCCGGCCGTCCGGGACCGAGCCGAAGCTGAAGGCGTACCTGGAGGTGGTGGAGCCGGTGGTCGACGGTGACGTGCCGGCGGCCCGGGAGCGGGCCGCAGCCTCGGTCCGCGCCCTGCGCACCGAGACCGCCGCGGCCCTCGGTATCTGGTAGCCGGCCGCCCGCCGGCCAGGTGTCGGGCGGGGGCGGCCGGCGGTCAGCTCCGGCTGCCCAGCGCGGCGTCGATGGCCCGGGAGAGCGCGGCGATCACCAGCGCCACCGAGGGGCGGATGGTGGACTCCTCCAGGCTCCCCCCGTCGGTGAAGCCCGCACTCCGGGCGATCTCGGTCAGCCGCTTCCGGGCGTCCTCGGCGGCCGGTCCGGTCAGTCCGAGGCTCGGCTGCACCCGGATCGCCGCCATCACGGCGGCGAGCGCGGCGGTCCGCTCGTCGGGTACGGCCTCGCCGGTCAGCGCGGCCGTCAGCCGGCCCCGGATCTCGGCCTCGACCGACGGGTCGAGCACCGGGTACCGGTGCACGTGGATGTAGCCGAGTTCGGTCTCGTCGACGTCGCTGATCACGCCCCGGGTGCAGAGGTCGCTCAGGATCCGGTCGCGCAGCCCGTGCCGGAGCCGCTGCACCCAGGAGGCCGGTGTGTGCGGGGTGTCCGCCGCGATCCGGGCGAGCACGTCGTCGGCGATCGGGTCGCCGGTCGGCGTGGGGTCGGTGGCCACGATCGAACCGTCGGAGAAGGCGACCCGGCCGGCGAGCGCGAGGTCGACCAGCACGGCGGCGGCCATGCCGAGGTCGAGCCCGATCCGGGAGCCGGTCGCCTTGCCGGACTTATCGTCGTAGCCGAGCAGCAGCAACTCCTCGGCCAGCCCAACACCTGTCATGGCCCGGAACGGTAGCCGTTCCGCGCCAGCCGCGCATGTGTCCCGGCCGGACCGGTGGACGCTCGGCCCGGAATCCGGAACCGGTCGGGCTGGAATCAGAACCGGGGCATGCCGCCGAACTGCCGGTCACCGGCGTCACCGAGCCCCGGGACGATGAACATCTGGTCGTTGAGCCGCTCGTCGATCGCGGCGGTGACCAGTCGCAACGGCAGCCCGGAGCGGTCCAGCCGCTCGATGCCGGCCGGCGCGGCTAGCACGCAGAGCACGGTGATGTCGGTGCAGCCTCGGTCGGCCAGCAGCCGGCAGCAGTGCTCCAGCGAACCGCCGGTGGCGACCATCGGGTCGAGTACCAGCACCGGCCGGCCGGTCAGGTCGGTCGGCAGCGACTCCATGTAGGCACGCGGCTCGTAGGTGTGCTCGTCCCGGGCCAGCCCGACGAAACCCATCGACGACTCGGGCAGCAGGCCGAGCGCCGAGTCGGCCATGCCGAGCCCGGCGCGGAGCACGGGTACCAGCAGGGGCGGGTTGGCCAGCCGGGTGCCCTGGGTGGGTGCCACCGGCGTGTCGATCGGGAACTGTTCGACCGGCAGCGAGCGCGCGGCCTCGTACACCAGCATGGTGGTGAGTTCCTGCAGCGCGGCGCGGAACGACGCCGAGTCGGTCCGGGCGTCGCGCATCACGGTCAGCCGCGTCTGGGCTACGGGGTGGTCAACCACGAGTACGTCCACGGTCGCTCAACCTACCGCTAACCTCGGGCGGGACCTCGTCCCGGTCGCCCGCTCCCCGGGCCGGTGGCGTCGGCGCCCGACCGGCGGCTATGGCCAAGATCACATGCTCGGGCCGGTGCGTAGACTTGCCGCCATGACGGCGACAGCGGCGTCGGCGCGCTCCGACCTGACCGAGGTGGGGCGTTCCGAGGCGACCCTACGGGCCTTCCTGCACGGCCTACCCGGCGTGGACCAGGTCGGCGCGGAACAGCGGGCGGCGATGCTCGGCACCCGCTCGATCAAGACCACCGCCAAGGCGTGGGCGATCGACCTGGCGATCCGGATGGTCGACCTGACCACGCTGGAGGGCGCCGACACCCCCGGCAAGGTACGCGCGCTCGCCGCCAAGGCGCTCCGCCCGGACCCGGCCGACCCGTCCTGCCCGCCGGTCGCCGCCCTCTGCGTCTATCCGACGATGGTTCCGGTGGCCGCCGAGGCGCTCTGGGGCCCGACGGCCCGACCGGCCGGCGACGCGGGCCGGGTGCACCTGGCGAGCGTGGCCACGGCCTTCCCGTCCGGGCAGGCGCCGCTGGAGGTCCGGCTCGCGGACACCCGCGCGGCGGTGGCCGCCGGGGCGGACGAGATCGACATGGTGATCAACCGGGGCGCCTTCCTCTCCGGCCGCTACCAGGAGGTCTACGACGAGATCGTCGCGGTGAAGGCGGCCTGCGGGGACGCCCACCTCAAGGTCATCCTGGAGACCGGCGAGCTGGTCACCTACGACAGCGTCCGGCGGGCCTCCTGGCTGGCCATGCTGGCCGGCGCCGACTTCATCAAGACCTCGACCGGCAAGGTGCCGGTGGCCGCGACCCTGCCGGTCACCATGGTGATGCTGGAGGCGGTCCGGGACTTCCGGGACGCCACCGGCCGGCAGGTCGGGGTCAAGCCGGCGGGCGGGATCCGGACCACCAAGGACGCGATCAAATACCTGGTGCTGGTGAACGAGACCGCCGGCCCGGACTGGCTGCACCCCGACCAGTTCCGGTTCGGCGCCTCCAGCCTCCTCAACGACCTGCTGATGCAGCGCACCAAGTTGACCACCGGCGTCTACTCCGGCCCCGACTACTTCACCCTGGACTGACGATGTTCGAATACGCCCCGGCGCCGGAGTCGCGCGCCGTCGTGGACCTGAAGCCGTCGTACGGGCTCTTCGTCGACGGCGAGTTCGTCGAGTCGGGTGACGGCGGCACGATCAAGTCGATCAACCCGGCCTCCGAGGAGGTGCTCGCCGAGGTCGCCGAGGCCGGCCCCGGCGACGTGGACCGGGCGGTCCGGGCGGCCCGCCGGGCGTACGAGGAGGTCTGGGGGCCGATGCCGGGCCGGGACCGGGCCAAGTACCTGTTCCGGATCGCCCGGATCATCCAGGAGCGGGGCCGCGAGCTGGCCGTGCTGGAGTCGCTGGACAACGGCAAGCCGATCCGGGAGTCCCGGGACGTCGACGTCCCGCTGGTCGCCGCGCACTTCTTCTACTACGCCGGCTGGGCCGACAAGCTCGGCCACGCCGGCTTCGGCCCGGACCCGCGCCCACTCGGCGTCGCCGGTCAGGTCATCCCGTGGAACTTCCCGCTGCTGATGCTCGCCTGGAAGATCGCCCCGGCGCTGGCCGCCGGCAACACGGTGGTGCTCAAGCCGGCCGAGACCACCCCGCTGAGCGCGCTGCTCTTCGCCGAGATCTGCCAGCAGGCCGACCTGCCGCCCGGGGTGGTCAACATCGTCACCGGGGCCGGCGAGACCGGCCGGGCGCTGGTCGAGCACGACGGGATCGACAAGGTCGCCTTCACCGGCTCCACCGAGGTCGGCCGGCAGATCGCCCGCTCGGTCGCCGGCACCCGCAAGAAGCTCACCCTGGAGCTGGGCGGCAAGGCGGCGAACATCGTCTTCGACGACGCCCCGGTCGACCAGGCCGTCGAGGGCATCGTCAACGGCATCTTCTTCAACCAGGGCCACGTCTGCTGCGCCGGCTCCCGGCTGCTGGTCCAGGAATCGGTGTACGACGAGGTGCTCGCCTCGCTCAAGCGCCGGATGGCCCGGCTGCGGGTCGGCGACCCGCTGGACAAGAACACCGACATCGGCGCGATCAACTCGGCGGCCCAGCTCGACCGGATCCGGACGCTCAGCGAGATCGGGTCGAGTGAGGGGGCCGAGCGCTGGTCCCCGCCGTGCGAGCTGCCGGACCGGGGCTTCTGGTTCGCCCCGACCATCTTCACCGGGGTCAGCCAGGCACACCGGATCGCCCGGGAGGAGATCTTCGGGCCGGTGCTCTCGGTGCTGACCTTCCGTACCCCGGCCGAGGCGGTGGAGAAGGCGAACAACACGCCGTACGGGCTCTCGGCCGGGATCTGGACCGACAAGGGTTCCCGGATCCTCTGGATGGCCGACCGGCTGCGCGCCGGAGTCGTCTGGGCGAACACGTTCAACAAGTTCGACCCCACCTCGCCGTTCGGCGGCTACAAGGAGTCGGGCTACGGCCGAGAGGGCGGCCGGCAGGGGCTGGAGGCGTACCTCGATGTCTGAACGGGTGGCGGTACGCAAGACGTACAAGCTCTTCATCGGCGGGAAGTTCCCGCGCAGCGAGTCGGGGCGGTCGTATCCGGTGCAGAACTCCAACGTGGCACTCGCCTCCCGCAAGGACGTCCGGGACGCCGTACTCGCGGCGCGGGCGGCGGTCAAGGGCTGGTCGGGTGCGACCGCGTACAACCGGGGGCAGATCCTCTACCGGGTCGCCGAGATGCTGGAGGGCCGGCGGGACCAGTTCGTCGGTCTCGGTGTGCCGGCCGACGAGGTGGACGAGGCGATCGACCGCTGGGTCTGGTACGCCGGCTGGGCCGACAAGCTGACCCAGGTGTACGGCAACGCCAACCCGGTCGCCGGGCCGTACTTCAACATCTCCGCGCCGGAGCCGACCGGAGTGGTCGGGGTGCTCGCCCCGGCCGAGCCGGCGCTGCTCGGGCTGGTCAGCGTGGTGGCTCCGGCGATCGTCACCGGCAACACGGTGGTGGTACTGGTCGCCGAGGCGAGCCCGCTGCCGGCGATCACCCTCTCCGAGGTGCTGGCCACCTCCGACCTGCCCGGCGGGGTGGTGAACCTGCTCACCGGCCGCCCGGCCGAGACCGCGCCGTGGCTCGCCGGGCACATGGACGTGAACGCGCTCGACCTGACCGGGGTGGACGATCCGGGGCTCGCCGCCGAGCTGGAGCGGGCGGCGGCCGGAAACCTCAAGCGGGTGCTCCGGCCGGCGGCCGGGCCGGTCGACTGGACCGCCGATCCCGGCATCGGCCGGATGACCGCGCTGCTGGAGACGAAGACCGTCTGGCACCCGAAGGGCGTCTGAGCCGGCGGCCGGAGCTGCGTCACAGGGCGGCCACCGGGGCGGAGACTATACGACAACGGGTAGTAGAATTGCCGCGTGACGCGACTCGGTGATCTCGAACGTGCAGTGATGGACGTGCTCTGGGACCGGGGTACCGGTGCCGGGGCGACCGTCCGCGAGGTGGCCGAGGCGTTGCGGGACCGTGAGCTGGCGTACACCACGGTGATGACGGTGCTCGACCGGCTCGCCGGCAAGGGCATGGTCGAGCGGGAGCGGGAGGGGCGGGCCTGGCGCTACCGGCCGGCCGCCAGCCGCGAGGCGCACATCGCCCGGCTGATGCTCGATGCGCTGGACCTGGCCGGCAGCCGGGACGCCGCGCTGGTCCGGTTCGCCCGCTCGGTGACCGGGACCGAGGCCGAGGTGCTGCGCGCGGCGCTCGACGAGGAGGCCGACGAGTTCCCGGCCGCGTCCGACCGGCCGCCGGCCGCGGAACGGCAGGGCTGAGCCGATGCTCTACGCCGCGCACTTCGCGCTCGCCGTGCTGGCCTGCTATCTCGCCGCCCAGGTGCTGGCCCGTTCCGGCCGGCTCGGCGCGGGGTGGGCGTGGCACAGTCCCCGGGTCGCGATCGTCTGCTGGCAGTTCGTCGGGCTGGCGCTGGGGCTCTCCGCGATCGGGCTGCCGATCTCGCTCGGGCTCGCCCCGTACGGCCAGGGCACCGGCTCCGCACTGCGCTCGCTCGCCGGTGACCTCTTCGGCGGTGGCGACCTGCCGCCCGGCCTGGGGGTGACCCATCTCGGCCTGGTCGGCATCGGGCTGGGGGTGGCGGCGGTGCTGCTCGGCTCGACGGCGCGGAGCCTGCTCGGCGCGCTGCGCGCCCAGCGCCGGCACCGGGACCTGTTGACCCTGGTGGCCCGGGACGACCCGGCCGCCCCCGGCGCACTGGTGCTCGACCACCCGAGCGCGGCCGCGTACTGCCTGCCCGGGGTACGCCCGCAGGTGGTGGTCAGCGCCGGCACCCTGAGCCTGCTCGACCGGGCGCAGCTCGCGGCCGTACTCAGCCACGAGCGGGCGCACGCCGACGAGCGGCACGACCTGGTGCTGCTTCCCTTCACCGCGCTCTGCCGGGCACTACCCGGCGTCGGCTGGGTACGCGCGGCACACGACGCCGTCGCCCTGCTGGTGGAGATGCGGGCCGACGACAAGGCCCGGCGGCTGCACGCCGACGGCCCGCTCGCCGCCGCGCTGCTGCGGTTCGCCAGCGCGGGTGCCCGGGTCACCCCGGCCGGTGCGCTCGGGGTCGCCGACGGTGAACTCGACGCCCGGGTGCAGCGCCTGCTGGAGGTACGCCGACCGGGCCGGCTGCCCGGCGCGACCGCGCTGGCGCTGGCGACGGCCCTGGTCACCCTGCCGGTGTCGCTGTTCCTGCACTGAGTCGTCGGGCATCTACTACACCTCGTAGTAAACTGGCCCTGTCACGGAAGCTGCCCGAAAAGATGCGTGGGAAATGGGTCTTCGACGGTCGCCGGCCACGCCGGACGGACGGGGTGATGCCGCCGGCAGCGCCCCGGCTCCCACCGTCGCCGGTCCCGGCACCCACCCCGGCATCGCCCAAGCCGCCGGCATCGCCCCGTACCCCGGTGCCGGGCGACGTGCAGGTCCACCCGGCCCGGCTGATCGCCAGCCTCCCGGTGCGGCCGATCGCCGGCCTTCCGGTGCGGCTGATCGCCGGCCTTCCGGTGCGGCGGTGAGTCGCCGGCCGTTCGATCCCCGCCTGCTGCGCCGGGTGCCCGGCGCACGGCGTCAGCTCGGACTGCTCGGTGTGCTCGGCGTCGTCGCCGCCGGACTCGTCATCGCCCAGGCCACCACCCTCGCCATCGTGCTGGCCGAGGCGGCCGGCGGGCACCTCGACCGGGCCGCGCTGGCCGGCTTCCTGGCCAGTGTGGCCGGCCGGGCGGCCCTGCTCTGGGCGCAGGGCACCCTGGCGGCCCGGACCGCCGCCACGGTCAAGGCCACCCTCCGGGCCGACCTGCTCGCCGCCGTCGACCGGCGCGGACCGGCCTGGCTCTCCGGGCAGCGCGGCGGTCAGCTCGCCACCCTGGCCGGGCGCGGCCTGGACGCGCTCGACGCGTACTTCACCGGCTACCTGCCGCAGCTCGTGCTGAGCATCACGGTGCCGCTGGCCGTACTGGCCCGGCTGTTCCTCGCCGACTGGAGTTCCGCCCTGGTGATCGCGGCGACCCTGCCGCTGGTCCCGATCTTCGGAGCGCTGCTCGGCTGGCAGGCCCAGGCCGCCACCGAACGCCAGTGGCGCCGGCTGGCACTGCTCGGCGGCCACTTCCTGGACATGCTGCGCGGGCTGCCCACCCTGCACCTGTTCGGCCGGGCCCCCGCCCAGGTGGCCGTGGTACGCCGGATGGCCGACCGGCACCGCCGCGCGACGATGCGGACGCTGCGGATCGCCTTCCTCTCCGCGCTGGTACTCGAACTGGTCGCCACCCTCTCGGTCGCCCTGGTCGCGGTGCCGATCGGCCTGCGGCTGCTCGGCGGCGGGCTCGCCCTGCAGACCGCGCTGCTGGTGCTGCTGCTCGCCCCCGAGGCGTTCCTGCCGCTGCGCGCCGCCGGCAGCCAGTTCCACGCCAGCCAGGAGGGACTGACCGCGCTGGACGAGGCGCTGACCCTGCTCGGCCCCGAGCCGCCCGCCGGCAGCACCGCCGCCCGGGCTCCGGCCGCGCCGGCCGTCGTGCGCACCGGCGACCCGGGCGGCCGGGACGGCGAATACCCACCCACGCCCGGCGGGCACAGCGGACACGGCGGACACGGCGGGCACGGCGGGCACGACGAGATCAGGTTCGAGTCCGTGACCGTGGAATACCAGCGCGGCATCGCGCTGCGGGAGGTCACCCTCACCATCCGGCCCGGCGAACGGATCGCGGTCGTCGGGCCGAGCGGCGCCGGCAAGAGCACCCTGTTGAACCTGCTGCTCGGATTCGTCACCCCCAGCAGCGGGCGGATCACCGTCGGCGGTACCGACCTGGCGACGCTGGACCTGGCCGGGTGGCGCCGGCAACTGGCCTGGGTACCGCAGCGGGCTCACCTGTTCGGGACCTCGCTGGCCGACAACATCCGGCTCGGCGCACCGGACGCGCCGATCGGGGCGGTCCGGGACGCGGTCCGGGCCGCCGACCTGACCGAGGTGGTCGCCGACCTCCCCGACGGTCTCGACACCCGGCTCGGCGAGCGCGGCCACGGGCTCTCCAGCGGGCAGCGGCAGCGGGTGGCGCTGGCCCGGGCCTTCCTCCGGGACGCCCCGATCGTGCTGCTCGACGAGCCCACCGCCCGGCTCGACGCCGGTTCCGAGGCGGCCGTACTCGCGGCCACCCGACGGCTGGTCGCCGGCCGTACGGCCCTGCTGGTGGCGCACCGCCCGACGCTGCTGGCCGAGGCGGACCGGGTTTTCCGGGTCGAGGACGGACGGGTGACCGAGCAGGAGCCGGTCGCGGCGCTGCCCCGGGAGGTGGTGGCGTGAGACTGCGTCCCGAACGGACCGTCTGGCGGCTGGCCCGCCCGTACCTCGGTCGGCTGCTCGGCGCCGGCCTGCTCGCCGCCGGTACCGAACTCGCCGGGCTGGCCCTGCTGGCGACCGCGACCTGGCTCCTGGTCAGCGCCGCCGGCCGACCGCCGCTGGACACCCTCACCGTGGCGATCGTCGCGGTACGGGCCCTGGCGATCGGCCGGGGCGTGCTCCGCTACACCGAGCGGCTGGCCGGGCACGACGCCGCGCTGCGGGTCGTCACCGAGGTTCGGGCCCGGGTCTTCGCCGCGCTGGCGGCCCGGCGCACCGCCGCCCCGCAGCGCTCCGCAGACCTGCTCAGCCGGCTCGTCTCGGACGTCGAGGCGGTGCAGGACCTGCTGCTCCGGGTGCTGGTCCCGGGGGCGGCGGCCAGCCTCGTGGGCCTGCTCGCCGTGCTCGGCGCCTCCGCCGTCGCCCCGCTCGCCGGGCTGGCGCTGGCCGGCGGGCTGCTGCTGGCCGGAGTCGTGCTCCCGGCGCTGGCGGCGGTGCTCACCCGGCGTACCGCCGACCGGGTGGCGCCGTTGCGCGGCGCGCTCGCCGGGGACGCGGTGGACCTGACCGCCGGCGCCGCCGACCTGGCCGCGTTCGGCGCGACCGGAGCGGCGCTGGACCGGGCGGACGCCCGGGCCCGCGAACTCGCCGGGCTGGAGCGCCGGACGGCGGCGCTGGGCTGGGCCGTCGACGGCCTCGGGGTACTGGTGGCCGGTGCGACCAGCGCCGCCGTGCTGACCGTGGCGTTGCGGGCGGGCGTCTCCGGGGTACTCGTCGGGGTCCTCGCGGTCGGCACGCTCGCCGCCGTCGAGGCGGCCCTGGCGCTGGTCGGCGCGGCCCGGCACTGGACCCGGCTGCGCGCCGGCCTGACCCGGGTGGCCGACCTGCTGGTGGACGCCCCGGCGGAGTCGGCGGCGACCCCGGGCGTCGGGTCCGGTGACGGCTCCGGGACGGCGCGGGTGGCCCGACGCTGGCACTGCCGGGTCGAGGGGGTGAGCCTGCGGTACCGTCGCCCGGGCCCGCCCGCGCTCGACGGGGTGAGCCTCGACCTTCCGGCGGGGAGCCGGATCGCCGTCGTCGGTCCGAGCGGTGCCGGTAAGAGCAGCCTGCTCGCCGTGCTGACCGGGATGGTCCGGCCGGACCACGGCCGGGTACTGCTGAACGGCGTCGACCTGCCCGACCTGCCCGTCGAGCGGCTGCCCCGGATCGTCGGCGGGCTCCTCGCCGAGGCACACGTCTTCCACGCCACCGTCCGGGAGAACCTCCTGCTCGGCCGGACCGGCGACGACCCGACCGGCGGGACCGACGAGGACCTGGTCGGCGCGGCCTCGGCGGCGGGCCTGCTGGACTGGGTACGCCAGCAGCCCGCCGGCTGGGACACGATGGTGGGCGAGGACGGCGGTCAACTCTCCGGCGGGCAACGTCAGCGGCTGCTGCTGGCCCGGGCCCTGCTCGCCGCCCCGGCCGGCGTCCTGGTGCTGGACGAGCCGACCGAGGGTCTCGACCCAACGGCTGCCGACGCGGTGCTCGGCTCGGCGACCGCGTACGCCGGCCCGGACCGCACCGTGGTACTCGTGACGCACCGACTGTCCGGTGTGGACCGGTACGACGAGGTCGTCGTCCTCGACCAGGGGCGGATCGTCGACCGGGGCAGCCACGCCGAACTCGTCGACCGACCGGGCTGGTACCGCGACCAGTGGCTACGCCAGACCGGCGCGGAACGGGACTATCTGGCGCTCGGCGGCTGAGCCCGGCGCGGACGCCTCAGGCGGGTGCGCCGGGGGTGGGTGCTCCGCCGAGGAACTGCCCCACCGTCGAACTGAACTCCTGCCAGCTCGTCCGCTCACCCGCCAGGGCACGCTGCCCGGCACCGGTCAACTCGTAGGTCCGGCGCTCGCGGCCGTTGACCGTGCTCCAGGCGCTGCTGACGTAGCCGGCCCGCTCCAACCGGCGCAGCGCCGGATAGATGGTCCCGGTTGGCAGATCGAGCACGCCGCCGCTGCGGGCCCGGAGCGCCTCGATGATCGCGTAGCCGTGCAGCGCCCCCCGCTCGAGCACCGCGAGCAGCAGCGCATCGAGATGGCCGTGCAGCGCCTGGGCGTTCATAGGTAGTAAGCCTACTAATATATGCGGCGAAGTCCAACGGGGTGCCGGCATCCACGCCCGCCGCCGGCCTACTAGGGTGTGTGCGCAGAGTCACCGATCCGCCGGCACCCTCGCCGGGTCGGGTGCCCACATCGAGCGCACACGGAGGTCAGCGTGGCCCGCCAGTCGTCCCACCGGCCCGAAACCGACGAGCCCGGAAACGAGCCCGTCGGAAGCGACGGGGCTGTCGACCCCGGGCAGATCGACGCCGGCTCCTCGGAAAGCAGCGACGACACCGCCGGCACCGGCGACGCCCCGGCGACGTCCGGCACGGCGGACCGTTCGCTGTGGGAAGAGGTCCGGATCGACCCGGTCGAGATCGCCCTCCCCTCGGGCTCCGGCTTCACCCTGCGGGCGTACCGCCCGGCGAGCGAACTGACGCTGACCGACATCGAGGACCGGGAGCACGACGACCTCTTCGCCAGCCGGTCCCGGCGGGCCGAGGTCGACGAGGACGAGGACGACGACGAGACCGTCGTGATCCTGGACGAGGAGGTCGCCGACCAGTTCGCCGAGGCGGAGAAGGAGGAGGCGGAGCGGGACGGCAAGTCCGGGGCCGCCGACCCCGACGCCGAGGCGGCCGAGACGGAGGCCGAGGAGGAGGACGAGGGCGAGGAGGTGCCGGCCTTCCTCACGTACCGGGGGAAGCTGCTGCTCTTCAAGAGCCCTGAGGCTCTCGTCACATTCGTCCGGTCCGGCGCGCCGCACGATCTGGCCGACCTGGACACCTGGGACCAGCTCGTCGAGCGGATCACGCCGGCCGACGTCGCCCCGCTGGACGAGGACTCCTACGAGCTCGACCTCGTGGTGGAGAACCTCCGCGGCGGGCACGACGTCTGGGACTCGACGCTGCTCATCGAGGCAGGTGAGGTGGCCCGCGACCTGGCCTACGCGCTCCGGCTGCCGGCCGTACTGGATATGCTGTCACCCGGCTCCAGCCTGGACGACCTCGACGAGGCGCTCCGGGCCACCGTGGCCGGCGGCCTCGGCGGATTCCGGGGTCGGCGGCGACTCAAGAAAATCGGGGCACAAACCGCAAGTCTCGGGTGGCGCACGATTATCGGCAAGATCTCTGCCGCCGTGGACTGGCGCGACTGACCCCTCACCAGGGAGCATCAGTCTTTGGCACACCACTTGTGTCTCGGGAGGAGGACGACGCCGTGGCGCTCGTGCGGGTGTACTGCGGTCTGGCCTCTGCGGACGCGACGGGTCGGCCGGCTCCGGCCGGCGCGACGCTGACCTCCGCAGTGGTCGACGACGCAGGCAGACTGCTCCACGTCTGCGAGATCACCGATGACCCGGCTGGCTACGCCCAGCTCGGCGCGGTGCTCGTCGAACGGGGCAGCGGGCCGAGTGGCGTGGCCGTCGCGGCGGACAGCGACGACCACCTGGTCACCTCGCTGCTGAGCGCGGCCGGGCGTCCACTGGTCATCGCCGACGACGACGCCGTCGACGACTTCGCCGAACGCTTCGCCGACGACGAGTCGGCCGAGGAGCGGGAATCCGCCCCGGCCGAGCGGCGCGCCGTCGGGCTGGCCCGGGCGTTGCAGGCCGGTGCGCTCTCCGCGGCCACCCTGCCGCCGCCGCGCGAACTCGTCAGCTTCAAGCCGGTACTCGCCGCGCACGCCGCGCTCGCCAACGGCCGGCACGCCGCCGCCGTGGCCCTGCGCGAGGTGCTGCGCGAGCTCTACCCGGCCGCGCTGCGGGCGTACCCGGACCCGGCCGAGCCGGTCTCGCTGGCCGTACTCGACGCGCTGCCCGAGCCGGGCATGCTCGGCGGCACCGCCGCACGTGGCCGGGACACCTCGGTCGCCACCGACGCCATCGCCGCCCACCTCGCCGCCGACGGTGTGGCCGAGGCCGACGTCATCACCGACGCGGTCACCGCGCTCCGGGTCGCCATCGCGGAGACCCCTCGACGGGGCGCCGCCAACAAGGCCCTCACCTCGGCGGCGGCGGAGACCGTACGACAGGCCGTGGCAGCCGTACGCGCCTGCGACGCCGGCTGCGACGCGCTGGTCGCCACCCTGACCGCCCGGGTCGTCAGCACGCCGGCTCCGAGCCGGCGGGCCGGGCGGCGCAGCGTCGGTGACGCCCCGGCGCCGGCCGGCACCGGGCTGCCGGTGCGGGAGCCGGTGCCCAGCTCGGGTCGGCGCAACCGGCACCAGCCGGCGGCGGCCGGCACCGGGCCGGCCAGCCCGCAGCCGATGGGGCCGCCGCCGGTCGCCCCGGCACCGGTCGCACCGCCACCGATGGCGCCGCCACCGGTCACCCCCTCCTCCGCGCCGCCGCTGTCGCCGGCCGCCACGCTCTCGATGCCGGTCGTGCCGGTCTCCGGACCGCCCCGGGAGCCGCGCTCGGCGGCGCCCTCCTCCGCGCCGCCGGCCTACCAGGCGGACACGATGGCGAACCGGCCGGTCTCCGCGCCGCCGCCTCCGCCGCCCGGGATGACGCCGATCCCACCGACGCAGCGCGGGTCGATCCCGCCCGCCGAGGCCGGCGAACCCTTCCGGGCCACCCTGACCACCGCCGCCATCAACAGCGCCCGCAACGAGCGGCGGCCGACGCCGATCACGCCCCGGCCGAAGACCAACGGGGACAGCTCGACGCGTCCGGGCACCATCTCCGCCGCCGGCCTGACCGTGTCGGTGCCGGCGGCCCGGCCCGAGCCGACGGCACCGCCCGGTTCCCGGGCCAACTGGCCGCTGGTCAACTCGGGCGACGAGCAGGACGACCGGGCGGCCGGGTCGGGATACCCCGGCTACCCGGGCGGGCAGTCCGGCGAGCGGGACGCCCCGGTCAGCGCGGCGCCCGCCGACGGGCGGGTGACCCCGCCGTGGCAGGCGGACGACCTGCCCCCCGAGCCGCCGACGCTGCGCCTCGTCGAGCCGTCGCCGCTGGCCGACCGGCCCCTGCACAACGGTCTGCCCGCCGACAACCCGCCGCTGCGCCTGGTGGACCGGGAGGAGCCGGCGGCCCGCGCCGGATCGGCCCTGCCCCGCCGCACTACCGAGCCGAGCACGCCCCCGGTCTCCGACGAGGGTGACGGCGACCTGCTGATCTTCGCGGCGGCCAGGTCCGCCTGGTTCACCGGTCACCCCGAGGAGAGCGAGGTGGAGTGGTCGTCGACCGCCGACAGTGGTTGGCGGGCCGCCGAGCAGGCGTCCCGGCCCTCGGTCGGCGCCTCGACCAATGCCGGCCTGCCCAAGCGGGTGCCGCAGGCCAACCTGGTGCCCGGTTCGCCGCTGCGGGACGAGCGCCCGCTGCGGATCGTCCGTGACGCGGCCCGGATCGCCGAGCACACCACCGGCTACTTCCGGGGCTGGCGGCGCGGCCAGGAGATCGGCGGCTACGCCGTGGGTGGCCGGCCGGGCCGGGAGGCCGCCGGAGGCTGGGACTTCAGCCGCGACCCCGACGAGCGGGCTGACAACCTCGACTACGAATACCGCTCCGCCGGTTACCGCTCCTGACCGAGCCGGACGAACCGCTCCACCGCAAACCCACACCGGCACGTCGACGACTCGGCCGGTGTGGGTTTTCCGCGTCCGCGCAGGGCACTGCGTGCCCGCTCGGCCACGCTCCGCTCTGCCGGGCCCGGCCGGTCGACAGTGCCGCCCGGACCGTCCGGTCAGGACCCGTCGGCTGACTGGTCAATCAGCTTTCAACCTACGTCGACCTGGTGTTTCTTCCCACAGTGTGCGGAGTTGACGACCCGTGGGAGGTGCCGCGACCATACCCCGGGACCGTAGGCGACACCTGCGACCAGCGGATGGAGGGCGACGATGGCCGGACCGGCAGTCGAGGCGTGGACGCTGAGCCGGCGGGGCCTCCTGGCGGCAGTCGCCACCACCCTGCTCGCCGCCTGCGGCCGTGACGACCAGGATCCGGTCGGGCCGCCCGGACCGGACGCCCGCGAACTCGTCATCGGCGCCAGCCTCGAACTCACCGGCCCCGGCCAGGCACTGGGCGTACTCCAGGAACGGGCGCTGAAGATCACCGTCGACAAGCTCAACGAGCAGGGCGTACCCGTCGGCAACCTGCGCCGCACCGTCCGGTTGGTGGTCCGGGACAACGCCAGCGAACCACGGCTCGCCGCCCAGCACGCCACCGAACTGGCCACCCGGGAGAACGTGCACGCGCTGATCGGCGGCTGCCTCGCCGAGACCTCCCTGGCGATCATCCCGATCGCGCAGCAGCAGCAGGTGCCGTTCATCTCCTTCGCCGCGGCCGACAACCTCACCGTGCCGCTGGCGCAGCGGACGTACATCTTCAAACTCACCCCGGACGCCCGCGACGTGGCGAGGGCGCTGGCCCCGCTGATTCGCTCGCAGGGCTTCGAACGGGTCGGTCTGCTGGCGACGCCTGGCGCGCACGGCGATTCGGGCGTACGGGCCCTCACAGCGGCTCTGAAGGCGGTCGACGTCGACCTCGTCAAGGTGACCCGGCTGCCCCGGGCCGAGAACGCCGACTACCGACCGGCGGCCCGGAAGGTGACCGATCCCGATCCCGACGCGGTGGTCATCTGGGGCACCGCGCCGTTCTCCGGTACGGCGGCCCGGGCGCTGCGGCAGACCGGCTACGAGGGCCGGATCTTCTTCGACGCCGGTGCGGTGGCCGAGGACACCCTCTCGGAGACGAACGCCCCGGCGGTCGAGGGCGCGTACGTCGTGCACCCCGCCTCGCTGAACAGCTCGTCGCTGACGAACACCTCCACCGCCGGGCTGGACCGGCGGGACTTCGTCTACCGCTACATCCACCTGTACGGCTCGTTCAGCGGCTTCGCCCCGTACGGGGCGGACGCGCTGCGACTGATCGTCAACGCCGCCCGGCTCGGCAAGAGCGTCGACCGGGGTTGGCTCCGTGCCTACCTGGGTAACCAGATCACCGAGGGGATCGCCGGGGCGTACGCGTTCGCCCCGATCCGGCACGGCGGGATGGAGCCGGACTCGCTCGGCGTCTTCACCGTGGTCTCCGGCTCCTGGAGCCGGGTCTCCTGACGTCCCGTCACGGCGCTCCGCCGCCCTCGCGGCCTACCGTCGCCGAGACGGCTCTCCAGAGTGGCTTTCCAGGGCGACGCGGGACCCCCGGTCGCCGCTCTGGCTCTGACGGGGGCGCTGCCGGCACGGCGCGGGATCACTTCCGCCATCACCATCCGAGGCGACGGTGACGCTCCCGATGCGACCGGGCCGCCTCCATAGTCGACCGGGCCGGCCCGCCAGGTGTGGAGCAAGTCCGGCGAACCGCTTCACAGCCGACCGGGCCGCCTCCAGAGGTCGACCGGTCCGGGCACCGTCCGATCCGGATGCCGGTCGACCGGGCGATCCGGATGCCGGTCGACGGGGTCGCCGGGCGGGGCCACCGGCGCCGAAGCCCGGCCCCTCCGCTCCGCCTCGCCACACCGGCTCAGAGACCCCTCCACCCGGGTCGCGGTCGACGCCGTCGCCAACGGGCGGACGCGGGCAGCCGCCTACCCGGCACGGGCCGGGCAACCGCGTCGGGCGTACCGGCCCAGGGCCGGGCCGCTCCCGACGGGCGACGTGTGCTCGCCGGTCAGGCCGGGGCGACGGCGCGCGAGCGCCGCATGGTGAGCACGTACTCGACCAGCGAGATCAGCACGTGCTTGGTCGACTCCCGGTTCCGGGCGTCACACGCGACGACCGGAACCTCGTTCGAGATCGCCAGCGCGTCCCGCACGTCCTGCGGGTCGTGGTACTGCATCCCGTCGAAGCAGTTGATCGCCACGAGGTACGGCAGCCGCCGGTGCTCGAAGAAGTCGATGGCCGCGAAGCAGTCGGCCAGCCGGCGGGTGTCCACCAGGACGACCGCACCGATCGCGCCCCGCACCAGTTCGTCCCACATGAACCAGAACCGCGTCTGGCCCGGCGTGCCGAACAGGTACAGGATGAGATCCCGGTCGATCGAGATCCGACCGAAGTCCATCGCGACCGTGGTGGTCGTCTTGCCTGGCACCTGGCGGGTGTCGTCGACACCCACCCCAGCCGACGTCATGATCGCCTCGGTGGTCAGCGGCGTGATTTCCGAGACCGAACCGACCAGTGTTGTCTTGCCGACGCCAAAGCCACCGGCGATGACGATCTTCGCCGATGTCACGCGCCCGGCCGTTGGGCGGTGCGACATGTCAGAGCCTGCGAAGTCCACTCAGCACCCTCTCCAGCAGTTCAGTGCCCACCGCGTCGTTTGAGTCGTCCAGAATTGTCGGTTCGTGCACCGCCACCAGGCCATCGGCGGCCATGTCGGCGATCAGGACCCGAGCCACTCCGAGCGGTAACTGCATCCGCGCCGCGATCTCCGCGAGCGACTGCAGCCGACCATCACACAGCGCGGCGATGTATTGATGCTCCCGGCCCTGGCCGCCATTGCCGTTACCGGCGGACCGACCGCGCACCGTCGTCTCGACGAGCGCCTCCAGGGCGATGTCCAGTCTCGGCCTAGTACGACCACGGGTAACGGCATATGGCCTCACCAGCGCGCCCGTCGGCTCGTCGCGTTCAGCCATCATCGCCGTTCACCCCCTTCTCGTCGTACCCGAGACTCAAAGCCTGGAGTTCGTCATTGTTCCATTGTCGTCGCACCGGCCGGCGAACCACACCGGCCGGGTACCACCTAGCTCAACATCCCCGCAGCGGCCCGGGGCGGCGGCGTCAACGCGTCACCCACCCGGTCGACGAGCAGTGCCATCTCATATCCCACCTGCCCGACGTCACAGCTGCGGGCGGCGAGGACCGCGAACGACGAGCCGTCCGAGATGGACATCAGGAACAGGAAACCATTGTCCATCTCGACCACTGTCTGCAGCACCGCCCCACCCTCGAAGCAGCGCGCCGCCCCCTGGGTGAGGCTGACCAGGCCGGATGCGATCGCGGCGAGCTGATCCGCCCGGTCACGCGGGAGGTCCCGTGACGACGCCAGGAGCAGGCCGTCCGCGGAGACGGCGATCGCGTGGGCGACGCCGGGCACACGATCGGCGAAGTTGGCCAAGAGCCAACCGAGATCCTGCGTAGATGTCATCCTTCATGCTCCTTCTGGCCGCTTGCGGTCGCGGGGCCCACCCCGGCCTGCGGGGATCGCTGCCCAGCCGGAGTCGCCTCCGGGTTGGTCGACTGGTCGTCCGTCGGGTGCGTGCGGCCACGCTGCACCCCACGGTGGTACGCGGACAAGAGCCCGCGAACCGCCTCCGGCGTACGACGCTGCACCGAGGTGGTCGGCTTCTCCACCGCTCCGGGCACCAACTGTGCCATCGGTACCCGCTTGGGCAGTCCGGTCTGGGTGGTCTGGCCACCCGACGTCGTGGCAGCTGCCGTAGCCGCCATGGCTGCCCGCCAACCGTCGTCGGCAGCCGTACGCCAGCCGCCGCCCTCGCCTGGCCGACCGGTGCCGTTGGTGCCCGGCCCGCTCCCCGGCTGCTGGCCACCGGAGCTCGGGCTGTGCACCGTTGCCGCGTTGCCTGTCGTCGGTACGGATCCGGCCTGGGCCGCGTCGGGAACGGCGGTGTCCACCGCGACGGCCTGGCCGGTCGCCTGGGAGGCCGGACCGGCTCCCTGCGGCTGCCCACCGGTCTCTTCCGGCTTCCGGCGGGTGCGGAACCAGGCCGACTCCAACTCGCGGAAGATCGGCAGTTCCATGGTCTCGTCGGCGAACTTCGGCCGCGCCTCCGCGTTGGCCGTGGCGTCCGCCGCCGGGGGCCGAGCCATCCTGGGCAGCTCGGCGGTCATGTCCAGGGCCGCGGCCAGGCGCTCCGGGACGGGCGGCGCGCTGGCCTCCCGGTCCGGCGTGTTCACCGGCGGCCAGGCCGGAGGTGCGTTGCCGCCCGGAACCGGCGGCTGCGCGGCCGGCGGCGGCACCGGGATCGGCGCTGGCGGCGGCACGGCCGGCGACGGGTTCAGACCGAACGGTGGCGCGGAGACCGGCGGTTGCCCGGCCGGCGGAGCCGAAACCGGCGGGACCGGCGGTGCGGAGACCGGCGGTGGCGCGGTCAGTCCGTTCGGCTGCGGATCCGGCGTGGCCGGGCGCTGCCGGGGGATGAACCCGGACATCGTCGTCTCCGACGCGAGGCCGGCCGGATCCTGCTCGGTGGCCCGCCGCTGCGGTAGCGGCTCGATGTCGTGTCCGTTGGGGATCCGGGGCGTGAAGGGGTCGTTTCCGTTGCGTCCCGCCCGGGCGCCGGTCAGGTCGGACCAGGCCGGCATCTCCCGGGGCTGGCTCGGGGCGCCGCCCTGCCCGCCGCCGTTCATCGCCGGCTCGTAGGGTCGGCCGTGCGGAGCGCCGTCGCGGTCGCGGTCGAAGCCCGGAGCACGGTCGCCGCCGAAGCCTGGACCACGGTCGCCACCGAAGCCCGGGCCACGGTCGCCACCGAAGCCGGGGCCACGGTCGCCGCCGAAGGCCGGCACCGGCGGGGCGGCCGGTCCGCTCTCCAGGGCGAGCGGTGCGCCGAGCGCGGGGCGGGCGGAGGGTTCCGGCGTACCCGGGAAGCCGCCCGGGTGCTGCGTCCGGCCGGAGAGCGCCCGGGGAATCAGCATCGTGGTGGGCAGCGTGACGTCGGCGACGGTGCCCCGGTCGTGGCCGGGCCGCAGCTCGACCTTGACGCCGTGCCGGGACGCCAGCCGGGCGACCACGACCAGACCCATCATCCGGGAGACGGTCACGTCGACGGCGGGCGGCGTGGCGAGCCGCTCGTTGAGGTCCTGTAGCTGCTCGGCGGTGATGCCGATGCCCCGGTCCTCGACGAAGAGCGTCGCCCGGTCACCGACCCGGCGGGCCTCGACCATCACCTGCGAGTCCGGCGGGGAGAAGGCCGTGGCGTTGTCGAAGAGCTCGGCGACCAGGTGCACCAGGTCGTTGACGGCGGCGGCCTGGACCTCGATGTCCCGGTCGACCATGCCGAACTCGATCCGGGTGTAGTGCTCGACCTCGGACTGCGCGGCCCGGAGCACGTCGATCAGTGCCGCCGGCTCACGCTGCACCCGGGTCGAGTCGGCGCCCGCGAGCACCAGCAGGTTCTCGTCGTTGCGGCGCATCCGGGTGGCCAGGTGGTCGAGCTGGAAGAGCTCGGCCAGCCGGTCCGGGTCCTCCTCGCCGCGCTCCAGCCGGTCCAGGTGACCGATGAGCCGGTCGACCAGGATCTGCGAACGGCGGGCGAGGTTGACGAACATCGTCGCGACCGAGGCCCGCAGTGCGGCCTGCTCGGCTGCGGTCCGGACGGCCTCCAGGTGGACGGCGTTGAACGCCTCGGTCACCTGGCCGAACTCGTCCTTGCTGCGTACCGGTAGTGGCTCGGCGATCTGGTTGGCCACCTGTACCGGTGACATCTGCGCGGTCATCTGCGGGTCGCGCAGTCGGGACACCGCGTGCGGCAGGCCGTACTGGGCGATGGAGAGCGCGCCGTGCCGCAGTTCGCGCAGCGAGCGGGCCATCGAGCGGGCGACCAGGTAGGCGAAGAGCACGGCCAGCAGCAGCATGCTGAGCAGCAGGCCGGTCTCCAGGAAGACCTGGCGCTGCACGTCGTCGCGGAGCGCGCTCGCCTCGGCGAGCACGTCGGAGTCGAGCCGGCCCTCGACCGTACGGATCAGCTGGGCGTTGCCGACCATCGCCGAGTCCCAGTCGTCGGCGTCGAACGGCGCGGCGGACATGCTCGCGTCCGTCCGGCCCCGGATCCAGCCGCCGTAGCTGTCGACCTCGCGCACGTCGGCGCCGGTCACCGTCTCGTCGTAGAAGGCGGACTCGGAGCCGGTCGCGATCGCCTTGAAGGTCTGCAACGCCTGCTGCTGACCGGTCTCGGTGGCGATGTAGTCGGTCTGCAACGCGGCGGTCAGCTCACCGTCGATCAGGGCGCGGTGCACCACGACCCGCCGCATCGACAGGAACTCCTTGCCGCGGGCGTTGGCGGCGGCGGCCCGCATCCGGTCGCTCAGCGAGGCGTTGCCGGCGAGCTGCGAGGCCAGGTCCCGGATGTTGAGCAGGTCGTTGATCAGACCCTCGTACGACTGTGCCGCGTCGGTCAGCTTGAGCTTGGAGTTGATGACCTGGCTGCGGATCCCCGGCAGGTCGGCCAGGCCCTGGTCGATCTGGGCCAGCAGCGCGTCGAAGTTGCCCGGCAGCTCGTCGAGCTGCGCCCGGCGCTCCGAGTAGGGGCCCTTGGCCTTGTCGACCTCGGGATGCACCTTGTTGTAGGCGTCGCGGGCCGTCTTCCGGGTGGTGTCGTTCTGCGCGCCGAGCAGCAGTACGGCGCCGGCCCGCTCGTCCTGCAGGTCGTGCACCAGTTCGCCGGAGGTCTGGGCGAGCGTGGCCAGGGTGTGCGCCCGGTTCGCGTCGTCCAACGTCTCCATGTGGTCGACGATGCTGGTCGTACCGACCACGACGACCGCGATGGTCGGCGCGATCATGATCAGACCCAGCTTCGACCAGATCGGCATGTCGCGCAGCCGGCCGGCGACCGGCCAGCGGAGACGCGACAGGATCGGGCTTGCTGTCTTCGGCCGCTTGCTCACGTCACCGCCTTTCCATCCAGTACCCGGCCAAAGGCCCAGGGCACCGCTGATCGACCGACCCGGGCGGGTCGGACCTCCGAGATTCCATCACGCCGCAACTCAAGAAGAAAGCCCAGGTTGTCACCGACTGGAAGCGCATCCGGATGTCCCCGCGATTTGACAGCAGTCTGTCTTTCTGGTGTCACCCAGGGTAGTCACGCATCCTGTCCATGCTCTACTGCCGTCAACCGTCCAGAACCGGCTGGTCACCGCTCGGCCCGGACCCGGAACCCGCACCGCAACGTATCGAACGTTACCGGCACGGGGAAACCCTACGCCCTCGCGTACGGTGGCTGCGTTCGGCTCCGGTGTCACCGGAAGGCCGGCGCTCGCAGGCGCAGAGAACCATTGCCCGACCGGTCCGGCACGGCAAGGTCGAAGTGCCGGATTACGCGCTCCGTGCGGACCACCGAATGGCCGCCTGGGCAGCCCGGCTGACCGCCCCGGCAGTTTTCCCGACCAAAAGAGATAGCAGACCGGAAATCGTGCGACAACGCCCCGACTCGGTGGCCGATCCGCACCTGGCCGGATCGGCCCACCCGTCAGGACGACAGCTTGGCGTACGCCGGCTTGATCACCTCGTTGATGATGGCGAGCCGCTCGTCGAACGGGATGAAGGCGCTCTTCATCGCGTTGATGGTGAACCACTGCAACTCCGGGTAGCCGTAGTCGAACGCCTCGACCAGCAGCGCCATCTCCCGGGACATCGAGGTACCGCTCATCAGCCGGTTGTCGGTGTTGACGGTGACCCGGAACCGCAGATCGCGCAGGAGCCCGATCGGGTGCTCCGCGATCGACGGGGCGGCACCGGTCTGCACGTTGGACGACGGGCAGAGTTCCAGCGGGATCCGCTTGTCCCGCACGTACGCGGCGAGCCGGCCCAGCACCGGCCGGTGGTCCCCGGGGGTGATGTCGTCGACGATCCGTACCCCGTGCCCCAGCCGGTCGGCGCCGCACCACTGGATCGCCTGCCAGATCGAGGGCAGCCCGAACGCCTCACCGGCGTGGATGGTGAAGTGGAAGTTCTCCCGTTGCAGGTATTCGAAGGCGTCCAGGTGCCGGGTGGGCGGGAAGCCCGCCTCCGCACCGGCGATGTCGAAGCCGACCACACCGGTGTCCCGGTGCCGGACGGCCAGCTCGGCGATCTCCTGCGAGCGGGCGGCGTGCCGCATCGCGGTCAGCAGCGTGCCGATCCGGATCGGGTGCCCGTGCGCCGCCGCCTCGGCGGCACCCTCGGCGAAGCCGGCCAGCACCGCCTCCACCACGCCGTCGAGGTCGAGCCCCCGCTCCAGGTGCTGCTCCGGCGCGAACCGTACCTCCGCGTAGACCACCCCGTCGGCGGCCAGGTCCAGGGCACACTCGGCGGCCACCCGGCGCAGCCCCTCGGCCGTCTGCATCACCGCCACGGTGTGCGCGAAGGTCTGCAGGTAGCGCTCCAGCGAGCCCGAGTCGGCCGCCTCCACGAACCACCGGCCGAGTTCCTCCGGGTCGGTGGTGGGCAGCGGATGCCCCACCGCCTCGGCGAGTTCGACCACCGTCGCCGGGCGCAGCCCGCCGTCCAGGTGGTCGTGCAGCAGCGCCTTGGGTACCCGGACGATCTCTTCGTAGCCGATTGCCGCCATGCCCCGACCCTAGTGGCCCGGCCACCGCGACCAGCGGCGGCACCACCGCCGGCCCCGGCCAGGTCGCGCACTATCGTGACGGGGTGCCACCCGAGGTCCTGCGGCGGCTCCGCTGCCCGGTCTGCGCCCGGCCGCTGGCCGCCGTACCGCCCGCCGCGGCGGTCGCGCTGCGCTGCCCGGTGGGGCACAGCTTCGACCTGGCCCGGCAGGGGTACGTCAACCTGAGCGCCGGCCGGGCCACGCACTCCGGGGACAGCCCGGCGATGGTGGCCGCCCGTGAGGAGTTCCTCGCCGCCGGCCACTACGACCTGATCTCGACCGCACTCGCCGACCTCGCCAGGGCGGTCGCCGGGCCGGCGCCGCAGACGTACCCGGAACTTGTGGTGGATGCCGGCGCCGGCACCGGCCGGCACCTCGGCGCGGTGCTCGACGCGCTCCCCGCCGCCGTTGGGTTGGCCCTGGACGTCTCCAAGCCGGCGCTGCGCCGGGCCGCCCGGGCGCACCCCCGGGCCGGTGCGGCGCTCTGCGACACCTGGCGCGGGCTGCCGCTCGCCGACGGCACCGCGGGGCTGCTGTTGAACGTCTTCGCCCCGCGCAACGGGGCGGAGTTCCGCCGGGTGCTCCGGGGCGACGGCGCGCTGCTGGTGGTCACGCCGACCGCCGAGCACCTCGGCGAACTGGTCGACCGGCTCGGCCTGCTCCGGGTCGACCCGGCCAAGGAGGCCCGGGTCGCCGGCAGCCTGGCCGAGCACTTCACGCCCGGCGCGACGGCCGTGCACCGGGCCACCCTCCGGCTCGACCGGACCGGGATCCGCACCCTGGTCGGGATGGGCCCGAGCGCCTGGCACGCCGACCCCGACCGGCTCGGCCGGCGGATCGACGAACTCCCCGAACCGAGCGCGGTGACCGTAGCGGTCCAGGTGGCCGCCCACCACCCCCGCTGACCGCCGACCCGGCGGGCGGAGCCGGCGGGTCAGGTGGCGGGTCAGGTGGAGAGGTCGACCTCCTCCCAGCCGGCGGGCGGGTCGTGGAACGGGCCGTGGAAGACCACCGCCCACTCCAGCGCCCACCGCCGCTGGCCGATCGCGTTGCTGTCGATCATCCCGGGCAGTTGCAGCCCCGCCTGCTCGGCCTCCAGGTAACCCCAGTCCAGGCAGTAGTAGAAGTCGAGTACGACGGCGACCTCGGCCGCGTCCCGGGGCGCCGCCAGGGTGCGGGAGCGCCACTGGCCGAAGGTCTCCCCCGCCGCCAGGTTGGGCAGCCGCTCCATCAACCGCTCGTCGCTCGGCTCCGTCGGGTCCAGGTGCCGGCTCAGTCCGAGTACCCAGGCCAGCGCGAAGACCGCGTCGTGGTGCAGTACGAAGGAGCGGTGGTCGCCCCGGCTGCCCATCACGAACTGCCACTCCGGCGGCGTCACCGCCTCCACCAGGTGCGAGCCGAGCAGCCAGCTCATCCCCGCCTCCGGCGGCATGCCGAAGCAGCGCGCCAGCACCAGGTGCAGTACCGCCGTCCGGGCCTCGATCTCGGCGGTGGGTCGCAGCTCGACCGCGTCGCCCGGCTCCCAGACCAACGGAAACTGCTCCGGTGGCACGGGCAGCCCCAACCGCCGCAACTCGGTCACGTTGGCGGCCCGGACCGCCTGGGGGTCGGGAGCGGATACGGTCACAGCCTGTTTCCCGTCACGTCGGAGTCGCCTCGGGCGCGCACGGCACCCACGGCACCGCGTGCGGTGTGGCCCGTCGTCGAGCCGACCGCGCACCCGGTGCTACCCCCCGGCGACGGAGGATAGCCGGTCGGCAGGCCGTACACCATGGGCGCCCGGCGTGGCAGCCGCACCGGCGGAAGCTGACCGGGACGAGCCCGCGTCGCGCCCGGACCCGGCCCGGTCAGTGGAGCTGATCGTCGGTGGTGGCGCCCCGGCGGACGGCTAGCCGATCCGGTCGATGACCAGGGCCGGCAGGGTCGGCGGTTCGGCCGAGATCGACACCGCCTCGGCGGCGACGGCGCGCGCCGCCGGGATCCGCCCCGGGTCGTCGGCCCGCAGCTCGTAGAGCGGCTCACCGGCGCGTACCGGATCTCCCGGCCTGCGGTGCAGCAGCACCCCGGCCCCGGCGCTGACCGGGTCCTCCTTGCGGGCCCGTCCCGCGCCGAGTCGCCACGCCGCGATCCCGATCCCGTACGCGTCGACGGCGGCGACGTGGCCGTCCCGGTCCGCCCGGACGACCTCCACCTCCGGGGCGACCGGCAGCGGGGCGTCCGGATCCCCGCCCTGGGCCCGGATCATCGCCCGCCAGACGTCCATGGCCCGGCCGTCCCGCAGCGCCCGCTCCGGGTCGGCGTCCGGCAGCCCGGCCGCCACCAGCATCTCCCGGGCCAACTCGACGGTCAGCTCCACCACGTCGGCCGGCCCGCCACCGGCGAGTACCTCGACCGACTCGGCCACCTCGACCGCGTTGCCCACGGCCAGCCCCAGCGGCGTCGACATGTCGGTCAACAGGGCGACCGTGCGCACCCCGTGCGCGCCGCCCAGCTCCACCATGGTCCGGGCCAGTTCCCGGGCATCCGCCTCCGACTTCATGAACGCGCCCGAGCCGACCTTGACGTCCAGCACCAGCGCCCCGGTACCCTCCGCGATCTTCTTGCTCATGATCGAGCTGGCGATCAGCGGGATCGCCTCCACCGTGCCGGTGACGTCGCGCAGCGCGTAGAGCTTGCGGTCGGCCGGCGCCAGCCGCTCGCCGGCCGCGCAGATCACCGCACCGACCTCACCCAGCTGGGCGATGAACTCGTCGTTGCCGAGCGCGGCCCGCCACCCCGGGATCGACTCCAGCTTGTCCAGCGTCCCGCCGGTGTGCCCCAGCCCCCGCCCGGAGAGCTGCGGTACGGCGGCACCACACGCCGCCACCAGCGGCGTGAGCGGCAGGGTGATCTTGTCGCCGACCCCGCCCGTGGAGTGCTTGTCCACGGTCGGCCGACGTACCCCGGAGAGGTCCAGCCGGTCTCCGCTGGCGATCATCGCGGCGGTCCAGCGGGCGATCTCGGCCGGCGTCATGCCGCGGAGCAGGATCGCCATCGCCAGCGCCGACATCTGCTCGTCGGCGACCCGCCCCCGGGTGTACGCGTCGACCACCCAGTCGATCTGCTCGTCGGAGAGCGTCCCACCGTCCCGCTTCGCCCGGATCACGTCGACCGCGGCTAACCCACCCACAGCTTGCTTCCTCTTCCCAGTTGCCTGTCGAAACCCGGACTGCCGGTCGAACCCCGAATCGGACTCGGGTCGAAGCCCGGACCGGGCTCAGCCGCCCCACCGCTGCGGGATCTCGACCGGCGGCTCCGCCTCACCCGCCCAGAACATCGCCCCGTCGGCGTCGACCACCACCACCCGGGGGGTACGCGCCTGCCCCCAGCTCACCGCCTCGGCCGGGTCGTCCCAGCTCGGGGCCTCCTCGAGTACCCCGGTCTGCGCCCCCTCGGCGTCACCGGCGGCCCGCTCCCAGTAGCCGGTCCAAACCCGCCGCCCACCCGAGACGTCCGGGTGCACGAAGACGGTCCCCCGGCCCCGCCACGCGGCCAGCGCCTCCGGTACCGCCGGCACCTTCACCGAGTCGGCGATCGCCTCCAGGTCCTCCACCCCGAACGCGTGCGGCAGCAGCTCCGCCATCCGCAGCGGCACCGGATCCGCCTCGATCAGGCACTCCGGCCCGCCGTTCTCCCAGAGGAGCTGCCGGCACCGCCCGCACGGCATCAGCGGCTCGCCGGTCGCCCCCACGCACGACAGCGCGACCAGCCGGCCCCCGCCCGAGGCGTGCAGCGCCGACACCACGCCGCACTCGGCGCAGAGCGTCACCCCGTAGCCGGCGTTCTCGACGTTGCAGCCGACCACCACCCGGCCGTCGTCGACCAGCGCCGCCGCCCCGACCGGAAAGTTCGAGTACGGCGCGTACGCGTGCCGCATCACGTCGGTCGCGGCGGCCCGCAGCTTCGCCCAGTCAATCTCCATCGTCACGCCCCCATCCTGCCCCGCCGCTGGTCAGCCCTTGATGTAGGGCTTGCCGTCGGCGGCCGGCGCCCGCACCTTGCCGACCAGGCCGGCCACGGCCAGCAGCGTCGCGAGGTACGGCAGCATCGCCAGGAACTCGCTCGGAATGCTGCTGTCGATGGCGCCCAGATAGGTGCCGAGCTGGTCGGCGAAGCCGAAGAAGAGCGCCGCCAGCAGGGCACCGGTCGGACTCCACCGCCCGAAGATCAGCGCGGCCAGCGCGATGAAGCCCTTGCCGCCGATCATGTTCTTGCTGAAGGTGTAGAGCGCCAGCGTGTAGGAGGCGCCGCCCAGCCCGGCGACCATACCGGCGAGCAGCACGTTGCGGTAGCGCAGCGCCAGTACCTTCACCCCGAGGGTGTCGGCGGCGGTCGGGTGCTCACCCACCGAGCGGGTCCGCAGCCCCCACCGGGTACGGAACAGCGCGACGTGGATCACCACCACCAGGATCAGCGCCAGGTAGAGGAAGATGTTGCCCCGGAACAGCGCCGGCCCGAGCACCGGAATGTCCGACAGCACCGGGATCGGCCACGCCTCGAACCTCGGCGGCTGGTTGTACTTCGCCGCCTCCGGCTGCATCAGCCGCTCGTAGAGGAATCCGGTCAGGCCGACCGCGAAGAGGTTGAGCACGATGCCCATCACCACCTGGTCGACCAGGTAGCGGATGGTGAAGACCGCCAGCAGCAGCGAGATCAGCGCCCCGCCCAGCGCCGCCGCGATCAGCCCGATCCAGGCGCTCGCCGCGATCGTGCCGACCAGGGCACCGGCGAAGGCGCCCATCAGCAGCTGGCCCTCGATCGCCACGTTCACCACGCCGGAGCGCTCACAGAGCACCCCGGCCAGGGCACCGAAGATCAGCGGCAGGGCCAGGATGAAGGTACCCCGGACGATGTTGACCAGCGGCATGAAGTTCTGCCCGGCCGGCGCGGCCGAGACCTGCCAGCAGAGGAAGGAGAGCACCACCCCGACCACGGCCACGCCGAGCAGCGGCACGAACCAGCGCTTCGGCAGCCCGGCCAGCAGCGCCGCGCCGGCCGCCGCCGCGACCAGCCCGAACAGGATCGCCCCGACGGTGCCGTCGATGGCCAGCGCCGCGCCGCCGGCATCCTCGCTGAGGGTGAACCGGGCATCCTCGCCGGTGGCCAACGCACCGAAGAGGACCGCCGCGACCAGCCCGAGCAGGACGGCACCGGCGCCGACCTTACGGTCCCGGGTCCAGAAGCCCGGCCGTACGGTGACGGCCAGTTCCTCGACAGCAATGGTGGACATCAGCGCTGCCTTCCGTTCGCGACTGCGGGGCTCGCAAGCTCACTCCTCGCGCTCACCGGCGCCGCCCTTCCGTTCGCGACTGCGGGGCTCGCAAGCTCACTCCTCGCGCTCACCGGGCTACCAGCCCTTCGCCATGCTCGTGGACAACCTGGCGGCCCGGGCGGCCCGGAGCGCGAAGATCGCCTTCACCAGTGCCGGCGCGGCGATGAAGATGACGATCAGCGCCTGGAGCACGGTGACCAGCTCCAGCGAGATGCTGGCGTACGACTGCATCCGGTTGCCGCCGGCCTGGAGCGCCCCGAAGAGCAGCGCGGCGAGCGCGACCCCCCACGGCTTCACCCGGCCGAGCAGTGCCACCAGGATGCCGTCGAAGCCGATCTGGGCGACCACCAGCGGGGTGAGCGCGGTGGCGGTGGTGCCGAGCACCATGTTCGCGCCGCCCAGCCCGGAGAGCGCCCCGGCGATCACCATCACGAGCACGTACGTCCGGCCGACGCTGATCCCCGCGGTCCGCGCCGCGTCCGGGTTGGCGCCGACCGCGCGTAACTCGAAGCCGAACGTGGAGCGGTTGAGCAGCCAGCCGACCGCCCAGGTGGCGGCGACCGCCAGCACGATGCCGAGGTGTACCCGCAGGTCGCTGCCGAGCAGCCGGGGCAGTTGGGCGGAGCCGTCCACCGGCCGGCTGATCGCGTCCGTCCGGTCCGGATCGTGTACGCCGTTCTGCACGATGATCCAGGCCAGGAAGGAGATGGCGACGTAGTTGAGCATGATCGTGGTGATCACCTCGTGCGCACCGGTACGCGCCTTCAGGAAGCCGGGGACGAAGCCCCAGATCGCCCCGCCCAGCGCGCCGGCCAGCACCGCCACGATCAGGTGCACCACCGGCGGCAGCGGCAGCAGGAAACCGGCCAGCGCGGCCAGGATCACCCCGATGGTGGCCTGCCCCTGTGCACCGATGTTGAACAGGCCGCCCCGGAAGGCGAGCGAGACCGCCAGCCCGGTGAAGACCAGCGGGGCGGTGTAGGTCAGCGTCTCCGAGATCGGCGCGAAGACCGGCTGCCAGCCGCCGGTGCCGTTCGCCCAGGCCTGCACGGCCGCCGGGTCGACGACCGCCCCCTTGAACAGGTTCGCGTACGCGTCGCTGACAACGGCCCAGCTGGAGTTGAGCGCGTCGGATGGCTGGGCGGTGAAGTAACCCCAGGTGGCGAGCACGTCCGGGTCGGAGACGATGATCAGTACCGCGCCGATCAGCGTGGCCAGCACGATCGCCAGCACGGTGACCGTGACGGTGTTGGCCGCCCAGAGGTTGTGCACGAACGCCCGGAGCAGTTGCCGCCCGCCGCCGTCCCGGTCGGTCAACGCGTCCCCGGGCCCGCCCGGTGCGGCTCCGGAACCGGCCGGCGACGCACCGCCGGAATCGGCCGTACCGGCTGCGGTGCCGGCGCCGGACGGATCGGCCGTGCCGACCGTGCCCACCGGCTCGGCGCCGGGCCGCTGCCCGGCCGGAGACTTCTCCGGCGACGGCGAGCCGGGCTCGTTCACGTCGGTCATCGGGTTTCCTCGCTACCAGCGACGTCGGGAGCCGGGGTCACCGGCCCGTCGGGGGTTGCGTTCTCTGCGGTGCCGGCGGTGTCGGTTGCCCCGACGGTGTCGGCTGTCGCCGCGGTGTCGGTTGTCGCCGCGGTGCCGTCGGGTGCGGCGTCGGTGATGCCGGCCATCAGCAGGCCGATCTCCTCGCGCGGGGTGTCCGGCCCGACGACGCCGAGGATCCGGCCCCGGTACATCACCGCGATCCGATCGGCCAGCCCGATCACCTCGTCCAGCTCGCTGGAGACCAGGAGTACGGCGGTGCCGATGTCCCGCTCGTGGATGATCCGGCGGTGGATGAACTCGATCGAGCCGACGTCCACGCCCCGGGTCGGCTGGGCCGCCACGAAGAGCTTGAGCGGCCGGGACATCTCCCGAGCGATGATCACCTTCTGCTGGTTGCCGCCGGAGAGCGTGCCGACGGCCGCCTCCGCCGACGAGGTGCGTACGTCGAACTCGGGGATCCGCTCCCGCGCCGAGGCGGTGATCGCGTCCGGCCGGAGCACCAGCCCGGAGCCGAACGGCGGCCGGTCGTAGATGTCCAGCACCAGGTTCTCGGCGACGCTGAACTCCTTGACCAGCCCGTCGACGCTGCGGTCCTCGGGGACGTAGCCGACCCCGGCCCGCAGCACCCGCTTGGTCGGCCAGCCGTCGATGCGCTGCCCGCCCAGGCTCACCGTGCCGTGCAGCACCGGGCGCAGCCCCATCAGCGCCTCGATCAGCTCGGTCTGGCCGTTGCCCTGCACACCGGCGATGCCGAGCACCTCACCGGCGCGTACGGTCAGGTCGACGCCGTCGACGGCGCGTACCGAGCGCTCGTCGTCGACGACGAGTCCCTCGACCTCCAGTACCGGTTCCCCCGGTGCGGCGGCGGCCTTCTGCACGGTCAGGTTGACCGTACGCCCGACCATCAGCGCGGCCAGCTCGTCCTCGCTCGCGCTCGGGCTGGCGGTGCCGACGGTCCGGCCCCGGCGGATCACGGTGATCCGGTCGGCGATCGCCTTGACCTCTTTGAGCTTGTGCGTGATGAAGACGATCGACTTGCCGGACTCCTTGAGCGACCGCATGATCCCGAGCAGTTCCTCGGTCTCCTGCGGGGTCAGCACGGCGGTCGGCTCGTCCAGGATGAGCAGGTCGACGTCCCGGGTCAGGGCCTTGAGGATCTCGACCCGCTGCTGCACGCCGACCGGCAGGTCCTCGACCACCGCGTCCGGGTCGACCCGCAGGTTGTAGCGGCCGGAGACCTCGGTGACCTGGCGGCGGGCCCGCCGCCGGTCGAGGAAGCCGGCGATGCCGCCCCGGACCTGCTCGGCGCCGAGCATCACGTTCTCGGCCACGGTGAAGACCGGGACCAGCATGAAGTGCTGGTGCACCATGCCGATGCCGGCCGCGATGGCGTCGCCGGGGCCCTTGGCCCTCAGCGGCCTGCCGTCGACCAGGACCTCGCCCTCGTCGGGCTGGAGCAGGCCGTACAGCACGTTCATCAGAGTGGACTTGCCCGCGCCGTTCTCGCCGAGCAGCGCGTGGATCTCTCCTGGCTCCACCGTCAGGTCGATGTGGTCGTTGGCGACCAACTCACCGAACCGCTTGGTGATGCCGCGCAGTTCGAGTCTCAGCGCAACCTCCTGGAGTGCGGGCGATGGTGCAGCCTAGCTGCTGCTCGGACCGGGTCGACAGGGCCTCATCCGTCGATCACCGCGGGCTGTTCGGCCCGCCCGGGCCGGTCTGTCGGCTCGCTCCGGCCGGCGTGAAAACCGGCCGCCCCGATCGGCGCGGAGATATGTCTCCACGACGGTCGGAGCGACCGGATCCTCGGCGTCGGAGCCGTACCGGTCGACCGCCCGACCAGGTCGGACGGTCGACCCGGGGGTCACTTCGGCTGGCTGGCCGAGGTGACCTTGATCGCACCGGAGCTGATGTCAGCCTTGATCTTGTCGACCTCGGCCTTCAGCTCCGCCGGCACCTTGCTGTCGAACTCGTGGTACGGCGCCAGCGAGACGCCGTTGTTGGCCAGGGTGCCGAGGTAGCCGGGGTCGTGCGCCAGCTTCTCGCCCTTGGCCGCCGTCACCACGGCGTCCTTGACCGCGTCGGTGATGTTCTTGACCACGGTGGTCATCAGGGCCGGGCAGTTCGGGGTGCTCTGGCAGCCGTCGACGTCGACCCAGATCACCGAGTACTTGCCGGCGGAGGCCTGCGCCGCCGCCGTGGTGCCCAGACCGGCGCCGCCGGCCACCGGCATGATAATGTCCGCGCCCTGGGCGACCAGGGTGTCGGAGACCTTCTTGCCCTCGTCCTGCTTGACGAAGTCGTTGGTGAACGACCCGTTCTGGGTCTGCTTGTTCCAGCCCAGCACCTGGACGTTCTTGCCCTTGGTCTTGTTGTAGTGGGCCACCCCGTCGGCGTAGCCGTCCATGAAGATGGTCACCGGGCCGATCTTCATGCCGCCGTAGGTGCCGACCTTGCCGGTCTTGGTCATCCCGGCCGCCAGGTAACCGGCGAGGAAGCCGGCCTGCGCGGTGTCGAACTGCATCGGGAAGACGTTGCTCTCCGGCAGCTTCGCGTCGACGATGCCGAACTGCTGGTCCGGGTTCGCCTTGGCGATCTTGGAGGTCGCCTCGCCCATCAGGCCACCGACGGCGAGGATGAAGTCGCAGTCCTGGTTGACGTACTGGGTCAGGTTCGGCTCGTAGTCCGCCTCGGCCTTGGACGCCACGTACTTGATATCGATCTTGCTGTCAGCGGCCTTGGCCGCCTCCAGGCCCGCCCAGGCGGAGGTGTTGAACGACTTGTCGTCGATGCCTCCGACGTCCGTCACCATGCACGCGGTGTACTTGTCGGCCGCGGCGCCGCCCGCGTTGCTATCGCTCGGTGCCTCACCACACGCGGCGGCGCCCAGCGCGAGCCCGCCCACCGCGAATACCGAGACGATCCGCATCCCACGCACAGAGCGCAAGACGGTCTCCTTCCCATTGCACACCGCCCACCGCGGTGGCAGCCCTAAGCCGGCCTGCGCGTTGCCGCCGGCTGTCCCACGTTACGGACGGGAGCGTACGCCCGCGCCTGTCCACCGGCCGACAATCGTGCCTGACTGTTGAACGCCCGTTACCCTTACGTAACTTCAGGGTGCGCGACATCACTTCCCGGCCCGCCCGATGCGTGACCTGGACCTATGGGACGTCCCGTTTCGGGCCTTCCGCCCCGGCCGACCGCCGCCGGACCCGGCCGACCGCCGCGCCGGAGCCGGCCCGGAGCCGGCCCGACGCCGGGTCGACGCCGGGTCGACGGCTCAGCGGCCCCGGGTCAGCGGCCCCGGGTCAGCGCCAGAAGACCGCGACCGCGGCGTTGACCAGGGTCAGCCCGATGATCGCCAGGAAGTGACCTCGGTTGACCGCCTCCCGCTTCCGGGAGAAGAAGACCATCACGAAGATCATCAGCCCGATCACCAGCTTGGTGGCGAGCTTCGCCGGTGACGGCTCGTCGCCGTCGCGCAGCGGCGCGGAGAGTCCGATGCCGGTCAGCACCTGGATGGTGGCGCCCCAGAGCATCAGCGGGTTGATCCGGATCCGTCCGGTGACGTACTGGGCGGCGGCACCACCCAGCAGCAGGGCGAAACCGATCAGGTGGGCGTAGAGGAGTATCAGCCGGAGAGGTTCCACGGCGGCCATCCTCCCCCATCCCGCCACCGCACGTCCCCCCGCCCCGGACGACGGGGGGATCATGCTCCGTCCGGGAAGTGGCGGCATCCCGGGTCGAACGAGATCACTACCTGCCCGAAGTCGCCCCGCGCCGGAGCGCGACGAGCAGCAGGCCGGCGGCGGCGTAGGCGGCGAGGATCAGCAGCGGGGCGGTGGCGCCGGCACCGTCGAAGAAGGCGGCGGAGCGGAGCAGGGTGCCGCCGGCACCGATCGGCAGCCACTGACCGACCTCGCCCCAGGGCTGGGGCAGCAGTTCCGGTGCGGCGCCGACCGCCGAGAGCGGGTTGCCGACCAGGAAGACGAGTATCGCGCCGAGCCCGATGCCCGGCCGCCCCAGCAGCGCGCCGAGCCCGGCCACGGTGGCCGCGGTCGCCAGCCCGACGAGCCCGAGGGTGGCCCCGACGGTCACGGCGTCGCCGGGCAGCAGGCCGAGCCAGCCCTGGAGCACCAGCGGGCCGGCGACGCCGACCAGCAGCCCGAAGCCGACCAGCCCGGCCAGCCGGGCCAGCCGGCCACCCACCAGCAGCACCAGCAGCGCCCCGAACAGCATGCCGGTCAGCCCGAGCGGCAGGAAGCCGGCCGCGAAGCCGGCGCCCCGGGGGTCGTCCGGGTCCGCCGGCACCACGTCGACCACCCGGACGGGCTGGCCGCCGGAGAACTCCCCGGCCGCCTGGGTGAGCAGGGCCGCCACGGTGGGGCTGGCCGCGCTCGCGGTGTGCAGGGTGGCGCCGTCCGGGCCGATCACGAAGGCGGCGTACGCCTCGCGGTCGCGCAGCGCCCGGTCGGCGGCCGCGCCGTCGGGCAGCCGGGTCACGTCGAAGGCGCCCGGTGCGGCGGCGTCGAGCTGCCCGACCAGCCGGTCGGCGGCCGGCGCCGGGCCCGCGACGACCACCGGCAGGTCGCGCGGCTCCAGGTTCGCCGCCGGCCCGGCGAAGAGGGGTACGAGCAGCGACTGCAACAGCACCACCGCCACGGCCAGCAGTACGGCCACCGGCAGCGGCCGGCGCAGCTGTGTCGGGGTGGGCGGCTCGGACGGCGCCGATGGCCGGGTCGTTTCCGATGGGCGGGTCGTCTCCGCTGGATGGGCCATCTCCGGGACTCCTCCTAAAACGAATGCTCGTTCTCTTATTCCCAGAGTCCTCCCAGCCGATTACCGAGTCAAGGAACGAGCGTTCGTTTTACACTGTGTGCCGTGCCACGCGTATCCGAGGAACACCTCGCGGCCCGGCGACGGCAGATCCTCGACGCCGCCCGGCGCTGCTTCCTGCGCAACGGCTTCCACGCCACCTCCATGCAGGACGTGATCTCCGAGGCCGGCCTCTCGGTCGGCGCCGTCTACCGCTACTTCGGCAGCAAGCACGAGCTGGTCACCGCGATCGCCGAGTCGGTACTCGACGGTGCCGACCAGCTCTTCGAGACGCTCGCCTCGGCCGAGCCGCCACTGCCGCTGATCGAGGCGCTGGACCGGGCGCTCGCGTTCGTCGAGTCCCAGACCGGCCCGGACGGCGTCTTCCCGCTCGCCATCCAGGTGTGGGCCGAGTCGCTGCGCGATCCCGCGCTGGCCGAGTTCGTCGCCCGGCTCTACGGCCGCTTCCGTTCCCGCTTCGTCGAACTGGCCCGCCGGGCCCAGCAGGCCGGCGAGCTGCCGGCCGACGCCGACGTCGAGGCGGTCGGTGCCGCCCTGTTCGGCCTGATCCCCGGCTTCGCCCTGCAACGGATCCTTGCCGCCGGCCCGGATTCGAGGACCTATCTCGACGGCGTACGTGCCCTCCTCGCCGGCCACGGCGTGCGACAGTAGGTGACGGAAGCCGTCCGATCAGGACGGGCCCGGCCCGGGGCGGCAGCCCGAGGTCAGGGCGTACTGGATCTTCCACGGTCCCGGTGGCCGGGCTACCATCGGCCGACCCGGGGTTGACGACCCGGCCCCGGCGCAGAGCCCCGGCTACGCCGCGACCGGCCGGCAGGGCGGACGGGAGTCACGCTGTGGTGTTGGCCAGGAGCGCGACCGGCGGCAGTCGCCGGCCGGTGATCGTGTTTCTCGCGCTGGTGGAGTCGGCGGCGGTGCTGCTCGCCCTCGGCATCGCCGGGGTCGCGACCAGCGGGGACGGTCGCCCGGCCACTCCGGCCGCCGCCCCGGCCAGCACACCCCCGGCACCGACCCCGTCGGCGCTGCCCACCTCGGCCATCGGCACCGCGCCGGTGATCCGGCCCGGCCGGCCGGGCGAGTCGGCCCAGGTGCTCCGCCCGGACCAGCTCACCCCGCCGCCCGGGGCACAGCACAACGCGGCCGACATCCGGTTCGTCACGATGATGGTGCCGCACCACGAGCAGGCGCTCCAGCTGGCCGCGCTGGTCCCGGAGCGGGCCGGCAGCACCGGCGTGATCGCGGTCGCCGACCGGATCCGGGCGGCCCAGCAGCCCGAGGTCGAGGTGCTGCGGGGCTGGCTGCGCGACCGCGGCCTCGACTCGCTGCTCGGCGGGACCGGGCACGACCACCCCACCATGCACGGCATGCAGACCCCGGAGGCGATCGCCACGCTCACCGCGACGACCGGGACGGACTTCGACCGGATGTTCGTCGAGATGATGAGCGCGCACCACCAGGGCGCCATCGCGATGGCCCAGGAGGTACTGGTGAACGGCGTCGACCGGCAGATCCGGGAGCTGGCCCGGAACATCGCCTTCGAGCAGGCCGTCGAGGTCAACCGGATGCGCGAGGTGCTCGACCCGAAGTCGAAGTGAGATTCAGCTGACCGAGGGCAGCCGCCAGACCTGGAAGGTCGGGCCGTCCCCGGGCAGCGTCAGCGCGCCGTCCGGGCCGGGGCGCAGCGCGTCCGCACCGCCGTAGAGGTTGACCGCCTCCGGCCCGGCCAGGGGCGGCCCGGCCAGCCGGACCGGTTCGGCGGTGCCGCGCCGGGCCAGTACCAGCACCGACTCCGTCGGCGACTCGCGCAGGAAGACCAGGCTCTCCGCGTCGGCGTACGCCCAGCGCAGGCCGCCGTGCCGCAGCGCCGGCACCGACCGGCGCAGCCCGAGCAGTCCCCGGTACCGCTCGAAGGTGGCCCCGTCCCAGCTCTCCGGCCGCCGCCACGGCATCGGGGTACGCGAGTCCTCGCCGTTGCGCCCGGTCAACCCGAGTTCGTCCCCCGCGAAGATCATCGGTGTGCCGGGGAGCGTGCAGAGCAGCCCGACCGCGACCTCCTGCCGGTCGGCGTCGCCGACGACGGTGCGGATCCGGGCCGAGTCGTGCGAGCCGAGCAGCAGCCACGAGTGGGTGAGCGCCCGCCACGAGACCAGCGCGCCGAACGCCCGCATCGTGGCCAGCACCTCCGGCCCGTCCCGTCGGGGCACCCCGCCCGGTACGCCGAGGAAGTCGGGCAGGTCCAGCCCGTCGTGCCGCAGCCAGCTCCACACCGGACGGCAGAACCCGGCGTAGTTCATGGTGCCCTGCCAGCCGTCCGCGTCCAGGTCACCGGTGAAGTCGTGCCCGTGCTCGGCCACCACCAGCCCGTCCCGCCTGGTCGCGGTGACCGCCGCGCGCAGCGCCGCCGCCACCTCGTGGGTGTACGCGTCCCGGCCGCGCCGTCCGGTCATGTTGGCCACGTCCACCCGCCAGCCGTCCAGCCCGTACGGCGGGTGCAGCCAGCGGTTCAGCACCGAGTCCGGCCCGGCGAGGAAGCGTCGGCGCAGTTCGGGGCTGCCCCAGTTCAGCTTCGGCAGCGACTTCACGCCGAGCCACGACTCGTAGTCGCCGGTCTCGTCGAAGTAGTACAGCCCCCGGTCCGGGGAGTCGACGTCGGAGACGGCGTCGACGAACCACTCGTGGCTGTCCCCGGTGTGGTTGCTGGTGATGTCGCCGAGCAGCCGCCAGCCCCGGGCGTGCACCTCGGCGGCGAGCCGGGCCAGCGCGGCGTCCCCGCCGAGCAGCGGGTCGACGTGCCCGAAGGTGGCGGCGTCGTACCGGTGGTTGGAGCGGGCCGGGAAGATCGGGGTCAGGTAGACGGTGTTCACCCCGAGCCGGTCGAGGTGGTCCAGCCGCTCGGCGACGCCGTCCAGGTCGCCGCCGTAGAACTGGTACGGCGTCTCCGGCCCCCGGCCGATCACCGGCGTCCGGTCCCAGTCGCACGGGATCGCCCAGTCCGGCGCCGGTCGGGCGTCGGCGGCGGCCGACCGGGCGAACCGGTCGGGGAAGATCTGGTAGACGACGGCGTCCCGGGCCCAGGCCGGCGGCGGGTCGTACGCCACCAGCCGGAAGTCGGTGTTGTCCGGTACGTCGTGGCCGAAGTCGCCGAGCGCGTTGACCCAGCGCTGTCGCCCGGCCGCCCCGGTGAGCAGGAACCGGTAGGTGGTCACCGGGTTGCGTACCTCGACCTCGGCCCGCCACCAGACCTCGCCGCCGGAGCGCCGGTCGACGGTCGCCTCGGTGAAGTGCGGCTCGCCGTCCGGGGTGCTGCGCAGGTACACCCGGTCGAACCGGGACGTTTCAGGGACCCGGAGGAAGACGTCGACGGTGTCGCCGAGCGCCGGGGCCTGCTCCGGCACGTGCAGCGCCGAGCCGTCGTGGTGTGGTCGCGGCTGGCCTGCCGGGGCTGTCATCGGTCCGGTCATCCCTTGGTGCCGCCGCCGGTCAGCCCGGAGACCAGGTGCCGCTGGGCGTAGAGGAAGACCAGTCCGGCCGGGATGGTGACCAGCACCGCCGCCGAGGTGAGGTACTCCCACTGCGGGTTGAACTGGGGTACGAACTGCTGGAGTCCGTACGCCAGCGTGAAGTTCCGGTCCTCCTGGATGAAGGCGGAGGCGTACGCCACCTCGCCCCAGGCGGTGAGGAAGGCGTAGAAGCCGGTGACCGCCAGCGCCGGCCGGGCCAGCGGGAGCACGATCCGCCAGAAGATGCCGAACGGCCCGCAGCCGTCGATCGCCGCCGCCTCGTCCAGCGCGGTGGGGATGGAGTCGAAGTAGCCCTTGAGCATCCAGGCGCAGAACGGCACCGCGATGGTCAGGTTCGCGATGATCAGCGAGGCCGGTGTGTTGATCAGCCCGAACCGCGCCATGATCATGTAGATCGGCACGATCAGGATGGCGACCGGGAACATCTGGGTGACCAGGAAGACCGTCATCAGTGGCCGGCGGCCCGGGAAGTTGAACCGGGAGACCGCGTAGCCGGTGGTGGCGGCGAGGAAGATCCCGAAGAGCATGGTGAAGGCGGCGACCAGCACCGAGTTGCCGAACCAGCGCAGGAACCGGGTCTCGCCCAGCACGTACGCGTAGTTGGCCAGCGTCGGGTCCTCGACCAGGCTGATCTCGCTGCTCTGCACCGCGTACCCGGGTTTGAAGGAGGAGAGCAGCACCCAGAGGATCGGCCCGACCGCGATCAGCGAGGCGACGATCAGCGTGGCGTGCAGCCCCACCGACCGCAGCGGGCTCCGGCCGGTACGCACGGATCGGCTCATCCTCACCACACCTCGCCCTGCTTGCGCATCGCTCGCCGATAGAAGATCGAGAAGACCAGCAGAATGGAGAGGATCAACACCCCGTAGGTCGAGGCGAGCGAGTAGTTCCGGATCCCCTCGAAGGCGGCCCGGTAGGCGCCGGTCACCAGGATGTCGGTCTGGCCGGCCGGCTGGCCCTCGGTGACCAGGAAGATGATCGGGAACATGTTGAAGGTCCAGATGGTGCCGAGCAGCAGCACCGTCATGCTGACCGGGCGCAGGCCGGGCAGGGTGATGTTGACGAAGCGCTGCCACGGGCTCGCGCCGTCGATCTCGGCCGCCTCGTAGAGCTCGTCGGGGATGGTCTGCATGCCGCCGAGCAGCGCCACCATCATGAACGGCACCCCGAGCCAGATGTTGGTGACGACCGCGGTGAACAGCGAGGTCCACCGGTTGGCGAACCAGTCGACCGGGTCGATCCCGACGGCGCTGAGCAGCGAGTTCGCCAGGCCGAACCGCTCGTTGAAGATGAACTTCCAGGCGAAGGCGCTGACGAAGGCCGGCACCGCCCAGGGCAGCACCAGCAGCACCCGGTAGAGCCCGCGCAGCCGCATCGGCCGGTTGAGCATGGTGGCCAGGCCCAGCCCGAGGCCGTAGTGGAAGACCACACAGACCGAGGTCCAGATCAGCGTGATGCTGGTCCACTGCCAGAACTCGCCGACCTGCCCGGTGAGCACCCGGGCGTAGTTGTCCAGCCCGACGAACTCCCACCGGTTGGGGTTCTCCTTGCAGACCTCCCCGCCGGTGATCGACCTGGTGCAGACCTCGGCCACCTGGTTGGCCTCGGTCAGGTCGGTCAGCGAGAGCCAGACGCCGCGGACCAGCGGATAGAAGATCAGGACCGCGAGTACCAGCACGACGGGGAGGACCATCGCCCAGGCGTACCAGTGCTTGTCCCAGCTTCGGCGCAGCCGGGACGGGCCGGCGGGGCGGCGTCCGGGCGGTGCGGGCGCCGGCGCCGGGCCGGCGGTCACGGTGGTCATCAGCAATGCTCCAGGAAGGGAGCCCGGCAGGGCCGCCGGCCAGCGCCGGCCGGCCCCGCCGGGTGCCGGAGGGGAGCGCCGGCCGGGGCCGGCGCCGACGGTCAGATCACATGCCGTACGACGGTACGACCTCGGACTTGTACTTGTTGGCGACCTCGTCGAGCGCCGCCTTCGGGTCCTTGTTCTGCACCAGGACCTGGGTGGCCATCTGGTCCAGCGGGCCGAAGAACTGGCCGCCCTCGGGGATCCACGGCCTCGGCACCGCCGACTCGACCACCGGCCGGAACGCCGAGACGACCGGGTTGTTCTTCACCGCGTCGAGGTCGTACGCCGACTTGCGGGTCGGCAGCAGCCCCAGCTTCTCGGCGAGGAAGGCCTGCGACTCCGCCGAACTCATGAACTTGACGAACGCGATCGCCGCCTCGACCTTCTCCTGCGGCATGCCGGACCAGACCACGTAGTTGTGCCCGCCGACCGGGGCGCCGGCCTTGGCCGAGCCGGCCGGGACCGGGGCGACGCCGAGGTTCGCCAGGCCGCCGAAGGTCGGCGCGGTGGAGATGTTGTTGACCTCCCACGGCCCGTTGACGATCATCGCGACCTTCTTCTCCTTGAAGAGGGTCATCATCGTCCCGTACGCGTCGTTGGCGGCCGGCTTCGGCGCGGCACCGCTGGCGATCAGGTCCTTGGCCACGTTCAGGCCGGCGACGTTCTGCGCGGAGTTGACGACGATCTTCTTGGCTCCGGCGTCGACCAGGTCACCGCCCTCGCCGTACATGAAGGGCAGCATAAAGTAGCCGGCCGGGTTGACGTAGACGCCGTCGGCACCGGTCTTCTGCTTGACCGCCAGCGCGGCGGTCTTCAGGTCGGCCCAGGTCGCCGGCGGCGAGCTGATGCCGGCCCTGGTCAGCAGCTCCTTGTTGTAGAGCAGGGCGAGCGAGTCGGTCACCTGCGGTACGCCGTACGTCTTGCCGTCGTACTTGTCCGCCGAGAGCGGGGTGGGCAGGAAGTCGGACTCGTCGGCGGTCAGCTCCGAGCCGTCGAGGGCGTAGAGGTAGCCGAGCGAGGCGAACTCCGGCACCCAGGCCACCTCGGCCCGGAGGATGTCCGGGGCACCGGTCTTGGCCTGGGCCGCAGTCTTGAACTTGTTCTGTGCCTCGCCGAACGGCACCGACTGATAGTTGATTTTGACGTTCGGGTACGTCTGGTTGAACTTCGCGACGAGTTCCTGGAAGGCCGGTCCCTCGTTCTTCGGGTCCGAGGTGTCCCACCAGGTCAGTTCCGCTTTCAGGGCGGCGGGATCGGTCTTCTGGCCCGACTCCCCCGACTTGTCGTCCTCGCCGCCGCAGGCGGCGAGCGTCAGAGCAAGGGTCGTGCAGGCGAGTACGACGATCCCTCTGGCTGTGCGACGCATCTAGCGCTCCTAGTCTGCCGGCCGGGTATCGGCGGGACAGTAGCAAGGAGTTGCCGATTACGAAACCCCTTGCAAACCCACTTGCAACAACCGCCGCCCACTCGTCATCTGACCCGGGCAATTCGTCCTGTTTGAAGCGCCTCCCGGGCGGCCGGCACCGCACCGTCACCCCGGTACCGCCACCGCCAGCAGCATCGGGCCGGGTCCCGGGCCAGCTTTGCAAGTACTTGCCGTGGGCTACGCAAGAAACGACTCGTGGGCTACAGTTCCGCCATGCGTGCACGATTGGCCGACATCGCCCAGCAGGCCGAGGTGAGTGAGGCCACGGTGTCGCGGGTGCTCAACGACCGCCCCGGGGTGGCACCGGAGACCCGGCAGGCCGTACTCACCGCACTCGACGTGCTCGGCTACGAGCGCCCCGCCCGGCTGCGCAAGCGCAGTGCCGGACTGGTCGGGCTGGTCGTGCCGGAGCTGGAGAACCCGATCTTCCCCGCCTTCGCCCAGGTCGTCGAGTCGGGGCTGGCGCAGGCCGGCTACACCTCGGTGCTCTGCACCCAGACCCCGGGCGGGGTGACCGAGGACGAGTACGTCGAGATGCTGCTGGACCGGCAGGTCTCCGGAATCGTCTTCGTCTCCGGCCTGCACGCCGACACCTCCGCCGATCCCGCCCGCTACCGCACGCTGATCGCCCGGCCGCTGCCGATCGTGCTGGTCAACGGCTACCAGCCCAGCCTGCCGGCGCCCTTCGTCTCCTGCGACGACCGGGAGGCCGGCGAGCTGGCCGTGGCCCACCTGGTCGCGCTCGGGCACCGCCGGATCGGCCTGATCACCGGGCCGGGCCGGTTCGTGCCGGTGCAGCGCAAGGTGGCCGGGTTCAAGGCCGCGATGAAGCGGCTGGTCGGCCTGGCCGACGCCGAGCTGGACGAGCTGGCCGAGCTGTCGCTGTTCGGTGTGGAGGGTGGCGAGGTGGCCGCCGCCCGGCTGCTCGACCGGGGCGTGACCGGGCTGGTCTGCGGCTCCGACCTGATGGCGCTGGGCGCGATCCGGGCGGCCCGGCAGCGCGGCCTGTCGGTGCCGGCCGACCTCTCCGTGGTCGGCTACGACGACTCACCGCTGATGGCCTTCACCGATCCGCCGCTGACCACGATGCGGCAGCCGGTCACCGCGATGGCGGTGGCGGCGGTACGCGCGCTGGTGGACGAGATCCACGGGCACGCCGCGCCGCACTCGGAGTACATCTTCCGACCGGAGCTGGTGGTGCGCGGCTCGACGGCGGTGGTGCCGGGGGTGCTGGACAAGCCGGCGGACCAGCCCCGGCCGCCGGCCGACCTGCCGCTGCCGGTCTGATCCGGCCGGGTCCTGCGAGGCAGCGTCGGCAGCTTCTTGCGCAAGAACTGCTTGACTCTTGCAGATCCGGCCCGGCATCCTGGCCCGGCATCCTGCTCTGACCCGCCCGGCATCCCCGTGCCTGACGAACGGACAACCCCCGCATGAGTGAGCGCAGCGAGCGAATCAGCCAGTTCAGTGCGGATGTGCCTCATGACGGCACGCAGCGAAGCGGAGTGCCGGCATGAGCGTCTCCCCCACACCGAGCCGGCCCGAGGACTGGTGGAAGTCCGCGGTGGTCTACCAGGTCTACGTCCGCAGCTTCGCCGACGCCGACGGCGACGGCACCGGCGACCTGGCCGGGGTACGGAGCCGGCTGCCGTACCTGCGCGACCTCGGCGTGGACGCGCTCTGGCTCACCCCGTTCTACCGCTCGCCGATGGTCGACGGCGGCTACGACGTCGCCGACTACCGGGACGTCGATCCGATCTTCGGCACCCTCGACGACTTCGACACCATGATCACCGACGCGCACGCGCTGGGGCTGCGGATCATCGTCGACATCGTGCCGAACCACACCTCGGACGCGCACCCGTGGTTCGTCGCCGCCCTGGCCAGCCCGCCCGGCTCCGCCGAGCGGGACCGCTACCTGTTCCGGGACGGCCGGGGAGCCGACGGTGAACTCCCGCCGAACGACTGGGAGTCGATCTTCGGTGGCCCGGCCTGGACCCGGGTCCCGGACGGCCAGTGGTACCTGCACCTCTTCGACCCGGCCCAGCCCGACCTGAACTGGCGGCACCCCGAGGTACGCGCCGAGTTCGAGGACGTACTCCGGTTCTGGCTCGACCGTGGCGTCGACGGCTTCCGGATCGACGTGGCACACGGAATGATCAAGGCGGACGGGCTGCCGGACGTCGGCGACAGCGTGCCGGCCGGCCAGCGCCAGGTCGAACTGCTCGGCCGGGCCCGGCTGCCCTACTTCGACCAGGACGAGGTGCACGACATCTACCGGGCCTGGCGGCCGATCCTGGACAGCTATCCGGGCGGCCGGATGGCGGTCGCCGAGGCGTGGGCCGAGACCCCGCAGCGGCTGGCCCGCTACGTCGGCCCGGACGAGCTGCACCAGGCGTTCAACTTCGACTTCCTCGACGCCACCTGGTCGGCCGACTCGTTCCGCAAGGTGGTCGACACCGCGCTGGCCGAGTCGGCGATCGTCGGGGCACCGACCACCTGGGTACTGTCCAACCACGACAAGCAGCGGCACGTCACCCGGTACGGCGACGGCGCGCTCGGGCTGCGCCGGGCCCGGGCGGCCGCCCTGCTGATGCTCGCGCTGCCCGGCAGCGTCTACCTCTACCAGGGCGAGGAACTCGGCCTGCCGGAGGTACTCGACCTCCCCGACGAGCTGCGCCAGGATCCGGCGTTCCGGCGCACCGGCGAGAGCCGGGACGGCTGCCGGGTACCGCTGCCGTGGAGCGGCGACGTCCCGCCGTACGGCTTCGGCCCGGTCGGCGGCGCTCCGGCCTGGCTGCCGGCCCCGCCCACCTGGCGGGCCCTCTCGGTCGCCGCCCAGACCGGCGCCCCGGACTCGACCCTGGAGCTGTACCGGGCGGCGCTCCGGCTGCGGCGCGAGCAGACCGCGCCGGCCGGCGGGTCGACCGAGCCGGCCGGGGTGACCTGGTTGGAGGGCGAGCCGGGAGTGCTCGCCTTCAGCCGGCCGGCGGCCGGTGTGGCGGAGCTGGTCTGTGTGGTCAACTTCGGCGCCGAGCCGGTCTCCGTCGACGGTTACGGCACGCCGATCCTGCGCAGCCAGCCGCCGGGCCCGGCCGACGACCCGGCCCGGTTGGCGACCGACACGGCAGGGTGGTTCATCCGGCCGGTAACCGGGTAAGCCACTATCGACCTGGTCGTCCGCCGCGCTCCGCGCCGACGGGCGGCCGGGGCCGCGACCCCTTTGTGGTGGAGGGGATGGTGGTGCCGGTGCTCCGGGAGCGCGTTCCCGGAGCACCGGTGCGTTCGGGCCGGGTGAACTGGCCGGGTGAACTGGCCGGGCGCCGACCCAGAGGCCCGACGGAGCCGGGTGGTCAGGAGGAGGGGCGGGTGAGCAGCGCGGCGATCCGGGCGATACCGGCGCGCACCTCGGTGGGGTCCGGAGGTTGCCGGGGCTGCGCCGGAGCGCCGGTACCCTCGCCGATCACCTCTTCCTCGCCGAGGTCCTCGTAGTCGCCGTAGATGCTGGTGTCGTCGAGGTCCGCCGCCTCGTCCTCGGCCTCGACCGCGATCTGCGCGGCGGCGATCTCGGCCCGGATCTCCTCGGCGGAGACCCGGGGCAGCAGCGGCTCGACCACCGCCATCAGCTCCTCGTCGGCCACCACCGACTCGGCCAGCGCCAGCGCGTGCGGCCGCTCGTACGGGCCGCAGACCACCGGCTCCCACTCCGCGTCGTCGTCCAGCGGCCCGAAGGTGATGATCCAGGGCAGCGCGAGGATCGGCGAGTCATCCGGCAGGTCCAACGTCACTAGTGCGCCCACGCGACTCATCATCGCGGCGATCGGCGCACGATTAGTGGCTTTTGCCCGAATCACAGCTCAGGTCACTTTCCCCGGGCCCGGTCACGCTCGGCTGCCGCCGGCACCGACCACCGTCCTCAACCGGTCGACGGGGGATGCGGCCGGGCCGGATCGGGCACCTCCGGCGCCCCGGTCAGGTCCTGCACCCTCCCCTGCCGGCTCGTCGCCGCGATCGCCGCGCCGAAGAGCAGCAACTGGTTGAGCAGATAGAGATAGATCAGCAGGCCGACCGCGCCGGCCACCACCGTGTACGCCGGATTGCGCTCCCAGCGCACCACGTAGTACCGGCCGACCGAGTTCAGCAGCGTCACGCCCAGCGCGACCAGCAGCACCGGCGGCAGCCAGCGCCGGAAACTCATCCGCAGCCGTGGTACGGCGAGCAGCAGCGCCGAGGCGAGCAGCATGTTGAGCAGGAACGCCAGGAACCAGCTACAGATGGTGAGCCCGATCGAACGCGCGCCGAGCAGCCAGCTCAGCAGCGACTCCAGCGCATCCACCGCACCGATCGAGAACCCGAGCAACACGAAGATCGCCAGCAGTACGGCGAGGTCGACGAGCTGGCGCAGCACGAGGTAACCCGGATGCTGGGCGAGACCGTGGATCAGCCGCTGCGAGGAGCGGATCGACTCCACCCAGCCGATCCCGGTGACCGCCAGCAGGATCAACCCGATGATCCCCGGGCGGCTGCTGCTCTGCCGGATCTGCTCGGGGTCGACGAACGGCAGGTTCCGGTTGAGGAAGCCGACGATCACCTCGCCGCTCTCCGCGCTGTCCCCGAGCAGCGCGCCCAGCACCGCGTACGCCACCAGGCCGAGGGCGAAGACCGCGAAGAAGCCGTAGTAGGCGATCGCCGCCGCCAGCCGGGCGCCGAGCACGTCGGTGTAGCGGCCCACCGCCCGGGCGAGGTGGTCGAACCACGGCGACCGTCGACGGTACGCCGTCAGTCGGGCGTCGATGCGCAGCACCGCCCGCTCGAACGCGTTCACGCCGCCATCCTTCTCCATCGCCACCCGGCGCGGGGCCCGCTCGACCCGCCACGCCGGCACCTCGACGCCACCAACCGACTTCCGGCCGTCGGACGGGCTCAGCCGCCGAGCGGAAAGTCCCGGCGCGGCTGCCAGCGGGCGTCGCCGCTGTGCGAGAAGAGGGTGAACTTCTCGACCTTGAACAGTGCGGAGAAGTCGGCCAGGTCCTCGTAGACCCGGTCCAGCGCCTCCGGCGTGACGTCCTGGGCGACCGTGACGTGCGGATGGTAGGGAAAACGGCTCTCCCGGCGCAGCTCGGGCGCCCGGCCGATCGCCGCCGCGAGCAGCTCGCACTCGCTGATCCCGGCCGCCACCACCACGAAGACCACCTCGGTGATCGGCCGGAAGGTGCCGGTGCCGCGCAGGTGCAGCAGGTAGGGCCGGTGCCTGGCCGCCACCTCGGCCAGGTGCCGCTCCACCTCCGGCAGGCTCGCCAGGGGTACGTCGGTCGGCCCGAGCAGCGTCAGATGCGCCGGCACGTACGCGGCCTGCGGGTCGCCGGCCTCCGCCCGCCGCCGGGTGAGGAACTCACACCACGGCTCCGGCACATCGACGGCGACCCCGATCCGGGTCATCGGAGTTCCCGGATCCTGCGATCCGTCCGTGACAACCACACTCCGCTCCACTCACCCGCCGGCCGGCAGCGCGCCGCCCGGCGACCACGTCCCGGTACCCCGGCGGTCTGAGGTCCCCGCCGGGAGGTCCGGCGGGCTCAGCCGTTCCGCGTACCGGGCAGGAACCCCACCCGGTCGTACGCCTCGCGCAGCGTTGCCGAGGCGACCGCGCGGGCCTTCTCGGCACCGATCGCCAGCAGCTTGTCGAGCTGCGCCGGGTCGTCGAGGTAGCCCTGGGTGCGCTGCTGGATCGGCCGGACGAACTCCGCCACCACCTCGGCCAGGTCCTTCTTGAGATCCCCGTAGCCCTTGCCCGCGTACGCCTCGACCAGCTCGTCGATGCTCCGGTCGGTCAGCGCGGAATAGATGACCAGCAGGTTGGAGACCCCCGGCTTCCGCTCCGGGTCGAAGAGGATGTCCCGCCCGGTGTCGGTCACCGCCGACCTGATCTTCTTGGCCGACTTCGCCGGGTCGTCCAGCAGCATGATGATCCCGGCCGGCGATGAGGACGACTTCGACATCTTGGCCGTCGGGTCCTGCAGGTCGGTGATCTTCGCGGTGTCCTTGACGATGTACGGCGCCGGCACGGTGAACGTCCGGCCGAACCGGGTGTTGAAGCGCTGTGCCAGGTCGCGGGTCAGCTCCAGGTGCTGCCGCTGGTCCTCGCCGACCGGTACGGCGTCGGCCTGGTAGAGCAGGATGTCGGCGGCCTGCAGGATCGGATAGGTGAAGAGCCCGACGCTGGACCGGTCGGCGCCCTGCTTGACCGACTTGTCCTTGAACTGGGTCATCCGGCTCGCCTCGCCGAACCCGGTGATGCAGCTCATCACCCAGGCGAGCTGGGCGTGCTCCGGCACCTGGGACTGGACGAAGAGGGTGGTCCGCTCCGGGTCCAGCCCGACCGCGAAGAGCTGGGCCGCCGCGACCCGGGTGGAGTGCCGCAGCGCGACCGGGTCGTGCCCGGCCGTGATCGCGTGCAGGTCGACCACGCTGTAGAAGGTGTCGTGCGTCTCCTGCATCGCCACCCAGTTGCGTACCGCACCCAGGTAGTTGCCCACGTGGAACGAGTCGGCCGTCGGCTGGATCCCGGAGAGCACCCGGGGCCGGGCAGGAGCGTCGGACATGCCGGCAATTCTGACAGCAACCATGGGAGCGTGTCCGCACGCCCCCGTGCCATTCCGCCCCGGTCACACCGGCCAGCCGCCGAGCTGTCCGGCGGAAAGCCGGGAACCGGCCGCGACGGTGCGGACTCGTACCCTGAAACCGGAGTCGGTCGGCGGCTCCGCCGCATCCGGGTGCGGCGTACCGCCCGGCCGGGAGGGACAGCGCTTGGCACGGGATCGGGGCGGACGCTCCTCCGGCGGCGGGCAGGGCGCGGTGGACGAGGCGATGGGCGAGCTGTACCACGCCTGCTACCGACGACTGGTCGCGCAGGTCTACGCGTTCACCACGGACCTGACCGAGGCGCAGGACGTGGTGCAGGAGGCGTTCGCCCGGGCGATCGCCCGGCCGCAGGGGCTGGCCGACGTCGACAACCCCGAGGCGTGGCTGCGTACGGTCGCGGTCAACGTCGTACGGCGGCGCTGGCGGCGACGCCAACTGCTGGACACCATCCTGCTGCGGGACCGTCCGGTGGCCCGACTGGTCGAGGCCGCTCCCGGCCCCGAGCGGACCGACCTGCGGGAGGCCCTGGCCGGCCTGCCGGTCAGCTATCGGGAGGTGATCGTGCTGCACTACTTCGCCGACCTGCCGGTCGAGGAGATCTCGTCCGTGCTCGGGGTGCCGACCGGCACGGTGAAGTCCCGGCTGTCCCGGGGACGTACGGCGCTCGCCGCCCGACTCGGCGACTACCAGGGCACCGGCGGACCGGCGGGATCGGACGCGGGATCGGAACCGGCGCCGGGATCGGGAGCGGCGCCGGGATCGGAACCGGCGCCGGGATCGGAACCGGCGCCGGGATCGGGTGCGCAGGGCCGGCCGGACCCGGCGGCCGACAGCACGGACCGGCGCGCCGACACGGCGAACCCGCCGGCCGGTCGGCCGGATGCGACGGCCGCCAGGACGGAACCACCGGCCCGGGTGCGGCCGGCGGTGCGACGGGGGTGAGAGATGCCTGACCCAGACCTCTCCGGCCCGGACCTCGACACCCGGCTGGCACGCGGCCGGGCGGCGCTGCTGGACAGCATCGACCAGCCGCCCCTGGCCCGGATCCGGGACCGCGCGGCGACCCGGCGCCGTCGCCGGCACGCGACCGGCGCGGCCGGTGGCGCCGCCCTGCTCGGCCTGGCGGTCGTGGCGACCGTGGCGCTCCAGCCGTGGACGGCCGACGGCACCCCTCCGACCCCGCCGCCGGTGGCGGACGTACCGCCCGGCGGCCCGGTCTACACCGGGGCCGGGATCACGATCAACGGGCTCACCACCTCCGCCGTCGCGCACGTGCCGGGGACGATCAGCGACGTCGAGTTCGTCGACCCCGACCACGGGTACCTTTTGGCCCGCTGCGGGGCCGCCGAGCCCTGCCCGGCCAACCTGGCCCGTACCGGCGACGGCGGCGCGAGCTGGCAGTACAGCGAACTGCCGGCCAGCAGCGCCGGAGAGCGGGACCTGGAGCTGGCCGCCTTCCCCGACGGACGGCTGCTGGTCAGCCACCCCGGCGGGGCGTACGCCTCCACCGACGAGGGCCGGAGCTGGCGGGAGGTCGACACCGGGGACGGGACCGGCCAGGTTCCGGCGGTTCGAGGCGACCTGCTCCGGGCCGGACCGGGCGGCGGGCGGTGCGACCTCGACGTGGAGGTGTGGCGGCCGGAGCGGGCCCGGGCCGGTGTCCCGGCGGCCACACCCGCTCTCGACGTCTGCTGGGTGGCACCGGCGGCCGGCGCCGACGGGGCCTGGTGGGTGGGCGGCTTCCGGGACGGCCGCGCCTCGGTGGCGATGACCCGGGACCGGGGCGCCAACTGGCGCACCGTCGACCTGCCCGGCGCCACCCCCGCGGCCGGTACCGTCGAGGTGGCCAGCCTGGGCAGCCAGGCGTACGCGGCGGTGCTCGGCGCCGACCGGGCCCTGCTGGCCCTCTACCACTCCGCCGACGGTGGCGAGACCTTCACCCGGAGCCGGGCCGGCGGGTCGAGCCTGCCGGCCGGGCTCGCCGGTGCGCTGGTCCCGCTGCTGGACGGCCGGCTGCTGGTGACCGGCACCGACCGGCAGCTCTACCTGAGCACCGACGACGGGGTGACCTTCCAGCCGGCCGGCGGGAGCCTGCCGCCGCTCGCAAGGCTGGAGCGGACCGTCGCCGGCTACGTCGCATACGACCTCTTCGGTTCCGGCTGGGCGGCCTACTCGGCCGACGGTGCCACCTGGCGCAAACTCCAGATCATCTGACCGGCCCCGGTCCGGGCATCACCGGGGCCGCGCGTCAGCGCAGGTCGGCCGAGCCGGGCGAGGGCGCGGCGGCCTCTCCGGCCTCCCGCTCACTGTGCTCCTCGCCGCGCACCTCGCTGTGCCCGTCGCCGCGCACCTCGCCGCGTCCGTCGCCGCGCACCTCGCCGTGTCCGTCGGTACGCGCGGCCGGCACGCTGGGCCGCTGCTGCTCCGGGAGCCGGGCCACCGAGATGCCGACCCGGGCCACCCGGCGGCCCTCGACCGCCAGCACCCGCAGCAGCCAGCCGTCCGGGTCGGAGCCGTGGTCCGGGTCGGAGCCGTTGCGGTGCCCGCCCGCCGAGCGGCCCGAACCGCCCCCGTTGCCGGACCCGCCTGGTTCGGCCACGCCCGGCACCGATACCTCGTCGCCGCAGACCGGCAGCCGGCCGAGGGCGGCCATCACGAATCCGCCGACCGTCTCGTACGGGCCGGGTGGCAGGGCGAAGCCGACCCGTTCGGCGAAGTCGGCGAGGTTGAGCCGGCCGTCCACCTCGGTCGGCCCGCCGGTCGGCACCGGGTCGGGCGCGCTGTCGTACTCGTCGTGGATCTCGCCGACCAGCTCCTCGATCAGGTCCTCCAGGGTGACGATCCCGGCCGTGCCGCCGTACTCGTCGATCACGACCGCGAGGTGGTGCCGCTCGCGGCGCATCTCGGTCAGCGCCGCCAGCACCCGCTTGCTGCCCGGGATCTTCTTCACCTCCCGGGTCAGGTCCCCGATCGTGGTGCAGACGTCGTCGTCCGGGCGGAGCAGCACGTCGCGCAGGTGCACGAAGCCGACCACGTCGTCGGAGGTGCCGTCGACCACCGGGTACCGGGTGTGGGTCTCGACCCGGACGAGTTGGGCCGCGTCCTTCAGCGGCAGTCCGGCGGCCAGGAAGACCACCTCGGTCCGGGGCATCATCACCTCCCGGACCAGGCTGGCGCCGGCCACGAGCACCTCGTCGATGATCCGCCGTTCGACCGGGTCGAGCCGGGTGTTCGCGGCGACCAGGTCGCGGAGTTCGGCCTCGCTGATCTGCTCCCGCCCCGCCGTCGGGCTGGCCCCGAGCAGCGCGGTGACCAGTCGGGTCGAGCCGTCCGCCGCCCGTACGATGATCCGGGCCAGGGCCCGCGCGAGTGGACCCGGTTGCCGTTTAGGACGCCCCGGCGATCGTCGCCGGGGCCCGGTACTGCCGCCGTCCCGCATGCCAAGGATGGTAGACACCGGAGGTGCCCGATGTGGGCACCTCCGGGCCCGCGTCATCCCACCGGTCGATGTTCGACTCTGTGCAGAATTGGCAGAACATGGTGGAATGCTGAGGGCGCGCGCCTCGGCGCCGAACACGAGGCCGATCCGGAATCGTCTGCGGAGTCGGCCCGGCATCCGTCGTACCGAAGCAGAAAGGGCACAGGCGTGAAACTGCTCGTCACCGGAGGTGCCGGTTACGTCGGCAGCGTCGTCACCCGGCTGCTGCTGGACGCCGGACACGACGTGGTGGTCCTCGACGACCTGCGTACCGGGCACGCCGAGGCACTGGCCTCGGAAGCCACCTTCGTCCGGGCCGACATCGCCGACGTCGCCACTGTGCTCACCCCCGACGCAGGCTTCGACGGGGTACTGCACTTCGCCGCGCTGATCGCGGCCGGGGAGTCGATGGTCAAGCCGGAGCTGTACTGGAAGGTCAACACGGTCGGCTCACTGGCGCTGCTCGACGCCGCCCGGCTCGCGCGGGTACCCCGGTTCGTCTTCTCCTCCACCGCCGCCGTCTACGGCAACCCGACCGAGACGCCGATCAAGGAGACCAGCACCCCGCTGCCGACCAGCACGTACGGCGCCACCAAGCTCGCCGTCGACCTGGCGCTCACCTCGATGGCCACCGCGCACGGGCTGGCGGCGGTGTCGCTGCGCTACTTCAACGTCGCCGGGGCGTACCTGCGGGACGGCGTGGCGCTCGGCGAGCGGCACGAGCCGGAGACGCACCTGATCCCGATCGCCCTCCAGGTGGCCGCCGGCCGCCGGGACAAGCTGCAACTCTTCGGCGACGACTACCCGACCGAGGACGGCACCTGCGTCCGGGACTACATCCACGTCGAGGACCTGGCCCGGGCACACCTGCTCGCCCTCGACGCCGCCAAGCCCGGCGCGCACCAGGTCTTCAACCTCGGCAACGGCTGCGGCTTCTCCAACCGGCAGGTGGTGGAGGCGGTCCGCGAGGTGACCGGGCACCCGGTACCGGTCGAGACCGCACCGCGCCGCCCCGGCGACCCGGCCGCGCTGGTCGCCTCCGCCGAACGGGCCCGGACCGACCTCGGCTGGACCCCGGCCAAGCCGGCTCTGCCGGAGATCGTCGCCGACGCCTGGACGTTCTACCGGGAGCAGATCCTCGGCGGAGCGGCGTCGTGACCGGCCGTTCCGACACCGGCCACCGGCCGGCCGCGACGAACCACCCGGACCGGCCGGTCGGGCCGGTCGCCGACCGCGCCACCGCCGGCTTCTCCACCGAGTACGGCGGCGAGCGTCCCGCCGGAGTCTGGGCCGCACCCGGGCGGGTCAACCTGATCGGCGAACACACCGACTACAACGACGGCTTCGTGCTGCCGTTCGCGCTGCCGCAGCGCACCGTCGTCGCGGCAGCACCCGAGCAGGGGCGACGCTGGACGGTCTGGTCCGAGCAGGCCGGTGAACGGATCTCGTTCGGCCGGGCCGACGCCGCCGAACCGGGCCGGGTCACCGGCTGGGCGGCGTACGTCGCCGGGGTCGTCTGGGCGCTGCGCGAGGCCGGACACGACGTACCGGTGGCCCGGCTCGCCATCGCCTCCGACGTACCGCTCGGGGCCGGACTCTCCTCCTCGGCGGCGCTGGAGTCCGCCGTACTCACCGCCCTGGCCGACCTCGGCGAACTGGAGCTGCCGCTGGCCGACCGGCCGGCGCTGGCGCAGCGGGCCGAGAACGACTACGCCGGGGTGCCGTGCGGGATCATGGACCAGTCCGCGTCGCTGCGCTGCCGGCCGGGGCACGCGCTCTTCCTGGACTGCCGGACACTCGCCGTCGAGCAGGTACCGTTCGACCTCGACGCCGCCGGGCTCGCCATCCTGGTCGTCGACAGCAACGCGCCGCACCGGCACGTCGGCGGCGAGTACGCCGCCCGCCGCGCCGCCTGCGAGTCCGCCGCCGCCGCGCTGGGCGTGCCGGCGCTGCGGGACATCTCCGTCGACCGGCTCGACGCCGCACTCGCCCGGCTCGACGACGAGACGGTACGCCGCCGGGTCCGGCACGTGGTCACCGAGAACCAGCGGGTACTGGAGACCGTCGAGCTGCTCCGCGCCGGCCGGCTCGCCGAGATCGGGCCGCTGCTGACCGCCTCGCACGCCTCGATGCGGGACGACTTCGAGATCACCGTCCCGGAGGTGGACACCGCGGTCGAGGCGGCCCTGACCGCCGGGGCGTACGGTGCCCGGATGACCGGGGGCGGGTTCGGCGGCTGCGTACTCGCCCTGGTCGACGCGGCAGCCGCCGAGACGGTGGCGTCGAGGGTCGCCGAGGCGTACGCCGAGCGTGGCTTCCGGGCCCCGTCCAGCTTCACCGTCACCCCGGGGGCCGGAGCCGAACGGATCGACTGACGATGCCGGACCCCCGCCTTGGTGGTTCAGGCTTGGCGGTCACGTTCCCAGGCGGCATGGTCCGCCTCGATCCGCTGCCACACCGCCCGCAACCGCTCCTCCGGTACGTCGTCGAGCGGCAGGTGGAACACCTCCCGCAGCAGGGCGCGCCATTCGGCGTACCCGGAAAGCTGCCGGACCGTCGCGGGGCCGGCCACCGGCCGTTCGGAGAGCATCCGACCACGGATGATCCGGACACCGGCCGGGGTCCGGTGCTGCACCGTCACCACCCGCACCATCCCGGACGTCGGCGAGGTGGAGATCTCGATGTGCTTGTCCAGCAGGTCGGTCGGCCCGGTCGCGGTGGTCGGAAAATCCATCCCGACGAACGCGCCGCCGGGCTCGTGGTCGAACCGCCAGCCGCCCGGCACCGAGTCCGACGGCCGCAACCGGAACCGGTCGTCCGGACCGAACGCCCCGGCGACCAGCGGCACCGGGTCGAGCGGGCCGTGGCCCAGTCCGGTGTCCAGCCACCAGCCCTGGCCGTCGAGGACGGTGGTCAGCGCGAGATGGTTGCCGCTGTCCCCGGCCGGGTCGCCCGGCTGGCCCTGCACGCCGGCCCGGTGCCAGGTCACCGGGTAGCCGAGCGTGGTCAACAGCGCCGAGAAGGCCCCGTTGAGCTGGTAGCAGTAGCCGCCCCGCCCCGCCACCAGGTGACCGGCCGCCTCGACCGGGTCCATCCCCCGCCGCTCCCCCAGCGCGATCCAGACGGTTTCGTACGGCACCCGCTCGACGTGCGCGGCATGCAGCCGGTGCAACTGCGCCACCGAGGGCCGCTCCGCCCGCTCGGCCGCCGGGTCGAGCCCCAGCCGGCGCAGGTAGGCGGTGGCGACCTCGTCGTCGAGCGCCGGCGGTCGCCAGATATCCACTCCTGTCGATATAGAGCCGATCACCGCGTCAGCTTAGCCAGGGGTACCGACAACAACGGTTCGCCTGCTCAGGTGATGACGGATCGGCTGGCTCGCCCGGCACCCACCACCTCACGCACCGCGCGGCTCCGCTCGTACGGGAGCCCCGCCAGACCCGAACCGGTCCAGCGGACCTTCACCGATCACAGCGTCGCGGGCGGCGAACAGAAGAGATGCTGTGGCCCGTTCAGCGGGTACTTCCCGCGACCGTCGGCAGCGGGTTTCGGCGCGGCGGCCTCGCTCTGGAGTACGGCGCCGAGGCAGAAGACCACCTCACGGACCGGCTCCGGCAGCTTGACCGTGGCGACGTAGGGGCGACGACCTTCCAGTGGCAGCGGGACGGAGAACTCCTCGCTGACCTCCTCGCCGGGCGGGACGACCATGCCCTCGACGGTGCCGACCGCGTCGGCGTTCACCCCGGGCGGGATCGCGAAGGTGCGCTTGGCCAGCTCCACCGTGCCGTCCTCCCGGGCGGTCACATAGACGTCGTAGGCGTGCGAGGCGGCGTCCCCTTCCACCCCGACATAGGCGACGATCGGCTCCGCGCCCTGGTTGCGCAGCGTGTAGCGGATCTCCAGGGCCTCCGCCCGAGGCGTAACCGTGGCGTCGAAGCTCGCCGTCGGCTTGGCGCCGCTCGGGCTCCACTCCGGCTCGAAATCCACGTAGGCGTCCGCGCCGCAGCCGGCCAGCGCGACAACGCCGAGCGCCGCCGCACCGCCGGCAAGAAGCAACTTCTTGATCAAGAGTACGACGTCCTTCTCGGCCAGCCCATCTCGTCCCGGAAAGCATTTTCGGTGTAACTGTAGGGGTGGTCGGGGTCGATCTGGCCGGGCGTGTTCGGGTCGTCGTCCTCGTCGATCGGCAGACCGACGGCCTCCCGTTCGTCGTTCTCGACCCCGACATCGCCCGGCCCCTCGTGGGTACCCGGCGCGGACGTGTTGTTCCCGTAGTCGTAGACGTGCGCGAACTCGTGGAACAGCCCCGCGACCGGCGGACGCTCGTCCGACGACGAGAGCCGGCTCGGGTTGTAGGTGACCTCGTAATCCTCCCCCAGATGCCAGTTCGTGGTGTACGAGGCGGTGTTGGACTCGGCTTCGACGATGACGAGCGGATTCCCCTGGTACGCGATGTCGCCGAGCACCGGCCAGTCGGCGGCGATCGCGGCCGAGTCGTTTCGGATGTCGTCCAGCTCGGCGAGCATCTGCTGCCCGATCGGCGAGGCCCGCATCATGTCGAGGTCGGCGCGGACCCGCTCCTGGAACTCGTCCGACCCCCGGATCTGGATGTACTCCGCCGCGTCGCTCACCTCGACCCGCACGTCCTGGCGTACCCCGGTCACCTGGTCCTCGTCCTGCCGGTAGGCGGTGTCGGCCCCGCCGCCGCCCGTGACCGTGTCGCGGCCGTGCCCGGCGTAGATCCTGTCGTCGCCGGAACCGCCGTCGAGCCGGTCGTTGTCCCGGCCGCCGGAGACGACGTCCCGACCCGCGCCGCCGTGCACGGTGTCATCGCCGGTCGCGCCTTCGAGGTAGTCCTCACCCTCGCCGCCAGCGATGTTGTCGTTGCCGGAGAGCCCGTAGACGACGTCGTTGCCGCGCCCACCGGCCAGCAGGTCGTCGCCGCCCTGGCCGTCGGCGTAGTCGCGGCCGGAGCCGGCCGAGGCGTAGTCGTTCCCGGCACCGCCGTACACCTTGTCGTCGCCGTGCAGGCCGATGATCCGCTCGTTGCCGTCCCCACCGCGCAGCGTGTCGTTGCCCTCGCCGCCGAGCAGGGTGAGGCTCAGATCGGCGCCCTTGGGCACCTCGACGACGTCATTGCCGTCCCCGGCGCGGATCGTCACCGGCGTACCCTCGGGGTAGTGGTACTTGACGCCGTTGACCTCGACGACCACCTGTCCGGTGTCCGGGTCCCGGGTCACCTTGACGTTGTCGTCGCCGGGGCCGGTGTTCACCACGGCCCGCCCGTCGACCATCAGCACCGAGACGCCGGTCGCCTCCGGCGGCAGCGTGAACGGGTCGGTCGTACCGGCGGAGACGGTGTCCCACTGCGTCGAGATGGCGTCCCACTCCGCTGTGGAGAAGCCGCTCAGCTTTCCCTTCAGAGCGTCGTCAAGCTCCTTGCGCAGGTTGCTGGCCCGGTTGGTCGCCTCGCTGACCTGGGTGGCCTGCGCGGGCTGGTTCCACCGGAAGACGATCTGTCCGCCCGAACGCCGGCTCGGCACGGCGCCCATGATCTGCTCGCGCTCGCCGTCGAGCGCGTTCTGATACCACCGCAGCAGCTCCGCCACGCCCTCCAGCGCCGAGGCGAGCCGGTCGGCCTGGCCGCCCATCGCGTCGAGGCTGCCGAACACCTTCGACTGGTGCTGACCGAACGAGTCGCGAGCCGCTCCCGCCCACTCCGAGCCCAGCAACTTCCGGCTGTCCGCGTCCAGGTCGTCGCCGACCGCGACGCTCGCCTTGCCGAAGCGCCGCCACGCCGACGCGGCAGTTTCGATCCGGCCCGGGTTGGCCTGAAGGTCCCAGAGCGCGGCGTCGACCCGGATCTCCCGATCCTCCGGCGGGATGCCCATCGACGCGTCCTCTCCTAGATCGGGATGTTGGGATGTTCACGGCGATGCCGCTCGGCCGCCCGCTCGTCGGCCTGCCGGTAGGCGAAGGCGACCTGGAGCAGGCTCTCGTTGTCGACCTCCAGCACGCCGATGACGCGCTCGACGGCCGTACCGGCGCTGCCCGCCACGGTGTTGTAGGCGTCGTTGAGCTGGCCGGCCGGGCTGACCTGGCCGAAGTCGGCCGGCGAGATCACGGCGTCGGCGCGCACCGCACGCAGCGCGGACGCGAGTTCGGTGGAGTTGTCCAGATAGGACTGGGCGACCCTGGCGATCTCGACCGGATCGGCACGCACCTCTTCCCCCATGCCTGCCCACGCTACCGCTGGGCTGCCAGCGCGCAGGCTCAGAAGTTCGACTAATACCTTTCGGAAGAAGTTGCTCGGCTCGCTGGCACCGATGCCGGGGCACAGACCGGCCATGACCGCTTCATGGGGTACGCACCCAGCCAATCACCGGGTTGAGCCTCCAGGGCCAGTACGCTCCGCCCTTGCCGGAATGCTTCGACACCGAGGACGGCCTGGTAGGCGCCTTCCTGCTATGCGAGCTGAACCACTTCAGCCAGGGGGATGGGCTGGACGACGAGCCAATCGAGCTGGTCGACCTGCTGGCCGGTCCGTCCACCGTCTACCGCGCACCGGCGACCCGGGCCGGCCTGGAACAGGAATCAGTCAGGAGATCGATGCCGAGAACGCACCTGGGACACCGCCGATGGAGACCATCCTGATCGGAGGGTCCGAGTACGAGCAGGTTATCCACAGGTTCCCGACTGTAGGGTGACGAGGCGGTCGCGCTTCGTGCTATAACCTCCGAGGCAATTTCACCTGTAATCGGGGGTAACGGGATCATGGAGACAACCGATCCGGGATGGCCACCGGAGTATCACCGCGGTGACGCCAGCCACGTCGACGCCGGCCCAGGTAGGGGGCTTGGCGCGCCCTCCTCACCTGGTGCCTTCGCGGAGGAGGACGACCGTGCCCAAATCCGGTAGGGACCTGGGGGTGGACCTCTACGAGCTATGGGTCGCCGGGGACAGGATGCTGCCGGAGGTGGCCCAGCAGTTCGCCGAGGCGGGAAAGCGCTTCGGCCAAACAGAGTCGGGGGACGGCTACTTCTCCCGTCCAGCCGAGATCGGCGGTGGCGGCTATGGTCCCGCGCAGCGGGCCTTCGCCGAGTTGCGGATGACGATGTCCGCGATCTTCCGGGACAGTCAGAGCAACCTGGAGCTTGCTGGGCAGGCCCTCAAGATGGCCGCCGAGAACTATGCCACTTCGGACCAGGCAGCTGTAGACCAGTTCAACGCGATGAAAGACGATGTTGGGCAGGGACGCTTCTGATGGCCTACACCTACGAGAACCTTGCCGCTGGCGCGGAGGCGTTGCGCCAGGCGGCCATCAAGACTGCCTGCGAACAGGCAGCGATCCCTCCTCGGCAGGAGGACCAGTCCGGCCAGCAAAAGCTGGACGTCAGCGCTATCGAGGCGGCGTTCGCCGGCGTACCGGCGATGTTCTATCCCTTCCTTGATATGCCGAGGCCGGACAACTTCGACAGCATTTTCCTTGATCTACGGGCCAGCGCTACGATCCTGATGACAACCCAGAACTTGCCGCAACCGGACCTCGAGCTCACTGCACCGAACAACAACAAGTTCTCCGGGGTGACCACGGTAGGCGACAACCTGGCGAGCTGGAGTGGCGCGGCAGCGCGTGAGTTCAAATCGCAATATCTCGACAAGCTTCCCGCTCAGCAGGCCAGCCAGTTCAACGCTGTCGTGACCTGCATGAAGCTCATCCAGCAGGAAAAGGCCATCTGGACGGAGGCTCGCAAGAACGTCGCGGAGATCGTCAACCAGGCAATCGATGTCCTGGAGAACATGCCGAGGCGGTGCAGCAAGGACAACTGGACGGTGGCGTTCACAGTGGTCGCTGCGGTAGCGGGCATCGCTGCCGTGCCACTTGGCGTTGCCACCGCCGGCACCGGCGTCCTCGTCGGTCTCGCCGTGGTTGACAAAGTAGCCGGGGGTGCCTCCCTTTTTATGGAGGACGACCCGCCGGAAAACCGGCGCTTCGCGGCATCGACGGCGGATGGCGTGATCCGTGAGGTCGATCGCGGCCTGAAGGAGCTGATCGCGCGAATCGTTGAGCAGGAAGGCAAGATCGCGACAGTGTTCAGCGGCGCCAACTCGGTGGTCCGCGACGAACGGCAGTCGTTCGTGCCGAAGCAGCCGCTGCTCGCGAAGGCAACCCCGGAAAACATCACCGAACAGGACTTCCTGGGCTTCTCGAGCTAGCAGGACGGAAAGAGTCATGGGCGAAATGGCGGACCGGATCAACGCCATCCACGTGCACGCCTCAGCGCCAGGTGGAGGGGTGCACGGCGAGGTACGCGGGCACAACGGCGTCGAGATCTACTTCTCGTCCGGCTACTACGAGCAGGCAAACGAGCGACAGCTCGAGCGACAACTCGAAGGCCTGGCCCGACTGTTGTGGACGGCCCGAGAGCGCGCCCACCGGGCGAGCATGGCAGAGTTCAACATCTACCCCGACGAATCCATTTCGTCGTATGAAGACGAGCGGTTTCACGAGGAGCGCGCACAGGTGGTCGCCATCGGTCGGTCGGACGATGACCGGATCGTGGTCTCCGTGCGCGGGATGCAGGAGTGGCGGATCCAGCTCGCTGCCGGGACGCTCCAGGCGCTCGACGAGCGCTCCTTCCTCGCCGGGCTGCAAGTCGCCGTGACCCGGCTGATCAGCGATCAGCTCCAGCAGGTCAACCAACTGAAGGTGCGGGTGTACCAGTGAGGCGCCGGACGATCCTACTCGCCAGCACGCTCGTAGTCGTGTTGCTGGTGGCGGCGGGTGTGTGGTGGGCACTGCGGCCGGACGACTCCCCGGAGACCGCAGCCTGCCCATACCCGGTGGTCTCCAGCGGAGTGACCTCGGCGAAGCCGGACGACGACAACCGGACGACGATCGCAGCACCGTCGAGCGGCGCCGTCACGGTGACCGAGACCGGCTTCACGCAGATCGCGAACAAGGGCGAGGTCAGCATGGGCGCCGTCGTCGAAAATACTAGCTCCCAAGTGGCATACCGGACTCGAGTGATCTTCGGTGCCTTCGACGCGAACGGCAAGTACGCACTGGGCGAATCCGGGCGGTTCAACTACTTTTTCGAGATCCCCATCATCCGGCCGGGCGAACGTTCGGTGATCGGCACCTACGCGTTCTTGGACCCGGCCAGCTTCACCCGGACCGGTATCTGGATAACCGTTGCCCGGGCAAGTCTGCAACTGGTCCAAACCCAATGGATTCGAGAAGCGGACACGGAGACGTTTCCGACGGTCACCGCCCGACTCAACCCCGAGAAGCCACCGATGGCGGGCGACGGGGATGTCATTGTGCACCTCGTGGCGAATTCCAACGCCTGCCGTGAACTCGGCGGTCGGGGCAAGATGATGGTATTCCGCGACGCGGCCGGATCGGTGGTCGGCGGAGCGTACCATCCTATGCCGAATTCCGAGGTATGTGCGGCCGGCGACTTTACTACCCGGGCGCAGGCGCTTGGCGGCAGGCTGCCGGAGGCAGATCTGGCTCGTACCGAACTCAGCGTCTACTGTGATCTGACTCCGAGTAGCTACCTGCCAGCAGGCCCAACCCAGCCCGTCAATTGACCGGGCTGGCAGCGGTCACCCAGCCGATTTGAGGATGCTGGATGTTCAACGTGACGCGGCCTGATCGGGTACGCGCACGGCCGGCTCTACCACCGCAAGTCACTCCGCCAAGGGAGTATTCGTCACCCGGGCCAACGCCAGCCGGGGGGAGCCGGAAGTAACGGTCCTGGCTGCGGTCACCGTACTGCGCCATGAAGTGGTCGAGCCGGCGGCTGGCCCGCTCGACGCTGGCTCGTTCCGCCTTGGCTGAGTTGCGCTCCCGGCCGCCCACGCGCTCGGGTTACCGGTCAGTGGGCTCGATAGCTGGCTCGTCCGACCGTCCGCTCGCCCGGCGTCCCGACGGTCAACCCGCCTCGACGATCATCCCCGCACCGACCGTACGGTTCGTCGACTCGTCGATCACGATGAAGCCACCCGTCGTCCGGTTCCGCCGGTACTCGTCGGCGAGCAGCGGCACGGTGGTCCGCAGCCGTACCCGGCCGATCTCGTTGAGCCGCAGCTCGGCGGCGGTCTCGTCCCGGTGCAGCGAGTTCACGTCGAGCCGGTACCGCAGATTGCGGATCACCGCCCGGGCGGACCGGGTGGTGTGCTTGATGGCGTACTTGCCGCCGACCCGCAGCGGTTTGGTCTCGTCCATCCAGCAGATCATCGCCTCGACGTCCTGGGCCACCGCCGGGGCGTTGGTCGGCCGGCAGATGAGGTCGCCCCGGGAGATGTCGAGCTCGTCGGTGAGCCGCACCGTCACCGACATCGGCGGGAACGCCTGCTCGACCGGGCCGTCTGCGGTCTCGATCGCCGCGATCCGGCTGGTGAACCCGGACGGCAGCACCATCACCTCGTCGCCCGGCTTGAGCACACCAGAGGCGACCTGCCCGGCATAGCCCCGGTAGTCCGTCACCGTCGTCGACTGCGGCCGGATCACGTACTGCACTGGGAAGCGTACGTCGACCAGGTTGCGGTCGCTGGCGATGTGTACGTGTTCGAGGTGGTGCAGCAGCGACGGGCCCTCGTACCACGGGGTGTTCTCGGATCGGCCGACGATGTTGTCGCCGTGCAGCGCCGAGATCGGCACCACGGTCAGGTCCGGCACCTCCAGTTTCGCCGCGAACGCGGTGAACTCGTCCGCGATCCGCTCGAAGACCTCCTGGGACCAGTCGACCAGGTCCATCTTGTTGACGCAGAGCACCAGGTGCGGCACCCGGAGCAGCGAGCAGAGGAACGCGTGCCGGCGGGACTGCTCGACCAGCCCCTTCCGTGCGTCGACCAGGATCAGCGCCAGGTCCGCGGTCGACGCCCCGGTGACCATGTTCCGGGTGTACTGGATGTGCCCGGGGGTGTCGGCGATGATGAACTTCCGCCGAGGGGTGGCGAAGTACCGGTACGCCACGTCGATCGTGATGCCCTGCTCACGCTCGGCCCGCAACCCGTCGGTCAGCAACGCCAGGTTCGTGTACTCGTCGCCTCGGGCCGCGCTGACCGCCTCGACCGCTTCGAGCTGGTCGGTGAAGAGCGACTTGGTGTCGTAGAGCAGCCGGCCGATCAGGGTGGACTTGCCGTCGTCGACGCTGCCGGCGGTGGCGAACCGGAGCAGGTCCATCGCACGGGTCTCGATCGGGACCACGGTCGCCGTCATCAGAAGTACCCTTCCCGCTTGCGGTCTTCCATCGCCGCCTCGCTGACCCGGTCGTCGCCCCGGGTGGCGCCGCGTTCGGTGATCCGGGTCGCGGCCACCTCCTCGATCACCATCTCGACGGTGTCGGCCGCCGATCGGACGGCGGCGGTGCACGAGGCGTCGCCGACGGTGCGGTAGCGGACCTGCTCGACGAAGGGCGTCTCGCCGGCCCGGGGCGAGATGAACTCGTTGACGGCGTAGAGCATGCCGTCCCGCTCGACGACCTCGCGCTCGTGGGCGTAGTAGATCGACGGCAGCTCGATCTTCTCCCGGGCGATGTAGTGCCAGACGTCCAGCTCGGTCCAGTTCGACAACGGAAACACCCGGATCGACTCGCCCGGATGGTGCCGGCCGTTGTAGAGCGACCACAGCTCCGGACGCTGGTTCTTCGGATCCCACTGGCCGAAGTCGTCGCGGAAGCTGAACACCCGCTCCTTGGCCCGGGCCTTCTCCTCGTCCCGGCGGGCGCCGCCGAAGAGGGCGTCGAAGCGGTACTTCTCGATCGCCTCCAGCAGCACCGGCGTCTGGATCCGGTTGCGTACCCCGTCGGCCGGCTCGTGGACCAGCCCGGACTCCAGCGCCTCCGGCACGCTGGCCACCACCAGTTGCAGCCCCATCTCGGCGACCCGCCGGTCGCGGTAGGCCAGTACCTCGGGGAAGTTGTGCCCGGTGTCGACGTGCATCACCGGGAACGGGATCCGGGCCGGCGCGAACGCCTTCTCGGCCAGCCGGAGCATGACGATCGAGTCCTTGCCGCCGGAGAAGAGCAGCACCGGCCGCTCCAGTTCGGCGACCACCTCGCGGATGACGAAGATGCTCTCGGCTTCCAGCGCGTCGAGATGGGACACCCGGTAGGCCGCTGGCGAGGTCATCGCGTCACCTCGCCGCGCCCGCCGACGGAGTCCGGCCTCCCGGTGCTGAGCCGGCCGCTCCGCTCGCCGCGCCCGCTCATGCCGGCCCTCGTTCGTGCTGCTCGCGCATGGGATTCCAGACCCTCCCGGTCGGTTAAGTCGCCATGTCCCGGCCTAGGGTACCCGGAGGTGACGCTGCAACGCTGCGAGCAGCCGAGGAGCGAGATCCTTACGGCACACCACCAGATCCGGCAGGCGGGGATCGGCCTGGTTGTATTTCAGCGCGGATCCGTCGATACGGGAAGCGAAAAGCCCGGTGGCCGTCGCCACAGCGACCGGAGCCGCCGAGTCCCACTCGTACTGGCCGCCGGCATGGACGTACCCGTCGACCTCGCCACTGATCACGGCGGCGATCTTCGCGCCGGCCGAGCCCATCGGCACCAGCTCGGCGCCGAGTTCGGCGGCCAGGTCGGTGAGGAAGACCGGCGGCCGGCTCCGGCTCGCCGCCAGCCGGACCCGCCGGGCGGTGCCGTCCGAGCCGGTCGATCCGGTACTCCCGGTCCCCGCCGCCGACGTCATCGGCGGGTACGACGGCGGCTGGTCGGTGCCGAGCACCCGGTGCTGGGCGGGAAGCCCGACCGCGGCGCCGACGATGCCGTGCGCGGTGCCGGCCCGCCGGGCCCAGAGCGCCACGTGCACCGCCCAGTCCGTCCGGCCCTCCTCGGAGAACTCCCGGGTACCGTCCAGGGGATCGATGATCCAGACCCGGTCGGCGCCCAGCCGGGGCGCCACCTCCGGCTCCATCCCGGCAGCCCACGCGAGCCGGGCGCCCTCGTCCTCCTCGGACAGCACCGCGTCGGCGGGCCGCCACCGGGCCAGCTCGGTGCGGAGCAGTTCGTGCGAGACCTTGTCACCGGCCGCCTTCAACGCCCCGGGGTCGGCGAAGCCCATCTCGGCCCGGAGCTCCAGCAGGGCCTGACCGGCCCGACCGGCCAGCCAGCGGGCGAACTCCCCGTCGATCACCGGCGGCGCGGCCATCAGGGCATCTCCAGGGAGCCGGCCTCGCCGGCCGCTTGACGCGAGATCATCGTTGTCAGCCTCCTCATCCGCGGCGCAAAGACTACCGGCCGAGGCGCGGCTGCGGGGTGGACCGCCGGCCCGCCACACCGGGCACTGTCCGTCCTTCGCCGGTCAGCTGCCGTGGTACGTGTTCTGCGCCCACTCCAGGCCACGCCCGACGACCGCCTCCGCCGCGTCCGCCGCGCGGTCCACCAGGAACTCCAGTTCCTTGCGCTCCACGGCGGAAAAATCGGAGAGTACGTAGGCGGCCGGGTCCTGCCGTCCCGGCGGCCGCCCGATCCCGAACCGCACCCGCAGATAGTCCTTCGTCCCCAACGACTTGGACATCGACCGCAGCCCGTTGTGCCCGCCCTCGCCGCCACCCTGCTTCAGCCGGATCTGCCCGTACGGAATGTCCAACTCGTCGTGTACGGCGACCACCTGGTCGACCGGCACCTTGTAGAACTGGGCCAACGCCGCCACCGGGCCACCCGAGAGGTTCATGTAGGTCAACGGCTTCGCCAGCACCAGCTTCGGCCCGCCGAACCCGAGCCGCCCCTCGGCCACCTCGGCGACCGCCCGGCGGTGCCGGCCGAACTTCGCGCCGATCCGCCCGGCGAGCAGGTCGGCCACCATGAAGCCGACGTTGTGCCGGTGCCGCGCGTACTCCCGGCCGGGGTTGCCGAGCCCGACCAGCAACCACGGATGAAGCTCCTCCGCCACGCCGCTCTTTCCCCTCTGCTTCCCGATCCGCTGGCCGCCACAGTACGAACCCGCTGGGCGTCACAGTACGAACCCGCTGGGCGTCACAGTACGAGAACAGGCGCCCCCGAACGTCCGGGGGCGCCTGTGGAGACGGTTCTCGCTCAGGCCTCCGCGGCGGCCTGCGCGGGTGCGCCCTGGTTGTCGCTCTCGCCCTCGGCGGCCTCGGCACCGGGGCCCTCGGCACCGGCTTCCTCCTCGGCCTCCTCGGTCGGCTCCTCGCCGGCCTCGGCGGCCATCTGCTCGGCCGTCGGCGCCTGGGTGACGAGGGCGAGGATCTGCTCCGGGTCGGCGACCAGCTCCACACCCTGCGGCAGCCGTACGTCCGCCGCGGTCACCTGCGCACCGACCTCGAGCCCCTCGATCGAGACCTCGAAGCTCTCCGGCAGCCGGGTCGCGTCGGCGCTCACGGACAGGGTGTTCTGCTCGTGCACGACCAGGGTGTCCCTGGCCGGCTCGCCGGTCAGGTGCACCGGCACGTCGACGGTGACCTTCTCACCCCGGCGGACCAGGATCAGGTCGATGTGCTCGAAGGTGTCCTTGATCGGGTCACGCTGGATGGCCTTCGGCAGCGCGAGCGCCTGGGTGCCGTCACTGATCTCGATCGCGAACAACTGGTTGGCGCCACCGTGCCGGATGGCGGCGGCGAACTCACGCGCTGGCAGCGCGATGTGCTTGGGCTTTTCGCCGTGGCCGTACAGCACGGCGGGCACCTTACCGGCCCGGCGGGTACGACGGGCACCACCCTTGCCGAACTCGGTGCGGGGCTCGGCGCTGATCTTTACCTCGGACACGGGAAGACTCCTGATACGGTCACTCTGCGGCGCTACGTCGGCTGGCGGTTGCGGTGCTAGGGCGAAGGGCGCGCTGGGGGCTTTGCGTGTGGCCACTGCCCGGAGCACCGCGTCGATGACGGTGCGTCCGTGCGGCGCTTGCTTCAGCGGCCCGCAGGGCACCCTCGCCGTGGCAACCGCACCAGTCTACCCGAGCCCCGATGCGGGTTCGCGGCGGTCCCCGCCCAGCCAGCCGGCATCATTCGCGATCCGCCAATTCCACCTCTGGATCACCCCGCCGGGCCGCCTCCAAGGGGACGCGCCGGACCGGCTCCGAGCGGACGCGCCGGAGCGCCTCCGGACGGACGCGCCGGACCGCCCGCAGCGGGCGACCGTCAGCTCAGCCCGCCGAAGAGGGTGGTCACCGAGCCGTCGTCGAAGACCTCGCGGATCGCCCGGGCCAGCAGCGGCGCGATGGAGAGCACGGTGAGCTTGTCGAGCTGCTTCTCCGGCGGCAGCGGCAGGGTGTTGGTCACCACCACCTCGCTGATCCGGCTGTTCTTCAACCGTTCCGTCGCCGGGTCGGAGAGCAGGGCGTGGGTCGAGGCCACCAGCACGTCCGCGGCCTTCGCCTCGTGCAGGATCTCGGCCGCCTTGCAGATGGTGCCCCCCGTGTCGATCATGTCGTCGACGATCAGGCAGACCCGGCCCTCGACGTCCCCGACCACCCGGTTCGCCACCACCTGGTTCGGCTTGGACGGGTCCCGGGTCTTGTGGATGAAGGCCAGCGGGCAGCCGCCGAGCCGGTCGGTCCAGCGCTCCGCCACGCGTACCCGGCCCGAGTCCGGGGCCACCACCGTCATCGGGCGGCCGGCGTACTTGCGCTGGACGTACTCGGCCAGGATGTCCATCGCGAAGAGGTGGTCGACCGGGCCGTCGAAGAAACCCTGGATCTGCGCGGTGTGCAGGTCCACCGTGAGGATCCGGTTGGCGCCGGCCGTCTTGAGCAGGTCCGCCACCAGCCGGGCCGAGATCGGCTCCCGGCCGCGGTGCTTCTTGTCCTGCCGGGAGTACGGATAGAACGGCAACACCACGGTGATCCGCTTAGCCGAGCCGCGCTTCAACGCGTCGACCATGATCAGGGTCTCCATGACCCACTTGTTCACGCCGTGCGTGACGGACTGCACCACGAAGGCGTCCGAACCACGCACCGACTCCTTGAACCGTACGAAGATCTCACCGTTGGCGAACTCGTAGGCGTCCGATGGTGTCGGCGCCACCCCGAGCACCTCACCGATCTCCGTTGCCAGCTCCGGAAATCCCCTTCCGGAGAAGAGCATCAGGCTCTTGCGATTTTCGGCGACGATGCTGCCCATCGGCTCGTCTGCTCCCGTTTGTCGGTGGGTCACCCGGCGTTGGGCCAGAGACTATTCGGTTGCAGTATCTCCCGAGGCCGGACGACCTTCACCCGCTACGGAGCCCCCGTGCAGTGGCTCACCTTCGCTTGCGCCGGGCGCCTCCCGTCCGGCACGCTCCGCCGCCGCCGCGGACTTCGTACCGGGCCGGCGGCGCAGCACCCAGCCGTCGATGTTGCGCTGCTGGGCCCGGGTGATCGCCAGCGCCCCCGGGGGTACGTCGTTGGTCACCGCGCTGCCCGCCGCCACGTACGCCCCGGCGCCCACCTCGACCGGGGCGACCAGGCTGGTGTCGCAGCCGACGAAGGCCGCCTCACCGACCACGGTGTGGCTCTTGTTGACCCCGTCGTAGTTCACGAAGAGCGTCCCCGCGCCGATGTTGGCCCGCGGCCCGATGGTGGCGTCCCCGACGTACGTCAGGTGCGGCACCTTGGCGCCCTCGCCGATCTCCGACTTCTTCACCTCGACGAAGGTGCCGACCTTCGCCTTCTCCCGCAGCGTCGCCTCCGGCCGCAGGTACGCGTACGGTCCCACGCTCGCCCCCGGACCGACCGCCGCGCCGACCGCGTGCGCCCGGAGCACGGTGGCCCCGGCACCGACGGTGGTGTCGATCAGCGTGGTGTCCGGGCCGACGGCGGCCTCCGGGCCGACGGTGGTGGCCCCGCAGAGCTGGGTGTTCTGGTCCACCACGGCGTCCCGGCCGAGGGTGACCGTGACGTCGATCCAGGTCGTCGCCGGGTCGAGCAGCGTCACCCCGGTACGCATCCAGCCCTCGTTGACCCGGTCCCGCAGCAGCCGGCGCAGCGCCGCCAACTCGACCCGGTCGTTGCAGCCGAGCGTCTCGGTGGCATCCGCCGCCACGTGCACCGCCACGGCTTCACCGGTCGCGGCGAACTGGCCGAAGACGTCCGTCAGGTATTCCTCGCCCTGGTCGTTGTCGGTGGAGAGCTTGCCGAGCGCGTCCCGCAGCAGTGCGGCGTCGAAGGCGTAGATCCCGGCGTTGATCTCCCGGATCGCCCGCTGGGCATGGGTCGCGTCGCGCTCCTCCACGATCCGCTCCAGTCCGCCGTCGGCGCCCCGGACGATCCGGCCCAGGCCGGTCGGGTCGGCCACCTCGGCGGCGAGTACGGTCGCCGCCGCACCGGCGGCCTCGTGCGCGGCGACCAGCTCGGTGACGGTCTCCGGACGCAGCAAGGGCACGTCTCCGTTGAGTACCACCACGGTGCCACCGGCGTCCGGCGCGCTCTCCAGGGCGATCCGGACGGCGTGCCCGGTGCCGTTCTGCTCGGCCTGGAGCACCGGCTCGGCGTACGGGGCGACCTCGCGCAGGTGCGCGGTGACCTGGTCGGCGCCGTGGCCGACCACCACCAGCGTGCGGTCCGCCGACACCGGGGCGGCGGCCACGAGTACGTGGCCGAGCAGGCTGCGGCCGAGGATCGGATGGAGCACCTTGGGTAGCGCCGACTTCATCCGCTTGCCCTCACCGGCGGCGAGGACGACGACGGTGCGGAGGCGGGGCTGGGACACGAGAATGCTCCCGTCAGAACGGCCGGCAGTGTGCGGCCCCATGCTAACCAGGCACCGGCGACGATGGGCGAAGCTCCCGGGAGAGGATTCGAACCCCTACAATCAGGACCAAAACCTGACGTCCTGCCATTAGACGACCCGGGACCACCTAAAAGGGACAAAGTTCCCTTCAGTCGGAGAGCATCTACACCCTACCGCCCCGCCTCCAGATCCTCATCCGTCATCCCTCGCATGATCCCTTCGATCTTCCAGTACAGCCGGCTGGAGCCAGGGACCTCGATTACCAGACAGCCCCGATAACCGTTGCCGGTGTTCCGCCGGTTGGTCGCTGGCCGGTGCCGCTTGATCGAGGGCCTCCGAAACGCCTCCGCCGGCACGCCGACCAGGTCGGCCCACCATCGACCGGCGGCTGCCACATCCGCCGTCTCGTGGATGCTGAGCTGAAACCGGAGGACGGACCGCTGCACCCCCAGCGCCTCGACGAAACGGAGAAACAAGAGGATGAGACCCGGGTCGCTGTTGACGAACTTGACGCGGCAGTCGTTAGGGCGCCACGGCTTGGCCTTGGCGCCCTCGCACCAGTAGATCGCCGCGCCGACCAGAATCAACTCGCGATACCGAAGGGTCTTCACCCAGTCCGCCGTCGCCTTGACCGTCTCCGCCCGTGCGGCGTCCCGGGCCGCTCGGTGCGGACCCCAGAGCGCGTCGGTCATCCGCCGGGAGTGCGCTCGTCGGCGGTCGGCCTCGGCCGCCGGGTCCGGGTCGAGCGGCAGGTGTTGGACCCACCGGTACGCGGTCGACTTCGCCACTCCCAGCTCGACGGCGATCTCCGGCACCGAGCGACCCGCCCCGCGCAGCTCGACGGCCCTGGCCCGCAACTCGTCCTTGGCGTTGGGTCGTTTCGTCCACTCCGGCGCGGGAACATCCCGCAGCAACGCCGTCAACCGGTCCTTGCCGATGCCGAGCCGCTGCCGGATCTCCCCGGCGGAGAGCAGCTCGACCGTACGCAGACGACGCGCCTCGGCGGCGAGCGGATCGATCACGACCAGGAGATTAGGGCCCGTGTACGACAAGACCGGTCGATGGCTGCCAGCCGATTCCCAGTTCGCGTCCATGGCAGACTACGAGAGCGTAGGTTACGGTGACGTAGGCGTAAGTTACCGCTCTTCCCCCTACGCTCAGCGAGGTGCCATGTCCTCCGTACTACTCGAACAACCGGCCGCCACCGCCAAGAAGGGCCCCAAGCCACTCACTGACGGCGTCCAGTCCAAGGGCATCCTCTTCGCCCTCTGGTCCTTCGTCACGATCCCCTTCCTCGCCCTGCTCGCCGCCGTGCCGGTGGCCTGGGGCGGCTGGTTGAGCTGGACCGACATCGCCATCGCCGGAGTGTGGTACGTGGTGGCCGGGCTCGGCATCACCGTCGGCTTCCACAGGTACTTCACGCACGGGTCGTTCAAGGCCAAGCGCTGGCTGCGGGTGGCCCTCGCCGTCGCGGGTTCGTTCGCGGTCCAGGGCAACATCACCCAGTGGGTCGCCGACCACCGCCGGCACCACGCCTTCTCCGACCTGGAAGGTGACCCGCACTCACCGTGGCGCTTCGGCAGCAGCGTGTGGGGCCTGACCAAGGGTCTGTTCCACGCCCACGTCGGCTGGCTGTTCAAGCGGGAACTCTCCAACCGCGAGCGGTTCGCCCCCGACCTGATCGCCGACAAGGACATCAACCGGGTCGACCGGCTCTTCCCGCTGCTGGTGGCCCTCTCCCTGCTCACCCCGGCGCTGGTCGGCGGCCTGGTCACCTGGTCCTGGCAGGGCGCGCTGACCGCGTTCTTCTGGGCCGGCCTGGTCCGGGTCTCGCTGCTGCACCACATCACCTGGTCGATCAACTCGGTCTGCCACGTCTACGGCGAGCGCCCGTTCGAGGTGCGCCAGGGCGACCGGGCGACGAACTTCTGGCCGCTGGCGATCCTCTCCTTCGGGGAGAGCTGGCACAACCTGCACCACGCCGACCCGACCTGCGCCCGGCACGGCGTACTCCGGGGTCAGGTCGACATCTCGGCCCGGGTGATCTGGCTCTTCGAGAAGGTCGGCGCCGCGTACGACGTGCGGTGGCCGAAGCCCGAGCGGGTTGCCGCGAAACTACTCAAATCAACACCGTCGCAGTGACCCGTGACGCGCCCGGGCACCCGGCCACGAGCGTTCGCCTGGCAGGATGGCCAGGTGACGGAGCGCAGCGAGGGCGCCACCAGGGACGATCCGAGTCGGCGTGGCATCGCGGAACGGCAGCGGGATAGCGGGGTGAGCGACGGTCCGGATACCGACCGCAGCCTCGGGCGCCGGCAGGTCAAGCCACCGGCGCCACCGCCGCCGCCACCCCCCAAGCCCAGTTCCCGGGTACGGATGTCCGCGGCCCAGCGCCGCGAGCAGCTCATCGCGATCGGCCGGCAGGCCTTTGCCGAGCGCGGGTTCGACGCGACCTCGATCGAGGATGTCGCCGCCCGGGCCAAGGTCTCCAAGCCGGTGGTCTACGAGCACTTCGGCGGCAAGGAGGGCCTCTACGCGGTCGTCGTGGACCGGGAGGTACGCGCCCTGCTCTACCGGGTCACCACCGCGCTGACCGCCGGGCATCCCCGCGAGTTGCTGGAGCAGGCGGCGCTGGCCCTGCTCGACTACATCGAGGAGGAGACCGACGGCTTCCGGGTGCTGGTCCGGGAGTCGCCGGTGCTCTCCGCGACCGGCAACTTCAGCAGCGTGATGAACGACGTGGCGCACCAGGTGGAGCACATCCTGGGTGCCGAGTTCAAGAGCCGGGGCTACGACCCGAAGCTCGCCGAACTCTATTCACAGTCCCTGGTCGGCATGGTGGCGCTCAGTGGCCGCTGGTGGCTCGAGGTGCGCAAGCCGCGCAAGGAGACGGTGGCGGCGCACCTGGTCAACCTGGCCTGGAACGGGCTGTCGCACCTGGAGGCCAAGCCGACCCTGCTCACCCGCCGGACCCGCTGAACCCGCGGCCGGACCGGCGTCGCCGTCGGGGTGGGTCTCAGCGGCCGGGGCGGGCGCTCGTACTGGTGTCCATCTCGCGTTCCTCCTCGGCGTGCTCCGCCGGGCCGACCTTGTCGTAGAGGCCGGTGGCGAGCAGGACGAGTCCGAAGAGCATCGACACGATGACCGTGGACATCGAGAAGTTCAGGATGTTCGCCTCGGTCTGCAACACGGCCATCATCGCGATCGCGACCACCAGGAAGACCACCCCGATGGCCAGGTTCATCAGGTGCCCGAAATTGCCCCGGTGCACCGCGCCGAAGAGGACCACCAGCCCGAAGATCACCGAGACCAGCGCGAACGCCATGTTGGTACGCAGCCCCAGCACCCAGTGGCTGCCTCGGCTGAAGAAGTCCTCCCCGGCGGTCTCGAAGAGTCCGAAGACCCCGAAGATCACGATGTAGAGGCCGATCAGCCCGGCGAGTACCCGGTAGACCGGACGAGCCGGGTGGTTGATCGGGATGTGCGCCATGTCCCCTCCTGGCTGCCGGTTGGCGACTTTCCTACCGGATTGTCACCCGGGCCGGAGAGGATTGCCCGGCGAACGCCGGATCGGCACCGGCCGGACCGCTGCGACGGCCGGCCGGTGCGGCACGGGCTCAGAGCACCAGGCGGGCGTCCTCGAAGGCCTTGGCCTCCTCCTCGGAGCCGACCTTGCCGTACATGCCGCACATCAGCAGGGTCAGCCCGAGGATCATCGTCACGATGGTGGTGGCGACGGTGAAGTTGAGATAGTTCGCATCGGTACGCAGCACCGCCAGTTCGGCGAGGCCGAGCGCCATCAGGGCGTACCCGATGAACTTGTTGACCGTCGTGTCGACGTTCCGGCCGACCAGGGTGGCGAGCAGGATGACCAGGCCGAGCACGGTCGAGATCACCGAGTAGCCGAGGTTGGTCCCCTGGCCGAGTACCAGGGTGTCGTCCTGGGCAAAGAACTCGCCGCCGCCGGCCTCGACGAAGCCGAGGACACCGAAGGCCACCAGGTAGAGGCCGATCAGCCCGCCGATGGCCCGGTAGACCGGCCGCGCGGGATGGTTGACGGGGTTGTGGGCCATGATCAGCAGTCTCCAACGCCGTTGCCAGTGGGGGTCGGAGCTAGATTCTTCCGCATGCCGTCCGGGTGACGCCGCACACCCCCGCCGGTCAGCGGCCCCTCGTCGTCGCACCGCCGCCGCTCAGCCCTCCGGTACCTGCTCGGCCAGGGCCAGCCACGCCTCCTCGGTCTGCTCCCGCTCGGCCCGCAGAGCCCGGAGCTGGCCGTCCAGCTCGGCGATCCGGGCGTAGTCGGTGGCGTGCTCGGCCATCTGGTCGTGCAGTGCCGCCTCGCGCTGCTCCAGCTTGCCGATCTGCCGCTCCAGCCGGCTCAGCTCCTTGCGGGCCAAGCGCAGCTCCCCGCCGGAGAGGACACCCTCGGCCCGCTCGGCCGGCACCGCGCCGTTGCTCCGCCGCTCGGGCGGCGGCCCGCCGGGCGTGACGGCGCGGGCGAGGTATTCCTCGACACCGCCGGGCAGGTGCACGAGCCGGCCGTCGCCGAACATCCCGTACACCACGTCGGTGACCCGTTCGACCAGGTAGCGGTCGTGACTGGCCACGATCAACGTACCGGGCCAGGAGTCGAGCAGGTCCTCCAGCGCGGCCAGGGTGTCGGTGTCCAGGTCGTTGGTCGGCTCGTCGAAGAGCAGCACGTTCGGCTCGGCGGCGAGCAGCCGCAGCAGTTGCAGCCGGCGCCGCTCACCGCCGGAGAGGTCGGAGACCGGGGTCCAGAGCCGGCGGTCGTCGAAGCCGAAGATCTCGGCGAGCTGGGAGGCGTTGATCTCCCGGTCGCCGAGTACGACCCGGCGGGCCACCTCCTCGACCGCCTCCAGTACCCGCAGGTTGCCCGGCAGCTCGGCCAGCTCCTGGGAGAGGAAGGCCGGCTTGACGGTGGAGCCGGTCCGCAGCTGCCCGCCGTCCGGGCCGCGTACCCCGGCGAGCAGCCGGAGCAGCGTCGTCTTGCCGGCACCGTTCGCGCCGACGATCGCGATCCGGTCACCGGGGCCGACCTGCCAGGTCTGGTTGTCCAGGATCAGCTTCTCCCCGGCCAGCAGGGTGACGTCGGTGAGGTCGTACACCTGCTTGCCGAGCCGGGCGGTGGCGAGCCGTTGCAGCGACACGGTGTCGCGCGGCGGCGGTACGTCCGCGATCAGGGCGTTCGCCGCCTCGATCCGGAAGCGCGGCTTGGAGGTCCGGGCCGGCGGACCGCGGCGCAGCCAGGCGATCTCCTTGCGCAGCAGGTTCTGCCGGCGTGCCTCGGTGGCCGCGGCCACCCGTTCCCGTTCGGCCCGGGCCAGCGTCCAGGCGGCGTAACCGCCCTCGTAGGCGCGTACCGCCCGGTCGGCGACCTCCCAGGTGGCGGTGCAGACGGCGTCCAGGAACCACCGGTCGTGGGTGACCACCACCAGCGCGCCGCGCTTGCCGATCAGGTGCCGGGCCAGCCAGTCCACCCCGGCCACGTCGAGGTGGTTGGTCGGCTCGTCCAGCACCAGCAGGTCGGCGGTGCGGACCAGCAGGGCGGCCAGGGCCACCCGCCGCCGCTCGCCGCCGGACATCGGCCCGACCGGCTGGTCCAGCCCGAGGTACGGCATGCCGAGCCCGTCGAGGATCGCGCGTACGCCCGCGTCACCGGCCCACTCGTGCTCGGCGCCGAACCCCTCGTCGAGCCAGGCGGTGCCGAGCACCACGTCCCGGACCCGGGCCTCGGGGTCGAGCACGAGGGTCTGCGGCAGCCAGGCCACCCGCAGGTCGCGGCGGTGCGTCACCCGACCGCTGTCCGGCTCCTCGGTCTTGGTGAGCAGCCGCAGCAGGGTGGACTTGCCGGTGCCGTTCAGCCCGACGACGCCGATCCGGTCCGAGTCGGAAAGGCCCAGGGAGACGTCGGTGAGGAGCTGCCCCGCCGCGCCGTACCCCTTGGAGACCCGGTCCAGATTGACGATGTTGGCCATGTACTCAGACGGTAGTCGCCCCGGTCAGCTGACCCGGGCGCCGGGGACCGGACCGTACGCCGTGCGGACCTTCCGGCACAGCCCGGAGGCGGTCAGCTCGGCCGCGACCCGCTCGGCGTGACCGCCGTCGGTGGCGAGGAAGACGCAGGTGGGTCCGGAGCCGGAGACGATGCCGGCGAGTGCCCCGGCCGCCTCGCCGGCCTTCAGCGTCTCGGCGAGCGCCGGGCGCAGCGAGAGCGCGGCGGCCTGGAGGTCGTTGCCGAGCGCCCGGCCGAGCCGGGCCGGATCCCGGCCGCGCAGCGCGGCGAGCAGCGCGTCGGCGTTGCGCAGCGGAGGTGGGGCGGCGTGTTCGGCGCGCAGCCGGTCGAGCTCGCGGTAGGCGGCCGGGGTGGAGAGGCCGCTGTCGGCGATCGCCACCACCCAGTGCCAGGTGACCGGGCGGGCCAGGATCGGGCTGATCGTCTCGCCGTGGCCGGTGCCGAGCGCGGTGCCGCCGTACACCAGGAAGGGGACGTCGGAGCCGAGCCCGGCGGCGATCCCGGCCAGCTCGTCGCGGCTCAGGTCGGTACCCCAGAGCGCGTCGCAGGCGACCAGCGTGGCGGCGGCGTCGGCGCTCCCCCCGGCCAGGCCGCCGGCGAGTGGGATCTGCTTGCGCAGGTGCAGCCGGGCGTGTGCCGGCACCCCGGCGTGCGCGGCCAGCGCCCTGGCGGCCCGGATCACCAGGTTGGACTCGTCCAGGTCCAGCTCACCGGCGCCCTCGCCCTCCATGGTCAGGGTGAGGGTGTCGCCCCGGCGGGCGGTCAGCTCGTCGTGGATCGAGATCGCGTGGTAGACGGTGTTCAGCTCGTGGTAGCCGTCCGGGCGCAGCGGCCCGACCCCGAGATGGAGGTTGACCTTCGCCGGCACCCGGACCCTGACCGGGCCGGGCATCCTCCGGCGCGGCCGCTCGTCGTCCTCGTCCGGTCCCCATGCCTCGGTCATGCAGCCGTGCCCCGAACCCGCGACCGGGCGGGACACCACCGGACCGGATGGGGTGCCCACGGTCGCCGGGACGCGGGATCGACCGGCTCGGCCGTCACGTCGGCCACCTCCTGCCACACACGCCGTCAGCCTACTCGGCGGCCCGGACGGTCACCGGAGCCGACGCGGCGATCGCGGCGAACTGGGCGACCGTCAGCGCCTCGCCCCGGGCGCCGGGATCCACCCCGGCGGCGACCAGCGCCGCCGCCGCCCGGTCCGGGCCGCCGGCCCAGCCGGCCAGCGCCGCCCGCAGGGTCTTGCGGCGCTGCGCGAAGGCCGCGTCGACCACCGCGAAGACCTGTTTCCGGGGTACGTCGTCGCGGGGCGGTTCGCGTCGGGTGAAGGCGACCAGCCCGGAGTCGACGTTCGGCACCGGCCAGAAGACGTTCGGTGGCACCCGGCCGGCGTTGCGGGCGTCGGCGTACCAGGCGAGTTTGACCGACGGGACGCCGTAGGTGCGGGAGCCGGGGCCGGCGACCAGCCGGTCGGCCACCTCCTTCTGCACCATCACCAGGCCGTGCCGCAGGGCGGGCAGTTCGGCGAGCAGGTGCAGCACCACCGGCACGGCGACGTTGTAGGGCAGGTTCGCCACCAGCGCGGTCGGGGCCGGGTCACCGAGTTCGGCGGCGGTGATCCGCAAGGCGTCGGCGGCATGCACGGTCAGCCGGGCCGCACCGGCCGGGCCGGCGTGCCGGGCCACCGTCTCCGGCAGCGCCCCGGCCAGCGTCGGATCGAGTTCGACCGCGTGCACGTGCCCGGCCACCGTCAGCAGGCCGAGGGTGAGCGAGCCCAGCCCCGGCCCGACCTCCAGGGCCACGTCGTCCGGGCCGAGTCCGGCGGCGGCGACGATCCGGCGCACCGTGTTCGGGTCGTGCACGAAGTTCTGGCCGAGCTTCTTGGTCGGGTGCACGCCCAGCCGGGCGGCGAGTTCCCGGATCTCCGCCGGGCCGAGCAGATCTGCGGCCATCTGCAACAGGGTACGGGCCACCGGCAGGGAACCGCCGCCTGCCCGGCCCACTCGTCGACGCCGGTCGGGGCCCGCCCGGCCCGCCCGTCGACCCCGCCCAGCCCGCCGGTCGACGCCTGGCCGGGGTGGGTTGGCGACGCTCGACCTGGACAAGCTAGGCGTTAACCGAGCCGCTTGACGCCTCTGGTGTCCAGGTGGATCGCGCAGATCTAGCCGGGGGCATGCGTCGGCGCGGCCGGGAGGGGCGTACCGGCGAAGTGGCAGGCGGCGACCCGCTCCGCACCACCCCGGCCGATCGGCCCGCCCCCGGCGACGGTTCGCGCGTCGGCGTCCGGGACGAGCAGCGCCGGGGTTTCCCGGGCGCAGATCTCCTGGGCGATCGGGCAGCGGGTGTGGAAGCGGCAGCCGGACGGCGGGTCGACCGGGCTCGGCGGGTCGCCGGCCAGCACGATCCGCTCCCGTCCCCGCTCGCGCGGGTGCCGTACCGGTACCGAGCCGAGCAGCGCCCGGGTGTAGGGGTGCGCCGGGTGCTGGTAGACGGTGCCGGCCGGGCCGAGTTCGGCGAGCCGTCCGAGGTACATCACCGCGACCCGGTGCGAGACGTGCCGGACCACGCCGAGGTCGTGCGCGATGAAGACCAGGGCGATGCCGAGCCGCTGCTGCAACTCGGCGAGCAGGTTGACCACCTGGGCCTGCACCGAGACGTCGAGCGCGGAGACCGGCTCGTCACAGACCACCACCCGGGGTTCGGTGGCCAGGGCGCGGGCGATGCCGATCCGCTGCCGCTGCCCGCCGGAGAACTCGTGCGGGAACCGGCGCATCATGTCCGGGGCCAGCCCGACCATCTCCAGCAGTTCGGCGACCCGGTCGCGGCGGGCGGCGGCGCCCCGGGCCAGTTTGTGCACGTCGAGCGGCTCGGCGACGACGTCCAGGATCGGCATCCGGGGGTTCAGCGAGGTGACCGGGTCCTGGAAGACCATCTGCACCGCCCGGCGCAGTTCGCGGCGGCGGCTGCCCCGGGCGGAGCCGACGTCGAGGCCGGCGTAGCGGACCTGGCCGGCGTCGGGGCGTTCCAGCCCGACCAGCAGCCGGGCCAGGGTCGACTTGCCGCAGCCGGATTCGCCGACGACGCCGAGGGTTTCGCCGGCCGCCACGGTCAGGTCCACCCCGTCGACGGCGTGCACCCGGGATCCGCCGCCGAGGCCGCGTCCGGCCCGGTAGCTCTTGCGGACCCCGGTGGCGACCAGCAGCGGCTCGCCGTGCGCCGGTCCGTCGGCGGTGAGCGGGCCGACGGTGTTCGGGCCGGCGGAGGTGGCGAGCGCGGTCGGCGTACCGACGGCGGTGGTGGACCCGGCCGGGCCGGCGGAGGCTGGGCCGGGCCCGGCCGGGTGGTCAGACGGGGGCATCGACGGCCTCCTCGGCGTGGTGGCAGGCGGCCGTCCTTCCGGGTACGGCGAGCGGCCGCCGCTGCGGGCGGGTCACCGTGCACTCCTCGGTCGCCCGGTCGCAGCGCGGGTGGAAGGCGCAGCCGCTCGGCAGCGCCAGCAGGTTCGGCGGGCTGCCCGGGATCGGTCGGAGCCGGTCGCCGGGCTGGGCCAGATCGGGTACGGAGCGCAGCAGCGCCGCCGTGTACGGGTGGGCGGGCCCGTCGAGTACCTCGGCCACGGTGCCGGTCTCGACGATCCGGCCGGCGTACATCACGGCGACCCGGTCGGCGATCTCGGCGGCCACCCCGAGGTCGTGGGTGATCAGCAGGACGCCCATCCCGAGCTCGGTGCGGAGCCGGTCGACGAGTTGCAGGATCTGCGCCTGCACGGTCACGTCGAGCGCGGTGGTGGGCTCGTCGGCGATCAGCAGCCGGGGGCCGAGCGCGACCGCCATGGCGATCAGGATCCGTTGCCGCATGCCGCCGGAGAACTGGTGCGGGTAGTCGCGTACCCGGCGGTCGGGGGCCGGGATGCCGACCAGCCGGAGCAGTTCGGCGGCCTCGGCCCGGGCGGCCCGGCGGGAGAGCCCGCGGTGGATCCGGAACACCTCGCCGAGCTGGTCGCCGATCGAGAGCACCGGGTTGAGCGCGGAGAGCGCGTCCTGGAAGACCAGCGCCATGGTCTGGCCGCGCAGCTTCCGGACCTGGTCGGGGTCGGCGGTGGTCAGGTCGTGTCCGGCGACCTGGATCTGCTCGGAGCTGACCCGCACGCCGCCGGTGTCGAGCAGGCCCATCACGGCGCGGGCGGTGACGGACTTGCCGGAGCCGGACTCGCCGAGCAGCACCAGTACCTCGCCGGCGGCGATGTCGAGGTCGACCCCGCGTACCGCCGGGACGGTGCCGCGCCGGCCGGTGAAGGTGACGTCGAGTCCCCGGACCCGCAGCGCGGCCGGCAGGTCGGTCTCGGGTGAGCGCTCTGTGCTCGTTACCCCGCTGGTCACTGCACCTCCCGATTTCTCCGTGTTGGTTCCCGCCGTACCGGTTTCTCTCGCCCAGCCGCCGCTCCGCGCCGGAGTTGGCCAACATGTTGACATGCTGCGCCTGATCCTGGCAATCTCTGCTCCCACATCGCCGACAATCCACACCCAGATCAGGTCGCGGCGCCGAAATCCACCGCGCGCCCCGGCTCTGGCACCGACCCGAAGGAGGGAGCGGCGTGCTCGACCCGGCCCCGCGCTACACCGGATACACGTCCTACAGCTACCTGGAGGCAGGTACCGACTACCGCGAGTTCAAGCTCGCTCCGGAACTCGGTCGGGTGCCGGCATACCAGGGCATCGCGCTGACGGACGGTCAGCGAGACCGGGTCCGCCGGCTGCTCACCGACAACGTCGTGATCTCGTTGCACGACCACCCGTCGGTCTTCCCGGAGGAGATCGGCCAGACCGTCGACTACAACCGCACCGCGCGGCACCACACCGGGTACGCCGGACTGGCCCGCTCCGGCATGACCGCCGTCTTCGACAACATGATGGACGGCACCTGCTGCGTGACCAGCCAGATGGGCTGGAAGTGGACCGACGTCATCGCCGACCTCGGGATGCGGCTCTCCGACCTGGCCCACCAGGACTACCTGATCCGGGTGGAGCGGCTGGCCGACATCCACCACGCGCACGAGACCGGCCGGATGGGCCTGGTGCTGGCCACCGAGGCGGCCACGATGATCGAGAACGAACTGGACCGGATCGACATGCTCTACGGCTTCGGCGTCCGGCAGATGGGCATCGCCTACAGCGAGGCGAACACCCTCGGCAGCGGGCTCAAGGAGCGCGGCGACGGCGGCCTGACCTACTTCGGCGAGAAGGCCGTACGCCGGATGAACAAGCTCGGCATCGCGATCGACGTGTCGCACTCCGGCGACCGTACCTCGGCCGACGTCATCGCCGCCTCCACCAAGCCAATCTTCATCACGCACGCCGGATCGCGTACCGTCTGGCCGACCAACCGGATGAAGCCGGACGAGGTGATCCGGGCCTGCGCCGAGCGCGGCGGGGTGCTCGGTCTGGAGGCCGCACCGCACACCACACTCTCGCCGGCGCACCCCGAGCACAGCATCGAGTCGGTGATGGACCACTTCGTGCACTGCGTCGAACTGGTCGGCATCGACCACGTGGCGTTCGGCCCGGACACCCTCTTCGGCGACCACGTCGGACTGCACGACACCTTCGCCGCGCACCTGTCCATCGCCGAGGCGCACGGCCACGTCGAACACCCCCGGGTGCCGTACGTGGACGGGCTGGAGAACCCGGCCGAGTGCTACTGGAACATCGTCTCCTGGCTGGTCGGTCACGACTACTCGGACGACGAGATCGGCAAGGTCCTGGGGGGCAACATCATGCGCGTCCTTGAGGAGGTCTGGCACTGATGCGTCGAACATTCCGGCGCGCCCTCGCCGTGGCGGCGGGCACGCTCTCGATAGGGCTGGCGGCGACCGCCTGCTCGCCCAGCAACCCGGACAGCCAGGCCGGCGGCGGCAGCGGCGGCTCGGCGGACCGGATCACGATCGGCACCACCGCCGACGTACTCAACTACAACCCGCTGGTCGGCAACAGCCGTACCGACACCTGGGTGACGAACCTGATGTACCCCCGGCTGATGAGCATGGGGATGGACGGGGTGCGGTCGCCGTACCTGGCCAGCAAGTGGGAGTACCTCGACGGCGGGCGCAAGGCGAAGGTGACGCTGCGGGACGACTTCACCTGGAGCGACGGGGAGAAGGTGACCGCCGACGACGTGGCGTTCACCATCGACGCGGTCGCCAAGGAGAAGATCGGCGTCGTCGCCGGGCTCATCTCGTCGTACCAGAAGTCCACCGTCATCTCCCCGACGGAGATCGAGTTCCAGCTCTCCCAGGTGGACGGCACCTTCCTGGAGAACGTCGGCTTCTGGATGCCGGTCGTGCCCGAGCACGTCTTCAGCAAGGTCGGCAGCGTGCAGAAGTTCGCCAACGACTCCGACTGGGTGTCGGCCGGGCCGTACAAGTTGACCACCGTGGAGCGGGGCCAGCGGTACGTGCTGGAGCGGATGGAGAACTTCCCGCTGGTCGAGGGCGGACCGAAGACCAAGGAGGTGGTCTTCCGGGTCTTCCCGGACGTCAACACCGAGGCGCTGGCGCTGCGCAACGGTGACGTCGACCTGATCGCCAACGCGCTGCCGCCGCCGCTGGCCAAGACCCTCGAAGGCGACAGCAAGCTGAAGCTGGTCAAGGTGCCGTCGCTGGGTTGGGCGCACATGCAGTACAACACCGCGCGGAAGCCGCTGGACAGGCTGGAGGTACGCCAGGCGCTGGCCGCCGCCGTCGACTACGAGGCGATCCGCCGGGTGGCGTTGCAGGGCAAGGCGGTCTCGTCGAACTCCTCGGTGCTGACCCCGACGCTGAAGCAGTGGCAGGACCCGTCCGCCAAGGAGTACGCGCACGACCCGGCGAAGGCGAAGTCGCTGCTCACCGGTGCCGGTTTCTCCGACGGCAACGGTGACGGGCTCTTCGACGGGCTCAGCCTGCGGATGATCTACGACCAGGCCGACCCGAACATCTCCAAGTGGGCGCAGCTGGTCCGGGACTCCAGCAAGGAGGCCGGGATCGAGATCAAGCTGGAGGGCCTGGAGCGGAACACGTACGTGGAGAAGTACACCGCCCGGGACTACGACATCTACGCCGGCTCCTGGGCGATCATGGAGAACCCGCCGGCCAACCTGGCGCTCGCGTTCAAGTGCAAGGGCTTCATCAACTACGCCAACGCCTGCGACCCGGAGCTGGACGCCCTGATCGACCAGGCCCGGACCCAGCTGGACCAGGCCGCCCAGAAGGCCCCGATCCAGCAGGCGGCGAAGATCATCACCGACAAGGTGTACGACAACGTGCTCTACGTCGAGGAGTTCACCATCGCGCACTCGGCCGAGTGGTCCAACTTCCTGGTCCAGCCGAGTGAGCTGCTCTCCATCGTCAACCCCGTCTCGGTGGCCCAGGCCACCAAGGGCTGACCAGTTCGACGACGCGGTCAGGGCGGGTCCGGCGCACCAGCCCGGTGCGGCCCCGCCCTGACCCGCCAAGCCAGGAAAGGAGAGAGGCCATGCCCGCTGGTGCCCGGTTCGTCACCCGCCGCCTGCTGCGCGGCGTACTGACCATGTGGTTCGCGGTGACCGTGACGTTCTTCCTGCTCCGCCTGCTGCCCGGCGACCCGGCCCTGGCGGTGGCGGACCCGGGGATGACCGAGGAGCTGCGGGCCGAACTGCTGCGCGACTACGGCCTGGACCGGCCGCTGGCGGTGCAGTACTGGGAATATCTGACCCAGCTCCTCCAGGGCAACCTCGGGGTGTCGTTCCGGCAGAACCAGCCGGTGCTGGACATCCTGCTGGAGCGGCTCCCCTGGACCCTGCTGCTGGCCGGCTCCGCGCTGGTGGTGACCGTGGCGCTGGGCATCCCGCTCGGCGTGCTCGCGGCCACCCGGGCCAAGGGCACCCTGGACCGGCTGATCCAGGTCGGTGGCATCACCGGACAGTCGCTCTTCATCCCGAGCATCGGGGTGTTCCTGCTCTACGTCTTCGGGGTGGTCTTCGGCATCCTGCCGATCGGCGGCGCGATGGACGACGACGTCTACGGGCTGGCCGCGTACGGCAGCATCGCGCTGCACCTGATCCTGCCCTGCCTGTCGCTCGTGCTCGTGCAGCTCGGCTCGTACGTGCTGACCCTGCGCAGCACCCTGATCGACGCGCTCGGCGAGGACTACTGCACGCTGGCCCGGGCCAAGGGGCTGCCGAACCGGAAGGTGGTCTGGCGGCACGCGCTGCGCAACGCGCTGCTGCCCACCACCACGCTGGTCGGGCTGCAACTCGGCTTCCTGGTCGGCGGGGCGGTGCTGACCGAGTCGATCTACGCGTACCCGGGTGTGGGGCGGGCGATCTTCGAGGCGGTCGGCCAGCTCGACTTCCCGGTGTTGCAGGGCGCGTTCCTGATGCTCGCCTTCGCGGTGATCGCCGCCAACCTGCTCACCGACCTCGCCTACGGACTGCTCGACCCGAGGGTGAGGACGGCGTGACCGCGACCGATGCCCTGATGCCGCCGCCGGGTGACGCGCCACCGCCGGCCGCGACCGCGACCCCGACCGCCGGTGGGTTGCCGCCGTCCGAGTCGGTGGCCCGGCAGACCTGGCAGTCGTTCCGGCGCAACCCGCTCGGCCTGGTCAGCGCCGGCATCCTGCTGCTGCTCGGCCTGGTCGCGCTGGCCGCGCCGCTGATCGCCGACTACCCCAGCGGGTACGGCGAAGAGGTGCTCGCCGGCCCCGGTGCCGGGCACTGGTTCGGCACCGACGACCTGGGGCGGGACGTCTTCGCCCAGGTGGTCTGGGGCACCCGGGTCAGCATCGTGGTCGGTTTGGCGGCCAGCCTGCTGGCGATCGTGATCGGGGTACTGGTCGGGGTCGCCGCGGCGTACTTCCGGCCGGCCGACCTCGTACTCGGAGTGATCGTCGACGTCTCGCTCTCGCTGCCGGTACTGCCGCTGATGATCCTGGTCGCCGCGCTGGCCGGGCCGAGCGTGCCGACCCTGGTGGTGGTGATCGCGGTCTTCAGCTGGCCCGAGGTGGCCCGGGTGGTCCGCTCCCAGGGGCTGGCCGTGGTGCCGATGCCGTACGTCTCGGCGGCCCACGTGATCGGCGGCTCGCACCTCTGGATCATCCGCAAGCACGTGCTGCCCGGCGTCGCGCCGGTGGTCGCGGTCTCGGTGGTGCTGACCACCTCCCGGGCGGTGCTCTCCGAGGCGGGGCTCTCGTTCCTCGGCCTCGGCGACCCGAACAGCTGGTCGTGGGGGACGATCCTGCACCAGGCGCAGCGCTCCGGCTCGCTGGCCACCGCCTGGTGGACCACGCTCTTCCCGTCGCTGGCCATCCTGCTGCTGGTGGTGGCGACCACCCTGCTCGCCGTGGCGTACAACGACGCCCGCAATCCGAGGACGAGGTGACGAGCCGGTGCGACTGGCTGCTTCCTGCTACTCCGCGCTGCACGAACGGGTCCGGGCCGAACTGGACCGGGTCGGGCTGGACGCGCTGCTGCTGGACGATCCGCTCGACGTGGCGTACCTGACGGGTTTCTCGCACTTTCCCAACGAGCGCCCGGTCGCCGCCTACCTGGCCCGGGACGGCGCCGTGCTGTTGCTCGTCCCGGACCTGGAGCGGGAGTACGCGGCCGACCAGCGGGCCGCCGCCGACCTGGTGGTCTATCCCGAGTTCCCCGGCGAGCGGAGCCCGTGGGCGGTGCTCCGGGACGCGGTGCCGGTGCCGCCGGTCCGGGCCGGCTACGCCCCGTCCACCTCGGTCGCCCGGGTCGCCGGCCTCGGCCGGGCCTTTCCCGGTACCGCCTGGGAGCCGACCGACCTGGTCGGGACGCTGCGGCTGCGCAAGACGCCGGAGGAGATCGCCCTGCACGCCGAGGCGGCCCGGATCGCCGACGCGATGCTGGCCGAGGGGGTCCGGCTGGTCGCCGACGCGCTGGCCGGCGGCGGTGAGCTGCCGACCGAGACGGAGCTGGCCGGGCACGTCACCCGGTACGGCGCGGCGAAGATGTACGCCGAGCACGACGACGTCGTGGTGGTGCCGATGCTCACCGGTGGCCTGGTGTACGGCGGCCCGAACTCGGCCCAGCCGCACCGGCTGCCCGGCGGGGACCGGCTGCGGCACGGCGAGCCGTTCATGCTCTCGCTCGGCTGTGCGGTCGGTGGCCGGTTCGTGGAGAGCGAGCGGACCTTCCTGCTCGGCGAGCCGACCGCCGAGCAGCGCCGCTACTACGAGGTGGTGCGGGAGGCGCAGCAGGTCGGCACCGAGGCGCTGCGCCCGGGGGTCCGCTGCGTGGACGCCAACCGGGCCTGCCTGGAGGTGATCCGTCGGGCCGGGCTCGGCGAATACCTGCGGCACCGGCAGGGGCACGGGATCGGGCTCGGCTTCCACGAGCCGCCCTGGGTGGCCGACGGCGACGACACGGTGCTGGTGCCCGGCATGGTGCTCTCCAGCGAACCCGGGGTGTACGTGCCCGGACACGCCGGCTACCGGATCTCGGACACCGTACTGGTGACCGACGACGGGCCGCGCCGGCTCACCAGCTATCCCCGGGACCTAGCCGAGATCGTGATCGGAGCATGAGCGTGAGCGTGACCAGCGAACCGACGATGGTGGAGATCAACGGCAACCGGCTCAACGTGCTGGTGCTCGGCGACGACGCGCCGGGCGACGCGCCGGAGAAGCCGGTGATGATCGTGCATCACGGCGCGCCGGGGCTGGGTTCGATGGCCGAGCCGAGGGCGTCGTTCGCGGCCTTCGCCGACGAGTACCGGGTGCTGGTCTTCGACGCCCGGGGTTCCGGGGCGAGCGAGGGGAACGGGCCCTTCACCCACGAGCAGTGGGCGGCCGACGTGGACGGGCTGCGGGAGTGGATCGGCGCGGAGCGGATCGTGATGGCCGGCGGCTCGTACGGCGGCTTCATCTCGATGGAGTACGCGATCCGCTATCCACAGCGGGTGGCCGCGCTGGTGCTCCGGGACACCGCCGCCGACAACGCCAACCAGGAGTTGGCGCTGCGCAACGCGCTCGACTCGGCGCGGGTGGAGATCGACCGGGTGAAGTTGGACCGGATCATGTCCGGCACGGTCCGGGACGACGAGGACCTGCGGGACTGCTGGGCGGAGATCCTGCCGCTCTACGACCACGAGCTGGATTGGGACAAGGTACGGCAACGGGTGGAAAATACTCCGTACCGGTACGCCACGCACAACTTCGCATTCGCCGTCAACCAGCCGAATTACGACATCAAGTCATTGCTCCCGGGGATCTCCTGCCCGACCCTGGTCACCGTGGGTCGACATGACTGGATCACGCCGGTGGAGTGCAGCGAAACCATCGCCCGACTGATCCCGGACGCGAAACTGGTGGTCTTCGAGCACTCCGGGCACTCCCCGCAGGTGGAGGAGGCGGAGCGGTTCCAGCAGGTCGTCCGGGAGTTCCTGGCCGGGATACCGGCGCGCCAGGCATGATCCCGGGCGAGACCTACGACCTCGATCCGACCGACCGGCGCATCGTCGCCGCGCTCCAGGTCAACGGCCGGGCGAGCTGGACGGAGATCGCCCAGCTCACCGGTACCTCGGTCACCACCGTGGCCCGCCGCGCCCAGCAGCTCTTCGCCGACGGGCTGGTCAAGGTCGCCGCCGCGCCGCAGCCCGGCGGCGGCCCGGCCGACCTGCTCATCGTGCGGATCCGCTGCGCGGCCGGGAGCCAGCTCGCCGCCGCGCAGGCGCTGGCCGCGATGCCGGAGATCCGCTTCGTCGCCCTGGTGACCGGGGTCTACGACCTGGTGGCCGAGGTACTGGTGCCGAAGGGGACCAGCCTGCACAGCGTGCTGCTCAACGGCTTGCAGAAGATCCCCGGCGTGCAGGGCAGCGTCGCCGACCTGAACCTGCACACCTACAAGTCGACCCACGAGTGGTCCCGGCACCTGCTCGGCACCGAACCCCAGCTCGTCGCCCCGCCGCCGGTGCACGACTGCCCGCCGGCACACCTCGACGAACTCGACGAGCTGATCATCGCGGCGCTCCGCGAGGACGGCCGGAACAGCTTCCAGGCCGTGGCCGGCGGGCTCGGGGTCAGCGAGAGCACCGTCCGGCGGCGGTTCGAGTCGCTGTACAACGCCGGCTGCGTACAGGTGATCACGCTGGTTCCGGCGACGGCGCTCGGCTTCGAGGCGGAGATCTTCTTCTGGCTCTCGGTGGCGCCGTCCCGGCTCGACGGGGTGGCCCGGGAGCTGGCCGCGCTGCGCGGCGTCCGCTACGTCGCCGCGACGCTCGGCCAGGAGTCGCTGATGTGCGAGGTGATCCTGCCGACCCACGCCGACGTCTTCGAGTTCACCACCAAGACCCTCGGCGGGATCGACGGCATCCAGGCGTGGACGGCCGGGGTGCAGCTACTCACCGTCAAGCGCGGCTTCGTGATCACCCCGTGGGCCGCCCGGCGACTCGCCGCCGAGGGCATGGGTGGCGTCCCGGTACCGGCCGGGCCGGGCGGCGGGACACCGTCCGGCAACGGCCGTGCCACGCGGAGCCGCCGGCCGTCGGGCTGAGCCGCGCGGTCACCAGGGGCCGAAGACCCGGTCGCCGGTGGCGGAGATCGCCGCGCAGAGTTCGTCGAGGTCGGCGCCGGTCGTCTCGGCCAGCGACCGGACGGTCAGCGGAATCAGGTACGACGCGTTCGGCCGCCCCCGGTGCGGCATCGGGGTCAGGTAGGGGGCGTCGGTCTCCACCAGGATCTGGTCCGGCGGGGTGACCCGGGCCGCCTCGCGCAGCCCGGCGGCGTTGCCGAAGGTGACCGTACCGGCGAAACTCAGCAGGTAGCCGCGCCGGACACACTCGGCGGCGAACTCGGCGTCCCCGGAGAAGCAGTGCAGCACCACCGTCTCGGGGGCGCCCTCGGAGTCGAGGATCCGCAGCACGTCGGCGTGCGCGTCCCGGTCGTGGATCACCAGCGGCTTGGCGTACCGCTTGGCGATCGCGATGTGTGCCCGGAAGCTCGCCTCCTGGGCCGCCCGCCCCTCGTCCCCGGTACGGAAGAAGTCCATCCCGGTCTCGCCGATCCCGCGTACCCGGTCCTCGGCGGCGAGCGACTCGATCTCGCGCAGCGCCTCGTCGAGATCGGTCAGCCGGGGCGCCTCGTTCGGGTGCAGCGCCACCGTGGCCAGCACCGCCGGCTGTCGCCGGGCCAGCTCGGCACCCCACCGGGACGACGCGACGTCGACGCCGACCTGCACCAGCCGGTCCACCCCGACCCGGGCCGCCACCGACACGGCCGCCGCCACCGGGTCGTCCAACCGGCCGTTCCACGGCGGGGCGGCCGCCTCGGCGAGGGTGATGTCGAGGTGGGTGTGGCTGTCGATCACCGGGATCGGCAGTGGCTCCGGTACGGGTGGAAACTCCCCCGCCCGGCGGGCGGCCCGCGTCCGGCGGCTCTCGGTCGGCTGCTGCTCTGTCATCGCCGCCAGCATCACATATCGGCCGGTGTCGGCCGAACCGGCGGCCGGTACCCGACCGAACCGGCGCCGGGCGACCAGCCGAATCGCCAGATCGCGTCCGGAGCACCCCGGCCACCCCGGCCGGTAACCGGATGTTCACCGGACGGGCGCCGACCGGTCTTAGCGTCGGCGCGGTGAGCGTGTCCCCGCCGGTCGGTGCGGTGCCCGAGACGCCGGCCGGACTCCGGGTCCGGTACGGCGAGGCCGTGCACCCGGCCGAGGAACTCGCCCGGGGTGCCGCGTACGAGCTGTTCAGCACCGAACCGGCGCCCGGGTTCGAGCGGGACCGTCGCCCCGACGCCCGCTACCCCTACCACCGGTACGCCCACGCCAGCGAGGTCGGGCTCCTGCCGGGTACCCGGACGGCCGGCGGTGGCGGTGCTCGTGCTGGTGCTGGTGGCGGTGGCGGTCCGGGCGGTGCGCGGGCGAACGGTCTCGGCGTGCCGGACAGCCCGCTGAGCGCACCACTGCACCGGGTCTGGGGCTGGACGGACATCCACGGCCTCAGCCAGAGCCCGGCCGCCGCCGAGGACCCGGTGCTGGTCTCGGTACGCGAGTCGGCGACCGTGCGGCGCGGCAGTCAGATGGTCAAGGCGCTCTCCGCCGCGCAGTTCGCCGGCTTCCTGCTGCGCGGCTGGCTGCCGTACGGCTTCTGCTACCGCGAGTACGACGTGGCGCACCTGCGTACCCCGGCCGACCAGATGCTGCTGCGTACCGACTCGGAGGCGGGGCGTGCGGTGCCCGAGGTCGCGTACCTGCTGCGCTGGCGGGCCACCGATCCGGTCGACTACGTCGCGCCACTCGCCGCCGGACACCAGGGTCTGATCACGATGCCGCCGCACGACCGGATCGGGCCGCCGGTGCTCGGCACCGGGTTCACCCCGAGCGGGCGGCACCTGATCCCGGAGTTCGTCACCCGGGACTTCGCCGACCTGCCGCTGCCGGCGAACGCCGCCCTGCTGGCACACACCTCGGACGGGGACGAGGTGGTGCTCTACACCTACCAGCCGGAACAGCGCGGCTGGCTGCGGATGGCCGGGCCGCGCTGGCGACACCTGCTGGCCTCGGTGCCCGGGGTCTCACCCGACCAGGAGTACGTCTCGACCAGCGACGCGATCCGGTCCACCCTGCTGATCGGCGGTTACCGGGGGCAGGAGCACGAGGCGGTCGCCGACCCGCCCGGCGAGTTCCGGGTACTCGCGATGACCCGGGCGGCCCGCTATCCGGTGGAGACGCTCACCCGCCGGGCCCGGTACGTCAACTGGCGCGACACCCGTTGCCTGGTGCTGCGCGAGGAGGGCGGCTGGCTGCGGGTACGGCTCTGCCGGCCGGACCCGGACAACGTGGCGGCGCTCGGCGCGCAGTGCTACGAGCGCGGGGTCTACGAGTCCTGGGCACCGGCGGTCGAGGTCACCGACGACCAGCTCCTGGACGTGCCGTACCAGATCTGAGAGCAGGCATCCTGGTACCCATGAGCGACGTCGCCCTCTATTTTCCGTACGTCAACCTTCCCGGGGACGCCTGGGTGAAGGCGGCCGCCCTGCACTGGCCCCAGCTCGGTCGGATCCGCCCGGACGACTACCAGGCCCTGCACGACTCCGACACGGTGAAGCGGCTCCGGGACGAGTTGAACTTCGTCATCGACGTACCGCCCGGCTGGCGTGACCGTTCCTGGGTGGACAGCGACCTGCTCCGACGAGTCGACCGTTTCTACGACGAGGCCCGGGACCGGCCGGTGGACACCGCGAACCAGGTCGACGCGCTGTTCTTCGACTTCCTCGACCGGTACCGGGACGAACTCACGCCCCGGTACGGCGCCGAGGCACTCGGCGTCGAATCGCTGCGCACCTGGCACGTGTACGACGAGCCCCTGCCGCTCGACCCCCGACTCCAGGAGATCCATCCGGGCAAGATGTCGTACGCGCTGACGCAGCGGTTGGCGGACGACGGGTTGCTGGTGTCCCGCAGCTACCAGTGGCGTCGCGCCTCGGACGGCAGGGTGCTCTCCCTCGACGACCTGGCGATGCACCACCGGCTGGCCGGGGTCTACCTGGCGATCCTCGCCGACGTCATCGCCCGGGAGAACGGGATGACGCCGATCACCGACCAGCCGTTGGCCACCGCGGCCACCTCCGGCTGGACGATCGAGGCGATGGCGCGGATCCTCCTCGACGAGAAGATCGGGGTGGTGTCCGAGGATCCGACGGACTACAGCCACGCGTTCGCGGTGTTGGCGCTGGAGACGGTCCTCCCGCGCGACCTGGCGGAGATTCCGGTCGAGCGGATCATCGAGGCGCGACGGCGGTTGCTGCCGCAGCTGCTGCAGTACCGCGAATTCCTCGACTCCCTCAGCCCGGACTTCGTGGCGATCAGTGCCGTCCGGGATCCGGAGGTGCGTGCGGCCAAGCTGCGTAACCACGTGCAGAGCCGGATCGCCCACCCGCTCGCGGAGATGGAACGTACGCTCGGCCGGCTCGGCCTGGTGCCGGTCCGGGCCGTCCTCAGTCTCCAGACGCTCGCCCCGCCGGCGGCGTTGGGTGTGCTGGCCAACGCCGTCCACCTGCCGCCGGTCGTGACCAGCGCGGGTGTGGTCGCGGGATGCCTCGTCGGCGCGGTGGGCAGCGCCTTCGACCAGCGGAGGCAGGTCCTCGCCGGCCACCCCTCCGGCTATCTGCTGGAGCTGCGGCACGAGTTCGGTCCGTCGGACACCGTCGCGCAGATCCGGTCGGCCATCCGGCGGGCGGTCCCCGAGCGGCGGGGCCGCCGCTGACCGCGGTCGCGACAACCGCCGTCGCCGGAACTCCCGGTAGCAGCTCCGCGCACCGATGTGCCGATCCGCGGAGGTGCCACAGAGTCACCTTGGTGACTCTGTGGCACCTCGCCCAGAGAGGTGGTGGCCGCTCCGCCGGCTCAGGGCTTGCGGAACACGATGCCGCACTCCATGGAGCGCTGGTTCTCCGGCGGCGATTCCAGGTACGGACGTAGCGGCTCGTCGACGTGTGCCAGCAGCGGCTGGTCGGGGTCGGGACGCCAGTCGACGACCTTCACCAGGCCCGGCTCCACCGGTTCCGCCCCGGTCAGGCCACTCATCAGCTCGACGACCTGGTCGGTGGTGCGGTTGCGCCAGGCCAGGCCGAGCCGCTTGGTCATCTCGTTGCCCTCGTCCACCGTGGCCTGGTCCACCCCGCACACCTGGGAGAACGCCAGGTAGCTGCCGGAGGCGAGCGCGCCCCACACGGTGACGAGCATGTCGCGCAGCGACGCGTCGTCGACGATGGAGTGGCCGATGGAGAGGAACAGCGCCGCGGCCGGCTGGGAGAAGTCGATCAGTTTCCGCGTCTCCGGGTCACGGAGGATCCGCTCCGAGTCGGTCATGTCCGCCGCGATCACGGTGGTGGTGCGGTCGTCGGCGAGCAGCGCCCGCCCGTGGGCCAGCACGATCGGGTCGTTGTCGACGTAGACGACGTGGGCGTCCGGCTGGAACTCCTGGGCCACCTGGTGCACGTTGGCCTGGGTCGGCAGCCCGCTGCCCATGTCGAGGAACTGCCGGATCCCGGCGTCGCGGGCCAGGAAGCGCACCAACCGGTAGAGGAAGAGCCGGTTGTTCCGGGCCTCGGTCACACCCTCCGGAAACTGCTTGTGTACGGCCAGTACGGCCGCCCGGTCGACCGGGAAGTTGTCCTTCCCGCCGAGGCAGTAGTCGTACATCCGTGCCGGGGTGGGCACGTCCTGCCGAATCTGCGGCTTGCTTCCGTCATTGGGCGCGGTCACGACAACAGCTCCACAGTTGACACCGTCTCCGACTCGGGGGAAGTGGGATGAGGAATCGTACCGGGAGGAATGGATCAATCACCGAGTCGGGCGAGTTCCTCGTCCACGATCGACGGGTCGAGCTTGCGGAAAACCGGCTTCGGCGCGGAGAGCGCCCGCCCCGCCTCGACCGGCACCGACTCCCACTTCGCCCCGACCGTGTAGTCCCCGGTCAGCACCGGGTACGACGGCCCGCCGTCGAGGTCGTCGACCTCCACGATCGACGGCATCGGCGCGTGTACGCCGGTACCGCCGAGCAGCTCGTGCACCCGCTGCGCCGAGTGCGGCAGGAAGGGCGTGAGCAGGGTATTGGCGTCGCTGACCACCTGGAGCGCGACGTGCAGGATGGTCCCCATCCGGGGCTTGTCGGCCTCGCTCTTCAGCTTCCACGGGGCCTGCTCGGAGAGGTACTTGTTCGCCTCGGCGACCACCCGCATCGCCTCGCCGATCGCCTGCTTCTGCCGGTGCTTGGCGATCAGCTCGCCGACGGTGCCGAACCCGGCCCGCGCGGTGGCGAGCAGCGCCTCGTCGGCCTCGGTCAGGCCGGCCGGGTCGATCGGCGGGATCGCGCCGAAGTTCTTCGCGGCCATCGAGATCGAGCGGTTGACCAGGTTGCCCCAGCCGGCGACCAACTCGTCGTTGTTGCGGCGCAGGAACTCCGCCCAGGTGAAGTCGGTGTCCTGGCTCTCCGGGCCGGCGACGGCGATGAAGTAGCGCAGCGCGTCGGCGTCGTACCGGGCCAGGAAGTCGCGTACGTAGATCACGACCTGCCGGGACGAGGAGAACTTCTTCCCCTCCATGGTCAGGAACTCGCTGGAGACCACCTCGGTCGGCAGGTTGAGCCGGCCCAGGCCACCCGGCTCGCCGCCCCGGTCACCCTCGCCGTCGTAGCCGAGCAGCAGCGCCGGCCAGATCACCGAGTGGAAGACGATGTTGTCCTTGCCCATGAAGTAGTAGCCCCGGGCGTCCTTCCCCTCGGCGTCCGCGGCCCACCAACGCCGCCACGCCTCCGGGTCGCCGGAGCGCCGGGCCCACTCGATCGACGCCGACAGGTAGCCGATCACCGCGTCGAACCAGACGTAGATCCGCTTGTCGCTGCGGTCGCGCCAGCCCTCCAGCGGGATCGGTACGCCCCACTCCAGGTCGCGGGTGATCGCGCGGGGCTGGAGGTCGTCCAGCAGGTTCTTGGAGAAGCGCAGTACGTTCGGCCGCCAGCCCTCCCGGCCGTCCAGCCACTTCGCCAGCGCCTGCGCGAAGGCGGGCAGGTCGAGGAAGAAGTGCTCGGTCTCGACGAACTGCGGCGTCTCGCCGTTGATCTTCGAGCGCGGGTTGACCAGGTCGATCGGATCGAGCTGGTTGCCGCAGTTGTCGCACTGGTCGCCCCGGGCGTGCGGGTAGCCGCAGATCGGGCAGGTGCCCTCGATGTAGCGGTCCGGCAGGGTACGGCCGGTCGACGGCGAGATCGCCCCCATGGTGACCTTGGGGACGATGTAGCCGTTGCGGTGCAGCGTCTCGAACAGCTCCTGCACCACCGCGTAGTGGTTGCGGGTGGTGGTCCGGGTGAAGAGGTCGTAGGAGAGACCGAGGCCGTGCAGGTCCTCGACGATCACCCGGTTGTAGCGGTCGGCCAGCTCGCGCGGGGTGACCCCCTCCTTGTCCGCCTGCACCTGGATCGGCGTGCCGTGCTCGTCGGTACCGCTGATCATGAGTACGTCGTGCCCCGCCATCCGCATGTACCGGCTGAACACGTCGGAGGGGACCCCGAAGCCGGAGACATGGCCGATGTGGCGCGGGCCGTTGGCGTACGGCCAGGCAACCGCCGCGAGAACGTGACTCATGGGAAGCAAGCCTAGTGACCACGCTCGGAGTACCGCGAACCAACGCCGTACCCCGGCCGCATCGACGGTCGCTTTGCGGAAAGATCGCCTAACCTGCCAATATTCAGACTGATATCCGACTTTTTTCTCCTTCGACACGCGTATCGCGCTGCCGTCGCGGGCCGGATCAGCGTTGTCCAATGGACGGGTGACGGGCCACGAGGGTCGCCAGCAAGCAGCGGAAACGTGCCCTTCCGAGGCCGAGCCCCAGCCGTCGGCGGCGGCCGAGACCGCCCCCGTACCCGCCGACGGGCAACCACGGCAGCGGCCCGCCCCGGAACACGAGCCGGCGCCGGCCGGACCGTTCCGGGGTGCCACCCCCGCGCTCGGCTCGGCCTGGCTCGGAGCCCCCGGCACGCTCGCCGGCCCGTCCGGGATCGAGCCGACCACCGGCGCACCGCTCGCGATGCTGCCCCAGCGGGCGCCCCGGGCGGTACCGACCTGGAACGGGCCGACCGGCGCGCTGCCGACCGCCGCACCCGGATCGGGCCAGGAGACGGTCGACGAGGACGACTTCTGGCTGCCGATCGAGGAGGTCCACTGGGACGGCACACCCGTGCAGCCGACCCCCCGGACCTGGTACGGCCGGCCGAAGGACCCGGCCGCGACCGCCGCCCGGCAACGGGTACCCCGACCGCCGAAACGGCAGCGGAACCCGGCGCTGGGGCTCGCCGGCATGATCCTCTGCTCCCTGGTCGCCAGCTTCTTCGCCTGGGTCAGCGCCGAACCCTTCTGGCTCGCCGTCGGTCACGGCGAACTGGGCACGGCGACGGTGGAGACCTGCACCGGCCGGGGGCTCGGGCAGCACTGCCGGGGCGAGTTCCGCGCCGACAGCGGCCTGTTGCGGGTGCACGACGTCCGGCTGGTCGGGGTCGACGGGGCGCACCGGGAGTTCGGCAGCCGGCTGACCGCCCGGATGACCGGTACGGAGAGCGGCAAGGCGTACGTCGGCGTCGGCACCGGCCTGCTGCACCTGCGCTGGGTACTCGGCCTCGGGATGGTGCTGCTCTGCTGCGCGGGAGCCGGTTGGACCACCGGGGCGCTGCGGCTGCCGGAGCGGCGCAACCGGCACGCCGCCGCCCTGGTCAGCGTCGCCGGCCCGCTGCTGCTCACCGCCGGTTTCCTGGCCGCCGCCTACTGACCCTCCGGCGGGCGAGGGATCAGCCCGACGTCGGGGGGTGCACGGCGGAGTAGACGTCCCGCCTGCGCAACCCGTACTCCGTGGCGACGGCGGCGATGGCGTCGCGTCGGGACGTACCCTCGGCCTCCAGGTCGGCGACCGCGGCCCGCAGGTCGGCGGCGGCCGGGACCGGCGCGGCGACCGCCGGGGCGCCCGCCACGACCAGGGTGATCTCGCCGCGCGGCTCGCCGGTGCCGGCCCAGGTCGCCAGCTCGCCGAGCGGGCGGCGCAACACCTCCTCGTAGGTCTTGGTCAGCTCGCGGCAGAGCGCCGCCGGCCGCTCCGGGCCGAACGCGGCGGCCAGGTCGGCGAGCGCACCGGCCACCCGGTGCGGCGCCTCGAAGAAGACCAGGGTGCGCTCCTCGGCGGCGAGCGCCCGCAGCCGGGCCCGGCGCGGGCCGCCGGTGCGGGGCAGGAAGCCCTCGAAGCAGAAGCGGTCGGTGGGCAGGCCGGAGAGCGCGAGCGCGGTGGTGACCGCGCTCGGGCCGGGCGCCACGGTGACCGGCACCCCCGCGTCGAGCGCGGCCCGGACCAGCCGGTAGCCGGGGTCGGAGACGCTCGGCATGCCGGCGTCGGTCACCAGCGCCACCAGGGCGCCGTCTCCGGCGGCGTCGACCAGATCCGGGGTACGGCGTTCCTCGTTGCCCTCGAAGTACGACACGATCTTGCCGGTGATGGTCACGCCCAGGTCCCGGGCCAGCCGGGTCAGCCGGCGGGTGTCCTCGGCGGCGACGACGTCGGCCTCACCGAGGGCGTCCCGCAGCCGTGCCGAGGCGTCGCCGGGGTTGCCGAGCGGCGCGCCAAGCAGGATCAGCCGGCCGTTACCGGGCGATTTTCCCACCAGCTGACTCCTTCATCGATAACTGTCATCGCAGATAGCGAGCGTCGTGCCCCGTTTCACACCATCGCAGCCTACGATCACGGGGTGACTCTGGCGTCGACAGCGCAGACCGAGAGCCCGGGCACCGCCGGGCCGCCGCCGACCCCGGTGGTCGAGGTGGTCTCGGCCACCCCGGGCGGGACGGCCACCACCGAGCGCACCGGGCGTCCCGGCGGGGGCATACCCGCGATCATCAGCCGCCGGCTGGCCCCGTTCGACGCCAGGCTCGAACCGTGGTCCTGGCTGGCCACCGCCGTGGTGGTGCTGATCGCCGGCATTCTCCGCTTCGTCGGACTGAGCAATCCCAAGGGCAAGATCTTCGACGAGATCTACTACGCCACCGACGCGCACAACCTGCTGCTGCGCGGCATCGAATGGGACGAGAAGAACAACACCGCCGCGTACGTGGTGCACCCGCCGCTCGGCAAGTGGATGATCGCGGTCGGCGAGCAGATCTGGGGCTACAACGAGCTGGGCTGGCGGTTCTCCGCCGCGGCGATCGGGACGCTCTCCGTGCTGCTGCTGATCAGGATCGCCCGCCGGATGTTCCGGTCGACCGTGCTCGGCTGCACCGCCGGGCTGCTGATGGCGCTGGACGGCTTCCACCTGGTGCTCTCCCGCACCGCACTGCTCGACATCTTCCTGATGTTCTTCATCCTCGCCGCGTTCGGCGCCCTGGTGGTCGACCGGGACGTCCGGCGCAAGCGCTGGCTGCGGGCGATCGAGTCCGGCCTCGACCCGAGCCAGCCGGGACGGCGCAACCGGCCGCCGTTCCGCTGGTCCGACGGGGTGCCGTGGTGGCGCCTGCTCGCCGCCGTGATGCTCGGCTGCGCGTTCGGGGTGAAGTGGAGCGCGCTGTACTTCGTACCGGTCTTCGCCCTGCTGGTCGTCTTCTGGGAGGTCGGCGCCCGACGCTCCGCCGGGGTACGCCGGCCGTGGCGGGACACCTTCGTCGACGAGGGGCTGTGGCTGCTCGGTGCCGGGGTGCTGATCGGGCTCGTCTACCTCGCCACCTGGTCCGGCTGGTTCGCCAGCGACAACGGCTACTTCCGGAACTGGCGGGCCGACACCGGCCAGTCCAGCCTGCCGGTCATCGGCAGCCTGCAGAACCTCTGGCACTACCACCAGGAGGCGCTCAGGTTCCATTCCGGGCTGGACGACAAACACGTCTACCAGTCCTGGCCGTGGCAGTGGCTGCTGCTCGGCCGGCCGGTCGCGTTCCACTGGTCCGACCAGGGCGCCTGCGGGGCTCCGAGCTGCGCGTCGGAGATCCTGCTGCTCGGTACCCCGATCCTGTGGTGGTCGTTCCTCCCGGCGATGGCCGCGCTCGTCTGGCTGGGCCTGGCCCGGCGGGACTGGCGGGCCCCGGCGATCCTGCTGCCGGTCGCCGCCGGCCTGCTGCCGTGGTTCTGGTTCGCGTTCGAAGGCCGGACGATGTTCTTCTTCTACGTCGCGCCGGTGGTGCCGTTCATGATCCTGGCCGTCACCTACGTGCTGGGCGTGATCACCGGCCCGGCCCGCTCCCCGGCACCGGCGGGCCCCCCGGCCGGCGCCGATCCACCCGCCGGGTCGGAGGGCGACGGCGGCCACGGCGGCCGGACCAGCGACCGCCGCATGATCGGCGCGATCATCGCCGGCACCTACGTCCTGCTGGTGGCGATCTGCTTCGCCTACTTCCACCCGATCTTCGTGGGGCAGATCCTGCCCTACGCCGAGTGGTCGACCCGGATGTGGCTCGGCAACCGCTGGATCTGACGCTTCGCGACGGTCGGGGCGGACCGGTCGGGCGGCGCGCGCTTCGGTGCCCGCCCGGCCTGGTTCCACCGTGGACGGCCACCGGAACAGCTGCGGGATGGTGTGGCAGCTCGGAAAGGCTGCTCGGGAGGGCTGCTCGGGAGGGCTGCTCGGCCCACGACAGGGGCCGGACATAGGGCCGGACATAGGTGCGCGCCCCGATCGCCTGCCACGGGGGAAGCGGGCGATTGGGGCGCGCACCAAGGAGCTTAACCACCCTGGATCAGCGGCACAACGGGTGGTGTTAAGTCAGATTTCCGACCGACGCACCGCCGAGCACAACGGGCGTATGGGGCAGAGCGCTCGGACGGGCATCAGCCCCGCCGGAACGGTCGGTTTCGCGAGCGCCCGAGGCGACCGGAAGCCGGCCGCCCGGCAGCTGCGTCGCCGCCTCGTGCGGCCCCGACCACCGGCCCCGGGCTCCCCCGTTCACCGGATGGCCACTCCACCGATCATCAGGCGAACCCGACGGAACGAGCCGACATCGAAACGACCGAATAGCGCTGCTGCCGATAGTCGCTCTCGGTAGGCACACTGTTGCGGTGACCGGACCACTGCGTTCAGGATTCACCCCCGTTCCGACCCGGCTCGTCGTGGTCGGCCTGGTGGCCGTACTCGGCCTCACCTCCTGCGACCTGGGCGGCGACGCTCCGGAGGCCGCACCGAGCTGGTCGGGCAGCGCCACTCCCACTCCGGGCGGGCTGGGTGCGGCCAAACCCACCCCGTTCACCGGCTGGTCCGATCCGGCCCTGGTCGGCAAGCCGTACGGCGACAAGGTCGACGGCCTGCTCACCTTCCGGGGCAACCCGACCCGGACGTACTACGGCACCGGGCCGATGCCCCGGACCACTCCGGCCCGGCGCTGGCAGTTTCCGCGCAGCGGTGGCCTCTGCGGAAAGTCGACCGACGAGAAGGGCACCCGGGTCTGGTGCGGTACGGGCTGGACCGGCCAACCCGCCGTCTTCGAGCGGGACGGTCGGACCTGGGTGGTCTTCGGGGCGTACGACCACAGGATCCACTTCCTGGACGGCGAGACCGGTGAGCGGATCCTGCCGGACTTTCCGACCGGCGACATCATCAAGGGTTCCGTCACCGTCGACCCGGACGGGTTCCCGCTGGTCTACTCGGGATCGCGGGACAACTACTACCGGGTCATCGCGATCGACCGGGGCAGGCCGACCGAGCTGTGGAAACTGTCCGCCCGGGCGGTCTCGCCGACGATGTGGAACGACGACTTCGACGGTGCCGGCCTGATCCTCGACGACTACCTCCTGCTCGGTGGCGAGAACAGCCAGTTCCACATCGTCAAGCTCAACCGGGGGTACGCCGCCGACGGCAGGGTCACGGTCAAGCCGAAGCTGGTGTTCAACGCTCCCGGCTGGGACGCCCAGCTCCTGCGCGACGTGGACGACCGGATGGTCTCGATCGAGAACTCGGTCGCCGTCTTCGGCAACGTGGTCTATTTCGCCAACTCCGGCGGGCTGGTCCAGGGCTGGGACATCAGCGGACTGAAGCAGGGGCGCAAGCCCAAACGGGTGTTCCGGTTCTGGACCGGTGACGACACCGACGCCTCGATCGCGGTCGACGAGACCGGCGCGCTCTACGTCGGCGCGGAGTACGAGCGCGGCACCGCGCGCTCCAAACAGGTCGGGCAGATGATGAAGCTCGCCCCGTCACGCAAGGGCGACCCAAGCGTGTGGCACGTCGACGACCACGCCGATCGGCCGGCCGGGATCTGGGGCAGTCCGGCCCTGCACCGGGATCTCGCCATCTTCGACACCCAGGGCGGCGAGGTGCTCGGCGTCGACCGGGCGACCGGGTCCGTACGGTGGCGGTTCGAGCTGCCCGGCCCGACCTGGCAGTCGCCGGTGGTGGTCGACGACGTACTGGTGATCGGGGACTGCGCCGGGACGCTGCACGCGTACGACGTCGCCGACACCAGGGTCGCGCCGAAGCCACTGTGGAAGGTCAAGCTCGGCGGTTGCATCGAGTCGACTCCGGCGGTCTGGCGTGGCCGGATCTACGTCGGCACCCGGGCCGGCGCGTTCCACGCCATCGCGGTCCGCTGACCCGGAAGAAACCTGCACGGCCACTTCCGCGCGACGCAGGTATCTGCCAACCTGACATCTACATTCGCCTATGTCAGGAGGCCAACAACCATGCCGCTGCCTCGTCGTCTGGTCCCCCTGCTAGCCGCCGCCACCCTTCCACTCGTCAGCACGCTCACCGTCGCGCTGGCCGCCGTACCCGCGCAGGCGGCGGCGACCACCTACACCGCGCTCGGCGACTCGTACGCCTCCGGCACCGGCACCCGGGAGTACTACCCGGACAGCGGCTCCTGCCAGCGCTCCCGGCACTCCTACCCGGCGCTCGACGCCGCCCGGCTCGGCGCCACGCTCAGCTTCCCGGCCTGCGCCGGAGCCACCACCTCCAGCGTGCTCAGCGGGCAGCTCGGCAGCCTGAACTCGGCCACCAGCTACGTCACCGTGCAGGCGGGCGGCAACGACATCGGCTGGTCGTCCGTGATCGTGCAGTGCGCGCTGCCCTGGCCGACCACCTGCTGGTCGCAGATCGACAGTGCGGAGAGCACCATCCGGAACACCCTGCCGGGCCGGCTCGACCAGCTCTACTCCCGGATCCGCAGCCTGGCCCCGAACGCCCGGGTCGCGGTGGTCGGCTATCCACGCCTCTTCAACGGCGAGGAGTGCAACATCATCGCCCGGATCTCCCCCGGTGAGCAGGCCGAACTCAACGCCGCGGCGGACCTGCTCGCCACCACCATCGCCGCCCGGGCCGCCGCGCACGGGTTCGCCTTCGTCGACGCCCGGGGCCCGTTCACCGGGCACGCGGTCTGCGACGACGTCGAGTGGCTGAACGGCACCTCCAACCCGATCGGGGAGTCGTACCACCCGAACCGGGCCGGCCACGTCGGATACGCCGGCATCGTCGAGACCGCCCTCCGGGCCGCCGCCGCCAGCAGGTCCTGACCGGTACGCCGTCGGCGGCCTGGGCCGTACGGGCCCTCCGCCCCCGGCGGCGCTACTCGGTCATGCCCACCGGGTCGGAGCGGACGAAGGACATCGTCCAGCAGCCGTCCGCCTCCTGTTGGGGGCGCAACTCGTAGAGGTGATCCACGCCGGGCTGCTCCGGAGGACCGTCCGGAGCGCTGCTGAGTACCCAGCGGCGCGGCGGCCCGCCGCCGGGTGCGGCCGGCAACTCCCGGGCGGTGCCGTCGGCCGGACCACCCGAGAAGCGTACGGTGACCCACTCCACGCCCTCATGTTACGAGCGCGACATCCCCGATACGCCCCGGAACGCCCAGCCGCCACCTTCGGTGTGGCTTGCGGCCCGTCTCGCGCATTGTCGGCAGGACATCTGTGGACGCCGCATCCCCCATCCATCGCGGGTTGTGCGTCTAACTGCCGAACGGCGTCGATCCCCTCGTTGGCTGTGCATGCGATCATCGCGAAATTCTCAGCCAGTCAGTTAACCCTTTTCATCTCTCCGTCGAGAGTAGCTGTCGGAACACTATCAGCGACATCATGGGCGCTCTGCGTGACCATAGGTCATGCGATTCGATCCGAATCGCGGCGTACCCACGCCCACGAAGGGAGTCTCCATGTGGAAAAGACGACTAGCCGTACTCGTCAGCGCGGTACTACTCGGATCGCTGACCTGCGTTGCGCCGGCCCAAGCCGGCGGAGCTAACGACCCGCTGTGGGGTGACCTGAACGGAGACCGGCGTCTCGACCGCATCTATCCGGACTGGTCGAGTGATCAGAGGCAGTGCGCCATCAGTGTCCAGTGGGGCGGCACAGGCGCCGTCGAGAAATACCCTTACCTGCCGCCGGGGGCTAGTGTACCGGTCTCGCACTGTCCGGACATGGGAGTGGCGGTCGACCTGGGCGGCAACGGAAGTACCGAACTGATCGTCGGCTCGTTCGACGGCGGCCCCAGCGGGGCGCATGGCTCGATCTTCGTACTACGAAACTTTGTTCCGGAGGTCCTTGAATCGTCGGACATCCTACTCAACGAGATCGGAACGGCAGATTTCAACGGGGACCGGCTCACCGACGTGTTCTGGTGGACCGACCAGGGCGCCGGATTCACCACCTACCTGAACACGTCGGCCGGTCAACTGACGTCCGGACCGATTCAGCAGGACGGCGAAATCAACGACCACCAGATCGCGGACTTCGACGGGAACGGTGCGATGGACGCCCTGGTCGCCTTCCATACCGCCGCGACCGAGCCACCCATGGGCGTCGTGGTTGTATTCGATGACGGCGCGAAGGCGTGGCTGCACCAAGGGGACGACGGTGGCTGGAGTGCCGAGGTGGTCGACGGGAACGCCGACGGCCGACCCGACGTCCAGACCAGCGAGCGCCTCTTCCTCAACCGCGGTGACCGCACCTTCGGCACCGGTCCGATCGCCAACGACGACCTCGCGCACGCGTACCGCGCCACGGCCAAGGTGATCAAGGTGCGGGACAACGACGTCGTCAGCGCCGGCGCAACCCTGAACATCGTCGTTCCGCCCAAATATGGTTTCCTCACCAACCACGACTCCCGTTATGAGGTGACCTACCAGCGCACCGCAGCCCATAAGCTGCAGGACAGCTTCGTTTATCGCCTCAGTCAGGATGGTCTGACCGACACGGGCGTCGTTACGGTGAAGATGAAGGACTGATCATCCTGCGGGCGGCGGTCGGACGACCTCCGCCGCCGCCCACGCCCTCGTCTGTAGAAGCTGAGTTGACGCCAGGACGGCGATGAGGAGACCGGTACACCTGCCGACGCCGAGCGTTCGGCGTGGTCTGTCACCTACATGACCGGGACGGTACAAGACCCGCCTTGTTGGCGCCGGCCCCGGGCCTGGCACCCGAGTCGGGGATAGGCAGGGCGGTCCTGCCGACACCGCCCGAATCCGGCTCCCTTGGGGAGGTCGGGTAAAATTCGAGCACAGCAGAGACTTCCCCCGAGTGCAGGCTCGTGCCGGGATTGGAGCAGCCTCCAATGGCCCATGACCTGTTCCTGTCATATTCACGCAAGAACAAACGGTTCATCGACAGGCTGGCCGCCGACTTGCGGGAGCACCATGTCGACGTCTGGCTCGACACGATCGAAATCGAGGTCGGCGACCTCATCCACCTGACAATCGAGCAGGGCATCGAGCAGAGCCGTTACTTCTGCCTGGCACTGTCTCCGGCGTCGTTGCGGTCGTACTACGTGCGGGGAATCGAGTTCGAGACGGCTTTCGCGCGCATGGTCCGCGAGCGGCGCGAGTCCTTCATCCTGCCCATCCTCATCCAGCGCGTCGACGAACCGTTACCAGCCCGCCTCGCGGGCCGGGCCTACCTCGACTTCACCAACAAGAAACTCTATGCGGAGAACGTGCGCAAGCTCGCCAGAAAGGTCCAGCTACAGAGTGACCTTTTCTCCGGTCAGCGCTGGTACAAGGCGCTGGAAATCTCCCCGTTCGGAGAAATCGTCGGCATCGGCGAGATAACGCAGGTGGCACCCACCGGCCCGAGCATCTGCATCACCTGGACCCGGAGCACCGTTTCACGGGCCGACATCTACTACAACGCCGCGAACGTCCACTACAAGCAGTTTTCGTTCGACGAGCACGGTCGCGTCGTCGAAAACATGATGTACGAGTTGGATGGTTCCGGCGGATGGCGTTACGTCGACACCTGGCGGTACGAATACGATCCGGCGACCGGCCGCCGGGTGAAGAAGTTCGTCGAGAAGACCGGAGCCCGTTCATACCGGGTCCTCGACTACGACGGGCACAACAATGTCCTGGAGGAGCGGGTGGTGACGCTGGAGGGGGCACCCGACCTGTCGTACGGCTACACCCGGAAGCTCTTCGAATACTCCGAGGACGGCCACGTGCTACGGGAGATCCTCTACGACCAGGACGGCGATGTCGTACGGACGGTGGAGCGAAAGACCGACTAGGGCGCGTCCCGGCGGCACTGCTGCCCGGGTCAAGCCCCACAAGCCCTGACCGCGCACGGCCAACCCGTGCTCCGTCGACGAGGTCATCAGTCCTGCAATCGGCGTACGCCGAGTCTCGATCATTGGAGGGGTGTCGGGTGGAGCCGCTGGGGATTTCGCATCACGCCTTCGGCCGGCTTCGCCTCGCGGACTTCATCGCGTCCGAGCACCTTACGCAGCTTCACGGCTGGGAGTACATGGAGCGCTGCTAGATCGGCGAGGCGTCGGGCTTCACGGAGTGGCTTCGTCTCGAATCGGATCCCGAGGTGACGCGTTCGGTAGCGATCGACCTCGTCGCCCTGCCGGAGTCAACGCTGCAGAGCATGACCGGCGCGCTCCGGCTCCCCTTGCGGGCAGGGCTGGACCAGCGGGAAGTCACCGCCGTCTTCGGCGAGCCCACCGAGACGCAGAGATTCGCGCCGAACCGAGTCACTCTCGTCTTCGACATCCACGCCGTTGACCCTTACGAACTGAGTTGTACGGTTCACCAGGAACGGGGACTCGTCTATTTCACGATTCACCCGACGCCGCTCCCGGATTAGCCCCGATCACCGCCGTCGGCGTCAACTGCCGCACTTCCCCGGTGCACAAGATCGAAAAGGCCGTATCCGACGAGCGGAGACGGCCTTTGACCTGGGGTGGAGCTGAGGGGATTTGAACCCCTGACCCCCTCGATGCGAACGAGGTGCGCTACCGGTCTGCGCCACAGCCCCTTGACCAACCCGCCCAGAACGGCGAGCCGGCGCCAAGGCTAACAGGTCGGCCACCCCGGGCGCGAACCAGCCCCCGCCGACACGTCACGCGACGCCGCTCACCGTCCGCCGGCCTCGTAGGGCCGCCCGCGCAGGCCACCGGCCCGGCGGTAGGAGACCGTGCCCGCCGCCCGGCCACCCCCACTGGCCGCCGGCGGCAGGTCGGCCATCCGGTTCATCCCCAGCGCCGCCCGGCGTACCGCTTCTCGCTGGGCCGCGAGGCGACGCTGCGCCTCCCGACGGGCCTGCGCCCGGCGGGCCTGGGCGCGCCGGACCTCCGCCTGCCGGGCGGCCAGCCAGGCCGCCTCGCGGGCCTGGAGGCGCCGCCGCCGACGGTCGGCGATGGCCCGGCTCCGCAGGTGTACGAGGTAGGCGGCCAGCAGCGTGCCGGTGGTCGCGAAGCCGATCCAGAAGCCGGGGCTGACCAGCACCACCCCGACCAGCTCGACGAAGTTGAGCAGCAGCAGGGCGGCGAAGACCCGGCGCCGCCGGTAGACGGCCGGAGTGTGCCGGGCCGGCGGTGGCCGGCGTCGGGCCGGTCCCGGGGTCCGGGGCACCGAGCGCAGCCGACGGCTCCGCCGACCGTTCCCCGGCGGCCCGGAGACCGGAGACCCGGAGACAGATGAGCCGGAGACGGATGAGCCGGAGGCCGGCGGCGCGGAGACCGGCGAGCCGGGGCCGGCGGCCGGCGAGACGGGTTCGGCGGAGCCGTCGGCGGGCAGAACGCCGGCACGCAGGGTGATGATTCGGGTACGCGGCGGGTTGACCGGCTGCCGTCCCGGGACACTCCGGCGCCGTCGATGGCGCTGGAGCACCCGCGCCGTCGACTGCGCCCGCTCCGCTGCCAGCCGCTCCGTGGCGTCGTACCGGCGGACCAGTGCCGGCGCGAGGGCGAGCAGACCGGCTGCGGCGAGGACGGCGAGGAGCACCGAGGCCGGCACCCTCATCCCTCCCGTCACCCACCTCGGGCAACCGACCGGACGAGCACCTCCCGCACCGCCGGGTGCGTCCACGGCAGGCGCGGACGGGCTCCCGGAGCCGCGGGTCCGTCCGACGTTGCCGCACGTCCCGATTACTTCAGGTTACGGGGACACACCAGGAATATCGTGCGGCGCGCCGGCCGACCAGCGACTAAGGAGATCAACAGGGCGGCGCGGCGAGGTCAGGACGCGGCGGTGCGCAGCCGGTGCCAGCGGGCCAGCAGACCGCCCTCCCGGATGACCTCCTCGCTGGTCATCGCGTACCCGATGTGGTCGCGCCAGGCACCGTCGATGTGCATGTAGCGGGGGTGGTACGCCTCCTCGCGGAAGCCGAGCTTCTCCACCACCCGCCGGGACGGGCCGTTCTCCGGCCGGATGTTGACCTCGATCCGGTGCAGTCCGCCCGGCCCGAACGCGTGGTCGACGGCGAGCGCCATCGCGGTCGGGATCACGCCGCGCCCGGCCACCCGACGGTCCACCCAGTAGCCGACGTACGCCGAGCAGAACGCCCGGCGCACGATGTTGCCCAGGTTCAGGTGCCCGACCAGCCGCTCCCGGCCCTCCTCGACCAGGCAGACCGCGAACGGCATGCTCTCGCCGTGACGCGCCTGCCTGCGCTGGTCGCGGTGCACCCAGCGGAACGCGGCCGGAGAGTTCATCTCGTCCCACCGACCGGGCGGGGACGACTCCCAGGGTGCCAGCCAGGCCTGGTTGGCGCAGCGCACCTCGGACCAGACCGCCGCGTCCGAGCGCCGGTACGGGCGCAGCAGCACCGCACCGTCCCGGAGTACGGCCGGCCAGCCCGGGGTCGCGGCCAGGTTCACGCCCGGCGTCCCGTCGGCACCCCACGCCCCCTCGTCAACGCTCCGACACCGCTCCGGGCACCGCTCCCGGCAACGGTCGTTGCACCGCTCCCGGCAACGGTCCCGGCAACGGTCCCGACACCGCTCCCGGCAACGGCCCCGGCACCGCTTCCGGCAGCGGTCGGCCAGCGCGGCAGCCTCGTCACCGGCGCCGGTCCAGCAGCAGCACGTCCACCGTGGAGCCGGCCGCCGCGCTGGTCACCCGCTCGCCGAGCACCATCAGCCCGTTCGCCTCGGCCAGCCCGGAGAGCGTGTACGGCCCACCGCGCAGCGGCTGCACCGTGTAGCCCCCGCCGCGCCGCTCGGCCACGTGCGCCGGCCGGAACTCCCGCAGCCCGGACGGCGAGGAGACCGTCTCCAGCAGGTGTGCCCGGACGCTGGGCCGGAACACCGGCTCGGCCCCGGCCAGCAACTGGATCGCCGGCCTCGCCAGCACCTCGAAGCCGATCAGTGCCGCGCCGGGCTCACCGGGTAGACAGACCACCGGCACCTCCTCGGCTCCGACCGTACCGAATCCGAGGGCGCTTCCGGGATAGAGGGCGACCTCCATGAAGGTCACCGCGCTGGCCCGACCACCGTCCCGGCGGGACAGTACCCGGCGGATCATGTCACCCGGTCCGGCACCGGTACCGCCGGTCGTGATGATCAGGTCGGCCCGGAGGGTCTGGTCCTCCAGCAGCCCGCGCAGCCCTTCCGGGTCGTCGTCGCAGATGCCCACCCGGTACGCCAGCGCGCCCACCTCGGCCGCCGCCGCCGTCAGCGCGTGCGAGTTGATGTCGACCACCTGCCCCGGCTGGCTGGCCCGGCCGACGTCGACCAGCTCGTCCCCGGTCGCCACGACCACCACCCGGGGACTCGGCCGGACCACCACGTGCCCGATGCCGGTCGCCGCGAAGACCGCGACCAGGGCCGGCGAGATGTATGAGCCGGAGCGGGCCAGCAGGGTACCGGCCGGCAGCTCCTCCCCGGCCCGGCGCAGCCCGTAGCCGCGCTTCGGGGTCCGGAAGATCTCCACCGCCGCCATGCCCTGGTCGGTCCACTCCACCGGCACCACCACGTCGGCGGCGATCGGCAGCGGCGAACCGGCCGCCACCGAGAAGCAGGCTCCCGGGGTCAGCCGCACCGGCCGCCAACTCGCCGCGCCGAGGTCGCCGACGACGTTGAGCCGTACCGGGCGGGGGTCGCCGAGCCGGCTCGGGCCGTAACCGCCGGCCACCCCGCCGGTACGCCCCGCGCCGGAGATGTCCTCCCAGCGCGCCGCGTACCCGTCGATGGCCGCCTGGTCGAAGGCCGGATAGGCGTGCGGCGCCACGACGTCCTCGGCGAGCACGTTGCCGTACGCCTGGGTGAGGTCGAGGTCGAGCGGGGGAAGCGCCCGCAGCCTGCGCAGCACGCTGCCCAGGTAGTCGGCGAGCGGCGTCAGCTCGTTGGCGGCCGCCTCGGCATCGGCCGTCGCTGTCACACCGTCACCTCACCGGGGGCCGTCATGTGCGGCGGCCGGCGTCGGAGGCGACGAACTCGCCCAGCCACTGCCGGAACTCCGCACCCAGATCCTCGCGCTCGCAGGCCAGTTGCACCACCGTCTGGAGGTAGCCCAGCGGCATGCCGGTGTCGTAGCGGGTGCCACGGTAGACGATCGCGTGCACCGGCATGCCCTCCTTGAGCAGCAGACCCATCGCGTCGGTGAGCTGGATCTCCCCGCCGCTGCCCTTTCCGGTACGCCCGATCGCCTCGAAGATCGCGCTGGGCAGCACGTACCGGCCGAGCACCGCCAGGTTGCTCGGCGCGTCCTCCGGCTTCGGCTTCTCCACCAGCCCGGTCACCTCGACCACCTCGCCGAGGTCGGCGAAGCTGCTGTCGGCCGGCGCCACCGACGCGATGCCGTACCGCTTGGTCTCCTCCGGCGGCACCTCGAAGAAGGCGAGCACGATGCCGCCGGTCCGGGCCTGGAGGTCCAGCATGGCCGGCAGCAGCGGCTCGGAGAGGTTCACGAACTCGTCGCCGAGCATGACCGCGAACGGCTGGTCACCGACGTGCGTCTCGGCGTACCCGACGGCGTGGCCCAGGCCGAGCTGTTCCGGCTGCCGGCAGGTGTAGATCTGCGCCAGTTCCCCCGGCCGGCGCACCGCCGCCAGCAGCTCCGGGTCGCCCTTCTCCTCCAACCGCGCCTCCAGGTCGGGCCGGCGGTCGAAGTGGTCGACCATCGCGGTCTTGCCCCGGCCGGTGATCAGCAGCACGTCGTCGATACCGGCCTGGGCAGCCTCCTCGACGATGTACTGCAACACCGGACGGTCGACGACCGGCAGTAGTTCCTTCGGCACCACCTTGGTGGCGGGAAGGAACCGGGTCGCCAGGCCGGCGGCGGGGATGACCGCCTTCACCGCCCGTCGTCCGGCCGTCGACGTCGAGGAGTTGGCTGGGGTGGCTGCGTTCTCCGGCATGTCGCGAGACTATCGGCCACGGCCCTGGCGCGGCGGTTGTGGCCCGGATAACGCGCCGTCCGGGCCGCCGTCCGCGGTGACCGGTCCGTCTCCGGCCGACCGCCCCGCCCGGGTCGGCCAGCCGCCGCCCGCGCCGGGCATCGGCCGGCCGCCGGCCCAGGGCAGCCCGTCGTCCGGCGTCGCCGCGCCGGTCCGGACCGGGATCTCCTCGACGGTCGGTCGGCCGCCGGGCGTGGCCGGGTGGCTGGCCGTGGCCATCTGGTACGTGTTGCGGCCCGCCGCCTTCGCCGCGTAGAGCGCCTCGTCGGCCGCGACCAGCAGTTGCGGGCCGGTGGCGGCGTGGTCGGGATAGACGGCGACCCCGATCGACACGGTGACCGAGACTAGGGCCCGGACCGGGGCGACCGCGCCGGGCCGGGGACGGATCGCCATCGGGGTCTCCCGGACGGCCGCGCCGAGCCGTTCCGCCACCGTCGCCGCGCCCCGGGCATCCGTCTCCGGCAGCAGGACCACGAACTCCTCGCCGCCCTGCCGGAAGGCGAGGTCCACCTCCCGCATCGCGCCCCGGATCCGCTGGGCGAACTCGGCCAGCACCGCGTCCCCGGCGGCGTGCCCGTAGGTGTCGTTGACCTCCTTGAACCGGTCGAGGTCGAGGGCGAGCACGCTGAGCATCCGGCCGAACCGGCTGGCCCGTTCGATCTCCCGCCGGATCGACTCCTTGAGGTAGCGGTAGTTCCAGAGCCCGGTCAGCGGGTCGGTCAGGGAGAGCCGCTGCGCCTCCTCGTGCATCCGGATGTTCTCCACCGCCACCGCCGCGTGGTCGGCGAAGGTACCCAGGGTGACCAGGTCGACGTCGTCGAACTCGTCCGCGCCGAGCCGGTCGTAGAGGGCCAGTACGCCGACCGGGGTACGCCCGCTGACCGGCACCCGTCCCACCCCGAACGTCAGCCCCGGACGGGCGGTACCCGCCTCGGCACCGGTACCCGGCCAGCCGGCGGCGGTCGCCGGGCGCAGCGGCGGGGTACCGCTCCCCGGCTCCGCCCCCGGATACCCCGTCTGACCGGCGGTACCGGAGGACGGCAGCGGCACCGCGACGTAGGTCCGGCAGCGCGGCTCGCGGCCGTAGAGACGCGGACCGTCCCGGTCCAGCCGGCCCCGGCGCGGCTCACCGGTGGCCACGACCGTGCCGAGCAGTCCCTTGCCGAGCGGTACCCGCAGCGCCGGTGGATCGCCGTGCCGCCGCCGTTCGTCGGCCGGTCGGCCCCGGTCCGCGCCCACCGACCCGCTCCCCCGAGCGGGCCCCGGACCGGCTGCCCCGCCGCCCGGCGGAACCGCCGCCCCGCCGGCCCCGGCGCCGGCTGTCCCGCCGTCGGCCGGGCCGGCTGTCCCGCCGTCGGCCGGGCCGGCCGTCCCGGCGTCCGCCGGGCCGCCGGGGACGGGTGTGCCGGACGACGCCGCCCCGCTACCGGACGGCGCCGCCCCGTAGCCGGTCGCCGATGCCGGTGGGCCGAGCCCGACACCGCGTCGGTCGAGACCCTCGGTGCACTGGCTGACCAGGACTCCCGTCCTCGGGTCGAGCAGCAGCACCACGCCGGCCCGGGCCCCGGTCGCCGCCATCGCGGCCCGGAGCAGCAACTCGAAGATCCGGTGCAGGTCGTGCGAGCTGGCCAGGGTGTCGCCGAGCACGGCGAGCTGCTCGCGCAGCTGGTGCCGACTGACCACCAGCGCCCGGAGGTAGGACTCCGCCTCCCGGGTCATCCGGTTGAAGCTGTCGGCGAGCCGGCCGACCTCGTCCGGGGACCGGACCGGTACCCGGGTCGCCAGGTCACCCTCGGCGACCCGGTCGGCGGCCCGGGCCAGTTCGGCCAGTGGCCGGGTGGTCGACCGGGCCAGCCGGCCGGCGGCGAGCACCGCGAACACCCCGGCGAGGAGCACGACGATCGCCAGGGGGCCGTACCGGGTCATCGGCGGGTCCCGGGGTACCGACAGCACCAGCGGTAGCGGCTGACCGGGTGCCGGACCGACCCGCCGGACGTACCGGCCCCCGTTCGCCTGGACGACCTTGTCCCCGGAGATCCGCCGGGCGGCGGCGAGCACGGCCGCCCGGGAACCGGTCGACTCGGTACTCGGTGACTCGGCCCCCTGCGGTCCGGCGTCCGGAACTGCGCCGCCGGGCGCCGCGGTTCCGGCGGACGAACCGGCCGACGAACCGGCCGACGAGGAGACCGACGAGGAGACGGTGTGCGGCGCGGCACTGCCGACGGGTCCGGGCACCGGAAACGCGAGCCCCGGTTCGGGAACGGGGTCCGGTTCGGGCACGGGATCCGGTTCGGGGACGGGATCCGGTTCGGGGACCGAGCCCGACGGCGACGGCCCCGGGGAGGTCACGGCCGGCGCGGGCACCTCGCGCAGCAGGGTCACCGCCGTTCCGCTGGCGCTGGCGAGCCGGCGGACGAACGCCGCGTCGAGGGCCTGTGCGGTCCAGACCGCGCCGGTCACCGCTCCCGAGCCGTCCCGGAGTTCGACCCGGGCCGCCAGGGCACGGGGTGCCGGGCCGGTACCGGCGGCGCCGTCGCAGGAGGCCCAGGGGCGGGCGGGTGCCGCCGGAGTGACGAACTCGACCGTGTCGGCCGAACCGAGGATCACGACCGCGTCCGCCAGCCCCCGGGTCACCACCTCGCCCGCCGCGCCGGTCCGGCTGGTCGGATCGGCGAGTACGGCCAGCGCTCCAGCCGTGGCGTGCAACTGTCGACAGAGCGCGCCGACCGACGTACGGACGGCTTCGGCGGCGAGGTTGAGCCGGTGTTCGGCCTGGTGGCGGCTTGCCGTGGCGACCGTACCGGCGACGGAGAGCGCGCCGAGCAGCACCGGCCCGAGCACGACGGCGAGGAAAGCTGTGGTCAACCGTCCGCGCAGCGTCACTCATCCCCCCGGAAGCTCGGCACCCGATGCTGCGATGCTGACCCAACCGCATTGGTTAACCGGCCTGGCCCCGGGAGTGTTACGTGCCGGATTTTTCGGATGAAGGTGTCGGTCCGCGCAAGATCGCGCTCCGGACCACCGTGCTGGCCCGGCGCCGGGCGCTGTCGGCTCCGGCCCGGCTGGCCGCCGCCGAGCGCCTCCGGGCCGAGCTGCGTGCCCTGGTCCAGCGGGTACGACCACGCCTGATCACCGGTTACGTTCCGGTCGGCAGCGAGCCGGGCGGGGCCGGGTTGCCGGACGAGTTGGTCGCCGCGCTGGGACCGGCCGGGCGACTCCTGCTGCCGGTACTCCGCCCGGACCTCGACCTGGACTGGGCGCCGTACGCCGGACCGGGTTCACTGGTCGCGGCCGGTCGGGGGCTGCGGGAGCCCCGTACCGACCGGCTCGGTCCGGGTGCGATCGGCTCCGCCGGGCTGGTCGTCGTACCGGCGGTGGCGGTCGACCGGCGCGGTCTCCGGCTCGGTCGCGGCGGCGGCTCGTACGACCGCGCCCTGGCCCGGGTCGCGCCCGGCGCTCTCACCGTGGCGCTGTTGCACGACGGCGAACTGGTCGACTCGGTGCCGGCGATGGATCATGACCGTCCGGTACGCGCCGTGATCACCCCTTCCGGCGGGTTCGAGCACGTGGGGGCCGGTTGACGGCTCCCGCTGCTCGCGTTGCCGGGCGGCCGGTCGGAGTCCCGCCCGGCGTCGGCCTGGACACTTCGGCTGGACGAAAACGGGTACGATGCCGCACCATTGGCACTCGGATACGTCGAGTGCCAACAGGCTGCAAGATCCGGAGGGGAACGTGCCCACCTACCAGTACGCCTGCACCGAGTGCGGCCACCAGCTCGAGGCGGTGCAGTCCTTCACCGACGAGCCGTTGACCGAGTGCCCGGCGTGCGAGGGTCGCCTGCGCAAGCTCTTCAACTCCGTCGGCATCGTCTTCAAGGGTTCCGGCTTCTATCGGACCGACTCCCGGAGCAACGGTTCGGAGGGTGGCGGCTCCGCGGCGAGCAAGTCCGACTCGTCGAAGAGCGACTCCGCGAAGACCGGCTCCGGCGGCGACTCGGGTTCGACCGGCGGCGGCACGTCCGGCACGTCCGGCAGCGGCGGGGCCTCCGGCTCGGCCAACGGCGCGTCGAGCGGGTCCGCCGGCAAGCCGAAGGCGGCCTCCTCCTCCTCGACCAGCTCGACCTGACGGCCGCCGACCTGCCGCCCTCGCCCGACTCGTCGGGGGTCGACGTCGCCGTCGCGTTCCGAGGAGTTATCCACAGCCCTCCGAGTTATCCACAGGCTGTGAGTTTTCCGCCGCCTCCCCGGGCCGACCTCGCCTAGCCTGCTGCGCACCGGACGGCGCCGACCTCGCTGGCGTCGCCGGGCGAGGGAGGTTCGCCGTGGCGCTCGACCGTACGCCCACCCGTCGGGACGGCACGCTGAGCCCGGCCCGCTGGACACGCCCCGGCGCCGGCTCAATCCTGCGCTGGCTGCTGGTGGTCGCCCTGGTGACGCTCGCGCTCGGTGCGCTCTACCTGCGGGAGCCGACCTCGACCTGTCCCGCGCCGTCGGCCGGCCCCACCGGGGGCGAGGTCGGTCCGTCCCGGTCCGCTGCGCCGGTCGCCGGCACGGGGTCCGACGGGCCGGCCGGGGCGAGCCCGGCGGGGAGCGGGTCGCCGGGTGCGCCGGCAGCGCCGAGCGGGGTGCCGGTGCCGGAGGGGACCGTGGGGGTGCCGATCCGGCTCGCCGAACCGGCGGCGCTGACCGTGGCCCGGCCGGGAGCCCGGGTGGATCTCCTCGCGGCGCCCGGCGGCGACCAGGCGGGCCGGTCCCCGAAGCCGACCGTACTGGCCACCCGGGTGCTGGTACTCGACGTACTCGGGCCGGGCCAGACCGACGGCGCGGCCAGCGCCATCTACCTGGCGCTCCGCCCCGACCAGGCCCACCGGGCGGTCGGGATGCCGGAATCCACCCGCTTCGCGATCATCGTTCGCGCGTAGCCGCGTCGCGACCGGAGCCCGTCGACGGGTGCCGGAGGGGGCAGGCGGTCAGCCCCAGTGCGGTGGCCGATCGGCGAGTAGCCGCTCGTCGTTGGAGTCCGGCCGCTCGCCCCAGCCCCGGTCGGTGTCGTCCACCGACTGCTCCGGCGGCACCCGACGGTCACCGGTCGACCTGACCGGCCGCTCGTCGTCCCGCCCGCCGCTCGTGCTGTGCTGCTGCTCCGTCCCGGACACCCGGCAAGCGTACCCGGGGCGCCGGGTCGACGGCTCCGTCGGTGACCGCGGGCGAGGGGCCGCGGAGGGCTCGGGTTGGTAGCGTCGGACAGCGTGACGACGCAGAGCGGGAACTCCGCCGATGACGCCTTCTGGCGTCGACCCACCGGACCGCCCGCCGACGCCCCGGAGTCCACGGCAGGGTCCCCGGCGCCGCCACCGGTACCCGAGATCCACTATCCCGGCCCGCCGCCGAGCATCACCCCGCCGCCGGGCTGGCGCCCACCGCTGCACGTACAGCCGGCGCCGCCACGGCCACTGCCGGGCCAGGACCATGCCGCGCTGGACGCCGAGGAGGGGAGCGCACGGACGCTGACCTACGGCGTCGGCATGGTCGGCGGCGCGGTGGTACTGGTGCTGATGTGCCTGCTCTGCTCCCGGGCCCTCTTCTGACGACCGGCGGCCGGGACCGCAGCACGCCCCGCTAGAGGACGCCCTGCCAGACCGCCTCGGCGCCGGTGTCCCCGGTGAGGTAGACGTACCAGACGTTGAGCGCGGCGAGCACCACCACGATCGCGCCGAGCAGCAGGTTGAGCCACCCCGGCAGGGACCGCTCCCGGGTGAACCGGGGGCTGGTCACCACCAGCAGCACCAGCGTCACCACGCCGAGGGCGAGACTCCACCAGAGGGTCAGTTCGCCGTACCCCTGGTGCTCCACCACCTTCTGCAGGATCTCCGGGCCGTAGCCCTTGGCGGTCAGTACCTCCTGGAGTTCCTCACCGGACTGCACCGCGAAGAAGGCGGCGACCGGCGCGGCCACCGCCAACACCGCCGCCGCCCAGTCGAGCCGGTTGCGGAACCGGGGCAGCACGGCGTACCCGGTGGAGACCAGCGCGAGCAGCGGCACGAAGACGACGGCCGCGTGCACCAGCAACGCGTGTGCGGGGAGACCCATGACTTCCCTGAACACCGACGCCTCCTTGCTACCGCTCCCGACGGGAGCGAACGGACGGTACGAAAATTCGATCACGTCATCCGCGACCTATACCGGTACACGGGGATCGAGCCGGGGCGGTTCAGCCGGGTTCCACCTCGGGTGCGACACCGGGTACGTGTGGCGGGCGCCACGATCGACTCGCATCCGCCTTGTTGGGTCCCCATCGACGTGCTGTGATAGTGGGATGACTGGCGAGGAACTGCTCCGGTCGAGGGGCCTTCGGGTCACCCGGCCGCGCCTCGCCGTACTCGAGGTGCTGGCCGCCGGTGGGCACCTGGAGGTGGAGGAGATCACCCAGCGGGTCCGGCAACGCCTCGACTCGGTCTCGACGCAGGCGATCTACGACGTACTGGGTGCGCTCTCCCGGGCCGGGCTCTCCCGCCGGATCGAGCCGGCCGGGTCACCCGCCCGGTACGAGGCGCGGGTCGGCGACAACCACCACCATGTCGTCTGCCGGGGCTGCGGCGAGATCGCCGACGTGGACTGCGCGGTCGGTTCCGCACCCTGCCTCGACCCGGTGACCGCGTACGGCTTCCAGGTCGACGAGGCCGAGGTCACCTACTGGGGCCTCTGCCCGAGCTGCCAGTCGCGCAGGGCCACCGACGACTGATCACGGCCGCGCCCAGCGACCCGGCCGCGCCCAGAACAACCCGCCGCCCGCCGCCCGCCGTCGGACGGGCGGCATTGGCCGGAGGGAACCGGAACGCGGGCGAGGCACCCGTCGGCGCGTCACGCCGTCTCGGCGTGCCCGCCGTCGCCCGGCTCGACGGGCACGAGGGCGCGTTCCACCGCCGCCCAGGGCTCGCGCTCGGGGGCGTCGGCACCGGCCGGGCAACTGCGGCGGTAGTCGCACCAGCCGCACCGGATGCCGGGCGAGACCGGAAATGCCTCGTCCGGGTCGGTGCCGTCGGCGACCGCCCGCTCGGCGGCGATGATGTCCCGGGCGGTGTCCTCGGCCCGGGCGAGTTGCCGGGCGAGCGATTCCTCGCTGTGGTCGTGCCCGGCCACCGTCCGGGTCGGCAGGTGGTGCAGCTCCACCCGCCGGCACGGCTTGCGGAAGACCCGCTCGGCCGCGTAGGCGTAGAGCGCGAGCGCCTGGGAGCCACGGGCGTCGTCGGAGTCCAGGCCGGTACGCCCGGTCTTGTAGTCGACGATCACCAACTCCGTACCGTCCGGGCCGGTGCGCGAGTCGATCCGGTCGGCGCGACCGTTGAACGCCAGTACGGCGGTCTTGACCGCCACCACCCGCTCCACCCCCAACGGCTCGTCGGCGGGGTCGAGCGTCTCCACGTAGGACTCGAGCCACTCCAGTGCCCGGCGGAAGATCGCCCGCTCCTGCTCCTCGTCGCGGTAGCCCTCCCGGACCCAGGTGCCCTTGAGCAGCGTCGGCAGCGCCTCGGGGCGGCGGCGGTCGGGCGGCAGCGCATACCAGTTACGCAGTGCGGTGTGCACGCTCGCGCCGAGGGAGTTGTGCGCCCACGGCGGCCCCTTGGGCGGCGCCGGCCGGTCGAGATAGGAGTAGCGGTAGCGGCGCGGGCAGTCCGTGTACGTGCCGAGCTTGCTCGGCGTGCAGACGAAGAGGCGCTCGGGCATCCCGTCGAACCCCAACTGCTCGGGCTGGGCGCCGCGCGGTCGAGGGGTCCGGTTGCCGGCGGACGATGGCCTTCGCACGCCCCGATCCTGCCATGCCGGTCCGACACCCCCGTCGATCCGCCACCCGCCCGCCCCCGGACGACACGTGTCGGCAGAGGCACGCCCGCCGAGGGCGGGACGGGAGGGCGGCGACCGGAGTCCGCGGAACGCTCAGGAGGCGTGCAGGTGTGCGGTGACGAAGGCGGCGACGGAGTCGGCGATCAACTGCACCGCGATCGCGGCGAGCAGCAGGCCGGCGATCCGGGTCAGCACCTCGATCCCGGCCGGCCGGAGCACCCTGACCACGATCCCGGAGAAGCGCAGGATCAGCCAGACCGCCACCATCACCGCGACGATGCCGACCCCGATCGCCAGGTAGTCGGCCGTGCCCTCGGCGCGCTGTACGAAGAGCATCGTGGCGACGATCGCGCCGGGACCGGCCAGCAGGGGCGTACCGAGCGGCACCAGCGCGATGTTCGAGGTGTTCTGCTGGCCGGGGTCGTCGGCCTTGCCGGTGAGCAGTTCCAACGCGACCAACAGCAGCAGCAGGCCACCGGCGCCCTGCAACGCCGGCAGGTCGATGTGCAGATAGTCCAGCAGGGTCTGCCCGGCTACCGCGAACACGACGATCACCCCGAGGGCGAGCGCCACCGCCTGCCACGCGGCGCGTACCCGTTCCCGGGCCGGCATCTGGCCGGTCAGGGCGAGGAAGATCGGCACCATGCCCGGTGGGTCCGTGATCACCAGCAGGGTCAGCAGGACCTCGCCGAGCAGCTTCATGTTCACGTGATCACGTTAGCCGGACGCCGAGCCGCATCCGCCGAGGTCAGCCCGGGTCGGCGAGTACCCCGACCCCGCTGCTCGCCGCGAGAATCCGCTCGTACGCCTCGACCTCGGTGGTGTACGCGCCGAGCCGGACGCTCTTGTGCGCACCGTGGAAGTCGGAGGAGCCGGTGACCAGCAGTCCCAGCTCGGCGGCGAGGGCCCGTACGGCGTCCCGCTCGGCCGGCGAGTGGTCCTCGTGCTCCGCCTCCAGCCCGGCCAGCCCGGCTGCGGCCAACTCGACGATCAACGAGTCGGGCACGATCCGCCCCCGCCTGGTCGCCCTCGGGTGGGCCATCACCGGCACCCCGCCGGCCTGCCGGATCAGCCGGACCGCCCGGAACACGTCGATGTCGTCCTTGGGCAGCCGGTAGCGCTCGCCGAGCCAGTGCGGGGCGAACGCCTCGGCGGTGGTCGCCACCAGGCCGGCCCGGATCAGCGCCTGTGCGATGTGCGGCCGGCCCACCGTGCCACCCCCGGCGGCGTCCCGGATCTCCGCCCAGTCGACGTCGATGCCGTCGGCCCGGAGCAGTTCGACGATGCGTTCGCCGCGTACCTCGCGGGCGGCGCGTACCCGGGTCAGCTCGGCCACCAGCTCCGGCGACTCCGGGTCGAAGAGGTAGCCGAGCAGGTGCAGCGGGATCGACGGCTCGGTGCCGTACCAGCGGCAGGAGAGTTCCGCGCCTCGGACCAGGGTGAGTCCCGGCGGCCGAGCGGCGGCGGCCCGCTCCCAGCCTCCGGTGGTGTCGTGGTCGGTGATGGCCAGTACGTCGAGCCCGGTGGCCCGGGCGGCCCGGACGAGTTCCTCTGGCGTGCAGGTGCCGTCGCTGGCGGTCGAGTGGGCGTGCAGGTCGATCCGGACCCGGCCTGCGTGGTCGGGCGTCTCGGACTGGCGGGACGTCACCGGGCCGAGGCTACCGGCCGTCGGCCGGGGCGGTCAGCCTCGGCACGAGCTGCCACTTCTCCGAGACTCCGTCGGGCAGCGGCACGATCTCCTCGGTGCCGTCGGTGCGGCAGCGTACGACCTGCCTCTCGTCCCCGGTCACCACCGTCCGGTCGTCGGCCCAGACCGGCGGCACGTCACCGGCGGCCGGGCAGGCGACGACGGTGTCGCCGCCGTTCAGTACCCGGTCGATGTCGATCAGCGCGACCTCGGCGCCGCGCCGCTCGGCGAGCCATCGGCCGCCCGGGGCGAGGCCGCCGTCGGGGGCCTCGGCGCGCAGGCCGAGCCCGCAACCGCCACTGCGCACCGGTTGCAGTTTCCCGCCGGTCGAGGCGAGCCTGGCCAGGCAGCGCCGGTTCCCGCTCTCCTCCCGGACCAGCCCGACGACACCGTCGGCGCGTACCCCGTAGATCGCCGTCACGTCCGCGTTGCGGGTCGGTTGCCGGGCCGGGTGGGCCAGGTCGACGAAGCCGTAGCCCCGGGAGCCGTCGGAGACCACCACCCGGTCGGCGGTGACCGCCACCGGCCAGGTGCCGGCGGGCACCTCGACGTGGTCCATCAGGGCCAGCCCGGTCGGGCCGACCCGGGCGAGGTACAGGGTGGTGTCGAGTTGGAAGGCCAGCCGGTCGCCGTCGGCGCTCAGCGCCCACCGGTCGTCCTCGCCGCTGAGCGCCACCGAGGTGCCGTCTGGCCGGAGGAACCTGACCTGCCGGGCCCCGGCGTACACCCAGCCGCCCGGCACCCGGTAGACCCGGGTCACCTCGCCGACGCCGGCCAGGCTCAGCCGCCGGCCGTCGGTGGTCCAGAGCTGGTCGCCGCTGCGGATGTCGAGTCCTACCCCGGTTTCCCGGCCGGGGGTCGGCGGCTGCACCGGCCCGACCGTGACCTCGGCCAGCGAGTCCACCTCGAAGCCGGCGGCGGGTCCGTTGGACGGCCGTTCGAGCAGCCATCCGCCGCCGAGCGAGGCGGCACCGGCGGTGACCAGGACCAGCGCGGCCGCCACCGCCGCCAGCGAGCTGACGGCGCGGCGTCGGCGGGCGAGCCGACCCCGTTGGATCACCCTGCCGGCCGGGTCGTCGGCCACCGGCGGTGTGTCGACCCGGGTGGCGAACATGTCGCGCAGCGAATCTTCCAGCATCGGCGTCACGCTTCCGCTCCGACCGCCGGACCGGGCGGGGCCGGCACCGAGAGGGCGGCCGGCCGCCGGGCTCCGGCCTGACGCGGTCTCGGCAGCTCCGGCGGGAGGGCCGGACGTTGGCCGAACGACTGCTGCGCGGGCTCGAACCGGCCGCCGTCGCCGTCGGCCGCTCGGAGGGGTACCGGGGTCAGCGCCTCCTCGCCCTGCGGCACCCGGCTGTCGGCCTCGGCGCCGAGCCGGCGGCGGAGTGTGGAGAGGGCCCGGGAGGTCTGGCTCTTCACCGTGCCCGGTGAGATGTCGAGCAGCGCGGCCGTCTGCGCTTCGGAGAGATCCTCGTAGAACCGGAGCACCAGGACGGCCCGCTGCCGGACCGGCAGGGTGCGGACGTGCCGCCACAGCCGGTCGCGTTCGAGCTGCTCCTCGATCTGGTCCGGGGCGGGCCGCTCGGGTAGCACCTCGGTGGGGCGCTCGCCGTGCCAGCGCCGCCGCCACCAGCTGGTCGCCGTGTTGATCAGGACCCGCCGGGCGTACGGCTCGACCGCCTCGATCTCGCCGAGCCGCTTCCAGGCCAGGTACGTCTTGGTCAACGCGGTCTGCAACAGGTCCTCGGCGGTGGCCCAGTCCCCGGCGAGCAGGTAGGCCGTACGCAGCAGGGCAGCCGATCGGGCCGCGACGAATTCGCGGAACTCCTCGTCCACCGAGTGCTTCGGCGCCACTCCCGCCTCCCCCCGCCTGTGCCAATCCGAAGGCTGCCACAAGCCCGACCCGCAGGTCTACGGCGGAAAGGTGCGATTCAGTTCGATGTTCGGGCAGGGAACCGCCGTTTTGCGCACCGGTGTCGCCCACCGCGTCGGCAGCGTCACACCGCCGCCCGGTCGTGCCGGGGTGGGCCGTCAGGCGCCGTCGTCGGCCTTGGCCTCCTCGGCCTCCTTGCCCAGCCGCGCCTCGACCGCCTGCGGCTCGTACATCTCCTCGACCACGCGCAGGTAGAGCTCGTTGGGGTTGGGAAGATATTTGATCTCCCGCAGCGCCTGCTCCTGACCGGCCGACTCCAGCACGAAGGTGCCGTAGTTGAGGGCCCGGCCGAGCGGCGACTGCTCGTATTTCATGTCGGTGACCCGCAGCAGCGGCATCATCGCGACCTGCCGGGTGATGATCCCGTTGACCACCATCACCCGCTTGTTGGTCAGGATGAACCGGTCGAAATACCAGTCCGCGACCTTCCAGGCGACCCAGCCCATGATGCCGAGCCAGATCAGCACCGCCACGGTGGTCAGCGCGCCGACCTCCTGGCCGGCGAGGAAGCCGGAGAGGTAGCCGAGCACGAAGGTGGCGAGCAGGCCGATCAGCAGCGGGGTGGCGAGGTAGATCTTGTGCCGCTTCCACTCGCCCCGGTAGCGCTCGGTCGGGAAGAGATAGCGGGCCACCAGCGAGGTCGGCTCGTCCTCCAGCGGCAGGACCCGGCGCGGGCCGAGCGGCATCCCCGAGGCGTCGACCCGGAGGCCGGCGAGCTCCTCCTCGGAGATCTCCGGACCCTGGTCCGGGTCACGGACCCAGCCCCGGGTGCCGGCCCGGCGGTCGCCGTAGCCGATGCCGTCGGAGTAGGCGGGCCCGTCCGAATAGGAGGGACCGGCGGCGTAGTCCGGGCCGGTACCGAACTCCGGCCCTTCGTCGGGTCGGACCCGGGGGATCGGCTCGGTGTCCCGCTCGCGCCGTCGACGTTCGTCGTCGTCCTCGGGCTCAGGGGGTTCACCCGACGGATTGCCCATGGGCGGCTAAGCGACGAGGTCGGTGAAGAAGTCGCCGAAGCCCTGGGCAACGTCCAGCAGGCTGCCGCCCAGCGACTTGAAGACGTCGGCGGCGGAGGAGGGCTGGTAGGCGATGAAGAAAACCAGGAAGGCGATACCGCCCCAGGTGAGGACCTTTTTAACCATGGCGGGCCATCCCTCCGTGCGGCACCGGGTTGCGAACCCCGGCAAAACCCAGAGTATCAGTCGGGTGTCCTGCGGGAAATAATCCACATACGCCCTCCGCCCCAGCCTGGCTGGCCATATCAGACCCTCCCGTGCAGGTAGGGGGACGGAGCACCGTAGACGAGCTCGGGCGGTGTCCACTCGGTCAGGTCGTGGAGTTCGACGTCTTCCGCGAGGAGGTAACCCGCACTCGCCGGCCAGGTTATCGCATAGAGCCAGATCCCCCGAGCTTCACCGGCGTAGGCGCTCCGGTCTGTCGGAGATTTGACTGACCATAGTGGAGTCGGATGGCCGCCGGCCCGGATCTTGGCGTGCGCGACCCGCTCGGCGGAACCCGGGCCGGGATCGGTCAGCGCCTCCGCGAGCTGCGGGCCCGGGTCGACCCCGGTGGTACCGGCCAGCCGGGTGCCCAGGCCGACGCCCGGCTCCTCGGCGACCAACACCAGGTCGGCGGGTCCACCGCCGAGCCGGTCCGGCCCGGTGCAGGCCACCGCGGTGGCGCGTACGCCGCCGCGATCGTCACCGGCCCAGCCGACCCCGGTCATCGTCCAGCCCTGCGGCAGCGGCCAGAGGCACCAGAGCGGCATCGGCGCGCCGGACCGGGCTCCCGGGAACCGGGCCTCCCGGTCGGCCGGATCGCGCTGTTCGACGATCCGCTCGACGGTGCTGGCCACGATCTCCGGCCCGATGTGCTCGGCGACGTGCAGCGGAGCGACCGGACCGCAGTCCGGACACCGCCAGGCGGTGTGCATCAGGTCCGGTGCTCGGACCGGACCGCCGCAACGTGGACAGCTCACCGCGACACCCACGACAACTACAGTCCCCGTACCAGTGGCCCCGAGTCAAGGCGAACCGGCCTTTTCGGGTCGTTCTGCGTACGGTCGGGACGCCGTGGGCCAGGTCAGCCGGGCTCGCCGGGCGGCTCACCCCCGTACGCGCGGATCCAGGCGTGCATGGCGATCCCGCTGGCCACCCCGGCGTTGATCGACCGGGTCGAGCCGTACTGGGCGATGGAGAAGACCGCCGAGCAGGCGAGCCGGGCCGGCTCGGAGAGCCCCGGCCCCTCCTGCCCGAACAGCAGTACGCAGCGGCGCGGCAGCACCGCGCTCTCCAGCGGTCGCGACCCGGGCAGGTTGTCGATGCCGATCACCGGCAGGTCGGCGGCGCGGCACCAGCGCAGGAACCCTTCGATCGTCTCGTGGTGCCGGACGTGCTGGTAGCGGTCGGTCACCATGGCACCCCGCCGGTTCCACCGCCGCCGCCCCACCACGTGCACCTCGGCGGCGAGGAAGGCGTTGGCGTTGCGGACCACGGTGCCGATGTTGAAGTCGTGCTGCCAGTTCTCGATCGCCACGTGGAAGTCGTGCCGGCGCAGGTCCAGGTCGGCGACGATTGCCTCCCGCCGCCAGTAGCGGTACCGGTCGACGACGTTGCGCCGGTCGCCCTGGCTGAGCAGTTCGGGGTCGTACCGGGGATCGGCCGGCGGCTCGCCCGGCCACGGCCCGACCCCGACCTCAAGCTCGACCTCGGCAGCGTCCACGGTTGCCGAGGGTACGCACGCCGGTCAGCCGGCCGGGCGCAGGCCCAGCGCCTCGCCGAGCTGGTCCAGCACCCGGCGCTGCTCCGGATCCACCGGATCGCCGAACGGACGGGGCCGGCCGTCGGAACCGGCGGCCCGGCAGACCCGGGCCGCGACCGACTGCACCCACTGCCGGTAGGCGGCCGAGTCGGCCGGGTCGGCGTGTCGGGCCAGCGTCTCGACGGCGGCCCGGCAGGACCGGAGCAGTTCGGCGAGTCCGGCGTCGACGTGTCCGGCGCGGACCGGCCCGGAGTGCCCGTCGTCGGACTCGGCGTAGATGGCGGCGACCACGGCCCGGACCAGTTCGCTGTCGAACGACCGCCCGGCGGCGATGCCGTCCAGGCCGGCCAGGCCCTCGGTGACCGCCCGGACCGGGTTCTCCGGCCGGGCCGACGAGGCCGCGACGATCACCCGGCCGGGCAGCCGGACGAGCAGTCGCCAGTCGTCGGGCGGGTAGCCGGTGACGGTGGCCCGCCAGGCACCGTGCGTGGCACCGGGCGAGTCCGGAGATCCGGTGTGGCTCATGGCGCCTCCCGGGTCAGCATAAGCCGACAATAGGCGGAAGGCCCGGTTCCGCCCGAAAAGCGGTAGTGCTGGTGTCGTCGCCGGTCGACCCGGCGGCCGGACGCGGCATTGCCGACGTCACCGACCGGACCGAGGAGTCCGTGGCACTGATTAATGAGGTGTGCCGGGCGGAGGAAACCGACCCCGGACGCAATGAGCGGCGGGGCCCTCCCCGGCACCCGCCGCCCACGCTCTGATGGGGAAGATTCTGCCCGACCCGACCCGGTCGGCAGAAGAGTCCACCACGAGATCGGGGTCACAGTTACCTTTTTGTAATGTTACTGAACGTGAACGGTCGTACGCGCCCGGGCATCCGTTATGTCACCTGTTTCCGCTTGCCAACCGGCAAGTTTCCGGATCACACCCGGACTGGCCAGCGGAAGTCTTGGAAACGCTCCCATAACTGTCCGTCATCGAACTATGTCACCGGTGTTTCACATCCGGACCGGTCGGATCACCGACCCTCATCGATACCGGCGCCGGAACGTGAGCCCGCACACGATGACCGTTTCAACCCGCCGTGCCAGGGAATTCCGAGGAGACCGGGCGGGTTTTCCAGTCGTAAGCCAATTGCGGTGATCGGAGTGATCAATGGCGACCGTTGAGCTGACCACAGCCAACTTCGACGAGGTGACCGAGCAGCCGGGCATCGTGCTGGTGGACTTCTGGGCGGACTGGTGTGGCCCGTGCAAGCGGTTCGCGCCGGTGTACGAGCGCTCCTCGGAGAAGCACCAGGAGATCGTCTTCGGCAAGGTCGACACCGAGGCGCAGCAGGAGATCGCCGCGAAGTTCGACATCCGGTCCATCCCCACGATCATGGCGATCCGCGACGGCGTGATCGTCTTCGCCCAGCCGGGCGCCCTGCCGGAGTCGGCGCTGGAGTCGCTGATCGAGCAGGTGCAGGCGCTGGACATGGACGACGTACGCAAGCAGCTCGCCGAGCACAGCCACTGAACGGCAAACTGACCACGTAACACGACCGCGCTCCGGCCGGACACCGTACCCCGGTGTCCGGCCGGAGCCGTCTTCGCCGGGGTCGGCGGGCTGGACGGCCGGACCGACGGTCCCCGGGGCTTGCGGGCACCGCGTAAGGTCTCGAACCGATGGACGCGTTGCCGAGGCGGGGCCGGAGACTCCGGGTGGGCCTCACCCTGCTGGCCGGCGTGGTGCTGCTCGCCGGCACCCTCTGGGGCCAGGACGACCACTTCCCGTTCGGTCCGTTCCGGATGTACGCCGGCTCCAACCCGCCGGACGACCCCGCCCCGGACACCCGGATCGAGGGGGTCGACGCCACCGGCGCGGTGGTCGGGCTCGGCGAGCAGAACACCGGCATCCGCCGGGCCGAGATCGAGGGCCAGCAGAGCCGGTACGAGGCCGACCCGACCCTGCTGCGCCAGGTCGCCGACGCGTACGCCGATCGGCATCCCGGCGCACCACCGATCGTCGAGGTACGCATCGTGATCCGCTGGCACGGCATCACGGACGGCCGGCCGACCGGGAACACGATCGACGAGACGGTGGTCCGGTGGCAGGCGTCGTGAACACGTCGAGACGGATCGGCGCCGCCGTCTCCGGCTGGCTGACCGAACCGGTACCCCGGGCCCGGGTCGCCGCCTTCCGTACCCTGGTCTACCTCTTCGTCGCCGCGGACCTGCTGGTCTTCACGCCCTGGATCCGCGACAAGGCCAGCATCCCCGGCGAGCTGTACCAGCCGCTCTTCGTCGGCCGGCTGCTCCCGCTGCCGACCCCGACCCCGCTGCTGGTCAACCTCGTCTTCTGGGCGCTGCTGCTGCTCGCCCTCGCCGCCGCGACCGGACGGGCGCCCCGGGCACTCGGCTGGGCCGTCTTCGTGCTCTATTTCGAGTGGATGGTCATCGCGATGAGCTACGGGAAGGTGGACCACGACCGGTTCGCCTTCCTGGTGGCGCTGGCCGTGCTGCCGACCGTGGGCCGGGCCCGGCACGCCGACCGCACCATGAGCGAGGCCGCCGGCTGGGCACTCCGGGTCACCCAGATCGCCGTGGTCTGCACCTACTTCCTGGCCGCCTGGGCCAAGCTCCGGTTCGGCGGGCTGGAGTGGATGACCGGCTCGGTACTCGCCCGGGCCATCATCCGGCGCGGCACCGAGCTGGCCGACCTGATCGCCCAGGTGCCGTACCTGCTGATCGCGGCACAGTTCGGGATCATCGCGTTCGAGCTGCTCAGCCCGCTGGTCTTCGTGGTGTCACCGCGCTGGCGACAGGCCGTGGTGGCGTTCTTCTACTCGTTCCACCTGGTCACCATCGCCACCATCACCATCTCGTTCGCCCCGCACCTGGTGGCGATGACCAGCTTCCTGGCGCTGGAGCGGCTCCGCCCGGTCGAACGGCTGCGCCAGCTCGCCCGCCGAGGCGGTCAGGACGCCGAGGCGGTCCCGGCGGAGCCGCCCGCCGCGCGGTCGCCGGCCGTACCGTAGAGCCGGTCCCGGGTCGCCTGCGGCAGCGAGCAGGCCGCCGTACCGCCCGGCAGGCGGTGCCGGTTGCGGGCCACCCAGCGGTACGCCGGCCAGGCGAGCAGGCGCACCGGAGGCAGCCGCAGGCCGGCGCCGAGCAGCCGCCAGCCGGGGCGGCTCGCGCCGAGCAGCCGGGCGATCGCGTCCGGGCCGGCGGCGCGTACGCCGTCGGTGCCGACCCACCAGACCGCCTCCTCGCACTGGTCGACGGTCAGCCCGAGCGCGTCGAGGTCGGCGAACTGCCAGGGCACCACCTTGGCCCCGGTCGGAATCCGCCGGCCGATGAACTCGGCGCAGGTGGTGCAGAAGGCGCAGTCGCCGTCGTACACGAAGGTGGGCTGGTCCATGGGACCAGTCTCCCCCGCCGACGGCGGCGCCGGCTAATCCACGTGGGCGAGGTAACCCGACAGGGTGCGATCCAGGATCTCCTGGCCCGGCCGGGCCCAGACCTCGGCGTTGAAGACCTCGACCTCGATCGGCCCCCGATAGCCGGCGGCCTCCACCGCCTCCCGGAACCGGCGCAGTTCCACACAGCCGTCGCCGGGCAGGGCGCGACCGAGCAGCACCCCCTCGGGCAGCGGGGTCGCCCAGTCCGCGACCTGGAAGCAGGCGATCCGCTCCTCCCGGCCGGCCCGGTCGATCTGCGCCCAGACCTGGTCGTCCCACCAGATGTGGTAGGTGTCCACCACGACACCGACCGTCTCGGCCGGATGCGGCGCGGCCAGGTCCAGCGCCTGACCGAGGCTGGACACCACGCAGCGGTCCGAGCAGTACATCGGGTGCAGCGGCTCGATCGCCAGCCGTACCCCGGCGGCGCGGGCGTGCGGCACCAGCTCGCCGATCGCCTCGCCGACGTGTGCCCGGGCCGCGTCCACGTCCCGGCTGCCGTCCGGCAGGCCGCCGGAGACCAGCACCAGCACCGGCGCCCCGAGGGTGGCGGCCTCGTCGATCGCCCGGCGGTTCTCGTCGTACCAGTCGGGGGTCTGGAAGAAACCACCCCGGCACAGCGAGGTGACCGCGAGCCCGGAGTCGCGCATCAGCGTGGCGGTCTTCTCCAGCCCGTGCGCGAGGGTCTCCTCCCGCCAGAGCCCGACCTGGGTCACCCCGGTCGACAGGCAGCCGTCGACCAGCTCGGGAATCGGCCAGTACTTGGCGGTGGCCTGGTTGAACGAGAACCGTTCCCGCACGGTACTCATCGGGCGGGCTCGCCGTCGAGGTCCGGGATCTCGATCCGCCGGCCGTCCCGGGCGGAGGCGAGCCCCAGCTCGGCGAGCTGTACGCCCCGGGCGCCCGCCCAGAGGTCCCAGCCGTACGGTTCGTCGACGACCACGTGCCGGAGGAACAGCTCCCACTGCGCCTTGAAGCCGTTGTCGAACTCCTCGTTGTCCGGCACGACCTGCCACTGTGACCGGAAGTCCTCGGTCGCCGGCAGGTCCGGGTTCCACACCGGCTTCGGCGTGGTCGCCCGGTGCTGGATCCGGCAGTTGCGCAGCCCGGCCACCGCGCTGCCCTCGGTGCCGTCGACCTGGAACTCGACCAGCTCGTCCCGGTAGACCCGGACCGACCAGGAGGAGTTGATCTGGGCCACGATCCGGCCCGACTGCCCGGGCCGCTCGATCTCGAAGATGCCGTAGGCCGCGTCGTCGGCGGTGGCGTCGTAGCGCTCGCCGGCCTCGTCCCACCGGTGCGGGATGTGCGTGGTGACGTGCGCCGTCACCGCGGCTACCCGGCCGAAGATCTGCTCCAGCACGTAGTGCCAGTGGGGGAACATGTCGACCGTGATGCCGCCCCCGTCGGCGGCCCGGTAGTTCCAGGACGGCCGCTGCGCCGCCTGCCAGTCGCCCTCGAAGACCCAGTAGCCGAACTCGCCGCGTACCGAGAGGATGCGGCCGAAGAAGCCGCCCTTCACCAGCCGGTCGAGCTTGCGCAGGCCGGGCAGGAAGAGCTTGTCCTGCACCACGCCGTGCTTGATGCCGGCGGCGTCGGCCAGCCGGGCCAACTCGATCGCCCCGGCGAGGTCCTCGGCGGTCGGCTTCTCGGTGTAGATGTGCTTGCCGGCCTCGATCGCCAGCTTCAGCGCCTTCTCCCGCTGGGCGGTGACCTGGGAGTCGAAGTAGATCTGCACGTCCGGGCGGGCCAGCGCGGCGGGCAGGTCGGTGGTCCACTCGGTCAGCCCGTGCCGCTGGGCGATCTCCTGGAGCTTGGCCTCGCTGCGCCCGACCAGGATCGGTTCGGGCCAGAGCCGGCGGCCGTCGGGCAGCGCCAGTCCGCCCTGCTCCCGGATGGCGAGCAGTGATCGGACCAGGTGCTGCCGGTAGCCCATCCGGCCGGTCACGCCGTTGAGCACGATGCCGATCGTGGTGCGGCCCATGTACGTCGCCTCCTCAGGCTGGCTGATCCGCGGGTGCCACTCGTCGAGCGCGCGGGGGTACGTGTGGTGCGGTGGGGGTTCGTCCTGGCGCGCGATGGTCGCGGTGGAGCACGCCGTACGTCGGTAAGCGCTTTCCCGATTACGCTACCGACTCCGTTCCGATTCGGGCAAGAGCCTCCCGGCACCGGCGGTGATCTCCAGCCGCCGGGGTCACCGGCCCGCGACGGCCGTGAATGGCCGCGACGCCGCCGCGATATCCTCACCTGCAACCCGCCACCGGGCGGTCGGGGAGGGAACGGGTCGATGGCCACTCTGGCGGATGTCGCGCGGCGGGCCGGCGTGTCACCCGCCACCGCGTCGAGAATCATCAACGGCAGTCCGAAGCCGGTGACCGACGCGCTCCGCGAGCGGGTGCTCGCGGCGGTCGAGGAGTTGCAGTACGTCCCCAACGCGCACGCCCAGCAGCTCGCCCGCAACCACCGCAGCGCGGTCGGCGTGATCGTGCACGACGTCTCCGACCCGTACTTCGCGGAGATCACCCGAGGGCTGCAACGGGTCGCCACCGAGCACGGCCGGCTGGTCATCATCTGCAACACCTACCGGGACCCGGACAAGGAACTGGAGTACGTCGAGCTGCTCCGGGCCAACCAGGCCGCCGCGATCATCCTGGCCGGCTCGGGCTACCACGACGAGCAGTTCACCAACACGCTCGACGCCAAGCTGCGGGTCTACCAGTCCACCGGCGGGCACGTCGCGGTGATCGGCCGGCACGAGCACAGCGGGCATGCTGTCATCCCGGCCAACGAGGCCGGCGGGCACCTGATCGGCGCCGAACTCTACGGCCTCGGACACACCCGGATCGGCGTCGTCGCCGGGCCGCGACACCTCACCACCACCACCGACCGGCTCGCCGGGCTGCGCCGGGCCGCCCGGGAGCACGGCCAGAAGCTCACCACCCGGCAGATCGTCTACGCCGACTTCGACCGCTCGGGCGGCGCCACCGCCACCGCCACGCTGCTGGATACCCATCCCGAGGTCACCGCGATCGTCGCGCTGAACGACTCGATGGCGATCGGCGCCCTCGCGCTGCTGCGGTCCCGAGGCATCGACGTACCGGGCCAAATCAGCGTGGTGGGCTTCGACGACATGCCGATCGCCCGGGACGTGACGCCCGCGCTCACCACGATCCGGCTGCCCCTGGCCGACATGGGCGCCCGGGCGATGACCCTCGCGCTGCAACCGCCCGAGCCGCTGAACACCCCGCAGATCGAACACGTCGCCGCGGAACTGGTCCGCCGGGAGAGCAGTGCCCCGCCCCCCGACGGCCGGTAGCCGCAGGTCCCCGGTCAACTGACTCCGGCGGCGCCGGGGTCGTCGGCGCCGGGCGTGGCGAGTTGCGTCGGGCGTCGTACGTATGTTCGAATAATGGCCATGCGCTGGGAAAACCTGAGGTCGGCTCCCCCCGACAGCGGGCCCCCACCGGGGGCAGCGCCAGCGGCTCCACCCCTGCCGCTGGCGCTGCCCGGCGCGACCGTCCGCACCTTCGACACACCCGACTTCGCCGGCATGACCTTCTACGAGGTGCACGCCAAGTCGATCATCAACCGGGTGCCGGGCGCCTCCCGGGTGCCGTTCCAGTGGACGATCAACCCCTACCGGGGGTGCAGCCACGCCTGCGCCTACTGCCTGGCCGGCGACACCGCGATCCTGCTCGCCGACGGGCGCACCCGACCCCTTTCCGAGCTGCGGATCGGCGACCAGATCTACGGCACCGTCGCCCAGGGCAACCACCGGCGCTACGTCCGGACCGAGGTGCTGGCGCACTGGTCGACGGTGAAGCCGGCATACCGGATCGTGCTGGCCGACGGCACCGAGCTGACCGCCAGCGGCGACCACCGGTTCCTCACCCCGCGCGGCTGGAAGCACGTGGTCGGCGCACCGCCCGGCGAGCCGCCCCGGCCCTATCTGGCGATCACCGACAGCCTGGTCGGCACCGGTCGGGCCACGCCGGGCCCCGCCGACCTCCCGGCCGGCGGCCTCGACGGGACCATCCTCGGCGGCCGGGCGGTGCTGCGGATCCGCCGCATCGAGCCGCTCAACCAGGATCTCCAGCTCTACGACATCACCACCGGCACCGGCGACTTCGTCGCCAACGGCGTGGTCAGCCACAACTGCTTCGCCCGCGGCACCCACACCTATCTCGACCTGGACCCGGGGCGCGACTTCGACAGCAAGGTGGTGGTCAAGGTCAACGCGGGCGAGCTGGTCCGCCGCGAGCTGGCGGCACCGAGGTGGTCGGGCGAGCACGTCGCGATGGGCACCAACGTCGACTGCTACCAGCGGGCCGAGGGGCGCTACCGGCTGATGCCGCCGATCCTGACGGCGCTGCGCGACTTCGCCAACCCGTTCTCGATCCTGACCAAGGGCACCCTGATCCTGCGTGACCTGCCGCTGCTCCAGCAGGCGGCCACCGTCACCCGGGTCGGCATCTCGATGTCGGTCGGCTTCGTCGACGAGCGGATGTGGCGTGCCGTCGAGTCGGGCACACCCAGCCCGCGACGCCGGCTCGACGCGGTACGCCGGCTGACCGACGCCGGCTTTCCGGTCGGGGTGCTGATGGCCCCGATCCTGCCCGGGCTGACCGACAGCGACGAGTCCATCGAGGAGACGGTGGCGGCGATCGCGGCAGCGGGGGCGGTGAGTGTCACCCCGTTGCCGCTGCACCTGCGCCCCGGGGCCCGGGAGTGGTACGCGAGCTGGCTCGGCCGGGAGTTTCCGCAGCTGGTGCCGCGCTACCGGAGCCTCTACGGCCGGGGCTCCTACCTGCCACAGGCATACCAGCGCGAGCTGACCGCCCGGGTCCGGATGGCGGCCCGGCGCCACGGCCTGCACCGCTCCGAGCCGGGCGAGGCCCGCCAGGTGCCGGCACCCGCACCGACGCCCGCCGTCGAGCAGCTCACCCTGCTCTGACGGTGCCCATGGCGGGTTCGAGCCGAGCCGGCCGCACCGGAGCCGAGCTAGAGTCGCGGGGTGCGTAGCCCTCAGCAGATCCTGGCCGAGGCCGGAGTGATCGCCGTGGTCGGGGCGTCCCGCGACCCCGGCAAGCCGTCCCACAGCGTCCCGGCGCTGATGCAGCGGTACGGCTGGCGGATCATCCCGGTCAACCCGGTGGCGGACGAACTCTTCGGCGAGCGGGTCTACCGCTCGCTGGCCGAGATCCCGCACCCGGTCGACCTGGTCGACGTGTTCCGGCCGGCCGAGGACGCCGTGCAGGTGGTCCGCGAGGCGGTCGCGATCGGCGCCCCGGCGGTCTGGCTGCAACTCGGCATCGTCTCGGCCGAGGCCCGGCGGATCGCCGAGGAGGCCGGCATCGACTATGTCGAGGACCGCTGCCTGGCGGTGGAACGCGCCACCGGCGGGCTCTCCCGGCGCAGCTGACCGCCGCCGGAACTCCGCGCGTCTCCGCCACCGCAACTCCGCGCGTCTCCGCCGCCGGAACTCGGCGCGTCTCCACCACCGGAACTCCGCGCGTCTCCCGCCGCCGGAACTCGGGGCGTCTCCGCACCCACGGGTGCATCATTGCGGGCATTCGTCGCAAAGGCCGCCTCGACCGGTAGCGTTGCCGGGTGAGGAGGGGAACGCGATGAGCAACCCAGAGCCGGGTGAGCCGCAGGATCCGCACGGACGCCCGGCGCAGCCCCCGCCCGGCTTCGGTGACCGCCCCGACCAGCCCGGCCAGTACGGCTACCCGGGCCAACCCGAGCAGCCCGGCTACTACGGCCAGCCGGGCCAACCCGAGCAGCCCGGCCACTACGGCCAGCCGGGCCAACCGGGCTACTACGGCCAACCCGGCCAGCCCGGCCAGTACGGCTACCAGGAGCAGCCCGGCTACTACGGTCAGCCGGGGCAGCCCGGTACCAGGGGCGAGCCCGGCTACTACGGTCAGCCGGGCGGGCAGTCCGGGATCAACCTGCTGGCGATCCTCTCCCTGGTCTTCGCCTTCGTCTTCGCGCCGGCCGGCATCGTGCTCGGGCACCTGGCCCGGCGCCAGATCCGGCGCACCGGTGAACAGGGCGGCCAGTTGGCCACCTGGGGACTGATCCTCAGCTACGTCTTCACCGCGCTCTACCTGATCGCCTGCTGCGGCTGGCTCGCCCTGGTGGGCTGGGCCGGCTCCGAGGGCAACGGCGGCACGTACTGAGCCGTCGGGCGAGGTGTCCCGGCGGCACGGTGCACCGCCGGACGCCCGAGGCGGTGCCGAGGGGCTACCCGGCTACCGGTACTCCGCCTCCCGCACGCTGTTGCCGCCGTCCACCACCAGCATCTGGCCGGTGATGTAGGAGGCGGCCGGCGAGCAGAGGAAGGCGATCGCGGCGGCGACCTCGTCCGGGGTGCCGGGGCGGCCGACCGGGGTACCGAGCCCCTGCTTCAGTTCGGCCATGGTGGACGCCGCCGTGTAGATCGTCCCCGGCGCCACCGCGTTGACGGTCACCCCGTCGGCGATCATCTCCATCGCCAGTGCCCGGGTCAGCCCGACGACGCCGGCCTTCGCGGCCGCGTACGCCGCCTCGGTGGGCAGCGCGTTGACCGGGCCGGCGGTGGCGGCGAGGTTGACGATCCGACCCCAGCCCCGCTCGGCCATGCCGCCGCTGAACGCCCGGCTGCACAGGAACGCCGTACTCAGGTTGCGTTCGATCTCCCGGTGCCACTCGTCGTAGCTCAACTGGGCGACCGGCCGGAGCACCTCCGGACTGGCCCGGCTCGCCAGCCCGGCGTTGTTGACCAGCACCTCGACCTCGCCGAGCTGCTCGACGATGGCGTCCGCCAGCGCGCCGACCTCGGCCTCGTCGGTCAGGTCGGCGACGAAGCCCGTCGCGCCCAGCTCGCTGGCCCGATCGTGGATGCGGCGGGTGGTCGAGACTATCGCCACCCGGGCACCGAGCGCGCAGAGCCGGCGGGCCGTCGCGTACCCGATTCCGTCCGGACTGCCGGCGCCGGTGACCAACGCCACCCGCCCGTCCAGGCGCATCGTCACCGGTTCGGTGTCGCCGGCCGGTGCCACCGGCCGGCCCGGGTCGATGCTCTGCGAGACGGTGCCCTGCGAGCCGGTACGGGGCCGGCGGGCCAGCGCGGGGCGCGTGGCGTCCCGACGAGGCCGATTACCGGATCTGTCCCCGGCGCGCGCGTCGAATACCATGCCCGCGATCCTGCCCGGTCGAGTCGATACGGGCAACGCCGCACCGCCGTGGCAGCGCCGACCGGGCGCCGGTCGGCGCCGACCCGGCCCGTTCGGCCGATCCCCGCCGGCCCGTCGGCGGCGACGGGCCGGGCGGATACGGGGACACCGATCTGGCGTACGCCGACTACCCTGGCGACGCATCCGAACGGACGAAGTGAGAGACCTCGAATGACCGACCCCCAGCAGAGCGGCTACTCCAGCGATCCGTCCTGGCAGGCGCAACCACCGGCCCAACCCGGGGGCTACCAGGATCCGGGTGGCTACCAGCCGATGTACCAGGACCCTACGGCGCAGGCAGCCGCCCCCGCCCAGCCCTACCAGCCGGGATACCCGGCCGATCCCGGCTATCCGCCCCAGGCGTACCCGGCCGGCACGGATCCGATCAGCGGCCAGCCGGTGATGGCTCCGGGCTATCCACCGGCCGGCTATCCGGTCGTCACCCCGGGTCCGTCGACCAACGGCCTGTCGATCGCCGCGATGGTGGTCGCCATCGTGGGCGCGCTCGGGCTCTGCGGTTACGGGCTGGGCGGCTACCTCGGTGCCGTCGGAGCGATCATGGGCCACGTCGCCAGCAAGCAGATCCGCGAGCGCGGCGAGGGCGGCGCGGGATTCGCCAAGGCCGGCATCATCGTCGGCTGGATCTCCACCGCCATCGCGGTCCTCGCCACCATCGCCATCGTGATCTTCTTCGTCTGGTTGGCCAACCAACCGTCGTCGTACGACACCGGCTACTGAGCATCCGGACCAGCAGGAGGGCGCCGTGAACCCAGGCAGCACCGGTAACCCGTCCGAGCCCACCAGCGACCCGGGTGTCGTCACGCAGCCCGCCCTCGACGCCGGGCAGTACCCGGGCCAGGCCGGCGCCGCACCGCCGCCGGGCTGGGCACCGGGCTACCCCGGCTACCCGTACGTGGTGCGCCGGCCGACGAACGGGATGGCGATCGCGGCGCTGGTCACCGGGATCGTCGCCCTGTTCAGCTGCCAACTGGTCGGCGGGGTCGCGATCTATCTGGCGAAGAAGGCGCGTACCGAGATCCAGGCGAGCGGCGAGGAGGGCAGCGGCTTCGCCACCGCCGGCCTGGTGCTCGGCTGGGTCTCCCTCGGGCTGGTCGCCCTGGGCCTGCTCTTCTTCCTCGCCTACCTGGGCTTCATGGGGGTGCTCTTCGCCACCACGGCGAGCACCTCGGGCTGAACCCGCCCGTCGGACCGCCGGCCCCGCCCCACGATTCGAGTGGAGGCGGGGTCAGCCGGTCCGGTACGTCCCACCCGCACCCGGCCCGGCATTCGGCGAATGCGGCCCGGTTTCCGCCGAGTCCGGCCCGGTCTCCGTCGAGTGCGGCCCGGCATTCGGCATGTGCGGCTCGGTTTCCGGCAGCGGGCCCGCCTCCGGTGGCGCGGGTAGCGGCTCCGGCTGGGCGGCGGTGCCGGACCGCCGGGCGGTACGCGACTCGCCGTGCAGCACGACGGCGACGCCGGCCAGCAGCAGGGCCAGCCCGGGCAGGGCGGCCGTCCGGGGTACCTGGCCGAGCCAGGCCCAGGCGAGCAGTGCGGCGCCGGGCGCTTCGAGCAGGAAGAGGACGCTGATCGTCGTCGCCGAGATGCGGCGCAGCGCGTAGTTGAACATCGAGTGGCCGAGCAGTTGGGCCCCGACCACCAGCCCGAGTACGGCGAGCCAGGTGTGCAGGTCGTACCCGCCGAGCCGTACGCCGCCGGCCAGGCAGACCACCAGCAGCGCCGCCGCGCAGACTCCGTAGCAGATGGTGGTGTAGCCGACGGTGCTGACGGTGCTCCGGACCCGTTCGCCGAGCGCGGTGTAGACCGCCGCCGCCATGCCACCGGCGACCGCGAGCAGATCACCGGCGACAGCCCGGCCGGAGACCCCGAAGTCGGCGCCGACCGCCCAGATCGCGCCGACCACCGCCAACCCGATGCCGACCCAGGCGAGTACGGAGAGCCGTCGGCCCTGGCCGAGCGCGATCAGCCCCTGCCAGACCGGCTGGGTGACCACCAGTGCGGTGGCGGTGGCCACCGAGGTCAGTTGGGCGCTCGGCATCCAGGTGCCGAAGTGCACCGCGAGGGCGAGACCGGCGAGTACGCAGTAGCCGGCGTCCCGGCGACCGGCGCGCTCGGCCAGCGCCCGGAACTCGGCGCGTCGCCGGAACAGCGCGACCGGTCCGAGCACCCCGACGGCGAGGAAGTTGCGCCAGAAGGCGATCGCCAGCGCGGGTGCGGCGGCGAAGGCGATCAGCGGTGCCGACGAGGAGACCGCCGCGATGGCGACCGCGACCGCGCCGATGCTCAGCGGGTCGATCGAGGTCCGGGCCGGTGGTACGACGACAGGCACGGAAAAATCCTCACATGTCACTGCGGGCCACCATCAGGTCGACAACTCGTTACCATCGTCCGATCGCACCTGGCTCCATCCGGTTCCGGAGGCCTGCTCCCCCATGCCCACACACCGGTTCCCCTCGCCGCTTGCCCACTCCCAAGCCCTCGACGACCAGCCAGCCCGCCCCGCCGACCCCCACCGCCCGCCGCACGACGACCCCGATCCACCGGCGGACGATCCCGAGCCACCGCACGACGATCCCGAGCCGCCGCACGACGATCCCGAGCCGTCACCCCGGATCGCAGGGCAGTCGCGCCCGGTTCCGGAGTGGTCGGGGCGGGGCGGGCAGGGGTCGCCCGCGTACCGGGCGGTGATCTTCGACTTCTTCGGCACCCTCACCTGTGGCAGCGGGCGGGGCCAGCAGCACGCCGTGGTCGCCGCCCTGCTCGGCTGTGCCGTGGAGGCGCTGTTCGAGGTGCTCGACCGGTCCTTCCACCTGCGCGCCACCGGGGCACTCGGCGACGCCACGGACACCATGCGGTGGATCTGCGAACAGGCCGGCGCCCGACCCTCCGCCGCCGACCTGCGGGCCGCCGTCGAGGCCCGGGTCGAGGCGGTACGCGCCGACACCCGGCTCCGTCCCGAGGCGGTGACGGTGCTGCGCGCCGTACGGCGTCGTGGGGCCCGTACCGCCCTGATCAGCGACTGTACCCACGAACTTCCCGCCTTCTGGCCGCAACTGCCGGTGGCACCCCTGCTCGACGCGCGGGTCTTCTCGGTGCAGGTGGGCCGCTGCAAGCCCGATCCGGCGATCTATCTCGCCGCCTGCCAACGGCTCGGCGTCGCACCCGGCGACTGCCTCTATGTCGGCGACGGCGGCAGTCAGGAACTCACCGGCGCCGCCCGGGCCGGGATGACCCCGGTGCGGCTGGCCGCCGCCGACCTCGACGGTCACCTGGTCTTCAACCGGGACCGGGGCTGGAGCGGCCCGGCACTCGCCTCGCTGAGCGAGGTTCCCGGGCTGCTCGACGTACCCCGAAACCGGCCCGGGTCGGAGCCGGCGGGTTCCGTGCCGGTCCCGGGTGGGGCAGGATGCGGGGTGTGACGGACGAAGCGGAGGTCCCGGTCTCGCCCCTGGTCACCGAGGCGGTGAAGAAGGCCGCGGTGGCCTGGGTTTCGGTCGGCCACCGGCCAGCGGTCGCACTGTGGTGCGTCCCACTCGACGGCGCGCTGTTCGTGGTGAGCGGCCCCGGCGAGCAGTCCGCGCCGGGGCTCGCCGAGACGGACACTGCCGCCGTCACCCTGCGCGGCGACCACGGCGGGCAGATCGTCACCTGGCCGGCCGAGGTGACCCGGGTCGCACCGGACGGCGAGGAGTGGGCGAGCCTGGCCCCGCAGGTCGCGGCCAAGCGGCTCAACGCCTCCGGCAGCCCGGTGGATCTCGCCGAGCGCTGGCGGGCCGAGTGTGTGCTCAGCCGGCTGGCCCCGGCGGGGGCGCCGCTGGCCGCCGGGCAGACCCTGCCGGACGACTCGCTCGCCGCACCGCCGCGCGAGACCACCGCGGTCCGGCCGACCCGCCGGCCGTTCCGGTTGCACCGGGTCCGGCGCCGCTGACCGGGTCGGCCGTTCCGGAGCATCGGGCACGTCGCCGGTCAGTCGCTCGCCGAGCTTGCCGAGTTCGGCGAGGTCCGCCACGGCCCGCCCCCGCCGGAGAGGGCGTCGCCGGGCGGAATCGGGCATCACCGGGCGGCTCGACGGCACAGAAAACGCCGCGCGCCTCAAGGGGCTAGGCGCGCGGCGAACTTCAACGATCGTCGCACCCCGACGGGTACGGCGTCTACCGTCAAATCGCCAATTTCCCCACCCATGGCTGAACGCCCGACTTGCCGCCACGCCGTGCGGATTCCCCCTCGGCTGTTCGAGTGCCGCTGTGCTGCCGTCCGTCCTGGCACGGCCGGCCGGGCGGGCCGGTCGGCGACGTAGCATTGCGAGCATGTCTGCTCCCGCCGTTCCCGGCCAGGAGGCCGTCGCCTCCGGCACCGACTCCGCAGTCCGGCCCACGAACGCCGTCGAGGAGGCGGTGCAGGCCGCGCTGGCCACCGTCGACGACCCGGAGATCCGCCGGCCGATCACCGAACTCGGCATGGTGCGCTCCGCCGTGGTCGCCGCCGACGGCACGGTACGGGTGGAGCTGCTGCTCACCGTTGCCGGCTGCCCGCTGCGGGACAAGCTGCGTACCGACATCACCGCAGCGGTCGGCGCGGTGCCCGGCGTGACCGGAGTCACCATCGACTTCGGCGTGATGAGCCCGGAGCAGCGGCAGGCCCTCCAGGCCCGGCTACGTGGCGGCGGGCAGAGCCAGGAGCCGGTGATCCCGTTCGCCCAGCCCGGCTCCCGGACCCGGGTCTACGCCGTGGCCAGCGGCAAGGGCGGGGTCGGCAAGTCGAGTGTCACGGTCAACCTGGCCGCCGCGCTCGCCGCCCGGGGACTCTCGGTGGGCGTCGTCGACGCGGACATCTACGGCCACTCGGTGCCCCGGATGCTCGGGGTCGACGGCCGGCCGACCCGGGTCGAGGACATGATCATGCCGCCGCAGGCGCACGGGGTGAAGGTGATCTCGATCGGCATGTTCACCGACGGCAACGCGGCGGTGGTCTGGCGAGGCCCGATGCTGCACCGCGCCCTCCAGCAGTTCCTCGCCGACGTCTACTGGGGCGACCTCGACGTCCTGCTGCTGGACCTGCCGCCGGGCACCGGCGACGTCGCCATCTCGCTGGCCCAACTGCTGCCGAACGCGGAGATCCTGGTGGTGACCACGCCGCAGACCGCCGCCGCCGAGGTGGCCGAGCGGGCCGGCGGGATCGCCCTGCAGACCCACCAGCGGCTGGTCGGTGTGGTGGAGAACATGTCGTGGCTGGACCTGCCGGACGGCTCCCGGATGGAGGTCTTCGGCTCGGGCGGTGGCGCGATGGTCGCCGAGTCGCTGACCAGGGTGATCGGCGCTCAGGTGCCGCTGCTGGGTCAGATCCCGCTGGACACCCGGGTACGCGAGGCCGGCGACGCGGGTGACCCCGTCGTACTCGCCGAGCCCGAGGCGCCGGCGGCCAAGGCGCTGGCCGCGGTCGCGGACCGGCTCGCCGTCCGCCGCGAGTCGCTGCTCGGCAAGCCCCTCGGGCTACGCCCCGCCGGCCGCTGACGCAGCCCCGCACCGGCGGCCGCTGACCCGGCGCCGCCCGCCGAGGGAGGCCGGCCGGCCCCCGATCAGGCGGGGGTCAGGTCAGGTGGGGCTCAGGTCGGGGGTGGGGCTCCGGTTCAGCGATCAGGTGGCGTCGACGTCGAAGGCGCGGCGCTGGACCGGTGTCACGTCGCTGCCGCCGGCCGGCGTCGGGGCGGTCGCGCCGTTCGTCGAGCGGCCGGACGAGCGGAAGTCCGCCGAGGCAGCCACGTCGTCGACCTCGCGGCGTACGTCGGTCAGGTCGGAGCGGAGCTTCTCGAACGTCCCCTCCAGCGGCTTCCGGATCGCCTGCTCGTCTTCCTCGCTCAGCAGGTGCTTGCGGATGAACGCCTTCGGGTGCAGGTCCTCCAGCTGGATGTCGGTGCCCAGCTCCCGGCTGAGGTCGCCGGTGGCGTTGCGGGCCATGTTGCGCAGGTTGCGCAGCATCCGGAGGCCGTCGCTGATCACGTTGGGCAGCCGGTCGCCGAAGATCAGCAGCGCGACCAGCAGCAGCGCACCGATCTCCCACCAGTTCAGGTTCTCGAACACGCCTGCCTCCTCATCCCCGCCCACGGCAAGAGTACGCACGTCATGGTGGCCGGTGGGAGGGGGAGCGGACCGCTACTTGCCGGCCCGCCGCCACCGTCGCGCCCCCACCCGGCCGGTACGGTCCCGCGTTCAGGACCGGGTCGTCTCCGGGTCAGACCGACGTCACTTCGCGTCGGCGGCCAGGGTCACCGAGGCGGCCTGCCGCTCCGAGCCGCGCCGGTACTCGACGCTCACCACCGAGCCGGGGGCGTACTTGCGGACCAGCGCGATCAGGTCGCTCGGGTCCTCCAGCGGCTTGCCGTCGAGCTTGAGTACCACGTCTCCGGCGCGCAGCCCGGCGGCGGCGGCCGGTCCGGTCGGCTCGACGAAGGAGACCCGGACCCCGCCCGACCCGCCGGAGCGGGTGCCGCCGACCGTCGCGCCGATCACGGTCCGGCGCGCCTTGCCGGTGTCGATGATCTCCTGGGCCAGCCGCTTGGCCTGGTTGATCGGGATCGCGAAGGCCAGGCCGACGTTGCCGGCGGTCTCCTCGTCGGCGGCCGGCGTCTGGATCACCGAGTTCACCCCGATCACCCGCCCGCCGCCGTCGACCAGCGGCCCGCCGGAGTTGCCGCGGTTCACCGCGGCGTCGGTCTGGATGGCGGCGTAGTAGCGCACCTGGCCGCCCGTCTCACCCTGCCGGAACGTCCGGTCCAGCGCGCTGACGATGCCGGCGGTGACGGTGTTCGCCAGCGACAGCGGCGTACCGAAGGCGAGCACCGGGTCGCCGACCGCCACGGCGTCGGAGTCGCCGAACTCCACCGGTGTGAGACCGGTCCGGGACACCTTGATCACCGCGATGTCCGCCTCGGGATCCTTCCCCACCACCTCGGCCGGTGCGGTCGAGCCGTCGTTGAAGACCACCGTCGCGGTGTCGGCGCCGACCCCGACCACGTGATCGTTGGTGATCACGTAACCGTCCTGGGTGGCGACGAATCCGGAGCCGAGGCCGATCCCGCCGTTGCCGCTGACCCGTACGGTGACGACGCTGGGCAGCAGCCGTTCCGCGACACCGGCCAGCGAGTCCGGCGGGCGTCGGGCGGTGGCGGGCGGTTCCGCGGCGGTCGAGCCGAGCGTGGTCGTACCGGTGGCACCGCCGCGCACCGCGAAGGCGTACCCGAGCGAACCGCCGAGCGCACCGGCCAGCAGCGCGGTGATCAGCGAGACCAGGAAGACCGGGGCGAGCCCGCGCCGGCCGGCGGCGTTCGGGTCGGTCACCGGCTCGGGGTCGGCGCCCGCGCCTGAGACCGGCCCCGCCTGCACCACCACGGCCGCCGGGGTGGCCGGATTCCGCCAAGGGTCGTGCAACGCGTCGGACCACCACGGGGACGATCCCGGGTCGCCGGCCGACCCGGAGACCGCCGGCGTGCCAACCGCCGGGGGCGTCGGCGGCGGGGAGTTCCCCGGCGTCGCCGTCCCATCGGGCTGGCGCCAGTTCCAGCCGTCCGTCACGTTCGCTGCCTCCCAGTCCGTCCCTGAAGCCGGGCGCCGCGCGGGCCGGGGCGACCGGTTCCGGCCGCGGCGTCCGGGTTCCGCATCCAGGATCGCACGGATGGCCGAATACCGGTCATCGGTTGGTCGGAGGCCGGCTGACCGTCCGAGGTAGGCGCCTGCCGATCACGTACCGCCACCCTTAGGCTCATACCCGCGACCCCACCCCGGTCCGCCCGCACCGCCGCCCGTTCCACCGCCGCCGTTCCACCGTCGCCCCGCGAACCCGCCGTCCGCAAGCTCCGCCCGCCGGAAATCCCGCACCCTCCAAGACGCACCGCCGACCCAGTTCCATCCCTCAGCCGAGTCCCTCGCCGCCCGGAGGTGCCCCATCGCCACGGTCGCCCGGTCAGTCAGTACGACGACCGCCCAAGCACTCCAGTTCGCCGAAGCGTACGTCGCGGAGGACCTGGTCCTGCGTACCGCCCGCAGCCTCGCCAGGGAGGTCGGCCTCGACGCCGTCACGCCGGGGACCGGTGCCACGCTCCGGCTGCTGGCGGCGGCCGGCAGTGCCCGGGCCGTCGTGGAGATCGGCACCGGTACCGGAGTCAGCGGGCTCTGGCTGCTCCGCGGCATGCGCCCCGACGGGATCCTCACCACGATCGACGTGGAGACGGAGCACCAGCGGATCGCCCGGCGGATCTTCCAGGAGGCGGGCTTCGCCTCGGGGCGTACCCGGATCATCACCGGCCGGGCGCTGGACGTGCTGCCCCGGCTCGCCGACGGCGTCTACGACCTGATCTTCGTCGACTCGGAGGTCGCCGAATACAGCGCCTGCGTCGAGGCCGCGCTGCGGCTGCTCCGCCCCGGCGGGGTACTCGCGCTGCACGGCGCGCTGGCCGCCGGCCGGATCGGCGACCCCGCCGCCCGGGACGTGGAGACGGTGACCGTCCGGGAGGTGGCCAAGGCGGTTCGGGAGTCGGAGGAGTGGACCCCGGCGCTGCTGCCCACCGGCGAGGGGCTGCTCGTCGCGGTCAAGCGCTGACCGGCACCGGTCCGGTATCCGCCGGTGTGCACCCGGTCGGACCGCCGCGCACCGGTTACGGGCAGGTCGCCAGCCAGCGCAGCAGGGTGCGTACGCCCCAGCCGGTGGCGCCCTTGACCAGCTCGCCGTCGTTGCCGTCGGACCAGGCCGGCGCCGACATGTCCATGTGCACCCAGCGGTCCCGCAGGTCACCGGTGAACTCGCGGAGGTAGAGCGCGGCGAGCACCGAGCCGGCGCCCTGGGTCGGTGCGCTGTAGAGGTCGGCGATGTCGCTGCCGAGGTATTCGGCGTAGTCGGCCGGCAGTGGCATCCGCCAGGCCCGCTCGCCGGCCGCCTCGGCGGCCGACCGCACCGCCTCGGCCAGCTCGTCGGTGTGGCTGTAGAGGGCGGCGGTCCGCTTGCCGAGCGCGACCGCGTTCGCCCCGGTCAGGGTGGCGAGGTCGACCAGCAGGTCCGGCGCGAGCCGCGCCACGGCGTAGCCGAGCGCGTCGGCCAGCACCAGCCGGCCCTCGGCGTCGGTGTTGGTGCTCTCGCTGGTCATCCCGTTGTAGTGCCGCACGATGTCGCCCGGCCGGTACGCCGAGCCGCTGACCATGTTCTCGGCGAGCGGGGCGAGCGCGGTGATTCGGACCGGCAGCCCGAGCGCGGCGGCACCGATGGTGGCGGCGAGCACCGCCGCGGCACCGCCCATGTCCTTGCGCATCAGCTTCATGCCGTCCCGGGGCTTGATCGAGATGCCGCCGGTGTCGAAGGTGATCCCCTTGCCGACGAGTACCACGTGCCGGTCCGCGCCCTCGGGCCGCCAGCTCAGCTCGACCAGTCGGGGAGGCTGCGCCGATCCGCCGCCGACGGCGAGGATGCCGCCGAACCCCTCGGCGGCGAGCCGGTCCGGTTCCCAAACCTCGACGGTCAGCCCGTCCCGGCCGGCGGCGGCCTCGACGACCCGGTCGGCGAACCAGGCCGGGCTCTTCACCGAGGAGGGGGTGTTGGTCAGGTCCCGGGCGAACCGGGTGGCTTCGGCGACCACCCGGGCGGTCTCCAGGGCCGCCCGGTACGGCTCGGGGTCGGCGACCGCGAGCAGCACCTCGGTCAGCGTGGGCGGGTCGCCGGCGGCCCCGTTGGCGTCGGGCATCCGGAACCGGTACGACGCCAGCCAGATCCCCTCGGCGAGCCCGCGTACCGCCTCCGGGGTGACATCGACCGGGATCGCTATAGTGATCGAACTCTCACGCGTGGTCGCCCGGGCCACCGCCGCGCCGGCGGAGCGCCAGCCGGCCTCGTCCCCGGCACCCACGCCAACCAGCAGCAGCCGGGTGGGCCCGCCCTGCGGCCGGATCGACCGGTGCAGCGCGCCCGCACCGCCGGGCTGGTCGAGGTGGGGCAGCAGCGCGGTCGCCTCGGCGGTCAGCTCGGCGGGGAGGGCGGGGAGGGTGGGCAGCAGTGTGCCGCTGGGCCCGTCGGCGGGCTGATCCGGCGCCTCCTGGGGCGCGACCGGCAGGGTCAGGGTTTCGCACCCGGTCGGGTCGACTACCAGACGGATCGACAGCACGCCGACGTTACCTCCAGACGATCATGGATGGGCGGGAAGTAGGCGACCCGCCCGACATCACGACCCTGGGCCACCGGCATGTCGCCGGTGGCCCAGGGTGAGAAACCCCGCCGGACGGGACGAGCCGCCCGGCGGAGTCGGCGTTCACTTAGCCGGCGGCGGCCTTCAGCGCGTCACCGAGCGCGTTGGCCTCGTCGGGAGTCATCTCGACGACGAGCCGGCCACCACCCTCCAGCGGAACCCGCATGACGATGCCCCGGCCCTCCTTGGTGACTTCCAGCGGACCGTCGCCCGTCCGCGGCTTCATCGCCGCCATGTTGTCTCCCCTCAGACCTTCATCAGGGTCGGTGGGTTACCCCACATCCATTTGGTCAGCATCACCGCCCAAGGCCGCGGTGCCGACCAACGATTTTCCCTGATGAACACCGCCGGACCCAAACCGAACCGGCGTTGATGTAACAGCATCTAGCTTATCTTGAGAAGGGGTGTCACAATGTGCGGTCATGCAGGCACGGTCGGCACTCTTCGACCTGTATGGCGACTACCTCCGCTCGCGGGGTGGGCGCGCACCGGTGTCCGCGCTGGTCAAACTACTATCCCCACTCGGCATCGCCGCACCCGCGGTCCGGACCGCCGTCTCCCGGATGGTTCGGCAGGGCTGGCTGCACCCGCTCCGACTGGCGGCCGGACCGGGCTATCTGCTCACCCCGCGAGCGGCCCGACGACTCGACGAGGCGGCCGCCCGGATCTACCGGACCGGCAAGATCGGATGGGACGGCCGTTTCGACCTGATCGTGCTTGAATCCGGTACGAACCGGCGGGACCGGCAACGCCTCGCCGCCAACCTGAGCTACCTGGGCTACGGCATGCTCGACGAGCAGACCTGGGTCGCCACCCGGCCGGGCGAGGACGTGGACGGCCTGCTCACCGAGGCCGGGGTGCGCTACGAGCGGTTCACCGCCGCACACGCCGCCGGTACGCCCGGGGCGATGGGGGTGGTCCGGCGGGCCTGGGACCTCGACGAGATCGCCAACGCGTACCAGGAGTTCGTCGCCGCGCAGCGGCCCCTGCTCGCCGCGGTGACCGTACGCAGCTGCGACGAGGACGCGTACGCCGCCCGGTTCCGGCTGGTGCACGCATGGCGTACCTTCCTCTTCCGGGACCCGCAGCTGCCTCCCGCGCTACTGCCGGAACGCTGGCCGGGGACCAGTGCGGCGGCCTTCTTCGACCGGCACGCCGCGCGGCTGCGCCCGGCCGCCGACCGTTTCGTCGAGCAGTGCCTCGACGGTTCCCACCGGATTCCCCGACAGAAGGGTCAACACCTGTGACCGAGCCGTTGCTCATCGACCGCTCCGACTCCGTGGTCACGCTGACCCTGAACCGGCCGACCGCGATGAACGCCCTGGACGTGGCGCTGAAGGAGGCGCTGCGGGACACCCTCGCCGAGCTGGAGCACGACCGCTCCTGCCGGGCAGTGGTGCTCACCGGTGCCGGTTCGGCCTTCTGTGCCGGCCAGGACCTGCGGGAACACGCCGCCACGCTGGCCGACGGCAGCACCGACCCGCTCGGCACCGTCCGGACCCACTACAACCCGATCGCCGCCCGGCTGGCCAGCCTGCCCAAGCCGGTCGTCGCGGCGGTACGCGGCATGGCGGCCGGCGCCGGAGCCTCCCTCGCCTTCCTCGCCGACTTCCGGATCGGCGGCCCCGGCACCAGCTTCCTGATGGCCTTCGCCAAGGTCGGCCTGGCCGGTGACACCGGTGCCTCCTGGTCGCTGCCCCGGCTCGTCGGGCACGCCAAGGCGATCGAGCTGCTGATGCTCGCCGAGCCGGTACCGGCCGACGAGGCGTACCGGCTGGGGCTGCTGAACCGGCTGGTCGACGACGAGCAGGTGCTGGAGACCGCGCGGGAACTGGCCGCCCGGCTGGCCGCCGGACCGACGGTGGCGTACGGGGCGATCAAGCGGCAGCTCTCGGTCGGTGACGCCGGCACCCTCTCCGAGGCGCTGGCCGCCGAGGCACAGGCCCAGGCGATCTGCGGCGCCACCGCCGACCACCGGGCGGCCACCGCCGCCTTCGTGCAGAAGCGCCGGCCGACCTTCGACGGCCGCTGACCGGCCCGGCACAGCTCGGCAGGCCGACGCAGACCCGGCTCGATCGCCGGCCTTACCGGGCTCGTACACGACCGGCCTAGGGTCGGCCGCATGGTCGATCGGGACGCCGTCGTACATCTGCTGCGCCGCGCCACCTTCGGGCCGACAGCCGCCGAGGTGGAGGCGGCCGGTCGCGTGGGGCTGGCGGCCACGCTGGACCGGTTGCTCGCCCCGGTCGGCGCCGACCCCGGGGCGGCGGCCACCCCGCCACCCGACCTCGGTGCCGACCCGTACGCCGGGATCACCAAGGAGTCCAGCCGGGAGCAGCGGCAGCAGGCCCAGAAGAAGCGGGCCGAGCAGGTGCGGGTACTGCTCGACTGGTGGCTGGACCGGATGGTCGCCGCCGAGCACCAGCTCACCGAGAAGCTGGTCTTCTTCTGGCACGGGCACTGGGCGACCAGCGTACGCAAGGTCAAATCCGCCCAGCTCATGCTCGGGCAGCTCGACACCTTCCGGCGGTACGGGCGGGGACCGTTCGAGGCGCTGGTCCGGGCGATGGTGCGGGACCCGGCCCTGATCCTCTGGCTGGACGGGCAGAAGAACACCCGTACCGCCCCGAACGAGAACCTGGCCCGGGAGCTGATGGAGCTGTTCACCCTCGGCATCGGGCACTACACCGAGGCGGACGTCAAGGCCGGGGCGCGGGCGCTGACCGGTTGGCAGGTCGACCGCCGTACCGGCGAGGCGAGGTTCGTCCGGCGCCGGCACGATCCGGCCGGGAAGACGATCCTGGGCCGGACGGAGGCGTTCGACGCCGACTCGTACGCCCGGCTGCTGGCCGCCCGCCCCGAGGCCGGCGCCTTCGTCGCGGCCCGGCTCTGGGCCCGGTTCGCCGGCACCGACCTGCCGCTGCCGGCGGCGCTGGCCGGGACGACCGGAACCACCACCGACGTGCTCCGGGCGCTCTTCGCCGCGCCGGAGTTCGGGCAGGCCCGGGGCGGGCTGGTGAAGCAGCCGGTGGAGTGGGCGGTCGGGGCGATGCGCCAGCTCGGGATCCGGCCCGGCAAGCTCTCCGACCAGCAGCGCCGGGAGCTGTCCAACCGGCTGGCCGGGATGGACCAGGTGCCGCTGCGACCGCCGAGCGTCGGCGGCTGGCCGGCCGGGTCCGCCTGGCTGACCACCTCGTCGTTGCAGTCCCGGATGCGCCTGGCCGCGCTGCTGGCCGGGGCGGCGGCCCCCGAGGTGACCCGGCGGCTCGCCGGTACGCCCTCGAACGAGCGGCCGGAGGCGCTGGCCCGGCTGCTGGTGGTGGACCGGTGGACGCCACGCAGCCGGGCCGCCCTGGCCCCGCTGGCCGAGGACCCGGGCCGGCTGCTGGTCGCCGGGCTGGTCAGCCCCGAGTACACCGTCAGTTGACGAGGAGGAGAGAAAGCGGATGGACATCCTCACCCGACGCAGGTTCCTGCTCGCCAGTGGCGTGGCCGGGGCGGGCGCGCTCGCGGCCGGCGCGGGCGCGTACGGCCTGTCGGAGCTGTTCGACACGGCCGGTGACCGGGACCCGCAGGCTCGTACCCTGGTGCTGGTCACCCTCTACGGCGGCAACGACGGCCTGAACACGGTCGTCCCGTACGCCGACCCGGCCTATCAGGACGCCCGCCCCGATCTGGCGTACTCGGCCGAGGAGGTGAAGCGGCTGGACGACAGTGTGGGGCTGAACCCGGCGCTGGTCGGGCTGCACCGGCTGTACGGCGACGGCCGCCTCGCGATCGTGCGCGGTGTCGGATATCCGACACCCGACCGGAGTCACTTCCGCTCGATGGACATCTGGCAGACCGCCCGCCCCGACCGGCCGGAGCAGACCGGCTGGCTGGGCCGCTGGCTGGACGGGGCGGGCGGCGACCCCCGGCTCGCGGTCTCGTTCGAGCCCACCCTGCCACCGCTGCTCGCCGGTGCCCGCAGCGCGGGTGCCGCCGTACCGGTCACCGAGCGGAAGGCCCGGCGCCCGGTCGGCGACCCGACGCTGGCCAAGCTGGCGGTGGCCGAGCCCGGCGAGCCGGCCGGGCAGGCCCGGGCCGCCGCCTGCTTCGCCGACCTGCGCGCCGTCGACGCGATGATCACCGAGGTACGTGACGCGGCCACGGCGGAGGAGGCCGACGACGGCGGGAACGACGACCGGCCGGCGGCGACCGCCACCGGCGGGGCGCGCAGTGCGCTCGCCACCCAGCTCGACCTGGTGGCGCAGTGCGTCGAGGCCGGGGTGTCGAGCCGGGTCTTCTCGGTCTCGCTGGGCGGCTTCGACACCCACGCCGACGAGAAACAGCTCCAGGCGGTACTGCTCGGCCAGGTCGACAAGGCGCTGACCGCGTTCGTCGACCGGATGGCCGGCACCGAGGCCGGCCGCAAGGTGGTGGTGGCGGTCTACTCGGAGTTCGGCCGGCGGGTCCGGGCCAACGCTTCGGACGGCACCGACCACGGCACCGCGTCCGACGTCTTCCTGCTCGGCGCCGGGGTGCGCGGCGGCCTGCACGGCGAACCGCCGGACCTGACCCGGCTCGACGACGGCGACCTGCGGTTCAGCACCGACTTCCGGGACGTCTACGCCAGCCTGCTGGAACGGGTCCTCGACACCGAGCCGGAGCAGGTGCTGGCCGGCTGGCGGGGCCGGCTCACCGGGGTGCTCACCTGACGGCGGCCGGCGACCCGGGTCCGACGGCGGCCGGCGACCCGGCTCCGACGGCGGCCGGCGACCCGGGTCCGACAGCGGCGTGCCGGCTCGACGGGGGCGACGGCCACGGCCCGTCCCCAGGGCCGCTCCGGCGGTCTCAGTCCTCGTCCTCTTCCGGGTCCTGGTTGGCCTCGACGCCGAGCACGAACGCCTGCATCGCCAGCTCGTCGTCCGACGGCGCGACGAACGCCGGCAGCTCGCGCGGGCCCAGCTCCTGGACGTACGCCCAGAACAGCCGGACCGCCTCGGCCGGTGACCCCGCCTCGATCGGCAGGTCGAGGCTGACCAGGTAGTTCCGGCGCTCCGGCGCCGGGCCGACCCGCCCGGCCAGCTCCTGGAAGACCGCCGGGTCGACCGGAGTCACCGGGCCGTCGAGGGAGAGCCGGTCGGCCGGCACCGGCGCGTCGAAGACCTGCCGGGTGTACGTCACCGCGAGCGCCGCGCTCTCGCCCGGTCCGGACTGCGGATCGTCGGGGTCCCGCTCCCCGACACCGCCGACGGCGGTCACCCGGCCGAGTGCGACCACCAGTGGCGGCTGTTCGTCGCGCACCACCAGCACCGGGTCGCCGGGGCCGGGTCGGGGCCCACCGTTGAGCCCGGTCAGCTCCAGGGTGTCGTGGTGGAAGAGCCGCTCGGCCTCGTAGCGCTCGCCGGGGATGACCACTGCCCACGTCCCGGCCGAACCCGCTGCACTCATGCCGCTATCCCATCACGGCGGCGGCCGGCGGCTTCACGTGGCAGCCGTCGAGGTGGTCGTCGACCATGCCGGTCGCCTGCATCAGCGCGTACGCCGTGGTGGGGCCGACGAACCGGAAACCGCGCTTCCGGAGCGCCTTGGCCATCGCGGTCGACTCGGGGGTGATCGCCGGCACCTCGGCGAACGACCGGGGTCGGCCCGTCCGGGCGGCCGGGGCGAACGACCAGAGCAGGGCCGCCAGCCCGTCCGGCAGGTCGAGCGCGGCCCGCGCGTTGGCGATCGCCGCGTCGATCTTGGCCCGGTTCCGGACGATCCCGGCGTCGGCCATCAACCGGGCCACCTCCGCGTCGCCGTAGCCGGCCACGGTCGCCAGGTGGAACCCGTCGAAGGCGCGCCGGAACGCCGGCCGCTTCCGCAGGATGGTCAACCAGGAGAGCCCGGACTGGAACGCCTCCAGCGTCAACCGCTCGTAGAGCGCGTCGTCGCCGTGCAGCGGCCGGCCCCACTCCTCGTCGTGGTAGACGGCATAGTCGGGGGTGCCCGCGCCCCAGCCGCAACGGGCCAGTCCGTCGGCGCCAATCACCAGATCAGTCACGGCGTCAACGGTAGGCCAACCGCCCGACAACCTGCCGCTGAGCGGGCCGGGGACGGTTCCGCGGTGATCAGGGCAGTTGGCCGCGTTCGACCAGCCGGGCGAACCGCTTCAGCGCCTGGGTGAGGCCGAACTTGGAGCCGGGCCAGAGCACCGGCCAGGCCATCCGGCCGGTCGGGCCGCCGGGCAGGTGGAACCACTCGTGCCAGACCACCTGGGTCCGGTCCTCGGCCATCTGGGTGCAGCGCAGCACCCCGGGACCGCGCAACAGGCGCCCGCAGTGCACCACCCGTACCTCGTACGGCGGGTCCAGCCGGACCACCCGCATCTCGTCCCGGAGTACCGCCGGTCCGACCGTGGTGACCGCCTCCACCAGGCTGCCCTCGCCGCCGTCCCCCTCGACCAGGCGGACCCGGGTGAACGGGATCCAGTCGCCCTGTCGTTCCCAGGCGGTCAGCGCGGCGAAGACCCGGGGCGCGGGGGCCGCCACGATGACCGTCGCGGTGACCTCCCCGGAGCCGGGTTCGGCCGCCGCCCGGAGCCCCTCGGTGCCGTCCGGATCGGCAGCGCCCGCATCGGCGGCACTCACGCCCGCTCCGGCTGCTCCGCCGGCCCGGCCGTCCCCTCCGTCCGCACCGGCCGCTCGATCCGGCTGGTCGGCGTCCCGTCCGCCGCCCCGTCGGCCTCGACGGCGGCGTCGGCCCGGGCCGGCCGGGTCCGCTGGTCGTCGTCCGCCTCCCCGTTGCCGGGAGCGGCTCCGTCCCTGCTGCTCGGAACGACCTCGTCCCTGCTGGTCGGAACGACCTCGTCCCTGCTGGTCGGGACGGCTCCGTCCCTGCCGCCCAGAGCGGCCTCGTCGCCGCTGCCCGGCTCGGTCGGTCCGGCGTCACCGGCCGGTCGGGTCGGTGCGGTGGCCTCGGTCAGGTCGCCGTCCTCGGCCTCGATCACGGAGCCGCCCGCCCGGACCGGCCGGGTCGGCACCGGCTCGGCGTCGTCCGCCCGCTCCTCGGCCGCGGGCGGGGCTGCCGCCGTGGCGGGCTCGGGCCGGCTGGCGGAAGCGTCGAGGTCGTCCTGCTGGGGCCCGGACGGCGCGCTCTCGGCCGGGCCGGACCGCCCGCCGGAGCTGCCCGTACCGGTTCCGCCGTTCTCGATCGGGCCGCCGACCGACGGCACCGGCGACGAGCGGACCGCGCTCCCGCCGGTCGTCACCGAGGCCAGGGTACGGGCCGGGGAGCCGTCCAACCCGGCGTCCGGCGCGGCCGGGGCCGACCCGGCCGGTACGAGAGCCGCCTCCCGGGCCCGGCGGAGCACCTCGGCGTCCTCCAGCCGCCCCTCCCGCAGCGCGGTGACCTCCGCCTGGAGCACCCCGATCAGCTCGTCCTTGTAGCCGATGTCGTACGCGGTGCGGCGCAGTGCCTGGTCGACCTGGGCCATCCGGTAGCCCCGCAGTGCCAGGTCGAACCGGACCTGCCCGACGTCGGTCTCCAGCAGCGGCCGGTTGCCCGGCAGCGGCACCGCCCGTCCGTCCGGCTCGGCGGCGCCCAGCCCCGGATCGGAGCCGGTCACCAGCACCGTCACCCCGAAGACCACCGCCGCGACGGTCAGCGCCACGACCAAGAGGAGCAGAACCTGACCCATCCGCCGATGGTGGCATGGCGAGCCGGGCCGGGCGACCCCGCCACCCCGGTCATTCTTCGACACACGTGAAACCCTGCCCCCCGGTGGGCCGGACAGCGGTCTCCGACGTGCCGCCGCCCCCGGCTGCCGGCCCCGACCGACGCGGCCGCCCGCACGGGTACCCCGACCCGCCGCCGACTAGCGTGATCAGCGCCGAGACGGTGGAGGAGGAGTGGATGGCGGACGCGCTTCGACTGGGGCGGCGCACGTTCGGGCCCGGAGACCTCGCCGTGATGGCGATCGTGAACCGGACTCCGGACTCGTTCTTCGACCGGGGCGTCACCTTCGCCGCGGACAGCGCGCTGCGGGCGGTGGAGCGGGCGGTGACCGAGGGCGCCGAGATCGTCGACATCGGCGGGGTGAAGGCCGGGCCCGGTGCCGAGGTGGATGTGACCGAGGAGATCCGTCGTACCGTCGGCACCATCGCCGCTGTCCGGGCCGCCTTCCCGGAGGTGGTGCTCTCGATCGACACCTGGCGGGCCGAGGTGGCCGTCGAGGCGGTCGCCGCCGGGGCGGACCTGCTCAACGACACCTGGTCCGGTGCCGACCCGGCGCTCGCCGCGGTGGCCGCCGCGACCGGGGTGGGGCTGGTCTGCTCGCACGCGGGCGGGTTGACCCCGCGTACCCGGCCGCACCGGGCGGCCTTCCCCGACCTGCTGGCCGACGTGCTGGACACGGTCACCGGGCTCGCCGAGCGGGCGGTCCGGCTCGGGGTACGCCGGGACGGCATCCTGATCGACCCGGCGCACGACTTCGGCAAGAACACCCGGCACTCGCTGGAGATCACCCGCCGGCTGGCCGAGCTCACCGGAACCGGCTGGCCGGTGCTGGTGGCCCTGTCTAACAAGGACTTCGTCGGGGAGACCCTCGACCTGCCGGTGGACCAGCGGCTGGAGGGTACCCTCGCGGCCACCGCCGTCTCGGCCTGGCTGGGCGCCCGGGTGTTCCGGGCCCATCAGGTACGCCCGACCCGGCGGCTGCTGGACATGGTCGCCTCGATCCGCGGCGACCGCCCACCAGCGGTCTCCCGGCGCGGGCTGGCCTGAGCCCCACCCCGGTCGGAGCTGGCGGCCGGCTCTCGTCAGGCCCGGCCCACGCGGTCCGGCGTCCGGATCACTGGGTCCAGCGGAGGATGTTCTTCCGCCAGGCGTAGAGGATGCCGAGGGCGAGCACGGCGACGAAGACCGCCATCTCGATCACCGTGACGAGGCCGAACCCGGGCCGGTCGAAGACCACCGCCCAGGGGAAGAGGAAGACCGCCTCGACGGCGAAGAGCACGTAGAGGTAGGCGTAGACGTAGTAGCGGATCTGCATCTGTGCCCAGTCGCTGCCGACCGGATCCAGCCCGCACTCGTAGCTGGTCCGCTTGCCGGGCGGGTCGGCGGGGCGGGCCGGCCGGAGCACCCGATTGGCGGTGAACGCGCCGACGAAGACCAGTACGCTGGCGAGCAGCAGCAGTCCCAGCGTCGCGTACGACCCCAGGTATCCGGTCATGTGCGGCAGCCTACCGCCCGATGTCGGGTTTCTGCCCTGCGGAATTCGACGTCCGAACTTCGGTGATCTGGATAACGACACCGCTTTCCGGGTGGGGCGAAACCATGCCAATGCCACCATTACCGCGTCCCATGTGACGGACCTTGGGCAAGGATCACCTAACCACCGACGTAGGCTCTGGAGTGAAGGACTGGAGCGGGCCCGGCCCTCACCACCGCCAACCCGCCACCGGCGCTCAAGGAGGACATGTGGCCGAGCAAGGCGAGGTCACCCCTGAGCTCGGCCCGTCCGACCGGGCCGAGCGAAGCGAGGTGCAGCAGTGAGCAAGCAGGTCCAGCAACTGGATCGGGTGGTCATCCGGTTTGCGGGCGACTCCGGCGACGGCATGCAGCTCACCGGCGACCGATTCACCTCGGAAACCGCGCAACTGGGCAACGACATCTCGACGTTACCGAACTTCCCGGCGGAGATCCGCGCCCCCGCCGGCACCCTGCCCGGGGTGTCGAGCTTCCAGGTGCACTTCGCGGACTACGACATCCTGACCCCGGGCGACGCCCCCAACGTCCTGGTCGCGATGAACCCGGCCGCGCTGAAGGCCAACCTGGCCGACCTGCCGCGCGGGGCCGACATCATCGTCAACACCGACGAGTTCACCCGGCGCAACCTGGCCAAGGTGGGCTACCAGGCGAGCCCGCTCGACGACGGCTCGCTGGACGGCTACGTGCTGCACCCGGTGGCGCTGACCTCGATGACCGTCGGCGCGCTGGCCGAGCACGACGTCTCGAAGAAGGACGCCGAGCGGGCCAAGAACATGTTCGCGCTCGGCCTGCTCTCCTGGATGTACTCCCGGCCGTACGAGTCGACGATCCGGTTCCTGGAGCGGAAGTTCGCGGCCCGGCCGGAGCTGGTCGCGGCGAACACGGCGGCCTTCAAGGCCGGCTGGAACTTCGGCGAGACGACCGAGGACTTCGCGGTCCGTTACGAGGTCAAGCCGGCGAAGATGAACCCGGGGACCTACCGGAACATCACCGGCAACGCGGCCCTCTCGCTGGGGCTGGTCGCCGCCGGGGTCCGCTCCGGGCTGCCGGTCTTCCTCGGGGCGTACCCGATCACCCCGGCCTCGGACATCCTGCACGAGCTGAGCAAGCACAAGCGGTTCGGCGTGACCACGATGCAGGCCGAGGACGAGATCGCGGCGATCGGGGCGGCGCTCGGCGCGTCGTACGGCGGTGCGCTCGGCGTCACCACCACCTCCGGTCCGGGTGTCGCGCTGAAGGGCGAGACGATCTCCCTGGCGGTGGCCCTGGAGTTGCCGCTGGTCATCGTCGACGTGCAGCGGGCCGGCCCGTCCACCGGGATGCCGACCAAGACCGAGCAGGCCGACCTGAACATGGCGCTCTTCGGCCGGCACGGCGAGGCGCCGGTCGCGGTGGTCGCCCCACGCTCGCCGTCCGACTGCTTCTTTGCCGCGCTGGAGGCGGCCCGGATCGCGCTGACCCACCGCACGCCGGTGATCCTGCTCTCGGACAACTACGTGGCGAACGGCTCCGAGCCGTGGCTGCTGCCGGACGTCGAGTCGCTGCCGGACCTGCGGGTCGAGTTCGCCACCGAGCCGAACGGCGAGGACGGCAAGAGCTTCCTGCCCTACCTGCGCGACCCGGCGACCCTGGCCCGGCCGTGGGCGATCCCCGGCACGCCGGGGCTGGAGCACCGGATCGGCGGCCTGGAGAAGGCCGACAAGACCGGTGACATCTCGTACGACCCGGCGAACCACGACTTCATGGTGCGGACCAGGGCGGCCCGGATCGAGGCGATCAGGGTGCCGGACGTCGAGGTGGAGGATCCGGACTCGGACGCCCGGGTGCTGGTGCTCGGCTGGGGCTCGACGTACGGCCCGATCGGCGCGGCCTGCCGTGGCCTGCGTCAGCGCGGCCTGCCGGTGGCCCAGGCGCACCTGCGGCACCTGGCGCCGCTGCCGGCCAACCTCGGCGAGGTGCTGGCCCGCTACGAGCGGGTGGTGATCCCGGAGATGAACCTCGGCCAGCTCGCCCACGTGATCCGGGCCCGCTACCTGGTCGACGCGATCGGATACAACCAGGTCCGGGGGCTGCCGTTCACCGCCACCGAGCTGGAGACCATGCTGGAAGAGGTCGTTAAGAATGCCTGAGCCCGTCGCCCTCAAGCTCACCACCAAGGACTTCAAGTCCGACCAGGAGGTGCGCTGGTGCCCCGGCTGCGGTGACTACGCGATCCTGGCCGCGGTCCAGTCGTTCATGCCGGAGTTGCAGATCCCCCGGGAGCGGATCGTCTTCGTCTCCGGCATCGGCTGCTCGTCGCGCTTCCCGTACTACATGAACACGTACGGGATGCACTCGATCCACGGTCGGGCCCCGGCGATCGCCACCGGGCTCTCGGTCTCCCGGCCGGACCTGTCGGTCTGGGTGGTCACCGGTGACGGCGACGCGCTGTCGATCGGCGGCAACCACCTGATCCACGCGCTGCGGCGGAACGTCAACCTCAAGATCCTGCTCTTCAACAACCGGATCTACGGGCTGACCAAGGGGCAATACTCGCCCACCTCCGAGGTCGGCAAGATCACCAAGTCGACGCCGGTCGGCTCGGCGGACGCCCCGTTCAACCCGCTCTCGCTGGCCCTCGGTGCCGAGGCGACCTTCGTGGCCCGGACCATCGACTCGGACCGCAAGCACCTCCAGTCGGTGCTGCGGGCCGCCGCCGAGCACGAGGGCTCGGCGTTCGTGGAGATCTACCAGAACTGCAACATCTTCAACGACGGCGCCTTCGACGAGCTGAAGGAGCCGGCCACCCGGGACGACTACCTGATCCGGCTGGAGCACGGCCAGCCGATCACCTTCGGCTCGGCGGGCCAGTTCTGCGTCGTCCACCCGCCGGGTGGCTTCGGCCTGGAGGTCCGGGAGACCGCCTCGGTACCGGCGGACGAGATCGTGGTGCACGACGCCACGGTGACCGAGCCGGCGTACGCCTTCGCGCTCTCCCGGCTGCCGGGCTTCGCCCTGCGCAACACTCCGATCGGGATCTTCCGCAACGTCGACCGGCCGAGCTACGACGGTGTGGTGCAGGGGCAGCTCGAAGCGGCCCGGGCGAAGAGCACGGGTACCCCGGAGGAGCAGCTCGCCGGCCTGCTGAACAGCGGCGACACCTGGACGATCCTCTGACTCGTCCGACGTCCACGGCCCGTCGACCGGTGAGCACCGGCCGGCGGGCCTGAGTCGTCAGAACCGACGACGGGTGGGTCTGAGCCGCCGTCAGCGGTTCTGGTCGGCGACCGGGGCGCTGCCGCTGCTGGACCGGTCGTCGCGGACGTAGACCAGCATGTCGCCGGTCTCGATGGCGGTGGCGGCCTGGTCGGAGAGCGAGACCACCTTGCCCCGCCGGACCAGCGCGATGACCAGCGCCTCCAGCCGGCGCGGCGAGACACCGACCTCGTCCCGGGTGGCCGAGCGCATCGCCAGCGCCATGCCCTGGCCGGGGGTGAGCAGGTCCTCGACGACGTCGATCAGCGGCGGGGCCGAGGTGGAGACGCCGAGCAGCCGGCCGGCGGTCGCCGACGAGACGATGACGTGGTGCGCCCCGCTCTGCCGCAGCAGCGGGGCGTTCTCCGCCTCGCGGGCGGCGGCGATGATCCGGACCTGGCCGGCGGTGAGCTGCCGTACGGTCAGCGTGACCAGTACGGAGACCTCGTCGCTGTCGGTCGCGATGATCACGGACTTCGCGTGTCGTACGTGCGCCTCGTTCAGCGTCGCCGACCGGGTGGCGTTGCCCTCGATCACCACCAGGCCGGCCGAGGTGGCCTGCCGGACGGCTGCCGGATTGCGTTCGACGACGAGGATCCGTTGCTTGTCGAAGCCGGTTTCGAGCAGTGCGGAGATCGCGCTACGGCCCTTGGTGCCGTAGCCGCAGATGATGACGTGGTCCTTCACTTGTCTCCTCCACCGCGTCAAGCGGAGGTTGGTGCGGTACTGCTCGGTCAGGACTTCCAGGGTGGTGCCGACCAGGATGATCAGGAAGAGCACCCGGGCCGGGGTGATCACCAGGACGTTGATCAGCCGGGCGCCCTCGGTCACCGGCGTGATGTCGCCGTATCCCGTGGTGGAGAGGGAGACCACCGCGTAGTAGAAGGAGTCGAGGAGGGTGACCCCGTCCTCGTTGACGTCACGGTAACCGTCGCGGTCCACGTAGACCACCGCGACGATCAGCAGCACGAGGCCGATCGCGGCGGCGAGCCGCTGGCCCAGCGCCCGCAGTGGCCCCCGGCGGATGGCCGGAAAGTGGATCATCGTCCACCCCGCCTCATCGCCGCCCCCGCACGCACGCCCACAACATAGCCGGGATCATCGCACCGGGCTGGCCGGCTGCCCGGATCGGGGCCGGCAAGCCGGGTTGTGGCCGGCCGTCCCGCCATGCATCGAGCTGAAATTTTGGTTAGATACGTTGCGCTGGGTGCCTCCGAATTAGCACGCTGTGACGTCAGATGCGGTCATTCGCCCACCGAACCCCGCGCCCCGCCGCTCCCCCCGTCGCCTGGAGGTGCCGTGACCACGCTGCCCGCAGTTCCCGACCTGGCCGCCGGGACGGTGCTCCAGCTTCGCCAGGAGGACTGGCGGTACGGCGGCCACCCGCTCCGGCTCCGGGTCGAGCAGGTCCGGCACGACATCTCACACTATTACCAGGACGAGTGGGTCTGGATCGTCGGCGAGCGGCTCGACCGCGACGGCAGGGCGCAGGGTCGGATCGAGGCGCTGGTCAGGGTCGCCGCCCTCGGAGAGCGCGGCTGAACCGAGCACGGACCGTACGGCGGAGCGTCCATGGTCGATCGACGGCTTGCGCCCGGCACCGCCGGTGTGAAAATTTCCTTCCAGCGGCATGAGTGTGTCGGTATAAACCGCCGACGGGTGCCGCCGTGCCCCTCCCCTCCCCCGGGGGAGCCCAACGAAGGGACGCACCGGATGAAGCCATATCGGCTCGTGGCCGCCGGGCTGGCCGCAGCGCTGCTCGGTTCGCTCGCCGCCGCCCCGCCCGCGAACGCCACACCCACGAACGCCACACCCGCGAACGCCACACCCGCGACCGTCGTCACCGACCGCGCCGGCTGCGCGAGCGATCCCGCCACCCCGAAACGCCAGTTCCGGGCGATGTGGATCGCGAGCGTCGTCAACATCGACTGGCCGACCAGGGCGTCGTACACCGCGCCGGACCGGATCGCCGCACAGCAGGCCGAGTACACCGGCTGGCTCGACCTGGCCGAGCGACTGAACCACAACGCGGTGGTCGTGCAGGTCCGACCGACCGCCGACGCGTTCTGGCCCTCGCCGCACGAGCCGTGGTCGGAGTACCTGACCGGGGTGCGCGGCCAGGACCCCGGCTGGGACCCGCTGGCGTACCTGGTCGCCGAGTCGCACAAGCGGAACCTGGAGTTCCACGCCTGGTTCAACCCGTACCGGATCTCGATGCCGGACGGCGCCGGCGCCGACCTCGACAAGCTCGCCCCGGGCCACCCGGTCCGGCAGAACCCGGACTGGGCGGTCGCCTACCCGGTCAACGCGGCCGGCTCCCGGCTCTACTACAACCCGGGCATCCCGGAGGTACGCCAGTTCGTCCAGACCGCCATGCTCGACGCGGTCAAGCGGTACGACATCGACGGCGTGCACTTCGACGACTACTTCTACCCCTACCCGGCGGCCGGGCAGGACTTCGCCGACCAGGCCACCTTCGAGGAGTACGGTGCCGGCTTCGCCAGCAAGGCGGACTGGCGGCGGCACAACATCGACCTGCTGGTCCAGGAGATGGGTCAGCGGATCAAGGCGACCAAGCCGTGGGTGAAGTTCGGGGTCAGCCCGTTCGGCATCTGGCGAAACGCCTCGGCCGACCCGCTCGGCTCGCAGACCAACGGCACCCAGTCCTACGACGCCAACTTCGCCGACACCCGCAAGTGGGTCAAGGAGGAGTGGATCGACTACATCGTGCCGCAGGTCTACTGGAACATCGGCTTCGCGGTGGCCGACTACGCCAAGCTGGTGCCCTGGTGGTCGGAGGTGGTCGCCGGGACCCGGGTGCAGCTCTACATCGGGCAGGCCGACTACAAGATCGCCGATCCGGCGCAGCCGGCGCCCTGGCAGGACCCGGCCGAGATGTCGAGGCACCTCACCTTCAACCGCGACCATCCGCAGGTCGCCGGCAACATCCACTTCAGCGCGGTGCAGGTCCGGGCCAACCGGCTCGGCGCCACCGACATCTACGCGGCCGAGCACTACTCCCGGCCGGCGCTGATCCCGCCCATGCCGCACCTGGCCGCCAAGCCGCTGATGTTCCCGGTGCTGACCGGCGCCTCGCGGAAGGCGGGGGGCGTGCAACTGCGCTGGCGGCAGCCGGCGGACGGGCTCGGCCCGTTCGGCCGAGCCACCTCGTACGCGATCTACCGGTTCGACGGGATCGACCTCCCCGGCTCCTGCGGCTTCGCCGACGCCGGCAACCTGGTCGGCACCGTCCGGGCCGACGGCTCGGGCGTGCAGTCCTGGCTGGACGAGACCGCCGAGCCGGGACGGCGGTACAGCTACTACGTGACCGCGCTGGACCGGCTGGCCAACGAGAGCCAGCCCAGCCCGCCGTGGTTCGTACTCCGCTGAGCGGATCGGGCCGGCACTGACAGGCGAATGCTCCGGGGTACGGCACCTCGGAGCATTCGCCTGTTCTGGCGCCTGTCAACGAAAATAAAGGTCGGGTAGAGATCGGCGGGCGACGATGCCCCGAGACTGTCACCACATAGATCACCTACCGGTGACAGCTTCGCCCCGCCCGGGTCTCCCACGAGGGGGCCCTTCTATCCGGAGGTACGCGCCTTGTCCCGTCGCCTGCTCACGACCCTTGCCGCCGGTGCGTTCGCCGTACTGGCGCTGCTCGGGTACGCCTCGCCCGCCGCCGCCGCGGTGACCCCCGAACAGAAGCTCGCCGTGCTGTCGAGCTGGACCCAGACCAGCGCCAGCAGCTACAACGCCTGGAACTCGGCCCGCACCAACCAGGCCGCCTGGGCCGAGTACGCCTTCAACTGGAGCACCGACTACTGCTCCTCCAGCCCGGACAACCCGCTCGGGTTCAACTTCGAACTCTCCTGCTACCGGCACGACTTCGGCTACCGCAACCACAAGGCCGTCGGCCAGTTCGACCCGAACAAGGCCCGGCTGGACAGCGCGTTCTACGAGGACCTGCGTCGGGTCTGCGCGACGTACAACGCCTTCGTCCGCCCGGCCTGCTACAGCCTGGCCTGGACGTACTACCAGGCGGTACGCGCGTTCGGCTCCGTGATCATCAGCCAGTCCGACCTGGACAGGGCGGCGAAGCTCAAGGCCGACGGCGAGCGCCGGGCGGCCGCGGCCGCGGCCGCGGCCCGCTGACCTCCGCGTCCCCGCCGCACAGCTCGGCCCACTGAGCCGGTCGGGACCGGCGCCGATTGCCGTCGGCGCCGGTCCCGATGCCGTCCCGGGCCGGTTGCCGTCGGCGCCGGTCCCGACCCGGTTGTCCGGCGGAGCGGCTCAGATGGAGCGCCGGGCCAACGGTCGTCGACGCGCCCGGCCCGGCGACTGGGCCGTCCGGCGCACGTTGTCGGGCTGCCCCGACGGCGTGCCCGGCTCCGATGCCCGGGCACCGGCGACCCCGGCGGACGCCGACGGCCCGGCGCGGTTGGCCAGGCTGCCGACCGGCCGCGCCCAGCTGAGCCGCTGGTTCGTCGGCCGGACCCGGGCCGGTGGTGGCGGCGGGTCGGCGGTCACGGCCGGCCGGGCCGGTGGCATCGGCGGCCCGGCGGACCGTACCGCGCCCACCGTGCCGGGACAGCGCCACCGGTGGCCGCACCGGCAGTACCGCCAGAGTCGGCGCCAGTCCCGGCGATGTCGTTCGCGTTTACTGCGTAACCAGCTCATCTCGCGACCCCCTCCGCGTTCGCTGTGCAGGCGGGGACCGCTCGTGCGGTGCCGGCTCCGAGCGGTCCCCGCGCGGGTACCGCTCTCCCCCCAGGAAACGACCCCGGAGCGGTCCCGTCGGTGACAGTCTGGTGTAGAGGCAAATACTGTGGACGACGATCCGGAACCTTTGCGCAGTTGGGCCGCGGCGAACGCGTAGTGCTGAGTGGGCCGCGTAGATACCGACACATTTCGAGTGGAGGGTGCGTAATGGGCGCGGCGGTGGACCTGCTGGTCGAGGAGTTGATCGAGGCGCGGACGTCCCGGGCGATGACCCAGGAGGAGTGGGCACGTACCGTCAAGTTCTCTCCGACGCACGTCAGCTCGGTGGAGACGCGGCACCGGCCACCGACCGGCGAGTACGTGGCGGCGGTGGACCGGGCGTTCCAGACCGGGGGCGCGTACACCCGGCTCCTGGTCCGGCTCGCCAGTTTCGACAGCGCGCCGATCTGGCTGCGGGACTGGATCGAGATCGAGCGGGAGGCGACACTGTTGCGCTGGTTCGAGCCGGCGTACGTGCCCGGGTTGTTGCAGACCGAGGCGTACGCCCGGGCGACCCTGGCCGGCGGCCGGTTCACCGCCGAGGAGATCGACCGGCACGTCGCCTCCCGGCTGGCCCGGCAGGCGATCCTCAACCGGGACGTCCCGCCGCAGCTCATCGCGGTGATCGACGAGGCGGTACTGCGCCGGCCGGCCCCCGGGCACCCCGGGCTGATGCGCGAGCAGGTCGAACGGATCGTCGCGCTCGCCGAACTGGACCACGTCCAGGTGCAGGTCGTGCCGGCGAGCACCGGGATCTACCTCGGACTGGCCGGGCAGTTCATCGTCGCGGAGATGCCGGACGACAGCCGGGTCGGATACGCCGACAATCAGCTCAAGGCACAGATCGTGGATCAACCGGGTGAAATTGTTAGACTCGTGCGAATGTGGGAAGTCGTGCGCAACTATGCCCTTCCCCTCAAACAGTCACTCGAATTGATCAAGGAAGTGTCAAAGATATGGACCTAACTCGGGCGCTGTGGCACAAGTCGACCCGGTCCGGTGGCAACGGTGGTGCGTGCGTCGAGGTGGCGGACAATCTGTCGGAGGTGGTCGCCGTCCGGGACAGCAAGGATCCGACCGGTCCGGTCCTGGCGTTCCGCCCCGAGTCCTGGCGGATATTCGTCGATCTCGCCAAGGCCCGCTGACCGCAGCACCGCTCCGATGCTCCCGCACCCGCCCGGGTACGGGAGCATCGCCGTCTTCGCCACCCGCCCCCGGCTGCCCGACCTCGGCAGGGCCGGCCGGTGCGGTGCCGGTGCGCCCGCTTCAGCGCTCGGCCTCCCGGGGCGAGTCGACACTCTCCCGGGGCCGTGGCCGCTGCGCCGGGGTCTCCACGTGGGAGAACCGGATCGAGCCGGCCGCCAGGTCGGGATGGTCGACCTCCAGGGCCACCGCCGCCGCCTCCTCAAGGGTCAGTTCGGCCCCGGCCGCGTACGCGGTGTCGAAGGCCGCGTCCCCCATCACGTTCCGCAGCGCGGTCTGCTCCTGGAGCCAGTACGCCCCGAAGGTGCCGGGGGTGCAGCGCATCGCCGAGCGGGTGAGCTGGGCCGCGCCGAAGAGCCGCGCCGCCGACCTCGGGTCCCCGCCACCGGCACAGCGCACCGCGATCGCGTTGACCGTGTCGCACGCCCTGGCCAGATAGCCGTAGCTCATCCGGGACCGCAGCGCGACGACCAGGTGGTCGTGCGCGGCGACGAGATCACCCCGGGCCAGCGCCACCATCCCGAGCAGCATGTCGACGGAGCGCTTGCCGCGCTCGGTCGGCCGGCTCGCCTCCACCGGCCGGGCCGCGCCGAGCAGCTCGGCCGCCTCGTCCAGGGCACCCCGACGCCAGAGCAGCTCCGCCAGGCTGTAGACGGCGAGCAGCGCCTCACCGGCCACACCCTCCGTCTCGGCCTCGGCGATCACCTCCCGGCACACCCGCTCGGCCTCGGCGAACTGTCCCATGTCGATCAGCGGCGCGGCCCGGCCGGCGAGTACCCGGATCAGCAGGCCCGCGTCGCCGGCCTGCCGGGCGGCCGACTCGGCCCGCTGCGAGAAGCGCAGCTCCTCGGCGAACTCACCGTCCGCGCCGGCATGCTGCGAGTGCATGTGGTACGCCGCCGCCAGCTCCGCCTCGGGAATCTGCTCGCCGGTCTCGGCGATCCGGCCGTAGAGCCGGAACAGCCAGAGCCGCCCCTCCCGGGCCAGCCCCCGCTCCCGCCACCACTCGTCCAGCCCGCTGGCGAGTTGCAGCCCCTGCCGAGCGCTGCCGCCGGTGACCGTCCAGCGCAGCGCGGCCCGCAGCTCGTCGGCGAGCGGGTCGAGCGCGTAGAGCGAGAGGGTGACCGGCCGGTCGTCCGGACCCAGGTAGGCCCGCTGCAAGGCGTGCAGCGACCAGGCCACGTGCCGGTCCCGGGCGGTCTGCTCCTCCCCCGCGTCGACCAGCCGACGCGCCGCGTACGCCCGGATCGGGTCGAGCATCCGGTAGGTGCTGCCGGAGACGTTCGGCTCGGCCTGGATCATCGACTTGTCCACCAGCACCGAGAGCGGGTCGAGCGGATCGTCGTTGAGCAGCCACTCGACGGTGGCCAGGTCGACCGGGCCGGAGAAGACCGCCAGCCAGCGCAGCAGCCGGGCCGCCCGGGGACCGAGCGTCCGGTACGACCAGGTGACCGTGGCCTGCATCGTCACGTGCCGCTGGGTGGCCGAACGCTGCACCGCGCGGGCGCCGACGGGTGGCGCCACCCCCCGGGCCGCCGCCGCCAGGTCCACGGTGTCCTGCTGGTTCGCCGACCAGCTCCGGGCCGCCGCCGGGGCGGGTTCCACGTCGTCCCGGCCCGCGTCCAGGGCACCGAGTACGTCGTCCAGCCGCTCGGCGAGCTGGCTGGCGGAGAGTACCCGCAGCCGGGCGGCGGCCAGCTCGATCGCCAGCGGCAGCCCGTCCAGCCGGGTCACCACCCGTTGCAGGTCGGCCGACTCGGCCGGCCCGGACCGGCGCCCGCCCCGGGCCGCCGCCGTCCGGTCGAGCAGCAGGGTCACCGCCTCGCTCGGACCGCCGCCCGGTGCCGGGTCGACGGAGAGCGGTGGGATGCGCCAGATCACCTCGCCGGGCAGCCCCAGCGACTCCCGGCTGGTGGCGAGCACGCGTACGCCGCTGCCGCCGGCGAGCAGTCGCGAGATCACCTCGGCGCAGGCGGCCGGCTGGGCGTCGCAGGTGTCGAGCACGACCAGCATCCGCCGGGACGCGGCGAACTCGACAAGCGTCTCCAGCATCGGCCGGCCCGGCTCCGGCCGCAGCCCGAGGACCGCGGCGACCGCGAAGGCGACCAGCCCGGGATCGGTCACGGTGGCGATGTCGACGAACCAGACCCCGTCCGGGTACGACTCGACCACGCCGCCGGCCAGCTCGACCGCCAGCCGGGTCTTGCCGGCCCCACCGGCGCCGACCACCGTCACCAGCCGGTGGGAGTCGATGAGCTGGTCCAACTCCTCCCGCTCGGCCTGCCGGCCGACGAACGAGGTGACCTGGGTCGGCAGGTTGTGCGGGATCGCGTCGGCCGTACGCGGCCGGGGGAACTGGCGCTCCAGCCCGGGGGCGACGAGCTGGAAGAGCCGCTCCCGGTCGTCGAAACCGCGCAGCCGGTGCAGACCGAGGTCGAGCAGGGAGGCACCCGGCGGCAGCGGTGCGGCGTGCTTGGCGGTCGCACCGGAGCAGAGCACCTGACCACCGTGCGCGGCGGCGGCGATCCGGGCGGCCCGGTGCACCTCGGCACTGGCGTACTCCCCGTCGCGCGGCTCGGCGTGCCCGGTGTGCAGTCCCATCCGGACCCGTGGGGTGGCCTCCGGCGTCGGCCACTCGTGGTTGTTCAGCGCGCGCTGCGCGGCCAGCGAGGCGTCCAGCGCGGACGAGGCGTCGGCGAACGCGACGAAGAACGAGTCGCCCTCGGTGAAGAGTTCGGTCCCGTCACTGGCGGCCAGGGTCGCGCGCAGCAGGCGCCGGTGCTCGCTCAGCACCGGCCGGTAGCCCGGCCCGAGCATCTGGGCCAGCCGCGTGGAGCCCTCGATGTCGGTGAACATGAATGTCACCAACCCGCTCGGCAGGTGGATCCGTGCTGACATGCCTGGAACCTCCCGCCCCCTGGAAGTCGCGTTCATGCTGCCGCATATTTACGGGTTGGCCCATCGTAGAAACGGACGGCGCGACCCCGTACCAAGGTGCTAACCGGGGACTGTGCCACGAAACCGACATCACGGTCGCGAACTGTCCTCACTGTCCGGAACGGGAGGGGGCCAGGTCCGGACAGCCGGGCTACGGCCTCAGCAGCCGCAACTCCCGCCGCAGCAGCCGCCGCCGCTGGGGGCCATCGGCGCCGGGGCGGAACCGCCCGCGCCGCGACCGGTGAAGGCGACCGTCGACAGTAGCTTGACCGTGTCGTCGTGCCCGCGAGGGCAGGACGCCGGAGCCGAGGCCTCGGCCATCGGCCGGTTCATCTCGAAGGTGTCACCGCAGGCGCGGCAACGGAACTCGTACCGGGGCATACCAACAGCGTACGGCCAGACCTGACGTTCGACGGTGGATGGGTAATATTCGACGGGTGGCGGAGCGCGAGGAGACTTCTACGACTCGACCACTGCGACCCGCGGCGCCGGTCTTCGACGGGCCGCTGGCCAGTTCGGGTGCCGCCCCGGATCCGGACTTCGATCCACCATCGGTCGCCGTGCCGCGCCCGCGCGCCGAGGCCGAACCCGTCCCGCCCGCCGAGCCGAAGCCGACCGCCGAAACCGAGCCGACGCCGCCCGCCGAGGCCGAGCGGGCCGCCGAGACGGAGCCGAAGGCGACCACCGAGCCGAAGCCGACTGCCGAGGCCGAGCCGAAGCCGACCGAGCCGGAGCCGACCGCCGAGGCCGAGCCGCAGCCCGCCGCCGAGGCGAAGCCCGACGCCACCGCGACCAGCGCGACGGCGGCGAGCACCGCCGGCACGACCACGGCGGCGGCCACTCCGCCCACCCCGGCGGGCAAGCCGGGCGAGACGGTCATCGACCTCGACGTACCCGTGACCGCGCCGGCCGGGCGGAACCGGCGGATCCGGGTCCGGTTCGCGCACGCGGTCTCCCGCTGGCCGTCCCCCGGGGCGGTACGCGCCTGGTCCAAGCGGCCGAGTGGCCGGCTCACCCTGCCGGCGCTGCTGCTCTTCGCCCTGGTGGCCACGACCGGCGCCGCGGGAGCGTTCCTGATCCCGGCCACCGCGCGGCAGGCCCGGCCGGTCGACACGGGTGCCGCCACGAGCCTGCCACCGCCCTCGCCGACCGTACCCGGGTTCCCCGTCGACCCCGGCGGGCTGCCCTCGGGGCTGCCGAGCCCACCGGCTTTCGGCACGCCGAGCGTGCCGGCACCGCCCTGGAACGCGACCGGCGGGCGCCCCTCCGACGTACTCGCCGGCTGGGCCGGGCAGATCGGGCCCCGGGTCCAGATCTCCACGACCGCGCTCCAGGCGTACGGCTACGCCGAGCTGCGGGTCGGTCAGACGACGCCCGGCTGCCAGCTCCGCTGGACCACGCTGGCCGCGATCGGCCAGGTGGAATCCGCACACGGGCGGGCGAACGGGGCGGTCCTCGGCGCGAACGGGATCGCCGCGCCGGAGATCATCGGCCTGCCGCTGGACGGCAACGGCGGCCGGATGCGGATCATGGACACCGAGGACGGCCGGCTCGACCGGGACGCCACCTACGACCGCGCGGTCGGACCGATGCAGTTCATCCCGACCACCTGGGAGGAGATCGGGGCCGACGCCGACGGCGACGGGGTGGAGAACCCGCACAGCATCGACGACGCGGCTCTGGCGGCCGGTAACTATCTGTGCAAGGGAGGCCGCAACCTGTCGGTCGCCTCGGACTGGTGGAGCGCCATCCTTTCCTACAATGACGTGCGGCCATATGCCCAAGAGGTGTTCAACATGGCCAACAAGTACGGCACAGACAGTAGAACTTAGCGTAATGTCCTCGACACATTGACGAACTGGGCACTTTCGCCAGGCTGCGGTTGACGGCAAGCTAGACGGGTGATGGTGCGCGAGTGGGATCCCCGGACCGCCCCGGCCGCCGAGATCGAGTCCTTCCTGGACGCGCTCAACGCGGTTTTCGCGGCCGACCTACCGGAGGACCCCCTGTGGGAGAACGGCATGCTCCGGGAGTACCTCTGCGAGGTGATGCCCGGCGAACGCCGCATCTCCTGGATCGCCCAGGACGAGCCTTCGGCCGACGGGCAGCCGGGCCGCATCCTCGGGCACACCCACGTACTCCTGTTGGGTGACATCGGCGTGCTGGAGGTGATGGTGCACCCGGCGGCCCGGCGCAGCGGGCTCGGGCGCAAGCTGATCGCCACGGCCGCCCGGCGGACCTACCAGGAGGGCTTCCGGTCGATGGGCGTCGAGGTCATCGGCGACACGCCCGCGGTCGGGTTCTACGAGGCCCTCGGTTTCGTCCGGGAGTACGAGGAGGACCGCAGCGTGCTGCGGCTCGGCACGGTCGACTGGGTCGCGCTCGGCGAGATGGCCCAGGGAATCGGTCCCGGATACCGTCTGGAGTTCTGCCCCGGCGGGCCGCCGGACGAGTTGATCGAGGCGTACGCCATGGCGAAGGCCGAGACGCGCGACATTGACGACGGTGACCTGGATCTGCGCCCCAGTTCGCACGATCCGCAGCGCCTGCGGGACAGCCTGAACTGTCTGCACCGGCGCGGCATGAAGCCGTACATCGTGCTCGCGATCGAGGAGAAGACCGGCGTGGTCGCCGGACTCACCGAGGTCGTGGTGCCGGCCCAGCATCCGACCCGGGCCGACCAGTGGGACACCATCGTCGGCCAGGAACACCAGGGCTACGGCATCGACCGGGCGATGAAGGCCCGGATGCTCTTCGAGCTGCGTTCGGTCGAGCCGAAGCTCTCCGAGGTGCAGACCTGGAACGCCCGGACCAACGAGGCGATGCGGGCCGTCAACGCCGACCTCGGATTCCAGGCCGACCGGGAGTGGTACGAGTACGGCGTCGACGTGGCCGAGCTGGTGCACCGGCTGGACGCCGGCAGCTGAGGAGCGCGGCGGGGCGGGCCGGGGTCGGCCGGTCCGCCGACCCCCGGTCGGTCAGTAGCGGTCGCGGAGCATCCGGGCCGCCTCGACGGCCCAGTAGGTGAGGATGATCTGGGCACCCGCCCGGCGGATCGAGGTCAGCGTCTCCAGTACCGCCCGGTCCCGGTCGATCCAGCCGTTGGCCGCGGCGGCCTCGACCATCGCGTACTCGCCGGAGATCTGGTAGGCGGCGACCGGCACGTCCACCTCGGCCCGGACCGCGGCGAGCACGTCGAGGTAGGGCAGGGCCGGCTTCACCATCACCAGGTCGGCGCCCTCGGCGACGTCGAGGCGTACCTCCCGGAGCGACTCGCGCAGGTTGGCCGGGTCCTGCTGGTAGGTGCGGCGGTCGCCCTGCAACGACGACTCCACCGCGTCCCGGAACGGGCCGTAGAACGAGGAGGAGTACTTCACCGCGTACGCCAGGATGCTCGTGTCGGTGTGCCCGGCGGCGTCCAGCGCGCGCCGGATCACCCCGACCTGGCCGTCCATCATCCCGGACGGCCCGACCACGTGCGCGCCGGCCTCGGCCTGCGCCACCCCCAGCTCGGCGTACGCGGCGAGGGTGGCGTCGTTGTCGACGCTGCCGTCCGGGGCGAGCAGCCCGCAGTGCCCGTGCGAGGTGAACTCGTCCAGGCAGAGGTCGCTCATCACCACCGTGGCGTCGCCGACCTCGGCGATCACGTCCCGGATCGCCACGTTGAGGATGCCGTCCGGGTCGATGCCGCCGGAACCGGTCTCGTCCTTCTCCGCCGGGATCCCGAAGAGCATGATCCCGCCGACGCCCGCGTGCACCGCCTCGGCCGCCGCCTTGCGCAGCGACTCCCGGGAGTGCTGCACGACGCCCGGCATCGAGGCGATCGGCCTCGGCTCGGCCAGCCCCTCCTTGACGAACATCGGCAGCACCAGCTCCGCCGGGGCGAGCCGGGTCTCCTCGACCAGCCGGCGCATCGCCGGGGACCGCCGCAACCGGCGCGGACGGATCTCTGGGTACGACATGACCACTCCTCACGACCGACCGGCCGACACTCGACCCGGCGTCTGCCGGGCCGCCCGGGCCGCCGACGGCCCTAGGACCGATGGTGCCTGAAAGACCTAGCGGGCTTCACATCCGATGGTGCTACAGAAATCCGACAGAGATTACCGGAACCGCAGCGCCGTCGGGCCCTGGACCTTGGAACCCCGGCGCTGCTTGGCCGGCATCGCGGCCAGCTTCTCCCGCAGCTCCACCGCGTACGACGCCAGCGCCTCCACCAGGTCCGGCACCGAGGCGTGCGCCGGCTGGGCGTCCACCCGCAGGCCGAACTCGGTGGCGGTCTCCGCCGTCTTCGGGCCGATCACCGCGACCACGGTCCGGGCGTGCGGCTTGCCGGCGATGCCGACCAGGTTGCGCACGGTGGAAGAAGAGGTGAAGAGCACCGCGTCGAAGCCGCCCGACTTGATCGCGTCGCGGATCTCGGCCGGCGGCGGGGCCGCCCGCACCGTCCGGTACGCGGTCACGTCGTCGACCTCCCAGCCGCGCTCGGTCAGCCCGGCCGCCAGCGTCTCGGTGGCGATGTCGGCACGGGGCAGCAGTACCCGGCCGACCGGGTCGAGGATCTCGTCGTGCGGCGAGAACTCGGCGAGCAGCCCCTCCGAGGACTGCTCCCCGGACGGGATCAGCTCCGGCTGGATGCCGAACGCGCGTACCGCCTCGGCGGTCGGCTCACCGATGCAGGCGATCTTGACGCCGCCGAAGTGCCGGGCGTCGAGACCGTGCTCGGCGAACTTCTCCCAGACCGCCCGGACCGCGTTCACCGAGGTGAAGATCACCCAGGCGTACCTGCCGTCGACCAGGCCCTTGACCGCCCGCTCCATTTGGGCCGGGGTACGCGGCGGCTCGACCGCGATGGTCGGCACCTCGCACGGGATGGCGCCGTACTCACGCAGTCGGGCGCTCATCACCCCGGCCTGCTCCTTGGTGCGCGGGACGAGCACCTTCCAGCCGTACAGCGGGCGGTTCTCCCACCAGCTCAGCTTGTCCCGGTGCGGTACACCGGCGCCGAGGGTGAGCACGACCCGGCCGGTGAAGCCGAGCGCGGCGGCGACGAAGCTGTCCACCGTCGAGGTGGTGGTGTACTGCGTCTCCCCGGTGCCGTCCCCGGTCACCGCGACCGCGGTGGAGCCGTCCACCCCGACCGCGAGCAGCCCGTCCCGGACCGCGGCGAGGTCACCGGCGTCCACCGCCAGCGCGAGCGAGCCTCGGTTGACCGCCGCCGCGAGCGCCTCGAAGTCCATCGCCGTGACGTCGTCGACGTCGGCGGCGGTGCGTACCCCGTGCAGCGGTACCCCGGCGTAGGTGGCCACCCCCTCGGCCTGGCCGACCCCCGGCACCACCTCGAAGTGCACGGCGGTACGCGCCACCGCCTGCACCTCCTTGACCACCGAGTCGTGCCCGAACGGGTCACCGGCGACCAGGTGCACGGCGGAGAGGCCGGAGCGGGCGGCCGACAGCAGCACCTTGGCCACGTCGCCCGGCGCCCCCTCGGCGGGGGTGAACTGGGCGTCCTCCCTGGCCTCGGCCTTGACGGCCGTGAGCAGGGCCTCGGGCACGCTGCGGTCGTATACCACCTGGTCGGCGTCGACCAGGGCGTCGTGCGCCCGGCGGGTCAGCAGGCCGGGGTCGCCGGGTCCGGCCCCGACGAACGCGATGCGGCCTGCGGGCTTACGGGTGCCGATCATTCTGTAGCTCCAAAATGCTGGGTCCTCGCGCCGGATTCCTTGGGCGCCCCGAGGATCGAGTCGGCGCCGAGGTCGAGGAGTTCGGCGGCGAGTGCCTTTCCGATCTCCGTCGCCTCGGCGGGCGTACCGGTGCGGGACAGCCGGATGTCACGGGTGCCGTCCGGACTGATCACCGCCCCGCGCAGGTAGATCTCCTCGCCGTCGTCGCCCTCGGCGACTTCGGCGTACCCGGCGACCGGTGCACTGCACCCGGCCTCCAGGGTGGCCAGAAATGCCCGTTCCGCGGTGACCGCGGCCCGGGTTGGGGCGTGGTCGAGCGCACCGAGCAGCTCGACCAGTTCCGAGTCGTCGACCCGGCACTCGACCGCCAGCGCACCCTGGGCGGGGGCCGGCAACATCAGCATCGGGTCGAGGGTTTCGCTGATCTCTTCGGCCCGGCCCAGCCGGGCCAGTCCGGCCCGGGCCAGCACCACCGCGTCGAGATCCGCCTCGGCGCCGCGCACCCGGCCCACCCGGGTGTCCACGTTGCCGCGGATCGGCACCACCGTGAGCTGGAGCCCGAGCGCGTGCAGCTGGGCGATCCGGCGCAGCGCGCCGGTGCCGACGGTGGCGCCGGGTGGCAGCTCGGCGAGGGTACGCCCGTCCTTGGCGACCAGCGCGTCGCGCGGGTCCTCCCGGGGCGGTACCGCCGCGATGTGCAGCCCGGTCTCGACGGCGGTCGGCAGGTCCTTGTACGAGTGGACCGCGAAGTCGATCTCTCCGGCGAGCAGCGCGTCCCGCAGCGCCGAGACGAAGACCCCGACGCCCAGCCGGTGCACCGGGGCGTTGGACCGGTCGCCGGCCGTGACGACCTCGACCAGCTCCACCTGCCGGCCGGTTGCCGCCGTCACCGCCTCGGCCACCGTCCGGGACTGGGCGAGGGCGAGGGCGCTCCCCCGGGTACCGAGCCGCAGCGCGGTCATGCCGGCACCTCGATCCGCTCGGCGAGGTCGGCCCACCCCGGGTCACCGGTCCGGCCGGCGCCGGCCTGAACCTCGGTCATCGTTCTCCTCCGGATTGCTGTCGGGGCACCGGTGCACGCAGGGCCGGGCCGGCGTCCAGGTCGGCCTGCCCGCCGACGGCCGGCAGGTCGCCGAGACCGGGCAGGCCGGCGAGACCGGTCAACCGGTTGCCGGCCGGTACCCCGGCCAGCTCGGCGGCGGCCAGTTCCGGCACGGTGTCCGCCTGTGAGGTGACCGGCACCTCTAGGTCGAAGAGTTCCCGGAGCAGGGCGGCGTACTGGTCGCCGCCGGGCTCGGCGGCGAGTTGCCGGACCCGTACCGTCGGCGAGTGCAGCAGCCGCTGCACCACCCGGTGCACCGTGTGGCTCACGTCGGCGCGCTGGTCGTCGGTGAGGTCCGGCCGGCGCTGGGCGAGCCGGCGCAGCTCGGCGGTGACCACCTCGTCGGCCCGGGCCCGCAGCGCGGCCACGGTCGGCGCGACGTCGGCACCGCGCAGCCAGGTGAGGAACGCCTCGACCTCGGAGCCGACGATCTGGGTGACGGCGGCGGTGTCGGCGGCGGCCGGGCCGATCGGCTGGGCCGCGGCGAGCCCGTCGATGTCGATCACCACCGTGCCGGGCAGCTCGGCGATCGCCGGCTCGATGTCCCGGGGTACGGCGAGGTCGAGCAGTACCAGCGGATCGGGGCGGTCGGCCGCGCGTTCCCGCAGCGCCCTGGCCACCGTCTCGCGGGTGAGGACCGGCTCGATCGACGCGGTGGCGGCGACTACTATGTCCACTGTGGAAAGGGCGGTCGGGAGTTCGGCGATCGGCACCGCCGAGGCACCGTACGCCTCGGCCAGCCGCAGCGCCCGGTCGTGGCCCCGGTTGCTGATCCCCACCGGGCCGGCGCCCAGCCGGGAGAGCGTGGCCACGGCCAGCGCGCCCATCGAGCCGGCCCCGACCACCAGCACCGGGCGACCCTCGACGCTGCCGCCGAAGTGGGTGGCGGCCAGGTCGAGCGCGGCGCTGACCACGCTCTGCCCGGCCCGGTCGATGTCGGTCTCGGCGTGCGCCCGCTTCCCCACCCGGAGGGCCTGCTGCATCAGCTCGTGCAGCAGCCGGCCGGGCGCCTCGGCCTCGCTCGCGGCATGGTAGGCGTCGCGGAGCTGGCCGAGGATCTGCGCCTCGCCGACCACCATCGAGTCCAGCCCGGCGGCGACCCGGAAGGCGTGCTCCACCGCCGCGCCGTCGTAGTGCACGTAGAGGTGGTTGGCCAGTTCGGCCGGGGCGGAGCCGGCGTGCCCGGCCAGTACGGTGCAGATGTCCCCCAGCCCGCCGTGGAAGCCGGTGACGGCGGCGTAGACCTCGACCCGGTTGCAGGTCGAGACGACGACCGCCTCGCCGACGTACGGCTGGGCGAGCAGCCGGGCGAGGATCTCCGGCAGCTCGGTGTTGGCCACGGCCAGCCGCTCCAGGATCGCGACCGGCGCGGTGCGGTGCGATGCACCGACGACGAGCAGGTTCATGAGCCGACCGCCTCCGCGTTCGTCGACCGGAGTGTCCCGGTGGGCGCTGCCTCGGTGGTGCCGGTGGCGGCGAGCCCGCCGGGCAGGGCCGTCAGCCCCGTCGTGGCGGTGCCGCCCAGGGTGGTGCCGTTCGCCGTGCCGAGCGCCGCGGCCGGACCGGTGCTCGCCGGCAACCCGGTCAGCGCCGCCTTGCGGTGCTCGTGGAAGGAGAGGATCTGCAGCTCGATGGCGAGGTCGACCTTGCGGACGTCGACGCCGTCCGGCACCGCCAGCACGCACGGGGCGAAGTTGAGGATGCTGGTCACCCCGGCCGCGACCAGTTGGTCGGCGACGCTCTGCGCGGCGGTGGCCGGGGTGGCGATCACACCGATCGCGATGCTCTCCTCGGCGGCCACCTGCGGCAGCTCGTCGATGTGCCGGACGACCAGCCCGTTGATCACCTCGCCGAGCCGGGCCGGGTCGGCGTCGAAGAGCGCCGCGATCCGGAAGCCACGGCCGGCGAAGCCCGCGTAGCCGGCAAGGGCGTGACCGAGATTACCCACACCGACCAGGGCCACCGCCCGGCACTGGGTGAGCCCGAGCACGAACTCGATCTGGTCGATCAACAGGGCGACGTCGTAGCCCACGCCCCGGGTGCCGTACGACCCGAGCTGTGAGAGGTCCTTGCGCAGCTTCGCCGAGTTGACCCCGGCCGCCGTCGCCAACTCCTCGCTGGAGACCGTGTCGTTGCCGGACTCGGCGAGATTGTGCAGGGCACGGAGGTATTCGGGGAGCCGGGCGACCGTCGCCTCAGGGAGATCCGGAAGCGCCGGCACCGCACCGGCGCGGCCGGGCGTGCCTACGGGGCGGTGCTGATTCATGCGACTCCGTGCCGTGCGATCTTCGACCAGCCGGACCGGCGGGTCGTTCCGGGGCACCCGCTGGCGACCGCTGTGACCGGCTGTGCTAGCAGGGCTCGTCGGAGTAACAGAGTAGGCGCTTGTGAAGACACGCACAAATCGCGATCTTGATAGACCGCGATAACGCCTCACCTGGGCCTCCACTTACAAGATCAGTTCGCGACCCAACCGGAGCCGTCACGGCGATTATTACCTAAGTCCGACTTATCTGACCAACTCGCCACTACCACGCCGGCCGATCGACCGGCTCTCTCGGCCGATCCAGCAATCACGATGCGCCGCGAATTTCCTGACGTCCACCATTACATTCGGCGCCAAACCGTCGCGGCCCCCGCACATTCCCGGCTGCCGGCCTTCCGGATCGGCCCGCGAGCGGCGCGGCACCCGCCCGGACCGGCACCGCCGCCCGGACCGGCCCGGCCCACCCGGTGGGCGCGGATCTCCCGCCCGGGTGGCGCGGATTTCCCGCCCCAGTGGCGCGCGGATTTCCCGGTCGGGTCGCGCGCGGATTTCCCGGTCAGGTGGGGACAGCCCTACCGTGAAGAGGCCAGCCGATGGGATGGGGACCGACCGCAGCGATGCCTAGCGTCGAGAACATGACCACGACCACCGCCACCAGCGTGGCCGTCGGCGCCGAACCCGGCGCCGGCCGCAGCGTGCTCCGCCAACTCGCCATCGACTCCGGCTACGTGTTCCTCGGCCTCCCCCTCGCGCTGGCGAGCTTCGTCGTGCTCGTCGCCGGGACCGCGCTCAGTGCCGGACTGGCGGTGACGGTGACCGGACTGCCGATCCTGGCCGGCACCCTCTACGCCGCCCGGGGCTTCGCCGACATCGAACGGCTGCGGATGCCGGCGGTGCTGCGGCAACCCCGGGTACGCCCCAACTACCGCACCGCCGAGCCCGGGGCCAGCATGTGGCGGCGGATCTTCGTACCCATCGCCGACGCCCAGTCCTGGCTCGACCTCGCGCACGGCTGGGTCCGGCTGATCGTGGCGCTCGGCACCTTCGTGATCACCGCGGTCTGGTGGCTCGGCGCGATCGGCGGCTCGCTCTACTGGGCGTACGACTGGGCGATCCCGCAGGGCCCGAACGACGAGGGCCTGCACGAGCTGCTCGGGCTGGGCGACAGCGCCGCCGCCCGGATCGGACTGAACACCGCCCTCGGGGTCTTCTTCCTGATCACCCTGCCGCTGGTGGTCCGGGGCTGTGCGCTGATGCAGGCCGGGCTCGGCCGCGCGCTGCTGACCGGGGTGGCGGAGATGCGCAACCGGATCACCGTGCTGGAGGAGCAGAAGCGGGCTGCCGTCTCGGCCGAGGCCACCGCGCTGCGCAAGCTGGAGCGGGACATCCACGACGGGCCGCAGCAGCGGCTGGTCCGGCTGGCCATGGACCTGAGCCGGGCCCAGCAGCAGCTCGACTCGGACCCGGAGGCGGCCCGGCAGACCCTCGGCGAGGCGCTCGCGCAGACCCGGGACACCCTCGCCGAACTGCGGGCACTCTCCCGGGGCATCGCCCCGCCGATCCTGGTCGACCGGGGCCTGCCCAGCGCCCTGGCGGCGCTCGCCGGGCGCGGGCTGATCCCGGTCGAACTCGCCGTCGACCCCCGGCTCGGCACCCCGGACGGCCGACCCGGCCCGGCGATCGAGTCGACCGCGTACTTCGTGGTGGCCGAGGCGCTGACCAACGTCGCCAAGCACAGCCGGGCCACCGAGTGCTGGTTGACGGTGACCCGGGAGGAGCGGGCGCTGCGGATCGTGGTGATCGACGACGGCGAGGGCGGCGCGCACCTCTCCAAGGGGCACGGCCTGGCCGGGCTCGCCGACCGGGTACGTGCCAACGACGGCACCCTGACCGTGCTCAGCCCGCCCGGTGGGCCGACCGAGATCCGGGCCGAGCTGCCGTGCTGAGCCACTCCGACGCCCCGGCCGGCACCGCACCGACCTCCCCGGAAGTTGACCGGATGGGACGGGAACACCCGTCCGACGGGCCGGCAGTGGTAGACAACAACATCATGCGCGTAGTGATCGCCGATGACGCCGTTCTCCTCCGGGAGGGTCTGGTACGCCTGCTGACCGAGCACGGCCACGAGGTGGTGGCCGCGGTCGGCGACGGTACGACCCTGGTCGAGGCCATCGTCACGCACCGCCCCGACGTCTCGATCGTGGACGTCCGGATGCCGCCCTCGCACACCGACGAGGGACTGCGGGCGGCGGTGGAGGCCCGGCAGCGGGTACCCCGGACCCCGATCCTGGTCCTCTCCCAGTACGTCGAGGTGTCGTACGCCGACGACCTGCTCGCCACCGTCAAGCCCAGCGGCGGCGTCGGCGGCGGTGGGATCGGCTACCTGCTCAAGGACCGGGTGGCGGCGATCGACGAGTTCCTCGACGCCGTGAACCGGGTCGCCGGCGGCGGCACGGTGCTCGACCCGGAGGTGGTCGGCCAGCTCCTCGTCCGGCGCCGTCGGGACGACCCGCTGCGGGAGCTGACACCGCGCGAGCGGGAGGTGCTCGGACTGATGGCCGAGGGGCGGTCGAACACGGCCATCGCCCGGGCCCTGGTGGTCAGCGACGGCGCGGTGGAGAAGCACGTCCGGAACATCTTCACCAAGCTGCAACTGCCGCCGGACGAGGAGCAGCACCGCCGGGTCCTCGCCGTGCTCGCCTACCTGCGCGGCTGACCCACCCGCCCGTCGCGCGGCCGGCCCGCCCGGGTGCCTGCCCGGCCGCGTGGCCGGGGCGTGCGGCCCGGATATTCAGTCCAGGCTGGCGGCGAGTTCGACGGCCTCGGTGAGCGAGTCGGCGACCGGCCAGCCGGCGGCGCGCAGCCGGGCCGAATCGGTGAACCCGCCGCTGTAGAGGACACAGCGGGCGCCCACCGAGTCGGCCGCCTCGGCGTCGTCGATCGAGTCGCCGATCAGCACCGCCGAACTCCCCTCGACACCGGACTCCGCCAGGTGCCGGGCCAGGTGCCGGGCCTTGCGGTCGCCGCCGACGGTGCCGCGCAGCCCGTCGACCCGGCGGAACACGGCGCTCAGCCCGTACCGGTCGACCGCCGGCACCAGCTCGTCGTGGAACCACATCGACAGCAGCGACTGGGTACCGGTCCAGGTCTTGATCGCGGTGGTGGCGTCGGCGGCCAGCTCGCAACTGGCCAGCCCGACCCGGTACGCCTCGTGGAAGAGCTGGTCCAGCCGGCTGAACTCCTCGGCGTCCACGGCCCGGCCGAGCACCTCGGCGTAGTAGTCCGCGATCGGCCGCCGGAACTGCGTACGGTGCTCCTCGGCGGTCACCTCGGGTCCGCCGGCTCCGGCCAGCGCCACGTTGGTGGCGGCGACGACCAGGGTCAGGTCGTCGAGCAGGGTGCCGTTCCAGTCCCAGACGAGGTGCTCGCGCATCCGAGCACGATACGCGGCACCGCCGACGGTTCGGCCGGTGCCACCTCGGTCAGCCGCGCGGTGCGGTCAGGTCGCGGAGCAGGCGCTCCTCCTCGACCCGCCAGTAGCCGTGCTCGCGGCCGTCGAGCAGCACCACCGGCAGCCGGTCGCCGTACTCGCGCTCCAGCTCCAGGTCACCGGTGACGTCCAGCTCGGTCCAGCGGTCTCCGGTCACCGCCACCACCCGGTCGACGGCCTCCCTGGCGACCTCGCAGAGGTGGCAGCCGGGCCGGGTGATCAAGGTCAGCCGTGGCTCACTCGTCGTCACTCGCGCCCCTCGTGCCGGATCACCGATCTGCGTACCCGGCCGATCGCGGAGAGCGGCAGGGACCCGACGAACTCTATCCTGCTCGGGCACTTGAACCGGGCCAGGCTACCGGCGCAGTGCGCGGCCAGCTCGGCGGCGGAGACCTCGCTCTCCGGTGCCCGCACGACGTACGCGGTGACCGCCTCCCCGGCCAGCGGGTCCGGCCTGCCGAACACCACCGACTCGACCACCTCCGGATGCGCGCCGAGCACCCGTTCGACCTCCTGTGGATAGACGTTGAAGCCGTTGACCAGGATCAGTTCGCCGAGCCGGTCCACCAGGAAGAGGTCACCGCCCGCGTCGGCGTACGCCACGTCGCCGGTCCGCCACCAGCCGTCGGCGTCCGGGCCGCCGTGCCCGTCCGGCCAGTAGCCGGAGAAGAGGTTGGCGCCCCGGACCACGATCTCGCCGGGATCGGTGCCGGGCGAGGAGAGGTCGAGGTCGGGCTCGTCCGGGTCGTCCCCGCCGTCGGCCGGCTCGACCGCGGAGCCGTCCCGCCACAGCTCCTCCCCGTCGGCGGCGACGAGCCGCAGCTCGACGCCGGGGATCGGCCGGCCGATCGAGTTCGGCTTCGCCTCCGGGCCGGAGAGCGTGGTGGTGAGCACCGGAGCGGTCTCGGTGAGGCCGTAGCCGACCTGGATCCGCCGGCCGGTCGCCTCGGCGAACCGGGTCGCGCCGCCGACCGCCAGCGGGGCGGCGCCGCAGATCGCGACCCGCACCGAGGCCATCGCGGTGCGCAGCGCCGAGCCGGCCGGCACCCCGGCCGCCGCCGGGGCGTCCGGCAGCATCGTCCAGCCGAGGAACATCGACGGTACGCCGACCAGCACGCTCACCCGGTGCCGGGCGACCACCTCCAGTACGGCGGCCGCGTCGAACCGATCGACCAGCACCCCGCACGCCCCGTGGTACGCCACCGCGCCCAGCCCGGCGTTCAGCCCGTACGCGTGGAAGAGCGGCAGGGCCAGCAGCACCCGGTCGTCCGGCCCGACCACCGGCGGGGAGATCCGGCCGACCTGCTCGTGGTTGGCGAGCAGCGCCCGGTGCGACAGCATCGCGCCCTTCGGCTCGCCGGTGGTGCCGGAGGTGTAGAGGAGTACGGCCACCGCCTCCGGGTCCGTCCGGATCGGCCGGTCGGCCGGGTCGCCTTCGGACGCCGACACCACCTTTTCCTTGGGCGCCGGCCCGGTCAGGCTCGACAGTGCGGTGTGCAGTTCGGTCAGTGCCGGCAACTCGGCCCGGACCCCGTCGACTGCCGCGCCGACCTGTTCGGTGCAGATCAGGATGCTCGCCGCCGAGTCGGCCAGGATGTGTCGCAGCTCCGGGCCGGTCAGCGCCGGGTTCACCGGTACCGCGACCAGCCCGGCCCGCTGGGTGCCGAAGAACGCCACCGCGAAGTCGGGCGAGTTGGCCAGGGCGATGGCGACCCGGGCCGGGTGCCCGTCGGTCGGCGCGCCGGCCCGGCGGCGGAGCGCGGCGGCGACCCGGTCGACGGCACTGTCCAGTTCGGCCCAGCTCAGCGCGGCGTCGGTCCAGAGCAGCGCGGGCTCGTCGGGGCGGCTCGCGGCGGCCAGGCGTACCCGGTCGGCCAGGGTGGCCGCGGCTGGCTCGGCGGGGGTATCCGGTCCATCCTGCACGGTCGCTGAGTCTGGCACAGCGCCGGGCGCGACGCGCGCTCCGACCGCCGGCTCGTCCAGCGGTCGCACAACCGGCCATCCCGGACCGGTACGCCCGGATCGGTACGCCCGGTGGACACGGATCGGTGGAACTTTCCCTCGACGTGGAACTTCTCTCGACTTCGCCCCGGGTCCCGAGGTAAGTTCCAGCAGGCCGTAACGGGTTTCGGATATCGACGCCCCCGTGCGGTGGACAGCTTCTAACACGTTCGCGACGGCGCGCCCAAGGCCCGTCGCGCATTGGCGTGTCTGCACGTTTCCCCTGCTCAGGGCTCTTGATACCGCACTGTCAGGCATCTGACAACGCACAAGCTGTGCGCCCCGTTCGGGTGGCTTGGCGGAAATACTTTGGCTCTGTGTAACGGACTTGCCGCACATGGGTGACGTTGGCCCTATCATCACTCGGGTCGGCTCACCCCTTTTGCCGTGAGTCGACACCCCTCAGCCCGAGGAGGCCGCCGTGCCTGTGAGAGCACTGCACCAGCAGCTGTGGGGCGTGTGCCGTCGTACGGCGCACCCCGGAACTGCCGTGCCGGATCGCGCCGACCCCGGCGCGGGTACGGCCCCCATCGCGGCCCGGTTCCGGCGACCGGTCCCGCGGCCTCGGCCGGCCGGGGAGGTCCAGTGAGCACATACGGATACGTCGACGGAGCATCCGGCGGCGGGCCACGGAACACCCGCCTCGCCCTCACCCAGGGCCTCGACCGGCTCCGCGCGTCCATGGACGACATGCTGAGCCTGGCGGTGCGCGGCGACGGGGGCTCGAAGCGGATCCGGAACCGTCCACATCCGAACGAGACGCCGACCCGGCACAACAACCCGGGCGGCAACGCGCGGCCGGTCGGCGGCCGGGTGGCCAGTCCGGCCCGGCCGGCGATGCCCGCCCAGCCGGGTACGGCGGCACCGCCCGCCCGGCCCGAGGTGCCGGAGACCGAGACGGCGATCCTGCCGGTGGTGCCGGCGACCGAGACCTCGACCGGTTCGGGCGGCGGTACGCCGACCGGTTATCCGGACCGCCCGGACCCGTCGGACCCGGCCCGGGAGGTCTGGGCGCTGGTGGAACGGGCCCAGGCCGGTGAGCCGGAGGCGTTCGGCCTGATCTACGACCGGTACGTCGACACGGTCTTCCGGTTCGTCTACTTCCGGGTCGGCAACCGGCAGCTCGCCGAGGACCTCACCTCGGACACCTTCCTACGGGCGCTGAAACGGATCGGCAGCTTCACCTGGCAGGGCCGTGACCTGGGCGCCTGGCTGGTGACGATCGCCCGGAACCTGGTCGCGGACCATTTCAAGTCCGGTCGCTACCGCCTGGAAGTTACTACGGGTGATGTTCTGGATGCGGACCGCGAGGATCGGGGTCCGGAGGGGAGCCCGGAGGCGGCCGTCGTCGAGCACATCACCAACGTCGCCCTGCTGACCGCCGTCAAGCAACTCAACCCCGAGCAGCAGGAATGCATCGTTCTGCGATTCCTACAGGGTTTCTCCGTGGCGGAGACCGCCCAGGCGATGGGGAAGAACGAGGGCGCGATCAAGGCCCTTCAATACCGCGCGGTGCGGGCGCTGGCCCGGTTGCTGCCGGACGGATTCCGTCCGTGAAGCGCTCCCAGGGCCAGCGCCGACGCTCCGTGACTCCGCTCACTCTTCGTAGTATTTCCCGCCGCCGGGCCGTAACCGGTCGCCCCCGCCGACCGTTTGTCCGGGTGCGACCGGTGGTTGGCCTCAGATCCCGCCGACCGGTCGGTCGGAGAACGGATCGGACCCCGGGCACCGTGGCCCGATCCTGAGGTCAGCCACCGTCGTACCCGGACGGCGAGACGACGCCGACCGCAGCATCGCGACCAGCGAAGGGAGGTGTCGGCGGTGAGTTGGAAGACCTTCTACCGCCAACGCGCCGAGCGCTTCGCGCAGCTGCTCGACGAGGCCAACGGAGGCCGTCGCCACCACGTCCGGTCCCGCCTCGACGACGACCTGGCGCAGCCCCTGGCCATCGGCGAACGACTCCGCGACGTCCAGTCCACCGTCGAGGTCGACCCCGACTTCCGGGCCGGCCTGCGCGCCATGCTCGTCGCCACCGCCGAGCGGGAGGGAATCGGCGCGACCGCCACCGACGACGCCATCGTCGACGGCGGTGGTCAACCCGCCACCCGCCGGACCGGTCAGCCCGCGTTCCGGGGCCCACGCACCCGGGCCCGGGCCCGTGGAGCCGTCGTCATCGGGGTCGCCGTCGGCGCGATCGCCGTCTCCGGAATGTCCGCCGCCAGCGAGAACGCCGTACCCGGTGACGCGCTCTACGGCATGAAGCGGCACACCGAACGCGCCCAGCTCGCCCTGGCCAGCTCCGACCTGAGTCGCGGGCAGCTCTTCCTCGACTTCGCGCGTACCCGGCTCGCCGAGGCGGTCGCGGTCGGCGGCCAGAACTTCGGCTTCTCCGCCGTCCTGGAGGACATGGACGCCGACACCCGACAGGGCGTCAAGCTGCTGACCAGCGCGGCGGTGCAACGTCAGGACCCGTCGGCGCTGGACGCCGTGGACACCTTCCTGCATGAGCAGCGACCGCAGGTCGCCCGCCTCTTCGAGGACACCACCCGGGCCACCCGCAGCCGGGCCAACGAGTCGCTGAAACTCCTCGACGACGTACAGACCCGCTCCGAGAGCCTCCGGGCCGCGCTGATCTGCCGGGTCGGCGCGATCGGCCGGGCCGACTCGATCGGTCCACTGCCCCGGACCTGCCCGTCCGGCCGTGGCCCGGTCGGTACCCCGGTGGAGCCGCCCCCCTCGGCGGCCGAGGGCGACGGCGGCAGCCGTACCCCGGAGGAGGAGGCGCCGCGTGCCCCGGACCGGAGTACGGCACCCCGGCCACCCGCCGCGACGCCCAGCCCCGAGCAGCCACCGGCGGTACGGGACCGCAGCACCACCGAACCCGTACACCGGGTCGGCGGCTGACCCTCCGCACCGGCCCGTACGTCGGCCGCTGCCCCGGACTCCGGGTGCGCCCGCGCCGATCCGGCTACCCTCGCTGTGTACGCGTAGCGAGGAGGTTCCCGCGTGGCCCGGGCGCGCAAGGTGACGGTCAGCACCGACGACCACGGTCACACCGCCGGCTGGGCCGAGGCGGGACCGGACGCCCCACCGGCGGAGCCGGCCCGGACCGATCCCGACGCCGCCGCCTTCTTCGACGTGGACAACACGGTGATGCAGGGCGCCTCCATCTACTGGTTCGCCCGTGGCCTGGCGGCCCGGAACTACCTCACCACCGGCGACCTGGCCCGGTTCGCCTGGCAACAGCTCCGGTTCCGGGTACTCGCCGTCGAGCACGCCGGCAGCATGTCCCGGGTCAAGGAGGCGGCGCTGGCCTTCGTGGCCGGCTGGCGGGTCGAGGACGTCGAGCGGCTCACCGCGGAGATCTTCGACGAGTTGATGGCGCCCCGGATCTGGGCCGGCACCCGGGCCCTGGCCCAGCAGCACCTCGACGCCGGCCAGCGGGTCTGGCTGGTCACCGCCGCACCGGTGGAGATCGGCCGGATCATCGCGGCCCGGCTCGGCCTGACCGGCGCGATCGGCACCGTCGCCGAGATCCGCGACGGCGCCTACACCGGGCGGCTGGTCGGCGACCTGATGCACGGGCCGGCCAAGGCGGACGCGGTGGTGCAGCTCGCCACCGTGGAGGGGCTGGACCTGGCGCGCTGCGCCGCGTACAGCGACTCCGCCAACGACCTGCCGATGCTCTCCGCCGTCGGTCGGGCGGTGGCGATCAACCCGGACGGCACGCTGCTGCGGCACGCCCGCGAGCACGGTTGGTCGGTGCACGACTTCCGGACCGGACGGAAGGCGGCCCGGATCGCCGTACCCTCGACCGTCGCCGCCGGGCTGGTGGCCGGCGCGGTGACGGCGGGGCTGGCGATGCGTCGCCGGCTGGCCCGGTGACCGGTCCGGCGTCCGGGGCGCGGCTCAGGGGCCGAACGGGTCGGGACGCTTCTCCAGCAACTCGTGCAGGGTCTGCTGGATGGTCTCGCGGACCTGGTCGGCGAGGTTGAAGACCACCAGCGGATCGTCGGCGGAGTCGACCAGGTGCTCGGTGGGGATCGGCGGGCAGAACTGGATCAGCCACTTGCTGGGCAGCGGCACCGCGCCGAGCGGGCCGAGCCAGGGGAAGGTCGGCGTCACCGGAAAGTACGGCAGCTTGAGCAGCCGGGCCAGCGGCTTGATGTCGGCGAGCATCGGGTACGTCTCCTCGGCCCCGACGATCGCCACCGGCACGATCGGGGTACCGGTGCGGAGGGCGGCGGAGACGAAGCCGCCCCGGCCGAACCGTTGCAGCTTGTAGCGGTCCGCGTAGAGCTTGCCGACGCCCTTGAAGCCCTCGGGGAAGACGCCGACGAGTTCACCCCGGCCGAGCAGCCGCTCCGCGTCCGAGTTGCAGGCGACGGTGCCGCCGGTCTTGCGGACCAGCTCGGAGACGACCGGCATCCGGAAGACCAGGTCGGCGCCGAGCAGCCGCAGGTAGCGGTGCTTCGGGTGCCGGTCGTGCAGCACGGCGGCCAGCACCAGCGCGTCCATCGCGACCGTGCCGGAGTGGTTGCCGACCACCAGTCCGGCGCCGTCGACCGGCAGGTGGTGCACGCCGGAGACCTCGGTGCGGAACCAGTCGCGGTAGAGCCGGCGCAGCACCGGATAGAAGACCTGGTCGGTCAGCTCGGGGTCGAAGCCGAACTCGTCGACCTCGTACTGCCCGGAGAGGCGTCGGCGCAGGAAGGCCAGCCCGGCGGCGACCCGCCGGTCCCAGACGTCGCCGGACTCGTCCGGCACGGGCGGCCCGGGCCGGTGCCCGTTGCGCCGCGCCGGCCGGTCCAGCTCCGTGCCGTCCGCCTCCGGGGGTACCCCGTACCGCCGGCCGGCCGTGCTCTCCGGATCGTGCTGCACCCCTGCGGCCTCCCCGTTTCCGGTGCCGTTACGCCGGTCGTCCGCGCTGCCGTCGCCGGTCATCGTCCGCCCCGCTCGGCCGGTCCGGCACCGTCGGCCGCGTCGAGCTGCGCGATCCGGTCCCGGACCGTGGCCCGGGTCTGCCGGATGCCGTCAATGATCGCCTGCTCGGCCCGACGGAGCTGCTCCGGCCCGAGCACCGTCCCCTCCCGGTGGCTCGCGATGAACTCCTCGAAGGCGGCGGCGGTCGACCTCGGGGTGAACCCGAACTCCGTGCTGAGCCTGGTGGTGTCGACCACCCGGCCGTGCACGAACAGGTCGACCTGGTCCAGGCCGTAGCGGGCGAAGCCGAGCACCCGGGCGAGCCCGGCCGCGCCGGAGAGCCCCGGCTCCACCACCGGCAGGGCGACCCGGCCGGCCCGGCGGATCGCCTGGGAGAGCGCCAGCACTCCCGGCCCGGCGACGTTGAAGGTCCCCGGGTGCTCCTCCACCACCGACCGGTGCAGCACCTCCAGTACGTCGTCGAAGTGCACGAACTGGAGCCTCGGGTCCCGGCCGAGCACGGTCGGCACCACGGGCTGGGCGAAGTACCGGGTCAGCGTGGTGTTCGCCATCGAGCCGATGAACGGCGCGAAGCGCAGCACGGTGGCGGTCACGTCGGGGCGGCGCCGCCGGAAACCGCGGACGTACCCCTCGATGTCGAGGATGTCCCGGGCGAAGCCGCCGCGCGGCACGGCCCGGGGCTCGGTGTCCTCGGTGAAGACCGCCGGATCCCGGAACGACGCCCCGTAGGCGGCGGTCGACGACCGGACGACCAGCTTGCGCAGCCGGGGCGCCCGCTGGGCGGCGGCGAGCAGCTGCATCGTGCCGATGACGTTCTGCTCCTTCATCGCCGCCCGGCCGCCCTGCTGCGGGTCGGCGGCCGTGACCAGCGCCAGGTGCACCACGGCGTCGGCGTCCAGCTCCTCGACGATGCTGCTCACCGCACCGGCGTCGGCGCGGACCCGCTCGACGCCGTCGAGCAGCCCGGCGATCTCGGGCGCAGGCTCGTGCACGTCGAGACCGACGACCCGGGCGATCCGGTCGTCTGCGACCAGCCGCGCCGCCACGTGGGCGCCGAGGAACCTGCTGACCCCGGTCACCACGACGACCCCCGGCGCACCGGGGGTGCTACCGGGGGTCACCTCGCGCTCCGCGCGGGACGACCCGGGCCGGACCCGGACCGCCGCGACGTCGTCACGTGGGCCTCCGAAGGTCGACAGTCTGGACGGCTCACCGCCGGCCGGGCAGGCGCCCGGCCGGGGTCACTTGCCGAGACGGCGACGCTGGACGCGGGTCTTGCGCAGCAGCTTGCGGTGCTTCTTCTTGGCCATGCGCTTGCGGCGCTTCTTGACCACCGAGCCCATACGACAGCCCTTCTGATGCGACGTGCTGATCGGACCGGCCCCACCCGGAGGTGCGGCCGGTTACCGAGCTGGACAACGGACCGGGCCGGCACTACGGGCTCGCACCCATATCGGCACGTGGCCACGGTCGCGGTCCAGACTAGCCCTCGGCCGTCAGCCGGGCCAAAGCGCCCCCACGGGGAACCGCCCGGCCCCCGTGCGGAACCGCCCGGAACGCTCCGGAACCGTCGCGACATCACGGCTGCGCCGTCAGGCGGTCTCCTGGAAGGCACCGCGCAGGTAGTCGTGCACGGCGTGCTCCGGCACCCGGAACGACCGCCCGACCCGCACGGCGGTCAGCTCGCCGGAGTGCACCAGCCGGTAGACCGTCATCTTCGAGACCCGCATCAGCGTCGCCACCTCGGCGACGGTCAGAAACCTGACCTCCGGCATTCGGCTGTCCGGCTGTGGTGATCCTGCCATGGCTCACCAACCCATCCCAATCCCCGGCGCGTGCCGCCCGACGGATGCTTCCGCGCCGCAGCTACGCGCGTGTTACCAGTACGGTAACGGGGCGGCTGTGACCGGCGCGATCCCTTCGGGCAATTGATCATCACTGGCTCGCCGGTCGACGCCTGGGAACGAGTCATCCGTGCTCATTCGGCGCGAAGGGCGATCACCGGGTCCAACCGCCCGGCTCGCTGCGCCGGTACCACCCCGAAGATGATCCCGACCGCCGCCGACACGCCGAACGAGAGCGCCAGCGACCACCAGGTGACCACCGCCGGTACCGGGGAGAGGGCGGCCACCAGCAGCGCGGCGCCCACCCCGAGCGCCATCCCGAGCACCCCGCCGAGCGCGGTCAGCAGTACCGCCTCCAGCAGGAACTGGACCCCGATGTCCCGGGGCCGGGCGCCGACCGCCTTGCGCAGGCCGATCTCCCGGGTCCGCTCGCGTACCGAGACCAGCATGATGTTGGAGACCCCCACCCCGCCGACCAGCAGCGAGATGCCGGCGATCGCGGCCAGCACCCCGGTCAACACGCCGAGGATGTCGCCGAGTACGCCGAGGATCTGCTCCTGGGTCACCGCGCTGAACTCGGTGTCGGGGTGTCGCCGGGTCAGTTCGGCGACCACCCGGGCACCGAGGTCGTCGATCTCCTCCCGGTCCGGCGCCTTGATCGCGATCCCGTCGATCCGCTGGGTGCCGTAGAGCCGGTGCGCGGCGGTGACCGGGATGTGCACCTCGTCGTCCCGGTCCACCCCGAGGCTCTGGCCGAGCGGGGCGAAGACCCCGATCACCCGGAACCGTACGCCGGCGATCGCGACCTGCTGCCCGACCGGCTCCCGGTCGCCGAAGAGGGTACCGGCGACCGTGGACCCGAGCACCGCGACCCGGCGACTGGTGTCCACATCGGACGCCGTGAGGTAGCCGCCCCGGTCGAGTTCCCGGACGAAGACCTCCGGCGTGGTTTCGAGTACCCCCTGCACGGTGGTGAACGCCGAGCGGGTGCCGGCGCGTACCGTCTCGCCGGAGGTGACCGTGACCGCCACCCGGCGCGGGTCGCCGACCACCCGGTTGACCGCCTCGACGTCGGCGAGGGAGAGCCGGGAGACCGCCGGTGCCGCCCCGAAGTCGAGCCGGCCGGGCACCACGACCAGCAGGTTGGAGCCGAGCCCCTCGACCTGCTGCTCCACCTCCCGCTTGGCGCCGGTGCCGATGGCGACCAGCACCACCACGGCGGCCACCCCGATCACCACCCCGAGCATGGTGAGCATGCTGCGCAGCCGGTTCGCCCGCAGGGCGTCCAGCGCGACCCGCCACGCCTCGGCGATCCTCACGAGCCGCTCCCCGATCCGGGGGCGGTGGCCCCACCGGTCCCGGCCGGGGCGTCCGCCGCACCGCGGCGTCCGGTGGCTTCGGTGGCGCCACCGAAGCCACCGAACGGGTGCCCCGAGTCGCTTCCGGACGCTCGTCGGGGCTCCGCGCTGGGAGCGGGATCTACTATCTCAGGCCCGCGCCGCGCCGCCGGCACGGCCGTCGGGGTATCCGCCTCCGCCGCCGGTGGTACGGGCGTCGCCGGTTCCGGCTCCCCCGCCGACGTCAGCACCCGGCCGTCGCGCATCGTGATCTGCCGGTGCGCCCGCTCGGCGACCTCCCGGTCGTGGGTGACCAGCACCAGCGCCACCCCGTCGGAGGCGTTCAACTCCTCCAGCAGGGTCAGCACGGACTCGCCGGTGGCGCTGTCCAGGTTGCCGGTCGGCTCGTCGGCGAGCAGCAGTACCGGGTCGGTGACCAGGGCCCGGGCGATCGCCACCCGCTGCTGTTCGCCGCCGGAGAGCTGGTTGGGCCGGTGCTCCAGCCGGTGCCCGAGGCCGACCCGGCCCAGCATCGCCGCCGCCAGCTCCCGCCGCCGCCGGCCGCCGATGCCCCGGTAGACCAGCGGCAGCGCCACGTTGTCGAGCGCGGAGGTCCGGGGCAGCAGGTGGAACGACTGGAAGACGAAGCCGATGGTCTCGTTGCGCAGCGTGGCGAGCTCCCCGGCGTCCAGCGTGGCGACGTCCCGGCCGCCGATCACCAGCCGGCCGGCGGTGGGCCGGTCCAAGCCGCCGAGCAGGTGCATCAGGGTCGACTTGCCCGACCCGGACGGCCCGACGACCGCCAGGTAGTCACCGGCCGCGATGGTCAGCGAGACGCCGCGCAGCGCGGCCACCGAGACCCCGCCCAGCTCGTACGTCCGGACCAGGTCCACCGCCTCGACCGCCACCCCCGACCGCCGGGCCGCCCCGCCGGCTGGCGGATCACCGGCTGACGGCCCGCCGGCTGACGGGGCGCCGGCTGACGGGGCGCCGGCTGGCGGGGCGCCGGCTCTCGGAGCGCCGGAGCCATCCGTCGGCGGCCCGGTCAACGTACCCGCTCGCCGGGGCGCACCTGGTCGCCGCCGCTGACCACCACCTGCTGGCCCGGCTGCACCCCGCTGACGATCTGCACCAGATCCTGGCCCTGCACCCCGACCGTCACCGGCACCTGCTCGGCGATCCCGTCCTCGACCACCCAGACCGCGTCCCGTCCCTGGTCCGAGTGGAGCGCCGCCGCCGGTACGGTCACCGCGCCGGCCGCCTCGCGGACCCGGAGCCGGACCACCGCGCTCATCCCGGGGCGCGGTGCCGGCGCGGCCCGCCCGTCGGCGAAACGCCCGGAGCCGAGCGAGAGCCGTACCCGGTACGTGACGCCGCCCCGGGCCGACGCGGTCGGCAGTACGTCGACCGAGCGGACCCGGGCCGGATATTCCGCCCCGGTCGCGGCGTCCAGCTCCACGCTCGCCGGCACCCCCTGGCCGACCAGCAGCACGTCGGTCTCGTCGACCTCGGCGACCAGGCCGAGGTCGGTCAGGTCCACCACGGTCAGGATCGGGGTACCCGCGCTCACCCGGCCGCCGACCGGCACCGTGCCGTCGACACCGGCCACCGGCGCGGCCGGGGCGCCACCGCCGAGCGCACCGGCCGGGTCGACCCCGGCGGGCGCACCGAGCCCACCGGTCGCGCCCAGCAGCCCGGCGAGCGCCTCGGCCGAACCCGGGGCAGCCGGCGACGCCGCACCGCCGAGCTGCACCACCCCGCCGATCGGCGCCCGCAGCACCAGCGCGTCGACGGTCGCCTTCGCCAGGTCGTACGCCTGCTCGGCCTGGAGACGCTGGGCGGCCGAGAGGGCCCGTACCGCCGAGTTCAGCCCGGCGACGCCGCGCTGGACGGCGCGTACCGCCGTGCTGGCCGTCTCGGCCGCCGCCTCGTACTGCCGCTCCGCGACCCGGACCTGGGCGAGCAGCACGGCCCGCGCGCCCGGGTCGGTGAGCTTGTCGGCGGCGTCCCGGGCCGCCCGGAACGCCTGATCCGCCGCCCGGTCGGTGCCGCGACGCAACCGGGCCAGGTCGGCCCCGCCGCCGACGCCCCGCCCGGCGCTCCGGGCCGCGTCGAGGGCCCGGCGGGCCTTGGCCAGCCGGTCCCGGGCCGAGGGCGAGTGGATGACCGCGAGCACCCGGCCGGCCCTGACCTGGGCACCGGGCCTGACCCGCAACTCGGCCAGGGTGCCGTCGGCGGGGGCGCTCAGGGTCGCCGCCGCCCGCGCGGTGACGCTGGCCGGCGCGTCGACCAGTTCGGCGACGTCGGCCCGCTCCACACTGGCCAGCCCGACCTGCTCGTCGGACTCACAGGAGGCCGCGGAGAGGCCGAACAGGACGGTGGCGGCGACGAGGGTGGCGGAGATGACGGGGCGACGGGGCCGCGGTGCTGCGGACAGGCGCGGCGGAGAGGCGCGACGCACGCCGCCATGGTACGAGCTACCGCCGCCCCCCGCCGGCCCGACGCGCGGGCCGGGCGAGCCCGCTGACCTGCACCTGATCTAGGAGGCGGTCCTCTTCACGTACGCCACGCACTCGTCGTGCAGCTTCGACCAGTCCCGGCCGAACGCCTCCTGGGACGCCTCCGCCTCCGCCCTGCCGTCGTGCACCACCAGTTTGAAGAAGGCGAGTACGTCCTTCTCGCCGAACCGGTCCACGAGATGCCGTACGGCGAGATAGCCGACGCCGTAACTGCCGGCGACGTGCCAGTCCTCGGAGCCCCTGCTCGGCGCGACGTCCGCCAGCTTGCCGTTCCAGCCCGAGCCGACCAGCCGGTCGACGTCGTCGAGGCTGCCGTACCGGCTCGCCGCCTTGCCACCCGCCGCCGCCTGCTCGGCGAGTCCCTCCACCAGCCACCAGGCGTCGTCGTCGATCTGTTCGGCTCCGGCCAGCGAGGAGGCGTGGGTCAGCTCGTGCCGCATCAGGTCGGCGTACTGGCCCGGCACCACGGCCTTGGAGTTGAGCACCAGGTCGTACTGGTCGTCACCGACCGGTACGGCGTATCCGGCGGTCCAGTCCGGCCGGTTGCCGCCGTACCAGCGGCTCCACTCGTTCGGGCCGGCGTAGAAGATCAGGTAGCGCTCCGGCGGCGAGCCGTCCACGGCGTACCGGTCGGCGACCTTGGCCGCCCGCTCTCCCTCGCGCAGCAGGTCGGGCAGCCGGTCCCGGAACGCCCGGGGCGCGGCGACCAGGGTGCGGTCCCCGATCGAGGCGACCAGTTCGTCGCTCTCCCAGGGCCGTGGCCGTCCCGGTCCGCCGGCCCGGTCGGTGTCGATCGCGGAGAGTCGCGGCTGCCCGGCGCTGTCCTTCCACCGGGTGACCATGGTGATCTCGTTCGGTTCGCAGCCGGGGCTCACGAAGCAGTGCGCGACGGTGAGGTTGGCCCGCCACTCGCCGCCCGTGTCGAGCTTGACCACCTGGCCCAGCAGTTTCGGCTCCCACTTGCTGACCCGCATCGCCCGCAGGGTCCGGAATTCGCGCCGGAGTTGCCGGGCGATCGCCGTGTTCGGCTCGGCGAGCCCGACGTAGCCGCTCTCGTCGCCGCCGAGCAGCGCCTTCGCCTGCCCGTCGAGCAGGCTGCGGATCTGCTCGGTGAGCCAGTCGCCGGTGACCGAGACCGGGTCGCCGGCCTTCGGGCTGGCCGCCGCACCGGCACCGCCGGTCGGGCCGGTCGGGCCGGACACCCGGTCGAGCACCGCAGCCCCGATCGCGACTGGCGCCGCGCAGAGCAGCAGGGCCACGACGGTACCGAGGCCCACCCAGAGCGGCCACCGGCGCCGACGCGGTGGCGGCAGAAGATCGGCCGGCGCCGGCCCGTAGCCGCCGGGCACCGGATGTCCGCCCGGCACCGGATAGCCGCCCGGCACCGGATAACCGCCGGGCGACGGATGACTGCCGGGCACCGGATAGCCGCCGGCCGACGAATGACCGCCGGGCACCGGATAACCGCCCGGCATCGCATGACCGCCGGGCATCGGGTACCCGGTCGGCGGCTGGCCGTACCCGCCGGCCGGGGGGTAGCCGGCCGGCTGGTAGGCGGGCTGGGTCGGCTGGTGGCGGCCGGGGTCCGGCTCGTAACCGGTGGGCCGCACCGGATAACCGCTCACCGGCGGAAGGCCGAGCCCGACCGGTTCGGGCGCGGAGGACGGCTCACCGCCCGGGCGCCGCCACTCCGAGGGCGGGCTGTCGGCCGGTGGATAGCCGATCCGCGGCTCTTGGTCGGCCGGTGGGCGGTGGTGGTAGTCCCCGTCGGTCACGGCCGGAGAGTACGACCAATCGTCCAGCCGTGCGAACCTGCCCTCAGCGGCCCGCCCACGACCCGGCCAGTCGCGCCGCCGGTCGGGAGTACGGCCGCTCGGCGGCGGCCTGCCAGCAGTGTCGTGCCGAGCCGAGCAGCAGGGCCGACGAGACAGCCGAGCCGACCCCGCCGACCAGCGCCTGCACGCCTCCGTTCCCGGGCGGCAGTACGGCGAGCAGGACGCCGCAGACCATGGTCACCGCGACCACCACCGAGGCGAGTACGGCGGTGAGCCGGATCGCCGCCGGCCGGATGTCGAAGTGCCGTGGCCCCCAACGCAGCAGGACGACCGCCACCAGGGCGGCGCCGAGGGCGAGTCCGGCGAAGGTGTCCGTCGCCCGGGCCAGCCACAGGTACGCCGCCCCGGGCTGCGCGCCGTCCCAGAACTGCTGCCAGCCGCCGATCCGGCCCAACAGTTCCGTCGTGCCGTACTGGGCGCCGAGCACTCCGAGGAGCAGCAGCGCCGTACGCCGCCCCTGTGCCACCGCCAGCACGTCCTGTAGCCCGGCCGCGATCCGCTGCGCCGAACCGAACTCCCGGACGGCCAGTCGTTGCGCCTCCGTGGCGGTCTGGCCGTCGTGCCGGTACGCCTCGGCGGCGTCGACCAGCGCGTCCCGGATCTCGGCCAGCATGTCGGCCCGCAACCTCGCGGCACCGCGCAACCGGTCGCCGACCGCGCGGACGTAGTCGTCGATCGGGGCGGTCACCGGTTCAGTCTCTCCCGACCGGGGGCGGGCGGCCATCCGGAGGAACCCTGACCTCGATCCGACCCGTTTCACGCGGCCACCGCCCGACCGCGCCGGATGAGCCGCCTGCGCCGCCTGCGCTCGATGTACGAATTGTGCCCTCGCCGGATGACTCGGCCGTTAAGAGAGGTCCGTCCAAAGCCGTCACCGTCTGCTTTTTTCTGCCCGAAATTGGATTGCCACGATCTGCCCCGCATCTATCCGGTTAGCGCTTTTCGAGCGCTCAGAGCCCTTAATTCCACTGGTTCGTGGGTTTTCTTCATATAGGCCCGCCATGCACTGAAGAGCACCGTACGGTGACCTTAAGTGGCTACAACCTATTTGTGGCCCTCCGCGCCCCAGATGGTGCGGCCGTGTCTTGTATTCGAAAGGCAGGGAGCTTGATGTCCGAATTCCAAGGGAGCCACCCGGATCCCCGTCAGCCCACGACTCGGCCGAAAAGGCGTCGGTCCCGGTGGTTCTTAGCCGGCGGCATCGTCGCCGGCAGCCTGGTGGCCGGCGCGGCCGGCCTGGCCGGTGTCGCCACCCTGGCCGGTGACAAGGGCCTGGCAGACGTGGACCTGGGGCAGTTGTCGATCGTCGCCGCCGCCAACGACGACAAGGGCGACGAAGGCAGGGACCGGGGCAAGCACGAAGATCCCAAGGACCCGAACGGCAAGCACGAGGGTGGCGAGGACTCCCAGGGTGGCAACTGGCAGGACTACTGCAAGCCCGGCGGTGGCCGGCAGGGCCACGACGACAAGAAGGCCGAAGAGTCGAAGGCCGCGCCACGCGACACGAAGGACTCGAAGGCGAAGCCCGAGGAGGCGAAGCCGGAGGAGTCGAAGGACCCGAAGGCCGGACCGACGGCGACCAAGGACCCGAAGGCCGGACCGGCCGCCGAGTCCAAGGACTCGAAGGCGAAGCCCGAGGAGTCGAAGGACCCCAAGGCCGGACCGACGGCGACCAAGGACCCCAAGGCCGGACCGACCGCGACCAAGGACCCGAAGGCCGGACCGGCCGCCGAGTCCAAGGACGCCAAGGAGAAGCACGAGGGTTCCAAGGACGACAAGGACGCCAAGGACAAGCACGAGGGCTCCAAGGACGACAAGGACTCCAAGGACTCCAACGGCTCCGGCTGGCAGGGTGGCTCGCAGGGCGGATCGCAGGGCGGTTCCGGCTGGCAGGGCGGCTCGCAGGGCGGATCGCAGGGTGGCGACGAGAAGGACTCGTCCGGGGAGACTCCCGGCTCCGACAGCTCTCGTTGGCACGGCGGCTCCCAGAGCGGCGGCGAGAACGGCTCGGGTTGGCAGGGTTCCGGCTCGGAGGGCTCGGGCTCGGAGGGCTCGGGCTGGAACGGCGGGTCCCAGGAGGGCCGCGAGGGCTGCGGTTCGGACAAGCGCGAGGACGAGAAGGTGACGTCCGTACCGTGCGACCCCGACAAGCTCATCGCCGCGCTGGTGCACGCCAACGCCGAGGGCGGCGGCAGCCTCAAGCTCGCGCCGAAGTGCACCTACACGCTCACCGCGTACGACGACAGCGGCGAGAAGCACAACGGCAAGGGCGAGAAGGACTACGGCAAGGCGCCGACCGACGCCGCCAACGGTCCTGCCGGCGCGTCGGCGGCCGCGGGCAGCCAGAACGGCAAGAAGGACGAGAAGAAGCACGACAAGAAGAACGACCGGTCCGGTCTGCCGGTGATCAAGGCCCCGATCAAGATCAAGGGTGAGGGCGCGACCATCACCCGGGACAGCTACGCCAAGGACTTCCGCTTCTTCACCGTCCGGGACGGCGGGGAGCTGGAGTTGAGCGAGGTCTTCCTGGAGAACGGGCGGGCGGACACCGGCGGCGCGATCTCGGTCGACCACGGCGCCAGCGCCAAGGTCAAGCGGGTCACCATCTCGGACAGCACCGCACTCGCCAAGGACGGCGGCGGCGGCGCGATCTTCAACGACGGCCACCTGGCGGTCGCGGAGAGCAAGTTCGAGGAGAACAACTCCGCCGGCAACGGTGGCGGGATCCTCAACGGTGGTGTCCTCACCGTGGAGAAGTCCGAGTTCTTCAGCAACAGCGCCGACAAGGCCGGCGGTGGGCTCGCCAACTACCAGGGGGCGGCCGACATCACCAAGAGCGCCTTCGAGCACAACAACGCGGCAGAGGGCGGCGGCATCGCCAGCGTCTCGGCCCGGACCAAGGTCTGGGACGGCGAGGTCAACGGCAACACCGCGAAGGTCGGCGGCGGCCTCTTCAACAAGGACGCCACCCTCACGGTCCGGGGGCTGCACGTCAGCAAGAACCTCGGCACCAAGGACGGCGGCGGCATCGCCACCATCAAGGGCCTGCTCACGGTGGACGACAGCAAGATCACCAAGAACACAACCCGGGGTGACGGCGGCGGCATCTTCGCCGAGAAGTCCGAGGTGATCGTGCGGAACACCGAGGTCAGCAAGAACAGCGCCGTCGGCGCACGTTCGGTCGGTGGCGGCATCGCGGTCGAGGGCGGTTCGCTCGAACTGAAGAAGAGCAAGATCGTCGAGAACGACGCGACCAAGAAGGGCGGCGGGCTCTTCGCCGAGCACGCCAAGGTCAGGGTGGACGACGACACCGTCATCAGCAAGAACCGGCCCGACAACTGCGCCGGCAAGGAAACGATCGACAACTGCTTCGCCTGATCCTCGACATCCGAGGCGCAGGTGACCGGTGACGGGTAGCCGGCAACGGAGACCACCACCGGTGACGGAGCGGACGCATCCGGTCCGTCGGGGGGAACGATCAGCAGATCGCACCCTCGGCGGGCCGGATGCGCCTTTTCGGGTACCCGGCAGGGCCGGGCGGGTGGGTCAGGCGACGTCGAGGACCCGGCGTACCCGGGACAGCCGGCCCGCCGCCAGGTCCGGGCCGTCGATCCAGAACGAGACACCGACCAGTTCGCCCCAGGCGGTCCCCTCCTCGGCCTCAAGCGTCAGCAGCGGCCGGTGGCCGGGCAGATCCGCCACCGGATCGTCCGGCCAGCCCAGCAGCCGGTGCCGCACCGTCGGCAGCCGGTCGCGGATCTCGGCGACCAGGCTCATCACCCTGATCGGGTCGGTCGAGAAGACCGGCGCGAGTTCCGGCTCGGCGTAGTCGGGAGCGGCCAGGACCGGGGCGGCGACCAGCGGCAGCGCCGGGATCGGCACCACCTCCGGCGGGGCGGCCCGGTCCGGCACCCCGACGGGTACGTGCAGCACGACGCAACCGTCGTCACCCGGGTCCGCCCCGAAGTCGGCGTGCTGCCACTCGTCGATGAAGAAGAGCAGCGCCCCGTCCCGGGGCAGTGTCCACTCCGGACCGAGCAGCGGCGCCAGCGCGGCACAGTCGAGCCGGGCCAGCAGCGTCATCGGCCGACCCCGGTGGTGCGGCCACGGCACGTCGTCGGGCAGCCCGGGCAGCCCGCCGTACCAGCCGGCGACCGGGCCGGGAGTTCCGCCGTTGCGGGACCGGGCCGGTACGGCGAGTCCGACCGAGGGGCGGAGCAGGCCGAGGATCTGTTCGACCAGATCGGGAGCCGCAGGTGCCCGGGGTGAGTCGGCGAGGGCGGCACGCAACGCCGCCACCGCGCGGGAGAAGTCCATATCGTCCGAGGATGCCAGGCCGAGCGGGCCGATCCCAGTCAGGCCGAGCGGGCCGATCCCAGTCAGGCCGAGCGGGCCGATCCCAGTCAGGCCGAGCGCCGGGCGGGACCGAGGACCGTGCGCTATCCCCGGGTCGCCACGGCGCGGGCGAAGAACGCCAGGTTGGCCGGGCGCTCGGCGAGCCGACGCATCAGGTAGCCGTACCAGTCGGTGCCGTACGGCAGGTAGACCCGTACCGTGTGGCCGGCCTCGGCGAGCCGGTTCTGCTCGTCCGGGCGTACCCCGTAGAGGAGCTGGAACTCGAACTCCTCCGGCGTACGGTCGAACCACCGGGACCGGTCCTCGGCGATCGCGATCAGCCGGGGGTCGTGGGTGGCGACCATCGGGTACCCCTGGCCGGCGAGCAGGACGTTCAGGCACCGGACGTACGATTTGTCCACTTCCCGGGCGGACTGGTACGCCACCGACTCCGGCTCCTTGTAGGCCCCCTTGCAGAGCCGCACCCGCGACCCCGGGGTGGCCAGCTCCCGACAGTCCGCCTCGGTACGCCGCAGGTACGCCTGGAGCACCGCCCCGGTACCCGGAAAGTCCTTGCGCAGCTCGGCGAGGATGTCCAGGGTCGAGTCGGTGGTGGTGTGGTCCTCCATGTCCAGGGTGACCGTCGTCCCCGCCGAGGCGGCGGCGGCGCAGATCGCGTGCGCGTGCTCCCGGGCCAGCCGCTCGTCGAACTTCTGCCCGAGCGCCGAGAGCTTGACGCTGACCTCGGCCGGCGGGGTGAGCCCGGCCCCGGCGAGCCCGCCGAGCAGGGCCAGGTATTCGTCCCGGACGGCGATGGCCTGGTCCGCACTGACGGTGTCCTCGCCCAGGTGGTCGATGGAGACCGCGAGACCGTCGGCGACGAGCTGGCGGGTGGCGCGCAGCGCGTCGTCGGTGGTGGTGCCGGCGACGAACCGGCGTACGACGTCCCGGGTGAACGGGGCCGTCTCGACGAGCCGCTCGATCCGGGATGACCGGGAGGCGGCGAGGATGACCGATCGGAGCATGAGCTGAGCGTAACGCCAGCCGCTTGCCCGTACGCGGGGACCGGAGGCCCGGCCGTCCTCCGCCGCCGCCCTCTCCCGACCTCCGACTTACCGGACGAAGAGTGGCGTTGGCTGCGATTCCGCCCGGGACCATTGTTATCGGATCATCGTCTGGTCCGCAGGCGGTTGCTCGGTGACCGGCGGGCATCCGGTGCCCGCGCCACCGACCGGCCGGTCCCGGAGCACCGATCGCTACTCGCCGTTCCTTCCCCGCTACATGGGCGCGCCACCGGAGCCGTAAGTCGTCTACGGTTGTCGGGTGAACTTCGACGCGTACGCCCGGACCGGGGTCGATCTCGTCAACGCGCGACTCGACGACCTCGACGGCCTGCGGGCCGTTTTCACCGACGAACACGGCTGGATGCGCGACGAGGTGACCGAACGGGACGTCGCCGCCTTCCGTCGGGCCCAGAAACGCCTGCGGGACGTCTTCGAATTCGGTTCCTCGGGACGGGACGCCGACGCGGTGACCGAACTGAATTCACTTCTGGAGAGTTATCCCGTCCAGCCACGGATATCGGGGCACGACGCCAAGGACTGGCACATGCACGTGACCAGCCGGGGCGCCTCGGTGAGTGCCGAGTTCCTCGCCGGTGCGGTCTGGGGCCTCTCGGTCTGGCTGTGCGAGTACGGCAGTTCCCGGTTCGGCGTCTGCGCCGACGACCGGTGCGGCAACGTCTACCTGGACACCTCGTCCAACTGCTGCCGCCGGTTCTGCTCGGAACGCTGCGCCACCCGGTCACACGTGGCGGCGCACCGGGCCCGGAAGCGGGCCGCGGTGGAGGCGCAGGCACCGGTCGCGACCGGGATCGAGGAGAAGACCCCGACTCCGGTCGGCTGACCGTCCCGCGGCGACGCCGCCCCGGCCCACAGCGCCGGGGCGGCCGGGCCGTCAGCGCTCCTCGCGGAACTCCACGTGCCGGCGGAGCACCGGGTCGTACTTGCGCACCACCAGCCGGTCCGGGTCGTTACGGCGATTCTTCCGGGTCACGTACGTGTAGCCGCTGCCGCCGGTGCTGCGCAGCTTGACGATCGGGCGTACGTCGTTGCGCCGGGCCATCAGAGCGTCACCTCCCGCCGCACCGAGACCCGCTCGGTGCCGTCACTCGGCTTGGCGTTCGCGCGGGCGACTCGTCTGGACATCTGTTCCTCCTCGACCGCGAAGTACCGCGGCGACCGGTTTCGTCCCGACCAGGACTTCCCCCGGCCCCGCCCGCCGAGTTCCACCGGGCGGGCGACTCTAACCCCGCCGCCCGGACCCGTCCGCCGGCCACTCCCAGCGCCGCCCCCACCCCGGGCTCGCCACCAGGCGCCCGACCACCGCTACGCACCGTCCAGTTCGGACGGCGGGTCCGGCCAGGTGCGGGCCTCGGAGCGGAACAGTTCGGGATCACTCGCCACCGGGATCACACAGAGCAGGTGACCGCCCGGTGCCCGGAGCACGTGGCACTCCAGCCAGGTCGCGACCTCGGTGGCGCCGAGTGCGATCAGCCGGGCCACCTCGGCCGGCACGTCGTCCGTCTCGATGTCGACGTGGTAGCGGGCCGGAGCGTCGACGGACTGGATCGCCGTGGTGAGCCCGGGAATCGCCCGGCTCAACACCTGGAACTGCGGTTCGCCCGGCTCCGGCCGGGCCGGGGTGCCGAACACCCCCGACCAGAAGTCGGCGGCGGCGTCGACCTCCCCCTCCGGCGTGTCGATGATGATCGCGTACGTCCGGGAACGATGCATCGACAGGACTTTACCCGGATCGCCCGGACGGGGCGCCGAAGCTCAGCGCCGGCCGGCTCCGGCCGGCTCCGGTCAGCTCAGGTCGGTCAGCTCAGGTCAGTCAGGTCGAGCCGCCAGTCGTTCGAGCGCATCAGCCGCCCCTTCGGGAACTCGAAGTCGGTCTCGCCACGGAACTCGAACCCGGCCTTGCGGCAGACCGCGTTGGAGGCGGCGTTGTCGACCGAGGGATAGGCGTGGGCGTACCGGCGGTCTCGCCGCGCCCGGGCCTCGTCGACGACGGCCAGCAGCGCCGCCGTGGCCAGCCCTCTGCCCTGGTGTTCCGGCAGGATGCTCCAGCCGATCTCGTAGACCGGCTCGCCGTGCCAGTCCCGTTCCCAGTAGCCGACGCTGCCGACCGCAACCCCGTCCGGCAGGGCGACCACCCGGAACATGCACCCCTGCCTGCCACCGCCGAACCGGAGGTACCGCTCGTGCCGGGCGAGGACCTGCTCCTCGGTCTCCGGGCCGCCCAGGTGCCGCTTCATCTCCGGGATGTTGATCCGGCGGAGCAGGTCGAGGTCACCCTCGCTCCACGGCTCGATCCGGACCCGATCCGCTCCTCCGGCCACGTCACCCCACCTTTCCGCTCGTCGCTCTCCGCCATTCAAGCCGGTCGGGGCGACGATCCCACCGGAAACCACCGCCGCTTTCTACCGCGCGGGAAACGCCGCCGGGCGGCAGGACGGGACGTCGACTCACGGGCCGGGGTCGGGGCGCGGCGCGGTGGCCAACCGGTCGAGCTTCCAGCTGCCGAGCGCCTGGTCACGCTGCTCGGCCAGCAGCCGCAGCGCCGCCCCGGATCCACCCTCATGCCATTCCTCGCAGAGCCGCTCGTAGAAGGTGCCCCGCTCCGCCAGCCGCCGGCTGCCCCGTCCGGAAGCCGTACCGGCCTTCTGCCGGCACAGCGCGGTGAGCTGCTCGGCGGGTTCGACAGGTGATCCGCTGCCGGTGACCACCCGCCAGCCGGGTAGGTGGTCCCAGTGCTTGCCGCGCCGGTGCGGATCCTGGGCGAAGTCCCGCTCGGCCACCTCGGCGAGACGCTCGACCGGCCAGGCGTCGATCTCCGCCAGGCCCGCGTCCAGTACGAACCGCCGGATGGCGTCGGCCGCGTCGTCGGCGAGCAGGTCGACGGTACGCGGACCGGAGCGGACCTCGTCCATCCGGATGCCGTACGTCAGCCCGAAGCCGAGCGGCGGCGTCACCAGCGGCTGCACCCCGGCGGCGGCCCACCCCACGGGCCGGCTCGGCGAACCGGAGTAGCCGATCCAGCCGAGTGCCCAGTCCAGCGGCTCCCGAACCAGCGACATGCCCAGCCCGGTACCCCGGACCGACCACTCGCCGGGAAGCGCGGGCCGCAGCTCGAAGAGGATCTGCCGCCACCGTCGGGCCCGCTGGGCAGACACCGTCATGCGCACCTTCCGGGGGGTACGGGGCCGGGACGACCGGTCACTCTACCGAGCGCCCCCGTCGGCCCGGCCACTGTCAGGCGCGCTCGGGGAAGTCGTCCGGTGGATAGACCACCGACCACGGTCGGGGCTGGCCCGGCCGCAGCACGGTCGGGGCGGCCGGTGCCGGGCCGGCGAGGATCTCTGCGGCGGTCTCGGCGAAGGTCGACGCGGCCGGATGCGCCGCCCGGTCCGGCCAGACCGCCGAGGTGCGGCGCCGCAACACCGGTTCGGTCAACGGCCGCCAGGCGACCCGCGGCTCCCGGCGGGCCGTCGACTCCGGCTCGAACGCCACGCACCGCCGGGCGAGCACCAGAGCCAACAGGAACTCGGGGTTGCCGGCGTGCCGGACCCGCCGGGGCGTGAAGCCGTGCCGGCGGCAGACGTCGAGAACCTGGTCGTGCCAGTCCGGCGCGGTGGCCCGAGGAAAGATCGCCAGGTCGTACCCGGCGAGGTCGGCCAGGGTCACCTCCCGCAGCTGGGCCAGCGGCGAGGCACGCGGCAGCAGTACCCCCAACCGGACCTCGACGGCCGGCCCGACCCGCAGCCCCTCGCCCCGTACCGGATGGTGCACCAGCCCGACGTCGAGGCGGGCCTCGGCGAGCATCCGAAGCTGCTCCGCGCTGGTCAGCTCGTGCAGGTCCACGTCGAGCCCGGGTGCCCGGTCGGCCATCCCGGCCAGCAGCGCCTGGAGCGTGACGGCCGGGGTCTCCGGCGGTACCCCGGCCCGCAACGTCCCGATCTCGCCGTCCCGGGCCTTGCGCATCACGATCCGGATGCGTTCCTCGGCGGCGAGCAGGGTCGGCGCCTCGGCCAGCAGGAGCTGCCCGGCGGTGGTCAGGCTGATCTGGCGCCGGGAGCGGTCGAAGAGCACGACGCCGAGATCCCGCTCCAGCCGCTGGATCGACTGACTCAGCGGCGGCTGGGCGATGCCGAGGATCTCGGCGGCCCGGCCGAAGTGCAGCTCCTCGGCCACCACGACGAACTGCCGCAGGTGCCGGGCCAGGTCCACCCGGCCGATGATATGAGTTCGGATATCGGAGCCGCCCGCCGGCCGGCTATCGTCGCCAGGTGCCGACCCTGGAAGCCATCACCGGGATATTCGACGAGGTGGGAGTCGACGCCCGGCTGCACGTCACCGACATCGACGGCGGGGCCGAGCTGGGCGTCGGCGCCGACGACCAGGTGGTGCTCGCGTCGATCTTCAAGATCCTGCTGGTCCTGGAGTTCGCCCGGCAGGCCGCCGCCGGGCAGCTCGACCCGACCGAGCGGGTGGTGGTGCGCGCCGAGGACCGGTTGGGCGGCTGGGGTACGGCCGGCTGCGCCGACGACGTCGAGGTGTCGCTGCGCGACCTCGCGTACTTCGCCATGACGGTCACCGACAACAGCGCCGCCGACCTGCTGCTGCGCCGGGTCGGCCCGGACGTGCTGCCGCTGCTCGCGGCCGAGCTGGGGCTGACCCGTACCCGGATCCTCGGCGGGCCCCGGCAACTCCTGGAGTCGATGTACGCCGACGTCGGCGCGCGGGACGACGCCGAGTTCGCGCAGATCTTCCCGCTGCTGCCGGAGGAGCGGATCCGGGCGATGCGGGTGCACGACCCGGAGCGGACCACCTCCAGCACGGCCCGGGACGTCACCCGGCTGCTCGGGCTGATCTGGCGGGATGAGGCGGGCCCGGCGCCGGCGGGTGCGCTGGTCCGGGAACTCATGGGCCGGCAGCTCTTCTGGACCCGGATCGCCTCCGGCTTCCCGCCCGGCGTACGGGTGGCCGCGAAGACCGGCACCCTGCCCGGCCTGCACGCCGAGGCCGGGGTCGCGGAGTATCCGGACGGCGGCCGGTACGCGATCGCGGTCTTCGCCCGGACCCGGCGGCTGGCCACCCGCCGGATCGACGTCGACCTGGCGATCGGCGAGGCGGCCCGGACCGCCGTCGAGGCCCTGCGGGCCGGCTGACCGGTCCCGGCCCACCCCCACGAGCTGGTCTGATACTCGAACCAATATCGGCCGCCCCGCCGGTGGGAGAGCGGAACGGACGGCGGGGCGGTCAGGCCCGGAGGAAGCGGTCGACCGGCAGCGGACGGTCGGCGATCCGGATGTCGCCGATCCACCCGTAGAAGCCCGGCCGCAGAATCCGGTCGCGGTGGTCCGCCCCGACCAGCCACGAGTCGCCCGAGGCGGCCAGCCCGGACGCCGCGACGGAGGGGTTGCGGAGCAGCCGTGCGCCGTCGACGTAGAGGGTGCTGAGCCGGCCGTCGTTCACCACCGCGACGTGGAACCATTCCCCGGCGGTCAGCTCGTGCCCCCAGTTGGCGACGATGCCGTCCAGCTCGACCGGGAAGACGGCCCACTTCAGCGCCATCCCGGCGGAGAGCCCGAGCAGCGCGGTCGGCTCCGCCGGGTCGGCCCCGGTCTTGCCGGCGTCCCGGCCGGTGCCGTACCGGCTGAGGATGCCCATCCCGGCCGAGCCGATCTGCCGGACGTCGGCCGGCAGCTTCACGAACGCCTCGATCGTGTAGCCGTGCCCGAACGTCGCCGCGTTCAGCGGCGCACCGTCGACCGTACCCAGACAGCCGCCCGGGGTCGCCCGCCGGCCGCCGGAGAAGAAGAGGCTGGCGTGTGCCGGCTGGTCGTCGTGGTGCTCGGTCGACCAGCGCAGCGCCTCCGGCCGGCCACCGGGCAGGCTGAGCCGGGTCAGGTGGTTGCCCCGGCCGGAGAGATCCTCGATTCGGTGGCCGTCCGGTACCGCCGCACCGTCCCGCCCCTGGTCGAACCGCCAGTACGCGACGACGCCGTCACCGACCACGGCGGCCGGCCCGCGCGGTGCGCGGCGGGCGACCGGGGCGAAGCCGGCGAACCGGTCGGCGAAGTCGATCGCCAGGCTGAACCGGTTGGCCGGGTCGGTCAGCTCGACCTCCCGCCGGGCCAGCACATTGCGCCGCTGCGCCGGCTGGCCGAGGATCCACGGCGAGAGCGTCTCGACGTCGATCGTGTTCCGGGCCAGGTCGAACGAGTAGAGCCGGAGCATCCCGCCGCCGCCGTAGTAGCGGTCCTGGTAGTTGGTGATGTGCACCTGCACGTCCCGGCCGGCGCTGTTGCGCAGCACCGTGCGCCCCGGCGGCCAGTAGTGCCCGTTGAGGGTGAGGAAGATCTGGTCACTGTCCCTGACGAGCCGGTCCCAGAGCCGCTGGCCGTGCCCGGAGAGCCAGGTGGCACCGGCGTGGTCGGCGTCGGCCAGGTCGTGGGTGGTCAGGATCGCCGGGCTGGTCGGATGCGCCGCCAGCACCGACCGCGCCCAGTCGAGCGTGCCGTCCGACGGTCGCCAGTCCAGCGCCAGCAGCAGCCACTCGCGTCCGGCGGCGGTGAAGACGTGGTACGTGTTGTAGCCGTCCGGCGTGCCGCCGCCGTACGTCGGCAGCCGGCGTGACCGGTGCGGACCGAAGACCTCCAGGTAGGGGCTCGGTCCACGCTGGTCGGTGGTGGAGGCGTCGACGTCGTGGTTGCCGGCCAGCACGCTGTACGGCATCCGGTGCCGGTCGAGGATCCCGAAGACCCGGCCCGCCTCGGCCAGCTCGGCGGCGGCTCCGTTCTCGACGATGTCACCGAGGTGGGCGGTGAGGACGATGTTCCGCTCCGCCCGGTGCGCCACGAGCCAGCGCAGTGTCGCGGCCAGCGGCGCGCTGTCGCCCCGCTCGCCGTCGAAGAGGTACTGGGTGTCCGGGATGACGGCGAGGGTGAACCGGGGCGAGCCGGTGTCCGGGGCCGGCTCGTCGGCGTCGACCCGCTGCCAGGCGAGGGTGGCGGCCGGCAGCAGCGCCCCGGTGGTGACGCCGCTGACCATCCCGGCCCCGACCAGTCCGGCGCCCTGGAGGAACCCGCGCCGGCTCGGGTTCTGTTCCATCGTCGTACTCCTCGGATCGTCGTTCCGCGGACCGTCGCGCCGTGGATTGTCGTACTCCGCGGTTCGTCGTTCCTCAGATCGTCGTACTCCTCGGGTCGTGGCGGTCGCGCCGCGCCGGGATTGCCGGCGCCGCAGGGCGGTGCGGAGGCGGTGGCCCGGTGGTGGCGGCTACTTCCGGGAGGCGTGCCGGGCCAGGGAGCCGGTCCCGAGCGGCACCGGCCGGTCGGCGCGTCGGCGCTGGTGGACGGCGTAGCCGACGAGCAGGGCCAGCACGATCGCGGACCCGGCCAGGCCGGCGAGCAGGACGGTACGGCTCCGGTCGGCGGGTTTGGCCACGGCGCCGGGACGGGTGAAGGTCACCTGGCCGGTGGCGGTACGCCTGGTCCAGCCGCTGGCCAGTTCCAGCTTGGCGGTCCACGGGCCGTCCGGGGTGTTCCGGCCGATCGGCACCTGCACGGTCGCGGTGGCGCCGAGGGCGAGGGTGGGTGCCTCGACCTTGAACGGGCCACTGTTGAGGTTGTCCGGTCCGTCCTTGAGCTGGAGTGTGCCGTCGAGGTCGAGGGCCCGCTTGCCGGTGTTGGTCACCGAGGCGGTGAGCGTGGCGGTGCCGTCGGGGGCCCGGGTGCCGGTCAGGTCGGTGATGGTGAAGTCGGACGCTGGTTCGCCACCGGGACCGACGGAGAGGTAGATCCGGACCCCGGCCCGGCCGATGTGCCGCACGGTGGAGTCGGCGAGGCCGGCGGTCTGCGCCCAGAGCACCGCATAGCGTTCCCCGGCCGCGGCGTCCTCGGGGACCCTGATCGTGGTCCACACCGTCGCCCGTTCGTCGGGATCGAGGTCGAGGCGGTTGCGGTCCACGGTCACCCAGCTGGACAGCTCGTTCGCGGTCCGGTCGGGGGCGACGACCCAGGTGGCCTTGTCGACGGTGGCCGCCGCCGGATAGACGGCGACCTCGCGGCGGATCTCCGAGGCGCTGGAGACGACGATCCGGCGCCGGACCGTGGTGCCAGGCTTCACGTGGTCGACGATGTAGTGGTAGGCACGGCTGTCCTCGCGCCGGTTCACCGGCGCGTCGAGCAGCCGGACGCTCACCCCGACCTGCGGGGCCGTGGACGCGGCCGGTGGGGACGGATCGGCGGCGGCGCCGGGCGCTCCCGCCAGCACGAGTACGGCGAGGGTGAGGGCGCAGCCCGCCAGGGACCGCCGGTTACGACACAGAATGGGTTACCGTCCCGGTGTACAGGCCGCCGACCGCGTCGGACGGGATGTTGATCACCAACGTCGGGTTCCAGCTGGCGGAGTTGTTGCCGCTGCCGGAGGTCTTGGAGAAGGCCGTGCGGGGCACGCTGAGGCTGACCCGGTCCGCCTCGGTGGGCTGGCCGGGAACGAAGGTGCCGGTGCCGGTCGTGGAGGTCGCCGGCCCGGACCAGTACTCGACCAGTTGTGGCTGGATGATCTGCCCGGGGTCGCCGTCGCCGGTGCGGAACTCGCTGGAGACGACCGAGGCGGTCCAGGTGGCGTTCGCGGCAGCCCGCTGGTCACGGACGGTCACGGTGCCCAACTGTCCGCTGAGGCGCTGACCGGGGAAGGCCGAGCCGAGGTTGACCGCGGCGGGCGCCTCGATGGTGAGGTTGGCCGTGGCGACGGTGAACGTCACGATGGTGTCTGCGGACGGCTGGGCCGCCGCCGGCGTGGCGATCAGCAGGGTGGCTGCGGCGAGGCAGAACGTGGGCGCGAGCATCTTCTTCATGCAGAGGTTGCAACACACCAAACCCGCCTAAATAGGGCATTCGACGCCAGCCCGGCAGGAGCATGGACGAGGCGGTCAGGAGACGGAATGCGTGACCGTACCTCGGTAGAGGCCGACGACCGCGCCCGACGGAATACTGACCACCAGGGTCGGCATCCAGCTCACCCGGTTGTTGGCGTTGCCGGAGGTCTTCCGGAACGCGATGCGAGGCACCGTCAACGCCTGTGCCTGCGCGCTGGTGGGCTGACCCGGCACCAGGTTGCCACCCCCGGTGTGCCGGGTGACCGGGCCGGACCAGTACGACACCCGGCTGGTGGGGATGGTCTGCGCCGCCGAACCGGAACCGGTGATGAACGGCGTCGAGGTCACCGTCACCGTCCAGGTGTTCGGGTTGATCGGCCGGCTGTCCCGCACGGTGACCACGCCAAGCCGGCGGCTGAGGGTGGCGCCGGGCAGGCCGGCCCCGAGACTGGCCGTCGCCGGGACAGTGATCGACAGGTCGGTCTGCCGCAGCCGGGAAACCACGAACGTAGCAGCGGCGGCCGGCTCGGCCGGCAGAACCGCTGGAACGGCACCCGACAGGAGAATAATTCCCCCTAAGGTCCTCAAACATCTCACGGACGGAGTATATGGCCCTGAATAGGACAAGGAGCGAGCTGCCGCTCCGCCGTGGGACTGGCGAACCGGCCGGCCGGGTTAGCCGCCCGATGGCCGGCTGCGCGTCGCGACGGCGTACGTGACCGTGGAGGCCGACCGGGTGATCGGCATCCAGGTGGCGGCCTCGGCGGCCGGGGCGGCGATCGTGCCGGCCACGGTCGGCGTGATCCTGGACCGGTCCGGTGCCGGATCGCTCGGCCCGTGCCTGCTGGTCCTGGCCCTGGCGGAGTCCGCGTGGACCCGTTCGCCGGTGGTCAGGATGAGCAGGGGGAACATCGGTGCCGCCGCGAGGCCGAGCAGGACGATGCCGGCGGTGGCCGTACGGCCGGGAAGCAGCAGCAGGACGGCGGCCGTGACGGTCGTGGCGAGGGCCGCCCGGAGTACCAGGTGTGCCCCGCACCGGTCGGCGACCGGGCCGAGGAGCAGGCGCCCGACGAGCAGCGCGACCCAGTAGCCGGAGACGGTCAGCGCGGCCGACCCGGCGGACACTCCCGCCGCCTCGATCAGGTGCAGGTACGCCCAGAGGAGGGCGCGGCGATGCTGGCCGGGGGCGGGGTCAGGTCGGGCCTGACCCGGCGGGACGGTCGTCGGTGTGCTGGTGGTGGATCGAGGAGCTGGCCCGGCCGGTGCGGGCCAGCGGCTTGCTGCCGAGATGCGGGTCGAACATCGCCAGGTGGGAGTCGCGCGGTACCGGCCCACCCCGCCACATCCGGGGCGACCGGACGCCGTACTCGAACATGGCGGCATAGCCGAGGAATCCGAGGGCCAGCACGATCAGGGCGATCTCGGCCGCGGCGAGGAGCAGCGGCCAGAGCGGGCTGGTGGCCGAGACGACGGCGTCGATGCCGATGCCGTAGACCAGGGCGGCGACGGCCAGCAGGGCGGCGCCGAGGCCGTACGCGACGAAGCGGTGCCGCCGGGTCAGGGCGGTGGAGTAGACGGTGAAGACGACCGTCTGTCCACAGTGTCCGCACTGGATTCGCTGCTCGGCCTTGCCGTGTGTCGGGCGTGTGGCGGTACGGGCCGTCTCGCAGTATTGGATGCCGAAGCCGCCACCGTCCGAGGCCAGGTCCAGGACATGCCCCGCTTCGAGGCGTATCCGATCTCGGACGTGCCAGAACGCCACCCGATCCTCCCGCAGAGGTCAGACATCCATGTACGGCTATCCTGGCACATTTCGGCATGGATTCCCTCTGCTGCCGAACGTGAGAGATTAGCGACATCTGTGCGCGTCGGCCCAGGTTCGATGTGGATGCGGGTGGACCGGCGCCATCCCAGCCGCCCGGCGGTGACGGCTGCTCCTGGCCCGGCAGTGGGCCGAAGTACGGGTCGACCGGCGGCGGCAGGTCGGGATCGAGCGGCGCGCTGGCGTACGGGTCGACGGGCGGCTCGGAGCTACAGCAGGGGCTGCGCCAGGTGGCGACGCTCAAGACCTGCGACCAGGTGCTGCATGCCCGGCACCTCCGCCCAGTCCTCCCAGGAACTGTCGATCACCACCGGCCCGTCGACTCGTTGCAGGATGACCCGTTCGTTGTTGAACAGCAGCACCCCGTACGCCGGATAGTCGTTGAAGAACGCCAGCACCACGCGGATCATCGTCCGGGTGGCCTCGTCGCGCGCTTCCTCGGTCGCCCGGTTCGACAGCCGAAACGTCGCGGTCACCCGATGCTCGAAGCCGAGGATGCCGGCGATCGGTGACACCTCGTCCGGGTCTTCCTCGCGGGCGGTCACGTCAAGCGCGTCGCTCCGGACGAAGTTGCCCAGGACCTCGCCGCCGGTGGCATTCGCGATGAAGGTGCTGAACTTTTCGGTCGTCAGATCGGCGGAGGCGTACAGGACGTATTCCATTGCCATGAGCAGTGCCTATCTTACGAGGTGAACGGATAGAAGGGGATGACCTGACCGTCCTTGACGATCTTGACCTCTTGCAGCCCCTCGATCGGTTTGCGGCGCAGGATGTCTTCGATCTCCTGCTGGGATCGTGGGCAGTCGTCGAGGTTGAGGACGATCCGGTCGGCTTGACCGTCAGCCACCTTGTCGCTGATTCCCTTACGGATCTGATCGAGGTTGCGGGACTCCGGGGCGTAGCAGTCGAAGTACTCCCCCTCGATCTTGTAGTCGGGGTTCTTCCCGTTCGGCTTACCCGGTGGGTTCTGCTCGACGTCGTACCCATGCTCGGCGAGCGTATCGGCTGATTCGTTCTCGCGTCGGAGGGCCCGATCCTTCTTCCTGGTCGGATGCGCGTCGGTCCGATCGCCCCGGGGCTTGGCATCGGGATCGGGTTTGCGGGACGGGTTCGTGGTGCCCTTCCCGCCCTTGCCCAGGCGGCCGCGCAGCCGCTCCAGGATCTTCTTCAGCGCCGGAATGAGTTCGTCGAGGCGGCCGATGAAGGAGGCGAACTTGCGCAGGCTGCTCAGCAGTGCCCGAACCCAGCGGGCGATCTTCGCGGCCCACGAGGCGATCAGGGTGAGCGCCTGCTCCACGACCAGCGGGGCGGCGAAGCCGCCGGTGGCCAGCAACTCGGCGGCGTAGACCACCAGCCGGGACACCAGGGCGGCGATCGCGTCCCGGACCAGCATCCGCACCCCGGCGATCAACTGACCCGCGCTCTCGGTCGCCACGGCCATCGCGTCGGCGGCCTTCGCCAGTCCGGCGATCGCGTCCTGCTGCTCCTTGGCCCAGGACCGGTACGCGTCGCCGGCGCTGCCGGTCCAGTCGCTGACGTCGGCCCGAACCTGCTGGGCCAGGTCAGCCACGCTCTCCCGCAGCGAACCGGCCACGTTCCGCCAGGTCTGGGCGTACGCCGCGATCTGCGCCGGATCGCCGGCCAACCAGTCCAACGCCTCACTCAGCGGCTTCACGTGCTCGATCAACCACGCGATGCCGTACTGCAGAAGCACGCCGGCCGGATCACTCACCAGGGCCAGGGCGTCCAGCCCGGCGCTGACCCCGCCGAGGACACCATCGATCCAGCTGCCGCTTTCGATGCCCTGGATCAGCAGTTCGATGTCCTCGGCGATCCAGATCCCGGACCAGGGGCTCGGAGAGGTCTCCTGCGGGGTGGCCACCAGCGGGTTGACGCTCACCGCCCACCCCGGATCTGGTCCAGCTTTGCCGAGCTGCGCTCGTCGGTCGACTGGTAGTCGTCGGCCGCCGACCGTACCCGGGCGCCGGTGTCCCGCACCGACTCCGCCGCCGCGTCGATGCCCTCCACCAGGATCGACTGCAACTGACCGAGCAGGGCGGGCACGATCACGCAGAGCCGGCCGTATGCCTCGGGCCCCGGTCGGGTGGCGTCGCCCGCCTGTTTCGCCGTCGCCAGATCGCCCGCCACCGCGTCGAGATGGCCGGCGTGCGCGCGCAGGTCGGCGGCATTTGCCTGGATGCCGTCACCGCCGGCCGTCACGGTCATCCTCCGCGACGGGCGGCACCCGGTGGGCGTACGAGGAGATCACCGCACGCCCGGTGTCGCTGTCGGCGCCCACCGTCTCCTCGGTCACCCGAGCGACCCGGGTGGCCAACTCGGCCATCGCCTGCCGAATCACGGCAAGGATCTGCTCGGACGTCCGGTCCGCCGGCTGCCGCCGAATGCCCTCGTCCAGCCAAAGGCCGGTGATGGTGCCCGACCCGGTGACGGTAACCTCCACCAGGCCGTCACCGCTGCGGCCGGTCGCGGTCAACTCCGAGACCCGCTGCGACAGCTCGCGAGCCCGCCGAAGCCGTTCCTCGATCTGCGTTTCCCAGGAATCGACCCACCGCTCGGCCTCATCGAGATCCCGCTCGTCACCCAGCACGCGTCGCTCCCCTCCCCGGCCCTGCTCAGGCCAGCGGCCCTTCGAGTTCCATTGACAGCTGGAGCGACGTCGATGTTAGCCAGCGCACGCAATTTCGAGCCGTTGCTGGTCAAGGCGGACGGGAGTGACAACCGTCATCTTCGGACAGCTCGTCCGGAAGGGCGGGAAGCTCGGGTGAACGTGGACGACGTGCGGGCGTTCGCCGGGGAGGATCCGAAGCGGGCGGCCATCGGTCGCCGTTCGCGGTCAGTGGGCGCAGGGTCCGGGGTGGTTGACGAAACGGTTGCACCGCCGCCGGCTGCCGGGGCCGGCGCGGGGCTCGTCGATAGCGGCGTCACACCATATTCGGGTACGCGTCGACTGCTCGTCCTCCGCCGAGATGGTCACCTCGCCAAAATCGAGTACGGGTACGTGCGCGAGCGAGGTGCGCAGGGCTACGAGCAGGTCGACGGTCGCCTGGTGGCTGGTGAGGGTGGCGGGAAGGTGGATCACCCAGTGTGGGGCGCTCACCAGCGGCCGCCGTTGCGGGGTTGCCGGTCCTGGTCGGTGCCGTTGACGGGTCGGCGCCCGGTGGCGGGCCGGGTGTGTGGCGGAGGTTGGGCGGTGGCGTCGGCGGGTGGATCGGCGAACGTGCAGCCGATGTGTCGGGCCTGCCACTGGCGTAGCCCCTGGCGGACGCGTTCGGCCTGGCTGCGGGCGGTGGTGGCGTCGCGTTCGAGGCGCTCGACCTCGGCGGCGACCAGGCGGAGGAACTCGTAGACCTCGTTGGGGTCGAGGCCACGCCATCGGCGGCGCATCACGGCGGAGGCGACGCGGATGACGGCGGGGCGCAGACGTTCACCGGCCTGGTTCATGTTCCTCCCTCGGTTCGTCGGGTTGCTCGGATGGCACCGAGGCGGGCGGGGACGACCGGCACGACCACACGTGGCGTACCGACCGGAGCCCGGCACCCGCCCCGGGCCACCACTTCACCCTTTCGATGACCGTGAGCAGGGACTACAGCGATTTGGAAGCCGCATCGGCGCAAAACTGAGGCATCTGGGTGTCCGCTCGATCAACGGAGTGTCACTACAGTTGCGGGCATACGGAGGGAGTTGCTGTGCCCTTGAAACGACATCGGCTCTGCGAGCGCCGCAAGGCGCTCGGGTACAGCCAGGAGCGGCTGGCCGAGGTCCTCGGGGTGGAACGGTCGACCGTCGTACGGTGGGAGGGCGCCGAGACCGATCCACAGCCCTGGCATCGGACGCGTATCGCCGAGGTGCTCCAGGTAACGCTGGACCAGCTCGACGACATGCTCTGCGATGTGACCACACCGATCCGACGGGGACAGACCATGGGAGACGACTCGCGTCACTCCTCCTCGGCGGCCGTCCGAGCCGAGTTGCTCAGCGGCCTACGCACCTTCCTCACCGATTACCTGCCCGAGTCGCAACCGGAGCGGCCCGCTCGCACCCTCACCGAGGTACGCCGTGAGGTCACCCGCACTCACGCCCTCTACCACCGGGCGAGCTACAGCAGCGCTGCCCGCCTCCTGCCTGAGCTGCTCCGACACGCCACCGAGCTGACGAACAAGGGATCATGGCCGCAGCGCAGCAGCGCGTTTCGGCTGCTGGCTGCCGGTTATCTCGCGGCCTCCAAGGTCGCTGTGAAGATTGGCGATGGGGACACCGCGCTGTTGGCCGCGGATCGGGCAGCCACCGCCGCAAGAGTCGCCGACGACCTGGGGCTGGCGTCCATCGCCGCCTATCAGGCCGCCTGCGCGCTTCTTCGGCTACCCGGCCGGTTGGACGAGGCAGAGCGGGTGACACAGGCCAGCATCGAGCAGTTGGCGCAGAAGAGACCCACCACCGACCTCAATCTGCTTTCCGCGCATGGTGCCCTGCTGCTTCTGGCCGCCGTCATCGCCGCGAAGCAGGGGCAGACGCCGGCAGCGAACGCCCGGCTGACCGAGGGCCAGAGCCTGGCCGCAGAACTAAGGACCGACCAGAACCGGCTGTGGACAGGTTTCGGCCCGACCAACGTCGTCATCCACAGCGTTTCGGCTGCGGTGAAGGCCGGCAACGGCGGTCGAGCCATCGAGATCGGCGCGAAGCTCGACACCTCGCGCCTACCGTCCGCGCTGGTCGGTCGACGGGCTCAGGTGCATCTGGACCTGGCGGCGGCCACCGCCATGGCGTCCGACGGCGGCTCGCTGGCGGTACTGCACCTGCTGGAGGCGGAACGAGTCGCCCCCGAGTCCGTACGTGTCAACGTGCAGGCTCGCGCACTGCTGCTCGACCTGATGTCGAGGGAACGTCGGTCGGCTACTCCCGGCCTTCGCCCACTGGCCGAGCGAGCAGGATTGCTGACATGAGCGGGCAACCGGTCCTGTACCTCGTGGTCTGCGCCGCTCCACCGGCCCTCCGGATCGACGAACTCATCGAGCTGCTGTTGGAGGACGGCTGGGCGGTTCGGGTGATTGCAACACCAACAGCCGCGAGCTGGATCGACCGGGAGGCTCTGGCGCAGCAGACGGGTAGCCTCGTCCGCTCCGAACGCCGCAGGCCTGACGAGCCCGACCAACTGCCGAAGGCAGACGCCGTACTGGTCGCCCCCGCCACCTTCAACACGATCAACAAGTGGGCGCTCGGCATCAACGACACGCTCGCCCTGGGCATCCTCAACGAGGCACTCGGCCTCGGCCTGCCCATCCTCGTCTCCCCGTACGCCAAGGCGGCCCTGACCACGCACCCGGCGTACGACCACCATGTCCGGTTGCTCAGCGGTGCCGGCGTGATGTTCACGCCGTCCGAGGCGCTGCGATCACCGACATCGGACGGCAACTTCGAGTGGCGCCGGTTGGCCGCCGAGCTGCTCCGGCTCATAGGAGGCCATCGGGATCGTCGCTGACCGGAGGCTCAAGATTCGGACCGATCTCTGATTCGGGACTCGACCGAGCGCGCTACGCTCGCCGACGTGACGGAGCTGGCGCGTCGGGCGGACTATCGGTGGCTCGATCAGCAGCCCACGGTGGCCTGTCACATCGCAGGTGACGAACCTGCTGCCGACGGCAGCACCCCGCCGAACGATACGCATCGTCGACGGCTGGACGCTGTTCGAAACTGGCACGAGGCGTTACAGCAGTTGATTACGGACGAGGAGGATGCGCGAGCCTGGCGACGCGCCCGCTCCGAATTTGCGCAGAGACTCGGGTTGGCGCTGGTGGGGGCTACCGACCGGCAGGGCCCTGTCCGCGGTCCTGTGCTCTATGGCGTCTGGTTGCGTGCGGGTCTGCTGTACGTCGGCCAGACAGCCAATGCCCAACGCCGCTTGCGCGACCTGCCCATCGGGGAAAGCCATCATCTGGCGAACACGTTTCCACCAGAGATCTGGCACCGCGTGCTTGTGGTGATGTGGCCGGCACTTCCTGAGGCTGCCAGCATTCCCGACGCCATCTCCCCAACGGTCGCCGGACTCGCGCTCGAGCACCGGCTTCAGGAGTGGCTCCGCCCGCTTGCGAATTCGGAGCACCGCACTCGTCAAGGGGGATGGCGGCCTGTCGCCTTCGACACGAGCCAGTCGCAGGGCGCCAAGGCTGCTCCTCGGGTCGATCACCTGTTCAGGGCGGTACAGGAGATCTGGCAAGCAGCGGCCTCGGCGGACGCGGACGCGATTCGACATCCGGCCGTCCGGTGCGTGGAACCGGCGGCCTTCTTGCCCTCCATTCTGGGCCCGGGTTAGTACGCCGCGCTTCTGCTGCTGGCAAGGTGCGCGGCAATCGCCTGGTTGGCTTCCCAGCCGTCCGGGAACTTGACCGGTACGTTCAGGTGCACCGGCTCGGTCGACGGATGCGCGTCCAGCAGCTCCCCGATCCCCGCCCGGGCCACCACCACACACGCGTGCCGGTGCCGTGACACCAGTACACACAACCGCCCCGCCTCCAGGTGGAACGCGGTCGCGTCCCGCCGCCCCGACAGCGGGTGCAGCACGATCACCACGTCGTACTCCCGCCCCTGCAAGCGATTCGCCGTGTCCACCGTGATGCCGGCCCCGGCCGCCCCGAGCCGCGCCCGGATCGCCGCCACCTGGTCCCGGTGTGCCGCCCCAACAGCGATCCGGTCAGCGGTCACGGGAGCGCCGCCGGGCGCCCGCTCCGACACCGCCACCGCGCCCCGTTCCAGCACCCGCAACGCCAGCCGGGCGCAGGCCGCCGCCGCTTCCCCGTCGGTCCGCAGCGTGTGCCGCGCCGGCAGCTCGTACAGCGCCCACCCGGTGGACGCCGCCGTCTCCAACGCCTCGTCCACCGGCCCACCACCGAACCCCGCGGCCGCGAAAGACAAAGACCGTTGCGCAGCCGTGGTCCCCGCCGAGAACCCCGTGAACGGATAGAACGCCTCCGCCACCACCGGAGCCGCCGACGCCGGCAGTCGCCACGACACCGGCAACCGGTGTACCGGCAGATCGGGGTTGTGCCGCAGCAGCGCCGCCACCGCCGACTGCATCGGGTCCCAGGTCAGCCCGGTCCAGCGTTCCGTCTCCACCGTCGAGAACGGATCCAGCTGTCCCGGGTCACCCACGAACAACGCCCGGTCGAACCGCCCCGCCACCCGCAGCAGCGCGTCGGAGCGCATCTGGTACGCCTCGTCCACGATCGCCCACGGCCAGCGCCCCTCCGGGACCAGCGCCCACTTGGCGGCCGTACCGATGATCACGGACGACGGTCCCAGGTCCGCGACCTTCGCCGCGACCCGGACCGTCGAATAGTTCTTGATCCGGTCCGTCGCCGTGTAGTCGTTCGCCGACAACCGCCCGATCGGCAGCTCCGGCTTCGCCTGCGCCAGCCGGTCGATCAGGTCGTCGACCTGCTCGTTCGTCTGGGCGATCACGATCAGCGGCTCGCCCGCCTCGGCCAGCTCCCCCGCCGCCCGCACCACCAGGGTCGATTTTCCGGCCCCCGGCGGCGAGTCGACCACCACCCCACGGTGGTCCCCGCTGTGCAGGTCGGTCAGCACCTCCCCGACCACCCGCCGCGCCGCCTCGGCCGGCGGCAACACCAACCGTCCAGACCCACCACCACGGGGCATCAGCAGGCCGGAAGAACTCACGACCACTCCTCCCGAGCATCGTCCACGGTCGGCTCGACCGGCTCCTCCCACGCCTTCGGCGGCCCGCCGTGCGTCCACGGCGTCTCCTCCCGGCTCGGGAACTCCCCCGGCGGCATGAACGAGTCCGACAGCGTCGTGTAGCAGAGCCGGTCCCCCACCTCCGGCACGCTCCCCGGCGCCGGGCTCAGCGACCGCCCCAACCCACCCGACAGCTCCAACACCACGTCCGTCCGACCGGTCGACCGGTCCGGCGTCACGAAAACCACCCGGGCCTTCTGCCCCGGCCGGCTCGGCGAGTGCAGCACCGCACCCACCGTCACCTGCACCGGATCACCGGTGGTCACCTGGATCCGGGGCCGCAGCACCCGCCGCCTCCCGCTGTCGTCGATCCGGTTCGCGTCCGCCAACGTCACCTCACCCACGAACGCCTCCCCGGTCAGCCGGTGGTCGGCCATCACCAGCGGGTCGTCGTAGGCGCGCTGGACGGCGTACGACTGCAACGCCCGTTCGAGCCGGTGCAGCCGTTGGGCCGCGTTGACCGCCCCGTCCCGGCGCGGCTGCGGATAACCGCCCCCGTCGACATAGAGGGTGAAGTTGCTGAAGACGTCCCGGTCCTCGGCCCAACGCCCGGGAACCCGCGCCCCGACCGGCAGTTCCCGGAGCAGCGAGACGCCCCGCCACATCAGCTCCCAGGTCGGCGTGAGCTGCGACCGCAGGGCTTCTTCGAGTACGCCCCGAGCACGCCCCCGCCGCACCTCGTCGCCGCTCGCCACCGCCTCCTCGTATCCGGCCATCGCCGGCGCCAGTACCTCGTTGTCGAAGGTCGGATCGGTGGCCGGCCCGGCCGGCGGCCAGCGCAGCGGGTCCTCGGCGATCACCGCCGCATCCGCCCCGCTCAACCCATCCGCCGGGTCGATCCAGCCGAGCAGCGCCGCCAGATGGGCGTCTTCCAGCGCGGACTGCCCGGTCGCCCAGTGCAGTCCGAGCGCCTCGGTCATCGCCAGCAGCATCCCCGAGCCGGGGTGCTCGGCCCGGTCCGCCAGGAACGTCAGCCACTGCCCGAGCAGCGGGACAGTCGGGTGCACCGGATAGTCCCCGTCGGTACGCCGGAACCGCGTCGACCGCCCGAACATCCGGACGAAGCCGATCCCCGCCGAGTTGGGCACCAGCATCTGCGGCGCGTCGACGTACCGGTAGCGGACCTCCCTGCCCCGGTTGGCCGCGACCGCCTCGGTGACGCCCCGGAAGCTGTCCAGATAGGGCAGCAGCACCTCGGCCAGCTCGGCGGCGAAGCCGAACCGCTGGTCCCGGTTGCGGGGCTGCGGCACCACCAGCAGTCTCGGCTCGGCCGGGTCGGTGCCGACCAGTGCGGCCAGCGGGGCGTTCGCCTCGCCGGCCATGCTCAGCGGGATGAAGACCAGCGGCCGGTCCGCGACGTGCAGGTGGCGTACCGTCGTGATCCGCTGGGCGTGCCCGGCCGCCACCGCCTCGGCCCGGGCCAGCGCGGTCAGCGTGCTCACGCCACCGCCCCGGTAACCGCCACCGCCCCGGTAACCGCCACCGCCCCGGCTACCGCCACCGCCCCGGTAACCGCCACCGCCCCGGCTACCGCCACCGTCCCGGCAGCCACCGCCGCCGTCACCGGCCCGGCGGGTCCGGACAGCAGGATCATCCCGCCGTCCCGAGCACCTCGGCGCGGAGCCGGGCGGCGTTGCGGAGCAGCGCCGCCGCCTCCTCCTGCTCCTCGGCCGGGCTCAGCTCGCCCTTCGCCAGCCCGAGCGCGGTCTCGACCCGCTCGATCCCGCCCAGCTCCTCCCGGGCCGAGGTACCGAGCGCGGCGGTGCAGCCGCGCGCCTCGGCCCGGCAGAAGTAGGCCAGCTCGCAGACCGACAGGCAGTCCGGGGCGTACCGGGCCTCCACCGTCCGCAACGCCTCGACCAGCGCCTCCGGGGCCCGGGTCGGCACCCCGTCGGCGTCCGGCGCCAGGTCGAAGCTGAGGTTCGGCGGCAGGGCGGCCAACATCGTGTCGACCCTCGTCATCCGGCCGAGCTGCCGTCGCAGTACGGCCAACTGCCGGCGTACGTCGACCAGCACCGCCGTCGGGGAGTTGGAGAAGTCACGCGGGCAGACGAGTATCACGTCGTGCGCCACGATCTCCGGGTCGTGCCCGGCCTCGGCCAGCATCTGCCGCATCGCCAGCACGTAGACGGCGGCCTGGATCGCCGCCGCCGACACCTTGGCCGGGTCGGCCTGCCCGTCGACCACCGCGAACGACTTGATCTCCACGACGTGGAACCGCCCCTCGTGCTGGAAAGCGATCAGGTCCGGTTCGAGATAGACCCGCTGACCGGCCACCTCCAGGGCGAGCAGCGGGTGGTCGAAGAGCGTGCCGGCGTCCTCCTCCCCGGCGGCGGCCCGCAGCAGCAGGGCGCGGGAGCGGGCGTACCGGACCTCCGGGCTCTCCTTCTCCCGCCCGGTCACCGTCTCCAGGTCGTCGTACGCCACCTCGGGGATCGGCAGCCCGAGCCGTTCCCGGAGCAGTCTCACCAGCTCGGCGGCGCCGCTCGCCTTCACCTGCGCCTCGAACGCGTTGCCCCGGGCGATGGCGAAGCCGGACTGCCCGAACCGGGCCGGAAAGTCGATGTACGCCGCCAGCCGCTGCTTGTCCACCCCGGCCGTGTCGAGTACGGCCCGGCGGGCGCAGCCGGGATTGCGGGTCAGCGCGGCGATGGTCCGGGCGTTGTGCCGCTTCGGCTGCACCCCGCCCCGGATCGCGGCCAGCCGATCGGCGGTACTCCTGCCGGTGCCCATGCTGATGCTCGTCATGCCGTCTTCCTCTGGAGCGTCCGCAGCGTACTGCCGAAGAGTTGTTGCACGTCGTCGAGCTGTCGGCGGGCCCGGTCGGCCGCCGCCTTCCGCTGTGCCCGGTCGGTTTCGGCGTGCACCGCCTGTTCGGCCTCGGCCGCCCGGATCACCGTCTGCGGATCCACTGTGTCATGGCGATCAAGTGTTCCCGGTGCTCCGGTCGCCCCGGGGATGTTGGTGGCGAACCGCCACAGCAGCTTGTTCACCGGGGCGCTGCCGTCCGGCATCGTGCCGGCGCGCCGGGCGACCCGGACCGCCGCGGTCAGGAAGTCGACCCGGGGGCTGAGCGGGCCGACGATCCGCCGTTCGAGCGGCCAGGTGGAGACCGCGATCAGGCCGCGTGCCGGTGCCAGGTGGGCTGCGGTCAGCGCCGCGCAGAGATGGTACGGCCGGGCGTACGGCGCCGTCTCGAACGAGCGCTTCTCGTCCCGTCGCAGGTGGGTGAGGCGGTTCGCGGCCAGGCTCGGTGCCGACGGGCCGAAGAACGCCGCGTGCACCTCGGCGATCAGTCTCGGCGCGGCCGGTACGGAGAGCAGGGTCAGCGCGTGGTGTACCTGCTCACGTACCGGCAGCAGTGACCCGGCCGGTCCCGGTTCCGCCCCCACCGGCGCCTCCCCGGTGGGGGCGCTGAGGTCGGCCAGATCGGCGAGGTCGGCGACCGCCTGCTCCCAGTCGCGTTCGGCGGCCCGCAGCTCGGCCCGGAGTGCCCGGGTCCGGCTGGTGTCCCGGGTCGCCACCGCGCGCCGGATCTCGGCGCGCAGGGCGTCGATCCGGTGCTCGATCGCGTCCACCGACTCGGCCACGCTCGCAGAGTACGAGTTCCACTCTTTTCCAGCAATTACCAGCGTCGCGACGCGCCGCTCACGCTCGGGTCAACGGGTGGTGACGTGCGCCGTCCGACAGCTCACGGCCGCTGGACCGCCGGGCTGGCCGGCGCGGGCGTCACTTGGGCAGTCGCGGCTTGGCGGCCTTGAACACGCCGATGGCGAACTTCCGCAGGTCGATGTTGAGCCCCGTGACGTCGACCTGCACGTTGAACGCGCCCTTCGGCAGTTGCGCCTCGAGAATTCCGAAGCTGCCCAGGTCAGCCCAGTACGCGGTGACGCCGAGGCCGGAGACCTTCGGTGCGCCGTAGACCTGCTCCGCCTTGTCGCCGGGCCGCCAGGTCATGGTCACCTGGGTGAGGTCGTAGTCGAGGACGTAGGTGCAGCGGTTCCGGTTCCCGCTCACCTTCTGCACCGGCTTGGAGACGCCGGCCAGCTCGCTGACGATCCGGCTCACCTCCACACCCTCGACGAATCCGCACCCCGCCACCTGGGGCGGGCCGGACGGGGTGGCCGGAGCCGACGGCCGGGCCGCCGCCGGGGTGGTGGGGCCGGACCCGGCCGACGGTGACTTCTCCGCCAGCATCGACGGCAGCCTCGACAGCTCGAACTGGGTCGCGCACGAGTACGGGCCGCTGCCGTTGACCACCTCGACGCCGTCGACCTTGATCGTGCAGGTCAGCTGGTACGACAGGTCGGAGCTGTTCGCGTTGCCCTGCACGAAGAGGAGCGCGACGCCGGGCTTGGTGGTGACCTCGGTACTCCAGAAGGGCACCGTCCCCGGCGAGGTGGCCTCGACGCCAGCGCCGTCCGGACCGGCGTAGCTGATCTTCAGGTTCTCGTTGGCCGTGCCGGAGGCACTGATCGAGTACGACACCTTGTGTGCGGGTTCCACCTGCGGCTCGGGCACCTCACCTGGCCCGCAGCCGCCCACCACCGTGACAATCCCGATCAGCACCAACGCCGCCATCCGTCGCACCCGGGGCACCCTACCGGACGCCTCCGACCAGCGCCGGCCCCGACGGTCCTGGTTGGACCGCCGCCGGAAACCGGCCGCGTCGGGTCGCCGCGCTCCGCTAGGCTCCGGGGCCGTGCGCAGAGCGGTGACGACCTTGGTGCTGACGATCCTGCTGACCAGTGGCCTGGTCGGCTGTCGGCCGGACCCCGTCGAACGGATCAATCCGCCGATCACGGTGTTCCTCACCGCCGACGTGACCCCGGAGCAGAAGCAGGCGGTGCAGGAGAGACTGCGCGACGTACCGGACGCGGCCGAGGTCACCTTCCAGAGCCGGGAGCAGGCGTACGCGGACATCAAGGAGCGGTTGGCGGAGGACCCGGAACTGCTCGACGGGGTACGCGCCGACAAGCTCCCCGAGTCCTTCAAGCTGACCCTGCGCGACCGGGACGCCTTCGACCGCGCCGTCGCCGGTCCGCTCGTCGCCGAGCTGCGTGCGCTGCCCGGCGTCGACGACGTGGTCTATTTCAAGGGCGAGTCAGCGCTCACGCCGCCGCCGTCGGCCCCGGCCGTGGCCAACTGCGCCTGGGGAAGCCTGTCGCCCGCGCCGAAGCAGGGCGACTGGCGCGAGATCTGGGTCTACCTGTCGAGGACGATCTCGGAGTCCGAGCGGCAGGCGGTCGAGTCCAAGCTGCGCGCCCTCCCCGACGTGGTCGCGGTGCGGTTGAAGCCCCGGGACGACACCGACGGTACGGCTACGGCCGCTCCGGACCGCGCCGGGGCGGCCACCCCGACGCTGCCACCTCGGGGCAACGATCTGTACCAGGTCGAGCTGGCCGACCAGGCCGCCGCCAACCGGGCCGCCACCTCCGAACTGGACACCGAACTCTGCCGGCTGCCCGGTGTCGCCCGGGTGGTGCTGCCGCCGAAGCGGGACGGCTGACAAGCTCCTGCCGCCGGCGGGACGGCTGACAAGCTCCTGCCGCCGGTGGCAGCCGGTCACCCGCCCAGCCGCTGCCGGGCCAGGAACTTGGGCACCACCATCCGCCACGCCTCGGTGACCAGCTCGGTCATCTGCTCGTGGTCCAGCCGGGCGAGGTGGCAGCACACCCAGTTGAAGCGCAGATCCGACTCGCCGGGCAGGAAGAACAGCGCGGGGTCGCCGGCGACCAGGGCGGCGCGCTCCTCCTTCGGGAAGCCGAAACCCATCGTCGTCTCGTCCCGGGAGAAGGCGACGTAGACGATCGCGCCGACCCGGAACTTCACCCGGTCGCGGATCAGGTGCTCGCTGCTGCGCGGCAGCGTCCGGGCCAGGGCCCGTACGTCGGCTACGGTCACCACCGGCCGAGCGTACCGAGGGGTACCGACAACCGACGCCGCGTGCCCGGCCCGGCTCAGCGAAGATTCTTCCGCCGACCGGCAACCGATCCGCCGTGTCACTCCGATAACGAGTAGACGCAGTGGAGAGGAGCCCGGGTGACGGCGGAAGAGGACCAGGACTACGTCGAGTACGTCTCGGCGTCACTCGGCCGATTACGACGGACCGCGTACCTGCTCTGCGGTGACGCCAACCGGGCCGACGACATCGTCCAGTCGACGCTGGTCTCCGTCTATCTACGTTGGTCGAGAATCCGCACCGTCGACAACCTCGACGGCTACGTGCACCGCATCCTGGTACGCCGCTACGTCGACGAGAGCCGCCGCTCCTGGGCCCGGGTGCTGCTCGCCTGGCGGGTACCGGAGCTGGCGGCGGAACCCGCCGGCAGCAGCGAGGACGCCGACGCCGTACGGGCCGCGCTCGGCACGCTGAGCCGCAGCCAGCGCAGCGTACTGGTGCTGCGGTTCTTCTGTGACATGTCGGTGGCCGAGACGGCGGCCGTACTGAACTGCTCCGCCGGCACCGTCAAGAGCCAGACCTCCCGGGGCCTCACCGCCATGCGGGACCTGCTGCGCGACCAGTGGCCGACAAGCATCCCGGGTCAGTTACAGGAAGCGGGTAACCAGTGACGGAGCTCGACGACGAAGACGCCCGCTACCTGCGGGCCCGGCTGGCCACCGTCACCCCTCCGGCGGGGCGGCTCAGCGCGGACGGGCTGCTGGCCGCCGGGCGCCGGGCCGGCCGACGACGGCGTACCACGGCGACCGCGCTCGGGGCGCTGCTGCCGGCCGCCGCGCTCGTGCTGGTGGCGGGCGGGTTCCTCCCCTGGGACGACGACACCGCCCCGCTCCCGGGTCCGGCCGGGACCCCCACGCCCAGCGTCTCCCCGGCGACCGCCGCCTGCACCCTCGAACGGCTGCCGCTGCCGTCCGGCGCCACCTCGGGAGCGGTGCTGGCCGGTTCCCCGAACGGGCGGCACCTGGTCGGCAGCTTCCAGCGACCCGGGATCGCCAACCTTCCCGCCTGGTGGGTGGACGGGCGCCTCCGGCAGATTCCGGTCGAGGCCGACGCGATGGCCAGGGACGTCAATGACAGCGGCACGGTGGTGGGCGACGGTCCCGGCCCGGACGGGAAGAGCGCCCCGTGGGCGTACGTGGACGGCAAGCTGGTCTGGCTGCCGCTCCCGCCCGGCTTCACCAGCGGCACGGCGCACGGGATCAACGCCCGGGGCGACGTCGTCGGCTCGCTGGGCGGCAAGCCGGATCGGGCCGTCGTCTGGCGCGACACCAGCACCTCGCCGCGGGCCGACCTGCTGTCGGCGCCGGAGGCCGGCGCCTACGCCATCGGCATCTCCGACTCCGGGGTGGTGATCGGCGGCCTGTTCGATGCCGGCCGGTCCGGTTCCGCCACGCCCTACCGGTGGGACGCCGACGGCCAGGGCGCCGCGCTGCCGCTGCCGGCGGGCGTGGACCGCGGCTCGGTGCGCGGCATCCGGGGCAACTGGGCGCACGGTACGGCGGCCAAGAGCAACGGCGTACCCGCCCTCGGCACCGGGCCACCGATGCCGGTGTTGTGGGACCTGGAGAAGGGCACCGCCACCATCGTGGACGGCGGCATGGTCATCCCGGGTGCGGGCAACGCCCGGGGACAACTGCTGCTGCTGCACCGGGACGGCATCGTCCTGCTCCGCGATCCGGACGGTACCCAGCGGAAACTGCCGGGCGAGGAGGGCTGGCGCTACGGAGCCAGTGCGCTGGACGACAGCGGTGACCGGATCGCCGGCAGCGGCGGCGCTCGCCCCGTCCACTGGAACTGCCGGGACTAGCAGTCGACGGCCGGCGCGGTCCGGGTTCGGGCCGGGCCGCTCGCGGAACCGCTCAGCGGGCGTCGACCGGGGTCTGCGCGGCCAGGTGCTGGCGGGCGAACTCCAGCGCCGCCCGCAGGTCGCTCTCCCGGTCGGCGCGGCTGCGGGCCCGCCGGGTGGAGACCTCCACCGCGACCGAGCCGGTGAAGCCACGGCCGGCGAGCGAGGTCAGCAGCTCCGCGCAGGGCTGGGTGCCCCGGCCGGGCACCAGGTGCTCGTCGCGGCCCTCGCCGGTGCCGTCCCCGAGGTGTACGTGCGCCAGCCCGGCCCCCATCGTGTCGGCCATCTCCAGCGCGTCGCTGTGCGAGGCGGCACAGTGCGACAGGTCCAGGGTGTAGGCGGGGTAGCCGATGTCGGTCGGATTCCACCCCGGCATGTACGGCACGAACTCCCGGCCGGCCATCCGGACCGGGTACATGTTCTCCACGGCGAACCGGATCCCCGGGTGCTCGGCGCCGAGCTTGCCGAGGCCGTCGACGAACGAGCGGGCGTACTCCCGCTGCCAGGTGAACGGCGGGTGCACCACCACCGTCGGCGCTTCCAGGGTCTCGGCCAGCACCGCCGAGCGGCGCAGCCGCTCCCACGGGTCGGAACTCCAGACCCGCTGGGTGACCAGCAGGCAGGGCGAGTGCACCGAGAGCACCGGTACGCCGTAGTGCCGGGCCAGGCCCTGTAGCGCCCCGGCGTCCTGGCTCACCGCGTCGGTCCAGACCATCACCTCGACCCCGTCGTAGCCGAGCGCCGCCGCCATCTCGAAGGCGGCCGCGGTCGGCTCCGGGAAGACCGAGGAACTGGACAGCAGTACGCGGGTGGTCACGGTCTCAGGGTAGCCCGATCCGGCACATCCCACCCGGTCGCGGATCGGGCGCAAAGCCTCAGTAGCGGACGAAAGCCCAGGTCAGACCAGCTCTCGTGGCCCCTGCGCCGGCTCCAGCAGATCGAGTCGGCGCAGGATCACACCCTCCCGGAGCGCCCACGGGCAGATGTCCAGCTTCTCCACCCCGAGCCGGCGCATCGCCGCCTCGGCCACGATCGCCCCGGCCAGCAACTGGTGCGCCCGGCGGGCGCTGACCCCTTCGAGTTCGGCGAGCTTGCCCGGCGGGATGTGCCGGATGAAGCCGATCACCTGCCGCAGCCCGGTCTGGGAGAGGCTGCGCGGCGCCCAGAGCCCGTCCGACGACGGTGCCGCGCCGGCCAGCCGGGCCAGGGTCCGGAAGGTCTTGCTGGTGGCGGCGACCCGGTCCCAGCCGACCTCGACGGTGTCGTCGACCACGGCGTCGAGCATCTCCTCGACGTACGCCTCCAGCTTGGCCACCGCCGCCGACGACGGGGTGTGGTTGCTCTCCGGCCCCACCTCCAGCCACTCCCGGGTGAGCCGGCCGGCGCCGAGCGGCAGCGACTGGGCGAACTCGGGCTCCTCGTCGATCCCGGCCGCCACCTCCAGCGAACCGCCGCCGATGTCCAGCACCAGCAGCCGACCGGCGGACCAGCCGAACCAGCGGCGTACGGCGAGGAAGGTCATCCGGGCCTCGTCGGCACCGGAGAGCACCTGGAGGAGTACCCCGGTCTCGGTCCGGACCCGGGCCAGCACCTCCGGCGCGTTGGTGGCGTCCCGGACCGCGGAGGTCGCGAAGGCCAGCAGGTCGTCGGCGGTCAGCCGGGCCGCCGCCATCTTCGCCTCGTTCACCGCCGCGACCAGGGCGTCGGCGCCGGCCACCGGCAACGCACCGTCCCGGCCGATCTGCTCGGCGAGCCGGATCACCGCCTTCTCGGAGTGCGCCGGCCAGGGATGGGCGCCGTGGTGCGCGTCCACGACCAGAAGGTGCACGGTGTTGGAACCGACATCAAGCACGCCGAGTCGCATGGCAAAGACACTAGACGCAGGTCGCGGGCGGAGAGCGGGCGTAGGCTGACCGGGTGGCAGCAGCACGCGACCAGCTCCGGATCCTGGTGGACGACCCCGCCGACCCGCGCGCCCGGGAGGTCCCGCTCGACTTTCCCCGGGAGTGGCTCGAATTCACCGACCCGGCCGACCCCGAGCACCTGATCCGGGCCGACCTGACCTGGCTGCTCTCCCGCTGGACCTGCGTCTTCGGCCAGACCTGCCACGGCATCATCGCCGGCCGGGCCGCCGACGGCTGCTGCTCGCACGGCGCGTTCTTCACCGACGCCGACGACGAGAAGCGGGTCCGGTCGGCGGTCAAGCGGCTCACCCCGCAGACCTGGCAGCACTACCGGCGCGGCTTCAAGAACTACACCGAGATGGACTCGGTGGACGGCGAGACCCCGGCCCGACGTACGGCGACCCGCAGTGAGGAGGCGCCGTGCGTCTTCCTCAACGACGCCGACTTTCCCGGCGGGGGCGGCTGCGCGCTGCACGCCCAGGCGCTGCGCGACGGCGTACACCCGCTGGAATACAAGCCGGACGTCTGCTGGCAACTGCCGGTACGCCGGGACCAGGACTGGGTCAAGCGCCCGGACGGGACGAAGGTGCTGGTCAGCACGCTGGGCGAGTTCGACCGGCGGGGCTGGGGCGCGGGCGGGCACGACCTCGACTGGTGGTGCACCTCGTCGCCGGAGGCGCACGTCGGCACCGAGGCGATGTATCTGTCGTACTCCCCGGAGCTGACCGCGCTGATCGGCAAGCCGGCGTACGCGAAGCTGGCCGAACTCTGCGCCGAGCGCGAGCGGCGCGGGCTGGTGGCGACGCATCCGGCGACCGCCGGGGCCGACCCGGTGCTCGACCGTGCCGAGGAGCCCGGCCGGGAACCGGCCAGCCCGAAGGCCGCCGCCGCCGGACGGCGTCCGGCGGCGCAGCGCCGGCCGCGCGGCACGCCCCGCTGACGGGGTGAAGGGGTCCGGCCTACGGCTCGAACTTGTAGCCGAGGCCCCGGACGGTGACGATGAAGCGCGGCGCGGAGGGCTCCGGCTCGACCTTGGAACGCAGCCGCTTCACGTGTACGTCGAGGGTCTTGGTGTCGCCGACGTAGTCCGCGCCCCAGACCCGGTCGATCAACTGCCCCCGGGTGAGCACCCGCCCGGCGTTGCGGAGCAGCAGCTCCAGCAGCTCGAACTCCTTGAGCGGGAGCTGCACCGTGGAGCCGTCGACGGTGACCACGTGCCGCTCGATGTCCATCCGGACCGGGCCGGCGGCCAGCGTCGGGGTGCCCGGTTCGACGGTTTCGTTGCCGCGTCGCCGCAGTACGGCCCGGACCCGGGCGACCAGCTCGCGCGGCGAGTACGGCTTCGTCACGTAGTCGTCGGCGCCGATCTCCAGCCCGACGACCTTGTCGATCTCGCTGTCCCGGGCGGTGACCATGATGATCGGTACCTGGGAGCGCTGGCGGAGCTGCCGGCACACCTCGGTACCGGACATCTCGGGCAGCATCAGGTCGAGCAGCACGATGTCCGCGCCGGTACGGTCGAACTCGGTCAGCGCCGCCGTACCGGTCGCCGCGGCCGAGACCTCGAATCCTTCCTTGCGCAGCAGGTAGGAGAGGGCGTCGGAAAACGACTCCTCATCCTCGACCACGAGTACGCGGGCCACGGACTTTCCTCTCTGGTGTCGGTCCGGCTCGGAACTATCCGAACGAACCGGTCTCGATCTCAACTGACGGGGCTGGCGGCAGGAAGGCGTCCGGCGGACGCGCGGGAAGCCGGAGGGTGAACGTCGAGCCACCCCCAAGAGTGCTCGACACCTCGACCCGGCCGCCATGGTTGGTGGCGATGTGCTTGACGATCGCGAGGCCGAGGCCGGTGCCGCCGGTCTGCCGGGACCGGGCCTGGTCCGCCCGGTAGAACCGCTCGAAGATCCGTCCCACGTCGTCCGGGGCGATCCCGATGCCCTGGTCGGTGACGGCGATCTCGATGTGTTCACCGGTACTCCGCAGCGCCACCGTCACCTCGGTCCGCTCCGCCGAGTACGCGATCGCGTTCTCCACCAGGTTGCTGACCGCGGTGGCGATCTGGCTGTCGCTGCCGTAGACGGTGAGGTCCCGTTCGCCCTCGACCACGACGGTGATCTGCCGGGCGGTGGCGGCGGTCCGGGTCCGGTCGACCACCTCGGCGGTGACCCAGTCCAGCGCGACCGGTTCCGGCGCGGGCAGCGGCTCCGCGCCCTGCAACCGGGTGAGTTCGAGCAGTTCGTTGACGAGCTTGCCGAGCCGGGTGGACTCGTGCTGGATCCGCTCGGCGAACCGGCGGGCCGCCGCCATGTCCTCGCCCGGGTCCAGCGTCCCGTTTCCGGTGCTCTGGTCGGTGGCGTCCAGCAGCGCCTCGGCGAGCAGCTGCAACGCGCCGATCGGGGTCTTCAGCTCGTGGCTGACGTTGGCCACGAAGTCCCGGCGGACCCGGGCGACCCGGTGCGCCTCGGTCACGTCGGCCGCCTCGACCGCGATGTAACCGGAGCCGAGCCCCATCGCCCGCAGGTGCACGCCGAGCGGGTCGGACATCCCGCCCTCGCGGCCCCGGGGCAGGTCGAGCTCGACCTCGCGGCGCACTCCGGTGCGCCGCACCTGGCCGGCCAGGGTACGGATGATCGGGTGCGCGGCGACGGTGCCCGGGGAACTGCCGACCCGGAGCAGTCCCATCGCCCGGGCGGCCGGGTTCACCAGGACCGGTACGTCGTGTGCGTCGAGGACGACCACCCCGACCCGGAGCGAGTCCAGGCTCTTACGGCCGAGTCCCGACAGCCCGCCGGCCTGCTCGTCAGTGCCTATCGCCGGCCTCCTGTTGCTGCGTGTCCCGGCTCGCCCGGTCACGATGCGCCCGGCCGGGAGCCATCTGGCGACCCGGTGGCGGAGCGGACCGAGGGACAGGCCGAGGCCGAGCCCGACGAGCACGCCCGCGACCACCCCCCATTCCACGCGGCGATCGTAGGGTCATCGTTAACCTGTCGACCAGGCAAAATCGGGCGAATCACGCGGCCATCCGAGAATGTTCACCCGCCGGTCCGGTGCCGTTCACCGTTGTTCACCCCGGCGCCGCCGGATCCCCCTACCGTTGTCCGGACCGACACCCCACCGTCCGGGCGCGAACCCGCCACGGCCGGCGAAACCGCCACCTCCCAGCAGGACGTGATCATGCGCGACGAATTCCGGATCGACCTGAACATCGTGAGCCAGTTGCTGGTCGACATGGCCGAGGCGATCCGGGTCGCCATGCGGCAGGCCACCCGAGCACTGCTCACCGCCGACCGGACGGCCGCCGAGGGCGTGATCGAGCGGGACGCGGAGATCGACGCCCTCTACCGGCAGGTCGAGGAGCGGGTCTGCGACCTGCTGGCCCGGCAGGCGCCGGTCGCCTCCGACCTGCGGGCCCTGGTCACCGCCCTGCACGTCGCCGCCGACCTGGAGCGGATGGGGGACCTCGCCGACCACGTGGCCAAGACGGCCGTACGCCGGCACCCGTCCCCCGCCGTACCCGCCGAGCTGCGGCCGGTCTTCACCGAGATGGCCGGGGTGGCGGACCGGATCGCCGACAAGATCGCGAACGTACTCTCCAAGCCCGACGCCACCCTCGCCGCCGAACTGGACTCCGACGACGACGCCATGGACGAGCTGCACCGGCAACTCTTCGCGGTGCTGCTCGCCGACGACTGGCCGTACGGGGTGGAGACCGCGATCGACGCCACCCTGCTCGGCCGCTTCTACGAGCGGTACGCCGACCACGCGGTGAACGCCGGCCGCCGGGTCGTCTACCTGGTCACCGGCGAAACCCAGGTGTGAGGGAGGGGCCCCTTCTCATCGTTCTCGGATGAGAAGGGGTTCCTCCCGACACCTCAGCGGCCCTGGTTGGCGACCGCCGCGGCGGCCTCCCTGGCGGCCTCGGGGTCGAGGTACGCCCCGCCGGTCACCAGCGGGCGCATCGACCGGTCGAGGTCGTAGCGCAGCGGGATCCCGGTCGGGATGTTGAGCTTGGCGATCGCCTCGTCGGAGACGCCGTCCAGGTGCTTGACCAGCGCCCGCAGCGAGTTGCCGTGCGCGGCGACCAGCACCGTACGGCCGGCCAGGATGTCCGGCACGATCGAGTCGAACCAGTACGGCAGCATCCGGTCGACGACGTCCTTCAGGCACTCCGTCTTCGGCATCAGCTCCGGCGGCAGCAGGGCGTAGCGCGGGTCGCCGGCCTGGGACCACTCGTCGCCGTCGGCGATCGGCGGCGGTGGGGTGTCGTACGACCGACGCCAGAGCATGAACTGCTCCTCGCCGTACTCGGCCAGGGTCTGCTTCTTGTCCTTGCCCTGGAGGGCGCCGTAGTGCCGCTCGTTGAGCCGCCACGAGCGGCGTACCGCGATCCAGTGCCGGTCGGCGGCGTTCAGCGCCAGCTCGGCGGTGCGGATCGCCCGGCGGAGCACGCTGGTGTGCAGCACGTCGGGCAGCAGGTTGTGCTGGCGCAGCAGCTCGCCGCCGCGCCGGGCCTCGCTCTCACCCTTGGCCGTGAGGTCCACGTCGACCCAGCCGGTGAAGAGGTTCTTGGCGTTCCAGTCGCTTTCGCCGTGCCGGAGCAGCACCAACGTGCCCACCGCGGCGCCCTCGCCCGCCACCGCGGCTCCCTCCGGCCGATCACTCGTGCTCGCAGTCATGAAACTCATCCTGCCGGACCCGTCGGGCAGGCATGCGGCGACCCGGGGTGACGACCGACACGTGGAAAACGGGATGACCAGGTCGGACCCGCCGCACTAGCTTCGTAAGGCGTTTGACAATGAGCGGTCATTACAAACACGGGGGCGGCGGATGCGGACGGTCGGGAAGTGGTTCCAGGACACCACCGGCGGGCTACCCCGAACCTTCTGGTACCTCTGGGCCGGCACGCTGATCAACCGGCTCGGCTCCTTCGTCCTCGTCTTCCTCGCCATCTACCTCACCACCGAGCGGGGCTTCTCCGAGTTCCAGGCCGGGATCGTGCTCGGGCTCTGGGGTGCCGGCGGCGCGGTCGGCACCCTCACCGGCGGGATCCTCGCCGACCGGTGGGGCCGGCGGCCGACGCTGCTCACCGCGCACCTGGGCGCGGCGGCGATGATGCTGGCGCTCGGCTTCGCCCGGGAGCTGTGGCTGGTCGCGCTCGGCGCGCTGCTGCTCGGGATGTTCGCCGAGGCGGCCCGGCCGGCCTTCGGCGCGATGATGGTCGACGTCGTACCGGAACGGGACCGGCTGCGCGCCTTCACCCTGAACTACTGGGCGATCAACCTCGGCTTCGCCTCCGCCGCGATCCTGGCCGGGCTGGCCGCCGAGGCGAGCTACCTGCTGCTCTTCGTGGTCGACGCGGTCACCACGGTCACCACCGCACTGATCATCTTCCTGCGGGTACGCGAGACCCGACGGGTCCGCCTCGACGCGGCCGGACTGGTCGCACCGCACCGGGGCGGGCTGGGCAGCGCACTGCGCGACCGGGTCTTCTTCGGTTTCGTGGGGCTGAACATCCTGCTGGCGCTGGTCTTCATGCAGCACATCTCGATGCTGCCGATCGCGATGGGCCAGGACGGGCTGTCTCCGTCGACGTACGGGTCGGTGATCGCGGTCAACGGGGTGCTGATCGTGGCCGGGCAGCTCTTCGTACCGCGACTGATCCGGGGACGGGGCCGGTCCCGGGTACTCGCCCTGGCCGCCCTGATCACCGGGCTCGGCTTCGGACTGACCGCGTTCGCGGACGCGGCCTGGTTCTACGTGCTGACCGTGCTGATCTGGACCCTCGGCGAGATGCTCAACTCGCCCTCCAACTCCACCCTGATCGCCGAGTTGTCCCCGGCGGCGCTGCGCGGTCGTTACCAGGGACTCTTCTCGCTCTCCTGGTCGGTGGCGACGTTCGCCGCCCCGGTCGCCGGTGGCTTCGTGCGGGAGCAGTTCGGCAACTCGGCGCTCTGGCTGGGCTGCGCGGTGCTCGGCGGGGTGGTGGCGGTCGCCCACCTGCTCTCCGGGCCGGCCCGGGAACGGCGGGTCACGGCACTGCGTACGGCCGAGGTCGGCACGACGGGACCGGCTGCGGGCGCGACCGGCGCGCAGCCGGAGGCGGCGAGCCCGGAGGCGGCAGGCACAGCGGCGGCGGCGGGCGGCGCGGCGGCCGACGAGCCGGGCTCGGGCCGGCGCTCGGCCACCGCCCGGGCCTGAGTCGGAAATTCGACGACACCCAACGGCCGGAGACGACTGGCGCAGAGTTACGTAATTACGTAAACTCGAAGTCATGACGCTGGAGGAACGGGTCGCCGAACTGGAACGACGGCTGGCCGCCCTGGAGGACCGGCCGGACGCCCCGGCGCCCCGGCCGGAGCCACCGCCGCCGGGCGAGGGCGACTTCTGGGCCCTGGACGGGCTGAAGACGCGACTCTCCGCGCCCCGCGCCGAGCAGGGTGGGGTGCTCTACACCGGCTCGGTCCGGCTACCCAGCCACGAGCGCTACGACTGGCAGTACGGCCTGCCGACCGAGGCACTGCTCGACGGCGAGGCGGGCGACTGGACCGACCTGGCGGAGTCCTTCGCCGCGCTCGGCCACCCGGTCCGGCTGCGCCTGCTCCGCGAGATCCTGGGCGGCCGGCGTACGGTCGCCGAACTCACCGCGCTCGACGGCCTCGGCACCACCGGACAGGCCTACCACCACCTGCGGCAACTGGCCGCGGCGGGTTGGTTGCAGAGCCCGGGTCGGGGGCGTTACGAGGTGCCACCCGGACGCGTCGTGCCACTGCTGGTGGCGATCGCGATCGCCCGCACCTGACATCCCGGCGCGACCCGTCGACGCTTGAGAGGAGACCCGCATGTTCAAGGCACTGATGATCCTGCACCGCTGCTGCTGGCTGGCGTTCCTGGTGATCCTGGTCGCCGGCTTCTTCCTCGACTTCACCTCACTGTGGGGCTGGCTGGCGATCGCGCTCGCCATCGCGCTGCGGGTGGTGATGGGGCGGATGCTCGCCAGGGCGCAGGCGCGGGTGTCCGACTCGCCGGTCGAGGTCGACCCACCGGTGGTGGGGCGCTGGACGGCGCTGAACAGCCCGGCCAGCAAGGTACCGAGCCACGGGGTGCGCGCCTACGGGCAGGCGTACGCGATCGACCTGGTCGCGGAGCCGGCGGACCGGCCACGTCCGCGCTTCGGCTGGTGGCCGCCGGTCCGGCGCAACCGGGACTTCCCCGGTTTCGGCGCACCGCTGCTGGCGGTCGCCGACGGCACCGTGCTGCGTGCCGTCGACCGCAACCGGGACCATCTCAGCCGCAACTCGTACCCGGCCCTGCTCTACCTCGTCTTCGAGGGGCTGTTCCGGGAGATCGCCGGCCCCGGCCAGCTTCTCGGCAACCACCTGATCCTGGACCTCGGCGACGGCCGGTACGCCGCGTACGCGCACCTGCGGCGGGGTTCGCTGCTCGTCCGCCCGGGCGACCGGGTACGAACCGGCCAGCCGGTGGCGGAGTGCGGGAATTCCGGCAACTCGACCGAACCGCATGTCCACTTCCAGTTGATGGACAATCCGGATCTGAACGTCGCCCGGGGAATTCCATTCACGTGGCGGGAAATCGGCGTTCCGGCCAACGGAGAGGTCTTCTCGGTCGGCACCGCCGCGACTACCTGACGACCGCGACCACCACCTGCGCCGGGCGGGATGGACCGGCGGCGGCGGGCGACGTTCACCCCCGTAAACGTCGCCCGCACGCACCGCCGGTTACAGGTGGCGTGCGCCGTCCCCCAACGGCTTCACCTACCACCCGTCCCCCAGCGCCAGTGCCCGGTGCACAGATCTGCGCGATCTGTCGTTCCCCCGAACGCTTCCGAGCGTGGCGCGTGCAATAACGTTAGTTGTCGCCGGATGACCGGCACAAGCCGGTGCCTCTGTCTCGCCCATCACATCCAAGGACGATCGATATTCCGGCGCCTTGTGGTGCAACACTCCAGGCGGTCCGAGACATTCCCGGCCACCTGCCGGGAATGTCAGCCGTCCTCGCGCATCGGCGATTCGGTACGGAAGAAGTTGCTCTGCCGCCCGTCGGAGAGCTGCTCCTGGTAAATGAAATTCAGTTGGCGTAGGTCGAACGTGTGGAACCAGTCGTCCCAACTAACCGGCTTCAGTCGTCCGCCTTCCCGCCAACCGGGGAAGTCAAACGTCAGTACGCCGAGCCGGCCCTCGCGTTCGGTGCCCTCGATCGTGGCCGGTTGGGCGTTTCGGCCCTCCGCCCAGCGCCGGATCACGTCGTGGTCCCGGGTCACCAGGCTCCGCCCCGGACGCTCGGGAATGTCCTGCGGGGAGGAGATCGGCTGTGCGTACTTCAGCGACTTCGACTGCCCGCCGCCGTTGGAGCTGGCCTTCCGGGCCCCGCCCGCCTTGCCGGCCGGCGCGGCGGTCGACTTCCGGGCTCCGGTCGTCTTGCGCGCGGCCGTGGTGCTCTTCCCGGCGGTCGTACCCTTCCGGGCGCCGGTCGCCTTGCCCGGACCGGTCGCCTTGCCCGGGCCGGTGGCGCGGGCGCCGGTCGCCTTGCCGGCCGGCGCGGCCGTGGTCCGCTTGGCGCCGCTCGTCGTCCGGGCGGAGGTCACGGCCTTGCGGGCCGGGGCCTTCTGGGCGGCGGCCACCGTCTTGCGGGCCGGTGCCTTCTTCGCGGTGGCCCGCTTGGCCGGTGCCTTCTTCGCGGTCGCCCGCTTGGCTGGCGCCCTCTTCGCCGTGGTCTTCCGGGCCGGCGCCTTCTTGGCGGTCGCCCGGGCGGTGGTGGTCTTCCGGGCCGGGGCCTTCTTCGCCGCGACCGTGCGGGACGGCGCCTTCTTCGCGGCGGTCCGCTTGGCCGGCGCCTTCTTCGCGGTCGCCCGCTTGGCCGGCGCCGCCGTGGCCTTCCGGCCGGTCGTCCCGCCCCGGCTCTCGGCTTTCAGCGTCCGGACCAGGCTCTTCACCAGGTCCATCTTGCGTAGCGCGGATATGCCTGAAATGCCGCGTTTCTTGAGCTGTCCCCGGATGTCGTCGGCCTTCATCGAGCTGATCTTCTGCTCGTTGATGTCGCCCGTACTGCTGGATCGGCTGCTGCTGCTGGATCGGCGCTTGGTCGCGGTCGCGGTTGCGCCGCGACCGGAACTGTTCCGCTGAGCCATGAGATCCTCACGCTCCCTCTGACAGTCTGTCTCGGCAGGCGGCGCGGCCATCGCCACATCCTGGTGCCGCCGCCGGGGCATACCCGTCAGGGGCGGTCCAAACCCGAGTTTTCCGTCGCCGAACGCTCGAAGAGGTGCGCGAACGCTCGCAGGTTCGCCAACGACTCACCCCGGCTGACCCGCCACTCCCACTCCCGGCGGATCGCCGAACCGAAGCCGATCTCCAGCATCGTGTCGAACGACTCGTCCGCGTACGTCAGCACGGAGCCGAAGAGCCGGTCCAACTCCTCCTCGGTCACCCCGGCCAGGCCGACCCGGCCGGTCAGGTAGACGTCACCGACCGCGTCGACGGAGAACGCCACCCCGTACATCCGGGCGTTGCGCTGCAACAGCCAGGTGAAGAGTTCCTCGCGCCGCTCGTCCGGCTGGCGCATCACGAACGCCTCGATCCGCAGCGAGTGCTCCCCGACGATCAGGTTGCAGACCGTCTTGAGCTTGTGCGTGCCCGGCAGGGTGACCGCGTAGGAGAATTCCCCGGTCGACTCGCAGGTCAGCTCCCGGTCGGCACAGACCGCCTCGATCAGCCGACCGATCTCCGCCCGAGACTGCATCTCCGCCCCTTCCCGTCCGGCTCGCGGCACGCGCGTTCAGCAGGTCGCCAGCGGGAGCGCCGCGGTACCGTCCGCCAGCTCCGAGGCGAGCCGGTCACGGTACTCCGCCACCGCCTCACGGTAGACCCCGAGCAGCCCCCCGGCGGTACGAGCCCAGGAGAAGGCGCGGGCGTGCTCGACCGCCCCCCGGGACAGCTCGGCCCGACGCCGTGGCGCGGCCAGCAGCCCGCCGAGCACCCGGGCCCAGTCGCGCGGGTCGTGCCCGTCGACGAGTACCCCGCTGCTGCCGTCCCGGACGGCGGTGACCAGGCCACCCACCGCGGCGGCGACCACCGGGGTACCGCAGGCCTGTGCCTCCAGGGCGACCAGGCCGAACGACTCGTTGTGCGACGGCACCGCCACCAGGTCGGCGGCCCGGTAGAGCGCCGGCAGGTCGTCGCCGGTCTGCGGCGGCAGGAACCGCACCGCGTCGCCGACGCCGAGCCGGGCGGCGAGTTCGATCAGCGAGGTCGGCTGGTCCAGGCCGCTGCCGCTCGGTCCGCCCGCGATCACCACGGTGACCGTCCCGGCGGTCCCGGGTTGCGAGCCGCGCAGCTCGGCGAGGGCGTGCAACAGCACGTCCGGCGCCTTCAGCGGCTGGATCCGGCCGACGAAGGCGACGATGGTGCCCCGCTCGGGCAGCCCCAGCCGGCGCCGCGCGGCGAGCCGGGCCGCCTCCTCCCGGCCGGCCGGGGACGGGGTGAACCGGTCCAGGTCGACGCCGGGGCGGACCACCTCGACCCGGTCCGGGTCGGCGTCGTACCGGGAGATCAGGTCCCGGGCCTCGACCGTGGTGTTCGCGACCAGCCGGTCGGCCTCGGCCACCACCTGCTCCTCGCCGATCACCCGCGCCTTCGGCTCGGGCCGGTCCCCCTCGGCGAGCCGGGCGTTCTTCACCTTGGCCAGGGTGTGCGCGGTGTGCACCAGCGGTACCCCCCAGCGCTCCTTGGCCAGCCAGCCCACCTGGCCGGAGAGCCAGTAGTGCGAGTGGATCAGGTCGTAGTAGCCGGGTGGCCGGGCCGCCTCGGCCCGCAGCACCCCGGCGGTGAAGGCGCAGAGCTGGCCGGGCAGTTCCTCCTTGGCCAGCCCCTCGAACGGGCCGGAGGTGACGTGCCGGACGGTCACGCCCGGGGCCATCTCGACCACCGGCGGCAGGTCGCTGGAGGTGGCCCGGGTGAAGATCTCGACCTCGACGCCGGCCTCGGCCAGCCGCCGGGAGACCTCGACGATGTAGACGTTCATCCCGCCGGCGTCGCCGGTGCCGGGTTGGTGCAGCGGTGAGGTGTGCACGGAGAGGGTCGCGATGCGTCGTGGCGTCGGCCACGGCTGGATGCCTCGTTGCCGGGCTACGCCGGTGTGCAGTTCCGCCACGTCCGCTCCTTCTGTCAACGTGTTGCGCCGTCCCGCACGACCGGGTCACCTCACAGAGCAACCACCGTGATGGGTGTCATCTTCCCGATCGGGCCACCGCCAATCGTCCGGGTGCCCGAGGAGGTGACCGACCTCATTCGGGCCCAGGTCACGGCATCGGGACGGCTTGGGCCAGAATGTCCCGATGACCCCTGTCGCGATCGTCACCGGAGCGTCCAGCGGGATCGGCGCCGCCACGGCCCGCCGGCTGGCCGCCGAGGGTTTCTCCGTACTCGCCGCCGCCCGCCGGGCCGACCGGCTGGAGACCCTGGTCGACGAGATCCGCCGGGCCGGCGGTACGGCGACCGCGCAACCCTGCGACGTCACCTCCGACGAGTCGGTCGCGGAGCTGGCCGCCGCCGCCGCGAGGCTGGGCGGGCCGGTCACCCTGCTGGTGAACAACGCCGGTGGGGCGCGCAGCCTCGACCCGGTCGAGTCGGGTTCGGTCGCCGACTGGCAGTGGATGTACGACGTCAACGTGCTCGGCACGCTCCGGGTCACCCAGGCGCTGCTGCCCGCCCTGGAGTCCTCGGGCGCCGGGACCGTGGTGGTGCTCAGCTCCACCGCCGGCCTGATCGTCTACGAGGGCGGCGGCGGTTACACGGCGGCGAAGCACGCCCAGACGGCGCTCGCCGAGACGCTGCGGCTGGAACTCTGTGGACGGCCGATCCGGGTCGTCGAGATCGACCCGGGCATGGTCCGGACCGAGGAGTTCGGGCTGGTCCGGTTCGACGGCGACGCCGAGCGGGCGGCGGCGGTCTACGCCGGGGTCGCCGAGCCGCTGGTCGCCGACGACGTGGCCGACTGCGTCGCCTGGTGCGCCACCCGGCCGCAGCACGTCAACGTGGACCGGCTGGTGGTCCGGCCGCTGGCCCAGGCGGCCCAGCACAAGGTGCACCGGGTCGGTACCGCCAGCGGAGGGTGAGCGATGCCGCCGCGCCGGTCGGACGCCGCCGACGGTGACCCGGGCGGTGCCGGTCGGCCCGCCGGGCCGGGACCGCCGGCCGGCCGACGCGGCACGGCGCCGCCGGCCCGCCCGGTCGGTGCGGTGACCCGGGGGACCACCAACCCCAACCGGCTGCGCCGGGTGGACAACTGGATCGCGGCCACCTGCGCCGACCTGCTCCGAGACGCCGCCGACCCGCTGGTGGTGGACCTCGGCTACGGTGCCAGCCCGGTCACCGTGGTCGAGCTGCGGGCCCGGTTGGCCGCCGCCGTCCGGCCGGACGTCCGGGTGGTCGGGCTGGAGATCGATCCGGTACGCGTCGCCGCCGCCGAGCCCGCCGCCGACCCGCCGGGACTCGCCTTCGACCGGGGCGGCTTCGAGCTGGCCGGGCTCCGCCCGGTGCTGGTCCGGGCCTTCAACGTGCTGCGGCAGTACGCCGAGCCGGAGGTCGTACCGGCCTGGCGGAGGATGACCGGGGCGCTGCAACCGGGCGGTGTGCTGGTCGAGGGGACCTGTGACGAGCTGGGCCGGCTGGCCGGCTGGCTGCTCGTCGACGCCAGCGGCCCCCGGTCACTGACCCTGGCCGCTCGGCTCTCCACACTGGAGAGTCCGGCCTCGTTGGCCGAGCGGCTGCCCAAGGCGCTGATCCACCACAACGTGCCGGGTACCGGCGTACACGGGCTGATCCGGGCGCTGGAGGAGGGTTGGCGGGACGCCGCCCCGTACGCCACCTTCGGGCCCCGGCAACGCTGGCGGCGTACGGTCGAGGCGGTCCGCGCGGCCGGCTGGCCCGTACTCGACCGGCCGGCGCGGTGGCGGCTCGGCGAGGTGACCGTGGCCTGGTCGGCGGTGGCACCCCCCGGCGACCTCGGGCCGGACCCGGCGCGGTAGCCCCGCACCGGGTGCCCGCCCGGCTAGCGGGTGCCGAGTCCGGCCGGCGCGGCGGCCCCGCCGAGTCGGGACGTCCGGATCGCCAGATAGCAGGTGGCGGCGCCGAAGGGCACGAAGAGCGCCACCAGCAGCAGGGCCAGCGAGCCGAGGCCGGTGTCCCGGAAGCCGGCCAGGTCGAGCAGGACGAAGACGGCCGCACAGCCGAGCAGCATCGCGGTGGCGGCGAGCTTGTCCCGGACCGGCCAGAACCGGGAGAGCCAGAGCAGCGCCGCGACCGCGACCGGGACGACGTGCCACGGCCGGACCGGCCCGAACGGCAGGGCGACGGCGGGGACCAGCACCAGGAACGGGCCGAGCCCGCAGCAGAGCAGCACCAGCGTCTCCAGCGGGCCACGGCGGCGGGGCGGCACGCCGAACCGCTCCCGGGCGTCGGCACCGAGGGTCGCCGGATCGCCGAGCCGGTCGAGCATCGCGCGCACCTCGGCCAGGCTCTGCCCGTCCGGCTCCGCCCGGCGTACGGCGATGTGCTCGGCGATCTGGTCGAGCACCTCCTGCCGGCGGTCGGCGGGCAGCGGTGCCAGCTCGGCGCGCAACCGGCGCAGATAGCCTCGGACGAGCGCGTCGGGGGTGCTCGGGCTCATGCGGTCTCCTTCGGGACGACGAGGGAATCCACCGCGTCGCGGAACCGGATCCACTCACCGACGAACTGGTCGAGCCGGTCCCGCCCGGTGGCGGTGAGCCGGTAGTAGCGGCGGGGCGGCCCGCTGGGCGACTCCTGCCAGGCGGTCTCCACCAGACCGTCCCGGCGCAGCCGCGACAGCAGCGGATAGATGGTGCCCTCGCTGGTCACCATGCCGTCGACCGCGCCCAGTTCGCGGACGAGGTCGAGGGCGTAGCGCTCGCCGGGGCGGAGCAGCGCGAGCACGCAGTATTCCAACGTGCCGCGGCGGAGTTGGCCGGGCAGCGCCTCGGGTCTGGCCGCCGCCATCTAGCGACGACCGGCGTGGACGGTAACCATGCGGGGCATGGTACCTTGCGCCGCAAGGAACCGGGGCGCGCCGGTCTCCGGCGCCTGGGACGACGGGTCCGGCGCGGGCCTCAGAGGGCGCAGTTCACCAGTACCGGCTCCGGGTGCAGGGTGGCACCGAACCGGTCGTGCACCCCGTCGCGGATCTCCCGGGCCAGCGCCAGCAGGGCGTCGGTCGAGCCGCCGTCCCGGTTGGTCAGCGCCAGGGTGTGCTTCGAGGAGATGGCCACCCCGCCCGGCCCCTGGTAACCCTTCGGATAGCCGGACTTGTCGATCAACCAGGCGGCGCTGACCTTCACCGTGCCGCCCGCACCGGGCCAGGAGGGCGGCTCGCCGAGCCCGGCGGCCCGCTCCCGCAGCGCCTGGTACGCCTCGGCGTCCAGTACCGGGTTGGTGAAGAACGACCCGACCGAGCGGGTGTCCGGGTCGGTCGGGTCCAGCACCATGCCCTTGCCGGCGCGCAGCGCGCGTACGGCCGCCCGGGCGTCGGCCAGCGGCACCCGGTCACCGACCTCCACCCCGAGCGCCCGGGCCAGCTCGGCATAGCGCACCGGGGCGGAGAGCGTCGAGCGGAGCAGCCGGAAGTCGACGGTGAGCACCGTCCACCGGTCGTTGTACTTGAAGACGCTGGACCGGTAGCCGAAGGCACACTCGGCCGCGCTCATCCGGGTCACCTCGCCGGTCAGCCGGTCGTACGCCTCGACCCCGGTGACCGTCTCCGCCACCTCCTGCCCGTACGCCCCGACGTTCTGGATCGGGGTGGCGCCGGCCGACCCGGGGATGCCGGAGAGGCACTCCACCCCCGACCAGCCGGCCTCGACGGTCGCCGCCACCAGGTCGTCCCACGGCTCGCCGGCCGCCACCCGGATGGTCACCGCCGCCTCGTCCTCGGCGACCACCTCGAAGCCCCGCGACCGGACCAGCAGCACCGTGCCGGGGAAGCCCTCGTCCGCGACCACCACGTTGCTGCCGCCCGCCAGCACCAGGACCGGCTCGTCCCGCAACTCGGCCTCGCGCAGTTTCGCCGGGATTTCATCCGTTCGGGTCGCGGTGACCAGTCGCCGGGGCGCACCGCCGAGCCGCAGGGTCGTATAACCGGCCAATCGTGCGGGATCGGCGGCGTCGGCGGCGGTTATCGGGCGGGCGTTAACGTCTGGCACAGCATTCACCCTAGGCTGAGAGAGAGCCCGGCCGGTGGCGGCCCGGTGGCACGGGAGGATCGTCATGACCAGACTGCACGGCACCAAGGACTTCTGGATCGGTGCGCTCCGCGCCGAGGGGCCGACCTTCGGCGCCACGGTCGCCGAGGCGCCGCTCGACATCCGGGTGCCGTCCTGTCCCGAGTGGACCATGACCGACCTGGTGCACCATCTCGGGTCGGTCTACGCCCGGGCCCGGGGCATCCTCAACCGGGGCAGCACCGAGCGGGCCGACCCGCTCACCGTCCCGGACGGCCTGCCGACCGGAGCGGCGGCGGTGGAGTGGTGGCGGCAGGAGTTCGACCAGCTCATGGCCGTGCTCGACCGGGTCGACCCGGAGGCGCCGGCCTGGAACTACGCGCCGCAGCCGAAGAAGGCCGGGTTCTGGCACCGGCGGATGCCGCTGGAGACCGCGGTGCACCGCTGGGACGCGCAGATGGCGGTCGCCGCCGGGGAGCCGATCGAGGCCAAGCTCGCGGCGGACGGGGTCGGCGAGGTGCTCGACACCCACCTGCCGGCCGCCAGGCGGGCGACCGAGCAACCCTTCCACGGGGTGGTCCACCTGGTCGCGACCGATGCCGGGCAGGAGTGGTACCTGCGGCTGCGCGGTGCCGGCGTCGCCCTGCTGGACACCGACACGATCCTGGACAGCGACGACCACCACGCCCGGGCGCAGATCTCGGGTACCGCCAGTGACCTGCTGCTCGCCCTCTGGGGACGGCTCGGCTTCGACGCCCTCGACGTGGCCGGCGACGCGGGACTGCTCCAGGGGCTGCGCGTCGGCTGACCGGCACCGGCCCGGCACCCCGCCGACGGGGTTGTTGACCTTCAGGCGCGCGTGGAACCATTTCCCCGGCGGCTGAGCTGAGGAGCGGAGATGGCGGTGACCCGCGCGCGGCCCACGCTGGAGGCGGTGGCTCAACGGGCCGGAGTGTCCCGGGCCACCGTGTCCCGGGTGGTGAACGGCTCGACCACGGTCGCCGAGCCGATCCAACAGGCGGTCCGGCGGGCGGTGCGGGAGCTGGGCTACGTCCCCAACCTCGCGGCGCGCAGCCTGGTGACCCAGCAGACCGACTCGGTGGCGCTGATCCTGCCGGAGGCGTCCACCCGGGTCTTCTCCGACGACCAGGTCTTCCCCGGGATCATCCTCGGGGTCAGCCGCGAGCTGGAGGCCGCCGGCAAGCAGCTCGTGCTGACCCTGGCCGAGTCGGCGGCCAGCCACGAGCGGGTCGAGCGCTACGCGATGGGCGGGCACGTGGACGGCGTACTCTTCGCCTCCCTGCACGGCGCCGACCCGCTGCCCGGGGCGCTCGCCCAGGCGGGACTGCCGGTGGTGTGCAGTGGGCGCCCGCTCGGCCAGGCCCCCGTCCCGGTGCCGTACGTCGATGTCGACCACGTCGCCGGGGTACGCGGCGCGGTCCGGCACCTGCTCGACTCCGGCCGGCGGCGGATCGCCACCATCGCCGGCCCGCAGGACATGGTGGCCGGGATCGACCGGCTCGCCGGCTACCGCGCCGAACTCCGGGACGCCGGACGCCGGCCGGTCGAGGCGTTCGGCGACTTCACCCGGGAGTCCGGGGCGGTCGCGATGCGGCAGCTCCTGGCCCGGGACCCCGACCTCGACGCGATCTTCGTCGCCTCCGACCTGATGGCGCACGGCGCACTCCGTACGCTGCGCGAGGCGGGTCGCCGGGTGCCGGAGGACGTGGCGGTGATCGGGTTCGACGACATCGAACTGGCCGGCTACACCGACCCGCCGCTGAGCACCGTACGGCAGCCGATCCAGGATCTCGGCCGGACGATGACCCGGCAACTGCTCCGGCTCGCCGCCGGTGAGCGGATCGAGCCGACCGTCCTGCTCCCCACCGAACTCGTGCTGCGCGCCTCCGCCTGACCGGTCCGATAGCTCGAGTCAGCCCGCTGCGGGGGCGGTCACGGCGGCCCGGTCGCGGTCGCGGTGGTCGATCGACTCGCCGAGCGATCGGCGGGCCAGCAGGGTGGCTCCGGCGACGGCGGCCGGGGTGAGCAGCACCGCGCCGAGCGGGATCAGGAAGCAGAGGAAGACCGCCACCCCGAAGCCCAGGGTCAGCGGCCGGTTCGCCCGCAGCGCCCGCTGCCGGTCCGGCAGCCGGAGACCGCGCCGCTGGAACGGCACCCCGACCATGCCCATCGCCAGGAACCAGCCGCCGACCATCGCGGCGACCACCGGTACGACGAACTGCCCGACGATCGGCACGAACCCGGCGACGAAGAGCGGTACGCCGAAGAGCACCGACCGGCCGAGCAGCCGTGCCGCGTCGGCGATGCTGCGCCGCAGCGAGCGCCAGAACGGCAGCTCGACCTCGCCCGGCACCCCGCCGTAGCGCTCCTCCACCCGTTCGGAGATCTTCTCGTAGAACGGGTCGCCGATCACCAGGGTGATCGCGGTGAAGGTGAGCACCCCGAGCAGGCCGCCCAGGCCGAGCAGGGCGAGCCCGGCGACGACCCGGAGGATCTGGCGTGGCCCGTCCGACCAGTCGTCGGCGAACGGGGTGATCAGCGCGGCGAGCTCATCGGAGAAGTAGATCAGCGTGCCGAGGCCGGCCAGGTAGAGCGCCCCGGAGATGACCGCGGGCACGATGCCGAGCAGCACCAGCCCCGGGCTGCGACCGTAGACCGCGAGCCCCCGGAACAGCAGCCCGACGCCGGCACCGAACGCGGAGAGGAACGAGCCGAGCCGGCGCGGGCGCGGCTCGGTGGGGGTGGGGGTCTGCACGACCCGAGAGCCTATCGGCCGTTCGGCACGCCGGCACGGCGGCGCGGTGCCGCCCACGCGGAGACGGCGACGCCGCCGCCGGGCGGAACGGCGTCGGCGCGGCCGGGCAGGATGGGACGCATGCGCGCCGCCCGGCTCATCTCCCTGCTCCTGCTCCTGCAGAACCGCGAGTCGATGACCGGCGCCGAACTCGCCCGCGAGCTGGAGGTCTCGGAACGGACGATCTACCGGGACGTACTGGCCCTCGGCGCCGCCGGCATCCCGATCTACGCCGACCGGGGTCGGGCCGGCGGCTACCGGCTGCTCGGCGGCTACCGGACCCGGTTGACCGGGCTGAGCCGGACCGAGGCCGACGCGCTCTTCCTCTCCGGGCTGCCCGGCCCGGTCGGCGAGATGGGGCTCGCCGACGTGGTGGCCACCGCCCAGTTGAAGGTGCTCGCCGCGCTGCCCAGCGGGCTGCGGGACGCCTCGACCCGGGTCCAGCGGCGGTTTCATCTCGACGTGCCGGGCTGGTTCCGGGAGGCGGAACCGCCGGCCTGGCTCAGCGAGCTGGCCGAGGCGGTGTGGCAGGACCGGACGGTCGAGTTCCGCTACCGCCGGGGCGACCGGGAGGTGACCCGCGGCGTCGAGCCGTACGGGCTGGTGTGCAAGGGCGGGGCGTGGTATCTGGTGGCCCGGGTCGGCACGGGGCACCGCACCTACCGGGTGGACCGGATGACCGAGGTGACCGTCGGCACGGAGACGTTCAGCCGGGACGACTCGTTCGAGCTGGCCGCCTACTGGGCCGGCCAGGCGGAACGGTTCGTCCGGCAGATGCTGCGCGACGAGATCACGATCCGGCTCAGCCCCGCCGGCCGGTACGCCCTGCGGTACGTCACCGAGGCGCCGGCCGTACGGGAGGCCGAGGCGAACGCCGGGGAGCCCGACGAGCAGGGCTGGGTGGTCACCCGGCTGCCCGTCGAGTCCCCCGACGTCGCGTACGGCCAACTGCTCAGCCTCGGCCCGGAGGTCGAGGTGTTGGAGCCGGCGCCGTTGCGGGCCCGGCTCGCCTCGGCGGCCCGGCGGCTGGCCCGGCTCTACGCGGACGACCCGCCGTAGCCCGTGGCGGGCTGCCGGCGGAGGCCGCCGTCGCGGCGGGTCAGCGGTAGCCGGTGGCGTCGGCGGGCTTGCCGGCCGCCTCCACCTCCACGATGTACCGCCAGGCGTCCGGCTGGCTGCCGTCGACGTCGGTGAAGCCGTACACCTTGGCGAGTTGTCCGCTGGAGAGCGACTGCCCCGACCAGCGGGCCTTGTCCGGGTCGGCGGCGAGCGCGGCGACCGCCCGGCCGACGTACGTCGGGCTCTCCGAGATGACGAAGTGCGGCTGCTTCTCGATGGCGTCCCGCCAGTTCTCCTCGGTGACGCCGAACTCGTCGAGCATGAACTCGGAGCGCAGCCAGCCCGGGGTGAGCGCGACCGCCGTGCCGCCGTGTTCCCGCAGCTCGTGCGCCCAGAGGTAGGCGAGCCGGTTCACCGAGGTCTTCGCCAGGTCGAAGAAGGCCGAGAGCCGGTAGTTCTGGTCGTTGTACTCCTTGGTGCCGTCACCGACCTCCACCACCAGACCGCCGGGGTTGCGGATCAGCAGCGGCAGCGCGAAGTGACTCGTGATCATGTGGGTGTCGACGGCGAGCCGGAGCGTACGGAAGCCGTCGTCGAGGTTCTGCTCCCAGATCGGCTTGTACCAGCCGATCAGCCGGTCCGCCCCCCAGACGTCGTTGACGAGTACGTCCAGTCGGCCCTGTTCCCGGTCGATCCGCTCGACCAGCGCGCGTACCTGGTCGGGGACGAGGTGGTCGACCTGCACCGCGATCCCGACGCCGCCGGCCGCGGTGACCAGCTCGGCGGTCTCCTCGATGGTTTCCGGCCGGTCCACCTCGGAGCGTTTCTCCCGGGTGCTCCGCCCGGTGGCGTAGACGGTGGCGCCGGCCGCGCCGAGCTGCACGGCGATCTGCCGGCCGGCACCCCGGGTGGCTCCGGCGACGAGTGCGACCTTTCCGGTCAGTTCTGCTGTCATGACGCCGACTCTGACAGCGAATCCTGACAGCCTGCGTCAGGATTTCCCCGGAATCCCGGACACGGGTTTTAGCCAAACGATCAGGTCAGGTCGATCCAGTAATCCAGTTCAACCCGGTCGGCCGGGATCACGATGTTGGTGGCGACCTCAACGACCTGTTCACCCGCGTACGTCTGTCGAGTAATCGTCACCACCGGCACGCCGCCGGGGATCCGCAACGCCTCGGTCTCTTCGCGGACCGGCATTCGGGAACGCACCCGCTCCCGTACTCCGGTGATCGTGATGCCGAGGCTGTGAAGCTGGGCGGTGTTCCCACCCGGCCACGGCTCCCGGTCAGGGTCGGCGACCGGCGTGTCGGCCACCATGTCGAGCAGGAGGCAGGACGTCGACATCTGCTGCGGTACGCCCTGGGAGCGGAACACGAACCGGCGTTCCAGCAGCATCGTGCCCGGAGCGACCTCGAACAGTTCGGCGGTCGCCTGGTCTGCCGGCACCTCGCGGAACTCCCTGTCGAGCCGGTAGTCGGACCAGCCGATCTGCTGGTCGGCGGTGAACGACGTGCCCAGTTCGCCGGACCGGACTTGCTCCAGTTCCCGGCGGTACCGGTCGGAGCCGAGTCGGCGAACCGGCAGTACCGGCCGGGCGTACGTTCCTCGGCCCATCTCGGTGACGACCAGGCCCTCATTGCGGAGCAGTCCGACCGCTTCACGGACGGTTCCACGGGCCACGCCGAAATCGGCCATAAGCGCGGATTCGGACGGCAGGATGGAGCCGGGTGGGATCGCGCCGGAGAGGATCCGACGGCGTAACTCGTCTGCGACCCGGCGATAGCGGGGCGGCTCGTGCGGGGTAGGCACGTCGGCCACCGTACCCCCGATCAGTGCGCTGGGAATGTTTCTGCCCCTCCCGACGGTGAACCTATCTAGACGGGCTGTCTGTATAGGTGTAGCTTACCGTCTAAGCGGCCGACACAGGAGGTGATCTAGGGGTAGGCACTCTGTGTCGGTCGCCCCGAACTGGACGTGGCGACCGGCCTCCCCCGGACGGGTCGCGTCCACCGGCGGCACCCTTCCCCTCGTTGGGTGCCGCCCATCCAGACGGGGTGTGCCGGCCGGCGGACCGTCGTGGGACTCCGGCCGCTACACCCCCGGTCCGACAGGGAGGGATCGATGGGCACGATCGGTAGGTGGCGGACGGTGATCTACGACAACCGGGCTAACCGGACCTTCGACCGGGCGCGAGCCGACGAGGAAGCCGAGATGGCCCGCGCCAAGCAGCGGGTGCTCGAAGCGGCGGACGTCGAGCGGATCCCGGTCGGTCTCGAACTTCGCCTCGAACCCAGGGACTGGCTGACGCTAGCCAGCCCATACGTCGACCGGCGGCCGACCGTCATCGTCGCGTCCACCCACCCGCCAATCATGTACGAGCTGGGCGTCGGCTACGTGCGGATCTGGGGACACTCGCCTTGGTGCGGCATCCGCCCGGACCACGGCCCGTGCATCGACGCGATGGTTCGGGTCGGTGCCGTGATCGACGCGATGGCCGTCCAGTGATCCCCGACCCGGAGCAGGTACGCCGGGTGCTCCGACGGGCGTACGCCTTGAAGTGGGCACTGCCGCCCGGGTCGCTGGCTCGGTTGCTGGTCGACGCCCTCGATCGGCAGTACGGGCCGCTGGTACACCCCCAGCAAGAGCAGGAGGAAAACCGTCGTGACGTCCATGTTCGATAGCTGGTCGACGACGCTGGAGGATCTGACCGCCCACCGGTTCCTCCACATGCACAAGGACGACCGCCGCTGCTGGCAGTGCGACGACGACGGGAAGTGCCGGTACCTGACGTGGGCCGTCGGCTATCTCACCCGGATCGGCGATTCGGTACCCGGTCAGGCTGCGAACATCCTGGCGCGCGCATCCCATCCTGGCGAGGTGACGTCGGCCGAGCTGCGGGAGGTCGCGCAGACGCTCCGTCGGCGGATCCTGTGAGCAACACGACGACGGTGTGCATGCCGTGCCTGCTCGGCATTCCACCGGCGCTGCCGAGCGAGACGCCACACGGCTGTCCCGGGTCGGTGATTGTCGGTGACGGTCCCGGCGTGATGACGAAGCTGTGCGTGTGCTCAATCTGCTGGCCCGATCGGCAGCCACCACCAGAGCCACCCCCGATCATCGGTCGGACGAGCGAGGGGTGAGGGTCGGCGTCCCCGACCTTGCGTGCCGCTGTTGCAGCGGTGGTGCGCTGAAGTCCCCGGTCGGCCTGGTGATCCGGCCGGGGACAGGGCGCTCACAGCCGGCGGCGGGAGCGGCCACCGCGCCCGCTCCGTCAACGTGCTGGTCAGCGAGACGGCGTCGGCGCTGCGCCGGCTCGGCGTCAGCTGACCAGCCGGACCCGCACCCGCCGGTTCGCCCGCCCCTTGCTCTCCACCTTGACCACCTGGACCTTGCCGATCTGGGCGGTCGAGCCGACGTGGGTACCACCGTCGGCCTGCACGTCCAGCCCGACGATGTCGACGATCCGGATCTCCTGCTCGTCCGCGGGAATCAGGTTGGACTGGGTCCGGATGATGTCCGGCAGGGCCAGCGCCTCGTCCCGGGGCAGCACCTTCACCGCGACCGCCCGGTCGGCGGCGACCTCGGTGTTGACCAGCTCCTCCAGCCGGGCCTTGAAGTCGGTCGGCACCTCGGGCAGGTTGAAGTCCATCCGCGCCTCGCCCGGTTCCATGTTGCCGCCGGTGACGAGCGCGCCGAAGTCCCGGAACACCACGCCGCAGAGCACGTGCAGCCCGGAGTGGGTACGCATCAGCAGGCTGCGCCGCTGGTCCTCCACCGCGCCGGTCACCGCCGTGCCGGGCGGCGGCAGCGGGTCACCCTCGGCCGGGATCAGATAGAGGTCGTCGCCCTTGCGGGTGCCGACGATCCGGGTCTGCACCCCCTGCCAGAGCAGCACCCCGTGGTCCGGCGGCTGGCCGCCGCCACCCGGATAGAAGGCCGACCGGTCGAGCACGATCCCCTGCTCCGGGTCGGCGGAGAGCACCGTGCACTCCCACTCCCGCAGGGTCGGGTCGGCGAGGTCGAGCCGGTGCGTCCGGCCGTGCTGGGAAACGCCCATGGCTCGCCACGTTACCCCGGCCGGCACGATCGCGGTGCTACCGGCCGCCGGGGCTCGACGGCATGCTCAGTTGAGGAAGCCGGAGATCCGTTCGCGCAGGTCGGCGCGGTGCGTCCAGAGCAGGCCGGGCTTGTCGTAGACGTGCAGCGTCGCCGCCGGCAACGCCTCGGCGAGCTGCTCGGCGACCGCGACCGGATGCAGGTCGTCGCCGGCACAGCCGATCACCAGGGTACGGGCGGTGACCGCCGCCAGCGCCGAACGCTGCCGTACGGCGACCTGACCGGCCAGGTCGGCCAGCCCGGTGGCGAGACCGTCCCGGGTCAACTGGTCCACCCGCTGCCGCAGATAGGCCCAGCCGGCCGGGGTGTTGCGGATCGCCGGTGGCACCTCGAAGGCGACCGCCTCGGCCACCTCGGCGGCGTCGCCGCTGCGTACCGCGCCGAGCAGCTCGGTGAGCCGCCGCCGGGCCACCTCCGGCCGGGGTTCGTCGAGTACGGCTGGCAGCACGAAGACCGCCCGCTCGAAGCGGGCCGGACTCTCCCAGAGGAGCCGGCAGAGCGCGCCCGCGCCGAGACTGATCCCGAGCGCCCGGCTGGCGCCACCCAGATCGGCGATCGCCCGCAGGTCACGGGCGAGGTCGGCGTAGCTCCAGTCGCCCTCCGGGGCCTCCGAGCGGCCGTGGCCACGGAACTGGAAGAAGATCTTGCGTCCGTTGACCGCGCTGCCCAGCGGCCGGGTGGTGGAGATGCCGGTGCCGAGCCCGTGTGCGAAGACCGTGACCGGGTCACCGTCGCCGGTCACCAGCCGCTCCAGCCGTACGCCGTGCGGGGTGGCGACCAGCTCGGTCTCCGGATCGGGCAGCGCCGGCCGACCGCTGCGCGGCGCGGTCGGCCCCGGGCCGTACGTCCGTGGCCCGCCGTCGGGCGGCGGTGGCCAGCGGAAATCTCTCACCAGAAGCCTTTGCCGTCGGTCAGGTCGCGCAGCCCGACCCGGACGTCGAGCAGATAGATCAACGCTGCCGCGATGCCGATCAGCGCGAAGAGGCTGAGCGGCCGGTAGAGCAGCAGGGTGAGCACCAGGCAGACGGCCAGGATGGCGACCCAGGCTCCCTTGGGGAGGGTGCCGATCGCCGGGAAGGCGTCGGAGCGTTGGGTGATGCAGTGCACGAGCGCGACGCCCTGGATCACGAGGGCGAAGACGATCAGCACCAGGTTGATGATGAAGACGACGTCGTCGAAGAAGAGCGGCGCGGCTGTGCCCATGGCGGAAAGCTTATGCCGGTGACCCCGGGTACGTGCCACTTGGCGCACCCACCCGGGGTCACCGGCCTTGGCTCGGCGACCGGTCGTCGGTCGCGGGCGACTACTTGTCGGCCGCCGGCCGGGTGCGCTTGGCCGCCGGCCGGGTCGACTTCGCCGCCGGGCGGCGCTTCACCGCGGGGGTCTTCGCCGGGGTCGCCTCGGCCGCCTCGGTCGCCGCGGCGACCTCCTTGACCTGCTCGACGACCTCGGGCGGGGTGGTGCTCAGCGCCGGCTGCCCGGCAGCGGTCACCGCCGGGGTCTCGGTGGCGACCATGTCGGCGTTGACGGTGTCGGCGGCCTGCACCACGCCGGAACCGACCACCCGCTCGCCCCGGGCGACGAGGTCGCCGTAGACGGCGATGGCCCGCTCCTGCGCGGCCTGGGCGCCGGCCACCACCACCGCCGCGTTGCGGATGGTCGCCTCGCGCAGCCCGTCGAGGTCCAGCTCCCGGTTGGTGGCGCGGTGCCGGAGGTTCGCCGCGCCGGAGTTGGCGTTGCGCAGCGTCAGTACGGCCTTCTCGCGCAGCTCGGTGGTGGTGGTCACGGCCTTCTCCCGCAGCTCGGAGCGGGTGGCCTCGTCACCGAGACCGCTGACCACGGCGGGCAGCCGGCGCAACTGCTGGTATGCGAGCTCGCCGGCACCGGCCACCGCGTAGAGCGGGGCGGGGATCCGGGCGGTTCGGGGCTGGGTCATGACTGTTCCTCCTCGTCAGAGGCCGGGGTGACCGTCGGGGTCGACGGCGCGGCCTTCTTGACCGCCTTCCGGGCGGTCCTCCTGGTCGGTGTGGCCGGTGGCGTGGATTGCGCGCCGGGCCAGGCCTCGGTCGGTGGTGCGGCGGCACCCGCCTCGGTCACCGCCACCGATTCGAGTACGGCGTCCGCCGGGTTCCGGCCGACGGACGTCGGCCCCACCACGTCGGCGGACGCCGGGCGCACCACGTCGGCAGCGTCCGGGCCGGCGGTGTCGGCGGTACCGGGCTCGGTGGCCGGAGCGGTGGTGCCGGGCTCGGCCGGTACGTCCGCGTGCCGGAGGTTCTCCCGGCGGAACGTCTCGTAGATCTGGCTCAGCGACTGCTTCTGCGGCATCGTCAGGTCCGGATCGGCCGCGATGGCGGCGAGCACGCCCTGCCCCTCACGGTCGTCGAGCAGCCCGGCCCGGAGGTACATCGCCGGGGTGGAGACCCGCAGGGCGCTGGCCAGTTGCTGGAGCACCTCGGCGCTCGGCTTGCGCAGCCCACGCTCGATCTGGCTCAGGTAGGGGTTGCTCACCCCGGCCTGCTCGGCCAGCTGCCGCAACGAGATCTTCGCGTTGCGGCGCAGGTCACGGATGAACCCGCCGATGTCCCGCGGAAGGTCCTTCGGATTGGCCATGACTCGACGGTAGCCAGCCGCGCTTGCTCCTGCAAGCAGAATGCTTGCCAAAGTTAGCAATAGTTAGCGGCGTCTCAGTCGACGCCGCCACTCACCAGCGGGCGCGGACCGCGCCGGACCGGTCACCAGCGGGCGCGTACCGCGCCGACCACCTCGCCACCGCCGTGCAGCGGCAACTCGGCCAGCTCGTCGAGGATCGGGGCCTCCACCGACAGCCGGCGCAACGCCGAGACCAGCACCGGCATCCGGCCGCGTGACGCGCCGTCGTCGATTTTCGCCGCCACCGCGCCGACCCCGGGCACCGCCACCGCGAGCACCCCCTCCGCGCCGCTCTTGGCGAGCAGCCCGGGGATCGCGGCCATCAGCCGGGTGTCGTACGCCTGGTCGTCGGTGCCGGCGACCATCTCCGGGTACGCCCGCATCGCGTCCGCGACCGTCCGGGCCACCGAGCCCGGCTCCGCCGAGACCAGCCGCAGGTACGCCCGGGCGAGCCCGGTCAGCGAAACCGCGAGCAGCGGCGCCCCGCAGCCGTCGACACCGACCGCCGCGGCCGGCTCGCCGGTGAACTCCTCGATCGCGGCCGTGATCGCCCGCTGGAGCGGGTGTTCGGGCTGCCAGTACTCCGCCACCGGCCAGCCCGCCGCCTGACAGGCGAGCAGCATCCCGACGTGTTTGCCGGAGCAGTTCATCCGGAGCCGGGACGGCCCACCGCCGGCCCGCAGCAGGGCGACCCGGGCCGACTCCGACAGCGGCAGGTCCGGCGGGCAGCGCAACGCCGACTCGGTCAGCCCGGTACGCCGCAGCAGCGCACCGACCCGCTCGACGTGCACGTCCTCGCCGTGGTGGCTGGCGCAGGCGACGGCCAGGTCGGCACCGGCCAGCGGCAGCCCGGCCCGGAGCATCCCGATCGCCTGGAGCGGCTTGTTCGACGACCTCGGAAAGACCGGCCCCCGGATGTCGCCCGCCCCGGCCCGCACCGACCCGGCCGCGTCCAGCACCACCACGGAACCCCGGTGCACGGACTCCACGAAGCCCGACCGGACCGCCTCCACCAGCGGTACGCCGCCGTCGTAGATCTCGCCCATGGTCGCGGACGGTACCCACCGGGCCGGCGTACCGGCCCGGCGCCCCTCAGCGCTGTGCCGCGAGTCCCAACAGCTCCCGCGCCTGCACCGGGGTCAGCGGCGGACGCTGGGCGAGCTGGGCCAGCCCGACCGCCCGGGCCACCAGTTGCATGTTCGACTCCACCGGACGCCCCTTGGCGTAGCTGATGGTGTCCTCCATGCCGACCCGCAGGTGCCCGCCGGCCGAGACCGAGGCGAGCATCACCGGGATGGTGCTCCGGCCGATGCCGGTCGCCGAGAACGTCGTCCCCGCCGGCAGGTCCCGCAGCGCCTGGGCACAGGCGACCAGCGCCTCGGTGCTGCCCGGCATGCCGCCCGGCACCCCCATCACGAAGTCGACGTGCACGTGCCCGCCGGCCGGCAGGCCGTACCGGTCGAGCAGCCGGCGCAGCGCGGCCAGGTGGCCGAGGTCGAAGATCTCGTACTCCGGCACGACGCCCCGGTCCTGCATCCGGGTGTGCAGGTCGACGATGAACGCCCAGCGGTTGAGGAAGACGTCGTCGCCGAAGTTGACCGTACCCATGGTGCAGGAGGCCATCTCCGGCTCGGCGTCGAGCACGGCCAGCCGGTCCGCCTCCGGATCGGTGACCGCACCACCGGTGGAGAGCTGCACGATCAGGTCGGTGCTCTCGCGCAGCGCGGCGACGGTCGCCCGCAGCCGACCCGGGTCGAGGGTGGGCCGGGCCTCGTCGTCCCGGATGTGCACGTGGATCACCGCCGCGCCGAGCGCCTCGCACTCCTTGGCGGTGACCACCAGCTCGTCGAGGGTGACCGGCAGCGCCGGAACCTCCGCCTTCGCCGACTCCGCCCCGGTCGGCGCGACCGTGATCAAGGTGCCCGTCATGCCGGGATCCTAGCCGAGGCGGCGCCCGGTCACTCCGGGTCGATCGCCGCGGCCTGCCCCTCGACCAGCAGCGCCGCGTCGTCCGGTACCGACCGCTTCAACACGGCGAGCGCGACCGGGCCCAGCTCGAAGTGCCGGACCGCCGTACCGACGAAGCCGACCGTACGCCCGTCGACGGTCACCGGGGCACCGGCCGCCGGAAGCTGGTCGGTGGTCACCCCGTCGAGGTGCAGCAGCGCCAGCCGGCGCGGCGGGCGGCCGAGGTTGTGCACCCGGGCCACCGTCTCCTGCCCCCGGTAGCAGCCCTTGTCGAGGTGTACGGCCGGAGCCACCAACCCCACCTCGGCCGGAATGGTCCGGTGGTCGGTCTCGAAGCCGACCCGGGGCAGCCGCTGCGCCACCCGCACCGCCTCGTACGCCCACAGTCCGGCGACCGGTGTGCCGGCAGCGGTCAGCGTGCCGACCACCTCCGGCATGCTCCCCCGGGGCACCAGCAGGTCGACCCCGAGCCGGACCCGGCGCACCCAGCCACCGCCGGGCAGCGCGCGTACGTCGTACACGACGGTCGGCCGGGGCGGCACGGAGCCGGCGGCGAACTTCGGACCCGGCACCCCGAGCAGGTCCGGTTCGGCCAGCCCGGTGACGCCGAGCGCGGCGACCGCCTCGGTGGCGCGCGGACCGACCAGGGAGAGCAGCGCCCAGTCGGCGGTGACGTCCCGGGGATCGACCGGGGTGAAGAAGCGCATCTTCTCCAGATAGCTCAGCAGCCCGCCGGTGTCGCCGGGCTCGGTGTCCAGCCAGGTGGTCTCGCCGTCCTCGGCGACCATGGCGTGCTGCTCGACATGCCCGTGCGGGGAGAGGACCAGCAGCTCGGTGCCCTGGCCCGCGGCGATCGAGCCGAGATGCTGGCTGGTCAGGGTGTGCAGCCAGCTCGCCCGCTCGGCCCCGGGGACGGCGATCACCCCCCGGTGCGACCGGTCGACCAGGCCGACGTCGGTGGCGAGCAGCCGCTGCTCGCGGATCGGGTCGCCGTAGTGCGCGGCCACCGGGCGTACCCCGGCCGCGGCGTGTTCCGGCTCCGGCTGGTCCCGGCTCTGCTCGTCGATCGCCTCGACGGCCACCGCACCCGCGATGTCGATCATTCTCGCCGCTCCTCGCAGTCGCTCCGCCCGCAGACGCCGAAGAGCGCCACGTGCCCGATGTCGACCTGGAAGCCCCGCTCGACCGCCAGCTTCTCGCAGAGCGGGCCGAAGAGCTCCGGATCGACCTCGTCCACCGCCCCGCAGACCCGGCAGACCAGGTGCACGTGGGTGTCCTCACCCGCGGCGTGGTACGTCGGTGACCCGTGGGACAGGTGCGTATGGGTAACAAGCCCGAGGCGTTCGAGTAGTTCCAGGGTCCGGTAGATCGTGGTGATGTTCACTCCGGCGGCGACCTCGCGGACCGCCGAGTGCACCTGCTCGGGCGTGGCGTGCCCCAGCTCCAGCACGGCTTCGAGGACCAGCTGCCGCTGCGCCGTCAACCGCAGTCCGCGGGAACGCAGCATCTCCGCAAGTGACGATTCCGACACCGACAAAGCATAGTGCGCCGCGGCGAGGGCCGGCTCCTCGGCGGCTACCCTCGGCGGGATGTCGAGCGAGCAGCCGGTCGTCGCCGTACTGGGCCGGGGGGTGGTGCCGGCCGGCGAGCCGGTGGTCCGGGCCGACGACCGGGGCGTACTCCGGGGTGACGGGCTCTTCGAGACGATGCACGTCCGGGCCGGCCGCCCCTGGCTGGTCCGGGAGCACCTGGCCCGGCTGACCCGCTCGGCGGCGGCGCTGGAGCTGCCACTGCCGCACCCCGACGAACTGCGCGACCTGCTCGACACCGCCTGCGCCGGCTGGCCGGTCGACACCGAGGGGGCGCTGCGGCTGGTCTGCACCCGGGGACCGGAGGGCGGCACCGAACCGACCGTCTACGCCACGCTCTCCCGGGTGCCGGCCGCCGCCCGGCGGGCCCGGCGGGACGGCATCCGGGTGGCGACCCTGCCGCTCGGGATCGCCGCCGACGCCCGCAACGACCGGCCGTGGCTGCTCGGCGGGCTCAAAACCACGTCGTACGGGCTGAGCGAGGCCGCCCGGCGCTGGGCCGCCGGCAACGGCGTGGACGACGTGCTCTGGACCTCGACCGACGGGTACGCCCTGGAGGGGCCGACCGCCAACCTGGTCTGGCTGACCGGCGGGGAACTGCGCACCGTGCCGGCGGAGCAGACCGGGATCCTGCCCGGGGTGACCGCCGACCGGCTGCTCCGGCACGCCGCCGAGCTGGGCTGGCCGGTGGCCCACCGGCTGGTCACCCCCGCCGGGCTGCGGGCGGCCGACGGGGTCTGGTTCACCTCGTCGGTACGCGGCCTCGCCGAGGTCCGCGAACTCGACGGGGTGCCGCTGGCCGCCTCGCCGCACACCGCCGTACTCGCCGACCTGCTCGGCTACCCCGTCCCGCCGCGCTGAGCGGTTGCTATCAGCCGCCGACCCGGATCAGCCGGGCGGAGAGGTGCGGGGAGAGCGGATGCCCGACCGCGGCCATCTCCTGGGCGTAGAGCAGCGCCCCCTCGACGATGCCGAAGAGCCGGTGCCCGGCGGTGACCTCCTTGGCGGTCGCGCTCCGCACCACCGCGTCGGTGGCGATCTCCACCCGGGTGCCGGTGACCTTGCCGAGGTGCAGCTCCATGATCCCGGTCGGGGTGGTGAGCAGGACCTCCAGCTCGTCGGTGCCCCGGCCGTCGGCGTCGAGTACGGCCCGCCACCAGCCCACCTCGCGACCGGCGGGCCGGACCGGCCGGCTCTGCTCGTCCAGGATCCAGGCCCGCGACTCGTAGTAGAGGAACGGCCGCCCGTCATGGGTGATCCGGATCTCCTGGGCGTAGTCGAAGTCCTCGATGCTCGGGAACCCGCCCCGGCCCCGTCCGCGCCAGAGCCCGACGTACGGCAGCAGGCCGAGCAGCGCCGGGTGCAGGTCCGGACCCTTGCGCAGGTCGTACGTCTCCTCGTACGGGTACGGGTCGACCGGCGGCGCGTTCAGCCACGGCGGCGGCTCAATGGGGTTGTCGCTCACCAACGTCCTCTCGAAATTCTCACTGCCAGGTACACCAGGTAACCGGCGAGCGCGCCGAAGCCCGCGACCAGCAGGCTGACGAACCCAATCTCGGTAACCATGACGGGTAGATCCTATGCTGGCGGCATGGCTCGTACCCTGGTCGTCAAGGTCACCGCCGGTTCGGATTCGCCGGAGCGCTGCGCGCAGGCGTTCACCGTGGCCGCCACGGCGGTCGCCTCCGGGGTCGACGTGTCGCTCTGGCTGACCGGCGAGTCGAGCTGGTTCGCGCTGCCCGGCCGGGCCGAGGAGTTCGAGTTGCCGCACTCGGCACCGCTGGCCGAGCTGCTGCACGTGATCCTGAGCAGTGGCCGGGTCACGGTCTGCACCCAGTGCGCCGCCCGCCGGGAGATCGGCGAGCCCGACCTGCTGCCCGGGGTACGCATCGCCGGGGCGGCGGTCTTCGTCGAGGAGGCGATGGCCGACGGCGCCCAGGCGCTGGTCTACTAGTCCAGTTCCTTGTCTTTGAAGGTTGATCGGGTAACCCGGTGCTTCCAGGCATCTCCGAGCCATTGATCTCCTGACGTCGGGTGGCGAGCGGGGTGGGGATACTCGCCGGGGAGACTGTCGAGCTGCCCCGCTTGTGCGCCCACCCTCCCGGGCTGCCCGAACCCCGCCCTGCCCGAACCCCGGCCTCCCCGGCCGGTCGACGGCGAACCGCAGCACGCCGTCGGCAACCCCGACTTCCGCGCCCCGCCTGTGCACCCAGCTCGACAGTCTCCGCGCCGACCACCCCCGCTCCCCCGCCGGCCGCTCCTGTGACTGCCGGCTGTCCGGATGGCGGATCACCGAGACGATCGCAAAGGCCGGAAGACAACTCACCACAAGATGCCCAGACCAGAGGGTTACCCGACCAACCTTCAAAGACGAGCCACTAGACGGCGCCCCACGCGCCGGTCTACTGGTCGCGCTGCCGCCGCACCGGTCAGCCGGCGCAGCCGTGGCTGACGGCGACCCGGATCCGGCCCTCGCCGCTCTCCACCACCACGCTGACCGGGCCGCTGCGGTAGGCGTACAGCTCGGTGGTGTCGGCGACCACGACGGCGCCGGCCGGCCGGGACAGCACGGCGCTCGGCGGACCGGGCGGGGTTCCCCGGCCGGCGGCGTGTGCGGTCCAGGTGGTGCCCTGGCCGGGGCAGCGCGCGGCGGCCAACTCGACCGGGGTCGGGTCGGTCGCGCCGAGCGCGCCGAGCAGCCGGTGCGGGTCCGGGTCGGCCGGCGGCAGCGGCGGGACGGTCCGGTCGTCCGGGTCGCCCGAAATCGGTCGGCAGCCGGTCCGGGCGGTCAACTCGACCAGTCCAGGGCCGGCCTGACCGCCCTCTACGGCCACGAACTCGCCCGCGTCGGCGCGTAGGGTGTGCCGGCTCCCGTCGACACTGTGCCGGACCCCGGCCCGGTACGCCGCCGGCAACCGGTCCGCGATCCGGTCCAGCAGCGCGGGTACGTCCGCGTCCGGCGCGTGCACCACGACCGTCGCGTCCAGCGACGCGCCGTCCCGGACGACGGTCAGTTCGCAGTCCTCGGGTGCCCGCCCGGCGGCGATCTCGACGGCGACGTCCGGGCCGGCCGCCGCGACGAGTTCACCGAGGGCCCGGTCCAGCACGGGTTCGGCCTGCTCGATGCTGCGCTGCTCCGGCACGGTCGGCTCGTCGCGGTAGACCGAGACGACGGTGAGCACCAGCAGCAGCACCGCCCAGCCCACCAGGCCGACGAGCAGCCAGCACCGCTGCCGGGGCGGGGCGGGAGGGTCCGGCTGACCGGGCCAGGCCGGTGCCGGGGCGTCGAGGCTCACGCCCGCCATGGTGGCACGACGCCGCCGGGACGTCGGCACCGAGCCGACGACGCGGGTCGGGTCAGTGTCCGGGAGCCAGCCGGTAGCCGACGCCGCGTACGGTCTGCACCTGCGGACCGCCCTCGACGGCGCGCAGCTTGCGGCGCAGTCGTTTCACCGCCGAGTGCAGGATGGCGGTGTCGCCGAGGTAGGCACCGCCCCAGACCGACCCGAAGAGCCGCTCGTACGTCCACACCCCGAGGGGTGCGCTGGCCAGCCGGGCCAGCAGTTCACGTTCCAGCCGGGTCAGTGCCAGTGGCTCGCCGCGCCAGGTGACCAGGTGCCCGCCCGGGTCGACGGAGAGGTCGCCGAGGTTCACCGGGCCCGGTCCGGAATCCGTCGCGTTGCCGACCATCGGAAACAGCATTGCCCGCAACTCGGACAGGTCCGAGCAGATCACGACGGTGCCGAAGTCGTCGAGCCGTCGGACCACCCGCTCCCGCACGGCGACGTCCGTGGACACGCACACGACGAGCGGGACCTCTCCGTTTGCCACCTCGCTCCACTCCTCCCCCGTCGGCTGCGGGCCCTAGCCAAACGGGTTTGACCGGGCGCGTCAACAGCGACGCTAACCGATGTAAGGCATTAGGCTCACTCCTGACCGAGATACGCCCAGTTACTGCCTAGATACTGGCCGACATCGAGCATTGATCACCACCCCTGGCGAGCAAGAGCATTACTCCAAGCCAATGTGGGGGGCGCAGTCCGTAAGCAAACGTCGGAGTACGCGTGCCGGCAGTCGGACACCCGGGGCTGGGAAGTGGCTCCCGAGACCACTCGGGAGGCCGAAGAGTGGGGGAGGAACCATGCCGCACCGATCCGGACGGAGCCGGGCTGACCGGCCAAGACGCTGGCGTTTGCTGGTCGGCGCGACCGTCGTGCTGCTCGGCGTCACCGCACAGCCCGCGCTCGCCACGGCGGCCGGTCCCGAGGCGGAGGTGAGCCGGGAACTACTCGCCGAACTCGCCGCCGAGGGCAGCACCACGTTCAACGTCTACCTGCGCGAACGCGCCGAGCTGAGCGGAGCGGCGAAGCTGGCCGACGCCGACGACCGGGCCGGCGCCGTCTACCGGAACCTCACCGCCACCGCCGAGCGCAGCCAGCGCGACCTCCGCGCCGAACTGGACAAACGAGGCACGACGTACCGGTCGTACTGGATCGCGAACATGCTGCGGGTGCAGGGCGACCGCGCCCTGCTCGACGCGATCGCGGCCCGGGACGACGTGCAGAGCATCGAACCGAGTCGTACCTACGAACTGATCAAACCTGAGCCGTTCCGGGCCACCACCGACGCCAGTACCGACGCGGTCGAGTGGAACGTCGCCAACATCGAGGCGCCCCGGGTCTGGTCCGAGTTCGACACCCGGGGCGAGGACGTGGTCGTCGCCAACATCGACAGCGGCGTGCTCTTCGACCACCCGGCGCTGCTCAACTCCTACCGGGGCAACACCGGCAGCGGTTTCGAGCACGACTACAACTGGTTCGACCCCGCCGAGGTCTGCGCCAACCCGGCGCCGTGCGACAACAACGGCCACGGCACGCACACCATGGGCACCATGGTCGGCGACGACGGTGCCGGCAACCAGATCGGCGTGGCACCCGGCGCCCGGTGGATCGCCGCCAAGGGCTGCGAGACCAACAACTGCTCCGACGCCTCGCTGCTCGCCGCCGGCCAGTGGGTGCTCGCCCCGACCGACCTGAAGGGGCAGAACCCCCGACCGGACCTGCGCCCGGACATCGTCAACAACTCCTGGGGCGGCGGTCGCGGCGACGAGTGGTACAAGCAGGTCGTGGTCTCCTGGCGGGCCGCCGGCATCTTCCCCAGCTTCTCCGCCGGCAACGACGGACCGGGCTGCAACACCACCGAGAACCCCGGCGACTACCCGCTGACCTACGCGACCGGGTCCTACGACAGCAACAACACCATCTCCAGCTTCTCCGGCCGGGGAACGTCCAGCATCGACGGCTCGGTCAAGCCGAACATCGCCGCGCCGGGCAGCAACATCCGGTCCAGCCTCTCCAGCGGTGGCTACGGGGTGGGCAGCGGCACCTCGATGGCGGCACCACACGTCTCCGCCACCGTCGCGCTGGTCTGGTCGGCGGCACCCGGGCTGCGGGGCAACATCCCGGCCACCGAGCGGCTGCTCGACGACACCGCCACCGACGTCGACGCGCTGGGCTGCGGCGGCACCGTCGACGACAACAACACCTTCGGCGAGGGCCGGCTGAACGCGTACCAGGCGGTCCAGGCGGCACCACGCGGCGACTCGGGCCGGGTCACCGGCACCGTCAGCAACGCCAGCACCGGGGAGCCGGTCGCCGGTGCCGAGGTACGCAGCGGCGCGTTCAACACCGTCACCGACGCGGACGGCCGGTACGCCCTGGTGCTGCCGGTCGGCACCCACGAACTGACCGCCTCCGGCTACGGCTTCAACCCCGGCACCGCCACCGTGACGCTGGCCCCGGGTCAGGTGCTCACCCAGAACTTCGCCCTCGCCACGGCCCGGATGGTCACCGTCGCCGGCAAGGTCACCGACGGCTCCGGGCACGGCTGGCCGCTGTACGCGAAGATCGAGGTCTCCGGCCGGCCCGGCGGCCCGGTCTTCACCAACCCGGTGACCGGCGCCTACTCCTTCACCGTCCCCGGCAGCGCCAGCTACCGGCTCGACACCACGGTCGTCTACCCCGGCTACCGGCCGGTCAGCACCGAGGTGGCGGTCGGTACCGGCTCGAAGACCGTCGACATCGCCGCCACCGTACTGCCGGCCTGCACCGCCGCCGGCTACACGGCCGGGTTCAGCGACCCGCTGCTGACGGAGAGCTTCGACGGCACCTCGACCCCGGCCGGCTGGTCGGTGGTGAACCGCACGGACTCCGGCGGCTGGAGCTTCGACGACCCGGCCGGCCGGACCAACCTGACCGGCGGCACCGGCAACTTCGCGATCGTCGACAGTGACGCGCTGGGCAGCGGCAACACCCAGGACACCGACCTGGTCACGCCGCCGCTGGACCTCTCGGCGACCGCCGCGCCGCTGCTGCGGTTCAACAGCGACTGGCGGGCGGTCGGGGTCAGCGACACCGCCGACATCGACGTCTCCACCGACGGCGGTACGACCTGGACCAACGTCTGGCACCAGACGGTCAGCCGGCGCGGCCCACGGGTCGAGGAGGTACCGCTGGACCGGGCGGCCGGTGCGGCGAACGCCCGGGTGCGGTTCCGCTTCAACGGCACCTTCGCCTGGTGGTGGCAGGTCGACAACGTCGCGCTGGTCAACCGGACCTGCACCCCGAAGCCGGGCGGCCTGGTCGCCGGCTTCACCACCGACGCCAACACCGGCGACCCGGTCAACGGTGTCACGGTGGTCAGCGGCAACCAGCCGGCCGACCGGGGCGTGTCGGCGGCGACACCGGACGACCCGAACATCCCGGACGGCTTCTACTGGCTCTACTCCAGCCTGACCGGGACGCAGCCGTTCACCGCCAGCCTGTCGCCGTACCGGGGACTCAGCAAGCAGGTGACGGTGACGCCGGACGCCACCCGGCGGGCCGACTTCGCGCTCAAGGCGGCCCGGCTGACGGTCACCCCGAAGGCCCTGGAGCTGCACCAGCCGTACGGCAGCACCCGGAACGTCACCCTGACGGTCACCAACACCGGCAACGCGCCGGCCACCGTGCAGGCGCTGGAACGGGCGGGCCGGTTCAGCCAGCTCTCGGCGAAGGGCGCCGAGCTGGTGGAGTACCGGATGAAGGGGCTGAGCCAGAGTCGCACCGGAACCGCCTACGGGCCCGGCACCGGGACGGCGGCCGCGGCGCCGCTGGTCGACGAGGCGTGGACCCGGGTGGCGAACCTCCCGGCGGCGGTCTACGACAACTCGGCGGTGACCCTGGACGGCAAGGTCTACTCGATCGGTGGCGGTGCCGACACCGGCAACGAGCGCAAGAGCTGGGTCTACGACCCGGCGACCAACGTCTGGACGGCGCTGCCGGACCTGCCGACCGCGCGGTCGAAGCCGGCGGTCGCCGCCCTGAACGGCCGGATCTACGCGATCGGCGGCTGGGGCGACGGTGACGCCCCGGTGGAGACGGTCGACATGTTCAACCCGGCGACCGGGACCTGGAGCACCCTGCCCGGGGTCACCAACCCGGCGCCCCGGGCGGCGGCCGCGTTCGCGACCAGCGGCGGCAAGCTCTACGTCATCGGCGGCTGCGGCGACAACGAGTGCTCGGTCGACACCGCGGACGTGACGGTCTTCGACCCGCTGACCGGCAGGTTCGACACCGCCGCCGACTATCCGCAGGGCTCCTCCTGGATGTCCTGCGGCGGCATCGGCGGCCGGGTCTACTGCGCCGGTGGCGTCGGCGCGGCCGAGTTCAAGAACGGCTACGTCTACGACCCGGCGACGAACGCCTGGTCCCCGCTGCCCGACATGCCGCTCGACCTCTGGGGCTCGCAGTACGCGGCGGCCGGCGGCATGCTGGTGCTGGCCGGCGGCGCCACCGCGGCCTCGACCACGCTGACCAACCGGACGATCGGGTACGACCCGGTGGCCGGTGCCTGGGTGAACCTGCCGAACGCGCAGTTCGCCCGCTATCGGGGCGCCGGCGTCTGCGGGGCGTACAAGGTCGGTGGTTCGCCGAGTTCGTTCGTCGGGTCGGCCGAGAGCGAGCGGCTCGGCGGGCTGGAGGCGTGCCTGGAGGACGGCGGGGCGTCCTGGCTGAGCAGTACGCCGGCCAGCTTCACCCTGGCCGCCGGTGCGTCCCGGACCATCACCGTCAGCCTGACCGCGACCGCGGCGGCCGGGGTCGCCCAGCCCGGCACCTACACCGCCGAACTCGGCCTGGTGACCGACAGCCCCTATCCGGTACCGGTGGTCGGGGTGGAGATGAACGTCTCCCCGCCCGGCAGTTGGGGCAAGCTCCAGGGCACGGTGATCGGCCGGACCTGTGGCGGCGTCGAGGTGCCGTTGGCGGCGACGGTCCGGGCCAACCTGGTCGGCGATCCGGCCACCGGCTACACCCTGCCGGCGAGCAGCCAGGGCGGCTACTCCTGGTGGCTGGCGAGGGGTCGGTACGACGTCATTGCCGCCAAGGACGGCTGGGTGCCGCAGGTTAAGCGGCAGCAGATCCAGCCCAGCCTGGTCACCACCCTCGATTTCACCCTGGAGCCGGTGAACCCGTGCCCGGCCCGGCTGGGCGGGATCTGACCGGCGGCTCGGCCGGGGTGCCGATCCGGCGGTGACTGTCGAGCGGCGGTGCCCACCGTTCCCGTACGGGGACGGTGGGCACCGCCCCTGCCGTCGGGCGCCCGGCCGGTACCGGGTGCGGGTGATCCGATGTGCCGAAAGCGTTGACAGTGCGGCCGTACCCGTTGGTAACCTGCCGGGCGTGATCGACGAGGCCGGATCGGTACCGCCGCAGCACGTCCTCTGTGTGCTCGGCGCGGGGCTGGAGCTCGACGTGGTGGCCCGACTCGCGGCCGAGATCGGTGGCCCGGAGTGCGGCCTCGACTCCGAGTACTCCCGTCCGGAGCCCGACCCGAGGATGGCCGCCTCGTTCCGCTCCTCGCTGACCGGCCGCAGTTTCACCGAGGCGGACCGGCGGGCGGTCAAGGAGCACGACACGGTGGCGTACCTCCTCTCGCCGCCCGTGACCCGGCAGACCGCGATCGAGGTGTCCCGGCGGATGCTGGCGTTGACCGCCGCGCTGCTCCGGGCCGGTGCCACCGCGGTACGCAACGAGAGCAGCGGCCTGGCACACGGCCGCGACCGCTGGCTCGACCTCGCCGACCGGGCCGCCGCCGCGACCGACGACGCGACCCTGGCGGTGGTGCTGCACCGGGCCTGGGTGAAGCGCCCGATCACCGACGGCGTCGCGGTCTACAGCTGCGGCATGCACCTGCTCGGCGCCCCGGACGTCGAACTGCGCGCCGGGCAGCCGACCGGGCCGGCCGAGGTCGACGAGCAGGTACGCCTGCTCGACGCCCTGGCCCGCTACCTGCTGACCGAGCCGGCGGGCCGGCGGATCCGCGACGGTGAGACGTTCGCGCTCGCCGCCGACGCACCGCACTGGATGCTCGGCCGCCGCGACTGTGCCCGCTACGACCCGGACGACCTCTACCGCAACCCGTACGGCTACTGGTGCCTGACTCCCGGGTGAAAGGCCGCCCACTACTTCTTAGGATGCAGGAATGGCGACCCGTCCCCCGGTACCCCCGTTCACCCGTGAGACCGCCGCGCAGAAGGTGCGGATGGCCGAGGATGCCTGGAACGGCCGGGATCCGGAGAGGGTGGCGCAGGCGTACACCCCGGATTCCCGGTGGCGCAACCGGGCCGAGTTCATCAACGGGCGGGACGAGATCGTCGCGTTCCTCCGGCGCAAGTGGGCCAGGGAGCTGGAGTACCGCCTGATCAAGGAACTCTGGGCCACCGAGGGGAACCGGATCGCCGTACGGTTCGCGTACGAGTTCCACGACGACTCCGGGAACTGGTTCCGGTCGTACGGGAACGAGAACTGGGAGTTCGACGAGAACGGACTGATGCGGGTCCGGCTGGCCAGCATCAACGACCTGCCGATCGCCGAGTCGGAGCGGAAGTACCACTGGCCGCTCGGGCGCCGCCCCGACGACCACCCGGGGCTGAGCGACCTCGGCCTCTGACGACCCGCCATGCTCACAGTCAGTCCTCGGTTCGTACGCCCTCCTCCGGCGGGTCGTCGGAACCGCCCTTCTCGAAGAAGAGCGACACGTCCTCGAACCGGGAGCCGACGAAGAAGCAGAGGCCGAGGATCACTCCGGCCGGCAGCACCGTCCCCGGCCCGCCGGTCGAGGTGTCCAGCCCGAAGAGGCCCTGCAACCGGGGAAGCACGGCGAGCAGCAGCACGTTGACCAGTACCCCCGTCAGCAGCCAGCGCAGCTTGACCCAGCCACCGGTCCGCCCCGAGAGCCAGCCGGAGTAGCCGGTGCCGGTGCCCAGCCAGTCCAGTCCGGCGTTGACGACGTAGACCGCGACGAGCGGCACCGCCCAGCTCCAGAACCCGCCGTCGAAGTCGAATCCGTCCATCAGCGGGATCAGCAGCGCGAGTGCGGCCGTCGGCAGTACCGCGACGGGACTGAAGGTCAGGCTCAGTCGCCAACTTCTCCCGGCCATCCGCGTCCCTCCTGAGTGGAGCACGGCCGGCGCCCGGGCCGGGCGCCGGCACGGCGGCGCACGGCCATTGTCGCAGGGCCGAACCGGAAAGTGGGCTTGCGGATCAACCTGAATCGATACACTGAGCTTCCCGCGCCCGTCGCGGTCACCGCCGCCCGGCTAGGCGCGGAGCTGACTCAGCGCCGCATCGGCCACCGAGGCCGCCGACAGCCGCTTCGACCCGTCGATGACGGCCTGCCAGTTGGGATAGTCCACCGGAGTGCCCCAACTCCAGAGCCCCACGTCGTAGACGGTGTAGCTGCCGACCGTCTCCGACCAGTGCGGCGGCTCGGGCGCGGGCTTGCAGGAATACCAGGCGTCGACCCAGGACGGGTTCGGATTCATCTGCCAGTACTCCTCCGACACGTTCGGCGTCGCCTGGCAGTACGGGGTGAACCGCTGCTGTACCCGCTCGAAGGCGCCGATCAGCAGGTTCTTCAGCTCGGTGGTGCTGAACCGGGCCTGGGCCCGGGCCACCAGCGCGATCGGGCCGACGGTGCCGAGCGCGATGCCGAGCTGGTTCTTGGCGGTGAGGGTGGCGACCGAACCCCAGAGGCTGTTGATCAGCGTGACGCAGGAGGTGACGTCCTGTGCCCAGCGCTGCTTGAGGCTGAGCGAGAACTCCTCGATGTCGGCGAACTCCAGCAGGTGGTGCTCGGCGCAGGCCCGCGCCTCGGCGGTGGCGAGGCCGTCCAAGTGCGCGATGATGGTGTTCCGGGTGTTGCCGATCTCGACGATGATCCGGCTGGTCGCCTCCTCGATCGTCATCCCGCCATCTTCCGAACTGTTGAAATAGCTGTACGCCTGTAGCGCGAACTGGGCCACCGCGACGATCGTGGCCGGGTCCGTCGCCTGCGCCGGCCTTGCCGCGCCCGGTACCGCCACAGCGGTCGCCACCACCGCCGCGGTGGTCATCCTCAGCAGTCTCCGCTTCATCCCGCCTGGTCTCATTCCGCCTCGCCCCATCCCGTCTCGCCTGATGTCGCCTGATCGACGCCGCGACGGCGTCACGGGCACGCTAGTGACGGCCGCTGGACGCGGACTGGACTCGGACTGGACCGGGCAGCACCGCGCCCCCTTCCGGTCGGCGATCCAGTGAATCTCCAGTACGGGTCCAGTCGGATCGGAGAGTCTGCGGGCACCAGGGTGAGAGGAGACAACCCATGAAAGCCAGACTGCTGCGCGGGTTCGCCGCGACAGCCCTCGCGCTCGCCGTCATGCTGCCCGGGACCACCCAGCCGGCACACGCCGATCCCGACGACACCACCAACACCTCACTGCTCGACATGCTCGACCTCGCCCTCAACCTGCTCGGCCGGGCCGGCGACGGCAACGTGTCACCGGCGGAGCTGGCCGCGATGACCCAGGACGTCATCAACGCGCTCAACCAGGCCGAGTCGGCGGTGATCGCCCACCTCGACGCCATCGCCGTGGCCGACATCCGCGACGACGCCACCGCCGCCGTCATCGAGTTCGAGGACATCAACAACTTCGCCGACGAGACGCTGGAGGACTGGGCCCAGGAGGTCACCCACGACGCGGTACGGGCCAGCAGCTATCTCGACGCGGTCTCCGGCAAGAAGGCGATCGACGACGTCGGGTACGCGGTCGTCACGCTCTTCCCGATCGCGATGGTGGCCCGGGCCCGAGCCGGCTTCGGCACGACGAACCTGCGTACCCAGTACCGGGCCGCGTTGCAGAAGGTCGTGGACAAGCTCGCGCCGAGCTGCCAGTACTCGAATCCAGAGCCGAACGCCGTCCCGCTGATCCGCTCCTACACCTGCACCGTCTACGGCAACCACACCGCGACGCAGTTGGAGCAGTACTGGCTCGGGGAGTGGCAGTTGGGCCCGATCGACCCGGCGGCCGTCGAAGCCGCGTCGTACGCCAACACCAGCCGCGCGGTGGCGATCGAGTCACTACGGCAGTTGCCGTAGCCGTTCCGGTGCGGTCGGTGTCCGGGGCGCGGGCGGTGCGACCGCCCGCGCCCCGGCGGGCGCCCACCGAGGCCGCCGCCGGCCCACCCCGACTCACCCCGGTCAGGGGCAATCCGACGTACGCTGCATCTCGCAGGCGAGGGAGAGGGGGCCGAGGTGGCCGGGACGACACTGACCGGGACGACGGTCGCCGAGGTGATGGCCGAACTGGCCGCGCTCGAGGACCCGAAGATGCGCGAGGTGAACGAGAAGCACGGTGACGATCACGGTGTGAACCTCGGCAAGCTGCGCGCGGTCGCGAAGCGGCTGAAGACGCAGCAGGAACTCGCGCGCCAGCTCTGGGCGACCGGTGACACCGCGGCGCGGCTGCTGGCACTGTTGATCTGCCGCCCGAAGGCGTTCGAGCGGGACGAGTTGAACACCATGTTGCGCGAGGCGCGTACCCCCAAGGTGCACGACTGGCTGGTGAACTACGTCGTGAAGAAGAGCCCGCACTCCGAGGAGCTGCGCCTGGCGTGGTTCGCCGATCCTGATCCGGTGGTCGCGAGCGCCGGCTGGGCGCTGACCAGCGAACGCGTCGTCAAGAAGCCCGAGGGCCTCGACCTCGCGGGACTGCTCGACATCGTCGAGGCGGAGATGAAGGACGCCCCGGACCGCCTCCAGTGGGCGATGAACCACTGCCTCGCCCAGATCGGGATCGAGCACCCCGAGCACCGCGCCCGCGCCCTCGCCATCGGCGAGCGCCTGGAGGTGCTGAAGGACTACCCGACTCCCCCGGGCTGCACGTCTCCGTTCGCCCCCATCTGGATCAACGAAATGGTCCGCCGACAGCACGGCGGCTAGGAGCGCGCTGGCCAGCGGCTCGACGCCGAGGCGACGCGAGTGGTCATCGATCCGCAGCAGGTCCTGCGGCTGCGGCCTACCGGACATGCCGGGCCAGCACATCCACCCGGGCCATCAACTCCATGCACGGTACGTGCGGCGCGACGCTCTCCCAGTGGCAGGACAGCGGGTCGTGACCGCGTACCCACACCCAGAGGTGGCCACCGTCAGATCGGATGATTCGCTTGTCGACCCGGACGGGTCGGATGTCGACGTACCCGTCGACGTCGGCGCCCCGGTAGTAGTGGGACCACTCGCCGGGCTCCGGGGTACCCGGTCTCAATCGGCAAATCCGGAATCTCCTGCGGCGGCCGGGTCACCGGGCCGGCCCCGGCACCCGCAGCCAGCGTCGGCCGTCCCTGCGGTAGTCCCGCACCCGGCAACGACCGCGCGACTAGCTTCCATCCTCGGAGGACTCAAGGTCGCCGAGGGCACGCCACGCCAACTCGGCCAGCGTTTCTCCCGTGGCGATAGCCCACCGGGCAGTTCCCTGATTCGCGACTGGCCGCTCCTGCCATTTCGCCGACTCCCACATCAGTGATATCAGGCCCGATGGTGAATACTGCACACCATCTGCGGCCCAAAGTATCGGTTTGGTCCGATGCGGAACCCAAGTGGCCCTTGCTCGCTTCGGATCCTCGGCAAGCCAACCCCTCAGCGCCTCGGCTTCAACTCGATTTCCTAAGGAAAGCACCAGTGCATCCCCTTCAGCGAGGATGCCTTTATCAATCAGGACGGCAACAGCATTCGGACGCCGCTTGCGCCGGACAGGAACCCGACGATACTTGTTCGGATCAGTATGTTTATCTGCCCCAAGGTCCATCAGTACTCGCTGCACGATTTCCCGACAACGAGACACATCGGAGCACACCGCCCGGATCTGCGACCGTTCGGTATAGAGTTCGTCGATAGCACTGGCAACCGCAGGCAGAAGTTCCTCGACCATCCGCCCCGTCTCCCCGACGGCACGATTGGCCCACTCAAGTCTGGAGTCGGGTTCGTCAATCGCATCAGTGTCGAGGCGACGGAATACCAGATGCGCAAGCAGGTATACGCCATGCTCGGTCAATGCGGAACCGCGACCCGTATAGCGAGGGCGCAGCTCGTGAAGGGTCCGCCTAACTTGCCTAAGGACCTGAACCGCGTTCCAGAGAAGGTACACTCCGGGTTGCGGTCGGAATAAGACATCGTAGATGCCTTGAGATCCCCGCTCCCATAGCACCTCGAGTTTCGTTGCGATACGTGCAGCGTATTGACTGTCAGAATGGGCACAAGCCAGTGCACACGCAGCTTCCACGACGGAGCAGCCAGTGTCCGGCTGGGGTTCCAATTCACTGCGGCGTACGCTGTAGTCAAGCCCTAGCTCGGTCCGCATCTCCTCCAGGATCGCAGCCTGGACAGGGTCGAGCGCAATGAAGTCCCTTGCGTCAACACGGTTTTGGCGATTAGTGGCCTGGGTCGCCTGCTTGGCGAAATCCACCGCCTTCCCAGTGACGATAATGCGAACGCCAACTTGGGCAGAAGCGGCGGACTCATCGGCAGCGACAGCTTCGGCAATTGAACGAACTGTTTGCGCTCCGTTGACAACGCTAGCATTGTGCAACTTCAACCCAAGAGGACGCGTCTGCGGCGCCCGCATCGATTGCTCGACCTTTTCGACCGACTCACAGAGGATAGTGATTCCGTTATTGAAGTACCAGAAGTGAGCGGGCTCCCGGCGAAGCGTCTCAATAATCTCATTGTTGATCGGGGTCCGCCCCAGAGGGTTTCGAATATTCAGACTGAAGAGATCTGGGCCATGATCAACCCACTGTGACACCTGTTCCGCCTCCACAACCCCCTGGTACGATTCGTGAGGCGTGGTGATAGGAAACCACGGGAACAAACTTGCCGATAGTTCAACCGGCCTTGGCGCCATATCCTCCCGGACCGACGTCCATAACTCCGGCGACAATATGATGCGATGGCCCAACACACTACCATGGCGGTTGAACTCATTCTCACCGTTTTCGATTGCCAGTGCGAACCCTTGCGTCACCTCCTCAGCACGCATGAGCACGAAAACCTGGGTGACGGGCACAGGTCCTCGCGCCATGACGTTCTTAGCATGCTCAGCCAACTGCTGACCACGAGGATTGAAGGGCGCAAAGTCTTCGTCGTCGATCAACCGCAATCCGGTGAGAAGCTCCATCACTGCGGAGCGATCACAGCTAGCCTTACCGTTCTTGCTCCACTTTGCCTGGACTAGAAAGACATGAGGCTCCACGCCATCCACGACCGCGATCGCGTCTATGCCTTGATCCCCCACGCCATCGATGACAGCCTGTGCAGCTTCCTGCGGCGTCCAACCCGTGACGAGCCGTACCGCTTGAGCAGTAAGGGCGCGCGACAATTCTCGTGGTTTGCGTTCCTCGTCTGGCTTGCCCTCAAGGTCACTAAGATCCAGCAACCCACCCTCGATGTACACCCTCCGAAGGACCGCTTCGATTTGGCGAACCTGAAGGGCTACATCTCGGTGGCCGGCATTCGGACTAGTCGGGCTCAACTGTTACCCCTAAGCATCCTGGTGGCCGTCAAGATCGCTCGTTTGCCAACTCCCGATGAGCCGCAGCGGGACCGGCTGAATCTGCGGAGGCAACTCAACTGCTTGGCTCCGGCGTAGCACTGGCTCTCGACGAGGCCAGTGCCTCGGCGATGGCGGTGAACTCGCGCAACGCCGCCTCCAAGTCCTCCACGATCTCCTGGGCGATCACCTCCGGCGGCAGCAGCGCGTCGGCGTCTTCCAGCGAGGCATCCTTGAGCCAGGTGATGTCTAGGTTCACCTTGTCGCGGGCGAGCAGTTCGTCGTACCCGAAGGGCCGGAACCGTTCGGTCTCGACCCGCTCGGAGCGGTCCTTGCCCGGCAGATAGCACTCGACGAAATCCTGGAGGTGCTCCCGGCGCAGCGGGTTCTGCTTCAGCGTGAAGTGCTGGTTGGTACGGAAGTCGTAGACCCAGAGTTTGGTCGTCCACGGCTCCTCGCGGGCGCGCTTGCGCTCGAAGAAGAGCACGTTGGCCTTGACCCCACCGGCGTAGAAGATCCCGGTGGGGAGCCTGAGCAGGGTGTGCAGGTCGTATTGCTTGAGCAGCCGGCGCCGGATCGTCTCGCCCGCGCCGCCCTCGAAGAGGACGTTGTCCGGCAGCACGACGGCGGCCCGGCCGTCGATTTCCAGCAGCGAGGCGATGTGCTGGACGAAGTTGAGCTGCTTGTTGGCGGTTGTGGCCCAGAAGTCGTTGCGTTCGATCTCCCGCTCCTCGCGGGTCGCCCGGCCGTCCTCGCCGACCATCCGGATCGAGGAGCTGCGCCCGAAGGGCGGGTTGGCGAGCACCAGACTGGCCCGCCGGGCCGGCTCCCGGCTCAACGCATCCTGCACCTCGATCAGCGACGGCCCGTTGGGGGTGCCGATGCCGTGCAGCAGCATGTTCATCGCGGCCAGCCGGGCGGTGCCGTCAACCAGCTCGGTGCCGCTGATCGCGCCGTTGGCAAGCCGGCGCCGCTGGTCGGGTGTCAGCACGGCGCCGTGGTGGCGCATGATGTGCTCGTATGCCGCGAGCAGGAAGCCGCCGGTGCCGCAGGCCGGGTCGGTGATCGTGTCATCCGGGGTCGGCAACATGCAGTCGACCATCGCGGCGGTCAGGGCGCGCGGCGTGAAGTATTGCCCGGCGCCGGACTTGGTGTCCTCGGCGCCCTTGGCGAGCAGCTCCTCGTAGGCGTCGCCCTTGACGTCGACTCCCGCCTGCGACCACTTCTCCTTGTCGATCAGGTCGACGATCAGCCGCTTGAGCTTCGCCGGATCCTGGATCTTGTTCTGCGCCTTCCGGAAGGTGGTGCCGAGGGTGCCGGGCTCGTGCGCCAGCCCGGTCAGGATCTTCCGGTACTGCACCTCCAGGTCGTCGCCGTCGGCGTCCAGCAGCGTCTGCCAGCTCAGCTCGTCGGGGACGATCTGCTCTGGCTTGATCTCACGCTTGGCCCGCTCGTCGGCCATCTTCAGAAACAGCAGGAAGGTCAACTGCTCGACGTAGTCGATTGTGGACACGCCGTCGTCCCGCAGCACGTCGCAGTAGTTCCACAGCTTCTGCACCAGCCGACGCGAATCAACGTTGGTCACAGCGGCAACTCTCCCTGCTGGTAGTCGCGGCCGATCACCCTGGTCGGCGGCGCCGGCTTGTCTTTCTGGGTACGGCGTCCGCGCGCCTCCCGCTGCTTCGGCGGTACGGCCGCCCGCTCGACCTTGATCCGCGCCAACAACTCGGACGCGGGTTCATCGTTCGGGTCCTGTGGCACCAGCCGACCGGCGAACGCTGTCGCCAGCAGTGCAGTGCGTAGCCCGACACCCTTGCGACGGGCGGACTCGATAGCCTTTTCCATCCCGTCCAACAACGACAGGTATTTCTCTGCCAATTCGACCAAGGACGCCTGCTCAACTAACGGCGGAACGGGGACAGGGAACTCTTTCATCTTGCGCAGACTAATCGAGGCGAGATTGACACTTTGAAGCCCGTTGACCTCAAACCATCGTCGCCCGAATCCATTCGCATGCCACGCTAGCAACTTGGGATGGAGGACACCATCGGAGATCCGGGCACGGAATACATGGTTCTGATGGATGCAACCGGGCACCTGATCCTCCCAAATCCAGCCCCGACCAAGCTTGTCCCGATCGCCCCCCTCATTGAGAAGCACGTCCCCATAGCGAAGCCGCAATTTCTCCGCCTTCTGCGGTGCGACCCGGATATGCGCCACTTCGGCAAGGTCCAGATAAGCCCGTTGCACATTCGCAACCCGGAGGTACGGAACCTCGACGAAGCTCGGATCAGATTGTCGCTTACTGTCCTTCGTAATTCCACCCACAACATCAGCAATTTCCCGCAGTCGCATCCATTTCCACGCTTCAGGAAGAGGTGGCAGCTCACCGTCATCAACGCCGGCCGAAGCAGGACGGAACGACGTGACACGATCGGAACGCAGGTTGAGTTGACCGGTACTTGCAGCCAGCATAACTTGATCACGAAAACGGTTGACACGGACGGCAAGCGCAGATAGCTGCGCAACTCCCGAATCAAGAACCGATAAATGATTTCCAAGAATGTCTATTATGCGGCGCTGCTCAGCCAGCGGCGGAAGTGGCACTAGGAGGCTCTCCAGATAGGCCCGCGGCACGCGCCGAAGGCCGACCGCCCCCGTCATGTGCCGCTCAGCATCCTTCCGCACAGACGGCTGCAATAGAAACGACGCCAAGTATTCCGGGTCGACGGCTCCCGAGGAGCGTAGGGCGTAAAGCTCAGTACTGCCTAGCGCCCTGCCGCCGATTAATCCTCGCGCGACAGCAACCTTCCCGTTCTCCATGCAGGGTGTGACCTTGGCAAACAGCACGTCGCCCTCTTGGAACGGCGTCAAAGAACGCTGTTTGATGTCACCGAAGACCGCGCCTTTGGTGGCATCAATGCGGCCAGTCTCCGCCTCGACCGACGCCATTGGTACAACCGAAACGACTTCGGCGTCATCCGGGGTCGTGTCGAACCGCCTGGGGTTGATTGTTACAAGTTCACCAAGTGGCACGGTTGCCCAGCCGTTCGGAAGTCCGTTCACGCGGAAAGCTCCTGGTTGAGTTCGGTAATCAGAGGGGCGGCTCGGGTACCGAAGGCGTTCACGTACCCGTCCACGCCGCCGCGCTCGGTGAACGGAGCGCCGTCCAGGTCCTCGGGGGTGAGTTCCACGCTGACCGCTATCACGTCCTTGATCCTCTCCAGCCACCACACCTGGTCGGCTGTGAACGTAGCTCCACCCTGTTGCTGCTGGTGCAGCCACCCTCGGAAGCGCTCCTCGACCAGCGACCGGTACGGCTTCAACTCCCGATCAATCCCCAATTCATACCTGACAAGCGAGATCAGGTCGGTGATGCTCCGGTTGCCGGGCTCAGCCGCCGTACGCCCCAACAGCACGTACGCCTGCCAGAGCTTGTCCGGGGTCCACGCCTGCGGGGGTCGGGCGATCCGGGCCGCCAACTCCTTGAGCTGGTCGAAGCCGACCCGTCCCTTCCCCTCGTAGAAGAGCTGCAACGCGGTGATCTCGTCCTTGTGGTGCTCCAGGTAGTCGTGCCAGCTCCGCACGGTGACCTGTGCCCGCTCCTCCAGCGGTACGCCACGGGCCTCCAACAGGGTGTCGACGTTGCCCTCGTCGATGACGATGTCGTGTGCCCGCCGGATCTCCATGATCCGCTCCCGCAGCTCCGGCTTGGCGGCGAGAGGCCGCAACGCGGTCGCCATCAGCCCGCGTACCGCCTCCGGGCCGGCCTGACGGGCGGCGTTCAACTGCTCCGGCGCCACCGCGTCGACCAGGCCGCGCACGATCTCGGTCATCGGCTGGCCCGCCAACTCGTCCAGCTCGCGCTTCTCGTCCTCGCTGAGCTGCTGGTTGAGCCGCGACAGCCGGGACGCGAGCGTAGCCACCTCGTCCGGAGTGGCACTGAGCCGTCCGGCCTTGCCGAGCAGTTGGCTCAGCGACACCTGCCGCTCCGAGTGGCGCTCCAGCGGTACGGCCTCGTCCAACTCGGCATCCGTCACTCCGACCGCGTCGACGATGACGAACCGATCTTTCACCTCGGCGTCCTCGGTGACCGCCTGGAACTCGGCCGGGTCGATCGTCCGGGCACCCCGCCCCTTCATCTGCTCGAAGTACGTGGCGCTGCGCACCGGGCGGAGGAAGAAGACGCACTCCAGCGGCCGTACGTCCGTACCGGTGGCGATCATGTCGACGGTGACCGCGATCCGCAGCTCGGGACTGTTCCGGAACGCCTGGATCAGGTCGTCCGGGTTGTTCCCCTCCCGCCGGGAGGCGTACGTGATCTTCTGCGCGAATTCGTTGCCCTTGGCGAAGACCTCCCGCACCATCTTGACGATCTCCTCGGCGTGGTTGTCGTCCCGCGCGAAGATCAGCGTCTTCGGCACCTTCGACCGCCCTGGGAAGATCTCGGTGAACAGCCGATCCCGGAAGGTTTCCAACACCAACCGGAGCTGTCCCCGGGAGATGACGGACCGCCCGACCTGGCCACCCTCGTACGCGAAATCGTCCTCCAGTTCCTGGTAGCGCTCGGCCCGGGTCCGCCGGTCCCGCAGCGGCACCACCGTGCCGGCGTCGATCCGCTCACCGGCCTCGGTGATGTGGGTCTTGATCCGGTACACGTCGAAGTTGACGTTGACGCCGTCGGCGACCGCCTGCTCGTAGGTGTATTCCGAGACGAGGTTCTGCTGGAAGAAGCCCAGCGTCTGCTTCACCGGGGTCGCGGTCAGCCCGACCATGAACGCGTCGAAGTATTCGAGTACCGCGCGCCACTTGCCGTAGATCGAGCGATGGCACTCGTCCACCACGATCAGGTCGAACGTCTCCGGCGGGATCTCCGGGTTGTAGCCCACCTCGGCCGGCTCGTCCAGGTCGTAGTCGTCGTACGCCTGGTCGTCCAGGTCGACATCGGGCAGTTCGCGCCCGCACAGCGCCCCGTAGAGGCGCTGGATGGTGGAGATGACGACCTTGGACGAGCCGAGCATTCCGGCCCCGGAGAGCCGGTCGACGTTGTACAGCTCGGTGAACTTCCGCCCGTCCCCCGGCGTCTGGTAGGCCGCGTACTCCCGAAGAGTCTGCTTGCCGAGGTTGTTGCGGTCGACCAGGAAGAGGATCCGGTTCGCCCGCGCGTGCTTGAACAGCCGGTAGCTGCCGGTCACGGCGGTGAAGGTCTTGCCCGCGCCGGTCGCCATCTGGATCAGCGAACGGAGCCGGTCCTCCGACAGCGACCGCTCCAGGCCCCGGATCGCGTCGACCTGCGCCGGCCGGAGGCCAGCGCCGTCGAGCGCCGGCATCCGCCGCAGCCGCGCCCGCAGCGTCGGCGTCGCCGGGTCGTCGTCGGCCTCCCGCATCCACCGCGCCACTGTCTCGGGCCGGTGAAAGGCAAAAACCTCCCGGGTACGCGGAGACGGGTCCAACCCGTTTACGAACGCCGTCTCGGTGCCGGTGGCCAGGTAGCCGAAGGGCAGCGGCGCATCCCGCCGCCACGCCCGCATCCGCTGTTCGGCGGTCAGCCCGCCACGGTAGCGGTCGAGCTGCGCCTCCGCGCCCCGAGGTGCGGTGCCCTCCCGCTTCGCCTCGATGACGCCGACGAGCTGCTGGTCGACGTACAACAGATAGTCGGCCCGGCCGGTCGCGAGGGTGACCTCGCGGACGGCCACGCCCTGCCCGGCGAAGAGGTTGAGCTGGTTCTCGTGCTGGACGACCCAACCGGCCGCCGTCAACTGGCGGTCGATCTCCTCCCGGGTCTGCAACTCGTTGAGCGGCTCCCGCGATGCCCGGCGGGCTCGGGAGATGAACTCCTCCCGCTTGGCCGCCGAAACCTTGACCGGCTTGGCGTTGTCGAACTCGCGCTGCGCGTGCTCGGCCTGCGCCTCCAGTGTGGCCACCAGGTCGACGGTCGTCTCGCGGCGCGCGTCCGCCTCCCGCACCGCCTGATCCGCCGCCGCGACCGCGTCCGCCCTGGCAACAGCCAGCGACGGCTTGCCGACCAGCAACAGCTTCGTCTGTGCCAACTCCTCCTTGTAGCGCCGAAGCTCGGCGTGCAGCCCGTCCACCACCGTCTGCGGGACCTGCTGCGGCGGCGGGCTCGGCGGTACGAACCCGATCGGCGTACGGTCCCCGGTCAGCGCACGGTGGAACCACACGCCGAGTTCGAAGCTGGTACGCAGCAGCACGAGAGCGTCGCGGACCTCTCCCAGGTGATCGTGTACCGCCTTGTTGCCGACCTTTCGCAGCCGGTCGAAGGCAGCCGAGATGTGCGGCACCAGTGCGCCACTGGCGTTGAGCGCCTGCACCTGGTGGTAGAAACTGCTGCTCACCGGCTGCGCACCAGTCCGGCGTACCAGTTCCCGAGCCATCACTTCGCCGAAGGCACGGGTCTTGAACATCGCAGACTGAGCGTCCACATAGATCAGTGACTCGGCGCCGGCGCCGTACCAGAGCAGCAGTGGGTGCGGCTGCAAGAAGCCGAAGTTGGCAGACTGCTCCGCCAGTTTGCGTATGTACCGAGGATCCATGAGTCCCACTCGCTCCGTAGCCGTCGGCGAACAGGTCAGGATAGTGGGCATCGATCCCGGCTGAAGACCCACGAACGACCCACAACTAAGAGCCGCGAGGCCACTCACCCCTTACGAGGCTCATGAATATCGCCTGCTCAAGACCGTTGTTGATCAAATGAGTACGTGGCGCTTCGACGCACCCGTCAAGCCGCTCTCGCACTGTCGAAAAGCCGACACCGATCAGTCACGCAAGCAGTGGCTTCGGCTGACGGAGCCACCGTCAGGGCTTCCGCAGCCAGGTCTTCGGATCGGTCACGAAGACACCCTTGCCCTGGTGCCGATCTATAACTCCAAGTGCCTCAAGTCGCACATTCACCAGATTGATCGTCGACGAGCTGGTGTTGTAGAGCTTGCACTGCTCGGCGATGGAGGGCAGCCTGTCTCCAGGCTTGTACCTCCCCGACCGAACGTCGGCAATGATCTCGTCGGAGATCCGGATGTAATCCGGGGTCGCTGGCATGGCACTCCTCGCGTGGCCCTCCAATCTGATCACGCCCGAGGCGCCACCTGCAACAGCTCATTGACTTCTTCCAGTTCTTCCAATAAGTTGCTGCCCGGGTACTCCTCGCGTGGCAGCTAGGAGCGCTCACCCCCAGGTCGGGGCGGGTTACGACAGGAAAGGAACCACCCGTCCCGGCCCCCTCGCAGGCGGCCCTGTGGCCGTACCGCCGCTGGTCGAGGCTGCGGTCCGCAGGGCGGGTGGTCCGGCGCGCGACTCCCGATCGGCGAGCCGGGCCACCCATCCCAACCTCGGAAAGGTGCTCCGCATGCGTAGACTGTTCCGATCCCTCTTCCCGGCGGCGGCCCCACCGCCGCCGACCGCCCCGGCCGGGCCACCGAACGCCGGCAGCCACTATGCCCGGGTCGCGTACCCACCGTTGACCGCCGGTCAGATCCGCTTCCAGCGGTTTTCCGGTGTGGGTCGCGGGCTCGATCCGGAGGAGGTGCGGGCCTTCCTCTACCGGGTCGCGGACGAGTTCGCCGAGGTCCGGGCCGAGCTTGCCCGGACCCGCACCGAGAACAGCCGGATCAAGAACGCCCTGCGGGACTGGCAGGCCCGTTACCGGCGGGCGAACCGGGTGTGAGCCGGGAGACCACCGCCGCCGCCGACGGGCCGGCGACCACCAGACCTCGCCAGCGGTACGTCGTCCATCTCACCGTCACCAGCGCGGACCTGCCGGCGGCGGAGCTGCTGGCCCGTACCCTCGCCCGGTCGCTGCGTTTCCTGCCCGACCTGGTCCTCGGCGAGACGACCGTTGCCCCGGCCTGCGATCCGACGCTGCGGCACCCGGTCTTCTGCGACCGGCCGCTCGACGGCGGCGGCGGTGCCCGCTGCGGGCCGGCCACATCGACGACTGCCAGCGGATCGACCCCGACGATTGTTGAACGTGTCCCCGGCGGGGACCGTCACCTGCGGGGGACGCACCACCGGCCGCGCTGGCTCAGTCGCCGGAGCGGCGGGGGCGCAGGCCGTTGAGGGCGGTCGCGACGACCCGGTCGGCGTAGTCGGGGGTGAGGGGTCCGCTGCGTTGCAGCCAGCGGTTGAGCAGCGGTCCCCAGATCAGCTCCACGGCCACGTCGAGGTCGAGGTCCTCGGCGAGTTGTCCGGCCTGCTGGGCACTGCGCAGCCGCTGCCGCTTGGCTTCCTTCAACGGCCCGTCCAGCCGTTCGGCATAGGCGGCGGCCAGCTCGGGGTCGTGTGCGATCTCGGTGGCCAGGGCGCGCATCGGTTGCTCGTAGCGCGGATCGTTCAGCTCGTCGACCGTGGCGCGCAGCACCGCTGTCAGGTCGGCCTCCAGGTCGCCGGTGTCCGGCAGGGTGGGCGGCTCGCCCTCGTTGCCCTCACTGAGTACGAGGAAGGCGTCGAAGAGGACCGCACCCTTGGACGGCCACCAGCGGTAGATGGTCTGTTTGCCGACGCCGGCACGGGCGGCGATCCCCTCGATGCTGAGTTTGGCATAGCCGACCTCCTGCATCAGCTCGAACGCGGCGGTGAGGATGGCGCGCCGGGACGCCTCTCTGCGGCGGGCCGTGTTGGGCGTCATGGGATCACCATACCAACAACGAGACGAACCGTCTCGTCTTGACGAGCACCGCCAGGTGGCCTACCTTCGTCAGCAGAACGAGACGGACCGTCTCGTCTCGAAGGCGAACCGAATGGAGTACCGTTCATGCGCACCTCACCCACTGCCGCACCGCGTACCTGGTTCATCACCGGCGCCAGCCGAGGTCTCGGCCGCGCCTTCACCGTCGCCGCCCTCGACCGCGGTGACCGGGTGGTCGCGGCGGCCCGCAGCATCGCCCGGGACAACTTCGCCCAGCGGCACGGTGACCGCCTGCTGGCGCTGCCGCTCGACGTGACCGACCGGGCGGCGGTCATCGCCGCCGTCGCCACCGCGGTCGAGCACTTCGGCCAGCTCGACATCGTCGTCAACAACGCCGGCACCATGTCGATGGGCATGCTCGAAGAGTTCACCGAGGCCGAGGCCCGGGCCCAGTTCGAGGTCAACCTCTTCGGCGCACTCTGGGTCAGCCAGGCCGTACTGCCGCACCTGCGTGCCCGACGAGCCGGCCACATCGTGCAGATCTCCAGCATCGCCGCGCTCGGCGGCTTCCCGAGCACCGGGATGTACAGCGCGAGCAAGTTCGCGCTGGAAGGCATGAGCGAGGCCCTGGCGATGGAGGCGGCGGCCTTCGACGTCAAGGTCAGCATCGTGCAGCCGGGCGGGTACTGGACCGACCTGTACACCAGCATGACCGCCACCACCCCGATGGCGGAGTACGCGCCGCTCCGCGCCGAACTGGAGCGGCAGTGGGCGGAGGGCTCGATCGACAGCGACCCCAGGCTGGCCGCCGAGGCGCTGCTGAAGCTGGTCGACAGCGACGACCCGCCGCTGCGGCTGCTGCTCGGCAGCATGGTCTACGACCTGGCGTTCGACATCTCCCGCCGGAGAATGCAGACCTGGGCCGGCTGGGAGCGGGTCAGCCGGGCCGCCGAGCAGGCCGTCGCCGCGACCGAAGTTCCGCAATGACGGCTACGGCCGGAGCGGCTGGCTGGGCGGCTTCGCCCGACCGTGGACGCGACGAACCTCCCGGCGAGGATCGCCGGGAGGCGTCGTGGACGCTACGGAGCGGAGCTACTTCGTGGTGGCCAGAGCGGGAGCCTCGCTGTGCAGGTCCTTCAGGACCGAGTCCGGCACCGGCTTGTCGAGCATCTCGCAGACGGACGCGTCGGTCGCGGCCATCGCCACCCGGTAGTAGTGGTCCCAGCGGGGGTTCGACTCGGCGTCGAAGGGCTCCGCGGTGGCGACGCTGACCACGGTACGCCGGCCGTCGGCCGTCGACAGCGCGACGCTGTGGTGCCCGAGGGTGTCACCGCCGTGGCCCCAGACGGTGCCGCACGTCGTGTCGAGCCGGATCAGCCCGAGACCGTAGCCACCCTGCATACCGAAGCCTGCCGGCAGCTCGACCGTCGTCGTCATCTGCTTGAGCTGCGCCTTGGAGAAGAGCTTGCCCTGGAGTACGGCGGAGAAGAACCGGGCGAGGTCGTCGGTGTTCGAGATGACGGCCCCGGCCGCACCGCCCCAGCCGCCGATCGGCCAGCCGGTCGTGTCCACGTAGACCGGCTCCGGGCCGGCGAGCTTGACCCCGTAACCGTGGGCGTAGCCGGGCCCGGTCCGCACCGCCCGGGGGTTGGCGTAGTAGGTGTGCCGCAGGCCGAGCGGTCCGGCGATGCGCTGCTGCACCAGCACGGGCAGGCTCTTGCCGGTCAGCTTCTCCAGGATCATCCCGAGCAGCGTGTAGTTGGTGTTGGAGTAGGACCAGTCCTTGCCCGGCGGGAAGTTCGGCTCGTGCTTGAACGCCACGGCGAGCAGTTCCCGGTCGGTCCACACCCGCTGCGGGTCGCTCTCCAGTCCGGCCATGAAGTCACGGTCAGCGGTGTAGCTGTACAGCCCGCTGCTGTGGTTGAGCAGCATCCGTACGGTGATGTTCCCGCCGTTCGGAACGACGCCCGGCAGATACCGCGACACCGGTGCGTCGAGCTTGAGCTGTCCCCGGTCCACCAGTTGCAGGATGAGTACCGCGGTGAAGGTCTTGGTGTTGCTGCCGGCCTCGAACTGATCGCGTGCGGCCATGGGTCGCTTGGTGGCGATGTCCGCGAGCCCGGCGGCCGTACGGCTGACCCGGTGGTCCTTGCCGATCCGGGACGCGAATCCGGGCGGGCCGACCCCGATCATCCGGCGGGCGACGTCCTCCATCACGTCGTTCTTGCCGGGCTTGCCGAGGTCGGGCTTGCCGAAGTCGGGCTTGGCGAAGCCGGGCTTGCCGATGGTCGCCGCCGCCGGGCGCTCGTCGGCCGCCACCGCAACGGCGGTGCCGGCACCGGTCGCGGTCAGCGCGGCGGCGGCGGTCACCACGACCGCCGTCATTCTGACCAGTCGGGATTTCCTGCCGGTGCTGTTCTGCGTCGTCGTCATGCCTCGATCCTGTCGAGCTTCCCCGGCAGAATCATTGCCGCTGACTAATCAACCCGCGTCCAGGCTGGGATACCGGCAGGGTGGTGCCAGCCCTACCCCCGTCGCGCGAAACGTCGTGACGCGCCAGCTCAAGCCTCAGCGCGGCCCGGGCAACCGCACCGGAGTTCGGGCCGAAGCTCGTCGGCGCGGTCGTGTCGGATGGCGTGCGCCCGATCGTTCACCTGTTGCAGTTGGGCGGCGGTCAGGCTACGGACGCTCCAGATCAACGCCGCAGCCTCGGCCGCGTCCGGGTGGACAGACCGGCCGACTCCGGTCGGTTCGACGCCGATCAGGTCGATGCCGGTGAGGGCGCCGAGGTCGTCTGCCGAGATGTCGAGGAACGCGGCGAACCCGGCGAGCAGTTCGGGTGTAAGCGCCTTCCTGGCACGCCCGATCAGGCCGATCGTCGACGCCGACAGCATCGGGCCGCCGCCCAGCCCGAACAGGAACTTGGCGGAAGCGGTCCAGGTGAGGTTGCGGTTGTGCAGCAGGCGCAGCACCAGCCCACCGGCGGTGTTCGGGTACTGCTGGTACGCGGGCAGCGCTGGCGGCTCCGGTGGACGGGCTACCACCGGCCGGGGTTCCCGGGGCAGGGAGCGGACGAACCGGTGCAGTTCCGGTACGGCGCGTGGCAGGTACATCAGTGACCATGCCAGCCAGCCGATGCCGCCGCCGGCCGTCGCGTCCCGTGGGGCGAGGTCGTCGGGTACCTGTCGATTGGCGATGACGAAGAGGTCGCTTCGATGCAGGCCGAGGAGAGGTCCGAGCCGACGCAGCAGCGACGGGTCGGGCTCGGCACCGTCGAGCACCGACGCGATCTCGGATTGGGCGACGTCCACCCGTCCGGCCAACGAGCCCAGGTCGATGCCACGCGGCTCGGCCAGCCGCATCAACTGCACCCCGAACGCCGGCAGCTCCCGCATCGTCCCGACCATACAACCGCCACTCCCAACCGGACGGCGGGCAGCGATCCGGGTCGTTATCCTCGCCGTAGCGTACGTGTCCACCACGGGGGTTACCGAGCATGCGCCTTGCATTCCTGCGCGCCACGACAGCGACTCTGCTGCTGGTCAGTTCGGTCGTGCTGCCCGCCAGCCAGGCCGGGGCAGCCACCGCCGGCCCGTACGTCGACATCAGTCCGCCGGCCGTCGTCGGTGCCGGGCTCGATCCGACCGACCTCCCGGTGCAGGTTGTCAACACCGGAGGTACCGCCCACTTCTCGATGCGGCTGCGGCTGACCGTCACACCGGTGGCCGGCAGTGCGGTACGACCGCTCGCCTCCACGCTGGTCCTGACCTACCAGTTCGGTAGCCAGTACCGTCAGCTGAGCTACGAGACCCGTGGCGACAGTCTCGTCGCCACCACCCCGGAGCTGTCCGGAGTGGAGGCTGATGGCGCTGCCACGGTTCGCCTCCAGGTGTCCACCCGGCCGACCAGCTCCGCCCCGCACGTCGACGACGTGACGGTGCAGGTGACGACCGAGGCGCTGGACGACTTCGGCACGACGTTCGCGACCGATCCCGAGCCGGACCGGACGACGATGGTGGAACCCCGGGCCGAGCTGTCCGGTTGGCCGGACCGACTTCCCGTCGGCACCCCGGCCGTCGTCACGGTGACGCTCACCAACACCACGCCGCTGCCGTACGCGCTGCTGAGGCCGGGCCTCGCGCTGTACCGCTCCGGCAACGAGCAGGTCACCGTCGAGCGGCTCGACGGTGCGCGGTGGACCCAGGTGTCCGGGCCGAGCAGCGGCTACTACTGGTGGTACGCCGACGGCTATCCGAGCCTCCAGCCCGGGCAAACGTACACGGCGACCTTGCGGGTCACGTTCACCGACGACTCGGCCGCCGGTGAGCAGGGCTTTGTCTACCACCTCGGGTACACGTACTTCGGCACGCCGATCACGGTGGCGGGCCAGCCGTACACGATCGCGGCACGCGACTGATGCGACGACCCGTCGCACGACATTGAGCGGCGAAGTCAGAGCACCCCCTTCGCCGCTGGGCCGATCGCCTGCCGCTGAGCCTCGAATATGGGCGGACACGGGGTGCGCGCGGCGTGCAGGATCGCGCGGGTCGCTGTCAGGGCGTAGGGCGAGCTTTCCGCGGTCTCGTCGGTCCCGCCAGTCGGCATCGACCACTCGGGTGCCCGGCACCGACCACTCCTGCGCCCGGCACCGACCACTCCTGCGCCCGGCACCGACCACTCCTGCGCCCGGCAGATACCGACAGTGCGGGGCGGGGCGGGGCGGGGCGGGCGCACAAGCGGGGCAGCTCGACAGTGTGCGTAGGAAGGTATGGCCTCCGCAGCCACCTCTGCGGATCGGTCACGCAGGCACCCTTGCCGCACGACAGTCGACGACTCCGAGCGCCTCAGGACGCACCTTCACCAGATTGGTCGTGGCGACGGTTCTGACCGGTGCCGGTCGAGCCCGGCGCGGTGCGGGCCGGCGGCTCCGCCAGCCGCTCCAGCCGGGTCCAACCGGTCCAGCCACGCTCACGCATCAGCTCCAGCAGCCGCCGCGCCCTGGGGTCCGCCTCGACGGCGAGTGCGTGCAGCAGGTCGAACGGCAGGCTGTCGCCCATCACCTCGCCGAGATCGGCCTGACCGGAGGCGTACGCCTGCTCGAACAGACCGGCCATGATGTCGGCGACCTCCTCAAGACGCGACTCGACGCCCGCCTCGGACGGGTCGCCGTCGACGATCTCAGACAGGACCCGGTAGAGCTGGACCTGTCGAGGGTCGTCGAGCTGCGCGAACTTTCCGGGCATGAACTCGCGGATCTGATCGGGCCAGCGGGCCCCGACCAGGATCCACCCGTCCCGCTCACCCTGCACGATCCGCTCCGACACCCCCATCTCCCGCAGCCGATCGAGATAGGCGCTCACCTCCGGCGGGAGTACCAGATCGTCCCCGACGGCAAGCTGCGCGATCTGCTTGCGGCTGGTCTCCAGCCGGACGATCTCGTCGCGCAGGTGGTCGTCGATCTCCTGGACCGCCTCGGCGAAGGTCGACGCGTCGGCGTCGAGCATCTGACCGATCTGGGACAGCGGCACTCCGGCGTTGGCGAGGGTACGGATCTTGATGAGCGAGACCACCGCCGTCGCGCCGTACCGGCGGTAGCCGGAGGCGTCCCGCTCCGGCTCGGGCAGCAGCCCGACCTGGTGATAGTGCCGCACCGTCCGCACCGTGACGCCCGCGTACGCCGCCAGTTGACCGATCGTCAGCATGCCCTGATCCTGCCCCCAACCGCCCCGACCCCGTCGACGCCGGGTCAGGAAATCCTGCGCCGGTAGGAGATGTTGGCGAAGAGGTAGGCGACCAGGAGGATGCCGACGCACCAGGCGAGAGCGGTCCAGACCTCGCTGCCGACCGGTTGCCGGGTGAGCAGGTCGCGGATCGTGTTGACGATGGAGGTCACCGGCTGGTGTTCGGCGAAGGCGCGCACCGGGCCGGGCATGGTGTCGGTGGGCACGAACGCCGAGCTGATGAAGGGCAGAAAGATCAACGGGTACGAGAACGCGCTCGCGCCGTCGATGGACTTCGCGGTGAGGCCGGGGATGACGGCGAGCCAGGTCAGTGCCAGGGTGAGCAGGACGAGGATTCCGGCGACCGCGAGCCAGGCCAGCACCCCGGCACCCGAGCGGAAGCCCATCAGGAGGGCGACGCCCACGACGATCACGAGCGAGATCAGGTTGGCCAGCAGCGAGGTCAGGACGTGCGCCCAGAGCACGCCCGAGCGGGCGATCGGCATGGACTGGAAGCGCTCGAAAATTCCGCCCTGCATGTCGGTGAAGAGCCGGAACGCCGTGTAGGAGATGCCGGACGCGATGGTGATGAGCAGGATGCCCGGCAGCATGTAGTTCACGTACGAGACCGAACCGGTGTCGATCGCGCCGCCGAAGACGTAGACGAAGAGCAGCATCATCGCGACCGGTGTGATCGCGGTCGTGATGATGGTGTCCAGGCTGCGGGTGACGTGGCGCATCGTCCGTCCGGTGAGGACGGCGGTGTCGGCGAGGAAGTGCGTGGCCATTGTCGTTCCTTACTTCCTGCTCGACCCGGTTTTGAGATCCTGGCTTCCCCTGCCCGCCTCGCCGGCATCGCCGACGACCGCGAAGAAGACGTCTTCGAGGGAGGGCTGCTTCTCGACGTACTCGACCTTGGCGGGGGGCAGTAGCTGTTTCAGCTCGGCCAGGGTGCCGTCGACGATGATCCGACCCTGGTGCAGGATCGCGATCCGGTCGGCGAGCTGTTCGGCCTCCTCCAGGTACTGGGTGGTGAGCAGCACCGTGGTGCCGCCGCTGGCGAGTTCCTTGACGGCCTGCCACACCTCGATCCGCGCCTCCGGGTCCAGCCCGGTCGTCGGCTCGTCCAGGAAGATGACCGGCGGATTCCCGATGAGGCTCATCGCGATGTCCAGCCGGCGGCGCATCCCACCGGAGTACGTCGCCACCCGCCGGCCGCCCGCCTCGGTCAGCGAGAAGCGCCGCAGCAGCTCATCCGCGATCGCGCCCGAGTTCTTCAGGTGCCGCAGCCTGGCGACCAGGACGAGGTTCTCCCGACCGGTGAGGATCTGGTCGACCGCCGTGAACTGGCCGGTCAGACTGATGGACTCGCGCACGTCGGCGGCCTGGGTCGCGACATCGAACCCGTTGACCCGGGCGGTGCCCGCGTCGGCCCGAAGCAGCGTGGAGAGGATTCTCACCAGGGTCGTCTTGCCGGCCCCGTTCGAGCCGAGCAGGGCGAAGATGCTGCCCTGGGCCACGTCGAGATCCACGCCGCGCAGCACCCGCAGCTCCTTGTACGACTTCTCCAGGCCCTGCACGTGGATCGCGGGCCCCTGGGGCCGATTGGTTGTTGCCGGTAATTCCATGACAGGCAGCATGGCGGGTTGACGTAGCGTCAGGGTCAAGTCCTTTCGCCACCGGATCACCGAGCTGGTCGGGCAGATCACTGAGCTAGTCGGGCAGATCACTGAGCTGGTCCGGCAGGCCCCGCCAGGAGAGCCGGGGTTCGGCGCCCAACGTCGACTGGTAGTCGACCGCCGTCGTCTCCCGGCCCCACTGCGGCATCCCGACCGGCAGGTCCTGCGGGTCGAGGACCACCTCGACCACGGTCGGCCGATCCGGTACCCCGCCCAGCTCGGCCAGTACCCGGGCCAACTCGCCCTCGGTGCTGACCAGGTGCGAGTCGACTGCGACCCGCCGGGTGAAGACGGCCGGCAGGTCGGCGTACCGCCAGTTGTCGATGTCGTTGTAGGGCTGGTGCCGCCCGTCGACGGCCCGTTCCACGGTGTAGCCGGCGTTGTTCAGCACCAGGATGACCGGTCGCTGACCGGTGGCGATCATCCGGCTGATCTCCTGCGCGGTCAGTTGCAGCGAACCGTCGCCGGTGATCAGCACCACCCGCCGCTGCGGTGCCGCCGTCGCCGCGCCGAACGCGGCCGGTACGGCGTACCCGATCGCTCCCCACAGCGGTGCCTGTACGCAGACCGCGCCCCTCGGCAGCCGGATCGAGGCGACCCCGAACGACGGGGTGCCGGTCTCCGGTACCACGATGTCGCCCTCGGCGAGCATCGCCGAGAGCGCCGGCCAGAGCCGGGCCTGGGTGATCGGGGCGTTGCTGGCCGGGTCGAGCCGGGCCGCCGGTGGCCGGCCCGGATCGGGCGCGGTCGCCCAGTCGACCGCGCGGACCGGTCCGAGGGTGTGCAGCCGGGCCAGCGCGGCGGCCGGGGCGACCGGTTCGAAGAGTCGCCCGCCCACCGAACTCGCCCGCCGGCCGATCGAGATGATCCTGTCCGGGTCGAGGTCGGCGGTGAAGAGCCCGTCCCAGTCGAAGAACTTGGTACCGACGCAGACCAGCACGTCGGCCTCCTCGACGATCCGCCGCACCGGTTCGGCGCTGTCCCCGCCGTTGTAGACGCCGACGTAGTTCGGGCCGGTCTCGTCGAGCAGCCCCCGGCCGAGTCCCTGGGTCGCGGCCGGCCAGTGCCGGTCGGCGAGCAGCGCGGCGATCTCGGCACCGAGGCCGTACCGGAGGGCCAGGTTGCCGACCAGCAGCGCCGGGCAGGTGGCGCCGTTGAGCAGTCGCTGCGCGGCGGCGTCGAACGCGTCGAGCTGCTCGCGGGCGACCTCCGGGGCCGGCCGGTCGAACCGCCGGGGCGGCTTCGGGACCGGCTGCCGGGCGACGTCGCCGGGCAGCCGGAGGTAGACCGGACGTTGCTGGGTCCAGCACTCCCGCAGCACCCGGTCGATCTCGACGGTGGCGTTGCCGGCGGTCAGGGTGGCCTGGGCGACCGTCACCTCCCGGGCGACCCGCACCCACCGGTCGAAGTCACCGTCGCCGAGGGAGTGGTGCATGGCGGCCCGACGGTCCATGATCTCCGTCGTCGGGCCGCCGACGATCGAGACGATCGGCACCGACTCGGCCATCGCGCCGGCCAGGCCGTTGACCACCGACAGCTCGCCGGGGCCGAAGGTGGTGACGATGGCGGAGATTCCGGCGAGCCGGGCGTACCCGTCGGCGGCGTACGCGGCGTTGACCTCGTTGCAGCTGCCGATCCACTCGATGTCCGGAAACGCCTCGACCTGGTCGAGGAACTCCATGTTGTAGTCGCCGGGCAGCCCGAAGATGTGCCGTACGCCGAGGTCGTGCAGCCGACAGAGCAGGTACTCGCCCACGGTGGTGGTCTCGGCCGAGTTCTGCGGCATGACGTCCTCCATCGACCGTTTCAGCCCGTTTTCCGCCACCCGTGCGGGTTCCCGTTCCCGCCCGTCGCACACGTCCGGCACACCGAAGGGTCCCGCCGATCGGAGCAGATCGGCGGGACCCTTCCAGGCTGTGGAACGGGAATCAGGCGACCGTGACGGCCACCTCGTTGACACCCCGGCCGGCGGTGACCGAGAGGTCGCCGTTGCCGTGCCGGGAGAGCGCCCGCAGCGTCCAGGTGCCCGGTGCGGCGAAGAACCGGAACTGCCCGGCCGGCGAGGTGACCACCTCGGCGGTGAACTCACCGGTGGAGTCGAGCAGCCGGACGTACGCCCCGGGGACCGCCTCGCCGCTCTCGGCGCTGACGATCCCGGTGATGACGGTTTCCTTCTCCAGGTCCAGGCCCGCCGGCAGCGGAGCCGCCTGGTCGGGTGCCGCGCAACCGGCGGCGATCGGAGCGGTCATGGTGCTCACGCCTCCCCCGGCTCGTCGCCGAGCGCCACCGGCACGCCGACCAGCGAGCCGTACTCGGTCCAGGATCCGTCGTAGTTCTTCACGTTCTGGTGCCCGAGCAGCTCCTTGAGCACGAACCAGGTGTGCGAGGAACGCTCGCCGATCCGGCAGTAGGCGATGGTGTCCTTGCTGCCGTCGAGCCCCGCCTCGCCGTAGATCCGGCGCAGCTCGTCGTCGGACTTGAAGGTGCCGTCCTCGTTGGCCGCCTTCGACCACGGCACGCTGAGCGCGGTCGGGATGTGCCCACCCCGCTGCGCCTGCTCCTGCGGCAGGTGCGCCGGGGCGAGCAGCCGGCCGGCGTACTCGTCGGGGGAGCGGACGTCGACCAGGTTCTTGACGCCGATCGCGGCGACCGTCTCGTCGCGGAAGGCCCGGATCGACAGGTCCGGCTCCTGCGCGGTGTATTGCGTCGCCGGGCGGGAGACCGGGTCGGTGACGAGCGGGCGGGCGTCCAGCTCCCACTTCTTGCGGCCGCCGTCGAGCAGCTTCACGTCGCGGTGGCCGTAGAGCTTGAAGTACCAGTACGCGTAGGCGGCGAACCAGTTGTTGTTGCCGCCGTAGAGCACCACGGTGTCGTCGTTGGAGATGCCGCGCTCGGAGAGCAGCGCCTCGAACTGCTCCTTGTTGACGAAGTCCCGGCGTACCGGGTCCTGGAGGTCGGTCTTCCAGTCCAGCTTGATCGCACCGGCGATGTGCCCACCGTCGTACGCGGTGGTGTCCTCGTCGACCTCGACGAAGACCACGCCGGGAGCGTCGAGGTTCTTCTCGGCCCAGTCGGCCGAGACGAGTGCGGTGTCGCGACTCATCAGATCACTCCTTGGTGAGGATTGTGTGTGAGCCTGCGCGTGGAGGTCGACCGATGTTGTTGTCGCATGTCACGCGCGGGACCCATTGATAGGACGGATCACGGGTACGTGCGACGGCGCCGCTGCCGGGCGTGAGGGAAGGACTCAGAGGGTACGCAGAACAGCCCCGCCGTCAGATGACGGGGCGACACAGGCAGGTGGCCACGCGGCACAGGTCGACCGCGCGCCGTTTGGTGAGGAGCGTCCCCATGACCACGGAGCCTATCAGCGCTACCGACCCGTCACCCAGGACCAACCACGATCCGGGATCGACACCGGGCCGGGTCCGACCACTCTGATCAGCTGACCTCGCTCAGCGCGACATCGCGGGCGCTGGCGGTGACGGCCAGTCCGTTCGGCAGCGGCCGTACCTCGTGCAGTTGCAGCGCGAACGGCAGCGGCGGCAGCGGCACCCGGACCGAGAGCTGCCGGGCGAAGTTGCTGACGAAGGTCTTGATCAATGGGTTGTTCGGCAGGTCGGCCGAGGTGAGCTGGTCGAAGCCGATCACGATCTCGTCGCCCTCGACGGTCAGGTTCGCGATGCCCTGCACCGTCAGCTCCTGGTTGATGATCGGCACCTGGACCGGTGCGGTCACGCCGAGCTTGCCGTCCTGCTCCCGCAGTTGCACTCCCGGCCGGTCGATCAGCGCCACCACGCTGTCGTAGGTCACCGTGCCGGTGCCCCGGACCGTCTTGGCGGTGACCTCGCCCTGGCCGGAGCGGAGCGTGTCGAGGGAGGCGGTCACGTCCCGCGCGTCGACGGTCACCTCCGGCACCTTCACCGTCGCGTTGCTGCCCTCCACCGGACCCTGTACGTCCCGGAGCAGCACCTTGACGGAGTCGTACCGGCCGTTCAGCACCTGGGTGAGGAACGGGAAGCCGCCGACCGTCACCTCGGGCGCCGAGGACTGCACGTTCTTCCGGGATATCTCCTTGTCGATCTGGTCCGCGACGACCCGCTCGGCGACTCCGGCGGCGACCCGGTCGGCCACCACCAGCAGCGCGGCCAGCACCAGGAGCAGGATCACCAGGATGACGAGCGCCCGACGCCCCCTGCGCCGACGGGGCCGTTCGTCGTACGTCCCGCCGTCTGCCGGATAGCTGCCCGCCACGCCGTCCCCCTGATCCGGTGCCGTCGCACCCGCCTACCACCGTCGTCGGGACCACTATCTACCCGACCGGACACATCTCCAACCGTCGAGGTACACCGCCGTACCGGGTGTCGGGAGGCGCCTTCTCCCCCGCCCGGTTCGGCCCTCTTCAGAGGAAGAAGACGCTCATCGCGTACGCGGCCGGTGCGGCCAGCGCGAAGCCGCCGAGCGGACCCTGCATGTGCCGGGCGACCCACATCGTCGGCGGTTCCCCGGCCATCAACCGGCCCGCCTCGGCGTAGCCGACCCCGAGGTCGGCCAGCACCGCCGCGGCGGCGGCGACCAGTCCGACCAGGGCACCACTGGTCGGGGTGAACGCGACCAGGTAGCTGCCGAGGATGCCGGCGGCGAGGGTGCCGAGCATCGCCCCGATCACCACACCGGCGGCACCGCGCGGCACCTGCGGGGCCAGGCGCGGCCAGGGCAGCACCGCGTCGGTCACCCGGGCGACGGCCAGCGCCACCGCCGCGGCGGTCAGGCAGACGAGGATCGCCTGGGTACCCTTCGGGATCCGGCTGAGCACGATCAGCGTGCCGAAGGCGACCACGCCGACCACGATGAAGAGGGTGGCGCCGAGCGACTCGGTCACCCGGGCCCGGTCGGCCCGGCGGACGAGCTGCCCGAGCACCCCGACGAGGAAGCCGCCCGCAGCCACGTACCCGAGGGGGGCGAGCGCGGCGATCTGCGGCAGCACGGCGGCCGCGTCGGCGGCGGCCGCGACCACCACCGCGACGCCGCCGACCAGCAGCAGGGCGGGCGGGCGCATCGCCATGGTCCAGGCGAGGACGAAGAGCAGCTGCACCCCGAAGACGACCACGGCGAACGGCAGCCGGGCGCCCGGACCGGCCGTCTGGGCCCCGAAGATCAGGCCGACGCCGAGCAGCCCGGCGAAGCCGGCGATCGCCACCGACAGCAGCCGGCGGATCGGTACCGGCGGCAGCTCCTCCTCGGCGTCGAGGTCCTCGGGGTCCGCCTCGCCGCCCGGCGGTCGGGGGGCGTCGGCCGGGCGCGGGCCGTCGAAGGGGGTGCGGGGGTCCGGGCCGGCGGGGCGGCCGCGCGGGTCCGGGGCGCGGTGCGGGCCGGCCGGGCCGGGGCGGTTCTCCGGCCAGGAGTCGCGGCCGGTCTCCGGTGGCGTCGAGGGGTACACGCCCCGATCGTGCCAGACCGACCGCCCGACGCGCCGGGCCCGGCTTCCCCGAACCGGTGGCACGATCGGAAACCTGCCTGTAATGACCGATCACACAACCGATGAACCGAACGTGTGAGAGCGTCCGGCGGAAGTTCCGATAAGGTTGAGCCTTACCTACCCGTCAGTGACGCCGGGACGACCCCAGTCTCCAGCGGTCCCGGATCCCCCGCCCGAGTGCCGCTGGCCACCGCGCGGCGCCCTGCGTGCCGCCGGGACGGAGGTGATGTGTGGAGATCCTGCTGCTGGTGACCGCGCGCGCAGGCGAACCATCCGTTGTGCTGCCGGCTCTCGACCTGCTCCCCCACTCGGTGCGTACCGCCCCGCGCGATGTCCGCACCCTCGTCTCCGGGCCCAGCCCGGACGCCGTGCTCGTCGACGCCCGCTCCGAGCTGAGCGAGGCCCGGGCCACCTGCCGGATGCTGCACGCCACCGGGCTCGGCGTGCCGCTGGTCGCGGTGGTGACCGAGGCCGGGCTGATCGCCCTGAACGCGGACTGGGGCGTCGACGACGTGATCCTGGCCAGCGCCGGTCCGGCCGAGGTGGAGGCCCGGCTGCGGCTGGCGGTCGGCCGGCTCAGCAACGCGACCGCGGCGGCCGGCGGGCTGATCCGGGCCGGCGAGCTGACCATCGACCCCGACACCTACGCCGCCAAGCTCAAGGGCCGGCCGCTCGACCTGACCTACAAGGAGTTCGAGCTGCTCAAGTTCCTCGCCCAGCACCCGGGTCGGGTCTTCACCCGCGACCAGCTGCTCCGCGAGGTCTGGGGCTACGACTACTTCGGCGGTACCCGCACGGTCGACGTGCACGTACGCCGGCTGCGGGCCAAGCTCGGCTCGGAGTACGAGTCGATGATCGGCACCGTCCGGCAGGTGGGCTACAAGTTCGTCACCCCGCCGTCCCGCCCGCTGCCCGAGTCGGAGAGCGTGCCGCTGCCCGTCTGAGCCGATCCCACCGACGCACAGTTCCACCAGGAAGGCCATCCGGTACGGCCGGGTGGCCTTCTGGCGTACCGGCCTGGGGACAGTTCGCAGCAGATGCGAGAAACCATGATGATTCGGGCAATACGTACGTAGCCTTGACCGGGAGCGTCCGGAGGAGGCAGAGGTGACACCAGCGGTTTCCACGGTGGGTTTCAGGACGGTACGGGCCGATGCCCCCGGGGTGCACCGCTGATGCCGACGATGTCCCGTACCCGGATGCTCACGATCGCGGCGCTGGTCGCCGTCACCGTGCTCGGCGGCGCGTACGCGCTCGGCCACACCCTCGGCCGGCCCGGCGGGCCACTGGCGGCCCGGCCGGAGAGCCGCGCCCAGCACCAGGCCGACGGGGCGACCGACCAGCACTCCGCGGACCGGGCCGGCGGGCCCGCCGAGGGACGGGCCGACCCGGGGCAGACCGGCGGGCCGACCAACCGGCCGGCGGACCCGGCGCTGCCGGCACCGTCCGCCACCGTCCCGCCCAGCGGCGCTGCGCAACCCGCCGATCCGGACCGGACCCGGGCGCACGAGCCACCGAGGCTGCCAGCCGAGCAGGACGGGCCGCACGGCGCCCGGATCAGCACCGGCGCCGGCTACGTGGCGCTGACCTTCGACGACGGCCCCGATCCCCGGTACACCCCGCAGATCCTGGCGGCGCTGGCCGACTACCACGTCAAGGCGACCTTCTGCCTGGTCGGCGAGAACGCCCAGGCACATCCGGAACTGGTCCGGGCGATCGTGGCGGAGGGACACACCCTCTGCAACCACTCCTGGCGGCACGACATCGGATTGGGCAGCCGGCCCAGCGCCAGCATCCGGGCCGACCTGGTCCGCACCAACGAGGCAATCCGGGCCGCCGTACCCGACGCGCGGATCGACTATTTCCGGCAGCCCGGCGGCGCCTGGACCGCCTCCGTGGTCGCGGTGGCCCGGCAGTTGGAGATGACCTCCCTGCACTGGGCGGTGGACCCGCAGGACTGGACCCGCCCCGGCGCCGGGGCCATCGCGGCGCGGGTGAGTGCCGGCGTCCGCCCCGGGGCGATCGTGCTGCTGCACGACGCGGGCGGCAACCGGCAGGGCACCCTGGTCGCGCTCCGCTGGCTGCTGCCCGACCTCGCCCGGAGGTACGCCCTGGCGGCGCTGCCGAGCGGCCCACCGTCGAGCGGTACGCCGTCCGCCGGCACGCCCTCGACCGGTGAGCCGCCGCAGGGTCGGGCGGGCGGCGCGACGCCCCCGGCCGGACGACCCGCGGCCGGTACCCCGTCGGCCGGGCAGCCGGTGCGGTCCTGATCGTCCGGCCGGCGGCCACACCGGAGCGGGAGGCTACGGTGACTAGATGACCATGGAGCAGGCGGCGGACCCCCGGGTGACCCGGCTCGACCGGCTCGCGCCGGACGATGTCGCGGCGATACTGGCGCTGGCCGGCGTCGCGGGGGCCGCCGACGGTGCCGACCCGCTCTCCGAACACGTGACGCTGCGGCTCCGGCAGGCCGCCGGGGAAGGCACCGCCACCCACCTCGTCGTCCGGGAACCCGCCGGGGCGGTGGTCGGGTACGCGAACCTGGAGGCGCCGGACGGGGCGGCCGAGGTCGCCGCCGAACTCGTCGTACACCCGATGTGGCGTCGGCGGGGGCTCGGCCGGGCGCTGGTCTCGACGGCGCTGGTGGGCGTACCCGAAACCGGCGCGCTGCTGGTCTGGGCGCACAGCGACCATCCGTCGGCCGCCGCGCTCGCCCTCGACCTGGGACTGCACCGCTCCCGGGTGCTCTGGCAACTGCGCCGTTCGCTGCGGGACCCGCTGCCCGAGCCGCAACTGCCGGACGGGGTCTCGCTGCGCGCGTTCCGGCCCGGCAGCGACGACGAGGCGTGGCTGGAGGTCAACCGGCGGGCCTTCGCCAGCCATCCCGAGCAGGGCCGCTGGGACCTGGCCGAGCTGCGGCTGCGGTTCGCCGAGCCGTGGTTCGACCCGGCCGGCTTCCTGCTCGCCGTCGAGGAGTCGTCGGGACGGCTGCTCGGCTTCCACTGGACGAAGGTGCACGGCCGGACGGAGGCGCACGGCCGGGCTGAGGCGCACGGCCGGGCGGAGGCGCACGGCGCGACGGCGCGGGGCGACCAGCCAGCGGGCGGCGCGCCGATCGGCGAGGTCTACGTGCTCGGCGTCGACCCGGACAGTCACGGGCTCGGGCTGGGCCGGGCGCTCACCCTGGCCGGCCTGCACCACCTGCGCGACCGGGGACTGACCCGGGTGATGCTCTACGTCGACGAGTCCAACACCGGAGCGATGGCCCTCTACACCCGGCTCGGCTTCGCGAACTGGCTGCGGCACGTGCGGTACCGCTCGACGCCCACCTCGGCGCAGACCCCGGCCTGACCGCCGCCGCCCTCGTCGAGGCGCTGGCGGCGGGCGCGCCGACCCTGCCCGTCCGGAGTGGACGCGACGGTGTCCCGGGCAGCGGGCGGCGGCGACCACACGGGGGATCGCCACCGTCCGGCCGGTTGACCGGCCCGGGCCGTACGGAGCATCCGGCACCGTCCGTCCGGTTGGCCCGGGCGGGTTGCGAACCGTACTAATAGCCCTAGATGTCGCACCGGTCCCACGGTTCACGGAACGGACATCTTGCCCTCAGGAGTCGGCCACCCAGCCGGCTCCCCCTGTTCACCCTGCGTTCACTCGCGACCGGCGAACCGGCTACCTGGCGCTCCTAACTTCCCTACTAGCCGACCACCAGTCGGCTCCCGGGGCAGCGCCTCGGGGCTTGCTTCGTACAAGGTGAAGGGAACCTTTCAGGTGAAGCTCCAGCGGCACGGCACCATTGCCTGCCTCGCTCTGGCCACGGCACTGGCAGTCAGCGCGTGCGGCTCGGACAATAACGAGCCCACCGAGGCATCGGCCTCCGGCTCCGCCGCGGCGGCCGACTGCGCCACGGGCACGATCAACGCCCAGGGTTCGTCGGCGCAGAAGAACGCGGTCGACGAGTGGCGCAAGGCGTACCAGCAGAAGTGCAGCGGCTCGACCATCAACTACGAGCCGAGCGGTTCCGGCGCGGGCATCCAGGCCTTCATCGCCGGTACCGCCGACTTCGCCGGCTCGGACTCGGCGCTCAAGGAGGACGAGCAGCCGAAGGCGGACGCCAAGTGCCCGGACGGCAAGGCGATCCACCTGCCGATGGTGATCGGCCCGGTCGCGGTCGTCTACAACGTCAACGGCCTGGACAACCTCCAGCTCAAGCCGGCCACCCTCGCCAAGATCTTCGCGGGCAAGGTCACCAAGTGGGACGACGCCGCGATCAAGGCCGACAACCCGGGTGCCACCCTGCCGTCGACCACGATCCAGACGGTGCACCGCTCGGACGAGTCGGGTACCACCGACAACTTCACCGACTTCCTGGCCAAGACCGCCGAGGCGGACTGGACCTTCGGCAAGGGCAAGGCGTGGAAGGCCCCGGGCGGCACCGGTGCGGCCAAGTCGGACGGCGTGGCCAGCGCGGTCAAGCAGGCCGACGGCAGCATCAGCTACGTCGAGATGTCGTACGCCGAGAACGGCGGCCTGAAGATGGCCAAGATCGGCAACGGGGCCGGCGAGTACGCCGAGCTGACCGCCGAGTCGGCCGGTAAGACCATCGCCGGTGCCGAGGTGGTCGGCCAGGGCGACGACCTCAAGATGAAGATCGACTTCAACACCAAGGAGTCCGGGGCGTACCCGATCGTCCTGGTGACCTACGAGATCGTCTGCTCCAAGGGCCTCGCCGCCGACAAGTTGGCGCTGGTCAAGGGCTTCCTCAGCTACGCCGCCAGCACCGAGGGGCAGGCCGACCTGACCGAGCTGGGCTACGCCCCGCTGCCGGAGTCGGTCCGCAGCAAGGTCGAGGCGTCGGTCAAGGCTCTCGCCTGATCCACCGATAGATCATCCTCATAACTTCGTCAACGGAGCGAGCGAGCAGATGGGCGACACCCCAGACCGCTCGGCCAACGCCGGCACCGGCGGACCCGCTGTGACCATCGGTCACCCCGGGTCCGCCGGTGCCGCGCTGTCGGTCGACGTACCAGTGACACCCGCGGGCCGCGCTCCGGACGGAGCCGGCTGGCGCGGCGGCGACGGCACCGGCCTGGGTGGCGGCGGTGCGCTGCCCCGGCGGCGGGCCTTCGGCGCCGAGCGCCTCTTCCAGGGCTTCACCATGGCCGCCGGGACGATGGTGCTGGTCATCATCGTGGCGATCGCGATCTTCCTGATCGCCAAGGCCGTACCGGCGCTCAACGCCAACACCGTCAACTTCCTCACCTTCGAGGGCTGGTTCCCCAACGAGGCGGAGCCGAGGTTCGGCATCGGCGCGCTGGCCTTCGGCACCGTACTCACCTCGGTGCTGGCGCTGCTGCTCGCCGTACCGGTGGCGCTCGGCATCGCGCTCTACCTGTCGCACTACGCGCCCCGCCGGATCGGCACCGCGCTGGGCTTCCTGGTCGACCTGCTGGCGGCGGTGCCGAGCGTCGTCTTCGGGCTCTGGGGGCGGGACTTCTTCTACAGCCCGGTCCAGGAGTTCTCGGTCTGGCTGAACAGGTACTTCGGCTGGATCCCGATCTTCGGCGGCGAGGGTCCGTTCGGCCGGTCGATCCTGCTCGGCTCGCTGGTACTGGCCATCATGGTGCTGCCGATCATCACCTCGCTCTCCCGCGAGGTGTTCCGGCAGACCCCGACCGCCAACGAGGAGGCCGCGCTCGCGCTCGGCGCCACCAAGTGGGAGATGATCCGCACGGCGGTGCTGCCGTACGGGCGCCCCGGCGTCATCGGCGCCACCATGCTCGGCCTGGGTCGGGCGCTCGGCGAGACCATCGCGCTGGCGATGACCCTCGGCATCGTCTCCAGCATCTCGTTCAACATCATCGAAAACGGCGGTAACACCGTCGCCGCCAACATCGCCAACGCGTTCGGCGAGGCCAACGACGTCGGCCGGGGCGCACTGATCGCCTCCGGCCTGGTGCTCTTCTCGATCACGCTGATCGTCAACATCACCGCGCGGGCCCTCATCTACCGGCGCCGGGAGTTCACGGAGTCCGCCGCATGACGACGACACTTCCCTCGGCCGCGCCGGGGCAGAGCCCGCAACTGCGTACCCGGAAACTGCCGCTGGCGGCGAGCCTCGGCATCGCGGTCGCCGCCGTGCTCCTCTCGGCCGCGCTGGTCTACGGCGCCGGGATCGGCGGCGCCGCCCTGGTCGTCGCGCTCGCGGTCGTCTTCTACCTGATCGGTCTCTTCGCCGCCAGCAACGCGGTGGAGGGGCGGCGGCAGGCGCGCAACCGCACCTGGAGCGCGCTGATCCACTCCGCCTTCGTGCTCGCCCTGCTGCCGCTGGCCTCGGTCACCTGGACGCTGGTCAGCAAGGGCGTCGAACGGCTGGACGGCAACTTCTTCGGCACCTCGATGAACAACATCGGGGCCCGGGACCCGAACGGCGGCGCCTACCACGCCATCGTCGGCACGCTGGAGCAGGTCGGCATCGCCACCCTGATCACCGTGCCGCTCGGCATCGCCTGCGCCGTCTACATCGTCGAGTACGGCCGGGGTCGGTTCGCCTTCACCATCCGGTTCTTCGTGGACGTGATGACCGGCATTCCGTCGATCGTCGCCGGCCTCTTCGTACTCGCCTTCTGGATCCTGATCGTCTCGCCGTACTTCAACGACGGGCGGCCGGGCTACTCGGGCTTCGCCGCCTCGCTGGCGTTGAGCGTGCTGATGCTGCCCACCATCGTGCGCTCCACCGAGGAGATGCTCCGGCTGGTACCGGCACCGCTGCGCGAGGGCGCGTACGCCCTCGGCATCCCGAAGTGGAAGACGATCCTGCGGATCGTGCTCCCCACCGCGCTGCCCGGGATCGTCACCGGCGTGATGCTGGCCGTCGCCCGGGCGGCCGGCGAGACCGCACCGGTACTGCTGGTCGCCGGTGGCGGCGCGGCGATCAACTTCAACCCGTTCGAGAACAACCAGTCGTCGCTGGCGCTCTTCGTCTACCAGCAGGCCGGGGACGCCTCCCGGTACGCGCCGGCCCGCGCCTGGGCCGCCGCACTCACCCTCGTCGCCCTCGTGCTGATCCTGACGATCGCGGCGAAACTGCTGGCCCGCCGCAACCGGTTCAGCCGCTGACCCCGAAGGAATGATCATGGCCAAGCGAATCGACGCGAACAGCGTCACCGCGTACTACGGCTCGTTCAAGGCGATCGAGGACATCCACCTCACCGTCGAACCGAAGACCGTCACCGCGCTCATCGGACCCTCGGGCTGCGGCAAGTCGACCTTCCTGCGCACCATCAACCGGATGCACGAGGTGCTGCCCGGTGCCCGGGTCGACGGCAAACTCACCATCGACGACCAGAACATCTACGAGCGGGACGTGGACGTGACCGCGGTCCGCCGGATGATCGGCATGGTCTTCCAGCGCCCCAACCCGTTCCCCACCATGTCGATCTTCGACAACGTGGTCGCCGGGCTGCGGCTCAACGGGGTACGCAAGAAGTCGGTCCTGGCGGAGTCGGCCGAGCGGGCGCTGCGCTCGGCGAACCTCTGGGACGAGGTCAAGGACCGGCTCGGCAAGCCCGGGGCGGGCCTTTCCGGCGGGCAGCAGCAGCGGCTCTGCATCGCCCGGACCATCGCGGTCGAGCCGCAGGTGGTGCTGATGGACGAGCCCTGCTCGGCGCTGGACCCGATCTCCACGCTGGCGATCGAGGACCTGATGTTCAAGCTCAAGGACCGCTACACGATCATCATCGTGACGCACAACATGCAGCAGGCGGCCCGGGTCTCGGACCGGACGGCCTTCTTCTCGATCGAGCGCACCGGCGACCCGGGCCGGCTCATCGAGTACGACGACACCCAGAAGATCTTCAGCAACCCGAGCGTGAAGAAGACCGAGGACTACATCACCGGCCGCTTCGGCTGAGCCCGACACATCCGCTCTTCGGTGATCCCGGAGAGTCCGGCTCGCCCCGGCAGGCCGAACTCTCCGGGATCACGTTCAGTCGAGGTGGAAGTGCGGGATGCCGTCTTCGGTCTCCGCGAGGCGGGGCATGATCGGGGTGGCCGGGGTGCGGGCGGCGGCGATCTCCGGCAGGGCGGTCAGGTCGGGGCAGGTGTCGAGTTCGGTCAGCGTGATCATGGTTGGCGGCAACATCGCCATCTCCCCCGCCGCCGCCCGGGCCAGCGCCTCCGCCGGCCGGATCCACATGGTGTGGTCGGCCTCCCCGGAAACGTCCCGGGGTCGCTGCCCCACCGGCAGCAGCGCCACGAAGAAGTACGTGTCGAAGCGGCGCGGCTCGAACTCCGGGGTGACCCAGCGGCTCCACGGCAGCAGCAGGTCGGAGCGGAGGGTGAGCCGGCAGTCCCGGAGCAGGTCGGCGAAGCCGGTACGCCGGTTCACCAGCGCCTGCCGGGCCCGCTCCCACTCGTCGCCGCTGACGTCGCCGACCACGGCCTGGTGGTCCGGGCCGGCGAGCAGCACTCCCGCCTCCTCGAAAACCTCGCGGGCCGCCGCGCAGACCACCGCCTGGGCCGCCCCGGGGGACAGGCCGAGCCGGTCGCCCCAGCCGGCGGCGTCCGGCCCGGTCCAGTCGAGCCGGATCTCGGAGTCGCCCGGGTCGACGCTGCCGCCGGGGAAGGCGTACATGCCGCCGAAGGTCATGCTGGCGGCGCGGCGGATCATGTACACCTCGAAGCCGGGCCGACCGGACGCGTCGGGCCGGAGCAGCAGCACGGTCGCGGCCGGCCGGGCGGCCACCGGCACCCCGCCCTCGGCATAGAACCGGCGGGCGTGCGCGGCGATCGACTCCGGGACGACGAAGCTGGTCATGCAGCGAGAGTAGTGGCAGCACCGGCGCCGCCCGGCGGGCTGCCCGGCCGACCGGGGAGTAGTCGGTACGCAGACTGTCGAGCTGGGTGCACGGACGGGGCACGCAGAGCCGGGCCGCCGGTAACGGAGCGGGGCGCACAAGCAGGTCGCGGCCGCACAAGCAGGTCGCGGCCGCACAAGCAGGCTGTGGGCGCACAAGCAGGCTGTGGCCGCACAAGCAGGTCGCGGCCGCACAAGCAGGCTGTGGGCGCATAAGCAGGCTGTGGGCGGACAAGCAGGTCGCGGGCGCACAAGCGGGGCAGCTCGACAGTCTCGCCGGGCAGCTACCCCGGCCCGACGGCGCCGCCTCCCACGCGGCACGAGATCAGGGAAGCGGGTCGGCCGCCGTTCGAGGGACCCCGCACGCCCCCGCGCCCGCGCAGGGAGCGGGAGCGGGAGCGGCTGGAGGTAACCGCAGCCCGAGTCGCGAGGAGCGGCTGACGTGGTGGACGATGATCGGGTTCACGCAGCCGGCCATGTCGGGTCGCCGGGAATGCCCCCGGGCTGTTCCCCGCCGGCCCGTAGTCGAAGAGGTTCCATGGCGCAGCAATCTGGCAGCGAAAGCAAGACCCGTTGGGGCATCCTGGCCACCGGTTACATCGCCGCGACCTTCGTCGAGGACCTGAAGCTGCTGCCGGACGCCGAGGTGGTGGCGGTCGGTTCCCGTACCCCGGAGACGGCCCGCGCCTTCGCCGACCGGCACGGGGTGCCCCGGGCGTACGGGTCGTGGCAGGAGTTCGCCGCCGACGACGAGATCGACGTGGTCTACGTCGCCACCCCGCACGCCGCGCACTTCGAGGCCACGACGGCCTGCCTCGACGCCGGCCGGGCGGTACTGGTCGAGAAGCCGATCACCCTGGACCGGGCCGCCGCACAGCAACTCGTCGACGCGGCCCGTGCCGGCAACCGCTTCCTGATGGAGGCGATGTGGATGCGGTGCAATCCGGTCGTACTCCGGATCCTGGAGCTGATCGCCGACGGTGCGATCGGCGAGGTGACCAGCGTGCAGGCGGACTTCGGGGTCGCCGGGCCGTTCCCGCCGGAGCACCGGATGCGGGCCCGGGCGCTCGGCGGCGGCGCCCTGCTGGACCTCGGGGTCTATCCGATCAGCCTGGCGCACCTGCTGCTCGGCCGGCCGGACCAGGTCCGCTCCTGGGCCCGGATCAGCCCGGAGGGGGTGGACGAGAACACCGGGATCATCCTCGGCTACGACTCGGGCGCGGTCGCCACGCTGAGCTGCGGCATGATCGGCGCGACCCGGGTGGCGGCGGTGATCACCGGGCGGACCGGCCGGATCGAGCTGGCCCCGCCGTTCTACCGGCCCGGCCAGGTCACCCTGCTCCGGGACGGCGCCGACCCGGAGCTGCTGCCGGTCGACCTGACCGGTTCGGGTTACCAGCACGAGGCGGCCGAGGTGCAGCGCTGCCTCGCCGCCGGGCTGCTGGAGAGCCCGCTGGTGCCGCACGCCGCCACCCTGGAGGTGATGGGCCTGCTCGACGACATCCGCGAGCAGATCGGCGTCACGTACCCCTGACCGTCCCGGCGCTCCCGCCCGGCCCGGCCGGTGGACCGGACCGGGCGGTGGGCCGGACCGGGCGGTGGGCCGGACCGGGCGGGGCGGGAGGCTCAGAAGAGCGGGTTGACCACGACGTACATCAGGGCGCCGATCGAGCCGGCCGCCGGGAAGGTCAGGATCCAGGCGCCGACGATGTTGCCGGCCACGCCCCACCGGACGGCGGAGAGCCGCTTGGTCGCCCCGACGCCCATGATCGCCGAGGTGATGGTGTGCGTGGTGGAGATCGGTGCGCCCAGCACCAGGGCGTTGAAGTAGAGCACCCCGCTGGCGACGGTCTCGGCGGCGAAGCCCTCCGGCGGCCGGAGGTCGATGATCTTCCGTCCGAGGGTACGGATGATCCGCCAGCCGCCCGCGTACGTGCCGAGGGCCAGTACGGTCGCCGAGGTCCAGAACGCCCACTCCGGGATGTGTTCGGCACTGCTCTGGTAGCCGCCGACGAAGAGGGCGAGCACCACGATGCCGATCGTCTTGGCGGCGTCCTGCATGCCGTGCCCGATCGACATCGCCGCCGCCGAGGCGGTCTGGGCCCACCGGAAGCCCCGGTTGAGCTTGCCGGGCTGCCCGTTCCGGAAGATCCACTGAACGGCGACCATGACCAGGTAACCGAGGAGGAAACCGACCAGCGGCGAGAGGATCATCGGCAGTACGACGCTCTCCCCGATGCCCTTCCAGAGCACCGTGCCGGAGGCGGCCAGCGTCGACCCGACCAGCCCGCCGATCAGCGCGTGCGAGGACGAGGAGGGCAGGCCGAAGTACCAGGTAATCAGGTTCCAGGTGATCGCGCCGATCACCCCGGCGAAGACGATGCCGAGGCTGGAGACGCCGGGCGGCAGCTCGACCAGGCCGGAGCCGACCGTCTTGGCCACGTCCGCGCCGAAGTGCGCGCCGATGAAGTTGCCGATCGCCGCCATGCCGAGCGCGACCCGGGGGGTCAGCGCCCGGGTGGAGATGCTGGTGGCGATCGCGTTCGCGGCGTCGTGGAACCCGTTGGTGTAGTCGAAGAGCAGCGCGACGGCGATCACCGCCAGTACGGCGATGAGTTCAGGTTCCACGGGTCAGCTTTCCTTGACCGCGATGGTCTCGACGGTGTTGGCGACGTGCTCGAACGCGTCGCAGGCCGCCTCCAGCTCGTCGGCGACCTCCTTCATCTTGAGCACGGTCAGCGCGTCGTACTCGCCGGAGAAGAGCCGGACCAGCAGCATCCGGTACGCCTGGTCGCCGTCGTTCTCCAGCCGGTTGCACTCGATCCAGTAGTCCTCGAGGTCCTTCATCGCCCGCAGCCGGGGCATCGCCTCGGCGGTGAGCTTGGCCTGCTGGTCGAGGACGTTCACCAGCTCGTGCATCTCCCGGGGCAGCGACGGCAGCTTGGTCAGCCCGTAGAGGTAGAGCAGGTTGCCGACCGCCTCCAGGTGGTCCATCACGTCGTCGAGCAGCGAGCCGAGCCGGTAGATGTCCTCCCGGTCGAACGGCGTCACGAAGGTCGAGTTGATCTTCTTGTACAGCTCGTGGGTGATCTGGTCGCTGTCGTGCTCGACCTCGGTGAGCCGCTCGCTGACCGACTGCACGTCGACCCCGGGCAGCGCCAGCTCGTTGAGCAGCTCGGTACCCCGCACAAGGTTCTGAGCGGCCCTGGTGAACAACTCGTAGAACGCGCCCTCGGAGGGGCGGAGGGAAAACTTCACGGCACGGAACCTCGTTGCGTCGGCGGACGGGTGGCGGGCCGCAAGAGGCTGCCCCTTGGGGAATGCTAGGAAACCTCGGATCGTAGTTTTCGCCCGCCCACCCCTGGTCAGAGGCGGTTCATCTGGCATTCATCTGATGTTCACCTTGGCCGCCGGCAGGCCGGCACGAACCCGACCGAACAGACCCACATCACCGGCGGTGTGAGATTCGCCGCGCCGAGACCGCGGCCGACGATCCGCGCGCGGCGAACACCCGGGTCGGAGCTAACCTCGCGGAAGGGACGTACGGCGGCGGGGGAGGCAGCGGTGCGCGATCTGGCCGGCGAGTTCGAGGCCGAACGGGCCCACCTGACCATGGTCGCCTACCGGATGCTCGGCAGCTGGGCGGAGGCGGAGGACGCCGTACAGGAGACCTGGCTGCGCTACGCCACCGCCCTGGACACCCCGCAGGCCCGCGCCGAGGTACGCGACCTGCGGGCCTGGCTCACCACCGCCACCGCCCGGATCTGTCTGGACGTGCTCCGCTCCGCCCGGGTACGCCGGGAGTCCTACCACGGTGAGTGGCTGCCGGAGCCGATCGTCAGCCGGCTCACCGACCCGGCCGGCGGCCCGGACAGCTTCGCGCCCGACCCCGCCGAGCGGGCCGCGCACACCGAGCAGGTCGGCATCGCCCTGCTGACCGTGCTCGAACGACTCGGCCCGGAGCAACGGGTCGCGTTCGTCCTGCACGACGTCTTCGCGGTCCCCTTCGCGGAGATCGCCACGGTGCTCGGGACCAGCCCGGCCGCCGCCCGGCAGCTCGCCTCCCGGGCCCGGCGGGCGGTCGCCGAGGAGGGCCCGCGCCGCTCCGCCGACCCGGCCGAACACCAGCGGCTGGTCAGCGCCTTTTTGGCGGCCATCGAGTCCGGCGAACCCGAGCGGCTGCTCGAGGTGCTCGCCCCGGACGTGGTCTTCGTCGGCGACGGCGGCGGCCTCTTCCCGACCTCGCGGCACCCGGTGGTCGGCGCGGTCAAGGTCGCCCGGTTCACGCTCGGCCTGATCCGCCGGGCCGCGTGGGACACCAGCAACCTGCGGATGCGGCCGGTACTCGTCAACGGCACGCTCGGCCTCCAGATCGAGGCGGACTACCGGCCGGGCATGCCGCTGCACGGCGTCATGTGGTTCACCGCCGCCGACGGCCGGATCACCGCCGCCTACCACCAGCTCAACCCGGAGAAGCTGACCCGGGTACCCCGGATGAAGCCGGACGAGCACCCCTGGCAGCTCCGGCGCTGAGCTGCGCCGCGCGGCGTCCGCGCCCGCCCGGGGCGCGTCGGCGCCGGGATCAGACGACCAGCGCCAGCCACTTCCGGTACGCCGACGCGAACGGCTCGGTACCGTCGCCGAGCGCGACGTGCAGCCACTCCGCGGCGGCCCGGGCCTGCGCCACCGTCTCCTCGGGATAGCCGAACCGGTCCCGGTGCTCGGCGAACTCGTCCTCGTCGCGCAGTTCCACCAGGCCGGTGCCGCGTCGGCGCACCACGTCGAGGTCGAGGTCGATCAGGTGGACGGTGTCCCCCTCCCAGCGGGCCGGGCTGGTGATGTCGCAGTAGACCTCGCTGGTCCGCGGCGGCGGGTTGAACATCGCGCTCCACCACGTGCCGTGTGGCACCAGCAGCACGAACGGGATCTGTTCCACCGAGGGGCGGCCGTGGTAGACCGATGCCGTCCCGGCGGTCACGCCGAGCCACACGCCGAGGTCGTCCTCGGTCAGTCTGCGGGCGGGGTAGTCCCGGTGCGCGGTGCCGTCGTACTTGCGGTAGACGACTCGGACCACATCGCTCGACATGCCCGCACCCTAGCCGATGTGGCCCAGTACGCGCGGTGCGCGAAGCGGCCGGCAGGCGTCGGAATCGACAACATCACCCCTGCCCCGGGGGCGGGGTCGTGGACCCGCCGGGGCGAGGGAGCGCGGCGGTGTCGGGAACGGCGGGTACGGTCGCACGGTGACCGTGCCCGCCACCGACGCCAGCGTCCCCACCCTGATCGGCTCCGAGGCGGCGGAATCCGGCCGACCCCCGGCGCCCCGGTCCCGTCGGCGCCGCCGGGGCGACCGCCCCAGCGGAGCGGAGCTGCTCGCCGCGGCGGTCGGTGCCGTGCCGGGCGGCAAGGCCCGCCCCGGGCAGCAGCAGATGGCCGCCGCGATCGAGGAGAGCATCCTCTCCGGCGAGCACCTGTTGGTGCAGGCCGGCACCGGCACCGGCAAGTCGCTGGCGTACCTCGCCCCGGCGCTGACCGTGGACGGTCCGGTGGTGGTCTCCACGGCGACCCTCGCGCTCCAGTCCCAGCTCGTCGAGCACGACCTGCCCCGGCTCGCCGACGCGGTCACCCCGGTCCTCGGCGAGCGGCCGACGTTCGCGGTGCTGAAGGGCCGGCACCACTACCTCTGCCTGGCCCGGCTGGAGAACTCCACAGAGGACGAGCCGGAGGACACCCTCTTCGACACGCCCGGCCGGGGCGGTGGTGGCGGCGGGATGAAGTGGCTCGGTGAGGCCGGTCGGCTGGGCAAGCAGATCGAGCGGATCCGGGACTGGGCGATGGAGACCGGGACCGGTGACCGTGACGAGCTCGACCCGGGCGTCGACGACCAGGCGTGGCGGCTGGTCTCGATGCCGGCCCGGGAGTGCGTCGGCGCCGGCCGCTGCCCGTACGGCACCGAGTGCTTCGCCGAGGCGTCCCGGGCCCGGGCCCGCGAGGCGGACGTGGTGGTGACCAACCACAGCCTGCTCGCCGTCGACATGCTCGCCGGCCGGCACATCGTGCCGCCGCACAAGCTGCTGGTGATCGACGAGGCGCACGAGCTGGCGGACCGGGTCTCCTCGGCGGCACAGGCGGAACTGATCCCGGAGCTGATCGACCGGGCCGCCCGGCGCAGCCGGCCGCTGCTCGACCCGGAACTGGCCGAGTCGCTGGTGGCGGCCGGCGACTCGCTGGCGGTGGGGCTCGCCGAGGCGCCGGCCGGGCGGATCACCGGCGAGCTGCCGGGGCCGCTGCGCGAGGCGTGCACGCTGCTGGACGCGGCGACCCGGGGCGCGCTGGAGAAGATCGGCGACGTGAAGGCCGACGATCCCGACCCGGTACGCAAGCAGCAGGCGAAGGCCGTACTCGACGACCTCTCCAAGACCGCCCAGCGGCTGCTGGAGGAGGCCGACCACGACGTGGCCTGGGTGGAGAAGCCGGACGGTGGCGGCGCCGGCCGGCGGGCCCTGGTCGTCGCCCCGCTCTCCGTGGCCGGCACCCTCGCCACCCACCTGTACGAGGACCGCACCGTCGTCGCCACCTCGGCCACGCTGGCCCTCGGCGGCCGGTTCGACACCGTGGCCCGGGCGCTCGGGCTCGCCGCACCGGCCGATCCGACGGTCGACCCGACCCGGCCGCACCCGCGCGCGGCGGCGCTGCGGACGGTACGACCCGACGCCGGGAAGGCGGAGAGCGCGAAAGCGGACGTGGAGAAGGCGAAAGCGGACGTGGGGAACGCGAAAGCGGGAACCCCGAAGGCGGACGGGTCGCAGCCGGACGCCGGATGGCGCTCGCTCGACGTCGGCTCCCCGTTCGACTACCCGCGCCAGGGCATCCTCTACGTCGCCGCGCATCTGCCCCGGCCCAGCGCCTCGGGGCTGCCGGCGGCGGCCGGCGAGGAACTGCTCGGGCTGGTGGGCGCGCTCGGCGGCCGTACCCTGGGGCTCTTCTCGTCGCGGCGGGCCGCCCTGCAGGCCGCCGAGCTGCTCCGGGCCCGCACCGACCTGCCGATCCTGCTCCAGGGCGAGGAGGCGCTGCCGCTGCTGGTCCGCCGCTTCCGCCAGGAGCGGGCGAGCTGCCTCTTCGGGGTGATGTCGCTCTGGCAGGGCGTGGACGTGCCCGGCGACTCCTGCCAGCTCGTCGTGATCGACCGGCTGCCGTTCCCGCGCCCGGACGAGCCGCTGGCGGCGGCCCGGGCGGCCGCGGTGGACGCGTCGGGCGGTTCGGGCTTCGCCTCGGTGAGCGTGCCGATCGCCGCCGTACGGCTGGCCCAGGGGGTCGGCCGGCTGATCCGGTCGACCGGCGACAAGGGCGTGGTGGCGGTACTCGACTCCCGGCTGGAGACCGCCCGGGGGTACGGCGCCTTCCTGCGGAAGTCACTGCCGCCGTTCTGGTACACCACCCGGCCGGAGGTCGCCCGGGGCGCTCTGGAGCGGCTCGGCAAGTCCTGAGCCCTGGAGCGGCTCGGCAAGTCCTGAGCCCTGGAGCGGCTCGGCAAGTCCTGAGCCGCTCCGGTGCCGGAAGCGCTGCCTACGGTGCCTTCGCGGCGACCACCACCGCGTCCGGGGGTACCGCGGGCGGCCGGCGGTGCGCGAGTCGCCGGACGGCGGTGTTCAGCACCGCGATCAGCGGTACCGAGACCAGCGCGCCGACGATGCCGGCCAGCACCACCCCGGCGGCGATCCCGACGATCACCGCGAGCGGGTGGATCGCCACCGCCCGACCCATGATCAGCGGTTGCAGGATGTGTCCCTCGACCTGCTGCACCCCGATCACCACGCCGAGGATGATCAGCGCGGTCACCCAGCCGCTGTCGACCAGCGCGACCAGCACCGCCACCGCGCCGGAGAGGGTGGCGCCGACGATCGGGATGAACGCGCCGAGGAAGACCAGCGCGGCCAGCGGGAACGCGAACGGGATGTCGAAGATCACCAGGAAGATGCCGATCCCGACCGCGTCGATGAACGCGACCAGTACGGTCGCCCGGACGTACGCGACCAGCGTCGCCCAGGAGGCCCGGCCGGCGTCGTCGACCCGCCACCGGGCGGCGACCGGGAGCAGCCGGACGAGGAAGCGCCAGATCTTCTCGCCGTCCCGGAGGAAGAAGAAGGTGGCAAAGAGCACCAGCAGCGTACCGGTGAGCAGCTCGGCGACGGTCGCGGCGGTGGAGACCGCCCCGCTGGTCAACGACTGGGTGTTCTCGTTGATCCACTGCTCGCCCTGCTCGATGTACGAGTTGAGCTGGTTGTCCGACAGGTGCAGCGGCCCGGTCTTGAACCACTCCTGGATCTGCCGGATACCGCTGGTGGCGTTGCGGCTCAGGTCCGGTACGCCCTGGATGAACTCGTTGACCACCAGGGTGAGCGTGCCGACCACCGCGGCCAGCCCGGCGACCAGCACCACGGCGGTGGCCAGGGAGCGGGGGAACCGGGCCCGGAGCAGCAGCCCGACCAGCGGGGCCAGCAGGGCGGAGAGCAGCAGGGCGATCGCCAACGGGATGATCACGATCCGCACCGCGCCGACCAGCCGCAGCAGCGCCCAGGCGACCAGGCCGATGACGATCAGCCGCCACGACCAGGCGGCGGCGATCCGCAACCCGTGCGGCACGTCCGCGTCGTCCCGGCTCGACGTCGACGGGTGCAGTTCCCTGGCCGGTTCGTCCACGACCGGCGGCGAGACCGGCGCGACGTCGGCGGGCGTGGCGCCCGGACGACCCTCCGCCGGATCGGCGTGCCCGCCGGACGGGCCCGACGACCGTCCGAACGCGTACGCGCGACGGATCCTTGCTCGTAGCTGCTCGAAACGGCGCAAGCGCACCTCCCACGGCGGAATCGGCCTTCCTACGGTAGCCGCACCCGGACCTGCCGGCTCGGAACGGCCGGCCGGGGGTGACGCCGCCGACCTGCCCGGGGTGGCACGCGGTACCGTTCCGGTCGTGACCGCCGAGGAAACCAACGACAACGGCCTGCCCATCCGCCTGCTGCACGACCGGGTGCTGGTGCGGGCGGACGGCGGCGAGGGCGAGCGGCGCTCGACCGCCGGCATCGTCATCCCGGCGACCGCCTCGATGGGCCGGCGGCTGGCCTGGGCGACCGCGGTGGGTGTCGGTCCGAACGTCCGCTCCATCGTCTCCGGCGACCGGGTGCTCTTCGACCCCGACGACCGGTCCGAGGTCGAGTTGCACGGCCGGGAGTACGTGCTGCTGCGCGAGCGCGACGTGCACGCCGTCGCCGCCCAGCGGGTGGAGACCGACTCCACCGGCCTCTACCTGTGACGCCCCCGGCCGCCCGCCAGCACTGACACCCGCCCGGCCGCCCGCCCCGCCCGGCACCCCTGCCGGGCCGGCCGGGTCAGCGCCGGTACGGCCCCGGCCAGGGCCCGGCCGGCCCGGAGCCGGGTGCGGGCGGTCCGCCGTACGGGCCGGGTGCACCGGGGTACGGGCCGGGTGCACCGGGGTACGGGGCCGGCGGTCCGCCGTACGGGCCGTACCCGGGTGCGGCGTAGACCGGAGCCGGCGGGGGCGGCGGTGCCACCAGGACCACCGGGATCGGCACCACCGGTTCGGCCGGGGCCGGCAGGGACCGGCGGGAGCCGTCCGGGAACGACAGGTGGTAGCGGGAGCCGTCCCAGATCCCGGCCGGTGCCTGCGGATCGCGGCCGACGAAGACCCTGCGGGCGGCCTGGATCGCGTCGAGCAGCCGGCGTTCCTCGTCGAGCCTGCGGGCGAGCTGCGCCGGCCGGTGCTCCAGCCCGCGCACCAGCCCGTCCCGGAGCAGGGCGAGCCGGGTCGCGGAGATCTGGAGCGCCCGCATCGCCTTGGCGCCCTCCTCACCGGCGATCCGGCGGGCCCAGCGGCGGGCCGCGTGCCGCCGGCCGAGGGTGCCGAGCGCGGCCAGTTCGGGTGGGGTGAGCCAACCCGTCGACACGTAGTCGGGGAGCCGCCGCTGGGTGAGCCGCCCCTCCCAGCTCCGGACCCATACGGCGAGGCCGACCACGCCCAGGAAGATCGGCACCATCAGCCCGAGGTAGCTGTAGAGCAGGATCAGCGGCTCAGCGAAGAGCTGGGTGAGGGTCGCGGCCAGGTTCCAGGCGCCGTGCAGGATCATCGCCAGCAGCAGGCCGGCGAGCGGGGCGAGGATCCGGATCGGTCGGCTGCCCGACCGGACGGCGATGCCGAGCCCGATGCCGGTCATCGAGGTGAAGAGCGGGTGGGCGAAGCCGCTGATCAGGACCCGCAGGATGAAGATCCCGAAGACGTTCTGCGCGCCGGTGGCCGGGCCGTACTGGTCGACGCCCTCGGCGTAGCCGTGCAGGCCGAAGTAGAGGATGTTCTCGACCATGGCGAAGCCGACCGCCGACAGGCCACAGTAGACGATGCCGTCGGTGATGCCGGACCACTTGCGGCGCTGGTAGAGCAGGAGCAGGAGCGGGCCGAGCGCCTTGGTCAGCTCCTCGATGAAGGGCGCGACCAGCACGCCGACCAGCGGTAGCGGGAGCTGGAGCGTGTCGGCCGCGAAGGTGTTGGTCCGGAGCGCGGCGAAGGTGGAGACCGCGGCACCCCAGCCGAGGCAGAAGGCCAGATACTTGACCGGCTCCGGGTCGTACCGGTCGAGCCAGAGGAAGCAGGCGACCAGCACCGGCACCGGCAGCGCCGCCGCGGCCAGCCCGATCAGCGGCGGCGTGACCCCGGCCGGCGACACCAGCTCCCAGGCCATCAGCACCGCGCAGACGACGATCAGCGCGATCGCCCCGATCATCGTCAGCAGCCGGGCCCGGCTCCGCCGCTCGGGCGCCGCCACCTGCGGCAGGCTGCCCGCGGAGGGCGGGAACTGCCCCGACGGGGCGGGCGGCCACGGCGGGGTCGGCGACGGCGGCTGGGGCGCCGCCGCACCGGGCGGGGTGTCGGCCATGTGATCAGCGTAGTTCCTCCGGACAGCCCGGCCGGAGCACAACCGGGCCGGTTATGCTCTCTGGCAGGTCACGAGCGCCAGCGTCAAGCCCCGGCTTGCTGGCCGGCAACCCTCGTCGAGGTTCGCGGTGGGGTGCCCCGGGTGATGACCGGGCTCGGTGCACGCCGCACCGGGCAAGCGCGGACCCCGTTCCCACCCGCTCCGGGGTCCCTGGCCACCGGAGGTATCCCCGATGAGCAGCACCGTCGTTTCCGCGCCCGCCCGGCCGACCGGCGTGGCCGCGCCGGCAACGCCGACCCCGGCAACCCTGACCCCGGCAACCCTGGCCCCGGCGGCGCCGCTCGCGGTGCTCGGGGTGCCGGGACAGGTCAACCTCGACTACGCCGCCACCGCACCGTGCGCGCGGGCCGCCGCCGACGCCGTGGCCGAGCTGCTGCCCTGGTACGGCAGCGTGCACCGGGGCGCCGGAGCGCTCTCCCGGCGCAGCACGCTGGCGTACGAGCGGGCCCGGCAGCAGGTCGGCGACTTCCTCGGGGTACGCGCGAACGACCACGTCGTCTTCACCCGCAACACCACCGACGCGCTCAACCTGCTGGCCCGGGCCCTGCCGCCCGGCACCCGGGTGGTGACCTTCGCCGCCGAGCACCACGCCAACCTGCTGCCCTGGCCCGCCGGTACGGTCCGGTTGCCGGTGCCGGGCTCGGCCGGCGACGCCGTGCGGGCGGTCGACGCGGCACTGCGGGAACTGCGCCGGGGCAGCGGCGGCGGGGCACCGATCCTGGTCGCGGTGACCGGGGCCAGCAACGTCACCGGCGAGTGCTGGCCGGTCGCCGACCTGGCCCGGGTCGCCCACCGGCACGGCGCCCGGATCGCGCTGGACGCCGCCCAGCTCGCCCCGCACGCCGAACTGGACATCGCCGCCCTGACCGTCGACTACGTGGCCGTTTCCGGACACAAGCTGTACGCGCCGTTCGGGATCGGCGTACTGGCCGGACGGGCGGACTGGCTCGACGCCGCCCCGCCGTACCTGGCCGGTGGCGGTGCGACCCTCGGCGTCGGGGCGGCCACCCATGACGTGCGCTGGGCCGAGGGGCCCGCCCGGCACGAGGCGGGCACCCCCAACCTGCTCGGCGCGGTGGCGCTGGCCGGGGTCTGCACCGCCCTGGCCGAGGCGGACCGCGCCGCGCTGTACGCGCACGAGCAGGCCCTGCTCGCCCGGCTCCGGTCCGGGCTCGCCGCCCTGCCGGAGGTGGTCGAACTGCGTACCTTCGACGCGGCCGCGCCCCGGGTCGGCATCGTCTCGTTCGTGGTCGCCGGCCGGGACTCGGCGGCGGTCGCGGCCGACCTCGCCCAGCGCTGGCAGCTCGGGCTGCGGGACGGGCTGTTCTGCGCGCACCCGTTGGCCCGGCGGCTGCTCGCCGAGGCGGCCACCCGGAGCGGACGACGGGACCTGCCGCCGACCGCGCTGCGCGCCAGCATCGGGCTGGGCAGCACCGCCGGGCACGTCGACCGGCTGCTCACCGCCCTGGCGGCGATCCGCTGACCTGCCCGCGCCCGGCGAGGGCGTGCTGCCGGGCGGGGACCGGCTCCGGTCAGCGGGCCGGGCCCCGCTCGCCCGAGGGGCCGCCGGAGCGCCCGGTCGACGGCGGGGTGCCGGGCTGCCGGGCGGCCTCCGCGGCGGCCTCCCCGGCGTGCCCACCCGCCGCCCGGCGTACGAGCTGGTTCGCCTCCAGGCGTTGGATGCCGGTGGCCCGGAGCAGGTCACTGCCGGTGGTACGCACCTGCGCGATCACCACGCTGCCGGAGAACCCGACCCCCTCGGCGTACGCCCGACCGGCCTGGCCGATCGCCTGCAACGCCTGCTCCCGGGCCGCCTCCGGGCGTATGCCGTGCCCGAGGTCCCGGCGCAGCAGCCGTACCGCCTCGGCGAGCATGGTGACCGCGTTCGACATCTCCTCCGGGATCGGCTCCTCGTCCTCCAGCGCGGTGACCGCCCGCCGGATCAGGGTCCCGCTGTTGTGCACCGCGTGCTCGATGTACTCGGAACTCTCCACGTACTGCGTCAGCGCGCCCCGGCGGCGCCAGCGCACCGGGGCCAGCAGCGCGGTTTCCCGGCCGCCCTCCAGCGCCTCCTCGAAGCCCTGGAAGTGCTCCTCCACCTGGCGGAGCCGGTCCAGCGCGGCCTGTGCCCGGGGCGCGTCCCGGGTCTTGATCGCCTCGGCGGTCTCGGAGAGTTCGTCGGCGAGCCGGCCCAGCGCCGGCCGGGCCGCCCGGTCCACGATCCGCAACGGGTTCAGCGGCAGCAGCAGCGCGAGCACCACGAGCCCGGCGAAGCCGCCGATCAGCGCGTCGATCACCCGGGGGAACTCGATGTTGGCCTCGTGCGGCATGTCGAGGGTCGCGATCAGCACGGCGGTGGCCGCCGCCTGGGTGACCACGGCCGGGCCGCCGCCGAGGAAGATGCTGACCACGATCGACAGGAAGACGATCAGACCGAGCTGCCACGGCCCGGTGCCGGCGGCGAAGACCAGCGCGTCGCCGAGGCCGATGCCGATCGCGATCCCGAAGATCATTTCGACGGTACGGCGGAACCGCTGCCCGACCGAGGAGGCGAGGGTACCGATCGCGGAGATCGGTGCGAAGACCGGCGACGGGTTGCCCAGCAACTCGTGCGAGCCGAGCCAGGCCAGCGCGGCCGCCAGCGCCGCCTGGAGGGCCAGCACCAGGTTGAACCGTACGGCGTGCCAGCGGTCCCGCGCGGTGGCCCGGGACCGGTTCCGGAACTCCTTCGCCAGGTTGGCGATCCGCTCCCGATCGAGGTCCACGGGCGTTTTGGCCACGGTGGCCCGGACGGAGCGCATGGCGGGGACTACCCGCTGACGAACCGGTCGAACCCGTTCGGACGGCACCGGTGAGCCTCGACCGGACTGTCCGGGGTGTTCCCCGACGGCCGGAAACGACCGTGGTCGGCGTACTCGTCGGGCGGCTAGCCTGCCAGGCATGCCGGATCTTCTCGACGACCTGCGGGCGGCGCTCGGCGATTCCGCCGTACTGACCGACCCCGACCTGCTCCGCGGCCACCAGCGCGACGAGGCCGACCTCTGTGCGGCCGGCATGCCGGCGGTGGTGGTCCGGCCCCGGACCACCGAGGAGGTGGTCGCGGTGGTCCGCACGGCCGCCGCGCACGGGGTACCGGTGGTGCCGCAGGGGGCCCGGACCGGGCTCGCCGGAGCCGCCAACGCGGTCGACGGGGCGGTGCTGCTCTCCACCGTGCTGATGGACGAGATCCGCGAGGTCGACCCGGTGAACCGGATCGCCGTGGTCCAGCCCGGCGTGGTCAACGCCATGCTCGCCGCCGCCGTCGCCAAGCACGGCCTGCGCTATCCGCCCGACCCCGGCTCGTGGGAGTCCTCCACCATCGGCGGCAACGTGGCGACGAACGCGGGCGGGATGTGCTGCGTCAAGTACGGCGTGACGACCGAGTACGTCCTCGGCCTGGAGGTGGTGCTCGCCGACGGCGAGGTGCTGCGCACCGGACGGCGTACCGCAAAGGGGGTCGCCGGATACGACCTGACCCGGCTCTTCGTCGGCTCGGAGGGCACCCTCGGAGTGATCACCGAGGTGACCGTCTCGCTCCGGCCGGCCGCCGAGGAGTCGCTGACCCTGGTCGCGGTCTTCCCGTCCACCACCGACGCCGGGCGGGCGGTCGCGGAGATCTCCGCCCGGGGACTCAGCCCGAGCCTGCTGGAACTGCTCGACCGCACCCATCTGGGCGCGATCGAGGCGTACCGGCCGATGGGGTTGCGCACCGACGCCGGGGCGCTGCTGCTGGCCGCCGCCGACACCGGCACCCGGGCCGCCGCCGACCTGGCCAGGCTCGCCGAGGTCTGCACGGCGAGCGGCGCCGACGAGGTCTTCGCGGCCACCGACGCCGAGGAGGCGGCGGCCCTGCTCCAGGCCCGTCGGCTGGCGCACCCGGCGATGGAGCGGTTCGCCGCCGCCACCTATCCGGACGGCATCGGCGGGCTGGTCATCGACGACGTGGCGGTACCCCGGGACGCGCTCGCGGCGCTGCTCGACGGGGTGGCCCGGATCTCCGCCGAACACGACGTGCCGATCGGCGTGGTCGGGCACGCCGGGGACGGCAACATGCATCCGAACATCGTCGTCGACCGGGCCGACCCGGCGAACCTGGAGCGGGGCCGGCGCGCGTTCGACGCGATCATGGAGCTGGGTCTCTCGCTCGGCGGCACCTGCACCGGCGAGCACGGCGTCGGCCTACTCAAGCGGGACTGGCTGGCCCGGGAGATCGGGCCGGTGGGCCTGCGGGTGCACCGGGCCATCAAGGACGCGCTCGACCCGACCGGGCTGCTCAACCCCGGCAAGGTGCTCTGACGGTGCGGCGCCGCGCCGGTCCCGGACGGGTCGGCCGGGCAGTGCGGCTCTGCGCCGGTCCTGGACGCGGGTCAGCCGGCCAGTTCCGCCCCGTCCCGGCCGGCGCCCCGGTCGGCGGCGAAACCGCGCACGTCCGGCGCCCCGACCCGGGCCGCGTCGGCGGTGGCGTCGTCCGGCATCCGCTGCGACTGCCGTTCCGCCTGCACCCGGGCCAGGTAGTGCTCGACCTCGCGGGCCCGGACCCGGGCGTCCCAGCCGAGCACCCGCCCCATGATCTCGGCGGCCTGCTCGGCCGACTCGACGCCCCGGTGCACCGTCTCGAACGAGATCCGGGTACGCCGGGTCAGCACGTCGTCGAGGTGCAGCGCCCCCTCGGCCCGGGCCGCGTACGCCACCTCGGCGGCGAGGTACTCCGGCGCCCCGGCCAGCGGGGAGCCGAGCAGCGGCTCGGCGTCGACCATCTCCAGCAGGTGGGTGGTGAGGTTGCCGTACCGCTCCAGCAGGTGTTCGACCACCCCGGCCTGTACGCCGTGCCGGCGGGCCAGGTCGGCCCGGTCCCGCCACAGCGCGGCGTAGCCGTCGGCGCCGACCAGCGGCAGGTCGGCGGTGCGTGAGGCGCGTACCCCGCCGAGCCGGCGGGCGGCCCGGTCGACCACGTCGGCGGCCATCACCCGGTACGTCGTGTATTTCCCGCCGGCCACCAGCAGCAGCCCGAGCATCGGCTCGTAGACGGCGTGTTCCCGGGAGAGCTTCGAGGTCGAGTCCGCCTCGCCGCTCAGCAGCGGGCGCAGCCCGGCGTAGACGCCCTCGATGTCGGCGGTGGTCAGCGGCCGGTCCAGCACGGTGTTGACCTGGTCGAGCAGGTAGTCGATGTCCCGGGCCGAGGCCGCCGGGTGGGCCCGGTCGAGCCGCCAGTCGGTGTCGGTGGTACCGATGATCCAGTGCCCGCCCCACGGGATCACGAAGAGCACCGAGGTCGGGGTACGCAGGATCAGTCCGGCCTCGCCGGTGATCGCCGAGCGGGGCACCACCAGGTGTACCCCCTTGGAGGCCCGTACCCGCAGGCCGCGCCGCACGCCGACGTCGCCGAGGAGTTCGGACATGTCGTCGCTCCACACTCCGGTGGCGGCGATGACGGTGCGGGCGCGTACCTCGAACTCGGCGTCCGGGGAGCCGGGCGGCGCCTCCATGTCCCGGACCCGTACCCCCGTCACCTCGCGGGCCTGCCGGAGCAGGCCGACGACGCGGGCGCTGTTCACGGTCGCCGCGCCCAGGCTGGCCGCGGTGCGGGCCAGGGTGACCACCAGGCGGGCGTCGTCGACCTGCCCGTCGTAGTAGCGGATCGCCCCGGAGATCGCGTCGGCGCGGAGGCTCGGGAAGGTGCGCCGGGCTCCCTCCCGGGTGAGGTGCCGGTGCAGCGGCATGCCCCGCCCGCCGCCGAAGATCCCGGCGAAGGCGTCGTAGGCCGCGACCCCGGTGCCGTAGTAGGAGCGTCGCCAGGCCCGGCCGGCGAGTCCGGCCGGACCGCTGCCGGGCGGCAGCGGCACCAGGATCGGCACCGGGCGCACCAGGTGCGGTGCGAGCCGGGTGGCGAGCAGGCCCCGCTCGGTCAGCGCCTCGTGGACCAGGTGGAACTCCAGTTGCTCCAGGTAGCGCAGCCCGCCGTGGATCAGCTTGCTGGACCGGCTGGAGGTGCCGGAGGCGAAGTCGCGGGCCTCGACCAGGGCCACCTTGAGCCCTCGGGAGGCGGCGTCGAGTGCCGCCCCCGCGCCGGTCACCCCACCACCGATGACGAGTACGTCGAAGCGCTCGCTCCGCAGCCGTCGTAGGTCGGCGGCGCGGCGGGACGGGGAGAGCCGGCTGGCCTCGTTCCGGGAAAGGCTGGGGTCACGCACCCGTCCACGGTAGCCGTACCGGCGCCCGGAGCGAGCTCTGCGGGTGTCACTTCCGGCGGGGCCGGCGGCGGAGCGCACCGAACCGGAGGCGGAGGGCCGACCGCGGTCGTACCGTGGCGGCCGAGGTCGGCGGTGGGCGGGGCCGCGCCGTACTGTTCGGTGATGCAGGATGGTCCGCCACCACCGCCCGACGAACCCTCCGCGCTGCCACCGCCCCCACCGCCGCCGGTTCCGGGCCAGCCGTCGCCGCCGGTGGCCCCACAGCAGCAGCCCTGGCCGGGAGCCCCGCAACAGCAGCCCTCGCCGGCAGCCCCGCAACAGCAGCCCTGGCCGGGAGCCCCGCAGCAGCAGCCCTGGCCGGGAGCCCCGCAGCAGTCCTGGGCCGGCGGGCCGCACCCGGGGTGGCCGGCGCCGCCGGTCCGACCGGCGCCGGCGGCCGGTGGCGGGGTCTGGCCGGTGGTCGCCGCCGCACTGGTCGGGGTCGGGGCGGTCGGCGCGACCGTCGGCGGCCAGACCGTCGGCTGGCTCGTCGAACAGGTGCTGCTCGTCGCCGGCCTGGACCGGCAGGACTGGCTCTGGCCGGTGACCGGTGTCGTGACCGCGCTGCTCGTCGGGGTACCCGCCGGACTGCTCGCCGCGCTGCCCCGCTCCCCGGCCGTCCGGGCGGCCGGCCGGGCCTGGCTGCTCGGCGCGATCGCCCTCGGCGGGCTGGGACTGCTCCGGGCGGTACCGCCCACCCTGCCGGAGGTCTACCTCGGCGGGCTGGCCGGGGCGGCCGGAGTGGGCGCCCTGCTGGTCCGGCGTTTCGGCGGCCCGGGTCGGCGGTCAGCCGGCCGGCCGGGACAGGTCCGGGCCGAGCCGGCGGCGACCGGCCTGGCCGTGGCCGGTGGACTCGCCCTGCTGCTGCCCTGGGTCTGGCTCGGCGCCCTCGGTGGCGTACTGGAGACGCTCTGCGGGCTGCTCGCCTCGGCCGCGCTGGGCTGGCTGGCCGCCACCATCCTCGATGGAGGGTTCTGGGCCGGCTACGAGCGGCCGGCGACGACGCACGGCGGCGGGTCGGCGGCGGGTCACGGCGGCGGGTCGGCACCGGAGCGCCCGGTGGGCGGGGCGCGGCTGGTCCTGGTCGGCGGGCTGGTGGCCGGGGTGACGCTGGCGCTGCTCGCGGGCGGGATCGGCCAGTCCGGGGCGCAACTCGGCGCACTGCTCCTCCTCCCACCGGCCGGCTTCGCGCTCGCCGCCCTCCGGGTGACCTCCCGGCCCCGACCGACGGCCGGGGCGACGGCCGGGACGACGGAGCCGCAGGCGCGACCGGTCGGCTCCGCCCCGGTCGGTTGGCTGGTCGGCATCGCCGTCGCCGGGCCGCTGACCCTGGTCGACCCGGAGGAGATCACCCTGCTGCTCTCCGGCGCCCGGGACGTGCCGTTCTGGGCCGCCGTCGCCGCCGCCGGCTCGCTCGCCGTCGCGGTCCTGCTCGGCATCGGGTACGGGGTCGGCCTCGGTCGCCCCACCGCACCCGTACCGCGCCGCCCGGTCGCCGCCGCCGTGGCCGGAGTCCTGCTGCTCGCCACCGGTGCGGTGTACGTCGGACTCGGCTCCCCCGGCTGGCACGGCGAACGGCTCTTCGTGGTACTCCGGGAGCAGGCGGACCTGACCGGCGTGGCGGCGCAGACCGGTCCGGCCGGTCGGCAGGCCCGGGGCCGGGAGGTGTACCGGAGACTCGTCGAGACCGCCGAACGGTCCCAGGCGGACCTGCGCCGGGAACTGGACCGGCTGCACCTGGAGCACACCCCGTACTACCTGGTCAACGGCGTCGAGGTGCAGGGCGGCGCGGCGGTACGGGCCTGGCTGGCCCGGCGCGGAGACGTCGACCGGGTACTGGTCAGCCAGCGGTTGCGCCCGCTGCCGGCCGGCGGGTCACCGAGGCGTGGCGACGAGCCGGCGCCGGCCGTACCGAGCTGGAACCTCGGCCTGATCGGCGCGGACCGGGTCTGGTCGCAGCTCGGCGTGGACGGCTCGGGCATCGTGGTGGGTGGTTCGGACTCCGGCGTGGACGGCCGGCACCCGGCGCTCTCCGCCGGCTTCCGGGGCGGCGACGACTCCTGGCACGACCCGTGGAACGACTCCCGCTCCCCCACCGACCTGGGCGGCCACGGCACGCACACCCTGGCCACCGCCGTCGGCGACGAGCGGGTCGGGGTGGCGCCCGGAGCGCAGTGGGTCGGCTGCGTAAACCTGGACCGGAACCTGGGCAACCCGGCGCGCTACCTCGACTGTCTCCAGTTCATGCTGGCGCCGTTCCCGCCCGGTGCCGACCCGTTCACCCAGGGGCGCCCGGATCGGGCACCCCAGGTGCTCAGCAACTCGTGGGGCTGCCCCGAGATCGAGGGCTGCGCCCCGGAGACGCTCCAGCCGGCCACCTCGGCGCTGGCGGCGGCCGGGATCTTCTTCGTCGCCGCCGCCGGCAACACCGGTTCGTTCTGCGGATCGGTCGACGACCCGCCCGCCCCGTACCCGGACGTCTTCACCGTCGGTGCCGTGGACCGGCAGCGCCGGATCACCTCCTTCTCCAGCCGTGGCCCGGCACCGGGCGGGGTACCCAAACCGGACCTGGTCGCGCCCGGCGCCGACGTGCTCTCGGCGCTGCCCGGCGGCGGGTACGGCGTGCTCAGCGGCACCTCGATGGCGGCGCCGCACCTGGCCGGGGTGGTCGCGTTGATGTGGTCGGCCAACCCGGCGCTGGTCGGCGACCTGGAGACGACCCGACGGATCCTGCTCGACACCGCCGGACCGGCCGACCCGACCGACCCGTCGGGGCTGAGCACCGACATGTGCGGCTCGGAACGGAACGTCACCGGCGCCGGCCTGGTCGACGCGTTCGCGGCGGTCGGGGCCGCCCGGGAACTCGGCCGGTCCGGCCGGTAGCCGGCGTCCGGGGCGTGCCCGCCGAGCCGGGCCGCGTCGGTTCGGGCGGGCTCGGTTAGGGTCTGCGGCTGTGAGCGTCGAGCCGTCCTTCACCGAGTTGACCGACGACCAGCTACCCGCCGTGGTGGAACTCTGCCGGGTGGCGCTGGACCTGCCGGAGGACTCGGCCGAGGCGGCCGAGATCGTGGCCCGGCTCCGGGACGACTCCGCGCTGCCGGGCGCCGCCGGGCCACGCCGGACCGTCGGGGTCGCCGCGTGGCAGCAGGGCCGGCTCGCCGGGGTCGCGCTCGGCTCGATGGCCGACCGGGGTCCGGATCCGACCGCCGGCCACCTCGACCTGGTCGCCGTGCGCCCGGACCGGCGACGGCAGGGCATCGGCCGGGCCCTGGTGACGCGGCTGGAGCAGGCGCTCGACGGGCTCGGCGCGACCCGGGTACGCGTCGCCGGCAACCCGCCGCACTACGTCTGGCCCGGCATCGACGTCCGGTACACCCCGGCGATCTGCACCGTGCTGGCCCTCGGCTACGCCCCGGAGGGCACCGCCTGGAACATGACCGCCGACCTCTCCACCGAGTCCTCTCCGGCGCTGCGTTCCACCGAGGCGGCCGAGCGACGGCTGGCGGAGCAGGGCGTCACGGTACGCCGGGCCGAGCCGGCCGACCTGGAGCTGCTGACCGGGTTCGCCCGGTCGACCTTCGGTGGCAGTTGGGACGTCGAACTGCTGCACTCGGTCGGTCGGCAGGGCGCCGGCTGCCACCTCGCGGTCCGTACGCCGGCCGGGGGCGGGGCGCCGGAGTTGCTCGGCTTCGCCGCGTACGGCTCGTCCCGGCCGAGCTGGTTCGGGCCGATGGGTACGGCGCCGGCCGCCCAGGGCCTGGGGATCGGCGGCGTACTGCTGCGCCGGTGCCTGCGCGACCAGCGGGCGGCCGGGCACCTGCGGGCCGAGATCGGCTGGGTCGGCCCGGTGCCGTTCTACGCGGGCAGCGCCGGGGCGCGGATCGAGCGGGTCTTCTTCCTCTACGCCAAGCAGCTCTGACGGCCGGCTGTCGGGCGGGCGGTCCCGGCAGCGGTTCACATCGATACCGCGCCATTTGCCCGTGTGACCGGCCCGGGCCTCCTACCGTTTCCGGTGGAGGAGGAAGTCATGGCAGAAGACGACGAACCGGTCGACGATCTCTCGGTCGCCTGGGCCCCGACGGCGGACCTCTCCACGCCCGGTCCGCCGGCCCGGTTCGACTACGGGGACGCCGACCAGCGGGCGGAAATGGCCGGGGCCGAGGGCATCCCGCCCGAGGAGGTAGTGGCACCGGTGGACGCGCCGATCTCCGTCCGGGAACCGTTCAGCCAGGCGGAGAAGCGACGCAACCAGCGGCGGATGCCGACATGACGAAGGGGCGGACCGCTGACGCGGCCCGCCCCCACGACGTGGAGCCTGGACTCAGAAGTCCATGTCCCCGCCGCCCGGCGCGGCCGGGGCAGCCGGGGTCTTCTCCGGCTTGTCCGCCACCACAGCCTCGGTGGTCAGGAACAGGGCCGCGATCGACGACGCGTTCTGCAGCGCCGAACGGGTCACCTTGGCCGGGTCGATGATGCCGGCCTGGAGCAGGTCGACGTACTCACCGTTGGCCGCGTTGAGGCCGTGCCCGGCGTCCAGGTTGCGAACCTTCTCGACCACGACGCCGCCCTCGAGGCCGGCGTTGACGGCGATCTGCCGCAGCGGGGCGTCCAGCGCGATCTTGACGATCTGCGCGCCGGTCGCCTCGTCGCCGGCCAGGTCCAGCTTGTCGAAGGCGGTCTTGCCGGCCTGGACCAGCGCGACACCACCACCGGGGACGATGCCCTCCTCGACGGCGGCCTTCGCGTTGCGCACCGCGTCCTCGATGCGGTGCTTGCGCTCCTTCAGCTCGACCTCGGTGGCCGCGCCGACCTTGATCACCGCAACACCGCCGGCCAGCTTGGCCAGGCGCTCCTGCAGCTTCTCGCGGTCGTAGTCGGAGTCGCTCTTCTCGATCTCGGCGCGGATCTGGTTGACCCGACCGTTGATCTGGTCGGCGTCGCCGGCACCGTCGACGATGGTGGTCTCGTCCTTGGTCACCACGACCTTGCGGGCCCGGCCCAGCATGTCGAGGCCGACGGCGTCCAGCTTGAGGCCGACCTCCTCGCTGATCGGCTGCCCGCCGGTCAGGATGGCGATGTCGCCCAGCATGGCCTTGCGGCGGTCACCGAAGCCCGGCGCCTTGACGGCGACGGACTTGAAGGTGCCCCGGACCTTGTTGACCACCAGGGTCGCCAGGGCCTCGCCCTCGACGTCCTCGGCGATGATGGCCAGCGGCTTACCCGACTGCATGACCTTCTCGAGGATCGGCAGCAGGTCCTTGACCGTCGAGATCTTGCTGTTGACGATCAGGATGTACGGGTCGTCGAGCACGGCCTCCATCCGGTCGGGGTCGGTCATGAAGTACCCCGAGATGTAGCCCTTGTCGAAGCGCATGCCCTCGGTCAGCTCAAGCTCGAGCCCGAAGGTGTTGCTCTCCTCGACGGTGATGACGCCTTCCTTGCCGACCTTGTCCATCGCCTCGGCGATGATCTCGCCGACGCTGGTGTCACCGGCGGAGATGGAGGCGGTGGAGGCGATCTGCTCCTTGGTCTCGACGTCCTTGGCGAGCTTGCTCAGCTCCTCCGAGACGTTCGCGACGGCGGCCTCGATGCCCCGCTTCAGGGCCATCGGGTTGGCACCGGCCGCGACGTTGCGCAGGCCCTCACGGACCAGCGCCTGGGCGAGGACGGTCGCCGTCGTCGTGCCGTCACCGGCGACGTCGTCGGTCTTCTTGGCGACCTCCTTGACCAGCTCCGCACCGATCTTCTCGTACGGGTCCTCGAGCTCGATCTCCTTGGCGATGCTCACACCATCGTTGGTGATGGTGGGGGCGCCCCACTTCTTCTCGAGCACGACGTTGCGGCCCTTCGGGCCCAGCGTCACCTTTACGGCGTCGGCGAGGGTGTTCATGCCCCGCTCAAGGCCGCGGCGCGCCTCCTCGTCGAACGCGATCATCTTGGCCATACGGCGTTGTCCTCCTGGACACTCACGGCCGCCGGAGCCTTGCCGACCCCGACCTGCCGCCTGATTACGCACCTTCGGACGTCACTACGGCACTGGCGGACGGGGCTCGCCGGCACCCGCAGGGGTGCCCGCCGTGCTCCGTCGCGCTGTGCGACAGTGACGTCCGCCGGCCGGGCCGGACAGCCCGCGACGACCGGCCATGTGCCGCGCACCCGCTCCCGGGCCCGCGACCGTGGCCCTACCGCCCCGACCTTGGCACTCACGGTGTGCGAGTGCCAAACACTTGTTTAGCACTCTCCCCTGCCGAGTGCAAGCGAGTGAGCGGGTCGGACCGAGCCGTGGTACCGGTCCGGGCGCGGCCGGAGTACGGCGGGCGGCCGGTACCCGAACCGGAGCGGAACGGCAGCCGAACCAGCGATGTCGGGCTCGGCCCGTGCTCGACGGGCGGGACGTCGACCGGTTCCGGCATCAGGTGGCCGCCACCGGGAGCAGCCGACGAATCCGGGCGGTCCCGCCCCGCCGGCCGGCACGGCCCGATCAGCCGCTACCCCTTCCCCGGCAACAGACCCGCGCCAGCCCGCCGTCCACCGGCACCGAATTGCGCGGTTCTCGCAATCGGGAAAAGTCCCGCAGGGCGCGGTCGAGTCGCCCCGATCGGGACACCGTCGCGTTCCGGACCGCGGACCCGGGACCGGTTCCCGACCGCACACCGCCGGGGTGACGATTCGTCTCGGCAACCCCGGAAGATCCTCCGGGAGAAAGCGACGGAGGGCGCGACCGGGCGCCACACATGGGCACCCGGAGCCGGGTGACCGGCCCGGCTACTCGACCGTCGGCACCCCGATCCGATCGGCACCCGAAAAGGCCGAACACGCACGGGTACTCGACACGGGGACCCGCCGGGCCGCAGACCGCGATCACCGATAGCGGCGTCGAACGGTGGGGGTCCGGAACGGGCCGGAAACGGTCCCGGCCACGGCGGGGCGGCGACCGGGTGGTGCGGAACGGGGACGAACCCGAGGAGCGGCGGGCCGACGGCCCGGCAGCTCAGGCGATGACCCGGACCTTTTCCGCCTGCGGGCCCTTCTGACCCTGGGCGATCTCGAACTCGACGCGCTGACCGTCGTCAAGCGCCTTGTAGCCGTCCATCTCGATCGCGGAGAAGTGGACGAAGACGTCCTGCCCACCATCGACCGCGATGAAGCCGTAGCCCTTTTCGCTGTTGAACCACTTCACGGTGCCCTGCGCCACGGTGCACTTCCTTACTTCGGTCGCGTCGGAGCTGCCCGAGCTCCGGCGACGCCGTATGCCTGCCGGGGCCGCCGAGTCGCTTTCCCCGAATGGATCATGCAATTGAACGGGATCCAACGAATCGAGCGGCCGAACCCGCACCGTACACCAAGGTCGGGTGGCAGCGCACTAGGCCAAAACGGTCACCGGGCGGGCAACCGGACGGTCGTTTTCCCGTCTCTCAGCCATTGGCGACCATCGCTGCCCAGGTCAACCCGCCCGCACCGAACCCGGCGGCGGCCCCGTCACCCGCCGAAACTGCTCCCCGTACGGCGTGCGACGATGGCCGGCGTGCCGGCTTCCATCCCGCAGACCACCACCGGGCCGCGCTCCGAGCACCCCACCGACCGCCCCGGGACGACCGCGCCGGACCGGGCCGCCCGGACGACCGATTACGGTCTCCGGCCAGCCGTCGAGGTCCCACCGGTCCGCCGGGTACGCCCCGGTGACGCCGCCCGGGTCCGGGCGATCCGCCTGGAGATGCTCGCGGACTCGCCACTGGCCTTCCTGGAGACGCTCGCCGACGCGGCGGCCCGGCCGCACTCCGAGTACGCGGCCCGGATCGCCGGGATGTCAACCGGGCACCGGACGGCGGCCTTCGTCGCCGAGGTCGACGGTCGGGTCGTCGGGCACGCCGGTGGGCAGGCCGCACCCGGCCAGCCGGGCCTCACCGTGGTCTTCGCCGTCTACCTCAGCCCGGCCTGGCGGGGCAGCGGCCTGCTGGCCGCCCTGGTCGAGGCGGTGGCCGACTGGTCGAGGGCGGCCGGCCGGCCGGAGCTGCTGCTGGAGGTGGTCGTCGGCAACGACCGGGCGGTACGGGCGTACCAGCGGCTGGGCTTCGTCGACACGGGGGTACGGGTGCCGCACCCGACCATCCCGACGCTGCGCGAACTACAGATGCGCCGAACCGCCTGACGGCGCGAGCCACCAACCCGCCTGACGGCACGAGCCACCAAACCGCCTGACGGCGCAACCGAGCGGACCGCCTGACGGCGGAGGGGGCCCACCGGGACGGCGGGAACCCCTCCGCGCACCGGTCAGCTGTGCCGGCGGGCCTGCACCACCCGGAACCGGTTGGCGACGTAGGCGCCGTCGGTCAACGCGGCGTTCGCCGCCGGGTTGGCGCCACTGCCGTGGAAGTCCGAGAAGGCCGCCGACTGGTTGACGAAGACGCCACCGGTGAGGTTGCAGGAGAGGTGCACCCCGGTCTCGATCGCCGCGGTCTCGGCCGCGTCCAGCACGGCGGAGTCGGTGGAGTAGACCGAGGCGGTCAGCGCGCCCCGCTCGCCGACGGTCTGCCGCAGGATCGCCAGGCTGTGCGGGGTGGAGTCGGTGGCGATCACGAACGAGATCGGCCCGAACCACTCCCGCCCGTACGTGCCGGCGTCGTCGGCGCCGAGCTTCGCGATCAGCGGCGTACGCACCACCGCACCCGGATAGTTGGGGTGCGCGACCGGGCGGGACGGCAACACCGGCTCGCCGATCCCGGCGACCTCGTCGAGCCGGGCCAGTACCCCGTCGTTGACGATGGCCCCGGTCAGCTCGACGGCCCGGGCCGGGTCGCCGGTGAGCTTGCCGACCACCCCGGCGATGCCGGCGGCGACCTCGTCGACGCTCTTGTGCCCCTGGTCGGTCTCGATCCCGTCCCGGGGCACCAGGATGTTCTGCGGGGTGGTGCACATCTGTCCGCTGTAGAGGACCAGCGAGAAGCCGATGTTGCGGCACATCCCGGCGAAGTCGTCGGTCGAGTCGACCACGATCGCGTTGACGCCGGCCTTCTCGGTGTAGACGGCCGCCTGCCGGGCGTTCGCCTCCAGCCAGTCGCCGTACTCGGTGGAGCCGGTGAAGTCGACGATCCGCACCTCGGGGCGGAGCGCCAGGGTGGAGGCGAGCTTCTCGCCCGGTGCCTCGGGGGCGAGCAGGATCAGGTTCGGGTCGAAGCCCGCCTCGGCGAGCACCTCGCGGGCGTACCGGACGGTGATGGCGAGCGGCAGCACGGCCCGGGGGTGCGGCTTGACCACCACCGGGTTGCCGGTGACGAGCGAGGCGAAGAGTCCCGGGTAGGTGTTCCAGGTCGGGAAGGTGTTGCAGCCGATCGCCAGCGCCACCCCGCGCGGCACCACGTGGAAGTTCTTCGTCATCCGCAGCGGGTCGCCCTTGCCGGCCGGCTTCTCCCAGGCCGCCGTCGCCGGGTGCCGGGTCATCTCCCGGTACGCGTAGGCGAGCGCTTCGAGGGCCCGGTCCAGCGCGTGCGCGCCACCGGCCTGGAACGCCATCACGAACGCCTGCCCGGTGGTCGCGTGCACCGCGTTGGCCAGTTCGAAGACGTGGGCGTGCAACCGGGCGAGGATCTCCAGGCAGACGCCGACCCGGGTCTGCGGCCCGGCGTCCCGCCAGGTCGGCAGCGCGGTCGCGGCGGCGGCGAGCAGCACCTCGGCGTCGGCGTGCGGGTAGCTCACCCCGAGGTCGATGCCGAACGGGCTCGCCTCGGTGGCCACCCAGTCGCCGGTGCCGGGCTGGTCGAGCGGGAACTTGCCGCCCAGGTACGCCCGGAACGCCGCCTCGCCCTCGGCGGCGGCGGTCTCGCCGTAGACCCGGGGGCTGGGCGACTCGGGGTAGGCGGACCAGTAGGAGCGCTCGGTGATCGCGGTCAGCGCCCGTTCCAGGGTGTCGGCGTGCCGGGCGAAGAAGGGGTGCGGGGTCTCCGTCATCCCGCCATCATGCCGCACCGGCCCGGCCGGTCCCAGCCTGCGCACCCGGGCGGGCGCCGCTGGTCAGAGGGTTGCCTGCCAGGTGTTGAGCCCGGCCACCGCGCGGAAGCCCAGCGCCTCGTTGATCGAGATCATGTAGTCGTTCGACGCCGCGTTGTAGGTGTCGATGACCCGCAGCGCCGGCTCGTGCGCGCGGATGTGTCGCAGGTTGTCGACCTTGATCACGGTGCCGAGGCGGTGCCCCCGGTGCGCCGGCTCGACCAGGGTGATCTGCTGGAAGGCGTGCCAGTCGCAGCTGGTGTTCATGCCGATCCCGGTCCAGGCCACCAGCCGGCCGGTGGCGTCGTGTCGGGCGCCGCTGTTGTACCAGTACTGGCCGCGCTCCTGGTGCGCCTCCTCCATCTCGCGCAGCCGGCCCACGTCCGGCCGGGCCGCCTCCCAGGTCAGGTCGCCGAGCGGCGCGTCGCTGATCAGGCGGCTGTCGAGGTAGGCGACGTCCTCGGCGTACTCGTCGGGGGTGGCGCCCCGCCAGCGCACGATCGAGTAGCCCTCGGCCCGGGCCAGTCCCTCGGTCAGCAGCCGGTCGAGTTCGGCCTCGTCGAGCGTGCTCAGGTCGAGCCGGCGGCGTACGTCGGCCAGCGCCGGTTTGGCCCCCATCGCGGCGGCGAAGGCGTCGCCCGGCGTCGTCGGCGCGGCGTCGGGGCTCATGTTCGCCACCTCGGCGATGATCCGCTTGCGCCCCTCCTGGCGGACCAGCCGCACCGCGTGGTTGTAGAGCGCCCGGCCGACGCCCCGGCGGCGGTACTCCGGATGGACGGCGAGCACCAGCTCGGCGTTCTCCAGGTTCTCCCGCTGCGGCAGCGAGACGCCCAGGTAGCCGACGGCCACCCCGTCGAGATAACCGAGCGCGTGCCGGCCGTCGCTACCCGGCCACGGGCGCCGCAGCCCGGCGAAGAAGCGCTGCCGGGACAGCGTCGGCACGTCGGGCTGGTCGACCGTGCGCGCGGCGGACTCGATCTCGTACGCCCGCTCGGTGGCGGCCACGTCGGCGACATCCAGTGGGGTGACCACGATATCCATGCTCTGGAGAGTGCCGCTTGCACGAACCGGGCGCGACCGAATATCGGGGAACCGTCACCCGGGTCGGTGGATTCGCGTTGAGCCCGACGGGCGGCGACGACGTCGGCCGGACCGGGCGGGAGAGTTTGGTCGGGAGGACGCCCGCACAACGCCTCCGGCGCTGGGTCGTAAGAGCTTTGAAAGTCTACGGCGGTGCGTCCTCCCGCACGGAGCATCTTGCGTCGTGCAGATGCAGGCGTCAAGCCCTCTTCCGCGTGTTTTCGTCACGGGCGGCAAAAGAGCAGCTACGCACCGCATCCGTACCGCCGGGTCCGACGCTTCGCCGAGGTAACCGAACGATTCCACCTGCAAGTTGCACGTGCATCTGCCCGAGCACGCTTCGGGCAGATGCCAAAAATTTCTTCCGGAAAATTCAGCCGAGCAGCCCGGCGTCGCGGACCGCCCGCAGCGACGGCTTGACCCGGTACGTCGGACCGACCTGTGCCGCCACCGCGTCCAGGGTCTTGAGGCCCTCGCCGGTGTTGAAGACCACCGTCTCGGCGTCCGGATCCAGCCGGCCGCTCGCCACCAGCTTGCCGAGTACGGCCACGGTGACCCCGCCGGCCGTCTCCGCGAAGACGCCGGTGGTCCGGGCCAACTGCCGGATGGCGGCGCGGATCTCGTCGTCGTCGGCGTAGTCCATCCAGCCGCCGGTACGGCGCACCGCCTCCAGCGCGTAGAGCCCGGCGGCCGGGTCGCCGATGTTGAGCGACTTGGCGATCCCGGTCGGCCGGACCGGGGTGATCACGTCGGTGTCGGCGTGCAGCGCGACGGCGATCGGGTTGCAGCCGACCGACTGGGCGCCGAAGACCTTCCAGCCGTTCGGCGGCGCCTCGACCAGTCCGATCTCGACCAGCTCGCTGAACGCCTTGTCAATCTTGGTGAGCAGCTCGCCACTGGCCATCGGGATGACCACCTGCTCGGGAATCCGCCACCCCAACTGCTCGGCCACCTCGTAACCCAGCGTCTTGGAGCCCTCGGCGTAGTACGGCCGGACGTTCACGTTGACGAAGGCGGTGTCCTCGAACTCGTCGGTCTCGACCAGCTCGCCGCAGAGCCGGTTGACGTCGTCGTACGAGCCGTCGATCGCGACCACGTCGCCGCCGTAGACGGCGGTGGTCACCACCTTGCCCTGCTCCAGGTCGCCGGGGATGAAGACGATCGACGGCACCCCGGCCCGGGCCGCGTGCGCGGCGACCGAGTTCGCCAGGTTTCCGGTCGAGGCACAGGCGAACCGGGTGAAGCCGAGACCACGGGCGGCGGTCAACGCCACCGACACCACCCGGTCCTTGAACGAGTGCGTGGGGTTGGCGCTGTCGTCCTTGACCCAGAGCGGCGCCCGGATGCCCAGCTCGGCGGCGAGGCCGGCGGCCGGCACCAGCGGGGTCAACCCCGGGTCGAGGGTGACCCGGGTGGTCGGGTCCTGGCCGGTCGGCAGCAGCGCGGCGTACCGCCAGAGGTTCTTCGGGCCGGCCTCGATGTCGGCCCTGGTGACCCGGGCCAGGGTCGCGGCGTCGTAGCCGACCTCCAGCGGGCCGAAACACTCGTAACAGGCGTGCTGCGCGACCAGCGGATATTCGGTGCCGCAGCCGCGACAGACGAGAACGCGGGCGGGGTTGGGTGCCACCGGGCTGGTCTGGCTGGGGGTCGCGTCGATGATCGACGTCATGGCGATAGCCGTCCTCTCATCTTTCCCTGGCGCCGCACCGCGCGGCGGGGACGGATTTGGCACCTGCTCCGCCGTGGAGTGGTTGCCGGGGCGTCATCGGGCCGTATCCCTCAGCCCCTCTGGATGAGGTATGAAGTTGTGCCGACAGTCTACGGGCACCGCAGGCCGCTGTCCCGGGTCTGTTCGCGGTGTGAGGAAGATCCCCGCACCGGGTCACCGGGTCACCGGACCGCCGCCGACCGCCGGCTGAAATAGTTACCCGGGCTAATGAGAATTCGGGTACGGCCGGCGGACGCGGTCCGGCCGGGCAGGACGGGAGCAACGACGGTGCGGGACGGGATGCAGGCCGGAACGGTCCGGATCACCGGGGCGGGCGGCGACGAGATCGAGGCATATCTCGCCCAGCCCCTCGATGCCACGCCGCACGGCGGGGTGGTGGTGATTCACCACATGCCCGGCTACGACGAGCCGACAAAGGAGATCACGCGTCGGCTGGCCAGCTACGGGTACGCGGCGATCTGCCCCAACCTCTACTCCCGGGAGGCACCCGGCGCCAGCCCCGACGACGCGGCGGCGACGGCACGGGCCGCCGGTGGCGTACCCGACGACCGGCTCGTCGGCGACGTCGGCGGCGCCGCCGACCACCTGCGCGGGCTGCCGGCCTCGAACGGCAGGGTCGGGGTGATCGGGTACTGCTCCGGTGGCCGGCAGGCGTTCCTGGCCGCCACCCGACTGCCGCTGGACGCCGCCGTCGACTGCTACGGCGCGTTCGTGGTCGGCAACCCGCCGGAGAGCTTCCCGCTGGCGGTGAAGCCGCTGCTCGACCAGGCCGACCGGCTCTCCTGCCCGCTGCTCGGGCTCTTCGGCGCCGAGGACCAGTACCCCTCCCCGGCCCAGATGGACGAGCTGTCCCGGGAGCTGACCCGGCTCGGCAAGCCGCACGAGTTCCACACCTTCGCCGACGCCGGGCACGGCTTCTTCGCCGTCGACCGGCCCAGCTACCGGCCGCTGGCGGCCACCGAGGGGTGGCAACGGGTCCGGGACTTCTTCGACCGGCACCTGAACGCCTGACCGGCGAATCCCCTCCGTCCGAGTCCCCTCCGTCCGAGCCCGAGGAGGCCGGCATGTGCACGTACGTCACGGTGAAGCGCGAGGTCGACGGCAGCGGCAAGGGTGCCGGCGGCTGGTTCCCGGTCAGCCACACCTGCGTCTACGTGGACCATCCGACGCACGCGCCGTACGCACACACCCTCAACATCGACTTTCTGAACCCGGCCGCCGGCCCGGGGGCGCGGGTCGCGGTCGAGCTGACCGAGGAGTCCGCGCTCGCCCTGGTCGAGGCGATCCAGGCCGCCCTGGCCGCCGCGCCGGCCGGGCTGGCCAGCCGCGACCAGCAGGTCTGACCCGGAGTACCCGTGGCCGGGACACGAGCCCCGGCACGGGCACCCCGGGCGGTCAGCCGGCCTGGTCGAGCCGGGCCAGTTCGTCCGGGCTGAGCCGCAGGGCGCCGGCCGCCACGTTCGCGACCAGGTGCTCCGGATTGCCGGTACCCGGAATAGCCAGGACGTGCGGGCCCCGGTGCAACGTCCAGGCGAGCCGGACCTGTGCCACCGTCGCGCCGTGCGCCCGCGCCACCGCCCGCAGCTCCACATCGGAGTCACCGGCGGCGGTCGCGCCCGCCTCCCGGCCGGCACCCGCGATCGCGAAGAACGGCACGAAGGCGACGCCCTGCTCGGCGCAGATCCGCACCAGGTCGTCGGCGCTACGCCGGTAGTCGACGCCGTACGGGTTCTGCACGCAGACCACCGGCGCGATCGTCTGCGCCTCGGCGAGCTGCTCCGGCCGTACGTTGGAGACGCCCAGGTGCCGGATCAGCCCGGCGTCGCGCAGCTCGGCCAGTACCCCGAACCGCTCCGCGATCGGTTCGGGGCCGTGCACCCGCAGGTTCACCAGGTCGAGGTGGTCCCGGCCGAGCTGCCGCAGGTTCTCCTCGACCTGGCCGCGCAACTGCTCCGGCCGGGCCGGCGGCAGCCACTCGCCCGACGGGTCCCGCCCCGGCCCGACCTTGGTGGCGATGACCAGGTCCTCCGGGTACGGCGCCAGCGCCCGGTTGATCAGTTCGTTCGCCGACCGCAGCGGCGAGAAGTAGAACGCGGCGGTGTCGATGTGGTTCACCCCGAGTTCGACGGCCCGGCGGAGCACCGCCACCGCCCGGTCCCGGTCGCTCGGCCCGCCGTCGGAGTTCCGGGTCAGCCGCATCGCGCCGAAGCCGATCCGGTTGACCGTCAGGTCGCCGAGCCGCCAGGTGCCGGCGGACGCCGCACTCACCTCGTCGGATCCTGTCATCGCCAAACGCCTCCTCGTGCGCTGTCCACCCGTGGTCGGCCGACCGCCACCGCAGTGGTCGACGGTCGGCACGGCGGCGAAGACTAGCCGGTCGCGCCACCCGGCCGGACAGGGCACCACCTGCGGCTTTCGTCGATCTCCCGTGCGACAATGGTGTGGTCGGGCCGCGTGTTGCCGTGCAGCGCCCGACTGCCGTCCGGGCGCCCCGGAGCCGCCGACTCAGAGCGCCCGGGACTGCCGCACCAGGGCCCGGCCCACCCCGGCCACCGCGACGACGGCGACCACCCCGAGCAGCAGGAAGTGCGGCCAGACCTCCGCGAACCCGCGCAGCAGCGCCTCCCGGAGCGCGGTGACGCCATGGCTGACCGGGTTGACCACGGCGAGGATCCGCGGCACCGTACCGAGATTCTCGATCGGATAGAACGACGGGCTGGCGAAGAGCAGCAGCGGGACCAGCACGTTCACCAGTACGGTGAACCGCTGCGCGTCCCGCACCACGGTGGCGAGCAGCAGGCAGAGCGCGTTGAACGCCAGCGCGGCGAGCAGCGCCCCGCAGAGCAGCGCGGCCCAGCGGTCCGCCGGCCAGCGAACCCGGAACAGTGCCGCCGAGGCCGCCAGCGCGGCGACCGTCTGCACCGACACCAGGGCGGAGCCGGCGAGCAGCTTGCCGGCGACGTACTGCCACCGGGTCAGCGGGTACGACCACAGCTCCAGCGCCATCCCGTGCGCCCGCTCCCGCACCAGCGCGGTACCCGAGATGGTGGCGGCGGAGAGCAGCGCGGAGAACATCAGCGCGGGAATGACGAAGTCGGGATAGCCGACGGTCCGGCCCCGGTAGGTGACCGTACCGATCAGGTCGGCGAGCGAGGTGGCGAAGAGTGCGATGTAGACGGCGCTCGGCACCACCGCGAGCAGCAGGTCGCCGCGGTCGCGGGTGAGCAGCAGCCACTCCCGCCGCAGCGTCGCGGTGAGTCCGGAGCCGTGCCAGGGCGGCGCGGCGGTGTCGTCGTCGGCCAGGCCGGTCAGGCTCACCGGGTGGTCACCTCCGATCGGGTCAGGGCCACGAAGGCCTCCTCCAGCGAGGCCGTGGCCAGCTCCACGCTGTCGACCGGGATCCGCTGGTCGGCCAGTTCGGCCAGCAGCCGGGGCAGCCGGCGCCGCAGGTCCGGTCCGGTCAGGACGATCTCGTTGCCGCTGCGGGCGGCGGCCAGCCCCAGCCGCAGCGCCCCGGCGGCGATCGCCGGCCAGCCGTCCACCGAGCCGCTCCGCAGCACCGCCCGTGCCTCGCCGCGTTCGTCGCGCAGATCCGCCGGGCTGCCGTCCCGGATCAGCCGGCCGTGCCGCAGCACCAGCACCCGTTCGGTGTTGCGCTCCACCTCGTCGAGGTAGTGGCTGGTCAGCACGATGGTCAGCTCGTGCTGCCGGCGCAGCTCGTTCAGGGCGGCCCAGACCCGACGCCGGCCCTCGACGTCCAGCCCGGCCGACGGCTCGTCCAGCAGCAGGATCCTCGGCACCCGGAGCAGCGCCCGGACCAGCTGGAGCCGGCGCCGCTGCCCGGCGGAGAGGGCCTGCACGAGCCGGTCCTGGCTGCCGGCCAGCTCGAAGGCGCCGAGCAGGTCGTCGGCCCGGGAACGGGCCCGGCGCCAGGGCAGGCCCCGGAACGCGGCGGCGACCCGCAGGTTGTCCCGGACCGAGAGGGTCAGGTCGAACGGCCCGGACTGGTGCACCACCGCCACGTCCCGCTTCGCCTCGCCGTCGGGCTGGCGGCCGTGCACCAGGAGCCGTCCGGAGCTGGCCGGGCAGGCCCCGCAGACCAGTTTGAGCAGGGTGGTCTTGCCGGCGCCGGCCGGGCCGAGCAGCCCGACCGCCTGGCCGGGCGCAACGTCGAAGGTCAGCCCGTCGACCGCCGGGGCGGTGGCGCCGGGATACGCCTTGACCAGGTCGGCCGCGGCGATCGCCGGGGTCACGGCGCACCGTCGAGCGCCGGCTGCGGGAATCCCGGCAGCGGGGGTACGCCGAGCGTGGCGAGGATGGTCCGGATGGCGCTCACCGGGCCGGTCTCCGACAGTGGCGGGCCAGTCCGCAGGTGGTGGTCGACGTCGTCCGGGGCGATGACCGGCTGGGCGTCGTCGGCTCCGCCCACCGGTGCGAAGCCGTCCCGGCCGCCGGACGGGGCCGGTGCGCCGAACCGGCAGCCGAGCACGATGTCGAGCCGCTGCGCCGGCCGGGCCGGGCGGCTCCGGCCGGCCAGGGCGGTACGCAGGTCGTCCACCGGGCGTACCGCCGCCGGGGAGATGCCGACGGTCACCCCGCCCAGCGCGTCGAGGGCGTCCAGGGCCCGGCGTACCCGGTCCGGCAGGGCGGAGCCGGCGGCGAGGTGGCGTACCCGGACCAGGGCCTGGGTTCGCCGGCTCCCCGACACCGGAAGCTGGTGGTCGGTCTCCGGTACGGCCCGGGCCGCCGCGCCGACCAGCCAGAGCGTGACGCCGTCCGGCAGCGGCAGGGGCGGGCCGCCGACGGCCGGGGCACCCGGGGCACGGGCCGGGACCTGCGGCACCCGGCCGAGCAGTGCCGCCCGGGGCACCGGCGGGTCGTACAGCGGCAGGTTGTCACCGGCGGTCAGCAGGTGCTCCGGCAGCCGGGCCACCACCCGGTGCACCACGATCCCGTCGCCGTGCTGGTACGCGACCACCTCGCCCGGGCAGACCTGGTCGAACTCGACCGGCTCGACCACGACGGTGCCGTCGGAGAGCACCGGCACCATGCCGGAGCCGGTGACCGGTACCCGGGCCAGGCCGCCGGCCGCGAGAGTCGCCCGTACCCCGTCGGCGAAGTCGCTCACCGGTGGCCCCCCTCGCCGGCCGGTCCGGACGGCTCGGCCGACCGGAGCAGGTCGCGGGCGTGCAGCAGCGCCACGAACTCGCGGACGTCCCGGGCGACGGCCTCGCGTTCCCGCCCGTCGTCGCCGCCGAACGCGTCGGCCAGCTCCCGCACCACGGTCGGCACGTCGCTGCCGGCGGCGAGCCGGCGCCAGATCCGCGCGGCGCTCGCGTTGAACGTCTGGAACTCCCCGTCGTCCGGGTGGTAGAGCCGGACCTCCTCGTCGTCGTCTACCCAGACGACTGCGGAGTTGATCCCGACCGTCACGCGACACCTTCCCCTCGGGTGGTCGGCAGTGGAAGCCACCGGCGTTCTCCGGACGGTGGGGCCCGGGCCCGCCGGTCGTCGTACGCCGGGCCGTCCCGGACCGGGCGGGGCGGCGTCCTCGCCCGACCCCGTCGCCGCGTACCGCCGGAGCCGGTGCAGGCGGCAGCGCCGGCAGTCCGCCGGGTCCCCGTCCTCGACGGCGCCGGCCGGCGACGGGTCGTCCGACGGGCCGGTCGGGACGGGCGGGGCGAACATCTCGTGCAGCGGCTGGTACCGCAGGTTGCCGGCCCGGTGCGGCGGGCCGGAGACCGCCCCGCGGGGATAGACGTCGCCGCGCGGGTCGACGTGGATGTCGAGGCCGTCGAGGCCGCAGTCGGCCGGTACCGGGCAGGACCGGGCCGCGAGCGGGCCCCGGCTGAGGAGCCTGCGGGCGACCGGGCTCGTCCAGGCGGACCGCCGCGCCGACGGGTGCTCCCCGCCGAGCTGTTCCCAGCCGAGGTGGAGACCGTCCGGGGTGCCCCGGTCGAGGGCGGTGTGGCTCATCATCCGGACCCGGCTGAACTCGATGCCGTCCAGGAACGCCATCAGGCTGTCCAGCGCGGCGATGTTCTCCGGCGACACCACGTGGTCGATCGCCGGCCTCACCCCGGCCGCGTTCAGCAGGCTCAGCCCGCGTACGGTCCGGGCGAGCGGGTTTTCGCCGGGGGCGGTCCCGGGCGTCTCGTGGCTGCCGCCGTACAGGCTGACGGTGATGCCGGCGAAGGTGTCGGCGATCCGCCGGGCGGTGGCGGCGTCCCGGATCCGGCTGCCGGTGGTGACCAGGTTGACGGGTACTCCCCGGTTGCGGGCCCGCTCGGCCACCTCGAAGAGGTCGTGCCGGAGCATGGGTTCGCCGCCGGTCAGGACCAGCAGTTCGGCGCCGAGGTCGGCGATCTGGTCCACCAGGTCGAGGGACTCCGCCGGCTCCAGCTCGTCCGGGAGCCGGTGGGTGCAGGAGGCGGAGCGGTCCCGGCACGGCGGGTGGCAGCCGTGCGTGATGGCGTAGCGGACCGTCCTCAGCCTCGGTTCGGCCGCCCGGAGCCGGGGCACCTGGCCCGGCAGGTACACCAGCCAGTTCAGCACCAGGACGGCGAGTACGCGTTCGAGCCGGCGCCGCCCGTCCGGCGCGGCGGCTCCGGAGGGCAGGCCGGGTCCGGGCGGCGCGGTGAACTCGGGTGGCGGGGCGGTGCCGGCGGCGAGCGCCCGCAGCAGCCCGAGTTCCTCCTCGGTGAGCACCGCCCAGGCGGCCAGGCCCCGATTCTCCACGAGATACCGGTCCCGGCACCGGAAGTAGCCGAGATCGTCCGGGACGACCAGGGAACTCCACAGTGTCGACAGCCGCATGACCACTCCCCGTCCGGCCGGAGGAACTCGCCGTCGAGCGGTTCCCCGCTGTCCCGAGGCCCGGGTCGGCGGTCTCGCCGACGGGACTCGAACCTGACAGAAGAATCACAGACAGTCATTGAGCGGTACCAGAAAGCAAAAATGTCGTCTTGACAACGCGTACGACCGGCTCTAATGTCCGGGTCCCTGCCACCCCACCGTCCCGGGTTCCGGGGTCGTCACCCCGGGCGGAAGGCGAGGTGCTGTCCATCGTGTCCGCGATCTCGGTCTCCGTGGTCGACGACGACCGGATGCTGCTGGACGGCATGGCCGCCTGGCTCGGCTCGGTCCCCGACCTCCGGCTGCTCTGCACGGCGGCCACCGTCGACCAACTCCTCGACACCGAACCGGAACCGGCCGACGTCGTCGTGCTCGACCTGCTGCTGGCGGACGGCTCCGCGCCGGTGGAGAACGTCCGTCGACTCGTCGGCACCGGCCGGCCGGTGCTGGTGGTCAGCGTCGTACCGCACGTGGTGCACGGCGTCGACGTGATCCGGGCCGGCGCGTCGGGTTACCTCACCAAGGACCACGACCTGCCGAGCCTCGCCGACGCGATCCGTACGGTCGCCCGGGGCGAGGTGGCGCACTCCCCCGAGCTGGCCTTCGCCTGGTCCTGTGACGAGCGGCCGGACCGCCCCAAGCTGGCACCCCGGGAACGGGCCGTCCTGGTCGCCTACGCCTCCGGCATGACGCTGACGGCGGTGGCCCGCAAGGTCGGCATCCAACCGACGACCGCCCGGCAGTACCTGGACCGGGTCAAGGCGAAGTACTGCGACGCGGGGCGCCCGACGTACACGAAACTCGACCTCGCCGACCGGGTCCGCGAGGACGGGCTGCACCGCTACTCGTCCGCCTCCGGCGACGACGCCGGCCAGAGCAGTTCCACACTGGTGCCGTGACCGGGCTCGGAGAAGAGTTGCAGCTCGCCGCCGACCTCGGTCATCCGCTCGGCGATCGAGCGGCGTAGCCCGAAACCGCCGTCGGCGGCCTCGGTGTCGAACCCGACCCCCCGGTCGACGATTCGTACCCCGAGTACGCCCTCGTAGCAGTCGACGGTGACCCACGCCTCGCCGGTACCGGCGTGCCGGGCGACGTTGTTCAGCGCCTCCCGGGCCGCGTCGCAGACCGCCCGTACGACGTGCCGGGGCGGCTGGGTCGGCACGTTGCCCGAGAGCAGGTGCACCCGCAGTCCGAGCCCGGTCGCGTCGGCCACCACCTCGGCGAGGCTGGCGCCGAGCGTGATGTCCGCCTCGGCCCGGTCCTCGGTGACCAGGCTCCGGATGTAGTCGGCCTCTCGGCCGCAGCGCCGCCGTACGTCCTCGGCGCGATGGTCCAGCCCGCCCCGGGCGATCGCGGTCAGCGTCGCCAGCGCGGTGTCGTGCAGCCGGCGGTAGTGGTGCAGCCGTTCGGCGTACCGGGCCGCCCCGGCCGCCGTCGCCGTCTCGGCGGCGAGCCGGCGCTGGGTCGCCTCGTCGACGGCGCCCGCCTGAGCGCAGAGGAACCGGCGGGTGAAGTGCAGCACCAGCGCGAACCAGACGCTGGAGTTGACGTGGTTGACGAAACCCGACTCCCAGGGCGGCAGCCCGCCGATCTGCACCGAGGCGGCGGCCACCGCGGTCAGCACCAGCAGCGCGAGGCCGAGCAGCAGCGCCCGCAGGGTCAGCACCGCCCCGACCAGCGCCGCCGAGCCGAGGGCGAACTTGCCGGCCCAGTTCGCCGCCGACAGCTCGTAGCCGGACCGGATGTTGGCGTTGACCAGGACCAGCAGCCCGCAGGTGATCGCCACGTCCACCACGACGTTGCCGTAGCTGAACCAGCCGCGCCGCCACACCAGCATGCCGAGCAGCACGTTCCAGCCGACCGCGCCGGACAGCAGCGCCACGTTCAGCGCCGGGCTGTGGTAGCGGTCCGCGCTGCTGGTCATCCCGAGCAGCGCCGGCACGATGTAGCTGGCCCGCTGGCAGAAGAGCACCACCGCGACGAGGCGCAGCGCCCGTTCCCGGCCGGGCATCATGACCATCAGCCGGGCGTCCACCCAGCCCAGTCGCGCCTCGGCGAGGAACCGGCTGATCCGCCGGGGCGGTCGCCCGACCCGGGTGGCGAGGTCCAGCACCGGGCACCCCCTGTCCCAGAGTCACCGGGGCCGCTCTGCTGGCGGCACCGTCGGCCGCGTTCGCGCCGGCACCGGGAGTGAGAATATCGCTACCGGCCGGCGGCGAGGGCCTGCCGGGGCGCCCGGCCCCTGCCTGACCCGCTAGGACACCACGTCCTTGCGGGTGAAGCGCCAGAAGGCGAGCGACCAGAAGACGGTGGCATAGCAGATCGCCGAGATGGCGCCCTTGACGATGTCGTCGGTCTGCACCGGCGTGGAGAGCAGGCCGAGCCAGGCCGAGCTGTAGTGCGTCGGCAGGAAGTCCCGGAGCACCCCCAGCGCGGTGATCTGGTCGAGGATGCTGGAGAGGATCCAGAGCAGCACCGCGCCGCCGACCGCGCCGAGCGCCGCGTCCGTGGTCACCGAGAGCAGGAACGCCAGGCCGGCCACGACCAGGAGTACCACCGCGAGATAGCCGAGGATGCCGAGCAGTCGCAGCAGCCCCTCCCCGGCCGGGATCTGCGCGGCCACCGTGCTGGAGAGCGGCGACCAGCCGTACCGGAGGGTGCCGGCGAGCAGCGCGGTGCCGGCCAGCAGCAGCAGGGCCAGCAGCGAGTACCCGAGCGCGACCACCAGCTTGACCGCGAGCAGCCGGGCCCGGGGCACCGGTACGGCCAGCAGGTAGCGCAGGCTGCCCCAGCTCGCCTCGCTGGCCACCGTGTCGCCGCAGAAGAGCGCCACCACCACGACCAGCAGGAACGACGAGGAGACCAGCAGCGCGAAGAGGGTGAAGTTCAGCCCGCCCGTGGTGGCCAGCTCGATCAGGCTGCCGAACTCGCCGCCACCGTTGTCGTCGTCGCCGGAGCTCTCGAACTGGAACGCGATCAGGATGATCAGCGGCAGCAGCACCATGAAGCCGAGCGCGAACTGGGTACGCCGGCGGGACGCCTGCCGGCGCCACTCGGCGGCAATCGAGAGCGTGGCCCGGGGGCGGTACCCGGCGGCACCGCCGGCCGCGTCCGGTGCCCTGGTTTCCGTGGCGGTCATCAGCGGTCCCCGCTTCCCCGAGAGTTCTCGCCGACCAGGGCGAGGAAGGCATCCTCCAGGCGGCGGCGCGGCACCACCCGGTCCACCCCGACGCCGGCCCGGACGAGTTCGGCCACCACCTCGCTCCGGGCGGTGCCGTTGGTGTCGACCACCAGCGCGCCGTTCGTCTCCGGCAGCACCCGGACACCGTCGAGCCGGTCCAGTACGGCCCGGGCGGCGTCGACGTCGGAGACGTCGAACTGGGTGGAGGGCGACTCGCCGACGATCTCCTCCACCCGGCCGGACGCCACGATCTGCCCCTTGTGTACGACGACCGCGTGCGTACAGGTCTGTTCCACCTCGGCCAGCAGGTGGCTGGAGACCAGCACCGCCCGCCCGTCGGTGGCGTACCGGCGCAGCACCCGGCGCATCTCGGCGATCTGCGGCGGGTCGAGCCCGTCCGTCGGCTCGTCCAGCACCAGCAGCTCGGGCAGCCCGAGCATCGCCTGGGCGATGGCCAGCCGCTGCCGCATGCCGTGGCTGTATTTCCGGGTCTTCCGGTGGATCGAGTCGCCGAGCCCGGCGATCTCCAGCGCCTCCTCGAAGTGCGCGTCCGCCTCCGGCCGCCCGGTCGCCCGCCAGTACGCCCGCAGGTTTTCCAACCCGCTGAGGTGCGGCAGGAAGCCCGGCCCCTCCACCAGCGCGCCGATCCGGGAGAGCACCGGTGAGCCGGGGACCAGCCGGTGGCCGAAGACGTGGATCTCGCCGGTGGTCGGCTGGGTCAGCCCCATCAGTACCCGCAGGGTGGTGGTCTTGCCGGCGCCGTTCGGCCCGAGCAGCCCGACCACCTGTCCCCGGTGCACCTCGAAGTCGATCCGGGAGACCGCGACGAAGCCGTCGGCGTACTCCTTGCGCAGGTCGCGGACGACGAGCGGGGTGTCGGCGTACTCCGGATGCACCGAGGTGTCGTGCCGGCGGTGCCGGCGGCGCAGCACGGCCACCACCACGACGAGCCCGAGCACGATCGCCGCGACCAGGCCGGCGAGCGCCCAGCGCCAGATCACCGCCGGGGTGGCGATCGGCTCGCCGGACACGGTCGGCAACGACACCTCGGCGCCGGTCAGGGCGGCTCCGGCCGGCATTCCGGGTACGGTCCCGGACGCCGGGCCGGCCAGCGCGACGGTGTAGGTGGCCGGCTCGACCGGGGTGGCGAAGCCCTGGTCGGAGGTGGCGACCACGATCCGCAGCCGGTGCCCGGCCTCGATCCGGCGCACGATCGCCGGCAGGGTGACCGTGACCGGGGTCGCGGCGGCGACGTCGGCGGGCAGCCCGGTCAGCCGGACCGGCGCGACGAGGCCGTTGGAGAGCGCGGCCGGGCCGTTCGGGTCGACGTCGTAGAGCTTGACGAAGAGCACCGCCTCGCCGGTCGGCGACGCGGCCCGAATGGTGACCGTCGGCGACCCGACCACGTCGACGGCCCGGTCCAGTGGTGCCGACTCGAACCGGGCGTGCTGGCCGGGCAGGTCACCGGCGACCCCGTCGAGCAGCGACGAGAAGCCGCCGCCGAAGGGCAGCGCGGAGATCGCCGCCGGGTTGCCGGCCGGCGGGTTCGCGATCCGCTGCGCCGGGCCGGCGACCGCGATCGACTCGCTGGTCGTGCCGCCGACGCCCGGATAGTCGGTGACGGAGAAGCCGGTGGCGACCAGGCCCCGGTCGAGCGCGTCGAAGCCGGCGATCCGGGACCAGGTGAAGCTGGCCGACGGCGTCTCGCCGGACCCCTTGACGTAGTGCTCCAGCCACTGCGCCATCAGGAAGCGCAGCCGGTCCCGGTCGGTCTGCGGGCCCTCGCCGCCGTCGTGGCCGCCGGTGAACCAGGCGACCCGGACCGGGGTGCCGCCGGCCGCGATGCCCCGGGCGTTGGCGTCCGCCTCGGCGAGCGGGAAGAGGGTGTCCGCCGCGCCCTGGATCAGCAGGGTGGGCGCCTTGATCCGGTCCAGCACCCCGGCCGGGCTGGACCGCCGGAGCAGCTCGACCGCCGCCGGGTCGGCCCGGCCGGCGGTGGCGATCCGCAGGTACGCCGCGCAGACGTCGGCGGCGAAGCGTCCACAGGCCGGGTCGGCCGGGGTACCGCCCGGAGCGGCACCCGGCACCGTGCCGAGTACCGGATCCTGGCCGGCCGCCGGCCCGTCCTCGTCCGCCTCCTCCGAGCCGGAGTTCCCGGCGGCGCCGGGTACGGCCAGCCCGCCCAGGCTGCCCGTACCGCCGCCGCTGCCGAAGAAGATCCCCGCCCAGCCCTTCTTGAAGACGCCGTCGACCGGTTCCCGGCCGGTCGCCTCGGGCAGGAAGGAGCGGGCCAGGTCGTTCCAGGTGATCATCGGCACGATGGCGTCCACCCGCTGGTCCGCCGCGGCGAGCAGCAGGGCCAGGCCGCCGCCGTACGAGCCGCCGACCACGCCCACCCGGGGGTCGCCGGCCGCGTCCTTGCGGATGTCCGGCCGGGCGGCGAGCCAGTCCAGCAGCCGGGCGGCGTCGCGTACCTCGTAGTCGGGGTGGTCCAGGTGGATCTGCCCGCCGCTGCGCCCGAACCCCCGCGCGGTGTACGTCAACACCGCGTAACCGAGTCCGGCCAGGTCCTCGGCGTCGTCCTCGACGGACCGCTTCGTGCCGCCGAAGCCGTGCGCCAGCAGCACCGCCGGTACCGGCCGGTCGGCGCTCGCCCCGTCCGGCAGGTAGAACCGGGTGTCCAGGTCGACCGGCTGGTCGCCGCCGGGTCCGGAGCGGACGGTGATCGTCGAGTCCGTTGTGGAGTAGGGCGGGCGCTCCGGCCAGGCCGCCCAGCCGACCAGCGCGGCGAGCAGCACCAGCACGGTCGAGCCGGCCACCATCCGGCGCCGGGTCGGCCGGGCACGGCGCAGCCGCGCCAGCAGTCGGGAAGGCATGGGTCACACCGTACGGCGCCGGAGCTGAGCGTTGGCTGAGATCCGCCGTACGTCCGTCCGGCTGGCCCGTTCGGTGTCCGTGACTGGTCGTCCGCGTCGCGCCACCGGGTATCCGGCGAGACGACTTCGGATTCTGTGAATTCCGATTTTTGGTGCAGGACGTACTAATCGATGCATGCACCTAGGCAACAATGCACAAGGAGTCACAATTTTGCTCACCGGGTGTTACCTGTACCCAAGTGACGCATAACTGACTGCTCGGCCCGGATCGAGGGGCTCCGACGTCTACTAGTTTTCCGGTCCGGTGGACGGGACCGGGCGGCCTCCCCACGCCCGCCACGCAGATCGACCCCTCGCGCCGATGGAGATGGACGATGACAGTTCCCGCGCAACGGTCCCGGCGCGCGCCGAACCGGACCGGTACGGCGCTGCGAGTGCTGCTCGCGGTCGCCCTGCTGATCCCGGTCGGCGTGCTGTTCAGCTCGGCCTGGCGCAGTAACGACGACCGGCTCGCCGGCACCGAACGCGAGCGGCACGGGGTCGAATACCTGCGTGCCCTGGGACAGGTGACGCTGGCCCTGGTCGACGCCCAGTCCGGTGCCGTGGCCGGTCGGGCGGCGGCCGCCGCGGCACTGCGTACCGCGGTCGAGCAGACCAGCGCGATCGACGTCCGATACGGTGCCGAGCTGCGTACCAGCGAGCGCTGGGCCGGGCTGCACGCCAAGATCGAGGCGCTGCCCGACCGCCCGCCGGGCAACCCGCAGGACGCCTACACGGTCTACACCGAGACCACCGACCTGCTGCTGGCGCTCTACGCCAAGGTGCGGGAGAGTTCCGGGCTGATCCGGGACCCGGACTCGGACTCCTACCACCTCCAGGACGCGGTGGCCGAGGAACTGCCGGAGGCGCTGGTCGCGGCCGGACGCCTCGCCGACCGCTCGGTACTGGCCTCGGGCCGCCCGCGCGGCGACCGGCTGCGTACCGCCAGCGAGCTGGCCCTGGCCCGCGCCGACGTACTCGGCCCGACGGCCGACCTGGTCGACAACCTGCGCTCGGCGGTGGAGAGCACCGCCAGCCGGACCCTCGGCGGCAACCTGCTCAGCCGGCTCGACGGCTACCAGCGCGCGGTGGAGGATCTCGCCACCCTCACCCGCGACTCGACCGCGCCCAACCCGATCCAGGTCGGTGCCGCCCGCGCCTCCGCGCAACTCGCCGGATCCGGCCTGGCCACGATCATCCTGACCGAACTCGACATCCTGCTCCGGGAGCGGGCCGACGCACGCGTCGACGAACGGCGGATCATCGTCGGCGCGCTGGTCCTGGCCGTACTCCTGGTGCTCGCCGTCGCCGCCCTGCCGGTGCTGGCGGCCCGGGCCGCCGCCCGGGCCGGCCGCGCCCCGGCCGAGGCCGGCGACCCGGTCACCGGCGGGCTCGGCTCCGCCGTCGGTACCCCGTCCGGACCTCCGCCGACCGGGCCGCCGCCGTCCGGACCGCCGCCGATCGAGTCGCCGCTGCCGGCCGGGGCGGCGCTGGCCGGGCCGCCGGCCGGCGGCGTGCCACCGCTGCCCGAGCGCCGGCCGCGCCGGCCGGACCCGGCGGGCGATCCGGGCCGGCGCTCGCCGCTGGCGGACTGGCAGGATCCGGTACCCGCCGGCCAGGCGACCCCGTCGGCCGCGCCGGACAGCCAGGCGCCGTGGGGACGTCCCGATGCTCGGTAGGCTCCGGATCCGGGGCCGGCTGGCCCTGCTCGCCATCCTTCCGCTGCTCAGCACCATCGGCCTCGCCGTCCCGGTGCTGGTCGACCGGATCTCCTCGGCCCGGGAGGCGGCCGAGACCGCCGAAACGGTGCGCCGGGCCGGCCAGGTCGGCACCCTCGTGCAGGACCTCCAGCGGGAGCGGCTGCTCTCCGTCGGCTACCTGCTCAACGTGGTCGACCGCTCCGAACTCGTCCAGCAGGGCGCCCAGGTGGGCGACCGGATCGCCGACCTGCGGGCCGAACTCGGCGACCAACTGACCGAGGAGATCGAGACCGCGATCGGCGGCATCGGCCGGCTGACCGACCTGCGGACCGGCGTACTGAACCGGCGGGCCAGGCCGGACCAGGTGATCACCACCTTCGGCCAGGTACACACCGCGCTGATCGGGTCGCTGGGGCTGACCCACACCGCCGACGCCAGTACGCCCGAGGGCCGCCAGATGATCGCGCTCGACGCGGTACTCCGCACCGACGAGGGGATCAGCGCCGCCGCCAGCCTGATCGTGCTGGTCGCCGGGACGAAGAACCCGGCCTCCGGCATCGCGTACGTCGGCACCATGGCCCGGCTCGAAGCCAACCTGGCCCGGTTCCGCAGCTTCGCCACCCCGGCGCAGAACGAGCTCTACAGCCTGATCGAGCGGGCGACGGCGGCCCGGACCGGCCCCGAGTTCCTCAGCGCCGGTGCCGCCGACCCGACCGAGGCGATCGCCGAACTGGACCTGGCGGACCTCTTCCCGGCGGCCTCCTCCCTGATCACGCTTGGTCAGTTCATCGAGAAGAAGATCGTCACCGACGTGGTCGCCGAGGTCACCGACCAGCGCCAGCGGGCCATCGCCGGGGCGTACACGGTCGGCCTGCTGGTGCTGCTGACCATCGCGCTGATGATGCTGCTCAGCCTGGCGGTGGCGCGTACCGTCGCCCGGCCGCTGACCCGGCTGACCGTCTCCGCCGAGCGGATGGCCCGGGCCGCCGAGGAGGAACTGACCCGGATCGTCGACGACGAGTCCGAGTCGTACCACCCGATCCGGCTCGACCCGGTGGACGTGGACGGCCGCGACGAGATCGGCGACCTGGCCCGAGCCTTCGAGCGGGTGCAGGGTACGGCCGCCCGGCTGGTGGAGCGGCAGGCCGCCAGCCGGCGCAACGTGGCCCAGATGTTCGGGCACGTCGGACGACGTACCCAGAACCTGGTCGGCCGGCAGATCGCCCTGATCGACCGGCTGGAACACCAGGAGACGGATCCCGGCCGGCTCCAGCACCTCTACCGGCTCGACCACGTCTCCAGCCGGCTGCGCCGCAACGCGAGCAGCCTGGTGGTGCTCTCCGGCGGAGCCGGCGGCGACGGGCACGTCGCCCCGCTGCCGCTCGGTGACGTGGTCCGGCTGGCGCTCGGTGAGATCGAGGACTTCACCCGGGTCGACGTGCAGGTCCGGCTCGACGTCGCGGTGGCGCCCGGGGTCATCGGCGACCTGGTGCTGACCCTGGCCGAACTGATGGAGAACGCCACCGCCTTCTCCCCGCCGCACACCCGGGTCACCGTGCTCGCCGAGGTCGTCCCGGGCGGGGTACGCCTCAACCTGGTCGACCACGGCATCGGGATGACCCCGGAGCGGCTGGCCGAGGAGAACGCCCGGCTGACCCGACGCGAGCGACTGGACCTGGTGCCGACCGAGGTGCTCGGGCTGTTCGTGGTGGGCCGGCTGGCCCGCCGGCACGGCTGGCGGGTCACCCTCTCGGCGACCACCCCCGGCGGTGGCGTGACCGTCGGGGTGGAGATCGCCGACCGGCTGCTGGTCACCCGGCGTCCGGAATCCGAACTGCCGACACCCCGGGCGAGCGCGTCGGCACCGCTGCCGGTCCGTCCGGTCAAGGTCGCGGAGGGCGCCATCCCGCACGGCCGGGCCACCGTACCCACCGCCGAGCCGGCCCCGCCCGGACTCGTCGAGCCGGTACCGTCCAGGCCCGCCCAGCCGGCACCACCCAGGCCCGCCGAGGCCGCACCGCCCAGGCCCGCCGAGCCGGTACCGGTGATCCCGGAGCCGGTGCCCGCGGCGGCCGGGCCGGCACCGGTGTTCCGGCTGCCCGAGCTGATGCCGGTGGCGGTACCGGCCGGCCCGGTCTTCGACGAGGAGCTGATCCGCCGGGCCACCCGGTCGCTGACCTCCGGCCAACCCTGGAACGCCTTCCTGACCCGCCCGGTCGCCACCGCCGAGCCCGGCGCGGATCGGGCGGGACACTCCGACGGCGCCGCCCCCGGCGGCCCCGATGCGGGAAGCGGCCCGGCCACCTCCGGTGCCCCGGCGACGCCTTCCGCCGACAGCGGCCCGGGACCCGCCTCGTCCGGCCCCGGCACCGGGCTGCGCCAGCGGGTCCCGGGCGCCCAACTGCCGAACACCACCAGTCGGAGCCGCCCCGAACCGACCCCGGCCGACCCGTCCGTCGTCCGGGCGCTGATCGAGGAGTTCGAGGCCGGGGTACGCCGGGCGCAGCGCGAGCAGCAGTCCCGGCCGACCGGCCCCGACCACCCGTCGGAGCAGCTCGGCACCGGGCCCGGGGAGCCGGACCGGGACGTACCCCGACCGGTCTCCTCCGGGCCGGAGCCGGCCGCCGACCCGCCGTCGGGCGGCACACCGCCGGAGCGGGACGCCCCGCGTCCGGAGGGCGGTAATGTCAGGCCGGTCGGGTCGGCATCCCGGCCCAACGGCACCCCAGCGGCGACCCCCGCCGCGACGGGCGCTCCGCCCCGGCTCAACCGGCGGGTCCCCGGAGCCAACCTGAGCGTTCCCCTGCCGACCACCCCGCTCGGCCAGGCGCCGGCCGTCGCCACCGCCGGGCCGGGCGACCCCGACCAGGTACGCGAGCTGATGATGCAGTTCGAGTCCGGTGTCGCCCGCGCGCTGAGCGAAGTCCGAACAGAACACCGCCACGAAGAGGGAACCCCACGATGAGCACTCCCTTCATCCGTACCGAGCAGGACCAGGCAGCGGGCACCGGCGAGCTGAGCCAGGAGGCACGCACCTTCAACTGGTTGCTGGACTCGTTCACGTCCGGCACCGCCGGTGTGCAGGAGGCGATCGCGGTCTCCTCCGACGGTCTGCTGATGGCCATGTCGTCGATCAAGGACCGGTCGAACGCGGAGCGCCTCGCCGCGGTGGTCTCCGGGATGACCAGCCTGGCCAGTGGCGCCGCGAACTGGTACACGCTGGGTGCGCTCAACCGGGTGGTGGTGGACATGACCGACGGCTACCTGCTGGTCAGCGCGATCAGCAGCGGCTCGGTCCTCGGGGTGGTCGCCGACCGGTCGGCCAACCTCGGCACCGTCGCCTACGAGATGACCCTGTTCGCCGGTCGGGCCGGAGGCGCGCTCACCCCTCGGCTGATCGTCGAACTGAAGAACTCCGTTCAGTCGTGACCACGGGTGTTGCGGTGGGCGGCGGTCCGCCGCGCCGTACACCCCGGAGCGCCCCCGGGCGGAGTGAGGGACCCGCATGACCGAGCGGAGCGAGGTGCCGGCGCCGGACGCGGAGCCGGAACCGGAGGTGTTGCCGACGGTCCGGATCCGTCCCTACCTCCAGGCCGCGCTTGCCGAGGAGCAGGCGCAACCGGAGGCGGACACCGGGGAGCTGCCGGTCGTGCAGCCGGCACCGACCGGGCTGCGCCCGTTCGTGCTGACTTCCGGGCGGGTCTCCGGGGCAGATCCGGCGATCGGGTTGGAGACCCAGGTGACCGCCAGGATCGACGACACCTCCTGGACCAGCCCACCGGTCAACCGGCTCTCCTCGGAACTCCAGGACATCGTCGCGCTGTGCGTCGAGCCGATGTCCGTGGCGGAGATCTCCGCCCGGCTTCGGATGCATCTCGGCGTCACCAAGATCCTGGTCGGTGACCTGCGGGCCGCCGGCCACCTCGACGTACACGTCTGTCCCGTCGAGGATGCCCACGACCCCGACCTCATTATGCGAGTGATCGATGGACTTCGTGCGATCTCCTGACTGGCCCGCCTCGCCGCCGGCCGGCCCCCTGGCGAACAGCGCACCCGGCCGGTACGGCAGCCCGGCCGGACACGGTGTCGGTACCGGTCGTGGGCTGCCCGCCGGGTACGCCCCACCGGCCCGTTCCGCGCCGCCCCGGCACGCCCGGGAGACCGGCGCCGATCCGGCCGGGGCGCACCGGTCCGACCAGCGGCGCGGCAGCGCACCGCCGATCCCGGTGAAGATCCTGATCGCCGGGGGTTTCGGGGTGGGCAAGACCACCACGGTCGGGGCCATCTCGGAGATCGCGCCGCTGACCACCGAGGCGGAGATGACCACCGCCGGGATCGGGGTGGACGATCCGGGGATCCGCTCCGAGAAGACCACCACGACGGTGGCGATGGACTTCGGCTGCGTCACCATCGACCGCAGTCTCAAGCTCTACCTCTTCGGTACCCCGGGGCAGTCCCGGTTCGGGTTCATGTGGGACGACCTGGCCCGGGGTGCGCTCGGGGCGCTGGTGGTGGTGGACTCCTCCCGGCTCGACGACTGTTATCCCGCCATCGACTACTTCGAGCGGGCCCGTCTACCCTTCGTCGTCGCGGTCAACGCGTTCGACGGCCAGATCGCGCACGACCTGACGGCGATCCGTTGGGCGCTGGCGATCGGGGAACATGTTCCACTGGTCCAGTTCGACGCTCGAGATCGACTTTCGGTACGCGACGCCTTACTGATCGTGCTGGATCGGGCCCTGGATCGAGCGATCCGGGAGCGGGAGACTTAGCCCGCGACGGTCCGGCCGCGACGGGTCGGCGGTTGGCCGGGAAGGGTGACACGATGAGGGGCGAACTGGACGACGCACTGGCACGCATGGAGCGCCGGGAGGCGCTGCAACGACGACGGGCCCAGGAGGCGGCCGCCCGGGCAGGATCACCGGTCGACGAGGTGACCGAGGCCGTGCAACGGGTGGTCGCACAGCATCCGAACGTGGCGGTCACGATGTGGGTCGCCGACGGGCCGAAGATCTCGGCGATGCACGTGGCCTGGTCGGACGGCGAGGTCACCGTGCGGCCCGCCGCCGAGCCGGCGTTGCCGGTCGCCGGGCAGGCACCGCACTCCTGGCCGATGTCGGTCAGGACGGTGCCGGGCTGGGCGGCCCCGGAGGATCCGCCGGCACCGGACGCCGCCGCCCGGCTCGCCGACCTGATCCGCCGGGACCCGTCGCTGCTCGGCCCCGACGACCACGGCTGATCCCCGGTCGAGGAGCGGTGCCGACGGACATCCGCCGGGTTTCGGGGAATCTGCCGCCCGTCTCCCGGTCGGTCCCGTCCTCGGCGGGCGATGGAGTCGGACATTTTGCATTGAGGACTGTGTATGTGATCGATACCATCCTCGCCATGCGTGCCCGCCGCGTCACCGCCGTCAGCCTCCTCGCCGCGCTGCTGAGCCTGCTCGCCGTCGGCGTCGCGCGGGCCGACGACCCGCCGAGGCTGACCGCCCCCGGCGTCCCGGTCGTGCTCGCCAACGAGCCGCACGCCCTCACCCTGACCTGGGCGCCCGCGACCTGGGCGAGCGACCCGGCCGGCGAGGACCCGATCATCTACGAGGTACGGGTGCTGCTCGGCAGCAACGTCTACCGCAACCTCGGCAGTACGAGCAGCACTACCCTCACGGTGACCGACCTGGCGCCCGGCACCGAGTACCGGATCGCGATCGGCGCCTACGCGATCAACGCGTACTCCGACAACTCACCGGAGATCAACCTCCGCACCGCGTACGGCCGGGCGAAGGTCGGCTACCTCAACCTGGACTGGTCCCCGACGAACAACCAGATCCACTACGCACTCCGGATCGTCAACACCGGCGACGAGCCGCTCGACCTCAACTACGTCCGGGTGCGGTACCACCTGACCTTCGAGGGCGGCAACACCGACCTGGTGCTGGGGTGCGACTGGGCGGCGCTCGGCTGCGACCGGATCCGGCGTACCCTCCAGTACTTCCCGCCGCCCGCGCCGCCGCCCGGCGGGCCGAGCGGCGCGCCGACGCCGAGCCCGAGCGTGTTCCCGCCGCCGGGTACCCCGATTCCCGGCTGGGTGGAGCTGACCGTCCCCGGCGCGGTGCTCGCCCCCGGCGCCTCGTCCGGGCCGATCTACCTGCGCTTCCACCGGCAGAGCTGGAGTGCGATCGACGAGCGCGACGACCGGAGCTGGCGGAGCGCCACCGGCGGGTGGATCGAGAACGGCCGGATCACCCTCGACGTCGACGGGGTACGCGAGTTCGGCGACACCTCCTCCTGAACGGCGCGGACGTCGGGTGGATGCCGGTCCGCTCCCGGCCGGTACTCTCGGCCGGTGACGGGTCGGGATCTCACGCTCACCGCCAGCCTGCGTCCGGCCGCGCTGGACGCCCGCCGGGGCATCGTCCGGCTGCATCCGGAGGTGCTGACCGCGCTGGGTCTGCACCCCGGCGCTCCGGTACGCCTCACCGGGCGGCGGAGCACCGCCGGGATCGTGGCCCGGGCGGAGCCGTCGGCGAGCCGCGCCCTGCTCTACGCCGACGACCTGGTCCTCGGCAACCTCGGGGTACGCGACGGCAGCCAGGTAACCGTCGCGCCGATCCCGGTGGTGGCGGCCCGCCGGGTGGTGCTGACCGGCCCGCCGGAGATCGTCGCCGTGGTCTCGCCGGAGATGCTCCGCCTCGCCCTGCTCGGCAAGATGGTGACCGCCGGTGACGACGTCTCCCTGCTCCCCCAGGACGTGCTGCCCGACGCGGCGGTGCGGACCCTGGTCGAGGCGGCCCGGCGCAGCCTGGCGAACACCGTCGGCTACGCCTGGACCAGCACCCTGCTGACGGTGACCTCGGCGGAGTCGGCGAACGGCTCGACCGGGCCGCTCGACACCGGCGGCGAGGCCGATTCGGTGCTGGTGACCATGGACAGTGTGGTCGGCTGGCGGGACGGTCACGCCACGCACGGCACGACCTCGGCCGAGCTGCGGGCGGTCACCGGCGGCCAGAGTCCGCGGGCGGCGACCGGGCCGGTACCGGATCCGGCGCCCGGCCTGGACGAGCTGCCCGGGCTGCGGACCCAGGCCGAGGAGTTGACCGAGCTGCTCGACCTCGGCTTCCACCACCGGGAGGTGCTGGGCCGGCTGGGCACGACGGTCTCGCTCGGCGTACTCCTGACCGGCCCGGCCGGGTCCGGCAAGTCGGCGCTGGTCCGGGCGGTCTCCCGGTCGGTGGGGGCCCGGTTCGCCGCGATCTGGGCGCCGGAGGTCGCCGCGCTGACCAACGACGCCGCCGCCCGGCGGCTCCGCGAGGCCGCCGCCTCGGTCCGGGACGCGCCGCCCGCGGTGCTGCTGGTCGCCGACGTCGAGGCGCTGGCGCCGCGCGACACGCCCGGTCCGGTGGGTACGGTCTTCCGGCAGTTGCTGGCCGAGACGGTACGCGCCGGTGCCGCCGTCGTCTGCACGACCAGCCGGCCCGAGTCGGTGGACCCGGCGCTGCGCGCGCCGGACCTGCTCTCGCTGGAGATCGCGATCCCACTGCCGGACGCCGCGCTGCGCCGGGAGCAGTTGACGGTGCTGACCCGGGGGATGCCGCTGGACGAGGACGTCCGGCTGGACGAGGTGGCCGGCCGTACGCCCGGATTCGTCGCCGCCGACCTGGCCGCGCTGGCCCGGGAGGCCGGGGTACGCGCCGCGCTGCGGCAGAAGGAGGCGACCGCCCCGACGGTGGCGATGGCGGACTTCTCGGCGGCCCTGGAGGTGGTCCGGCCGACCTCGATGGCCGAGTCGTCGGTGCTGGAGCTGGCCGACGTGACCCTGGACGACGTCGGGGACATGGCCGAGGTCAAGGAGGTGCTGACCGAGTCGGTGCTCTGGCCGCTGAACTATCCGGACACCTTCGCCCGGCTCGGCGTGCAGCCGCCGCGCGGCGTACTCCTCTACGGCCCGCCGGGGTGCGGCAAGACGTTCCTGGTCACCGCGCTGGCCGGTACCGGTCGGGCGAACGTGCTGTCGGTGAAGGGCGCGGAGCTGCTCTCGAAGTGGGTCGGCGAGAGCGAGCGGGCGGTCCGGGAGCTGTTCCGCCGGGCCCGGGAGGCGGCACCGACGCTGGTCTTCCTCGACGAGGTCGACGCGCTGGCCCCGGTACGCGGCCAGGCCACCGACGGCGGTACCACCGACCGGGTGGTCGCGGCGCTGCTGACCGAGCTGGACGGGGTGGAGACGCTGCGCAACGTGGTGGTGGTCGGTGCGACGAACCGGCCGGATCTGGTGGATCCGGCGCTGCTGCGGCCGGGCCGGTTGGAGCGGCTGGTCTACGTGCCGCCGCCGGACGCCGCCGCCCGGGCCGAGATCCTGAGGGCGGCGGCCCGGTCGGTGCCGCTGGCCGAGGAGGTGGAGTTGGCGGCGCTGGCCGAGGAGTTGGACGGCTTCTCCGCCGCGGACTGTGCGGCGCTGGTCCGGGAGGCGGCGCTGGCGGCGATGCGGGAGTCGCTGGAGGCGAGCACGGTGCACGCCGGGCATGTGGCGACGGCCCGGTCCCGGGTCCGGCCGTCGCTGGATCCGGGTCAGGTCGCCTGGCTGGCCGCGTACGCCGCGCAGCGGTGAGCAGGATCCCGGCCCGGTTCCGCCAGGTGGCTCAGGGCTGGCTGGTGGCTCAGGGCTGGCCGGTGGCCAGGGCCAGCGCGGCCGGGTTCTGGTATTCCCGCCAGTGCGCCACCCGACCGTTGCGGACCCTGAGCACCGCGATGAACGGGGCGGCGGCGGAGACGCCGGTGGTGGTGACGGTCGCGGCGAGTTCGTACTCGACGACGATCACCTCGGGGTCGGTGGTCTGGTGGATCACCACGTTGCGGCAGTCGTCGATCCGGAGCGGCAGCCCGGCCCGGCCGGCGGCGGCGAATTCGAGGAACTCCCGCCGGCCCTCGATCCGGTTGGGCCGGCCGGGTGCGGCGAAGGGCATCTCCACCACGACGTCCTCGGCGAGTTGGTCCTCGGTGAAGCCGGCCGTGTTGGCCAGGAAGTTGGCGCGGATCCGGGCGAACGCTTCGCTGGGCGTGCTCATCGGACCATCCCCTCCGAAATAAAGTGAGTGACGACTCGACTTATGAAGATAGTGAGCCCCGACTCACTTTGCAAGGAGGAGAGATCCGCATGACGCCCCGGACAGCCGAACCCGGCCGGCCGCTGCGCGCCGACGCGCAGCGCAACCGCGCCCGGATCCTGGCGGCCGCCGAGGAGGTCTTCGCCGAGCACGGCGTCGCGGCGTCGACCGAGGAGGTCGCCGCCCGGGCCGGGGTCGCCATCGGTACCGTCTTCCGGCACTTCCCGACCAAGAACGACCTGCTCGCCGCGATCATGAAGGGCGTACTCGCCGGACTGGTCGAGCAGGCCGCGACACTGGGCGGCGACGACAGCTCCGGCACCGGGCTCTTCACCTTCTTCGCCAGTACCGTCGAGCAGGCCGCCACCAAGAAGGCCGTGGCCGACCTGCTCGCCCGCGACGGTGTCGAGATCCAACTCCCCGAGGTGCTCGACGTGCTGGGCGCGGCCGTGCACGGCCTGCTGCGCCAGGCCAGGGCCGCCGGCACGGTCGACCGGCAGGTGCAGCTCCCCGAGGTGATGGCGCTGCTCGCCGCGCTGACCCAGGGTGCCCTGCGCGGCAACTGGGACGCCGGGCTGCGGCAGCGCACCCTGGCGATCGTCTTCGCCGGCCTGCGCCCGACCCCGACCGGCTGACCGGACACCCGGCGGCCGACGCAACGGGTACCCCGGGCGGCCGGCCGGACCCGGTGACCGGCCGCCGGGCACGGTCAGGAGTCGAAGGCCCGGGTCCACTCCACGACCGGGCGTACGCAGGCGTCCACCGCCTGCTCGCCGGGGCAGGAGCCGTGGTTCCAGGTCCAGAGCCAGAGCGCACCGAGAACGATCACGAAGACCGCGGGTGTCCGGGCCGCGCGGGCGAAGGCCGGTGCGGCCAGTCCGGAGACCCGGGTCAGCCCGATCGCCAGCTCCGCCACCAGGTCGCCGTAGCCGTAGGCGAGTCCCGGCGGAGCACCGCCGGTGCGCCGGTAGAGGTACGAGACCAGCAGGTCGGGCAGGAGCAGGACGGCGCCGACCGCGACCGCCAGTACGCCCAGCGCGCGGCCGACGAGCCGCCCCAGCCAGGGCAGCACCCGGCGTACCAGCAGCAGCAGGCCGCCGATCACCAGCACGGCGAGCAGGGGGAACCAGACCACTCCGCGAATCTCGACGGGAATCAGCGGGAAGTCCCGGATCCACCCGGCCAGCGTGTCGAGAATCCCCATCGGAAAGCCCCGGGCTCCGTTCACGGCTGCTCCCCGGCTTCGCCGCCCGGCGGTGACCCGGCCTCGCCGTCCCGGGCCGGCGCGTTGGACAACTCGCCGACGGCCCGGTTCGGCATCAACTGGCCGCCGCCCTGCGTGATCATCCCCTTGAAGCGTTCGACCACCGCCTGCACGGCGCCGTCCATCTCGCCGAGCCGGATCTGGTCGCCTTCCATGATCACCTTGAGCGCCTCCACGGCCAGCTTCTGGTCCTGGTCGTAGAGTGCGATCATGAAGTTGGCGGCCTCGGTCGCCTTCGTCGGATCCTGCGCCACGATGCTGCCGGCCAGCGCCGCACCACCGCCGGAGAGCAGCCGCTCGTGGAACGCCGCCCGCTCCCGGTGCCGGGCCAGGTCGGCGTCCTGGTTCAGCTTGGTCAGGGCGATCCGGTCCGTCTCGGTACGCATCGCCAACTGCTGCCGCAACGTCTGGATCTCCAGATCCTTGGCGATTCCCCCCTGCTCGGCGTTGATGGTCAGCTCGCAGCGCAGCTCGCTGATCCGCAGCCCGTTGGCGAGGTCGGTCGGCGCGTCCGCCAGCGTCGACCGGATCGCCCGTTCGGCCGCCTCCGGCTGCATCGCCGTGAACCTGCGGGTGACGGCGCGCAGCGGTTCCATCAGATAGCGCCGGCAGTCGGCGACGGGGTCGGAGACCTGCTCCCGGACCACGCTCACCGGATCGGCGACGGCGAACGAGAACCGCACCGCCGCGTCGAAGAAGAGCGTGTCACCGGCGCACGGCAGCGTGCAGGCGAAGTACGCCGGCTGCGGCGACGTGTAGACCACGTAGACCGCTCGCGGCCCACGCCACCAGACGTCCCCGGTGGTGTACGGGTGCGTCGGCGCCACCAACTGGCCGCTGGACATCTGGAACACCAGCCGGGTACCCGGCTCGGCGATCGGCCGCCGCTGGAACGGCAGCCGGCGGAGTTCTTTTCGTTCGAGGACGGGGCCACGGATCACCACACACCAACCCTTCGACTGAGTACGTTCAGCAATCTGGCCGCCAGGTCCGGCGCCAGCGGCTTGGGATCGCGCCACCGGTTGGCGTGCGCGGTCAGCAGTCGCCGCTGCCGGTCGGTGACCGCGGCCTCCATCAGCAGGGCGACCAGGGCCGGACGCAGCGCCGGGGCCTCCTCGGCCGCCTGCGCCCACCTGCGCAGCACGTTGTGCACGGCGGTGTCCACACCGGGGGCGACCAGCGCCCGCCCCCAGAGCCGGGCGACGATCCGCCCGGCCTCGGACCGGCCCTCCGCCGGGACGACGCCGTCGTCCGGGACCGTCACCGGCTGCCCGCCCTCGCCGGCCAGCCAGAGCAGGGTCGGCCAGGCCACGTCGCCGTCCGGGGTCTGCTGGTTGGTCCAGAGCGTGGCGGCGACTTCGAGGAAGCCCACCACGCCCGCGTAGAGCCGGCCCGAACGACTCTCCATCGACCAGGTCTCCAGCAGGCGGAGCAGCTCGGTCTGCCGGTCGAGCGTCGCCTCGGCCATCAGCTCGGCGATGCTGTCCCCGATGGCGAGCTGGAGCGGCGTCTCGGCGCCGTCGGCCAACTCGGCGAGGTGCTCGTCGGGGCCGCCGTCCAGCACCGCCCCGACGCTGGCGCCCAGCGCCCGGGCGGCCGACAGCCGGAGCGCGAGACCGTCCCGGTCCGCCCAGTCCAGCACCAGCCGGATGACCCGGCTCGCCGTCGCCGGGTCCCGGGCGGGCAGCGCGAGGGCGGCCACCGCCCACTCCCGTTCGTTGCCCCGGCCGCTGCCGGCCCACGGCGTCACGATGTCCCGGCGGATGGTGTCGAAGGCGAACTGGCTCAGGTAGCCGATCGCGGTCGCCGCCCGGATCCCGACCGCACCCTCCACGTCGCCGGCGACCCGCCGCAGCCAGTCCAGCAGCAGAGCCCGGTCGTAGTAGTGCTCGTGCCACAGGTGGTGCAGCAGCCGGGCCGGATAGTTCGGGTCGACGAAGGAGACGACCTCCAGCTCCGCCCAGCCGTACCGGGTGCGGCGTACCTCGGTGTCGATCCGGGCCCGGGCCGCCCGCAGCCGGTTGCGCCGGGTCTGCCGGGACCGTGGCGGCGCCTGGCCGTTGCCGGCCTCGTCCTCCCGCCACGCCTGTTCCAGCAGGGTGGCGGCCCGGGAGACCGCGTCGAAGGACATCCGGTCCAGTACGGCGATCGCGACGACCAGCGCCCGCTCGTCGAAGCTGCCGAGTTCGTCGTACCAGTCCTCGACGTCCTGGCGGGAACGGTCCTCGAACCGCGCCATGGCATCCGCCACGGTGCCCGTACCCGAGGCCACCTCGGCGAGGTCCTTCGCCAGTTCCACCAGCTGCGGCGCGTCGAACGACTCCGGCGCGATGTCGGCCAGCCGGGTACCGACGTTCTCGTCCGCCAACAGCCGTTCCGCCTCGGCATCCGAACCGAGCAGTTCCGCCAGGTGGCTGGTGACCAGCTCCAGCGCCGCGGGCGGTGCGGCGATCTTCCGGGCGAGCCGGTCGACCGCGTGGTCAGCGGCGCGCGCCGAGTCGTCGACGATCACCACCAGCCTGCCCCGGCGCCGGGTCAGCCGCTCCTCCAGCATCGGCAGCTCGCGGGCGTACAGGGTGCCGAGCTGGTTCCTGCTCAGCCGTTCGATGACGAAGCCGCACCCCTCGGGCAGGTCCTCGATCGGCAGTGCGGCGAGCGCGTCGGCGAACCGCAGTTCGTGCACGGTCTCCATCTCGGAGAGCAGCCGGACGGCGGTCGTCGTACTGCCCCAGCGCCGACGCGCCCTGATCAGCAGTACCGGGCTGTCCTCAAGGGCCTCGGCGAGGTCGACGTAGCCGTCCGGCGAGACGTACACCCGGGCCGTACCGGCGACGAACCCGGCGGTGAAGGTGCGCAGTACCGCCCTGGACCGGTCCGCGCCGGTCCGGCTGTCCCCGCCGGTGATCGGGCCGCTGAAGGTGTGCCCGTCGCCGACGACGATGACGCCGGAGGAGCGGCTGCCGAAGGAGCTGAGCGCCGCCGCCAGGGTGTTGCGGATCTCCTGCTGCTGCCAGGTCCGCTCCTCGTCGCCGGCCCCCTCGCCCGGCGACTTCGCCGCCGACCTGGCGCCGCCGAGGCTCGCGGCGAGCCCCTCGGCGGCGTCGCCGGCAGACCCGGTGGCGTCGCCCGCGGACTTCGGCTCGGCGCCGGACCCACCGGCCGTACCGGCCGGGCCGTCACCGGCCGGGCCGGGCGACCGGCCTTCCTGGGCTGGCGCCCCGGACGCGTTGCCGGAGACGTCCGGGGCAGTCTGTGAGGGTTTTCCGGACCGTTCGGCCTGCTCAGCCATTGCTGTCCCCGCCGGTGATCGGTCCGTTGAAGACCTGACCGTCCCCGGTGATGTGCACGGCGCTGTGCCGGCCGTTCGCCGGTGCCGCCGGAGCCGCCTGGCCGGGTGCGGCGGCGGTGCCGGCCGCGCCGCCCGGACCCGAGCCGACGCGCGGCACGATCCGGCCCAGTTCGTCGACCAGCCGCTGGAGGTCGCCCAGCAGGTTGCGGGTGTGCAGCGGCAGGAACTGACGGCGGGCCAGTCGCCTGATGTCGTGCGGCAGTTCCTCCTCGGTCGGCATCCGCCCCCCGTCGAGCAGTACGGGAATGACTCGGATGTCCCGCTTGAGCGCCCGGCGGATCTCCCGCCGCACGTAGTCCTTCGGATGGTCGATCCGACGGTTTCCGGAGTCGTCCGCGAGGGTGAGCCATCGGGGGCCGATAAGCGCGAGCAACACCGTACTGCGCTTCAGGTGGTACCAGATCTCGGGCGGGAAATCGAGACCCGGTTCGAGTGAACGGGAATCCCGGAAAACGCGGTCGTCGCCAAATTCCCTGCGGAGCCTCTCGTCGATCACCGGTGCGGCGAACGTTTCGTCACCGGTTCGATAGTTGATGAAGATCCCGGTCATCGGGTCGCCTTTCGGCAGAAGCGGTCGGGAACGTCGCGCCTATTGCCGATGGATGCACGCAACTGCGCGTCGTCATGCACAACTAGCGGACCGACGCCGTCCGCCGCATTTCAGACTGGCAGTGCGGCATGGGACTAGCAATACGTTGTCCTCACCCTTGTGGACGGACAACGGCGAACGAGCGGAAGCCTTCGTGGCCGGGACGGCCCGGCCACGAACCGGTCGGCAGGGGCGACCTCTCCGCCGTATTACAACCGGTAGTCCGAAGGTGGCTGATTGTCTCTGCGAAGGACGTCCAGAAGGAGCGGCATGGCCTCGTTGACCGCACCTTCGGTACGCCAGCGTCGCAACGTTCGGCTGAGGTGCCGCAGGTCGTGCCGGACAGTCGCGGAGTCGACAGTAGAGGCCTGCTCCAGCACCGACCGGAGGACCTCGCAGGCCCGTTCGAGTTCCCCGCTGTTGGCGAGCGCGAGTGCGAGGCGGGCACCGTACCGGGAGCGGGTCCGGTGCATGGTGGCGGGGAGCCGGTCGAGTTCGGCACCGAGGATCTCGGCGGACTCGGCCGGTCGCCCGAGGTCGAACAGGCACCAGCCGGTGGTGAAGGCGACCGGGTCGCGCATGGTGAGGCTGCCCAGCGCCGGTTCGGCACTCGTCTCGCCGGCCGCGTGCGTCATCAGCGTCGCCGCCCGGTCGAGCGCCTGACGACAGGCGCGATCGTCACCGGCGAGGGCGTACCCCTGGGCGGCGCGCTGGGCGGCGAAGGCGGCGACCCGGCTGCTGGACGCCCGCTGCTCCGCCTGCTCGGCGAGGGCCACCACCGAGCGGGAGTCGTCCCGGTAGAGCGCCAGCTCCGCCCGGCGGACCAGGGCGTAGGTGGGCAGTTCGTGGTCCCCGCCGCTCGTGGCGAGGTCGACGGCGCGCTGGGTCCACCACCACGCCGCACCCTCGTCGCCCTGCTCCTGGGCCATCCAGCCGGTGTATTCCGCGAACCGGGCCGCCAGGCGCAGCGCGGCGACCCGGGTCTCGCCCCGCGCCTCGGCGGCGAGTGCCCGGATGCTGTTGGTGGCCCCGACCAGCATGTGAATCATCGTCGCCGGGTCGACCCCCTGGCCGAGCAGGCGCATCTGGTCGAGCCAGGTCCGGAAGGTCGGCAGGGCGAAATCCGCCGCCTGCGGGCGCCCCCGTGCCGGAATAATCGCCCAACTCATCATGGAGGCTGCGGCGGTCAACACCGTACGCCGGTCGAAAGCCGTGAATTCACCACTGCCGTCCGCATTCATCCGCATCACCCAGACCTCGCTCGGAGTCGCTGTCTCCGGCGGCGGATCGTACGACGGTGCGTCGACCAGACGGGCGAGGGCACCATCGGCATTCAGTTCCTGATCGCATCGACGCGCCAGGTCCACACTGGGCCGTTTGACGCCCGATTCGATCTTGCTCAGATGGCTCTTGCTGTAGTTGATCCGTCCGGCCAACTCCGTGAGGGTGAATCCCTGCCCGGTTCGCCGCCGGCGGAGTTCTCCGGCGAACGTTATCGGACCAGGCACCTCGCCCACCATGGCCACCACCGCGTTTCCATTGTCCGGCCCGAAAGGATGTGGACAACACTATCTGCCGAGCACAAACGTCGCCGCCCACGAACGCGACGTCTGTTCACACCACCGATGTGGATCTCCGCTACTGTGGATCTCCGCTACTGTGATGACACCCCGGACCGGCGCACCAGGTGGAGTGTGCTGGCAACCCTCAGGAGGCGTACTTGGCGGACGAGGACGAACTCCGGCTGCGCCACCTCGCCGACGTGCAGGCGACGATCGCCCGGATGTCCCAGCACTCGTTCGTGATCCGGGGCTGGTCCGTCACGCTGGTCTCCATCGTCTTCACCGTGCTCGGCACGCAGGGCCAGAACCTTCGCCTGCTCGCGGTGGTGGCACTGGCGCCCGCCGTGATCTTCTGGGGACTGGACGCCTACTACCTACGCCAGGAGCGCCTCTTCCGGCGGCTGCACGCGGCGGTCGCCCGCCGGCTGCTCGACGGTGCCGAGGCGCCCGACGTACGGCCGCTGGAGATGGGCGTGGCGCACTACCGGGACGAGGTGCCGGGATACTGGCGTACCCTCGTCGCCCCGCACGTGCTGGCGATCCCGGCGACCCTGATCGTGCTGACCCTGGGCTACACGCTGCTGCTCGACTGATCCGCCCGACGCGGCGGCCCGGCCGGCCGGGTACGGCGCACGATCCGGGGGTTCGGCGCACGAGCCGACGGTACGGGTCACCAAACCCCGACGGCGTCCTCGCCGACGCCGAGCCGGATCTCCGCCCGGACCGCCACACCGTCCTGACCCAGCACCGCGCCGCACCGCCGCAGCAGGTTCAGCGCCGGCAGGTTGTCCGCCCGCGTCTCGGCCACCACCCGCCGGGCGCCGGCCTCGACCGCCTCGGCGAGCAGCAGCCGCAGTGCGATCAGCCCGATCCCCTGCCCCCGGCTGGACTTGCCGAGCCATATCCCGGTCTCCAGGGTGCCCGGCTCGGCGTGCCGGCCCAGCCGGGCCATCCCCACCACGTCACCGTCCTGGACGATCGCGTACATCAGGCTGCCGGTCGGCCCGCCCAGGCCGCCGAAGTTCGCCCGGTGGAACTCCCGGAACGCGTCGCGCCGCGCCTGCGACCAGCCGGCGGGCGCCTCGACCGGCGGCATCACCTCGTCCGGTTCGGTCTCGGCGACCGCCACCGACAGCAGCGGTTCGAGATTCTGCTCGTCTACCGGCGTCAGCCGTATCTCACGGGTCACGAACCCGATGTTTCTCGCCGCGTCACCGCCGCGTCCACTGGTTTGGCAGACCCGCTCCGTTCGGACCACCCCGACCCGGCCGGGCGACCCCCTCACCGACTGGCTGGTCGTGCCGCCCATGGCGCCGGCCGGCCGACCCGCACCATTTCGGACATCGGCCACGGAATCGGGAAGGGCGGACGGATCAGTGCCGCTCCGGTCAGGACGCGCCGACGACCGCCGCCACCGGCTCCGGCAGCGGGTACGGCCGTTCGGCCGGGAGCAGCGCGGCGGCCGCGTCCCGCTCGCCGGCCCGCAGGTGCGCCCGGATCGCCCGCGCGGTCGCGGTGACGTCGCTAAGGCCGACGATCCACTCGTCGACGTACCGGGCGACGGCCGGGCCGCTCAGCCCGACCTGGAGGGACCGGTACGGCAGCGGTGTCAGCTCCAGCGAGCGCTCCGGATCCCACTGCACGCGTACCGGGCTGGTTTTGAGGAGCGCGGCCCAGTCCGCCCGGCTCGGGTACCGGTCCGGGTCGTAGTGGCTCAGGCAGGCGTGGCCCAGCGCCCACTCGAAACCCTCCCGGGTGATCTCGACCGCGAGTACCCGCTCCTGACCGGGCTTCTCCGCCCAGCCGCAGCGGTACATCATCCACCGGAAGGACGGCTTGATCCAGGTCATCCGCTCCCGCTTGAACGGGGCCACGAACCGGCCGGCAAGCAGCGCCGGCTCGGCGATCGACGGCGGGTACGCCTGGTAGACCGTGATCGTCTCGTCGGTGAAGCCGGCCCGGACCTGCCGCTGTGGAATCGACACGACGCCGATCGTCGCCGTACCCGAGGCCGGCCGCCACCCGGTTTCACCCGGCACCCGCGCCGCCGAGCCGGTGCCCGACCCGGACCGGCGCTCAGTCCTCGAACTCGCAGAGTACGGCGGTCGCGTCGTCGTGCCGCTTGAAGCCGCTGCGGCGCTGGCCGTCACCGGCCTCGACCAGCCGGACCCGGCGGATCAGCTCGCCCGGCCCGGCCTCGCTGAGCAGGTCGAGCAGGCCACGCCAGTCGAAGAGCCCGAACTGTTCGACCGCGACCGAGGCCCCGTCGGTGAGCAGCGCGGCCCGGCGGACCCGCTCCGGACCGTGCAGCGGCAGGCTCCCGACGACCGCGTGGTACGCCGCGTCCGGGTTGGCGGCGGCCACCCAGTAGCCGTGGGTCCGGTTCATCTGCTCCCGCTGCAACGCCACCGCCCGGCGGAACCGGGTCGCCGGGTCCGGCTCACCGCCGACCCGGGCCAGCTCCGCCTTCTGCCGCAGGTCGGCCATTGCCGTCCGCAACCGCTCGTCGGAGATCACCTGGACCCGCGCGCCGAGGTCGAGCACGAGTGGGCTGTCGCAGAGCACCAGGTAGTCGACGTGATCGGCACCGTGCCGCAGCAGGCAGACCGTCGCCGACGGGGTGCCGGGATGGTCGAGGTCGCAGGCGCCGCCGTGGTCGGCGCGTACCGCCAGGATCGCGGCGGCGAGGTTGCCGGTCAGCGCGGCGGCGGGCCGGTCGGCGGCGGCCAGCCCGAGCCGCGCCGCGAGCCGCCGGACGTACCAGCCCGGTCCGTGTACGCAGCCGGTGTCGAAGCCGTCCGGCACCGTCGCCCCGTCGAGTACGCCGACCAGGTCCCCGTACCGGAAGACGTGGTCCTCGTTCTCCAGCCGCCCCGGCGCGGGTCCCGAGGCCGACCGGACCAGCATCATTGGCCCGGCTCCGGCCGGCCCCGGTCTGGCGGTGTCATCGGTGGCCTGGCGGTGTCATCGGCGGCTCCCGGCGGTACGACGGGTGGTTCTCCCCTCCTGTCTACCGTGCGGCGACGCCCGCCCCGGCGGGAATCGACGGGTCGGCGGGCAGTTCCGACCGCCCGTGCCGTCGCGCCGGGTCCGGTGGCAGGCAGGCCGGCGTAACACCCGGTGCCGGATCCGTGGACTCATCCGGGAAACTCGCCGACCAGCGACGATTACCGACGGTAGCGTCGGTGCCGAGGGCTTGACGCGAGGGGGACGCAGATGTTGGAACACCTGCACCGGATGGGCCTGCGGGCCGAACACATGTACATGGCGGGAGCGGCCAGCATCGGGCTGTCGTTCCTGAGCTGGTGCCTGTCGAAGCAGATGGAGAGCGCCGGTATCGACCGCGCCGACCGCTGGGGCATCTTCATCGGCGAGTGGGCGCCGACCTTCATCGCGCTCGGCAACGGGCTGCGTACCTACGAGAAGTAGTCCGGCGCGGCGGCGCCGCCTCCGTGGCGGGGCGGGTCAGCGGCGGCGGTTGCGGCTGCGGGCCGCGCGCAGCCGCCGGAGCCGGGCGACCAGCATCGGCTCGGCCTCCAGCGCGGCCGGATTGTCCAGCAGCCCGTTGAGGATCTGGTAGTAACGGGTGGCGGAGAGGTCGAAGGCGTCCCGGATCGCCTGCTCCTTGGCGCCGGCATGCTTCCACCAGCGCCGCTCGAAGGCGAGGATCTCACGCTCCCGCTCCGACAGTGCCGGGTCGGCCGGCGGCGCCGGGGCGGGAATCCCGGGTACCTCCGGCGCCTCGGCACCGGGCGCGGACCGTGGCTGCGGGACATGGGCGACCTCGGCGTGCCCGGCGGCGTCGTCAGACTCGGCCTGCCCCGCGGCGTCGCCCGCCTCAGCCTGCCCGACGGCGTCGTCCGCCTCGTCGTCGGCCGGAGCAGAGGCGTTCCGCATGGCGCTCCTCCGGGGGTAGAACAGGGCACGACCTGGGGCTCACCAGCCTACCGACGCCCGGCCGGGACCGCACCGGTCGGCACGGGCGACAACCGTCACCCCCGACCGACCCCCGACCGGCCCCCGGCCGCAGCGCCGCACCGCTGTTCGACACCCTTTTCGAGGGCGGGCCGCCGGGGGCGGCGCCCCCCGGCCGCCGCCCCCGACCCCCGTCACCCGCCACCGTGCCGGGTCAGGTGATGTCCCGCCGCCGCATCGACCAGATCGCCCCGCCGAGCACGACCAGCAGCCCGACGGCGAGCAGCACCGACGAGTTCTGCCAGGTGATGTCCTTGGTCAGCGGTTCACACTCGCCGCTGAACGACGCCTGGCAGGCGTCCCAGTTCTTCAGCGTGACCTTCTTGTCCATCCAGGCCAGCAGGTACGTCGGCAGCAGCCAGCTCTCGATGAACCTGACCTGGGCCATCGCGAGTACGACGCCGAGGCCGAACTGCCCGACCACCATCACCCCGAGCACCCCGCCGAGCGCCAGCGCGGTGTGCCGGCCGAGCGAGGCCAGGCCGAAGCCGAGCGCCCCGGCCACCAGGATCAGGGTGAGCCCGCGCAGCCCGGTCAGCCCGAACGACTCCCAGGCCCCGGCGGTCATCCCGGAGGTGCTGCCCCGGAAGCTGCCGGTCGCCCAGAACGCCGCCGTCCAGAGTGCGCCGGCCAGCACGGTCACGCCGAACAGCGCGGAGAGCAGCGCGGCCAGCTTGGTGAGGAGTACCCGGATCCGCTGCGGTCGCCAGAGCAGCAGGTTCATCATCCCGCCGGTACTCCACTCGGCGCCCACGAACGAGGCGCCCCCGACGAACGCCACCAGCGCGAGTACGGCGGTGAGCGTGGTGACGGTGGCGGCGAACTCCTCCCGGAAGTCGAAGGTGGCCGGCAGGTGCCAGTCGCCCTGGAACGCCTCCCGGGGCGGCGGCTGGATGCTCGCGCAGTCCTCCGGGAAGCCCTCCTTGGCGGCGGTACCGGCCGCCTTCGCCCGCTCGCAGTTCTCCCGGTACTGCTCGGTCATCGCGACGTTCTGCTGGTAGTCCCGGTCCGCCGCGCGTTCCGCCGCGGCGACCTGGGCCGGGCCGATCTTCTGGTTGGTGAAGAACATCCCGACCGCGACGGCGACCAGCACCAGCAGCCCGGCCAGGGTCAGGTAGCGGACGAACCGCCGCTTGGCGAGCCGGCGCAGTTCCGTGGTGTAGAGGTTCACACTCCCCACCCCCCGTTCGCCCGGGAGTCGGTCCCGGCGATGCCGTCGACCACCACGGACTGGTCGACCTGGCGGTGCTGACCCGGCACCGGCGCGGTGGCGGTCAACTCCAGGAAGACGCTCTCCAGGTCGACGGTGATCGGAGCCAGTTCGCTGACGTAGAGGTCGGCGGCGGCGAGGGCACGGGTGACGGTGGCCGGCTTGTCCACCTCGTACACCAGCAGGTGGTCGTCGTGCGGGGTGACCCGCGCGCCGGTCCGGCGCAGCACGTCGACGGCGGCCGGCAGGTCGGTCACCGCCTCCAGCCGGACCCGCAGCCCGCCGCCGGAGTGCTCGGCCAGCACCTCGGCGACCGGGCCGGCGGCGACCCGGCGGCCCAGCGAGATGATGGTGACGGAGTCGCAGATCAGCTGCACCTCGCCGAGGATGTGACTGGAGACCACCACGGTCATGCCGGAGGCGGCGAGGTCGCGCATCAGGCTGCGCATCTCCCGGATGCCGCCCGGGTCGAGCCCGTTGGCCGGCTCGTCGAGGATCAGCAGCTTCGGGTTCTTCAGCAGGGCGGAGGCGACCGCGAGCCGCTGCTTCATGCCCAGCGAGTAGGTCTTGACCCGGTCCTTGGCCCGCTCCCGCAGCCCGACCAGCTCCAACACCTCCATCACCCGGGTCTGCGGCACGCCGCCGGCCCCGGCCAGCAGCGAGAGGGTGTCCCGGGCGGAGAAGTGCGGAAAGAACTGCGGGCTCTCGACGATCGCGCCGACCCGGCCGGCGACCGAGGGCAGCGCCGCCGGCACCTCCTGGCCGAGGATCGCCATCCGGCCGCCGTTGGGCCGGATCAGCCCGAGCAGCGTACGCAGCGTGGTCGTCTTGCCCGAGCCGTTGGGGCCGAGGAACCCGTGCACCTGGCCGGCCTCGACCCGCATGTCGAAGCCGTCCAACGCCTGCCGGGTGCCCCGACGTCTGCTCCGGTAGGTCTTGCGCAGACCTTCGATCTCCAGTACGGCAGCCATTTCGGCCTCTCTGGTCGTGTCCGGCATCACTCACGTCCGGTAACGACCGACACCGTACCATCGCTTTGCACGCTACCGCGCTATACACGCTACTTCGGTCAGAGAAGTGCTCCCTGCCGGCGCGCCGCCCGCTCCCGGGCATCCGCCGACCGCCCCCACCGGGTACGCGGCCACGGCTTCAGCACGGAGAGGATGGTGGCCACCCAGAGCGCGACCGTGAACGCGGCCAGACACGCCGTCAGGGCCACCCCGGTGGACCCCGGCACGGCGGCCGGATCCACCGTACGCAGCGCCAACTCGTCGGCGAGCGCACTCTCCACCGTCCCGGCGACCAGCGGGATGCTCACCGAGATGGCGAACTTGACCAGCACCCACCAGTGCCGGACCAGACCCCACTTCATACCGAGCGAGACCACCAGGCCGGTGATGATGGCGAGGAACATCGACGGGATCGCCGCCGCCAGGTCGACGACGTGCAGCACCTCGTACGCGCCGTGCCGGAGCGCGTGCGAGTCGGCGGCGCTGCCGACGATCGCCAGTACGGTCATCGTGAGCGCCACGCCGAGCCAGCCGACGCTGAAGCCGACGTGCAGGACCAGCCAGACCTTCCGGGTCCGGGGCGACATCCGGGGGAACCTCGGCCGGCTCACCGCCAGGATCGTCAGCGACAGCGGGATGCCGAGTAGCGCGACCGGGGCCGGGATGCCGAAGACGAACTGCGCCAACGCCATCACCAGGTGCAGCACGATGGTGACCCGGCGACCCCGCTCCGGTCCCCGCAGCGCGGCGGCCACCGACAGCAGCGCCGCCACCGGATAGCCGACCAGGGCCGCCGCCCGGAGCACCGCGACGTCGGAGCCACCGAGCAGCGACCCGACGGTCAGTACGGCGAAACCGGCGAAGACCCAGTGCAGCACGGTGACCGGCGCCGGCCGGGACCGGCCGCCGGCGGGACCGGAGGCGGGGCCGGTGGACTCGGGTCGGATATCGAGAGACATGCCCCGACGCTAGGTTCGGCGGAGCCGGCCGCCATCGGCCGGGATGAGTCACCTCGCCGGCCGATGGTCGCCCGGTCCGACCGCCGGGTGCTACCAACGGATGAATCCAACGGCCGAGGCGCACCGCAGCAGAGCTGCATAGACTTCCCCGGCATGGGTCCCCGCCAGCGCCGCGCCGTGGACCTGCTCTTCGCCGCGGTCTGCGTACTGGCCGGCGTCTGGGACGGGTTCCAGTCCGGGCTGTTCGAGGGCTCCCCGATCGTCGACCACCGCGCCCCGCTGGCCGTCAACGCGACCCTCGGGGTGCTCACCGGGCTCGCCGTACTGGTCCGGCGCGACCGCCCCCTGCTGCTGTACGCCGCCGCGCTGCTCTGCTGGACCGTCGTCGGGGCGTACCCGGCGACGATCCTGGCGCAGTACTCCCTCGGCGCCCACCTCCGCTCGGCCCGGCTGCGGGTCGCGCTCACCGCCGTCATGGTGGCCGCGGTCGCCTGGCCGATCTGGCGGTCCAACGGCGGCGACGCGGGCGCCCCGCTCAGCGTCGCGCTCTGCATCCTGCCGGTGCTGGTCGGGCTCTACCTGTCGTCCCGGCGGGAGGTGCTGGCGAACCTGGCGGAACGCGCCCGGCGCAACGAGCGGGAGGAGCGGCTCCGGATCGACCAGGCCCGGGCCGAGGAGCGGGCCCAGATCGCCCGGGACATGCACGACGTGGTCACCCACCGGGTGGCGCTGATGGTGCTGCACGCCACCGCGCTGGAGTCGGCGCAGGGGCGGGACGCGGTGCGCATCGCCGGCCGGATCCAGGGCATCGGCCGGGAGGCGCTGGCCGAGCTGCGTACCCTGGTCGGCGTGCTGCGGGACGGCGCCGCCGTGCCGCTGCGCCCGCAGCCCGGCCTCGACGACCTGGCCGAGTTGGTGGCCGCGTCCCGGGCGCTCGGGCACGCGGTCGAACTCCGCGTCGAGGCCGGGCTCACCGCCCCGGCCCTGGTGCAGCACGCGGTCTACCGGGTGGTGCAGGAGGCGCTGACCAACGTGCACAAGCACGCCTACGACGCCCGCACCACGGTGGCGCTCGGCTCGGACGACGACGGACTCTGGCTGGTGGTCCGGGACGACGGCGGCACCAGCGCGCCGGCCGTGGCGCCGGGCGGTGGGCACGGGCTGCTCGGCATCGCCGAACGCGTCCGGCTGGTCGGCGGCACCCTGGAGACCCGTCGACTCGCCGACGGCGGCTTCGAGGTGTCGGCCCGGCTGCCGCTGCCCGGCCCGGATCTGGCGGTCGGTCCCGACCCGGAGGGCGGACCGGATCTGGCGGACAGGGCGCATCTGGAGGGCAGCGCGTGATCCGGCTGCTGGTGGTGGACGACGAGTGGATGGTCCGGGCGATGCTCCGGACCATCATGGACGCCTACGACGACATCGAGGTGGTCGGCGAGGCCGGCGACGGGGACGAGGCGGTACGCCAGGCGCGCGACCTGCGCCCCGACGTCGTACTGATGGACATCCGGATGCCCCGCGCCGACGGGCTCGACGCGACCGCCGCGCTGGCCCGGTTCGCGGTGCCGCCGAAGGTGGTCGTGCTGACCACCTTCGACCTCGACGAGTACGTGGCGACGGCGCTCCGGCACGGCGCGGTCGGCTTCCTGCTCAAGGACGCCACCGCCGACCAGATGGCCGCCGCGGTCCGCAGTGCCGCCGCCGGTGACGCGATGCTCTCGCCGCAGGTCACCCGCAGGTTGCTGCACCGGTTCGCCGAGCCGGCCGACCCTGGCCGTCAGGACGCCCTCCGCCGGCTCGACGTGCTGACCGGCAAGGAGCGGGAGGTGCTGGTCGCGCTCGGCGAGGGACTGACCAACAGCGACATCGGCCGGCGGCTCCATCTCAGCGAGGCCACCGTGAAGAGCCACGTGAGTCGACTCCTCGCCAAGCTCCAGCTCAGCAACCGGGTGCAGGCGGCGATCCTGGCGCACCGCGCCGGCCTGGTCCGTTGAACCAACCTGGTCCGCTGAGCCGGCCTGGCCCGCTGGACCGGTCTCGTCCGCTGAACCGGTCTCGTCCGCTGAACCGGCCGGTGTGCCCGGTCAAGGTGCCTCCGGTCCGGGTGCCTCCGGTCGGGGTGCGGCCGGTCGGGGTGCGTCCGGTCAGAAGGTGCTGATGTCGAAGCGGGTGGCCCGGGCGGTCACCGGCCCCCGGCCGAGCTCGTTGCCGTCGATGTCGAGCGCCCGGTAGCTGCCCCGGCTGGTCAGCGTGTCACCGCGTACCTCGGCGTGGTGCAGGGCCCGGACCTCGCCGTTGTAGCGCGGCGGCATCCCCTTCAGGTCCTCGGGCAGCACCTGCCAGAGGGTGAACGTGACGGTACGCCGCCCGGTGGCCTCCCAGCGCCCGGTGGCGATGTGGATCCCCTGGGCGAAGGAGAGGAAGAAGCCGCCCGGCAGAAAGGTGAAGAGTGCCACCTCCTGCTCGTGCGGGAGCGTGACGACACCACGCCAGGTACCCGCGACCGGGCTGTCCGGCCCGCGACGCCCGGATGCGGACGCCTCGGCAGCCCCGCCCGCGCCCACCGCCACCCCGCTCGCGGTCACCGCCGCGCCGATCGCCATCGCACCGGCACCGGCGGCACGCCGCAGGAACCGCCGCCGGTCGTCGTCTCCGGTCATCGGAAACACCTCGCTCTCGCTCACCCGGATTGGCCGAGCCGACCGTACGGCGATGCCGGGTTCGTCCACATCGCCCGTTGGTGGTCGGAGCCGCCCTCCCCGGCCCACCCTTCGACTGAGTCGTCCGGCTGGATCTGGCGACGTCGTGCGGCTGAGTCGTCCGGCGGAGTCGTTCGGCCTACCGGGTTTCCGCCCGCCACAGCTCCCAGGCCAGCCAGGCCGAGCCGATCCCGACGAGTACGCCGTGCGCGATCCGTACCTCGGCGGGGGTGAAGAACTGCGGCAGGAAGAGGGCGAAGCCCAGCGCGAACGGGATCCCGCTGTACCGGGTCAGCCTGCCCGACCGCCAGACCGCGATCGCGGCCAGCACCGCGCCGACGCCCAGGGCGAGCAGTCCGATCACGAAGGTGGTGCTCGCGGCCGGGCCGAAGCGTACGGCCTCGACCACGGCGAGCAGGTCGAACCGCTGACCGTCGGCGGCTGCCCGGGCGAGGGCGTGCAGGCCGAAGTCCTCGGCGCCGTAGTACGGCAGGACCAGCCCGGCACCGACCCACCCGGTCAGCAGCGCGGCGACGGCGGACCGTTCGCCCGGGGTGCCGTCGAGCGCCCGGCGCAGCGCGAGGAGCCCGAGCGGCAGCAGGATGAAGCCGATCATGGCGAACAGGTGCGAGGCGACCCAGGCGGTGGAACCCATCGCCGCGATGGCCCCGGTGGGGGTGGACTCGTCGTCCCAGGGCCGGCTGGCCGGATAGAGGACGAAGAGCACGCCGGTGGCGGCGAACAGAACCGCACCGGCCCGGGTACGGACGGCGGCCGGCGCCGGGGGCACGACAGCATTAGGATGCTTCATAGCTCACTAGCTAATGAGATTAGCCGTACCGTGTCAAGCGGCCGGAAGACCGGTACCGCCTCGGTGGATCAGGCGCAGACGACGTTGACGCCCGCGTCCCGGAACGCCTGGAGGGTCGCCGGGTCGGCGCCGGAGTCGGTGACCAGGGTCTCGACCCGCTCGATCGGGCAGATCCGGGCGAAGGCGTGCCCGCCCAGCTTGGACGAGTCGGCGATGATCACGACCCGCTTGGCCCGGGCCACCATCAGGTTGTTCATCGACGCCTCGCCCTCGTGGTGCGCCGCCGCGCCGAGCTGCACGTCGATGGCGTCCACCCCGAGCAGCGCCACGTCCAGGGTGACCTCGCGGAGCAGCGCGCCGCCGAGCGGGCCGACCAGCTCGAAGGACTGCGGCCGAACCACCCCGCCGGCCACCACGATCTTCATCCTGGACCGGACCAGCAGCTCGTTGGCGATGTTCAGCGCGTTGGTCACCACGGTCAACTGGGCACCGTCGGCGCTGCTGTTCAGGTCCGGCCGTACGGCCAGCCCCCGGGCCACCTCGGTGGTGGTGGTACCGCCGTTGAGCCCGACCACCATGCCCGGGGCGACCAGGGCTGCGGCGGCGGCGCCGATCCGCTGCTTCTCGGCCGAGTGCTTGGCGGTCTTGTAGCGCAGCGGAAGGTCGTACGAGACACCGTTGGCGACCGCCCCACCCCGGGTACGCGTGATCATCTGCTGTTGGGCGAGCTGGTCGAAGTCACGCCGGATGGTCGCCTGCGAGACGTCCAGCCGGGCGGCGGCGTCCTCCACGCTGACCCGACCGGTGTCGGTCAGCAGTTCGAGCAGCGCGTTCCATCTCGCATAGCGGTCCACCTCGGGCCTCCAGCTTCGTCGCGGAGATTCCGTGCACAATAGTGCGCGAAACGCGCAGCCGCAAAACTTTGTTCTGCGCAAAGCTGCGCGCGGTTGCCACGACCGATGTCTTTCGCGCAGAATGACGCGCGAAAGATCGTCAAACCGAGCCGTATTGCGCAGGCCGGTCCGCCGTCACATGGCGCCGCCCCGCCGGTGCGGTCTCCCGCCCGCGAGGAGCTGCGATGGGCCACGTCGACGCGGAGATCGCCAGCCAACCCGAGTGCTGGCGACAGGCCGCCACCCAGGCCGCCGACTCGACCGCCGCACTGCCCCGGCCCGGCGAACGGGTCGCCGTGGTCGGCTGCGGCACCTCCTGGTTCATGGCGATGGCGTACGCCAGCCTGCGCGAGCGCGCCGGACACGGCGAGACGGACTCCTTCCAGGCCTCCGAGTTCCCGCTCGACCGCCGGTACGACCGGGTCCTGGCGATCACCCGCTCCGGCACCACCACCGAGGTGCTGGACGTCCTCGCCGCGCTGCGCGGACGCCGGCCGAGCACCGTGATCGTCGGAGATCCGGACTCCCCGGCCACGGAACTCGCCGAGCAGAGCATCGCGCTGCCCTTCGCCGACGAGCGCTCCGTGGTGCAGACCCGGTTCGCCACCAGCGCCCTGGCCCTGCTCCGGGCCCACCTCGGCACCGGCATCACCGCGCTGGCCGCCGACGCCGAGGTCGCGGTACGCGCCCCGCTGCCGTTCGACCCCGCCCGGGTCGAGCAGATCACCTTCCTCGGCCGGGGCTGGACGGTCGGGATCGCCCACGAGGCGGCGCTCAAGTGCCGCGAGGCGGCCGGTGCCTGGGCCGAGGCGTACCCGGCGATGGACTACCGGCACGGCCCGATCTCGATCGCCGGACCGGGCCGGCTGGTCTGGGCCTTCGGCGAGGTCCCCGACGGGCTGGCCGAGGACATCGCGGCCACCGGGGCGGCGTTCGTGCACAGCCGGACCAGCAACGTGCACGCCGTGATCGGCGGCTGGGCGGCGGGCCGGCCGCCGCTGGACCCGATGGCCGACCTGATCCTGGCGCAGCGCTTCGCGGTCGCCCTGGCCAAGGGGCGCGGCCTCGACCCGGACGCGCCCCGGCACCTGCGCCGGTCCGTGGTGCTCGCGTGACCGACCCCGCCGTGCCGGCGACCACCGGCGCCGGCACACCGACCGGTGGCAACGGCCAGGACGGGAGTGTGGTCGTCGCGCTCGACGTCGGCGGGACCGGGATGAAGTGCGCCCTGGTCCGGACCGACGGCCGGGTCGCGCATACCGAACGGCACCACACCCTGGCCGAGCACGGTCCGGCGGCCGTGGTGGAGCGCATCCTCGACGTCGCCGAGGGGCTCGCCGGAAAGGCGCGGGCCGACGGGCTGACCCCGCTCGCGGTCGGGCTCGCCGTGCCCGGGGTGGTCGACGAGGCCACCGGCCGGGCGGTCTGGTCGGCGAACCTGGGCTTCCGGGACGTACCCCTGCGGGAGCTGGTCACCGCGCGGCTCGGCCTGCCCTCGGCGCTCGGCCACGACGTGCGCTCCGGCGGCCTCGCCGAGGCCCGGCTCGGCGCCGGACGGGGCACCCGGCACGTGCTCTTCCTCGCCATCGGCACCGGGATCGCCGCCGCGCACGTGGTCGACGGGTCGGCCTTCGCGGGCGCGCACGGCGCCGCCGGCGAGCTGGGCCACGCCGTCGTACGCCCCGACGGGCCGCGCTGTGGCTGCGGCCGGCTCGGCTGCCTGGAGGCGGTCGCCTCGGCCGCCGCCGTCGGCCGGCGCTACACGGCGCTGACCGGTTTTCCGGCGACCGCCGCCGAGGTGGTCACCCGGGCGACCGGCGGCGAGGAGACCGCGAGCCTGGTGTGGCGGGAGACGGTCGACGCCCTCGCCGACGGGCTCGCCATCGCCCAGGCGCTCTACGACACCGAGGTCGTCGTGCTCGGCGGCGGGCTGGCCGAGGCCGGCGCCGACCTGCTCGACCCGCTCGGTGTGGCGCTGCGGCAACGACTGACGTTCCAGACCGAGCCCCGGCTGCTCCGCGCGGCCCTCGGCGACGAGGCCGGCTCCCTCGGCGCCGCCCTGCTCGCCCTCGACGCGATGAACCGACCGTGAGCGGCCGCGCCGCCCTCCCCGGCCCGCCCGACGCGAGCCGTCCCGGCCCGGACCGGCGGGAGAGGGACGACGACATGACCGAGCCAGACGTCGTCGGTCGGATCGGTCTGATTTGTCATGGCGACGACCAGCACAGCGAGGAGACGACATGACCGTCCGGGTCAGTGGCAAGGTGGTAACCCCGACCGGCGTGATCCGGCAGGGCTGTGTGGAGCTGGACGGCGAGCGGATCTCGGCGGTCGCCGAATATCCGTCGATCCGGGACGGGCACTGGATCGTGCCCGGCTTCGTGGACATGCACAGCCACGGGGGCGGCGGGCACACCTTCACCACCGGGGACGCCGACGAGGCCCGGGCCGCCGCCGGATTCCACCTCTCGCACGGCACCACCAGCATCCTGGCCAGCCTGGTCAGCTCGCCGTACGAGCTGATGCGGGACGCCACCGAGGCGTTCGCCCCGCTGGTCAAGGAGGGCGTACTGGCCGGTGTGCACTACGAGGGGCCCTATCTGTCCGGGGTGCGTTGCGGGGCGCAGAACCCGAAGTTCCTCCGCGACCCCTCCCTGGACGAGCTGACCGAGCTGCTCGCCCTCGGCGACGGTACGGTCCGGATGGTCACCATCGCCCCCGAGCTTCCCGGCGCGCTGGCCGCGATCGAGCTGCTCGTCTCCCGCCGGGTCGTCGCGGCGATCGGGCACACCGACGCCACGTACGAGCAGACCGGTGCCGGGGTGATCGCCGGGGCGACCGTGGCGACGCATCTCTTCAACGGCATGCCCAGCGCACACCACCGGGAGCCGGGACCGGTCTTCGCGCTGCTCGGCTCCCCCAACGTGGTCTGCGAGCTGGTCGCCGACGGCGTACACCTGCACCAGGGCACCCTGGCGTTCGCCGCCGGGGTAGCCGGCGCGGACCGGGCCGCCCTGATCACCGACGCGATGGCGGCGGCCGGGATGCCCGACGGCGAGTACGAGCTCGGCGGCCAGCCGGTGGTGGTGGCCGAGGGTACCGTCCGGCTGGCCACCGCCGACTCCTCGCCGGGGGCGATCGCCGGCAGCGTGCTGACCATGGACGCGGCGCTGCGCGCGGCGGTGGCGGCCGGCATCCCGATGGTGGACGCCTGCCGGATGGCCGCGACCACCCCGGCCCGGGCGATCGGGCTCGGCGACCGGCGGGGTGCGCTGCTGCCCGGCTGGCGGGCCGACCTGGTGGTGCTGGACGACGACCTGAACGTCGTCCAGGTGATGCGCGGCGGCGAGTGGGTCGAGTAGCTCGCTGCTTGCCTCGCTGCCTGCGAGGTGCGGGGGCATCGACACCGCACCGACTGCCGCGGAGCCCCCGGCCGGGGCGCCGAGGGACCGCTGCGAAGGACTTCCTCCGCGGCCGACCACCCGCCCGCGGTCGCGCATGCCGTGCATGCCGTGCATGCCGTGCATGCCGTGCATGCCGTGCGGCGAGGGTGGCGCGATGGCCCGCTCAGAAGCTTGCCCCCTGAGGTGCCGTCCCGGTCGGGACGGCACCTCAGGGCACCGGCGTGCTACCCGTCGGAGTTCTGTTGCCGGCCACGATCGGCCGACGGCGCCGCACGTTCCGGCTTGCCGGCCCCGGTCGACACCTTGTCGGCGGCGTGGCGACCGGAGCGGGGCTCGGGGACGGTGTCGCCGACCGCCGCCGCGCGGGGACGGCGCAGTGCCTTGAGGAGCCCGACGATCACCAGGGCCAGGCCGATGACCAGGAGCGCGAGCGGGCCCCACAGCTTGACCATCTGGAGCAGCTGCCGGTTGGAGCCGGCCGCCTCGGCGCTGCGCGCGATCGTGTCGTCGGTGTAGGTGAAGACCGCGTCGAGGATGACCGCCTCCTGCCCGTTGTTGCCGACGAGGCTCTTGCGCTGCGCCTCCTGCACCTTGATGAACTGGCCGGTGGTCGGCTCCACCCAGACGGAGCGGGTGTTGCTGTAGCGGACCTGGCTGGTGGTGGCGCCGGGCAGCAACTGACTCGCCAGCAGCTGGAGGCGGTCGGCCGGCAGCTCCTGCGTCGCGTCGCGGATCTCCTGGGTGAACTGGTACGTCTCCAGCCCCTTGATCTCCTCGGTCTTGACGAAGCGCGCCGGCTGGGAGGCGTTGATGTCCCGGTCGAAGATGTCGTACGTCTTCTTCTCGGTGCCGAACGGGAACTTGTAGATCTGGCCCGAGTAGCTGACGCTCTGCCGGTTGTTGCCGGTGTCGAGCCACTGCTTGTTCCACGGCCGGGCGGCGCCGGTCTTCCGATCGAGTGCCAGCGACGTACTGTAGGCGCTGATCAGGGCCTTGGTGTCGGTGCGGATGACCTCCTGGCCGACCAGCCACACCACGGCGTCGCCGTCGAGCGGGCCCTCCAGTTTCGCGGTCTCCTTGGCGTCCGGCTGCACGGTGATGGTCGAACGGAGGGTGCCCTGGTTCACCTCCGCCTTACCCTCGGTGATCTGCAGGAATCGGGCGTTGGGCGCTTCGGCGACGGACTGGGTGCGTTCCAGGTCGTACGGCAGACGGTCCACCTGGGGTGCCACGACGAACGCGAGACCGCCAGCGAAGACCAACGCGAGAACACCGACGCCGAACAGCGCCGCGCCGATGACGCGGGACCTCATAGTGCCTCCACGATTCAGGAACGGATATTCGGCAGGCGGACTGCTTGCCGGCTGCCAGAGGTTACTACCGAGTCACATCCGGATGCGACCCCTGCGCGGCTTGTTCCTACTCCCGATCGTCGGGTTTTGCCGTCTTGCGCAGCACGATGGTGAAATTCCAGCTGAACGTCTCCCGCAACACCGGGACTCGGGCCACCCAGCGCGCCCACCCCGGGTGGTACCGGGGCAGCACGTCGACGATCTCGATCAGGCCGGCGCGCCGGGCCGCCCTGGCCCACCGCATCGCCCGCGCGGCGCTGACCGGGAAGAGGGTGTGCCCGACCCGGTTCTTCGGCTCCCGGCCGTTACGGCGCAGGTAGCGCCGTCGGGCCCGCTCGCCACCCAGGAAGTGCCACGGCGACGTCTCGTGGCCGCCCCACGGGGACAGCCACGGGGTGAACGACACGAAAACGGTGCCGCCGGCCCGGGTCACCCGGACCATCTCGTCCAGCATCGCCTCGGGCGCGGCGACGTGTTCCAGCACATTGGACGAATAGCAGACCGCCACCCCGCCGGACCGTACGGGCAGCGCGGTCCCGCTGCCCCGTACCATGCCCGACACGGCGGCACCGGCCGCGGCGAAGTCACCGACGGCCGGGTCCAGCCCGAGGTACGCCGCGCCGGCCCTGCGGAATTCGGTGGCGAAGTAGCCGGGGCCGCCACCCACGTCGAGGACCCGCGCTCCAGCCAGATCCACATAGGACTTGAGCTGGCGCACGGAGTCGTCGGCGAGCAACGAGTAGAACCGGTCGGGGTCGGACTGTTCGTGCAGGAACCCCCGGAACAGCGCGATCGACCGACCGAGCGTCGCCCGGTGCCGCTGCTCGCCCGGCCGCTCCGGCCGCTCGTCCGGCTGCTTCGGCCGCTCGTCCGGCTGCTTCGGCGACGGCTCCGGCTGCTCCGGCTGCTCCGGGTCCGGCTCCGGCTGCTCCGGGGCCGGCGACGGCCCGGGCTCCGGCCGCAGTTCGGTGTCGGTGTCGGTGTCGGAGCCGGTGTCGGAGCCGGTGTCGGACCTGGACGGGCGGCTGGCGGTCGGCGCCACGGTCGCCGCGACGGCGCACACCGCCGTGAGCATCGCCGTCTGCACGACGGCACCGTGCACCCACTCCTGCCCGTGCCCCAGCATGCGGCCGAGGACGGCCGCCACGATGCCGCCGGTACCGGCGACCAGGGCTATCCCCGGCAGTGCACCCGGGCGCAGCAGGCGTACCAGCATGGCGGCGAGCAGCAGCGCGGTCGCGGCCGCACCGCCGAGGGCGACCGCGAGCGCCACCAGCGGCACCACGATCCACCAGCCACCGACACCCGACGAGAGTTCCGTCGCCGGGCCGTCGGCCGGTCGGCGGCGTCGGGCCACCGGAAGCGCGGCGAGTCCGACGAGGAGCACGGCGGCGGCGCCCGCCGCCAGCCCGACCCGGTAGGGCCGGTCCGGGGCGAAGCTCAGCGTCACGGTGCCACCGGCACCGGCCGGCACCTCGAACGCCTGCTGCCAGCCATCGACGCGTTCGGCCCGCAGCCGCTCTCCGCCCAGTGTGGCGGTCCAGCCGGCGTTGAAGTTCTCCGGTACGACGAGCAGCGCCGCCTCGCCCGCGCCGATCGTGACCGTCCGTTCGGTGGCCTTCCACCTGTCGACCCGCACGTCGCGGGACCGGGTGGGCGCCGCCGGGCCGGCCCCGGCCGGCACGAGCGCCGCCGAGTCCACGACGAACTCGGCCGACGGGGCCGTACGCAGGCGGTGCTCGCCGGCGGGGAGCTGCACCCATTCGCTGGCGAAGTCGTCGCAGACGGTCACCGCGAGCGACCGGCCGGCGCGCAGGTCGGCGAGGGTGCCGGAGACCGACGTCGGGTACCCGACGCCGTCGAGCGTCACCGTCGGCCCGTCGCCGCACGGCACCGACACCGGTGGGTCGGCATCGGCCGGCGCCAGGAGGTCGGCCAGCCCGGGAACCTCGACCTCGGCGACGCCGACCGGTGCCGGCCACGCGCTGCCTCGGGAGTCGGCCACCGCGCCGTCGAACCCGCTCACCGTGACGTCCAGTCGGTCGGTCGTCGACCTCGGGAAGCGGATCCAGCCGTCCGCGCCGACCGGCGCGCTGGTCGCACCGCTCCCGGTACGCAGCACGACCTGCCGGGGCACGGCGGAGACCGGCGCCGTCGGCGCGACCAGTCGCAGCCGGTCGATCGTCCGACGCTCGTTCCAGCGCAGGCGCAGCGTCGGCCTTTCGTCGACCGGCTCCGCGAGCCATGCCGTGGCCGGATCGCCGTCCACCGCCGCGCCTGCGCCGACCGAGACGTCCCCGGCGAGCACCGACGAGGCCGACGCGGTCACCGGGCGCCGCACCGGCATCGACCCGTTCATGCGCGGTCGCGCGGTCAGGCCCAGCGAGTACCTCGCTGGCACCGGTGTGGCGAAGAACCGGTCCACGCCCAGCGGTTCCTCGCCCGAGCGGGCCAGGAACTGGTCGCAGCGGAGGCCGTCCGAGCCGGTGAAGCAGGCGCCGCGCTCCTGCGGGGCACGGCCGAACGCGTACGCCGGTGCCGGCCCCCCGCTCAGGTCGGCCGGCGCGCGCAGGGCACGGTGGGCCGTCAGCCCCGGAACGCCGAGTTCGCGCAGTGCCACCGGGCCGCCGCTGTAGCCCTGGCGAAGGGCGAGCACCGTCACCCGTACGGTCGTGGTCAGGCCGGGGAGCGTCTCGAGTCGGTGTGGCCCGGGGGTGTCCGGCACCGCCCGGTCGACCTCGCCCTGGTCGGTGCCGACCCGCACCAGCCCGACCGGGAGCGCCGCCCGCAGGTCGTCGGAGAAGTCCACGGTCACCTCGGTGACCCGGCGCGGCGTGTCCAGGGTGACCTCCAGCCACTGGCCCGGGGCGGGTTCGAACGGGTCGGAACGCCAGGCGGTGGTGGGGTCGCCGTCGAGCGCCGCGAACGGCAGGTAGGACGGCTCGGTGCCGCCGAGCGAGTCGGCGAAGCTGGCGCCGCTGGACGCGTCCACCGAGCGGATGCCCTCGTACGCGGCAACGGTCTGATGCCCGGCGGGGGCGAACGGCAGCAGGTCGCTGCGGAGCCGTCCCTGCCGGGTCGCCTCGTCGGCGGTCAGGGTGTGGCTGACGTTGTCGCGCATCCGGCCCACGTTCAGCTCGCGTCGACGCAGCCCGTCGGTGACGATCCGCGGGCCGGTCGCGTCGGCGGACTCCGCGTCGCCGGTCAGCAGGACCGGCTGCCGGGGGTCGAGCAGCCCCTGCTCGAGCACCCCGAGCAGCGACTCCGGCCCGCCGCTGACCACCGGCACGTCGGCGCGGGCCGACGCTGACACGGTGGGGACCGCACGGTCAACGGCGAAGATCTCGATCACCGGTACGGACTCGGCCGCGTCGACGGGACTGCGTTGCGGATCGTCGACGCCCACCGTCGGACCGAACGACGCGGCCCGCCGCAGCCCGGGGGAGTTCGCGATCGCCTGCCGGATGACCGCGACCGGCGGGGCGCCGCTGGCCGCCCGGTCGATGTCGTGCCGGACCAGCAGGTAGCGGTAGCCGGAGCGGGCGAGGAAGTCGGCGAGCGCCGGTGAGCCACGGCCCTGCGCGAGGACCGCCTCGACGGTGTCCATCACCCGGATGTTGCCCTCGGAGCCGAGCGGGATCTGGTGTCGGGTCGCCCAGGGGGCGCCGGCCAGCGGCTGGATCGGCTCGTCGACCGTCCGGCCCCAGGTGTGCTGCGCGAACCCTGATCCGGGGACGACCAGCGTGCGCGCCCGGGAATCCTGGGCGGCGAGCCAGTCGGCCGCCTGCCGCCAGTGCCCGGGCAGGTCCGTCCAGCCCGGACCCGGCCGCAGCATGAGCAACCAGGCGGGCGCGGACGCGACGATCAGCAGGGCCGCCACGACCGGCGCCACCGGGATCCGTACCCGGGGTCGGGCGATCCGGCGGCTGGCCGCGTGCGCGAGGCCGAGCAGCAGCGGCAGCCGCAGCACCGGCTCGAACTTGTGCACGTTGCGCAGGGGCGCGAGTGGCCCGTCGAGCAGGTCGCGGACGAACGGGGCGAATGGGCTGTCCAGGGTGCCGAGGTAGCCGACGGTCAGCAGGGTCAGCCCGGTCAGCACGCCGAGGACGAGGAACCGGCGCTCGGGCAGGCCGCGCAGCGCGAGCCCGACCAGGCCGACCAACGCGACCAGCGCGGTCGTGACCATCAGTACGGGGTTGTCGACGAGCATCCAGCCGGCCGGCCACCACGGTTCGCCCTGGACGATGTAGCCGACCCACTGGTTGGTGCCGCGTACGGCCTGGAAGAGCGAGGTCACCGCAGTGGTCGTCACAGACGACTCGATGTAGTCCAGGAACGGCAGGCTGTACTGCCCGAAGAGCAGCAGCGGCACCACCCACCAGAGGGTCGCGCCCGCCACGAAGACGCACCACCAGGCGCCGAGCACCGCCAGGTGCCGGTCCCAGCGCCGGGTCGCCAGCCAGAGGACGGGCAGCACCAGCGCCATCACGGTGGCGGCGGCGTTGATTCCGCCCATGAAGAGCACGGCCAGCCCGGAGAGGGCCGCCGCACGCCGGGCCGAGCCGATGCGGCGCACCGCCACCAACGGCAGCAACACCCATGGCAGCGCGACCACCGGCAGCATCTCCGCGGAGAGGGGGCCGATCTCGGTCAGCATCCGGGGTGCGAGCGCGTAGGCCAGCCCGGCCAGCAGCCGCCCGGGCTCCGTACCGATCCGCAGCGCCCGGGCGAGCAGCACCACGCCGAGGTACCCGGCGCAGAGCAGGAGCGCGCTCCAGGCTCGCTGGGTCACCCACGGGGGCAGGCCGAGCAGGTCACCGGCGGCGAAGAACGGGCCCATCGGGAACAGGTAGCCGTACGCCTGCTGCTGCAGCTCCCCCGAGGCCGCCTCCGGGTTCCACAGGTGCAGCGCCCGGGCCATGAACCCGATCGGGTCGACGGCCAGGTCCAGCTTGGTGTCGAAGGTGGTCCGGCCGGGGCGCTGCACCACGGCGAGCACCACGAGGAGGAGCGCGCCCGCCGAGGTCGCGAGACGCCGCCGGCGACGGCCCACCGGATCGGCCCCGCCGGTCGCGTCTGCCGGTCGGGCCGGGGTCGGCCGGGAGACGCGGTCCCGCGTGCTGGCCGTCATCGGCGGCACTTCGGCGGCAGGCAGCTGAACTCGGCCAGCGCGGAGAAGAAGATCTGCTGGATGCCGGACGGTCGCGGGGTCAGTGCGACCCGGCCGCCCGTGGCGCGGGCGATCTGTCGGAGTTCGTCCGGATCGATCTGCGGGCCGACGCCGATGAACAGGATCGGCAGGGGACGGCGCTTGTCGCGCAGCCTGGCCAGCTCGTCCAGCAGCTTCGCGCGGCTGATCCCGCTCGCGTTGTCGTCCTTGCCGTCGGTCAGGACCAGCACCATGTTGATCCGCCCGGCGGTCCAGTTCCGGGTCGCGTCGCGGTACGCGGCGAGAGTCGTGTCGTAGAGCCCGGTCGCGCCGTTCGGCTTGACGCGTACCCGGTCGAGCGCCTTCGCGATCTCCGCGCGGCGCGGGCCGACCGGACCCACCGGTATCACCTCGCGGTAGTCACGCTCGCCGTCCAGGTTGGTGGAGAACTCCCAGACGCCGAGTTCGGTGGTGCCGAGAAGCAGTTCCGCACCGTCCTGGGCGGCCTTGATCGTGGCGGAGATCCGGGTCTCCGCCGAACCCGGCATCCGTGCGGCCATCGAACCGGAGATGTCCAGGACCGCCAGCATCCGGGCGCTGATGTGCACCCCGCCCCACGCGTTGATCAGCGCGGTCGCGTCCGCCTCGGCGGGCAGGGGCACCGGCGGGTACGTCCCGGTGCGGATCCCGTTGCCTGCGGTGATGCCGGCCGGCGGCCCGCCGCTCGGGGTACGCAGGCCGTGGCCGGTCACCGCCGCCGCACCCTCGGCGGCGAGCATCCCGCGCAGGAAGGCGGCGGCGCCCTCGCGGGCCGCACCGGCGGTGAGGATCGCGTACGGGTAGTCCGGGCCGGGCACGGGCCGAGGCGGGTAGACGGCGACCTGGCGCGTGCCGCCCTCGACGGCGGCCAGCAGGACGTCCTGCTCCGTGCTGACGACAGCGGATTCGGCCGCACCGGGGCCGGTGGGCACGGGGGGCGCACCGGGGAACGGCACGGTACGGGCCGCCAGTCGACGCATGATCGCCGCCGCGCCGGCGGACGGTTGGGCGGTGTCGGCGAGCGCCCGGGCGGCCACCAGCGCGCCGAAGCCGAGCGGGCTGGCCGTCGGGTCGGGCAGCGCGACGGGCAGCGGTGGTCGTTCGGCGGCGACCAGCGTGGCCCAGCCGAGGGTACGGTCGCGGCTGAGCCGCGCGTGCGACCGCACGTCGAGCGACAGCACGACCGGGGTACTCGCCACGGAGACGCCCTCGGCCGGCACCTGGAAGGCCCCGGCGGCGCGCGCCCGGCGCAGCCACAGGGTCGACTCCGGCAACCAGGCGTCGGGGGGAGCGGTGGCCGTCGCCGTGGCCGTGCTGGGCGGCGGGTTCGTCGGTGTGCCGGGTACGGCAGCGTCGGCCGCCCGCGTCGTGAGGTCGCGCAGCACGTCCGCGGACTCGCGTGGCTGCACCAGGACGTCGAGACAGCGTTCCCGGGCGACCAGGTCGCGCGCGACCTGTCGGGCGGGCGGCTCGACGCTCGGTGCCACCGCGATCCGGAGGGTGGTCCGTTTCGTGCAGGGCGGTTCCTGCCGGGTCCGCTCCAGATATGTGCTCGCACCCCAACCACCGAGCACCGCGACCAGCGCGCCGCTCAGTAGCAGGACCGGCCAGAACTCCGGCCGGGTCCGCAGGCCGCCGTTCGCCACGCGTCCTCCTCAGTGACGTCACCGTTGCGGATGTCTGCAGAGCGCCCTAGTGTGACCCAACCGCGAACCGTACTCGCTAGTAGGGGTGGATGAGTAGGCCATGACCTCCGGTCCGCACGTCCTCTTCCTGAGCTGGCGGGACACCCGCCATCCAGAGGGCGGCGGTTCGGAGGTCTTCCTCGAACGGGTCGCAGCCGAGCTGGCCGCGCGCGGTTACCGGGTGACCCTGTTCTGCCAGTCGCACGAGAACGGCCCCGCGTTGGAGGCGATGGCCGAGGGGGCCCACATCCTACGCCGCGGTGGCCGCCACACGGTCTACCTGTACGCGGCCCTGATCTACCTGGCGGGCACCATCGGCATCGGCCCGCTCGCCCGGCGGCGGCTCGGCCGGCCGGACGTGATCGTCGACGTGTGCAACGGCATGCCGTTCCTCAGCCGGGTCTACGCCCGCCGCCCGGTCATCGTGCTGGTCCACCATGTGCACCGTGAGCAGTGGCCGGTGGTCTTCGGCCCCCGGGTGGCCCGGATCGGCTGGTGGATCGAGTCCCGGCTGGCGGTACGGGTCTACCGGACCTGCCGGTACGTCACCGTGTCCGAGTCGACCCGCCGGGAACTGGCCGGGCTCGGGGTGGACCCGGGCCGCGTCGCGGTCATCCACAACGGAACGCCGGACGTCGTCGGCCCGCCGGTGCCGCGGACCGCCCACCCGAGCCTGGTGGTGCTCGGCCGGCTCGTTCCGCACAAGCGGGTGGAGCTGGCGCTGCGCGCCACCGCGCTGCTCGCGGCGGAGCTGCCAGGGCTGGAGCTGGTGGTCGCCGGTCAGGGCTGGTGGAACGAGCCGCTGCGGCAGCTCGCCGCCGACCTCGACATCACCGAGCGCGTCCGGTTCACCGGCTTTGTCCCCGAGAGTCAGAAGCACGAGCTGCTGTGCCGCTCGTGGGTGTCGCTGCTGCCGTCGCTCAAGGAGGGTTGGGGGCTGACGATCGTGGAGGCCGGCGCCCGGGGCACTCCGTCCGTCGCGTTCCGCGCCGCTGGCGGCGTCGCAGAGGCGATGGCCGACGGGCAGACCGGCATCCTGGTGAACGACGAGGCCCAGTTCTTTCACGCGGTCCGGGCGTTGCTGTTGGATCCGGACCGGCGCGCGGAGATGGGCACGGCGGCGGTGGCCTATGCGCGCCGCTTCACCTGGTCGGTGTCGGGGGCGGCATTCGCGGAGGTGGTTGCCGGGCAGTTGCCGGCAGCCACGTCGGAGCTAGCGGATCAGCGGGTGCCGTAGACGTTGCTGACAGCGGTGTCGGCGGTCTCCTCGGCGACGTGGTCGGCGGACGGACTCACCGCTCCGACCGTCGCGAGGAGGCTGATGAATCCCAGTGCCGCGCCGAGGACGGCAGCGACGGCGAACGTGGCCAGCTTGGCCATGGCTCTACCTCCCCGGGTTCGCAAGTGCGCGGACCATACCACGATCTACGCCGATTGAGCAGTAGCGCCAGGAGAGCGAGAACCACGACCGCCGCGGCGAGCAGGTGCGCGGCGGCCACGGGCCAACGTCCGGCGGCGGGCGGTGGCGGGACGGCAGCCGGGTTCTCCCACAGTTGGAGGTGCGGGCCGGTGTGCACCGGACGCAGGCCGGCGAGGGCGGTCGCGGGCCACTCGACGCCGGGTTCGCGCCGGATCAGCACCCACCGGATCCCCAGCCCGGCGAGCGGGCCGTCGGCGTCGAGAACGGCGCGGACCCGCGCCGCCCGGGGATTCTCGCCGTCGACCGTCACGTCGCCGACCCGCAGCGCGTCGTTCATCAGTACCGGCGCGTCCAGGTAGCGCGGCGCCGGGTCGCGGACCACGATGCCGCGGGCCCAGTCGTACCGCTGGTAGCCCTCGAACGGCAGCGAGAGCACCTCGCCGGGGGTGTCGGCGACCCGGGCCGCCACCGCGTCCCAGTCGGCCGGGTAGATCACCGGCCGGAGCTGCCCGGCGGCACCGAAGGCCAGGTCGGGCAGGATTGCCACCGGCAGCAGCGCGGCCGCGACCAGCACGACCCGGCCCGCTGCGGCGTCGAGGCGGCGAGCCAGCCGGCCGGCCAGCACCTCGACGCCGAGGGCCACCCCCACCGCCAGCAGGAGCGCGTACGGGATCAGGAACTTCTGACCGTCGCGCAGCAGCCCGGCGCCGGGAACCGTGCCGACGAGCCGTTCCAGGACCGGCGCGCCGGGCCCGGTGCCCGCCGCGGCGAGCAGGAACGCGCCGGCGGCGAGCAGCCCCAGCCGGCCGGCCCCGCCCGGCCACCGCCGACGCAGTTCTCGCAGCCCGAGCAGGGCCACCGCGAGCAGCACCAGGGTCGCGACCGGCACGAGCGGCGAGGCCCGGCTGACGGGAACCGTCTGCGCGTTCCAGATGCCGCCGGTGCCGGCCAGCGCGGTCCACGAGCCGCCCCAGTTCTCGGACCGCGCGGCGAACGCGGCGACGCCCTCCGGGTCAGACCGGCCGTCGGCGGCGCTCGTCGCGGCCGCGACGAGCCAGGGCGCGTTGAGTGCGGCGACCACGCCGAGGGCGGCGGCGGTGGCCCGGCGCCAGCCGGCGAAGCCACCGGGCAGCAGCACCGCCACGGTGCCCAGCGCGATCACGCCGCCGGTCGGGGTCACCGCGGCCGGCGCCGCCGCCAGCGCCAGGCGGGCCAGCCCGCCGGGCCGACCGGTGCGTACGTCCCGAACGGCGGCGACCAGCCAGGGCAGGGCCGCGTACGCGAGCAGCAGGCCCCACTGCCCGAGCAGCAGCCGCTCGGCGAGGTACGGCGTCCAGGCGTAGGCGAACGCGCCGGCCACTCGGGTGAGCGTCCGCCCGGTCGGCATCAGCCGGGCCATCCCGAGCGCCGCCAGGTAGACGATCGCGACCAGCGCGACCCGCTGCACCAACCAGCCCGGCGCGACGAGGTTGGCGGCCGACACCAGCGCGTCCAGCGGCACGGCGCGCGGCAGGGCGTCGGCCGGCGCGACCATCTCCCAGCTCATCGGCTGGCGTGGTACGAAGACCATGTCGTAGCGCAGCACGTAGCCGGGCAGGGCCAGCGGGGCGAGTACCACGGCGGTGATCGCCGCCGCGACGGCGTGCGGCACGGCGCGCGAGATCAGCCGGCGGCGCACCGGCTACCCGACCGGCTGTGGCACCAGCGCGCCGATCTCGATCTCGTCGGTGCAGAACGAGGCCGCCGGGTCGGCCACCGTCAACTGGACCGCATTGCCGCCGCCCGACACGAGCAGGAACATCGCGTTGAGCCCGCGGTGTACCTCGAACGGCACCACCTCGCTGTCGCCGAGTTGGAACATGGCGGTGGTGTCCCGGTCGCTGATGTAGGCGATCCGCACCGCCTGCCAGTAGTCGACCACCGTGCCGGCCAGGGGGATCCGCGCCGGTCGGCCGCCGGTGACCTGGTAGCCGCAGCCCGGCGCCGGCCCGGGTGCCGCCTTGACCCCCTTGACCCAGGCCGGGCGGACGCGGCCGGATGCGTCGAAGACCCACAGCCTCCGGGCCTTGGTGACGAAGACGGGTTCTTCGTCGAGCGGCGCGAAGAATCGCGACTGGAGGTTCCACGGGTGGGCCAGCCCGGGGACGACGATCTCGGGCACCGGCTGGTCCATGAACACGGTTCCGGGCTCGGCGGCGGCCAGGTCGGCGCGGGCCGTGTTGAGATAGTCACGCCCGGCCTTGGACTGCCAGTCGGTGCCGAAGTCGACGCCGCTGTAGACGCTGCTGCCGACCAGCAGGACCAGGCCGACAGCGAGCGCGGTGGCGAATGCCTGCGGGTGCCTGCGGATGGGTGCCGGCTCGGTGGCCTCGGCCGGCTGCACGGCTCTGGCCGGCTGCACCGCTTCGGCAGGCTGCGTGGCTTCGGCACGCTCCACGGCTTCGGCAGGCTGCGTGGCTTCGGCACGCGCCACGGCTTCGGCAGGCTGAGTGCCTTCGGCAGGCTGCACGGCTTCGGCAGGCTCCGTTCGGCGCAGGCCGCAGAGCGCCACGCCGACGCAGAGCGCCGCGACCAGCAGCACGTCGCCGAAGTATCGCGGCACCAGGCCGGCCACACCACTGAACCCGGACCCGAGCCGGGTGGCGCCGATCAGGCCGGCGCCCAGCGCGGAGTAGAGCAGCAGCAGGGTCCACGCCCGGACCGCCACCGCGCGGCGCAGCCACAGCGTGCATCCGACGAACGCCGCCACGATCACCCACGAGACCACCTGGGCGGTCGGGGTCAGGGCGACGACGGCGGGACCGTCCGAGGCGTCGAGCCAGGTCCATGGGCCGCCCACCAGGCCGGTGGGGAGGGACTGCCCGTAGAACTGCTGAAGGAACGTGCTCACCTCGGCCGCCGAGACCGGCTCGCGCAGCGTCGAGGCCGACATCGACAGGTACCCGGCCAGGTACACCACGGAGATCCCGCCGAGCACCAGCCAGGCGGGCCACCAGCGGCGGATCGTCGTCAGCACCGCCCGCAGCGGCCCGCCCGGTGCGTAGAGGCAGAGCGTCAACAGGAAGACCGCCGCGACCACCAGCAGTGCCTTCTCGAAGAAGAGCAGGGCGACGACGACCGAGGCGCCGAGCGTGACCAGGTGGCGGGGCCGGCGGGTACGGAGGTAACGCACCTGGGCCCCGACGGCCACGATCATGGCCAACTGCATCGGCAGCAGGTTGATCGCCACCGCCCACCACGCGCTGTCCTCCAGCGTCAGCGGGTTGAACACGAACAGGCAGAGCGGCAGCAGCATCGCCCAGCCCGCCGGGAGCAGGAGGCGCAGCAGTCGGTAGAAGGCGATGCTGACGGCCACCTGACCGATCAGCATGAGCGTGGCGTACGGCCAGTACTCGTACTCGGTCAGCCGGTGGGTTGCCCAGGTGAGCAGCCGGGCGGCCGGCATGAAGTGGTTGTTGTAGAGCCCGAAGAGGTGCTCCGGACTCAGGCCACCGGCGTCGGCCTGACCGATGATCGGAAAGTCGTCGCTGGTGAGGTAGCCGCGCGTGGTGATCGAAGCCCGCCAGAGCACGCTCGCGGTGATCAGCACGACGGCGGCGAGGTGGACCGGGTCGACGGCCTTGGCAACGGTGGTGTTCGGCGCGGCCGCACCGCTCGACGCGGCCGTGCTGCCCGGCTCCGTCATCGGCTCGGCTCCGCCCGACGGAACAGGACCATGTTGACGTAGCGGGGCCGTGGGTCGATGATCCGTCGGGCGAGACTCTGCGTCACCCGGCGGACCGCCGCCCGCTGGTGCCCGACCAGGTCGAAGTCGGCCAGCGGCACCCAGCGGTCGTCCGGCATGACGTACGGCTGGTAGCCCCATCCGTCGAGCAGCGCCAGCACCGGGTCGATCGGCTGGATCCGTTCCTCGAGTTCGATGAGCAGCAGCGGACCGTCCCGTCGGATGGTGCGCTCGGCGCCGCGTAGCGCCGGCAACTCGTGGCCCTCGACGTCGAGCTTGACGAACCGCACGTCGGTGAGGCCGAGGCCGTCCACCGTGATCCGTTCGACCGTGACCGACGGGCCGTCGCCGTGCTCCACGGACGAGGTGCCGATGCCGGGACCACCGGCGGGAACGAACAGCTCCGCCGTGCCGGACCGGTCGGAGGCGACCGCCTCGACGACCCGTACGTCCGGGTAGGCGGCGGCCACCGACCGGGCCAGTTCGGCGGCCGGCTCCACCGCCACGACCCGGTCGGCCAGCCGCCGCAGCCCCCGCGTCCACGGCCCGTACCAGGCGCCGACGTCCACGGCGGTGCCGCCGCGCGGCAGGTAGGAGGAGAGCCGGGCGAGTTCTGGTTCGACCCGGGGATAGGCGAGCCGAACGGTGGCGCCGACGGCACGGGCCGGGAGCCTGCCGGCTAACCGCGAACTCAGTTCCGTGGACAGCGTGCTGGCCATGGTGTGGAACCTTAGACCCTTTCCTACGGGTGGGTAGACCCGAGGTTTCCTCACCAGTAACCTGCACTGACCAGCGGACGATTTCCGCGCCGGGCCGGCGGAAAGGTGCGGCGATGACAGAGGCGGACGGTGCGGCGGTCGACGTCTGCGTCGTGGGCGGCTGCGGGCGGGTCGGCCTGCCGCTCGGCATCGCGCTGGCCTCGCGCGGCCTGAGCGTCGTGCTGTACGACATCGACGCCGCCGCGGTCGACCGGGTCAACTCCGGCGCGCTGCCCTTCGCCGAGGCGGGCGCCGCAGAGCTGTTGACCGAGGCGCTGGCCGCCGGCCGGTTGCGCGCGAGCACCGCGGCGCCGAGCGTCGGCCTGGCCGACACCCTGGTCGTGGTCGTCGGCACCCCGGTGGACGAACACCTCAACCCCGACCTCGGCGCGGTGCCCCGGGCTCTGGAACGCTGTATCGAGCACCTGCACGACGGGCAACTGGTGATCCTGCGCAGCACGGTCTACCCGGGCGTGACGGCGCTGACCGAGAAGCTGCTGGCGAGCCGGGGCCTCGCGGTCGACGTGGCGTTCTGCCCGGAGCGGATCGCCGAGGGCCGGGCGATGACCGAGCTCTTCACCCTGCCGCAGATCGTCGCGGCGCGGACGGCGAAGGCCAGAGAACGGGCCGAGCTGCTCTTCCGCCGGCTCACCGACTCGATCGTCGCGCTGGAGCCGGAGGAGGCCGAACTCGCGAAGCTGTTCACCAACACCTGGCGGTACGTCAAGTTCGCCACCGCCAACCAGTTCTGGATGATGGCCAACGACTTCGGGCTCGACTTCGCCCGCATCCGGCACGCGGTCGCGTTCGACTACCCCCGGGCGGCCGACCTGCCGATGCCCGGCTTCGCCGCCGGACCGTGCCTGCTCAAGGACACCATGCAGCTGGCGGCGTTCAACCGGAACAACTTCGTCCTCGGCCACTCCGCGATGCTGATCAACGAGGGCCTGCCGCTGTACCTGGTCTCCCGGCTGGAGGACCGGTTCGACCTCGCCACGATGACCGTCGGCATCCTGGGCATGGCGTTCAAGGGCGGCAGCGACGACACCCGCAGCAGCCTGGCCTACAAGCTGCGCAAGATTCTGACGCTCAAGGCGGCGCAGACCCTGTGCACCGACCCGTACGTGGTCGACGACCGGCTCCTCCCCCTCGACGAGGTGCTCCGGCGCGCCGACCTGCTGGTGATCGCCGCGCCGCACGCCGACTACGCCGACCTCGACACCGACAAGCCGCTCATTGACATGTGGGGCCTGACCGGGCAGGGCGTACTGGTGTGAAGCCCCAGGTCACGGTGGTCATCCCGGTCTACAACGAGGGCGCGGGCGTCGTCCGCTGCCTCGATCGCATCCTGCGCGAGGTGTTGCTGCCGGCCGAGGTGCTCATCGTGCACGACATGCCGGAGGACACCACCGTCCCGTACGCGCTGGAGGTCGCTCGCCGCGATCCACGGGTCCGCCCGGTGCTCAACACGTACGGGTCCGGGCCGGCGAACGCGATCCGGTTCGGCATCGACGCGGCGCGGGCGCCGGTCGCCGTGGTGACGATGGCCGACGGCTGCGACGACCCACGGCAGATCGACGAGCTGGCCCGGCTCGTCGACCGTGGGGTGGTGGTCGCCGCCGCGTCCCGCTACATGCCCGGTGGGCAGCAGGTCGGCGGGCCACGGCTCAAGCGGATGGCCTCCCGGTGGGCCGGGCGCAGCCTGTGGCTGCTGGCGCGGGTCGGCACCCGCGACGCGACCAACAGCTTCAAGGCGTACGACACCGACTTCGTCCGGGAGGTCGGCATCGAGGCCCGGACCGGGTTCGAGATCGGCATCGAGCTGACCGCGAAGGCGACCCGGCTGCGCCGCCCGGTCGCCGAGATCCCGACGATCTGGCTGGATCGGCAGCTCGGCGAGTCGCACTTCGACCTGGGGCGGTTCCTGCCCAGCTATCTGCGCTGGTACTTTTTCGCGTTCGGTCGGCGGCTGACCGCGCAGCAGCTCGCCGCGCGGTGGGAGGCGCGGCGCCCAGCCTCCCCCGCGCCCACGCCCGCGTCTGCGCCGGACACCGCGACCGACGGCGTGGGCTCCGACGACGTGGTGACCGACGACGTGGTGACCGACGACGTGGCGCGGTAGAGGAGATACGGATGGCGACGGTGCTGGTCACCGGCTCGGCCGGCTTCATCGGCGGCTACCTGGTCGAGGAACTGCTCGGCCGCGGGCACGACGTGGTCGGGCTCGACAACCACTCGAAGTACGGTCCGGTGGCGCACAGCTACGACGACCATCCCCGCTTCCGGTTCGTCGAGGGCGACGCCCGCGACGCCACGCTCCTCGCCGACCTGCTCGCCGGCTGCGACCACTTCGTCGCCGGCGCCGCCATGATCGGCGGAATCTCCTACTTCCACACGTACGCCTACGACCTCCTCGCCACCAACGAGCGGATCATGGCGGCGTCCTGTGACGCGGCGATCGCGGCGCACCGCGCCGGCCGGCTGCGCAAGGTCACCTATCTCTCGTCGTCGATGGTGTACGAGTCGACCGACCGTTGGCCCAGCCGGGAGGGCGACGAGCGGCAGGTCCCGCCGCCACTGTCGTCGTACGGCTTCCAGAAGTTGGCGGTCGAGTACTACGCGAGGGCGGCCTGGGACCAGTACCGACTGCCGTACACGATCGTGCGGCCGTTCAACTGCGTCGGCGTCGGCGAGGGACGGGCGCTCGGCGAGGCGGAGGTGCTCTCCGGCAACGTCAAGCTGGCGATGTCGCACGTGGTCCCCGACCTGGTGCAGAAGGTCGTCAAGGGGCAGGACCCGCTGCGCATCCTCGGCAGCGGCGAGCAGGTGCGCCACTACACCTACGGCGGCGACCTGGCGCGCGGGATCGCGGTGGCGATGGAGCACGAGGCGGCGTACAACGAGGACTTCAACCTCTCGACCGCCGAGTCGACGACGGTGCTGGAGCTGGCCGAGCTGATCTGGCGCAAGATCAAGGGCCCGGACGTGCCGTTCCGGTACGTCAGCGACGAGCCGTTCGCGCACGACGTGCTCAGGCGGGTGCCGGACGTCGCCAAGGCCCGCGAGGTGCTCGGCTTCACCGCGACGACCGGCCTCGACGCCATGCTCGACGAGGTGATCCCGTGGGTTACCCGGGCCGTGCACGACGGCCGCCTCTAGAGCGGGCCGGACCCGCCGGCCCTGGCGCGGGGCCACCAAGCGACCCATCTCCCGGACAGTTGAGGCCATGACCGTGACGACCTCCGCCCCGCGGCGCGTCGGCGTCTCCGGGGTCGCGGTGGCGATGGCAGGTGCGCTGACCAGCGGCCTCGGCTATCTGGTACCCGTCCTGGGCGCCCGACATCTCGGCCCCGGCGACCTGGGCGCGCTGGCCACCGTCCTCGCGATCGCGGCGATCGCCGGCGTACCCGGAACGGGGCTGCAGATCGCGGTCGCGATCCACCGGGCCCGTACGCCGGGCGCGGCGAGCGGCCGGATCGGCTGGCTGACCGCAGCCGTCTGTGCCGGCGTCGTGCTGGTCCTCACGCCGGTGGCGAGTGCGCTGCTGGACCTTCCGCCGGTCGTGTCGCCGCTGCTCGCCGGCTACACCGGCGCCGTGGTGGTGGCCGGCAGGTGGCTGGGCGAGCTACAGGGCGACGAGCGCTTCCTGCGCCTGGCGGCCGGCATGGCGGTGTTGGCCGTCTGCCGGTACGGGGGCCTGGTCGCCGGCCTGCTGATCGGCGCCGGCCTGATCGGTTCGGTCCTGGCGGGTACGGCCGTCGCGTTGCTGATCCCGCCGATCCTGGCCCGACTGGCCCGGTCGCGGGCCGACGCGTCCGGCGGCACCGGCATCGCCACCCGCCAGGTCGTCACCGCCTGCTCGGCGACGCTCGCGATGCTCGTCGTCTCCTACGCCGACCTGCTCCTGGCCCGCCATCTGCTACCCGCGGACGCCTCGGGCGCCTACGCGGTCGGCACGGTCCTCACCAAGGGCGCGCTGTGGGCGCCGCAGGTGGTCACGGTGCTGGCGCTTCCACGCCTGGCGCGGGGCAACCGGCGGGCCCTCATGATCGCCCTCGGGCTGGTGACCGGCTGCGGCGCGTCACTGGTGGGGGCGTCGGCGCTCGCCGGTGGGCTCGCGTTCCGCCTGGCGGGTGGCGCCGACTACGTCGACCTCGGCCGCTACGCGCCGGTCTTCGCCGCCACCGGCGCCCTCTACGCGCTGGTCTTCGTGCTGGTCAACGCCCAGGTGGCGGCGGGCGCCAAGTGGCCGTCGGCACCGCTGTGGGCGGCGGCGGTCGGCCTGCTCGTGGTCACCGAGTGGCTGGCGCCGCACACCTTCACCGCGATCCTGTGGTGCGCGGTCGGCACGGCCGCGGTGGCACTCGCACTCACCGCGGCCGCAACCCGCCGGGGTCAGACGAGCCGGCGGATGTCGCCGTACGCCCGGTAGAAGCCGCCCCGCCCCGCCTCGCGCACCTCGCTGACCAGGTAGCGGGCCCTCGGCTCGCGAATGCCCTTGGGGAACTGCACCAGCCAGTCCCGGCGGTACCCGTCGGAGAGCACCCGGATCCGCAGCCGGCCGCCGTCCTCGACGCACTCCACCAGCACGCCGTCGCCCGGGTCGTGGGTGATCTCGACCGTGGTGGATGGCACCACCGTCGGCAGCCGGGGCGGCGCCTTCACGTCCAGCACGTCCGGCACACTGCCCTGCTCGGCCGCGCGGATCGCCGGCTCGCTGGCGTCGATGCAGGCCAGCGCGCCGGTGGTGGTGACGATGTAGAGCCGCTGCTCGTGGTATTGCATGGAGTAGGCCGAGCCGCATCCGGTGCCGAGCTTCCAGAGCCGGTTGCCGGCGGCATCGAAGCAGTAGACCGAGGACGAGCTGTCCCCGGCGAAGACGTACTCGCCGCCGGGGGCGGTGGCGCAGGAGTAGATCGGGGCGTCGCACCGGTAGATCCGCTCCGACTGGCCCTGCTTGCTCAGCCGGGTCACCTGGTTGGCCACCGTACCGGCGTAGACCGCGCCCGGCTCCTGCCAGCCGAACAGCACCGCGCTGGTCGGCCGGTGCCACTGCGGCTGCCCGGTACGCCAGTCGTAGCTGGTCACTCCCTTCGAGGCGCCGTGGTAGATGGCGTCCGCGTCACAGCGCACCATCCAGCCGGCCCGGCCGTGGCCCTGACGACGCCAGATGAACTCGTCCTCGTGGTCGATCGCCGCGACCCCGCCGCCGGAGTCGGAGACCCCGAGCACACCGTCGTGGATGTCGAGCCAGTAGATGTCGATGTCCGGCGCGATCCGGTAGGCCAGCCGGGGCACCTTACCGGAGATGTCGTAGACGTTGCCGTCGTCGCAGCCGGCGTAGCGCCAGTCGTCGTCGGCGACGATGCACTTGACCCCGTCGGGCAGCCGGTACTGCTGCACCACCTCGGCGTCGTGGCTGAGCGTGGTGATCACGCCGTACTCGTTGCCGACCATGCAGCCCTGCCGGTCGACGAAGATGCCGAACGCCGGGGCGCCCGATTCGTAGCGCCAGAGCACCGGTGCCCGGCGGGCGGTGGAGCGGGTGCTGACGATCTGCCGCCGGGAGACCGCGCGCTTCTGCCGCACCCCGGGCACGGCCGGTGCGTAGCCCTTGCGCACCTTCTCGCCGATTTTCTTGGCCGCTTCCTTCCGGGCTCTGTCCACATTGGTGAAGACGTTCCGCTTCACCTGGCCCGAGTCGCCGATCCGGCCGTAGCGAATGGTCAGCTCCGGGCCGTCGACGGTCACCTCGTAAAACTTGTGCGAGCCACCGTCCGCTTCGGACAGTTCGAGGTAGGTCGTTTCCTGTGCCATGGGGGTCTGCGCCTCCGGGGTGGGGGGTGACAGCCGCCGGCAGGAACACCAGCGGTGGCGACGGACGAGACGGTAGCCGCCGGCACCGACAGAATCCGGCCGTCAGCCCGCGGGTACCCGGCCAGTGGCGTGGGCCGGGCGGTCCGTCCGGAGTGGAGCCGTCTCACTTCCCCCCGGGGAAGGCTATCCGGGCGGAAGGGCGGGTCAATCCCACTCCGGCGACGGCCCCGGCCCCGGTACCGGCGCGACCGGAGCGAGCGCCGCCCCGTCGACCCGGCACATCCGTCGGTGCAGCAGCACCGCCCCGACGAAGACCATCGGCGAACGAGGTGAGCCAACCGACCACGGCGGCGGCAGCGGCCTCGACGGTGTGCGCGAGACCGAGCATCACCAGCGGCAGCAGCACGAGCGGCGCCACCGCGTAGGGCCAGAGTGCCGGGCTGCCGAGGAACCGCCCGGCGCCCCGGAAGAAGTAGCCGATCCCGGCGCCGAAGTTCACGATCGGCCGGGTGCCCTGATAGGCGGCGGTACGCGCCGTCCGGGCCGCTCCGGACGCCACCGAGGCGGCGGTCTGCGCGGCTCCGTCGGCTACCGCGCGGCCGGCCCGGCGTACCGCCTCGATGTCCGGGACCGGCATCTGCCGGGGAGCCCACTGCCGCTACGGGCCGGCGAGGGGCGGTTCCACCGGAGCCAGCATCGCCGCCTCGCCCGGGACGATCTGCTGGCCGAGGAGGTCCGGCACCGGGGCGGCCGGATCGTCAGCTCCGGCGGGACGGGGGTCGGATGGGGGGTTCCGGCTCGAGCGTACGCATCTGCCTCGACGACCCTTCGTCTATCGGGGGTAAGTCGTGACCGTCGAGGCGAAGCGGCCGACCTGGAGGGATGGGGACAGCCGCTCGGCCCCGAGTTCCCGGGCAGTCTAGTTCCGATCCCGGAGCCTGACAGTCCCGTCCGACCGGTGCGGTATCCACATTGGGCGACGGTAGGGGTACCGCCACCCTCGCCCTTCCCGGCAGCGGGATGTCGCTGTCGCATGGCCCCTCATACGGTCGAAAAGGTCGACAACAAAAAAGGGGGGGGTCCGAACGTCCACAGCCGACGGAGCGTGCTCCGTGGCGCCGCGATGACGGCAGGTGCGCTGGCGGCGGGTACGGCGGCAACCGGCGCGGTGGCCTCCACCGCAGCGGTCACGGCGCCGACCACCGATGCTGCCATCGGCGGTCCGATGGGCCATGTCGGGCCGACCGACCCGCGGTACGCGTACCTGGCCGGGCGCGGTTACAACGAGCGGTTCCTCGGCTCACCCGACCATATACGCCTGGTCGGCTCGACGGAGGACGTGGTGCGCGCGGTGAACGACGCGGTACGCGCCGGCAAGCGCGTCGCGGTACGTAGCGGCGGGCACTGCTTCGAGAACTTCGTCGACGACCCAGCCGTGCGGATGGTCATCGACATGAGCGCTATGACCGCAGTCTCCTACGATCCCGCGCGCCGGGCGTTCGCAGTGGAGGCCGGCGCGACCCTGGGCGAGGCGTACCGGCGGCTCTTCCTGGGCTGGGGCGTGACCATCCCCGTCGGCTGGTGCCCCGAGGTCGGTGTCGGCGGGCACGTGGCCGCCGGAGGGTACGGCCCGCTGTGTCGCCGGCATGGCCTGGCGGTCGACCACCTGTACGCGGTGGAGGTGGTGGTCGTCGACGGCGCCGGTAACGCCCGCAGCGTGGTAGCGACGCGGGAGCCTACGGATCCCAACCGAGACCTGTGGTGGGCGCACACCGGGGGCGGGGGAGGCTCGTTCGGCGTGGTGACCCGGTACTGGTTCCGGGATCTGCCGGAGCCGGCCGCCGAGGTGTTGACGTTCACGCTCCAGTGGTCGTGGGAGGGGCTGCACGAGCCGGCCTTCACGCGGCTCGTGCAGAACCACGGACGCTGGTTCGAGCGGTACGGCGACCGGTACCCGGACCTCTACACCGAGTTTCTGTTGTTCCGCCGCCAGCAGGGCATGATCATGCTGATCGGGCAGGTCTCGGGCGCCGACGCGGAGCGGGTACTCGACGAGCACGTCGCGGCGCTCGGCGACGGAGTGGGCGCACCCAGCTCTCGTACCCTCGGAGCGGGGGCCCTGGCTCGCGGCCGCACTCAAGGGCTCGGAAGAGACGTTCGGGTGGCGGTTGAAGGTGAAGTCGGGATACCTGCGTCGCCCGTTCACCGACCGGCAGATCGCCGTTGCGTACCGCCATCTGACAATGGACGACCTCAGCCTCGTCAGTGGCGCGGTGAGCCTCAATTCGTACGGGGGCAGGGTCAACGCGGTGGCACCGGACGCCACCGCCACCGCGCATCGCGACGCCATGCTCAAACTCTTCTACCTGTCGGCGTGGGCGGAACCGGCCGACGACGCCCGGCACCTGGCCTGGATCCGCGAGTTCTACCGCGACATGTACGCCGACACCGGCGGCGTACCGGTCGACGGCGGCGCGTATATCGGATACCCGGACACCGACCTCGCCGATCCACAGTGGAATAGGTCGGGCCTGCCCTGGTCGACGCTGTACTACGGCGACAACGCGGCGAGGCTACGCGCGGCGAAGCGGCGGTGGGACCCCCGGAACGTGTTCCATCACGCGCTAACCCCGTGATCGAGGCTCCTTCCAACGGCCCCCAGGTGGCGCGTCCCGTGGGAGGGGCAGTCGCCCCTCCCACCGCGCCGACGCGCTAATCCGTCGACGTCACCGGGTACCCCTTCGGGTCCCAGGGCACGGCAACAGATAGAGGTCCCAGTACGTCCCTGCCGGGGAGATCTCGATCGTCACGCTGGCGCAGCGCCCCTCGTGACTGGTCGACAGGGTGTAGGTGCCGGCCGGGAAGCCGGTGAAGGAGTAGGCGCCGTCGGGGCCGGTGGTCGACTCGAAGCCGCCCGGCTCCATCCGTACGATCGCCCCCGCGACCGGATTGAACGTCTCGATGTCGATCACGGTGCCGGTGACCTGGGGCTGCCCGGTCACGGTGAACGTCCCGAGCGCCAGGCCGCTGACGCGGTTGCCGCCGTCGACCGCGACCGCGTGCACCGGCCGGTCGCCGTGCAGGCTGCCGACGTCGAATGTCACAGTCGCCGTGCCACCCGGCTCCGTTGCCGGAACCTCGGTGCCCAGCCCGGCGTCGCCGACGCTGTACCGGAACGTCGTCACGTTGGTGTCGCCACGGGCATCGAACACCACGGTCAACTGGCCGCCGGCATCGGCGACGGTTCCGTTGGGGAAGGTGATCGCCGGTGGCAGCGGTACGGCCAGCGCGGCGAGCTTCGCCGGGTTCTCGAGGTAGTCGTAGAGCCGTACGTCGTCCACCGCACCGGTGAAGAACCCCTGGTCGGTACCGTTCCACCGGCGCTTGCCGATCGTGGTGTCGGTAGTGGTGCCGAATCCACCCGCCAACACGACGGTCGTGCTCTGCGCGACCCCGTCGACGTACAGGGTCAGCGTCCGGGTCGCCGCCTCGTAGACCCCGGCCAGATGCGTCCACTTCCCCGGTACGGCGGCAGCGTCGGAGGTCACCGAGTACACCGCCGGGTCGTCCGCGTCGGTACCGGTCATGGAGAACCGCCACCGCTCGACGCCGCCCGCATAGCCCAACGAGTACCCGAAGGTGCGGGTGCCGTTCCCGGCCAGTACGACCTGCTCGGCGGGGCCGGCCGGCGAGGTGATCCTGGCCCAGGCGGCCACCGTGAAGTCCGCATCCGTCCGGACCGGTACCGTCGTGCTCTCACCCGGGCGGGTCAGCGTCACCGGCCCGCTCACCGTGCCGGCCGCGCTGCCGTCCAGCGCCAGTGCCGTGCCGACGCCCGAGCGTCCCGGCACCCGGGTCGCGGCAGCGTCGAGGGCGGCCGTGTTGCCGTGCCCGCTCACGTCGACGGCGTCGCCGCCGGTCTCCTCGAACGTCCAGTGCCCGGCCGGCCCCCACGGCGCCCGCACCGAGAATGTGTAGATCCGCGCCTGGGTCGAGAACCGGCCGGCGCGGTCCTTCGACCACACCCGGAGCATGTTGATCCCGTCGCGGGGCGGGGAGACCGTCAAGGTGGCCCCGTGGTCGGTCGACCGGGCCGGGATCGTGGCAGCGGTCGTCGGCAGCGTCCCCGAGTCGAAGGTCCAGGCGTACACCTCGACCTCCTGCGGATCCACCTCGGGCGGCGCGATCTCGAACACCCCGGGCCAGCCGACCGCGCCGTGCGGGGCACCGTCGTCCGGGTAGTCGGTCGAGGTCACGTTGCCGGGCATCGGCGGCGGGGTGGCGTCGACGGTGAACTCGCAGACGCCGGACCAGGCGCCGTACCGGGCGCCGTCGTACGTACGGGCCTGCCACGCGTACGTGCCACCGTCGACCAGGCTGCCGGACGGGATCGCCTTCGCCACCGCTGACGGGTTGCCGGAACTCTGCGAGACCTTGTCGACGTCGTTCCGAGCGTCGCCAACCGCCCACCAGTGGAACCAGGTGGTCAACGACTGCTGCCCGGTGTCCGGATCGGACTGCCGGCCGGCCAGGAACGGGGTCGTGGTCAGCACGTACGGCCGGGCGTCTCCGGTGGCGCACGGCTTGCCGTCCGAGGTGCGCTCCGCCAGCACGTTCGGCGGCGCGTTGCGGCCGGCCGCGGGGCGCGACACCTGATCCGACTGCGGTTCGGAGCCGTCCTGCACCGGCGATGCGGCAGCCGGACCGGCGGGGGCCAGGACCATCCCGGCGGTCAGGACGACGGCGACGGTCGGCAGCGCCGGAAGCCGCCAACCGCAGGTGGTGGAGCGAAGGCGGGCACGCCGAGCACGCATGAAACCCCCGGTTGACGTAGCTACGCTGAGCGATCGGACGATGACTGTACCAAGCCCATAGATCTTGGACAACATCGTTGAGCATCAACGGACCGAGCCCGGTCGCGCTCACCACGGCCCCTGGTTCGGCGTACGCCAGGCCGGGTCGACGAACCAGCATCGGACGTGCCGGGACTGGCAATGTCGCAGCCCCTGCCGGATTAGCTCCGCCTCGGCGCGGGCGGCGCTCTCGGCCCGCCGCAAGTCCTCCAGTTCGTCGGCGAGGTGGCGCAGGTAGGCGTACACCTGATCCGGATCGAGGCCGCGCCACCGCGAACGGAACACAGCCGCGCGGACCTGGACAGGCTGCTCGGCCGGACGGCTCGTCGCGGTCCCTCGGGCTGCTGCCGGTACCTTCTCGTGTCGCACGTCGATCCCCTCGGAGAGGTGGCGGGCGGCGCCGAGGCGGACGGGGTCGGTCGCCGGCTGTCCGGACAGCCGGCGGCCGGAGCCCGGCATCCGCCCCGGGCCCTTTCCCACTCCCGGCCGCCGTGCCCCACAGCGTCCGAGAGAGGCTCTAGCTGGTCGCGCCGGTCAGCCGATCGGTGTACGAGGCCAGCGCGCCGGCCGCCTCGGTCAGGCTGGCCGTCATCGAGCCGAGCTGCTCGGCGGCCTGCGACCACTGCTCGGTCACGACGTCGGTGGAGTAGGCGGGGTCGCCCGCGTCCCGGAGCCGCTGCCCGGCGCCGCGCAGCCGGTCAGGCAGCCCGGCGATCCGCTCGGCCACCTCGGCGAACCTGGTCTGGGACACGGTCAGCATCCCGGCGACCTGCCCGATACTGGTCACCTCGTCCCAGCCGAAGCGTTCGTACACCCGCCGGATCCCGCCGCCGAGCAGTTGCTCCGCGTAGTTGGCCAGGTCGAGGGCGTCCTCTGCGCAGCGGCGGGCCTGCCGCAGCTCCGGGTGCGCCGAGCCGGCCCCGGTCCGCTCCAGCAGCGCGGCCGCCGCCGCAACGGTCAGGTACGCCTCCCGCAGCTCACCCGCGACCTGCTCGGCCGCCCACACCGCACTCGCCTCGGGGGTATCCACCGGTACGTGCGGAGAGGTCGTGTCCGCCGTCCTCGGTTCCGGGACCGTCACCGCACACCTCCGGCAGGTGCGTCGGCAACCCAATGCTGGGAGAGCGAGTTGACATCGGCCAGAAACGGCGACATCTCGTCGTCCGACAACGGTCGGAGCAGACTCCAGAGCAGCAGCATCTCCACCTCGATGACGAGGTTGGGGTCGAGCTGCTGATCGGTCACGGGCGTGCCTGCCACTTCCATCACTGTCATCTGGGCCCCTTCCACGAGGTGTATTTGGCGTGCCGGGGCAGCCCGAACCACCAGGTCGGATCTTCGGTCACCGCTCGGTGGCGCCGTGGCCACCCCAACACGTCCCGGGCGTACACCCGGAGGGCGAGCCTTCCCTGGTGCCAACCCGGGTGGCTCGCAGTCATGCTATTCCACCTAGTGACATAGGTCAACCAAGTTCTTGAGGTGGCGCTGATGAGCGTGATCAGATGAGATTGCCAACCCGGGAGGACCACCAATGCCCGCGATCCCGCTCAGTTACGCCGACATCGCCGCCGACATCACCGCCCGCATCAAGTCTGGTGAGTACGAACCCGGAACCAAGCTGCCGTCGTACACACAGCTCGCTGACCTCTACTCGGTGTCGTTCTCGACCGCCGCCCGGGCAGTCGCCCTCCTGCGCGATCGTGGAGTTGTCGTTGGGGCGCCGGGCCGTGGCGTCTTCGTCAAAGGTCTCGATCAGCAATGAGCCAGATCAGCGCTCTCTGGTGACTCGGGCTACTCCTCCACAGCCCACTGCTCCGCGAGCGAGTCGACCTCGGCGAGGAAACGCGACATTTCGTCATCCGAGAGTGGCCTGAGCAGGCGCCAGAGAAGTAGCAGCTCCGACTCGATGATGAGGTTGGGGTCAAGATCGTCCAGCTCACTGGTGTCCCCGGTCGTCGTGGCCGCGATGAGCTTCTCCGCAACCTTCGGGTCGAGATCAAATCTCGTACCCGCCATCTCGCCCCGCGCCTCGGCAACAAACCGAATGATGCTTGTCTCATCCGGAAACGTCATCTGACGCTGCTGGGCCGCGAGAAAGAACGCAGCACCGACTACGAGCCCCAGCTCATCCCAACCCTTCTCATCCAGCTGCTCGCAACGCTGGCGGTACGCCTCCGCGTCACCCTTGGCCAGCTCTCGAATGAGTTCAAGGTAGGCGGTCCGGTCAGTCACGCGTCTGTTCCTTCCTCTGCTTTCGCAAGCTTGCAGCCTTCAGAGCAACTGCGACCACGGCAGCGGCCGTGACAACTATGGCGTGAGCAGCATCGCCCGGGGTTCCTGCGGCGGTCGGATTCCTGGGTGTCGGAGGCAACTGTTGGGTCGTCGACGCGGTGCCCGCAGGTCTCGCTTCAGCGAGGATGTCAGCCACCTTCTTACCGGTTTCTCCCACCGAGTCGGCCTTGTCCGCGACCCTCTTCGCGAACCTGCGGAAGCCGTCCCTTCCGCTGGCAGCCTCGTTCACGATCTGGTCGCCTGGCGGAGTCGACTCGGTGGCCTTGTCCCTTGAGGAGACAGAGCCAGGGGCTATCTGGTTGGCGTAGGCCGCGAAGTGGCTTGCAGCCTCGGCCAGGAGACGGGCCACCTTGCCGGACTTGGCCGTAGCCTCGCTACTTGCGGCCACCCCGGTTCGGATCGCCCGATGGTTGGTACCGCGTCCGACTTCGGCAAACGATCTCTGCGCCTGCTCAGCTTCGGCCTGGGCACGGGTCACGCCCACAGCCGCCCTATCCAGGCGTTCAACCACCGTCAGCAATTGGGCGACGACCTCACGGACACTGCTCATCCCAGTGTCTCCCGATACTCGTCAGCGGCCTTGACGCTGGCATCGAGGCGGCGCAGCACCAACTCCAACTCATCGACAGCCGCCTTCAGGGTTTCCAGCCCTTTCGTGACCTCGAGGTGCCTACTGTCATGGACGGTGTGCCGCGCCAACTGAATGGTGTCCGCAGTCTCAGGCACGATCCCCTCAATGATCTTCCTGGCTGCGCCTGCCGACGTGACGCCCTGCCGGAGCCTCGCTTTGGCCTCGCCGACACTCATCGCGCCTCGATCACTCCAGATGACTGAGCGGAATAACACGAACACTATCGGACGCGCGCCGTGCGGCCAGTCCACCACCGACACTGTTCCGCGTCCGTCTCGGTACGATCGGGTCCCACACCCCTGGCCGGGAGGCGTAGACAGACATGGGCAACCCGGAACCGCCGCAGCCGCAGCAACCCAGTACGCCGCCGGGACCGCTGCCCCCGCAGCCCGGGTACGCACCGCCGCCGGTTCCGCAGCAGCCCGGATATCCGGCACCACCGCCACCCGCACAGCCCGGGTACGGGCCGCCGCAGCAACCCGGCTATGGACCCCCGCCGCAGCAGCCACAGCCCGGCTATGGACCACCGGCCACCGGTGCTCCCCCGGGTCACGGGATGCCGCCGGTCCCGCAACAGGGCTATCCCGCACCCCAACCCGGGTACGGCGAGCCACCCGGCTACGGACAGCCGGGCTATCCGCACCAGGGCGGCCAGCCCGGGTATCCGTACCAGGACGGCCAGCCGGTGCCGCCCGCGAAGTCGGGATCGCGTACCGGGCTGATCATCGGGATCGTGGCCGGTGGGGTGGCGTTGCTCCTGCTGCTCGTCTGCGGGGTGGCCGGCTTCCTTTGGTACCAGCAGCGCGACGACGCGAGCGCCGGGGACCTCTCCGGGGTGATCAACTATCGGCAGACGAACCCGGGTGCGCTCTCGACGGACCACGTCCAGGAGCCGGTGAGCTATCCGATGACCCCGCCGGCCGGCGGGCCGCACTTCCAGCGGTGGCAGAACTGCAACGGCGACATCTACCTAGCGCCGATCGAGGACGGCAATGCCGTGCACAGCCTGGAACACGGCGCGGTGTGGATCACGTACCGGCCCGGCCTGCCGCCGTCCGAGTTGGGCAAGCTGCAGGATCGGGTACGCGGGCTGTCGCACATGATGATTAGCCCGTACCCGGGGCAGTCGGCACCGATCTCGCTCCAGGCCTGGGGTTACCAGCTCGCCGTCGAGGAGGCGGACGACCCGGCGATCGGCGCCTTCATCTCGGCGTACCGGGTGACCGCCGCGATCGAGGCCGGCGCGCCCTGCGGCGGCGGGATCACCACCACCCGGTAGCGACCGAGCGACCGAGCGACCGAGCGGCTGACCGGCCGAGCGACCCGACCGGCCGACCGACCGCGAACACTTTGCCCTTGCGCTAAGTGTTCTGGCGCGCAATACTTAGCCGCATGGCACAGTATTCGGCGGAGCTCGACGGCGTCTTCGTCGCCCTGGCCGACCCGACTCGGCGCGACGTCATCCGACGCCTCGGCCGTGGTGCGACGAGCGTCGGCGATCTCGCCCGCGAGTTCCCGATGACCCTTCCCTCGTTCATGAAGCACGTACGCACGCTTGAGGCGAACGGCCTGATCCGCACCGTCAAGTCCGGTCGGGTACGCACCTGCGTGCTCAACCGCGACCGTCTCGCCCTCCTCGACGACTGGCTGGCCGAACAGCGCCGGATCTGGGAGGAGCGGACCGACCGCCTCGAACGGCTTGTCACCGACCCGGAGGAGAACGACCATGAACCCCGACCTTGACCTGACCCTGGAGCGGGTCATCCGCGCGCCCCGCGCCGTCGTCTGGCGCGCCTGGACCGATCCGTCCCGCTTCGCGAAGTGGTGGCTGCCGGCGCCGACCCTCTGTCGGGTCGACCGCCTGGAGGTCCGGCCCGGCGGCGGACTGGTGACCCGGATGAGCGACGACGGGGTGGAGTTCGTCCCGCACATGGACGCGAGCTTCCTCGTCGTCGACGAACTGGAGCGGATCGTCTTCACGAACGCGATCGACAGCGGATGGCGACCGACGCAGCCGGCTCCGGTCCCGATGACCGCCGAGATCACCCTGAGCGATCATCCGGACGGCACCGACTACCGGATCCTCCTCCGGCACGGCGATCCCGCCGCCCGCGCCCGGCACGAGGAACTCGGCTTCGCCGATGGGTGGGGATCGGTGACCAAACAGCTCGCCGGACTCGCCGAGGCCGAGGCGGTTCGATGAAGATCGCTCTGACCGAGTTCGTCACCCTGGACGGGGTCAGCCAGGGACCGGGCTCGTCGACCGAGGACCCCACCGGCGGCTTCACCCGGGGCGGCTGGCTCGTACCGCACATGGACGGGTCGTTCGTCCGGCGTACCTCGCAGTGGCTGGACCTCGCCGACGGACTGCTGCTCGGGCGGCGCACCTACCAGGCGTTCGCCCGCGACTGGCCGCGGATCACCGACCCGGCCGACCCGTTCACCGTACGGATGAACTCGCTGCCGAAGTACGTCGTCACGAACACCCTCACCGAGGGAGACTGGCACCCGACGACGGTGCTCCGGGGCGACCCGGTCCAGACCGTCGGGGAACTCAGGACACGCCCCGGACGGGAACTCCAGCTCCACGGCAGCGCCCGGCTCGGCAGCACCCTGCTCTCGGCCGGCCTCGTCGACACGCTCCGGCTCGTCATCGCCCCCACCGTCACCGGCGCCGGACGGCGGCTGTTCGACCACCCGGGCGCGGCCGTCGGCTTCCGACTGGTCCACTCCGAGGTGACGGCGACCGGCCTCCTGCTGCTCGAGTACGAGGCGGTCGGCACCGCCCCGGTCGCGGATTACGAGGGCCTCAGCGCCTTCGTCTAGGCACCGCCCCGCACGACACGGCCGTCCCGGCGCTGGCTCACTCGCCGTCCCGCCCGCTGACTCACTCGCCGTCCCGGCCGCTGACTCACTCGCCGTCCCGGCCGCCTCCGGTCGCCGCCCGGCGCCGCCACCACGAACGCGCGGCCAGTCCGAGCAGCACCGCGGAGACGACCCCGGGACCACAGTGGACCAGCAGCACCCCGGCCAGGCTCGGCCCGCCCCAGTCCCGCTGGTAGGTCGCCGGATCGGTCATGTCGATCACGAACGGTTCGGCGACCGCGCGGACGATCAGATAGAGCCCGAACAGGATTCCGAGCACGGCGAGAGCCTTCTTCATGCGCTCGACCATAGGAGGGGATCAGTGGAATGCGCGTCGCCCTGCGGTAGCAGCGCCGCGCTCGTACCTGGGTATGACCCGCCGGCCGCTCACCGCGCGCCGCTGTCGCCGCCCGGGTGTCGGGCGAGCCGGCGGGCGGCGTAGCCGAGCGCGCCGACGGCGAGCACGGCGAAGCCGGCCAGCACGCTGCCGACCGGCAGGGTGACCGCGAGCAGCAGGCAGCCGGCCAGCCCGAGCCCGGCGAGAAACCGGACCGGAAGCCTGCGGCCCGGGTCCCGGCCCAGGGTCAGCGCGGCGGCATTGGTGATCGCGTAATAGACCAGCACCGTACAACTGGAGAAGCCGATCGCGTGCCGGACGTCGCCGAGCGCCACCACCAGCACCACCACCCCGGCGACGGCGAGTTCGGCCCGGTGCGGCACCCGGTACGTCGGGTGCACGGCGGCCAGCGCACCCGGCAGGTCACGGCGGCGGGCCATCGCCAGCCCGGTCCGACCGACCCCGGCGACCAGTGCCAGCAACACGCCGAGCACCGCCACCGTCGCGCCGGCCCGGACCAGCCAGCCCAGCGCGGCGAGCCCGGCGGCGTCCACCACCTCGGCGAGCGGTGCGGCCGAGTGCGCCAGCCGGGCCGGCCCGAGCACCGAGAGCGCGACCACGGCCAGCCCCAGATAGATCACCAGCACCATCCCGAGCGCGACCGGTACCGCCCGGGGGATGGTCCGCTCCGGATCACGTACCTCCTCGCCGAGGGTGGCGATCCGGGCGTATCCCGCGAAGGCGAAGAAGAGCAGCCCGGCGGCGGTGAGTACCCCGGCCCCGGCCGGCCCGCCGACGGCGTCACCGAGCCGTACCGGCCGGAACTCCCCGCCGAGGAGCCCCACCAGCGCCACCAGGGCCAGTACGCCGAGCGTCACCGCCACCAGCCACCGGGTGACCCGGGCCGTCTTCTGCACCCCGCGCAGGTTCACCCCGGTCACCGCCAGCACGGCGGCCACCGCGACCGGCCGGGCGTGCCCCGGCCACAGGTACGCCCCGATGGTCAGCGCCATCGCCGCGCAGCTCGCGGTCTTGCCCACCACGAAGCCCCAGCCGGCGAGAAACCCGGGGAACGGGCCGAGCCGCTCCCGGCCGTAGACGTAGGTGCCGCCGGACTCCGGATAGCGGGCGGCGAGCCGGGCCGAGCTGGTGGCGTTGCAGTAGGCGACCAGGCCGGCGACGGCCAGCGCGCCGAGCAGGCCGAAGCCGCTGCCGGCGGCGGCGGTCGCCGGGGCGAAGACCACGAAGACCCCGGCCCCGAGCATCGACCCCAGGCCGATGACCACCGCATCGGGTACGCCGAGCCGGCGCTCCAGTTCCTGCACGACGCCGAATCTAGAGGTCGTCGGTGAACACTCCGCGTCGGTGCACCCCGCCCGGCAGGGACGGCAGCGGTACGTCGTCCCACGGCACCCGGTCGAGCAGCCGGCCGAGGAAGAGTCCGAGCAGCAGCCCGGCGACCGAGTCGGTGATCCAGTGCCAGCCGAGGTAGGTGGTGGTGCAGAAGACGATGACCGGGGGCGCCAGCCGGATCACGGCGTACAGGCCGGGCGGGGCGTCCGGCCGGCCGAGGGTACGCAGCAGCGCGGCGAGCAGCAGCGCGATCGCCGCGTACCAGACGACGGCGTTCGCCACGTGCCCGGACGGGTACGCCGTGCCGCCCGCCGGGTCGCTGAACAGCTTCTCCGGGTGCGCCAGCTCGAAGTTGTGCGGGTAGCCCCGGTCCAGCCACAGCTTCATCGGGCCGATGGTGAACGAGGTCAGCACGAACGCGCCGATCGGCACCAGCAGCGGCCGGACCGACCGGGTGCGCCAGCCGACCAGCACCGCCAGGCCGAACGCGATCGGCATCAGGAACCAGCCGCCCTGGCCCAGCGAGTTGAAGACCCGGGCCACCCAGTACGCCGGGCCGGGCCGGTGCGCGTCGACCCAGTCCCGTACCGCCAGGTCGATTCCGAGCAGCGCACCGGCGGCGAGCGCGGCGGTCAACGCGACCACCGCCGCGACCAGTACGCCGTCGAGCCACCAGCCGGCCGGACGGACGGGACGCAGCCGCAGCGGTCGGCGTACCGTCGTGGTCTCCCGCATTCCGACCACGCTACCGGGCGGCCGGGCGGAGCCGGCACAGGACGGCGGCCGGCCGGTTCGGCGGGTCCGGCCGGCGTGTGTGCCTGCACACGTGAGGCGGCGCTGGGCGGCTCGGACCGGCATGCTTGATATCCGTGCGGATCACCTCGGCCCTCGTCGACCCGGCGCTGCTCGACCTTCCCTGGTCGACTCCGCTGGAGGAGTGGCCCGCCGACCAGTTGGTGGCGCTACCCCAGGGAATCTCCCGGCATATCGTGCGGTTCGTCCGCCTCGCCGGCACCGTCTACGCGGTCAAGGAGACCGGCGAACGGGTGGCCGAGCGGGAGTACGACCTGCTCCGCGCGTTGGAGCGGATCGATTTCCCCTCCGTGGAGGCGGTCGCGATCGTCGCCGACCGGCACGACGAGCGGGGCGAGCCGCTCGACCCGGTGCTGATCACCCGGCACCTCCAGTTCTCCCTGCCCTACCGGGCGCTCTTCTCGCACACGCTGCGCCCCGAGACGCTGAACCGGTTGCTCGACGCGCTGGCCGCGCTGATCGTCCGGATGCACCTGACCGGCTTCTTCTGGGGCGACTGCTCGCTCTCCAACACCCTCTTCCGGCGGGACGCCGGCGCCTTCGCCGCCTATCTGGTCGACGCCGAGACCGGCGCGCTGCACACCCGGCTCTCCAACGGGCAGCGGGAGGAGGACCTGGAGATCGCCCGGGTCAACATCTTCGGCGAGGCGCTGGACCTGGAGGCCGCCGGGCTGCTGCACCCCTCGATCGACCCGGAGGTGGTCTGCGAGGAGGTGGTGCTGCGCTACCAGCGACTGTGGCACGAGATCACCTACGAGCAGCAGATCGAGCGGGAGGCCCGGCACGACATCGAGGGCCGGATCCGCCGGCTCAACGAACTCGGCTTCGACGTCGCCGAGGTGGCGATGTCCGTGGTGGACGGCGGGCGCTACCTGGTCCGGCCAAAGGTGGTCGACGCCGGCTACCACAGCCGCCGACTGCTCCGGCTGACCGGACTGGACGCCGAGGAGAACCAGGCCCGGCGGCTCCTCAACGACCTGGACACCTACCGGGCGGAGAGCGACCTCACCGACGAGCAGCAGGCCGCGCACCGCTGGTTGACCGAGGTCTTCGAGCCGGTGGTCCGGGCCGTGCCGGCGCACCTGCGCAAGAAGCTCGAACCGGCCGAACTCTTCGCACAGGTCATCGAACACCGCTGGCGGCTCTCCGAGCGGGCCGGCCGGGACGTCGGGCTGGCCCCGGCCGTGCAGTCGTTCCTCGCCGACGAACTGGTGCACCGCCCCGACGAGCAGGCCGTACTCGGCATCGAGGTCGGCTGACCGCCAGGATCGCAGCCGGGCGACCGCCGTCGGAGTCGTAGCGGGCTCAGTGCGGGGGATCGGGCCGGCGGGCCGGTGGTGGGACCGGCTGGCTCCGCCGCGCCGTCCGGCCCGGCTGGCTCCGGGTACCCGCCCGGCCCGGCTGGCCGGACTGCTCGCCGGTGCGGTCCCGGGCCGTCGACCGGCCGGCCTGCCGGGGTACGGTCCGCCGGCTGGGCCGGCTCGGATCCGACGACGACCGGCCCGCCGGTTCGGGCCGACCGGTCGACCCCGCTCCGGACTCCGACGGCGGCGGAAGCGGGGTACTCGCCTCCCTGAGCAGCCGGTTCAACCCGGCCCGCCGGACCACCACGGTCAACACGTCCCCGGGCCGGAGTTGGTGCCCCGGCGGCGGGGCCCACTCGGCGCGCCGCTGGCCGGCGCCGGTCAGCGCGAGCACCCGGACCCACTCCGCCTGGCTGACCACCCGCAGTTCCTGCCCGGCCAGTGCCGCGCCAGAGGCGATCGGCACCTCCGCGACCAGCAGGGCGTGCCGGGCCACCGGGATGGTCGCGATCACCGCCCGGTTGAGCAGGGCCGCCGAGAACGACGGCGCGGCCAGGTAGGAGACGCTGCGGGACACGCCGATCCGGAACGTTTTCTGGATCCGCTGCGCGAAGTCGCCGTCGAAGAGCCGCAGCACCACCTGTAGGTCGGCGCGGAGCGCCCGGGCGTTCAGCGCCGCCTGGAGGTTGGTCACGTCGTCGGTGGAGACCACCACCAGGGCCTGGGCGGTACCGACCGAGGCGTTGTCCAGGGTCTCCTCGCGGGCGGCGTCGCCGACGATCAGCGGGATGTTCAGCCGCCGGGCGACCGCCGCCCCCCGGGCCTCCGGATCCTTGTCGATGGCGACCACCTCGACGCCGAGGTCGTGCAGCTGCCACATCACCCGGGTACCGACGTTGCCCAGCCCGACCACCACCACGTGCCCGCTGCGCTCGCTCGGCAGCAGCCCGGCGTCCAGCGCCAGCCGGGCCTTGACGATCCCGTCCACCACGGCGGCGGTGATCAGCGGGATCAGCGCCAGCCCGGCCAGGTTCAGCACCACCTGGAGGACCTGGGCCGCCGCGCCCTTGTTGGTGTCCGGGTCGGCACCGACGATCGTGGTCACCATGGTCAGGTAGATCGCGTCCCCGATGCTGGTGTGCTCGGCGAAGGAGAGCAGGAAGCCGAGCACCACCGCCACGACCAGCACCGCGATGGTGGCCATCCCGATCTTGCGGGTGGCGAACGAGCGTACCGCCCGGAGCAGCACCGAGATCCGACGCCGCCGCCACCGCTGGGTGCGCAGCAGCCGCCGCCGGGTGGCCTGCTCGGTGCCGACCTGCCCGCCCTGGCCGACCGCCTCGGCGAGGACCAGGTCGGCGTCGGCCGGATCGCCGGGCAGCACCACCGGATGGTTCGGGTCCCGGGTGTCGGCCAGCCCGCAGACCACCTGTTCCGGCCGCACCTCGGCCCGGGGGGCGACGAAGAGGGTACGACCGCCGTGCCGGAAGTACGAGGGTGCGACCTCGCCGAGCGCCGCCGCGACGAACGCGGGCGCGGCCATCGAGGCGTCGGAGAGTACGGCGCTGTTCGGGAAGAGCTGCCGGATCCCGTGCCCGAGGCTCATGTTGAACATCCGCAGCACCACCCGGAGGTCCGGCTCGACCTCCTGGGCGCAGAGCGCCGCGTGGATGTTGCCCACGTCGTCCTGGTGCAGCAGTGCCAGCCCGGTCGCCCCGACCAGGCCGGCCGTCTTGAAGGTCTCCTCGTCGAGCCGGTCCGACTGGATCACCCGGACGCCCCGGATCGAGCGGATGTCCGGCCCGTCCGGCCGGCGGCGGTACGGCACGATCACGGTCACCCGTACGCCGCTGCCCTGCGGGTCGTTGCCGAGCAGCTCGGTGACGAGGTGGACGGCGAGGGCGTCCTGGCCGCAGACCACGTAGTGCGGGCGGTGATCTCCGTTGGTGCGCAGGCCGTCCCGCAGTCGGGTCTCGAACGCGCGCCGGGCCCGGGTCCGCCAGAGATCCGCCATGCCCGGATGGTAGTCACTGTGATCAGTACGCGGGAGCCGTCCGGGAAGCGGACGAGACAGTACAATCACCCAGCGTGTCGATGAATGGAACGCGCGGTGACGGGTAGTGCATCCGGGTGCAGACCTTCCTGCCGTACCCGGACTTCGGGCGGACCGCCCGGAGCCTGGACCCGCTGCGGCTGGGCAAGCAGCGGGTCGAGGCGATCCAGGTGCTGCGCGGCCTGGTCCGTCCCGGCTACGGCTGGCGCCACCACCCGGCCGTGAAGATGTGGGCCGGTTACGAGGAGGCGCTGGTCCGGTACGGCCTGGACATCTGTGCCGAGTGGGTCTCGACCGGCCGGGCCGACACCTGCGCCGGCACCCTGGTCGCCGACCTCGCCGCCGGTTGCGGCCTGGACCGGGTACGCCGGCAGGACGAGCTGGCCGCCGCCGGTGAACTGCCGCCCTGGCTCGGCCGGGAGGAGCTGCACCTGAGTCACCGCTCGGCACTGCTGCGCAAGGATCCGGTGCACTACGGCCCGATCTTCGGCGACGTCCCGGAGGTGCCGTACGTCTGGCCCGGCTCCGACCGCCCACCGGCCTGCCGGCCCCCGGCCCCACCACCCGGAGAGTCCTGATGCGACCCTCGTCGGGGTGGGTACGGCGCGACACGGACGCGCTGGTGGTCGGCGGCGGTGTCGCCGGGATCTCGGCGGCGGTCGTCCTCGCCGAGCGCGGTGTCCGGGTCACCGTGCTGGAGGCGCGGCCCCGGCTCGGCGGCCGGCTCGACACCCGGCCCGAGACGCTTACCGACGGCACCGTCGCGCCGGTCGACCACGGCTTCCACGCCTTCTTCCGGCAGTACCACAACCTGCGCGCGATCCTGCGCCGGATCGATCCGGCGCTCACCCTGCTCCGGCCGGTACCCGGTTATCCGGTGCTGCACGCCGACTGGCCGGCCGAGGACTTCGGCCGGCTGCCGGCGAGGCCACCGTGGAGCCTGTTGGCGCTGCTCGCCCGCAGTCCGAGCCTGCGCCTGCGTGATCTGCGCCGGATGGACGGCCGGGCCGCCCTGCCGCTGCTGGCCTACCACCCGCGACAGACGTACGCCGAACTCGACCACACCACCGCCGAGGAGCTGCTCGACGGGCTGCGGTTGCCGGACCGGGCCCGGGCGATGCTCTTCGACGTCTTCGCGCACTCGTTCTTCAACCACGAGGCCGACCTCTCCGCGGCGGAGCTGGTGGCGAACTTCCACTTCTATTTCCTCGGCAACCCGGAGGGGCTCGGCTTCGACGCACCGGACCGGGACTACGAGTCGGCGATCTGGCAACCGCTCGCCGCGCACCTGCGCCGGCACGGTGCCCGGATCCTCCTCGGACGGCCGGTGGCGGCGGTGCTGCCCGACGGCGACGGCTGGCGGCTGGAAACCGGCACCGGAGAGGGGCACCGGGCCGGGAACCTGGTGCTCGCCGTGGATCCGCCGGCCCTGAGCGCGCTGCTGGCCGGCTCGCCGGAGCTGGCCGCCCGGGCACCCGTACTCGCCGGACGGGCGGCCCGGCTCGGCGCCGGCCCGCCGTACGCGATCGCCCGGTACTGGCTGGCCGGCGACGTGGCCCCGGACCGGGCGGTGTTCAGCGGGGTGTCCCGGCAACCCACCCTGGATTCGGTGACCCTCTACCACCGGCTGGAGGCGGGTTCCCGCGACTGGGCCGACCGGACCGGCGGCGCGGTGGTGGAACTGCACGCGTACGCCTGCCCGGACGGCGTGCCCGCGCCGGAGCTGGCCCGGCGGATGTGGGCCGAGTTGGCCGGGCTCTGGCCGGAGGTCGCCGACCTGCCGGTGCGGGACCTGCGCTGCCGGGTCGAGCGGCGGGCCCCGGCGTTCCGGCCGGGCTGCTCGGCCGACCGGCCCGGGGTGCTCACCGACGCGGACCGGCTCTATCTGGCCGGCGACGGGATCCGCACCGAGCTGCCCAGCGCGCTGCTGGAGCGGGCCGCCCTGACCGGGATGCTCGCCGCCAACCACATCCTCCGGCGGGCCGGCGCCGCCACCGAGCCGATCCGGACCATCCCCCGACACGGCCTGCTGGCCCGCCGCGCACGCCGAGCGTGACCGAGGGTCAGCGTTCGCCGCCGGCTGCGGCCCAGCCGACGGCGACCAGGCAGATCAGCAGCACGATGCCGCCACGGCTGGTAGCGATCCGGGTCACCGTCCACGCGGTCCTGCGGAGTCCGGGCAGGCTCGCCCTGGTCTTGCGGTAGTCCACCCAGGCCCGCCGGGCCACCGCGTACGCGGTGCCCGCGAAGAGGCCGAACGCCACTCCGACCAGCAGGATGGCGACACCGGGACGGTCCACCCGGCCAGTGTCACCGGCACCGGTCGACGATCACCATCACCCGATCCGGTGACGCACAGTGATCGAGTGATCGACAGGCGTCAACGGTCGGCAGTCGTCGACGGCCGGCAGTCGTCGACGGCCGGCAGTCGTCGACGGCCGGCGGGGAGGCGGTCGACGGTCGGCGGGGAGGCGTCAACGGTCGGCGGGGAGGCGGTCGACGATGTGCCGGGCGATCTCGAACGAGCTGGTCGCGGCCGGCGACGGCGCGTTAAGCACGTGCACCTGCCGCTCCGTCTCGACGATGAGGAAGTCGTCCACCAGGCTGCCGTCCGGGCGTACGGCCTGGGCGCGTACGCCGGCTCCGGCGGGGACGATGTCGGCCTCGGTCAACTCCGGCACCAGCCGGGCGAGGCTGGCTGCGAACCGTTTCCGGGACAGCGAGCGGGTCACCTCGGTCAGCCCGTACCGGTAGTGCCGGCGGGCCAGCGCCCAGAGGCCGGAGTAGCCGACCTGCTCCCAGACGTCGCGCGGGTCGAACCGGCGCCACGAGTAGCCCTCCCGGGCGGTCGCGAGCACCGCGTTCGGGCCGGCGTGCACCGTACCGTCGATCATGCGGGTCAGGTGTACGCCGAGGAACGGGAACTGCGGGTCGGGTACCGGATAGATCAGTCCACGCACCAGCTTCCGCCGCTGGGGCACCAGTTCGTGGTACTCGCCCCGGAACGGCACGATCCGGGCCGGCGGGTCGATGCCGGCCAGTGCGGCGATCCGGTCGGCGTGCAGCCCGGCGCAGTTCACCAGTACGTCGCCGGTCACCTCGCCGGTACTCGTGCGCACCACGACGCCGCCGGCCCGGCCGTGGCTCCCGGCGACCCCGTGGATCCCGGTGACCCTGGTGTTCCGGCGCAGGTCGGCGCCGCTCGCGGCGAGGAGTTCGGCGAGCCGCCGGCAGACCGCGCCGAAGTCGACGATCCCGGTGGAGGCGACCCGCAGCGCGGCGACGGCGGCGACGTGCGGCTCGTGTTCGGCCGCCTCGATCGCGTTGAGCAGGGTGACCGGCAGCCCGTTGGCGAGCGCCCGCTCGTGCAGCGCGTGCAGCCGGGGCAGTTCGGCCGCCTCGGCCGCGACGATCAGCTTGCCGCAGACCTCGTACGGCAACTCCTGCTCGGCGCAGAACCGCACCATCGAGGCGCTGCCGGCCCGGCAGAGCGTCGCCTTGAGACTCCCCGGCCGGTAGTAGACCCCGGCGTGGATGACGCCCGAGTTGTGGCCGGTCTGGTGGGCGGCCCAGCCGGACTCCTTCTCCAGCACGGTCACCGTGTCCCGGGGCCGGTCGGTACGCAGCCGGTGCGCCACCGCGAGCCCGAGGATCCCGCCGCCCACGATCACGTACCTGGTCATCCGCGCTCCCCGGCCGCTGGCATCGGAGCCGATGGTATGCGCCCGTACCCGGCCCGGGACGGCGTCGCGTAGCCGCCGGTCAGGGCGTGTCCCGGTACGACACTGTCGGGTTGACGACTGTTTCTTCCGCAATATGGCAAGTCACGACAAATATCAATACTAGCCTGTAGCACCCCAATTTAGAGAACTTTTCACAATAGGCAGGTTCGATGCCGACCTATCCGCAATTACAAGCTGAATCATGGTGGGGTCGGGAGATCGTCACGCCGGAACTGGACTGGCTCGGCGACGAACTGTGCCGGCGTACCGGACGGCCCCGGGGCGCCTTCGGTGTCAAGGGCGACAACAACCACCTGCGGGGCGCCCACCGATCCCAGGAGTGGATCCTCAAGTCCCGGTACTGCACCTCCCGGACGTACACAGTGCAGTCGGGCCTGACCGCCGTCCAACAGCGACACGTCGCCGGAGTCGACTTCACGCCGGGCTCGGCCGGCCAGATGGTCGCGCAGTGCAAACGGCTCTACGCCGCGCTGCGCGCCGGTCAACTCGAAGAGGTACGCGAGTTCTACGGCAACGTCGACGGCGACAAGGTCGTCGACGGCTGGGACAACGTGCGGAACCGGGCCGCCAGCAGCGATTCCAGCCACCTGTGGCACTGGCACCTGACCCTCGACCGGCGCCACTGCGCCGACAGACGCGTGATGGAGCGGATCCTCGCGATCGCGCTCGGAGACCCGACGGAGGAAGACGTGGACGACGCGACGATTGACAAGATCGCAACCCGTACCAAGGCGAAGGTGCTGGCCGACGGCGGGATCCAGCAGTTGCTGGCCCGGGTCCAGCAGTTGACCGTCAGCCAGGCGACCCTGCTCGACGCCGTCGGCCGGGACACCACCGACGAGAAGGCCATCGTCGACGGCGTACTGGCCGGGCTCGGCCAGCGCGACATCGACAGCGTCGCGGCGGCCCTGAGGTCCGCGTTCGGCGACCGGGCGGCGGAACTGGCGGCGAAGTTGGGCACCCCGGCGAGCTGACGTGTGGGTGAACTGGCAAATCTCCTCCCGACCGGCGGCTTCGGTGCCGTCGGCGTCGGAGGGCTGCTCGTGACGATCGTGGCGTACCTGCTCAACGCCAACCGGGCCGATCGCAAGGAATACCAGGAGGCGATCGACCGCGCGGAGAAGCGCGCGGACGACGCCGCACGCCGGACCGATGCCGCCGAGCAGCGCGCCGAGGGGCTGCAACAGGCCATCGACGAGGCCCGCCGCGCGCGGCGGGCCGCCGAGGACGCGCTCGCCCTCGTCGAACGCGAACTGCACCGCTACCGCCCCAACGGTCCGGCATGACCGCCGGGCCTGACGACCTTCGGTGATGACCCAGGCGAGATCGGCAGGCCGGATCGCCGCGAGGAGGCGCGATGACCGAGGAGACGGAAATCTTCCGCCGCCGGATGGACCGGCGCATCCGGCGCCGGCTCATCATCGTGGTGGTGGCGACCGCGCTGGTCGCGGCGGCCGGCGGCTGGGCCTGGGCGAGGCTGGGCCGGCAGGCCGCCGTCGAGCAGCGCCGGGCGGCGACCGCGGTCTCCGGCGCCGAGCAGCTCTGCCAGCAGGTACGCCAGCTCGGCGGCGAGTGCGTCGTCGACCCCGCCAACCTGCGCGGCGCGCAGGGCCCGGCCGGACCGGAGGGTCCGCCAGGCCCGCCGGGGCTGCCCGGCCGGGACGGCCGACCGGGCGATCCGGGCCCGCCCGGAGATCCCGGCCCGCCGGGCGAACCTGGTCCGGCCGGCGATCCGGGCCCTCCGGGCGTGAGCGGGGGTCCGGGTGCCGCCGGCCCGACCGGACCGGAAGGCCCCGCCGGCCCGGAGGGACCCGCCGGCCCGACGGGCGAACCCGGTCCCTCCGGCGGACCCGGGCCGCCCGGCCCGATCTGCCCCGCCGGTACGACCCTGCTGACGCTGACCGTGGTGACGCCCGAGGGACCACGGCAGATCACCGCCTGCGTCGTCGACCCGGCTCCGCAGACACCCGCCCCGTGACCGCCCACTCCCGGGCCGCCGGTTCGCCGGTGGATTTACGCCGCGTCGCCCCGCTCGCCTGACGCCTTCGAGAGGGTGTCCCGGTGTAGTTGGAGCCCCCGGTCGGACTCGAACCGACGACCACTCGCTTACAAGGCGAGTGCTCTGGCCAACTGAGCTACAGGGGCGCGATGTTCGTGGTCAGCATAGCGACAGATGCCCTCCTACCATGGGTGGCACCGATTCCGATACCCGACACCGGGCGGCCTCGGAAGCGCTTGGTGACGGACCATGCCCGGATGCCCGAAATGTTCGTCAGGTACATCCCAGAAACGCCGCCTCACCTTGGCATGTGAGAAAAACCCGTTTACCGTGGCGTGACGCGGATGACACCCGACGCTGGCCACGGCCGGCCGAATGCCGTCCACGGACCGGTGCGGTAGCGCGCCGGTCGTTCTTTCACTCGGATCGTCCGGCACGTTCCTGCCGGTGGAAGGAAGCGCTGCACCATGGCTACGGTCACCTACTCGAAGGCCACCCGGATCTACCCGGGTACGGAGCGCCCAGCGGTCGACCACCTCGACCTGGAGATCGGCGACGGCGAGTTCCTCGTCCTGGTCGGCCCCTCCGGCTGTGGCAAGTCCACCAGCCTCCGCATGCTCGCCGGGCTGGAAGACGTCGACGACGGCTCGATCTACATCGACACCCGGGACGTCACCCACCTGCCGCCGAAGGCCCGCGACATCGCGATGGTCTTCCAGAACTACGCGCTCTACCCGCACATGACGGTCTACGAGAACATGGCGTTCGCGCTGAAGCTCCGCAAGACCTCGAAGTCGGAGATCGACCGGCGGGTCAAGGAAGCGGCCGCCCTGCTCCAGCTGGAGGACTACCTCAGCCGCAAGCCCAAGGCGCTCTCCGGCGGTCAGCGCCAGCGGGTCGCGATGGGCCGGGCGATCGTCCGGGAGCCGCAGGTCTTCCTGATGGACGAGCCGCTGTCGAACCTGGACGCCAAGCTCCGGGTGCAGACGCGTACCCAGATCGCGACCCTCCAGGCCAAGCTCGGCGTCACCACCGTCTACGTCACGCACGACCAGGTCGAGGCGATGACCATGGGCCACCGGGTGGCGGTCATGCTCGACGGCGTGCTCCAGCAGGTCGACACCCCGCGTGAGCTCTACGACACCCCGGCGAACGTCTTCGTCGCCGGCTTCATGGGCTCCCCGGCGATGAACATCAAGACGGTGCCGCTGACCGACAGCGGGGCGATGTTCGCCGACCTGGCCATCCCGCTGACCCGCGAGCAGGTGGCCGCGGCCAGGGCCGAGGGCGGCAACGGCAAGGTGACCGTCGGCTTCCGTCCGGAGGACTGCGACCTGGTCTCGCAGAGCGAGGGCGGCCTCGCCCTCGTCGTCGAGCTGGTCGAGGACCTCGGTTCGGACGCGAACGTCTACGGCCACGCCGCGATCGACGGCACCTCGGAGCGGTTCGTGGTGCGTACCGACCGGCGGAACATGCCGAACATGGGCGACACCGTCTACGTGAAGCCGCGTACCGGTCGGAACCACGCCTTCCACGCCGTGACCGGCAACCGGATCTGATCCGGCCGACCGACCGAATCGGGGCGGTCGCTTCCTGCTGGAAGCGACCGCCCCGATCGTTTTCCACCGGACCTTCCGCCGGGGTCGCGGTGCCGGGCGACTCCGGCGGGCGCCGATCAGGTCACGGCGGAGCCGAGCGGCGTCGGCGGCCGACCGGGCCGGTCAGAGCCTGCCCGCACCCGCACCCGCCGTGACGGATGCCTTGACCGTGCCGACGTTGTCGGCGGTGTAGCCGTACGGGACCGCGGCCACCGAGCCGTTGACCTCGCACGGGCCGGAGTTGGTCAGCGAGTTGTTCCGGGCGACCAGCCGGCCGGGGTCGGAGTCGGCGTACCCGCTCGCCGACCAGCACGCCTGCTGCACGTTCTCGAAGACGTTGGCTTCGACGAGTACCCCGGCGTTCATGGTGGACGCGATCGCGTACGAGTCGGCGTTGTTGTTGACGTTGGAGTAGTAGTTGTTGAAGACGTGTACCGTCTCGCCGAAGCGCACCCGGGGGCTGCGCTCGAAGGTCCGGTCGAACCAGTTGTGGTGGTACGTGACCCGCAGGTGACCCACGTCCTCGCCGGAGTTGCCGTCGGAGTGGCCGACCAGCGAGGTCTTCCAGTGGTTGCGGACGACGTTCCAGGACACCGTGATGTAGTCACCGGCGTGGGTGATGTCGATCATGCCGTCGTAGAAGTCGGGATCGTCCTCGATCGTGCTGGAGAACGTGTTGTGGTCGAGCCAGATGTGGGTGGCGTTCTCGATCTGGATCGCGTCCCCGCCGGTCACCCCACGGATGTTCATGTTCTGGATGATCACGTTGGCCGGCTGCATGTCCTCGATGTTGAGGGTGGTGCCGGAGACGCCGGAGTTCGCCCCGACGCCGCGGATCGTCTTGTTCGCCGTGATCTCCACGGTCCCCGAGCCGCTGAGCATGCCGTTGACCAGGATGGTCCTGGCCCCCGAGGACTGCGCCTGGGTCCGGAAGTCGGCGAAGCTGCTCACCGTCACCGTGGCACCGCCGGCCCCGCCGGTGGTGCCACCGGCCTGGGCGGCCCAGCCGACCAGACCGGTCTGCGGCGGGCCGCTGGTCGGCGGCGGCGTCGTGGCGGCCGGCGTGGTGGGCGCGGGCGTCGTCGGGTTGGTGGTCGGGTTCGTCGTCGGGCCGCCGGGCAGCCCGACCCGGCCCACCCCGGCCTGCGCCGAGACGACCGCCTTCATGTCGCAGGCGGTCTGGACGGTGTACGGGTACGGCGGGTTGCTGACGCTGCCGCCGGTCTGCCCCGAGCCCGAGTTGATCAGGCAGTTGTTCCGGGCCACCAGCCGGCCGTCCCCGGAGTCCCCCTCGCCGAGGTGGTACGGGTCGTCGACGTTCTCGAAGTAGTTGCCCTCGACGATCACGCCGGCGTTCTCGGTCGACGCGACACCGTAGTTCCCGGTGTTCAGGTAGTAGTTGTTGTAGACGTGCACCTGGTCGCCGAAGCGGACCCGGGGGTTGCGCTGGTTGGTGTTGTCGAAGAAGTTGTGGTGGTAGCTGACCTTCAGATAGCCGACGTCCTGGGCGGCGTTGCCGTCGTCGTGCCCGAGCAGCATGTTCTTGTCGGTGCCGTCCGCGTGGTTGTACGAGATCGTCACGTACGACGAGCCGCGCTTGACGTCGACGCCACCGTCGCCACCGGTGGTCCAGGTGTTGTGGTCGATCCAGATGTGGTGCGAGAACATCTGCACGTTGACCGCGTCGTCGTCCCAGTCCCGGAAGTTGAGGTTCCGCAGGATGACGTTGTGCACGGCGTTCGACGGCGGCGAGGTGATGTCGTCGTCGATCGGCAGGCCGATGTTGAGGCCGCCGCCGGTGAAGCCGGAGTTGGCGCCGAGGCCGACGATCGTCTTGTCCGAGCTGACCTCGTGCATCGGGCCGGGCAGGTCGATCATCCCGCTCACCTGGATGATCTTCGGTCCGGCCGAGGCCGCCTCGGTGACGAACTGCGCCGCCGAGTTGACGGTGACGGTCGGGCCGCCCGCCCCTCCGGTGGTGCCGTTCTGGCCGAGCGCGTTGACTCCGGCCCAGCCGTCGGCCACGTTGGCGCCGGGGTTGCCGGTCGGCGGCGGGGTGGTGGTCGGGCCACCGGTCGGCGGCGTGGTCGGGGTGCTCACGCTGTCGCTGACGAGTACGTCGTCGAAGTTGGCGGTGGCGTTGAAGGTCGCCACCCCGATCCGGCCGGTGCCGTAGGAGCTGTCGGTGCCCTCGGTGAGCAGCGTGCCGTTGACGTACCCGCGCAGCGAGCTGCCCGACACGTCGAGCCGCAGCGTGTACCAGTTGTTCAGCCCGACGGTCACGCTGGCGGTGTCCAAAGTGGTCGAGGAGCCGCCGGAGAGCCGCTTCAGCTCGACGGTGTTGTTGCTGCGCAGCGCCAGGTAGTAGTAGCTGGTGTTGCTCTGCACCCGGGCCAGCAGCGCGACGAACCGGTTGGAGCCGTTGAACGCGGTCGGCTTGACCCGGGTCTGCACGGTGTAGTTGGCCCAGCTCGTGGTGCCGGCCAGGGCCCGGGCGTCGCTGCTGGTGCCGGACTGCCGGTACACCCGGCTGCCGTCGGTGTCGACGGACCAGGAGCCGCCGGACGTGGTCCAGCCGGTGGAATTGCCGTCCTCGAAGTCGTCGGAGAAGAGCGTCGCGGCCTGGGCGGTGGCGCCCATCCCGATCGCGAGGGCGACCGCGACGAACGCGGAGCCGGTCGCGAGCAGGAGCCCGCGACGACGATGTCTCCGCCGGGTGTCGGTGGTACTCACGGAACCTCCTCGGTTATGTGTCTGCCCTTTCGGGCACCGGCCTCGATCCAGGAAGCCATCCATTGATAGTTATCGATCTTTAGGAGCCGGGTCGGCCCGGGACGAAGTGCGGCGGACCAGGCGCAGAGGGTGCGGCGGGCCGCGCGGCGGTGCGACCGGCACCGCCGCGCGCGGGGACCGCTAGAAGGACAGCTTCCCGGTACCGCTGCCCGCCATCACCGTCGCCCGGATGCCGTTCGGGTCGGCGACGGTGTAGGAGTAGTAGCTGCTCGGCTCGGTCACCGAACCGCCGGAGTCACCCGGCTCGCTCGTACCGGCCAGCACGTTGTTGCGGGCCACCAGCCGGCCCCGGTCTCCGGCGTAGCTGATCGACCAGGGCACCTCGACGTCCTCGAAGTAGTTCCCCTCGACCACGCAGCCCGAGTTCATCTGGCAGGCCACCCCGACGTCGGTGTTGTAGACGAAGTAGTTGTTGAAGACGTGCACCGGGTCGCCGAACCGGACCCGCGGATTGCGCTGCGGCGTACGGTCGAACCAGTTGTGGTGGTAGGTGACCTTCAGATACCCGGTGTCCTGCGCCGCGTTGCTGTCGTCGTGCCCGAGCAGCATGTTCTTGGTGTGGTGGTGGGTGTGGTTCCACGACACCGTCACGTAGCTGGCGCCCCGCTTGACGTCGATCAGGCCGTCGTAACCGGCCGACAGGTCGTTGTGGTCGATCCAGACGTGGTGCGAGAACATCTGCACGTTGATCGCGTCGTCGACGGTGTTCCGGAAGTTCAGGTTCCGGATGATCACGTTGTGCACGGCGTTCGCCGGCGGGCTGGTCGCGTCGCTGACCGGCAGCCCGATGTTCAACCCGCCGCCGGTGATCCCGGAGCTGGCGCCCACCCCGACGATCGTCTTGTCGGACGTCACGTCGTGCATCGGGCCGGGCAGCGCGATCATGCCGTTGACCCGGATGTTCAGCGGGCCGGACCGGCTGATCGCGGTGAGCAGGTCGGTGGCGGTGGAGACCGTCACCGTCGGGCCGCCGGCCCCACCCGTGGTGCCGTTCTGGCCGAGCGCGAACACCCCGGCGAAGCCGATCGGCGGGGCGCCCGGGTCGAGCGGCGGACCGGTCGGCGGCAGCGTCGGCCCGCCGGTCGGGCCACCGGTCGGCGGCGTACCGGTCACCGTCGCCACCTCGACGTCGTCGAAGGAGCCACTGGCGTACGAGGCGGCCAGGCCGACCCGCCCGGTCGAGAGTACGGAGTCGGTGGCCTGCACCGAGAGGCTGCCGTTGACGTACCCGCGCAGCGTGCTGCCGGTCGCCTCCAGCCGGAGCGTGGCCCAGGTGTTCAGCGGTACCGCGCCGGAACCGCTGGCCAGCGCGACCGGCGCCGAACCGTCGCGCTTGACGAGCTGCACCCCACCGCCGCTGGTCACCACGAGCGCGTAGTAGCGGCTGGAACTCTGCGCCCGGGCGATCACCCCGACGTGCCGGTTCGCGCCGCCGAACCCGGTCGGCTTGACCCGGGCCTGCACGGCGTAGTCGCGCCAGGAGGTGGTGCCGGTGAGGGTACGCGCGTCGCTGCTCTGCCCGGACTGCCGGTAGACCCGGCTGCCGTCGGTCGCCACCGACCAGCTTCCGCCCGAGGTCGACCAGCCGGAGGAGTTGCCGTCCTCGAAGTTGTCGGTGAGCAGGGTGTCGGCGAAGGCGGCCGGCATCGCCACCGTCATCGCGGCGGCGGTGAGCAACCCGGCCGCGCCCGCGACGGCGGTCAGCCGCCACCTCGGTCGTCCCCGGGACTGGTCTGCGTGCACGGTGAACCTCCCTGTGGCGGTGGTGGGGGTGTGGGCCGCCGTCGGCGCGGCGACGGCGGCGGTGTGGGGGTACTGCGTTCTCGGCGGCGCCGCGCCGCCGCTGGCTGGACCCGGCGGGACGACCGGGCCAGCGGTCACACCGGCAGGACGAGCGGGTCCGGCGTCAGACCGGCAGCCGGCCGGCTCCGGAAAGGGCCTGCACCACCAGCGGTACGAGGGGAGCGGGCAGCACCGGTCCGGCCCGCAGCGTCGGCGTCCATCCGGCGTCGCCACCCAGGTCGGGGTCGTGCTCGGCGTTGTACGCGGCCAGCAGGCTCACCGGCCGGGCCGGCTTCCGGCCCTCGCGTACCCAGTTGCCCCGCTCGGTGAGCACCGTGCCGTCCCAGTCGTAGAGCAGGTCCGCGGCGGTGATGCCGGTGCCGAGGGTGAAGTGGTTGTTCTCGGCGTGGACGGCGGACTGCACGCCGATCCCGATCGCATAGCTGAAGCCGTCACCGGCGAGCCGGTAGGCGTTGTTGTAGATGTCGACCCGGCCGAACCGCACCCGGGGCAGCCGCTGCCTGGTGCCGTCGAAGAGGTTGTGGTGCAGCGTGACGTCGAGCCGGCCGACGTCCGGGCCGACGGTGTTCGAGGAGCCGATCAGCATCACCTTGTCCCGGGCCACGAACCGGTTGTACGAGGCGGTCACCCGGCTGGCGGTGTGCGTGATGTCGAGCGACCCGTCGTGCACCATGTACGGCCGTCCGAAATAGACCGGCAGCCCGCTGTCCGGGTTGTCGCCGTCGGTGAAGGTGTTGTGGTCGACCCAGACGTTCTCGCTGCGGCGTACCGACATCAGGTCGAACTGGGAGTTCCAGGCTCCGGCCTCCCCGTCCGTCGGCGACCAGGCCGGGAAGCAGTCCCGGGCGTCGGCGAAGGTCAGGTTCCGCACGATCACGTTGTTGGCGGTGTCCACCATCAGGGTCAGCCCGGTGAGGGTCGCGCCGCGCAGCCCCACGATGGTGGTGTTCGGACCGACGTTGATCTGGGTCTGTCGGGTCTGGTTCGCCACCGACCGGACCCGGGCCTGCTCCAGCGGCCCGGACGGCGGCACCCGCCCCCACGTCGCCGGGTCGTACGCGGCCAGGTACGCGTCGAGCGAGTACTCGGGGTCGGCCAGGTCGGCGCAGTCGAGCAGCCGCCCGTCGTCGGACTCGAACCCGTCGATCGTCCCCTTGACATAAATGATCTTCGGAGTAGCGTTGTTCCTGTTGGTGGCGTTGTCGCCACCGAGCGCCCGGACCAGCTCGCCGCGGGTCCGGACCAGGTGCACCTGGTCCGCGGCGGCCGCCGACCCGCCGGTGGTGCCCGGTCCGGCCGAGGCCCAGCCGTCACCGGCCGGCAACGCCTGCCGGCCCAGCAGACGGGCTCCCCAGGACAGTCCGTCCGCACCGTGTGCGCCGGCCGTCGCGGGCGCCGCCACCAGGGCGCCGGAGACCACGAGAAGACCACCGACCACGGCCGCGGTCAACCTGCTCGATCGCATCACACTCTCCGCGTCTGTCTACCGTTCGCCGGATCTCGTAATGCTTACGAAATCTCTTCTTATTGAACGGTAGGGAGAAGCGCTTAAAGGTGTCAATGCGTTCTGTTTGCAGATATGTTGCATCGAACGAGGACAATAATGATTAGCTCGGCGGCCCTGTGCCGAGTAGAGGATATTCGGTCCGATTTCTATCGGACGATTGTCCCCGAGATTTGCAGTCCGTCGTCCGTTCTCACGCAGCCGGCCCGGCCGTCACGCATCGCCCGTCTCCCTCTCCACCGCAGTCCGGTGCGGCTTCACCGCCCACGGCACACCCAGCTCCGACAGGAGTGCGCCCTCCGCCGCCGCCCGGCGCAGCGCCGCGTTGACGCCCCGGATCGTCAGTACCCGCTCCGGCCCCGCACCGGTCGCCACCACCCATTCGGCGCCGACCGACGCCGGCTCCGGAGCGGCCGAGATCGCCTGCACCAGGGCGGTGAACGCGGCCGTACGGGACAGCGGCGCGATCAGCGGCACGCCCGCCGGATCCGCCCGGTGCGCCAACAGGTTCTCCAGCAGGTTCACCCGGCCCGGCACCTCGCGCGGCCCCGGGTCACCGGGCAGCGTCAACCGGTCCGTGGGATATTCCAGCACCGCCCGACCGGCCGTACCGTGCACGATCACCTCACCGGCGACGAAGTCTTCACCCGCGAGCGTGACCGCGGCCAGCACCGGCAGGCCGCAGCCGAGGGTCGCCCGCAGCGCGGCGGTGTCGTCCACCTCGATCGGCCGGGTCCGGTAGCGCTCCAGCTCCACCTGCGCCGGCCAGTCCGGCGGCGCGCCGTCGACCGCGCCCGACGGCGAGACCGCGCCGGCCGACACCGCCGACCCGGCCACCGCCAGGCACTGCATCACCGCGTGGGCCAACGGATTGACGAGTACGCCGTCCAGCGCCGGCCGCCCGTCCAGGCTGCGCCGGCCGGCCCACGGGGCACGGGCGTAGTAGCCGTCGGTGCGCTGCCAGGACGCCACCGTGGAGATCCCGGTGACCCGGCCCAGCCGGCCGTCGGCCACCGCCGAGGTCAGCTCGCGCAGCGCCTCGGAGCCGAGCGCCTGGAAACCGATCTGGGCCACCCGGCCGTGCTCGGCCAGTGCGGCGGCCAACGTGCGGTGCTCGGCCAGCGAGAGCACCGGCGGCTTCTCCAGCAGCAGGTCGGCGCCGGCCCGGATCGCGTCCAGCGCGATCGGCAGGTGGGTGTGCGGCGGGGTGCAGATCACCACCACCTCCGGCCGGGCCGCCGCGAGCATCTCGCGGTGATCGGTGAAGACCCCCGTACCGGGTGGTACCGGCGCGTCCGGCGCCGCCTCCACCGGGCGTACGTCGACCAGCGCGACCAGTTCCAGCTTCCCGGCGTCGTGCAGCGGGGCGATGATCCGGCGGTGCCACATGCCGTGCCCGCTCGCCCCGACCAGTGCCACCCTCGGCGGCGTCCCGACCCCGGTCATGCCGCACCCGCCAACGTCTTCTCCACCCCGTGCCGGTCCAGTGCGGTGAGCCACTCGACCACGAGGTCGCGTACCTCGTCGTCGGCGGCCAGCTCCGCCGGAAACACCTCGGTCAGCCCGAAGAGCGCCTCCACCGTCCCGGCCGGCGACTGCTTCCCGCCGGCCAGGGCCGCCCGGATCCGGTCGGCGAGCGGGTCGTCCAGCGGCAGCGGAGTACCGTCGTCGGCCCGGCCCTGGGCGAAGCGCATCCAGGCCGCCACCACCAGGGCCGCCCACCGGGGCCGGGCCCCGGCCGCGCGCAGGTCCTCGATGGTGTGCAGCACCCGCTGCGGCAGCTTCTGCGAGCCGTCCATGGCGATCTGGATGGTGCGGTGCCGGATCACCGGGTTGGCGAAGCGCTCCAGCACCTCCTCGCCGTAGTCGACCACCGAGACGCCGTCCGGCGGGGTGAAGCTCCTCGCCACGTCCTCGGCGATCAGCCGGCGCAGCACCCCGGCCAGGTGCGGGATCTCCAGCGCCTCGGCGATGGTCTCCCGACCGGCCAGCGCACCGAGATAGGCGGTGGCCGAGTGCACCCCGTTCAGCGCCCGCAGCTTGAGCCGCTCCCACGGGCCGGCGTCGTCGGTGAGTACCGCACCGGCCCGCTCCCAGGCCGGTCGCCCGCCCGGGAACCGGTCCTCGATCACCCACTGCCGGTACGGCTCGGCGGCCACCGCCGCCAGGTCGCTCACCCCGAGCGCCGCCTGCGCGTCGGCCAGGGTCTGCGCGGTGCTCGCCGGCACGATCCGGTCCACCATGGTGCCCGGGAAGCTGACGTTCTCGCGCAGCCAGTCGGCGATCCGCTCGGACCGGCCGCCCGCACCCGCACCGACCACCCCGAGCGCCTGGCCGACCAGGCTGTGCAGCCGCTCCCCGTTCGACGGCAGGTTGTCGCAGCTGACCAGGGCGATCGGCCCGGCACCGGCGACCGCCCGGGCCAGCAGGCCCCGGACCAGCAGGCCGGGCACCGTCTGCGGCGGCCGGTCGGTGGTCAGGTCGGCGAGCACCGCCTCGTCCGGGCGGAGCCGGCCGGTCGCCGGATCGAGCTGGTACGCCTTCTCGGTCACCGTCAGCGTCACCACCCGGATGGCCGGGTCGGCCAGCAGCGCGACGATCGCCGCCGGGTCGCTGGCCGCGTGCCGGACCTCGGCGAACGCTCCGATCACCCGGGTCTGGTTGCCCGCCCCGGAGGTGCTGGTCACGCTGAACAGGCAGTCCTGGGCGGCGAGCTTGGTCATCATGTCGGTGCTGCGCGGCGCCACCCCGACGATTCCCCAGTCACCACCGGCCGCCGCCACCGCCTCCTCGGTGTAGACCGCCTGGTGGGCCCGGTGGAAAGCGCCCAGCCCGAGGTGCACGATCCCGGCCGGTACGGCACCGGGCCGGACCAGCGGGCGGCTCGCCTCCGGCAGCTTGCGCAGTGCGCCGAGGCCCAGCCGCGACGCGCCGACGGTCACGCCCATACCGGGCCGTCCGGGAAGGAGTACTCGGCGATCGAGCCCGGCTTCATCGTCGAGCTGTAACCGGGCTGCTCCGGCAGCAGATAACGGCCGCCCCGGGTGCGTACCGGGTCGACGAAGTGCTCGTGCAGGTGGTCGACGTACTCGACCATCCGGCCGTCCAGCGAGGTGCCGACCCGCAGATAGTCGAAGATCGCCAGGTGCTGGACGTACTCGCACAGCCCCACGCCACCGGCGTGCGGGCAGATCGGCACGCCGAACTTCGCCGCCATCAGCATCACCGAGAGCACCTCGTTGACCCCGCCGATCCGGCAGGCGTCGATCTGGCAGACCCCGATCGCCTCGGCCTGCATGAGTTGCTTGAAGATGACCCGGTTCGCCGCCACCTCGCCGGTGGCGACCCGGCAGCGCCCGCCGGAGAGCCCGGTCACCGCCTCGGCGATCCGGGCGTGCCCGAGTACGTCGTCGGCGTGCGTCGGCTCCTCGATCCAGTACGGGTCGAACTCGACCAGCCGGGACATGTTCTCGATCGCCTCGTCGACGTCCCAGACCTGGTTGGCGTCCATCATCAGCAGCGCGTCCGGGCCGATCTCCTCGCGGATGATCCGCGCCCGGCGTACGTCGTCCTCGACCGGACCGCCGACCTTCATCTTCATCGCCCGCCACCCCTGGGCGTACGCCTCCCGGGTCAGCGCCCGGACCTTGTCGTCCGGATAGCCGAGCCAGCCGACCGAGGTGGTGTAGGAGGGGAAGCCGTCCCGTTCCAGCTCGGCGAGCCGGTCGGCGAGGCCGACCTGTCCCTTGTCCAGGATCGCGGCGGCCTCGGCCGGGTTGATCGCGTCGATGATGTGGTGGAAGTCGACGTTGCGGACGAGTTCCTCGCTCGGCATCTCGGCGAGCAGCCGCCACAGCGGCTTCCCCTCCAGCTTGGCCCGCAGGTCCCAGACCGCGTTGACCAGGGCGCCGGTCGCCATGTGGATGACGCCCTTCTCCGGCCCGAGCCAGCGCAGCTGCACGTCGGCGCTGAGCGACCGCCAGAACTCCACCGGCTCCGCGACGATCTCCGCCATCGTCCTGCCGACGACGTGGTGGGCGAGGGCCCGGATGGCGGCGCAGGTCAGCTCGTTGCCCCGGCCGTTGGTGAAGGTGAACCCGGCCCCGAAGGTCCCGTCCGGCGCGTCGGTGCGCAACTCGACGTAGCTGGCCGAGTAGTCGCCCCGGTTGATCGCGTCCGAGCCGTCCCCGGCCGCCGCCGTCGGAAACCGCACGTCGTGCACGTCGACGCCGGTGATGGTCACACTCACTGAGCTTGCCTTTCGTTCGCGACTGCGGGACTCACTCGCTGCGCTCGCTCATTCCTCGCGCTCACCTGTCAGTGCCTCCGAGCTTGAAGACCTTCTTGGGCAGGTGGTAGGCGAGGTCGACGATGGTCTCGGCCGCCTCGTCGGCCGGCAGCCGGTGCTCGGCGACGAGCCGGGCCAGGAAGCCGGCGTCGATCCGCCGGGCCACGTCGTGGCGTACCGGGATGGAGCAGAACGCCCGGGTGTCGTCGACGAACCCGGCGGTGTTGTAGAAGCCGGCGGTCTCGGTGACCGCCTCGCGGAACCGGCGCAGCACCTCCGGCGAGTCCAGGAACCACCAGGGCGCGCCGAGGTAGAGCGCCGCGTAGCCGCCGGCCAGCGGGGCCAGTTCCCGGGTGAAGGTGTACTCGTCCAGCGTGTAGACGACCAGCCGCAGCCGGGGATCGTTGCCGTACGTGTCGAGCAGCGGGGTGAGCGCGTGCAGGTACTCGGTGGCCTGTGGGATGTCGCCGCCGACGTCCCGGCCGTGCTTGGCGTAGAGCCAGCGGTTGTGGTTGCGTACCGAGCCGGGGTGCAGCTGCATCACCAGCCCGTCCTCGATGGACATCCGGGCGAACTCGACCAGCATGTGCGCCCGGAACGCCTCGGCGTCGGAGGCGGTGGCCTCGCCGCGCAGCCCGCGCTCGTAGAGGGCGCCCGCCTCCGCCTCGGTCAGCCGCAGGGTCAGCGCGGTCGGGTGGCCGTGGTCGGTGGAGGTCGCCCCGGCGGCGATGAACGCCTCGCGGCGGCTGCGCAGCGCGGCGAGGTAGCCGGGGTACCGGCCGGTGTCCTCGCCGGTGATCTCGCCGAGCCGGGCGACGTTGCCGGCCCAGCCGTCGAACTCCATGTCGACGACGTTGTCCGGCCGGAAGGTGGTGATCACCCGGCCGCCGGGCCCGCCCCAGCCGTCGGCGGCGAGCTTGGCGTGCCGGCCCAGCTCGTCGAGCGGCGACTCGGTGGTGGCCAGTACCTCGATGTTGAAGCGTTCGAAGAGCGCCCGGGGCCGGAACTCCGGCTGGCCGAGCTGCGCGGCGATCGCGTCGTAGATCTCGTCGGCGGTGGCCGGGGAGAGGCGGGTCTCGATTCCGAAAACGTTCCGGAAGGTCTCCTCCAGCCAGAGCCGGCTCGGGGTGCCCCGGAACAGGTGCCAGTGCGCCGCGAACCGGCGCCAGATGGTGCGGCCGTCCGTCTCCACCGGCTCGCCGTCCACCGCCGGTACGCCCAGCTTGGCCGGGGTGACGCCCTGGCTGAGCAGCATCCGGGTCAGGTAGTGGTCCGGCACGATGATCAGCCGTGCCGGGTCCGGGAAGGCGACGTCGTCGGCGAGGATGCCCGGGTCCACGTGCCCGTGCGGCGAGATCAGCGGCCGGTCCCGGACCAGCGCGTACAGCTCGCGGGCGATGGCCCGCTGGCTGGGCTCGGACGGGAAGAGCAGGTCGGGCCGGTCGGACGGTGCGGACACGGGTCGGCTCCTTGCGATCAGGGGATGGTGAGCAGCTCGGCGACGCGGACCGGCTGCCCGGTTTCGAAGGATCGGTTCGCGGCCAGGCCGGTGAGCAGGGCGAGTGCGCCGTCCCGGGCGGTGGCCGCCCGGGCCATCGGGTCGGTGTGGCCGCCGAAGAGCACCGCCGTCATCCGGGCGTCCGCGCCGCCGTGTCCGGTGCGGGTGTAGCCGGAGACGGGTACCTCCCGGGGCTGCTCCCAGAACGGCCGCAGCGTGATCTTCGCCCAGCCCTCCTCCACGGCTGCCTGTACGCCGTGCAGCGCGGCACCCTTCAGCTCGCCGGCCGCCTGCGGGCTGACGAAGTCGCTCTCCACCACCTCGAGTTCGAGCCGTCCCCGGCTGCCGTTGAACATCACCCGGTAGCCCTCCCAGGGTGCGTACGCGGTCAGGTGGTAGGTCATGGTGGCACCACTGTCGTACTGCGCCAGCACCGCCATGTCGTCCTCGATGGTCACCCCGGGCGCGAAGACGTTCTGGTCGCGGTGGTAGCCGTCCTCGGCCTCCGCCTCCAGATAGAGCGCCCGCAGCCGGGGGTGGTCGGCCAGGTGCAGCGCGAACGGGTCGTCCGCGGCGGCCGGCGAGCCGTGCGCCCGGTCGTACGGGCGGGCGTAGCCGTGCCGCTTCCCGGCGACGTCGCCGTAGAAGAAGAGCCGGCCGGCGGCGTAGACCTGCACCGGCCTTGCGTCCAGCCACCAGTTGACCAGGTCGAAGTGGTGACTCGCCTTGTGCACCATCAGCCCGCCGGAGTTGGCCTTGTCCCGGTGCCAGCGCCGGAAGTAGTCGGCACCGTGGCGTACGTCGAGCAGCCACTCGAAGTGCACGGAGCCGATCTCGCCGATGGCGCCCTCGGCGAGCACCTCCCGGACCTTCTCGTGCAATGGGTTGTAGCGATAGTTGAAGGCGACCGAAACTTTCCGGCCGGTTTCCGCAACGGCGGACAGGATCCGCTCGCACCGGGCCACGTCGGTGGTCATCGGCTTCTCGGTGATCACGTCGCAGCCGGCCCGCAGCGCCGCGACGATGTACTCGTCGTGCGTCCGGTCCACGGTGGTCACCAGCACCACGTCGACCCGTTCCTTCTCCAGCATGCTGGAGAACTCGCTGGCCAGGTAGGTCGGCACCGGCTCGAAGTCGAGTTCGGCGAGCCAGCCGTTGTGCGCGTTCATCCGGGCCGGGTTGACGTCGGCGAAGGCGACGAGTTCGGCCGTGTTCGGGTGGTCCAGCACCAGGGCGCGGACGAACATCTCCGCGCGCGCGCCCGTGCCGACCAGGGCGAAACGCTGCCTTCCCGGGGTTACCGTCATCCCAGCTCGCCTCCGTTGGCTGCAAAGGTTTGCAGGAGAAGTAACCACGCAACCCGGGCACCCGTCAACGGGCGGTAGCAAAGCTGCGGCCTATATCCGGATTTGTAACTATGGGAGCACTCCCATAGCTGCGTACCGCAACAAAGCCGTAACCGATCCCCGTTGACACCTGAGCAACCGTTTGCATTAATTGGCCAACCAAGTGACGGCAGACACACCGGCAGCCACAGAGAGGACTCGCGTGCCAGCCACCATTCGAGACGTCGCGCGGGCCTCCGGGGTGCACATCTCCACCGTCTCGCGGACGTTCTCGGCCCCACACCTGGTCAATCCGGAGACCCGGAACCGGGTGCTGGCCTGCGCCGAACACCTCGGCTACCGGCCCAACCGGGCCGCCCGGGCCCTGATCACCGGGCGCACCCACAACATCGGCCTGATCATCGCCGACATCGCCAACCCGTTCTTCCCGCCGCTGATCAAGGCGGCGGAGAGCCAGGCCCGGCAGCGCGACTACCACATCTTCATCGCCGACACCAACGAGGACCCGGCGGCCGAGGAGGACCTGGTGCACGCCCTGGCCAAGCAGGTCGACGGCGTGCTGCTGTGCAGCCCCCGGATGAGCAACAGCCTGATCGAGCAGCTCAGCCGCGAGGTGCCGCTCGTCGTGATCAACCGCCAGGTCACCGGCCTGCCGGCGGTGGTGATGGACGTCGGTCAGGGCGCCCGGCTCGCCGTCGAACACCTGACCGGGCTCGGACACCGCGACCTCGCCCTGCTCGGCGGGCCGCGCGGCTCCTGGACCAACCGGGAGATCCGCCGCTCGGCCACCGCCGCCGCCCGGGCCGCGGACGCCTCGCTGACCGTGCTCGGCCCCAACCCGCCCACCGAGGGCGGCGGCATCGCCATGGCCGAACAGGTACGCCGCAGCGGCGCCACCGCCGTACTCGCCTACAACGACCTGATGGCCATCGGCCTGATGGAAGGGCTGGACTCACTCGGGCTACGGGTGCCCAGGGACATCAGCGTGGTCGGCATCGACGACATCGCGCTGAGCCGCCTCACCCGGCCCAAATTGACGACGGTGGCCACGCCAACCGCGGCCGCCGGCCGGACGGCCGTCGACATGCTCCTGCAACACGACGGTTCCGCCTCCGCTCGCGCCGGTCGCGGCGGTGGACGGACCAGCACCACCGACGACCGTCGCACCACCGCACAGGTAAGCCTGCAGACCGAATTGGTCATCCGCGACTCGACGGGTGTCGGTCCGGCGGCTTCGGCCGACCGGCCCGGAACGGCGGCAGCAGCCGACAGTCCGGGCGCGGCATCTCCTGCTCGCCCGGGCCCGCACGGCCATCCGGTCCCGGGCGACGTGACCGCGGCCACCCCCGAAAGTGTCGCCTCCTAACGCCAAGGAGTGAGCGAAAATGCACCCCGCCACACCCCCGAGGGCAAACGTGCCTGCCGCGCGTAGCCGCCGTACCCTGCACCGTCGAGGCCTGCTCCGGATCACCGCCGCGATGGTCGCCCTTCCCCTCGTGCTCGGCGCCACCGCCTGCGGCGGCGGCGAGGAGGCGAGCACCGACCCCAACGCCAAGGTCGAACTCTCGATCTTCTGGTGGGGTGGGGAGGCGCGCGCCAAGCTCACCGAGGAGGCCCTGGCGCTCTACACCGCCAAGCACCCCAACGTGACGTTCAAGAAGACCTGGCAGGCCAACCAGGGCTACTTCGACAAGCTCGCCACGTTGACCGCCGGCGGCGACGCCCCGGACATCTTCCAGATCGACGACAACTACCTGACCGAGTACGCGTCCCGGAACACCACGCTCGACCTGACGAAGTACAAGGACGAGGGCAAGCTCGACGTCAGCAAGTTCCCGAAGAGCCTCTACGAGTACGGCGTGGTCGACGGCAAGTTCGCCGGGGTCGCGTTCGGGGAGAACACCCAGGGTCTGGTCTACAACAAGTCGCTGCTGCAGAAGCACGGCCTGCCGGAGCCGACCATCGGGATGACCTGGGAGGCGTTCATCGCCTGGGCGGCGAACGCCAGCAAGGTCACCAAGATCCCCGGCACGATGGACCCGAGCGCCGACTACAAGGCGTTCTGGGTCTGGCTGCGCCAGCAGGGCAAGGACCTCTACAAGGGCAAGGAACTCGGCTTCACCGCCGACGACGTGACCAAGTGGTTCGAGCTGTGGAAGGGCGCCCGCGACCAGGGGGCCACCCCGACCCCGGACGTGATCCACGAGGGCAACGCCACCGACATCACCAAGCAGCTCGTGGTGACCGGCAAGGCGGGTACCTCGTTCGTCTGGGCCAACCAGATGCCGGAGCTGAAGAAGAACACCAAGGACGAGCTGGGCGTCGTCTCCTACCCGGGTGACCCGAGCGCGCAGTGGGCCCGGGCCTCGATGTACTTCTCGGTCTTCGGCAAGACCAAGCACCCGGACGTCGCCGTCGACGTGATCAACTTCCTGGCCAACGACCCGGAGGCCGGCAAGATCCTGGGCACCGACCGTGGCCTGCCGTCCAACCTGGACGTGCGCAAGGCGGTCAGCGACTCGGTGACCGACCCGGCGATGAAGCAGTCGATCCAGGTCGAGAACGAACTCGGCGCCAAGTTCGGCCCGTCCCCGCAGGTGCCGCTGAAGGGGCACAGCAAGGTCCGGTCCGAGCTGATCAAGTTCGCCGAGGAGGTCCAGTACGGGCGGCAGACCCCGGCCCAGGCCGCCGCCGCCTACTACGAGGCCGCCAAGGCAGCGATCGCGTAGCGCGGTCACACGTTCGGAGAGGAGTTGGCTCGTGGCGTTGACCACGGCGCCCAACCCGACTCCGCCGGCCAGGGAAACCGTCCGGGCCTCCGCCAAGTCGCGGAGGCCCGGACGGACCCGGCACGGCGAGGGTCTGGCCGGTTACGTCTTCCTGTCGCCCTGGCTGATCGGCCTGATGGCCATCACGGCGATTCCCATGCTGCTGTCGCTCTATCTCAGCTTCACCAACTACGACATCCTGACCGACCTGTCGGACGTCGAGTGGGTGGGGCTGGCGAACTACGAGCGGATGTTCACCGCCGACCCGTCGTACTGGCACGCGGTGCAGGTGACGCTCTCGTTCGGGCTGATCGCCGTACCGCTGAAGCTGGCCGCGGCGCTCGGCGTCGCGCTGCTGCTCAACCGCGCCTGGCGCGGAGTCGGGCTGTTCCGGGGTCTCTTCTATCTGCCGTCGCTGCTCGGCGGCAGCGTGGCGCTGGCGATCGTCTGGGTCAGCATGTTCAACCGGGACGGCGCGTTCAACTCGTTCCTCAGCCTCTTCGGGATCGAGGGCAAGCCCTGGGTCAACGACCCGGAGTGGTCCCTGGAGACCCTGATGGTGCTCGCCATCTGGCAGTTCGGCGCGCCGATGGTGATCTTCCTGGCCGGGCTGAAGCAGGTGCCGACCGAGCTGTACGAGGCGGCGGCGGTCGACGGCGCCAACAAGCTCCGGCAGTTCGTCAACATCACCCTGCCGATGCTCTCCCCGGTGATCTTCTTCAACCTGGTACTGGAGACGATCAACGGGTTCCAGGGCTTCACCGCGGCGTTCGTGCTCAGCAACGGCACCGGCGGACCGGTCGACTCCACCCTGATGTACACGCTGAACCTCTACATCACCGGCTTCACCGAGTTGGAGATGGGCTACGCCTCCGCGATGGCCTGGGTCTTCCTGGTCGCGATCGCCCTGATCACGGTGGTCTTCTTCAGCACCGGCCGGTTCTGGGTGCACTACTCGGACGGAGACGGAAACTGATGGTCGCCCAGACTCCGACCCTGCCCCGCCCCGGCGGCCGGGCGACCGCCCGCCGTCGCCCGGGCGGCGCCGGCCGGCAGGCCGTCCGGCTGCTGATCCTGATCGCGATCCTCGCGGTGGTGCTCTATCCGCTCTTCTGGATGATCGGCACCTCGTTCAAGTCGCAGGAGGAGATCGTCAGCAACATCGGGCTGCTCCCCCGCGAGTTCACCCCGGGCAACTTCACCGACGGCTGGACCAACTTCGACGTCAACTTCGGCCGGTTCTTCTTCAACAGCGCGGTGGTCAGCCTGCTCACCGTGGTCGGCAACGGCATCTCCTGCCTGCTCGCCGCCTACGCCTTCGCGCGGCTGCGGTTCCGGCTGCGCGGGCTCTGGTTCGCCGTCATGATCGGGACACTGCTGCTCCCCGGGCACGTGCTGATCGTGCCGCAGTACATCCTGTTCCAGAAGACCGGGATGGTCGGCGCCGCCTGGCCGTACCTGCCGCTGGTGCTGCCGCAGTTCCTCGCCACCGAGGCGTTCTTCGTCTTCCTGATGGTGCAGTTCATGCGGGGCATTCCGCGCGAACTGGACGAGGCGGCCAAAATCGACGGGGCCAGCTCGTACGGTATCTTCCGGCACGTGATCCTGCCGCTGAGCCGACCCGCGCTGGTCACCACGGCGATCTTCTCGTTCATCTGGACCTGGAACGACTTCTTCCGGCAACTGGTCTACCTCTCCGACCTGGAGGACTACACCGTGCCGGTGGCGCTGACCCTCTTCATCGACTCGACCAGCCAGAGCGCGGTCGGCCCGATGTTCGCGATGTCGCTGCTCTCGCTGCTGCCGGTCTTCCTCTTCTTCATCGCCTTCCAGCGGATGCTGGTCGAGGGCATCAACACCAGCGGGCTGAAAGGATGAACCGGGAGGGCACGGGTGGAGTGGTGTGGTGGTAGCGCATGCGGGCGCAGGTGACGGCGATGGCTGAGGGCCCGCGTCGGGCACCGGAGAAGGGACCGGCCTGGCCGGAGGAGCCGCTGCCGGCGGCACCCCGACCGGACTGGCGGGAGACCCTGCGTACCGCCAGCGACCTGGCGCTGCTCGGCATCGTCGTCACCCTCGCCTCGCTGCCGGTGGTCACCGCGGGCGCCGCGGTCGCCACCGGCAGCGCCGCGCTGCACTCCTCCATCGAGACCGGGAGCTGGCCGGGGGTACGCCCGGTGCTGCGCGACTTCCGCCGGGCCGTACTCCCCGGAATCCTGCCCAGCCTGCTCGCCGGGATCGCCGCCGTCCTGCTCGCGGTGAACCTGCTCGCGCTGACCCGGGGCGTCGTACCGGGCGGCCCGGTGCTGGTCGCGGTCACCGCCGCACTGGCGGCGGCGGCCGGCGGCTTCGCCGGACTGACCGTGGTACGCCTCGGCCAGCGGGGCGGCCAGGGCTGGCGGGACGCGCTCCGGGAGGCGTCCCGGACCGTACGGGACCGCCCGGTGACCCTGCTCGGCACCGCCGGCACGGTCGCGCTGGCGACCCTGCTCTGCGTGCTGATCCTGCCCCCGCTGACCCCGATCCTGGTCGGCTACACCCTCTTCGGCCTGCACGCCACCACCCGCCGACTCAGCCGGGGACCCGCCACCGGTTGACCCCCGCGCCGACCCCGGCCGGGAACGGGTCAGGACTGCCCGGCGTCGAGCTGCTGGACGGGCGTGAAGCGTACCGGCAGCGACGCCGGACCACGGGTCCACGCCGAGTCGACCGGCGCCACCTCCTCCGCCGGAATCGCCAACCGGACCCCCGGCAGCCGGTGCAGGGCGGTCTCGACGGCGGTACGGACGATCAGCCGGGCCGGCAGCCGAGCCGGGCAGGAGTGCGGACCGGCGCCCCAGGAGAGATGCGCCCGGTTGCCGACCTCGCTGAACGTCTCGCCGCCGGTGTGGATCCGGGGATCGGCGTTGGCGGCGGCCAGCCCGAGGATCAGCGCGTCGCCGCGCCGGATCGGCTGCCCGGCCAGCTCGGTGTCCTTCAGCGCGTACCGGGCCGCCACGTTCGTGAAGGGCGGATCCCGCCACAGCACCTCGTCCAGCGCGTCGTCCACGCCGAGCCGGCCGCCCCGGAGGCGCCCGCCGAACCGCTCGTCGGTGAGCATCAGCCGCAGCGTCTGGCTGATCCAGTTGATGGCGTTCTCGTTCGCCCCCACGATCAGCAGCAGGACCGTGTCGTAGATCTCCGCGTCACTGCGCAGGTTCGGATGGCCGGCGAGGAAACTGGTCAGGTCCTTCGTCGGCACCGCCCGACGCGCCGCCACCGCCTCGGCGATCAGCCCCACGACCCGCTCCCGGGCGGCCGCCGCGTCACCCTGCCAGGAATACAACTCCAGCAACCCCCGATAGAGGGCACGCCCCTGGGCGGCGTCCATGCCGAAGACGTCGGCCATGGCGAGCACCGGGATGACCGCCGCGTAGTCCGCGACCAGGTCCGCCTCGCCCCGGCCGGCGAAGTCGCCGATCACCTCGGTGCAGAGGGCGGCCACGGCACGCCGCATCTGCCGCTGGTCGATCCTGCCGAGCCCACCGTCGATCGGGGCGCGCAGCCGCCGGTGCCGCTCGCCGTCGGTGAAGAAGGCGTTGTCGTACGGCGACATCATCGCCCGGACCTGCGAGTCCGGCGCCAGCCTGTTCTCCTGGTACACCGACCAGTTGGCCGGGTCGGCGGAGAACGCCTGCTCCTGCCGGGCGACCGTCAGGATCTCCTGGTAGCCCAGGACCAGCCAGCCGTTGATCCCCGGTTCGAGTTCGACCGGCGCGACCGGGCCGTACTCCTCCCGCAGCTTCTGGAAGACGTGCCGCGGCTCCGGACACTTCGTCGTGGAGATGAGCGGCGTCAACCCGGTCATGTCGTCGAGGGAGGTGGGAGCGCCCGGCTCCCGGCGAAAGATCGCGGCTGTCACGAGATCACCTTCTGGGGAGCCGGAGTGTTCCGGGCCGGAGTCGAGCCGCCGGCAAGATCGACGGCGTACTCGACGAGAGTCGTCAACGCGTTCAGCACCGAGGCCCGGTCCCGGGCGTCGCAGTCCACGATCGGGGTCTCCGGCAGCAGATCCAATGCGGTACGCAGTTCCTCGGCGCCGTGCCGGACCGTGTCCGGGAAGTGGTTGACCGCCACGACGAACGGCATCTGGGTGCCGATCTCCAACTGGTCGAACACCTCGAAGCTGGCCTCCAGCCGCCCGGGGCGGGTGTCGACCAGCACCAACACGCCGGCCGCACCGGAGGCGAGCCCCTCCCACAGGTCCCAGAAGCGCCGCTGTCCGGGCGTACCGAAGAGGTACAGGGCCAGGGTCTGGTTGAGCGTGATCCGCCCGAAGTCCATCGCCACCGTCGTGGTGCGCTTGCCCTCCAGGCCGGTGAGGTCGTCCACCCCCTCGCTGACCTGGGTCAGGGTCTCCTCGGTCCGGAGCGGGGTGATCTCGCTGACCGAGCCGATCAGCGTGGTCTTGCCGACTCCGAAGCTGCCGACCACGAGGATCTTCACCGACTTGGTCACGCTGCCCGGCAGGTACCCGTCAGAGGGCACGGAGTCCATTCAGCACCTCTTGCAGTAGTTCCCGGGAGGGTTGGGCGGTATCCGGGCTGCCGGCCCGTGCGGTCAGGTGGCCGGAGTCGACCAGGTCGCTCGCGAGCACGCGTACGACGCTCACCGGCAACTCCAGCCGGGCGGCGACCTCGACGAGCGAGAGCAGCCCCCGGCACATCGCCAGCAGGGCGCGCTCCTGACGACCGGCCGAGAGCGGTAGCGACGGCGCCGGATCCGTCGCGATCAGCAGGGTGTCCACGCTGATCGTGTTGCGCGACGGGCGGGCCCGGCCCTTGGTGAGCACGTACGGCCGCAGCGCCGAGTCGCGGTATCCGCGGCTCCGGTCGTCAGGAGAGATCATCCAGGCTCCCCGGTCCGATCAGTCATGTTCCGGCCCCCGGTACCGCTCCGACGCCGTGCCGGGCCGTGGTGGCGAGGTTGCGTTCACCGATCTTGTTGACCTGGGCCTGCATCTGGTGGGCGATGAGTGCCGGGTCGACAGCCGGTTCGGTCACCACCGCCAGGTGCGAGCCGTCCCCGGCCCGCCGGACGAAGAGGTAACCGCCGTCGAACTCGATCAGCAGAGAACGAAGGGACCGCCCGCCCGACCCGAACTCCCGGCCCACGCTCCGACCCAGCGACTGCAACCCGGAGCAGGCCGCGGCGAGCCGGTCGGCGACGTCCTGCTCGGTGTGCTCGGACCGGACCATCGCCAGACCGTCGGCGGAGAGCACCACCGCGTGCCGGACGTACGGCACCGAGACCACCTCGGCCAGCATCCAGCTCTGGTCTTGCTGCGCGCTCATCGTTCGTCATCCTCCGTGGTAGTCGGCGGTCAGTGGGAGCCCTCCGGACCAGGCCCGGTCCCGGTCTGGCCGCCGGAGAGAAAGGCGCCCATCCAGGAACCGGCCTGCTCCGGCGTCGGCTCCGAAGCCGACACCACCGGCTCCGCCGCCTCCGGGGCGGCCGACACCGCCTCGCCCCGACGCGACCGCCGACGCGGCAGCGTCACACCGGACGCCGGGTCGACGGGCTCCGCCTCGACCGGCCTCGGCCCCGGCTCCGGCTCCGCTGCCGGTTCCGGTGCCACGGCCGGCGCCGCGACCGCGACGGGCGGGCGCATCACGACCGCCTCCGGCGGGTCCACCGTCTCCACGACCTTCGACGGGATCAGCACCACGGCCCGCAGCCCACCGTACGGCGACTCGCTCAGATCCGCCCGGAACCCGTGCCGGCGTACGTAGTGGCCGACGACGGCGAGCCCGGTCTGCGGAATCTCACCCAGCTCGCCCAGCCCGACCGCACGCCGCCCGGAAACCGTCTCCCGGGCCTGCTCCAGCCGGTGGTCGTCCATCCCGATGCCACCGTCGTCGATCTCGATCACCGCACCGCGCTGCACCCGCCGCACCGTCACCGGCACGCTGGTGGCCGGCGGCGACGACTGGGTGGCGTTGGCCAGCAACTCCGCCACCAGGTGGATGACCGGCTCCACCACCTCGGCGGCGACCGCCACGTCCTGGTCACCGGAGACCTCGACCCGCTGGTACGCCAGGATCCGGGCCGAGGCGGCCCGCACCACGTCCACCATGGCCAGTGGCTCCTGCCACTGCTGCCCCGGCCACTCTCCACAGAGCACGGCGAGGCTCTGCGCGTGCCGGGCCTGCTGCGCGGCGGCGTGGTCCACCCGCATGCTCGACTCCACCACATCCGGATCGTGCTGGTGCCGCTCGGCCATCAGTGAGACCTGCTCCTGGATGGAGTGCGCCGCCGTCTGTACCCGTCGGGAGAGCGCCACCACCGCGAGCCGCAACGACTCCTCACGCTCGTCCGACCGCTTCAACGCGCTGGTCGCCTCGGCGAGGATGCCGTCGACCAGGCCGGCCGTCCGGTCGTCCAGCAGCGGGTCGCGCGGGGTGGACGGCACCGGCGACCCGGCCAGCACCGCCGGGAGCCGGACCCGGAGCAGGTGTTCGAGGGCGCGCTCCACCGCCGCCGACCGGGCCTCGTCCCGCTCCCGCCACTGCGTCTCACGCTCCACCAACTGGTGCTGGTGGCTGCGCACCTGACGCTCGAACTCCCGCTCACGCGCGTCGAGCGCGGCCCGGGCGGCCCGCTGCCGGCGCCGGAGCACCGCCAGCAGCACCAGGGTCAGCCCGGCGGCGGCCGCCGCCAGCCCGGTGGCCGCCCACCGCTGCCGGTCGGTGTCGAGCACGGCGGCGCCAACGGCCGCCGCACCAGCCAGGACGGTGAAGAAAAAGGTTGCCAGCCACACCGAGCGGCCCCCGGGCGAGGGACGACCCGACGATTCAAGAGGTGTCATGTTCACCTTCGAGCGGAAGATCCGGGCAGGACGGAGCCCCAAACCGCAGTTCAGGCACGTGGTGGATGAGGATCGTACCCGATCAGAACGGGATGATCGCCCCCCTGAGTGGACAGATCTCGCTGCCCGGGAACACCGACCGTACGGTGGCCGGCGCCACACCGGACGGCGGTCGCCCGCCCGGGATCAGTCGGCGCAGGTCGGAGCCGGGGACCCGGGGGTGGTCATCGCGGCCGGCAGCCGGGTCCGGTCGCTCAGCACCGCACAACTGATCTGCTCGGCGGTGACCTCGGTGGCGATCATCGTGGCCCCGTGCATCAGCGCACGGTTGAGGTTCGCCCCGGTCAGCCGGGCGTCGGTCAGGTCGATGTCGACCAGGTTGGCCCCGACCAGCCTGGTCCGGACCAGTTCCGCTCCGGGCGCGGTCACCGAGCCGAGGTACGCGTCGCTGAGGTTCGCCCCGGTCAGGTCGGCGGCGGTCAGGTTCGTGGCGTCGAGCCGGGCGCCGCGCAGGTCCGCACCGACGAGTACCGCACCGGTCAACCCGGTCCCGTCCAGCGCCGCCCGGACCAGCACGGCACCGGCCAGCGTCGCCCGGTCGAGCATCGCCATGTTGATCCGCGCCTCGGTCAGGTCCGCGCCGTGCAGCCGGGCCTCCCGCAGGCTCGCCCGATCGAGTACGGCACCGCGCAGGTCGGCGTCGTCGAGGTCGACCCGGTCGAGTCGGGCGCCGGTCAGGTCGGCCCCGTCGAGCCGGGCACCGGTCAGCAACGCCCCGGTCAGCCGCGCCCGTACCAGCGACACCCCGGTCAGCACCGCCCCGGTCAGGTCCACCCGGTCACCGGGGCGGTCCCAGCGGACGTCCCGCCGGCCGATAACCGTCAACGCCGCCTGCACGTCCACCCCGGGCCGCCGCCCGGCACCCGCCGGCCGCCCGGCGGAGCCGTCCACCGCACCGGCCGCGTCCGCCTGCGACTGTCGACGTACGAAGGTGGCGAGCACCGAGGTGACGGTCGGCTGCTCGATCGGCGCCTCCCGGAGCAGCCCCTCCAGGGCGTGTACGCCGCCCGCGCGTACCACCTCGGACGGGTCGGCGAGCAGCTCGACCGCGGCGGTGAACCGGACGACGGGGTCCGGCCCGGGGTCGCGGCCGGCCGTACGCAGCGCCGCACCGGCCAGCAGCGTCGCCACCGCACTGAGCACCAGCGCGGGTACCCCGAGAAGCAGGACCGACCGCCGGATCGGCTGGATATTCATGAACGTAGTTTGCCGCCGACGACCGGCCCGGGCCAGCCGGCGACCTCGGGCGGGGTGCCGTGCTATCCGGCGACGAAACGGGCCACCACGAACTCGGAGCGGGCGCCGCAGACGATGACCGAGCTGTTCCAGGAACAGGAGGTGGGGACCACCTGCTTGAGCTGGCCGAGTTCGGTCAGCTCGCCGGATTCGGCGACCACCCCGGCGACGCTGGCGTCCTGGTTGTACGGTGCCGGCGCCTCGGCGAAGACCAGCAGGTTGCCGCCGTCGACCCGGACGGCGAACCCGTCCCGGCTCAGCTTCTCGTCCCCCTCGGCGGAGAAGAGTTTCGCCACCGGGTCGCTGGAATCGAGCCGGACCAGGACACGCTCGCCGACCGGCAGCAGCCCCTGCGCCTGCGGCACCTTCCTCCGCCAGGCGGCCTGCTGGTTGCCGCCCTGGTCGCTCCGGACCGCCACCAGCTCGGTGCTCTCGCCGCTCGACCCGGCGGTTTCCAGCAGGCAGACCTGCCGTTCACCGCAGGGCTCCAGGGCGGTCGGCCGGCGGCTCTTGTCCACCGCGTTGTAGATGGTGGTCGGCGCGCCGAGCGACGCCAGGTCGTACCGGGCCAGCGCGTAGCCGCCGGTCGACGGGGCGACGAAGAGCTGCCCCTCGTACGCCAGTACCTTGTCGTCGGTGTCGGCGGCGGCGGCCCGGGACTTCAGCACCCTGCCGTTCGTCACGTCGACCACCCGGATCGAGTCGTCCGCGCCGATCTGCACGAGTCGCGGCTCGTCACCCGGATTCGGCGGTGTCGCCTCCACGGTCGGTTCGTCGGCACCGCCGAGATGCCGGGCCGTCCGCACCGGATAGACGACCGAGTCGCTGTCGTACTCGCCCTTCGGGTTCGGCAGGGTCCATACCCGGCCGCTGCGCGCGTCGACCCCGACCAGCGTGTCGGCGGTCTCGTCCAGCACCACGACGTACTCGTCGAAGAGGAAGATCCCGTCGTCGCCGTTGACCTGCCGGCTCCACAGCTTCGCGCCGTTCGCCGGGTCGAAGGCGATCATGTCACCCGGGGTACCGCTGCCGATGACCTTCGCCTTGACCAGCAGTACGTCCGGCAGCGCCTTGATCCAGTCCCACCGCTCGGCGCCGACCTCCGTGGTGATCCACCGTTCGACCTTCGCCGACTCGGCGGTCAGCACCGCGATGTCCAGCCGCCGGTCGGTCCGCTGGTAGCCGGCGTACGCCCGCTCGCCGGCGGTGGCGGTGAAGAGCGCGGACGGGTTCTCCTCGCGGGTGGCGATCCGGTCGACCTCCCGGAACGAGGCGAAGTCGAGGCCGGGATAGGGATCGCGGGTCAGGTAGAGCAGCGTCGCGACGACCACCCCGACCAACGCCACCAGCGCACCCGCGCCGATCCAGACCGCCCGGCGGCGTACCAGGCCAGCCGGCTGACCCGACCCAACCGGCTGGCCCGGCACGAGCGGCTGGCTCGGCGGCACCGGCTGACCCGGCACGCCCGGCCCACCCGGCGCGGGCGGCTGACCCGGCTGCCCGGAATAGCCGCCGACCGCCGGCGGGGCGGAGACCATCGCCGCCCCGACCTCGTACCCCCGAATCTGCCCCGGGATCTGTCCCGGCACCCCGGCGCTGCCCCGGGCCGCCGCCGGTGCCGTCGTGCCCGGGAGTTCGGCGAGCGCGCCCTCCGCGACCGGCAACTCCGGCTGTTCGAGCACGGTCGGCGCGATGCCGAGTTCGGCGTGCAGCATCCGGGCCACCAGCGGCACCCGGGAGGAGCCGCCGACCAGGAACAGCCCGGCGAGTTGGTCGTCGCCGAGCCGGCAGCCGGCGATCACCGACGCGGCCTCGAAGACACCCCTGCGCAGCAGCGGGGTGACCACGCTCTCCAACTCGTCCCGGGTCAGGTGCAGCGCCTGCTCGACGCCGGGCACCGGTACCGGCGCGGTCGTGGCCCGGGACAACATCTCCTTGGCCCCGCGTACGTCGTCCCAGAACTGCCGCCGGGCGCGCCACTGGCTGGCCGTGGCCGGCCGGCACAGTTGCTCCCAGATCGGCCCGTGCGCGGCCCGGATCACCCCGCCCAGGTGCTCGACCAGCGCCGCGTCGAGGTCGAGCCCGCCGAGGTCGGCGACGCCGCCCGAGCCGACCACCACGAACCGGGCCCGGCCGTTCCCGTCGGTGCCCTCGTTGCGGACCACCGCGATGTCCAGGGTGCCGCCGCCGAAGTCGAAGACCGCCAGCGCGGACCGGACCGGCACCGGCCGGCGCAACACGTCGGCGAAGTAGCGGGCGGCGGCGACCGGCTCGGGCACCAGCAGCGTGCCGCCGGGCGGCCTGGGCGAGCCGTCGGTGTCGGCCGTCACCGGCGGCCAGCCGGCCCGGGCGACGGCGGCGGCCAGGGTGTCCCGGCGGCGGGCTCCCCAACTGGCCGGATAGCTGAGTACGGCCGGCGGCAGGAACCCGACCGCCTCCACCGCCGCCCCGGCCACCGCACCGAGTACGCCGGCCAGCAGGTCGACGGTGGCGATCTCGCGGTCACCGAGGAGTACGGCGGGTTCGTCGATCCGTCGCTTCGGGTTCGGCTCGTAGCGGGCCGGGTCGGCCTGGGCAAGTCGCTGGGCGTCCCGCCCGACGTGTGACCGTCCGGCGTCGTCGAGGAAGACGCCGGACGGCAGGATCGGCTGCCCGTCGAAGAGCAGCGGCCTGGTCCGGCCGTCCGGCCAGCGCAGCACCGCGACGGTGTGCGAGGTCCCGAGGTCGACCCCGAGCCCGTACCCTCCGTCCTGACCCGCCATTACCCGACTCCTCCGCAGGGCGAGGGATTACCCGGCCCCGCATGCTACGTCCCGGCCCCCACCCCCGGCCCGCCCGACCCCGCGCGTGATGATCACGCTCTTTCCGGGCACGTGCGGTCTCGGTCCGCACGGAAGCCGCTCTGCGCGGGGAGCCGGGCGGGACGCGGAGCGTCAGGCGGCGAGGCGGCGCCGGGAGACCTCGGCGAGGGCGACCGCCGCGGCGACGCTGGCGTTGAGCGACTCGACCTCGGAGACCATCGGGATGCTGACCCGCAGGTCACAGGTGGCGCCGACCAGCCGGGACAGGCCGCGCCCCTCGGAGCCGACCACCACCACCAGCGGGCCGACCGCCACCTCCAGGTCGTAGAGGTCGGTCTCGCCGTCGGCGTCCAGCCCGACCACCATGAACCCCTCCTGCTGGGCGAGCTTGAGCGCCCGGGTCAGGTTGGTGACCTGGCTGACCGGTACCCGGGCCGCCGCGCCGGCACTGGTCCGCCAGGCGGTCGCGGTGATCCCGGCGGCCCGCCGCTCGGGTACGAAGACACCCTGCGCGCCGAAGGCGGCCGCCGAACGGATCACCGCGCCGAGATTGCGCGGGTCGGTGATGCCGTCGAGCGCGACCAGCAGCGGGGAGGGCTGCTCGAGCGCCACCGCGAGCATGTCCTCGTAGGGCTGGTAGGCGAAGGGCGGCACCTGCACGCCGATCCCCTGGTGCAGCACCCCGCCGGTCATCCGGTCCAGCTCGTTGCGGCTGACCTCCAGGATCGCGATGCCCCGGTCGGCGGCGGTCCGGACCGCCTCGTTGACCCGGTCGTCGATGTCGATGCCCTGCGCGACGTAGAGCGCGGTGGCCGGCACCTGCGACCGGAGCGCCTCCACCACCGGGTTCCGGCCGACCAGCAGCTCGGCCGCCTCCCGGCCCGGAGCGGAGCGGCGGCCCGGCGCGACCCGGGGACCCGGGCGCGGGGCCGGCTTGCCACCGGTACGCCCGGCGGTGGCCGCACCCCGACCGGCGCTGACCGACTTGCGGCCGCCCTTCTTCGTACCGGCGCCGCCGGCACCCCAGGTGGTGTCCTTGCTCCCCGGTACGCCGATCTTCGGCGCCCGGCCCTCCTCGGCGGCGGCCCGGCGCTCCTTCGCCTGCTTCCAGGCGGTGCGCTGCGGCAACTGCTCGGTGCCGGAGTAAGCCTTGTGCCAGGGCCGCTCGTCGGCGGGCAGCGTCTTGCCCCGGCCCTTGAGCGCATCCCGGTTCTTGCCTCCGGAGCCCGTGGTGGCGCCCTTCTTGGCGCTGACCCGACGCCCTCTGCGTGGCGAATTTCCGGGCATCAGTCCTGTTCTCCGATCGTCCAACGCGGTCCGTGCGGGGTGTCTTCGACCACCACGCCCGCGTGCTTGAGCTGGTCCCGTACCGAATCGGCGGCGGCCCAGTCCCGGCGGCTGCGGGCCTGTGCCCGCTGCTCCAGGGCCAGCGCCACCAGCGCGTCGACCACGGACCGCAGTTGCCCATCCTGCCCCTCGCTGCGCCAGGCCGCGTCGAGGGGGTCGAGACCGAGCACGTCGAGCATGGCACGGACCACGGCGAGCGCGGCCCTGGTCCCGGCGTCGTCCCCGCCGGCCAGCGCGATCTGGCCGTCCCGGACCGTGTCGTGCAACACCGCGACCGCGGCCGAGGTGTTGAGGTCGTCGTCCAGGGCGGCGCCGAACCCGGCCGGCAGCTCACCGAGCGCCCCCGCGCCGACCCGTTCCACGGCCCGCCGCACGAAGCCCTCCACCCGGCGGTACGCCACGGCGGACTCGCGCAGCGACTCGTCCGAGTAGTCGATCCGGGACCGGTAGTGCGGGGCGACCAGGTAGTAGCGCAGCTCCACCGGGCGGATCCCGATCGAGGCGACATGGTCGAGGTCGACCACGTTCCCCAGCGACTTGCTCATCTTGGCCTCGCCGAGGTTGAGCAGGCCGTGGTGCACCCAGTACCGGACGAAGGGCAGGCCGGCGGCGCGGGACTGGGCCTGCTCGTTCTCGTGGTGCGGGAAGGTCAGGTCGAGCCCGCCGCCGTGGATGTCGAACTCGGCGCCGAGATAGCGCCAGCACATCGCCGAGCACTCGATGTGCCAGCCGGGCCGGCCGGGCCCCCACGGCGACGGCCAGGCCGCGTCCGCCGGCTCCTCCGGCTTGGCACCCTTCCAGAGCGCGAAGTCGTTGGCGTCCCGCTTGCCCCGTTCGACGACCTCCTCGGCGATCTGCGTCTGGGTGGCGTCGGGGCGCTGACCGGACAGGTCGCCGTATTCCGGGTACGACCGGACGTCGAAGTAGACGTCGCCGGAACCGTCGTCGGCGACGTAGGCGTGCCCGTCGGCGAGCAACTTCTTGATCAGCTCGTGCATCTCCGGGATGTGCCCGGTCGCCCTCGGCTCGTACGTCGGCGGGAGCACGTTGAGGCTGCGGTAGGCGGCGCCGAGCAGCACCTCGTTGGCGTACGCGATCGACCAGAACGGGCGGCCCTGCTCGACCGCCTTGGTCAGGATCTTGTCGTCGACGTCGGTGACGTTGCGGATGAAGTCCACCTGGAAGCCGCTGCGCAGCAGCCAGCGCCGCAGCACGTCGTAGTTGACGCCGCCCCGGAGGTGGCCGATGTGCGGCGGAGACTGGACGGTGAGGCCACACAGGTAGACCCCCACCTTGCCGGCGTGCTTGGGGACGAAGTCCCGCACCGATCGGGTGGCGGTGTCATAGAGGCGTAGCGTCACCGTACAAGGGTACCGACCGATGCCTGCCGCGGCTCACCCCGCGACCACCGCCGAGAGCGGCACCGCCCAACCGCCGCCCCGCTGCGCCCGCCGCCGGTTGTGCCCGGTGCCGTACCGGCCGGTGCCGGCCGTACGCTGCCTGGTGTGGCGAGGGTGGCGGGCGGCGGAGCGGCCGGCCCAGCGAAGGAGCCCCCGGGCCGGGCCGGCGAGACCGCGCAGACCCTGGACCGGGGACTGCGGCTGCTGCACCTGGTCGCCGACGCCTCCGGTGGACTGACCGTGACCGAGGCGGCCGCCCGGCTCGGCGTCGGCCGGGCGGTGGTCTACCGACTCCTCGGCGCACTCAGCGAGCACGGGTTGGTCCGCCGCGACGCGGGTGGCCGGCTGCGGCTCGGCGCGGGGCTGCTGCACCTGGCCCGGCGGGCGCAGCCGCTGCTCGCCGACGGGGCGCTGCCGGCACTGCGCCGGCTGGCCGAGCAGACCGGGGCGACCGCGCACCTGACCGTGGTCGACGGTGCCGAGGGGGTGGCGCTGGCGGTGGTCGAGCCGAGCTGGACGTCGTTCCACGTCGCGTACCGGACCGGGGCCCGGCACCCGCTGGGCCGGGGCGCGGCCGGCCGGGCGATCCTGGCCGGGCGGCAGGGCCGGGCCGAACCGGTCGCGACCAGCGGCGAACTCCAGCCCGGCGCGTACGGCGTGGCCGCACCCGTACTCGGGGTCCCCGGCCTGGAGGCCAGCGTCGGCGTGGTCGCGCTGGCCCCGCTGGACATGAGCAAGACCGGCCCGCACGTCCGCACCGCCGCCACCGAGATCGCCGCCGCGCTCGCCTGAGGAAGATCACGCAGTTTCCGGCCCGAGTGATCCCGGCCGGCTCGGGAGGCCACTCGTTCCGCCGACGGTGCCGCTACCAGCGCTCGACCACCGCAGGCAGCTCGGCGAGGGAGCGGATCTCGGCGTCGGGGTGCAGGCCGGGCGGGCGCTGCCGGGCGGTGCGGTTGAGCCAGACCGCGCGCAGCCCGGCCGCCTGGGCCGCCTCGACGTCCTTGCCCGGCGAGTCGCCGACGTGCACCACCGCGGAGGGCGGCACCCCGGCCGCCGCCAGTACCGCGGCGTAGAACGCCGGTGAGGGCTTCTTGGGTACGCCCCCGACGTGCGCGTAGACCTCGAAGGCGAACTCGGCGGCCAGCCCGCACCGGTCCGCCCGGCTGTTGCCGTTGGTGGCGAAGCCGAGCGTGTACGACCGGCGCAGCGCGGCGAGCGCCGGCAGGGTGTCGGCGAAGGGGCGGGTCAGCGCGAACCGCCGGGCGAAATACAGCTCGGCGATCGGCTCCAGCTCGGCGGTGAGGCCGGCCCGGGCCAGTGACCGGGCCAGCGCGGCCCGGCGGATCCGGGTCACCGGCTCGGTGGCGTGCGCGGCGAAGACGGCGTCCCAGTCCCCCTCGATCTCGGCCAGGGTGACGGCCCGGGCCGCCGGGGTGAGCCGCCGCATCTCGGCCAGTACGGCCACCAGCGCGCCGGTCACCGCCGGCCGCAGGTCCAGCAGGGTCTCGTCCGCGTCGAAGACGATCGTGCGCACGCCCACGGGTACGAGGGTAGGCGCCGCCGGGCCGGGAACGTCAGGGGTGGGTCATCCGGAGTACGTCGAGCGCCTCGTCGAGCTGCTCGGCGGTGAGCCGGCCCGCCTCGACGTGTCCTCGGGCGAGCACCACCTCGCGGATCGACAGCTCCTTGGCCAGCGCCTCCTTGGCGATCGAGGCCGCCTCGTCGTAGCCGAGGTAGCGGTTGAGCGGGGTGACGATCGACGGCGAGCCCTCGGCGTACGCCAGCGCCACGTCGACGTTCGCGACCAGGCCGACCACGCAGCGGTCGGCGAGCAGCCGGCTGACGTTGGCGAGCAGCCGGATCGACTCCAGTACGTTGCGGGCCAGCACCGGCAGCATCACGTTCAGCTCGAAGTCGCCCTGCGAGCCGGCGAAGGCGACGGTGGCGTCGTTGCCGATCACCTGGGCGCAGACCTGCCGGACCGCCTCGCAGACCACCGGGTTGACCTTGCCGGGCATGATCGACGAACCGGGTTGCAGGTCGGGGATCTGCAACTCGCGCAGCCCGGCCCGGGGGCCGGAGCCCATCCAGCGGATGTCGTTCGCGATCTTGTAGAGGCCGACCGCGACGGTACGGAGCTGACCGGATGCCTCGACCAGCCCGTCCCGGGCGCCCTGCGCCTCGAAGTGGTTGCGCGCCTCGGTCAGCGGCAGCCCGGTCATCTCGCGCAGTTTCTCGATCACCTTTGGGGCGAAGCCGACCGGGGTGTTGATCCCGGTGCCGACGGCGGTACCGCCGAGCGGCAGTTCGGCGAGCCGGGGCAGGCAGCTCTCCAGCCGCTCGATGCCGTACTGGAGCTGCGTGGCGTAGCCGGAGAACTCCTGGCCCAGCGTCACCGGGGTGGCGTCCATCAGGTGGGTACGCCCCGCCTTCACCACCTCGGCGAACTCGTCCACCTTGGACTCCAGCGCGAACTGGAGGTGCCGCAGCGCCGGCAGCAGGTCGTGCACCACGGCGTGGGTGGCGGCCAGGTGGATGGAGGACGGGAAGACGTCGTTGCTGGACTGGGCGGCGTTCACGTCGTCGTTCGGGTGCACCTCGCGGCCCAGCTCGCGGGCGGCCAGGGTGGCGATCACCTCGTTCGCGTTCATGTTCGACGAGGTGCCGGAGCCGGTCTGGAAGACGTCGATCGGGAACTCGTCGTCGTAGCCGCCGTCGGCGACGTGCGCGGCCGCGGTGACGATCGCTCCGGCGACCGCCTCGTCGATCACCCCCAGCTCGGCGTTGACCATCGCGGCGGCACCCTTGATCTGGGCCAACGCCCGGATGTGCGCCGATTCGAGCCCCCGTCCGGAAATCGGGAAGTTCTGCACCGCGCGCTGCGTCTGGGCCCGCCACAGCGCGTCGACGGGCACCTCCACCTCGCCCATCGTGTCGCGTTCGATCCGGTAGCCGGCCGCCTCTGGTGTGGTCACGCGTTCCATCCTGCCTCGACCCGGGCCGGCTCGCAGATGATCGCCGTCACGGATCCGGGCCCCGGAAACCGGGCGGGGGTCGGCCGCCCGGACCGCTCAGTCCAGCTCGGCCAGCCGCCGCCGTACGTCGTGCTGGTCCGGCGAGTCGATCTGGACCAGCAGGGCCAGCGCGCGGGTCCAGTACGACCGGGCGGCCGCCGGATCGCTGTCCCGCAGGCAGCAGGCGAGCCCGTCCAGCGCCCGCGCCTGCTCGTACGGCAGTTGGATCTTCGTCGCGCCGAGCAGCGCCTGCCGGTGCAGGTCCAGGGCGGCGGCGGTGTCACCCAGATCGAGCAGGGCGCGGCCGAGCAGGTTCCGGGCCGCGCACTCGCCGGCCCGGTCCCCGGCGTCCCGCATCGCGGCCAGCGCCTCCCGGTGCCGCTGCACCGCCACCTCCGGCCGGCCGCACTGCCGCTCGATGCTGCCGATCTCGTTGAGCAGGTCCGCGACGGCGAACGGGTTCCCCCGGGCCTGCTGGATGCGCAGCGCCACGGACATGTGCCGCAGCGCCCGGTCACGCTGGCCCAGCCGCCCGTAGACCCCGCCGATCGAGCCCAGGGTGTCCGCCACCATGGCGATCTTGCCGACCTGGCGGGCCATGAAGAGCCGGTTCCGGAGTACCCGCAGCGCGTCGGAGTAGCGGCCGACGGTGAGGTAGACGCTGGCCAGGTTGGTCAGCGCGTTCGGCATCGCGTGCCAGCCCGGTGTCTGCCGGGCCAGCTCCAGCCCGAGTTCGAGGTGGTGCACCGCCTCCCGGGTCCGGCCGAGCATCATCAACGGCAGGCCGAGGTTCACCGTCGCCACCGACCGCCCGGCGATGTCGCCGAGCCGCTCCCAGATCGCGATCACCACCCGCAGCGACTCCACCGAGCGCTGGTACTCGCCGCGCCGGAAGTACGCCGAGGTGAGGTAGTTGTGCATGATGGCGATCCCGGCGTCGTCGCCGAGCGCCTCCGCCGCCCGCAGCCCGTCGGTGTGCGTCTGGATCAACTCGTCCAGGTGGCCGCCGAGATAAAGCTGCCGCCAGTTGGCCCGGGCGAGCTGCCAGGCGTACCGGTGCAGCCCCTCCTGCACCGCCAGCTGGACCAGCGCCACCAGGTTGCGCCGCTCCGCCTCCAGCCAGTTCCGCCCGTCCCGGGCCGCGGCGGCGACCAGGTCGGGGCGGGCGGGTTGCCCGGGTACGGCCATCCGCAGGTTCCCGGTCGGTTCGAGCACCTGGCTCACCGAGGCGGCGGTGTGCAGGTAGTAGTCGAGCAGCGCCTGCAACGCCTGCCGCCGCTCCGACTCGCCGCCGACCACGGTGACCAGTTCGGCCGCGTACTCCCGGACCAGGTCGTGCAGGCGGAACCGCCCGGCGTCCACCTCGTCCACCAGGTGCGCGTCGACCAGTTCGTCGAGGTGTTCCCGGACCACCCCGAGCGGCAGCTCGGTCAGGGCGGCACAGGCGTACTGGTCGAGCTGCACACCGGGATGCGCCCCGAGCAGCCGGAACGTCCGCTGTACCGGCTCCGGCAACTGGGCGTACGACAGCGCGAAGGCGTCCGCCAGGGTCCGGTGCTCGACGGCGAACTCGGCGAGTACCGGGCGGTCCGGGTCGCCGAGCCGCTGGGCGAGGTCGGCCACCCGCCAGCGTGCCCGGTGGGCCAGCCGGGCACCGGCGAGCCGGATCGCCAGGGGCAGGTACCCGCAGCGCCGGACCACCTCCTCGGCCGCCGCCGGCTCGGCCCGGACCCGTTCCGGGCCGACGATCCGGGCCAGCAGGTCGACCGCCTCGACCGGCTCCAGCACCGTCAGCGACTGCGCGCGTACCCCGTCCAGCCCGACCAGCCGGCGTCGGCTCGTCACCACGGTCAGGCAGCCGGGTGCGGCCGGCAGCAGCGGCCCGACCTGGGCGGTACTGGCCGCGTTGTCCAGCACCAGCAGGGCGCGCCGGGTGGCCAGCTCGGTACGCCACAGCGCCAGCCGGTCGTCGAGGTCGGCCGGGATCCGCTCCCCGGGTATGCCGAGTTGCCGCAGCAGCGTGCCGACGGCGGTGCTGGTCGGCAGCGGGCTGTGCAGGCTGTGCCCGTGCAGGTCGACGAAGAGGTGCGCGTCCGGGTACGCGGCGCCGAGCGCCGTCGCCAGGTGTACGGCCAGCGCCGTCTTGCCGCTGCCCGGCATGCCGTCGATGACGTAGACGGCGGAGAAGTTCGGACCCGCCTCCTCGATCTCCTTGCGCAGCCGGGTGATGGTCTCGTGCCGGCCGGTGAAGTCCTCGATGGCCCGGGGCAGGGCGCGTACCGGTGACCGGGGCGGGGGCTCGTCCTCCGCCGGCCCGATCTCGCCGGCGAGTACCCGTCGGTGGATTTCCCGCAGCGCCGCCCCGGGCTCGATGCCCAGCTCGCCGGCGAGGATCTCCCGGCCGGCCCGGAACACCGCGAGCGCCTCGGCCCGCCGGCCACTGTCGGCGAGCGCCAGCATCAGCTGACCCCGGAGCCGTTCCCGCAGCGGGTGGCGTTCCACCAGGTCGGTCAGTTCGGCGACCAGGTCACCGCTGCGGCCGCCGAGCCGCAGCTCGATCTCGAAGCTGTCCTCCATCGCCAGCATGCGCTGCTCGTCGAGGGACGCGGCGCCCCGGCGGACCGCCGTACCGGTGATCCCGGCGAGCGCCGGACCGCGCCAGAGCGCGAGCGCGGACCGGTAGCCCTCCCGGGCCTCCGGCCAGTGCTGCTCGGCGGCGGCGCTGCGGGCCGCGGCGACCAGCCGCTCGAAGAGGTGCGCGTCCAGGTCGTCCGGCCCGAGCACGATGCGGTAGCCGGCCGGTCCGGTGACGATCGTCTCACCGGGGACTCCGGCCGCCACGAAGAGCCGGCGCAGCCGGGAGACGCAGGTCTGCAACTGTCCGCGCGCGGTGACCGGCGGGTCCGCGTCCCAGACCGCGTCGACCAGTTCGTCGACCGGTACCACCTGCGGGGCATGCAGAAGTAGCACCGCCAGGACAACTCTGTCCCGGCCGGCGGTCACCGTCGACTCACCGCCGCTCACCTGAAGCGGCCCAAGGATCCCGAACCGCATGCGCCAGCTCCTGACCGAGGTCGCGTCCGGCAGCAGAGTAACCCGACAATCACGCGGAGCAGAATCGACTTGATAGCGGCCTGGCAGTGGAACGAGAGTGCCACCGCCCACACTGTGCGCTGGGACGCACGACACCAGGTGAGACACATCGACGGGGGCGGTGCGCCCGCCGGCCCGTGGGGGCGACGGACGCACCGTGTCGGAGCAGCGGTTTCGCCGCCATCCACACCTGAGGAGACGCCAGGAAATGGACGCCTCTGCAAGAGCCGAGCGGTCCCGGCCGGTGCCGGCCGCCGGGGACGTGTTGCAATTCGCCGAATCCGACTACTGCTACGGAACCGGCCCGCTCGTCCTCCGGGTCACCCGGGTCGGCGCGGATCTCGGCCGGTATCCACGGCTCGAGTGGCTGTCCCTGCGCGGCGTGGAGCTGCGCGGGGACGGCAGCGCCGGTCCCGAACGGCAGGTGCTGGTCCGCACCAGCGCACTGTCACGCACCGGCTGAGTCGAGTAGTTGCCCGTCGGCCAGCGCCGCCCGACGGGCAACATCGACCTGGTCACCTCGGCGAGTGGCGCATGGCGCTGCGGGCGACCCGGACGGCTGGCGTCAGGACTCCGGTGTGACGAAAGTGCCCCGGCCGGTGAAGGTCACCACCCGGCCCGCCCCCGTGCCCGCGTCGGCACCCGGCCGGGTCCACGATCGTCCTGGCGGTCACCTGGACAGCAGAGGCGTTATCGGGCTCTGGTTACGCCTCTGGCGTCCAGGTGAAGGCAGGCGGTTGCCCGACCGGGCGACCGCCGGGACGACCCGGATGCCCACCCGGCAGCAGCCGCTGAGCGATACCAGGCCCGGTCAGCGGCGGCCGACGGTCAGCACCGGCTTGGTGACCTCGGCGAAGAAGTCGTTGCCCTTGTCGTCCACGACGATGAAGGCCGGGAAGTCCACCACCTCGATCTTCCAGACCGCCTCCATGCCGAGTTCCGGATATTCCAGTACCTCGACGTGCTTGATGCAGTCCTGCGCCAGCCGGGCCGCCGGGCCGCCGATGGAGCCGAGGTAGAACCCGCCGTGCTCGTGGCAGGAGCGGGTCACCTGGCTCGACCGGTTGCCCTTGGCGAGCATCACCTGCGAGCCGCCGGCGGCCTGGAACTTCTGCACGTACGCGTCCATCCGGCCGGCGGTGGTCGGGCCGAACGAGCCGGAGGCGTACCCCTCGGGGGTCTTCGCCGGCCCGGCGTAGTAGACGGCGTGGTCGCGCAGGTACTGCGGCATCGGCTCGCCCGCGTCCAGCCGCTCGGCGATCTTGGCGTGGGCGATGTCCCGGGCCACCACCAGCGGGCCGGTCAGGGAGAGCCGGGTCTTCACCGGATATTTCGACAGCTCGGCGCGGATCTCGTCCATCGGCCGGTTCAGGTCGACCCGGACCACCTCGGCGCCCTGGTCGAGCTGGGCGTCGGTGACGTCCGGCAGGAACCGGGCGGGGTCGGTCTCCAGCCGCTCCAGCCAGACCCCGGAGGGCGTGATCTTGCCCATCGCCTGCCGGTCGGCGGAGCAGGAGACCGCGATCGCGACCGGGCAGGAGGCGCCGTGCCGGGGCAGCCGGACCACGCGTACGTCGTGGCAGAAGTAGCGACCGCCGAACTGCGCGCCGATGCCGAACTGCCGGGTCAGCTCCAGTACCTCGGCCTCCAGCTCCAGGTCGCGGAAGCCGTGCGCCAGCATCGAGCCCTGGGTGGGGAGGTTGTCCAGGTATTTGGCGGAGGCCAGCTTCGCGGTCTTCAGGGCGTACTCGGCGGAGGTGCCGCCGATGACCACGGCCAGGTGGTACGGCGGGCAGGCCGAGGTGCCGATCAGCCGCAGCTTCTCCTCCAGGAACTGCATCATCCGCCTCGGATTGAGCAGCGCCTTGGTCTCCTGGTAGAGGTACGACTTGTTGGCCGAGCCGCCACCCTTGGCCATGAAGAGAAACTTGTACGCGTCCGGGTGCCCGTCCGGGTCCTCGGCGTAGATCTCCACCTGGGCCGGCAGGTTGCTCCCGGTGTTCTTCTCCTCCCAGGTGGTGAGCGGGGCGAGCTGCGAATATCGCAGGTTGAGCCGGGTGTACGCCTGGTAGACCCCCCGGGACACCGCCTCGTCGTCGGAGCCGTCCGTCAACACGTGCCGGCCCCGCTTGCCCATCACGATCGCCGTGCCGGTGTCCTGGCACATCGGCAGTACGCCCCCGGCGGCGATGTTGGCGTTACGCAGCAGGTCCAGCGCGACGAAGCGGTCGTTCGGCGACGCGGCCGGGTCGTCGATGATGGCCCGCAACTGGGCGAGGTGCGCCGGTCGCAGGTAGTGGGCGATGTCGTGCATCGCCTCGGCGGTCAGCGCGGTCAGCGCCGAGGGCTCCACGGTCAGGAAACGGCGGCCGCCCGGCCCGTGGACCACGTCGACGCCCTCGTCGGTGACCAGTCGGTATTCGGTCTGGTCGGCGCCGACGGGCAACAGGGGGGAGTACGAGAACGGCGCGCCACTGCTCATAGCCGGCAAGCCTAGGCCAGCCGACCGGGGCCGGCCCACCCGCCGGGTCGACCTGCGACGCCGCTCTCATCCGGGTGCCGGTGCGACAGCGGCGGTCAGCCGTCCTTGCCGTTCTCCGGTGGACACTCCGGCTGCTTGGGGCCGCCGCACTCGATGCCGGGTTCGGGTTCCTGGCCGCCGGGGCCGGCGGTCGGCGCCGGGCCGCCGGTGGAGACCCCGGAGAACTGGAGGTACCCGATGTCCCGGCCGTCGCCGATCACCATCCCGGCCGGACCCACCGCGAGCACCTCGGCCGACGAGCGGACGTTGACCAGTTCCCGGCCGCTGCGCGGGTCGAGCGCGATGATCCGGTTCGGTCGGCGGTCGACCAGCAGGGCGACGTTTCGGGCGAGCGCGGCGCCGCCCTCCGAGTTGACCGGCCGGGTCCACCGGGCCCGGTCGATGGCGAGTTCGCTGCCGATCACCGAGCGCTGGTCGGCGGAGCGGGAGAGCGCGTACCGGTCGTCGACGGCGAGCAGCTTCTCGCCTTTGGGTCCGGTCCAGAGCACCCGGCCGTCGTACGCGTCGACGACCGTCTCCCGGGCGTCCGGCCCGACGCCGACGAAGACGTTCTCCCCGCCCTGCGGATCCTCCCGCTGCGCGCAGCCGGCGCCGTCGGCGGTACGCAGGTTGAGCCCGTCGCGGCGCCACACCTCCTGCCCGGTCGCCGGATCCCGGGCCACCACGGTGAAGTAGCAGGTGCCGTCGGCGGCGCGGGCCTCGATCCGCAGCATCCGGCCGCCGACCACCACGATCCGGTCCTGCTGGCCCGGCTCCACGTCCTGCATCACCCGGCCGGTGGCGGTGTCCACGATGTGTACCCGGCCGTCGACGGAGAGCCCGAGCAGCGGCGGCATCTCGGCCGGGCCACCGGCCCCCTCGTGCACCTGCCGGGTGGTCAGCCGCCGGGTGCCGAGGGTGTCCGGGTTGCCGGCCAGCGGCCCGGTCTCCACCCCGGGCAGGAAGGTCGTCCAGATCGGATTGCTGCCCCGGGGATCCCAGGCGGTCAGGGTGCAGTCCCGGGGTTCCCGGCAGCGGACGTCGACCAGGGCGTTGCGGTACGTCCAGACACCGACCGCGGCGCTGTCCTTGCGGCGTACCGCTCCGGTCTCGGGGTCGAGCAGTTCGTAGCCCTTGCTCAGCAGCTTGCCGACGGCGACGACGGGGTCGCGGTCGCCGCCCGCGACGGCGGCCCAGTCGGCCTTGCGTTCCCACAGGCGCAGCCCGGTGGTGAGGCTGCGGGACTCGACCCGGGTGCGGTAGCGGATCACCACGGTGTTGCCGGCGATGGTGACGCTCTGCGGCGTACCGCCGATCCGCTGTTGCCAGACGACGTCCGGCTCGGAGATCGGCTCGTCGCGGTTGACCCAGTCCCAGACTCCGGGGAAGGGGTTCCAGACGTTGGTCGCGGCGAGCACGATCACCGCGATCAGCGCGACGGCCAGGGCGGACATCACGCCCGCGCTCCGGGCGCTCCCCTTCGCCATCCGGTTACCGTAAACGAGATCGTCCGGCAAGTACGGCTAGGACGGTATGTCCGTGTCGCAAATTCCGGCCGCCCGGTCCACTTCGGCGGGCTCGGGGCGGAGCCAGCGCCACAGCAGCAGGGTCGCGGCCATCGAGGCGACCCCGGCGAGCGCCATCACCCGGCCCGGCGTGAGCCACTCGGCGAGCAGCCCGGCCAGCCCGGCGCTCAACCCCTGCGCGGTCATCAGCCCGGTACTCAACAGCCCGAACGCCTGCCCCCGGCGCTGTTCCGGCACCGCCGCCAGGAACCGCCGGGCCAGCCCGAGCTGGAAGGCGAAGCCGAAGGTGGCCAGCCCGAACAGCGTGACGGCGGCGATCAGCCCCGGCCCGGCGGCGAAGCCGAGCATCGGCGCGCCGAGCAGCAGCGCCAGCCACGGGGCCAGCCGCTCCCGCCGGGCCGGCGCGACCCACCGCCCGACCACCAGGTCGCCGACCAGCATGCCGAACGCGGACGCCGCGAACAGCACCCCGGCGCTCGCCCCCGGACCGAGACCGTCGGCGTACGGCACGATCACGCCCTCGGCGCCGACCAGCAGCGAGCCGGGCAACCAGTGCGCCAGCAGCAGCCCCCGGACCCGCCGGTCGCGCAGCAGCAGCCGGTTGACCTGCCAGGTCTGCCGGACCACCCCGTGCGTCACCGCCCGGTGTGGCCGCTCCGCCACGCCGTACCGGACCAGCAGGGCGGAGACCGCGCAGCTGAGTACGGTCAGCCAGAGTGCGCCGTACGGGCCGACCAGGCCGAGCAGCAGGCCGCCGAGGGCGAACCCGAGCACCTGGGTGGCGCCCGCCGCGACGGTGAAGAGCGAGCGCCCGAGCACGTAGCCGTCCCCGGCCAGCAACTCCGGCAACAGCGCGTTGCGGGCGGCGGTGCTCACCGGAGCGAGCAGCCCGACCGCGAAGACCAGCCCGAGCATGCCGGCCGGCGGGAGCAGGCCGAGCGCGAGTACCGCGACGGCGCCGAGCCGCAGCAGGTCGTAGCCGACCATCAGGGCCCGGGGCCGCCACCGGTCGGCGAGGGCGAGCAGCAGTACGCCGCCGATCGCGTGCGGCAGGAAGCCGACCACGTACGCCAGCGCGGCGAGCAACGCCGACCCGGTCCGGTCGTAGACGAGTACGGCGAGGGCGAGCATCTTCACCGTCTCGCCGATCATGAAGACGCCGAAGCTCGCGTAGAGCGCCCGGAACTCGGGCACCGCCAGCACACTGCCGAACGTCGCCGGTCGGCTCGCCCGGCCCTCGGCCGACCCCGTCGCGCTGCTCGCCCGGCCCCCGGCCGGCCCCGTCGCGGTGCTCATCGGGCCAGCGTGCGCGGCACCGCCGCCCGGCACTATGGTTTCGGGCAGGAGCGAAAGGTGCCGGCGCCGGCAGGTCGACCGTAGCGACTGCGGCAGCCGTGGGCGTGGCCGCTGCGGCGGAGCGTGGCCGCTGCGGCGGGGCGTGGCGGCTGCGGCGGAGCGTGGCGGCTGCGGCGGAGCGTGGCGGCTGCGGCGGGCGGACCGGCGGGCGGACAGCGGACAGCGGGCAGCGGCGGAAGGAGTCCTCACTGACCATCCGGATCGAGGTGACCTCGGCGGACGTGGCGGCCAGCCGGTTCGCCATCTCGCCGCTCGGCGAGGCGATGTCGGCGTTGCGGCTCTGCGCCGGCCAGCATCGGTCGGCCGCGCTGGACCCCTGGCTGGCCCGGGTCCGGGACCGCTACCTGCGGTTGCGGCGGGACTCGCCGGCGGTCGGTGCGCTGCTGGCGCTGCTGCGCCGGGGCGGCTACAACGCGGACTTCGTGCAGCCGCCGCCGTCGGGAGTCAGGCTGAGCTTCGCCGACGAGCTGGCCGTCATCCGGGCCACCCCGCTGGAGCAGGCCCGCGAGGAGTTGGCCCGCAACCTGGCCGGGCACCGGACCCCGCCGGAGTACGCGCGGCGGATCTTCGAGGCGCCGGACGTGGTGGACCGGATCGCCGACGCGATCGAGGCGGCCTGGACCGCACTGGTGGCGCCGGACTGGACCCGGCTGCGGGCGGTGCTGGAACGGGACCTGTTGCACCGGGCCGGTCAGCTCGGCACGTACGGCTGGGCCGCCGCGCTCGCCGACCTCGACCCCCGGCTGCGCTGGATCTCGGACGGGGCGAACGGGGTGATCGAGGTCGACTGCTCCGGCCAGGGCAGCCGGGAGTTGGCCGGCCGGGGGCTGCTCTTCGTACCCACCGCCTTCGGTCCACTGATCAGCTACACCGAGCCGCCCTGGCCGTACGCGATCGTCTATCCCGCCCGGGGCGTCGCCGACCTGCTCGGTCCGCCCCCACCCGGCCGTACCCCGGACGCGGTGGACCGGCTGGTCGGCGCCTCCCGGGCGGCGGTGCTGCGGGCCCTGGCCGTCCCCGCCACGACCAGTCAGCTCGTCGCCCAGCTCGGCAGCGGGCTGGGCAGCGTCGGCGGGCACCTGGCGGTGCTCCGGGACGCCGGACTGGTCACCCGGACCCGGCTCGGCCGGTCAGTGCGTTACGAGCGGACCGCGCTCGGCGACGCGCTCGCCGCCGAGGCGCCGCCCTCCGGGCCGGAGTCCACGGCCGAGCGGAGCAGCGGCAACACCCGGTAGGGGATCTTCTCCGCCAGCGCGATGATGCTGGAGGCCCGGGCGATCTGCTCGTGCGAGACGATCTGGTCCAGTACCCGTTGCAGGTCGGTGTTGGACCGGGCGACGATCCGGCAGAGCACGTCGCCGGAGCCGGTGATGGTGTGCGCCTCCAGTACCTCGGGGATGCCGCGCAGGTGTGCGGTCACCGGGTCGTGGCCGGGCCGCTGGTTGATCTCCAGCGTGACGAAGGAGGTCACCGCGAAGCCGAGCGCCGCCGGGTCGAGCTGCGGCCCGAGACCTGCGATCACGCCCCGGGCCAGCAGCTTGTCCAGCCGGGCCTGCACGGTGCCCCGGGCCACCTGGAGCCGGCGGGAGCACTCCAGGACGCCGATCCGGGGTTCGGCGGCGAGCAGGTCGATCAGTCTGACGTCGAGCGGGTCGAGCTGGACAGCTTGCACAGTAGTCACGGCTGTCGACCATACTAAATGCACAACCTGCCCAGCATTTTGCGGATCGGTTGCCCAGCCGGCGCCGGAGCGGGATGCTCCGGGAAAGACGGGCCGGACGCACCGGCCGGTCGCGGCACCCGCAGGGAGGCAGGACGATGACCAGCGCTCTCCACCAGCCGTCCACCGCCGGATCGGCTCTGGACCCCGACGTCGACGTCGACCGGCTCGTCGGGGCCGTCGCGCACGACGACGCCACCGACCCCTTCCCGGTGCAGGGCATCGACCACATCCGGTTCATGGTCGGCAACGCGAAGCAGACCGCGCACTACTACTCGACGGCGTTCGGGATGACCCGGGTGGCGTACCGGGGGCCGGAGCAGGGCTACCGGGAGCACGCCGAGTACGTGCTGACCAGCGGATCGGCCCGGTTCGTCTTCACCGGCGCGGTCCGCCCGGACGCCCCGGACGCCGACCACGTGGCCCGGCACGGCGACGGCGTACTCGACATCGCGCTGGCGGTGCCGGACGTGGACGCGGCGTACGCGCACGCCATGGCGCAGGGCGCCACCGGCCTGGCCGCCCCGTACGACGTGACCGACGAACACGGGACGGTCCGGGTCGCCACCATCGCCACGTACGGCGACACCCGGCACTCGCTGGTCGACCGGTCCCGCTACCGCGGCCCGTTCCTGCCCGGCTTCGTCGCGCAGGGCCCGATCGTGGACCGGCAGCCGATGATCAACGCCGGTGTGCAGCCGAAGCGGTTCTTCCAGGCCGTCGACCACGTCGTCGGCAACGTGGAACTGGGCCGGATGGACGAGTGGGTGGACTTCTACCGCCGGGTCATGGGCTTCACCAACATGGCCGAGTTCATCGGCGACGACATCGCCACCGACTACTCGGCGCTGATGTCGAAGGTGGTGGCGAACGGCACCCGCAAGGTCAAGTTCCCGCTGAACGAGCCGGCGGTGGCCCGCCGCAAGTCGCAGATCGACGAGTACCTGGAGTTCTACGGCGGGCCGGGCGCCCAGCACATCGCGCTGGCCACCAACGACATCCTGGCCAGCGTCGACGCGATGCGGGCGGCCGGCGTCGAGTTCCTGGACACCCCGGACTCGTACTACGACGACCCGGAGCTGCGGGCCCGGATCGGCCAGGTGCGCGCCCCGATCGAGGAGCTGAAGGCCCGGAAGATCCTGGTCGACCGGGACGAGGACGGCTACCTGTTGCAGATCTTCACCAAGCCGGTGCAGGACCGGCCGACGGTCTTCTTCGAGCTGATCGAGCGACACGGATCCCTCGGTTTCGGCAAGGGCAACTTCAAGGCGCTCTTCGAGGCCATCGAGCGGGAACAAGAGGCGCGCGGAAACCTGTAACACTGTCCGGCGTGACTTCGCAGCCTCCGTCCATGCCACCGCCGCCCGGCGGTTTCGCGCCGCACCCCCGGCAGCCCGGTCCCGGGCCGCAGCCGGGCAGTCCGGGGCCGCCCCCGCAGGGGTACGCTCCGCCGCCCGGCTACGGCCCGCCCGGGTACCCGCCGGCCGGCCCGCCCGGGTACCCGCCGGGCCGGCCCGGTTACGCCCCGATGCCGGGTTACCCGGTGGCACCGCCGCCGGTCAGCCCCTCCGGCCAGCCGCTCGCCTCGTTCGGCGACCGGCTGCTGGCGTACCTGATAGACGGGGCGATCCTCGGCGGGACGGTGATGGTGATCGCGATCCCGGTCTTCTTCGTCTTCTTCGCCACGGTGGGCGCGGATCTCTTCACCGTCCCCGACCCGGAGACCGGCACGATCGAGATGAACCCGTTCGACTTCCTGCTGCCGCTGCTGGCGGTGGAGGCCGGCCTGCTGGTGGTCGCGCTCGCCCTCCAGTACGTCTACCACGTGGAGATGCCGAAACGGACCGGGCAGACCATCGGCAAGCGGGTGATGAAACTGAAGATCATCCCGTTGGATCCGGCCGGCTCGATCGGCCGGACGCCGCTGGCCCGGCGCTTCCTGGTGCAGGCGGGCGGCGGGCTGGTTCCCGGGCTGACCTACGTCGACGGGCTCTGGCAGCTCTGGGACAAGCCGTACCAGCAGTGCCTCCACGACAAGTTCGCCCGGACCGTGGTGGTTAAGGTTCCAGCGTGAACGTCAGGACTCAACCAAGGTCGTCCCGGTGACGGTGCAGCCGGGCTGGTACGCCGATCCCGCCGAGCCGACCACCCAGCGGTACTGGGACGGCGAGGGCTGGGTGGGCGCACCGCTGCCCGTCGACGCCACTCCGCCGCCCGGCCCGCCGCCGGCCGAGGAGCCCGAGCCGGCCCCCGCACCGTCCAGCGGAGCCGGCGCACCGGGTTCGCCCGCCGCGCCCGGCTCACCGGCGGCGCCGCCCCCGGCCGGGGCGCCCGGCGGACCGGCCGCGCCGTGGGGCGGACCGCCCTGGGCCGGGCCACCGGTCAGCGCTCCGCCGCAGGGTGGGACGCCGCCGGTCAGCGGCGCACCGCCGAGCGGGCCGCCGGCCTCCGGGCCACCGGCCGCGCCGGGCTGGCCCGGTGCGGGTCCGGCGGGCCAGCCGTACGGGCCGCCGGCCGGGATGCCGCCGTACGGGCAGCCGCCGCCAGGCTGGCCGCATCCGTACTGGGCCGCGCCACCGCCCCGGCCGCACGGGCTGGAGCTGGCCCCGCTCGGTGCCCGGGTGCTCGCCCGGCTGATCGACATCAGCCTGGTGCTGCTGCTCAACGTGGTGGTCAACGGCTGGTTCGTCTGGCGTTTCGTGCAGGAGGTCGAGCCGGTCACCCGGGAGATCTGGCGGCGTGCCCTGGCCGGCGAGTCGACCACCGAGGGGCTGCCCCAGGTGAGCCCGCAGGCCGACGGCCTCCAGGTGGTCATCCTGCTGATCGCGGTCGCGCTCTGGTTCGCCTACGAGGTGCCGTCGGTGGCCAACACCGGGCAGACCTTCGGCAAGCGGGTGATGGGGATCAAGGTCGTACCGCTGGCCGAGACCGAGCAGTTGGGCTTCGGCCGCTCCTTCCGGCGGTGGAACATGCTCGGCCTGCCGGTCTTCCTCTGGAGCTGCTGCGGCATCGGCTTCCTGATCCAGCTCGTCGACTGCGCGCTCGCGTTCTTCGACCGGCCGCTGCGGCAGGCCCTGCACGACAAGCGGGGGCAGACCGTGGTGGTCAAGTCGACCTCCTCGGCCCCTCCCCCGGCCGAGCCCACCGGCAGCCCGCCTGATCGCATCGGAGGTCCCGAGTCATGACCGGTCCGACCAGTTCCACCCCCGGCCCCGACCGGCGGCCCGGGGCTCCCCGGCTGACCCGCGCCGATCTCGACGCGCTGCCGAACTACGTGCCCGGGCGCAGCCCGGCCGACCTGGCCCGGGAGCTGGGGCTGCCGGAAGCGATCAAGCTGGCCAGCAACGAGGTGCCGTACGGGCCGCTGCCCGGGGTGGTCGAGGCGGTCGCCGAGGCGGTGGCCGGCGCGCACCGGTACCCGGACATGGGCGTACTGGCGCTGCGCGCCGCGCTCGCCGAACGGCACGGCGTGGACCCGGACCGGATCGCCACCGGCTGCGGGTCGGTGGCGCTGGCCGAGCACCTGGTCCGGGCGACCTGCCTGCCCGGGGACGAGGTGGTCTACTCGTGGCGCTCCTTCGAGGCGTACCCGATCATCGTGGCGACCAGCGGCGCGACCAGCGTGCGGGTGCCCAACGACGCCGGCCACGGGCACGACCTGGCGGCGATGGCGGCGGCGGTGACCGACCGGACCCGGCTGATCCTGGTCTGCAACCCGAACAACCCGACCGGGACGAGTCTGCGCCGCGCGGAGCTGGACCGGTTCCTCGCCGCCGTGCCGGACGACGTGCTGGTGGTGCTCGACGAGGCGTACCGGGAGTTCGTCACCGACGCCGAGGTACCGGACGGCCTGGCGGTGTACGGCGACAGGCCGAACGTGGTGGTGCTGCGCACCTTCTCCAAGGCGTGGGGGCTGGCCGGGCTGCGGATCGGCTTCCTGGTCGGGCATCCGGAGGTGGCGGCGGCGGTTCGCAAGGTGGTCACCCCGTTCTCCACCAGCCTGGCCGCCCAGGCGGGGGCGCTCGCCGCGCTCGCCCAGGCCGACGAGGTGCGGCGGCGCTGCGCGCTGGTGGTGGCCGAGCGGGACCGGGTCACCGAGGCGCTGCGCAAGCGGCTGTCGGGCGGGCCGGTCGGCACGACGGTGCCGGAGAGCCAGTCGAACTTCGTCTGGTTGCCGCTCGGGGACCGGTCGGTGCCGTTCGCGCAGGCGTGTGAGGCGCGCGGGATCATCGTCCGCCCCTTCGCCGGCGAGGGCGTACGGGTCACCATCGGCACCCCGGCGGAGAACGACGCCTTCCTGGCGGTTGCCGACCAGCTCGCCAACCAGCGATAACGCGAAACCGATGGTAATTAAGGGCGTTTAACGCACAAATAGGACGATACGCTCTATCTTCTCGAATGGGTAGCGGAGCTGCTCCGGCTCCCGAGATCACCGGACCATTCGAGAAACGTGAGGTACCGCCCGTGCGACTTGCCAGAATGCTCGTGATCGGGGTGGCCGCCACGGCGGCGGTGGGACTCGCCGCCGCACCCGCCGTGGCGGCGCCGACCGACACCACCACCGTCACCTTCGACGTCACCGCCGGCACCCTCGACATCGACGCGCCCGCCTCGGCCGACCTCGGCGCCGGCGCACCGGGCACCACCATCGCCGGTTCCCTCGGCGCGGTCACCGTCACCGACGCCCGCGCCTCGGGCGACGCCTCCTGGGAGGCGAGCGTGACGTCGACCGTCTTCACCACCGGCACCGGTACGCCGAGCCAGACCATCCTCGCCACCGAGGTCGAGTACTGGTCCGGGCCGGCGACCGCCACCACCGGCAACGGCACCTTCACCCCCGGCCAGGCCACCAGCGACGACGCCGAACCGCTGGACAACGTCACCCCGGTGGTCGCGTTCAGCCACGTCGGCGGCACCGGGAACAACTCCGCCACCTGGAACCCGGGGATCATCATCAACGTGCCGCTGGACGCCGAGGCCGGGACCTACACCGGGACGGTGACGCATTCGGTGGCGTAGCCCCCGCAGCACGGCGGTACCGGCCGGACCGGTGCCGCGCCCGGCGGGCTGGGTACCGCTGCTCCTCGCCTGCCTCGCCGGACTGGGCCTGTCACCCGCCCAGGCCGGCGCGGCGGCACGGGACCCCGACGTGGAGCGCATCGGCATCCAACTGCTGGAGGCGCCGGTGGACCGGCGCGGCGACCCACGGGCGCTGCGCTACATCGTGGACCACCTGCCGCCGGGCACCCTGATCCGGCGGCACCTGCTGGTGGTGAACAAGACCGCCCGGACCCAGCGGATCGACCTCTACGCCGCGGCGGCCACCCTGGACGAGGGCCGGTTCCGGTTCGGCGAGGGCCGGACCCAGAACGAGCTGAGCTCCTGGATCTCCCTGGACCGGGACCGGCTGGACCTCCCGCCCGGCGGGCAGGCCCGGGTCCGGGCCACCCTCGACGTGCCACCGCCGGCCTCGAAGGGCGAGCGGTACGCCGTCATCTGGGCCTCGACGAAGTCCCCGCCGAAGAAGTCGGCCAACGTCACCCAGGTGCACCGGGTCGGCGTACGGGTCTATCTCGACATCGGGATCGGCGGCGAGCCACCCTCCAGCTTCACCATCGGGGAGGTGGTGCCGGCCCGGGACGCCCAGGGCGTACCGTCGGTCGGCATCGAGGTGCGCAACACCGGCGGGCGGGCGCTGGACCTCGGCGGAACGGTCTCTCTCTCCGAGGGTCCCGCCGGGACGCGGGCCGGCCCGTTCGACGTGATCGAGGGTACGACGCTCGGACCCGGGGCGTCGGGCACGGTCGGCGTACGGTTTCCCCGGGAACTGGCGAACGGCCCCTGGAAGGTCGACATAGCGCTACAGAGCGGCACCGTGCGACAGACCGGTACCGGGAGGATCACCTTCCCCGATCCGGGTGGGGTGGGCGAGCCGAGCCCCCTCTTCGGGCCGCTGCGCACCCCGTGGGGCATCCTCGGAAGTTCGCTGCTGGCCGGCCTGCTCGTGGCCGGCGGACTCCTGGTCGTCACCCGCCGGGCACACCGCCGTCGCAGGGTCGACGCAGATACCGCGCCGTAGCCGGAGCAGCGCAGACCGAGCCGTAGCCGGAGCAGCGCGGACCGGATCGTCGCCGGGGGAGGCACGTCCGCCGGAGTGGGCCGGGTCAGGTGCCGGCCAGGATGACCGGCTGGGCGGCCAGGTAGTAGCGGTCGTCCCCGGCGGTCGGGTCGACCGGCTCGGCCAGCCGCTCCACCGCGACGAAGCCGCTGGCGGCGTAGGCGAACCCGGGCGACCAGGTGGTCGAGTCCCGCCCGTACGTGAACGGGAAGCGGGACCTCTCCGCCCCGGTCGCGGCGTCGAGGGTGACCAGGTCCCCTTCGGCGGTACGCAGGTGCACCCGACCCGGTTGGGCGGCGACCAGCCGCGCCTGACCCGCCTCGGACCAGCGCCAGAGTTCGGCATTGTTGCGCGCCGAGCGGGCCACCAGCCCGGTTCCGGCCGGCGCCACCGCGACCTCGTCGACCAGTACGGCATCGGGCGAGTCCAGGGCCGGTGCGGGTACCGGGCGGGCCCCCTCGACCAGCCAGCCCCGGGTCACCCCGGCGCTGACCGTCCGCAGCGCCCGGCAGCCGGACCGCCCGGCCGCACAGCCGACCGGGCTGACCTGCACCGGCCCTCCGGAGTCGTCGGGACGCCAACGACCGGCGAGGCTGCCCGTGGCCACGTCGTGGAACTCGACCTCCCGGGAACCGGCACAGGTGTCGAGGACGGCGAAGAACCCGTCGGTGGTGGTCAGCCCCTGCCCCGCGCCGGCGGCGGCCTCGTCGTCCGGACCCCCGTCCGAGCAGGCGGGATCGGCGGCGAGGCGCCACAGTTCCCGGCCGGAGTCGAGGTCGATCCCGCGCCGGTCGGCGGTCCCGCCGACCACCAGTACGGGCCGGCCGGTCGAGGTGCGGGCGGTGTGCAGGCCGGTCGGGGCGTAGACGGTGGCGGCTCCGGTGCGTCGGCCGAGGTAGCCGTGCCCGGGGCTGGGTCCGGTGGCCCGCCAGCGCACGGTGCCGGTACGCGCGTCCAGTGCCACCAGCTCGCCGTCCGACCAGCGGGTCACCACCGTACGGCCGTCGGCCACCAGCCCCGCCACCTGCGCCGGCCAGCGCCGGTACGACCAGTAGGGCGTACGCCGGGTGGGTGCGTCGACCGGCCGGTCGGCCCGGATCTGCCGGGTGGTGGCGTAGACCCGGATCCGGTCGTCGACGATCAGCGGTGCCGCGTTCAGGGTGCCGACCACGCCGGGCCGGACGGTCACCGGGGCCGGATAGTCGGCCCGGGCCGGGGTGACCACCTCGGCCGGCGCCAGCACCCGGTGCACGATCACGGCGGATCCGACCACGACCAGCACCGCCACCGCGATGGCGACCGCCGGCCGCCACCAGTTCCGCGCGCCGTTCGGCGTTGCCATGCCCGGACACCTCCGCCCGAACCCTATCGACCGCCGGGCGTCCGCCGCCTGGCAGGTGCACGATCCGGTGACCGGCCGGGACGATCAGAGAGGTGACGGGCGCGGGGGCGGCGCGGGGATCAGGCGGCGACGGCGGGGCCGCGACGGTCCGGCCCGGTGGCGGTGGCGAGGTCGGCCAGGTCCCGGCGCAGCGCGCCCTCGCCCGCCCGGGCGGCGAGCCCGCCGAAGATCACCGCCAACAGCCGGCCGTACCGGGCGGTCGGCACACCCTGGTGGCTGACCGTGACCACCGTCCGGTGCCGGCCCGGCCGCCGGCCCGGCACCGGAGCGAAGGTGTACGTCGTCAGGTAGTCCACCCCGTTGCCGGTCGAGCTGACCACGAGTCGCCGGGGCGGTGTCGCCTCCTGGACGGCGAACTCCTCGGCCATCACGGTGCCGTCCGGGCCGGTCCGGCTCTCCCGCCAGACAGTCCCGACCCCGAACCCGCTGTAGGTCGACCGCCCGGTCTCGGTCGACAGCCCGGTCTCGGTCGGCAGCCCGGTCTCGGTCGGCAGCCCGGTCTCGGTCGGCGGCCCGGCCGGGTGCAGCACCTCGACCTGGTCGACCTGGCAGAGCCATCGGGGGCGGGCGGGCAGGTCGGTGAAGACCCGCCACAGCTCGTCGGCGGGCGCCTCGATCAGTCGGCTGAACGCCACCGTCGACATGGGCACCTCCCCGACCACCACGGTACGGGGCGGAAGGGGCAGACCACAGTGCGGACCGCCGCAGAGTGATCAGAACGTGACAGCGCGGCGCGGATGGACCCGGGCCGGCGGGCCTCGCCGCGCCTGGTGTCGAGGTGGGGGTCCCCCGTGACCGCGCGGTCCCGGCAGTGCTCGGAACCGCGCGGTGTGGATCAGCTCCCGAACGCGCCCGTCCTGGTCGCGGTCACGAACGCCGCCCAACTGGCCGGCTCGAACGACAGCACCGGGTCCGGGTCCTTCGAGTCGCGCACGCCGACCACCCCGGGCAGGTTGTCGGCCACTTCGATGCAGAGTCCCTGGTCGTTGGAACGGCTGCTCTTGCGCCAGCGAGCAACTTCCGCGTTGAACATTTTTGTACCCTTTCAAGGTGAATCACCATTGATGACGGGTTTGTCCCCATCCGGGTAACTCAACGCGCGATGAGCAATCCTGTTACTCGTCCCGGCCGGTCAATCGCACAGTTCGTCCGACCGGCTGGGAGAGAGCCGGCTGAACGCCGACTGGAGACCGGCTGTGCGTACGCTGGACGGATCGGAAGGTGTCAGGCCGAGCGGGCCGGGACGATCGTCCCGACGACCTCGCCGAGGCCGACCGTGGTGCCGTCCGGCCCGGGCGCGGTGGCGCCGATGCCGACCGTGTCGCCGTCGGACAGGAAGGTCCGGGTCGAGCCGTCGGAGAGCTTCACCGGCTCCCGGCCGCCCCAGGTCAGTTCGAGGAACGAGCCGACCTGCTCGCGGAGCGGCCCGGAGACCGTGCCCGAGGCGTAGAGGTCGCCGGTACGCAGCGCCGCCCCGTTCACCGTCAGGTGCGCGAGCTGCTGGGCCGGCGTCCAGTACATCCCGGCGAAGGGCGGCTCGCTGACCCGGGTGCCGTTCCAGTCCACCGTCAGCCGCAGGTCCAGCCCCAGGTGCGGTACGTCCCGCAGGTAGTCGAGCACCGCCGGCTCCTGCTCCGGGGCCGGCACCCAGGCGTCGGCCAGCGCCTCCAGCGGCACCACCCAGGGCGAGATCGAGGTGCAGAACGACTTGCCGAGGAAGGGCCCGAGCGGCTGGTATTCCCACGCCTGGATGTCCCGGGCCGACCAGTCGTTGAGCAGCACCACCCCGAAGACGTGCGCGGCGAAGTCGTCCACCCCGACCCGCTCGCCGAGCGGTGACGGTACGCCGACCACGAAACCGACCTCGGCCTCGATGTCCAGCCGGGTCGACGGCCCGTACACCGGACCGTCGGGGGTGTTGCGCTGGCCCGTCGGGCGGACCACCGGGGTACCAGAGACCACCACCGTGCCGGCCCGGCCGTGGTAGCCGACCGGCAGGTGCCGCCAGTTCGGCAGCAGCGGCTGCCCGTCCGGCCGGAAGATCCTCCCGACGTTGCTGGCATGGTGCTCGGAGGAGTAGAAGTCGACGTAGTCGGCGACCTCGAAGGGCATCACCAGCTCGACCCGGTCCAGCGGGACCAGCAGCGGGGTCACCGCCGCCCGGTGCTCCTCCTCGGTCAGCAGTTCCACGATCCGGGTCCGGACGGTGCTCCACTGCGCCCGGCCGAGCGTCAGGAACGGGTTCAGGGTCGGCTGCCGCAGCGCGCCGCCGGCCAGGACCAGCCCGGCCGCCTCCGCGCCGTCGAGGTCCAGGACCAGGTCCCCGATCCGTACGCCGATCCGGGGCGCCCGCCCCGCCGTCCGGAAGACCCCGTACGGCAGGTTGTGCACCCCGTACGCCGATCCGGCCGCCTCCGCCACCCAGGTCACGCGTCTCCTCCAACTGTCACGACTCGAAGCCTCCGTTCACCAGTCCCAGCCGGACCAGGTCGATCAGCGGTTCCATCACGCTGCACGAGCCGAAGCCGATCCAGAGTGGACGGTGTTCCTCGCGTCGGGACCGGGCCGCCTCGACCAGCGGCAGCGGGTCGGTCGCGGCCAGCGTCTCGGCCACCGCGGCCACCTCGGCGCCGGAACAGGCGACGGCGGTGGCGGCGAGGATGTTGACGAAGCCGTGGTGGGTGAAGCCGGTCTCCGGGTCGATGTGCCGGATCGCGTGGTGCAGTCCGGCGGTAAGCTTGAACGGCAGTTCCCGGTCCCGGCAGGCGCCGATCACGGCGGCCAGTTCGACCGGGGTGGGGAAGAGTTCGGCGGCCAGCCCGCCGGTGCGGAACTTGGCCGCGATCCGCCTGCCGGCGGCCCGCTCGTCGGCCAGCCGGTCGAGCGCGCCGAGCAGCCCCCAGGTGAGCGGGACCTCGGCGTAGACGTCGGCGTCGTCCAGTTGGGCGGGGAGGCCGGCGAGCGCGGCGAGGCCGGGCAGCGGGTCCTCGCCCCGCTTGGCCACCGCCATCTCGACCTGCCGGATCCGGATCCGCGGGTCGGTGCGGTCGCGCAGCGGGTACAGCTCTTCGACGGGTACGTCGCCGATCACCCCGACGTCGATCCGCTCGTCGTCGGCGAGCAGGGCCGGCAGGGTGGGCAGCGCGGAGGCGGGCAGCAGCAGGGGGCCGACCAGCGGGGCGTACCAGGCATTGCGGTGCCGGCGGTGCGCGGCGACCGCGTCGGGCAGGCTCGCGCTGCCGGGCGGGAAGACGGCGGCGTCGTCGACCAGCCCGGCGAAGAGCCGGGGCACCTGCGTTGACACGAACAGAGAACTTACGGGACGCTACGACTAGCGGACAACACCGTCCGATTATCGGACGTTCTCGGCCGGTGACTGGGACAAAAGGGAGGCGATCATGCCGTATTACCGCAGCGTCGGCGAGGTTCCCCGGAAGCGCCACACCCAGTTCCGGCAGCCCGACGGCAGCCTCTACGCCGAGGAGCTGATGGGGCAGGAGGGCTTCTCCTCCGACTCGTCGCTGCTCTACCACCGCTATCTGCCGACCGCGATCGTCGCCGCCGAGGAGTTCACCCCGCCGGCCTGGCAGCGGGTGCCGAACCTGCCGCTCAAGCCCCGCCACCTGCGTACCCACAAGCTCGACGGCGGTGCCGGCGCCGACGCGATCCTCGGCCGGCAGCACCTGCTGGCCAACGACGACGTCCGGATCTCGTACGTCGTCGCCGACCAGCCCTCCCCGCTCTACCGCAACGCGATCGGCGACGAGTGCCTCTACGTCGAGTCCGGCGCCGCCCGGATCGAGTCCAGCTTCGGGGTGCTCGGGGTGACCGCCGGGGACTACGTGATCATCCCGACCTCGGTGGTGTACCGGATCGTCCCGGTCGCCCCGCAGCCGCTGCGGATGCTGGCCATCGAGGCGTCCGGGCACATCGGCCCGCCCAAGCGCTACCTCTCGGTACGCGGCCAGTTCCTCGAACACTCCCCCTACTGCGAGCGGGACGTACGCGGCCCGGAGGCGCCGCTGCTGGTCGAGGAGACCGACGTCGAGGTCTACGTCCAGCACCGCCGGGGCTGGACCCGGCACGTCTACGCCAACCACCCCTTCGACGTGGTCGGCTGGGACGGCCACCTCTACCCGTGGGCGTTCTCCATCCACGACTTCGAGCCGATCACCGGCCGGATCCACCAGCCACCGCCGGTGCACCAGACCTTCCAGGGGCCGAACTTCGTGATCTGCTCCTTCGTACCCCGCAAGGTCGACTACCACCCGCTGGCCGTCCCGGTGCCGTACAACCACCACAACGTCGACTCCGACGAGATGCTCTTCTACACCGGCGGCAACTACGAGGCGCGGCGCGGATCCGGGATCGAGCAGGGCTCGATCTCGCTGCACCCGGGCGGCTTCACCCACGGCCCGCAGCCCGGCGCCCCCGAGCGGGCGATCGGGGCGGAGAGCTTCGACGAGCTGGCCGTCATGGTCGACACCTTCCGCCCGCTCGACCTCTGCGGCCCGGCACTCTCCTGCGAGGACACCGGGTACGCCTGGACCTGGTCCGGCCGGACCACCGGCTGAGCCCTACCGCGCCGGCAGCCTCGTCACCTGCGTGCCTCGACGAGGGACTTCAACCTTCGCTCGAAGGCCCGCTCGTCGATGCCCCGGGCCAGCTTCCGGTTGTAGTCCATCCGGAACGGACAGTTGTCCTCGCCGTTCTGCCGACCCGGGATGGTGAACTCGCTGACCACCCTGCCGCTGCGGGCCTCCCGCACCGTGACCTGGTAGACGCTCTCGAACAGGTCGAAGGTGAACGGCAGACCGCCGGTCGGTGCCGCCGGTTCACTCGTGTAGCTGCAGGTGACGTCCTTACCCGAGTCCCGGGTCGCCGCCACCCGTACGCAGACGAGGAGCTGTACCTCGTCGAGGTTCCGCTGTGAGGTGCCCGGCGCGTACCGGGGCTCCCAGGCGTTGGGCAGCAGGATCTCGGCGTACTCCATCTCCCGCTCGTCGGCGTATCTGACCAGCGCCATCAGGTGCGGACCCCGGCCGGCGAACGGCCGGGAGGTGAGGTTGTAGACGTAGAGCTTCGGTGACGTGCACGGCTGGTCGGAATCCTCGCTGCGGGTCTGTGTCTGACCGGACGGCGCCGGCAGGGGCGGGAGCTGCCCGGAGGGCGGCGGACCGCCGGACCGGTTCGGTGGCCAGGTGCACGGCCCGGTCAGCTCGACGGTGAACGTCCCGCTGTCCCGAGCCTTCTCCATGAGCAACTCGGTGCCGTCGTCGTGCTCGCCGGTGATCTCCTGGACGTCGGCGGGCGTGTCGACCCGCCACCCCTTGGTACGTTCACCGAAACCCTCGCGGATCATCCACGTGTCCACGTCGTCGAGGTACTTCCCCGCCTTCTCGCCCGCGGTGACCGTCAGCTCGGCTCGCGGCCGGACGCCCCAGCTCGGGCCGCCTCCGGGCAGGTCGGCACAGCCCACGCTCTGCGAGTGGTTCGGCGCGGTGGCCCGCGCCTCGGCCTCCAACGCCCCGGTCACCGCCCGGGACAGGTGCTCGGTGAGCCGCTGCGCGAACTCCTGGGTGGTCACCTTGGGTGCCGGCGGCTCCGGGGCGCTCTCGTCGGTGCAGCCCGTGAGCGCCAACACCCCGCAGAGGGTCACACCGAGTCGCCGAGTCCACCGTCGAGCCATCGCACCCCCGAACGTGCCGTCGGCACGGCAGGCCGTGCAGAAGCGGGTTGTTCTGTCCCGACTCTACCTGTTCATCCCGGCCGTTCGATGCACGCCCGCTGCCGTCAGTCGCGGTCGGGTGACCAGCCGAAGAGGACTGCCAGCTCGGTCGCGGCGGTGGCGAGGATCGCCAGCACCAGCGGCCACGGCGTGCCGAGGACGGCGTAGAGCAGGATCAGGCAGGGGCCGGCGACCACGGCGTAGACGGCGAGCGCCAGCATCCGGTCGGCGCGGATCAGGTCGGGCAGCCGCCCCCGGCCCAGGTTCGGCACCCGCCGGGCGAACCGCCAGACCAGGATGCCGCCGGTCACCGCCGCCAGCCCGGCCCAGAGCCGGGACGAGACCGGGTTCGCCGCCGCCAGGCAGGCCACCAGTACCGACACCACGATGGTGTAGCCGGCGCCGTACATCAGGAGCTGGCGCAGCCCGCCGCCGATCGCCCGGGCGCCGTCCCGGCTGGTCGGGTCGAGCGCCGCCGCATCGGCGAGATGTTCCAGCGCCTCCGAGTAGCGCCGCTGCTCCAGCCGAATCACCCCGATGTTGTGCTGGGCCGCCGCCAGCTCCGGGTCCAGCCGCAGCGCCTCCCGGTAGGCCCGCTCGGCCAGCTCGAACATCTCCATCCTGGCCGCCACCAGGCCCAGCACCAGATGCGCCTGCGGCTCCTCCGGCGCCAGCTCGACACCCCGCCACGCGGCGTTGAGCGCCTGCTGTCCGTTACGCGACTCACCCAGGATCGCCGCCGCGCTGCGCTGGGCGTACGCGTCGTCCGGCCCGAGTGCGAGGATCTCGTCGGCCGTCGCCGCCGCCTCCTTGAACCGGCGTAGGTCGGCCAGGGCGTGTCCCCGGATCACCAGCGGATGGATCAGCTCCGGCGCGACGGCCACCGCCGAGTCCGCCGCGCTCAGCGCCTCTTCCGGCTTCTCCCCGGCGAGCCGGACCATCGCGAGCATGACCAGCGCACGCACATTGGACGGGTCGAGCGCGATCGCGAACCCGACTTCGGCGGCAGCTTCGTCGTACCGGCCGAGTTCGGCGAGCAGTTCGGCGCGCTGGACGTACCCTTCGGCGGAGGAGGACTGGTCGGAATCGGCGTCGCTGGACACGGGCCGAGCCTAACCGGCGCTGTCCCGCCGGCTCCGCACGCCCGACCCGCCGAACACCCACTCTCCGGGCAGTTGCCGGACCGCACCGGCCAGTTGCCCGACGACCCGCCGAATGCCCACTCCCCATGCCGCCCGATGCGCGGTACCGTAGACGGGACCAAGCCTGGCGCTCCCCCCGTGGCGTCAGGCTTGGTCCCTTACTGCCCCCGGTCACCTGGTGGACGACTTCCCACTGCTGAGCCCGACCCGCCTCCCCCCGTGATCGCGGCCCCGACGCAATCCCGTCAAGGGGACTGTCGTCCCGGCCCGGACACGGCGATGCCCCCGCGCCCGTGCTGCCACACGGTCGCGGGGGCGCTCGGCTGCTGGACTAGCGGTCTGCGGCGAGGTCCCGGACGAAGCCGCGCCAGGCCGCCGGCCCGAACGTCAACACCGGCCCCGACCGATCCTTACTGTCCCGGACCAGCACGTGGTGCGGGAGGTTGTCCGCGATCTCCACGCAGTTGCCCTGGTTGCCGCTGCTACGACTGCTCTTGCGCCAGCTCGGCTGCTCAGTCATGCTCCTCAACCGCCTTCACGATCAGGTCCCGCGACTGGTCGACCGGGAGGGCGAGACCACTGACGATGTCCCAGGCCAACTCTAGACCGTGCAGGTCATCGACATCGGTCACCACCCGGCCGCGCAGTTGGTCGTCGAGATAGCCCGCCCGCACCCCACCGGGGAGCGTCGCCAGCACGAAGGCGCCGGACAGCCCGCCGTGCAGGCCGGCACTACGGGGCACTACCCGGATCTGCACCCGGGGGCGGTGCCCGACGTCGACCAGGTGGTCGAGTTGCTCCTTCAGCACGTCGGGCGGACCACAGTGCAGGGCGGCCTCGCCCAGCACAGCGGTCAGCATCGGCGGGTCGACCCGATCGACCGTTGCCGCCTGCCGATCCTTGCGAACCTGGGTGGTCCGTTCGACCGCCTCGTCCGGCAACCGGGTGCCGCGCAGCACGGCGCGCGAATACGCCTCGGTCTGGAGGAGCCCGGGAATCAGGTTCGGCTCGAACGTACGCAGCAGGACCGCGCGCTTCTCGTTGTCGGTCCACGGGCGCAGCCAGGGAGCCTGGGCGTCTTCCCGGGCCGTCTCGGCGGTGCGCCGGATCTCGTCGCCGGTTCCGAAGAACGCGTCGAGCCGTTCGGCCGTGTCGGGCTGTGGCACCAGTCGACCGCATTCGAACGCGGCAATCAATGATCCACTGACGTTGATCGCGGCACCAGCCTGATCCTGGGTCAACCTTTTCGCCGCGCGCTGCTTTCTCAGGATCTCTCGAAGATCGCTCACCCAATGCTCCCGTATGTGGATGGGTATCCGTTATCCGCCTCCAGTGCCCTGGCTCCATCTTCTGTGGATCGCGGGAAACAGTCCAGGGTGGAACCACCTCGCGTCAGCCCGGGAAACAACGAGAAAGGGTGATCAATGTCCAGGCGACACCGCAAACCCATCCGGCATTACCGCGCCTGGTATTTCCTCTGGATCTTCTGCTCCTGCGGCCGCCGCTGGCGCTGCCCGCGCACCATCGCGGCGCCCCACCGCCCCGGGCCGCCACCGACGGGCAGACCGGCGCTGGTCCGGGTACCCCCGGATCCGCCGCCGCCCCCGGCCCGGAACCGGCACCCCAACGCCCGCCCGGCGTGGGCCGCGCCCACCCGCCCGCACCTGGCCAACAGCCGGGCCGGCGGGCAGACGCCGGACCGGGCCGGCCGGGCCCGACAGGCCGAGCTCCAGTGACCGCGCGTCCGTGATGTACGGCCCGCACGCCCGGTTCCGACCGCACACGCCGGCCCGCCCCTCGTTCCGATGCCGGACCTGTGGCGCACCGTGGCCCTGCCAGCCGGCCCGCCTCAACCTGCTACACGCCTATCGGGACAACCGGATCGGCTTACTGATCTACCTCGCGGGCCAACTCCAACATGCCTTACAGGACCTACCCACCGTTGATCCCCGCGAACTGGCCGCCCGAATCGTCTACTGGCTTCCCCGCCAACGGCACGCGAGCCCGCCGCACCAAGATTCTTGTTGAATCATGGTCAGCCACGAACCTCAATTCACCAAGATTCGGAGAATCGCCCCCGCCGTTCATTCCGGTTGGCCTGCCGAGGCTAACTCTGGGATGACCGGTGGACCAGGGCGACGGCGATACCGGCCAGCCCCTCGCCCCGGCCGGTGAGCCCGAGCCCGTCGGTGGTGGTACCGGAGACGGTGACCAGGGCACCGACCGCCGCCGTCAACGTTTGCTGCGCCTCGGCACGGCGGGGACCGATCTTCGGGCGTACCCCGATGACCTGGATCGAGACGTTGCCGATCTCGAAGCCGGCGGCCCGGACCCGGCGGGCGGTCTCGGCCAGCAGCGTCACCCCGGCGGCACCGGCCCACTCCGGCTCGGCCACCCCGAAGTTGCTGCCCAGGTCGCCGAGGCCGGCGGCGGAGAGCAGCGCGTCGCAGGCGGCGTGCGCGGCGACGTCACCGTCGGAGTGCCCGGCCAGCCCGTCCACGCCGGGCCAGTGCAGGCCGGCCACCCAGCAGGCCCGGCCCGCCTCGAACCCGTGCACGTCGGTGCCGACACCGACCAGCGGAAGGATCACGTGCGAAAGCGTAGGCGATCAGTGGTGACCGGCGAGCGGTACGGCGCCGAGCAGGTGCTCGGCCAGGGCCAGGTCGAACGGGCGGGTGATCTTCAGCGCGTATTCGGAGCCGGGGACGCAGGTGACGGGTACGCCCTGCTTCTCGACCAGGCCCGCGTCGTCGGTGAGCGGATCGACGGCGGCGGCGTGCGCGGCGGCGAGCACCGCCCGCCGGAAGCCCTGCGGCGTCTGCACGGCCCGCAGCGCGGACCGGTCCACGGTGCCGAGCACCAGACCGGCCGGCGAGACCTCCTTGACCGTGTCGACCACCGGAAGCACCGGGATCACCGCCTCCGCACCGGCACGGACCGCCTCGGCGACCGACTCGACCAGGGCGGTCGGGGTGAGCGCCCGGGCGGCGTCGTGCACCAGGACGATCTCCGGGCCGGCCTGCACCGCCGCCAGCGCGGCGGCGACCGACTCCTGCCGGGTGGCGCCGCCGGTCACCACGGTCAGCTCGGCCACCGGGGCGAGCAGGTCCCGGACCGCGTCCTCGTCGCCGGGTGGCGCCGCCACCACGACGGTGTGCACCGAGGGTGCGGCGGCGATCCGTCGCACGGCGTGCACCAGCAGGGGTTCGCCACCGATCCGGCGGAGCGCCTTGGGGCCGCCCGGCCCGAGCCGGACGCCGGCACCCGCAGCCGGAACGAGGACCGCGACGTCACCGCGCGGATTGAGCTGCGCGGTCACGTCGCGGTCCTCGGACTTTCTTCCGGTACGTCGCCGGCACCGGCGGAAGTGCCAGCCTGAGTGCTATGCCTCGGTGAGCACCTTGTCGAGAAGAGTTTCCGCTTCGTCCTTGGTGCTCTTTTCGGCGAGCGCCACCTCACCGACGAGGATGTCGCGGGCCTTGGCGAGCATTCGCTTCTCACCCGCCGACAGGCCCCGCTCCCGCTCCCGGCGCCAGAGGTCGCGGACAACCTCGGCCACCTTGAGGGGATTACCGGAGGCCAGCTTCTCCAGATTTGCCTTGTAACGCCGCGACCAGTTGGTCGGCTCCTCGGTGTGCGGGGCACGGAGGACGTCGAAGACCTTGCCCAGGCCCTCTTCGCCAACCACTTCGCGCACGCCCACGATCTCGGCATTCTCGGCGGGCACCCGGACCGTCAGATCACCCTGAGCGACCCTGAGGACGAGGTACTGCTTGGGCTCGCCCTTGATGACCCGAGTCTCGATCGCCTCGATGAGTGCGGCCCCGTGGTGGGGGTAAACAACGGTCTCGCCGACACTGAAAACCATAGGTTCGAAACCCCTTTCGCTGTGTCTAGGGTAACACGCTCAGGCACCGATGTCCCACCGCAGTCCTGACCGTTAGCGCAGCTCAGAGGCCCTGTGAGAGGTCTTTCTTCGGCTTGACAAGACAGCGATCCGTAGATTTAGGCACGCTGCGTGACACACGGATCACCGGCCGACAAGGCGGATCGGAAAAATCGGATGTAGGGCGTTGCGGTCCCTCCAGCATATCTCTCCGGCACACGGCACCGCCGCCCACTGGCGATACGCCCCCCGGTGGGGGAGGCTGGAGCGGAGCCCGATTCACACCTCAGGTGAGCAGCCAGGGGGTGCGCGATGAGCACGTCGGCGGACGGCGACGGCCGGCCGGACAACGGCCCGTTCGACGGCGTGCCCGACCTGCCCGCCGACTGGGGCCGGATCGTCATCCCCGACGACCCCGGCGAACTCGCCGCCGAAGCCGCCCAGATCCGCCGCGAACTGCGGCTACGCGCCCGCCGCGACGGCTGGCGCAGGCGCCTCGGCCTCTCCACCAGCACCGCCGGCCCCGCCCCGCTGCGACTCTGCCTGCTGATCCTCTCCGTCGCCCTGCTGGCGACCCTGACCAGCCTCTTCGCCATCACCTGGCCCAACCCGCAGCGGCCGGTCGCCACCGGCCGAAGCACCCCCGGCAGCCCGAGCGGCCCGACGAACCCGGCCGCACGCGCCCTGCCCGCGCTGGACCTGCTGGGCGAGGACGGCCGGGTCGTCCCGTTGCGCGGGCTGCTCCCCGCCGTGGTCATCCTGATCGACGGCTGTAGCTGTGAGGAGCACCTCGACGCCGCCGTCCGGGCCGCCCCACCCGGAGTCGCCGTGGTGGCGGTCAGCACCCGCCGGACCGTACCCGGCGCCCGGAGCATGCCACCGCCCGGCGGCAGACCGCCCCGCTACCTGACGGACCCCACCTCCGAGCTGCGGGCCGCGCTGCACCTGCCCCCGGCGAACGGCAGACCCTCCGCCGTACTCGCCAGCCGGTCCGGGCAGATCCTCCGCACCGTGCCGGAACTCGGCTCGCCGGGCGACTACCAGGCCGACCTGCCGCGCCTGCTGACCCCCGCCTGAGCCGGCCACCCGGTTCAGCCGGGAAGCAGCCTCCCGGTCAGGGCAGCGCCACCACCTGGAGGGCGACCTCCACATGCCGGTGGTTCAGCCGTCGCGCCCCGATCGACATCTCGTCCCCCGCCGCGACGAGCTGCACACTGCCGAACGGTCCCGGGCAACTCACCGACCTCGACCAGCTCTGCGTCACCCCCCGGAACACCCGGACGTGCAGCTCCCCCGGACTGAGGCAGACGTACTGGAGCAGATAGCGGCCACCCGGCCGGGTGTCGATCGACCAGGTGACGAACCGGCGCTGGTTCAGCGTCGCCGTCTCCCGCCAGACCGTGTCCCGGAAGCGCGGCAGGCTCTGCCCGGCCACGCTCCCGCTCCGCTCGCCGGCCAGGTCCGCCCCGCCGACCCCGGGCGCCACCTCCGCCCCGCCGACCCCCGTCTGGCCCGGCCGGGGCGGCTCCGGAGCCGACCGGACCGACCACCAGCCACCGACCCCGACCAGCAGCACCGCTGCCATCGTCAACGCCACCCTGCGCACCGGTCGCCTCCTCCCGCCGGTCCGGCGGAGATGTCCTAGGAGTCGCCACCCGGGCCGGTTTCGTGGACCGGCCGCGTGCCGTCCGCCCGTGCCGCTCCGGGCTGCCGGTCGAGCAGTGCCGCGTAGAGGGTCAGCCCGGGTCCGAACGCGAGCATCACCACGGTACGGGGTGCGGCGGCAGCTCGCCGAAGTCGTTCCAGGATGAGCAGAGACGTCGGCGACGAACAGTTGCCGTACTCGTCGAGTACCGCCCGGGACGCCGCCATCGCCTCCGGCGGCAGGCCGAGTTCCGTCTCCACCACGTTGAGGATCCGCGGGCCGCCCGGGTGCACCGCCCAGCCGTCCACCTCACCGATCCGCCGGCCGTGCCGGCCCAGCAGGTCGGTGACCAGGTCACGGACGTGTGCCGCCAGCACCTGCGGCACCTTCGGCGACAGTCCCATCCGGAAACCGGTGTCGGTCAGCTCCCAGGTCATGTGGTCGGCCGTCGAGGTGTCGGTGACGGCGGTGACCTCGCGGACGACGTACCCGGGACGGCTGCCCGGGGCGACCACGACCGCGACGGCGGCGTCGGAGAAGAGCGCGTGCGAGATGATCTGCTGGGTGTCCATCCGGGCCGTCGACGGCTGGATGTGCAGGCTGGTCAGCTCGGCGCAGAGCAGCAGCGCCGGGCGGCCCCGGGCGGTGACGAAATCGTTGGCGGCGGCCAGCCCGGGCAGCGCCGCGTAACAACCCATGTGGCCGACGAACATCCGCTGGGTGTCCGGGGCCATCCCCATGTCCCGGGCCAGCAGGATGTCCAGCCCCGGCGTCGCGTACCCGGTGCAGGAGCAGACGACGAAGAGGCCGATCTGGTCGGCCGAGAGGCCGGCGTCGGTCAGTGCCCGCCCGACCGCCTCCTTGCCCAGCGGCAGCGCCTCGATCTGGTACCGGCGCATCCGGCGCTCGGTAGGCCAGTCCGAGACGTCCTCCAGCAGCGGGTTCACCGCCGCCTGCCGGTGCCGTACCCCGGAGTTGGCGAAGATCCGCTCGGCGAGCGCCCGGGTGGCCCCGGAGAAGTGCCGCGCGAAGAAGCCCGTCCACAACTCCTGCTGGCTCGCCGTGGGCGGCAGCGCCACACCCACGCCGGCGATCACCCCGGAACCGTCCTGCCCGCTTCCGCTTCCCATGCCGTCCTCCGATCGCGACACCGCGCACCCCTGCGCGCTCCACGCGCCCACCGAGCCCAACCGCCGAGCGTGACCTCGGGACTCGCGCCGCGCCGACGCGCCTGATCGCGACCCGGCCCGACCGGTGGCGGTCGGGCCGCCGGCTCGCGCACCATCAGGTACCCAGTCAGCCGGCTCCTCACCACCGCGGCGTCGAGGCGTCCCGGTCCGGATCGCCGCCGAGCGCGGCGACGCCGAGCCAGTCCGCGCAGACGTCCGAGGTCGCCGGGTGCAACGACCCGCACCGGGCGTCCCGGTAGAGGCGTTCCAGCGGATGCCCGCGCCGGGTCGCCGAGGTGCCCGCCGCCTCCACCATCGAGGCCGCCACCTCGGCCGCGGTCGTCCCGGCCAGCAGCTTCGCCCGCCACACCCAGCGGTTCGTCTCGGCGTCGCCGGGCGCCTCGTCGACCCGGCGGGCCGCCTCGGTCACCGCCAGCCCGGCGGCGGCGGTGGCGGCGTCGGCCCGGCCCACCCGGGCGCGTACCGCCGGCAGGCCGTCCAGCCCGCGTCCGGTCAGGTGCTCGACGGCGGCGTCGATCGCCGCCCGGGCCACCCCGACGTAGACGGCCGCGTAGCTCGCCACCAGCCAGTGCGGCATGAGCTGGGCGACCACCAGGGCCAGCCCCTCCACCCCGCCGAGCAGCCGGTCGGTCGGCACCGTCACGTCCAGGTGCAGGTCGTGCGAGGCGGTGGCCCGCATCCCGAGCGAGTCCCAGGTCGGCTCGACGTGCAGCCCCTCCGGCCCGGCCGGCACCAGGAACTGCGAGACCACCGACTGGTCGGCGACGCTCCGGGCGGCCACCAGATAGGCGTCGGCGTGCCCGGCCCCGGAGCAGAACGTCTTGGCACCCTTGATGTGGTAGCCGCCGTCCACCGGCTCGTACGTGGTGGTCAGCTTCGACAGCCGGGAACCGGCACCCCGCTCGCTCATCGCCACCGCGTACCAGGCACCGGCCGCCGCCTCGGCGAGCAGCCGGTCCCGGGCCGCCAGCGCCTCGGCCGGTACGCCGAGCGCCTCGGCCAGCTCCTCGGTCAGCGCGCCGAGCGCACCGGTGACCGAGGCGTGCATGTTGAAGACCAGCGCGGTGGCGCCGTTGCCCCGGGCCAGTTCGGTGGCGACCGCCGCGTACCCGGCGAAGCTGGCCCCCAGACCGCCCAGCTCCGTCGGGACCATCAGGCCGAGGAGCCCGGCCGACCGCAGATCGGCGAAGTCCTCGACCGGGAACGTGCCGTCCCGGTCGTGTTCGGCCGCCCGGGCGGCGAATCTCGGCGCCACCCGGCGTGCCGCTGCGAGCGCGTACACCGTCATCCGTGTCCTTTCCGCACCGGCCGGTCGGCCGGAGCTGCCGCCCGGCTAACCCTGCCTGGTCCCCCACCCCTGGTAGAGGACCGCCGCCGACCAGGTCGGAACGATCCGTGGCGCGTCCGGGGCCCCGGTCCGGCCGCCCCCGGGCGGAGCCGCGCGCCGGACCGCACGGCGCAGCAGCCAGCGTGCCGTACCCCAGACCGCCGGCCGGATGCCCCGGACCTGCAGCGCGATCCCGTGCCGGGCACACTCGTCGACCAGTTCCCGCGCGTCGACGAAGAGCCGGGGGTCGTGGATCCCCCGGGGCACCCCGGGGAAGAGTTCGGCCACCCGTACCGCCAGCAGGCGGCTCAGCGCGGTGGCGTTGAGGGTGTCCAGCACCAGCGTGCCGCCGGGCCGGAGCAGCCGGGCCGCCTCGGCCACCACCCGCCGCCAGTCCGGTACGTGTTCCAGCACCTCACCGGCGGCCACCACGTCGGCGCAGCCGTCGGCCAGCGGCACCGCCCCGACGTCCCCGTTCACCGGGGTCACCCCGTGCGCGGCGGCCTGGGCGAGCGCGGAGCGGACCAGGTCCACCCCGACGTGCCGGTAGCCCCTGCCGGCCACCCGGGGGGCGAGCAGCCCGGCGCCGCAGCCGAGGTCGACCAGGAGCGCCCCGGGACGGGCGGCCGGCGGCACCAGGGCGGCCCGCGCCTCGGCCAGCCAGTGCAGCATCGCGAAGGCGCCGTCCGGCTGCCACCACTCGTCGGCGAGGTCGTCGTACTGCCGGGGGTCGTTGCGGGGCAGCCGCCCGGCCCGGCTGCCGGGCGCGGTGGCCCCGGCGTCCGGCCCGGTCCGCGCTGTCCGCATGCGATCGAGCCTGGCACGACCGAGCGGTAACAACCAGACTTCCCATATGTCGCATGTGGTGTTAGGGCTGGTCCGGGCGAGCCACCCCGAGCCGGCGGCCGCGGTGACCACCGTCTCGGCCCTGCTCGCCTGGGGCGTCGGCCACCCACCCGGCGGCGTCGCCACGGTGGCCCTCACCGTGCTGTTCAGCCAGCTCGCCATCGGCTGGCTCAACGACCGGCTCGACGCCGACCGGGACGCCGCGGTCGGACGCCGGGACAAGCCGGTGGCCAGCGGCATGATCAGTCGACGGCTGGTCGGCACGGCAGGAGTGCTCGCCGCCGTACTGACCCCGCTGCCGGCGCTCACCCTCAACCTGGCCGCCGCCGGGGCGGTCACCCTCGCCCTGGTCTCCGCGCTGCTCTACAACTGGCCGCTGAAGTCCACCCCGCTCTCGGTGCTGCCGTACGCGGTCTCGTTCGGGACGTTGCCTGCGGTCGTCGTACTCGGGCTGCCCGGCGCGCCGACCCCGCCGGCCTGGCTCGTCGCGGCCGGTGCGCTGCTCGGCGCCGGGGCGCACTTCGCGAACGTCCTGCCGGACCTCACCGACGACGAGCGGACCGGGGTGCGGGGCCTGCCGCACCGGCTCGGCCCGACCGGCTCCCGGCTGGCCGCCGCCGGGCTGCTGCTCGCGGCCACCGCGACCCTGGTGGCCGGCCCGCCCGGGCCGCCGTCCTGGGCCGGGCTGGCGGCGGTCGCGGTCGCCGCCGTGGTCCCGGCGGTCGGCTGGTACGCGGGCCGGGCCGCCGCCGCCCGGGGCGACCGCCCGGTGGCCGTCTTCCGGGCCGTCATGCTCGTCGCGCTGATCGATGTGGTGCTGCTGGTGACCAGCGGCCGGGTCGGCTGAGCCAGCCCCGGCACCGGCCGGTACCGCCCGATCGGGCCGGGCCGGGATACCGGGTCGGCGTACGAGAGCCGATCACCGCCCACTACCCTGGAGCCCGTTGGGCCCGGGTACGGCCACCGTTGCCCGTTCGCCCCGACCCGCCGATCGCGACGGCGACCGGGATCGCACGAAGGAGGACCAGGTGACGCGCTCGATCAGGGGGGCTCGGCGAGCCGCTGCGGTGCTGGCCGGTACGGCGACCGCCGCGACCCTGCTGCTGTCCGGCTGCGGCGCGGGCCAGATCGCGGAGACCGCCGCCAAGATCCCCACCAGCGTCGGCACCAACGCCCAGTCGGCGGACAACAACTTCAAGGTCCGCAACCTGTCGATCGACTACCTGAACACCCAGGGCTATCCGGCCGGCGCCGACGCGCCGATGAACGTCGCCCTCTACAACGACTCCGGTGAGGCCGTCACGGTGCGGGTCAGCACCGCCGGTGCCCGTGCGGTGGTACTGGCCGGCACCCCGACCGCGCCGACCCCGGCCGGCACCGTCTCGTCGAGCCCGTCGCCCGAGGCGACCCAGGGCAGCCCGTCGCCGGAGGCGACCTCGGGCAGCCCGTCGCCGGGCGGTTCGCCGTCGGCGACCCCGACCGAGGGTGCCGCCGCCCCGTCGCCGACGGCGTCCCCGACGTCGCCGGCCGAGATCCGGCTCCCGGCCGCCGGGTTCGTGATCCTGAACAAGACCGTCGGCAGCTGGCTCCAGCTCTCCGGGCTGGCCGAGCCGCTGCTGCCGGGCGGCAGCATCGAGCTGATCTTCGACTTCGGCGGCACCCAGGTGTCGGTGTGGGCGCCGGTCGCGGTGCCGGTGACGCCGGCCCCGGTCGGTACCCCGGTCGTCGGCGAGAACGAGGAACACGAGTAGTCGGCAGTCTGGGCGCGGCTCGGTGATCGGCCGGGTCGCGCCGGTTCCGTCGTACGGATTGGTTAGCGTGCTCGGGTGACGACCAGCCGAGCCACGCCCCGCCCAGCGACCGGGCGCGGCCGTGCCGCGAGCCGCGACCCCCGCCCCGCCTACGAGTGCGACGCCTGCGGCCACCAGCCGCCCAAGTGGGTCGGCAGGTGCCCGGAGTGCGGCGAGTGGGGCTCCGTCGTCGAGTCGACCCTCACCGGCCCCACCGTCTCCGGCCGGGTGGTCAGTTCCCGGGCGCCGGCCGAGCCGGCCCGGCCGATCGCCACCATCAGCGCCGCACCGGCCCGGGCGCGTCCGACCGGCGTTCCCGAGCTGGACCGGGTGCTCGGCGGCGGTCTGGTGCCCGGCGCGGTGGTGCTGCTCGCCGGTGAGCCGGGGGTCGGCAAGTCGACGCTGCTGCTCGACGTGGCCCAGCAGTGGGCGGCCGGCGCCGGCAGCCCGTCGCTGGTGGTCAGCGGCGAGGAGTCGGTGAGCCAGGTCCGGCTGCGGGCCGAGCGGATGGGCACCCTGCACGACCGGCTCTACCTGGCCGCCGAGAACGACCTCTCCGCCGTCCTCGGCCACCTCGACGCGGTCAAGCCGGGCCTGCTGGTGCTGGACTCGGTGCAGACCGTCTCCACCCCCGGCACCGAGGGGGTGCCGGGCGGGGTCACCCAGGTCCGGGCGGTCACCGCCGCCCTGGTCGCGGTCGCCAAGGAGCGGGGGATCGCCACCGTACTCGTCGGGCACGTCACCAAGGACGGCCAGGTCGCCGGCCCCCGCGTGCTGGAGCACCTGGTCGACGTGGTGCTGCACTTCGAGGGCGACAAGCACTCGTCGCTGCGGATGGTGCGCGGCGTGAAGAACCGGTTCGGCACCGCCGACGAGGTCGGCTGCTTCGAGATGCACGAGGGCGGGATCAGCAGCCTCGCCGACCCGTCCGGGCTCTTCCTGACCCGCTCCGCCGACCCGGTCCCCGGCACCTGCGTGACGGTGGCGATGGAGGGGCGGCGGGCGCTGGTCACCGAGGTGCAGGCGCTGATCGGCGCCACGGTGGCCGGGTCGCCCCGGCGGACCGTCTCCGGGCTGGACAGCGCCCGGCTGGCGATGGTGCTCGCGGTGCTGCAACGCCGGACCGAGCGGCTGACCCTGCACGACCGGGAGGTCTTCGCCGCCACCGTCGGTGGGATCCGGGTGGTCGAGCCGGCCGCCGACCTGGCCGTCGCGCTGGCGGTCGCCTCCGGCGGGCTCAACCTGGCGATCGCGCCGAATCTGGTGGCGATCGGGGAGGTGGGGCTGACCGGCGAGGTGCGTCGGGTCGCCGCCGTGCCCCGGCGGCTGGCCGAGGCGGCCCGGCTCGGCTTCAAGTACGCCCTGGTGCCGACCGGCTGCGGGCCGAGCGCCAGCGGGGTGGCTCCGGAGAACATGCGGGTGACGGAAGTCACCGACGTACGATCGGCGCTGCAGTGCGTGGCGCGGGTGTCGGCTGAGTAACCATACGGTCACGCCGCGCTGCGGTTGGCCGGGGCGTGGCATGCTTACGGCCGTTGCCACCTGCGGCCAGACGGGACGGCCACGCCCGGCAAGGCTTGCCAATCAGCTACAAACTGGACACTACGCGGCGGGTCCCAGACGGTACCGACGGCGCGCCGATGGGAGGAAGCAGGCACAGTGGCACGTCACAGTAACCGCGACAGCACCGAACGCAGGGCGGTCCGTAGAATGTCCGAGTGCCGATCGACCGCGACGCGAACCGTACCGCCAGCGCGGCTCCTCCTGTCCGCACCAGCGCCGGCACCTCGACCCGCCCCGTCGGGGTCGGCAACATGACCATGAACGGGACGGGCCCGACCGGCGACCCGTTGCGGGCCAACCTGGCGCTGATGGCGCCGGGCACGGCACTGCGGGACGGGCTGGAGCGCATCCTGCGCGGCCGGACCGGCGCCCTGATCGTGCTCGGCTACGACCGGGTCGTCGAAACCCTCTGCACCGGCGGCTTCCCGCTCGACGTCGAGTTCTCCGCGACCCGGGTCCGCGAACTGTGCAAGATGGACGGCGCCGTCGTGCTCTCCAGCGACGGCACCCGGATCGTCCGGGCCGCCGTGCACCTGATGCCCGACCCGTCGATCCCGACCGAGGAGTCCGGCACCCGGCACCGCACCGCCGAGCGGGTGGCCCGGCAGACCGGCTTCCCGGTGATATCGGTCAGCCAGTCGATGCGGATCATCAGCCTCTACGTCAACGGCCAGCGGCACGTGCTGGACGACTCGGCCGCGATCCTGTCCCGGGCCAACCAGGCACTGGCCACTCTCGAGCGCTACAAGCTCCGCCTCGACGAGGTCTCCGGCACCCTCTCCGCGCTGGAGATCGAGGACCTGGTCACCGTACGGGACGCGGTCGCCGTGGTGCAGCGGCTGGAGATGGTCCGCCGGATCGCCGACGAGATCGCCGGTTACGTGGTCGAGCTGGGCACCGACGGCCGGCTGCTCGCCCTCCAGCTCGACGAGCTGATGGCCGGGGTGGACGCCGACCGGACCCTGGTGATCCGCGACTACCTGCCGACCGGGCGCAAGGCGCGGACCCTCGACGAGGCCCTGGTCGAGCTGGACCTGCTCACCGCCACCGAGCTGATCGACCTGGTCGCGGTCGCCAAGGCGATCGGCTACCCCGGCGCCTCCGACGCGCTCGACGCGGCGGTCAGCCCGCGCGGGTTCCGACTGCTCGCCAAGGTGCCCCGGCTGCCCGGGCTGGTGGTCGACCGGCTCGTCGGGCACTTCGGCAGCCTGCAACGGCTGCTCGGCGCCACCGTCGAGGACCTACAGGCGGTCGACGGGGTCGGTGACGCCCGTGCCCGGGGCGTACGGGAGGGGCTCTCCCGGCTCGCCGAGGCGTCCATTCTGGAGCGGTACGTCTGACGGCTGGACGGCCGGCGGCCTGCCGGGACCCGTCCGAGTCGTCGCCCGTCAGCCGGTGATGGTTATCCGGACCGGCTTGCTGAGCTTGTTGCCGAGCCGGCCGAAGAGCTCGTAGCTGCCGGCGACCGGATAGGGCCCGGCGGCGAGCTGGTTGGCGCACTTGGAACTCTCGCGCCCGTTCCAGGAGATCGTGTACGCGTTCTCGTGGTTGGGCGGGAACGGCCGGATGTCGTTGGCCCGGACCTCGCTGCACCCGTCAGACGACCAGACCTTGCGGGCCCCGGACTTGATGTACAGCTCCTGGAGGTCGGCGCCGACGTCCCGGTTGCAGGTCCGGTTGGAGACGTTCTTGATCTTGAGCCGCAGCTCGATCGTCTGGCCCCGCTGCACGGAGGTCTGCGAGGGCACCGGTGTCACCGAGATCTCCTGGTCGGTGCACTCGTTGGGAACCGGTGGCGGTGCCGGCGGCACCTGGCCGCCCGCCGGCTCGACGGAGGTCTCCTCCTCACCCGCCGGAGGTGCGTCGGTCGGCTCGCCGCCCGGGCCGCCCGGCTCCGGAGCACCGGACTCGGGGGCACCCGACTGAGGCGGGCCGGACGCCGACGGGTCGACGTGCGGGGTGAGCGTCGCGGACGGCCCAGGGTTGGCGGTCTTGTCCTTTCCGGGATCGCCCGCTGTGTTGACGCAGGAGTAGAGGATCACGACCAGGAAGAGCAGCAGGGCGCCGAGCACGACGGCTCGACGCCGCCAATACACGGCGGGCGGAAGGGGGCCAACCGTCAGACGCATAATGGTTTCACCGTATCGGCACGGGTCGCCCGGATCCCCGCGACGCGCCGGAGACCCGGCACGCCGTCTCGGCGCCGCCGATCACAGATAGACCTTCCGCTGGTAGACGGCGTGCGCGCCGGCCACCCGGTCCAGGAAGAGCCGGCCCGCACAGTGGTCGATCTCGTGCTGTAGCGCCCGGGCCTCGAAACCGTCGGTGACCAGCCGGACCGCCGCTCCGGTGCCGGGCAGCTCTGCCCGGACCACCACCCGGCTGGCCCGCTTCACGTCGCCGGTGAGGTCGGGGACCGACATGCAGCCCTCCCGCCCCGGCCGCCAGCGGCTCGCCTCGACGACCTCGGCGTTGCAGAGCACGAAGGTTCCGTGCGAGGTGACCGTCTTCGGATGCCCGGTCACGTCCACCGCGAAGACCCGGGCCCCGACCCCGATCTGTGGCGCGGCCAGGCCGACGCAGCCGGGCGAGACCCGCATGGTCGCCACCAGGTCGGCGGCGAGCCGCACCACGTCGTCGTCGCAGGGGTCGACGGTGGCACCCTCCCGGCTCAACACCCCGGCCGGGGCGGTCACCACCGGGCGTACGGCGCCCCGGTCGCCGAGCAACTCGGGTGTCCAGTCACCCAGGCCGCACGCCTCGGCCATCCCGGAACCGTCCTTCGCCGTCACAGCAGATCCGAGTCGGCACGCCGCAGGGTTACCTCCACGTCCAGTCCGGCGGCCACCTCGGCCAGCCGGGCGGCGACCGCGTCGGCCGTGTCCGGCCGCAGCTCCACCTCGGCGAGGAGGACGTAGAGCGGGCCGGTCAGCCGGGTGGTCAGGTCGGTGACGTTGCCGCCGGCCTCGGCGAGTACCCGGGTCAGCGCGGCGACGATGCCGAGCCGGTCGGCCCCGTGCACCGCCATCAGGTACGGCTCGCCGAACGGGGTACTCGACGCCTCGGCACCGACCTGGCGGACCGTCGCCACCAGCGGGCCGTCCGCGACGACCGGGGTCAGCGCCGCCTCCGCCTCGGCACCGGACGGGCCGACGCAGATCAGCGTCATCGCGAAGTGCCCGCGCAGCCGGGTCATGGTCGAGTCGGTCAGGTTAGCCCCGACCTGGGCGAGCGCCTCCGTCACGTCGGCCACGATGCCGGGCCGGTCCGGACCGATGACGGTGATCGCGAGCTCGTTCATCCGGGCAGTCTGCCCGACCAATCGGCCGCCCGGGGCCCGACCCGACCTCCGGCCCACGCTCCGGGACGACGCAGACTTCGGCGCCCGCCCCGGCCGCCGGCCGCCCGCCGGTCCGGCATGACAGGATCGACGGCGCCATGTCGACGACAACTTCGGAACTCGCCGCCGACGCCATCCGGTGGTACGACGAGAACGCCCGCGACCTGCCGTGGCGGGAGCCCGGCATCGGGGCGTGGCCGATCCTGGTCAGCGAGGTCATGCTGCAACAGACCCCGGTGATCCGGGTACTCCCCGCCTGGCGGGCCTGGCTCGCCCGGTGGCCCCGGCCGGCGGACCTGGCCGCGGACACCCCGGCCGAGGCGATCCGGATGTGGGGGCGGCTCGGCTATCCCCGCCGGGCGCTGCGGCTGCACGAGTGCGCGGTCGCCGTGCTGGCGCGGCACGGCGGCGAGGTGCCGACCGGACTGGACGAGTTGCTGGCGCTGCCCGGCGTCGGTGCCTACACGGCCCGGGCGGTGGCGGCGTTCGCGTACGGGCAGCGGCACCCGGTGGTGGACACCAACGTACGCCGGCTGGTGGCCCGGGCCGTCGCCGGAGAACCTGACGCGGGTCCGGCGACCCGTCCCGCCGACCTGGTCGCCACCGAGGCGCTGCTGCCGGTGGCGCCGGACCGGGCCGCCCGGGCCAGCGCCGCGTTCATGGAGCTGGGCGCGTTGGTCTGCACCGCCCGGGCGCCCCGCTGTGTCGACTGTCCGCTGGCGTACCGGTGCGCCTGGCTGGCGTCCGGGCGTACCGCGCCGGCCGGCCCGACCCGCCGACCCCAGCGGTACGCGGGCACCGACCGGCAGGTCCGGGGCAGGCTGCTGGCCGTACTCCGGGAGGCCACCGGCCCGGTGCCCCGGGCCCGGCTGGACCTGGTCTGGTCCGACGACCTGCAACGGTCCCGGGCACTCGCCGGGCTGATCGAGGACGGCCTGGTCGAGATGCGCGACGACACCTGTGTGCTGGCCGGCGAGGGCGGCACCGACGGATAGCCGGGTCGCTGAACAGCCCGGCCGGAAAGACGAATTCGGCCCGGTGGCGACTGCCACCGGGCCGAACCGTTCATCCGCTATCCGAGCTGCCGCTCGACTACTCGTCCGCGCCGGCCGGAGCGGTGTTGCCGAGGTCGGCCGGCACCGCGTCGGGCACCGGGACCGGCTTCTCCGCGCCGCGGAAGACCAGCTTGGACTTGTCGATGTTGTCCGGGTCGCCCTCGCAGTCCACGACGACGATCTGCCCCGGGGTCAACTCGTTGAACAGGATCCGCTCCGACAGGTTGTCCTCGATGTCGCGCTGGATCGTCCGCCGCAGCGGCCGGGCGCCCAGCACCGGGTCGAAGCCCTTCTTCGCCAGGTACTTCTTGGCGTTGTCGGTCAGCTCGAGGCCCATGTCCTTGTTGCGGAGCTGGGTCTCGATCCGCTGGATCATGATGTCCACGATCGAGAGGATCTCGGTCTGGTTGAGCTGGTGGAACACGATCGTGTCGTCGATCCGGTTGAGGAACTCCGGCCGGAAGTGCTGCTTCAGCTCGTCGTTGACCTTCTGCTTCATCCGCTCGTAGTTCGAGTCGGAGTCCTCGGAGGCCTGGAAGCCCATCGAGACCGCCTTGGCCACGTCCCTGGTGCCCAGGTTGGTGGTCAAGATGATGACCGTGTTCTTGAAGTCCACGATCCGGCCCTGGCCGTCGGTCAACCGCCCGTCCTCCAGGATCTGGAGCAGGGTGTTGAAGACGTCCGGGTGGGCCTTCTCGATCTCGTCGAAGAGGACCACCGAGAACGGCCGGCGGCGCACCTTCTCGGTGAGCTGGCCACCCTCGTCGTAGCCGACGTAGCCGGGGGGCGCCCCGACCAGCCGCGACACGGTGTACCGGTCGTGGAACTCGGACATGTCGAGCTGGATCAGCGCGTCCTCGCTGCCGAAGAGGAACTCGGCGAGCGCCTTGGAGAGCTCGGTCTTACCGACGCCGGACGGGCCGGCGAAGATGAACGAGCCGGACGGCCGCTTCGGGTCCTTCAGGCCGGCCCGGGTACGCCGGATGGCCTTCGAAACCGCGCGGACCGCGTCCTCCTGGCCGACGACCCGCTTGTGCAGCTCGTCCTCCATGCGGAGCAGCCGGGAGGTCTCCTCCTCGGTGAGCTTGTAGACCGGGATGCCGGTCCAGTTCGCCAGCACCTCGGCGATCTGCTCGTCGTCGACCTCACTGACCACGTCGAGGTCGCCGGCCTTCCACTCCTTCTCCCGCTGCGCCTTCTGGCCGAGGAGCTGCTTCTCCTTGTCGCGGAGCTGGGCGGCCCGCTCGAAGTCCTGCGCGTCGATCGCGGACTCCTTGTCGCGGCGCACCTGGGCGATGCGCTCGTCGAAGTCGCGCAGGTCCGGCGGCGCGGTCATCCGGCGGATCCGCATCCGGGCACCGGCCTCGTCGATCAGGTCGATCGCCTTGTCCGGCAGGAACCGGTCGGAGATGTAGCGGTCGGCGAGCGTCGCCGCCGCGACCAGCGCGGCGTCGGTGATGCTCACCCGGTGGTGCGCCTCGTAGCGGTCCCGCAGGCCCTTGAGGATCTCGATGGTGTGTGCCAGCGACGGCTCACCCACCTGGATCGGCTGGAACCGCCGCTCCAGGGCGGCGTCCTTCTCCAGGTGCTTGCGGTATTCGTCCAGCGTCGTCGCGCCGATGGTCTGCAGCTCGCCACGGGCCAGCATCGGCTTGAGGATGCTCGCCGCGTCGATCGCGCCCTCGGCGGCACCCGCACCCACCAGGGTGTGGATCTCGTCGATGAACAGGATGATGTCGCCGCGGGTGCGGATCTCCTTGAGCACCTTCTTCAGGCGCTCCTCGAAGTCACCGCGGTATCGCGAGCCGGCGACCAGGGCACCCAGGTCAAGCGTGTAGAGCTGCTTGTCCTTGAGCGTCTCCGGCACCTCGCCCTTGATGATCCGCTGGGACAGCCCCTCGACGACCGCGGTCTTGCCGACCCCGGGCTCGCCGATCAGGACGGGGTTGTTCTTGGTACGGCGGGAGAGCACCTGCATCACCCGCTCGATCTCCTTCTCCCGGCCGATGACCGGGTCGAGCTTGCCCTCCCGGGCGGCCTGGGTCAGGTTGCGACCGAACTGGTCCAGCACGAGGCTGGTCGACGGCGCGGCCTCACCCGGCGCGGTGCCGGCGGCGGCCGGCTCCTTGCCCTGGTAGCCGGAGAGGAGCTGGATGACCTGCTGGCGGACCCGGTTGAGGTCGGCGCCGAGCTTCACCAGCACCTGGGCGGCGACGCCCTCGCCCTCACGGATCAGGCCGAGCAGGATGTGCTCCGTACCGATGTAGTTGTGGCCGAGCTGCAACGCCTCGCGCAGCGACAGCTCCAGCACCTTCTTGGCCCGCGGCGTGAACGGGATGTGCCCGCTCGGCGCCTGCTGACCCTGGCCGATGATCTCCTCGACCTGCTGGCGGACGCCCTCCAGCGAGATCCCCAGGCTCTCCAGGGCCTTCGCGGCGACGCCCTCACCCTCGTGGATGAGGCCTAGCAGGATGTGTTCCGTACCGATGTAGTTGTGGTTGAGCATCCGGGCTTCTTCTTGAGCCAGGACGACAACCCGCCGCGCTCGGTCGGTGAACCGCTCGAACATGCCCTCGTGCTCCTCACGTGCCGTGCGCACTCGATCTTGATGGCCAAGCATCGTGGCGGGGCCACCACCCGGACGCCCGAGGCGGACATCCGTGCTCCCTTACTCTATCGCCGCGAGCCGACTCTCCTGAGGTCGTGTGTTCCCGGAATGAGCCACGTACGCGACGTTTTTCCCAACCGTCCACGCTCAGCGATGCTTCCCGGACCGTCCGCTGTACGCGCAGAGCGAAATTTCGAGTCCCGCCCGGGCGACGCGGCCCCGCGTCATCCACAGGCTGTGGACAACTTCGTCCACTGGATGTGGACAACGCCTGGGCCGCCAGGATGTTCCCGGGCCACCGATGTCGACGAAGCGGACACCCGCACCAATCGTCTCATACCGCCCAGCACGGCGAAAAATGAACGGGGTGGGTGGACGAAGCCGTCCACCCACCCCGCGCGCGGGTCGGGAAAGCACCGACGCCTAGCGGCCCGCCTTGGCGTGGTACTCGTCCACGATCTCCTGCGGGATGCGCCCGCGGTCGGAGATGTCCTTGCCTTCCTTCTTGGCCCAGGCCCGGATCGCCTTGTTCTGCTCGCGGTCGGCGGTGGCGCCACCCCGCCCCCGTGCGGCACGACCGCCGACCACCACGCCGCCCCGGCCCACCTTCGAGCCGGCCGCGACGTACGGGGCGAATAGGTCCCGCAATTTGCCGGCGTTCTTGTTCGACAGGTCGATCTCGTACTGCACGCCGTCGAGCGAGAACTTGACCGTCTCGTCCGCGTCTCCGCCGTCCAGGTCATCGACCAGCTTGTGAATGATCTGCTTGGCCACGTGTCGCTATCCTTTCGAGCAGGTTCGCCGCAAACAAGAGCACAATAGCCCGTTAGATGCTTGCTCCGTCAATAGGATGGCGAAACTACGCGACAGGCCGCGCCGCGGCAACTACTCCGGGCGGACCATCGGGAAGAGGATGGTTTCCCGAATTCCGAGGCCGGTGAGGGCCATCAGCAGCCGGTCGATTCCCATTCCCATGCCCCCGAGCGGCGGCATTCCGTACTCCATGGCCCGCAGGAAGTCCTCGTCGAGGCGCATCGCCTCGTCGTCGCCGGAGGCGGAACGCTGTGCCTGGGCCACCAGCCGCTCCCGCTGCACCACCGGGTCGACCAGCTCGGTGTAGCCGGTGGCCAGCTCGAAACCGAGGACGTAGAGGTCCCATTTGGCGGTGAGTCCCGGCTGGTCGGGATGCGCCCGCACCAGCGGGCTGGTCTCTTCCGGGTAGTCCCGGACGAAGGTGGGTTGCCGCAGGGTGGGTACGACCAGTTCCTCGAAAAGCTCCTCGGCGAGCTTGCCCGGCCCCCACTTGGGGTCGACCGCGAGACCGACCTTTTCGGCGTACCCGAGCAGGTCGGCCATGCCGGTGCGGACGGTCACCTCCTCGCCGAGCGCCTCGGAAAGGGTGCCGTAGAGGGTCACCGAACGCCACTGCCCGCCGAGGTCGAACTCGGTGCCGTCGGCGTGGGTCACCACATGCGACCCGGTCGCCGCGAGCGCCGCCGCCTGCACCAGGTCACGGGTGAGGGTCGCCATAGTGTCATAGTCACCGTACGCTTCGTACGCCTCCAGCATGGCGAACTCGGGCGAGTGCGAAGAGTCGACCCCCTCATTACGGAAGTTACGGTTGATCTCGAAGACCCGGTCGATGCCGCCGACCGCCGCCCGCTTGAGAAAAAGCTCGGGGGCGATTCGCAGATACAGATCCGTGTCTAACGCATTGCTGTGCGTCACGAATGGCCTGGCCGTGGCCCCGCCGGGCAGCGGTTGCAGCATGGGGGTTTCAACTTCGATGAAACTCCGGGCGTGCAGCGAATCGCGCAGACTACGCAGCGTCGCCGCCCTCGTGCGTACCATCTCGCGGGCCCGGGGACGAACGATCAGATCGACATAACGCTGCCGGACCCGGGCCTCCTCGCTAAGCGGCTTGTGTGCCACCGGCAGCGGCCGCAGCGCCTTCGCGGTCAGCTCCCACGAATCGGCGAGGACGGAAAGCTCACCGCGCCGGCTGGTAATCACCTCACCGGTCACCCCGACATGGTCGCCGAGATCGACCAGCCGCTTCCAGGCGTCGAGCCGGTCCTGCCCGACCCGGTCGAGCGAGAACATCGCCTGGAGTTCCGTCCCGTCGCCATCGCGCAGCGTGGCGAAACAGAGCTTCCCGGTGTTGCGGACAAAGATCACCCGGCCGGTGACGGCGGCGACGTCCCCACTCGCCGTATCGGTCGGAAGATCGGCGTAACGGGCCCGGATCTCGGCGAGCGTCGCGGTACGCGGATATCCCACCGGGTACGGCTGGACGCCCTCGGCGAGCATGCGGTCCCGCTTCTCCCGGCGGACCCGCATCTGCTCGGGAAGGTCGTCCACGGGATCGGCGGGGTTCGGGATCTGCTGGCTCACGGCATGCTTCCTCGGGAAATCGTGTCGGCGGAGTTCGGCCCCGAGCGTACTCAAGTGCGTCGGCCCCGGAGCACTGGATAACCTCCAGGCATGGTCGACCAGTCCCACGCCCTCTCCTTCGGTGCCGCGGCCGAGAGCTACGACCGGTACCGGCCCAGCTATCCCGAGCCGGCGGTCGGCTGGGCGGTCGGCCGTCCCGCCCCGGCCGAGGTGCTGGACCTCGGCGCCGGCACCGGCATCCTCACCGGGGTACTACTGCGGCTCGGCTACCGGGTGACGCCGGTCGAGCCGGACCCGGGGATGCGGGCCCGGCTCGACACCGCCACCCCGGGAACGGTCGCCCGGCCCGGGTCGGCCGAGCGGGTGCCGCTGCCGGACGGGTCGGTCGACGCGATCGTCGCCGGGCAGGCGTACCACTGGTTCGACCATCCGGTGGCGCACGCCGAGGGGGCCCGGCTGCTCCGCCCCGGCGGGACGTACGCCGCGATCTTCAACCACCGGGACGAGTCGGTGCCCTGGGTGGCCGCGCTGACCGCGATCACCGTGGAGGTGCTCGGCGGGCGCGGCGCCCGGGACGACGGACCCGGCATCGACGGCTTCGGCCCCGACTTCGAGCCGGTCGAACGGAACGAGTTCCGGCACGGCCTGACCCTCACCCCGGAGGCCCTGGTCGGGATGATCAGCACCCGGTCGCACTACATCACCGCCAGCCCGGAGCAGCAACGGGAGGTGGCGGCCAAGATCCGGGAGCTGACCGCCAGCCACCCGGACCTGGCCGGACGGGAGAGCTTCGCGCTGCCGTACCGGACCCTGGTCTTCCGGGCCCGCCGACGCTGAACCGGCCGGCGGCGGCCGACCGCGACGGGGCGGTCAGCGGTTGCGGTCGTAGACCATCCGCAGCCCGATCAGCGTGATCATCGGCTCGTGGTGGGTGATCGTCCGGCACTCGCCGATCACCAGCGACGCCAGCCCGCCGGTGGCGATCACCGCCCGCACCTCGCCCAGCTCACCGATCATCCGCTCGACGATCCGGTCCACCTGGCCGGCGAAGCCGAAGTACATTCCGGCCTGGAGGCACTCCACGGTGTTCTTGCCGATCACCGAACGGGGCACCGCCGGCTCGACCTTGCGCAACTGGGCCGCCCGGGCGGCCAGCGCGTCGAAGGAGATCTCGATCCCGGGCGCGAACGCCCCGCCGAGGAACTCCCCCCGCCCGCTGATCACGTCGAAGTTCGTGGTGGTGCCGAAGTCGACCACGATCGACGGTCCGCCGTAGAGGGTGTACGCCGCCAGCGTGTTCACCACCCGGTCGGCGCCGACCTCCTTCGGGTTGTCGATCGCCAACTGCACCCCGGTCTTCACCCCCGGCTCCACGATCACGTTCGGGATGTCGCCGTAGTAGCGGGCCAGCATCGTACGCAGCGAGCGCAGCGCCGCCGGCACCGTCGAGCAAGCGGCCACCCCGGTGATCTCCACCGCGTCACCGGCCAGCAGGCCGCGCAGCTTCAGACCCAGCTCGTCGGCGGTGGACCGGGCATCGGTCTTGATCCGCCAGGAGTGCACCAGCTTCTCGCCCTCGAAGGTCGCCAGCACGGTGTTGGTGTTGCCGATGTCGATACAGAGCAGCATGTCGTCCGTCCGAACCCCGAGTCGTGGCGCGTCCCGCCGCTACGCGGCGCGCGAGCGGAGGTCCAGTGCGATGTCCAAGATAGGGGAGGAGTGGGTCAGCGCCCCAACCGAGAGGTAGTCGACACCGGTCGCCGCGTATTCGGCGGCGGTGGCCAGGGTCAGCCCGCCGGTCGCCTCCAGCTCGGCCCGGTCGCCGACCGCCGTCACCACCTCGGCCAGCAGCGCCGGGGACATGTTGTCGCAGAGCAGGAAGTCGGCACCCGCCTCCACCGCCTCCAGCGCCTCGGCCACCGTGGTCACCTCGACCTGGATCGGCACCGCCGGGAACGCCTCCCGGACCCGCCGGTACGCCGGTGCGATGCCGCCGGCCGCCAGCTTGTGGTTGTCCTTGATCATCGCCACGTCGTAGAGCCCGAGACGCTTGTTGGCGCCGCCACCGGCCCGTACCGCGTACTTCTCCAGCGCGCGCAGCCCCGGCGTGGTCTTCCGGGTGTCCAGCACCGTCGCCTTGCTGCCGCCCAGCGCCTCGACCCAGGCCCTGGTGTGCGTCGCCACCCCGGACATTCGGCAGAGCAGGTTCAGCGCGGTCCGCTCGGCGGTGAGCAGCCCCCGGGTCGGCCCGGTCACCCTGGCCAGTACGTCCCCCACGGCGACCTCGGCGCCGTCGGCGACCACCGGCAGCACCCGTACGTCCGGGCCGCCGGCCAGCTCGAAGACGGCCGCCGCCACGGCCAGCCCGGCCACCACGCCACCGGCCCGGGCCACCACCTCGGCGGTGTCGACCTGCTCGGCCGGGATGGTCGCCACACTGGTCACGTCCAGCCGCTCCGGCCCCAGGTCCTCGTCGAGCGCTCCTTGGACGACGCGTTCCACCTCCGCCGGGTCGAGCCCGGCGTCCCGCAGCGCCCGCGTGGTCGGGTCCGTCAGCACAGTGCCTCCCAGTCCTGTCGCAGTTCGCCCGCCGGACCGATCGACCCGACCAGGTGTCCGAGCCAATCATCGCGTGCCTGTGAGAAGTCCTCACGCCAATGGCAGCCCCGGGTCTCCTGCCGGGCGTACGCCGCGCCGACCAGCGCGGCGGCCACCGTGAGCAGGTTGGTTGCCTCCCAGTTCGCGGTACGCGGCGCACCCCGGGTCGCCCCGAGGGTGACCAGCTCGGCGGCGGTCGCCCGGAGCGAGTCGGCGGAGCGGAGCACCCCGGCACCCCGGGTCATCGCCCGGGCCAGGCTCGCCCGCACCGCCGGGTCGACCGTCGCGCCCTCGCCGCCCCGCCACGCCCCGGTCGGCGCCGGCTCGGCCTGTGCCGGCAGGTCCCGGGCGATGTCCTGGGTGATCCGCCGGGCGAAGACCAGCCCCTCCAGCAGCGAGTTGCTGGCCAGCCGGTTCGCGCCGTGCACGCCGGTGCAGGCGACCTCGCCGCAGGCGTACAGGCCCGGGATGGAGGTGCGGCCGTGCAGGTCGGTGCGTACCCCGCCGGAGGCGTAGTGCGCGGCCGGGGCGACGGGGATCGGCTGCTCCGCCGGGTCGATCCCGGCCGAACGGCAGGAGGCGACGATGGTGGGGAAGCGCCGGGCCAGGAACTCCGCGCCGAGGTGCCGGGCGTCCAGAAAGACGTGGTCGGCGCCGGTGGCCAGGAGTACCCGGTGGATGCCCTTGGCCACCACGTCCCGGGGGGCCAGCTCGGCCAGCTCGTGCTGGCCGACCATGAACCGCTTGCCGTCCGCGTCGACCAGGTGCGCGCCCTCGCCGCGCAGCGCCTCGGAGACCAGCGGCTGCTGGGCGGATCGGGCCGGGGTGACGCCGTCGACCCCGGCCGCGGCCGGCGCCATCAGCGCGGTCGGATGGAACTGGACGAACTCCAGGTCGGTCACGGCGGCACCGGCCCGCATCGCCAGGGCGACGCCGTCGCCGGTGGAGACCACCGGGTTCGTGGTGGCGGCGAAGACCTGCCCCATCCCGCCGGTGGCCAGCACCACCGCCCGGGCCAGGATCGCGCCGACGCCGTCCTCGCTGCCCTCGCCGAGCACGTGCAGGGTGATCCCGCAGGCCCGCCCCGGCCCGGCCCAGCCGCCGTCCGGGGCCCGGAGCAGGTCGAGGACGAGGGCGTGCTCGACCAGCCGGATCCAGGGGTCGCGGCCGACCGCGGCGTGCAGCGCCCGCTGCACCTCGGCCCCGGTCGCGTCCCCGCCGGCGTGCACGATCCGGTCGGCCCGGTGCCCGCCCTCCCGGGTCAGCATCAGCGAACCGTCCGGGTTGCGGTCGAACTCGGCCCCGGCCCGGATCAGCTCCCGGAGCCGGGTCGGCCCCTCCTCCACCAGCACCCGGACCGCCGCCGGGTCGCAGAGCCCGACCCCGGCCAGCTCGGTGTCCGAGGCGTGCGCGGCCGGGGTGTCCAGCGGATCGAGTACGGCCGCGATGCCGCCCTGCGCCCACCGGGTCGAGCCGTCGTCGATGTTGACCTTCGTCACCACGGTCACGTGCAGTCCCGCCTCGCGCAGGTGCAGTGCGGCGGTGAGCCCGGCGATGCCCGACCCGATCACGACCACGTCGGTGGTCTCCACCCAGCCGGGTGCCGGCGCGGCCAGCAGCCGGGGTACCACCGGCAGGTCGACGGTCGGAAACTGCATCGCTCCAGTCAACCGCGTACGGGTGGGCCGGGGCGCCCCGGGGGCGGGAGAAGTGGCCTACGACGCTCTGGCGAAGACGCTCCGCCGAACCGGACGACGAGGCGCCCGGCACCGGATCGATCGGATCAACCGGTCCGGATCGGCAGCCCGTTCGCGCCGGCACCCTTCAGCGAGCGGGTGAACTTTCCGTCGGAGACCCACAGGTAGCACCGGACCCCACGGTTGCCCGACGTCCAGTCGTCCCGCCCGCCGGGCAGCGTCACCACCCCGGTACGGAACCGGACCGTGCTCTGCGACACCCCGACGAACCGGGCCGCGATGGTGTAGCAGCCGTCGTAGAAGGGCTGCCAGTCCCGCTCCGCCGTCGGGTATTTCAAGGTCGCCGGTGCCCGCCACACCCCGGCGAACTCGGTGTTGTGCCGGGCCGAGCACTCCACCGGGGGCATCCGGTCGATCGTCTCGGTCCGGGTCAGGGTGGTGGCGTAGCAGCCCAACCGGAGCGGTCCGGCCTCGCGCAGCGCGCCCTTCAGGCTCGCCGTCCGGCTCACCGCGTCGCCGTCCTCCTCGACGTTGGACAGTTCGGTCAGGTCACAGCGGAACCACCGGGCCCCGGCCGACCAGCCCTTCGGGGAGGGCACCGCCACACCGAGCCAGAGCCGGCCGGTACGCCAGTCCGCGCCGAGGAATCCGCGCGCCCGGCTGTCGCACTCGGCGTACGCGGTGGTGAAGCCGGCCGAGCCCGGTGCCGGCGGCTTCTCCGCCTCGCCCGCCGCCCCGGCGAAGGTGCCCACGTGCACGGTCTCCAGCCGGTGGTTGCTGGTGCACTCCACCGGCAGGTACGAGGAGAGGTAGACCGTCTCGGAGAAGTCCGCCGAGTGGCAGGTCTCGGCCGCCGGGGTGAAGACCGCCGGCTCGCCGACCGGCGCCCAGTCGTTGGTGAGGTCGCCGTCGGTGCCACCCGGAGGCGCACAGCCGGCGACGCCGAGCAGCACCGCCCCGGCCAGCGCCAGGGCGCTCGTCCAACGGCGCATCGCGTCCTCCCCAGGGCGACCAACGGTCCGGATGGCTGCACCCTACGTTAACCGGCGGGGTCACCCCGAAGGGAAGATCATCTCCCCGGCGGGTCGCTCCAGGATCCCCGGCGGGTCGCTCCAAGAGAGGTCGGCGGATCAGGCGGTGGCGACGAGGTCGCCCCGGACGGGGTCGCCGACCATTCCCGGTACGGCATCCGCCGGGTCGGCGCCCAGTTCGATGATCCGGTTCGCCGCGTCGACGTGCACGATCCGCGGCTGGTACGTCCGCGCCTCGGCGTCGTCCATCTGGCCGTACGAGATCAGGATGACCAGGTCACCCGGGTGCACCAGGTGCGCGGCGGCACCGTTGATGCCGATCACGCCACTGCCGCGCTCCCCGGGGATCACGTACGTCTCCAGCCGGGCCCCGTTCGTCACGTCCACGATCGCGACCTGCTCGCCGGGGAGCAGGTCGGCGGCGTCCAGCAGGTCGGCGTCGATGGTCACCGAACCGACGTAGTGCAGGTCCGCCTGGGTCACCGTGGCCCGGTGGATCTTCGACTTGAGCATCGTGCGGAACATCGGTACGTCCTCCGTGGTGCAGGGATGTCGCTGGCGGTCGTCGGACGGTCGGGGCCTCAGCCGGCCGGAGCGGGAGCCGGAGCCAGGTCGACCGGCATGTTGTCGATCAGTCGGGTGGAGCCGACCCAGGCGGCCACCAGCATCCGGGCCGGTCCGGTGGCGGGTGCCGGGCCCAGGTCCGGGGCGGTCAGCACCAGGTAGTCCAGCTTCGCGCCGGTCGTACCCTCGCCGAAGGCCCGGTAGGCGGCGGCGAGCGTACCGTCGGCACCCCGCCCGGCCCCGGCGGCGTCGCTGCCGGCCCGCAGCGCCGCCGACAGCCGCAGCGCCGAGACCCGTTCCTCGGCCGACAGGTAGCGGTTGCGGCTGGAGAGCGCCAGCCCGTCCGACTCGCGTACGGTCGGCACGCCGACGATCTCGACGTCCAGCTCCAGGTCGCGGACCATCCGGCGGACCAGGGTGAGCTGCTGGTAGTCCTTCTCGCCGAAGAGTGCGACGTCCGGCCGGAGCAGGTTGAGCAGCTTCGCCACCACGGTCAGCACCCCGGTGAAGAAGCCGGGGCGGCTGGCGCCCTCCAACTCCTCGCCGAGGCTGCCCGGGTCGACCCGGACCATCGGCTCGCCGTCCGGGTACAGCTCCTCCCGGGACGGGGCGAAGACGTACCGCACCCCGGCCGCCCGGCAGACCGCCAGGTCGGCCTCGAAGGTCCGGGGGTACCGGTCGAAGTCCTCGTTCGGGCCGAACTGGAGCGGGTTCACGAAGATCGTCGCCAGTACGGTGTCGGCCCGCTCCCGGGCCGCCCGCAGCAGCGCCTCGTGCCCGGAGTGCAGCGCGCCCATGGTCATCACCACCGCCAGCCTCCCGGGCAGCGGGGCCAGGGTGGCCGCCAACTCCGCCCGGGTACGCAACACCGTGGTCATCTCGCTCCCCACTCCTCCCCGGTCACCTGCCGCTCTTCCCGCCGCCCGGTCGTCACGCGGCGGTGACCTTCCGGTCCCGGTCCGCCAAGACCCCGAGCAGGGCCTCGGCGTCGGCCGGGCGGAGCCGGCCGGCGGCGATCGCCCGGTCGGCGGTACGGCGGGCCAGCGCCAGGTAGCCGGGTACCGACTCCGGGGCGGTGGCGGCCAGCCGGTCCAGGTGCCGGGCGATCGTACCGGCGTCGCCCCGGGACACCGGCCCGGTCAGCGCCGCGTCGCCGAGCCGCAGCGAGTTGTCCAGGGCGGCCCGCAGCAGTGGCCCGAGCACCTTCGCCGGCTGGGCCACCCCGGCGGCGCGGAGCAGCTCCACCGCCTCGTTGACCAGCGTGACGAGATGGTTCGCGCCGTGCGCGAGCGCGGCATGGTAGAGCGGGCGATCCGGTTCGGCGACCCACTCGGGTACCCCGCCGAGGTCGGCGACGAGCCGGACGGCGAACGGCCGCAGCGGCTCCGGGACCGTCACCCCGTACGAGATGCCGGGCAGCCGACGCAGGTCCTCGGCGGTACCGGTGAAGGTCATCGCCGGGTGCAGGGCCAGCGGATGCGCCCCGACCGCCACGGCCGGGGCGAGCACGTCGAGCCCGTGCGCGCCGGAGGTGTGCGCCAGCACCTGCCCGGGGCGGAGCGCGCCGGTCCCGGCCAGCCCGGCCACGACCGGGGCCAGCGAGTCGTCGGGTACGGCCAGCAGCAGCAGGTCGGTGGCGGCCCGGGCCACCTCGTCGGCGGGGCGTACCGAGGTCCCGGGCAGCAGCCGGGCGATCCGGTCCCGGGCGGCGGTCGAGACCCCGGCGGCGGCGACCACCCGGTGCCCGGCCCGGCCCAGCGCGGCGCCGAGCACCGCTCCGACCCGGCCGGCGCCGATCACGCCGACGGTGAGCTGGCGGGGGATCATGGGGTGCGACTGGCCCTGACCGGCCGGATCACGGCTCGGGGCGGCGGCCGATGGCCGGGCCGACCCGCCGGAGGTGCCGGCCTGCGGGCGCGCGGAAGCGCTCATAGCGTGATCCAGTCCTCGATAAGTGGTACCGGTCGATCGCAAGTATGCGCCGTCCGGCCAGCTCGGGACCAAGAGGTTGTGAAAACCTTCACCGCCGGTCGCCCGCCGGCCGGGGCGGGTGGCGGCCCGGGGTGACCGGCGCCGCATAACCTGGGCCGGTGCCGATCGGATGGCGAGCCGCGATGACCACCGCGCTCTACGGTGACCGGGGATTCTTCGTCGGAGGTGCCGGACCGGCCGCGCACTTCCGGACCAGTGCGCACGCCGTACCCGTGCTCGGCGCTGCCCTGCTGCGGCTGCTCGACCGGCTCGACGCCGCGCTGGGCCGGCCGGACCCGTTGCAGGTGGTCGACGTCGGTGCCGGCCGGGGTGAACTCCTCGGCACGCTGGCCCGGCTCGCCCCGCCGGAACTCGCCGCCCGGCTCCGGCTGACCGGGGTCGAACTCGCCCCGCGCCCGGATGCGCTGCCGGAGACGATCGACTGGCGGCCGGAGCTACCGGAGCGGATCGTCGGGCTGCTGCTCGGCACCGAGTGGCTGGACAACGTACCGCTGGACGTGGCGGAGGCCGGCCCGGCCGGCTGGCGCCGGGTACTCGTCGACCCGGCCACCGGCGCCGAGTCCCCCGGCGGCCCGCTCGACCCGGCCGAGACGCAGTGGCTGGCCCGCTGGTGGCCGACCCCGGGCCGGGACGGGTCCGCCCCGCGCCCGCCGGAGCGGGTCGAGATCGGACTGCCCCGGGACACCGCCTGGGCCGAGGCGGTCGGCAGCCTGCACCGGGGGCTGGCCCTCGCCGTCGACTACGGACACCTGCGGGACGCGCGCCCGGTGCGCGGCACGCTGACCGGGTTCCGGGCCGGCCGGCAGGTCGACCCGGTACCGGACGGGAGCTGCGACCTGACCGCGCACGTCGCGGTCGACTCGGTGGCGGCGGCCGGTACGGCGCGGGCCGGCCTGCCGTACACCCTGGTCGAACAGCACCGTGCGCTGCGCGCACTCGGGGCCGACGGGCGACGACCCGCGCTGACGCTGGCCTCGACCGACCCGGCCGGCTACGTCCGGGCGCTCGCCCGGGCCTCCACGGCGGCCGAACTGACCGACCCGGCCGGCCTCGGCGGCCACTGGTGGCTGCTGCAACCGGTCGGCGTCGACCCCGGACCGGCCGGATGGCTCGGCGCCGGGACGGCTGGATGGCTCGGCGCCGGACCGGACGTCGCGCCGGCCGGCGATGCGGCCGGGCGGATCGTGGCACGATGACGGGCATGACTGCCGACACCGGGGCGCTGCGGGAACTGACCGTCGGCACCGGGGCGGGCCTGGAGACCGCCGACATGGTGCTGAACATCGGGCCGCAGCATCCGTCGACCCACGGCGTACTCCGGCTCAAGCTGGTGCTCGACGGCGAGCGGGTGATCTCCTCCGAGCCGATCGTCGGCTACATGCACCGGGGCGCCGAGAAACTCTTCGAGGTACGCGACTACCGGCAGATCATCGTGCTCGCCAACCGGCACGACTGGCTGTCGGCCTTCTCCAACGAGCTGGGCGTGGTGCTGGCGGTCGAGCGGATGATGGGGATCGAGGTGCCGGAGCGGGCCGTCTGGCTGCGCACCGCGCTCGCCGAGCTGAACCGGGTGCTCAACCACCTGATGTTCCTCGGCTCCTACCCGCTGGAGATCGGCGCCATCACCCCGATGTTCTACGCCTTCCGGGAACGCGAGACCCTCCAGGCGGTCATGGAGGAGGTCTCCGGCGGCCGGATCCACTACATGTTCAACCGGGTCGGCGGGCTCAAGGAGGAGGTGCCGGCCGGCTGGACCCGGCGGGCCCGGGCGGCGATCGGCGAGGTACGCCGCCGCCTGCCGGACCTGGACAACCTGATCCGGCGCAACGACATCTTCCTGGCCCGTACCGTCGGGGTCGGGGTGCTCTCCGCCGCCGACGCGGCCGCGTACGGCGCCTCCGGCCCGGTCGCCCGGGCCTCGGGGCTCGACCTCGACCTGCGCCGCGACGAGCCCTACCTGGCGTACGGGTCGCTGGACGTGCCGGTGGTCACCCGGAGCGCCGGTGACTGCCACTCCCGGTTCGAGGTCCTGCTCGACCAGGTGTACGTCTCGCTCGACCTCGCGGAACGCTGCCTGGACCAGGTCGACCGGATCAGCGGTCCGGTGAACGTGCGGCTGCCGAAGGTGGTGAAGGCGCCGGAGGGGCACACCTACGCCTGGACCGAGAACCCGCTCGGGATCAACGGCTACTACCTGGTGTCCCGGGGCGACAAGACGCCGTGGCGGATGAAGCTGCGCACCGCCTCGTACGCCAACGTGCAGGCCCTGGCCACGCTCCTCCCCGGCTGCCTGGTGCCGGACCTGATCGCGATCCTCGGCTCGATGTTCTTCGTCGTCGGCGACATCGACAAGTGACGTACCGGCCGCACCGCCGGGCGGAACCCTCCGGTGGCCCGGGACGGTGGCGCGACGGTCAGCGCCAGTCGCCCTCGGCGGGGTAGCCGTACTCCGACCGTCGGGTACCGCCGGCCCGGGGCGCCTCGTCCAGCGGCGGGTAGCCGTACTCCTCGTCGTCCCGGTGCCGCCGCCCCCGCCGGGCCGGCTCCGGCTCGGGCTCCTGTCGCGGTGGACCCCAGGCGGACGCCGGGTCCACACCTCCGGCGGGCAGCGCCGGCGCACTCCCGGACCGCTCCCAGCCCCGACCGTCGCCGGAGTCGCCAGCATCGCCGCGCGGGACGGCGTCGTCGGCAGCCCACCCGCCGGAACCGCGCTGACCGCGCTGACCGCTGCGACCGCTCTGACCGCGCTGACCGCTCTGGCCCTCGGAGCGCCGGTCGTCGTCCCGGGGCTCCGACCACTGGCGACCCGCCCGCCGGTCCTCGGCCGGCCCCGGCTCCTCCCGGCGCATCTCCGCCCAGCGGTCCTCGACCCGCAGCTCGGTACCCGACTCGTCGGAGCGCATCGACGCCCGCCGCTCGCCCATCCGGACCTCGCGGCCCCGGTCGTCGCTGCGTACCGAGGTCCAGCGGTCGCCGGCCCGCAGCTCGGCCCAGTACGAGTCGTCGGCCGGGTCGCCGATCCCCGGATCCGGATCCGGGTCGGCGGAACGGCCACGCCAGCCGCCGTCTCCGCCGGTCCGGCGTCCGTTCCGCCCCTCGTCGGCCGGCTCGGCGGCCTGCCGCCCCTGCGCCGGCCGCCAGTCGTCCGGGTCCCCGTCGCGCCCGTCCCGCTCGGGGCCGCCCCCGTAGCCGCTGCCGCCGCCGTAACCGCCGCCCCCGCCGTTGTAGGCGCTGCCTCCGCCGTTGTTGGCGCTGCCCCCGGCGTGGCCGGCACCACCCCGACGCCCGTCACCGCCTCGACCCCGGCCACCGGCCCGCTCCTCGCCACCGCCGTAGGTGCCGCCACCGTAGGTGCCACCGCCGTAGGTGCCACCGCCATAGGTGCCACCGCCATAGGTGCCACCGGGCTGGGCGGCGCCGTAGCCGCCTCGCTGGCCACCGTCGCCGTAGCCGCCAGCCTGGCCGTCGTAGCCGCCAGCCTGGCTGCCGTAGCCGTCGTAGCCGCCGGGCTGGCCGGCGCCGCCGTAGCCGCCGTTGCCGTAGCCGCCCGGCTGGGCGCCGCCGCCGTAGACACCGCCACCGTAGGTCCCGGCGCCGTAGCCGGCATGGTCGTCGTCCTCGTGCCCGCCGACGATGGTCTGCCGGGTGGTCACCTGCACGGTCTCGGTGTGCCGTACCACGCCCCGGCCGAGCGGGGGCCCGGAGACGCCACCCGGGTTGCCCGCCATCCCGCCCGGGCCGCGCGGCCGGGCGCCCTGCGCCCACGAGTGGCCGTACTGCCCGGGCTCAGCCGCCGCGCCCTCGTCCCGGCCATACCGCCCCCGGCCCGGCCCGGTCCGGTCACCGTCGGAACGGCCGCTCCCCTGGTAACTGCCGCCTCGGTAGCCGGCCGCACCCTGGTAGCCGCCGCCCGGCCCACCGTGGAACTCGCCGGTGTCGCCCTGGTCCACCGAGTGCGCCGGACCCGCAGCATGCGACGGACCCGCAGCGTGGGAGGGACCGGCGGCGTGGGAGGGACCCGCCGCATGCGACGGACCCACGGCATGCGGCGAACCTGCGGCGTGCGACGGAGCCGGACCGCTTCCCGCTCGGCGTGGCCCGTCGGGGCGGGCGCCCGAACCCTCCCGGCCCGGTCCGCCCGGCGCCCAGCCTGCCGAGGCAGGCTCGTCCGGCACCCGACCGGTCCGACCCGGATCGGTGCCGGCCCAGCCGCTCCCGCCCGGCTCGGCCGCCGCCCGCCCGGCGGGCACGCTGGCGGAACCGGCCGCGCCACCGACCACCGCCGCCGTGGCGGCCGCACCGGTCGCGGCGGCCGGAGCGGAGGCACCCGGTACGGCGGCGGCAGCCCGGACGGCCTCGATCTGGCCACGCAGCGCCTCGACGTTGCCCTGGACGACCTCCAGCTTCTCGCCGAACGCCTTGTGCGTGGCGCGGGCGGCCGTGGCGATGTCGTTGCGCAGCTCGCCCCGCAGGTCGTCGAGTTCCTCGATGAGGGTCTCCTCCAGGTCCAGCCGGACACCCTCCGAGTCGCCACGCAACGTGATCGACAGTCCGATGAGTACGACCGCCAACACGGCGAGCACCGCCGCGATCCGCAGCGGCCCGTTCCCCTGCCCGACCAGCAGTAACAGGGCGGCCAGCGGAGCCAACCCCACCCCGACCCAGAAGAGTACGGTCAGCAGCGGCCGACGGCGGGTTTCCTCGGAGGCCTCGCGGGCTGACATGGCAGTCGAGCCTACCCACAGTTGCCGGGGACGGAAATGGCGGCGCCAGCGTACGGGGCCGGTCGACGGCACGTGCACTGCCGTCGACCGGCCCCGGTCGGTTCCACCGCTCGCACCCGGAAGCTGCGGCCCCCGGGCACCGCTCGTCAGCTCGTGGCGAGCGCGCCGTCGGAGGAGAAGACCAGCCCGACGCTGATCGTGCCGCTGGTCAGCGCCGACTTGGTCTGCGGGCCACCGGCGTCGAGCGAGTCGAACCGGCCGGCGTTGAAGTTGTAGACCTGGACCAGTCCGGCCTGGCACTTCGGCCGCTGCGGGCACTCCGGCGGGCCGCCGAGTACGGTCGCCGAGCCGGAGCACTTCGCCGCCAGCTCGCTGAGGGTGCGGACGCCGTACTTGTCGGCGAACTCCTTGGTGACCGCGAACGCGTTCTGGTCCTGGGCCGCCGACGGCTTGCCGAAGGTGATGCCGACCTTCTCACCGGCCGCCTTCAGCCCGCTCACGGTCTGGTTGAGATCCGGGGAGGAGATCGGCGGCGGGGTGGCCCCGCCCTTCGCGTTCACCTTGTTGTTCAGGAAGTCCGCCATCGTCGCCGCGTACTCCGGAACGACCTGGATGTCGCCCTTCTCCAGCGCCGGCTCGTAGAGTTCGCGGTTGCCGATCTGCTGGACCTTGACCTGGTAGCCGGCGGCGGTGAGGGCGATCCGGTACAGCTCGCCCAGGGTCTGGTTCTCGCTGAAGTTGGCCGCGCCGACGGTGATCGAGCCGGTGCCACCGGTCGGGATGCCGGCGGTGAGGTTGTTGGCCGAGGCGAACTCCTCGGCGGCCACCTTCGGGGTCTTGCGGTCGACGTCGACCGCCTTGTTCAGCCCGATCAGCTTGCTGGTGTCGAGGCTGTCCGAGACCTTGTCCAGGGCCGCGACCAACTGCGGCTGGGCCACCTTGCTGTTGATGGCCGGGATGATGTTGTCGGTGTTCTGGAGCTTCTTGTCGTCGTCGAGCACGACCAGGCTGGATCCGGCCACCGGTGCGCAACCGGCGCCCTGCGCCCCGGTTGCCGGGGCCTGGGTGCCGGACGAGCCGGCTCCACCGCAGCCGGCGAGAAAACCGGCCGCGACGACGGCACCGGCGGCGCCGACTGCCAGACGTGTACGTGTGCGCATGAAAACGCCCGCCTCCTGTGTCCCGGCGCGGCCCGGGTGGGCCGGCCGCGTGTCCGACGGGCGACAGGACAGGACGGCCGCCCGCGAGTACTCACGAAACATCCTCCCGTCTGGTACGACAATCCGATGCCGGCTTCGTCATCGGATCGTCACGCAAACGGACACGAGGCGCGCAGAGGCGACTACTCTTCGCGATAATCACGCGTGCCGGGTGGCCCCGTCGGGTACGCCGAGGGTCGCCGAACGTGATCAGACCCACACCGACGGGCCGACCGGCCGGTCGGCTGCCGGCGGGTCAGGAGCCGGTGATCGCCGCCGCCGCCCGCTGGTCGGCCCGCCGGATGGTCCGGCGCCGGTTCCGGCGCAGCGGCCTCGGGGTGACCAGCCGTTCCACCAGCGCGAAGACCAGTTCGACCAGCAGTGCGAGCAGGGCGACGAGGAGCCCGCCGGCCAGGATCTGACCGCCGCCGACCGCTATGCCCAGCCCGAACCCGGCGCTGATGATCTGCCCCAGCCCGCCGCCGTTGACGAACGAGGCGAGCGCGGCGGTCGCCACCACCTGCACGGCGGCGGTACGGAACCCGGCCGCGAGGTAGGGCACCGCGAGCGGCAACTCCACCCGGCGCAGCAACTGCCCGCCGGAGAGCCCCATCCCGCGCGCCGCGTCCCGTACCTCCGGATCGACCTGCCGGATCCCGGTGTAGGCGTTCGCCAGCAGCGGCGGCACCGCGAAGACCGCCAACGCGATGATCACCGGCGGCTTGCCGAAGCCGAGCGCGGTCAGCGGCAGGATGGTGAGCAGCGCGATGGTCGGGATCGCCAGCGTGACGTTGGAGACCAGCACCACGGCGCCGCCGCCCCGGCCGGTGTGCCCGAGCCAGAGCCCGAGCGGCCAGGCGACCAGGCAACCGAGTGCCACGGCGGCGGCGGAGATGCCGAGGTGCTCGACCAGCCGGTCGAGGACCCCGCCGGGATTGGTCCAGTTCAGCGGGTCGTTGAGCCAGACCACGGCCTGCTCGATCGGGTTCATTCGTACTCACCTCTCGCGCTCATCCTGCGGCTCCGCGACGGCGGGCCCACGGCGTGAGCAGCCGACCGAGGCCGGCGAGGACCAGGTCCAGGACCAGGGCCAGGAGTACGCAGAGCAGCGTCCCGGTCATGATCTCGGCTCTGAAGAAGTTGTTCCGGAATCCGCCGAGGATGAGCTGCCCGAGGCCGCCGTGCCCGACCAGTACCCCGACGGTGACCAGGGCCACCGTGGAGACGGTCGCCAGGCGCAGCCCGGTGAAGATGCCCGGCAACGCCAGCGGCAGGTCGATCCGGAGCAGCCGGGCGAACCGGCCGTACCCCATCCCCTGGGCCGCGTCCCGGACCTCCTCCGGCACCTGGTTGAGCCCGGCCAGCGCGTTCCGGACGATCAGCAGCAGGGCGTAGAGGACCAGTCCGAGCAGCACCGTGGTGGTCCCGGTGCCGAGGTACGGTGCGACGAAGGCGAAGAGCGCCAGCGAGGGGATCGTGTACAGCACGCCGGAGAGTGCGAGAATCGGCCCGGTGAGCGGCCGGAACCAGTACGCCAGCACGGCGAGCGGGATCGCGACCAGGGCCGCGATCAACACCGCCTGGGCGGTGAGGGCGGCATGCTCCCGCAGGGCGGCGAGAATGGTCTCCGAATTGCCCTGCACATAGTCCCAGGAGAACCACGGATTACCCGGGTGCGCCCGGTCGATCACCCGGAAGGACATACGTGGACGTTACCCCGGAGGCCGGTTCCGCCGGGCCCGCCGGCACCACGGGTGCCGCCGCGATAACCCTCGACCAGGTACGCAAACAGTATCCCGACGGCACGGTGGCGGTCGGCGAGCTGAGCCTGGAGGTCAAGGCCGGCGAACTGGTGGTGCTGATCGGGCCGTCCGGCTGCGGCAAGTCCACCGTGCTCCGCATGATCAATCGGCTGATCGAGCCGACCTCCGGGCGCATCCTGCTCGGCGACGAGGACGTCACCCGGGCCGACCCGGTCCAGCTCCGGCGGCGGATCGGCTACGTGATCCAGAACGTCGGGCTCTTCCCGCACCAGACCATCGCCACGAACGTCGGCACCGTACCCCGGCTGTCGGGCTGGTCCCGGGCCCGGATCGCGGCCCGTACGGCAGAACTGCTGGACCTGGTCGGGCTCGACCCGACCACCTTCGGGCCGCGCTATCCGCACGAACTCTCCGGTGGCCAGCGGCAGCGGGTCGGGGTGGCCCGGGCGCTGGCCGCCGATCCGGTGGTGCTGCTGATGGACGAGCCGTTCTCGGCCGTCGACCCGATCGCGCGGGCCCGGCTCCAGGAGGAGTTCCTGCGGCTCCAGGCGGAGGTACGCAAGACGATCGTGCTGGTCACCCACGATCTGGACGAGGCGGTCCGGCTGGGTGACCGGATCGTGGTGCTCTCCCAGGGCGGCAGGCTGGAGCAGTACGCCGGCCCGGCGACCCTGCTCGGCGAGCCGGCCTCGGCCTTCGTCCGGGAGTTCGTCGGGACCGACCGGGCGATCCGTCGGCTGGCGGTCACCCCGGTCACCCGGGAGCTGCTGCGTCCGATCCCGCCGGACGCCGCCACCACCGCCGGGCTGCCGACCGTGCCGCTCGGCTCGTCGCTCTACGACGCGCTGGCGGTGCTGCTGCGGACGAACTCGGACGACGCCCGGGTGACCGACGAGGGTGGCGAGCTGGTCGGGACGGTGAGCCGGCACCAGATCCTCAGCATCGACTATCCGGCCGACCCGGTCGGCGGCTGAGGTCGCCGCGGCACATCTCTCCGCCCGCTGGTGGAAGGCCCTCCGCCAGTCCCGGCCCGGTGCACGGGGCCCGCGACCGGCCCCGGACGGCACGGCGCCCGGAGTGCCGGTCGCGGGAGGGAAGCGATCGGGCACTCCGGGCGCCGCCGAGCGGGCGGTACGCCCGCGGGTCGAGGTCGACGACCTGCTGGACCAGCCCGGCCGGTGCGGCTCAGCGTCGGCCCCGCCAGCCGCCCAGGGTGGCCAGGCCGATGATCCAGCCGACGAAGAAGCCGTACGCGGCACCCCTGCCGGCGGCCTGGAATGCGCCGAGCAGCGACGGGTTGCTGCCGATCAGCGTGGCGAAGAGCGCGGCGAAGGCACCGGCGAAGACGTACGCCGACCAGCCGGCGAGGAACTGGCTGAGGGTGCCCCGGGCCCGGGCCAGTTGCGAGCCGGGCAGCATGTAGAGGAAGACCCAGGTGAGCACCACCACCAGGATCGCCTTGAGGTCGGCGGCGATGACGTTCTGGATCGTGTCGTCCGAGTCGAACCGCCACGCCGGCCAGGCGAGCAGCCGGAGGAACCAGCCACCCGCCGTGTTCTCGTCGGTTTCGTCCCCGGCCCAGTCGGCATACCAGGGGCTGCCGAAGACCAGGACCAGTACGAGTGCGGCGAGCGTGCCCGCACCCGTGGACGTCTTGTATCTGTTGGTGAGAGCCATGCACAGCTAATTCCCAGCGGAATCTGATCGCGAAACCCGGTGCCGGATTCCCGGAATGTGCTTGGCTTCAACCGATCCGCGCCATTGGCGGGCCGATGAGGGGATTCGACCGGCCGGTGCTTCGGTAGCCGGTCAGTGCTTCGGCAGCCGGTCAGTGCTTCTGTAGATAGTCGATGAACGCGGCCCGGAGCAGCGGCGCGGTCTCCTCGTAGCCGTGGCCGGTGAACTCCCGCCAGAGCGCGACCGCCTCGTCCACGGTCGGACCGGCCGCGTTCGGCGAGCCGTCCAGCGCCGCCGCCTCGTCCGCGTTCGGCAGGTGCCGGATCACCGACCAGAAGAAGCCGATGTCCCGCCGTTCCCGGGCCAGCGCGAAGGCCCGCTCGCGCAACTCCTCGGTGGACAGCGCGTCCAGCTCGGCGAAGGTCGGCGTGGTACGGGACTCGGGACCGGATTCCGTCATGAGGCCGAGCCTATCGGCCCGAACCGTCGCAAGCCGCACCGACCGTCCCGCCCGCCCGGCCGGCCCGTCCTGCCCCGCCCGGCCCGTCCTGCCCCGCCCGGCCCGGCCTACCCGGCCCGGCCCGGCCCGGGTCAACGGTCCGGGCCGTCCCAGCGGTCGCCGCCCCAGCGGTCGGTCGGCTGACCGGGCAGCGAGGAGTTCCACGGCTCCGGTGGCTGGGCGGTCTGGGCGCTGTCCCAGCTCGCCGTGGTCGCTGGCTCCTCCACCCAGTCCCGCTCGGCGTACGACCGAGGGCGGCCGTTCGCCTCGACCAGCCGGGTCACCAGCAGGCCGACGGCGAGCAGTACGGCGGCGAGGGCGGTCGGCGCGATGTCCAGGTTGCGCTCGTCGGCGTACCGGATGAACAGGGCGAGCGCGACGGTCGCGAGCAGCCCCCCGGCGACCCCGCCCCGTCGGCCGAACGCGCTGGCGCCGCCGAGCAGCGCGGCGCCGAAGGCCAGACCCGTCCACTCGATCCCGGTGGTCGGCGCCACCGGCCCGGTGCCGCCGGCCGCGAGCAGCATCCCGGCGGCGACCGCGAAGACCGTCGACAGCACCAGGCCGAGCGTGACGATGACGGCCGCGGCACCGCCCCGGCGCAGCGCCGGGTCGCCCACCGGCCGGAACCGGCCGACCGCCCGGCGTACCGTCTTGACGGTGCCGAAGAGGCCGGCCAGCACGGCGACGGCGGCGAAGCCGGCGAAGAGGTAGAGCGCGTGCTGGTTCGGGTCGTACTCGCCCTGCACGTCGACCGGGGCGGTGCGCTGCTCGACGAAGACCACCACCGCGAGTCCGGCGGCGAGGCTGGCCGCCCAGCCCGGCACGTGGAAGCCCACCACCAGTACGGCGATCACCAGGCCGACGGCGACCCCGGCGACCACCGCCGGCAGCATCGCCGAGACGACTCCCCGGTCGGAGTTCTCCGCGAAGTGCAGCGCGGCGGCGACGGCGACCGGACCCAGCGCGAGATTCGGCGCGGCGGTGCGCAGGGTCAGCCCGGCGCCGAGGGTGAGCAGCCCGAGCGCGGTGCCGAAGACCAGCAGGCTCTCCCGCTGCTCGCCACGGAGCAGGTCGGGATAGTCCCGGTTGCAGAGGAAGAGCAGCACCGCCACCACGACCAGCAGGACCAGCTCCCAGAGCAGGTGCACGCCGATCCGGTCCCGGCCGGGCTCGCCGTGTGCGGGATCGTCGAAGACGTTCTCCAGCGCGGCCGGTGGGACGTTCCGCCGCCGGGTCGGCTCGGCCGGGTCGGGGTCGGTCGCCACGGCGGGTTCGCCACCCATGAACCGGCCGGTGACGTGGCTGGACGACGTACGGGGGTCGGCGTCGTAACCGGGGTCCGCGCCGTACCGGGGATCCTCCCGGGCACCGGTGCCCACCGGATCCGCTCCGGGGTCCCGTCGCCGATAGATGGAATCGTCGTACGCCATCGCGCGCGCCTCCTGTTTCGTCCCGCCGAACAGGCCCCGACCCGGGGCGCCATCCGGGGGCGGAGCGGTCGGACGTGGGCAAGATCCAGCGAAGCGGGCGGATCCGGCCCGGTCGGAGGCACCGTACCCGCGCGCACGCCCGGCCGTCACCCCCGGTGCGCGTCGATTCGCCGCGCGGCCTGTTCAGCGCTCGTCGCGCCGATCCAGATCGTCACTCTCCGAATTACGATCATCACGATCGGGCACCCGACAGGCGCGTTCCAACCAGAGCGCCGCACCCACCAGGGCGAGCGACGCGCCGAGTCCCGCACTCGCCGCCGGTACGTCGTTCGCGGCCGCCCGGGTCCGCTCGATGAGCAGCCAGATGTCCAGCCCGGCGTAGAAACCCGCGAAGATCGCCCCGGCCAGCGCGGACGCCTTGGCCAGTACGACGAAGCGGGCCACCGCCAGCGGGTCGACCGGATCCCGTCCGGGCCTGCGCTCGATCCGGGCCCGGGTGTTCGCCGCCGCGTACCCCTCCAGGGCGGCCAGCCCGAGCAGGGTGACGATGGGCAGCCAGGGCAGCGGCGGGATGTGGCTGTAGAAGCTGCTGACCAGCAACCAGGCCAGGGCCGCCGAGGCGAGTCCGGCCACCACCAGGGAGGCGGGTCTGGTCGGACCCATCCGCCCGCGCTCGGGGGCCGGGCCGCGCGTCGGGGGTCTGCGCTCGGTCACAACTCTTCCTCACTCCGCTCGTCGGCACCGCTTCCCACGGACCGCCCGGAACCGGGTCGTGCTGCTGGCTCGTCCGGTCCGCGCCGCGGTCGCCGTCAATCCGACTCTATCCGCAGATCTGGACGGGGGCGCACGTCCAGCACGTCGGTGGCGACCGGCTCGGTCGACATCAGGTCGGTCAGCCAGCCGTGGCCGGGCAGCCGCCCGTACGGGTCGATGTCGATCCACGGCCGGAGCACGAACGCCCGCAGGTGGGCCCGGGGGTGCGGCAGGGTCAGCTCGGGGTCGGCGCTGCGCACCGGCTCGCCGTCGGCCGCCCAGACCGCGACCACGTCCACGTCGAGGGTGCGCGGGCCGAAGCGGCGCCGCGGGTCGCGGACCCGGCCGGCCGCCGCCTCGGCGGCCCGGGCCCGGTCGAGCCAGTCGCCCGGCCCGGCCGCGTCGTCCGCGACCAGCAGGACGGCGTTCAGGTACGCCGGCTGGTCCGGATCACCCCACGGCGGCGTCTCGTAGACCCCGGAGGCCACCAGGAGTACGTCCCGCAGCCCGTCGACCGCCGTGCGCAGGTGTCCGAGCCGGTCACCGAGGTTGCTGCCGATCGAGAGCACGGCCCGGGTCATCTCACCTCCGCCGGGTCACGGTGACCGCCACGTCGGCGAAGTCGTGCGGGATCGGCGCCTGCGGCTTGTGCACGGTGACCGAGGTGACCAGTACCCGTGGATCGGCGAGACAGGCGGCGGCGAGCCGCTCGGCGAGCGTCTCGATCAGGTTGACCGGCTCGCCGGTGACGATCGCGACCAGCCGGCCGGCGAGTTCGCCGTAGTGCACGGTGTCGGCCACGTCGTCGGAGCGGCCCGCCATCGTCAGGTCGAGTTCCAGCACGACGTCGACGACGAAGTCCTGCCCCTGTGCCCGCTCGAAGTCGTAGACGCCGTGCCGCCCGCGCGCCCGCAACCCGGTCAGCACGATCCGGTCGGTGCCCGGCCCGGGAAGCCCGGTGGACCCGTCGCCCGGTCGACCCCGGTCGCCCGCCGGCCCGGTCATCCGGCCACCTCCCCGGTGGTCAGCCGGGGACGTCCGCTGGCGGTCCACACCGCGAGCGCGTCCACGGTCTCCCGTACGTCGTGCACCCGTACCCCCCAGGCGCCGGCCGCGACCGCGAGCACGCTGGTGGCGATCGTGGCGGCGGTACGCCCGTCGGTCGGCCGTGGCGTGCCGTCCGGGCCGGCCAGCAGCGCACCGAGGTACGACTTGCGGCTGGCTCCGAAGAGCAGCGGGTAGCCGAGCGCCAGCAGCTCCGGCAGCCGGGCGGTGAGCTGCCAGTTGTCGGCGGGTCGCTTGGCGAAGCCGAGGCCGGGGTCGAGCACGATGCGGTCGGCGGCGACCCCGGCGGCGAGGGCGTCGGAGACCCGCTGCGCCAGCTCGGTGCGTACGTCGGTGACCACGTCGGTGTAGTGCGCGAGTTCCTGCATCCGCTTGGCGTGCGCCCGCCAGTGCATCAGGATCCACGGGCAGCCCGCCTCGGCGACCACCTTGGCCATGTCCGGGTCGGCGAGTCCGCCGGAGACGTCGTTGACCACCGTCGCCCCGGCGGCCAGCGCGGCGGCGGCGACACCGGCCCGGTAGGTGTCGACGCTCATCGGCACGCCCCGGGCGGCGAGTTCCCGGATGACCGGCAGCACCCGGGCGGCCTCGGTCTCGGCGTCGACCCGGTCGGCGCCGGGCCGGGTGGACTCGCCGCCGACGTCGACCAGGTGGGCGCCGTCGGAGTGCATCTCGACCCCGTGCCGTACGGCGGCGTCGAGGTCGGCGTACCGCCCGCCGTCGGAGAAGGAGTCGGGCGTGACGTTGAGGACGCCGATCACCACCGGCCGGGGCGAGCGGAGCAGGTCCGCGCCGGCCCGCCACCCACCGTCGGTCGCGGCGGCTCCCTGGACTGACTCGGTCACGACTCGACGCTACCCACCTGCCCGACTCCGGGCCCGGTCGCCCCCGGGTCCCGCCGGTGGTCCCGCCGGTGGTCCCGCCGGCCCGGCGCGGACCGCCCCTGCCCCGGGGATCGGTGCCGTACCGGTGGCGGGCCCGGCGTCGGCGAGGCGCGTGAAAACCGGCCGGGGAGGAGCGATCGGTGGCACTCCGGGCCGCTTGTTCCAAACAGGCACGCGCCGTACGCTCGCATCAGCCAGATGCCAGAACTTAAGAGATGGGCCGAATCAGGACAAAGATGCCCACAAACCATCACCCTTTGCGGTGATTGCGAGACGCAGGGTCGATCAACACCCCACGACCGACCCGGTTGACCGGGCTTGACAGCAGTGCGGAGGCGGGGCGTCACCGCACCGGGGAGGATTCCGATGTTCGCCATGGAGCTGGTGGAGACGGCATGGCCGGCTGCCACGCACGCGCTCCACACCCTCGCGTTCGTGACGGCGGCCGAGCCCGAGGGCAATATCGACACCGACGGGATCGTCGGCTTCTTCGCCACCAACATCGCGCCCATCCTGCTCGCCGTACTCGGCGTGATCTTCATCGGTCGGGCCAGCAAGGGCGAGGTCTCCAAGGTGCTGACCAGCTCGGCGATCGCCCTGCTCGGCCTGGCCTTCATCGCCGGGGCGGCGACGCTGTTCTTCGTCGGCGAGAACCTGATCAACCTGATCTTCGAATAGACCGCGGAGCACGAGATGCGGCTGCGCACCGACGACGACATCTATCGGGCCCGCCTGGTCTACCTGGGGCCGCCCGGCTACACACTGCCCGTCCACCTGCCTTACACGCAGTACGGGCTGTTCATGTTGCTGGTGCCGCTCTTCATGTTCATTCATTACCTCTTCACGCTCAAGGTCGAGCTGATCCCCGCCTGGGAGATCGCGCTCGCGATCGTCACCACCTCGTTCGTATTCCGGTACGTCGACCCCGACCGGCCCGCCCGGATGGTCATCCGGACGGCACTGACCGACTGGCGGCGCACCCGCGAACCGGCGACAGAGCAGCGCGACCCCCGCCTGGTCGCGACCCGTATCCGGATCCGGGAGCAGTTGACATGACCGACCGCAGCGAGGTGACGGCGTGACCGAGCGAACCAGATTCCTCTGCCGCTGGACGGTGGAGCCCTCCGGGCCGGGCGAGGCGGCGGCATGACCCGCCCCTCCCGGCCGGGCTCGTCTCACCCGGCAGGTCGCCCGGCCGAGAACGCTGGTAACGGTACGCAGTCCTCCGGCTACAACCAGTCTGAGCTGGCCGAGGAGAGCGAGTACGACGCCGCGCTGCTCAGCAACACCGGGCACGGTGCGGTAGCGGTCTTCCAGGCGCCGCAACCACCGGCCCGGAACCGTCCGGCCCGACCCCCCGCCGCGCCGCCGGCCCGCCCGCCGGCCCCGGTCGAGCACCCGGACATCGACTCGCCCTTCCTCGACCTCTTCGGTGCCGGCCCGGTCCAGCCGGCGCCGCCGCCGAGCCCACCCGCCGCGCCGGCACCCCGCCCCGCGCCCCGCCCGCCCGCACCGCATCCGCGGGGCCGCTGGGGCGAGGAACCGGAGGCCGCGGTCGGCCTGCCGGCCTGGGAGCCGGACGAACTCCCGGCGGGTGGCGGCGGGCAGCGGGAGATCGCGTCCGGGCAGCCCACCGCCCGGTACGCTCCGCCGGCCGCCCAGCCCGCCCTGCCGGCGCAGGACGAGACCATCGCCGACCCCGGAGCCGCCGTTCGCCCGGTCGGACCCGCCAGCCTCGACCCCGGCCCGGCCGTCGAATGGCCGGCCGACGCACCCGCCCCCCGAGCCGCGCCGGGCGGCGCCGGAGCCCTGCCCGCCGCTCCCGCCGAGGGACACCCCGGGCGGCCGACCCCGGCGCCACAGCAGCGCGGCGGCGAGCACTCCGGTGCGCTGCCGATCGTCCGCGAGCCCGCCGAACAGCCGACCCGCCGCCCGGCCGAGCCGGACCGCCGGCCCGGCCGGCGACCGGAGCGGGAGACCGCGCCGGTCGCGCCGAAGCAGCGGCGGAGCACGCCGAAGCCGACCCGGCCGCAGCCGCTGACCAAACCCCAGCGGGTACGCGCACCGAAGCTCCGCTTCGGCGACCGGGATCCCGCCGTCGAGCTGGCCATCACCGAGATCGCCGGCCACCTGACCTTCACCCCGAACACCGTCACCGCCTGGTACTGGCTGCCGGAGGTGCGCTGGGCGTTCCGGCCGGACGCCGAACGGGAGGCGCTGCTCTCCGCCATCTCCGAGCAGTACGCCGGGCTGGCCGGCTTCCGGCTGCACCTGCGCCGGACCACCCGGCCGTTCCCGGCCGACGAGTGGGCCCGGACGATCGACCAGCACACCCCGCACCCGCTGGCCACCGTCTCCGGCGCGCCGAGCTGGTCGGATCACCTGGTCGCCGCCCAGCGGCACCTGCTCTCGGTCAACCACGCCGAGGGGCAGACCTATCTCGGGGTCACCTTCGCCCGCCGGTCGCTCGGCAACTCGCTGGCCGAGCGGATCCTCCGGGCCTTCGGCCGGGGCACCCCCGACGGCGAGCGCCGCAAGCTGGGCCGGACGGTCGAGCAGTTCGACGAGGTGCTCGGCGCGTTCGGGATGCGGGGGCGGCAGGTCAGCGCCGAGGAGCTGGAGTGGCTGATGTACCGCTCCGTGGCGCTCTGCATGGCCCCGCCCGGCCAGCTCTCGCCGGTCACCAACGGCCGGTGGGAGCGCGGCGACCTGCTCGCCCTGACCGAGCAGGTGGAGCGCTACCGCACCCCGTACGGGTCGACGGTGAAGCTGGTCAACCGGATGACCGGCGAGGAGCGGCACGTCGCCGTACTCGCGGTGGGCCGGATGGAGCCGCTGGAGATCCCGGAGCGGCACGAGCCGTGGCTGCACTTCCACGAGCGGCTGCCCTGGCCGATGGAACTCTCCACCCGGGTCGACATCCTCGGCCCCGGCGACTCGTTCCGCAATCTGGAGCACCGGCTGCGGATGATCCGCTCGCAGCAGCTCGACTACGCCGAGCACGGCATCGACGCCCCGCCGGAGCTGGAGCGGCTGGCCAAGCGGGCCCTGGTGATCGGCGACGAGATGACCACCGGGCTGCCGGTGGAGTCGGCCCGGGCGCACGGCTGGCACCGGATCGCGGTCGGCGGGCGGACCAGGGAGGAGTGCCTGGAGCGGGCCCGGCGGCTGATCCAGCTCTACTCCCGGGAGCTGCGGATCTCGCTCCAGCATCCGAAGAACCAGGACTGGCTGGCCCGGGAGTTCATTCCCGGCGAACCGATCGCCAACACCGGCTACCTGCGCCGGATGCCGGTGAACCTGCTGGCGGCCGCGCTGCCGCAGGCCGCCTCGACGGTCGGGGACCGGCGCGGCGACCTGATCGGGCGTACCGCCGGCACCTGCCGCCGGCCGGTCTTCCTGGACCTGCACTTCCCGATGGAGGTACGCGAGCGTTCCGGGCTCGCCGTCTTCGTCGCCGAGCCGGGCGGTGGCAAGTCGACCCTGCTCGGCGCGCTCGGCTATCTGGCCGCCCGGCGGGGGGTGCAGGTGACCCTGCTCGACCCGTCCGGCCCGCTGGCCCGGCTCTGCGCGATGCCGGAGCTGCGACCGTATTCACGCGTGCTGAACCTGACCGGCTCCGAGCACGGCACCCTGGCGCCGTACGCGCTGATCCCGACCCCGCTGCGCAGCGAGTTCGCCGCCGGCTCGGCGGGCGACCGGGAGTTCCAGATCGCCGTCTCCAACGCCCGCGCCGAGCGGCGGATGCTGGTGCAGGACATCTGCATGATGCTGGTGCCGCCACAGGTGGCCCGGGAGGCGTCCACCGCGACGCTGTTCCGGCACGCGGTCCGGCAGGTACCGGCCGAGGAGACCTCCACCCTGGACGACGTGGTGGCCTGCCTGGCCGGGCTGGAGGACGAGGGCCGGGAACTGGCCAACCTGCTGCTGGACACCGCCGAGATGCCGTTGGCGCTGCTCTTCTTCGGCCGCCCGCCGGAGGGGCTGCTCGGCGCCGACGCCACGCTGACCGTGATCACCATGGCCGGGCTGCGGCTGCCGGACCTGAAGATCGAGCGGGAGTACTGGTCGGCCGAGGAGGCGCTGGCGCTGCCGATGCTGCACACCGCGCACCGGCTGGCGGTACGCCGCTGCTACGGCGGCGCGATGTCGTCGCGCAAGCTCGTCGGCCTGGACGAGGCGCACTTCATGGAGGGTTGGCGCTCGGGGCGGTCGTTCCTGGTCCGGCTGGCCCGGGACTCCCGGAAGTGGAACCTCGCCGCGCTGGTCTCCTCGCAGAACCCGAAGGACATCCTCGGGCTCGACGTGCAGAACCTCGTCTCCACCGTCTTCGTCGGCCGGATCGCCGAGGACGTCGACATCGCCTCCGAGGCGCTGCGGCTGCTCCGGGTACCGGTCAACGACGGCTACGAGGCGACCCTCGCCTCGCTCTCCAGCGTGGACGCCTCCTCGGCGGACCGGCTCGGCTTCCGCGAGTTCGTGATGCGTGACGTCGACGGCCGGGTGCAGAAGGTACGCGTCGACGTCTCGTACGTACCCGGCCTGCTCGACCACCTGGACACCACCCCGGTCACGGCGAAGGCCGCCCCGGCCAACCTGCCCTCCCCCGTCGCGGACCTGGAGGCTTGACCATGAGGTTCGGAGCCCGGCTCGCCGCCCTGCTGCTCGCGATCGGGGTGCTGGCGACCGCCACCCTGGTCTGGCCGGTGATCGGCGGCGCCACGCCGGCCTCCGCCGCCGTGCCGGTGCCGAGCCAGGCCAAGGTCGCGCTCTGCACCACCGCCGAGTGGGAGGCGAACTTCCGGGACTGCGTCGACCGGCTCGCCAACGTCGGCCAGCACATCCGGGACTGTGTCACCGCGCCCACCCCGAGCGCGCCCGACCAGGGGCTCGGCGGCTGGTTCGCCACCCGTCCCGAGGCGAGCAGCAAGCCGGGCGTGAAGGGGATGTACACCGAGTACGGCAACGCCGGCTACAGCTACGAGACGTACGACGACTCCGGCGGCTGCGCCTCGGACGTGATCGACCCGGGCAGCAAGGTCTTCAACAAGATCGCGGACGGCGAGATCCGGATCGCCGCCGCCATCATCGGCGCCTCGAACGCGCTGCGCGAGCGGGCCTGGGACCCGAGCAGCATGTGGGACTGGGCCGACCCGCTGGTCGAGCAGGCCACCAAGGCGGTCTACGAGCGGGTCTTCAGCGTCTTCGGCATCATCACCCTCTGCGTCGTCGGCGTCTACCTGCTCTGGCGCTCCCGGCAGTCCGACATGAGCAACGCGATGACCACCGCCGGCTGGGCAGTGCTGGTGATGGTCGCGGTGACCGCGATCGCCGCCTGGCCGGTCCGGTCCGCCAACGTCGCCGACGGCACCCTGGTCACCACGCTGAACGTGGTACACGAGGCGGTCGGCCCCCGGGACAAGAGCATCCCGGCCGACCGCTGCGGCTCGCTCAACCCGGCCGGCTGCAAGGACAACCGGCCACCGGCGCTGCGGGCCAGTGACACCGCGACCGAGACGATGCTCTACCGCAACTGGCTGCGCGGCGCGCTCGGCTCCTCGGACAGCGAGACGGCCCGCAAGTACGGCCGGGCGCTCTACGACGCCAAGGCGTTCACCTGGGAGGAGACCGCCCGGATCGCCGCCAACCCGGGCACCCGGCAGACCACCGTCTCCGCCAAGCAGGAACAGTGGATGAAGGTCGCCCAGCAGATCCAGCAGGAGGACCCGGAGGCGTACGAGTACCTGCGCGGCGCCCGCGACTCGGACCGGATCGGCGCCGGGCTGATCGCCATCCTGGCCGCGATCCTCTTCGCGATGTTCGACCTGACCGCGTCCGTACTGGTGCTGCTCGGCTTCCTGCTCTTCCGGTGGGCGGTGATCGCCGCCCCGGTGCTCGGCACGGTCGGGCTGCTCCGCCCGGCCAGCGCCGGGCTGCGCCGGCTGGGCAACGCCGTCGTCGCCGCCGTGTTCAACATCGCCATCTTCGGCACCGGTGCGGCGATCTATCTCTTCGCCGTCGACCTGGTGATGAGCACCTCCACCATTCCCGGCTGGCTCCAGGTGGTGCTGGTCTGGCTCTGCGGCGTGGTGGGCTGGCTGCTGCTACGGCCGTACCGCCGGATCACCCAACTCGGCGGCAAGGACAGCACCGAGGTGATCGCCTCGGCCGGCTCCTGGCACCGCCGGTTCTTCCGGGACGTCCGGGCCGCGTCCCAGCTCGACGACCCGGACCACCGCACCGACATCCGGGTCAAGAACCGCAGCGTGGTGATCCAGCAGACCAACGTACGCCCGGAGGCCCGGCACGAGGACCCGGCCCAGACCGGGGCCGGCAGCCGCTCGGAGAGCAGCCCCGAGCGGGGTACCGAGGCACCCGACTCTCCCCCGGCGGCGGCCCCGGGTGGCGGCTCCGGCTCGCGCCCGGACCGGGCCCGGCCGTCCCGCCGCCGGCCGGCGGAGTGGACCGAGCCCGACGTACCGGTGGAGAACCCCTCCTACGTGATCTACCGGCCCGACTCCGCGCCCGCCCCCGACCCGACGCCCGCCCCCCGGGCGCCCCGGATCCGCTCCGAGGCGAGGTGACGGGATGCGGCGCGCCGTCGAGTTCCTCTTCACCCGGCTCCTCCGGTCCCGGCTCGGGATCGCGATCGTCATCGCCGTGCTGGTGGTCGGGATCGTCGGCGCGGCCCGGCTGATCGCCGGCCCCGGCGACGACCGGCCCGGACTCGTCGGCGGTACGCCCGGCCCGATCAGCATCACCGACCCGGAGGCCGGCGACGACGGGCTGACCGTGACCGAGGAGCCGTCGCCCCGGACCAGTCCCGGCGCGCCCGAGCCGGCACAGGTGGCCCGGTCTTTCGCCACCGCCTGGCTGGACCACCGGGACACCACCGCCGACGAGTGGCACGCGGGGCTGCGGCAGCTCGCCACCGACAATCTCGCCGAGCAGTTGACCGGGGTCGACCCGGCCACCGTGCCGGCGGACCGGATCACCGGGGACCTGCTGGCCGTACCGCAGAACGACAGCCTGGTCGAGGTGGTCGTACCGGTGGACTCCGGCGAACTGCGGCTCGGCCTGGTGGCGGTGCAGGGGCGTTGGCGGGTGGACACGGTGGACTGGCAACGGCGCTGAGCGGGCGCGGGGAGGTGGGTGCGGGATGACCGACCGGGGTCCGACCCGGCGACCGGTACGGCGGGTCGCGCTGGCGGTGGCGCTGACCGGCGTACTCGCGCTGCTCTGCTGCGTCGGCGGCACCGGCGCGTTCCTGGTGACGATGTTCGCCTCCGAGGAGGAGAACCTGGCGGCGGCGACCTTCGGCTGCGGCGACACCGAGCCGGTCAAGACCGACGGCGACCTGCCGCTGGTCGGGCCGTACAAGGCGAGTCAGATGCGGAACGCGGCGATCATCATCAAGGTGGGCCGGAAGATGGGGCTGCCGCCCCGGGCCTGGGTGATCGCGGTCGCCACCGCGATGCAGGAGTCCGGCCTGACCAACCATGGGCATCTCGGCGACCGCAACGACCACGACTCGCTCGGACTCTTCCAGCAGCGGCCCAGCACCGGCTGGGGTACGCCGGAGCAGATCCGCAACCCGGAGTACGCGGCCCGGAAGTTCTACGAGAAGTTGAAGACCATCCGGAACTGGCAGAAGCGGTCGCTCACCCGGGCCGCCCAGGCGGTGCAGATCAGCGCCTTCCCAGACGCGTACGCCAAGCACGAGCCGCTGGCGACCGAGATCGTGAACGCGTTGACCGGCGGGGCCGCCCGGGCCGCCGGTACCGACCTGGGGCTCGGCTGCGCCGACGGGGCGGAGATCGCCGCCTCGGGCTGGACCGCCCCGATCCCCGGCGGGGTCGGCTCCGGATTCCGTACCGCCGCCCGGCCGGCGCACAACGGGGTCGACATCGGCGCGCCGAAGTACACCACGGAGATCCGGGCGGCGGCGGCCGGCCGGGTGCTGGTCTCCCGCTGCGACCCGGACCGGCGGGGCCGGTTGAGCTGCGACGTGGACGGCTTCCCGGGCAAGGGCGGCTGCGGCTGGTTCGTCGACATCCTGCACGCGGGCAACGTGATCACCCGGTACTGCCACATGGTCAACAGACCGATGGTTTCCAAGAACGACATGGTGGAGGCCGGGCAGGTGATCGGGCGGGTCGGATCGAGCGGCAACTCCTCGGGGCCGCACCTGCACTTCGAGGTGCACCTGCGCGGCGACCGGAGCCGGCACGGCGCCATCGACCCGGTGCCGTTCATGCGGGACCGCGGCGCTCCGCTCACCGGAAATGAGCGGTGATACATCAGGTGCAACATGCGTCCGCGACGACTGCAAGCGTCCTGGATTTCGGTGGCGCGTCGGGGCCGGCCGAGGCGTCAGATGTTGACGGCGGCGGCCGTGCTGGACGCGATGGCAAGCGGTCCGGAAGAACTACTAACCAGCTTTGAACGCCCACAGCCGCAGCGCCTCGGCGAGGAGGAGTTTCGGCTTCCGCTCATGCCGAATTCCGAGCGTTTACACAGCGTGATCAGCCTCGGGTAGTGCATCCCGTCAGGACCCTCACCCTTTGCGGCTTGCCGTAGTTCTGGGGAGTCCTGGGCCGTCTCGGTCAACATCAGTGCCGAAGCCGCTGCCGGCGGCCCCGCCCGGCGGGGCTTCGCCCGCCGTCACCGATCGCGCCCGGAACGCCGCGATGCGGTGTCTTCTTGCCATGTTCCGGCCGCATCCGGTGTGGGGTTCACACGCTTGAGTTCGGTCCAGCCGGTCCAGCCTCGCTTCTTCAGCAACTCGATCAGCCGACGGGCCGGCGGCACAGTGTCGAACGCCAGCGTGTCCATCAGCTTGACCAGCGGTGGCTCGATGTGGGTGTCGTCGACGTAGTCCTCGCCCCGTTCGTCGGCCATCTGCGTGATGTAGGCGGCCAGTTTGTCGGCCAGCTCGACCAGCCGTGGGTCGTCGTCGGTGCGGTCTAGTGCCTGGCCCAAGGTGAGATAGAAGCCGATGAGCTGTGGGGCGGCGATCTGCTCACGCTTGCGTGCCATCCATTCCGGGACTCGCTCCGGTGAGTGCGCGGCCAGCGGGATCCAGCCGTCGCGCTCGACCTGGACGATCCGCTCGTCGACCCCGAGCGCCCGCAGCCGGTCGAGATACTCGACCACCACCGGGGGCAGCGCCAAGCTGTCCCCGGAGGCGAGGCGGGCGATCCCCTCCCGGTGCCGTTGCCGCTCCCGGATCTCCGCCCGCAGCCGCTTGTCGATGTCTGCGACCGCCGCGGCGAACTCCTCCTCGTCGGCCTGCAGCAGCTCCCGCACTCGCGCCAGCGGGACCCCGGCCTCGGCGAGGGTCCGGATCTTGATCAGCTCGACCACGGCGCCGGCGTCGTACCTCCGATAGCCGGAGCGATCCCGCTCCGGCTCCGGCAGCAACCCCTTGGCGTGATAGTGCCTCACCGCACGCACCGTCACTCCGGCATACGACGCCAGCTCACCGATGGTCAGCATCGCATCAGTCTCCTACAGCGCGTTCAAGGAGTCGGCTTGGCCGACTGCGCCTTGTTACTCCGGATGATCTCGGCGATCTCCGGGGCGTGGGTGAAGGCCAGCTGGTGGTCGGCGTCGAGCCAGAACGCGGCGATGTGCGGCTGCTCGCGGACAAGCCGCTCGACGCCGGCACGCCAGTTCTGATTCAGGCGCGGCGCCGGTTCTTCATCGCTGTCGCCGGCCATCGAGGTCGACATGATCATGCTGATGGGTCGGTCGATCTTCCTATATCGATGAAGGATCCCGGACCGAACCACATCGATCTCGACATTCAGGTCAAGAATCTCCTGGGCGGTGAGCAACACCTGGCGGACGGTGCCCCGCAAGGATTCCTGCTGCGTTGCCAGCTTCTCCCATAGCGTGAGAAACGCCGCCGCGTCAGCCTCGGTGATGAACGGTTCGGGCACCGGGTTCGCCCCGTCGATGAGAACAAGCCCGGCGACGGTGTCAGGATGCTCGGAGGCATAGCGCACCGCCAGGTCCGCACCCAGTGAATAGCCCACAAGCAGGGGCGCCGAGGGCAGGTCAAGGCGTTCCAGCTCCGCCATCACGGCGACGAGATCGCTGAGGAAAGCCTCGAAGGAATACCGGTCGGCGGCCGAGGCGAGGCCATGGCCCCGCAGGTCGAAGGTCACTACATCGTGGTCATGCCGCAGCAGCTCAGTCAGCTCGTGCAGGTCTGCCTGTGTCGAGTTCAGCCCGGGGCACAGGACCAGCGGTCGTCCCCGGCCGCCGCGCGACACCGGGATCGTGACACCGTCGTGATGGATCGTGAAGTGCCGCATCGTCCTGTCGCCTCTCTCGGTCCGCTCCCGATCGTCGCCGTGATCGCCGCGCGACTCGTGCGGTCCGGCTACCTCCACAGCAGTGGTTCTCATGGTCATGCCACCATGCTGAAAGGTTGCCCCTGCGTCAGGGTCAAACCGCCGCCCAGCGACATGACCTCGCACCCGCGACCGCCAGCCCGTGCCCACACCGGCTGCGGCTGGCCGCTCGAACAAGGTCAGGTGCGCACATCTGCTGCGATCCGGTGCGAGCGCGACTGAGAGCGGCGACAACGGATCGCAGTCGGCGAGACGATCTGCCGTACGACATGGAGGATTGCTCGACAGACGTCGTTGACCCTTCTGATACTCGATCTCTGTACGCTCCCCGGCGTACCTACCTGTGCACTCGTGCCTGTACGCCGACAACAGCCGTCCAGACGAAGCCGCCCGGCACAGTCGGCGCCGAGCACCACATCGTCATATCGACCGCCGTCGTACTCGTGGGGTGCACGGAATTTCGTGGTCGATCCGCAGTCCGCAGCGGCGGCCGTTGGGCAGCCGCCGGGTGCAGAAGACCCGATGGCGTACGTCCGGGTTCCGTTCTTCCGAGACGGTGGTCTCCGGCACGTCCACGCAGAGGAAGGTCAGCGCCCGAGCGACGGTCCGGGCCAGGACACGTGCCCGGGGCAGGTCGGTCGTGACGATCGTCAGGTGGATGACGTACCGATGCAGTTCGATACTCACCGTCGCGCCATCGCGCGCATGGTCGGCGCCTGGGCGGCCTGCCAGCGTCGCAGCGCGTCCTTGATCCGGGCCGCCTCCTCCTGACTGTTGGAGAGTTGGGCATAGACGCGGCCGAGGTCATCGGCAACCTGGTCGAGAAAGGCCGAGACCTCGTCCGGGTCCAAGCCGCGCCAGGTCGTCCGGAACCGCCGGCCCCGCACCTGCCAGGGTCGCATCGGCTGGTACGGCCGAGAGCGGCGCTCGCCGAGCACCGAAGACAACCGGTCCGCTCCCGTCGATCTCGTCAGGATGCGCCGAAGGAGTTGTCGCACGCCCGTCCATCCTTTCGCCTGGTGTTCCGTCCTGTTCCCGTCCTCGTGCCTGCGCTGGTGGTGGGGGTGGCCCGGCCGTTTCGGGTCCGCCCGGACCACCCCGCCCCGGCCACCGCAGCCCAGAGCGGCGGTACGGCAACAGGGGCAGCCGTGCTGCGGCAGGAATATTTCTCTGTCCACTCGATCGATTGTGAAGATCACTTACTGCTAGCTGGTACCGGAGTGGTGTTGCGGCGCTCGCAATGCCGTGCAGAGGTGCCAACCGACCACAAAGGCCCTGCAACCGCCGTCTGCGAAGTTACTCGGCCAGCGTCACCTACGTCAAGCATGTCATCTAAGGATGCAGTGTCATTTCACGTACCTGCATTGCCTATGTCGAGAACCACGATCAATACTGGATGGGCCAACCGACCGCAAGGGACGAACTGTGCCTATCCCGCCGACCATGAACGAGCTAATCGACGATCTTGTAAAGCGCATCAAGGAGGGCGACTTCCCACCCGGCACCCAGATTCCCTCGACCAGCGATCTGGCCGACCACTACGACGTATCGCCATCGACCATCTCGCGAGCAGTGGCCCGGCTCCGCCAGCGCGGAATCCTGGTCGGCCGCCCGGGTCGCGGCGTCTTCGTCGCCGAGAAGCCAGGACGATGACGGCGGCGACCTGTCCGCAAGATCTGGTCGGCTGACCGTCACGCACTGTGTTGCCGTCGAAGTGGGAGCCTGGAGAATAGCGGTGTCAGGCGCCGAGCGCGTTCCGTCCAGGAGCCACAGGTAGGTCGAGCGATCCGTGAGTCACGATCCCCTTCCCGATCCCTTCGCCGGCCAGCCCGACTGGGCGCCGGGGCCGCCCCGACCGATCGTGATCGCCGCCGCCGCGAACCGGGTGGACCTGCGCGGCCGCCGGGTGCTGGTCGGGCTCCCCGGGCTCGGCTGGCGCGCCGACCTGCGGGCGGACGAGCGGGTGGTGCAGGGCAGCCGCACCTACGTGCCGGTGCTGGCCGAGCACGAGTGGTATCGGGCCGAGGCGGAGCAGATCGAGGTCTTCGCCCCGCTGGTGCCGGCGGAACGGGTCTGGGTGGAGACCCTCGGCGAGGTCTCCCCGTGGGACGCCAGCACCCCGCCGATCCCCCGGCCGGCCCGGCCGGACGTCATCTCCCGGCTGGTGTCGCTGGACGCGCCGACGCACCGGGCCCCGGTGCCGGTGGTCGAGGCGGACGCGGTCGCCGGCCGCCGGGTGGTGCAGATCGCCGACGCGGTCGAGCGGCGCGACCTGCGCGCGGTCACCGAGGTCTACACCAGCGGCGACGGGGACATCTGCGTCCGCGTCACCGCCGAACTCGACTGGTACCGCTGGGCGTGGAGCGGCCGGCCACCGACCACGCTGGAGGTTCCGGTGCACCTGCTCTGGATCGAGTGACCCGGCGGGCCCGTCAGGTCGCCGGGTCGGCCGTGCAGACCCGCCAGCCGTCGTCCTGCTCGGTGCCGAAGCGCCACCGCTGGTGCTCGGTCTGCGAGAGGTTCTCCACCAGGTACGAGATCACCAGCTCGACGCCGACCTCGGCCCGCTCCCCCTGTGGGCGTACGTCCAGCGGCCCCCACTTGACCACGAAGGTGATCTGGAACTGCTTCTCCCGGGCCGTCAGGTCGGCGCGCAGTTGCCGCAGCGGGGCGAGCCCGGCCGGGTCGGCGCACTCGAACTCACCGGCGAGTACGTCGTTCTCGTCGACCAGGTAGGCCCGCAGGTAGTTGTCCACCACCACGTCGGGGGCGCTCCGGTCGGGGGCGGTGAACCGGTCGTAGGCGACGTACGCGACGGCGGCGCCGGCCAGGCAGAACAGCGCCAGTGCGCCGCCGACCACCGCCAGCACCAGGCCCAGGCGCCGACGAGGTGGCGCCGGTGGCGGTGCGACCGGCTCGGGAGCGGCCTGTCCGGGCGGGGTCCGCTGGGTGGGTACCCGGGACACCTGGGAATCGGCCGGGGGGTGCACTGATTCCACCCCCTGAGGCTAGCCGCTGCCGCCTCCGTACCCAATGGGCGCGAATTCCAGCTTGGTAACCAAAAGGGATCAATCGGTGACCCTCCGCCAGGTCCGGCTATCTGTGCCACGACCATCCCCGCAGGTCCGCGAAGATGCCGCCGCGCTGGGATACCGTCTCAGACCAGGACGAGGGGGTTGGTGCGGTGGACACCTGGAGGGGACCGACCGGGCACGCCGCCACGCTGCGCTGGCGGGCCGCCGCCGGCACCGCCGCCGTACTGCACCGCCGGGCCGCCGCCACCACCGCCGCCGCGGCCACCGCCCTGGAGGCGATCCGCCCGATCCCCGCCGACCAGCGGGAGCAGCACGAACTCGCCGAACGGCTGCGCGCCGCCGCGAGCGAACTCGCCCCGGGCTGGCTCGGCGCGCCGCTGGACGCCCAGTCCGAGGACGCCCCGCTCGGTGGCCCCGCCCAGCCGGCCTTCGTGCGGATCGGCACCGCCCAGCCGCTGGACGACGCCCGCTTTCCGGTGCTGGTGCCGCTGCTCGGCACCGGCCACCTCACCGTCGACGCGGACAGCCGCGATCCCCGGGTGGCCGGGCTGCTCCGGTCCGTACTCCTCCGGCTGCTCGCCGCCGCCCCGGCCGGCTCGCTGCTGGTGCGGGGCGTCGACGCCACCGCCGGGGGCCAGCTCTTCGCGCCGTTCGCCCCGCTCGCCGACGCCGGCCTGATGCCGCCGCCGGTCACCGACCGCACCGGCCTGCGGGCCGTGCTGGCCGAGGCCGAGCAGTGGGTACGCCCCACCCGGCCGGCCACCGCCCGCTACAACCGGCACGACCGCACCCTGCTGCTGGTGGTCGGCTCGCTGCCGGAGCTGACCGAGGCGGGCGACCTGGCCCGGATCGGTGCGCTGGCCCGGGAGGGGCCCGAGGCGGGACTGCACCTGATCGTGGCCGGCTGGCCACCTCCGCCGCTGACCGCCGAGACGAGTCAGGCACCGCTCTCCCGCTCCACCATGATCGCGATGCGCAACCCGTACGCGCTGGTCGGCGATCCGCCCGGTGCCTCGTTCAGCGCCCCGGTGCCGCACCTGCCCGGCACCGGCCTGAACGCGCCGGTCTTCCTCGACGAGTGCCCGCCGGTACCGCTGCTGGACCGGGTCTGCCGGGACCTGGCCGCGCGGTTCCACGCCGACTACCGACGTACCCTCGACGACCTGCTGCCGGAGCCGGCGGACGGATTCTGGACGGAGTCCGCCGCCGACGGGCTGAGCACCCCGGTCGGGCACGACGGCGACCGGACGGTGCCGCTCGGTTTCGACGAGCGCACCCCGCACTGGCTGGTCGGCGGCCGGGGCGGTGCCGGCAAGAGCGCCTTCCTGGTCAACGTCCTCTACGGGCTCTGCACCCGCTACCACCCCGACGAGTTGGCGCTCTATCTGGTCGACTTCGCCGACGGTACGGCCTTCACCGAGTTCGTACCGGAGCGGGCGGACGGCTCCGACGGCACCGGGCCGGGCGGGCCGTGGCTGCCGCACGTCCGGGCCGTCGGGGTGCAGGCCGACCGCGAGTACGGCCTCACGGTGCTCCGCGAACTCGACGCCGAACTGGACCGCCGTGGCGCGGCCGACCCACTCCCGTCGGCGGCGGTGCCGAAACGCCCGGCCGGCGCGGCGCCGGTACCCGCCCAGCGGGGCGACGCCGACCGCCCGACCCCACGGATCATCTGCGTGCTCGACGGGTACCCGCTGCTGCTGGCCGAGGAGGACGCGCTCGGGGTCGAGGCGCTGGCCCGGCTGGAGTCGGTGGCCCGGCGGGGGCGGTCGGCCGGGGTACACCTGATCCTGACCGGCCGACCGGCGCCGGCGCTGGCCGCGCTGCGGGCCCGGCGGGACTCGTTCCTCGGCCAGTTCCCGGTCCGGGTGGCACTGCCCGGCGGCACGGACGTGCTGGAGCCGACGAACGACTCGGCGGCGGGCCTGCCGCTGGGTACGGCGGTGGTGAACACCGCCGGTGGGCTCGGCGGGCCGCGCGGCGCGACCCGGGGCCACGAACGGACCGTCCGGTTCCCCGATCCGCACGCCGACCCGGGCGTGCTCAGCGGGCTCCGGCACCGGCTCTGGGCGGACCGGCCCGCCGGGATGCCGGCACCGGCCGTCTTCACCGGCTATCTGACCCCGCTGCCACCTCCGGTCCGCACCGACGACCCGGAGTCCCTCGACGGACCTGTTCGGGTTGACGAGCCGCACCCGGCGCCGACCGACGGGCGGCCAGCGCCGGTCGGTGTGCCGGTCGGGCTGCTGGTCGACGTCTCGCCGCGCCCGGCGGAGCTGCCGCTCGACGCGACACCGGGCCGGCACCTCGCGGTCCTGGGGCCGGACCCGACCGGCGCCGGGGTACTGGCCGGCGCCGCCCGGGGACTCGCCGCCCGGCATCCCGCCGGCAGCGTCGAGTTCGTCGTCGCCGCGCCGGGCCCCGACCCGGTGGCGGAGTCGCTCGCCGCCGCGCTGTCCCGGCGACATCCGGTGCGCCGGGTGGACGCCGCCGGGCTGGGCGGGGCGCTGAAACTGGCCGGGCCCGGCTGTCTGGTCGCCTTCGGGATGGACGAGCTGGCGGCGGCCCCCGAGCTGTCGACCGAGCGCCTCCGGGCGCTGCTGCGCGACGGGCCGGGCCGGGGCGTACACCTGCTGGGCTGGTGGCGGGCGGTCGCCCCGTTCGCCGACCTGGTCGCCGTACCGGCGGTGCCCGAGCAGCCCGCAGCGGCGGAGCCCGAGGAGGTCGCCGAAGCGGCCGTCGCGGCTGCGGCCACCGTCGACGGGCTGCTCCTGCTCGACGTACCCGAGTCGGAGCTGACCCGACTGCTGGGCCGGCCCGTACGGTGGCGTCCCCACCCCGGCCGGGCGCTGCTCTACGACCGCCGGACGGACCTGGCCAGCCTGGTCGTCCCGTACGGCCCGCCGGGCGGAGAGGGCACACCGTGAGCGGGGACGCCTGGCAGGACTACCTGGCCGCCGCGCAGCGGCTGGACGCGGTACGCCGTTCCGCCGCCACCGCCGCCGCCGAGCAGGAGCGGGGCGTGCACAGCGCCCGGGAGGAGCTGGCCGGGGTACGGGCCCGGCTGGTGCCCCAGCAGTCCCGGCTGCGCGCGCTGGGCGTCGCCGAGGCCGACCTGATGCCCTCCGAGCCGGAGGTGGCGGCGGCCGGTCGGGCGATGGCCGGCGGTCCGGAGGCGGTACTCGCGGCGCTGCGGGAGGCCCGGACGACCGCGGACGCGGCGGACGCCGCCACCCGGCTGCCCGGGGCCGGTCCGCTGCCCTGGAGCCGGGTACTGCTCTACGGCGCGCTCCTGACGGCGTTGCTCGGCCTGCTGGCCGTGCTCTGCCTGGGCGGCGTCTACCTGGCCGGTTGGCGCGGTTGACCGGCCCGGCCCGGCCCGGCAGCGGCGACCGGCCCGGCAGCGGCCCGGGAAGCGGCTGGCGGGGTCAGGCGGCGCGGCTGGCGTGGATCAGGGCCATCGCCTCGGCGCGGGACTTGGCGTCCCGTTGCAGCGCGCCGCGTACCGCCGAGGTGATGGTCTTGGCGCCGGACTTCTGGATGCCGCGCATCGCCATGCACATGTGTTCGCACTCCAGCACCACGATCACGCCGCGCGGCTCCAGCTTGGTCATCAGCAGGTCGGCGATCTGCGAGGTCAGCCGCTCCTGCACCTGTGGCCGGCGGGCATAGACCTCGACCAGCCGGGCCAGCTTGGAGAGCCCGGTGATCCGGCCGTTCTCGCCGGGGATGTAGCCGATGTGCGCCGAGCCCCGGAATGGCAGCAGGTGGTGCTCGCAGAGGCTCATCACGTCGATGTCCCGGACGAGTATGAGTTCCTCGTGGTTGGCCTCGAAGGTGGTGCTGAGCACCTGGGCCGGGTCGACCCGGAGCCCGGCGAAGAGTTCGGCGTACGCCCGGGCGACCCGGGCCGGCGTCTGGACCAGGCCGTCCCGGTCCGGGTCCTCGCCGACGGCGATCAGGATCTCCCGGACCGCCTTCTCGATCCGGGCCAGGTCGACGGCGTCCTCGACCGGCCCGCCGCCGAGCTTGCCGTTGACCAGCCGGGCGGCGAGGTAGTCCAGCTCGTCGTCGCCGTCCGGCTCGGTGGCTGACGCGGACAGGCCGCCGACGTTTCCGCCGGCGGCCTGGTAATTCGCTGCGTTCAGTGTGGGCCGTCCGAGTTGGGTGCGGTGTTGTTGGTGTTGCCCCCGACGGTCGCCTGGACGCCGTCCGCCTCGGCCTGCGCCTTGAGCTTCTCCTTCTCGGCCGGGGTGAGCACCGGCGGCTCGGTCGACGGCTGCCGCTTGCCGAACCCGTTGTACGGGGCCATCGGCGGCCGCTTGACCACCCGGGCGCAGATCCGCGCCATGTCGGCCGTGGAGAGGGTCTCCTTCTCGATCAGCTCCAGCACGAGGTTGTCGAGGACGTCCCGGTATTCCACCAGGATCTCCCAGGCCTCGTCGTGGGCCAGCTCGATCAGCGACCGGATCTCGGCGTCGATCTCGGCCGCCACCGCGTCGGAGTAGTCCCGCTCGTGCCCCATGTTGCGGCCCAGGAACGGCTCGTCGCCGCTGGTGCCGTATTTGATGGCGCCGAGCTTGCTGCTCATGCCGTACTGGGTGATCATCGCTCGGGCCAGCGCGCTGGCCTTGACGATGTCGTCCGCGGCACCGGTGGTCGGCTCGTGGAAGACGAGTTCCTCGGCGGCCCGGCCGCCCAGCGCGTACGCCAGGGTGTCGATCATCTCGGCCCGGGTCTGGGTGTACTTGTCCTCGGTCGGCAGCACCAGCGTGTGCCCGAGCGAGCGGCTCCGGGAGAGGATCGTGACCTTGTGCACCGGGGCGGAGTGCGGCAGCGCCCAGGCGACCAGGGCGTGCCCGCCCTCGTGGTAGGCCGTGATCTTCTTTTCCTTGTCGCTCATCACCCGGGTCCGGCGCTGCGGGCCGGCGACCACCCGGTCGATCGACTCCTCCAGCGACTCGTTGGAGATCGCCCGCTTGTCGCTGCGGGCGGTCAGCAGCGCCGACTCGTTGATCACGTTGGCCAGGTCGGCACCGGTGAAGCCCGGGGTACGCCGCGCCACCGCGTCGAGGTCGACGTCGGGCGAGAACGGCTTGCCCTTGGCGTGCACCCGCAGGATCGCCTTGCGGCCCTCCATGTCCGGGGTGTCGACCGCGATCTGCCGGTCGAACCGGCCGGGGCGCAGCAGCGCGGGGTCGAGGATGTCCGGCCGGTTGGTGGCGGCGATCAGGATCACGCCGCCCTTGGTGTCGAAGCCGTCCATCTCGACCAGGAGCTGGTTGAGCGTCTGCTCCCGCTCGTCGTGGCCGCCGCCCATGCCGGCGCCACGGTGCCGGCCGACCGCGTCGATCTCGTCGACGAAGACGATCGCCGGAGCGTTCGCCTTGGCCTGCTCGAAGAGGTCGCGGACCCGGCTGGCGCCGACACCGACGAACATCTCGACGAAGTCGGAGCCGGAGATGGAGTAGAACGGCACACCGGCCTCACCGGCCACGGCCCGGGCCAGCAGCGTCTTACCGGTACCGGGCGGGCCGAAGAGGAGCACGCCCTTGGGGATCTTGGCGCCGAGGGCCTGGTATTTCGCCGGGTTCTGCAGGAAATCCTTGATCTCGTGCAGCTCCTCGACGGCCTCCTCCGAGCCCGCGACGTCCGCGAAGGTGGTCTTCGGGGTGTCCTTGGTGATCATCTTGGCCTTGGACTTGCCGAAGTTGAGCACCCGGGAGCCGCCGCCCTGCATCTGCGACATGAAGAGCAGCAGCAGGATCACCAGAATGACGATCGGCAGCAGGTTGACCAGCAACGAGACGAAGAGGTTGTCGCCGGAGACCTCGGTGTCGATCGGGCCGCTGATCCGGCCGGCCGCCTTCGCGGCCGCGACCGAGTTCCAGACCTCGCCGCCCACCTCGTAGGGGAACTGGGCCTGGATCTTGTCGGTGTCGGTGTCACCGAACTTGGCCGAGTTCTTCAGGTCGAGCTGGAGCGTCTGCTCCTTGTCCTGGAAGATGGCCTTCTCGATGTCACCCTTGTTGAGCTGGTCGAGCACCACGTTGGTCTCGACCTTGTGATAACTCGGGCCACCGCTGAAGAATGAGCTGAGCGCTATCGCACCGATGATCACCAGGATGATCCAGACCACCGGGCGGCGGAAGAAACGCGTACGTTCCATGCTGTTGTCGAGCGCCGTAACGCCCGGACCCTCCTGATCGACGTCCTGATCGTCTGGTTGCCTTCTGCCGCCGCCGGAGCGGCGGGCCGAAACCGTCCCCTGCGAGCCGGCCTCGACGCCGGGCGCTTGGTACCGCGCCGCGGTCATTCGACGGTACACCGTGAACGCGAGGAGCGAGCCTGCGAGCCCTGGGGTAACAGGTCCGCTTCCGCCGGGGTGCCGGGTGACCACGGACCCGTGCCGGACGCCTGGCCCCGTACGGCCCCATCTTTCGGGTCAAACTGGGCAGGAGGCCCGGCGCGGGATGCTTCCGCGCCACCACCGCATACCGTAACCGCGTTTCCTGGGAGCGCGCTGTACGTCGACTCGATATTTCGGCGACGACATTCAGGATGGTCAGGGCGTATCGGACATCCGTTCACGTCCAAGACGGGACGAGGGGGTCGGAACCGGCCGAAAAGTCCGGACCGGATCAGGACCGGGCGTAGACCTCCGGCTTCAGGACGCCGACGTACGGCACCTCCCGGTAGCGCTCGGCGAAGTCCAGCCCGTAGCCGACGACGAACTCGCTCGGGATGTCGAAGCCGACGTACTTCACCGGGACGGAGACCTTGATCGCGTCCGGCTTGCGGAACAGCGCCACCACCTCGACGCTGGCCGCCGACCGGGACTCCAGATAGCGCAGCAGCCAGGAGAGGGTGAGTCCGGAGTCGACGATGTCCTCCACCACCACCACGTGCCGGCCGGCGATGTCCCGGTCGAGGTCCTTGCGGATCCGGATGGTCCCGGAGGAGGTGGTGCCCTGCCCGTACGTGGAGAGGGCCATGAACTCCAGCTCGGCCGGCGGCCCGTGCCGGCCGAGCGCCCGGGCGAAGTCGGCCATGAACATGACCGCGCCCTTGAGCACGCAGACCAGGATGATTCCGTCCGTGGTGCCGGCGTGGTCCGCCGCCACCTGTTTGGCCAGTTCCGCGATCTTTTCCCGAATCTGCTCCTCCGAGATGATCACGTGGTCGATGTCGGCGTCGTACCAGGAGCCCTGAGCCATGCGCCTAGCCTGCCGTACGCCGGTTCGCGCCCGTCGCCGGGGCGGCACCTTGCCGCGGTGCTCACCCCGGCTGGCCAGGCGGACTCTTCGGCATGGTGCTCAGCCCCGGGGCGAGGACCGCCAGCCACCCTCGCTGGGCCGCCAGTCGGCCGAGTCGCGGCTGTCGGCGGTGAGCCCGAGGAGGGAGGCGAGGAAGAGGACGAGGAAGAAGAGGGAGACGAGGAGTTCCATGGCGGCGTGACCTCTCTTGTCGATGCGGCCGGCCCGGGATGTCGGGCCTGACCAGGTCTTTTGGTTCGCCGCCGGTGCGCACCGGCTGTTCTGATCCAAGTCTGCGCCGCCGGGTACGGTTCGGACAGTGGCAGCTTTGCCACGCACCATCGATTTTCTGCCAGTTCTCGGCTATCGTCGATGCATGCTTCGCAACGTGGCCGTGATCGCCCTGGACCCGGTGGCCCCCTTCGAGCTGGGCGTGCTCTGCGAGGTCTTCGGGACCGACCGGGTCGCCGACGGCTTCCCCGGTTACCGCTTCGACGTCTGCACCCACGACGGCAAGCCCGTCCGCACCCGCTCCGGCTTCGGCCTGACCCCGAGCGCCGACCTGACCCCGGTGGAGGACGCCGACCTGGTCGCCGTGCCCGCGATGCACATCATCGGCGCCCCGATCCCGGAGACCGTGCTGGCCGCGCTGCGCCGGGCCGCCGACCGCGGGGCGTACGTGCTCAGCGTCTGCTCGGGCGCCTTCGTGCTGGCCGCCGCCGGCCTGCTCGACGGGCGCGAGTGCACCACCCACTGGAAGTACGCCGACCGGCTCGCCGAGATGTACCCGCTGGCCAAGGTGCGGTGCAACTCGCTCTACGTGCAGGACGGCAACCTGCTCACCGGTGCCGGCACGGCGGCCGGGATCGACGCCTGCCTGCACCTGGTCCGCCAGGAACACGGCTCGGCGCTCGCCACCAAGCTCGCCCGGCGGATGGTGGTGCCGCCGCACCGCGACGGCGGGCAGGCGCAGTACATCGAGGCGCCGATCGCGCCCACCCCGGCGGCACCCACCCTGGAACCCGTGCTGGGCTGGCTGATCGAGCACCTCGACCGGCCGGTGACCGTGGACGACCTGGCCGCTCGGGCCCACATGGCGCCCCGGACCTTCGCCCGGCGGTTCCGGGCCGAGACCGGCACCACGCCGCACGACTGGATCACCAACCAGCGGGTGCTGCTGGCCCGGCGGCTGCTGGAGGAGACCGAGCTGAGCATCGAGGCGGTGGCCACCCGGGCCGGCTTCGGCGACGCGGCCACCCTGCGGCACCACTTCGGCCGCCGACTCGGCGCCACCCCGCACGCCTACCGGTCGACCTTCCGAGGCCGGCTCCCGGTGACCCGGCACGAGCCGGTCACCGTCTGAGCCTCCGGCGGGCCGGGCGAGCGCGGGCGGTCAGGAGGCGGAGACGAGCCCCACGTCGATCACCGTCGGCCGGTTCACGTCCACGGTGAACGGGCCGAACCGGCCGTACTGGTAGTAGGTGGTCTCCGAGTACGGCACCAGGTCCGAGTCGGTCGCGTCGCTCCCGACGTTCGGCCGGGTGAACCGCCACTTCGACTTCGAGACCTGCACCTCGACGTAGTACCGCTTCGCCGGCACCTGGATCCGGTACGGGCCGAAGCTGTTCGACCAGCCGTAGCTGTCCTCGTCGTCCACGCTCCGCACCGAGTACTGCGTCGGGTCGACGATCGGCTCGCCGGTCCCGCGCACCCCGTCGGCGTTGACGTCGTGCCAGAACACCCCCTGGATCAGGCCCTCACCCACGATCGTGAAGACCTGCTCGTCGGTGTTGTTGCCGGTGTTGCCCTCGCGCGGCGTGCTGACCGTCGCCCGGCCGGTGAGCGGCTGCCCGACCGTGCCGCCGTAGAGGCCGACGGCCAGCCGCACCGGGTACGCCTCGGCGTGCGGCGCGAGTTCCCGCAGGTAGACGCAGTCGGCGCCGGCCGGTGCGACGAACTCGCAGTCCCAGTCGCTGGAGGTGCTCAGCTCCGATGCCTGGAACGGCGCCGGCAGGGTGAGCCTGACCCGGGCGCCCCGGGCCGGCAGCGCGCCGACGTTGCGGACCACGGCGGAGACGCTGCTCCAGCCGCCGGTCGGCAGGATGTTGCGGGGCGCCTCGACCGTGACGGTCACGTCGGCGGACTTCAGCGGGTTGGCCGTGGCCGGCGTGCCGACGGCACCGGCGGTGACGGCGACGATCCCCAGGACGGCCAGCGAGCGTGCCGGCCAGGCGATGGACGGTCGGGGCAAGGAATCCTCCTCGGCGCACAATTGATCACCAACGTTAGGGGATCCCGGCAAGCCCGGAACAGCTCAGTATCCGACCGCGCAGCCGTCGGCCCGAGGCTCCGAACCGGCCACGTAGCCGCCCTCGGGCAGCCGCCAGATCACCTGGCCGTACCCGAAGGCGGACGCCTCGGGCTCGACGGTGATCTCGTGCCCCCGGGCGCGCAACCCCTGCACCGCGTCCCGGCCCGCCCCACCGGCCAGGCCCGGCTCCACCAGCACCGAGCGGCCGGCGTGCCAGTACCAGCGCGGCCGGTCCAGCGCGGCCTGCGGGTCGAGCCCGTCGTCCAGGGTCGCGGAGACCACCTGCACGTGCCCCTGCGGCTGCATGTGCCCGCCCATCACCCCGAACGGGCCCACCGGCTCGCCGTCCCGGCCGAGGAACCCGGGGATGATGGTGTGGAACGGGCGCTTGCCCGGCGCCACCACGTTCGGATGGGCCGGGTCGAGGCTGAACCCGGCACCCCGGTTCTGCAACCCGAAGCCGAGCCCGGGCGGTACCACGAACGAACCGAAGCCCAGGTAGTTGGACTGGATCAGGCTCACCATCATCCCGCCCTCGTCGGCGGCGCAGAGATAGACCGTGCCGCCCCGGGCCGGGTCGCCGGGCGCCGGCGTGCCGGCCGTGTCGGTGACCAGTGCCCGGCGGGCGGCGGCGTACTCCCGCGTGAGCAGGTCGGCGGTCGGCACGTGCACCCGCTCCGGGTCGGCGACGTACGCGTGCGCGTCGGCGAAGCCGAGCTTGACCGCCTCGATCTGCCAGTGCAGCCGCTCGACCGGATCGAGTGCGGCCAGCTCGACCCCGTCCAGGATGTTCAGCGCGAGCAGCGCGGCCACGCCCTGCCCGTTCGGCGGCAGCTCCCACACCTCGTGCCCGCGATAGCCGGCCCGGACCGGATCCACCCAGGTCGAGGCGTGCCCGGCCAGGTCGTCGCCGGTGAGCCGGCCCCCGGTCCGGGCCGCGTACCCGGCCAGGGTCTCGGCGATCCGGCCGGTGTAGAAGTCCGCCGCACCGGTCTCGGCGATCCGGCGCAGCGTGCCGGCGGCGTCCGGGTTGCGCCACCGCTGCCCGACCCGGGGCGCCCGTCCACCGTCGACGGTGAAGACCCGGCCCCACTCGGCGTACTCCTCGCCGGTCAGCCCGGCGTGCACCTCGACCGAGCGGGCCCAGCTCGTCGCGACCCGGGGCGAGACCGGGAAGCCGTGCTCGGCGTAGCCGACCGCGTCGGCGAACAGCTCCGCGAAGGGCAGCCGGCCGAACCGCTCGTGCAGGTCCCGCCAGCCGGCCGGCGCCCCGGGTACGGTCACCGGCAGCCAGCCCCGCGCCGGCATCGCCGGCCCGACCGCCTGCGCACCGCCGTGTCCCGGGGACGGCTCGGCGCCCCGCCCGCCGGTCGCGGCGAGCACCAGCTCCCGGGTCAGCCCGGCCGGTGACCGGCCGGAGGCGTTCAGCCCGTGCAGTCGCTCCCCGTCCCAGACGATCGCGAAGAGGTCGCCGCCGATGTCGTTGGAACCGGGCTGGACCACCGTGAGGGTGATCGCGGTGGCGAGGGCGGCGTCGACGGCGTTGCCGCCCCGGCGCAGTACCGCCAGTCCGGCGGCGGCGGCGAGCGGCTGGCTGGTGGCGACGGCACCGTGCGGCGCGAAGAGCGGCTGTCGGGGGGAGGACATCCCCCATGTCTACTCCGCGACCAGCATCCCGCCGCGCCGGGTCGCCCGGATGCCGCCGGGCAGGTGCGTCGCGCCCTGGCCGCGCCAGGCGGTGACCAGCGAGTTCAGCGCCGCGATGTGCCGGTACGAGAGCGCGGCCGGCGGCGCGCCGAGTTCGCGGCACCAGAGGTGCAGCACCCGGGTACGCACCGCCGGCGGCATCCCGGCCAGCACCGGTACGGCCAGCCCGTCGGCCGCCCCGCCCGCGCTCCCTGCCCCGGGCACGCTCCCCGCCCCGCCCGCGTTCGCCGGCCCGGCCGCCGGGATCCGGGCCTCGGCGTAACCGGCCCGGGCCAGGTCGTCCAGTGCCGCGCCGTCCTCGGCCGCCAGCCGGGCGGTCCGGGCCAGGTTGTCCAGCACCCCGGGGCCGAGCGCCCGGACCAGCACCGGCAGCACGTCGGAGCGGACCCGGGCCCGGGCGTACCGGTCGTCGGTGTTGTGCGGGTCCTCCCACGGGGTCAGCCCGAGCAGCGCGCACGCCTTACGGGTCTGCTCGCGGGTGATCTCCAGCAGTGGACGGGCCAGCGTCACCCCGGCGTACTCCCGGCTGGCCGGCATTCCGGCGAGCCCGCGCGGGCCGGCGCCCCGGGCGAGCGCGAGCAGCACCGTCTCGGCCTGGTCGTCGCGGGTGTGCCCGAGCAGCACGGTGCCGGCGTCGTACCGGTGGGCGGCCTCGACCAGGGCCCGGTAGCGGGCCTCCCGGGCCGCCGCCTCCGGACCGCCCGGCCGGCCGGCGACCTGGACGGTCGCCACCTCGATCGGCGCGAACCCCTGCCCGCCGGCCCACTCCGCGACGTCGGCGGCCCGCCGCGCCGAACCCTCCTGCAAACCGTGGTCGACCGTGACCAGCCCGGCCGGCAGCCCCAGCCGGGCGGCCACGAAGGCGGTGCCGGCGGCCAGCGCGAGCGAGTCGGCGCCGCCCGAGCAGGCGACCAGGACCGGCCGGTTCCGGGGTACGCCGGAAAGCGCCCGCCGGAGCGCGACCCGGATGGCCGCGACCGGCGGCGGCAGGGCTGCCACGGTCGGGTCAGCCGGTGGCGGCGACCGGGCCGACCGGACCGTGCACCCGGGCCACCCAGGCGTCCGGGTCGGAGAGTTCCTCCAGCCGGGGCAGGGTCAGCGGCGAGCTGAAGATCTTGTTGAAGCCCTCCATGCCGACCCGCTCCACCACACCGTGCACGAACTTGCGGCCCTCGGCGTACTGGCGCATCTTGACGTCGACGCCGAGCAGCTTGCGGATCGCCTTCTCCAGCGGGTTGCCGGACTCGCGGCGCCGGTTGAACTTCGCCCGGATCGACTCGACACTCGGGATGACCTCCGGCCCGACGCCGTCCATCACGAACTCCGCGTGCCCCTCCAGCAGGGTCATCAGCGCGGTCAGCCGGTCGAGTACGGCCCGCTGGCCGGGCGTCTGCACGATGTCCAGCACGCTGGCCCGGCTCTCCGGGTTGCGGACCGAGTCGGAGAGGGTGCCGACGCCCCGGCGGATCCGGTCGAGGAAGTTGTCCCCGCCGGCCTGGGAGGCGTCGACGAACGCCTGCACCTCGCCGAGGAAGTGCCCGCGCATCCACGGCACGGCGGTGAACTGGGTGCGGTGGGTCACCTCGTGCAGGCAGACCCAGAGCCGGAAGTCCCGGGGGTCGGCCTGGAGCTTCCGCTCGACCTCGACGATGTTCGGGGCGACCAGCAGCAGTTGGCCGGGGTCGGCGGAGAAGACCTCGTACTGGCCGAGGACCCGGCCGGAGAGGTAGGCCAGCACCGTACCGGCCTGCACCCCGGTCAGCCGGGAACCGATCGTGTCGGTGATGACCCCCGGCGGCCTGTCCCCGGAGAGGCGGGTGATCAGCGGAGTGATCACCTCACGCAGCCCGGCAATGTTGGTCGCCGCCCAGTCCCGCCGGTCCACCACCCGCACCGGCGGATGGGCCACCTGCGAGCGCAGCCCGGTGTACGCCAACACGTGCCCGGCCGCCTCGTCGGTCAGTCGACGCAGCTCGGACACCACCTCGGTCGCCTCGTCGTACGAGACCCGTGGTCCCGACTTTCCCAACGCCCCTGCGGTGGCGGCGGCCAGATCCCAGTCCACGAACTGCGCCATACCACCACCGTACCCGGGTGTTCACACCCCAACCCCGAGCTGGCGGGGTCAGCGGCAGCCGCACCGGGCCAGCGTGGTGGCGATCCGGTCCAGCTCCCGCTGCGCCTCCTCCTGCCCCACCGGCACCCTGTTGGCGAGTACGGCGAAGGCCAGCAGCCGGCCGTCGGCGGTGGTCACCACGCCGGAGATCGCGTGCACCCCGCTCAACGTCCCGGTCTTGGCGCGTACCACGCCCGCCCCGGCCTTGGTCGCCTTCTCGCCGGACCGGTCGAACCGGTCGCGCAGGGTGCCCGACCAGGCCGCCACGGGCAGCCCGGGGAAGAGGTCGGCGAGTTCCGGCCGGGTCCGCTTGGCGGCCATCGTCAGTACGTCGGTCAGCAGACTCGGGGTGACCCGGTTGGCCCGGGACAGCCCGCTGCCGTCGGCGAGCGAACTCTCCGCCGCCGGCAGCCCGAGTTCGCCGACCATCTCGTCGACCGCCTCGGCCGCACCGACGAACGAGGCCGGCTTGTCCCGGCTCAGCGCGACCTGCCGGGCCAGCGCCTCGGCCACCACGTTGTCGCTGTCCCGGAGCATGAACTCGACCAGGCGGATCATCGGCGGCGAGGAGACCCGGCCCAGTTCGGTGCCGGCGCTCTGGGTGCCGGGGCTGGCGCTCGCCGCCGCGGCCGGGGCGGTCGCGGCCGCCGCCGGTGCCTTGCCGATCACCACCGCCGAGTTCGGCAGCCCGAGCAGCTTGGCGAAGGCCCGCCCGGCGGCCTCGTCCGGCTTGGCGTACCGCTCCTGGCCCCGCCCCTTGTCCTCCGGGTCCTTCCGGGCGCCGTCGGTCATCAGCGCCGTGATCACCGCACCGAACCCGCCGGTGGGGATGTCGGGGTCCCAGGCCGGTTCGAGGACCGGGCCGGGGAAGAGGGTGTTGTCGACGATCACCTTCGTCGGCGCGGTGCCGCCGAGCGCCTTCTTGACCTGGGCGGCGAGCCGGTCGAGCCGCCCGGCGCCCGGGTACCAGCCGGTGCCGTTCACCGCCAGCGTCGGGTCACCGGCCCCGATGATCACCACCTCGCCCGGGTTCGCCCCGGCCACCACCCGGGTGGCGATCCGGTACGCCGGGCCACGCGCCGCGAGTACCGCCGCCGCGGTGACCAGCTTGGTGGTCGACGCCGGCACGGTCGGGGTGTCCTGGCCGTTCTCGTAGAGCGCCTGCCCGGTGACCGCGTCGACGACCGAGATGTTCACCTCGTTGCCGAGCGTGGAGGAGGTGACCAGCGGGCCCAGCGCGGCCCGTACGCCCTCCGGGGTGGGTGCCGGAGCGCTCGCCCCGGCGGCCGCGAGTACGGGTGGTGGCGGCGGTTCGCTCGGGTCGACGGCACCGGGTGTCGGCGAGGCGTCCCCGCCCAGCCAGCCGTCCACCGGGCCGGGGCGGACCACGGCCACCCCGGCGACGGCGAGCGCCAGCACGAGGACGCTCGCGAGCACGCCGAGCAGCCTGCCCCGGCCCCGCCGTCCCGTCGGCGGTGGCCCACCGGGCACCGCCCCGCCGACCGGTACCCCGGCAGGCGGGCTGCCGGGCGGCGGCGTACCCGCTGGGAGGGCTCCGTTGCCGGCGGCCGGCGTGCCCGGCGTGTCGCCGCCGGACCGGCCGGGCCAGGCCGGCGGCGCGGGCCGGTCCGACCAGGCGGAGGGGTCGGTCGGAGCCTTCCCCGGGACGCCGGGCGGCACCGGCGGCACCGGCGGGGCCTGGCCGGGCCGGCCGGCGGCACCGGGCGGCGGGATCGGCAGGCTCTGCCCCGGCCAGCCGGCGGCTCCCGGCGGCGGGGTCGCCCGGCCGGACGGCGCGGGTGGGGGAGCCGGGGTGTGCGACGGCGGGATCGGTAGGCTGGTCGGCAGCGGCACGACGGCGCGCCCCCGGACCGGCGCGGACCCGGCCGGCGGCTGCGGGCCGCTGGCGCCCGGCACCACCACCCGGCCCTGCGCCGGGTGCTCCGGCGGGTTCTCTCCGGTCAGGCCCGAGTGTGAATCTTCACTCCCCACCGGCCCCTCCTCCCCGTCGAATTCTGCCTAGGCGACACTACTTTGGTCCGAACACCGCACGGGGGCCGGCGGCAAGGTGAATCGCGAGATCACCCGCGCAGGTGCCGACCGTTGTGGTTCCGTTGGCCAGCGCCGGCAAACGAGGGAGCGTGCGAGATGGATTTCGACGTCACGGTTGAGATCCCCAAGGGTCACCGAAACAAGTACGAGGTGGACCACGCGACCGGCCGGATCCGGCTGGACCGCACCCTCTTCACGTCGACCCAGTACCCGGCGGACTACGGCTTCATCGAAGGCACGCTGGGCGAGGACGGCGATCCACTCGACGCTCTGGTGCTGGTACCCGAACCCACGTTTCCAGGTTGCCTCATCCGGTGCCGGACGATCGGCATGTTCCGGATGACGGACGAGAAGGGCGGCGACGACAAGGTCCTCTGCGTGCCGTACGAGGACCCGCGTCAGGAGCACCTGCGGGACATCCACCACCTCGGCGAGTTCGACCGGTTGGAGATCCAGCACTTCTTCGAGGTGTACAAGGACCTGGAACCAGGCAAATCGGTCGAGGGCGCCACCTGGGTCGGTCGGACCGAGGCGGAGGCGGAGATCCGGACGTCCTTCCGCCGGCACCAGGAAGCGGTCGAACGGGGCGAGTCGCCGCACTGACCCCCGATAACACGGCAACCGGCCGGTGGCACCCCGTCAGGGGCCACCGGCCGATTTCGGTTCACGTCGGGCTGACCGCCCGGCTCCGGCCGATGTCGGTTCACGTCCGCGCCGACCGCCCGGCTCCGGCCGAGACGGGCCGGGCGCGCGGGTCAGCCGAGCAGACCCCGCGCCTGGGCGTACAGGCCGAGCACGGCGCAGGCCACCGGCACCACCGCGATCACCATCAGGGTGTCGATGATGTCGGCGGTCCGGCCCAGGTAGGGCCCCGGCTCCCGCTTCGAGTAGGTCGCGCCGGCCCCGATCACCACCAGGGCGAGCACCAGGCCGCCGGCGGTGAGCAGCAGCAGGCCGGTCTCCTGCATCCGGAACAGCAGGGCGATCCCGAGCACCACCGCGCTGCCGATCCCGGCCGCCATCAGCGGCACCCGCTGCCGGACCGTGACGAAGAGCCGGGAGCGCAGCAGCAGGGCCGCCGCCGAGACCGCGACCATCAGCCGGCCGGAGAAGCCGCCCGCGACCACCAGCACCAGCGCCGCCACCACGGCGAGCACGGCGTGCCCGACCAGCATGCCGGTGAGCATCTCCTCGGTCCGGGCGACGGCCGCGAAGACCCGCCCCCGGTCCGGCCGCTCCCGCACGCCGCTCTGCTGCGGAGTCGACGCGGTGAAGCCCTCCGCCGCCTCGGCACCGGTGGGCAGCGTGATCGGCGGCATCGGCAGCTTGCCGAAGCGGATCGCCAGCAGCGGCAGCATGCCGATCGCGCAGACCAGCGCGGCCATCAGGATCGCCGCCGACCCCGCCGCCGAGAGCACGAACCCGACCAGCGCGGTCAGCGCGCCGAGCAGCCCGACCGAGACACCGGCGGCGTAGACCCGCAGCCCGGCGGCGACCCCGACCATGCCGAGCACCGCGATCAGCAGCAGCGCGACCGAGCCGGCCAGCGCCTCCGGCGCACCGAGCCAACTGATCCAGCCGACCACGCCCACCGGATCGCCGGAGGCGACCAGCAGGGCGCCGCCGAAGAAGGCGAACGGCATCGCGTACCCGCCGAGGGCGGCACCGGCCGTGGCGTCCCCGTACGCCCGGGAGGCCACCACCGCGCCCAGGGTCAGCAGTACGGCGGCACCGAGCGCGACAAAGGCGCCCAGCTCCCAGAGCGTGCCACCGGCGATCACCGCGAAGAGGCAGACGGCGAGCAGCGCACCCGCCGCGGTGAGCGTGCCGATCCGGGTGTTCCGGCCGGACCACGCGCTGCCCCGGCGCCTCGCCCCGTCGGCGATCGCCTCGACCACGTCGTCGTACTCCAGCTCGGGCCACTGTGCCCGGGCCGGGACGAGGTGCAGCACGTCGCCGTCGCGTACCCCCTGCGGCAGCAGGGCCTTGCCGGCGGCCAGTGGTTCGCCGTCGGTGCGGCGCAGCAGCCACCCGCCGTGCTTCTCGCCGTCGTCGGCCAGTCCCTCGCCGGCATGCCGGAGAACCTCGGGCAGGAGTTCGGCCAGCGGCAGGTGTTCGGGCAGCGCGACGTCCACCCGTCGTTGCGGCGCGCTGATCGTGACGCGGGCGAGCCCGGTACTCATCGACAGTCCTCCATCGAGGGGGCAACCCATGGCTGCGCGGACGACCGCACTTTACCTAGGATGGGTCACACTCGTCCGACCGAGCGCGATGACATTTGCGACGCGGGGGCGTCGGATGGCCCGCCAGGACGGCCAACTCCAACCGTCGGCGTGGCCTTAGGGGAGGTCTGGAATGGACACGGGTAGCCAGGGCCGGGGCGGCACAGACCGCGCCGGAGGAGCCCCGGAGCTCGGCGTACGGCCCGATGGCGGCCGGTCCGGGCCGGCGGGCGACGGCCGGCGGGCCAGCGCGGAGCGGGTGGCGGGAGGCGACCGGTGAGTACCGTCGTCATCAAGCGCCCACCACGCCGTCCCGCACCGGAGATCCCCACCGGTGAACTGGCCGTCGAGGCGCCGCCCGAGATCCCGCAGGCGACCGGCGGCAAGTGGCAGCAACTGATGATGGTGCTGCCGATGCTCGGCGGCTCGGTCGCGATGGCGATGATGTTCGGCCGGGGCGGCGGCGCCTACTCGTACGTCGTCGGCGCCATGTTCGGCATCTCCTCGCTCGCCATGGTGGCGTCCTCCTGGGGCAGCGCCTCGGGTTCGCCGAAGAAGTCGGAGATGATGCAGGCCCGCCGGGAATACCTGCGGCACCTGGCGACGCTGCGGCGGCGGGTCCGGGAGACCGCGTCGAAGCAGCGGGCCGGGCTCTTCTACCGGCACCCCGACCCGACCCAGCTCTGGTCCACTGTGGGCAGTTACCGGGTCTGGGAGCGGCGCCCCAGCGACGGCGACTTCGGCGTCGTCCGGGTCGCGGTCGGCCCGCAGACCCTGGCCACCCCGCTGGTGCCGCCGGTGACCCGGCCGCTGGAGGACCTGGAGCCGATGACCGCCGGTGCGCTGCGCCGGTTCCTCGACGCGTACTCGGTGGTGCCGGACCTGCCGGTGGCGCTCTCCATCCGGGGCTTCGCCCGGGTCTTCGTCCGCAGCGCACCCCACCAGCGCGACCAGTCCCGCGAGCCGGCCGGCGGCGACCCGCAGGCGCTGGCCCGGGCGGTGCTCACCCAGCTCTCGGTCTTCCACGCCCCCGAGGAGCTGCTGATCGCGATCTGCGCCGGCCCCGAGCGTCGGGCCCGGTGGGAGTGGGTCAAGTGGCTGCCGCACGCCCACCACCCGACCGCCGTGGACGCGCTCGGCCCGGTACGCCTGGTGGCGAGTTCCGCGGTCGAGCTGGAGAAGCTCATCGACGACGTGGTCGGCAACCGGTCCCGGTTCAGCCTCTCCGGCCCGGCGACCGACGGCCCGCACGTGGTGATCGTGCTCGACGGCGGCGACCTGAGCGGCGCCGGCTACCTGGCCGGGGACAGCGGCATCGACGCGGTGACCATCGTCGACCTGGACAGCCCGCCGCCCCGGCTGCTGGACCGGGCCATGCTGGTGCTGGAGACCGACGGCGGCCGGCTGAACACCTACTCGATGGACGGGCAGGCCGAGGTCGGCACCCCCGACCGGCTCAGCGTCGAGGAGGCCGAGGCGGTGGCCCGCCGGCTCGCCCCGCTGCGGCTCGCCGCCGCCCAGAAGGGCTCCTCGGACGACTCCCTGGTCAAGGAGATGACCCTGGGCGAGCTGCTCGGGGTCGGCGACCCGGAGAACTTCAGCACCGTGCAGGGCTGGGCGCCCCGGCCCAACCGGGACAAGCTGCGGGTGCCGATCGGCGTCGGCGGCGACGGCGGCGTGGTCGACCTCGACCTCAAGGAGTCCGCACAGGACGGTATGGGCCCGCACGGCCTGCTCATCGGCGCCACCGGTTCCGGCAAGTCCGAGCTGCTGCGTACCCTCGTGCTCGGCCTGGCGGCGACGCACTCGTCCGAGGCGCTCAACTTCGTCCTGGTCGACTTCAAGGGTGGCGCGACCTTCGCCTCGCTGGACCGGCTGCCGCACACCGCCGCCGTGATCACCAACCTCGCCGACGAGCTACCGCTGGTCGACCGGATGGTCGACGCCATCAACGGCGAGATGATCCGCCGGCAGGAGTTGCTCCGCAAGGCCGGCAACTACGCCAACCTGAAGGACTACGACAAGGCCCGCTCCGGCGGTGCGGCGCTGGCACCGCTCCCCTCGCTGCTGATCATCTGTGACGAGTTCTCCGAGCTGCTCAGCGCCAAGCCCGACTTCATCGACCTCTTCGTGCAGATCGGCCGGCTGGGCCGGTCGCTCGGGGTGCACCTGCTGCTCGCCTCGCAGCGGCTGGAGGAGGGACGGCTGCGCGGGCTGGACACGCACCTGTCGTACCGGATCGGTCTGCGGACCTTCTCCGCGCTGGAGTCCCGGGCGGTGCTCGGCGTGCCGGACGCGTACGAGCTGCCTCGGGCACCCGGGCACGGCTACCTGAAGTTCGGCACCGAGCCACTGGTCCGGTTCAAGGCGGCGTACGTCTCCGGGCCGTACCAGAAGGCCACCGCGGGCGGGCCGGGCGCGCAGGGCTACACGGGTCCCCGGCTGCTGTCGTACTCGACGCACTTCGTGCCGGTACCGAAGCCGGTGGTGCAGGCCGCCCCGAAGCCGGCCCCGGAGGACCCGGCGGCGCAGAGCCTGCTCGACGTGATGGTCTCCCGGCTGGTCGGCCAGGGCCCGCCGGCCCACCAGGTCTGGCTGCCGCCGCTCTCCCAGGCCCCGGCGCTGGACGAGATCCTCGGGCCGGTGATCACCGACCCGGCGCGCGGGCTCACCTTCGGCAACCCCGAACTGCACGGCGCGCTCCAGGTGCCGGTGGCGATGATCGACAAGCCGTTCGAGCAGCGCCGTGACCTGCTCTGGCTCTCCCTGGAGGGCGGCGCCGGGCACGTCGCGGTGGCCGGCGGTCCGCAGTCCGGCAAGTCGAGCCTGCTGCGCACCATGATCTGCGGGCTGGCGCTCACCCACACCCCGGCCGAGGTGCAGGTCTACTGCCTCGACTTCGGTGGTGGCTCGCTCGCCGCGCTCCGCGACCTGCCGCACGTCGGCGGGGTCGCCGGCCGGTCCGAGGCGGCGGCGGTACGCCGTACCGTCGGCGAGATCTCCACCCTGCTCAACGAGCGCGAGCAGCGCTTCGCCGAGCTGGGCGTGGAGTCGATGCCGGCGTACCGGAAGCGGCGCGCCTCGGCCGGCGGCGTCGGGGTCGGCGCGGACCCGTTCGGTGACGTCTTCCTGGTCATCGACGGCTGGCCGACCCTGCGCGGCGAGTACGACGACCTGGAACCCCTGGTCACCGACATCGCCACCCGTGGCCTCTCGTACGGCGTGCACGTGGTCGCGGCGGCGCCGCGCTGGATGGACTTCCGGCCGGCGATCCGCGACCTCTTCGGCTCCCGGCTGGAGTTGCGGCTCGGTGACCCGACCGACTCGATCGTCTCCCGCAAGGCGGCGGTGAACGTGCCGGAGAAGACGCCGGGTCGCGGCATCACCGCCGAGAGCCTGCACTTCCTGACCGTGCTGCCGGAGCTGTCCAGCCTCGGCGGCGGGCAGACCCAGGCACTGGTCAAGGCGGTCGCCGGCAACTGGAGCGGCGCACCCGCCCCCCGGGTCCGGCTGCTTCCGCCGGTGCTGCCCTACGCCGACCTGGACGTCGCCGGTGCGGCCGGCCTGCGGCTGCCGATCGGCATCTCCGAGGCCGACCTCCAGCAGGTGTCGATCGACTTCGCCTCCGAGCCGCACTTCCTGCTCTTCGGCGACGCCGAGTGCGGCAAGTCGTCCTTCCTGCGGGCGCTGGCCACCTCGATCACCAGCCGGTACACCCCGGAGCAGGCCCGGATCATCCTGGTCGACTTCCGGCGCAGCCTGCTCGGTGTGATCCAGTCCGACCACCTGATCGGGTACGGCACCGCCGCCCAGGCGACCAGCGAGCTGATCGAGTCGGTCGCCGGTTACATGCAGCGCCGGCTGCCCGGCCCGGACGTCACCCCGCAGCAGTTGCGGGACCGCTCCTGGTGGACCGGGCCGGAGCTGTTCGTCCTCGTCGACGACTACGACCTGGTCGCCACCGGCCCGAACAACCCGCTGCTGCCGCTGGTGGAATACCTGCCCCAGGCCCGGGACGTCGGTCTGCACCTGGTGCTGACCCGGCGTTCGGGTGGCGCCTCCCGGTCGCTCTACGAGCCGATCATCCAGCGGCTCCGGGAACTCTCCTCCCCCGGTCTGGTGATGTCCGGCAGCAAGGACGAGGGCGCCCTGATCGGCTCGGTACGCCCCGGCCCGATGCCGCCCGGCCGGGGCCGGCTGGTCACCCGGAAGGAAGGGATCCGGCTGGTGCAGCTGGCCTACCTTCCGTCGACCTGACCCTTCGTCGAGCCCGAGGGCCCGGCCGACCCGATCACCCGGGTGGCCGGGCCCTCGGTCTCGGGGCGGTGGACAGTGGATCTCAGATCGGTTGCAAAGTTTCACCACGCGACAGGGGTGAAACGGGGTAACCTCCGTGCATCATGTGTCCCCCGGGGTGAAATGACCATGCTGTGACCAGGCTGCCGCAGATACCCGAACGTGCTGTCGCCCGGGTCGCCGGAGTGGCGCTGCTCGCCACGGCCGGGATCGCCGGATCGCTGTTCGGTCCGCGTCCGGCACCGGCGACGGCCGCCGTGCCGGCGCCGCCGCTCAGCCTGCCCGTGCTGGCCGACGCGGTACGCGACGAGCAGTGGCAGTTGGACGAGTTCAACGCCAAGGCCATCTGGAAGGTCGCCGCCGGCAAGGGCGTCACGGTGGCGGTGGTCGACTCCGGAGTGGACGCCTCACACGCCGACCTCGCCGGACAGGTGCTGCCCGGCATCGACCTGGTCGACGGGAGCGGCAACGGCCAGACCGACCCGGTGGGGCACGGCACCACGGTCGCCGCGCTGATCGCCGGCCGTAACGACGACACCCGGGGCGTCGCCGGGCTCGCCCCCAAGGCCAAGATCCTGCCGGTCCGGGTGCTCGACGAGGAGAACCGCTACGACGACGCGCTGATCGTGGCGAAGGGCGTCCGGTGGGCGGTCGACAACGGCGCCCAGGTGGTGAACCTGTCGCTGGGCGGCACCGGGGAAAGCCCCGCACTCGCCGCCGCCCTCGACTACGCCTTCGCCCGGGACGTGGTCGTCGTCGCCTGCACCGGCAACCTCGGCTCGTCCGCCGGCAAACGCGTCTGGTATCCGGCCCGCGAGCCGGGCGTGGTCGCCGTGGCCGGCCTGGAACGTGAGAGCGACGCGCTCTGGTCGGGCTCGATCACCGGCGCCGAGACGGTGCTCTCCGCCCCGGCCACCGGCCTCACCGGCGCCCGGCCGGGCGGCTTCTGGCGGGTCCAGGGCACCAGCTTCGCCGCGCCGCTGGTGGCCGCGGCGGCGGCCCTGGTCCGGTCACACTGGCCGAAGATGTCCGCCGGTGACGTGGTCAACCGGCTGATCAACACCGCCCGGGACGTCGGCCCCTCCGGCCGGGACGACCGGTTCGGCTTCGGTGTCGTCGACCCGGTCGCCGCGTTGAACGGCGAGGTGTCGAGCGTACGGAGCAATCCGCTGGACGACGGCGCGGCGCCGCCCGGCGTCGCCGGCTTCGGCTCCGCGCCCGGTCAGGAGTCCGCGACCCCGCCGCCCGGCGACGGCGCGGAGAGCGTCGGTACCGCCGCCTCCGGCCGTTCCGCCGACTGGACCGCCCAGGCGGCGGGAAACCAGGTCGACGACCCGTCACCCGGGCTGTGGAGCGGTGCCGGGCTGCTCTTCCTGGTGGTCGTCGCCGGTGCGGTGCTGGTGGCCCGGCGCCGCTTCCCCCGCGACCACCCCTGACAGCGGCCTCCTCGACCGCGAGCCCGTGACCGGTTCAGGAGCCTGTTACCGGTTGAGGAGCCTGCTACCGGGTCAGGAGCCTGTTACCGGTTAGGGAGCCCGGTCACCGGTCAGGTGCAGGCGCCGGTGTTGGTGACCCTGGTCCGTTCCAGGCCGGTGCTGGCGGTGGAGCGGGCCTCGTCGGCCGTCACCGCGAAGCCGGTGTTCGGGTCGTCGGCTGCCGCCGCGAAGATCACCCCGAGCACCTGACCGTCCGGGGCGACCAGTGGGCCACCGGAGTTGCCGCTGCGGACCAGCCCCCGGATCGTGTAGATCTCCCGGTTGACCCGGCCCGACTCGTAGATGTCCGGACCGGCGATCTCGCCGACGTCACGGATCCGCGCCGGCTGCGCGTTGTAGGGCCCGTCCAGCGGGAACCCGAGCACGATGGCATCGTCCTCGATCGCCGCCTCACCGGTGGCGAACCGCATCACCGGGGCGGACAGCTCCGGTACGTAGAGCACCGCCAGGTCGCGGTCCGGGTCGTAGACGACCACCCGGGCGCTGTGCCGCTCACCGGCCACCTCGACCTGGACGGTCCGGGTGCCGGCCACCACGTGCGCGTTGGTCATCACCCGGTTCTCGGCGTAGACGAAACCGGAGCCCTCGATCCGGCGGGAGCAGCTGGGCGCGTTGCCGAGCACCTTCACCACCGAACGCCGCCCGTTCACCACCACCTGCGAGCCGGCCAGCGCCGGGTCGGGCGAGGCCACCTCGCGGGACCGGGTCGGGGCCAGCCCGCCGAAGACGTCCGGGAAGCCGTTGGTGTCGACGGTGTCCCGCAGCGCCCGGGACAGCGCCTGCGCCTCCGGCGGCAGTACCCGGTCCACCACGGTCAGCAGCGCGCTGTTGCGGACCGCGCTGGCCAGCCCTGGCAGCGAGGAGGAGGCCAGCGGTACGGCCACCAGCCAGGCCACCAGGAGTACGGCGAGCAGCGAGACCACCGCCCCGCCGACGTCGTCGGCCGTCCGGCCGGCCTGGCTGGTGATGGCGTGCCGCAGGTGTGAGCCGAGCCAGCCGGCGAGCGCCTGGCCGAGCACCGCCAGGCCGAAGATCGAGGCCAGCGCGACCACGACCCGGGTCGAGTTGCTGGTGAACTGCTCCGCGAGCAGCGGACCGACCTGCAACCCGATCAGTGCGCCGCCGAAGAAGCCGGTGAAGGAGAGCAGACCGATGACGAATCCCTGCCGGTAGCCGCTGATCGCGAACAGCAACATGAGCAGGATCAGAACGACATCCACCACCGACACCCGTTCAGGGTACGGGGGAGAACTGGGAATGGCCTGGGCCACCGACGCTTACCGCCGAATCGGTGCCTGGCACCACTCCCCGCCGCAGGCGCCCCGCACCACCCCCGCACGGCTCGCCTCGTCGGTTTCCCGGGTCAGGAGGGTGTCGTCGGCCGGGTCAGCTCGTCGGCTTCGTCGGCCTCGTCGGCCTCCACGATGCCGGGCGCGGAACCCGGCGGCGGGCTCGTCGGCGGCAGGTCGAGAATCCGGTCCTGCGGCCAGGGTCGCGCCCAGCCGGCCATCTCCAACAGCGTGGCGAGCACCCCTGCGGTGAACCCCCAGACCAGCATGCCCCGGGACTGGAAGGCCGGCCCGATCCAGCCGCTCGGATGGCGTACCCGGACCCGGTTGGCCGGGTCGACGAGTTCGGCGATCGGCAGCCGGGCGACGTGCGCCACCTCGGCCGGCTCCCGCGAGTGCACCGGATGGGGCCGGTGCCACCAGGCGAGTACCGGGGTGACGACGAAGTCGCTGACCGGAATCCACAGCCGGGGCAGTTGCGCCAGCACGGTGACGCTGGTCGGATCGAGGCCGACCTCCTCGTGCGCCTCCCGCAGGGCGGTCGCCGCCGCGTCCTCGTCCTCCGGATCGCACGCCCCGCCGGGAAAGGCCGGCTGCCCGGCATGGGTACGCAGGGTCGCGGCCCGTTGCAGGATCAGTACGTCGAGCCCGTGCTCGGGCTGCTCGCCGAGGAGCACCAGTACGGCACTGTCCCGCCCTCCGTTGGCCGGGGTGCGTACCCGGGTGAAGTCCTCGGTGCGGGCCGACCGGACCCGGGTGAGCAGCGGCTCGCACCAGGCCGGAAGTTCGTGCTCGGTCACGACGGCACCGCCACCCCCAGGTGCCGCCGGACGAGCGTGGCCAGCTCGGCGTCGTCGAGGGCGCCCGTCTCGTCCCGGTGCCGGATCCGCCCCTCGGCGTCCACGAAGAGCGTGACCGGCAGTACCGCCCGACCGCCCAGCCCGGTCAGCAGCTTCTTGTCCCGGTCGTAGAGGTTGGGAAACTCCAGCCCGAAGTCCTCGCCGATCGACTGGGCGGCGGGGCGCGAGTCCCCGCTGTTCACCCCGACCACCCGGAGCCGGTCGCCGGCCCGGTCGGCGAGCCGCTGGAACGCGGGCAGCTCCTTGCGGCACGGCGCGCACCACGAGGCCCAGAGGTTGAGTACGGCCGGCCCGCGCAGCTCGGCCACGGCGACCTCGCCGGCCCCGACGAAGCAGGGCAGCTCCAGCGCCGGCAACGACCGTCCCGCTGCCGCTGTCGCGCCGGGCGTGCTCGCCGGGGTGCTGGTTGTGTTGGCCGGGGTGCCGGACGTGCCGGGCGAGGCGTTGGTTGTGCCGGATGTGCCGGCCGGGGTGGTCAGCGCGGCGCAGTCGGTGAAGGCGGTCGTCGTGGCGCTCTGCCCGACCGGCGCCGGTCCGGTCTCCGGCTCCGCGTTCCGGCCGGTGCAGGCGGTGCCGAGCAGCAGCAGTGCCAGCAGCGGCCCGCCGAGTGTCAGCCGCTTCACGGGGTGTCGCCGGCGGCGGCGGTCGCCGGCACCAGGTCGGGATCGACCCCGGCCTGCACCGCCAGCTCCCGGGCCCGGGGACCCTTGAGCAGTTTCGCGGCGGCGGCCGGGTCGGTCGGGCCGAGTCCGTAGGAGGGGCAGAGCCGGGCCAGGGTGCAGGCACCGCAGGCCGGCTTGCGGGCGTGGCAGACCCGCCGGCCGTGGAAGATCACCCGGTGCGAGAGCATGGTCCAGTCGCGCCGCTCGTAGAGCGCGCCGACGGCGTGCTCGATCTTGACCGGGTCGGTTTCGGTGGTCAGCTCCCAGCGGTGCATCAACCGGTCGAAATGGGTGTCGACGGTTATCCCGGGCACCCCGAAGGCGTTGCCGAGGATGACGTTGGCGGTCTTGCGGCCGATCCCGGGCAGGGTCACCAGGTCTTCGATCCGGTGGGGCACCTGGCCGTCGTACCGCTCGACGAGCTGGCGACCGAGGTTGATCAGAGAATTGGTCTTGTTCCGGAAGAACCCGGTGGGCCGGATCATCTCCTCCAGCTCGGCCCGGTCCGCCCCGGCGTAGTCGGCCGCCGTCGGATAGCGAGCGAACAGCTTCGGCGTCACCTCGTTGACCCGCTGGTCGGTGCATTGCGCGGAGAGGATGGTCGCCACCGCCAGTTGCAGCGGACCCTGGTGGTTGAGCTCGCAGTGGGCGTCGGGATGCGTCTCGGTCAGCACCCGGCCGATCCGCCGGGCCCGCCGCTTGCGGCCCAGCTCTGATTCGACGGTACGGCGGGTCGGCCGCGCCGTCCGGATCGCCCGGGTCGCCTCGCCGGGCGCGACTCCGACTCCGGTCTGCGCGGAGTCGTCAGTGGCACTCACGCCGGCCAGCCTACGTCGCGGCGCCGACATCGACCCGGGGGAGCCCGCCCCGGCCGAACCCTGGGAAAGCCCCGCCCCGAGGGCCGGCCGCCTCGGCATCCCGCCGCCCCGGCATCCCGCCGCCCCGGCATCCCGCCGCCCCGGCTCGCGCCGGACCGGCACGCGGTCCCGCTCGCCTCAGGCTCCTTGCCGCCCGGCCTCAGGGCCCAGCGCCGCGCCTCAGCTCGCGGCGGCCGGCGGCGTGATCTTGCCGTCCGGAGCCACCCGGGCGCCCGTCTTCGGGAAGTCGGACCTGCACAGGTCCCGGACGAGACCGGCGGCGCGCCGCTGCGAGTCCATCGTCGGCCTGCCCGCGCCGTTCATGTACGTCGAGACGAGCTGCCCGCCCGCCCACTCGCCCTCGGCGGTCAGCGAGACCTTGAGCACCGCTCCCCAGCCGAGCCGGCCGTTGTTGCTGAGCGTCCCCTCGCCACCGGCGAAGTTGCCGAGGCTGTACGCGATCAGCCGGCCCTTGTAGAACTCCAGCGCCCGCATCACGTGCGGCCCGTGCCCGACGACCAGGTCGGCACCCGCGTCGATCATCGAGTGCGAAAACTTGATCGGGTCGCCCCGGTTCTCGCCGAGGAACATCTCCGTGCCGGGACGGACCCGGGTCTTCTCCGAGCCCTCGCCGCCCATGTGCACCTGCACGACGACCAGGTCCGCCATGGTGGCGGCCTTCTGGATCACCTTCTTCGCCGAGCTGATGTTGGTCAGGCTGTTCGACCAGGCGTACGACGAGAAGCCGGCCACCGCCACCTTGACACCCTCGACGTCGACCACGGTGATCTGGTTGGGCGCGCCGGTGTGCTGGAGGCCGTACTTCTCCAGGGCCTCCTGGGTGTTCTCGTAACCGGCCTTGCCGTAGTCGTACCCGTGGTTGTTGGCCTGGTTGAGCAGCTCGAAGCCGGCCTCCTTGAGGTGCCCGGCGTACGACGGCGGAGCCCGGAACTGGTGACAGCGGGTGGAGTTGGCGCCGCACTTGGAGGTACCGGTGTCGTCGGTCAGCGGCTCCTCGAGGTTGCCCATCACCAGGTCGGCGGCGAGCGCCTTCTTGACCGAGTTGAAGAAGCCCTTGCCACCATTGGCCGGCAGCCGCCCCGGGGCGTTGCCCATCACGATGTCCCCGGTGGCGGACATGGAGATGACCTTGGGTGCCGGTTCACCGGTCGGCGACGGGGCGGCCGAGGCCGAACCGGCGGCGCTCGGCCCGGCCTGCGGCCCGGCCTGATCGTCGCCGCCGAACATGTTGAACGCGGCCACCGCCGCCACCCCGGTACCGAGGAGCACGGCGAGGACCGCGGTCACGACGAGGGCGGTCCGGCCGGCGCTGCGGGGCGCCCGGCGGGACTTGGGTGTGGTCGGCTCGGTGTCGTACATCGCCCGGTGACAGTACCGGGATCGGGCAACGGGAGCGACCGTCGACCGGCCGATGTTCTCCCGCCGCGCGTCCGTGCTCCCCCGAACGGCCGACTCCACCGCCGGCCCCGACCACCCGTGACCGGCCCGTCACGCATCCACGACCGGCGCGTCGCGCATCCACGGCCGGCGCGTCGCGCATCCACGGCCGGCCGGCGCGCCGGCTACCGTCGCCGGCTACCGTCACGCCGGTTACAGCGGCGGCGTCACCTGGCCGACCCGGGCGCGGCGGCGTTCACCGCTGTGACCAGGGGACGGTCGGTCGGGCCCCGCCCTCACGTACCGCCCGGCAGGCGGCGCGGGCCAGCGGGGCACCCCAGCGCGACCGTGGACCCCCGTACGGTTCGGCGGGGCCGTCCGGCGGGCAGAGCACGGTCACCGCGTCGGTGGCGGTACCGGTGGCGGGCAGGCCCAGCTCGCGCAGCGCCTGCGCCTTCGCCTCGGTGATCGTCGCGACGGCGTTGACCAGGGCGGCGTCGCCGAGGCGCTCCGGCAGCAGCGCGACGATGTTGACCGTGCCGACGTGCCGCACCGCCGTGCTGCCGGGACCCGCCGGGCCGGCAGGGTGCACCGTCGCGCGGGGATCGGGCGCGGTGGCGGATTCGGGTGGCGGCGCCGAGACGTCTGCGGCCCAGATCGGGGCACCGAGACCGACGGTGGCCCAGATCCGGACACCGTGGTCGTCGGCGGTCACCACCTCCGCGACGTCGACGCCGGTGAGCAGTCCGACCCCGGGTCCGCGCAGGCCGAGCCGCTCGGCCAGCTCACCGAGGTGGGCGTCCGGGTCGTCCCGGCGGTACGACATCGGCACGGTCGCGTTGACCACCCAGTGCCGTACCCCGATCCCGCCACCGAGCGGGCCGGAGCTGATCGCCAGCGCGGGCCGGTCGAGCCGCCAGACCAGCAGCGGAGCCTCCCGCCCCTCCTCGACCCGGTAGGTCAGCTCCAGTTCGCGCAGCACCGCCCGACCCTACGGTCCGGCCCCGACCTCCCTGGTTCGCGGTCGGGCCCGACAGGCGCCTCACCATCGACCTGGACACCAGGGGCGTTACCAAGGACCGATAACGCCCCTGGTGTCCAGGTGACCGTCCGGCGATGACGACCTGGGCCCGGTGGGGGGCCGGAGACTCGCCCGGGCGGACACGGCAGGCGTCAAACCGGGCGTACCCCCGGGTCATCCGGGGTTACGGGTACCGGCACCGGATCAAGATTCCAGGGGTGCTCCTCCGATTACTCTTCACATGCGCCTAGACTTGGCGGGCGCGCCGATCACCGGCCGGAACCCGGCCGCGGGCGGCTCGCGTGGGCGGAGGTGCGCGATGGACGAGGTGTTGGCTCGGAGCGGGATCTTCCAGGGCGTGGACCCCGAGGCTGCCGAGGCACTCGCGAAGGACATGGAGACGCTCGAGGTCCGAAAGGGCGAGATCGTCTTCAACGAGGGCGAACCGGGCGACAGCCTTTACATCGTCCTGAGCGGCAAGATCAAGGTCGGTCGCCGGGCCGCTGACGGCCGGCAGAACCTGATCGCCGTGATGGGCCCGTCCGACATGGTCGGCGAGCTTTCGCTCTTCGACCCCGGTCCGCGTACGGCGACCGCCACCGCCGTGATCGACACCCGGCTCGCCCGGCTGCGCAAGCAGGCGCTGCGGCCGTGGCTGAACAACCGGCCGGAGATCGCCGAGCAGTTGCTCCGGGTACTCGCCCGCAGGCTGCGCCGGACGAACGACAACCTGGCCGACCTGATCTTCACCGACGTGCCCGGCCGGGTGGCGAAGAACCTGCTCCAGATGGCGGGCCGGTTCGGCACCCGGGACGGCGGCGTACTCCGGGTAACCCACGACCTGACCCAGGAGGAGATCGCCCAGCTCGTCGGCGCCTCCCGGGAGACCGTCAACAAGGCGCTGGCCGACTTCGCCTCGCGGGGCTGGCTGCGGCTGGACGGCAAGAGCATCATCATCCTCGACCCGGAACGCCTGGCCCGCCGCGCCCGGGTCTGACCCCCGCGTACGCCCTCGGCCCCGCATCGCCAAGCCTGGCTGGTGCGGGGCCGATCCGTGCCGCCACCCCGCCCCGGCCCCGGCTCCTTCCAGCCCGGCGCGCCGTAGTCGGCGCCGCGGCTACATCAGCCGCGCCAAGATTCTTGGCGACTTATGGTTCGCTACGCGCCATAACTCGCCAAGATCGCCGAGTTCTTGAGCAGGGTTAGTTGCCGTCGATTTCGACGTCGAGGCCGACGTCCTCCAAGGCGTCCTCCAGCTCGTCGAGATCTTCCTGAATCTCTTCTACGAGGTCGTCGAACATGCTGCTGACCTACCTTCCGGGAGCGTGCGAACGCCTCGCGTACGCGAAGCAAAAATAGGGTACTTTTCACCGCAAAACGCCGTCAACCAACTCCTGGTTGCCACGACGCTTCGACTCGGTGCGCCGAGTGTACAAAGTGGATTCGACGAACCAGCGACGAAAAACAAGCAGTCTTGACTGTTTGTTTCTGACGGAGCAGGCTGTCCCCGTGCCCACCACACCGACCCGTACCCCCCAGCGGGAGCGCAGCCGGGCCACCCAGGCCCGGGTGCTGGAGGCCACTGTGGAGTGTCTGGTCGAGCGGGGCTGGTCCGGCACCACCACCACGGTGGTGGCGGCCCGGGCCGGCGTCTCCCGGGGCGCTCAACTGCACCACTACCCCACCAAGAGCACGCTGGTGATGGCCGCTGTCGAGCACCTCGCCGAGCGCCGGGCGGCGGAGATCCGCACCGAGGCGGCCGACCTGCCGGCCGGTCCCGAGCGGTTCGACCGGGTCATCGACATGCTGGCCAGCGCGTTCACCGGCCCGCTCTTCGTCGCCGCCCTCGAACTCTGGGTCGCCGGCCGGACCGATCCGGAGTTGCGGGACGCGCTGGTGCCGCTGGAGGCCCGGGTCGGCCGGGAGATGCACCGGCTCACCGTCGACCTGCTCGGGGCCGACGAGCGGCAACCGGGGGTACGCGAGGCGATCCAGGCAACCCTCGACCTGCTCCGAGGGCTCGGGGTGGCCAACCTGCTCTCCGACGACTCGACCCGACGCGCCGCCCTGCTCGGCATCTGGAAACGCCAACTCGCCTCGATCGTCGCCACCGCACACCACTGACCCACACCACCTGGCAAGGAGCCCGCGCATGGTCGATCTCGACAGCCTGCTGACGGACCTGGCCGCCGAGTCGGCGGCACTGGAGACGCTGGTGGTGAGGCTGCCCGAGGCGGACTGGGCCCGGCCCACCCCCGCGCCGGGCTGGACCGTCGCGCACCAGATCGCCCACCTCGCCTGGACCGACCACGTCGCCACACTGGCCGCCACCGACGTCGACGCGTTCGCCGAGTCGATCCGGCACGCGGCGAACGATCCATCCGGCTTCATCGACCGGGGCGCGGCGGAGTTCCTGGCGCCCGTACCCGAACTGCTGCAGCGCTGGCGGGCCGGCCGGTCGGCACTGGACCGGGCGCTGCGCGACGTACCGGCCGGGACGAAGATGCCCTGGTACGGCACCCGGATGTCGGCCACCTCGATGGCCACCGCCCGGATCATGGAAACCTGGGCGCACGGCGAGGACATCGCCGACACCCTCGGCATCACCCGTACGCCGACCGCCCGACTCCGGCACGTCGCCTACCTCGGCGCCCGTACCGTCGGACACGCCTTCGCCACGCACGGCCGCCCGATCCCCGAGGCGCCCGTACGCGTCGAGCTGACCGGCCCCGACGGCGAGCCCTGGCACTTCGGGCCGGCCGACGCGGCGGACCGGGTTTCCGGGCCGGCACTGGACTTCTGCCTGCTGGTCACCCAGCGACGGCACCACGCCGATCTCGCCCTGGTGGCGGTCGGACCGGTCGCCACCGAGTGGCTCGGCATCGCCCAGGTCTTCGCCGGCCCGCCCGGCCCCGGCCGCCGGCCCGCCGACCACCGCGGATCAGGTGAACGCGACGAGCCGGCCGGAGTGTCATGATCGGCGGCAGCCCGGAGGTGCTGCGGATCGGCAACGCCTCCGGGTTCTACGGCGACCGGTCGAGCGCCTGGCGGGAGATGCTCGACGGCGGCGACCTCGACGTGCTGACCGGCGACTACCTGGCCGAGCTGACCATGCTGATCCTCGGCCGTGACCGGCGGCGCGACCCCGAACTCGGCTACGCCCGGACCTTCCTCCGGCAGCTCGAACCCTGCCTCGGCACCGCGCTGGACCGGGGCGTGCGGATCGTGACGAACGCCGGCGGCCTGCATCCGGCCGGGCTGGCCGCCGCGCTGCGGACCCTCGCCGACCGGCTCGGGCTGCCGGCCCGGATCGGGTACGTCGACGGCGACGCGCTGGACCGGCCGGGCGCGCTGACCGCGAACGCGTACCTGGGGGCGTTCGGCATCGCCGCCTGTCTCGATGCCGGGGCGGACGTGGTGGTCACCGGGCGGGTCAGCGACGCCTCGCTGACGGTCGGGCCGGGGATCGCCCACTTCGGCTGGACCCGGGCCGATCTCGACCCGCTCGCCGGGGCGACCGTGGCAGGCCACCTGCTGGAGTGCGGTGCCCAGGTCAGCGGTGGGAACTTCAGCTTCTTCACCGAGCTGCCGGACGGCGGACGCCGCCCCGGCTTCCCCCTCGCCGAGTTGCATCGGGACGGCTCGGCGGTGCTCACCAAGCATCCTGACACCGGCGGCGCGGTGACCCGGGAGACCGTCACCGCCCAACTGCTCTACGAGATCGCCGGACCCGACTATCTCGGCCCGGACGTGGTGACCCGGCTCGACTCGGTCACCCTGACCGACGCCGGACCCGACCGGGTACGCGTCAGCGGGGCCCGTGGCACGCCTCCACCGCCCACCCTCAAGGTCGGGGTCACCCGGCTGGGCGGCTTCCGCAACTCGATGACCTTCGTCCTCTGTGGACTGGATATCGAGGCGAAGGCGGCACTGGTCCGGGAACAGCTCACCGACGCGGTCGGCGCCGAGGGGCTGGAGTTCACGCTCGCCCGTACCGACCATGTGGACGCGGTCGACACCGAGACGGCGAGCGCGCTGCTGCACGTACACCTGAGCGACGGTGACCCGAAGCGGGCCGGGCGGGCCTTCTCGGCCGCCGCCGTCGAACTGGCCCTGGCCTCCTACCCCGGTTGCACCCTGACCACCCCGCCCGGCGACGCCAGCCCGTACGGGGTGTTCGCCGCCGAGGAGGTGGCCCAGGAGCTGATACGGCAGGTCGCCGTGCTCCCCTCCGGCGAGCGGATCGAGATCCCCCCTCCGACGGTCACCGCAGCGCACCACGAGCAACCGGGCACCGCAGGGCGCGACCAGGAGCCGGTCCGTGGGTCGGGTGGGCAGGTGCCGGGCGGGGGTGGCCCGACCCGGCGGGCGCCGTTGGGGCTGGTGCTCGGGGCTCGCTCGGGTGACAAGGGCGGCGACGCCAACCTCGGAGTCTGGGCCCGGTCGGCCGCCGGGCACCGGTGGATGCTCGGCTGGCTGACCGTCGAACGGCTGCGCACCCTGCTGCCCGAGACCGCCGCACTGCCGGTACGCCGATACGAGCTGCCACGGCTGCGGGCGGTCAACTTCGTGCTCACCGGGCTGCTCGGCGCGGGGGCGGCCGGCTCGACCCGGTTCGACCCGCAGGCCAAGGCGCTCGGTGAGTTGCTGCGTGCCCGCCTCGTCGACCTGCCGGTCGAGCTGCTCGACGGGCCGACCGCCCCGCCCGGCGAGCCGGCGGTCGGGGAGCCGGGATGACCGAGCCGGAGACGCTGGAGCGGCGGCAGCTCCGCGAGCTGACCCGACGGTTCGTCACGCGCGACGTGCTGCCCCACCTGGACGGCTGGGAGCGGGCCGGCGAGGTGCCCCGGGCGCTGCACGGCACCGCCGCCGAGCTGGGACTGCTCGGGCTCGGCTTTCCCGAGGCGGTCGGCGGCAGCGGCGGCGACCTGCGGGACAGCCTGCTGGTCACCGAGGAAGTGATCCTGGCCGGTGGCTCTTCCGGGCTGGTCGCCGCGCTCTTCACCCACGGCATCGCCCTGCCGCACATCGTCGCCGCCTGGCAGCGGGACGGCCACCCCGGACCCGAACCCGGCTCCGGACCCGGCTCCGAACCGGGGACAGCCGCCGCGCTGGTCGACCGGTACGTCCGGCCCACCCTCGCCGGGGCGCGGATCGGGGCGCTCGCGGTGACCGAGCCGGACGGCGGCTCGGACGTGGCGGCGCTGCGCACCACCGCCCGGCGGGACGGCGCCGACTACCTGGTCAACGGCACGAAGACCTTCGTCACCAGCGGGGTACGGGCCGACTTCGTCACCACCGCCGTCCGGACCGGTGCACCGGGTGCGGCCGGCATCTCCCTGCTGGTGATCGACACGGACGCACCGGGCTGCACCGTCGACCGGCGGCTGGAGAAGCTCGGCTGGCACTGCTCCGACACGGCCACCCTCTCCTTCGTCGACGTCCGGGTCCCGGCCGGAAACCTGATCGGCGTCGAGAACGCCGGCTTCGCCGCCATCATGCGCCAGTTCGGCACCGAACGGCTCTCCCTGGCCACCCAGGCGTACGCCACCGCGCAGCGCTGCCTCGACCTCACCGTGGCCTGGTGCCGGGACCGGCACACCTTCGGCGGTCCGCTGATCGGGCGGCAGGTCGTCCGGCACCGGCTCGCCGAGATGGCCACCCGGACGGCGGCGGCCCGGGCGTACGTCCGGCAGGTCGCCGACCGGGTGGCGGCCGGCGAGCCGGTGCCGGCCGAGGTGGCGATGGCCAAGAACGCCGCCGTCTCGGCCTGCGACCGGGTGGTCGACCAGGCCGTCCAACTGCACGGCGGGCACGGCTACCTGCGCGACGCCGAGGTGGAGCGGCACTACCGGGACGCCCGGATCCTGGGCATCGGCGGCGGCACCACGGAGATCATGAACGAGATCATCGCCAAGGGCCTGGGAATCTGAGGGCGTGGACAGGAGGAACCGGTCGTGACCGTGTTGCGGACGGCCGTCGACCCGGCGGCTGCGGCGTACCAGGAGAACCGGGCCGCGATGCTGGACCGGCTGGCGGAGCTGGAAGGTGCGCTGGACGCCGCCCGGGGCGGCGGCGGCGAGCGGTACGTGGCCCGGCACCACGAGCGGGGCAAACTCCTCGCCCGGGAACGGATCGAGCTGCTGCTCGACCGGGACGCGCCGTTCCTGGAACTCTCCCCGGTCGCCGCCTGGGGCACCGACTTCCCGACCGGTGCCGGCGTGGTCACCGGGATCGGCGTGGTCGAGGGCGTCGAGTGCGTCGTCGTCGCCAACGACCCGACGGTACGCGGCGGCGCGGTCAACCCCCACACGCTGCGCAAGACCCGGCGGGCCGGCGAGATCGCGTTGGCGAACCGGCTTCCGATGATCAACCTTGTCGAGTCGGGTGGCGCCGATCTGCCCAGCCAGGCGGAGATCTTCATCCCCGGCGGTCAGGTCTTCCGGGACCTGACCCGGCTCTCGGCGGCCCGGATCCCGACCGTCTCGGTCGTGTTCGGCACCGCGACGGCGGGCGGGGCGTACGTGCCGGGGATGTCCGACTTCACCATCATGGTGCGCGGCCGGGCGAAGGTCTTCCTGGCCGGGCCGCCACTGGTGAAGATGGCGACCGGCGAGGAGGCCGACGACGAGTCGCTGGGCGGCGCCGCCATGCACGCCGGTACCTCCGGACTGGCCGACTTCGTCGCCGCCGACGAGCGGGACGGGCTGCGGCTGGCCCGGCAGTGCGTACGCCGGCTCGCGTGGCGCAAACACGGCCCGCCGCCCCGCACCGCCCGACCCGAGCCGCCGAGGTACGACCCCGAGGAGCTGCTCGGCATCCCCAACGGTGACCTGCGGGTGCCGTTCGACCCGCGCGAGGTGCTGGCCCGGGTCCTGGACGGCTCGGAGTTCGACGAGTTCAAGCCGGCCTACGGCCGCGCCCTGGCCACCGGCTGGGGCGAGTTGCACGGCTATCCGGTCGGCGTACTGGCGAACGTGCAGGGCGTGCTCTTCTCCGAGGAGGCGCAGAAGGCGGCCCAGTTCATCCAGCTCGCCAACGCCGCCGACGTCCCGCTGCTGTTTTTACAGAACACCACCGGCTACATGGTCGGCACCGAGTACGAGCAGCGCGGCATCATCAAGCACGGCGCACTCATGATCAACGCGGTGTCGAACTCGACCGTGCCGCACCTGACGGTCAACCTCGGCGCGTCGTACGGGGCGGGCAACTACGGCATGTGCGGGCGGGCGTACGAGCCGAGGTTCCTCTTCACCTGGCCGAACGCCAAGTCGGCGGTGATGGGCCCGACCCAGCTCGCCGGGGTGCTCTCGATCGTGGCCCGGCAGGCGGCTCAGGCCAGGGGCCGGCCGTACGACGAGGACTCCGACGCCGCCATGCGGGCCATGGTCGAGCAGCAGATCGAGACGGAGTCGGCCGCGCTGTACCTCTCCGGCCGGCTCTACGACGACGGCGTCATCGATCCCCGGGACACCCGTACCGTCCTCGGGCTCTGCCTCTCGGCGGTCCACAACGGACCGGTTCGCGGCGCCGACACCTTCGGCGTCTTCCGGCTCTGAGCCATGCGCGTCGACGACAAGGAGGAGCGGCGGATGATCCGCAGACTGCTGGTGGCCAACCGGGGCGAGATCGCCCGGCGGATCTTCGCCACCTGCCGGTCCCTCGGCATCGAGACGGTCGCCGTGCACTCCGACCCGGACGCCGACGCGCCGTACGTCGCCGAGGCCGACGTCGCGGTCCGGCTGCCGGGTGCCGCGCCGGTCGAGACGTACCTCCGGGTCGACCGGCTGGTCGAGGCGGCGCGGCGGACCGGGGCGGACGCGGTGCACCCCGGTTACGGCTTCCTCGCCGAGCACGCCGGCTTCGCGGGCGCGGTCGGCGACGCCGGACTGACCTGGGTCGGCCCGCCCGCCAAGGCGATCGCGGCGATGGGTGACAAGACCGAGGCGAAGGCGCTGCTCGCCGACGCGGGCGTGCCGATGCTGCCGACGTACACCGCCGCCGACCAGGTCGAGGCGTTTCCGGTACTGGTCAAGGCGGCGGCCGGCGGCGGTGGGCGCGGGATGCGGATCGTCCGTGACCCGGCGGACCTCGCCGGGGCGATCGAGGCGGCCCGCCGGGAGGCCGCCGCCGCGTTCGGCGACGGTACGGTCTTCGTCGAGCCGTACGTCGAGCGCGCCCGGCACGTCGAGGTGCAGGTCGTCGCCGACGCGCACGGCACCGTGCTCTGCCTCGGCGAGCGCGAGTGCTCGATCCAGCGCCGGCACCAGAAGATCGTCGAGGAGACACCCTCGGTCGCGGTCACCCCGGAACTGCGGGCCGGGCTGGAGGACGCGGCGGTGGCCGCCGTCCGGGCCGTCGACTATCTCGGGGTGGGTACCGTCGAGTTCCTGCTCACCCCGGCCGGCGAGTTCCACTTCCTGGAGATGAACACCCGGCTCCAGGTCGAGCACGCGGTCACCGAGTGCGTCACCGGCATCGACCTGGTCCGGCTGCAACTGCTGGTCGCCGAGGGCGGCCGGCTGCCGGCCGCCGCCCCGCCGGTCACCGGGCACGCCATCGAGGTACGCCTCTGCGCCGAGGACCCGGCCGCCGACTGGCTGCCGGCCACCGGGACGCTGCACCGGTTCGCGGTGCCGGGGGTGACCGCCGAGTTCGGTACCGGCCCGGGGCGCGGTTTCGGCCTGCGCCGCGACTCCGGACTGCGGCTCGACTCCGGGGTGCGGGACGGCTCGGTGGTCGGGGTGCACTACGACTCGATGGTCGCCAAGCTGATCGCCTGGGCGCCGACCCGGGACGAGGCGGTCCGGGCCCTCGCCGCCGCGCTGCGCCGGGCGGAACTGCACGGCGTGACCACCAACCGGGACCTGCTGGTCCGGGTGCTCCGCTCGGCGGAGTTCCGGGCCGGTGAGATCGACACCGGTTTCCTCGACCGGCATCCGGAGGTCTTCACCCCGCTGCTGCCGCCGGACCGGGTCGGGCTGGCCGGGCTGGCCGCCGCGCTGGCCGGGGCCGCCGAACGCCGGGCCGCCGCACCGGTGCTCGGCACGCTGCCCTCCGGCTGGCGCAACGTCCCCACCTCGGCACAGACCATCGGGTACGCCGGCCCGACCGGCCCGGTCGAGGTCGACTACCGGCTGGACCGCTCCGGCGCCCTGGTCGCCTGGACGACCCGACCCGCCGGCACCACCCCGAACCGACAGCCCGAGCCGAGCAGCCAGCGCGAACCGAGCAGTCAACCCGAGCCGAGCGGACAGCCCGAGCCGAGCCGGCAGCCCGAGCCGAGCGGGCAGCCGGAGGTGGTGCTGCTCGCCGCCGAGCCGTCCCGCACCGTGCTGGCGGTCGACGGGGTGCGGCAGGCGTTCGCCGTACACCGGGTCGGCGAAACGTCCTTCGTGGACGGTCCGGACGGTTCGGTCGCGCTGACCGAGCTGCCCCGGTTCGCCGAGCCCACCCCCGAGCTGGCCGAGGGCTCACTGCTGGCGCCGATGCCCGGCACGGTCAGCCGGGTACTGGTGACCGCCGGGCAGCGGGTCGCCGCCGGTGCACCGCTGCTCGTGCTGGAGGCGATGAAGCTCGAACATCCGGTCACCGCCCCCGGCGCCGGGGTGGTGGCCGAGCTGCCGGTCGGCGCCGGTGCCCAGGTGGAGACCGGTGCGGTACTCGCCGTGGTCACCCCGGAATAGTCCGCCTCCACCCATCCGCCCGGTCCCCGTCGGACCCCGGTCCCCTCGTCGGAAGGCATCCCGCATGGACTTCGACCCCACCCCCGAGCAGCGGCAGCTCCGTGCGGCCGTCCAGGCGCTCGGGAAGCGTTACGGCCACGACTACTTCGTCGCCAAGGCGAAGGCCGGCGAGCACACCACCGAACTCTGGGACGAGGCCGGCCGGCTCGGCTACCTCGGGGTGAACATCCCCACCGAGTACGGCGGCGGTGGCGGCGGCATCACCGAACTGGCCATCGTCTGCGAGGAACTGGCGGCGGCCGGCTGCCCGCTGCTGCTCCTGGTCGTCTCGCCGGCCATCGCCGGTACGGTGATCGGCCGGCACGGCACCGAGGCGCAGCGCCGGACCTTCCTGCCCGGACTCGCCGACGGGTCGCTGAAGATCGCCTTCGCGATCACCGAACCGGAGGCGGGCTCGAACTTCCACCGGCTCGGCACCGTCGCCCGTCGGGACGGTGCGGAGTGGGTCCTCTCCGGCCGGAAGTGCTTCATCTCCGGCGTGGACGAGGCGCCGTACGTCCTGGTCGTCGCCCGGGTACCCGCCCCGGAGAGCGGCGGTGCCGGCGGGCCCGACGAGCGGCTCCGGCCGGCGCTCTTCCTCGTCCCGACCGACGCCCCCGGGCTGACCAGGTCCAAGCTGGATATGGAGATCGTCTCCCCGGAGAACCAGTGGCTGCTCTACCTCGACGACGTACGGCTGCCCGCCGACGCCCTGGTCGGCGGCTCGGCCGAGCCGGGCGACCGGGACGGGCTGGACGCCGGGCTGCCGGCGCTCTTCGCCGGGCTCAACCCCGAACGGATCACGGTCGCCGCGATGAGCGCCGGAACCGGCCGGTACGCGATCGAGCGCGCCTCCACCTACACCGCGACCCGCCGGGTCTGGGGCCGGCCCGTCGGCGCCCACCAGGGCGTCTCGCACCCGTTGGCGCACGCCGCCGTCCAGGTGGAACTGGCCCGGTTGATGATCGCCAAGGCCGCCGCCCTCTACGACGCCGGGCGGGACGTCGAGGCCGGCGTCGCCGCGAACCTCGCCAAGTACGCCTCGGCGGAGGCGGCGGCGCTGGCCGTGGACACCGCCATCCAGGTGCACGGCGGGAACGGGATGACCACCGACTACGGGGTGGCCACCCTGCTCGGTGCGGTACGGGCCGGCCGGATCGCCCCGGTCAGCCGGGAGATGATCCTCAACTTCGTCGCCCAGCGGGTCCTCGGCCAGCCGAAGAGCTACTGAGCGCCTGCGGGAGCGGCCTCAGAACGCCGGGGTGGCCGTACGGCACTCCGCGTCGATCCGGTGCACCGGGCGTACCCGCCGACCCATCCCCTCCAGCAGCGAGTCCTCGACGTGGAAGCCGTGGATCCGCAGCCGGTAGCGGGGCAACTCCTCCTCGGTCGGGCAGAGCACCTGCGCCTCGACCCCGCCGGTCGGCACGTACCGGACGCCGCCCCGCTCCTGGAGGATCACCATGCTGACGTCGTCCACCGTGATCACGTGTCCCCGGATCCGCTCGACCTCGCCGGCCGCCGGATCGGGTGCCGCCGGCCCGGCCTCGGGGGCGGCCGGGGTGGCGCCGGTGCCGTCGTCGACGGTCCGGACCGTGGTGACGGTCAGCGGCAGCACCGGTGTGGTGATCACCGGCAGCGCCGCCCAGCAGAGCATCACCAGCACCGCCACCTGCACCGTCATGGCGAGCGGTCGCACCACCGCCACCGGTACGGGCCCGGTGACGAGCAGGGCGAGCAGCGGCGGGGCGGCGATCACGAGTGTCGCGAACAGTTCCCGCTGCCGCCACGCGTCGCCCAGGGTCGGCAGCATCAGCACCGCGTACCCGGCCAGCAGCGCGGCGAGGAGCAGCAGCCGGGGGATCCGGCGCTCGTCGAGCCGGGCCGGGCTGAGCTGGAACGCGGCCGCGAACGCCGGCAGCAGCAGCGGCAGGTAGAGGATCGGCCAGGTGGCGAGCGCGACGGCGAAGCTGGCGATCACCACCCACGGCGGGGTGATCGCCCGCCAGCGGGCGAAGAGCGGCGGGTGCCGGCCGATCCGGTGCCCCGGGTTCGCCTCGGCGCTGGCCAGCAGCACGGCGCCGATCGCGAAGACCGCGACCAGCCCGGCCGAGACCAGCCGGGCGGCGGTGGTGACCAGCGCGGCGGCCAGGTTCACCGGGTTCACGTTGGCGACGAGCAGCAGGGTGGTCTGCAACTCGCCACCGGCCTCGACGCCGAGCCGGAGTACCGAGAAGATCGCCGGCACCCCGACGACCAGCGTCCAGAAGGACTGGCTGGCCCGGGACCTCCGCTCGGCGGCGTCGGCGGCGGACGGCCAGCCCGGTGCCGGCGCGCCGGGCGCCGGGGCGCTCCGATCCCGCTCGGCGAGGGTCACACCGGCGCCTTCTCGTCGAAGTCGACCAGGTCCGGGACGTTCAGCGGCGGCGGCTGTTGACGGTCGGCGCCGAGCCACGGCCCCAGGTTCCGGTGGTACGCGCTGAGCCACGGACTGGTCCGGCCGTCCCGCCCCTGCTGGTAGCTCTTCTGTAGGAAGAAGGCGACCAGGTCGCGGAGCGCGGGATCGCTGATCGGCACCCCGATGCCGAGCTGTTCGCTGGTGCCGAACGGCATGTCGACGACCTCGAACCTGCCCGGATGGTGCGAGCGGAACCCGGCGAGGATCGTCTCGTCGGAACTCACCGCGTCGTACCTGCCGTCGATGATCCCGTCGACACAGTCCCGGACGTTCTTGACCACCAGCGCCTTGATCTCGTGTTTCTCCAGTTCGGCCTCGGTGGTCGAGCCGCCGCCGACACAGATCCGGAAGCCGGGGGTACGCAGGTCCTCGATCGTGCGGATCCGGTTCTTCATCGCGACCGGGATCATCACCTCCTGGGTGGTGACGAAGTACGGCCCGGCGAAGCTGACCAGCTTCTGGCGTTCCTCGGTGATGGAGAAGCTGGAGACCACCATGTCGACCTGCCCGCTCTGTAGCGCGGGGATCCGGTCCTCGGTGGCGAGGTGGACGAACTCAATCCGCTCGTCCCCGGCGTAGCCGAGCGACGCCGCGATGTAGCGGGCGATGTCGATGTCGAATCCGATGTACTTGCCGGTGTCGTCCAGTACGCCCATCAGTGGTTCGTAGGTGGCGACCCCGATCCGCAGCTTGCTCTGGCCGTGGATGTGCGACTGCTTGAGCTTTTCCTGCACGGAGGGCGGCTCGGGACCGCGCCGGCTGTCGCAGCCCGCTCCGGCGGCGAGCAGCAGGGTGAGCACGACCGCCATGGTCGTGCCGAGGAGGCGTACCCGGCCCCTGGGAGATGTCTCGGTCATCGGCGGACCCCGGTCTGGAAGAGGGGGGATGCTATCGCCGAGCGTAGCGGTCAATGTCCACTTCGGTGCTCGACACCACGCGGAGGTCAGCTCGCCGTGAGGGTGGGCCCGGTGAGCCGGTCGACGCCCTTGCCGGCCAGGCAGCGGAAGGTCCGCCCGGTCCCGCCGGCCGGCGGCGGAAGCACCTCGAACCGCCACGGTGCGACGTCGATCAGGGTGGTGGTGCGCCGGAATATCGTGGCGTTGCAGACCTGGCGGACGGTGGTGTCGTCCTTCACCGCCGCGTGGTCGGCCGGGTCCAGCCCGAGCGGCAGGTCACCCTCGGCATAGGACTCCCAGGTGTGCCGGCCGGCGCAGGAGGTCTCGGGGGCCTCCGCGGCGGTCCCCCGGAGCCGGACCGGGCCGAAGCACTCCAGCTCGACCGGGCAGCGGGCGGCCTCGGGCAGCGGCAACTGGCAGCCGGGCAGCGCACCGGTGCCGAGCGGCGGCCGGCTGGCGGTCGGAGCGGCGGTCGTCGCCACCGCCCGCCCGCTCGGCGACGGGCCCGGCAGGGCTCGGGTGGCGACGAACCAGGAGCCGCCGGCGATGCTGGCGAGCAGGGCCAGCACGCCGAGTCCGCCGAAGATCCAGTAGCGCCGCTTGCGGCGGCTCGGCCGGGAGACGGTGGGCTCTCCGTCCACCTCCGGCGGGGCGGAGCCGGACCGGGGTGGTGGCGGCGTGTACGACCTTGAGAGATAGACGCTGGGCGGGGCACCGCCCGAGGTCGGCGCCCCGGAGACGGGGACGCCCGACACCGGCACGCCGGAGACCGGCACACCCGAGACGGGGACGCCCGAGACCGGTGCGCCGGAGACCGGCGCGCCCGAGGTGGGTGTGCGGGGTGAGGGCGTACCGGCGGGACCCGACGTCGTCCCGGAGCCCGCCGGTGCCGCGCCGCTGCTGGCGGCCGGGTCTCCGATCGGCCAGGATCCGCCGGAGACCGGAATCCCGGAGACCGGGATCCCCGACACCGGCACGGCGGCCACCACGGTCGGGTTCGGCGTCGTCGCCACGGTCGGCGGATCCAGGGGTACGGCGGCGAGCAGGTCCCGCAACTGCTCGGCGCTGGGCCGGTCGGCCGGGTCGTTGGCCATCCCGTAGCGGAGCAGGTCGAGCAGTCGGCTCGGTACGCCCGGCAGCTCGGGGATCGGCTCGGTGAAGAGTTCCAGCAGGGTGAGCAGTCCGGGATTGCGGTCGGCCTGCCAGCGCGGCGGCTTGCCGTGCATCACCGCGTAGAGGGTGGCGCAGAGTGCGTACACGTCGACGGCGGGCGACGGCGGGCTGTGCCGGAACATCTCCGGTGGCGCGTACGCCGGGGTCAGCACCTCCAGGGTGATCGCCGAGTCCCGGGCCTCGGCGAGTACGGCCAGCCCGAAGTCGGCGAGCGCCGGCTCGTTGAACCGGGAGTAGAGGATGTTGGCCGGCTTGACGTCCCGGTGCAGCACCCCGAGCTGGTGCGCGTCGGCGAGCGCGTCGGCGATCTTCACGCCGACGTCGCGGGCCTCGACCGGACTCAACGGCGAGGTACGCATCCGCTCGGCGTACGACCCGTCGCAGAGTTCCATGATCAGGTATGGGTGCTGGTCCTCGGTGACCCCGGCGTCGAAGAGGTCCACCACGTGCGGATGGGAGGACATCCGGCCGGCGGCCCGTGCCTCGCGGAGGAAACGGCGCTGGTCCCGCTCGCTGTCCAGCGTGCGGTTCTCGACCTTCACCGCGACCTCGCGCCCCACGGACTGCTGGGTGGCCCGGTAGACGGTGGCGTAGCCGCCCCGGGCAAACACCTGCAAATCCGTCAGACCGGGCACGACGGGCAGCGGCAGCGCGCCTGGCGGGGTGTCGGTCACAGAGTCGAAAATACCGGGAACATGAGCCGGTTCAGCCCCCCGCACCCATGGCTGTTACCGGCTGGTTGCCATTGTGGTGCCGGTCGTACCAGAGCCCGGCGGCGGTGGCAACCGCACCCAGGCCCTCCCAGAGCGCCACTCCGAGGAACCGCCCCGGCGCCACCTCGGTCAGCACCAGGACGGTGAAGACGGTGAAGGTCAGCGCCCGGAACAGCACCGTGAACCCGAAGAAGGGCCGCCACTCCGTCCACGCCGCGAGCAGGTAGTAGACGCCCATGTTGAACGAGGCCATCGACGACGCGGCGACGAAGGTCCCGGTGTAGTCGCCGTCGGCCCGCTCGGCCGGGGCGAGCACCTCGAAGCCGAGCATCGCCAGCAGCCACTCCGGGCGGACCAGGCCGACGGCACCGAGCAGCAGAGCGAGCCCGCCGAAGACGGCGATGGTCCAGCCTGCGACCGAGCGGGGCAGCCTCACCTGCGGTCCTCCGTGCCGGCGCCGGTCCGCTGTGGACGGCAGTGGATCTAGGCTAACGGCTCACCGGCCCGGACGGTATCCCGGAGATCGATGGAATCGAAACCGGCCGCACGGCCCGGGCCGGCACGACGACCGGGGCCGAGCCACCTTCCCCGGGTCCGGCGACCGGGCCGGGCTCGGCGACCTTGCCGGACTCGGCGACCTTGCCGGACTCGACGACCTTGCCGGACTCGACGACCTTGCCGGACTCGGCGACCTTGCCGGACTCGGCGACCTTGCCGGGCTCGGCGACCCTCGCAGCCGCGCGTCCGGCCCGCCGCCGCGCTACGGCGGAGTGTCCCCGGCGAGCGCCGTCGGCGCCGGAACCTCCCCGGCGAGCCGCTGCCGGACCACCAGCAGCCGCTCCGGGGCGGTACCCGTCGACGACCGGGCCAGCCGGTCTCGCAACTCCTCCGCCCCGGCCCGCTCGCTGGTCTGCTGCGTCGAGTACGCCAACCGGACCGCCTCCTCGGCGACCTCGAAAGCCTCCGCCGGCTGCCCCGCCCCGGCCAGCGCCTCGGCGAGTACCCGCGCGGCGATCACCCGACTGCGGATGTCCTCGCCCGGAGCCTCCACCGCCTGCCGGGCCCAGTCGAGCGCGGCCGCTGTCTGCCCGTCGGCGAGCAGCGCGGAAGCGTACCGGGCCAGGGCCTGGCGGCGGCTGAACAGCACCGACGGCACCGCACCGGCCGCCGCGATCGGTTCGAGCAGGCTCACCGCGGTCGCCGCGTCACCGTCGGCCAGCCGGCTCGCGGCGAGCAGCATCCGGGGACCGAGCTGGGTCGGCGCCAGCGGGTTGTGCGGCTCCACCGCCGCCAGCACCGCCTCGGCGTCCCGTTCCGCCGCCGCGACGTCGCCCCGGTCCAGCGCCACGAACCCGCGCAGCGTGCCGGCGAGCCCGGTCAGCAGCGGGTGCGAGGTGCGCCGGCCGTACCCGAGCGCGTCGGTGAGCAGGTCGGTGGCGTGCTCCGGCTCGCCGACACCGCGCGCCACCGCACCGCGTACGACCAGGGCGAAGCCCCGGCCCCAGTCGTCGGAGGCGGCGACGAAGTCCCGGTACGCCCGCCGCGCCTCGCGGTCGGCGTCGGCGAGTTCGCCGAGTTCGGCGGCGGCGAACGCCTCCACGGCGCGCAGCGTGCCCACCGCCCACGCCTCGCTGACCCGCTCGCCGAAGGGCAGGAAGACCTGGGCCAGCCGGCGGGCCTCACCGAGCCGGCCGGCGAGCAACCGGGCGAACGCGGTGGTACCGCGCAGCCAGGCCCGACCCACCGGATCGTCGATCTGGGCGAAGAGCCGGGCCGCCCTGCCCAGCACCGCGTCGGTGCCGGCGAAGTCGCCCCGGGTGGTGGTGACCCAGGCCAGGTTCTGGAGTGACCAGGCCTGCCCCCGGGGATCGTCGGCATCCAGGTTGACCTGGTAGGCCCCGGCGAACCGGCTGCTGGCCTGGCTCAACCGGCCGCTGACGAAGTCGGCCATTCCGAGCCGCCGCATCGCCGAGGCGCGCGGCCCCGGCAGATCGGCCCGGGTGGCCACCTGCAACGCCTCCTGCCAGGAGTTCACCGCCCGCGCCTGGTCGCCCAGGGCCTGGTACGCCTGACCGACCACGAGCAGTGCCCCGGCCCGTACGGCGACGTCGTCCCCGGCGTTCGCCCCGATCTTCTCGGCGAAGGCGAGCGCCTCGGCGATCCGCCCCACCTGGAGCAGGGCGCGGGCGTGCACCAGCCGGTCGCCGCCGGGTACCGACTCTCCGGCGAGCCGGGCGGCCCGCTCGGCGTACTCGACGGCCTGTGCCGGCTCTCCGGCGGCGAGTGCCCGGCGGGCGGAGCGGCCCAGCGCGGCCATGCCGAGCGGCGCCACGTTCCGGGCGGTCGCGTCGGGGCGCAGGCTGACCACGTCGGCGAGCGCGCTGGCCCGCTCGGCGTGCTCGGCGATGAAGGCGTCGCGTTCGGCGACCGGCAGCCCGCTGACCCCGGTCCCGGTCCGGCCCGGCTCGCCCGGGCCGGTGCCCGGGTCCGGCGGCGCGGCCCACTCGGCGAGGGCGGCGTGCCGGTCGGCGAGGTCGGCCTTGCCGATGCCGGCGTAGACGGCCTCCCGCATCAGCGGGGTGGCGAAGATGTAGCCGTCCCGGTTGCGGTGCAGCATCCGGCGCTGGAGCAGCTCCTCGACGGCCCGCTCCAGCTCGACGGCGAGGACCGCGGTCGGCCGCCCGTCGCGCCCGGCCCGGCGCTCGCGCAGTGCCTCCAGCGCACCGGCCGGCACCGTGTCCCCGACCACCGCGGCGTCCCGAAGTGCCGCCCTGGCGTCGGGCGGCAACGCGTCGATCCGGGCCGCCAGCACGGCGGCGAGGTCCCGGGAGAGCAGCCGGCTGCCCAGCGAACCGGGCGCCAGCCGCCAGATGACGCTGGCCCCGGTGCTGGCGGGCCCCGGACTCGGCACCGCCGTGCCGGATGCCGGGTTGGCTCCCCGGCCCTCCTCCGGACCGGCCGGTCCGCCGTTGCGCCGCTGCCCCGGAACGGCGGTGCCGGTCGCGGCCGTCCGCCCGGCGGAGCCGGCACCCGGGTCGGCGGCCGGACCGGCGGGGGATCGGGCCGGCGCCCGGCCCAGCACGGTGGTCAGCGCACCCCGCTCCATCAGCAGGGTGACCAGCTCGGCGAGGTAGAAGGGGTTGCCCTGGGCGGTGGCGAGCAGCCGGTCCACGTCCGCCTGCGGCAGCCGCCCCCCGCCGAGATAGGCGGTCAGCAACCGGGCGGCGTCGGCACCGCGCAGCGGCGGCAGGGCGTGCACCTCGGCGTCGGCCAACCGGGTCAGCGCACCGGCGGTGCGGACCAGTTCGGGGCGGCCGAGCAGCAGCACCAGCACCGGCCCGGTCAGCCGGGAGAGGGTCACGCCAAGCGCGTCGGTGGTCTCCGGGGTGGCGTCGTGCAGGTCGTCGACGATGACCGCGAGCGGCCTCTCGGCGGCGAGCGCGCTGAGCAGCTCCGCGACGGCGGCGGGGATCGCGTCGGCGTCCGGGCCGGTGTCGCCGGCCGACCACTCGGCCGGGCCGGCCGGCACGGTGCCGTGCGCCGCCGGCAGCTCGGCGTAGCCGAGCAGGGCGAGCAGGAGGTCGACGGCGACCGGCGGCGGATCGGGCCGGTACCGGGACAGCCGCTGGCCGAGCCGGCGCAGCCGCTCCTCGACCACCGGCCGGGTGACGGCGGTGGCCGGGCCGTCCGGCAGGCCGACCGCGGCCCGGACCAGGTCGGCGAGCGGGGCGAGCCGACGGCGCTCCCCGAACGCCGCGCACTTCACCGAGAGCACCCGGGCGCCGGTGTGTGTCGCGTACCGGCCGGCGCCGACGTCGTATCCGGCGGCCAGCCGTTCCACCTCGGCGGCGAACCGGGACTTGCCGATCCCCGCCTCGGCGGTCATCAGCAGCACCCGGGGCTGGCCCTGGTCGACGACCTCGGCGAGCCGACCGGCGACCCGGCCGATCTCGGTCTCCCGACCGACGAAGGGCGCCTCGTCACCGAGCCCGGACCGGGTACCGGGGGCGTCGAGCAGGCCCAGCAGCTCGTACGCCTCGACCGGCTCCCGCTTGCCCTTGAGCCGCAGCGGCCGGAGCTGTCGCCAGGAGGCGACCCGGCGGGTCGCCGCCGCCGTCCGGGCACCGGCGTAGACGGCCCCGATCGCGGCGGCGTCGGCCAGCCGGGCGGCGGTGTTCACGGTGTCGCCGATGACGGTGTATTCGATGGACGCCTGGATGCCGGCGACCACGTCGCCGGTGTTGAGCCCGACCCGGAGCCCGAGCGGCGCTCCGCCGCCCTGCTCGTCGTCGAGCACCCGGCGCACGGCCCGCTGCATGGACAGGGCCGCCCGGACGGCCCGCTCGGCGTCGTCCTCGTGTGCGACGGGGGCGCCGAAGACGGCCATGATCCCGTCGCCGGTGAGCTTGTCGACGTGCCCGCCGAAGGTCTTGACCGCACCGGCGAGCGCGGCGAGAACCCGGTCGGTGACCGTGCTGACCCGCTCTGGATCAAGGTCTTCGGACCAGGAGGTAAAATCGGACAGATCGCCGAAGAGCACCGTTACCACCCGGCGCTCCGCTTCCGGAAGGGTCGCGGCAGCCGGCAGCGCGACTCCACAGTTGTGGCAGAACCGCGCACCGGGTACGGCAACGGTTCCACACACCGGGCAGGTCACGGACTTTCCAACCCACCGGCCCCCGGGCCGGATTCCCGGTTCTCGTGATCGAGATAGGCGAGCTGGGCCCGAACGGACCATTCGGCCGCCGGCCAGAGCGACCGGTCCACGTCCGCGTAGACCATCGCCACCACCTCGGCGGCGGTGCGTGCCCCCTGGCTGCGCGCGGTGCGGACCTGGTCGAGCCGGGCCTGCCGGTGGGCCAGGTAGAACCGGGCCGCGGCGGCGCAGTCGGCCAGCGGCGGGCCGTGTCCGGGCAGCGCCGGGACCCCGGCGAACTCGGTCAGCGTCTCCAGACTGGCAAGGTAGTCCCCGAGATCTCCGTCGGGGTGCGCGACGACCGTGGTGCCCCGGCCGAGGATGGTGTCGCCGGTGAAGACGGCCTGCTCATCGCCCCCCTCGACGAGGAAGCAGAGCGAGTCGGCGGTGTGCCCCGGAGTGACCAGCAGCCGGATCCGCAGCCCGGCCAGCTCGACCGTCGACCAGGCGCGGCGGAAGGTCACCGGCTCGGCGCCGGTCAGCTCCAGAAACCGCTCAAGCCCCTCGGTGTGGTCCGGGTGGCCGTGCGTGACCAGCACCCCGGCGACCGGCCCGCGTGCGGCGACGGCGGCCAGGTGACCCTCGTCGAGCGGGCCCGGGTCGATCACGACCACCTCACCCGCGCCCGGGGCGCCCAGCACCCAGGTGTTGGTGCCGTCCAGGGTCATCGGCCCGGGGTTGGGGGCACGGACCAGCGTCGCCCAGCTCGGTAGCTGGTCGGCCAGCGCCGCCACCGGCGCGGTCACATGCCCCGTCATGGCTGAGATGGTACGACCCGCGGGCGACAGCGGCGTGACCTGCCGGTGTCGCCCGTCCGACGGGCCGCCCGGGGCATCCCCGGCTACGCCCGGCGGCGCACCCGCGGCGTCACGGTCCGGCTCCCGCCGACCCCGGACTGCCTACGCGTCCCTCGACTGCCTGCGCCGTCCCCGGACTGCCTACGCGTCCGTCGACTGCCTGCGCGTCCGTTTCCGGCGCCGCCACAGTGGTGCCTCGGGCGGGCGGAAGCTCCGCCGGACGGCCGGAAACCCGGGGTGCCCGGAAGCTCAGGCCACCTCGACGATGACCTCGACCTCGACCGGCGCACCGAGCGGCAGTTCGGCGACCCCGACGGCGCTACGGGCGTGCCGGCCGGCCTCGCCGAAGACGGTGCCGAAGAGTTCCGAGGCGCCGTTGAGCACGCCGGGCTGCCCGGTGAACCCGTCGGCGGAGGCCACGAAACCGGTCACCTTCACGATCTTGACGACGCTCTCCAGACCCACCAGCGCGTCGATCGCGGCGAGCGCGTTGAGCGCACACTGCGCGGCCAGGTCCTTCGCCTGCTCGGCCGACACCCCACCACCGACCCTGCCGGTGGCCAGCAGCTTGCCGTCGCGCAACGGCAACTGACCGGAGACGTACACCTGGCGGCCGGACTGGACGGCCGGCACGTACGCGGCCAGCGGCGGCACCACGTCGGGCAGTACGAGGCCCAACTCGGCAAGCTTGGCGTGTGGCCCAGCCGTCACGGCTTGGCCCGCTTGAGGTACGCGACGAGCTGCTCCGGGTTCGGGCCGGGTATCACCGCCACCAGTTCCCAGCCGTCCTCGCCCCAGTTGTCGAGAATCTGCTTGGTGGCGTGCGTGAGCAGCGGCACCGTGGCGTACTCCCACTTCTGCATCGCTAGAGGTCTCCTCGTCTCGGGCTTGTCGGCGACAGCCTACGGGCTGCGGCCACGCCGGTACGCGTACGCCTCCCGATCCGTGCGCTGGAGCGGCTCGATCCCGCCCCCGTACCGTGCTGCCCCGGTTGGGCGGGGCGGGATACCCTCGCCGGGCGGGTCGCCACAGCTCTGCCGCCACACCACCGACCATGCCAGCCCTCCCGACCCGCCGGCCGGCGCCTTGACCACCGCATCGGGGCCCTGCGGGGATTGGGGAGACCATGAGGCAACCGTCCGACGGCGACGAATCCGACCGCCCGCCGGCCGAGCCCTCGACACCGGCCGAACCCTCGACACCAGCCGAGCCCTCGACACCAGCCGAGCCCTCGACACCGGCCGAGTCCTCGTCCGAGGCGGCGACGACGAGCGGCGACGACGAGCCGGGCGCGGCGCCCCCTTCGACCGAGGCCGCGCCGCCGGTGGCGAGTGCCGCCGATTCCGATGCCCCGGAGGACGCGCCGGAGGACGCCCCGGAGGACGCCCCGGAGGACGCCCCGGAGCCGCCAACCCAACGGCTCTCCCCCGCGTCCTCGGCCGTCCCGGACCTGCCGGAGACCCCCACCCGACGACTCACCCCGCAGCCCCCGGTCCTTCCGGACTCCCCGGAGACCCCGACCCAGCCGACCGCCGTCCCGCCAGCGCCAGCAGCGGCACCAGCACCGGCCGGATCACCGCCATACGAGCCGCCGCCACCGACCTCCGGCCCGCCCATGTCCGGGCCACCCGTGTCCGGCCCGCCCATGTCCGGCCCGCCCATGTCCGGCCCGCCCATGTCCGGCCCGCCCATGTCCGGCCCGCCCATGTCCGGGCCGCCCATGTCGGCGGCGCCCGGTTACGGGCCGCCCGGACCGGGGCAGCCGATCCCGGGACAGCCCGGTCCGGGCGGCCAGCACCCTGAACAGCTCGGTTCCGGTCCCGGCGTACCGGGTCCCGGCGTACCCGGTCCCGGCGTACCCGGTCATCCAGCCCCTCCCGGCTATCCGGTGGCCGGCCCCGCCGTACCGGCGAAGAAGCGGCGCGGCCTGGTCATCGCGTCGATCGCGCTGGCCGTGACGCTGCTGCTCTGCGTACTCGGCGGGGTCACCGCCTTCCTGGTGCTCCGGGGCGCGGAGCGGGGCGAGGGAGCCGCCGATCCGGTCGTCGCCGTGGACGAGTTCCTGACGGCGGTCTACAGCGAGCGGGACGCCGACCGGGCGAGCGGCCTGGTCTGCTCCGCCGCCCGGGACAGCGACAAGATCGCCGCGAAGATCGAGGAGGTGGCCGAGGCCGCCGGGCGGTACGACACCGCACGGTTCCGCTGGGCCACCCCGAAGGTCGACGAGCAGACCGAGGCGCGGGCCCTGGTGTCGACCGAACTCACCATGACCACCGGCGACGAGCGGTCGGTGGACCAGCAGTTGACCTTCGTGGTGGTACGCGAGGCCGGCTGGTGGGTCTGTGACGTGATCTGACCGGCGGGCTGCTCGGGCTCCGGGCTGGATAGGCTCGGAGGGTGCGAGCGGGCGAGGAGTCGGGCGACCGGGTGGACGCCGACCGGGCGAGTGCCCGGTGGCCGGCCCGGCTACACGTGATCACCGGTAAGGGCGGGACCGGCAAGACCACGGTCGCCGCCGCGCTGGCCCTGGCGCTGGCCAGCGGCGGTCGTCGTACCCTGCTGGTCGAGGTGGAGAGTCGGCAGGGCATCGCCCAGCTCTTCGGCACCGATCCCCTGCCGTACGAGGAGCGGTCGATCGCCACCGCGCGCGGCGGCGGCGAGGTGCGCGCCCTGGCCGTCGACTCCGAGGAGGCGCTCCTCGAGTACCTCGACATGTTCTACAAGCTCGGTGCGGCCGGCCGGGCCCTGCGCAAGCTCGGGGCGATCGACTTCGCCACCACGATCGCACCGGGGCTGCGGGACGTACTGCTCACCGGCAAGGTCAAGGAGGCGACCACCCGGACGGCCGACAAGCGCCGGGTGTACGACGCGGTCGTGCTGGACGCCCCGCCGACCGGTCGGATCGGCCGGTTCCTGAACGTCACCGCCGAGACCGCCCGGCTGGCCAAGGTCGGCCCGATCAAGACCCAGAGCGAGGGGGTGGCAGCGCTGCTCCGCTCCCCGATGACCGCCGTGCACGTGGTCACGCTGCTGGAGGAGATGCCGGTCCAGGAGACCATCGACGCGATCGCGGACCTGAACAGCCTGCGGATCCCGGTCGGGCGGCTGATCCTGAACGCGACCCGTCCGCCGCTGCTGGCCGGCCGGGTGACCCAGGCCGAGCTGCGCCGGGGGCTGGCCGCCGCCGGCCTGCCGACCGACCGGGCGACCGTCGCCGGCCTGCACGCCGAGGCCCGCGACCAGCTCATCCGGCGGGAGCTGGAGGAGTCGCTCCGGGCCGACCTGGTCGAGCTGGGGCTGCCCCTGGTGGAGCTGCCGCTGCTCACCGAAGGGGTGGACCGCACCGGTCTGGACCTGATCGCCGACACACTGCTCGCCGCCGGCTGAGGTGTAGGGAAGGGCCCCTTCCACGACAAAGAGCGATAACCAGGGCCCCGCCCGTACACCTCAGCGCCGATTGACTCACACCTGAGCGCCACCACGCCGCCCGCGCGGCACTGTGCCGATACGCTCGGTTGGTGCGTCCCGATCACCCAGCACCGGAGCTGGACATCGACCAGATCCTCGCCGATCCCGGCGTGCGGATCGTGGTCTGCTGCGGTTCGGGCGGGGTGGGCAAGACCACCACTGCCGCCGCCCTCGCGCTCCGGGCCGCCGAGCGGCACGGCCGGCGTACGGTGGTGTTGACCATCGACCCGGCCCGGCGGCTGGCCCAGTCGCTCGGGCTCAACGAGCTGGACAACACCCCCCGGCAGGTCAAGGGGATCGACGTCGAGACCAGCGGCGGCGAGCTGCACGCCATGATGCTGGACATGAAGCGGACCTTCGACGACGTGGTGCTCGCGCACACCGATCCGGCGAAGGCGGCGGAGATCTTCGCCAACCCGTTCTACCAGGCGATGAGTTCCACCTTCGCCGGTACCCAGGAATACATGGCGATGGAGAAGCTGGGCCAGTTGCACGCCCGGGGCGAGTGGGACCTGATCGTGGTCGACACCCCGCCGTCCCGGTCCGCCCTGGACTTCCTCGACGCGCCGGCCCGGCTCTCCCGGTTTCTGGACGGGCGGATGCTGCGGCTGCTGCTGGCGCCGGCCCGCAGTGGTGGTCGGAGCATGTTCAGCCTGGTGACCGCCTCGTTCGGGATGTTCTCCCGGGTGGTGCAGAAGGTGCTCGGCGCCCAGTTGCTCACTGACCTGTCCGGTTTCGTCGCGGCGCTGGACTCGATGTTCGGCGGCTTCCGGCAGCGCGCCGAGCAGACGTACCGGGTGCTCCAGGCACGGGAGACGGCGTTCCTGCTGGTCGCGGTCCCGGAGCCGGACGCGGTCCGGGAGGCGGCGTACTTCGCGGGCCGGCTCAGCCAGGAGCGGATGCCGCTGGCCGGCCTGGTGCTCAACCGGGTGCACCGGCCCGTCGTGGAGCGGCCGACCGCCGCCGAGAGCCTGGCCGCGGCCGAGCGGCTGGTGGAGCTGGGCGGGCACGAGGCGACCGTGGAGACCCTGTTGGCGCATGCCGCGCTCAGTCAGCAGGCGGCGCGGGAGCGGCGGGTCGCCCGGGTCTTCACCGACGCCTTCCCGGCGGTACCGACGGTGGCGGTGACGGCTCAGCCCGCCGACGTACACGACGTCGACGGGCTGCGCACGATCGGTGCCGCGATCAGCCGGCGTTGACCAGGACCTTGTCCTTGTTCTTCAAGGCCGCCTCGAACATCTTGCGCCAGCTCGCCACCTGCGGGTGACGACGCAGCAGCGCCCGGCGTTCCCGCTCGGTCATGCCACCCCACACGCCGAACTCGATGCGGTTGTCGAGCGCGTCGGCCAGGCACTCGTACCGCACCGGGCAGCTGCGGCAAATCCGCTTCGCCACGTTCTGTTCGGCGCCCTGCACGAACAGCGCGTCAGGATCCCCGTTCTGACACGCCGCCAACGTGGGCCAATCTGTGATCATGCCCATCTGCTCCTGTCCCCCCTTGCAGTCCCGCTACCGACCAGAGCCGGTCAGCCGGCGATAACCCCCCGGCCACCCGTGACGCCCTCCCCCGGGCACCACGGACGACATGCGTTTCTCTCGCTCGACCATCATGCTCTGTAGTCAACTGATTACGCAACGTTGTCAGCCAAATCCGTCAACCCGGACATTTCCTGGCCCTTCGTCCGGCAATCCGGCCCTGACTACCCGGCGGCGATCAGCGAAAACGCTGCGGAGACTTCCCGGAGGGAGGAGACTCGGCAGCAAGGAGCCCGCAACCGCGCACCAGGGGTCGTGCGTTTAACACAACGAGGCCAGCGCCCGCAGGAAATGGGGAAAGTACGCAGGGCGCGACCTCTGTGTCGATTCACGTACCCTGTCGAGGTGACCTGGATGCGGAAGCGTGACCACAATGTCTTCACCAACGCCGCGTCGCTGCTGATCTGTGGGCTGCTGGCCGGCGTGGTGGTTGCCGCGGCCGCGTTCCCCGCAGTGGCGATGTCCGGGCTGGCCGCCAAGGCCGGCGCGGAGACGTTCGACAAGCTGCCCACCGAACTGACCGTCAAGAAGGCGCCGCAGATCAGCTACCTCTACGCCTCCGACGGCAAGACCCCGCTCGCCACCATGTACGACGAGAACCGTCGCGACGTACCGCTCAAGGACGTCGCACCGGTCGTCGGGCAGGCGCTGGTCGCCGCCGAGGACAAGCGCTTCTACGAGCACAACGGCGTCGACGTCAACGGCGTCGCCCGGGCGTTCGTGGCGAACAACCAGGCCGGGGTCACCACCCAGGGTGCCTCCACGCTCACCATGCAGTACGTCCGGCTCACCATCGCCTACTCGGCGACGCACCCGCAGGACGTCGTGGCGGCCACTGAGGACACCAGCGCCCGGAAGCTGCGCGAGATGCGGTACGCCCTGCAACTCGACGCGGACCTGAGCAAGGACGAGATCCTGGAGGGCTACCTCAACATCGCCCCGTTCGGCAACGGCGCGTACGGCATCTTCGCCGCCAGCCAGGTGTACTTCGGCAAGCACCCGAAGAACCTGAAGCTCGAAGAGGCGGCGATGCTGGCCGGGATGGTCAAGGCACCGTCGGACAACGACCCGACCACCAAGGCCGGCTACCCGGCCGCGGTCGAGCGGCGCAACTGGGTCCTCGACCAGATGGTCGAGACCAAGGCGATCACCGCGGAGGAGGCCGAGAAGGCCAAGGCGGTCAGGCTGGTGGTCAAGGACAAGCGCACCCCGAACGGCTGCGTCGACGTCGGCAAGAACGACTGGGGCTTCTTCTGCGACTTCTTCTACCGCTGGTGGATGGATCAGGAGACCTTCGGCCGCACCAAGTACGACCGGGAGCGGCGGCTCAAGAGCGGCGGCTACACCGTGGTCACCACCCTCGACGCCAAGACGCAGGACGCGGCCAAGAAGGCCGTCGAGCGCAACGTCAAGACGGGCAAGAAGGAAGCCATGATGGTGGCGGCGGTCGAGCCCGGCACCGGGCGGGTCCGCGCGCTGGCGGTGAACCGCAATTACAAGCTCGACGACCCGAACAACCCGCAGAACAAGATCAGCACGAACCCGGCGAAGAAGCGGAAGAAGATTCGGGGTACGTACCCGAACACCACCAACCCGCTGCTGACCGGCGGTGGTGACATCACGGGTTACCAGGCCGGCTCGACCTTCAAGATCTTCACGGTGGTGGCGGCGCTGGAGAACGGCTACCCGCTGGAGTGGAGCATGAACGCCAAGCCGGTCGCCCAGACGAAGTACATCGTCGAACACAACTCCCCGGCCGCCTGTCCGGGGACCAACAAGTACTGCCCGCAGAACGCCAGCGCGAGCATGGCCGGCGTGCACAACATGTGGAGCGCCTTCGGGTCGTCGGTGAACACCTACTTCGTGCCGCTCCAGGAGCGGGTCGGCGCGGCCAAGGTGGTCGACGCGGCTAAGCGGATGGGCATCACCTTCCGGGCCAGCAACGACGCGAACTTCGCCGCCACCAAGCAGTCGGCGAACGGCTGGGGCGCCTTCACCCTCGGTGTCTCCCAGACGACCCCGCTGGAGCTGGCCAACGCGTACGCCACGCTCGCCGCCGACGGCAAGTACTGCAAGCCGATCCCGGTGCAGTTGATCCGGGACCAGGACGGCAACAAGCTCGACATCGCCAACCCGCAGTGCTCGCAGACGATCAAAGCCGAGGTCGCGCGGGCGGCCGTCGACGCGGCCCGCTGCCCGGTCGGCGACAACTCGTCCACCTCGCGCTGCAAGGGGCGTACCGCCGGGAACGTCCGGGGCATCGTCGGCAAGCCGGTCGCCGGCAAGAGCGGCACCACCGACAGCGAGAAGACCGCCTCGCTGGTCGTGATGACCAAGCAGCTCGCGGTCGCCGGCATCCTGGCCGACCCGGACTGGGCCGAGACCACCCAGAACATGGGCCACAACGAGCCCGGCGGCGTCAACCACGCCGTCTACCAGACGCTCCGGGACGCGATGAAGGGGAAACCCTCGATCCAGTTCACCCCGCCAGGCGGCAAGATCGTCAATGGGGACCAGCGGAGCATCCCGAACGTCAAGTGCCAGCCGGTCCAGTCCGCTCTCTCCCGGGTCAGGGGTGCCGGCTTCGAGGCCGAGCTGGGCGGCCAGGTGGACTCGACCTGCCCCGCCGGCACCGCCGCCGGCACCAGCCCCGAGGGTCGGACGATCAAGGGTGGGGCGGTGACCATCGAGGTCAGCAACGGCAAGGCCCCGTCCGGCGCGAACGCTCCGGCCGGACCGGGCGGCCCCCGGCCACCCGGCCGCCGCTGAGCCGACACGCGTCACGACGACGACGGGCGGGCATCCCCCACCAGGGATGCCCGCCCGTCACGCGTTCGCCGTCAGCCGGCGCCGAGCTGCCGGCGTACCTCGGCGGCGACCCGACCGCCCTCGGCCCGGCCCGCCGCCGCGGCCTGGGCCGCCTTCATCGCCGGGCCCATCTGACCGCGCTCGGTGAACCCACCGGCGGCCAGCGCCCCGGCGACCAGCTCGGCCAGCTCCTCGTCGGCGAGCTGCTTCGGCAGGTACCGGTCGAGCACCTCGCCCTCGGCCCGCTCCCGCTCCGCCTGCTCGGCCCGCCCGGCGTCGCCGAAGGCGGCAGCCGCCTCCCGGCGCTTCTTGGCTTCCTTGGTCAGCACCGCCAGCACCTCGGGGTCGGAGAGTTCCCGCTTCTCCTTGCCGGCGACCTCGGCGGTGCCGATCGCCGCCAACGCCATCCGCAGCGTCGAGGTGGTCAGCTCGTCACGAGCCTTCAGCGCGGTACGCATGTCCGTGGTCAGGAGGTCCTTCAAGGTGCCCATGGACGGTCAAACTACCCTGAGCGGCATGCAGAAGCGCACAGTATTCCGGTTGGCCGCCGGTACCGTCGTCGCGGGCGGTGCCGCCCTGGCGTACGCCTCGCTCGTCGAACGCAACCTGTTCACGCTGCGCCGGTACGACGTACCCGTGCTCGCCACCGACGCCGAGCCGCTGCGCATCCTGCACCTGTCGGACCTGCACATGATGCCGGACCAGCGCCGCAAGCAGGCCTGGGTGGCGTCGCTGGCCGCGACCGACCCGGATCTGGTGGTGGTGACCGGGGACAACCTGGCGCACCCCGACGCCGTACCCGGGGCGCTGCGGGCGCTGCAACCGATGCTCGACTACCCCGGTGCCTTCGTGTTCGGCTCCAACGACTACCGGGGACCGGTCTGGAAAAATCCGTTCAGCTACCTGCTGCCGGATCGGGAGTACGTGCAGGGTGTCGAGCTGCCCGCCGAGGATCTGCGGGAGGTGCTGGTCGGCGCCGGCTGGCACGATCTGAACAACGCCCGTACGTCGATCAAGGCCGGCGGCCGGCAGATCGAGCTGGTCGGCGTCGACGACCCGCACATCGAGCGGGACGACTACGCCTCGGTCGCCGGACCGGTACCGGCGCAGGCCGACCTCGCCATCGGAGTCACCCACTCGCCCGAGCCCCGGGTACTCGACGAGATGGCCGCCGACGGCTTCACCCTGCTGCTCGCCGGCCACACCCACGGCGGCCAGGTCCGGATCCCGCTGGTCGGCGCGCTGACCACCAACTGCGGCCTGCCCCGGTCGATGGCCCGGGGGCTGCACCGCTGGCCCGAGACGGACGCCTGGCTGCACGTCTCCGCCGGCCTCGGCACCCATCCCACCGCCCCGGTACGGTTCGCCTGCCGGCCGGAGGCGTCGCTGTTGACCCTGATCCCGCGCTGACCTGCCGCCGTTCGGCAGCCGGTGCGGGCCGGGACGCACCGGGCGGGATACCGAATTTGCCCGGCGGGGCGGGTGGGCTACTATTGCTCGGCACGCCTCGGGGTGTGGCGCAGCTTGGTAGCGCGCTTCGTTCGGGACGAAGAGGTCGTCGGTTCGAATCCGGCCACCCCGACCAGAGTAAGTGCAGGTCAGGCCCGGTATCGCTGCTAGTGATACCGGGCCTGACTCGTCTCCCGGGTCGCCTTGGGAGAAATCTGGGAGAAGATCTTGGAATTCGTCTCCCAGCCACCTACCGCCGGGCCTGCAACAGGCGGTCCAAGACCGGCACGGGAGAGCCGGTGGCCAGTTCCCGGCGGGCCGCTAAGGCAGCCTCCCAAAGGCCGGTCAGATCCGTCATGAGCCGCTGACGCATCTCCGGCGTGACGTGCGAGTACCGCGCCTGCACCGAGCCGTCCTCGTGCCCCATCCGCTCGTCCATGAGCTTCGGTGGCGTGCCCAGCTCGACCATGAGGGTCTTGTGGGTGTGCCTCAGCCCGTGCGGCGTCAGCCTCGGTGCAATGGGCGCCCAACACGAGTCGGCGCGCTCCGAGGCGTTGCGGCCACGCACCGGCACGCCTGGCCACGGTGCGCCCAGGACCGGCACCGGCCGCGCCGGATGCGGAGCCTTTCTCGGGTACCACCCGGTTGCGGCCGGATGGAACAGCCACGTCGCGAAGCCGGTGCGGCGCCAGTGTGCGGCAAGCACTCCTGTCGTACCGCCACGGACGTAGCCGAGATCAGTGATGGCGGTCGTGACCTTCGCTCGGGTTGGCTCGGCTACCGCCTCGGGACGGTTCAGGACGGTCGACACGGTGCCAGTCGACACCCCGGCACGGCGGGCAACGTCGACGAGCTTCGGGCCTGGCCGATGCGCCGCACCATTGGCGGCCCGGTGGCCATGGAAGACGTACGTACGCCCGTGGCATTGGCACGGCTTCGGTCGGTTGTGGGCGACGTGGCTCGACACCAGCGCGGCCAACCAGTCGGGCGTATCGATGGTCCGCCGTGAGTCGTCCTTCGGTGGACAGCGGTGATGGTCTCCGGTGTCCAGTTCGTAAAGCTGCCACTCCACTCGGACGCTTGCGGGGCGAACGAACTCCGTCTCAAGCCCGACGACTTCACCCCATCGCATGCCGGTAAAGCCCTTGAGCACCACCGCGACGAACTCGTCGTCACGGCCGGAGAGCAGGGCTGCCCGCTCGGCGATGAGCAGGATGCCGGTCGCGCTGGTGACCGCCTTCTCCGGGCCACGGCTACGGGAGCGGCCCGTACGCTTGCCTCTCCCCCGCCGCTTCGTCGCCGGATTGGTCTCCCGGAACCCTTCTTCCACTGCGTCGGCGAGGATGAGATGGAGGGTTGCGTGCCAGGTCTTGACGCTGGAGTCCGCGTAGGGCACGGCCCGTTCCCGCTTCTCCCAGGTGTTGATGTCGGTCGGCGTGATGTCGGCAATCGGCTTGTGCTCGAAGGCGGGCAGTAGGTGTTCCTCGATGTGCCGGCGGTAGTTCTGCATCGTGGACGCGGCCAGGTCTTGAGCCTCGTACCACCGGCTCGCGTACTCGCCGAACATGGTTCGTCCGGCAGCCGGGTCACGCCAGGTACCCCCGCGTACCTTGGCCTCCGCGTCGTTCGCGGCTGCCTCCGCCTCCCGCTTGGTTCGGAAGCGGATCGTGACCCCGGCCGGGTCGGCGACGGTGCCGTACTTCCCACGATCGATCTTGTACCGGCCGCGCCAGTAGCCGTTGCGCTTCTCCGCGTACCCCACGGTTTCGCTCCTCCGTTGTCGTCTTCGCTGCGGGTTCGGCGAGCCGGATCAAGCTGCGGTGGACGACGGCGGGCCGGCGCCAAGCGCCCGGCGGGGCGTTCGTGCCCTGAGACGGACGCCCTGTTGGGTCGGGCGGGCTACGCGCGGCCGAGAGATTGACGGTGGCTCCGACAGCGATGGGGCGACGTCGGCGGGCCGCACCTCGAAGAGTCGGATGATCTCGGTGAGGTGGTCGTCGGTGAATCGGTAGCTACCGCCGATCCAACTGAACGGGATGCGGCGCCTACGCGCCTGCTCCCGGATCCACCACTCGGAGCAACCGAGCAGCTTCGCGATATCCGCCGGACGGTAGAGAGCGATACGCACCGGTTCGAGAGCAGCCATGGCTGAGGGGTCTTCCTCTCGGGCAGTCGGGCAGGTGGGGCGGCTGACAGAACTGCCAGAACCGACAGAACCTCGGTCGTGGCGGGGTTGTGGCAGTTCTGTCGGTTGTGTCGGGCGCATCAGGCGGTCCGCCGGGTGTCGGCCTGGCCGATGGCGTGGACGGTGGCGGCGGGACGGTGGATGTCGGGGTGAACCAGGTACGACGGCGAGGGCGGACGGCCACCGGTTCGGGCGCGTGGCGGTGGGTCGAGTTGGCGGAGGTAGCCGTGGATTTCCAGGGCGGACAGGACCGGGTCAAGGTCGGCAACCGTGGGGATCTGGCTGCTCTTGACGGCGCGGAACAGCTCCCGCTTGGTGAATGCGGTGGTGGCGGTCCGTTCGATCCAGGTCAGGACATGACGGGCATGTCGGGTGGTGGTGTCGGCGCCCATATCGTCGAACGCGGCCAGGGCGTGCGCGGCGAAGTACTCGCCGATCAGGGCAGCCCGGTCGATGGTGCCGGCATCGACTGGCCTTCCCCACCCGTCGCGTAGGTGCTCGGCCAGGTGGATGAGTCCGGCGAGACGGACAACGGCGCCGGTGTACTTGCTGCCCCAGTCCACGACCTGCGCCCACGCGCCGCCGGGGCCGAGCCGGGGCTCTACCGTGCGTTCGATGTCCAACACGCGCTCGTTGGCCTCGGGAGTGAGCGGCAGTACAGCCGGATCGGTCCACTCGGCGAGAGTCATCACCAGGGCGCCGAGGTTGGTGGCGTAGGTGGTGGCTACCTGCTCGGGTACCGGGTCGGCGCCGATCTTCCGTCGTCCGACGGTGTTCTCCGGCAGGGAGAACAGGATCCGGGCGAGTAGTCCCTTGCCCCGGAAGCCAGGCATGTCGGCGATGTCGCGTAGCACGTCGGGCTGCACGGCGAGGCCGAGCGTCAACGCGGGGTGTGCGACGTGCTCGGCCGCGCGGCTACGGCGGTTGACCCGGAGCATGTCTCCGGCGTGGCCCTTGAGGAACACTTCGAGGTTGGGGGTTCCGGAGTAGCGGCGGCAATGGTGGCAAAGATGCCGCCCTCCGGGGACAGGACGGCTAGGCGCCCGCCCTGCTCGGCCAGCAACGATGCCGCTTCTTCGCTGGTGACGTCATCGGCGACAAGTTGAGGGATGACGGGAACAGTGATGGCGTCGGCGTTCATCGCGGCGGCGGTGGCGTCGGCGAGCAGGGTGTCACGGCCGGACGCGTCGGCGTTGGCTGCGGCGTTCGCGGCCTTCTCCGCTGCCTTACCGGCGACCCGGGCGGACAGCTCGGCTTCCACGATTTGCGGCCGGGTCCGCTCGACCAGGTCCCGTTCTGCGGCGAGGAGAGGTGAGGTCATCGCGGCGAACACGGCCGACTTACGGGAGCCGGGCGGAAGAACGACGACGGTGAACAGGTTTGTCGGTTCGCGCCATGAGCCGCGTACCTCGACCTCGGCGCGGCCTCCGGCGGCGGTGGAGAGAGCGGCCAGGGCGATACAGCCGGGTAGGTCGATCGGGGTTTGGGTGAACTCGGCGACGCCGTACACCATGTCGGCGACCCATCCGGGCAGGGCATTGGCAGGGAAGGCGGGTAGGTGTCGCCGGTCGCCGAGCGGAATCGGTGGTGCCCATCCTGGTCCGGTGTCGGTGTCGTCGAGCAGGGCGCGGCCGGTGGCCATGATGTCGGCCAACTCGGCGCCGGAGGTGGCCATGGTGGTGAGGCGTTCACCGATATTGACAACCTGGCGGCGGCGCGCGTGGTCAGCAACGATTCGGGCGTAGTGACCGGCGTTCGCGGTGGTCGGTACGGCTTGGATCAGGGTGTGCAGGTACGGGGCTCCGCCGACCTTGGTGAGATTGCCGGTTTCGGCGAGGTAGGCGGCCAGGGTGATCGGATCGGCGGGTAGACCGTCGGCGTGGATGATGGTCAGTGCTTCCCAGATGACGCCGTGAACTGGCCGGTAGAAGTCAGCCGGGGCGAGTAGGGCGGTCAGCTCCGTCAGGGTGGGCGGGGCGATGAGCACTGTGCCGATGACCGCCTGTTCGGCGTTCAGGTCGTGCGCGGGTGGTCGGGTCACCAGGTCGTCTCCTTTCTCAGGTGCGGGCGGTCAGGCTGCGCGGCGTCGGTGCGGCCGTGGTCGGCCGGCGAGAGCGGCGCGGGTGACGACCTGCTGGAGGTCGGTGAGCAGGCTGGCGAGTTGCCGGCGGGCGGCGGGTTCGGTGGCGGCCAGGGCGACGCGTACGCGGATCTCGGCGTGTTCGGGGCCGGTGTCGGTGCGGACGCGGGTGAGGACGGCGCGGCCGTGTCCGGGGAGGTCGACCAGGATGGGCGCCGATCGGTGTTCGCCGAGGCTGCAGCGGTGGTCACGGGCACACCAGTCGGTGTGTGGCAGGTGCCGGTTCATCGAGTGCCGTTCCGGTGTTCGCGGGGGATCTCGTTCCACAGGTGCCGGCCGATGCGGATGCGGCGGCCGGTGCCGTCGCAGCGGTTGCAGTGCCGGTAGGTGCGTCCTCGGCCGGCACCGTGGCAGCGTCGGCATGCTCCGAACGCGGAGACGGTGCAGACTCCGAGGTAACCGAGCGTTACGAGGGTGAGGATGGGGCAGAGCAGGCTAGCGATGATCGCGGACGCGTCCACGGGTGCCTCCAGGGCCGGTTTTCGGGCGTGTGGGGCTGAGGGCGCTAGATCGCTAGCGTCCTGGCAGGGATTCGGATCGAGGGCTAGCGGTGCCGCTAGGTCTAGCTGTGTCGGGGGCTAGACCTAGCGGCCCGCGCAGGACTATCCGGCCTTGCGTCGCCGATTACGTTCGGTCACAGCGTTGGTAATGTCGTCGCGGTGGATGCCCTTGCGGTTGGCGCCTTTGCCGGTGGTCGGGTCGGTGCCCCAGACCTGTCGGCCGACGGGGATGCGGTGGGGCTTGAGCGCCGCCGCGAGTTGGGTGGGTTCCCATCCGCCGTAGACGTCGGAGCGCAGCTCGGCCAGCCGGGCGACGACGGTCTCTGACCACACTTTCGGCTCGGTGGCCGGTACGACGGTGAGGATGTCGTCGAGCAGGGTGTCACCGGCGCTAGTGACCTGCTCCGGGGCCTGGCCGATGGCGTGCCCGGTCAGGGTGCCCGCCTTCTGCCGCATTGCCAGGGCGCGGGCCACGACGGTTTCGACGTGCGCGGTCTTCGCGAAGTTGGTCCGTACGGTCACGGCTTCTTCCACGGCGCCGGAGTCGTCGGCGCCGAGCAGGATGCCGACGCCCTTGTGGGCGCGTTGGAAGCGGGAGGAGTCGTAGCCGGCAGGGTAGGAACCGGCGCCCAACACCGCCTCGGAGGACTGCCAGGTCATGGTTTTGAGCGCGAACCGGGTACCGATGTTGTCGCGCAGGTCGGTCGGTACGGCCTTGCCGTCCGGCTTCTGGGTCGCGAGCAGGATCATGATTCCGACCGACGGGCCGACCTTGCACAGCTCGGTCAGCAGTGACACGATCTCGTCGCCGTGTACGGGGTGGCCGGAGTAGCGCTGGAACTCGTCGATGGCGACGAGGATCGGCCACAGCTTGAGTGACCGCTTCGCGGCGATCTCCCGGGTCACCTTCGACTCTGGGCACAGGTCCGGCGGCAGGGTGGAGATGGTGTCGTAGCGCCGGTTCATGTCGACGACCAGTGCCCGGAGGGTCTTCCACCAGGGCTTCCACGGTTTCGTCCCGGACGCCGTAGCCGGCACGGTGGGCGATTCGCTCGAATGCCCGCCAGTCCTGGCCACCCTTGCCGTCGTAGACATGCAGTTCCACGATCGGGTCCAGGGCAGCGGCCAGCACCGGCAGCCGGGCCGCGAACGTCTTGCCCATGCGCGGGATCGCACCTACGAGCAGCGACGTGAACATGAGCAGCAGCGGGATCGGCCGTCCGCGCTGGTCCTGTCCGAACGGGAACGGGGCGAAGATGTCCACACTCCCCCGGTCGATCAGCGGCCACAGCCCGGACGGCTTTGCGTACGGGTCCTCATCCGCCACCCACAGGGACAGTCGGCGGGCGGAGCCGGAGGTGCCGCGTACCCGCTCCGGCCACACCTGGACCTCGTCCAGGTCGAGGCCGGCGGCCAGCTCGGTCCGCTTCTTGATCGCCTTGTCCGCCGTGGTGGTGTACGGCAGGTCGACTACGGCTCGCCAGCCGGGACCGTCGCGCATGATCGGCATCGGGAAGGTGATCGGGTCATCGACCTTGCACAGGCCGGCGGCCAGGAACGCCCGGGTCACGACGTCGGCCGACAGCTTCCGGGCGCGTGGGGTTACGGCGGCCACGTCCAGCAGCGGCTTGTCCTTCGGGGTGCCAGCCAGGCCGAGCAGGGCCACCGCTCCGGCGAGGATGGCCCAGCGTTGCCATGACCCGGCCAGGGCCATCAACACCGCGACCGTCGGTACGCCGAGGAGCAACACGGCCGTGACCACGATGCCGCGCCACCGCACCCGCGCATCCCGCTGCCGGGACAGCTTCAGGTACAGCTCGGCGTCCTCGCGGCGGACAGCGGCCAGCCGGACCGGGATGCCTTCGGCGTCCGACACCCATCGGACGGTCGCGCCCAGGACGCGGGCCACGCCGAACGGTGCCCGCCACGCCAGCCGGAGCGTGTACTTCGGTGACCGGGTGAGGTGGTAGAGGCTGACGTGGGTGTAGTGCGAGAACACCCACCGGCCAGCCGTGGCCAACTCGACCCGGGATCGTAGCCACGCGGGGACGATCGGCCGGCGGGTCGCGGTCTTGCCTGCCAGCACCGACGCGAATGCCGACGGTGCCGGTACGTGTGGCGGGTCGACCGGTGCCGGGGTGTCGTTCTCCTGGTCGTCGGCTTCGTCGTCGAGGTCGACCGTAAACGACTTCACGCCTTCGGTGGGCTTGCGGCGGCGGGCGGCCAGGTCGACGACCTCGGCATCGGCGGACAGGTCCTCTTCGGCGGCCGTCCAGTCGAACCGATCATCGTTGGGGGAGGTCATGATTGGTGTTCCTCCATCAGGGGTTTGGTGATCTCAGATGGCAGGGCCGGCGGCGCGGCGAAGGTTTGCGAGGCCAGAGGCCGCGCCGCCGGGCGGAGTCAGGACCCGTCGCGGGTGTGCAGCAGGTGGGCCAGAGCAGCGCCCAAGCCAAGCACCGCGACGGGTAGGCAGGCGACGAGGGTGGTGATCCACCACGGGGCCGAGGTCACCCCAGCGGACTTCATCAGGTGGTACGCCACCTGCCCGGCCGCGCCGAGGAGCAGCGACCCGATCGCCGACCAGGCCGCGAACCGGCGTGCCCGGCGGGGTACGCCGTCACCGGACAGCCACGCCCGCAGCGCGTACGCGGCATAGGCTTCGACACCGACCGGCAGGGTGATCGCGGTGTTCAGGGAGAAGCTGTCCCAGATCCCCGGCAGCGGGTGAACCACCCCGAACCCGGTGAGTTCACCGAGTCCGACCCACCCGGACCAGATGGCGACGAACGCGGGAGCGGCCAGCAGCAGCAACACCCACGACCGCATCGGCTTCCGAACCGCTGGAACCGGGTCGGTGGTGATCGTGGGATCCGGGTGTCCGGCCACCGCGACCGGCGCAGATGCGTCCGGCTCGTTGACCGGCTCGGCGGGGGTCGGTGACGGTTCGGGCTCGGTCGTCGGCTCGGCCGGAACCGGGTCCACCGCCGGAACCGGCGGGGTGTCGATCGGGGCCGCAGTGGGCGGGGCGGTGGGGGTGAGTCCGGCGGTGGCGAGGGCTTCCCGTAGCGCGGTGGCCTTCGGCGAACCCACCCGCAGCTCCCGCATCAGCAGGTTCCGGGACGGTACGCGGCCGAGCTTGTCGGCCAGGGCGCGAGCGGCGGGGATCAGGTCTTCAACGGCGCGGGGGTAGGCGCTCACGGTTGGCGTGGTCATCAGGCCACCGCCTTCCACACGCGCGGCGCCTCGGTCGGCGGCTCGCCCAGGGTGGCGGCCTCTCGCATCACCCGCTGCTCGGCCCGGCGGATCCGGCGCCGATCCAGCGGCGACGGGCCACCGACGGCGTTGAGCGCGGTGATCTCCGCGTCCAGGAGCGCCAACTCAGCCTCGATCAGTGGCCACTCACGGTCGATCGCGGCCAGGTCTTGGGGTGTGGGCTCGTCATCGACGGACAGATGGGTATGCACGCGAACTCCCTGCCTGTAGGAGCGAAAGCAACTGGCTTGAGCCAGTTGACTGGCTTGAGCCAGTCTGAGAGGCGTGGCGGACATCTGTCAAGAGCTGGCTTGAGCCAGTTGCGGTAGTGTGGTGGCGGCAGGGACCACCGACCCAGGCAGGCAAACCATGGACGAGCAGTCCGGCACAGACAAGCGCCCACCGAGCCGACGCATCGCCGATGACCTGCGCACCAACATCCAGACGGGCGCGCTGGCGTCCGGCGCCAAGCTGCCGTCAGAGCGGGAGCTTGCCGCCCAGTACGGGACGGCCCGCAACACCGCCAGGGAAGCGATAAGCATCCTGCAAGGGGAGGGCCTAGTCGTGGCGCAGCACGGCCGGGGCGTCTTCGTCCGCCCCCGGACACCCCTCATGCGACTCGGCGCCAACCGCTACTCACGACGACTCCGAAGCGAAACGGGTCTGTCGCCGTTCCGCATCGAAGTCACCAAACAGGGCCGGACGCCGAAGACCGAGTGTCGGTCCGTCACCCAGGACACGCCACCCGCAGACGTTGCCGACCGGCTCGGCCTCGACCCGAACACCGCGACAGTCATTCGCCGAGAGAACTGGTACTTCGCCGACGACGAACCGGTACAGGTAGGCGTGACCTACATCCCCATCGATGTCGCCGGTGAGTCGCCGCTCGCCTCGGAGCGGACCCTAGGCAAGGGCAGCATCTACGCGCGGTTCGAAGACCTCGGCTACCGGATCACACGCATCCGGGAAGAGATCTCGGCCAGGATGCCGTACCACGACGAATCCACCGGACTCACCATGCCGCCAGGTGTACCGGTCATCGAGGTACTACACACCAGCTTTGACGAACAACACAGGGCGTTCGAGGTCACCCGATTTGTTATGCGCGGTGACCTCAACGGACTGGACTACGAAATGCCCGTCGAGGATTGACGAAAGGTGCCTGATGAGTCGCGGCAGTCTAGTTCGGCTGTTGATGCTCGCACTTCTATGGGGCTCCGGATTTCTCTGGATCAAGCTGGCGCTACGCGGCTTCTCCCCGGTCCAGATCGTTCTTGTCCGTCTCGCTCTCGGCTCACTCGTCCTCGTCCCCATAGCACTCCACCGAGGGCTACGGTTCCCGGCGGACCGCAAGACATGGGCACACTTGTTCGTCGCAGCATTGGTCGCCAACGCGATCCCGTACACCCTTTTTGGAGTCGGTGAGCGGACCGTCGATTCCGGCGTGGCGGGGGTCATCAACGCCACCACGCCTCTATGGACTGCGCTGTTCGCCTTCGTCGCTGGCACAGACCGCGTAGCCACCTGGTCACGAGGCATGGGATTAGCGCTCGGCTTCGTCGGAACCGTGCTCATCTTCACGCCGTGGGAATCGGCCAGTGAGATAGCCAGTTGGGGAGGGGTGGCAATCCTCGCAGCCTCCGCGAGCTACGGCATCTCCTACGTCTACATGAGCCGATTCCTCACCAACCGGGGCATCCCCCCGATCATGCTCTCCGCCTCACAACTCGCGGCCGGAACCATGCTCATGGTCCTGGCGCTGCCACTGGGCGGGCTCACTGCGCCGCACTGGCGCCTTGACGCGGTAGTCAGCCTCCTAATCCTCGGCACGCTGGGCACGGGCGTGGCCTACGTGCTCAACTACCGGCTGATCAGCGATGAGGGTCCGACTCTCGCCTCCACCACGACCTACCTCCTGCCGGTGGTCGCCGTCGTCCTCGGCGCCCTGGTCGTAGCCGAGCCCGTCACCGTATCGATGGTGCTCGGCATGCTCCTCGTCCTCGGCGGCGTCGCACTGACACAGCGCCACGTTCCGAAACCCACGACCCAAGACGTCATGCCAATGACGACCCGAAAGGGTGCGCCGTGATTGTCGTTGACCCAGCTTTCATCCAAATCATGCGAGAACTTCGCCAGGAAAAGGGCCTGTCATTTCGTCAGCTAGCCAAGGTGGTCCATTACTCCCACACGTAATTGTGGGACATCGAGACCGGGATTAAGCAACCTACTCCCCACGTAGCTAAGGCGCTTGACCGCGGCCTCAATGCTAACGGCCGGCTCCAACGCCTGATTACGATCCGGCCAGATACGCCGGAGACGGAGCGTGTCCCGATAGCCGCCGCGGCTCCATCAGATCCGGCTCTTCGTAGTGCGAAACCTCGACCAACATCGGCGTCGTTAGGATCTGTCGAACATCCCGCACACGCCAGCGCATCCGAGTGGGCAGAGGTAGCAACCCTCCTCTATGACACTTTCATACGGAACCGACCGCCGCTCATGCGCCTCGGTGTTGACCGCTACTCCGGACGATCGATGCGAAATAGAGCCGGGTCCCCCTTTCGCGCAGAAGCGGCAAGACAGGGCCGCGCGGCGCGAATCGAGTGTCACGCAGTATGCCGTCAGCCGGCACCTATCGACATAGCTGCACTGTTATTAGTAGAAGCAGGTGAGCAAGTCATCTGTCGGGAAACCCGATACTATGCCGACGGGGAACCCGTTCAACTTGGGCGCACGTATATACCGCTGAAGATTGCCAATGCATCACCACTCGCGAGCAAGAAGGACCTAGGACCAGGCGGGATCTTCGAGAGGTTCGAGGATCTCGGGTACCGCGCGACGCGGATCAGGGAGCAGGTAACAACTCGCTTTCCGACTCGAGAGGAAGCGCTCGCGATTAAGACGCAACCGGGCGTACCGGTGCTCGTCGTCATGCACGTCGCCTCTGACGGCAATGGCACTCCTTTCGAAGTGACTCGCTTCATCATGCGTTCCGACCTCATAGCGATTCAGTACGCAATGTTCGTGGATAGTTGACTATACCCGGACCTCGACAGGTAGCCATTTGCCATCCATAGCAAGGCATCACGATTTGCTCCGCCCCAATCACTGAGGTCCGACGTCTCGCAGTGGGACTTACACTTCATAGTGAGATCGCCAGCATGCGGCGATCTGTTAATCTCATGATTTGCGATGGGCTCCGAGTCGCAGAACAACTTACGGCAAGACGAGCGATGCCTCGTGCTGGTGCAGCAGGGGGCCTCCAGATGAGGCCCCAGCTGCGCTTACTACCTCGACTACTACCAGGCAGGATTCGTTGGTTACCTTCCGTTACCACGACGTACCGCGTAGGCGGAACTCGTTGAGTCTGGCATCATAGAGCCGTGCTGACAGCAGTAGACCTCTTCTCCGGCGCCGGCGGCATCAGCCTTGGCTTGGCAAAGGCTGGGTACAAGGTCTTACTGGCGTCCGACGTTCACCCCGAATACAGCATCACCCATACTTCGAACATGCCTGACACCGTCTTCCAGGTAGGAGATATCCGGAACTGGCCGGACGACTGGCTCTTGGAGCAGACTGGCTTGCTTTCGGGTGAGCTAGATCTCTTGATCGGCGGACCTCCCTGTCAAGGATTCTCCATGATCGGCAGCCGAGTGATCCACGATCCGCGTAACGATCTATTCAGGGAGATGTTCCGGCTCGCCCGAGCGGCGCGACCAAAAGCACTCGTGATTGAAAACGTGCCGGGGCTAGCCACGCTCGCGAAGGGCGCTTATCTCTCTCACATCCAAGAAGGCTACACAGAGCTCGGCTATGACGTTGAGTATGCGGAACTGCTCGCCGCCCAGTACGGCACCCCGCAAATGCGCCGACGAATGGTATTCATAGGCTTCCGTAAGGATCTCGACTTACAGGCAGGGCTTGGCTTTCCTGCGCCACGCAGAGGCAAAAGGGGGATTGGTGAGTTGCCGGCGAATCTCCCCGTATCCGCTGCCGATGAGGCAGAGTTTGTGAATACGCGGGATGCCTTGGGCGACTTGCCGCCTGTAGCTGCCGGAGAATGCGTCAATACCTATGTAGGCCCGCCTACATCAGAGTACCAGCGCGAGATGCGGGCGGGGCTACAATCGGAACTCTTCAATCACTACGCGGCTAGTCTCTCGTCGTCGAATCTAGCTCGCCTGCGGATGCTGGCTCCCGGTCAAGACTGGCGCGATCTTCCCCGGGAACTGCTACCCCCATCAATGCAGCGTGCACTTCGAAAGGATCACACAAGGCGATATCGGCGGATGACGTGGGAGGGGATCCCTCGATCGGTCATCACTCGGTTCCGTGATCCGAAGACCGGCGAGTACACACATCCGACTCAGGATCGGACTCTCACGATTCGTGAGGCTGCTCGGCTGCAAGGGTTCCCGGATAGATTTGTATTCGGTGGAACAAGAACTAGTCAATATGAGCAAGTAGGAAACGCGGTACCTGTGCAACTCGTCAAGGCGATTGGCGAAGAGATAGCGGCAGCGCTGGCGCACACAGCGACGTTCGTCCTGCCAAAGTCAGCTAAACGGTACCTGCGTATTCCCGACACTGCCGCCCAATGCCTTCCTTTTGACCTTCTCGATCAGGTCTCCTCGTAAGAAACTTCCGGCAACTCCACTAGAGGTTAACGCCTCCCGGTAATTTGAGAGCGTGGTCCTAACCGCTTCAACGAAGGTTAGTGGCAGGCGGCCATTAGATTCAACAGGCTCCAGATAATCAAAGCTGACAAAGGTTATATCCCAGTCTTCGCCAGTAGCAACAGGCTGGAAGTTTACGCGCTTACGGAGTTGGGTGAGAATTGTGTGCTGAGCCACGACATAGAGCGGGACGTTGACTTCCCTTAGGTACTCGCCTTTCACAGCCACCTGCGTCCCGAGCCTTTTATAGACGTTACCTGTATTTATTCCGTAGGAAACTGTGTCGCGTCGTCCTTTGGATTTAGCTTCTTCGCTGAAGTATTCTCGCCACTGTTCCGGAGCGCCTTCCTCAAAGGCGCGCCAAGCCGGACCGACGCCCCCGCCTCTGAGGTCAATCGCTTGCGACTCGATTGCTATTAGGTCAACCCCACCCTCGGCAGCGAGTGAGTCTGCAAAGGCTACATAATCAAGGCTCAGCCTGGGTTCGGACGTTGCCGCCACCTCGGCTACTAAGGTGGCGTCTGTTGAACCGAAGTGGTCCCTGACGGCCCACCTTATTGGATCGCCATCCAGCCTGTGATCACATACGGCATAGGTTCTTGCAGTCCCTGCATCCCAATTTGCCGCATAAGTGACCGAGCAATATCCATACCGGTATTGAGCGTATTTTTCGCAGTGTCCATTTACAAACGGACACCACTTACGATTGCGAGCGAGCTCAGCAGCGGGTGATGTGCTGTCGTACGGATACCCGAAGGCCTCTACAATCGGGAAGCCTTGGATCCGGGGACCACGTCTTTGTCCAGGAGGCATCCAGACACCATAGAGCAGGAGAGCACCCGTCCGAAATCGTCCTCCTGGCTTGTACTCGTATCCGATATAGACGTCTTAAGGGGATTCAGGAGCATCTGTCGCTGCGATGACTGGCGAGGCAGTCGAAAATGCGGATCCCACCAACGTTCGTCCCCTGGCATACTCAGGTCTGCCGCAAAAACCAAGTGAGGAGCACATGGCCAGAGCAGCAAGCAACGCCCAAACGCTTCTGATGCGGATCTTCGAGTCTTGGCGTGAGGAATATTTACCCGACAGTGACGCCGGAACAGCGTTCGAGATCTTTGCATCGGAACTAACGCTCCGACCCTATGGACTCGGACTTGACGAAGTGACATCGGGCGTTGTTGGCGGTGGCCAGGACGGGGCGGTGGATTCCGTATATGTTTTCTTCGATGACACGCTTCTAGACGAGGATTCCGAGGTTCTACAGCCCAAGAGTAGGGCAAATGCATTTGCCCAAGAACGCTCGCTTGAGCTTTGGGTTATCCAGGCGAAGCGCACGCCAGCCTTCTCTGAAGGCGCGCTCGATAAGCTGGAGAACACGCTTCGTCGAGTACTCGACCTGCGAACGTCTCTTAAGGATCTTGAGGTACTCTACAATCCTGCCATATTGACACGGTTTGGCTTCTTTAGGGATTCGTGGGAGAAGCTGCTCGTTCGGAGGCCACGTCTCAGCGTAAACGTTGTCTATGCAACTCCTGGCGACAGTCGGGATGTGACGCCCCAGGTCGAAGGCAAGGTCATGGCCCTCCGCCAGGTGGTGGCGGCGCAGGTTCCCGATGCACGGGTCAGCGTCGAACTGCTCGGAGACGCGGAACTGCTCGCACGATATAACGAGCGGCCGTCCTACACGCTTGAGATGAAATACCAGGAAGCTGCGACAAGCGGTGATTCCCATGTCGCACTTGTAACTCTGACCGACTACTTCAACCTTATAGTGGACGAGAATGGTCGACTGCGGCGCCACCTCTTTGAGTACAATGTTCGAGATTACGAGGGAAATGTTTCAGTAAACCTCGAAATCCGAAAGTCTTTGAATAATGTGGACGGTCCCGAGTTTTGGTGGTTAAATAACGGCGTAACCATTCTTTGCAGCGAGGCAACGAGCGCTGGCAAGAAGTTCTCACTCTCGGACATTCAGATTGTTAATGGACTCCAGACCAGCCACGAGGTATTCGAGGCGCTGCGGGATGATCCTAGAGCTGTCGGGGCAGGGCGTATGCTGCTCGTCAGGATTATCGTAACCGACAATGCAGCGGTGCGGGACCAAGTCATCCGTGCAACAAACCGTCAGACCAGCGTGAAGGATTCATCGCTTCGGGCGACGGACGAAGTGCAGCGCAACATCGAGAACTATCTTCTCACGAGAGGGTGGTACTACGATCGGCGAAAGAATTTCTACAAGAATGAAGGCAAGGAAGCGTCCCGCATAGTCAGTATCCCGATGCTGGGAGCCGCGATGACCGCCATGGGATTATTCCGTCCAGACATGGCGCGAGGCAAGCCGTCGTCCCTGCTCAAGGCGGACGAGGATTACCGAAAAGTGTTCAATGCTTCGATCGACCTATCTATCTACTACTGGGTCGCGAAAATGCAGCGTCGAGTCGATGCCTTCATCGTCTCGGAGGCGGCTGATGCTTCGATACAACAGAAGAGTAACCTCAAGTTCCACCTTTCGATGCTGGTCGCCGAGAAGTTGAACGGCGGCATAATTCGCAATCCGCAGCAGCTTCGTCGCGTTGCGATCGAGGATCTGGACTTGTCTGACGAGGAACTCCGGGACTTGTTCGAAAGGGTGAAGGCTTGGGCAGCGGGCTACCTTGCGGAAGAGGATGCCATCCTTGAAAGGGCGGCAAAGACGCAGCGGTTCACTGATTATCTGCTTGAACGCGCTCGCGAAATTCGGATGCCTGAGGGCGAGAGCTAACGCAGTTCGGCGTTCATCCCTTGCCAGAGCGGATCCTGCAAAGCGCCCGCCATACTCCTGGCGCGAGCAGCCTAAGCCGGCGTTCTCGGTTGTGGTCTGATTCTCGCCGTCCGTGCCGGTCCGACACATGGCTGGGCTGCTGCTCACGGCCGCTGTCGGACCGGCCCGGACGCGTGATCGCAGACCTCGAAACATCTGAGTGGCACTGATAGATATTCGACAACCGTTACGAGCAATCTCAGTACATGCTCAAGGCCGGCACGCTTCGCAGGCCGCACGTGCCGGCGGCCAAGGGCCGGGCCTCCCGGCCCGCCGCCGACGGCGCGGAAGATGATGAAGCCCCGGGCCGCCAAGATCAGCAGCTCCCGGGCGGAAGAACCAGAAGACCGGCCATCGACCGGACTCACCACGGGTGAAGCCTCGGGCTGAGATGGGGAGAAGGCGGGGAGACGATCTTGATCGCGCCACTGCGTCCGTCCTCACCAGACCAACGCTGGCCAACGTCATGGCCTGCATGAACAGAAGGACTTGCAGGTCGGCAGCTAGCCCGAACCTAATTCGGGACGAAGAGGTCGTCGGTTCGAATCCGGCCACCCCGACCAGAGTAAGTGCAGGTCAGGCCCGGTATCACGACTAGTGATACCGGGCCTGACCCGTCTCCCGGGTCACTCCCCGCTACGCCCTAGCCTCGGCTGATCAGGGAGCGGAAGGCGGACCGGACGTTGGCGTCGGAGGCGGTGACGTACACCTCCGACGGCGGGCCGATGTCGATGAGGCCGGTGTAGCGGGTGTAGGTGAGAACCCTCGGGCAACTCGAACCGCTGATCTCCACCTTGGCGTTGACCACGAGCTTCCCGGTCCGGAGTTCGTATGCCTGCACCGGAATCGCGATCTTGCGGAAGGCCACGTACGTCGGGAACCGCGAAGAGATCTTGTTCTCGTAGGGGCAGGTCCGGACGGTGGTCCCGTACTCCTTCTCGCTCACGCAGACCACCAGCACCGCGGCGGTGACGTCGGTGGCCCGCCAGGCGGCGGGGAGCTTCCTCGTGTACTCCTCGTCGCCGTAGAAGAGGGCACGGTTCGTCCTGCCCCTGGTGTACGGGGCGGCGGCACTGTAGGGCGCCGGCTTGGTGCAGTACTCGGGTCGGGTGCTGGTCGGTCCTTCGAGCAGGCGGCGCACGTTCGCCAGCTCGATGGCCAGGCCGGCCCGCTTGACCCCCTCGACGGCCCGGGCGTTCAACTCCTGCCCGGGGTACTGGTCGAGAAGCTGCTGGTAACGCGTCCGGGCCGCCTCCCAGTTGCTGGCGGCCATCAGGTTGTCGGCGCAGCCGACGAGCGCGGCCGGCGCGGTCCGCGCCACGACCTCGGCGGACCGGTCCAGTGCGTTGTTGGTCGGCTGCCGCTGACGAAGCCAGTCGGTGACCGCGACCGTCTGGCAGGGGTCTCTGGTTGGCAGCCCGCCGAAGAACCTCTCGAGGGTGGTGTCCACCATCTTCTCGTGGCCGGGCAGCTCCGCGAGGACCGAGGCGAGCCCGTCGAAGCCCGCCTTCAACCCGTCGGTGTCCCCGGTCAGCCCGGTGTCGAGTTTCTCCTCGGCGGTCCGCAGCCGTTGGCAGGCTTCGGCGCTCCGCTCGCCACGGACGGTCAGCGGGGCGTCGGCCACCCGATGACCGAACGACACCCGGTCCAGGGCGGTCAACGCCCGCGTGCAGTCGCCGCCCTGCCGGGCCTCGGTGACGGTCCGTTCGATCCTCGCCGCGTCGAACCGCAGGATCCCCACGGCCAGCAGCACCGGCACCGTCACGGCGAGCGCGACCAGCCGTTGGTCACGCTGTACGGCGCCCTGACCGCGCCCGCCGGCCAGGAACCAGGCGTGGCCGACGAGAGCCAACCACCAGAGGAGTACGACGACCTCGGCCCACACCGACCGGCTGCCCCAGACGAGGAAGGCGACGAGTACGGCGCTGACCAGCGTGGCGGCCACGGCCAGCCTGAGCCGGCCGAGCATCAGGTAGCCGACGCCGATCAGGGAGGCGTTGCCGAGAGCGGCGGCCAGCGGGTCATGGGACGGAACTACCGACTTCGGCTCCGGCTCCGGCACGGGATTCGTCTGATCGTCACTCATCGAGCCCCCATCGCTTGTCGCCATCGTCCCACGATCGATGGACATCGCGCTCCGACCGTTCGCCGCCGGATTTCCTCTCCGTCCATGATGTACGAACTGCCACCCGGCCGGCACACCCTGACGCCCGGCTGACACCTTCGCGGCCCGGCTACGTCCTCCCGGAGCACCCTTGCCGGACCGATGTGTCGGCTCGGCGAGGTGCCTGTGTGTCACCTTGGTGACACACAGGCACCTCGCGTGAAGAACTACCCGACACCGACCCGACCGCGTTCCACCAGCGGCAGCAGTGCCACGAAGCTCTCGCGACCTGGCGAGAGGACCGGAGGATCAGCGCCGGTCGGCGGCGGCCAGCGCGGCCGGCAGCCGGGTCGCCAGCTCCAGGTGCGCGGCCTGGGCCTGCCGGAACGCGTACCCGAACAGCGGTGCGGGTGCCGACAGCGTGATCTCGACGTCGACGCGTACCAGCCCGTCGGCCTCCCGGCTCACCCGGGTGCGGTTCCGCAGCGTGGTACGCGGCCACTGCCGGGCCAGCAACTCCAGTTCGTCCGCCTCGAACCGGAGCAGGTCGGCCCGGTAGGTGATCCGGAACCGGAACGGTCCCCAACGCAGCCGGTCGGTGACCAGGTCGGTGCGGAGCGCCCCCGGCCCGGCCGGTCGGGGACGTACCCGGACGATCAACGGATGCAGCTCGCCCTGCCGCCGCACGTCCCCGAGCAGCCGCATCGCGTCGCTCGGCTCGCAGCGCGCGTGTACCCGGTAACGGAAGGAACCGGTACGCGGCACCCTCCGAGTGTAGGAAAACCCGTTACACCCGCGCCTCCTCGGCTGGCCGCGCCGGAGACCCGGGCCGCCGGGCCAGCGGGGCGAGGTTGACGGCGATCGGCACGAAGCCGAGGAAGACCAGGACCTGCTCCCTGAGCGGCTCAGGTGGCTCGATTCCGTGCACCAGCCGTCCACCGATCGTGGCCGTCCCGAGCCTGAACGGTGATCCTTCTCCGGCACGGTGGAACCATGCGCCCGTTCCGTGCTGTTCTGCTGCTGTCGCTGCTCCTGGCGTCCCTCGCCGGCTGCACGCCCGCGAACGAGCCGCTGGCGGCGTTGGCGCTCCGGGACGGTGAGCCGACGGTCCTGCTGGTCGGCTGCGGATCGGCCGGCGCCTCGATCTACCTGCACGAGGACTCCGAGACGGCCTCCGCCAGCCCGTCGACCGGTGCCACGGCCGACCGTCCGGAGTGGTCGGTCCGCACCGACCGGGCCGAGCCGGTCAACGAGATCCCGCTGCTCGACCCGACACCGCCGGCCAACTGGACCGTGAACAGGTCGAGTTTGCAGCGGATCGAGCCCGGCGTCTGGTACGGCATTTCCGCGTACGGGCACCGGGACGCATTCACCGTCAGGTTCGACACCGAGGCCTTCAGCAAGCTCGACGGCGAGCACGTGCTGGCTCCGGTCAGCCACCGCAAGCAGGAGGTCATGACCAGGGCCAGCTTCGAACGGAACGCCCGGCAGGCGTGCGAGGACAGCTGACCCCGGCCGCACGCACTCGGCTCAGGGCGCGGGTACCGGATCGTTGTTGAGCTGGGCGGTCACGATCGCGACCAGCCGGTTGCGCGCCTCCAGGAGTTGCCGGGACAGCTCGTCGAGGGCGCGTGGGTCGACGAGCTGGCGTACGTGCGTCTTGTCGTCGAGCAGCTCCCAGCGCCGTTCCGACTCGTCCGGCGCCTCGCTGACCCACATCGCGGAGACGACCGCGTGCCGCTTGGCGAGCAGCTTCGCCGCGATCTCGACGACCGGCAGGTACGCCTGGCGGTACTCCGGGGTGGCGAACTCGACCGAGCCCCGGGCGGCGCGTACCGGCTCACCGGGTCTGGCGAGCACCTCGAACGCGTTGCCGCCCGCCTGGTCGGCGCCGATCCAGGCCAGGATGAGTTCCAGGTCGCCGGCGGCGATCGTGATCCGGCCGATCGCGGCCACCACCTCGTCGGGCAACCTCGCCATGTCGGGCTCTCCGTCCTCCGGTTTCCCGCCGCCATGATCACAAAGACTGTGGCCGATCCTAGCCAAGCACGAAGCGGCGTACGGCCTTCGGCCCGGCGTGTTGGCCGACCGCCGGGTCGGTCCGACGTTGCCGGACGCCGCTGGCGTAATCTGCAATACCTGCGTCATTGACGCCACAACTCCGCCGCGAGCAGCATGAATACATGCAACGACGGGTGGTGGCAGTGACCTTCGAGGGTTTCCAGAACCTCGACCTCGCCGGCCCGGCCGACGTGTTCGCGCTGGCGAGTCTGATCGTCGGCGATCACCGGGGCTACCGGCTGGAGGTCGCGGCGGTACGCCCCGGCCCGGTGACGGCCGGCAACGGAGTCACCACGTTGGCGCCACTCGCCCTCGACCAGGTCACCGGGCCGGTCGACACCCTGCTCGTGGTGGGCGGGCTCGCCGCACCGGCGCATCTCGCCGACCGGCAACTGGTCGCCGGGATCTCCCGGCTGGCCGGTATCGCCGACCGGGTCAGTTCGGTCTGCAACGGTGCGCTCCTGCTCGGCGAGGCCGGCCTGCTCGACGGCCGGCGGGCCACCACGCACTGGCTGGCGGCCCAGGAGTTGCGCGACCGCTATCCGGCGGTCGAGGTGGACGCCGACCGCATCTACGTCCGGGACGGGCACGTCTGGACCTCGGCCGGAGTCACCGCCGGCATCGACCTCGCGCTCGCGCTGGTGACCGAGGACCACGGCCACGAGATCGCCCGGCACGTCGCCCGGGGCCTGGTGGTCTATCTGCACCGGCCGGGCGGGCAGAGCCAGTTCAGCACGGCGATGCGGACCCCGGTGCCCCGCAGCGACCCGCTGCGCGAACTACAGACCTTCATCGACGCCAACCCGGCCGAGGATCTCAGCGTGCCGGCGCTGGCCCGGCGCGCCGGAATGAGCGAACGGCACTTCTCCCGACTCTTCACCGAGCAGACCGGCGTCTCCCCCGGCCGGTACGTCGAACGCAGCCGGGCCGACGCGGCACGCCGGCTGCTGGAACGCACCGGTCATCCGCTGGACCGGGTGGCCCGGGAGTCCGGTCTCGGCGCCGCCGAAACCCTCTACCGGGTCTTCCGCCGGCACTGGCGGGTCGCGCCCGGCGACTACCGCCGCCGCTTCCGCACCAAACAGAGCTGACCACACCCCGACCTCCGCTACTCCCGCCCCTCCGGCAGCAGCCGTCACCACCGGCACCGGAGTCGATCCCGCACGTCCCGACACCCGCCCGGGGGAGGGCTCCCGCCGGGAGCACCTCCGGGCAGCCGATCCAGTCCGTTCGTTCCGACGAGGAGGAACCGAGCATGCACGTCGCCATTCCGCTCTATCCGCGATACACCGCCCTCGACGTCGTGGGGCCGTACACGGTGCTGGCCTTCGCCCCCGGTGTCACGGTGACCATGGTGGCCGCCGAACCCGGTCCGGTCGTCGACGACCGGGGCACGATGGCGATCACCGCCACCGCGAGCTACGCCGAACTGTCCCGCCCGGACGTCGTCGTCGTACCGGGCGGGGCCGGCACCCGGGCCGCGCTCGCCGACGCCGCGCTGGTCGGCTGGATCGCCCTCGCGCACCAGTACACCCGGTGGACCGCCTCGGTCTGCGCCGGCTCCTTCCTGCTCGGCGCGGCCGGGTTGCTGACCGGGCGGCGGGCGACCAGCCACTGGGGCTGGCTCGACGAGTTGCGGCTCTTCGACGCCGAGCCGGTCCGGGAGCGGGTGGTCCGGGACGACCGGATCGTCACCTCGGCCGGCGTCTCGGCCGGCATCGACATGGCGCTGACCCTGCTGGCCGAGGCGACCGACGCGCCGACCGCGCACGCCGTCCAGCTCGCCATCGAGTACGACCCGGAGCCGCCGTTCGACGCCGGTTCCCCGGCGAAGGCGCCGGCCCCGCTCCGCGAGGCGGCCCTGGCGCTGATCCACTGACCGGAGCGCCCCGGGGAGGAGGCGGGGATCACTCGCACCCAGCGAATTCCCAGCACCCTGAGTAATCTTGGTCGGGCCCCCTCGACCCCTCCTCCCCGGATCGGAAACGGTGTCCCACGACCACTCCCGCGTCGTCCGCGACGTGACCGCCCGGCTGCCCACGGCGTCCACCGCCGTCGAGGCGGGCCAGGTGACGGTCGCCACGCTGGGCCGACACACTCCGGGACGGGTCGCCGTGCTGCTCTGGGTCCGCGATCGGCTCCGCTGTGTCGCCGCGACCGGATCGTGGCAGGTTTTCGCCTCGGTACCGGCCGGTGCCGGCACGCCCGGCCGGGTGTACGCCTCGGGCAAGACCGAGACCGTGCCGGACGTGACGAAGGAGCCCGACTACGTACCGTTACGTCCCGACGTACGGGCCGAGATCTGTGCCCCGATCCTCGACCGGACGGGGCAGCCGATCGGGGTACTGGACCTGGAGTGGCCGACCACCGAGGTCGACCTGGACGCCTGGCGGCACACCGTCGAGCGGGTCGCAGCGCTGCTCGGTACCCGGATCGGGCAGCTCGGCGGCCCGCCCGCCGAGACCCGGAGCGAGAAGCTGCTCCGGCACGCCTCCGCGCTGACCGCCGCCGCCACCGAGTCCGACCTGATGACCGCCGCCGTCTCCGCGGCCCGGGACGTCTCCGGGCTCAGCTCGGCGGTCTTCGTCCTGGACGGCACGGCCGGCCCCCGGGTGGCGACCCCGAACCTGGTACCCGACGATCTCGAATCCCGGGTGCACGCCGCGCTGGCCGGCGCCGGCCGATCGGTCCTGGAACGGCTCCGGGCGCACGCGCACGTCTACGGCGCCTCCTACACGCTCGGCGAGGGGCACCATCCGACCACGCCGGACCAGGACGTGCTGATCGCCGCCGGGGTGCGCACCCTGATCTCGGTGCCGCTCGGCCCGACCGAGTTCTGCGGGGTACTGCTGGTCGGCGACACCCGGAGCCTGCGCCCGGACCCGACCACGGTGAACCTGATCGAGCTGCTCGCCGCCCAGTCGTGGATCTGCCTGGAACGGCTGAGCGGGCTGGCCCGGCTGCGTGAGCGGGCCAGCTCGGACCCGTTGACCGGGCTGCGCCACCACGGTTCGTTCGGCGAGCGGATCGCCGAGTCGCACCCGGGCCGGACGGCTCTGCTCGCGGTCGACGTCGACGACTTCAAGGCCGTGAACGACACCTACGGTCACCAGGCCGGCGACCGGGTGTTGGTCGATCTCGCCCGGGCCCTCCAGGGCGCGCTGCGGCACGGTGACGAGCTGTACCGGATCGGCGGTGACGAGTTCGTGGCCGTGGTCGAGGTGCTCCGCCCGGAGGAGGCGGTCGGGATCGCCCAGCGTCTGGTGGAGGCGGCCCGGCGTACCGGCCGGACGGTGAGCATCGGGGTGGCGGTACAGCAGACCGGCGAGCCGCCCGACCTCACCCTGCGCCGCGCCGACGAGGCCCTCTACAGCGTCAAGCGCGACGGCCGCGACGGCGTCCGGCTGGCCGCCGCCTGACCCCCACCGCTGCCGCCCGGAACGTGGGCCCCGCGCTCACCGAGCGGTGGAGAACTCCGCGGCGAGGAGTTCGGCGATCTGGGCGGTGTTGAGGGCGGCGCCCTTGCGGAGGTTGTCGCCGGTCACGAAGAGGTCGAGGGCGCGGGGGTCGTCCACCGAGCGGCGGATCCGGCCCACCCAGGACGGGTCGGTGCCGACCGCGTCGATCGGCATCGGGAACTCGCCCGCCGCCGGGTCGTCGACCAGGATCACCCCGGGGGCGTTGCGCAGCGCCTCCCGGGCGCCCTCCGCGTCCACCTCGGTGCCGAAGACCGCGTGTACGGCCACCGAGTGCCCGGTCACCACCGGCACCCGTACGCAGGTGGCCGAGACCTTCAGGTCGGGCAGGCCGAGGATCTTGCGCGACTCGTTGCGCAGCTTCAGCTCCTCCGACGACCAGCCGCCGTCCCGCAGTGATCCGGCCCAGGGCACCACGTTGAGCGCCATCGGGGCCGGGAACGGGCCGAGGTCGTCGCCGACCGCCTGCCGCACGTTGCCCGGTCGGGAGCCGAGCGCCCGATCACCGGCGATCTTGGAGAGCTGGTCGTGCAGCACGTCCACCCCGACCTGCCCGGCCCCGGAGACCGCCTGGTACGACGAGAGCACCAGCTCACGCAGCCCGTACTCGCGGTGCAGCGGCGCGACCGCGATGATCATCGTCAGGGTGGTGCAGTTGGCGTTCGCGATGATGCCCTTGGGGCGGTTGCGTACCTGCTCGGGGTTGATCTCCGGCACCACCAGCGGCACGTCCCGGTCGCCCCGGAACGCGGCGGAGTTGTCCACCGCCACCGCACCCCGGGAGACCGCGACCGGCGCCCACTGCGCGGAAACCTCGTCCGGCACGTCGAACATGGCGACGTCCACGCCGTCGAACGCCTCGGCGGTCAGCTCCCGTACGGTCAGCTCCTCGCCCCGGCACATCCGCGTCTGCCCCGCCGAGCGCGCCGAGGCGATCAGCCTGATCTCACCCCAGACGTTCTTCCGGGAGGAGAGCAGGTCGCACATGACCGTGCCGACCGCACCGGTCGCCCCTACCACCGCGAGCGTGGGGAGGGTCGTCATCGCGGGCTACCTCCCGGTCCCGGCGTACACCACCGCTTCCTCGCTGCCGCCCAGGTCGAACGCCTCGTGCACGGCCCGCACCGCGGCGTCGAGGTCGGTGTCCCGGCAGACCACCGAGACCCGGATCTCGGACGTGGAGATCATTTCGATGTTCACCCCGGCCTCGGCCAGCGCGGCGAAGAAGCTGGCCGCCACGCCCGGGTGCGAGCGCATGCCGGCGCCGATCAGGGACACCTTGCCGACGTGGTCGTCGTAGAGCAGGCCCTTGAACTTGACCTGCTCCTGCACCTTGCTCAGCGCCGCCATCGCGGTCGGGCCGTCGGTCTTGGGCAGGGTGAAGGAGATGTCGGTCCGGCCGGTGCCCTCGGTCGAGACGTTCTGCACGATCATGTCGAGGTTGATCTCGGCCGCCGCGACGGTCTCGAAGATCCGGGCCGCCGCGCCCGGCTCGTCCGGTACGCCGACCGCCGTGATCTTCGCCTCGCTCCGGTCGTGGGCGACCCCGGTGATAAGTGCTTGCTCCACGGGCAGGTCCTCCGTCGATCCGGTCACCATCGTGCCGGTGTTGGTCGAGTATGACGAACGTACCCGGATCGGCAACCCGGCCCTTCGGGCGTACTCCACGCTCCGCAGGTGCAGCACCTTCGCGCCGCAGGCGGCCAGTTCGAGCATCTCCTCGTAGGTGATGGTCCTGATGTGCCGGGCGTTCGGCACGATCCGCGGGTCGGCGGTGAAGACCCCGTCGACGTCCGTGTAGATCTCGCAGACGTCCGCGCCGAGCGCCGCCGCCAGGGCCACCGCGGTGGTGTCCGAGCCGCCCCGGCCCAGCGTGGTGATGTCCTTGGTGTCCTGGGAGACGCCCTGGAAACCGGCGACGATCACCACCGCGCCCTCGTTGAGGGCCGCCCGCAGCCGGCCGGGCGTGACGTCGATGATCCGGGCCCGGCCGTGCACCGAGGTGGTCAGCACACCCGCCTGCGACCCGGTGTAGGAGCGCGCCTCGTAGCCGAGGTTGTGGATCGCCATCGCCACCAGCGCCATCGAGATGCGTTCACCGGCGGTGAGCAGCATGTCGAGTTCGCGGCCGGGCGGCAACGGGCTGACCTGGTTGGCCAGGTCGAGCAGCTCGTCGGTGGTGTCACCCATCGCGCTGACCACGACCACCACGTCGTCGCCGGCCTTGCGGGCGGCGACTATCCGCTCGGCCACCCGCTTGATCCGCTCGGCGTCGGCGACCGACGATCCGCCGTACTTCTGCACGACCAGTGCCACGACGGTGCTCTCCTTCCCCTGGGCCGGGCGAGGCGCACGGCCCTGAGCGTGCCGACGCCGCCGGGTCGAGACCGGCGGCGCCGTGTGAGACCAACTCAGGGTACCGGCCCGCGTCGTCGCCCCGACCAGGCGTTCCCACCATCCGACCCGCCGCGACACGCGAGGGTAGCTGGACTGACCGCCCGTTCCCGGGGTATACCCCGAGAATGGCGAGGTGCATTCCGGCGTAGCCCCCCTGTTCGGCACGCTCCTGCTGGCCGGGTCGGTGTTGCTCGCCGGCTGCGGCACGGCGGACCCGGCGCCGGCCGCGACCACCCCCGCCCCGGTGGCGAGCCAGCCGGCCGAGGCGCGGGACGAACTCGCGGCGCTCGCCGCCGCCGCGCAGGACCGCCACCTGACCGCCGTCTACACGCTGACCGCATCCGGTCAGCCGGACCGGTCGATCTCGGTGGTGCGGGCGGCGGACGGCTCCTGGCGGGTGGACGTCCCGGGTGGTGCGCTCGGCGGCAGCGCCGACGTCTCGCTGGCGCAGAACGGCTCCGGCCTCTTCCAGTGCGCGCTCCCCTCGGCCGGGCAGCCGGACTCGGGCTGCGTACGGGTGGCCGGGCCGGACCAGCCGCTCGACCCGGCCATCGATCCCCGGCTGCGGCACCCGTTCACCGACTGGCCGGAGGTCTTCACCGACCGGCAGGCCCCGCTCTCGGTCTCCGTCGCGGCGCTACCGGGCGCCAAGGGCAGGTGTTTCGCGGTCGAGTCGACCTCGGCGTCGGTCAGCCCGCCGCTGGATCCCGGCATCTACTGCTACGCCCCCGACGGCACCCTGACGGCGGCCCGGCTGCCCGCCGGCACCCTGACCCTGGCCGGTACGCCGACCGCCGCCCCGGCCACCGTCGCGTTGCCCGGCCCGCTGGTCGACCGGGAGCCGCTGCCGGTCGCCGGACCGCCACCCGGCGACCCGACCGACAACGGCGGGACCGACAGCGGCGGGACCGGCGAGGACGGGAGCCCGGAAGAGCAGGGCGGCGGGACCGGAGAGAACGGCGGGACGGCAACATCGCCGAGCGACGGCGGATGATCTTCACTCACGTTATGGGTGCGCTTGGTCACGTCAGGTGACCCCGGTGTGGGGACAGAGCGCCCGATACGGCACACTCGGCACCATGGCCCAGCTCTCCCCGTTACTGGCGACCCGGTGGAGCCCGCACGCCTTCGACCCGGTCGCCGACCTCACCGACGCCGAGGTCGCGTCCCTGCTGGAGGCGGCCCGCTGGGCCCCGTCCGCCGACAACACCCAGCCCTGGCGCTTCCTGGTGGGCCGCCGCGACGACGAGGCGTTCAAGCGGATCCTGACCAACCTCTCCGTCGGCAACCAGCGCTGGGCGGGACGGGCCTCCGCGCTGCTGCTCGGCGCGCACGCCACCACCGGGCCGACCGGCGGGCCGCTCCCGCACGCCGCGTACGACCTCGGTCAGGCGGTGGCACATCTCACGGTCCAGGCCACCGCGCTGCGCCTCTACGTACGGCAGATCTCCGGCTTCGACGCCGCCGGGCTCCGGGTCGACCTGGAACTCTCCGCCGAGGTACGCCCGCACGTGGTGGTCGCGGTCGGCCGGCTCGGTGACCCGTACTCCCTCCCCGAGGACCTGCGGGCCCGGGAGATCGGCCTGCGCCAGCGCCGCCCGCTGGCCGAGCTGATGCTGCGCTGACCCGCCCGGCGCACCCCTCACCACCTGGGCCTTTCTCAAATTGCGGACTACGCTTACCCGATCGCTCGTCGAGCGCTTAAGGTGACTTTGTCATGTGGCAGGCCCTGCTCCTTCGCTGCCGCGACGAGGCTTCCCAGGCCGGCACCTCGTCGCGGAGTTGAAGCGCGCCGTCCTGCATTCCGGCCGGACCCCGTTGCGGCCAGCCTCTTTCCAAGATCCGACGCGCAGGTCCGACACCCGGATCCGGCTCGAAGATCTGACATCTCGATCTGACACTCGGCGCTCACGCCACATGACCACGGGAGCTTTCCGCCATGGCACAACCTGCCGGCACCACCACCGACGGTGATCCGATAGCCCGGCAGCGGCCCAGCCGCATGCCGTTCCAGCGTTACCAGCCCTACCACCAGCAGTTCGCGATCGACCTGCCCGACCGGCAGTGGCCGACCCGGCGCATCGAGGCGGCGCCCCGGTGGTGCGCGGTCGACCTACGAGACGGCAACCAGGCCCTGATCGACCCGATGTCGCCGGGGCGCAAGCGGCGGATGTTCCAGCTCCTGGTGCAGATGGGCTACAAGGAGATCGAGGTCGGCTTTCCGTCGGCCAGCCAGACCGACTTCGACTTCGTCCGGCAGCTGATCGAGCAGGACCTGATCCCGGAGGACGTCACCATCCAGGTGCTGACCCAGTGCCGGGAGCACCTGATCGACCGCACCTTCGAGGCGATCCGGGGTGCGCGGCGGGCGATCGTGCACTTCTACAACTCGACCTCGACGCTCCAGCGCCGGGTCGTCTTCGGGCTGGACCGGGCCGGGATCACCGACATCGCCACCTCCGGCGCCCGGCTGTGCCAGAAATACCACGAGATCCACGCCCCGGACACCGACGTCTTCTACGAGTACTCGCCGGAGTCCTACACCGGGACGGAACTCGACTACGCCCTGGAGGTCTGCGCCGCGGTGATCGAGGTCATCGACCCGACCCCGGACCGGCCGCTGATCATCAACCTGCCGGCGACCGTCGAGATGGCGACCCCGAACGTCTACGCCGACTCGATCGAGTGGATGCACCGCAACCTGCCCCGGCGCGAGAGCGTGATCCTCTCCCTGCACCCGCACAACGACCGAGGCACCGGGGTCGCCGCCGCCGAGCTGGGGCTGCTGGCCGGGGCCGACCGGGTCGAGGGCTGCCTCTTCGGCAACGGCGAGCGCACCGGCAACGTCGACCTGGTCACGCTGGGGCTGAACCTCTTCTCCCAGGGTGTCGACCCGGAGATCGACTTCTCCGACATCGACGAGATCAAGCGGGCCGTCGAGTACTGCAACCAGCTGCCGGTGCACGAGCGGCACCCGTACGCGGGTGACCTGGTCTACACCGCCTTCTCCGGTTCGCACCAGGACGCGATCAACAAGGGCTTCGACGCGCTGCACGCCGACGCGGAGACGGCCGGGGTGCCGGTCGACCGGTTCGGCTGGGCGGTGCCCTACCTGCCGATCGACCCGAAGGACCTGGGCCGCACCTACGAGGCGGTGATCCGGGTCAACTCGCAGTCCGGCAAGGGCGGCGTGGCCTACATCATGAAGACGGAGCACCACCTGGACCTGCCCCGGCGGCTCCAGATCGAGTTCTCCGGGGTCGTGCAGCGGGTCACCGACGACGGCGGCGGCGAGGTGGAGCCGGGCCGGATGTGGCGGCTCTTCGCCGAGGAATATCTCGTCGACCAGCAGCGGGAGCCGGCGGTCCAGGTCGAGGGCTACACCATCGGCACCGCCGACGGCAAGGTCGAGATCGAGGTCGACGCCCGGTTCGGCGGCGAGAGCCGGTCGCTCTCGGCAACCGGTAACGGCCCGATCGACGCGTACGTCAACGCGTTGCAGGCGCTCGACGTGCGGGTACGCGTCCTCGACTACCACGAGCACGCGATGTCCTCGGGCGGCGACGCCCAGGCCGCCGCGTACGTGGAGTGCGAGGTCGACGGCCGTACGGTCTGGGGTGTCGGTTTGGACCCCAACATCGTGACCGCCTCGGTGCGCGCGGTGACCAGCGCCGTCAACCGCGCCCTGCGCTGAGCCACCCGACCCACCGAGCCAGGGGTCACGCCCTGCCCCGAACAGCCGCGTCGTGCGGGCCGGACCGGTGATCCCGGCCGGCCCGCACGATCCGGCACGCCGCCGCCGACGTGCCCGCCCGATCCGGGGGGCACGCCTGTCGGCACCGCTACGAGCGACGCCGTCCCGCCGCCGACCGGTCCGCATTCCGGTCCGGTTCGTGCTGGTGGGTCGGGGGCGGCGGCAGGGTCGGGCAGGGGCGGGACTTCTTCGGCTCCCGCTCCGGCCGGCGCACCGCCACGGCGGCGAGCAGCGCGCCGAGCACCATCAGCCCGGCGGACCAGAGCACCGCCTGCCGGTACGCCGGGGTGAGCTGGCCGGAGCGGGCGTATCCGCCGCCGGAGAGGCCGACCACCAGCGGCAGTGCGGAGACGGCGACCAGTCCGCCGACCCGGGACGCCGCGTTGTTGAAGCCGCTGGCCGCGCCGGCCAGCCGGTCCGGGGCGGCGGCGAGCACGGAGGCGGTCAGCGGGGCCACCACCAGGGTCATGCCGAGCCCGAAGAGGGTGATCCCGGGCAGGATGCCGGTCCAGTACGCCTCGCCCCGGCTCACCCCGTGCAGCAGGAAGAGCCCGGCGGCGGCGACCAGCGGGCCGACGGTGAGCTGTGGCCGTGGGCCGATCCGGGAGGCGAGCGCGCCGGAGCGGGCCGAGCCGACCAGCAGCAGTACGGTCATCGGCAGGGTCGCCAGGCCGGTATCCAGGGCGGAGTAACCGACGACGTTCTGGAGATAGACGGAGAAGAAGAAGGTGAGCCCGGTCAGCGCGGCGTAGACCAGCACGGTGTAGACGTTGAGCACCCCGAAGAGCCGGCTGGCGAAGAGGGTCGGCGGGAGCATCGCCCGCTCGCCCCGGTGCCGTTCGAGCAGCACGAACCCGACGGCTGCGGCGACTCCGAGTACGGCGGCGCCGACCACCTGCCCGGAACCGGCTCCGAGCTGCTGCGCCTCGATCAGCGCGTACGTGACGCCGGCCAGGCCGAGCGCGCCGAGCAGCGAGCCGGCCACGTCGAACCGGGCTGCCGGGGCGCCCTCGGCCCGACTCTCCGGGGTCCAGCGCAGCGCGGCGAGGATCACGATCACCGCGAGCGGGAGGTTGAGGAAGAAGATCGCCCGCCAGGAGAGCGTGTCGATCAGCCAGCCGCCGAGGAACGGGCCGAGCGCGGTCGACACGCCGGCCAGGCCGGACCAGGCGCCGATCACCCGGCCCCGCTCGTCCGGGTGGAAGCTGGACTGGAGCAGGGCGAGCGAGCCGGGGGTCAGCAGCGCACCGCCGAGTCCCTGGAGGAAGCGGGCCACGACCAGCCACTCGACGCTCTGCGCCGCGCCGCAGAGTACGGAGGCGGCGGTGAAGGCGAGCACTCCGGCGAGGAAGACCCTCCGTCGCCCGACCCGGTCGCCGAGCGCCCCGCCGAGCAGCACGAAGGCGGCCAGGGTCAGCAGGTAGCCGTTGAGCGTCCACTGTAGGCCGGCGGTGCTGGCGTGCAGTTCGGCGCCGAGGTGTGGCAGGGCCACGTTGACCACGGTGGCGTCCAGGAAGACCATGCCGGAGGCGACGACGGCGGCGAGCAGGGTGCCCCGGCCGGCCGTACTGGACATCCGCAATGGGGCTGACGAGTCACTCACGGTGTCAATCTGCCCTGCCTGTGTCGTAAGATGCCGCGAAACGCCGGAACCTGCGTCGGCTGCCCCGGCGCCGGTCTACACACCTCGCGAGCTGGAAGCGTGCCGTTCATCCGTACCAGATCACTAGCACGGTCGGGAACAGCGGCCGTGCTCGTCGGCCTGCTCGCGGCCGCCGCCGCCTGCGCCCCGGTTGAGAGCCCGGCACCGGAGCCGTCCGGGCCGGCCGACACCCAGGCCCAGCTCGACCAGCTCACCGTGGCGAGCGCGGGGTCGATGCGGGGTTACAGCCGGGAGCGTTTCCCGCACTGGCGCAACGCGGGCAAGAACTGCGACGTCCGGGACACCGTGCTCCAGCGGGACGGCACCGGCATCAAGCTCTCCGGGTGCAACGTGGTCGGTGGGCGCTGGTCGAGCCGGTACGACAAGCGAACCCTCGCCGACCCCTCGGACGTGGACATCGACCACATGGTGCCGCTGGCCAACGCCTGGCGGTCGGGTGCCGACGAGTGGGACGACGACAAGCGGGGCGACTTCGCCAACGACCTGGACCGGCCGCAGTTGGTGGCGGTCTCGGCGAGCTCCAACCGGGCGAAGGGTGACCAGGACCCGTCCCAGTGGAAGCCGTCGAACCGGGACGACTGGTGCCAGTACGCGGAGGACTGGATCGCGGTCAAGCACTACTGGCGACTCTCGGTGACCTCCGGCGAGAAGGCCGCGCTCGACGACATGCTGGGGAGCTGCTGATGGGCGAGACGGGAACCGCCGCGCAGAGCACCGACATCACCGCCGGCCCCGGTGGGGTGATGACCGACGAGGTCGGGGTGATCACCGGCGAGTTGACGCTCCGCACCGAGCTGGACGGGAAGGACGCCGTCCTGCGGGTGCAGTACAAGGACGCCGCCGAGTGGTACGCGGTCACCGGCGGGCGGGCGGCGCTGGCCGACCCGGCCGACCTGGTCGCGGTGCACACCGTCGCGGTCGGCCTGCTCAACCGCCCCGAGGGCTGACCCTCCACCGCCACGATCGGACCCCGATCGGCTTTCGCGTGCCCAATTGACAAAATCAGTTTTTACGTACAGGATGATTTTTGCCATGAGAGACGTGATGTACCTGGAGCAGATCGAGCAGGCCGAGACCCTGCTCAAGCCGCAGCGCATCGAGGTGCTGCGGCAACTGGCCGAGCCGCGCACCTGCACCGAGGTGGCGAACCAACTCGGCCAGACCCCGCAGCGGGTCTACTACCACGTCAAGCGCCTGGTCGAGGCCGGCCTCGTCGACCAGGTCTCCGAGCGCAAGGTGCGGGGCATCTCCGAGGGGATCTACCAGGCGAGCGCCCGCTCCTACTGGCTCTCCCCCCGGCTGGTCGGCCGGCTCGGGCTGCGCAAGGCGCAGGACGAGATGAGCCTCGGCTACCTGCTCAACCTGATGGAGGAGGTCCAGGCCGACATCGCCGCCCTCGACCGGACCGCCCCGGAGCTGCCGTCGATCGGCGTCTCCGGCGAGATCCGGGTGCCGGCGGAACAACGCCAACAGTTCCTCACCGACCTACAGACCGCACTGCAAGAGCTGTTCACCCGCTACGGCGGAGCCGAGGGCGACGCCTTCAAGCTCGCCGTCGCCTGCTACCCACATGGAGGCACCACATGACCGCACCGCTGAACCTCCGCGCCCGCGCCGCCGCCCCGGTGAAGACCGTCTGGCAGGCGCTGACCGACGCCGCCGAGCTGCGCGTCTGGCTCGCCGAGCACGCCGAGGTCGAGCTGCCGCACCGGTACGAGTTCTGGGGCCGGGACGTGCCCGAGGGCGACGCGCCACACCAGCGGCTGCGCCACGTCGGCGAGCAGAGTCTCCGGTTCGACTGGCTACTGGACGGCGAGGAGACCAGCACCGAGATCACCCTGACCGAGGAGAGCCCGGACTCCACGATCATCTCGCTCTCCCAGACGCACTGGAGCTTCCAGGACGTGATGACCGGCGCGAGCATCCGGGGCGTGCTCCAGACGTACTGGTCGCTGGCGATCGCCAACCTCGTCGACCACGTCGAGGGGCGACCGCTCACCCCGAGGACCGACTTCACCTCGGCGACGCTCCGCGAGGAGATCGTCATCGACGCCTCTCCCGAGGCGGTCTACGAGTCGCTGACCGACTCGGCCAAGGCCAGCGAGTGGTTCGGCTACCCGATCGGGATCGAGCCCTTCGTCGGTGGCCGCTACGCGATGGGCGGCTTCGACAACAACCCCAACCCGGCCAAGGTGCTCGACCTGACCCCCGGCCGGGCGATGACCGTCGACTGGGGCCCGGCCGGGGTGGTGAGCTGGGAGCTGGAGGGCAGCGGAGGAAAGACCAGGCTCTCCTTCGTGCAGAGCGGCTTCGACCAGCCGCCGTACGCGGCCTGGACCGGGTGGCTCAGCGGCCTCGCCGAGCTGCGCCGCTATCACGAGCTGGCCGACTGGCGGCCGATCTGGGTCTACGACCCGACCGACAACGTGCCGGCCGAGGCCCACGCGGAAAGCTGACAGCACGACAGCCCCGGCCCGCCTGCTACCCCGGGCCGGGGTTGTCGTGTTCAGACGAACGAGCCCGGCTCGCTCGGCGCGGAGACCACGCCGGGCGCCTCGCCCTCGTCCTCCGGCCGGACGATCTGCACGCTCACCCTGTGCGGCCGGATCTCGCCGCTGGCGATCTGCTCCGCCCAGTGGCAGGCCACCCGGCTCTCGCCGATCGGCCGCAGCACCGGCCGTTCGTCGGCGCACCGGGTCGGCTGCGCCCAGGGACAGCGGGTGTGGAAGCGGCAGCCGGCCGGCGGGTTGGCCGGCGAGGGCAGGTCACCGGCGAGCAGGATCCGCTCCCGGCGGTCCTCCAGCTCCGGGTCCGGCACCGGCACCGCCGACATCAGCGCCCGGGTGTACGGGTGCAGCGGCTCGCGGTAGAGCCGGTCGCTCGGCGCCTCCTCCACCAGCGCGCCGAGATACATCACGCCGACGACGTCGGAGATGTGCCGGACCACCGCGAGGTCGTGCGCGATCACCAGATAGGTCAGCCCCAGCTCGTCCTGTAGCTCGTCGAGCAGGTTCACCACCTGGGCCTGGATCGAGACGTCCAGCGCCGAGACCGGCTCGTCGGCGACGATCAGCTCGGGGCCGAGCACCAGGGCCCGGGCGATCCCGATGCGCTGCCGCTGCCCGCCGGAGAACTCGTGCGGATAGCGGGACAGCGCCCACTTCGGCAGCCCGACCGCGTCCAGCGTCTTGGTGATGATGTCCCGCCGGGCGGCCCGGTCGGCACCGATCCCGTGCGCCTGCAACCCCTCGACCAGGATCGACTCGACGTTCTGCCGGGGGTCCAGACTGGACATCGGGTCCTGGAAAATCATCTGCATCCGGCGGCGCATCGCCCGGAGCCGGTTCGGCGGCAGCCCGGTCAGCTCGACGCCGTCGAAGTTCACCTGCCCGCCCGTCGGCCGGGTCAACTGGAGCAGCGCCCGGCCGAGCGTCGACTTGCCGCAGCCCGACTCGCCGACCAGCCCGTACGTCCTGCCGCGCGGGATGGAGAGGTCGACCCCGTCCACCGCCTTGACGTGCCCGACGACCCGGTCGAAGAGCACGCCCCGGGTGATCGGGAAGTGCACCTTCAGATCCCGGACCTCGACCAGGTTGCCGGACTGCCCGGTGGCCTTCACGTCGGTCATGCCGACTCCTCCTCGCGCGCGGCGGGCAGCTTCGCCTGCTCGTCCACCGGTACCGGCACATCCTCGGTCGTCGTCGCCGTCGCCTGCGCCGGGATCACACCCGCCACCTCCGGCTCCGCCGCCTTCGGCGAAGCCGGCGCGGTCGAGGCCGATCCGAGCGGCGGCACCGGGTTGACACACCGGTACGTGCGATCGGTGTGGGTCAGCGCGAGCTGCGGCGGCTGGCCGAGGCATGCCTCCACCTGCCGGTCGCAGCGGGGCGCGAAGGCGCAGCCGTCGGCCCAGGGGAGTACGTCCCGGACCGAGCCGGGGATCGGGGAGAGCCGCTCGCCCCGGCCGGCGTCCAGTCGCGGGATCGACCTCAGCAGCCCCACCGTGTACGGGTGCCTCGGCTCGGCGAAGAGCGGCTTGCGTCGGGCCGTCTCCACCACCCGGCCCGCGTAGAGCACGTTGACGGTGTCGCATATCCCGGCGACCACCCCCAGATCGTGCGTGATCATGACCAGGGCGGTACCGGAGTCGCGTACCAGATCCTTGAGCAGCTCCAGGATCTGCGCCTGGATGGTCACGTCGAGCGCCGTGGTGGGCTCGTCGGCGATCAGCAGCCGGGGCCGGCAGGCCACCGCGATCGCGATCAGCGCCCGCTGGCGCATCCCGCCGGAGAGCTGGTGCGGATATTCCTTGAGCCGGCGGCTCGGGTCCGGGATGCCGACCCGGTCCAGCAGGTCGGCGGCCTCCTTGCGGGCCGCGTCACCGCCGAGCCCACGGTGCCGGGCGAGTACCTCGGTCACCTGCCGGCCGATCGGGATGACCGGATTCAGCGAGGAGAGCGGGTCCTGGAAGATCATCGCGATGTCCCGGCCCCGGATGTCCCGCATCGCCCGCCGGTCCACCCGGAGCAGGTCGGTGCCGTCGAACGAGGCCCGGCCCTCGACCGAGATCCCGGGCTGCCGGGGCAGCAGCCCCATCAGCGCCAGCGAGGTGACGCTCTTGCCGCAGCCGGACTCGCCGACCAGACCGACGACCTCGCCCGCGTCCACCGAGAAGGAGACCCCGTCGACCGCCCGCACCGTACGCTTCCCGCGTTGGCGGAACGTGACGGAGAGATCGTCCACATCAAGCAGTGCCATGACAGATCACTTCCGCAGCTTCGGGTCGAGGGCCTCACGCATCGCCTCACCGAGCAGGGTGAAGCCCAGCGCGGTGATGATGATCGCCACCGCCGGATAGATCGCCAGCGCCGGCCGGATGCCCAGGTACGGCTGCGCGTCGGCGAGCATCACGCCCCACTCGGGAATCGCCGTGTCCGGGTTGCCGAGACCGAGGAAGGAGAGCGCGGCCGCCTCGATGATCGCGGTGGCCAGGGTCAACGTCGCCTGCACGATGACCGGGGCCAGCGAGTTCGGCAGCACGTGGCCGAGTGCGATCTTGGATCGGCGTACCCCGAGCGAGGTCGCGGCGAGCACGTAGTCGCTGTTCGCCTGGGCGATCATCGCGCCGCGCAGCAGCCGGGCGAAGACCGGAACCGAGACCACACCGACCGCGATCATCACGGTGGTGAGGCTGGCGCCGAGCAGCGCCGCGATGCTGACCGCGAGCAGCAGGCTGGGCAGCGCCAGCATCATGTCGACGATCCGCATCAGGGTGGTGTCGACCCAGCGCCCCCAACGCCCGCCGAGCCCGGCGGCGGCACCGGCGACGCCGCCGACCAGGGCGCCGATCGCCAGACCGATCAGCGTGGAGACGACGCCGACCAGCAGGGTCTGCCGGGCTCCGACGATCAGCCGGCTGAACTCGTCCCGGCCCTGGTGGTCGAAGCCGAGCCAGTGGTCGCCGGTGGGGCCGGGGATGATGCCCTGCCCCGACTTGACCAGACCTTCCCGGATCCCGACGGTGTCGGTCGGCCCGTACGGCACGAAGAACGGCCCGACGATCGCGACCAGCAGGAAGATGCCGAGTACGACGGTGCCGACGATCGCGGCCGGGTTGCGCCGGAGCCGGCGGAACGCCTCCTGCCAGAGGCTGACACCGCGCTCCTCGTCCCGGGCGGCGGAGAGTTCGCCGAGCCGGTCGAGCTTCTCGGCCTTTTTCCTGGCCCGTTCGGTGATCGTCATCGGGCCCACCATCCGTTCGCGGCTGCCGTGCTCACGCGCTGCGTCAATGTCCTCATGGGAGCAAGCTCACTCCTCGCGCTCACCGGAGCCAGCCCTCTGCTCGCGACTGCGGGGCTCGCAAGCTCACTCCTCGCGCTCACCGGAGCCAGCCCTGCGGGGCTCGCAAGCTCACTCCTCGCGCTCACCGGAGCTTGCCCTCTGCTCGCGACTGCGGGGCTCGCAAGCTCACTCCTCGCGCTCACCGGACCCTCACTCTCGGGTCGATCAGGCTGTAGGAGAGGTCGACCAGCAGGTTCACCAGTACGAAGAGCACGGCAATGATCATGATGAAGCCCATCAGCACCGGATAGTCCCGCTGGCTGATCGAGTCGGCGATGAACGCCCCGATGCCGCTGAACGCGAAGACGGTCTCGGTGAGCACCGCGCCGGAGAGCAGGCCGCCGGTGAGCAGGCCGATCGTGGTGGCCACCGGCAGCATGGCGTTGCGCAGCACGTGCCGGCGGCGTACCACCCGCTCGGTCAGGCCCTTGGCCTCGGCGGTCCGGACGAAGTCCTCGCCGAGCACCTCCAGCACGCTCGCCCGGGTGATCCGGACGATGATCGCCAGCGGGATGCTGGCCAGGGCGAGACCCGGCAGCACGAGGTGCCAGAGCGCGTCGGCGGCGGCGTCCCACTCGCGGGTGAGTAGTCCGTCCAGGACGAAGAAGTTGGTGATCCGGGTCGCGTCGATGGTCGGATCCTGCCGGCCGCTGGCCGGGAAGAGGTGCAGGTTCTCCGCGAAGATCGCCTTCAGCACGTACGCCAGGAAGAAGACCGGGATGCAGACCCCGATCAGCGATCCGGCCACCGAGACGTGGTCGAGGAGCCGGCCGCGACGGCGGGCGGCGAGGTAGCCGAGCGGGATGCCGACCGCGATCGCGATGATCAACGCGGTGACGGCCAGTTCGACGGTACCCGGAAAGCGTTGCAGGAACTCGGTGGTCACCTCGCGCTTGGTCGAGATCGAGGTGCCCAGGTCGAGCCGGAACATGCGCTGCATGAACCGGCCGTACTGCACCAGGATCGGCTCGTCCAGTCCGAGGTTGTCCCGGATCGCGGCGCGCATCTCCGGGGTGCCGCGCTCACCGAGGATCGCGGTCTCCGGGCCGCCGGGCAGCCGGTGCAGCCAGATGAACAACAGGATGGAGAGCCCGAAGAGCGCGGGTATCAGCTGCAACAGGCGTCTGACGATGAACCGGAACACTGGCGGCCTCTGGCGGGGTGCGGAGGGTCGCGCGGGCGGGCGCTCGGCTGATCTCCGACCGGGGTCTACCGGCCGGGATCAGGGCGCGCCCGCCCGCGATCCCTTTTCTCTATGTCAGGACTTGAACTCGGCGGTGGCGAACCGCTCGTCGGTGAGCGGGCTCGCCTTGACGCCGGTCACGTCCTTACCGAACACGATCGCCGGCGGCGAGTGCGAGATCGGCACGCCCGGCAGGAACTTCATGATCTCGGTGTTGAGCTCCTTGTAGAGCTCGTACCGGGCGGCGGCGTCCGCAGTGGTGTCGGCCTTCTTGAACAGGTCGAACAGCGCCTGGTTGTTGAAGCCCCACTCCGGCTTCGGCCGGTCGAAGAAGGTGCCGATGAAGTTGTAGCCGTCGCCGTAGTCACCGGTCCAACCCAGGAAGTGCAGGTCGTGCGCGGTGCCCGTACCGGTGGCGTTGAGGTAGTCCGGGGTCCACTTCAGCGGAATCGGCTGAATCTTGATGCCGACCGCCTGGAGGTCCGCCGAGAGAAGCTCGAAGAGGTCCTTCGGGTTCGGCATGTACGGCCGGGTGACCTCGGTCGGGTAGTGGAATCGCAGCGTCAGGTTGCTGGCGCCGGCCTCGGCGAGGAGCTGCTTGGCCTTCTCCACGTTGTAGTCGTACGTGGGAACCTGCGGGTTCCAGCCCTCGACCGTGTCCGGCATGAACTGGGTGGCGACCTTGGCGCCCGGGGGCAGCTTCGAGTCGACCAGCGCCTGCCGGTTCAGGGCGTGCGCGATCGCCTGCCGGACCCGGATGTCGGCGAGCTTCGGGTTGCCGCCGGTCTGGTTCATCGCCAGGTAGAGGACGTTGAACGCCGGGCGGGTCAGCATGTTGAAGCCCTCGTTCTTCAACGGCTCCACGTCGGCCGGACCGACCAGGTCGTAGCCCTGGATGTCCCCGGAGCGAAGCGCCTGCTTGCGGGCGTTCTCGTCCGAGATGGTCTTGAAGATGAGGGTCTTCAGCTTGGCCTTCTGCGCACCGCTGTATTCCTCGTTCCGCTCCAGGGTCAGCGTCTTGTTCGCGACGTCCCAGGACTTGAACTTGAACGGCCCGGTGCCGGTCGGGTGCTCCATCGCGTACGACGGGTACTGGATGTTGTCGGCGCTACCGCCGATGGTGCTGGCCTGGTACTGCTCCAGCGCCTTCGGGCTGTGGATGGAGAACGAGGGCAGCATCAGCGCGGCCGGGATCTTGCTGGAGACGCGGCTGAAGGCGAGGTCGACGGTGGTCGCGTCCTTCGCCGTGCAGGACTTGAAGAGGCTCTCCGGCAGGTCCTTGCGCTCGTTGGCGGCGAAGCCACCCATCACGTCCTGCCAGTACGGCGTGACGTCGGGGCTCTGCATCAGGCCCTTGGCGTTGTACCAGCGGTTGAAGTTGACGCAGACCGCTTCGGCGTTGAAGTCGGTGCCGTCGTGGAACTTCACACCCGAGCGGAGCTTGAAGGTCCAGACCGTGCCGGTCGCGTCCGGGGTCCAGCTCTCGGCCAGACCCGGCGTGATCTTGGTGCCACCCTCCTCGGGGCGGACCAGCGTCTCGAAGACCTGACGGGCGACCCGCAGTGACTCGCCGTCACTGGCCAGGCTGGGGTCGAGCACCTTCGGGTCACCGGCCACGCCGAAGACCAGGGTGTCCTTCTGGCTTGCGCCCGAATCGCCGCGGTCGCTCTCGGCACAGCCGGCTACCGCGAGGGCCGCGACCGCTACGGCCGCGATGGCGACCTTCGGTCTTGGTGCACGCATGGTGCTTCACCTCGTCCTGTGGATACGACAAACGCGGTGACGGGGGCCACCGATGGCGAGACATTAGCCGCCGGGCGGACCGGGCGGAAACGGGCCGCGAATGGGTTGGTACCGGATCGTGTCTTAAGCGTCATGACACCGGCGACAGAGCGTCGCGCATGGTCGACAATCGTGGCGTTTGTCCGGATCTGGCTATGCGAATTTGTTACATCGTCCGTCGGGTTGATCCCCACCGATGTCAGACATACGGCGGTCTCCGACGGCTCGGAACCGCGCCGGACGAAGCCGGTCGAAGGCAGCACGAGGCCGGCCCCAGCCGGGACGGGGATCCGAGAAAGCTGGACGGCGGACGGCGGACGGCTCGGCGGGATGCCGGACGGCCGGTCAGACGGCGCGGCGGCCCTCGAAGGCCCGGCCCAGGGTGATCTCATCGGCGTACTCCAGGTCGCCGCCGACCGGCAGGCCGCTGGCGAGCCGGGTCACCGAGATGCCCATCGGCTTGACCATCAGGGCCAGGTAGGTCGCGGTGGCCTCACCCTCGGTGTTCGGATCCGTGGCCAGGATCAGCTCGCGGACCGAGCCGGTGCCGAGCCGGACCAGCAGTTCGCGGATCCGCAGGTTGTCGGGGCCGACACCCTCCAGCGGATTGATCGCGCCGCCGAGCACGTGGTAGCGGCCCCGGAACTCGCCGGTCCGTTCGATCGCCACCACGTCCTTGGGCTCCTCGACCACGCAGAGCACCTCTTCGGTACGGCGTGGATCACGGCAGACCCGGCACTGCTCGGACTCGGCGACGTTGTAGCAGACGGTGCAGAACCGCACCAGCTCCTTGGCCCGGCGCAGCGCGGTCGCCAGCCGGGTGACGTCGGCCGGATCGGCCGAGAGCACGTGGAACGCGATCCGCTGGGCACTCTTCGGACCGACCCCCGGCAGGCGCCCCAACTCGTCGATCAGATCCTGGATCGCACCCTCGTACATCGCGGGGTGGCTCAGAAACCGGGCAGGCCGAGGCCGCCCATGCCGCCGGTGACCGGGCCCATCTTCTCCTCGGTCAGCCTGCGTACCTCGTCGTGGGCGTTGTGCACGGCCGCGAGTACGAGATCTTCCAGGGTCTCCACGTCCTCCGGGTCGACCGCCTTCGGATCGATCTTGATGGCCTTGACCTCGCCGGCACCGGAGATGGTCACGGTGACCAGCCCACCCCCGGCCGTACCGGTGAGTTCCGCCTCGGCCAGCTCCGCCTGCGCGGCGGCGAGCTGCTGCTGCATCTTCTGCGCCTGCTTCATCATCTGCTGCAGGTTGGGCTGTCCACCCGGGCGCACGGCGACTCCTCGGTTGCGGAAACTGGTCGCGTCCAGCCTAGTCCGGCCGGCCGCGGGCGCTTCGACGGCCCGCGACCGGCCGGCGCGTCGTCTCAGCCGACGACCACGGTCCTCATGATCTTGTCGGCGATGGTCTGCCGCTTGGCGTCCCAGAGCGGGAAGAGGTAGCCGATGTAGCAGATGATGCCGTCGACGAAGTGCGCCAGATCCCGCAGGAACGCCTTGCCGGCACCGATCGGTTCCCCGGCCGTCGCGTCGATCAGCCGGATGGCCAGCGCCCGCTTGCCCCAGCTCTGCCCGGTCCTGCCGGTCATGTACCACCGGTTGTAACCCCAGAGCGCGAGCGCCAGCGCCACGAAGACCCAGTAGAGCGGGCCCTCACCGGTGACCTCGCCCGTCTCCGGGTCCACGCCCGAGCGGTCGAAGACCGCGGCGACGATGTAGAGCGGCAGAACCACGAGCTGGTCGATGATGTGGGCGCCGAACCGCGGCCCCCAGGTGGCGTACTTCAAGTGGTGCTCCTCGAAACGAAGGGTGTGGAAGAAACGAAGGCTGTGGAAGAAGGGTCGTGGCTCAGCCCAGGCCGAGCCGGTGTAGCTGGAACAGCCAACTCGCGCCGGCGAGCAGGCCGGCGCCCCATCCCGTACGCCGCCGTGCCCGGTCGGACCAGCCCACCGGCGGCGGCAGTACGCCGGACGCCCGTAGGAGGAGCAGCGGCGGCACGGCGGCGGTGAGCACCGCCAGGCCGACGATCAGCGGGTTGGCCGCCACGGCACCGGCCAGGTCACCCCGGACCAGGGCGACCGCCGCCGTGGTCAGGCCGCAGCCCGGGCACGGCACCCCGGTCAGCGAGCGCAGCGGGCACGGCAGGCGCAGGCCGGTCGTGTCGGTCAGGTACGGCCACGCCGTCGCGGCGACCGCCACGCCCAGACCGAACACGCCGAGCCGCTCGGGTACCGAGAACTCGCGCACACCACACTCACAGCAGAATCACAGAAAACCGGGACGGGCGACCGATGGTAGGAGATCGTCGATCATGACGGCGTCCGGTTTTCCGGCGGGTGCCGGGAGCCGACGGTCGAGTTCCGGTGGCCGGTCGGCCGAAGCGGGGCGTCGCTACTTGAGGTCGACCTCGCCGATCCGCTCCGCGCCGAGGGTCTGCTGCAACAACTGCACCGCCTGCTGCTCACTGGTCTGCCGGGCGGTCCGCTCGTCGATCACCTCGTCGAGGGGCTCGTCCCCGGGGTCGAAGCCCTCGTAGCCGATCGTCGCCGTCGACGGGCGCGGGCTGTCGTAGTCGGGGTCGTAGGGCGGCTCGCCGGCCCAGTCCCGGTCCGCCGTCCGCTCCGGCGCCGGGGCCGGTTTCGGTCCACGGCCGGCCGCCGCCGCCCGGGCCGCCGCGAGCCCGGAACTGACCGCGCCACCGCCGGGTCCCGCACCGGTACGCCCACCGTTCGGCACACCGACGCCGCTGCCGCCCGAGCCATGACCGCCCGACACTCCGCTACCGACGGACGCACTGTTGCCGACGGACGCGCTCTTACCGACGGAGGCACTGTTACCGGCGGAGGCGCTGTTGCCGGCGCCCGTGGCCCCGGGGCCACCGCCCGGTGCGGCGCTGCCGTTGGTACGGCTGCCGGCGCCGCCGGTCGAGCCACCGCCGACGGCCGGCGTGCCGGTGCCACCGGGGGACGACGCCGCTGCGGGTGTCGCGCCTGTCGTGGCGGCGGCAGCGGTGCCGCCCGGCGGGGTCGGCTCGGGCCAGTCGTCGTCGGCCGCCGCACCGAGTGCGACACCACCGGGTCGGGCCGGCTCCGGCCAGTCGTCGTCATCGGCGCTGGACGGCGTCGAGCCGCCCGAACCGCCCGAACTGCTCGCGCCGGAGGGTCCGGTCGTGCGCTCCCGGCCGCCGCTCGCGCCCCGGCCACCACCGGACGGGGCGGAGCCGTTGCCGCCCCGGGGCGGGGTGCCGTTCGCGGCCGGTCCGCTGCCGGTCGGCTGGCGGGGTGGGGCGGTCGGCGCCGGCCCGCGCTGCTCGCCGGCCACCTCGCACCGGATCTGCCAGCGCCCGCCCAACTCCTCGTAGAGGGCGTCGGTGAGCACACTGGCGGAGTTGGCGAGCATCTGGGCGAGTACCGGAGACTTGACGGTCAACACCAGGGTGTCACCGTCGAGATCGCGTACGACCGCGTCGCGCATCAGGGCGGCGATCCGCTTGTTGCTCCGGTTGACCATGCCGACGACCTCGCCCCAGACCCGGCGTACGGCGGCGGCGTCGAGTTCGCCCGTCGGCTCGGCACCGGCCGGCATCGGATCCGGGGTGGCCGGGTCGGGCATCACCGCCTCCGGCGGGACCGGCCGCCGGGCCGGTGGCTCCGGCCGCTCCTCAGCCGGAGCGGCGGGCGCCTGGCTGGGCCCGGGTGCGGTGGTTTCGCGTACCTGCGGAGGGGGAGCGACCGGCGCGGCGCTGGCGGCGGCCGGCGGTGCGGGAGTGGGCGCGGGGGGCGTGCCCGGGTCTGCGACGGCGGCCGGCGGGCGGATCGGGGCGGCGGCCGGGGCCGCGTCACCGGAGAGGGTGAGCCGGCGCTCCATGCGTTCGAGGCGTTGCAGCAGGCTGCCGGTGGAGTCCTCGGCGCCGGGCAACAGCATCCGGGCGCAGATCAGTTCGAGCAGCAGCCGGGGGGCGGTGGTGCCGCGCATCTCGACCAGGCCGTTGTGCACGATGTCGGCGCAGCGGGACAGTGTGGCCGGGCCGAGCCGTTCGGCCTGGGCGGCCATCCGCTCGATCTGGTCGGCCGGGCCGTCGATCAGGCCCTTGGCGACCGCGTCCGGCACCTGGCGCATGACGATCAGGTCGCGGAGCCGTTCGAGCAGGTCGGAGGCGAACCGGCGGGGGTCGTGCCCGGCCTCGGCGACCCGGTCGATGGTGGCGTACGCGGCGGCACCGTCCCCGGCGGCGAGCGCGTCGCACATCTCGTCGATCAGGGCGGCGTCGGTCACCCCGAGCAGGGCGACCGCGCGGGCGTAGCTGACCCCCTCGGGGCCGGCACCGGCGATAAGTTGGTCGAGCACCGAGAGCGAGTCCCGGGCGCTGCCGCCGCCGGCCCGGACGACGAGCGGGAAGACCGCCGGCTCGATCTTGACGCCCTCGGCCGAGGCGAGCTGCTCCAGGTATGGCCGGAGCACGCCCGGCGGGATCAGCCGGAACGGGTAGTGGTGGGTCCGCGACTTGATCGTGCCGAGGACCTTCTCCGGCTCGGTGGTGGCGAAGATGAACTTGACGTACTCCGGCGGCTCCTCGACCAGCTTCAGCAGGGCGTTGAAGCCCTGGGTCGAGACCATGTGCGCCTCGTCGATCACATAGATCTTGAAGCGGCTGCTGGCCGGGGCGAAAAAGGCACGTTCGCGCAGTTCACGGGCATCGTCGACGCCGCCGTGGCTGGCCGCGTCGATCTCGATCACGTCGATCGAGCCGGCCCCGTCGGCGGCCAGGCTCTTGCACGAGTCGCAGACCCCGCAGGGCTCCGGGGTCGGCCCCTGCTCGCAGTTGAGCGAACGGGCCAGGATCCGGGCGCTGGAGGTCTTGCCGCAGCCACGGGGACCGGAGAAGAGGTACGCGTGGTTCAACCGACCGGTACGCAGCGCCTGGGACAGCGGCTCGGTGACGTGCTCCTGGCCGATCACCTCGGCGAACGTGCGGGGCCGGTACTTGCGGTAGAGCGCCAGTGCCACTCGTCCCGCCTCCTCTCGACCGGGCCATTCTCCACCCGCCGCCGCGCTGCCGAGTGCCAAGGTTGTCACGCGCGCCCGACGATTTCCACCGCCACCGGCCACCGGACGGTGAGCGGCGGGCAATCACGGGAGGCAGGTGGCGTCTCGACCGGCCGGTCGGGCCGAGGCGGCGGCCCCGGGCTGGTCAGGGACCACTCGTGGGGGGAAGACAAGGCCCCCCGTGCACCCGCCAGAGCTCGCTTATCCTTGCTGCCTTCCGGCCCTGGGGAGGTTCACGAGGTGACGCCACACGGGGGGTGCCGCCAAGTGTACCCGGCCCGTTCCGGGATCTTCGGGGGGACCGGCGGGGTGGGCAGGCGGCGGACTGCCTGTATCCTGTCGGACGGAGGATTCGCCTAGAGGCCTAGGGCGCACGCTTGGAAAGCGTGTTGGGTTAACACCCTCACGAGTTCGAATCTCGTATCCTCCGCTCGCCTGAGCAGCACAAACGCCCGGCAGACCGTACGGACCTGCCGGGCGTTTCTCGTGTCGTACGAGTTGGTTGCCGTCGGCGGGGACGCCGCTCGAAGTTGACGGAAGGCGGGGGCCGTGAATCCTGCCCTTGCGCCCCTCGACCATCTCAACGCCCGTGCGGCTCTGGTCGAAGCCTGTCGGTCCGTCGGTCTCGACCCTGTCGGTGCCGAACCGGACGCTTGCGGATCTGCGCGAACTGATCGTGGTGGCGTGGCTCGCCCAGAACGCGTCGCACGATCCGAAGGCGATGAACGAGCTGACCAAGCGACTCACCACGCTGTGCAAGGGAACCGGGCACCGGGAATGGCGGCCGTTCTAGTGCCCTGTCTTTGAAGGTTGATCGGGTAACCCGGTGCTTCCAGGCATCTCCGAGCCATTGATCTCCTGACGTCAGGTGGGGAGCGGGGTGGGGATATCGGCCGGGGAGACTGTCGAGCTGCCCCGCTTGTGCGCCCACCCTCCCAGGCTGCCCGAACCCCCGGTCCCGCCAGCCGGTCGACGGCGAACCGCAGCACGCCGTCGGCAACCCCGACTTCCGCGCCCCGCCTGTGCACCCAGCTCGACAGTCTCCGCCCCGACCACCCCCGCTCCCCCGCCGGCCGCTCCTGTGACTGCCGGCTGTCCGGACGGCGGATCACCGAGACGATCGCAAAGGCCGGAAGACAACTCACCACAAGATGCCCAGACCAGAGGGTTACCCGACCAACCTTCGAAGACGAGCCACGAGCAGGCACCGCTCCCTGCTCAGTGATCCCACAGTCGATGTCCGACCGCGCTCTGCGCCAGGTCGCGGTAAGCGGCATGTCCAGCGAACCCAGCCGCCCGGGAGCGGAAATCCCGGACGTACCGCGCGCATCGGGCCGACTTGAGCTGAGCACCCAGGTCGAACGCCCGCACGGACCCAGAGGGGCTCTGGGGCTGGGTGGTCGGGCACGAGCATCCGGCCTGCACCTGGGCACATGGCGACCCGCACCCACCGTGCCTACAGGTCATGGTGCGGGCCTCGCGGCACGCGGGCGGTGTCGGACGAGCTGCCCCGACGATCCCTGAGCGGCCGGAGAGCTGTCCGCGTCCTGCGAGGAAATCTATGTGCGAAGTACTAGATATCCTCGCCGTCGTCGGCTAACCTTCCTCAGGTCAAGGGTGAAGAAAAGACGCTGACGCAACCGCCCCACCCGAGGGCGGAGGAGCAGGGGCCGAGGCTCGTTCCGGCTCCGCTCGGCTAGGCAACAGAGATCCACCGAAGTGAAGATCCACCGCAGTTGAGCAGTACGCACGAGTAGCAGTAGGTACGAGTACGTCCGCCGCACGTGTGCGGGGCCATGAAGTCGCGTGGGCTCCGACACCGGCGGACAGCACGGAGTACGACAGAGGAAGTCAGAGGAAAGGGAGGGCTCTTACACCGTTGGATCGCCCGCTGCCGGCCGCAGTTCCGGGCTGGGCGCGGACACCGCAGCTTCCATCGAACGAGAGGTGGTCTCCGGTCACGCTTATGCGATCCTCGCACCAGAACCCGTCACGTACGGGTGGTGCGGATACGACAAGCCGGCGATTCTGCCGGTAGATGGTGTTTCAGACCCGTTAACCCTTGGGCCCCGGCGCTTTCCAGCGCCGGGGCCCTCGTGATGGAGGTTTCATGGCCCAACCCGACGACATGCTCGACGACGAGGACTACCCGGCATACACGATGGGCCGCGCAGCGGAGATCGTGGGCTGCTCACCGGATTTCCTGCGCCGGCTCGGCGAAGCGAAACTGATCGACCCGTACCGCTCCGGTGGCGGGCACCGCCGCTACTCCCGCTACCAACTGCGGCTGGCCGCGCGGGCGCGGGAGATGTGCGACCAGGGCACCGACATGGCGTCCGCCTGCCGCATCATCATCCTCGAGGACCAGCTAGCCGAGGCCCTGCGGCAGAACGAGCGCTACCAGCAGGGCTGACCGCACCTGTGCCGTGAACAGTCCTGTGTGGAGTCGCGGTGGCGGCACAGCGTCCGGTCGTCCTCCGAACGGCGGAGCCGATCCGGGGACGGGCCTGGCATCATGTGCCCACTGCTAATCACGGGGAGAAAATTCCATGGGTACTCGGCTGCGCTCGTTCGCCGGAGCGACATGTGTCGGCACGCTCCTCGTGGGACTGCTGCCCACCACCGCCGCCGGAGCACCCGTCACACCACGGCCCGGCACCACCATCACCCGGGACAACCCGGGGATCGACGTCCAGCGGGTACGGACCTCGGGTACGGCCGCTCCGAAACTCGCCGCCGCCGCCACGACCTCCCGGCTCGACATCGATCGGGACGGTAGGGACGAGGTCGTCGCCGGTGGCTTCCTGCTGCGCGGCTACGGCGTCGTCGTCACCTACTCCGGCCTGCCGTACCGCGACCACATCACCGCACCGATCACCTCGCCCACCCGGCCGAACTTCGGCGACTCGATGACCTCCGGCGACTTCAACGGCGACGGCTACGCGGATCTCGTGGTCGCCAACCCGGGAGAGTTCACCGCCACCGGCGATGCCTTCGGCGGTGCGGCCTGGATCTTCTACGGCAGCGCCACCGGACTCGACATCGACCGTCCCCAGCATCTGAACCAGGACACGGCCGGAGTGCCGGGCGAGATGAGCTACTACAACCAGTTCGGTGCCGCGCTCGCCGCCGGTGACGTCAACGGCGACGGCCGGGACGATCTCGCGATCGGCGCTCCCGGCGAGACGATCAACGGATCGCGCAGCGCCGGCACCGTCACGCTGTTCTACGGCAGCCCGACGGGACTCACGACGGTGAACGTCCAACTCTTCACCACCCCGGACCCGGTCGCCGTCCCCATCGCCGGATTCGGCGAATCGGTGGCGATCGGCGACACCACCGGGGACGGGTACGCCGAACTTGCCGTCGGCGCTCCGGTGCACGGCGACAACTACGGGAGCCCGTACCGGGGCGGGTTCGTCAGGCTGCTGCGCGGCGGTCCCGGCGGGATCACGACCACCGGAGCCACCACCCTGCTCGGTACCGATCTCGGCGTAAGCGCTCTCGGCGACGAGACGGCGATCGCCGACATCGACGGGGACGGGGACGGCGACGTGGTCGCGAGTGCCCCGAGGAGCTGGGTCGGCTACATCGCCTACGCTCCCGGCGTGCCTGCCGGCATGGACGTCGCGAAGGCAACGGTGATCAGCATGGACACGCCGGGAGTCCCCGGCGACCCGCACGCCTACCTGGAGGGTGGCTCGCCGCACGTCTCCTTCGGCCACGCACTGTCGACCGGGGACGTGACCGGCGACGGACGCGCCGACGTACTCACCGGGGCGATGGCGTACGACGTCGGTACGGTGCGGGACGCCGGAGCGGTGCTGCTCATCCCCGGTACCGCCCAGGGGCTGACCGGCGCCGGCTCGGTCATGCTGATTCCGGGTGGCCCGAACGGACCGCTGCACGACCAGCAGCCGAACCTCCTCGGGTCGCCTGCCGAGGGGGACTACTTCGGCGAGTCGACCTCGATCCTCAACCTCGACGGCACCGGCCCGCTCGACATGCTCGCCGCGGGGAGCCAGGTCGGCGGCAGCGGGCTGGTGGCCGAACTGGACCTCTGGTACACGGTGAAGCGCCGCCCCACCGACAGCCGGACCCTCGCCGGCCTGACCGTGTCCGACGTCTGGACCGGCTCGGATCTCGGGGTGTACAACATCGGCCACACGCTCCTGCATCGCTGACCGGATCGGATCGGACCGGCTCGGCCGGGGTTGACTGGCCGGCCGGACGCCGGCCCGGCCGCCAGTCACCCGCGTCGGCTCACTTCTTCACGCGGTACCGGAGATGGGTGACGCCCGCGCCCTCGACCACCTTGATCGGGCCGTCGAACTGGGCTGGTACGGCGCCGAGGTCGGCGAAGAGCGGTGTGCCGCCGCCGAGCACCACCGGTACGAGTTCGACGCCGATCTCGTCGAGCAGCCCGGCTTCGAGGCACTGCCGGGCCATCTGGCCACCGTTGACGACGACGGTCCGGTCGCCGGCGATCTCCTGTGCCTTCGCGACGGCGGCCTCGATGCCCTCGGTGACGAACACGAAGTTCTCGTCCACCACCGGCCGGTCCTCCGGCAGGCGGTGGGTGAGCACGACCACCGTGACATCCATCGGGTGCCGGCCGCCCCACGCGTTGGTCATGTCGTAGAGGTGCCGGCCGACGACCAGGGCTCCGGTCTTCCCCCACTCTTCCTGGAGGAGTTCCGCGCTCGCCGCCGACAGCCGCAGTGGCGGCACGTCCGGGCTGGCGGTCGGTATCTCGACGTCACCGTTGCCGTACCACCGGAACAGCAGGTCGAAGCCGCTCTCGTCCGGGCCGGCGATGTAGCCGTCGAGCGACATCGTGCCGCCGGTGATGACCTTTCCCATTTCACTGTTCCCTTCGTTCGGATCTCTACTGACAGGTCGTCGGCCACTCCCGATTCTCGACATGCGCCCCGACCAGCTGGCCGGAGCACGGGCGACCCGGATCCCCGTACGCCCTGCGCGGGCGTACGGGGATCCGGGGTACGGAACGGTCAGGCGCAGATCGCGTACGCCTTGACGGCCCAGGAGTTGCCGTAGCCACCCTCCTCCTCGGCACCGGTCACCGTGACCGTGGTCGAGGAGTTCGCCCACATCGCGGTCATCCGTACCTCGCCCTGGCCATTGTCGATCTCACCGCCGACGCCGTGCACCCGCTTGCCCTCCGGGCAGCGCGCGGTCGCGGTCTTCGGGGTCTGCGAGTCCAGGATCCCGAAGCCGGTCACCCGGACCAGTCCGGCCGGCGGGGTCGCGCAGATCGCCTTGCCGACCATCGTCCACTTCCCGAGGTGGTCGGGGCCGCCGTCCTCCATGCCGGTCACCGTGATCCCGGTCAGGTCGGCGCTCGGCCGCAGGTCGTCGATGACCACCCGCCCCAGACCGCCGGACATCTCCGCACCGAGCCCGAGGACCTTCTTGCCGGGCGGGCACTCGACCTCCATCGTCTTGCCGACATTCGAGTCGTGGTCGGAGAACTGCGTCCGGGTCTCCAGGCCGGCCGGGGCCGGGGCGCAGAGCGCGCTGGTGGTGATCGACCAGGAGTTGCCGTAGCCGTCGCCGTCCTCGCGCCCGGTCACCGAGTACGCCTCGCCGCCGACCAGCGGCAGCATGGTGTCCATCGTCACCTGGCCGTCGCCGTTCACGATCCGGCCGCCGCCGCCGAGCACCGTCGTGCCGGGCGGACACTGCGCGTTCGTCGTCTTCCAGTCGCTGTTGCTGGGGCCGCCCGTCACCTTCAACACCAGGCCGGGCACCGCGCTGGCCGGCGCGACCAGCGCCAACTGGGTCACCAGCAGCGCGGCGGACGCCAGGCCCGCCGTGGTGACGATCCGTCGGGTACGCCCAGCGCCATTCCGTCGTACGTACATGGGGCAGCTCTCCTCATTTCTCGCCGCTGTTCGGGTCGCCCGGACTGTCAATTCCCCGACAGTTTCCCGAACCCGTTTTCTTTCGGGTCCGACCCGTCTCCGACCTGGGTTTTTCCCGGCCGAGAACGAGATTACGAGAGAGGAGTCCACACCCGACTCACCAATTCGTGCCGCCCTGCCGAGTAGTCACGGGGAATGGCGTACCGTCCGGCGCACGGCGACCCGGACCAGTTCCAGCAGCGCCCCGGCGGCGACCGCGAGTCCCACCGCCACACCCGGTGCCGTCGTGCCGACCAGGCTCAACTGGAAGAACTCCTGGAGGAACGGCACCACCAGGATGGTCAGGAAGGCCAGGCCGAGGGCGAGCACCAGCAGGATCCGCCACCAGGTGTACGGCCGGGCGATGATCGCCACCGCCCAGAGCCCGACCAGGAAGAGGGTCAGCGTCGCGGCCGAGGTCTCCGCGGCCAGGTCACCGCCGTAGACGCTCCGGGCGAAGAGGTACGAGGTGATCGTCGCCGCCATCGCCACCAACCCGGACGGTACGGCGAACCGCAGCACCCGGCCCACGAAACCGGGCCGGGCCCGCTCCGAGTTCGGCGCGAGCGCCAGGAAGAACGCCGGGATGCCGATGGTCAGCGACGAGATGATGGTCAGGTGCCGGGGCAGGAACGGGTACGGCACCTGGCTCAACACCACGATCACGGCGAGCAGCACCGAGTAGACCGTCTTGGTCAGGAACAGGTTCGCGACCCGCTCGATGTTGCCGATCACCCGCCGCCCCTGCGCGACCACCGCCGGCAGCGCGCCGAAGTTGTTGTCCAGCAACACGATCTGCGCCACCGCCCGGCTGGCCGGGCTGCCCGAGCCCATCGCCACCCCGATGTCCGCGTCCTTGAGCGCGAGGACGTCGTTGACCCCGTCCCCGGTCATCGCCACGGTGTGCCCGGCACCCTGGAGCGCCGCCACCATGTCCCGCTTCTGCTGCGGCCCGACCCGGCCGAACACGGTGTGCCGGCCCAGCACCTCGGCGAGTGCCGCCGGATCGGTCGGCAGTTCGCGGGCGTCGACCGGGTGCTCGGCGCCGGGCAGTCCGAGGCTGCGGGCGACCGCGCCCACCGAGAGCGCGTTGTCGCCGGAGAGGACCTTGACCGCCACGCCCTGCTCGGCGAAGTAGCGCAGCGTGTCCGGCGCCTCCGGCCGCAGCCGTTGGGCGAGTACCACCAGCGCGACCGGGTGCACCGGATCGTGCCCCGGCCCGTCGGCGGTGGCCCGGGCCAGCAGCAGTACCCGCAAACCCCGGGCACCGTACGCGTCCGCCTCGGCCAGCGCCGGATGGCCGGCCGGCAGCAGTACGTCCGGAGCGCCGAGCCGCCACTGCCGGCTGATCCCGTCCGGGTCGGTGACGGTGGCCCCGCCCCACTTCCGGGCGGACGAGAACGGGATCCGCTCCCCGATCCGCCACCCCGCCCTCGCCCCGGTGCCGTTCGGCGGCGCCGGGTACGCCTCGGCGACCGCCCGCAGGCTGGCGTTCGGCCGCTCGTCGGCCGCGCCGAGCAGACCCAGTACCTCCGGAACCGGGGCGGTCGGGTCGAGGCGGCGTACCTCGGCCACCGTCATCGCCGCGTCGGTGAGGGTGCCGGTCTTGTCCAGGCAGACCACGCTGACCCGGGCCAGTCCCTCGATCGCCGGCAACTCCTGCACCAGGCAGCGCCGCCGGCCGAGCCGGATCACCCCGACCGCGAACGCGACCGAGGTGAGCAGGACCAGCCCCTCCGGCACCATCGGGACCAGCCCGGCGACCATCCGGCGTACCGCCTCCGGCAGGTCGTCGGAGTTGACCAGGTACTGGCTGACGATCAGGGCCAGTCCGGTCGGGACGATCAGCCAGGTGACGAACCGCAGGATGGTGTTGAGTCCGCCGCGCAGCTCCGAGTTGACCAGGGTGAACCTGCTGGCCTCCTCGGCGAGCCGGGCCGCGTACGCCGCCCGGCCGACCTTGGTGGCCCGCATCGCCCCGACACCGGCCGTGACGAAACTGCCGGAGAGCAGCGGGTCGCCGGGCTGCTTCACCACCGGGTCGGCCTCGCCGGTCAGCAACGACTCGTCGACCTCCAGTTGCTCCGCCTCGACCACCACCCCGTCGACCGCGATCTGGTCGCCGGGTCCCAGCTCGATCAGGTCGTCCAGGACCAGGTCGGCGGAGGTCACCTCGACGGCGTGGCCGTCCCGGCGTACCACCGGACGGGCCGCGCCGACGATCGCCAGCCGGTCCAGGGTGCGCTTGGCCCGCAGCTCCTGCACCACCCCGATCAGGGTGTTGGCGATGATCACCCCGCCGAAGAGGGCGTCCTGGATCGGCCCCACCGCGAGGATCACCCCGAACAGCACACCCATGATCGCGTTGATCCGGGTGAAGAGGTTCGCCTTGACGATCTCCCCGACGCTCCGCCCCGACCGCACCGGTACGTCGTTGACCTGTCCCGCCGCGATCCGTTCGGCGACCTGGGCGGTACTCAGCCCGGCCTCGGTTGTCAGCATGGCTCGAAGCTACGAAGCCGGGCCGCAGGTCGGCTGCACCCGATGGTCACCTGCCGACCCTGACCTTTCTCAGGGTCGATGACGCCGGCATTTCCGGGTCGGCCGGGCGAGGTCCCCGATCGTCGGGCGGCGCTTCGCTGCGTACCGTCGGAACGGTGCGACCCGTGGCCCAGGCAGACCGGTTCGGGAGCGGGCGGTGGCGTTACCGGGCTCTCCTGCTGGACGTGCTGCTCTGGGCGTCGCTGGCGGCACCGGTCGGCTGGTCCTGGACCGGGCACCGGGCGTACCCGCTGGGGCTGCTGCTCGGCGGCCTGGCGGTCTGGGGCGGCGCGGTCGCGGCGGGGCGCCGGCTGCCGCTGGTCCCGCTCTTCGCGGTGGTGCTGCTCTGCGCGCTGGACGGAAACTACTCCCTCGGCCTGCCGCTGGTCAGCTATCTGCTCGGCCGGCGTACGGACAGCACCTGGCCGGCGGCGGCGAGTTACTCCGCGCTGGCGGTCTTCGGCACCCCGCTGGTGTTGAGCTGGTCCGGCTTCGTGGACTGGGCGACGATGGCCGGCGCACTGGTCTACGCCGGACTCTTCCCCTGGCTGGTCGGACGGTACCGGCGGCAGCAGCGCGCGCTGGTCGCCGCGGGTTGGGAGCAGGCCGAGCAGCTCGAACGCGAACAGCGGATGCTGACCCGCGAGGTACGCCTGCGCGAGCGGGCCCGGATCGCCGAGGAGATGCACGACTCGCTCGGCCACGAGCTGAGCCTGCTCGCGCTCCGGGCCGGCGCCCTGGAGGTGTCGGCCGACCTGGACGAGCGGACCCGGGCGGTGGCCGGCCAGCTCCGGGCCGGCGCGGCCGCCGCCACCGGGCAGTTGCGGGACATCATCGACGTCCTCCGGGACGACGCCGACCCGACGGGTGCCTCTTCCCCGGCGGAACCGGAAGCGGAATCGGGACTGGAGCCGGGGCGGGGGTCGGGGGCAGGGTCGACGGCCCGTTCGGCGTTGCGGGCCGAGACCGGAGATGTCGCCGATATGGTGCACCGGGCGCGGGCGGCCGGTATGCCGGTGGAACTGCACGACAGGCGCCCGGCCGAACCGCTTCCGCCGCTGGTGGGGCGGACCGTCTACCGGGTGGTGCGGGAGTCGCTGACCAACGCCAACAAGTACGCGCCCGGCGCGGCGGTGAGCGTACGGCTCGACGTCGACGACACCGGGACGGTGCTGGTGGCCGTGACGAATGCCCGGCCGCCGACGGCACCGCGGCCCGCTCCGGTCCCGGTCGGGGGTGGGCGCGGCCTGGTGGGGCTCCGCGAGCGGGTACGGCTCGCCGGCGGCACGCTGCACACCGGCGCCCGGGACGGCGGTTTCGAGGTCGTGGCCCGACTGCCCGGTCAGGCCCTACCGGCTGGCCAGGCCCGACCGCCCGGTCAGCCCCGACCGCCCGGTCAGGTCGGCGGCTCCCGGGCGGCGGCGCTGCCGGATCCGGTGCCGTCCGGCGTGGTCCCACCGGTCGGGTCGGCCGCCGACCGGCGGCGCCGGGTGCACCGGGAGGCCCGGCGGGGACTGGTCGCGGCGACGATGGTGCTGGCCGCGTTCGCCGGAACGCTCGGCGGTGCCGCCCTCGGCTACTACCTCTACGCGACCAGCAACTCCGTACTCAGCCCCGACCGGTACGCCGAACTGCGGGTCGGGCAGGACTGGGCCAGCGCGCTTCCGCTGCTGCCCCGCCGCGAGATGCTGGAGCCGCCGGATCCGGATCCACTGTCGAAGCCGGCCGGTGCCGACTGCCGGTACTACCGCTCGCACGGGGACGTGCTCCAGCCTCGGCTGGACGTCTACCGGGTCTGCGCCGCGCACGGCAAACTGGTGGCGAAAAACCTGCTCCCGGCCCCGTAACCCGGGCCGCCTGGACCGCTATCCCGGAGCAGGACTCGATGCTGACCCGGGCGGCGGCGTCCGAGCCCGGGGCGTGTCGAGGTCAGCGATGCCGGACCCAGATGTTGGGTTCGACGTAGGTGGCCGAGTCGGTGGCCAGGTCGACGTGCAGCGTGCTCAGGCCGTCCGGGATGACGAACTCGCCGGAGTCGGGAAACTCCATACCGGTCCAGCGCTGCCACTCCGTTACGGTGCCCGTGATCACCTGCGACCTGGGCGCCGTCGTCACGACCCGCCCACCCAACCGGACGTGGGTACGCAGCCACGGGTCGAACGGCGTTCCGTCCGGCCGGGTCCAGCCGGCGTACCGGTCGATCGGAGTGAGCGGATAGCGGGCCTTGCGGGTCGGCCGGACCGGGCAGATCACGCGGTGGTGCGCGGGGGCGAGGTCGCCGAGTGCCCGCAGCAACTTCCCGGCCAGCCCTCGCCCCTGCCGATCGGGCCTTACCTGTGCGGCGAGAATCGCGAGCGTGTCCGGCGGCTCACCGGCGTCGTACGCCTCCAGCGCACGGGCCAGCGAGTCGGTGTAGCCGGTCGGTAGGTCGTCGACGGCGCCGGTCCAGCGCAGCGGTACCGCCCAGCCGGCGGCCACGATCTCGCCGTCACCCCTGACGTGCCGGTCGACGTCGGCACCTCCGGCGGGCCGGTCGACGTCGTCGTCGAGGAGGACGAGTTCCAGATTGGCGAAGAGTTCGCGGATCCGCCCGATGTGCCGGCCGGTCTCCTGGTCGTGGAAGACGAACTCCGGCCAGCCGTCGCCGAGCCAGGCCAGATTTTCCGCCGGTCGAGGCCGCGCGTGCAGCGGCTCCGCGATGATCACCATCACAGGATTGTGCCGGCGTGGCCAGCGGAAGGTAACCGGTTTTGCTCGTACACATGTGCTATCCACAGGGTGTGGATGCGGATCCACACCCCGACGAACTGGACAAATCAGGGGTAAACTACGCTGTGCCACCGGAGGGTTACATGGAGGCACGAAAAGTCGTACGTCTCGTGGCCGTACTCGTGGCGGGTGCGGTGGCGCTCTGTCATGCGTACCGGACGGTCTCGGACGAGCCGGCGACGACACCCGCCTACGGGCCGGACGTCCTCCACCTCAAGGGCGTCCGTGACATCAGGTTCGGCGACACCGAGCAGGAGTTGCTCCGACGCGGTGAACTCGACGCCGAACCGGCGCTGGCCTGCGGTCCCAGCCTGACCGATCCGACCACGGTCAGTCCGGTCTTCGCCGACGACCGACTGGTGCTGCTCTGGGCCAGCCCTCCGGTGCGTACCCCGGAGGGTGTCACCGCCGGCACCCCGGTCGACCAGGTCGAGGCCGCCTACCCGGCCGCCACCCGGCTGACCGCACCACCCGGCAGCTACCGTTACGACGGGCTGCTGGCGATGCAGGGCGACCGGGCCTACCTGTTCCTGCACGACGGGCGGACGGTCCGCAAGACCGTCGCCGGCTACACCGACTACGCGAGGCGCCTCTTCGACGAGGGCTTCGGCACCTGCTGACCCGCCTTCCCGGCGACCGTCCCGGAGTCGCGTGACCGAGCTGCCGGAGCGCGACGTCCGATGACCGCCAGCAACCACCGGCCGGGAGGGCGAGGGTTGCCGCATGCACATCGTTCCCGGGCTCAGGGTGCTGTACTTCGGCACCCCGGTGGTGTTGATCAGTTCCCGCAACGAGGACGGCAGCGCCAATCTCGCACCGATGTCCTCGGCCTGGTGGCTGGGGCAGTCCGGCATGCTGGGGCTGGGCAACAGCGGCCAGACGACGGCGAACCTGCGGCGGGAGCGGGAGTGCGTACTCAACCTGCCGTCGTCGACAATGGTCGGAGCGGTGGACCGGATCGCGCTCACCACCGGGAAGCGGGACGTGCCGGAGCACAAGCTGGCGCAGGGCTACCGGTACGAGCCGGAGAAGTTCGCTCTCGCCGGGCTGACCGAGCAGCCGTCCGAGCTGGTCCGGGCGCCCCGGGTCGCGCAGTGCCCGATCCAGTTGGAGTGCCGGGTCGTCTCGGTGCTGCCGATGGCCGAGCCGACGCCGGACTGCACCGCCTTCCAGGTCGAGGTACTCCGCGCGCACGTCGACGAGTCCCTGGTCATCCCCGGTACGCACCACGTCGACCCGCTGGGCTGGGATCCACTGATCATGAAGTTCTGCGAGTTCTTCGGCGGCGGCCGCAATCTGCATCCGTCGAGGCTCGCCGACGGCTGGCAACTGCCGCACCGGCTCCCGGCGCTGTCGACGCCGAAGCCTCGATAATGATCGAACAACGGCCATCGGATATCGGAGGCGACAACGGCATTTCCGGCGGTCGCGGCACGAACTAAGATCGGCACGTCGGCGGGAATGGAACTTCCACGGATTGACGGGGCATGATACCGGGCAAATCCCCAGGCCTCCCGTTGGATTGTGAATGAACATGCATGACAGGAGAAGTCATCGGAGGGCAACCCGCAGAATTGCTATCTGACCCCGGCCGACGGAGGAGTCACGGATGGCGGTTCGCGAGCCCTACCCTCTGGGTGAACTGGGGCGCACACTCAGTCGACGCGCACTGCTCGTCGTGTCAACGTTCCTGATGGGCGGCACGCTACTCGTCGCGACGGTGTCGCCGGCAATCCTCAATCGTCTCTATACCAGTGGTGACGACTACTCGCGAGCCAGCGACATCGGGCAGGCGTACGGGGCCGCCTCAGCCCTCCTGGCCGCGCTCGCTCTGCTGGTCGTCTCCGCCTCGCTGGCCGTTCAGTACGGCCAGTTCAGATACGAACGGATACAGGCGATCCACCAACGTACCGAGGACCTCGTCAAGCTCGCCATCGAAAATCCAGAATACTGCCAGTGCTGGGGCTCTCGGGTCTCACCGGAACACGTCGACGAACGATTGTTCTACTACTGCAGCCTGATCATCAAGTCCTGGACCCGGGCCTGGGAGCGGGGCGGTCTGACCGCCCCCGAGGCCCGCAACTTCCTGGCACAGTTCTTCGACAGCGAGGTTCCCCGGCTGTTCTGGCAGCGGCACGGCGACTGGCACCTCTACCGCAAGCCACGTACCCGGGCCGCCCGTTTCATGGCCCTGGTGAACGAGGAATACCTCCGCGCCGTCAAGGTCGGCCCGCCGTCACGCCCGTACGAACCACCCGGGTTCCCGGTCAACCCGCCCTGGAACGGCTTCGCCAAGTCGACCCGACTCGGCGACAAGGTCGTACGACCGCAGCGACGTCGGGAGTCGCGGGCCACGGAATAGGACGGGCGAGGTTATCTATGCGTCGGCAGCCGGCGCGTCGAAGGCACCAGCCCTGATCGCGGCAACGAGAGCAGACCACCTGCTGCGCCGGATCAGGAGCATGTCCATCGGCCGCTGGGAATTCCGCAGCGCCACACCGTCACCCATCAGGGTGAACTCGACACAATGGTGTTCGGTGACGCACCGCGAACTGCGCCGCCACGTTGGCTGATCAGAAACCGTCCGGTCGGAGCCCACCGTTTCCCTTTCCTCACTGACCTGAAGGAGCCATGCCTGCCAAGGACCCGTCGGCCGATGGAACATAGCACGGCGGAGGCCGCAGAATGCCGTATTGCGCCTGGTAGGAGCCTTGTGGCTGACGACCTCGTGGCAATCGGCGCCGAAAACGTTAGATCGTGTCAGATATCTTCGGCAGGCGTGATCGTACGCGGAGCGGTGGAGGACTATCCGGAAGGGTGGCCCGGACCGGTCGGCGGTGCGGGCCGGGCCACCTGAGCCCGGGTGTCAGCCGATCCGCTCGATCACCGGTCGCCGGATCAGAAACTTGCCCGGCTCTCGTACCTGCTCGAACGCGGCGTTGTTGAGCAGTACGCAACTGCCGGACGGGCTGGTCACCCTGACCGTGACGCTCTTGTTGTTGTCCAGGTTGGTGACCTTCAACGTGGTACCGATCGGGAAGGTGCCGCTGGACGCCGCCGGGCCGGCGTCCTCGTTGAAGAGCGTGACCGTCGATCCCTTGCAGACCACCTCACCCGCGCCGGTGGAACCACCGCCGTTGGAGCCGGTGCCGCCGCCGGGGTTGGCCGGCGGCCGGGCGGGTGCCTTGGGCGGCTGGGCCGGGGGCTTCGCCGGGGTCCTGGTCGGCTCGGCCGCCGGCGGGGCGGCGGGCGGCGCGGGCGCGTCCGCGCGTACGTCGGCGGTGCAGCCGGCGGTGGCCCGGCGCTGCTGGATCAGGTCGACCACGGCCTGCCGGTTGGCGATCCGGGCCTCGGACTGGGCGTCCGGGTTGGCCTGCTGGCCGGCGATGAAGTTCAGGTTGTTGCGCAGTGCGGTGTCCAGGCCGGCGCAGCTCTCACCCGCGTTGCCGAGTCCGGTGCCGACGGCCAGCGCACCGCCGAGCAGGGCCGCCGCCGCCACGCCCAGGAACACCTTGCGCGCCCGGCTGGTCGTCCTGCGTCGCCTGTACATACACCGCTCCCTCGATCGTCCGCTGCCCGGTTGCAGCTACCGATGGGTACGGCGGACGGTACGAAGTGGATCAGTTCAGATTCCTAAATGTTCTTTAACTACCCACCGCTACACCTTCGGTGCGATCCGGCGCGGCACACTTGACCACCCGACATCGACCGCCCTACCTTGCAGGGCAGGCACCGGAAAGTTTCCTAACTGTTCTGCCGACGCTCCATCCCCCCGTTCAGGAGTGCATATGCGCGGATCCGTTCTCCGTCGACTCAGTACCCTCACCGCCGCCACCGCCGTCACCGCCCTGCTCGCCGGCGGCGCCGTACCCCCGGCCTCGGCCGCTCCCGGCGCACCGTCCCGGCACGACGGCGGCCAGCGCGGCGACTTCGTCAAGGTCGGATACTTCACCCAGTGGGGCATCTACGGCCGGGCCTTCACAATCAAGAAGCTGCACGACTCGGGCGCGGCCAGCCGGCTTACCCACCTCAACTACGCCTTTGGCAACGTCAGCCCGGACGGCCGCTGCTACGTCGACGGCGGACCGGGCGAGGGCGACGCCTGGGCCGACTACCAGCGACCGGTACCGGCCGAGGAGAGCGTGGACGGCGTCGCCGACACCTGGGGTGAGCCGCTGAACGGCAACTTCGGGCAGCTCCAGAAGCTCAAGGCGATCCACCCCGACCTGAAGGTGCTGATCTCGCTGGGCGGCTGGAGCTGGTCGACACACTTCTCCGACGCGGCGCTGACCCCCGAGTCGCGGCGGAAGTTCGTCGCCTCCTGCATCGACCTTTACCTCAGGGGCAACCTGCCCAACCCGGACGGCAGCGCCGGCGGACCCGGCTCGCTCGCCGGAGTCTTCGACGGCATCGACCTGGACTGGGAATGGCCCGGCTCGGCCGGTGACGTCGACACGGTCTACCGGCCCGAGGACAAGCAGAACTTCACCGCGCTGGTCGCCGAGTTCCGCCGCCAGCTCGACGCGCTCGGCAAGCCGGCCCGGAAGCACTACGAGCTGACCGCGTTCGTACCGGCGAACCCGGCCGCGATCGACGCCGGCTTCGAGGTCCGGAAGGTCTTCAAGAACCTGGACTTCGCCACCGTGCAGGGCTACGACTTCCACGGCACCTGGGAGCCGGTCGCCAACCAGCAGTCCGCGCTGCGGGTACCGGCCGGGGCCACCGAGCCGGACTTCGCGGTCGACCGCACCATCGACGCCTGGCTCGACCGGGGCGCCGAGCGCCGCAAGCTGGTGCTGGGCATCCCCTACTACGGGCGCGGCTGGACCGGGGTGACCGGCGGGCGCAACGGCCTGTTCGGCACCTCCACCGGCGGCGCCGCCCCGGCCACCTTCGAGCCCGGCTACGAGGACTACAAGGTGCTGAAGACCAAGGCCGGCAAGGACGGCTACCGGGTCTACCGCGACCTCCGCGCCGGGACGGCATGGCTCTACGACGGTACGACCTTCTGGACGTACGACGACCCGGCCGTCGTACTCCAGAAGACGCTGTTCATCCGCGCGGAGCGGTTGGGTGGCGCGATGATCTGGTCGCTGGACGGCGACGACGAGCAGGCGACCCTGACCCGGACCATCGACCTCGGCCTCTGGACGCCGTAACCGGCCACCCGTCGCCGCACGACGGACTGGACCACAAGCCGAACGCCCGGTAGGTCGTTTCCGACCTGCCGGGCGTTTGCCTGTTCAGTGGCGGTGGCGGCGGGATTTGAACCCGCGGAGGGCGTAAACCCTCACACGCTTTCGAGGCGTGCTCCTTAGGCCACTCGGACACACCACCGCCGAGAAGGGTACCCGACGCCGCGGTGCGACGTCGCGGCGGTATCGGCCGGAGCGACCTGGCAGGATCACCTCACATGAGTACGCACATTGGCGCCAAGCCTGGCGAGATCGCCGAGCGGGTCCTGATGCCGGGTGACCCGCTGCGGGCCAAGTGGATCGCGGAGACCTACCTCGAGGACGCCAAGTGCTACTCGACGGTGCGCGGCATGCTCGGCTTCACCGGCCGCTGGTCCGGCACCGAGGTTTCGATCCAGGGTTCCGGCATGGGCATGCCCTCCGCCTCCATCTACGCGCACGAGCTGATCAACGACTACGGCGTGAAGTCGCTGATCCGGGTCGGCTCGTGCGGCGCCCTCAGCGAGGACCTCCAGCTCCGGGACGTGATCGCGGCCAGCGGCTCGTCGACTGACTCGAACATGAACCGGATGCGGTTCGACGGGTTGATCGACTACGCCCCGGTCGCCGACTTCGGGCTGCTGCGTACCTCGGTGGAGGTGGCGGAGCGGCGCGGCATCGCGATGCGGGTCGGGCCGATCCTGGCCGCCGACGCCTTCTACACCGACCGTCCGGACCTCTACGACACCCTCGCCGACTATGGCGTACTGGCCGTGGAGATGGAGTCGGCGGCGCTCTACACGATCGCGGCCCGGTTCAGGGCGCGGGCGTTGACCCTGCTGACCGTCAGCGACCACATCAAGCGGGGCGAGCAGACCACCGCGCAGGAGCGCGAGCAGACCTTCAGCCAGATGGTCGAGATCGCCCTCGACACCATCGTCGCCTGATCGACAACGCAGGGAGAGGCCCCTTCTTGCACAGAACGCGACAAGAAGGGGCCCCTCCCTGCACCCCCGTCACGGGGTGGCGAGTGCCTCGGTCGGGGCCAGCCGGGCGGCCCGGATCGCCGGGTAGAGGCCGGCGAAGGCGCCGATCAGCAGCGTCGCACCGACGCCGCCGACCATCGCCCAGCTCGGCACGACCGTCGGCCAGTCCCGGGACAGGGCGTAGCCCGAGGTCACCCCGATGCCGATCAACACTCCGCCGACGCCGCCAAGGGCGGAGAGCAGCAGCGACTCGGCGAGGAACTGGGTGCGTACCTGGCCACGGGTCGCGCCGAGCGAGCGGCGCAACCCGATCTCGGCCCGCCGTTCGAGTACCGAGATCACCATCGTGTTCGCCACCCCGACCCCGCCGACCAGCAGCGCGACCGCGCCGAGCCCGAGCAGCAGCCCGGTGAACGCCTCGTCGGTGGCCTGCTGCGCCTCCAGCGCGTCGGACGGCCGGGACACCTTGACCTCGTTCGGCGCCTCCGGGTTGGCGGTGGCACCGAGTACCGCCTGCACCGCCTCGACCGACTGCTCGACCGACCGGGTGTAGACGGTCGTCGGGTGCCCGTCGAAGCCCAGGTACGTCGCCGCCGCCTCCCAGCCGACCAGCGCGGAGAGGTCCAGCTCCGGCGCCAGCGGTACCGGTGCCATGATCCCGACCACGGTGAACCACCGGCTGCCGAGATAGACCTGTACGTCCGGTCCGGCGCTGCCGAGCCCGAGCCGTTCCGCCGCGGTGGCTCCGAGGACGACGGCCGGATAGCGCGCCGTCGCCCCGTTCAGCCAGGTACCGCTGGCCATGGTCGCCCCGACCGTGTCGAGCAGGTCCAGCCGGGTCGCCCGGGCGGCGATCCCGCCGCTCTCCACCTCGGGGATCCGGTCCGAGCGGTAGACCCGGGCCTCGCCGAGCTGCCCGGTGGCGGAGACCTGCTGGACCGGGCCGATCCGGCCGATCATCGCCACCGACTCCTCGGGCAACTGGGCCGCGTCGCCGAACATGGTGTTGCCGGGCGCGACGGTCAGCAGGTTGGTGCCGAGCGAGTCGAGCATCCGGTCCAGTTCCGCCCGGGACGACGAGGAGATGCCGACCACCGCGACCATCGCGGCGATACCGATCGCGATGCCGAGTGCGGAGAGGAAGGCCCGCAGCGGCCGGGTGCGCAGCCCGACGCCGCCGACCCGGAGGATGTCGCGGGGACGCATCCGGGCCGGTACCAGCCGGGGTCCCGCCCCGCCGTTCGCCCCGGCCATCAGCCGACCCCGTTCGACGCGATCGGCGCGAGCCCAACGCCGACGAAGCCACCACCGCCGACGAAGCCACCACCGCCGACGGCGGAATCATCGCCGACGGCGGAATCATCGCCGGCGGCGGAATCATCGCCGGCGGCGCTGTCGGTGAGCACCAGGCCGTCGCGCATCTGCACCTGCCGGGGCAGGCTCGCCGCGATCTCCCGGTCGTGCGTGATCACCACCACCGTGGTCCCGGCGGCGTTCAGCTCACGCAGCAGGGTCAGCACCCCCGCCCCGGATGTCGAGTCGAGGTTGCCGGTCGGCTCGTCGGCCAGCAGCAGCGCCGGGTTGCCCACCACGGCCCGGGCGATCGCCACCCGCTGCCGTTCGCCGCCGGAGAGTTCGTGCGGCCGGTGGTCCAGCCGGTGCCCGAGCCCGACCCGGACCAGCGCGGCCTCCGCGCGCCGCCGCCGCTCCCCGAGGGGTACGCCGGCATAGAGCAGCCCGTCCGCCACGTTGTCCAGCACCGGTACGCCCGGTGCGAGGTGGAACTGCTGGAACACGAACCCGATCCGGGACGACCGGAGCGCGGAGAGTTGCCGGTCCGACAGCTTCGCCACGTCGTACCCGTCGATGTGCACGGTGCCGGTCGACGGCCGGTCGAGGGTGCCGATCAGGTGCAGCATGGTGGACTTGCCGGAGCCGGACGGCCCGACGATCGCCACCAGTTCGCCCGGCCGGACGGTCAGGGTGACGCCACCGAGCGCGGTCACGCCGCCCGGATAGACCTTCGTGACCCGGTCCAGCACGACCACCCCGTCGGTGCCGGCCGGCGGATCGACGAGTGCGGTACCCGCAGCCGCCACGTCCCGGCTCACTTCGGCATCCCCACGGTCGCCCCCTCGACCAGCCCGTCGCCGGTCACCTCCACCCGGCCGGAGGCGAAGAGTCCGGTCCGCACCGCCACGATCCGGGTCGCGTCGCCCTCCACGACCTCCACCCCGTAGCCGCCCTCGGCGAGGGCGAGCAGCGCGGCGACCGGAACGGTGAGCACGTTCTCCCGCTGCGCGGCGGTGAACGCCACGTCGACCGAGGCGCTGTCGAATCCGGCCAGCGCCTTCGGGTCGGCGGCGGTGACGGTCACCTCGATCTTGGTCTCCGGCTCGCCCTGTGCGCCGTTGGCGCCGGTACCGGTCTCGATGATCGTCTCCGTGGCGGCGATGGTGCCGGCCACCTCCTTGCCGTCCGGCAGCGTCACCGTAACCTTGGCACCCCGCTTGGCCAGCCGCTGGTCGTCCACCTCCAGCGAGACGGTGACCACCCGGGAGGTACCGCTGTAGCTGAGCACCCCACCGCCGGGCTGTACGGCGTCGCCGACCTCGACGTCGGTGCTGTCCACCCGGACCTCGCCGGTGGCGTAGACGACCTGGCCCAACTCGACCCGGCCGGTCTCGTCGAGGCCGAGATCCTCCTGCCACTCCCGCACCGCCTCGGCGGTGGCCGAGGTGTACTCGTCGTCGACGGTGAACCCGTCGTAGCCGAGTGTGCTCAGGTTCTTCTCGAACTGCTCGACGTCCTCGCCGCTGTCGCCGGAGCGCAGCGTCCGGTACGCCGGCAGCCCGCCGTAGAGCAGCACCACCCTGTTGTTGTCGATGGAGTAGAGCGGCTTGCCCCGGGTGACCCGGGTACCGGCGGCGGCGATCGAGGTGATCGTGCCCGCCTTGCGTACCGCCACGGTCCGGGTCTCGCCGTACCCGAGTTCGCCGTCGGCGGTCTCCGAGTCGACCAGCGTCTGCCGGGTCACCTGTGCGTTCGCCGGTGGCAGGTTGCTGGCGGTGGCCGTACCCGGATCGTCACCGCCGAAGCCGACGGCGGCGGCGACCCCGGCGGCGACCGCCAGCGCGGCGGCGGTCCCCACCGCCACCGCCCGGCCCCGGCCGCCCCGGCGCCGACGCCCCGACCGGCCCCCGGCGGCCGGAACAGTCCCGGCGGCGGTGTCCGGCCCGGTGCCGGCCGGAACCGGCCCGTCCGGGGACGGGCCGGTCTCGGTCGCGGAGGTACCCACCGTCATCGGCCACCACCCTGGATCCGGACCGGGAAGTCGCCCCGGCACTTCTCCATCGCGGCCTGGAACGTCGGATCGTCCCGCTTGATCCCACTGCCCTGGTCGAACCGCATGGTGCCGTCCGGCTGCGGGTCCGGGAAGTTCGGCACACCGTTCTCCCGCATGCACTTCGCCATCTTGCGCACCTGCTCGACCTGCTCCGGGTTGAGCTGCAACTGACCGCCGTTCGGCAGCAGGTGGCGGCACTTCTCCATCGCCGCCTGCGTCTTGGCCGGATCGTCGCCCGGGTTGCGCTGGATCCGGATGCCGCCCTGACCCGGCTCCGGGTCCGGCATCTCCACTCCGTTCTCCCGCATGCACTTGGCGAACTCCAGGCGGCGGTCCTCGTCACTGAGCGCGGCGGCGCTGGCACTGGCGGTAGGCCCGGCTCCGGTGCCACCCTGGGCGGTGGCCACCCCCGGCCCCTCGTCGGCCCCGGCGCAACCGGCAAGCGCCAGGCCGAGGACGGGGAGGGCCAGCCAGATGCCCGACATTCGTCGGCGCATGGCACAACTCCTTCCGTGGGCCGGCGCGGTTCGCCGGCCGATACGGACAAATTGAAGTCTGCGACGCGTATCCGGGGCGTAACCGTCGACGTTTACGGCGGGGTTATCCGGCACCGAGTCAGGATGGGACGGTGCGGGTACTGGTGGTCGAGGACGAGAAGCTGTTGGCGGACGCCGTCGCCGAGTGGCTGCGCCGGGAGGCGTTCGCGGTCGACGTCGCGTACGACGGCGACGCGGCCCTGGAGCGGCTCGGCGTCAACGACTACGACGTGGTGGTACTCGACCGGGACCTGCCGGTGGTGCACGGCGACGACGTGTGCCGGGCGATCATGGAGGGCGGGGGCGAGACCCGGGTGCTGATGCTCACCGCCGCGGCCGCGGTCCGGGACCGGGTGGCCGGGTTGGCCCTCGGCGCCGACGACTACCTGATCAAGCCGTTCGCGCTGGTCGAACTCTCCGCCCGGGTACACGCGCTGACCCGGCGGGCCCGACCGGCCGCGCCGCCGAAGCTGACCCGGGCCGGCCTGGTCGTCGACCCGGCCCGGCACGAGGTCTACCGCGACGGCCGGTACGTGGCACTGTCCCGCAAGGAGTTCGCGGTGCTGGCCGAGCTGATGCGGGCCGGCGGCGCGGTGGTCTCCGCCGAGGAGTTGCTGGAACGGGCCTGGGACGAGCACATCGACCCGTTCACCAACGTGGTCCGGGTGACCGTGATGAAGCTGCGCCGCAAGCTCGGCGATCCGCAGATCGTCGAGACCGTGCCGGGAGTGGGGTATCAGATTAGGTGAAGAGACTGACGATTCGGGCCCGCCTGACCCTGGTCTACGGCGGCCTCTTCCTGCTTGCCGGGGTGGTGCTGCTCGCCGTCACCTACGTACTCGTCGAACAGCGGATGCCCGCCACCTTCGGCGTGACGCTGAACCGGCCGCCGGCCCCCGCACCCACCCGGATCGTCAGTCCGGGCGACGCCGAGCAGCTCCGGATCTTCGCCCGCCAGATCCAGAACGAGGCCCGGCAGAACGCCCTGGAGACCCTGCTCACCCAGGGCGGCATCGCCCTCGCCCTGGTCTCGGCGACCGCCTTCGCCTTCGGCTGGCTGATCGCCGGGCGGGCGCTGCAACCGCTGCACCAGATCACCGGTACCGCCCGGCGGATCGCCGGTGCCGGCATCGCCGGTCGCGGACTGCACGAGCGGATCGCGCTGGACGGCCCCCGCGACGAGGTCAAGGAACTCGCCGACACCTTCGACCTGATGCTGGAACGGCTGCACCAGTCCTTCGACGGGCAGCGGCGGTTCGTCGCCAACGCCTCGCACGAGCTGCGTACGCCACTGGCGCTGAACCGGTCACTGCTGGAACTGGCGGTCACCCGGCCGGGCGCGCCGGCCGAGTTGCGGCAGCTCGGCGAGACACTGCTCGCGGTCAACGAGCGGCACGAGCGGCTGATCGACGGGCTGCTCACCCTGGCCGACTCGGAGCAGCAGGTGGTGGAACGCACCCCGCTCGACCTCGCCGAGGTGGTCGGGCACGTGGCCGAGCAGATGCGGACCGAACTGCCGGTCTACCGGCACCTGGCTCCGGCACCCACCACCGGCGATCCGGTGCTGCTGGAGCGGCTGACCCAGAACCTGCTGGAGAACGCGCTGCGGCACAACATTCCGACCGGCGGTCAGGTCTGGCTCAACACCGCGACGGTCGACGGCTGGGCGAGCCTGGTGGTGGCGAACACCGGGCCGGTGGTGCCGGGGTACGAGATCGAGACGATCTTCCAGCCGTTCCGACGGCTGCGTCAGGAGCGGGTCGGCGGCGGTCGCGGCTTCGGGCTCGGGCTGTCGATCGTGCGGGCGGTCGCGGGTGCGCACGGCGGGTCGGTCCGGGCCGAACCCCGGCACGGGGGTGGGCTGGTCGTGACGGTCCTGCTGCCGGCCGAGGCGCCGGTCCAGGCCGTTCCGGAGTACGCCCCGCCGGCCGTCGCGGCCACGTCGTCCCCCGCACCCCGCGCCGAGCTGCCGACCGGCGACCTCGGCCCGGCGGCGGGCCAGGCTCGGGGCGTACCGGGCTGATCCGGTGCCGTCGGCAACCGGGGACACGAGTGTTTTCCACAGGTGGTCGAGGTTATCCACAAGGGTGTGCACAACCTCGACCGGAGCTGTGCAGAACCGCCGTCCCACCGGCCCCGGAGCTGTGGAAAACCGGCGTGCCGCCGGGCCGGGCACTGTGCACAACGGCGTACCGGGTATCGGCTGGCGGGTACCGGGTCAGCGGAAGAAGGACTGTAGTGCCGCGGCGCACTCCGCCGCCAGGACCCCGCCGTACACCTCGGGGCGGTGGTTGAGCCGCCGGTCGCGTACGACGTCCCAGAGCGAACCCACCGCACCGGTCTTCGGCTCCCAGGCACCGAAGACGACCGTGGAGATCCGGGCGAGTACCAGCGCACCGGCGCACATCGTGCACGGCTCCAGGGTCACCACCAGGGTGCAGCCGGTCAGCCGCCAGGCGCCGACCGTGCGGGCGGCCCGGCGCAGGGCCAGTACCTCGGCGTGCGCGGTGGGGTCACCGGTCAGCTCGCGCTCGTTGCGGGCGCTCGACAACTCGGTACCGTCCGGGGCGTAGACGACCGCTCCGACCGGTACGTCTCCGGCCAGCGCCTCGACGGCGACCTCGGCGGCCCGGCCGGTCACCGGGGGGATCGGGCCGGGGCCGGGCGGCGCACCCGCGACCTCGAGCGCCCGCCGCATCCACGCCTCGTGCCGGTATCGACGCCCGGTCAGCGGCTGGTCGGACGGGTCGGATTCACCGGCGGCCCGACCCGTTGGTCCGGTCACGCCTCGCGGAGTTCCTCGACCTCGTTGCCGCAGCCGATGATCTGGCAGACCTCGGCCGTCACGTCGGCCGGCAGCATCCCCTCGTGGGCGCAGAGCGCGAGCAGGCGGTGGGCCGAGATGCCGAGGTCGGCGAGGAGATCGGCGTCGCCCACCGGGTCGGCGTCCGGATCGACGGCCGGTTCCTCGTCGTCGTCGGACGACCCGGCCGCGCGCTCCACCGGCTCGACCACGTCGTCGATGTCCAGGGCCGGCGCCTTGATGTCGCCGACCAGCAGGGCGCCGAGCCGCGACTCCTCGGCGAACGCCGAGTCCGAACCGAAGACCCGCAGGTCGTCACCCTCGTCCAGCCGCACGATGGCCAGGTAGGCGTCGTCGGACTCGACGAACAGCAAGGAGATCTCGGCGTCGGGATCGACGTCGCGGAGCAGGTCGGCGACCTCGTCGATGTCGCCCGCGCCATTGAGATCAACTTCTGTCGCGGCCCAGCCGGACTGGCGGCGCACCACCGCCGCAGCGAAGTACGACACGGTCCCCCCAATTACCCAGCGGCCCCCAGCCGCACATCACGCCGACTTCCCCGGTGCACAGCCGGCTCTCTGTCACGCGTGACGGTATCCGGTCGTATCCAGCCGAGCCCACGCAACGCCCCGAAGGAGGGACGGGGAATCGAAGTGGGCGAGGCTGCGGTCAGTTCACCAGGCGGCGACGGGTGGCGATCAGCTCGCGCAGGCGGTCCACCCGGGCACGTCGCGGATGCTCACGCTCGCGCACCGACTTCGCCCCGGCGAGCTCGGCGAGGAGCTGCAACCGACGACGGCTGCGTTCAGGGTCGAGCCGATGCTCTGTCCAGGCCATACCGCCGAGAGTGCCGAGTCGGGCCCGGTTCGTCAAGGCCGGTAGCGGTGCGCAGCGGTCACCTCACTCAGCGCGGCTGTTGCGAGCGATTCTCGGAGTCTCCGAGAACTCGCCGGCACCGGTCCGGAGTTGCGACGCGGGCCGCAGCGATCGCCACCGGAAGCGACGAAAGCAGACGGAACGGACAGAGCATCTCGGACGGCCGGAGTACAACGGGCGGACCGAGGGAACCGAGCGGACCGAGGGAACCGAGCGGACAGAACGGACGGAGGGGACTGAGGGAACCGGGCGGACGGTCACCACAACGGCCAGTCGGCGCTGGTGTACCAGCGCGTCGCGACGGCCACCCCGGCGATCGCCCAACCCATCCCGGTGGCCAGGGCGATGCCGGCACCGGCTCCCCGGTTGCCCCGCTGCGTCAGCAACAGCGCGACGAGCCAGGCCAACCCGCCGGCCAGCAGCGTCCAGAGCACGTACCCGCGCAGGTCGTGCCCGAGCAGGCCGAAGGCCACCAGCCAGGCGGCGGTGGACGCGGCGCCCGCGGCGACGGCTCCGGGGCGTACCGGATGGGGTTCCCGGTAGGTCGGGTGGGTGTTCCCGGGTGGCGGGCTGGCCGGAAAGAGGCCGGACGGGGTGTGCCCGAAGGGTCGGGGCTGCCAGACCGGGTCGGAGCCGACGACCGGCGACGGCATGGCCGGCGGTGGCGGCGTGCCGGGCCCGCCGAACTGGAGTACACCCGGCTGGGCCGGGGTACCGGGCTGGCCGGGCTGGTGCAACCCAGGATGCGGTACCCCGGACCGGGGTTGGAGAGCCGGCTGTTCCGCCATGACCCCGCTCCCTCCCGTCACCACGGGTAGCCACACACGCCCAGGCCCGCGCGATGCTCCGCCCGTTTCGGCCCGGTCCACCCGCTCGCAGCCTACCCGGCGAGCGCCGGAGGGCGACCGGATCACGACCGCCCGGCACCGGCCCGGCGCAGGGCACGGCGCGGACATCGGGCGGTGCGGCGGGTACAGATTCGGTTCCCCGGCCGCAGCGGCGGTTCCGGGCCGGCGGGCTCCGGGTCGGTCTGCCACTATGGCCCAATGTCATGGGGAGGATCAGCGGGACCGGGCCGGGCCGGCCGGCGTCGGGGATACCCGGTCGCCGTCCTGCTGGTGACGGTGACGGCGCTCGCCGCGGGCTGCGCCGACACGCGGCAGCCAACCGGCGCACCGGCCTTCGAGCCGATGGAGACGCCGGCCACCAGCGCGGCCGCCGACGGTACGCCGACCGCCGCACCGACGCCGACCGCCAGCGCGACGCCGAGCAGGTCGCCGTCGAAGAAGCCGACCACCCCGCCGCCGACGACCAGCGGCAGCCACAGGTACGTCTTTCCGGTGCAGACCGGCAACGTCGCCTACCACCCGACCCACTCGGCGTACCCGGCCACCGACATCTTCGCCAACTGCGGCTCGCCGGTCGTCGCGGTCACGAACGGCCGGATCCTGGAGGTGAGCCGGGTCGACCGGTACAGCAAGACCGGGCCGCAGGGGCCGAACAACGGCGGCAAGGCCGTCTCGCTGCTCGGCGACGACGGTGTGCGCTACTACGGCTCGCACCTGACCACCGTCAGCGGCGGGATCGAGGCGGGTGTCCGGGTCCGGGCCGGTGAGCAGGTCGGCACGGTCGGCCGGACCGGCAACGCCAACAACGTCTGCCACCTGCACTTCGGCATCTCACCGCCCTGCCAGAAGACCGCCGACTGGTGGATCCGGCGCGGCGTGGTCTGGCCGGCGTCGTTCCTGGACGCCTGGCGCAAGAAGCGGAACACGTCGCCGGCCGCCAAGGTCAGGGACTGGCGCGCCGACAACGGCTGCCCGAAGGCGCCGTAGCGCCGGCCGGTGTGCGAGAGTTCCGGTCGTGGACGTCGCGGTGATCGGGCTCGGTCTCATCGGCGGCTCGGTGCTGCGGGCGCTGGCCTCGACCGGTCACCGGGTGCTCGGCTACGACGCCGACCCGGCGACCAGGGCCACCGCCCGGACCGCCGCCGCGCAGGCGCCGCCGGCACACCGCTGGCAGGTCGCCCGGACGGTACGCGACGCGGTGGCCGGCGCCGATCTGGTGGTGGTCGCCGTACCGCTGCCGGCGGTCGCCGGAGTGCTCGACGAACTCTCCTCGGCCGGCTACACCGGGCTGGTCACCGACGTCACCTCGGTCAAGGAGCCGGTACGCGCCCTGGTCGACCGGCACCTGCGTGGCGGTACCGACCGGCGGGCCGGATTCGTCGGCGGGCATCCGATGGCGGGCCGGGAGACCTCCGGGTTCGGTGCCGCCGATCCGAGCCTCTTCACCGGCTGCGCCTGGGTGCTCTGCCTCGAACCGGGGGTGACCCAGGTGGCCGACTGGTTGGAGTTGGCGGCCCTGCTGACCGGGATCGGTGCCCGGGTGGTGCCGGCGGTCGCCGCCGAGCACGACCGGGCGGTGGCCGCCGTCAGCCACGTACCGCATCTGCTGGCCACCGCGATCGCGGCGGTCGCGGCCGGTGACCCGCTGGCCGGCACCCTGGCCGCCGGCTCGTTCCGGGACGGCACCCGGGTCGCGGCGACCCGGCCGGACCTGGTCGCGGCGATGTGCGGCGGCAACGCGGCCGCGGTCGGCCCGGCGCTGGACGCGGTGCTGCGGGAGCTGGAGGGCGCCCGCGCGGCGGTCGGCTCGGCGGACCCGATCGGTGCGCTGCGGGAGTGGCTGGCGCCCGGCTCGGCGGCCCGGCAGGGCTGGCCGCCCCGCCCGGGCAGTTCGGTGGAGCTGCCGGCCCGGCCGGACGCGCTGCTCCGGCTCGGCCGGGCGGGTGGCTGGGTGACCCGGGTCGCCGAGGACCGGCGTACGGTCACCGCGGTCAGACCCGCTCTCCCCGATCCAGCCTGATCACCCGCCGCTCGGTGACGATCGCCGTGACCAGCTCGTACGGGGTCACGTCGAAGGCGGGGTTGACCGCGTCGACGGTGTCCGGTCCCGGGTCGGCTTCCGGGTTCCCGCCGTAGCGGAGCACCTCGGCGGCGCCCCGGTCCTCGATCTCGACCTGTGCACCGTCGGCGGTGTCGAGGTCGACGGTCGACTCCGGCGCGACGACCACGAACGGGATGCCGGCGCGACGGGCGCCGAGCGCGTGCGCGTACGTGCCGATCTTGTTGACCACGTCGCCGTTGGCGCAGATCCGGTCGGCGCCCAGTACCACCGCGTCGACCTCGCCCCGGGCCATCAGGAACGGACCCGCTCCGTCCACCGCCACCCGGTACGGCACCCCGGCCCGGCCCAGTTCCCAGGCGGTCAGCCGGGCGCCCTGCAACAGCGGCCGGGTCTCGCTGGCCAGTACCGCGCCGAGCGCGTCCCGCCGGTGCAGTTCGAGTATCGCGCCGAGGGCGGTACCGCCGACCACCGCCGCCAGCGCCCCGGTGTTGCAGTGGGTGAGCAGTCGAGGCCGCGCCCCGCAGAGTTCGGCCAGCAGGTCGGCGCCGAGCCGGGCCATCGCCTCCGAGGCGGCGATCTCCTCGTCCCGGACGGCCAGCGCCTCGGCGAGGACCGCGTCGGCGCCCTCCGGCAGCCGGGCGGCGGCCCGGCGTACGCCCCGGGCCAGGTTCACCGCCGTCGGCCGGGCGGTCTCCAGCCGGCGTACCGCCGACGCCACGTCGCCGGGCTGGTGTGCGGCGAGCGCGACGCCGAGCGCACCGGCGACGCCGAGTGCCGGTGCGCCGCGTACGGCGAGCCGCTGGATCGCCGCGACCAGCTCCTCGACGGTGCTCAGCCGGAGTACGGTGAGCCGCGCGGGCAGGGCGGTCTGGTCGATCAGTTCGACGGCACCGTCAACCCAGTCGATCGTGCGCATGACCGCCAGGGTACGGCGCGTTCCGGCGGCCGGTCAGGGTCAGCGCTCGCCGAACGACTTCAGCGCCTCCAGCAGGGTGTCCCGGCTGTTCTTCTCCAGCAGTTCGCTGCTCCACGCCTCCTGTAGCGCCAGCCGACGGCCGTCGTGCAGCACGAGCTCGGCCTTCAGCGGCACCTGCTTGCCGATCGTGGCACCGGCGATCTCCTCGAACGGCAGGAAGTGGTGCCGGCCGGCCAGCTCGGCGACCGGGGCGGAGCTGACCAGTTCGCGCAGTCGCTTCGTACCCTTGTCCGCCTTGCCCGGGTTGCCGACGAAGACCAGCCCACGGTTGAGCATCAGCACGTCGTGGTCGACGCCGTCGACCTTGATGTTGGCGAGCGCGGCGAGCAGCCGGGCGCCGTTCGCGGTGGCCCGGCGCTGCACCACCCGGCCGTGCGCCGGGTCGATGCCGAGCGCGGTGAGCCGGGCGACCGCCTCGGGCAGCGTCTGCGCCGAGACGGCCAGTTCGGCGATCTCGGTGAACGAGATCGGCTGCCCGTCCCGGCCAACCAGCCGGGCCGGCTCGGACCACGAGTGCTGCCACCAGGCCGCCTGGGCAGTGACCGCCGCGCTCTGCAACAGCGTCTCCATCGGCTCGGCGAACCTGCCGGCCGCCTCCCGGCGGGTGGCGTTCGGGAAGAACTGCTCGGCGAACTCGCCGAGCCGGCCGGCCTGGACGAGTTCGAACAGGACCGGCAGCCCGGGCTCGGGTGCCCCGGTGAACCGGCCGAGTGCCCGGAAGACGGCGTCGGTCTGCCGCTGCACGCCGGCCGCGACCATCGCGTGGGTGAACTGCGGCCAGGGCAGTACCTGCCGGTCGCCGACGTCGACGACCCGTTCCTGGAGCCGGCGACCGAGCACGGCGATCTGCGGGAGCAGGACGTACGCGGGTCGGTTGTCGGTCGGCCGGGGTACGTCGGGGGTGGTGGCGATCACCGAGATCCGCTGCGGGATCGGCGGGTGGGTGTCCCAGCGTGACCCGGTACCGTCCGGTTCGTTGCCGCGCAGTTCTGCCAGTTCCGCCTGCCGGGCGGCGACCAGGGCGTAGAAGCCGGCGAAGAGGTCGTCCGGCACGAACCCGGCCTCCCAGCCGGGGTGGACGTACCGCTGGAGGAAGAAGCCCCAGGCCGCGTCGAGTACCGGCAGTTCGCGCAGCGCGGACGCGGCGGCGGCCCGGCCGGCGACCTGCACGGAGGCCCGGTCCGCCTCCAGTTCCTGGCGCCGGGAGGCGGCGTTGTCGACGAGCAGGTAGAGCCGGGCGTAGCCCTTGAAGACCCAGCCGACCGGGTTGGCCGAACCGATCCGGTTGATGGTGCCGCCGAGGGCCAGCCGGCCCCGGTAGGCGACCGCGCCGAGCCGGGTGTGCCGCCCCGAGTAGTGCCCCAGCTCGTGGGCGACCACCGAGCGGATCTGGTCGACGCTCATCGCCTGGAGCAGCGGGAGTCCGATGTAGAGGATGCGTCGGCCGTCGATCAGGCCGAGCAGTTTGGCGTCCTCGGTCACCGCCGCGTTGACCTCGGGCAGCAGCCGGATCTCGTCCGGCACCCGGGTGCCGACCACGCCGGCCAGCTCGTGCACCGTACGCCACAGCTCCGGGGCCTGGTCGGGGCCGACCGGAAGCCCTTCCGGCGGCTCCGGCCTGGCCCGGACGGCCTTCCAGAGCGCGACCGAGACGGCGCCGACCGTGGCCACGAAGAGCGGAAACACGATCTTCAGTGCGAGCACGCCGTTGAGCACGGTCGCCAGCCAGATGGCCAGGGCCACCGCGCCGCCGAGCTGGACGAGCGCGACGACGTAGAACCCGGCGAGCATCACCACCGACGCCAGCGCGCGGAAAGTGGCTACCACGATTCGTCCTCCCCCGTGAATGCTTCCGCCCGAACCGTGGCGCGAAGCGGCGGACGGACACTACGACGAGGGTCGGACAGCGGCAACCCCGTTCGGTCCGCCGGCCGGCAACCCGGTTCGGTCCGCCGGGCGGCACCGGCCGGTCGGGCACGCCCCGGCGAGTCCCCCCGCCGGTGCCGACCGCTGGCTAACCTGGTCGGCATGACCGGCCGCGACCCCCTCGCCGACCTCCGTCGGATCGCCTTCCTGCTGGAACGGGCGAACGAGGCCAGCTTCCGGGTCAAGGCGTTCCGGTCGGCCGCCAAGACCCTGGCCGAGCTGCCCGCGCCGGAGCTGGCGGCCCGCGCCGAGGCGGGCACCCTGACCGAACTCTCCGGCGTCGGCGACGTGACCGCGCGTACCGTCACCGAGTCGCTGCGCGGTGAGGAGCCCGTCTATCTGCGCCGGCTGCTGGCCACCGAGGGGCTCGACCTGGACGAGGAGGCCGCCGCGCTGCGGGCGGCGCTGCGCGGCGACTGCCACACCCACTCCGACTGGTCGGACGGGGGATCACCGATCGAGGAGATGGCGCTCGCCGCCGTCGAGCTGGGCCACGAATATCTGGTACTCACCGACCACTCGCCCCGGCTGACCGTGGCCCGGGGGCTGACCGCCGCCCGGCTGCGCCGGCAGCTCGACTATGTCGCCGCGGTCAACGACGCGCTGCCGGAGGGCTTCCGGATCCTCACCGGCATCGAGGTCGACATCCTCGACGACGGCTCGCTGGACCAGGACGAGGAGCTGCTGGCCCGACTCGACGTGGTGGTCGGCTCGGTGCACAGCAACCTGCGGGACCCGAAGGCGCGGATGACCCGGCGGATGCTGGCGGCGGTCGCCAACCCGCACCTGGACATCCTCGGGCACTGCACCGGGCGGATGGTCGCCGCCCGGCCGCCCGGGGTGACCGGGCCCGGCGACCGGGGACACCGGGCGCGGACCAGGCCGCCGAGCGACTTCGACGCCGACGCCGTCTTCGCCGCCTGCGCCGAACACGACAAGGCCGTCGAGATCAACTCTCGTCCGGAGCGGCAGGACCCGCCGAAGCGGCTGATCAGGGTGGCGGTGGAGGCGGGCTGCCGGTTCGCCATCGACACCGACGCGCACGCACCGGGTCAGCTCGACTGGCAGCGGTTCGGCTGCGAGCGGGCCGCCCGGTGCGGCGTACCGGTGGAGCGGGTCGTCAACACCTGGTCGGCCGAGGCACTGCTCGACTGGACCGGCTCACACGCGGCCTGACGTGGTCAGTTCCGGCGGCATCCCGGCCGGTACCGCCGGGCGGCGTCGCCGGCCGAAGAGGCCCTGCGAGACCGCCACCCCGGCCAGCACGATCGCCGCGCCGACCGGCTGGTACCAGGCCAGGTGCTCACCGAGCGCGAGTACTCCGATCAGCACCGCGAAGACCGGGATCACGTAGGTGACCGTGGAGGCGGTGCTGGCCCCGGCGACCCGGATGTTGCGGAGGTTGATCACGAAGGCCAGGCCGGTGCCGAGCGCGCCCAGCGCCAGTACGCTGGCGATCACCTCGCCGGAGAGCCGGGTCGGTGCCGGCGGGGCACCGGCGATCAGCGGCGCGGCGATCGCGAGCTGCGCCGTCGCCATCAGCAGCTGCGCCGCCGAGAGCGAGAGCCCTGACTCGGCCCGGCCGGCGACGAACCGCTTCTGGTACGGGATGGCCACGCCGTAACAGGCCGCCGCGGCGAGGCAGAAGAGTTGGCCGGTGAACTGGGCACCGCCGAGGCCCTGCCAGACGCCGAGCACCACCAGCACCCCGACGAAGCCGAGCCCGAGCCCCACTCCCCGGCGTACGGTCATCCGCTCGGTGCGGAACACCAGCACCGCCAGCGGCAGTACCACCAGCGGGGTGGTCGCGTTCCAGATGCCGGCGAGCATCGAGGAGACCCGCTGCTCGCCGTAGCCGAAGAGGGTGAACGGCAGGGCCACCCCGATCGCCGAGTAGAGCGCGGTGTGCAGCCACAGTTTCGGGTCCCGGGGCAGCCGGTCGCGGAGCACCGCCAGCACGACCAGCAGGGTGATCGCGCCCGCGCCGACCCGGCCGAGCGTGACGTAGACCGGGTGCATCTCCCGGATGCCGATCTTGATGAAGAGAAAGCTGGATCCCCAGATCGCGCCGAGGGCGAAGAAGCCCGGCAGCCATGACCCGAGGGCGGCCTTGTCAGGAGTGGTAGCGCCAGTCACCCCTGACACTCTGGGCCAGGAGTACGACATTGTCTCGTGATTTCCGGACCTCGTGGCGGGCGACACACGTCAAACGGTTGGGTTGGTAACGTCGATTGCGTCGAGGAGGTGGCCCATGGCGATGCCGGCACAGTTCGATCCGCTGGTGGATTTCGACGGGATGTGGACAACCCAGCTCGCCGACCGCTATCTTCCGCTGCCGGAGCTGCCTACCGCACGTTACGAGTGCATCGACGGAAGGTTAGTGATGACCCCGGCAGAAGTCGGCGCCAACAGCTATGGGGAGATGACGCTCGCCCACCTGCTCCGACCGGCCGCCCAAGCGTCCGGTTTCTACGTGTACGGCCCGGTCAACCTCACGTTCGAGTTGCGGCAGTGGATCCAGCCGGACGTCACCATCTTGCACGCGCTGCCGCAGACCGACGAAGAGGACAAGTGGGTGCCGGTCCGGCTCTGCACGATGGCGGTCGAGTTCGTGTCGCACGGCAGCCGGAAGCAGGACTTCGTCGACAAGCCGAAGCGGTGTGCCGAGGGCGGGGTGCCGTACTTCATGCGGGTGGAGATCGTCCGCCGGCTCCGGCACGCCTCCGTCGAGTTCTTCACCCTGGAGGACGGGGAGTACCGGCGTACCGCCGAGGCGGTCTGCGGCCAGCGGCTCCGGGCCGGCGAGCCCTTCGAGATCGACTTCGACCCACGGGAACTCCTGCCCTGACCCCGCCGTCCGGGTGGCCCGCCGACACGGCCCGGCGTACGGCATAACGCGGATGAGGGGCGTCGGACCGATCACGTAGGGTCGTGGCGTGGGACGAATCAACGAGTTGGCCGACGGCTACGTCGACGAGTGGGCACGGCTGAACCCGACCGGCGCGACCTTTGTCGGCATCGGGGGGTACGACGACCAGCTCGGCGACCTGTCCCCGGATGGCTTCGCGGCACAGGCCGAGCTGACCCGGCGTACGCTCACCGCCCTCAACGCCACCGAGCCGGACTCCGAGGCGGAGCGGACCGCCAAGGAGGCGATGCAGGAGCGGCTCGGCCTCGAACTCGCCCGGTACGACGCGGGCGAGACGACCAGCGAACTGAACGTCATCGCCAGCGGACTGCACGAACTCCGGCAGGTCTTCGACCTGATGCCGACCGAGGGGGCCGAGGCGGTCGGCAACATCGCCGCCCGGTTGGGCCAGTTCGCCGGTGCGCTCGACGCGTACAAGACGACGCTGCGTACCGCCGCCAAGGCCGGGCACGTCAGCCCCCGGGCGCAGATCGTCGAGGTCGCCAAGCAGTGCGACATCTGGACCGACCCGGACGGCGACGACTTCTTCCACTCCCTGGTGGAGCGGCTCCCCGCCGACCCGGCGCTCGCCGCCGAGCTGCGTCGGGGCGCGGCGGCGGCCACCGCCGCCACGGCCCAGTTCGGGCACTTCCTGCGGGACGAACTCGCCCCGCTGGGCCGGGCCAAGCAGGCCGCCGGGCGGGAGCGCTACGAACTCGCCTCGCAGTACTTCCTCGGCGCCCGCGTCGACCTTGCCGAGACGTACGCCTGGGGGTTCGAGGAGCTGGCCCGGCTGGAGGCCGAGATGCGCGCGGTGGCCGCCGAGATCGCCGGCCCGGGCGCCAGCATCGACGCGGCGGTGGCCGCGCTGGACGCGGACCCGGCTCGCCGGATCCAGGGCAAGGAGGCGTTCCGGGACTGGATGCAGGCGCTGGCCGACAAGGCGATCGGCGAACTGCACGGCACCCACTTCGACATCCCCGAGCAGGTCCGCCGGATCGAGTGCTGCCTCGCGCCGACCAGCGACGGCGGCATCTACTACACCGGCCCGAGCGAGGACTTCTCCCGGCCGGGCCGGATGTGGTGGGCGGTGCCGCAGGGCATCACCGAGTTCTCCACCTGGCGGGAGGTGACCACCGTCTTCCACGAGGGCGTGCCCGGACACCACCTCCAGGTGGCGCAGACCCAGGTCCGGGCCGACCTGCTCAACCGCTGGCAGCGGCTGCTCTGCTGGACCTCCGGGCACGGCGAGGGGTGGGCGCTCTACTCCGAGCGGCTGATGGACGAGCTGGGTTATCTCGCCGACCCCGGCGACAAGCTCGGCATGCTCGACGGGCAGGCGCTCCGGGCCGCCCGGGTGATCGTGGACATCGGCATGCACCTGGAGCTGGAGATTCCCCGGGACAACCCGTTCGGCTTCCACCCGGGGCAGCGCTGGACCCCCGAGCTGGGTTGGGAGTTCATGCGGGCGCACTGCCGGGTGCCGGACGAGAACCTGCGGTTCGAGCTGAACCGCTATCTCGGCTGGCCGGGGCAGGCACCGTCGTACAAGATCGGCGAGCGGATCTGGTTGCAGGCCCGGGAGGACGCGAAGGCGCGCAAGGGTGCCGACTTCGACCTGAAGGAATTCCACCGGGCCGCGCTGGACCTGGGCTCGCTCGGCCTGGACCCGCTCCGCGCCGCGCTGGCCCGGATCTAGACCATCGGGTACGGGTACGAGACTGGTGCGCGCTGACCCGCGCAATGCGACCCGCCCCGGACCAGGGGAAAGGCGGGGTGGTCCGGGGCGGGTCTGATCGGGTGACGAGGCGGATCAGTAACGCCGGGGTACCCAGTGCAGGATCTGGCCGGCGATCAGCGCGGGATGCGTGTCGGGGAGTTCTTCCAGGGCGCGGGCGAGGTGTGCGGCGAGGTACACCATCAGGCCCACCCGGTCGCCCTGAAAGCTGATCAGCAGGCAGATTCGCGCCTGTGCACAGGGCCAGGCGGCACCGCAGTCACGGCAGCGGTACGACGGGTGTGCCGGGACGTGGACGCCGATTCGGCGGCGCCGCCGCGCGGCGAACCGGTACCACCGCTCCGGCGGCCCGATCACCGGTCACACCCGCTGGCGCAGCCGAGCGCGATGCCGCTGCGTCGGGGTGAGGTTGCCGGTTCGGCCGCTGCTGTGCGCGTCCAGCAGAGCCCGTTGATTGGTGGGCCGGCGGGATGGCGACGGCGGGGCCGGGACTTCCCGGCCGAGCGCGACGACCTGCGGCGGGGACGGCATGGCCGACACGGCCGGCTTGGGCGGCCTGGCGCGGACGGCTGCCCGATACCCTCGGCGGGTCAGCGCCGGGATCGGTGGTGGTTCCCAGGGTCTCGGCGGTGCCGCCGTCAGGGAATGGGCGTCCGGGCAGCGCCAGCGGCACCCGCATCGGCAGTACCGCCACAGCCGCCGCCAGTCCCGTCGGTGTATTCGCCGTACTCGGTGAAAACGCATCCGTCACCTCCTGAAATTGAGCGGGGCGGGGGCGATATCTGGCACGCCGCGGCCCCGCCGTTTCGGTGCCTCCGTCCGAATCCACCCTGGACTGTGACCGCACGGTGACGGAAGATAATCGGCGGGCACAAACGACGGATACTCCGGATCGCAGTCGGCTACAGGAGGGCACTGAACGTGAGTAATCTTCCGACGCGGCTCAAGGAACTGCGGGCCGAGCGAGGCGTTACCCAAGATCAGGTGGCCGAGGGCGTGCAGGTCAGCAAGTCGCTGATCGCGGCGTTCGAGACGAGCCGGCTCTCTCCGCAGCAGGACACGGCGGTGGCCCTGGACGCATTTTTCGAAACCGGGGACGAGATCCAGAAACTGTCCACCGAGGCCAGAAAGAACCGGAAGCCGGGCCCGAGCTGGTTCCGACCCTGGCGGGACGTGGAGGAGACGGCGGTGATCCTCCGCTATTTCCAGGCCACCCTGATTCCCGGTCTGTTGCAGACGGAGGCGTACGCGCGGGCGGTCTTCGCCAGCACCGGAATGCTCTCCGACGACGAGGTGGCGGAGCGGGTCGCCAACCGACTGGAGCGGCAGGCCACCATCCTCGACCGGGAGGACCGCCCTGCCTTCGCGTTCATCATCGACGCCGCCGCCCTCCGGTGCGGCCCGCCCGGGATAGCCAAGGATCAATTGCTGCACCTGGCGGATACCAGCGCCCGGCCGAACATCTTCGTCCACGTCCTCCCCGACTCCGCCGGGCTGCACCCGGGCCGCAGCGGGTCGTTCGCGCTGGCGACGATGGAGGGCAGTGGCGCGGTTGGCCTACTAGAGGACTTCTACGAGGGCCGGGTGATAACGGAATCAACTCGCGTGACCGGCCTGGAGCGGGCGTGGCAGACTATAGCGGCGGTCGCCCTCCCGTGTGACCAGTCGAGAGACCTGATCTTGAGGTTGGTGAATGACTATGACGACCCAGCAGCCGACCTGGCGCAAGTCCAGCCGTAGCGGCCAGAGCGGCGGGGACTGTGTGGAGGTTGCCGACAACCTCCCCGGCCGGGTCCTGGTCCGGGACAGCAAGGACCGGCAGGGACCGACGCTGACCTTCACCCCCGAGAAGTGGCAGGCATTCGTCAGCCTGGCCAGCCAGCACAACTGACCCCGGCCCGCCCGACAACTCGGGGCGCCTCGAACGGAAGACGGAAAGCGCTCCGCCGTCCCGGCCGAGGGCTTTCTGCTCGCGGCAACCGACGGGACGTCTACCGCTGAGCAGGCATATCTCCTCGTCTCAGCCGAGGTCGTGCTCGGTCGGGCTGGTATTGAGCACCCAGGCCAGCGGCATGCTCGCCCGTACCGCGTAGTGGTCGCCGTCCAGGCGGTGCATGGTGACGGTTTGGGCCGGGTCCTGGTCGACCACCCAGTACTGCGGGATGCCGGCGGCCGCGTATTCGCTGCGTTTGGTCACCGTGTCCACGCCCTCGGAGCCCGGCGAGACGATCTCCACCACGAGGAGTACGTCGGCGACCGGCAACCAGATGCCGTCGGCTTGGGCCTTGCTCCACACCACCAGGTCGGGGATGCGTCCGCCGACGCCGTTGCGACCCTGAATGCGTAGACCGACCGCCTGCGCGATCCGGTCGGCCGGGACACCGGCGCCGGCAAGCCACACCATCAGCCGCGTCGCGATGATCGCATGGGCATACCCGGGCGGCGGCGTGATCGAGAGAACTGCCTCAGGGCTGATCTCGTAACGATGGTGCTCGTCGGCGGCCATCATCGCCGTGAGGTCATCGAGCGTCACGACCGGGGGCATATGCCTGCCGACAGCCTCTGAGCTCATACCCGCACCCTACCGGCGCCGGCCGGGGCGGAGCCCCAGCCGGCGCCGGCACCTCGTCGTGCGCCCGTCACCCCCGCTGCCGGGGTGCCCCGGCCGGTACGCCGCCCGGCCCGGCCACCATCGCCGGCTCGACGTCGGCCACCGGCTGGGAGAACTGCGCGTGGTAGAGCCGGTGGTACGCGCCCTTCGCGGCCAGCAGTTCGGCGTGGGTGCCCTGCTCGACGATCCGGCCGCTCTCCATCACCAGGATCAGGTCGGCGTCCCGGATGGTCGAGAGCCGGTGCGCGATCACGAAACTGGTCCGGTCCGCCCGCAGTGCCGCCATGGCCCGTTGCAGCAGCACCTCGGTACGGGTGTCCACCGAACTCGTCGCCTCGTCCAGGATCAGCAGCGACGGGTTGGCCAGGAACGCCCGGGCGATGGTGATGAGCTGCTTCTCGCCCGCGCTGACGTTGTTGCCCTCCTCGTCGATGACCGTGTCGTAGCCGTCGGGCAGGCTGCGGACGAAGCGGTCGACGAAGGTGGCCCTCGCCGCCGCGAGGATCTCCTCCTCGCTCGCCTCCGGGTTGCCGTACGCGATGTTGTCCCGGATCGTCCCGCCGAAGAGCCAGGTGTCCTGGAGCACCATGCCGATCTCGCCGCGCAGGGTGTCCCGGCGCAGTTCGGTGAGGTCGACCCCGTCCAGGGTGATCCGTCCGGCGTCCAGCTCGTAGAAGCGCATGACCAGGTTGACCAGGGTCGTCTTGCCGGCTCCGGTCGGCCCGACGATCGCCACCGTGTGCCCCGGCTCGGCGACCAGCGACAGGTCGTCGATCAGCGGCTTGTCCGGCTCGTACCGGAACGAGACGTGCGCGAACTCGACCCGGCCGTGCCGCTCGGTGAGCCGGGCCGGCTCGACCGGGTCCGGGGTCTGCTCGGCGGCGTCGAGTACGTCGAAGACCCGCTCCGCCGAGGCGACCCCGGACTGGAGCAGGTTCGCCATCGCGGCGACCTGGGTCAGCGGCTGGGTGAACTGCCGGGAGTACTGGATGAACGCCTGTACGTCGCCGAGCGTCATCGCCCCCGACGCGACCCGCAGCCCGCCGATCACCGCGATCAGCACGTAGCTCAGGTTTCCGATGAACATCATCGACGGCATGATGATGCCGGAGACGAACTGGGCGGCGAAGCTCGCCTTGAACAGCTCCTCGTTCTTCGCGCCGAAGGCCGCCTCGACCTCGCGCTGCCGGCCGAAGACCTTCACCAGCTCGTGCCCGGTGAACGCCTCCTCGATCTGACCGTTCAGCACGCCGGTGTGTGTCCACTGTGCGATGAACTGCTTCTGCGACCGCTTGGCGATCTGCTTGGTGACCAGCACCGACGCCGGGACCGCGATCAGCGCGACCACGGCCAGCAGCGGCGAGATCCAGAACATCACCCCGAGTACGCCGATCACGGTGAGCAGCGAGGTGAGCAGTTGGCTGAGGGTCTGTTGCAGGGTCTGCGAGATGTTGTCGATGTCGTTGGTGACCCGGCTGAGCAGCTCGCCCCGGGGCTGACCGTCGAAGTACGGCAGCGGCAGCCGGTTGAGCTTCGCCTCCACGTCCGAGCGCAACTGCCGGATGGTGCTCTGCACGGCGCCGTTGAGGACGTAGCCCTGGAGCCAGCCGAGCAGGCTGGCGGCGAGGAAGAGCAGGACCGCCAGCAGCAGGATCCTGGCGAGCTGCTCGAAGTCGATGCCGACGCCGGGGATGACGTCCATCTTCAGCAGCAGCTCGGCGAAGCCGTCGTTGCCGGCCGCCCGGGCACCCTCGGCGGCCTGTTCGGCGGTGGTACCGGCCGGCAACTGCTTGCCGATCAGTCCGGAGAAGATCACGTCGGTGGCGTACCCGAGGATCTTCGGCCCGGCGACCGACAACCCGACGCTGACGATCGCCAGCAGGACCACCGCGACCAGCGACAGCCGGTGCGGCCGGAGCAGACCCAGCAGCCGCCGGGCCGACGGGCCGAAGTTCATCGACTTCTCGGCCGGCATCCCGGCGGTGGCCCATCCCGGGCCGCCCCGGGCGGCGCCGCCGCCCGGCAGCCGGGCGGGTGTCGCCCGGGCCGTCTTTTCGTTCATCGTCCCACCCTGGCCGTTCTCCTCCGCCGGCCGACCGTCGTCGTGCTGGCCGCCGCTTCCGTTCTGCTCGCTCTGCGTGCCGCTCATGCCGTCACCTCGACGGTGAGCTGGGATTCGACGATCTCGGCGTACGTCGGGCAGGTCTCCAGGAGTTCGCCGTGCCGGCCGGCGCCGACCACCGCCCCGTCCTCCAGCACGATGATCTGGTCGGCGTCCAGGATCGTGGAGACCCGCTGCGCCACGATCACCACCGCGGCATCGGCGGTGACCGGTTTCAGCGCGGCCCGCAGCCGGGCGTCGGTGCCGAGGTCGAGGGCGGAGAACGAGTCGTCGAAGAGATAGATCTCCGGGCGCCGGACCAGGGCCCGGGCGATCGCCAGCCGTTGCCGCTGCCCGCCGGAGAGGTTCGTCCCGCCCTGGGCCACCGGGGCGTTCAGCCCCTCCGGCAGCGCCTCGACGAAGTCACGGGCCTGGGCGATCTCCAGGCTGGTCCAGAGTTCCTCGTCGGTCGCGTCCGGCTTGCCGTAGCGCAGGTTGCTGGCGACGGTGCCGGAGAAGAGGTACGGCCGTTGCGGCACCAGGCCGATCCGGTCCCAGAGCAGGTCGGCGTCGAGTTCGCGGACGTCGACCCCGTCGACCAGTACCGCGCCGCCGGTGACGTCGAAGAGCCGGGGTACCAGCCCGAGCAGCGTCGTCTTGCCCGCACCGGTGCTACCGATGATCGCCGTCGTCTGCCCGGCCCTGGCCCGGAACGAGATGTCCCGGAGCACCGGCGCCGCCGCGCCCGGGTACTGGAACCGGACGTTGCGCAGCTCCAGCTCGGCGCGGCCGCGGACCTCGCGTACCGGCTCCTCGGGCAGTACGACCGACGATTTGGTTCGCAGCACCTCCATGATCCGCTCGGCGCAGACCGCCGCCCGGGGCACCATGATCAACATGAAGGTCGCCATCATGACGGACATCAGGATGAACATCAGGTACGTCAGGAAGGCGGTCAGCGCCCCGATCTGGATCTGCCCCGACTCGATCCGGTGCGCGCCGAACCACAGCACCGCCACGCTCGACAGGTTGAGCACCAGCATCACGATCGGGAAGATCAGCGCGGTCAGCCGGCCGACCCGCAGCGCGGTGTCGGTCAGGTCCTCGTTCGCCGCCTCGAACCGCCGCGTCTCGTACGGCTCCCGGACGAACGCCCGGACCACCCGGATCCCGGTGATCTGCTCCCGGAGTACCCGGTTGACGGTGTCGATCCGGGTCTGCATCAGCCGGAACTGCGGCACCATCCGGCGGATCACCAGACCGATCGCCAGCACCAGCACCGGTACGCAGACCAGCATCAGCCAGGAGAGGCCGACGTCCTCGCGCAGCGCCATGATCACACCACCGAAGAGGGTGATCGGCGCCGCCACCAGCATCGTGCAGGTCACCACGACCAGCATCTGCACCTGCTGCACGTCGTTGGTGGTGCGGGTGATCAGCGACGGCGCCCCGAACTGGCCGACCTCCCGGGCGGAGAAGCCCATCACCCGGTGGAAGATCGCCCCGCGTACGTCCCGACCGAAGCCCATCGCCGTGCGGGCGCCGAAATAGACGGCGGCGATCGAGCAGGCGATCTGCAACAGGGTGACCAGCAGCATCCAGCCGCCGGTACTGACGATGTAGCCGGTGTCGCCCCGGGCGATGCCCTTGTCGATGATGTCGGCGTTGAGGCTGGGCAGATAGAGCGAGGCCATGGTGCCGACGAGTTGCAGCAGCACCACGGCGGTGAGCGGTCGGCCGTACGGCCGCAGATAGGTACGTAGTAGTCGGTTCAGCATCGACGACCCCCCGAATCGAGGACGCGGTGACCGGTCATGACCGGTCCGGTCGGTTGTGGTGAGCGTGGTCTCCCGAGCCGGACCCCTCGGCCGGCCGGGCGACCTCGGTGGGCCCGGGCTTACGTACGCCGTCCAGCAGCACGGCGGCGATCATCTCGGGAGTGAGCGGTTCGTTGTCGGAGATCCGGGGATGCGAGCCGGCGAAGGTCAGCAGCCGGAGCAGCCGGGCCACCTCGGACAGCGGATAGCGGAAACGGTCGGCGTCCGGCTCCAGCACCCGGACGATGGCCTGGTAGATCTCCTCGTTCGGTGGCCGCAGCCCGCCCGCCCCGGTCGGCCGGCCCGACGAGCCCTCCGGCGGCCCGTGCATGCCGACCGAGTGCAGCAGGTTGAAGATGCTGGTCAGCCGGCGCTGGAGGATCGCGGCCAGCTCGGTGAGCCGCTCCGGCAACGGGGTCTCCAGGTCGAGTGCCGCCAACTCGTCCAGCAGCGGGGCCGGGTCGAGGGCGGTCTCCACGGCCACCCGGACCAGCCCCTCCTTGTGCGGGAAGACCCGGAAGATCGTGCCCTCGGCCACCCCGGCCGCCTCGGCGATCTGCCGGGTGGTGACCTTGATCCCATGCTCGCTGATCAGGGCCAGGGTCGCCGTGATCAGCGCCGCCCGCCGCTCCTCCGGCGGCAGCGGCCGGGCCCGGCCGGACGGGGTCTGCGAGTTCACGGCGCAACAGTAGTGAGTGAGCAACTCACTCACAAGCGATTTACGCTACTCCGCCGGACCGGTGCCCGGGCTCACCCGTACCGGCGACCGCAGCGGGCCGGCCAGCGCCCCGGGGTCGACGTCCCCACCCGGCGCACCGGCGGCCGGGACTAGAGTTTGGGCGCGTACCGGAGGGAGTTGTCAGGTGCAACTGGCGGATCTGCGCGGCCGGCGGGTCGCTGTCTGGGGCACCGGCCGGGAGGGCGTCGCGGCGATCAACGCGATCGCCCCGGTCGGGCCGGCCGAACTCGTCGCGGTGATGGACCGGGAGACGTACGCCGCCAAGCCCTGGACGGGCCGGCTCGCCGAACTGGCCCCACTGCACACCGGCCCCGCCGCGCTGGACGTGCTGCTCCGCTCGGACGTGGTCGTCCGCTCCCCGGTGATCGGCGAGACCCACCCCTGGGTGGTACGCCTGCGCGAGCACGGCATCCCGATCACCAGCGGTACGGCGCTCTGGATGGCCGAACACGCCGCCGGCACCATCGGGGTCACCGGCAGCAAGGGCAAGAGCACCACCACCAACCTGATCAGCCACCTGCTCAGCGCCGTCGACCGGCCCAACGTGATGGGCGGCAACATCGGGGTACCGGTGCTCGACCTGCCGCCCGCACCGCGCTACGTCCTGGAACTGTCGATGTACCAGTGCGCCGACCTGACCGACTCGCCCGAGGTCGCGGTACTCACCTCACTCGCCCCGGAGCACCTGGACTGGGCCGGCGGCGAGGCGGAGTACTACCGGCACAAGCTGAACCTCGTCGACCACGGACCCCGGTGGGTGGCGTTCAACGCGCACGACACCCGGCTCCGGGCCGAACTCGCGGCCCGGCCCGGGCTGCCGCTGCTCCCCGCCGGCACGGCCAACCCCGACGCGACCGACCAGCCCACCTTCCACGTCGCCGACGAGCCCGACGGCACCCGCTGGGTACGCCTCGGTGACGAGCGGCTCTTCCCGCGTACCGCCCTGCCACTGGTCGGGCGGCACAACGAGGGGAACCTCTGCGTGGCGCTGACCGCACTGCGGGCGGTCGGCGTCGACTGTGTCGCCGAACGGGACCGGCTCGCCGCCGCGCTGGCCACCCTGCCGGTCCTGGAGCACCGGCTCACCCCGATCGAGGACCCGTCCGGGATCACCTTCGTCGACGACTCGCTCTCGACGATCCCGCAGTCCGCGATCCACGCCATCGAGGCGTACGCGGGCCGTCCGTTGACCGTGATCGTCGGCGGTGAGGACCGGGGCGTCGACTACACCCCGCTGCGGGACTTCCTCGCCGAGCAGGAGATCGTGGCCACCCTGATCGGCATCCCGGACAGCGGCCCCCGGATCCTGGACGTGGTCAAGGACCTGGGCACCATCACCACGCTGGCCGCCGAGGACCTGCCGGAGGCGGTCCGGCTGGGCCGGGAGCGTACTCCGGCCGGCGGGGTGGTGCTGCTCTCCCCGGCCGCCCCGAGCTACGGCCGGTTCGACAACTACGCACACCGGTCCCGGGTCTTCCGGCAGGCGATCGAGGAGACCGCCGGATAGCGGAACGGCGGCGGGACGGCGCAGAGCGCCGGACGCGGAAAGGGGGCCGGTCAACCGACCGGCCCCCTTTCACACACTGTCCTGCCGGACTACCGCGACTCGAGCCGCTCCTTCAGCCCGGCCACGGCCGCCTCCAGCTGCTCCGGAGTACGGACCCGGCTCGGGTCCGCCGCCGTCGCCGCCGTACGGGCGGTGCTGGAGGTGCCCCGCTCCAGGCCGACGATCCCGATGTTGGTCGGGTTCTGCACCACGGTGTAGCCACCCGGGCCGCTGATCCAGCTACCGGTCGGCGCCTGCTGCCCCGCCGAGACCACCGCGGCGGACCCGAAGATCAGCGCGGTGTCCAGCGAGCCGCTGTGCTCGTCGAGGAAGAGCTCGGGCTCGAAGGAGAGCCCGGACTCGTTGCCCCGGGTGAGCAGCAGCGGACCGTTGATCGTCGCCATCAGGGCGCCGCCGGAGAGTGCGTCCGGCCAGTTGACCCCGGTCGCCAGGCCGGCGTAGTCGGTGCCGCCGAAGAACGCCCAGGCGGTGAAGAGCGACGTCTCGTAACGGCTCGACCCGAAGATCTCGATCGGGTTGTACGGCGCGGTCGCCGTCGCACCCTGGAGACCGATACCCACGATCCGCGAGGTCGACCGGACCCGGTCCAGGTAGGTCTTGGTGCCGGGCGACAGCGTGTAGTCGGCGGTCAGCACGACCACCGCGGACTGCCCACTTCCCGGCACGTTGAACGAGCCGGCCGCCGCACCCGCCGCCAGCGCGTCCGGGAAGTTGGCCCCGGTCGCGGCGAGCACGTAGGTCGGGTTCGGGTTGATCTCGTTGGCGATCGCGATCGAGGTGCTGTACCGGTCCTGGCCGGCGAGCCGCTCGACCTGGTAGCCCAGCGCCTTGACCTGGTTCTCCACGGTCGTCGAGATCGCACCCGGGCTGCCGAGCAGGTAGACGGTCTTGCCGACCGGCAGGATCCGGCGGATCTCGCTCTCGGTCGGTGCGTTCAGCCCGGCCGGCGGGGTCATCAGCAGCGGACCCTGCTTCGCGGCGGCCAGCGCCGCACCGCCGAGCGCGTCGGCGAAGAGGTCCGACCGGGAGAGCACGACCGCGTCCGCGAACTGGCGCGGGTCGTTCTGGTCGGACGCGGTCGCCCAGTGCGCCTGGGAGACGGCGTTCGCCGTGGTGTACCGGTCCTGCCCGGCGAGCCGGGCCACCGTGTCGGTCCGACGCGGCTGGTAGGACGGGATGCCGGTCAGCCCCGCCACCACGCTCGGGTTCGCCGCCCCGCTGCCGTCGGCGGGCGCCGTCGCCACACCGGTGCCGTTGGTGAACGCGATGGTGGTGCCATCGGGCGACCAGGTCGGGTGGTCGTGCGCCGCCGCGTTCGAGGTGATCGCGACGACGTTGCTGCCGTCGATGTTGGCGGCGTAGATCTGGCCGCCACGGACGAACGCCACCCGCTTGCCATTCGGCGCGACCGACGGGTTGCTGGCGTCGTCCAGGATCGTGTCGAAGCTGTCGCCGTCGAAGACGCCGACCTCCGACGGCCCGGACGGCGTGTCGGCGGTGCCACCCTGGACCTGGTAGACGAAGAGCGCGCCGGGCCCGGAGTCGGGGTTCAGGTAGTGCCGTCCGTCGCCCGGAGTGAGCTGGCGCGGCAGGAAACCGCCCGAGGCGACCTGCGCCTCGATCCGCCACGGCGAGCCCGACTCCTTTGCCGACCAGAGCACGCCGATGCCCTCGCTCCGGTAGACCGGGCTGCGGTACTCGACCACGGGCTCACCCTCGATGGGAGAAGGCGAGACCCACCAGTAGTTCCAGCCGTCGTTGTAGCGGATGGTCGCGATCTCACCGTTCTCGGTGGCGAAGATCGCCCGGCTGCCGTCCGGCGCCCAGGCCGCACCGTTCACGGTGGTGATGGTCGGGTCCTCGGTGGTGAGCCGGAGCGTCGACCCGTTGTTGAACCTGATCGTGTTGGTGCCGTTGCTGCTGCTCAGCAGGCTGCCGGCGGGGCCGGGGTGACTGGCCTGCGCCGCCGTGGCACCGACAACGGCGGTGGTGGCGCTGAGCGCGACGGCCGAGGCAAGCGCCATCGACCGGTAAATAGAACGTGGAGGCAAGGGGACTCCTCGCAACAGAAACGCGTCGCACTGCCCAGATAGGGAACGGTTGCCCCCCCGTGGGGCGACGCCGGAGTAACTTTAAGGGTTCCTTTATTCGGCGCGCTGCCCCGTTTCGGTCCCCCGCACCAAGTTGACCCGTTAGGCCAGTCACACCCCGACGATCCGGCGATTTGGTGCTGCGAAAACCACCATGTAGCACGGTCCGGGCGAGTAATCCGATTTGCCGTCCAGAGGAGATGGTGTATTGGCGTCACCCACCGCGACCTGTTCGCACGGTGATTATCCGAGCACGCTCAACAGATTGCCTATCGACCGGATGGCGGACCGAATCTCCTGAAGGTACCGGTCCGCGCCCAACGGCTCCGCCGGACCGTACCCGGACAGCGCCGCCGGGTCCAGCCCCACCGTGTCCACCTGGCACCCGTAGCCGAGAGTCAGCGTACGGATCGCGTCGCAGTGCTGGAACGGCACGTAGATCTGCGAGGTCAGCACCAGTACCCGGTCCCCGGCCGACGGCCCGAGTTCCGCCGCCCAGAAGTGGTACGTGTCGGAGGTGTGCGCCCGCCGGGTCGCCGGCTCGGTCGACGGCGCGGCCAGTACCCGCACCACCGGCCGGCCCGGCGGGCGGTAGACGGCGACCGACCAGGACCGGTGGTCGATCCCGCCCGCCGAGCGCCGCTGCTCGACCGCCGTCGGGCAGCCGAACGCGGCCCGGATGCCCAGGTCCATCGCGTCCACCTCGTAGCCACCGTCGAGCCGCATCCGGTGCCGGTCGGCGGGGACGTGCAGCCGGTGCAGTTCCGCCGGGCGGAGCGGGCGGAAACTGCCCAGCGCCGCGATCTCACCGGCCTCGACGGCCCCGGTGTCGACCAGCCGGGCGGCGTAGGCGGTCCGTTGCAGGCACGACCGGGCCAGCCCGCCCAGCACCAGCAGATGGTCGTAGCGCCGGCCGGGCACGGGTCGCGGGCCGGCCAGGCCGAGCGCTCCGGCGGCCGACCGGACCAGCTCGGCGACCGCGGGGTCGAGCGCGGTCTCGACCACCTCGTCCCGCTCGACCGCACCGTTGCGACTGCGGAAGTCCCAGTGCCGGGCCGAGAAGTCGTCCAGCCAGCCGAGCAGCTTGGCCGGGGCGAGCCGGTCGGGCAGCTCGGCACCGAAGGCGGCCACCAGGTCCCGCAGCGGCCTGGACCGGGCCCAGCCGGTCAGCCCGGCCACCAGGTCGTCCCGGGACGTCGCGCCGGCACCGCTCGGCAGCGGTACGGGCTGGTACCCGCTCACCCTCGTCCTCTCCCGCGCACGGAGGAACGGCGTCCTCCGGGGCACGTCACGACAGACGACCGCGGGTCCGGAACCGGTGACCGGTCCCGGACCCGCGGTCGCGATGCGTCAACCCGACTGTCGGTCCGTACTGAAACCGTCGGTCACAGCCTGGCACACTGTCCGGTCGCCGGACCCCGGACCGTGTTGGTCCGACCGTCGTCGACCGGTGCCGGAGTGTTCGCCAGGCAGCTCAGCGGTCCGCTGATGGTGTTGCCGGCGACCAGTACCGGCTGGCTGCCGGAGTTGCCGAGCAGCGAGACCGGGCCGGCGACGGTGACGGTGTCGACCCGTACCCCGCCACGGCCCAGCGCGACCGAGACCGGGCCGCTCACCCTGCCCTGCTCCACCAGCACCGCGCCGGTCGCCGCGACCACCGTGACCGGGCCGGAGACCCTGGTACCGCTCAGGGTCAGCGTCTTCGACCCGGTGGCGGTGACCGGTCCGGTGATGCTGCCGCCGGTCGCCAGCAGCGACGCGCCGGGCAGCACGGTCACCGGACCGGTGACGGTGGCGTTCTCCAGACAGGTGAGCCCGGAGAAGACGGTCAACGCCCGGTTGTGCCGGCCGGTGATCGTCGTGGTGCACTCCGGGCCGGGCCGGCCGACCGCCGAGCGCGGCGCCGGGTCGGCGGTGACCGGCGAGTTCTCCGCGAGGTAGTCGGTCAGCATGGTCAGGTCGTTGTCGCCGGTGGTGACCCGGTCGACGTTGCTGGCCAGGGTGGCGAAGTTGTCCCCGCCGGCCGCGAGGAACGAGTTCACCGTCACCCGGTAGCTGCCGCTCGGGTCGATCGGCGCGCCGTTCAGGGAGATCGACGTGATCCGGGAGCCCTGCGCGGCCTCCGGGTCGTAGGTGTAGGAGAAGCCCTTGGAGACGCCGAGCCAGAGCACCGGCCGGGAGGCACCGGCCGGCTGCCACTGCTCCTCCAGCACCTGCTTGATCTGGGCCCCGGTGTACGTCTTCGTCACCACGTCGTTGGCGAACGGCTGAACCGAGAACGCCTCCGCGTACGTGACCACCCCGTCCGGGGCGTACAGCAGGTCGGCCCGGAGACCGCCCGGGTTCATGAACGCGATCTGCGCCCCGCCCCGGCCGGGCGCGCTGGTCCCGGCGAGCTGCACGTCGGCGATGAAGTTGCCGAGTACCGACTCCTTGCCCCGGTCCTCGTTCCCGGCCTCGTTGTACGCCCGCCTGATGTCCGCGGTGATCGACCCGAGCGGCCGCTGACCCAGCTCCTGGGCCCGCTCCTTGGCCGCCGCCACGATCTCGGCGACCCCCGGGTGTTGCGGCGCGCCGACCACGTCGACGAGCGCGGCGTCGGCCGCGGTGACCGTACCGGTGGCCGGGTCGAAGGTCAGGTCGACCTTGCCGAGCCGCTTGCCGTAGTCCTCGGCCTGCACCACCGGCCGCAGCCGGTCGGTGCCGGGGATCGGCACCTCGAAGGCGTACGGCTGGTGGGTGTGGCCGCTGAAGATGACGTCGATGGTGGCGTCCGCCCGGGTGAACTTCCCGAAGACCGGGTCGTTCGCCAGCGCCTCGGCCGAGCCGATGTTCTCGGTCGCCGCACCCTCGTGGGCGAGCAGCACCACGACGTCGGCCTCACCGTTGGCCGGGTTGCCGTCCTTGAGCTGCGCGGCCACCGTGTTCGCCTCGGCCACCGGCTCCCGGAAGGTGATCCCGGCGATCCCGTCCGGGCTGACCAGCGAGGCCGTCTGCTCGGTCACCACGCCGACGAAGCCGACCTGGATCCCGCCGACGCTGCTGACCGAGTACGCCGGCAGCACCCGCTCGTTGCCCCGGTAGACGTTCGCACCGAGCAGCGGGAAGTCGGCCCGGTCGGTCACCCGGCCGGTCAGGTCGGCGATGCCCTTGTCGAACTCGTGGTTGCCGACCGCCGAGGCGGCCAGCCCCATCGCGTTCAGCGCGTCGATCGTCGGGTTGTCGTCGTCGATCGCCGAGACGAACGTGGAGGCGCCGATGTTGTCGCCCCCGGAGACGAACGCGGTGTTCGGGTTCTCCGCGCGGAGCTGGTCGACCAGGCCGGCGACCTGGGCGGCACCGCCGACCGGGCGGCCGTCCGGCGCGTTGCCCGGCGACTCCAGCCGGCCGTGGAAGTCGTTGACGCTGAGCAGTCGCAGGTCGACCGGGCCGGTCGCCCCGGTCTCCAGCCCGAGGACGATCGGGTTGTGGTCGCTGGCCCGGTACGGGTCCTCGGCGAAGAACGCCGGGTGCCCGTCGTACTGGAAGGCGTACGACTCGTGCGAGTTGATCTGCCAGACGTCGACTCCGGTGACCCGCTCTGCCAGCGACGCCGAGGCGACCGCGTGGTCGAGTGAGCCGGACTCGCCGCCGAAGACGTAACTGGCCTTGCCGCCCTCGTTCAGGTCGACGTACCCGGCGTCGTGGAGGACCTTCATCGGGTCCTCCTGGGTGTACGCGTTGAAGTCGCCGAGCAGCAGCACCTGGTCGCTGCCGCTGTCGGCCTTGAGCCGGTCGACGAAGGCGGCCAGCGCGCGGGCCTGCCGGACCCGGTCGCCGTTGAACGCGCCCTGCCCGTCCCCGGCGTCGGCGTTGTCGCCGGTCGCCGAGTCGGAGCTGCTCTTCGACTTGAGGTGGTTGGCCACCACGGTGAAGGTGGTCGCGCCGGCCGTGAAGGTCTGCGCGATCGGCTCCCGGGCGTTGAACCAGACGGTCTCGTCGTTGACCGACCGGGAGGCGCCCTTCGGCTGTGCCTTGGCCGGCTTGAAGATGATCGCGGTGGTGATGAAGTCCTGCTGGGCCGCTGGCGGCAGCTCCGCCGGGGTACGCACGTAGTCCCAGGTGCCGGCCCCGGCCGCCGTGTTCAGCGCGGCGACGAGCCGCTTGAGCGCCTGCTGCGGATCGGCGGTGTTGAACCGGACCGAGTTCTCGATCTCCTGGAGCGCGACCACGTCGGCGCCGAGCGCGTTGATCGCCGAGACGATCTTCGATTCCTGCCTGGCCAGCGCCGCCTCGTCCTCGGCACCCCGGGCGTCGCCGCCGAAGTGCACGAAGTAGTTCAGCACGTTGAACGCGCCGACCCTGAGGTCGCCGCCGACGTTCGCCGGTGCCGGGGTACGCGGGTTGGTCACCTTGAAGGTGGGCCGGGCGGCCGGCGGGGTCTCCGCGTCGACCGGGGTGGTCGGCTGGAGCCGCCACTCGTTGAACCCGTACGACAGCACGGTCGGGCCGAACGCCTCGACCGAGTCCCCGACCCGCAGCGGGCTGCCCGGCGCCAGGTACGGCGGCAGCAGGCCCGCGTCGGCCAGGTTGGTGGTACGGCCGTCGTCGACCAGCAGCCGGGCCAGCCTGTTCGCCGCCGCCGCCGCGCGGGCGGCGTCGCTGCCGGGCCGGGCGACGTCGGTGGGGATCACCGCGGCCCGGTCGCCGGCGGCGAGCACGACCTCGCCGTACCGGTTGGTGTTGTAGACCTCGGAGACGGTGAACTGGCCGACCGGGGCGACCAGCATGGACTCGGCCGACTCCCGGGCCGGGGCGTCCAGCGGCAGCGAGAGCGCGACCGGCGACGGCAGCGCGACGCCCTGCTCGCAGACCTGCACGTCCGCCCTCGCCCCGATGCTGACCTGGGTGAGCCCGTTGAACTCGCTCGCGGTGCCGCTGACCCGGACCCGGTCGCCGAGCGCGACGCTCGGGTGGTTGGCGGCGTTGCTGGTCAGGTAGACGAAGATGCCGTCCGAGGCGGTCCCGGCGGCCGGCGCCCGCCCGCCGCTGCCGGCGGTCTGGAGGTAGATGCCGTTGTAGCCGCCGGTGCGGTGGTCGCCGGTGACGACACCCTCGACGGTGACCCGGGTGCCGGCCAGCGGCGTCGCGTCGCCGGTGCCCTGGACCTGGGCGATGGTGTGGCTGACCGGGGTGTCGCAGCCGACCGGGTCCGGATCCGGGTCCGGGTCGCCGCCGCTGTTGCGGGTGCCGAAGCTGTTCAGCGCCGGGGCCCGCCACGTCCCGTCGACCCGCTGGAGGGACTCGCCGATCGGGGTGGTGCTGCCCTCGGCGACGCCGATGTCGGTGGCGGCCCGCCCGTCGGCCGGGCCGCCGACCGCGGTCATCCCGCCCTCGTAGCTGAGGAACTCGGCGACGGCGCCGTCGGGGGCGACCAGCGCGATCCCGTCCGGCGCGCCGTTCTGGATGCCGTCCGTCGGGTACGTCGCGACGACCACTCCGGCCGCCGGCACCGTCCCGCTCAGCGTCCGGGTGTGGTACGCGGCGCCGTTGTTGCCGTTGTAGAGGACGAGCTGCCAGCCGGTCAGGTCGGTACCGGCCGGGGCCTCGACCTCGATCGCCTCACCGGTGTCCGTGCCGACGTTGTCGTAGTGGATCTCACTGAGGAAGGGCGTCGCCACGGGTTCGGCGGCGAGGGCCGCCACTCCGCTGGTCACACCGAGCGCACCACTGGTGAGCAGTACGCCCAGCGCCTTGAGCGAGCGTCCGCGTCTGTTCCGGCGCATCAAGTTGCCTCCGATAGGGGGTAGACGGTCGGAGCATATGCGGGCTCGGTGGCGTACCGAGAGCTGCCAGGTGTACGGAACACCATGGATGTTCGGTCGTACCCCGCCGAAGATCGGACTATTCACAGTTTTCGCCCGTACGCCGAAACCGCTTTCCCGGGCACCGTCCACTCGGGTCCGATCAATCCCGAGGTCCCGACGCCGCGCCGGTAGACCGAGGTCACGCCGCCTCAGGCCGGACCCGTCGCCCGTCGGAGTCGAGTTTTGGCTACCGTAGTCGGTCAAGGTCCTGCCGGGCGGCTGTCGTGCCCGCCCGCCGCATCCGCTGAGGTGTCCGTGAGGCTGAGGTGTCCGTGAGTCAGTACGGCGACAACAGAATGCCCGCCGACGAGCGGCCGACGGTGCAGATGGCCGCCGTCGAGGGGGCCGCCGGGGAGCGCCCCACCATCCAGATCACCGCGGTCACCCTGCCGGTCGACCAGCGCAACGGCGGCGGTCCGGCCGGCGGCGTCGGGAGTACCCCGGAGAGCGTCACCGCGACGTCGGCCGGCTGGGAGACGCCGGTCTCGGGCTCCGGCCCGGCCGATCCGGCGGGTCCCCCCGACCAGCCGGCGGGCCGGCGGCGCCTGCGTCGGCTGCTGCTCGCCGGTGGCGCGGCCGTCGCCGTGCTCCTGGCCAGCGGTGGCGCCACGGCCGGCTACGCCTACGCCGGTGAGGTGCCCCGGGGCACCACCGTGCTCGGCGTCGAACTGGGCGGCAAGAGCCGGGCCGAGGCGGCCGCGACGCTCCGCGCCGACCTCGACTCCCGGGCCAGCACCTTCACCACCCCGGTCCAGGTCCGCATCGGCGACCAGACCGGCGAGGTCTCGCCGGCCGCCGTCGGACTGGCGGTGGACGTCGAGGCGACCGTGACGGCGGCCGCCGAGCACCGCCCCGGGCCGTTGAGCCTGCTCTTCGGCTCCCGCAGCACCGAGCCGGTGGTCACCGTCGACGCCGAGAAGCTCGACGTCGAACTGCGGAAGATCGTCGGTCGGGCCGGGCCGCAGATGACGCTGCCGGCGATCACGTTCAAAGGTACGACGCCCCGGCCGGTCTATCCGAAGCCGAGCAAGGGCCTGCGGCCCGAGGAGTCGGCGAAGGCGCTGCGGGAGGGCTGGCTGCGCGGGCAGCCGATCCAGGTGCCGCTGGTCGAGACCCACCCGGCGACCAGCACCGAGGAGGTCGACAGGCTGGTCACCGAGCTGGCCAGGCCGGCGGTCGCCGGCCCGGTGACGGTGACCACCGAGCGCGGGAACTTCACCATCGCCCCGGCCGCCATCGCGAAGAGCCTGGTGCTGACCTCCGACAAGACCGGCAGGATCTCCCCCCGGGTCGACGAGAAGAAGCTGCGCGCCGCGCTGCCGGGCCAGCTCGACAGGGTGGAGGTGAAACCGAAGGACGCCACCATGTCGATCCAGGGCAACAAGCCGAAGATCGTCGCCGGTTCCGGTGGCTCACAGGTCGACACCGCCGCGCTGGCCCGCGACCTGCTGGCGGTACTGCCCAAGACCGACGGCCGTACCCTGCGGGCACAGCTCAAGCCGGTCGAGCCGAAGGTCAGCACCGAGGACCTGGGCAAGATGGGGATCAAGGAGAAGGTCTCCAGCTTCACCACCAACTTCACCGGCGGTCTCGGCTCGCCACGCAGCCAGAACATCGTCACCATCGCCCGGGACGTGGACGGCACCGTGGTCAAGCCCGGCGAGACCTTCTCGCTGAACGGGCACACCGGGGAGCGCGGCTACGCGCAGGGCTACCGCGACGCGCCGGTCATCCTGGACGGCAAGCTCGTACCGGGGGTCGGCGGCGGCACCTCGCAGTTCACCACCACGCTGTTCAACGCGACGTACTACGCCGGCCTGGAGGACGTGGAGCACAAGCCGCACTCCTACTGGTTCAGCCGCTATCCGCCGGTCATCGAGTCGACCATCTTCTGGCCGGACCTCGACTTCAAGTTCAAGAACGACAGCCCGTACGGCGTACTGATCGACACCTCGCACACCTCCAGCTCGATCACGGTGTCGATCTGGAGCACCAAGGTCTACGACAGGGTGACGACGGAGTGGAGCCCGCGCCGGAACATCACCAAGCCAAAGGTGATCAAGCTCCAGCCGGGCCCGTCCTGCATCCCCACCAACGGGATCGACGGCTTCACCCAGGACGCGTTCCGGCTCTTCCACAAGGGTGGAAAGGTCGTCAAGCGGGAGAAGTTCACCTGGAAGTACCTCGCCGAGCCCCGCTACAGCTGCGGCTGACGCCTGCCGTCGCCCGGTGGTATGACACAACCGGGATGACATCGGCGCATTGCGATATAGCGATGGGGGTCCATACGCTGCCGGCATCGTGATCTCAGGCGCGCCCACAAGGCGCGTCGTCGATGCTCGGAGAGGACCCCCATGGCTCGTTGGCGCTCCCTCACCCGCCTGGCCGCCGCCGCATTCGTCGCGGCGGCCGTCGGCGGCGTCACCCTGGCCGCCCCGGTCAGCGCCGCACCGGAGAACACCGACGTCACACCCTTCGTCGTCGGCGGCACCCGCGCCGCGCAGGGCGAGTTCCCGTTCATGGTACGACTCTCGATGGGCTGCGGCGGTTCCCTCTACAGCCCCCGGCTGGTGCTCACCGCCGCACACTGCGTCGGACGTACGGGAAGCAACTCCAGCATCACCGCCACCCTGGGGGTGGTGGACCTCCAGTCGTCGAGCCGGATCCAGGTCCGCTCCAACTACGTCTACCGGGCACCGGGCTACAACGGCAACGGAGACGACTGGGCGCTGATCCGGCTGGCCAGCCCGGTCACCGGGCTCAGCACCCTGCCGATCGCGACCTCCACCGCGTACGACAACGGCACCTTCACCGTCGCCGGCTGGGGCGCCACCCGGGAGGGCGGAGGCCAGCAGCGGTACTTGATGAAGGCCAACGTCCCGTTCGTCAGCGACTCGGTCTGCAACGGCCCCTCGGCGTACGACGGCGACGTCATCGCGGCCGAGGAGATCTGCGCGGGCCCGCTCTCCGGCGGTACCGACACCTGCCAGGGTGACTCCGGCGGCCCGATGTTCCGGCAGGGTGGCAGCGGCCTGGTCCAGGTCGGGATCGTGAGCTGGGGCAACGGATGTGCACGAGCCAACTACCCTGGCGTCTACACCCAGGTCAGCTACTTCTCCTCGGCGATCGCCTCGGCGGCGGCGAGCCTGGGCGGCTGACCGGTAGGGGTGTGGTCGGGGCCGTGGGAACCGACCCACCCGGGCCGGCGCAGGTCAGGTAAAACACGAGTGGCGCCACCCATGCGGGTGGCGCCACTTCGTAGAAGATGTCCGGCGGCGTCTTACTCTCCCACACCCTCCCGAGTGCAGTACCATCAGCGCTGGAAGGCTTAGCTTCCGGGTTCGGAATGTAACCGGGCGTTTCCCCTCCGCCATAACCGCCGTAACCCTGGCGGGGCCGGCGACAGCGCCACCGACGAACGCCAGACCAGCAACACCCAGAGCGGTCCTACGAACCAGGGAAGTCTGCTCGATGGCCGGGAGCCATCGGCTGAACAGAGTCGTGTTCATGATGGTCTACCTTCCAATCGGGGGTGAACACCCCACGGGGGAAAACCGGGGTGTCATTGGAAATCACACATCCCGAGACCGTCACGGCCTCAAGGGACGAAAGAAGGTTCGCCCGGCACACGCGCACGGGGGGGTGCTGGTACTCAGGCGAACACCATATGTAACGACCGGCGGCCCCGGATCATTCCCCGAGGCCCGACCACCAGCCCAGCTCACAGGCGGTGCTACTCGGCCGTACGCATGGTGTAACGACCGGCGGGCAGCCGGCATTCCGCCGTCAGCAATTGATCATGAGATCGGCGAAGGTCTCCGACCCGGCGGACCGGATCGGCGATCATGGGCGAAACAGCCCGGAGCGTGTCGACCACCCCGATGTCCCGTTCAGCCGGTATCAGCCCGGTCAGCTCCGGCCCTGGCGGAATCGGACGGGCCGCACCCCGATCCCCGACCACGGCCGTGACGGTCGGCGGTCGGCGGTCGGCGGTCAGAGCAGCGGGGCGACGTCCCGGGTGATCGGTACGGCCAGCACGGTCGGACTCTCCGTGCCGAGTGCCGCCCGGAACGCCGCCCGGAACTCGTCCACCGATTCGACCTGGTGTGCGACACAGCCGTAGCCGCGGGCGATGCTCGGGATGTCCAGGCCGGGCAGGTCGAGTCCGGGCACCCCCGGCGCGTCCTCCAACTCGGCGAAGGCCTTCAGCACCCCGTACGCCCGGTTGACCGGCACCACGAAGACGACCGGCAGCCGGTGCTGGGCGGCGGTCCAGAGCGCCTGCGGCGAGTACTGGAACGAGCCGTCCCCGATCACCGCCACCACCGGCCGGTGCTGCCCGGTGTCGCGCTGGGCGAGCGCGATGCCGACCGCCGCCGGCAGCGCGAAGCCCAGGCCGCCGCTGGCCATCTTGAAGTACGAGCCCGGTCGGGTGATGGTCAGTTGCCGGTGCAGCACGCTGAGGTTGGAGGGGGATTCGGGCACCACGATGCCGTCCGCCGGCCATTCGGCGGCGAGCGCCCCGAAGAGTGCCTCCGGGGTCAGCGGGGTGCCGGGGTCCGCGTCCGGCACGGCGGGGCGGGTCGGCGGCATCGGCCGGTCGGTGGCCGGCAGCCGCTCGGCCAGCCCGGCGCAGGCCAGCGTCACGTCGCCGACCAGGCTGTCGCCGACCGGTGCCCGGGCCGCCTCGGCAGGGTCGTCCGTGACGTGCAGCAGCCGGGTGCCGTCCGGCAGGTAGCCCCGCCGACCGGGGACGTACGGGTAGTAACGGAACACCGGGGCACCGATCACCAGTACGGTGTCGTGGCCGACCAGTTTCTCGGCCAGCGGGCCGATCGCCGGCGGCAGCAGCCCCTGGAACTGCGGGTGGTCCTGGGGGAAGCCGACCCGGTCGGCGAAGGGCGGCTGCCAGACGGGTGCCCGGGTCCGTTCGGCGAGGGCGACCGCCTCGGCCCAGCCGGCGCTGCGGTCGACGCCTGAGCCGATCACCAGCATGGGGTGTCGGCTGGCCGCCAGGATCTCGGCGAACCGGTCCAGTTCGGCCGGGTCGGGGGCGACCCGGGTGCTGACCCGGCGTACCGGCGCGGTGCCGGTGGCCGGCTCGTCCCAGTCGTCCAGCGGCAGGGAGAGGTAGACCGGCCCGGCCGGCGGCTGTACGGCGGTGGCGAGCGCCCGCATGAACGCCTCGGGAATGTCCTGCGCGCGCAGCGGCTCGTGACTCCATTTGACGTACGGCTCGGGCAGTTGGGTGGGGCGCACGTTGGTCAGCATCGGCTCGGACAGATTCATCGTCCGGGTCTGCTGGCCGGCGGTCACGATCATGGGTGTCTTGTTGTGCCAGGCGGTGACGAGGCTGCCCATTCCGTTTCCGGTGCCGGGCGCGGTGTGCAGGTTGACGTGCACCGGCCGGCCGCTGGCCTGGGCGTAGCCGTCCGCCATCGCGACCGCGGAGGCCTCCTGGAGAGCCAGAACGTAGCTGAAGTCGGCCGGAAAGTTCTTCAGGAATGGCTCCTCGGTGGAGCCGGGGTTGCCGAACAGGGTGGTCAGGCCGAGGGAACGGAGCAGGTCGTAGGTAGCTTCGTGCACCGTCGTCATCGGAAGGAGCCTCCTGCGGTCTTCGTCCCATGTTCGAGCCACCGGACCAAGCCGGCATTTCCGTCATACCGTACGCGTACATGATCATGCCGGTTTATCCGCCGGTCGCCTCCCGGCCCGGCTGCCCGGCCGGCGCTGTCCCAATCGCGCTCCGAGTCACTGTTTTCGCTGTTCAGTGGGGTTGGCAACGACAGAAGTCGACCAGTAATCTCGGCGAGTCTGGTCCGGCCCCTTGGTCGCCGTACGGGTGACACCGGAGCAGACCCGCCGAGTCGTTACGTAACGAGCCGGGGACCCACAGTTATCTGGGGTGAATCCGCGAGCCGCTGTGGCCCGCGGTAGGGCGGCCTTCCTGCCCGAATCCGTCAGCTAACCCGGTAGGCGGTGTCGGAAGGAGTAGCTGTTCGTGCGGCACCACCCGGGCCCCGGCCCATCCCCCCAGTTCCCTCGCTGCGTCGCGCCCCCGCCCCCGGCCGTCGCGACCGTCCCGGACCACCCGGTCCCCGGCGGCCACCCCAACCTGGCCCGATAGCGGTCCGTGACGCCGAAGTCGTCGACGCGCGGGCACCCCGCCGGCCCGCTGGCCGGCAGTTTCCGGTGGAGGCCGCCGGTCGGCCGCGACGGATCGTGGTGGCGCTGATTCCACCGGTACGCCGATAGCGGCGCCAACCCGGTCGGCACACCCTCGGTCCGTCCCGCCGAATGCGTATCGGCGGACCTTTTCCCGTGCGATTCCGTGCGATTTCGCGTCACGTTTCCCCGCAGCAGCGAAAGAAACGTCGCGTCATTTCTCGCCCCCCGGTGATAGTGGCGCGCATTTCCTCTGGAGGACAACGTTGAAGCACGCAATTAACGGGCGGTTCCGGACCGTCATGTCGGGCCGGCGTAACCGGCTCGCGCTCGCCTCGGCAGCGGTGCTCGCCGCCGCCGCGTCCACCGGGGTCGTGCTGACCTCGGACGGCTCGGCCGAGGCACCGCAGCCCTCGACCGTCGCCGTCGCCGACCTCGGCGCCCCGGCGGCGGGTCAGGCCGGAGCGGCGGTCACCACCGCACCGGAGACGACCGCACCCGCGACGACCGCACCGGCCACCCCGTCACAGCCGGCCACCAGCGCGCCGGGCACCTCCACGCCCAGCGCTGCGGCGAAGGCGGCTGCGGCCAGCACCCCGAGCAAGCGCCCGGCACCCCCGGAGTCGAAGCTGCTGGACTACCAGTTCCAGGCCCAGATCAACGGCTGGTACTGCGGCCCGGCCGCCACCCGGATCGCGCTGACCGTCCGGGACAAGAAGCCCAGCCAGGACGCCGTCGCCGCCGACCTCGGCACCACGATGAGCGGCACGAACTCGGCCCAGGACACCACCCGGGTACTCAACAAGATCATCGGTACCGACTTCTACCGCACCACCGCCATCCCCGGCGGCGCGGCCACCCCGGCGCAGATGGACCGGCTCCAGGCGGACGTCGTGCACGCCGTCACCAGCGGGTACGCCGTGGTCGTCAACATCGCCGGCTCGGCCACCGACCTCGCGGGCGGCTGGCACAGCTACCCCGGCGGGCACTACCTGACCGTCGTCGGCTACCGCGACGACGGCCGCACGGTGAAGATCGCCGACCCGGCCATCCCGGGCGAGGACAGCAACTACTGGATGACCACCATCGACCTGGCGAACTGGGCGGCCACCCGGGGCTACTCGTCCTGATCCGCCCCGTCCGCCGGTAGCAGCACCGACGACCCGCCGGTAGCAGCACCGACGACGCCGGCCCGACCCACCCACCCGGACGACCCGTGCCGACCGGGGGTGTGGGACGGGCCGGCGTCGTCGTCGCGAGCGGTTCCGCGCCCGGCCTCGATCAGTCGCGGATCACTGGCCCTGCCACACCGCCTGGGCGCCGGTGTCACCGGTACGGAACACGTAGTACAGGGTGATCCCGGCCGCCGCCAGGGAGAGCACCCCGAGCACCAGGGTCAGCACCGGTGACCCCTTGGCGGTCGCGGCGGCGGTCCCCTCCGTGCCATCGGCGCCACCCTCGACCCCGGCGGTCGCCGGTGCGGGGGCGGCGGTCCGGGGGCTGACGAGGAAGACCAGCGCCAGGGCCAGCACCCCGAGCACGAGCGTCGCGTACAGGGTGTTGGTGCCGAGGTCCTGGTGCTCCGCCAGCCTCGGGACGTACTCCGGGCTGACCCGGTTACGGGACTCCAGCCGGGCGAGGAAACGGTCGCCGGAGAGCTTGGCCATCAGCGCGGCGAGCGGGGTGGCGACCGCGAGCAGTCCCAGCACCCAGCGCAGGTGCGGGCGGACGAACGGCAGGAACGCGTACCCGACCGCGGTCAACGCGAGCAGTGGCACGAAGACCACCGCGGCATGGACCAGGAACGGGTGGGCGGGAATGCCCATGAACTCCTCGAGCACCGGCGCCTCCTCGGCGACAGATCGGCTGGCGACAGACAGGGATGGACGACAGGCGTACGGGCCGGTGGACGGCGAGCCGGCAGCCTGGCGGATCGGCGGGCTTTCCAGAACGTTGACATGGTGCCCGGGGTGCGCACCCTTGACAAGGGCGACACCGTAACCCGGTGGTGGTGCTGTTCAAAGAGGACGGACGTCCGGGGCGGACGGCGGCTCGCCGACGACGTACTCGGCGTACTCGGCGACCGGGGTGAAGCCGAGCCGGTCGTAGAGCTTGTACGCCGCCGTGTTCTCCGCGACGACGTTCAGTGCCACCGTGTCGACGGTCTCCAGCAGCCGCCGGCAGAGCGTCGCCACCGCCGTACTGGCCAGCCCCTGCCCCCGGTACGCCGGAGCCGTCGTCACGTTGCCCAGCGCGCTCACCCGGTATCGCGGCGACCAGACGTGCACCCCGGCGACGGAGACCAGTTCGCCGGCCCGGCGCAGCCCGACGTAGTGACCGGTCTCGACCATCCGGGGGTCGAACCAGTTGTCCGGATAGGCCGTCCGGTAGAAGGCCGTCAGTTCCGGTATGTCGGCCTCGGTCAGCACCTCGCCGCCGGACGCCACCCGGGCCAGCCGGTCCGGGTCGGTGAGCGCCATCTTCAGGTGCGCGCCGCGTGACCTGAGCGGGTACTCCCGGGCCAGCACCGCCTCGCCACCGGGGGAGAGGTGCGCCTCGAAGTGCCGGGGCAGCAGCGGAAGGAGACCGGTGAGCAACTCGGTCAGCACCGCCGGTGAGCGGTGCAGCGCCAGCAGCACCGGAGTGGACCCACCGTGGTAGAGCAGCGCCACCGCGTCGTCGCGCCGATACCAGGTGGTGTACGGCCAGTAGAAGTCGTCCAGGTCGCCGAGTTCGTACGCGTGCAGGTGCGGGTCGCGGCGCAGCAGACCGGCCAGTTCGTTCCGGTCGTGGCTGGTCCTGATCATCGTCACCGACGCATCATGGCACAGCCCTCGCGTCGGGAGCGTGCGCTCAGGGGACCGGCGCGGGGCGGGGCGACGGTACGGACTGGGCAGCCCCGGCGCCGTCCAACTGCCGGCGGGCCTCGTCGAGGAAGCCGTCGGCGTAGCGCTGCTCCGGGAAGTCCCCGAGATAGCGGGTACGGGTCCGCCACCGCACCTCGGCCAGCGGATCGCTCTCCAACAGCCGGTCCAGTACGTCGTCCAGATTGGACATCTGCGAGTCCAGCACGTAACCCGAGCCGGCCAGCGGGAAGCCCTCGACGAACCGCTCGCCCTCGCCGACCCGGTCGGTCACCGCGTACGGCTTGCCGGAGTAGAGGTAGTCGGAGATCACCGCCGAGACGTCCGAGACCAGCGCGTCGGAGGCGTTGACGCAGTCGACCAGGCTCATCTTCTTCGCCGCGTCGGCGCCGAAGACGTGCCGCCGTCCCGTGCTGGCCCGGTGCTCGGCGAGGAGCTGCTCGATCCGGGCGAGCTGCCGGGCCGACGCCGGGTTCTGCGAGGTGTACGGGTGGGCCCGCAGGATCACCGTCACGCCCCGGTCCAGCAGCCGGCGGACCAGGGTCTCGCCGACCGGCAGCGAGCAGTGGTCGACGTCGGCGTTGTGCCCGGTCCAGGTCGGCGTGTAGAGCACCACCTTGTCGGCCCGGTCCCGGATCGGCTCCCGGCGCACCGCGATCGACTCCACCTGCGGGCGGCCGACGATGGCGAACTTCTCCCGGGGGATGGTCACGCCGTTGCGGGCGTACCGGTCGATCGCCGCCTGCCCGGCGACGAAGATCCGGTCGAAGATCGCGGAGACCGGGTTCGCGCTCGGCGCCTTGTCACTGTCGCCGTGGTGCAGCTGGATGTGCGTGAGGTGCGCGAAGCGGATGCAGTGGCTGTTCTTCGCGCCGTGGTTGACGTAGAACGCCACCCGCAGGCTCGGCACGATCGCCTCGTCGATCGAGCGCGGCGTCGGGCAGACCACCACCGGCGCCCTGGTGGCGGCCGAGATCGCCGGCAGGAAGTTCGGCTCCCGGAGCAGCACCATGAACGGCCGGCCGATCCGCTCCAGGTACGGCAGCCACATCATGACCTGGTATTCCGAGCCGGGCGGCGCGGAGAAGTAGAGCAGGAACTCCGGCTGGTGCCGGCGCAGCGCCTGGGTGACCGCACTCTGCCCGCCGGAGGGCCGCAGCCGGCGCAGCGCGATCGGCCCGACCGCGCCGACCGCGGCGGCCGCGCCGACCAGCACGGTCAGCACGAGGGCGGGCCAGACCGGCAGCGTGAACGCGGCGCTGCCGGCGAGCAGCACCAGCAGGACCAGCACCGCCGGCCCGAGCCGGTCGGCGACGAGCAGCGGCGACGACCGTACGCCGAGGTTGGCCGAGCGGACCTCCAGCTCGGCGGCGTCGCGCAGCGGCCGCTCGGCCAGGGTCAACCCGAGCAGGGCCGTACCGGTGAGCGCCAGCGCCACCGAGTTCCACCCGGACCCGGGCAGCCGGTGGGCGTATCCGACCAGTACCCCGGCGATCAGCAGGACCGGCTCGGCGACCAGCTCGGCGCGGGGGTTGACCCGGCGCTCCAGCCAGAGCGCGACCGCACCGGCCCCGGCCAGGGCGAGGCCCGCCAGCTCGGCCGAGGTGAGGGCGAGGAGCAGGAAGGACAGCACGGCCAGGCCGGCACTCAGACACCGGACGGTCAGTTTCCTGACCAGATCGCCACGCATGCGCTTCCTTCCTCGGATCGCCGGACCGTGGTCCCGACAGTGCGGGAGCTGGCTAGGGAGTGCCGACCCGGGGCGGCGGCACCAGTTCGGTGGAGCGTTGCCGGCCGATCCGGCCGACCCCGGGCTCCCGCTCCGGACCGTCCGGGGACCGGCCGTTCAACTCGGCGCCGGTGGGCTCACCCGGCTGCGCAACCGGCTCCGCGACCGGGTCGCCGGGGGAGCGGCGCACGTCGACCACCTGCCCGGTCAGCCCGGAGAGCAGCACGTCCAGTGAGACCCGGGCCACCGTGTCGGCCGCCAGCAGGGTGTGCTCCGGCTCCTCCCCGAACGCCCGGGTCCGCATCGGGGTCGCGGTCCGCTCGGGGTTGACGCAGTTCACCCGTACGCCGAATTCGGACCACTCGTCGGCGAGCGCCTGGGTGAGGTTGACCACGGCGGCCTTGGTGGCGGAGTAGAGGGCGTACCGGGCCCGGCCCCGGGTGTAGGAGCTGGAGGTGTAGAGGAGCAGCTGCCCCCGGGTCTGCTTCAGGTAGGGCAGCGCCTGCCGGGCGATGTCCACCGGGGCGACCAGGTTGACCTGGAGCATCTGCGCGATGGTCGCCTCGTCCATCTCGGCGAGCGCGCCCATCCGGAGCACCCCGGCGGTCACCACCACGTGGTCGATCCGGCCGGTCGCCTCGAACGCGCCGCGCAGCGCGGCGGCGACGTCCTCGCCCCGCTCCACGTGGGTGCCGGTGCTGGACCGGCTGACCGGGAAGACGTCCGCCCCGTAGCCCCGGGCGACCTCGGCCAGCCGTTGGCCGATGCCCTCGCTGCCGCCGAAGACCACCACGGTCCGGCCGCTCAGCTCCTCGACGTACGCCCGCTCGTCGACGAGCCGGGGCGCCTGGGCGGCGGCGAGCTGGAACAGCTTGTCCGCCAGGTGTACGTCGACCGGGTGGGTGACCTTGATGTTCTCGTCCGAGCCCTCGATGACCTTGATCGGCACCTCGGGCAGGTAACGGAGCACCACTCCGCAGTCGTCGGTGGCGCTGAACTCCGGGTCCTGCCCGGCCAGTTCGTAGGCGGCCCGGATGGTGCGGGACCGGAACGCCTGCGGGGTCTGCCCCCGGCGCAGCCGGGACCGCACCGGGATGTCGGTGATGCAGTCGTCGTCGTCCACCTGGATGATCGTGTCGGCGGACGGGATGGCCACGTCGACGGCGGAGTGCGTCCAGAGCGCGTTGACGCACTCCCGGACGATCCGGGGGCTCAGCAGTGGCCGTACCGCGTCGTGGAAGAGCACGTTGCAGTCGTCCGGGCCGATCGCCGCCAGCGCCAGCCGGGTGGTGGCGTTGCGGGTGTCACCGCCCTCGATCACCTGGCTGACCTTGCGGAAGCCGGCCTTCTCGACGATCTGCCGCGCCTCGTCGAGGAAGCCGGGCGCCATCAGCACGATGATGTCGTCGATCTCGGGCGCGTTCTCGAAGACCGCGACGGTGTGTTCGAGGATCGGCTTGCCGGCGATCTTGAGTAGCTGCTTGGGGATGCCGAGCCCGACCCGGGTCCCGGTGCCGCCGGCCAGCACCACGGCGACGGTCCGGGTGGGCCGCCAGGGGGCGGCGTCCGGCTCGCCGGCCGGCCGCGTCGCCGGGTTCTGCACCATTGCCGATCCTCACTGACTGTGCTGGTCGATGGGTGTTTCCCTGCGTCGTCGCGCCCCTCGCGCCGCCGACGGCGCCGTCGCGCGGATCCGATCGGGTCGCGGGCGACCCCTAGGACCCTAGCGCGGCGGGGGCGGGGCAGGTCGCCCGTGACGCTGCCGCCGCCCGAGGTCCTCCGCCGTTGTCCGGACTACGTCCGGTTCATGTACTTCTCGTACTCCGGTACCACCTCGTCGGTGGGGCCGTCCGCCCGGATCACCCCGGACTCCAGCCAGATCGACCGCTCGCAGGTGGTCCGGATCGTGTCGATGCTGTGGCTGACCAGGAAGACCGTGCCGGCCTCGGCGCGCAGCTCGCGGACCCGCTGCTCGCTGCGGCGCCGGAACCGGGCGTCACCGGTGGCCAGCGCCTCGTCGATCAGCAGCACGTCGTGCTTCTTCGCCGCCGCGATCGAGAAGCGCAGCCGGGCCGCCATGCCGGAGGAGTACGTCCGCATCGGCAGCGAGCTGAAGTCGCCCCGGTCGTTGATCCCGGAGAACTTGACGATCTCCGGCGTGACCTGCTTCACCTGGGCCGGGGTCATCCCCATCGCCAGGCAGCCCAGCGCGACGTTGCGCTCGCCGGAGAGGTCGTTGAGCAGCGCGGCGTTGACCCCGAGCAGCGAGGGCTGGCCCTGGGTGTAGACGGCGCCCCGGCTCGCCGGCAGCAGCCCGGCGATCGCCCGCAGCAGGGTCGACTTGCCGGAGCCGTTGCTGCCGATCAGGCCGACCGCCTCACCCCGGTACGCGGTGAAGCTGACGCCCTTGACCGCGTGCACCTCGCGGACCGCGGGGGACTTGGTGCCGGTCAACATCCGCTTCAGGGCGGCGACCGGGCTGCCGTTGCCGCCCGCGCCGGCCCCGTAGACCCGGTAGATCACGTGTACGTCGTCGACGACGACGGTGGGGATCCGGGGACCGCCGACCGTGGTGGTGGTCGCCGAGAGGTTGGTCTTGGGATCGATCGGTTCAGCCACGGCCGTACTCCTTCTCACCACGCCAGAAGTAGATGAACCCGAGGACGCCGGCCAGGAGTGCCCAGCCGATGCCGAGCAGCCAGGACTGGGTCTGGGACGCGGTCACCGGCGCCGTCTCCATCAGCGCGTGCCGCATCAGCTCGATGTAGACCAGCAGCGGGTTGAGCTGCACCAGCGAGGCCGCCCACTCGGGCAGGTGCCGCTCGAAGTTCTCCACGCTGTAGAGCACGCCGGAGGCGTACATCCAGGTGCGCATCACGAACGGGACGAGCTGCTTCAGGTCGGTGATTTTCGACCCGAACCGGGCCATCGCCATCGCCAGCCCGGCGTTGAAGACCGACTGGAGCAGCATGACCGGGACCAGCAGCAGCCACTCGACGGTCAGCGGCTCCCCGTCGATCAGCACGATCCCGGCGAGTACGACGATCGAGGCGAGCAGGTGCTGGAACTGGGTGAGCGTGATCGCGATCGGCAGGCTCGCCCGGGGGAAGTGCAGGGCCCGGATCAGCCCGAGGTTGCCGCTGATCGCCGTCACCCCGCCGCTGACCACCGACTGGGTGAAGGTGAAGACGAAGAGCCCGGTGCAGAGGTAGGCGATGAAGTTCTCGACATCCCGGCTGGTGCCGAGGATCACGCCGAAGATCAGGTAGTAGACCGCCGCGTTGGTCAGCGGGGTCAGCACCTGCCAGACCCGACCCAGCCGGGCGGTGCTGAACGAGGCCGCCAGCTTGGCGTTGGCGTAGGCGGTGATGAAGTGCCGATACGACCAGAGCTGTTTGACGTACGCCCCGAGGCTGGGTCGCGCCCCGGCGACGGAGAGTCCGTAGCGGGCGGCCAGTTCTGCCTGGGTCAGCTCTGAATCGGGATGTGCTACCGCCGTGCTGGCCATAGCTGGGCGCTCCGATCTGTCCGGGCTCGAAAGAGTGCGCGACTTCCGGGCCGGAACCGTTGCGGGCAAATGCCGTCCGGGGCGTCGCTGCGTGGCAAGGTAGTCCAAACTACGTCGGGACGCAACCGTACCGTCGTCGCGCTATATTGGCCCACGTGGCGACCGACAACCGGCGTGCTCCGGCGGGAGCGGCGGTACTCCGTGGGGAGATAACCGACGCACTCCGCCGAGCCGTGATGCAGGAACTCGCCGCGGTCGGATACGGGCGTCTCTCGATCGAGGCGGTCGCGCGCCGGGCCGGCGTCGGCAAGACGGCGATCTATCGCCGATGGAGCTCGAAGCTGGAGATGGTGCTGGAGATCGTGTCCCGGGTTGCCGGGCAGAGCCTACCCTTACCGGACACCGGCAGCCTAAAGGGTGACCTGGAGGTGCTGCTGCGGATCGTGGCCCGGGCGCTGCGACACCCGCTGGCCTCGCAGATCGTCCCGGACCTGCTGGCCGAGGCGGCCCGCAACCCGGAGATCGCCGAGACCCTCCAGCAGGCCCTGCGGACGAACCAGCGCGACGTCGGCATACTCTTGCTCGACCGGGCGGTCGGTCGCGGTGAGCTTCCCGCCGAGGCGGATCCGGACGTCGCGGTCGACCTGATCATCGGTCCCCTCTACTGGCGGCTCGCCGTCGCCCGCACCCCGTTCCCGGAGGACTACCTGCCTCGAATGGCCGCCGCGATCGCGGCCGGGCTCGGCGCGCGGGGCCCGATGCCGGTGGGAGGGGGCCTCGACGTCGTACTCCCCGGCTGACCGGCGGCCGGCGCCCGATCCGGCCCCGCCCGGCCGCACCACCCCCGGCACCCCCCGGGACCCCGATCCACCCCGTGACCAGAACCCCACCACCCATTTCATCGACCGCGTCAAGAGCTAGCATCGCTGCCGGACGCGATCCCCTCGTCGACAGGAGGATGCCCATGACTGGGCAGCAAGACCTGATTCCATCCGCGAAACCAGTTATCGGAGAAGCTGAGATCGAGGCCGCCGTACGGGTGCTTCGCAGCGGCCGGGTGGTCCAGGGGCCGGAGGTGGCCGCGTTCGAGGAGGAGTTCTCCGAGCTGGTCGCCGGACGGCACTGTGTCGCAGTCAACTCGGGCACCTCCGCCCTGCAACTGACCCTGATGGCGCTGGGGATCGGCCCCGGCGACGAGGTCGTGGTGCCGTCGTTCTCCTTCGCGGCGAGCGCGAACGCGGTCCGCCTGGTCGGCGCCGAGCCGGTCTTCGCCGACATCGAGGCCGGCAGCTTCTGCCTGGACCCGGCCGCCGTCGAGGCCGCGATCACCCCGCGCACCGTGGCGATCATGCCGGTGCACCTCTACGGCCACCCCGCCGCGATGGACCGGCTGATGCCGATCGCGCAGCGGCACAACCTGGCCGTCGTGGAGGACGCCGCCCAGGCGCACGCCGCGGCCCTGAACGGGCAGCCGGTCGGCAGCTTCGGCACCGCCGGGTGCTTCAGCTTCTACCCCACCAAGAACATGCACTCGCTCGAGGGCGGCATGATCACCACCGCCGACGCCGAGCTGGCCCGGACGCTGCGGCTGCTGCGCAACCAGGGCATGGAGCAGCGGTACGCGAACGAGATCGTCGGGGCCAACATGCGGCTCACCGACGTGGCCGCGGCGATCGGCCGGGTGCAGCTCAAGCAGCTCCCGGAGTGGACCGAGCAGCGGCGGTCGAACGCCAAGTTCCTCGACGCCCGGATCACCGCCGCGGTCACCCCGCCGGTGGCCGACGCGGCCCGGCACGTCTACCACCAGTACACGATCCGGGTCACCGGGGACCGGGACGCCGCCCAGCAGAAGCTGCTGGACCGTGGCGTCGGTAACGCCGTGTACTATCCGACTCCGATCCACCGGTTGAAGCCGTATCTCGGCAAGGACGGCCAGCCGGGTCCGTGGACCCTGCCGGAGACCGAGCGCGCCGCCCGCGAGGTGGTCTCGCTGCCGATCCACCCGTCGCTGAGCGCGACCGACCTGGAGCGGATCGCCGACGCCGTGAACAGCCTGGAGGGCTCACAGTGAGTGTCGTCAGCGGCCAGGGGCGTACGCTGCGCGCCGGCCTGATCGGGCTGGGCGCGATGGGGCGCAACCACGCCCGGGTGCTGTCCAACCTGGACGGTGTGGAGCTGGTCGGCGTCGCCGACCCGGCCGGCGACTCGACCGGCACGGTCCGGGCGCCCGTGGTGGCGACCCTGGCCGAGCTGATCGCGATGAAGCTCGACTACGCGGTGGTGGCCTGCCCGACCGCGCTGCACGAGCAGGTCGGCCTGGAACTCGCGGCCAACGGGATCAGCGCGCTGATCGAGAAGCCGCTCGCCCAGTCCGTCGAGACCGCGCAGCGGCTGGTGGCCGCCTTCGAGGCGGCCGGGCTGGTCGCCGGGGTCGGGCACATCGAGCGGTACAACCCGGCGTTGCAGAACCTGCGCAGCCGGCTGGAAGCGGGCGAGCTGGGCGAGGTCTTCCAGGTCGTCACCCGCCGGCAGGGGCCGTTCCCGCACCGGATCGCCGACGTCGGCGTGGTGATGGACCTGGCCACCCACGACATCGACCTGACGAGCTGGGTGACCGGCCGGGAATACACCTCGGTCTCGGCCCGCACGGTCTCCCGCAGCGGCCGGCTGCACGAGGACATGGTGGCCGCGGTCGGCCAGCTCGCCGACGGCACGATGGTCAACCACCTGGTGAACTGGCTGAGCCCGCTGAAGGAGCGGTCGACGGTGATCACCGGCGACCGGGGGTGCTTCGTCGCCGACACCCTCACCGCGGACCTCACCTTCTATGCCAACGCCGCGATCGACACCGAGTGGGAGGCGCTGCGCGCGTTCCGTGGGGTGGCCGAGGGCGACATGGTGCGGTACGCCATCCCGAAGCGCGAGCCGCTGCTCGTCGAGCACGAGCGGTTCCGTGACGCGGTGGAGGGCAAGGAGAGCGACATCGTGACGCTGCGCCAGGGCCTGCGTACGGTCCAGGTGGCGGCGGCGGTGCTCCAGTCCGCCACCGACGGCAGCACGGTGTCGGTGGCGCCGGGCGACCGGACCGTCGACGACCTCTCCACGACCGGCTGATTCCGCGCGCGGCCCGGTGCCGCGCGCGGTTTCCGCGAAAGACACCCGGGATCCGGTGGTGTTCGCACAGGCCCGCCACAGTCGGGCAAGAGTCAGCTCGTCTTATCTGGAGGATCGCGCATGACACCGCCCGCTCGCCGACCGCGACTGGCAGTGATCGTCGGAAACGGCATCACCGGGGACTCCCGGGTACAGAAAACCGCCATCTCGGCGGCGCGGGCCGGCTGGGAGGTGCTGCTGATCGGCGCCGGGCGGGGACGCGCCGTCAAGTCGACCATGGGCGCGGTCCAGGTCGTCCGGGTCGGCGTCGCCGCGCACATGCGGGCGAAGCAGAAGGGGCACAAGCTCCGCCGGATCGTCACCCAGTTCGGGATCGCCGACAAGGAGGCGCTGGCGCGTACCCGGGCGGCCAACCAGACCTGGGTGCGGCAGACCACCGCCCGGATCGGCCGGATGCGGTCCACCGAGGGCCGGTCGGCGGCGGCGAACGCGATCGTCGTACCGGCCAGCCGGGCGCTGGGCGCACTGGTCCGGGCCCGCCGGCTCACCCACAAGCTGCGGGTCCGAGCCTTCCAGTGGGAACAGCGCTACCAGGCCGCGCCGACCGGGCAGTGGGCCAAGGACTGGCCGTACCTGCTCGACCTCGACCTCGCGTTCGGGCCGGCGATCGAGGAGTTCAAGCCGGACGTCATCCACGCCAACGACATCACGATGATCGGCACGGCGGCGCAGAGCGTGGCCCGGATGCGCAACCGGGGCGAGAAGGTCCGGTGGCTCTACGACGCGCACGAGTACGTGCGCGGCGTGGACTGGCCCGACCCGTTGCAGGCCAGCGCCTTCAACGCGCTGGAGAAGGAGTTCATCGGCTTCGCCGACGCGGTGGTGACGGTCTCCCCGGAGATCGCCGAGCTGCTGCGCAAGGACTACAAGCTCAAGAAGACCCCGCTGGTGGTCCGGAACGTGCCGATCCGGGAGACGGTGAACACCGGCCGGGAGACCTATTCGGTACGCCGGGCCTGCGGCCTGGAGCCGGACGTGCCGCTGCTGGTCTATTCCGGCTGGCTCGCCGCCGAGCGCGGGCTCGGGGTGGCCGTCGACGCCCTGCCGGAGCTGCCCGAGTTCCACCTGGCGATCGTCTCCGGCCGGACCAGCCCGGACCTGACGATGCTGCTGGAGAAGGCCGACAAGCTGGCTGTGCGGGACCGGATCCACGTGGTGCCGTACGTGCCGCAGCACGCCGTACCGGACTACCTCTCCTCGGCGGACCTCGGCCTGATCTGCTCCAAGCGGACGCTGAACTACGAGATCTCGCTGCCGACCAAGCTGGCGGAATACCTGCACGGCGGGCTCCCGGTGGTGGTCAGCGACGTGAAGACGCTCAGCGCGTACGTCCGGAAGCACAGGGTCGGCGAGGTCTTCCGCTCCGACGACGCGGCGAGTTTCGTGGCGACGGTGACGCACGCGATGGCGAACCGGAAGCAGCTGGCCGACGCGATCACCGAGGAGATCCTCACCGACCTCTCCTGGGAGACGCAGAGCGCCGGCCTGATGCGGCTCTACTCGGAGATCTCCGGAATCACCCCGCCGAACCCGCGTCCCGAGGTGCGCTGGTCGCTGACCGAGCAGCCGGTGCCGGTCGCCGGTCCGGCCACCGAGCCGGGACCGCTGCCCCGGTGGCGTCCGCTGGACAACACCAGGGTCCGGCTGGGCCTCGGCCCGGCCAACTACGCCGGCCAGCTCGCCACCTTCGCCCAGGCGATCTGCCGGAGCAACCCGGAGGTCTCGGCCGAGGTCGTGATGGTGAAGACCTCGCCGACCCTGCTCTATCCGGCGGACGTCTACGTCGACCAGGCCCGGCTGCCCGACCTGGACTGCCAGCTCGAACAGGTGCAGCGGGCGATCGGCCGCTACACCCACCTGGTCGCGGACGCCTTCCTGCCGTTCTTCGGGCACCTGAACGGCAACAACATCGAGGGTGACCTGCCGGCGCTGCAACGGGCCAAGATCAAGGTCGCGCTGCTCGGCCACGGCAGCGAGGTACGCCACCCCAGGCGGCACCTGGCCCGGCACGAATACTCGCTGTTCCGGGACGCCCCGGACGGCTACGTCGAGCGGTACACGGCGCGGGCCGAGCGCAACCGGAAGGTGGCCGAGGAGACCGGGCTGCCGCTCTTCGTCACCACCCCGGACCTGCTCGACGACCTGCCCTGGGCGACCTGGGCGCCGCTGGTGGTGGACCTCGACGCCTGGGCCACCGACCAGCCGGTGATGGAGCGGCCCCGACCGGTGGTGCTGCACGGCCCGTCGAAGCGCTGGACCAAGGGGACCGACCGGATCCTGCCGGTGCTGAACGAGCTGCACGAGCGGGGCGCGATCGAGCTGAAGCTGGCCGAGAACGTCGCCTGGAAGGACATGACCGAGCTGGTGAAGACCAGCGACATCGTGATCGACCAGTTCACCACCGGCAGCTACGGGACGTTCGCCGTCGAGGCGATGGCCGCCGGCAAGCCGGTGGTCGCCTACCTGAGCGACAGCGTGGCGGCGACGGTCGGCAGCACCCCGCCGATCGTGAACGCCACCCCGGCCAACCTCCGCCAGGTGCTGGAGTCCCTCCTGGACGACCGGGCCGGCACCGCCCGCCGGGGCGCCGAGTCGGTGGCCTACGTCCGGGAGTACCACGACGGTCGGCGTACCGCGGCGGCGTTCGCGGGCTTCCTCGCCAGCTGACGTGCGAGGAACGGCCCCTTCTCGTCCCGAAGAGGGATGAGAAGGGGCCGTTCCTTACCCCACGTCTTTACAGTACGGCACCGACGTCGAAGCAGAGCGTGGGTGCGACGTTGCGCGCCGTCAGGTCGGCCAGGATGGTGGCGGCGGCCGGCATCGAGCCCGGATCGCTCACCACCAGGACGTCGAACCGACCCGGCTGGAGCACGTACCGGTCCAGCAGCCGCAGCCGGGGGTCGCCCTTCTTCGCGTAGAGCGGCTGGAAGAGCCGCCGGTAGACCGGCAGGCCGACCCGGCGGTGCACCCGGTCCGCGAACGCCCGCTGGTACGCCCGGTTGGCCTTCTTCGACCTGCCGGCCAGCGGCCCCCGGCCGACCGCCTTGAACAGGAAGCCCGGTCCCCGGACCAGCACCATCTGCTCCACGGCGAGCGGTGCCAGCCGGAGTTCGAGCTTGGTCAGGTCCACCACCCGGAGCTGCTTGGGCAGCTTCTCCCGGCGCCACTTGCCGATGTCGTTGACCACCAGGGTGGCGCTGCCACCGGCGGCGATCACCCGCTCGACGTCGGCCAGCACGGCGAGCCGGCGGGAGCCCTCCAGGGCCAGGATCAACACCTGCGGTTCAGCCATCGGTGCGGGCATCCCATCCGGTCGTGGTCGACATCCCCGGGCCCGGCGTGCCGAACCACGCCTCGCGGTGGCTGCGGGCGACGGCGGGATAGCTGTACCTGTCGGCGAGTTCCCGACGGGCGCGGTCCAGGTCGAGGCCGTGCGGGAAGCGGTCCCGCAGCCGGCGGTAGCCGTCCACGATGGACTCCGCGTTCTCCTCCACCGGGATCAGCTCGCCGGCCGCCTCCTCCAGTCCGGCCAGCGTCTCCTCCGGCCCGCCACAGCGGGTGACCAGCACCGGCGTCCCGGCGGCGATCGCCTCGACGATCGTCATGCCGAAGGTCTCGAACCGGCTCGGGTGCACCAGCAGGTCGTGCTCGCGCATCATCCGCAGCGCCTCGTCCGGCGCCACGGCACCGGCGAAGGTGACCGCCTCGGCGACGCCGAGTTCGCCGGCCCGCCGGGTCAGGTCCTTGCGCAGCTGTCCCTCGCCGACGAAGGTGAGGGTCAGCGCCGGCTCCTCGGCCCGGCACTTGGCGAACGCCTCCAGCAGCCAGGAGACGCCCTTGCGGGGGAGCAGGCCGCCGACGAAGAGCCAGCGGTGCAGCGCGCTGACCGGGGTGGCCCGGGGCTGGTCGAACGAGATCGGGTTCGGGATGAAGCCGATCCGGTCGGCGTGGTGCGGAAACGCCTCGACCAGAGGGTTGCGTACGGCGTCGCCGACGGCGAAGAAGCCGGCGCAGCGGTGCAGCAGGTCGTCGTACATCGCCCGCGCCTCGGGCTGTTCCAGCACCAGGTTGAGGAAGGTGGCGTGCTCGGTCACGAAGACCCGGGCGTCCGGCCGGGCGTTCTGCAACGCCGCCCAGCCTCCGGGCAGCCCGACGTGGGCGTGCACCACCGGGGCGTCGATCGGGGCGTTGCCGAGCGCCGCCCGGAGCGCCTCGGTGTGGTTGCGGGAGATCGTCGCGTAGTCCGGGGTCACCGGCATCACCACCGGCAGGTGCACCAGGTCGGCGCCGCCGACGGTGGGGCGGCGGTGTACGCCCTGCGGCAGCAGTGCCCGGAACGCCTCGTCGATCGCGGCGGTGGTCTCCGCCGGCAGCCGGTGCCCCCACTCGTCGGTGTGGTAGACGGTGACCTGCTGGTATTCCGGTGCGGTCGCCTCCACCATCGCCTGCACGAAGGCGCCCCGGAACGGACGCTGGCCGGTCGGATACCACGGGGTGACGACGGCGACGTCGCTGGCGGGATTCGTCTGCACCTGCTTCGGTCCTCGGTTCGCCGGGCGGTCTCGGTCAGGCATGCCGCTCGAGGATCTCGACGACCCGCTGCGCAGCGGTGCCGTCGCCGTACGGGGCGGCGCGCTCGGTCGTCGGCGTCGGCCGGGTCGCCGTGGCGACCCAGTCGGGCGTACCGGCCGGGTCCGGGACGAGCCGGTTCCAGTCGCCGTCCAGCGTCTCGACCCACTCGGTCTCCGGGCGCAGCGTGGTGCAGACCCGGCCGAGCAGGAACGCCTCCTTCTGCAACCCGCCCGAGTCGGTGACGACGCCGGCCGAGCCGAGCACCGCCGCGACCATGGCGGCGTAGCCGACCGGGCGGCCGACGTGCAGGGCGCCCTGGGCGAGCTTCAGGCCGTATTGTTCGGCGCGGGCCAGCAGCCGGGGGTGGGCCAGCAGGGCGACCGGTACCGGCAGCGCGGCCAGCGCCGCGACCAGCCCGGCGAGCCGCTCCGGGTCGTCGGTGTTCTCCGCCCGGTGCAGCGTGGCGAGCAGGTACGGCGCGGTCGGGTCGATCCCCTCCGGTAGGGCGGGCCGGGGGTGCTCGCCGGCGAGTACGGCGTCCCGGATCCGCAGGCAGACGTCGACCATCACGTCCCCGGCCAGCACGGAGCGGGCCGCCAGCCCCTCGTCGGCGAGGTGCCGCATGGCCTCCTCGGTCGGGGCCAGCAGCAGGTCGGCGGCGTGGTCGGTGAGCACCCGGTTGTGCTCCTCCGGCATCCGCCGGTTGAACGAGCGCAGCCCGGCCTCCAGGTGGGCGACCTTGAGGTGCTGCTTGACCGCCGAGACCGCACCGGCCAGCGTCGAGTTGGTGTCGCCGTAGACCAGTACCCAGTCCGGGTTCTGCTCGGCCAGCACCGGGTCGATGCCGGCCAGCACCGCGCCGGTCTGCACGCCGTGGCTGCCGGAGCCGACCCCGAGGTGGACGTCCGGGTCGGGGATGCCCAGGCCGGAGAAGAAGACGTCGGAGAGGTCGGCGTCGTAGTGCTGACCGGTGTGCACGATGACGTGCTCGTGATCCGTTCGGGCGAAGGCCGCCGCGATCGGCGCGAGTTTCACCAACTGCGGGCGGGCTCCGACAACGCTGACAACCTTCACTGCGGATTACTCCCGGCGTCGATCGACGGTGGAATGCGGGGCATCGTGCTGACTCGTACGCTTCCGGCCGCGCACGCTTCGCGCGACAAGGCGGGAATGGTACAGCAGCCCCCGGTGCCCACACGATACGTCACTCCGTGGGTGATCTCCCAGCCGACCGCTGCCGGCGTCCGCGCCAGGCCCGGGCGAGTTCCCGGGGTACGTCGACCAGCGCGCGGGCCGGTTCCCGGGCTCCCCGGGCGAAGGCGCTGCCGAGCCGGAACCCGGCCGACGACTCGACCTCGGCGAGCCGGCGCCGCGCCTCGCGCAGCTCGGTGTCCCGCTCGGCGAGCAGCCGCTCCTGCGCCTCGACCCGCCCGGTCAGTTCGGCCAGCCGTCGCCGCACCGGCCGGCTCACCAGGTCGGCGAGCTGGTACTCGTTGACCACCCGCAGCAGGGTGGTCAGCTCCGTCGCGTCACCGCCGTCCGGTTCCGGCTCCTGCCCCGGACCGGTCCCGGCCGGCTCGACCGGGGTACGGGCGTCGACCAGATAGCCGCGCAGCGGGGCGAGCCGTTCCACCCGCTCGACGACCAGCGCGGCGGAGACCCCTCGGATGGCGGCCCGGTCCAGCGGGGAGACCTCGCGGATCTGGCACCCTCCGGCCACCAGCGGCCCGACCAGCCGGTGGTACGGCAGCTCCTCGATCGACCAGCCGATCAGCAGCGCCGCCCGGGTGCCGGGGCGGGCCCGGCGCAGCATCGGGGTCAGCGCGTCCGGGTCGGTGTGCGCGGGCGAGTCGGCGCCGAGCAGGCAGAGCGGCAGCGACTCGGGGCCGAACTCGGCGCCGGCCGCCTCGTCGAGCGGCTGGCGGCGGTAGGCCACCTCCGGCGGCAGTCGCAGTTGCCGCTCCAGCCTGACGTCCGGGTGGCTGACGTCGACCACCTCGCGTACCCCGTCGAGATAGCGCGGCAGGATCTCGGAGATCCGCATCGGCCTGTTTCCTCCTCAGCCGGTCCGGGTGAAGACGTGGAACCCGTTGGGGTTGCCGCGGAACGCGTACGGGCGCCAGCCCTCGAACCGAAGGCCGCACTCCCGGGCCAGCCGGACGTACCGGTCCCGGCCCCGGACGACCTGGTAGTTCCCGTACCTCCGGTCGCCGTCCCCGCCCCAGTCGGCGAGGACGAGCCGGCCCCGGAGCCGGACCAGCGAGGCGAGGTTGCGCACCGAGCGCTCCCACTCGGCGTCGTCGAGTACGTGGAAGAGCACGTCGACCGAGAGCACCACGTCGTACGGCCACGGGCTGCGCCAGCCCGACAGTGTGGACCGGAAGTACCGGGCACCGCCGCCGCGCTCCCGGCAGTACGCCAGCGCGCTCTCGCTGGCGTCGATCCCGTCGACCTGGTGGCCGAACCGGGCCAGTTCCCGGCTGAACCAGCCCTTGCCGCAGCCGGCGTCGAGCAGGAACAGCGGCGCGACCGGGTCGGACTGGTGGCCGATGATGTCCAGCAGGAGGCTGAGGCGCAGGATGTAGAACATCCGGTTCGTCGGCTCGTCGAAGGACATGTCGCCGCCGGAGCGCAGGTCGCCCTCCCGCCGGTGCCGGTCGTTCCAGTAGGCGTCGTTCTCCTCGGCGGAGAGCAGCTCCACCCTCGCTCACCATCCCTCGCCTCGGGCCCGGCGTACCTGTTCGGTGGCTCCGGCGGCGACGCTAACACGCCATCGTCCGGACAGAACCGAACGACCCGGCAGAGGTGGGGCGAAACCGCTCAAACGATGGCGCGTAGGTACGGCACCCGGGCGGCGCCGAGCGAGGCCGCGAACGAGACGACCAGGATCACCAGGTACGCGCCGAGCATCAGCGGCAGCGAACGCCCCTCGGCCACCCCGGGAACGGTCTGCCGGAGCAGCTCCAGCACCAGCAGGTGGACCAGGAACACCCCGAAGGAGGCGTCGGAGAGCCGGACGAGGAGCCGGCCGGACCGCTCCGACGGGGTGACCCGGGCACCGATCCCGACGGCGAGCAGGAAGAGGCAGATCGCCGCGGCCGCCACCGTGCCGCCGAGGTAGCCGACCGGCAGGAGCGTCTGGAGCCAGCGGTGTTCCGGCGAGACGCCCCACTGCCAGACCGCCTCGGCCATCAGCAGCACCGCGAGCACCCCGGCCAGCAGCAGGCCGCGCCGGCCGAGCACCACCCGGTGCAGCGCCCAGCCGGCCAGGAAGTATCCGACGTACGGCCACCACATGGTCAGCGCCCCGAGGTGGATCGGGCGGGGGGCGCCGATCATGGTGGCCATCGCGGAGACGGCGAAGGTGACCAGGGTGAAGGCCATCGCCACCCCGGCGAGGATCATCGCCCGGCGCCGCCCGCCGTCGGACAGGAACGCCGCCAGCACCGGGGCGACCAGGTAGAGCCCGGCGATCAGCCAGAGGAAGTAGAGCGCGGTGAAGACCCTGGCGTCCATCAGGTTGCGGGCCAACAGGGTCGGGGTCAGCTCCTCACCGCGCCAGAGCATGCGTACCCCGACCAGGTAGACGAGGTGCCAGACGACCAGGGCGGGGACGATCCGGACGAAGCGCTTGCGGTAGAAGGCGACCGGCCCCGCGGCGTGTGCCCGGGGCGCCAGGGTGAGCGCGCCGCTGATCATGACGAAGACGGGTACGGTCCAGGTCGCACCGAGGTCGATGGCGGCGGCGGTCCACCAGCTCAGGGTGTGCCGCAGGTCGTCGTGTCCGAGTACCAGCCCGATCACGTGGATCGCGCCCACCCCGCAGACGGCCAGCACCCGGAGCGCGTCCAGCCCGTACTGCCGGACCGGCCGGCCGCCGCCCGCCGCGACGCCAGCGGTGACCGGGGCGTCGGCGGGGGGTGTCGGGGTGGATGCGCCGGTCTCCGTCACGGAGGCGCCCTGGGTCGGCAGTTCCGGTTGGGCCGGCATCCTCATCGCGCGAATACTAGTGGTACCGGTGATGCCGGTGAATTCGGCCGAGCCGATGGAATCTTCACCGGTTGCCGTACACTCGTCGCGTCCTCGGGCCCCTTGGAAGGCGGGAAGGCCAAAGATGGTGGTTGACGGCGCGGCCGGGATCTCCGACTCCCGTCGGCGGATTGTCATGTTGGTCGACAACGGGGTCACCGGTGACTCCCGGGTGCAGAAGGTCGCCCGTTCGGCCGCCGAGGCCGGCTGGGACGTCATCCTGCTCGGCTGCTCGCCGACCGGTCAGTCGCAGACCTGGCAGCTCGGCCAGGCCGAGGTCCGGCTGGTGCCGTTCCCGCAGCCGCTGGCGAAGAAGCGGCACGAGTTCCGCAGGGTCTTCCGGCGCGGGCCGCTGGCGTACCCGCCGAGCGGCATCGCCGAGCACCGCGCGCAGTGGGTGCGGGCCTGGCAGGCCGACCTGCGGGTCCGGGCCGCGCAGCTCGCCGTCGCGAAGCACACCGGCGGGCCGGTGCCGCCCGGTGGCGCCCGGCGGCTGCGCCTGGAGGAGCGGGCGGCGGCGGTACTGAAGAAGTGGGTCTCGTTCCGCTACTGGCAGCTCACCAGCGCCCAGCGGGCCCGGCGCAGGCTGGAGGGCCCGATCGACCGCTTCTACACCTGGTTCTGGCCCGCCGTGCAGGGCGACCGAAGCTGGCGGCGGCTGGAGCCCGGCCTCTGGGACTACGAGCTGGCCTTCGGCCCGGTGATCGACGAGCTGGCCCCCGACCTGATCCACGCGCACGACTACCGGATGGTCGGGGTGGGTGCCCGGGCGACGGTCCGGGCCCGGGCCGCCGGCCGGGACGTGAAACTGGTCTGGGACGCCCACGAGTTCCTGCCGGGGCTCAGCTCGGCGACCAAGCGGGGCCGCTGGCTGAAGGCGCACGTCGCGCACGAGCGCGAGTACGCGCCCTTCGCCGACGAGGTGCTGACCGTCTCCGAGGGGCTCGCCGAGCTGCTGAAGGAGTCGCACGGGCTGGCCGAACTGCCCACCGTGGTGATGAACGCGCCGGACGTGACGGTGCGGGACCGGTCGACCGAGTCCGGGGCGGACGAGCCGGTCACGGACATCCGCACCCGGTGCGGGCTGGGCCCGGAGACGCCGCTGCTGGCGTACTCCGGCGGGATCGCCCCGGTGCGCGGCGTCGACGTCATGATCGACGCCCTGCCGACGCTGACCGACGTGCACGTCGCGCTCGTCTCGGTGCCGCCGGGGAAGCGCTCGACCGCCTCGATCGACAAGCTGCTGGACCGGGCCGCCAAGCTCGGCGTGGCCGACCGGGTGCACCTGCTGCCGTACGTCCCGCACTGGCAGGTCTCCGAGTTCCTCTCCACCGCCAACGCCGCGGTGAGCCCGCTGGTGCACCTGACCAACCACGAGATCGCGCTCAGCAACAAGTTCTTCGAGTACTCCCAGGCCCGGCTGCCGATGGTGGTCAGCGACGTGCGGACGATGGCCGCGACGGTCCGCTCCACCGGGCAGGGCGAGGTCTTCAAGGCCCAGGACGTGCAGGACTACATCCGGGCGGTCCGGGCGGTGCTGGCCGACCCGGCGCGCTACCGGGCCGCCTACGACCGTCCGGGGCTGCTGGAGAGCTGGACCTGGGAGGCGCAGGCCCGGGTGCTGGAGGGGGTCTACCGGCGGCTGCTGCCCGGTCGTCCGCCCACCGTGCAACCGGATGTTCCGGGTCACCTCGTCACTACCGGTACGCAACGCACGCTCGAAACCACCGGCTGACCCGAGCGGCCCGCACCGGCGCCACCTGCGGGATCACCCCTCCGGCCGGTTGCCGTCGCGGTGCCGATGATGATCGATACGGGTCGACGGTCACGATCGGCAACCATGGCCGGGATTGCCGTACACTCGCCGGAGTCCTCTGGAAAGCCCCGACCGGAAGGGCAGCGAAGACACAGTCATGGAGTTCGACGGCGCCGCCGAGGCGCGGAGCGCGCGTGGGCGCGTGGTGATGCTGGTCGACAACGGGGTGAACGGTGACTCCCGGGTGCAGAAGGCGGCCCGTTCGGCCGCCGCCGCCGGCTGGGAGGTGATCCTGCTCGGCCGGTCCCCGCACGGGCAGCCGCAGAGCTGGCGGCTCGGCGACGCCGAGGTCCGGCTGCTGCCGATGCCGGATCCGCTCGCCCGGCGCCGCCACGACTACCGGCGCGCCTGGTTGCGCTGGCCGCTCGCCTATCCGCCGAACGGCATCGCGCCGTGGCGGGCCCAGGCGGCCAAGGCCCGCCAGGCCGACCTGCGGTTCCGCGCGGCGCAGCTCACCCTGGCGGCCCGCTCCGGCCGTCCCGACCCGCTCGGGCAGCGGCTGCTCCGGCTGCGGCTGCTGGCGGCCCAGCTGCGCCGCCGCTGGGTCTCGTTCCGCTACTGGCAGCTCACCCGGGCGCAGCACGGTCGCCGGTTCCGCAACCCGTGGGACCGCACCTACACCTGGTTCTGGCAGCGGATGCGCGGCGACGGGGCGTGGCGCCGGCTCGAACCGGGACTCTGGGACTGGGAGCTCGCGTACGGGCCGGTCGTCGACGAACTGGCGCCGGACCTGATCCACGCCAACGACTTCCGGATGCTCGGGGTGGCCGCCCGAGCCAAGATCAGGGCACAGGCCGCCGGGCGGACGATCAAGCTGGTCTGGGACGCCCACGAGTTCCTGCCCGGCCTCAAGCCGTGGCGGGACAACGCCCGCTGGCTGCCGGCGAACGTCGGGCACGAGCGGGAGTACGCCCCGTACGCCGACGCCGTGGTGACCGTCTCCGAGGCGCTCGGCGACCTGCTGCGCGGGCAGCACGGCCTGACCGAGCGTCCGGCCGTGGTCTTCAACGCGCCGGCCGTCGGTGACCGGCCGACCGGGGTCGACGAGCCGCAGCCGGAGATCCGCCGGCTCTGCGGGGTCGGGCCGGAGGTGCCGCTGCTGGTCTACAGCGGCGCGGCGAGCAGCCAGCGCGGCATCGACATCACCGTGGCGGCGCTGCCGAAGCTGCCCGGGGTGCACGTCGCGCTGGTGGTGAACAAGCCGGCCGGCCCGCAGATGCAGGAGGTGCTGCGCCGGGCCGCCCGGCTCGGGGTGACCGACCGGGTGCACGTGCTGCCGTACGTGGCGCACTGGCAGGTGGTGCCGTTCCTCTCCGGCGCCGACGTCGGGGTGATCCCGATCCACCACTGGCCCAACCACGAGATCGCGCTGATCACCAAGTTCTTCGAGTACTCGCACGCCCGGCTGCCGATCGTCGTCAGCGACGTGAAGACGATGGCCGAGACGGTCCGGTCGACCGGGCAGGGTGAGGTGTTCCGGGCCGAGGACGTGGCCGACTACGTCCGGGCCGTGCAGGCCGTACTCGCCGACCCGGCGCGCTACCGGGCCGCGTACGACCGGCCCGGCCTGCTGGAGAGCTGGACCTGGGAGGCGCAGGCCGGGACCCTCGACGAGGTCTACACCCGGCTGCTGCCCGGTTCGGCCCGCGCCGGGGTCGGCTCGCCGACGCCGGAGCCGCTGGCCGGTGCCCCGGGCGGCGACTCCCGGCCGGCCGTCGGGCTGCCGGCGTGAGGACGGCGGTGGTCTGATGGGTACCCCCGACGTCAGCGTGGTGGTGGCGGTCTACAACACCATGCCCTACCTCACGAAGTGCCTGAACTCCCTGCTCCGGCAGAGCATCGGCCGGGACCGGATGGAGATCGTCGCGGTGGACGACGGCTCCACCGACGGCAGCGGCCGGGAACTCGACCGCTTCGCCAAGCTCCATCCGGAGACGGTGAAGGTGGTCCACCAGGCGAACTCGGGTGGCCCGGCCGCGCCGAGCAACCGGGGCCTGGAGCTGGCCACGGGTCGCTACGTCTTCTTCATCGGCGCCGACGACTACCTCGGCGACGAGGCGCTGGAGCGGCTGGTGGCCGCCGCCGACGAGTACGGCTCGGACGTGGTGCTCGGCAAGACGGTGGGGGTCAACAGCCGCAACATCCACCAGGCGGTCTTCGCCCGCAACGAGACCGACCTCGACCTCTTCGACTCGGCGCTGCCCTGGGCGCTGTCGAACACCAAGCTCTTCCGGCGGGAGCTGATCGAGCGGCACGGGCTGCGCTATCCGGAGGACATGCCGGTCGGCAGCGACCAGCCGTTCACCCTGGAGGCGTGCTACCGGGCGAACCGGATCTCCGTACTCGCCGACTACCGCTTCTACCACGCCGTACGCCGGCTCAACGCGCACAACATCACCTATCGCTCCCGGCACGAGGAGCGGCTGCGCTGCGCCGAGCAGTTGGTGGAGTTCGTGGCCCGGCTGATCGAGCCGGGCAAGCAGCGGGACGCGGTGCTGATCCGGCACTTCGCCTGGGAGATCGCCCGGCTGCTGGAGGACGACTTCCTCGGGCTCGACCGGGCGGCGCAGGAGCGGCTGGTGGCCGGCATCCGTACGCTGGCGGACCGCTATCTCACCGACGACATCCGGGACCGGCTGGAGATCGAGGCACGGCTGCGGATCTCCACCGCCCAGCGCGGCACCGTCGACGACCTGCTCGCGGTGATCCGGCAGGACGCCGAGGAGGGCGTACCGCCGACGATCGTCGACGGCGACCGCTGGTACGCCGGTTATCCCGGCTTCCGGGACGCCCGGCTGGAGATGCCGGACCGCTGGTTCGACGTCTCGGACACCGCGGCCGACTGGCTCGCCCGGATGGACGCGGTCGACCTGGCCTGGGAGACCGGCCCGGACGGCAGCCGGGGCCTGACCGTCACCGCGCACACGCCGCGGCGCAACCTGGCCAGCCTCACCTCCGGCCCGATCGGGCTGGCCGCCGGTGACGTGGTCGGCAGCACCCTGGAGACCACCCGGGACGCCGACGGCACCACGGTGAAGGCCCGGTTCCGGGTGGACCAGTTGCTCGCCGGGGTCGGGGTCGGCGGCACCCTCTGCACGGTCCGGAGCCAGTTGACCGCGTTCGGCACCACCGGTTCGAGCCCGCTGCGGATGCCGACCCGGCCCACCGCACCCCGCATGGTCTTCCGGCGCGGGGTCCGGTTCTTCGTCATCACGCCCACCACGAGTCACCGTGGGCAACTTGTGATCGCAATAGCACCTGTCACGCCCCGCCGGGTCATGGCCCAGCTACGGCGCAGGTTGCCCAAGGGAGGAAAGTAGAAGGCATGAAAATCTGCGTTGTCGCTCTGGGGAAGATCGGCCTGCCGCTGGCCGTGCAGTTCGCCGACAAGGGACACACGGTGATCGGTGCCGACGTCTCCGAGCGGGTCGTGAAGCTCGTCAACGACGGCGCGGTGCCGTTCCCCGGCGAGGCCGACCTGGACGTCAAGCTCAAGGAGGCGGTGGCGGCCGGTCGGCTCTCCGCGACCACCGACACCGCGTCGGCGGTCGCCGAGTCCGAGGCCGTGGTCGTGGTGGTGCCGCTCTTCGTCGACGCCGAGGGGACGCCGGACTTCGGCTGGATGGACGACGCCACCCGGGCGATCGCGGCCGGGCTCAAGCCGGGCACCCTGGTCAGCTACGAGACCACCCTGCCGGTCGGCACCACCCGCAACCGCTGGGCGCCGATGCTGGAGCAGGGCTCGGGGCTGAAGGTCGGCACCGACTTCACCCTGGTCTTCAGCCCCGAGCGGGTGCTGACCGGCCGGGTCTTCGCCGACCTGCGCCGCTACCCGAAGCTGGTCGGCGGGGTGGACGAGGCGTCGGCCAAGCGCGGCGTCGAGTTCTACGAGGCGGTACTCGACTTCGACGAGCGCCCCGACCTGTCCCGCCCGAACGGGGTCTGGGACCTCGGCTCGGCCGAGGCGTCCGAGCTGGCCAAGCTCGCCGAGACGACCTACCGGGACGTCAACATCGGGCTGGCGAACCAGTTCGCCCGGTTCGCCGACGGCGTCGGGGTCGACGTCATCAAGGTCATCGAGGCCTGCAACACCCAGCCGTACAGCCACATCCACTCGCCGGGCATCGCTGTCGGCGGGCACTGCATCCCGGTCTACCCCCGGATGTACCTCTGGAACGACCCGTCCGCGACCGTCGTCCGGGCGGCCCGGGAGGCCAACGCCGGGATGCCGGACTACGCCGTCGAGCTGCTCGCCGCCGCCTGGGGCGACCTGACCGACGTCGAGGTGCTGGTGCTCGGTGCGGCGTACCGGGGCGGGGTCAAGGAGACGGCGTTCTCCGGGGTCTTCCCGACCGTCGAGGCGCTGCGCGCCCGGGGCGCCCGGCCGTACGTCTCCGACCCGATGTACACCGCCGAGGAGCTGACCGCGCTCGGGCTGCCCGCCTACCAGGGCGAGCGGGTCGAGGCCGTGGTGGTGCAGGCCGACCACGCCGAGTACCGCACCCTGGCCGAGACCGACCTGCCCGGCGTACGGGTGGTCGTCGACGGCCGCCGGGTGACCGACCCGGCCCGCTGGCCGAACGTACGCCGGATCGTCATCGGCGGCTGAGACCGGTATCCGTCCCCGGCGTCCCCGCCGCTGTCCGACAGGAGTGACTCGCCATCGCCACGCCGTCCGCCCGGGGACGTTCTCGGCCTCCCCGGGTCCTCTATCTGTCGTTCTACTTTCCGCCGAGCCGGGCCAGCGGGGTCTTCCGGGCCCGGGCCACCGCCAACCGGCTGGCCGAGGACGGTTGGGACGTGACCGTCTTCACCGCGCCCCGGGAGTTCTTCGCCGACCACCTCGGCGGGGCCAGCGACGAGACGCTGGAGGCGACCGTCGACCCGCGGGTGCGGGTCGAGCGGGTCAGGCTCGGTGTGCACCACTGGGAGACCGACGTCCGTAAGTTCGGCTTCTTCCGGGGGATGTTCCCGAACGTCAGCGAGCGGATCTACCAGGCCGGGCAGCAGAAGATCTTTCCCGAGCACTACCTCGGCTGGCTGCCCGGCCTGCTCCGCACCGCGCTGAAGCGGCACCTGCGACGCCGCTACGACCTGGTGCTGGCCACCGGCAACCCGTTCGTCTCCTTCGTGGCGGCGTGGGCGCTGGGCCGGATGCTCCGGATCCCGTACGTCGTCGACTATCGGGACGCCTGGACCTTCAACCAGTTCACCGAGGAGCTGATCTTCCCCGAGGGCAGCACGATGATGCGCTGGGAGGCGCGGGTGCTGCGGCACGCGGCGGAGAGCGTCTTCGTCAACGACGGCATGCGGCAGTGGCACGCCGAGCGCTATCCGTTCGCCGCCGACCGGATGAAGGTGGTGCCGAACGGCTGGGAGCCGGAGATCCTCGGCCGGGCGACCTTCCGGGCGCCGGATCCGGAGCAGCCGCTGCGCTTCGGCTATCTGGGTACGGTCACCAACCACATGCCGCTGGACGTGCTCTTCGCCGGCTGGCGGCTGGCGAAGGCGCATCCGCTGCTCGCCACCGCCACCCTGGAGGTGCACGGGCACCTCGGCTTCTTCCCGCACAACATCGCGCCGCTGAAGGCGCGGATCGAGGAGGAGTCGGATCTGGGTGTGCGGTACAGCGGCCCGTTCGGCAAGACCGAGGCCGCCGGGGTGTACGGCCGGACCGACGTGCTGGTCTTCTGCGTACCGGGTGCGAGGTACGTGACCTCCGGCAAGGTCTTCGAGTACATGGCGACCGGCAAGCCGGTGGTCTCGGTGCACATTCCGGAGATCGCCGCCACCGAGGTGCTCTCCGGCTATCCACTGTGGTTCGCCGGCAAGCGGCTGGACGCCGAGAGTGTGGCCCAGTCGCTGATCGCCGCCGCCAAGGCCGCCCGGGATCTCGACGCCGCGACGCACGAGGCGGCGGTCCGGCACGCGGAGACGTACACCCGGGCGGCGACGCTCGGGCCGTGGGAGGCCCGGCTGCGCCGGCTCGCGGAAGGGGCCCGGTGACGATGGCCTACTCGAACGTCCTCTATCTGGCGCTCGGCACCGAGCGGGTCCGGGCCGCGCGCTGGCACGTCGACCGGCTGGTCGAGGGCGGCGCCCGGGTCACGCTGGTGGTGCCGAACCATCCACAGTGGAAGAAGCTGGAGCCCCCGCCCGGGGTCACCGTGCGCAGGCTCGGCGCGACCGAACCACGTGCGGCGCTGCGGGCGGCCCGCCGGCTGCTGCTCGGCCGGAACGGTCCGCTGCGCGAGGTCGACCTGCTGGTGGCCGGCGACCCGCAGGCGCTGCCGGTGGCCTGGGCCGCGCTGCGCCGCCGCCCCGAGCTGGCCGTCCGGCTTGAGCCGGCCGAGGAGCCGGAGCGGCGTACCGGGCTCACCGACCTCGCGGTGGTCACCCCCTGGTACCCCTCGCCCGAGGACCCCGACTCGGAGTTCGTTCCGTCGGCACTGGACGCGGTCGATCCCTCGGTCGAGCGGATCTCGGTGCTGCACACCGAGGAGTGGCCGTACCCGCCGCAGTCGGCGGCCGCGCCGCACATCGACGTGGTGGTCGAGCGGTTCGGTCCGAAGTGGAGCCTGCCGGTGGTGACGGACGCGCCCCGGGGTGAGCTGACCCGGGTCGCGGTGCCGAACCCGGTCCAGTCCCGGGCCTTCGCCGAGCAGGCCGAGGCGAACCTGCGGGCGCTGGGGGCCGCGCTGCCCACCGGGCGGATCGAGGCTCCGCTGGTGCACGCGTACGGCGGGCTCGCCGGTGGGCTGCCGGCCGTCCGGCTGGCCCGGCCGGATGCCCGGGTGGTCGTCTCCGAGCAGTCGGAACGCCTCTCCGAGCTGCTCGCCCAGCCCGCCGCGAAGAAGCTCTACGCCGAGCTGCTCGGCCGGGTGGCGGCGCTGCTCTGCGTCAACCCGCAACTGCGGGACCTGGTCGCCGCCCAGTTCCCGCAGTACGCGGAGAAGCTGCACGTGCTGCCCTACCCGGTGGACCCGGACCGGTTCCCGCTCCGGCCGACCCCGCCGGGCAACCTGCTCCGCTGGCTGCACGTCGGGGAGCTGCCGGACGAGCGGGCCGTCCGGGCCCTGCTGGCCGGCTTCGCCCGCAGCGTCGGCGCGGAGCCGGAGGCGACCCTCACCGTGGTCGGCGCCGGTGCGATGGCCGGGACCGTCCGGGCGCGCGCCCGCGACCTGGACATCGCCGGCAGGGTAACCCTCCGTCCCGCCGTGCCGGCGGAGGAGTACCCGGCGCTGCTGCACGGGCACGACCTGCTGGTGCACCTGGGCCGGCACGACACCTTCAGCACGGTCGTCGCGGCGGCCGTCGTCACCGGACTGCCGGTCTTCGCCACCCGCAGCCCGGGTGCGGAGGACGTCCTCGGCGGTGTCGAGCCGGCCGCCGGCCTCCTGGTCGACCTGACCAACGATCCGAAGGTGGTCGTCGAGGGCTTCCGGGAACTGCGCGAACGGCTCGGCACGCTCAACCCGGCAGCGGCCCGTACCGCCGTGCTGGCCCGGTACGGCCGCCAGGCGGTCGCGGCGGCGCTGCGCCGGCACCACGGCCTGGATCAGGAGCCGCTCCCGGCCTCGGCACCCCTCGCGGAGCCCGTCGGTGCCGGGGTGCCGGCGCCGGCCGGGAGCCGCTCGGGGCAGCTCCCGGGACCGGTCCCCGGGGACGCCGACCGGGTGGTCGTGGTGGCGATCAGCGCCGGCAACGTACGCCGGAGCAAGGCCTTCACCCACTCGGTGGTGGCCCGGGGCATGCAGGTCGACCTGATCACCGCCGACCCGGGCGCGGCGAACCGGGTGGGGCTGGGGCACAGCGTCCGGATCCACCCGCTGGCCGGGCACGAGGAGCGCCGCCCGCTGCTCCGGGCCGAGCGGTTGCTGCTCCGCAAGGCGCCCGGCAAGATCCTTTCGGTGGCCCGGAGCCGGACCCGGCGGATGTCGGCGCTCCGGCCGGAGCTGACCGTGGCGGTCGCGCAGTGGGCGCACAACCGGGCGGCGGGTGCCTTCCACCAGAAGGTGTTCAACCGGGGCTACCAGGTGGTCCGCCCGCTGGTGCTGTGGCGGATCGCCCGGCGCCAGGCGGTGCCGAAGCTCGACCTCGGGCGTACCCGTCGGGTGGTGGTCTCCGGGGTCGACGGCGTGACCATCGGTTGGAAGCTCGCCCGCCGGCACCCGAAGCTGCCGGTCACCACCTCGCTGGCCTGGGCGGACGACGAGAGCTGATCGGGCGGAGCCGCCACCGGACCGGTATGCCCGGCGGGCGGGATACCACCGGGTCGTCACGATGACTCGGTGGTATCCCACCCGGAGGACTACAGGTCCGGCGGCGGGTTCTCCCGGTCCCGGGAGACGACCTGGCCCTTGACGTCCACCCAGCCGAGCGGGCGGGCCGGGTTGCCGGCCACCAGCTGGTGCGGCTTGACGTCCTTGGTCACCACCGAGCCGGCGGCGATCATCGCGTACTCGCCGATCTCGATCCCGCAGATGATGGTGGCGTTGGCACCGATCGAGGCGCCCCTGCGGACCACGGTCGGGGTGATCTGCCAGTCCGGGTTCTGGGCCCGTGGCCGGAGGTCGTTGGTGAACACCGCGCAGGGGCCGACGAAGACCTCGTCCTCGATCGTCACGCCCTGGTACACGGAGACGTTGTTCTGGATCTTGACCAGGTCGCCGACCACGACGTTCGCGTCCACGTAGACGTTCCGGCCGATCACACAGTTCGCGCCCACCCGGGCGGTGGAGCGGACGTGGGCGAGATGCCAGACCTTGCTGCCGTCGCCGATCCGCGCACCCTCGTCGACCTCGGCCGATGGGTGCACGAAGACCGTGTCGGGGAGGGCGGGAGGCTCGTTCATCGCTTGAGTCACGGCTTCGCAGGATACGGGAGTCGTCCGGCCGGTCAGCCCGGGGGACGCAGGGTCGACTCCGGCAGGTAGACGATGTGCCGCCCGACCCGGGTGACCCGGGCCGGCACGCCCGAGCGGCGCAGGTGGGCCTGGAACGCGGCGTCCGCGGGCGCGCCGGCCTCGAAGACGAAGGCCGGCCGGTCGGCGGCGCGGACCCGCCTCGGGTACGCCGGATAGCGGTCCTGCCCCGGCCGCAGGTCCTCGCCGAGCACCGCACAGGCGACCCGTTCCCGGGTGACGAACACCAACCGGTTGCAGGTCCAGTACTCGGCGTAGACGGCGCTGACCCCGGCCCGTTCCAGGGTGCGGGCGAGTTGCCGCTGCTGTCCCTCCTCGGCCCGGATCGTGCCGATCTCGCCCAGCAGGTGTCCGGTGGTGCCGAGCAGCAGCACCACCAGCAGGGCGAGCAGGGCGGTGCCGACGATCCCGGCGAGCCGGGTCAGCGGGCCGGCGGCGAGCTGCCCGGCCCGGCGGGCGACGAGCCAGAGCGGCCAGAGTACGGCGGGCAGGGATATCTGCAGGATCGACAGGTACCGGGCGCTGGCCAGCGGTGCGCTGCCGGCGAGCGAGCTGCGGGCGTACGCCGCCACGGTGAGCGCGGCGCCGAGCACCAGGGCGAGCTGCGCGGCGTAGCCCACCCGGGCCGGGGTACTGGCACCGGCCCGGACGAGTCCGACCACCGCCAGTGCCCCGGCGGCGAGCAGCAGCGCCAGGTAGAGCCCGCCCCAGGACATCTCCACGGCGTCGCAGCCCTCCGGGCGGCAGAGTCCGGTGGCGAGCGGGATGCCGACCAGCAGCGCGCCGTGCAGCCGGGCGGTACCCGGGGTCGCCTCCGCCTCGCCCTCGCTGACCTGTCGCAGTACCGAGATCGAGTCCTGGCCGGCAGGCGCGGTGAGGTTGTCCACCAGCAGCGGCGCGACCCCGAGCAGGAACCCGGCGACCAGTACGGCGCCGGCCGGCCCGAGCAGGTCCCGCCAACAGCCGACCAGCAGGACGCCGAAGGCGACCACCAGGTACGGCAGGACCAGCCAGTCGTCCCAGACGCAGAGCCCGGTGACCAGCCCGAAGAGCCCGAAGAGCCCGAGGGTCCGGAGTCGTCCCCGGTCCCGTCGCCGGCCGAGGGCGAGCGCGATCAGCAGCAGGCCCAGCACGGCGGGCTTGACCTCCGGCCGGCCGCCGACGGCGGTGATCTGGTCCCGGATCACCCGTTCGCCGCCGAGCGCGAGTATCCCGACGGTGAAGGTGGCCAGCCAGGGGGAGTAGAGCCGCCGGGTGAGCCGGTACGCCAGGTAGCCGAAGGCGGCGTAGAGGAAGAGCAGGGGGATCCGCAGCGGGATCCAGCCGGCGCCGAAGAGCAGGAAGAGCGGCGCCGCGAGGTAGCTCTGCACGGTACCCATGTAGTGCTGGCCGTAGAGGAAGACCGGCAGTTCGCGGCCGTCGGCGATGTGCAGCGCGGCGAGCCCGAAGGTGGCCTCGTCGCTGTTGGAGCCGGGCACGGTGAGCAGGATCAGCGCGAGCCGGTAGCCCAGGCCGAGCAGGCCGAGGCCGAGCGCCACCGCGCCCGGCCGGTCGAGTGCTCGCCACCGCCGCGCCGCGCGCGGCACCGCCACCGACACCCCCGCGCCCCCGTCGCCGTCCCGCCTCGAAGTCTCGCACGGTGCCCAGCGCCAGAGGCCCGGATCGGCGCAGGTCGCACCGGTTCCACCCGGTCCGCGGGGCCGGTCCGGGAGCCCGGTCCGGGAAGCTTCCCGGCGGGTTAGTTGATCTGTCTCGTAGCCGGACCGGGTGCGCTGTGGCAGGGTGGCTAGGTGTCGCTGATACCCGCCGGCCCGGCGCCCGCGCCCCGGCTGCACCGTGCGGCCCGGATCGAGGACGCGGTGCACCAGTTCATCGAGCGCCGCCTGGGACAGGGCGGGTGGGATGCCACGATCATCCCGTACGCCGGTTACGGCGCTCCGGGCTGGATCCGGGTGCTGGGCCGGGTACTGCTGACCCGGCTGCGTCCCGGCCCTCGCCGCCGGCCGGAGAAGGTGCGCGGCTGGCGTAGTTTCGCCACCCTGCCGGTGCAGAACGCGCCGGTGCTGATCGAGGCCGGTGGCCGCCGGCACGAGGCCCGGTCCGACCGGAGCGGCTTCATCGATCTCGTCGTCGAGGCCGACCTGGCGCCCGGCTGGCAGAGCGTGCGGCTGGTCAGTCCCGGCGCCGAGCCGGTCGACGCACCGGTCCGGATCGTCGACCCGGCGCTGCGGATCGGGGTCCTCTCCGACATCGACGACACGGTGATGGTGACCGCGCTGCCCCGGCCGCTGCTGGCCGCCTGGAACACCTTCGTGCTCGACGAGCACGCCCGGATGGCGGTACCCGGAATGGCGGTGCTCTACGAGCGTCTCGTCAACGCGCATCCCGGCGCCCCGGTGCTCTACCTCTCCACCGGTGCCTGGAACGTGGCGCCGACGCTGACCCGGTTCCTGTCCCGGCACCTCTATCCGGCCGGCCCGCTGCTGTTGACCAACTGGGGCCCGACGGCGGACCGCTGGTTCCGCAGCGGGCGGGAGCACAAGCGGGCCACCCTGGCCCGGCTGGTCCGGGAGTTCCCGGAGATCCGGTGGCTGCTGATCGGCGACGACGGGCAGCACGACCAGGAGATCTACGCCGAGTTCGCCGCCGAGCACCCGGACAACGTGGCCGGGGTGCTGATCCGGCGGCTCTCCCCGACCCAGGCGGTGCTGGCCGGTGGCTTCCCGGCCCCGGCCGGCGGTGCCGACGCCGGTACCCCGGCGGCCGGGCTGCTGGGGGAGCGCTGGTTCTGCGCGCCGGACGGTGCCGGACTGTGGCGCCTGCTGCGGGAGGCGAACCTGGTCTGAGTCGGCCGGGTCTCAGCCTTCCCGGGGTGACTCCTCCGCCCGGCGGCGTTCGCGCCTGCCCCGGGTGATCTCGGTGCCGAGGGCGTCCAGCCGCTGGGTCCAGAAGCCCCGGTAGCGTTCCAGCCAGCGGTCGATCTCCTGGAGCGGGGTCGGGTCCACCGCGTAGAGCCGCCGGGTGCCGGCGGCGCGTACGGTGGTGAACCCGTTCTCCCGGAGCACCCGCAGGTGTTGCGAGACGCCCGGCTGGGAGATCCCGAACTCCTCCTGGACGACCGCGCTGACCTCGCCCGCCGACCGCTCGCCGTCGGCGAGCAGTTCCAGGATCCGCCGCCGGACGGGATCGCCGAGAACGTCGAACGCGTGCACGCCGCCATCCTTTCAGCGCTCACTTATATAACTCAAGTCTAACGTAGATCCGGAGATCGGTCCGGACGACCCTACCGGCCCGACACCGGAGTCGACCCGGCCACCGCGACCGACGACCCGGCCCGGTACTGGTAGACAGGGGCGATGCGGCTCCGCCTGATCCAGCTCGACGCCTTCGCCGACCGGGTGTTCCAGGGAAACCCGGCGGCCGTGATGCCCCTGCCCGGCTGGCTGCCGGACAGCGTCCTACAGGCCCTCGCCAAGGAGAACAACCTCTCCGAGACCGCCTTCTACACCGCCGCGCTGCCGGCCGACGCCGACCCGCCACCCGGCGACGACCCCGCCTACCACCTGCGCTGGTTCACCCCGGCGGTCGAGGTGGACCTCTGCGGACACGCGACCCTGGCCACCGCCGGGCAACTCTTCGACGACGTGCACCCGGACGCGTCACGCCTGCTCTTCTGGACCCGCAGCGGCTGGCTCCCGGTGCGGCGGGCCGACCGCAGTGGCGAACTGGAACTGGACTTCCCGGCCGGACGGCTGCGGGCCGTACCGGACGGCGACGAGGTCGACGCCGCCGCCGTGACCGCACTCGGCATCGAGCCGGAGCACCGGTTCCGGGACACCGACCTGGTCTACGTGCTCCGCAGCGCCGCCGAGGTCCGGGCGGTCACGGCGGACTTCACCACCCTGGCCCGGCTGCCGGTACGCGGCGCGATCGTCACCGCCCCCGGCGACACCGACGGCGTCGACTTCGTCAGCCGGTGGTTCGGCGCCGGTGCGGGTGCCTTCGAGGACCCGGTGACCGGTTCCGCGCACAGCCAGATCGCGCCGTACTGGGCGGAACGGCTCGGCCGGGCCACCCTGACCGCCCGGCAGCTCTCCGCCCGGGGCGGCACGGTGCACTGCGCGGTGGACGCCGACCGGGTACGCCTGCGCGGCGCTTACCGCCGCTACCTCGACGGCACCGTCACCATCCCGGACCCGGGCTGACCACTCCGGGTCGGCTGACCATTCCGGATCGGCTGACCACTCCGGATCGGCTGATCATTCCGGACCGGGCGATCGGCCGGTTTCCGGGCGCCTGACCGGACGGCGGTGATCGGTGACAGTGGTCGCGCGGGGGTCCTCCGGGTCAGTGGCCGCGGAACGCCTCCTCCAGCCACCACGCACCGCGCTCGCTGGTGATCTTCGCGTCGACCACCAGCGGCCGGTCGCGGGGGCCGGCCAGCCAGTCCCGTACCGGGGCGAGGTCGTCGATTCCGCGTACCGTCAGCGCGGCGCAGCCGTACCCCCGGGCGATCGAGGCGAGGTCGGTGTCGGGGAACCGGACCAGGTCCAGCGGGTGGCCGTCCGGGCCGAAGTGGTGCACCTCGGCGCCGTACGCCGCGTCGTCGTAGACCACCACCAGCAGGGGCAGCCCGAGCCGGGTCGCGGTGACGAGTTCGACCGCCGACATCGCGAACCCGCCGTCGCCGAGCGCCGCCACGGTGAGCCGGTCCGGTCGGGCCACGGCGGCACCGAGCGCACTGGCCAGCCCCAACCCGACGGACTGGAACGCCTGGGTGAAGCAGAACCCGACCACGTCCGGTACGGAGAGGAACATCGACGGGTAGCCCATGAAGTTGCCGGAGTCGACCACCACGGTCCGCTCGGCCGGCAGCAGGTCGTCCAGGGCGATGGTCAGGGTACGCGGGTCGACGTGGCCGTCGACGCTCTCGTCCAGATAGGACACGTCCCGCCAGCGCCCCTCGGTGGCGATGCGCCGACGCAGCTCCGGGGTGCGCTGGGTGCCGACCGGCCGGCCGATGCCCGGCTCCCGCTCCAGCCAGCGCAGCGCGTAACGGGCGACCCGGGCCACGTCGCCGCTGACGTGCCGGTCGACCCGGGGATTCAGGGTGGCGCCGACCGGCAGCTCGTCGACCTGGACCACGGTGGCCGACGGCGAGATCAGCCGGCCGTGCCGGGTCGTCCACATGTTCAGCGTGCTGCCCCAGGCGACCACCAGGTCGGCCTCGCCGATCAGTTCGGCGGCGAGCGGGGTGGCGAAGCCGCCCGAGACGTCGAGATACCACGGATCTCCGGCGAAGAGTCCCTTGGCGGCGGCCGAGACCGCCAGCAGCGCGGCGCACTCGTCGGCCAGCCGGGTCAGCGGCTCCCGGGCACCCCGGGCACCCCGGCCGGCGACGAAGACCGGCCGCCGGGCGGCGACCAGGGCCCGGACCAGCGGCTCGACGTCGGGTACCCAGTCGGCACGGGCGTTACCCCGCTCGACCGGGCCGGTCCACGGCGCCACCTCCTGGGCCTGCACGTCCAGCGGCAGCCCCAGCAGCACCGTCGTGCCCGAGGCCGCCCGCCGGTAGGCGTGGCTGACGTCCACCTCGACGTGCTCCGGGCGTACCCGTTGGTAGTGGATGTCGAGCGCGGTGGCGGTGTGCGGTAGGTCGATGAAGAAATTGGACCGTGGCTCGGTCGCCTCCGGCGCCAGCACCAGCATCGCGGTCCGGCTCTTGGCCGCCTCGACGATCCCGGTCAGCGCGTTGGTGACCCCCGGCCCCTGGTGCACCGAGAGCACCCCGACCTCGCCCGAGGTGCGCGCGTAGCCGTCCGCCATGCTCGCCGCGCCGCCCTCGTGCGCGGCGGCGACGAACCGGGCACCCCCGGCGACCAGCGCGTTGGTCACGTGGAAGTTGCCGCTGCCGACCACCCCGAAGACGTGCCGTACCCCGTGCGCGGCGAGCACCCGTCCGACCACCTCGGCGACCCGCATGCCCGTCACCCCCGTCCCGTCGCCCGCATCCGTCGCGTCCCGCCGCCCGCTACCGCTCGACCCGCTACCGCTCGACCCGCTACCGCTCGACCAGGGCGAGTACCCGGCACGGGCTGCCGGAGCCCTGCACGATCGGCAGCGGCCCGGCGACCAGTACCGCACCCGTCGGCGGAAGCTGCGCCACGTTGCGGAGCTGGGTGAGACCGTACTTGTCCGCGCCGAGCAGGAACGAGTGGCAGGGGAACGGGGGGTCGAACGAGTGCGCCGCCCCGGCGTCGGTCCCCACCGTCTCGACCCCGACGCCCTGCACCGGGGACTCCTCGGCGAGCCACTTCGCGCAGGCGGGGGAGATTCCCGGGGTACGGCCGGCGTTGGCGTACCGCGCCGCGTCGTCACCGTACGCGTCCCAGCCGGTCCGGTAGAGCAGCCAGCCGCCGGCCGGCAGCGGACCGTGCTCCGCCTCCCAGGCCCGGATGTGTTCCACCTCCAGCAGGAAGTCGGGGTCGGCGGCGGCTTCGGCGGTGTGGTCGAGCACCACCGCCGGGGCGATCAGCCGGCTCGGCGGCACCTGCGAGACGTCGTCGCCGTGCTGGCCGCTGACCCAGTGCACCGGCGCGTCGAAGTGCGTACCGGTGTGCTCGCCGGTGGTGAAGTTGTTCCAGTACCAGGCCGGGCCGCGCTCGTCGTAGCGGCTGATCTCGCGGAGCGCGAACGGGACGGTCTGGCCGAACGGTTCGGGGAGGGTGAGGATCGGCGTCTGCGCCGAGAGCGGGGCGGTGAGGTCCACGACCTCGACCCGGCCGGTGGCGAGCGCGGCAACAAGATCTTGCAGCACGGTCATGGCGAGAACCTACCGGAGTTTCCGCCGAATCCGACCCGCGCGATCGGTCAGGAGTTGTCCCCGTCCGGCGGCCGGCCCCGGCGGGCGCGACGGTCGCCTCGGGGGCGTCGTCCGGCTGGTGGGACGACGCCCCCGGGACGGGCCGTCATCGATGGACCAGGAGACTGTCCGGCGGATCGGCGCCGCTCGGCGGTCAGCTCCAGTGCAGCGAGTAGACCTGCGGTGTTCCGCAGTAGCCGGCCGGCGTCGGCAGCGGGGTCGGTGCGTTCGTCGTCGCGGCCCGGCAGACCTGGACGACCAGGGTGTCGACACCGCTGCCGGGCTCTCGGGGACCGAGCTGGAAGCTGTACTTCGTGATGTCGTTGTCCACCTTCGTCGTGCCCTCGGCGATGAGGCGGCCGTTGCCGTACGCGTAGAAGGTGACGAAGCTGAAGAGGCCGTCGTCCCGGCAGATCGGGCCGGGATCGCGCTCGTAGGGGCGGTCGGCGACGGTGCCGGTGACGGTCACCGAGCCGAGCCCGGGGGGTGCGGAGACCGGAAGGAATTCCAGGGTTCCTTCGGCGAGACCGTACCGGCAACTGTCGCCGCTGTCGGCGGTGAACTGTTGCGGGGCGAGGTCGGTGTCGGTGCCGGCCCGGGCGGGGCCGGCCAGGGCGGTGAGGGTGAGCAGGGCGGCGGCGAGTACGACCGCCGACCGGCGGATCGGTCGCGGCATGGCGTACCTCCTGAGTGGATGGACGGTGCGGGTGGCGGTACCTGCCTCGGTGGCGGTCGGTCGCGGGTCGCGGCGGCCGGAGAGCCTCGTACGCACGTACGCACGTGCGCGCGGGAGGCGCCGGTCGCCGGTCGGGACGTCGACTCCGCCCGTCCGGCCACCGATGGACATTGTCACACGTCTATCTATTGTTTCGGGGGGTCGACTCCGACGGCGGTCCGCCCGGGGTTGACCTCAACCAAGCTAGACATTCGATCCTGTGCAGATGACCGCCACTCCGGAACCCGCCACTCCGGAACCCGCCACCTCGGAACCCGCCGGGACGGCCACCCGGCACCGGATCGCGCGCGGCAGCACCGACCGGCCTCCCGTCCCGCCTAGGGGTCCACTCTGGATACTCCTGCTCGCCTCCACCCTCACCGTGCTGGCCGGAGCGGTACTGGCGCCGGTGGTCGAACTGCTCCGCGCGGACCTCGGGGTCAGCGCCGGTGCGGCCGGGCTGGTGTTGACCGCGCACGGGCTCTCGCTGGCCCTCGTCGGCCCCCTGGTCGGCCGGGCGGTCGACCGGTGGGGCGTCTCCGGACCGCTCGGCGCCGGACTCGTCCTCTACGGGCTGGCCGGCGGCGCCGGCCTGCTGCTCGACGACTACCTGGCGCTGGTCGCCAGCCGCCTGGTCTTCGGGATCGGCGCCGCCGCCGTCTTCACCGGCAGCACCCTCGGCCTGCTCGACCTCGCGGCCGGGGCGGCGGCCCGGGACCGGATGATGGGCTGGCGAAGCGCCGCGATCAGCCTCGGCGGGGTGCTCTGGCCACTGCTCGGCGGCGCCCTGGGCACCATCTCCTGGCACGCGCCGTTCGCGGTCTACCTGGTCGGTGTCCCGCTCGGTCTGGTCGCCCTCCGCATGCTCTCCACGATGGACAGACACCGGCCGGGGTCGAGCGTCGCGGCGTCCCGCTCGAAATCGACCACCGGCGCGAAGGAGGAGGCGTCGGGCGCCGTCGGCCACGCCGCGCCCGCCCGGCCCGAGCCGCTGCTGCGAGGGCGTCCGCGACTGCTCGGAATCTACGCACTCCAGGCCGTCGCCACCGCACTGCTCTACGGGGTACTCGTGTTCCTGCCGCCGCGCCTCGCCGAGGTCGGTGTCCGGGACAGCTTCCGGGTCGCGCTCTTCGGCGCACTGCTCTCCCTGGTGATGAGCCTGACCGGGCTCCGGTTCGCCCGGGTCCGGGCCCGACTCGGCTGGTCCGGACTGCTGCTGCTCGCCTTCGGTGCCTGGACCGTGGCGCTGGTACTCCTCGCACTCGGTACGTCGCCGGTCCCGCTGCTGCTCGCACCCGCCGTGTTCGGCTTCGGCATGGGACTGGCCGTGCCGGCCCTGACGGTGCTGGCCGCCGAACACGCCCCGGCCGGTCGACGCGGGCAGGCGACCGCACTGCTCGGTACGGCCACCTTCGGCAGCCAGTTCGGTTCGCCACTGCTCTTCGGGCCGGTCGAGGCGGCCACCTCGACGAGCGGGGTCTTCCTGGCCGCCGCCGCCCTCGCCGCGCTGGCCCTGCTGACGCTGCTCGTCACCGGACGCCGCCTCGGCACGGAACCTCCCGGCTAGCCCGGCCCGGCCGCTGCTCAGCGGCTTGCCCGCCCCGGCCGGCGTTCAGCGGCTGGCCCGGCCCGGCCGGTGCTCAGCCCGGGCGGAGCCAGAGGACGCCGAGCGGCGGCACCCGCAGCGCCACCGAGGCGGGCAGGCCGTGCCACGGCTGGTCGTCGGCGGTGACCGCGCCCAGGTTGCCCACCCCGGAACCGCCGTAGCAGTCCGCGTCGGTGTTCAGGATCTCGGACCACCGCCCGGCCAGCGGGAGTCCGATCCGGTAGCCCTCGCGGGGCAGCGCGGCGAAGTTCGCCACGCAGACCAGTGGGGAGCCGTCGGCGGCGATCCGGACGAACGCCAGGGTGTTGTTGGCGGCGTCGTCCGAGACGATCCACCGGAAGCCGGCCGGCACGGTGTCCTGGGACCAGAGCGCCGGATTGTCCCGGTAGCCGCGGTTCAGGTCCCGGAGCAGCCGCTGCACGCCGGCCCGGCCCGGATCGTCGGTCAGCCGCCAGTCCAGCCCCCGGGTCTCGCTCCACTCCCGGTCGTCGCCGAGTTCGCAGCCCATGAAGAGCAGTTGCTTGCCCGGATGCGCCCACATGTACGCCAGCAGGGCGCGTACCCCGGCCAGTTTGCGCCACTGGTCGCCGGGCATCTTGCCGAGCAGCGACCCCTTGCCGTGCACCACCTCGTCGTGGCTGATCGGCAGCAGGTAGTTCTCGCTCCAGGCGTACACCAGGGAGAAGGTCAGCTCGTTGTGGTGGTGCTGCCGGTAGATCGGGTCCCTGCCGAGATAGCTCAGGGTGTCGTGCATCCAGCCCATGTTCCACTTGAAGCCGAAGCCCAGCCCGGCCGAGTCGGTCGACCGGGTCACCCCGGGCCAGGCCGTCGACTCCTCGGCCACCATCAGCACACCCGGATGCTGCCGGTAGACGGTCGCGTTGACCTCCTGGAGCAGCGCGATCGCCTCCAGGTTCTCCCGGCCGCCGTGCTCGTTCGGCAGCCACTCGCCGTCGGAGCGGGAGTAGTCCAGATAGAGCATCGAGGCGACGGCGTCCACCCGCAGACCGTCCACATGGAACTCTTCGCACCAGTAGAGGGCGTTCGCCACCAGGAAGTTGCGGACCTCGGGCCGGCCGTAGTCGAAGACGTAGGTGCCCCAGTCCGGGTGCTCGCCGCGGCGCGGGTCCGGGTGTTCGTAGAGCGGGGTGCCGTCGAACCGGGCCAGCGCCCAGTCGTCGCGGGGGAAGTGTGCCGGTACCCAGTCCAGCAGCACCCCGATGCCGGCGGCGTGCAGCCGGTCCACCAGATAGCGGAAGTCGTCGGGGTCGCCGAAGCGCGCGGTCGGGGCGTAGTAGCCGGTCACCTGGTAGCCCCAGGAGCCGCCGAACGGGTGCTCCATGACCGGCAGGAACTCCACGTGCGTGAAGCCCAGGTCGAGCACGTACGCGGTGAGCTGCTCGGCAAGCTCCCGATAGGACAGACCCGGCCGCCACGAGCCGAGGTGCACCTCGTAGACGCTGATCGGCTCCTGGTGCGGCTGCCGCCGGGCCCGCCGGTCCAGCCAGTCGGCGTCGGACCACTCGTAGCCGGACCGGTCCACCACGGAGGCGGTGGCGGGCGGCACCTCGGTACGCCGGGCCAGCGGATCCGCCTTGTCCCGCCACTGCCCGTCCCGGGAGAGGATCCGGTATTTGTACCGCTGCCCGGGTGCCGCCTCCGGGACGAAGATCTCCCAGACCCCGCTGCTGCCGAGCGACCGCATCGGCCAGCCCTCGTGCGCGCCCCAGCCGGTGAAGTCGCCGACCACCCGGACCCCCTGGGCGTTCGGCGCCCAGACCGCGAACGACACCCCGCCGCCGTCGGCCGGCCGGGCACCGAGCGCCGTCCAGAGCCGCTCGTGCCGGCCCTCGGCGATCAGGTGCAGGTCCAGCTCGCCGACCGACGGCGGAAAGCGGTACGGGTCGTCGCGCGGTTCGCCGCCGTCCACCACCACCCGGTAGTCGCGCGCCGTGCCGGGGACCCTCGCCTCGAAGACCCCCTCGTCGTGCACCCGGCGCATCGGCTGCCGTTCCGCACCGACCAGCAGCTCGACGGTGCCGGCGCCCCGGCGCAGGGTACGGATCACCGTGCCGTCGCCGTCGGGATGGGCACCGAGCAGGGCGTGCGGGTCGTGCGTCGTACCGGTGATCAGCTCGTCCATCCCAGCCCCTCCGGTCCGGCGGTGGCGTCGGTGGGCTCTGCCCCGGCTTCGGGGGCGTCGCCCGGCGGGCCGTCGTGCCGGTGCACCGTGAAGACGTGCGCGGGGAGGAGGAACGGGTCGAGCCGGACGGCGTTGTGCTGTCCCCAGTCGTAGCGGGCACCGGTCAGCTCGTCGTGCACGGTGAACCGCTCGTGCCAGTCGAAGCCGAGCGCCGGCATGTCCAGCACGGTGTTGCCCCACTGCACCTGCCCGGGATCGACCGAGCAGACCACCAGTACCGTGTTGCCGGTCTGCTCGTCCCGTTTCGACCAGCAGAGCAGCGCCGGGTTGTCGATCTCGTGGAAGACCAGGTTGCGCAGCCAGTGCAGCGCCGGATTCGCCCGCCGGATCGCGTTGAGCCGGGCCAGGAACGGGGCCAGGGACCGGCCCTCCGCCTCGGCCGCCGACCAGTCCCGGGGGCGCAGCTCGAACTTCTCGTTGTCGAGGTACTCCTCGGCGCCCGGCCGGGCCACGTGCTCGAAGAGTTCGTAGCCGGCGTAGATCCCCCAGGAGGGCGAGAGGAGGCTGGCCAGTACCGCCCGGATCTTGAACATCGGCGGCCCGCAGTGCTGGAGGTGCTCCGGCAGGATGTCCGGGGTGTTCGGCCAGAAGTTCGGCCGCATGTGGTCGGCCGCCGCCACCAGCTCTTCGCAGTACTCCCGCAGCTCCGCCGGGCTGGTCCGCCAGGCGAAGTAGGTGTAGGACTGGGTGAAGCCGATCTTGCCGAGCCCGTGCATCACCGCCGGTCGGGTGAACGCCTCGGCCAGGAAGAGCACGTCCGGGTCGTGCCGCTTGACCTCCCAGATCAGCCAGTGCCAGAAGTCGAACGGCTTGGTGTGCGGGTTGTCCACCCGGAAGATCCGGACGCCCTGCCCGACCCAGTGCAGCACCACCCGCAGCACCTCGGCCCGGAGCCCCTCCGGATCGTTGTCGAAGTTGATCGGATAGATGTCCTCGTACTTCTTCGGTGGGTTCTCGGCGTACGCGATCGACCCGTCCGCCCGGGTGGTGAACCACTCCGGATGCGCGGTCACCCACGGGTGGTCCGGCGCGGCCTGGAGCGCGAGGTCCATCGCCACCTCCAGGCCGACCTCCTCGGCGGCGGCGACGAACGCCCGGAAGTCGTCGAGCGTGCCGAGGTCCGGGTGGATGGCGTCGTGACCGCCCTCGGCCGCGCCGATCGCCCACGGCGAGCCGACGTCGTCGGGCCCGGCGACCAGGGCGGCGTTGCGGCCCTTCCGGTTGACCCGGCCGATCGGGTGGATCGGCGGCAGGTAGAGCACGTCGAAGCCCATCGCGGCGACCCCGGGCAGCCGTTCGGCGGCGGTCCGGAAGGTGCCGGACCGGGCGGGCCGGCCGTCGGCGGCCAGCACCGCCCCCTCGGAGCGCGGGAAGAACTCGTACCAGGCGGAGAAGAGCGCCCTGCGCCGGTCGACCCAGATCGGCTGGGCCGGTGCGTCGGTCAGCAGCGTCCGGACCGGATGGGTCCAGAGCAGGTCCGCCAGGTCCAGCGCGGGCGAGACCCGCTCGGGCAGCGGCCGCTCGCCGTCCCGCAGCGCCGTGGCGGCACCGAGGACCCGGTCCCGGTCCGCCTCCGGTACGCCGTCGGCGGCCCGGTCCAGCAGGTCGGCTCCCTCGGCCAGGTCGTTGGCGAGGTCGGCCACCCGCTGCCCGGCGTCGATCTTCTTGACGACGGCGTTCCGCCAGGTCAGGTAGGGGTCCTCGAACGCCTGCACGGTGAAGCTCCACGCGCCCACCGCATCCGGGCGGATCGTGGCGTGCCACCGGTCGTCGGCATGCGGGCCGGGGCGCATCCGGACCACCGGCCGCTCGACACCGTCCGGGCCGCGCCAGGCGACCTGGCAGCCCATCGCCGCGTGGCCCTCCCGGTACGACCGGGCGGTCACCGGGACCAGTTCTCCCACCACCGCCTTGGCCGGGTAGCGACCACCCGCCACGGACGGCGTCACGTCCTCGATCGGGATCCGTCCACTCACCCTGCCCAACCTACTGGCAATGATCGACGCCCGCCCGTCAGACAATTCTCCACCGGCCGGCCGGTGGTCAGCCGCCGAGGGCTTCCCGGTAGACCGCCAGGGTCCGGTCGGCGATGGCGTCCCAGGAGAAGTGTTCGACCGCCCGGCGCCGGCCGGCCCGGCCCAGCTCGACGGCGCGTTTCGGGTCGTCGAGCAGTTCGGTGATCGCGTCGGCGAGGTCGGCGACGAAGCGCTCCGGGTCGAGCGGGGTACCGGTGCCGTCGCCGGCCTGGGCGATCGGCACCAGCAGGCCGGTGGAGCCGTCCGCGACCACCTCGGGAATGCCGCCGGTGGCGGTCGCCACCACCGCCGTCTCGCAGGCCATCGCCTCCAGGTTGACGATGCCCATCGGCTCGTAGACGGAGGGGCAGACGAAGACGGTGCTGTGGCTGAGGATCTGGATCACCTCGGGCTTGGGCAGCATCTCGGCCACCCAGACCACGCCCTCCCGGCTGCCCCGCAGCTCGGTGACCAGCTCCTCCACCTCGGCGGCGATCTCCGCCGTGTCCGGGGCGCCGGCCAGCAGCACGAGCTGGGCCTCCGCCGGCAGCCGGCGCGCCGCCCGGAGCAGGTACGGCAGGCCCTTCTGCCGGGTGATCCGGCCGACGTACGTCACGCTGGGCCGCCCCGGGTCGATGCCGAGCCGGTCCAGCACCTCGGTGCCGGAGTCGGGGGCGTACTGGTGGGTGTCGATGCCGTTGTGCACCACGCGTACCCGGTCCGGTGAGACCGCCGGATAGGCGGCCAGCAGGTCGCGCATCATCCCGGCGGAGACCGCGATCACCGCGTCGGCGGCCTCCAGCGCGGTCCGCTCACACCAGGAGGAGAGCGCGTACCCGCCGCCGAGCTGCTCGGCCTTCCACGGCCGCAGTGGTTCCAGGCTGTGCACGGTCACCACGTGCGGCACCCCGTGCAGCAGCTTGGCGACGTGTCCGGCGAGGTTGGCGTACCAGGTGTGGCTGTGCACCACGTCGGTGCCGGCGGTACCGGCCGCCATCGCCAGGTCCACCCCCATGGTCCGCAGGGCGGCGTTCGCGTGCCCCAGTTCGGCCGGCTCGGGATAGGCGGTGACGCCCGGCTCGGCGTACGGGGGCTGCCGGGGCGCGCCGAAGCAGTGCACCCGGGTGTCGGCGCGGGAACGCAGCTCCCGGGCGAGGTATTCGACGTGCACCCCGGCGCCGCCGTACACCTCCGGGGGGTACTCCCGGGTCAGCAGGTCAACCCGCAGCCGCCGATCATCAGGTGCGAATCCCATCACAGCCGGCACCCTAGCCGAGCGCTGGAGGTAGGTCACGCGTCCAGCAGCAGGCCGAGGCCGATGGTGAGCATGGTCGTCGCGATCAGGGCGTCCAGGATGCGCCAGGCGGCGGGACGGGTGAAGGCGCGGTTGAGGCGCCGGGCGCCGTAGCCGAGCGCGGCGAACCAGACGAGGCTGGCGAGCGCGGCTCCGGCCCCGAACGACCACCGGCCGGACGGGCCGTGGGTGTTGGCGATGGAGCCGAGCAGCAGGACGGTGTCCAGGTAGACGTGCGGATTGAGCCAGGTCATCGCCAGCACGGTGAGTACGGCCGTGCGGAGTGTCACGCCGTTGCCACCGTTGCCGGCCTGGAGGCTCTGGGTGCCGAAGGCCCGACGGGCGGCGAGCAGGCCGTAGCCGATCAGGAAGGCGGCGCCGGCCCAGCGGACCACGGTGAGCACGACCGGGGCGCGTTCGACCACCGCCCCGATCCCGGTGATGCCGGCCAGGATCAGCACCGCGTCCGAGACGGCGCAGATCAGCACGATCGGCAGGACGTGTTCGGCGCGTACGCCCTGACGGAGCACGTACGCGTTCTGGGCGCCGATCGCCACGATCAGGGAGAGGCCGACGCCGAATCCGGTGACGAGCAGCGGCGCCGGGCCGGTCGCGGCGGCAGTGGAGGAGAGGATCACGGGCTCGACCATAGGGAAGCCGGCCAGACCACTCCAGCTAATCATTCTTACGATTCATTAGTCTTGCTTAACATGGACCTCCAGTTCGAGCAGCTCCGCACCTTCGTCGCCGTCGTCGACCACGGCTCGTTCGAGGCGGCGGCCCGGCGGCTGCACGTCACCCCGTCGGCGGTCAGCCAGCGGATGAAGGCGCTGGAGAGCACCGTCGGCCGGGTGCTGGTCGAGCGCGGCAAGCCGGCCCGCCCCACGCCGTCGGGGCAGGTCGTGCTCCGGCTGGCCCGCCAGGTCGCGCTGCTGGTCACCGACGCGCTCGGCGAACTGGGGCAGGACCCGGCCGAACCGGCGGAGTTCAGCCGGATCCCGATCGTGGTCAACGGCGACTCGTTGAACACCTGGGTACTCCCGGCGCTGGCCGCCGCCGCCCGCGAGCGGATCTGTGTCGACGTCTACCGCGAGGACCAGGACCACTCCGTCGAACTGCTCCGCCAGGGTACGGCGATGGCGGCGATCACCTCGGAGTCCCGCCCGGTGCAGGGCTGTGCGGTACGCCCGCTCGGCCGGATGTGCTACCGCCCGATGGCCAGTCCGGAGTTCGTCCGGACCTGGCTGCCGGAGGGTCCCACGCTGGATGCGCTGGCCCGCGCCCCGATGGTGGTCTTCGACCGTCGGGACGACCTCCAGGAGCGCTACCTCCGGCAGCGGTCCCGCCGGGCCTGGGCCCCGCCGCGCCACTACGTCCCGTCCTCCGGGGACTTCCCCGAGGCGATCCGGCTCGGCCTCGGCTGGGGGATGGTGCCGCCCCAGCAGAGCGACCGCTACCCGGCCGGCGGCCTGGTGCCGATCGACCCGGCGGCGGTGATCGAGGTTCCGCTCTACTGGCAGCAGTGGCGGCTCGACTCCCGGCTCCTCGGCGTCCTGGCCGACCGCGTCGCCGAGGCGGCCGCCGAGGCCCTCGACCGCTAACCACCCCCGCCCCGCCCCCGGTGCTCGACCGGTAACCGTCACCGAGGCGACCTGCTTCCGCCCCGACCCCCGGCCGGTGCTCGACCGGTGGAGCGAGTCGGGCGAATCGGGCCGTTGAAGATCTTGGTGGGACGAAGCAGACGAGCCCCGTGCGGCGGACTGCCGGCTCCGTTACCGTCGTGACATGTCAGCCAAGGTCCTCGCGATCGTCCTGGCCGGGGGAGAGGGCAAGCGACTGATGCCCCTGACCGCCGACCGGGCCAAACCCGCCGTCCCGTTCGGCGGCATGTACCGCATGATCGATTTTGTGCTGTCCAACCTGGCCAATGGCGGGTTCCTGAAGATCGTGGTGCTGACGCAGTACAAGTCGCACTCGCTGGACCGGCACGTCACCAAGACCTGGCGGATGTCGAACCTGCTCGGCAACTACGTGACGCCGGTACCGGCGCAGCAGCGGCGCGGACCGTGGTGGTTCGCCGGCTCGGCCGACGCGATCTACCAGAGCTTCAACCTGATCAACGACGAGCAGCCGGACTACGTCATCGTCTTCGGCGCCGACCACATCTACCGGATGGACCCCCGGCAGATGCTGGAGCAGCACATCTCCTCCGGCGCCGGGGTGACGGTCGCCGGCATCCGCCAGCCGCTCGCCTCCGCCGACCAGTTCGGCGTGATCGAGGTCGGCTCGGACGGCCGGCGTATCCAGGCGTTCCGGGAGAAGCCGACCGACGCGAAGGGGCTGCCGGACTCGCCCGACGAGATCTACGCGTCGATGGGCAACTACGTCTTCACCACCAAGCTGCTCTGCGAGGCGGTGGAGACCGACGCGGCCGACCGGACCAGCAAGCACGACATGGGCGGCAGCATCATCCCGATGCTGGTCGAGCGGGGCGAGGCGAACGTCTACGACTTCCGCGACAACGAGGTGCCGGGCAGCACCGACCGGGACCGGGCGTACTGGCGGGACGTGGGGACGCTGGACTCGTTCTACGAGGCGCACATGGACCTGATCGCCGTACACCCGGTCTTCAACCTCTACAACTACGAGTGGCCGATCTACACCGACCACCCGCCGTGGCCGCCGGCCAAGTTCGTGCACGACCTGGAGGAGCGGGTCGGCCGGGCGGTGGATTCGATGATCTCCCCGGGTGTGGTGATCTCGGGCGCGCTGGTGGAGAACTCCGTCGTCTCGCCGAATGTCCGGGTGCACTCCTGGGCCCACGTGGAAGGCTCGGTGGTGATGGAGGGGGTGGAGATCGGCCGGCACGCCGTCGTCCGCAACGCCATCCTGGACAAGAACGTGGTGGTGCCGGAGGGCGCGGAGATCGGCGTGGACCTGGACCGCGACCGTGAGCGGTACACGGTCTCCGACCGTGGCATCGTGGTCGTCGGCAAGGGGCAGCGCGTCGAGCCCTGACCCGCCGGCCACACCGCCCGTCGGCCACCACCGGCGGTGCCGGACCCGCTCCGCCCGCCCACGCCCGTGCCAGAAGGAGGTCACATGTCGGTCCACGCCCGCGCCGGCCAGCCCGCCGAGCCCGAGGACCTGGTGGACGTGCCCCGGCTCGTCACCGCGTACTACGCCGAGCAGCCGGACCCGGCCGACCCGGCGCAGCAGGTCGCGTTCGGCACCTCGGGGCATCGTGGATCGAGCCTGCGGGCCGCCTTCAACGAGCGGCACATCCTGGCGATAACCCAGGCGACCTGCGAATACCGGCGGGACCAGGGCGTCGACGGGCCGCTCTTCCTGGCCCGCGACACGCACGCGCTCTCCGAGCCGGCGATGGTCAGCGCGCTGGAGGTGCTGGCCGCCAACGAGGTGACGGTGCTGGTCGACAGCCGGGACGGCTACACCCCGACCCCGGCGCTGTCGCACGCGGTCCTCCGGCACAATGCCGGACGCACCGGCGGGCTCGCCGACGGGATCGTGATCACCCCGTCGCACAACCCGCCGTCGGACGGCGGCTTCAAATACAACCCGACGCACGGCGGGCCGGCCGACACCGACGCGACCAGGTGGATCCAGGACCGGGCGAACGCGCTGCTGGCCGACGGACTCCGCGAGGTGAAGCGGATTCCGTACGCGCGGGCGCGCGCCGCCGACACCACCGGCCGGTACGACTTCCTCACCGAGTACGTCGACGACCTGCCCTCGGCCCTCGACCTCGCCGCGGTACGGGCCGCCGGGGTGCGGATCGGCGCGGACCCGCTCGGCGGCGCGAGCGTGGCGTACTGGGGCGAGATCGCCGACCGGCACGGCCTGGACCTGACCGTGGTGAACCCGCTGGTCGACCCGACCTGGCGGTTCATGACCCTGGACTGGGACGGCAAGATCCGGATGGACTGCTCGTCCCCGCACGCGATGGCCTCGCTGATCGCCCGGCGCGCCGACTACCAGGTCGCCACCGGCAACGACGCCGACGCGGACCGGCACGGCATCGTCACCCCGGACGGCGGGCTGATGAACCCGAACCACTACCTGGCGGTGTCGATCTCCTACCTCTTCGGCCACCGGCCGGACTGGTCCGCCGACGCGGCGGTCGGCAAGACCCTGGTCTCCTCCTCCATGATCGACCGGGTCGCCGCCGACCTGGGCCGGAAACTCCTGGAGGTCCCGGTCGGCTTCAAGTGGTTCGTGCCGGGACTGCTGGACGGCTCGGTCGGGTTCGGCGGCGAGGAGAGCGCCGGGGCGTCGTTCCTGGCCCGCGACGGCCGGACCTGGACCACCGACAAGGACGGCATCCTGCTCTGCCTGCTCGCCGCCGAGATCATCGCGGTGACCGGGCGTACCCCGAGCGAGCACTACGCCGACCTGGTGAGCCGGTTCGGCGAGCCGGCGTACGCCCGGATCGACGCGCCGGCCGACCGGGAACAGAAGGCCGTGCTCGGAAAGCTTTCCCCGGACCAGGTCACCGCCACCGAACTGGCCGGCGAGCCGATCACCGCCACCCTGACCGAGGCGCCGGGCAACGGTGCGGCGATCGGCGGGCTGAAGGTCAGCACCGAGTCCGGCTGGTTCGCCGCCCGCCCCTCCGGCACCGAGGACGTCTACAAGATCTACGCGGAGTCGTTCCGGGGGCCGGAGCATCTCGGCCGGCTCCAGGAGGAGGCCCAGGCCCTGATCACCGACGTGCTGAAGCAGGGCTGACCGGCCGGGTCGGGCCGGGCCTGGATCTGCGGCGGGCGCCGGTCGCGGCGATCACCCGTCGCGGCGGCCGGCTACGCCTCTCCCGGCTGCTCGGCGGCCGTGCCATCGCGGCGGAGGTCAGTCCCGTGCCGGCGGCGCCGGGGGCTCGGGCCACCGGTCACCGGCGTCCAGCCGCTTGCGCAGCAGCGCCGCCAGCGGCATCGACTGGCCGTCCGGCCCGCCCTCGCCGACGACCAGCTTCGGCGGTTGCGGCTGCGGGGTCGCCCCGGTCAACCGGGCACGCAGGCTGGTCGGCACGGTCAGCAGGTAGAAGTTCCCGGCCGCGTCCACCGCGTGGATCCGGGCGAGGTCCAGATACCAGCCGGTGAGGTTGGTCCGGTATCGGGTACGGCCGTCGTAGCCGAGCGCGGTCAGCCTGGTCTGGCGCAGCCCACGCTCCCGGGCCGCCGCCGCGAACGACTCGACGAGGCGCCGGGCCTCCTCGTGCTCCGCCTCCCGGCGAGCCTGGTCGGCCATCGCCCGGGCGGTGATCGCCTGTCGTCGTTGCTCCGCCCAGTCCCCGGGCCCGCCCTGCCGCATCCCCAGCACGGTACCCCCCACCCCGGCCGGTGCCGGTCGAGCCCCGACCCGGCCGGCTATCCGCCCGGCGGCGGTGCGCCGGGATGCGTCGGCGGGTACGGCGGTCCGGGCGGGCCGTAGCCCGGCGGATGGCCACCCCGGTGCTCCGGCGCCGCCGGAGGAGCGGACGGATACGGGCGGGCACCCGGTGGTCCCGGATACCTCGGCACCGGGGCGGGATGGGCCGGCACCGGCTGCCCGGGTACGGGTGGTGGCCCGGGTCCGCCCTGCCGGCGGCGTCGACCCCGCAGCAGCAACCAGCCGAGTACGCCGACACCGGCCAGCAGCACCAGCAGGCAGGTGCCGCCGATCGCGTACGCGGCGGGGCTGAGCCGGAGTTCGGTCGACCCGTCGCCGGGCGGGGGAGCGGCCACCGCCGGTGAGGTCGGGTCCGTGGTGGGAGTCGGTCCGGTCCCCGGGCTCGGCTGCGCCCCGGCCGGCTCGACGTCGGCGGTCAGTGCCGCGACGAGGTCGAGTACGCCGTGCCCGTACTCCGGATCGCGACCCGGGCTACCCCGGTCGGTGGCGGTGGCGGTGAGCCGGTGCACCACCTCGGCCGCGGGCAGATCCGGGTACCTCGCCCGGACCAGGGCCGCCGCCCCGGCCACGATCGCCGTGGAGTCGCTCGTCCCGGTGCCCGACCGGTACGCCCCGGTCCGGCTGCTGGAGGCGATCTCCACCCCGGGCGCGACCAGCCCGATCGGGTCACCGGTGACGCTGACCGGGGCCAGTTTCCCGTCCCGCCCGGTGGCGCCGACGGCGAGTACTCCCGGGTAGGCCGCCGGATAGCCGACGAAGGCGTCGTTCGGCCGGTTCCCGGCGGCCGCGACCAGGACGATGTCGGCGGCCAGCGCCTCCTGGACCGCCTGCTCCAGGCTCTCGCTGGCGCCGCCGCTCAGCGAGAGCGACAGCACTGCGGGCTTGCGGCGGACCGCCTCCCGGATGGCGCGGGGCAGGTCGTCCCCGGCACCGGCCTCGGTACGCATGGCGCGGACCGGCAGGATCTTGGCCTTCGGGGCTATTCCGAGGACGCCGTCGGCATTGCCGGACCCGTGTCCGTGCGCCGCGATCAGTCCCGCCATCGCGGTGCCGTGTCCGTCGGCGTCCTGCCGGCCGTCGGTCTCCGCGCCGGTCACGTCGACACCGGGCAGCACGTTGCCGGTCAGGTCCTTGTGGTCGGCGCGTACCCCGGTGTCGAGCACCGCCACCACGACCCCGGCACCCTGGGTGACCCGGTGCGCCTCGGCGACGCCGAGCGCCCGCAGGTGCCACTGCCGGTCCCGGGCCGAGTCCGCCGACGCCGCGGGCGCGCCGAGCGGCACCGCGAGCAGACCGCAGACGGCTGCCGCGCACCAGCGCGGCAGCCGTGCGTGGAACCGGGTGGCTCCGCTCACCTGTCCTTCCCGAGGATCCCGCCGCCGGGCTCGTGCCGGCCGACGTCCCGGTTCGGCTCGATCTCGGGCGCGACGCCCTGCTCGACCTCCCACGGGTTGTCCGGATCCCACTGCCGCTGCTCCGGCTCGTCGGCGTCCCGCCGGCCACGGGCGCCGCCGGGCACGCCCGAGACGCCGGAACCGGCGGCGCCGGCTCCCGAGCCGGGACGGCGGGTGCCCGCCCTGGCGCCGCCCGGGACCCCACCGGCCCCGCCGGCCGTGCCGGGCCGGCCGCCCTGCGGCCCGATGACGCCACCGACCGGATTCACCCCCCGGGGTACGCCGCCCGCGCGCGGTGCCCCGACGCCGCCCGGTGGCACGCCGGCACCGCCGCCGGGGCGGGCGCCGATCACGCCGCCCGGCGGCACCCCGGTCGGTGCCGAACCGAACGGGCCGACCTTCCCCGTCCCGCCGGGACCGCCCCGTGGGACGTTGCCCAGTCCGGGCCCGGCCCCCGGCGGTCCACCGATGCGGGGCGGAACGCCGATGGTCGGCGGGACGACCGGGGGTGTCGGAGGCGGTACCCCGACCGGTGGGCCGGGCGGAACCGGGGTCACCGGCGGAGGTGGCCCGGCGATCGGCGGGGTGACACCGGTCAGGGTCGGGCCGTCGTCCACCGGGGAGGTGGGCGGGGTGACCTGTTCCGGGGTCAGTTCGGTGTGGATGGTCGGTGGCGGCGTACCGTCGACGAAGCCCGGCCCGGAGTCCTCCCGTTCCGCCCGACGGCGCGGCGGCGGGTGGACGATGGGCGGCTGGACGCTCCCGTCCGCGTCGTCGTCGAACTCCCGCCCGTCGTCGCTGATGATCACCGGGGGCTTGTATCCCTCCGGTGGCCGGATCCGGCCGGCGCCGTCCCGTGCCGCGCCGTCCATCTCCGTCTGGACCGCGCGGGCCCGGGCGATCAGCGCCGCCTGCTGGGCATCGCTCACCGGCGGGTCGGTGAGCACCTTCATCGCGCCCTCGCCGAGGAAGTCGCCGGCCTTCTGGCCCAGGGCGGTCAGGCCGAAGCGCGACGCGGCGGTTCCGCCCACCGTCCCGCCGATGTCGCCGGCCAGTTGCACCTGGCGCTGGTAGTCGGCGAGCTTCCGCTGGTTTTCCAGGTATTCCCGGTAGATCGGCTCCAGCTTGGTCCGGGCCTGCTCGATGGCGTCCGCCACGTGCCCGATGTGCGTGGCGTTGTTCTGGGCCGCGGTCGACGTCTGCCGGCTCGCCTCGATCAGCCGGTCCAGTTCGGCCATGTACGCCGCCGAGGCGGCGTTCTGCTCCGGCGGCCAGAGCGCGGCGAGCTGGTTACGGCAGTTCTGCAACCTGGCGGCGTGGCCGCCCAGCATGCCCGACGCCCGTTCCCAGGCCGCCACCTGCTCCCGGCTCGGCTGCAACCTCTGCTGTGCCGCGTCGACGAGCCGCCACAGGCGCGGGATGTACTCCTCAGCCATTGCCGTCGCCTCCCGTCCCGGTGACCGGTGCGGCCGGGTTCGCCCGGGCCTCCGGCCTGGTCTGCGCGGTCGGCGGCAGGACCTCGTGCACGTCGCTGACGGTGGCGTGCGCGAACGCGTCGGAGCCGCGGTAGTTGGCCGCGATCCGCTCCGCGGCCTGCGCCACCGCCTGGGTCCCCTTGTCCAGGTTGACCAGTGCCTCCAGGCTCTTCTGGATGCACTCGTCGTAGCGGTCCTGGAGCCGCAGCCAGTCGTCGCCCTCGAGCCGGTCGCCGATGGTGGCGCCGTGCTGCATGGCGTCGTGCACCGGCGGGACCTGGGTGCGGTAGCCCTCCTTGAGCTCCTCGCGCATCGCCGCCGCCACGCTCGCCAGACCGTCGATCTCCACATTGATCTGTCCGATGACCGCGGCGGCTGCCGCGCCGATCGCGGCGCCGGCCGCCCCGCCGACCGATGGACCAACCGGGCTCATCGAAACCCCTCCCCGTGGTTGGGTGACATCGTCGACGCTCATTGTAGCCGAAGCACAACAGGGCGTTGTTGTCAAATCGGACGCAAGCCGGATGCCGAAGTGGACGGTGTGCGCTCCCGTGTGCGGCTCCCGACCGGTCCGGCGTCCCGATCCGCCGGGCCTTTCCGGCACACCCGCTCGAATTCCGTCACACCCGGTCGAGTTCCGTCACACCCGCTCGAAGTAGCCGCGTATCTCGGCGACGACCGTCTCCAGTTGCTCCTCGGTGAGTTCCGGATAGATCGGCAGGGAGAGGCACTCCCGGGCCCACGCCTCGGTCACCGGCAGGTCGCCGGGGCGGTACCCGAGCGAGGCGTACGCCGGTTGCAGGTGCAACGGGACCGGATAGTGCACCCCGGCACCGATGCCGGCGTCCCGCAGGTGGGCCAGCAGACCGTCCCGGTGCCGGGTACGGAGTACGAAGAGGTGGTAGACGCCGCGCCGGTTCGGCGGCTCGGCCGGCAGTACCAGGTCACCGACCCCGTCCAGCCGGGACCGGTACGTCGCGGCCAGTTCCCGCCGCCGCTGGTTGCCCTGGGCCAGGGTGCCGAGCTTGACCGCGAGTACGGCCGCCTGGATGGTGTCCAGCCGGGCCGCGTAGCCGACGGTGAGGTGCTCGTACTTGCTGGTGCGCCCGTGGTCGGCCAGCCGCCGGATCCGCTCGGCCAGGGCCGGGTCGGAGGTGGTGACCGCCCCCGCGTCGCCGAACGCGCCGAGGTTCTTGCCGGGATAGAACGAGAAGCAGCCGATCCGGCCGTACGCCCCGGCCCGGACGACCGAACCGTCGTCGTGCAGGTACTCGGCGCCGTGCGCCTGGGCGGCGTCCTCGATCAGCGGTACCCCGGCGGCGGTGGCGAGCGCGCCGATCGCGGTCAGGTCGACCGGCAGGCCGTAGAGGTGCACCGGCAGCACCGCCCGGACCCGGTCGAGGACGGACTTCAGCGCGTCCGGGTCCATCCCGCCGGTTTCGGCGTCCACCTCGACGAAGCGCGGCCGGGCGCCCAGCCAGCTCACCGGTTCGGCGGTGGCCACGAAGGTGTGCGCCGGCACCGCCACCTCGTCGCCGGGCCCGACCCCGAGGGCGGCCAGGCTCAGGTGGATCGCGGCGGTGCCGGAGGCGACCCCGACCGCGTGCGAGGTGCCGCAGAAGGCGGCGAACGCCGACTCGAACTCGCCGACCTCGCGGCCGAGGATGAACCGGGTGTCCTCGACGACGTCGCGGATCGCCGCGTCGATCGCGGCCCGGTGCCGGTCGTACGCGGCGGCCAGGTCGACCAGGGGAATTCCGGGCATGTCACGCTCCTCTGTGCTCAGTGTGCCGCCGTGGTCAGGTCGGGATGCGGGCCGTCCGGGTGCGGGCGCCCGCCGGGCGTCGCGGTGGCGTCCACCGGACCGGGGACCGGCGGCACCGGCACGGTCGCGCCGCCTGCCCGCAGCGAGGCGTCGGCGGCCTCCAGCACCGCCACCACCCGGGCGCCGTTCCAGCCGTCGGTCCGGGGGCGTGCCCCGGTCCGCACGCAGTCGAGGAAGTGCCGCAACTCCAGGCTCAGCGGTTCGGCCGGGGAGAGCACGGGTACGTGCACCGCGTCGTCGCGCAGCCGGTAGCGCCGTACGCCGTCCCCGTCGGGCTCCAGCGGTTCCGCCCCCTTGTCGTGCACGGTGAGTCGGGCGTCGGTGTTCAGGTCGTCGTAGACCAGCATCCGCCGGGTGCCCACCACCGTGGTACGCCGGGTCTTCGCCGGGTCGAGCCAGCTCACGTGCATGTGTGCCACCACGTCGCCGGGATAGCCGACGGTGACGAAGGTGACGTCCTCGACGCCGTCGTGCAGGTAGCGCCCGCCCTGGGCGGCGACCCAGCGCGGCTCGGCGTCGAGCAGGTAGTTGGCGATCGAGACGTCGTGCGGGCCGATCGACCAGAAGGTGTGCAGGTCGTTCTGGATCCGGCCGAGGTTGAGCCGCTGCGAGTGCAGGTAGAGGACGTCACCGATCTCGCCGGACCGGATGTAGTCGCGCATCCGCTCGACCGCCGGGACGTACTCGAAGGTGTGCCCGACCATCAGCACCAGGCCGTACCGGTCGGCGGTCTCGGCCAGCGCGACCGCGTCGGCGACCGACATCGCCAGCGGCTTCTCGACGAAGACGTGCTTGCCGGCCGCCAGCGCCCGGCGGGCCAGCGGCGCGTGGCTCGGCGCCGGGGTGGCGATCAGGACGGCCCGGACCTCGTCGTCGTCGAGCACCGCGTCGAGGTCGCCGGTGGCCCGCACCCGCGGGTAGCGCTCGGTGGCCGCCTGCCGCCGTTCGGGGCTGGCGTCCACCAGACAGCGCCACCGGTCACCGGCCAGCTTGTCGAGGTTCCGGGCGAGGTTGGCGCCCCAGTAGCCGAAGCCGATCAGGCCGAACTTCTCGGTCACGGTGGTGTCTCCAGGATGTCGGTGACTGTGGAAACCGTCGCCGAACATCGCGCGGACAATTTCTGTGACGCGAATTCGGTTCGGCGGGAATCACTCGCTTTCGACGGTCGAACAGATGTGTCGACAGGCGGGTGACGCTGGCCGCCCGCTCCGGCGGCAATTTCTCCGAAATCCTGCAACGACCTGCGGCGACCCGCCAGCGGCGTGTCCAGTTCCCGACCGGCCTCACGTCGACCGGGACGAGGAGGGACGAGCGTTTCGGGTGTTCGGCACCAGCGCCACGGGCGGGATGGGACCCTCCGGTTGGGCACAGAGCCAGGCGAGGCGTTCGATCACCTTCTCCGGCTCGTCGAACGGGTCCAGTCCGGTCACCTCGGTCGGGTTCAGCGGCGGGACGCAGACGTGCGAGACGAGCGGGTGCAGCGGCCGTACGTCGACCTCGCCGTCACCGAGCAGCTCCTCGTGCAGCTTCTCGCCGGGCCGCAGACCGGTGTAGACGATCCGTGGCTGGCCGGGTGCGTGCGCGGCGAGTTGCCTGGCCAGGTCGTCGATGCGTACCGGGGCGCCCATGTCGAGCACCAGCGCCTCGCCGTCGCGCCCGATCGCCGCGGCCTGGAGCACCAGTTGCACGGCCTCGTGCACGCTCATCAGGTAGCGGGTGACGTCGGGGTGCGTGACGGTGATCGGCAGGCCGGCGTCGATCTGCGCCCGGAACGCGGTCACCACGGATCCCCGACTGCTCAGCACATTGCCGAACCGTACGCTGAGGAATGTGCCGGGACTGTTCGCGGCGGCGTACGCGGTCAGCCGTTCGGTGATCCGCTTGGAATAGCCGAGTACGCTGATCGGGTTCGCCGCCTTGTCGGTTGATATGTTCACGAATCTGGCCACGTCCCGAGCGGCGTTCAGGACCGACAGCGTGCCCCAGATATTCGTCTTGATCGCCTCTCCGGGGTGCCGCTGCAAAAGCGTGAGGTGTTTGAGCGCGGCGGCGTGGAAAATGATGTCCGGGCGCCGTTCGCGAACGATCCGCGCGATTCCCTCGCTGTCGCGCAGGTCGGCCAGGATCAGCTCCGGGCCGTCCAGCAGGGCCCGGCCGGTGACCGAGAGTTGCAGGCTGTGCAGCGCCGACTCGTCCCGGTCGAGCATCATCAGTTCGGCCGGATCGGCCCGGAGGATCTGCCGGCACAGTTCGGCGCCGATCGAGCCGCCGGCGCCGGTCACCAGTACCCGCTGCCCGGTCAGCGTCGAGTCGGCGGTGACCAGGGCGGCGGCCACCTGCCGGCGGCCCAGCAGGTCGTCGATCTCCACGTCGCGTACGTCGGCGACGCCGATCCGGTGGTCGACCAGTTCGGAGACCGGCGGCAGCACCTTGAAGTCGGCGCCGGCCTGGAGCGTGGCGTCCCGGATCTCCCGGATCAGGTCGGCGTCCGCGTTCGCCACCGAGAAGATCACCGTGGTGGCTCCGGTCTGCGCGACCGCCTCCCGGATCTCCCGGCGACCGCCCAGCATCCGGACGCCGTCGATGCGCAGGTTCCGCTTGTCGAGGTCGTCGTCGAGCAGCCCGACCGGCAGGTATCTGCCCTGCGGATCGGTGACCAGGGCGTGCAGCAGGCCCTGACCGGCCGAGCCGAGGCCGAAGAGCAGCACCGGGGTCGCCGACCGGGTGTCCGGGCGCAGCCAGCGGTCCCGGCGGTGCCGGTACGCCACCCGGGCGCAGACCATCAGCAGCAGGGCCACCGCCGAACCGACCAGCGGGGTGCTGGCCGGGACCGGCCGGTCCGGCTGGGCGATGTCGGCCAGGAAGACCAGGATCGCGGTGCCGGCCACCGCGACCGAGAGGGCGCGCAGGTCCGGCAGGCTGCCGAGCGGATGCCGGCCCAGGTAGCGGCGGCCGACCGAGGCGATGGTGGCGTGCAGCGCGGCGGCGAGCATGCCGACGGCGAGCGCCCGGACGAGCTGGCTGGTGGTCAGGGCGAACTCGTACCTCGTCCAGGCGCCCGAGCCGAAGCCGATCGTCCAGGCCGCGGCGTCGGTGACCAGGAGGGCGGCCCGGTCGAATCCGGGCCGCCGGCGCCGGGCGGTCGGCGGGCTTCCGGTCGTGGCGGCGGCGCTGGGCGGCATGGAGCCTCCTGGTGTACTGGTGTGAGCGGTATTCGGGCAGCTCAGCGGGGAACTCCCGGCGGGTAAACCACACTTAGTCCCTTGGTGAGGACTAAGGGGCCACTTTCACGTTTTTCGTCTCCTTGGACGTCTTCATCCTCGATGTCCCGACCGGACCGGCCGGGAATCTGACGGCGACGTAGCCGCGGCGCAGCGCGGCGGCGACCCAGAGCAGGAGTACGAAGAAGAGCACGCCGCGCATCGTCACGAACAGCGCCTGCGGGCCGGCCGAGTAGAGCAGCGCGCACTGCGCCAGTCCCACCCCGAGCAGGAACCGGGCGGTGCTCGCCCGGCGGAGGGCGAACCGCTCGGCGACACCCATCGCCGCGCCGAAGAGCAGCGCCAGCACCGGCAGGCCGAGCGCTCCGAAGTAGCCGAGCATCGCGCCGAAGATCCCCGGGAGCCAGTCGACCCGCTGGTCCAGCCCGAACCGGCGGTCGAGGAAGGACTCCTCGCTGCGGCTCTCGACCGTACGCGAGAGCTTGTCGGGATCGAGGAAGCTCGGTACGACGATCAGGAGGTTGTTCCGCGTCGTCTCCAGCCCGACCGGCGGCGTGTGCCGGGAGAGGCTCTCCAGCACCAGCGTGCCGAACGTGTTGGTGTCGAAGCGGTAGACGACGTCGTTCAGCACCGCCTCCCGGCTCTCCGCGGTGGGCAGCGCGGCGACGCCGTCGACCAGCCCGTCGATCCGCCGCTCGGCGCCGATGCCCTGGGTGAAGGTCTCCCGCCCGGCGACGGAGCGGGTCGACGAGATCAGCACGGTGAAGAAGGCCACCACGACCACCACCCAGGCGACCTGCCTGCGCGACAGGCGTACCCCGCAGAGCCGCGCGCCGAAGAGCGAGAGCAGGCAGGCGGTCACGATCATCGAACGGCTGCCCGCCATGGAGAGCAGCGCGCCCTGGACGACGAAGAGCGGGAGCATCCAGCGGCTGCCGTACCGGACCAGGACGACCGCGCCGATCACCGCCAGGAGCGGGACCAGGAACTGACCGGCCAGCCCGACCAGCGCGTAGTTCTCCCGGGACGCGGTCTGCCCGGGCGCGACCGGTTGCAGCGCGCCCCGGCCCTGGAAGGTCGCGAGCAGCAGCGGAGCGGCGAGGAGCAGCAGCCAGCCGAGCCGGAGGCGGGAGATGTGGGCGCTGCTCTCCCCGCCGGCCGTCCCCGCGTCCCGGCGACGGATCCGCAGCACCAGGACGTAGGCGACGGCGTAGCTCAGGATCGCGACCGAGACCAGCCGGATCCAGTTGTCCAGGGCGGCCTGCGAGACGTAGTCCCGGAAGTAGGCGTTCCGGCCGGGCCAGATCCACTGCATCACCTCGGTGATGCCGTGCCCGAGGATCGCCATCAGCAGCATCAGGGCGGCCGGGCGCCGCAGCCAGTCACCCCGGATCGCCACGTGCACGATGACGGCCGCGAGGAACTGCAACACCAGGCCGGTCAGCACCGAGACGGTCACGGCCGACCCTCGGCGGATGCCGGACCGACCACCCGGATCCGAGAACCGGGTGGCCGGAGCGGTCGGGTGGGTGCGTTCGGGATCTCCGGCGTCGCATCGGGGGCGACGCCGGTCCCGGCCCGCGACGAACCGGACGAGGTGCCGGTGGGCAGTCCTGCCTCGCGCATCGTGGGAAGTCACCTTCGCGTCTCTGCTGCCCGGGCGCGGTGCCGTGGGTCGGTGTGCGGGATCGGCCCGGGGGGAGGCCAGAGCGGGGGCGGCGGGCCCGACCACCGTCCCGGTGACGGTAATACGCTCTTGCCCAAAATCATCCCTATTTGTACTGAACGCTGTGGCCGGATCGAGGTGACGGGAAAATCGGCAGATCATGCGTGACGGTTCTCCGGCGCCCTCGTTGACCCTGGTGGCCCACGGGGTGTCGACCCTGCCGGTCGACTGGGACAGGGAGGGGACCCGGACCGTTGACGGATGGCCAGAGGCGCCCGGAGCTGCCACCCGAAGGTCGGGGTCACCGCTAGATGGAGATCGTCACCTCCCCGCACCGGGGTGACCCGTCCGTCCCGTCCGGGCGGCCCGGCCGGCAGCGCCCACCCGCCACGTCCACACCGGCCGACCCCGGCGGAGCAGACACCCGGCCGGTACGGCCACCACCGGTCCGTACCCGGCTGGTCCGGCTGCTCCAGCGCTATCCGGTCAGCGTGCTGCTGCTGGCGCCGTACCTGATCCTGGTCCTGCCGATGGCGGTGCTGAACCGCAATCCCGACCTCGGGTTCGTACTCGGGCTGCTCGGCCTGGCCCTGGCCGCCTCGGTACTGGTCGAGACGGTGCTCGCGCCGCTGGGTGGGCCGGGGCGCCGCCGAACCGCCCGGGACACCGGCCGGCGGACCCTCGCCGAGGCCAACTCCGGGTACCCGCGGCTCTTCCTCGTCGCCCGCGCGGTGGCCGTGCTCAGCATCGTCGCCGAACTCGTCGGCGGGTACGCCGGCCGAGGCAGCGTCTTCGCCCAGGTCGCCGGGGCGCAGGCGGCGTCGCCGCTGGTGAACGTGGTGGCCCTCGTCTCCGGCTGGAAGTACCTCGCCTTCGCGCTCCTGATCGCCAGCTTCCACGCTGGACAGGCCCGGCTGGGCAGCCTCTACCGCTGGACCGCCGCGCTGGTCGGCGTGCAGGTGCTGCTGGTGTTCCTGACCGCCATCTCCGCCACACTCGTCGGCTACCTCACCTTCGTGGCGGCGGCCGGCGCGATCTGCGGGGTGATCCGGGCCCGCTACGTGCTGGTCGCCGCCGTGCTGCTCTTCCTGGCCTGGCCGACGCTGTTCACGGTGCGCAACACGATCCGCGCGGAGAACGGCGTCAAGGTCTCCAGCGAGGTGACCGCCGCCGACCGGCTCCGGTTCGACCAGCAGATCGGCCGGGCCAGCGCCTACGACGTACCGGTGGACGTCGGCCAGCCCGGCCCCGCCGGCTATCTCCGGTACGGCCTCGTGCCCCGGATCCTCGACCCGGGCCGGCCACCGCTGGCCACCGGGGCGGCGATCAACCGGTTCCTCGGCGGCAGCGACAAGTCCTCGTTCAACTTCCTCACCCTGGGCACCGTCTACTTCGTCGACGGCCGGGCCGGAGTGGTGGTCTACTACGGCGGCTGGGCGCTGGTCACCGGGCTGCTGCTCCGGCTGCGCGGTGCACCCGGACCGCTGCGGCTGAGCCTGTTCTGTTTCGTGGTGGCCGGACCGCTGCTCTGGTCGAACGGCCATCCGGAGTCGACGATCGCGGCGGCCCAGAACACCGTGTCCGCCGCGCCGGTCTTCCTGGTGCTGCTGCTGACCCGGCGTACCCCGGTGGACCGGCCGGTCCCGGCCCGTCCGCCCGGCCGGGTGCCGGTGCCCCGGGCCGGCCGACCGGCCCGGTGACGGCCGGGCCCGGTTGGCGGGCGACCCTGCGCAACCTGCGCGGCCTGCGCGGCCGGATCCCCACCGGTGGCCGGGCCCCGATCGCCGTGCTGGTCACCGCGACGTCCAGCCTCGGCAACATGCTGCTCGCCGTCACCGTGGCGCACGGCGGCTCCCTCGGCGAACTGGGCCGGTACGCGCTGGCCTTCTCGCTGTACGTCCTCGTCTCCGGCCTGGCCCGGGCCATGGTCACCGAGTCGGTGCTGGCCGAGGCGGACCGGCGGGACCCGGCGCCGTTCCGCCGTTCCGCGCGGCGGATCTGCCTGCTCGGCGGCACCGCCGGAGTCCTCCTCGGCACGGTCGGGATACTGGCCGGGAACCGCTACCTGGTCGTCGTCGGCCTGGCGCTGCCCGGACTGGTCCTCTACGACTACCTCAAGGCGTACGGCCTCGGCGTGGCCGACCCCCGACGGATCCTCCGGTACGAACTGCTCTGGACGTTGGCCAGCGCGGCCGGTGCGGGGCTCGCCCTGGCGGGCCGGATCGACGCCTCGACCGCCTTCGTGGTGTGGGCCACCTCGGGGGCGTTGGTCGGCTGTCTCGGGGCGGTCCGGCGGCGCTGCGCGCTGCTGCCCGGCTGGCCGGTCGGGCGGGCCGAGACCCGGAGCGCGTTCGCGTTCGGCCTGCACTTCCTGGTCGGCTCGGGGACCGCGCAACTCGCCACCGCCACCCTGGCGGCGGTGGCCGGAACCGCCGTGGTCGGCGCACTGGGCGGGGCGAGGACCGCGCTCGGCCCGATCACCCTGCTGATCGGCGCCGGTTCCGCGCTGCTGATTCCGTACCTCGCCCGGAGCGGGGCCGCCGAGCCACGGATCCGGCTCCGCGCGGCGGGCCGGGTCACCGCCGGCATCGTCGTCCTGGTCGGGCCGCTCGCGCTGGCCCTGCCCGCCCTGCCGGATCCCGTCGGCCGGGCGCTGCTCGGCGGGAACTGGGAGTTCGCCCGCCCGTTGCTGCCCGCGCTCGCCGTCGAGAGCGTCTTCATGGTGGCCACCATGGTCGCCGCGGCCGGGCACCGGATCGAGCGGGCCGGCGCCCGGACCCTGGCCCTGGGTGCGGCTCTCGCCCCGATCCGGATCGGCGCGGTCGTCGGGGCCGGACACCTGTTCGGGGCCGCCGGAGCGGCCTGGGCGATGGCCGGGGTCGCCTGTTTCGGTGCCGTCGGCTGGTGGTGGAGCTACCGGTCGCTGCTGCGGGTCCGGCACCCGGCGGAACCGGTGCTCGAACCGGTCTGATCCGCCAGCCGGGCCGGACCCGCGATCTCAGGCCGGGCCGGCGGCGGAGAGCCGGGCGAGCGCGGTGCGGACCCGGTCGGCGATGTCCAGCACCTCCGGGTCGGTGAGGTCGGCATAGGTCGGCAGGTTGATACCCCGCCGGCTCAGGTCGGCGGTGACCGGGAAGTCGCCGTCGGACGCCGACCGGTACGGCGGCAGCTCCGGGATCGGCACGAAGAACGGTCGGGTCTCCACGCCGAGCCGGTCGAGTTCCGCCGCCAGCCGGTCCCGGAGCTGGTCGTCGCCGGCCGGGCCGACCAGGAAGGACGCCATCCACGGGGCGCGTTCCACCCCGACGGCCACCGGCTGCGGCGTCAGCGCACCGAGGTCCGCGAACGCCTTCTCGTACGTCGCCACGATCTGCTGGCGGCGCTGCACCATCGCCGTACCGCGCTCCAACTGGGCGCAGAGCAGCGCGGCGGCCAGGTTGGTGAGCCGGTAGTTGAAGCCGACCACCGGGAAGTAGTAACGCCGCTGCGGATCCATCCCCTGGTTGCGCAGCAGCCGCATCCGCTCGGCCAGTGCCGGGTCGAAGGTGGTGACGCAGCCGCCCTCGCCACTGGTCAGGATCTTGTTGCCGAAGAACGAGAAGGTGGTGACGTCGGCCAGCGCACCGGCACCGGTACCGCCGAGCCGGGCGCCGAACGACTCGGCGGCGTCGCCGACCAGCAGGATGCCGTGCGCGGCGCAGACCTCCCGCAGCCTCGGGTAGTCGGCCGGATGCCCGTACAGGTCGACCGCGAGGACCGCCCTGGTCCGTTCGGTGATCGCGGCGTCGACGCGGTCGACGTCGAGACACCAGGTGGCCGGGTCGACGTCCACGAAGACCGGCCGGGCGCCGCAGTAGGTGACCGCGTTGGCGGTGGCCACGTAGGTCAGGGCCGGCACCACCACCTCGTCGCCGGGGCCGATCCCGGCGGCGGCGAGCACCAGGTGCAGGGCCACCGTGCCGTTGCCGGTCGCCACCGCCGTCGGGGTGCCGCAGCGGGCCGCGAACTCCGCCTCGAAGCGGCGCAGGTACGGCCCCTGCGAGGAGACCCAACCGCTGCGCAGGGCGTCCAGGACGTACGCCTCCTCCAGCTCGGTCAGGGACGGGCGGGCGACCGGATAGCGCAGTGCGGGGTTCACGACGGGTTGCCTCCGACGGCGTCTGGGGTCAGGAACGGTGACTGCGGCACCGGACCGGAACGGCCGCCGGCCACCCAGTCGAGTACCGCGACGTAGTCCCGGGCGGTATCCGTCCAGGTACGCGCCGCCAGCCGGTCGGCCGCGCGCCGGGAGGCCGCCGCGTACCGGGCACGGTCGGCGAGCAGCCGGCGGATCGCCGCCGCGATGGATTCCGGGTCGTGCGGGTCGAAGAAGCAGACCTCGGCCCCGGCGAACTCGACCTGGGCGCGCAGCGGCTCCACGTCGGCACAGGCGACCGGGAGGCCCCAACTGAACGCCTCGAAGATCGCCCCGCTGGCCGCCTCCCAGAGCGACGGCACGACCACGGCGCTGGCCCGGGCGTAGAGCCGCTCCAGCGCCGGCACCGGGACGAATCCCGGAAAGACGACCCGGGCGCGCAGGTCGACCGCGCCCGCCCGGGCGGTGAGCTGCCCGGCCTGCGGCTCCACCAGCGGCCCGGGGCAGACGAGCCGGAGTTCCGGCAGCCGGGCGAGCGCCTCCAGCAGGTTCAGGTGGTTCTTGTGCGCGGCGGTCGAGGAGGGATAGAGCAGCAGCCCGGGATCGGGTTCCGCCGGTGCCTCGGCCGGACGGGCGTGGAAGACCGGCAGCGGGATCAGCGCCGTCTTCGCCGCGACCTCCGGAAACGTCCTCAGGAGCTGCTGGTACGGGTGCGGCCAGGAGGCGACCAGGGCGTCGGCCTCGGCGATGTTCCGGGCGAAGATCTCGGTGATCGGTGCGGAGTCGTAGCGCAGGTGGAACCGGCGCATGTCGTGCACCACCACGACCGAGCGGCGGGCCCGGGCCGGCACGCCGCCGAACGGATAGAGGGTGACCCGGTCGTCGCCGGCCGGCACCGGGTTGGCCCGGCTGCGCAGCAGGGTGACCAGGCGGTGGGCCAGCGGTGCCGACCGGAGTTGCCGGGGCAGCACCCGGCGCAGTCCGCCGCCGAGCGGTGCGTCGGCCCGGAGCGGCTGCCGTACCTCGGTCCAGTGCACCCCCGCGTCGTCGGGTACCTCGCGTCGCCAGCCGCGCCGGGTACCCCGGACGATCGTCACCTCGATCCGGTGTGCCCGGTCCGCCGCGAGTCCCCGGAGCAGGCCGTAGGTGAACGCCTCCACCCCGGCCGAGTGTCCGGGCAGGATCGCGGTGCCGTCGATTCTGATATCCACCTGGTCGTCCCCTCCCGGCGCCGGTTACCGGTCCACCCGGACCAGCCGGCCGGTCCGCTCGTCCTCCAGCAGTTGCCGGTCGGCGTCGACCATGATCCGGACCAGGTCGCCGAAGAGCGTCTTCGGCGCCCAGCCGAGCTGCCGGCGGGCCTTCGCGGCATCGCCGATCAGCGCGTCCACCTCGGACGGTCGGTAGTACGCCGGGTCGATCGCCACGTACTTCTCCCAGTCCAGGCCGGCATGGCCGAACGCTGCGGTCAGGAACTCCCGTACGGTGTGCCCGGTGCCGGTGGCCACCACGTAGTCGTCGGGCTCGTCCTGCTGGAGCGCGAGCCACATCGCCTCGACGTACTCGGGGGCGTATCCCCAGTCCCGTACCGCGTCGAGGTTGCCGAGGTAGAGCTTCTCCTGCATGCCCGCCTCGATCCGGGCGATCGCCCGAGTGATCTTGCGGGTGACGAAGTTCTCGCCGCGCCGGGGACTCTCGTGGTTGAACAGGATCCCGTTGACCGCGTACATGCCCCACGCCTCGCGGTAGTTCACCGCCGCCCAGTAGCCGAAGACCTTGGCGCAGGCGTACGGGCTGCGCGGGTGGAAGGGGGTGCTCTCCCGCTGCGGCGGCGGGGTGGCGCCGAACATCTCCGACGAGGACGCCTGGTAGTACCGGCAGTCGAGTTTGGCGGTCCGGATCGCGTCGAGCATCCGGATCGCGCCCAGCCCGGTGATGTCGGCGGTGTAGTTGGGGATCTCGAAGGAGACCCGGACGTGGCTCTGCGCGCCGAGGTTGTAGACCTCGTCGGGGCGGATGTCCCGGAGCAGCCCGGTCAGCGCCGCCGGGTCGGCCAGGTCGCCGTAGTGCAGGAAGAGGTGCGCCTCCGGATCGCGGGGGTGCAGGTCGATCCGGTCGATCCGCTCGGTGTTGAAGCTCGACGAGCGGCGTTTCAGCCCGTGTACGACATAACCCTTGCCGAGCAGGAGTTCGGCGAGGTAACTCCCGTCCTGCCCGGTGATCCCGGTGATCAGCGCGACTTTCGGCATCGTCTGCCCTCTCGGAGTTGCGGTCCGCGACCAGCCGAAGCGCGACCGGTGCGCGAATCCCTCGGTGACCTGTCGAAACTCAGTGGCCGTGCCGCTCGATCGGCCGGGCCGGCACCCCGACCACCACGGCGCCGTCCGGCACGTCCCGGACGACCGCCGCTCCGGCGCCGACCATCGCCCCGGCGCCGACGGTGATCCCGTCGATCACCGTCGCACCGGCCCCGACCGTCGCGCCCGGCCCGATCCGGGTGGAGCCGGCGACGGTGCAGCCGGGCAGCAGGGTGGCGAAGTCGGCGAGTACGGCGTCGTGCCCGACGCTGACGTTCGTGCCCACGTGCACGTGCCGGCCGGTCACGATGTCGGCGGTGAGTACGGCCCCGGGCCAGAGCACCGTGCCCGGGCCGAGTTCCACCGCCGGTCCGACCGCCGCCGCCGGGTGCACCAGCCGGGCCGGCGTCCGCGGGTCGAGCCGCCGGTCGAGCCGGGCCCGGACCGTGCCCGAGCCGACGCCGAGCAGGTACCGGACGTGCGCGTCGGCGTCGGCCAGCCAGTCGTCCGGGCCGAGCCAGTCGACCGGCAGCCGGGCCAGTTCCGCGGCGCGGCGCGGCCCGAGACAGCCCAGCAGCTTGTAGCCGCCGGCCGCCTCGGCGATGGCGATGATCTCCCGGGCGTGCCCGGCGGTGCCGAGCACGACCAGGGCGTCGCCGGTCATCGGCCGCCCCGGCCGGCGGCGCGCCCCGGCTCCGGCCCGAGCAGCCAGTCGAAGTAGCCGGTCCGGTCGAACGGGCCCGGATCGGCCACCACCGGCTCCCGGATCCGGCCCACCGCCGCCGCCAGGCTCTCCGGGTCGTCCGGCTGGTATCCCAGCAGCGCCCGGCCGGCGATCTCCCGGGCCTGGGCGGTCTCCGGCGCGATGATCGGGATCCCGCTGGCCCGGGCCTCGGCGAGCGGGTAGCCGAACGACTCCAGCGTGCACGGGTAGTAGACGGCGGTGGCCCGGCGCCAGAACGAGAGGAGCTGGTCGTGCGGGACCACGCCGATCGCCCGCAGCGCCGGATGGGCCGTCACGTCCGGCGGCAGGTCACCGGGGCGGGCGGTGACCCGGACCTCGATGCCGCGCTCGGCCGCCGCGCCGCCCCGACCGGCCGGGTCCGGGCCGCCGCGCCCGACCGTGTCGAGCAGCATCCGCAGTTGCGGGACCAGGTTCTTGTAGCCGGCGGCGACGACCGGGACGAGCAGCCAGGCCCGGTCGTCCGGGGCCCAGGCGTCGACCGGGGTCACCGGGTGCGGGCGTACCGCGATCCGGTGCCGCACCGCCGGGACGTGCCGGACGACCCGGTCGGCCATCGCCCCGCACGGGACCACGACGAGGTCGGCCCGGCGGGCCAGCAGGCGGACCATCGGGATCTGCGCCCGGAACGAGCGGGGCAGCCGGCCGAGCAGGTGCTCCTCGTCGGGGTGGAGGAAGTGCAGGGCGTTGCGCAGCAGTACCCGCCGCTCCCGGCCGGCGTAGCCGAACGAGACGTTGTTCGGCGCGATCACCAGCCGGGCGCCCCGGACCAGCCGCTCCCGGCGCAGCAACCAGCCGGGACCGATCCGCTGCCCCCGGCCGATCACCCGGGGCCGGACCGCCGACCCGGCCAGGTAGGCGTCCAGTTCGCCCCGCCACCGGGCGGCTCCGCCCCGGTCCCCGCCGGCCGCGTCCAGCACCACGTCGCCGAGGTCGGCCGGGTCGTCGTCCCGCCCGGCCGGCACGGCACTGCCCGTCGTCGCGGTCACCGCGCCGGTACCCCCTTGACCACCGTGCCGGCCGGCACGTCCCGGACCACGCAGGCGCCCGCGCCCACCGTGGCGTCCCGGCCCACCCGCAAGCCCTGGAGTACGGCCGCGGTCGTCCCGACCAGCACCCCGGTCTCCAGGGCACAACTGCCGGAGATCGCGGCCAGCGGGTTCACCGAGACGAAGTCGTCGAGGACGCTGTCGTGGCCGACGGTGCAGTTCTGGTTGAGGTGCACGTGCCGGCCGAGCCGGACGTTGGTGGTGACCCGTGCTCCGGCGAAGACCACCAGCCCGTCCCCGGCCACGGTGTCCGGGCCGACGGTCGCGGCCGGGTGCACCAGCGCGGGAGACGGCAGGGCGTACCCCTCCACCCGGGCGGCGACGGTACGCCGGATCCGCGGGTCGCCGATGCCGAGCGCCACCGAGGTGCCCGGCGGCGCCTGCCGCAGCTCCTCGACCGGCCCGAGGTACGGCACGTCGAGCCGGTGCACCAGTTTGAGGCCCGGTTCGGCGGGGTGGTCGTCGACGAATCCGAGCACCCGCCAGCCGGGCGTACGGCCGGCGGCGGTGATCGCCCGGACGATGTCGAAGACCTCCCGGCCGTGCCCGCCGCAGCCGACGATCACCAGGTCGGCGGTCACGAGTCGACACTCCGGGCCGGCACCGACTCCGCCGCGACGAGTCGACTGCCGGCGAACTCCGGCATCGTCGGGTTGCCCGGTGCGCTGATCCCCTGACGGCGCAGCACCCGCAGCACCGTCTCCAGCAGGATCCGCAGGTCGAGCCGGAGGCACCGCCGGTCGACGTACTCGACGTCGTAGCGGAACTTCTCCTCCCAGCTCAGCTCGTTGCGGCCGCGTACCTGGGCCAGGCCGGTGATGCCGGGCCGCACCTCGTGCCGGCGGGCCTGCTCCGGGGTGTACCGGTCGAGATAGCTGACCAGCAGCGGGCGCGGCCCGACCAGGCTCATGTCGCCGCGCAGTACGTTCCAGAGCGTCGGCAGCTCGTCCAGGCTGGTGGCCCGCAGCCAGCTCCCGAACCGGGTCAGCCGGTCGGCGTCGCTGGTCCGGCCCGGGCCGGCCGGTCGCATGGTGCGGAACTTGCGCAGCTCGAAGAGGTGGCCGTCCCGGCCCGGCCGGCTCTGCCGGAACAGCACCGGGCGGCCCAGCGCCAGGGCCACCGCGGCGGCGCAGCCGAGCAGGACGGGGGAGAGCAGCACCAGCAGCACGGCCGCGACCAGCAGGTCGAGGAGGCGCTTGCGCCGGTCGTACCGTCGGTGGCCGGGGGTCACGCGCGGGCCTCCAGGAAGTTCGCGACGGCGTCGAGCACCCGGCCGGCCTGTGCCTCGGTCAGCCCGGAGCCGCTGGGCAGGGTCAGGCCGTCGGTGAAGAGCCGTTCCGCCGCGCCGGTGATCGCGCCCGGTGTGCCGGCGAACGCGCGTTGCAGGTGCATCGGTTTCCACACCGGACGGGTCTCGATCCGGGCCGCGTGCAGGTGCGCGGCGAGGTCGCCGGCCCGCCAGCCGGCGGTGGCCGGGTCGACCACGATCGTGCTCAGCCAGCAGTTGATCCCCGGATCGCCCTCGGCGAGCAGCCGTACCCCGGGTGCGGTGGCGAAGAGCTTGGCGTAGCGTTCCCGCAGCTCGCGGCGGCGGGCGAGCATCCGGTCCAGCCGGCGGAGCTGGGCCCGGCCGACGGCGGCGAGCAGGTTGCTGAGCCGGTAGTTGTAGCCGATCTCGGTGTGTTCGTAGTGCGGCACCGGTTGCCGGGCCTGGGTGGCCAGGTAGCGGCAGCGGTCGGCGAGGGCGCCGTCGTCGGTGACCAGCATGCCGCCGCCGGAGGTGGTAATGATCTTGTTGCCGTTGAACGAGAAGACGCCGGCCCGGCCGAACGAGCCGGCCGACCGGCCCGCGTGGGTGGCGCCGAGCGCCTCGGCCGCGTCCTCCAGCACCGGCACCCCGGCGGCGGCGCAGACCGGCGAGAGCCGGGTGTAGTCGACGCAGGCGCCGAACATGTCCACCGGGACCACCGCCGCCACGTCCCGGCCGGCGGCGCGGAGTTCGTCCAGGAGCGCCGCGAGCAGCGGTACGTCGACGTTCCCGGTCGCCGGGTCGCAGTCGACGAAGACCGGCTCGGCGCCGGTGTAGACGACCGCGTTCGCCGTGGCCACGAAGGTCAGCGTGGGCACCACCACCGTCCGGCCGGGGCCGGCGCCCAGGCCGAGCAGGCCGAGGTGCAGCGCCGCCGTGCCCGAACTCAGCGCCACCGCGTGCGCCGTGCCGGCCCGGGCCGCGACCTCGCGCTCGAAGGCGTCCACCTCCGGCCCGAGCGGCGCCACCCAGCCGGAACGCAGCGCCCGGATCAGGTACGACTCCTCCAGTGGTCCGACGTCCGGCGGGGAGAGCAGCACGGGCTCGGGTGGACCGGAGGTGTCGGGCGGGCTGGCCGGTCCCGGCGAAGGCGCGCGTTCAGAAAGATCCACAGGTGGGGCCCTCCAGAGCCGGGACAGCAGCTGACCGGAAGTGTTCTATCAGACTGATAGGACAGAAGTGGGCATCAACCGATATATGAATTAAAATTCAGGGATAAATGAATCAGAGAACCATTGTTCGGTACGCGTGACTTGCCGGCCATCCCGTCGTTGACGCAGGTGGCACACCAGACACCAACGGTCCGGACCGGCGGAAGGGCACGGTCGAGCCACAGATCTCGACCCGGCGCCGGGCCGTCCGATCGGCATGCGCGAACGGAGTACCTGTGACATCTCTGCCTGCTGGCCGCCGGGTCCTCATCACCGGTGGCACGGGTTCCTTCGGCCAGACGATGGTGCGCCGGCTGCTCGACCAGGACGTCGGCGAGGTACGCGTACTCAGCCGGGACGAGGCCAAGCAGGATCTGATGCGGCACCGGCTCGGCGACGACCGGGTCCGCTACCACGTCGGGGACGTCCGGGACTACGACAGCATGCTGCGGGCGACCCGGGGCGTCGACTTCGTCTTCCACGCCGCCGCCCTCAAACAGGTGCCGTCCTGCGAGTTCTTCCCGCTGGAGGCGGTCCGCACCAACGTGCTGGGCAGCGCCAACGTCGTCGAGGCGGCCGAGCGCAACGGCGTCGCCTCGGTGGTGGTACTCAGCACCGACAAGGCGGTCTATCCGGTCAACGCGATGGGGATGAGCAAGGCGCTGATGGAGAAGGTCGTCCAGTCGCACGCCCGGCACAACCAGGGCAGCCGGACCACGGTCTCCTGCGTGCGCTACGGCAACGTGATGTACTCCCGGGGCTCGGTCATCCCGCTCTTCGTCGAACAGATCAAGGCCGGCCGGGCGCCGACGGTGACCAACCCGGCGATGACCCGCTTCCTGATGTCCCTGGCCGAGTCGGTGGAGCTGGTCGAGCACGCCTTCCTGCACGCCCGGGCCGGGGACATCTTCGTCCGCAAGGCCAGCGCCTGCACCATCGGCGACCTGGCGACCGCGCTCTGCCAGCTCTTCGACGTGCCGGCCAAGCTCGACCTGATCGGGGTCCGGCACGGCGAGAAGCTGGACGAGACGCTGGCCAGCCGGGAGGAGGTCGCCGAGGCGGAGGACTTCGGCGAGTTCTTCCGGATCCCGCTGGACGCCCGCGACCTCAACTACGCGCTCTACGTCTCCGAGGGCGACCCGGCCGGCGCCAGCGGTCGCGACTTCAACTCGGCCAACGCGCCCCGACTGGGCGTACCCGAGATCCTGGAACTGCTCCGGGACCTCCCGGAGATCCGGGCCGAGCTGGCCGCCCGAGACCTGGCGATGACGCCGTGAGGCTGGTGCTGACCGGTGCCGGCGGATTCCTCGGCTGGCACGTACGGGTGCTGGCCCGCGCCCTCGGCTGGCCTGACCCGGTCGCGCTGACCCGGGCCGACCTCGCCGACCCGGTCAGGGTGGCCGCCGCGGTCGGTGGCGCCGACCGGCTGCTGCACCTCGCCGGAGTCAACCGGGGCGACCCGGCGGACGTGGCGGCCGGCAACGTCGAGGTCGCCGCCGCACTGGCCCGGGGACTGCGCCAGTGCCCGACGCCGCCGGCCACGGTGGTCTTCGCCAACTCGACGCAGACCGGCAACGGCACCCCGTACGGCGACTCCAAGCAGGCCGCCGCCGCCACCCTGGCCGGCGCGGTCGCCGGGCGCTGCCGCTTCGACGACGTCGCACTGCCGAACCTCTACGGCGAACACGGCCGCCCGTACTACAACTCGGTGGTCGCCACCTTCTGCCGCCAGTTGGCCGACGGCGACCCGCCCGGGGTACGCGACGACCGCGACCTGACCCTGGTGCACGCCCTCGACGCCGCCGCCCGGCTGCTCGGCCTGCCGCCCGGCGACCCCCGGCAACCGGCCGCCGCCCCGACCGTGCCGTGGGATCCGGGGATGCCGGCGCTGCGGATCGGGGTGCGTGCCCTGGCCGCCCGGCTGGCCGGGTTCGCCCGGACCTACCGCAGCGGCGAGATCCCGCCGCTGGTCGACCGGCACGACGTACGCCTGTTCAACACCTACCGGTCGCACTGCTTCCCGGCCGACCACCCCCGGCCGCTGGTCCGGCACACCGACCGGCGGGGCGCGCTGGTCGAGGTGGTCAAGGCGCACGGCGGTGCCGGGCAGACCTTCGCCTCGACCAGCGGCCCGGGGGTCACCCGGGGCGAGCACTTCCACCTGGCCAAGGTGGAGCGGTTCGCGGTGCTGCGCGGCTGCGCCGAGATCGCGCTGCGCCGGGTCGGGCACCGCGAGGTGCTGCGGTTCCGGGTCGGCGGGGACGAGCCGGTGGTGGTCGACATGCCGACGATGTGGGCGCACCAGATCACCAACATCGGCGACGGTGAGCTGCTCACCCTCTTCTGGGCCAACGAACTCTTCGACCCCGCCCGCCCCGACACCTATCCGGAGCCGGTGGCGGAACCCGCCGCCGCGGCACCGGTGGTGGTCGGGTGAAGATCGGCTTCGTCACGCAGTGGTATCCGCCGGAGCCGGTCTTCGTACCGGGTGAACTCGCCCGGGAACTCGGCGCCCGGGGGCACCGGGTGCGGGTACTCACCGGCTATCCGAACTATCCGGAGGGACGGATCTATCCCGGCTACCGGCAGCGGTGGCGGACCTCGCACACCGGGGGCGAGAACGTCACCGTACGCCGGGTGCCGGTCTATCCGAGCCACGACTCGTCCCCGCTCGGCCGGACCGCCAACTTCGCCAGCTTCGCCGCGACCAGCGCGCTGTTCGCCCCGGGCTATCTGACCGGCGCCGACGCGCTCTACGTCTACCACCCGCCCGCCACCGCCTTCGCCGCGGCGGCGGTGGCCCGGCTGGCCCGGCGGGTCCCGCTGGTGCTGCACGTCCAGGACATGTGGCCGGAGTCGGTGACCGCCTCGACGATGAGTCCCGGCGGCGGCGCCGGCCGGATGATCGAGCGGACCCTGTCGGCGACGATGCGCCGGCTCTACCGGTCGGCGACCGCGATCGCGGTCATCTCGCCCTCCATGGCCGAGCTGGTCGTCGCGCGGGGCGCCGACCCGGGCCGGGTCCGGGTGGTGCTGAACTGGACCGACGAGCGGCTCTTCCGGCCGGTGCCGGCGACCGCGTCGGCGCGGGCCGCACTCGGGCACCGGGGCCGCTGCACCGTCATGTTCGCCGGCAACATGGGGCCGTTCCAGCGGGTCGAGACCGCGATCCGGGCGGCGTACGCGGCCCGGGACCGGGTCGACCTGGTCCTGGTCGGCTCGGGTACCGAGGAGCAGCGCGCCCGCCGGCTCGCCACCGAGCTGGGCGCCGGCAACGTACGCTTCCTCGGCCGGCGCCGGCCGGAGGAGATGGCCGACCTCTACGCGGCGGCCGACTACCAGCTCGTCTGCCTGCGGGACCTGCCCGGGTTGCGCGGCACCGTGCCGTCCAAGCTCCAGGCCGCGCTCGCCTGCGGCGCTCCGGTGCTCGTCTCGGCGGCCGGGGACGCGGCCCGGCTGGTGGAGTCGACCGGAGCCGGCCTGGTCTGCCCGCCCGAGGATCCGACCGCGCTGGCCGCCCGGCTTGTCGAGGCGGCGGCGCTGCCACCGGCGGCCCGGACCGCGCTGCGCCACCGGGCCCGCGAGGTCTACCGGGAGCGGATGTCGTTGCGGGTCGGCGCCGACCAGATCGAGGACCTGCTGACCAAGAGCGGCGTACCGTCGGCCGGCCGCTCCGGCCCGGCCACCGCGCGCCGGCTCCTCGGCGGTGGCGGCCGACCGGCTCCTGATCGTGAAGGGCCCGAACGCGAGACAGGGACGAGGCCGCGATGACCCGGGTGATGACGGTGGTGGGGACCCGACCGGAGATCATCCGGCTCTCCCGGGTACTCGACCGGCTGGACCGTACGGTCGAGCACCTGCTGGTGCACACCGGACAGAACTGGGACCGGAACCTCTCCGAGGTCTTCTTCACCGAGCTGCGGCTGCGTGCGCCGGACCGCTTCCTCCGGGTCGACACCACCTCGCTGGCCCGGGTGCTCGGCGGGGTGCTGACCGGCATCGAGCAGGCCATCACCGAGCTGCGCCCGGACGCGCTGCTGGTGCTCGGCGACACCAACAGCTGCATCGCCGCGCTGATGGCCCGGCGGATGCGGGTGCCGGTCTATCACATGGAGGCCGGCAACCGGTGCTTCGACCTGAACGTGCCGGAGGAGACCAACCGGCGGCTGGTCGACCACGTCGCCGACTTCAACCTGGTCTACACCGAGCACGCCCGGCGGAACCTGCTGGCCGAGGGGCTGCACCCGCGCCGGATCCTGCACACCGGCTCGCCGATGCGCGAGGTGCTGGAGCACTACCGGCCGGAGGTGGCCGCCTCGACGATCCTGCGCCAGCTCGAACTGGAGCCGGGCGGCTACTTCGTGGTCAGCGCGCACCGCGAGGAGAACGTCGACGACCCGGCCCGGCTGGGTCGGCTGCTCGACTGCCTGCGCGCCGTCCGGGACACCTGGCGGCTGCCGGTGCTGGTCTCCACGCATCCGCGTACCCGCAAGCGGCTGGAGGCGCTCGCCGCCGACGCGTCCACACTGGACGGTGTCGCGTTCCACGAGCCGTTCGGGCTCTTCGACTACGTACGCCTCCAGTCGCAGGCCCGGTGCACGCTGTCGGACAGCGGGACGATCAGCGAGGAGGCGGCGATCCTCGGCTTCCCGGCGGTGACCCTGCGGGAGTCGATCGAACGGCCCGAGGCGCTGGACGCGGGCGGCATCGTGATGACCGGCCTCGACCCGGCCGGGGTGCTGGAGGCGGTGCGGGTCACCGTCGACCAGGTCGCCGAGGCCGGCGTGCCCTGCCCGGCGGACTACCGGGTCACCGACACCTCCCGCCGGGTCGTCGACTTCATCCTCTCCACCGTCCGCCGGCACCACGACTGGGCGGGCATCCGGCGGTAGCGCGGAGCCGGCTCAGGCCGGCCGGACCGGCAGGGTGATCGTGAACGTGGTGCCGGCGCCCAGTTCGCTGGTCACCCGGATGCCGCCGCCGTGGTCGGTGAGGATCTGCCGGACGATGGAGAGGCCCAGCCCGCTGCCGCCGGTCTGCCGGCCGCGCGCCGAGTCGGCCCGCCAGAACCGGTCGAAGACGTACGGCAGCGCCTCCGGCGCGATCCCCGAACCGGTGTCGACGACCTCGACCACGGCGGAGTCACCCGCCCGGCGCAGCGTCAGCTTCACCTCGCCACCCTCGGCGGTGGCCCGCAACGCGTTGGTGATCAGATTGCCGACCACCTGGCGCAGCCGGTCCGGGTCGGCGTGCACGGCGACCGGTTCGGTCTCCACCCGCAGGGTCACCCCGGCCGCGTCGGCGCCGGCCCGGTGCGCGGTACGGCACGTCTCCAGCAGTTCGGCCAGGTCGACGGTGGTCCGGTGGTACGCCAGGCTGCCCGCCTCGGCCAGGGCGAGATCCTGGAGGTCGTCGACGATCCGCTGCTGCAACACCGCCTCCTCGTGCAGCGAGGCGAAGAGTTCCGGATCGGGCTCGATCACCCCGTCGGAGAGCGCCTCCAGATAGCCGCGCAGGTTGGCCAGCGGCGTACGCAACTCGTGCGCCACGTCGGCGACCAGCCGGCGCTGGCGTTCCTCGCCACGCTGCAACGAGTCCGCCATCCGGTTGAACGACCGGGCCAGTACGGCGATCTCGTCGTTGCCCCGCACCGGCACCCGGCTGGTCAGATCGCCCCGGCCGAGCCGCTGGGAGGCCGCGGTCAGGATCGCGATCGGGCGCAGCACCCGGTGGCTGAGCAGGGCGGTCGCGATGATCGCCACCGCCGCCACTCCGGCCGCGGCGGCCAGCAGCGGGCCGACCACCAGCGCCCGGTCGTCCTCGTCGCCGACCCCGAGGATGACCTGGGCCGGTTCGGGCGCCACCTCCGCGATCCGGGCGCTGAACGCCTCGGCCAGGCAGTAGTCCCTCGGCTCGCTCGGATCGGTCTCGGCGCAGGCGGCGGCGAGGTCGCCCAGCTCGGCCCGGAGCGCCCGTTCGGACCGGGTCGCCTGGTCGAGGCAGTTCCGGCCCACCTCCGGATGGGCCGAGATGGCCGCGTCCACGTCGTAGGCCGGCACCCCGAACCGGCCCGGCCTCTGGATCGGGTCGACCCCGTTGCGGGTCAGACAGGCGGCGAACCGGACCCCGGTGCGGTAGCTGGCCAGCTCCTTGGCGGCGACGTTCGCCGGATCGCTGTCCACCCCGGAGAGGTTGAGCGTCGGGCGGGGGTTGACGTATCCGTTCACGGTGCCGAGTTCGCGTACCGCCCGCTCCGGGTTGCTCTCGTGGTCGGTGTCCACCAGTACCCAGCCGGACTCGGTGACAAGGTGGATGCGCTGCCCGGTCTGCTCACCGAGCCGTACGACAAGATCCCGGACCCCCTCCCAGGTGCCGTGCCGGCGGCCGTAGTCGCGCAGCGCGCTGGTGACCTGGTCCAGCGAGGCGGCGGCGGCACCGGACTCGTCGATCTGCCGGGACGCCTGCCGGAGTACCAGCCAGAGGGTCGCGGCGGTGGCGCTGACCGCGACGAGCATCACCAGGCCGAGTACCCGTAACCGGAAGCTCACGCCGACGGGTCCGCCCCGGCGGCGGCGTCCTCCGGACTCCGCGCGACACCGGGCTGCTCGGCCAGCCGGTAGCCCCGGCCGAAGACGGTCTGCACGTAGCGCGGCTCGGCCGGATCCGCCTCGATCTTGCGGCGCAGGTTCATCACGTGCGCGTCCACGGTCCGTTCCAGCACGTAGTGGTCGAAGCCGAAGGCCCGGTCGATGATCTGCGCCCGGGTGAACGCCCGGCCGGGCTCGCCGGCCAGCACCTCCAGGATGCCGAACTCCTTGGCGGTGAGCGTGACCAGCCGCCCGCCGATCCGCACCTCGAACCGGCCCGGGTCGACCTCCAGGTCACCGACCCGGAGCACCGCCTGGTTGCCCGCGCTGAGCACCCCGGCGCGGCGCAGCAGGGCGCGGACCCGGGCGGCCAGCTCGCGGGGACTGTACGGCTTGGTGAGGTAGTCGTCGGCGCCGATGTCCAGCCCGAGCAGGACGTCGTCCTCGGTGGTCCGGGCGGTCAGCAGCAGGATCGGCAGGTTGGACTCGGCCCGCAGGATCCGGCAGACGTCCAGCCCGTCCACCACCGGCATCATCACGTCCAGCACCACCAGGTCGGGGCGGCGGGCCCGGACCTGCTCCAGGGCGGCCCGCCCGTCACCGACGACGAGCACGCTGTGGCCCTCCCGTTCGAGATAGACCCGGACCAGGTTGGCCTGCTTCGGGTCGTCCTCGGCGACCAGTATCCGCGCGCTCATGTGTCCCCATTCTGCCTGCTCGGAGCGGCATCGATTAGAGCGCCGACGGGGTGAAGAAGTGATGAATTCGCGATCCGGAAACGGTCAGGGAACGGCCCGAACCCGGTGGGCACACGTTCTTGACAGCTTTCGCACATCCGCGCTCCTACCGTGCGGGCATGTCGAAAGGGATCGCAGTCGTACCCGGGGCGGCCGGCGGGCGCGCCGACCGGGCCCGGCGGTCGGCGCTCCGGCGCCGGATCCGGGAGACCCTGGCCCTGCGCCGGGCCGATGCCGCGGCCGGGCTCCGGGCCGGTCCCGGCGGGGCGCCGGTCGGACCGGCCGGCGATGCCGGGCAGGGCGCGGTGACCTGACCGTACGCCCCCGGAGCGGGCGGCGGACTAGAGTCGTCGCCGGCCGACCCACCCGCCGGCCGTGGCCGAGTGGAGGATGACTGGCGTGCTGCACCTGAGGATCATCGTGCCGACCGACCGGTCCGTGGCCGTACAGGAACTGCTCGCCGCCGATCCCGCCGTGGCGCATCTCATCGTGCTGCCCGGCGCCGCCCGTACGCCCCCGGGTGACGTGGTGCTCTGCGACGTCGTACGCGAGGGTGCCGACGAGGTACTGGAGGCGTTGCGGGCACTCGGCGTGGACCGGACCGGCGGGGTGGTCGGGGACGGGGTGGACGTCACCCTCTCGGCCGCCGCCGACCGGGCCGCCCGGGCGGCACCCGGGCTGGGTACCGACGCGGTGGTCTGGGACGAGATCGCCCAGAAGACCGGCGAGGAGACCCGGCTCTCGGTGACGTACCTGCTGCTGATCACCCTCGCCACCGTCATCGCCGGCATCGCGGTACTGCTCGACCAGCCCATCCTGATCATCGGCGCGATGGTGGTCGGCCCGGAGTTCGGACCGCTCGCGGCGCTCTGCGTGGCGCTGCTGCGCCGGCGGGGGTTGGTCATCCGGCGTTCGCTGCTGGCGCTCGGCGTCGGCTTCCTCGCCGCGATGGCGGTGACCGTGCTCAGCACCTGGGTGCTGACCGCCGCCGGCCTGATCGACCGGTCGATGCTGCTCGCCGAGCGGCCGATGACCGACTTCATCTGGCGGCCCGACGCGCTCTCCTGGGTGGTCGGCTTCCTGGCCGGGGTGGCCGGGATGCTCTCGGTCACCTCGAACCGGTCCGGGTCGCTGGTCGGGGTGCTGATCTCGGTCACCACCGTTCCGGCGGCGGCGAACGTCGCGGTCGCGCTCGGCTACGGCGTCTTCGACGAGGCGCTCGGGTCGCTCCTCCAGTTGCTGATCAACCTCTGCGCGATCGTCGTGGCCGGCGTGCTCACGCTGCTGGTGCAGCGGCTGTGGTGGGACCGGGTCGCCACCCGGCCGGCCTGGATCCGCTGGCGTCGTCCCGCGCCCGCTCCCCGGGATCCCGACCCGGCCGACCGGTCCCGCGCGGTGCCGGACCGTACCGGCGGTGCCTGACCGCCGTCCGGACCGTACCTGCGGTGCCTGACCGCCGTCCGGACCCGCAGCGAGGATGCCGGCTCGCCGGGGACCGCCGCGACCGGCGGGTGCCGGTCGCGGCGAGTTCGCCGCCGCCTGGGCCATGGTCACCGGTGGGCGCCCCCGGACCGGCCGAGCTACCGCCCGGGGCGGTGCCCGTCGAGGCCCTTGTCCAGCCCGGCCCGGCGCAGCGCGTCGGCCAGCGCACCGCCGCCGAAGCCGCCGCCCTGACCGCCACCGGACCGGTTCCCGCCGCCAGCGCCGGACCGGCCGCCGCCGGAACGGCCACCACCACCACCGGCACCGCCGCCGCCCGGGCCGCCCCGGCCCTGGCGCTGCCGGCCGGCGGGCTCACCGCCCCGCTCCCGCGCGGGGCGGGGCTCAGCCTCGTCCTCCAGCCGCAGGGTGAGCGAGATCCGCTTCCGGGGTACGTCCACGTCCAGCACCTTCACCCGGACCACGTCACCGGACTTGACCACGTCGCGCGGGTCCTTGACGAAGGTCCGGGACATCGCCGAGACGTGCACCAGACCGTCCTGGTGCACCCCGACGTCCACGAACGCGCCGAAGGCCGCCACGTTGGTGACCACGCCCTCCAGCAGCATCCCCGGTGACAGGTCGCCGATCTTCTCCACCCCTTCGGCGAAGGTGGCGGTCCGGAACGCCGGCCGGGGATCCCGGCCCGGCTTCTCCAACTCCTTCAGGATGTCGGTCACGGTCGGCAGCCCGAAGGTGTCGTCGACGTACTCGGCGGGCCTGAGCTTGTGCAGCACGGCGGTCCTGCCGATCAGCGCGGAGAGGTCGCCGCCGGTGCTGGCCAGGATCCGCCGGACCACCGGGTACGCCTCCGGGTGCACGCTGGAGGCGTCCAGCGGGTCGTCGCCGCCGGGAATGCGCAGGAAGCCGGCGCACTGCTCGAACGCCTTCGGCCCGAGCCGGGGCACCTGCTTGAGCGCCTGCCGGGTCCGGAACGGGCCGTTCGCGTCCCGGTGCAGCACGATGTTCTCGGCCAGCCCGGCGCCGATCCCGGAGACCCGGGTCAGCAGCGGCGCGGAGGCGGTGTTGACGTCGACCCCGACGCCGTTCACGCAGTCCTCCACCACCGCGTCCAGCGAGCGGGAGAGCTTCACCTCGGAGAGGTCGTGCTGGTACTGCCCGACGCCGATCGAGCGCGGGTCGATCTTGACCAGTTCGGCCAGCGGGTCCTGGAGGCGGCGGGCGATCGAGACCGCGCCGCGCAGCGAGACGTCGAGGCCGGGCAGCTCCTGGGAGGCGTACTCGGAGGCGGAGTAGACCGAGGCGCCGGCCTCGGAGACCACCACCTTGGTCAGGTTCAGGTCGGCGTACCGCTTGATCAGGTCACCGGCCAGCTTGTCGGTCTCCCGGGAGGCGGTGCCGTTGCCGATCGCCACCAGCTCGACCTTGTGCGCCCGGGCCAGCCTGGCCAGTGTCTCGATCGAGGCGTCCCACTGCCGGCGCGGCTCGTGCGGATAGATCGTGTCGGTCGCCACCACCTTGCCGGTCGCGTCGACCACCGCCACCTTCACCCCGGTACGCAGCCCCGGGTCGAGCCCCATCGTCGGGCGGGTACCGGCCGGCGCGGCGAGCAGCAGGTCGCGCAGGTTGGTGGCGAAGACGCGTACCGCCTCGTCCTCGGCCGCCTGCCAGAGCCGCATCCGCAGGTCGGCGCCGAGGTGGATCAGGATCCGGGTCCGCCACGCCCAGCGCACCGTGTCGGCGAGCCAGCGGTCCGCCGGACGTCCCCGGTCGGCGACGCCGAACCGGGCGGCGATCTCCTGCTCGTAGCGGGTCGGCCCGACCGGGGCGTCGTCCGGCGCGGGCGCCTCCTCCGGATCCATGGTGAGGTCGAGCACGCCCTCCTTCTCGCCCCGGAACATCGCCAGGATCCGGTGCGACGGGAGCCTGGTGTACGGCTCGGCGAAGTCGAAGTAGTCGGCGAACTTGGCGCCGGCCTCCTGCTGGCCGTCGCGTACCCGGGAGACCAGCCGGCCCCGCGACCACATCTTCTCGCGCAGCGAGCCGATCAGGTCGGCGTCCTCGGCGAACCGCTCGACCAGGATCGCCCGGGCGCCGTCCAGCGCGCCGGTCGGGTCGGCCACCCCGGCGTCCGGGTTGACGAAGCCGGTCGCCACCGTGCGCGGGTCCTGCGACGGGTCGGCGAGCAGCGTCTCGGCCAGCGGCTCCAGCCCGGCCTCCCGGGCGATCTGCGCCTTCGTCCGCCGCTTCGGCTTGTAGGGCAGGTAGATGTCCTCCAGCCGGGCCTTCGAGTCGGCTGCCATGATCTGCGCTTCCAGCGCCTCGTCCAGCTTGCCCTGACCGCGGATCGACTCCAGCACCGCCGCCCGGCGCTCCTCCAGCTCCCGCAGGTAGCGCAGCCGCTCCTCCAGGGTGCGCAGCTGGGCGTCGTCGAGCGACTCGGTGGCCTCCTTGCGGTAACGGGCGATGAACGGCACGGTCGAGCCGCCGTCGAGCAGCTCCACCGCGGCCCGTACCTGCCGCTCGTGTACGCCGAGCTCCTCGGCGATCCGCTGGTGCACAGAGCGCGGCTGCGCAGAGGTTGTCACGTCCTGTTCCGCCTTCTCCACTCGGTTCCGCCCGCACCCGCCGCCGGGGCCCGGGCCGGGCAACTGGGTGCCGGGAAGCATTGTGCCGCACCGGCCGGGTCCCGGGCTCGTCGCCGGCCGGCACCGGGCGGCGGTCGCCGTGCCGGGCGGCGGTGCCGGGCCGGCGTCCCGGGTTCACGCGCCGTCGGCTATGGACAACCGAGAGTGATTCGGGTTAGGTCGGCTCGGAGTGCTCCGCGAATCGACGAGGGACGACATGACTCTTCTGGCCGACGACCGGCCCGCCGGCTCCGGTGCGGGCGTCACCGACGGACATCCGCTGGCCCGGCTCACCGCCGACGAGATCCGGGCCGCCCGGACGCTGCTGGACCGGGCCGGGCTGCTCGGCCCGACCGTCCGGTTCGCCGTGCTGGCCCTGGCGGAGCCGGCCAGGGACGTGGTGCTGGCCTACCGGCCGGGCGATCCGGTGGACCGCCGGGTCCGGGCGGTACTGCTCGACGTCGCCACCGGCGTCGCCCGGACCGTACTGGCCTCCGTCACCACCGGCACCGTCGAGTCGGTACGCGAGCACGACGCCACCCGGGACGGCCAGCCGCCGATCATGCTGGAGGAGTTCGTCGCGGTCGACGAGATCGTCAAGGCCGACCCGGGCTGGCGGGCGGCGATGGAACGCCGGGGCGTGCACGACCTCGACCTGGTCCGGCCCTGCCCGCTCTCGGCCGGCGACTTCGACCTGCCGGGGGAGCGGGGCAAGCGGCTGCTGCGGGTGCTCTCCTTCCTCGCCCACCGGCCCGAGGACCACTGCTGGGCGCACCCGATCGACGGCGTGGTGGCGTACGTCGACCTGACCGAGCGCCGGGTCGTCGAGCTGATCGACCACGAACTGCTGCCGGTACCGGCCGAGGAGGGTAACTTCGACGACCCGGCGTACGTCGGGCCGGCCCGGACCAGCCTGAAGCCGATCGAGATCACCCAGCCGGAGGGGCCGAGCTTCTCCGTCGACGGTGACGTGGTGCGCTGGGAGAACTGGAGCTTCCGGGTCGGCTTCGACCCCCGGGAGGGGCTGGTACTGCACCAGCTCGGCTTCACCGACGGCGGCCGGGAGCGTCCGGTGCTCTACCGCGCCTCGGTCGCCGAGATGGTGGTCCCGTACGCCGACCCGAGCCCGGTGCGGTTCTGGCAGAACTACTTCGACGCCGGGGAATACCTGCTCGGCCAGCAGGTGAACTCGCTGGTGCTCGGCTGCGACTGCCTCGGTGAGATCTACTACTTCGACGCCGTCCTCGCCGACGGGGCCGGCGAGCCGCGCGAGGTGGCCAACGCGATCTGCCTGCACGAGGAGGACCACGGGGTGCTGTGGAAGCACACCGACCTCTTCACCGAGTCGGCGGAGACGCGTCGGCAGCGCCGGCTGGTCATCTCCTCCTTCGTCACCGTCGGCAACTACGACTACGGCTTCTACTGGTACCTCTACCTCGACGGCACCATCCAACTGGAGGTGAAGGCGACCGGGGTGCTCTTCACCTCGGCCTACACCGAGGGCAGCCGGTATGCGACCGAGGTGGCGCCGGGGCTCGGCGCGCCGTACCACCAGCACCTGTTCAGCGCCCGGCTCGACGTGACGGTCGACGGGCCCCGCAACGCCGTCGACGAGCTGGACGTACGGCCGCTGCCGGTCGGCCCGGAGAACCCGTACGGGAATGCCTTCACCCGGGTGGCGACCCGGCTGTCGACGGAGTCCGACGGCGCCCGCGACGCCGACGCCTCGGTCGGCCGGAGCTGGCGGATCTCCAACCCGGAGCGGCTGGGTCGACTCGGCCGGCCGGTCGGCTATCAGCTCCGCCCCGAGGGCCAGTCGGTGCTGCTGGCCGCCCCCGACTCCTCGGTGGCCCGCCGGGCCGCCTTCGCCACCCGCTCGCTCTGGGTCACCCGCTACGACCCGGAGCAGCGTTACCCCGCCGGTGACCTGGTCAACCAGCATCCGGGCCGGGCCGGGCTGCCGGAGTACGTCGCGGCCGACCGGCCGATCGACGGCGAGGACATCGTGCTCTGGCACACCTTCGGCACCACGCACTTCCCCCGCCCGGAGGAGTGGCCGGTGATGCCGGTCGACCGGTGCGGCTTCACGCTGCGGCCGGACGGCTTCTTCGACCGCAATCCCACCCTGGACGTGCCGGCCAGCACCGCGGCGCACTGCCGTGCGGCCGGCGACGGGCCGGCCGCCGGCTGCCCCGGCGACTGAGGCGCGGCGCCGGGCCGGCCGCGAGCTGCCCCGGCGGCTGAGGCGCGGCGCCGGGCCGGGTCAGTCCGGGTGTCTGCACCCGCCGGCTCCTCCTCGGCGACTCGCTCGACACCGAGAAGGCGGTCGTCTTCGCCGACCCGGTCAGCGGCGCAGCGTGAGCGTGGTGGCGGCGACGGCCGCGTCGACCGCGTCGAGCAGGTCGCCGAGTTCCGTCGGGAGCAGCCGCCGGCCGGCGGCGATCCGCTCGGTGACGATCGTCCGGTTCGCCGGGATCAGCGCCCGGACCAGTCCACCAGCCCGGACCAGCCCGGCCAGCGTCGCGGTGCGCGCGTCCAGCGGCTGGTCGGAGCGCTCCAGCACGGCGTTGAGCCGGACCCGGGGCCGGGCGACCCGGTTCGGGTCGAGCCCGGGAAAGCGGACCGTGGTGCGCAGGTTCAGCCCCCGGGTGGTCATCCGGCGTACCGCGCCGGCGCTGACCAGCCGGTCGCCGACGTGGTCCCGGACCCGGGGGGCGAGGAACTCCAGCCAGGAGCGGGCCGGATGGCCGTCGCCACGGCGTACCATCTCGGCCAGCACCCGGTCGGTGACCGGCTCGCGCCAGGCCCGGTCGTCGGCGACGTAGACGCCGGACCGGACGAGGGTGATCCGCCCGTCGAAGAGCAGTTCGGCGAGGAGCGCGCCGGAGAGCGCGGCATCCACCAGATTCGCCGCGGCGTGCGGCTTGCCGCTGTAGTCATCGTGTGCGATGAGGAACAGCTCGTCGGCCAGCCGCTCGGTGGGTGGGCCCGGGTAATTGGTCATGGTCATCCTCGGCCGGCCGGCTGGCGTGCCGGGGCGGTCACTCCGCAATGTCGATGCAGGACGGTACGGCATGCACACTGTCCGTTCAACCCGCCCTGGCCCTGCGTGTTTGGATACTGTGACGTGTCGATCTCTTGTCGCGGGGCGTGATCGCCCATAACCTCTCCGGTGTCGTTCGAGAGCCCCTTTCTCGTCACCCCCACACCGAGAGAGACCGACACATGTCATCCAGTTCCGCCCCTTCCGGCCCGGAGTCCGGCCTGCGCCGGGGACGTCTGGGCACCGTGCATCTCGTCTTCTTCACCGTCGCGGCGTCGGCACCGCTGACCGTGCTCGGCGGTGGCGTCACGACGATGTACGCCGTCAGCGGCAACGTCGGGGCGGCCCTGTCCTACCTGCTGCTCGCCGCCGTCCTCGGTGTCTTCGCCGTCGGCTACGCCGCGATGAGCCGGTTCGTGAGCAACGCCGGGGCGTTCTACTCGTACATCGCCAACGGGCTGGGCCGGGCGGGCGGGGTCTCCGGCTCCTTCATCGCCCTCGCCTCCTACAACGCGATCCAGATCGGACTGTACGGGCTCTTCGGCGCCGTCCTCGGCGACTTCATGGCGACCAAGTTCGGCGTGGAGCGGCAGTGGTGGGTCTGGGCACTGGTCGGGCTGGTGGTGGTCGCGGTCCTCGGCGTGCTCCAGGTCGACCTGAACGCGACGGTCCTCGCGGTGCTGCTCCTGCTCGAATGCCTCGCGGTCGTCATCTTCGACGCGGTCTCGTTCGGCAACCCGGCCGGCGGCAGCATCAGCCTCGCCGGGCTCGACCCCGGCAACCTCTTCGCGGCGGGGCTCGGTGCGGTCTTCGCGCTGGGGATCGCCTGCTTCACCGGCTTCGAGTCCGGGGCGATCTACAGCGAGGAGGTGCGGGACCCCCGTCGTACCGTGGCCCGGGCCACCTACGTCGCGGTCGCCTTCACCGGCGCCTTCTACGCGCTCTCCGCCTGGGCGTTGACCGTCGTCACCGGTCCGGAGAACGCCCGGGCCGCCTCGGTCGAGGCCGGCCCGGGGGTGGTCTTCGGGACCCTGGCCGAGCATGCCGGCAGCACGGTGGCGGACGTGGCCAACCTGCTCTTCATCACCTCGGTGCTGGCCGCCCTGCTGTCGTTCCACAACGGTGTGGCCCGCTACCTCTTCGCGCTGGGCCGGGAGCGGGTCCTGCCGTCCTTCCTCAGCCAGACCGGGGTCCGCACCGGGGCGCCGGTCGCCGGCTCGCTGACCCAGACCCTGCTGGCCCTCGGCATCGTTCTGGCCTTCGTGCTGGCCGACCGGGATCCGGTGCTCGACCTCTTCACCTGGCTCAGCGGGGTCTCGGCGGTCGGGGTGGTGCTGCTGATGACCCTCACCTCCGCCTCCGTGGTGGGCTTCTTCCGCCGCCGGCCGCAGGTCGGGGTCAGCGCCTGGCAGCGGCTGGTCGCCCCGGCGTCGGCCACCGTGCTGCTCCTCGCCGTCCTGGCGGTGCTGCTGGTGAACTTCGACGCGCTGCTCGCCCCCGGCAACCCGGCCTACCTGGCCTGGGTGCTGCCCGGGGTCACCCTGGTCGCCGCGCTGGTCGGGCTCGGCTGGGGGCTGCTGCTGCGGCGCACCCGGCCGGCCGTCTACGAGGCCGTCGGCCGGGGCGCGGTCGATCCGTCGCCGGCCGAGGAGCCGGATCTGGCGCTGACCCGCTGACCGCCGCCTCCGGCCGCGCCCGAACGGGGCGCGCGCCGGTCGACGCCGGTCGACGCCGGTCGACGCCGGTCGACGCCGGTCGACGCCGGTCGACGCCGGTCGACGCCGGTCGACGCCGGTCGACGCCGGTCGATCCGGCGGCCGGGGCGGGGCGGGGCGCGTAACGGGTTCCGTCCGGTCGGCGGATCAGCCGAGCGGCCGCCACCAACCGTCCACCGGGGGCGGGTGGTCGACGACCACCCGCTCACCGGGACGCGGCACCGCCAGGCGTACGCCCCGGGCCTCGGCCTCCCGGCAGAGCCGGTCCACCGGTTCGGCCCAGCCGTGCGGGGCGAGGTTGAAGGTGCCCCAGTGCACCGGGACGAGGAGTCCGCCGCGCAGGTCCAGGTGTGCGCTGACCGCCTCCTCCGGGTACATGTGGATGTTCGGCCAGGCGGTGGCGTACGCGCCGATCTGGATGAGCGTGACGTCGAACGGGCCGTACCCGGCGCCGATCTCGGCGTAGCCCTCGAAGTAGCCGGAGTCGCCGGAACAGAAGACCCGACGGGTCCGGCCGGCCACCACCCAGGAGCCCCAGAGGGTACGGTCCCGGGCGAACGCGCGCCCGGAGAAGTGCCGGGCCGGGGTGGCGATGACGTCGAGCCCGGCGACCGAGGCGTGCTCGCCCCAGTCCAGCTCCACGATCTGCTCCGCCGGTACGCCCCAGCGCTCCAGGTGGGCGCCGACTCCGAGCGGCACCAGGAACGGCGCGGACTGACTGTCCCGCAGGGCGCGTACGGTCGGCATGTCCAGGTGGTCGTAGTGGTCGTGCGAGATGAGCACCGCGTCCAGCCGGGGGAGCCGGTCCAGCGGCACCGGCATGGGGTGCAGCCGGCGTGGGCCGATCCGGGCCGACGGCGAGCAGCGGTCGCTCCAGACCGGGTCGAGCAGCACCCGCCGTCCCTCGATCTCGATCAGCGCCGACGCGTGGCCGTACCAGAGCACGCTCAGTTCGTCGGGCGGGGCGGTGGCCGGCTCGACGGTCTCCGGCACCAGCACCGGCACGTTGCCGGACGGGTGCCGGGGCTGGTCGCCGAAGATCAGTTCCCGGAGGATTGCCGCCCCGGTGCCGGGGAGCGCGATCCGGGTACTGACCGGGTTGCGGAACGCGCCGGCCCGGAACTGCGGGGAGCGGCGTACCCGGTCGGCCCGGGCGCCGTCGGGAAGTCGGCCGAGCGCGGCCGGCACGTCCCGGACCGCCCAGGCGGCCGCGCCGAGCGCGGCCAGCGCGAGTGGCCAGCGCAGGCGGCGTCGCCGACGGCGCCGGGCCACGACGTCGTCCCGTCCTGCTCTTCCGCGCATCTGCTCCGGGCCCCCTCGTCCCCACGAGCGAGGGTACGCCGGCCGGCGGGTGCCCGGTGCGGACAGGCTCGGACCCGGCACCCGCTGCCCGGCGTCGGCTCGGCCGTGGTGGCACGGCTCGGCTCGCCCGTGCCTGCCCGGCTCGGCTCGGCCGTGCCTGCCCGGTTCGGCTCGGCCGTGGTGGCACGGCTCGGCTCGCCGTGGCGTCGGGTCCGGTGGACCGGCCGCTAGGGTTGCCGTCCATGACCGAGGCACCGTTCCTGCACGCCACCCGCGAGTCCTACGACGCGCTCTCCGTCGACCACCTGCACATCGTCGCCACCGAGCTGCCCCGGATGCCGGTGGACCGGGCGCTGCTGGCGCTCTTCGCCGAGTGGGTGACGGCGACCGGCAACACCACGGTCGCCGACGTCGGCTGTGGCCCCGGTCGGCTGACGAAGGCGCTGCACGAACTCGGTCTGGAGGCGTCCGGTGTCGACCTCTCCCCGAAGATGATCGCCCTGGCCAGGCGGGCCTACCCCGAGCTGCGGTTCGAGGTGGGGTCGATGCTGGCGCTGGAGATCCCGGACGCGTCCCTGGGTGGCCTGCTCGCCAACTACTCGATCATCCATGTCCCCTGGGAGCGCCGCCCGGAGGTCTTCGCGGAGTTCCGCCGGGTGCTGGCCCCGGGCGGGCAGTTGATGCTCTCCTTCCAGGTCGGTGACGACCGCAAGCGCTACGACCGGGTGGACGACCTGACGATCTCGCTCGACTTCTACCGCCAGCAACCGGAGGAGGTCGCCGGACTGTTGGCCGAGGCCGGATTCGAGGTCCGGCTGAAGGCCGTCCGGGCACCGGACTCCGAGCGGGAGCTGACCCACCAGGGCTACCTGCTGGCCCGCCGACCCGTCGCCGCCGGATAGCGCCGCCGGACAGCGTGGCCGATCGCCCCCGAGCCGGCTGGTCGTGGCTCGGGTGTCGGCCGCTTGCGGGGTCAGCCGCCGTTGGTCGGCTGGTACATCCGGGGGCGGCGGGCCGGCACCGACAGGTTGCTCAGCCCGTCGACCGCGGCGAGGAAGGCCGGACCCATCGCCGCCCGGGCCTGCACCGCCGGGTGGGTCGAACCGAAGTTGTCCGGGTCGGCCTGGCCGTCGGCGAAGAGCACGTACGTCAGCACCGGCGTGCCGGCCGGGTCGAAGATCAGTCCGGCCTCGTGCCGGGCGTTGCCGAACCAGCCCGCCTTGGTGGCGATCCGGGCCCGGTCGGCCGAGGACATGTTTCGGCGGATGCCGTCGGTGAACGCGATCGGCGCCCGGAGCTGGTTGAGCAGGAAGGTGGTCGAGGTGGCGGAGAGCAGCGTGCCCCGGACCAGCGCCTGGAGCAGGTCGTGGGTCTCCCGGGCGGTGCTGGTGCCGAGGAAGAACCGGTTCGGGTTGGCGACCGGCTCGACCTGGGTCTTCGGGAAGCCCTTGCCGACCAGGATCTGGTTGAGTTCGGCGGCCGGGCAGACCAGGCCGCAGAGCCGGACGGCGGTGTCGTCGGAGACGGTCAGCAGCGCGGCGAGTACGTGCCCCAGGGTCACCGAGCTGGGGTAGGCGCCGTCCAGGCTGAAGATGCCGTCACCGCCGGGCACCACGATCCCCGAGGTGACCTCGACCCGCTGGTCCAGGGTGAGCAGCCCCCGGTCGACCTTGTCCAGCACCGCCGTCGCCACCGCGATCTTGTTGACGCTGTACGCCTCGACGACGGTGTCCTGGTTCTCCCGTACCGCCGGCAGCGGCGCCGGGCCGGTCCCGCTGGCGACGCTCAGGTACGCGTACCACTTCCCGCCGGCCTTCGTCCTCTCCCGGCGGTAGATCGCGGCGACCCGGTCGGCGCGGGCCCGGTCGGGGCTGTCGAGTCCCTTCCCGCCACTGTTCGGCGCGGCCATCGCCGGAGTGGCGGTACCGAGCACGACGCCGGCGGTGGCGGCGCTGCCGATGCCCAGTGCGGTCCTGCGATTCACCCTGCTCACCACGTGCTCCCATCGGAGGGGTCGATGTCACCCGCCGGCGGCTGTCCGGTGCGGACGCGGCCCTCGGGACGGCTGCCGGATCTGCGGCTCGTTGACGGGTAACAATAGGCGACTCCGGCCCGGACCGCTGCGGCCTCCGGCTCACGCCCGCGCCGGTGTACGGCGACGTGTGCGGCCGTGCCGGGCGGCGGTGGGGTGTGGCGCGGGTCAGGTGCCGGGCGCTCCGTCCCGTTCCCGGGTGGCCTTGAGATAGTCCCGGTTGAGCCGGCCGATGCTGGTCAGCGGGATCCCCTTCGGACAGACGGCGGTGCACTCGCCGATGTTGGTGCAGCCGCCGAAACCGGCCTCGTCGTGCGCGTCGACCATCCCGACGACTCGGGTGGAACGCTCCGGCTGACCCTGCGGCAGCAGGCTCAGGTGACTCACCTTGGCGGCGGTGAAGAGCATCGCCGAACCGTTCGGGCAGGCCGCGACGCAGGCGCCGCAGGCGATGCAGGCGGCCGACTCGAAGGCGGCGTCGGCGTCGGACTTGCGGACGAGTTGGGCGTGCGCCTCCGGGGCGGAGCCGGTCGGCGCGGTGATGTATCCGCCGGCCGCGATGATCCGGTCGAATGCGCTCCGGTCCACCACCAGGTCCTTGATCACCGGGAACGCCTTGGCCCGCCACGGCTCGATGTCGATGGTCTGGCCGTCCCGGAAGTGTCGCATGTGGAGCTGGCAGGCGGTGGTCGCCCGCTCCGGGCCGTGTGCCACACCGTTGATCACCATGCCGCAGGCGCCGCAGATGCCTTCCCGGCAGTCGTGGTCGAAGGCGATCGGTTCCTCGCCGTCGAGGGTCAGCCGGTCGTTGAGTACGTCCAGCATCTCCAGGAACGACATGTCGGGGGAGACGTCCGGGACCTGGTAGCTGACCATCCGGCCGGGGTCGTCCGGTCCGCTCTGGCGCCAGATCCGCAGGGTCAGGTTCACTTGTAACTCCGCTGGGTGGGGTGGACGTACTCGAAAACCAGGTCTTCCCTGTGCAGTACCGGCGGTCGGTCGGCGCCGGTGAACTCCCAGGCCGCCACGTAGCTGAAGTTGTCGTCGTCGCGCTGCGCCTCGCCCTCCGGGGTCTGGCTCTCGCTCCGGAAGTGCCCGCCCGCCGACTCGGTACGGTGCAGCGCGTCGATGCACATCAGCTCGGCCAGCTCGAAGAAGTCGGCGACCCGGCCGGCCTTCTCCAGCGCCTGGTTGAGCCCCTCGCCGTCGCCGGGCACCCGCACCCGCTGCCAGAACTGTTCCCGCAGACTGCGGATCTCGGCGAGCGCCTTGCGCAGCCCGGCGTCGCTGCGCTCCATGCCGCAGTGGTCCCACATGATCTGGCCCAGCTCGCGGTGGAACGAGTCGACGGTCCGGTCGCCCTGGCAGGCGAGCAGCCGGCCCAGCCGGTCGGTGACGTCGTCGCGGGCCGCCACCACCTCGGGATGGTCCTCGGCCAGCGACTCGAACGGCCCGGCGGCGAGATAGTCGGCGATGGTGCTGGGCAGTACGAAGTAGCCGTCGGCCAGGCCCTGCATCAGCGCCGAGGCGCCGAGCCGGTTGGCGCCGTGGTCGGAGAAGTTCGCCTCGCCGATCACGAAGAGGCCGGGAATGGTCGACTGGAGGTCGTAGTCGACCCAGAGCCCCCCCATCGTGTAGTGCACCGCCGGATAGATCCGCATCGGCACCTCGTACGGGTCCTCGCCGGTGATCCGCTGGTACATCTCGAAGAGGTTGCCGTACCGGTCGGCGATGGCGGAGCGGCCGAGCCGGTCGATCGCGTCGGCGAAGTCGAGATAGACGCCGAGCCCGGTCTGCCCGACGCCCCGGCCGGAGTCGCAGACGTTCTTGGCCGCCCGGGAGGCGATGTCCCGGGGGACGAGGTTGCCGAAGGACGGGTACATCCGCTCCAGGAAGTAGTCCCGCTCGTCCTCGGGGATCTGCCGGGGTGGCCGGTCGTCGCCGGCCGCCTTCGGCACCCAGACCCGCCCGTCGTTGCGCAGCGACTCGCTCATCAGGGTCAGCTTCGACTGGTGGTCGCCGGAGACCGGGATGCAGGTCGGGTGGATCTGCGTGTAGCAGGGGTTGGCGAAGAGCGCGCCCTTGCGGTGCGCCCGCCAGGTGGCGGTGACGTTGCAGCCCTTGGCGTTGGTGGAGAGGTAGAAGACGTTGCCGTAGCCGCCGGAGGCGAGCACCACGGCGTCGGCGAAGTCGGTAGTGATCTCGCCGGTGACCAGGTCGCGGACCACGATGCCCCGGGCCCGGCCGTCGACCACGATCAGTTCCAGCATCTCGTGCCGGCTGTGCATCTCGACCCGGCCGAGCCCGATCTGCCGCTCCAGCGCCTGGTAGGCCCCGAGCAGCAACTGCTGGCCCGTCTGGCCCCGGGCGTAGAAGGTGCGCTGCACCTGGGCGCCGCCGAACGAGCGGGTGTCGAGCAGTCCGCCGTACTCCCGGGCGAACGGTACGCCCTGGGCCACCGCCTGGTCGATGATCTCCACCGAGACCTCGGCGAGCCGGCGTACGTTCGACTCCCGGGACCGGAAGTCGCCGCCCTTGACGGTGTCGTAGAAGAGGCGCTGGATCGAGTCGCCGTCGTTGCGGTAGTTCTTGGCTGCGTTGATGCCGCCCTGGGCGGCGATCGAGTGCGCCCGGCGCGGGCTGTCCTGGTAGCAGTATGACTTGACCTGGTAGCCCTGCTCGCCCAGCGTCGCGGCGGCCGAGCCGCCGGCCAGCCCGGTGCCGACGACGATCACGGTGAGCTTGCGCCGGTTGGCCGGGTTGACGAGTTTGGCGGAGAACCGGCGGCGCTGCCAGCGGGTCTCGATCGGCCCGTCCGGCGCCTTGGTGTCGGCGATCGGCTCGCCGATGGTGAAGAGGTCCAGCCCGTTGGTGGGGTTCATCGATCCGTGGGTGGAGTTCACCGAGCCGTTGGCGGAGTTCATCAGCGCACCAATCCCGCGATCACCGCGAAGGGGACGACCAGGTAGCCGGCGCAGAGCGCGACGGCGAAGCCGAGCGAGAGCGCCCGGGCCCGGGCCTCGCCCCGGGGAGTCTGCTGACCGAGGCTGCGGAACGCGCTGAACATGCCGTGCCGCAGGTGGAAGCCGAGGGTGACGATCGCGACGGTGTAGAGCAGGGTGACGTACCAGCGTTCCGGCGCGAAGTCGGCGGCCACGTTCGCGTACGGCCGGCGCGGGTCGCCGACCGGGTTCAGGTCGCCGGTGGTCAGGTCCAGCAGGTGGTAGACGACGAAGAGCGCGATGATCAATCCGCCCCAGCGCATCGTCCGGGCCGCGTAGCTGCCCTGCACCTTGGGGCGGTGCGCGTACCGGACGGGTCGGGCCGCCCGGGCCCGCCGGGCCAGCACGGTGGCCGACCAGATGTGCGCGACCAGCGCGACGCCGAGCACGGCACGCTGGATCCAGAGGTACCAGGTGTCCGGCAGCACGGGAGCGCCGATGGTACGCAGCCAGTGCGCGTAGTGGTCGAACGACTCGGGGCCGAAGAAGATCTTGAGATTGCCGAGCATGTGCGCGATGAGGAAGAGCACCAGCAGGATGCCCGTCACCGCCATCACGGCCTTGAGGCCGATGCTGGACCGGATCGGCGACCGCGTCGATACAGCTGTCACCTGATGAACGCTAGGAGACCTCTGATTAGTCGTCCAATGCATCGAAGCCTCAGCAACGATAGCTGTAGGCTATCAACGTGCAGCTCCACCAGTTGAGATACTTCGTGGCGGTGGCAGAAACCCGGCATTTCACTCATGCCGCCGACAACGTGGGCATCACCCAGCCGTCGCTGAGTAAGCAGATTCACGCCCTGGAGGCGGACCTCGGCGCCCCGCTCTTCGAACGGGTACGCGGCAACATCGGGCTGACGGCGGCCGGCGAGGTGCTGCTGCCGCTCGCCGAACGCATCCTCGCCGACGTCGACACCGCCCGCCGGGAGGTGCAGGAGATCGTCGGGGTCCGGCGCGGCCGGGTACGCCTCGGCGCCACCCCAAGCCTCGCCACCTCGCTCGCCCCCACCGTGCTGCGCCGGTTCCGGGACGCCCACCCCGGCGTCGACCTGCGGGTGGAGGAGAGCGGCTCGCAGGACCTCGTCCGCGACCTGCTCCGGGGCGAGCTGGACCTGGCGCTGATCATCCTGCCCGCGACCGGTGCCGACCCGGCGCTGATCGCCGAGCCGATCCTCCGGGACAACCTGGTGGTCGCCTCGCTCAACCCACTGCCGATGACCGACTCGGCCGGCACCATGCACCTCACCGACCTGCGCCACCAGCCGCTGGTGATGTTCCGGCAGGGCTACGACCTGCGGGACGCCACCCTGCGGGCCTGTCGCGAGGCGGGCTTCGAGCCCTCGCTCGCGGTGGACGGCGGCGAGATGGACGCGGTGCTGAGCTTCGTGGAGGCGGGACTCGGCGTGGCCCTGGTGCCGGGCATCGTGGTCGCCCGCCGCCCGAGACTCTGGGTCACCCCGCTGGCCCCGCCCGGAGTGCACCGGACCATCGCGCTGGCCCGGCGCCGGGAACCGGAACCCACCCACGCGGCGCGGGCGTTCCGGCGGATCCTGCTGCAATACATCGGTACGGCGGCCGAGAACTCGACGCTGCCGGCGGGCGTCACGCCGTACTGACGCCGACCTGTCCGGTTCGATGTCGGCCGCTCCGGTCCGGCGGCTACTCCGGCCTCCCGTCAGGGGTGAGGAGCAGTCGCGCGTAGTTCGCCATCGAGCGCTGGTAGCGGGGCAGGTGCGGGGCGAGCGCGGCGACCGCGACCGATACCGCCTCCCGTTCCCGGCCGCTGTCGGCCAGGCAGAGCGCCAGCGTCGCGCTGATCGCGTCGGCGAGCCCCCGGGTCGGCTCGTCCAGCGTCGCCGGGTCGATGTCGCGCTCGGCCTTCAGCAGGGTGACCGCGAGTTCGGCCTCTCCGATGTTCCGCAGCGAGCTGGACATCTGGATCACGGCGCGGCGCCGCCGGTAGCCGGCGAGTCCGTGGTCGAGCGCCCACCGGTAGAGCGGAACGGCCCGGTCGGAGTGGCCGGTGGAGTCCCAGGCACAGGCCCGCTCGAACGCGGCGACCGGATCGCCGTCGGGCAACTCCGCCGCCAGGCTCTCGATCAGGGCCCGGAAGTCGTCCTCCCGGCCCTCGTACTCGTCGATCGACGCCCACGCCTCGGCGACCCGCCGCTCCCAGTCCCGCATCCGTGCAGACTCCCAGGACCGCCGGCGGTGTCGAGGTCGGCACCGGCCGTGGTGACCCGAGCCACACATCTGCGGGTCCGCCACCTGAGACGCGTCGAGGCTCGTCGCGGCTCGGGCTACCAGCGCCAGCGCCAGAAGCGGCGCTCGTAGCGCACCACCAGCGTCCCGGCGGCGGTGCTGCCGGTGACGACGAGGTGCGGGGCGGTCGAGCCGGGTTCGGGGGTGGACGGCACCTTGGCCGTCGCCGTGCCGGCGCTCGTGTTGACCCCGTCGATGTTGGCGGTCGCGCCTGCCGGCAACACGATGGTCGTGGAGCCGGCCTGGGTGGCGAGGTTGACGTCGACCACGCGGTGACTGATCACGGCGTGCCGCAGGTCGAGCTTGACGGTGCCGGCCTTGCTGCGGACCACGAGTTTCCGGGGTACGGCCCACCGACCCGAGCGCTTGATCTCCCCGGCGAAGCTGTTCAGTTCGACGACCTCGTCGGGTGCGACGGCCGGGGCCACGTCCGGCAGGTCGGCGACGTACGGCTGCACCTCGGTGTCGGTCCGGGCACGGAGCACGGCGTCGACGCGCTCCTCGAACTCGGGCAGGGTCAACCGGCCCTCCGCGACCGCAGCGCTCAACCGGGAGACGACGGCCTCCCGCTCGGCGTCGGACAGGCGCACCTCCCGCCTCGGCGGGACCAACTCACCACTCACCTGACCAACACTACGGTTCGGCCCACAGGTACAGAAGCCCGGCCGGCTCAGTCGCGCGGACCCGGCGGCCCGCACGTCCGTTCCTCGCCGGCCGGTTGCCCGGTGTGCGTGTCGTCGGTCGGGTCGAGCAGTTCGGTCAGGGTCAGCAGGGCCTCGACCGTCATGTTCCGCCGCCACGCCGTTTCGGTCAGCAGCCGCATCGCCGCGTAGCAGGGCTCCCGGTGGGTCAGTTCCTCCAGGCTCATCGGCCGTTCCTTCACATCGCGCGGGTTTCCATTGCCCTGCAAACGCAAGCCACCTGAGACTGGAGAGGAGCGGCGGAACTCCGCGCACTGCGGCACCACGCCGCACTTACCCGGGAAGACGTCGCGGAACTTGCCCACATGAATCCCGCCACGCTCTGGCGGCTTGAAACGGCGATCTATTCGAGCATCTGCGCGCGGCGGCGCTCAATCCGGCGGCCTCCGTCCGGATGATCGTCCGCGTCGCCGAACAGCACTGATCGGAGGGAGGTGAGGAAGATGTACGACGTCAGCATGTCCAGCGCCAGGTGGCGTACGAGCAGTCGTTCAGGTGGTAACGGCAACTGTGTCGAGGTTGCCGACAATCTCGGAGCCGTCGTTCTGGTGCGGGACAGCAAGGACCGGTCCGGCCCGGTGCTGGAGTTCCGGTCAGCCACATGGGCGACCTTCACGATGTCGCTGAAGGACGGGAGGCCCTCGGCGTAACCGTTTCGCAGCACGGTTCGGCGGCCCCGCCGTACCCACGGCCGGGGCCGCCGTCCGCGCCGTCGCGGGTAGCCACTTTTTTGTGCGTACTTGTCGGGCCACCGCCTGCGTACGAGTCTGGTTGCGGGCGGTCGGACGGCCGCCGGAATCCGGATCGACGGGAGGTCGGCGGGATGTCAGGAGGCCGACGGCTGGGCGGCAGCGAGCCTGTCCAGGCGGCGGTGTCCCCAGTCGGAGAGTGGCCCCAACGCCTCGGCGAGGTCTCGGCCGAACGGGGTCAGCGAATAGACAGTCTTCAGCGGTAGTACGTCGTGCACCTCCCGGTGCACCAGCCCGTCGCTCTCCATCTCGCGTAGCGCCTGGGTCAGTACCTTCTCGGTGAGGCCGGGCAGCCGCCGTCGCAGCTCGGCGGGGCGGTGCGGGCCGGATTCCAGCAGCCAGAGCAGCGACGTCTTCCACTTGCCGTCGATCACGGCGATCGCGGCGGTCACCCCGCAGACGTTCAGATCCCGGGCACGGCTGCGCGTCATCTACGTCCTCTTCACCCAAGTGCGCACAAGTTCAGGAGTACCAGCATGTCCTCACACCCCGAACACTCCGCTGTCACGGTACTCGGTCTCGGACCGATGGGCCGGGCCCTGGCCGGCGCGTTCCTGGCCGCCGGCCTGCCGACCACGGTCTGGAACCGGACTCCCGGCCGGGAGACCGCCCTGGTCGAGCGGGGCGCGGCCGGCGCCGGCTCGGTCGCGGAGGCGGTCGCCGCGAGCGACCTGACCGTGGTCTGCGTGGTCAACAACGACGCGGTGGACGTGATCCTCCGGACCGACGCCGTCGCCGACGCGCTCAAGGGTCGTACGGTGGCGAACCTCAGTGCCGACACGCCGCAGCGGGCCCGGGACGTCGCCGCCTGGGCGGCCGAGCACGGCATCGGCTACCTGGACGGTGCGATCATGACGCCGACCAGCACCATCGGTACGCCGGACGGCGTCTTCATCCACAGTGGTCCGAGCGACCTCTACCGGCGGCACCGGCCCGTGCTGGAGAGGCTGGGCGGCACGCACTCCCACGTCGGCGAGGAGATCGGCCGGGCTGCGGCGTACGACATCGCCCTGCTCGACATCTTCTGGACCGCGATGGCGGGCTGGGCGCACGCGCTGGCGGTGGCCCGGGCGGAGGGAATCAGTGCGCGGGAACTCGCGCCCTTCGCCCAGGGCATCGGCGCGATCCTGCCGCCGGTATTCGAGCAGACGGCGGCGGAGGTGGCGGACGGCAGCTACTCCGGTGCGGACAACCCGATCACCTCGGCGGCCTCGACCATGGCGCACATCGTGCACGCCTCGGAGGCGCACGGGATCGACGCGAGCGTGATGCGGGCGGTCGAGGGTATGACCCGCCGGGTGATCGGGCTCGGCCACGGCACGGACGGCTTCCTCCGGGTGGCCGAACTCCTCGGTCGCCGTTAGCGCCTGTGTCGAAATCGGGGAAGCCAGGGGCGGTGGGCGGTTCGGCCATGCTGGGACGTCCTCGTGGTGAGGGCGTCCCAGCGGGCCGTGTGGGTGGTTACGAGTCGCCGGAGGGGCCGGCGATGGTGGTGCCGGTGCGGACCGGTACGCCGGGGTTCGGGGTGCCGTCGGAGTTCCAGCCGATCTTCTGCGCTCGGGTGGTGCGGGTGGTGCCGCAGCCCTGGTTGGCGGAGGAGTTGGCGTGGTAGACGATCCAGGTTTCCGCGCCGTCGGGTGATCTGGTGAAGGAGGCGTGGCCTGGGCCGTAGACGCCGTTGGCGTCGCTGCGTTGGAAGATGGGGGTCGATCGCTTCGTCCAGGAGCTGGGCGACATCGGGTCGCCGCCGGTCCAGGTCAGGGTGCCGAGCTTGTAGTCGGGTGTGTTGCAGGAGCTGGCCGAGTACGTCAGGAAGGTTCGTCCGCCGTTGTAGACGGCGTACGGGCCTTCGTTGACGGCGCCGCCCTGCCGTTCCCAGGACAGGGTGGGGGACGAGATTCGTACGCCGTTGCGGGAGACCTGGGTCGGTGAGGACATCGGGGCGATGAACAGTCCTTGTTCGCCGCCTCGGAAGGCGGAGTAGACGAAGTGGTTCACGTAGCCGTTGAACCGGACGACGCTGCCGTCGATCGCCCATCCGTTGTTGGGTTCGAGGTTGAGGATGCCCCGGTAGGTGTACGGGCCGAGTGGGTCGGTGCCGTTGCTTTCGAGTACGCCGGTGCGGCGTGCGCCCTGGCCGGGGGAGGGTTCGGCGGAGAAGTAGATGTACCACCGATTGTTGATCCACTGGATGTCCGGTGCCCACATGGTGCAGCAGCCGGGTCCGGGGGCGAGGGTGAACAGCGTCCGTTCCGGCGCGTTCTTCAGCCCGGCCATGGTGGACGAGGTGCGCATGACGATTCTCGAGGTCCAGGTGGTGGCGATGTAGTACCAGTTGCCGTTGCTGTAGACGATCGACGGGTCCGCGCTGTTCGGGGCGCCGACGAGGGGGTTGGTGAACGACGGTCCGGGCGCGGCGAGTGCCGGGGCGGCGGGGACGGTCGCGCCCAGGGTCGACACGAGTACGGCGACGACGGCGGTGGTCAGCAGCCGTCGCGCCGCTTTCGGTCTGTGGATCATGATCATCGCGGTTCCTTCCTTGGGACCTGCGTCCGGGAATGGGCGGGGCTGCTGCCCGAGACCACTCGGGGACGCGCTGACGGTGTCTTCACCGGCCGGTGAGGTGGTGGTACAGCTCCCTTCGTGACCGCTGAATGGGTGCTCTGAGGCGTCATCGCGCTTGCGGGTGCCTGGGCCGGTCCGGGGTGGTGGGCCCTCGTCCATCCGGGATGATCCGGCATCGACAGGGGCGGGGACATTGACGGTTGCTCATCCCGTCCGAGCAACTGTGAGCGCTAACATCTCCTGCTGTCAAGGCGTCCGGGGCAGGTCGGTTGGGACAGGGGCCGGGCCGGCCGCAAGGGCCCACGGCATCCTCCATGGCCAGCTACCTACAGAGGTTTCGAGCCTTTCGTCGCCCTGGCCAGGCGACACGCCGCCGCCACGATGCGGTGGCGCCCGATCGGAGCGGGCATGTTATCGCAAACATTTCGGTAGGAGTTCGAGGGTCAGAGAAGCGCTTCGACATCGCATGATGGCTCGCAGGCAACCATGCTCATCGATGTGAGCCATCACATCGGCGGTTGTGGAAACGTGCAGGAACCCGCGTTGTCGATGGTGCCGGCGTGGACCAGAAACCTGGACCGGAAAGGGATGTCCGATGAGTCAACTTCTCGGAGCGCACCGCCACAGGCGATGGAGGGCCTTGCTGACCGTGGCTGTGTGTGCGGTGACCGCTGTTGCTGGCACCGTGCTCAACCCGAAACCCGTGGCAGCGGCCACTACGGACACGAACCAGCAGTGGCAACTCACTTCCGTCGGCGGCAACGAGCCGCCGGCCACGACCGGCACGGTGCTGGCGCAGTACCCGGCGCCCGGCCGAGTGACCGGAGACATCGGCGTACACGACCCGACCGTGGTCAAGCGGCCCACCGGCGGCTACCTCATGGTGCACACCGGCAACAACGTCGCGCTCAAGACCTCCACGGACCGGACCGACTGGCGCAACGCCGGTTCGGCCTTCCCGGGCGGCGCGCCGTGGACGTTGTCGTACACCAACGGCGGCCGCAACCTCTGGGCCGGAGACATCTCCTACCACAACGGCCAATACTGGCTGTACTACTCGGCCTCGTCGTTCGGATCCAACCGCTCAGCGATCTTCCTCGCCACCAGTCCGACCGGCACGTCCGGCTCCTGGACGAACCGCGGCCTGGTCATCGAGTCCAGGACCTCGGACAACTTCAACGCCATCGACCCCAACCTCGCCGTGGACGACCAGGGCCGCTGGTGGCTCAGCTTCGGATCGTTCTGGTCCGGCCTCAAACTCGTCCAGGTCAACCCGTCCAACGGCCTGCGCCTCGACGGCACGATCCGCAGCATCGCCGGTCGCGGCGGCGGCGCCATCGAGGCCCCGTACATCTTCAAGCGCGGCGCCTACTACTACCTGTGGGTGTCGTGGGACATGTGCTGCCGAGGCGCATCCAGCACCTACCGGGTCATGGTGGGCCGCTCGACCAGCATCACCGGCCCCTACCTCGACCGCAACGGCCGCGACATGAACGCCGGTGGCGGCACCGAAATACTGGCCGGACACGACAACGTCCGCGGACCGGGACACCAGGCCGTTTTCGCCGACAACGACGGCGACATACTTGTCTACCACTACTACAACGCCAGCAACGGCGCCGCCCTGCTCGGCATCAACCGCATCGGCTACGACAACGCCGGATGGCCCTTCCTCTTCTGACAGGTGCGGGTGCCGACCGTCCGGTCGGGCCGCTCGACGTCGACGGGCGGCCCGACCGGACGGCGGCCGGTAGGCTGGAGAGAGTGACCCGCACCCACCGGGAACTCTTCGAACGGTACGTCCACGCCGGTGCGATCAGCCGGGACCCCGAGGCGATCGCCGCCCTCTTCACCGACGACGGTGAATACGAGGCGCCGCTGGTGCCGGAGGGTCATCCGCTGCCGCGCCGGCTGGTCGGCCGGGAAGCGATCCGGTCCGGCATCGGCGCGTACCACCGGGAGCCGGCCTACCAGGGCACGGTCGACGCGGCGGCGTCCGGGTACGTGCTGCACGAGACCGCCGATCCCGACGTCTTCCTTGTCGAGATCGACACCGTCCTCGTCGCGCCGACCGGGCAGCGTACGACCGTGTCCCTGGTGCAGGTCTTCCGGGTCCGCGCCGGCCGGATCGCGAAGCTCCGCGACTACTTCGCACCCCCACCGGAGGTCCCGTCCCCGCCACAGCCGGCCCGAGGCGCGTGACGACGAGCGGCTCCGGGTGGACCGGCGGACTCCGGCGCGACGGCTCCCGGACGGTACGCCCACGCCGGGTCGGCGGGCCGGTGCGCCAGCCGCTCCGTGGGTCAGCGGGCGACGGCGTACGCCAGGGGCAGCGGCGTCGGCTGGTCGGCCCAGGTAGCGGTCAACACGGCACCGGTCAGCCCGTGGTCCTTCGCTCCGGGGCGGCGGACGACCGCGAGTTCCACGGAGTCCGTGACGATCGTCGTCGGCTCCTCCTCGACCACCGGGTGGATCACGTGCACCGGCGGTACGGTGCTGCCCGGGGTGCCGTCGCCGGTCACGGTCATGCTCGGCGGGCGGACCTCGCGTACCCCGTCGACCTCGAAGAACTCCTCCGCCTGGCCGCTACCGGTGACGATCGCGGCGGCCAGCGCGCTGGCGTAGACCGGGTCGCCGCAGGCGTCGTACACCCAGCGGCGGCCGAGCACCGAGTGCTCGGTGGTCCCGATCAGCCAGTCGTCGCCGACGGGCAGCGGCGCGGCCCGGTAGGTGAGCGGAACCTGGTGCACCGGCCCGTCGCCGGACCTGACGAGCATCGTCTCGATCCCGACCGCTCCGTCCGGGTCGTCGAACCGGAAGCTCGCGACGCGGACGACGTCGGCGGCGGCCGGGCCCCGGTACCAGCGTCGGCCGGGCAGCCAGTCCGCCAGGAGTTCGAGTTTGCCGGGATGCAGTGCGGCCCGGTGCAGCAGTGCCATGCGCAAGATCATAGCCGGAGACCGTCCGGCGGCCGGCCGTCAGCGGGACTCTGCGTACGGGGCGACGGTGGCAGCATGGGAGGGAGCCCGGATCCGCTCCGGTCGCCGGGCCGTCCATCGTCGTGCGGGGGAGACGAATGTCGACCATTGCCAATCCGTTCGGGTCCGCCACCGATCTGCACCGGGTCCTCGCCGAGCTGCGCCGGGACAGTCCGGTCGTGGAGGTCGAGCTGCCGACCGGCGTCACCGCCTGGGTCGTCACCCGTTACGAGGACGCCCAGCGGGCGCTGAGCGACCCACGGCTGGCCAAGGCCACCTCGGCCGGCGGGTTCAACTACCGGGGGATGATTCCGGACGACGTGGCCCGGGCGGTCGGCCGGCACATGCTGGCGCTGAACCCGCCCGACCACACCCGGCTGCGGCGGCTGGTCTCCGGCGCCTTCACCGCACGCCGGGTCGCCGCACTGCGGCCCCGGATCGAGGAGCTGACCGAGCAGTTGCTGGACGGCATCGCCGACGCCGAAGAGGTTGACCTGATCGACCGCTTCGCCTTCCCGCTGCCGATCCAGGTGATCTGCGAACTGCTCGGCGTACCGGCCGAGGACCAGGCCGACTTCCGCAGGTGGACGGATGCGATCGTGACCGGCCCGATGAACCCGGCCGGACTGCCGCCCGCGCTGACCGCGATCGTCGGCTACATCCGTACCCTGCTCGCGGCCAAGCGGGAGCGGCCGGCCGACGACCTGCTCTCCGCGCTGATCGCGGTGCACGAGCAGGGTGACCGGCTCACCGACGACGAACTCGTCTCGATGGTCTACCTCTTCCTGATCGCCGGCCACGAGACAACGGTCAACCTGATCGGCAACGGCATGCTGCTGCTGTTGGCCGAACCGGAGCGCTGGGCCCGGGTGGTGGCCGAACCGGCGCTGCTGCCCGGGACGATCGACGAGGTGCTGCGCTACGAGGGGCCGGTGCAGAACGCCTCGTTCCGGACCGCGATGGAGCCGGTCGAGCTGGGCGGCCGGACCATTCCGCAGGGCGCGTCGGTGCTGGTCGCCCTCCTCTCGGCCAATCGGGACCCGGACCGGTTCCCCGAGCCGGACCGGCTGGACCTGGACCGTCCGCCCACCCCCAACCTGGCGTTCGGGCACGGCATCCACTACTGCCTCGGCGCACCGCTGGCCCGGCTGGAGGGGCAGATCGCCTTCGGCGGGCTGGCCCGCCGGTTTCCCGGGATGCGCCTGGCGGTGCCGCCGGAGGAGATCGGCTGGCGGTCCAGCCTGCTGCTCCGTGGCCTGTCGGCGCTCCCGGTCAGGCCGCACGGCTGACCGACGGACCCGCCGACGGGACGGTCCCGGGACGGGTCAGAGGACCTGGGAGAGGAACTGCCCGAGCCGGGCGCTTCGCGGGTCCTCGAAGATCTGTGCCGGCGGGCCGGCCTCGACCACCCGGCCCCGGTCGAGGAAGACGACCTGGTCGGCGACCTGCCGGGCGAAGCCCATCTCGTGGGTGACGACCAGCATCGTCATGCCCTGACCGGCCAGGTCCGCCATCAGCGAGAGCACGCCCTTGACCAGTTCGGGGTCGAGCGCCGAGGTCGCCTCGTCGAAGAGCATCACCCGGGGCGACATCGCCAGCGCCCGGGCGATGGCCACCCGCTGCTGCTGGCCGCCGGAGAGCCGGCCGGGCCGTACGTCCGCCTTGTGCCGTAGCCCGACCAGGTCGAGCTGGCGCAGCGCCAGCTCGGTGGCCTCGTCCTTGGAGAGCTTCCTGAGCTGCCGGAGGGCGAGTGTGACGTTGCGCAGTACCGTCATGTGCGGGAAGAGGTTGAACTGCTGGAAGACCATGCCGATCCGCTGGCGCAGCGCGTCCGGGTCCTGGTCGAGCACGCTCACGCCGTCCAGCAGTACGTCGCCGCGGTCCGGCTCCAGCAGCCGGTTGACGACCCGGAGCAGGGTGGACTTACCGGAGCCGGAGGGGCCGATCACGCAGGCGGTCTCGCCCCGGCCGACCTCCAGGTCGATGCCGCGCAGCACCTGGTTCCGGCCGAACGCCAGATGTACGTCCCGGGTCGCGACGCTCACCGACTCGTATCCGGGACCCGCCTCGGCGGGCCGGGCCGACACCGTCGGGCTGACAGACTCAGGCATGCTGGGTTCCCCTTCCAGCCGTCGGTAGCGCGGTCTCGCCGGCCAGCGCCACCGGGTCCTCCTCGTCGGGTTCCGGGCCGCCGGCCCGGCCGTCGCGCAGTCGCCGGTCGACCCAGTTGACGAGGTGGGTCAGCGGCACGGTGATGACCAGGTAGAAGAGCCCGGCGAGCAGCAGCGCGGACTCGTTGCCGGTGTTCGCCGCGTAGTCCTGGCCGATCCGGAACAGTTCCCGCTGGCTGGCCACCAGGCCGAGGAAGTAGACCAGGCTGGAGTCCTTGATCAGCGCGATGAGCTGGTTGACCCAGGCCGGCAGCACCCGGCGTACGCCCTGCGGGATGATCACCAGGCGCATGGCGGCGCCGTGCGACAGTCCCAGCGCCCGGGTCGCCTCCAGTTGGCTGGCCTCCACGCTCTGGATGCCGGACCGGAAGATCTCCCCGATGTACGCCGCCGCGATCAGCGACAGCGCCAGGATGCCCAGCGGATAGGGGTTCGGTCCCCACCAGGCGAGCCCGAGCGGTGCCAGCCCGACCCCGATCAGCAGGATGGTCACGGCGGCCGGCAGTCCCCGGAACACGTCGGTGTAGATCCGGGCCGGCCAGCGCAGCCAGCGGCTCCGGGACAGCCCGGCCATCGCCAGCAGCATGCCGAGCAGCGTCCCCACGATGGCGGAGAGCAGCGCCAGCAGCAGTGTGTTGGGCAGCCCGACCGTGAGCATCTCGGGCAGCGCCTCGCGCATCGACTCCCAGTCGAAGAACGTCTCCCAGAGCGTCGCCAGGGTCTCCATCGCCTCACCTGTCTCGGATCCACCAGTCGTCGGCCGGCCGCCCCGGGCGGCCGGCCGACGACTGTCTGATGTGCTGGCCGGGTCAGCTCGCCGGGGTGGCGGCCGGGCTCGTCGGACCGGCCTTGACCGGCGGGTACGTCACCGTGCCGCTGCCCGGCTTGAAGCTCTCCGGTACCGGCCGACCGGGGTAGTACTGCTCCTGGAGGCGGGTCCAGGTGCCGTCCTCGATCACCTGGTCGAGTGCGGAGTTCAGCGCCTCGCGCAGCGGGTCGGCGCCCTTGGCCACCGCGAACGCGGTCGGTGCCGAGCTGAGCTGCTTCTCGGCCAGTACGATCTTGCCGCCGCTCTCCTGTGCGGACTTCTCGCCGATCTCGGCGGGCGCGATCCAGGCGTCGGCGGTCTTCGACCTGAGCTGGTTGATCGCGCCGTTGTAGTCGGGTACCCGGACCGGGTCCAGGCCCTCCTTGGTGGCGTAGTCGTCCTGCACGGTGCCCTGCACCACGACCACCCGCTTCCCCTTCAGCTCGGCGAAGCTCCTGATCGGCGAGCCGGCCGGTACGTCGAGTCCGAAGTAGCCGAAGTCGTACCCGTTGGTGAAGTCGACGGTCTTGCGCCGCGCCTCGGTGATGGTGATCGACGACGAGCCGGCGTCGAACTTGTGGTTGTTGACCTGGGCGAGCAGCGCGGAGAACTCGGTGCCGACGAACTCGACCTTGAGCCCGAGCTTGCCCGCGACGGCGGTCATCAGGTCGTTGTCGAAGCCGGTGAACTTCCCGTCGGAGAGGAAGACGTTCGGCGGCGCGTCGGTCAGGGTGCCGACCCGCAGGGTCCCGGGTTGCAGCAGGTCGTACGGGTTGTCGGCGGTGTCGCCCGACGACGAGCCGCCGCAGGCGGCGACCGCGCCGAGCAGCGCGACGGCGGCGACCCCGGAGAGGAGGCGGGTGGCGAGAGGGTTGATGCGCATTGTGCTGAAACTCCATGAAATATCCGGCGACGGCGTGCCGGAGAACCACCCGAACCGGTCAGGTCACGGGCGGTACGCCGACGGCGTCGCTCAGGGGGTGCTGACGAGATGGTCGGAATGCCGCCGACCGGCGGTCGCGGTCAGGCCGAGGCCCGACAGAGCATGGTGCTCGTCCGGCAGAGGTCGACGTGTCGACGCCACCGGTGCCAGACGACATGCAGCCGGCTCGCCCGCCCGGCTCGGATGCTGCGCACTGCTGAACCTCCATCGGTCCTGGCGGTAGCACCCGCACCCACGGTGGGGGGTTGCTGCGACGTCGACGAGCCAGGTCTCTCGGTCGCTCTGGATGGCCGGAGGTCAGCCTACTAAACCCGGGTACCGACATTCCAACTGGTCAGGGCCGGGATGGCTGTGTCGCTCGCCACCCGCCGCCCCGGGGCGTCCGGCCGGTGCGGGGCCTCAGCCCGCCTCGGCGACGTCCATCGCCCGGTAGATCCGCTGTTCCGAGATCGGGTACGGCGTACCGAGCGCCTGGGCGAAGACGTTCACCCGGAGTTCCTCGATCATCCAGCGGATCTGCCGTACCGCGTCGGAACCCCGGCGGGCGGGTGGCAGCGCGTCGACCATCTCCCGGTACTCTTGCTGCACCTGCTCGATCCGGGCCTGCTGGTCGCGGTCCCGCTGCGGGTTCTGCGGCAGCCGGTCGAGGCGACGCTCGATCGCGGTCAGATAGCGGGGCAGGTCGGCGAGGCGGGCGTACCCGGTCTCGGTGACGAAGCCGCGGTGCACCAGTCCGGAGAGCTGGGCCCGGATGTCGGCCAGCGCCGCCACCATGGTCAGGTCGTTGGTCCGGGCCAGCCGCTGCTCGACCGCGTAGGCGGCGGCGAGCACCCGGCGTACCCGGTCGACGACCTCGACGGTGGTGTCGACCAGATCCGCCCGGACCCGGTCGCGCAGCGCGGCGAACCCCTCGGCGTCCCAGGCCGGCCCGCCGGCGTCGGCGATCAACTTGTCCACCGCCGCGTCGGCGGCGTCGTCGAGCAGCTCCTGCACGTTGCGGTGCGGGTTGCGGCTCAGCGCCAGCTTCGCCTCGTTGGAGAGCCGGCCGGAGACGAACTTCTGCGGCGAGCCGAGGGTCAGCCGGAGCAGTCGCCGGGTACCGGCCCACATCTGGCGACCCTGCTCGGCCTCGGTCTCGAAGACCCGTACCCCGACGCTGTCGCCCTCGTCGACCAGGGCCGGGTAGGCGGTCACCAGGTAGCCGGCCCGGTCCTGCTCGATCGAGCGCGGCAGCGTGCCGATGCTCCACTCCCGCAGCCCGGACCGTTCGACGTCCGGGGCGGCGGCGGCCACCATCCGGCGTACCTGGGTGGTGAGCTGCCGTTGCAGCGCCGGCAGGTCCTTGCCCTCGGCGACGGTCTGCCGCTCCTCGCCGACCACCCGGAAGGTGGGGCGCAGGTGTGCCGGCAGCTTCGCCAGGTCCCAGGCGTCCCGGGGCACGGTCACCCCGGTCATCCGGCGCAGCTCCCGGGTCAGCGCGTCGAGCAGCGGCTCCCGGCCGGGTGTGATCGAGGCCAGCACCGCCCGGGCGTAGTCCGGCACCGGGACGAAATTCCGGCGTACCGCCTTCGGCAGCGACCGGATCAGCGCCACCACGAGTTCCTCGCGCAGCCCCGGTACCTGCCAGTCGAAGCTCTCCGCGTCGACCTGGTTGAGCATCGGCAGCGGGATGTCCACCGTCACCCCGTCGGTCTCGGTCCCCGGCTCGAACCGGTACGTCAGCGGCAGCGCCACCCCGTCCGAGTGCCACTCGTCGGGGTAGTCGGCCGCGTCGACCCCGCCCCGTCCCTCGTTGACCAGCATCTGCCGGTCGAAGGTGAGCAGGTCGGGCCGGTCCCGGCGGGTCTTCTTCCACCAGGCGTCGAAGTGCCGGCCGGAGACCACCTCGGCGGGGATCCGCTGCTCGTAGAAGGCGTACAGCGTCTCGTCGGCGACCAGGATGTCCCGGCGCCGGGCCCGGTGCTCCAGCTCCTCCACCTCGTCGAGCAGCGCGCGGTTGTCGTGGAAGAACCGGTGGTGGGTCTGCCAGTCACCCTCCACCAGCGCGTGCCGGATGAACAGTTCCCGGCTCAGCGCCGGGTCGATCCGACCGAAGTTGACCTTCCGGCCGCTGACCAGCGGGATGCCGTAGAGGGTGACCTTCTCGAAGGCCATCACCGCGGCCTGCTTCTTTTCCCAGTGCGGCTCGCTGTAGCTGCGCTTCACCAGGTGCTGGGCGAGCGCCTCGACCCACTCCGGCTCGATCCGGGCGGCGACCCGGCCCCAGAGCCGGGACGTCTCGACCAGCTCGGCGGCCATCACCCAGCGCGGCGGCTTGCGGAACAGCGCCGAGCCGGGGAAGAGGGCGAACCTGGCGCCCCGGGCACCCAGGTATTCGTTCTTCTGCGTCTCCTTCAGCCCGACGTGCGAGAGCAGCCCGGCCAGCAGCGACTGGTGGATCCGGTCGGTGTCGAGGTTCTCCGGGGTCGCGTCGCCGGCCGGTGCCGTCGGCGTACCCGTGGCGGGGGCGTCGGTGCCGGAGTCGCCGCCGCGCCGGCCACGGCCCGGACGGGCGTCGGACGCCGCGCCGCCGGTGCTGCGGAGCACCTGGCGGAGTTGGGAGTGGATGTCCTGCCACTCCCGGACCCGCAGGTAGTTGAGGTATTCGGCCTTGCACATCCGGCGGAAACCGCTGGACGAGAGCGCCCGCTGCTGCTCCTGGAGATATCGCCAGAGGTTGAGCAGGGCGGAGAAGTCCGACTCCTTGTCGGTGAACCGGGCGTGCGCCTGGTCGGCCTGGGCCTGCCTGTCGGCGGGCCGCTCCCGAGGATCCTGGATGGAGAGGGCGGCGGCGATCACCGACACCTCGGTGGCGCAGCCGTTGCGCTCGCCCTCCAGCACCATCCGGGCCAGCCGGGGGTCGACCGGGAGCTGCGCCAGCCGGCGGCCCAGCGGGGTCAGCCGGTGCCCGGCCTCCTCGCCGGTCTCCTCCAGCGCGCCCAGCTCGCGCAGCAGGTTGACCCCGTCGGCGATGTTGCGCCTGTCCGGCGGGTCGATGAACGGGAACGCGGCGATGTCGCCCAGCCCGATCGCGGTCATCTGGAGGATGACCGAGGCGAGGTTGGTGCGCAGGATCTCCGGGTCGGTGAACTCGGGCCGGGACAGGAAGTCCGACTCGTCGTAGAGCCGGATGCAGATCCCGTCCGAGGTACGCCCGCAGCGCCCCTTGCGCTGGTTCGCCGACGCCTGCGAGACCGGCTCGATCGGCAGCCGCTGCACCTTGAGCCGGTGACTGTAGCGGGAGATCCTGGCCGTGCCGGGATCCACCACGTACTTGATGCCGGGGACCGTCAGCGAGGTCTCGGCGACGTTGGTGGCGAGTACGACCCGGCGACCCCGGTGCGGCTGGAAGACCCGGTGCTGCTCGGCGGTGGAGAGCCGGGCGAAGAGCGGCAGGATCTCGGTGTCCCGCAGCGCCGGGCGATTTTGCACGAGTTTGCCCAGCGCGTCGGCGGTGTCCCGGATCTCCCGTTCTCCGCTGAGGAAGACCAGGATGTCCCCGGGCCCCTCGGCGGCCAGCTCCTGCACCGCGTCGCCGATCGCCTGGATCTGGTCCCGTACGGTCTCCCCGTCGTCGTCCGGCTCCTCGCTGTCGCCCAGCTCGACCAGTGGCCGGTAGCGGGTCTCGACCGGGTAGGTCCGGCCGGAGACCTCCAGCACCGGCGCCGGCTCGTCGCCCGTGGCGAAGTGCCGGGCGAACCGTTCCGGGTCGATGGTCGCCGAGGTGATGATCACCTTGAGGTCGGGCCGGCGGGGGAGGAGCTGCCGGAGGTACCCGAGGATGAAGTCGATGTTGAGGCTGCGCTCGTGCGCCTCGTCGATGATCAGCGTGTCGTACTGCCGCAGCATCCGGTCCTGCTGGAGCTCGGCGAGCAGGATGCCGTCGGTCATCAGCTTCACCAGCGTGCTGTCGCCGACCTGGTCGGTGAAGCGGACCTTGTAGCCCACGACCCCGCCCAGCTCGGTGCCGAGCTCGTCGGCGATCCGGTCCGCCACCGTGCGCGCGGCCAGCCGGCGGGGCTGGGTGTGCCCGATCAGCCCCCGGACGCCCCGACCCAGCTCCAGACAGATCTTGGGTAGCTGGGTCGTCTTGCCGGAGCCGGTCTCGCCGGCCACGATCACCACCTGGTGGTCCCGGATCGCGGCGAGCAGGTCGTCCTTGCGCTCGCTGACCGGCAGCCCGGCCGGATAGCTGATCACCGGTACGGCGGCCCGGCGGCGGGCGAGCCGCTCCTCCGCGGTACCGATCTCGGCGGCGATCTCGGCGGTGGCCGCCTGCCGCCGCCCGAGATCACGGATCTTGGCGAGCCCCTCCATCCGGCGCTGGATCCGGCGCTGGTCGCGGAACATCAACTCCGGCAGCCGGGCCCGGAGCGCGGGAAGGTCGGCGGCGGGTACGGCAGGGGCGGGCGGTGGCGTCTGCATGTCGTCGCCAAGAATAGGCAGGCCCCGGCCGTGACCGCCCGTGAGTTACCCACCTTCCGGCGCCGGCCGCCCCGGTTGGCGTCGGGCCGGCGTCGGACGGTCCGTGCCCCAGCCCGACGGCAGCCGGTACGTCCACCCCGGGCGCCAGTCGAACGGCGCCGCCACCAGCTCGGCCAGCGGTACCCCGTGCAGCAGGTGGTCCAGCGCCCACCGGTTCGCCGAGTGCGCCACGATCAACACCCGGAAGCCGTCCCAGGCGGCGGCCAGGTCCCGGAGGAAGCCCCGGGTCTGCTCCACCACCTGCCGGTAGCTCTGCCCGCCCGGAAAGGGCTCGTCCAGATATCCGACCCGCAGCGGGGCCAGCTCGGCCACGGGCCGGCCGGTCAGGTCGCCGTAGTCGCACTCGCGTAGCCGGGTGTCCCGGTGCACCGGCAACTCCCGCAGCGGGAACGCCAGCTCGACTGTCTCCACCGCCCGGGCCAGGTCGGAGCAGAAGACCACGTGCAGCCCGTCGTCGCGGCGCCGCTCGCCCAGCTCGCGGGCCTCCCGCCGGCCGGCCCCGGAGAGCTGGCCGGGCCGCCAGCCGGTGGCCAGCCCGGTCTCGTTGTCGGTGGTCGTCGCGTGCGTCTCGTAGACGATGTCGACCGCCATGTCCCCACCCTGCCATCCGTACGGGCGGCGATCGCTTCACTCGTTACCGGAGTCCGGCGGTGGATATGGCGGACCGCCCGTCGCCATATAGGAGAAATATAGTCGCGGCTCACAGACTCGGGACAGTACCGCGATCCGATGGTGCCGCCAGACGGCCGAGGCGGCAAACGGTATCGGGCGGTGAGGCGCACGGCGCCGCCAGCCAAGGCCAGTCATCGAGATATTCACTCAACCGATCCGTTTCTGGAGGCGACATGAGCAGCACGACCCCCACCACCAGCACCGACATCGACCGCGAGCAGGTCAAGGAGATCGTCTGCGAGATTCTGGAAATCGACGCGGACGAGGTCACCGAGACCAGTCTGTTCAAAGAGGACCACGGTGCGGACTCGCTGCTCGCGATCGAAATTCTCGCCGCCCTGGAGCGGAATCTGCACGTCACGATCGACCAGGCGGAACTGAGCCGAATGGTGAATCTGCAGGGCGTTTACGCCGTCGTCGGCGAGGCGTCGAACGCCTGAGCGCGTCGCGCGGACGGCGGAGTCGGGTCGGAGGACTACAGGTGAGTGAGGCGCGATGATGAGCGTTCTGCCAGGCGATGCTCGATCGCCCCGCCGGGTGGTCGTCACCGGGCTCGGCGTGGTGACCAGCATCGGAATCGGGGTCGAGAAGTTTCTCGCCGGACTGCGGGCCGGTCGGAGCGGGGTCAAGCCGATCACCGCGTTCGACACGACCGGGTTCGCGTACGCCAACGGGTGCGAGATCACCGACTTCGACCCGGCCCGCTGGCTGCACAACGTCGACCCGGCACAGCTCGGCCGGGCGAGCCAGCTCTCGGCCGCCGCCGCCGGGATGGCGGTCGCGGACGCGGGCATGTCTCTCGGGGAGCTGCGGTCCCGCCGCGCGCTGGTGTCGGTGGGGACCACGGACGGCGAATCGCACGACCTCGACCAACTGGTCGGGGTCCAGGTCGACCGGGGGGCGGAACACTTCGACCCGGTCGTGGCGCGTCGGGTTCCCGCCGGCCGCCTCTCGTCGAGCATCGTCGCCGAACTCGGGCTGACCGATGTCGAGGCGGTGACGATCCCGACCGCCTGCGCGGCCGGCAACTACGCGGTCGGGTACGGGCTGGACGCGATCCGCAGCGGTGACGTGGACGTCGCCCTCTGCGGCGGTGCCGACGCGCTGTGCCGGAAGACCTTCACCGGCTTCTACCGGCTCGGCACCATCGCCCCGGAGGCGTGCCAGCCGTTCGACCGCAACCGCAAGGGCATCCTCACCGGCGAGGGCGCCGGCATCCTGCTGATGGAGAGCCTCGACTCGGCCCGGGCCCGGGGTGCCCGGATCTACGCCGAGGTGCTCGGCTACGGGCTCAACTGCGACGCGTACCACCCGGTCGCGCCGGACCAGAACAGCATCGCCCGCTGCATCGAGCTGGCCCACCGCAACGCCGGGGTGAAGCCGGAGGACATCGACTTCATCTCCGCGCACGGCACCGGGACCAAGGCGAACGACGTCACCGAGGCCGGCGCCATCCGGCAGGTCTTCGGGCAGGGGGCGCCCCGGACGGTCTCGATCAAGGGAATGATCGGGCACACCATGGGGGCGGCGAGCGCGCTGGCCTCGGCCGCCTGCGCCCTGGCCATCACCCACAAATTCATCCCGCCGACCATCAACCACGTCGAGACCGACCCCGAGTGCGGGCTCGACTGCGTACCGAACGTGGCCCAGGACGCCGATCTGCGGGTGGTGCAGAACAACGCGCTCGCCTTCGGCGGCAACAACGCGGTGCTGATCCTCGGCAGGTACGACGAGGTGACGCCATGACCGCGCTGGTGGTCGGGATGGGCGCGGTGGCCAGCATCGGCGGCAGTACCGTCGAGTTCTTCGACTCGCTCTGCGCCGGCTACAGCGGGCTGGCCGAACTGCGCGGCTTCGACCGCTCCCGTTACCGGGCGCAGCACGCGTACGAGATCGACGACCGACCGGGCCCCGGCTGCGACGAGACCCTGCGGGCCAGCCGGTGGCTGGAGCAGGCGGTCGGTGCCGCGCTGGCCGACGCCGGCCTCGACGACGACCTCGGCGACACCCCGGTGCTGGTCGGCACCACCCTGCGGGAGCTGCGCTCGGTCGAGCTGAGCTGGCGCGACGGGGTGCCGTTCGACGCCCGCGACCTGCACTTCGGCAGCGCGCTGCGGAAGCGGTTCGGGGCCACCGACACGCACACCGTGGCGAACGCCTGCTCGGCCTCGCTCTACACCCTCGGCCTCGGCATGGACCTGCTCGACCTCGGTGTCGCCGACACCGTCGTGGTGGCCGGGGTCGACACCATCACCGAGAGCACCTACGGGCTGCTGGACCGCTGCTACGCGGAGGCGCCCGAGCAGGTGCGGCCGTTCGACCGGGACCGCCGGGGCATGCTCCAGGGCGAGGGCGCGGTCGCCGTGGTGCTGCGCCGGGAGGCCGACGGCCCCGGTGCCGGGCACCGGCACGCCCGGGTCCGGGGCGTGGCGGTGAACTGCGACGCCTACCACCCGTCGGCACCGGACGCCAAGAGCATCGCCCTGGTCACCCGGGAGGCGCACCGGCGGGCCGGGGTGGAGCCGGCCGACGTCGACCTGCTGATGCTGCACGGCACCGGTACGGCACTGAACGACGAGGCCGAGGCGCAGGCCGTCCGGGAGGTCTACTCCGGGGTGTCGCCCTCGCCGTACATGACCGCCATCAAGTCGATGACCGGGCACACCGCCGGCGCCTCCGGGCTGCACAGCCTGGTGGTGGCGGTCGAGGCGCTGCGCTCCGGCGTGGTGCCGCCGATCCTCGGCCTGGAGAACCCGATCGACGAGGTCGACGGCTTCCGACTGGTACGCGAGCACGCCGAGCTGGCCACCCTGCGGGTCGCCCAGGTGGACTCGTTCGGCTTCGGCGGACTGAACGCCGTCGCGATCGTGGAGAAGGTGTCCTGATGGCTCCGGTCGACGTGGTGGTCAGCGGGGTGGGGGTGGCGGTCTCCGGGATCGCCGGCCCGGACGACCTGCTCCGGCGTACCCCGGCCGGCGCCGACGGCGACGACCCGACCCGCCGCCTGGACCGCAAGGGGCTGCGCTACAAGGACCGGGCCACCCGGCTCGCCCTCTGCGCCGGCCGGGACGCGCTCGCCGACGCCGGACTGCTCGGCGACCCGGGCCTGACCGTCCCCGGCGAGACCGTCGGCGTGGTGGTCAGCTCCAACTACGGCAACGTCGACACGGTCTGCGACACGGTGTCGACGATCGCCGAGGAGACCTACGTCGGGCTGAGCCCGATGAACCTGCCGGCCACCGCGAGCAACGTGATCGCGTCCTGGCTGGCGATCTGGTTCCGGCTGCGCGGCGCCAACCTGACCATGTGCAACGGGGCGACCTCCGGACTGGACGCGGTCAACTGGGGTCGGCTGCTCGTGCTGGCCGGCCGGGTCGACCGGGTGCTGGTGGTCGGAGTCGAGCCGGCGAACGCGCCGGTCCGGCACCTGGTCAGCGGCGGCCGGAGCAAGGACGACGACGACCTCCGGCTCTTCGACGGCGCCGCGGCGCTGGTGCTGGAGTCGGCGACGGCGGTCCGGGACCGGGGCGTCGAGGCGCTCGCCGAACTCGGCCCGTACGCCCGCAAGGCGGATCAGCCGGCGGCGGTGGCCGCGATCCGGCGTACCGACCCGCGTCCGGTGGACATGTGGTTCGGGGCCGGGGCGGGTGGACCGACCGGGATGACCGAGCAGACCAGCCACGACCTGACCGCGTACCACGGGCACTGCTCGGGGGCGCTCGGCGTGCTCCAGTGCGTCGCCGGTACCGCCTGGCTGAACGGGCACGACCGGGGTGCCGTACTCGCCACCGCCGACGGCGACGGTTCGGACGCGGCGGCCGCGCTGCTGCTGACCGCCGGGGGAGAGCGGCGATGAGCACCTCCGCGCCGCCGAGACCGGACCGCGCCCTGCCGCACGGGACCGGGGTACCGGTCCGGTGCCGGCGGCCCGGTGCCGGCACCCGACCGGTGCGTACCCTGCTGCTGCACGGCCTCGCCAGCAGCCGGGCCATCTGGGACCGCTTCGAGTCGCGGGCACCGGCCTGGCTGGAGCTGTGGGACGCCGAGCTGCCCTGGGCGAGCGCCGGCGACACCGGCTGGAGCCACCGGGCCGACGCCACCGGCGCGGCGGCGCAGGCGCTGGCCGCCGTCCCCGGCGGCGCGGACCTGGTGGTCGCGCACTCGTTCGCCGCGAACACCCTGCTGGAGCTGCTCGGCCGGGCCGGCCGGGTCGGCGGGCCGGCGGAGCCGGAGACCATCCGGCCGGCGATGGCGATGGCTCCGGCGGTCACGGGCGCGGTGCCGCTGCCCCGGGCGGTGGTGCTGGTCTCGCCCTTCTACCGACCGGCCGCCGACGACTTCGACTGGGCGGCGATCGACTTCTATCTCAACCACTTCCACCGGATCCTCGAAGAGGGGATCCGGGTCAGTGCCCCGGCCGGGCTGCCCGCCGAGGTACGCGTCGCGATGGGCGAGCGGGTTCGGGAGCGGATCGGCCCGTACGGCTGGATGCGCTTCTTCGACGCCTACCTGCGTACCCCGTTCCTGCCCGTCGCCGACCTGGCGCTGCCGCTGCTGGTGATCTCCGGCGACGGCGACTTCGCCGCCCGGCCCGGCGACGGGCGGGCGCTGGCCGACGCCGCACCCGCCGGCCGGTACGCCCTGCTCGCCGACTGCGGCCACTTCGCGATGGCCGAGCACCCCGACCGGTTCGCCGCCCTGGTGGCGGACTTCGCCCACCCGCTGTCGCCCCCCGACACAAGCCCGGAACCGATCCTCGACACACACCTGGAGCGCACGTGAACTCGACGACCCTGGCACCCCGTCCCGTCTCCGAACCAGCCGCGGACGGCGTGACCCGTGTGGAGCTGCGGCCCCGGTACGAGGGGTCCAACATCTGCACCTGGATCGGCTTCAAGCACGTCAACTACCTGGTCGAGGAGGCCGTCCTCGACCACCTGCGGCAGCGCGGCTTCGCGCCCGGCGGGCTCTACGAGCGGCACGGCCTCTGCGTCGACATCGTCGACATCGACAGCCGGATCACCCACGCCTTCCACATCGACGACGTGGCGACCGCCGAGGTCCGGCCGCTGCCCGGCGACGCGCTCGCCTTCGCGGTGGAGATCTCGGTCAACGGCGCACCGCCGATCAAGGCGGTCACCGCCAAGGTCCGGGTGGAGCTGCGCCTCGACCCGCACGGGCACCCGGTGCAGCAGGTGCCGGCCGAGCTGGCCCCGTACACGGTGTCCCGGCTGGGGCAGTCGCCGGTCAAGGTGACCCGGCCGGCCGCCTCCGGTCCGGCGCCCGAGGGCGACCTGCTGGCCGGGCTCACCGCCGGGCGCAACGCGTACGCCTGGAAGTGGCGGATCCCGTACTTCTACTGCCACTTCACCGAGCGGATGCAGATGTCCGGCTACCTGCGGCAGATGGAGGAGGTCGTCGACCTCTTCCTGGCCGACCGGAACGTCTCGATCAAGCGGCTGCTGGACGAGCAGGACTGGATCCCGGTGGTGCCGCACTCCCGGATCACCATCCTGGACGAGGCGCGGATGGAGGAGGACCTCTACACCGTCTTCACCGTCGAGAACGTCTTCAAGCGGCTCACCTACACCTCGCGGATGGACTGCTACGTGCTCCGGGACGGCATCCTGGTGCCGACCGCCACGGGGAAGATCACCCACGGGTACGCGGTGATCGAGAACCGCCGCGACTGGAGCCTGGTGGACTTCGACGACCGTCTCGCCAGCGCGCTGGAAGGCACGCCGGCTGCTCCGAGTACGCGTCGATGACCGGCGTCGCCATCACCGGCCTCGGTGTCGTCACGTGCCACGGCAGTGGTACGCGCGCCCTCTGGGACGCGATGATGGCGGCACCGGTTACCGACCCGGGTCCCGTGCCGGACCCGTACGCGAACATGGACGTGCCGGCGGTGCAGGGTGTCCCCGACGCCGACCTGCCGGCGCAGTCGCAGGCGCTCGCCCGGACGTCCCGGCTGGCGCTGACCGCGATCGACGAGGCCATCGCCGACGCCGGCCTGCCGCTGGACGGGCCGGCGACGGCGGGGTCCCGGATCGGCCTGGCCCTGGGCACCTGCATGGGTGACGCGAGCCTGCACGAGCAGTGGCGGGCGGACGGCGGCAAGCCGGCCGCCCGGTTCACCACCGAGGTCGGGGTCGCCTCGGCGGTCGCCGACCGGCTCGGGCCGCTGAGCGTCGTGACCACGATCAGCAACGCCTGCGCGGCCGGCGGCTTCGCCCTCGGCGCCGCCGCCGACCTGGTCCGCTCCGGCGAGGCGGACGTGGTGCTGACGGTCGGCGCGGACGCGTACAGCCGGGTGATGCTGGCCTGCTTCAACCGGATGGGCGCGGTGGACCCGGTCCGGTGCCGCCCCTTCGACCTGAACCGCCGGGGTACGTCGTTCGGCGAGGCCGCCGGCGTCCTGGTGGTCGAGTCGGCGGAGCACGCCCGGGCCCGGGGCGCCACCGTGCAGGCCGTGGTGGAGGGCTCCGGCTGGACCTGCGACGCCTACCACCTGACCGCGCCGGAGCCGGAGGGGACCCAGATCGTCCGGGCGATGCGGGCGGCGCTGGACTCCACCGGTGCCGACCAACGGATCGGCTGCGTCCTGCCGCACGGCACCGGTACCCAGCTCAACGACGTGGTGGAGAGCCGGGCCCTCAACGAGGTGCTCGGCGCCGACGTGCCGCTCTACAGCCTCAAGGCGCTGATCGGGCACACCGGCGGGGCGGCGGCCGCGGTCGCGGCGGTGGCGGCGGCGCTGATCCTGCGGCACCGGACCGTGCCGCCGAACGTGCCGATCGCCGAGCAGGACCCGGAGTGCCGGGTCTGGCTGCCGCAGGGCATGGTCACCCCGCTCGGGTCGGACCGGATCATGGTCAACGGGTACGCCTTCGGCGGCAACAACGTGTCGCTGGTGCTCGCGGGGGCCGGCGGATGAGCCGGGACGGTGTCGGGGTGGCCGGCCGGCCGCCCGGGGTGGGCGCACCGCCGGGGCAGCTCGACAGTCTCCCGGCCGGGTTCTCCCCGGTCGCCGGGCCGACCCGGAACGCCACGCTTGAGCAGGCGTGGGCTCCGCTGCCGTCGGTCGGCCGGGTGGCCGGCCGGATGCCGCCCGCCGGCCAGGTCGTGGTCACCGGGATCGGCGTCTGCGCGCCGCCGGTGGAGCGGCCGGCGGCCGACGGCGCCTGGTTCGACGTACGCACCCAGCTCGGGCGGCGCGGCTACAAGTACCTGCCGGCGGCCTGCCAGTACCTGCTGGTCGCCGGGCGGCAGGCCCTCGACGACGCCGGAGACTGCCTCACCGGTGCCGCCGAGCAGGACCGGGGCGTGGTGATCGGCACCAACAACGGTGCGGCGGCGCTGCACGACGAGCAGGACCGCACCGTGATCGCCGAGCACGCCAGCGAGCTGAGCCCGGTCACCGCCCCGTACGGCGCGGTCAACGTGCTGACCAGCCGGCTGTCGATGGAGCACGGGTTCACCGGGATCAGCCTGACCCTGATCTCGCCGCTCGTCGCCGGCCTGGAGTCGGTGCAGGTCGGGGCGCGGGCCTTCGCGGCCGGCCGCGCCGACCTGCTGCTCGCCGGTGCGATGGAGCAGGCGGTGCCGGCACCCGAGGCGGCGGCACCGGAGGAGGGCGCGGTGGTGCTGGTGCTGGAGCCGCCGGAGCGGGCGGCGGCGCGCGGCGCCACCGGCTACGGCCGGTGCGCGGTCCGCACCCTGCTGCTGCCGCCGCACGGGCTCGCCGCCGGGGCGGCCCGGGAGCGGGCCGTGGCCGTGCTCCGGGAGGCGGCGCACAGCCTCGGCGCCGACCAGGTCCCGGTGCACGCCGTGCTGGACGACTCGCCGGTCAGCGAGCTGGTGGCCGGGGCGGTGCCGGCCGCCGTCGGCCCGGTGCGCGACGCGGGCCCGCCCGCCGCCGGCAGCCTCACCCCGATGCTCCGGCTGGCCGACCGGCTGCGTGCCGCCGACGGGGACAGCCTGCTGGTCACCGCGGCCGGCACCGGAAACGTGGCGATGGTCCGGATCTGGCGTACCGCCGGATCGACACAAAGGAGCGCGGGATGCTGATTCCCCTGGAAGGCACGTGGAGTCTGCTGCTGGGCGCGTCCAGCGGCATGGGGCGGGCGACCGCGCTGGCGCTGGCCCGGGAGGGCGGCAACGTCATCGGGGTGCACCTGGACATGGGCGAGCGGGCCCAGGCGGCCAGGGAGCTCGAAGCGGAACTGCGCGGGTACGGGGTCGAGGCGCATTTCTTCAACGTCAACGCGTCCAGCCGGTCCACCCGGGAGCAGCTGCTGCCCACCATCGCCGAGCTGACCGGGCCGCGCGGGCTGCACGTCGTGATGCACTCGCTGGCGTTCGGCTCGCTGCTGCCGTACCTGCCGCGCGCCGGCTGGGACCGGACGCTGGGCCAGCGGCAGATGGAGATGACCGTCGACGTGATGGCGCACAGCCTCGTCTACTGGGTGCAGGACCTGATGGCGGCGAAGCTGCTGCACCGGGGCGCCAAGGTCTACGCGATGACCAGCTCCGGCGCCACCTCGGTGATGCCGAGCTACGGCGCGGTGTCGGCCGCCAAGTGTGCGCTGGAGTCGCACGTCCGGCAGCTCGCCTGCGAACTCGCCAGGTACGGCGTCGCCGTGAACGCGCTCTGCGCCGGAGTCACCGTCACCCCGGCGCTGGAGCGGATCCCGGAGCACACCCAGTTCGTCGCCCAGGCCGGCGCCACCAACCCGCACGGCCGGCTGACCCAGCCGGAGGACGTGGCCGAGGCGATCCTGCTGCTGTCCCGTACCGACTCGTCCTGGATCACCGGCAACACGATCGGGGTCGACGGGGCCGAGAACATCGCCGGAATTCCGGCCTGGAGTCCCCGGCACGCCGAGGCCGTCGAGCCGGACGTCACGCCCGAGCCGAGCGGGGCGCCGGTCGCGGCGCCGGTCGCGGTCTGAGAGGGAGAGAGATGACCGTCACCACCATCGCCTCGGACGAACTGGTGCTCTCCGGCTGGTCGGCCGCGTCGGCATTCGGGCTCGGCGCCGAGCGGTTCACCGCCGGCCTGCGGGCCGGGGCCGCCGCGGTGACCGCGCTGGACCGGGAGGTCTGGCCCGGACCGTACGAGCGGGCCGGGCTGATCCCCGGCTTCGACGTCGCCGAGGTGCTCGGCAAGAAGGGCACCCGGTCGATGGACCGGGCCACCGGGATCGCCGTGGCCACCGTCGGGATGCTGCTCGACCGGTACGGCCGGGAGCGGCTCGGCGAGCCCGAACGGCTCGGCCTGGTGCTGGGCACCAACTCCGGCAGCGTGCAGAGCATCATGGACTTCACCCGGGAGTCGCTGACCGGGGCGAAGCCGTTCCACGTCGACCCGGCGCGCTTCCCGAACACGGTGATGAACCGTGCCGCCGGGCAGAGCGCGATCTGGTACGGGCTGAAGGGCCCGAACACCACCATCGCGGGCGGCTCGCTGACCGGCCTGCTGGCGCTGAACTACGCGGTACGGCTGCACCGGTGCGGCCACTCCGAGCCGGTGCTCTGCGGCGCGGTCGAGGAGTACTCGGTGTCGCGCGGCTGGCTGGAGTGGCACGCCCGGTCCCGGGACGGCGCCGCCCCGGCCGACGGTACGACGCCGCTCGGCGAGGGGTGCGCGATCTTCCTGCTGGAGTCGTACTCCAGTGCGGTCCGGCAGCAGCGCCAGCCGCTGGCGGCGGTCCGGGGCTCCCGGTTCCTCGCCTTCGCCGACCCGTCGGCGGTGCGTACCGTGCTGGCCCGGGCCGTCGCGGAGGCGCTGGCCGGAGCCGGCCTGAGCCCGGCGGACGTGACGGTGCTGGCCGCCTCGGACAGCGGTGACGAGTTCGGCGCGCAGGAGGAGGCCGCGCTGGCCGACGTGCTCGGTGCGGCCCGGCCGACCCGGGTGCACTGCCGGGCGCTGCTCGGCGACACCTCGGCGGCCTCGTCGGCGTTCCAACTCGCCGGTGCGCTCGCCGAACTCACCGACCGTCCCGACGGCATCGCGCTGGTCACCGGGGTGGACCGGGACGGCCAGGTCGGCGCCACCCTGCTCGGCGCGGTGGGCTGAGTCGTGGGAGCCTCCACACTGGACCTGATCAACGGGCTGCCGGACGGCGTGTGGCAGCCGTGCCCGCGCTGCGCGGCGCTGCTGCACCGGGACCGGCTCGCCCGGGCCCTGCACACCTGCCCCGAGTGCGGTCACCACCTGCCGCTGCGCGCCGACGACCGGATCGCGCTGCTGGTCGACCCGGACAGCTTCGTCGAGCACGACGCCGACCTCACCGCCGCCGACCCGCTGGAGTTCACCGACCGGATGCCGTACCCGCAGCGGCTGGCCCGGGCCCGGGCCAGGACCGGCCGGGCCGACGGCGCCGTGCTGGGGATGGCGACCATCGGCGGGCACCGGGTCGCGCTGGTGGTGCTCGACTTCGCCTTCCTCGGCGGCAGCATGGGCTCGGTCGTCGGCGAGAAGGTCGCCCGGGCCGCCGAGACGGCGCTGGACCACGGGGTACCACTGGTCGCGGTCAGCGCCTCCGGTGGCGCCCGGATGCAGGAGGGCGTGCTCTCGCTGTTGCAGATGGCCAAGACCGCCGCCGCGATCCGGCTGCTCCGGGACGCCGGGGTGCCCTACGTCAGCGTGCTCACCGACCCGGTGTACGGCGGGGTGGCCGCCTCCTTCGCCAGCCTCGGCGACGTGATCATCGCCGAGGAGGGGACCCGGGCCGGTTTCGCCGGGCCCCGGGTGATCGAGCAGACCATCCGGCAGCCACTGCCGGCGGGCTTCCAGACCGCACGCTTCCTGCACGAGCACGGCCACGTCGACCTGGTGGTACGCCGTCAGGAACTGCGGGGCGTACTGGCCCGGCTGGTCGGCTTCTGCGCGGCGGCGGCCGGCACCTCGGCCGGGAGCCCGGTGGCGACCGCCGCTCGCCGGCCGTCCCGTGCCCCGGGCCACGACGACCGGCCGGAGCGCGCGGTGGACGCCTGGACGGCGGTGGGCCGGGCCCGGGCCGCCGACCGGCCGACGGTGCGGCAGCACATCGAGCGGATCTTCGGCGACTTCGTCGAGCTGCACGGTGACCGCTGGGAACGGGACGACTCCGCGATCGTCGGCGGGCTGGCCCGGCTGGACGGCAGCCCGGTGGTGGTGGTCGGGCATGCCAAGGGGCGGGACACCAGGGAGAACGTGGCGAACAACTTCGGCATGCCGCACCCGGCGGGCTACCGCAAGGTGATGCGGCTCTTCGAGCTGGCGCAGCGCTGGGGCGTACCGGTGGTGACCCTGGTGGACACCCCTGGGGCGTACCCCGGACTCGCCGCCGAGGAGGGCAACCAGAGCGCCGCGATCGCCGAGACGCTGGCGCTGGCGGCGGGGCTGCGTACCCCGGTGGTCGCGGTGATCACCGGCGAGGGCGGCAGCGGCGGCGCCCTGGCGCTGGCGGTCGCGGACCGGCTGCTGATCCAGGAGAACGGCGTCTTCTCGGTGATCAGCCCGGAGGGCTGCGCCGTGATCCTCTTCGGCGACGCCGGGCAGGCCCCGGTGGCCGCCCGGGCGCTGCGGCTGCGCGCCGAGGACCTCGGCCGGCTCGGTGTGGTCGACGAGATCCTGCCGGAGCCGCCCGGCGACCCGGAGCGGGCCGCCGGACTCGTCGCCGAGGCGGTCGGCCGGCTGCTGCGCCAGCTCGCCGGGGTCCCGGTCGAGGAACTGCTGGCCGCCCGCTACCGCCGGCTGCGCGGCTACGGCGTGCTGGCCCCGGACGGCACCGCCACCGGCAGCCCGGTGGCGGAACCCTGGAAGGAAGGCGCGCATGTCTGAGCAGGTCCGCGAATCGACCGCCGCCCGGGCGGCCAACGGCACCGGCCCGGTGACCGCGAACGGCACCGGGCCGACGGCCGCGAACGGCGGCGGAGCGCACTCCGCTGGAGCGGCGGTGCCGGCCGGTGCCGGGCCGGGCGACGCCGCGTTGCGCGGGGCGGTACGGGCCGCCGCCGAGGTGGCGGAACTGGTCCGGGACCCGGCGATCCGGCGGGTCCGGGTGCGGGTGGCCGACGTCCAGATCGAGGTCGAGGGCGCCGAGCCGGGCCGGGAGGCGGTCGTCACCGTCACCGGCGACCCGGCGGTGACCGGCGCGGCGCTCTCCGCAGTGCCCGGCGCGGCCGTGGCGGCGGTACCGGGCGCGGCCGTGGCCGCCGTCGCCACGGCGGTCGCCCCGGCGGCCGGCACCGTGCCGGTGACGGCACCGCTGATGGGGGTCTTCTACCGGTCTCCCGGCCCGGACCAGCCGCCCTTCGCCGAGATCGGCCAGCGGGTCGAGGCCGGCGACCAGGTCGCGATCGTGGAGGCGATGAAGATGATGAACCCGGTCCTCACCGACCGGGCCGGGATCGTCCGGGCCGTGCACGTCACCGACGGCGAGGTCGTCGAGTACGAGCAGCCGCTGCTCAGCATCGAGCCGGGCTGAGGTGCCGACGATGGTCAACCGGGTACTCATCTGCAACCGGGGCGAGATCGCCGTCCGGATCATCCGCGCCTGCCGCGACCTCGGCCTGGAGAGCGTGCAGGTCTACTCCTCCGCCGACCGGGACAGCCTGGCGGTGCAGCTCGCCGACCAGGCGGTGCACATCGGACCGGGCCCGGTCGCCCGCAGCTACACCAACATCCCGGCGATCCTCTACGCCGCCGCCAAGTCCGGCGCCGACGCGGTGCACCCGGGCTGCGGCTTCGTCTCCGAGGACCCGGTCTTCGCCGCCTCCTGCCGCAACGTCGGGCTCACCTTCGTCGGCCCGGCCGCCGAGCACATCGCGCTGATGGGCGACAAGGTGGCCGCCCGGGCGGCGATGCGGGCCGCCGGGGTACCGGTGTTGCCCGGCTCGGACGGCACCGTCGACTCGCTCGGCGACGCGGTGACGGTCGGCGCCGAGATCGGCTTCCCGCTCATCGTCAAGGCGGTGGCCGGCGGCGGTGGCCGGGGCATCGCGGTGGTGCACCAGGCCGAGGACCTGCCGCTGGCGTACGAGACGACCCGGTCCGCCGCGCGGACCCTCTTCGGCGACGACCGGGTCTACCTGGAGCGCTACCTGCCGGCCGCCCGGCACATCGAGGTGCAGATACTCGCCGACGCGCACGGCACCGTGCTGCACCTCGGCGAGCGGGACTGCTCGGTCCAGCGCCGGCACCAGAAGCTGGTCGAGGAGTCCCCGTCCCCGGCGCTGGACCCGGGGCTGCGGGAGCGGCTCTGCGCGGCGGCGGTGGCCGGGGCCCGGGACATCGGCTACGTCAGCGCCGGCACCTTCGAGTTCCTGGTCGCGCCGGACGGTGCGGCGTACTTCATGGAGATGAACACCCGGCTCCAGGTCGAGCACCCGATCACCGAGGTACGTACCGGGATCGACATCGTCGCCTGGATGATCCGGATCGCCGCCGGGGAACGGCTGGACCTGACCCAGTCCGACGTCCGGTTCGAGGGGCACTCGATCGAGGCGCGGATCAACGCCGAGGACGTCGACCGGGACTGGGCCGGTTCGACCGGCCGGCTGCACGGGCTGCGGATGCCGGCCGGTCCCGGCGTACGGGTGGACAGCCACCTCTACGACGGCTACGTCGTACCGCCGTTCTACGACTCGCTGCTGGCCAAGGTCGTCACGCACGGCGCCACCCGGGAGGAGGCGCTGCGCCGGCTGGACCGGGCGCTGGCCGAGTACCGGTCGGCGGGGGTGACCACGAACGTCGGCTTCCACCGCCGGCTGCTGCGCCATCCCGGCTTCCGCTCCGGCGACTACCAGCTCGGCGTCGTCGAGTCCGTGCTCGCCGAGCCATCCCCGGGCGAGGACGCCCACTCCGAGGACCACGAGATCCACACCGAAAGGACGGAAAGTCATGTCTGACCAGCTCACCACGAGGCTCGACAAGGAAGACCTCCGGCAGCTCATCGCCGACACCATCGACGTCGACCTCTCCGACGTCACCGACGACGCGCACTTCGTCAACGACCTGGAGGTGGACTCCCTGATGGCCCTGGAGATCACCGTCCGGCTGGAGAAGCGGTACGGCGTCAAGATGGAGGAGAGCGAGCTGATCGCGGTCAGCACGCTGGACAGCACCTACCAGCTCCTCGACGGCAAGCTGCGGGGCGGCTCGTGACGCCGCGCTGCGCGCCCCTGGCGGACCTGGTGGAACTGGTCGAGGCCGACGACTCCTCGGCGGTCTCGACCGCGAAGGTGGATCCCGGCGACCCGGTCTTCACCGGGCACTTCCCGGGCTTTCCGGTGCTGCCCGGGGTGTACGTGGTCGAACTGGTCGGCCAGACCGTACGGGCGGCGCTGGGCGAGGGTCGCCGCCCCGAGCTGGCCGCGATGGACCGGTGCCGTTTCCTCAGCCCGGTCGCGCCCGGCGACGAACTGCGGATCGAGGCGAAGTTCTCCTGGGCCGGGCCGGAACTGCGCTGCACAGCCAAGATCAACACGGGGCGCGGTCCGGCCGCCGACCTGCGCCTGCGCTACCGCTTCGAGGAGAACCGATGATCGGGGTTGCCGGGATCAGGAAGGTGATACCCCAGCGGTATCCGATCCTGCTGCTCGACCGGGTGGTCGAGCTGGTGCCGGGTGAGCGGCTGGCCGCGCTCAAGGCGGTGACCTGTAGCGAGGCCTGCTACGAACTGCTCGACGAGACGTCCGTGGACCGCGACTACGCGTACCCGGGGACGTTGATCGTCGAGTCCTGGGCCCAGGCGGCGGTGCTGCTGGCGAGCTGGGAGACCCCCAACCCGGACGTGCTGGCCGGGAAGGTGGTGCTGGCCGGGTCGATCAGCAACGTCACCTTCGGCAACCCGGTCTACCCCGGGGACGTCCTCGAACACCGGGTCCGGCTGGTCAAGGTCATCGGCGAGACGGTGATCCTCGAGGGCGAGACCGTGGTCGGCGGCGAGCCGGTGATGCGGCTCGGCCAGTTCGTGCAGACCCTGCGCCCGCTGGACGCGCTGCGCCCGGCCGGCCCGACCCCGGTCGGGGTGTGAGGAGCGACATGAGCGAGAACGAGCGACGGGTCGCGCTGGTCAGCGGCGGATCCCGGGGCATCGGCCGGGCGGTGGTGAGCCGACTGGCCGCCGACGGCTTCGACGTGGCCTTCTGCTTCCAGGCCAACGCGGAGGCGGCGGAACTGGCGGCCAAGGCGGCCCGCGAGGCCGGGGCCCGGGTACTGACCCGGCAGGTCGACGTGGTGGACCTGGCGCAGGTACGCGACTTCGTCTCCGCCACCGAGGACGAGCTGGGCCCGATCGACGCGGTGGTGACCGTCGCCGGGGTGACCCGGGACCGGCCGCTGGTGCTGATGGGCGAGGACGAGTGGCACAGCGTGCTGCGGACCAACCTGGACGGCACCTACACGGTGTGCCGGTCCGCGGTCTTCGCGATGATGAAGCGGCGGCGCGGCGCGGTGGTGACGCTCTCCTCGGTGGCCGGGGTGGCCGGCAACGCCGGGCAGACCAACTACTCGGCGTCCAAGGCCGGGATCATCGGCTTCACCAAGGCGCTGGCCAAGGAGATGGGCCGGTACGGCATCCGCGCCAACGTCGTCGCACCCGGCTTCATCGAGACCGACATGACCGCGGGGCTGCCGCCGGCGGTCACCAAGGAGATGCTGGGCCGGATCCCGCTGGGCCGGTTCGGCCGGGCGGAGGAGACCGCCGACCTGGTCGGCTTCCTCGTCTCGGACCGGGCCTCCTACGTCACCGGCCAGGTCTTCCAAGTCGACGGCGGCATCGCGCTGTAGCGCGCCCGCCCCGAAGCACCCGAGGAGTTTCCCATGGCGGTGCGCCGCACCCCACGGTTCTACTTCAGCCTGCGCAGCCCGTACTCCTGGCTCGCCTACCGGGACCTGCACCAGCGGTATCCGGAGCTGGTGTCCGAGTTGGACTGGGTGCCGTTCTGGGAGCCGGACGAGCAGAGTTCGCGGCTGCTCGCCGAGGCCGGCGGCGAGTTCGTCTACACCGCGATGTCCCGGGCCAAGCACCTCTACGTGCTCCAGGACGTCCGGCGGCTCACCGCCGAGCGCGGGCTGACGTTCAGCTGGCCGGTCGACCGGGAGCCGGTCTGGGAGATCCCGCACCTCGGCTACCTGGTGGCGGCGCGGCACGGTGCCGGACCGGCCTACCTGGAACGGGCGTACCGGGCCAGGTGGGAGGAGGGTCGGAACATCTGCGACCGGTCCACGGTCGCCGAGATCGCCGCCGAGCTGGGGCTCGACCCGGCCGAGGTCTCCGGGGCGGCGGACGATCCGGAGGTACGTCGCCAGGGCGTCGGGGCGCTGCTCGACATCTACCGCGACGGCGTGTTCGGGGTGCCGTTCTTCGTACACGGCTTCGACCGGTTCTGGGGGGTGGACCGGCTGGCCGCGTTCGCCGCCTCGGTCGCCGCCAAGCGCCGTCCCGCGAAGCCCCGTCCCGCCGAGCCGCCGCAGGTGCCGGGGAACGGTGAGGGGGCGGCACCGGAGCCGGTGCTGGTGGGTACGCCGGGCCGGACCGACGAGGGGCATGCCGGCGGCTGCGGCTGAGCCCGTTGATATAGCCCGAATATGGACGTCGATCGTACGGTCTGCCACGGAAACGCCGATGGCGCGGTGGACGCCGTGCGGAGAAGCCGGGGAAACAAACGTGTCCAAGGGAAGCATCGTCGAGGCGGTCCGGCACAACGTGGCCGGATCGCCGGAACGGCAGGCGGTGGTGTTCTGCCGTGGTGCGGGGGAGCGGTTCGTCGAGACGTCCCTGACGTACGCCGAACTCGACCGGGCGGCCCGGTCGACGGCGGCCTGGCTGGGCCGGCGGTGCCGGCCGGGTGACCGCGCGCTGCTGCTGTATCCGACCGGGTTGGAGTTCGTGGCCGGCTTCCTCGGCTGCCTCTACGCGGGCGTGATCCCGGTGCCGGTGCCGCTGCCGGCGAACTACCGGCACCACGCCGACCGGACCAGCGCGATCGCCCGGAACGCGGACGTGGCGGTGGTGCTGACCGATCCGGCAAACCTGGGCGCGGTCGACGACTGGATGCTCCAGGAGGGACTGGACCACCTGGCCTTCGCGGCGACCGACCTGGACGCCCCGGGTGGGGGCGGCGGCGCGGCGGACCCGACCGACGGCGCGGGGTCGGCCGGACCGACCGACGCCGCCGGGCCGGCGACCGACGACCGGTGGCGGCCCTATCCGGCCCGCCCCGACGACATCGCGTTCCTCCAGTACACCTCGGGCTCGACCAGCGACCCGAAGGGCGTGATGGTCACCCACGGCAACGTGCTGCACAACATCGGCTCGGTGCACCGCACCCTCGGCTGGACCGACCAGACCCGGTTCTGTAGCTGGCTGCCGCTCTATCACGACATGGGCCTGATCGCGATGCTGATCGCGCCGCTCTATCTCGGCAGCACCGCCGTGCTGATCCGGCCCAACGACTTCCTCAAGCGGCCGCAGCTGTGGCTGGAGGCGATCGATCGGTACGGCGCCGAGGTGGCCTGCGCGCCGAACTTCGCGTACGACCTCTGCGCCCGGCTGCTCACCGACGAGCAGGTCGCCGCGCTGGACCTGTCCCGCTGGCGGTACGCCTGCAACGGCGCCGAGCCGATCGACCCGGCCACCCTGGAGCGGTTCGCCGCCCGGTTCGCCCCGGCCGGTTTCCGCTACGAGTCGTTCCTGCCGACGTACGGGCTGGCCGAGGCGACGCTCTGCGTCACCGGGGCCCGCCCGGCCGGTGCCCCGGTGACGGCGTACGTCGACCCCGCCGAGCTGGCCCGGGACGTCTTCACCCCGCTGCCCGCCGGTACGCCCTCCGGGCTGGCCCTGGTCGGCAGCGGCCGGGTCAACGCGCTGGACGTACGGATCATCGACCCCGGCACCTCCACGGTGCTGCCGGACGGCCGGGTCGGCGAGGTGTGGATCCGGGGCGGCAGCGTGACCCGGGGCTACTGGGGGGACCCGGAGGCGACCCGGCGGGCCTTCGGCGCGGTGACCGCGGACGGCGACGGCGGCTTCCTGCGTACCGGTGACCTCGGCACCCTCGACGACGGCGAGCTGTACGTCACCGGCCGGATCAAGGAAATGATGATCGTGCACGGCCGCAACCTCTACCCGCACGACGTGGAGCGGGAGGTCCGGGAGGTCGCCGAGGCGTTCGCCGGGCTGCCCTGCGCGGTCTTCTCGGTGCCGGCGCCCCGGGAGGAGATCGTGGTGGTCCAGGAGCTGCGCACCCGGGCCCGGGACGCCGCCGAGATCGCCGGGCTGGCCGCTGCGGTCAAGTCGACGCTGAGCCGGATCCTCGGGCTCCGGGTGGCGAACGTCGTCTTCGTCCGGGTCGGTCAGGTCCGGCGTACCACCAGCGGAAAGATCCAGCGCACCATGATGCGGGAACTCTTCGTCTCCGGCGTGCTGGACGCGACGTACGAGGATCTCGATCCGGAGGTCCGGGACCGCTACCGGGCCGGGCGGGCCGCGCAGCCGGTGCCGGCCGGGCGGGGGTGACCGGGATGCGCTATCCGGCCTTCGCCCTCGCCGAGCATCTCGACCACGGCCTCGGCGACCCGCACGACCCGGACCGGCCGGCCTCGTTCGCCCGCTGCGTCGCGCTGGACGCCCGGGAGGAGTTCCCGGCCGAGATCTGCGCCGAGCTGGACCGGCTCGGCCTGCCCCGCTGGTACGTGCCGGCCGAGTTCGGCGGCGAGCTGCGCGACTACGAGGAGCTGCTGCACGCGGTACGGATCCTGGCCCGCCGGGACCTGACCGTCGCGATCGGGCACGGCAAGACCTACCTCGGTGCCGTCTCGGCCTGGGTCGGCGCCACCCCGGAGCAGGCCCGCCGGGTCGGTGCCGAGGTGCTCGCCGGCAGCGTGATCTCGCTGGCGCTGACCGAGCGGGAGCACGGCAGCGACCTGCTCGCCGGTGAGGTGTCGGCGGTGCCGACCGGGGACGGCTACCGGGTCGACGGCGAGAAGTGGCTGATCAACAACGCCAGCCGGGGGGACGTGGTCTGCGTACTCGCCCGGACCGAACCGGCCGGCGGCACCCGGGGCTTCAGCCTGTTGATGGTGGACAAGCGGCGGCTCGCCCCCGGCACCTTCCGCTGCCTGCCCAAGGAGCGCACCCACGGGGTACGCGGGGCGGACATCAGCGGGATCGCCTTCACCGGCGCCGAGGTGCCGGCCGACGCACTGGTCGGCTCGACCGGCGCCGGCCCGGAGATCGTGCTGAAGAGCGTCCAGCTCACCCGCACCATGTGCGCGGCGATGTCGCTCGGCCTGGCCGACCAGGCGCTGCGGCTGGTCCTCGACTTCGCCACCGCGCACCGGCTCTACGACCGGCCGCTGGTCGACCTGCCGCACGCGAACCGCACCCTCACCGAGGCGTACGTCGACCTGCTGATCGGCGAGGCCACCAGCATGCTGACCGCGCGCGGCATCCACGCCACCCCCGGCGAGCTGAGCGTCACCTCGGCGGTCGCCAAATACCTGGTGCCGACGATGATGGACCGGACCATCCCGAGGCTGGGCCAGGTGCTCGGGGCCCGCGCCCTGCTCACCGCCGACCACGCCGACGGGCTGTTCCAGAAGATCGAACGCGACCACCGGATCGTCGGCATCTTCGACGGCAACACCCTGGTCAACCTGAACACCCTGGTCAACCAGTTCCCGGGCCTGGTACGCGGCTACCGGCGGGGCGTGGTCGACCCCGGGCTGGCCGACACCGTCGAGCTGGCCCGGCCGCTGCCCGACTTCGACCGGAGCCGGCTGGCACTGCTCTCCCGGACCGGGTGCAGCGTGGTGCAGCGGTTGCCGGTCGCCGTCGCCGAGGTACTGGAACTCGTCGACGCCGGCATCGCCCCGCAGGCGCTGGCCGGCCAGGCCGAGACGCTGGCCGGGCTGGTCGACGGGCTGCACGAGCGGATGGCCGCGTACCGGCCGCAGCCCCGGCAGGTGCCGGCCGAGGCGTTCGCGATGGCCGGCGAGTACGCGCTCGCCTTCGCCGCCGCCGCCTGCCTGCAACTCTGGCTGCGCAACCGGCACTGGCTCGCCGACGGCCCGACCGCCCCGCTCTGGGCGGACGCCCGCTGGCTGCGCGCCTGCCTGCACCGGCTGATCGGGCAGCTCCGCCCGGCCGACGGGACCGGCTCCGAGCCCGACGACGGCGAGGACTACGACCGGCTGCTGCCGGACCTGCGGGCCCAGCACCGCGAGGGCCGGCTCTTCTCCCTGCTCCCGGCCCGGCTCGCCGAGGCGGGTCCGCAGACGTCCGAGCCCGCGGCGCGCTCCGCCGAGCCGGCCGCAGAGCTTTCCGAGGTGGCAGCCCGATGAGCGTCGACACCGCCCGCGTCACCGGCCCGGTCCCGGCTCCCGACGCCGACCCGGACCTGGAGACGTACCTCGGGAATCCGCACGATCCGACGAACCCGGTCGGCTATCCGGCGCTGCTCGCCGCCGACGAGCGCGGCGAACTGCTCGCCGACGGCGAGCGGGCGCTCGACGGGTACGGGCTGAACGCCGAGTTCGTGCCCCGGGCCCTCGGCGGCCGGTTCGACCGGGCCGACCGGCTGGCCCAGGTGCTGCGCGCGGTGTTCCGCCGGGACACCACCCTCGGGGTCGGCTACGGGGTCACCACCTTCATCGCCGCCACCCCGGTCTGGACCGACGGCACCGCCCGGCAGCGGCGCTGGATGGCCGACCTGCTGCTGCGGCACGGGAAGGCGTCGGCCGGCTACAACGAACTGGCGCACGGCACCGACTTCGGCCGGGCCGAGCTGCGGGCCCGGCCCGACGGCGACCGCTTCCTGGTGACCGGTCGCAAGGAGATGGTCGGCAACCTGAGCCGGGCGGACGCGGTGACGCTCTTCGCCCGCACCGACGACCGGCCGGGCAGCCGCAGCCACTCACATCTGCTGCTGGACATGGCCGCGCTGCCGGCGGAGCACCTGCGGCAGTTGCGCCGCTACCGCACCGCCGGGGTGCGCGGGGTGCTGCTCGGCGGGCTGGAGTTCGACGGCTGCCCGGTGCCGGCCGACGCGGTCGTCGGCGAACCCGGCGGCGCGATGGAGACGGTGCTGCGGGCCTTCCAGGTGACCCGGGGCGTACTGCCCGGGATGGCGGTCGGGATCGTCGACACCCAACTGCGTACGGTGCTGCGGTTCGCCCTCGACCGCCGGCTGTACGGGCTGCCGGTGGCCGAGCTGCCGCACGCCCGGACCACCCTGGTCGACGCCTTCCTGGACCTGCTGATCAGCGACTGTCTGGCCACCGTGGTGGCCCGGGCCCTGCACGTGCTGCCGGGGCAGACCAGTGTCTACAGCGCCGCCGTGAAATACCTGGTGCCGAAGATGTTGCAGGAGGCGGTGCACCGGCTCTCGGTGGTGCTGGGTGCCCGGTCGTACCTGCGGGACGGCCCGTACGCGATCTTCCAGAAGAACCTGCGGGACCTGCTCGCCGCGACGCTCACCCACGCCAGCGCGGCGGTCTGCCAGGCGACGATCATCCCGCAACTGCCCCGGCTGGCCCAGCAGGGCTGGCGCTCGTCGCCGGCACCGCCGCCGGAGCTGTTCCGGCTCGGCGGATCGTTGCCGCCGCTGGACTTCGGCGCTCTCGGGCTCTCCGCCCGGGGGGTGGACAGCCTGGCCGGCACGCTCCGGGAACACGGCGCCGAACCGGGTGCCGAGCCGGCCCTCGCCCGGCTCTGCGGGCTCTTCACCGCCGAACTCGACCGACTCGCCGAGATCTGCGCCGACCTGCCGCCCCGGGACCGTACCGTGATCGCCGGCCGGCGCAGCTTCGAGCTGACCGACCGGTACACGACGGTGCTGGCCGCCGCCGCCTGCCTCGGGGTGTGGCGGCACAACCAGGACGACCCGTTCCTGCGGGACACCCCGTGGCTGCTCGCCGCGCTGACCCGGCTCGCCGGACGGCTGGGCCTCGACCCGGGCGCGGCACCGGACGGGCTGGAGCGGCACCTCTTCGTCGAGCTGCTGGAGCGGTACCAGGACAACCGCGGCTTCGATCTCGTCAACCGGCGTCTCGCCGGCTGACCGTCTCCGTCCGTACGCCAAAGGAGTGCACCATGTCCGGAACCATCCAAGACACCTCCGTCGACGCCATCCGTAGCTGGCTGGTCGGCCGGATCGCCTTCTATCTGCAACGGTCGGCCGAGGAGATCGACGCCGACGCCCCGCTGGTCGAGATCGGCCTCGACTCGGTATACGCGATGACCCTGAGCGGGGACGTGGAGGAGCGGTTCGACATCGAGGTGGAGCCCACGATGGCCTGGGACCACCCGAGCGTCAACGCCCTCGCCAAGCACCTGCACGGCGTGCTGGGCGCCCGGGGATGACCGTGCAGGGCATCCGCTCGGACGAGTCGGCGGCCGGGCCGGCCGGTCCGCTGTCCGGCCCCGGCCATCCACTCTCGGTCGGGCAGGAGGCGCTCTGGTTCCTCTACCAGCTCGCGCCGGAGAGCCCGGCGTACAACATCACCCTCGCGGTCCGGGTCCGGTCCGCGCTGGACGTCGCGGCGCTGGGCCGGGCGGTCGGCGCGCTGGTGGCCCGGCACCCGGTGCTCGGCACGGCCTTCGCCGAGGTCGACGGGGTACCCCGGCAGTTCGTTCCGCCGGCCGGTGCCGGGCCGGCGGACGGCTCCCGGTGGCTGGAGGTCCGGGACGTTCCGGGCCGCACCGACGAGGCGCTGCTCGGGCTGGCCCGGTCGGTCGGCGAGGTGCCGTTCCGGCTCGGTGCCGGCGACGTCTTCCGGGTGGTGCTGCTGCGCCGCTCCGCCGAGGACGCCGCCCTGGTCGTGGTCACCCACCACATCATCAGCGACGCCACCTCGCAGTGGCTGCTGCTGCGGGACCTGCTGGCTGGATACCAGGGGATCGCGGCCGGTGGCGCCCCGGACTGGGCGCCGCTGACCGGCAGCTTCCTGGACTACGTCGAGGCGGAGCGGGTACTCCTCGACTCGGCCCGACGGGAGCGGCTGGAACGGTACTGGCGGAACCGCTGCACCGGCGTGTCGGCCGGGGCGATCCCGGTCGACCGGCCCCGACCGGAGCGGCAGACCTTCGACGGGGCGACCTACCACCTGCGGCTCCCCGACGAGCTGACGGCCCGGGTCCGGGCGGCGGCCTCGGCGGCCGGGGTGACCCCGTTCGCCTTCCTGCTCGGGGTCTTCCAGGCCACCCTGTACCGGTACGGCGGCCAGGACGACTTCGCGGTCGGCTGCCCGGTGGCGACCCGGCACGGCCGGGGGCTGCGGGAGGTGGTCGGCTACCTGGTCAACACCCTGGTGTTGCGTTCGTCGTTCGCCACCGGGGCCACCTTCGCCGACGCGGTGGCGGCGGCACACCGGGAACTCCTCTCCGGACTGGCCCACGTCGGCTACCCGTTCCCGCTGCTGGACCGGATGCTCGGCGGGGCCCGGGGCAGCACCCGGTCGCCGCTGTTCCGAATCGCTTTCACGATGGTCGCGGCGGACCGGCTGGACCCGCCGCTGCCGCTGGTGCCGGAGGGCGCCGCCGTCGGCCCGGAGATCTCCTACCGGGGGCTTCGGCTGGCCGCGTTCGACGTACCGCAGCTGGAGGGGCAGTTCGACCTCAACGTGGAGCTGCGCCAGGCGGAGGATTCATTCACCGGTGCCTTCCGGTACAACACGGATTTGTTCGACGGTGCGACCATAGAGCGGCTTACCGGGCACTACCGCCGGCTGCTGGAGGCGGCTACCGCCGACCCGACGCGCCGGATCGACCGGGTCTCCCTTGTCGACAGCGCACAACTGGAACAACTGCTCGCGTTGGGTACCGGCGGCGTCTCGCCCGGGCAGTGAACCGGGGAACACCCGAATCCCGGGGGGAACCGCCCGAAACCCGGGACACCTCAGGGTCGCCGGTCCGGGGGTTCTCAGGGTGGTATCTCATGTGTCGATCTAACGATCAGTGATTGGATGCTCGCTATGGAGCAGGCTGTGCGGCTGGAGTCGCTGAGCAAGACGTACGGTTCGGGTCAGAACGAGGTGGCCGCCCTGAGAGGCGTGTCGCTCGACCTGCGGGCCGGAAGCTTCACGGCGATCATGGGGCCGTCCGGCTCGGGCAAGTCGACCCTCCTACAGTGCGCGGCCGGGCTGGACCGGCCGACCGGCGGCCGGGTGGTGATCGGCGGCACCGACCTGACCGGGCTGAGCGAGACCGCGCTGACGCTGCTCCGGCGGGACAAGATCGGCTTCGTCTTCCAGGCCTTCAACCTGCTGCCGTCGCTGACCGCCGAGCAGAACGTGGCGCTGCCGCTGCGGCTGGCCGGCCGCAAGCCGAGCCGGTCCGAGGTGGCGGAGGTACTCGCCGAGGTGGGGCTCGGCAACCGGGGCGGGCACCGGCCGGCGCAGCTCTCCGGCGGTCAGCAGCAGCGGGTCGCGATCGCCCGCGCCCTGGTCACGAAGCCGGCGGTGCTCTTCGCCGACGAGCCGACCGGTGCGCTGGACACCAGCACCAGCCGGGAGGTGCTGGCGCTGCTGCGCGGCCTGGTCGACCGGCACCAGCAGACCATCGTGATGGTCACGCACGACCCGGTGACCGCCGCCAACGCGGACCGGGTGGTCTTCCTCGCCGACGGGGTGCTCGCCGGTGAGCTGGTCAACCCGACGGCGGAGACGATCGCCGCCCGGATGACGCGCATGGAGGTCGGCGCGTGCTGAGCATCGCGTTGCAGACCCTGCGGGTGCGCTGGGCCGCGTTCGTCGGTACCTTCGTCGCGCTGACCCTGGGCGCCGGCATGATCGCCGCGATGGGGCTGGAGATCGGCGCCACCCTGGGGCTGCCCGAGCGGGCGCCGCAGCGGTTCGCCGCCGCCCCGGTGGTGGTCGCCGCGCTCGACCCGGAGTGGGATCCGGCCCGGCACGATCCGGGCAGCCGCTCGCTGATCCAGGCCCGGGGCATCTCCGACGCGCTGGCCGCCGAGGTCGGCGCGCTGGGCCGGACGGTACCGGTCCGCAACTTCTACGCCCAGCTCGCCGGCGGCCCCGACGACCAGGTCGGGCACGGCTGGTCCAGCGCCGAGTTCGCGCCGTACGCGCTGGCCGCCGGCCGGCCGCCACAGGCCGACACCGAGGTCGTGGTGCCGAGCGGCGGTGCCAGGCCGGGCGAGCGGGTCACCGTCTTCACCACCGGCGGGCCACGCGACTACACCGTCGCCGGGGTGACGGCGCCGGCCGACTTCGAGTCCGCGGTCTTCTTCACCGACGCCGAGGCGGCCCGGCTCTCGCCCCGGGTCGAGGCGCTGGTCGCCTACGGGGCGCCGGAGGCGGTACGCCAGGCCGTCGGCGGGGACGCCGAGGTGCTCACCGGTCAGCGGCGCAACGTGCTCGACCCGAGCTACAACGCCGACCGGGAGGCGATCGACAACACCCAGACGCTGCTGCCGATCACCGCCGTGGTCGCCGGCTTCGTCTCGATCTTCCTGGTCGCCTCGACCTTCGCCTTCGCGGTCGCCCAGCGGCGCCGGGAGATCGCCCTGCTCCGCACGGTCGGCGCCACGCCCCGGCAGGTACGCCGGATGGTGCTCACCGAGGCGTTCGTGGTCGGGCTCGCCTCCGCGATCGCCGGCTGCGCCCTCGGGCTCGCCGTCGCGCCGCTGCTCGCCGGCTGGATGGTCGACCTCGGGCTCGCCCCGCCGTGGTTCACCGTCGGGTTCTCCACCGGGCCGGCGGTCTGGGTGCCGCTGCTGATCGCCTTCTGCGTGGGGCTGGGAGTGGCGCTGGCCGGGGTCTGGGCGGCGTCCCGCCGGGCCGGTGACGTACGCCCGATCGAGGCGCTCCGGGACGCCGCCGTCGACTCCCGCACCATGACCTCCGGCCGGTGGCTCTACGGCCTGCTCGCGCTCGCCTTCGGACTGGTCACCATCGGCTGGGTGGCGGTGGTGAACCCGGGCATGGTGATGGTGCCGACCCGGTACATCGGGGTGCTGATGCTGCCGATCCTCGCCTTCGCGCTGCTCGCCCCGGTGGTGGTCAAGCCGATCGCCCGACTGATCACCTGGCCGCTCGGCCGGCTCCGCGGTGCCGCCGGGATGCTGGTCCGGGAGAGCGCGCTGACCTCGGTGCGGCGCACCGCGGCCACCGCCGCGCCGGTGCTGCTCACCGTCGGGCTCTCCATCTCGCTGCTCGGCGCCGCCGCCACCATCGACCGGGCCAAGGACAGCGGCCGGCGCAACCAGGTCACCGCCGACTTCGTGGTCACCCCGGACGGTACGCCCGGGGTCAACGAGGCGGTCACCGAGCGGGTGCGGGCCATCCCCGGCGTCGACGTGGTCGCCGCGCTGCCGACCATGGTGTACGTCCGGGACGACGCCCGGCTCGCCGACTACGAGGCGCTGGCCGTCGACCCGGCGGCGCTGTCGGGCACCCTGAGCCTGCCTGTCGACGAGGGCAACCCGGCCGAGCTGCGCGACGACACCATCATCGTCAACGACGACTGGGGAGTGGGGGTCGGCGAGACCGTCGAGGTCTTCATGGCCGACGGCAGCAGCGTGCCGCTGCGGGTGGTGGCGGTGCTCGACACCACCTCGGGCAGCAACGACGTCGCCTACCTGAGCACGAAGTACGCCGGCACCGCCAGGTACGCCTTCACCGGCCTGGCCCGCCGGGTCTACGTCTCGGTGCAGGACGGCACCGACCCGGCGGCCGTCCGGTCGGCGCTGGGCAGCGCCACCGCCGGGCTGGGTGCCCGGGCGGTCGCGGCGGAGGACTGGCTCGGCGAGGAGAGCAGCGAGAACAGCCAGGCCAGCACCCTGGGCATGCTGCTGGTGCTCGGCATCGCGATCGTCTTCTGCCTCATCGCCATCGTCAACACGCTGGTGATGGCGACCTCGGACCGGCTCCGGGACCTGGCGATCCTGCGGCTGGCCGGCGCCACCCCGCGACAGGTGCTCCGGGTCTTCGCCGCCGAGTCGCTGCTGGTGGCCGGCGTCGGGGTGCTGCTCGCGGTCGGGGCGTCGGCGGTGAACCTGGCCGGGCTGCGGCTCGCCCTGGGGCAGCTCGTCGGGGCGACCCCGGTCAGCGTGCCGTGGGGCACCGTCGCGGTGATCACGGTGGTCAGCGCCGCGCTGGCCGTACTCGGTGCGGTGGTGCCGGTCCGGCTCGCCTTCCGGTCCGGCGCGGTCGAGCTGGCCGGCGTACGCGAATAACCGCCCACATCGGACCCTTTCCGGGCTCCGTCACCTGTTTTCTCAGGTGGCGGAGCCCGGTTCGTTTTCGAAGATAGTTTCGATATGGGGCTGGTATAGCCGCGGGTCGCAGGATGACTAGGAGCCGAGAAAGCAGGCCGGCGCCAACCGTGGGAACGGCACCTGGGGTGACGTTTCCGGGGAACGTAACTGACCCGCGAAGGGAAAGCCGTGCCAATGGACCTTTTACGACCTGGAGAGCACGGCGCCTGCACGCCGGCTCTCACCGGCGGCCACGACCAACCTCAAGGGGAGGTTGAAAAAGGTTCACCGCACGCGCTGAAGGGCATCCTCGCGGCCGTCGGGAACACACCCCTGGTGGAACTCGAACGCCTGGTCCCCGATTCTCGAATCAAGGTGTTCGCCAAGCTGGAGCGCTTCAATCCCGGCGGCAGCGTCAAGGACCGGACCGCGCTGAGCATGCTGTTGGAGAAAATTCGCAGTGGCGAACTCCAGCCGGGCCGGTCGGTGGTGGTCGAGTCGAGCTCGGGAAACCTGGCCGTCGGGCTCGCCCAGATCTGCCGGTATTTCGGGCTCCGGTTCGTCTGTGTCGTGGACGCGAAGACGACCGAACAGAACCTCGCGATACTGCGGGCGTACCAGGCGTCGGTCGAGGTGGTGAACCGGCCCGATCCGGACAGCGGCGAGTACCTGCCGGTGCGGGTACGCCGGGTCCGCGAACTGGTCTCGAACACCCCGCACGCGTTCTGGCCCAACCAGTACGCGAACCCGCTCAACCCGGTCGCGCACCGGCAGACGATGACCGAGATCGTCGAGGCGCTCGACGGTTCCGTCGACTACCTGTTCTGCGCGGTCAGCTCCTGCGGCACCCTGCGCGGTTGCGCGGACTACGTCCGGCAGCACGGCCTGAACACGAAGATCGTCGCGGTCGACGCGGTCGGCAGCATGATCTTCGAGGGGCAGCAGCCGATCGAGCGGCTGCTGCCCGGGCACGGCGCGTCGCTACGGCCGGGACTCTTCGACCCGGACGCCGCCGACGAGGTCATCCACGTGACCGACCTGGAGTGCGTCGCCGCCTGCCGCCGGCTCACCGCCCGGGAGGCGATCCTGGCCGGCGGCTCCTCCGGGGCCACCGTGGCGGCCCTGGAGCGGCGCGTTGCGAGCATCCCCGAGGACGCGAAGTGCGTGCTCATCTTCCCCGACGGTGGCGACCGCTACCTCGACACGATCTATTCCGACGACTGGGTACGGAGCCGCTTCGGTGAAGTTTCGCACCTCTGGAAGGAAGCCTCCGGTGGGTGATCAGGCCTGATGCTGATCCTTCGACATGACGACGTGCGGCAGATCCTCGCCGAGCGCGAACTCGCGCTGATCGAGCTGGTCGGCGAGGCGTACCGGTTGCACGACGAGGGTGCCACCGCGGTACCGCACTCGATCTTTCTCCGCTTTCCCGACCAGCCGCGCAACCGGATCATCGGGCTGCCCGCGTACGTCGGCGGGAAGTCGCCGGCCGCCGGGATGAAGTGGATCGCCTCCTGGCCGGGGAACATCGCCTCCGGGCTGGCCCGGGCCAGCGCCTCGATCGTGATCAACGACCTGGACACCGGAGCGCCGACGGCGCTGCTCGAAGGCTCGGTGATCTCCGCCAAGCGGACCGCGGCCAGTGCGGCGCTGGCGGCCCGGCTGCTGGTCCGCGAGCCCGGGCCGAGCGGGGTGACGCTGATCGGCTGCGGCGTGATCAACCTCGAGGTGCTGCGCTTCCTGCTCGCCGCGCTGCCGACGCTGACCGAGGTGACCCTCTTCGACAGCGACTGCACCCGGGCGGCGGCGTTCGCCCGGCAGTGCGCGGACCTCTCGCCGACCCTGCACGTGACGCTGGCCGCCGACGCCGGCCGGGCCGTCGCGGCGCACGACCTGGTCTCGATCGCCACCACGGCGGCCGAGCCGCACCTCGACCTCGGCCCGGCCCGCCCCGGCACGCTCGTGCTGCACGTCTCGCTGCGCGACCTGACCCCGGCGACGATCCTGGCCAGCCAGAACGTGGTCGACGACGCCGACCACGTCTGCCGGGAACGGACCTCGCTGCACCTGACCGAACAGCAGGTCGGGCACCGCGACTTCATCGACGCGCCGATCGGTCAGATCCTGCGCGGCACCGGCGGCTTCCGCCGCGATCCCGGCCGGATGGTGGTCTTCTCGCCGTTCGGCCTCGGCGCCTTGGACATCGCCCTCGCGGAGTTCGTCCGGGCCGCCGCCGTCGAGCGGGGCCTCGGCATCCGCGTCGACGACTTCCTGCCCGCCACCGGCGGCACCGCCTATCCCAGGTGATCCGGCCCCGGCCGGAGCCTCGACCAACCACAAGGAGTTCCAATGGCTGACGAGCAGACCGACGACCGGGTGTACCGGGTGGTCCGCAACGACGAGGAGCAGTACTCCATCTGGCCCGCCGACCGGGATCTGCCGGCGGGCTGGCACGCCGAGGGCACCGAGGGCCCGCGTGCCGACTGCCTCGCCCGGATCGGCGAGGTCTGGACCGACATGCGCCCGCTGAGCCTGCGCCAGCGGATGGCGGCAGCGCAGAGCTGACCGCCCCCGCAACGAGGTGAGGAGCACCCATGAACCCCGATCGAAGCCGGACTGACCTGGTCGGCGACTCCAGCGGGCCGGCGAGCGTCGCCGGGTCCGCCAACATCCTGCCGGCGCTGGTCGCCCGCCAGGTGGCGGCCACGCCCGACGCGGTCGCCGTGCTGGCCGGCGACGTCGAGGTGACGTACGCCGAACTGGACCGCCGGGCCAACCGGCTGGCCCGGTACCTGCGCGGCCTCGGTGCCGGGCCCGACACGCTGGTCGGGGTCTGCCTGCCCCGCGGCGTCGACCTGGTCGTCGCGCTGCTCGGCGTCTGGAAGGCGGGTGCCGGCTACCTGCCGCTGAGCCCGGACCACCCTCGGGACTGGGCGACCTGGGTGCTGACCGACACCGGCGCCGGGATCGTGCTCACCGGCTCGGCCCACGCCGAGCTGGTGGCCGGCACCGGTGCCCGGGTGCTCCACCTCGACGACATCGCCGCCGAACTCGCCGGGCTGCCCGACAAGGCGCCGGTCAACCCGGCGACCGGGGACGACCTCGCCTACGCGATCTACACCTCCGGCTCCACCGGCCGGCCCAAGGGCGTCATGATCAGCCACGCGGCGATCGCCAACCGGGTCGACTGGGCGGTCCGGCAGCACGGCCTCGGCCCGGCCGACCGGGTGTTGCAGAAGACCGCGCTGACCTTCGACGCGGCCTGCTGGGAGTTCTTCGCCCCGCTGGTCAGCGGCGGTGCGGTGGCGCTCGCCCCGGTCGGCGCCGAGCGTGACCCGGCGGCCCTGGTCCGGGCGATCAGCCGGTACGGCGTCACCGTCTTCCAGGGCGTGCCGTCGGTGCTCCGGCTGGTCGCCGACGATCCGGGCTGGCGGGACTGCACCTCGCTGCGGCTGCTCTTCTCGGCCGGCGAGCCGCTGCACGCCGAGCTGTGCCGGCGGCTCACCGACGGACTCAAGGTCACCCTCTGGAACACGTACGGGCCGACCGAGTGCGCCATCGACGTGACCGCGCACCCGTACGACCCGGCGCTGCCGACCGGCCCGGTGCCGATCGGCCGGCCCCTGGCCAACCTGCGGGTGCTGGTGCTGGACCCGAACGGGGACCCGGTGCCGGTCGGGGTCGCCGGTGAACTGCACGCCGGCGGGGTCGGGGTGGCCCGGGGCTACCTCGGCCGGCCGGAGCTGACCGCCGAGAAGTTCGTCCCCGACCCGTACGGGCCGCCGGGGTCCCGGCTCTACCGCACAGGCGACCTGGTGCGGTGGCGGACCGACGCGACCCTGGAGTACATCGGGCGGCTCGACCACCAGGTGAAGGTGAACGGCGTCCGGATCGAGCCCGGCGAGGTGGAGTCCGCACTCGTCGCCCACCCGGACGTCGACGCCGCCGTGGTGCTGGCCGTGGAGACCGCCGAGGGCGGCAAGCGGCTCGTCGGGTACGTCACCGGCGAGCGGGTGCCGACCGCCGACCGGCTGCGTACCTTCCTCCGGGACCGGCTGCCCGACCCGATGATCCCGGCCGCCTTCGTGGCCCTGCCCGAGTTCCCGCTGAACAGCAGCGGCAAGGTGGACCGGGCCGCGCTGCCGGCCCCGGAGATCGGCGCCGAGGACGGCCGCCCGCCGTACGTGGCGCCGCGCACCGCCGCCGAGCGGCTGGTCGCCCGCTCCTGGGCGGAACTGCTCAAGGTGGACCGGGTCGGCGCGCACGACGACTTCTTCTCGCTCGGCGGCTCCTCGCTGCTGCTCACCCGGCTCGCCAACCAGCTCCGGGCGGCCTCCGGCAGCAAGGTACCGCTGCGCGGCCTCTTCACCGCACCCACCGTCGAGCAGCAGGCGAAGCTGATCTCGGTGCCCTCCGACGACGGCCCGCCGATCGTCCCGGTGCCCCGGACCGGGCCGCTGCCGCTGTCGTTCGGGCAGCGCCGGCTCTGGTTCCTGGACCGACTGGAGCCGGGCAACACCGAGTGGGTCGCCCCGCTCTTCGTCCGGCTCGGCAAGGAGGTCAGCCAGAGCACGGTCCGGCGGGCGCTGGACGCGCTGGCCGGGCGGCACGAGATCCTCCGCACCCGCTACGTCGAGTTCGGTGGCGAGCCCCGCCAGGTGGTCGACGCGCCCGGCCCGGTCGAGCTGCGGGTGGTCGAGGCCGACGCCGCCGACCTGGAGACGGTGTTCCGCGGCGAGTTCGAGCGCGGCTTCGACCTGGCCACCGGCCCGGTCTGGCGGGCGCTGCTGGTCCGCTTCCCGGGTACGCCGACGCCGGCCCCGCCGACCTCGGTGCGGATCCCGGCCACGGCCGGGCGTACCCCGGCCGGCGAGTCGGTGCTGCTGCTCACCCTGCACCACATCGCCTGCGACGGCTGGTCGTCGGTGGTGCTGGAGCGGGAGCTGCGGGAACTCTGCGCGGCGACGGTTGCCGGCCGCGCCCCGGAACTGCCGGAGCAGCCGATCCAATACCCCGACTTCGCGAGCTGGCAGCAGGGCTGGCTGACCGAGGAGGTGCTGGCGGCGGAGCTGGCGTACTGGCGGAAGACCCTGGACGGGCTCGGCCCGCTGGACCTGCCGACCGACCGGCCCCGACCGGCCCGCCGCGATCCCAGGGGCGCGCTCGCCCCGTTCACCATCCCGACCGAACTCGCCGCCGCGATCCGTGACCTCGGCCGGCGGTACGGCGCCTCGCCGTACATGACGATGCTGACCGCGTTCAGCACGCTCCTCGCCCGGTACGCCGGACGCTGGGACGTCGCCGTCGGCACCCCGGTGGCCGGCCGCAACCGGCCCGAGCTGGAGGAGATGGTCGGCTTCTTCCTCAACTCGCTGGTGCTGCGACCGAACCTGACCGCCGGGATGCGGTTCGGTGAGGCGCTGGAGGCGACCCGGGAGGTCTGCCGGGCCGCGTTCGCGCACCAGACGTTGCCGTTCGAGCAGCTCGTCGACGACCTCCAGCCGGACCGGGACATGTCCCGTACCCCGCTCTTCCAGGTCGCCTTCGACCTGCACGACGAGGGGCTGACCGGCGGTGCGGTGCGCGCCGACGACCTGGCCGCGTTCACCGAGGCGTGGCAGATCGCCAAGACCGACCTGACGCTCTTCGTCCGGGTCCAGGAAGACGGCGCGATGCTCGGCGCCCTGGAGTACGCGACCGCGCTCTTCGACCGCTCCACCGTGGACCGGATGGGCGGCCACCTGGTCCGGCTGCTCCAGGCGGTCACCGCCGACCCGGAGCTGCGGCTCGGCGCGGTGGACTTCCTCGACCCGGTCGACGAGCTGGTCGGCACCGGCCGGATCGACCCGTTCCGCACCGGTGCCCCGGACCGCTGCCTGCACCAGGTCTTCGAGGAGCGGGTGCTGCTCGCCCCGGAGGCGGTGGCGGTGACCTTCCAGGACGTCTCGCTGACGTACGCCGAGGTGAACGCCCGGGCGAACCGGCTGGCACACCGGCTGCGGGCCGGCGGGATCGGGGCCGGCTCGCTGGTCGGCGTCTGCCTGGAGCGCGGGATCGACCTGGTGCCGACCCTGATCGGGGTGCTGAAGTCCGGTGCGGCGTACCTGCCGCTGGATCCGGCGCAGCCGGTGGACCGGCTCGGCCTCATGGTCGACGACGCGGGTGCTCCGGTGGTCGTGACGCAGTCGTCGCTGGTCGGCACGGTCTCCGGGTTCTTCGACGGCGACCTGCTGGTGCTCGACCGGGAGGACCTGTCGGGGCAGCCGGTGGCGAACCCGACGCCGGTCTCGCACCCCGAGGACCTGATCTACGTGATCTACACGTCCGGGTCGACGGGGCGGCCGAAGGGCGTCTGCCTGAGCCACGCCAACGTGCTCCGGCTCTTCACCACCACCCACCCGCAGTACGGCTTCTCCGCCGACGACGTGTGGACGCTGTTCCACTCGTACGCCTTCGACGTCTCCGTCTGGGAACTCTGGGGTGCCCTCGCCTACGGCGGCCGGCTGGTGGTGGTGCCGCGCGAGGTGACCCGGCTGCCGGACGAGTTCCTGGAGCTGCTGGTCACCGAGCGGGTCACGGTGCTCAGCCAGACCCCGTCGGCGTTCCGCGCCATGGTCGGGTTCGCCCGGGACGGCAACCCCCGGCTGGACCGGCTGTCGCTGCGGGCCGTGGTCTTCGCCGGCGAGAAGCTGGAGATGGCCGAGCTGGCCCCCTGGATGGCCCGGTTCGGTGACCGGCCGGCACTGGTCAACATGTACGGCATCACCGAGACGACGGTGCACTCCACCTACCACCGGGTACGTCCGCAGGACATCACCGGTTCCGGCAACCCGATCGGCTATCCGCTGAGCGACTCCCGGATCTACCTGCTGGACGGCTACGGCAACCTGGTCCCGGTCGGGGTCCCCGGCGAGATCCACGTCGGCGGTCCGGCGGTGGCCCGGGGCTACCTGAACCGGCCGGAGCTGACCGCGCAGCGGTTCGTGCCGGACCCGTTCGCGGCCGAGCCGGGGGCCAGGATGTACCGCAGCGGCGACCTGGCCCGGCGCCGCCCCGACGGCGGGCTCGACTTCCTCGGCCGGATCGACCACCAGGTGCAGATCCGCGGCTACCGGGTCGAGCTGGGCGAGATCGAGACCGTGCTCGCCGCGCACCCCGGCGTCCGGAACGCGGTCGTGCTGACCGACGAGCCGGAGCCGGGCCAGCCGAGGGTCGTCGCCTACTACGTACCCGACGCCGACGACCCGCCGCTCGTCCCCGACCTGGTCGGCTACTGCGGCAGCCGGCTGCCCGACTACATGGTGCCGGGCGTCTTCGTGCCGCTGGAGAAGATTCCGCTGACCCCCAACGGCAAGCTCGACCGTCGCGCGCTGCCGACCCCGGCCCGGACGGTCGCCGAGGTGGACGCGGCGGGCTACGTCGCACCGCAGGGTCCGGTCGAGGAGCGGATCGCCGAGATCTGGGCCGAGCTGCTCGACGTCGACGCCGGTACCCAGACGAACTTCTTCACCGTCGGCGGCCACTCGATCCTCGCGGTCCGGCTGGCCTCCCGGATCCAGGAGGAGTTCGAGATCGACCTACCGGTGCGGACCGTCTTCGAACGGCCCACGATCGCGCGGATCGCCGAGGCGGTCGAGGAGCGGATCCGCGCCGAGATCGACGAGCTTTCCGAGTCCGACCTGCTGGCCGGCCTGGCGTTGCTGAAGGAGCAAGAGGTATGAGCACGGTCGAGGGCACGATCGAACGCGGTGTCGAGGCGGCCCGGGAGGAACTGCTCCGGGCCCGGCTCGCCGGGCGGCTGCGCGGCGGTCGCCGCGCGGCACTGACCCGGGTCGACCGGAGCGGTCCACTGCCGCTCTCCTTCGGACAGCAGCAGATGTGGTTCCTGAGCAGGCTGGACCCGGGAAGCTGGGAATATCTGGTACCGCTCGCGCTGCGGCTGCGCGGCCCGCTGGACTCCGCCGCGCTGCGCCGGGCGCTGACCGAACTGGTCGGCCGGCACGAGATCCTGCGTACCCGGTACGCGCTGGTCGCCGGCGAGCCGGTCCAGGTGATCGACCCGGCCGGGCCGGTCGAGCTGGCGGTGACGGACCTGACCGACCTGCCCGAGGCGGAGCGGGAGCGCCGGGGCTTCGACCGGGCCGCCGAGGAGCCGTCGATCCCGTTCGACCTGGCCACCCAGTGGCCGGTCCGGGCCCGGCTGGTCCGGCTGGCCGACGACGACCACCTGCTGGTCGTGGTCTTCCACCACGTCGCCTGCGACGCCTGGTCGGTCGGGGTCTTCGCCGAGGAACTCAGCGAGCTGTACGCGGCCGCGCTCGCCGGCCGGCCCAGCACCCTCGCCCCGCTGCCGGTGCAGTACGCCGACTACGCCGCCTGGGAGCGGAACCGCTCGGAGGCGGAGCACCAGCGGCACCTGGACTACTGGCGGCAGCAGCTCGCCGGGGTGCCGCCGCTGGACCTGCCGGCGGACCGGCCCCGCCCGGTGACCCGGGACTGGGCCGGTGCGGTCGTCGAGGTGGAGCTGCCGGCCGCGCTCGGCGGGCAGCTGCGCGACCTCGCCCGGCGGCACGACGCCACCCTGTTCATGGTGCTGCTCACCGGCTACCAGGCGCTGCTGTCCCGGTACACCGGCGGCACCGACATCCCGGTCGGCACGGTGGTCTCCGGACGCAACCGGCCCGAGCTGGCCAAGCTGATCGGGTACGGCATCAACAGCCTGGTGATGCGGGCCCGCTGGGACTCCGACATCACCTTCGGCGAGCTGCTGGCGGCCAACCGGCAGACCGTGCTGGCCGCCTTCGACCACCAGGAGGTGCCGTTCGGGCAGCTCGTCGACGAACTCCAGCCGGAGCGGGACATGTCCCGTACCCCGCTGTTCCAGGTCGCCTTCACCATGCACGAGGCGGGCGCCGGGGCGTACGCGATGCCGGGGCTGACCGTCTCGGCGCTGGACGCGCTCTCCCAGGTCTCCCGCTTCGACCTGACGCTCCAGATCCGGGAGGCCGCCGACGGCGGGCTCCGGGCCCACCTGGAGTACGCGACCGCGCTCTTCGACGGGGCCACGATGCGGCGCCTCGGCGGGCACCTGGTCCGGCTGCTCCAGGCCGTCGTCGCCGACCCGGATCGGGCACTCTCGGCGGTCGACCTGCTCGACGACGCCGAGCGGGCCGAGGTCACCGGGGTCGCCGACCCGTTCCGGATCGAGGCGGTGCCGCCGACCCGGACCGTGCACCAGGTCTTCGAGGAGCGGGTGGCCGGCGCGCCGGACGCGGTGGCGGTGACCTTCGAGGGCGTCTCGTTGACGTACGCCGAGGTGAACGCCCGGGCGAACCGGCTGGCGCACCGGCTCCGCGCGCTCGGCGCGGGGCCGGAGTCCCTGGTCGGGGTCTGCCTGGAGCGGGGCATCGACCTGGTCCCGACCCTGCTCGGGGTGCTGAAGTCCGGTGCGGCGTACCTGCCGCTGGATCCGGCGCAGCCGGTCGACCGGCTCGGCTTCATGGTCGGCGACGCGGGCGCGTCGGTGATCGTGACCCAGTCGTCGCTGGCCGGTACGGTCGCCGGCTTCTCCGACGGTGCCGTGGTCAACCTCGACGAGGAGGACCTGTCGGGGCAGCCGGCGGAGAACCCGGTACCGCTCACCGGCCCGGAGAACCTGATCTACGTCATCTATACGTCGGGGTCGACGGGGCGGCCGAAGGGCGTCTGCCTGACCCACGCCAACGTGCTCCGGCTGCTGACCGTCGGCGAGACCCACTACCGGTTCTCCGCCGCCGACGTCTGGCCGCTGTTCCACTCGTACGCCTTCGACGTCTCCGTCTGGGAACTCTGGGGCGCGCTGCTCTACGGCGGCCGGCTCGTGGTGGTGCCGCGCGAGGTGACCCGGGTGCCGGACGAGTTCCTGGAGCTGCTCGTCCGGGAGCGGGTCACGGTGCTCAACCAGACCCCGTCGGCGTTCCGCAGCCTGGTCGGCTTCGCCCGGGACGACGACCCCCGACTCGCCGCGCTGGAGCTGCGGGCGGTGGTCTTCGCCGGCGAGAAGCTGGAGATGGCCGAGCTGGCCCCCTGGACCGACCGGTTCGGCCTGGACCGCCCGGCCCTGCTCAACATGTACGGCATCACCGAGACGACGGTGCACTCCAGCTTCCACCAGGTACGCCCGCAGGACATCGGCGACCCCGGCAACCCGGTCGGCTACCCCCTCGGCGACCTGCGGATCTATCTCCTCGACCGGTACGGCAACCTGGTCCCGGTCGGCGTGCCGGGTGAGATCCACGTGGGTGGTCCCGGGGTGGCCCGGGGCTACCTCAAGCGGCCGGAGCTGACCGCGCAGCGGTTCGTGCCGGACCCGTTCGCTTCCGAGCCGGGGGCCCGGATGTACCGCAGTGGCGACCTGGCGAGGCGCCGCCCCGACGGCGGGCTGGACTTCCTCGGCCGGATCGACGACCAGGTGCAGATCCGTGGCTACCGGGTCGAGCTGGGCGAGATCGAGACCGTGCTCGCCGCGTACCCGGGGGTCCGGGACGCGGTGGTGGTGGTCCGGGAGGACATCCCCGGCGACAAGCGACTCGTCGGCTACCTGGTGGCCGAGGGCGACCAGGTGCCGACCCCGGCCGAGCTGCGCGAGTTCCTCGCCCGGGGTCTGCCGGAATACATGGTGCCGGCCGCGTTCGTGCCGCTGGAGAAGATTCCGCTGACCGCCAACGGCAAACTCGACCGCCGCGCGCTGCCCGCGCCGGACCGCGCCGCACTCTCCGGGGAGCAGGCCTACGTGCCGCCGCGTACCCCGGTCGAGGAGCGGGTCGCGGCGATCTGGCGGGGCGTGCTCGGGGTCGAGCGGGTCGGCGTGCACGACAGCTTCTTCGACCTCGGCGGGCACTCGATCCGGGCGGTCGCCCTGGTCGGCGAGCTGCGGTCGATCGGACTGGACGTCTCCGTCCGGGACGTCTTCGCGCACCGCACCGTCGCGGAACTCTGCGGGATCCTCGACGGCCGGTCCGCGCCGGCCGCGCAGGAGCGCCCGGTGGCGCCGTTCGAGCTGCTCTCCGCCGAGGACCGGGCGAAGGTGCCGGCCGGCGCCAGCGACGCGTACCCGCTCTCCCGGGTCCAGGCCGGCATGGTCGTCGAGATGCTCTCCGACGGGGAGCTGCACGCGTACCACAACGTGACGTCGTTCCGGATCCGTGACGAGCAGCCGTTCGCGCTGGAGGCACTCCGCGAGGCGGCCCGGATCGTGGTGGCCCGGCACGAGGTGCTGCGGACCGCGATCGACCTGACCACGTACTCGGTGCCGATGCAGGTGGTGTACCCGACCGCCGAGATGCCGGTCGGGGAGCGGGACCTGCGGCACCTGGACGCCGCCGAGCTGGACCGGTCGCTGCGCGAGTTCACCGCGGTGGAGCGGGCCGACGTCTTCGACCTGGCCCAGCCGGCCCTGATGCGGCTGCACGCGCACGTCTGCGACGACAAGACCTGGTGGCTCTCGGTCACCGAGTGCCACGCCATCATCGAGGGCTGGAGCCACCACTCGCTGTTGATGGAGGTGCTCGACCTCTACCGGGAGATCCGCGACGGCGGTACGCCGGCCGAGGTCGAGCCGCCGCCGGTGCGGTTCGCCGACTTCATCGGCGCCGAACTGCGCTCGCTGGCGTCGTCGGACGACCGGGACTACTGGCGGGACATCGTCGGCCGGTACGCCCGGTTCACCCTGCCCACCGGCTGGGGTGACGAGGACGCGCCGCGCGAGTCGCTGATGCTCGGGGTGCCCTTCCACGACCTGGAGTCCGACCTGCGCAAGCTGGCCAGCCGGGCGAAGGCGTCGCTGAAGACGGTGCTGCTCGCCGCCCACCTGAAGGTGATGAGCCAGCTCACCGCCGAGGAGTCGTTCCTGACCGGTCTGGTGCTGCACGGCCGGCCCGAGGTGGTCGGCGCCGACCGGGTCTACGGGATGTACCTGAACAGCCTGCCGTTCGGCTACGACCGGGGCGCCCGGACCTGGCTGGAACTGGTGGCGCGGACGTACGCCCGGGAGATGGAGATCTGGCCCCGCCGCCGGTTCCCGATGCCGGAGATCCAGCGCGAGTTCGGCGACGGCCAGCGGCTGATGGACGTCCGGTTCAGCTACCACGACTTCGACCAGGTCGATCGGGACCTCGTCGACTACATGGCCAGCATCGACGACAGCCCGACCGAGTTCCCGCTCGCCGTGGCGGTCCGGCTCGGCTACGTGACGATGGCGGTCAACCCCCGGGTGCTGAGCCGGGCCAACGGCGACCGGATGGGCGCCATGTACCGGGCCGTGCTGGAGGCGATGGCGGCGGATCCGGAGGGCGACGCCCGGGGTACCTTCCTCGCCGACGAGGAGCGGCAACGGCTGGTGGTGGAGTGGAACCGCACCACCGCCGAACCGACCGGACCGGCCGTGCCGGAGCGCTTCGTCACGCAGATGTCGGCCACCCCGCACGCGGTGGCGGTCGAGTGCGCCGGCCAGCAGCTCACGTACGCCGAACTGGACGCCCGGGCGAACCGGCTCTCCCGGCACCTGCGCGCCTGCGGGGTGGTGCCGGAGTCCGTCGTCGGGGTGCTGCTGGACCGGGGCCCCGAGCTGCTGGTGGCGATGCTGGCGGTCTGGAAGGCCGGCGGTGCGTACGTGCCGCTCGACCCGGCCCACCCGGCCAACCGGCTCGCCGACATGCTGGCCGACGCCGGTACCCGGGTGGTGGTGACCGGCTCCGGCTACGCCGACCGGTTCCCGGAGATCCCGGTGCGGGTCCTGGTGGACCGGGACGCGCCGGCCATCGCCGAGCAGCCGGCGACACCGCTCGTGGTCCCGACCGATCTCGATCGGCTCGCGTACGTGATTTTCACGTCGGGGTCGACGGGTCGGCCGAAGGGTGTGGCGGTGTCGCATCGTGGGTTGGTCAATCATGTGTCGTGGGCGGCGCGGGAGTTGGCTGGTCGTGGTGTTGGTGGTTCGGCGTTGTTCTCGTCGGTGGCGTTCGATCTGGTGGTGCCGAATGTGTGGGCGCCGTTGGTGTCGGGTCAGCGGGTGTGGTTGGCGGGTCCGGATCTGGACATGGCGGATCTGGGTCGGGAGTTGGTGGCTGCCGGTCCGTTCAGTTTCCTGAAGCTGACCCCCGGCCACCTGGAGGTGCTCGCCCACCAGCTCGCACCGGGCGAGGCCAGCGGGCTCGCCGGGATCACCGTGGTGGCCGGCGAGGCGTTCACCCGGCACACCCTGGAGCGCTGGCGCGAGTGCGCCCCGGACGCGGAGCTGGTCAACGAGTACGGCCCGACCGAGGCGTCCGTCGGCACCTGCATCTACCCGGTGCAGGGCGCGCCGAGCGCCGACGTACTGCCGATCGGTCGTCCGCTGCCCGGGATGGCGATGTACGTGCTGGACGTCGACCTGTCGCCGGTTCCGGTGGGTGTGCTCGGTGAGTTGTATGTCGGTGGGGTCGGGGTGGCCCGGGGTTATGTGAACCGGCCGGAGTTGACCGCGGAGCGGTTCGTGCCGGATCCCTTCGGCTCGGCGGGTTCGCGGTTGTACCGGACCGGCGACCTGGTGCGGGTGTTGCCGACCGGTGATGTGGAGTTCGTCGGTCGGGTCGACGACCAGGTGAAGGTGCACGGGTATCGGATCGAGTTGGGTGAGATCCGGTCGGTGTTGCTGGAGCACGGGTCGGTTCGCGACGCGGTGGTGGTCGCGGTGGGTGCGGCGTCGGACAAGCGTCTGGTCGCCTACTGCGTGCCGGTCGAGGGTGAGTTGGACGTTGTCGGGTTGACCGGGCATGCGGCGACCCGGTTGCCGGAGTACATGGTGCCGGCGGCGTTCGTGGTGTTGGATGCGTTGCCGTTGAACGCGAACGGGAAGGTGGATCGTCGGGCGTTGCCGGATCCGGATTCTGCGGCGGTGGATGCGGGGCCGGTGTTCGTGGGGCCGCGTACCGAGGTGGAGGAGCGGATCGCTTCGGTGTGGTGTGCGGTGTTGGGCTTGGAGCGGGTGGGGGTGACGGAGAGTTTCTTCGATCTGGGTGGGCATTCGATTCGGGCGGTGGCGTTGGTCGGGAAGTTGCGGGCGGCCGGGTTCGAGGTGGCGGTCCGGGACGTGTTCCAGTACCGCACCATCGCCGAACTCGCCGAGAAGCTGGCCGGTCCGGTGCCGGAGGCGGCCGTCGCGGGTACGACCGTCGACGGGCCGACCGTGGCACCGTACGCGCTGCTCTCCGCCGAGGACCGGGCCGCGTTGCCGGCCGGGGTGGTCGACGCGTACCCGCTGTCGCAGGTGCAGCTCGGCATGGTCGTCGAGATGCTGGCCGACAACGACCTGCACGCCTACCACAACGTCACCTCGTTCCGGCTGCGCACCGAGCAGTCGTTCGGGCTGGACGCGCTGCGCGAGGCGGCCCGGATCGTGGTCGAGCGGCACGAGCTGCTGCGTACCTCGTTCGACCTGACCAGCTATTCGGTGCCGATGCAGCTCGTGCACGACACCGCCGAGATCCCGATCGGCGTACGCGACATCCGGCAGCTCGACGCGGCCGGGCGGAAGCAGGCGATCCGGGAGTTCACCACGGCGGAACGGGCCGAGCTGTTCGACCTCGGGGTGGCCCCGCTGCTGCGGTTCACCGTGCACGAGGAGAGCGACGAGGCGTGGTGGATGTCCGTCACGGTCTCCCACCCGATCACCGAGGGGTGGAGCCACCGGGCGATGCTGACCGAGCTGCTGGAGCTGTACCAGCAGATCCGGGCCGGCGAAACACCGACACCGGCGACCCGCCCGGCGGTCCGGTACGCGGACTTCATCGCCGCCGAACTCGACTCGCTGGCCTCGACCGAGGACCGCGACTACTGGCGCGGGATCGTCGACGGCTACACCAAGCTGTCGCTGCCGACCGGCTGGGCCGCCGACCCGTCGACGCCCCGGGAGCCGTACTCGGTCACGGTGCCGGTCCGGGACCTGGAGCCGGAGCTGCGGGCGCTGGCGACGTCGACGCGTACCTCCTTGAAGGCGGTGCTGCACGCGGCGCACCTGAAGGTGATGAGCCAGCTCACCGACGAGCCGGTCTTCTACACCGGCCTGGTGTGCAGCGCCCGGCCCGAGGTCGACGGCGCCGACAAGGTCTACGGGATGTACCTGAACACCCTGCCCTTCGCGCACCGGCGCGGAGCGGCGACCTGGGGTGAGCTGGTCCGGCAGGTCTTCGACCGCGAGGTCGAGCTCTGGCCGCACCGGCGCTATCCGATGCCGGCGATCCAGCGTGAGCTGGCCGACGGCCAGCGCCTGCTCGACGTGCGGTTCAGCTACCAGGACTTCGACGCGGTCGACACCGAACTGGTCGACGTGGAGTCCGGCCTCGGCGAGGGGGCCACCGAGTTCGGCCTGGCCGTCGCCGCGATGACCGGGAGCCTGGTGCTGACCGCCGACACGCACATGCTGAGCCGGCCGGACGCGACCCGACTCGGCGCGATGTACCGGGCGGTGCTGGCGGCGATGGCGGCGACCGGTGCCGGCGGCGACGCCCGGCAGAACCACCTGCCGGCGGAGGAGCGGGAGCGGCTGCTCGGCGAGTACGCCGTCAACCCCACCACCGCGCCGACCCGTACCGTTCCGGAGCTGGTCGCCGACGTCGCCGCCGCGCATCCGGACCGGATCGCGGTGGCCCTCGGCGAGCTGGAACTCGACTACGCCGAGCTGGACGCCCGGGCGAACCGGCTGGCCCGGCACCTGCGGTCCCGGGGCGTGGGCCCGGAGTCGCTGGTCGGGGTGCTGCTGGACCGGGGACCGGACCTGATCGCCACCTTCCTGGCGGTCTGGAAGACCGGTGGCGCATACGTGCCGCTGGACCCCTCGTTCCCGGCCGACCGGGTGAACACGATGCTCACCGACGCCGGTGCCCGGGTGGTGGTCACCCGGTCCCGGCACGCGGACCGGTTCGACCCGACGCTGGACTGTGTCCTCGTCGACACCGAGCGCCTGGAGATCGGCAACCGTCCGGCGACCCCTATCGCCGAACCCGCCGACCTCGATCGGCTCGCGTACGTGATTTTCACGTCGGGGTCGACGGGTCGGCCGAAGGGTGTGGCGGTGTCGCATCGTGGGTTGGTCAATCATGTGTCGTGGGCGGCGCGGGAGTTGGCTGGTCGTGGTGTTGGTGGTTCGGCGTTGTTCTCGTCGGTGGCGTTCGATCTGGTGGTGCCGAATGTGTGGGCGCCGTTGGTGTCGGGTCAGCGGGTGTGGTTGGCGGGTCCGGATCTGGACATGGCGGATCTGGGTCGGGAGTTGGTGGCCGCCGGTCCGTTCAGTTTCCTGAAGCTGACCCCCGGCCACCTGGAGATCATCGGCCAGCAGGCCGAGGACGCCCAGCTCGCCGCGCTGGCCGAGATCGTGGTGGTGGCCGGCGAGGCCCTGCCCGGCCCGGTCGCCGAGAACTGGCGCCGGATCCTCGGCGACGGCCGCCTGGTCAACGAGTACGGCCCGACCGAGGCGTCCGTCGGCACCTGCACCTATCCCGTCACCCGTACGCCCGACTCGGACGTGGTGCCGATCGGCCGTCCGCTACCCGGCATGTCGATGTACGTCCTCGACGCCGACCTGTCGCCGGTTCCGGTCGGTGTGCTCGGTGAGTTGTACGTCGGTGGGCTCGGTGTGGCCCGGGGTTACGTCAACCGGCCGGAGTTGACGGCGGAGCGGTTCGTGCCGGATCCCTTCGGCTCGGCGGGTTCGCGGTTGTACCGCACGGGCGACCTGGTGCGGGTGTTGCCGAGCGGTGATGTGGAGTTCGTCGGTCGGGTCGACGACCAGGTGAAGGTGCATGGGTATCGGATCGAGTTGGGTGAGATTCGGTCGGTGTTGCTGGAGCATGGGTCGGTTCGGGACGCGGTGGTGGTGGCGGTGGGTGCGGCGTCGGACAAGCGTCTGGTCGCCTACTGCGTGCCGGTCGACGGTGAGTTGGACGTTGTCGGGTTGACCGGGCATGCGGCGACCCGGTTGCCGGAGTACATGGTGCCGGCGGCGTTCGTGGTGTTGGATGCGTTGCCGTTGAACGCGAACGGGAAGGTGGATCGTCGGGCGTTGCCGGATCCGGATTCTGCGGCGGTGGATGCGGGGCCGGTGTTCGTGGGGCCGCGTACCGAGGTGGAGGAGCGGATCGCTTCGGTGTGGTGTGCGGTGTTGGGCTTGGAGCGGGTGGGGGTGACGGAGAGTTTCTTCGATCTGGGTGGGCATTCGATTCGGGCGGTGGCGTTGGTCGGGAAGTTGCGGGCGGCCGGGTTCGAGGTGGCGGTCCGGGACGTGTTCCAGTACCGCACCATCGCCGAACTCGCCGAGAAGCTCTCCGGACAGTCGGTTGCCGACCAGTCGGTCGAGTCCGGTCCGATCGCGCCGTACGCGCTGCTCTCCGCCGAGGACCGGGCCGCGTTGCCGGCCGGGGTGGTCGACGCGTACCCACTGTCGCAGGTGCAGCTCGGCATGGTGGTGGAGATGCTCGGCGGGGTCGGCGGCAACCGCTACCACAACACCAGCTTCTTCCGGATCCGTGACGAGCAGCCCTTCCAGCCGGAGGCGTTGCGCGAGGCGGCCCGGATCGTCGTCGGGCGGCACGAGCTGCTCCGTACCTCGTTCGACCTGACCAGCTACTCGGTGCCGATGCAGCTCGTGCACGACACCGCCGAGATGCCGGTCGAGGTCTGCGACGTACGGCACCTGGACGACCCGGGCCGGGAGCAGGCGCTGCACGACCTGATCGCCCGGGAGCGGGCGAACCTGTTCGACCTGGCCGACCCGCCGCTGCTCCGGATGGCCGGGTTCGTGGAGGGCGACGACGCCTGGCGGCTCGGCTTCACCCAGTGCCACGCGATCACCGAGGGCTGGAGCCAGCAGTCGCTGCTGATGGAGGTGCTCGACCTCTACCGGCAGCTCGCCGCCGGCCGGGAACCCGAGCCGGTCGTCGCGCCCGGGGTCCGGTACGCGGACTTCATCGCCGCCGAACTCGACTCGCTGGCCTCGACCGAGGACCGGGACTACTGGCAGGGGATCGTCACCCGGCACGCCCGGTTCACCCTGCCGGCCGGTTGGGGTGGCGCCGCCGACGAGGCCGGCAGCTTCCGGGTCCCGGTCGGGTTCCCGGACCTGGAGCCGGGGCTGCGGGCGCTGGCGACGGCGACGCGTACGTCGATGAAGGCGGTGCTGCACGCGGCGCACCTGAAGGTGATGAGCCAGCTCACCGACGAGCCGGCGTTCTTCACCGGCCTGGTGTGCAGCGCCCGGCCGGAGATCGACGGCGCCGACAAGGTGTACGGGATGTACCTCAACACCCTGCCGTTCCCGCACGACCGGACGGCCGGCACCTGGGGCGACCTGGTCCGGCAGGTCTTCGACCGCGAGGTCGAACTCTGGCCGCACCGGCGCTATCCGATGCCGGCGATCCAACGCCGGCTCGGCGGGCGGCAGCTCATCGAGGTGATGTTCAGCTATCAGGACTTCCACCAGGTCGACACGGATCTCGTCGACGTGCGGGCCGGTGCGGGCGACGCCGCCAACGAGTTCGCGCTCGCGGTGTCGACCGGTCCCGGGCACCTGATGCTGCGGGTCCGGCGCTCCGCGCTGACCCCGGAGAACGCCGAGCGGGTGGTCGCGATGTACCGGACGGTGCTGGAGTCGATGGCCGCGGGTGCCGACGGTGACGCCCGGGCGACGTACGTGCCGGCGGGGGAGCTGGACGCGGTGTTGACCGACTGGAACGACACAGCGGTGGAGTGGTGAAGAAGATGAGTCGATCGGTGCACCACATTGTCGAGGCGCAGGCCGCGGCCACCCCGAAGTCGGTGGCGGTGGTCCAGGGCGGCGAGCGGGTCCGGTACGCCGAACTCGACGCGCTGGCGAACCGGTACGCCCAGCACCTGCGGGCGGTCGGGGTCGGGCCGGAGTCGGTGGTCGGGGTGCTGCTGGGGCGGGAGCCGTCCCTGGTGGCCTGGCTGCTGGCGGTCTGGAAGGCCGGTGCGGCGTACGTGCCGCTGGACCCGGAGCTGCCGGCGGAACGGCTGGGCTACATGCTGGAGACCGCCGGCGCGGAACTGGTGGTGAGCGAGTCGAGGCTGGTCGGCCGGCTGAACGGGGTCTACGCCGGCCGGCACGTCCTCGCCGACCGGGACGAGAACGTGATCGAGTCCCGGCCGGCGGAGCCGGTGCCCCGCCGCGACGACCAGCACCAGCTGGCGTACATCATCTTCACCTCCGGCTCGACCGGGCGGCCGAAGGGCGTGCAGATCTCGCACCGGGCGCTGTTGAACCTGCTCTTCTCGATGCGCCGGCTGCTGGACGCCGGCACCGACGACGTCTGGCTCGCCGCCACCTCGCTCTCCTTCGACATCTCCGGGCTGGAGCTGTATCTCCCGCTGGTCACCGGCGGCCGGCTGGTGCTGGCCGACGACGACGAGGTGGGGGACAGTCCGGAGCTGCTCAGCCTGCTCGACCGCTATCCGGTGACGCACGTCCAGGCGACGCCGTCGGGCTGGAAGCTGCTGCTGGACGCGGGTTTCGGGCAACGGCCGGTGGTCGCGCTGGTCGGCGGCGAGGCGCTGCCGCCGGCGCTCGCCGGTGACCTGCGCGGCCGGGTGAAGCGACTGGTCAACGTGTACGGTCCGACCGAGACCGCGATCTGGTCGACGAGTTGGGACGTGCCCGGGGACGTCGAGGTGGTGCCGATCGGCCGGCCGATCGCGAACACCCGGACGTACGTGCTGGACCGGGACTTCCAGCCGGTCGCGGTCGGCGTCGTCGGCGAGCTGTACATCGCCGGTGACGGCGTCGCCCGGGGGTACGTCAACCGCCCCGAGCTGACCGCGGAGAAGTTCCTGCCGGAGCCGTTCGGCAAGGCGGCCGGGACCCGGATGTACCGCACCGGTGACCTGGTCCGGTACGGGCCGGACGGGAACCTGGAGTTCCTGGGTCGGGCGGACCACCAGGTGAAGATCCGGGGGCACCGGATCGAGCTGCCCGAGATCGAGGAGCGGCTGCTCGCCCATCCGGACGTCCGCAACGGGGTGGTGGTGGCCCGGGAGGACCAGGGCGGCGAGAAGTGGCTTGCCGGCTACGTCGTACCGGTGGACGGCCGGCCGATCGAGCCGGCCGGGCTGCGTGACTTCCTGGCCGAGGCGCTGCCCGGCTACATGGTGCCGGTCGCCTTCGTCACCCTGGACGCGTTGCCGCTGAACTCGGCCGGCAAGGTGGACCGGCGGGCGCTGCCGGCGCCGGAGCGCACGTCCTTCGGTGGCGAGCGCGAGTTCGTGGCGCCGCGCAACGAGATCGAGCGGCGGATCGCCCGGATCTGCGTGGAGGTGCTCGGCATCGACCGGGTGGGGGTGCACGACAGGTTCTTCGACCTGGGCGCCGACTCGATGCGGATCGTGCAGCTCGTCACCGCCGCCCGGAAGGCCGACCTTCCGGTGTCGTTGCGGATGCTCTACCAGCACGGCAGCGTCGCCGAGCTGGCCGTCGCCCTCGGCGCACCGGCTCCGGCCAGTCTGCTCGTCGAGCCGACCCAGCTGCTGCCCGTCATCACACCGGGCCGGGACAGGGCCGCAGCCCCCGCACCGGAAGCGGTGGCAGCCGCCGCACCGGAACCGAACGCCGCCGCACCGGCAGCGGTCGCCGTCACGGCCGAGCCGGTCACCGCCGGCACCGCCGAGCCGGTGCCGGCCGCCCGGGTCGAGCCGGGTCCGGTGGGTCGGCTCGCCGCCGGGCCGTCGCCGCTGCCCACCATGGCCGCGCATCAGATACCCGGGGCGAGTGTCGCGCTGGTCCGGGCCGGCCAGGTCGCCGAGGTACGCGGCTACGGCGTACTCGTCGCCGGTGGGGCCGAGCCGGTCACCCCGGAGACCCCGTTCCAGGTCGCCTCGATCAGCAAGCACGTGACCGCGCTCGGCGTACTCCGGCTGGTCGGTCAGGGGCGGCTGGAGCTGGACGCCGACGTGAACCGGTACCTCACCTCGTGGCGGGTGCCGGACGGGCCGGCGCCGGTCACCGTACGGCACCTGCTGGCGAACCTCTCCGGCCTCTCCACCAGCCCGAACACCGGGTACGCCCCGACCGAGCCGATGCCGGACCTGCTCGACGTGCTGCACGGCCGCCCGCCGGCGACCTCCGAGCCGGTCCGGCCCGAACTGGTGCCGGGGGAGTCGTTCCGGAAGACCAACAGCCACTACGCGGTGCTGCAACAGGTGCTGGTCGACCTGACCGGTGAACCGTTCCCGGAGCTGCTCCGCCGGCTCGTCCTGGCACCGCTGGGCATGACCGACAGTAGTTTCGACCCGGCGTTCCCGGCCGACCCCGCCCGGCGGGTCGCGCTCGGTCACGACGAGCACGGGGTACCCGTACCCGGTGGCTGGCGCAACCGTCCGGCGCTGGCCGCCGGGGGTCTCTGGACGACCGCCGCGGACCTGGCCCGGGTGCTGGTCGAGATCCACCGTGCGCACCTGGGCGGCGGCGAGCTGCTCACCCCGGAACTCGCCGCCGAACTGGTGGCGGTCGCCTCGCCGGGCACCTTCTACGGTCTCGGCACGGTCGTCGACGACACCGCGCCGGACCTGGAGTTCGGGCACCCGGGCGAGACGGTCGGCTACCGGGCGATGACCATGGGCCGGCTCCGCGCCGGTGACGGCTTCGTGGTGCTGACGAACTCCGAGTCCGGCAAGGCGGTGCAGTCGTTCGTCGCCACCGAACTGGCCGGCTGGGTCGAGCGGCCCGGCGGCGCGGCGGCGACGGCGGGTTACGCCGCCGCCGAGGACGACGAGACCATCCGGGTCGGCGAGCCGGCCGGGCGCGCCGGAACCGAGGCCGACCTGACCCGGGACGCGGCGCCGGCCACCGGTCCGGTGCGGGAGGAGGCGCGGACGGTGCGACACCTGATCTCGATCAACGACCTGACCGACGAGGACCTGCGGTCCATCGTCGCCCGGGGGGTACGGTTCCGGTCCGGGCAGGCCCGGCGGGAGCGGCCGCTCGACGGCGACGTGGTCGGCGTCTACTTCAAGCGGACCTCGACCCGGACCCGGACCGCGTTCTCCAGCGGTGCGCTGCGGCTCGGCGCGCAGATCGTCGCGTACGGGCCGGAGGACCTCCAGCTCAACACCGGCGAGACGCACGCCGACACCGGCCGGGTGATGTCCCGGATGCTCGACGTGCTGGTGGCCCGCACCTCGGGTGACCCGGCGGAGTTGCGGCAACTGGCCGACCAGGACCGGATGTCGGTGGTCAACGCGATGAGCGCCGACGAGCACCCGACCCAGGCGCTGACCGACCTGACCACCATGCTCGACCACTTCGGACGGATCGACGGGCTGCGGGTGCTCTACGTCGGCGAGGGCAACAACAGCGCCGCCGCGCTGGCCCTGGCCCTGACCCGGTACGCCGGCACCCACCTGGAGCTGCGTACCCCGCCGGGGTACGGGCTGACCGAGGAGATCAGGGCGACCGCCTCCGCGCAGGCGGCCCGGGGTACGGCGACGATCCGCGAGCGGCACGACATGGCGGAGCTGCCCGGCGGTTTCGACGTCGTCTACACCACCCGCTGGCAGACCACCGGCACCAGCAAGCCCGACCCGAACTGGCGGGAGATCTTCGCACCGTTCCAGGTCGACGCCGGGCTCTGGGTCGGCAGCCCGGACGCGGTCTTCATGCACGACCTGCCGGCGCACCGGGGCGAGGAGGTCACCGCCGAGGTGCTGGACGGCCCGGCGAGCATCGCCTTCGAGCAGGCGGAGAACAAGATGCACAGCGCGATGGCGGTGTTGGAGTGGTGCCGCCGTGGCCCGGTCGACGGGCCGCCGGGGTCCGGATCGTGAGCATCGTGGAGGAGCCCGCCCCGCCATCCGGCGGGGCGGTGCCGCGTGGTGCCCCGCCGACACCTCCCGGTGAACCTCCGGCGCCGGCCGAACCAGGCCCGCCGAGTGTTCCGCTGCGCCGCAACCGGGACTTCCTGCTGCTCTGGGTCGGGGCGGCCGGCACCCTGATCGGGGCCCGGATCACCTCGATCGCGTACCCGATGCTGGTGCTCTGGTACACCGGCTCGGCCGGGAACGCGGGCCTGGTCGGGGCCGCGGCGCTGCTGCCGCATCTGCTGGTCCAGTTGCCGGCGGGCGCGTTCGTCGACCGCTGGGACCGCCGCCGGATGATGATCTTCTGTGATCTGGGCTGTCTCGTCGCCACCGGCAGCGTGGCCCTGGCCGTGCTGCTCGACCGGATCTGGGTGCCCCAGCTCATGGTCGTGGCGTTCGTGCAGACCAGCCTGAGCGTCTTCTACCAGCTCGGCGAGCGGGCCGCCGTCCGGCAGCTCGTCCCGGCCGATCAACTGTCGACCGCGCTGACCCAGAACGAGGCCCGGGGCCGCGCGGCGGTGCTGATCGGTCAGCCGGTCGGCGGGGTGCTCTTCACGGCGGCCAAGTGGGCGCCGTTCCTCTTCACCACGATCGCCCACCTCGGCTCCCTGATCGCGCTGCTGCTGATCCGCAAGCCCTTCCAACAGGCCCGTACGGAGCGACGCGTCACCACGCTGCGCGCCGACATCGCCGAGGGGCTGGCCTGGATGTGGCAACAGCGCTTCCTGCGTACCGTGCTGGGGTTCGTGGCGATCAGCAATGCCGTCTTCCAGGCGCTCACCCTGGCGTTGATGGTCATCATCCGCAACGGCGGCGGTTCGGCCGCCGTGGTCGGCGCGGTGATCGGGGCCAGTGGCATCGGCGGGATGCTCGGCGCGCTGAGCGGCATGTGGTGGCTGCGCCGGGCCACCCTGCGGGCCCTGGTGGTGGGCGGGCTGGCCGCCTGGGCGGTGACGGTGCCGCTGATGGCCTTCACCACCAACCCGGTCCACCTGTCGGTGATCTTCGCCGCCAACAGCTACGTCGGCGGACTCTTCAACGTGGTCGGCATGGTGTACATGGTCCGGATCACCCCGGATCCGATGATGGGCCGGGTCGGCGCGGTCGCCACGCTGCTGGCCTCGGGGTCGAACTTCCTCGGCGCGCTGGGTGGCGGGGTGCTGCTGGCCGGCGCCGGGATCCGGCCGACGGTGCTGTGGCTCAGCGCGGTGATGTCGTCGCTGGTGGTGCTCGCCGTGCTCAGTCCGGCGGTGCGGGGCATCGCCCGGACTCCGGACAACGCCCGGATGGTCCGCCGACTCGGCCGGCACGCGGCGCCCGGCCGCAACAACGTGCCTCCGGCGGCCGGTGTCCGGACCGGGAACGGCGCCGCCGGTCCGACCGTTGCCGCAGCTCAGCCGGCCAATGGCCGCAGTATCGAGAAAGTATAGATCTTGCCTGCATCCTTGGACTGGATGACGGCTGTGTCACCGACGCATTACCTTCCGATTCCCGCTACCGGTCTCCACCTTTCGCGGGAGTCCCCTCGAAGGGAGAGTCCGATGGAAGGTCACCAGACCTGGAGACCGATGGAGATCGACCCGGCGGCCGCCGGGGTGGCGGCGAGCCCGCAGGGGCTGGTCGACTACCTCTCGACGACGCCGGACCTGGAGAAGCAGCTGACCGCCGAGAAGGCGCTGGTCTTCCGTGGCTTCCAGGTGACGGAGGAGACGCTCGACCCGGTCATGGACCGGCTGCTGCCCAACCGGCTGGCGTACGTGCACGGCAACTCGCCGCGCACCAAGGTGGGGAAGAACGTCTACACCTCCACCGAGTACCCGCCCGAGTTCACCATCTCGATGCACAACGAGCTGTCGTACGCCCACCAGTGGCCGTCCCGGCTGATGTTCTTCTGCCACACGGCGGCGGAGACCGGTGGCGCCACTCCGGTGGTCGACGCCGCACTCTGGCTGCACTCGCTGGACCCGGAGGTGCGCGCCGCGTACGCCGGTGGGGTGCGCTACACCCAGAACCTGCACGACGGCTTCGGTCTCGGCAAGAGCTGGCAGGACACCTTCGAGACCTCGGACCGGGACGAGGTCGAGGCGTTCCTGAGCAGCACCGAGGCGAAGTGGGAGTGGAAGTCCGACGGTGGGCTGCGGGTCACCCAGGACCGCCCCTCCACCACCCGGCACCCGGTGACCGGGGTCGAGGTGTGGTTCAACCAGTCCGACCAGTGGCACCCGGCGGCGCTCGGTGACGAGACCGCGAAGTCGCTGGCCGAGGTGCTGCCGCCGGACGAGCTTCCGCAGTCGGTCACCTTCGCCGACGGCACTCCGATCCCCGACGACTACGTTATCCAGGTACGCGATCGCGGTCTGGAGAGCGCCGTCGATGTCAACTGGTGCCAGGGTGACGTGTTGCTGATCGACAATGTACTGGTCGGCCACGGCCGGCGTCCGTTCACCGGACGGCGCCGGGTCCTGGTTGCCATGTCCGACTGAGCCGCCGGATCGCCGCGCGGAGTTGTCCAGACCGAAGGGCCGGACCATGACTTCCTCCACTACTGACATCGGAACAATGCCGCACCTGGTCACCCGCGAGTCGGCCGGCGCCGAGATCGGGGAGCTGATCCGGGCCGAGCGTGCCGGCCTGCGGAAGATCCTCAACGAGCGGGGCGCGCTGCTGCTGCGTGGCTTCTCCATCGGTGGGGTCGACGGCTTCGACGCGGTGGTGCGCGCCCTCTCCGGCCCGCCGCTGACCTATTCGGAGCGCTCCTCGCCGCGCAGCACGATCAAGGGCCAGGTCTACACCTCGACCGACTACCCGCCGGAAGAGGAGATCTTCCTGCACAACGAGAACTCCTACCAGGCGGTGTGGCCGCTGACCCTCTACTTCTACTGCCGGCAGGCGCCGGCCACCCGGGGGGCCACCCCGCTGGCCGACATCCGCAAGGTGTACCGGTCGATCGACCCGACCATCCGCGAGGAGTTCGTCCGGCGGGGCTGGATGGTGGTGCGCAACTTCCACGGCTCGTTCGGCACCTCGTGGCAGCAGATCTTCAACACCGACGACCGGGCGGCCGTCACGGAGTACTGCGCGGGCAACGGGATCGAGACCGAATGGCGGGACGGCGGCGGGTTGCGGACCCGGGCGGTCCGCAAGCCGGTGCACACGCACCCGGTCAGCGGCGAGGCGGTGTGGTTCAACCACGCCACGTTCTTCCACGTGACGACGCTGCCGAGGGACGTCCGGGAGGGGGTCCTGGAGATGTTCGACGAGGAGGACCTGCCGACGAACACCTACTACGGTGACGGGGCCCGGATCCCGGACGACGTCATCTCCCACCTGCGCGACTGTTACCGTGCCGCGACCGTACGGTTCGACTGGCAGTACGACGACGTGCTGGTGGTCGACAACATGCTCGCGGCGCACGGCCGCGAGCCGTTCACCGGCCCTCGGCAGATCGCGGTGGCGATGGCGGAGCCGTCGAACGCCTGACCCCAGCCCGACCCAGCGCGAGCGGAAGCCCGCCCCGGCAGCCACCCGGCCGCCAGGGCGGGCTTCTCGCATGTCGTCCCCTATTTCCGACTCCGCCCGGCCTGTTCCGGCTGCGGATCGCCCCGGTTACGGACGAGTATGTGAAACTGTCTTGTCTTCTGGATACGCGGCCGTATCCAGACGACGCCCGACTATGTTGTTTGCGTCGGCAAAGAAACGGTGAGTATCCCGGCCGGCCGGGCCAATTGCCCTGGTGGGCGGGACATTGCGGCAATGCAGACAAGGTTACCATTCGGTAGTGAAGGCCCGGACTCGATAAGCGACGGGACGTTATCCCGATGTTTCGCTCGAAGTTCTTATCGCTGTCTCCAACCTGACTTGATTGAATATCGGTGCACCGATATCGTAGGCGGAACCGTCCGTGAGCGTTTGGGGAGTACTGGCGTCCGCGGTCGTGGCCGCTGGGAGCCTGTCGCTCATTCGGCGGCCGGCCGTGGTTGGTCACGCTTCCTGTAGCCAACATTTTGGGGGGAAATGCGGGTGGGAATCGTGGGTTTGGTGGAGCGGGTCGCCCGACACGCCGACCAGGATCCGGACCGGGAGGCTGTTGTCCTCCTCCGTTGGGACGAACGTGAAGAACGTTCGGAGTCCTTGAGCTACGGCGAGCTGGACCGGGCTGCCCGGCAGTTGGCCGGCAGACTCCGGGACCGCTGTCGTCCCGGCGATCGCGCACTACTGCTCTATCCGACGGGCCTAGAGTTCGTCAAAAGCATCCTGGGCTGTATGTATGCCGGTGTCGTCCCGGTGCCGGCCCCGCTGCCCGACGGGGACAAGCACCACCTCATGCGGGCCACCGGGATCGCGCTGGACTCCGACCCGAGGATCGTGCTGACCGACAGCGGAAGCCTGGTCACGGTCTCCGACTGGATGAGCCAGGACGGGCTGGACCGGCTGCTCTGCACCGCCACCGACCTCGCCGGGCCGGCTGCCCCGGGTGCCTGGGACGGGCCGACGCACATCGGTTCGAGCACCTTGGCGCTGCTGCGCTATACGACCGGGTCCATGAGCGATCCAAAAGGTGTGATGATCAGCCATGAGAACCTGGCGCACAACTTCGAAATGTTCAGGGACGCGTTTTCGCTGACGCCGCAGGACCGTTCCCTCGGTTGGTTGCCACTGCACGACGGCGCCGGTCTGCTCAAAATGCTGCTCGAACCGCTCTATCGCGGCGCCACCACCGTGCTCATGTCGCCCGATGATTTTTTCACCGATCCGTTCCGCTGGTTGAAAGCTATCGACAAATGCGATGTGCGGATCAGTTCCGCGCCCGGTTTCGCCTACCGGATGTGCGCGCGCGGGGTGACCGACGAGCAGGTCAGAGGCTTGGACCTGGCCCGGTGGGAGCACGCCTGCGTCGGTGGTGCGGATCCGATCGAGCCCGAGCCGCTGATCGAATTCGCCGACCGGTTCGCGCCGGCCGGCTTCCGTCGCGAAGCCGTGCGGGTCGGCTATCACATCACCGAGTCGACATTGTTCGTCTCCGGCACCCGACCCGGTCGTCCGCTCGCGGTGGAACGGTTCGATCCGAGCCGGTTGGAACAGAACATCCTGCTGCCGGCGGCGACCGATGCGGCCGCGGCGAGATCGCTTGTCAGTAGCGGCACGGTAAATGGTCTTGACGTCAGGATCGTCGACCCGGACACCACCGCCGTATTGCCCGAGGGGCGGCTCGGCGAGATCTGGATCCGGGGCCGGAGCGTGGCCCGTGGCTACTGGCGGCGCGAGGTGGAGAGCGACCGGGCCTTCGAGGCGACCACCGCCGACGGCGAGGGCGGCTACCTGCGTACCGGTGACCTCGGCGTCTGGGCCGGCGCCGAGCTCTACGTGCTCGGCCGGATGCGCGAGATGCTGGTCATCGGCGGGCGGAGCCTCTATCCGCACGACATGGAGAAGGCGGTACGCACCTCCGACACCCGGTTCGCCGACCTGACCGGCACCGTCTTCGCGGTGCCGTCGCCCCGACAGGAGATCGTCGTCCTGCACGAGGTCGAGGCGGAGCCGGCCGACCCGGCGACGCTCTCGTCGCTGGCCCGTGGCGTCAAGGACTGGCTCAGCCGGTGCTTCGGGGTACGGGTGGCCAACGTGGCCTTCCTGCGTCCCGGCAAGGTGCGCAAGTCGCCCGGCGGCAAGGTGCAGCGGGCGCTGATGCGGGAGCTGTTCATGGCCGACGCCCTCGACCCGGTCTACGAGGACCTGGACACCGAGACCCGGCGCCGTTACCGCGCGGTCGGCCGGCCGCTCGCGGTGAGCCACGGCAAGGACTTCCGATGACGTCCGGCGGGGAGGTCCTGATGTTCGGAACCCCGCCGGCTCCGGCACCGGTCGATTCCACCGGGCCGGGCGTGGCCGGCCACCCCCGGCCCGGGGAGATGGAATTCCGGATCCTCGGCTCGGTCGAGGTGGTCGACTCGACCGGCCTGGTCGAACTCAGCGCGTCCAAGGTACGCACCGTGCTCGCCGTACTGCTGCTCGCCCGGGGGCGGGTGGTCTCCGACTCGCGGCTCGCCGTGGTGCTCTGGGGCGACGACCCGCCGGTCACCGCCGCCGCGCAGATCCAGACGTACGTCTCCCGGCTGCGCGCCAAGCTCGCACCGGACGCCGAGATCGTCCGGCAGCGCCCCGGCTACGTGCTGCGGGTCGCCCCCGAGCGGTTCGACCTGGTGCGTTTCGAGCAGCTCGCGGCGCGCGGCCGGGACGCCCTCGCCGAGGGCCGGCCCGCCGACGCCGCCGAGGCGCTGCGCGGCGCCCTCGCGCTGTGGCGCGGCCCCGCCCTCGCCGGGGTGACCGAGTTCCTCAGCGACGCGGAGCGGCCCCGCCTGGAGGAGGCGCGGCTGGCCGCGCTCGGCGACCGGATCGACGCGGAACTCGCGCTCGGGCAGCACGGGCGGCTGGTCGTCGAGCTGACCGGGCTGGTCGCGGCGGACCCGCTGCGCGAGCAGTTGCGCGGCCAGCTCATGCTGACGCTCTACCGGTGCGGCCGGCAGGCCGACGCGCTCGCCAGCTACCAGGACTACCGGCACCTGCTCGCCGAGGAACTCGGCATCGACCCGGGACGCGAGCTACAGGACCTGCACAAGTCCATCCTGGCCGCCGAGGCGTCGCTGACCCTGCCGGCGCCGGAGGTCCGGGTGGCCGTCCGGCGTACCCCGGCCGAACCGCTGCCGGCCCGGCTCCCGCCGGACGTGGCCGACTTCACCGGCCGGGACCGGGAGGCCGCCCAGGTGGTCGCGCTGCTGCGTACCCGGGCGGACAACGGTGGGCGGCGGCTCGCCTGCGTGATCGGCGGGATGGCCGGGCTGGGCAAGACCGCCCTGGCGATCCACGTCGGACACCTGCTGCGCTCGTCGTACCCGGACGGGCAGATCTATCTGGACCTGCGCGGCGCCGGACCACAGCCGGCGGACCCGGTGGACCTGCTCGGCACCATCCTGCGGGCGCTCGGGGTGGAGGCGTCGGAGATCCCGCCGTCGATGGCGGAGCGGGTCCAGCTCTACCAGAACCGGCTCGCCGGGCGGCGGGTGCTGGTGCTGCTCGACAACGCCGCCAGCGAGCAGCAGGTACGCCCGCTGCTGCCGGAGAGCCCGACCTGCGCGGCGATGGTGACCAGCCGGGCCCGGCTGGCGGCGCTGGAGGGCGTACCCCTGATCGACCTGGACGTCCTCGAACACCGGCAGGCGCTGGAGTTGCTCTCCAAGATCGTCGGTGCCGCCCGGGTGGCCGCCGAGCCGGAGTCCGCGGTACGCATCGTCGAACTCTGCGGGCACCTGCCGCTCGGCGTACGCATCGCGGGTGCCCGGCTCACCGCCAAGCCGCACTGGCGACTGGCCCGGCTCGCCGACCGGCTCTCCAGCCAGCGTCGGCGGCTGGACGAACTGCGGATCGGTGACCTGGAGGTACGGGCCAGCGTGGCGCTGAGCCTCCAGGGCCTGGACGAGCCGGCCCGGCGTGCCTTCCGGCTGCTGGCCCTGCTGGACGCGCCCCGGTTCGCCATCTGGACCGCGGCGGTGCTGCTCGACGTCACCCTCGCCACCGCGCGGGAGCTGCTGGAGCAACTGGTCGACGCCCGACTGCTGGACGTCGTCCAGGTCGACGGTTCGAGCCAGGCGCGATACTTCTTCCACGACCTGGTCCGGGCGCTCGCCATGGAACAGGCCGCAGACGAGGAGACGGCCGACGAGCGGTACGCGGCGCTGGACCGGACGTTCGGCAGCCGCCCGGGCCCGGGCGCCAAGGAGAACGGCTGACCACCCGGCTCCGCCCGGGACAACTCCACCGAGGGAAAGGGCTGCGCCGGTGAGCACGTACGGCAGGGTCACGAACGACTGGTTCCTCCGCTTCGCGGCCGCGCCCCGGGCCACCGTACGGCTCGTCTGCTTCCCGCACGCGGGCGGCGGGGCGGCGGGCTACCGGCGCTGGGCGGAGCTGGTCCCCGACTCGATCGAGGTGATCGGGGTGCAGTACCCGGGCCGGCAGAACCGGTACGGCGAGCCGGTCATCGACGACATGGGCGTACTGGTCGACGAGATCGTCGCGGCGGTCGAGCGGGAACTGACCGGACCGCTGGTCTTCTTCGGGCACAGCATGGGCACCGTGGTCGCCTTCGAGGTGGCCCGCCGGTTGCGCCGCAGCGACTCGTTGACGGTGCGCCGGCTCTTCGTGTCGGCCGGTCCGGCACCGTCGGCCCGACATTCGATCGGGGTGCATCTGCGTGACGACGACGGGGTGGTCGCGTATCTGCGGGAACTCGGCGGCAGCGGCGTGGAACTGCTGGAACTCGACGAGATCCGGCAGTTGACGCTGCCGATGGTCCGGGGCGACCTGCGGCTGATCGAGACCTACCGCTACGCGGCCGGCGAGCCGCTGAACTGCCCGATCACCGCGATCGTCGGGGACCGGGACCACACCTTCACCGCCGCCGACGCCCGGCACTGGGTGGTGCACACCAACGCCGGGCTCGACGTGCACTCGCTGCCCGGCGGCCACTTCTATCTGGACGACCAGGCGGACCGGCTGGTCCCGCTGCTGCTGGAGCGGATCCTGCCCCGGTGACGCCGGGGCGGCCCGGCCCGGGATCCGTTACCGCTCCTCGGCTCCGGGGCCGCCGTCGCCGTCGTCCCGGGGCAGATATCGGCGCACCCGGATGCCGTGGCCGTGTGCGCGGATGCCGTCGGCGGCGGCGATCGCCGCGACGGGATCGGTGAGGAAGTCGAGCGCGACCGCGGTGTCGCCCTCGATGCGGCTGCGCATCCGCTCCAGCCCCTCCGGGGTGCTGGACGCCACGGCGTCCAGCTTGACCAGTGCCGCCGCCCGAAGTCGATAGTCGTTCTCGACCTCGACGACGACCTCGGACACCACCACGTAGCGCTGGGTCCGGGTGGAAGCGCTGAGCTCGCTGTCCATCTCTTCCTTCACGGTCCTGAGCATAGTCGTACCTTTCATGCGCAGAAACCCTCATTGATCCCTCGTCAAGCAAGTTTATTTACTTACGGGGTTCCGGCCCACTTTAGGGGTCTTCCTGTATGGACATTGAGTGAGAACTCGATTACCCTGCGGGAGGTTGTCTGTCTGGGGATCGACCGGCAGGCTGGTCGGATGCGCGACGTCGTGGTGCTGGGCGCGGGGGTGGTCGGGCTGACCACCGCGATCCGGCTGGCCGAGGCCGGTGCCCGGGTGACGGTGCTGACCGCCGACGAACCGGCCGACACGGTCTCCCGGATCGCCGCCGCGGTGTGGTATCCGACCCGGACCAGCGGCGACCCCCGGGTGCTGGGCTGGGCCCGACGCACCTTCGAGGTGCTCGCCGAACAGGCCCGGCGGGAGGTGCCGGGGGTGGTGATGCGGCCGACCCGGATGCTGCTGCGCGAGCCGGTGACCGGGGACCCGTGGTGGGCCCCGGCGGTCCCCGACTTCCGCACCGCCGCGCCCCCGGACGGGTACGCCGGACAGTGGCGGTTCACCGTGCCGACCGTCGAGATGGGCCCGTACCTCGACTGGCTGGTCGACCGGCTCGGCCGGCTGGACGTGCCGGTACGCCGGCACCGGGTGGACCGGCTCGCCGACGTGGCCCCGATCGCGGCCGAGGTGTGGCCGTCGGCGCGGCGGGCACCGCTGGTGGTCAACGCGACCGGGCTGGCCGCCGGCAAACTCGCCGACGACCCGGCCGTGCACCCGATCCGGGGCCGGATCGTGCTGGTCGGCAACCCCGGCCTGGACACCTCGGTACGCGACGAGCAGAACCCGGCCGGCATCACCTACGTACACCCGCGCTCCCGGGACGTGGTGCTGGGCGGCACCTTCGAGCCGTACCGGACGGAGACCGGGCCCGACGACGAGGCCGGCGCCGCGATCCTGGCCCGCTGCGTCGCGCTGGTCCCGGAACTGGCCGGGGCGCCGGTGCTCGGGCAGCTCGCCGGGCTGCGGCCCGGCCGGCTCGGCGGAGCCCGGCTGGCGCAGGACGCCACCGGGCTGGCCGGACCGGCCCGGCTGATCCACAACTACGGGCACGGCGGCGCCGGGGTCACCCTCGGCTGGGGCTGCGCCGACGAGGTGGCGGCGCTGGCCGCCGACTGACGGCGCGGCTACCGGATGGTGGCGGAGACGCCGGACCGGGCGATGGTCCGGGCCATCAGCTCGCGCAGCGGCTCGGGCCGGCCCAGGTGGTATCCCTGGCCCCGGTCGACGCCGAGGTCGCGCAGCACCGGCACCAGCTCGGGCCGGTCGATGTGCTCGGCGACGGTCCGCATCCCGAGCCCGTGCGCGGCGCGCACCACGGCGTCGATCAGGATCGGGTCGGAGCCGCCGTGGTCGGCGTGCCGGACGAACTCACCCGCGATCTTGACCGCGCTGAACGGCAGGTGCTTGAGGTAGACGAAGGAGCCGTATCCGGCGCCGAAGTCGTCCAGGCTGAACCGGCAGCCGGCCGAGGTGAGCGTGGAGGCGAGCCGGCGGGCGGCGGCCAGGTTGGCGATCGCGGTGGTCTCGGTGATCTCCAGGCCGAGCTGGGTCGCGGGTACGCCCGCGGCGGCCAGGGTGCCGACCACCCAGTCACCGAAGCTCGGATCCTCCAGGGAACGGCTGGAGATGTTCACGTCCAGCCGCAGCTCCACCCCGGCGCCCCGGGCCGCGGCGAGCGCTCCGGTGGCGGTCTCCACCACCCAACGGTCCAGCTCGTAGATCATGTCGCCGCGCTCCAGCGCCGGCAGGAAGTCCCCGGGACCGATCTGCCGGTGCTGGTCGTCGCGTACCCGCATCAGCAGCTCGTAGCTGCGCACCTGGTCGTCGCCGAGGTCGATGATCGGCTGGGCGTCGAGCTGCAACTGACCGGTGTCCAGCGCCCGGCGTACCCGGGAGACCAGGTCGACCCGCTGGGCGGCCAGCCGCTGCTGCTCCGGCGCGAAGAGCCGGGCCCGGTTTCGACCCTCGCCCTTGGCCTGATAGAGCGCCAGGTCGGCGTGCGCGAGCAGCAGGGTGTCGTCGTCGGCGGCGTCCAGCGGGGCGGCGCCGATGCTCAGCGTCACCCGCAGCGGCTCGCCGCGCACCGCGAGCGGGGTGTGCGCGACCAGGTCGCAGAGCCCGGCCCCGATCGCCAGCGCCCCGTCGGCGTCGCAGGAGGGGAGCAGCACGGCGAACTCGTCCCCGCCGAGCCGGCCGAGTACCGCGTCGGCGGGTAGGTGGTCGGGGAGCAGCCGGGCCAGCAGCCGGAGCACCTCGTCGCCGATGGCGTGCCCGCGCAGGTCGTTGATGTCCTTGAAGTTGTCGATGTCGATCAGGAGCAGGGCCGCCGCCGTCGCCCCGTCGGTGCCGGTGAGCTGGCTCAGCTTCGCGGTCAGCGCCCGCCGGTTCGGCAGCCCGGTCAGCGGATCGTGCTCGGCGAGGTACGCCAGCTCGTCCTGGACCTGTCGGATCTCGGTGATGTCGTGCGCCGTACCGAGCATCCGCAGCGGCCGGCCGGACTCGTCGGTGAAGACCTCGCCGTAGCACTCCAGGACGCGCATCTGACGGCTGTTCGCCAGGTACATCCGGTGGGTGTAGGTGAACGGGCTCGCCTCCCGGATCGCCCGGTCCAGGGTCGCCTCGATCATGCCGAGGTCGTCCGGATGGATCATCGTCCGGTAGGTCGGGTAGTCCAGCGCGGTCTCCGGGGCCAACCCGATCATGGCCTTCAGGGTGGGTGACCAGACCACCTGGTCGGTGGGGAGGTGCCACTCCCAGGTGCCGACCCGGGCCAACTGCTCGATGTGGGAGAGCCGCCAGGCGTAGTCGTCGGCGCGGCGCCGGTCGGCACGCTGCTCGGTGACGTCGATCAGCTCGTACACCAGGTGGCCGTCCGGCTCCGGGTCGGTACGCGGCAGCGGCGGCAGCCGCCGGCAGGTCACCCGCAGGTGCCGTACCGTGCCGTCGGCCGTCGGGCAGCGCAGCTCGACCGGCGGTCCGCCCGGGGTGGCGGTGTCGAAGGGCAGCGAGCCGATGTCCGCGCCGACGAGTTGGCCGAGTCGCTGCGCCGCCCGGTTGTACCAGGTCACCTCGCCGTTCTCGGCCGTGGTCAGCAGGGCGGTGGAGGTGGTGTCGAGCACCGCGGCGGGCACGCTGGACGGCAGTGCGGGCACTGGGCCTCCCGTAGAGATCGACCGGATCCGGTGCAGGGGACGCGGGACGTGCACGGTCGGCCGTGACGGCGCACTGAGTGTACGGAGGCCGGACGTCCACGGCCAACGCCCCCGCGCCGACAGCCGTCGATCTTGCCCGGGGTCCGGGCGCGGGTCAGCGGGACCCGGAGCCGTCCCGCCGGACGATCGCCACGGCGACCCGGCAGAACTCGTCCATGTCGGGGGTGAATCCGGCCGCGATGTCCGGATGCAGCCCCGACCGGGTCTCGTCGAGCAGCCGACGGCAGACCTCCTCGACCGGTTCACCGGCGTAGTCGGCCCGGACCCGTTCGGTGGCCGCCCGCAACGCGGAGTTGAGCTGCTCCTCCAGCGGTCCGCGCAGATGCTGCCGCGCCGGGTCCAGGCCGGTGGGGTCGAGCGTGACGTGTGGCTCCGACATGACCGCTCCCTTCGTCGCCGGTGCCGTTGCCCGCCGGTCCCCGTCACCCGCCGGTCGCGTCCGCGTACCCAGCGGTGGGCGAGGGTCAAACCGGTTCCGGCGTACCGGTGTCGCCGTCGTCCCGCCGGGGCGGTGCCGGCCGGCGCCCGGCTCGGCGCGTACGGGCGGCACCGGCTCAGGCCACGGGCGGCAGGCTGGTCACCCGGACCAGGTACGACAGCTCCTCGGCCGGCTCCTCCCGGTACGACACCTGCTGGACCTGCCGGTCGTCGACGTAGAGCGCGACGTCGGCGAGTACCCCGAGGTGGGCGAGGCCGATGTCGGCGGCCCGCTTCTTGTCCTGGAGCACGGCGCCGATCCCGCCGATCAGGGTCGCGGCGTCGGAGGTCCGCCGGCCCGGCGGGCAGCGCAGCACGATCTCCAGGGCGACCGGTCCGGACAGCGCCGTCCAGCCGCTGCGCTGCGCGGCGGTGCAGGCGGCCTGGAGCAGGGTACGGACCCGGGCCGCCTGCCGGTGCCCGGCCGCGAAGATCGACAGCGCCTCGGTCTTCACCGGCGGCGGCCCGCTGACCTCGAAGGACAGGGTGAGCGCCCGGGTGTTCTGCACGGCGGCACCTCCTCTTGCGGCGATCCTGCCCGGGGATCGCGGGGACGGGGCGCGGTTCGGCTGTCGGGACCTGCCGCCCGGGACGGATCCGGGCCGGGCCGCGCGCGGGCGGAGTGGCCGGTCCACCGGGCGGTCGGCATCGACGGCGACCTGCTGGCACCGGAGGTAGCACCCACGGTATCCGAGGCGTCGCCCGCCGGGAATACCACAGTGGAGCCCTGATCGGCGGCCCCCGGCCGAGGGCCGCGGGGCCCGGCGTGCCGGGTACCGCCCGGCGACGGGCGTCCGGAGCGCGGCGCCGCGCACGCCTGTCGATGTTTCGGCCGATCGGCGTCGGGGCAGTGGGGGAGTCCGACACCTACGCCCGGTCCGGCGGTTCGCCTGCGGCTGGAGGCGGGGTGCTTTCGCCGTGTGCCGGGACGGACCCCGCCCCGGCGCCGTGGGAGGGAGGACGGCGCGATGAGCGGTCACCGGGTGCGCGACGTGTGGTCGGCGGGACACCACCGGCGGTCATGGTCGGCGGACGCCGACGTGGGCGGGACGGCCGGGGGGAGAGCGGGGTGCCGGCATGGCTGAGCCCGAGCGGGGCGGCCCGGGCCGGAGCCGCCGGTCCCGGCTGGCGGCGGCACTCGCGGCGCTGACGCTGCTGGGGCCACTCGCCGCCTGCGGCTCCGGCGACGACGGCGGCGTACCGACGATCAACCTCTACTACACCACCGAGCAGAACATCCAGAAGGTGGTCGACGACTGCAACGCGAAGGCGGGCGGCAGGTACCGGATCGCGTACCGGGTGCTGCCCCGGGCCGCCGACGACCAGCGGGTGCAGTTGGTCCGACGGCTGGCCGCCGAGGACACCGGGATGGACATCCTGGGCCTGGACGTCACCTGGACCCAGGAGTTCGCCAGCGCCGGCTGGCTGCTGGAGTGGACCGGCGAGCGCCGGGCCGAGGTCGAGCGCGGCACCCTGGCCGGCCCGCTGGAGACCGCCCGTTACGAGGGCAAGCTCTACGCCGCGCCGAAGAACACCAACGTGCAACTGCTCTGGTACCGCTCCGACCTGGTGCCGCAGCCGCCACAGACCTGGGACGAGATGATCAGGATGGCCCAGGACCTGCGGGGGCGGGGCCAGCCGTACCGGGTGATCACCATGGGTGCCCAGTACGAGGGACTGGTGGTGCTCTACAACACCCTGGTGGCCAGCGCCGGCGGCCAGATCATCAACGACGACGGCAGCAAGGCGGTCTTCGACGAGGGTGCCGTCCGGGCCCTGGAGGTACTGCGCAACTTCGCCACCGCCGGGATCACCACCTCCTCCTTCTCGAACACGATCGAGGACCAGGCCCGGCTCGACTTCCAGTCCGGGGCGGGCGCGTTCCAGCTCAACTGGCCGTTCGTCTATCCGGCGATGCAGGAGGCCGACCCGGAGCTGGCGAAGAAGGTCAGGTGGGCCCGCTATCCGGGCGTGGACCCGGGGACACCGAGCAAGGTGACGATCGGCGGGTTCAACCTGGGGATCAGCCGGTACACCGAGCATCCCGAGGAGTCCTTCGACGCCGCCACCTGCCTGCGCGACGCCGAGCACCAGAAGTTCTCCGCGATCAACGACGGGGTGCCGCCGACCATCGAGAGCGTCTACGCGGAGCCGGAGATGGCCGAGGCGTACCCGATGCGGGACACCATCCTCGAGGAGCTGAAGGACCCGGCGACCCGGCCGCGCAGCCCGGCGTACCAGAACATCTCGACGGTGCTGTCGGCGACGCTCTCCCCGCCGTCGGCGATCGATCCGGAGCGGACCGCGGACCGGATGCGGGAGGCGACGCAGGACGCGCTCGACTCGAAGGGGGTGCTGCCGTGAGCACGGAGACCGAGACCGGGACCGCGACCGCCGTGGACCGGAGCGGGGCCGGCCGGAGCGTGCCGGCGCCCCGGCGCGGCCGTCCCGGGCGGGCGGCGCTGAGCGAGGGGAAGCGGGCCGAGCGTCGGCTCGGCTGGCTGCTCTGCGCGCCGGCCGCGCTGGTGATGCTGGCGGTGACCGCCTATCCGATCCTCTACTCGGTCTGGCTGTCGTTGCAGCGCTTCGACCTCAAGTTCCCGGACGAGCGGGAGTTCGTCGGGCTGGCCAACTACGCCACGGTGCTGACCAACGACTACTGGTGGACCGCGTTCGGGGTGACCATGCTGATCACCGTCGTGACGGTCGCCGTCGAACTGGTACTCGGCATGGGGCTGGCCGTCGTGATGCACCGGACCATCGTCGGGCGCGGGCTGGTCCGCACCTCGGCGCTGATCCCGTACGGCATCGTCACGGTGGTCGCGGCCTTCTCCTGGCGGTACGCCTGGACGCCCGGCACCGGATATCTGGCCAACCTCTTCGGCGAGGGGGCGCCGCTGACCGAACGGGCCAGCGCGCTGGCGATCATCATGCTGGCGGAGATCTGGAAGACCACCCCGTTCATGGCGCTGCTCCTGATGGCGGGCCTGGCGCTGGTGCCGGAGGACCTGCTCAAGGCCGCCTCGATGGACGGTGCCACCGCCTGGCAGCGGTTCGTCAAGGTCATGTTGCCGGTGATGAAGCCGGCGATCCTGGTGGCGCTGCTGTTCCGCACCCTGGACGCGTTCCGGGTCTTCGACAACATCTTCGTGCTGACCGCCGGGTCGAACGAGACGTCGTCGGTGTCGATGCTCGCCTACAACAACCTGATGCGCGGGCTCAACCTCGGGATCGGGTCGACCATGTCGGTGCTGATCTTCCTGGCCGTGGCGATCATCGCGTTCGTCTTCGTGAAGCTGTTCGGCACGGCTGCCCCGGGCAGCACGGATGAGGGGAGCCGTCGGTGAGCGCGAGGAGCGCAGCGAAGCGGAGCACCGCAGTCGCGAACGAAAGGAAGCTCTGGTGAGCGCGAGGAGCGCAGCGAAGCGGAGCACCGCAGTCGCGAACGAAAGGAAGTTCTGATGGCCGCGAGTGACACCACTGCCGCCGCGAAGTGGCGGTGGGGACTGTTGGACGTCGTGGTGGTGGTCTTCGCACTGGTCCCGGTGCTGTGGATCGCGTCGCTGTCGTTCAAGACCACCGGCACGCTCACCGACGGGAACTTCATCCCCCGGGAGTGGACGCTGGACAACTACCGCACGATCTTCTCCACCAACCAGTTCGTCCGGGCCCTGGGCAACTCGATCGGGATCGCCCTGATCGCCACCGCCATCGCGGTGGTGCTCGGCACCATGGCCGCGTACGCGGTGGCCCGGCTGGACTTTCCGGGCAAGAAGGCGCTGGTCGGGGTCTCCCTGCTGATCGCGATGTTTCCGCAGGTCTCGCTCGTCTCGCCGCTGTTCGAGATCGAGCGGTCGCTCGGGCTCTTCGACACCTGGCCGGGGCTGATCCTGCCGTACATCACCTTCTCGCTGCCGCTGGCCATCTACACGCTGTCGGCGTTCTTCAAGCAGATCCCGTGGGACCTGGAGAAGGCCGCCAAGATGGACGGCGCCACCTCGGGGCAGGCGTTCCGCCGGGTCATCGCGCCGTTGGCCGCCCCCGGGGTCTTCACCACCGCGATCCTGGTCTTCATCTTCTGCTGGAACGACTTCCTCTTCGCGATCTCGCTGACCTCCACCGAGCGGTCCCGCACGGTACCGGTGGCGCTGTCGTTCTTCACCGGGGAGTCGCAGTTCGAGGACCCGACCGGGGCGATCTCCGCCGCCGCCGTGGTGATCACGATTCCGATCATTCTGTTCGTGCTGTTCTTCCAGCGTCGCATCGTGTCGGGCCTGACGTCCGGCGCCGTCAAGGGGTGAGGTCGCAGTGGCTGACATCGTGCTGGACAAGGTGAGCAAGAGCTTCCCGGACGGGACGGTCGCGGTCCGGGACGTCGACCTGGAGATCGCCGACGGCGAGTTCGTGATCCTCGTCGGCCCGTCGGGCTGCGGGAAGTCGACCACGCTGAACATGATCGCCGGACTGGAGGACATCAGCTCCGGCGAGCTGCGGATCGACGGCGAGCGGGTCAACGACAAGGCGCCCCGGGACCGGGACATCGCGATGGTGTTCCAGTCGTACGCCCTCTATCCCAACATGACCGTCCGGGAGAACATGGCGTTCCCGCTCCGGCTCGCCAAGCTCGACAAGGCGACCATCGAGCAGAAGGTGGCCGAGGCGGCCAAGGTGCTGGAACTGACGCCGCTGCTGGACCGCAAGCCGGCGAACCTCTCCGGCGGGCAGCGCCAGCGGGTGGCGATGGGGCGGGCGATCGTCCGCAACCCGAAGGCGTTCCTGATGGACGAGCCGCTCTCCAACCTCGACGCCAAGTTGCGGGTGCAGATGCGCACCGTGGTGTCCCGGTTGCAGAAGCAGCTCGGCACCACCACCGTCTACGTCACGCACGACCAGACCGAGGCGATGACCCTCGGCGACCGGGTGGTGATCATGCGGGGCGGTGCGGTGCAGCAGGTCGGCCCGCCGCAGGAGCTCTACGACCACCCGGCGAACCTCTTCGTCGCCGGGTTCATCGGCTCGCCGTCGATGAACTTCCTGCACGCCGCGGTCGAGGACGACCGGTTGCGGACGGCGATCGGCGACGTACCCCTCGGGGACCGGCTCCGTCGCGAGCTGGCGGCGGAGGACGCCCCCCGGGAGCTGATCCTCGGCATCCGGCCGGAGCACTTCGAGGACGCCGGGCTGATCGACGAGCAGACCCGGGGTCGGGGGCTGGAGTTCGAGGCGCCGGTCGACATCGTCGAGTCGATGGGCTCCGACAAGTACGTCTACCTCACCGTCTCCGGCGAGCGGGCCAGCGCGGCGGAGCTGGAGGAACTCGCCGCCGACGTGGGCGCGGACGGCTTCGGCGGCGGTGGCGGGAACCTGGTGACCCGACTGTCGGCGGAGTCCCCGGTCACCGAGGGGGGCAACCACCGGATCTGGTTCAACCTGGAGAAGATCCACCTCTTCGACCCGTCGAACGGGCGCAACCTCACCCTGCACGAGGGACGGGCCGCCGGAGCGCTGGCGTCCTGAACCGGAAAGCGCGTCGAGCCCTGGGCGGGGGGCTGGCGCGCGGCGTCGACGGTGCCCGGACGGGCCGGGAGGCTCCCGGTCGGTCCGGGCACCGTCGACGTGCCGGGCGGCGGTCCGGACGTACCGGCGACGGGTTCGTCGGCCGGTCCGGAACCGTCCGTGGGCGGCGAATTCACCACGTAGCGTAGCTGTGTGGGTACGGAGTACGGGCCGCCGTCGGTCGCCGGGACCGCCGCGTGACCACCCCGGCGGTCGTGCTGGCGCTCGGCGCCGCCGCCTGCTTTGCCCTGGGGGCCGCCCTGCAACAGCGCGCCGCGAGGCGGGAGCCACAGCACGCCACCGCCGACCCGAGGCTGCTCATCCGGCTGCTGCGCCGCCGGAGCTGGCTGCTCGCCAAGGTCCCCGACCTGGCGGGTACGGTGCTACAGGCGCTCGCCCTCCGGTTCGGGCCGCTGACCCTGATCCAGCCCCTGCTGATCAGCGGGATGTTCCTGGCGATCCCGCTGGAGGCGGCCCTCGACCATCGGCGGCCGCATCCGCGGGACGTCACCGCGGTCGCCGCCTGCGTCCTCGGGCTGACCGTCTTCCTCGTCGCCGCCCGGCCCCGCGCGGGGGTGGCCCAGCCGTCCCTGATGGGCTGGCTCGGCGTCGCGCTGATCGGCGGTGCGCTGGTCGTGATCTGCCTGCTCCTGGCCCACCGCGCCACCGGCGCCGCCCGGGGAACCCTGCTCGGTATCGCCAGCGGGCTGCTCTACGCCGGTACCGCGTCGCTGCTGAAGACCGTCGCCGAGCGGGTCACCCACGACCCGCTCTCGACGCTGGCCGACTGGCACCTGTACGCGCTGGCCGTGGTCGGGTTCGCCTCGGTGGCGCTGAACCAGAACGCCTTCCAGAACGGTCCGCTCGCCGCGCCGCTCACCGCGATCACCCTGGTGGACCCCGTCGCCAGCGTGGTGATCGGGGTGACCGCCTTCCACGAGACGCTCTCGTTCGGCGGGCTCCGGCTCCTGGTCGAGGTGCCGGCGATCCTGGCGATGGGCTTCGGGATCTGGCTGGCCAGTACCCGGTCCACCGGGCGCGAGGGTTTCGAGGGGAGTTGACGGACCGGCGGGCCGCAGTCCCGCGACCCCGGTCGTGGGCTCAGCCGTCGGTCGTGGGCTCAGCCGCCGGTCGTGGTCCGGGGCGGGCGTGGGTCCCGCCACATCGGCTGGAGTGCGGGGCCGCCGTCCGGCAGCCGGATCGGCTCACCCTGGGCCCGGAAGCCGTACCGCTCGTAGAGGGCGCGGTTGCGCGGCGTACTCGCCTCTAGATAGGTGCCGATCCCGTCGGTGTCGGCCCGGTCGAGCTGGTGGCGCAGCATCGCACCGCCGAGTCCCCGGCCGCGCAGCGCCGGCAGTACGGCCATCTGCTGGAGGTACCAGTGCGGCTCCCGGTCCGGGTGGCGGGCCGCGATCAGCTCGTCGACCAGGGCCATCCGGGGCGCGTACCGACCGTACGCCCGGTCGAGGAAGGCGGCCTGCCGTTGCGCCTCCACCGGGTCGACCGGGGCGGTCGACTCGTCCGGCCCGGGACCGCGCAGCTCCCACACCGACAGGCCGCCGACCGCCAGCGAGCCGTCCCGCATCAGCAGGATCTCCCCGGTCTCCAGCAGGCCGGAGACCCAGGCCGGGGCGAACTCCACCCACGCCTCGGCGCAGGCCTGCCGGGCGGCCTCGTCCGGCACCACCCAGCTGAAGACCGCCTCGTCCAGCCCCGCCCGGGCCACCGCCTCGGCGACGGCCCGGGCATCGGCGAGCCCGGCCCGGCGTACCGTCATCGTCTCGGTCATCGTCACCCCGTCGTGGTCGCGGATCGTGGGTACAGTGTACGCGAGCATGCGTACCGGGTGGCGACGATCGGGGCGGGGTGGATGGAACGCGACGGTGCCGGGAGCGGCCCGGGGCTGAGCCTGGACCGCATCGTGCGGGTGGCGGTCGGGCTCGCCGACGCGCACGGCCTGGCGACCCTCTCGATGCGTCGGGTCGCCACCGCCCTGGACGCCGGGGTGATGTCGCTCTACCGGTACGTGCCGGGCAAGGCCGAGCTGGTGGACCTGATGGTGGAGACCGTCTTCGGCGAGATCGACTATCCGGAGCCGGGTCCGGCCGGCTGGCGGGCCAGGATCGAGCTGGGCGCCCGCCGGGAGTGGGCGATGTACCAGCGGCATCCGTGGGTGCTGCCGATCGTGGCCGGCACCGGCCGCCCCCCGCTCGGGCCGAACGTGCTGGCCAGCGTGGAGTGGGTACTGGCCGCCGTCGACGGCTTCCGGCTCGACCCGGCGACGATGCTCCAGGTCTATCTGACCGTCAGCGACTACGTGCAGGGCGCCGCCCGCTACGTGCAGACCGAGGCCGAGCAGGAGCGGCGGACCGGGGTGAACGCCGAGCAGTGGTGGGCAACCGAGGCGCCGGCGCTGGCCCGGCTGCTCGGCACCGGCCGGTTTCCGGTGCTGTCCCGGCTGACCGAAGAGGTCGGTGCCGCCCCGGCGACCGTACGGCAGGACTTCGAGTTCGGCCTGGGCCGGGTCCTCGACGGCATCGGCGTCTTCCTGTCCGGCGAAGCCGGCGCGGCCGACCCGGCGGACGGCCGGCCGGCGAATGACCCGACCGGGGCGGCGACCGACGAAAACAGGTTGGAAAAAGTAACCATCCTCGACCGGCGACTCCCGGCGGCCACCTCGGCCGCGCTGGAGACGCTCGGCCGGCGCTGGATCCTCGACCTGCTGCACGTGCTGGGCCACGGCGAGGCCCGGTTCCGCGACCTCGCCGAGGCGCTGCCGGGGATCTCCCGGCGGGTGCTCACCGAACGGCTGCGCGAACTCGCCGACGCGGGGCTGCTGCGCCGCCGGGTGGACCCCGGGCCACCCACCCGGATCAGCTACCTGCTCACCGGGCGCGGTGCCGGACTCCGCGAGGTGCTGACCGGCCTCGACACCTGGGCCCGGCAGGGCGACCGGGTGACGGGTGACTAGGCCGGCAGCTCGACCCGTACCGTCGTCCCCGATCCCTCGGCGGTGCCCGGACCGACGGTGAGCACCCCCGACGCCTGCGCCACCCGGGCCCGCATCGCCGTCAGCCCGTAACCGCCGGGAGCCGGATCGCTGCCGGCGGTCGCGGCCAGGCCACGCCCGTCGTCGGTCACGGTCAGCAGCACCCGGTCCGGCCCGAAGTCGAGCCGCACCGAGGCGCTCCCGGCGTCGGCGTGCTTGCGGACGTTCGTCAGCGACTCCTGGGCGGCCCGCAGCAGCACCACCTCGGTCGACATGGCCAGCGGGGCGGGACCACCGACGCACCGGAAGTCGGCCGGGATGCCGGTCTCGGCGGTGAACCGGTCGACCAGCCGGGCGAGCGCGTCGGTCAGCGAGGAGCCGGCCAGCGCCGCCGGGGTCAACGCCGCGATCAACTCGCGGGTCTCCGCGAGGTTCTCCCGGGCGGTACGCGCGGCGAGCGCCAGATGCCGGTGCGCCCGCTCTGGGTCACCGTCCACGTCGTCGTCGGCCGCCTGCACCAGCAACACCACGCTGGCCAGACCCTGCGCGATGGTGTCGTGGATCTCGCCGGCCAGCCGCTGCCGCTCGGCCAGGACGCCCGCCTCGTGCGACAGCCGGGCCACCTCCGAACGGGACCGGTCCAGCTCGCGGATCAGCCGGGCCCGCTCCTGGCTCTGCGCGACCACCCGCCGGCTCCAGGTGCCCAGCGTCGCCGAGAGCACCACGCCCAGGGCCGCGACCGGCAGCGGGCCGGTCACCACCTCCGCCGGCTCGACACCCCTGGCCAGCAGCACCACGAGGTGCACCGAGTTGAACGCGACCACCGCGACCGTGGCCGGCACCGGAGCCGCCACCATGTACGCCTGCGGGCAGAGCGCGAAGAGCACGAACGAGGCCGACCCCTCGACCAGTACGGCCGGTACGTAGAGCGCCAGGACCCCGGCGAGATAGACGTACCCGCGCCAGTCCTCGATCTCGTCGCGCATGAGCCGGCGTCCGAAGCCGACGTACCAGCCGGCGAGCGCGGCCAGCGGCAGCAGGGCCGCGAACCGCGACAACGGATCGGCGCCGTAGACCGCGAGCAGGCCCGCGACGCCGAGCCCGACCAGCCCGAAGTAGACGTCCCAGAACCGGTAACGTGCCGCCCAACTGCCCGGCTCGGCTCGACCGGCGGCAGCGGAATCCGGGGCGGCGCCGGTCGGCCCGCTCGGCAGGACGTGGCCGGACATCGCAGCAGACCTCCAACGCGCCGGACGCGGGGGCGGACCGGGACCGGTGCAGCGGCCCCGGGGCGGACCCATGGTCCCACGCCGGCCCGGGCGGGCGGCACACGCGGACCGGCGGCCCGGGCGGGGGCTCTCAACCCGCCCGGACCACCGGCTTGCGAATGCCTACCCGGGATGCCGCGAAGTATGCGCCCCGGCCGCGCCCCGCCCCGCTCCCGACGGCATCGTCGCGCCCGCCGGCCCCGGCTGGGAAACCCCGGCGCCCGGCGCCGAGCCGGCCGGGGTCGGAAGCAGCCGCCCGACCATTTCGGTCAGCACCGCCAACCCGTCCCGGCTGAGCACCGACTCGGGATGGAACTGCACCCCGGCGTACGTCGGTCCGCGCAGCGCGTGCACCGCACCGTCGACCGGGTCCCGGGCCAGCCGCACCGGCCCGTACCCGGTGTCGAGCCGGTCCGCGTCGGCCAGCGGCGTGAAGCTGGAGTAGAAGCCGACCCGGGCCACGGTGCCGAAGAGCGACACCTCCCGGCAGAGTCCCTGGTACGGCGCGCTGCGCCGGTGCAGGGTCAGGCCGAGCCGGGCGGCCAGCATCTGGTGTCCGAGGCAGACGCCGAACGTCGGTGCCCCGGTGTCGAGCAGCCGGCCGACCAGGCCCCGCAGGGCGACCATCTTCGGGTCGGTCGGGTGTCCCGGGTCGCCCGGTCCCGGGCCGAGCACGGTCAGGTCGACGCTGCCCGGATCGAACCCGCCCGGCCCGGTGACCTCGGCCCACGGGCGTACCACCACGGTCAGGCCGAGGGCCCGCAACTGGTGCGCGAGCATGCCGGTGAAGGTGTCCTCCCCGTCGACCACCACCACCCGGCGGCCGGCGAACTCGGGTCGTACCGGAGCATCCGGGGTCCGCTGCTCCAGCCAGAACGGGGCGAGCCCGACGTTGCGGGCGGCCAGCGCCGCCCGTACCGCCGGGTCGTCGGCGAGCCGGACCTCGGCGGCCGGCGCGGGGCCGATCCGCCCCGGCACGACGGCGGCCGCCCCGGCACCCTCGCCGGCCCGCTCGTCGTCCGGACCGGCCGGCGCCGACCGCAGCCCCAGCGCGGCCAGCACCCCGGCGGCCTTGGCGTGCGTCTCGGCCACCTCGGCGGCGGCGGTGGAGTGCCGCACCAGGGTCGCGCCGACCGGTACCCGCAGTTGTCCGGTCGGCGAGATCTCGGCGGTACGGATCAGGATCGGCGCGTCCAGCGTCTGCCGGCCGGCCTCGTCGAGGCCGAGCAGCGCGATCACCCCCGCGTAGTAGCCCCGGCCGCGCCGCTCGTGCCGGGCGATCACCCGGCAGGCGTTCTCCATCGGCGAACCGGTGACGGTCGGGGCGAACATCGTCTCCCGGAGCACCTCTCGGACGTCGAGGGAGCCGCGCCCGGCGAGCAGGTACTCGGTGTGGGTCAGGTTCGCCATCTCCTTGAGGTACGGCCCGATCACCTGGCCGCCCCGCTCGGCAACGGTCGCCATCATCTTCAGCTCCTCGTCGAGCACCATGTACAGCTCGTCGATCTCCTTGGGGTCGGCGAGGAAGCGCAGCAGTTCGTCCCGGTCCGCCGGCCGCCCCGGGTGGCGCAGGGTGCCGCTGATCGGGTTCATCATGACCAGCCCGTCCTCGACGCTGACGTGCCGTTCCGGGGAGGCGCCGACCAGGATCCGCCGGCCGGTGTGCACCAGGAACGTCCAGTACGCGCCCCGCTCGCCGGTCAGCAGCCGGCGCAGTGCGGCCAGTGCCGCCGGCAGCGGTGCACCGGTGAGGGTGCCGAGGTAGCAGCGGTGGATGACGAAGTTCGCCCCCTCGCCCCGGCCGATCTCGTCGGCCAGTACCCGGTCGACGATCTCCGCGTACTCCGGGTCGGCGATGTCGAAGCCGGCGTCCCGGACCGGTACCGGCACCTCGGGCAGGGCCGCCAGCGCGTCGGCCAGCGGGACCCGTTCGGGCTCGTCGAGGACGAGACACTCCAGCGGGGCGCCGTCGTCGACACAGGCGAAGCCGCGCTCGGCGACCTGCCGGTACGGCACCACGGCCAGGGTGCGCGGGCCGGCCGGCCCGGCCGGCAGGGGGATCTCGGCGAGCGTGTCGACGGTGTGCGACACACCGGTGAAGACCTCCAGGTTGGCGGCGCCGTCCCGGCGCAGCAGGGCGAACGGGCCGGGGTCGGCGCCGCTGGCGATGGTGCGGAGCAGGTGGTCGAGCAGGGTCATCGGTCGTCCCTCACAGCCGGGGGCCGTCCCGAGCGGTGGCCGGAGAGACGTGCAGGGAACCCTGGCGGCCGCCGCGTGGGGCGGCCGCGTGGAAGATTGCTACGCGCGGAGGTCGGCCGCCGGAATGGCGGGCCACCAGGAGTTGAGTCGCGCGAGCACGGGCCGAGTCTAGGCCAGCCACCGCCCGCGGCGGCACCCCTTCGGCCCAGCCGTCCACCAGGTGGGCGCCCGGTGGGCGCGGCCCGTCCGGCCGGTACCGCGCGACCTTGCCCTGGTCGGCACCGGGGAACCGGTACGGTTTTCGTCGATGAGGATTCTCGCTCTCGACCTGGGTACGTCGTCGGTGCGCGGCCTGGTGCTGGACGCGGCCGCCCGACCGCTGCCGGGTGCGCTGGCCCGGCGACCGGCCAAGGTGACGATCGGCGGCGACGGCCGGGCCACCCTGGACGGGCCCGCCTACTTCGCCGCCCTGGTCGAGTGCCTCGACGAGCTGGCCGGCGCGGACCACCTCGACGGCGTCGGGCTCGTCGTCACCTCGGCGCAGTGGCACTCGGTGGTGCCGCTGGACGCCGCCGGTGATCCGCTCGGCCCGGTGCTGACCTGGTTGGACACCCGGGCCACCGCACCGGCCGGGGTGGCCGGGCCGGCGGATCCCGACGACTACCACCGGCGTACCGGCACCTGGTGGCACCGGTTCTACTGGTCGGTGCGGCTGCCCTGGCTGCGGGAGCGGTGCGGGGACGACACGATCCGGTTCGCCGGCCTGATCGAGTACGTCTTCGGCAGGCTCCTCGACGAGGCGGTCATGTCGATCTCCCAGGCCTCCGGTACCGGCCTGCTCGACCTGCGGACCCTGGACTGGGACGCGGAGGCGTGCGAGCTGGCCGGGGTACGCCCGGGGGAGCTGCCGACGCTGGCTCCGCTGGCCTGGCACGGCCGGCTCCGCGCCGGGTACGCCCGGCGCTGGCCGGCGCTGCGGGACGCCCGGTGGGCGCCGCCCAGCGGCGACGGTGCCGCCTCCAACGTGGGCTCCGGCTGCTACGACAGCCGACGCGCGGCGGTCACCGTCGGCACCTCGGCGGCGGTCCGGCTGGTCCAGCCGGTCCCGGCCGGCGTCGACCTGCCGCCGCTGCCGGAGGAGCTCTGGCGCTACCGGGTGGACCACGAGCACGTGGTGACGGGTACCGCCTTCTCCGGTGGCGGCAACCTCTACGCCTGGGCCCGTCGGGAGATGCGGCTGCCCGAGGGAGCGGAACTCGACCGGGCGCTGGCCCGGGTGCCGCCGGGCGACGGTGTGCCCGCCGATTCCCGGCTGGGCGGCGACCGTCCACCCGGGCTCGCCCCGGCCGGCTCCGGCGGGCTCTCCGGGCTGGGCTTCAACACCACGGCGGTGGAGATCCTGGCCGGACTGATGGACGCGCTCTGCCGTCAGGTCGCGGTGGGGGTCGCGGCGATAGAGTCCACCGTGGACAGGCCGGTCCAGGTCGTCCTCGGTGGTGGCGCCGTCGCCGCGTCCGGGTGGTGGCGGCGCTCCTTCTCGGTCACGCTGGCGCCGCGCGAGGTGCATCACGTCCGAAATCCGGAGATCGGTGCGGTTGGCGCCGCTCTGGTGGCGATCGGTCGGCTGGACGGAGCGTCCGGACTTGAGCGCATCGTCCGGACGGATGAGGACGAGTCGGCGACAGCGACAAGATCTGATCGCCCGCAGTATCCTTCGTGAGCTGTTCCGCCCCCCTGATCATTGACAGCAGGTCCGGGCCTGAATTGAAATAGCTCCGCTCCTTGGCGCGCCCCGCATCGAGGACGGTAGGAGGCATGGTGGCTGTTGCCCCGGACCCGTCACATGGCGCCGTCTCGCGTCACCGCCGGCGCCGTCTCGACGTCCGGGTGGTGCCACATCGCCGCAGGTCACCCTTTCGGGTACGGGACTGGCGGATGCGTACCAAGCTGGGCGCCGTCCTCGTGGTCCCGTCGGTCGCGTTCCTGGTGCTCGCCGGGGCGCAGACCAGCGCGCTGGTCAGCCAGGCCGACCTGCTCGACGAGTTCGCCGACCAGGTGACGGTCGGCCGCGAGATCACCGCGCTGGTGCACGAGTTGCAACGCGAGCGCGACCAGACGGCGGGCGAGCTGGCGGCCCTGAACACCGGATCGGCGCCGCCGGTCGAGCCCGGCCGCCCGCTGCCGGCGCTGGAGTCGGTCTACCCGGTCGCCGACCGTGCCGCCGAGCGGTTCCGGACGGCGGCGTCGCCACTGGCCCGGGGCGAGGCGTCGTGGCGGATCTCCTACGACCGGGTCGACAACGCACTCGAACGGCTGCCGGAGGTCCGGGCCTCGGTGCCGGCGGCCGGCTCGAACCCCGACCCGGTACTCGCCGAGTACGACCGGACCATCGAGGTGCTGTTGGTGCTGCTGGCCGAGCCGTCGCCCGGTACGGATCGCGGCGACCTCACCGACGCGGTGCTGCGGTACGTCGAGTTCGCCCAGGTCAAGGAGATCAACTCCCGGATCCGGGGCCAGCTCTACGCCGCGGCCCGGGCCGGCCGGTACGACCAGAACGACCTGGTGACGCTGACCGACCTGCGGGCGCAGCAGCTCACCGGCCTCGCCGGCTTCCGGCTCTCGGCCACCGACCGGCAGATCGAACGCTACGACCAGGCGTCGACCGATCCGAACTTCGTCGCCGCGGTCCGGATGGAGGAGACGACCTTCTCCGCCGGTGGGCGTACCGCCGCCGTGCTCGAACCGGGTCGCTGGTGGACGATCAGCCAGCAGCGGCAGGAACTGCTCCGCCAGGTCGAGTCGGGTGCGGTCGACGACGCGGTCGCGCTGGCCGACGCCCGCAGTGCCGAGCAGTTGCGCCGCACGCTGCTCACCGCTGGCGGCGTGCTGGGCGTCCTGCTGGCCGCCCTCTTCACCTCGATCGCGATCGGTCGCTCCGTCGCCCGGTCGCTGCGGATGCTGCGCAGCCAGGCGTTGCGGGTGGCCCAGGTCGAGCTGCCGGAGACCCTGGAACGGCTGCGTACGGTCGACCCGGTCGCCGCCGAGTTCGAGGTACCGCCGGCCGACGTCCGGTCGATGGACGAGATCGGCGAGGTGGCCGAGGCGTTCGTCGCGGTGCACCGCAGCGCGGTGACCGTGGCGCTGGAGCAGGCGGTCATGCGTCGACACGTCAACGCGATGTTCGTCAACCTGGCCCGCCGCAGCCAGGTACTGGTCGAGCGGCAGTTGGAGCTGCTGGACGAGCTGGAGCAGGACGAGAGCGACCCGGACCAGCTCGACAACCTGTTCAAGCTGGACCATCTCGCCGCCCGCATGCGCCGTAACGACGACAGCCTGCTGGTGCTCGCCGGCAGCGAGGCCACCCGGCGGTGGAACCGTCCGGTGCTGCTCGCCACGGTGATGCTCGCGGCGGTCGCCGAGATCGAGCAGTACCAGCGGATCCGGCACCACGTCGCCGACGAGCTGTACGTCGTCGGGCACGCCGTCGCCGACCTGGTGCACCTGCTCGCCGAGCTGCTGGAGAACGCCTCGTCCTTCTCCCGCCCGGACACCGTGGTCCAGGTCGAGGCCGCCGGGCAGCGGGACGGCAGCGTCCTGGTGGAGATCGTGGACCAGGGGCTGGGGATGAGCCCGACCGCGCTGGAGCGGGCCAACCAGGTGCTCGCGGTACCGCCGGCCGCGGACGTCGCCGCGTCGGAGCGGATGGGTCTCTTCGTGGTCAGCCACCTGGCCGCCCGGCAGGGCGTCCGGGTGCGGTTGCGGACCACCGGACAGGGTGGCCTGGTGGCGGCGGTCTGGCTGCCGGCGAACCTGCTCGCCCCGGCCCCGGCGGCGGAACCGGCGGGTGGCTCGGGACGGCGGATGCTGGAGATCGTCGCGGGTGCGATCGCCGGCCCGAACGGCACGCATCCGTCGACCGGCCGACCGGCCGAGGGCGGCGCCGACGGCGGCCCGCTGCGCCGGACCGGGCGCCGGGAGACACCGACCCGGGCCGAGGACGTGCTCGGGATGGCCGCCGGTGCCGGTTCCGCACCGGCGAGTACCTGGTGGTCCCGGCAGGGCAAGGGGAGCGCGGCGGCCCCGGCTGCCGGCGGCGCTGCCCCGGGCGGGGCGCTGGTCACCGGGAACGCCCCACCGGCGGTACCGGTTACCGGCGGGACCAACGCCAACGGGCTGCCGATCCGGGTCCCGATGGCCCAGCTCCGGGTGAAGGCGGAGCCCGCACAGCCCCGGCCGCCGGCCCCGCGTGAGGCGCCGGATCCGGAGCAGGTGGGCGGGATGCTGTCGCGGTACTACGGTGGTCTCCGCCGGGCCGAGGCGGAAGACACGATGGTGATACCCATGGCGCCGGCCGGCGCGCGCACCGAAGAGGAGAAGTATTGAACACGCTCAGTCAAGAGGCACGGGATCTGAACTGGCTGGTGAGCGGGTTCACGGAGCGGGTACCCGGGGTGGCGCACGCCATCGTCGTCTCCGCCGACGGACTGCTGGTGGCGGTCTCCGAGCACCTGCCCCGGGACCACGCGGACAAGCTCGCCGCGGTCACCTCCGGATTGTCCAGCATCACCACCGGGGCCGCGGAGATGTTCGACGGCGACATCGTCAAGCAGACGGTGGTCGAGATGGGTCGGGGTTACTTCCTGGTCATGCAGATCCGGGACGGTTCCATCCTGGCCACGCTCGCCGCCAACGACGCCGACATCGGCGTGGTGGGTTACGAGATGGCGAAGCTGGCCAAGGCGGCCGGTGAGATGCTGACCCCGGCGCTGCGGGCCGAACTCCAGCAGGCGCTGCCCCGCTGACCGGCCGCGTCCGGTCGCCGGGGCGACGGTGTGGCGTCGTCTCATGCCTGCCGGACCTGGTCCAGCCGACCCAGTTGCGCGTCGAGCAACCCCGCGAGCCATCGCTCGTATTCGGCGCGTTCCGGGCCGCCCCAGCCCCGGGTGGCGCCCTCGACGCACATGATGAGATAGAGATAGATGGTGTAGAGCGTGAGCCGGCGGCGGGCCGTCGTGGTCAGTTCGAGCCGGTCGTGTCCGGCGGAGGCGTAGCCCGCGAGGATCTCCGGTTCGTCGTCCAGTTCGCGGAAGAGCGTCATCGAGACCAGTTCGGCCAGCGGGTCGCCGAAGAAGGCCCGTTCGCCGTCGATCAGGCCGGTCACCCGGACCGTGCCGGCAGGATCGGCGGCGACGAAGACGTTGCCGTCCCAGAGGTCGAAGTGGACCAGCGCGGGTCGGCGTACCTCGTCGAGGACGTCGGCGTGCCGGCGCAGCAGGTCGCCGATCCGGTCCGCCGGGGCGGGTAGCGCAGTGCCCAGCCGGATGGCGTCGGCGAGGATGTCGTCGACCATCGCGCCGAAGGCGGCCCGCCAGGACGGCTGCCAGCTCCGGCTGCCGCGCAGCGGATAGCCGTACGCCGGGCCGGTGACGGTGTGCAGCCGGGCCGCGTGCGCGGCGATCTCACCGCGTACGGCGGCGAGCTGCGCCGGGGTCAGCTCGTCCCGGGTACCGTGCAGGTCCGCGCCGGCCACCCGGCTGAGGAAGACGAAGTCGGTGCCGATCAGGTCCCGGTTGAAGTCGGCGTAGACGACCTCGGGTACGACGGTCACCACCCGGGCGGCCCGACGGTAGAAGTCGACCTCGGTGCGCATCAGGTCGACCTCGTGGCTGAGCAGCTTCAGCTCGGGTGGCGGGGCGACCTTGAGCACCAGTTCCGTGCTCTCGCCGAGAGTCACGGCGTAGGCCGCGTTGTAGGTGCCGCCGGTCAGTTCCCGCCACCCGGTGATCCCGGTCCGGTCACCGAAGCCGCGCCGGACCAGCGACCGGAGTTCGCTCTCGGAGACGTGCCTCCTGGTCGTGCTCTGGTATTCCATGCGACCCCCCTCGGCGGTACGGTCGGGCGGCGGTGCCGACCCGAGGTGACGTTCCGGACCCGGGGTCAGACGGTGTTGTCGGCGATCACCCTCCGGTACCAGTGCGCGCTGCGCTTGGGGACCCGGCGTTGGGTGGGGAAATCAATATAGATCAATCCCCACCGCTGTTCATAGCCCTCGTTCCACTCGAAGTTGTCCATCAGCGACCAGACGTGGTAGCTCTCCAGCGGCACGCCGTCGGAGATGGCCCGGTGCGCGGCCGCCAGGTGCTCGCGGAGGAAGGCGATCCGGCCGACGTCGTCGACCGTGCCGTCCCCGTCGAGCCGGTCCGGGGTGGGCAGGCCGTTCTCGGTGACGGTGAGCGGCACGTCGCCGTAGTCGCGGGTGACCCGGGTCAGGATGTCGTACATCCCGTCGGGGAAGATCTGCTGCCAACCCGCCTCGGAGGTCGGCCACCTGCGGACCGTACCGCCGTCCGGGGTGACGTAGATCGGCGTGTAGTACTGCACCGCGAGCAGGTCCACCGGGGAGGAGATGATCGCCAGGTCGCCGTCCCGGACGCCCCGGACCATCCGGCTCTCCGGGCCGAGGTCGGCCAGCACGTCGGCCGGGTAGGCGCCCTTGAAGATGGAGTCCAGGTAGAGCCGGTTCTCGTAGCCGTCGTAGAGCCGGGTCGCCTCAAGCGCACCGGGGGCGGTGTCGTCGGCCGGGTAGCAGGGGTGCAGGTTGAGCGCGGGGCCGATCCGGCTGTCGCTGCCGGTGGCGCGCAGCGCGCGTACCGCCAGGCCGTGCGCGAGTTGCAGGTGGTGCGCGACCAGGTAGGCCGCGTCCGGCTCGCGCAGGCCGGGGGCGTGGTGGCCCTGGAGGTAGCCGTTCTGCACCACGGTCTTGGGCTCGTTGATGGTCAGCCAGACCGGCACGCTCGCACCGAGCGCCTCGAAGATCGCCTCGGCGTAGTCGGCGAAGCGGTAGGCGACGTCCCGGGACTCCCAGCCGCCGACGTCCTGGAGCGACTGCGGCAGGTCCCAGTGGAAGAGCGTGGCCATCGGGGCGATGCCCCGGTCGTTCAGGCCGTCGACCAGGCGCCGGTAGAAGTCGAGTCCGCGCTGGTTGGGCGCGCCCGTGCCGTCGGCCTGGATCCGTGGCCAGGAGATGGAGAACCGGTACGTCCGCAGCCCGAGATCCTTCATCAGGTCCAGGTCCTCGACGTACCGGTGGTAGTGGTCGGCGGCGATGTCGCCGGTGTCGCCGCCCCGGACCCGTCCCGGGGTGTGGCTGAACGTGTCCCAGACCGACTCGCCCCGTCCGTCGTCCTTGGCCGCGCCCTCGATCTGGTATGCCGAGGTGGCGGCGCCCCACCCGAAGCCGTCCGGAAAGCGGAGTCCGAGCTGCGTCTCCGGTGCCGTACGTCGCTCGTCGTCGGCCTCGGAGTCGGCGTCGCGGCCGGCCAGCGGCGCGTCGGCGACGTCGGCTGCCGCCGTGCTCGTCGACAGCGGGCCGGCGGGCACGGCACTGGCGGATAACGTGGCGCGGCGCAGCAGATGCCGCCGAGTCAGTACGGACATGCTGTCTCCTCGTGAGTGGGGCCCTCCGCACGACGCCCGGGAGCGCTCCCACACAAGAGCGTAGCGATCTACCGAGCGATTGCGTATGGGATGTTCGGGTGGCAATGGCGGGTCTGGGCCTCGTCCATTGCCCGTCCCCACGTGCGTCATGACCACGGCGACCGTTCGTCGCGTCGCGACGAGGCCGGTCGCCGTCCGAGGTGCCGATGACGCAGCCGATCGACCGGTTCGCGTCGAGACGCTGTACCGATGACCGATTTTCCCGTCGTTGGCGGGGGGTTAGTGTGGGGACGGGGAGGGCAACCCCCGTCCCCAGCTTGAGTTACAAACACGCACGAACGGAATTGGCGTCCAGGTCGTGCGTGCCGCGCGGGAGCCGGGCCACGCGAGTGGCTCTGGTTCCACCTCCTTCCGACGGTGGTGAGCTGGCTGACGGCGGAGTCCGGGCTGGCCCGCCCTCAGCCCTCTGGCTGAGCGGTCGGCGGCTACGTACGATTGCCGTAGCTCGCCCATCGGGGAGCGGTCGACCCGGCGGACCGGGTCCTCGCAACCCCCGTGGTGGTGCGATCCAAGCTACTTACATCATCATCAATGGAAGCGCTCCCATCGACGTTGGTTGGACTGTAGCCCGCGTCACGGGTTTGTGAAAGACCCAAAATAAGATCGAAACATCCGGCCAACGTCGAGGAAACTCCGTTGTGCTGCCTCGGTCGCATCGATGCCCAGGTCAGGGCGCCCCTTCGGACGTCCCCAGTGCAGCCGGGGCCGGCTCCACTTGCTGCGGGAGCGCTCCCATGCCACACTGTCGAACTATCGCGGTAGGGGAGCCACAAGCTGACGCGATCACGGGCCGCCAGGGCATCCGAGTCTCTCGGTACGGCGCCCCTGCACAGCTCGGAGCCGCCACGTCCGGCGTCTCCTCCGGCGTCCGCCGACCCCGGTCCGGGACGGGTTGACCACCACCATTCCGGCGCCTACCCACCCACGCGCATCGCCCCCGCACCACGCGCAGGAGGCGCCCAAGCCGCGGCAGTCCGCGGCCCGGTCCGCGAGGAGAAGTCACGACATGAAGTTGAGGTTAGGAAGACGCCGACTGGCGATGGCCGCCGCCGGCATATTGGTGGTCGGAGGTGTGGCCGTCGTCCCCGGCACCGCCTACGCGGCCCCCGGCTGCGACGTCACCTACACCGCCAACAGCTGGGGCTCCGGATTCAGCGCGTCCGTCACCATCCGGAACGTCGGCGACCCGTTGACCAGCTGGAGCCTCGGGTTCACCTTCCCGGGCAACCAGCGGATCACCCAGGGCTGGTCGGCGAACTGGACCCAGTCCGGCGCGAACGTGACCGCGACGAACGTGTCCTGGAACGGCAACCTGGCCACCGGTGCCTCGACCAGCATCGGGTTCAACGGCACCTACTCGGGGACCAACGCCAGCCCCACCGCGTTCACCATCAACGGCAACGCCTGCAACGGCGCCCAGAACACCGCACCGACCGTCGACATCAGCAGCCCGGCCAACGGCGCGACCTTCACCGCACCGGCCGACGTCACCGTCTCGGCCACCGCGAGCGACGCCGAGGGACCGGTCGAGCGCGTCGAGTTCTACCGCAACGGCCTGCTGGTCGGCACCGACACCAGCGCGCCGTACAGCTACACCAACAGCGCGCTGCCGGCCGGGTCGTACACCGCCCAGGCCCGCGCGTACGACAGCGCCGGGCTGAGCGGCATCGACGAGGTGGCCTTCACCGTCGGCGGCACCAGCCAGGCGAGCGTGGTCGTCCCGGCGACCCTCTCGGTACCCGAGGGCGGCAACGCGGCCCTGAACGTCAGGCTCAGCGCCGCACCGACCAGCAACGTCACCGTCAACCTGGCCAAGACCGGCGACGCGGACGTGACGCTGGGCGCCAGCACGGCGACGATCACCCCGTCGAACTGGAACACCGGGGTCAACGTGGCGGTCAACGCCGCCCAGGACGCCGACGACACCAACGACACGGCGACGATCACCGCCAGCGCCAGCGGGCGCACTCCCGGCACCACCCAGGTGACCGTCACCGACGACGAGGGCGGCGGACCGGCCGGCGAGTACGGCGAGGAGTTCCTGGAGCTCTACAACAAGATCAAGGCGCCGGCGAGCGGCTACTTCAGCCCCGAGGGCGTGCCGTACCACTCCGTGGAGACGCTGCTGGTCGAGGCCCCGGACCACGGTCACGAGACCACCTCCGAGGCGTTCAGCTACTGGCTCTTCCTGGAGGCCATGTACGGCCGGACCACCGGCGAGTGGGGACCGTTCAACAACGCCTGGCAGGTCATGGACCGGTACATCATCCCGTCCGAGACCCAGTCGAACTACAACGCCAGCGACCCGGCGGACTACGCCCCCGAGGCGAACCGGCCGGACCTCTACCCGCAGCAGGGCGGCAAGCTCGACTCCAGCGTCCGGGTCGGTCAGGACCCGCTCGCCGCCGAGCTCCAGTCGACCTACAACAGCGGCCGGGTCTACGGCATGCACTGGCTGCTCGACGTGGACAACGTCTACGGCTTCGGCAAGTGCGGCGACGGCACCACCAAGCCGGCGTACATCAACACCTACCAGCGCGGCCCGCAGGAGTCGGTCTTCGAGACCGTGCCGCACCCCTCCTGCGAGACGTTCAAGCACGGCGGCCCGAACGGCTACCTGCCGATCTTCATCGGTGACTCGTCCTACGCCCAGCAGTGGCGCTACACCAACGCTCCCGACGCCGACGCGCGCGCCGTCCAGGCCGCGTACTGGGCGCTGAAGTGGGCCAAGGAGCAGGGCGCCCAGGGCCAGATCTCGGCCACCATCCAGAACGCCGCCAAGATGGGCGACTACCTGCGCTACGCGATGTACGACAAGTACTTCAAGCAGCCCGGGTGCGCCTCGCCGTCCTGCGCGGCCGGCAGCGGCAAGAACAGCGCCGCCTACCTGCTCTCCTGGTACTACGCCTGGGGCGGCTCGCAGGGTGGCAGCAGCAGCTGGTCGTGGCGGATCGGTTCCAGCCACAACCACGGCGGCTACCAGAACCCGTTCGCCGCGTACGCCCTCTCCACGGTGTCCGAGCTGACCCCGCGGTCGCCGACCGCGCGGACCGACTGGGCCACCAGCCTCACCCGGCAGATCGACTTCTACACCTGGCTCCAGTCGGCCGACGGTGCCATCGCCGGTGGCGCGACCAACAGCTGGAACGGCGACTACAGCGCCCGCCCGGCCGGCGTGCCGACCTTCTACGGCATGGTGTACGACGTCAAGCCGGTCTACCACGACCCGCCGTCGAACCAGTGGTTCGGCTTCCAGGCGTGGAGCATGGAGCGGGTCGCGGAGTACTACCACGAGAGTGGTGACGCCCGGGCCAAGGCGCTGCTCGACAAGTGGGTGAACTGGGCGATCGCCAACACCACGGTGAACGGTGCCAACTACCAGATCCCGTCGACGCTGAGCTGGAGCGGTCAGCCCGGTGGCAACTGGACCGCCGGCACCACCTCGGTGAACAACAGCAACCTGCGGGTCTCGGTGGTCGACCACACCCAGGACGTCGGTGTCGCGGGTGCCTACGCCCGTACGCTGATCTACTACGGTGCCAAGGCCAACCACGCGGCGGCCAAGAACACCGCCAAGGCCCTGCTCGACGCCGTGCTCCAGCACAAGACCGACAAGGGCGTCGCGGTGACGGAGACGAAGGCGGACTACAACCGCTTCGACGACCAGTACAACTCCAGCACCGGTCAGGGTCTCTACATCCCGCCGGGCTTCACCGGCACCATGCCGAACGGCGACCCGATCAACCAGAACTCCACGTTCCTGAGCATCCGCTCGTTCCTCCAGGACGACCCGGACTGGCCCAAGGTGGAGTCGTACCTGAACGGCGGCCCGGTGCCGACGTTCACGTACCACCGGTTCTGGGCGCAGATCGACGTGGCCATGGCACTGCACGACTACGACCGGCTGATCGGCTGATCCCGGTCACCAGACGGGCCTGATTCCCACGGTCAGGCCAACCGTGGCGGGCCCGGCCGGATTGGCCAACGCAGCGATCCGGCCGGCCCGCCACTCCCGTTCCACTCCGGACAGCACAGGGGCGACCACCACCGCCCCAAGGGCGGGCGGCACCAGCGGGTGCCGCCCGCCCTTGCCTGTCCGAGCCCGGGACCAACGTCGTCCGTGCCGGCGTCGTGGCGGAGATTTTCGTGGCCCGGCCCGGTAAAGGCACTGAGTTTCCAGTCAGTCCGGGGTGCCCCGTGCGGCAAGACGGAGTATCCTGGCCTCAGTGGGAGGGGCCGCTTCCCCCGTGGCGGCCCCTCCCGCTTCTTGTTCTCCCGCCCCCTCGCCGCCCGCCGGTCGAGTGCGGTGTCGGCTATGCCGGGAGCGTCCGATACGGTGTCGGGCGTGCGTGGCCGAAGCGGCATCCTGACAGCGTCCTGGCTGATCCTGTTGACCGCACTACAGATACTCGCGTTCGTCGTGGTCTGGCGGTTCGCCGTCGGCACCGAACACGGTCAACTGCTGGACACGATCGCGCTGACCGGCAACTCGATCGGGCAACACCGGATCGAGGGCATCGTCGGCGGCGTGCTGAACGCGGTCTCCCTGCTCTCCCTGCTGGTCGCCACCGCGGTCATCGGCTTCATCGCGCTGATCCGGGTCCGGATCACCCTGGCGGTGGTGACGGTCGTGCTGATCGTGGGCGCCAACGTCACCACCCAGGCCCTGAAGTACTTCATCGAGCGGCCCGACTTCGACGTCGACGAGGCCCGGGAGGCGGCCGGCAACAGCCTGCCCAGCGGACACACCGCCGTCGCCGCCTCGGTCGCCATCGCGCTGGTCATGGTGCTGCCGCCCCGGGTCCGCGGCTGGGGCGCGCTGGTCGGCGCCGGCTACTCCGCCGCCGCCGGGGTCGCCACCCTGTCCGCCGGCTGGCACCGGCCCAGCGACGCCGTGGCCGCGCTGCTGGTGGTCGGCGCCTGGGCGTCGGCGGCCAGCCTGGTACTGCTGCTGACCCAGCGCGAGACCGCGCAGGTCTCGGCGGCCGACGGCAACCGGCGGGTCACCGCGGTACTCGCCGTCGTCGGCCTGGCCCTGCTGCTGGTCGCCGCGCTCGCCCTCGGCTGGACCGACGGGGTGCGCTCGACGCCGATCCCCGAGTTCGACCGACGCCAGCTCATGATCGCGTACGGCGGCAGCGCGGCCGGGATCGCCGGCACGGCCGCCCTGGTGACAGCCCTGGTACTCGTCACCCTGCACCGGGTGGTGCCCCGGCACACCGGTCGGGGCGCCACCGCACCGGCCGACTAACCTGTTGGCGTGCGGGTGGTCGAGGTGTTCCGGGGCGAGGCCGCCCGGCTCGCCGGAGTACTGGCCGGGCTGACCGAGTCCGACTTCGCCCGACCGACGCGCTGTGCACCGTGGAACGTCCGGGAGCTGGTCGCACACGTGAGCATCGGGGCCGGTCGCATGGTCGGGATGCTGGCCGAGCCGGCACCACCACGTGCCGAGGTCGACGCCGCCGCCTACTTCGGGCCGGCGAAGTTCGCCCCCGCGACCGACGCGGCCCGGATCGACACGGCTCGCCAGCACGGCGCCGGATCCGGCACCGGCCGGGACATCGCCGAGGAATTCGCCCGGACCTGGCGGGCCGGGTACGCGGTGAGCCTCGCCGCGCCGCCCGGCCGGCTCGTCCGGACCCGGCACGGCGACCCGATGACCCTGGAGGAGTTCCTGGTGACCCGGGTGGTCGAGCTGGGGGTGCACGGGCTCGACCTGGCCGCCGCCCTGGACCGGGAGCCGTGGCTGACCGAACCGGCCGGCGAGCTGATCGCCGAGCTGCTGGTCCGGGCGGCCGGCCCGGCGGCAGCCGGCCTCGCCGAGGAGCACCACTGGGACCGGCTGACCCTGGTCGCCAAGGCCACCGGCCGGCGGCCGCTGACCGCTGCGGAGCGGGTCGAACTCGACCGTCGCGGGGTGCGCTGGCTCTCCTTCGGTTGACCTGCCGGGACCGGCCCGGTCAGGACTGCGCGCGCAGGTGGGCGAGGACCACCGGATCGATCTTGCCCGGCACCATCCGTTCCTCCAGGTTCTCCACGCCGGCCCAGGCGGCGAGCCGATCCTCCAGCGCCGCACCGTCGCCCGGATGGCCCACCCCGGCGAGCAGCCGCGACACCTCGTCGGCGAGGTCACCGGTCAGGTCGAGCAGCGTCTCCGGATCGGGGCGCTCGAAGAGCAGCCGGTGCACGTCCAGCAGCCGCGCCAGCTCGGCCACCGGATCCGGGTGGTCGTCCACCCGCAGGTCCACCATGACGTCGCTGCCGCCGCCGTACCCGCCGCCGCGGCGGACGACCAGCAGCGCGGCGCTCTGCCGGCCGCGCCGGTCACCGCCGGCCAGGTCGCCGGCCCGGAGCGCGCCGAGCAGCCGGTCCGGGAAGCGCCGGTCGGCGCCGCCCAGCCAGGCGTCCCGCATCTCGTCGACGACCTGCGGCCCGACCAGGATGTTGCCCTGCACCGCCCAACCGGCACCGGCCTGCCCACCGGCCCAGTCGTGGCAGCCGACGCCGGTGTAGGTGGCGGCCGTACCGTCGGCGTCGACGATCCCGAGCTGCCGCTGCGGACGGCCGGAGTCGGCGGCGACCAGCCCGGCCAGCGCGTCGGCCGCCGCCAGACCGGTACGCAGGAACGCCAGCCCCTGCGGCCGGTAGGCCAGGTTGGCGTACGCCTGGGTGGCCAGGGCACCCACCTCGGCCTCGGCGGCCGGCACCACCGCGCCGACGGCGAGGAACTTGCTCGCTACCGCGACACCGTGCAGCCGGCCGTCGTCGGAGCGCGCCACGATGGAGAAGGTCACCCGGCAGAGGCTACAAGAACGGGCCCGTTCTGTTGCCCGGGCCTGGGGGAGCGGGCACCATCTACCGATGACCACACGCTGGGGAATGACCGTGCCGCTGGGCGGCGTACCGCTCGACGGGCACGACGCGATCTACGCCGCGCTCGCCGAGGCGGGTTTCACCGACCTGTGGTCCGCCGAGGTGGCCGGCAGCGACGCCTTCACCCCGCTGGCGCTCGCCGCCGCCTGGCAGCCGTCGCTGCGGCTGGGCACCGCCGTCGCCCCGGTCTTCACCCGGGGACCCGGGCTGCTGGCGATGAGCGCGGCGGCACTGGCCGAGGCCGCCCCCGGGCGGTTCTCGCTCGGGATCGGCGCGTCGTCACCGGTGCTGGTGCAGGACTGGAACGCGACACGGTTCGCGGACCCGTACCGGCGCAGCCGCGACGTACTGCGTTTCCTGCGGGCGGCGCTGCGGGGCGAGACCGTCGACGAGGTCTACGACACCTTCACCGTACGGCGGTTCCGGTTGGAGCGGCCGCCGGCCGTACCGCCGCCGATCCTGCTGGCGGCGCTGCGGCCCCGGATGCTCCGGCTGGCCGGCGCCGAGGCGGACGGGACGATCCTGAACTGGCTGGCCGACGACGACGTGCCGAAGGTGCTCGCCGCGTTGGGGGAGCGCCGCCCCGGCTTCGAGGTGGCGGCCCGGATCTTCGTCTGTCCGACCGAGGACGCCGGGTACGTCCGGGCCTCCGCCCGCCGGCTGATCGCCACCTACCTGACCGTCCCGGCGTACGCGGAGTTCCACCGCTGGCTCGGCCGGGAGTCGGTGCTCGCTCCGATGTGGCGGGCCTGGGCGGCCGGTGACCGTCGGGGTGCCGCCGAACTGGTCCCGGACGAGCTGGTCGACGCGCTGGTCGTGCACGGCAGCCCGGAGGTGTGCCGGGCGAGCGGTACGCAGCGGCCGGAGTGGACGTTCCGGTGCTGGCCCTGCTGCCCACCCCGGAGGTGACGGCCGGCGGCGCCGCCGCGCTGACCACGCTGATCGCCCAGCTCGGTCCGGCGACCGGGCCCCCGGCCTGACCCGGAGCGCTGATCGCCCAGCTCGGTCCGGCGACCCTGCCCCCGGCCTGACCCGCATCGCTGATCGCTCAGCTCGGCCCGGCGACCCTGCCCCTGGCCTGACCCGGAGCGCTGATCGCTCAGCTCGGTCCGGCGACCCTGTCCCGGCCTGAGCGGAGCCTGGTCGCCGGCCGACACCGGGTGTGCTCGGCCCGACCGCGTTGCCGGAGGCTGCTCAGCGACGCCAGCGCAGCGGGCCGGGGTGCAGCGACCAGAGCACCCGGCGCCACCACGGCCGGCCGGCGCGGAGTTCGGCCGCGTACGCCACCGCCAGCTCACCGGCCCGGCGGGCCTGCTCGTCGGTGGCGTTGCCGGGCGCGAACGCGGCCAGGTTGACCAGCGCGGCCAGGTCGTCGACCGGCGGTGTCGCCGGGCGGAGCGGACCCGGTCGGCCCGGCTGCTCCGGTCCGCCGCCGGGGGCCGGTCCCGGGCCTGGCTCCGGCCCCGGCTTCGTCGCGTCGGGCAGGCTGGACCGGGCGTGCTCGGCGACCTCGGTCGCCGCCAGGTGCTCCGGCGCCGGTCGCCCGGCCAGGCGCAGCGCGTCGGTCACCTCCCGCCAGGCTCCGGCGATCCGCTGTGCGGGCGGCCCCTCGGCGAGCCGGCGCCGACGCAGGCCCCGACGCAGGCCGACGATCAGGGTGGCCAGCCCGGCGAGCAGGAGCAGCAGCCCGCCGGCACCGCCGCCGACCAGGACGGGGGTGCCGAGGCCGCCGCCCCGGCCCGGGCCGGCCTGCGGGTCCGGGGTGCCGCTCGGCGTGGCCGCCGCGCTCTGCGACGCCTCGTCCGGCGGCGGGGTCGGATCCTCCGGCTCCGGCTTGAAGTCCTGCTCGACCGGCTTGGGCCGGGTGTTCGGCTTCGGCAGCGGGTCGAACGCCACCCAGCCGAGCCCCTCGAAGAGCACCTCGGGCCAGGCGAGCGCGTCCGCGCCGCGTACCGGCCCGGTGCCGGCCGGCGACTGGAAGCCGACCACCACCCGGGTGGGCAGCCCGGTCATCCGGCCGAGTACGGCGAACGCGGCGGCGAACTGCTCCGAGGTGCCCCGCTGCCCGCCACCGTTGCTGGGGCCGAAGAGGAAGAAGTTGAGGTTCGGATAGGCGTGCCCGCTGGGCGCGTCGGCGACCACCCGGTAGTGCTCGGCAAGAAACGTCTCGATCGCGTCGGCCCGGGCGAACGGCGCACCGTTCTCCTCGGCGAGCTGGGCGGCGAGCTGCTGCATCTGCTCCGGTGCGCCCGGCTCGACCCTGAGGAACCGGGCCACCGCGTCGCCGGCCGGTACGCTCGCCGAGGGCAGCAGGCTGTAGTCGGGGCTCTCCTGCCGGGAGGTGACCGAGTAGGTCAGGCCCGTCGTCAGCCCCTCCGGCCGGATCAGCGTCCCGCTCTCCTGGTCGTACGCCACCCGGGCGCCGGTCACCTCTCGCGGGGTGGCGACCGCCGGCAGCAGCTTTCCGGTCAGGCTGTCGATGGTGATCTGCTGCACCACCTGCCGCACCCGGGCGTCGGGCAGCGGTTCCGGCTCGGGTAGCACCCGACCGGCGTTCCGGTACGTCGCGCCGACCCGCCAGGTCACCCCGTCGTAGTCGCCGAGTACGGCGAGTCGGATGCGCCGGCTGGTCGACGGAGCTTCCTCCTCCTCGACGGCCGGCTCAGCGCCGTCGCCCCCCGGGGTCGGCCCGGCGGTGCCGGTCGGCTGTCCGGCGGCCGGCGGCCCATCCGCTCCCACGGTCGCCACGTCGAGCAGCTTCTGGTCGGGGTTCAGCGCCCAGCCGGAGATCCGGATCAGGGGATTCTCGTCGAGACTGTCCACCTGGGGCGGTTGCACGTAGCGGCGCGGGTCGACCGGGGTGGCGCCGACCTGCCGGGCCACCAGTGGCGCCACCAGTACGGCGAGGCCGAGCACCAGCACCAGGCCCAGTGCGGTACTGGCCAGGGTGCGGGCCCGCAGCGCGGCCCGGACCCCCGGGTTCAGCTCGCCGGCCGGGTCGGGGACGCGGCCCTGTTCCGGCGGAGTCGGCCGTCCACCGGTGGCCAGCGCCACCGCACCGGCGGCGGCGAACGCGACCGTCAGCCACGGCGTCGGATCGGCGTTCGGGCCGACGACGTAGAGCGCGCCCGCGTAGAGGGCGGCGGGGGCGGTCAGGCCGAGCAGCACCCGGTCGGCCCGGATCCCGACCTCGGCACCGGCCAGCCCGGCCAGCCAGGCCGCGACCAGCGGCACGATCACGGTGTCCGGCACCGGCTCGACCGGGATCAGCGCGGTGAGCAGCCGGGGGATGCCGTTGCGGGCGGCATCGGCCGCCACCTCGCCGAGCGAGCCGGGCAGGTCGGCCCGCTGCGCGGTGAACCGGAGCACGGCCGCGGTGTAGCCGAGCAGGACCAGCACCGAGAGCGGGGCGACCAGCCAGGACGGCAGGCGGCGGGCGGCCAGGCTGACCCCGACCGAGCCGACCGCCGCGCCGAGGACGAGCCGGCTGAGCAGCGAATCGGCGTACACCCCGCCGAGGACGGCACCGGCCAGGCCGATCATCGCCACCAGGGCCAGCGGCACCGGCAGCGTCCGGAGGAACTTCACCACCGGCGGACCCCGTCCCACTCGGCCGCGAACTCCGCCCCGTCGGCCGCGTCGATCACGACCAGTCCGGCGCTGCCTGCCGGGATCTGCCCGCCGGCTCCGAACACCCCGGCCACCACCGACGGGTACGCGGGGCGGAGCGCGCCGACGTAGCCGAGGTCGGCGGCGGCGCCCGGACCGGTGAGGAAGACCAGGGTGTCGCCGAGCTTCTCCTGCCGCAGCCGCAGCGTCGTGGTGCGCAGCGGGTCGCCCTCGGTGCCCTGCGGCCCCGGCACCAGGTCGGCGGCGGCGAGCCGGTCCAGGAACTCCCCGGAGCCGTCGGAGTCGGCCACCAGCAGCAGCGTCACCGGCAGGTCCTCCCGGCGGGCGGCGACCACCACCGAGGCGGCCGCCTCGCAGGCCGACTCGAAGGTCTCGGCGATCCCGTCGACCCGCTCCGGATGGGCACCGGCCCGGTTGTCCAGCAGTACGACGATCCGGGGCAGGCTGGTGTCCAGCTGCTCCTTGACCATCAACTCGCCGACCTTGGCGCTGCTCCGCCAGTGCACCCGGCGCAGTTCGTCGCCGACGACGTACTCCCGGAGCGAGTCGAAGGTGATCGACCCCTGCGGTACCTTGTCGATCCGCCCGTCCATGCTCCGGGCGATCCCGGCCGGCACCGCCGCCAGCGGGTGGATCCGGGGATGCACCCAGACCTGGGCGGTCTCGCCGTGCGAGCGGGCGACGGTGATCAGCCCGAGCGCGTCCCGCCCGGTGACCCGCAGCGGACCGACGGCGATCACCCCGCGCCGGGTGGTCGGAACCGGATAGCTGACCGTGGTGTCCCGGCCGGGACGCAGCCGGAGCAGCGGCACCGGCACCGCCCGGTTGCCGCAGCGGTCCTCGGCGATCAGGTTGGCCGAGCGGAGCCGGGCGCTGTTGCGCACCGTCAGGGTCATGGTGGCCGGCTCGCCCCGGCCCACCCGGTCCGGGTCGGCGACCCGGGTGACGTCGAGCCGGGGCCGCCAGCTGGCGTTGCCGGCGGCGCAGCCGACCGCGATGGCGGCGGTGGTGCCGAGCAGGGCGAGTTCGGGATAGCCGAACCGGAAACCGGCGACGAGGAGGATGGCGGCGCCGACGAGGAGGCCGATGCCGCGCGAGGTGACCGTCATGGCGCCGGGATCAGGTGCCGGCCGAGGCGAGCTGCCCCGAGGGGAGCGGCACCGGCACCGACGCGATCGCCTCGCGCAGCACCTCGGTCGCGGTGACGCCCCGGACCTGGGCGTCGGGGGAGAGCAGGATCCGGTGCGCGAAGACCGGCTCGACGAGGGTCTTGAGGTCCTCGGGGAGGATCCAGCCGCGCCCGTCGATCAGGGCGTACGCGCAGGCCGCCCGGGTCAGCGCGATCACGCCCCGGGGGCTGACCCCGACCCGGACCTGCGGGTGGTTGCGGGTCGCCGCGGCCAGCCTGACCGCGTACGCGTAGAGCGGGTCGGCGATGTGCACCCGCTGGGCCATCCGGACCATCTCCCCGACGGTGGCGGTGTCGGTGACCGGCTCCAGCGCCTCCGGGGAGCGCATCGGGGCGCCCCGGAGCACCTCGATCTCGACGGCCTCGTCGGGATAGCCGACGGAGAGTTTCACCAGGAACCGGTCGAGCTGTGCCTCGGGCAGCCGGTAGGTGCCGTCCATCTCGACCGGGTTCTGGGTGGCGACCACCAGGAACGGCCGGGGGACCGGGTGCCGAACGCCGTCCACGGTGACGTTGCGCTCCTCCATCACCTCCAGCAGCGCCGACTGGGTCTTCGGGGAGGCCCGGTTGATCTCGTCGGCGATGACGATGTTGGCGAAGACCGGGCCGGGGTGGAACTCGAAGCCCCGGCTCGCCTGGTTGAAGATGGTCACCCCGGAGACGTCGGCGGGGAGCAGGTCCGGGGTGAACTGGATGCGCCGCCACTGGCCGTGCACGGTCGCCGCGATCGCCCGGGCCAGGGTGGTCTTGCCCACCCCGGGCACGTCCTCCAGCAGGACGTGCCCCTGGGCGAAGAGCGCGGTGAGCGCCAGCCGGACCACGTGCGGCTTACCCAGCACCACCGAGCTGATGTTGTCGGCTATCCGGGCGGCCAGGTTGGCGAAGCCCTGCACGTGGTGCGGGGTAAGCGGCTCGTGGTTGTTCACGGTCGTGGTGCTCCTTGTTACCGGAGGTGCTCCCTGTTACCGGGCGACTCGGTCAGCAGGTCGGCAGGACGTTGATATTGTCGCCCCCTTCGAGGTTGAGCCAGGCGAACGGGATGTACGGCTTACCGCCGTTCCACTCGATCCGGACCCACCAGGTGCTGCGCTTGTCGTCGTTGTAGACGTAGGCGTAGACCTCCTCACCGGACTTCTTGCAGAGCGCCTTGATTCGGGTGCCCGGCTTCGCCCAGCCGACCTGGCGGTCGTCGTCCTGCTGGGTCACCGAGAAGATCTCGTTGCCGTTGCGGCCCGGACCGTCGGAGTTGCAGTACGTCCGCTGCTCGCCGGAGGAGCCGTTCTTGCAGGTGGCGATGCCGTAGACGGCGGCGGTCGCCTTGTCGACCTTGTCGGTGCCGGGGCCGGCCGCGTTGGTCGCGGTCACCGTGAAGCTGTAGTCGGTCCCCGGGGTCAGCCCGGTGACCCGGATGCTGGAGCAGTTGCCGTTGACCTTGGCCCGCCCGGCCGGGGTCACCGAGCAGGCCGCCTGGCCGCCGCCGTCGTCCACGGTGAAGTTGACCGTGACCGAGGTGGCGTCCGCGCTGGTGCCGGTGATGGTGACCCGGGGCGCCGCGACCGTCCTGGCGGTGTCGGTGGCGGCGGCGCCGGCCCCGGCCTCGTTGACCGCCTGCACCCGGACGGTGACGTTCGCCCCGTCACCCAGTTCTCCCACGGTGGCCTGGGTGTCGGTCACCTCGCTCTTCTTGCCGCCCGCCTCGACCACGTATTTCGTGATCGGGCGGCCGTTGTCGGCCGGCGGGCTCCAGGTCATCGAGACGGTGCCGCGCGAGCCGGCGACCGTCTTCGCCTGGAGGTTGACCGGCGCCGCCGGGGTGCTGAACGGTACGACGCTGTTGCTGGCCGGCGAGGCGGCCGAACCGGCGCCCTTCTCGTTGATCGATACGACGGTGAAGGCGTACTGGTTGCCGTAGTCGAGTTCGCCGGCCGGGATCACCAGCTCGGTCTTGGTCGACTCGCCGACGGGTGCGTTGGCGCCGGCCGAGATCGCGGTCACGGCGTACTTCTTGATTTTGTAGCCCTGGCCGTTGGCGGCCGCCCACCTGACCAGCACGGTGCCGTCCGGGCGTTCCTCGGCGGTGACGCTGGCCGGCGGATCCGGCACCTCGGAGGTCGGCACGACCGGGTTGCTCTTCTTCGCCGGTCCGGCGCCCTTGGCGTTCACCGCGTGCACCGCGAACTGGTAGGTCTCGCCGTTGGTCAGGCCGGTCACCTCCAGCGAGCGCTGGTTGGCGCCCACCTCGAAGGTCCGGCCGGCGCCCTGCACCACGTAGCGGGTGATGGCGGCACCGTTGGCGGCGGCCGGTCGCCAGCTCACCCGGGCCTGGGCGTTGCCGGCGGCGGCGGTCACCGACTTCGGGGCGCTCGGCTTGCTGATCACCGGCTTCGGCGGCGGCGGAGGCGGCGGCGGGTTCGGCGGCGGATCCCCACCGAGGATGTCGTTGGCGTACTTGTTGACGTCCTTGACCCGGTGCTGGTCGTCGATGACCCGGGCGACGGCCGAGTTCGGCGCGTTGATGAAGAGGTGGTTCTCCCGGACCTCCAGCTCCAGCGGGCCGTTGGCACCCGGAATCTCGATCTTCTCCAGCAGCTTTCCGGTGGCGTCGAAGGAGTAGACCGTCCCGGTGTCGTCGTCGGCGCAGTAGAACCGGTCCGCCCAGGCGACGGCGGGGTTGAGCTTGGTGCCGGCGCCGGGCACCCTGAACTGCTGCCCGACGGCGCCGTTGTCGGCGACCACGATGTTGCGGTCGTCGAGCACGGTCACCGGCACCCGGAGGCCGGTGGTCCGCGGCGGCAGGTCACCCGGGCCGGTGAGCGGCAGTTTGATCGGGCGCTTGTCCTTGCCGCGCAGCGTGGTGAGCGTGCTGGTGGTCCGGTCCAGCACCGCCACGCCGTCGTCCAGGGTGGAGAGCTTGAGGTCGTGGCTCGGGTCGGCGACCGCCTCGCTGAAGATCTGCTCCGGGTTGACGCTGCCGCCCGCGCCGCCGCTGTCGGACTCCGGAAGTTTGGCGGCGGTGATGGCGGAGACGGTTCCCTCGCTCGGCACGGCGACCCAGAGCCGCCCCGTCCCGTCGAACTGGCCACCGGTGATGCCCGGCGGATAGTTGATCTGCTCGCCCACCGGGGTCAGCGTCCGGGGGTCGAGCTGGCGCACGATTCCCTGCACGGCGTCGACGACGAACGCCGCGTCCTCGTGCAGGGCCACGTTGACCCCGATCCCTGCGGTCGTCTTGGTGGTCGCCATGATCTGTAGCGTGGCGAGGTCGAGCGAGCTGATCTGGCCGGTGTTCAGGTCGCGCAGGATCAGCAGCCGGTCGGTCTGCACGACCTGCATCTCGTGGTTGCGGCCCTGCGGGATCTGCACCCGGGTGTCGACCCGACCGGTCACCCCGTTGACCCGGGCCATCTCACTCTTGGTCATGCTCCACAGCCAGGAACTGGCGTCGTAGCTGGCCACGGCGTTGTCGGCAGCGCCGAGGCCGAGCACGGTCAGACCCATCGCGGCGGCCAGCGCCGCCACGGTGGCGATGGTGACCAGTCCACCCCGGAGCCGGGACCGGCGACGGGCCGGCGGCGCGTCCGGCGCCACACCGGCGGGGTCGACCCCGCCGATCCCGTCACTGCCTGTCAAGCCGTTGCCTGTGGTGACCACAGCCGGCCGCCTCCCCACCCGTGGGCGGTCGTGTCCGACCGCCGTCGTCAGCGAATCTTTCCCGAAACCGCGTGCCATCATAGGGCCCGAGGCTTTGGCTGCGGGTACCCGCAACGTGCCGTTGTGGACAGACGGGGCGTGAATTGTGGATAAGCTCCGGTGCCCATCACCGTTTCCGCAGGTCAGTGCGGTGGAAACGGTTGTCGAATTGTGATCAGCGTGGTGTCGCCCCGGCGCCGTCCCGCTTCGTACAGACAAGATCCGACGGGGCGAATTCGTTGGTCGAATAGACGGCGAGCACCGAGAAGCAGTAATCGAGCTTGGAGTTCAACGCGTTCACCTTGAACGTGGTCTCGCCGGCACCGACCGTAGTCATCGGCTTGGTCGGCTGGCCCGCCCGGCCGCCCGCGACGACGAACGGCACCGTCCCGCCGCTCGGATCGGTCCAGCTGATGGTGATCGCCGAGCCCTCGTCGACCAGCTTCACGTCGGTCGGCGGCTCACCGGCGACGACCGGCTCACCGCGCTCGTCGGTCGGCCCCTGCTCCGTCGACCCGCTCTTGTCCACCAGCACCGCGACCACCACCACGATCGCGGCGACCACCGCCGCGGCGGCGGCGACCGCGGCGGCCACCGTCGAGCCGCGGCCCCGGCTCGGCTCGGGGGCCGGCGCCGGCGCCACGGGGGTCGGGGTCGGTGCGATCACCGGGTACGACTCGAGCTGCGCGACCGACTGCGCCGAGTACGGCGGGTACGTCGACGACGCCTGCTCGGCGGCGCCCGGGGCGTACGGCGAGGTCTGCGCCTCCGCCGGACGGGCCGGTACCGGCTCGGTGGCCGGCAGGTATCCCGGTGCGGTGGCGGCCGAGCGGAACAGCCCGTCCCCGGCCGGTCGGGCCGGCGGTGCGGAGAGCGGCGCGGCGGGTGGCGCCGAGACCAGCGGCGGCCCGGCCGGTGGTGCCGACAGCGGTGCCGGTGGTGCCGACAGTGGTGCCGGTGGTGCCGACAGTGGTGCGGGCGGTGCCGAGAGCGGTGCGGGCGGTGCCGGCGGTGCCGAGAGCGGCCCGACCTGATCCGGTGCGGCGCCGCCGGGCGGCTCGCCGAGGTAGTCCCGGGCGGCCCGGACCTGCCAGTGGTCCTCCCCGAGCACACCCGGCCCCAGCGAGGCGATCCGGCCGAAGTTGCGCCGCGCCTCGTGCCGGTTGCCCAACTCCTCGGCGACGGCGCCGAGTTCGAAGGTGAGCGACAGCATCAGCGGATCGGCGTCACCCCACCGGCGCTGACCGTCGACGATCGCCTCTTCGAGCAGCCGCCGCGCCGCCGCCGGGTCGTCTGCCTCGCGGTGCCACCGTGCCAGCAGCCCGACGGTGCCGAGCACCTCCGGATGGTCCTTGCCGTACGCCGGCCGGGCCGCGTCGAGTGCCTGTGCGAGCAGCCGTCGGGCACCCGGATCGTCACCGCCGTCGCGGAGCGCCCGGGCGCGGCCCTGCACGGCGGCAAGTTGTGGAGGCTGAGACACGCCAGCCATGCTGCCCCCTGCACGGGGTACCGCGCCAGCCGGGTACCCGTCCGGCGGTGCCGTTCCGACCCGGTGCCGGAGGCCGACCCGCCGCCCGTACGTCGCTGACCAGGGCCGATCCGAGCGTCCAGCAATTCCGGTCGGAGTTTCCCGCGATCCGGTCCGGCAGCCGGCGACGGTCCCGGCTGGCGCCGACCCGCCCCGGGGTCGGGCCGTGTTCCGGTGGGGCCGGTACGTCGACGCCGGCCCCACCGGCGCTCCTGCCCGGTCGGCGCCCCGGTCAGCGGCTCTGCAACGCGTCCAGGCCGACCGCCATCGCGATGACCAGCCGGCGGTCGAGCTGCGGCAGGTGGACCTCGACCACGTACCGGTCGCGCAGGCCCCACTTCTTCACCACCGAGAAGGCGGGCTGGCCGCCGATGGTGAAGTCGAAGTGGTAGGGGAGCCAGGAGAGCGAGTCGACGAACCGGCGCAGCAGCGCGACCGGCAGGCTGCGCTCCTGACCGGTGGCCTGTCCGAGACCGGGCTGCTCGACATGCCAGGTGGAGCGCAGCAGCGACGACTTGAAGTCCTTGCGGAACAGGCCGATCGGAGTACCGGCGGCGTCGGTCACGTCGTACGTCGCGCCGAGGTCCATCACCTGACGGGCCTTGAAGCCGAGCACCGGCTGCTGCTTGCTGTCGTCCGCGTAGAGCGTCACCTGCTCCTTGAAGGCGAGCCGCTTCTGCTGGGCGAAGGCCAGCAGTTCACCCTCGGAGCCGTCCGGGTTGACCGCGTGCACCTCGTACTGGTTCACCATGAACCGGATCCGTTGCCGGATGTGGAACTGGCGCTGGGACTGGAGCACATCGAGCTGCATGGGCAGTTTCCTTTTTCTTTGGGGGTTCCGGCGTGTTTCTTTGGGGGTTCCGGCGTGGCGCGGCCGGTGTCATCGCCACCTGCTGTGCAGGGGCAGCCTCGGAGTGTGGCACAGCGGGGCGACATCCCGCCGCCCGGTCAGCAGGCTACCGCGCCACCCCCGCCGACCGGCCGGAACCGGCCCGGGTACTGGACCGATCCCGACGAACGGCTCCGGGCCGACTGCGAAAGTCGGCAGACCGGTGACCAACGTGCCGGTGGTGCACATCGACGGACGCCGGGTGGACTGCTTGGATGAGGCGTCGGTGCGATCCCGATCGGCGACGAGGCCGAGGAGAGGGAGCAGGGGAATGACCCAAGAGGACCGTTGGGACTTCTTCATCGCGTACGCGCCTGCGGACCGCGCCGCCGCGGAGGAACTGTACGACCTGCTCAGTCCGCCCTTCCGGGTCCTTCTCGACCACCGCAGCCTGCCCCCCGGCGACCCGTCGCTGGGCGCCACCGGCGCTGACCGGGACGGTCGGCTCCCCGCCGGGCGGCGCCGGGCGGCGGTCACCCTGCTACTGGTCCGGGGCGGCACCGACGGCGCCTACCAACAGTGGGCGGGGCCGGCCGGAGCGGTCGAACCGTCGCACGCGGAGGACGGCCGGCACCTGGTCGTGCCGATCCTGCTGGACGAGACGGCGACAGCCGCAGACCTGCCCCACGGGATGCCGTTCGAGCAGGCCGTCCCGGTCACCGCCACCGGTGGCCTGCGGCAGGTCGCCGAGCGGCTCCGCAGCACCCTGCGGCATCGGTTGGCGCTGCCGCCCGACGAACTGCTCCGCCGCTACCAGGAGCGGACGACGGTCGAGCGGGCCGTCCGGCTGGTACCCCGGGACGGCTTCGATCCGGCCGGACGACTCGGCCTGGAGACCCGCAAGTACGTCTTCGTCGGCGACTACGAGGAGCAGCGGCACCGTACCCTGCGCGAGATCCTCTCCAACCTCTGGATCGGGGACGCCTTCGAGCAGGTCGACAACTCCAACGGTCCCTGGTTGGCCCTCACCATCGAGTTGGGCGAGCTGAACCGCCGCAAGATGGACCTGCTGCCGGCGACCTGGAAGGCGGCGTTCCGGATCCTCTCCGACCCGACCCGGGCGGGGTGCTTCGAGGCGACCGACGAGGAACGCACCCTGCTCGGGCTGCCGCCCCGCAACTACTACTCCGACGACCAGCAGGCGTGGTATTCGAGCTGCACCACCCGGGAGCGCCGGTACACCCCGTGGGGTCCGGACTACTTCATCCGGGAGGTACTGGGGATCAGTTGGCTCTGCTTCACCGGTACCGGGATCACCCAGGGGGCCCGGCGGTCCAGCGGGCTGCCGTCGCGGGTCTTCTTCGTCCGGAACCTGCCGCTGCACGGGATCGACTACCGGATCCAGGACCTGGGCGTACCCGACGACGGCGTGGTGTTGGACTGACGCCCCGGTCACGGGATTGGAAGCCTCCGACGCGGGTACCCGGCGCATCTCCTACGACGGAGGTTGGCACATGTCGGAGCGGCATACCGTACTGCGCTCGATGCACGATCTCGGCCTGGCTGCCTGGTTCGGCGGCTCCCTGATGGGAGCGATCGGGGTCAACGGCGCGGCGGCGAAGGTGAGCGACTCGACCCAGCGGCTCGGGGTGGCCTCGGCCGGCTGGGCGAAATGGACGCCGGTGAACGCGGCGGCGATCGGCACACACGTCGCCGGTGCCGCCGGTGAGCTGATCACCGAGAGTCCACGGATGTTCGTCCAGGCCGGTGTGGGCCGGATGAGCGCCGTCAAGACCGGGCTGACGGTGGCGGCGCTGGCGGCGACCGGCTACAGCCGGATGCTCGGGATGCAGTTGGAGAAGACCGGCAAGGCGCCGGTGGTGGCGACGACGGCACCGGAGAACGGCACGCCGGCGGGCGTCGCGGCGCGGCAGCGACAGTTGCGGGTGTTGCAGTGGGTGATCCCGGCCCTGACCGGCGGACTGATCGTGGTCACCGCGTTCGCCGGTGAGCAGCAGAAGCCCGGCCAGGTGGTGCAGGGCGTGCTGAACCGGATGAACGGCTTCGGGCACCGGGCCAGGGGCGTGCGCGGGATGGCCACCAAGCAGGTGCGTGGGCTGGCCGGCATCGGCATGGGCGGGATGACCGGCAAGGGCCTGCGGGAGATGCTCGATCGGCGGATGCCCGGGATGGCCGGTCAGGGCGCGCGGGGGCTGGTGACCAGGGTGCTGCCCGGGGTGGCCGGACTGCGGGTGGCCCGGGGCGCGGTGGCGAAGTTCCGCCGCTGACGCCCGCCTCGCGGCGACGTGCCGCCGCGCGGGTGGCGGCGGGTCCTACCTGCGGGACCCCGTCGTCCCGTACTGCGGGAAGGTGGTGCCCGGCAGCGGGCACCATCCGCGACACCGCGCAACCGGGCCGGGCGACGTGCACCGGCAGTACGCCTCCGGCAGCCGCTCCCGGCGGTCACCCGCCCGGCAGCGCTGAGCTGCGGAAACGTCACCGGTGCCCGGGTGCGTCCCGGAGCCGTCGGCCATAGGTTCTCGGCGCGGTGGTGTCAATGGACTGATGACTGCTTATAGTTCGGCCCGATCGCTCTGGCATGGACGACCGTCTACGCGGTTACCTCGGACCAGGATCAGCCCATGTCCTGGAGGTACGCAGGTGCCGGTCACATCGCCGTCGGAGCCGACGGCCGTACCGCGACCGGCGGCGGCACCCGCCGTCGCCGCCCTGGTCGGTCGCGGTGCCGAGCTGGCCCGGACGGTCGCGCTGCTCGACGAGGACAGGTCACGGCCCAGGTTCCTGGTGCTGCACGGCGAACCGGGGATCGGCAAGAGCCGTCTCGTGGCCGAGCTGGCGAAGGTGGCCGCCGGCCGGGGCCGCAGGGTGCTGCTCGGCCGGGCGACCGAGTTCGAGCGCTCCCTCCCGTACGGGGTGCTGCTGGACGCGCTGGCCGGCGTACCCGATCATCTGGCCGAGCTGCACGCGTCGCTCGACACCCTCGCGCCGCGCGACCCCGACGGGCCGGGGCCGGCCACCGCCGCGGTCGAGCGGCACCGGCGGCACCGCCGGCTGCGCAGCCTGGTCACCGCCGCCGCCCGACCCGGCGGGGCGCTGCTGGTCTTCGACGACGTGCAGTGGGCCGACGACGCCTCCGTCGAGTTCCTCGGCTATCTGCTGCGGCATCCGCCGGACGCCCGGATGACGGTGGTGCTGGCGTTCCGGTCCGAGCAGTGCCCGCCGAGACTCGCCGAGGAACTCGCCCACCTGGCGCCGCTGCCCGAATGGCTCCGGCTCGACCCGCTGCGCGGCGCCGACGTCGACCAGTTGCTGCCGGCCGAGCCGGCGTCCCGGCGCCGGCTGCTGCACCAGGTCAGCGGCGGCAACCCGCTCTATCTGGAGCTGCTCGCCGGCACCTCGACGCAGGTCCTCGGCGCGCTGCGCCGGGGCGACTTTCCCGACGAGCCGGTGACCAGCGCCCTGCACGGCGCGATGGCGATCGAGATCCGCGGGCTCGGCCCGACCGAACGCCTGGTGCTCCAGGCCACCGCCGTGGTCGGGCCGGGCCTCGACATCGGCACCGTCGCCGCCGCGGCCGGAATCGACGCCCGACGTACCACCGCCGCGCTCGACGCGCTGGTCGCCCGCGACCTGCTCCGGCAGGTCGGCGCGAAGCTCGACTTCCGGCACTCGCTGGTGCGCGCGGTGGCGTACTGGCTGGCCGGTCCGGCCTGGCGGCTGGCCGCCCACCGTCGGGCCGCGGCCCATCTGGAACAGGGCGGCGCCCCGCTGACGCTCCGGGCGCACCACCTGGCCAAGGCGATCCAGCCGGGCGACGAGGCCGCCGCCGGGGTGCTCGCCACCGCCGCGATGACCACCATGGGTACGGCGCCGAGCACCAGCGCCGCCTGGCTGCGCGTCGCGCTGTCGGCGCTGCCGGACGGGCCCGGTCGATCGGAGCGGCGGGCCGAGCTGCGGCTGCTCTTCGCCAAGGCGCTCGGGGTGACCGGCCAGTTCGACGAGGCGCGGACCGTGCTGCACGATCTCGTCGCGGTCGCCGGCCCGCACCGGCACGCGGCGGTCGAGCAGCTCGCCGTGCTGGAGCGGCTGGCCGGCCGGCTCGACGTGGCCAGTGCGCTGCTCAGCACCGAGCTGGAACGGCTCGGCGCCACCGGCACGTCGCAGGCGATGCTGCGGCTGGAACTCGCGGTGACGGAGATGCTCGCCGGCCGCTGGCGGGCCGGTGCCCGGCACGCCGGCAAGACCATGGACCGGGCGCGCCAGGGCGGGTACCGGGGGATCGAGGCCGCCGCCAGCACCGTACTCGCCACCTGTGCGGTCGCCCGGGAGCCGCTGGCCACCGCCCGGCTACGGGTCTCGTACGCCGCCCGGATGATCGACGCCCTCGGCGACGTCGCGCTCCGCGACGAGCTGGGCGCGATCGCCCTGCTCGCCTGGGTCGAGGCGATGCTGGACCGGGTCGACGACGGGCTGGCACACGCCGAACGGGGCATCGAGGTGGGGCTGCGGTACGGGCGGATCCACGTGCACCCGCTGCTCTACGCGGCCCGGTCCGTGCTCTACGGCACGGTGGGCCGGGTCGACGACGCGTTGCGGGACGCCGAGGAGGCCGAGGAGATCGCCCGCTGGCAGGGGGGTGCCGAGGCGGCGACGCTGGCGGCGGCGGTACGGCTCCGGCCGCTGCTCTGGCTCGCCGGGCCGGACGCGGTACGCCCGGCCCTGGACCGGTTGCGCGGCAGCGCGGCGCCACGCTCCACCCTGTACCGGGCGGTGGTCCGGATGCACCTGGCGGAGGCGAGCGCGGCGGTCGGCGACGACACCGGCTGCCAGGAGTTGCTGGCCGACGCGGAGACGTACCGCTGCCTCGGGCCGGCCGAGGCGGGTGTCCTGGTGGTACGGGCACTCTCCGCCGCCGGAGCCGGTCGGGACGGATCGGTGCCGGCGGTGCCGGCGGGGCTGCCACCGCAGGCCCGGCGCTGGCTGGCCCGGGCCGCCGATGCCGCCGGTGACCTGCCCGGACGACTCGGGCTGGTCGGGATGGCCGGCGCGACCCTGGCCCTGGCGCACGGCGCCCCCGGTGACGCCGTGGCGGAGGTGGTGCCGGCGATCGACCAGTTGGGCGCGGCCGGGATGCCGGTGCCGGAGGGGCAGGCCCGGATGGTGCTCGCCGAGGCGCGGGCGGCGACCGGGGATCCGGGGTCGGCCCGCGAACAGCTCGGCCGGGCCAAGCGGCTCTTCTCGGCCAGCGGGGCGCGCTGGCTGGCGGGGCAGGCGGATCGGGCGCAGCGCCGGCTGGCGGCCCGGCTCTCCCGGCGGGCCGTGCCGGCGGACCGGGCCGGGGACGTGCCGGACGCGACGCATCCGCTGGCACTGCTGACCGGGCGGGAACGGGAGGTCGCCGAGTTGACGGTCACCGGCGCCACGTCCCGGGCCATCGCCCGGCAGCTCCAGATCAGCCCGCGTACCGTGGACGCGCACCTGATGCGGATCTACCGCAAGCTCGGGGTGACCTCCCGTACCGCCCTGGTCAGTCTGCTGGCCCGGGGTTGAGGCGCTCGGCCGCCGCCCCGTCGAGGAGCTCGGCGGGGCGGGTCAGTGGGCCGCCCGCCGTACCGGTGTTGAGCGTCCCGGCCGGTTCGACGAGCAGGATCGCGGTCTCCTCCTCCGCCACCGGGCAGTGCTCGACGTCGCGGGGCACCACGAACAGCTCGCCGGGGCCGAGGACGACGTCTCCGGTCCGCAGCCTGATGGTGAGCCGGCCGCTGAGCACCAGGAACAGCTCGTCGGTCTCCGGGTGGCGGTGCCAGACGAACTCGCCCTTCAGCTTGGCGAGCTTGATCTCGTAGTCGTTGAGATCGGCCACCTTCTTCTGGGTCCACAGCTCGGTGAACCGGCCGAGCCGCTCGGCCAGGTTGACGGGTACGGGAGACTCGGACACGCGTACGCCCTTCGGAAGTTCCGGTCGGTCTGCCGGCGGCGGCCGACGGACCCGGCACCGAGCGTCGCGCACCCCGCCGCGCCGGTCTTGTACGTTCCTGACATGGCAGGCGAGCGCCCCGGTACGACGATCAGCGCCTGGCGGCCGACGGTGCCCGGGATCGCCGAGGTCTTCCACGCGCACTTCACCGAGCACGCCTATCCGGCGCACACCCACGACACCTGGGATTTGATGATCCTCGACGGCGGATCGGTGGACTTCGCCCTCGACCGGCACCGGCACGGGATGACTGCCGGAAGCACCGTGCTGCTGCTCCCGCCCGGGGTCACCCACGACGGCCGGACGGTCACCCCGGCCGGCTTCCGCAAGCGGGTCCTCTACCTCGACACGACAGTACTGCCGGAGCGCCTGAGCGGCAGCGCGGTGGACGGCCCGGTCCTGGACGACGGGCTGCTGCGGCACCGGATCCACCAGTTGCACGCCGCGCTCGGCCATCCCGGCGACGCGTTCGAGGCGGAGTCCCGGCTCGCCCTGATCCGGGAACGGCTGCACGAGCACCTCGACGCGCTCGGACCGGCTGCCCCGGGTGGCCGGTCGGACCGGCTCGCCACCCGGCTGCGGGAACTGCTGGACGCCAGGATCCCGGTCGGGATGTCCCTGGCGGAGGCGGCGACGATCCTGGACGCCCATCCCAGCCACCTGATCCGGTGCTTCACCCGCAGCTACGGCCTGCCGCCGCACGCGTACCTGACCGGCCGGCGCGTCGACCGGGCCCGCCGGCTGCTGCTGGCCGGCGAGCGACCGGCGAGCGTGGCCGTGGCGGTCGGTTTCCACGACCAGGCCCACCTGCACCGGCACTTCGTCCGGCACCTCGGCACCACACCGGGCCGCTACGTTCGCCGTCGAGCCGCGAGCTGACGGCGGTCAGTGGTCGCCGGGCGCGACCCGGCCGGTGCCGGGGTGGGCGGCGGGGTCGCGATCCGGGCCGGGGTGGCCGGTCGGGGCGCCGTCCGGGGCGGTCGGGCCGGTGGCCGCGGCCGCCGTGCAGGCGTTCTCGGCGACGACCCGGAACGCCTCGCTGAGCAGCCGGGCCAGGCCCGGGACCAGCGCCGCCGTCTCGGTCTCCGGCTGCTGCCCGGCGGGGGCCGGGGACGCGGTCCGGCGCAACCGCGCCAACCGGGTGCCGGCGGCCGGCACCAGCTCGTCGGTGACCGGGCGGAGCCGGTCCAGTACCTCGCCGAGCAGGCGCAGCGCGGCCAGCACCGGTACGCCGGCCTGGTGCAGGTCGAGTGCGGGCTGCACGGCCCGGGGGCGGGCCGCGGTGACCGAGCCGTCCTGGGCGCGTACCAGCACGCCGTGCCGGGCGAGGCTGTGCAGCAGGGCGGGGTGCTCGGCGGCCAGCCGGTTCAGCGCGGTCGTCAGCGGTTCGGCGGGCGGCGGCAGCGGCTGGCGTACCCCGAGCATCGCCTCGATGGCGACCAGGTTGAAGCCCTGCCGTTGCAGCGCCTTGATGCTCTCCAGCCGGCGTACGTGGCCGGCGCCGTAGTAGGCGGTCCGGCCGTACCGGGCCGGCGGGGCGAGCAGGCCGCGGGCCTGGTGCGCCCGGATGTTGCGCGGGGACATTCCGACCAGCCGGGCGAGGGTGTCGATGGTGTACCGCGGGGTCGCCGGTGCCGAGCCGACGCGGTCGCCGAGCTGGGACACAGTAACCGTCACGGCCTCTCCTCACGTCCTGGGGATTCGAACCTACCGATGCGACCCGGCGTGCGGGTATTGGTGAAATTACTGCCGTCGTCGGTGAACACCTCCGCCGGTTGGATGGGACTTACCCGGTTTGATGCCGGCCCTCCGGGTTTGCCGGAATAATTCGGTCTGTCGCCGGGAGACGGCACCGGGGGGTCAGCGATGCGGAAGATAGTCGGAGAGGCGCTGGCCGACCGGCTGTGCGACTGGGGGGTCGACACGGTCTTCGGGTTGCCCGGCGACGGCATCAACGGGCTGATGGAGGGCTTCCGCCGACTCCGTGACCGGCTCCGCTTCGTGCTGGTGCAGCACGAGGAGGCGGCGGCCTTCATGGCCACCGGCTACGCCAAGGCGACCGGCCGGCTCGGGGTCTGCGTCGCCACCTCCGGCCCCGGCGCCATCCACCTGCTCAATGGCCTCTACGACGCGAAGCTCGACCACGTACCGGTACTGGCGATCACCGGCATGCAGGAGACCTCGGTCCTCGGCTCGCAGTACCAGCAGGAGGTGCACACCACCCAGTTGTACGCCGACGTCGCCGGGTACAACCTGATGGTGACGAACCCGCAGCAGGTGCCGGGGGTCGTCGACATCGCCATCCGCAGCGCCCTGGCCGGGCGGAACGTGGCACACCTGACCTTCCCCAACGACATCTCGGTGGCCGAGGCCGGCACCGACCCTTACCGGCACGTCAGCCCCGGGGCACCGCCGGTGAGCAGTCCGGCGCTGTCCTACCCGCCGGTGCCGGCCGCAGCCGACGAACTCGACCGGGCCGCCCGGGTGCTCGGCGAGGGCCGGAAGATCGCGATGCTGGTCGGGGTCGGCGCCCGGGACGCCCGCGACGAGGTGCTGGCCGTCGCCGACCGCCTCGGCGCGCCGATCGTCAAGACGCTGCCCGGCAAGCAGGTGGTGCCGGACGAGCATCCGCTGACCACCGGCGGCCTCGGACTGCTCGGCACCCGGCCCAGCGAGGAACTGATGGAGGAGTGCGACACCCTGCTGATGGTGGGCACCTGCTTCCCGTACCGCAAATACCTGCCGGCACCGGACCGGGTCCGGGTGGTGCAGATCGACCGGGACGCCAGCCAGATCGGCATGCGGCTGCCGGTGGAGGTGGCGATCTCCGCCGACGCCGGTACCGCGCTGCGGCAGCTGCTGCCACTGCTGGACCGGGCCGCCGAACGGTCGTTCCTGGAGAAGTACCAGGATGCCGCGACGCGGTGGCGGGCCGAGATGGCGGCGCTGCGCGACCCGGGACGGCGGCCGGTCGCCCCGCAGTACCTGATCGGGTGCGTCGACGAACTGGCCGCCGACGACGCGATCCTGACCTGCGACTCGGGCACCGTCGCCACCTGGTCGGCCCGGTACTGGACGATCCGGGGCGGCCGCGAATACCACCTCTCCGGCAACCTGGCCACGATGGCCTGCGGCCTGCCGTACGCGATCGCGATGCAGCTCGCCTTCCCCGGCCGGCAGGTGATCGCGTACGTCGGGGACGGCGGCTTCGCGATGCTGATGGCCGAGTTCCTCACCGCCGTCCGGCACGACCTGCCGGTGAAGGTGATCGTGAACAACAACAACTCGTACGGGCAGATCCTCTGGGAGCAGATCCTGCTCGGCTATCCCGAGTACGCCGTCCGGCACCGTGAGCCGGCGGCGGACTTCTCCGCCTGGGCGCGCAGTTGCGGCGGGTACGGCGTCAAGGTGACCGAGCCGGGGCAGGTGTCGGACGCGGTCCGGACGGCGCTGGCGCACCCGGGTCCGGCACTGGTCGACTGCACCGTCAACCCGAACGAGCCGCCGATGCCCGGCCGGATCCGCTACGAGCAGGCCAAGGAGTTCACCGAGGCGTTCCTGCGCGGGCAGCCGCACCGGATCGCCACCCTGGCCACCGTCGCCCGCGACAAGATCCGGCAGCTCCGGTCGTGATCGCCGGGCAGCGTCGGAGCCCGGTGTCCCGGTCGTGAGCACCGTCTCGCTGCCGGACCCGGTGACCCGCGCCCCCGGGAGCGGCCACGTCGACCTGGGCCGGCTGGCGGCCGAGCTGCGGGCCACGGTCGACGGCGAGGTGCGGTTCGACGCCGGCAGCCGGGCCGCCTACTCCACCGACGCCTCCAACTACCGGCAGATCCCGCTCGGGGTGGTGGTGCCGCGCACCGTCGAGGCGGCGGTGGAGACGGTCGCGGTCTGCCGGCGCTTCGGCGCCCCGGTGCTCTCCCGGGGCGGCGGCACCAGCCTGGCGGGCCAGTCCAGCAACGTCGCGGTGGTGCTGGACTGGTCGAAGTACTGCTCGCGGCTGCTGGACGTGGACGCCGAGCGACGTACCTGCCTGGTCGAGCCCGGCATCGTCCGGGACACCCTCAACGAGCGGCTCGCCCCCCTGGGTCTGGAGTTCGGCCCGGAGCCGGCCACCCACGACCACTGCACAGTCGGCGGCATGATCGGCAACAACTCCTGCGGGGCGAGCGCCCAGCGCACCGGCAAGGTGGTCGACAACGTCGTCGAACTGGAGGTACTCCTCTACGACGGCACCCGGATGTGGGTCGGCGCCACCGACGACGACCGGTACGCCGGGATCCAGCGCGGCGGCGGCCGCCCGGCCGAGGTGTACCGGCAGCTCCGGGCGCTGCGCGACGAGTACGCCGACGAGATCCGGCGACGCTATCCCGACATCCCCCGCCGGGTCTCCGGATACAACCTGGACAGTCTCCTGCCGGAGCGGGGCTTCCACGTCGCCCAGGCCCTGGTCGGTGCCGAGGGGACCCTGGTGACGATCCTGCGGGCCCGGCTGCGGCTGGTACCGGTGGTTCGGGCCCGCTCGCTGGTGCTGCTCGGCTATCCGGACATCGCGGCGGCCGCCGACGACGTGCCCCGGGTGTTGCCGTTTCAGCCGATCGCGCTGGAGGGCGTCGACGACAAGCTGATCGACTTCGAGAAGCGCAAGCAGCTGCACCCGGCGGCCCTGCACCTGGTGCCGCCGGCCGGCGGCTGGCTGATGGCGCAGTTCGGTGCCGACAGCCAGCCGGAGGCGGACGAGGCCGCCGCCCGGTTCGCCGAGGCGATGCGCCGGCCGGGCGGGCCGAGCGTGCGCCGCTTCGTCGACCCGGCGCACGAGGCGCAGCTCTGGGCGGTCCGGGAGTCCGGGCTCGGCGCCACCGCCTTCGTCGCCGGGATGCCGGACACCTGGCCCGGCTGGGAGGACTCGGCGGTCGCACCGGACCGGCTCGGCGACTACCTGCGCGAGCTGCGCACGCTCTACCGGGAGTACGACCTCGACCAGGCCTCGATCTACGGCCACTTCGGCCAGGGCTGCCTACACAACCGGCTGCCCTTCCCGCTGACCACGGCCGACGGGATCGCCCGGTTCCGCTCCTTCCTGGAGCGCGCCGCCAGCCTCGTCGTCTCGTACGGCGGCTCGCTCTCCGGCGAGCACGGCGACGGGCAGGGCCGGGCCGAGCTGCTGCCGGTGATGTTCGGCGACCGGCTGGTCCGGGCCTTCGGCCAGCTCAAGGCGATCTTCGATCCGGACGACCGGATGAATCCCGGCAAGGTGGTCGCCCCGCTGCCGCTGGACAGCACGCTGCGGATCGGCCCCGACTACCGGCACGGGGACGTCGACACCGTCTTCGGCTATCCGGACGACGGGGGAAGCTTCGGCCGGGCCGTACTGCGCTGCGTCGGGGTGGGCAAGTGCCGACGCCAGCACGGCGGGGTGATGTGTCCGTCGTACCAGGTGACCCGGGAGGAGAAGCACTCCACCCGGGGCCGGGCGCGACTGCTCTTCGAGATGCTGGACGGCACCGCCCGGGGCGGGCCGGTCGGGGCCGGCTGGCGCTCCGAGGAGGTACGCGACGCCCTCGACCTCTGCCTGGCCTGCAAGGGCTGCAAGTCCGACTGCCCGCTCAACGTGGACATGGCGACCTACAAGGCGGAGTTCCTCTCCCACCACTACGCCGGTCGGCTCCGGCCCCGGGCGCACTACTCGATGGGCTGGCTGCCGCTGGCCGCCGCCCTCGCCGCCCGGGCGCCCCGGCTGGTCAACGCGGTGTTCCGGCTGCCCGGGGCGACCCCGCTGGTCAACGCGGTCGGCGGGATCGACCGGCGCCGCGAGTTGCCGCTCTTTGCCGACCAGACGTTCCAGCGCTGGTTCAGGGCTCGTCGCCCCGGTGGTACCGGCAGCCGGGGCGAGGTGCTGCTCTGGCCGGACACCTTCAGCAACCACTTCTCCCCGGCGGTCGGGCAGGCCGCCGTGGAGGTGCTGGAGGCGGCCGGTTGGCGGGTACGGGTGCCGGAGCAGGCGCTCTGCTGCGGGCTCACCTGGATCTCCACCGGGCAACTGCACACTGCGCGGCGGGTGTTGCGGCGCAGCGTCGAGATCCTCCGGCCGTACCTGCGCGCCGGTACCCTCGTCGTCGGCCTGGAGCCGAGCTGTACGGCGGTGTTCCGCTCCGACGCCGCCGAACTCTTCCCCGACGACGAGGACGTCGCCACGCTGCGCCGGCAGACCGTCACGCTCGCCGAACTGCTGCACGAGCACACCCCCGACTGGCGTCCGCCGACGCTGCCCGCCCAGGCCCTGGTGCAGACGCACTGCCACCAGCACGCCGTACTCGGCACCGCCGCCGACCGGGCGGTGCTGGCCGGGGCGGGGATCGCCGCCACCTTCCTCGACTCCGGCTGCTGCGGGCTGGCCGGCAACTTCGGCTTCGAGCAGGGGCACTACGACGTCTCGGTGGCCTGTGCCGAGCGGGTACTGCTGCCCGCGGTGCGCGCCGCCGACCCGGACGTCGCGGTACTCGCGGACGGGTTCAGCTGCCGGACCCAGATCGAGCAGGGTGCCGCGAACGGTCGCCGGGCGGTGCACCTCGCCGAACTGCTCCGGGCCGGACTGCGGGGCGAGCGGCCGCTGCCCCGTCCGGAGCGGCGCTGGGCGGCCCGGCCCCGTCCACCGGCCTCGCCGGTCCGTGCCCTGGTCGGCGCGGCGGTCGGGATGGCCGGTACCGCCGCCCTCGCCGCCGTACTGTCCGCCCTGGCCGGCGCCCGCCGCCGCCCCTGACCGCGTTGACCGTGGCTGCCGCCGCCCGTGACCGGTGCTGGTCGTGAGCGCCGCCGCCCGTGAGCGCCGCCGCCCGTGAGCGTCGCTGGCCGTGAGCGTCGCTGGCCGTGCGCGTCGGGTGGGGTCAGCGCCGGTCCGCGTCACCGGCGGCGTCGCTCAGCGTCACCGCCGTCTCCAGGAGCAGCGCGTGCACGAACGCCTGTGGCAGGTTCCCCCGGAGCAGCCGCTGCGGTACGTCGTACTCCTCGCTGTAGAGGCCGGGCGAGCCGCAGCCGGAGCGGTTGCGTTCGAACCAGCGCGCCGCGCCGACCGGATCCCCGGCCTGGTGCGCGGCGAGGGCGGCGAGGAAGCCGCAGAGCAGGAACGCCCCCTCGGCGTGGCCCAGCGGGCGCTCGTCCGGGCGGAACCGGTAGAGGTGGGTGTCCTCGGCGAGGGTGTCGAGGACCGCGTGCCGGGTCGCGACCGCGCGCGGGTCGGAGGCCGGGACGGCGCCCCGGATCACCGGCAGCAGCAGCGCCGCGTCGACCCGGTCGTCGTCGTAGCAGCGGCGCCAGCGGCCGGACGGATGCACACCGTGCCGCCCGGTGTCGGCCAGTACCGCGTCGGCGAGGCCCGCCCAGCGCCCGGCCTGGGCCGCCGGTGCCAGCCGGGCCACCGCGCGCAGCCCGGCCACGCAGGTGAGCTTGGAGTGCGTCCACTGCCGCGGTTCCAGCTCCCACATCCCGGAGTCGGGCTCCCGCCACCGCCTCCCGATCACCTCGACGGCCGTTTCGACGGCCCGCCAGCCGTCCAGGTCGAGCCGCTGCCGACGGGCGGCCTCGGCGAGCAGCAGCAGGCACTCGCCGAAGACGTCGAGCTGGAACTGGTCGCGGACCAGGTTGCCGGTGTGCACCGTGCCGCCCGGATAGCCGGGCAACCAGGGCAGCGCCTCCTGCGCCGGTATCGGTGCGCCGGCGACCGTGTAGGCCGGGGCGGTCCGTGCGCCGTCGGCGAGCAGCCGGTCCCGGATGAAGGCGACCGCACCGTCCAGCAGGTTGTGGTCACCGGCGGTCGCGGCGGCCCGGCCCGCGTAGCACTGGTCGCGGATCCAGGCGTAGCGGTAGTCGTAGTTGCGTCCCGCCCGGGCCCGCTCGGGCAGCGAGGTGGTGGCGGCGGCGACCAGGCCACCGCCGGGCCGGGTCATCCCGCGCAGCAGCGCGTGCGCGAACCGGGCGTCGCGGCGGGCCAGGCAGCCGGTGAGCGGCACGGCCGCCGACCGCCAGGCGTGCTCGGTGGTCCGCCACGTCTCGTCCGGGTCCGGCACCCGCTGGTCGAGCGCCGCGGTGGAGACCTCCAGGACCAGGTCGTGGCGGCCGCCGGCCGGCAGGCTCAGTACCCCCTCCAGTGCGCCGTCGCCGACCGGCCGGAACGGGGCGTCGGCAGTGAACCGCAGGTGCAGCGGGCCGGTGCGGGCCGTCCACGACCCGTCGACGGTACGCAGGTCACGCAGGGGCTCCCGACCGAAGTTCGCCCGGGGCTCCAGCCATACCGAGAGCCGGATCGGGCAGCCGAGCGTCCGGATCCGGCGCAGCAGGACCAGCCGGGACGGGTCGGCGGGAAAGGCCAGTGCCTCCTGGTACTCGATGATCCCGTCGGTACCGACCCAGCGGCTGGTCCAGATCAGGGAGTCGGGTTCGTAGTACCCGCCCCAGACGAAGCGCGGATCGGTCGGGACGATGCTGTAGTGGCCGGCACCGCCGAGCAGGCTGCTGAACACGGCCGGGCTGTCCCAGTGCGGGGCGCAGAGCCAGCTCACGTTCCCGGCCGGGTCGACCAGCGCACCCCGGTGACCGTCGGCGAGCAGCGCATACTCGCGCAGCGCGTACGGTCCGGGCTGTCGCCGGTCCACCGTCGGGCTCTGCTCATCCGGGTCGCCGGACCGCACCCTCGCTCCTCACTTCGCCCCTACCGGTCGCCGACGCCGTGCCCGGTGCGGGCGCGGGTGGGCCGGCCCGACGGACTACCCGGCGCAGACCGTCCGACACCGCCCGTTCGGTGGCCGGTCCGGCGGAGGCGGCAGCGACGGCCGTGCCGGGCGGTGCTGTCCAACGGTGTCCAACCCGGTCCAAGATCCAGCCCCTGGGGCCTCGCCGGGCGGCAGAGTCGGTCCCGCACACCGGGTGGCCCGGACGACGAGGGGGTGTCCGGGTGTGCCGGGCCGACGTGGCCACCCGTCGGCCCGGCACCCCGCAGCGGCCGTCGGGCCGACCGGGATGCGGAGGTGCGATCGAGGCCGGAAAGCCGGGGGACGGGTCAGCGGCGCGCTGTCCGGCCGAGCCGGTCGAGGCGGGCCTTCACCTGCTCGGCGTCCGGGTGGTCGAGGCCGTCCAGGATGTCCAGCGCCCGGTGCCAGGCATCCGAGGCGGCGTCGAGGTCACCGATCGCCGACTGGGTCTCGCCGAGCCGGGTGAGCAGGTCCGCCTCCTGGTAGCGGTGTCCGAGCTCCCGCCAGAGCGCGTACGAGTGCTGGTACGACTCGGCCGCCTCCCGGTACCGGCCGAGCTGGTGCTGGGCGTGCCCGAGGCTGTCCCAGCCGTCGGCGGCACCGAACCGGTCGTCGAGTTCGAGCAGTATGTCGAGGGCCTGTCGGCAGTACTCGACGGCCTCCTCGTGGTGTCCGAGCCAGCTCAGGCACCAGCCGATGTTGTTGAGCGCCCGGCCCTGTCCGGAACGGCTGCCGGCGGCGGTGAACAGTTCGAGCGCCTCCCGGCTGTGCCGCAGCGCGTCGGGGTAGCGGTTCTGCCGGACCGCGATCCAGCTCAGGTCGAACTGGATCCGGCCCTGGCCGAGCCGGTCGGCGGCCAGCCGGTAGAGCCCGCGTGCGGTGTCCAGGTGGTCGACGGCCCGGTCGATCTGTCCCAGGTGGATCTGGGCCCGGCCGAGACTGCGCCGGGCGTGTGCCTCCTCGGCCGGATCGCTCAGCCGCCGGGCCGCCGCCACGGCGAGTTCCTGCACCGCCGCCCACCGGTGCCAGTGCCCGCGCCGCTCCATCGCGTGCGCCATGGTGCGGGTCAGCCGGCACAGGTGCCGGTCGAGTCCGGCGGCGGCGGCCTCCTCGGCGATGGCGAGCAGCGCCGGCAGTTCGAGGTCGAACCAGGCCAGCGCGGCGCAGTGGTCGGCGATCTGCCCCGGCGTGACGCCGGGCGAGGCGGTAAGCAGCGGGATCGGGTCACGGTGCGGGTCCAGTCGGCGATCCGCGGCGTGCGCCGTGTGCAGGTAGTGGTCGAGTACCCGCGCGGTGGCGGCCCGCCGCTCCTGCTCCGGATCGACCCCGGCGGTCAGTTCGGCCGCGTACGCGACCAGCAGGTCGTGACAGGCGTACCGCCCGGGGCCCTGTTCGGCGACCAGGTTGGCGTCGGTCAGCTCGGCGAGCAGTGGCCGGACCCGGGACGGTGGCAGGCCGGTGAGGCTGGCCACCGCCGGTGCGCCGACGCTGGGCCCGGGGTGCAGGGCGAGCAGCCGGAACAGCCGGGCGGCCTCGGGGCCGAGTGCCCGGTACGACCACGAGAAGACGGCGCGTACGTCGGAGGCGGGATCGCTGCCGGCGAAGGCGGCGAGTCCGCCCCGGGCGTCGCGGAGTTCCCCGGCCAGCGCGTCGAGCGGAAACTCGGGGTGCAGGGCGGCCCGGGCGGCCACGATCGCCAGGCCCAGCGGCAGTCGGGTGCAGGCGGTGATGATGTCGTCGACGGCCTGCGGTTCGGCCGCCACCCGGGCCGGACCGATCCGGGCGGCCAGCAGCTGCCGGGCCTCGGCACTCGTCAGCAGGTCCAGGGTGATCGGCCGGGCGCCTCCGGTGCTGACCAGACCGGCGAGCTGGTTGCGGCTGGTCACCAGTACCCGGCAGGCGGGACCACCGGGCAGCAGCGGGCGCACCTGGTCGGCGTCCCGGGCGTTGTCGAGCAGCACCAGGACGTGCCGTTCGGCGAGCAGCCCCCGGTAGAGGGCGGCCTGTGCGTCCAGGGTCGCCGGGATGCGCTGCGGCGGCACCCCGAGGGCGTCCAGCAGGGTACGGATCGCCTCGGCCGGGCCGACCGGCGCTCCGGTCGGGTCGAAGCCGCGCAGGTTGAGGTAGAGCTGCCCGTCGGCGAACCGGTCGGCGACCCGGTGTGCCCAGTGCAGTGCGAGCGCGGTCTTGCCGACCCCGGCGGTGCCGGAGACGGCGGTGATCAGTGCGACCGGCGCGGCCGGGTCCGCCTCCAGCAGCCGGTCGAGTGCGGCGAGTTGGCTGGCCCGGCCGGCGAAGCCGGGCACGGCCGGCGGAAGCTGGCGCGAGGACGGGACCGCCGGGGTGACCGTCGTCGCGGCGGAACGGCGTCGTTCCTCGACCTGGTCCCGGGCGGTGGCCAGGGCGCCCTGCTCGCCGGGGGTGGCGCCGAGCAGCCGGATCAGGATGTCGAACCGGTCGGTGGGTGGCAGCACCCGGCCGGCGAAGTACTCGCCGAGGATGCCCCGCGACCAGCCGGTCTTGGCGGCCAGCTCCCGGTAGGTGAGCGGGCTGGCCCCCTCCAGCCGGGCCTCCCGGCGCCGGAGTTGACGCAGCAGCGCGGCCAGTTCGGCGACGGTCTCCACCCGGGCCACCTCCCGGTGCGACAGCCCCGGCGATCGTTCGCCCGACCGGTCGGTCACCCGTCCTCCATGGCTCGCGGTCATCGACCTGCGCAGTGTGGTGGAACGGTCACAATATATCTACCCGCGTCACTGACATATCCACCGCGTCACTGACGCGCCGGGACGCTCGGGGTCAGCCCTGGCGGCTCTTCCACTTCGGGTTGGCGCGGTTGATCACGACTACCCGGCCGCGCCGGCGTACGACCACCGAGCCCGGCTTCTGCTTCAACGCCCGGAGCGAGCTGCGGACCTTCATGACTGCTCTCCTCCGCCTCGTACCGGCGGCTGCTCCGCCGGTTTCCGTCGGGCACAACCACCGGCGCGGGGTGCGGATTCCCGCCGGGGTTCGGCGGAGCGGCCCAGGCGACCGGGGAGAACGTGGTAAATCTCGGGGGAGTCGACACTCCCGGCGGCGGGCACTCGGGTGCGGGGCCGTGCGGGCCGGGTCCGGCGGGCCGTCCGTCGGGTTCGTGCCCGGCAGTGGGGATAGCTGACCGGACGGGGGATACCGGTGACCGAGCGGCCTTCGTCCCGGATGTCCGGTCGGACGGCGTGGGCCCAGGACATCGCCGCGCCGTTGCGGCGGTTCGCGCGTACCGAGGCGGGCAGCTCCGGGGTACTGGTCGCGGCCGTCGTCGCGGCGCTGGTCTGGGCGAACGTCGACAACTCGTCGTACGAGGCGGTGTGGGGCACCGAGCTCTCGATCCGGCTCGACGGCGTCGGCGTGGCGCACGACCTGCGTACCTGGGTCAACAGCGGCCTGATGACCATCTTCTTTCTGGTGGTGGGGCTGGAGGCGCGCCGGGAGTTCGATCTCGGCGACCTGCGGGACCGGCGGCGGTTCGTGCTCCCGCTCGCGGCCGGCGTGCTCGGCATGGTGATCCCGGTCGGGATCTACCTGCTGGTCAACCGGGGCGGTCCCGGCGCGCACGGCTGGGGTGTGGCGATGTCCACCGACACCGCGCTCGCCCTCGGGCTGATCTCGCTGCTCGGGCGCGGCGTACCCGACCAGGTGCGGATCTTCCTGTTGACCGTCTTCGTGGTCGACGACCTGGTGGCGCTGGTCGTCATCGCGGTGGTCTACACCGAGCACGTCTCCGTGGTGCCGCTGGGGGTGGCGATCGGGCTCTTCGCGGCACTGCTCGGGCTGCGGGCGCTCGGTGTGCGGCGTGGGCTGGTCTACCTGCCGTTCTGCGTCGCGCTCTGGGCGGCGCTGCTGGCCAGCGGCGTGGAGCCGGTGGTGGCCGGGCTGGCCATCGGGCTCACCGCGACCGCGTACTCGCCGGCCCGGGGTGCCCTGGAGTACGCCAGCGGCCTGTTCAAGCTCTTCCGGGAGCAGCCCACCGCCGAACTGGCCCGCAGTGCCACGGTCGGGCTGACCCGTACCCTGTCGCCGAACGACCGGCTCCAGCGGATCTACCACCCGTGGTCGAGTTTCCTCATCGTCCCGCTCTTCGGTCTGGCCAACGCCGGCATCGTGCTCGACGCCGGCTTCCTCGCCCGGGCCGTCACCGCGCCGGTGACCGTGGGCGTCTTCCTCGGGTACGTCGTCGGCAAGCCGGTCGCGGTGGTCGGGGTCTCCTGGCTGGTGGACCGGGTCACCGGTGGCCGGATCCGGCCGGCGGTCGGCTGGGCCGGGGTACTCGCCAGCGGCACCATCTCCGGCATCGGCTTCACCCTGTCGCTGCTGATCGCCACCCTCGCCTTCCAGGACGACCAGCTCGCCGAGGCGAAGGTCGGGGTGCTGGCCGCCTCGCTGGTCGCCGCCCTGCTCACCTGGATCGTCTTCCGAATCACCTCGGCGTTGCCGAAGCCGCAGCGGACCCGGGCACTGCTCGGCGACGCGGACCAGCTCCTCGACCTCGTCCCGCCGGTCGACCCGCGCCGGGACCATGTCCGCGGTCCGGCGGACGCCTCGGTCACCGTGGTCGAGTACGGCGACTTCCAGTGCCCGTACTGCGGTCAGGCCGAACCGGCGGTACGCGAGCTCTTGACCGACGTGGACCTGCGCTACGTCTGGCGGCACCTGCCGCTGACGGACGTCCATCCGCAGGCACAGCTCGCGGCGGAGGCGGCCGAGGCGGCGGCCGCCCAGGGTGCCTTCTGGGAGATGCACGACCTGCTCTTCGACCACCAGGACCGGCTGCGCATCGACGACCTGATCGGGTTCGCCGGCGACCTCGGCCTCGACCGGGAGCAGTTCGAGGCGGACCTGATGACGAACGAGCACGCGGCCCGGGTCGCCAGGGACGTGGACTCGGCCGACATCAGCGGGGTCTCCGGTACCCCGACCTTCTTCATCAACGACCGCCGGCACTACGGCGCGTACGACATCGAGACCCTGACCCGGGCGGTCAAGATCGCCCGGGCGCGGGCCCGGATCGAACCCCGGCGGCGCCGGCGGTCGGGCCGGGACTGAGCGGGGGAAGTTCTCTTCTTTCTGCTCGACACTCCAATTTTTCACGCTGGTGTCTAACTATTGCGAGAACGAGTCGGGTCCTGGCAGGCTGAGGCATCGATCCGCATCCCTTCCCCCCGAGGAGCGGCAGCCATGGCGCTACCACGCCGACGATTCCTGACCTCCACGGCGGCCGGCGGAGCCCTGGCCGCCGTCGCCACCACCGAACTGCTCACGGCGATGACCCGCCCGGCCGGCGCGGCCAGCCCGCCCGGCGACGTGGTCGGCAAGATCTCGGTCGGCTACCAGGGCTGGTTCGCCTGCCCCGGCGACGGCGCACCGATCGGCGGCTGGTGGCACTGGAGCCGCGACCGGTTCCAGCCGCCGTCGCCGGCCAACACCACCATCGTCTCCTGGCCGGATCTCCGCGAGCTGGACCGGCGCTATCCCACCGCATACCCGAACCTCGGCAACGGCGCCCCGGCCGAACTCTTCTCCTCCTACGACCAGCAGACCGTCGACACGCACTTCCGATGGATGCGCGAGCACAACTGCGACACCGCCGCGCTGCAACGCTTCAACCCGATGGGCGACGAGGGGCCGACCCGGGACGCGATGGCGGCCAAGGTCCGGGCCGCCGCCGAACGCTTCGGTCGCAAGTACTACATCATGTACGACGTCACGAGCTGGACGAACTTCCAGACGGAGATCAAGACCGACTGGTCGACGAAGATGTCGGCGCACACCTCCTCACCGGCGTACGCGCGGCAGAACGGCAGGCCGGTCGTCTGCGTCTGGGGCTTCGGCTTCAACGACCCCGGCCGCCCGTTCCCGCCGGCACCCTGCCTGGACGTGGTCAACTGGTTCAAGGCGCAGGGCTGCTACGTGATCGGCGGGGTGCCGACGTACTGGCGGGAGGGGATCAACGACTCCCGGCCCGGCTTCCTCGACGTCTACCACGCGTTCAACATGATCTCGCCGTGGATGGTCGGCCGCACCGGCACCCTCGACGGGCTGGACTGGTTCTACACCAACGTCAACCGGCCCGACCAGGCCGACTGCGACGCCCGGGGGATCGACTACCAGCCGTGCGTGATGCCGGGCGACCTCTCCTCCGGGCACCGCCGGCACGGCGACTTCTACTGGCGGCACCTCTACAACATGATCCGGCTCGGGGCCCAGGGCCTCTACGTCTCGATGTTCGACGAGTTCAACGAGGGCAACCAGATCGCCAAGACCAGCGAGACCCAGGCGACCACCCCGGCCGGCGCCGGCATCCGGGCCCTGGACGAGGACGGCACGTTCTGCTCCTCCGACTACTACCTGCGGATCACCGCCGACGGTGGCCGGATGCTCAAGGGGCAGCTCCCGCTGACCCCGGTCCGGCCCACCCCGCCGGTCGCCGGTGGCGGGCCCGGTCCGCAGCCCGGCACCAACCTGGCGCGCGGCCGGCCGACCGCCGAGAGCGGGCACGTCCAGCACTACGGCTCGGGCAACATCGTCGACGGCAACCCGGACAGCTACTGGGAGAGCCCCAACCACGCCTTCCCGCAGTGGGTGCAGGTCGACCTTGGGGCGGGTACGGCGGTCGGGCGGCTCGTGCTCAGGCTGCCGCCCTCGCCCGCCTGGGGCGCCCGTACCCAGACCCTGGCGGTACGCGGCAGCACCGACGGCAACTCCTTCGGCACCCTGTCGGCGTCGGCCCCGCGCCGGTTCGACCCGGCCGCCGGCAACACCGTCACGGTCACCTTCCCGGCCACCCCGGCCCGGTACGTCCGGCTGGAGTTCACCGGCAACACCGGCTGGCCCGCCGGGCAGCTCTCCGAGCTGGAGGTCTATCCGAGCTGATGTCAGCGCCGGGCCACGGCACCCCGACCAGGTGGTCAGCGCCGGGCCATGGCACCTCGACCAGGTGGTCAGCTCCGGGCCAGCGGCACCTCGACCAGGTGTTCGGCGAGGAACCACGCCTGCAACTCACCGGTGCGGAGCACGTTCGACACCAGCAGGTCGTTGCTGCCGTCGTCACCCGCCTCGGCCACCCGCCCGGCGGCGTCGCGTACGTCGATCAGGATCGTCTCGTGCGCCTCCAGCAGCCGGGAGAGCATCACCGGCACCTGTTCGGCGCCGTCCGGCGGCCGGGGGATCCGGGTGATCTCGGCGACGTGCCGGGGATCGCCGACCGCCACCCCGCCGAGCGTCTGCACCCGCTCGGCGAGCATGTCGACGAGCGCCAGTTGCTCGCCGGCGTGCTTGTCGAGCAGCAGGTGGAGCTGGTAGAAGGTGGGGCCGCGCATCAACCAGTGGTGCTTCTTGTAGAGGGCGTACAGGATCTGGGTGTCCGCCAGCACCTGGTTGAGCCGCTGGCAGGAGTACATCCGGGCGTTCGAGGAGAGCCCGAGCGGAAACTGCCGTACGGTGCCGAACTCCTGGATCCGCCCGTCGTGCTGGTGCAGCCACGGCTGACTTCCGACGGTTTGTCCCGGACCGCTCATCGCACGCCCCTTCCGTCCGGCGACGGTGCTAGCAGACAGGCGGCTACCCCGGCGTCGCGGCGGCAAACCCGGTCGACGGGGCAGGTCAGGGGCCGACCGGAGGGCGACGTGCCGGTTACCCGGCGGATGACCGTCGGGCGCGCCCGAACTACACTCTCGGATGTGGCAACCAGCATGATCGACCTTCGTACGGATGCGCCGTACGGTCATGTCTGCTGGTCCTACGACGATCCGGCGGCATTCGACCAGCGGGCCCGGCGGTTCCTCGCCGAGGGGCTGGCCGCCGGGGAGCGTGTCTGGTATGTCCTGCCCGGGAAGCCGGAGCCGGTCGTCGAGCGGCTGGCCGGGCTGGTCGAGTTCGCCGACGCGCTGCGGCGGGGCGCCGCCGAGGTGGTCGCACTCGACTCGACCTATCCGGGCGACGTCATCGACCCCATGGAGCAGGTACGCCGCTACACGGCCGCGACCGAGGCGGCCCTGGCCGCCGGCTACACCGGGCTGCGGGTCGTGGCGGACGCGACGTCGCTGGTGCGTACTCCGGCCCAGCTCGCGGCGTTCGCCCGCTACGAGCATGTGATCGACCGTTACATGCGAGTCCGGCCGCTCTCGGCGATGTGCGCCTACCACCGGCCCGAGCTGGGTGACCGGACGGTCGCCGACCTGGCCTGCCTGCACCCGGTGAGCAACGTCCCGGACGTCCTGTTCCGGCTCTACGCCTGCCATCCCGGCGACGGCGCCGCCGCGCTGGCGGGGGAGCTGGACACCCTCAACCACGAGATGTTCGCCACCGCCCTGGAGCACGCCGACCTGAACCCGGTCGACGGCGAGCTGGTGGTGCGCGCCGGCGAACTGCGGTTCATCGACCACAACTGCCTCACCCGGCTGCACGACTACGCCGGTGGCCGGGACGCCACCGCCGTGCTGCGGACCCCGTGGAGCGCCGCCGCCCGCCTGGTGGAGATGCTCGGGCTCTCCGGGGTGCGGGTCGAGGCCGCCCGATGAGGACAGGCGCCGCCGCCGGCCACGAGGGTTACTACCACGAGGCCGTGACATACCACTCCGACGACGAACTCCTCGCGGTGGTGCTGCCGTTCCTGCTCGGCGGCGTCTCGGCCGGGGAGCCGACGGTGGTCTCCCTCGGCGAGCGGACCGGGGCGCTGGTCCGGGCCGCGCTGCCGGCCGGCTCCGGCGTCACCTTCCTGCCCGGCGGTGACCTCTACGCCCGCCCGGCCGTCGCGATCCGGTCCTACCAGCAGATGTTGGCCGGATACGTCGCCGAGGGCGCCCGGCAGATCCGGATCATCGGGGAGGTGCCCCGGGCCGCGCTCGGCGCGACCTGGGACTGGTGGGCCCGCTACGAGTCGGCGATCAACCACGCGTACGACAGCTTCCCGCTCTGGAGCATGTGCGCGTACGACACCAGGATCACTCCGGCGCCGGTGCTCGAGGACGTGCTGCGTACCCACCCCCGGGTGGTCACCGCCGACGGCCGCCGGCCGAGCGAGACGTACACCGAGCCGAAGGCGTACCTGACCGAGGAGCGAGCGGCGCTGCCGGATCCGATCCAGCGGACGCCGCCGCTCGTCGAACTCGTCGACCCGTCGCCGACCCGGGCCCGGCAGGCGGTCTACCAGGCCGACTCCGGGGTGCTCCCGATCGAGGAGGTCGAGGACCTGGTCGTCGCGGTCAGCGAGACGGTGACGAACGCCCTGCGGCACGGCCGTCCGCCGGTCCGGTTCCGGCTCTGGGTCGGCGTGGACCGGATCGTGGTCGCGGTCAGCGACGAGGGCGGCGGCCCGGCGGACCCCTTCGCCGGGCTGCTGCCGGCGGCCGACGGCGGCGCGGGCGGGCTCGGCCTGTGGATCACCTACCAGTCGTGCAACCACGTGTCGATCAACCGGAGCCCGGGCGCCTTCACCCTCCGGCTGACCGCCGGCAATCCGCACTTCACCGACTGACGCCGCGCACCCGCCTCGGATAGGGTGTCACCGTCTATCGCTGTCTGACGACGAGGGTGGAGATGGCCGACGCCCGCACCCGAGCCCACGCCCGCGCTGACGCCGACGCACAGGCCCAGATCCACGCTGACGCCCACGCCCACGCCCACGCCGACGCCGACGCCGACGCCGACGCGGTGCGGGGCAGGTCCGCCCCGGCGGCGGCCGGAGGCCGCTGATGCGGATCCGGGCGATGGAGCCGGGCGACGCCGCCACCGTGCTCGCGATCTACCAGGCCGGGCTGGACACCGGACAGGCGAGCTTCGAGACCGTCGCGCCGAGTTGGCCGGCGTTCGACGCCGGTCGGCTCGCCGCGCATCGGCTGGTGGCGGTGGACGACGACGGTACGCTGCTCGGCTGGGTCGCGGTCAGCGCGGTCTCCACCCGGGCCGTCTACGCCGGGGTGGTCGAACACTCCGTCTACGTCCATCCCGCCGCCCAGGGCAGGGGAGTGGCGCGGGCCCTGCTGGACGCGTTGATCGCCTCGACCGAGGCCGCCGGGATCTGGACGATCCAGTCCGGGGTCTTTCCGGAGAACGCCGCCAGCCTCACCCTGCACGAGCGGGCCGGCTTCCGGGTCGTCGGCGTACGGGAGCGGGTCGGGCGGCACCACGGCAAGTGGCGTGACGTGGTGCTTCTGGAGCGGCGCAGCCCGACGGTCGGCTGATCCGGGGAGTCTCCGGCGACACCGCGCTCGGCGGCGGGCTGTCCGCGATCGGGGGAGCCGGCGGTGTCGGCCACCATCGGCGTCTGCTGTGTCGCTATGGCGGACCAACCCGCATTTGGGAGGCCAGCCGGCGCCGGGATTCCGGCCCGGCCGCGACCCCGGCGCCGCCGTCCGGAGTGGAGCACCCCCTGTCGGAACGCCTTTCCGCAGGCGATACTGGAAATTGATCAACTGGTACACCCCTCCTCGGGAGCGTCTCCCGGCGATATTGCATACGGTATCCAAGGCGACGTATGGTGGAGGTCCAGTAGGCGCGAGTGGAGGTGGGATCCCCGTGGCCAGTCCGGACCCCTCGGTGACGGATCGGGTGCGCGCGCTGGTCGCGGCGCATCGTGGTGACCGCGGTGCGCTGTTGCCGATCCTGCACCGGATCCAGGCCGAGTTCGGCTACGTCGACTCCGACGTCGTGCCGGTGCTGGCCAGCGAGCTGAACATCTCCCGTGCCGACGTGCACGGCGTGATCACCTTCTACACCGACTTCCGGGCCGAGCCCGCCGGGCGGACGGTGGTCAAGCTCTGCCGGGCCGAGGCCTGCCAGTCGGTCGGCGCCGAGCAACTCGTCGCGTACGCGGAGCGGACCCTGGGCGTCAAGGTAGGACAGACCACATCGGACGGTTCGGTCACCCTGGAGCAGGTGTTCTGCCTGGGCAACTGCGCGCTCGGCCCGGCCGGTCAGATCGACGAACGGGTGCACGGGCGGCTCACCCCCGCCCGGCTGGACGCCCTGGTGACGAAGGCGGTGGACGCATGACGGCCCCGGTGACGGTCTACGTACCCCGCGACTCGGCGGCGCTCTCGGTCGGCGCCGACCTGGTCGCCGCCGAGATCGAGCGAGCCGCCGCCGAGGCCGGCCGGCCGGTCCGGCTGGTCCGCAACGGCTCGCACGGCATGCTCTGGCTGGAACCGCTGGTCGAGGTGGTCACCGAGCGCGGCCGGATCGGGTACGGGCCGGTCGCGCCGGAGGCGGTCGCCGACCTCGTCGCCGCCGGGCTGCTCGACGGTGCCGACCACGAACTCTGCCAGGGCGTCGTCGCCGAACTGCCCTGGCTGCGCGACCAGACCCGGCTCTGCTTCGCCCGGGTCGGCGTCACCGATCCGCTCTCCCCGGACGACTACCTCGCACACGGCGGCCTGGCCGGGCTGCGTCGCGCCCTCGAACTCACCCCGGCCGAGGTGGTCGCCGAGGTCACCGAGTCCGGGCTGCGCGGCCGGGGCGGCGCCGGTTTCCCGGCCGGGATCAAGTGGAAGACCGTGCTGGACACCCCCGGCGCGCTGAAGTTCGTCTGCTGCAACGCCGACGAGGGCGACAGCGGCACCTTCGCCGACCGGATGCTGATGGAGGGCGACCCCTTCACCCTGATCGAGGGGATGACCATCGCCGCGCACGCGGTCGGTGCCACCGAGGGCTACGTCTACATCCGCTCCGAATATCCGGACGCGGTCCGGACGATGCGCCAGGCGATCGCGGTGGCCCGGGAGCAGGGCTGGCTCGGCGGCGACGTCCTCGGCTCCGGGCTCCGCTTCGACCTGCACGTCCGGGTCGGCGCGGGCGCCTACATCTGCGGCGAGGAGACCGCGATGCTGGAGAGCCTGGAGGGCAAGCGCGGCATGGTCCGGGCCAAGCCGCCGATCCCGGCGATCACCGGCCTCTTCGGCAGGCCGACCGTGGTGAACAACGTGCTCACCCTGGCCTCGGTGCCGACGATCCTCGCCGACGGGGCGGCGGCGTACCAGGCGCTCGGGGTGGAGCGGTCCCGGGGCACCCAGGTCTTCCAACTCGCCGGCAACGTGGCCCGGGGCGGGATCTTCGAGACCGCCTTCGGGATGACGCTCGGCGAGCTGATCCACACCTACGGCGGCGACACCCGCACCGGCCGGCCGGTCCGGGCGGTCCAGGTCGGCGGCCCGCTCGGGGCGTACCTGCCGGCGACCGGCCTGGACCTGCCGATGGAGTACGAAGCCTTCGCCGCCGCCGGCGCGATGCTCGGCCACGGTGGCATCGTGGTCTTCGACGACACCGTCGACATGGCGGCGATGGCCCGCTTCGCCATGGAGTTCTGCGCCGAGGAGTCCTGCGGCAAGTGCACCCCCTGCCGGGTGGGCGCGGTCCGGGGCGTCGAGGTGATCGACAAGATCACCGCCGGCCAGGACCCGGACGGCAACCTGGCCCTGCTGGGTGATCTCTGCGAGCTGATGACCGAGGGGTCGCTCTGCGCGATGGGCGGCCTGACACCGATGCCGGTACGCAGCGCACTGCTGCACTTCCCGGACGACTTCACCGTTCGCGGGGAGCCGTCCGCCGGCCGATACGAGGAGGCCACACCGTGAGCCTGTTGAAGGAACCCGACCTCGGTACCCCGGCCAGGCCCGGCCCGGCGACCGTCACCGTCGAGGTGGACGGGCACCCCGTCGCGGTCCCCGAGGGCACCTCGGTGATGCGGGCGGCGGCACTGAGCGGGATCGACATCCCGAAACTCTGCGCCACCGACAGCCTGGAGGCGTTCGGCTCCTGCCGGCTCTGCCTGGTGGAGATCGACGGCCGGCGCGGCACCCCGGCGTCCTGCACCACCCCGGTCGCCGAGGGCATGAAGGTGACCACCCAGTCGCCGAAGCTGGAGAAGCTCCGCCAGGGCGTGATGGAGCTCTACATCTCCGACCACCCGCTGGACTGCCTCACCTGCTCGGCCAACGGCGACTGCGAGTTGCAGGACATGTCCGGTGTGGTCGGGCTGCGCCAGGTCCGGTACGGCTACGACGGCGCCAACCACCTCGACGAGAAGACCGACTCCAGCAACCCGTACTTCGACTTCGAGGCGTCCAAGTGCATCGCCTGCTCCCGCTGCGTACGGGCCTGCGGCGAGGTGCAGGGGACGTTCGCGCTGACCATCGAGGGGCGCGGCTTCGGCTCCAAGGTGTCGGCCGGCGGCACCGACTTCATGAGTTCCGAGTGCGTCTCCTGCGGCGCCTGCGTGCAGGCCTGCCCGACCGCCACCCTCCAGGAGAAGACGGTGGTGCAGCTCGGGATGCCGACCCGCAGCGTCGTCACCACCTGTGCCTACTGCGGGGTCGGTTGCTCGTTCAAGGCCGAGCTGCGCGGCGCCGAGCTGGTCCGGATGGTGCCGCACAAGGACGGCGGGGCGAACGAAGGGCACTCCTGCGTCAAGGGCCGCTTCGCGTTCGGCTACGCCACCCACCCGGACCGGGTGCTCACCCCGATGCTCCGGGAGAGCATCACCGACGAGTGGCGCCCGGTCGACTGGGAGACGGCGATCTCCTACACCGCCGCCAAGCTGATGGAGATCCAGGCCCGGCACGGGGTCGGCTCGATCGGCGGCATCACCTCCTCGCGTACCACCAACGAGGAGGTCTACGTGGTGCAGAAGATGATTCGGGCCGCGTTCGGCAACAACAACGTGGACACCTGCGCCCGGGTCTGTCACTCGCCGACCGGGTACGGCCTGAAGCAGACCTTCGGCACCTCCGCCGGTACCCAGGACTTCCGCTCGGTGGCCAAGTCCGACGTGATCATGGTGATCGGCGCGAACCCGACCGACGCGCACCCGGTCTTCGCCTCCCGGATGAAGCGCCGGATCCGCGAGGGCGCCAAGGTGATCGTCGTCGACCCGCGCCGGATCGACCTGGTCCGCTCGCCGCACGTCGAGGCGGCGCACCACCTCCAGCTCGCCCCCGGCACCAACGTGGCGGTGGTGAACGCGATGGCGCACGTGGTGCTCACCGAGGGGCTGGTCGACCGGAGCTTCGTCGAGGAGCGCTGCGAGGACTTCGACGGCTGGGCCGAGTTCATCGCCCGGCCCGAGAACAGTCCGGAGGCGGTCGAGGAACTCACCGGGGTACCGGCCGAGGAGCTGCGCGCGGCGGCCCGGCTCTACGCGACCGGCGGCAACGCGGCGATCTACTACGGCCTCGGTGTCACCGAGCACAGCCAGGGTTCGACCATGGTGATGGGGATGGCGAACCTGGCGATGGCGACCGGCAACATCGGCCGGGACGGCGTCGGGGTCAACCCGCTGCGCGGGCAGAACAACGTGCAGGGCTCCTGCGACATGGGGTCGTTCCCGCACGAGCTGCCCGGCTACCGGCACATCTCCGACGACGTCGTACGCGGGGTCTTCGAGAACATGTGGGGGCGCGAGCTGCTGGCCGAGCCGGGGCTGCGGATCCCGAACATGTTCGACGCGGCGCTGGACGGCAGCTTCCGGGCGCTCTTCGTGCAGGGCGAGGACATCGCCCAGTCCGACCCGAACATCAAGCACGTGCACGCCGCGCTCGCGGCGCTGGAGCTGGTCGTGGTGCAGGACCTGTTCCTCAACGAGACGGCGAAGTTCGCCCACGTCTTCCTGCCCGGCACCTCCTTCCTGGAGAAGGACGGCACCTTCACCAACGCCGAGCGCCGGATCAACCGGGTACGCCCGGTGATGCCGCCGAAGACCGGCAAGCACGAGTGGGAGATCGTCGCCGAGATCGCCCAGGCGATGGGCTACCCGATGCGGTACGACCACCCGAGCCAGATCATGGACGAGATCGCCGCGCTCACCCCGACCTTCGCCGGGGTCTCCTTCGACAAGCTCGACAAGCTGGGCAGCGTGCAGTGGCCCTGCAACGACAGCGCGCCGGAGGGTACTCCGATCATGCACATGGAGGGCTTCGTCCGGGGCCGGGGGCGGTTCGTGCAGACGCCGTTCGTGCCGACCCGGGAGCGGAGTACCCGCAAGTTCCCGCTGATCCTGACCACCGGCCGGATCCTCAGCCAGTACAACGTGGGGGCGCAGACCCGGCGGACCAGCAACGTGGAGTGGCACCCGGAGGACGTACTCGAGATCCATCCGCACGACGCGGAGGTCCGGGGCATCAACGACGGCGACGAGGTCACCCTGGCCAGCCGGGTCGGCGCCACCTCGCTGCGCGCGGTCCTCTCCGACCGGATGCCGGTCGGCGTGGTCTACACGACCTTCCACCACCCGGTCACCGGGGCGAACGTGGTCACCACGGAGAACTCCGACTGGGCGACCAACTGTCCCGAATACAAGGTGACGGCGGTGCAGGTCGGTTTGAAGAATCCGCCGGCGCCGGCCGGGGCGACCGTGGCGGAGACCCGGCTTCCGGCGATGGCGGACTGAGATGTCGACCCACACCGGGACCTCCCCGCAGGTCAGGCTCGCCAACGAGATCGCCGTGCACTTCCGGCACCAGGCGCCCGAGCAGGCAGCGGCGGCGATCGCCGAGCACATCCGGGCGTTCTGGGATCCGCGGATGCGGGCCGAGTTGCTGGCCCGGGCCGAGGCCGAGCCGGATGCGTTCGACCCCCTGGCCCTGGCCGCCGCCCGGCTGCTGACCGGCTGACGCCCCGCCCGTCGCACGACGTGTCGTGGCCCGTGTGCTGGCGCGGGCCACGACGCGTGCAGGTCCCGCCTCAGGTGCAGCCGTTCTCGTGTGCCCAGATGGCGATCTCGACCCGGTTGCGACCTGGAGCTTGCGGTGGATGTTGGCGAGGTGCCCCTTGACGTACCGGCAACCGCCGAGTACCCGTGTCACTGGCGGTCGTCCCCGCCGGCCTGGTGCAGGATCGGTCGACGGTATCGCCGGACCGCTGGGCGGCGGTCCGCGGGTGAAGCCGCCGGAAGGGCTGCCTTGACTCCTCTCCATCCGCACGACGCGAGCGTTATGGCGTGCCGTCGTCCGTCTCGTCAGGATGTGGAGGGTCCAGAGCCGCGAGCGCGCCCGCCACCTGGGCGGCTTCCGGGACGCCGAGCGCCTGGTACAGGTCCAGAGCCCGCCGTAGGTGGGAGGTGGCGGAAGCGATGTCGCCGAGGTCGGCGGCGGCCCTGCCGAGGCCTTCGAGTGCGCGTGCTTCTTCAAGGCGGTAACCGCGGTCGTGGGCGACCGCGAGGGCCTTCTGGTGCAGGGCGTGGGCCCGGTCCGGGTACCCGGACATCCGGCGTAGGCTGGCGACGTAGTTGAGGGCTTCGACCTCGTCGTCGAGGGCGCCCACCTCGCGCAGGGCGGTAAGTGCCTGCGTGAGCTGATGTTCACCGGCGGCATAGTCGCCAGTTCGACATCGCACCACTCCGAGATGGGCGAGGGTATACGCCGCACCGTGCGGGTGTTCGAGTGCCCGGTAGAGGTCCAGAGCCTGGCGCAGCAGGTCGTCCGCGTCCGGGTAGTGCTCGGTCAGCCGCCGTACGATCCCCAGATCCGCGAGTGCACTGGCCAGGCCGAGCCGGTCGTTGAGTGCGCGGTAGTGCTCCAGGGCTTGTCGAAGTAGATCTTCGGCGCCCTGGTAGTCCCCGGTCAGTCGCCGCAGACTTCCCAGTCGGTGGATGGTATTTGCCTGGCCCAGCCGGTGGTCGAGTGTGCGGGATAGGGCCAGGGCTTGTCGCAGCAGCTCCTCCGCGCCGGGATAGTCTCCGGCCAGCCGCCGCACGGCTCCCAGCGTGTAAAGGGCAGTGGCTTGACCGAGCCGGTGGTCGAGCGCGTGGTAGATCTCCAGGGCTTCACACAGCACCTCGACCGCGCCTGCATAGTCTCCGGTCCGCCACCGTACGAGCCCCAGCTGAGTGAGGGCGTGGGCTTGGCCGAGCCGGTGGTCGAGCGCGCGGTAGATCTCCAGGGCTCGTCGCAGCAGGTCCTCCGCGCCCGAGTAGTCCGCCGAGATCAGCCGCTGCACGGTCCCTAGCTGGGTGAGCGCGTGGGCCTGTCCAAGCGCGTGGTCGAGTTCGTGGTAATGGTCCAGCGCCTGCCGCAGCAGGTGGTCAGCACCCCGATAGTCCCCGGTCAGCCAATGCGTGGCCGCCAAATCTGTGAGGGCGTTGGCCTGGCCGAGTCGATCGTTGATCTGCACAGCGTGATCAGCGGCCCTCTGGTGCAGGTCGGCTGCCGTGTCCCAGGGACCTTCTCTGCGGAGCAGGCTGGTGAGGCCTGCGGTCAGCCCGACCACCTGTTGGTGCTCGTTGCGGATCGTGGCGTGGTGCAGGCAGGCAAGCAGGTTGGCCCGTTCGACCCGGAGCCAGTCGACGGCTGCGTCCCAATCGCTCAGGACGGGAGCCGTTGCCGGCGTCATCACGGTTCTGATCATGGAGTGGGTGTGATGGGCGGTCAGCCGGTCGGCGCGGCCGGCAGTGTGCTGGTAGTAGTCCAGCAGCCGTTCTACGGCCGCGTCGCGCACGTCGGATGAGTCGGCGGTGGTGGTGCGGTTGTGGGTGTAGGCGCGGATCAGATCGTGCATCCGGTACCGGCGGGGTGCCGTTTCATCGAGGAGGTGGTCGTTGTACAACTCGTCCAGGTGCTCGGCGGCGTGGTCGAGGGTGGTGTCGGCGAGGGCGGCTGCGGCGTAGGGGTCGATTTCGTCGCCGGGATGCAGACCGAGGAGCCGGAAGAAGCGCTGCCGCTCGGGCGGCAGGTGGCGGTAGGAAAGGTCGAACGCGGCTCGTACGGTGGCGTCCTCGCCCTTGACGGTCAGCATTCGCCCGTCGACGCGGAGTTCGGCGAGTAGGTCCGCAATGGACCAGGTGGGCCGGCTGGCGAACCGGCTCGCGGTGATGGCGATCGCCAGCGGTAGGAACCCACACACCTCGACCAGTTCCGCAACCCGGTCGGGTTCGACTTCGGCGCGGGGGACCAGCCGCTGGAACATCGCCGCCGCGTCTTCCGAGGGCAGGAGGTGCAGGTTGAGGTGGGTGGCTTCGCGCAGGTCGGCCAGGCGGAGCCGGGAGGTGATCAGCACCAGCACGCCGTCAGTGCCGGGTAGCAGCGGGCGTACCTGTGCCGTTGATTTCGCGTTGTCGAGCACGAGGAGGGCCCTTTTGCCGTTCATCCGGTCCCGCCACAGGGCCGAGCGGGCGTGCACCCCGTCGGGCAGTTGGCGGGGATCGAGGCCGTCGGCGCGGAGTAGGTCGGCGAGGGCGTCGGCCGGATCGGTGGGTTCGTGCCCCGGGGTGTGGCCGCGCAGGTCGACGAAGAGCCGTCGATCCGGAAACCGACCAGCCAGCCGGCGCGCGGCATGCACGGCAAGCGCGGTCTTGCCGATACCGGGCATCCCATCGATGGAATGGATCGCGACCACACCACTGCCGGGGGCGGCGCCGGTGACGGTGGCGGTAATCCGCTCCAGCTCACCATCGCGGCCGACGAACACCGTCGGTCCGGCAGGTAGGGTGTCCCGCGCCGGCCCCCCACCACTTCCCAGGTTGAGTTCGGTCAAGGCATGGAACACCTCGAACTCCAGGCGATCCACTGTGGAGAACGTGCGCAGGATCAGTCCGGCGTTGCCCAGCCGAGCCCGGAACCCGTCAATGCGTGATCGGTCCGCGTCCAGCAACCCCACCGGCAGATCAGGACGCTCGTCGAGCAGGAACACCAGCCGCGGAAGCCCGGCCTCCGTAGCCGCCTGAAACTCCAACTCGGTATACGACACCGACGTGTCGGGCACGATCGAGCCGTACCGGAACCCCACCACTGCCACGTACACGTCGCAGGACCGGACCTGCTCCTGGCAGTACCCTGCGGGTTGACCGTCACGGGCCGCAAAGTAGGCCATATCCACCGGCACCAGCCGCGCCCGATTCACCGCATCGATCGTCGCTCGCACGAACGACGCGTCTCGATCCGGATGCTGCGCCATGTCCGAGGTGTGACTGATGAAAACCCGCGCGCTATCCACCATGACACCCTTCCCCATGCCACTTGACGACCACGCTCGGACGACGGCGATCGCTCACCGTCGTGCTCAGCAAAACACTCAAGACCCAAGGTCACTGCCCCGAGCCGGGCCCCTCGGCGGATGTGGTTCCTCCTTGACTCTTCTCCATACTGCATACAGAATCCTGTAGGTAATAGCAGTAGTCGCCGAGCCGCAGGAGGGCCCGTGCCCGGACACCAGCTCCGCTACGACGTGAACTGCTCGATCCTCTTCACCGAGCTGCCGCTGCTGGAGCGGCCGGCGGCGGCGAAGGCGGCCGGATTCGACGCCGTCGAGTTCTGGTGGCCGTTCGCCGAACCGGTGCCCCGGGCCTCCGAGGTGGAGGCGTTCCTCGCCGCCATCGACGACGCCGACGTCCAACTGGTGGGGCTCAACTTCTTCGCCGGCGACATGCCCGGCGGCGACCGGGGAGTGGTCTCCTGGCCGGCACGCTCCGCCGAGTTCCGGGAGAACGTCGAACTGGTCGCGATGATCGGCGCCGCCACCGGCTGCCGGTCGTTCAACGCCCTCTACGGCAACCGGATCGCCGACCTGCACCCGACCGTGCAGGAGGAGACGGCGGTGGCCAACCTCGCCTTCGCCGCCTCGGCGGTCGCCCGGATCGGCGGCACCGTACTCGTCGAGGCGGTCAGCGGCCCCCAGCCCTACCCGCTGCGTACCGCCGCCGACGTGGTCGCCGTACTCGACCAGTTGCTGGTCGAACGCGACATCCGCAACCTGGCCCTCCTCGCCGACCTCTACCACCTCACCGTGAACGGCGACGACGTGCCGAAGGTGCTCGCCGAGCACGCCGACCGGATCGGGCACGTGCAGATCGCCGACGCACCCGGCCGGCACGAGCCGGGGAGCGGCGAGATCGACCTCGACGGCCACCTCGACCAACTCGGCCGGTCCGGCTACCGAGGCTGGGTCGGCCTGGAATACCTGCCCAGCGGGGCGAGCGCGGAGAGCTTCGGCTGGCTGCCCCGGCAGCGCCGGGGCGGCGGTGCCGACCAGACCAACGAAGGGGATCGCTGAGATGACCAGCATCGGTTTTATCGGCCTCGGCATCATGGGCGGCCCGATGGCCGCCAACCTGATCAAGGCCGGCCACGACGTGGTCGGCTACGACGTCAGCCCGGCCCGCAACGCCGCCCTGGAACAGGCCGGTGGCAAGGTCGCCGCCGACATCGCCGAGCTGGTGCGCCAGGTCGACGTGGTGATCACCATGGTCCGCGACTCGGCCGACGTCGAGGCGGTCGCCCTCGGCGGGGACGGCATCCTGGCCCACGCCCGCCCCGGCCAGCTCTACGTCGACATGAGCAGCATCTCGCCGGGCACCTCCCGGCAGGTCGCCGAGGCCGCCGCGACCCGCTCGGTGCGGGTGCTGGACGCCCCGGTCAGCGGCGGCGAGGCGGGCGCGATCGAGGGCAGTCTCTCCATCATGGTCGGTGGAGACCCGGCGGACTTCGCCGCGGCCCGGCCGATCCTGGAGGTGCTCGGGGCCACCGTCGTGCACGTCGGCCCGGCCGGGGCCGGCCAGACCGTGAAGGCGGCCAACCAGCTCATCGTGGCCGGCACCATCGAACTGGTCGCCGAGGCGATCGTCTTCCTCGAGGCCTACGGGGTGGACACCGAGGCGGCGGTCAGGGTGCTCGCCGGCGGCCTGGCCGGCAACCGGATCCTGGACCGCAAGGCGGCCGGGATGCTGGCCCGGCAGTTCCAGCCCGGCTTCCGGATCGACCTGCACCACAAGGACATGGGGATCGTCACCTCGGCGGCCCGGGAGGCCGGGGTGGTGATCCCGCTCGGCGCGGTGGTCGCCCAGCTCATCGCCGCACTCAAGGCACAGGGCGACGGCGGCCTCGACCACAGCGCGCTGCTCAAGCTGGTCGAGCAGCTCTCCGGCCGGTCCGCCGGCTAGCCACGCACGCCGATGGGGCACGTGCTGCTGGCACCGGACAAGTTCAAGGGCTCACTGACCGCCGTCGAGGTCGTCCGGCACCTGACCGCCGGGCTGCGCCGGGCCGCACCCGACATCGAGGTACGCGGCTTCCCGGTCGCCGACGGCGGCGACGGCACCCTCGACGCGGCGGTCTCGGCCGGCTTCCGCCGGGTCCCGGTCTCCGTCGCCGGCCCGACCGGCGCCGAGGTGCGGACCGCCTTCGGGTACGCCGACGGCGTCGCCGTGGTCGAGTTGGCCGACGCCTGCGGGCTGCGCCGGCTGCCGGCCGGGGTACCCGATCCGCTGCGCGCGAGCAGTCGCGGTGCCGGCGAGGTGATCCGGGCGGCGCTGGCGTACGGCTGCTCCGAGGTGGTGCTCGGGCTCGGCGGCAGCGCCAGTACCGACGGCGGGGCGGGGCTGGTCGGCGCGCTCGGGGTACGCCTGCTCGACGAGAGCGGTGCGGAGCTGCCGCCCGGTGGTGCGGCGCTGCGCCACCTGCACCGGGTCGACCTGACCGGGCTGCACCCGGCGGTCCGGCGTACCCGCTTCGTGGTGGCCGGGGACGTGGACAATCCGCTGCTCGGCCCGACCGGCGCCGCCGCCGTGTACGGCCCGCAGAAGGGTGCGACCGCCGACGACGTCGCGGTACTGGAGGCGGGCCTGACCCGCTGGGCCGACCTGGCCGAGCCGGCGATCGAGGCAGCGGGTCTGCGCGGCGCCGCCCCGAGCCCCCGGGTCCGGGACCGGGCCGGTGCGGGCGCGGCCGGCGGGGTCGGGTTCGCCGCGCTCGGCTTCCTCGGTGCGCGGTTCCGGCCCGGCATCGAACTGCTGCTCGACCTGCTGGGCTTTGCCGAGGCGGTGGCCGGCGCCGACCTGGTGGTCACCGGGGAAGGGTCGCTGGACGCGCAGAGCCTGCACGGCAAGGCGCCGGTCGGGGTGGCCGGGGCGGCCGTCCTGGCCGGCGTGCCCACCGTGGCCGTCGCCGGTCAGGTCAGTGTCGGCCCGGAGCAGCTGCGGGGTGCCGGCATCGAGGCGGTCTATCCGCTCACCTCGGTCGAACCGGACCCGGCGGCCTGCCTGGACCGCGCCGCCGAGCTGGTCGAGAAGGTCGCGGAGCTGCTGGCCGCCGACTGGCTGGACCGGTCCGGGCGGGTCAGGCGGCGCTGAGCCGGGTCGCCCCGGGGCCGCTCACGCTCCGGTGGAGGCCGCCGGTGGCCGCAGCACGCAGAACTCGTTCCCGTCGGGGTCGGCGAGCACGTGCCAGGCCCAGCCGTCCTCCTCGACGGGACGCTCGGTCAGGCATCGGGCGCCCAGCGACAGCAGCCTGGCCAGCTCTGCCTCCAGGTCGGGCACGCGCAGGTCCAGATGCATCCGGTTCTTGTCCCGCTTGGCCTCGGGAACCCGCTGCAACAGCAGTTCCACGCCGTCCCCGTTCGCCGGCAGCAGCCGCCGGTAGCGGCCCGGCGAGGGGGGTTCGGCGACGTAGCCGAGCGCGCCGGACCAGAACGTCGCCGAGCGGGCCAGGTCGGCACAGTCCAGGACCACCGCCAGGACCACGTCGTTCCGTCCACCGAAACGAGTTGGCCGCGTAGTCATTGCGCCAGGCTACCCGGGGGGTTCGCCGCGCGCAGCCGGGGACGGGCCGCGCCCTCAGGCCGTGGCGGCGACGACCGGTCGGCACGAAACCGGTGCCGGTGACGTCAGCGCGGTCTCGGCGCTCGGCAGCGGGAGCAGTTCGACCTCGGCGCCGGCCCAGCCCGGCGGGACGACCGCGAGCGCGTCCGCCCCGGCGGCGCCCCAGAGTGAACCGGGGCGGTCGTGCCCGACCGGCAGCGCCGCCGACCCGACCCGGGCCACCGGCACCAACCGGGTGTCCCGGTCGTGCGGTGTCACCGGCCCGGCCAGCGTCGCGGTAAGGGTCGCCGGTTCGGTACGCCCGGCCAGCCGGCCGAGCAGCGGGGAGAGCAGGGTCAGCGCGGCGACCAGGGCCGCGTACGGGTTGCCGGGCAGCCCGACCACGAACCGGCCGTCCGGCAGCCCGGCCAGGAGCTGCGGATGTCCCGGCCGGCAGGCGACGCCGCGTACCGGGACCTCGGCGGCGAGCGTGTCCAGGGCCCGGCGCAGGTGGTCGGCGGCGCCGGCCGAGGTGGCTCCGCAGACCACCAGCACGTCGGCGTCGGAGCGCAGCAACGCGGCGACCAGCGCGGAGGCGTCGTCGGCGATCCGGGTGGACCAGGCCAGCTCGGCTCCGGCGGACCGGACCAGCCCCGGCAGCATCGGCCCGATCGCGTCCCGGACCTGCCCCGCCGTCGGGATGCCGGCGGTGCGCAGCTCCGCTCCGGTCACCACCATGCCGACCCTCGGCTGCCGGTGCACGGTCAGCGTGTCGTGCCCGAGGCTGGCGGCCAGCCCGAGCACGACCGGGTTGACGACCGTGCCGGCGGGCAGCACCTCCTGGCCGACCGGACAGTCCTCGCCGCGGCGGCGTACGTGCCGGCCGGGCTCGATCCGGCCGTGCACCGTCCGGTCCGTCCGGGTGGCCCGCTCGTACGGCAGCACCGCGTCGGCGCCGGCCGGCACCACCGCACCGGTGCCGATCTCGACGGCGTCTCCGGCGGCCAGCGGGGTCGGCGTGCCGGGATCTCCGGCGAGTACCCGCCCGGTGAGCCGCCACGGGCCGGGTCCGGCCACCGCGTACCCGTCCATCGCGGCGCTGTTGTAGGCGGGCAGTGCGGAGAGGGCGACGAGCGGCACCGCCAGGGCGGAGCCGACGGTCTCGGCCAGCGGCCGCTGCACGGCGCCGAGGGGGCGGGCGGCGCTCCGGGCGTACCGCCGGGCCTCGGGCCAGGCGACGGCGCTCATCGTCCGGCGTCCCGCCGGGACCACTCCTGCGCGAGCCGGGTCAGCCGGTCCGCCGCCTCGGCCAGGGTGGCGCCCTGGCCGACCACCACGCCGAGCAGGAAGGCGCCGAGCGGTGCGGCGGGCCGGGTGACGCCGTGCGCGACGTCCCGGGCGACGTCCAGCACGAGCCGCTGGTCCAGCACCGCCGGGTCGAGACCGAGTTCGTCGATGGCCTGTCGGGTCCATTCGTCCAGCACGCTCATGCCATCTCCTCGGTCCGCGGATCGACCTGGACAGTTCCCCGTCCGTGGTAGAGAATAGTGCACTCAACATACAGTATACAGTGGCCAGTTGGAGGCACCAGATGACGGACTCCAGCAACGACACGGCGGTGCGCGAGATCAGCGACCTCTACGGCCGCCGCTACCGGATCGGCGAGACCGACCGCGCCCTGCTGGGCCGGTCCCGGGCGTGGATGCTGCTGCTGCCCTGGGCCGCCATGCTGGCGATCAGCCTGTTCCAGTACGGCTACGGCGCCGCCCTGCCCACCCTGATCGAGGCGAACGGCTGGAGCCTGTGGCAGGCGTTCGGGGTACTCGCCCTCTGGGTGGTCTGCCAGGCGGCCAGCTCGCCACTGGCCGGGTGGTGGTACCAGCGGCTCGGCGGCCGGCTGGCCGTACCGATGCTCGTCGGCGCCGCCTGCTGCCTCGCCGCACTGCTCACCCTGGCGCACCGGGCCGATCTCGGCACGGTGCTGCTCGGCTACTCGGTGCTCGGCGGCGTCGGCGCCGGACTGGTCTACATGACCTGCATTGCCTGCGTCACCGAGTGGTTCCCGGAGCGGATCGCCGGCCGGGTGGCGGTGGTCAGCGCCGCGTTCGGCTACGGGTCGATCCCGTTCGTCGTGCTCGCCGGCTACGGCCTGGACGCCGGCAACCGGACGACCGTGCTGACCGGGACCGCCGTCGCCGTCTTCGCCGTGGTGGCCCTCTGCGGCATGCTGATGCGCAAGCCGCCCCGCAACTGGTGGCCGGCGCACATCGACCCGCGGCGCTGGGCGGTCGACCGGCGGCTCAACCGCAGCATCCCGCACAACCGCCCCGCCGCCCGCCCCTACCCGCCCCGGGCGGCGGTACGCAGCGGCATGCTGCCGTTGATGTTCGTGGTGGTGGTACTCACCGCGACGATGGCGCTGTTCGACATCGCGTACCTGGCCGGTGCCGCGTACACCCAGGGGCTGCCGGCGCTGACCCTGGTGGCCGGGATCGGCGCGCTGGCCGCGTCGAACGGGATCGGGCGGGCGGTGACCAGTTCGCTCTCCGACCGGATCGGCCGGCGCGGCACCCTGGGCCTCTCCCTGCTGGTCGGCGGGATCGCCCAGTTCGGCCTGCTCGCGGCGGCGACCAACGACAACCACCCGGCCGCCGTGGTGGGCTTCGCCGCGCTGGCCGGCGCCGGCACCGGAGCCGGCTACTCGCTGCTGGTCAGCCTGGTCCGGGACTGGTTCGGTGACGCCGCCACGGTGCCGAACTACGGCATCGTCTACACCGGCAAGTCGGTCGGCGGGCTGCTCGGCATCGTGCTCGCCGGGCTGGTGGTGACCACTCCGGACTCCGTGCTGCCGTTCCTGGTGGCCGGTTCGCTGGGGCTCTTCGGCGCGGCGCTGACCCGTTGGATGCGCCAACCCGGACTGGCGATGGTCCGGCTCCCGTCGCCGCTGCGCGCCGACCGGCTCTAGGGCGGACGGAGGTCGACCGGCTCTGGGGCGGACGGAGGTCGACCGGCTCTGGGGCGGACGGAGGTCGACCGGCTCTGGGGCGGACGGAGGTCGACCGGCTCCGGGGCGGGCCGGAGGTCAGCCGGTCGACCCCGCCGTGCAGCGGGGGTCGACCGGAGGCACGGGACAGCGCGAGGAACGGGTGGTGGGCGGAATGGGACGGGTGACGAGTCGACGCCGGGTGGTCCGGATCATCGACGGCGAGGTCAGCGAGCCGATGGACACGCTGGCGGCCGAGGAGCCACTGGAGATCCGGGTGAACGGGCGATCCCTGGTGGTGACCATGCGGACCCCGGGCGACGACTTCGACCTGGCGGCCGGCTTCCTGGTCAGCGAGGGCGTGGTACGCGCCACCGGTGAGATCGCCGGGATCCGCTACTGCGCGGGCGCCACCGCCGACGGGGTGAACACCTACAACGTGGTCGACGTGGTGCTGGCGGCCGGGGTGGCACCGCCGGACCCGTCGCTGGAGCGCAACTTCTACACCACCTCCTCCTGCGGGCTCTGCGGCAAGGCCAGCCTGGACGCGGTGCGTACCATCGCGGCCTGGTCGGTGGCGGACGACCCGCTCCGGCTCGACCCCGACGTGGTCAGCGCGCTGCCGGACACCCTGCGGGCCGCGCAGCGGGTCTTCGACCGGACCGGTGGGCTGCACGCGGCGGCGCTCTTCTCCGCCGACGGTCGGCTGCACTGCCTGCGCGAGGACGTCGGCCGGCACAACGCGGTGGACAAGGTCGTCGGCTGGGCGCTGCGCAACGGCCGGGTGCCGCTGCGCGGCACGGTGCTGATGGTCAGCGGGCGGGCCTCGTTCGAACTGGTGCAGAAGGCGGTGATGGCCGGCATCCCGGCCCTGACGGCGGTCTCCGCGCCCTCCTCGCTCGCCGCCGACCTCGCCGCCGACGCCGGGCTCACCCTGGTCGGCTTCCTGCGCGGCAGTTCGATGAACGTCTACGCCGGGGCGCACCGGCTGACCCGGCGGGCTCCGAGCACCCTGTCGGCCTGACCTGCGAGCGGTTCGCCGCGGCCGTACCCCGGCCGCGGCGGCTTCGTCGTGTGCCCGGTGCGGCGAGGGGTCCGGGCGGAGGTGTCGGCCTCCGCCCGGACCGGCGCCGACCTCTCGGGTACGGCGGTCGCCGGGTGCCGGTCGCGTCCGCCCGATCCGGCACCCGGCGTCCCCGCCGACGGTCAGCGCCTCGGTAACGCCTCGCGGATCAGCGCGCCAGCAACGTCTCACGCATCAGCGCGGCGGTCTCGGACGGGGTCCGGCCGACCCGGACCCCGACCGCCTCCAGCGCCTCCTGCTTGGCCAGTGCCGTACCGGACGACCCGGAGACGATCGCCCCGGCGTGTCCCATCGTCTTCCCCTCCGGCGCGGTGAACCCGGCGACGTAGCCGACCACCGGCTTGCTGACGTGCTCGGCGATGTACGCCGCCGCACGCTCCTCCGCGTCCCCGCCGATCTCACCGATCATCACGATCGCCTCGGTCTCCGGATCGTCCTCGAACGCCTGGAGGCAGTCGATGTGCGTGGTGCCGACGATCGGGTCGCCGCCGATGCCGACGCAGGTGGAGAAGCCGAAGTCGCGCAGCTCGTACATCATCTGGTAGGTCAGGGTGCCGCTCTTGCTGACCAGGCCGATCCGGCCCCGCTTGGTGATGTCGGCCGGGATGATGCCGGCGTTGGACTGTCCGGGACTGATCAGCCCCGGGCAGTTCGGCCCGATGATCCGGGTCTGGTTGCCGGTGCTCCGGGCGTACGCCCAGAACTCGGCGGTGTCGTGCACCGGGATCCCCTCGGTGAGCACCACGGCCAGGCCGAGGCGGGCGTCGACCGCCTCCAGTACGGCCGCCTTGGCGAACCGGGGCGGTACGAAGACCACCGTCACGTCGGCGCCGGTCGCCCGGACCGCCTCGGCGCAGTTGTCGAAGACCGGGATCCCGTCGACGTCCCGGCCGCCCTTGCCCGGGGTGACCCCGGCGACGATGTTGGTGCCGGCGGCGACCATCCGGCGGGTGTGCCTGGTGCCCTCGGTGCCGGTGATGCCCTGGACCAGCACCCGGCTCTTCTCGGTGAGGAAGATTGCCATCGTCGTCACGCCCCCTTGCCGGCGAGTTCGGCGGCGAGCCGCGCCGCACCGTCCATCGTGTCCACCAGCCGTACGCCCGGTAGCGCCGCCTCGGTGAGGATCTGCCGCCCCTGTGCGGCGTTGTTGCCGTCGAGCCGGACGACCAGCGGCTTGCTGATCGTCTCGCCTCTGCCGGTGAGCAGCCCGAACGCCGCGACGATGCCGTCGGCGACCGCGTCGCAGGCGGTGATCCCGCCGAAGACGTTGACGAAGACGCTGCGTACGTCGGGATCGCTGAGGATGATCTCCAGGCCGTTCGCCATCACCTCGGCCGAGGCGCCGCCGCCGATGTCGAGGAAGTTGGCCGGCCGGACCCCGCCGTACTGCTCACCGGCGTAGGCGACCACGTCGAGGGTGCTCATCACCAGACCGGCGCCGTTTCCGATCACTCCGACGGAGCCGTCCAGCTTGACGTAGTTGAGGTGTTTCTCGGCGGCCCTGACCTCCAGCGGGTCGGTGGCGCTGATGTCGACGTACTGCGGGTGCCCGGGTTGGCGGAACCGGGCGTTGTCGTCCAGCGTCACCTTGCCGTCCAGGGCCCGTACGCTGCCGTCGGCGAGCCGGGCGAGCGGGTTGATCTCGACCAGGGTGGCGTCCTCGGAGCGGAACACGTGCCAGAGCCGGACGAGTACCCGGGCCACGTCCTCGCGTACCTCGTCGGGCAGGCCGGCGTCGGCGGCCAGCCGGCGCGCGCTGTCCAGGTCGAAGCCGTCGGCCGGGTCCACCCGGGCCCGGGCGAGCGCCGCCGGGTTCTCCGCCGCCACCTGCTCGATCTCGACGCCGCCCTGCGCCGAGGCGAGGGCCAGGAACGACCGGTTGGACCGGTCGAGCAGGAAGGACACGTAGTACTCGTCGGCGATGTCGCTGGCCTCGGTGACCAGCACCCGGTGCACGGTGTGGCCTCTGATGTCCATGCCGAGGATCCGGTCGGCGACCTCCCGGGCCGCGGCGGGCCCGTCGGCCAGTTTGACCCCGCCGGCCTTGCCCCGGCCGCCGGTCTTGACCTGTGCCTTGACCACGACCCGGCCACCGATCTCGGTGGCGGCGGCGTGTGCCTCGTCGGGGGTGCTGGCCACCCGGTTGCGGCTGACCGGTACGCCGTGCTTGGCGAAGAGTTCCTGTGCCTGGTGCTCCAACAGGTCCACCGGGCCTCCCTTCTTCTCGACCTTCGGTGGGTTGCCTCCGACGGCCCGCCGGGGTGGTTCCCGGACGGGCGGCGGAGAGACGGGGGAGTGGAGACCGGACCGGGTGTGCAGAGATCGGACCGGGGTGGGGTGCCGGGGAGCGGATCCGGGCTCTGGCCCGCGCTGACGAACGGGGGTCGTACCGCCTGGGCCTCGCTGACTTCGGCGGAAAACGTCCCGCTACCCCCTAGACACCCCGCTGTTACATGCGCCACGATATTGCCTACCCCATACGGTATGCAATCCCGAGGAAGGGGCGGACCGGGCTTCCGGTCCACGGCAACCGCGACGGCAGGGCAGGGCAACCGAGGCATCAGCTCCACGGCCGGCAGTGCCGGGGCGGGGCGCGCACAGGAGGTTGGAATGGGTAAGGCGCTGGAGGGCGTACGGGTCCTCGACATGACGCACGTACAGTCCGGCCCCTCGTCCACGCAGATCCTGGCGTGGCTGGGCGCGGACGTGATCAAGTTGGAGGCACCGGGCCAGGGTGACATCACCCGTACCCAGCTACGCGACATCCCGGACGTCGACAGCCTCTACTTCACCATGCTCAACAGCAACAAGCGCAGCATCACGCTGAACATGAAGCACGAGCAGGGCAAGGAGGTCTTCACCCGGCTGGTCTCCGGAGTGGACATCCTGGTGGAGAACTTCGGCCCCGGCGTGGTGGAGCGGTTCGGCTTCCCCTGGGAGCGGCTACAGGAGATCAACCCCGGCCTGGTCTACGCCTCGATCAAGGGCTTCGGGCCGGGCCGTTACGCCAACTTCAAGGCGTACGAGGTGATCGCCCAGGCGATGGGCGGGGCGATGAGCACCACCGGCTTCGAGGACGGGCCGCCGACCGCGACCGGAGCCCAGATCGGCGACTCCGGCACCGGCATCCACCTGGTCGCCGGCATCCTCGCCGCGCTCTACCAGCGCACCCGCACCGGGCGGGGCCAGCGGGTCCAGGTCGCCATGCAGGACGCGGTGCTCAACCTCTGCCGGGTCAAGCTCCGCGACCAGCAGCGGCTGGCGCACGGCCCGCTGGGGGAGTACCCGAACGAGACCTTCGGCGACGAGGTGCCGCGCTCCGGCAACGCCTCCGGCGGCGGCCAGCCCGGCTGGGCGGTGCGCTGCGCCCCCGGCGGGCCGAACGACTACATCTACGTGATCATCCAACCGGTGGGCTGGAAGCCGCTCTGCGAGCTGATCGGCAAGCCCGAGCTGGCCGACGACCCCGCCTGGAACACCCCGCAGGTGCGGCTGAACAAACTCGACAAGGCGTTCGCGCTGATCGAGGAGTGGACCGAGCGGCACACCAAGCGGGAGGTCATGGAGAAGCTCAACGCGTACAACATCCCGTGCGGGCCGATCCTGTCGACCAGGGAGCTGATCGAGGACGAGACCCTCGCCCAGCTCGGCTCGGTGGTCGAGGTCGACCATCCCGCCCGGGGCGCGTACAAGACCGTCGGCAACCCGATCAAGCTCTCCGACTCGCAGGTCGAGGTGGAGCGCTCGCCGCTGCTCGGCGAGCACACCCTCCAGGTCCTCGGCGAGCTGGGCTACTCCGAGGAGCAGGTCGGCGAGCTGCGCGCCGCCGGCGCCGTCTGAAGCGGCCGGGCGCCGTCACGGCGGCGCCCGGCACCGCACCGCCCCACCGCTCCGTCCGACCAGAACCCGCACGTTCCCGGCCCGCCGGCCCGCCGGCACCGGCGTTTGAAGGAGACGACGTAATGCCAACCAACGACAGCAGCTACGACCGCGAGGCAGTGCGGCGGGTGCTGGACCAGGCCGCCGCGGAGGGCCGCAGTTCGCTGACCGCCCCCGAGGGGCGGCTGGTGGTCGAGGCGTACGGGATCGCCACCCCGGGTGAGGGTCTGGCCGGCAGCGCCGAGGAGGCGGTGGCGCTGGCCGAGCGGATCGGCCTGCCGGTGGTACTGAAGATCGTCTCACCGGACATCCTGCACAAGACCGAGGCCGGCGGCGTGCTGGTCGGCCTGCGCACGGCCGAGGAGGTGGCTTCCGGGTACGACACGATTCTCGGCAACGCGCGGGCGTACAGGGCGGATGCCAAGATCGTCGGGGTGCAGGTGCAGCAGCAGCTCGACTCCGGCCACGAGGTCATCGTCGGTACGGTCACCGACCCGACCTTCGGCAAGGTGGTCGCGTTCGGGCTCGGCGGCGTACTCGTCGAGGTGCTCAAGGACGTCCAGTTCCGGCTCGCCCCGACCGACACCGAGACCGCGCTGTCGATGATCGACGGGATCGCCGCCGCCGAGATCCTGCGCGGCGTACGCGGCGCCGAGCCGGCCAACCGGGAGGTACTGGCCGACCTGGTCGTCCGGCTGTCGAACCTGGTCACCGACTTCCCCGAGCTGGCCGAGGTGGACCTCAACCCGGTGCTGGCCACCGCCGCCGGCGCGACCGCGGTCGACGTGCGGATCCTGGTCGACCCGGCCGCCGCCGTGCAGCCGGAGCGCTTCACCGACGAGGAGATCCTGGCCAGCATGAACCGGATCATGCGGCCCGCCTCGGTCGCCGTGATCGGCGCCTCCGCCGAGGCCGGCAAGATCGGCAACTCGGTGATGAAGAACCTGGTCAACGGCGGCTACCAGGGCGAGATCTACCCGATCAACCCGAAGGCCAGCGAGATCCTGGACCGCAAGGCGTTCAGGAGCATCGCCGACGTGCCCGGCCCGGTCGACGTGGCGGTCTTCGCGATCCCGGCCAAGTTCGTGCCGCAGGCGCTGGCCGAGGTCGGCGCCAAGGGCGTCGCCGGGGCGATCCTGATCCCGTCCGGCTTCGGCGAGACCGGCAACCACGAGTTGCAGGCCGAGGTCGTCCGGGTCGCCCGCGAACACGGGGTACGCATCCTCGGGCCGAACATCTACGGCTACTACTACACCCCGGAGAACCTGTCGGCGACGTTCTGCACCCCGTACGACGTCAAGGGCGGGGTGGCGCTCTCCTCGCAGAGCGGCGGCATCGGGATGGCGATCCTCGGCTTCAGCCGGGCCGCCAAGATGGGCGTCTCCGCGATCGTCGGGGTCGGCAACAAGGCCGACATCGACGAGGACGACCTGCTGACCTTCTTCGAGAGCGACCCGAACACCCAGCTCATCGCCATGCACCTGGAGGACCTCAAGGACGGCCGGTCGTTCGCCGACACCGCCCGCCGGGTCTCGAAGACCAAGCCGGTGGTGGTGCTCAAGGCGGGCCGCACCGACCAGGGTGCCAGGGCGGCCAGCTCGCACACCGGCGCGCTGGCCGGCAACGACAAGGTCTACGACGACATCCTGCGCTCCAACGGCGTCATCCGGGCCCCCGGCCTGAACGACCTGCTGGAGTACGCCCGGGGCATCCCGCTGCTGCCCACCCCGCAGGGCGAGAACGTCGTCATCATCACCGGCGCCGGCGGTTCCGGGGTACTGCTCTCGGACGCCTGCGTGGACAACAAGCTCACCCTGATGGAGATCCCGCCGGACCTGGACGAGGCGTTCCGCGCGTTCATCCCGCCGTTCGGCGCGGCCGGCAACCCGGTGGACATCACCGGCGGCGAGCCGCCGTCCACCTACCGCAACACCATCGCCCTGGGTCTGTCCGACCCCCGCATCCACTCGCTGATCCTCGGCTACTGGCACACCATCGTCACCCCGCCGATGGTCTTCGCCGAGCTGGTCGTCGACGTGGTCGAGGAGTTCCGGGCCAAGGGCATCCACAAGCCGGTGGTCGCCTCCCTCGCCGGGGACGTCGAGGTCGAGGAGGCCAGCGAGCACCTGTACCGGCACGGGATCGTCGCCTATCCGTACACCACGGAGAAGCCGGTCGCGGTGCTCGGCGCCAAGTACCGGTGGGCACGTTCCGCCGGTCTGCTGGGCGGCCAACCGGACGGCCGCTGAGCGATGCACGACAGTTCCACCCGACCGGGCAGTTGGAGGGGCCACTAAGCGACACGGCGACCCGCTCCGCGGCCAAGGGTCAACGGACACAAGCGTCGGAACCGGCCCGTCCTCCGGCTCCGTACGACGTCACAGTCCCCAGGAGGTCCAGCGTGGACGCTTCGAACAGCCCTTACCCAACTCAGCCGACAAGTACCACCCCGGCGGCCGGTACCGCGGCGCTGCCCGAGCAGCGCGGCGGTGCCGTCCCGCCGGCCCCGCCCACCGAGGAACGGGTGTGGCGGGCCGGAAAACTCGAACCGATGCCGATCCGGGAGCTGCCCAAGGCTCCGCCCTCGGTCCACCTGCTCGGCCCGACCGTCTTCCTCGTCGCGCTCGGCGTGGGGATGGGCGAGTCGTACATGTGGCCCCGGCTGGTCCTGATCTTCGGACCGGAGATCCGGTGGCTCTTCCTGATCGGTGTGACCCTGCAGGCCTTCGTGATGCTGGAGATGGCCCGGTACGCGATGGCCACCGGGGAGAGCATCTTCTTCGGGGCCGCCCGGGTCTTCAAACCACTGATGTGGTTCTTCTTCAGCGTGGCGATCCTGGTCTACATCTGGCCCGGACACCTCTCCACCGGCGCCGCCGCCTTCGAGGAGGTGACCGGGATACCCTGGACGGTCAGTGCCTGTGTCGGACTGATCCTGGTCGGCGTGGTGTTCAGCCTGGCAAAGGTGATTTACCCGCTGCTGGAGAGCCTGCTCGGGATCCTGATCGGCGTACTCGTGGTCGGCACCTCGGTGGTCGCCTCCATCGTCGGCCAGTGGAGCGACGTCACCTCGACCCTCGCCGGGATGTTCCACTTCGGCTACCTGCCCAGCGAGGCGATGTCGGCGGCCTGGTTCCCGGTGATCGTCGGTGCGATCGCCTTCGCCGGCCCGTCCGGGATGCAGCAGATGTGGTACACGCTGCACCTGCGGGACTCCGGTGCCGGCATGGGCGCGCACATCCCGAAGATCCGCGGCCTGCGGCACGCGGGTGACCAGGAGGAGATGCCCTCCCGCGGCTTCATGTTCGACACCGACAACCCGGAGGAGATGAAGAAGTGGAAGGGCTGGCGGCGCTGGGTCACCTTCGACGCCCTGCTGCTCTTCTGGGGCGTCACGATGCTGGTCACCATCTCGTTCACGGTGCTGGCCCAGACCGCCGTCCGGGAGAACCCGGGCGTCGGGGACGTGATCCGCGACGGTGAGCGGGAGGCGGCGCTGACCGCGATGGCCGACGCGTTCGCCTCGGCCGGGGCGCCGGTGCTGCACGGGGTCTTCCTCGGGTTCATCGCGTTGATCGGTCTGAACGCCACGCTCGGCCTCTTCGACTCGTTCTCCCGGGGCCAGGCGGACATGACCTACCACTTCGTACCCGGGGCGAAGCGGTTCAGCATGTCGAAGCTGTACGCCGGGTTCCTCTGGGGCGTCATCACCTTCGGCATCCTGATCCTGAACTTCGGTCCGGCGGACGGCCCGGGGGCGATCCTCGACGTACTGGCCTTCCTCTCCACCTTCGCGATGGGCGCGTACTGCGTCGTCCTGCTGCTGGTGAACAACCGGATGCTGCCGAAGCCGATCCGGCCGGGCATCGTGCAGAACGCCGTGATCGGGTTCGGCGCGGTGTTCTATCTCGGGATGTTGATCTACAGTCTGATCCGGTTCGGTGTGGTCATATGAGCCGGCGAAGCGCTGTGACCGGACAGAACGGGGAGAGGACATGACCGGCGACAAAGTACGCCACCTCGGTGAGCTCGCCCTGCCGGGAGCCGGCATCGGGGCGACCGCCGGGGTGGCGGCCGCCGGGCTCGCGCTGCTCGCCGGCCAACCGGTCGGCTGGGCCCTGGCCACCGGCCTGGGGCTCGGCCTGCCGCTGGTGCTGCTCGGCGGCGGCTTCGGGCTGCTGCTGGCCACCGGCATCGCCTCACCGGGCGTCTTCGCCCCGGCGGCGCTCTACTGGTTCATCGGCTTCCCGGTCGCCCGGGTGACCCACGAGATGCTGGTCGGCCTGATGGTCGTCGGCCGGCCGGCGCTGCCGCCGGACCTGCCCGGCTTCCTGGCCTACCAGGCGATCGTCAGCCTCGGCTTCGCGATCGGGTTCAGTTGGCTGCACGAGCGGATCGCACCGGGCTGGCTGCGCCGGATCCGGCACCGCAACCCGGCCGCCGACCGGCTGTACGCCTTCTACCTGCGGCACGCCGAGGCGCAGTGGAAGGCCCGGGAGAGCCGTCGGCGGGCCCGGGCCGCCGGTCGGGGTAACGGCCGACCGGCCCTGTTCCGAGCAAAGGGAGAACTATGAACCTGCCGGTCTGGGTATGGGCCGTGACGATCGTCGGCTTCCTGGTGATGATCGCCTTCGACTTCTACCTGGTCGCCCGCAACCCGCGCGAGCCGGCCTTCCGGGAGTGCGTCGCCTGGGTGAGCTTCTACGTGCTGGCCGCCATCGCCTTCGGGTTCGCGGTGATGGGGACGGCGGGGGTCAGCTACGGAGGACAGTTCTTCGCCGGCTGGCTCACCGAGTACTCGCTCAGTGTCGACAACCTCTTCGTCTTCATCATCATCATGAGCCGGTTCGCGGTGCCGGTCCAATATCGGCAGAAGGTGCTGCTGATCGGCATCGTGCTGGCGCTGCTGATGCGGGGCATCTTCATCGCGGCGGGCGCCCAGGCGGTCGCCCGGTTCGACTGGCTCTTCTACCTATTCGGCGCGTTCCTGATCTACACCGCGGTCAAGCTGGTCGCTCCGCAGCAGGAGGACGAGTTCTCCGAGAACGTCGCCCTCCGTACGGCGAAGCGGATCCTGCCGACCACGGAGTCGTACCGGGGCGCGTCGGTCTTCGTCCGGCTGAACGGTCGGACGATGGTGACTCCGATGCTGATCGTCATGATCGCCATCGGTACCACCGACCTGCTGTTCGCGCTCGACTCGATTCCGGCGATCTTCGGACTGACCCAGGAGCCGTACCTGGTCTTCACCGCGAACACGTTCGCGCTGATGGGCCTGCGGCAGCTCTACTTCCTGCTCGGTGGCCTGCTCGACCGGCTGGTGTACCTCAGCAAGGGCCTGGCGTTCATCCTGGCCTTCATCGGCGTCAAGCTCGTGCTGGAGGCGGCGCACCACGACGGGGTCTCCTGGGCGCCGTCGGTGCCGATCGCCGTCTCGCTCGGGGTCATCGTCGGCACGCTGCTGGTCACCACCGTGGCGAGCCTGGCGAAGTCCCGGCGGGACGGGGCGGAACGACAGTCCGCCGCCACGGAGGGAGCGGGGGCCGAAACCCCCGCTACCCGCGACACCGTGACGGCGGACCGGGACGCGGTCTGACCGGTCGTCAGACCTTGATCAGGTCTTCGTCCGAGGCGGAGCCACGGAGGAAGCGCTCGATCTCCTCGTCGCTCGGCCGGGCGGCCCGACGCTGGTTCTCCAGCGCGGCCGCCAGGCCGAGCCCGAGGGAGCGGCCGTCAGCCGGGAATCCGGTCGGCAGGGCCAGCCGGTCGGAGAGTCGGGTCAGGGAACGTGCGAACGTTCGCCAGGTGGTCATGACAGCATCACTCCTGCTTGTCGGTCTTCCCGGGAAACGACGCTTCCCGGGACCGTGCGCACCGGACCGGGCGGCGTGAGACCGTCCGGGACGGTGGTCCGGCAGGACACCCGGGTGTGCCTGGTGGGGCCGGGCACACCCCGGGTCGCCGGATCTTCGCCGTCACGCCTCGTCGCGTGGCGGCCGGATCTGTGTCTGTCGCCGGATCGATGACCGGCGGGGGTCGCCCGCGGCGGCCGTGCGGGGCCGCAGCCTGGCGGCCCGGTCGGTGGTGTGAACGGTACGCCGGCCTCTCCTCTGTGGAGCTACCCGGTGCCGCGTCACCACAAACCCTCGTCCTCGTGCTCGTCCTGTCCGGCGACAGGTCCTTGTTCGACGCTCCCAGGATACCGCCTTCGGTATACAAAAAACCGATCCAGTGACCAAAGCCACCGCGTCGCCGCCCGGTCCACGACCGCCAGCTCGGCGCCGGTACGGGCCGGCCTGCCCGGAAAACGTCTCTGCCACCCCCTAGACACCCCGCTGTCACATGGTCCACGATTATTGCCTACCCCATACGGTATGCACTTCTAGGGACGGCGAGGGGAAGGACGTCGCTTCCCGTGCGCACGACGATGATGGAGGACCCTGATCATGACCATCGCTTCCCTCCGGGAGTCAGAAGCCGGCGGCCTGGTAAGTGCGAAGAAACTCACCGACGGGATCCATCTGGTCGTCGACGCGCTCAAGCTCAACGAGGTCGACGCCATCTACGGCGTCGTCGGCATCCCGATCACCGACCTGGCCCGCCTGGCGCAGGCGTCCGGCATCCGTTTCATCGGCTTCCGGCACGAGAGCGCTGCCGGGCACGCCGCGGCGGCGGCCGGGTTCCTGACGAAGAAGCCGGGAATCTGCCTGACGGTCTCCGCTCCGGGCTTCCTCAACGGGCTGGTGGCGCTGGCCAACGCCACCGTGAACTGCTTCCCGATGGTGCAGATCTCCGGCTCCAGCGAGCGGCACCTCGTCGACCTGCAACGGGGCGACTACGAGGAGATGGACCAGCTCGCGGCGGCCCGACAGTTCGCCAAGGCGGCCTACCGGGTGCACCGGGCCGAGGACATCGGCCGGGGCGTGGCCCGGGCGATCCGCACCGCCGTCTCCGGCCGACCGGGCGGGGTCTACCTCGACATCCCGGCCGCGGTCCTCGGCGAGGTCATCGATGCCGATCTGGGCGCCGCGTCACTGTGGCGGGTCGTCGACCCGGCACCGCGGCAGATGCCCGAACCCGCCGCCCTGGACCGCGCGATCGAACTGCTCGCGGGCGCCGAGCGGCCGCTCGTCGTGCTCGGCAAGGGCGCGGCGTACGCGCAGGCGGACGAGGAGATCCGCCAGTTCGTCGAGCTGACCGGCGTGCCCTACCTGCCCATGTCGATGGCGAAGGGCCTGCTGCCCGACGACCACCCGCAGTCGGTGGCCAGCACCAGATCGCTGGCGCTACGCCGGGCCGACGTCGTGCTGCTGGTCGGTGCGCGCCTGAACTGGCTGCTCGGGCACGGCGACGCACCGCAGTGGAACCCCGACGCCAAGTTCATCCAGGTCGACATCGCCAGCACCGAGCTGGACAGCAACCAGCCGATCGCGGCGCCGCTCGTCGGTGACGTCGGCTCGGTGCTGCAGGCCCTGATCGACCGGACCAAGCCGGGCCAGATCGCCGTACCGACCCAGTGGCGGGACGAGCTCTCGGCCCGCTCCGCGGAGAACGTCGGCAAGATGGCCAAGCGCCTCAAGGCCGCCGAGACCGCACACCCGATGAAGTTCCTCGGCGCCCTGCAAGCCATCCGCGACGTCCTGCGGGAGAACCCGCAGACGTACGTCGTCAACGAGGGCGCGAACGCGCTCGACCTGGCCCGCAACACGATCGGTATGCAGGTGCCGCGACACCGGCTGGACAGCGGCACCTGGGGCGTGATGGGCATCGGCATGGGGTACGCGATCGCCGCCGCGGTCGAGAGCGGAGACCCGGTCGTCGCCATCGAGGGCGACAGCGCGTTCGGGTTCAGCGGCATGGAGCTGGAGACGATCTGCCGCTACGGGCTGCCCGTGGTCACGATCGTGCTGAACAACAGCGGGGTCTACCGTGGCGACGAGGGGTCGACCTCCGAGGATCCGGCACCGACCGCCCTGCGGGCCCGGCACGACCTCATGATCGCCGCGTTCGGCGGGAAGGGCTACCGGGCGACGACACCGGCGGAGGTCACCGCCGCCCTTCGCGAGGCCCTGGCCCTGGGCAAGCCCGCGCTCATCGACTGCGTCATCGACCCCACCGACGGAACCGAGAGCGGCAACATCGCCCACCTCAACCCGAAGGGCATCACGGTACAGCGGTGAGCACGAGCGTCACCCCCGCACCGCACGGTGCGGGGGCGATGGCCGGGCGGCACCGTACCGGCCGGGCCGGCGGGGAGGGCGTCGAACGTCCCGCCCGGACGACTCGGCCGGCTCACGCGTTCTGAGCAACGACAACGACACCGGCCACCGCTCCGACGAACCCGCGGCGTGGGTGGGCGCCCCGGCGACGCGCGATCGCGTACTCGCCGTGGTGGGCGGGGCGTCCCGCATCGTGGTCGGGCCGCCCGGCGAGCTGCCGCCCCGGCGAGCTGCCGCCCCGGAGGCCGACCGCCCGTGCGGATCCGCCGGGCGGCTCCGGGTCGCCGCCACCGGACCGATCCGGGTACGACTGCCGTGGCGCTGCCCGCCGCCGTCGACCGGATCCCGGCCGTCCGGCGCGTTCCCCGCGACCGGCGAGGAGCCTCGCATCCGGCAAGCCTGTGCACAGCACGCAGGCGTAATCACAGAGTGTCCCGGCACAGCGCTGGTAGAGAACGGAGGCGTGGATCCCCATGTACACAGTTACCGACCCGGCGACGGGTGAACTGATCGAGAAGATCGAGAACGCGACCGAGGCGGAGGTCCGTGCGGCGATCGAGCGCGTCCACCACGGGTACCAGTCGTGGCGGCGTCGGCCGGTCGCCGAGCGGGCCGGCATCGTGTCCCGGGCGGCGGACCTGTTCGCCGAGCGCGCCGACGAGCTGGCGGAGACGATGACGCTGGAGATGGGCAAGCGGATCAACGAGGGGCGCGGTGAGATCGGCGTCGTCGTCGACATCTTCCGGTACTACGCCGACAACGGTCCCGCGCTGCTGGCCGACGAGCCGCTGGAGATCAGGGGCGGCAGGGCCGTCATCACCAAGAACCCGATCGGGCCGCTGCTCGGCGTCATGCCGTGGAACTTCCCCTGCTATCAGATCGCCAGGTTCGCGGCGCCGAACCTGGTCCTCGGCAACACGATCCTGCTGAAGCACGCCTCGATCTGCCCCCGGTCGGCAGTCGCGATCGAGCGGATCCTGCACGACGCCGGAGTGCCCGAGGACGTGTACGTGAACATCTTCGCGTCCAGCTCGCAGGTCCCCCGGATACTCGGGGACCCCCGCATCCAGGGGGTCTCGCTGACCGGCAGCGAGCGGGCGGGGATCTCGGTCGCCGCCGAGGCCGGAAAGAACCTGAAGCGGGTCGTCCTGGAGCTGGGCGGCTCCGACCCGCTGATCCTGCTGGACACCGACGACATGGAGCAGACGGTGCGGGCCACCGCGACCGCCCGGATGCGCAACTGCGGCCAGTCGTGCAACTCGCCGAAGCGGATGATCGTGCTCGCCGACATCTACGAGGAGTTCGTCGAGCGGCTGACCGCGCACGTGGCCGAGACCTTCGTACCGGGCGACCCCGGCGATCCCGCGACGAAGCTGCCGCCGCTGGCCTCGGTCGCCGCCGCCGACGAGGTGGCCGGTCAGGTGGAGAAGGCCGTCCGGCAGGGCGCGACGCTGCGTACCGGTGGACGTCGGCTCGACCGGCCCGGCGCCTATCTCGAAGCCACCGTGCTCACCGACGTGACCCGCGAGATGGACGCCTACTACGAGGAGATCTTCGGCCCGGTGGTGCTGGTCTTCCGGGCGGAGACCGAGGAGGAGGCGGTCGCGATCGCGAACGACTCGCCGTTCGGGCTCGGCGCCAGCGTCTGGGGCACGGATCCCGAGCGGTTGCGCCGGGTTGCCGGCCAGATCGAGTCCGGCATGGTGTACCTGAACAGCGCCGGTGGGTCGCAGGCCGACCTGCCGTTCGGCGGGATCAAGCGCTCCGGGATGGGTCGGGAACTCGGCGCGGCCGGCATCGAGGAGTTCATGAACAAGAAATCCATCCGGCTGTGAGGGGATGCGGGCCGGACTCGGAGACCCGTACGCGCACGCACCGGGCACCGTGAACCAACGCCGCACGTCCCGTCGGGAGTCGACGGGACGTGCGGCGTGACGGTGCGGGGGAGCGGGGGAGCGGGGTCAGCCCAGCGCTTCCCGTTCGGCGGCCTCCTTGCGGCGCTGGTGGTAGCTCTCCCGGGTGCGCTCGGTGTGCTTGCGCATCAGCTCGCCGGCCCGCCGGCCGTTGCGGCTGGCGATCACCTCGATCAGCTCCGCGTGCTCGTCCCAGGCCTCCCGGCCCCGGGAGCGGGCGATCGGGGAGTAATACCACCGCACCCGCCGGTCGACCATTGCGATCAGTTCGGCGAGGACCTTGTTGCCGGACATCTCCACCACGTACGCGTGCAGGGCCGCGTTCGCGTCGACCAGCTCCACCTGGTCGTCGTCCTGCAACGCCTTCTCCCCGGCGGCCTGCAACTCGCGCAGCCGCTCGATCTGCTCCGGCGTTGCCTGTCGGGCCGCCAGCCGGGCCGACTCGGACTCCAGCAGGGTACGGGTGGCGAGGAGCTGGTCGGCCTCCTCCTCGGTCGGCACGTGCACGAACGCGCCGAGCGCCGGGCGCAGGTCCACCCATCCCTCGCTCTGCAACCGTTGCAGCGCCTCCCGGACCGGTTGCCGGCTGACGCCGAGCTGGGCCGCGAGTTCGTTCTCGACCAGGTGCTCGCCGGGGCGCAGCTCACGATTGATGATCATCTCGGCGATGACGTCGTAGACCGCCTGGCGCAGCGGCGCGGGCCGCTCCAGGGGCTGCCGGACGGCCCGTGGCTCGCGACGGGCCGAGGCGAGCCGTCGTCGACCACCACTGCCGCCGGCGGGTGAGGCCGAGCCGCCCCATTCGGTCATGGACTACCTCCGGCTGCGAGAATCGATCGGGCGCTGGCGCCCCATTGTGGGTTATAGCATACAGTAGTCCAGATGCACTTCTCGGTCGGCAAGGAGCATTGATCGGGAACGATTCCATTTGGTGCCTCGGCAACGGCCGTCCTGAGGACAAGCGCGCCCCGACCGCAGGCCGGGACGCGCTCGCTCCGCCACGGGCCCCGAACCCGGGGCCGCCGGGCCGGCTCAGCCCGAGACCGCGTCCCGGTACTCGACCTCCGGTACCGGCTCGAACTCGTTGACCTGGGCGATGGAGAGCCCGTGCGCGGTGTTCGCCTCCCGCTCGATCATCACCTCGACCAGTACCGGACGGCTGGTCCGCCGGGCCTCCTTGCTGGCCCAGGCGAGGGCGTCGGCGATCTCGTCGGGCCGCAGTACCCGGCGGCCGGCGCAGCCGTACGCCTCCATGATTTTGACGTTGTCCGTGCCGTACTCGTCGTAGTGGATGTCCACCTCGTAGTTCATCTCGTAGCCGATCTCGGCCTGCCGGATCAGCCCGAGATACTCGTTGTTCAGCATGACCAACACGAACGGGATGTTGTACTGCGCGGCGACCGCGAGCTCCTCGACCAGGAACTGGAACGAATAGTCGCCGACCACCCCGACCACCTCGGCGTCGGGTCGGGCGGACTTCACCCCGATCGCCGCCGGGATCTCCCAGCCCAGCGGGCCGGCCTGGCCGCAGACCTGGTAGTGCCGGGGCTTGAAGACCTGCTGGAACTGTCCGGACCAGATCTGGTAGAGACCGATCGCCGTGACGAAGTAGGTGTCCGGGCCGAAGAATTCGTTGATTTCCTTGAAGACCCGGGGCGCCTTGACCGGTACCGAATCGAAGTCGTCGCGGCGGCGCAGCGTCTCGCGCAGCTTGCGCACCGTCGAGACCCATTCGCCCCGGTCCCGCCGCACCCCCCGGCGCCGTACGGCGTCGAGCAGCGCGGCGAGGAAGGCCCCGGTGTCCGAGACGATCCCGAGGTCCGGGCCGAACACCTTGCCGAGCTGGGTCGGTTCGATGTCGACGTGGATGAACTTCCGGTCGCCCCGGTAGGTCGGCAGGTCCCCGGTGTGCCGGTCGCCGAACCGGGCGCCGAGCGCCAGCACCAGGTCGGATTCCAGGAAGGAGGCGTTGCCCCACCGCTGGGTGGTCTGGATGCCGGTCATCCCGGCGAAGAGGTCGTGGTCCTCCGGGATCGCGCCCTTGCCCATCAGGGTGACCTGGACCGGGATGTTCAGCGTCTCGGCGACCTCCCGGAGCAGGTCGCTCGCCTCGCCGATGATCACCCCGCCACCGGCCAGGATCAGCGGTCGCTCGGCGGCGAGCAGCATGTCCAGGGTCCGCTCCACCCGGGGCAGGTGGGGCTCGACCCGGGTCACCGGCAGCGGGGCGTCGATCGAGGCGTCCCACTCGATCTCCTGCCGTGCCACGTCGATCGGCAGGTCGATCAGTACCGGACCGGGGCGCCCGGAGCGGGCGACCCGGAACGCCTCCCGGAAGATCCAGGGTGCCTGGGCCGCCTCCTTGACCTGCACCGCCCACTTCGTCACCGGCTTGGCGATCTCGACGATGTCGACCGCCTGGAACGCCTCCTGGTGCAGCTTGGCGGTCGGCGCCTGGCCGGTGATGCAGACCATCGGGATGGAGTCCGCCTGTGCGGTGTAGAGACCGGTGATCATGTTGGTACCGGCCGGGCCGGAGGTGCCGATCGCGACGCCGACCCGGCCGTTGGTCCGGGCCCAGCCGTCGGCCATGTGGGTGGCGCCCTCCTCGTGCCGGACGATCAGGTGCCGGATGTCGCTGCGCCGCAGCGCCGCGTAGAGCGGCAGGATCGCGGCACCGGGGCAGCCGAAGGCGATGTCCACGCCCTCCGAGGCGAGCACCGAGACGACGGCGTCCATGCAGGGAATCTTGGCCATGCGTTCAGACCTCCGGGTAGTGGCGTGGGTCGGGAAGTTGTCCTGTGGATTGGCGAGAGCGCCGGGCCGGGACGGGGATCGGTGCGTCCGGTGCGTCCCTCGGCTGACCGGCACCGGATCCCGGTGCCCGGCAGGACCGGTTAGGAGGTCTGCATACAGTATTCTGTCGGCAGATTCAGTGCAATACCTGCCCGGCGCCTCGCCGGTACGCCGGTGCTGGTGGGGGACCCGTCAGGCCGCCGTCACGCTGGGGGTGGGCGCCGGCCGGGCCATGGTCTTGGCCAGCAGCTCGGTCGCGGCGTAGATGGTGCGCAGCGTGGGTGCCGGCGCACCGGTGATGTCGGCGATCTCGACCACGGCGGCGACCACCGCGTCGAGTTCCATCTCCTTGCCCGCCTCGAGGTCCTGCAACATCGAGGTCTTGTGGTGGCCGACCCGCCGGGCGCCCTCGACCCGCTTGCTGATCGAAATCTCCGGCGTGCTGCCGACCCGGTTGGCGATGTCGAGCGTCTCGGCCATCATCTGCTCGACCACCCGGCGGGTACCCGGGCTCTCGCAGATCTCCGCCATGGTCGCCCTGGTCAGGGCGCTGATCGGGTTCAGCGACACGTTGCCCATCAACTTGATCCAGATGTCGTCCCGCAGTCGCGGCTCGACCGGACACTTCAGCCCGCCGGCCACCATCGCGTCGCTGAACCGCTGGCACCGCTGCGAGATCGTGCCGTCCGGCTCCCCGATGGAGAACCGGGTCCCCTCCAGGTGCCGGATCACCCCGGGCGACTCGATCACCGTGGCCGGGTAGACCACACAGCCGATCGCCCGTTCCGGGGCCATCACCGCCGAGGTCGCCCCGCCCGGGTCGACGGCCTCGATCCGCTGGCCCTCGTACGGCCCCGGTAGCTTGTGGAAATACCACCACGGGATGCCGTTCTGCCCCGCGATCAGGGCGGTCTCCGGGCCGAGCAGCGGTTCCAGCAGCGGCCCCGCCGAGGCGTAGGAGTGCGCCTTGAGGCCGAGGAACACATAGTCCACCGGCCCGACCTCGCGCGGGTCGTCGGTGGCGTGCGGGTGCGCCGCGAAGTCTCCCCGGGGACTGTGCACCCGTACCCCGTGTGCCCGCAGCGCGGCCAGGTGTGCGCCGCGGGCGATCAGTTGGACATCCACCCCGGCCCGGCACAGGGACGCACCGACGTACGCGCCGATGGCGCCGGCTCCGAGCACTGCAACTCGCACGGGCTGCTCCCTTCTCGTACGACGTCCGCGTGGCGCCGAGGCGACGCAGCAGCGGCGTGCCTTCCCGTATGCGTTATGCTGACTACAGTATGCAATCTGAGTTGAAGCTGACAAGCCTGCCCGTCGGGACGGACGGCCGGGGCGACGGCCGGGACGGTCGCGCCCGCCGTCGGATGGCGCTTGCCATCGCTCCTCGTCGTCGAGGCGGCGGCCCGGACGAGGTGCTGACCGACCCGCGTCCCGCTGAGGCGATTCGTCACCGCTCTGCAAAGCTCGTACGGCTGATCGGGGAGCGCCAGAGCCGCCGGAAGATCGGCGGTGACAGGGATCCGATTTTCCGCCAGAGGTGATGGTCAATTCCCTTCCGCTCGAAAAGCGTGGACACGCACTCCGGCTCGGCGCAGCCACGCGGGGTTGGGCGAAGACCTGGAATCCACCCTGGACTGTGGCCCCACCTGGGCGGCAAAATGCTGACCGGGCTCGGGAAACGCGCAGTCAGGTCGATGAACCTGACGATCAGGGCTGGAGAGATTTGGGGGACGTGAAAGCCTATGTCCGCGAGCGAATATCTGGTAAGAGACCTCCGTCGTACCAGGGAGATCTTCGGTCTGACACAGGAAGCTTGGGGAGAACGAATCCACTTCTCGGCGAAGCACGTCGGTGCCGTGGAACGAGGTGAGCGTCCGCCGCTTCCCGACTATCTGGGCGCTGTCGATCGCGCGTTCGGCACCACCTTCATGGAGTTCTACCGCATGTTCGTGAAGGGAGAACTCGTCCCTGTCTGGTACCGGCCCTTCATCGAGCACGAGGGCCGGGCGAGCCTGCTCAGGGTCTTCCAACCACTGCTGATTCCCGGGATGTTGCAGACCGAGGCGTACGCGCGTGCGGTCCTCGCCGGCTACCGTGTCCAGGCCGACTCCGTCGATAGCATTCTGGCGACTCGGTTCGGCCGGCAGGAAATCCTCCGCCGCCGTCCTGACCCCTGTCAGTTGGTCGCGGTCGTCGACGAAGGAGTCCTGCACCGCCGGGTCGGCGACGCGGACGTCATGCGTGACCAGTTGAAAACCCTGGTGACAGCGTGCGAGCAGCCCCACATCCGGGTGCAGGTCGTTCCGTTCGACGCCGGTGCCTACGTGGGAATGGACGGCGCGCTGGCCATCGCGACGGTGGACGGCCGGTTGATCGGCTTCCTGGAAGGACATCTGGAGGGTCGGCTCGTGGAGAGCCCGGATGCCACGACGAATCTTGAGAGTGCCTGGGAGGCCATCCGGGACTACGCTCTACCCAGTCAACAAAGCCTGGAACTGATCACGAGGACGGCTGAGAAATGGACCTGAGTGACGCCCCGAACTGGCGCAAGTCGACCCGCAGCGACAGCGGAACCTGTGTCGAGGTGGCTGACAACCTCCCCGGCCGGGTCCTCGTCCGGGACAGCAAGGACCCGCGCGGGCCGGTCCTGACGTTCACTCCTCGTCAGTGGCGCGGCTTCGTCGACCTGGCCACGCAGCCGGACGTCAATCCCGGCCGCTAGTGCCCTGTCTTTGCAGGTTGATCGGGTAACCCGGTGCTTCCCGATCTCTCTGAACCGGCGATCTCACGTCGGGTTGGGTGCGGGGTGGGGATACTCGCCGAGGAGACTGTCGAGCTGCCCCGCTTGTGCGCCCACCCTTCCGGGCCGCCCTAACCCCGGTCCCGCCCGCCGGTCGACGGCGAACCGCAGCACGCCGTCGGCAACCCCGGCTTCCGTGCCCCGCCTGTGCACCCAGCTCGACAGTCTCCGCGCCGACTAACCCCCGCTCCGCCCCCGATCGCTCCTGTGGTTGCCGGCTGTCCGCCCAGCGATGCCGGTGCCGCGTCACCCAGAGGGTTACCCAATCGACCTTCCGAGACAGCGGCACTGATTGCCGGAGCCGGCCCGGGGTCAGGCCGGCGCGATCCGGGGGATCGTCGGGGCGTCGTCGTTGACGTCCGGGCCGAAGAACTTGAAGACCACCAGCTCCTCCGAGCCGGTGTTCTCCACCAGGTGCGGCGCGGTCGCCACGTCGTGCGAGACGAGCAGCTCGTCCCGCTCGGCGTCGCCGCCGCGCACGTCGTGGCCGCAGTAGCGACCGGCGCCGGACCAGACGAGGATCGAGTACACCCCGCGCTCCGTCGACCGGTGGGTCCGTCCCGGAGGCAAGACGAGCTTCTTGCCGCTGAACTTCGGCGTGTTGTAGAAGATCCACCACTCCCGGCCATCGTCGGCCGAGGCGGTCGGGTCGGCCGGGCGCGGTGTCAGGTGGTTGTGCTCGTAGAAGTACGGATCGCCGTTGAGTTCCCACTCGACGAACCCGAGCGGGAACCGCTCGCCGTGCGCCTGCCGGTCCTGTGGCCGGACGTCCTTGAAGAGCAGTTCCTTGGCGATGATCCGGCCGGCGTTGAGCGCCTGGAACATGGCGAAGACGTCGGAGTCCTCCTGTAGCTCCACCGTCAGCGCGGTGCCGGGACCGTGCAGCACCCCGGACGGCACCTGGAAACCGTCGTCGGGCACCTGGAGATAGGCCCGGGAGTGCCGGAGGATCAGGTCGCTGTCCCAGTCGACCAGGTACGGCAGCAGCACGTCGTACGCCCGCTCCCGGGCGATCCACGGGTGCACCCCGAAGAACGTCTCCGGATGCGGGCCGGTCTCCACCCCGGCGGGGAAGTAGTAGGCCTCGTCCTTCGAGCGCCGCCCGACCAGCTCGGCGAAGCGTTGCGGCGGATGGATGTGGTACGGGATCCGGGCGCCGTAGTCGAGCAGCTTGGCGAGCCGACCGAGCCCCTCCGGATGGCTCGCCGCGTACGCCGTACCCATGATCGCGGCCGGGTCGGCGCGTACCGCGTCCCGCAGGGTCAGCCGGGGCCGCCCGTCCCGGTCGACGACGTGGCCGAGCCCCTCGTCGGGCGGGCCGATCCGGTTGTCGGCCCGGGTGGTCGAGCCGAGCCAGCGTTCGCAGACGAAGCCGCGCTCGCCGAGGTCGTAATCCTGCTCGGCCAGGCCGAGCCGCCGGCCGGGCGGCACCAGGTCGCGGGCGACGAAGGCGGGCGCGAGCCGGAACACCCCGTTGCCGTCGTTCAGGAGTTCCTCGACCAGCGCCCTGGTCGCACCGCTCTCCGCCCCGGTCGGGTCGCTGCCGTTCTCGGTCATCCTTTTAGTCCGCTCATCGATATGCCCTGGATGAACCGGCGTTGGAACACCAGGAAGGTCACGATCATGGGCAGGGTGGCGACGACCGAACCGGCCATCAGCAGGTTCCAGGATGTCCGATTCTTCACGACGAACAGGGCCAAACCGAGCGGAGCAGTGTATTTGTCGGAGCTGGAGATGACGATCAGGGGCCAGAGGAAGTCTTCCCAGGCGTAGGTGAAGGTGAAGATCGCGGTGGCGGCGAGGGCGGGGCCGCAGAGCGGCAGCACCACCCGCCAGAAGACCCGGAACTCGCCGGCACCGTCGATCCTGGCCGCGTCCAGCAACTCGTCGGGGATCGCCAGCATGTACTGGCGGAGCAGGAAGATGCCGAACGCGCTGACCGCGCCGGGCAGGATCAGCCCCCAGTACGAGTCGAGCCAGCCGTGCCCGCCGGCGCCGAGCGCGTCGTTGCCGCCGAAGAACGGTATGTGCTTGAGCACCAGGTAGTTCGGGATCAGGGTCACCTGCGGCGGCACCATCATGGTGGCCAGGAAGAGCAGGAAGATCGCGTCCCGGCCGGGAAACTTCCGCTTCGCGAAGGTGTAGGCGGCCAGCGAGTTGAAGAACAGTTGCAGCACGGTCACCGAGGTGGCCACGAAGGCGCTGTTCAGGAACCAGCGCCAGGCGCCCTCGCTGCCCTGGGCCAGCTCGCCGGCCTTGCCGATGCCGAAGAAGCCCTTGTAGCCGTCGAGGGTCGGATTCTCCGGGATCCACTGCGGCGGCCAGGAGAAGATGTCGCCGACGTGCTGGAACGAGGCGCTGACCAGCCAGGCGAAGGGGGCGACGAAGAGGATCGCCCCGGGTACCAGGATCAGGTAGCAGGCGGCGAACCGGAGCCGGCGTCCGAGCACGGGCCGGCGGGCCGGTGCGGCGACCCGGTCCGGGCCGGTCGGGGCGGGTGGCGGGTCCTGCACGGTGGCGGTCACGACGGCTCCTCGGTTTCCTCGACTCACAGGTCCGCCTTCCGGTAGAGCCGGAGCTGGATCGCCGTGAAGACCAGCAGGAGTACGAACAGCCCGTAGGCGAGGGTGCTGGCGTACCCCATCTCGTAGAACTTGAAGGCGGCCTCGTAGATGTAATAGACCATCGTGGTGGTCCGGTTGACCGGGCCGCCGCCGGTCATGATGTAGATCTGGGTGAAGACCTGGAACGAGCCGATGATCCCCATCACCATCAGGAAGAGCGTCGAGGGGGCCAGCATCGGCAGCGTCACGTAACGGAACCGGGCCCACGGCCCGGCGCCGTCGATCCGGGCCGACTCGTAGAGCTGGTGCGGGATGGCCTGCAACGCCGCCAGGTAGACCACCATCGAGAAGCCGGTGCTGGCCCAGACGCTCATCAGCACCACGGCCGGCATCGCCAGGTTCTTGTCCGAGAGCCAGACCAGCGGCTCCCTGATCAGGTGGGTCTTCAGCAGGTAGAAGTTGATCGGGCCGAAGTCACCGTTGTAGAGCCACTTCCAGACGATGGCCGCCACCACGAACGGGGTGATGTTGGGCAGGAAGTAGAGGGTACGCAGCAGGCCCCGACCCCGGATCGGCTGGTTGAGCAGCAGGGCGACGCCGAGCCCGACGGCCATGCCGAGCGGCACGGACGCGCCGGTGAAGTAGGCGGTGTTGATGATCGAGCGGCGGAAGTCCTCGTCCTGCACCATGTCCCGGTAGTTCTGGAGGCCGACGAAGGGCTTCTCCGGCTCCAGGATGTTCCACTCCCGGAACGTCAGGTAGAAGGCGAAGCCGAGCGCGAAGACGGTGAAGACGGAGAAGAGGATCAGGCCGGGGGCCAGGAAGGCGTACGCCGACCGCTCCCGCCAGGCCCGCCAGAGCGTTCCCCGTACGCCGCGTCGCCGTCGGCCGGGTCCGGGGCCGGGCCGCCGGGTTCCCCCGCCCTGTTCCGGAGCCGGGGTCCGGGCTGCGGTCAGCGCCGCCATACCGTTGCCACCACCATTCCTCGCTCGGCTGTCTGCCCGAAGAGTTGCCGGGCCGGCCACGGATGGCGGCCGGCCCGGTTCCTCACCTGATGATCTTCTCGGCCTCCGCGGCGGCCGCGTCCAGCGCCTGGTCGGCCGTCTGCTCGCCGTAGATCGCCTTGGCGAGCTGCTCGTTCAGGGCCTCCTCGATCTTCGGCCAGTCGGGGTTGGCGACGACGTTGCTGACCCCACACGGCATCGCCTCGGCGAAGCCCTTCAGCACCGGCTTGGTCGCCACCAGGTCGGGTGACTCCAGCAGGCTGGTGATCGGCGGGAGGGTGGTGCCGTCCTCGGACTTGTAGGTCCACTGCGCGACGTTCTCCGGCTTGGAGAGGAACTCGATGAACTTCCAGGCGGCGTCGCTGTTCTTGCTCTGGCTGAAGATGACCAGCGCGTCACCGGCGATGGTGGTGCCGCAGCCGGCCGAGCCCTTCGGCAGCGGCGCCGTGGCCCACTTGCCGTCGATCGCCGGGAACTCGTCGGCGAGGGTACCGGCGAACCACGAACCCGCGACGTACATCCCGACCTGGCCGTTGGCGAACGCCTGACGGCCGTCGTACGAGTTGGAGTTGAGGTAGTCCTTGGGGGCGTACTTCGCCAGGTTGACGTAGAACTCGGCGGCCTTCTTCCCCTCGGCCTTGTTGAACAGCACCTCCTTGCCGTCGTCGGAGAGCAGGTGGCCGCCGTTCTGCCAGAGCCAGGGGTACCAGTAGTACGCCGCCTCGGGCGAGCTGGCGAACATCGCGTGCCCGTAGGTCCGCTTCGCCGGGTCGGTCAGCGCCTTCGCCGCCGCCTCGTACTGCTCCCAGGTGGTGGGCGGGCCGCTCAGCCCGGCGGCGGCGAAGAGGTCGGTCCGGTAGAAGAGTGCGGTGGACTCGCCGTCGAAGGGCAGCCCGTACATGCTGCCGTCGTGGGTGGTGAAGGTCTTGAACGCCGGTACGTAGGCGTCGGCCTTGACGATCTCGCTGCGCCGCAGGTAGTTGTCGAGGTTGACCAGCGCCTTGCGGGAGGCGAAGTTGGCCGTGGTGCTGGCGTCGATGAAGGCCACGTCCGGCGGGTTACCTCCGGCGACCTGCGCGGTCAGCTTCTCGTTCGCCTCCTCGGCGGGTACGTTCTGAAGTTCGATCTTGATGTTGGGGTGCTCGGTCTGGAACTGCTGGACCAGCTTCTTCATCTCCGGCTGCTCGCCGACCCAGGAGGCGAACGAGATGGTGACCGGCGCGGTCGGCTCGGGGACGGGTCCCTCGCCGGCACCGTGGTCGTCCGAGGACGAACCGCCGCTGGAACAGCCGACCAGGGCCGAGGCGGCGATGGTGGCCGTCGCGACCACCGCCAGGATTCTCCGGGGCGAGCGATGCTTCATCGGATCAGCTCCCTATGTCGTTGCCGCCAATGTGGTGGGGTCACGGCTACCTAGGTGCAAAACGTTTGGCATGCTGCGGCTAGGGTCATCCGCCCGGCCAGGGATGTCAAGAGATCTCGGGTAACAAACGCAACGGGCTGGTAATCGGCGGTTAACCAGCCACCGGTCAACCCGGACCGGACCACCCCGGCTCGCCCGGCGGCGACGGTCTCGGGGTACGCCCGGCCGACGGCGCCTGACCGAACCGGCGCCGGTACGCGCGCCCGAAGTGCGACGGGCTGTTGAAGCCGGCCGCGTGGCAGATCTCGGTGACCCCGAGGCTGGTCGAGGCGAGCAGCGAGCGGGCGAAGCGCAGCCGGCGAGCCTGTAGATAGGACTGGAAGGACGTGCCGACCACCTGGCCGAACCGCTCGCTGAAGTAGTTCGGCGACAGGTGCACGTACGCCGCCACCTCGGCCAGGGTCAGCGGCTCGCGGAACCGCCGCTCGATGTACTGCACCGCCCGCCGGATGTCGCCGCCGGCCGGATCGGCACCGCCACGCGGCTCCGGTCCGGGCTCCGCCGCGACCGGGTCGGCGCAGCGTCGGGCGAGTTCGATCAGGATGCAGCCGAGCACGGCGTCGGCCAGCGCCGCCGCCCCGGGGCGCCGGCCGTCGGAGGACTCCCGCCAGAGCCGGTCGAAGTCGGGGCCGAACGACGGGTCGTCGGTCAGCCAGGGCGGCCCGGCGACCCCGGCCGGGACCGGCAGCGCCCGGTCCAGCCACCGCTCCGCCACGTCCGGCTCGATCACGACGTTGTAGCAGCTCAACGGCGTGTCCGAGGTGACGTGCAGCTCGTGGAAGTCGGTCGGGGTGAGCAGGAAGACGCCGCCCGGCCGGAGTGGCCGGGGCACCCCGTTCACCACGTGCCGGGCGGTGCCGTCGAGGACGTAGCCGAGCTCGTAGTAGTCGTGCCAGTGCGCCGGTACGTCCCGCAGGTCGGGGCGCATCACCTGTACGCCGGAACCGCCCGCGACCAGCCCGTCGGCGACCAGCCCGTCGATCATGTACCGGTCGAGGAGTCGGGTCATCCGGGTTCCTCCGTCCGATCCCGCAGGAACACAGGAAAACGTTTTGCTACCGTACGGACCGACACCGCAGCGGTCAACGACGCGAGAGGGCGAGGTCGATGTCGCAGACACGGCCGCCGGCACCCGGTCCCGACGAGACCCGGGTGACCCTGGTCCAGGTGGCGAAGCTGGCCGGGGTGAGTCCGACCACCGTCTCCCACGTGCTCTCCGGCAAGCGCTGGGTCGCCGAGGCCACCCAGGAAACCGTCCGGGAGGTCATCCGACAGCTCGGCTACCGCCCCAACAACGTGGCCCGGAGCCTGCGTACCCGACGCTCCCGGATGGTCGCCGTGGTCGTACCGGACATCACCAACCCGTTCTACGCGGTACTCACCCGGGGGCTCGCCGACGCGGTCGACGGCGCCGGCTACGGCAGCTACGTCTGCAACACCGACGGCGTACCCGAACGCGAGGACGCCTTCCTGGCCGACGTACGCGACCGGGGAGTGGACGGGGTGGTGATGGCGGCCGGCGACGTCACCGCCGAACTGCGGACCGGCCCGGCCGGCCTCGGCATCCCCGCCGTCTGCGTCGGCGGCGCCCTCGACGACGACCCGCACGTCGACCTGGTCACCCCGGACGACGGGGTCGGCTCGCACGCCGCCGTCAGCCACCTGATCCGGCGGGGCGCCCGCCGGATCGGCATGATCGAGGGACCGGAGGCGACCGGCTCGGCCCGCGACGAGGGATACCGGCGGGCCCTGCGTGAGCACGGGTTCACGGTCGAGCCGGAGCTGATGGTGCGCGGCGACTGGACCCGGCCGGGCGGCCGGGCCGCGATGCACCGGCTGCTGGCGCTGCCGCCGGACCGCCGCCCGGACGCGGTCTTCTGCGCCAACGACCTGACCGCGATCGGCGCCATCGACGCCGTACACGAGCGGGACCTGACCGTGCCGGACGACATCGCCGTGGTCGGGTTCGACGACGTCGACGCGGCCACCATCGTCAACCCGCCGCTCACCACGGTGCGCAACCCGGCGTACCAGACCGGGCAGAGCGCCGGTGAGCTGCTGCTCAGCCGGATGACCGGTGAGTACACCGGGGAGGGCCGGACCATCGTGCTGCCCTGCCCCCTGGTGGTCCGGCGCTCCGCCTGACGCTGGGGCGACGGCCGCCGTCGGCGGCGAGGCTCAGTCGAACGTCACCGTCGCCTTCGCGAAGCCCGGCGGCTTGGTCCGAGCGGCCCGGAAGGCGGCGTCGACCTCCGCCAGCGGAAACCGGTGTGTGACCAGGCCACGCAGCGAGACGGCCCCGGAGACCAGCAGCCGCATGCCGACGGTCATCCCGCGCATGATGGTGTCGACGTCCCGGTAGTGCGCGTTGACGATGCCGAAGGCCATCCAGTTCCAGTGCGCCAGGTTGATCTGGCGCGGCGCCCCCTGGTGGAAGCCGACCAACACGATCCGGCCGCTCATCCGGGTCACCTCGCCGACCGCGTCCAGCGCCGCCTGCCCGCCGGTGCACTCGAACGTCAGGTCGGCGCCCCGCCCGCCGGTCAGCTCGCCGACCACCTCGGCCAGCGACTCGTGCCGGACGTCCACCACCCGGGTCGCGCCGAGCGCCCTGGCCCGGTCCAGCGCGTCCGGCCGGGTGTCGGCGACCACGAGCTGCCGCACCCCGCGCAACCGGACCAGCGACTGCACCAGGTTGCCCATGAAGCCGGCGCCGATCAGCACCACGTCGTCGCCGAGCCGCACGTCGGCCTCCTCCACCGCGTTCACCGCGCAGGCCAGCGGCTCGGCCAGCACCTCGGCCAGCGGTACGTCGCCGGCCGGCCGGCAGTGCGCGGCCTTCGCGGCCACGAACTCGGCGAAGCCGTGCGAGGTGACCCAGACTCCGACCGGGTCACCGACGGCGAACGAGTCGACCTCGGCACCGACCGCGGCCACCGTGCCGCTCACCTCGTGGCCGAGGTGCCGGGGATAGTCGACCGGCGGGTCGCCGGCCCAGCTGGCCAGCTCCGACGCGCAGACCCCGCTGGCCGCGACCCGGACCAGCAACTCGTCCGGGCCGATCTCCGGCGGCGGTACCTCGGCGATCTCGAACCGCTCCGGACCGGTCAACACCGCTATCCGCATCCCCACACCCCTTCGCTCAGCCCGCTGTGAAGACGACGACGGCGTACGGGCCGAGCGCGTCGAGCCGTACCGAGTGGAACCCGCCGTCCTCGACCCGTACGTCGAGCGGGGTGACCGTGCCGTCGCAGCCGTACCCGGTGGCGGTCGGCAGCCGCTCCGGCAGCCGTACCCGAAGGTCCAGGTCGGCGACCGGGCGTACCCCGTCCTCGTCGGTCCGGTAGTCGTAGTTGACCAGGTGGACGGCGGCCGACCCGTCCGCCAGCGCGGCGATGTTGGTTGTGACCGCGCCGGTGCCGGCGGGCGCGGCGAGTTCGACCTGCCGGCCGTGCGGCAGCAGCGTCGCCAGGTCCTCCGGCCCGGACCCGGTCAGCCCCGGATGGCCGAGCAGCGCCGCCCGGTCCGGGTCGCCGAGGTTGTCGCCGAGCCCGCCGACCCGGACCACCCGGCCGCCGCCGTCGAGGTAGCCGCGCACCGCCGCGAGCTGGGCCGGGGTCAGGTGGGTGCAGGCCGGCAGCAGCACCGTGGCGTAGCGCCGCAGATCGTCGGCGGTGATCCGGTCCGGCGCCGTCCGGTCGTCCGGGAAGAGCAGCACGTCGAAGGGTACGGCGGCGCCGGCCAGCGCCGAGGTCACCTCCCGGTACGGCACCCGCACGCTCTCGTCCCGGGCGTTGCGCAGGTTGTCGCCGATGTCCGCCCGGGCCACCAGATCCCGGTTGCTCTCCACGCTGTAGACCACCGCCACCTCGTTGCGGCTGCCCCGGGCGAAGAACCGCTCGTGGTCGGCGAGGAACCCCTGGATCTCGGCCGCCAGCTCGTGCGGGGCGGAGAAGGAGTCCTGGATCGTCGCGCCCATCCAGGAGCCGTACGGCACCGCCATGTTCACCCCGAACGCCGCCGCCTCGTAGCAGGAGAGCCGCAGCAGGTCGTGCCCCCGACCGTTCTTCAGCAACTCGACCAGCTCCGGCACCACCCCGCCGTACGGGTTCTCCACCACGATGACGTCCTTGTCCCCGGCGAAGCCGGCGACGTAGCGGTACCACTCCGGCTGCCGGTACGTGGTGTTGCGCATCTCGGTGACGATCACGTCGACGTCGTCGGCCAGCCCGAGGTACTGCGGGTCCATGTTGAAGAAGTTGCCGGAGACCAGCACCTCGCGGCCCTTGCTCGCCGCGTACGACCGGGCGTGCGCGGCCAGCTCGGCGAAGTGCCGGCGGATCGCGTCGCACTGGTAGCGGTAGTACTCGCCGAAGAGCGGCGTCGCGTCGTGCCGGTCGGTGAAGTCGTAGCCGCGCTCCAGCAGCCAGTCGCCGTAGTGGAAGGTCTCCAGGTCGACCCCGTCGAGCAGCGGGTCGCGTTCGGTGGGCGGCAGCGCGGCCAGGTACGCCCGGAAGCCCTTCATGCAGTCCTTGCAGAAGCAGCCGCCGTACTGGAGCGAGCCGAGCGGCAGCTCCGTCTCGTCGAGCTGTACCCCGTCCACGCCCGCGTCGATCTGGATCCGGATGACCGCCTTGAGGTACTCCCGCCAGACCGGGTTGTTCCGGTCCATGTAGAAGCACTGGTGCTCACGGTCCGGGCACTCGACCCAGCGGGCGTGCAGGGCGGTCTGCCGGATGTCCCGGGCGCAGCACTCCTCGATCAGGTCGGTGACCGGCTCGCCGTCGCTGTTGATCAGGCCGCCCGGGAAGTAGTGCTCGACCGGCTTCCAGAGCAACGGGTAGCGGTTCTGGCCGAACTCGCGCAGCCCGAGCCAGTCCCGGTGCCCGACCCCGCGCAGCTCGTTGAGGGCGAGGATCTCGTCCTCCCCGGCGGAGAGTTCGACCGGGAACTCCCAGCCCTGCGCCTCGAAGACGATTCCGAAGACCTTGATCCCCCGGGCCTGGGCGGCGGCGATGAACTCGCTGTCGTTGACGAAGCCGTAGAACCGGGCCCGGGCGTCGACCGGGCCGAACGCCTCCTGTTCGAGGTAGGGCAGCGAGATCGAGCCGCCGCCGAGGGAGGCCCAGACCAGGGTGGTGGCCCGGTAGTCGACCAGGTCGTCGATCATCCGGAGCCGGCGGGGCGGCAGGCTCGGGTGGTAGCAGTGCTGTCGGGGGAACCAGGCGTCGAAGTACACGCCACGTTGCATGCCTCGGGCTCCTTGCGCTGGGGTGGGGGTGTGCGGTGTGCGGTGGCGACCGGGTCTCGGCTGGCGGGCCGGTCTCGGGTGGCCGCCCGGTCTCAGGCGACGAGCAGCGGGTTGAGGGTGCGTTCGGCGATCACCAGGCCCTGCCGGACCCGTTCCGGCGAGCCGGACCAGACCGGGTCCTCGTGTTCCACCGAGACGAATCCGGAGTAGCCGCCCTCGTAGAGGACGTCGACCAGGCGGCGCCAGTCCACCTCGCCGAGGCCGGGGACCCGGTAGCGCCACCAGCCGCTGCTCCACGGCGACGGCTTCCCGACGAGCTGGCCGAAGACCCCGAACCGGTTCCGGGCGGCCGGGTCGACCTGGACGTCCTTCGCCTGCACGTGCCGGACCAGGTCGAGGTGCCCGGTCAGCGCCGCGACCGGGTCGATGCCGAGCCAGACCAGGTGGGACGGGTCGTAGTTGAGGAAGAGGCCGAGCCCGCCCAGCCAGTCCCACAGCTCCGGCGAGTACGCCAGGTTGGCCGGGTAACCGTCCGGGTGCCAGCCCTCCATCGGGCAGTTCTCCACGACGAGCCGTACGCCCCGGTCCGCCGCGTACGCCACCAGGGGCGGCAGCACCTCCTCGCCGAGCCGCAGGTTCTCGGTCACCGTCCGGGTGACGTCCCGGCCGACGAAGGTGCCGACGTGTTCGCAGCCGAGCAGGGCGGCGGCGTCCACGCAGCGGCGCAGGTGCCGGTGGATCCGTTCCCGGACGGCCGGGTCGGCGTGCAGGTTGTTCTCGTAGTAGGCGACCGCCGAGACGGTGAGGCCGTGGCCGTCCAGCAGGGCGCGGACCCGTTCCGCCGCGCCCGCGTCGAAGCCGTCGACGTCGAGGTGGCTCGCCTGCCACGGCCGGTCCGGCTCGCGGGGCCAGGCGGCCACCTCCAGTCCCCGGTAGCCGTGCCCGGCCGCCCACCCGGCGATCGCGTCCAGCGGTTCGCCGGGCAGGCAGGCGGTGAGCAGTCCGAGTTTCACCGCGGGTCCGGCTGGTAGGTGTTGCCGGCACTGTCCCGACCCCGGGCGAGCCAGATCTGCCAGCCCTCGTTCTCCGGTACCGGCAGCACCTTCACCGAGGCAGGGAAGTACCGCATGGTGTAGCCGGTCCGGCGTACGTCGCTGGTGTTCGGGCGGGCGCCGTGGATGATCCGCCCGTCGTGCAGCGAACACTGGCCGCGTTCCAGCTCGAAGTAGACCGCCCGGCTCTCGTCCACGCCGGGGATCTCGGCGTGGAAGGTCTGCACGGTCTTGTCGGTCGGCACGTACTCGGAGAAGCCGCCGCCGTCGTGACTGCCCGGGATGACCCGCATGCAGCCGTTCTCCCGGTTGCTCGGGCCGAGCGCCAGCCAGACGGTGACGATCCGGTCGTACTCGCTGAGCCGGCCGTTCCAGTAGGCGCTGTCCTCGTGCCAGGGGGTGGCCCGGCCGACCAGCGGGTCCTTGGAGATGAAGTGGCTGGTCCAGAGCGCGATGTCCGGCCCGACCAGGGGCTCGACCAGGTCGAGCACCTCGTCGGAGAGGAGGAAGTCCAGCAGCCGGGGGTCGCGGAAGTGCGGGGTGTCCAGCTCGTCGGAGAGCTTGTCGCCCTTGTCGGCGAGATGCTCGGTGAAGATCTGTTCGAGCGTGTCCAGCTTCTCGGCGGAGAAGAGCTGTTCGCGGTTGAGGTAGTAGCCGTTGGTCCGGTAGAAGTCGACATCCTGTGCGGTCAGCACACCGAACACCTCCTGGGTTGGCCGTGGCCGCCGCCGGTGGTGGCGGCCGGTCGTGGCCGCCGCTCGCGGCGGTGACCTCGTCGGACTCGACGCTAGGCGAGCCGCCGGGACCGGCGCGGCGACTATCCCCGGCGGGACTCGACCTATCTTCGGTTCTGCCTCAGGTCCGGCTCTCCGGCTGGGTCGCCATCACCCGGATCAGCTCGGCGAAGAGTTCGAGATCCTCGACGAAGTCCTCCGGTCCGGTCTTCGGTTGACCGCCCCCGGTGACCATCTCGTGGAAGTACTCCAGCTCGTGCGTGTAGGGGTCCTTCAGGTGCGGGCGGGACACCGACCGGTGCAGTCCGTCGCCCCGGGTCTCCTCGGTGACCAGCGTGGTGGGGAAGTGCCGGACGTACGGGGTGTCGTACTGCACCCGCAGGCAGGCGTGCTCGCCGTAGACCTCGATGTGCGCGTCGAACCGGAGTTGCTCGTCGACGCCGGTCTCGTAGGTGACCAGGAAGTCGTCGTACTCCAGCAGTGCGGCGAGGAAACGGCCGTCCCGCCACTGCCGGGCGGCGGCCACCCCGCGCGGCCGGCCGAGCAGTTCGCGCATTGCCGACAGGTCGTGGCTGCCCAGCCCGCAGAGCAGCCGGTACGCCCCGGCGAGCACGTCGGGCACCTCGCCCAGCGCGTCGGCGACCAGGGACCGCCCCCGTGCCCAGCGCGCCTCGACCGCCGAGCGGGGAATGTCGGTCGGGCGGTCGACCCGCACCGTCTGGTCGATGATCAGTTGGTTGCGGCCGATGATGTCGTGCACCCGGGCGTAGTTGATCCGGCCCAGGTCGCCGATCCGGCGGGTCGCCTCGACGAAGGCGGGGGCGAACCGCCGCATGTAGCCGACCATCACGCATGCCCCGGAGCGGTCCCGGGCGGCGATGATCCGTTCCGCCTCGCGCGGGCTGAGGCACATCGGCTTCTCCACCAGCACGTGCACGCCCCGGTCGAGCGCCGCGACCACCGCCTCGGCGTGGTACTCGTCGCTGTTGAGCACGAGTACGCAGTCGAGGTCGTTGCGGTCGAGCATCTCGGTGAAGTCGGCGTGCCGGTGCGGTACGCCGTATCCGCCGCCGACCCGGTCGAGCAGGCCGGGGGAGATGTCGCAGACGGCGGTGACGTCGTAGAGCTCGGGCAGTGACCGCAGGACCGGGAGGTGGACGACCTGGGCGACCTCGCCCAGCCCGATGACTCCCAGGGAAAGCCGACTCACGCGGGACCCCTTCCGTCATGCAAAACGTTTGGCTACGGGTCGCGGGCAGCCTAACCGCTCGTCGACGAGCCGGGCAACAGATCCGACGCCGGTCCCTTGCCGCCGCTGCGGGCCGGCCGTAGGCTCCTGCCACACGTCGAACAAATCGTTTTGCAACTCCCGAGGCACCGCGTCCCAGCACCGTCCCTGCGAGGAGGGCAATCCCATGAACGACAGCACCCTGTCCCGCCGATCCCTGATCCTCGGCGCGGCCGGAGCCGCCGGCCTGGCCACCGGGGCCCTCGGCGTCACCGCCCCCGCCTCCGCCGGCCGGGCCCGCGCAGCCCGCCCGCCACTGTGGAAACTCGCCAAGCCGAACGGCCTCGCCTTCGGCACCTCGCTGGCGACCTGGCACATGCCCGACACCGACTACCTCGACCTGGTCGGCCGGGAGGCGACCCTGCTCTTCACCGAGGACGACCTCCTCTGGTACCGGCTCAAGCCGACCCCGGACGCCGAACTCGACTTCAGCTACGCCGACCAGATCATCGGGTACGCCGAGAGCCAGCGGATGCGCGTCTTCGGCGCACACCTGGTCTGGGACGAGGGCTTCGGCGAGGGCTGGACCGAGGACGACCTGTGGGGCATGGGTGAGCGGGAGGCCCGGGAGCTGCTCTTCGGCACCGCCGAGGCGGTGGTGCGGCGCTACCGTGGCCGGGTCGACGCCTGGAGCGTCGCCAACGAGGTCACCAGCCCCGAGGGGCAGCGCGGATTCCGTACCGACGTGCCGTGGTGGGAGACGATCGGGCCGTCGTACGTCGCCGAGGCGTTCCAGGTCGCGCACGACGCCGACCCGTCGGCGGTACTGGTACTCAACGAGTTCGGCTTCGAGACCGTCAACGAGTACGGCGACGAGCCCGGCCCCCGACGCCGGGCCACCCTCCAGGTCATCGACCGGCTGCTCGCCGACGGCGTCCCGGTGCACGCCCTCGGGGTGCAGGCACACCTGCTGGCCGACCGGTTCGCCGACCGCTTCGCGGCCCGGGCCTACCTGAACTGGTTCTCCGAGGTCGCCGACCGGGGGCTGGACATCCTCATCACCGAACTGGACGTACTCGACGACGGCCTGCCCGCCGACGTCGCCGTCCGGGACGCCGCCGTCGCCGACGTCTACCGGCGCTACCTCGACGTGGCGCTCTCGCACCGGGCGGTGAAGGCGGTGATGGCGTTCGGGCTCACCGACCGCTACACCTGGCTCGAGGAGGACTACCCGCGCGAGGACGGCGCACCCCGCCGGCCGCTCGCCTACGACGACGAACTCGCGGCCAAGCCGGCGTACCGGGCCATCGCGAACAGGCTCGAAGCCGCACCGCGCCGCAGTCCACTCTGGACGCTACCGGCCTGACCGTCGACCGCCGCGTTCTCGCCGGGCGGTCGGCACCGTCGGTGTCGGCCGCTACGGCAGCCACTCGGCGAAGAGTTCGGCCAGCCGTGCCTCCGTCTGCGCGGTGAGGATGTGGTGTACGTCCTCACCGAGCGGCTTCAGGGCGTACCGGCGCACCTCGGGATGTCTGCGTGGCGCGGGACAGATGAACACGGCCAGGATCCGTAGGGCGCGCAGAGCCTCCTCGCCGCCGAGCAGGCCGAACGGTGACCCCCCGCCGCAGGCGACGGCGATGAAAGCTCGCCAGACCTCGTCCACGACGAGGCCCACGACGGCAGCGGTGACATGTGGACGAGCGTCCTGAGCGGATGACGTCAGGATGGCATCCTTGATCAGGGAGGCAGGCATCCGGGAGAGGGCGCGTAGTGGCCCGTTGACCGACTCGATCACCCGGATCATCCCGACCAGCAGGTCGCACCAGCCGTGGTGGGCCAACTCCCGCCGTACGTCGCGGGGATGGGGTGTGACCTGGTCGAGGCGGCCACTGATCCTCGGCCAGGTCTCGGTTGCCATCGCCTTGGCGAGGACGGACACCTGTTCGGCCGGCTGGACGTGACTCTCGGCCCCGCGCCCTCCGCCGGACGCCCGCTCGGAGTCTTGTCGTGTCCGGCCGGGTGCGCCGTCCCCGCTCGAACCGGCCAGCCAGTCCACAGCGTCCAGCCGCGCCAGGTCGACGACAATGGACCGGTTCTTCTCGCTGTTCTTCAGCCGCCGCGAGCCCGGTTCTCTCTTCAGCCCTTCCTCGTGGCCCGCCCGGCGTCGCCGGCGATCATCGGGAGTGCTGCGCACGAGGTCCATCGAGCCGCCCCAGCCGTGCTGTGACCCGCCGCAGCCGGTACAGCGGCAATCCTCCTTGCGCGCATTCTCGCAGCGAGTGTTGTGCTTGCTGGTGTCCATGCGGCGACCACCTCACGGATTCGTTCCGCACGATCGCGAGTGAACCGACTGATCCGCGCATCAGCTTTTAGTGTCTGATTAGACACGTTACGTGTTCAAGGAGGCAGTGTCGACAGCTGTCTATCTCATCGCAGCGCACGCCTGTCGCCTGGCGGCCCGACATGCGCCGCTGTCCGCACCCGCCCATGGACCGGCGACCGGAGTGGAGGTGCCGTTCGCCGCCGCTGGTCCTGGGCGACGGCTCAGCCGGCGGCGTCGACCACCTCGAAATAGTGGTCGAGGGCGGCCTGCGGGCGTACCTCGACGGCGACCTCGTGCGGCGCGGACCCGGCGGCCGGACTGTTTCCGCCGGCCGCCGGCCGGAAGGTGGTGGTCCCGGCGGCCGGCCCGAGGCCGGTGTCGACGGAGACCTCGCCCGGTGCGAAGGTGCAGAGCGACGGCGCGAAGAGCGTCGTCGCGGCCAGCGGGTCGTGGAAGGTGACCTCCGGCCGCTCCGCGAACCAGGACGCCGCCATGTCGGCCACCGGCCGCAGCAGCGGGTTGGCGCAGCGCTCCAGGAACGCGTCGGCGTCCATTCGCACCCGGGTGGTGACGTCCAGGCCGACCGAGCGGTGCACCGGCACCGGTGTGGCGTAGACCCGGGCGGCGGCGTACGGGTCGCAGTGGATGTTCCACTCCGGGCCGGGTACGGAGGTGAAGGCGCCGCCCATCAGCACCAGCGAGCGGAGCAGCGCCGGGACCTCCGGGTCGACCGCGAAGAGCAGGGCCACGTTCGTCAGCGGGCCGATCGCCAGCAGGGTCACCTCGCCCGGACGGGCCCGGATGGTCTGCCGCAGGAACTCCACCGCCCCGCCGGTCGGGAAGGAGGTCTCGTGCTCCCACCGGGCCAGCGCGGCGGCCTGCGGCGGCGGACCCTGCACGGGCGGGCTCGCGAGCGGCTCGGCGGCGCCGGGGAGGATCGGCACGCTCCGTCCGGCCGCCCGGCACAGCACGCTGGCCAGCGCCGCCCGGACCTCCGGCTCGGCGCTGACCGTGGTGATGCCGAGCAGGTCGCAGCCCGGCTGCGCCAGCAGGTACGCGAGGCAGACGGCATCGTCGATGTCGTTGCCGATGTCGGTGTCCAGCAGGACGAGGCTTCGTTCGGCCATGGTCGGTCCATTATCCAGTTCGGCCGGCGGTCATCGCAGCGTGGAGCCGGTGACGGTCGGGTTGCGGGCGCCGAGGAAGAAGATGCCGGGCAGGCCACGGGTCTCGAACCCGTCGCTGGGGTTGCGGCGCAGCGTCGAACCCTCGATCCGCATCGTCCCGGTCCGGTCGTTGCTGACGAAGAAGACCGCTCCGCCGCCCTCGTTGGCCCGATTGTCCGTCACGACACTGCCGGCGATCGTCACGGTGAAACGGTTCCCGTCGGTGTAGATGGCGCCGCCGCTGCCGCCGCCGGGCGTACCGCCCCGGGCCGGGTTGGCGCCCCGGCCGACGGCCCGGTTGTGCGTCAGCACGCTGTTGAGCACCACCCAGGAGACCCCGATGCTGCTCAACGCGCCCCCGTTGGCGCAGCTACCGCCCTGTCCGGCGGCGCCGCCGAAGGTGCTGTTGACGACGTACACCGGCAGGCCCCGGTGCTGGCTCAGCACCCGGATCGCCGCGCCGCCCAGGTCCGGGCCGGTCTGGTCGCAGCGGTTGCGGACGAACCGCGAGTTGACCACCTTGAACCGCCCGCCCCGGACGAAGATCGCACCGCCACCGCCGCCCTCGGTCCGCTCGCCGGTCGAGTTGCCGTCGGCGAAGGTGAGGTTCTGCACGGTGAGCTGCGGGTGGTCCTGGTCCTGGCAGTGCGAGGTGGTCCAGCCCTGTGCCTCGTCGGAGGTGTTCATGTAGAGGATCCGGCGCTTGCCGCCGCCGCTGAGCGTGACCCTGCCGCCGCCGTCGAGCACGATCCGGGGCCCGGTCGAGTTCCGGATCTTCGCGGTCGCCTTCATCGTGATGGTCACCGGGGCCGGGCCGCAGGAGAAGGTGATGACGCTGCCCTTGGCGACCGCCGCCACCACCGCCTCGGAGGTGCAGCTCGCCGGGGTACCGGTGCCGATCACCCGGGTCGGCTTCGCGGTGTTCACCGCGCGGGCCTCGGCCGGGACGCTGGCCCGACCCTTCGGGTTGCCCGGCCGGGGCAGCGCCGGTGCCGGCCGGCCCGAGGCGGACGGCCGCGCCGTCGGCGAACCGGTGGGCAAGGCGGACGGCGGCGGGGTCGCCGAACCGGTCCCGGCGGCCGCCGGAGCCCACTGCGGATCCGCCGGCCGGTCGGCCGGCGACGAGCCGCAGCCGGCCAGGCCGACCGCGGCCACCAGCGCCGTCGTGATCAGCGCGGACATGATCCTGGTACGCACCGGCAGATCGTAGGTCCCGGCGCCGGGTAGGCCGAGGTCAGGCCGGTCGGCTTAAGGAACTCTTCAGACCGGCCCCGCTGTCGACGCTCGGTGGGGGTACGGGAGCGGCCTCGGCGGAGTGCCCGGTGCCCAGGGCATCCGGTGCTCAGGGCATCCGCTGTTCAGGGGATCCGGTTGCTCAGGGGATCCGGGCGACCGCGCCGTACATGCAGATGTCGACGGGCTCCGGCGGCTGGCTGCCGGGTGCCGGCCGCCAGTTCCCGATCGGTACGACCCCCGGGTCGACCAGGTCCAGCCCGGCGAAGAAGCGGGTGAACTCGTCCCGGCTGCGCGGCCGGCTGAGCCCGCCGGTGGCGGCGTTCGCCTCCTCCAGCCTCGCGACCGCCTCCGCCGGCAGCCCGTCGTAGGTGCCGTGTGACATCACCAGGTAGCTGCCGGAGGGGAGCGCGGCGACGAGCCGGGCGACGACGCCGTACGGGTCCTCGAAGTCGCGTACGAAATGCAGGATCGCGACCAGCGTCAGCCCCACCGGCCGCCGCAGGTCGAGGGTGGCGTGCAGTTCCGGGGCGTCCAGAATCGACTCCGGCTCCCGCAGGTCCCGCTCGATGTATGCGCTCCTGCCCTCCGGCGAGGAGGTCAGCAGGGCCCGGGCGTGCGCCATCACCAGCGGGTCGTTGTCCACGTAGACGACCCGGGACTCGGGTGCGATCCGCTGGGCCACCTCGTGGGTGTTGTCGGCCGTCGGCAGCCCGGTGCCGATGTCGAGGAACTGCCGGATGCCGGCCTCACCGGCCAGGAAACCGACCGCGCGGCGCAGGAAGTTGCGGTTCTCCTGGGCAGCCCGCTTCACGGTCGGGAAGACGGCGGCCACCTGGTCGCCGGAGACCCGGTCGGCGGCGAAGTTGTCCTTGCCGCCCAGCCAGTAGTTGTAGCGGCGGGCGGGATGCGCCACGTTCGTGTCCAGCTTGCCGGCCGGACTGGTCGTGTCGCTCACGGCACCTCCGAGGAGTCGGGCACCGGTCGGATCGGTGGAACGCTGAGGCGGTCGAGCCGGCGCGGATGCAGGTGCCGCCGTACGGCACCGCACCGATTATGGACCAGGCGACCGCTTCGTGGTCGGGGCGGTGCTCAGCCCGGGCTGCCCGCCGGGACGGGGAGTCCCCAGCCCTCCGGCACCGCCAGCCCGGCCGCCCGGCGGGCCAGGATGGCGGCGCCGACCTGGGCGGCCTGGGCGCCGAAGGCGGACGGCACCACCTCGGGCGCGGCCCGCCAGGCCAGCGCCGCGCGCAGCGCGTCACGTACCGGGTCGAAGAGCTGGGCACCCGCCTCGGCCAGGCCGCCGCCAAGGACGATCCGGGCCGGGTCCAGGGTCAGGGTCAGGGTGGCCAGGGCGATCCCGAGCGCCTGGGTCGCGGTGTCCCACACCGAGCGGGCCAGCGGATCGGTGCCGACGGCAGCGGCGATGCCCCGGCTGTCCAGCCCCGGCGTGCCGCCCAGCCGGGCGTAGCGCCGGGCCAGACCGCCGGCCGAGGCGTACACCTCCAGGCAGCCGCGCTGGCCGCAACTGCACGGCTCGCCACCGGGGTGTACCGGCATGTGCCCGACCTCCCCGGCCGACCAGGCGGTACCCGGTACCGGCTCGCCGTGCAGCACGACGGTGGCGGCGATGCCGGTGCCGAGCGGCAGCAGCACGAAGTTCGCCAGTCCCCGGCCGGCTCCGGCCACCGCCTCGGCGACGCCGGCCGCCCGGGCGTCGTGCCCGACCGCCACCGGCAGCCCCAGGTCGTCCTGCACCAGCGCGCGCAGCGGTACGTCGCGAAACCGGATGTTGGAGGCGTAGAGCACCAGGCCGGCGGCCTCGTCGACGATGCCCGGGGTGACCACGCCGATCCCGGCCGGCTCGACGCCGCCGTCGAGGGCGGTGTCGCGCAGCCGCCGGCACAGCTCCCGGAGCGCGCCGACCGGGTCGCCGTCGGCCCGGGACGGCACCACGAGCGAGTGCCGGACCTGGCCCTCCTCGCCGAAGACCGCACCCTTCATGGTCGTCCCGCCGACGTCGACCGCGAGGACGCAGCGACCGGTGGCCGGTTGCGCGGGAGGCGAGGTGCCGGGCCGGGCGCTGGCGACGGGCGGAATCACCGGGTCGCCACGGTCAGGTCCGCGACGAAGCCGCGGTCCAGCGGGAACACCGGCCGCAACAGCCGCTGGTACGGCAGCCGCTCGATGTCCTGGTCGACCCCGCCCGGCGTCAGCGCCAGCAGCCAGTCCCCGGCCGCCTCGAACAACTCCGGTTCGAGATAGCCGATCTTCACCACCACCAGGTCGACCTCGTCCACCCGCACGCCCAGCCGGGCGTACGAGGCGAGTTGGCGGTACTGCATCCGTCGCGAGGTGACGAAGACGCTCAGCCCACCCACCCGTACGCTCACGCACCGCCCGCCGTCGGGGTCCTCGGCGACCGCCTCCAGTACGCCGTCGAGGCGTACCGGACCGGGGTCCCGGGTGTCGATCCGGCCGCCCACCGGGACGCTGACCGGGGTGCCGGTCGGCTGGTCGGCGAGCTGTGCCACGGCGTCCGGGTCGACCAGCGAGGCGTACACGGCGCGGACCGCGCCGTCCCGGATCTCCGGCCGGGCGAGCATCCGGGCCAGCGCGTAGGTGACGTCGTCGGCGCCGCCGGCTCCCGGGTTGTCGCCGGAGTCGCTGACGAAGAACGGCCGCCGCTCCGGCTCCTTGACCGCGACGAGTGCCGTGTCGAGGCACTCGTCCAGGCTGCCGGTCGGCGCGACGAAGGCGAACTCGTCGCGGGCCGCCCAGAAGTGCTCGCCGAGTTCCCGGGCCGCCCCGGTCGCGGCGGCGGCGTCGGTGCCGGTGACCACCACCGCGCCCCGGCAGCGGGGCTGGTCGGCCCAGGCGAAGCCGATCCAGATCGCGGCGTCGACGATGCCGTCCCGGGACTCGATCTCGGGGATCCGGGCGTAGAGCCCGCGCGCCGGTTCGACCCTCGTGCTGGTCATCTCGCCGGGCAGCAGGATCGGCACGTGCACCAGGGCCTTGTGCGGGCGCTCGCCCCGGCGCAGCGCCTCGACCAGGTTGCGGGCCGCCCGCTCGCGGGTCTCCCAGACGTCGACGTGCGGGGCGGTGCGGTAGCAGGTGAGCAGGTCGCAGCCGGTGAAGAGCGTCGGCGAGACGTTGCCGTGCAGGTCCATCGCGGCCGAGACGTACGGCTCGGGCCCGATCGTCGACCGGATCGCGGTGACCAGGTCGCCCTCGGCGTCGGTCCGACCGACCACGCTCATCGCGCCGTGGATGTCCAGGAGCATCCCGTCGACCGGGCCGAGTCGGGCGAGCCCGTCGACGATCTCGGCGGTCCAGGCGTCGTAGCTGGCCGGGTCGACCGCGCCGCCGGGCAGTGCCCGGGCGTGCACCAGCGGCAGCCACTCGACGTCGGCGGCCCACGGCTGGGCCGGGGAGAGCCAGGCGTAGCGGGCCAGCAGCGCGTCGCCCCGGGTGACCTCGAAGTCGTCGGCGGTGCTCAGGTGCGGCGAGAAGGTGCTGGACTCGATGTGGATGCCGCCGATGGCGATCCGCAGGGGACGGTGCACGGGTGGAACTCCTCAGGCGGGTCGGGCGTCGGCCGCGGCGCGGACCAGATGCCCGAGGCCGACCAGGCCGGCATCCGGGCCGGCGACGCTGGCCTCGATGGAAAGGGACTGGGTCATCGACGGCAGGCACCGCTCGTAGAGCATGCCCCGGGCCGCCGCGACGTAGACGTCGAGGCTGGAGAGGGCTCCGCCGATGACCACGGCGTCGGGGTTGAGGAAGTTGACCAGTCCGGAGAGGGCCACCCCGAGCAGCCCGCCGGCCCGGCGTACCAGCGTCACCGCGGCCGGCTCGGCGTCGACGACCGCGCCGATGACGTCCCGGGTACCGGTGATCGGCTGGCCCTGCTCGGCGAGCTGGGCGGCGAGCGCGGCGCCGCTGGCGACGGTCTCCAGGCAGCCCCGGCTGCCGCAGGAGCACTGCCGTTCGCCGCTGTCGGCCACCCGTACGTGGGTGACGTCGCCGCTGAGTCCCCGGCCGCCCCGGTAGACCTGACCGCCGCTAACCAGGCAGCCGCCGATGCCGGTACCGGCCTTGACGTAGATCATGTCGCCGGTGTCCCGGCCCCGGGTGACGTACTCGCCGATCGCCGCCGCCTTGGCGTCGTTGTCGACCACCACCGGTACGTCGAAGCGGGCCCCGAGTTCGGCCTGGGCGTCGACGCCGCTCCAGCCCGGCATCCGGGCGGGGCCGACCAGCCGGCCCCGGGGGAACGCGACCGGACCGGGCATCGCGGCGCCGACGCCGAGTAGTGCCTGACCGGGTGCGGTGGCGGTGCGGAGTCGGGTGAAGGCGGTGCCGACCACCTCGAAGACCTCGCCGGGGCCGGCGGCGATGTCGATGGCGATCTCCTCGGTCGCGAGCAGCCGGCCGTTCGGGGTGCTGAGGCCGACCCGGGCGTGCCGGGCGCCGAGTTCGGCGACCGCGAAGACGCCGGAGGGTTCCCGCAGCCGCAGGATCCGGGGCCGTCGCCCGCCGGTGGAGCGGCCGACGCCCTCCTCCAGGATGGCGCCCTCCTCCAGCAGCCGGCGCACCACTCCGGTGACGGTCGAGGGCGCCACCTGCAACGCCTCGACGAGGTCGGCCCGGGAGGTGGCCTCGCCGCTGGCCAGCAGGTTGAGCGTCTGGTCGCGCAGGGTGGCGGAGATCGACGGGTCCGACATACCTCTCCTTCTTCCAGCCGGATCGTCCGGGTTCCCTCGCGGCTACCGCCAGGCACGGGACGGGGATCACCGCGAAGGGTAGCGGTCGGCGAACTCCGGACGATGCTTCGGCGGCTTTGATCCTATCCTGATGAAAGTCCCCGAAGGAAGTGGGTTAGTTTCGTTGACGCGAAACTTAATCGCCTATACATTCTCCGCATTGATCGCTCGGGAAGCGCGCAGGCTGGACGCGGCGCCGAACGCGCCCGGCGACGCGGGGCACGTGCACATCGATCGAGGAGACTCATGAGGAGCAGATTCCACCGGGGCGCACTCCGCGGCACCGTCGCCGTGGCCAGTGCGCTCGCCCTCGGGTTGGGCCTCGCCGCCTGTGGCGGCGACAGCAGTTCGTCGGGGAAGGGCGGAAGTCAGGGCAGGGACACCGCGACCGTCGCCTTCCGGACCCCGAACTGGATCCTGCCCATCTCGGCCCCCGGCTTCACCCAGGGCGAGAACGCCATCTTCGGCAACGCCCAGTACCGGCCGCTGTACCAGTACAAGCTCGACGGGTCGGCGAAGTACAACATCGACACCGAGCGGTCGCTGGCCAACCCGCCCGAGGTGAGCGACGGCGGCAAGACCCTGACGATCACGCTGAAGGACAACACCTGGTCCGACGGCAAGCCGATCACCACCCGGGACATCGACTTCTGGTGGAACGTCGTCACGGCGAACAAGGACAAGTGGGCCTCCTACCGCAAGGGCGGCTTCCCGGACAACATCGCCGCCTGGACGATCAAGGACGCGAAGACCTTCTCGGTGACGACGACCCAGGCCTACAACACCGCCTGGTTCGTCGGGAACCAGCTCAACCGGATCACTCCGATGCCGCAGCACGTCTGGGACAGGGACTCCGCCACCGCGAGCGTGAGCGACCTGGACAAGACCCCGGAAGGGGCCAGGAAGGTCTTCGACTTCCTGGTCGCGGCCTCGAAGGACCCCAAGACGTACGCGACGAACGACCTCTGGAAGGTCAACAGCGGCCCCTGGAAGCTGGAGAAGTACGTCCCGAACGGCGAGGTCGTGCTCGCCGCCCAGCCGAACTACTCCGGCACCGACAAGCCGAAGCTGTCGAAGATCGTGCTGCGGCCGTTCACCAGCGACGACGCCGAGTTCAACGTGCTCCGGGCCGGTGAGATCGACTACGGCTACGTGCCGGCGGCCAACCTCTCCCAGAAGTCGTACCTGGAGTCCAAGGACTACCGGGTCGCGCCCTGGTACGGCTGGTCGATCACCTACCTCCAGCTCAACTTCAACAACCCGAAGACGGGCGTGCTGTTCAAGCAGGACTACCTGCGCCAGGCGATGCAGATGCTGATCGACCAGCCGACCATCAACAAGGTCATCTGGTCCGGCATGGCCGAGCCGACCTGCGGCCCGGTGCCGCTCAAGCCCGGCACCGCCGGCTCCGCCGAGAACGGCTGCGTCTACTCCTTCGATCCGACCAAAGCGAAGGAACTCCTGGAGAGCCACGGTTGGAAGGTCACCCCGGACGGGCAGACCACCTGCCAGACCCCGGGCACCGGGGCGAACCAGTGCGGCCAGGGCATCGCCGCCGGCACCCCGCTGGCCTTCACGGTGACCAGCCAGAGCGGCTTCGCCGCCACCACCAAGATGTTCGCCGAGATCAAGTCCCAGATGGCCAAGCTCGGCATCGAGCTGACCATCAAGGAGGTGCCGGACTCGGTCGCGGTCACCCCGGCCTGCAAGCCGACCGAGGCGACCTGCACCTGGGACATGTCCTTCTTCGGCTCCCAGGGCAGCTGGTACTACCCGGCCTTCGCCAGCGGCGAGCGGCTCTTCGCCACCGACGCCCCGGTCAACCTGGGCAGCTACAGCAACCCGCAGGCCGACCAGCTCATCGAGGCGACCCAGTTCAGCGGCGACGACACCGCGCTGAAGGCGTACAACGACTTCCTCGCCAGGGACCTGCCGGTGCTCTGGATGCCGAACCCGGTGTTCCAGATCTCGGCGTACAAGTCCGGGTTGCAGGGCGTCGAGCCGCAGGACCCGATGAACAACATGTACTTCCAGGACTGGTCCTGGAAGTAGTCGGCAGTCACTGACCGTCCGGCTCCGGCGGTGCCCCCAGCGGGTGCCGTCGGAGCCCCCGACCGGGGAGGGATCCGCCAGTGGTCCGGTACCTCGTCACGCGCCTGGGCCAGGCTCTCATCGTCGTCGTGCTCGTCACCGTGATCGCGTTCGTCCTGCTGCACCTGCTGCCCGGCGGTGCGGCCCGGGCGACGCTGGGCAAGGAGGCGACGCTGGAGCAGTTGGCCGCATTCAACCACGAGATGGGCTACGACCGGCCCTGGATCCAGCAGTACGGCATGTACGTGCAGCGCCTGCTGCACGGCGACCTCGGCTACTCGTTCCAGCTCAACCAGTCGGTCACCGAGGCGATCACCCAGCGGCTGCCGAAGACCATGGTGCTGTCGCTGCTCTCCACCCTGCTGGCGATCGTGGTGGCGATCCCGCTCGGGGTGATCCAGGCGGTGCGCCGCAACCGCTGGCCGGACTACACCATCACCTCGCTGTCGCTGCTGGCGTACGCCACCCCGATCTTCTTCATGGGCCTGATGCTGATCATCCTCTTCTCGCAGGTCTGGCCGATCCTGCCGCCGGAGGCGCCGCAGGGCTTCACCGTCGGCGAGGTACTGGCCGACCCGGCCGGGCTGGTGCTGCCCACCGTCACCCTGGCGATCGTCACCATCGCGGTCTACTCGCGCTACGTCCGCTCCTCGATGGTCGACAACCTCAACGAGAACTACGTCCGGACGGCCCGCAGCAAGGGCCTCTCCGAGCGGCGGGTCGTGGTCCGACACACCCTGCGCAACGGGCTCTTCCCGGTCATCACCCTGCTCGGGATGTACCTGCCGGCGCTGTTCAGCGGTGCCCTGGTGGTGGAGTCGCTGTTCAACTTCCCCGGCATGGGACAACTCTTCTGGCAGGCGGCACTCAAGCGTGACTTCCCGATCCTGCTCGGGGTCACCCTGATCATCTCGGTGGCGACGGTGCTCGGCGCGCTGATCGCCGACCTGCTCTACGCCGCGGTCGACCCGCGGGTACGACTCCGGGGGAGCACCTCGTGACCACCCTGACCGAACTGGCGCCGACCCCACCGGTGGGCGCACCGCAGCCGGCCGCCCCCGACGACGCCCCGGTACGCGGCCTCTGGCGGCAGGGGGTCGCGGTCTTCTGCGAGAACCGGCTGGCCCTGGTCGGCCTCGGCCTCTTCGTGCTGCTCGCCGGGGTCTGCTTCCTCGGGCCGATCTTCTACCACACCGACCAGGTGCACACCGACCTCACCCGGGTACACCTGGCGCCGGGCTCCGGGCACCCGCTCGGCACCGACGGGGTCGGCTACGACCAGCTCGGCCGGCTGATGCTCGGCGGGCAGACCTCGATCGTGGTCGGGCTGGCGGCGGGGATCCTCGCCACCTTCCTCGGCACGCTCTGGGGCGCCGTCGCCGGTTTCGTCGGCGGCTGGGTGGACGCCGCGATGATGCGGGTGGTCGACGCGATGATGTCGATCCCGTCGCTCTTCCTCTTCATGCTGCTGGCCGCGATCGTCACGCCGAGCGTACCGATGCTGATCGTCATCATCGGCGCCTTCGCCTGGCTCGGCCCGGCCCGGCTGGTCCGGGGCGAGGCGCTGACGCTGCGCTCCCGGGAGTACGTCCAGGCGATGCGGGGGATGGGCGGCACCGGCGGCCGGGCGGTACGCCGGCACATCGTGCCGAACGCCATCGGCACGGTGATCGTGAACGCGACCTTCCAGGTCGCCGACGCCATCCTCTACGTCGCGTACCTCTCCTTCCTCGGCCTCGGCGTTCCGCCACCGGCCGCGAACTGGGGCGGGATGCTCTCGGACGGGCTGGCGGACACCTACAGCGGCCACTGGTGGCTGCTGTATCCGCCCGGAATCGCCATCATCCTCATCGTGCTCGCCTTCAACTTCATGGGCGACGGGTTGAGGGACGCCTTCGAGGTCCGCCTCCGGCGACGCTAGGGGGAGTGGGGAATGAGCGCACAGATCGACTCGACGGCCGCGCCGGCAGGGGCGTCCGGGGAATCCGGCCCGCTGCTGGAGCTGCGGCACCTGCGTACCGACATCGCGCTGCGGCGCGGCGTCGTGCACGCCCTGGACGACGTCAGCCTGGAGGTCCGGCCGGGGGAGACCCTCGGCATCGTGGGCGAGTCGGGCAGCGGCAAGACGATGACCGCACTGTCGGTGATGGGCCTGCTGCCGTCGGGCGGCGAGGTCGTCGGCGGGGAGATCCTCTTCGAGGGCCGCGACCTGCGGTCGCTGCCACCGCAGGAGGTACGCCGGATCCGGGGCGTCCGGATGGGCATGGTCTTCCAGGACCCGCTGACCTCGCTGAACCCGACGATGCGGATCGGCGTCCAGGTCGCCGAGCCGCTGCGGGTGCACCAGGGCGTCGGCAGGGCGCAGGCCCGGGAGCGGGCGATCGACATCCTGCGGCGGGTCGGGATGCCCCGCCCGGACAGAGTGGTCGACAACTATCCGCACGAACTCTCCGGCGGGATGCGGCAGCGGGTCGCGATCGCGATGGCGCTGGTCTGCTCGCCCCGGCTGCTCATCGCGGACGAGCCGACCACCGCGCTGGACGTAACCACCCAGCGGCAGATCCTCGAACTCATCGACGACCTGCGGGAAGACTTCGGGATGGCGGTCGTGCTGGTCACCCACGACCTGGGGGTGATCGCCGGCCGGGCCGACCGGGTCGCGGTGATGTACGCCGGCCGGGTGGTCGAGACCGCCACCACCGGTGAACTCTTCCGGTCACCCCGGCACCGCTACACCGAGGCGCTGATGGAGGCGCTGCCGGAGTCGGCCACCCGGGAGCCGGACGCCCGGCTCTACAGCATCCCCGGGCTGCCGCCGGATCTGTCCCGACCGCTCACCGGCTGCCGGTTCGCACCCCGGTGCCGGTACGCCACCGAGGAGTGCCGGACCACCGAGGTGGCCCTGACCGCCGGCCGGCACCAGTACGCCTGCCTGCACCCGGTGGCCCCGCCGACCGGCACCTCCGCCGAGCCGGCGACCGGACCGGTGGAGCCGACCGGGCGGGACGAGCCGACCGGGCGGAACGAGTCGACCGGGCGGGCCGAGTCGACCGGGCCGGTCGAGGGGGCCGGGCCGGTCGAGGCGGTGACGCTCCGGGCGGGCGAGCCGGCACCGGCGCTCCGTCCGGGCGGGCCGGTTGGGACAACGGAGTCCCGGCCGGTCTCACCGGCACCGATCCTCTCGGTCCGCGAGCTGGTCAAGGACTACCCGGCGAGCGGTGCCGGGTTGTTGCGCCGGGCCGCCGGGCAGGTGAGCGCGGTCGCCGGGGTGTCGCTGGACGTCCATCCCGGCGAGACATTCGGGCTGGTGGGCGAGTCCGGGTGCGGCAAGTCGACCGTGGGCCGGCTGGTGGTCGGATTGGAGCGGCCGACGGCGGGGCGGATCGTGCTGGACGGTACCGACATCGCGACCCTTGGCCGGCGGGAGCGGCGCCGGATGCACCGGCAGGTCCAGTTGATGTTCCAGGACAGCTACGCGGCGATGAACCCGCGAATGCGGGTCGACGCCATCCTGGCCGAGCCGCTGGAGATCCAGCAGGTGGGCGACGGGGCGGCCCGGCGGGCCCGGATCGGCACCCTGCTCGATCAGGTCGGGCTCTCCCGACGGGTACTGGAGCGCTATCCGCACGAGTTCTCCGGCGGTCAGTTGCAGCGCATCGGGCTGGCCCGGTCACTGGCCCTGCAACCCCGGCTGATCGTCGGGGACGAGCCGGTCAGCGCGCTCGACGTCTCGATCCAGGCGCAGGTGCTCAACCTGATGCGGGACCTGCAACGCGAACTCGGCCTGGCGTACGTCTTCATCAGTCACGACCTCTCCGTCGTCGACTACATGTCGGACCGGATCGGGGTGATGTACCTGGGCAAGCTCGTCGAGGTCGGTCCGGCGCACGACGTGGTCCGGTCGGCGCGGCATCCGTACACCCAGGCGCTGATCGACGCGGTCCCGTCGGCCCGCCCCGATGCCGCCGCGACGGACCGGGAGAGCATGACGATCCGGGGTGAGCTGCCGAGCGCGCTGAACCCGCCGACCGGGTGCCGGTTCCGTACTCGCTGCCCGATCGCGGCCGAGATCTGCCAGACGGAGCCGCCGCTGGCCGGCGACGTGCATCAGGTGGCGTGCCACTTCCCGCTGCGCCCGGAGTCGACTGCCGCGCCCGCCCGGACCGGCGCGGCCGGGTAACGGACCTGGGTGGTTCGGCCGGGTAGCCGGACCGGGGCGGTTCGGCCGCCCGGGTTCGGTCGTCCCCGGGTGGCCGGCCGCCCGAGCCTCGGTCAGGCGGTGGGGAAGCCGTACCGGGCGGCGTGCTCGGGGTCGGCCGGGTCGATCTGCCGGATCCCCTCGTCGGCGAGTCGCTTGTTCACCTCGTCGAGGTGGTCGCGCACCAACCGCGCCTCTTCCTCGGTGACCCGCCCCCGGTGCGGCCGGCCGGCGTGCTCCAGGGTGGCGTAGTCGACGCGTTCCCGGCTCGCCTTGGCCGGGCGTACCCGTTCGGCGGTCCGCAGTAGCTGGGCCATCGGCACGTCGGTGGCGAGCGCGTCGAACTCGCTGGCGGTGAGCACCACCCGGCGGGGAGCCTCGCCCGGCCGGCCGTCGTGGATCTCCACGACCGCGACGTCGAGCGCGGCGTCGTCGATGCTCTCGACCTCGGTCGGCTCGGCCTCCAACTGCACCGGCCCGGCGACCAGGTCGGGGTGGTCCAGCACCACGATCCGGACCACCTCGTCGGCGGACTGGACCACCTTGCCACTGAAGTCGGAGACGTGAACCGTCCGCTTACCCATGCCTGCGCTATCTCCTGTCCGGGCGGGGGCCGCCTGGCGCCAGCTCCTCGGCGGGCGACGGCCAGCCACTGAAATTACCCGACAGGTGTGCGAACCGCCCGGCTGGGGCGGGGCGTGTCGGGGTCGACTCCCCGATCTAGGTGATCTCCGTTTCGCGCACCACCTCCGGCCCGGTGGGAATATCCGTACCCCGTATAGTGTACAATGTAAGGAGTTAATCGACCGCCAGGGAGCCGCTAGTGAAAATCACCTCCTCCGCCGTCTCGCTGAACGTGGCGGACGTCGCCGCCTCCAGCCGTTTCCTCGTCACCCACTTCGGGTTCCACGAGGCGATGGCCGCCGACGGCTTCGCGTCGCTGACCAGGGACGACGTCGGGATGAACGTCGTCTTCCTGCGCCAGGGCCTGCCGACGCTGCCGGCCGACCAGCGTGACGACCACGCCCGTGGGCTGATCCTGGCCTTCGTCGTCGACGACCTGGAGGGTGAACTCGCCCGCCTCCAGGCCGAGGGCGTGACGATCACCATGCCGCTCACCGTCGAGGAGTGGGGCGAGCGGGCCTTTCAGGTCCGCGACCCCAACGGCGTGATCGTGCAGCTCGTCGACTGGAACGGCGCCGAACAGTAGACCGGGCCCATCCGACGGTGGCCCGCCGACCCGGGTCGGCGGGCCACCCGTGCCCCGGCGGCTCGTCGGCCGGATCGGCGGTCAGCTCCCGGCCCCGCCCCGGGTGCGGCCCCGGGAGACGAGCGGCGCGCTGTAGAGGCCGCCACTGGTGAGGCCGTAGAACGGTGGCAGGAGGATGAAGATCACCAGGCTGGCCAGCGGCGTGACCAGGACGCCGAGCAGACCCGCCACGGCGTACAGCACCAGACCGATCACCGCCCGGAGCCGCTCGCTGGGGAAGAACCGCTCGTCGACCCCGTCCACCAGCAGCTCCCGGTGGGTGGCCAGATAGTGGTAGAACGCCAGCCAGCTCGCGGAGAGCACCGCGCCGACCAGCGCGTACAACGCGGCGGCGACCCGCTGGTCGGCGAGGTTGTGTTCCTGTAGCGCCCGCGAGAGCACCGAGGTCGGAAACGGCAGCAGCGCGGTACTGAACAGGACGAGCAGGTTCATCCAGTGCAGCCCTCGATCGGCCCGGCGGATCCGGCCGAAGGTGGCCTTGTGGTTCAGCCAGACGACGGCGATGTACAGGTACGACGCCACGTACGCCGCGTAGCTCGGCCACTGCTCCAGCAGTTCGGAGAGCAGCCGGCCCGGCTCGACCTCCGGCATCCGCAGGTCGAGCACGAGCAGGGTGATGACGATCGCGAGTACGCCGTCGCTGAACCCCTCGGCACGGCCGGTGTCCGTCTCTGCCCCGATGTCCTCGGTTGGCCCACCCACGGCGACCGGCTACCCGGGAGCGGTACCGGTAATCGCCGCCGCCGCACCCCGTCCGCTCCCGGCACCCGGCCGGCTTCGGACGAACCGGCGGAGACGACCTCGGGACGCTCCGCCGGCGACCGGTCCGGGCGGGACCGGCCGCCGACGCCGGGTCGGTTCAGTTCAGGCCGCGCGGGATCCGCCAGAAGGCGAATCCGGCCAGCAGCGCGGCGAGCACCAGATACAGCCCCAGCTCCAGCCACTGGAAGGTCCAGTACCGGTCGGCGGGCTGGTACGACAGGACCATGTGGAAGCCCTTCGACTCCACGCACGCCTTGTGCACGTCCGGGGAGGTGTGCGGGCAGTCCTCGAACTGCTCCCGGTTCGCCGGCTGCCCGGAGGCGTCGAAGAGTTGCGGGTTGCCGGTCAGCACCCAGGCACCGGGTACGGCGAACCCCTCGGTCCGGACCTCGCCGGCCCCGTTGAGCTGTAGCCCCCTGGCGTTGGCGGCGGTCCAGGCGACGGTCTCGGTGACGGCGGGTTGCAGGTGCGGGCGGACCGTCGTCGGGATCAGGATCTGCAACAGGACGAAGCCGGCGAGCAGGATGGCCATCGCGGGGAGGGTCCGGCGGACCAGCAACCCGACGGTGATCCCGGCGACGACCGCGAAGACGGCGTAGCCGAGCGGGGCGATGTTGCGGGCCGGGAAGAGCAGCGGGTCGAACCGGCCCTCGAACAGCCTGTCGTACGGGCTGGCGGCCCAGGTCAGCAAGAGGCTGAGCGCGCCGGTGAGGAGCATCCCGGCCAGGGTGACGAAACCCAGTTTGACGGCCAGCCAGCGGGTGCGGGTGACGCTCTGGTTCCAGACCAGACGGTGGGTGCCGGACTCGAACTCCCGGGCCAGCAGCGGCGCGCCCCAGAACGCCCCGAGGATGCCGGGCACCAGCACGACCAGGAAGCCGGTCAGCAGCAGCGGCGTGAAGTAGGCGTTCTCGAAGACGTCCTTGGCCGCTCCGACGTCGCACCCGGCGCAGCCGACGTTCACCTCGTAGGCGTTGCGGATCCGCAGCCCGAGCACGACCAGGTAGGTGCCGAGGGCGACCAGTACCGCGACGGCGACCAGGGCCTGGCCGCGGAACTGACGCCAGGTCAGCCAGATCATCGGGAGACCTCCAGGGGCTGTGCCGGGTGCGGGGTGCCGGCGGGTTCGGCGGCCCGGGCGAGGTAGGCGAGGACCATCTCCTCCAGGTCGAGGTGTTCGGCGGCGGGCAGGCGGTCGGGCAGCGTGCCGGTGGTGTCCCGGACGATCAGCGTGGTCTGCCGGGCGGTGTGCGTGGCCTGGATGACCTCGGTCCCCGGGGGTGGCGGATCGAGGTCGGCGCGCGCCGCGACCAGCCGGTAGTGGGCGGCGAGCAGTTCCTCCACCTCGCCGGCCAGCTGGACCCGGGAGGCGGCCAGCACGATCAGGTGGTCGCAGACCCGTTCCAGGTCACCGAGCAGGTGGGAGGAGAGCACGACACTGACCTCGAGTTCGGCGACGAACTCCATCAGGCTCTGTAGGAACGCCCGCCGGGCGAGCGGGTCGAGGGCGGCCACCGGCTCGTCGAACATCAGCAGTTGGGGCCGCTTGGCGGCGGCGAGCGTCAGGGCGAGTTGGGCGCGCTGGCCGCCGGAGAGCCGACCGGCCTTCTGGGTCGGATCGAGGCCGACCTGGCCGATCCGCTGCCGTGCCAGCCGGTCGTCCCAGCCGGGGTTCAGCCGGGCGCCCAACCGCAGGTGGTCGCCGACGGAGAGGCCCGGGTAGACCGGGGTGTCCTGGGCGACGAAGCCGACCCTGGCCAGTTGGGCCGTGTCGGCGGCGGGCCGGGATCCGAGCACCTCGATCGTGCCGGCGGTCGGCGCGATCATGCCGGAGGCGAGGTTGAGCAGGGTGGACTTGCCGGCGCCGTTGGGGCCGACCAGGCCGACCACCCGGCCGGCGGGGATGCTCAGGGTCACGTCCGTGAGCGCCGGGCGTCGGCCGTAGCGCTTGCCGAGTGCGTCGGTCCGCAGGACCGGGGTCATGGTTTCACCTCTGTGGCCTTTCGGAATGTGCTCATGAAGAGGGCTTCGATGCTTTCCGCGTCCAGGCCCGCGCGCTGGGCCCGGGAGAGCCACCCGACCAGTTCGGCCCGGAGTGACTCGTGCGCGGCGAGGGAGTCGTCGGTCAGCGTCCGGGTCACGAACGTCCCCACCCCCGGACGGGGTGAGACCAGGCCCTGGTGTTCCAGCTCCCGGTAGGCCTTGAGAACGGTGTTCGGGTTGATCGCCAACCGCGCCACGACCTCCTTGACCGTCGGCAGTTGGTCACCGGCGGAGAGCAGGCCGAGCCGCAGCGCCTGCTGGACCTGCTGGACCAGTTGGAGGTACGGCGCGAGGCCCGAGCGGGTGTCCAGGTGGAATTCGATCACTGCTACCTCTATTTATCTAGTCTCCTAGCACTATAGGTCTACAGCACTGATTGCTGTCAAGGAGAACCCGCCGGCCGGCGCGGCGGGCCGGGCCGACGTTCGGGCGTACGCCCGGAAACCGCCGTTGGTCCGATAGGCACATCAACCGACGCTGATCTAAGTTCGACGGCAGTGGGCGCCGCACCGGATCACCCGCGCGCGGCGGCTGGTGGACGGACGGCGGGGGGCGCTCGTGCGGATTCAGCTGCTCGGTCCGGTACGGGCCTGGCGGGACGACGAACCGCTCGACCTGGGGCCCGCGGCCCGCCGGGTGGTGCTCGGGCTGCTGGCGCTGGCCGGCGGCAGACCGCTACAACGCGCCGAACTCATGAGCGGACTCTGGTACGACCGGGAGCCGCCGACCAGCGCGGCAAACGTCATCCAGACCCACGTCAAGCACCTGCGCCGGCTACTTGAGCCGGAGCGGCGCCCCCGGGACCAGGGCACCGTGTTGCGGCTGGTCGGCGACGGCTATGCGCTGCACGTGCCCGACGCCGGGCTGGACGTCACACGGTTCCGGCAGCGGATCGACGCCGCCACGGCCGCGCAACGGCGTGGCCAGCTCGACGCGGCGGCGGAACTGCTCGGCGAGGCACTGGCGCTGTGGCACGGTGCACCGCTGGCCGACGTACCCGCCCTGGCGAGCCATCCGAAGGTGGTCGCGCTGGTCGGTGAGCGGCAGTCGGCACTCGGCCGGTACGGCGAGGTGATGATCGCCGCCGGTCGGGCGGCCGAGGGGCTGCCGATCCTGGCGGAGGCGGCGGTCGCCGCGCCACTGGACGAGGCGGCGCACGCCCGGCTGATCCGGGCGTACCACGCGGCCGGGCGGCGGGGGCAGGCGTTCGCCGCGTACCACGAGGTGCGCCGGCGGCTCGCCGAGGACCTCGGGGTGGCCCCCGGGCCGGAGCTGGCGGCGGCGCACACCGCGCTGCTGCACGACGAGGAGCCGACCGGCCGACCGACCCGTGCGGAGACGGTGACCGTGCCGGCGGCGGCCCGCAGCGCACCCAGGCCGGCGCAGCTTCCGGCGGACCTGGCCGAGTTCACCGGCCGGACCGCCGAGCTGGCCCGGCTCGACGGGCTGCTGGACCGGGCGACCCGGCCGCCCGGACCGGGCGCGACGGTGATCGCCGTGGTCTCCGGCACGGCCGGGGTCGGCAAGACCACCCTGGCGGTGCACTGGGCACACCAGGTGGCGCACCGGTTCCCGGACGGCCAGCTCTACGTCAACCTGCGCGGCTTCGACCCCGCCGGCCCGGCGGTGGACCCGGCCGAGGCGGTACGGCAGTTCCTCGACGCGCTCGCGGTGCCCGCCGAGCGGATCCCGACCGACCTGGACGCCCAGGCGGCGCTCTACCGCAGCCAGATGTTCCACCGGCGGATGCTGGTGCTGCTGGACAACGCCCGGGACGCCGCCCAGGTCCGGCCGCTGCTGCCCGGCGGTCCCGGCTGCCTGGTCGTGGTCACCAGCCGGGCCCGGCTGGCGGACCTGGTCGCCATCGAGGGTGCCGGACCGGTACCGGTGGACCCGCTGCCGGCCCGGGAGGCCCGCGAACTGCTGCTGCGCCGGATCGGCGGGCCCCGGGCCGGCGACGAGCCGCAGGCGGTGGCCGAGATCCTGGCCCGGTGTGCCGGGCTGCCGCTGGCGCTGGCGATCGTGGCCGCCCGGGTCGCCACCAGCCGGAACCTCTCCCTCGGCGAGCTGGCCGGCCAGTTGCGCCGGGGCGCGGACCGGTTGGACGCGCTGAGCACCGGCGACCCCACCACCGACCTGCGGGCGGTCTTCTCCTGGTCGTACCGGTCGCTGCGCCCCGCCGCCGCGCGCCTGTTCCGGCTGCTCGGCCTGCACCCCGGGCCGGACCTCTCGGCCGCCGCCGCGGCCAGTCTCGCCGGCCGGCCGCTCGCCGAGACCCGCGAGACGCTGGCCGAACTGACCCGGTCCAACCTGGTCGGACAGCGGTCCAACGGCCGGTACGCCCCGCACGACCTGCTGCGGGCGTACGCGGCCGAGGTGGCCGAGCGGATCGACTCGGAGCGGCGGCGCCGGGCCGCCGTCGACCGGCTGCTCGACCACTACCTGCACAGCGGGGACGCCGCCGACGCCCTGCTGCGGACCGAACCGGCTCCCCTCCCGCTCGGCCCGATCCGCCCGGGGGTCAGCCGGGAGCAACCGGTGGACCACCAGCGGGCGCTGGACTGGTTCGCCGCCGAGCGCCCCGTGCTGCTGGCCCTCCTCGACTACGCCGCCGGCACCGGACGGGACACCCAGACGTGGCAGCTCGGCTGGATCCTCGCCACCTACCTGGACCGCAGCAGCCACTGGTACGACCTGGTCGCCACCCAGCGGGCCGCGGTCACCGCCGCGCGCCGGCTGGCCGACCCGGCGGCCCAGGCCGTCGCGCACCGGTTCCTCGCCCGGGCCTACACCCGGCTGGCCCGGCTCGACGACGCCGACGCCCAGCTCCGCAACGCCCTGGAGCTGTACGGCCATGCCGGTGACCAGGTCGGGCAGGGCCACACCCACCTGAACCTGGCGCTGATGTGGGAACGCCGGGGTCGGCTCTCCGAGGCGCTCGACCACGCCCGGCGGGGGCTCGGACTGCTGGAGGCGGCCGGCAACCGGCACGGGGAGGCGCGGGCCCGCAACGCGGTCGGCTGGTGCCTCACCCTGCTGGAGGACCACTCCTCGGCACTGTCCTACTGCGAGCAGGCCCTCGCCCAGCTCCAGGAACTCGACGACCGCAACGGTCAGGCCAACACCTGGGGGAGTCTCGGACGGGTGCACCACCATCTCGGCCACCGGGACCGGTCGGTGCACTGCTACGACCAGGCGGTGCGGCTCTACCGGGCGATCGGTGACCGCCACCTGGAGGGCATCACGCTGTCGCATCTCGGCGACACCCACCACGCCTTCGGCGACCTGCGCGCCGCCGCCGACGTCTGGCGGGAGGCGCTGGAGGTGCTCGGCGAGGTCGACCACATCGAGGCGGGGCAGGTGCGCGGCAAGCTCGCCGGGCTGGACCACCCGGGTCGGGTGGTCGGGACCGTGGTCGGCGCCGACGGGGCGGCCCACCGGTGGTGAGCCGCCCTCGGCCGGGGTGCTCGGCCGCCGGACGGCGGCCGGGGTGCCGGTCGACTCAGAGGCCGGCCGGCAGCCCGAACGCCGCGACGAGGCGCGGGTCGAACGGGCGACATCGGCTGCCGGGGAATCGGCCAACCGTCGGGTCAGCGCGGCGCCGGCAGGGTCGTCGTCCATAGTGAACGGCCGTCCTGGTCCCGCAGGTGCACGGTCAGCGCGCCCGAGGGGCCGTCGATGGCCACCTCGCCGAAGTGCTGGAATCCCTCGGCCGGCGAGGTGTTCGCCCGGGGTGGCGCGTGCACGAAGACCGCCCGGGGGCCGAACGTGCCGTCCAGGGCGTTCGGGCCGAACGCGCCGGCATGTGCCGGCCCCGAGACGAACTCCCAGAACGGCGTGAAGTCGGCGACCGCCGCCCGGGCCGGGTCGTAGTGGTGCGCGGCCGTGTAGTGCACGTCGGCGGTGAGGAAGACGATGCCGCGTACCCCGGCGCGGTGCGTGGCGCGCAGGATCTCGGCGAACTCCAGTTCACGCCCGGCCGGCGCGCCACCGTCGCCCTGGGCGATGCCCTCCTGTGCGGTAGCCCCGTCCGGCACCACCAGGCCGATCGGCAGGTCGGCGGCGATCACCTTCCAGGTCGCCGTCGACCGCTTCAGTTCCCGGACCAGCCACTGCCGCTGTTCGCGGCCGAGCAGTCCGCGCGACGGGTCGGCGTACGTGTTGCCGTCGTTGGGATCCTTGTGCGTGCGCATGTCCAGCACGAAGAGGTCCAGCAGCGGCCCGTACGGCAGCCGCCGGTAGAGCCGCCCGTCGGACGGGGTCGGCACCCACTCGTGGAACGCCTGCCGGGCCCGGGCGGCCAGTACGTCGACCCGGCGCTCGGTGTACCGGACGTCGTCGAGGATCTCGCCGGGGTACCAGTTGTTCGTCACCTCGTGGTCGTCCCACTGGTTGACCTGCGGCACCTCGGCGACGAACGCCCGGAAGTGCTCGTCGAGCAGGTTGTAGGCGAACTGTCCCCGATATTCGGCCAGGGTCTCGGCGACCTTGCTCTTCTCCGGGGTGACCAGGTTGCGCCAGATCCGCCCGTCGGGCAGCGTCACGGTCTCGGCGAGCGGCCCGTCGGCGTAGACGGTGTCGCCGCTGCACAGGTAGAAGTCGGGGCGTACCTTCCGCATGGCGCGGAAGATGCCCATGCCGCCGAGATCGGGCGCGATGCCCCAGCCCTGGCCGGCGATGTCGCCGGTCCAGACGAACCGGATGTCGTCGCGCCGGTCCCCGGGCCCCGGTGCGGTGCGCAGGCTGCCGTCGAGCGGCGCGCTGAACAGGCCGGGCCGGTCCAGGCTCTCCACCCGGGCCCGGTAGTAGAGCCGTTCCCCGGCGGGCAGCCCGGTCAGGCGTACCCGGCCGGTGAAGTCGCCGCGCGGATCCAGCACCGGGCCGCGGAGCCGGCGGGCCCCGCGCAGGTCGGGCCGACGGCTGACCTCCAGGTGCAGCCGTCCCGCCCGGTCCGCCCGGGTCCAGACCACCGCGGAGTGCGCGGTCGCGTCCCCGCTCTGCACCCCGTGGGTCAGCACCGGGCGTCCGCCGGGCCGCCAGCCGGGCGCGCCGGACCGCCCGGCCTGGTCGGGGGCGGCGGTCGCGGCGGCGCCGCCGAGCAGGGCGCCGCCGGCGAGTCCGGCTCCGGTGGTCAGGCCGGCGCGGAGCAGGGTACGCCGATCGAGTGCGGTCATCGGTCCTCCTGGGCTGGGTCCGAACTTTGATCGCCCCGAGGTCTACCGGCCGGACGTTGCCTGACCACCCGGTTTCGGTGACCACCGGCCCAACCGCACGCGAACGACTGCCCCGGGCGACCGGCGACCCGCACCGGCCGGCCGGGTTTCCGGTGCCGCCGGCCGGGTAGCAAACTCCGGCTCTGCCGCCCGCGCGACCAGCGCCCGCCGGTGGCGGTGCAGTGCCCGGCGTACCCGTCCGGGCAGGATCCGGGCAAGGAGGACTGGTGGTGTCGAAGGAGTACCGCAAGGACCCGGAGGCGATTTCCCGGCTGTCCGAGCAGCAGTACCACGTCACCCAGGAGAGCGGCACGGAACCGCCGTTCCGGAACGCCTACTGGGACAGCAAGGAACCCGGCATCTACGTCGACGTCGTCTCCGGCGAGCCGCTGTTCGCCTCCGTCGACAAGTACGACAGCGGTACCGGCTGGCCGAGTTTCACCGCCCCGATCGAACCGGCGAACGTGGTGCAGATCGACGACACGACTCTCGGGATGGTCCGTACCGAGGTGCGGTCGGCGCACGGGGACAGCCATCTCGGCCATCTCTTCGACGACGGCCCACGGGACCGGGGCGGGATGCGGTACTGCATGAACTCGGCCTCGTTGCGCTTCGTACCGCTGGCCGACCTCGAACGCGAGGGCTACGGCGAGTACCGCCGGCTCTTCGACGGCGCCGACGGGAGCTGACCCGCCGCCCGTCGGTGGGGGTCGGCGCGGCGGGGTCCGGCGGGGTCGTGACGGCCAGCGGGGGGCGGAGGCGACCTGATAGTGTCCGCCGCCGTGACACTGCCGAGCGACATGAACCTGGCCTGGTCCGACCCGGTGCTGCAACACGCGGTCGACGCCCTGGCCTCCGGTGACCCGATCCCGGGTTACCGGGCCCTGGCCGAGAGCGCCGGTGACCCGGACCGCCGTGAACTCTACGTCGACGTGCTGGGTGACGTCGGAGCCGCGCGGCTCGGCATCCTGCGGGCCGAGGCGGAACGGGCCGCCGACGACCCGCACTGGTGGCTGTTGTCCGGCTCCGCCATGCGGTCCGCCGCGTGGGCGGCCCGTGGCGCGGCACAGATGAAATACACCTCGGAGCGGCAGGTACGCGGGTTGCTGGAGCTGTCCCGCGAGTCCCGCGACATGTTGCGACTGGCGGCGAAACTGGCGCCGGACGATCCGGTGCCGTGGACGGTCATGCAGAGCATCGCCAAGGCGGCCCCGATCCACCCGGACGAGCCGCACGCGGTCTGGAACCGGCTGCTCGCGCTCGCCCCGGACTCCTTCCTCGGCAACCACCAGCGGCTGAGCATCCTGTGCCGCAAGTGGTACGGCAGCACCGACCAGATGCTCGGCTTCACCCGTGAGCGCCGCACCACCCTGCCGGACGGGCACCCGCTGTGGTCGCTCGCGCCGCAGGCGTACATCGAGGTCTGGGTCGACGGCTGGATGGTCGGCAACATGGCGACCCGGATGTACCGGGTGATGACCAGCGGCCCGTTGAAGAAGCGCGCCGCGCGGGCCGAGGTCGACGCGGCGTCGGACCGGTTCCTCGCCGGTGCCGCCGCCTACGCCGACCATCCCTGGCTGATGGTGGCGCACCAGATGTTCGGCGCCTACTACAGCAGGGCGGGAGTGCGCGACCGGGCCCGGACCCACCTGGAGCGCGGCGGTGACCGGGCGTCGTCCTGGCCGTGGGGCTACTTCCCGGGGGAGCAGCAGGCCGCGCTGACCAGTGCCAGGCGGTCGGTGGGGCTCGGCTAGCGCCGCCCGGGACCGATTGCCCGGGCGGGGAGTGCCGGCTATCGACCTCGGCCGGACGGCCGGCGGCGGGCCCGCCAGATGGCGAATCCGCCGACCGCCACCAGGAGCAGCAGGGTCAGCGCGACCGCGCCGACGAACCGGCCGGGCAGGTCCTGGCTCGACTCCGCCGCCCGGTCCCGGTCGGGTCGGGTGTCGTCGGGTACCGCCGGGGTGGCGGCACCGGGCGACGAGGAGGGCTTCGGCTCCCGATCCGCCAACGGATAGCGCAGCAGCACCGGGTCAGCGGCGGACTCGCCCTCCGCCTTCTCCGAGAGGGTCAGCAGTGCCGTGCCGTCCGGGCCGTACGTGACCGTCTCACCCTGCGGTTCGTCGGGCAGCGGGATGACCCGGGGCGTCCCCTGCGTGACAGCGCGGACCACGTCGCCGTCGGTGACGTCGAACTCCAGGGCGTCGGCGTAGGTGCGCAGTACCACCCGGCTGCCGTCCGGGGCGACCGCGCCGCCGGTGACGAGCTGCCGTCCGAAGATCGAGAAGGGGTTGCTGGTGCTGCTCCTCGGCAGGGTGAACTGGCCGACCCTGCGCAGCGGGGTGGTCTGGCCGGCCCGCAGGCCCCGGGCCGGGGCGTAGAGCCCCGGGGTGCCGGAGTCCTTGGTGACGATGATCGGGGTGCCGTCGCCGGAGAGCAGCAGCGCCTCCGCGTCGTGCGCGCCGTCCGGATAGCTGACCCGGTGCAGTACCGGCGACTTCGCGCCCGGGGACAGTTTCCAGAGCGCCGCGGTCTCGCGTACCCGGTCGTTGTCGCCGATGTCGCCGACCCAGATGGTGCCGTCCGGCGCCCGGGCCAGGTCCTCGGTGTCCCGGGGCCGCGACGGATAGCGGACGGTACGGGTGACCGCACAGTCCCGGTCGAGGAAGAAGATCCGCCGCCGGTTGTCCACATCGGAGCTGTCGTTGACCACCACGTAGCCGTCGTCGGTGGCGGCCAGCCCGGACACCTCGGGCAACCGTTCGTCCTCGATCGTGCAGACCGGGGTGCCGGCGGCGGCCCGGGCACCGGCCGCGACCTGCCCTGGTGGCTGCCCGGCGGCGGCCGGCTCGCCCGCCGCGCCGCCCGCCGGAAGCGCCAGTACCGCCGCAGCCACGAGGATCACCAGGCGCCGCATCCGGCAAGTGTGGCACGGGGTTTCACGTTTCGGGCCGCTACCCGTCGGGGGTCAGCCCATCGCGGGACCGCCGCCGGTCAGAGCACCTCCCGTGGTAACGGAGGCGTCTCCTCCCGCCCCGCCGGGGGCACCTGACCGGCGCCGGGCGGCGTCGTCCGGGGCCGGACCGGTGCCGGCGGTGCCGCGGGATTCCGCGTAGCTCCCGTTCGCGGTCCCGTGCTCGCCCGTGCTCGCGGTTTCGTGCTGGCTCGTGCTCTCGGTTTCGTGCTGGCTTGCCGTCCCGGGTTCCGGCTCGGTGTCGTGGACGAAGTCGACCACCCGGCGTACGACGTCGGGGTCGGCCAGGATGCGCACGTGCCCGAGCCCGGTGGTGCGGTGCAGCCGGCCGGGCCAGGCGGTGGCGATGGTGACGCCGTCGGCCGGGTCCACCTCACGGTCCTTGCGGTCCTGCACGACCAGCAGCGGCGGGAGTTCGCCGGCCGCGCGAGCCCGGGTGCCCAGGTCGTAGTCGGCGATCGGCCGGCCGACCAGCGACTCCATCGCCGCGACGAGCCGGTCACCGACCTTCGGGCCGATGCCGAGCGTCCGCCGGAACGCCTGGATGTAGGGGAGAGGGTCGGCCATTGGTGCGATCATCACCAGCCGGTGCACCGCCAGCCCGTCGAGGACGGCGAGCCCGCTCGCGGTGGCGCCGAGCGAGTGGGCGAGCACGGCGTGCGCCGGGCCGTGCGCCCGGACGACCGCCACCAGCGCGTCGGCGAACTCGGCGAGGGTGCCCCGGTGCGGGCCGAGCGCGCCCGGTCCGGACCGGCCGTGGCTGGGCGCGTCCCAGGCGACCACCCGGTATCCGGCCGCCACCAGCGTGGGGACGAAGCCGTGCAACTGACTGGCCGAACCGCCCCAGCCGTGCGCCAGGTAGACGAGGGGGCCGCTGCCCCAGGCCCGGCCGGTGACCGTACTGCCGTTGACGTCGACGGTGAACGGGGCGCCGTCGTACGGGCCGGTGAAGGTGGCGGCTCCGCCCGGTCCGGCCGGCACGGTGGGGGCGGTGGTACGCCGACGGGGCGGGGTGCACCAGAGCCGCAGCGCGAGCCGGCCGCCGGCCTCCGGCGCGAGGTGTTCGAGGGCACCGAAGAGGACCCGCGACCCGCCGATGACGACGGCGCGACTAAAGGAACGAACGATCGTGCTTTTTTTGCGCCGGACGTGTGAGCTGGCCATGACGGGCTCCTCGGGGTTGTGGTGCGTTCAGTCGGACTTCGGTCGTGCGGCGTCCAGCAGGGCCTCGAAAGCCTGCCGGGTCCAGGTCTCGGTGCGCGGGTCGTTCAGCAGGCGTCGCGCGTGGAAGGCGCCGAGCATGACGCTGTGCAGGTCGTGGGCGAACCGCTCCGGATCGGCGGCCTCGTCGAACTCGCCCTCGGCGATCCCGGTCCGGAAGATCTGCGCGATGACGTCGGCGAGGTCCTTGTGGTCGGCGACCAGTTGGTCCCGGACCGCGCCCGGCTGGTCGTCGAACTCGGTGGAGGCCGAGACGAAGAGGCAGCCGGCGGCGAAATCGAAACTGCCCACCCAGTTCTCGAAGAGGGCCCGCAGTCGGGCCTCACCCCGGGGGGCGCGCAGTGCGGGACGGACCACCTCGGCGCTGAAGGCGTCCCGGGCGTAGGCGAGCACCTGGAGGTGCAGCGCCTCCTTGGAGCGGAAGTGTGCGAACAGCCCGCTCTTGGACATGTCCAGCCGGGCGGCGAGCGAGCCGATCGTCAGGCCGCCGAGACCGAGCCGGCTGGCGACCTCGGTCGCCTCCGCCAACACCGCCTGTCGGGTGGCCGCACCCTTGCTCACCCGGCATTGATAGCACGGTCGTTCGCCTCCTGCCAAGGGTCAGCCCGCCGGGGGAGGGGCGACCCCGCCGGGTCGGTGCGGCTCCCGGTTGCGATATCTCCAAAACCCCATCGGCTTAGTAGGTTGGCGGTCCCGGACCCGCCACTTCCGGCATCGCCGAAGTCACGTGGTTGTTCAGCTGCTGTTACCTGGGGCAGGTCGCGAGCGTTGTGGATGTTTCGCGCCCGTCATCCGTCCCGATGATGGCTCGGATCCGGCCGATTCTCACACTATGGAAGGGCGTTGACCGGTCCCCGGGGGCGCCGCAGGATGGATCACATGCAGCGGCGATTCATCCTCCACCTCGTCAGCCGGCTGCACATCGACCTGGTGCGTCACGCCAGCGCGGGCTGTCCCCGCTGACCTCGACCGCCCCGGCTCTCCGCCGGTCGCGGCGCCGGGCCGCCGCTGATCACGCCGCCCGCTGATCCACCACACGTCACCCCGCCGCACACCGTCGTGCGGGCGACCACACCCTCGTCGGCCCGGCGGCCGCCGGATCCGCTCCGCCGCGCACCGGCCGGCACCACCGCCCGCCCTCGTGCACCGCCGCACACCCGCACCCCCTCGTGCACCACTCCGCCGGTGCCGGTACCCACCCTCCAGAGTGGACCGGCAGCGGGGATGGTCGCTGCCCATCTGCCGCCGTCGCGGCCGTACGGCTAGGAGAGACGCCATGACCATCACCGACGTGACCCCGACAGAGGCACCCGCGCAGAGCCCGATCGACGGGACCCGGTTCCGGGCGCTGCTGCGCCGGCAGGCCGCCGCGGTGACCGTGGTGACCGCGGCCGGAGAACCGCCGGTCGGCTTCACCGCCACCTCGTTCACCTCGGTCTCGCTGCACCCGCCGCTGGTCTCCTTCTGCCTGTCCCGAGCCTCGTCGAGCTGGCCGACGGTGGCCCGTACCGGGCACGTCGCCGTACACCTGCTGGCGCGTGGACAGCACGAGGTGGCCCGTACCTTCGCGACCAGCGGCATCGACCGGTTCGCCGAGCATCCCGGCTGGCGACCCGGCCCGTACGGGGTGCCGCTGCTGGACGGGCCGGTGGCCTGGCTGGTCTGCCGGGTCGCCGAGCGGGTGGTCGCCGGTGACCACGCGATCGTGCTGGCCGAGCCGCTGGCCGGCGAACACACCGAGGACGGCGACGCGCCGCTGCTCTACCACATGGGGCGCTACGCCTCCCTCGCCGCCTGAACACCCCCCCGCACCCCTCCCTCGATCCAGTCCGCCGGCCCGACCGGGCCCGTCGCACAGGAGTCCGCCATGCCATCTCCACCCCATCCCGCCTTCCCTCGACCGGGGGCGCCGCTGCTCCGTCGACGTACCCTCCTCGGCGCCGCCCTCGGGGTGGCCGCCGCCGGGCTCGCCGGCTGTGCCGGCGACGACGCCCCCACCGTCCGGCTGGCCTTCGACGCGCCACTGCCGGCCGAGGTGCCCGACGGCACGGTGCTTCGGGTCGGCGACAAGGAGATCCAGAAGGCGATCGAGTTCTCCGGCGAGGCCGAGAGGTTCAGCTTCGAGGTCTCCTGGGCGAACATCAGCGGCGGGCCGGAGACCCTGGAGGCGTTCCGGGCCGACGCGCTCGACGTCGGCGCGGTCGCCGACATCCCGCCGATCCACGCCGCCTGGACCGGGCTGCCCACCCGGATCGTCGCGGCCAAGTTCCGGCAGGACCCGGTCAACCACCCGATCTACCAGCTCGGCATCGCCCCCGGTGCCGGCGTCGCCAGCCTCGCCGACCTGCGCGGCAAGCGGATCGCCTACAGCCCCGGGCAGGCCCAGGGCGCGCTGGTGCTGCGGGTGCTGCACCGGGCCGGACTGGCCAAGGACGACGTCAGGCTGGTGGAACTGGCCAGCACCGGCGACGTGTACCCGACCGCGCTGGCCAGCCGGCAGGTCGACGTGGCGCCGATCGGCGGCATCAACATCAAGCGCTACCTGTCGAAGTACGGCAGGGACGGCGGCACCGCCATCTCGCACGGCCTGCGCGACGACCCCGGCCACCTCTACGCCCCCGAGCGGGTACTCCAGGATTCCGCGAAGGCGGCGGCGATCCGCGAGTACGTGCAGCGCTGGGCGCGGGCCTGGCTGTGGATCGAACGGAACCCGGACGAGTGGATCGACCGGTACTACGTCAAGGACCAGGGACTGTCCGAGCAGGACGGTCGATGGCTGGTCGAAAACGCCGGGGTACCGGAGATCCCGGCCGGGTGGGACGAGGTGATCGCCCGGCACCAGCAGACCGTCGACCTGCTCGCCAAGGAGACCGGCAACCGGCCGCTGGACGCGGCCGACCTGTACGACCGGCGCTACGAGCCGCTCGGCGCCGCCGCGTTCCGGGAGGGACCGAAGTGACGACCCAGGTTGACCCGCTGACCGCCCGACCGGGCCCGGCAACGGTCCGCAGACCGCTGCGGAGGCCGGCGGCTCCCGCCGTACCCCGATCGCAGGCCCGCCATCGACGACGGCTCGGACCGGGCCGGCCGATCCCGTTCGGCGCGGCCGTCGGGCCGCTGCTGCTGCTCACGGTCTGGTCGATCGGGTCACTGACCGGCCTGCTCGACGAACGAACCCTGTCGGCGCCGTGGACGGTGCTGGCCACCACCGGCGACCTGATCGCCAGCGGGCGGCTCCAGGAGAGCCTGCTGATCTCCACCCAGCGGGCCGGACTCGGCCTGGTCTTCGGGGTACTGATCGGCACGGTGCTCGCCCTGGTCGCCGGGCTGAGCCGGTGGGGCGAGGCGGTCATCGACGGGCCGGTCCAGATCAAGCGCGCGATCCCCGCGCTGGCGCTGCTGCCGCTGCTGATCCTCTGGCTCGGCATCGACGAGCGGATGAAGGTCATCACCATCGTGCTCGGCGTCTTCGTCCCGGTCTACATCCACACCCACAACGGACTGCGCGGCATCGAGGCGCGCTACGTGGAGCTGGCCGAGTCGCTGCGGCTCAGTCCCGCCCAGTTCGTCCTCCGGGTGGTGCTGCCGGGCGCGCTGCCCGGCTTCCTGCTCGGCCTGCGCTTCGCGGTGGTCTCCGCCTGGCTCGCCCTGGTGGTGGTCGAACAGATCAACTCGACCAGCGGGATCGGCTACCTGATGGAGCTGGCCCGACAGTACGGCCAGACCGACATCATCATCGTCGGTCTGGTGCTCTACGGCATCCTCGGACTGCTCTCCGACGGCGCCGTCCGGCTCGTGCAGAGGAGGGCACTGTCATGGCGACGCACCCTGGCGGACTGACCGTCGACACCCAGGGCGACCCCGGCTCCCGGCCGGTGGTCCGGGTGCGGGGCCTGAACCGGCGCCTCGGCGGGCGTACCGTGCTCGACGGGCTCGACCTGGAGATCCGCGAGAACGAGTTCGTCGCCCTGCTGGGGCGCAGCGGCTCCGGCAAGAGCACCCTGCTGCGGGCGCTGGCCGGGCTCGACCCGGACGTGCCCGGCGCCGGTGAGGTCGACGTACCGGCCAACTCCTCGGTGATCTTCCAGGACGCCCGGCTGCTGCCCTGGCAGCGGGTACTGGCCAACGTGGTCCTCGGGTCGAGGGGTGCGGCGGCGTACCGGCGCGGTCAGGAGCGACTCGCCGAGGTCGGGCTGGCCGGGCGGGAACGGGCCTGGCCCAACCAGCTCTCCGGCGGCGAACAGCAGCGGGTCGCGCTGGCCCGTGCGCTGGTCGGCGAGCCGAGACTGCTCCTCGCCGACGAGCCGTTCGGCGCGCTGGACGCGCTGACCCGGATCCGGATGCACCGCCTGCTCCGCGAACTCTGCCAGCGGCACCGGCCGGCGGTGCTGCTGGTCACCCACGACGTCGACGAGGCGGTCGCGCTCGCCGACCGGGTACTCGTGCTCGACGAGGGCCGGATCACCGTCGACACCCCGATCGAACTGCCGGCGCCGCGCCAGCACCGGCACCCGCGCTTCCTGGAACACCGCGAGCGGCTGCTCGCCGCCCTTGGCGTCACCTGGACCGAGGAGAACCCCCGATGAGTCGACGACCGGGCACCCTGCACCTGAACGCCTTCCTGATGGGGATCGGGCACCACGAGGCGGCCTGGCGGCTGCCGGAGAGCGACCCGTTCGCACACACCGACGTCCGGCACTTCCAGGAACTGGCCCGGATCGCCGAGCGCGGCAAGCTCGACTCCGTCTTCCTGGCCGACAGCCCGGTGCTGTGGAACAACGTCGGCCGCCGACCGTCGGGGGCACTGGAGCCGACCGTACTGCTCACCGCGCTGGCCGGGGTGACCGAGCAGATCGGACTGATCGCGACCGCGTCGACGACCTACAACGAGCCGTACAACCTGGCCCGGCGGTTCGCCTCGGTGGACCACGTCAGCGGCGGCCGGGCCGGTTGGAACATCGTCACCACCGCCGGTGTGGACGCGGCCCGAAACTTCAACCTGGACGAGCTGCCCGCACACCGGGACCGCTACGAGCGCGCCGCCGAGTTCGTCGAGGTGTCCCGCAAGCTCTGGGACAGCTGGGCCGACGACGTCGCGCTCGGCGACAAGGCGGCCGGGGTCTGGGGCGACCAGGAGCGGATCTTCCCGCCTCGGCACGTCGGGCGGTTCTTCAAGGTGGCCGGGGCGCTCAACGTGCCGCGTTCGCCGCAGGGCCATCCGCTGCTGGTCCAGGCCGGTTCTTCCGACGACGGCAAGGAACTGGCCGCCCGGTACGCCGAGGCGGTCTTCACCGCCCAGCAGACCCTGGCCGAGGCGCGGGCCTTCTACACCGACCTGAAGGCCCGGACCCGGGCGCTGGGGCGGGACCCGGAGGGGATCAAGATCCTCCCCGGCATCGTGCCGGTACTCGGCGCCACCGAGGCGCAGGCGCACGCCCTGGCCGACGAGCTGGATCGGCTGATCGTCCCGGAGCACGCCAAGCGGCAGCTCGCGGTCACGCTCGGCATCTCCCCGGACGACCTGCACCTGGACCGGGAACTGCCGGCAGACCTGCCGGACGAGGAGCAGATCGAGGGGGCGAAGAGCCGCCGTACCCTGGTCGTCGCGCTGGCCCGCCGGGAGCGGCTGACCGTACGCCAGCTCATCGGGCGGCTCGGCGGTGGACGCGGGCACCGCACCTTCGCCGGTACGCCGGAGCAGGTCGCCGACGCGATCGAGGAGTGGTGGCAGCACGGGGCCGCCGACGGCTTCAACGTGATGCCGCCGGTGCTCCCCTCCGGGCTGGTCGCCTTCGTCGAGCAGGTGGTGCCGATCCTGCAACGGCGGGGACTGTTCCGTACCGCCTACTCCGGTCGTACCCTGCGGGACAACTACGGCCTGCCCCGCCCCGCCAACCGGTTCCGGGCCGAGGCCCTCGCGGGTTCGGTCGCGCGGGGCTGACCGCGGTTTCGTCGCCGGCCGGCTCGGCCGCCGGCTCCGGCACCGCCCGGCCCCGGGGCGGGCAGCTTGAGTGCGGCGGCGAGGCGGAGACGCCCCCGTCGACCCTCGGCCACGGGGACCGACCGGCACCGGGCATCACCGGCTGTCCCGGTGGCGCCGGGCGGGTCAGGGCGAGCGGCGGGCGACGAAGACGAACTCCCGGCCGGGCCGGTCCGGTGCGTCGCGCACGTCGAGGACCCGGTAGCCGTTGGCGGCGAGGCTCGCCGCCACCTCGTCGCGCTCCCGGAACCGCAGCGTGGAGTCCGAGGTGACGACCGTGCCGTCGGCCAGGAACCGGTAGACGTACCGGAAGGAGACGAACGGGAGGCCGACCTCGGTGACCTCCAGGCGTCGCTGCACCGGACCGGTGCCCGGGATCTCCAGGGTGACCGGGTCCACCGTGGCCGCCCACTCCTGCCAGGCACGGCGTTCCGGTCGCCGGGTCTCGAAGACGAGGTGGCCGGCCGGGCGGAGCGCGGCGCGGATGCCCCGGAGGGTCCGCGCCCAGTCGTCGTCGGTCAGGAAGACCTGGGCGACGTTTCCGGTCATCGTGGCCAGGTCGGCCTCGACCGGTGGCATTGCCGTGCAGTCACCGTGGATCCAGCGGACCGTCCCCGCCGGGTCCTTGCCGCGCGCAACCTGCAACGACGCCTCGGCCGGGTCGACGCCGACCACCGAGCGGCCGTGCCGGGCGAGCAGGATCGCCAGCGATCCGGTGCCGCAACCGACGTCGAGCACCGTCTCCGCGCCCAGTTCGTCGGCGATCGCGAGATAGCCGGCGAGGTCGTCGCGGTCGCCGTCGAAGGCGTCGTAGACGGCTGCGAGCAGCGGGTGGGCAAAGATCGGGTCCGGCATTCCATCACCCTTGGTCAAGGTTCGGGCGCGCTGCGTGAGGCGACCCTCCGGAGCCGGTGCCGGGTGGCTTCGCCTCGCGCTCCGGTGCAGGTCGCGGCGGTGAGATCCGTCATCCCGGTTAGGCGCGGCAGGTCGGGAATCGTAAGGTTAGCCGAACCTAATCCGAGGGGTGCGGAGAAACATCGTGACGACGGTAGCGGCCGAGGTCACCAGGACCGGAACCCGGCCGAGCCGCCGGGTCGGCCGGCGCGTCGCCGTCACCGGCGCGGTGGCCGTACTGCTGGTCCTGACGGTGCTGGCCAGTCTCGCACTCGGCAGCAAGCCGCTGGCACCCACCGAGGTGTGGCACGCGCTGGTCGCACCGGACGGCGGCGAGGCGAGCACCATCGTCCGGGAACTGCGCGTCCCGCGTACCCTGCTCGGCCTCGTGGTGGGTCCCGCGCTCGCGCTGGCCGGGGTACTGCTCCAGGCACTCACCCGCAACCCGTTGGCCGAGCCCCGGATCCTCGGGGTCAGCGCCGGCGCCTCCCTCGGCGTGGTGCTCGCGATCGCGGTGTTCGGGGTCGGCAGCCTGGCCGGGTACGTCTGGTTCGGTGTCGTCGGCGCCCTCCTCGCCGGCCTGCTCGTCTTCGGTATCGCGAACCGGGCCCGCGAGGGCGCCAGCCCGGTGACCCTGGCCCTGGTCGGCGTCGCCCTGGACGCCAGCCTCGGCGCGACGGTGATCGCCCTGCTCACCGTCGACGCCCGCACCTTCGAGGAGTACCGCTTCTGGGTCGTCGGGGGGCTGACCGGCCGGGACGCCGCCGTCGCCGGCCAGGTCGCCCCGTTCGTGGTCGCCGGTGTCCTGCTGGCCCTCTTCGCCGCCCGTGGCCTCGACGCGCTCGCGCTCGGCGACGACGTCGCCCGCGGGCTCGGCCACCGGATCGGGCTGGTCCGGCTCGCCGGGGGAGCGGGCGCGGTACTCCTGATCGGGGCGGCGGTCGCCGCGGCCGGGCCGATCGCGTTCGTCGGACTCGCCGTGCCGCACCTGGCCCGCGCCCTGGTCGGCGCCGACCATCGCTGGACCCTCGCGGTGGCGGCGCTGCTCGGGCCGGCGCTGCTGCTCGCCGCCGACGTCATCGGCCGGCTCGTCGCGCCGCCCGGCGAGGTGCCGGCCGGCATCGTCACCGCGCTGCTCGGCGCGCCGCTGCTGGTCGTGCTGATCCGCCGGGCCCGGATGGTGACCGCGTGACCGGCCGGAGCGAGACGATCCCGGCGGTGGTACCGCTGGGCCGGACCATGCTCCGGCTCGGCCCCACCCGGCTGGTCGTGCGGCACCGGCCGCTGCTGGTCGGCGGGGTACTGGTCGTGCTGCTCGCCGCCGCCGTGGTGCTGGCGCTGTCGCTCGGCACCCCGTACGTCGCCCCGCAGGACGTGCTCGCGTCGCTGCTCGGCACCGGCACCCGCTACGACCTCGTCGTCCTCGAACTGCGGCTGCCCCGGGTGGTCCTGGCGGTGGCGGTCGGGGCGGTCTTCGGCATCGCCGGCACGCTGATCCAGACCGTCGCCCGCAACCCGCTGGCCAGTCCCGACGTCATCGGCGTCAGCCAGGGGGCCGGACTCGCCGCCACCGTGGCGCTGACCACCGGGGCGAGCGCCGCGCTGATCGCCCCCGCCGCGCTCGCCGGTGGACTCCTCGCAGCGGTCGCGGTGCTGCTGCTCGGCCTGCGGCACGGCCTCGCCGCGCAGCGGTTCGTGCTGGCCGGGGTCGCCGTCGCGGTGGCGCTGCGGGCGCTGACCGAGGTGGTGATGCTCTCGGCGGACCCGATCGACGGGATCCGGGCGCAGATCTGGCTGGTCGGCACGCTGGCCGGCAAGGGCTGGACGGAGGCGGCGTACCTCGGGGTGACCCTGCTGGTGCTGCTCCCGGTGCTCGCCTGGGCCGGCTGGGCGCTGAACGGCAGCGCGCTCGACGACGACACCGCCCGGGGGATCGGGCTGCGTCCGGTCGCCCGCCGCGTCGGCCTGGCCACCACCGGGGTACTGGCCGCCGCGATGGTCACCGCGCAGGTCGGCGCGGTGGACTTCGTGGCCCTGGCCGCCCCGCAGATGGCCCGGCGACTGGTCCGGGCCGAACGGCCGCCGCTGTTCTGCGCCGCCCTGGTCGGGGCGCTGCTGGTGGTCCTCGCCGATCTCGCCGGCCGCCGGCTCTTCGCCCCCACCCAGCTTCCGGCCGGGGTACTCACCGCCGCCCTCGGCGGGCCGTACCTGATCTACCTGCTGCTCCGTGGCCGACGGAAGGTCTCCTAGATGCTCTCCACGCGCGATCTCACGGTCGGGTACGAGGACCGGACCGTCATCGACGGCCTCGACCTGGAACTGCCCTCCGACGCGTTCACCGTCATCGTCGGACCGAACGCCTGCGGCAAGTCGACCCTGCTGCGGACCATGGCCCGGCTGCTCACCCCGCGCCGGGGCGCCGTACTGCTCGACGGGGAGGCGATCCGGGACCTGCCGACCCGGGCGGTCGCCCGCCGGCTGGGCGTACTGCCGCAGAGCCCGCTGGTGCCGGAGGGGGTGACCGTGCTCGACCTGGTCGGCCGGGGGCGGCAGCCGTACCAGCGGTGGTGGCGGCAGTGGTCCCCGGAGGACGAGGTGGCGGTCCGCGAGGCGATGGTGCTGGCCGACGTCGCCGCGCTGGCCGAGCGCCCCGTCGACACCCTCTCCGGCGGGCAACGGCAGCGGGTCTGGATCGCCATGACGCTGGCCCAGGACACCGAGGCGCTGCTGCTCGACGAGCCGACCACCTTCCTCGACCTGGCCCACCAGGTGGAGGTGCTTGACCTGCTGCACCGGCTGCGTACCGAGCGCGGCCGTACCGTCGTCGCCGTCCTGCACGACCTCAACCAGGCCGCCCGGTACGCCGACCACCTGGTCGCGATGCGGGACGGCGCGGTGGTCGCCGCCGGGCCGCCCCGGCAGATTCTCACCGCGGAGCTGGTCCGCGACGTCTTCGGGCTCGACTGTGTCGTCGTGCCCTGCCCGGTGACCGGGGCGCCACTGGTCGTCCCGGCCCTGGGCACGCTGTCCCTGGAGAAAGGTTCCTCATGCGCCGCACAGTCATAACCCTGCTCACCGTCGCCGCTCTCGGCGCCGGTCTGGCCGGCTGCACCAGCAGCGATCCGGTGGTCGGTGCGGAGGCCGGGGCGCAGACCCGGACCGTCACCCACGCGATGGGCAGTACGGAGGTGCCGGCGCAGCCGAAGCGGGTCGTCGTACTCGACTCCGACAAGATCGACACCGCCCTCTCCCTCGGGGTGGTGCCCGTCGGCGCCGCCCAGGCCGGCGAGGTGGCCGGCTGGCCGTCGTACTTCGGTGCGGAGAAGGTCGCCGGGATCAAGCAGGTCGGCCTGCTCACCGAGCCGGACCTGGAGGCGATCACCGCGCTCCAGCCGGACCTGATCCTCGGCAGCAAGTTCCGGCAGGAGAAGTTCTACGACGAACTCACCGCGATCGCCCCGACCGTCTTCACCGAGCGGGTCGGCATCACCTGGAAGGAGAACTTCCTCCTCGACGGGCAGGCGCTCGGCAAGGAGCAGGAGGCGAAGGACCTGCTGGCCGCGTACGAGAAGCGGGCCAAGGACCTCGGGGCCAAGCTCGGCGACGCCGCCGCCCGGAAGATCTCGATCGTCCGTTTCCGGCCCACCGAGATCCGGGTGTACGGCCCCGAGTCCTTCTCCGGCCTCGTCCTCGGTGACGTCGGGCTGGGCCGGCCGGAGCGGCAACTGCTGGCGAACAAGGAGGACAAGCGGTTCGACAAGGTGAGCCCGGAGCGGATCTCCGAGGTCGACGGGGACATCATCTTCGTCACCGCGTTCGGCGAGAAGGCCGCCGCCGAGCAGGCGAGGGTGACCGGCGGCAGCCTCTGGAAGAACCTCCCGGCGGTCAGGGCCGGCAAGGCGTACGTGGTCGCCGACGAGACCTGGATGACCGGGATCGGTGTCACCGCAGCCGGAAAGATCCTCGACGACCTGGAGAAGTACATTCCGGCCGCCTGACCTGACGCTGGCCGCCCGGCCGGTACCGGCGCTGCCCAGGCGCGCTCGCGGTTGGCGGGTCGCCTGGGCAGCCCGCTCTCCGGAGGTCGCGGATCCCGCTGACCCGCGTACGATCGGCGACGTCGACAAGCTTCAGGACGTCCTCCGTCGCACGCCCGACCCGATGGCGGCGGCGAAGGGCAGGCGCCCCGGCGTGCATTCGCCGGAGTGACCCGGACCCGGCCGACGGGTGGGATCGATGTGGCTCGTGGCGCTCGCGCTGCTGGCCGGTGTGTTCACCGGCGCGATTCTGACGGCGCTGCGCGGCCGTCACATCCGGGCCAGGCTCCGGGCCGAACTCGTCGAGCTGGAGCACTCGGTGCAGCGGCGGGCCGACCAGGTGACCTCGCTCAGCCACGAACTGCGCACCCCGCTCAGCATGATCAAAGGGGCGGTGGACCTGCTCCGGGAGGGGATGCCGGGTCCGCTGACCCCGGCGCAGGGCCGGCTGCTCCAGGTGCTCGACCACCAGTCCACCCAGGTGATCGGACTCTGTGAGAGCCTGCTGATCCAGGCGAAGATCGAGGCGGGGCTCTTCGTCCCGAAACTGGAACGGGTGGACCTTTCGGTGGTCGCCCGGGACGTCGTCACCGCGATGCGTCCACTCTGCGCGCAGCGGCAACAGCGGATCAGTCTGGACGCCCCGCAGGTGACGCCGAGGATCGAGGCCGATCCGATGCTGCTGGCCCAGGCCATCACCAACCTGCTCTCCAACGCCAGCCGGTTCACCACCACCGGTGGCAGCATCGACGTCAGGGTGACAGCGATCGACACCGGGCTCGCCGTCTACGTGACCGACGACGGGGCCGGGATGAGCCGGGAGGAGCGGCACCGGCTCTTCCACCGGTTCGCCACCGGGCGACCGCTGGCCGACGGGACCGGGCTCGGCCTGGTCATCACCAAGACGATAGTGGAGCTACACGGAGGCGAGATCATGGTGCACACCGCGTCGCAGCGGGGAACCACGTTCCTCTTCACCCTGCCCCGCACCGCGCCGGCCGGTACCGGATCGTGACCGGTCCGGTCGAGGCCCGCTCCGATCGTTCCGGTCCGACGGCCCTGGTCGTCGACGACGAACCGCAGATGACGGTGATCGTCGAGTTCGCCCTGGAGACCCAGGGGTTCTCCGTGCTCGTCGCGCACGACGGCGCGACCGCGCTGCACCTGCTGCGGACCCGACCGATCGACCTGGTCGTCCTGGACGTGCTCATGCCGACCATGGACGGGTTGAGCCTCTGCCAGCGGATCCGCGCCCGCTCCGAGGTACCGATCATGCTGCTCACCGCCCTGTCCCAACAGGACGATGTGATCGCCGGCCTGGAACACGGGGCCGACGACTACGTGACAAAGCCGTTCCACCCCCGCGAGGTGGCGCTGCGGGCCCAGGCGCTGGTGCGCCGGCGTCGCGACACCGGCTCCGCGATCCGGGTCGACAAGCTGGTGATCGACCTGACCAACCGGACCGTCGTGCTCGCCGGGCGTCAGCTCAACCTGCCGTACACCGAGTTCAAGCTGCTCGCCCACCTCGCGGCCCGCCGCGGCACCCCGCAGTCGTGGCAGGACCTGCTCCGCGAGGTGTGGGGGACGACCGACCTGATCGGCGGCCGGGACGTGGTCAAGTCCACCGTCTACCGGCTGCGCTCCCGGTTGGCGGCGACCCCGGACGGAGCGGGATACATCCGTACCCTGCGCGGTGTCGGCTATCTGATGCCGGACTCCCTCGGCGACGCCCCCGAGGGCGGAGCCGGGTGACAGCGGTGTCACCAGGGCTCACGAACGTGTTACCGGAGCCGTCGTCATCCGCACCTAACCTGGCCGCAACACTGCGACAACCTGGGAGGTCGGGCTTCGATGACGAGTCGATTTCGGCGCGGCGTGAGCTGGCTGGGGTGCGCGGCGGTCCTCGTACTGGCCGCCGGCTGCGCCCGGGAGCCGGGCAACGGCTCCGGTGGTACGACCGACGGTGGCGTCGTGCACGTCGTGTGCGGCGGGACGGAGGAGTGGTGCGCGGCGACCACCGCCCGGTTCAGCGCGACGACCGGGCTCCGGGCCGACTTCGTCCGACTCTCCAGCGGCGAGGCGCTGGCCCGGATCAAGGCCGGTAGGGGCAACGCGGAGTTCGACGTCTGGTACGGCGGCCCGGCCGACGGCTACGCGGCCGGCGCCGCCGAGGGGATGCTGGAGGCGTACGTCTCGCCGAACGCCGACGCGATCCCGGCCAGATACCGGGACACGTCCGGGCTCTGGACCGGTGTCTACGTCGGAGCGCTCGGGTTCTGCGGCAACCCGGAGCTGTTGGCGGAGGCCGGAGTCGAGGTGCCGGACTCCTGGGCCGACCTGCTCGACCCGAAACTCGCCCGGGACATCGGTATCGCCCATCCGTCCACCTCGGGCACCGCCTACACGGCGCTCTGGACCCAGGTGCTGCTCGCCGGCGGCGACCAGGGCAGGGCGCTGGAGTACATGCGCCGGCTGCACCCGAACGTGTTGCAGTACACCAAGTCCGGCGCGGCACCCGCCCAGATGACGGCCCGGGGCGAGGTGGCGGTCGGGGTGATCTTCTCCCACGACTGTGTGGCGGCCAAAGAGGCGGGCTTCCCCGACCTGGTGGTCTCCTTCCCGGAAGAGGGAACCGGCTACGAGACCGGCGGGGTGGCGCTGGTCAGCGGCGCCAGGAACCCTGACAGCGGCCGGAAGTTCATCGACTGGGCGCTGACGGTCGAGGCACAGGAGATCGGGCCGACGGTGCGGTCGTACCAGTTCCCGACCAACCCGGGCGCGAAGGTCTCGGACAAGGTCGTGGACCTGCGCACGATCAAGCTGGTCGACTACGACGCGGTCGCGGCGGGGGCGGCGAAGACCGCGCTGAACCGGCGCTTCGACGCCGAAGTGGCCCGGGCGCCGAAGTCATGACCACCATGATCCACGTTCCGGAGCTGGCCCCCGGCCCGGCGGCGCCACCGCGCCGTCGGCGCCGGCGGCGGCTCGACCTCGGCCTCCGACTGCTCCTCGTCGCCTGCGTCGGGCTGGTGACGATCGGCAGCGTCGTCCCGCTCGTCGCCGTCCTCGCGGCGGCGTTCGGCCCGGAGGCGCTGCCGCGCTACGCACGCTTCCTCAGCTCCCCGGTCGACCTGGCGATCCTGCGCAACACGCTGGTGCTGGGCGTGCTGGTCGGGTTCTGCGGGACGGCGCTCGGCTTCCTCTTCGCCTTCGTCCAGACCCGCCTCGCCGTACCGGGCAAACGGATCCTGCACGTGGTGGCGCTGGTGCCGATCGTCAGCCCGCCGTTCGCGGTCGCCACCGCCACCGTCGTGCTCTACGGCCGGCGGGGCGTGATCAGCAACGGCCTCCTCGGCCTGGAGTACGACATCTACGGGCTCGACGGTCTGGTCTTCGTGCTCTCCCTGTCGCTCTTCCCGGTGGCGTACCTCGGCCTGCTCGGCATGCTCCGCGGGTTGGACCCGGCGCTGGAGGAGGCCGCGATGAACCTCGGAGCCAGCCGGTGGCGAACCCTGCGCACGGTCGTCCTGCCGCTGCTGGCGCCGGGGCTGGTGGCGCCGTTCCTGCTGCTCTTCGTGGAGGCGATCGCCGACCTGGCCAACCCGCTCGTGCTCGGCGGCGACCACACGGTGCTGGCCAGCCGGGCCTACCTGGCGGTCACCGGCGAGTACGACACCACCAGCGCCGCCGTCTACTGCGTGATCCTGCTCGTGCCCTCGCTCGGGTTGTACGTCGCGCAGCGGTACTGGCTGAACCGCAAGGTCCGGACCACCATCACCGGGCGGCCCTCGGGCAGCGTGCACCTGATCGACAACTGGGTACGGTGGCCGATCTTCGGGCTCGCGCTGCTGGCCGCGGCGCTCGTCGTCAGCGTCTACGGCACGGTGCTGCTCGGTTCGGTGACCCGGGTGTTCGGGGTGGACAACACGGTGACCCTGGAATATCTGCGGGAGGTGGTCGCGGGGGTGGGGCAGGAAGCCGTGCGCGACACGGTCGTGTTCGCGGCTCTCGCCACCCCGGTCGCGGCGTTCTTCGGGCTGGTCATCTCCTGGCTCGTGGTCCGGCACCTGCACCGGGCCGCCGGGTTGCTGGACTTCGCCGGCACGCTCGGGGTCGCCGTACCGGGGACGGTGTTGGGCATCGGTTTCGTGCTCGCGTACCGGCCGGAGCGGTGGCTCGGCCCGATCCAGGTCTTCCCCAGCCTGGTCGGCGGCAGCGCCATCGCGGGTGGGGCGGCGGCGATCGTCGTCGCGTACGTCGTCCGGAGCCTCCCCGCCGGCCAGCGCACCGCGGTCGCCGCCCTGACCCAGATCCATCCGCAGATCGAGCAGGCCTCGACGGACCTCGGAGCGGGCCCGCTGCACACCTTCCGGCGGGTCACCCTGCCGCTGATCCGGCCGGCGCTGCTGACCGGCCTGAGCTACAGCTTCGCCCGCAGCATGACCTCGATCTCGACGATCGTCCTGCTGGTCACGCCGGAGACGAAGATCATCACCTCCCAGGTGCTGAGCGCCGCCAGCACCGGCCGGTACGGGGTGGCCTTCGCCTACTGCACCGTGCTGACCGCCATCGTGCTGGCGGCCTTCGCGCTCATCCGTCTCGTCGTCGGCGCGGGGGCCAACCTGAACCGCGTCGCCACCGACACCGAAAGGCAGAAACGATGAGCACAGTGCTGCCCGACCTGGCCGTCGCCGCGTCCGCCGGTGCCGGCACCGGACGGCTGCGCCTGGAGGCGTTGACCAAGACGTTCGCCAGCCGTACCGGCCCGGTCACCGCCGTCGAGGCCGTCGACCTCGACGTCGCGCCGGGCGAGTTCATCACGCTGCTCGGGCCGTCCGGGTGCGGCAAGACCACCACGCTGCGGATGGTCGCCGGCTTCGAGGACGCCACCAGCGGGCAGATCCGGCTCGACGACAGGGTGATCGACTCGATGCCACCCCAGCGGCGTCCGATGGCGATGGTCTTCCAGAGCTACGCCCTCTTTCCGCACCTCACGGTCGGCGAGAACATCGCGTACGGGCTCAGGCTGCGGCGACGTGGCCGCGAGGAGGTCGCCACCAGCATGCGGATGGCGCTGACCAGCATGAATCTGGTCGGTCTGGAGGACCGGAGCCCGCACGAACTCTCCGGCGGTCAGCAGCAGCGGGTCGCCCTGGCCCGGGCCCTGGTGGTGCAGCCGAAGGTGCTGCTCTTCGACGAGCCGCTGTCCAATCTGGATGCCAAGCTGCGGGGCTCGATGCGCGCGGAGATCCGGCGCATCCAGCGGATGTTCGGGATCACCAGCATCTACGTCACGCACGACCAGGACGAGGCGATGAGCATGTCGGACCGGATCGTGGTGATGAACCGGGGACGGGTCGAGCAGGTGGCCGTGCCGGGAGAGATCTACCTGCGCCCGGCCAGCGTCTTCGTCGCGGACTTCATCGGGCGGGCCAACTTCGTCGAGGTGCTGCCGGAGCGGGTCGGCGACGGCCGGGCCGTGGTGCACGCCCTCGGGCAGCGGTTGACCGTGGCGGCCCACCCCGAGGTGTCGGCGAACGGCGACGACACCTATCTGATGGCCCGGCCGGAGACCATGACACTGGCGCCGGTCACCGACGGCGGGACCGGCATCGGCGCGGTGCTCCGCTCGACGTTCCACGGACCGGCCGTGGACTACGAGATCGAGACCACCAGCGGCACGCTGACCGTGACCGATCCCGGCGCCGATCCCCGGGAGGCTCTCGCCGAGGGCACCAGCGTCAACGTGCGGATCGACCCGGCCCGGGCCTACCTGCTGACCCGGGACTGACGTGGCGATGACCGTACCCGAACCGATCCTGCTCAGTCGCCGCCCCGGCGCCCCGGCAACCGGCCTCGACCCGGTCTGGTACGCGGCGTACGGGTCGAACCTGGACGCCGACCGGTTCGGCTGCTATCTCGGTGGTGGCCGACCGGTGGGCGGTCAGCGTGACCATCCCGGGTGCCGGGACGGCAGCCCGCCCCGGGACGACCGCCCGGTGCTGCTTCCCGGCGGTCTCTACTTCGCCCTCGAATCGCGGACCTGGTCCGGTGGGATGGCCTTCTACGACCCGGGGCTGCCCGGCGTGGTCGCCGCTCGGGCGTACCTGCTCTCCGCCGACCAGTTCGCGGACGTCGCCGCGCAGGAGATGCACCGGCTGCCGAGCGGTCCGCTGGACCTGATCGCCGCCGCCGTCGCCGCCGGACGGGCCAGTGCCGGCCCGGGCCGGTACGAGACGGTGGTCTGCGCCGGCATCCTCGACGGGCACCCGGTGCTCACCCTCACCGCGCCCTGGCGGGCCGGGGAGGTGCCGCCGAACCCGCCGGCCCCGGCGTACCTGGCCACCATCGCCCGTGGCCTGCGGGCCAGCCACGGCTGGACCGACGAGCGGATCGTCGGCTACCTGAACGGCCGCCCCGGCGTCGACGGCCGGCTGACCTGCTGCCCCGGCGTCGACGGCCGGGCGGAGTACCGGCTGCGGGCATAATGCCCGGGTGTCGCATGCCGATCTCACCCTGTCCGCCTGGTCGGATCTCTCCGACGAGGCTGCCGACCGGACCGCCGCCGCCATCGCCCGGAGCGTCGACGCCCGGCTCGCCGGCACCGCCCCGCACGGGTACGCCGGCCGGACCGGCCGGGTCGCCTTCTTCGACCGCGACGGCATCCGCTACGCCCTGGTGCCGGGCGCTACGGTGCAACTCGGCCACGACGCTGGCCGGCTGCGTCCCAGCGCCCGGCAGCTCGCCGACTTCGCCGAGGCCGCCGACGAGTGGGCGCTGACCGGCCCGCTCGATCGTTTCGTCGCCGAGACCACCTCGCCGCCGCGCCGGGTCTCGGTGCCGGCCCGACTCGTCGCCGTGCGCTCCGTGGAGGCCGGGACGCTGCTGGCGGTCGACGACGAGGCCGATCTCGACGACGGCGCGGGGGAGCACGACCACGCCTGGCTGATGGCCGGGCTCGCCCGCCGGGGCCTTCGGCCACCGACCCCCGACGAGTGGGAGTACGCCTGCGGCGCCGGGGCCGCCACCCTGTTCCGCTGGGGCGACGACTATCCGGAGGGCGAACCGTACGGCAGGGTGCCGTTGATCCAGGAGCCGAACCTCTTCGGCCTGGTGATCGGCGACGACCCGTACCGCTCCGAGTTCACCACCGAGCCGGACGTGTTCTGCGGCGGCGACGGCGGCTCGGCGCTCTGCGGCGGGTACGGCAGCTTCCTGAGCTGGCTCACCCTCGCCACCGCCTACCGCGAGGCGACGCTGGCCGAGGTCGTCTACGACGGTGGCCTCACCGACGAGACTCCGGTGCGCCCGGTCCTGCCGATCCCCTGACCACCCGCCGCCCCGACACTCGACAGTGCACGGTCCGGCGCCGGGTCGTCCGGCGGCTGACGCCCCGAGGCGCTCGCCCACTCGTCGACGGGCGCCCGGTCGAGGGCGGGCGGTCGGCGGCGGTGCACCGGGTGTCGGACACCGGAAACCGGCAGACTTGTCGGTGGCGACCGCGGGGAGGATTCCGGGATGTGGAGCAACGAGGCGGAACTCGAAGCGGCCCGGCGCCGGGTGCAGGCGTGGCAGGCGTCCTCCGCCGACCGGGCGGAGCGGGCCGCCGAGCTGTCCCGTCGGCTGGCCGGGCTGCGGGTGACGACGCGCGGCGCCGACGGGCTGGTCGAGGTGACGCTCGACTCGTCCGGGGCGCTGGTCGACCTCCGGCTGGACGAGCGGACCCGGCAGCAGCCGGCGGCCCGGGTGGCCGAGGAGATCCTGGCCACCGTCCGGGCCGCCCGGGCGGAGCTGTCGCGCCGGGTGGCCGAGGCGACCGAGGAGTCGCTGCGGGCCGACGACCGGTGACGCCGACGGTCAGTGCGCCAGGTCCCGGCGGGCCCGGACCGCCGCGACGAGGATGGCCCGGCGCTGCGCGGCGGTGTGCCGGCCGGCCGCCAGCCACTCGTCCGAGACGTCCCTGACGGTACGGAGAAAGTCGGCGTGCCGGCGGAACGGCGCCGCCGCCCAGACCCGGTCGAGGAAGGTCTCGCCGTCGGCGTCCCGCAGGCCGTCGTTGGGTACGCCGGTCCGGACCGACCCGAACACCACCTCCGGCTCGACCCGCCGGACGTACGGGTGGTAGGCGTTGAACTCTCCCGGCACCGGGTCGGAGACGTAGTACGGGGCCAGCAGGTAGCCGTGGGTGCTGAAGTGCATCGGCGTCCCGGTGGGTTGGATCGCCCTGCCGAGGTCGCCGTCCAGCCCGAGGGTGGGGAAGAACGTGAACTTGCGGTAGCTGGGGGTGGCGTCCCGGACCACCATCAGCGTCGGACCGTACATGATGGACTGTACCGACCTGTCGTCGAGAGCCTTCTCCACCCGGAAGCGCAGCGGCATCGAGATGTCGATCCGGTCGCCCTCCCGCCACCACCGGTCGAGGGTGAGATAGCTGCCCGGCACCGCCTTCACGTGCTGCTGGCGACCGTTGACCCGGACGGTGTAGTCCGCGCCGGCCCAGGACGGCACCCGGAGCTTCACCCGCAGCCGGCCGTGCCCCCGGTCGAACCGGAGCGTGCTGGCGCCCTCGGTCGGATAGGCCGTCTCCTGGCTGATCACGAAGCCCCGTTCCGGCCAGGTCAGCACGGAGGCGATGAAGAGGTTGACGTAGAGGGCGGAGTCGTCCGCCGAGCGGAAATAGATCGTCTCCTGGTATTTGGTGTGGCTCTCCAGGCCGGTGCCGTTGCAGCAGCTTCCGTTGCCGCCGTACCGGCTGTATTCCACGACGTTGCCGATCCGCCGTGACCGGCCGGGCCACATGTTCTGGTGGTACGTCACCTCGGTGCTGGTGACGCTGTCGACGTCCCGGCGGGAGCTGAGGATCTGGTTGTGCAGCGCCTTCTCGTAGTAGTCCAGGTACGCCGGGTCCGGATCGTGGAAGAAGAGGTTCCGGGTCAGCCGGAGCATGTTGTACGCGCAGCAGGTCTCGGCGTGCCGGGGATCGCTGCCGGAGGTGAACCCGGAGGTGATGATCCCGCGCGCCCGGAAGTGTTCGCTCTGCCCGGCACCGCCGTTGCTGAAGATCCGGTGCGGCACCACCATGGACCAGAAGTTCCGGGCCGCCCGGTGGTAGTCCCGCTCGCCGGTCCGCTCGAAGATCCGCAGGTAGCCGATGTTCGGCGCCATGTACTGGTTGGCGTGCCGGCCGGCGAGTTCGTCCCGCTGCGCCAGGGAGGCGGCGAAGAGGGTGCTGAAGGTGAACGCCTTCGCCGTGTCGAGGTACCGGGCGCGTCGCTCGCGGTCGGGTGCCAGGGCGGAGAGTTCGGCCATCACCTCGTTCATCGAGCCGGCCTCACCGGCGCTGTAGATGTCCCACATCCGGTCCAGGTCGGCCCGGCTGATCCGGCTGAGTCGACTGTGCGCCCAGTCGCCCATCCGGAAGACGATCGCCAGCGCCTCCTCGTTGCCGACCAACTGGTACGCGTTGAGCAGACCGCGCATGATCTTGTGGCAGGTGTACCAGACCGCCCAGACGGCGTTCGGCCCGCTGTTCGGCTGGAACGTCGGCGGTTCGAGGCGACTGAACTGCCCCTCCGGGAACGCGGCCAGGAAACCGGGGTGGGCGGTGCCGACGATCGTGGCGGCGTGGCCGTTGCCCGAGTGGTCGGCGGCGGTCTCGCCCTCCTCCTCGAACCGGTACCAGGCCAGCGGGGTGGCCGCAGTCGACGTGCCGGCCGTCCCGTCCGGTGCGGCGAGCGCGCGGATCTCGTCCGGGCCGAGTGCCCGGTCGTAGATCCGCAGGTCGTCCACTGTCGCGGTGAGCAGCGGATCGTTGTTGGCGGGGGAGCGGCCGATCCAGTTGTCGGTGGTCCGGCCGAGGTTGGCCGGGCCGAGCGTCACGGCGCCGGCGCCGACCTCGGCACCGTCGAGGTAGATCCGGGCGGTGGCGTCGGCGGCGGAGAGGGTGACCGCCAGGTGCGCCCACTCGCCGACCGGGACGGGCACGGTGGCGTCGACCCGCTGCTCGCCGGCACTGCCGCCGGTGGTGATCGCGAACCTCGGGCCGGCACCGGCGGCGATCCGGGCGGTCAGCGACAGGTAGGACTGCGGCCCGGCGCCGAAGCTGAAGATCCGGGCGGCGGTCTGCGCGGCCGCCAGGTTCACCCAGGTGGCGACGGTGAGCTCGGTGACGCCGTCGAGGATTCCGGCCGGCATCAGGACGTACTGGTTGGGGTGCGGGTCGCCGAGCCGGACGGCCCGACCGGCGCGGCCGGCGACCCGGCCGGGGTTGCGCCGGTCGAGTTCCCGCTGGCACCTGCCCAGCTCGGTCACCAGGTAGTCGAGCTTCTCCCGGAAGATCTCCTCGCCGGTGTCGGCGTAGCACTGCGCCAGCATCGTCAGGTAGTGCCCGGTGAAGTGGCCCCGGAGCAGGTGGTTCGGGGTGTCCCAGCCGCCCGGCCAGGTGCCCGGGGCGGGCAGTCCGGCGTTGGCCCGGAACAGGTGCAGCATCCGGTCGGGGCCGTCGAGGACGCCCCCGGTGCCCGGATAGTTCCGTGCGTAGTTGAGCATCCGGTCCCGCTTCTGCTGGAAGATCCCGTCGCGCAGCGCCACCTGGTTGAGGGCGAACGGCTTGACCAGCCAGTTGTCGGCGACCCAGCCGGGCCGGGGGAGCGGCCCGGTGTCGCCGCCGGTTCCGGCACCGCCGGTCGGCGGCGCCGCGTCGGCCCGGGCCGGCCCGACCGAGGCCGCGGCGGGTACGGTGGCCGCCAGCGCGCCGAGGCGCAGGGCGTCCCGTCGGGACAGGTGCTCGCTCACGGTGGCCTCCTCGGTGTTGCCGACGCCGCGGGTCGCGGCCGGACGGGGCCGGAGGGTCAGTTCGCCGGTCGGTAGTGACCGGTGAGCCGGCCGAGTTTCAGCGCCAGGTGCAGGCAGAGCCGCTCGTTGCCGTCCTTGAGGTCGGTCTCGGCGAGCTGCTCCACCCGGTGCAGCCGGTAGTAGAGCGTGGTGCGGTGCAGCCGCAGCTGCTCGGCCGTGGCGTGCGCGTTCCCGGCCAGGTCGAGGTACGCCTCCAGCGTCTCCAGCAGCACCTGGTTGGAGTCGTCGCGCAGCAGCCGCTCCAGCCCCGGGTGCACGCCCGCGACGTCGAGGTGCTGGCCGTTCATCCGGGACAGCATCCGGTAGATGCCGAGGTTCGACCAGGCGATGATCGGGCCGAGCGCGGAGAGCTGCCCACCCACCCGGGCCGACTGGAGCGCCTCGTCGTAGGCGTGCACCACCTCGGCCAGCCGGGGCCGGGGCTCGCCGATCCCGACCACCACCCGGGCCACCGAGGGCAGGCTCCGGGTCGCCTTGTGCAGCGCCTCGCTCAGGTGCCTGGCGGTCGCCTCGGCGGAGGGCCGGCCGGCACCCTGAGCACCGCAGATCAGCAGTACGCCCTGGTCGTGCCGGACCAGGTGCAGCGCCTCGCGTACCCCGACCCAGCGGCGGGTGGCCACCAGCACCTGTTCCAGGGCGATCCGGGCCACCTCGTCGAGCACCTGCCCCCGGGCCGGCACCAGCTGCGCCACCACGGCGTTGGCCGGCCCGTCGGCGGCGACCACCCCCTCGGCGAGCAGCGAACGGACCGCCTCGGCCCGGATCTCCGGACTGTCCACCAGCAGCGTCCGGGCCGCCTCCGCCTCCCGCTGCGAGGCCAGCTCGCCGAGCAGGTTCTCCCGGTAGAGCGCGAGGGAGAGGTCGGACATCGCCCGGGTCACGGTCTCGATGTCGTCATCGGTCATCCCGCCGTCGGCGTCGATGAACCAGACGAAGCCGAGCAGCAGGTCGTGGTGGGTGATCGGCACGCAGAGCCGGGGCAGCAGGTCCAGCTCCGGGCAGGCCGGAGTGCGGACCGGGGTACGGGCCTTCATGATGCCGACGTCGTGGAACCAGGAGATGACCTCGGGCGTGGTGTGCCGGCGCAGGATGGAGGTCTTGCGTACGTCGTCCATCAGTCCGGTGTGCTCGCTGTACACGACCACCCGCTGCCGGCGGTCCTCGATCAGCGCCGGCCGGCCCACCCGGGCCGCCACCGCGTCGACGATCCGTTGCAGCTCCGTGTGCATGCCTTCCCCTGATCCTCCCCGTGGCCGGCCGCCGGCCCACCCCGTCGGGTGGCCCGACGTGGTGCACCGCCGGTCCTCACCCTCCGACGGCACCGGCCCGCGACGCAAGTGCTTCGGGGCGTACGGCACAAGTCCCGACAGAAGTCCTGATCCGCCCAGCGGGCTTCCTGCATCTGTCCGAAGACCCGGAAACGTCGCTGTCCTTACCGTGCTTGCGACATCCGCCGACCGGGGCCGCGACCTCCCGCGCCCGGGCCGGTCCGAGCACCCCGGCACCCGAACACCCCGGCACCCGAGCACCCCGACCCGAAGGAGATGCGTTGCGTCGCGCCACCCGCACAGACCAGCTCCGCAGGGCGTTCGCCGCGGCCGTCGCGGTCGTCGCCGCCTCCGCCCTGCTCACCGGGCCCGCGAGCGGACCGGCCCAGGCCGGCCCGGGCACCGCGGCCGCGCCACTGGACCCGGTCGACCCGCAGACCTGGCAGGACCAGGAGACGATGACCTGGGACGACTACCGGCCGGTGCCCGGCGCGAACTGGGCCGACCCGAGCCGCCAGCCGAGCCAGCGCAAGCTGCGGATCGCCCTGGTCGCCGCCGACTATCCCGACCAGTCGTTCGTGATCACCCAGAACCGGGGCTCGGACCCGTTCCGCAACCCGCAGGTCAACCCGGTGGCCCGGGCCGACGTGGCCCGGTTCTACGCCGACTTCTGGGGTACGCCGAGCGCACTCAACCACGGCCACACCGTGCACGAGTACTGGATGGAGCAGACCAACGGGCGGGTCGGGGTCGAGTTCACCCCGTTCGGCCCGTACCGGCTGCCCCGCAAGCAGTTCGAGTACGGGCTCAACGACATCGGGCAGAACGGCACCGGCTGCCCGGCCGGCTCCACCTGCAACGGCAACCTCGACGCCGACGTGGACGCGCTGTGGCGGGCCGCCGAGGGCGCCGACGTGCGCAACCGGTTCGACCTGGTGCTGCGGGTCTACGCCGGCTACGACGAGACGTCGGTCTGGCAGGAGTTCGGCGAGATGATGTTCCAGACCCGCGAGGACGTACCGGACGCCTGGGGCCCACCGGACCCGAACCTGCCGAACTGGGTGCGGTCCCGCTATGTCGACTGGACCTCCTGGAAGGCCGGCTCCCAGCTCTGGGGCTCGTCCAGCATGCGGCAGGGCGAGAGTTCCGGCACCATCACACACGAGATCGCGCACACCTTCGGGATCGCCGACAACAACAACAATCCGTACGTGTCGCCGTACCGGCGGGTCGGGTCGGGGACCTGGGACGTGATGGACCGGGGCTCGTTCAACGGCCCGGGTGGTCCGCACAACCGCTGGGTGGTGCCGGCGGCACAGGGCGCGGCGATGCCGGCCGGGCAGACGCTGCGCAGCAAGCTCAAGCTCGGGCACATCGACGAGGCGCAGGTGCTCCGGCTCTCCCGGGAGGCGCTGCGCACCACAGGTGTCGCGGTGGTGACCGTCAAGGCGCGTACGGCGGTGCCGGCGGCCCGGGACATCCAGGGCGTCCGGATCGGCATGGACCGGGACCTCACCCCGGCCTGTGACATCAACACCGACCCGCTCTGCCCGGGCACCCCGGTCTACAACTGGTACAGCCTGGAGACCGTGCAGCGGATCGGCGCGGACTCGTTCACCCCGGACAACGGCGTGCTGCTGGCCAGGAACAAGGACGCCGAGACGAACACCTGCGGCTACACCTGCTTCACCTGGGTCGTCGACGCCAACCCGCAGGACATCGACATGGTCGACTACTACCGGCCGGACGGCACCCCGGTGAAGCGGACGATCGCCGACTACCGGCAGCTCAACGACGCGCTGTTCCACGCCGGCACCCGCTCCGGCAGCGAGTACGAGTACGTCGACACCGCCAACCGGCTGCACTTCTACGTGCTCGACCGGTCGATCGGTGCGGACGGTGTGCTGTCGTACACCCTGGGCGTGCGGCACCTCGACGGGGCCGGCAGCTCGGTGCGGGGCGTCGGGGCGGCCGCCTCGGGCAGCCCCACCGGCAGCCCGACCGGCGGGGGTGCGACCTGCACCTTCGCCGTCACCAACACCGGCCGGTACGTCGCCGGTGGCCAGGCGCATCCGGAGGACGCCTCGGCGTACCTACGCGCGGACGTCTACCGGCTCTCCGCCACGGTCAACGGGGCGGGCTGGACGGTCACCCTGCCCAACGCCTTGACCACGGCCGAGTTCGGCCGGACCGTGAACGTCAAGGCGGTGGCCACCGCCACCGCCGGGGCGACCCAGGTCGGCCGGGTCACCCTGACGGCCCGATCGGAGAGTGATCCGAGCCGGACGGCGACGGCCACCTGCCGGGTGAACCGGTAGCGGAACGGACCGCTGGACCACCTCTGCCCCGGCCGGCGTGCGGGAGGTGGTCCGGCCGGGGTGACGGAGGGAAGGGCATGGCGGGCAGCTTCGACGTGGTGGTGGTCGGCGCCGGTATCGTCGGCGCGGCCTGCGCGTACGCCTGCGCCCGGCGGGGGCTGACCGTCGTCGTACTGGAGCGGGCCGGCCTGGTCGCCGGTGCCACCGGTTCCGGCGAGGGCAACCTGCTGGTCTCGGACAAGCTGCCCGGCCCGGAACTGGAGTTGGCGCTGCTCAGCAACGGTCTCTGGCGGCGCTGGGCGGCCGACCTCGGCGACCGGTACGGCGACATCGAGCTGGAGCCCAAGGGCGGCCTGGTGGTCACCGGGGTGGGTCCGGGCGCCGACGGCGCGGCCGGGCTGGCCGGCCTGCGGGCGACCGCCCGGGCGCAGGCGGCGGCGGGAGTACTCGTCGAGCCGCTCGATCCGGCCGGGGTGCGCGAGCGCGAGCCCGCGATCACCCCAGAGCTGGCCGGCGGCCTCTTCTATCCGCAGGACATGCAGCTCATGCCAGCGAAGGCGACGGTCGCGCTGCTGGCCGCCGCCCGGCAGCACGGCGCCGAGGTGCGGCTGCGCACCGAGGTCACCGCGATGCTCCGGGACGACGCCGGCCGGGTGGTCGGGGTGCGGACCGGTGCCGGTCCGGTGGCCGGCGGACAGGTGGTGAACGCGGCCGGGGCCTGGGCCGGTCGGCTCGCCGGGCTGGCCGGCGCCGACACCCCGGTCGCGCCGCGCCGGGGCTTCATCCTGGTCACCGAGCCGGTGCCGCCGCTGGTCCGGCACAAGGTCTACTCGGCCGACTATCTCGACAACGTGGCCAGCGGCGACGCCGGGTTGCAGACCTCGACGGTCGTCGAGGGCACCCCGGCCGGCACCATCCTGATCGGCGCCAGCCGGGAACTCGTCGACTTCGACCGGCGCCACAACGCCGAGGCGGTCCGCCGGCTGGCCCAGGGCGCGGTACGGCTCTTCCCACCGCTGGCGGCGGTCCGGGCGATGCGGGTCTACCACGGTTTCCGGCCGTTCTCCCCGGACCACCTGCCGGTGATCGGCGCCGACCCGCGCGTCCCCGGGCTGGTGCACGCGCACGGGCACGAGGGCGCCGGGATCGGGCTGGCGCCGGCCACCGGGCACCTGGTCGCCCAGGTGGTGACCGGTGAGCCGCCCGACCTGCCGCTGGACCCGTTCGCCCCGGCCCGCTTCTCGTCCGATGTGGAGACCGCCGGTGCCGCCGCCTGAACCCGCCGACGGCCGGGCCGGCGGTCCGGACGGCTTCACGATCACCGTCGACGGCGGGGAGGTACCGGTGCGCGCCGGCCAGACGCTGGCGGCGGCGCTGCTCGCCGCCGGTCGCCGGAGCACCCGGCGGACCCGGTTCGCCGGCCGGCCGCGCGGCGTCTTCTGCGGCATCGGGATCTGCTTCGACTGCCTGGTCGTCTGCAACGGCGAGCCGGGTGTGCGGGCCTGCCTGCGCCCGGCCGAGCCCGGCGACGTGGTGGAGACCGGCGCGGAGCCGGGGGACCCGTCCGGGTTGCGTGCCGGAGAGGGAGTCCGATGACCGGCGGCGGAACCGGCCGGCTGGCCGTGGTCGGCGCCGGTCCGGCCGGACTCGCCGCCGCGTTCGCGGCGGCGGAGGCCGGTGCCGAGGTCACCGTGGTCGACCTGGGCCAGCGGCCCGGCGGGCAGTACCTGCGCCAGCCGACCGTGCGAGGTGTCCGGCCGGCCCGGCATCCGGCCCGCTTCGCCGACCTGCTGCGCCGGGCCGGCACCCATCCTCGGATCACCGTCCGCTCCGGAGACCAGGTCTGGTCCGCCGAACCGGCCGGTGCCGACGGTGGGGCGACGCTGCGGCTCTCCGGCCCGGCCGGGCCGACCACCCTGGCGGCGCCCGTCGTGGTGCTGGCCCCCGGCGGGTACGACCGGGTGCTGCCCTTCCCCGGCTGGGACCTGCCCGGCGTGGTCACCGCCGGGGCCGCCCAGGCGCTCGCCAAGGGGCAGGGCGTACTGGTCGGCCGGCGGGTACTCCTCGCCGGTACCGGCCCGTTCCTGCTCGTCGTCGCCGCCGGGCTGGCCGCGGCCGGTGCCGAGGTCGCCGGGGTGGTCGAGGCGGCTCCGCTGCGCCGCTGGTACCGGCACCCGTTGGCGGTCGCCGGGGCGCCGGGCAAGCTCGCCGAGGCGGCCCGGTACCTCGGCGCGCTGCGCCGGCACCGGATACCGCTCTGGCGCGGCCAGGCGGTGACCGAGGTGGTGGAGGAGGGCACCGGGCTGCGCGCCACGGTGCGCCGGGTGGACGCCGACTGGCGGGCCGGCGAGGTGACCCGGAGCGTGCCGGTCGACGCGGTCTGCGTCGGACACGGCTTCACCCCGTCGGTGGACCTCGCCGTCGCGCTCGGCTGTGCCACCCGGACCGACCCGGCTGACGGCAGCCTGGTGGTCGCCGTGGACGAGCTGGGCCGTAGCGGGGTACCGGGGGTGCTGGTGGCCGGCGAGGCGACCGGGATCGGCGGTGCCGACCTCGCCGTCGACGAGGGGCGGCTGGCCGGACTCGCCGCCGCGCACCGGCTGGGGCTGCTCGACGACGCCGGGCTGGCCCGGGCCGCCGCGCCGGTCGTACGCCGCAGCGCCCGGCAGCGCCGCTTCGCCGCCGCGATGCACCGGGTGCACCGGGTGCCGGACGGCTGGACCGGCTGGCTGCGCGACGAGACCGTGGTCTGCCGGTGCGAGGAGGTCACCGCCGGCCGGCTCCGCGCCGACGTGGCCCGGTACGGCCTGGACGACGTCCGCGCGCTGAAGCTCGTCACCCGGGTCGGGATGGGGCTGTGCCAGGGCCGGGTCTGCGGCCGGGCCGCCGCCTGCCTGCTCGCCGCCGCCTCCGGCCGGGACCAGCCGCTCGAAGACTTCGCCAAGCGTCAGATCGTCATGCCGGTACCCCTGGGTGCCGTCGCCGAGGAAGGACCAGCCCAGTGACAGCTCGCAAACCATGGCAGGGTGTCGTCGTCGCCATCCCCACCCCGTTCCGCGACGACCTCTCCGTCGACTTCGACCGGTTGCAGGAGCACGTCCGGTGGCTGGCCGAGGAGGGCTGTCACGGCGTGACCCCGTGCGGTTCGCTGGGGGAGTACCAGAACCTCTCCGACGCGGAACGGGCCGACGTGGTCCGCGCCACCGTCGAGGCGGCCCCGGCCGGCTTCTCGGTGGTCCCCGGCGTCGGCGGGTACGGCAGCCGGCAGTCCCGGCACTGGGCCGAGCAGGCGCTCGCGGCCGGCGCGCACGCCGTACTGGCGCTGCCGCCGAACACCTACGCGGCCCGGGACGTGGACGTGCTCGCGCACTACCGGGAGGTGGCCGCGGTCGGGCTGCCGGTGGTGGCGTACAACAACCCGTTCGACACCAAGGTGGACCTCACCCCGGGACTGCTGGCGGCGGTCGCCGAGACCGACGGAGTGGTGGCGGTGAAGGAGTTCAGCGGGGACGTACGCCGGCTGCACCGCATCCGCGACCTCGTCCCGCACCTGGACGTACTGGCCGGCGCCGACGACGTACTGCTGGAGCTGGTGGTCTGTGGGGCGACCGGCTGGATCGCCGGCTTCCCGAACGCGCTGCCCCGGCTCTCGGTACGCCTCTACGAGCTGTGCCGGGCCGGCGACCTGGCGGCGGCGCTGCCGCTCTACACCGAGCTGCACCCGATCTTCGGCTGGGACTCGAAGCCGGAGTTCGTCCAGGCCATCAAGCTCGGCATGGAGCTGGCCGGCCGGTACGGCGGCCCGTGCCGGCCACCCCGGGGCGCCCTCGCCGAGCCGGCCCGGATCCAGGTGACCAAGGAGATGGAGCGGGCGTTGAAGGCCGACGCCGATGCGTAGCCGGCTGGTCCTGCATGCCGTCGACTCGCACACCGAGGGGATGCCGACCCGGGTGATCACCGGCGGTGTCGGGGTGCTGCCCGGCGACACCATGCTGGAGCGCAAGCGGCTCTTCGAGCGGGACCGGGACGGGCTGCGCCGGCTGCTGATGTGCGAGCCGCGCGGCCACTCGGCGATGTCCGGGGCGATCCTCCAGCCGCCGACCCGGCCGGACGCCGACGTCGGGGTGCTGTTCATCGAGGTCTCCGGCTGCCTGCCGATGTGTGGGCACGGCACCATCGGGGTGGCCACCGTGCTGGTGGAGACCGGCATGGTGCCGGTCATCGAGCCGGTCACCACGATCCGGCTGGACACCCCGGCCGGGCTGGTCAGCGTGGACGTCGCGGTCCGGGACGGCCGGGCGACCGGGGTGACGCTGCGGAACGTGCCGTCGTTCCTGCTCGCCGCCGACCGGAAGGTCGAGGTGGGCGGGGAGATCGGCACCATCCGCTACGACATGGCCTTCGGCGGCAACTTCTACGCCATCGTGGACGCCGCCGACCTGGGGCTGCCGGTCGAGCCGGCGGCGGTGCCGGAGCTGATCGCGCGCGGGCTGCGGATCATGGATGCGATCAACGAGCAGGCGCCGCCCCGGCACCCCACGATCCCGGCGATCGACGACTGCCGGCACGTCCAGGTGGTGCAGGACGGCACCGACGGCGCGGATGCCCGCAACGCGGTGGTGATCCACCCCGGCTGGGTGGACCGGTCACCGTGCGGCACCGGCACCTCGGCCCGGATGGCCCAGCGGCACGCGCGTGGCCTGCTCGGGCTGGAGACGCCGTTCGTCAACGAGTCGGTGATCGGGACCCGGTTCACCGGCCGGCTGGTCGGCACCACCACGGTCGGCGAGCTGCCGGCGGTGGTACCGACGGTCACCGGCCGGGCCTGGATCACCGGTACCGCGCAGTACCTGCTCGACCCGGAGGATCCGTTCCCGGAGGGCTTCCGGATCTGACCCGCCGGTCCCGGACCGTCCGATTCGGCCGGTCCGGGCGGACGGCTTCGGCAGGTGTCGGAACCGGTCGGGGCACCCGACGACATCTGTAGGGTGACGTCGCGGATCGGGCCGCATAGATTCGCGTCGCGTGATCATGGATGATCGGGCCGGAGGTGTCGGGAGAGGAGCCCAACCGGTGCCACCAGCACGGGGAGGGTGTCCCGCGCACCGCAGTGGAGCGCCGTCGGCGCACCCAGGGAGAACGAGAGGTGACTGGATGCACCTACTGTCCACCAGACGCACCGCGTGGCGGTCGGCGCTGGCGGCGACGCTCGCGGCGGCACTGGTCGCCGGTGTCGCCACGACGCCGGCCTCGGCCGCACCGGGCAACCCGGCCGGCGGCACCGGCCCGTTCGACGTGCTCGACCCGCAGTCCTGGGAGAACCCGGACGGCATGACCTGGGACGACTACGTCACGCCGCCGAACACGAACTGGGCCGACCCGACCGTGGCCGGCTCGGTCCGCAACTTCAAGATCGCTCTGGTCACCCTCGACTATCCGGACCAGCCGTTCGTGGTCACCCAGCGGCCCCGGTCGACGGTCTTCGGCAACCCCCAGTCGACGGCGGCGAACATCCCGCGCGACCAGGTCGCGGGCTTCTACACCGACTTCCTGAACAAGCCCAACGAGCTGAACAAGGGCCACACCCTGCACGAGTACTGGATGCAGGACTCCAACGGCCGGTACGGGGTGGACCTGACCGGCTTCGGCCCGTACGAGATGCCGGCGAAGTCCTACCAGTACGGCATCGACAACGGCTTCAACCCGGGCGCCTGCCCGAGCGGCGAGCAGTGTGCCAAGAACATCCGGACCGACGGGCTGGGCGCCTGGCGGGCGGCGGTCGGCGACGAGGTGGCCGACTCGTTCGAGCTGGTCTTCATCCTCTCCGCCGGGCAGGACGAGTCGTCCACCTGGCAGGAGTTCGGCCAGATGATGTTCCAGACCAAGGAGGACGTGCCGGACGCCTGGGGTCCGCCGGACCCGAACCTGCCGAACTACGCGCGTACCCGGTATGTCGAGTGGACCTCCTGGAAGGCGGCCTCGACCATCTGGCCGAACGCCGGTGGCGGCTCCTCGACCCAGGCCGAGAGCTCCGGCATGGGCGTGTACGCGCACGAACTGAGCCACCTGCTCAGCATCGGCGACAACTACAACAACCCGTACGGCACACCGTTGCGGCGGGCGTACACCGGCATCTGGAGCATGATGTCGCGCGGCTCGTTCAACGGGCCCGGCGGTCCGCACACCCGGTGGCAGATCCCGCCGGTGAACGGCGGTTCGATGGGTTCGCTGCACACCGTCCGGGACAAGATGAAGATCGGTCTGCTCGGTGAGGAGCACCTGCTGCGGCTGAGCCGGGAGGCGCTGGCCACCTCCGGGATGGTGGTGGCGACGGTGACCGCCCGGGCGGTGGACGCCGGTCCGAAGGGGCTCACCGGGATCAACATCGCGATGAACCGGGACCGGTCGCCGGCCTGCGACACCAGCACCGACCCGCTCTGCGACGGCGGCAGCTTCAACAACTACACCGTCGAGGTCGTGGACCGGATGGGTGCGGACTCGTTCACCCCGGACAGCGGCGTGCTGCTCTCCAAGACGAAGAACGCCGACAGCGCTCCCTTCGTCTGGGTGGTCGACGCCAACCCGCAGGACATCGACATGATCGACTTCTACCAGCCGGACGGCACCCCGCAGAAGATCACCATGGGGGACTACCGGCAGCTCTCCGACGCGCTGTTCCACGCCGGCACCCGGTCGGGCAGCGAGTACGAGTACGTGGACGAGGCCAACCGGCTGCACTTCTACGTCCTCGACCTGAAGCGCAACGGCGACGGCGTGCTGTCGTACACGGTGGCGGTGCGCTCGCTCGACGGCGCCGGACCGAGCAGCCACGGCGTGGCGCTCTCGGCCGGCGAGGTGACCACCGCGACCCGGCCGACCAACCGGGGCGTCACCTGCTCGTTCACCCTGACCAACACCGGGGCGTACGCGGCCGGCGGCCAGGCGCACCCGGAGAACGCGACGGCCTACCTCAAGTCGGACGTCTACCGGCTCACCGCGGAGGTGAACGGCAAGGGCTGGCGGGTCGAGGTGCCGAACGCGCTGGCCACGGCCGGGTTCGGCAAGTCCACCCCGGTCCGGGTCTCGGTGGGGGCGACCCCGTCGGCCACCCAGACCGGCGTCGTCAAGCTCACCGCCACCTCGGAGAGCGACCCGACGAAGACCGTCACCAAGCAGTGCCGCGTCCAGAAGTCCTGACGCGCCCGGCGGGACGCCCGGGAGGTGGTGCACCCCGCACCGCCCCCCGGGCACCTCGCTCCGACCATCCCGGAGGAAAGATGCGGCGGGTCCGCTACCGCCACCTGCTGGCGGTACTGCCGCTGCTGCTGCTCGCACCGCTGACCGGGTGCGGCGACGACGAGGAGCCACGGGCCGCGATGACCGTCCGGGTGCTGGTCCGGGACATCAACATCCGGCCCGAGGGCGTCGAGTGCGCCGGCACCGGGCCGTACACCCACTTCCACAACAGGGCGGCCTACCGGGTGGTGGACGGCGACGGCGAGACCCTGGCCGAGGGCGAACTGCCGCCCGGCACGTCGGTCCGGACCTTCGCCGAGGACCTGGAGGTGCCGCGCATCCCGACGTACTGCGAGTTCGCCGTCCCGGTCTCGGTGGCCGACCGGGACGCGTACCGGCTGATCGTCGACGACCGCCGGCCGATCCCGCTGACCAGGGACGACAGCGAGGGGCCCGCGCTGGTCGCGGTGGTGCCGTCGTGACCGCCCGGAAAGCCGCCGAGCCCACCGTCGCCGCGTCGCACCGGGCCGGTCGGCCGCGCCGGGGCCGGCTCGCCGCGCTGGTCGGGGTCGCCGTGACGGTCGCGGTGCTCGCCACCGGCTGCACCGGTGACGGCGCGGACCCCGAGCCGACCCCGCCGGTGGCCGGCGGTGCCGCCGGACTGCCCGGCCCGGTGCCGAGCGACCTGGCGCTGCGACCGGCGCCGACCGACCTGCCGGGCGCCCCGAAGGTCACGGGTACGCTGACCGACGGCAGCGCGCTGGCGGTGGCGGAGCTGTGGGCCGACCGGCCGGTGGTGCTGACCTTCTTCAGCTCCTGGTGCAACACCTGCGCCGGACGGCAGGACGCCCTCGGCGAACTGGCCCGCGAGCACCGCGACCGGGTGGTCTTCGTCGGGGTGGCCGGCGAGGACGACCCGGACGCCCTCCAGGAGTACCTGCGCCGGCACCGGGTGGAATATCCGGTACTGGTCGACGGTGACCAGCGCATAGCGCGGGCGTACGCGGTCCGGGAACCCCCGGCGGTGGTCGTCGTCGCCAAGGGCGGCACGCTGCTGCGGGGCTGGCCCGGCGGGGTGGACGCCGCCACCCTCGACAGCACGCTGCGGAAACTGGTACTCGCCCCGTGACCCACACTGGACCGACGGAGACTGGCATGGACACCGACCAGCCGATGAACCCCTACACCGGCGCGCCGACCGGTCATCCGGTGCCGCACACCGGTACCGACGGACTGGACGCGGTCTGCCGGCTGGCGGCCGCCGCCGCACCCGCGTACGCGGCACTGCCGCTGACCACCCGCGCGGACCTGCTCCGCCGGATCGGCGGCGCGCTGGAGGGCTCCCGGGACGAGATCGTCGCCCTCGGCGACGCCGAGACCGGTCTCGGCACGGCCCGGCTGCACAGCGAGCTGACCCGGACCCGGGTGCAGTTGGAGATGTTCGCCGACGCGGTGGCCGAGGGGTCGTTCCTGGAGGCGGTGATCGACCTGCCCGATCCGGACGCGCTGCCGGCGCCCCGACCGGACCTGCGCCGGATGCTGGTCCCGGTCGGCCCGGTCGCGGTCTACGCGGCGTCGAACTTCCCGCTCGCCTTCTCGGTGCCGGGCGGCGACACGGCCAGCGCGCTGGCCGCCGGCTGCCCGGTGGTGGTGAAGGCCCATCCGGGCCACCCCGGACTCTCCGACCTCTGCGGCGCGCTGGTCGCCAACGCGCTCGCCGAGAGGGGTGCCCCGGTCGGCACCTTCGCGGTGGTCCGGGGGATGGAGGCCGGCCGGGCCCTGATCACCCATCCGGCGATCGCGGCCGGCTCCTTCACCGGCTCCGCCACCGGTGGCCGGGCGCTGGCCGACCTCGCCGCCGGCCGCCCCGACCCGATTCCGTTCTACGGCGAACTCGGCTCGCTGAACCCGACCGTGGTCACCCCGGCGGCGCTGGCCGCCCGGGGCAACACGATCGCCGAGGCGTTCGTCGGCTCGGTCACCCTCGGCTCGGGACAGTTCTGCACCAAGCCGGGGCTGCTCTTCCTGCCCGCCGGCCACCAGCTGGAGGGGGTACTCGGCAAGGCGGTCGGCGCGGCGTCGCTCGGCCCGCTGCTGAACGCCCGGATCCGCGACGCGTACCAGGAGGGGGCCGCCGCCCTGGCCGAGGTGCCCGGGGTGCGGACGATCGTCCCGCCCGCCCCGGTCGACGAGCCCGGATACCGGGCCGGTGCCCAACTGCTGGCGGTCTCGGCCGGTGACCTCGTCCGGCAGGCCGAGCGGCTGCTGGAGGAGTGCTTCGGCCCGGCCGCCCTGCTGGTGGAGTACGCCGACGAGGCGGAGTTGCTGGCGGCGCTGAACGTCGTACCCGGCGCGCTGACCGCCACCGTGCACGGCGAGGGCGCCGACGACCCGGTGGCGGCCCGGGTGGTCGACCTCGCGGCCCGGCGGGCCGGCCGGGTGATCTGGAACGGCTGGCCGACCGGGGTCGCGGTGACCTGGGCGATGCAGCACGGCGGGCCGTGGCCGGCCACCACCGGCTCGCTGCACACCTCGGTCGGGGTGACGGCGGTGCGCCGTTTCCTGCGTCCCGTCGCCTACCAGGGGATGCCCGACGAGCTGCTGCCGGCGGCGTTGCGGGCGGCCAACCCGCTGGGCATTCCGCGCCGGGTCAACGGGGAACTGCTGACCTGACCTCGGGGGCAGACCCGGCCGCGACGGATTGTTCGATGATCGCGGCGAGCCGGGTGGCGGCGGCCGCGCTGTCGAAGAGTGCCACGGCGCGGCGCCGGGCGTTGGTACCCCGGGCCGGCAGGCGTCCGGCCCGGAACTCCTGCCCGGCGGTGTCGAGTGCCGCCTCGAGTGCGGCGGCGTCGTCGGCCGGTACCACCCAGCCGGCGTACTCGTCGACGGTCTCGGGGAGTCCTCCGGCGTCGCTGACGATGCTCGGTACCCCCATCGCGCTGGCCTCGACGACCGCGCCGTGCCCCTCGGAGAGCGACGGGCTGACGCTCAGGTCGGCGGCGGCGTACACCTCACGGACCTCGGTGACCGAATCGGTCCAGGTGACGTCGGCGCGCTCGGTCACCCGGAAGCGCCGGATCAGCTCGGCCCGGTGCGCCCGGCCGGCCTGGTTCCATCCGCCGCCGACCAGCAGCAGGTGGGAGCGGGGGTGGCGGGCGTGGAACCGGTCCCAGGCCGTCAGCAGGACGTCGTGGCCCTTGATGCCCCGGCCCCGGTGGACCAGGTGGCGCGGCGGGTAGACGAAGGCGACCATGACGACCAGCAGCACGTCCTCGGCCACCCCGAGGTCCGCGCGGACCTTCCTGCGCAGCTCCGCGTGTGCCGGCCGGTGCGTGGGCTGGCCGCGCTCGCGCAGCAGGTGGTCGACGCTGAACCGTTCGGTGTCCACCCCGTAGGTCACCACCGGCCGCCGGCCCGGTGGGCAGCCGAGTCGCCCGTAGAGCCGGGAGGTGAACTCGGTGCCGCAGACGACGAGATCGTCCATCCGCCACAGGAGTCGCTCGACCCGCCGGATGATCGGCGATTCGAGGAAGAGCGGTCCGGCGACCATGTGGACCTTGCGGACTCCCAGTCCGGCGGCGGCGAGCCGGATGGCCATCGCCGAGGCGTACAGGTGGTAGTGGACGACGTCGGGCCGGAGGTCGCGCAGCAGCCGGCGCAGCCGCCACAGTGCCCGGAGTACGCCGGGCGCCGGCCGGAACCGGAAGTCGAAGGGGGAGGGAACCACCGCAAAGCCCCGGGCCGCGAGTTCCGCCGTCAGCCGGCCCTGGCCGGGCGGGAGGACGATCCGCACGTCGTGGCCGCGCGCCCGGAGCGCCTCGACCTGCGGGACGGTCCAGAGACCGCCGGTGTTGGTCTTCAACACCACGACGATCCGCAGCCGCGCCGACCCGGCACGTTCGTTGGTCACGGAGATGCTGTCCACCGGCGGCCTCCTCAAGCTACCGTTGGACCATAACGGACGTATATGCGTCTTCCATGCTAAGATGGACAAAACTGGGGCGCGTCGCGTCCGATCGGTTCGACGCCGGTGTGCTCGCCGGGACCAGGAGGGGCCGCAGTGACAGTGCGGGTGGCGCACGTCGTCGGTTCCCTGGACCGGGGTGGCGCCGAGACGGTCTCCCTGGACATCTGCCGTGCGGTGCCCGCCGACGAGTTCGCGCAGACCTTCGTCACGCTGGGCGGCACGGAGGGCAGCCTCGCCCACCTGTTCCGGGTCGCCGGCGCACAGGTCAGGCAGTGTCCACTCCGGCCCGCGCGGCTCTTCCTGCCCAGGCTCTGGCACTGCCTGCGGACCCTGCGCCCGGACGTCGTCGTCGCGCACGTCAGCCTCAGCAGCGCCGTCGTGCTCGGCGTGGCCCGGGTGCTCGGCGTACCGGTCCGGGTGGCCCGGATGTGGAGCGAGGGCGACGGCCGGGCCGACCGGCCGGGCCGCCGGCTGCGCCGGGCCGGGTTGCGGCTCCTGCTGCGCCAAGTCAGCACCGACGTGGTCGGGGTGACCGAAGCGGCCCTCGCGTTCGCCGGGCCCCGCCCCGGCGACCGCCGTTACCGGGTGCTCTACAACAGTGTGGACGTCGCCCGGCTGGCCGGCGCCGACCGGGCCGCCGCCCGGCGCCGCTGGGGCATCGCGCCGGAGACGCCGGTACTGCTGCACCTCGGTCGGGCGGCCGAGGCGAAGAACCGGCCGTACCTGGTCGAACTCCTCCGCGCCGCCCGCCGGATCCGTCCGGACAGCACGCTGCTGCTGGCCGGCCCGGGCGGGGTCGTCGATCTCACCTCGGTCTACCCGGAGTTCCCGGAAGAGCCCGGGATCGTGCTGGCCGGCGAGGTCGACGAGGTGACCGAGGTGCTGGCCGCGGCCGACGTCTTCGTGCTGCCGTCCCGCCGGGAGGGGTTGCCCGGCGTGGTGCTCGAGGCGCTGGCCCTCGGCCTGCCGGTGCTGGCCAGCGACCTGGCGTGCCTGCGCGAGGTCGGTGCCCAGGTGGAGGGTGTCACGCTGCTGCCGCTCGCCGCCGGGCCCGAGCGGTGGGCCCGGGTCGCGCTGGATCTCGCGGAGACCTCCGCGACGCAGCGGCACCGGATCCGGCGCAGCCTGCTCGGTTCACCCTTCGTGCTGCCGCGCGCGGTGGCCGAGTGGACCCGGATGTGGGCCCGCTGAACCGGCTGCGCTCCTCGCCGCTGGTCGGGCTGACCGGTTTCGGCGCGCTGCGCGCCGCGCTGGTGGCCGGCGGTGCGGTGGTGGCGACCTGGCTGCTCGGCCCGCACGACCGGGGCCTGATGGTGCTCGGGGTGACCTTCGGCAGCGTCGCCGCGCTGCTGGTCGGGATGGGCACCGGGTCGGCGCTGCGGTCGCGGATCCCCGGCGCCGACGCCGTCGGGCGGCAGCTCCTGGTCGCCTCGTTCGCCTGGTGGACGGTGCTGTCGGCCGGCGCCGCCGGGGTGCTCGCCGTGCTGCTCTGCGCCCTCTCCGCCCCGCTGATCGGTCCCGAACTGGCCGGACCGGCACTGCTGGTCGGCGTCTTCGTCAACGCCGCCGGTCAGGTGGCGCTCACCCAGCTGCCCGACGCCTGGTACGCGGGTGGCCGGTTCCGCGCCGGCAGCGGTTGGGCGGCGCTGGTGGCGTTGGCCGGTGCGCTGGGCGTCGTCGGCGCGGCCGCCCTGGACCGTACGGCGTGGGCGCTGCTGCTCGGTCAGGGTCTGCTGATGGCGGTGGCCGGCGGCTGGCAGGCCGTACGCCTGCGCGCTGCCGGGCTCTTCGCGCTCCCGTCGCTGCCGTGGCGCCGCCTCGTCGAGCTGCCCGGCGCCGGGGTGCGCGCCCTGGGCATGACCCTGGGGCTGGTGGTGGTGATGCGGCTGGACCGCTACGTGCTCGGTGCGGTCGCCGGCCCGGCCGACGTCGCCGTCTACTCGCTGGCGGTGACGATCAGTGGACTGCCCGCCCTGGTGCCGGCCGCGATGGGGCAGCTCGCGCTCCGGGAGGTGGCGGCGGGCCGTGGCCTGGACTTCGTCCGGCGTGCCGCCTGGCGGGCGGTCCGCTGGGCGGCCGCGTTCAGCGTGCCGGTGGCGGTGGCCGGCTGGGTGCTGGTCGTCCCGGTCTTCGGTCCGGAGTTCGCCCCGGTGCGGTTCCTGCTGCCCGCCCTGCTCGGCGCGGGGGTGATCCTGGCGCCGTTCGAGGTGGCGAGCCGGGGACTGCTCGGTGGCGGCTGGATGGGTACGGCCGGGCTGCTGGGTGCGGCGGGCTGCGTGCTGGCGGTGCTGGCGTACACCTCGCTGGTTTCGCTGCTCGGGCTGGCCGGCGCGGCGCTGGCCTGCTGCGTGTTGTACGCGGCACTCTCCGTCGGAGCCTGGACACTGTTGCGGTGGCGGCTGGTACGACGAGCAGCCGAGCAGCCAGAAAATAGTATAAACATGCTCAAAATCACCGTAAAGGGTTAATAGCGACGGTAGCCTGACGTCGTCAACACTGCCGCTCCCGGTACCTCACCCCTCCGTCCGGGAGCCGGAGACCGAGCGCACCCGTCCAGCGGTGCCGCGCCGGTGGATAGGGAGGGGGCCGTGCGATGCGACTTCTCGTGACCGGCGGAGCCGGATTCATCGGGTCCAACCTGGTCGAGTCCGCGCTGGCCGATCCGGCGATCACCGACGTGCGGGTCATCGACGACCTCTCCACCGGCCGGGCCGGCAACCTGCGCGACCGGGACGTCGAACTCGTCGAGGCGTCCATCCTGGACCAGGCGGCGCTGGACCGGGCGATGGCCGGCCGGGACGCCGTCGTGCACCTGGCGGCCCTGCCCAGCGTGCCGCGCTCGGTGCGGTACCCGCTCGACTCGCACGCCGCCAACGCCACCGGAACGGTGCTGGTGCTGGAGGCGGCCCGCCGGCACGAGGTCGGCCACGTCGTCGTCGCCTCCTCCTCATCGGTCTACGGGGCGAACCCGGGACTGCCCAAGAACGAGTTGGACTGGACCAGGCCGCTGAGCCCGTACGCGGCGAGCAAGCTCGCCACCGAGGCGTACACGCTGGCCTACCAGGCGTCGTACGGGATCGCCGCGCTCGCCTTCCGGTTCTTCAACGTGTACGGGCCCCGGCAGCGGCACGACCACCCGTACGCCGCGGTGATCCCCCGGTTCGTCCACGCGGCACTCTCCGGCGAACCCGTGGTCTTCTACGGCGACGGCAACCAGTCCCGCGACTTCACCCACGTGGACACGGTCTCCGCCGTCCTGCTCGACGCCGTCCGGCGCGGCGTGCGGCACGACCAGCCGGTCAACCTCGCCTTCGAGACCCGGACCAGCCTGCGTGACCTGGTCGCGGCCCTGGAGACGGTGCTCGGCCGGCCGATCCCCCGACAGGTCGCCGCGCCGCGTCCGGGCGACGTGCGGCATTCCCAGGCGGACGGCGCGCTGCTCCGCGAACTCTTTCCCGGCGTCGAGCCGGCACCGCTGCCCGACGGGCTCCGCTCGACGGTGGCCTGGTTCGAGATCGAACTCGCCGGCGGTCGGGGTGTCGCCCCGGCGGCACCGGTGCTGGTGCCGGCTCAGGGCGCGACGGGTGGACAGGGGGCGACATGCATGTAGTGATCATGGCGGGCGGCAAGGGTGTCCGGCTGCGGCCGTACACGACGGCACTGCCCAAGCCGCTGGTGCCGATCGGGGACAGCTACGCCGTACTCGAGATCGTGCTGCGGCAGCTCGCCGCGCGGGGCTTCACCCGGGCGACACTGGCGATCAACCACCTGGGTTCGCTGGTCCGGGCCTTCGTCGGGGACGGCTCCCGGTTCGGCATCGAGGTGGAATACCTGGAGGAACACGTCCCGCTGTCGACGGTCGGCCCGCTGTTCATGATGCGCGACCGGCTGCCGGAGCACTTCCTCGTGATGAACGGCGACATCCTCACCGACCTGGACTACGCCGACCTGCTGCGGGTGCACGCCGACTCCGGCGCCCCGCTCACCGTCGCCACGTTCCGGCGTACCGTCAAAATCGACTTCGGGGTGCTCGCCACCGAACACGGCCGGGTGGTGCGGTTCGAGGAGAAGCCCACCCTCGACTACCGGGTCAGCATGGGCGTCTACGGCCTCTCCGCCGCCGCGATCGAGTCCTACCCGGCCGGACTCGCCTTCGGGTTCGACCAGCTCATGCTCGACCTGATCGCCCAGGAGCGGCTGCCGGCCAGCTACGACTTCGACGGCTACTGGCTGGACATCGGCCGGCCCGAGGACTACGACGAGGCCAACCGGTCGTTCGAGATGCTCCGGCCGCTGCTGCTGCCCTCGACCGTGCCGGAGCCGGTGTGAGCACCGTACTGCTCTTCGGGGCGTCGGGGTTCGTCGGGCGGCAGGTCCGGGCCGTACTCGCCCCCGACGCCGAACTGCGCTGCCCGGGACGCGCCGACTGCGACCTCGGCACCGTCGAACTCCGGGAGCTGACCCGACTGGTCCGGGCGGTCGCGCCGGACGCGGTCGTCAACTGTACGGGCGCGCTGGACGGCACCGACGACCAACTCGTCCTGGCCAACACGCTGGTGACGGCGAAACTCGGCGAGGCGGTCGCCGCCGGCGCGCCGGGCGCCCGGCTCGTCCGGATCGGCTCGGCCGGCGAGTACGGCCCGATCCCGCCGGGTGAGGCGGCCGACGAATCCGCCGCCACCCGCCCGATCGGGGCGTACGGCGTCAGCCACCTGGCCGGTACCCGGCTCGTCGAGCTGGCCTGCCGGGCCGGCCGGGTCGACGGGGTGGTGCTGCGGGTCTTCAACCCGGTCGGCCCCGGCCTGCCCACCGGCAACGTCCTCGGCCGCGCCGCTCTACTGCTGCGCCAGGCGCTGGCCCGGGGCGAGGACCGGATCGTGCTGGGCAGCCTCGACGCCCACCGCGACTTCGTCGACGTCCGGGACGTGGCGCTCGCGGTCCGGGCCGCGGTACGGATCCGGGCCCTGCCGCAACGAATCTTCAACATCGGCAGCGGTCGTGCCGTGCCGACCCGGACCGCGGTGCAGCTGCTGGCCCGGGCCGCCGGTTTCACCGGCCGGATCGAGGAGGAGGCGGGCCCGCCCGGCACCTCCCGGTCGGGCGGGGTCGGCTGGGCGTGTGCCGACATCCGCGCCGCCGCCGACCTGCTCGGCTGGCGGCCCAGCTACGACCTGCCGGCCTCCGTCTCGGCGCTGTGGTACGCCACCGCCGGCATCCAGCTCCCGGACCGGGGCGTGGTCCCGTCCGTCACCCCGCCAGCACAGCCAAAGGAGTCGGCGTGTATCCAAGAATCGGCGTCGTAGGACTCGGTTACGTCGGGCTGACGCTCAGCGCGGTCCTGGCCGAGCGGGGCTACCGGGTCTGCGGCGTGGACGCGAACCCCGAGGTGCTGGAGTCGCTGCGGCGCGGCCGGCTGCACCTCTTCGAGCCCGGCCTGGAACGGATCCTCGGTGCCGCGGTAGGCGACTCGCTCAGCCTGCGGACCGAACTGGATCCCGAGGTCGACGCCGTCATCATCTGCGTCTCCACCCCGGTCGACCCGCACAGCCACCGACCCGACCTGACGAACCTGGCCCGGGCGGCCGCCGACGTCGCCCGCACCTGCGCGCCGGAGACGCTGGTGGTGGTGCGCAGCACCGTGCCGGTCGGGACCTGCCGCCGGGTGGTGCTGCCGGCGCTGACCCGGAGCTGGGGGACCGCCCGCCTGGTGATGGCGCCGGAACGCACCATCCAGGGGCAGGCGCTGCGCGAACTCGTCGAACTGCCACAGGTGGTCGGCGGGCTCGACGAGCAGAGCCTGCGGGCCGGCCAGGACCTCTTCGCCGGGATCGCCCGGCAGATCGTGCCGGTCTCCAGCCTGGAGGCGGCCGAACTGGTCAAGCTCTCGAACAACTGCCACACCGACCTGATCTACGCCTACGGCAACGAGGTCGCCCTGGTCGCCGAGCGGCACGGGCTCGACCCGCTGGAGGTGATCCGGGCCGCCAACCTCGACTATCCGCGCCCCGACCTCGCCCGGCCCGGGTACGTCGGCGGCGGCTGCCTCTCCAAGGACCCGTACCTGATGGTGGAGAGCGCCGGGGACGCGCCGCCCTTCCTGGTCGCCGCCGCGCGCCGGCTCAACGAACGGCTGCCCGGACACGTGGCCGAGACGGTGGTGGAGCTGCTCCGCCAGGAGCGGGGAGAGACCGCCGGTGCCCGGTTGGCCGTGCTGGGCTGGGCGTACAAGGGCTGGCCGCCCACCGACGACATGCGCGGCGCTCCGATCGACACCATGATGCCGATCTTCCAGGCCGCCGGGCTGACCGTCTCCGGGCACGACGCGCTGGTCCCGCCCGAGGTCATCCGGCGGCACGGCGGCGAGCCGGTCAGCCTGGACGAGGCGTTCCGGAACTCCGACGCCGTGCTGGTGCTCACCGACCACCCGGACTACTGCGCCATCCAGGTCGAGAAGCTGCTCGGCGAGGTCCGTCCGGCGGTGGTCTACGACTCGTGGCGGATCCTCGACGAGGCGGCCCTCGTCGCCGCCGGTGTCCGGTACGCGGGGATCGGTTACCGGCCGGCGCGCGGACAGGCCGGCGCCCGGACGCTGCCGACGGTGCCGGCATGAGCCGCGCTCTCGTGCTCGGCGGTGCCGGGTTCATCGGACTGCACCTGACCCGCCGGCTCGTCGCCGAGGGCCACGAGGTGACCTGTGTGGACGACTTCTCCCGGGGCCGCTGGGACGACGAGTTGGCCGAGGTGGTCTCCTCGGCCGGCGTCGAGGTCGTCTCGGCCGACCTGACCCGCCCCTCGGCCTGGGCCGCCCTGCCGCACGGGTACGACCAGATCTACCTGCTGGCGGCGGTCGTCGGGGTACGCAACGTGGCGGCCGACCCGAGCCGGGTGGTCCGGGTGAACACGTTGACCGCACTGCACCTGCTGGACTGGCTGACCCCCGGTGACCGGGTCTTCTTCAGCTCCACCAGCGAGGTCTACGCCGGCGGGGTGACCGCCAGCGTGGTGCCGGTGCCGACCGACGAGCGGGTGCCGGTACTCGTGCCGAACGTGGCCGCGCCCCGGTTCGCGTACGGGATCAGCAAGCTGCTCGGCGAGGCCGCCCTGCTGCACGGCGCCGCCGCGAAGGGCTGCCACCTGGTGATCGGCCGCTTCCACAACGTCTACGGCCCCCGGATGGGTGCCGACCACGTCATCCCGGAGATGGTGCTGCGGGCGCTCGGTGCGGAGAACCCGTTCCGGGTCTGGGGCGCCGACCAGTCGCGGGCCTTCTGCCACGTCGACGACGCGGTCGAGGCGGTGCTGCGGCTGATGCGGCTGCCGGAGGCACCCGGCGTGGTCAACATCGGCAACGACACCGAGGAGACCAACATCGCGGACCTGGCCAAGCTGGTGCTGCGGGTGGCCCGGGTCGACACCGCGCTGGCCGCGCTGCCCGCCCCGGCCGACTCGGTCGCCCGGCGCTGCCCCGACCTCGGCCTGCTGCGCCGGCTGACCGGCTTCGAGCCGGAGGTGCCGCTGGAGGAGGGTGTCCGCCGGACCTTCGAGTGGTACCGCGACCACGTCGGGGCGTCCGCCGGGCCGGCCGAGCCGGGGCCGCGGCGATGAGCCTGCGGAGTCGGCTGGGCGGGATCGTCCGGACCGGGCTGGACCCCCGGCTGACCGCGCTGATCGGCTCCGGCTACCTGTCGGTCCGCGCGCGTGGCCGCTGCGTGCTGCGCCACGACGACGGCGACTGGATCCACCGGTACCGCGACGGGGTGCTGGTGAACACCCGGGTCGGTGGCCCGACACCGGCGATGCAGGACCGGATGACCACCGACGTCTTCCTGCACGACTACCGGCCGCAGCCGGGCGACACCGTGCTGGACATCGGTGCCGGGGTCGGCGGCGAGGTGCGGCTCTTCTCCCGGCTGGTCGGTCCGGAAGGTCGGGTGGTCAGCATCGAGGCGCATCCCCGCACCTTCCGCTGCCTGACCCGCACCGTGGCGGAGAACGGGCTGACCAACGTGACGACGCTGCAGTGCGCGGTGGTCGGCCGGCCGGGGCCGGTGCTCATCGAGGACGATCCGGAGCTGCACATCCGCAACGGGCTGACCTCGGACCCGGCCGCCGGGGTGCTGGTGCCCGGGCGGACCCTGGAGGAGATCCTGACGACGCTCGACGTGCGGCGGGTCGACCTGCTCAAGATGAACATCGAGGGGGCGGAGGCGGCCGTGCTGGCCGGCTCGACCGGGGCGCTGGACCGGGTACGCCACCTCGTGGTCTCCTGCCACGACTTCCTGGCGGACCTGCCGGGGCGGGGCTGGCAGCGCACCTTCGACGAGGTCACCGCGCTGTTGAACGCGGCCGGGTACTCCATCCGGACCCGTCCCCGGGACCCCCGGCCGTGGATCCCGTACTACGTCTACGCGTCCCGGCCGGCGCCGTCCGCGCTCGTCCCGCCGTCGCGCGGTCGCGCGGCGGAACCCGAACCGAGCGGTGGACCGTCGTGAGCCGGCGCGGGTCGCGGGGACGGGCCGGCTCCGGCCGTCGTCCCGGCGCTCCGGCGGCGGTCCGGCGGTGCCGGACGTCGTGGTCCCGGTGATGCCGGGCGGCGTGCGGCGGGCCGCCGCCGACCTCCAGGGCGACCTGCTGCTCGCCGCTGCCCTGGTGGGGACGATCACCGCCGTACTGCTGGCCGTCGAGCCGCTGCTCTGGCATCCGTTCGTCGTCCCGGTCGCCGCCTGCGGGGTGCTGGTCGGCGTGGACGTGGCGGCCTGGCTGCGCCGTCGACTGGACGTCTTCGACCCGCGGGCGATGCTCGGTCTGCTGGGCTTCCACTTCTTCTTCCTGGCCCCGCTGCTGCACGTCATGCTCGACTACTGGCCGGCGACTGTGCAGCCGCCGACGAGCTGGCGGGACGCGCTCGGCGCGATGGCCGTACTGAACTGCATCGGGTTGCTGCTCTACCGGATCGTCCTGGTGCTGCCGGCGTACCGGCGCCGGGCCGGGGGCGGACGGTTCCGGGTGGACGAGAAGCGGCTGGTGCGGGTCGTGGCCGTCGCCGTGGCGCTCGGGGTGCTGGCGTTCGGCGTCGAGATCGCCATGTTCGGCGGATTCAGCGGATATCTGACCGCGATGACCGGTGAGCGGGGCGTCCTCTCCGGGACGGGCTGGCTGCTGATCCTGGCCGAGTCGTTCCCGCTGCTGACCTTCCTGCTCGTACTGCTGCGCTGGCGTCGTACCCTCGTCGGCCGTCCCGGCGTGGTGGCGCTGCTGCTGGTCGGGCTGGCGGTCGTGCAGTTCCTGGTCGGTGGCCTGCGCGGCAGCCGGAGCAACACGGTCTGGCCGGTGCTCCTCGGCCTGATCCTGGTGCACCTGCTGGTCGTCCAGGTCTCCCGCAAGGCGCTGGCGATCGTCGCGCTCTTCTTCGTCTGCTTCATGTACCTGTACGGGATCTACAAGAGCGGCGGTACCCAGGCGGTCGACGCCGTGCGCAGTGGGCGCAGCGTCACGCAGCTCTCCGCCGAGACCGGCCGGGACGTGCCCACGCTGCTCCTGGGCGACCTGGCCCGGGCCGACATCCAGGCGGTACTGCTGGACCGCAAGCGCTCCGGCGTCGGTGAACTCGGCTACGGCGTGTCCTATCTCGGCGACCTGACGACGGTGGTTCCCCGGGCGGTGCTGCCGGAACGGGTGCCGAGCAAAATCGACTTCGGTACCGAGGTGATCGCCGGTCCGGGGGCGTTCGACTACGAGTCGGGACGGTGGGTCAGCCGGGTCTACGGCATCGCCGGGGAGGCGATGCTGAACTTCGGTCCGGCCGGCGCCGTCGCCTCGTTCCTGGTGCTGGGCCTGCTGATCCGCGGGGTCACCTCGCTCTACCTGCGGGCCCGGGACGGTGACCGGCTGGCACCCAGGATCCTGGCGCCGTCGTTGTGCCTGGCGTCCGTGCTCATGCTCACCAGCGACCTGGACAACATCACCATCGTCCTGCTCACCCGCTTCGCGCCGGTGGGCCTGGCGGTGCTCTTCGCCACCACGGTGCTGCGGGCGAAGGCCGGGCCGGTGGGCGCCGCCGCTCAGCGGCCGGCCGAGGCGCCGAGGACGACGGCGTCCCGGACCTCGCGGTAGAACCCGTCGCGGCGGCGGGTGAGTTCCTCGTCCAGGTAGTCCCGGGACCGGGCGAGGTTGCGGGCCGAGGCGGTCGACATCCGGTCGGGCTGCGTCAGGTGCGCGCCGATCAGCCGGGCGAGGCCGGCGACGTCGTCCGCGGCCACCATGTCCTCCGGGGGCAGCAGCTCGGGGATGCCGCCGACCGAGGTGGCGACGGCGGGCAGTCCCCGGGCCATCGCCTCGATGAGGGCCTTCGGCAGCCCCTCCGTGCGGGACGGCATGACGAAGAGGTCGGCGGCGTCGAGTTGCCGGCGTACCTCGGCGGCGGCGCTGATCGTGCCGGCGAAGTGCACCTGCCGGCGTACGCCGAGGTCGGCGGCGAGCCGTTCCAGCCGGGGCCGGTACCGGCCGTCGCCGAGGTGCACCAGCCGGACCGGCGTGCCGGCCGCGGCGAGCCGGGGAAGTGCCCGGATCAGGGTGTCGATCCCCTTGTACATCTGCTCCAGCGAGCCGACCGAGATGAGCGTGTGGGCGTCGCGGCAGCGTTCGACGCCGCGCGGCGCGGGCACGTAGGCCTCGGCCGGAAGGTCGACGCTGGAGTAGTTGGCGGTGACGGCGCCGGGGGCGGCCGGATAGCGGGCCTGGAGGTACGCCTCGGTCACGTACGCCACCCCGGTCGCGGTGGCGCAGTGCTGCCGCATCGCCGCCATGTACCGGCGGCGCAGCAGCGGGCGCAGCGGGTGCTCGACCACCCCGGGAGCGAAGACGTCGAAGGGGTCTCCCACCACCTCGATCGCGTACGGCGAGCCGATCCGTCGGCGGGCCGAGACCAGCAGGGTGCCGATCGGCGAGGGGGCCCGGACGATCACCGCGTCGGCGCTGGCGGCGGCCTGCCGGACGGCGCGGAGTACGGCTGCCCGGCGGCGCAGGTACTGCCGGGGGCCGACGTAGTACGGCACCGGGCAGATCGAGACGCCGTCGCCGTCCACCCGGTGGGCGTCGTCCGGCGGCGCGGTCACCTCGGCGACCCGGGCCAGCACCCGGACCTGGTCGAAGCCGGAGAGGTATCGGGCGAAGAATCGCCGGGTCGGACCGCCGTTGGTCCAGACCGCCCCGTCCGGGGTGCGGACGAAGCGGGATTCGGTGGAGACGATCACCTTCACTGGCATTCCTCGCTGTCGCGGCCCAGCCGTGCCGGCTCTGGTCCGACCAGTGCCAACTTTACCGCGTTTGTCGCTTTTGAACCTCGGTACGGGTGGCTGAACCTGTCGCGGAGGCGAAGAACCGGACCTTTGGGATGGAAAGCTCCGAACCCCACCCGCGACCTCCGGAGCATCGGATAAGAGATTTGTAGCAGATTGCCCGCTTACTGCCCGGTCGGGGCCTTCGTCCGACGGGTGCGGGTCGGTCGCCTTTCCGCAGCGAGGAGCCCAGATGCAGCCCACCGAGGACCCGTACCGGTCCGAACCGGTAGGCCGGTCCCGACCGGTACGCCGGTGGCACGCCGTACCACTGCCGGCGGTGGACGCCGCCGGCTGGATCCTGGGGATGACCTGCGCCGCCTGGACCAGGTACGAGTTCGACCTCACCGCCGGCCGGCTGGGCAGCGTACTCGGTGCCGCCCTGCTCGCGGCCGCCATCCACGCCGTACTCGCCGGGCTCTGCGGCAGGTACTGGGCCCGGCATCCGGACGGCAGCCTCCAGGAGGCCCGCACCCTGACCGCCGTCGCGACCGGTACCGCCCTGGTGCTGCTCGGCGCGCTGCTGCCGATGGACGACCGTCCACTGCCGGCCAGCGCTCCCGTGGTGGGTGGTGCGCTGGCCCTGCTGCTGATGTTCGCCGTCCGGGCCGGACACCGGTACCGGCTGGACCGCTCGCTGCGCCCCGGCGCGGGTTCCGCCACCCGGGTGCTGATCTTCGGAGCCGGGCTCGCCGGCCAGCGGCTGCTCCGGGCGATGCTCACCGATCCGGACGGCCGGTACCTGCCGGTCGGGCTCCTCGACGACGATCCCGACAAGCGCCACCTGCGGGTGGACGGCGTGCGAACCCACGGCGGCCGGGGCGACATCGCGACGGCGGTGACCCGGACCGGCGCCGGTACGGTGATCTTCTCCGTCGCGAACGCCGACGCGGAGCTGGTCCGTACGGTCCGGGCCGGCACCCTGGCCGCCGGGGCGGCATTCAAGATCATGCCGCCGATCCGGGAACTGGTCGACCACCGGATCAGCGTGACGGACGTCCGCGACGTGCGGATCGACGACCTGTTGGGCCGCCGGCAGGTGGTCACCGAACTCGGCCGGCCGGAGGCCGTGCTGACCGGCCGGCGGGTGCTGGTGACCGGTGCCGGCGGTTCGATCGGCTCCGAGCTGTGCCGGCAGATCCTGCGGGCCGACCCCGGCGAGCTGATGATGCTGGACCGGGACGAGTCGGCCCTGCACGGCCTGCAACTCTCGCTCTCGGGTCGGGCCATGCTGGACGGGCCGGAACTGATCCTCGCCGACCTGCGCGACGCCGAGGGGATCGACCGGATCGTCCGGGCCCGCCGCCCCGACGTCATCTTCCACTGCGCCGCGCTCAAGCACCTGACCCTGTTGCAGCGGCACCCCGGCGAGGCGGTCAAGACCAACGTCTGGGGCACCCTGGCCGTCCTCAACGCGGCCCGGGACGTGGGCCGGTTCGTGAACATCTCCACCGACAAGGCGGCGGACCCGGTCAGCGTGCTCGGGTACTCCAAACGGATCACCGAACGCCTGACCGCGCACGCCGCGGCCAACTCACCCGGTACGTTCCTCAGCGTGCGGTTCGGCAACGTGCTGAGCAGCCGGGGGTCGGTGGTCACCGCCTTCCGGGCGCAGATCGAGGCGGGACTGCCGATCACCGTCACCCATCCGGACGTCACCCGCTATCTGATGAGCGTGCAGGAGGCGGTGCAGCTGGTCCTCCAGGCCGCCGCGATCGGGAACGACGGCGAGGCGCTGGTGCTCGACATGGGCGAGCCGGTCCGGATCGACGACCTCGCCCGGCGACTCGCGGCGCAGGTCCCCGACCCGCCCGCCATCGTCTACACCGGACTGCGACCCGGCGAGAAGCTGCACGAGGACCTCTTCGGCGCCGCCGAGGCCGACGTCCGGCCCCGGCATCCGCTGATCTCGCACGTACCCGTTCCGGCACTCAGCCCCGCCGAGGTCGCGGCGCTGGATCCGTTCGACGACCCGGAAAAGATCATCGCGCACCTGGCCCGGCTCTGCGCCGAGCCGGGCCAGCCGGCCCGGCCGGTCGAGATGGTGCCGACGGTCCACCGGGCCTGACCCCGCCTGCCGCCCGGGGTCGACGGCGCTCAGCCGGCCGCAGTGGTCGAGGCCGCCGTCGACACCGGGACGGCCCCGAGGGCGGCCCGCAGGTCAGGCAGCGGCCCGATCCGCTGGGTGGTGTCGCCGCCCTGCGGTGTGCCGGTGCTCTTCAACAGGCTGCTCACCGCCGTGGCGGTCAGCACCGGTCGGCCGGTCGCCTTCAGGTAGGACTGGATCGCCACCACCGCACCGGTGACGATCGGCCCGGCGCCGGAGGTGCCGCCGAACGACCGGGTGTAGCGGATGTCGCGGTTCGCCGGGCTGGTGCCGCCCTGGAGGTTGCCGTTGCTGCCGGTGGTGGTGATGTTCTGCCCCCAGCCCTGGAGGTCGAGCCGGGAGCCGTAGACCGAGAAGTTCAGCCGGGACCGGTTCGTCGACGAACCGGCGCCGACCATGATGGCGCCGGAGTCGCGTACCGACCGGTCGAACCGGCCCTGGAACTCCGGAGCGTCGAGGTTCTCGCCCCCGTTGCCGCCGGTCGCCACCACCACCGCACCGAGCCGGGTGAGCAGCACCGTCGCGTCGAAGACCGACTGCACCCACTCGGCCGGCACGTACCGGGTGCCGCCGTTCGGGCCGGAGGTCTGCTGCTCGATCAGCACCGCGTCGCCGGGCCGGAGGAACTGGGCGAGGTGCGACAGCGCTGCCGCCGGCCGGTAGCTGGTCTGGCCACTGCTGAGCCGCTGCATCGGCGAGATGCCGAACATCTCGGCGTCCGGTACGCCACCGGTCACCCCGTAGCCGTTCTCCCGGGCCACGAGTTCGCCGAAGACCGCCGTGCCGTGCTCGTCGGCGAAGCTGGTGTTGCGGGGGAACTGGGTGCCGCCGAGGTCGCTGGACCAGTCGAGTTGAAGGTCCTCGTGGAAGGGGTTCCAGTCGTATTCCAGGTCGACGATCCGGATCCCCGCGCCCCGGGCCCGGGGGTCCTGCCGGGCGTGGTCGGCGTCGACGCCCTGCGGCGCCGGCCGCTGGTAGCCCTGCATCGAGGTGAAGTCGGGGGTGGCGGGCGGTGGTGCCGGCTCCGGCGCCGGATAGGCGTACGCCACGTCGGGCAGGGCCCGCAGGTCGCGCAGTGCCGCCGACACGTCCGCCCCGGCGGGCAGGGTCAGGTGATACCAGGAGGCCATGTCCGGAACGGCCCGGCCGGAGCGGGCTCGCGCCGTCGCCGCCGGGCCGGCGAGCCTGGCCAGTGTCTGCGCCGGCAGCAGCGGGCTGAGTTCGACGGCGCGGTGCCGGTCCAGGACGGTCCGGACCGGGGCGAGGTCGCGACCCCGCTCGCTGCGCAGGGCGCGGTCCGTGCCGCGTACCGCCGCCGTCTCCGCGAACTTGACCTCGAGTACGACGGCGGGCGCCACGCCGTCCGAGCCGCGTACCGACCGGCCGTCGGGGAGTCGACCGGTGACGGTCAGCGCGGTGCTGTCGGCGCCGAGCTGCCCGGTGCTCCGCAGCACCTCCTTGTCGAAGAAGAGCCGCAGATCCGGCCGGCCGTCGGCGTTCACGTCGGTCACGGTGCTGAGGAAGCCGCCGCCGACCCAGCGGGCGACCGTGGCGCCGCCGTTGTCGACCGACCCGGCCGGGCCGAGCCGTACCGTTCCGGGGTCGATCCGGCTGGCGTCCACGGTGGCGGTGCTGACCAGGGTCACCGCCAGTTGTCCCTGGCCGGCCAGGTTGGGGGCCTCGGGCGCGACCATCGGAAGGTCGACGGTGCCGGCCGGGGGACCGTCGGCATGTGCGCCGGTGCCGACCCCCTGACCGGATACGACGAGGGCGCCCACGAGGAGCGCGGTCAATCGCCTGGACATGCCGGACCTCCGAGATGGACCGATAGCGGGCAGCAGTGAAAAGCTACTGACTACAGTGAAGTCGGTCTATCTACAGGTGTCGTGACATCGACGATCCGGCGTCGAACTCCTGTTGCAGGGCGCCGCTGGCCGGGCCAGCCCGACCAGCGGCGACCAGTCCCGCTACGACCCGACGGACCGGGCCGGGGCTCGCGCTTCCCGTACCCGGGAGAAGTGCGCGGCCAGCAGGAAGACCGCGAAGATGACCAGGTTGAGTATCCAGCGAGGGTCGTCGACGTGCAGGGCCGAGCCGAGCCGCTCGCGTTCCGCCTCGGTCAGCGGCGTCGTGGAGCGCTCCGTCTCGGCGAAGTCCAGCCGGGCGGAGGAGAAGACCAGATAGGTCCAGACCCGGTGTACGAAGTACAGCGCCGCGGCGACGACGACGAGGATCCGCCGCCTTCCCGGTCGCCAGCCGAGGACGAGCAGCATCGGAATGACGACCAGTTCGGTCGGGACGTTCCCGAGGATCGCGACCGGGATGCTCGGCAGGAACATCAGCACCAGGGTCTGCCCGGTCAGCGTGGGGCTCTCCAGTGCGGCGTCGAGCATCAGGAGTCCGGCCGCACCGCCGAAGGCGAACAGCGCCATCGTCACGACGCCGAGGGCGACGAGGCCGTCCTCCAGCCAGGCGGCCAGCGTCGCCCTGCCGCGCAGCCAGGTGGCGAGCAGGCCGATCCCGACCCCCCAGCCGAGCGCGACGAGCAGCGCGACCGGGACCGGAAGGAACTCCACCAGGGAGAGTCCCTCGACGACGGCGACGAACGCCACGGCCAGCGCGAGCGGGGGCAGCCATTTCCGGGTACTCCCGACGGGGGTGACCGTCCTCATCGCGGTCCTCCCGTCCCGTGCCCGGGTGGTGGCGCCGACCCGACGACGACGGCGGCGGCGCGTCCGGAGGTCTCCGGCGGGCGTGCGGGGGGCTGGCTCGGCTCGGCATCGCGTCTCATGGTGGTGGCGGGCTCCTCGTCTTCCGGTCACTCGGAGCGGTCGCGATCCGCCTCGGCGGACCGTGCTCCGGTGGGATCGAACGCAGGGGCCCGACGCTAGGCAGCCGACGGTCTGGACCGCGTCTGCCAAATGGCCATGCCGGGGGTTCAGCGGGGGTTTATTCCGTCGTCGACCCGGTCCAGCAGGCCCGCCTGGCGGGCGTGCAGGACCGCCTGGAGCCGGCTCGCCGCCTCCAGCTTGCGGAAGATGCGGTTGAGGTGTGCCTTGACGGTGCCGGGCGCGACGTACAGCGCGTTGGCGATCTCCCGGTTGGAGCGGCCGGCGGCCAACTGGGCCAGCACCTGAAGTTCCCGCTGGCTCAGCGGCTCCACCGGCAGCCGGCGGGACGAGCCGTCCGGCGGTACCGGTCCGGTTGCCGGCGCCTCGGCGGCGTCGCCACCGGCCGGCGGCACGGAGGTCTCCCCGGCCGGAGCGGATCCGTCGTGCCGGACGGACGGCGCCGCCGAGGGCCGGACCGCCCCGTGCGGCCGGCTGCTGGACCGGGCGACGGTCGGGACGGCGCGTACGGCGGCCAGCGCGACCAGCGGGACGAGCAGGCCGAAGGGGAGCATCAGCCACCAGTGCCGGGCGCCGCGCTCGACCAGGGCGAAGGAGAATCCGACCACGACCATGACCCAGACGAAGCAGCCGGTGAGTACCGCGGTCACCAGTACGGCCCGCCGGACGCTCGGCACCCGGAGCCAGTCGACGATCCGCTCACCCGCCCGCCCCCACCGGGAGCGGCCCGCCGTCTCGAACACCGACGCTCACCCCTCGTTCCGTCGTCTGGTCCGGCTCCGCCTGAAGCGACCGGCCGGAACGCCCCCGAACCACGACAGCCGGGGGAGGGGCGGCCGGGAAACGCACCCGGCACACGGACCTGTCGTCGCCCGCACCACACATCATGCCGATCCCGACTGGCATCCGGTACCGCGACCCGCGCCGGCCGGTGTCAGGGCCGGCCGGCCTCGGTCAGGGCCGGCCGGCCTCGGTCGGGGCCGGTCCGGTGGACTGCCGGACGGTGAGGTGGGTGGGGAGCACCACCGAGCGGCGTGGCGGGTGCGGGGTGCTCCGCTCGGCGAGCCGGGAGAGCAGCATGGCCACCGCGACCCGACCGGCCTGGTCGATCGGGGCGGTCAGGGTGGTCAGCGGCGGGTTGCAGAAGTCGGCGCCGAAGATGTCGTCGCAGCCGACCACGCTGAGGTCCTCGGGTACCCGGACGCCCCGGTCACGCAGCCGGGTGAGCATGCCGATGGCGAGCAGGTCGTTGAAGGCGATGCAGGCGGTGGCCCGGGTGTTGACCACGGCGTCGGCGGCGGCGGACCCGGAGGGCCGTTCCGGCGGGAAGGGCCCGACCCGGCGTACCTGGAGGCCGTGACCGGCGGCGGTGGCCCGCATGGCCTGCCAGCGGGCCTCGCTGGGCCAGGAGCGTTCCGGGCCGGAGACGTAGACGATGTCGCGGTGCCCGAGCGAGATCAGGTGCTCGACCGCCTGACCGATCCCGGCCGGGGTGTCGATCACGACGCTCGGCACCCCGCGCGCCTCCCGGTTGATGGTGACCAGGGGTATCTCGGCGGCGAGGCCGATCAGTTCCCGCTCGGAGAGCCGGGACGCGGCCAGGATCGCGCCGTCGAGGGACTGCCGCATCCGGTGCAGCATCTGGGTTTCGAGTTCGCCGGAGTCCTCGACGTCGATCAGCAGGTGCGCGTACCCGGCGGCCTTCAGTTCCTGCTGGGTGCCGCGGATGATGCCGAAGTAGAACGGGTTGGTCACCCCGGAGACGAGTACGGCGATCGTCCGGGTCCGGCCGGAGGTCAACGCCCGGGCCTGCGAGTTCGGTACGTAGTTGAGCTGCCTGGCCGCCGCCTCGATCCGCTCCCGGGTGACCGGGTTGACCCGACCGGGCCGGGTGAGGGCCCGGGAGACCGTGGACGGCGCCACACCGGTGAGCGCGGCGATGTCGGTGATGGTGACCGGGCGGCTGCGCTTGGCTGGCCGAGGACTGTCCACGGAGCACAGACAAGCACAGGTGGCAAAAGTTGGCAAACGATTGCCACCAGATTGCCAGACTGTTACGGTCGCCCTAGTCCGTCGCCGATGTAAATACCTGAATGCCCGCTTCCGTCGCGGCGCATTCCGGCTATCTGCATTTCCTCACGAGGAGCAGGCAACATGACAGCGAAAAGAATCCTCGGCGCGCTGTCCGGCGCGGTCGTCCTTGCCGCGACGTTGACCGGCTGTGGTTCCGACAGCGGCTCGACCAGCGGGGGAGAGACCCTCAACGTCCTCATCGGGGCCAACACCATCTATCCGGAACAGCAGCGGAAATGGTTCGGCGACATCTCCGCCGCATTCGAGCGCGAGTCCGGGGCGAAGGTGAACTTCGAAACGTTCGCCACCCCCAACGACGAGCTGACGAAGATTCAGACCTCCGTGCTCTCCGGGCAGGGCCCGGACATCTACGCGATCGGCACCACCTTCACCCCCACCGTCTACGCCACCGGGGCGTTCCTCGAACTGACCCCGGACGACTGGACCAGGCTCGGCGGCCGGGACCGGTTCCTGCCGGCGACGCTCGGCATCTCCGGCCCCGACCGGGACCACGAGGTGGGGGTACCGTTCACCACCCGGCCGTTCGTGATGGCGTACAACAGGGAACTGCTGGCGGCGGCCGGGATCGACAGGCCGGCGGAGAGCTGGGACGGGCTGCGTGAGCAGGCGAAGCGGCTCACCACCGGCGGCCGTCACGGGATGGCGGTCGCCTACGCCGACAGCTACGACCCGTGGAAGTTCATCTGGGCGATGAGCCTCCAGGCGGGTAACCCGCTGGTCGACGACGGCAGGGCCCGGCTCGACGACCCCGTGGTGCGTACCGCCTACCAGACGTATCTCGGCTGGCTGGCGACCGACAAGGTGGTCGACCCCGCCGCCGTCGGCTGGAAGAACGCCCAGGCGATCGCGGCCTTCGGCGCCGGAAAGGCCGCCTTCCTGCCGATGGTCTCGGCGACCTCCAAGGTCACCCTCGACGCCTCCGCCGTGGCCGGCAAGTACGGCTACGCGGTCATGCCGACCGTCCCGCCCGGCGCCACCACCCGGCCCGCCGGCGGGCAGGACGCCACCAGCATCCTCTCCGGGGACAACCTGGTGGTGGCCAAATACACCAGACACCGCGACCTGGCCCTGGCGCTGGTGAAGCTGCTGACCAGCCCGGAGCAGCAGCGCCGCTACTACGAGACCTTCGGCGAGCTGCCCACCGACGCGAGCGCGGCGGCGGCGTTGCAGGCCGACCCGGCACTGGCCGCGATGGTCGACTCGTCGGCGAGGTCGGTGGCGACCCCGTTCAGCGGGGCGTGGAGCCAGGTGCAGTTGGCCCTGGTCAACGTGGTGGTGCAGTCCGTACCCGGGCTCTCGGCCGGCCGGGTCGACGACGGCCGGCTCGACACCCTGCTGGCCCAGGCGCAGTCGTCCGCGCAGGCGGCGCTCGACAAGGCGAAGTGATGCCGGCAGCCGCCCCGCCACACCGCAGGGTGCGGCGGCACCGTCCGCTGTGGATGCTCGCACCCGGGGCGGTGTTGACCATCCTGGTGGTCGTGGTGCCGCTGGCGGTGGCGCTGCACATCTCCCTGCTCGACCTCGACCAGTACTCGTTCCGGCAGTGGGTGCGGGCGCCCTTCGTCGGGCTGGGCAACTACACCGAGGCGGTACGCGCCTCCGGGGCGGTGCACGCCATCGTGCTCAGCACCTCGTACGCGGCGCTCGTCACCGTGCTGACCCTGCCGATCGGAGTCGCCGCGGCACTCGCCAGCCAGGACCGGTTCCGGGGTCGGGGACTCGTCCGCTCGCTCTTCCTCGTCCCGTACGTCCTGCCGGCGTTCGTGGTCGGCACCGTCTGGCGGATCATCCTCCAGCCCGACGGGGTGGCGAACGCAATGCTGGCCCGGCTCGGCGTCGACGGCGGGCTGTGGCTGAACGGGCCGCGCAGCTTCTGGGCCCTGGTGGTGGTGCAGATCTGGGCGAGCTGGCCGCTGCTCTACCTGCTCGCCCTCGCCGGCCTCCAGGCGGTCGATCCGGTGCTGCACGAGGCCGCCGCGCTCGACGGGGCCGGCTGGTGGACCAAGCTGCGGTACGTGATCTTCCCGCACCTGCGGGGGCCGGTCTCGCTCGCCGTGATCATCGCGTTCCTGCACAACATCAACAACTTCACGCTGCCGTTCGTGCTCTTCGGCGTGCCGAGCCCCCGGGACGCGGAGGTGCTGCCGGTGCTTACCTATGTGGAGAGCTTCCAGAACTTCCGGTTCGGGCTCAGCGCGGCGATGGCGGTGCTCTCCCTGGTGCTGATCGCCGTCCCGCTCGCCGTCTACCTGCGCGCGGTCCGGCTCGACGTCGGCACCGACGGCGCGGCCGAGGGGAGCCGGGCATGACGGTCCGGGAGGAGACGACGACCCGGGGCGCGGTCGCCGCGACACGACGTCCCGGTGGCACCGCCGGGCCCCGGCGCCGCCCCGGTGGTGGCAGCGGCGCGGTCCACCGGCTGCTGCCGGCGCCGCTGCGGGTACTCGTCCTCGCCGTACTGCTGGTCGTGGTCCTCGCCCCGGTGCTCTACATGGTCTTCGCCTCGGTCAGCTCCGACCTCTCGGTGGCCGAGGGCTCCTTCCTGCCCAGCAGCCCCGACCTCGGCAACTACCTGCGGATCTGGTCGACCGTGGAGCTGGGCCGGGGACTGGTCAACAGCCTGCTGGTGGCCGGTGCGGTGGCCACGGCCTGCGCGTTCGTCGCGCTCGGCAGCGCGTACGTGCTGGTCCGGTACGCCTTCCGGGGCCGGCTGGCCATCCTGCGCGGCCTGCTCGCCCTACAGAGCATCCCGGGCACCCTGATGCTGTTGCCGGTCTTCGTGCTCTTCGCCAGCGCCGCGCAACTGCTCGGGGTCCCGGTCATCGGCACCCGGTGGGCGCTGTTCGTCACCTACCTGACCTTCGCGCTGCCCTTCTCCACCTGGGTCATGGTGACCTACCTGCGCGGGCTGCCACCGGAACTGGACGAGGCCGCCCGGGTCGACGGCGCCTCCGCCTGGCAGGTGCTGACCCGGGTCATCCTGCCGCTGAGCTGGCCGGGCCTGGTGGTCGCCGGCATCTTCGCGCTGCTGCTCGGCTGGAACGACGTGCTCTTCGCGTCGGTGCTGACCAACCCCGAGACCCGCACGGCGGCGGTGGCGTTGCAGGTGTTCGGCGCCACCCAGGAGGGCGGGGCCATCCCGGTGTACGGCCAGCTGATGGCCGCCGCGCTCGTCTGCGCCGCCCCGGTGGTGCTGCTCTACCTCGTCTTCCAGCGCTACCTGATCAGCGGACTCACGGCGGGAGGGGTCAAGTGACGACCAGACGTACCGGTGCCGGCGCGGAGCCGGGCGCGAGCCTTCCGCCGATCCCGGTCGCCATCGTCGGCGGCGGTGTCATCGGGCGCAACCACGCCGCCGCCATCCTCCGGCACCCCCGGCTGCGGGTCGGCTGTGTCGTCGACCCGGCGCCGCCGGCCGGTCGCGCGCTCGCCGAGCGGGTGGCGGCGGAGAGCGGCGCCGAGCCGCCGGCCCGGTACGAGTCGCTGACCGACGCGCTCGCCAAGCAGGAGATCGGGCTGGTCGTGGTCTGCACCCCGAGCGGTACGCACGCCGGTCTCACCGAGGAGGCGCTCGGCGCCGGCCGGCACGTCGTGATCGAGAAGCCGTTGGACGTCTCCCTGCCCCGGGCCCGGCGGCTCGCCCGGCTGGCCGCCGAGGCCGAGACCCGGGGACTCGTCTGCTCGGTGATCAGCCAGCACCGCTTCGACCCGGCCAGCCTCGCGGTGCACCGGGCGGTGACGGCGGGCCGGCTCGGCCGGATCACCTCGGCGGTCGCCTCCGTCGCCTGGTGGCGCAGCCAGCGCTACTACGACTCGGCGGACTGGCGCGGCAGTTGGGCGCTGGACGGCGGCGGCGCGCTGATGAACCAGGCGGTGCACACCGTCGACCTGCTGCGCTGGCTGCTCGGGCCGCCGACCGAGGTGTTCGGGTACACCTCCCGACTCGCCCACCAGCGCATCGAGGTCGAGGACGTGGCGGTGGCGACCGTCCGGTTCGCCTCCGGCGCCCTCGCCGTACTGCACGCCAGCACCGGTGCCTATCCGGGGCTCTCGGCCCGGCTCCAGATCCACGGCACCCGTGGCTCGGCGGTCCTCGACGACGACCAGTTGGAGTATCTGCACGCCGCCGACGGGACCGGCCCGGACGGATCGAGCGGCCCGGACGAACCGGCCGAGCCGGGCAACCAGGCGGCCGGGGTGCTGCCGGCGGCGGAGCTGCGCGGCGCGGCGAAGCCGCCGGACAGTTTCGTCCTCGGTCACCTGCGGCAGTACGCCGACATCGTCGCGGCGATCGACGCCGGGCGCCTGCCGAGCATCCGGGTCGAGGACGGGTTCGCCGCGCTGGCCCTGGTCAGGGCGGTCTATCTCGCCGCGACGCTGGGCCGGCCGATCTCGGTCGACGAGGTGGCCCGGGGAGCCTTCGACGACGTACCGGTGACGACGGGGCCGGTGGGCGGCCCGGCCGGGTCGGCGTTGGCCTCCTCGGTCGTCCAGCCCGCCGGTGCGCCGGCGCAGCGGCCGGGGTGGTCGGCGGAGTCGATGGGAGAGCAACGGGAGTGGGAGAGCCGGCGATGAGGTTTTCGGTCTTCACCGCGTCGACCCCGGAGTGGACGCCGGCCGAGGTGACGGCGATCCTCGCCTATCAGGGCTGGGACGGTGTCGAGTGGCGGATCACCGACCAGGACGACGCCCCCGATCCCGGCTTCTGGGCCGGCAACCGGGCGACCTGGCCGCTGACCGGGCTGGAGGAGAGCCTGCCGGCGATCGCCCGGCTCACCCGGGAGGCGGGGCTGGACTTCTCCGCCCTGGGGGGATACGTCCCGTGCCACGATCGGCCGGGCGTCGAACGGATGCTGGCCGCCACCGCGCGGCTCGGCGCCGGACGGGTCCGGGTGACCATGCCGGCGCTCTCCCGGGCCGACTACCGGGAGCTCTTCGCCGCCACCCGTCGGGACCTGGAGTGGGTGGCCGGACGCGCCGCGCGGCACGGCGTCACGGCCCTGGTCGAGCTGCACCACCGCACCGTCGTCGCCTCGGCCTCCGCCGCGATCCGGCTGGTCGACGGGCTCGACCCGGCGGCCGTCGGCGTCATCCACGACCTCGGCAACCTCGTCGTCGAGGGGCGGGAGGACTACCTCGCCGGCTTCCAGATGCTCGGCCCGTACCTCGCGCACGTGCACGTCAAGAATGCCGCCTGGCACCGTACCGGCTACACCCCGGACGGCTCGTCGATCTGGACCGAGGAGTGGGCGACGCTGCGCGACGGGCAGGCCGACGTCGAGGCGTACCTGCGGGCGCTGCACCGGCACGGCTACGACGGGTGGGTGACCGTCGAGGACTTCTCCACGGTCCTGCCGTTGGAGGACCGGCTCCGGGACAACCTCGCCTACCTGCGGGCGATCCGGCAGCGCCTCGGCTGACGTCCGCGCTGTCGTCGTCGAGTACCGAGCCCGATCGGCCGCTTACTTGATTAGTTACTTATGCCAGATTTGTCGCGATTAGAATCGTTGCGGTGCGGAGCAAACGGGTGGTGCCACGCTCGACGACCACCGGACCAGGCAGACCGAGCGTGCTGACCATCGCGGCAGCGGGGCGGCCGTGAGCGGCCCGACCGTCTCGGTGCTGCTGGTCACCTGGAACAGCCGGGACGAGACCCGTCGCTGCCTCGACGCGCTCTGGGCCGCCCGCACCGACGCCGTCCCGATCGAGGTGGTCGCGGTCGACAACGCCTCGACGGACGGGTCCGCCGAGCTGCTGGCCGGGGATCCACGGGTACGGCTCATCCGCAACGAGCGCAACGTCGGCCACGCCGCGGCGGTGAACCAGGCGTACCGGCAGGCCGGCGGGGAGCTGATCCTGCTGCTCACCAGCGCCGTCAGACTGCACCCCGGCGCCCTGGACACCATGGTCGGCTTTCTCCGTGACCGCGCCGACGCCGCCGGAGTCAGCCCGCGTTGTCTGCACCCGGATGCCACGCAGCGGCAGCACCACCTTTGGGTGCCGAGCTTTCCCGCCGTACTCGCCCTCGGCACCCCGCGACGTCGGCTCCCGGGTTTCCGCTCGGCGCTCGACCGGCCCCGGCCGGAGGCCGACGACCTGTCCGGGGCCCGGCCGTTCGGCACCCCCGGTTGCCTGCTACTCCGCCGCCAGGTGCTGGAGCCGGACGGGATTCTCGACGAACGCTTTCCGCTCTACGGGAACGACCTGATGCTCGCCCGCTCGCTGTGGGACGCCGGGCACCGGCTCCGGCTGGTCCCCGAGGCGGTCGCCACGCGCGGCCGGGGCGCCTCCGATCGGCTGCTCGGCACCGCGACACGCACCCGGCACCGCATCGGCGGACTGGTCCGCTACCTGCGGTCGACCGAGCCCCGGCACCGACTGGCGGTGTTCCGGCTCGTGCTGCTGGCCGACCATCTCGGCAGCGGGCTCGCCCGTCGTCCGACGGCCCTGGGCCTGCGCGAGCTGGGCGCGGCACTGCGCGGCGACGTCGGCGTACTGCCCGACGGCGACACCCGGGCGTGGTCGGTGCTCTCCGGCGACGGCCAGTGCGCCGCCGAGCACTACTTCCGGATAGTCACCGGGCAGCGAACGCACGACCAGCGGACCCTGCTGGTGCACCGGCCACGCCGGTTGCGCGGTCGACGGCTCCGCGTCCAGTTCGACGGCGCCTCGGTCTGGCACGCCACGCCGCCGGTCCTGCTCTCCTTCGGTCGGAGTCTGGCACCGGTACGCCGAATCAACCGGTGGTACGCCGCCGCCACCGTCCGACGCTGGCTGCACGACCGGCCCGGGGTCCGGATACTGCGGCTCGACGACACCAGTCGCTACCTGCTCGGCCGGATCGGCGAGGACGAGGTCGTCCCCGCCACGGCGACCCGGTTGCCGGCGCTTCCCGCCGACCGGCGCGGCCGGCTCCCCGGGCACGCCCCGCTTCCGGGTGCCGAAGACCCGCTGCCCTCCGCCCTGACCTGAGCGCCCCCCGCGCCCGAACACCGCCGAGCGGACCACCGAGCGCGGAATCGCCGGACAGGACACGCTCTGCGCATGCCGCCGGCCGTTACCCGGTTAGGAATTCCGGTGCAGCCCGACGCGGGCCCCGGGATGGCTGCATCCCGGGGCCCGCGACGTCTCCGGCTCCGCTCAGCCGACAGCGTGCCCGCTGCGGCGTCGGCGGCCGAGCAGCAGCAGGACGACCCCGAGAGCCGTCACGGCGGCGCTGACCCCGACCAGCGAGATCACCGGATCACCGGTGACGGGGAGCGCCCCGACGTACCGGAAGAAAAGCGTGTTGGAGACGCCGCCCGGCGTGCCGACGGTGATCGCGGCGTCCCCGGTCGGGCAGGCCGGAGTGCGGAACGTCAGCGAGGTGCCGTCCGGGGAGACCGTCACGGCGCTCGCCGGGATGGTACGCCCGCAGATGGTCACCGTCGTCTGCCCCGGTACGAAGCCGCTGCCGCCGACGGTCACGACCGTTCCGCCCGTGGCGGGCCCCTGACCCGGGTCGACCGTCTCGATCACCGGTACCACGGCCTGGTAGGTGAAGCCGTCCTCGGCGACGGCGTCCTCGCCGGGCAGCAGCACCGTCACGTCCACCGTGCCGGGTGTGCCGGGCGGGGCGGTGACGGTGAGCGAGGTACCGCTCGGGTCGACCACCAGGTCGGTGCCGGGGTTGCCGCCGAAGTTGACACCGGTCGCCCCGCCCAGGCCGGTACCGGTGACCGTCACCCGGGTTCCGCCGGTGCTCGGCCCGGTCGGCGGCGACACCGAGGTGATCGTCGGCCCGACGTAGTCGAAGGTGCCGGCGTCGGCGGTGCCGGCCGGGAAGGTCAGGGCGACCTCGGCCGGCCCGGCGGCGTTCGGCGGGGTGACGACGGTGATCGTCGTCCCGGCCGGGTTGACGGTGAAGCCGGTCCCCGGGACGCCGTCGAAGGTGACCCCGGTGGCTCCGGTGAAGCCGGTGCCGGTGATGGTGACGGTGGTGCCGCCGGTGGTGGGGCCGGACGTCGGGTCGAGCCCGGTCACCACGGCGTCGCTGCCGTCGGCCAGGTAGGTGTAGTCGAGCGGTGCCGCCGAGCCGCCCGGTGTGCTGACCACGACGGCGGCCGGGCCGACCGCGTTGGCCGGGGTGACGGCGGTCAGCGAGGTACCGCCGGGGGCGACGGTGACGTCGGTCGCCGGCACCCCGTCGAAGGTGACGGTGGTGTCACCGGGAACGAAGCCGGTACCGGTGATGGTGACGGTCTGGCCGCCGGACTGTGGCCCGGAGTCCGGGTCGATCGCGGACGCGGTCGGTGCGACCGCCTGGTAGGTGAATCCGTTGGGAGCGACCGCGTCGGCCCCGGGGATCAGCACGGTGACGTCGACCGGGCCGGGTGCGCCGGGCGGGGTGGTGACGGTGAGCGAGGTGCCGCTCGGGTCGACCACCAGGTCGGTGCCGGGGTTGTCCCCGAAGGTGACCCCGGTGGCTCCGGTGAGGCCGGTACCGGTGATCGTCACGCTGGTGCCGCCGGTGCTCGGGCCGGTGTTCGGAACGATCGAGGTGATCGTCGGTGCGACGTAGCTGAAGGTCGGCGCGGTGACCCGGCCGGCCGGGAAGACGACCTCGACCAGGGCCGGGCCGGCCGGGTTCGGCGGGGTGACGACGGTGATCGTCGTCCCGGCGGGATCGATGGTGAAGTCGGTGCCGGGCAGGCCGTTGAAGTCGACCCCGACGGCGCCGGTCAGGCCGGTGCCGGTGATGGTGACGGTGGTGCCGCCGCTGGTCGGGCCGGAGGTCGGGGTCAGGCCGGTGATGTCGGCGTCGCTGCCGTCGGCCAGGTAGGTGTAGTCGAGCGGTGCGGCCGAGCCGCCGGGGGTGGTGACCACGACGGCGGCGGGGCCGACCGGGTTCGCCGGGGTGACGGCGGTCAGCGAGGTGCCGCCGGGTGCCACCGTGACGCCGGTGGCGGGTACTCCGTCGAAGGTGACCGTGGTCTCGCCGGGCGCGAAGCCGGTACCGGTGATGGTGACGGTCTGGCCGCCGGACTGTGGCCCGGCGTCCGGGTCGATCGCGGACGCGGTCGGCGGCGCGGGTGCCGGCGGGCGTTCACAGGTTGCCTGGGCCACGATCACGGTGCCGACCGGGATGGTCACCGGCTCGCCGAGCACGGTTCCGGTCAGGGTGAGCGTGGCCAGGATGGCGGTCGCCGCCGCGCCGGCCGCGGTGGTGGTCTCGGTACGGGTCAGCGTCGCGTTGAGGGTGGCACCGAGCAGTCCCGGTACGGTCACCCCGGCGCTGCCCTGCACGCTCGGGCCGTTCGCCGTCAGGACCACGGCGGTGCCGAAGAGCGAGAGGCCGGCGAGCGTGGTCCCGGCGGTCTGTGCGCCGACCAGTGGGCAGATGGCGGTGGCGCTCGCCTCTCCGGCGTCGAGCACGTCGATGCCGAGCACCGTCAGGTTCAGGCCGTTGACGCTGGAGAAGGCGGAGGAGGCGGTCGCGCCACGGGTGGCGGTCACCTCCTCGACGGTGCCGTCGGCGGCCACCCCGGTCGCCCCGGTCAGTGAGATGTCCACCAGGGTGGAGGTGTCGGTGCCGCCACCGGCCGGCGCGGTCGCGCTGCCGATCGTGGCGTCCGCGTCGATGACCACGATGCCGGCGACGTCGGCGGAGAGGTCGACCACCAGCCCGCGGGCGTTGGCGGAGCCCGGCTGGGCCAGGGCGGGTGCCGGCAGGTGCAGTACGGCGCCGGCGGCGACCAGTGTCACCGACAGCATGGACAGCGTTCTCCGAATGGACGTCACGTTTCCCCCGTGGAATTTCAGGCGCGGTACCGGTGGAGGGCAGACGCGGAGTCCCGCCCTTACCTCCGAAGAACGAGACAAATTGGGACGGGTTACGCGAAACCTCACAGAAGGTACTTAAGCGATGACACTCTGTCATCGCTGGATCCCGGGAGAGCGGGCCTCGGCCCCGACCCGTGCCCGTCTCACCTTCAGCAGGACGTGGCACTGTATGGTTTTCGCACCCGCTGGCAACCCCGGGCCGGCACGCCGAGACGTCGAGGGTGACATGGAGTTCTTGAGCAGCCCCGAGCTGTGGGTGGCGTTCGCGACGCTGCTGCTGCTGGAGGTCGTACTGGGCATCGACAACGTGGTGTTCATCTCGATCCTGGCCGGCCGGTTGCCCGAGCACCAGCAGGCACGGGCCCGCACCATCGGCCTGTCCCTGGCCCTGATCACCCGGCTGCTGCTGCTCGCCTCACTGTCCTGGGTGATCGGACTGACCGCACCGCTCTTCACGGTTCTCGGGCAGGAGATCTCCGGCCGCGACCTGATCCTCTTACTGGGTGGGTTGTTCCTGCTCGGCAAGGCGACATATGAGATCCACGAGCATCTGGAGGGTGCGGAACACGGCCGCTCGGCCCGGGCCACGTCCTCGTTCGCCGCCGTGATCGCCCAGATCCTGGTCCTCGACATCGTCTTCTCGCTCGACTCGGTGATCACCGCGGTCGGCATGGTGGACCAGTTGTTCATCATGGTCGCGGCCGTCGTCGTCGCGATGGTGATCATGCTGGTCTCGGCCGGCGCCGTCAGTCGGTTCGTCAACACGCATCCGACGGTCAAGATGCTGGCCCTGTCGTTCCTGCTACTCATCGGCGCCAGCCTGATCGCCGAGGGCTTCGACCAGCACATCCCCAAGGGATACGTGTACGGCCCGATCGCGTTCTCCATCTTCGTCGAGTTCCTCAACCTGCGGGTACGGGCCCGGCAGCAGCGCAGCGCGGCGCAGCCCGTGCACCTGCACCCCACCTACGTGAAGTCGTCCGAGACGAAGTCGTCCGGGACGGAGAACTCCGGGACGAAGTCCTCCGAGACGGAGAACTCGACCCCGTCGGGCGGCTGAGGAGGCCGCCCGGAGCCGGCGCCCTTCGGGGACCTTCGCCGGTCGGTTCCGCCTGCCGCTTGTACAGTTTCCACAGCGCCGGACGAGGCTAGGAGGTGCACCGTCGACGCGACCTTGTTGCGGATCGGGGAGGTGGCCGCGCAGGCCGGCGTCTCACCGCGCACCGTCGACTTCTACACCAGCCTGGACCTCATCGCCCCCGCCGCCCGCTCCGGCGGGAACTACCGGCTCTACCACCCCGAGGTGATCGAGCGGATCGCCACGATCCGTGCCCTGGAGGCGCAGGGTGTGCCGTTGCAGGAGATCGCGGCGGCGCTGCGTCAACCCGTGGCCGAGGACCTCGACGCCAAGCTCGACCAGCTCGACAGCGCCCTGCACGCCCTCCAGGCCGCCGCCCGGCACAGCGACGAACATGCCCACGGCCTGCTCACCGCGCTCACCGCCCGCGCACACGCCCTCATCGCGACGGCCCTCGACCTCACGTCCGGGCTACCCCCGGTCTGACCGGTCCGCCCACCGCACGGTGAGCCGGCCGGCGTCGGGCAGCCGGGACCCGGGCCGACCCTGGGGCGGCCTGTCCCGTCGACTGTGGACAGCCGGAGCCGCAAGACGGGTGCCCGGAAAACCAGGCGGCGATCCACGGCCCGGCCGCTAGCGTGGGGCGATGAACCCTGACCCGGTGACGCACAACCGAGCCGCCTGGGACCGGCAGGTCGAAAAGGGCAACGAATGGTCCCGCCCGGTCTCGGCGGAGACCATCGCCCACGCGCGGGCCGGGGACTGGTCCGTCGTACTGATCGGCTACCAGCCGGTCGACCGGGCCTGGTTCCCGGCCGACCTCGCGGGCGCGGACGTGCTCTGCCTCGCCTCCGGCGGCGGCCAGCAGGGCCCGACGCTCGCCGCCGCCGGCGCCCGGGTCACCGTCTTCGACAACTCACCGCGCCAGCTCGAACAGGACGAGATGGTGGCCGGCCGGGACGGCCTGGAGTTGCGGACGGTCCTCGGCGACATGCGCGACCTGTCGGTCTTCGCCGACTCCTCCTTCGACCTGGTCTTCAATCCGGTCTCGAACCTCTTCGTACCCGAACTCGCCCCGGTGTGGCGGGAGTGCTTCCGGGTGTTGCGCCCCGGCGGCGCGCTGCTGTGCGGTTTCGTCAACCCCGACGTCTTCCTCTTCGACCACGAGGCGTTGGACCAGCGCGGCGAGCTGGTGGTACGCCACCGGCTGCCGTACAGCGACCTCACGCACGTCCCGGCGGAGGAGCGTGAGCGGCTCTGGGGTACGGACGCGCCGCTGGAGTACAGCCACACGCTGGCCGAGCAGATCGGCGGACAGCTCGCCGCCGGCTTCGTCGTCGTCGGGTTCGCGGAGGCACCGCACCACTCCGACGCCACCGCCGGCTGGCTGCCCGGCTACTTCGCCACCCGGGCGGTCAAGCCGGCTCCGCACTGACCAGCCGAGAACGGAGCCGCGCAGCTCCGCCCGACCCAGGCGCGGACCCGGCCCACCTCAGGGGTTGGTGGCGAGGAAGAGGAACGCGGCGCAGACGGAGACGTGCACGGCGCCCTGGAGTACCGTCGCCCGGCCGGGCATCACGGTCAGGATGCTGACGGCGGCGGTCAGCGCCAGCAGCACGATCTGGGTCGGGCCGAGGCCGAGCAGGAGTGGACCGTCGAGCCAGATCGAGGCGATCGCGATGGCCGGGATGGTCAGGCCGATGCTGGCCATCGCGGAGCCGAGGGCGAGGTTGAGGCTGATCTGGACCCGCCTGCGGCGGGCGTTGCGGGCCGCGGCGATGGTCTCCGGCAGCAGGATCAGCAGGGCGATGAGCACGCCGACGACCGCGTGCGGCAGGCCGGCGCCGGTGACGGCGTTCTCGATGGTGGTGGACTCCACCTTGGCCAGGCCGACCACCGCGACGAGGGCGGCGACGAGCAACCCGAGGCTGGCCAGCGTGGTACGCGTGGAGGGCGCCGCCGCGTGCTCGTCGTCGTCCGGGTCGGTGTCGTCCGGGTCGGCGTCGGGGAGCGGCGGCACGGGCTTGCGGCGCCGCTGGGCGGGTGCGTCCTCGACCGGCAGGAAGTAGTCCCGGTGGCGGACGTTCTGCACCACGACGAAAAGGGCGTAGAGGACCAGCGACGCCACCGCGGCGAACGCCAGTTGGGCCCCGGTGAACTCCGGCCCCGGCGTGCTGGTGGTGAAGGTGGGCAGGACGAGGCTGAGCACGGCGAGGGTGAGGACGGTGGCCAGCGCGGCGCCGGTACCCTCGGCGTTGAACGGCGTCACCCGGCCGCGCGCGGTGGCCACCAGCAGCGACAGCCCGACGATGCCGTTGCAGGTGATCATGACAGCCGCGAAAACCGTGTCCCGGGCCAGCGACGCCGTGCCCGGGCCTCCGGAGATCATGAGCGTGATGATCAGGCCCACCTCGATGACGGTCACGGCGACCGCCAGGATCAACGAGCCGAACGGCTCTCCGACCCGGTGTGCGACGACCTCCGCATGGTGCACCGCGGCGAGCACCGAGCCGGCCAGCAGGAGCACCACGACGACCTCGACCGCGACGGGCAGGTCCCGCCCCCAGACCGCGACCAGCGCCAGCACCGCGAGCAGCGGGAGAGCCGTGGCCGAGCGGTTGATCGACTTGCCCGACGTGGTGGCCGGTGGCGGTGTCAATGCAGTCCCTTCCGGTGGCGGTCGACGCCCGCTTGTGCCGGCACGACGGCCACTTTACCCGGTGGCCTCGCCGGCCATGACCAGCACGGACCTACCTCCGGTAGATCGACTGGGGACCGTGGCCGTCGGGGCGGTGTCGCCGTCGGCGCGGCCTCGGGGTGGTGGTCGAGCGGACGCGGACGCGGCTTCCGTCGTCCGTCCACTCGGGCGCCGTCGCGCCTGGCCGGGGCCGGGCGGCCCACCCGGGCGACGGATCGCGGTCCCGGTCGGCCGGTGGGCCCGGCCGGCGCCTTCCGCCGCCGGCAACGCCCGGTGCCGGCTCTCCTCCCGGGTACGTCCGCTGCCGGGCTGCCGACGTACCCCTTGGGGACCGGGCCGACCCATTGGCCGGTAACGGCATCCGCCGTGCGAGACTCCCCACCTCGACGTGTTTGGCCGATGGCGCAACGGGTAGGCGGCGAGCCGCTGTCGTCAGTACGCGTCCGCACGCTGCCGGGAGGCCAGATGACCGTCGTGATGCCCGCGATCACGTTGCCGTCGGGCCGGACGATGCCGGTGCTCGGCCAGGGAACCTGGTATCTGGGGGAGAGCCCCGGGAAGCGGCAGGACGAGATCGCGGCGCTGCGCACCGGGCTGGACCTCGGGATGACGATGATCGACACCGCCGAGATGTACGGCGGCGGCTCCGCCGAGGAACTCGTCGCGTCGGCGATCGCCGGGCGCCGCGACGAGGTGTTCCTGGTCGACAAGGTGCTGCCGGTGAACGCCACCCGCCAGGGCACGGTACAGGCGTGTCGGCGCAGCCTGCGACGGCTCGGCACCGACCACATCGACCTCTATCTGCTGCACTGGCGCGGCAGCCATCCGCTGGCCGGGACGATCGAGGCGTTCGCCGAGCTGGTGGCGGCGGGCGACATCGGGCAGTGGGGGGTGAGCAACTTCGACCTGTCGGACATGGTCGACCTGATGGCGGCGGGCGGCACCGACTGCGCGGCGAACCAGATCCTCTACAACCTGACCCGGCGCGGTCCGGAGTACGACCTGCTGCCGTGGCTGGCCGAGCACCGGATCCCGGTGCTGGCGTACTCGCCGATCGAGCAGGGTCGACTGCTCGGCGACGGCCAGCTCTCGGAGGTCGCGGCCCGGCACCGGGTCACGCCGGCACAGGTGGCGCTGGCCTGGGTGCTGCGGCAGGACTCGGTCGCCGCCATTCCCCGCTCGTCGGATCCGGGGCACACCCGGGAGAACGCCGGAGCACTCGAACTGCGTCTCGGCGAGGAGGACCTGGCCGCACTCGACGCGGTCTTTCCGCCGCCGAGCGGCCCGCAGCCGCTGGAGATGCTCTAGCCTCCGCCGCCGGTGCTCAGCGCTTCCACTGGGCCGAGCCGGCGTCCCACTCGGTGTACGTGTACGGGTTGTCCCGCACCTTCGTCTCCGGGACGTCCGGGTTCATGCCCTTCGCCCAGGCGTCCCGCCCCATCGACTCGATCAGGTATTCGACGGTCCGCTCCACCGCGCGCCGGGCCTGACCGAGGTCGACGCCGACCAGCCGGTGCCGGTGCTTGACGAGCCGGCCGTCGACCAGGACGGTGTGCACGTCGCCGCGCTGCGCCTGGAAGGCCACGTGGCCGTACGGGTTGAGGATCGGGAACATCACCGGCGAGTCGTCGTTCTTGATCAGTACGATGTCCGCCTTCCTGCCCGGTGCCAGGCTGCCCACCCGGTCGTCCAGGCCGAGGGCGCGGCTGCCGCCCCGGGTGGCCCACTCGACCACCTGCTCGGCACGCAGGTGGCAGTGCGTGATGGTGTCCTGCCGGCCGTGCGCCTCCAGGTGTTCCCGGGAGCGGTCCGCGCCGAGGGTGGCGCGCATGGCGGTGAAGAGGTCGCCGCTCCACCAGACGCTGGTGTCCATGGAGAGCGAGACCGGGATGTCGTGGTGCCGTAGCTGCCAGGTGGGCGGGTAGCCCTGGCCGGCGCTCTGCTCGCTCTCGGTGGAGACCGAGACCGAGCCGCCGGTGGCGGCGATCCGGTTGTACGAGTCCCGGGTCAGCGTGGCCGCGTGCACGTAGACGCTGGCCGGGGTCATGAAGCCGTTCTCGTGCATCAGCCGGATGCCGTCGTCGTTGGTGGCGCCCCAGACCCCGGCGTGGGTGGTGACCGGTACGCCGAGTTCGCGGGCGACCTCGAAGGCGGCCCGCTCCGGAAAGGCGGGGTCGCCGGTGACGTCGAAGGCCATCTGGAAGCCGAGCATGTCGCCCCTGCCGGCGATGCGCCGCTCGACGAAGTCGCGGAACTCCGGGCTGGTCGCCCACTCCCACGGCCCCTGCTGGATGTTGCCGTAGGCGAGGACGAAGCGGCCGGGTACCGCCTCCAGGGCGTCGACGGCGGCGTCGGCGTGCTGCGGGGTCTGTAGCCCGTGCGACCAGTCGACGGTGGTGGTGACCCCGGCGTCGATCGCCTCGATGGCGGCGAGCAGGTTGCCGGCGTAGATGTCCTCGGGCCGGAAGAGCTTGCCGGACTCCAGGTAGTACCAGACGAAGTACTGGGTGAGCGTCCAGTCGGCGCCGTAGCCGCGCATCGCGGTCTGCCACATGTGCCGGTGGGTGTCGATCATCCCGGGCATCACGATGCCGCCGCTGGCGTCGATCTCCAGCGCGCCGTCCGGGGCGGTCAGCCCGACGCCGACCTCGGCGATGCGGTCGCCGACCACGAGTACGTCGCCGCCGGCCAGCACGGTGTGCGCGTCGTCCATGGTCAGCACCAGCCCGTCGCGCAGCAGCACCGGGCGGTCGGACTCGGTCGTGGCCATCGCCAACTCCCATCGGCGGAGTGATCTACGCGGACGATCGTCCGTATAGCGGGCGCAACAGGTGGCGCAATTATTGTCCCGGCGTTTCGCGCCTGTCAACGAGCAGTATTCGTGCCCGGAGGTTGACAGCGGTGGTTGGCCGCGAACAGACTTGCGAGCACGGACAAACGTCCGCGAGACGGACGGAGGCAGGAGCATGGCGGATCAGCCGGGTACCGGTGACACGCCGGGACCGCTGGCCGGACTGGTGGTGGCGGACTTCTCCCGGATCCTCGCCGGCCCGTACGCCACGATGCTGTTGGCGGACCTCGGCGCCGACGTGATCAAGGTGGAGGGACCAGCCGGGGACGACACCCGCACCTGGATGCCACCGGTCCGGGACGGGGTGGCCACCTACTACCTCGGAATCAACCGGAACAAGCGGTCGATCACCCTCGACCTGCGGTCGCCGGAGGACCTCGCCGTGGCCCGCGCCCTCGCCGCCCGCGCCGACGTGATGATCGAGAACTTCAAGCCCGGCGGCATGCGGCGGTTCGGCCTCGACTACGAGTCGGTGGCGGCGGAGAACCCCGGCATCGTCTACGCCTCGATCAGCGGCTTCGGCACCGGAGCCGGCGCCGCGCTGCCCGGCTACGACCTGATGGTGCAGGCGATCTCCGGACTGATGAGCCTCACCGGCGACCCGGACGGCTCGCCCTACCGGGCCGGCATCTCGGTCTTCGACGTGATGGCCGGGATGCACGCCAACATCGGCATCCTGGCCGCACTGCACCACCGGACGGCCAGCGGTCGCGGTCAGCACGTCGAGGTCAACCTGCTCTCCTCGGCGCTGTCCGGACTGGTCAACCACAGCAGCGGCTACGTCGCCGGCGGGGTGGTGCCGTACCGGATGGGCAACGCCCACCCGAGCCTCTTCCCGTACGAGCCGCTGCCGGTCGCCGACGGGGAACTGATCGTCATCGCCGGCAACGACGGCCAGTTCCGCAAACTCTGCGAGGTGCTGGGGCTGCCGGAACTGGTCGACGACCCCCGGTTCGGACGCAACCAGGACCGTACCGCCAACCGCGAGGAACTCCGCCCGCTGCTGGTCGAACGGCTGCGTACCCGGACCCGGGACGAGTGGTTCGCCGACCTGATCGCCGCCGGGGTGCCGTGCGCGCCGATCAACACCATCGACCGCGGGGTCGCCTTCGCCGAGCAGGTCGGCCTCGACCCGGTGGTGACGCTGGGGGAGGGGGCCGACGCGGTGCCGATGGTCCGCAACCCGATCACCTTTTCGGCCACCCGTCCCCGGTACGACCTGCCCCCACCGGGGCTCGACGAGCACGGCGAGGAGATCCGCGCGTGGCTGACGAAGAACTGAGCTTTCCCACCTCGATCGGCACCTCCGACGCCGACAGCATCCGGCTGCTCGGCCACGACCTCGCGACCGAGCTGATCGGCCAGGTGGGCTTCGGTGAACTCGCCTTCTGGCTGGTCGCCGGGCGCCGACCCACCCCGGCCCAGGTACGCGTCTTCGAGGCGGTGCTCGTCTCGCTCGCCGACCACGGTTTCACCCCGACCGCGATCGCCGCCCGGGTCACCTACCAGAGCGCGCCCGAGGCGTTGCAGGGGGCGCTCGCCGCCGGACTACTCGGCGGCGGCTCCCGGTTCCTCGGCGTCACCGAGGACTGCGGCCGGTTCCTCGCCGACACCCTGGCCGGGCTGACCGGGCTGACCGACCTGACCGAGCTGCCGACCGACGACGCCGGCTGGGACACCCTCGCCCTGGCCACCGTCACCCGGGCCAGGGCCGAACGCCGGCTCGTCCCCGGACTCGGGCACCCGGTGCACAAGGTGCACGATCCGCGTACCCCGGTGCTGATCGCGCTCGCCGAGCGGGAGGGGCTGCGCGGCCCGCACCTGCGGCTCTTCGAGGCGATCGGCCGGGTCCATTCCCGGGTGCTCGGTCGTACCCTGCCGTTGAACGGTGCCGGGGTCTGCGGCGCCGCCCTGGCCGACCTCGGGCTGCCGCCGGAGCTGCTGCGCGGCTTCGCGCTACTGGCCCGGGCCGCCGGGCTGCTGGGCCACCTGGCCGAGGAGCGCCGCACCGGCATCGGGATGGAGATCTACCGCACCGTCGACCGCAACGCCCGCTACACACCCCCCGACCCCGCCTGAGAGGAGCCGCGATGGCCACCATCGCCGCGGTGATCGCCTCCACCCACCATCCGTTCTACTACCGGGCCAGCACCGCGCAGGGCGAGGACCGGCCGCCCTTCGCGGACGAGTGGGTACGCAAGATCCTGGCCTTCCGGGAGACGCTCACCCGAGCCAACCCGGACGTGCTGGTGATGGTCGGCTCCGACCACTTCCACCAGCTCTGGCTGGACAACATGCCGCAGTTCCTGATCGGCAAGGCCCCGTTCTACGACGCGAACTGGTACAACGAGGAACGCGAGTTCGGGCTGCCCCGGATGCTGCTGCGGGGCCAGGAGGAGCTGTCGGCACACCTGCTGCGCCAGGGGCTGGACGCCGGCTTCGACCTGGCGTTCAGCAACGAGCTGCGGATCGACCACAGCATCACCTGCCCGATCATCACGCTGCGTCCCGAGGCGGACCTGCCGATCGTGCCGATCTACACCAACATCTTCGCGCCGCCGCTGCCGCAGCCGAAACGGTTCGTGCAGCTCGGCCAGACCGTCCGGGAACTGGTCGAGTCCTGGCCGAGCGACCTTCGGGTGGCGATCGTCGGCACCGGCCACCTGTCGCTGGAACTCGGCGGTCCCCGCCAGTTCGGCCCGCACGGCCCGGACCCGGAGTTCGACCGGAAGGCGGTGGAGTGGATCGCCACCGGCGACCTGGAGCGCTGCCTGGCCGAGGTGACCCTGGAGAGCCTGCACTCGCCCGGCAACGCCACCCACGGCTTCATGGACTTCATGCTGATGATGGGGGTGGCCGGGGCGGGCGCCAAGGCGGACCACGTCGACACCCTCGACCTGTTCCACACCATGGAGGCGTACTTCACCTGGTATCCGAACGGGGTGCCGGGCGGGACGGGGGTGGCGTCGTGAGCAGGTACCTGCTGAACAAGTTCCTCTACACCGTGGACCGGGACGCCGAACTCGTCGAGCGGTACCGGGAAGACCCGCGCGGCACCGTCGCCTGGTGGGAGGCCGAACGCGCCAACGCGGTGCTGAACTGCCACACCGGCGAGGCGAGTACCTGGCTGCGCTTCACCGACACCGAGCGGGAGGCGCTGGCCAGCCACGACTACGTCAAGCTCTTCGAGCTGGGCGCGCACCCGTTCCTGACCCTGACCCTCTTCATCGCGATGTTCGAGCGGGACCACCCCGAACCGCTCGCCTTCCAGAAGCACTACGCGGCCCGGCTGGCGCACTTCGCGCTGCCGTACCCGGACATCGCGACCTGAGCCGCGCCGCCGCCACCGCCGTTCGGGTCAGTGCCGGGCGGCGGTGGCGGCGTCGGCCACCTCGACCTGCGGCCGGGACTGCCAGCGGGCCCAGTCCGCGCTGATCGCGCTGGCCGCCCGGATGAGCTGGGGCAGATGCTGCTCGACCAGCACCTTGACGCTGGTCTCGGCCGAGTTGACGGTGACGTTCATCGCGGCCCGGACCGCACCCTGGCCGTCCCGGATCGGCACCGCCACCGAGCGGATCCCCGGGGCGAGTTCGTCGTCGGCGAGCGCCCAGCCCCGGGCCCGGACCTCCCGGAGCATGGCGTCCAGCGCGGTACGGCTGTGCCGGACCTTCGGCTGCACCCCGGAGCGGCTGGGCTGGGCCAGCGCCGTGTCGAGCGTCTCCGGGTCGAGCGCGGCGAGCAGCACCTTGCCCTGCGAGGTCACGCTCGCCGGGAAGCGGGTGCCGATCTGCACCCGCAGTGCGATGATCTTCGGTACCGCGACCCGGGCCATGTAGACGATGTCCGAGCCGTCGAGCTGGGCCATCGAGCTGGATTCCCCGGTGGCGGCGACCAGGTCCTGCATGTGCGGGCGGGCGATGTCCCACAGCGAGAGCGCCCCGACGTACGCCATGCCGAGTTCGAGTACCCGCGGGGTGAGTTCGTAGCTGCCGGCCTCGGCGCGGACGTAGCCGAGTTCCTCCAGGGTGAGCAGGAAGCGTCGGGCGGTGGGTCGGGCCAGTCCGGCGGCGGTGGCGACCTCGCTGAGGGTCAGCCGGGGATGGTCGGCATGGAAGACCGTGATGACCTTCAGTCCTCGGGCCAGGGCCTCGATGAAGTCGGGTCCTTCGCCACGCTGTGCCATCGTCCGCCTCTATCCGTCGTCGCCGTCTCGGTGCCATCGCCCGGGTCGCCGGGCCGACCGGCGGGCGAGCGCCCACCAGTTCACCATGCGCCGAACCGGGGCGCCGGACGGTGCCCCCCGGCCCGGTCCGGCTCGGACGCGGCGGCTTCGGTGGCTCGCTCGCGCAGCATCTGACCGTCAAGCGAACACCAGTCCGGAGCCAGGTGCAAATGTTTCTACCCTGAGTCTTGACATCTTTCAGGCACCGGCGGAGATTGTGATGTGCGCCGCGTCCGTCCAGCGGACGGGCGTCCGCAAAAGCGGACGCTCAGGGCTCAGTCCTCGGAGGAGCAAGTTATGGCGCCGCCGACCGCAGTCCCAGATCCCGCTCCCACCGGTCCCGTCCGGCTCCGACGGTCCGCCGGCCGCGCTGCCCGGTCGGCCCCCGCCGCCCGGACCGGCCGGCCGTCCGCGCCGGGTTCGGCAGGTGCGGCGTGAACCTCGGGCTGCTGCTGCTCCGGCTGCTCCTCGCGGCGCTGCTCTTCGGGCACGCCAGCCAGAAACTCTTCGGCTGGTTCCGTGGCCAGGGTCCCGCCGGCACCGGCGCCACCTTCCACACCTGGGGCTTCCGGCCCGGCCGGCAGATGGCGCTGCTGGCCGGCGCCGCCGAACTGGTCGGGGCGGCACTTGTCGCGCTCGGCCTGGCCACCCCGCTCGGCGCGGCGATCGTGCTCGGCACCATGGTGGTGGCCGCCTCGGTCAACCTGCCCAACGGGCTCTGGGCGCACCTCGGCGGCTGCGAGGTGGCCGCCGTCTACGGTGCGCTGGCCGTCGTGCTGGCATACACCGGGCCAGGTGCCTGGTCCCTCGACCACCTCGTCGGGCTGGACGGGTTCGCCGGCTACGGCTGGGGCACCCTCGCCCTGGCCGTCGGGCTGCTCGGCAGCGTACCGCCGTTGCTGCGGCGGCGACGGGCCCTCGCCGCCGGCGACTGACCACCCCGCCGACCGGACCACACATCACGGGCGCCGATCCGGCGCCGGCCGGCACCCCGGCCGACAAACGAGGTCGGCGACCCCGGCCGTACCCGCGCCGACCGTTCCCGCGAAGCTACGAAAGGTACCCGACAATGCGCAGGCGCTCCCTCGCCGCCGTCGCCACCGTCCTGGCGCTCGGCGCGGCGGCCACCGGATGCGGCAACGGCTCCGGATCCGGCTCCACCGACGACCCGATCGTGGTCGGCTCGACCCTCTCCCTGACCGGGGCGTTCGCCGCCACCGGCCAGATCCACAAGATCGCCGGTGAGGCGTACGTCGCCCGGCTCAACGCCGCCGGTGGACTGCTCGGCCGCCAGGTCGAGTGGAAGGTCGTCGACGACCAGTCCGACCAGTCCAAGGTCAGCCAGCTCTACGAGCGGCTGATCAGCCAGGACCGGGTCGACCTGGTCATCGGCCCGTACGCCACCCCGAACATCCTCTCCGCGATGGCGGTCGCCCAGCGGCACGGGTACGTGATGCCCCAGCACACCGCCGTACTCGCCCCGCAGCTCACGTACGAGTGCCAGTTCCCCGCCTGGTCGATCGGGCCCACCCCGAACCGGTTCATCCCGACCCAGCTCTTCGACGCGCTGGCCGCCCAGCCCGGGCCGCCGAAGACGGTCGCCGTACTGACCAGCCAGAGTGGATCGGCCGCCTTCGTCTCGGACGGCTACGGCGATGACAAGTCCGGCGCGCTGAGCATCGCCCGGGAGCGTGGCCTCGACGTGGTGGTCGACGTGCACTACCCGCCGACGACGACCGACTGGGCGCCGATCGCCACCCAGGTACGCGACGCCGACCCCGACCTGGTGATCAACAACGGGCTCGGGGTGGACGCGGTGAACATCCTCCAGGCGATGGCGCAGCTCAACTACCGGCCGAAGCGGCTGTTCAGCCTCTTCCCGGCGCCCGGACCCCTGCTCGACCTCGGCGAGGTCTCCGAGGGCGTGCTCTCGGTGTCGATGTTCGAGCCGAACAAGCCGACCCTGGACCGGCTCGGTTCGCCGGCCACCGAGATCGTGGACGACTTCACCGCGCGGGCGAAGGCGGCCGGGCTGCCGTACCCGGTCTTCGAGACCCAGGCCGCCGCCTCGTGGAACGCCTGGGAGATCCTGACCGCCGCCGTCCGGGACACCGGCGGCACCGACCACCGGAAGATGTGCGACTCGCTGCACGGCAAGGGCGCCGACACCACCTTCAGCGGGCACCTCAGCTTCGACCCGAAGGTGCAGAACTTCTGGCCGACCACCCAGGCCATCAAGCAGATCCAGAAAGGTGACTGGGTGACGGTGTGGCCGGCCGACCGGGCCGCCGCGCCGTTCGCCCCGGCCCGTTCCTGATCGCGCGTCCGGGCCTCGGCGCCCCCGTCCGGGCCCGGACGCGCCCACCCTGACCGCGTCGTCGCACCGTCGGCCGTACCCTCCGGCGGCCCGCCGACCCGACCAGACCGAGGCGATGCCCCGCATGAACGTCATCCAGGCCGCCCTCACCGGAGCGCTGATCGGTGGCCTCTACGCCCTGATGGCCACCGGCCTCTCCGTCACCTGGGGGGTGCTGCGCGTCATCAACCTGGCCCACTTCGGCCTGATCCTGCTCGGCGCGTACCTCACCTTCCAGATCGCCACCTCGTGGCGGCTCGACCCGATCCTCACCCTGGTGGTGACGGTGCCGCTGATGTTCGTGGCCGGCGCCGCGATCCAGTGGCTCTTCGACCGGCTGCGGCTGAGCGAGTTCAACTCGCTGCTGGTCAGCTTCGGGCTGCTGAGCATCACCATCCAGTTGGTCAGCAACGTCTGGAGCGCCGACTTCCAGCGGATGCCGGCCACGGTCAACCCGTACGCCACCGGGTCGGTCGCGCTCGGTCGGCTGGTCTTCCCGGTCACCACCCTGCTGGCGTTCGGCCTCGCCGTGGCGGTGGTGGTCGGCGCACACCTGGTGCTCCGGCGTACCTTCGTCGGCCGGGCGATGCGGGCGATCGCCCAGGACCGGGCGGTCGCCGGTGCCTTCGGGGTCGACCACCGCCGGCTCAGCGTCCTGCTCGGCGGGGTGGTCGGGGCCACCGCCGCGCTGGCCGGGATGGTCTTCGCACTGGCGAACGCGCTCACCCCGGAGACCGCGTACGAGTGGTTCGGCACCGTCTTCGCGGTGGTGATCCTCGGCGGGATCGGCGAGGTGGTCGGTACCTTCGCCTCCGGCATCCTGGTCGGGGTGCTCTCCGGCGTCGTCTCGACGGTCTGGTCCCCGGCGGCCGCGCCGTTCGTGCTCTTCTCGGCGATCATCCTGGCCCTGCTGCTGCGCCCGCAGGGACTCTTCGCCGCCGGGGGCGTCCGGTGATCCGCCGGGGTGGCGTCGGGCTGCTGGTGGCGTTCCTGGTGCTCGCCGTGCTCGGCGCCTCCGCCGACCGGCTCGGGATCGGGTCGTTCTATCTGGTACTGCTCGGCTCGATCTGCTTCTGGATCGCCCAGGCGACGAGCTGGAACCTGCTCTCCGGCTACAGCGGCTACTTCAGTTTCGGCCAGGCCGCGTACGTCGGGATCGGCGCCTACACCACGGCGGTGCTCAGCGGGCGGCACGGCGTCGACTTCTTCCTCACCCTGCCGATCGCGGCCGTCCTCTCCGGACTGCTCGCCCTCGGGGTCGGCGCGGTGGCGTTCCGGCTGGGCTCGCTGCGGGGTGAGATCTTCGCGCTGCTGACCCTCGCCGTGCCGTTCATCCTGGCCGCGTTCGCCCGGATCAACCGGTCGATCGACGGGGGACAGGGAGCGAGCGTCCCGGTGCCCACGCTGCCGGGGCCGGTCAGCTCCTTCCAGCAGTTCCAGTTCCTGCTGGCGCTGCTGGTGGCGGCGCTCGCGGTCGCGGTCGCCTACGTCGTCCAGCACACCCGGTCCGGTTCCGCGCTCGCCGCGATCCGGGACGCCGAGGACGTCGCCGAGGTGACCGGGGTGGCGACGTTCCGGTACAAGATGCTGGCGATGCTGCTCAGCGGGGTGCTGGGTGGGGTGGCGGGGAGCGTCTACGCGCTCCAGATCGGCTTCGTCACCGTGGAGAGCGTCTTCGGGCTGACCATCCCGCTCTTCGTGATCGTGATGGGGGTGCTCGGCGGCCGGAGTCACTGGCTCGGTCCGGTGATCGGCGCGGTGCTGATCGTGACGCTTCAGGACCGGCTCTCCTCGTACGGCCTGGACGCGTACAACATGATCATTCTGGGTGGCATCCTCGCCCTGCTGGTCGCGCTCGCCCCCGACGGGCTCTACGCGCGGCTGCGGGCCCGTCCGCTGGTCGCCCTCGGCACCCTGGTCGGGGTGAGCGGCGGCCTGGCGGTGCTCCGGGTCTGGGGCGAACTGCTGGACTGGCTGGTCGTCGGGATGCTCGCCGCCAGCCTGGTCGCCATCGTGCTCGGCTCGCCCCGGATCTCCGCCCGACTCGGACTGCGCCCACCGGGGCGCCGGACCGAGCCGCCGAACCCGACCACTCCGGCCGACGCCAAGGTGGCCGACGCCGGGTCGGTCGACCCTGCTCCGGCTGACGTCGCGTCGCCCGAACCCGTTCCGGCGGATGTCGCCGCGACCGGTCCCGCCGCGACCCACCTGCCCACCGTCATGGACACCCGTCGGATTCCGGTCCAGGTGGCCGGGGCGCGAGGGGGCGAGTCCGGCGCGGTACTGGTCGAATGCCGTGCAGTGGCCCGGTACTTCGGCGGGGTGCACGCGCTGGAGGACGTGAGCCTGGAGATCCGGGAGGGTGAACTCGTCGGTCTCGTCGGCCCGAACGGCTCCGGCAAGACCACCCTGGTCAACCTGCTCTCCGGGACGATCCGGCCGACCAGGGGCACGATCCGGATCGGCGGGCGGGACACCACCCGGCTGGCGCCGCACCGCATCGCCCACGTCGGGATGGCCCGGACCTACCAGATCCCCCGGCCGTTCGACTCGATGACCGTCCGGGACAACGTGGCGATGGCGATCATGTTCGGGCGTACCCCGATGTCGCTGCGCCGGGCCCGGCCGATCGCCGAACGGCATCTGGAGACGGTCGCGCTGGGGCACCTCGCCGACGCGTACCCGAACGGTTTGAACCTGCACCAGCGGCAACTGCTGGAGATGGCCCGGGCGGTCGCCGCCAACCCCCGGGTGCTGCTGCTGGACGAGGCGCTGGCCGGGCTGAACCCGGCCGAGGTGGACAACGCGGTCCAGGTGGTCCGGCGCATCCACGACAGCGGGATCACCATCGTGATCGTCGAGCACCTGCTGCGGGTGCTCAACCAGCTCGCGACCCGGCTGGTGGTGCTCGACCGGGGCAGTTGCCTGGCCGACGGCGACCCGCAGACCGTGCTGAACGACCCGGCCGTGGTCCGCGCCTACCTGGGGAGGCAAGCGCATGTCTGAGCCGCTGCTACGGGTCCGCGACCTGGAGGTGCGCTACGGCGACGCGCAGGCGCTCTGGGACGTCACGCTGGAGGTGCGCGAGGGGGAGACGGTCTGCGTCGTCGGCCCGAACGGTGCCGGCAAGTCCACTCTGGTCAACGCGGTCGCCGGGATCCATCCGGCGCACCGGGGGCAGATCAGCGTCGGCGGTACCGACATCACCCGGCTGCGGGGCCACCGGGTCTGCACGCACGGGGTGGCGGTCGTCCCGGAGGGGCGGCGGATCTTCCCCCGGATGACGGTGCTGGACAACCTGATGCTCGGCGCCTACCGGCGGGAGGCCCGCCGGGAACACCGGGGCACCCTGGCCGAGGTCTACGAGATCTTCCCCCGGCTCGCCGAACGCGCCGGCCAGGGCGCCGGCAGCCTGAGCGGGGGAGAGCAGCAGATGCTGGCGATCGGCCGGGCGCTGATGGCCCGGCCGCGCCTGCTGCTGCTCGACGAGCCGTCGCTGGGGCTCGCGCCGGTCCGGGTCGACGAGGTGTACGACGCCATCGTGCGGATCAACGCGGGCGGGGTGAGCGTGCTCGTGGTGGAGCAGGACGTGCAGCGGGCCCTGGACGTGGCGAGTCGGGCGTACCTGCTCGGCGAGGGGCGGGTGGTGTTGACCGGCTCGGCCGACGAGTTGCGGGACAGCGCCGAGGTACGCCGCAGCGTACTGGGGTTGTGAGCGGGCGGCTCCCACGCCGGTAGGACCCCGATCGAACAGCACGCGTCGCATAGCCGGAAGCCTCGCTGGTGCACTCGCCGACGCGACAGTGATCCTCGGCAATACCGCCGGTGTACCGTCCAGGGTGGGCGGGCGTCGAAGTAGCGGATGGCGTTCCGCCGCCCAGACCGCTAGCTGGGAGTCGCGATGCAGACCACCATCGGCGAGCACCTCGCCCGGATTCGCCGCCGCGCCGAGCTGACACAGGAGCAACTGGCCGAGGCGTCCAGCGTCTCCGTCGAGACCATCCGCGCCCTGGAACAGGGCAAGCGTGCGTCTGCCCGGATGGCGACCCTGGCCCGGCTGGCCCGGGCGCTCGGCGTACCCACGTCGGCTCTGCTCGGCAGCGCCGCGCGGGCCGCTGCGTTACGCGAGCCGGGAGCCCGTCCGTTGGGACTGGTCGAGATCCGGCGGGCGCTCACTCCGGTGCGAGGGCTGGATGGGCAGCCGGTCGATGACCGGGCCGAGCAGCAGCCGCCGTCCGCCGCCGGGCTACTGGCATCGATCCGGGAGACCGGCCGGCTTTACCACGCCAACGACTACGCCGCGATGCTCACCGCGATGCCCGGTCTGCTCGGCGAGGCTGGCGCGCTTGTCGCCAACACGGAGGGGAAGGCCCAGTGCGAGGCGTACGGATTGCATGCCTACGCCCTGGGGCTGGCGGGACGGCTGATGATGCAGCTTCGCCAGAGCGACCTGGCGCATGTCGCGCTTGCTGCCGCCGTCGACTCCGCTGCACGGTCCAGCGATCGGGTGATCGGGGCGACGGTGGTCCGTTCGCTGTGTCGGCTGCTGCTGCGCCAAGGGCGTGTCGTCGAGGCAGAGCGGCTGGCGGTCCGGACCGCCGACGCGATCGAGCCCCGGATGTCCCGGGCGCGGCCGGAGGAGTTGGCGGTCTGGGGCGATCTGCTGGTGAGCGCCGCTGCGGCGGCTGCCCGGGACAACCGGGACGACGATGCCCTGGAGCAACTCGATCTGGCGGAAGCGGCGGCGGTACGACTTCGCGGCCGGCACCACGATCTGCTCAACATCGCCTGCACGGACCTCTCGGTGGCGTCGGTGGCGATGATGCGGGTCGAGGTGGCGGCGGTCGCCGGCCGGCCGGACCGGGCGCTGTCCCTGTCGACCGGGGTGCAGCCGTCTCCGGTGGTCGCGCCGTCGTCGTACCAGCGGCACCGACTCGACGTGGCGTCGGCGTACGTGCAGACGGGTCAGTACGGCGACGCGACCGATGTCCTTGTGGACCTGCGGGACCGGGCGTCAGCCTGGCTGCGGCACCAGCGGTACGCCCGCGACATCGTGACCGACCTGGCCGCGGCTCGACGTCGGGCGATGACAAAGGAGCTGGCCGAGTTGGCCGATCTGGTCGGCTGCTGACACCGGTACGTCTCGTACCACTCGCCGTGCCGAGCGGTCCTTCTGGTACGCCATCAACCTTCACCGTACGTAGTCGTGGCTGCACTCTTGGGCAGGGATGCCGACCGGTTGTACGGCCGGCCGGTGTCCCGGCCGGTCGGGCCGGTCATCCCCCGTGGGCGGCCCGGCCGGTGCCCGACATCCGCCCATCTGAGCGGCGCTCCGTGACCTGTGCTCTGGAGCGTCGTGGCGCATAGGAGCCCGCCATGGACCAGGAGCAGCCCCGGGAACAGACCCAGCGGCAGATCGATGAGCAGATCGCGGCCCAGCATCTGGCCGGCGACCGGTGCGAGGAGTGCGCGCCCCGGGGTGGTTGCATGCGGATGCTGGCGGTGTGGCGCCGAGGTGAGGCCCGCGCCGACCTCGCGGTGGCTTTCGTCGAGCGGACCGAGGTCGCGGGGTGGTGATCCGGATGGTGCGGCGTTGGCTCACCATTGCCTGGCCGGTCCCCGTGGAGTGTGCGTTCGCCCGCCTCGTCCTCGGCACGCACGCGTTGCGGGAGTGCGCGCGGTGTGGGCCGGACGGCTGTTCGCTGTGGTCGTGGGCGGTCGAGGTGCACCGGCGGGAGCATGCGGTTCGGGTACTGCTCGGCGGGACGCTGCCGGCGGCGGTGACGGCCGGAGATGTCCGCACGGCCCTGGAGCGGCTGTCATGAACGGGCCGGAATCTCCGCCGGGTCCGGCGGTCGACTGGGCATGGGCGTCGATCGTCGCGCACGCCCAGGGGGAGGAGTGCGGCGGCTGCCGAGATCGGTGCTGTCCGACGGTCGAGTGGGCGTTGTGGGTGGTGATTACGGACCGGCTTGTGTCGCCCGATCCGGAGCGGCGGCGGCTCGTCACGACGGTGGCGCGGCAGGTGATGCTGGCGCACTGGCCACGGACGGCCCACGGCTGCCGGCCCTGTGGGTCGGTGGAGTGTGGGCGGATGGTGCTGGCGGCGACGTGGTTGGAGGTGGTGGGCGAGCCGACGGTGCCGGACAGCGTGTTGATTCTGCGGCCGTCGGCAACCCCGAGTGTCCAGCAACTGCGTCGACTCACCGGTATGGGTTGACGAGGGAAATGGTCCCGCCGCCTGCGCTACCTGATCGGCGACGACCCGCCAGGCGGCAATGCGGCACCACCCACGGCGCATCCTCCATCGGCAGGTCGCTGACGCGTTGGCTCGCCCAGTGACGCCGCCTCAAGCGCGGGTCGTCATCCGGGCCGCCGACCGGTGACCTCCGCGACCCGCTCCACCGCATCTGCCGGAGTACGCCGGTACGCGAGCCAGCCCATTGCCACGAACCAGGCGTGAAGTTCGAGGATGCCGATCCGTTGTACGAGCCCGGCGATGCCCTGCTCGGCCCCGTCGGCGGTCGGCTGGAACGTGGCGAAGAAGGCGACCAGCAGGATCAGCGTCAACAGGCTGCCGAGCCGCAGCCAGTTGCCGAACCGCCGCCAGCCGGGTACGCCCCGGAAGTAGTAACCGGCGACGAGGAAGCCAGCGACCGGTGTACCGATGGCGAGGACGAAGCCGAGGGTGTGCGGCAGTACGGCCTCCAGGTTGAAGATGCCGCAGACGGCCTGCCCTATCCCGCTGCATCCGAGCAGTACCACCGACCAGCGGCGCAGGGCGGGCCGGCCGGTCGGAACCGCGCGGAACACCGCCACCACCCCGACGAGCAGGATCAGCCCGGTGACGACAAAGGCGCTGTTCATGTACGGCGCGGTCGCACCCATGCCGAGCCCGCTGATCGGCTGGCTGACCGGCGAGTAGTCGGTGAACCGGTGGTCGAAGAGGGTGTAGCCGTCGCTCACGACACCGAGGACGAGCCAGGCGAGGGTGAAAAGCGCCGGCCCGACGACGGCGCCCAGGGCGAGCCGTCGAGCGATCGGGTGTCCGGGCTGGACGCTGGGGCGGGTGTCGGAACGGGCGGCAGGAACGACGCGAGGGGAGATAGTCATAAACTGACTATACATCTTATGGCTAGTCCGTGGATCTGGATAGGCTCGGTGTGTGCCCGAATCACGCCGATCCGTCCTTGCGCTGGCCGTGCTGTCGATGCTCACCGAGGAGCCGATGCACGCGTACCGGATGCAGCAGTTGATCAAAACGCGCCGCAAGGACGACGTGGTGAACGTCAGTCAGCGCAACAGCGTCTACCAGACGATTCAGCGGCTGGTCCGGGACGGGCTCGTCGCCGTCGTCGGGATCGAACGCGCCGAGAATCGGCCGGAGCGCACGACGTACCGGATCACCGATGCCGGCCGGGCGACCCTGGCCGACTGGCTCCGCGCGATGCTCGCTAGCCCGACCGCGGAGTATCCCGAGTTCCCGGCCGCGCTGTCGTTCCTGCCGAACCTCTCCCCGGCCGACGCTGTTGCGGCGCTGACGCTGCGGGTGACCCGGCTGGAGGAGCGGCTCGCCGCCCTGGACCGGGAGATCGCCGAGGTCGCCACGTTCCTGCCCCGACTCTTCGGGATCGAGACGGAATACCGGCGCCAGGTCGTCGACGCGGAACTGCGGTATGTGCGCGACCTGGTGGCCGACCTGCGGGCGGAGCGGATCACCTGGCCGTTCGTCGACGGCGCACCCGGCCGCTTCGGCTGAGCCTCGCGTTTGCCGACCGGGTGCCCCTGCCAACCGCCGCTGCCGCAGCGAATCCGGTCAGGGCCGCTGCCGCAGCGAATCCATTGAGGACCGCTGCGGCAGTGAAACCGGTCAGGATCGGCGGCCCCACTGTCCTCGGTGGATCACCTCGTCGCGGTCGCGGCGGCGTCCGGCGATGGTGGGATTCTGCGGCGGCAGGTCCTCGGCCCGATAACCGACACAGATGCCACCGATCGGCGAGTACTCGTGGGGGATGCCGAACTCGGCCTTGAACGCGGCCGTGTGCGCGGGAACCTTCACCACGGGATCGAAGTCGTCGCCGGCCATCGGCATGATGCCGAAAAAGCAGGCGCCCAGCCCCTCGTCGACGGCGGTCAGCAGCATCATCAGGGTGGCCATGCCGGTGTCGACGTACCAGTACGGTGCCGGCCAGCGGGCCTCGGAGCGATCGGTCCAGCCCTTGTCGGCCTCGGCATACCGGGCCAGGTACGCGGCCTTGTGCGCCAGCGGCACCACGACGAGCGGCGCGTCCTGCATGGTCGGGGTCTGCGCGACGCGGGTCGGGACGAAGGGCCAGAACCTGGCCCGGTCGGCCGGGTCGGTGAGCGCGAGAAAGGCCCAGCCCTGCGAGAAGCCGGCCGACGGTGCCCGCAACGCACTGGCCAGGATCCTGTCGACGACGTCGGGACTGAGCGGCCGGTCGGCATAGTGGCGCACCATCCGGCGGCGGCGGATCACCTCGGCGAACTCCATGGGAATAGATCCTGCCACCGTCGAGCCGTCAGGCCGAGTTGACCTGCGCCGAGTACGGGCCGGTGGTGTCGGAGGGCTCCCGGCTGTCGCGGAGTGACAGTCGGCGGGCCAGGATCGTGGCGCCGCCGAGCGCGGCCAGCACGATGGCAATCTCGGTGACCACGACCTCTGGTGCGGTGCTGTAATCCGTCGACCAGGCGAACGCCATGGTGAGCGGCGTGACGAGGATGCCGGCGACCGGGAGCAGCAGCCCCATCATCCGGGACGTCCTCCTGATCTTCGGCACCTCGGGCAGCCAGAGCCGGACCGCGACGACCGCGCCGGTCACCACGACAGCGGCCGGCACGCCGTAGTAGACGGCGACGGCGAGCTGGATCGGTATCTCGATCGAGCGGGGGATGTCCACCGCGCGCACGAATATCGGGTACAGCACGGCCAGCGCGGCGTAGCCGAGCACGGCGCCGAGCACCGCACCGGTGAGCGCGGTGCCGAGCAGCGGGCCGTAGTGTCGGCGTACCCGTTGGACCCCGGCCTCGTCGGCGAGTCGGCGGGCGAATCCGGTCACGTCGCCGCCGAGCAACTGTGCCGGGTCGCCGCCGTCGGCGGCCGCGGCCTCCAGGTCTAGGCGCAGGTCGGCGGCGAGTGCCGCCCGATCGGCCCGGCCGACCCCGTAGGCCCGCCAGGCCCGCTCGGCTTCCGCCATGACGCTGTCGATGGTGTCCACGGTCAACTCCTGCTGGGGTCGTGGTCGGGTGGGCCGAGGAGGGCGCCGACGGTGTCGGCGAAGTGGTTCCACTGTTTCTGCCAGGCATCCAGGTGTGCCCGGCCGAGGTCGGTCAGCGCGTAGACCTTCCGGGGCGGGCCGTTCGGGCTCGCCTGCTGCTCGTCGGCGACCAGGCCCAGCCGACGCATCCGGGTCAGCAGCGGATAGATGGTGCCGTAGCTGATCACGCCGAAGTCGGCGGTCTCCATCCGGCGGACCAGTTCGTAGCCGTGGGCCGGCTGCCGGGCCAGGAGTGCCAGCAGACACATGTCGAGCACGCCGCGCAGCAGTTGGGTGTGCCGGTCGTTGTCGTCGGTCGGCTGGTGCTCCGCCGCTATCATGCGGAACATAATACCAAGCTATTCGGTCGCCCGATATACCGAAGTCATGACGAAGGCCGTGACGAAGAAGGCGGCCGCGACCCGCCCCGGCCCGCGCGCGGGGCCAGACCAGGAGGCGGTACGGGGATAAGCGGGCTATCCGGCCCGCGCGGCGGTCCGCTATCCGGTCCGGCGGCGCAGCAGATAGGTGTCCATGATCCAGCCCTTGCGCTCCCGGGCGGCCCGGCGTACCTCGACGATCTCCGGACCAACCTCGGCGAGCGGGCCGGCGACCAGGATCTCGTCGGCGGTACCGAGGTAGGCGCCCCAGTAGATCTGCACGTCGGGCTCCTCCACCCGCAGGAACGTGCAGTGCGCGTCGAGCATCACCACCAGGTCGTCCACCCCGGCCGGCCAACCCTGGGCCAGCAGCCGGCCGGTGGTGACCTGGAACGGCCGCCCGACCCGGTTCAGCCCGATCCGGTGCCGGGCGGCCAACGTCGACACGCTGCTCACCCCCGGGATCACCGCGTAGTCGAACTCGACCGACCCGTCCGCCAGCATCTCCTCGATGACCCCGAGCGTGCTGTCGTAGAGCGCCGGATCGCCCCAGACCAGGAAGGCGCCGCAGCCGTCGACCGGTACCTCGTCACGGACCAGCGCCCGCAACAGCTCCGCCCGGCGGCGACGCCACTCGTCCACCGCGTCCACATAGTCCGGTGCGCTCCGGTCCCGGTCCGGGTCGCGTACCTCCACCACCCGGTGCCCCGGTTTCGTCGGGTGCCGGCGCAGGATCTCCTGCCGCAGCCCGAGCAGATCCTGCTTGACGGCGCCCTTGTCCAAAACGAAGAAGACGTCGACCCCGGCGATCGCCTCGACCGCCTCCAGGGTCAACTGCGCGGGATCGCCCGCACCGATGCCGATGACCAGGATCTTCCGCACGACCGGCCGCCCCCTAGCGCTTCGCCGAGCGGTCGCGGCCGGCGGAGTAGAGGTAGGAGTCCGGGAAACCCTCGGCGGCGAGCACCCGGCCCACCACGATCACGGCGGTTCGGCGTACCCCGGCCTGCTCGACCTGGTCGGCGATGTCGGCGAGGGTACCGCGCAGCACCAGCTCGTCGGGGCGGCTGGCCCGGGCCACCACCGCGACCGGGCAGTCCGCGCCGTAGTGCGGGACGAGCTGCTCGACAAGGTGACGGGTCCGGCCGACCGCCAGGTGCAGCACCAGGGTCGCCCGGCTGGCGCCGAGCACGGCGAGATCCTCGGTCTCCGGCATCACCGTGGACCGGGCGCGGGCCCGGGTCAGGATGACCGTCTGACCGACCGTCGGCACGGTTAGCTCCCGGCCCAGCGTCGCGGCGGCGGCGGCGAAGGCCGGCACCCCGGGCACGATCTCGTACGGTACGCCCGCCTCGTCGAGCCGGCGCAGCTGCTCGGCCACGGCACTGTAGATCGACGGGTCGCCGGAGCAGAGCCGGGCCACCTCGTGGCCGGCCCGATGGGCGTCCACCATCCGGGCCACGATCTCGTCCAGGGTGAGGTCGGCGGTGTCCACCAGTTCCGCATCCGGCGGGCACGACTCCAGCAGCTCGGCCGGGACCAGGCTGCCGGCGTAGAGGCAGACCTGGGCGCGGGCCAGCACCCGCTGACCCCGTACGGTGATCAGGTCGGCGGCGCCCGGTCCGGCGCCGATGAAGGTCACCGGCACGGCTTGACCACCGCCCACTGCACCAGGGCCCGGGCCGGCTTCCACGCGGTGAAGCCGCCCAGCGGTGCGGCCCGCTCCACGCCGAGCCGGGTCAGGTCGCCGCCGAGGCGATCGGCACGGATGGTCAACTCGCGTTCCCCCTCGATCGTCACCGCGTGCGCGACCAGCCGGCCACCCGGGGCCAGCGCCGCCCAGCACGCGTCCAGGAGACCGTCGGCGGCCAGCCCGCCGCCGACGAAGACCGCCGCCGGGGTGGGCAGCCCGGCCAGCACCGCCGGAGCCCGGCCGACCACCACCGCCAGCTCCGGCACCCCGAGCGCCGAGGCGTTGCCGACGATCCGCTCGGCCCGGTCCGCCCGCGCCTCGACCGCCACCGCCCGGGCGTTCGGCTCGGCCCGCAACCACTCGATGCCGATGCTGCCCGAACCCGCGCCGACGTCCCAGAGCAGCTCGTCGGGGGCCGGGGCGAGCCGGGCCAGCGCCAGCGCCCTCGCCTCCCGCTTGGTCAGCGCGCCGTCGTGCGCGTACGCCTCGTCGGGCAGCCCCGGCACCGTCGACCGGAGTACGGCGTCCGGCCCGGCCGTGGCGTGCACCGCCACCACGTTCAACGGATCACCCGGCGGATGCGACCACTCCTCGGCCGTCCCGTCGAGCCGACGCTCCCGACCGCCGCCGTCGAGCTGCGGCTCCTGCCCGCCGCCGTCGAGCTGCGGCTCCCGACCGGTGCCGTCGAGCTGCGGCTTCCGCCCGGTGCCGAGGGACGAGAGCACGACCAGCCGGCTCGCCCCGTAGCCGGCGTCGGTGAGCAGGGCGGCCAGGGCCGACGGAGTGGACGCGTCCGCGCTGAGTACCAGGATCCGCCGGCCGGGGGCGAGCACCCGGCGTACCCGGGCCAGGTCGCGGCCGACCGCGCTGACCACGGCGACCCGCTCGACCGGCCAGCCGAGCCGGGCACAGGCCAGGCTGATCGACGACGGGTGCGGCAGTACCTGCACCCGGTCCGGGCCGACCAGTTCGACGATCCGCACCCCGATCCCGAACCACATCGGATCGCCGCTGGCCAGGACGGCGAGCCGGCGATCGGCGTACCCGTCGAGCAGGCCGGGCAGCGCCGGCAGCAGCGGGCTCGGCCAGCTCACCCGCTCGGCCCGCAGCTCCGCCGGGAGCAGGTCGAGCTGCCGGCGTCCGCCGAGCACGACCTCGGCGTCTTGCAACGCCCGCCGGCCGGCGTCGCCGAGCCCGGCCCAGCCGTCCGCGCCGATGCCGACCACGGTCAGCCCAGCTCTGGCACTCGTCGCGGTCACGAGCCGGAACGTTAGCCGACCCGCCGCCGCCGATGCCCCGCCGGGTGAGCCGGGTCATCGTCGGACCCGCCGGCCCGCCGGTGCCGTGGACCACCGCGATCCGAGCTGCGCCGCCGCCGACGGTGCCCGGTCGGCCGGGCTGTGTCATCATCGGCGGCGACGGTGCGGCGAGGAACACCGGTGGGTCGGTCCGACAGGGCCGGCGACTCCGGGGCGGTCCCGCCACTGTGACCGGCCGACGGCCGGGAGCCAGACACTCCGCCCCCGTCCCGGGTCGGCCCTCCGGGCGGCCCGGTACCGGACCGGTCGCGGGCGTGGACACCCGCGAGGCAGGAGGTTGGCCCCGTGCGGTCGTACCCGTTCTCCGCCGTCGTCGGAATGGACGACATGGCCCTCGCCCTCACCCTCAGCGCCGTCTCGCCGGCCATCGGCGGGGTGCTGATCCGGGGCGAGAAGGGGACCGCGAAGTCCACCATCGTCCGGGCGCTGACCGCACTGCTGCCACCGGTGACCGTCGTCACCGGCTGCCGGTTCTCCTGCGATCCGGCCGCACCGGACCCGGACTGCCCGGACGGGCCGCACGAACCGGCGGCACCGTCGGCGACCCGGCCGGCCCGGCTGGTCGAGCTGCCGGTCGGCGCCACCGAGGACCGGGTACTCGGCGCCCTGCACCTGGAACGGGCGCTGCGCGACGGCGTCACCGCGTACGAGCCGGGGCTGCTCGCCTCGGCGCATCGGGGACTGCTCTACGTCGACGAGGTCAACCTGCTGCACGACCACCTGGTCGACGTGTTGCTGGACGCGGCGGCGATGGGTCGGGCCACCGTGGAACGGGAGGGCGTCTCGGTCGCCCACGCCGCCCGGTTCGTCCTGGTCGGCACGATGAACCCGGAGGAGGGGGAACTCCGCCCGCAACTGCTGGACCGGTTCGGCCTGACCGTCGAGGTGGCCGCCAGCCGGGACCCGGCGGTACGGGCCGAGGTGACCCGGCGGCGACTCGGCTACGAGGCGGACCCGGACGGGTTCGCCGGCCGGTACGCGGCGGCGGACGCCGAGCGCGCCGCCCGGATCGCCCGAGCCCGTCGGCTCCTCCCCGAGGTGAAACTCGACGACGACACCCTGTACCGGATCGCGATGGTCTGCGCCTCGTTCGAGGTGGACGGGATGCGCGCCGACCTGGTGACCGCGCGGACCGCGATGGCGCACGCCGCGTGGTGTGGGCGTACCACGGTCACCGGGGTGGACATCCGTGCCGCCGCCCGGCTGGCGCTGCCGCACCGGCGTCGGCGGGACCCGTTCGACCCGCCCGGCATCGAACAGGAGCGGCTCGACCAGGCGCTCGCCGACGCCGGACTCGACCAGCCGGCCGAGCCGCCCCCGGACGGTGGTCCGCCGCCGCAGGGTCCCGGGTCGGACGAGCCCGATCCGGGTGGGCCGGGTGGTGCCCAGCCACCGGACGACGGCCCGGTGCCGGGGAACCCGCCGGGCACCGGTCCCGCCCCGGGGGCCGACGCCGGGCCGGACGGCACGACCGACGGCATGGGAGCCGAGCGGCCGGACCGGGTGCAGGTGCCGGCCGGGCCGCACGGCTCGGCGGCACCGGACGGCTCGGCGGATCCGGACAGGCCGGCGGGCGAGGGGTCGGGTGGCAGCCGGACACTCGCCGCCGGGCGGCCGTACCGGGCCCGGCTGCTGGTCGTACCGGGCGTCGGGGCGGGCGTCGCCGGGCGCCGCTCACCGGCGGTCACCACGGTCGGGCAGACGATCCGGACCACGCCGGCCGGGGCGGCTGCCGGCAACCGGCCACACCTGGTCGCCACGCTCTGGGCGGCAGCCCCGCACCAGCGGCTGCGCGGCCGGCGCGGCCCGGGGCTGGAACTGCGGCCGCAGGACCTCCGGGTGCCGGTACGGCAGGGCCGGGAGGGGAACCTGATCCTCTTCTGCGTCGACGCCTCCGGCTCGATGGCGGCGCGGCAGCGGATGCGCGAGGTGAAGACCGCCGTACTCTCGCTGCTGCTCGACGCCTACCAGCGGCGGGACAAGGTGGGTCTGGTCACCTTCCGGGGCAACGCCGCCGAACTCGCGCTGCCACCGACCTCCAGTGTGGACGTCGCCGCCACCCGGCTGGCCGGGCTGCCGACCGGTGGCCGTACCCCGCTGGCCGAGGGACTGCTCCGGGCCGGTGCGGTGCTGCGGGTGGAACGGATCCGGGACCCGCGCCGCCGCCCGCTGCTGGTGCTGCTGACCGACGGTCGGGCCACCGCCGGGCCGGACGCGGTGGCCCGCTCCCGGTACGCCGCCCGGCTGCTCGCCGGCAGCGGTGTCCGCTCGGTGGTGGTCGACTGCGAGGCGGGGCGGATCCGGCTCGGCCTGGCCGTCGAACTCGCCGACGCACTCGGTGCCGAACACCTGCCACTGGAGCGGGTCGCCGCCGCCACCCTGACCGGTGCGGTACGCGATCGCACCGGTACGCGTACCCGAAACGACCATGCCCGGGACGCCTCCGGCGGCGTCGGGAGCCGGTGGGGGAGGGCTGCCTGATGCCGCAGGGACAACCGGAGACGGTACCCGCCGACGGGCTGACCACCCGGCAGCGCCGCAACCGGCCACTGCTGATGGTGCACACCGGCCCGATGAAGGGTAAGTCGACGGCCGCCTTCGGGCTGGCCATGCGGGGCTGGCACCAGGGCTGGTCGATCGCGGTCTTCCAGTTCGTCAAGTCGGCCCGCTGGCGGGTCGGCGAGGAGTCCGCGCTGCTCGCCCTCGGCCGGCTGCACGAGCAGACCGGCGAGGGCGGCCCGGTGCAGTGGCACAAGATGGGCGCCGGCTGGAGTTGGAGCCGCCGGCCGGGCAGCGAGGCCGACCACGCCGCCGACGCCCTGGAGGGCTGGCGGGAGATCCGGCGCCGGATCGCCGAGGAACGGCACCAGCTCTACGTGCTCGACGAGTTCACCTATCCGATGAAGTGGGGCTGGGTGGACGTGGCCGAGGTGGTCGACACCCTGCGGAACCGCCCCGGCCACCAGCACGTCGTCGTCACCGGCCGGGACGCCGACCCCCGACTGGTCGAGGCCGCCGACCTGGTGGTCGAGATGACCAAGGTGAAGCATCCGATGGACACCGGTCAGAAGGGACAGCGGGGGATCGAGTGGTGACCCGGCTGCCCCGGGTGGTGATCGCCGCGCCCGCCTCCGGGCAGGGCAAGACCACGGTGGCGACCGGACTGATGGCGGCGCTGCGCGACCGGGGCCTGACGGTCAGCGGCCACAAGGTCGGCCCCGACTACATCGACCCCGGCTACCACGCGGTGGCGACCGGCCGGCCGGGCCGCAACCTCGACCCGCACCTACAGGGTGAGGAGCGGATCGTCCCGCTGCTGCGGCACGGCGCGAACGTGCCGACGCCGGCCGACATCGCGGTGATCGAGGGCGTGATGGGGCTGCACGACGGCGCCATCGGCCGGGAGGGCTTCGCCTCCACCGCGCACGTCGCCCGGCTGACCCGCAGCCCGGTGCTGCTGGTGGTCGACGTCTCCGGCGCCTCCCGCAGCATCGGCGCGCTGGTGCACGGCTTCGCCAACTACGACCCGGAACTGAGCATCGCCGGGGTGATCCTGAACAAGGTCGGTTCGGAGACGCACGAGGCGGAGGTGCGCCAGGCGGTCGCCCGGACCGGCGTACCGGTGCTCGGGGCGCTGCGCCGGGACGCGTCCCTGGACACCCCGAGCCGGCACCTCGGACTCGTACCCGCCGCCGAGCGCGGGGCGGCGGCCCGGCGTACCGTCGACGCGCTCGGCGGGCAGCTCGCCCGGGCGGTGGACCTGGACGCGGTGCTCGCCGTCGCCCGGCAGGCGCCGGAGTTGCCGGCCGGGCAGTGGCGACCCGCCGAGGAGGTGCCCCGGCTGCCCCCGGTGACGGTCGCGGTCGCCGGGGGTTCGGCGTTCACCTTCCGGTACGCCGAGACCGACGAACTCCTGGCGGCTGCCGGCCTCCGGGTCGTACCCGTCGATCCGCTCCGCGACGAGGAGCTGCCGCCGGAGTGCGCGGGTCTCTACCTCGGCGGCGGTTTCCCCGAGGTCTACGCGGCGGAACTCTCCGCCAACGCGCGACTGCGTGACGCGGTCGGCCGGGCGGCCCGGGCCGGGATGCCGGTGGTGGCCGAGTGCGCCGGGCTGCTCTACCTCTGCCGGGACCTCGACGGCCACCCGATGACCGGCGTGCTGGACGCCTCGGCCCGGATGACCGGCCGGCTCACCCTCGGCTACCGGGAGGCGGTCGCGGCCGGCGCCAGCCTGCTCGCCGAGCCGGGGACCATGGTGACCGAGCCGAGGACGACGGTTACCGGGCCGGAGACGATGGTTACCAGGCCGGAGACGGTGGTGACCGGGCCGGAGACCGTGGTGACCGGGCACGAGTTCCACCGCACCCGGGTCGAGTACGGCCCGGGGCGGGTGCCGGCCTGGCGGTTCCGGCCCCGGCCCTCCCGCCCGCACGGGCTCGACGCGACGGTCGAGGAGGGCGCGGTCGACGGCAACCTGCACGCCTCCTACCTGCACGTGCACTGGGCCGGGCATCCGGCGCTGGCCGCCCGGTTCGTCACGGCGGCGGCCCGGTACGCCGGGACCGCGCTCCGGCCAACTCCGGCCGCCGAGCGACAGAACCATCGGGGAGGTGCACCGTGGTTGACCTGACCGTACTCCTGGTCCGCCTCTGTCGCCGGGGTCGAGGCCGGCGCCCCCGTGCGCTGACCGATCAGTCGACGGCGTACGGGATCAGTTGCCGGGGAAGTAGGCGGCGAGCTTCCGGCGGAAGTGGCCCGAGTAGAGCCGGCCGAGCGCCGAGTTGCCCCGGAAGCAGGCGGCCGTGCCGGTGCCGGCGTCCACCACCACCGGGCGGGCCATGGCAGCGAACCGGACCCGCTGCCCGTGCTGTGCCCAGGCCACCGCCTCCGGCTCGACCTGCGTGCTCACCAGGGTGGGGAAGACCGCGACTCCGCTCTGCAAGCCGCGCAGCTGCCCCTTGCGGGCCACGACGTTGTCCAGGGCCGAGGTGGTGAACTGCTCGATCGCGCTCGCCGTGACCACGGGTGCCGGCGCGGCGATGGTGAACAGGTGCAGCTTGGTGGCCATCCATTGCACCTTGAAGTCGGCGCGGTAGCCGACCAGCACCGGTACGCCGGCCCAGTCCTCGGTCGTCACGACACACCCGTCGGCCCGCAGCCGCTCTGCCGTGGCGTCGAGATAGGTCCGGACCGGGTCCGTGGTCGTCCTGTCCGTCTGTTCCATCTGCCCCACCTGTTCCTCGCTGCCTCCGCCGGTCCGCCCGGCGACGTCATCTAACGCCAACCGGACGGTCACGTCGAGCCGGCACCTCGGTCGCCGTCCTCAAGATCACCTTCGAGTCGGAGGTACGTCTCCCGCAGCGCCGCCATCGTCGCCGGGTCCGGCTTGGCCCAGAGCCCCCGGTCGGCCGCCTCGGAGAGCCGCTCGATGATGTTGCGCAGCGCCCACGGGTTGGACCGGCGCAGGAACTCCTGGTTCTCCGCGTCGAGGGCGTACGTCTGCGCCAGGTCCTCGTACATCCAGTCGGCGACGACCCCGGCGGTGGCGTCGTACCCGAAGAGGTAGTCCACGGTGGCGGCCAGCTCGAACGCACCCTTGTAGCCGTGCCGGCGCATCGCCGCCAGCCAGCGCGGGTTCACCACCCGGGCCCGGAACACCCGGGCGGTCTCCTCGGTCAGCGACCGCGTCCGCACCGCGTCCGGAGTCGTGCTGTCCCCGATGTACGCCCTCGGCGCCTGCCCGGTCAGCGCCCGCACCGTGGCGATCATCCCGCCGTGGTACTGGAAGTAGTCGTCGGAGTCGGCGATGTCGTGTTCCCGGGTGTCGGTGTTCTTCGCCGCCACCGCGATCCGCCGGTACGCGTCCTCCATCTCCTCCCGGGCCGGCCGCCCGTCCAGGCCGCGCCCGTAGGCGAAGCCGCCCCAGACGGTGTAGACCTCGGCCAGGTCGGCGTCGTCGCGCCAGTTCCCGCTGTCGATCAGCGGCAGCAGCCCGGCCCCGTACGCGCCCGGCTTGGAGCCGAAGATCCGGCTGGTGGCCCTGCGCTCGTCGCCGTGCCGGGCGGCGTCGGCCCGGACGTGTGCGCGCAGGAAGTTCTGCTCCTCCGGCTCGTCGAGCGCGGCCACCGCCCGGATCGCGTCGTCGAGCAGCAGCACCACGTGCGGGAAGGCGTCCCGGAAGAAGCCGCTGATCCGCACCGTCACGTCGATGCGCGGCCGGCCCAGCTCGGCCAGCGGCACGATCTCGAAGCCGTTGACCCGGCGGGACGCCTCGTCCCAGGTCGGCGTCACGCCGATCAGCGCCAGCACCTCGGCCACGTCGTCCCCGGCGGTACGCATCGCCGAGGTGCCCCAGGCGGAGAGCCCGACCGAGCGCGGCCACTCCCCGGTGTCCCGGCGGTAGCGCTCGACCAGCGAGGTCGCCATCGCCTGCCCGGTGGCGTACGCCAGCCGGCTCGGGATCGCCTTCGGGTCCACCGTGTAGAAGTTCCGGCCGGTCGGCAGCACGTTGACCAGTCCGCGCAGCGGCGACCCGCTCGGCCCGGCCGGCACGTACCCGCCGTCGAGGGCGTGCAGCAGGTGGGTCAGCTCGTCGGTGGTCCGGGCCAGTCGGGGTACCACCTCGGTGGCGGCGAACTCCAGCACCGGGCGTACCGCAGTGCCGCGCGGGTCGCCGTCGCCGAGCACGTCACGCAGTACGGCCGGTACCGCCTCGACCGCCCAGTCCCGGGCCTGGAGCGCCTCGACCAGGGTCCGGGCCACCGCCTCGACCCGGTCCACCTCGGCGGTGCCCTGCTCGTCCGCGCCCTCGGTCAGGCCGAGCGCGGCCCGCAGCCCGTCGACGGCGCCGGCCTGCCCGCCCCAGACCTGCCGGGCGCGCAGGATCGACAGCACCAGGTTCACCTGTGCCGCGCCGCTCGGCGGTTCGCCGAGCACGTGCAGGCCGTCCCGGATCTGCGCGTCCTTGACCTCGCAGAGCCAGCCGTCCACGTGCAGCAGGAACTCGTCGAACTCGGCGTCGTGCGGGCGCTGCTCCAGCCCGAGGTCGTGGTCGAGCCGGGCGGCCTGGATCAGCGTCCAGATCTGCCCCCGGATCGCCGGCAGCTTGGCCGGGTCCATCGCGGCGATGTTGGCGTACTCGTCGAGGAGCTGCTCCAGTCGCGCGATGTCGCCGTAGCTCTCCGCCCGGGCCATCGGCGGCACCAGGTGGTCGACGATCACCGCGTGCGCCCGCCGCTTCGCCTGCGCGCCCTCGCCGGGATCGTTGACCAGGAACGGATAGACCAGCGGCAGCGAGCCGAGCACCGCGTCCGGACCGCAGGAGGCGGAGAGCCCGACGGTCTTGCCCGGCAGCCACTCCAGTGAGCCGTGTTTGCCGAGGTGCACCACGGCGTCCGCGCCGAACTCCTCGTCCAGCCACCGGTACGCGGCCAGGTAGTGATGCGTCGGCGGCAGGTCGGGATCGTGGTAGATGGCGACCGGGTTCTCGCCGAAGCCGCGCGGCGGCTGGATCATCAACACCACGTTGCCGGCCCGCAGGCAGGCGAGCACGATCTCGCCGTCCGGGTCGCGCGAGGTGTCGACGTAGAGCTGTCCGGGTGGCGGCCCCCAGTGCGTCACCATCGCCTCGCGCAGCTCCGCCGGCAGCGCCTCGAACCAGCGCCGGTACCGGCCCAGCGGGATCCGTACCGGGTTGGCGGCGAGCTGCTCCTCGGTCAGGAACTCCTGGTCCTGGCCGCCGGCCGCGATCAGCGCGTGGATCAGCCGGTCACCGTCGGGCAACCCGGCGTCCCGGGAGCCGGCATCAGGGGAGTCGGCGCCGGGGGAGCGGGCGTCGGGTCCGGTCTCGCGGACGGTCGCCCGGACGAGTCCGGGCAGCGCGTCCGGACCGTCGACCGGGCCGACGTCGTAGCCGAGGTCGCGCATCGCCCGGAGCAGGCGTACCGCGCTTTCCGGGGTGTCCAGCCCGACCGCGTTGCCGACCCGGGCGTGCTTGGTCGGATAGGCCGACAGCACCAGGGCGATCCGGCGCCGGTCGGCCGGGGTGTGCCGGAGCCGGGCAAGCCGGACGGCGGTGCCGGCGACCCGGGCAGCCCGCTCCGGGTCCGCGACGTAGCGCGGCAGCCCGTCGGTGTCGGTCTCCTTGAACGAGAACGGCACCGTGATCAGCCGCCCGTCGAACTCCGGCACCGCGACCTGGGTCGCCGCGTCCAGCGGGGAGAGGCCGTCGTCACTGTCCGACCAGGCCGCCCGGGTGGAGGTGAGGCAGAGCGCCTGGAGGATCGGCACGTCCAGCGCGGCCAGCGCCCCGACGTCCCAGGCTTCCTCGGTGCCGCCGGCGGCGGCGTCTGCCGGCCGGGTGCCACCGGCGGCCAGCACCGTGACCAGCAGCGCGTCGGCCGCACCGAGCGTCGCCAGCAGCTCCGGTTCCGGGGTACGCAGGCTGGCGCAGAAGACCGGCAGCGCCCGGCCGCCCGCCTCCTCGACGGCGTCGGCGAGCGCGTCGACGAAGCCGGTGTTCCCGCTGAGCTGGTGCGCCCGGTAGTAGAGGATCCCGACCACCGGCCCGGTCGCCGGACCGGCCGGGCGGGGCCGGACGCCCCAGTTAGGTTGCGCGACCGGCGGGGCGAAGCCGTGCCCGGTCAGCAGCACCGTGTCGGAGAGGAAGGCGTGCAGTTCGCGCAGGTTCTCCGGCCCGCCCTGGGCCAGGTAGCCGTGCGCCTGCGCGGCGGTGCCGGCCGGCACCGTGGACCGGGCCATCAGGTCGGCGTCCGGGGTCTGCTCGCCGCCGAGCGCCACCACCGGCCGGGTGCCGGCCCGCAGTGCCGCCAGCCCCTCGGCCCACATCCGGGCGCCGCCGAGGATGCGCACCACCACCAGGTCGACGCCGTCGACCAGGTCGGTCAGCTCGGCCGGGTCGATCCGGGCCGGGTTCGCCAGCCGGTACGCCGCGCCGCTGGCCCGGGCCGACAGCAAATCGGTGTCCGAAGTGGACAGGAGCAGGATGGTGGCAGCGTCCGCCGCAGGCATGGGTGGCTCCTCCCCGGGTCCGCGCCCGTGGTCGTGGTCCGTTGTGACGGCGGTCCGGAGTGTCTGGCTCCCGACCCGTACGCAGGTCGGTGACAGTGGCGGGACCGCCCCGGACTCGCACCGGGTTCCTCCGGGTCCACCGCGTGATGCTTTTCTCGCCGCCGGTCGACGCCGAGGACCACGACTCTACGATGAGCCCGTGTCCGCCCTCGCCACCCCGTCCCCCCGGCCGCCGGAGGACCGCTGTCCCGGTGCGCTGCGGGCGCACCGGGCCGCCGACGGGCTGCTGGTCCGGGTGCGGCTGCCCGGCGGTCAACTCCGCCCCGGCCAACTGCGGGTCCTCGCCGACCTCGCCCGGATCGAGTCCGACGGCGCACTGGAGCTGACCTCCCGGGCCAACCTCCAACTCCGCCGCCTCGCCGACGACGCCTCGGTACGCCGGGTCGCCGACCGGATCGCCGAGGTGGGACTGCTGCCCACCGCCACCCACGAACGGGTACGCAACCTGCTCGCCTCCCCGCTGAGTGGGCGGGACCGGGCCGGGCGGCTCGACGTACGCCCGATGGTGCGGGACCTGGACGCGGCGCTGCGCGGCGCCGCCGACCTGGCGTCGCTCAGCGGGCGTTTCCTGTTTGCCCTCGACGACGGCCGGCACGACGTCGCCGCCCTCGGCCCGGACCTCTGCTGGACCGGCGATTCGCAGGTGCTCTGGCTGGCCGGCACCGACACCGGGCTGCGGACCGGTCCGGAGGATGCCGTCGAGCTGCTGATCGCGGCCGCCCGTGCCTTCCTGCGGGTCCGCGGCGACCGCCGGGACCTGTGGCGGCTGGCGGACCTGCCCGACGGGCCGGCCCGGGTGACCGCCGCGCTCGACCGCCCCGCCTCGACCGCGCTCGACCGTCCCACCTCCGTCGCGGCCCCGACCGGGCCGTCCCGGGTCGGGTCGCCGAGCGGGTCGGCGCCGGCACCGGCGGTGGGCCTTCATCCGGGCGGCGTGCTGGTGGTCGGTACCCGGCTCGGCCGGTTGACCGCCGACCAGGCCGAGCTGCTGGCCGACCTCGCCGGCACGGACGAGATCGTCGTCACGCCGTGGCGCAGCCTGGTGCTCGACACCGAGGGACCCGATATCGTCGGCCGGCTGGCCACGGCCGGCCTGCTGGTCGACCCGGCCTCGCCCTGGCTCGGCGTGACCGCCTGCACCGGACGGCCCGGCTGCGCCAGCGCGCTCGCCGACGTACGGCGGGACGTCACCGAGGCGCTGGCCGACGCCGGTACGGCGGGCGGGGCGGCGCTGCCGGCGCACGTGGCGGCGCTGCCGGTGCACGTGGTGGGTTGCGAGCGTGGCTGTGGCCGACCGGCCGGACCGGCCGTACTGGCGGTCGCCACCGGCACCGGGTACCGGATCGAGGCCGGCGGCACCAGCCGACCGGGCACCCCGGCGACCGCGCTGGCCGCACGGGCAGAGAGGCAGAAGTGAGCTACGAGTACATCCGCGACGGTGCGGAGATCTACCGGCGGTCGTTCGCGACCATCCGGGCCGAGGCCGACCTCTCCGCGCTGCCGCCGGAGCTGGCGCCGGTGGTGGTCCGGATGATCCACGCCAGCGGCAGCGTCGACCTGGTCGACGACGTCGAGGCCGCGCCCGACCTGGTCCGCGCCGGTCGGGCCGCGCTGCGGGCCGGTGCGCCGATCCTCTGCGACGCGGTGATGGTCGCCGCCGGCATCACCCGGGCCCGGCTGCCCCGCGACAACGAGGTGCTCTGCACGCTGCGCGACCCCGAGGTGCCCGAGCTGGCCCGCCGGCTCGGCACCACCCGGAGCGCCGCCGCGCTAGAACTGTGGCGGGACCGGCTCGACGGTGCCGTGGTGGCGATCGGCAACGCCCCCACGGCGCTGTTCCGGCTGCTGGAGATGATCGACGAGGGCGCGGCCCGACCGGCGGCGATCGTCGGCGTACCGGTGGGGTTCATCGGGGCGGCCGAGTCGAAGCAGGCGCTGGCCGAGCACGGCGCCGGCATCCCGTACCTGGTGGTGCACGGCCGGCGCGGCGGCAGCGCCGTCACCGCCGCCGCCGTCAACGCGATCGCGAGCGAGGTCGAATGAGCGCGACCGAGCCGGCCGGCGGGTCGACCGGGGCCGGTGGCCGGGTGGGGACGCTGCGTGGCGTCGGCGTCGGGCCGGGCGATCCCGAACTGGTGACGGTGAAGGCGGCCCGGGTGATCGGCGCCGCCGACGTGGTCGCCTACTACTCGGCCCGGCACGGCCGGAGCATCGCCCGGTCCATCGCCGCGCCCTACCTCCGGGACGGCCAACTGACCGAGCCGCTGGTCTATCCGGTCACCACCGAGACGACCGACCATCCGGGCGGCTACGAGGCGGCGATCACCGAGTTCTACGACGCCAGCGCCGAGCGGCTCGCCGCGCACCTGTCGGCCGGCCGGGACGTGGTGGTGATCTGCGCCGGGGATCCGATGTTCTACGGCTCCTACATGTACCTGCACGAGCGGCTCGCGCACCGGTTTCCCGCCGAGGTGGTACCCGGGGTCACCTCGATCAGCGCCGCCACCGCCGTACTGGGGCGGCCGCTGGTGGAGCGGGACGAGGTGCTCACCGTACTGCCCGGGACGTTGCCGGCCGACGAGCTGACCCGCCGGCTGGCCGACACCGACGCCGCCGCCGTACTCAAGCTGGGGCGGACGTTTCCGCAGGTACGGGCGGCGTTCGCCGATGCCGGACGGCTGGCCGACGCCTGGTACGTCGAGCGGGCCACCACCGAGGGTGGCCGGGAGCTGCCGCTGGCCGAGGTCGACCCGGACGGGGTGCCGTACTTCTCCCTCGCCGTGCTGACCAGCCCCACCGGCGACGCCGTGGCGGCCGGTGTCGGCGCGGACCCCGGCGTGGCGCCCTCGACCGATCCGGCGGCGCCAACCGGCTCGACAGCGCTGACCGGCTCGACGGCAGCGCGGACCGGCTCGACGGCGGCGACCGGGGGCGGGGAGCCGGCCGGCGGGGTGACGGTGGTCGGCCTCGGTCCGGCCGGCACCCGCTGGCTCACCCCGGAGACCAGCCAGGCGCTGCGCGAGGCGGAGCACCTGGTCGGCTACGGCCCGTACGTCGACCGGGTGCCGCACCGCCCCGGACAGCACCGGCACACCTCCGGCAACCAGGTCGAGATCGACCGGGCCCGGCACGCCCTGGAACTCGCCCTGGCCGGCGCCCGGGTGGCCGTGGTCTCCTCCGGTGACCCGGGAGTCTTCGCGATGGCCACGGCGGTGTTGGAGGTCGCCACCACCGACGAGCGGTTCGACGCCGTACCGGTACGGGTGCTGCCCGGGCTGACCGCGGCGCAGGCGGCGGCGAGCCGGATCGGTGCCCCGCTCGGCCACGACTTCGCGGTGCTCTCGCTCTCGGACCGGTTGAAGCCGTGGGCGGTGATCGAGCAGCGGTTGGCCGGTGCGGCCGCCGCCGACCTGGTGCTGGCGCTCTACAACCCGGCCTCGGCCAGCCGGCGGTGGCAGGTCGAGGCGGCCCAGAAGGTGCTGCTGCGGCACCGCGGCGCCGACACGCCGGTGGTGATCGCCCGGGACGTGGGCCGACCGGGGGAGCGGATCACCGTGGTACCGCTGGCCGACCTCGATCCGTCCGATGTGGACATGCGCTGCCTGCTGATCGTCGGTTCCTCCACCACCCGGACCGACCGGCGGGCGGACGGTTCGACCGTGGTCTGGACGCCCCGCACCTACCCCGGCTGAGCGCCGCCGGCCCGGCCAGGCTCCCGGCCGGTCAGGCTCCCGGCCCGCTCCCGGCCGGTCAACCTGCCGGGAGCGCCCGCTCCAGCCAGGCCAGCGCCGCCGTCACGTCGCCGACCGCCGCCGGCAGGGCGACCGGCGCCGGTCGGTCCACCAGCACCACCGGCAGCTCCAGCTCGCGGGCGGCGGCCAGCTTCGCCATCGTGTACGTCCCACCGCTGTCCTTGCTGACCAGCACGTCGATCCGGTGCGCGGTCAGCAGTTCCCGCTCCGCCGCCAGCCGGTAGGGTCCCCGGTCGCGGAGCAGGGTGACGTTGCCCGGCAACGGGACCGTCGGCTCGTCGACCACCCGGACCAGCAGCCAGGTGCCGGTCAGGTGCAGGAAGGCGCCGAGCCCCTGCCGGCCGGTGGTGACGAAGGCCCGGCGGCCGAGCCGGGGCAGCAGGTCGGCGGCGGCGGCGAGATCCGGTACCCGGTGCCACCGGTCCCCGGGACCCGCCGTCCACCCGGGACGCTCCAACCGCAGGTACGGCACCCCGGTCGCCTCGGCCGCCTGCACCGCCGACGACCTCATCCGGGCCGCGTACGGGTGTGTGGCGTCGACGAGTACGTCGATCCGGTGCTCGACCAGCCAGCGGGCGAGCCCGGCCGGTCCACCGAACCCGCCGATCCGCACCTCGCCGACCGGCAGCCGGGGGTCGGCGACCCGCCCGGCCAGCGACGAGACCACCACGGTGTCGGGGCGGTCGACCAGCGCGGCGGCCAGCTCCCGCGCCTCGGCGGTGCCGCCGAGCAGCAGCACCCGGGTCGTCACGGGCGCGACGGTATCGGCCGGCCCGGGTCGGCACAACGGTACGGTGCTGCGGCGGTGACCTCCGACACCCGCGGCGGGCGGTGCGCCGTACCGGCCGACGGTGGGCCGCGCCGCCCGAGCGGTGTCCCGGTTGACCGGCGGGTACCGCCCGGTTACGGTCGACTGGCCATCTGCGGCGGTACGAGGGAAGCCGGTGAAAGTCCGGCGCGGTCGCGCCACTGTGAGCGGTCCCGACCCGGTCGGGGTCCCGCGAGCCAGGACGCTCGGTCGTCGCAGCCTGTCGACGGGGACGCGTCATCCCCGAGGAGGTTCTACGCGCATGTCCAGCCCTGCTCCGGCCCGCCCGCTCTCCCAGCCGGTGGTCTCCGCCCGGCTACTGTGGACGGCCCTCGCCGTCGTCGCGCTGCTCGCCCTGCTGGTCTACCTGGTCGCCTTCGACCAGGGGGCCGTCTCGCGCAGCGGCATGTACCTGCACGAGCTGATGCACGACGGTCGGCACCTGCTCGGCGTCCCCTGCCACTGATCGACCCAGCACCGTGCCGACGTTTCTGTCCGTACTGCTGCGTGGCCTGCTCGCAGGCCTGGTCGCCGGTCTGATCGCCGGGACCTTCGCCTATCTCGTCGGCGAGCCGCGGATCGACGCCGCGATCGCGATCGAGGAAGCGGCGACCCACTCCACCCCCGGCGTCGAGGCCGACCACCACGCCGAGGAACTCGTCGGCCGGGATGGTCAGCGCGCCGGGCTGTTCCTGGCCACCGGGCTCTTCGGTGCCGCGATGGGCGGCCTGCTCGCCACCGGGTACGTCCTGCTGCGCCGTCGACTGCACAGCACCGACGACGGCCGGGCGGCGCTGCTGCTGGCCGGCGGGGCGCTGCTCGGGGCGGTCGTCGTACCGTTCGGCAAGTATCCGGCGAACCCTCCGGCGGTCGGCAACCCGGACACCATCGACCAGCGGACCGGCAGTTACCTGCTGCTGGTGGTGCTCGGTCTGGTGGCGGTCTGGGCCGGTGCGCTCGCCCACCGCTCGGTTCCGCCGCACACCCCGTACGCACTGCGGGCTGCGGCGGCGGTCGGCGGCTTCCTGCTGGTCGCCGTGGTGGCCTACACCGTGCTGCCGTCGTACCGGGAGGTGCCGGACGACTTCCCGGCGACCCTGTTGTGGGAGTTCCGGCTCGCCTCGCTGGGTACCCAGGTGGTGCTCTGGACCGGGATCGGCCTGCTCTTCGCCGTGTTGCTCGGTTGGCGGGGTCGGGACCGACGGCCAACTGTCGACGGTGGACCGGGGCGGTCCGCCGGGACGCCGGACGGTGCCGGGGTTCCGGCCGGACGGTGAGCCCGACCAACCTGCACCTGGTCGCCCACGCGCACACCGCCGCCCTGCGCCGGGCGGTGTTCGGCGGCGGCGACGACGGCCTGGACCGCGCCGGCCTGGCGGCGGCCCGCGCGCTGGCCCACACCGGGTCGGGTCGGCGCGGGCCGTTCGGTCGGGTCGACGCCTGCCTCAGCACTCCGGCCGAGGCGGGCCGGCAGACCGGGTACGCGCTGGGCCTGCGGCCGACCGCCGTGCCCGCGCTCGCCGACTGCGACTACGGCCGGTGGACCGGGCTCTCCCTGGCCGAGGTCGCCGCCCGGGAGCCCGACGCGCTGCGGGACTGGCTCGGTACCCCCGGGGCGGCCCCGCACGGCGGCGAGTCCGTGCGGGCGCTGCTCGACCGGGTCGACGGCTGGCTGGCCGGGGAGCTGGGCCGGGGCGAGCGGATCGTCGCCGTCACCCATCCGGTGGTGGTCCGGGCCGCGCTGGTCCGGGCGCTGCGGCTGCCGGCCGACACCTTCTGGCGGCTGGAGGTGGCGCCGCTGGCGGTGGTCCGGCTGACCGGACGCGGCCCGGGGTGGCAGCTTCGGCTCACCGCCCCGCCCGCCGCCGGGGTGGGCGCCGAGCCGGAATAACCGGCGGGTGGGCCAGGTTGCCCGGGTATACTTGACGCGTCAACGAGACGGGGGAGGGTCGTGCGGACACAGCGGGGTCTGATCCGTCGGCACGCCCGCATCGTCGCCGCCGTGCCGGGAACGCGACCGGAGCGCCCCCTTCCGGTGCCGGCCGCTCCCGCCGCGAGGACTTCCCGATCATGAACGGCTCGTCGCTGCCCCGGATCGCCGTACTCGGTGCCGGGCACGTCGGCCCGGTGATCGCCCGGGTCGCGCTCGCGGCCGGCCACCGGGTGACGATCGCCGCCTCCGGCGACCCCGAGAGGATCGCCCTGATCACCCAGATCCTGGTGCCGGGCGTCGAGCCCCGGTGGGCCGCCGACGCCGTACGCGACGCCGACCTCGTGGTACTCGCGATCCCGCTGCACCGGTTCCCGGACTTCGACCCCGGACTCGTCGCCGGCAAGCTGGTCGTGGACACGATGAACTACTGGCCGCCCACCGACGGCGTACAGGCGCTGTTCGAAGATCCCCGGTACGGCAGCAGCGAGATCGTGGCCCGCCGGCTCGACCGGTCGACGGTGGTGAAGACGTTCAACCACGCCGGCTACCACCAGATCGAGGAGGAGCGGCGGCCGGCGGGTGACCCGGACCGGCGCGCGCTCGGGGTGGCCGGTGACGACAAGGCGGCGACGGATCTGGTGGCCGGGGTCGTCGAGCGCATCGGCTACGACGCCGTACGGCTGGAGAGCCTCGCCGCCGGGCGGCTGCTCGAACCCGGCGGCCCGGTCTTCGGCGCCTCGCTGCGCCGCCCCGAGTTCGAACTCGCCGTCCGGGGCGTGCTGCGGTAGGTCGCCCCGGACGGAGGTTCACCAGGCGTGCTCCGGCGACCGGCCGGTCTCGCCGGGAACCGTGATGGTCACCCGGTCGAGCCGGTCCGGGTCGCCGATCACCTCGACGGCGTGGATTCGCCCCGCCTCGACGGTGAGCCGCAGCACGGCGCTGAGCCGGCCGCGCGGAGCGATCACGAGGCCGGGGCTGCCGTCGATCCAGGCGACACCGCCGCGCCGGGCCCGGGCGGCGAAGTGCCGGGTCTCCTCCGCCACCGCCCGCGCCCCGCGCAGCTCGGTCGGCATCCCGGCGGGCAGCAGCACCGGGTCGGCCCGGCGCACGACGTCGGGGGCGAGCAGGTCGAGCAGGGTCTCCAGGTCACCGCCCCGGGATGCGGCGAGGAAGGCCGCCACCAGCGGGAGGTGCCGGGCGGCGAGCCGCCGCTGCCCGGGAGCCGGCCCCCGCACCCGGTCCCGGGCCCGGCTCGCCAGCTTCTTCGCCGCCGCCGGGGTGCGGTCCAGCACCCGGCCGACCTCCTCGAACGGTACCGAGAAGAGGTCGTGCAGTACGAAGGCGACCCGCTGCGCCGGTGAGAGCCGGTCCAGTACGACGAGCAGCGCCAGCCCCACCGACTCGGCGAGCAGCACCTCCTCCTCCCCGGTCCGGGCCGGCGCGGTCAGCGGGGTCGCGCCCGGCGCCGGGAACTCCGGGTCGGGGAGGGCGACCTCGGCCCGGCGGCTCCGGGCCCGGAGCATGTCCAGGCACTCCCGGGCGGTGACGGTGGTCAGCCAGCCGGTCAGGTTGCGTACCTCGCCCAGGTCGGCCTGGTCGGCCTTCAGCCAGGCCCGCTGCACGGCGTCCTCCGCGTCGGGCAGCGAACCGAGCAGGCGGTAGGCGACCGCCCGCAGGTGCTGCCGGTCGCGGGCGAACCGGTCGGCGAGGAATTCGTCGGGGCTCACGGGTCACCTTCTCCAGGCATCAGACGTCATGGGGGTGACCAGCCCGAGACGACCGTGTCCGTGAGAGCCGAGGAGAACGACCCCGTGAGACTACCGATGGTGCCCCGCGCCGAGCGCTCGGCCCTGCCCGTCCACCGGCAGCCCGGAGGTGGGCCGTGCTGACCGCGTACGTCGTGGTGGCCCTTTTGACGATTGTGGCCTGTGCCTGGAGTGCCGCCGTCGACCTGGCCCGGACGGAGTTCGTGCTCGCCAACTCCGCCCGGGTGGGTGTGCCGCCGTCCTGGCTGCCGCCGCTCGCCGCGCTGAAGGCGGCCGGGGCGGCCGGCCTGCTGCTCGGGCTGCTCGGGGTGCCGGTGGTGGGACTCGCCGCGGCGACCGGCCTGGTGCTCTTTTTCGTCGGGGCGGTGACCGTGCACCTGCGGGCCCGGGTCCTCGACACCGTGGGGTACGCCGGCAGCTTCCTGGCGCTCGCCCTCGGCTGCCTGGTGCTGGGGATCGCGGTGTCCGGCTGAGCCGCTGCCGCTCGCGGCGCCACGACCTTGACAAGGCTGCCCGGGATCCAGAATTCTCAGTGGGTTGTATCGTTTCAGCCCGGTCGCGTTCGTCCCACCGGCAGGATCGGGTCGGACCCACATTGGAGACCCATGAGATCTCGAACCAGGGCAGGCCGGAGGTTCGCCTCGCTGTCGCGGGCGGCCGTCGCGGCCCTCTCGGTGACCGTGTTGCTGGTCGGCAGTCCGGCGGCGGTCACCGCCGGACCGGGCGGCGGCGGGCACGGCGCCGGGCCCCACCTCGAACGCCTCGACCGCGGACTCGTCGCGGTCGCCACCCCCGACGGGGTGTTCCTCAGCTGGCGGCTGCTCGGCGCCGAGGCGACCGGCCGCGGCCGTACCGGCCTGACCGGGGCCGACTTCGCGGTATACCGGGACGGCCGGCGGATCGGCACCGTCACCGACAGCACCAACTATCTCGACCGGGCCGGCACCGGCACCGCCAGCTACCAGGTCGCGGCGGTGGTCCGGGGCCGGACGGGTGCCCGGAGCGCGGCCGTGACTCCGTGGGCCGAGGGGCACCGCGACCTGCCGCTGCGCAAGCCGGCCGACGGGGTGACCCCGACCGGCGAGGCGTACACCTACTCGGCCTCCGACCTGAGCGTCGGCGACGTCGACGGCGACGGGCAGTACGAGTACGTCGTCAAGTGGGATCCGTCGAACTCCAAGGACGTCTCCCAGGTCGGCTACACCGGCGAGGTCTACCTCGACACCTACGAACTCGACGGCACCCTGCTGCACCGCGTCTCGCTCGGGGTCAACATCCGGGCCGGGGCGCACTACACGCAGTTCCTGGTCTACGACTTCGACGGTGACAACCGGGCCGAGATGATGCTCAAGACCGCGCCCGGCACCAAGGTCACCCGGTACGACAAGCGCGGCCGGGTGCTCTCCGAGCGGTACGTCACGATGCCCCGCGAGGACGTCCGGGCCGGGTACGCGCACACCGACGACTACCGGCTGACCCCGGAGAAGTACCGGCAGAAGCTCGTCGACCTCTTCCTCGGCTGGCACCGGCACCCCGAGGTGGTCGCCGGGCGCTGGCCGGCCACCCTGGAGCAGGCGTTCGGGCTCGCCCCGAGCTACACCTACCCGCTCTCCCGCCCCGACGCCGAGGCGCTGGTCGACCACTTCCTCGACGTCTACGCCCCGGCGCGCAGCGCCCGCAACGTGCTGCGGTCGTTCCAGGGCTTCATCGTGGACGGGCCGGAATATCTCACCGTCTTCGACGGGGCGACCGGCCGCGAGTTGCAGACCATCCACTACAAGCCCGGCCGGCACGACGACGGGCTGATGTGGGGCGACTACGCGATGAGCCGGATCGAGCCGGGCAACCGGGTGGACCGCTTCCTCGCCGGAGTGGCCTACCTGGACGGCCGGCACCCGTCGGCGGTCTTCGCCCGGGGCTACTACACCCGGGCCACCCTGGTCGCCTACCGCTGGGACGGCCGGCGGCTGCGCGAGGGCTGGTACGTCGACAGCGGCTGGGTGCCGATGAGCAACCCGTTCAACGACGGCCCGCACGGCCGGGAGGGCACCGACCCGGAGTACGGCACCCTGACCACCCAGGGCGCGCACTCGCTCAGCGTCGCCGACGTGGACGCCGACGGGAAGCAGGAGATCGTCTACGGTGGCGCCACCATCGACCACGACGGCAGCCTGCTCTACAGCTCCTACGGCGTCCTGCCGCCGGGCAGCGCCAATCCGGGCGCCCGGGCCAAGGTCGGGCACGGCGACGCGCTGCACGTCACCGACATCGACCCGGCCCGTCCCGGGCTGGAGATCTTCATGGTGCACGAGGGCGCGTCCGGGGCACCGTACGGCTACGCGCTGCGGGACGCCCGTACCGGTGAGGTGATCTACGGCGGCTACACCGGCGTGGACACCGGGCGGGGCATGGTCGGCGACGTCGTACCCGCCGAGCCGGGGTTGGAGACCTGGGCGACGGTGGTCGGCGGCCAGCCGGACGGGCCGGGCCTGCGTACCGCCGACGGTGACCTGCTCGGCACCGTCATCCCGGGCACCAACCAGAGCATCCGGTGGGCGGCCGACATGACCACCCAGATCGTCAACGGCGCCGGGGAGGTGACCCCGACCATCGACGACTGGCAGCGGGGCCGGCTGCTCACCGCCGAGGGGACCCGGACGAACAACGGGACGAAGGGCAACCCGGGGCTGGTCGCCGACGTCCTCGGGGACTGGCGTGAGGAGTTGCTGGTCCGCACGGTGGACAGTTCGGCGATCCGGATCTATCTGAGCACCGAGCTGACCGACCGCAAGCTCTACACACTGATGCACGACCCGCAGTACCGGGTCGAGGTGGCCCGGCAGCAGACGACGTACAACCAGCCGTCGTACCCGAGCTTCTATCTGGGCTCGGACATCGACTGGTCCCGGGTGCCGCTGCCCGGTCGCTGACCGGCGGCGGGGCCACCCGAGCGACGCCGGACGGACCCGGCGCTCCACCCGGAGCGCCGGGTCCGTCGTCGTCCGGGATTTCCGGGGGTACCGGCGCGGCGGGGGGAACCGGGCGGCGGGGCCGCGGCTCGTCTGCGGTGGAGGTGGTCAACGATGCGCACCCGTCGCATGCTCGCCGCCGTCGCCGCGACCCTGGTCGCGCTGGCCGGCACCCTACTGCTCGCCCCGACGCCGGCCCAGGCCGGCAACTGGGCGGCCACCCTGCTGGATCCGCTGCCGGAGCGGCTGGAACCGGGCCGGGGCTACACCGTCGGGCTCTGGGTGCTCCAGCACGGTTTCCGCCCCTTCGAGGGTGATCTCGGCCGGGTGGCGTTGCGGCTGGAGGACGGGAAGGGCGGCTCGCTCTCCTTCCCGGCGTCGGCGCTGCCGGAGCCGGCGCACTACGCGGCGGCCGTCGCGGTGCCGCACGCCGGCGCCTGGACGGTGACCGCCGTACAGGGCCGGTTCACCGACTACCGGATCGGCACCCTCACCGTGCCCGGCGGGCTGGCGGTGCTCGGCGTGCCGGCGCCGCTGCGGGCGGACGAGACCGAGAGGTACTGGCCCGGCGCGATCCGGCCGCCGACGGCTCCGGTCGACCCGGACCGGGACCCGTTCGCGGTGGCCGCCCCGGCGCCGGTCGACGACCCGAGTGCCGCGGCCGGGGCGGCCGGATCGGAAGCCGCGCCGGATCGGGCGACGGGCACGTCCCGGCGTGCCCTGCTGGTCGCCGGCACGCTGCTGGTGGTGGCGCTCGCCGGGCTCGGACTCGTCGCCGGATACCGGTGGCGGCGGCCCCGCCGTGCCGACCGACCCAGCACCGTCTGACCGGGGGCCCGGACGGTCAGCCGGCCTGCTCCCCGCCGTGCCGGGACCGGGCGGCCTCGCCCCTGATCGGCAGCCAGTACGCCGGGATGAAGGCGGCGATCACGGCCACGCCGAAGAGCGGGAAGAACCCGCCGAGCGCGGTACCGGCGGCGATCCAGAAGAGGGCCAGCCGGAATCGTCGGGCGATCGAGGCGGCCACCGTCCGGTCGGTGCCGGGGTCGAGCAGTCCGGGTCGTCGGCGGACGTACTCCCAGATGACGTTGAACAGGATCGGGGCCGCCTCCAGGGTCAGGCCGTAGAAGACCACCGCGACCCGCTGGCCCTCGCCGTGGTGGAACGCGTCGGAGAGGACCGACGCGGCGAACGGCAGGAACGCGATGTCCATCAGCAGCAGCGTGTTGAGGAACAGCACGAGCCGGTCGACGGCCCGGATGTGGTCGAACATCACGTGGTGGTTGACCCAGACCTGGCCGATCAGCAGGAAGGTGATCCCGTAGGCCAGGAAGGACGGCCAGAGTGCTGTCAGGGCGTGTGACAGCCGCCCGAAGTCACCGGGTGGATGGATCTCCAGGACGAGCAGGGTCACCGCGATCGCGAAGACGGCGTCGCTGAACGTCACCACCCGGCCCGGCTGCCGGGTCCCGCTGAACGCCCGGCCGCGCTGGCCGGCTGGCGGGGACTCGGACACGGCCGTCAACCCCTCGATGACCTGCGGAACCCTCCGCGCGAATCTGGCCCGACCGTAGCAGCGGGCCGGGTGCCGGGCCGGGCCTTCGACGGAATCCGTCCGCGCTCGGCTCAGTCCGGGTCGGGGAGCAGGCCCTGCTCGCGCAGTTGCTGGCAGTGCAGTTCCGGCGGCGGTTCCGGATCCCAGTCGGAGGCGCGGGGCCCCTCCGGGCCGTCCGGGCCGACCCGGACGAACCGCTCCACCCGGGTCACCCGGCAGCGGACGCCCCGGATCTCGAACTCGTCCGTACGCGGCGCCTCGAACTCCTCCAGCGCCCGGGTGTACGCGGCCCGGATCTCCTCCAGCGACGCGTCCTCGTGCGGGACGATGTCGCTGAACCGGAAGGCGGCCGAGTCGCGGGCGGCCTGCGGCGTTGGGTACGTGCTGAACGACCGGGGTTGCCAGCTCCCGTGCACGTACTCGCCGATGGTGAAGCCGACCGGCAGCAGCACCACGTTCGGGTGGGTGGCGAGTGCCCGGCGGGAGTCGGCCCGGACGTCGTCGGGGACGATGCCGGCCTTGTAGAACGCGGGGACCATCTCTATCCGCAGTAGCCCGTCGGAGAGGCCGGTACTCGCGGTCGGGTCGATGACGAAGCCCTCCTCCTGGGACCGGACGCCGCGCGTCTTGCCCGGCGGGTACGGGTCCGGGTCGGTGGGCCGGGGCGGTTCGGGCCCGTCCGGCCCCATCCGGATGAACGGCTGGGCGCGGATGATCCGGTAACGCCGCCCGTGCACGGTGAGGTCGTCGACCACCTCCCAGTCGAGCAGCCGGATCGCCTCCCGGTATTCCCGGCGTCGCGTCGCGTGTCCGGCGGTCTCCGGCGTCTCGCTGAGCAGTCGGCGGAAGTGCGAGCCGAGGCCGTCCCGGCTGCCCTGCGGCTGGTCGCCGCTGAGGCTGAGGATCCGCCACCGGCCGGCCACCTCCTCGGCGTACCCGAAGACCGGCGCTCCCCACATCAGCTTCGGATAGGCGAGCGACCGGCGGCGCGCGTCGTCCTCGGAGACCGCCGACACCGGATCGTTCCGCTGCGTGATCCGGATCAGCAGATGATCCGGCACCTGCCTACCGTGATGAGTCATGCACGCAGTGTGCCCCGGTCGTACCCGATCCGCAGCCCACCGCGCTCGTACCGTCTTGGTACAGATGCGGCGGCGTCGGGGTGGGAGCGTGACCCGCCGACGCGGTGGGCGGAGGGCCCGGCCGGGCGGCCCTTCGCCGTCTCTTCCCGGGCCGGACACCGATTGTCCTAGGATGCTTTACGGGGAGTGCGCCGCAGCACCCTCCCGACCCGACCATCCGCTTGGCCCGGGGATATCCCCTCGGGGCGAACACCGATGTGGACGCATCGACGGGCTTCCTAGGGTGGGGCCCAGGTGCTCGGAGGGGGAGGAGACCAACGTGTCCATAAAGCTCGGTCGAGGCGCGCGGTGCCTGATGGTCGCGACGCTGGTGACCGCGATGCTCGGCGTCGCCGTCGCGCCACCGGCGTCCGGGTCCACATCCGTCGACAGTGGACGGTGGTTGCGGGTCGGCGTGACCGACCTGCACGCCCTCGGCATCACCGGGGTGCAGGGGCTGGCCCGGGACGGCGTGCGCGACAGCTACGCCCGGGCCGGGACGGCAGACCTGGCCACGGGTGCGCCGGTACCCCGGGACGGGTACTTCCGGATCGGCAGCAACACCAAGACCTTCGCCGCGGTGGTGGTCCTGCAACTGGTCGGTGAGGGTCGGCTCCGGCTCGACGACACCGTCGACCGCTGGCTGCCCGGCGTGGTGGCGGGCAACGGCAACGACGGCCGGCGGATCACCGTCCGCCAGCTCCTGCAGCACACCAGCGGCCTCTACAACTACACCCGGGACCTGCCCGGTCTCTCCTCCGCCGAGGGGTACGCCCGGCACCGGTTCGACCACTACGAGCCGGCCGAACTGGTGGCGCTCGCCATGGCGCACCCGCCGACGTTCGCCCCCGGCACGAGCTGGGACTACTCGAACACCAACTACATCCTGGCCGGGATGCTGATCGAGCGGGTGACCGGCCGGAGCTGGGCGGCCGAACTGCGGGACCGCATCCTGCGGCCGCTGCGGTTGACCGAGACCTCCACGCCGGGGGACCGGGCGTACCTGCCGGGGCCGCACGCCAGGGGCTACCAGCAGTGGGAGCCGGGTGGGCCGCTGGACGACACCACGCTGTTCAACACCACCATGGCCTACACGGCCGGCGATTTGGTCAGTACCCCGTCCGACCTGGTCCGCTTCTGGCAGGCCCTGCAACAGGGCCGGCTGCTCGCCCCGGCCCAGTTGGCCGAGATGCGGCGTACCGTGCTCGCCGAGACCTTCCAGGACTACCTGCCGGGCGCCCGTTACGGGCTCGGCGTCATGTGGGCGCCGAACGCCTGCGGCGGGTACTGGAGCCACGGCGGCGACGTACCGGGGATGAGTACGGTCAACGGCGCCACCACGGACGGCCGGCGGGTCGTCGTGCTCTCCCTGACCACCCAGTTGGCCGGGGACGAGGCCGCCATGGCGGTGTTGCGCCGCGCGGACGAGATCGTGGCGGACGCGGTCTGCGGCAGGCCGGCGGGGTAGTCACGCCGCGCCGACGCCGGTAGCCGGCGTGAGCCCGCCCGCCCCGTGACCCGTTGTGGTCGCGGGGCGGGCGGCTCTGTGTCGGGCCGGCGGTGGGCCTTCCCGAGGTCGCATCGATCGGAATGGAAGCGTTGACGTGTCGGTGGCCCGCCGGTAACCTTTGGCCAACCTCATGCAAGAACAGAACAGATCGATGCTCTGTTTACCACTGCCAAGCGGAACTTCCGTACAGCACCCGCTCCTCCCGCTGGTGGTCCTCCTCGGTCCGGAGAGGCCGGTGATGCGATCGGCATGTCCGCACCGGTCGGCCCGTCCCCGGTCCGACCCACGGCACCACTTCCACCGCGCTGACCCGGCACCGCCCCGGCCGCCCCGCCCGACCTTCCCGGCGCGGCCGGTCTGCCGACCACCCCCGCCGCCGCGACGTGGCCCCCGCCACCCGTGGAACCGTCCCTCAGCGAAAAGGACAGTGATGAGACGCTCCGATCTGGTCCCGGCGACGGCGACGACGGTCGCCGCCGCCGTGATCGTCACCCTGGCGTTGTCGGTGCCCGCCGCGCACGCCGCCGGCCCGGCACAGCTCGCCCACCAACCGGCCGTCGCGGCCGACCCCGCCGGCCGACCGGACCCGGCCGCCGCCGCCCTGGCCGAGGGCAACCTCGCGCAGGGCCGCCCCACCCAGGAGAGCGGCCACGCCGACGTCTACGACTCGTCCCGGGCCGTCGACGGCAACCAGGGCAGCTACTGGGAGAGCGTCAACAACGCCTTCCCGGAGTGGCTCCAGGTCGACCTCGGCTCGGCCGTCCCGGTCAACCGGGTCGTACTGAAGCTGCCGGCCGCCGGCTGGGGCACCCGTACCCAGACGCTGAGCGTGCAGGGGAGTACCAACGGGTCGTCCTTCGGTGACCTGGCCGCGTCCCGGACGTACACCTTCAACCCGGCGGTCGACGCCAACTCGGTGACGATCACGTTCGGGCAGGCCAGCACCCGCTACCTGCGGATCACCATCACCGCCAACAGCGGCTGGCCGGCCGGGCAGCTCTCCGAACTGGAGGTCTACGGCCCGGACGGTGGCGGCGGCACCGACACCACCCCGCCGGCCGTGCCCGGCACGCTCGGCTTCACCCAGTCCGGTACGACGATCGCGCTGAGCTGGGGCGCCTCGACCGACAACCCCGGCGGCAGCGGCCTGGCCGGTTACAACGTCTACCGCAACGGTGCCCAGGTCGCCTCGCTCGGCAACGTGACCAGCTTCAACGACACCCAGCCCACCAACACCACCGTGTCGTACTTCGTCCGGGCCCGGGACGTGGCCGGCAACCTCTCCGGCAACAGCAACACCGTCACCCGGACCGGCAGCCAACAGTCCGGCTGTGTCAACGTCGCCCGGGGCAGGCCGGCCACCGCCAGCGGCTCCACCTTCACCTTCGTACCGGCGAACGCCGTCGACGGCTCGCTCGGCACGTACTGGGAGGGGGCGCCCGGCTATCCGCAGACCCTGACGGTGGCGCTCGGCGCCAACCACGCGATCACGGCGGTGCAGGTGAAGCTGAACCCGGATCCCGCCTGGGGCACCCGTACCCAGAACTTCCAGGTGCTCGGCCGGGACCAGGCCGCGACCACCTACACCAGCCTGGTGCCGGCGGCGAACTACCAGTTCGTGGCGGGCAGCAACGCGGTGGTGGTCCCGGTCAGCGCGACCACGGCGGACGTGCAGCTCCGGTTCAACTCCAACACCGGTGCCCCGTCCGGCCAGGTCGCCGAGCTGGAGGTCTGCGGCACCCCCGCGCCCAACCCGGACCTGGTGGTCACCTCGACCAGCTGGACGCCGGCCGCGCCGAGCGAGACCACCCCGGTCACCCTCTCGGCCACGGTCCGCAACAGCGGCTCGGCGGCGGCCGCGGCGACCACGGTCAACATCAGCCTCGGCGGCACCGTCGCCGGCAGCGCCCCGGTGCCCGCGCTGGCCGCCGGTGCCTCGGCCACGGTCACGGTGAACGCCGGTACCCGGCCGATGGGCAGCTATCCGGTCGTCGCCGTGGTCGACCCGACCAACACGATCGTCGAGCAGAACGACGCCAACAACAGCTTCACCGCCCCGTCGCCGCTGGTCGTCGGCCAGGCACCCGGCCCGGACCTCCAGGTGACCGGGATCGCCTCGAACCCGCCGAACCCGGCGGTCGGGGCGGCGGTGACCTTCACGGTCTCGGTGCAGAACCGGGGTACCGCCGCGACCGGCGCGACCACCGTCACCCGGGTCACGGTCGGCGGCACCACGCTGAACACCAACACCCCGTCGATCGCGGCGGGTGCGACCAGCGCCGTGGCGATCAGCGGCAGCTGGACCGCTACCAGCGGCGGGGCCACCATCACCGCCACCGCCGACGCGACAAACGTGGTCGCGGAGACGAACGAGGGCAACAACGTACGCACCCAGTCGATCGTCGTCGGGCGCGGTGCGGCGGTGCCGTACGTGTCGTACGAGGCGGAGGCCGGCCGTTACCAGGGCACCCTGCTGGAGGCCGATCCGCTGCGTACCTTCGGGCACACCAACTTCGCCACCGAGTCCTCGGGGCGCAGGTCGGTGCGGCTGAACAGCACCGGTCAGTTCGTCGAGTTCACCTCGACCAACGCGGCGAACTCGATCGTGGTGCGCAACTCCATCCCGGACGCGCCGGGCGGCGGCGGCATCGAGGCCACCATCAGCCTGTACGTCAACGACACCTTCCTGCGCAAGCTGACCCTCTCCTCCCGGCACAGCTGGCTGTACGGCAACACCGACGACCCCGAGGGGCTGTCGAACAGCCCGGGTGGCGACGCCCGGCGGCTCTTCGACGAGGCGAACGCGCTGCTGGCCCAGTCGTACCCGGCCGGCACCCGGTTCCGGCTCCAGCGGGACGCGGGCGACACGGCGGCGTTCTACATCATCGACCTGGTCGACCTGGAGCAGGTCGCCCCGGCGACCAGCCAGCCGGCCGGTTGCACGTCGATCACCCAGTACGGCGCGGTGCCGAACGACGGGCTGGACGACACCGCCGCGATCCAGCGGGCGGTCACCGACGACCAGAACGGTGTGATCGGCTGTGTCTGGATCCCGCCGGGGCAGTGGCGCCAGGAGCAGAAGATCCTCACCGACGACCCGCTGAACCGGGGGCAGTGGAACCAGGTCGGGATCAGCAACGTCACCATCCGGGGTGCCGGGATGTGGCACTCGCAGCTCTACACGCTGACCGAACCGCACCTGGTGGTCGGCGGGATCAACCACCCGCACGAGGGGAACTTCGGCTTCGACATCGACGCCAACACCCAGATCTCGGACATCGCCATCTTCGGCTCGGGCCGGATCCGGGGCGGGCCGGGCGGTGCCGAGGGCGGCGTCGGGCTCAACGGCCGGTTCGGCGTGGGTACCCGGATCAGCAACGTCTGGATCGAGCACGCCAACGTCGGCGTCTGGGTGGGCCGGGACTACGAGAACATCCCGGCGCTCTGGGGTCCCGGCGACGGGCTGGAGTTCACCGGGATGCGGATCCGCAACACGTACGCCGACGGAATCAACTTCACCAACGGCACCCGGAACTCGCGGGTCTTCAACTCGTCGTTCCGGAACACCGGTGACGACGCGCTGGCGGTCTGGGCCAGCCGCTACGTCCGGGACACCTCGGTCGACATCGGCCACTCCAACGCCTTCGTCAACAACACGATCCAGCTTCCGTGGCGGGCCAACGGCATCGCGGTCTACGGCGGGTACGGCAACCGGATCGAGAACAACCTGATCTACGACACGATGAACTACCCGGGGATCATGCTCGCCACCGACCACGACCCGCTGCCGTTCTCCGGGCAGACGCTGATCGCCAACAACGGGCTCTATCGCACGGGTGGCGCCTTCTGGGGCGAGCAGCAGAAGTTCGGGGCGATCACGCTCTTCCCGGCGACCCGGGACATCGTCGGGGTCACCATCCGGGACACCGAGATCGTCGACTCGACGTACGACGGCATCCAGTTCAAGACCGGTGGCGGCAACATGCCGGGCGTCGTGATCAGCAACGTCCGGATCGACCGGTCCAACAACGGCGCCGGGATCCTGGCGATGAACGGGGCGCGCGGCAGCGCGACGCTGTCGAACGTGACCATCACCAACTCGGCCACCGGCAACATCGTGGTCGAGCCGGGGTCGAGTTTCACCATCACCGGTGCGCAGCCGGCCCTCCGGCAACCGCGCAGGCCGGCCGTGGACTGAACCTGTTTACAGGGCATCAGCTCCGGGCCTGACCGGCCACGGGCGTGCCTCCCGGGTACCGCACCGGGAGCCGCCCGTGGCCGGTCGGCGCATTCTCCCGGGCCGGCCGGGGTGGCCTCCGCACCCCGGGCCGGTCGGTGGGGCCGTAACCTGGCCGGATGATCCGCACCCTGGCCGTGCAGAACTACCGGTCGCTGCGCAGCCTGGTGGTGGAGCTGGGCCGGCTGACGGTGGTGACCGGGGCGAACGGCACCGGCAAGTCGAGCCTGTACCGGGCGTTGCGGCTGCTGGCCGACTCGGCCCGCAACGGGGCGGTCGCGGCGCTGGCCCGGGAGGGCGGGTTGTCGTCGACGCTCTGGGCGGGGTCGGAGACGATCGGCCGGGCGGTCCGGGCCGGTGAGCATCCGGTGCAGGGGACGGTCCGGCGCGGCCCGGTCAGCCTGCGCCTCGGCTTCGCCGGGGACGATTTCGGGTACGCCGTCGACTTCGGGCTGCCTCCGCCGTCGAAGGACTCGGCCTTCACCCGGGATCCGGAGGTGAAGCGGGAGGCGGTCTGGTCCGGGCCGCTGCTGCGCCCGTCGACGCTGCTGGCCGAGCGCGCCGGTACCGCGTTGCGGATCCGTGACGGCCGGTCGTGGCTGGCGGTGCCGGACGCGGTGCACCCGTTCGACAGCATGCTGAGCGAGTACACCGATCCGCAGCGCGCCCCGGAGCTGCTCAGCGTACGGGAGCGGATCCGGTCGTGGCGCTTCTACGACCAGCCGCGTACCGACATGGCCGCGCCGGCCCGGCAGCCGCAGGTCGGTACCCGGACCCCGGTGCTCGGCCCGGACGGTGCCGACCTGGCCGCCGCGTTGCAGACGATCCGGGAGACCGGCGACGCCGCGGCGCTGGCCTCCGCCGTCGACGCGGCGTTTCCCGGCACCGAGCTGACGATCGGGGTCGAGTCCGGGCGGTTCGAGGTGCGGCTGCACCAGCCGGGCCTGCTGCGCCCGCTCGGCGGTGCCGAACTCTCCGACGGCACGCTGCGGTACCTGCTCTGGGTCGCCGCGCTGCTCAGCCCGCGACCGCCGGCGCTGCTGGTGCTCAACGAGCCGGAGACGAGCCTGCATCCGGAGCTGCTGCGGCCGCTGGCCGGGCTGATCCTGGCCGGCTCGGCACGTACCCAGGTGGTGGTGGTCAGCCACTCCCGGGCGTTGACCGGCGCGCTGGAGCACGACGCGGCCGAACTGAGCACGATCGAGCTGGTGAAGGAGTTCGGCGAGACCCGGGTCGCCGGACGGGGCCGGCTGGACGAGCCGGCCTGGCAGTGGCCGAAGCGTTAGGGAGCGGGCGGTGGTGGCCCGGACGGCGGGGGAGGTAGCGACGTGTCGATGCGGGGTACCGCGAGCTATGCCGGGGTGACCGGGCTGCCGCCGCTCGTCTCGGCGGCGGTGGCGCTCGCCGAGGAGCTGGGTTTCGGATGCTCGTGCCGGCTGGAACAGGGGCGGTTGCTGACCGCGCTGGCGGCCGGCGCGACCACGGCCATCGGCGAGACGGGTACGGGCTGCGGTGTCGGGTTGGCCTGGCTGGTCGCCGGCCGGCGGCCCGGGGTCCGGGTGGTCAGCGTCGAGCGGGACGCCGAGCGGGCCGAGCGGGTGGCCGGGCTCTTCGCCGCCGTCCCGGGGGTCGAAGTGGTCTCCGGCGACTGGACGCGCATCGAGGGGTACGGCCCGTTCGACCTGCTGGTCCTCGACGGCGGTGGCAACGGCAAGCTGGGTGCGGCGGCGGATCCCGAGCGGCTGCTCCGGCCGGCCGGGTCGGTGGTGGTCGACGACTTCACGCCACTGACCGGGTGGCCGCCGATGCTCGGTCCGGCTCCGGATGCCGCCCGGCTGGGCTGGCTAAACCATCCGGCGCTGCTCGCCACCGAGGTACGGCTGGCCCCGGACCTCTCGACGGTGATCGGTACCCGCCGCCCCTGAACGCGCGGGCCGCTCCCCGGACCGTGCGGCCCGGGGTGACGGGGCCGTCGGTGCGTTCGGTCCGGGGTGACGGCGCCGGCCGGTCCGTTCGGTCCGATCTCGTGCTGGCGCGGAGACTATCTCGTCTGCTTATCATAAGCGTTAGTCGATGTCTTCGACGAGCGTCAGCCGCCGCCGGGTCCGCCGGGGTGCCGGCCACGAAGGGTCTAGAGTTTCGCCGTGAAGCGCACCTCCAGGGACATCCGGATCGCCAACCGTTTCGAGGTGCTGCGCCGGATCATCGGCGCGCCGATGGTGTCGCGGCAGCAGATCGCCCAGGACACCGGGCTCAGCCTCGCCACCGCCGCCAACCTGATCGGCGAGCTGCTGGAGCTGGGGCTGCTGGTCGAGGTGGGCTACCAGGACTCCGGCGGCGGGCGGCCCCGGGGTGTGGTTTCGGTCAACCCGGCCGGCGGCGCGCTGGTCGGCGTCGACGTGGCCGAGACGTACGTGCACGTCGACCTCTTCGACGCCGGGCTGGGGGTGCTGGCCAGCGTCGAGGAGGAGCTGCACCGGACGGAGAACCGGCCCGAGCAGGTGGTGGCGCACATCGCCTCGGCGGTCCGGGCGGCCTTCGCCGAGGGCGGCGTCGACCCGGAGCGGGTGCTCGGGGTCGGGGTCAGCGTGCCCGGCCAGGTCGACCGCGAGGGCGGGGTCTCGGTGTACGCCCCGAACTGGGACTGGCACGACGTACCGCTGCGCGACCTGCTCGCCGGTTCGCTGGACCTGCCGCTCTATCTGGACAACCCGCTGCGCGCCTGCGTCGTCGCCGAGCTGTGGTTCGGGGCCGGGCGGGGGCGCGACGACGTGGTGGTGGTCAACCTCGGCACCGGGGTCGGCGCCGGGCTGGCCTTCGGCGGGGCGCTCTACCGGGGCGCCACCAACAGTGCGGGGGAGTGGGGGCACACCACCCTGGTGGTCGACGGGCGGCTCTGCCACTGCGGCAGCCGTGGCTGCGTCGAGACGTACGTGGGTGCCCCCGGCATCATGCAGACACTGCGCGACCTGGCGCCGAACAGTCCACTGCTGCACCCCGAGGACCAGACCGCGACCGTCGAGGCGCTCGCCGCCGGGGTCGCCGCCGGAGATCCGGTGGCCGCCAAGGTGGTCACCGAGACCGCCCGCTATCTCGGCGTCGCCGTCGCCGACCTGGTCAACCTGGTCAACCCGGAGGTGATCGTGCTCAGCAGTTGGGTCGCGGCCCGGCTCGGCGAGGCGCTGCTGGCCGAGGTCCGGGCGGTGGTGGCCCAGCACGCGCTGAGCCGGCCGCTGGCGGCGACCGAGATCACGCTCTGCCGGATCCCCGGCAACCCGGTCAGCCTCGGGGCGGCGACCTTCGCCCTCAAGCGCTTCCTCGCCGGCATCGGCACCACCGCCGGGGGCCTCATCCGGCAACGCTGACCGCCCGGCACCGCCGTGGGCCGGGAACCGGTCCGATCGCCGCCGCCGATCGGGCGCCGTGCCGCTCGGCCGGTGCAACTCGGCTGCGGCCGGGGCGCGATGCCGGTCAGTTCCCGGCGGACGCCGGGCCGGCCAACCCGTGCGAAGCACGGCGAAGCCGCGCGGCGGGATCTGGACGCCGCCCGGTCAACCCGTGCGGAGCACGGCGAAGCCGCGTGGCGGGATCTGGACGCCGCCCGGTCAATCCGCGCGGAGCACGGCGAAGCCGCGTGGCGGGATCCGGACGCCGCCCGGCGCCGGCTCGGCACCGCACAGCACCCGGCCGTCGACGGTGACCTCGACCGGGCCGTCGGTGTCGTTGGCCAGGAAGGTGTAGCGGCGACCGTCGGGATGCCGGCGTTGCACCGCCTCGATCCCGGGCGGCGGGGCGGCCAGCACCGGCACCACCCCGGCCTCACCGGCCAGCCGGGTCAGCAGCCGGCCTAGGTCGGCGTCGGCCAGATGGGTACCGAGGTAGTGGGCGGTGCCCCGGCCGTGCCGCCGACGGGTCAGCGCCGCAGCGCCGGCCAGCGGTCCGGCGGCGTACGTCAGCAGCACCTCGGCCGTCTCCGCCGTCGCCATCTCCGTCCACAGTCGACCGTACGTGCCGTCGCCGAGCGGCACCCGCTGGCCCTCGTCGAGCGGGAAGAACTCCTCGACCCGTACGCCGAGCAGTTCGGCCCAGGCGCCGTACCCGCCGAGCCGGATCCGGTCGTCGGAGTCGACCACCCCGGCGTACGGGCCGATCAGCACGGTGCCGCCGTCGGCGACGTACCGGGTCAGGTTCTCGGCGTCGGCGTCGCTGACCAGGTGCAGTGCCGGGACCAGCACCAGCCGGTACCGGCCGAGGTCGCCGCCGGGTCGGGCGAAGTCACAGGTGACGGTGGCGGTACGCAGCACCCGGTGCCACTGCTCCAGCAACGCCACCGGTTCGGCGTCCACGCTCGGCTGGCTGGGGTGCTGCTGCGCCCAGATGCTCGGCCAGTCGAGCAGTACGGCGACGTCGGCGACCACCTCGCTGCCGACGATCTCGGCCAGCTCGTCGAGTTCGGCGCCGAGCGCCACCACCTCGCGCCAGACCTTGGTGTCGGTGCCGGCGTGCGGCACCATGCCGGAGTGCCACTTCTCGGCGCCGGACCGGGAGGCCCGCCACTGGAAGTAGAGCACCGAGTCGGCGCCCCGGGCGACGTGTGCCAGCGAGTCCCGGCGCAGCCGTCCGGGCGGCTTGGCGAGGTTGCGCGGCTGCCAGTTGACGGCGCTGGCGGCGTGCTCCATCAGCGCCCAGGGCCGACCGCCGGCCAGTGACCGGGCCAGGTCGGCGATGAAGGCGAGGTCGGCGTACGGGTCGGCGCGGTCGGCGCTCAGGTAGTGGTCCATGGCGACCACGTCGACCTCGCCGGCCCAGGCCCAGAAGTCCACACTCCACCGGTCGACCAGGAAGTTCGTCGTCACCGGTACGCCCGGACTGAGCCGGCGCAGCACGTCGCGTTCGGCCCGGTAGCAGTCGAGCAGTTCGGCGGAGGAGAAGCGGTGGAAGTCGAGCTGCTGGGTGGGGTTGGTGAAGCTCGGGGTCTGCCGGGGCGGCAGGATCTGCGCCCAGTCGGTGTAGCGCTGCGACCAGAACGCGGTGCCCCAGGCGGCGTTGAGCGCGTCCAGGGTGGCGTAGCGGTCGCGCAGCCAGCTCCGGAACGCCTCGGCGGAGGTGTCGCACCAGCAGCGGGCGACGTGGCAGCCGTACTCGTTGTTGACGTGCCACATGGCCAGCGCCGGGTGGTCGGCGTAGCGGGTGGCGAGCCGTTCGACCAGGGCCACGGCCGCCGCCCGGTACACCGGTGAGCTGGGGCAGTACGCCTGCCGGCTGCCCCACCAGAGCCGGCTGCCGTCCGGGCCGACCGGCAGCGACTCGGGGTGGGCGTGGCTGAACCAGGGCGGCGGGGCGGCGGTGGCGGTGGCCAGGTCGACGGCGACGCCGTGCCGGGCGAGCAGGTCGAGTAGGCGGTCGAGCCAGTCGAAGTCGTAGCGGCCGGGTTCGGTCTCCAGCATCGCCCAGCCGAAGACGCCGACGGTGACCAGGCCGACCCGCGCGTCCTTCATCAGCCGGACGTCGGAGGTCCAGACCTGCTCCGGCCACTGCTCGGCGTTGTAGTCGCCGCCGAAGGCGAAGCCGGGCAGGGCCGGGAGATCGAAGGCCATGCCTAGATCGTCCGATCTGGACGGCGGGGCGTCAACCGGTCGCGGAGGCTTATTCTTTGTCCTTGACGAAGTAGTTGCAGAAGCCTAGGCTACGGCTCACCCCAGCGACGCCATCCACCAGCTCCAATGCCCGCGCCGATTGCCGCGCGAGAAGGAAGGCGCACCATGAGCGGTACCCGTTCCGGCCTGTCCCGACGGCGCTTCCTCGGCGGCTCGCTGCTGGTCGTCGGCGGCGCCGTGCTCCCGGCCTGCCAGTCCGACCCGACCGGCGGCGGCGGGGGGTCGGCCAAGGTCACCCTCAACCACTGGTACCACGAGTACGGCGAGCAGGGCACCCGGGAGGCCGCGCTGCGCTACGCCGCCGACTACACCAAGCAGAACCCGGACGTCGCGGTCAAGGTGACCTGGGTGCCGGGCGACTACAAGACGAAGTGGCAGTCGTCGGTGCTCACCCCGGAGGGCCCCGACGTGTACGAGATCAACGAGGTCACCCCGGACATGGTGGCGCAGCAGCAGGTCGCCGCCCTCGACGACATCCTCGGGGCGGCCAAGGCCGAACTCAACCCGCACGCGCTCAGCCCGCTCACCCACGGCGGCAAGGCGTACGGCGTACCGATGATCATCGACGTGATGCTGCTCTACTACCGCAAGAGCCTGCTCGCCGGGGCCGGCATCGCGGCACCGGCCACCCTCACCGAGCTGGTCACCGCAGCGAAGGCGCTCACCAAGGGCAAGACCAAGGGCATCTTCGTCGGCAACGACGGCCTCGCCGGGATGCGCGGGGTACTGCCGTTCTCGGTCGGCCAGACCGTGCTCACCGACCGGAAGGTCAGCTACGCCACCCCGGAGATCGCCGACGCCTTCGCCGTCGCCCGCCGGATGTTCACCGACAAGTCGATGCTGCTCGGCTACGCCACCGAGTGGTACGACCCGGGCGCCCTGATCACCGGCGCCACCGCGATCGCCTGGGGCGGGCTCTGGGCGCTGCCCCGGATCAGCAAGGAACTCGGCGACGACTTCGACCTCGTCCCGTGGCCGGCGCACGGCCCGACCGGCAAGCCGGTGGTGATCCTCGGCGGCTGGTCCCAGGTGGTCAACGGCAAGAGCAAGCACGTCGACGAGGCGAAGAAGTACGTGCAGTGGCTCTGGTTGCAGAACAACGAGGTGCAGCAGGACTGGGCGCTGAGCTACGGCTTCCACGTGCCGCCCCGGGCCAGCCTCGCCGCCCAGGCCGAGCCGTTGCGGACCGGGCCGGCGAAGAAGGTGGTGGACCTGCTCAACCAGTACGGCACCCGGACCACCGCGCTCTGGGCGCCGACGGTCAGCAAGCCGTACGACGACGCCGCCTCCGACATCATCCGCAAGAACGCCGACCCGCTGGCGACGCTGACCGCTGCGGCGGGCCGCTCCCAGGAGGCGCTCGACAAGCTGCCCACGGTCTGAGGCCCCGGTGTCCGTGCGTACCGGTCCGCTCCAGGCCGACGCCGGGCCGGCGGTCCGGCCGGCGTCCGCGCCGCCGCGCCGCCGCCGGGTCGACTGGTCGGCCTGGCGGGCCTTCGCGCTGCTGACCGCGCCGCTGCTGGTCGGGCTGCTGCTCTTCAAGTACGTCGCGATGGGCTGGGGACTGCTGCTCAGCTTCAGCAACGCCCGGGGCACCATCGCGCTCGGCGACTGGGCGGGACTGGAGAACTACCGGACCCTCTTCGGCGATCCCCGGTTCCGCACCTCGCTGTCGATGATCGTGGTCTTCACCCTGGTGATCGTGCCGCTGACCTTCGCGATCGCGCTCGGGCTGGCCGTACTCGTCAACCGGCTGCGCCGGGGTCGGGCACTGTTCCGGACCACGTTCTTCCTGCCGGCCGCCGTCTCCTACGTGGTCGCCTCGCTGATCTGGAAGATGAGCCTGTTCAGCGGCGTACCGTCCAGCGCGGCCAACTCGCTGGCCGCCCTCTTCGGCCAGGAGCCGACCGCGTGGATCGCCACCGTCGACCCGCCGCTGTACTGGATCGTGCTGATCACCGTCCGGCTCTGGTTGCAGATCGGCCTCTACATGATCCTGTTCCTGGCCGGCATGCAGGAGATCCCCGGCGAGCTGTACGAGGCGGCCCGGGTCGACGGCGCGGCGGGCGAGTGGCGGCTGTTCCGGCACATCACCTTCCCGCTGCTGCGCAACACCTCCGTGGCGGTGACCCTGCTGCTGGTGATCGCGGCGTTCCAGGCGTTCGACGAGTTCTACAACCTGCTCAGTACCGGCCTGGCCGGCGCGCCCGGTCCGGACGGCCGCCCGCCGCTGGTCTACCTCTACGACGTCTCGCTGGTGCAGCAGGACTACGGCCTGGGCTCGGCCGGCGCGTTCGTGGTCACCCTGCTGATCGTGCTGGTGACCCTGGTGCAGGGCCGGCTGGTCGGCTTCGGCAGAGGGGACGGGGAATGAGCGACGACCGCCTCCCACGCCGCCGTGCCGGCCGGATCGGCCGGGCCCGGATCGGCAGCTACCTGGCGGCCGTCGTCTTCGCGGTGCCGTTCCTGCTCCCGTTCTATCTGCTGCTGCGCAACTCACTGATGACCCAGACCGAGCTGGGCGCCCTGGAGTGGCGCTGGTGGCCGGAGCGGATCGACCTGACCGGCTTCACCGACGCGTTCGCCAACAGCAGCGCCCCGCTGGGTCGGGCACTGCTCAACTCGGCGCTGGTCGCGATCGTCTCGGCCCCGGTCTCCACGCTCCTCGCCTCGATGGCCGGTTACGCGGTCGCCCGGATCCGGGTCGCCGCGGCGAGGCCGGTCTTCCTGCTGGTCGTGGCGACCATGATGGTGCCCGGCGCGGCCACCTTCGTGCCGACCTTCGTGGTGGTCGGTTCGCTGGGCGGGGTGAACACACTCTGGGGGCTGATCGTGCCGGGGCTGTTCAACGCCCTCGCCGTGCTGCTCTTCCGCGGCTTCTACCTGCGCTTCCCGCAGGAGATCGAGGACGCCGGCCGGATCGACGGGCTCGGCCACCTCGGCGTCTACCTGCGGCTGGCGCTGCCCAACTCGGCGGGGCTGCTCGCCGCGCTCGGCGTACTCTCCTTCATCGAGCACTGGAACTCGTTCCTCTGGCCGCTGGTGATCGGGCAGGATCCGGCACTCTGGACGGTCCAGGTGGCGATGTCGACGAACCTCACCGCACAGGCGATCAACCTGCCGGCGCTCTTCGCCAGCGCGGTCGTCTCGGTCCTCCCGCTGGCCCTGGTCTTCCTGGTCGCCCAGCGGTGGATCGTGCGCGGGATCATGGCGACCGGGATCAAGGGCTGACCGGCGCCCGCCGCCAGCTCCGCGGCCATGGGGATCGGCATCACTTCGACGTCGGGAAATGTGTGACGACGCGCCATGTCGGCGGTTCGTCTTCGGGTCGTAACGTCGCGGCAACTTCCACGTGATCCAGCCCACACCGCCGCCGGAGGCCCACCATGCGCCACAGACCCGTCCTGGCCCGCCTCGTGCGGGCCGCCCTCGTGCCCGTACTGGCCGCGGTCGGCGTACTCGCCGTCAGCGGGCCCGCCCAGGCCGCCACCTTCGGCCAGGTGACCGGCTTCGGCTCCAACCCCGGCAACCTCACCATGTACGCGTACCGGCCGGACAACCTGCCCGGCAACGCCCCCGCGGTGGTGCTGCTGCACGGCTGCGCGCAGAACGCCAACGGCTACTTCAGCAACTCCGGCTGGCGCAAGTACGCCGACCAGTGGGGGTTCGCGCTGATCGTCCCGGAGCAGAAGTCGGCGAACAACTCCACCTCCTGCTTCAACTGGTTCGAGCCGGGTGACACCGCCCGGGGCCAGGGCGAGGCGCTCTCCATCAAGCAGATGGTCGACCACGCCCGGAGCAGCTTCGGCATCGCCGCCAACCGGGTCTACGTCAGCGGGCTCTCCGCCGGTGGGGCGATGGCCGCGGCGATGCTCGCCAGCTATCCGGACACCTTCGCGGCCGGCTCGATCGTCGCCGGCATCCCCTACCGCTGCGCCACCAGCATGGTCAACGCGTTCAGCTGCATGAACCCGGGCGTCGACCGGAGCCCGGCGCAGTGGGGCGACCTGGTCCGGCAGGCGTACCCCGGCTACTCCGGCGCCCGGCCGAAGGTGGCGATCTGGCACGGCACCGCCGACTACACGGTCGGCACCGCCAACGCCACCGAGTCCCGGGACCAGTGGACCAACGTGCTGGGCGTGTCGCAGACCCCGAGCGGCACGTCGAGCCTGCCCGGCGGCACCACGCTGGAGACGTACGGCGCCGACCAGGTGCGCCTCTACCGGGTCGCCGGCATGGGCCACGGCACCCCGGTCGACCCGGGCTCCGGGACCGAGCAGTGTGGCACCGCCGCCGCCTACTTCCTGGACACCATCTGCTCGGCGTACCGGGACGCGCTCTTCTTCGGCCTCGGCACCGGCACCGACCCCGGCGACCCCGGAGATCCCGGCGACCCGGGCGATCCCGGTGATCCGGGCGAGGACCCGGTCTGCGTCACCGCCAGCAACTACGCGCACGTCCAGGCGGGCCGCGCCTACCAGTCCGGCGGGTACGCCTACGCGCTCGGCTCCGGCGCCCGGATGGGTCTCTACAACATCTTCGCCACCAGCACCCTCCGGCAGACCGGTCCCGCCCACTGGGTGATCGGCTGCTGAACGGGCCCGTCCGGCGCCGGCCCCCTCCGGCGCCGGACACCCGGCGACTCCGGCCGGTCGGAGACCCCGGAGTCACCGGGCCGGCGACTCAGCCCGCCCGGTCGCCCTCGCCCAGCTCCTGGGTCAGGTTGACCATGTTGCCGTCCGGATCGTGCAGGTGGACCACCCGCTGGCCCCACGGCATGTCGTTCGGCGGGCCCAGCACCCGCCCGCCGAGCGCCGTCACCTCGTCCAGCAGCCCGTCGACGTCCGGCACGGCCACGCTGAGGGCGATCCGCGACGGGGTCGAGAGGTCGACCTCGGCCTCGCTGACCACCCCGAGGTCGGAGTCGCCCAGCCGCAGGAAGACGTAGAAGACCGGCCCGTCGTCCGGGAACCGGCGTACCTCCACCGCGCCGAGCAACCGTTGGTAGAAGTTCAGCAGGCGGGGCAGGTCGGGTGTGACGATGATCGGCTGCACGGTGGTCATGTCGGTCTCCTCCGGGATCCGTCGTAGCACTTCCGTCGGGAGGTACGCGGCGGAAGGCCGGAACTCATCGGTCGGCGGACGGCAACTCGGCCGGCGGCCCGAAGAGGGTCATCAGCCGGTCGGCGTCGAGGAACGTGGTCAGCCCGGTCACCAGTCCGTCGGCCACGTCGAGCAGGACCAGCCCGAACGGCCGGTAGCCGCCCTCGGGAGCCGGCCGGAGCTGCCAGAACGCCGGGGAGCCGTTCGCCGCGACCGGAACGAGCCGGGCACCCGCGCACGACGCGGCCGGATCCAGCAGGGCCAGCCGGATCTGATCGCGACCCCGCAACCAGAACCGGACCGGCGGCATCGACATCGTGGCCTCCTCGTGCAGCAACGCCACCAGCGCCTCGACGTCGTGGCGCTCGAACGCGTCGCAGTACCGGGCGAGCAGGTCGCGCTGGTTCGGGTCGGCCGGCCGGAACGGTTCGCCGGGGGCCCGGTCGACGGTCCGCAGCGTGGCCCTGGCCCGCTGCAACGCACTGGTCACCGACGCGACCGTGCTCTCCAGCAGGTGGGCGACCTCCTCGGCCCGCCAGCAGAGCACGTCGCGCAGGATCAACACCGCCCGCTGCCGGGGCGGCAGGTGCTGCAACGCGGCAACGAACGCCAGCCGGATCGTCTCCCGGCGTAACGCCAGCTCCTCGGGGTCGCCGTGCATCGACAGCGCGGCGCCGTCCGGGACCGGCTGGACGAAGACCCGCTCCGGGGCCGGTGCGCCGATGCCCGGCCCGTCGGCGGCCGGCCCCAGGTCCATGGCGAGCGCCCGGCGTTGCGCGCTGCGGAGCATGTCGAGGCAGATGTTCGTCGCGATGCGGTAGAGCCAGGTGCGCAGCGACCCGCGCCGCTCGTCGTACCGGTCGAACGACCGCCAGGCCCGCACCAGGGTCTCCTGGACGGCGTCCTCGGCCTCGAACCCCGAGCCGAGCATCCGGTAGCAGTATCCGGTCAGCTCCGTCCGGAACGGCTCCAGCCGGGACGTCTGCGCGTCCAGCCGGGATGTCTGCACGGTCGTCGGTTCCACCACCGGTCCGACCATACCCAGCCCGGCCGGCCCGGCCACCCCCGAAAGGGACGTGTCCGGGCACCGATGAGTTTTCCGCGCCCGCCCCGTATCACCGGCAGGAGCCGCCGGGCCGGTGCGGCCGGACGGGAGGAGAGTCGATGAGTGAAGATCGTTTGTGGGCCGAGGTACGGGCCGAGCGCCAGGAACAGGTGGACCTGCTCGCCGCACTCCGCCCCGAGCAGTGGGACGCGCCCACGCTCTGTGCCGGCTGGCGGGTACGCGAGGTCGTCGCACACACCACCCTGCCGTTCCGGAACTCGTTCGGGCGTTTCGTCGTGGACCTGGTCAGGGCCCGGGGAAGCTTCGACCGGATGGCCGACCGGTGCGCCCGGCGCGACGCCGCCGAACTTTCCGCCGAGCGCCTGCTCGGGTCGCTGCGGGACAACGTCGCGCACACCTGGACACCACCCGGCGGCGGCGCGCACGGCGCGCTCTCGCACGACGTGATCCACGGACTCGACATCACCGTCGGACTCGGGCTGGACCGCCGGACACCACCGGACCGGGTCGGCCTGGTGCTGTCCCGGATGCGACCGAGAAACATCGGGTACTTCGGAGTGGACCTCGGCGGGGTGGCGCTGCACGCCACCGACCTGGACTGGAGCTACGGCACCGGCAGCCCGCTGCGGGGTCTCGCCCAGGACCTGCTGCTGGTGATCTGCGGACGTCTGCTGCCACCCGGCCGGCTCGACGGCGAGAGCGCGGCCCGGTTCTCCGGAGAGCCCGCACCCCGCTGACCCCCGCCCCGCTGACCCCCGCCCCGGCCGGCACCGTGCCGCCGTCGACCAAGGGCCACCGGTGGCGGATTGGCCCGGCCGGCAACCGGTCGACCGTCGGTAGCATCGGGCCTCCCGCCGGTGGCGCGAGATCACCGCCGAACCGCATCCGACCAGGGAGGGAACCCTCGTGCTGCGCGACGCCTTCGCCGAGCTGTCAACGCCGTTGGTCGCCGACGCCTGCGTACGCCTCGGTGTGCCGCTGCGGATCGCCCCGCCCGGCATCGCCGCGGTCGTACCCGGACAGCGGCTCGCCGGGCGCGTCCTGCCGGCCCGGCACTACGGCAGTGTGGACGTCTTCCTGGCGGCGCTGGAGGCCGCCGACCGGGACGACGTGCTGGTCGTCGACAACGGCGGGCGGACCGACGAGGCCTGTGTCGGCGACCTGGTGGTGCTGGAGGCCCGGGCGGCCGGGCTGGCCGGTCTGGTGATCTGGGGCCTGCACCGCGACACGCCGGAGCTGGTGGAGATCGGTCTGCCCGTCTTCAGCTACGGCAGCTACCCGGCCGGTCCGGTACGCCTCGACGAACCCGAGCCGGCGGCCCTGGTCAGCGCAGCGTTCGGTACGCACTCCGTCGGTGCGGCCGATGCCGTCTTCGCCGACGACGACGGGGTGTTGTTCGTCGCCGTCGACCGGACCGAGGAGGTGCTGACGACCGCGCGGCAGATCCGGCGGACCGAACGCGACCAGGCCGACCGGATCCGGGCCGGGCAGTCCCTGCGCGAGCAGACCCGTTTCGCCGACTATCTGGCCCGGCGGGCGGCCGATCCGGGGTACAGCTTCCGGCGGCACCTGCGCCGGATCGGTGGCGCCATCGAGGAGTAGCCGGCGGCGCGGTCAGGACGGCCGGCCGAGCACGGCCAGCCGATCCGGCGACTCGGCCGCCTCGGGCACCCCGAGCATCCGGTAGAGGGCGTTGGCGGAACTCCAGTGCGTCTCGGCACGCCCGTCGTCACCGGCCGCCCGGTACGCCCGGCTGAGTCCGGCGTGCGCCCGGGCCTGCTCGTACGCGTCCCCGATCTCGGTGGCCAGGCTGAGCGCGCCGCTGTGCTGCGCCCGCGCCGGTTCGGGCCGGCCCAGCCGGTGCAGGATCTCACCGAGACTGTTGGTGGACGCGGCCTCGCCGGCCCGCTCACCGACCCGGCGCAGCAGCGTGAGCGCCTGCTCGACCAGTTCCAGTGCGGACTCGTGGTCTCCCTGCCGCAGGCGTACCCGGCCGAGCCCGTCCAGCGCGAGCGCCCGGCCGGCCCGGTCGCCGACCGCCTCGAACAACGCCAGCGCCCGCCGGTGCCGACCGGCGGCGGTGCGCAGCCGTCCGGCGCGCAGGTGCAGGTCCCCGAGGCTGGTCAGCGCGTACGCCTCGCCGGTCGCGTCGGCGATCCGCCGGCAGAGCACGGCGGCGGTACGCAGGTGCACCCCCGCCTCCCGGTAGTTGCCCTGCCGCAGCAGTACGTGCCCGAGGTTGCCGCCGGCCCGGGCCTCGCCGGCCGGGTCACCGGCCCGTCGGCAGAGCAGCAGCGCGGCACGCAGCGCCTCGGCCGCCTCGTCGTACCGGCCCTGCCGCTGCTGGACGTGACCGAGGTTGCCCAGCGCCCGCGCCTCACCCGCACTGTCGCCGTTCTCCCGGCTCAGCGCCACCGCCTCACGCAGCCGGGCGATCGAGGGGGCGTACCGGCCCTGCTGGGCGTACATCACGGCGAGGCCGGTCAGCAGGTGCGCCTCGGTGACCCGGTCGCCGTCCTGCCGGGCCGCCGCCAGGGCGTGCGTGTGCATCCGTTCGGCGTCGGCGAAGTATCCGCCGCTCTCCAGATAGCGCAGCAGGGTCAGGGTCAGCCGTACCGCGTGTGCCGACCGGCCGCGTTCGGCGGCCCGGACCGCCGTCGCCACCAGGGTCGGCCGCTCCGCGTCCAGCCACTCCCGGGCCGCCTGCGGGTCCGGCATCGGCGGTGGCGGGACCGGCGGCCGGTGCACGGGTGCCCGGCGGTGCCGTTCCGCCGGATAGAGCGTGTCGATCGCCGTCGTCGCGGCGGCCAGTTCGTAGTCGAAGAGGCGGTCGGCGGCGGCGTCGGCCGCCGAGGCCGGCTCGTCGGCGGCACAGCGTTCGGTGGCATAGGCCCGGAGCAGGTCGTGGAAGGTGTAGCGGTGGTTGCCCGCCGTCTGCACGAGGTTCGCCCGGGCGAGCGTGTCGAGCAGGTGCCGGGCCGGCTCCGGTTCGGTGTCGAAGAGCGCCGCCGCGGCGTACCGGTCGACGTCCGGTCCGGGATGCGGCCCGAGCATCCGGAAGGCGCGCGCGGCGGCGGACGGCAGTTGCTGGTACGACCAGGAGAGCACCGCCCGTACGCCGGTGCGCGGGTCGCCCCCGGCGTCGAGGAGCCGGAGCCGGTGCTGCTGGTCGGCCAGCTCGGCGACGAGTACCGCCAGCGGTGCGGTCGGTCGGGTGAGCACGAGTTCGGCGGCGACCCGCAGCGCCAGCGGCAGGTGGGCGCAGCGCTCGGCGAGCGCCGCGGCGGCGGCCGGTTCCCGGGCGACCCGCTCGCCGAGGGTGCGCCAGAGCAGCTCGACCGAGTCGGCGCTGGTGAGCAGGCCGAGTTCGATCCGCTCGGCGCCGTCCCGGGCGACCAGTCCGGCGAGGGTGTTCCGGCTGGTGACCAGCACGGCGCAGGAGGCGCTGCCGGGGAGGAGCGGCCGGGCCTGCTCCACCGAGGCGGCGTTGTCCAGCACGATCAGCATCCGCCGGCCGTCCAGGGCGCTGCGGTACCGTGCCGCGCACTCGTCGAGGTCGAACGGCACCTCGGTGCCGGGTACGCCCAGTGCGCGGAGGAACCCGGCCAGCGCCTCCTGCGGCGGCATCGGCCGGTCGACGTCGTAGCCGCGCAGGTTGACGTAGAGCTGCCCGTCGGGGAACCGGTGCCGGGCGTGGTGCCCCCAGCGCAGGGCGAGGGCGGTCTTGCCGACTCCGGCGGTGCCGGAGAGCACCACGACGGGGACGGTCGACGGGTCCGGCCGGGCGTGCTGAGCGGGGCGCACCAGCAGCCGGTCCAGCCTGGCGAGTTCGGCCGAGCGGCCGCAGAATCCGGGTACGTCGGCGGGGAGCTGCGCGGGCACGGCCGGCGCGTCGCGGGTATCGGGCGCGGTGGCCGGTGCCGCCGTCTCGGCGGTCCGCAGCGCGTCCCGGTAGGCGCCGGCCAGTTCGGGGCCGGGTTCGACTCCCAACTCCTCGACGAGGCGCCGACGGACGGCGCGGTAGACCGTGACGGCCCGGTCCCGGCGCCCGAGCGCGTGGTAGGCGCGGATCAGCAGTGCCTGGGCGGTCTCGTCCAGCGGACTGCCGGCGGCGAGTTCCTCCAGCGCCGGGAGCACGTCGGCGGCCCCGCCGACGGCGATCATGACCTCGCCGTACCGGCGTACCGCCGCCCGGCGTTCCTCGGCCAGCGCGACGACCTTCGGGTGCCCGGCGAGCGAGGGGACGTCGACCAGCGGTTCGGCCCGCCACAGCGCCAGCGCCCGCTGCCAGAGCCGGACCGAACCGGCCAGGTCGTCCCGGCGGTACGCCTCGGAGGCCGCGCCGGCGAGTTCCCGGAACACGCAGAGGTCGAGGTTGCGGGCGGGTACACCCACCGCGTACCCGTCGCCGACCCGGGGCAGGACGGCGCTGGCGGTGTGCGTGCGCCGGTCGGGTTCGAGCAGTCGACGGAGGTTCTTGACGTGCGTCTGGATCACGTTGGTGGCCGTCGCCGGCGGTTCGCTGTCGTCCCAGAGCACGTCGATGATCTCGGCCCGGGTCATCGGCCGGCCGGCGGCGAGCGCGAGCAGGCCGAGCACGGCCCGTTGGCCGGGTGAGGAGAAGGCGATCTGGTGCCCACCGCGCCAGGCCCGCACCGAGCCGAGGATCTCCAGCCGTACCGTGTCGACGCCGCCGTCGCCGGACTCCCCGAAAACGCTGACACCGTAGGCGCTTTCGTGAGCTACGACCATGCCGCCCCCATGCCTAACAGGGTGGCGTGCGGGCGAAACCGAGGCAAGGGCCCGAATACCCGAAGCGGTGATCCGACACCGGGGGTGTGCCGCGGAGTGGCCGGTCCGCCGTACCGGCCATCCGATGTTCAGCGGTAGACGCGTACGTAGTCGACGAGCATCCGGGACGGGAACGGCGTACTCGAATCGACCGGTCCGGGGAAGTCACCGCCGACGGCGAGGTTGAGGATCAGATAGAAGGGGTGGTCGAAGACCCACGGGCCACGGGTCGACTCCACCGTCTCCTTGCTGGCGTAGAAGACCGTCTGGCCGTCCACCTTGAACGTGATGCCCCGGCTGTCCCACTCCGCGGCCCAGACGTGGAAGCCGGCGGAGAAGTCGACCCCGCCCGGCGCGGGATACTTCTGCCCGTAGCCGCCACCGCCGTTGTACTGCGGTGCGTGCAGCGTCGAGTATCCCTCCAGGGTGTTCCGGCCGAGCACCTCCATGATGTCGATCTCCCCGTTGTACGGCCACGGCCGCCCGGTGAGGAAGTCGGCGCCCATCATCCAGAAGGCGGGCCAGAGGCCGTTGCCCTTCGGCACCTGGATCCGGGCCTCGATCCGGCCGTACTGGACGTGGAACCTGTTGCCGGTGTTCATCCGGTGCGAGGTGTAGTCGCGCCCGCCGGCCGTCTCCCGACGTGCCTCGATCACCAGGGCGCCGGTGCCGTTCATCGAGGCGTTGTTGTTGTTCGTGTAGTACTGGATCTCGTTGTTCTGCCCGGTGCCCGGGTCGATCGTCCACTTTGCCGGGTCGGGCTTGCTGCCGGCCGCGCCGTTGAACTCGTCGCTCCAGACGAGGTTGTTGGCCGGGAACGTCGGGTCGGGCGGCATCGCCGGTGGGGCCGTCGGGTTGCCCCCGGTGCCGTAGACCTTGAACTCGTAGAGCGAGTAGCCGTACGGGCCGACCCGGGCGGTGCCGTACATCCGGACGTACCGGCCGGTGCCGGTGACGTTCAGCGTCTCCTTGAAGCCCCGACCACCGGTGGTGGAGTAGATCGGGGTCCAGCTGCTGGCGTTCGCGGAGACCTGGATCTGGTAGGCGGTGGCGTAGGCCGGGTCCCACTGCAACACCACCTGGGTGATGCTGGCGGTGGCGCCCAGGTCGACGTAGATCCAGCCGGGGTCGACCCATCCGGTGGTGGTGCTGGTCGCCCACCGGCTGGCCGGGTCGTTGTCGAAGGCCCGGGCGGGCAGGCACTCGAAGCAGGTGCCGTCGTTCTGGCTGCTGGAGGCGACCGCCGGCTTCTGGTACGACAGCAGCACGCTGCCGCCGGGCGGGGGAGTGGTGGTCGGCGGCGGGGTGGTGGTCGGCGGGGTCGTCGGCCCGCCGCTGCCGGTCCGTACCGCCAGCTCCCAGAGCGAGTAGCCCCACCCGGTCGCCCGGGCGGTGCCGTACATCCGGACGTACCGGCCGGTGCCGGTGACGGTCAGGTTCTGTGTTCCGCCCGTGCCGGTGGTGCTGGTGTGCACGGTGGTCCAGGTCGAGCCGTCGGTGGAGGTCTGGATCTGGAACGCGGTGGCGTAGGCGGCCTCCCAGACCAGGGTGATCCCGCAGATCGACTGGGTGCTGCCGAGGTCGACCCGGAGCCACTGCGGGTCGGCGGCGGCGCTGGCCCAGCGGGTGCCGGTGTTGCCGTCGACCGCGGCCGAGGCCGGGTAGGCGGCGGATTCGGTGGAGGAGGCGGTCGCCGGCCGGCCCTGGGCGGCGTTGCCGGTGCCGCAGGCGGTGGTGCCGGTCTCGCCGTACACCTGGAACTCCCAGAGCGACACCCCGTACGCCGTGCCCCGCTGGGTGGCGTGCAGCCGGACGTACCGGCCGCTGCCGGTGACGCCGATCTCCTGGTTGCCGCCGCTGCCGGTGGTACTGCTGTGCACGGTCGTCCAGGTCGAGCCGTTGGTCGAGGTCTCGATCGTGAAGGCGCGGGCGTAGGCGCCCTCCCAGTTCAGCACGACCCGGCTGACCGGGGTGACCGCGCCGAGGTCGACCTGTATCCACTGCGGGTCGGCGAAGCCGCTGGACCAGCGGGTGCCGGGGTTGCCGTCGACCGCAGCCGAGGCGGGGTAGCCGGCGGACTGGATCGAGGAGGCGGTGGCCGGCCTGCCCTGCGAGAGCAGGGTCTCGGCCGCACCGGCCGACGTACCGGAGATGGCGAGATAGCCGGCGAGCAGCGCCGGGATCGCGACGGCCGACCCGGCGAGGGCCCGCCAGCGGCGTGCCCGGGATGGTCGGCGGCGGGGTGGGGACAGAGCGCTGTCCATCAGTGCTCCCTGAGGTGAGGCCCGCGACGGTTTCCGGCCGGTTGCGGGCTGATGACGATCGGGCAAGAGAGCGCTCTCTCGGATACTGTGAATCAATCAACGAGAGCTGTCAATGTGGCCCGGGTCGTCGGCTCCGGCGCCGCCTGGAAACGTCCGAAGTGTAAGGACTCTTTACAGTTCTGCTCTCCGATCTCTATCATTCGGCGGATGCAACTTCGTCGATGACCCTGATCCGTGGCGATCGACCGCCGTCCGCGCCCGCACCGTCCCGGGCCACCGGGGACGGGCCGGTGCCCGGCGGGCGCCCGCCCCAGCCGCAGCAGGAGGGCGTGACAATGCAGAGGCCGGACACGTCGACACCACCACCCCGCCGCAGGCGTACCGCCGGCAGCGGTCCGGCCCGGCTCGGCCGGGCCGCCCTCGGGATAACCCTCGTGGCCCAGAGCCTCGTGCTGGCCGGTCAGTTCGGCACCCCGGCCGCCCGAGCGGCCACCGCGCCGAGCGAGCCCGCCCAGGTCCCGGTGGCCGCCCAGGTCGTCCCGGTACCGGTCAGCGCGGTCCCGGTGCCGGGGGAGACCTTCACCCTCGGCCGGGAGAGCCGGATCGTCGTCGCCCCGGACGGCGGCGCCCAGACCACATCGGTGGCCGACGGACTGGCGACGCTGCTGCGGCCACCCACCGGCTATCCGCTGCCCGTCACCGCCGCCGCGCCGCGCACCGGCGACATCGAACTGCGGCTGGTCACCGCCGCCGAACTCGGCACCGAGGGCTACCGGCTCGACGTCACGGCCGCCGGGGTACGCCTGACGGCGGCCCGCCCGGCCGGGCTCTTCTACGGGGTACAGACGCTGCGGCAGTTGCTCCCGCCGTGGATCGAGAGCCGGACCGTCCGACCGGGACCGTGGACGGTGGCCGGGGTGCGGATCGAGGACGTGCCGCGCTACGGCTACCGGGGGATCATGCTCGACATCGCCCGGCACTTCCAGCCCCCGGACGTGGTCAAGCGGTACGTCGACCAGGCCGCCGCATACAAGATCAATACGCTGCACCTGCACGTCGGCGACGACCAGGGCTTCCGGATCGCCATCGACGGCCGCCCCGAACTCACCGAGATCGGCGCCCAGTTCTCCATCAACAACGACCCGGGCGGCTACTGGACCCAGGCCGAGTACGTCGACGTCGTCAACTACGCGGCGGAACGCTTCGTGACCGTCATCCCCGAGGTGGACACCCCCGGGCACACCAACGCGATCATCATGTCGTACGCTGGCCCGGAGGCGGACCCGGTGCTGCCGGACGTCAACTGCAGCAACCGTACGCCGCCGGTGTGGAACCTCAGCACGGACGTCGGCTACAGCGCGCTCTGCCCGGAGAGCCCGAACACCTGGGCGATCCTCACCGACATCGTCGCGCAGCTCAGCGCGCTGACCCCCGGCCCGTACTACCACTTCGGCGGCGACGAGGTGCCGGCCTCCATCCTCTCCCACGAGCGCTTCGTCGACTTCGTCGACCGCAAGGCCGATCTCGTCACGGCGCACGGCAAGACCGGGATCGGCTGGGCCGAGATCTCCCAGGCGAACTTCGACCGGCCCGGCGCCGCCCCGGCGGTCGCGCAGTTCTGGAACAACGGCAACCCGGCCGGTGCCGGCGGCGACTCGGCCCGGCGGGCCGTGCAGAAGGGCATGAAGGTCGTCATGTCACCGGCCAACCACACCTATCTGGACATGCGGCAGTGGCCGGGCAGCCCGCTCGGGCTCGGCTGGGCCGGCATCCTGGACGTGTCGCACTTCTACCACTGGTCCGGCACCAGCAGCGACCCGGGCAGCTACATCCCGGCCCGCATGGTGAACGGCGAGACCCTGCCGGCGGTGACCGACGCGCACATCCTCGGCGTCGAGGCGCCGATGTGGTCGGAGACGCTGCGCACCGGCGCCGACATCGAGTTCCAGGCGTTCCCCCGGCTGCCGGCGACGGCGGAGATCGGCTGGTCGCCGAACGTCCACCCGGAACGCAACCTCGACTCGTTCGTGAACCGGCTGGCCGGGCACGGCCTGCGCTGGCAGCTCCGGGGGCAGAACTTCCACCCCTCGCCGCAGGTGCCGTGGCGGGTCGACGTGACCGCCCCGGACGTCGAGCGCGACACGCGTACCGTCGACGGCGCGCTCGGCACGATCTCCGCGCCGGGAGTCGCCCCCGACCAGGTGACCGCGACCGTCGACTGGGGCGACGGCACCAGCTCTCCGGCCACGGTCAGCGGCACGGCCGGCACCGTCACCAGGGTCAACGGCCTCTACACCGCGACCGCCAGCCACCGGTACGCCCGGGACGGCGTCTACCGGGCCACCCTCACCGCGACCCGGCCGGGCGGGGTGACCAGCAGTGCCGAGTTCACCGTCACCGTCGACACCTGCACCAGCCGGCTCTCCGGCCAGCACCGGGGCGCCCTGGTGGTCTGGACCGGGGTGACCTGCCTGGCCGGCGCCACCGTCACCGGCCCGGTCACCGTCCGGCCCGGCGGCTCGCTGATCGCCACGGCCGCCTCGGTGCGGGGGCCGGTACAGGCCACCGGCGCGACCACGCTGGAACTCCTCGGCGGTTCGGTCGCCGGCCCGGTCAGCCTCACCGGCACCACCGGACAGCTCGTCGTCGAGGGCGTCCGGGTCGGCGGACCGCTCGTGGTCACCGGCACCGACACCGTCCCGGCACCGGTGATCGCCGGCAACACCGTCGGTGGCCCGCTGGTCTGCACCGGCAACACCCCGGCACCGGTCGACAACGGCGTACCGAACACGCTGCGCGGGCCGGCGATCGGGCAGTGCCGGGGACTCTGACCGCGAAACCGGCCCCCGGGCACCGTTCCGGGGGCCGGTGACGCGGGCCGGTCGGGTACCGATCTCCGGCATACCACGCATCGGACCCAAGCCGCCCCGCACACCCTCCGACGGCCCTCCGGACCCGGACGGGAGGAGCGCGGCTCCCGGCGACATAGTGGCCGTCCGGCACCGGTCCGGCCCGTTCACCCCGCCGTGCCCGCCAACGCGAGGCGCGGGCCGGCATGAGCGGGGTGAGCCGGGGTAGGTGAACAGTCGGGACGCCGAGAGGAGACCGTGATGACCAACATCCAGCAGCCGGAGATGCGCCGCAGCGGCGAGACGGGGACGACCAAGCAGCGGATCCAGGACGCCAACCCGACCGACCCGCCGGGCGGCAGCCACGACAAGACCGCGAAGCGTCCGGTGCCGAAGGGACAGACCTCGCCGTACGGGCCCGGCGGCAAGGTGGCCGACGACGAGTCCTGACCCACGGCGCGGTGGGAAGGGTCCCGCTCCCGGTGCGGAGAGCGACAGCGTGAATCCGCCCGGGAAGGGGCTCTTCCCTGCCTTCGCGCGAAAGGTCGGGTCGCCGGCAGGGGTCGACGCAGACCGAAGGCCCGGCTCGGCCGCTGGGCTATCCGCCGCCGGGGCTGACCAGGCCGGTCTCGTAGGCGACGACGACGGCCTGGACCCGGTCGCGGAGCCCGAGCTTGCCGAGGATGCGGGCGACGTGCGTCTTGACGGTCGCCTCGGAGAGGTGGAGGCGGGCGGCGAGTTCGGCGTTGCTCAGCCCCTGGGCCAGCAGTCGCAGCACCTCGAGTTCGCGGGGCGTCAACGTGGACAGGTCGCGGTGCGGTGCGGCGGGGTCCGCGCTGCGGCTGGCGAACCGCTCGACGAGCCGACGGGTGATGGTGGGGGCCAACAGCGCGTCGCCGGACCGGACCATCCGGACGGCGGCGACCAGATGTTCCGGGGTGACGTCCTTGAGCAGGAAGCCGCTGGCGCCGGCGGAGAGCGCCGCGTAGACGTAGTGGTCCAGGTCGAACGTGGTCAGGATGATCACGCGCGGATCCCCGGTGGCGCCGGTGAGGATCCGCCGGGTGGCTTCCAGCCCGTCCATCTCGGGCATCCGAACATCCATCAGTACGACGTCCGGCACGGTACGCCGGACCGCGTCGACCGCCTCGGTGCCGTTGGTCGCCTCGGCGACCACGTCTATGCCGTCGGCGGTCAGGATCATCCGGAAGCCGGTACGGACCAGCGCCTGGTCGTCGGCGACGACGACGCGGAGCGGTGCGGTCACGGCGCCTCCAGCGGAATCCGCGCGGCGACCCGGTAGCCCCCGCTGAGCCGTCGTCCGGCCTCCAGGGTGCCACCGTAGACGGCCAGCCGCTCGCGTAGACCGATCAGGCCGTGCCCGTCGCCGGTCGAGGCGGAGACGCCCGGGGCGCCGCCACTGTCGGTCGCCTCGACCAGCAGTTCGTCGGTGCCGTACTCGACGAGCACCCGGGCGGTCGCCCCGGTGGCGTGCTTGACCGTGTTGGTCAGCGCCTCCTGGATCACCCGGTAGGCGGTCAGTTCGATTCCGGAGAGCAGCGGACGCGGTTCGCCGGTCACGGTCAGCTCGACGGGTATCCCGGTGTCGCGTACCCGCTGCACCAGCGCCTCGACCCGGTCGAGGCCGGGTTGCGGGGTCAGCCCGCTGGTGGCCGCCGGATCGGTGCCGTCACTGTCCATGGTCAGCAGCCCCATCACGTGCCGCAGTTCGGCCATCGCGGCCCGGCCGCCGGCCTCGACCGAGAGCAGCGCGTCCCGGGCCTGGTCGGGGTCGGCCCGCATCACCTTGCGGGCGGCTCCGGCCTGGATGACCATGACGCTCACGTTGTGCGTCACCACGTCGTGCAGTTCCCGGGCGATCCGGGCGCGTTCGTGCTCGGCGGCCCGGCGCAGCGCCTCGGCCTGCTCGTGCTCCAGGGCGGAGAGCCGGGCCCGGTCCTCGTCGGCACGGCGTTTCCACCGCCGCAGTCCGTTGGCGGCGAGGACGATCGGGATGAGGATCAGGAACGGGACGGCGTTGTCCGGGACGGTCGGCACCGCCGGCTCCCGGAGCTGGGTGTAGATGAACGCGGCCACCGGCAGGCTGGCCAGCGCGGGCAACCGGTAGGGGCTGTAGACGGCGGCCGTGTAGCCGGCGATCACGCAGGCGTAGAAGGAGACCCGCAACGCGGCGTTGAAGTCGCTGGCCAGCGGGGCCGTGACCAGGACGACCCAGAGTACGGCGAGCGGATAGCGGCGGCGCAGTACCAGCGGTACCACCACCACGAGGAGCATGAGGATCGTCCCGGCGATCTCGTAGTCCTCGATCGGCAGGAAGGGCTCGGGCATCTCCCGGCGCCGGAACGGATCGGGCGGGATCGGCGGCAGATCCGGCTCGGGTGGCTCCGGCGGCCCGGAGAGGTCCCGGCGGTCGGAGCCGACGACCGACGTCTGGTCGCTCCGGTCCTGACTGTCGCCCTCGACGATCGCGGCGAGGAGGAGGCCGAGCGCCAGCAGCCCGTCGAAGACCCGGCCGCGCCAGGAGAGGCCGGGCAGCGGACCGGACGGCTGTGTCAGCAGCCTGACCCGGGCCCACAGCCGGCTGGGCAGCCCTGCGCTCCTCACCGGGCCATTCTCACCCGCCGTATCCGGCCGGCGATATCCGCCGAGCTGACCACCCGGCTACCTCCGTCGACTACGCCGCAGGGATGACCCCGGCTCCGCTCATCCCGGGGCGGTACCGGATTTGCCTCCGGCGGCCGACGCCCGCGATCCGGCGCCGGACCTAGCGTCGAGCGGCCAGAGGCGCAGCGAGCAGGAGGGGATTCACCATGACCACACCGGTGATCGAGTTGAACGACGTGAGCCGCCGGTACGACGAGGGCCCCCGGCACTGGACGCCGTGTCGCTGCGGATCGCGGCCGGGGAGGCGGTCGCGATCCTCGGCCCGTCCGGCAGTGGCAAGTCCACCCTGCTGAACCTCGTCGCCGGGCTGGACCGGCCGAGCAGCGGCACGGTCACCGTGGACGGTGTCCGGGTCGACGAGTTGGGTGAGGCGGGCTCCGCCCGCTACCGGCGGGCGAAGATCGGCATGGTCTTCCAGTTCTTCAACCTGCTCGACGACCTGACCGTCGTGGACAACGTCATGCTGCCGGCGCAACTGGTCGGCACGGCCCGTACCGCCGCCCGGCGTCGCGCGATGGAGCTGCTCGGCACCCTCGGCATCGACCGGCACGCCGCCGCCTATCCCGGCCGGCTCTCCGGCGGCGAGCGGCAGCGGGTGGCGGTGGCCAGAGCCCTGATGAACCGACCGGCGCTGCTGCTCGCCGACGAGCCGACCGGGGCGCTGGACACCGCCTCCGGCGAGGAGGTCCGGCACCTGCTCACGGCCCTGCACGCCGAGGGTCAGACCATCGTGCTGGTCACCCACGACCTGACCCTGGCGCGGTCCTGCGCGACCCGCACCGTCCAACTCGTCGACGGCCGGGTCGCCGCCGACCGCGCGGTGGAGCCGGTCCGATGAGTGCGCTGGGCGGGGTGGTCCGGTCCGGGGTGGGCCGTCGCCGGGTGCAGACGGTGGTGGTCGGGCTGGTGGTGGCGATCGCGGTGACCGCCGGGGTACTCGGCGGGTCGCTGATGGTGGCCTCCACGGCACCGTTCGACCGGGCCTTCGCGCAGCAGCACGGCGCGCACCTGACCGCGCAGTTCGACGGCGCCAAGGTCGGCGTGGCGCAACTGTCGGCATCCGCCCGAGCCGCCGGGGTCGCGGCGGCGGCCGGCCCGTTCCCGACCGCGACGATCACCCCGGCCCCGGCCCGGCGTGGACCGGTGGAACCGGTCACGGTGGTCGGACGGGCCGACCCGGGTGGTCCGGTCGACGCCGTGACGCTGCTCGAGGGGCGCTGGGTGACCGGCCCGGGGGAGATCGTGATCCACGTCGACCACCGGCTCCCGAGGAGTCTCCAGCCGCAGCCGGGCGACGCGCTGGCGCTGTCGGACCCGGCCGGCGGCCCGGCCCTGACGGTGGTCGGGGTGGCCCGGTCGGTCAGCGAGACCGCCGGCGGCTGGGTGGCACCGGAACAGGTCACCGCGTTGACCGCGCCGGGCGCGGCGCCCGGATACCAGATGCTCTACCGGCTCGCCGCGAGCGACACCGCCGCGCAGGTCGACTCGGGCCGCGCCGCGATCGAGGCGAGCGTACCCGCAGGCACGCTGGCCGGGGCCCGTTCCTGGCTCACCACCAGGACCGACAGCGCCGGCAGCACGCTGCTCTTCGTGCCGTTCCTCATCGCCTTCGGGGTGCTGGGCGTACTCATGGCGGTGCTGATCATCGCCAACGTCATCGCCGGAGCGGTCAGCACCGGGACACACCGGATCGGCATCCTCAAGGCACTCGGCTGCACCCCGTCGCAGGTGGTCCGGGCGTACACGGTGCAGGCGCTGGTGCCGGCCGTGGTCGGCGCCCTGCTCGGCGTCCTCGCCGGCAACCTGCTGGTCGTGCCGGTCCTGGCGCAGACCAACGAGGTCTACGGCACGACGGACACCGGGGTCAGCCCGCTGGTCAACCTCCTGGTGCTCGCCGGTGCGCTGGTCACCGTCACCGTGACCGCCTGGGTCGCGGCGTCCCGGGCCGGCAGGTTGCGTACCGTCGACGTGCTCGCGGTCGGCCGCACCCCCGGCCCGGGACGCGGCCAGTGGGCGGCCCGGCTGGCCGCCCGGCTGCCGCTGCCCCGACCGGTGACCCTCGGTCTGGCCCAGCCCTTCGCCCGGGCGCTCCGGTCGGCCACCATCGTCGCGGCGATCGCGTTCGGCGCCGCCGCCGCGACCTTCGCCGTCGGTCTGGGCGCCTCGTTGAACAAGGTCCAGGCCACGGAGAACCACGGCGACGTCGTCATCCACCCGGGCGCACCGGTCTCCGGTCCACCGCCACCCGGGGGTGCTCCGGAGGGCCCGCCGAGGGTTTCGGCGGAGCCGCCGCCGCTGCCGGACCCGGTCGCGGTGGTCCGGGCCATCACCGCACAGGCCGGGACCAGCGGGTACAGCGGCGTGGCGCACACCGAGGTGACGATCGCCGGGCTGACCAGTCCGCTCGACCTGCTCGCCTTCACCGGTGACGGTTCGGCGTACGGCTACGAGATGATCTCGGGCAACTGGTTCGGTCGATCCGGCGAGATCGTGGTTTCCAGACCGTTCCTGACCGCCACCGGCACCGAGGTCGGCGACCGGGTGGTCCTGGTCGACCACGGCACCCGGATCGACACCCGGATCGTCGGCGAGGCATTCAACCCCGAATCCAGGGGCATGCAGATCCTCACCGCCGCCGCGACGCTCGCGGCCAGCCAACCCGAGCTGCGGCCGATGGAGTACCACGTCACCCTCGACCCCGGCACCGACCCGGCCCGGTACGTCGAGGCGCTGAACGCCGCGCTGGGACCGGTGGAGGCCACCGCCGAGGTCGTCGAGCAGGAGGTCGACGAGATCCTCGTGGTCATCAACACGCTGACCGGCCTGCTCACCCTGATGCTGGTCACGGTGGCCGCGCTGGGCGTACTCAACATGGTCGTGCTGGAGACCCGGGAACGCGTCCACGATCTCGGGGTGCACAAGGCCCTGGGGATGACCCCACGGCAGACCACCGTGATGGTCATCGCCTCGGTCGTCGTCACGGGTCTGGTCGGTGGCGCCGTCGGAGTGCCGGTCGGGGTCGTCATGCAGCGGGTGACCGTCGCCGAGATGGGCCACGCCGCGGGGTTCCACCTGCCCGCCTCGGTGATCGACATCTATCACCCCGTCGAGTTGGCGCTCTTCGGCCTCGGCGGCCTGCTCATCGCCGTACTCGGCGCGCTGCTTCCCGCCGGCTGGGCGGCGCGGACCCGTACCGCCACCGCACTGCGTACCGAATAGCACTGGACCGGCGCTCTCCGTGACGTGGCGGCGGAGAGCGCCCGGCCCGGACCCGTCCGGTGCGGGGCGTCCGGGGCGGAGTCAGCCGGGCACCGGCCCGGTCGAGTCGCGGATCACCAGCGCGTGCCCGGTGGGCCGGCGCCGTGGTCGCTTCGACCTCGGCCTGAGGGCCAGCTCCAGGGCCATCCGACCCATGTCGGTCATCGGCAGCCGGACCGTGGTGAGGCCGGGCGCCAGGTCCGCGGCGACCGAGACGTCGTTGAACCCGACCACCGAGACCCGCTCCGGTACGCCGACCCGGTGCGCCCGCAGCGTCGCGAGCACCCCGATCGCCATCGAGTCGTTCAGCGCCACGATCGCGGTGGTGTCGGGGTGCTCCCGCAGGATCCGTTCGGCGGCGGTCCGGCCGCCGTCGCGGGTGAAGTCGGTGTGCACGATCGGCAGATCCTCCAGGGCCAGCCCGTGCCGGCGCAGCGTGGCGGCCACCCCGGCGAGCCGGTCGATCACGGTGGTCAGCCCGCCGGTCGCGGCGACCACCGAGATCCGGCGGTGCCCCAGCGCCAGCAGGTGCTCGCCGAGGGCCCGGCCGCCGGCCTCGTTGTCCGGCAGCACCGCGTCCATCCCGAGGGGATGCCGGCCGATCACCGCGACCCGGCCGCCGAGGCTCTGGTACGCCGCCAGTTCCCGCCGCGCCTCGGCCTGGACCCGCGGATCGTCGTAGCCGGAGCCGGCGATCAGGATGATGCCGACCCGCTGGGCGATGAGGTGCCGCAGTTGCCGCAGCTCGCGCTCGGGATCGCGGCCGGAGTGGCAGATCTGCACCAGCAGGCCCTGCTCGTCGGCGACCTGGATGACCCCGCCCGCTATCTCGGAGAAGTACGGGTCCTCGACCTGGTGCACGACGAGTCCGACTGTCGAGCTGACGCCCCCGGCCAGGGTGCGGGCGTACGGGTTGGCGACATAGCCGAGTTCCCGGGAGACCTGCCGGACCCGGTCGGCGACGGCCGGGCTGACCCCGTCGCGGCCGGCGAGCGCCCGGGAGGCGGTCGCCAGCGACACACCGGCCCGTTCGGCGACGTCGACGAGGCGCAACCGCCCGCCAGGTTTCGGCATCGGCAACTCCCGGGACAACATCAACTACTGCGGCGGTACCTATTGCGAGTGACGCAGGACACAGCCTATGGTACGAAAGCGCTTACGAAAGCGCTTTCCTCACCCTCTGCAGAGGAGCGTCAGGAATGACATCCCGAGCGACACGTGCACGACGGGCAACGGCCCTCGGTGCGGCGGTGGCACTTCTGCTGGTGGGCTGCGGCGACGACGGCGGCGGGTCGGGCTCCTCCGACGACCCGATCGTCGTCGGGATCTCGCTCCCGCTGACCGGGGACTTCTCCGAGCCCGGCAAGGGTGTGCAACGCGGCTACGAGGCATGGGCCAAGATCACCAATGACAAGGGTGGACTGCTCGGCCGGCAGGTCGAGCTGAAGATTCTCGACGACCAGTCCAATGCCGACCGGGTGGTCGCCGACTACGAGCAGTTGATCGGCAAGGACAACGTGGACATCGTGGTCGGTCCCTTCTCGACCCGCCTCGTCGTCCCGGCCGCCCGGGTCGCCGAGGAGTACGGCATGCTCTTCGTCGAGCCGGCCGGCGCGGCCAAGGAGGTCTTCGCGCAGGGCTTCAAGAACCTCTTCTACGCGGCACCGGCCGTCGCCGACGACCACTACAACCACCTCGCCGAATACCTGCTGGCCCTGCCACCCGGGCAGCGGCCGACCACCGTCGCGTACGCCGCGATGGACGACCCGTTCGCCCAGGGCACCGCGTACGGGCTCAAGGCGAAGCTGGAGGCGGGCGGGGTGCGTACCGTCGTCGACGAGGTGTACCCGCCGAACACCACCGACTTCGGCACCATCGCCGCCAAGATCGCGGCCTCCAAGGCGGACATGGTGGTGGGCGGCTCGCAGTACCAGGACGGCGTGAACCTGATCGTCGCCCTGCAACAGCTGAGGTACCAGCCGAAGCTGGCGGCCTTCTCGACCGCGCCGACGAGCCCCGAGTTCGCCGCCGCGATCGGCAACAAGACCGAGGGCATCCTCGCGCCGACCGGCTACACCCAGAAGGCGCCCTATCCGAGCAACGTCGAGTTCGTGCAGAAGTACACCGCCCAGTTCGGCTCGCCGCCGGAGGAGGACGAGGCGAACGCGTACACCACCGGCCAGGTGGTGGCCGCCGCCGTCACCGCCGTCGGCTGCGCCGAGCAGGGGGAGTGCCAGCAGAAGCTGGTCGACTGGATCCGCGGCAACAAGGTCGAGACCGTCGTCGGGCCGCTCACCTGGGACGCCACCGGCAAGCCGCAGGGCGCGCACATGATCCAGCAGTGGGTCGGCGGGCAGATCCAGATCGTGCTGCCCACCGAGGCGAAGGAAGTCGACCTCGTCTACCCGAAGCCGGCCTGGTGAGGTAACGGATGCCGTCCGGCGCCCTGCTCTTCCAGAGCGTCATCCTGGGCCTGCTGCTGGGTGGGCTGTACGCCCTCCTGGCAGCGGGCCTGACGCTCTACTTCGGCATCATGCGGGTGGTGATGATCGCCCACTCGGCGTTCCTCATCCTCGCCGCCTACCTCGCCTGGTGGTCGCATGCCAGGCTGGGCGTCGACCCGCTGCTGTCGATGGTCGTCACCGTCCCGCTCTTCTTCGGCCTCGGCGTCCTGCTGCAACGGCTGCTGCTGGCCCGGCTGCGCCCGGTGACCCTCACCATGATGTCGGTACTGCTCACCTTCGCGATCGCCGTACTCATCGAGGGGCTGCTCGGCTACGCCTTCACCGGTACCCAGCGGCGGATCCAGCTCGGCTACGGCTCGGCCAGCCTCGGCCTCTTCGGCGCCCGGATCGCGGTGGTCAAACTGATCGCCTTCGGGCTCGCCGCGGTCGCGCTGCTCACGCTCTATCTGCTGCTCAAGCGGACCAGGTTCGGCTGGGCGCTGCGGGCGACGATCCAGCACCCGGACGCCGCCCGGCTGCTCGGAATCGACACCGACCGGGTCGCCAGCTTCGGCTTCGGGGTCGGGTTGGCCACCGCCGCCGTCGGCGGTACGGCGCTGGCACTGGACACCACCATCTACCCGTCGCTGCACTGGCACTGGATCGGCCCGCTGATGGCGATCATCGTGGTCGGCGGGTTGGGCAGCGTACCGGGGGCGGCGGTCGCCGCGATGCTGCTCGGGCTGGTGCAGAGCCTGTTGCAGATCCCGCTCGGCACCACCTGGGCGCAGACGATCTTCTATCTGGCCCTCTTCGCGACGCTGGCGTTCCGCCCGCAGGGATTCTTCGGAGGCCGGCTTGCCCAGCGCTTCTGAACTCGCACCGGCCCCGGCACAGCGGCTCGCCGGGCTGTTCCGGGTGGTCGTGATCGTGGCCCTCGCCGCCGCCGTGCTCTCGTTCCCGTCCTGGGCGCCCAACCCGTACATCCTCTCTGCCGGCGTCGTCGTGCTGAACTACGCGGTGCTCTCGACGGCGTGGAACTTCGTCGGCGGCTTCACCGGGTACATCTCGCTCGGGCACGGCGCGCTGGCCGGGCTCGGCGGCTATGCCACCGGCCTGCTCGTGGTCCGGGCCGGGCTGCCGAGCTTCGTCGCGCTCGCCGTGGCGACCCTGCTGGTGGCGGTGTTCGCGGTCCCGGTCGGCTACGCGGCGCTGCGGGTGCGCGGTGCGTCGTTCGTGATCGTGTCGATCGCCCTGGTGCTGATCCTGCTGCTGGTCTTCCAGAGCTGGGCGTCGTTCACCGGCGGGTCGCGCGGGCTGGTCGTGCCGCGCCCGTTCCCGGGGCTGCTCCGGCCCGAGCACCACCGGGTCTTCTTCTATCTGTTCGCCGCCCTGCTCGCGGTCGCGCTGCTGGTCTGGTGGCTGGTCGACCGGTCCCGCTTCGGGTTGGGGCTGAAGGCGATCCGCGAGGACGAGGACAAGGCGGAGTCGCTGGGCACCCCGACCTTCGGGTACAAGCTGGTGGTCTTCGTGGTGTCGGCCGGCTTCACCGGCCTGGCCGGCGGCCTCTACGCGCTCTGGTTCGGCGACCTCGACCCGGTCTTCCAGTTCTCCATCCTGACCGGCGCCTACCTGGTGCTGATGGCGCTGCTCGGCGGGGTACGCCAGCTCTTCGGCCCGCTGGTCGGCGCGCTGATCGTCGGCATCGGACTGGAGTACTTCAAGGTGGAGTTCGGCAACACCCCGCTGCACCTGGTCGCCACCGGACTGCTGCTGGCCCTGGTGGTGATGTTCATGCCGGACGGGGTGCTGCCGGCGCTGGGCGCCCTGGTCGACCGCTTCCTGCGGCCGGCGCAGAGTTCGATCCGCGAGGTGACCGCGGCCGAGTTGCGCGACCGCGCCACCACCGGCCCGGACGCCGGCCCGGCGACCGATCCGCCGCCCACGGTTCCCGTCGGTGCCCCCGACGGCCGGTCGACGGAGCAGCGGTCGTGACCGGCCGGCCGACCGGCCCGACGGGTCCGGCGACGAGCGGGACGTCGGGGCCGGAACAGGCGGGCGGCACGTCGAGCCCGGAACAGGCGAGCGGCCCGGAGAGCCTGGCGACCGTCGGGCTGACCAAGGCGTTCGGCGGGGTCACCGCGCTGGACGCGGCCACCGTGGCGTTCCGGCACGGGCAGATCAACGCGCTGATCGGGCCGAACGGCTCCGGCAAGACGACCTTCTTCAACTGTGTCACCGGGATGATCCGGCCGGACAGCGGGCGGACGTCGTACCGGGGCGAGGAGATCACCCGGCGGAGCCCGCACGCGATCGCCCGGGCCGGCATCGGGCGTACCTTCCAGCTCTGCCGGGTCTTCCCCCGGATGTCGGCGCTGGACAACGTCCTCGCGGCGGCCCGCCCCGTGGGGTTCCTCGGCCAGTTGCGGGGCGCCCGGCGCCGCGCCGAGCTGGACCGGGCCCGGGGCTGGCTGACCCGGCTCGGCATCGAGCACCTGGCCGACGTCGAGGCCCGGAACATGTCCTGGGGGCAGCAGAAGCTCCTGGAACTCGCCGGGGTGCTGATGAGCGGCCCGGAGACCGTGCTCCTCGACGAGCCGGCCGGCGGGGTCAACCCGGCGCTGCTGGACCGGATCGGCGCGCTGGTGCGGGAGCTCAACGCCGAGGGGAGGACCTTCGTGATCGTCGAGCACAACATGGACCTGGTGATGGGCATCAGCGACCACATCGTGGTCTTCGACCGGGGAAGGCCGATCGCCGAGGGACCGCCCTCGGTGATCCGTTCCGACGAGCGGGTGCTGGGGGCGTACCTTGGCATCTGAGATCGAACTCGTCGACGTCCAGGCCGGGTACGGGCGGGCGGCCCCGGTGCTGCGCGGGCTCTCCGTCTCGGTCGAGGCCGGCTCGATCGTCTGTCTCGTCGGCCCCAACGGCGCCGGCAAGTCGACGGTGCTCAAGGTGGCCAGCGGGCTGCTCAAGCCCCGCTCCGGCCGGATCCTCGTCGGCGGGGTCGACGTCACCGGCCAGGGGCCGCAGCGGATGCTCGCCGCCGGGGTGGCGCACGTGCTCCAGGGGCACAGCGTCTTCCGGGAGATGACGGTCGCCGAGAACGTGCTGCTCGGCGGCTACACCCTGCGGGACAAGGCGCTGCTGGCCCGGCGGGCCGACTTCGTCCGGGACGTCTTCCCGGTGGTCGCGCAGCGCTGGGGGAGCCTCGCCGGGCTGCTCTCCGGCGGGCAGCAGAAGCAGGTCGAGTTCGCCCGGTCGCTGATGGTCGAACCGAGGGTGGTGCTCCTCGACGAGCCGTCGATGGGGCTGGACCCGAAGGCGACCAGCACGGTCTTCGAGCAGGTGATCCGGATGCGCGACGCCGGCACGGCGGTGCTGCTGGTCGAGCAGAACGCCCGGCGGGCGCTGGAGGCCGCCGACCTCGGCTGTGTGCTCGACCTCGGCCGGGTGCACATCTCCGGGCCGGCGGCCGAACTGCTGGCCGACCCGCAGCTCGGCGACCTCTACCTCGGCGGCCGGCCCGGCGATTCGCCACCCGCCGTCGGCACGGCGGCCCGACGCTCCACCGACCAGGCGGGTGACGACGGCACCGGCGAACCCACCGGTTAGGGCCGGCGCGACGTCGGCCCGCCCGGCGCCACCTCGCCGCGACGCAGAGAGAGGTGTACCCGATGTCGAGACCCAGACGTACCGCCGTGGCCGGCGCCGCCACCCTGCTGGCCGCGCTGCTGGTGGCGACCGGCACGGCGACACCGGCCCAGGGGTACGGCGACCGCCACCGTGCCGTCCACCCCGAACTGCGGTACCGGCTCGTCGCGCACTACGACTTCGACCACCCGCTGCGCGGCGACCCGGCCCGGGAGCGGGACCTCGGCCGTTCCGGCACCACCCTCGACCTGGTCAACGGGGGCGCCGCGATGCGGGTGCCGGACCGGGCCCACCGGGGCAGTGGCCGGGCGGTGCAGACCCGGCAGGTCGACCCGGGCACCGCCGGCAACGACGACTGGAAGGCCGGCGTCTACGCGCCGACCGGGCTGCCCAGCCTGCACGCCTTCAACGGCGCCGCCGGGGCGAGCGTGCTGGGCTGGTTCAAGATGCTCGGCGACGGGCCCGCGCCGAACTCCAACACCGCCGACCCCGGCGACCGGTTCGCCGCGGTCGGGCTGGCCGGGGTACTCACCGGCGACTCGGACGGGCACGCCGTCCGGGCGCTGCTCGAACTCATCACCGTCGACGGCGAACTGCGGCTGGTCGCCCTCGGCCGGCGGCTGGACGGCGGCGAGTCGCAGACCTTCGCGGCGGCGGCGGACTGGCGGACCCTGCTGCCGGTCGGCGAGTGGGTCTTCCTCGCCGCCACCTTCGACTTCACCGACGGCAGTATGGCGCTCTATCGCAACGGCCGGCCGCTCGACGGCTTCTACACCCGGACCGACGACCCGTGGCAGGTCGCCGGCCCGGGGCGGCACCGCAGCAGCGCCACCGACCCCCGGGGCATCAAGATCGGCGGCAGTTTCCCGCAGGACACCCGGGAGCAGAATCCCTGCGACTGCCGGATGGACTCGCTGATGTTCCTCGACCGTGTCGTCTCGGCACGTCAGGTCGAGAAGCAGTACCGCCACGTGACCGGAGGACGTTGACCCCCATCCGCCGAAGTTCCCTCCCGAGAACGGAGTGACCCCGCGTGCGTACTTCCACCCGTCGGCTCCGCAGACCGCTCGGCACCGCCTCGCTCACCGCCGCCGCCGTCGTACTCTCCACTCTGGTCGGTGCGGCACCGGCCCGGGCCGCGGACGCGGTCTACGATCCCGTACCCGAACAGCAGATCCAGTCGCGGCTCGGGCTGGTCCTGACCGAGTACGCGGCGTTTCCGAAGTCGGAGCCGACGCCGGCACCCACGGATCGGCGGTTGATGCGGCAGGCCCGGATCAACACCATCATGGAGCTGCCGGACGGATCGGGCCGGCGGGCGGTACCCGACCTCAACGGCAGCCTCTATCTGGTCGAGAACGGCGTGCCGCACGTCTACCTCGACGTGGCCGGCACCTTCGCGCCGCGCTTCTTCTCCGGCCAGGGCCTCGGCCAGGGCTTCGGGTACGTCGCCTTCCATCCTGACTTCGGGCGCAACGGCCGGTTCTACACGGTGCACACCGAGTCGGCTCCGTCGACGACGGTGGTGCCGGACTACAGCCAGCCGGAGACCGTCTTCCACGGCATCATCACCGAGTGGACCGCCACCGACCCGGCCGCCGACACCTTCGCCGGCAGCCGGCGCGAGGTGCTGCGGATCGGCTTCGGCGGTCGGGTGCACGGCATCCAGGAGATCAACTTCAACCCGACCGCCCGGCGCGGCGACGCCGACCACGGCCTGCTCTACATCGCCGCCGGTGACGGCGGTGTCGGGGTACGCAACACCGACCCGCAGAACCTGGCGATGCCGCACGGCAAGCTGCTCCGGATCGACCCGGCCGGCAGCAACGCCCCGAACGGTCGGTACGGCATCCCGCCGTCGAATCCGTTCGTCGGCCGGGCCGGCGCGCTCGGCGAGATCTACGCGCTCGGGATGCGCGACCCACACCGGTTCAGTTGGGACCGGGCCACCGGCCGGATGTATCTCGGGCACATCGGCGAGCACGCCATCGAGGCGATCTACGAGGTGCGGGCCGGCGACAACTTCGGCTGGAGCGAGCGCGAGGGCGCCTTCGTCTTCGACCGGACGCCGGCCGACCCCTGTGACCGGATCTTCCCGCTGCCGCCGGACGACGCCAGCTTCGGCTACACGTACCCGGTCGCCGCCTACGACCACGAACCGGCGCCGGGCTGGGACTGCACCTCGGACATCGGCGTCGCGGTGGCCGGCGGTTTCGTCTACCGGGGCCGGGACGTACCCGCGCTGCGCGGCAGGTACGTCTTCGGCGACCTCGTCGACGGCCGGGTGCTCTACACCGAGGTCGACCAGATGCGGCGGGGTGCCGACCCGGCGCCGATCCACCGGCTCGCCCTCTTCGACGCGGCCGGCACCCCGGTGCGGATGCAGGACCTCTCCGGTCCCGGTGCGCCCGGCGACCCGAACCGGGTGGACCTGCGGTTCGGCACCGACGCTCAGGGCGAGCTGTACCTTCTCGCCAAGGCCAACGGGAAGATCTGGAAGGTCACCGGCACCCGGGAGTACGCCGGTGGACCGGTCGGCACCACCCGGGTCCGGGACACCATGCGGGCGACCAACTGGGCACCGGTCACCCCGGAGAAGTGGCGGTTCACCGGCAGCCAGGTGATCCTCGCCGAGGCGGGCGCCCAGCGCCCCGGCCCGCGCCGCCCGTACGAGTACGCGGTGCTGACCGCCGGGCCCGAGTTCGGCGCGGTGGAGATCAACGCGGAGGTACGCCTCGACACGCCGGTCGAGGAGACCAACCGGGACGTGATCATCGTGTTCGGCTGGCGGTCGGACGCGGAGTTCTACTACGCACACCTCTCCACCGACAACACGATCTATCCGCACAACGGAATCTTCAAGGTGGACAACGCCGACCGGGAACGGATCGACCACCAGTGGAACGGGCGCTCCGAAGGGGCGGCCCCGGCGATCACCGACGACCGCTGGCACCGGGTGCGGCTGGTGCACCGGCCGGCGAGCGGTGAGATCGCGGTCTATCTCGACGGCTCCCGGGATCCGCTGATGACGGCCGCGGACAGCAGTTTCGGCTCCGGCCGGGTCGGCTTCGGCTCGTTCGACAACGTCGGCCGGCTGCGTGACCTGAAGGTCCGGGGCACACCCGCCGGCTGATCCTGCGGTAGCGCCCCCGTCCCGGCGCCCATTCGACGACGGGACGGGGGCGGCTCTCCCGCCGGTCGGGCCGGGGTCAGTGTCTCGACCCGACGCGGGCTCCGGCGGGCGTACCAGCACCTCGGCGTACCGGACGGTGGCCGGGGGCGTGCTGACCTAGACTGCCGGAATGACCGATTCCTGGCCGTCTTCCGACCCCGGTGTGCTGCGGCTGCCGTCGGGGCGACTGGTGCGGGGTCGTGGCCTGCGCCACCCACTGCCGTCCGGACCGGTACCGACGTTCGGTGTGTACCTGCTCGGCCGCCCGCCGACGGAGATCCCCTGGCAGAGCCGGTGGGTGCGTTGGCCGGACTTCTGGCTGCCCCGCGACGACGCCGACTTCCGGGCCGCGCTCCGGCAGGCGTGGGAGCGGTCGGCGGAGGAACGTGTCGAGTTCGCCTGCGGCGGCGGCAAGGGTCGCACCGGCACCGCGCTGGCCTGCCTCGCCGTCCTCGACGGCGTGCCGGCCGAGCAGGCGGTCGCCTTCGTCCGCCAGCACTACGCCAGGGGTGCGGTCGAGACGCCGTGGCAGCGCCGCTACGTCGCCCGGTTCACCCCGGTCCCGGCCTGATCGGCTCACCCCGGTCCCGGCGTGATCGGCTCACCCGGTCCCGGCGTGATCGGGTGCACCTCCGTCCCGGTCTGATCGGGTTCACCTCGGCACCGGTCTGATCGGGCTCACCTCGGTCCCGCCTGATCGGGTCGACCCGGTCCCGGCCTGACGGGTTCGGGTTCACCCCCGTCCCGGCCTGAGTCGGGCCGGTTCGGTCGCCGGTCTGCGGCCGGCCACCTCCGAACGGCGGGTCGGGGTCGGCTGGTGCCAGTGGTGTGAACGCTAACCGGTTCGTCGGGTGTGGATCGGCCCAGGGTTGACACCGAATGTCGATCTATCTATGTTAACGCTCATCCGCGCCACCTACCGCTTCGGCGCAGCGGGCGGCTACCGGGCCGACCGGCAACGGACGGAGGAGCGATGTCCCGATCCCGCCCGACCCGCGCCCTCGCGGGCGCCCTGGTGCTGACCGGTGTGCTCGGCACCGTCCCCGCCGCCGCCTCGGCCGCCGCGCCCAGCACCGACTACACCGTCGAGGTCGACGCCGCCGGCACCGGTCCGGCGATCGCCGACACCATGTACGGGGTCTTCTTCGAGGACATCAACCGGGCCGCCGACGGCGGGCTCTACGCCGAACTCGTGCAGAACCGCTCCTTCGAGTACGACCCGGCGGACAACGCCGCGTACACCGGGATGACCTCGTGGGCCCCGACCGCGCCGGACGGGGCCCGGGGCACCGTCGCGGTGGTCGACGACACCGGACGACTCAACGAGCGCAACCGCCGCTACCTGCGGCTGGACCTGCCGGCCGGTGGACAGGGCTACGGCGTGGTCAACGCCGGCTACAACTCCGGCATCCGGCTCGACCGGCAGCGCTGGTACGACTTCTCGCTCTGGGCCCGCACCGGCGCCGCCGCCGGCACCCCGCTGACCGTCCGGCTCACCGACCCGGCCGGCGCCGACCTCGCCGCACCGCTGCGGATCGTGGTCCGGGGCGACGGCTGGACGAAGTACACCGGCAGCTTCCGGGCCACCGCGACCAGCGGTACCGGCCGGCTGGCGGTGACCGGGACCGGCGGCGGCACCGTACGCCTCGACATGGTCTCGCTCTTCCCCCGGGACACCTTCAAGGGCCGGCCGAACGGGATGCGCCGGGACCTGGCCGAGAAGGTCGCCGCGCTGCGCCCGGGCTTCCTGCGTTTCCCCGGCGGCTGCCTGGTCAACACCGGCAGCCACTACGGCTACACCGCGCCCGACTACCCCCGGCAGCGCTCCTACCAGTGGAAGGACACCGTCGGGCCGGTCGAGGAGCGGGCCACCAACGCCAACTTCTGGGGCTACAACCAGTCCTACGGCCTCGGCTACTACGAGTACTTCCAGTTCGCCGAGGACATCGGCGCGATGCCGCTGCCCGTGGTGCCGGCGCTGGTCACCGGCTGCGGGCAGAACCGGGCCACCGACGACCCGGAACTGCTGCGCCGGCACATCCAGGACACCCTGGACCTGATCGAGTTCGCCAACGGCCCGGCGACCTCGCAGTGGGGCGGCCTGCGGGTCCGGATGGGCCACCCGGCGCCGTTCGGACTGACCCACCTCGGGGTGGGCAACGAGGAGAACCTGCCGGACGAGTTCTTCGCCCGCTTCCAGCAGTTCCGGGCGGCGATCGAGGCCGCGTACCCGGAGATCACCGTGATCAGCAACTCCGGGCCGGACGACGCGGGCGGCACCTTCGACCGGCTCTGGCAGCTCAACCGGGATGCCGGGGTCGAGATGGTCGACGAGCACTACTACAACAGCCCCGAGTGGTTCCTCCAGCACAACGACCGGTACGACTCCTACGACCGCAACGGTCCGAAGGTCTTCCTCGGCGAGTACGCCTCGCAGGACAACCGGTTCTACAACGCGCTCGCCGAGGCGGCGTACATGACCGGGCTGGAGCGCAACGCCGACGTGGTGAAGTTGGCGTCGTACGCGCCGCTGCTGGCCAACGAGGACTACGTGCAGTGGCGGCCGGACCTGATCTGGTTCAACAACAACACCTCCTGGCCGTCGGCGAGTTATCAGGTGCAGAAGCTGTTCATGACCAACGTCGGCGACGAGGTGGTGCCGAGCCGCGCCTCCGGGACGCCGGCCAGCACGGCACCGATCACCGGGGCGGTGGGGCTGTCGACCTGGGCCACCAGTGCGGCGTACGACGACGTCACGGTCACCTCCGCCGACGGCGCCACCCTGCTCCGGGACGACTTCTCCGGCGGCGCCTCGCAGTGGAGCCACCCCACCGGACGGGGATCGTGGTCCGTTGTGGACGGTGCGTACGTGCAGTCCGACGCGGTCGCCGAGGACACCATGGTGACCGCCGGGGACCCGGGCTGGCGCGACTACGACCTGCGGGTCACCGCCACCAAGCGCTCCGGCCGGGAGGGCTTCCTGGTCGCCTTCGGGGTCCGGGACACCGGCAACTTCTACTGGTGGAACGTCGGCGGCTGGAACAACACCCAGACGGCGGTGGAGAAGGCCAGCGGCGGCGGCAAGCAGACGATGATCGCCAAGCCCGGCAGCGTCGAGACCGGCCGCGCCTACGACCTGCGGGTCTCGGTGCGGAACCGGACGGTGACCCTCTATCTGGACGGGCAGGAGTGGGGCAGCTTCACCGACGACCGGGTCGCCGAGCCGTTCCGTCAGGTGGTCACCCGGGACCGGGCCACCGGCGAGCTGGTGCTGAAGGTGGTCAACGCGCAGGCGTCCGAGGCGGCGACCCGGATCGACCTCGGCGACCGGGTGCGGGTCGGCTCCACCGCCCGGGTGACGACCCTGACCGGCGGGCCGGACGACGTCAACACCGCCTCGTTCACGCCGATCCAGCCCCGCGAGTCCCGGCTGACCGGGGTCCGGAACACCTTCTCGTACACCTTCCCGGCGTACTCGGTGACCTTCGTCCGGCTCGGCGTCACGGAAACAGCACCCGGAAGCGGAGCAACGGAGAGGACGGCGCGGTGAGCACCGACGGAGTCAGCCGGCGTGGACTGCTGCACGCGGCCGGGAGCGGCCTGGTCGTCGCCGGAGCGGCCGGCGCGCTGCCGCTGGCCACCGGGGGCGCGGCCTGGGCGGCGCCCGACACCGGCCCGGCGCCCGGCGCCGACCGGCGGGCCGGGTCGGCCGGCACCGGCCTGACCACCCGGAATCCGCTGGTCGCCCAGCGCGCCGACCCGTTCGTCACCCGACCGGTACGCGGCATGTACTACCTGACCGGCTCGGTGCCGGAGTACGACCGGATCGTGGTGCGGGGCGCGCCGACGCTGGACGGCCTGGCCAGCGCGCGGGAGCGTACCGTCTGGCGGCGCCCGGCCGCCGGCCCGATGGGTGGCTACATCTGGGCGCCGGAGCTGCACCACATCGACGGGCGCTGGTACATCTACTTCGCCGCCGGTGACTCCGACAACCCGTTCCGGATCCGGACCTACGTGCTGGAGTCCGCCGAGCCCGACCCCCGCACGGCGGCCGGCTGGGTGCTGCGCGGTCAGCTCGTCACCGCCTGGGACACCTTCACCCTGGACGCCACCACCTTCGCGCACCGTGGGGTCCGCTACCTGCTCTGGGCGCAGAGCGAGCCGGGAATCGCCACCAACAGCAACCTCTACATCGCCGCGATGGCCTCCCCGCTGGCGATCCAGGGCGACCCGGTGCGGATCGCCGTGCCGACGTTGCCCTGGGAGGTGCAGGGTTTCCGGGTCAACGAGGGGCCGGCGGTGCTGATCCGCAACGGCCGGGTCTTCGTCACCTTCTCCGCGAGCGCCACCGACGCCCGCTACTGCATGGGACTGCTCACCGCCGACGAGAACGCCGACCTGCTCGACGCCCGCTCCTGGACCAAGTCGGCGCAGCCGGTCTTCGCCACCAACGAGAACACCCGCCGGTACGGCCCGGGGCACAACTCGTTCACCGTGGCCGAGGACGGCGAGACGGACGTGCTCGTCTACCACGCCCGGGACTACCGCGACATCACCGGCGACCCGCTCTTCGACCCGAACCGGCACACCCGGGTGCAGCGGCTGTACTGGAACACCGACGGTACGCCCAGCTTCGGGGTGCCGGTCGGGGACGGCGGGCCGGTGCTCCGGTTCTCCCCGCTGGACGCGCCGGAGGCGTACGTCCGGCACTTCGGCTATCTGCTCCGGGTCGAGGGCGGGGTGCGGGAGGTCGCCGACACGCAGTTCCGGCTCGTGCCCGGGTTCACCGGTCCGGGCCGGGTGGCGGTGCAGTCGGTCAACTTCCCCGACCGGTACGCCCGGCTCGACGGCACCGTGCTGCGGGTCGACCCGTACGAGGACAGCGACGCGTACGCCGCCGCCGCGAGCTTCGTGCAGGTGCGTGGGCTCGCCGACCGGCGGGCGGTGTCGCTGCGGCTCGGCGACGACCCCGACCGGTACGTCACGCACGACGGCAACGGGCGGCTGACCGTCGGCCGGCCCGGCAACCGCCGCGTCGACCGGGAACGGGCCACGTTCCGGATCGGCTGACCGCCGGTGGCGGCTCCGGCTCCCGCCACCGCTGCGGGGCACGGATCAGGGTGCCCCGATCCGACCGCCGCCCGGTCGCTCAGCCGAGCAGCAGCGGCAGCAGGCTCAGCGAGTTGACCGCGGTGTGCAGTGCGAAGATGGCCCAGATGTTGCGGTGGCGGGCCCAGAGGTAGCCGGCGAGGAGGCCGAATCCTCCGTTCCAGGCGAGCATCACCGCGACCGTCTGCCACAGTGGACCGTCGCCGATCCGGTGCACGTGCATGAGTGCGAAGAGCAGCGAGGTGGCGACGATCGCGGGCCAGCGTCCGTACAGCGCCTCCAGACGGGTCTGCAACAGCGCCCGGTAGAAGATCTCCTCGGCCAGGCTCGCGGTGACGAAGGTCAGCAGGGTGGCGGCGAGCAGGTAGACCCGGTCGTACTGGCGGTAGCCCGACATGTCCTGACTGCCGGCGAGCGGGCTGTAGTAGAGCAGGTACGCCCAGCCGACCAGGGCGGGGAGCGGGCCGAGCCAGTACCAGCGGCTCGGCACGGCGCGTCGGTGTTCCCGGCCGCCCCGCCACTGCGTCGGCCAGCACCTCAGCACCAGCGCGGCGCCGCCGAAGAAGAGCAGGAGCTTGATCGGCGCGTACCAGATGCCGGGGTCGACGGCGAGCACCACGGCGGGGAGCAGCAGGGCGATCCCGACCAGCCCGGCCGCCTGCCGGCCGAGTGCGGGCCGCTCGGCGGCCCCGGCGGCCGGCATCGCCGGTAGCCGGAGCGGGACGAGCCGGACCAGCAGCAGGCCGACCAGGGTGGCGGCGACGATCCCGGCCAGCGGCTTGGCCGGCGCCTCGGCGTCGGCGGAGGTCCGCACCTCCGCCCCGCCGAAGAGTGCCAGTGCGGCCGGGGCGGCGATCAGCAGCGCGACACCGATACCGGTGAGGATCCGTCTGGGCATGGTGCCAGCGTGCCGACCGGGTCGGCCGTTCTCCTCGCCCGGCATGACGATTCGTCGCTACATCCTTTGATCCATGGTCTCGCCCCGCGCCGGGTTCGCCGGGTGCCCGCCCGCGCGCTTCGGCCCGGGAAATGTCGGGGGTGCCGACGACAATGGCGCGGGCTCCGATCGGGGGACCCGAGGCTGGTCCGTCGGCCCGGACGGTAACGGGTCCGGCGGGTTCGGGCCGTGACATCATCGAGCGGTTGTGACACGAGGGGGACGGGCGATGGACAGCGCCACGGGGGAGAGCCGACCGGGCTGGCTGCGCGGGCCGCTGCGCCCGTTCCGCAACGGGCAGTACCAGCTCCTCGCCGGTGCCCTGACGATGTCGCTCTTCGCCGCCGGGGTGTGGATGATCGCCGTCGTCTGGCAGGTCATCGAGATGGACGGCGGGCCCGGCGAACTCTCCTTCGTCTCCGCCGCGATGGCGGTCGGCATGCTGCTCACCACGCTGCTCGGTGGGGTACTGGCGGACCGCGTCCCGCAGCGCCGCATCCTGCTGGCGGTGGCCGGCGGCCGGACGGTCGCGATCGGTCTGGTCTCGCTGCTGGCCGTGACCGACCAGCTCCGGCTGTGGCAGCTCGCGGCGGTGGCACTGCTGATCGGGGTCGGCAACGGCTTCCACTTCCCGGCATATTCGGCACTGCTCCCCTCGATCCTGCCGCCCGAGGACCTGATGCCGGCCAACGGTGTCGAGGGGATGCTGCGGCCGACGATCATGCAGGCCGCCGGCCCGGCCCTGGCCAGCGTGCTGATCGCCGCCTGGTCACCCGGCGCCGCGCTGCTGGTGGTGACCGCGCTGGAGGTCGCCGGTGTGGCGTTCCTGCTGGCGCTGCGTCCGGTGCCGCTGCGGCACGACCAGGCCGCCCCGGCGGCCCACCCGGTCCGCTCGACGCTGATCGACCTGCGGGACGGCTTCACCTACATGGGCCGTACTCCCTGGCTGCTCGCCACGCTCCTCTACGCCTCGGTCCTGATCCTGCTGATCATGGGGCCGATCGAGGTGCTGATCCCGTTCGTGGTCAAGGATCGGGCCGGTGGCGGGCCCGGCGACCACGCGTTGGTGATGGCCGCGTTCGGCATCGGCGGCGCGATCGGCTCGCTGGGAATGGCCGCGTTCCGGATGCCCCGGCGCTACCTGACCATCATGAACCTCCTCTGGGGCCTGGGCTGCCTGCCGCTGGCCGTGGTCGGCATCGCCAGCCAGGTCTGGTTGATCGCCCTGGCGGTCTTCGCCGTCGGGATCTGCTTCTCCGCCCCGATGGTCATCTGGGGCACCCTGCTCCAGCGCCGGGTTCCGCCGCACATGCTCGGCCGGGTCTCCAGCCTCGACTTCTTCGTCTCGCTGGTCTTCATGCCGCTGTCGATGGCCATCGCCGGCCCGGTCAGCGCCGGCATCGGCCTCGGTACGACGTTCGCGCTCGCCGGACTGCTGCCCGCCGTGCTCGCCGGGCTGGCGATCGTGCTGGCCCGGATGCCGCAGGACGAACTGGCGCACCCGCTCGACGCACCGACGGAGCCGGTCGAGATACCGGCGGAGCTGGTCGACGCACCGGCAGAGCCGGTCGATGCACCGGCGGGGCCGGTCGGTCCGGCGACGGGGCCGGCCGATTCGGCCGACCCCGTCACCCCGGAGCCGGTCGTCCGGGTCTGACCGCCCCACCCCACCCCGGCCCGGGTGCGCGGTCCGGGCCGGGGTGGGGCGTCACCCGGACCAGATGCCGGTCGCGGCGGCACGCCGGGCGAAGTCGCGGAAGTCCCGGGGCTCGCGGCCGAGCGCCCGCGACACCCCGTCGGCCAGCCGCGCGTTGCGCCCGTCCAGCACCTCCACGAAGAGGTACGTCAACAGCGCGGCCACCTCCGCCGGCAACTTCTGCTCCGCCAGCATCGCGGCGTACTCCTCGACCGGGACCGTCCGGAACCGGATCTCCCGGCCGGCCGCCCCGGCGATCTCGGCGACGGCCTCGGCGAAGGTCAACAGCCGGGGGCCGGTCAGCTCGTAGAGCTGGCCGACGTGACCCTCCCCGGTCAGCGCCGCCTCGGCCACCTCGGCGATGTCGTCGGCGTCGACGAAGGGCTCTCCGACGTCACCGACCGGCAGCACGAGTTCGCCCTCGCGCAGCGGCGCCAGCAACTCGCCTTCGCTGAAGTTCTGGTTGAACCAGCTCGCCCGCAGGATCGTCCACTCCGCGCCCGAATCCTGGACCATCCGCTCGGCCAGCTGCGCCTCCTCCTCGCCCCGGCCGGAGAGCAGGACCAGTCGGCGTACGCCGCCGCGTACGGCGAGTTCGGTGAAGGACCGGACGGTCTCGGCGGCTCCCGGCACCGCGAGATCCGGATAGAAGGAGAGGTAGGCGGCGGACACCCCACGGATCGCGTCGGCCCAGGTGCTCCGGTCCCACCAGTCGAAGGGCGGTCGGCCGGAGCGGGACCCGACCCGGACCGGTACGCCCCGTGCGGTGAGCCGCTCCGCGACGCGGCGACCGGTCTTGCCGGTACCGCCGAGGACCAGGGTCAGGGCTGTGCTCTCGGGTTCGTTCCTCGTCATGCCCGTCAGTCAACTCGGCCTGGCTGCGACTTCCCATAGCCGAGAATCGCAATTCCATGTCTCAGCGTCTAACCTGTCGGCGTGGACGCGCTGACCGGACTCCTCGACGGGCCTCGGGCCCGGGGCGCCTTCCTGCTCCGGTCGGTGCTCGAACCGCCCTGGTCGCTGCGGATCCAGGACCGGGCACCGCTGACCGTGGTGGTGATGGTCCGGGGCAGCGCGGTCGTCCTGCCCGACACCGGCGGGTCCCGGTCCCTCGGGGTGGGGGACGTGGCGGTGCTGCGCGGCCCGGACCCGTACACCGTCGCCGACGATCCGGCGACCCCGCCGCAGGTGGTCATCCACCCGGGTCAGCGCTGCACGACGGTGCACGGGGAGAGCCTGGGCCAGGCGATGGACCTGGGGGTCCGGACCTGGGGCAACCACCCGGACGGCTCGACCGTGCTGCTCACCGGCACCTACCAGCTGGACGGCGAGATCGGGCGCCGGCTGCTCGCCGCGCTGCCGCCGCTGCTGGTACTGCCCGAGCAGGGGCGTCTCGGCCCGCTCGTGCGGCTGATCGGCGACGAGATCGTCAAGGAGGAGCCCGGTCAGGAGGCGATCCTGGATCGGCTCCTCGACCTGCTGCTGGTCACGGCCCTACGGACCTGGTTCGCCCGGACCGAGGCGCAAGCACCGGGCTGGTACCGGGCGTACGCCGATCCGGTGGTCGGGCGGGCGTTGCGGATGTTGCACCACAACCCGGCGCAGCCCTGGACGGTGGCGTCGCTGGCCGCCGCGACCGGAGTCTCCCGGGCCGGGCTGTCCCGCCGCTTCACCGAGCTGGTCGGCGAACCCCCGATGACCTACCTGACCGGCTGGCGGCTGGCGCTCGCGGCCGACCTGCTGCGGGAGCCGGACAGCACCGTCGCCTCGGTGGCCCGACGGGTCGGCTACGGCAGCCCGTTCGCCCTGAGTACGGCCTTCAAGCGGGAACGGGGCGTCAGCCCGCACCAGTACCGGGTCGGCGCCGCGCGCGGATAGCGGACGGGTGGCGGCACGGCTGGGGAAGGTGTCGGCCGCCTGCGCCGGTCGGCCGTCAGCGCTCGTCGAGCTGGTCGTCGAACGGGTCGTGGCCGAGGAGTTCGAGGAACGCCTCCCGGACGTCGATCCGGGTCGACTCGCCGCGCGCGGCATGGTCCCGGACGTGCTGGAACAGCGGCATCAACTGGCGGATCTCGTCGGCCGAGACGACCGCCACCAGCGGAGCGAGGTCGTCCGCACGGTCGATCTCGATGCTGACGAGGCCGGTCGCGGGCATCGCCGCGAACCGGAACGGGCCGAGCCGGTCCACCGTCACGGCGGGGGTACCGGTGCCGACGCCGGTGCGGGCGGCCCGCAGCGCGGCGATCCGCTCAAGCTGGTAGTGGGCCAGTTCCCGGAGCGTCGTCGACTTCTCCGGGTCGTCCCGGATCGCGCGTAGCCGGCGCTCGACGTCGTCGAGTTCGGCCGAACCGTCGTCTTCCCGCGAGCCTCGCATGACCGAAGGCTATCGATCCGCCGGCTGCGGCAGTCGCACAGGAGGTGCGAAGCCGCCCTTCAGGAAAGCCCTTGCCCACGCAGTACCCGCGACCACGGAGCGGCCGACGGTCCGCCGCCGGCTAGAGGGCGGCGACGATGCGGTCGGCGGTGATCGGCAGGTCGCGTACCCGGACCGAGAGCGCGTCCGCGACCGCGTTGGCGATGGCGGCCGCCGTCGGGCCCTGGGCCGCCTCGCCCGCGCCGACCGACGGCTCCGACGGGCGATCCACCAGGTGTACGTCGACCCGCGGCACCTCACCGAACCGCAGGATCGGATAGCTCTCCCAGTCCGCGCTGGTGACCCGCCAGCGGTCGAACCGGACCCGTTCCTTCAGCGTCCAACTGGTCGCCTGGACGGCACCGCCCTCGATCTGGTTGCGGACCCCGTCCGGGTTGACCACCCGACCCACGTCCACGACCAGCGTCAGCCGGCGTACCCGTACCTCGTGCAGGGTCTCCACCTCCGCCAGCACCGCGCAGTACGCACCCCGGTCCTTGTAGCGGGCGAAGCCGATGCCGTAGCCGACGCTCTCCTCGGTGCCGCGTCGCTGCCAGCCGCCGAGTTCGGCGGCGGTCGAGAGCACCTCCCGGGCCCGGGGGTCGGCGAGCTGGGCCAGCCGGTACGCCACCGGGTCCGTACCGGCGGCCAGGGCCAGTTCGTCCATGAAGGACTCGATGGCGAAGACGTTGGTGAACGCGCCGAGCGAGCGCAGCGACGAGGAACGCAGTGCGGTCCGCAGCGCCCGGTGGCCGTGGATCCGGCGCTCCGGGAAGGTGTAGATCGGCCAGGCGTTGCGGGTCGTCCCGCCACCGCCCCAGGCCGGTGGATCGGCCGCCGGTGGCGTCGGGCGGGACCGGTCCCGGTGCGTGGCGGCGAGCAGACCGGGGCTGCCGGCGTAACCGGGCCGGGCCGTGTGCCCCTGACTCCACACGTCGTAGCTCCAGGTCAGCACCGTACCGTCGGCGCCGACACCGGCCTGGACCTCGGCCACCATCGCCGAGCCGAACGGCGCCCAGGTCAGCTCGTCTCGGCGGCTCCACCGCACGTGCACGGGCCGGCCGGAAACCGCCCGGGCCAGCAGTACGGCGTCGAAGGCGGCATCGTCCGCGCCGTTGTGCCCGTAGCTGCCGGCGCTCTCGACGTGTCGCACGTCGACCCGGTCGGCGTCGAGTCCCAGGGCCGCGCCGATCGCCCGACCCAGCCCGTGGATGCCCTGGCTGTGGCTCCAGACGGCGACCGCCGTACCGTCCTCGGCCCAGCGGGCGGCACCGCAGCTCGGCGCCATCGACGCGTGGGCCAGGAAGGGCCGGCTGTAGCGCGCCCGCAGCCGCCGGACGACCGCTCCGCCGGCCTGCCCCGCCGGTACGCCCGGCCGGGCGGCGCCACCCGGCTCGGGTACCGGGATCGACTCGGCCGGACCCTCGCGCAGGAAGGTGGAGATGTCGTCCTCGTCCGGCAGGGTCGGCTCCTCGTGCCAGCGCGCCGCGCCGGCCAGTGCCGAGGCGGCCCGTTCGGCGTTCGCCTCGCCCTCGGCGACCACGCCGAGGAAGTCGCCGTCCCGGATCACCGCCTGCACCCCGGGCAGCCGCCGGGCGGCGGCGGTGTCGACCTCGACCAGGGTCGCCGCCGGTGACGGCGGCCGCACCACCCGGCCGGAGAGCTGCCCGGGCAGTGCGAGGTCCTGGATGAAGCGTGGCCGGCCGGCGAGCTTGTCGGGCAGGTCCAGCCGGGGCACGCTGGTGCCCACCCAGCGGGCCTGCTGCGCCGGCTTCGGCCGGACCGCCCCGGTCGCCTCCCGGTCCAGATCGACCCGGTCGGCCAGCTCGCCGTAGCAGGTGCGTCGGGCACCGGCCGCATCGGTGATCACACCGTCCTGGACCGTGACGGTCTGCGGATCGAGGGGCAGGGTCAGCACCGCCTCGGCAACGAAGAGCGCCCGTACCTCGGCACAGACCTGGCGGACCGCGGCGCCGGAGTCGGCGACGGAGAGGCTGCCGGCGGTGAGTCCCTCGTCGGGCCCCTCGACGGTGCTGGCCGCCGCCATCCGGACGGCGGCGAGGTCGACGTCGAGTTCGTCGGCGGCGATCTGGGCCAGCGCGGTGAGGATGCCCTGCCCGAGTTCGACCTTGCCGACCCGGACCGTGACGGTACCGTCCGGGTGCACGGTGATCCAGCGGGCGAGCCGTGGATTGGCCACCACCCCTCGGGGCAGCGGCGGCGTGCTGGTGGTGACTTCCGGAGCGTCGCCGTTCACCGCTCGACCGCCGTCGCCCCGTCGCCCCGGCCGGCCGGGTCCGTTCCGGTGCCGTCTGCGTCGTTCGGGTCCGGGTGGCTGGTGCCGGTGCCACCCCCGGTGGCAGCGGTGTCGACCATGGACTGTCCGGTCCGGAGCACGGCGCGGATCATCCGCCGCTGGGCACCGCAGCGGCACAGGTGCCGGTCGAGCGCGGCGGCGACCGTCGCCTCGTCCGGCCGCGGCTGCGCGGCGAGCAGCGCGGCCGCGCTGACCAGGATCCCCGAGACGCAGTACCCGCACTGTGCGGCCTGCTCGTCGAGGAACGCCCGCTGGACCGGATGCGGTACGTCGCCGTCGGCCAGCCCTTCGACGGTGGTGACCGTTCGGCCGGCGACCGACCAGAGTGGAGCGTCGCAGGCCGGCGCGGGTCGGCCGTCCAACAGGACGAAGCAGGCGCCGCAGAGGCCCTGGCCGCAACCGAACCGGGAGCCCTTGAGGCCGAGCACCTCGCGCAGCACGTGCAGCAGGGAGCTGTCGGCGTCGGCGTCGACCTTCCGCCGCTCGCCGTTGACGGTCAACTCGAATGTCTTTTCCATGTCCCAGGCTTCCCGGCGTCTCGGCTGTCCCGCAGAGCCTCGGGACGATGATCCACAGTCGGTTGCAGCAGCCTCGCCTACCTCCGGTCGGACGTCAACTCGCGCGCCGCCCGCCCGGCCGCCGCGATCCGGACCGTGCGAGGGTGACCCGGCTGCTGCCCCCCGTCCGCCGGCTCAGCCGCGTGATTCCTGGTCGGTCGCGGTCGCCCGCCGGAACCGCTCGCTCCACTCCCGGAGCTGCTCGGTCAGCTCGGGCGGGGAGAGCACCTCGAACTCCGCGCCGAGCGAGCCGAGCGCCATCACGGGCCAGTCCAGGGTGTCGGTGGTCATCACCATCCGGCAGTGCCGCTCGTCGACGTACTCGATCGTGGCCCAGCGCGACAGCCGCTCCTCGACGACGGCCAGCGGCGCCCGGACCAGCACCTCGACCCGGTACGGTGCGGGCAGGTTCTCGATGCCGGCCCGGACGAACGCGGCGGCGTCCTCGGCGGGGAGTTGCCGGGGGTGGAACCGGGCTCCGGTGCCGCGCGGGTCGTGCAGCCGGTCGAGCCGGAAGCTGCGCCAGTCGTGCCGGGTCAGGTCGTAGCCGACCAGATACCACCGCCGGCCGAGCGAGACCATCCGGTACGGCTCGACGTGCCGTTCGGTCCGCTGCCCGTCCCGGGCGGTGTAGCCGAAGTGCAGCCGTTCGGTGTCCCGGCACGCCTGGGCGACGGTGGTGAGGACCGCCGCCTCGACGGTCGGCCCGCCGTCGCCCCAGAGCGCCGGTACGGTCATCGCGCGCAGCGCGTCGACCCGCCGCCGCAGCCGGGCCGGCATCACCTGTACGACCTTGGTGAAGGCCCTGATCGACGACTCCTGGATGCCGGCGACCGCACCGTGCGCGGCGGCCTGCAATCCGACGGCGAGCGCGACGGCCTCCTCGTCGTCGACCACCAGTGGCGGCAGGGCGGCGCCCGGGGCGAGCTGGTAGCCGCCGTCGACGCCACGGTGGGCGTCGACCGGATAGCCGAGTTCGCGCAGCCGGTCGACGTCCCGGCGGAGGGTGCGGACCGAGACGCCGAGCCGGTCGGCGAGTTCGGTGCCGGGCCAGTAGCGGTGGGTCTGCAGGAGGGAGAGCAGGCGGAGGGTCCGGGAGCTGGTGTTCGCCATGCCGACAAGTCTGCCCGGCATTCAGGCCAGAAAGTGGCCGCTATGCCGCCTAGCGTTTCGGACATGACAGAACCGATCCTCCGACCGGGGGAGCAGCCCATGATCGACGCCCGCTCGCTGACCCGGGACTTCGTCGTGAGCAGCACCCAGACCGTGCACGCCGTCCGGGGCGTCAACCTGCGGATCGAACCCGGTGAACTGGTCGCGCTGCTCGGCCCGAACGGCGCCGGCAAGACGACCACGATGCGGATGCTCACCACACTGATCGCCCCGACCTCCGGCACCGCCACCGTCGCCGGCCACGACGTGGTACGCGAACCGGGCAGGGTCCGCCGGCACATCGGGTACGTCGGCCAGGGCAACGGGGCCGGGCACAGCCAGCGGGTCCGCGACGAGTTGCGTACCCAGGGCGCGATCTACGGCCTGGACCGGCGTGCCGCCCGGCGGCGGGCCGACGACCTGCTGGCCGACCTCGACCTCGGCGACCTCGCCGACCGGAAGGTCTCGGCCCTCTCCGGCGGGCAGCGGCGCCGGCTGGACGTGGCGATGGGCCTGGTGCACGCGCCGTCCCTGCTCTTCCTCGACGAGCCCTCGACCGGGCTGGACCCGCAGAACCGGGCGAACCTCTGGGAGCACATCCTGCGGATGCGCGCCGAGGCCGCGATGACGGTGGTGCTCAGCACGCACTACCTCGACGAGGCGGACTCGATGGCCGAGCGGGTCGTCATCGTCGACCACGGCGAGATCATCGCCGACGACTCGGCGGCGGCGCTGAAGGCGAAGCTCGCCGGGGACCGGATCGTGGTCACCGTCGCCGGGGACGATGCCCGGCCGCTGGCCCGGCTCGTCGACCGGCTGCCCGGCGCCCGGGACGTCGTCTGTGCCGGGTCCCGGGTCGAGGCGCACGTCGCCGACGGTCCGGCGGCGCTGCCCGAACTGCTCCGGGCCGCGGTCTCCGCCGGAGTACGGGTCGGCACCGCCCAGGCGCACCAACCCACCCTCGACGACGTGTTCCTCACCCTCACCGGCCGCAGCCTGCGCGAGGCCGGACACGACACCCCGACCGCGCAGGAGAGCCCGCGGGACCAGCAGACCCGGAAGGACCTCGCATGACCGCCATCGGTGCCACCGCCCCCTCGCCGACCCTGGTTCCGGCGGAACGCCGGACGGGTCCGCTCGGCCTGCTCCGGGACACCGGCATCGTGCTGGCCCGGGAACTGCGCCCGCTGCGGCACGACCCGTTCTCGCTCATCTTCGGCATGGTGCAGCCGCTGGTCTTCCTCGGCCTGTTCGGGCCGCTGCTGGTCGGCTCGCTCGGCGGCCAGGCCGGTACGACCCTCGGCGCCGGTGGCGTCTGGCAGTGGTTCGTACCGGCCATCCTGGTGATGACCGCCCTCTTCGGCACCTCGGCCACCGGAGCCAACCTGCTCTTCGAGTTCCAGACCGGTGCGCACGAACGGATGCTGGTCACCCCGCTGTCCCGCCCCTCGCTGCTGGTCGGCCGGGCGCTCAAGGAGATGGTGCCGCTGGCCGGGCAGGCGGCGATCATCGTCACGGTGATGATCCCGTTCGGCTTCCGGCTCTATCCGGTCGGCGCGCTGGTCGGGCTGGCGCTGCTCGCGGTCTTCGGCGTCGGGCTCGGCGCGCTGAGCTACTCGCTCGCGATCGCCGTACGCAAGCAGGACTGGATGTTCTGGGCCGTGCAGCAGACCCTGATCTTCCCGCTGATGCTGCTCTCCGGGATCCTGCTGCCGTTGGAGACCGGTCCGGGCTGGATGCGGGTCGCCGCGCAGTTCAACCCGTTGGCCTATCTCGTCGACGCCGAGCGCGCGCTCTTCGCCGGTGAGCTCGGCTCGTCGACCGTGCTCTGGGGCTGGGTCGCGGCGCTGGTCACCGCCGCCGTCGGCCTGACCGTCGGGGTACGCGCGATGGCCCGCAGCGCCGGCTGAACGCGATGGCCCGCAGCGCCGGCTGAACGCGATGGCGCGCGGCGCCGGCTGAACGTGATGGCCCGCAGCGCCGGCTGAACGCGATGGCGCGCCGGGGCGGTTGAATGATGGCCCGTCGGGGCGGCTGAGCGGTGGCCCGTCGGGGTGGTACGGCGGTCGCGCGCCGCACCGCCCCGGCGGAGGCCACCGCTGCCGAGAGGGCGTACCGCCACCGCCGGACGCCCGTCTGGAGGGTCGCCGCGCCGTTGTCCAGGGGCCCGTCCGGGTGTGGCGGAAAATGTCGCCGCGCCGGTCTATCTTCTCGGGGCATCGAACGAGAAGGGCGGGGTCGTGGGAACGATCGAGGACGGGTGGGAGCGGCGCAGTGTCGCCCGGGTGCTGCCGGCGGTGCAGCCCCGCAAGCTGGCGAAGGTCCCCTTCGTCGAGTTGGCGGACGGTCGGTTGCAGGGTGTCGTGTCGAGCGGTTCGGACATCGAGCGGGTCTACGTCTCGTCGATCGCCGCCGGCAGCCACGCCTTCAACTGCAGCACCAACAACAACCGCCCGTGCGGCGGGTTGCGTGGTGCGCCCTGCAAGCACCTGCACGCGCTGCTGGACGAGGCGACCGTGCAGTACGGCGTCGAGCGGGTCGCCCGCTATCTGCGGATCGACGTGGCCGACGGGGCCTCCTCCGGTGCCGACCTGGCGGCCCGGCTGAACGGCGCTCACCAGCCGACACCGGCGGCGGTGGTCTTCAGTCGCTTCCTCCGGCACCTGTCCTATCTGGAGGTCCCCGGCAGCACCGAGCCGCTGCCCGAACTGCACTGGTTTCCGGCGACGGGGACGGTCGGCTGATGCTCGCCACCCAACTGTCCGGGCTCGCCACCGTCGAGCCCGGGATCGAGGAGACGCTCGACCTGGTCGGCGGCTTCGACGACGGTTTCAGCCACGGTTTCGCCCGGCTGGGTGAGCAGCCCCGGGCGGCGCTGGCCGCGCTGGCCGACACCCTCGCGGTGACGCCACTGGGCGAACGGGTCCGGGAAGCGGTGGAGAAGGTGGTCGCGGGCTCCCTCGCCGACGAGCACCTGACCGCGCTGGCCGGCGGACGTGCCGCACTGCTCGGCGCGGTGCACGACGCGCTGCTCGCCCGGCTGGACACCGCGCTCGGCCGCGCCCGGGCAGACTGGACGGCACCCGCGCCGGCCGAGACCGCCGGGTCCGTGCCGGAGAACGTGCTGGCCGGCTGCCGGTCGTGGCTGCGCGAGCTGGCCATCGCGGGCTGGCGCGGCGTCGACCACGACCTGGTCGCCGCCTCGGGGCCGACCCTCGACGCGGCGCTCGCCGTGCCGGGACTGCGCCGGCTGGCGGTACTCCTCGACGGTCTGGCGGCCGAGCTGCGCGGCTGCTGTCCGGTGTCGACAATGGACAGGCTGCCGGCCCGGCGCTGGGCCGACCTGTGGGCCCGGGCCCTGTTGCTGGCCCAGCCCGGGGGCCTGCCGGCGGGGCTGGCCGCCGCCACGCCGGTCTCCGGTCGGCTGCTGCCGCTCGGTGCCGACGTGCACGAGCACGGCACCGCGATCCAGGTGCAGGTGCACGCCGTACTCGAACCGGCCGGTGGTGCACCGGCCCGGCAGGTCCGGACGAGCGTCGCGGCCGCGAAGGTGGAGACCATCGTCGGCCCGGCGGTCTGGCGACTGCTCGGCAGCCACCCGGTGCTGCTCGGCGCGCTCGCCAAGCGGCACGCCGTGGAGATCACCGACCTGCCGCTGCTGCCCGGCGGCGACCTGGTCTGGCGGGACGACCAGGCCCGGCCGGCCGAGCCGGCCGACCCGTTCGCCACCGCCCGGCTCCGGCTGCCCGAGGCGGTCGCCCCGGCGGTCGCCCCGCTGGACCGCCATCCGGTACGCATCGCCGAACCCGTCCTCCTGGAGGGCTACTCCGCCACCGCCGACGACCGGGGCGGAGTCACCCTGGAACTCGGTGGGCAGTCCCTGCCGGTCGACGTGTCCCGGCTTCCCCGCTGCGCGCCGCTGACCCCGGAGCTGGTCGCCAGGTCGTCGGCGTGTCTCGGCCTGCTCCGCTGGGACGCCGGCCGCTGGCTGCTGCAACCGCTCGCCGTGCGACACGGCTCGAAACGCGCGACGGCGGAGGCGCACACCGGCGACTGGGCGCTCGGCCCGACCGATCCCAGGGTGGTCAAGGCGGAGGCGAAGTCCGGCGACGCGGTGGCCGTACTCCGCGAGCGGGCGGGACGGTTGCTGCGGCGATGAGCGAGCAGAGCGGAGATCCGCGCGGCGGTGCCCGGATGCACGAGAACCGGCGGCAGGTGCTCTACTGGCGCCTGCTGGCCCGGCTTTTCGACCCGGACGAGCAGCCCGCACTGGAGTCGGCCAGCGTGGCGATCGTCGACGACCTCGGCCTGCCGGCGGCGCTGCTGGATCCGACGGTCTCGGTCGACACCATCGTGCAGCGCTTCCCCGAGCTCGCCACCGACCTGCGGGACCTGATGACGCCGCCACCCGCCGAGGAGGACGACACGGGCGGTTCCGGCCCGCACGGCGGTGACAGCGCGGTGCACGGCGACGGCGCGGTGCACGGCGACGGCACGAACGGCGGCGGCGCGGTGGACGGTGACGGCGGGGTAGACGGTGACGGCGCGGTGAACGGCGACGGCGCGGTGGACGGCGGCGGCGGGGTGGACGGTGACGGCGGTTCGGACGAGCAGGTCGGCGGCGTCGAGGTGCGCCGGGCCGCCCTGGTGTCGAAGTTGCTGCTCAACGTCTTCGCGACCGGTTCGGGCAACGTCACCGCCACCCAGTTGGCCCGCTGGCAGTCCGACGCCGGCTGGTTCGAGCAGGCACTCGGGCTGCAACCGGGACAACTGCGCAGCGGCCGGCCCGGCGCGACCAGCGGGCCCGGCGTCGGGACCCAGCCCGGCACCGGCGAGCTGGCCGGGGTGCTGGCCGGGATCGAGGGCGACCTGGTGCGCCGGATGCAGTTGCGCGAAGTGCTCGGCAACAGCGCGCTGGCCAGCAAGCTGACCCCGAGCATGTCGCTGATCGAGCAACTGCTGCGGGACAAGCACAACCTGTCGGGGGTGGCGCTGGCGAACGCCAAGGCGCTGATCCGGCGCTTCGTCGACGAGGTCGCCGAGGTGCTGCGTACCCAGGTGCAGCAGACCAGCGTCGGCAGCATCGACCGCTCGGTGCCGCCGAAGCGGGTGTTCCGCAACCTCGACCTGGAACGCACCATCTGGAAGAACCTCAGCAACTGGAACCCGGAGGACCAGCGGCTCTACGTCGACCGGCTCTACTACCGGCAGACCGCCCGGCGGACCACCCCGGCCCGGTTGATCGTGGTGGTCGACCAGTCCGGGTCGATGGTCGACGCGATGGTGAACTGCACCATCCTGGCCTCGATCTTCGCCGGGCTGCCCCGGGTCGACGTGCACCTGGTGGCGTACGACACCCGCGCGCTGGACCTGACCCCGTGGGTGCACGACCCCTTCGAGGTACTGCTGCGGACCAAGCTGGGCGGCGGGACGGACGGCACCGCCGCGCTCACCCTGGTACGCCCGAAGATCGCCGAGCCGCGCAACACCGTACTGGTGTGGATCTCGGACTACTACGAGGCGAATCCGCAGGGCGTCTTCGACGGACTGGCGGCGGCGCACCGCAGCGGGGTACGGGTGATCCCGGTCGGCTCGGTGAACAGCGGCGGCCAGCAGAGCGTGAACCCGTGGTTCCGGCAGCGCTTCAAGGATCTCGGTGCGCCCGTCCTCTCCGGGCACATCCGAAAGCTCGTCTTCGAACTCAAGAACTTCCTCAGCTAGGAGACCCACCGAATGACCGACATGTTGCGTGCCCCCGCCGAGGTGAAGTACGCCGAGGAACTCGACTGGCTGGAGTCGGTCGACGACGGCCCCAAGCCGTTCTCCTGGCGGCTCAGCCCGCGGATGGTCCGGCTCTTCGTGCTCGGCTCCGAGCGGGCCGACGGCCTCGACCGGGAGATCTCGCAGAAGTGGTTCGGCGACCGGAGTTTCGTCGAGCGCAGCATCGTGACCCTGGCGTCGGACCGGGGCCTGCTGTTGATCGGCGACCCCGGCACCGGCAAGAGCTGGCTCGCCGAGCTGCTCGCCGCCGCGATCTGTCGCAACTCGACACTGGTGGTGCAGGGCACCGCCGGCACCACCGAGGACCACATCAAATACTCGTGGAACGTCTCGATGGTGATCGCCCGGGGCCAGTCCCGGGAGTCGATGATCCCGTCGCCGATCATGACGGCGATGGAGCGGGGGGTGATCGGGCGGTTCGAGGAGCTGACCCGGTCGACCAGCGACGTACAGGACGCGTTGATCTCCATCCTCTCCGAGAAGTACGTCTCCATCCCGGAGCTGGACGACGACAACATCGTCTTCGCCCAGCCGGGCTTCTCGATCATCGCCACCGCGAACAGTCGGGACCGGGGCGTGAACGACCTCTCCTCGGCACTCAAGCGCCGGTTCAACTTCGTCCGCATCCCGGTGGTGACGAACAAGCGCAGCGAGGCGGAGATCGTCCGGTTCCGTACCACCGAACTGCTGCGCCGGCACCGGATCGAACTGGACGTGCCGCCGACGCTGCTGGACATCCTGTTGCAGAGCTTCGCGGACCTGCGGGCGGCGGCGGCCGCGGCCGGCAGCGACGACGAGAAGCTGGAGTCGGCGCTCTCCACCGCCGAACAGATCGGTGTGCTGGAGGACGCGATCCTGCACAGCCACTTCTTCGGCGACCGTACCCTCCGGGCCGCCACGCTGGCCGGCTCGCTGGTCGGCTCGCTGGCCCGACGTGCCCCGGAGGACCTGGCGATCCTGAACAAGTACTGGCACGGCGTGGTCGAGCCGCGCAGCAAGGCCGACGGCGGGTCGTGGCCGGAGTTCCTCGAAGGCGGTCGCGAGGCGATCGCGACGCTCTCATGAGCGCCGGCCCCTCCGTTACCCGCGTCGACGTCCCGGACCGGTCGGCGGGCACCTTCGCCCCGCTGCGCGCGCAGCTCGAGGCGGCGGCGACCACGTTCGCCGGTGGTCCGGGCGCGGTGGCCGAGATCCTCACCGGAATCGTCGACGACGTCGACCGGGCGCTGCTGGAGGAGCTGGAGATCTTCCCGGTCTGCCACCACTCGCCCGCCTCCGCGCTGGCGATGGCCCGCCGGCTCCGCGAGAAGCAGCCCGCCGTCATCTACCTGGAACTCTGCGAGGACCTGCGACCGCTGCTGGCGGAGTTGCGCAACTGCCGGCTGCCGGTGGCGTTGCAGGCGTTCGCCTCCGATCTCGACGGGTTCCCGTCGGCCTGGGCGCCGCTCAACATCGTCGCCCCGATCAGCGAGGCGTCGGCCGAATACCAGGCCATCGCGTACGCGCTGGAGACCCCGGGCGTCGAACTGGTCCTGGTGGACCGGTCGGCGGACCACGTCTTCCAGTGGACGCCCACCGCGTCGGCTGAGCCAGCCTTGGACATGGGGCCGGAGTCCGGGGAGGACGACGCGACTCCGGACGGGTCCGGCGGGCAGCCGGCGGAGGAGGCGGCCCTGCACGGGGAGGCGGTCGGGATCGGGATCGGCGACCTGCGTCCCCGGTTCGCCGAACTCCGGTCGTACCTGCTGCACCACGGCAGGGTGCGGCACTGGTCGGAGTGGTGGGACCAGTATGTCGAGCAGCCGCTCGCCGACGCCGACTACGACACGTACCGGCAGGTGATGGTCCTGATCGGCAGCCTGTTCCGGCGACTGCGTCCACCGGCCGGTTCCGGTCCCGACGACCGGGACGCCGACCGCGAGCGCTACATGTGGACCCGGATGCGTCAGCACATGGCGGCCACCGGCGTCGACCGGTCCCGCTGCCTCTACGTCTGCGGCGCCTTCCACGCGGCCAGCCCGGTGCAGGAGTTCGGCACCGCGCCCGGCACCCCCGACTGGGAGATCAGCCCGCGCACCGCCACCCGCTGGCTGTACGGGCTCATCCCGTCCAGCCACTCGGCGATCGAGCGGCAGTTCGACCTCGCCCCCGGGTCGGTGTCGATCGCCCAGGCCGGCTGGGCGAAGGCGGTGGGTCGGGGCGGTGTCACGCCGTACCAGCTTGCGGGGCAGCAGGCTGGCCGCAAGCGGGGCCGGGCGAAGAAGCAGCCCGCGGCAGCGGCGGCACCGGCACCGGTCACCGACCGGCTCTCCGGCTTCCTCTCCCGGCCGCCGGTGCTGGACGAGGTCGACGAGGCGGAGCTGCTCGGCTGGTGCGTCGACATCGTGCGGCTGGCCCGCCGCAACGGCTACCTGGCCAGCACCGCCGACGCGATCGCGGTCTTCGAGACCTCGATCCTGCTGGCCGGGATCCGCAACCGGGCCCGACCGACGCCCTACGACTTCTCCGACGCGGCGGTCACCTGCATCGAGAAGGACGTCGTTCCGGGCCGGCGGGACGTACGCCGGCTCTGTGAGATCCTGCTCGGTGGTGACCGGATCGGCCAGGTCGGCTACGACGCGCTGCCGCCGCTGGCCCGGGACGTCTTCGACCGGCTCGCGCCGCTGGGGCTGGCCCTGGAGACCCGCACCATCCAGCGGGCCCTGCTGGACCTGACCGCCCGTCCGGAGCTGGCGCCCTGCTCGGACCTGCTCTGGGTGCTGCACCGGCTGCTGCCCGACGGCGTCGTCCGGCCGATCATGGGGGAGCGGCGGCTCGGTGAGCGCTCCATCCAGGAGAGCTGGGACCTGGGCCTGGGCCGGCACCAGCGCGCGGTGATCGAGCTGGGCTACGAGGGCATCACCGTCGAACAGGTGCTGGAGAAGCGGCTGCGTCGCTCGGTCTGGGCTCCGGACGCCACCGCCGCGGTCGCGCTGGCGGCGGTCGAGGACGCGATCCTCTTCCTGCCCAGCCGGCGCTTCGTCGACGAACTCGGTGCGCGGGCCGTCGAACTGCTCTCCGCCGAGCGCACCGTGGACGACGCGCCCGAGGTGCTGCGCCGGATCCGCCGGCTGCTGGCGCACTACCGCAACACCGAGCCGGAGCTGCCGGCCTGGTGCGAGAGTTTCGTGACGACCGGGTACGCGCACTACTGCACCCTGCTGCCGACCGCGTTCACCGACGACGAGACCGGGGTACGCCAGGTCGGGGCGATGCTCGGCTTCCTCTTCTCGATGGAGAGCCTGGCGTTGTCCCTCGGCTGCGACCGTGCCCAACTGGAGTTGGCGGTGCGGCAGTCGCATCCGGAGGCCCCGGCGAAGGTGGCGCTGCTCTGGGCCGCCCAGTCCCAGCTGGGGCTGCTGTCGGTGGCGCAGCTCCGGTCCCGCTGTGCCGAACTGTTGGGCAATCCGCTCGTCGTGCCGGCGTTCCCGCAGTACCTGAGCGGTTTCGTCCAGGCGTTGGAGTCGGTGCCGACGCTGACCCCGTTCGTCGTGGAGGTGATCTCCGAGGCGTTCGCCCGGTTGCCCGACCCGGTGCTGCTGCCCTGGCTGCCGAAGCTGATCACGACGCTGCGGGAGCAGGGCCGGGAACTCGTTCCGCTGCTGGTCCGGGAGGCGGGTCGGACCTTCCCGGGAAGCCTCGCCGCGCTCGACGCCTGGGTGCCGCCGTGGTCGCCCGACGCGACCGTCCCGGTCGGGCCGGGTGCCGTGCCGGCCGGTGTCGAGGTGTCGTCGTCGGGGCCGGCGGTCGGGTTGCTGCGTGAGCATCCGGCCGCCTGCGACGCCGTTGCCGAGCTGCTCGGCTGCGATGCCGGCTGGCAGCCGGCCGGGGCGTCCGGGGGCGGGTCGCCGTCGAGCGGGGCGGCGTTGCTGCTGGGCGCGCATCCGGCGACCGCATCCGCCGTCGTCGAGCTGCTCGCCGGGACGGCCGGTTCCCGGTGAACCGGGCGGCCTCGCCGAAGGTGGTGGCAACGACCGGCAGCGTTTCCGGTGCCGGCCCGACCGGTACCTGTACCTTCGCTGTAGCTGCTCCTGGAGGTGGCGTCCGTACCCTCGCGCAATGATCAGCATCGCCCGGACCGCCCGGGCCGTCGCGGTGGTCTGGCGGTCCGGGCGGGCCAACCTGACGGCGTACGTGCTGCTCGCGCCGATCGCGGGCGCGCTGCCGGTACTGGCGGCCTGGCTCACCAAACTCGTCCTCGACCGGGTCGCGAACGCCTCCGGTGGCCCGATCCTCGGGGTGGCGAGCGCGCTGGCGGGCGTCTCCATCGGCCTCGCCCTGGTGCCGCACCTGACGAACTACCTGCGGGCGGACCTCGGCCGCTCGTCCGCCATCGTCGCGCTGGACCAGCTCTACGCCGCCACCGACCGCCTCGCCGGGCTGCGCCGGCTGGAGGAGCCGACCTTCCAGAACACGCTCCGGCTCGCCGAGCAGGCCGGGCGGGACGGGCCCGGCCGCTGCGTCGACGGGCTGCTCGGCCTGGTGCAGGGCACGGTGCTGCTGACCGGCTTTCTCGGCACCCTCGTGGTGATCAGCCCGCTGATGGCCCTGCTGGTGGCGGCCGGCGGCGTACCGGCGCTGGTGGCGGAGGTCCGGCTGAGCCGGCGACGGGCGAACCTGCTCTGGGAGATCGGGCCGGGCGAGCGGCGCGAGATGTTCTACGCCAGCCTGCTGACCAGCCTCTCCGCGGCCAAGGAGATCCGCCTGCTGCGGCTGGGCGGGCTGTTCCGGCGCCGGATGCTCGCCGAGCTGGGTACGGCGAGTGCCGCCCGCCGGGCCCTCGAACGCCGGGAGGTACGCGTCCAGGCGCTGCTCGCGATCCTGAGCGCGACGCTCTCCGGCGGCGGCCTGGTGTGGGCGGTCGTCACCGCCCGGTCCGGCGGGCTCACGGTGGGCGACGTGGCCGTCTTCGTCGCCGCCGTCGCCGGGGTGCAGAGCAGCCTGAGCACGCTGATCGACCACATCGCCGGCATCCACCAGGCGATGCTGCTGCTCGCCCACTACGAGCAGGTCGTCACCTGCCCGCCGGACCTGCCGGAGCCGACCCGGCCACGACCGGTCCCCCCGCTGCGGCGGGGCATCGAGTTGCGCGACGTCTGGTTCCGCTACGGCCCGGACCACCCGTGGGTGCTGCGCGGCGTGCACCTCTTCATCCCGGCCGGCCAGGCGGTGGCCCTGGTCGGCCACAACGGTGCCGGCAAGAGCACCCTGGTCAAGCTGCTCTGCCGGTTCTACGACCCGACCCGGGGCGCGATCCTCTGGGACGGTCTCGACCTGCGCGAGCTGCCGGTGGCGGAGCTGCGGGCCCGGATCGGCGCGGTGTTCCAGGACTACATGACCTACGACCTGACGGCCGCGGAGAACATCTGGCTCGGCGACGTCGACCCGACCGGCCCGGACCAGGTGCGTGCCGAGGACGCCGCCCGGATCGCCGACGCCGCCCGCCGGGCCGGCATCCACGAGACCATCGAGGCGCTGCCCCGGGGGTACGCGACGATGCTGTCCCGGGTCTTCGAACTGGACGGCGATCCGGCGGACGCGGGCGTACTGCTCTCCGGCGGGCAGTGGCAGCGGGTGGCGATCGCCCGCTCCGTACTGCCCCCGGCGCGGGACCTGCTCATCCTGGACGAGCCGAGTGCCGGTCTGGATGCCGAGGCCGAGCGGGACATCCAGCTCCGGCTGGCCCACTACCGGGCCGGCCGGACCAGTGTGCTGATCTCGCACCGGCTCGGTACGCTGCGGGACGCCGACCTGATCGTGGTGCTGTCGGGTGGGCGGGTCGTCGAGGCGGGCCGGCATGAGGAGCTGTTGGCGGTCGACGGCACCTACGCCACGCTCTTCCGGATGCAGGCGTCGGGTTACGCCCCGGCGGAGGCAGAGGCAGAGGCGGAAGTGGAGGCGGAGGCGGAGGCGACACCGGCCGGCTGACCGGCCCCGGCGAGGAACGTCTCGAGTACCCCGTCCCGCTGGCCGGGCAGGTCGGCGAAGATCAGGTTGGCGCGTCGGGCGTACCCGTCGGCCGCCGCCCGCTCGCCACGGCGCTCCCGTACCCGGCCGAGCTGCCGGAGCGCCGCCGCCTCGCCGTACCGGTCGCCGGCCTCCCGGGCCAGGGTCAGCGCCTCCTCGCCGTCCTGCTGGGCCAACGCCGCGTCGCCGATCCGCAGGTACACCTCCGAGCGGCTGAGCAGCGCCTCCCACTCGTCCTCCCGGTTGCCGGTCCGCCGGCACAGCCGCAGGCCGGCGGTGAGGGCCGTCAACGCGGCCAGGTGCCGTCCGAGTTGGCTCTGCGTGCGGCCGAGCGCGACCAGGGTGATCGCCTCGCCGACGGCGTCGTCGTCTTCGCGCCGCATCGCCAGGCAGCGGGTGAGGTGGACGTCGGCGGCCGGGAAGTCGCCAAGCTCGAACTCGATCTCCGCCAGGTTGTGCAGCGCCATGGCGAGCCACACCGGTTTCGCCTCGGCGAGCAGCCCGACGGCAGCCCGGACGAGTTCCGCCGCCCGGCGGGGCGAACCCGTCCGGTGGTGGAACCAGCCGAGGTTCTGGAGCGCGCGCCCCTCACCCTCGCGATCACCCAGCCGGCGCCACAGCCCGAGCGCCGATTTCAGCGCGCCGCGCGCCGCCTCCGGGGATCCGGTACGCCAGTGCAGCGTCGCGCGCAGCGGCAGCACGGTGGCCCGGGCGGCGTCGTCCCGGGTCAGGGTCGCCGCCTGCTCACAGACGCCGACCAGCGCGTCGGCCTCCGCCCACCGGTTGTGCTTCTGCAACCAGACGGCCACCGACGGAATCGCCTCCACGCAGAGCCGGCTCAGCTGCGGTGCCGCGTCGCACGCCTGGCGCGCCGCCGCGATGATTCCGGCCAGTTCGCCGTCGACCCAGCGCACGGCGTCGTCGATGGTGCCCAGTTCGGCGACGGTGGGCCCGGCGGCCAGCTCGGCCACCCGCTGCGGGCGCAGCAGCTGGCCCGCGCGCAGCACCGTGGTCAGATACGCGGTGAGCCCGCGCCGGACCGCGCGTTCGCGCTCGGCGGTCGGATCCACCTCCTCGGCCAGCTCCGCGCCGAAGAGCCGGAGCAGGTCGTGGAAGCGGAACCGGGCCGGCCCGATCGCGTCCAGCAGGTGCGTCTCGGTGAGCCGGTCCAGCAGGGTCAGGGCGCGCCGTTGCGGGACCCCGATGGTGACCGCCGCGAGCGGCAGCGGCAGCTCCGGCACCCGCAGCAGCGACAGCGACCGGAAGGCGGCCGCCGCCGTACGGTCGTCCGGATCGGCGCTGTCGAGCAGCTGGCGGTAGGTGTGCCAGAAGCTGGACCGGATGGCGAGGTCCTCCGCACGGAGTTCGTCGAGGCGTTCCCGCTCGTCGTCCAGCCGGCCGGCGAGTACCGAGACGGACCAGTCGGGGCGGGCCGCGAGTCGGGCACCGGCGATGCGCAGCGCCAGCGGGTGCCCGTCGCAGAGCGTCACGAGTTGCTCGGTCGCGTCCGGGTCGACCGCCACCCGGCCGTCCCCGCAGAGAGTGTCGAGGAGCTGCCGCGCCTCGGCGTCGCTGAGTCGGTCCAGCCGGAGCCGGAGCGCGTCGAGGGTGCTCGCCGGCCGGCGGCTGGTGACCAGGACCGCGCAGTCCCGACCGGCCGGGAGCAGGGATCTGATCTGCGCCGCCCCGGTCGCGCCGTCGAGGAGGATCAGCAACCGCCGGGCGGCGGTCTCGGACCGGAACCGCGCGGCCGCCTCGCCCAGGTCGAGCGGTACGTCCCTGGCCGGCACGCCGAGTGCGCGCAGCAGCTGACCGAGCGCGGACAGCGGGTCGAGACCGGGCATGCCGCAGGTCCCGCCCTGTAGGTCGAGGTAGAGCTGTCCGTCGGGGTAGTGGGCCGCGAGCCGGTGCGCGGCGCGTACCGCCAGGGTGGTCTTGCCCATACCGCCGGGGCCGTGCAGCACCACCACCGCCGGACCGGTCCGCGTCCCGTTCGCGGCGGTGCAGGCCCGCGCGATGGTACCCAGCTCGTCGACCCGGCCGACGAACGCGGCCGGGTCCGGTGGCAACTGCCGGGGTGGCCCCGGTGGCTCGCTGGGCGCGGCGGCCGGTGGCGGGTCGACGGGCTCGGCACTGGCGTCCGATGTGGACAGCTCCGGGGCCCGGCGCAGGATGGCCTGGTGCAGCCGGGACAGCTCCGTGCCGGGTTCGAGGCCGAGCTGGTCGGCGAAGACCGCCCGGGTCTGCGCGTACGCGGCCAGTGCCGCCGGGGCGTCGCCGGAGCGGTACAGCGCCAGCATGAGCTGGTGACGCAGCCGCTCCCGGTACGGGTGGGCGGTGATCAGCAGCCGCAGCTCGCCGGTGACCGAGGCGTGCTCGCCGCGCGCGAGGCGTACCTGGATCAGGTCCTCGACCAGCGACAGGTGTTGCTCCTCCAGCAGGGTGATCCGGGCGGCAAGTTCCGGCCCCGGGCGTACGTCCTCGGCCGGCCGGCCCCGCCACAGCTCCAGCGCGGCCCGGAATTGTGCGGTGGCGGTGGCGTGGTCGCCGCGATCCAGTGCCGCCCGGCCCAGCTCGACCGCGCTCTGGAAGCGGTGCAGGTCCAGCTCCTCCGGGTCGACCCGCAGCCGGTATCCGGCGGCACCGGCGACCAGCCGGTCGTCGTCGGCGGCTCGGCCCTCCAGTTCGGACAGCAACCGGCGCAGCCCGCTGGCGTAGGTGCGCAGGTTCGCCACCGCCGAGCGGGGCGGCTGGTCCCACAGCTCGCCGACGAGACGGTCCAGCGAGACCCGCTCGTTGGCCGAGAGCAGCAGGATGGCCAGCATCGCCCGCTGTTTCTGCGGGCCGACCGGCACGGCCCGACGGGCGGCGGTGATCCGGAGTGGGCCGAGTAGCTGGAATCGCAGGCTCAAGGCACCTCTACCAGTTTTGTATCGATGTTGTAGGTCGCCGTGTACCACGGCCGGCTACCGTCCGCGATCAGTCTAGAGATCCAGATTGGAGGTACGCGATGACCCGTCACGTCGGCACCCTGGCGGACCGGTTCTTGGCGCTGATGCTGCCCAAGACCACCGCCTCGGCGGTCTGCCAGCCGTCCTGCACCAACACCCCGATGTGCTGCCGGTTCACCAACACCCGGTTCAAGTGGCGCACCTGTAACAGCCAGTGCCAGTGCTGGTGGGGTACCGAGTGCTGAAGTACCGCCCGTGAGAGCGTCGCGGCCGGACACCCCCGGCCGCGACGCGCTCGTGCCCATTCCCGTCAGGAGCGAACCCGTGACCGTCGTCGTCGCCGTACTCGTCGTCCTCACCACACTCACGCTGTTGAACCTGCTGCTCACCTTCGGCGTAGTCAGGAAGCTGCGCGAGCACACGCAGGAGTTGGCCGCCGTCCGCCCGCCGGTGACCCTCACGGTCGGCGCGCGGGTACCGGATTTCACCGCGTCGACCGCCGGCGGCGAGGTCGTCTCCCTCGCCTCGCTGCGCGCGGCCGGTGCCCTGGTGGCGTTCCTCGCCCCCGACTGTTCGGGATGCCAGGAGCAGCTCCCCTCGGTACGGTCGGCGCTCGCCGAGGCGCTGGAGACGCCGACGGCGGTGCTCGTCGTGCTCACCAGGCTGCACCCGGAGCAGCCGGACCGGGAGGAGCGCGAGCGCGCCGAGCTGGTGGCGGCGCTGGGCGTCTCCGACACCCGGGCGGCGGTCGTCCACGAGCCGCTCGACGGGGCGCTCCAGTCGGCCTTCCAGGTCGCCGCCTTCCCCGCGTTCTATCTGGTCGGCACCGACGGGCGGGTGGCCGGGGTCAGCAACAGCGCCGCACAGCTAGCCGAGCTCGCCCCGGGGCGCGACGTCGTGCCCGCCGGGCGCTGATTCCACGGCGGCCCGCAGCCGTCGGACGACCACGCCCCGCACCAGTTCCGGTGCGAGTGCGCCGAAGGCGCGGGAGTCGAGGCTGTGTCGCGGTGCGTCACCGAGGACGTAGACCTGTCCCTCCGGCAGCGCCGCCACCCGCTTGACCATCAACTGTGTGGCGGCGTCGACGTCGCCTGAGGTGATCCTGATGCCGGGCGGCGGCAGGCAGACGACGACGGCGCCGACCCGCAGCCGTCGCCGGAATCCCCGCCGGAGCACGAGGAGCTGATCGCCGTCCCGGTACGTCGGGGTCATGCTGTCGCCGTTGACCCCGACGACCTGGAGCAGGGCGCGGGCAACCAGGACGGCGATCCCGAGCGTCACGAACGAGCCGGCGACGATCAGCAGAGTGGGTCCAGGCACCGCGCCACGGTAGCCCCTCGTGGGGCGGGCGATGACAGGAGGCGGGAGAGCGTGTCGTACGTGTCGGAGTTCAGCCGGTGGCTGCTCGTACTGGTCTTCCTGGCCTCGGCCGGCAGCAAGGTGCGGGGGCGGGCGGCGTTCCGGGCCTTCGCCGACTCGTTGCGGGCGATGGCGCTGCTGCCGTCCCGGGTGGTCGTCCCGCTGGCGGTCGCGGTGACGGCGGCCGAGGCGGCGGTGCCGCTGCTGCTGGTACCGCTGCCCGTCGCCGAGGTGACCACGGTCGGGTTCGCGCTGGCGGCGGCCCTGTTGGCGGCGTTCACGGTGGCGGTCGCGGCGGTGCTCCGCCGTGGTACCCGGGTCTCCTGCCGGTGCTTCGGGGAAGCCGCCGCGGCCCCGTTCGGCCGGCAGCACCTCGCCCGCAACGTCGTGCTGACCGTGGTCGCCGGGATCGGCGGGTACGCCTCGCTCGGTGGTACCCGGATGACGGTCGGCACGGTCGTGCTCGCCGTACCGCTGGCCGTGGTGGGGGCGCTCGTCGTCGTCCGCCTCGACGACATCGTCGCGCTCTTCCTGCCCGGCACCCCGGCCGGGGGAGCGGCCCGTCGCGGTACCGCCGTCCGGGGCGGCCGTTCGGCCGGCTGAGCGGCCGGGCTCGGAACGAGGTCGCCTCGGGTCCACCCGTAGTCTTCGGCGGGTGAGGGAGATCGTGACGTACCTGGAGCTGACGGCCCGCGACCAGTTCGTCCCGGCCGACCCGGTGCCCGGGCTGGCGCTGGAGCCGTTGGACCGGGACTCGCCGTTGGTCGTCGAGTTGCAGGTCGAGATCGGCGCTCCGCACGGCTGGCCGTGCGCGACCCGAACCGGGGAGGAATGGCGCGCCTGGTCCGCCCGCTATCCGGACCGGGTGTTCTGGCTGCTCTCCTTCGCCGGTGAGCCGGCGGGACTGGTTGCCTACGATCTCCATCCCGGCGACGAGGTGGAGATCGAGACCTTCGGGCTGGTGCCGAGGTTCGTCGGCCGGCGCCTGGGCGGGTACGCGTTGACGCTCGGGGTCCAGCGGGCCTGGGAGCTGACTCCCACCGTACGGCGGATCTGGCTGCACACCTCGTCGGTGGACCACCCGCACGCCCTGCCCAACTATCACCGCCGGGGTTTCCGCACCTTCCGGACCGAAGAGGGCGAACGCGGCTGAGCCGACGCCGACGATCTCGACAAGCGAACGATCCTCATGACATCGTCGGTGTCCGCCACCATCCGGGGCTGCCGGCTCCGGGGGGAGGAGACGGAGGGACGATGTCCGCGCTCAGCTTCCTCGCTCGCCGTCGGCGTACCGCTGACGGCACCGTCCACACCGGTCGACCCGGCCGACGGAGCCGCTCCGCCCCGCCCGCCGGGGCCGGCACCACGTCCGCCCGATCCCGTACCCGCCGGGGCCTCACCGGTGCCCTCGGCATCACCCTGACCGCCGTACTCGGCGCCGGCCTGGCGACGCCGGCCGCCGCCTGGACCGGCGGTGCCGGGCAGCGGCTCGACATCGAGGTCCTCTCCAGCCGAGCCGATCAGGTCACCGGCGGCGACGCGCTGGTCCGGGTCACCGTCGACGGCCGGACCGACCCGCGCTCGGTCCGGGTCACCCGTAACGGCGCCGACGTCACCCGCGCGTTCGGGGTCGACGGCCGGTCACTGCGCGGCGTCGTCGACGGGCTCCGGGACGGCGCGAACCTGCTCCGGGCGAGCGCCCGGTCGGCCCGTACCGCGACCCTGGCCGTACGCAACCATCCGATCTCCGGTCCGATCTTCTCCGGGCCACAGCAGTATCCGTTCCTCTGCCGCACCGAACAGAACGGGCTCGGCGCCCCGCTCGTGGACAACCAGGACGGGCAGGGCATGCGGGTGTCCGGTCCGGATGGCGCGATCGTCGGCTGGAGCCGGGACTGTGCCGCCCCGACCGTCACCGACCGGCTCTACCGGGCCGCCGACGGCACGTTCAAGCCGATGCCGACGGACGGCAGCCGGCCGGCCGACCTGACCACCACCCGCACCCTGGACGGCCGGACCGTCGACTACGTCGTACGTCGGGAACGCGGCACCATCAACCGGTTCGTCTACTCGATCGCGGTGCTGGAGGGGAACTGGAACCGGCGGGTCGTCTACCGCTTCGACGGCGGGGTGGCGATCGGACACGACCAGGGTCGGCTTCCCGGCGGGCACCTCTACCACGAGGGTCTCTCGCTCGGCTACGCCGTCCTCTACTCCACCGGCACCCGCACCGCCACCCACTACAACCTGGTGCTCGGCGGCGAGACCGCGCTGATGCTGAAGGAGCACTTCGTCGAGGAGTACGGCGTTCCGCTCTACACGGTCGGGGTCGGCGGCTCCGGCGGCGGCATCCAGCAGTACGTCTACGGCCAGAACTACGGCAACCGGGTGATCGACGCCGCGATTCCGCAGTACTCGTATCCGGACATGGCCACCCAGACGATCCACGTCGGCGACTGCGAACTGCTCGAGTACTACATGGACGTCACCGATCGCGCGAACCCGAAGTGGCGGGACTGGGAGAACCGGACCTGGCTGATCGGCATGAACGCCAGCGCCACGGTGCCGAACCCGTACCTCGGTGGTGCGCCCGGCTCCACCGAGTGCATCGAGGGCTGGCGCGGCCTGACCCCGCTGGCGCTGAACCCGCGCTGGTTCCCCGGCGACCCGCTCTGGGACCGGATGGACCCGCCCGGGGTGACCGAGACGGTGCAGTGGTCGCACTGGGGCGACCTGGTCAACATCTACGGCACCGGCCCGGACGGGTACGCCCGGTCCACCTGGGACAACGTCGGCGTCCAGTACGGGCTCTCGGCGCTGACCTCGGGCCGGATCACCCCGGCCGAGTTCCTCGACCTGAACGCCCGGGTCGGCTCCTGGAAGCCGCAGCCGGAGATGGTGCAGGAGGGCTGCCCGTTCACCCCGGCGGCCTGTGCCGACCCGGCCCAGTTCGACCCCTGGTCGTCCCGGAACATGCGCCTGTCGCCGGACGGCGGCCGGACACCGGCACCGCGTACCACGGGTGACCGGCGGGCGATCCGGGCCGCGTACGAGTCCGGCATCGTCTTCACCGGCGACATCGACATCCCGATCATCGACTGGCGGCACTACCTCGAAGAACAGCTGGACATGCACAACTCGCACCAGTCCTTCGCGTCCCGGCAGCGGATGCGCGACCACGACCGGGACGCCGGCAACCAGGTCATCTGGTTCACCGACGCCCGCCCGGCCGAGGCGCACGACCAGACCCCGGAGGCGCTGGCGGTGATCGACGACTGGATGGCCAACCTGCGTCTCCGGCCGTGGCGGGGCGTGCAGGGCAACAGGCCGGCGCTCGCCGTCGACCGCTGCTTCCGCACCGACGGTACGGAGATCGCCCGGGGTGACCGCGTCTGGGACGGCATCCTCGACAACCGGCCCGACGGCGCCTGCACCCGGCAGTTCCCGCTCTACGGGACGTCCCGGACGGTCGCCGGTGGGCCGATCGAGGGCGGCGTCTACGCCTGCGACCGGCAGCCGGTCCGGGTGGCGATCGCCCGGGCCTCTACGGATCGTGGCGCCCGACCGACGCCGAGCGGCGGCGCCTGGAGCAGATCTTCCCGACGGGGGTCTGCGACTACCGCTGACGCACCGCCGGCCACGAGCCGGCGCCCGACCTCCAGGCCGGGCCGAGCGGACCGCCTCGCGTCGAAGCTGGCGCGGTGCGGCCGAGCGGCCCGGCCGCGGTCTGTCCCGGCCACGGTGGACGTCGTCCCGGCCGGTCGTTCGGTCGTCGGTCCTGTTCGGAGGGCGTTGACAGCCTATACATAACCGTTAAGCTCTAACCGTTATGTATAGGCGGTCGGGGTTCGGGTCACGGGCTCGCCGGCACCGCCGCGCCAGGGGGAGGGGCGACCGATGACCGAGCACGCCGTCCGGCCGGCCGCGATCACCGCGGACAGCGCGCCACCGGGAGTACCCGAGTCGACCGCGACCGCCGACGGCGGGCGGGTCGCGCCGCCCCCGGTCGCCTGGCGACCGCTCGGCGCCGTCGCCGCGCTGGTCGGCACGCTGCTGTTGGCCACCAACGGGGGCTACGGCTACCACCGCGACGAGCTCTACTTCCTGATGCTCCGCCCCGACTGGGGCTACCGGGACCAGCCGCCGCTCACCCCGGCGATCGCTCGGCTGGCCGACACCCTCTCCGGCGGCTCGCTCTGGGGACTGCGGGTGCCGGCCACCCTCTGCGTGCTGGCGGCGCTGCTGCTGGCCGCCCTGCTCGCCCGCGAACTCGGCGGCGGCGCGCTCGCCCAGACCCTGGCCGCGTTCGGTCTCGGCACCGGGGCGGCCACGCTGATCTTCGGTCACGTGCTGCTCACCGCCGGGTTCGACGTGGTGGTCTGGCTCGGCATCGTCCTCTGTGCCACCCGGGCGCTGCTGCGCGACCAGCCGCGCTGGTGGCTGGCGGCCGGGGCGGTGCTCGGGATCGGGCTCTACAACAAACTGCTGGTGGCGCTCCTGCTGGTCGGGCTCGGCGCCGGGCTGCTCGCGGTGGGGCCGCGTCGGGTCCTGGCCAACCGCTGGCTCTGGGCCGGCGTGGCGCTCGCCCTGGTGGTCGGCGCACCCAACCTGGTCTACCAGCTCAGCCACGAGCTGCCCCAGGCCGACATGGCCGGCGCGATCGCCGAGAACAAGGGCGCCGAGTCGCGGACCACCTTCCTGCCCTTCCAGTTCCTGCTGATCGGGCCGCCGCTGGCGGCGGTCTGGCTCGCCGGCCTGGTCGGGCTGCTGCGTCGCCGGCCGTGGCGGCCGGTACGCGCGCTCGCCGTGGCGTACCTGGTCGTCTGCGTACTGGTGCTGGTCTCCGGCGGTCAGCCCTACTACCCGTACGCGCTGCTCGGCGTGCTCTTCGCCGCCGGGTGCGTACTGGTGGCCGAGTGGCTGCGGCGGGGGCGACGGCGGCTCCGCGCCCTCGTGGTCGGCGCGGCGTACCTGCTGAACGCGGCGACGAGCGCGGTGATCGCGCTGCCGCTGCTCCCGGTCGAGGTGCTCGGCGACACGCCGGTGCCCGGCATCAACATCACCGCCGCCGACTCGGTCGGCTGGCCCCGCTACGTCGACCAGGTGGTCCGGGCGTACGACGAACTCGCGCCCGCCGACCGGGCCGCGGCGGTCGTGCTGACCGCCAACTACGGCGAGGCCGGTGCGCTCACCCGACTCGGCGCCGACCGGCTACCGCCGATCTACAGTGGACATAACGAGCTGGGCTTCTACGGGCCGCCGCCGGAGTCGGCGACCGTGCTGATCGGGGTCGGCGTGGGCGAGGCGGCGGAGCTTCGCCGCTACTTCGGCGAGTGCCGGACCGCCGACCGGCTCGACAACGGGGTCGGGGTCGACAACGAGGAGCAGGGCGTGCCGGTCGTGGTGTGCCACGACCGGGGGCCGGCCTGGGCCGAGCTGTGGCCCCGGGTCCGGCACTTCGACTGATCCCGTCCCGGAGCGCCGGGCTGCGGGCGGGACAGTGCCCCGGCGGGCGTTCTGGTTTGATACGGCGGTAGCGGTGCGGACCACGCGCACCGCACCTTGCCGGTCGTTCGTCGCGAATCATCCGTCCCGAGGCAACCGATGACCGGCGGGCTGCGTCTTGTCAGGTGTCGGTCCAGGACTACGTCGGTGAGGGGTGCCGGTGCGAAGGCGACTGCTGCTGCGTTCGTGCGTGCTCGTGTTGCTCGTCGGTGCGGGCGCCGCGTGCAGCGAGTCGGATCCGGAGGCCCAGACCCCCGGACTGGCGGCCCGGGGCACCACGATGACCACGGCGAAGCCGGCCCGGCAGAATCTCGACAACCGGGTCAGCCTGACCGGCAGGGTCACCATGAACCCGGTCTTCGGTGTGGTGGCACCGGTCGCCGGGCAGATCCGCTACCGCGACGTCGACCCGCCGCAGAGCACGCCGACCAGGGCGACGCGGGTGGCCAGCGTCTGGGCCAAGGGCAAGTCGCACCGGGTCGACGTCCCGGCCGGTGCCGTCTTCGCCGGTCGGCTGGTCGACGACCGTTCCAACGTCACCGCCGGGATGCCGGTGGTGTCGGCGAAGCGGATCGGGTACGGGCTGGTCGCGGAGATCGACGGCGCTCAGGCGTACCAGATCTCGGACTCGCTGGCGACCGTGCAGGCCCAGATCAAGAACGGCCCCGGCCCGTTCGCCTGCAAGGTCCTCGGCACCATCGCCGCGCTGCCGGCCGGGACGATCCCGGACCCGCCGGCCCCGGAGCCGTCGACCGACCCGTCCGCCGGCCCGGGTGCACGCCCGGTCGTACCGGTCGGCCCGCCGCCGGACCCGGGGCGGCCGGTCGAACCCTCCGAGCCGACCGGCATGCGGCTGGTCTGCACGGCGCCGTCGAACGTCAAACTGATCAACGGTGCCACCGCCACCCTCCAGGTGGTGACGGCCCGGGCGAAGAACGCACTCGTGCTCCCGGTCGAGGCGGTCGCCGGAGGGCAGGGCAGCGGCAAGGTGGACGTGGTCGGCCCGGACGGCAACCGGGAGACCCGGGACGTGGTGCTGGGGCTCAGCGACGGCAAGGTCGTGCAGATCAGGTCCGGGCTGACCGGTGACGAGACGGTCGCCGTACCCGGACCCAACCTGCCACCGGCGAAACCGGCGCCGGGGCAGCCCGGCGGCCCGGCCGACCCGATGGGCGGGAAATGACGGCGCTGCTCGAACTGCACGGCATCACCAAGACGTTGAAGGGGCAGCGCACGCCACGGACGATCCTCGACGGCGTCGACCTCACCGTCGCCGAGGGGGAGAGCGTGGCGATCCTCGGCCGGTCCGGCTCCGGCAAGAGCACCCTGCTCAGCCTGATCGGCCTCTTCGACCGTCCCGACGGCGGCCGCTATCTGCTCGGCGGCCGGGACATCACCCGGCTGCCCGAACGCCGGGCCGCCGCCCTGCGCAGTGCCGAGTTCGGCTTCGTCTTCCAGCGGTTCTTCCTGCTGGGGCACCTCACCGCCGCCCAGAACGTCGCGATGGCCCTGGTCAACGGGCAGGGCTGGCTCCCGCGCCGCAAGCGCCGGGCCCGCACCATGGCCGCGCTCGACCAGGTCGGCATCGCCCACCTGGCGAAGCACCGCCCGGCCCGGCTCTCCGGCGGTGAACAGCAGCGGGTGGCGGTGGCCCGGGCCCTGGTCCGGGAACCTCGCCTGTTGCTGGCCGACGAGCCGACCGGCGCGCTCGACACCGAGACCGGCAACCTGGTGATCGAGGTGATGCGCTCGGCCACCGAACGCGGCTGCGGGCTGATCCTGGTCACCCACGACCGGGACCACGCCGACAAGATGCGCCGGGTGCTGCGGCTCAACGACGGGGTGCTCGCACCGGCGACCGCCACCCCGGACCAGCCGGCGGGGAGCCCGGAGCCGGGCGCGACCGGAGCCACCCCTTCCGGGGCCGCGCACTCCGCAACACCAGCGCCGTCCGGGACCGCGTCGTTCGGGACCGTCCCGGCGCCGGAAGGGGCGGGCCGGTGATCCGGCTCTCCGGGCGGTTCCGCTCCGCGCTGATCATCGGCGTCCAGGGCATCCGGGCCCGCAAGATGCGTACCTTCCTGTCGATGGTCAGCCTCTTCCTCGGCGTACTGGCCGTGGTGGTGGTGCAGGCCGGCGCCGAGACCCTCGAAGAGGCCCAACTCGCCAACCTCGCGCTACAGGTGGGCAAGGACGGCACCCGGCAGGCGTACCTTCCGGGCAGCCGGGAGACCGTCCGGGCCAGCTCCGAGACGCTGGCGGACCGGCCGGACGCGGTCGCGATCGTCACCCGGCAGGCGATCGTCGGCGAGCCCGGAGTCGCCCCGGTCAACCCCGGCGGAGCCCCGTTCGACCAGGCCGGTGGCTACGGCGGCCCGGGTGGTCCCATGTACTGCGACCAGTACGGCTGCCGCCCGACCTCGCCGGGCGGCGACGCCGGCACACCGGTGCCCGGTCAGGCGATCGAGTTGACCCTGACCACGTTGACCGGCGACATCCGCCAGTTCAAGCCCTTCCGGGAGGTTTCCGGGGAGTGGCTGGACTTCACCTCGGCGCCCTCCCTGGCACCCCGGCTGGTGCTCAACCTGGAGGCGGCGAAGGGCTTCAACCGGCACCAGGTGCCGGCCGAGATGCGCATCGACGGGGCGACGGCCAACCCGACGCCCCGGATCATCGGCGTCGTCGACGACGGCAGCCCGCAGCCGGTCGCCTACTCCCGGGCCGACGAACTGGCGACCTGGATGGCTCCGGCGGCCGACCCGAACGAGCTGGGTCCGGGCCTCCAGGTGATGTTGGCCCCGACTGCGGGCGAACTGGAGCGGCTGCTGGCGCTCCGGCTCGCCGCGGCCGGGATACCGGCGGACCAGATCCACTTCGAGACGATCGAGGCCCGCAAGCAGATCGCCCGGGACCTGGCGTTGATCCGCTGGATCTTCCTCGGCATGGCGAGCCTGGTCCTGTTGATCGGGGTCGCGGGAATCCTCAACGTCGGGCTGGCGACGGTCGGGGAGCGGGTCGAGGAGTTCGCGCTGCGCCGGGCGGTGGGCACCTCGCGGCTGCTGTTGGCCGGCATCGTCCTCGCCGAGACCCTGCTCACCGGCCTGTTGACCGCGGCCGCCGCCATCGGGGCGTCCGCGTTCGCCCTGAACGTCGCCGGCACCCTCTTCGCCGACCAGGCGCCGTTCCTGGCGGACACGGTGTTCCCGTGGCGCGCGGGAGTCGCCGGAGTCATCGCCGGCCTGCTGGCCGGACTGCTCGGCGGTCTGATCCCGGCCATCCGGGCCGCCCGCATCCCGATCGCGACCGTCATGCGCGCCTGACGGCGGCGCGGGGCCGCGTGCGGCCGGACGCCGCCATCCGGTACCCGGCTATACCCCGGGCGGACTGCGCCAACCCCGTACCCTCCGGCGCTCACGGACGTTCCTCGGAGATCCATTCCGGTCCGGCCGCATGTCTCGCCGTCGGCCGGGAACCGCACACGCACCGGACGACCGGGCGGGACGACGCGGCAGCGAGGGTGGTGGGGGATGGGCGCGAAGAGGCGACCGGCGGACCAGGATCCGGGCGGCCAGCTCCGGCCGGCTGACCCCGACGGCGGTCAGGCGGCCCCGGACGGGCAGGACCGCGGTCCGCAGTCGGTCGAACCGTGGGGCACCACCGGCGGTACGGAGGACCGGGACGCGCCGTGGGGCGCGGCCGAGGACTCGCCGCTGGACGAGGGGAGCGAGGAGGCCGGCCTGCCACCGGCACGGCGTGCCGAACGGCGGGCCGACGCGCAGCCGCCCCAACCGTGGCCGCAGGGGGCGGGCAAGCACGGGTTCGGTTCGGTCGAGCCGACCCGTACCCCGGAAGCGGGACCGGGCGGCGCCCCGGCCGACCCCGGGCCGGGTCGCCGGTTCTTCCCCGACGACACCGCGCTCGACGACCTCCGCAACAACCCGTTGCAGGAGGAGACCGGCATGCACTCCGAGGGCGTCAGCCGGCACGAGTAGCGCGACCCCGGCCCGGCGGAGGGGCTCAGCGCGGCGGGCCGGGCTCGGTGAGGGTCAGGGCCTGACTGGGGCAGAGGTGGACGGCTTCGCGTACCCGGCGGATCGTCTCGTCGTCGTCGGCCGTGGCGCGCAGGACGATCACCGTGCCGTCGTCGTCGTTCTGGTCGAAGACGGCCGGTTCGGTGAGTACGCACTGGCCGGCGCCGACACAACGCTCCAGGTCGGCCGTTATCCGCATCGCGTCTCCTACCAGGTGACCGGGAGCGAGTGCAGGCCGTAGACGGTGGAGTCGTCCTTGAAGGAGAGCTTGTCGGCCGGCACCGCCAGCCTGAGGTCGGGGATGCGGGCGAAGAGGGTGTCGAAGACGATCTGGAGTTCGACCCTGGCGAGGTTCTGCCCCAGGCACTGGTGGGCGCCGAAGCCGAACGCGATGTGGTGGCGCGCGCCGCGGTCGATGTCGAAGGTGTCGCCGTCGGTGAACGCGGCCGGGTCCCGGTTCGCCGCGTTGGCGAGCGTGATGACGCCCTCGCCGGCCCGGATCAATACTCCGCCGATCTCGACGTCCTCGACGGCGATCCGCGAGGTGACGTACTCGGCGATCGTGAAGTACCGGAGCAGCTCCTCGACGATCTGCGGTGTGACGGCCGGGTCCCGCTTCAGCGCGGCCAGCGCCTCCGGCCGCTCCAGCAGGGTCATCGTGCCGAGGGAGATCATGTTTCCGGTGGTCTCGTGCCCGGCGAGCAGCAGCAGGAAGCCGAGGCCCGCCAGCTCCTGGTGATCGGCTCCCTTGCCGAGCTGCCGGCTGAGCAGGTCGTCACCGGGTGTCTTCGCCTTCTCCGCGATCAGCGTGGCCATGTACTCGCGGATCTCCTGGGCCGCGGCGAAGCGTTCCTGCGCCGGGGTCGACCGGCGCAGCAGGTTCGCCGAGCGACTCTGGAAGAAGTCGTGGTCGGTGTAGGGCACGCCGAGCAGTTCGCAGATGACCAGCGACGGCACCGGCAGCGCCAGCGTCGGCACGAGGTCGGTCGGGCGTGGCCCGGCGAGGACGGCGTCGAGGCAGTCGTCGACGATCTGCTGGATGCGCGGGCGCATCGCGTTCATCCGCTTGATGGTGAACTCGCCGACGACGGCGCGACGGGCTTCACCGTGCTCCGGCGGGTCGAGCCCGATCAGCACCGGTCGTTCGTCGGCGGCGCGCGGCCGGCCGGGGGGCTGCAACGGATATCCGTCGCGCTGCCGGTCGGAGCTGAACCGTGGATCGGTGAGCATGGTGCGGATGTCTTCGAGCCGGCTCAGTGCCCACGCCGTCGAGCCGTCCGGCAGGGTCACCCGGGCGACCGGCTCCTGCTGTTGCAACCGCAGGTGTTCGGCCGGTGGCGCGTACGGGCAGCTGCGCTTCAGGGGAAGTACCGGAGAAGCGGTCATCGTGTCCTCTCCCATCGCAAAGGATGCTCAAGCAGACGAACTTCCTCCGCCGCAGCGAGCGTACCGCGATCCGGGGGGCCGCTGTCCATGGTGCTGATCCGACGCCGTGGCTCTCAGCCGGCCGGGTCCATGGTGACGACGATGTTGCCGTACTTGCCGCGGTCCAGGTGGCGGTGCGCCTGCGCGATCCGCGCCAACGGATAGCGCTCCGCGATGACCGGCCGGAGCGCGCCGGCCTCGGCCAGCTCCCGCACCAGCAGCAGGTCGCGGGTCTTCTCCGCCGCCTTCCGCAGCCCGGTGAAGGCGACGACCGCCTTCCGCCGGCCGAACGCGGCCGTCCACGGGGTCAGGAGCAGCAGGCTCGGCGACGGTACCGGACTGAGGTAGCGTCCGGCCGGGTTGAGTATTCGACGGCAGCGGCCGAACGTACTGGTGCCGGCCACGTCGAAGACGACGTCGTAGCTCTGGCCGGTGCGGGTGAAGTCCTCCCTGGTGTAGTCGAGCACGGTGTCGGCGCCGAGTTCGCGTACCAGGTCGAGGTGGGGTGTGCTGCACACCCCGGTGACCCGGGCGCCGAGGTGTCTGCCGAGTTGCACGGCGGTGCTCCCGACGCTCCCGGAGGCACCGTTGACCAGGAGCGTCTGGCCGGGGCGGAGCCGGGCCCGGTCGCGCAGGAACGCCAGCGCGGTCCCGTCGATCAGCGCGACCGCCTCGGCGAAGTCGAGGTTGGCCGGCTTGGGTGCGATGGCGCCGTCCTGGCGGACGCGGACGTACTCGGCGTGCGCGCCGAAGTCCGGCCCGGTGACGCCGACGACCTCGTCGCCGACCCGCAGCCGCGTCACGCCGGCCCCGACCGCCGAGACCACACCGGCGAAGTCGGATCCGAGCACCGTCCACCTCGGACGGCGGAGCCCGAAGAAGAGTCGGGAGTAGCCCGGCGAGCCGCGCCGGGCGGTACCGTCGGTCACCCCGACCGTCGCGGCGTGGACCTGGACGACGACGTCCTGGTCGCCGGGAACGGGGGTCGGGACCTCCTCGACCCGGACCACGTCCGGCGGGCCGTACGTCCGGTACACCGCTGCTCTCATGGCTGCTCTCCTCCGGGGTCGGGGTACTGGAACACCTCGTCGAGCGGCACCGCGAAGACCCGGGCGATCTGGAACGCCATCTCCAGCGACGGCGAGTATCTGCCCTGCTCGATCGCGATGATCGTCTGGCGGGTCACCCCGATCCGCTCGGCGAGCTGGGCCTGCGTCATCTCGCCGGCGGCGAAGCGCAGGGCGCGGATCGAGTTGGTGACCCTGGTGGGTTTGACCACGGCTAGATACCCCTGCGGTAGGCGCGGAGCTTGACCACCGACCCGACCACCGCGGAGGCGACGAAGCCGAGGTAGAGCACGTTCGCGATCCAGAAGTGCTCGGCCTCGAAGAGCGCCAGGCCGAGTGCCGCGAGCGCGGCGGTCATCAGCAGCCGCTGCCCGACGCGGTCACCGAGCCAGTGGATCTCCCTGTCCCGGACGTCGCCGGAGTGGCTGTCGCTGGGGCGGGCGATCTCGACCGCGATGCGGGCCACGATCGACGCGACGATCGAGACGCCGATCGCCAGCAGCAGGGTCGGCACGTATGTCACCGCGGCCACCGGCGTGCCGGCCAGCCGGCCCAGGACGACCGCGAGGTAGCCGAGGTAGACGGTGACGCCGACCATCAGGGCCACCCAGGTGCCCTTTTCCTCGTACGACATGGTTGCCGCCTTCGAGAGGTAAAGAATTATTGACATGTCGAAGAGTAAAGAGCCGTAGACATCATGTCAAGTTTTCTAGACACGATGCGGCCCGGCATCCCACTGACGTGGTGTTCCGGTGGTGGGGCGTTCGGGCCGGCAGCGGTGCGGAGCGGCCCGGCTCGTCCGCAGCGCTGCCGGCCGCGCCTCAGTGCGGTAGCGGCCGGTTGGTGTAGACGGTGATGCCGTAACCGGTGCCGTGCCGGACCCAGCCCGCCGCGTCGTAGAAGGCGGTGGTGCCGGCGACCTGGGGAACGGTCAGCAGCCACGCCGGCCGGTCGTCCGTCAGCGCCGCCAGCAGGCGCCGGCCGAGTCCGGCCCGCCGGGCCGCCGGACGTACGGCCAGCTCGGCGACCTCCAGCCAGCCGGAGAGCGTCTCGGTGGCCGGTCCGAGGAGCCGGCGTACCAGCCCGTAGGCGCGGTCGGCGGGGAACGGGGTCGGAGTGGTCAACCCGAGCGCGAAGGCCGGAACGGTCCCGTCGTCGGCATCGGGTCCGCCGAGCCCGGCGCCCTCGGCGAGGACGGCGACGAAGCCCGGCTGCCCGGCCCAGTCGGCCAGCAACTCGCCGAACCGGGCGACCCGCTCGGGGGAGTCGTTCCACGGCGGCGCGCAGAACACCGCCGCGTACGTCTCGACCAGCCGGTCGTGCAGCACCAGCGCCTCCGGCCCGGTCAGTCGGCGCAGTACCGGTGGCAGGTCGGCGTGGACGAACCGGTCGGGTTCGGCGCTCCGGAGCGGATCCGTCGCGGCGTGGCGGTGGTCCCGGTCCGAGGCGTGCACGATCCGGCAGCCTACCCGCCGCCGGTGGCGCCCTCGGCCCCGCCGGCCGGCGGATCCACCGCCCGACCCGGTGCGCGGGAGTGGTCCGGGCCGGTCCCGGCCGACGCCAGTCGGGCGTAGACGTCGCCGGACCGGCCCAGCGGGCGGAAGCGTTCGAGCAGTCCCACCAGGCCGGCGGCGTCCAGCCAGCGCTCGCTGGCGAACCGCATCGTCTCGACCGGCGAGTAGTTGTAGCGGTATCCGCCGACGGGCGCAGCGAGGTCGTCCACGATGTCCAGTGCGGCGATCGCGGCGTCGTGCGCCGACGGAAGGTACTCGAACGACAGCGCGGCCAGCGGTCGGCTGAGTCCGGCGAGGACGTTCGCCTCGAAACCCTCGACGTCGATCTTGCAGAACGCCGGTACGCCGTGCGCCTCGATGAGTTCGTCGAGGGTCGCCACCTCCACCTGCACCGCACGGTCCCACCTCACCCGCGCGAAGCTGCGGTCCGTGGTCACCGAGCGGATCCAGTCGGCCGACATCGTCGACACCGTCGGGGTGGCGGTGGAGAGTGCCATCGTCGCCCGACCGGATCGAGCGCCGAGCGCCGCCGGGACGATGGTGACGCCGTGGTCCCGGCGGAACGCCCAGCGCAGCACGCGCAGGCAGTCCGGCTGCGGTTCGACGGCGACGACCCGGGCGCCCAGCCGCCGCCAGATCCGCACCCGGCCGCCGACGTGCGCGCCGATGTCGAAGCCGACATCTCCCGGGCGCAGGAACTGCCCGTAGAGTCGCGCGGCCCGGCGCTGGGTGGCCGGCCGGCAGTGGTAGAGCAGCAGGGACCGGGCGATACCTCTGGCCCGGATGAACATGTTTTCAACCTAGCAGCGGCAATTGTCGTCCCGCTTCCGTTCGGAGTTGCCGGTCAGCCCCGGTACGGGCGCTCCACGAAGGTGGAATCCGTACTCGGCTGGGGCCGTGATCGCGGGTTCGGTAGGGTGGGACCCGGTGTGCCGGGAAGTCTGGTCGGCGGTTCATTCGTCGACCCACCGGAGGCACTGTGATGGCCACCCCCGGCAGCCGCATGCCGAGCCTCTTCGACCGGGGCAGTTGGCCCGAGGTTCGCCGCATCGGTGACATCCTGCGCGCCGAGACCGTCGGCGGCGTGTTGCTGCTGGTCGCCGCCGTACTCGCGCTGGCCTGGGCGAACTCGCCGTGGTCCGGGGCGTACCGGTCGCTCGGTGACCTCACGATCGGCCCCGCCGCCCTGCACCTGGACCTCTCCCTGGCGACCTGGGCGGCCGACGGCCTGCTGGCGATCTTCTTCTTCGTCGCCGGCTTGGAGCTCAAACGCGAGTTCGTCGCGGGGGACCTTCGGGAACCCCGCCGGGCGGTGCTGCCGGTCGCGGCCGCCGTCGGCGGCATGGCGGTGCCGGCCCTGATCTACGTGGCGTTCAACCTGCGGACCGGGGACGGGGCGCTGGCCGGTTGGGCGATCCCGACCGCGACCGACATCGCGTTCGCGCTCGCCGTACTCAGCGTGATCAACACACATCTGCCTTCGGCGATGCGGACGTTCCTGTTGACCCTCGCGGTCGTCGACGACCTGCTGGCGATCATGATTATCGCGTTCTTCTACACCAGCGCGCTGCACCTCGGCTGGCTGCTGCTGGCGCTGGTCCCACTGGCGCTGTTCGGCCTGCTGGTCCAGCGGCGGGTGCGATCCTGGTGGCTGCTGCTCCCGCTGGCGGCGGTGACCTGGGCGCTGGTGCACGCCTCCGGGGTGCACGCCACGGTCGCCGGGGTGGCGCTCGCCTTCACCGTACCGGTGTTGCGGCGCAAGCCGGGGCCCGGACCGGGGCTGGCCGAGCACTTCGAGCACCGGTTCCGGCCACTCTCCGCCGGGATCGCGGTGCCGGTCTTCGCGTTCTTCGCCGCCGGGGTCTCGGTGGTCGGCGCGGGCGGCCTGGGTGCGTCCCTCACCGACTCGGTCGCCGTCGGGGTGGTGGTCGGGCTGGTCGTGGGCAAGGCCGTCGGGGTCTTCGGCGCGACCTGGCTGGTGCAGCGGTTCACCCGGGCCAGGCTCGCCGAGGGGCTCAGCTGGTGGGACGTGTTCGGGCTGGCGCTGCTGGCCGGGATCGGCTTCACCGTGTCGTTGCTGATCGGCGAGCTGGCGTTCGGCGCCGGCAGCGAACGCGACGACCACACCAAGATCGGCGTACTCGTCGGCTCACTCCTCTCGGCGCTGCTGGCCGCGGTCGTGCTCCGGGCCCGCAACCGGCACTACCAGCGCATCCGCACGGTGGAGGAGCACGACGGCGACGCCGACGGGGTGCCGGACGTCTACCAGGAGCGGGACCAGAGCACCCGGGGATGATCCCGACACCCGCCCACCTGGCCGGGGCGTGCGACGTTCGACGCCGCGAAAGCCGCCCGAGGACACACTCGTGGTCGTCGAGGCGGAGCGTCCGCAGCGCCGACTACGGCGGCAGGTCCGGCGTGAGCGCCACGGCCAGCCGGTCGAGCCAGGGCGTCGGGTCGGCCCCGGCCGGCGGATGCCCGTCGGACAGGTCGGACCAGTCCACCACCCAGCCCCGGACCGCCGCCGGTCGCAGCAGCTCCGGGTCGGGAATGCGGCGCAGCAGCGTACGGAGCAGCCGGGCCGGGAGGCGTACCCCGGGCAGCTCGGCGAGCAGCACCGCGTCGTAGAGGTCCTTTCCGGCGCAGTGCCCGTCGGTCGCCTGGTCGGTGCAGAGCCACTGGAGTTTCCAGGCGAGCGAGAGCTGTGGCGTCGCCGCCCACACCACCGTCGGCGGGTCGGTGCCGTCCTGCCGGGGCACCGCGAGCAGTCGGGGCGGCTCGGGCAGCCGCTCGTCGTACGCGAAATCGAGCTGGACCGTGCCGGCGAGCGCGTCGCCGGCCCGCCAGGGCACGACGAGCCGGCTTCCCCCGCCGCCCTCCCCGGCGCGGTAGTCCGAGTCGTACGAGTAGCCCCAGGTGCTGTCCTCGACGATCCCCTCCGGGTCGACCCGGAGGTCGCCGACGGCCGTGGGGTGGTGGCGCAGCAGCTCGACGACGTCCCGGTGCGGGCTCGGCAGCAGCGCGGTCTCGGCGGCCTCGACCCAGTGCAGCCCCTCCGGCGGCAGCCGCGCCGGCAGGCCGCCGGTGTCGAAGTCCTCGAACATCCAGGGCTCGTCCCGGGGCACCCCGTGCACCGCCTCCGGCCAGAGCCGGACCGGGTCGAGGCGGTCGACGTAGGGGTGCGGGTGCAGGTCGTCCAGCGGGACCGGTGCGCCGGGCCGCACCACCCAGTCGAGGTCGCCGGGCTCGCGCGCCCGGTCACCGACCCAGGACCGCATCGTCATGCTGCCGCGCAGCACCAGGGCGTCTCCGCAGGGTGCCGCCGCGACCAGCGCGAGTATGTGGTCGAGCACGGCGAGTCGGGCCGCCCGCTCGTCGGTCAGGCCCGGTCCGGCCCCCGCCTGGCTGTGCACGCCGGGCAGGCTACCGGCCCGGTACGACGGCCACCGCCCGCCCGACGCCCGGCATCGGCGTCCGCGCGGCTCCGCCCCGGAAGCGCCGGGCCGGAACCGGCGGCTGCGGGCCGTAACCGACGGCTGCGGGCCGGTCAGGCCGGTCGGCGGTCCGGCCGGTCGGCCAGGGCGCGGAGCCGGTCGTCGAGGGCGTCGAGATCCGGTACGAACCAGATGTGGTCGGCCCGGTTCGACTCCTGGACCAGGGCGCGCAGCGCGGAACTGGCCGCGAGGTGCCCGGAGATGTCGCCGACCACCACCAGCCGCAGCCGGTAGTTGACGAACTTCTGCATCACCTCACCGGCGAAGCGGGTGCCGAGGGTGAAGAAGCTCGGGTCGAGCCGGCTCGCCGGCACCGCCACCACCGTGGCACCGAGGAAGGCCGCGCCGATCAGGTCCAGCGCGTCCTGCTCGGTGCGGATCGGCGGGCCGGCCGGGTCGCAGACCAGCACCGACGCGCCGGCCCGGTCCTGGATCTCGTCAGGCATCCGGCACCTCCCCGCCGAGCAGGCCGTTGTCGCCGTGCAGCACGGCGTCGAGCAGTTGTAGCAGCTCGGCGGTGGCGGCGGCGTCGCCGAGTATCACGATCTTCATCCGGCCTCGTTCCCCGTCGTGGACGATCTGCACCCGCAGCGGATGCCCCGGAGCGTGGTTGGTGTTCGCCCCGGCCAGCAGGAGGGTGCCGAGCCGGTCGGCTCCGGACCGGTCGATGCCGTCGACCTGCACGATGCTCGACACCTCGACCGTGGCACGGCCGCCGGGTCGGGCCGGGCCGGCGCCGCCGGTCAGCGCGTCCAGGTCGGCCCGGGCGATCCGGTACTGCTTGCCGATTCGTACCGCCCTGAGCCGGCCGGAGCGGATGTAGCCGCGTACGGTCCGGACGTGCAGGCCGAGCCGGTCGGCCACCTGCTCGACCGAGTACATTTCCTCACTCATCAGCACCTAACCTACCCCTGATAGGGAGTGATAGGGAAGGGAAGCAGCTCTCCGGCGGGCAGCGGCAGCGGGTCGCGATCGCCCGGACGCTCGCCTGCGAGCCCGACGTGCTGCTGCTCGACGAGCCGTTCGGCGCACTGGACGTGCAGACCAAGGAGGACATGCAGCTCTTCATCCGGCGGGTGTGGCGGGACACCGGTACCACCGTGCTGATGGTCACGCACGACGTGGAGAAGGTGGTCTTCCTCGGCCAGCGGGTGGTGGTGCCGACCAGCGATCCGGGTCGGGTCGCCGCCGACCTCACCCTGGAGCTGCCGGACGATCGGGATCTCGGCCTGAAGCGGACGCCGGAGTTCCTGACGCTGCGGGCCCGGGTCGAGGACCTGGTCCGGAGCTCCACCACGCCACCTGAGGGCACGCGGCGGCCAGGTACCGCCTCCTCGACGTGAGGTTTGTCCGATCTGCCGGCCGGGCAGTCCTGACGGAGCGACCGGATCACGACGGGGGATGCCATGCGCCGTTCTCGACGAGCCCTTCCCGCCGCAGTGGCGGCGCTCGCCCTGCTGGTCGGCTGTTCGGCCGAGGGCGACAGCGACGGCGACGGCAGCGCGGGGACGAGCCCGGGCGGCGGTCCGGTGACGGCGTCGACCGGGCCGGCCACGAGCGCGCCGAGCCGGCCGGCCGGCTCGCCGTCGCCGAGCGCCGGGCAGGTGATCGCCTCGTCGGCACTGCTCCAACCCGAGGATCTCGGCGGGGCGCGGCTCGAACCGCTACCGGAGGGCGACAACGCACACCTGCGGCCGACGCGGCCGTGCGCCGAACCGTACCCGAGCGACGCGACCCGGAGCGCGGCCGTGGCCATGCGGGCGTACGTCAGCCCCGGCCAGAACGAGACACCCCGGGTGGTGTTGCAGTACGTGGGGTTGCACCCGGGGCACGGCGGAGCGGCCTTCGCGGAGATCGCGGCGGCGGTACGGCGGTGTCCGGGCGGCCTGGGCGCGGGGCAGCACCGGTGGGAGGTCGCCGAGACCGGGGTGGCCGGCGACGAGTCGATGCTCCTGCGGGTCTCCGCCCGGTTCAGCTACGGCGACGAGGACGTCGTCTCCACCACCCCGGCCGTGCTGGCCCGGGTCGGCGACCATGTCACGGTCGTCGCCGACCTCGGCTGGGAGAGCGCCAGCGGCGCCGAGCCCTACGTCCGGGACCTGGCGGCGAAGGCCGTCGAACGCCTCCGCGCGGCCGAGTGACCTCCTGCCCGGCTTCGGCTGCCTCCCGCCAGGTCTAGCGGGCCACGGTCGGCAGGGCGAACTCGGCGACGGCACCGCCGTGCAGGCTGCCCAGCCAGACGGTGTCGCCGTGTGCGCGTACCCCGGTGACCATCGAGAAGCCCGGGATCGTGGCCTGGAGGTCGTACCGGAGCCGGCCCTCGGCGTCCAGCGCCTGCACCCAGGCGGTGTTCGCCGGCTTCGGTTGCAGCGGGTCCGGCAGGGCCCAGACCGCCCGGCGCACGGCGGGATGCCACGCGGAGACCAGGTCCAGCAGCGCGTTGCGGGGCGAACCCATCGCGATCCAGAGCAGCCCGTCGTCGTCCCGGGCGAGGTTGTCGGGGAAGGCCGGCAGGTTTTCGGCCAGCCGGTCCACCTCGCCGGTACGCGGCCCGGCCAGCCACCGCCGGGTGAGCCGGTACGCTCCGGTCTCGGCCACCACCACGTACGACCCGTCGGCGGCCAGCGCCACCCCGTTGGCGAAGTGCAGCCCGGTCAGCACCTCCTCGGTGTGCCCGTCCGGATGCCACCGGAGCAGCCGCCCGGTGCCGGAGTGTTCGAGCAGGTCCGCCTTCCAGTGCGCCAGGGCGAAGCGCTGGGAGGAGTCGCTGAACCAGACCGAGCCGTCGCCGGCCACCGCCGCGTTGTTGCAGAGCCGCAGCGGCGCCGACCCGACCGGGGTGCCGGCGGCGACCAGGGTGTCGATCCGGCCGGTGTCGGGATCGACCCGGAGCAGCCCGCGCGAGGCGTCGCAGACCACGAGTCGGCCGTCGGGGTCCACCTCGACGCCGAGCGGCCGGCCGCCGGTCTCGGCGACCACCTGTGCTCCGCTGCCGTCCGCCGCGAGTCGTACGAGTCGGCCGTCGGCGAGGCCGGTGTGGATCCGGCCGGCGGAGTCGACCGCGACGTCCTCCGGCCCGTGGCCGGGCACGGCGTGCAGGCGTACCGGTGGCATCGGGTCGGTCCCGCCGCGCTGCCGGGCCCGGGCCGGTGCCCGCTCCGGTCGCCACACGATGGGGTCGATCCGGGGTCTGGCCATGGCCCATGGTATCCATCCGGATCGTCGTCAGCGCCGGTCATGATCCGGCGCCGTCCACGTGTATGGCCCGACCGGCCGTCCACGTCGTCCACCCGGAACACGCTGTCCACACCGGACAGTTCGGGCGCGGCGGCTTGACGTCCGCACCGGGTGACGATATAAACCACATGGTTATAGAACCGAGAGGTTACGAAAGATGACTGCGGATCTGCTCGACGCGACCTTCGCGGCCCTGGCCGACCCGACCCGGCGGGCCATCCTCGCCCGCCTGGCGGCCGGCGAGGCGAGCGTCACCGAGCTGGCCGCGCCGTTCGCGATGAGCCAACCCGCCGTCTCCAAGCACCTCAAGGTGCTGGAACGGGCCGGGCTCGTCTCCCGGGGGCGGGACGCGCAACGCCGGCCCTGCCGGTTGGAGGCGCGACCGCTCAAGGCCGCCCTGGACTGGCTGGAGAACTACCGCGACTACTGGGCGGAGAGCTACCAGCGACTCGACGGACTGCTCGCCGAACTCCAGGCCGAGGGCGACGAGGGGCGGGCCTGATGAGCGACGGCGGCCGGGAGTTGACCGTCACCACCCCGACGGACCGGGAGATCGTGCTGACCCGGGCCTTCGACGCCCCGGCCGGGCTGGTCTTCGACGCGCTCACCCGCCCCGACCTGCTCCGCCGCTGGTTCGGCGCGCGAGGCTGGCAGCTCGTCGGCTGCCGGATCGACCTGCGGGTCGGCGGCGCGTGGCGGTTCGTCTCCCGGGGCCCGGGAGACGAGGAGATGGCGCACGGCGGGATCTACCAGGTGATCGAGCCGGCCCGGCGGCTGGTCTACACCGAGCGGTACGACGACCAGTCCTACCCCGGGGAGACCCTGATCGACCACCGGCTCGTCGAACGGGCCGGCGTGACCACCCTGACCAGCACGATCCGGTACGCGACCCCGGAAGGTCGGGACCGGGTGCTCCGCTATCCGATGCGGCGCGGCGTGGCCGAGGGCTACCGCCGGCTCGACGACCTGCTCGCGGAGCGGGTCGAGGCCCCTGTGACCACCCCGATGACCACGGTGCCCGGCGATCGTGCCGGCACCGGCCGGAGACCGATCTCCACAGACGCAGAGAGGCAGCAACCGTGAACTGGACCCTGGAAGTGGTGGTGGTACCCGTCTCCGACGTGGACCGGGCCAAGACCTTCTACGCCGACCAGCTCGGCTTCCACGTCGACCACGACACCCGGGTCGGCGACGACGTACGCATCGTCCAGCTCACCCCGCCGGGCTCGGGCTGCTCGGTCGTGATCGGCACCGGGGTCGTACCGGACATGCCGCCGCCCGGCTCGCTGCGCGGGCTGCAACTCGTCGTCGCCGACCTGGCCAGGGCGCGTGCCCAGCTCGTCGCGCGGGGTGTCGAGGTCAGCGAGATCCAGGTGCTCGGCGAGAACCCGCGCCCCGTCCCGGAGCCGCTGGACAACGTCGGATTCGTCTTCTTCAGCGACCCGGACGGCAACGGCTGGGCCGTGCAGCAGATCTCCTCGCGGGGCTAGCCTCCCGATCTGACGGATCACGGGTGGGCTGCGGCTACGCCGGCCCGGCCGGTACCGTCGGCAGCCCGGCGGTGGCGGCGTGCAGCTGCGACTCGGCGAGTTCGTGGTCGGTGAGGTCGCCGGCCAGATAGGCCCCGTAGGCGGCGAGGTCCAGGTGCCCGTGCCCGCAGAGCGCGGTCAGGATGACCTTCTCCTCACCGGTCTCCCTGCACCGCAACGCCTCCTCGATGCAGGCGGCCAGCGCGTGGGTGGGCTCGGGGGCCGGCACGATCCCTTCGGTACGCGCGAACCGCACCCCCGCCTCGAAGCACTCCCGCTGACTCTTCGCCACCGCCTCGATCAACCCCAGCTCGTAGATGTGCGAGATCAGCGGTGACATGCCGTGGTAGCGCAGCCCGCCGGCGTGGATCGGGTCCGGGATGAAGTCGTGTCCGAGGGTGTGCATCTTCATCAGCGGGGTCATCCCGGCGGTGTCGCCGAAGTCGTACGCGTAGACGCCCCGGGTCAGCGACGGGCAGCTCGCCGGCTCGACGGCCCGGATCGTCACCTCCATCCGGCCGGCCAGCTTCTCCCGGAGGAACGGGAACGCCAGGCCGCCGAAGTTGGAGCCGCCGCCGGTGCAGCCGACGATCACGTCCGGGGTCAGCCCGACCTTGCCGAACTGGGCGATCGCCTCCTCGCCGATCACGGTCTGGTGCAGCAGTACGTGGTTGAGCACGCTGCCCAGCGCGTAGTTGGTGTCCGGGCTCCCGGCGGCCACCTCGACCGCCTCGGAGATCGCGATGCCCAGCGAGCCGGGCGAGTCGGGCTGGCTGGCCAGTACGGCCCGGCCGGCGGCGGTGAGTTCGGACGGTGACGGATGGATGGTCCCGCCGAACGTCTCGATCATGATCTTCCGGTACGGCTTCTGGTCGTAGGAGGCGCGCACCTGCCACACCTCGCACTCCAGGCCGTACTGGGAACAGGCGAAGGCGAGGGCGGTGCCCCACTGACCGGCACCGGTCTCGGTGGTCAGCCGGCGGATTCCCGCTGCCGCGTTGTAGTACGCCTGCGGCACCGCCGTGTTCGGCTTGTGCGAGCCGGCCGGCGACACCCCCTCGTACTTGTAGAAGATCTTGGCCGGGGTGTCGAGCGCCCGCTCCAGCCGGTGCGCCCGGAACAGCGGAGAGGGCCGCCAGAGCCGGTAGACGTCCAGGACCTCTTCGGGGATCTCCACGTAGCGCTCGGCGGTGACCTCCTGCTCGATCAACGCCATCGGGAAGAGCGGGGCCAGGTCGTCCGGCCCGACCGGCGCCAGCGTGCCCGGGTGCAGCACCGGGGGCGGCGCGGCGGGCAGGTCGGGCACGATGTTGTACCAGCGACGCGGCATCTCCGACTCGTCCAGCAGAATCTTGCTCGGCTCACCCATGGTCCCGAATTGAACCGGTCGGGGGCGCCGATGTCCACGGTCGCCGCACCGTGCTCCACCTCGGCACCGGCGCGGCCGACCGGCGCGACCGGACGGAGATCGTGGTTTGCGCGGCGGCGCCGGTGCCGGGCGGACTCCGGTGACCACCGCTCGTCCGCCCGGCACCGCCGGTGTGCCGGTCAGTCCTTCGGGCTGCCCTTGGGGGCGGTGTTCCACTCCGGGTTTCCGAGCGTGCCGACCCAGCCGCGCACCTTGGCCACGTCGGCCGGGGCGAAGGCGAGGCTGAGCATCAGCAGCAGTCGGGCCTTCTGCGGCAGCAGGTCGTCCCCGGCGATGATCGGCGCGGTGGTGCTGCCGCCGTAGACGGAGCCGGAGCCGGTCCGGGTGGTGCTGACGAAGACGACTCCCTTCGCCGCCGCCGCGCTCCGGGCGCTGCTCTGCGCCGAGGAGATGCCGCCGGCACCGGTACCGGCGGTGACGATGCCCTTCACCCCGGCGTCCGCGAAGGCGGTGATCGCCTCCCCGCCGGCCTGCTGGTAGCCGTAGACCACCTCGACCCGGGGCACCGAGGTCGGCGCGATCCTCGACAGGTCGAAACGGGGTCAGCCAGCGCTTCTTCGTGTCACACTCCTCGACCCGGGCCGGTGCCCGGCCGACCTTGATGTTCGGCCCGTCGACCCAGCCCAGTACGCCCAGTTCCCGGGACTGGAAGGTGTCCATCCGGTAGGAGCTGGTCTTGGTGACGTCCCGGGCGGCGTGGAACTCGTCGCCGAGCAGCAGCACCGTGCCGTAGCAGTAGGTGGACTGGCTGGCCGCAAGCACGATCGAGTTGTAGAGGTTGGCGGGTCCGTCGGCGCCGATCACCTGCGGCCCGTCCGGGGTGACCGCCGCCCACGGGCGCATGGCACCGGTGAGCACCACCGGCTTGCGGCTCTGCACGGTCAGGTCCAGCCAGTACGCGAACTCCTCCATCGTGTCGGTGCCGCTGGTCACCACCACCGCGTCCGACTTCTTCAGGGCCGCCTCGACGGCCAGGGTGAGGGCGTGGAACTCGGCGATGGTGTAGCCGCCGGAGCCCTTGTTGCCGAACTGCACCGTCGAGACGTCGGCGACCTGGCCGATCTCCGGCTGGAGCCGGGCGACCAGGTCACCGATGGCGATCCGGCCGGACTGGTAGTCGGTGAAGCTGCTCCGAGAGGTGGCGACGCCGGAGATCGTGCCGCCGGTGCCGATCACCGTGACCCTGGGCTTCTTCGCCCTCGCCCCGGCCACCGCCTGGGCGTACGCGACGCTGTTGATCTCGGTCGGTCCGGTGACCCCGGAGACGGTGCCGCTGATCGGGGGGAGCGCCACCGCCGTCGGTGCGGGGGCGCGGTTGACGACCGAGACGACGGTGGCGGTGAGTGCCGCGGTGAGGACCGGAACCAGTACGGCGGTCAGGCGCCGAGGTGTCGGCCGGAGTCGACCGGGAAGGCTGGACAATGCGACCTCCAGTTGCGGGATGGGGGTGACGGCGATGGTGCGAGTCCCGGTTTTCCTCGGCGTTACAAGATCATTTCTCGTTGCCGCCTTTCGGAACGCACCCGGTCGACCGCCGATGTTGATCGATCTTCCGGGGTGGTAACCGCCGGTTCGACCGCCTTCGACGCCGGATTCGGTAAAGCCCACTGTGACGAGCGGCACATTCCGCGCCGGGACGTGAACCCGGGCGGGTCGGCCGGCTACCCAGGACGGGATGGATGACGTCGACCGCGCGCTGTTGCAGCGGGTGGCCGCCGGTGACCAGCGGGCCTTCGAGGAGCTGTACACCCGGCACGGCCAGCCGCTGCTGGCGTACGCCGAGGGGCTGCTCGGCGGCGACCGTGGGCGGGCCGAGGAGGCGCTCCAGGACACCTTCCTGGCCACCTGGCGGGGCGCCGGCTCGTTCGAGGGGCGGTCCACGGTGCGTACCTGGCTCTTCGGCATCTGCCGACGGCAGGCGCTCGGCCGGATGACCGCACACCGGCCGGCGCCGCTGCCGATGGAGGCCGCCGCCGAGGTGCCGGCCGGCGAGCCGGGGCCGGAGGCGGTGGCCCTGGCCCGGGCCGACGCCCGGGCGGTGGCCGCCGCGCTGGCCGCGCTGGCTCCGGCGCACCGGGAGGTGCTGGACCTCGCGTTCGGCGCCGGGCTCGTGCACGCCGAGATCGCCGAGGTACTCGGCATCCCGGTCGGCACCGTGAAGAGTCGGTTGTTCCACGCCCGGGCGGGGCTCGCCCGGGCGCTGCCCGACGACGCCGCGGCGGTCGGGCTCTCCGGACGGGAGGCGGCACGATGACCCACCCGGCTGACCTGCTGACGGCCTTCGCCGCCGGCACGCTGGCAGCCGACCGGGCCGACCAGGTGGCCCGGCACGTCGCGCAATGCCCCGGCTGCGCCGCCGAGCTGGCGGCCTGGCGACGGGTGGCCGACGCCGTCGGCGACCGTGTCGCGGCGGTCGCCGCACCGCCGGCCAGACTGCGCGACACGCTGCTGTCCCGGATCGCGTCGGCCCGGCCGGCGGTCGACGCGTCGGCGGTACCCCGGTATGCGGCACCGCTCGGCGGCGCCGCCGCCCGCCGCGCGGCGCGGATCCTGGCCGCGCAGCGCCGCCTGGTCGACCGGCGGATCTGGCTGGTCGCCGCCGTGGTGCTGGCGGTCGGCACCGGCGTCGCCGGCTGGGCACCGCCGGGGATCTCCGAACAGGTCCTGGCCATCGTGGTACCCCTGGTCGCGGCCCTCGGCGTGGCCGGCGCCTGCGGCAGCGGCGCCGATCCGGCCGGCGAACTGGTCGCGGCGAGCCTGACCGGGGTACGCGCGGTGCTGCTGGCCCGGCTCACCCTGGTGCTCGGGGCGATCTTCGGCGCATCCTCGCTCGCCTCCCTCGGCCTGGTCTGGGTCGACGCCGGAGCACCACCGGCACTCTTCGCCGCCTGGCTCGGGCCGATGGCGCTGCTCTCGGCGGTCAGCTTCGCGCTGTCGGTGCTCTGGCGACCGGCGGTCGGGATCGGGGTCGCCATGGGTCTCTGGGTGCTCCGGCTGCTCGCCGGCTCCAGCGCCCTGGACGGGACGGTGGACCGGCTGGTCGAACCGCTCTGGCGGACCAGCGGACCGCAGCTGCTGGTGGCGGCGCTGCTGATCGCCGGCACCGTCGTACTGCTGCCGCACCTGCCGGCGGTCGGACGCCGCGCCCACCCGGGGTGACCGGCCCCGGAATGTGGTCCGGGTCACCGGCCGCACCGTGAACCCCGGCGGCCCGCCGGCCCACCCAGTTGCGTGATGGCCCAACATTCCTGGCACGTTCCACTGCGGCGGGCCGAGTCCCGCCAACTGTGGCGGTACGAGGCGAGGCGCGCCGGCTGGGCGGCCGTGGCCACCCCACCGGCGGCACTGCTGGTCGCGGTGACCATGGCCCTGTTCGCCGGCAACGGCGGGGCCGGGCGACGGCAGATCGGCGACCTGCTGCTCACCGGCCTGGAGGCCGTGCTGCCGCTCGCCGTGGCGATGAGCGCGGTGACCCTGGTGGCCCGGGACGGCTGCCGCGAACTGCAACTCGCGCTCCCCACCCGGTACGCCCGCACGCTCGGCCGCCGGCTCGGGGTACTGGCGCTCGCCACCGTGCTCTCCGCGCTGGTCTACTCCGCCGGGGTCGGAATCACCGGCTGGTGGACCGGCCCGAACCCGCTCGCCTCGGCACTGGTCTGGGCGCCGCCGACGCTCTGGCTCGGCGCGCTGGCGGTGCTGCTCGCCGTACTCGGCCGCAGCGTCGTACTGGCCACCAGCGCGGTCGCCGGGCTGTGGCTCTGCGAGCAGGTCCTGGCGAGCCTGCTGGTCGGTCACGACTGGACCCGCCCGCTCTACCTCTTCACCACCAGCCGGGTGGGGACCGGGGAGGGCTGGCTGACGAACCGGCTGACGCTGACGCTCACCGGGCTGCTGCTCGCCGGTGCCGTCGCGCTGCTGCTGCGCCGGCCCCATCTGCTGTTGTCCGAGGAGGAGGAGTGAACGGGATGTCGGAACTGCTCGCGGTCGGCCGGTACGAGTTCCGGATGCAGGCCCGCAAGCGGTCGCTGTGGCTGACGACGCTGCTCCTGGCGGCGGTGATCGCGCTCTTCCAGGGGCCGCGCGGGCCCCGCTACCTGCCGGCGGACGCCACCGCGCCGGAGGTGATGGCCGGCTGGGCGCTGCTCTTCGGCATCGTCGTGCCGCTCGGCTTCGGGATGGTGCTGGCGGACCGGCTGGTCCGGGACCGCCGGCTCGGCACCGCCGCGCTGCTGGAGAGCCTGCCGGTCCGGCCGGGTCTGCTGCTGGCCGGGAAGTATCTCGGCGGGCTCGCCGCGACCGCGCTGCCGGCGCTGCTGGCGATGCTGGTCGCCGGTGGCTACGAGACCGTGCACCGGGGCGACCCGCTGATGCTCGGCTGGGCGGTACTCGCGTTCGCCGTGATCATGTTGCCCGGACTCGCCTTCGTCGCCGGGTTCGCCCTCACCTGCCCGCTGGCGATCTCCGCGCCGCTGTTCCGGGTGCTCTTCGTCGGCTACTGGTTCTGGGGCAACATGCTCGCCCCGGACTTCCTGCCCTCGCTGACCGGCACGCTGATCACCCCGATCGGCGACTACCAGGCGAGCTGGCTCTCCGGCGAGCTGGCCTTCTTCGCCGGCGCACCCGGCTGGCTCTCCTTCCTGCGCCCCGAGCCGGGCGCCGGCAGCGCGCTGCTCAGCGTCGCCCTGCTCGTCCTGCTCGGCGTCGCGCCCCTGCTGGTCACGCACACCCTCCTGTCCCGTCGCCGGCACGCCGCCTGACGCGTCCGGCTGTCGAAAGGCTCACCTCGCATGGACATCCAGACCACCGGTCTGACCCGCCGGTTCGGCCGGGTCACCGCGCTGCACTCGGTCGACCTCGACATCCCCGGCGGCATGTACGGCCTGCTCGGCGCGAACGGCGCCGGCAAGACCACCCTGATGCGGATCCTCGCCGGAGTACTGCCACCGAGCGGCGGGCAGGTGCGGGTCGGCGGCCACGACCTGACCACCGGCGCGGGCCGGCTGGCGGTGCAGCGCCGGCTCGGTTACCTGCCGCAGGACCTCGGCCTCTATCCCGACCTGTCACCTCGGGAGTTCCTGGACTACGTCGGGCTGCTCAAGGGGCTCGACGACACCCGGGCGCGGCGCCGGCAGGTCGACGAGCTGCTGGAGCTGGTGGCGTTGACCGACGTCGCCGGCCGGCGGATGAAAGGCTTCTCCGGCGGCATGCGACGGCGGGTCGGCATCGCGCAGGCGTTGCTCGGCGACCCCGCCCTGATCGTGGTGGACGAGCCGACCGCCGGGCTGGACCCCGAGGAGCGGGTACGTTTCCGGACCCTGCTGGCCAGGCTGGCCGGGCATCGTACGGTGCTGCTGAGTACGCACATCGTCGAGGACGTGGCGCAGACCTGCCAGCACGCGGCGGTGATGGCGGCCGGTCGGGTGGTCTACACCGGGATGGTCACCGACCTGGTCCGGGTCGGTGAGGGTGCCACCTGGGAGGTGACCAGTTCCGGTCCGGCGCCGACGGTCGGGGTGGTGGTCTCGGCGATCGGCCGGACCGACGGTACGCACTACCGGGTGGTCAGCCCGACCCGGCCGAGTGCGGACGCGAAGCCGGTGGCACCCTCCCTTGAGGACGGTTACGTCGCGCTGATGCAGCGGGCCACGACGTCGACGGCCTCGACCACTGCCGGTTGAGCCCCGGTCGACCGCAGCCCGGTCAGCCGGGCGGGGCGGGCCCGGCCGGGCCGCCGGCCATCGTGGCGGTGGCCCGCAGAATCGGTGGCAGGGTCGGGTCCACGCCGGCCTCGTCGAGCAGGTCGAGTCGTTCCAGCTCGTCGAGGACGGCCGTCAGATGCTCGGCCGTTGACGTCCCCGGCCGTGGGCGATTCCGCTCCACCAGCAGGTCCGGCAGGAGGTGCCGTAACAGCCGGGCCAGCTCCCGGTCGGCGTCCTCGTCCCGACCCAGCCACACCCGGACACAGCGCAGGTACGGCTCGGGTGGCAGCGGACGCGCCTGGAAGTACCCCTGGCGCGCCTGCCCGGTGGCGCTGGAGAGGATTCCGGCCGCGACCGGCGCCGGCAGGTCGGTGTCGGCGGCGAGCCGCTCCAGCAGCAGCGTCAGCGGCAGCGTCTCGAAGGGTCGGAACTCGCACATCCGGAGCCACCGCCGATAGACGGAGAGCCGCTCGGTCGGGGTGGTTTCGGAGAGCGGGGTCAGCAGGAGCGCGACCAGCTCGTGCGCCTCGGACCGCAACTGCGCCGCGGGCCCGACCCGAGCCACCTTGACGGCGTCGGGTTGGCGCGCGATCAGCGGGTCCAGCGCGTGTTGGGTCATGTCCTCGCCGACCCCGCAGAGCAGGTTCACCTCCCGGGCCCCCCACCGGAAGGTGACAACCCGGGGAACGTGCTCCGGCTGCTGGTCCGGCCAGACCTGGCCCATCGTCCAGCCAAGGTCGATCGGCGGCGGCGTCTCGTCTTCCGGACCGGCCAGCCGGAGCTGGATGTCCCGGTGCTCGCCCATGCCGACCCGGTCGAGCGCGACGGTCCGGACGAAACTCGTCCAGTCGGCCGAGAGCAGTTGTGAGCGCCACAGCAACACGTGCCGGTGCCAGGAGGGCACGACGTTGGTGCCGGCGCCGTAGAGGGTGCTGCCGGGGAGGGTACCGGCGGCGCAGACGGCGAGCAGCAACAGGTTGACCGAGTACGCGGCGTGCCGGGCCGGCACCGGCACCGGGCGGGGCTGGTATCGGTCGTACCGGTGCTCGGCGCGCGCCCAGTTCGCCGCCCGGAACAGCCCGATCAGCAGCTCGACCAGGCAGTTCCGGCGCTCCTGATCCAAAGTGGGCATCATCCCGGTCAGGAACTCCACCACCGGCGCCCGGCCGCAGAGCGCGGCCCACGAGGTGAGCGCGTGCAGCCGGCCGTCGTCCACCGGCTGCGGGTCGCCGAACGGCATCCCGAAGGGTGCGACGGCGGCCGCCTGCCGCGCTGCCACCATGCCGGCCAGGACGTGCCAGACGAGGCGCGCGACCAGATATTCGCCGAAGGTCGCGTGCAGAAACTCGTACGTCTCCAGCTCGTCGTCGCCGGCCGCCGCGTTGTCGGCCACCCGGGAGCGGTGCACGAAGAAGAACCGGCCGAGCACGATCTCGGCCGGGCGCAGCGGCGTGCGGCGGTGCTCGGCGGGTGGGCTGGACGGAGCCGGGCCGAGCAGCGCGCCGAGGTCGTCGTCCAACTCCTTCTTGGTGACCCACTGCGCACCCCGGTTGAAGAGCGCGAACGCGACCACCGACAACCGGTACAGCTCGGCGGCCACCGCCGCGTCCAACTCCGACCGGTCCAGTCCCGCCCGGTGCTTGGTCACCTCGCGGCGGGCGAACCGGTCCAGCAGCCGCTCGTACAACTCGTCGCGGCGGAGCTGGCCCGCGGCGCGCAGCGCGTTGCCGTCCGCGTCGTAGAGCGCGAGCATGAGCAGCAGCAGGGGTTGCTCGGCCAGCCTCCCGTGCGCGAGCACGGTGTCGGGGGCCAGCGGTGCCACGTCGCGCCGGGCGAAGTTCTCGGCGTTCACGGCGTTCCACACGTCCAGCCAGGCCGACACCCGCTCGGCGTCGAACGGCTCCAGCCGGACCGCGACCGTACCGTCCGGCGGCACCGCCCGGTCCGCCACGCTGGTCCGGCTGGTCACCACGACGACCACCGGCCGGCCCTGGACCGCCTCCCGGCGCTGGAACCGGGCCACCCGGTCCAGATAGTCGGTCTGGCTGATCCCGGTCGCCTGCAACAGTTCGTCGAAACCGTCGAGCAGCACCACCGGCAGGGCGCCGCCGGCCTCGCCGGCCAGCGCCGGCCAGTCCATCCGCTCACCGGTGACGTCCCGGACCGCGCGCTCGATCTGGTCCTGGAGGTCGGTGAGGGCCGACACGTTCCGCAGCTCGACCCGTACCACCAGGAAGTCGGCGGCCGGTAGCCGTGCCGCGAGCGTCCGGGTCAGCACGGACTTGCCCGAGCCGGGCTGGCCCAGCACCAGCAGCGGCGTCCGGGTGGCTCGCGGCGAGGTGAGGTAGCCCAACAGGAACTCCGGCAGGTCGTCCCGGACCGGCTGCTGCGTCCACCACCACTCGTCGCTGGGCCTGGCGTCGTCGCCGACCAACTCCGCGACCCGACACAGCGGCGGCACGTACGCCTGGCCGAGGGTCGGCACCGAGAGCCAGTCCGGCACCTCACCGGACTCGACGACGGAGTCGTCGAGAGTGTCGGCGTAGGCCCGACGCAGCGCCTCCGGCAGGTCGGCGGCGGTCCGGCCGGCCGCGATCCGGGCGAGCGTCCGTTCCAGTCCGGCGAGCGAAATGCCCAACTCCCGTACGTCGGCCCGCGCGTCGCGCAGCACCGCCAGCACCCCGCGCACCTCGGCCCGAGTCCCCTCGTGCTCGCGGAGCTGCGCCCAGAACGCCACCTCGGGGAAGTCGGCCGCGAGCCGCCCGAACAACTCGTCGTACCGGCGTATCGCCTGCTCGGGCAGCGGCTCCACGCTTGTCAGGAAGGCGGTCCGATCCGAGGGTGGCAGCCGCTCCCAGGCGGCGAGACCGGGCAGGAAACCCTCCAGTCGTACCGTGACGACCTCGTACATCAGTCGGAGTGCGCCGCGGAATTCCCCGTACGGTTCGTGCGGCGCCGGCCGAGGCACCGGCGAGGAGAACAACGCCCTGAGTGGCGAGCGTACGGTGCTCTCGATCTTGTGGCCGGTGAGGAGCAACTGCTCGTCGCGGGTCAACTCCAGTTCGGCGAAGGAGATCGGCAGGTCGAGTTCGGCCAGTGCCTCGAAATAGGCGGTGACCACGAGCACCGAGTGCGCGGCGGCCAGCCGCTCGGTACGGTCGTACCTGCCCAGCCCGTGCCACTGCTCGCTGGCCTTGCCGACCAGTTCCCGGCTCAGCCGGGCGAACTCCGCCTTGGCATCGAAGAGCGCGAGCAGTCCGGGCACCAGCAGCGACCCGCCGAGCAGCAGCCCCCCGGCCAGGTTGTCCAGGGCGGTGACGACCCGGCTGCGCCCGCCGCCGAGCAGACGTACGGCGTCGGTATACGAGTACGTGTCAGCCACCGGGCCATCATCGTCGAACGGAGAGCCGGACGGGTATCGCCGAGCTGTCCCGAACACGTCAGCCGGCGCGGTCACCGGTGTGCCGGGCCGTGACTGCCCAGCTCGCACAACACGTCGTCATCCGGATAGCCAGTCGTGCACCGACGTATGCAGGTAGCCCGCCGTGCCGTCGGTGCCGGCGGCCAGTGCCCGATCGAGCCGCTTCCAGACGTACGGCCTGAGTAACGTCGCCGCCTGGTCCACGGAGACGAACTCGAACGCCCTGATCTCCGGATCCGCCACATGGAGCGAAGCGATCTGTCGATCGTCGAGGATGCCGCCGTCGAAGACGAACATGAGGCTGTCGTCCCAGGGGCCGTGCGGTGCGACCCAATCGACCACCAGCATCGTGTTGAGCGAGAGTTCGAGACCCAACTCTTCCCGCAGTTCACGCTCGGCAGCCTGGTGCGGTGGTTCGTTCTGCTCGGCCATGCCGCCCGGGAGATCCCAGTCTGGTTTGTAACTCGGATCCACCAGCAGGATCTCACCCCGACCGTTCCGGATGAGGGCGTCCGCGCCGACCCGTTTGCGGGCCTGCCTGGAGTTACCCTCGGCGAGGTGCTCACGCCAGGCTGCCCGGTCGCGTTCGTACAGTGGCCGTTCTTCGCTGGTCATCGCGACCGACGTACCGCTGGCAGCTCATGCAAGGCCCCGGTGGTGCCGATCCACGCCCGGTCGAGCACAGCTTGTCGAAGCCGCTCGATCAACTCCGGAACGTCGCCGCATCGCTCGGTGTGGGACCTGAGCAGCAACGCCACGTGTTTCAGCCGGTCGAGGAGTACTGCCGAGCCGAGGTTCGTGGTGCTTGCGAGCACCTCGCGGACAAGAGCGCACGCCTCGTCCGGCCGCCCTTGGCCAAGCAGGGCCGTGGCAAGCGTGATCTGGGCGAGCGCACGGCTACGTACGTGACCGTGCTTGCGACCTGCGAGGGCCTGGTGTAGTCGTCGGGCCGCCTCGGCGAAGTCGCCTATCTGGAGAAAACACCGGGCTGCCTCCGCGGCGAGGGATGCTTCGTCGAACGGGCTCAACCAGCGTGAGGAGGGGGCAGATGTGCCCTGGAATGCTCTCTCGGCGGCGGTGATCGCCGCTACGGCCTCGACGGGGCGGCCGCCTGCGGCCAACCCGGACGCGCGGACTGCCTGTAGCCGAGCCTCAAGAGGGCCGTGCGGTGGCGCCTTCCGGAGATGTACCAGCCCGGCGTCGGCGTGTGCCACCGCATCCAGCGCGTTGCCATCCTGGTGGGTGAAGTGGCTGAGACTCGCACAGACCTGAGCGGCCAGTTGGCTGTCGCCGCTGATGACGGCGGTGGCGACCGCGTAGGACAGATGCCTGTGGGCCGTCGTCCTGGCGCCGCTCTCCAACGCCATCCAGGCCGCCATTTCGGCAAGGGAGGCTACAGATGCTGGTCGGGGGTGCGTTCGTGAACTTGCACCGGTCGATTGAAGCGCGGACGGGTACTGAGCGAGGTGGGCTGCGACTGTCGCGTAAAGGTGAGCGCCGCCGACCTCTCGATCGACGGCACGGAGCGAGTCCACAAACGGAAGCGCGATGTCGTCCGGACCAGGATGGGGCTGTGCTGGCGCACTGCTGGGCAGCACGAACCAGAGCATCTCCGCAGGCATGCCGAGTAGCAGCGCCCAGTCGACCAGCCGATCGAGGTCGCGTAGCCTTGGCCCGTTTTCCAGACGGCTGAGCTGGGCCTGCGACAGGTTCATCCAGCCAGCTACGAGGTCCTGGGGCAGCGGTCGTGGCCCGTGGTGGGGATGATGCCGGTACGCCCTGATCACGTGGCCGATGTGGCGCTCGGCGAAAGCATCGCGTAGCTCCCTCGCCCGCCAGAACCCGGAGGGCAATGGTGGCGGCGCGAAAAGGTAACTGCTGGCCTCGCCGCCGCAACGCCGACAGACTCTCGTGCGATTGTCTTTCGCCAGCCGCGTGCCACACCGGCGGCAGGCTGGCGGGGCTTTGCTGGACATGTCAGGACCCCCACGAGGGTTGCCGGTTGGCGTCGGGCAGATACCCGACGAGGTTATCGAACCAATGAGCTTTGCGTATATATCGCACCAACAACGCGTCATTCTCGCAGCCCAATCCGACCCGCAGGATCCAGCTACGGCCCGGGGCGGGTGCTGTGGCCACCGGTTTCCGCGATGTACGTCGCGCTGACCGACCCCGCCCGCCTCGGTGCCGATCCAGTCGACAGGTAAGGACGACGTCGGGAGGCACAGGTGTCCTGGTTCGCGGGAGCCGCCCGGAGGGCGGGGTGGGGTGGTGTTGCGGTTGGGGCGCTGGTGGGCGTACCCGGTCGAGCTGGTGGTGGTCGGCGGTGACGGACCGACCGGTTGATCGGCCGTCTGCGGCCGTCGAGGTTTCCGACGAGATGGCGGCGCACTTTCGGGACACGATGCGGACGCACGCCAACGATCCCGACCTCGGAGTCTGCGTGCGCTGTGGCCGGAGCCGGTGCGACGAGTGGCGGTGGGCTTACGAGCGGCTGGTCCTGGCCGGCCGGCTCGGCGACCTGCCCCGACCCGCCCGGCCGGGCGGTGGTGGGGCGTCCTCGGTGGACGCGGGAGCCGCCGGGTGATGGTGGCGGTGGGGTGGGGGTCGAGCAGATGGCGGGCGGTGGGCGACGTTGCCGAGTTGGATGCCCTGCTGGCCGGACTGGCGGTGATCTCGACCGGGCCGCAGGTGGTAGGACTGTATCCGCCGAGGTTTCTGGAGCCGGGTTTCCGGCCGGGCGGGCAGCCGGGGCTGCCGTCGTTGCAGCTGGGGCTCGGGCATCCAATGCGAGGATTCCTCTACTGGGCCGGACCTCACCCCAGCTTGGGCTACGAGCTGGAGTTGCCGTCATGGCCGGCCGAGGTGGAACGAATCGAGTTCGACTACGGCGGCGATCCGATCACCTGCGGTCCGAAGCTGGCCAGCGTGACCCCGGGCGCGGTCCGCGACGCTGCCCTGGAGTACGCGGCCACCGGCCTCCGCCCGACCCGGGTCCACTGGCGTGACAGCTAGTGCCTCGTCTTTGAAGGTTGATTGGGCAAGCCCTTTGGTGTGGGGCGTCTTTTGGCGAGCTGTCTTCCGGTCTTTGCGGTCGTCTCGGTAATCCGCTATCCGGATCACCGTTGCAGGCCGTGTGACGTGACGTGACGTGGCAGCGGCATCGCTGGGCGGACAGCCGGCAACCACAGGAGCGACCCGGCGGCGGAGCCAGGGGTAGTTGGCGCGGAGACTGTCGAGCTGGGTGCACAGGCGGGGCACGGAAACCGGGGTTGTCGACGGCGTGCTGCGGTTCGCCGTCGACCGGCCGGGCGAGACCAGGGTTCGGCAGCCCGGGAGGGTGGGCGCACAAGCGGGGCAGCTCGACAGTCTCCTCGGCGAGTATCACCACCCCGCTCCCCACCCGACGTCAGGAGATCGCCGGCTCAGAGTTGCCTGGAAGCATCGGGTTACCCGATCAACCTGTCAAAGACGGGGCACCAGCCCGGGGATGTGCTTGCCCGGACGGAAACGTCGATGATCTGGAACCGTCTGCGACGATACCCGGGCAGCGGTGTCGTCAATTCCCGGTACTGAACGCATTGGAGTGCCCATGCCGAGCGGCAGACCACTGCTGGCCGCGACGTTGCTGGTCATGGCCCTGGCGGGTTGCTCCGGCAGCGGAGAGAAGACGTGCCATCTGATTGGTGTCCCTGAGGGGATCGGCGTCACCGTCGACGCGGCGGTCGCGGGACGGGTGGAGACAGGGGAGTTGACGGTGTGCTGGAACGACTCCTGCCAGACGCGGCCGGTCATCCTGCAGCCGAGTTCCCGGATCGCGGACGAAACCTGCACCGGGAACGCGTCTGACTCCGTCTGTGCCGCGCGCGCGGAGCCGACGGGCGAGGAGTCGGGCTTCGTCGAGATTCCCGACATGCCGCCCGGCCCGGTCGAGGTGACCGTGGACCTGACCGACCCGACAGGCAGCCGGATAGTCGATCAAACGCTGACGGTCGACCCGAAGATGACCGACTCTCCCGGGGAGTGCGGGGGAGTCAGCCCGCAGGGCCGGATCGCGGTCCGCGCCGACGGGAGGGCGTACGCGGTCGGCTAGTCGATCGAGCGCATCGCGGCTGCGCTCCGGCGCCGCCAGCGCAGCAGCACCAGGACGGCGAGCAGCAGCCCCACGGCGAGGGCGGCGATCAGCCACGGCGGCGCGGCGAACGGGGACGGACGCGGATCCGAACCGCCGAACGCGGCCCGGACCAGCAGGTCACCGGGTACCTCCAGGTCGCTGACCCCGGCCGGGGCGGTCAGCAGCACCTGCTCCGCGCCGCCTGCGGTGACCGCCGCGAGCGCCGTCTGCCGCTTCTCGTGGTCCACCTCCGGCGACTGTCGCTCCACCACCGGGTCCGTGCCGCGCCAGGAGACCAGTTCGGTGGCCGAGCCGGTGACCGGGACCGGGGCGCCTGCCGGGCGGCCGGTGGCGGCGTCGAGGAACTCGATCCGCCACGAGCGGCGCAGCGTCTCGGCGATGTCTGCGCAGCGGGTCGTGCAGCCGTCGTGGGTCAGCAGGGCGATCCGCCCGCCGTCCGGTGTCCAGGCGGCCCGGCCGGCGAGCCGTTGCCGCTCGCCCAACTCGACCCGCCAGCGCACCGCGCCACTGACCGGGTCGACCACCACCAGCCGCTCCCGCTCGGCCAGTTGCGCGGCCGGGTCCGCCGGGCCGGTCACCGCCAGCGCCGAGCCGTCGGGCGACCAGGCCGCCGCACTGTGGCTGGCGAAGACGCCGACCGGCAGTACCCGCTGCACCCCGCTCCACGGGTCGACGACGAGCAGGTCGTCCGGCTTCGCCGGATCGTTGAGCTGCCGGTTGTCCGGCCCGTACGTGATCACCTGGTCGTCGTTGTTCCGGGTGGCGACGACCGACCTGCCGTCCGGGGACCAGGCCAGCGGGTGCAACCCCGGCGGGTGGGTACGCCGTTCGTCGCCGCTGCGCAGGTCGAGCAGGCCGCCGGTGCCGGGACGCAGATACCAGCGGCCGTCCGGTGAGAGGAGTCCGTGCTCCTCGCCGATGTTGATCGGCAGCAGCCGGTAGCCGCCGTCCCGGCCGACCACGACACCGGTGGACTCGAAATAGCGGGTGTTCGCGGTGAAGAAGAGCACCGAGGCGGGCCCGACCGGATGTTGGTCGACGGTCGCCTGCCAGAGCCAGGGGTTCCGCACCTGGCCAGGAACGATTTCGGCCGGGGCGGCGTCGCGGCGCGCGGCGAGCCAGCCGGGCGCCTGCGCCGCGGCGACGACGAGGGCAGCGGTGGCGGCCAGGGCAGCGGCTGCGGCGAGGTACGCCACGATCGGGGTACGGCGCGTCGGCACGGGACCATTAAAGCCGAATCGACCTGGCGAGCGGGCCCGCCTCCGGGATCGGACCGGGGGCGGGCTCGTGACGTGCGTCGGCTCTGCGGATCGGCTTCACCTCGTCGATGAGCGGCGCGTCGGGCTTCGGCCGCTCGGGGCGGCGGCACCGCCCGCGTACCGTCTCGATCCCCGTTCTCAGGAGAGGAAGGAGCCGTACCGTCCGTTGAGGATTCTGTCCTTCTGCGCCTGGCTGAAGTGGGTGTTCGGGTAGTTGTAGAAGGACGCCGACATCGGTGTGCCGTCGGTGTAGGTGGAGTCCGGCAGGCCCAGGGCGTGGCCGAGTTCGTGCACCATGCCGCCGTACCAGCGGTTCATGTTGCCGTTGATGCCCGCCGCCCCGTCGGCGTCGTGGCCGCTGAGGATGACCCAGCCGTTGCCGCCGCCGCCTCCGGCGCCCTCACCCTCGGCGCTGATCTCGCCGACGTTGATCCAGCGGCTGTCGGGTGCGCCGAGCCCGAACTTGCGCCTGAGCTCGGCCTGCATATTGCAGACGGTCCACCAGTATTTCGCGCCGCAGGCCGGGGTGTTCTCGTACCAGGTGCGCAGCTGGTCGCCGGTGACGACCTCGACCACCGGGTCGTTGAGCCGGAACGTCCGGCCCAGCTCCTGCCGGTAGTACCGTTGCGCCTCGCGCATCACGTTGGCGATGCCGTCCGGATAGCGCTGGTCGTACGCCACGTCGGCGGGCTTGAGCCAGAAGACGCGTACGGTCCCGTTCGGCGGGGCGGCGGACGCGGCCGGCGGTGCGACGGTGGCCGCGGCGAGGACGGTCGCCACCACCACGCCGATCGCCAGGCCGATGCGCCAGCCACGGCGTCTCGACCGCGTCGGTGGTCGCCTCTGTTCGGTTGCCATCTCGTTCGTCCTTCCGTTGTCCGGGCCGGAGGTGGCGGAGGCGGGACGGTGTGGCAGATCTGCCTCGACACTCCCCGGCGTCCTGGAGGCAGCGACCGGGCACCGGCGACGAGACGGTCCGATGGGGGCGGTCACCGGGCTGTGTCGTCGTCGGGGCGCTGTCGGCACCCGGCGGTCCGGATGCGCGGTCGCGGGTCTCACATCACACCATGACGGACGAAAACCTTTTCGGCAATGCTTCGACCAACATCAATGGATGCTTTTCCTCATCAAGTTGAGCAGTGGAATCCGCTACGGCTCCCGCCGAAAAGGTTCGCGGTCGAGCTTGTGCCGGACCGTCTCGGCCTCCGGACGGCCGAGGCGGTCGAGAACGGCGAGCGCCGCCCGCCAGGCCACCCTGGCTTCGGGTACGGCTCCGGTGGCGTACTGGGCGTCACCGAGGCGGTGCAGGGATTCCGCCTCCTGCGTCCACTGGCCGAGTTCCCGGCACAGCGCGACCGCCTGCCGCAGATAGCCGATCGCCGCGCCGTGGTCGCCGAGGAGGTGGTGGGCGTAGCCGAGGCTGTCCAGCGCACTGGCCTCGCCGCCCCGGTTGCCGTTTTTGCGATGCAGCAGCAGCGCCTGCTCGCAGTGCTCGATCGCCTCGCGGTGCCGGCCCAGCAACGCCTGACACCAGCCGACCGAGTTGAGCGCGCTGGCCTGCCCGTCCAGGTGACCCACCTGCTGGAACAACCGCAGCGCCCGCAGGTCGCTGCGGAGCGCGCCCGCCGGATCGCCCTGCCGTTCGGCCAGCCAGCCCAGGCTGCGGTGGGTGAAGGCTTCGCCGACGGTGTCACCGAGTTCGCCGAAGAGGTCCAGGGCCCGCCGGTACGCCGCCCGCGCGTCGTCGTGGCGCTGCAACCGCACGTACGCGGCACCGAGGAGCCGGTGCGCGTGCGCCTGGGCGGACCGGTCACCGAGGCGGTCGAGCGCCGGCATCACCCGGCCGACGGTGGCCAACCAGTCGTCCCAGTGTCCACGATGGTCGAAGAAGTTCACCAGCGTCCAGGCGAGCTGCCAGGCGGGGGCGTCGGATCCGGTGTCGACCGCCCGGGCCACCACGTCCAGCAGTACGGCGTGCTCGGCGGCGAACCAGGCCAGCGCCGACTGCTGATCGGCGAGCCGCTCGGGGGCCACCCCGTCGCCGGGTGGCGCGATGGCGATCGGGTCCCGCTGCGGCCAGATCAGCCGGTCGGCGGCGCGGGCCGTGTGCAGGTAGTGGTCGAGCAGCCGGCGTTCGGCGGCCCGTCGTTCCTCCGCCGGGTCGCCGCCGGCCAGCTCGACGGCGTACGCCCGCAGCAGGTCGTGCCAGGCGTACCGGCCGGGGGCCACCTCGGCGACCAGGTGCGCGGCGGCCAGCTCGGCGAGGACCGGTCGGAGCCGGTCGACTGGCTCGGCGGCGAGACTCGCCGCGGCCGGCGCGGTGATGCTGGGGCCGGGCGTCAGGGCGAGCAGCCGGAACAGCCGGGCCGCCGCCGGGCTGAGGGTGTGGTAGGACCAGGAGAAGACGGTACGGATGTTGGTGGCCGGACTGGCCGCCCGGAACCCGTCCAGACCCTGGTCGGCGTGGCGCAGCTCGTCGGCGAAGGATTCGAGCGGGAAGCGCGGGTTGCCGGCCGCCCGGGCGGCCACGATCGCCAGCGCCAGCGGGAGCCGGCTGCACCGGCTGACGATCTCCGCCACCGCCACCGGTTCGTCGGCCACCCGCCGGTCGCCGAGGCGACGGGCCAGCAACCGCCGGGCCTCCGGTTCGGAGAGCAGATCCAGGCCGAGCGGATGCGCTCCCTCGGCGGCGACCAGGTCGGCGAGCTGGTTGCGGCTGGTGACGAGTACGGCGCAGCCCGGCGACCCGACGAGCAGCGGGCGTACCTGGTCGGCGTCGCGGGCGTTGTCCAGCACCACCAGCATCCGCCGGCCGGCCAGCCTCGCCCGGTAGAGGCCGGCCTGGGCCGCCTCGGTGACCGGAAACTGCTGCTGCGGTACGCCGAGCGCGTCGAGGAAACCCCGGATCGCCTCACCGGGGCCGAGCGCCGAGCCGGTCTGGTCGAAGCCGCGCAGGTTGACGTACAACTGGCCGTCGGGAAACCGCTCCGTCACCGCGTGCCCGGCCCGGATCGCCAGGCTGGACTTGCCCACCCCCGGCGGCCCGGTGATGACGATGATCTCGGCCCGGTCGGTCAGGTCGTCGAGCCGGCGCCGGATGTCGTCGAGTTCCGCCTCGCGGCCGACGAAGCGGGCCGGGTCCGGCGGCAGCAGATGCGGCGCGACCGACCCGGCCGGCCCCCGTCCGTCGGTCTCGGCTGCGCCGGCTGCGCCCCGGCGATCCGGTCGATTCGGCGAAACGGACCCGGTGGCCGGAGCTGGCCCGGCGACCGGCGCTGGCCCGGTGGCCGGAGCCGGCGCGGTGGCGGAGGTCGGCGACGGTCCGCTCGCGGCGGGGTCCCGGACCGGCGGAGCGGTGCCGGCGGCGCTGCCCGGCCGTCGGTGCGGCGGTCGGTGCAGCGGCACGTCACGCCGCAGGATCTGACGCTGCAACTCCTGGAGGCCCGGAGCGTCGATGCCGCGCTGGTGCAGCAGGAGCAGACCGGCCCGGCAGAGCTGGGCGGCCTCGTCGACCCGCTGCTCGGCATAGAGGGCGACGGCGAGCAGCCGGCGCGACCCCTCGTCGTACGGCTCCTCGGCCACCACACCGGAGAGCTCGATGACCACCTCGCCGTACCGGCCGAGCGAGGCGAGCGCCTCGGCGTGGGCGAGCCGGGCCGAGCGGTGCAGTGCGTCGAGTCGGGCGACCTCGTTCAGCGCGAACGGCCGGTCGGCCACGTCGGCGAAGGCCGGGCCACGCCAGAGTCCCAGGGCGTCGTGCAGTACGGCCACCGCCCGGGTCGTCGCCTCGGTGTCGTTCGCCCGCAGGAGCTGCCGGGCCCGGGCGTACTCCTGCTCGAACCGGTGTGCGTCGATCCGCTCCGGAGCCAGGTCCAGCCGGTACCCCCGGCCGGAGGCGTTGCCGGCGCCACCGATGATGCCGGCGGCGCCGGGGGAGTCCGCCCGCAGCGCCCGGCGTACGTGCGACACGTGGCTGCGCAGCGTGGCCGGCGCGCCGGGCGGAACCGCGTCGCCCCAGAGCAGGTTCACCATCCGGTTGGCCGGCACCGACGTACCCCGGTTGAGCAGCAGGATCGACAGCACCTCGACCTGTCGCGGCCCGAGCCGGACCGGGACGCCGTCGCGCAGCACCCGCAGCGGTCCCAGCACCGAAACCAACAGCATCGCGACCTCGCACTTCGACGGCTTCTCGGCCCGGCAGTGGAACTTGTTGATGTTATCGGGGCGGCTCCACGTCCCTTCCACGCTTCTTCCACGCCCCCCGTGTGATCCTGAACGGACGGTGCTCTGCGGCAACGGGGGAGGGAGCGGTCGCGGTGGAACTCGCGGTCGGACTGTTGGGGCCGTTGGACATCCGTCAGGACGGGGAGCCGGTTACGGCGCCGGTCGGCAACCGGCGCCGCATCCTCGCCCTGATGCTGCTCGACGGCGGCGCCGTGTCGCGTACCAGGTTGGCGGCCGAACTGTGGGGCCGGGCGGCACCACGATCGGCACCGGCCAACCTGCGCACCTACCTGTCCGGGCTGCGGGCGTGGCTGGCCGACCGCGCCGACCTGGTACGTGACGATTCTGGTTGGCGGATCGTCCCGCCGGCCCGGGTCCGGTTCACCCTCGACGTGACCAGCTTCCAGGCCGCGCTGGCGCAGGGGCGGCGCGCGGCCCAGGCCGGTGATCTGGCGGGGGCGGGCGGACACCTGCGCCGCGCCGTCGGGTACTGGCGGGGAGCGCCGTTGCAGGACGTGCCGCAGGGTGGCCCGCTGGCCGCCCGCGCCGCCGTACTGGAGGCGGAGCGGTTCGCCGCCACCGAGGAGTACGCGGACCTGCTGGTCCGGACGGGAGAGTACGAGGCGGCTCGGGCGATGCTGCACGAGTTTCTCGGCGACCATCCGCACCGAGAGCGCGCCTGGGCGCAGCTCATGGTCGCCTGTTACCGCGGTGGCGACCTGGCGGGGGCGCTCGCCGCCTACCGGAGCGCGCGGGTCGCACTGATCACCGGGTACGGGATGGAGCCGGGCGACGAGCTGACCGCCCTGCACCGGGCGATCCTGCACCGCAGGCTTCCGAGCGAGCTGGGCCAGCTGTCCCGGTACCGGCCGGAGCATCCACCGCACCGGCACCTGCCGCGCCCGCCGACCCGGACCGTACGCCGACGGGAGGCCGCTGGATTCGCCGAGCCGGCGTGACCCCGCCGGCCGATTTTCCGGGGCGTTGCCGCTGGTCCCAGCCTTCCGCTACACCCGGTCCGGACTCGGTCGCCGGGCCTGGCCGAGGGCGGCGAGGACCACATTCAGTCGACCGTCGAGCGGTCCGGTCAGCTCCAGGATCGGTGTCTCCGCCCAGGCATCCAGCGGATCGTCGTAGGCCAGTTCCAGCAGCGCGTCGTTCATCCGAGAACGCAGGCCGGGCAACTCCGCCGCCGGCAGTACCTCTTCCGTCTCGGGCGTGACGACCGTGACGACCAGCAGATCGAGGCTCGCGAAGGCCGGCCGGAGCGTGCTGACGTCGGCCTCCTCCGAGGGGTCGGCGCCGGTCGCGGCCAGGTATGCGAGGTAGTCCAACGGCGTCCGATCGAAGATCATCCCCGACGGCGGCGGCGACGGCGACGGCGACGACGAGCGCAGGCTCCGCACCGAACGGACCAGCAGCGCCCGATAGTCCTCCAGCGACGGTGGAAACTGGAACTCGTATCCTTCCTCCTCCAGCAGGTAGTACGGCTCGTCCGCCGCGACGTGCCCCGCTAGGTGCGCGCACAGTGCCTCGACCAGCGTCGTCTTCCCGGTCCCGTGTGTCCCGGAGATCCCGACCCGCATCCGCGCCCCTGCCCTCCGGAGGATTTTGCGGCGAGCATAACCCCGCTCGCCATCCCGGACGCCGCAGATCGGCGCATCTCGATGCAGCCTGGGGACAGTGGGAGATCTCCTATCAATTGCGGCCGTCGTTCGGGGGTGGCGGCCTGGCATCGGCGACGATCAACGCCCTGGTCGAATGGTTCTTTTCGCACATGGAAGAGGAGATCCTCATTGCGGTGACCCAGGACGCCAACGAGCGATCGACGAGGCTCCTGGAGCGCAACGGCGCGACGCTCCAGCACCGGTTCGTGCAGTACGGTGCACTCCAGCGGCAGTACGAGTTCCGGCGCACGTCCCGCCCCCAGGGGTGACCGTGGGTAGCAGACGAGGCTCGGCCAGCCGAGCGCGGCAGCGGCCGGGAGGGTACGGTCGGATGGTCGCCGCGTCGGGATTTTCCTCGCGCGGGGTCGGGTCCAGGTGCTCCGGCGATGGTGGTAGTCGGCTGTGACCTGGGGTTATGTCTGGCAGCGTCGCTGCTCGCCGGATCGCCACAGACCGTCGCAACTCAACAAACTAGGCTGCACTAGCGGCGACTCCGGCGAACTGGACTCCCGGCGGCACTAATAGACGATCGTTGATATTTCGTTTCGTAGCTGTAATACTTCTGGAAGCGCTCCCAGACGGATCTTGAGCGCCGATGAAGGAGGATGCACAGTGCGTTCACACCACCACGACCAGTCTGGCCGGCGACCCCGGTCCGCCGCCCACCAGTCCCTCCGAGCGCTCGTCCTGGTGCTCGCCATGGTGGCCGGCTCGCTGGCCTGGACCGGAGCGGCCCAAGCTCACGGCACCATCGTCAACCCGGCATCTCGCGCCTACAAGTGCTGGCAGGCCTGGGGAAGCAACCACACCAACCCGGCCATGCAGCAACAGGACCCGATGTGCTACCAGGCGTTCCAGGCCAACCCCGACACCATGTGGAACTGGATGAGCGCGCTGCGGGACGGTCTGCGCGCCAACTTCCAGGGCAGTACCCCGGACGGCCAGCTGTGCAGCAACGGCCTCTCCAGGAACAACAGCCTGAACCAGCCCGGAGCGTGGAAGACGACCAACGTCGGCCGCAGCTTCACCGTCCAGCTCTACGACCAGGCCAGCCACGGCGCTGACTACTTCCGGGTCTACGTCACCAAGCAGGGGTTCAACCCGGCCACCCAGCGCCTCGGTTGGGGGAACCTCGACCTGATCACCACGACCGGCCGGTACGCGCCCGCCCAGAACATCTCGTTCAACGTCTCGACCTCGGGACGCACGGGACACCACATCCTCTTCGTGATCTGGCAGGCGTCGCACCTCGACCAGGCCTACATGTGGTGCAGCGACATCAACATCGCCTGATCGGCAAGACCGACAGTCGAGTCTGACCCGGCCCAGGACATCGTCCTGGGCCGGTTCAGTTTTTCCGGAACGTTGCCCAGCCGGGCCGGTGCTGAGCGAGCTGACGGAGCGTAACCGTTCCTCTGTGGTCGGTGATTGACAGAACGATCACGACGGCTTCAAGATTATCCAGCCCGGGCAGTAGGCAACGAGCGCCGCCGCTCCAGGTGGCTGTTGCATCCTGCGTGTCATCCAGCGGCCCGTCGAGTCCCCGACGGCCGGCCCCGCAAGGGGAGAACTGCGCAGAAAGGTTGCAACGCCATGTCAGATCTTCCTGGCTCCGGCTGGCGTCGCCGCGTCCTCGTCGCCGCGTCGGCCGCCCTCGCCGGCCTGCTCCTGGTCAGCCCGGCCACGGCTGGCGCGCCGACCCCGACCCCAGCCGGTTCCGACACCCGCGAACACCTCGATCTCGGCCGGCTCGCGGGCGAGGCGGCGAGCGTCGTGGAGGTCCTGCTCGCCGACAGCGGTGAGCTGGACAGGCTGGTCGCCACCGGCGTCGACCTCGACCACCACGTGAGCCGCACCGCGAGCGGCATCGTGGTGCACGCCGTCGTCACCCCGAACGAGGTCGCCACGCTGCGGGCCGGCGGCTACCGGCTCGGCGACGTACTCTTCACCCCCGCCGACTCGGCCCGCCGGATCGCCGAGCGCGAGGCGACCATCGCGGCCCACACGGCCGAGAACGAGGCGCTGCGCGAGACCCAGTCCCGCCGGGGCGCCCAGGCGCCCGCCGACGTCAAAATCATCCGGGCCGACTACTACACCTCCGGCACCGACCAGGTGCTGTCGGTGGAGGCGAAGTGGGCGCAGGGGCAGACCGCCACCGACGTCCTCACCGTCACCCGGGACAGCGGCCCCGGTACGCCGATGGGCTCCGGCGGCACCCAGACCATCGCCCGCTTCGTGGACGCCGGGGTGTACCTCTACCACCGTGGCGCCTCGACGGTGACGGCCCGGCCGAACTACATCCAGATCACCAGCCCGAGCGGCGACGTGGCGGTGGCCAAGGTGAACCAGTGGCTGCCCATCCCGAGGGAGAACCCGGAAGGCCCCGGCTACCAGAAGGACTTCGTCTCCAGCTACCTGACCCCGACCGAACTCTACGACCGGATCCACCAGCTCGCCGAGCAGTACCCGAGGCTGGCCGAGATCGTCGAGTTGCCGTACAAGACGAACGGCTACCGGCGTAAGGCGCAGGCGGTGCTCGGCAGCGCGAACCCGAGCCGGGTCGCGGTCGACTCCAAGGCGTGGGGACACGAGGGCGGCAACGACATCACCGTCGAGTTCGCCGACCCCGGCGCCGCCGACCAGACGCTGTCGGTGCAGGTGACCGGCAACGCCATCCGGGTCAGCCTCGGCACCGACGCCTCCGGCGCGGTCACCAGCACCGCCGCCGAGGTCGTCGCGGCGTTGAACGCCACCGCCGGATCGCTCGTCGTCGCCTACACCTACCGGGGCGACACCGGCGCCGGTGTGGTCGCGCCGGCCGCCTCGACGCCGCTGACCGACGGGCTGAGCGCGCCGGCCAGCGTCTCGCGTGACCCGCATCCGGTGTACGCGATCAGGATCGGCAAGGACCGCAGCACCAGGAAACTGGGTGTCCTCGCGTACGCCCAGGAGCACGCCCGGGAGTGGGTGCCGCCGCTGGTCACGATCGAGACCGCCGAACGGCTGCTGCGCAACTACGGTCACGACCGCAAGACCAGGGACCTGCTCGACAACCTCGACATCTGGATCGCGCCGTCGATCAACCCCGACGGCGGGCACTACTCGTTCTACGACTTCAACTCGCAGCGCAAGAACATGACGAACCACTGCCCGCAGACCGGGTCGGCGGACGCTCTCGGCCGCAACTCCTGGGGCGTGGACAACAACCGGAACTACACCGAGTACAGCCTCTTCGACGGCTACTCGGGCGCCTCGTCGAGCTGCACCAGCGGCACCTACGCGGGACCCGGCGAGCTGTCCGAGCCGGAGAACCGGAACCTCGACTGGCTCGCCTCCCGACCGAACATCAAGTTCTCGATGAACCTGCACTCCTCCGGCAACTACTTCATGTGGTCGCCGGGCGCGTACGCGACGCCGGGCCGGATCTCGGCACCCCGGCCGACCCTCGGCGAGGAGTCGTTCTTCTGGGGCGCCTCGTCCCGGATCCTCACCTCGATCAAGCGGCACCGGAACATGGCGGTCACGCCGGCCCGTACCGGCCCGATCTCCGACGTGCTCTACTCGGCCGCCGGGAACTCCGGCGACATGCTCTGGTACAGGTACGGCATCTACGCCTGGAACTTCGAGGTCGGCACCTCGTTCCAGCCGGAGTGGGCCGAAGCGCACGACGAGACGATGGAGTTCGCCAACGGACTCGTCGAGCTGATGCGGGTGGCCCGGGACTTCGACACCGACCGCAGGCGGCCGGAGAGCGGCCTCTCGGTCACCCGCAGCGCCACGCCCGGGATGGTGGACGTCAGGTTCGAGGTGAGCGAGCCGGCAGCGGTCTTCTACACCCTGGACGGCCGCAAGCCGACGTACTCGTCCACGCTCTACGGCTCGGCCGGCATCCGAGAGGGCGGCGAGACCCTGACCGTGCGGTACGGCACCAGGATCCACTGGTTCTCGGTGGACGCGGCCGGCAACGTGGAGAACAACTACCGTCCGGACGGTCGGGGCAAGAACTATCGCAAGGGCGTCGCCATCCCGCCCCGGCGGTGACGACGGCTCCGACCCGACCACGTGGCGGCCACGGCACCTCCGGGTACCGTGGCCGCCGCGTCGCGTCCGGTGGGCGTGCGGCGGTCCCGGGCGCTGGCGGGTACCGGCCGGGTTGCGCCGGACCCGCCGATCACCTCACGGACCTGCCGATCACCTCACGGACCGGGCGAGCAGGTCCGCCACGGCGGCGCGTACCGGATCGGGGTCCGCCCAGCTCCAGTTGGGGTGGGCCCGGTTGGTGAGCAGGGCCAGCACGAGTTTGCGGGCGGGGTCGACCAGCAGCGAGGGGCCGGCGAAACCGGTGTGGCCGAAGGTGCGCGGGGAGGAGAGCCGGCCCATGAACCAGGGCTGGTCGAGGACCACGCCGAGGCCGTGCGCGGAGCTGCGGTGCGGGCGGTCCGGGTCGACGGCCGGTTTGCCGGCGTTGTGGTTGCGCAGCATCCGGGCCACGGTCTCGGCGGCCAGGATCCGGGTACCCCGGTAGCTGCCGCCGCCCAGCAGGAGTTGGCCGATCGCGGCGACGTCGGTGGCGGAGGCGAAGATGCCGGCGTGTCCGGCGATCCCGCCGAGGTGGTTGGCGACGTCGTCGTGCACGGTGCCGCGCAACAGACCTCGGGAGGATCGGGCGTCGGTGGCGACCAGCCGGGTGGCCCTGGCGGTGGCCGAGAGCCAGGTGTTGGGGACGAAGCCGGTGTCGCGCAGGCCGAGCGGTCCGGTGAGGTTGCTCTTCAGGGCCTGGTCGAGGCGCTGGCCGGTGACCTTCTCCACGATCTTGCCGGCGACCATCAGACCGACGCTGGAATAGCGGAACGTGTCGCCGGGTGTCGCACCGGCGAGCAGCGGGGTGCTCAGCACGGCGTTCCAGCGGGCCGTGTTGTCCGGCAGGCCGGTGACCTTGGCGCCGACCGGGAGGCCACTGGTGTGGGTGAGCAGCATCTCGACGGTGACGCTGTCCTTGCCGGTACCGGTGAAACCCGGCAGGTAGCGGCGGACCGGGGCATCGAGGTCGACCCGGCCCCGCTCCACCTGCTGGAGCAGCAGGATGGCGGTGTAGACCTTGGTGACCGAGGCGAGGTCGAAGATCGAGTCGGGGCGCATCGGGACCCGTTGACCGGCCGGCAGGAGCTTCGGCCCGGCGCCGTAGCGCAGCGCCTCGCCGACCGCCGTGTGCACGGTGGCGACCCCTCGGACCAGGACCGTGGCGACCGCGCCGGGAAAGCCGCTGTGCTGGAAGGTGCTCGCGGTGGCGGGTAGCTGCCGCTTGAGCAGGGCGGTCACCTCCGCCGCGTACCCGAGGCGGTTGCCGGGCACCGGTTCCGGCGCGCCCGCCGGGCCGGGGGCGCCGCCGGGGGTCGGCGTACCGGTCGGCGCGGTACCGGCGACGTCCGCGCTTCCGCTCCCGGTCGTACGCGTCCGGTTGCCTCCGCCGCTCCACGCCGCGTCGGGTGCGGTGCCGTCGGGGCGATCGCAGCCGGCGAGGGTGGCGGTGGCGGCGGCGAGACCGGCGCTGACCAGGGTACGGCGGGTGATGCCCATGGCGGTGATCCTGACAGCCCGGGGTTCCTGGCACCACCGACCCGCCGTCCACGGTTGTCGGTCTGTCCGGCCGGCGTGACCCGGGTGCCTCAGCGGGTGACCGGACGGGTCTGGGTGAACAGGCCGCTGTAGGCGTTCAGGGCCGGCTGGCCGCCCAGGTGGGCGTAGAGGACGGTGGACTGCTCGGGGATCTCGCCGCTGGTGACGAGGTCGATCAGCCCGGCCATCGACTTGCCCTCGTAGACCGGGTCGATGATCATGCCTTCGAGCTGGCCGGTGAGCAGGATCGCCTCCAGGGTGGACTCCACCGGGATCCCGTAGCGGTCGCCGGCCCACCCGGGCAGGACGGTGATCTCGTCGTCGCGCAGCGGCCGGGTGACGCCGATCAACTCCGCGGTGGCCCGCGCGATCCGGGCGACCTGGGCCCGGGTCTCGTCGAGCTTGGCGCTCGCGTCGATCCCGATCACCCGGCGTGGCCGGGCACCGGCCTGCTCGGCGGCGGCGAACCCGGCGATCATGCCGGCCTGGGTCGAGCCGGTCACGGCGCAGACCACGATGGTGTCGAAGAAGACGCCGAGTTCACGCTCCTGCTGCTCGACCTCGTACGCCCAGTTCGCGAACCCGAGGCCGCCGAGCCGGTGGTCGGAGGCGCCCGCCGGGATCGGGTACGGCCTGCCGCCACGGTCCCGTACGTCCTCGATCGCGCGCTTCCACGAGTCCTTGAACCCGATGCCGAAGCCGGCCGGGTCGAGCCGGACCTCGGCGCCCATGATCCGACTCAACATGATGTTGCCGACGCGGTCGCTGACGCAGTCGGGCCAGTCGACCCAGTTCTCCTGCACCAGCACCGCCTTCATCCCCAGCGACGCGGCGACGGCGGCGACCTGCCGGGTGTGGTTGGACTGGTAGCCGCCGATCGACACCAGCGTGTCGGCGCCCTGCGCCAGCGCGTCCGGGACGATGTACTCCAGCTTGCGGGTCTTGTTGCCGCCGTAGGCGAGCCCCGCGTTGCAGTCCTCGCGCTTGGCCCAGATCGACGCGCCCCCGAGGTGGGCGGTCAGGCGCGGCAGCGGGTGGACCGGGCTCGGCCCGAAGGTCAGCCGGTGGCGGGGGAAGTCGGAGAGGGCCATCGTCACTCCTCGGTGGTCGGCAGGGTGCGCCAGGTGTCGAAGGCGACGGCTGCGGCCCGGTCCGCGTCTCCGGCGGCGCAGAGCCGGATCAGCTCGTCGTGTCGGTCGAGCGAGGCGCGGCCGGCGAGCGAGGAGAAGCGCAGCCGTTCGGCTCGCCGCAGCACCGGGGTGAACTGTTCGAGGACGGCGGTCAGCGCCCGGTTCGAGGTGACGCTCACCGGGACGGCGTGCAGGTCGTCGTCGGCCCGCAGGGCGGCCTCGACGTCGCCCTGCTCGATCGCGGCGCCGAACCGGTGGTTGGCCTCGCGCATCGCCTCCAGGTCGGCCCGGGTCAGGCTGCCCACCGCCTCGCGTACGGCCAGCTCGTGCATTGCCGCGACCACGTCGCGGGCGTCCCGGACGGCGCGCAGGTCCAGTGAACTGACCGTCGTGGAGCGTCCCGGCCGGGCCACGACCAGCCCCGCTTCCGCCAGTCGCAGCAGCGCCTCTCGGACCGGGGTACGGCTGACTCCGAGCCAGGCGGCGAGTTCCACGTCGCGGAGCTGCTCGCCGGGTGCGAGGCTGCCGTCGACGATGACGTCCCGGAGCCGGTGGTAGACGTCGTCGCGCAGCAGTCGACGGTCGATCGCGGGCGCGTGGCTGGGGACGGGCATGCAATATATTGCACATCGCCGGGATGATCTGACAAGCCCCGGAGCCCGCGCGACCGGTTCCCACCCGGGCGGCCGGCCGGGGAAACTCCCGCAATGAGATTCACATATTTAGATACGTCCAGTACGCTCACCGCGGGAGCCACCCAGCCACCGCGGGCAGCACACGAGTCCTGCCTGCGGTTCCGAGATCGTTGACGTTGGTGTCGGCGCGTGTTTCCTCGTGGGCCAGGGCATCCCGTCGAGCGACGCAGGCGTCGACGGAATGCTGGAGCACAGATGAAAGCTGCACGAAGAGCCCGCCGTCTGATTTTCGGTGCGGTCGCCGTACTCGTCACCGGGCTCACGATGGTCGTGATCAACCAGGCCGGCCCGGCCTCGGCGCACGGATCGGTCACCAACCCGCCGTCCCGGAACTACGGGTGCTGGGAGCGCTGGGGTGACGATCACCTCAACCCCAACATGGCACAGACCGACCCGATGTGCGCCCAGGCCTGGCAGGCCAACCCGAACACGATGTGGAACTGGAACGGCCTGTTCCGGGAGAACGTCGGCGGCAACCACCAGGCCGCCGTCCCGGACGGGCAGCTCTGTAGCGGCGGCCGTACCCAGGGCGGGCTGTACGCCTCGCTCGACGCGGTCGGCGCCTGGGTCGCGAAGCCGATGCCGAACAACTTCACGCTGACGCTGACCGACGGGGCCCGGCACGGTGCCGACTACATGCTGATCTACATCACCAAGCAGGGCTTCGACCCGACCCGCCAGCCGCTCACCTGGGGCAACCTGGACCTGGTGCTGCGTACCGGCAGCTACCCGACCACCGGGCTGTACGAGGCGCAGGTGAACGCGGGCAACCGCACCGGCCGGCACGTCGTCTACACCATCTGGCAGGCGAGCCACCTCGACCAGCCGTACTACCTGTGCAGTGACGTGATCTTCGGCGGTGGCGGCGACCCGACCAACCCGCCGCCGACCAACCCGCCGCCGACGAACCCGCCCCCGACCACTCCGCCGCCGACCACCCCGCCGCCGTCGGGCAACGGCGGCTGTACCGCGACGTACGCAAAGACGAACGAGTGGGCGGGTGGCTTCGGCGCCCAGGTCACCGTTCGGGCCGGCAACGCCGCGATCTCCGGATGGACGGTGGGCTGGACCTGGCCCAACAGCCAGAGCATCACCAACTCGTGGAACGCGACGATAACCTCGTCCGGGTCATCGGTGACGGCCACGAACGCCGGTCACAACGGCGCGTTGAGCGCCAACGGCAGCACCAGTTTCGGGTTCAACGGTTCCTGGAACGGCACGAACACCGCACCGACCCTGACCTGTACGGCCAGGTAGCAACAACCGTGACGGGGGTGGCACCGTTCGGTGCCGCCCCCGTTGCGCCGCCCGGAGCCGGTCAGCGTGAGTAGTACTCGACGATCAGTTGCTCGTCGCAGACGACGGGTATCTCGGCGCGGACCGGCAGCCGGTCGAGGCGGGCGGTCAGGCCCGCCAGGTTGACGTCGAGGTAGGGCGCGGGGCGTGCCGGGGCGTGTGCGCCGGCCGCGGCGGCGAGGAACGGCGTCTTCTCGCGGCTCCGCTCGGCGATCGCGATGGTATCGCCGGGGCGCAGCCGGGCGGAGGGTCGGTCGACGCGCCGGCCGTTGACCGTGACGTGCTGGTGGGTGACGGTCTGGCGGGCCTGGTAGATGGTCCGGGCGAAGCCGGCCCGCAGCACGAGTGCGTCGAGCCGGGTCTCCAGGTCGATCAGGAGTTCCTCACCGGTCTTGCCGGGGCGGTGCGCCGCCCGGTCGAACGCACGCCGCAGTTGCCCCTCGCGCAGGTCGTACTGCGCCTTGAGCCGCTGCTTCTCCAGCAGTCGGACCTTGTAGTCGCTCTCCTTGCGCCGCGCGCGGCCGTGTTGCCCGGGCGGGAAGGGGCGGTTCTCGAAGTACCGCACGCACTTGGGCGTGAGCGGGATGCCGAGGGCGCGGGAGCGTCTGACCTTGGGGCGTGTCTGGTTCATCCGTGATCTCTCCTGTGTAAGGTGAGCCTAACCTAACTGGAGGCGTCATGTCTGGCAACCAGCCCGCTCCCGTACCGGCCGCGACCCCGGCCGAACGCCTGCACTCGCTGCTCGTCGCGGCAGGCTCGCTGAGCCTGCGTACGCCCGGACACCGGGCGGAGCTGATCGGACGGCACCGCCTGGCATCCGGACGGTTGATCGTCGAGCTGCCCCCGGCAAGCTGCCTCGCCCAGCACCTGCGCCAGTCGGGCGAGCTGGCGGCACTGGTCGAGGCGACGGATCTGGCACCCGTCCCGATTCGTGACCGGATCCGGGCCCGCGCCACCCTCACCGGCTGGTTGACCGTGGCCGAGGCCCCCGCCGACGCGGAGCTGCCGGCCGTACTCGAGCCGGCCACGGCCGAACTGGTCACCGCCGACACGACCATCCCGATCGACCCGGCGGAGTTCGCCGCCGCCCGGCCCGATCCGCTGGCCGACAGCGAGGCCGACCTGCTCTGCCATCTCAACGACCACCACCCCGAGACGCTCGCGCGGTTGTCCAGGCTGGTGCCGCCACGCCGGCTGCACGGGGTACGCCAGGTCCGTCCGCTGGCGCTGGACCGGTTCGGCATCGTGCTCCGGCTGGAACATCCGGGCCACGACTCCGACGTCCGGCTGCGTTTTCCGGTACCGCTGCGGAGCGCGGACCAGTTGGTGGAGGCGATCGAGGCGATGCTGCACGGCAGCCACGCCGCCGCCGCGTCCGACGACGGCGACCGGCCCGGCGGCCGGGCAGGCTGACCGGCCCGTCAGCGCGGTGACCGCAGGCTGTCCCGGGTCAGCCGACCATCCGGTCGCACATCCGCCACAGCCGGTCGGCCTTCTCCGGGTCGATCGCGTAGTCGGCCACGGACGAGGCGAGTTCCGCCTGGTCCGTGGGCTGGATGGTGACCGGGGTGGCCTCGGCGCAGTCGTTGAAGTAGCGACCGGTGACCCCGGAGAGCAGCGGCGAGGTGGCCAGCAGCACGGAGGTGGCCGCGCCCTGCTGCGGACTCTTCTGTAGATCGACGGGAACACCCAGGTCGCCGCCGATGTACTGCTGGAGCCCGGTCGGGATGGCGCCCGGGTTGAGGGCGTTGGCCGTTATCCCCAGCCGGGCCCAGCGCCTGCCGGCGGCGACGGCGAAGAGCGCCACCGCGGTCTTGGCCTGCCCGTACGCCTGCTGCGGATGATAGGGGCGGGAGAGGTAGTGGATGTCCTGGAAGATCACGGGGGAGAGGTGGTGGGCACTCGAACTGACCGACACGATGCGGGCGCCCTCGGCCCGGGCCAGCGCGTCACGCAGTCCGACGGCGAGCAGGTAGTGCCCGAGGTGGTTGACGGCGAACTGTTCCTCCCAGCCCTGCGACGTGCGGCGCAGCTCGGGCAGGGCCATGATGCCGGCGTTGTTGACCAGGATGTGCAACGGCCCGTCCCAGGCGTCGACGAAGGTCCGGATCGACGAGACGCTGGTCAGTTCGAGGGGTACCACCCGCACGTCGGGGTTTCCGGTCGACGCCGCGATGTCGGCGGCCACCTGGCCGGCGTTGTCGTCCCGGGCGGTCACCGTCACCTGCGCCCCGGCGCCGGCCAGCGCCCGCGCCGTCTCCAGGCCGATGCCGGAGACCCCGCCGGTGACGATGGCCCGGCGCCCGGACAGGTCGATTCCGGCGACGACCTCCTCGGCGGTGGAGTGCCGCCCGTACGGTGTGACGATCCGTGCCATGATCCGTCTCTCGGTTGGTTCGCTCTCGGGTGGTCCCGCCCGGCAACCGTCCGTACCCGCCGCAGCGCGCTCCCCGTGCGCCGCGCGACGGGCGGTCCGCGTGGTGGTGCCGGTACCGGTCGCGCCCACGCTTCGCTCCCCATGATCGTCCGCCTGTCGGCCCCAGCATTCCCGTCCGGCACGACTTCAAGCGCGGGCGCTGCTTCGGCGGTTGGCCTCCGGTGGCGGGGCGCGAAGATTTCGACCCGGCGCCCGGAACCGCACCAGTCGACCGGATCGGGCGGGGCTCCGCGTACCCGCGGTTGGCATATGCCGGATCCGCCCGCCGTCGCCGTACTTCCTTCCTATCGTGGCACTGTGGTGGCCCGCAGACCGTCCGGGCGACGGTGATGAGCACCCAGCGGGTCGGCAAGGTTCGCGGCGCGCTGGTCGAACGGTGGCGCCAACTGCGGGCGGTCGAGATCGTCGTGGTGCAGAGCGCCGTGGCGGCGGCGCTGGCCTGGTTCCTGGCCGCGGAACTGGTCGGCAACCCACAGCCGGTGTTCGCCCCGATCGCGGCCATGGTCACCCTCGGGATCTCCTCCGGTCAGCGCCTGCGCCGGGCGGTGGAACTGGTGCTCGGGGTGACCGCCGGCATCGCCGTCGGCGACGGGCTCATCTATCTGATCGGGACGGGCTCGTGGCAGATCGGCGTGGGCGCCGTCCTGGCCATGACGGTGACGATCCTGGCCGGTGGGTCGGCGGGCGTCGTCTCCCAGGCGGCCACCTCGTCGGTACTGGTGGCCACACTGCGGCCGCCGACCGAGGGGATCTACTTCACCCGCCTGATCGACGCGTTGATCGGCGGCACCGTGGCGTTGGCGGTGATGGCCCTGCTGCTGCCGGTGAACCCGGTGACCGTGGTGTCGCGGGTGGCTCGGCCGGCACTCGACGTACTCGTCGACAGCCTGACCGGGACGGCGCGCGGCCTCGCGGAGCGCGACCAGGACCGCGTGCAGGAGGCGCTGGCCGCGTTGACCCGTGGCGAGGAGAAGCTCGACGAGTTCTACGACGTGCTGCCCGAGGGCAGGGAGGCGGCCACCATCGCACCCCTGCGCTGGCGGTCGCGGGCCGCGTTGCAGCGGTACGTGAAGGCCGCCGAATACCTCGAACGGGCGGTACGCAACGCCCGGGTGCTCACCCGGCGGGCGGTGACGCTGCTCCGCGACGACGAGCCGGCGCCGGCCGAACTCGTGGCCTCGCTCTGCGGGCTGGCGGAGGCGGCCAGGGTGGTGCAACGCGATCTTCGTCGCGGTTCGCTGCCGAAGGCGTCGAAGCTGGTCTGCCACGCCGTCGAGCAGGCGAGCGTGGCCTACCGGCAGGGTCTCGGCTTCTCCGGCAGCGTGGTGGTCGCGCAGGTCCGCGCGATCGGCACCGACCTGCTCGGCACGACCGGGCTGCCGCACGACGAGGCGGAGCGGGAGGTACGCCGGGCCGGCGGCAGGCCGGGAGACAGCTTCGAGGCCACCGACTCCGGTGGTACGGCGAATCCGACCGGCGCCAACCGGCGTCCCGACCACGGCGGCAGCGGCTGAGCGGATCGGGCGGCGCCGGCTGAGCGGCTCGACAGTGCCCGGGCGGGCGCGGGGTGGGGAAGGTGCGGGGCCCGTCACCGGGCACTGTCCCGGAGCCGTCGGTTCCACGGCCGTGTCGGGGTCTCCGGCGACCGTTGCCGGGCGATACGATCGGCCGTGGGTGAGCGCATCGTCGCGGTGGGCTGTCCGAGAGGACGTGGAGACCCGATGTCGGGGACGTCGCTTGGGATCGGCTTCGTGTTGGTGCTGCTGGCGTTCGTCGGCTGGACCGGATACCGGGCGGCCAGCGTCGGTGGCATCTGTCTGTTCCTGGCCGGTGTCGGACTGGTCCTCCAGGAGACCGTCGGATGGATGCCCGCCGACCGGGAGGCGGTGCTGAGCTATCAGCTCGGGGTGGTCGTCGTGACGGCGGCCGTCGCCATCCCGTTCGGCCTGCGTCGCCGCCTCGACGGTGTCGGCGGCATCGTGGTGGCTCTGCTGTTCGCGCTGGCCGCGCTCGGGGCATCCCGGTTCGCCGACCCCGACCCGGCACTACGGGTCGTACTGGGGGCGCTGACCGCCGCCCTGCTGCTGATCGCGCTGCACATCTTCGCCGAGGTACGGGTGCTGCGGCCGTACGCCGCCGTGGGGACGTACCTGCCGATCCGGCGGTTGTGCCGGGGGGCGATGCTGACCGCGCTGGCCGGAATCCTCGTCAACACCGCCAGTCTGCTGGCGCCACACCTCTGGCTCGCGCTCGGCCTGCTGTTTCTCAGCTTCACCTGCTTCGTCGTCGCGTTGCAGCTCGCGACCTTCGTGGTGATCCTCGTCCGCAACGGCGCGTTCGCGAAGGCGTGGGCCCGGCGGTGGTCGCGGACCCGGCGAGCGGCCGACACCGAGCTGGTCGGCTGGGCCGCGGCGGGCGCCGGTGCGTTGACGATGCTGGGGATTCCGGTGGCCGTCCCGGACGTTCTCCGGCCACCCGCGCCGGTCACGGTTGCGCTCCTCGTCCTCGGCGCGGGGTGTGTGGTGGCCGGCGGCGAGATGCTGCGCAGGATATTGGACCGGGCCGCTTCGCACCGGTACGGTCCGGAGCCACCGGAGAGCCCGCAGGTCGCCTCGGCGCTGCGCGGACTCGTCGAGTCGGAGCCGGTCTACCGGCTGCTGCCGGGCATCGCGCGAAGGTGGTGAGGGTCGGTGCGTGGCGCGATCCAGACCGGCACGCTGGTGCTGGTGGCGTGGCTGCTGATAGCTGCCCTGTTCCGTGGCGACGCCGTCGTGCAGGCCGGGCTGTCGTTGGCCCTGGCCACCGGTGGGCTGCTCTGGGAGTCCGTCTCGCCCTGGATGCCGCCGGACCTGCGGCCCGCGCTGCTGAACTCCGCCGTGACCCTGGTGGGCTCGGCGACGGTGGCGATCATGATCAGCATGCGCAGCGACGACCGCTGGCGGGCCTGGGTGGCGCTGCTCGGCGCGGCGGCGGTCACCGGCGCGCTGCTGCGGTACGACGTCGGCGAGCACCGGTCCTCGCTCATCATGGCCGCGACGGTGCTCGCCGTGGTGGCGGCCGGGGTGGCCGTGCACGTTCCGCTGGTGCGGTACGTGCTGCACCGCGAAGAAGCGCAGGCGGCGAGGAGTGTGCACGGGCTCTGGACGACCGCAATGATGTGGACGTTGCTGTTGGCCGTCGGCGTCGTCGCGCTGTGGCAGCAGACCATGCCGGGCTGGGCGGTGGTGCTGCTGGCGACCGCGTCGACCGCGGCCGGGATCGCGGCGTCGACGATCGGCTACACCATCGGGCTGATGTGGCGCCACCCCGGGTTCGCCGGGGCGTACGCGGTGCCGATGTCCCAGACCCGGATCGACGTCCGGGGCGCCCTGCTCGGCGGGGTTCTGCTGCTCTCCCCGAGCGTCGCCCTGCCCGGGATCGTGCGGGCGCTGGGTGGCGGCCCCGAGTGGGTGAGTGTGGTGGGCTGGATGAGCGGCGCCGTCGTCGTGGCCGGGGTGTCGAACGTCATGCGGGCGATCCGGCGTGAGGCGCTCCGGCAACGCCGCAACGCGCTGGCCGGACCGGGCTCCGCCGCCGTCCGGGACCGGGCGCTGGAGGAGCCCGTCTACCGGCTGCTGCCCGGGTTGGGCGGCGATCGCGACTGAGGCGGTCAGAGGTCCTTCATCGCGGCCTGTACCGCGCGGCGGTCGGAGACCGGCAGGCCACGTCTGCGCACCATCCCCCTGAGTACGCTGCGCGCCTGATCGGCGTACCCGTGACCGGCGAGTTCGGTCACCGCGGCGGTCTGGTCGGGCACCGGCAACCCGCTCGCGGACAACCAGATCGCCATCATCAGTCCCCAGAGGACTTCCGGGTCGTCGGTGCTGCCGACGTCCCAGGAGTCGACCAGTTCCGCCGCCCAGATCCGGTTCTCCGCCACCAGCGAGCTGAACTCGCGCATCCTCTTCAGCGCCTGGTGCGGATCGCCGTCGACGCCGAGGTCGCGGAGCGTCTCCAGGGCGCTTCCGGTCTCGCCGAGGTGGTCGAGTTCGGCCGCCATGCGCAGCCGGGCCAGTGCCGGCCAGCGCCGGTCCCGGGCGGCCTCGCGGAGCACGAACCGGTCCCGGCCCTCCTCGCCGGCCCGGCGTACCAGCAGGTCGACGTGCCGGAACGGATCACCCTGCGGTCCCGTGGACGGTGGCACCGGGTCGGCGCCGAGGTAGGCGACGTTCTGCACGAGCGCGAGGTCGCTGGCCGTGTCGCTGTGCACCTGCCTGGGTGCCGGCAGGCCGCTGCCGCGCATCCTGCGCAGCAGGTGCCGGTATACCGCGTCGACCGACAACAGCGGGGCTCCGTCGGGGATGCCGTTCCGCAGCGTGGCGATCAGCTCTCCGGTGAAGACGGTGTAGCGCTCGCCCTCGTGGAACAGCGCCTGGAGGTCGCCCGGTACCGAGGCGAGGGTGTAGGTGCCGGAGACCTCCACCTGGCCCAGCAGGTCGGCGTCGGCACCGCCGAGAGCCCGGATCGCCCGTCCGGAGTAGCAGCAGTCCAGGACGAGCACCCTGGTCCGGGCCGGACTCGCCTGTACGGCCCTGCGCAGCAGGCTGATCGGCAGCGCCGTGTACTCCGCCATCTCCGGGTCGGTGTCGGCGCAGGCGAGCAGCAGTTCGCCGTCCTCGCCGAGCAGGCCGTGCCCGGAGAAGTAGACGAGGAGTACGTCGTCGGCTTCCCGGCACCACGCCGCGACCTGCCGGATCGCGCGGTCCTTGCTCGGGTCGACCAGGGTGTGGCAGCTCTGCTCGCCGAGACCACCCAGCCGGGGGTCGCGGAAGACCCGGGCCAGACCGTCCACGTTGCCGGCCACCGGCGGGATCTCCGGCAACCCGTACCGGTAGTTCGCCGTGCCGACGAGGATCACCCGGGACCGGTCCGGGTCGGCGAGCCGGAGGTCCCTGGTCGGCATCGCCCGGCTCAGCTCTCGTCCAGGGTGCGGGAGAACTCCGCCACCATCTCCTTCAACTGGGCGATGTCCGCTGCCCGGACCCGGTCCGCGTTGATCGTGACGCTCCGGTTGCCCTTCTTGACGGTCGCGGTGATCTTGGCGCCACGGTGGCGCATCCACACCGACATCGTGCCGAGCAGAGCGGTCACCGCACCGCCGCCGCCCGCGGCGATGGTGATCGTGTCGAGCACCGCGCCCATCTGCCCCGGCCCCGGGTCGGGCCGCAGCAACCGGGTCCGGCCGGCGAAGTCGTCCTGCTCGCCGAGCCACCGCTGTAGCGACAGCACCTCGTCGAGGCTGCCGTCCACTGTCACCCGCAGGTCGGCCGGATCGTCAACCGTCACGGTGTCTGACGCTAGCAGCCGATCGGTGGCCCGGTCACCGACCGAGGTCGGCCTCCGCGCCCGGGTGTCAGTCCCGGCATCCGGAGCAGCCGGGTTGGCAACCGCACGCGTCGCCGCTGGTGACGGCGGCGACGGCCGGGTCGGGGTCGGGCGGCGCGCTCAGCGGTACGGCGCAGCAGGTGTCGCCGCGCCAGGCCTCCCGCCCCTCCCGGACCGCGACGGCGGCGATGACCAGCGCGGCGACCGGGTCGGCCCAGGACCAGCCGAAGAGGCTGTTCAGGCCGAGCCCGACCAGCAGTACCGCCGAGAGGTAGGTGCAGAGCAGGGTCTGCTTGGAGTCGGCGACCGCCGATCGGGAGCCGAGTTCCCGGCCGGTGCGACGCTGCGCGTAAGACAGCAGTGGCATCACGGCCAGCGAGAGCGCGGCCAGTACGAGTCCGACGGTGGAGTGTGCCGCCTCGGCGCCGCCGACGAGGGCGCGTACCGACTCGACCGTGACGTAGCCGGCGAGGGCGAAGAAGGAGATCGCGATGATCCGCAGCGCGACCCTCTCCCGCGACTGCGGGTCCCGGCCGGCGAACTGCCAGGCCACGGCCGCCGCCGAGGAAACCTCGATCACCGAATCCAGACCGAATCCGATCAGGGCGGTCGACGAGGCGAGCGTGCCGGCGGTGATCGCCACCACCGCCTCGACGACGTTGTAGGTGATCGTCGCCGCGACCAGCAGCCGGATCCGCCGGGCGAGCAGGGCGCGGCGGGCCGGTGTCGGGCCGGCCGGCCGCAACCGCAGCGGCGCGGCCATCAGCAGCAACCCCGGGTCGCGGCGTCGGGACAGGCGGCCGGGTCCACCGCCAGTACCAGGCCGAGCAGGTCGCCGAGGGCGTGCGCCATCCGGGCGTCGGCCAGCTCGTAGCGGGTCCGGCGACCCTCGGGTACGGCGACCACCAGGCCGCAGCCGCGCAGGCAGGCGAGGTGGTTCGAGAGGTTCTGCCGGGTGGTGCCGAGCAGCTCGGCCAGCTCGGCCGGGTAACCCGGGCCGTCCCGCAGGGCGAGCAGGAGTCGTGCCCGGGTCGGATCCGAGAGGGCGTGACCGAACCGGGCCAGCACCTGTCCATGCGTCAGCGTCTGCACGGCCCGATAGTACATCATTCGCTGTACTGTCCGCTGCCGGACGGCATACCCGCTGGGTGCACGCCGCGGTACCCGCAGTGGCGGGCCGGTGTCCACTTGGCGCCATGTCGCCTCTGCGGCACCGCAGGTTGCTGACCGGGGAAATGCTCCGGCCACAGACTCCGACTGTCGCCGTTGACGGCGTCTTCGTGAGAGTCGAAGGAGACCCGCCATGTCATCTCCGCTGGGCCGTACCGCCGCCGTGCTGGCCGCCGTACTCGCCCTCACCGCCGCCGGGCCGCCACCGGCGAGCGCCGGGCCGCCGACCGCCGTACCCGGGGCGACCGGACCGTCGGCCGCGCCCGGTACGGCCGGCGCGGGGTCGCGGGTCACCCTGGTCACCGGCGACGTCGTCGAGGTCTCGCCGGCCGGCGACGGCCGGTACGCCGCCTCGGTCCGCCCGGCGGCCGGACGGGAGGGGATCACCTTCCACACCCAGGAGGTGGACGGCGGGCTGCGGGTGCTGCCCAGCGACGTCGTGCCGTACGTCTCGGCCGGCACCCTGGACGAGGACCTCTTCGACGTACAGGAGCTGATCGCCGACGGGTACGCGGACGGCGCCACCGCCGGCCTGCCGCTGATCGTCCGGTACCGGAACCCGACCGCCGACAACGTCCGCGCCCTCGCCGGTATGACCGACGCCCGGCCACTGCCCAGCATCGGCGGCGCCGCGCTGACGGCCGGAAAGGACTCGCTGGCCGGCCTCTGGCGGACGGTCGCCCCGGTCAACCCCGGCTCGGCCCGCTCCACCGCCACCCTCGGTGCCGGGATCAGCCAGATCTGGCTGGACGGCCGGGTCCGGCCGGTACTGGACCGCAGCGTCGCCCAGATCGGCGCCCCGACCGCCTGGCGGGCCGGCCTCGACGGCACCGGGGTGACGGTGGCGGTGCTGGACACCGGGGTCGACCAGACCCACCCGGACCTGACCGGCCGGGTGAGCGCGGCCCGGAACTTCAGCGACAGCCCGGACCCCACCGACCGGCACGGCCACGGCACGCACGTCGCGGCGACCGTGGCCGGCACCGGCGCCGGGTCCGGCGGCACCCACAAGGGGGTGGCGCCCGGCGCGCGCCTGCTCGCCGGCAAGGTGCTCGGCGACGACGGCAGCGGCTACGACTCCTGGATCATCGCCGGGATGGAGTGGGCCGCCGAGCAGGGCGCGGCGGTGGTCAACCTGAGCCTCGGCGGCGGGCCGACCGACGGCACCGACCCGCTCAGCGAGGCACTGGACCGGATCACCGCAGACACCGGCACCCTCTTCGTGGTCGCCGCCGGCAACGAGGGCGCGGACTACAGCGTCGGTACGCCCGGCGCGGCCCCGTCCGCGCTGACCGTCGGGGCGGTGGACCGGGACGAGTCGCTCGCCGAGTTCTCCAGCCGGGGCCCGCGCCTCGGCGACGAGGGGCTGAAGCCGGAGATCACCGCCCCGGGGGTGGATATCGTGGCCGCCCGCGCCGCCGGCACCACCATGGGCCGCCCGGTCGACGACCGGTACACCGCCGCCTCCGGCACCTCGATGGCGACCCCGCACGTGGCCGGCGCGGCGGCGCTGCTGGCCCAGGCACATCCCGACTGGTCCCCGGCACGGCTGAAGGACGCGCTGGTCAGCACCGCCCGGAGCAACCCGGAACTGTCGGTGTTCGAGGAGGGCACCGGACGGGTGGACGTCGCCCGGGCGACCGGCCAGCGGGTGTACGCCAGCGGCCAGGTCGACTTCGGCCTGCACACCGACCCGGACGGCGCCGCCACCGCCCGTACCGGTGCGACGGCGGTGCCGGTCGGCAAGGTCGTCACGTACACCAACGACGGGCCGGCACCGGTGACCCTCAGCCTCGCCGTCCAGCTGGAGAACGTCGCCACCGAGGCACCGGAGACCGACGCCGTCACCACCGGTTCCCGCACCGTGACGGTGCCGGCCGGGGGTTCGGTGCAGGTGCCGGTCACGGCCGACCTGACGAAGCTGGACCGGGGACTCTTCGGCGGCTCGATCACCGCGACCGGCCCGGGCGGCCTGCTCGTCAGCACGGCGCTGGGGATCAGCCTGGACGGCCCCCGGCACCGGGTCACCCTCCGCGCCGTCGGCCGGGCCGGCCAGCCGGTGTCGGTGCCGGTCATCGCGCTGATGGGCGACAGCTACCGCTGGGACACCCTGGACTTCCTCTGGGCGGGGGAGAGCAAGACCGTCGAGGTCGGCGAGGGTACCTACCTGCTGCACGCGCTGATCGAGGACGGCGGCGTACTCGACGAGCAGGCCACCCTGATCACCGACCCGGAACTGCGGGTCGACCGGGACGTCGAGGTACTGCTCGACGCCCGCCGGGGTACCCCGATCCGGATCGAGACGCCCCGACCCGCCGAGCAGCAGTCGGTACTCAGCTACTACTCGCACCGGGTCACCGGCACCGGCCGGCAGATCAGCCACGGCACCATGCACTTCAGCACGATCCAGCAGGTCAACGTCACCCCGACCCGGAGGCTGACCAGCGGCCGATACGAGTTCTCGTCGCGCTGGCAGCTCGTCGCGCCGATGGTCCGCGCCGAGGTCGCCGGGGTCTCCGGCCCGCTCGACGTCAACCTGACCGGGCAGTCCCCGGCGTACGACGGCACCCGCCGCTTCCCGCTCGTGTACGCCGGCCGGGGCACCCCGGAGGAGTTGGCCGAGGCGAAGGTGCGCGGCGCGGCCGTACTCATCGAGTCGGCCAACGAGCCGGGCGGGGAGGACGCGCCGAGCGAGAGCGAGGTGACCGCGGCGGCGGCCCGGGCCGGTGCGGCGGTGACCCTGATGGTGCGCCCGGCGGACTGGTCGGCCTGGACCGTGTGGCGGCCCACCGGCGACCGTGAGCCGATCCCGATGCTGGCGGTGGCGAACGACGACGGCCAGCGGCTCATCGCGCGGGCGCAGCGCGGCCGGGCGACGCTGGCCCTGACCCTGACCACCTCCAGCCCCTACCTCTACGACGTACAGCACGTGGAACGGAACCGGATCCCGGACCGGATCGTCTACCGGGTTACCCCGGCCAACTCGACACGGATCACCACCCGGTACGCCGACAACGGCGGATTCCCCTGGGCAAAGGAGCAGCGGTTCGGATGGCGCCCCTGGCAGACCTATGCATGGAACGACACGTCCCGGTTCGTGGCGACACCGAAGGAGCGCGAGGAGTGGGTGACCACCGGCGACTCGGTCTGGCAGCACCGGGTGAGCCACGAGTGGCCGTGGAACGACTTCGGCGCGCTACAGAGCGGGATGGCCGAGCGGCCCACCAGCTACCGTGCCCGTAGCGCCGAGCAGACCTGGCTCGCCCCGGTGGTCCGCCCCGCCTCGCCGCGCGGGATACCGGAGCTGGTCTCCACCCGCACCGCCAACACTCTCGGGCTGCGGGTGCCCGAGTTCGTCGACGCCGAGGGCCACTACACGATCGGCGAGGCGTCCCGGGTCGCCGCCACGCTATGGCGCGACGGGAAGCTCCTCGCCGAGCTGCCCGACGCCCGCCGGGACGTACCCACCACCGGGCCGGAGGCCGGCTACCGGCTGGCCCTGACGACCGAACGCACCGGCGAGGAGTGGAGCTGGGGCACCCGTACCGCGACGGTGTGGCAGTTCCGGTCCGGGCAGCGGCCCGGCGACGAGGCCCGACCGCTGCCGTTGTTGCAGGTCGACTACGCCGCGCCGGTGGACCTGACCGGCCGGGCCAGCGGCCGGCCGCACCCCGTCGGGCTGACCGTCCGGCACCAGGACGGTCACGCCACTCCGAAGGGGACCAGCCTGACCGCCGAGGTCTCCTTCGACGAGGGCGCCACCTGGCGGGCCGTCCGGGTCACCGGGCACGGCAACGACTACCGGGCGAGTGTTCCGGCCGGGAAGGGCACGGTCTCGCTGCGGGTCCGGGCCGCCGACCGGTCCGGCAACGCGGTCACCCAGACCGTGATCCGGGCGTACGGCCTGCGCTGAGCGGGTTCCGGGCGGGACGGCAGCGCGCCGTCCCGCCCGGACCGGTCAGAGCCAGCCCCGGCGGGCGGCCTGGAAGGCCAACCCGGTGCGGGTGTCCACCCCGGCCAGTGCCATCAACCGCTCCAGCCGGCGCTGCACGGTACGCCGGCTGACTCCGAGCTGCGACGCGATCGACTTGTCGGGAAAGCCGGCCACGAAGAGCGACAGCAGGAACCGCTCGCCGTCGTCCAGGGCGTCGTCGGGTGCCGCGTCGGCGAGTCCACCCTGGTCGGCGTCCCAGCGGATCGGCGTCGCCCGGTCCCAGTGGCTCTCGAAGAGCGCCAGCAGCGCGTCCAGCAGCTCGCTGCGCCGGATCAGTGCGGCGGTCGGCTCCCCGACGTCGCGCTCGTCGTCCGGCACCAGCGGGCAGATCGCGGTCGACCGGTCGGCGATGGCGATCCGGACCGGCAACGTCGGCAGGGTACGGGCCTCCTCCCCGGCACGGACACTCTCCGCGATGCTCTCCAGCTCACCGGGTGTCTCCAGCAGGGCGCGTTCGTAGATCGCCCGGTAGCGCACCCCACGGGCCAGCGCCCCGGACTCCTCGGCGTTCTCCGAGCCGGACATGGCCAGCGGATTGGCCCGGCAGAACCAGAGGATCTCCTCCCGGGCCGAGTCCTGGAGGTCACGCAGCCGGTCGCGCAACGCGGCCGCGCCGACCACCACCTCCACCAGATGGTCGGCGTTGCGGCGCCGGGCGCTGGTCCGGTACTCCTCGGTCAGCGCCGCCACCGCCTGGCGGGCGCTCTCCAGCGACTCCTGCCGGCGCAGCAGGGTGTTGCCCAGCGCGACGTCCGGCGGCAGCGGCTCGAACACCGGGTCCGGGCCGGGTCGGGCCATCGCCAGTCCCTTGCTCCGCAGCGCCTCCAACACGCCGGCGGCCTCGTCGGGCGGCACGTCGGCCAGCCGGGCGAGATCGGCGGGCCGGGCCGCGGAGAGGCGGAGCAGCAGCCGGTACGCCCGCTCCTCCTGCGGTCGCAGCAGCCCGGTGTCGTCGAACATGCCCGTCTCCCCATTCCCCGTGGACTGCGAAGACTCTACGAAGCCCGGTCGGCTGGCGTGGTGGCCCGGGGACGCCGGCGCGGATCACGCCCGGCCGACGGGGCGGGCCGTCGACCGGTCGAGGGTCAGTCGCTCGGCAGGAGTGGACGCATGAAGGTCCGCTCGTACCGCAGCACACAGCCCGACTCGTCGCGGATCCGGTCGGCCGCGACGAACTCCGGATCGACGCCGAACCGCGCCCGGTAACGCTCGTAGGCGGCCAGGCTCTCGAAGCTGAACAGGGCTTCGGCCCGGTCGCTGGCTCCCTCGGCCGGCAGGAAGTAGCCGTGGTGCACGCCCCCGTGCCGGGCCACGAGTCGCATCCACGCGCGGGCGAAGCGTTCGAACGCCTCGATCTGCGCGGGGTCGATGGTGTAGTGCACGACGCAGGTGATCACCGCACCACCGTACGACGCCGGCCCCGTCAGCGCCGGAGCTGCCCGGTGATGGTGGGATCGGTGATCTGGGTGTCCTTCGCCAGCATGAACGCCTTGCTGAGGATGACGGCGAGCACCCGGTCGCCCTCGAACGGCAGGAAGACGTCGCCGGTCGAGGAGCCGGCCGTCTGCTTCGGCACGATGCAGAGGTATTGGTCGTTCGGACTCATCAGGATGTTGCCCGAGCCGAGGTGGATCCGGTAGGTGCGCAGGTCGCCCCGGACCACGAGGAAACGGCCGTCGACCCGCGCCCGCTCGGCGATGGCGAGCCGGGGGACGAGGCGTTCGAGCATCTCCCGGCGGGTCTGCGCGGTGCCGCTGAGTTCGCCGAAGCTGTAGGACGCCCAGTATTCGCGGAACCGTCCGCCGGGACCGCCGTCCTGCCAGGTCGGGTCGTTGCCGACACTGGCGACGCCGACGAAGAGGTCGACGTCGCGGAGGATCTCGCTGAGCACCAGCGGCGGGATCTCGGTCAGCGGTAGCGGTTCGGTCGGTTGCGCCTCCTGGGAGACCCACTGCTCGTAGCCGCCGCCACCGGCGTGCGCGTAGTGCTCCGGGGCGTCGATCGGATAGAACCGGACCTGGTCGGTGGCGATCCGCAGGTACGCCCCCGACTCGGTGGTGTCTTCCTGCCACTCGTCGCCGATGCCCTCGATCCAGAACTCCGCGCGCAGCCCCCACTGCGGCAGCTCCCGGGTGGCCGGCTCGTACGCGTCGTCGACCATCATCCGCAGTTTGTTGCGCCACCCGCGGGCCGCGGCCAGGGCGTGGAACTGGTGCTGGCGCAGCACGTGCGCGGCGTACCGGTTGGAGTAGACCCGGGTCTTCTCCTCGGCGGCGGTCAGCAGGTAGACCTCACGGTGTGCCTGCTTGAACGGCTGGGTGATCCGGTTGGTCTCCAGCCAGCCGCGCCAGGCGAGCACCTCGGCCACCTCGCGGCCGATCGGGTGCCAGAGCCGGACCGTCTCGCCGGAAACGATCTCTTTGTCCTCGTGCGTGCGCAGCGCGCCGTCGGCGAAGGCGCAGGGCACGTCGTCGACGAGCCAGATCAGCCGGCGGGCCAGCGTACCGACCAGCGGGTGGTCGAGGTAGCGGGCGCGCCAGGCGTCGAACGGCCAGACCCGCTGGGCGAGGAGTTGCCGGTCGAGGCGTTCCGCCTGGGCGGAGAGCATCTTCTCGACGTCCTTGACGGCGGCTTTGAAATCGGCGAGTTCCTCGGGGTGGGCGGACCGCACCGAGGCCGGTACGGACTTGACGACCTTTCCGGCGCCGTTGCGCCAGGTGACCGTGACCGTCCCGGAGGTGGCGTCCAGGGTCGCCGAGGCGTCGCCGAAGCGTTCGACCCGCACACCCACGTTGGTCAGCCCGTACGCCGGCACGGCGAGCTCCTCGACCTCGTCCCGGGTCAGGCCCAGCGCCGCCGCCCGGGCATCCAGCGCCGCGTTCAGCTCCTTGAGCGTGCCCTTGAAGGTGACCCGGGCGGCGAGCCGGGCGATCTGGGCGAGCGCCTCCTCGGTCGGGATCCGCGACAGCGCGTGGACCGCCGCGTTGGCGATCTTGGGGTTGCGTGGGCCGAGCCCGGCGACCTTGCGCAGCGACGTCTCGACGAGCGCGCCGAGCAGCCGTGCGGTCTCGGGGTGCTCGGGCAGGAAGGAGAGCACCCAGACCAGTCCCCGCAGCGGGGTGGTGTTGAACTGGTCGAAGGCCTCGTTGACGTCGTGTTCCCACTGGGTGCGGTTGAGCCGGAGCGTGCGCGGCTGCCCGACCAGGGCGAGCCAGCTCCGTAGCCGGTCACCGGGCTCGGCCAGCCCGCCGAGGAGTTCGCGGGCGGTCGCCTCCCACTTCCGCGACGGTCTGGCGCTGGTCGCGGTCGCCGCGTGCCGGAACAGCTCGTGCCAGCGACGGGCCTGGTCCGGGTCGAGCGCGGCGACGTCGGCGAGGGCGCGGTCGGCCCACGCCTCACCGGGGTTGAGCGCCGGTGCGTCCAGCCTGGCCAGCAGCGGCTTGAGCGCGTCGGCCGAACCCCAGTAGCCGTGCGCGACGGTACGGCGCATCACGGCGACGACCTCCGGCGGCAACGGCCGCCCGGCGTCGAGCAGGAGTTCGGCCATCCGCCGTAGCTCGCCGCCGCCGAAGTAGGCGGTGTGCCGGGCGGCGAAGGCGAGCGCGACCTCGGCCGACTCCGGGCCGCGGATTTTGCTGTAGGGCTTGATGAGGATCTTCAACAGCTCGTTGGTGACGTCGCGCTGCTCGGCCCCGGTGACCAGGCAGCAACGGTCGAGGATCGCCATCAGCAGCTCGGGCTTGCGTTCGGCGGCGACGAGCCCGAGCGCGTCGGTCACGTGCCGGCTCTCCGCGCCCCAGTCGCCGGTGTATCTGGCGGTGTAGGCCATGGTCTCGTCGGCGAGGCCCTCGACGTCACCGTGCCGGGCCAGCGCCGCCATCCGCTCGGCGTACTCGGGGAAGAGCAGCGGCGTCGACATCAGCCACCCACCAGCGGTACGAGCTTGAGGAAGGTGATCCGCGTCCCCCGGGTCAGCTCCACCACCGCGTCCAGCTCGTCGACCTGCCGGTCGTCGACGAGGACGATGAAACCGTTGCGAGAGAACGCCTCCAGGGCGCGGTCGGCCTGCTCCTCCGGGTCGATCCGGCGGGGCTGCCGGAGCTTGAAACCGTTGAGCGTCCGCTCGGTGTCGGTCGGCTGCACCAGGCCGCGGAAGAGGTCGCCGCCCTTCGCGTTGTGCTCGGCGACCTCCTGGAAGACGCGTCGGCGGATCACCTCCCGCAGCGGCAGGCGCTCCTCGAAGATCTCCAGGTGCCATGCGGCGCTGCGCTCGCCCGCGGTCGTCTCGTCGACGAAACTCACCATCGCCATGGCGCCGCAGTCTAGGGCGGCCCACCGACAGAGCGTCGGCCGTGCAGCGCCAGGAGCACCGGACGGTCAGGAACCGAGGACGTTCGGCGGCGGGACGAGCCGGCGGAAGGACTCCGCCGCCCGGGCGATCTCCACCCCGGCGTCGGTCAGCACCGGCTCGCCGTGCCCGGGGAGCAGGACGTCGACCTCCTCTCCGGCGAGGGCGACGACCGTCTCGGCGTACCGGTCGAGCCGGCAGTCGTGGATCGCCTGGATGCTGACCCGCCCGCCGGCGAAGAGGCAGTCCCCGCTGAACAGGATGGTGCGGCCGGCGCGCCGCAGCAGTACGACGAGGTGGCCGTCGCAGTGGCCGGGTGCGTCGACGATCCGGAGGTCGAGGTCGCCGGCCCGGACGACGTCACCGCCGGCCAGTACCCGGTCCACTCTGGCCGGTGCGAGCCGGTAGTCGGCCGGGTAGACGCCGGCCGCCCGGGCCACCGCCAGCGAGCTGCGGGACTCGTCGGCGGTGGCCAGTGCGGCCGAGGTCTCGGCGCTGGCCAGCAGGGGCAGCCCGGCGGCCTGCGCGGCGGCGGCGCCACCGGCGTGGTCGGCGTGGTAGTGCGTGACGATGACGCCGGTGAGGGCGGCCGGGTCGCAGACCTCGGCGACGGCGGCCAGCCAGGCTCGCGCACCGAGGCCGGTCCCGGTGTCGACCAGTACGCCGCCCTTGCCGTCCCAGATCAGGTAGCAGTGGCAGTCGTGCGGGTCGGTGCGGGCGTCGGGGTGGCTGCCGCTGCCGACCAGCCAGACGGAGTCGACCAGGGGGACCGCACCCATCGCGCTCAGCCCGCCTGGGTCGGGTCGCGGCGTACGGCCACGACGTCGACCTCGACCAGGATCCCGGCGAGGGTGCTGCCGACGGTGGTGCGTACCGGGTAGGGCGGCCGGAAGCGCCTGGCGTACACCTCGTTGTAGGCGGCGAAGTCCCGGTCGAGGTGTTGCAGGTGCACGGTGGCCTTCACGACGTCGCCGAGGCCCAGCCCGACGGTGCGCAGCGCGCCCTCGACGTTGTCGAGCACCTGCTCGGTCTGCGCGGTGATCCCCTCCGGGACGATGCCGGTGGCCGGGTTCTTCGGTCCGAAGCCGGCCGTCCAGACCAGCGTGCCCGTGTCGACGACGTGACTGTAGGGTCCGGCCGGTTCGGGCAGGTCCGGGCTGGTGTGGGCGGTCCAGGTCACTTGACGGTCTCCCTCGGTTCGGTGCTGGGGCGGTGCAGGTCGGACATGACCTCGTAGCGGTCGTGGCGGTAACGGGACCGGGAACGCTGCGCCGGGCGGCGGTTGGTGTCGTAGAAGATGTCGACGATCTCCAGCGCCGGGGCGTGTTCCGGCAGGCCGAGAAGTTGAGCATCGCGTGACGGTGCGGGCACGGCGCGTACTCGACGTCGGGCCGCCGCGACCACCACGCCGGCCCTGGCGAGTACCTCGTGCAGCGAGCCCTCCAGTTCGGCGGTTTCCAGGATGCGCTGGAACCGGGCCGGCAGGTGGGCGTCCTCCAGGCACATGGGCTCGTCGTCGGCGAAGCGCAGCCGCTCCAGCCGGATCACCGGGCTGTCGACCTCGACGCCGAGGTCGACGGCGACCTCTGGGGAGGCGGCGACCTCCTCGATCGCGACGAGCCGGCTGCTCGGGCGCAGCCCCCGGGAGCGCATGTCCTCGGTGAAGGAGGAGAGGTTGGGGCCCATGGCCACGGTGGGTCGGCGGACGAACGTGCCGAGGCCGGGGACCCGTTCCACCCGTCCGTCGGTGGCCAATGCGTCGAGCGCCTGCCGGACCGTCATCCGGCTGACCTCGAAGCGCACGGCGAGATCCTTCTCCGAGGGCAGCCGGGACCCGACCGGCAGGTTCCGGCACTGCTCGCGGAGAGCGTTCGTGATCGCGACGTGTTTCGGCGTTGACATGAAGTGAGCATCCCGTATCTCCGGCTGGCGGCCGTACCCGGCCAGGTCCGGTCCAGACCCGGTACTCCCTTGCTCTTGACTGGTCTAGACCGCCTCGGTATGGTCCGGAACATTATTCCAACACCGCTCGGTCCGTCTAGTCCGCAGCGTCGTCGTCAGCCGCACGAAGAGTCGTGACGATCCGGAAGCTCGCGGAACACCTGAAGGCCGTGAGAGGAGTACCAGCTCATGAGGTACGGGAAGGTCAAGCGGCTGACCGCCGTGGCCGTGGCCGCGGTGGTCGGGCTCTCGGCCGCCGCGTGCGGCGGTTCGAGTGGGCCAGCCGGTGACGACAAGACACTGATCCTGTGGCACATGGAACAGCCACCGAACCGGGTCGAGGGCTTCCAGAAGCTGATCGACGGCTACAACGCCACGAACCCGGAATACAAGGTCCAGGCGCAGGTCCAGGACTGGAACCAGATCTACACGAAGATCTCGGGCGCGGTGCAGTCGAAGACGCAGCCCGACATCCTCTTCACCATCCCCGACTTCACCACCTACGTACGCCCGCTCGGCGCCGTCCGGCCGGTGACCTCGCTGGTGGAGGAACTCGACAAGGCGCACACCTTCGGCGAGGCGGCCAAGGCGCCGTACCGCGACGACGACCAGTACTGGGCCGTCCCGCTCTACGGCATGGTGCAGATGCTCTGGTACCGCAAGGACCTGCTGGCCAAGGCCGGCATCAACGAGCCGCCGAAGACCACCGCCGAGCTGCTGGAGGCCGCCCAGAAGCTCACCCAGGGCAACCAGAAGGGGATCGCGCTGCCGGCCGGCAAGAACCTCGCCACCGACCAGGTGCTCTACAGCCTGATGCTGACCAGCGGAGCCGGGAACTTCTTCGGCCCGACCGGTGAGATCAACTTCAACACCCCGGAAACCGTCCGGGCCCTCACCCTCTACCGGGACCTGCTCAAGCAGTCGCCGTCGGACAGCGGCAACTACTCGTGGGGCGAGCCGCAGGCGGCGTTCAACAGCGGCGCGGCGGCGATGGCGATCGAGAAGGGGCAGTACCTGGCGCCGTTCGAGTCCGAGTCCGGCCGTCCGGCGAGCGACCTGGGCTGCGCCCCGATCCCGGTCGCGGAATCCGGCGGCAAGCCGGGCAGCATCTACTACTCCAACGCCGCCATGGTGATGTCCAACGACGACGCCAAGGCCGCCGGTGCGGAGGCGTTCCTGAAGTACGTCCTCCAGCCGGAGAACTACGGCACGCTGCTCAACTCCGAGCCGGGGCTGTTCCTGCCGCTGACCGCCGACGGTGCCACCGCCGAGTCGTGGACCAGCAACGAGGTCATCCAGAAGTACCGGGGCTGTGTCGACGCCATGCTCGAACAGTCGAAGACCGGCGCCCTGTTCGGCTTCGTCGACGGCCAGTACGTCGACTCCGTCGGCAAGATCTCCGGGCAGAACATCCTGGCCCAGGTCGTGCAGCGGATGTACAGCAGCGGAGAGTCGCCGGAGGCGGCGGCCAAGTGGGGTGACGAGCAGATGCGTGCGGCGGTCGCCAAGTGAGCAGCCGCAACGCGGTGCCGGGTACCGGGGAGGTCCTCCCCGGTACCCGGGCGGCCGGGCGGCCGGCGACGGCCGCCCGCCGTCGCCGACCCTGGCACACGCACCTGCTCGGGTACGGCCTCGTCGCGCCGCTGGTGCTGCTGATGCTCGGCGTGATTGGCTATCCGCTGCTGAACACGGTGCTGCTCAGCCTCCAGGACCAGGGTGTCGTCGGCAGCAGCTCGAACTTCGTCGGCCTCGACAACTACACCGAGGCGTTCGGCGACGGCGCGTTCTGGGCCGCGATCGGACGGTCCGGGATCTGGCTGGTCGGCAACCTGCTGGTGCAGACCCTCATCGCCTTCGGCACCGCGCTGCTGATCGGTCGCTCCGGGCGCTGGGCCCGGGCCTCCCGGACCTGGGTGCTCATCCCCTGGGTGATCCCCACCGTCGCGGTCGCGGTCATCTGGCAGTGGCTGAGCAACAGCAACTACGGCATCGTGCCGAAGCTCGCCGCCGCGGTCGGGATCGACGGGCTGGGCAGCCCGTTCGGGGACAGCGCGCTGGCGATGCCGGCGCTGATCCTGATGAACAGCTGGCACTGGTTCCCGCTCGGCGCGGTCGTCATCTTCGGCGCGCTGCGGACGATTCCCGGCGAGATCTACGAGGCCGCCCGGGTGGACGGCGCCGACGCCTGGCGGATCTTCTGGCGGATCACCTTCCCGCTGCTCCAGCCGGTGCTCTTCGCGCTCGGGCTGGTCGGGTCGCTCTGGTCGTTCAACATCGTCGACTCGATCTACCTGGTCACCAAGGGCGGGCCCGCCGACGCGACGACGACGGCCCCGATCTTCATCTACAACAAGGCCTTCAACCAGTTCCAGGCGAGCGATGCCGCCGCCGTCAGCGTGATCACGATCATCCTGCTGGCCGCCGTCGCCTTCTTCTACATCCGCGTCGCGAAGCCGAAGGAGGACTCGTGACATCCGCGCCACCCGTGACGTCCCGGCTGTCCTGGGCGCGGCTGCCGCGCCTGGTCACCTGGACCGTGCTCACCGCCATCGTGCTCGGCCCGCTCTACTGGATCACGATCTCGGCGTTCAAGGACCGCGAGGAGATCCTGCGTACGACGCCGACGCTGATCCCGACCCACCCGACCCTGGACAACTTCCGGCAGCTCTTCACCGCGACGGACTATCCGAGCTATCTCACCAACAGTTTCGTGATCGCCCTCTCCACCGCCTTCTGCACCGTGCTGGTGTCGTTCGCGGCGGCGTACGGGCTCTACCGGCTGCGCATTCCGGGCGGCAACAAGCTGGCCGGGGCGATCCTGGTGGCGTACATGATTCCGGGGACGCTGCTGCTGGTGCCGCTCTACCAGGCGTTCGCGGCGGTGGAGCTGATCGACACCAGGAACGCGCTGGTGATCGTGAACGTCGCGTTCACCGCACCGTTCTGCACCTGGCTGCTGCGCGGCTTCTTCTTCGCGATCCCCCGGGACATCGACGAGGCCGCCGCCGTCGACGGGGCCGGCCCGGTCCGGATGATGCTGCGGATCGTCCTCCCACTGCTCGCGCCGGGCATCTCGACCGTCGCCGTCTACGCCTTCGTCTTCTCCTGGACCGAGTTCGTCTTCGCCTCGCAGCTCATCGTCAGTGACCAGCTCAAGACCCTGCCGATCGGGCTCAGCGCGATCATGGGCCAGTACACCGTGAACTGGGGGCTGCTGATGGCCGGTACCGTCTGCACGGTCATTCCCGCCATCGTCCCGTTCCTCTTCGCCGGCCGCTACTTCGTCGGCGGGCTGACCGCCGGAGCGGTCAAGTGAGCGGCGCGGCGCCCGCCGAGGGCGCGGCGTGGTCGCCACAGGACGTCACCGCCAGCGGGTACGCGGCACGCGTGCAGGAGGTCCTCGGCCGCGCCCTGGCCGAGGAGCTGCCGGCGGTACGGCGGGCCGCCGAACTGGTCGCCCGGTCGTTCGCCGAGAAGGGACTCTTCTACGTCTTCGGCAGCGGCCACTCGCACATCTTCGGCGAGGAGGCGTTCTACCGGGCCGGCGGCGCGGTACGGGTCTGCCCGATCCTCAAGCCGGCGCACATGCTGCACGAGGGCGCGGTACGCAGCACGGTGCTGGAACGGGAGCACGGGCACGCCGAGGCGCTGCTGGCCGGGTACCGGCTCGACGGCGAGCGGGACGTCCTGCTGGTCGCCTCCAACTCGGGCGCGAACCCGCTGCCCGTCGAGGTCGCCCAGGCCGCCAAGGCGCGCGGCCTGCCGCTGATCGCGATCACCTCCCGCCGGTACGCCTCGGCGATCTCCCGGCCCGGCCCACGGCTGCACGACATCGCCGACGTGGTCGTCGACAACCACTGCCCGCCCGGCGACGCGCTCGTCGAGCTGGGCCCCGGGCTGCCGTCCGCCGGACCGTCGTCCAGTGTGGTCGGTCTGGCCCTGCTCGACGCGATCATCGTCGAGGCGCTCGGCATCCAGATCCGGCGCGGCGAGACGCCGGAGGTGTTCATGAGCGCGAACATGCCCGGCGCCGCCGAGCACAACAGCGAGGCCGCGCGGCGGATGTCCGACCTCGTCCCGCACCTGTAGCCCGTCGCACATCTGAGGAAGGGAAGAGACCCGGTGAAGATCAGTTTTGAGGTCTGGCCGAACATGCCCTGGGGTCGGCTGGAGGCCGCCGGCCCGGCCTGGAACTCCTGGGGGGACAAGCCGGCGACCTGGTGCGTGGAGCAGACCGCGAAGTACGGCTACGACGGTGTCGACTTCATCTTCGCGAAGCTGCTGGAGGCGCCGAAGGCCGAGTACGACCAGCAACTGCGGGACGTGCGGGCCACGGCGGAGCGGGTCGGCATCGACATCGGCTACCTCGGCCACCACACCACCTTCGTCAGCCCCCGTGAGTTCGACCGGGAGCGCGGCATCGAGTCCTTCAAGAAGGCCCTCGACGCGGCGGCCGTACTCGGTGCGAAGTCGGTCTGCACGCTGATCGGCGACGGCTACTACGACCCGCCGCTGAACGTGCTGCTCAGCCGGAAGGACGCCTGGCGACAGTGCCGGGAGGCGATCACCGAGGTGGCCGCGCACGCCTCGACGCTCGGGCTCAACGTCAGCATCGAACTGTTGCAGGGCACCATCCTCAACCGGGTCGAGCTGATCGAGCGGATGTTCGACGAGGTCGGCGCGAGCAACCTGCGGATGACGATGGACACCGGCGCCTTCTACGTCGCGGTGAAGCCGTTCATGAACGTCAAGCAGGCGATCAAGCGGCTCGGGCCGTACATCGACATCGTGCAGATCAAGGACGAGGTCGGGCTGCCGACGATCGTGCACTGCAACCACATCTGGTTCGGCGGCGGGCTGGTCGACTTCCGGGAGACGTACGAGGCACTCGCAGAGATCAACTTCGACGGGTACGTCAGCGTCGAGTGGGAGGGCTGGCAGGTCGGCGGCAACATCGGCGTCGGCGAGCCGGCCGGGGTGGGACTCGCCGACTTCGACCGGGTCGCGGAGGAGTCCCTGGAATACCTGATGGAGTTCGGCTTCGTCCCCCGGCGCAGCCGTTGACCGGCGCCGTACCGGGCAACGCCCTGCTGGTCGGCATCGACCTGGGTACCACCGGGGTGAAGGTGGTGGTGGTCGACGCCGCAACCGGCGCCACGGCGGCCCGGTCCTACCGGGACTATCCGTCGGACACCGGCCGGCCGGGGCGGCACGAGCAGGACCCGGCCGACTGGTGGCGGGCGACGTCCGGCGCCGTCCGGGAGGCGCTCGCCGACCTCGACCCCGGCGCGGTGGCCGGGGTCGGGCTGAGCGGCCACATGCACGCGGTGGCGCTATTCGACGACCGGGACCGGCCGGTGCGGCCGGCGATGACCTGGGCGGACCGGCGGGCCGTCGCCGAGGTGCGGGAACTGCGCGACCGGGACGACCTCTTCGGCGAGCTGACCGGCAACCCGGTGGTCGAGGCGTTCAGCGCCCCCAAGCTCGCCTGGCTGGTCCGGCACGAACCCGAGGCGGTACGCCGGGCCGTCCGGCTGGTCCAGCCCAAGGACGTGCTGCGGCACCATCTCACCGGCGACTGGGGCACCGACCCCACCGACGCGGCCGGCACCCTGCTCTACGACGTGGGACGGCGACGGTGGGAGCCCCGGCTCTGGGCCCGCTGCGGGGCGGACGAGCGGTTGGCGCCCCGGGTGCAGGGCTCGGCGGAGATCGTCGGAACGGTCCGGCCCGAGGCGGCCGAGGCGACCGGGCTGCCCGCCGGTACCCCGGTGGTGGCCGGCGGCGGCGACGTCTCCTGCGCCGCGCTCGGCGCCGGGGCGGTCGCCGACGGCCGGGTCTACGTCAACGTCGGCACCGCCGCCCAGATCGTCACCCCGGTCGCCGAGCCGAGGGCCGGCGTCGACCGGTTCGTCTTCGCCCGGGCCGGCGAGGAGGGCTTCCTCGGCATGGTCTCCTCGTACGCGGCCGGGCTGGCGATCCGCTGGGCCGAGCGGAACCTGCTCACCGGTGCCGCCCCGGAGGTACCGGACGGTACGGCGGACCGGCTCGCCCGGGACAGCCGCCCCGGCGCCGCAGGGCTGACCTTCCTGCCGTACCTGCTCGGTGCCAGCGCCCCGATCCACGACCCGGCGGTCCGGGGTGCCCTGCTCGGCGTGGCACCGGAACACGGACCCGCCGACATCGCCCGGGCCGTCCTGGAGGGCGTCGCGTACGCCTGCGCGGCGGCCGTCGAGCAACTCCTCGACGGTGCCGGTGCCGCCACCGAGATCCGGGTCGGCGGCGGGGTGACCCGCTCCGAGGTCTGGTGCGAGGCGTTCGCCGCCGCCTGCGACGCGCCGGTGCGACGGCTGGGCCAGGACGCCTCGCCGCGCGGTGCCGTCGCGCTGGCCGGGATCGGCGCCGGGATCTGGCCGGACGTCGCCGCCGCCTGCGCGGTGCTGGACGACAGCGCGCCGCTGACCGCCCCGGACGAGCACCGGAGCGCCTACCGGCGGGCCCGGCACCGCTACACCGCCGCCTCGGCGGCCGTCGCCGCGCTGCACCGCGACCCGGCCCTGACCGGTGGTGCCGGATGATCGGGCGGATCGACCCGGACGCGGTGCTGGCGGAGGCGGCCCGGCTGATCGCGATCGAGGGCCACCAGGACCATCCCGGGCAGGAGCGCCCGGTAGCCGACTACCTCGCCGACCGGCTGCGCGGCTGCGGCGCCGAGGTGGAGCTGCAACCGGTGCGGGGCGACCGGGCGAACGTGATCGCCCGGGTACGGGGCAACCGGCCCGGCCCGACGCTGATGCTCAACGCCCACCTGGACACCGTGCCGCCGTACGGCATGCCGGACGCGCTGCTGCCCAGGGTCGCCGACGGCCGGCTCTGGGGCCGGGGCGCCGTCGACATGAAGGGCGCGCTCGCGGCGATGATCGCCGTCGTCGAACTGCTCGCCGCCCCGGACGTCACCTTCGACGGTGAACTGCTGCTGACCGGGGTGGCCGGGGAGGAGAACGGCAGCCCGGGAATGCGGGCGCTGGTGGAGGCCGGCGTACGCGCCGACTTCGCGATCGTGGGCGAGCCGACGATGCTGCGGGTCGGCCGGGCGCACAAGGGCGCGATGTGGGCAGAGGCGACGTTCCGCGGCGTCGCCACGCACGGCAGCGTGCCGCAGGACGGGGTGAACGCCGTCTACCACGCGGCCCGGTTCATCGCGGCGGTCGAGCGGGACCTGGTACCCCGGCTCGACCGGCGCCGTCATCCGCTGCTCGGGCCCGCGACCGTCAACGTCGGGGTGGTGGCCGGTGGCGACCGCCCGCCGATGGTTCCCGCCTCCTGCGTGGTCCAACTCGACCGGCGGTGGCTGCCGTCCGAACGGCACGACGAGGTACTCGCCGAGCTGCGCGAGCTCGTGGCGGAGCTGCGCCGGGCGGACCCCCGGGTCGACGCGACCGTGGCGGAGATGGCCGGTACGTCGACCTTCGTGCACGCCCCGCTGGACTGCCCGCCCGACGACCCGTACCTGCGGATGCTCTGCGCCGTCGCCGCCGACCCCGAGCCGGTCGGGCTGCAGTTCTGGACCGACGCCGCGCTGCTCGCCGCCACCGGCACCCCGGCGGCGGTCTGCGGACCGGGCGACATCGCCCAGGCGCACTCCCTCGCCGAGTGGGTGCTCGTCGACCAGTTGCGCGGCGCGGCCGAGGTCTACTGTGCTATGGCGCAGCGGATGCTGTCGGTGCGCCCGCTGGAGACCGACGCCGGGGTGAGGGCATGAAGATGGTCAACAACGAGCGGAAGCCCGACGGCCTGCGGGCGGTCGAACGGACCGTCGCGGTGCTGGCGGCGCTGGCGGAGACCCCGTCGGGGGCGTCGCTGACCGAACTCGTCAAGGCGACGGAGATCCCGGCCACCACCCTGCACCGGATGCTCGGTGTGCTGCGCGGTACCGCGCTGGTCCGGGAGACGGCCGACGGCCGGTACGCGCTGGCCGCCGGCACGATGACGCTGGCCCGCTCCTATCTGGACGGGCTCGACCTGCGGCACGAGGCGCTGGGGGTGATGCGGCCGCTCTCCGCGCGGACGGGCGAGACCTGCCACCTCGGGGTACTCGCCCTGGTGCACGTCGTCTACATCGAAAAGATCGACAGTCCGTCCCGGGTCCGGATGCACAGCCGGGTCGGCCAGACCAACCCGGCGCTGACCACCGCGATCGGCCGGGCCATCCTCGCCCACTCACCGGCGCACGTGCTGGACGAGGTGGTCGACGCGCACCGGCGGCTCTCCGGCGAACGGACGGACCGGGCCGAGGTCGACGCGCTGCTGGCCGGGGTGCGGGCCGACGGCTACGCCCGGGACATCCAGGAGAGCGAACACGGCATCTGCTGCGTCGCGGCTCCGGTCTTCGACCACACCGGGCACGTCGTCGCCGGACTGAGCATCTCGGCCCCGGCGACGCGGTTCGACGCCGAGGCCGCCGGCCGGCTCGGCCCGCAGGTCCGGGCCGCCGCCGCCGACCTCTCCGGTCAGCTCGGCTGGCCGGGTGCGCCGATCCGCGACACCGCCGACCCGCAGGCCGACCCGGTCGACCGGACCCCGCAGCCGCGTCCGGCACCGGCGGAGCCGCCCTCCACGCCGGTGGCGGCGCCGTGAGGGATTTCACCGTCGGCTGTCTCCGGTGTCACCGGAGCACCGGCTTTCCCGCCTACCGCTGCCCGGCCTGCGGATCGCCGCTGGTGCTGGAGCTGGCCCCGGTCTCCGCCGCCGCCTGCCGGCCCGGCTCCGGGAACGGAGTGTGGCGGTACGCCGGGATGCTGCCCCGGACCGGACACGCGGTCACCCTCGGCGAGGGTGCCACGCCCCTGCTGCCGTTGCGGCTCGACGGTGTCGACGCGCACGTCAAGCTCGAGTCGCTGAACCCGTCGCTCTCGTTCAAGGACCGCGCGATGGCGCTGGCCGCGTCCGCCGCGCTGGACCGGGGACTCGAGGGGCTCGTCCTCGCCTCGACCGGCAACGCCGCCGTCTCGGCGGCCAGCTATGCGGCGGCGGCGGGACTGCGCTGCCGGGTCTTCTGCGCCACCGGCTCGAACGCGGGGGCGAAGGTGCGGACCGCCCGGGCGCACGGTGCGGAGGTGGAGTTGGTCGACGGCCACTACAGCGACGCGTACGCCGCCGCGACCCGCGCCGAGCAGGAGGGCTGGCTCAACGTCACCACCACCTACCGGAACCCGCTGCTGACCGAGGCGTACCGGCCGATCGCGGCCGAACTGGTCGAGGAGTGCGGCGGCGTACCCGAGGTGGTGGTGGTACTGGTCGGGGCGGGTCCGCTGCTGCGCGGCATCTGGCTCGGCTTCACCGACCTGCGGGACGCGGGCGTGACGACCGGTCTGCCCCGGATGGTCGGAGTGCAGGCCGAGGCGTGTGCGCCGCTGGTGCGGGCCTGGGGTGTGGCGGACTGGGAGTCGTCACTGCGCGAGCCGCTCGCGGTCGCCCCGACCGCCGCTACCGCGATCGCCGACGCGCTGCGCGGTTACGAGGACGAGGGCCTGCTCACCCTGGCCGCCGTCCGGGACAGTGCCGGCGCCCTCGTCGCCGTCGACGAGCCGGCGATCGCCGAGGCGGGCCGCACGCTCGCCCGCCGGGGGCTCTTCGTGGAGCCGGCGGCGGCCGCCGCCGTGGCGGCCCTGCACACCTCCGCCGTTCCGGCGGGGTCGCGCGCCGTCGCGGTGCTCACCGGGCACGGCGCGAAGGAGCCGTCCACCCTCGACCTGCTCACCGCCCCCGGCCCGCACGACCCGACCGGCTTCACCGGCCCCGGCCCGCACGACCCGGCCGGCTTCACCGACCCGGGCGATCCGACCGGCTTCACCGGCCCGGACCCGCACGAACCGTCCAGCACCACCCTCGGGAGGAACTCATGACCGGACCGACCGTCGCCATCGCCGGTGTGGGCCGGTTCGGCGCCCTGCACGCCCGCGTCTGGGCCGAGGCCGGCGCCCGGCTCGTCGGCCTGGCCGACCCGGACCCCGACCGGCTCGCCGAGGTGGCCCGGGCGCACGACGTGGCGGAGACGTGGAGCGACCTCGCCCCGCTGCTCGACCGGGTCCGCCCGGACGTCGTGGTGATCGCCTCCGACGAGGCATCGCACGTCGGGCTGGCGGTGACCGCGCTGGAGGCGGGGAGCCACGTCTTCGTCGAGAAGCCGCTGTCCCTGTCGAGCGTGGACGCCTGGCGGGTCGCCGACACCGCCGCCGCGCACCAGCGGCAGGTCGTGGTGGGGCACATCTCCCGGTTCACCGCGCCGATGGCCCGGATGCGGGCCGGCGTCGAGCGGGGCGCGGTCGGCACACCCTGCGCGCTGCGGCTGCGCCGGGACTTCAGCCGCGCCTGGTTCCTCAGCTTCGGCGACCGGGTGCATCCGGTCTGGGAATCCTGCATCCACGACATCGACCTGGCGATCTCGTTCGCCCGTACCCCGGTGCGCCGGGTGACGGCGATGTGCAGCGGTGCCGCCGGTGACGCGGCGCCGAGCGTGGTCAGCGCCCTCCTCGAGTTCGACAACGGGGTGATCGCGACGGTGGAGTCCGCCTGGCTGGTGCCGGCGACCGCACCGGGCACCCTGGACGACGGCCCGTTGACCCTGGACGGCGCCATCGTCGGCGAGGTCGAGGTGCTGGGTCTGGAGGGGATCCTCAAGGCTCGGCTGGTCAGCGACGCGCTGGTGGAGTGGACCCCGGCCGGGGTCCAGGTTCCGGACCTGTCGCTCTGGCCGGAGGAGGACGGCGTGGTCGGCGGGGCGTTGCGCCGCGAGGTCGGGTACGCCCTGGCGGTCTTCACCGGCCGGCGGAAGCCCGACGTGATGCCGGTCGAGGAGGCGTGCTGGGGCGTCGCGGCGGCCGAGGCGGTCGTCGAGTCCCTGCGTACCGGCGGGCCGGTGGAGCCCGCCCGGCGCTGACCGGGCCGGGGTGGTCCAACCGGTGGCCGCAGGACGCGAGCGCTCGGCCTCCAGCCGTCAGGAGAATTATTAGTAAAGCATGCTGATAGATTAGTAAAGTTTGTGAACAGAACGTGTTACGGTCACCTCCATCGATGTGCGGCGTCCACCGCCCGCACGTACCCAGGAAGGAGTGACCATGTCGAGACTGCGCGCTCTGGTCGCGTTCGCGGCGCTGGTCGTCGCCGCCGGACTCGTGGCGGTCGTCCCGTCGACCCCGGCATCGGCGGCGGCCTGCGCGGCACCGTGGCAGTCCTCGGCCGTCTACTGGGGAGGCGACCAGGTCTCCCACGGCGGTCGCAACTACCAGGCGAACTGGTGGACCCAGAACGAGAGGCCGCCGGGCACCACCGGCGTCTGGCGGGACCTCGGCACCTGCGGCGGCGGCACCACGCCGCCGCCACCGGGCGGCAGCTTCGCGGTGAGCGAGGCGCAGTTCAACCAGATGTTCCCGGGCCGCAACTCCTTCTACACGTACTCCGGGCTGGTCGCCGCGCTCAGCGCGTACCCGGCGTTCACCCGGACCGGCAACACCACCGTCCAGCGTCAGGAGGCGGCCGCCTTCCTGGCGAACGTGCACCACGAGACCGGCGGACTCGTGCACATCGTCGAGCAGAACACCGCGAACTACCCGCACTACTGTGACGCCGGCCAGCCCTACGGCTGCCCCGCCGGGCAGGCCGCCTACTACGGGCGCGGGCCGATCCAGCTGAGCTGGAACTTCAACTACAATGCCGCCGGGAACGCCCTCGGGCTACCGCTGCTGACCAACCCCTGGCTGGTGCAGAACGACGCGGCCGTGGCCTGGAAGACCGCCATCTGGTACTGGATGACCCAGAACGGTCCGGGCCGGATGACCGCGCACAACGCCATGGTCACCGGCGCCGGGTTCGGCGAGACCATCCGCAGCATCAACGGCTCGATCGAGTGCAACGGCGGCAACCCCGCGCAGGTGCAGAGCCGGATCAACAGGTACCAGCAGTTCGTCGGCATCCTCGGCGTGCCGGCCGGAGCCAACCTGTCCTGCTGAGCCAACCCCGGGCCTTGTCACCCGGCCGGTCGGCGGGTGACAAGGCCGCGGCGCTCCGGCACGGCGTGCCGGAACACCCCCGCCAACTCCCGATCGCGTGGTCAGTCGGTGGTCGTCGGGAGTTCCCGGATCACCGCGACCGGGCAGTGCGCGTGGTGCAGCAGTTGCTGGCTGATCGAGCCGAGCAGCAGCCCGCCGAAGCCGCCCCGGCCCCGGGAGCCCACGACCACCAGTCGGGCCTCCCGGCTCGCGTCGACCATCACCCGACCGGCCGGGCCGGGGACCACGTCGACGGCCACCTGGACCTGCGGGTACCTGCTCCGCCCGTCGGCGAGTACCTCGTCGAGTTCAGCCCGCTCGGCGCCGGCCTGCTCGTCCGGGCCGGATCCGGCCGGCTGCCCGCCCGGGCCGGCCGGCTGGTACGCCCGGACCACCCGCAGTTCGGCGCCGTGGGCCGCCGCCTGCGCGAAGGCGTACTCGAGGGCGAGCTGTGCGCACTCCGAGCCGTCCACGCCGACCACGACCGGCCCGTCCGGCCGCTCCCGCTCGCCCCGCACCACGACGACCGGGCAGTGCGCGTGCGCCGTCACGGCCACGCTGGTCGAGCCGAGGAGGAGACCGGTGAAGCCGCCGTGACCACGGCTGCCGAGCACCAGCAGACCTGCCTGTCGGGAACGCTCCCGCAGCAGCAGCGCGGCCGGACCGTCCGCGACGGTGCGGGTGACCAGCACCTGTGGGTGGGTCTGGAAGGCGTCGAGGATCGCGGCGTCGAGCATCTTCTGCGCGTCGTCCCGGACACCCTGGTCCGGCCAAGTCGTCGCCAGCGGGGCGACCGTGCTGGCGACGGCCGGCCACTCGAACGCGAAGAGCAGCGACACCTGTGCGCCGGTACGGGCCGCCTCGTCGAGGGCCCAGCCGAGGGCGGCCCTGGCGCCGTCGGACCCGTCGTAGCCGACGGTGATGGGGCGTACGTTCATGACATCCTCCAACCGGACTTCCCGGAACAATTTCCGCCTACCGGGCTCCTATCACAAACCGTAACAGTGCGTGACGTCTGCGGCGTAGGGCCGATGGTCGGTTCGGTAGGGGACCCTGTACCCGCCCCGGCGGGCCCGTATGGCCCGATGCGGAAGAGCGGGGCCGGTTGGCAGTGACATTCGGGTCCTTCGGCCCTGTCCGATCCCGGCCGGTCGGCGTGTCATGGAGGGAGGAAACCGCGCGGCGGACGGAACGGCGTACCCGAGCGGCGATTGGGGAAGTCATGACGAGCACCCGCGACCTGCTGGTCGAGCAGTCGTTCCTCGACGGCCTGGCCCCGGCCTGGCTCGACCGGCTCACCGCCTACGCCCACCCGGTGTACCGCAACCGCGGCTACCGGCTGTTCGCGGCGGGGCGCTCCGCGACGCGCTTCTGGCTGCTGCGCTCCGGACAGGTGGCACTGGACCTGCCCACGCCGGGCCGGGGCGACGTCGTCATCGAGACCCTCGGCCCCGGCGACGTGCTGGGCTGGTCCTGGCTCTTCGCGCCGCAGCGCTGGCAGTTCGGGGCGGTGGCGGTGGAGCCGGTCCGGGCCGTCGAGTTCGACGCGTCCGGGGTACGGCACCTGATGGCGGACGACACGACGTTCGGGTACGAACTCAACCGCCGGTTCATGGCCGTGATGCTGGACCGGCTCCAGGCCACCCGCACCCGCCTGCTCGACCTCTACGGCTACCCGGAGCACCGCGCCTCGTAGTCCGGGCCGGTGGCGGTGCCCGACAGCCGGAGCGGTCAACGGACTATTTGGACACTCCTCACTTATGGGAAGTTGCTGATCTTCCGTGTGAGGGCGCCCCGGGCCGGGTAGGAGCGCCGGCATGCGCGTACTCGGGATCAACGCGATCTTCCATGACCCGGCGGCCGCACTGGTCGTGGATGGCCGGGTGGTGGCCGCAGCCGAGGAGGAGCGGTTCAGCCGGCGTAAGCACGGAAAGCGTCCGGTCGCCTTCTCCGCCTGGGAACTGCCCGAACTCTCCGCCGCCTGGTGCCTGCGCCAGGCCGGCATCGACGCCGCCAGCCTCGACGCGGTCGCCTACTCCTTCGACCCCGGCCTGTGCCGGGACGCGGCCGAACTCGGCCTGACCGACCCGTGGGACTGGCTGCGGATCGAGTACGCCAAGCGGGCGCCGCAGTTCCTCGCCGAGGTGCTGCCCGGCCTCGACCCGGAGATCGTACGGTTCGTACCGCACCACGTCGCGCACGCGGCCTCGGCCGGGCTGGCCGTACCCCCGGACCCGACCGGCACGACCGGCTCGGCGGTACTCGTGCTCGACGGCCGGGGCGAGACCGCGAGCCACCTCGGCGGGGTCTACCGGGAGGGACGGCTGCGGCAGCTCGCCGCCCAGCAGTTGCCGCACTCGCTGGGCCTGCTCTACGAGGACCTCACCCGGCACCTCGGCTTCCTGCACTCCAGCGACGAGTACAAGGTGATGGCCCTCGCCTCCTACGGCGAGCCCCGGCACCTCGGGCTGCTGCGCGAACTGGTCCGGGTGACCGACGACGGCGGCTTCACCGTCGACCGGATCGACTGGGCCTCGCTGGCCAAGCCGCGCCCGCCGGACGCGGAGATGACCGGCGAGCACGCCGACCTCGCAGCCAGCGTGCAGGCCCGGCTGGAAGAGGTGATCCTCGACCTCGCGCGCTGGCTGCACGAGGCGGCCGACGGCCCGACCACGCTGACCATGGCCGGCGGGGTCGCCCTGAACTGCGTGGCCAACGCCCGGATCGCCGCCGAGGGCCCCTACCAGCGGGTGTGGGTGCAGCCGGCGGCCGGTGACGCCGGGACCGCACTGGGCGCGGCGCTGCACCTGGACAGCGTGCTCGGCGACACCACCGCGCCGATGCCCGGGGTCGACCTCGGCCGGGGCTGGACCGACGAGGAACTGGAGGCCGAACTGCGCCGCGCGGCGCTGCCGTACCGGCGACCCGACTCGATCGCCGCCGAGGCGGCCCGGGTACTCGCCGACAACGGCATCGTCGCCTGGTTCCAGGGACGCAGCGAGTACGGGCCACGGGCCCTCGGTCACCGGTCGCTGCTGGCCCACCCGGGCGACCCCGAGACGACCCGCCGGATGAACGACGTCAAGGGGCGGGAGCAGTTCCGGCCGATCGCCCCGATGGTCCGGGCCGAACGGGCCGCCGAGATCTTCGACGGCGTACTGCCCAGCCCGTACATGCTCTTCGTGCACCGGGTCGCGCCACAGTGGCGGGACCGGATCCCGGCGGTGGTGCACGTCGACGGCACCGCCCGGGTGCAGACGGTCGACCCCGGGACCGAACCGCTGGTGGCCGAGATGCTGGCCGAGTTCGACCGCCTCACCGGGCTGCCGGTGGTGGTCAACACCTCGCTCAACACCGCCGGCCGGCCGATGGTGGACACCCCGCGCGAGGCGATGGAACTCTTCGGCTCCGCACCGGTGGACCTGCTCGCCATCGGCCCGTACGCCGTGCACCGCGGCGACCTCGGAGCGGGGCGGTGATCAGCGTCGTCGTACCGACCCTCGGCCGGGACAGCCTCGCCGACCTGCTCGGCATCCTCGCCGGGCAGGTGACCGAGGGCGGTGAACTGGAAATCCTCCTGGTCGACGACCGGCCGACCGGCGGCACCGAGCTGGCCGTACCGGGGGCGCTCGCGCCGTACACCAAGGTCCTGCGCGGACGTGGCGCCGGCCCGGCGGCGGCCCGCAACCTCGGCTGGCGGGCGGCCCGGCATCCCTGGGTGGCGTTCCTGGACGACGACGTGCTGCCGGCACCGGACTGGCTGGCGCGGCTCCGGACGGACCTCGCCGTGCCGGACCGGGTCGGCGGGGTGCAAGGTGAGATAAGCGTGCCGCTGCCGGCCGGTCGCCGGCCGACCGACTGGGAACGGGTCACCGCGGGCCTCGCCGACGGCGAGTGGATCACCGCGGACATGGCCTACCGGCGGGTCGCGCTCGCTGCCGTCGGCGGCTTCGACGAACGGTTCCCCCGGGCCTACCGGGAGGACGCGGAGCTGGCCCACCGGGTACGCCTGGCCGGCTGGCAACTGCTCCGGGGCACCCGCGGCGTCCGCCATCCGGTACGCCCGGAGAGCCGCTGGATCAGCCTGCGCACCCAGCGGGGCAACGCCGACGACGCCCTGCTGCGCCGGCTCTACGGCCCGAGCTGGCGCACCGAACTCGGCATACCGGCCGGACGACGCCACCGGCACGCGGCCCTGACCGGCGCGGCGGTGCTGGCCACCGCCGCCCTGGGCGGTGCCGTGGCCGCCCGGGGTTCCCGACTCCGCCGCCCGCTCGTCGCCGTCGCCGCGCTGGCCGGTGCCGGCTGGCTGGCCGGTACCGCCCGGTTCGCAACCGCGCGGATCGCGCCCGGGCCGGGTACCCCGGCAGAGGTCGGCACGATGCTGGTGACCAGCGCCGTCATCCCGCCGCTCGCCGTCACCCACTGGCTGCGGGGCTGGTGGCGGCACCGCGCCGAGTTGCCACGCCCGATCGGGCGGTACCCCGGTGACCGGCGATGACCGGGCCGGCACGGCCGCCCGGACCGCTCTTCGACGCCGTACTGCTCGACCGCGACGGCACCCTGATCGAGGACGTGCCCTACAACGGCGACCCGGAAAAGGTACGCCCGATGCCCGGCGCCGGGGCGGCGCTGGCCCGACTGCGCGCCGCCGGACTGCGACTCGGGGTGGTCACCAACCAGTCCGGGCTGGCCCGTGGCCTCTTCACCGCCGCCGAGCTGGCCGCCGTCAACGCCCGGGTGGAGGAACTGCTCGGCCCCTTCGACACCTGGCAGATCTGCCCGCACGGTGACGGCGACGGCTGCCGGTGCCGCAAGCCCGCACCCGGACTCGTCGAGGCCGCCGCCCGGGCGCTCGGCACCGACCCGCGCCGCTGCGCGATGATCGGCGACATCGGCCGGGACATGACCGCCGCCCTCGCGGCCGGCGCCACCGGAATCCTGGTACCGACCCCGGTGACCCGGCCGGAGGAGGTCGCCGCCGCCCCGGCGGTCGCCGCCGACCTGGCCGACGCGGTCGACCAACTGCTCCGCCGGCAGGCACTGCTGCCCACCGGATCGACCACCGGCCGGACGTCGACGGCGCCGCGCCGGGCCGGCGGGCGAGCGGGCACGGTGCTGGTGGCGCGGAGCGACTCGGCCGGGGACGTCCTGGTCACCGGGCCGGCGATCCGGGCGGTCGCCGCCGGTGCGGATCGCGTCGTCATGCTCTGCGGCCCCCGGGGCCGGGGCGCCGCCCGGCTGCTGCCCGGCGTCGACGAGCTGATCGAGTGGCCGCTGCCCTGGATCGACCCGGCACCGGCCCCGGTGCGGCCGGACGAGATGCGCGAGCTGACCGCCCGGCTCGCCGCCGTGCAGGCGGACCAGGCGCTGATCTTCACCTCCTTCCACCAGTCCGCCCTGCCGCTCGCCCTGCTGCTGCGGATGGCCGGGGTACCGCTGGTCGGTGCGATCAGCGACGACTATCCGGGCAGCCTGCTGGACCTGCGCCACCGGGTGCCGACCGGGGTGCCGGAGCCGGAGCGGGCGCTGTCGCTGGCCGCCGCCGCCGGTTTCGCGCTGCCGGCCGGCGACGAGCCCACGCTGCGACTGCGGGCCGACGCGCTGACCGGACGACCGCCCGTCGACCTGCCGGCCGGCTACGTCGTCGTGCACCCCGGCGCGTCGGTACCGGCCCGGGCCTGCCCGCCGCAGCGCTGCGCCGACATCGTCGCCGCGCTCACCCGGGCCGGTCACCGGGTACTGGTCACCGGCGGCCCGGGGGAGCGGGACCTGACCGCACGGGTGGCGGCGGCCGGCGGCGTCGACCTCGGCGGCCGTACCTCCCTCGGCGAGCTGGCCGCGCTGCTGACCCGGGCCGCCTGCCTGGTCGTCGGCAACACCGGGCCGGCGCACCTGGCCGCCGCGGTCGGCACCCCGGTGGTCAGCCTCTTCGCGCCCACCGTCCCGTTCGGACAGTGGGCGCCCTACCGGGTACCGGTGGTGCGGCTCGGCGATGCCGGCGCCGGGTGCCGGGACAGCCGTGCCAGCGTCTGCCCGCTGCCCGGCCACCCCTGCCTGGACCGACTCGACCCGGCCGCCGTGCTCGCCGCCGTCGACCTGCTCGCATCCCGACCGCCACCACCACGAGCACCGGCCGGCTCCGGCTTCGGGGCCGGCCACCCGACAGCAGGAGGAGGCGCAGGGTGAACATCCTGCTGTGGCACGTGCACGGCTCGTGGACCACCGCGTTCGTCCACGGCAAGCACCACTACCTGGTACCGGTCACGCCGGACCGGGGGCCGTACGGCCTCGGCCGGGCCCGGACCTACGACTGGCCGGCGACGGTACGCGAGCTGCCTCCGGAGCGGCTCGCCGCCGAACCGGTCGACCTGGTGATCCTGCAACGGCCGGAGGAACTGGAGCTGGCCGAACGCTGGCTGGGCCGGCGCCCCGGCCGGGACCTGCCGGCGATCTACGTCGAGCACAACACCCCGAAGGGCGACGTACCGAACACCCGGCACCCGATGGCCGACCGGGACGACCTGCTCGTCGCGCACGTCACCCACTTCAACGACCTGTTCTGGGACACCGGCGCCACCCGCACCGCCGTGATCGAACACGGCATCGTCCCACCCCCGGTCCGGTACGACGGCAGCCTCGAACGGCTGGCGGTGGTGACCAACGAACCGGTCCGCCGCTGGCGGGTCACCGGAACCGACCTGTTCGGACACTTCGCCACGGTCGCCCCGCTGGACGTCTTCGGCATGAGCGTCGACGCGCTCCCCGACGCCGTCGGCCTGCCCGCCGACCGCCTCGGCACCTACGACCTGCCCCAGGCGCGGCTGCACGAGCAGCTCGCCCGACGCCGGGCCTACCTGCACCTGTGCCGCTGGACGTCGCTCGGGCTCAGCCTCCTGGAGGCGATGACGATCGGGATGCCGGTCGTCGTACTCGCCAGCACCGAGGCGGTCGCCGCCGTACCGCCCGAGGCGGGCGTCCTCTCCACCAACCTCGACACCCTGCGGGAGGCCGCCGCCTGGCTGATCGACGATCCGGCCGCCGCGCGGGCCATGGGTGAACGGGCCCGGCACGCCGCCACCACCCGCTACGGCCTCGACCGGTTCCTCGCGGACTGGGACCGACTGCTTCAGGAGGAACGATGCGCATCGCGATGATCTCCGAACACGCCAGTCCGCTCGCCGAACTCGGCGGCCCGGACGCCGGCGGCCAGAACACCCACGTCGCCGAACTCGCCGCCGCGCTGGCCGACCAGGGCCACGACGTGCACGTCTACACCCGACGCGACCAGCCGCACCAGGGCCCGGTGGTGCCGATGCGGGACGGGGTCAGCGTGCTGCACGTGCCGGCCGGCCCACCGGAGCCGGTGCCAAAGGACGAGCTGCTGCCGTACATGGCCGACTTCGGGCGCTGGCTCGCCCGACACTGGCAGGACGGGCTGTGGCGGCCCGACGTCGCACACGCGCACTTCTGGATGAGTGGCCTCGCCACCCTCGTCGCCGGCCGGCAGAGCGGGGTGCCGGTGGTGCAGACCTACCATGCCCTCGGCACCGTGAAGCGCCGCCACCAGGGCGCCGCCGACACCAGCCCGCCACAGCGGATCAGATACGAGCGGATGCTCGGCCGAGGGGTCGACCGGGTCGTCGCGCAGTGCCGCGACGAGGTGGCCGAACTGACCCGGATGGGCGTACCCCGCTCCGCCATCAGCGTCGTACCCTCCGGGGTCAACCCGGACGTCTTCACCCCGGACGGTTCCGCCGTCAGCCGGGAACCGGGCCGGCCCCGGCTGCTGGGCGTCGGCCGGCTGGTCGAACGGAAGGGTTTCCTCGACGTCGTCCGGGCGCTGCGGATGGTGCCCGAGGCCGAGTACGTGCTGATCGGCGGCCCCCCGGCGGCCCGGCTCGGCGAGGACGGGTTCGCCAACCGGCTGCGTGCGCTGGCCGAATCGGAGGGGGTCGCCGACCGGGTACGCCTGGTCGGGGCGGTACCCCGCGCGGAGATGCCCCGGTGGTACCGGTCGGCCGACATCCTCGTCGCCACCCCCTGGTACGAACCCTTCGGGCTGACCCCGCTGGAGGCGATGGCCTGCGGGGTACCGGTGCTCGGTACCGCCGTCGGCGGTCTCACCGACACGGTCGTGCCCGGCCTCACCGGCGACCTCGTACCGCCCCGTGACCCGGAGACGTTGGGCGCGGTGCTGCGTCATCTGCTGGCCGACTCGGACCGGCGCCACCGCTACGGTCTCGCCGCCGTGGAGCGGATCCGTACCGGCTACTCGTGGACCCGGACGGCGGCGCGGCTCGGCGCCGTCTACACCGCCGTCTGCGGTACGCCCCAGACCAGCGGGGCGGTGGCCTGATGTCCGAACAGCTTCTTCTCGACGCGCACCTGAGCCAGCTGTCCCGCGCCCTGCCCGGCTACCGTGACGCGGCCCGGCGGCTGAGCCGGTGGGGCGGCCAGCTCGCCCGGATCCTCTCCGACGGCGGGCGGCTGCTCGCCGCCGGCAACGGTGGAAGCGCCGCCGAGGCCCAGCACCTCACCGCCGAGCTGGTCGGCAAGCTCCGCGACGACCGTGCCCCGTTCTCCGCGATCGCGCTGACCGCCGAGACCTCCTCGCTGACCGCGATCGGCAACGACTACGGCTTCGCCGAGGTCTTCGCCCGGCAGGTACGGGCGCACGGCCGGCCCGGCGACGTCCTGTTGCTGATGTCGACCAGCGGCCGCAGCGAGAACCTGCTCGCGGCGGCCGACGCCGGCCGGCGGGCCGGGCTGATCTGCTGGGCGTTCACCGGCCCGGCGCCCAACCCGCTCGCCGACGCCTGTGCCGAGGTGCTGGCGGTGCCGTCACCCGAACCGCAGGTGGTGCAGGAGCTGCACCTGGTCTCCACCCACCTGCTCTGCTCCTACGTCGACCAGGCCCTGTCCCGGCCGCGCCACCCCGGCAACGGCCGGCCGGTCGCCGCCCGGGACGGTACGGCGCCGCCGTCCATGGCGCAGAACGGGTGGGATCCCTCCGGCGCGCGGCGGCTGCTCACCGTGCTCTCCAGCGAGGAGGCGTGCTCGTGAGCGCCCCACTGGTGGTGGTCGGCGACACGCTGCTGGACCGGGACGTCGACGGTCGGGTCGACCGGCTCTGCCCGGACGCCCCGGTGCCGGTCCTGGCGGAGGAGTCGGCCACCGACCGGCCGGGTGGGGCCGGGCTCGCCGCCCTGCTCGCCGCCGCCGACGGGCACGACGTCGCGCTGGTCACCGCGCTCGCCGACGACCCGGCCGGGGCCCGGCTGACCGCGCTGCTCACCGCCGCCGGCGTACGGCTCTATCCGCTGCCGCTGCCCGGCGCGACTCCGGAGAAGATCCGGCTGCGGACCGGCGGCCGGACGCTGCTCCGGCTGGACCGGGGCGGTGACGCGCAGCCTCCGGGCGAACCACCGGACGCCGCGCTGGAGGTCCTGGCCGGGGCGGGCGCGATCCTGATCAGTGACTACGGGCGTGGCGTGGCCGGACTGTCGGCGATCCGCCAGGCACTCGCCGGCAGCACCGCACCCGTGGTGTGGGACCCGCATCCGCGCGGACCGGCGGCGGTGCCCGGCAGCCGTCTGGTGACCCCGAACGAGGGGGAGCTGTTCCGGCTCACCGGCGACGCCGGCTCCGGGCCGCGACTGTCCGGGGTGGCCCGCGCGGCCCGGCTGCTGCGGGACCGGTGGCGGGCCGCCGCGGTCGCGGTCACGATGGGCGGCGACGGCAGCCTGCTCTGCCACAACGGCGGGGCCCCGCTGGTCGTACCCGCGCCGGTGGCCGCCACCGGCGACACCTGCGGTGCCGGTGACCGGTTCGCCGTCGCCGCAGCGGCGGCCCTGGCCGACGGGGCGCTCCTGTCGGAGGCGGTGGAGGAGGCGGTCCGGGTCGCCTCGACCTATGTCGCGGCCGGCGGCGCCGCCACGCTCCCTAGACCAACCGGTGCCGCCACGCTCCCTAGACCGGCCGGCCCAGGCGGATCGCACGCCGCAGCCGGAGCGGGCGGATCGCACGCCGCCGCCGGATCGCACGCCGCAGCCCGTCCGGGCGGGGCGCGCGACGTCGTAGGCGCGGTAGCGGGCGGCGGGCATCCGGTCGGCGCGCCGGGGGTCGACGGTGACGGGCGCGAGGCGGCCTCCGCCGTGCTGGCCCGGACCCGCGCGAACGGCGGGACGGTGGTCGCCACCGGCGGCTGTTTCGACCTTCTGCACGCCGGTCACCTGGCCACCCTGCGGGCCGCCCGGCGGCTCGGCGACTGCCTGGTCGTCTGCCTCAACTCCGACCGCAGCGTCGCCGAGCTGAAGGGTCCGGGGCGACCGCTCACCCCGCAGGCCGACCGGGCCGGTCTGCTGGCCGCCCTGGACTGCGTCGACGCCGTCGTGATCTTCGACGAGCCGACGCCGCAGGCGGTGCTCTCCTGGCTCCGCCCGGACATCTGGGTCAAGGGCGGCGACTACGCCCGGGGCGCCGACCCCGACCAGCCGGACCTGCCCGAGGCCGAGCAGGTCCGGCGCTGGGGCGGCCAGACGGTACTCGTGCCGTACCTCGACGGCCGCTCCACCTCCGGCACCATCGCCGCCGCCCGGGCCGGCGATCGTCAACTCGCGGAAGGACGACGATGAACAACCTGACCGACAAGGCGATCCTGGTCACCGGCGGCGCCAGCGGACTCGGCGCCGCCGTCGTGACCGCGGTGCAGAAGGCCGGCGGACGGCCGTACGTGCTGGACCGGCAGGCACCGGCCGACGGCGTGCCGTGGATCGAGTGCGACCTCGCCGACACCCGGGCCGCCGAGCGGGCCACCCGGCAGCTCGCCGAGCAGGCCGGCGGCCTCGACGGCGTGGTCACCGCCGCCGGTGTCGACACGCCCGGACGGCTGGCCGACGTCCCCGCCGAGGTCTGGGAACGGGTCGTCACGGTCGACCTCTTCGCCACCGCCGCGGTCGTCCGCGCCGCCCTGCCGGCGCTGGAACGCTCGCACGGCACGGTCGTCACCGTCGCCTCCACCCTCGGGGTCAAGGCGGTCAGCGACGCCACCGCCTACTGCGCGGCGAAGTTCGGGGTCGTCGGCTTCACCCGGGCCCTCGCCGCCGAACTGGCCGGCACGGTCGGCGTCACCCTGCTCGTCCCGGGCGGCATGCGTACCGCGTTCTTCGACGGCCGGGACGAGCAGTACCGGCCCGGCGCCGACGCGGTACTCAACGACCCCGGGCACGTCGCCGACGCGGTACTCTTCGCGCTCTCCCAGCCGCCGGGGTGCGCCGTACGGGAGCTGGTGGTCTGCGCCGAGCGGGAGAGTTCGTACCCGTGATCCTCGTGCTGCGCGCCCTCGGCATCGGCGACCTCGCCACCGCCGTGCCGGCGCTCCGCGCCCTCCGTGCCGCCTTCGCCAGAGACCGGCTGGTGCTGGCCGCACCCCGCTGGCTCGGGCCCCTGGTCGAGCTGGTCGGCGGCGTCGACGAGCAGGTCGACGTCGACGGGCTGGGCCCGTACCGGTGGCCGCCGATGGCTCCGGAACGGGCGGTGAACCTGCACGGTCGGGGGCCGCAGTCGCACCGGTTGCTGCGGGCCGCCCAGCCCCGGCAGCTGATGGCCTTCGCCTGTCCCGAGGCCGGCCACCACGTCGGCCCGGTGTGGCGGCCGGACGAGCACGAGGTCGCCCGCTGGTGTCGGCTGCTCGACTGGTACGGCATCGCCACCGACCCGTCCGACCTGGCGCTGCGCCGGCCGGCGCCGGGTGACCTGCCCGTCGGGGCCAGCATCGTGCACCCCGGTGCGAAGGCCGCCGAGCGGCGCTGGCCGCCCGACCGGTTCGCCGCGGTGGCGCGGGAACTGGCCCGCCGGGGACACCGGGTGCTGGTGACCGGCGCACCGGGCGAGCGCGACCTCGCCGAGGAGGTCGCCGCCCGGGCCGGGCTGCCCGGGTCGGCCGTGCTGGCCGGGCGCACCGACGTCGGCGAGCTGGCCGAGTTGGTCGCGCACGGCCGGCTGGTGGTCGCCGGTGACACCGGCATCGGCCACCTGGCCACCGGATACGGCACACCGTCGGTACTGCTCTTCGGACCGGTGGCACCGGCACTCTGGGGACCGCCGGCCGACCGCCCGTGGCACCGTGCCCTCTGGGCCGGGCCGGTGCCGGGGTGGCCATCCCCGGCCCGACCCGTTCCCGCCGCCCGGCAGCCGGAGCACGGCGCGTCGGGGCGGCCGGAACGGGTGCACCGGCGGGCAGGAGCGCCGTCGGCGGAGACGACGGTCCACCCGGCGCTGGCGGCACTCGACGTGGCGCAGGTCCTGGCGGCCGTCGAGCAGGTCGGGCAGGTCGAGCGGGGACGCCCGGCGGTCACCGCGCGCTGACCGGAGCCCGCCGGGCGACCGGACCGCCCCGGCTCCTGCCGGACAGCTCACAGCAACCTGCCTGAGCTGCGTAAACGCTTCGTCTTGCGGTTACGCTGCGCGGCATGGCGGGGGAGTGGGCGGTACTGCTCGGCGGGCCGGGCGGCGGCCAGCGGATGCAGGTGTCCGGGGCGACGGTGGTGTGGCGGGCGTGCCTGTACGAGCGGACCGCCGACCACCAGCGGGTCGGCGGCGCGGAGCTGCGGGTCTACGCGCACCGGCCGGACTGCTGTCAGGGGTACGGGCGCGGCGACGCCGACGGGTGCGAGTGACCCCTCCGGGTACCGTTCGTCAGCCTCGCCGCCGGTCTCAGCCGGCCACCGCCGCCCGCACCGTGCCGTGCCCGGGGTGACCGCCGTCCCCGGCCGGTTGCGACAGCCGTGACTCGATGGCCTCGATGACGCGTGGCCGCAGTTCGGCCGCCCGGATGACGGCGTCGACGGAGCCGACCTCGACGGCGCGCTGGATGCTGTGCACCCGGTCGAACTCGGTGGCCACCTCGCCGAGCTTCTCCGCCCGGACCGACGCGCGGAGTTCGTCGAGTTCCGCGGTCAGCGCGGCCCGGTCGGCGCCGGAGGCGGACCCGACCCGTGCCTCCAGGTCCCGCACCCGCGGGTCGGCGGCGGTGCGGCCGTCGACGTCACCGGAGAAGACCACCGCGGCGGCCGGGGCCCCGCCGAGCACCGAGGCGAAGGAGCCCTCCAGCGCCAGTACGGTCATCTCGGGGTTGAGCGCCTTCGAGAAGACCACGAACGCGCCGCCGTGGTACCGCGAGATCACGCAGAACACGATCGGGCCACGGAAGTTGACGATCGCCCGGCCGATCTCGGCGCCGTACTCCAGTTGCAGCTTCCGCATCGACTCCGGCGAGCCGTCGAAGCCCGAGAGGTTCGCCAGCACCACCAGTGGCCGGTTGCCGCTGGCCGCGTTGATCGCCCGCGCGGCCTTCTTCGAGGAGGCCGGGAAGAGTGTGCCGGCGGTGTAGGTGTCCGGGCCGTCGGTGGGCGGGAAGCCGCGCCGGGGCACCGTACGCGACTCGATGCCGAGCAGGCAGACCGGGATGCCGCCGAGGTGCACGTCCTGCACCACCGCGGTCTCCGCGTCGGCCATCCCCGCCCAGCGCTCCAGCACCGGGTGGTCCTGGTCGGCGAGCGCCCGCATCACCGTCCGGATGTCGAACGGCTTCTTGCGGTCCGGGTTCGCCGCCACCGAGAAGATCTCGCCGACGGTGCTGAAGTCGCTGCCGGGCATGGCGTGCGGGAAGTCGGAGACGTCGCGGTCGACCGGGTCGCTGGTGGGGGCGCGCCGGGGCGTCTCCTCGCCGGGGGCGACGTACGTGTGCTCGTAGTGCGCCATCAGCACGTCCCGGGCGGCGGTCAGGTTCGGCGCCCAGTACTGTGCCTGCCCGTTCGGGCCCATCACCCGGTCGTAGCCGCCGATGCCGAAGTTGTCCTCGGCCGAGACGCCGCCGGAGAAGTCGAGCGACTGCTTGCCGGTGAGCACCATCGCCGAGTCCGGCGTCATCACCAGGATGCCCCTGGTGTGCATGAGCATCGTCGCCTCGGCGTTCCAGTACGGCTGCGCGCCGACGTTGATCCCCGCGACCACGATGTTGATCTCACCGCCGTGCTGGGTGAACTCGACGATCCGCTTGAGCGCGGCGGCCACCCAGTCCATGTTCTCGGTGCCGGAGGTCATGGAGATCCGGGCTCCGGCGGAGAGCGCGTACCACTCCAGCGGCACCCGCATCCGCTCGGCCAGGTCCAGTGCGGCGATCACCCGACGGCACTCCGGCTCGGAGAGCGCACCGAGCGACTTCGTGGGGTCGCCGAGCAGCACGACCCGGGTGACGCCCTGCGGGTGCCCGGCGGTCGGGGTGCTGACCACCCCGGCGACGATCGCCGCGCTGTTGCGCCCCTTCGGCCGGTCGACGGGAACCAGCGCGTGGTCGCCGTCGAGGTCGTACTCGACGAAGTCGCCGAGCAGGCCGGTCAGCTCGTACGGGTAGACGGTGTTGCGGCTGCTCGCCCGGAGCACCTTCAGCCGGTAGTCGTCGAGCGGCTCGACCGGGTCGACCGGCGGGTCGCCGACGGTCAGTTCGGCTCCGCCGGTGGCGTCGAAGGAGATCCGTACGGCGATCTTGGTCAGCTCGCCGGTCCTGCGGTCGCGCTGCCGGGCGATGAAGAGGATCTCCTCCAGGCCGGCGCCCGCGGTCGTCGGGCGTACCCGCCCGGCGATCATCTCCATCTCCTCCCGGGTGAGATCGCTCGGCGGCCAGACGTAGATCACGATCCGGTTGGTGTTGAAGCGGGTCTTCGACGGTCGCCGCGCCTGTGCCCGGCGGATCGAGTCGAGGCAGGCGGCGACGGTGTCCTCGGTCGTCGGCAGCGAGACCAGCCGGCCGTCCTGCTCGCGCAGCTCGGTCAGGTCGCGCACCTGCGCGAACGCGACGAGGCGCTCGTCGGACGGGTTCTGCCGGGCCACGGCCTGGAAGAGATAGACCTCCTCGTCCAGGGAGGGCAGTCGGGTCAGGTCGAACTCGCGCAGCCGCTCCAACTGCATCCGCTGCGCGATGTACGGGTGCAGGCCGCGGATCAGCCGCTCCTCCGCCATCCCGGTGGTCGACGGGCGGAACGTGAAGTGGTGGTGCATCACCGCCCCGTGCCGCCCGGCGACGGTGGTGGTGAGCCGGCGGACCTGCGGCGGCAGCGGGTGCGCGCCGATGACCTCCAGCAGCCCGGCCGCCATCGCGTCGAAGTCCGCCGGCTGGTTCTCCCAGCCGAGGTAGAGGTCGGCGTCGACGGAGTCCTCGCCGCCGGCCACCTCGGCGAGCCCGCGCAGCGCGCCGCCCAGCGCGTCGAAGCGCACCGCCGCGGAGACCAGGCTCGAGTCCGCCCGCCGGGCGACCACGAACGTGCAGCCGCCGACCTGGCGGGTGTCGACGCCGGTGAGCCCCTTGTTGCCGTAGTACCGCCGGGTCAGCACCTCCAGCATGACCGCGTTGTCGAGGTCGTCGCGGACGAGTCGCTGGCCGAGCAACCGGACCAGGGGCTCGGTGCTGCGTACCATCTCGGCGATCCGCTCGGCGCGGTCCGGCGCGTCGGGGTGGGTGTCCAGGTGGCGCAGGTGCTTGCGGACCCGGGCGTAGACGAGGGCGCGGTTGCGGCGCAGCAGCGGCTGGGCGAACCAGGCGAAGACCACGCCTCGGGCGAGGTCGGCGACCACCGGGAACCGGACCTGTGTCGCGGCCACCAGCCGCTCCAGCGCGAGACCGGCCGGCTCGCGCAGCGTCTCGTCCGGCGGCGGCTCGCGCAGCCAGGCGCGCAGCAGCGTGGCGACGACCGTGGCGTCGGCGGAGGCGCGCTGCTGGGCGAGGAAGATCCGGAACACGGCGGCTTCCAGCGCGGGGGAGCGCTCCAGTTCGGTGACACCGTAGTGTTCGAGCGCCCGGGCGAGCCTGGCCTGGAACGCACTCGGCAGTCCGGCCCGCTCGACGTCGAGACTCTGTAGGTAGGTGTGGAAGTACTCCCGGGCGCTGTGCACGTGCGCCTCGCCGCCGCCGTCCTCACCAGAGGGCCGGTTGCGGCTCAGTTCGGCGAGGTTGGCGAAGACGTTGACCAGGTCGAGTTCCTCGGCCAGCGGCCGGTGGCCCTCCTCGATCGCCACCTGGCGGGTGGCGAGGTAGTCGTCGAGCACCCGGCGGTCGTCGTGCGGGTCGACGTCGAAGCCGAGCAGCAGGCCGCGCAGGTTTTCCTGGCCGCGCCGGGCGCGCTGCCGGGCCGGGATCTCCCCGGGCGCCACCGGCAGGTCCAGCTCGACGGAGGCGGCGGCCGGATCGTCGGCGGCCTCCTCACCGAGCGGCTCCAGCCGCAGCAGCGGCGCACCGGCCTGCACCTGGCTGCCCACCGACACGGCACATTCCTTCAGCCGCGCCCGGAACGGCGCCCGCAGCACCGTCTCCATCTTCATGGCTTCCAGCACGAGTACCGGGGCACCCGCCTCGACCTCGGCGCCGACCGGCAGCGGCGTGGCGACGACCAGGGCCGGCATCGGGGAGCGGACGACACCGCCCTCGTCCCGGCTGACCCGGTGCGTCACGCCGTCCACCTCGACCAGGTGGATCGGCCCGTGCGTGCCGGTGAGCAGGCGGTACCGGTTGCCGTTGACGACGATCTGTCCGCTGTGCCGGTCGAAGCGGTCGAGCTCGACGTCGGCGGTGCGGACGCCGCCGCCCGTCTCGATGCCGACCCGGAACCGGTGCGGGCTGATCCGGGCCACCCGCAGTCGGTAGCCGACCCCACGCAGCTTGAGATCCAACGGCCGGCCGCTGGAGTGCTGCACCTGCGGGCGCCCGCCGGACGCCGTCGCCAGCAGCCGCCGCCGCTCGACGCGTTCCTCTTCCTCGTACGTCTCGATGGCCGCCGCCGCCAGCGCGACGGCGGAGTGCCGGTGCGCGACGAGCCGGCCCTCGCCCCGGACCCGGTCGATCCAGCCGGTGTCCGCGCTCGCGTCGATCACCTCGGGCTGGTCGAGCAGGTCGAGCACGAAGCTCTTGTTCGTCGCACCGCCCTCGATGACCACCGTGGTCTCCGCCATCGCCCGGCGCAGCCTGCCGAGCGCCTCGTCGCGGTCCCGGCCGTACGCGATGATCTTCGCGATCATCGAGTCGAAGTCGGCGGGGATGGTGTCACCCTCGCTGACGCCGGTGTCCACCCGGATGCCCGGCCCGGCGGGCAGGTCCAGCCGGACGATCCGGCCCGGCGAGGGTGCGAAGTCCCGGTCGGGGTCCTCGGCGTTCAGCCGGGCCTCGATGGCGTGCCCGCGCTCCACCGGCGGCCCGCCCTCCAGCCGCCCGCCGGAGGCGACGTGCAGCTGCGCCTTGACCAGGTCGAACCCGGTGGTCGCCTCGGTGATCGGGTGCTCGACCTGTAGCCGGGTGTTGACCTCCAGGAACGCGAAGAGGCGGTCACCGGGGTGGTAGAGGAACTCGACGGTCGCCGCGCCCCGGTAGCCGACCGCGACGGCCAGCCGCTCGGCCGACGCCTTGAGTTCGGCGGCCTGCGCCGGGCTGAGTACCGGTGAGGAGGACTCCTCGATCACCTTCTGGTTGCGTCGCTGCACCGAACAGTCCCGGACGCCGAGCGCCCACGCGGTGCCCTGGCCGTCGGCGATGACCTGGACCTCGACGTGCCGGGCACCGGTGACCAGGCGTTCCAGGAACACCACGCCGCTGCCGAACGCCCGCGCCGCCTCCTGGCGGGTCCGCTCGAAGGCGTCGGAGAGTTCGGCATCGCTGGTGATCACGCGGATGCCGCGCCCGCCGCCGCCCGCGGTCGCCTTGAGCATCAGCGGGTAGCCGATCTCGGCCGCCGCCGCCAGCGCGGCGTCGAGGGTCTCGACCGCGCCGCGACTCCAGGGTGCGACCGGTACGCCGACCTCTTCGGCAATCAGCTTCGCGCCGATCTTGTCGCCCAGTTGGCGCATCGCGTCCGGGTTCGGCCCGACGAAGGTGATGCCGAGCTTCTCGCACAGTTCGGCGAAGGCCGGATCCTCGGCGACGAAGCCCCAACCGACCCAGGCGGCGTCGGCGCCGGACCGGACGAGCGCCTGCTCCAGCACCGCCATGTCGAGGTACGGGCGCGCCGAGGCGGGGCCGAGGTAGTAGCCGAGATCCGCCTCCCGGACGAAGGTCGCGGTACGGTCGACGTCGGTGTAGAGAGCGACGGTCTCGATCCGGGTCCCGGTCTGCGCAGCCAGCTCTCGGACCGCGTGGATGAGCCGCATCGCGGCCTCACCACGGTTGACGATGGCGATACGGCTGAACACCCGACCGACCCCTCCGGTAGACCCACGATCAACTCGCCACGGGACGGCTGCCCCCGGCAGTGATCACCCTGCTGCCTGGCGGCTGGCGGCGCCATGTCGTACGCACCGAACAGTACGCACCCCTGTTTGTAGGAACCTAACAAAAGCTTTTGGCTGTCTCCACCCCCTGATGGCCGGCACTGCCACCGGTCCGGTCGACCGTCAGCCGGACTCGACACCCGCGCGCGGGGTTGCCCGGGCCGCCGCCGGGGGTGCCTCGGCGGACGGGCTGGGACCGGAGACGCGGCGCAGCCCGCGTACCGCCGGAGCGAGCAGCAGGGCGACGCAGCCGAGTACGCCGACCGCGACCGAGGTCGCGAGCACCCGTTCGGCACCGACCAGACCGGCCGCCGGACCGGAGAGCGCCTGACCGATCGGCAGGCTTCCGTTCGAGCCCAGCACCTCGTACGAGGTGACCCGGTTGAGCAGCTGGGGCGGTATGTGGGTCTGCACGCTGGTCTGCCACATAATCGACCAGAAGGCCCAGGCCAGGCCGTTGACGGTCGCCGCGGCCATCAGCACCGTCAGCGGGGCGTGCAGGGCGATCGCCAGCGGCAGCAGCCCGTAGCCGAACATCATCACCGCACCGGCGGCCAGCGGCCGGTGCGGCTTGACGCGCAGCGCACCGAGCCCGCCGAGGATGGTGCCGACGGCGACGGCCGACTGGACCCAGCCGTACGCCGGGGCGCCCAGGCGCTGGCTGATCAGCACCGCGCCGAGCGGGATCAGCGGGCCGAACAGCACGATCCCGTAAACCGCCCAGATCAGGATCACGTTCCACATCCAGGTACGGGACCGGAACTCCCGCCAGCCGTCGGCGAGGTCGCGCAGCATGGAGCCGCCGGTGCCGGCCACCGGAAGCCGGCCCAGCCGCAGCCCGGCGAGGCAGGCGGCGCTGACGGCGAAGGCGCCGACCGCGACGGTGAAGACCGGACCCGCGCCCAGAAAGCCGAAGAGCAGGCCGGCGGTTGCCGGGCCGAGCATCTCGGCGAGCGAGTTGGCGACCTTGATGGTGGAGTTCGCCCGTTGCAGGTCGGTGGCGACGATCGGCACCATGCTGTTCACGCCCGGCTGGAACATCGCGGCGGCGGCCCCACTGACCGCCCAACAGAGCAGGAGCAGCCACAGTGGCGGCGTGCCGAGGAAGAACGCGGCGGCCACGACGGCCTGGGCGAGCATCCGGGTCAGGTCGGCGCCGACCATCAGCGGGCGGGCGCTGAACCGGTCGGCGAGTACGCCGCCGAAGAGGATGCAGCCGAGGAACGGGATCATCCAGGCGGCGAGCACGAATCCGACGCCACTCGCGCCGTAGAGCCCTCCGATCGCCAATCCGGCGCCGACCACGAGCATCGCGTCGCCGAAGAGCGAGACCGCCCGGGCCACCAGATAGTACGAGAAATTGCGGGTCCACAACACGTGTCGAGCGAATCATGACACCCGTGGCTGCGCCATCGGAGAGGATGTCGGCTCCGATCGGGATCGCCGGGCTGTCACGTCCCGGTTTCGTGGTGTGGGGTGTTGACCGGCTTCGACTCCGGCGAGCCGTGCTGGCGCAGGAAGACACTGAGCACTATCAGTGTGCCGACGGCGAGGAACTCGCTCTGCCAGTTCTGCATCGACTGGAACCAGAATTCGCTGCTGCCGAGGAACTGCCACGCCGTGACGGGCGGCGCACCGGAATCCAGCATCTGCTGTTCGTTGTACTCGGCGGTGCCGCCGAGCAGGTGCAGCACGAAGGAGGCGCCGAAGAGCAGGAAGAGCGCGATGGAGAGGCTGTTGCGGTAGAGCGCCAGCACCAGGCCACCGGCGCGTACCGGCCAGGGCGAGTTCGACTTCGCCTTCGTCGGATTGTCGCCGGGCCGGTCCTGGTCGGGGTCGGGCTTGGACTCGGCAGAACCCCGCTGCACCAGATAGACCGTGAGCAGCACGTACGCGCCCATCTGGAGGAACTCCGATTCCCAGTTCTCGAAGACCGCCTCGGCGAAGTGCCCGGTACCGAGGTAGCCGAGATAGCCCTCGGGCCGCAGACCGGCCTGGACCAGATCGTCGTTGCGGGTCTGCCAGCCGAAGAGGCTCTGCAACACGAGGAAGAGCAGGAACGCGCCGAACATCGTCACGGCCAACCCGTTGTTCCGCAGCCAGCGACGGAACCGGCGGGCCGGCTGCGCGCCGGCGGGGCGGCGTGCTCCGGGCCGCCCCGGTGCGAGGGTCTGCTGTCCCATGCCGGGACCTCCTTTCCCCGGAGGTGCACTTCCCGGGTCGGGGGAAATCCCTCCTACCCGGGCGATGCTTCCCGGCCCAGGTTCGCGGAAAACCTGGTCACGGCGTGTCGTGGCCGAACGAACAGAATGGAGGTTGCCGGCGGCGGGCGGACGGAATCAGCGCCCGAGCGGCGGAAGGGGGTCGTGCTGGTAGGTGTGCACCATTTCCACCTGCCCGAAGGGCCGGTGTACGACGAGCCGGCTCGGCGGATTCGCCCGGGCCACCCTGCGACCGGCGACGATCGCGTTTTCCTTGCTGCCGTAGCGCCCGACGACGGCCGAGTCGCGTTCCACCTTCCAGCAGTCGATTTCGGGGATCACGTGGTATTGCGCCCGGTCGGGCATTCTGCGCCTCCTGTCTGCTTCTCGGATAGGAGCTACCCAGGTAGCGGCAGGGGAAACCGGAAATCCATTCTGATGGATGCGGTCGCGTTCCGATCGGCGATCCCTACCGACCTGGCGTGCCCGAGTGGGTCCGGGGGTAGAACAGCAGGCATGGCAGCGATGGTGAGACATGAAGCTACGTCGCGCTGACCTGGGCGCGCCCGGTTACGGCCGCCGTCGACGGGGACGCGGGGTGACGTTTCTCGACTCCGAGGGGCGGACCGTCACCGACCCGGCGCAGCTGCGCCGGCTGCGGGGACTCGCCATCCCGCCGGCCTGGCGCGAGGTGTGGATCTCACCCGACCCCCGGGGCCACATCCAGGCAACCGGGATCGACGAGGCCGGCCGCAAGCAGTACCTCTACCACCCGGTGTGGCGGGAGCGGCGGGACCGGGAGAAGTTCGCGCACGTCCTTGAGGTGGCCGGACACCTCGGCCAGCTCCGCAAGCAGGTCGACCACGATCTGCGCGAGCGCGGCCTGACCCGGCCACGGGTGCTGGCCACCATCGCCCGCCTGCTCGACCTCGGAATGTTCCGGATCGGCGGCGACCAGTACACCGCCGGGGAGGCACCGACGTTCGGCGTCGCCACACTCCGGCCGGAGCACGCCCGGGGGTCCGGCGGCTGCGTCGTGCTGGAGTTCCCGGCCAAGGGCGGGGTGGAGCAGAGCCGACGGGTGACCGATCCCGAGGTCTGCCAGGTGCTCCGCAACCTGCGGCGGCGGCGCCGGGGCCGGGAGCGGCTCTTCGGCTACTGGGAGCGGCGGCGCTGGTGGGACGTACGCGCCGAGGACGTCAACGACTACCTCCGCGAGGCCAGCGGTACCGACATGACGGCGAAGGACTTCCGTACCTGGCACGCCACCGTACTCGCGGCCACCCGGCTCTGCGCGGCCGGACCGCGCAACTCCGAGGCGAAGCGACGACGGGTGGTGGCCGGGGTGATGCGGGAGGTGGCCGAGCTGCTCGGCAACACCCCGGCGGTGGCCCGGGCGTCGTACGTCGACCCCCGGCTGCTCGATCTCTATCGGGACAGTCGGCTCGGGCCCCTCGAAGGGGCGTCCGGCCAGGCGGCCGAGCAGGCGGTGCTCGCCCTGCTCGGCGACTGACCCGACACCCCGGCACGGCGGCCGCTGCGCTGCCCGGCCGGAGGCCCGGCGCGGGGTACGCCGACGCGGTCAGCGCCGACGTACCTCGCCCATCGTCTCCTGGGTCTGCCCGCGCAGATCCTCCGCCGAGGAGCGCGCCTGGTCCCGCATCTCGCCCGCGTGCTGGCCGGCGCGCGAACGGACCGACTCGACGGCCTGTTGGGCCGGCCCCCGCAGGTTCTGCTGTGCCTGCTGGGCGATGCCGCTGGCCTGCTGCTTGATCTGGTCGGAATGTTCGACGACCTCGTCGCGGAGCTTGCCGACCGCCCGGCGTTCCGCCGAACTCGCCGGCAGCAGCGCGGAGGCGAGCACACCGAGCCCGAACGCGACGAGCCCGGCGGCCAGCGGGTGCCCTTCGGGCATCTTCCGGGTCTGCTGCCCGAACTCCTGGATCCGGTGGCCGGCCGAGGAGATCCCCGCCTGCGACGTCTCCCGGGCCCGCTGCATGCCGCCGCGCGCCTGCTGCGCACCCTCCCGGGTCCGATCGACCGCGCCGGCCACGTCCTGGCGGGCGTGCTCGGCGGTACCCATCACGGACTCCCGCATCCGCTGCCAGGCGTTTCGGGCCCGGCCGGCCTGGTGCTGCGCCATGTTGCGCGGGTTCACCCGGTCGCCGATGTTGCGCGGGTTCATCCGGTCGCCGAGCGCGCTCAGGTTCTCGCCCAGGCGATCCTGGGTGCGGTCGACGTCGGCCCGCATCGAGCCTGGGTCCGTACTCATCCTTGTCCCCCCGATCGATGGTGTGTCCCGTCACGCATGGCGGAAGGCATCCGCCGGATCGACTCGGACGTCTGCGGCAGCGGCCGGAGACTGCGCGCCTGGCGCCTGGCCACCGCGACGAGGACGGCGGCGATCACTGCCCACACTCCGGCAACGACCAGCGCCGCCCAGCCCTGGTCCATCACGTTCGACAACCCCCACCAGAGGGCGTACGACAGGAACAGCAGCACCATCAGCGCGCCCAGGGCCGCGCCGCCGAACATCCCGGCGGCCTTTCCGGCGGTACGCGCCTCCTGCCGCAGTTCCAGTTTCGCCAACTGGATCTCCTGGCGGACCAGGGTCGACGTGTCGCGGGTGACGGCGCCGAGCAGCTCGCCGATCGAGGCGCGGGTGGGGTCCTGCTCCCGGTCCGCGCCGAGACCACCCGCCGAGACGCTCACCGCCGTACCTCGGTGGCTCGTCCGTCACCGGACCCGCCGCGCTGCCCCGCCTCCGGGTTGCCGTGCGGCTGCCCGGCCTGCGACGGGCCGGTCATCCCGGCCGGCCGTCCGAGCATCCCCGCGTCGGGATGGCCGGCTTCGGTCTGCCGTCCGTCCGGATGGGGCTCGGATCCGCCGCCGCCCTGCAACGCGTCGCGGGTCCGGGTCAGCCGGCCGGCGAGTACACCGGCGACGGCGGCCCCGGCGAGGAAGAGTCCCGGGTTGCGGCGGGCGTAGTCGCGCACGTCGTTGAGTACCATTCCGGGTTCCCGCTGGTCGAGCCACTGCGCCGCCCGCTGGACCCGGTCGGCCGCCTGCTGGACCAGGTCCTTGCCGACCCCCTGCTGTTCGCTGCGTTCGGACATCGCCCGCAGTTCGTCGCCGAGCGCCCGCAGACCGGACGCCGCGCGATGCTGCTGAGCGCTGGCCTGCTCTTTGAGCTGGGCCGACGCCTGCCCCATCAGCTCGTTGGCCTGCCGTCCCGCCTCGGCGGCGACGTCCCGGCCCCGGTCGGCGGCGTTGTGCGCCAGACCGCCTCCGGTCTGTGCCAACCGCTGTCCGGTCTCGGTGGCGCCATGCCGCGCAACCTGGGTCTTCGACCGGTGACCGTCACCGGTCGGGTCGGCATTACTGTGCTGTGTCATATCCGCCCCCAGCTTCGCCCGCGGTGTCGGCGGCCGGTTACCCCGCTGATCGGCTGATATACCGACTGCTACCGACCTTTCGCGCCCCGTGACCAGGGGCGACGGTGATAGTCGACGCGATCGCACCGGTCATCCGTTCTGTCCCGAACGGCGTGCGGGCGGCGGTATGGGGAGTGGAGTCGCAGACAGTGCCGCTGGCCCGAACAGCGCCGCCAGGCGGTCTCAGCGCGGCCAGGCGGCTCAGCGCGGCCAGGCGCGGCCAGGCGGCTCAGCGCCGCCGGGCGGCCCGGTGGCCCCGGTCGGTTCGGCCGGTCCCGCCGGGCGGCTCGTGGCCCGGCCAGGTCGGTTCGGCCGGGCGGCTCGGTTGCCCGGTTTCGGTGGGTTCGGTCGGTTCGGCCCGCGGCTCAGTCGCCGGCCGAGCCGGGACGGGAGAGCCTGGAGTGCAGCTCCGCCTTGACCCGCTCCGGGAGCAACTTGGCCGCGCCGGCGAGCAGCCGGTTGTGCACCGAACCGGCGACCACGTGGTCCTTGCCCGCCATCATCGCCTCGAAGCCGTGCCGGGCCACCTCGGCCGGGTCGTCCTTCGGGCCGGCACCGAGCCTGGTGTCGCGCATGTCGGCACGATCGAAGAAGTCGGTCTCGGTGGCGCCCGGCATCAGCGCGGTCACGGTGACCCCGGAGTCCTCGAGTTCGTTGCGCAGCGCCTCCGCGAAGGAGAGCAGGAACGCCTTGGAGGCGGCGTACCCGGCCTCGAAGGGCCCCGGCTGGGTGGCCGCGATCGACGAGGTGAACATGACCCGACCGGCGCCCCGGGCGACCATCTGCGGTATCCCGAGCTTCGCCAGGTGCACCGACGACCGTACGTTGAGGTCGATCAGCCGCAGTTCGTCGGCGAGGTCCGTCTCGGCGAACCGTCCGTTGACGCCGATACCGGCGTTGATCACCAAGGCGTCGAGGGGGCGACCCGTCGCGAGAACCCGGTCGTACGCCCGCTGCACGCCGTCGGGTGTCGCCAGGTCGGCCTGTACGGGCTCGACCGTGGCGCCGAGCGCCTCGACGTCCCGGGCGGCCTGGCCGATGCGGTCGTCCTCGGCGACGACGACCAGGTCGAAGCCGTTCCGGGCGAACTCCTTCGCCAACTCGTAGCCGATGCCGCTGGACGCGCCGGTGACCAGCGCGAGCGGCCGGCCTGAGGTGTCGGTCATGTCGGTGCTCCCTGCTGGTCTGCGGAACGGTCTGGTCTGCGGAACGGTTCGATCCGACGAACGGTTGGTCTGCGGAACGGTTCGCCGAGACGGTCGGCGCCGGCCGCGCAGCCCGCCGCGAGTCGGTCGGGTCGGATGATGCCCCGCCGGCCCCGCGCTAAACCGTCAGCCGTACCGACGGGTGCGGGACCGGCGTCGCCACGGGGCCGGCACCGACCTCGCTACGGGTTCAGCACCACCTTGATGCAGCCGTCCGTCTTCTTCTGGAACATCTCGTAGCCCTCGGGCGCGCGCTGCAACGGCAGCCGATGGGTACGCAGGTCCTGCACGCCGAGCGGATCGTCCTCCTCGGCCAGCAGCGGCATGATCTCGTCGGTCCAGCGCCGTACGTGTGCCTGCCCCATCCGCAGCTGGACGCCACGGTCGAACATCTCCATCAGCGGCATCGGGTCGAGTTCCCCGCCGTAGACGCCGGAGAGGGAGACGGTGCCGCCCCGGCGTACCGACTTGACCGCGGCGTGCAGCACGCTGAGCCGGTCCACCCCGAACCGGTCGGTCATCGACCGCGCCACCGCGTCCGGCAGCATCCCCACGGTGGTCTGGGCGAGCTTGCCCCACGGGGAGCCGTGCGACTCCATCCCGACCGCGTCGATCACCGCGTCCGGGCCCCGGCCGTCGACCAGGTCGAGGAGGGCGCCCGGCACGTCGTCGAGATCGGTGACGTCCACGGTCTCCACGCCGTGCCGCCGGGCCATCGCCAGCCGCTCCGGCACGAGGTCGAGCCCGATCACCCGGGCGGCACCGAGATGGCGGCCGACCCGGGCGCAGAGTTGCCCGACCGGTCCGAGCCCGAAGACGGCGAGCGTGCCGCCCGGTGGTACGTCGGCGTACCGTACCGCCTGCCACGCGGTGGGCAGGATGTCGGAGAGGTACAGGTACCGCTCGTCGGCTCCGGTCGCCGGCACCTTGACCGGGCCGAACTGCGCGTGCGGAACCCGCAGGTACTCGGCCTGGCCGCCCGGCACCGAGCCGTAGAGGGAGGTGTAGCCGAACAGCGCCGCACCCTTGCCCTCGGACCGGACCTGGGTCGTCTCGCACTGCGCGTAGAGCTGGCGCTGGCACATCCAGCACGAGCCGCAGGAGATGTTGAAGGGTACGACCACCCGGTCACCGGGACGGAGCCGGTCCACCGCCGGGCCGACCTCCTCGACGATCCCCATCGCCTCGTGGCCCAGGATGTCGCCCGGTTTCAGGTAGGCGCCGAGCACCTCGTAGAGGTGCAGGTCCGAACCGCAGATGGCGGTCGAGGTGACCCGGATGACCGCGTCGGTCGGTTCCTCGATCCCTGGGTCCGGCACCTCCGCCACCCGCACGTCGCGCTTGCCCTGCCATGTCAACGCCTTCACCGTGTCCGCCTCCCGTCGGCAGTGGGGATGACAGAACTGCTACCCGGGTGTCGGCTGCGTCAACCAGCGTCGACCGTCCACGCTGGCGCCGGGTGACACCGTGCCAGGCCGACTCCTCACCGTCATGAGATGTCGCCGTGAGTCACCGGTGGCCGTGCCCGTCGCGGCTCCGCCGACGGCAGATGGTGCAGATCACGCGGTATGAACCGGTCGAGCGTTTCAATCGGACGGCCGAGTGGAAGTAGTGACCCGCCGTGTTGCCCGGGGCGGCCGGGAGACGCGGGGGAGGGGGCATCATGCGGAGATATTCGGGCCTGGCGGCGACGTTGGCACTGCTCCTCGGGCTCACCGGTTGCGGCGGGGTCGGTGGCGGCGGCGACGACGGCGGCACCGGCGGATCCGGCCGGCTCAGCACCCTCGGCTTCAGCCTCTCGGACGAGATCGCGACCAGCCGGGTCGACGCCTTCAAGCAGGCCCACCCGGAGATCCGCGTGGAGATCACCGAGGGTGGTTTCGACGAGCAGCAGTTCCTCTCGGCGGTCGCCGACGGCAACCCGCCGGATCTCGTCTATCTGGACCGGAAGCTCATCGGCAGCTACGCCACCCGGGGCGCGGTCACCCCGCTCACCGACTGTGTGCGCGAGCACGGCATCGACGTCGACCAGTACCGGCCGGCGGCGCGCGAGCAGGTCACCCTGGACGGTGTCCTCTACGGCATCCCCGAGTTCTACAGCGTCCGCGTCGTCTACCTGGACGAGGCCGTACTCCGGCAGGCCGGAGTCACCCCCGACCAGGTCGACCTGGCGAACTGGGCCGGACTGCCGGCGCTGACCGACCGACTGGCCAGGGTCTCGAACGGCCGCCTCAGCCGGATCGGCATCGACCCGAAGATCCCCGAGTTCCTGCCGCTCTGGGCCAAGGCCAACGGAGCGGACCTGCTCTCCGCCGACGGGCGGACCGCCCGACTCGACGACCCGAAGGTGCTGGAGGCGTTGCAGACCACCTACGGCCTGCTCCAGCGGCAGGCCGGCTGGGACAGGTTCAAGGGCTTCCGGGACACCTTCGACTTCTTCGGCGCCGACAGCCCGCTGGCCCGACACCAGATCGGGGTCTGGCCGATGGAGGACTGGTTCCTCAACCAGGTGGCCAAGAACACCCCGGACGCGCAACTGGTCGTCAAGCCCTTCGTCGACCGGCAGGGCAACCCGCTCACCCTGGTCAGCGGTCAGTCCTGGGCGATCCCGAAGGGCGCGAAGAACCCCGAGGCCGCCTGCGAGTTCGCCAAGCAGATGACCGCGACCGAGACCTGGGTGGCGGCGGCGAAGGCGCGGGTCACCGCCCGGCAGGCGAGCGGGGCGCCCTTCACCGGCCTCTACACCGGCAACGCGGAGGCGGACCGCCGGATCATGTCGGAGATCTACCGGCCCAGCGGCAACCCCCGGTTCGACAACGCCGTGCAGACGATCCTCTCGGTGCAGGAGCACGCCTTCACCATCCCGGCTTCCCGGGCCGGCGCCGAGTTCGACAAGACCTGGATGGACGCGGTCAACCGGGTGCTGTCGGGGCAGAGCGAGCCGGCCGAGGCGCTGCGCCGGGCGCAGTCCGAGGCGACCGCCGCGCTGGACCGGGCCGCGAAGTAGGCCGACGATGGCGACCACCACCGTCGAGGTTCCGGCGGCCGAGCGGGCCGCCGGGACCCGGCGACGCCGCCGGATGAAGCCGCTGGCCCGGCACGAGATGCGCTGGGCGTACGTCTTCATCGCGCCCTGGCTGGTCGGCCTCCTCGTCTTCCAGGCGGGCCCGATGCTGGCCAGCCTCTGGCTCAGCCTGACCGAGTACGACGTGGTCAGCGCGCCGACCTGGACCGGGCTGGACAACTACCGGCGGATCGCCGACGACCCGATGGTGCTGCGCAGTCTCACCAACACGCTGTACTACACCGTGCTGCACGTGCCGCTCACGATGGCGGTCTCGCTCGGCCTGGCGATGCTGCTGCTGCGGGTGGGCCGGTTGCAGGGCTTCTTCCGTACCGTCTTCTACCTGCCGGTGATGACCCCGGCGGTGGCGATCGGGGTGCTCTTCCTGCTGCTGCTCAACACCCAGGACGGTCTCGTCAACCGGGGCCTGGCGGCCGTCGGCATCGACGGCCCGGCCTGGACCACCGACCCGGACTGGGTGATGCCGGGGATCGTCCTGATGAGCCTCTGGAGCCTCGGCTCGACCGTGGTGATCTACCTCGCCGCGTTGCAGAACGTGCCGCGCGACCTGTACGAGGCGGCGGACATCGACGGCGCCGGGGCGTGGGCGCGCTTCCGGCACGTGACCGTACCGATGATCTCGGGGTCGCTCTTCTTCACTCTGGTCGTGAACACGATCGCCTCGATCCAGATGTTCACCGAGGTCTACACGATGTACTTCGGGAACCGGGAGACACAGAACAGGTTCAACTCCGACGCGGCGACGTTCTACGTGATCCGGCTCTTCCAGGAGGCGTTCCAGTTCCTGCACATGGGTTACGCCTCGGCGATGGCCTGGCTGCTCTTCCTGGTGATCCTCGCCATCACGGCCGTGCAGGTTCGGCTCTCCCGGCGGTTCGTCTACTACGAGGGGCGGGACCGATGACCGAGACCGCGGCCCGGACGGGCGACGCCCTCGTCGTACCGCCGGCCGGCCCGGGACCACTGCCCCCAGATCGGGCCGGGGCGGCACCGGAGCGGGCGAGCGGCCGTTCCCGGTGGCGCCGGCTGCCGTTCGTGCTGGCGCTGGTCGGTGCGGCGCTGCTCTTCCTGCTCCCGTTCGCCTGGCTCGTCACCGCCTCGCTGCGCCCCCGCGAGTACATCTTCTCCACCGGCTTCCTGCCCGTGCCCTTCGCCCCGGAGAACTACGCCGAGGCGTGGTCGGCGATACCGCTGCTGAGCTGGCTCTTCAACAGCCTGGTGGTCGGCGTCGCCGCCGCGGCGGCGGTCACCGTCTCCAGTGCCTGGATCGCGTTCGGCTTCGCCTACTTCCGGTTCCCCGGCCGGAACCTGCTCTTCGGCCTGGTCCTCGCCACCATGATGCTGCCGTTCGCGGTCACCATGATCCCGACGTACCTGATCTGGTCGGAACTGCGCCTCACCGGCACCCAGGTGCCGCTCTGGGCCGGCAACCTCTTCGGGTCGGCGTTCTACATCTTCCTGATCCGGCAGTTCCTGCTCTCGCTGCCCAGGGAGTACTTCGAGGCGGCCCGGGTCGACGGGGCCAGTTATCCGCAACTCTTCTGGCGGCTGGCGTTCCCGTTGATCCGGCCCGCCCTGCTGGTGGCGTTCGTCTTCGAGTTCAAGGCGAGCTGGACCGACCTGATCAAGCCGCTGATCTATCTCCGCGACGAGGAGCTGTACACCCTGCCCCGGGGACTGAAGGTGCTGCTGGACCGGTTCGGATACGGCGGCGAACAGCAGTGGGAGATCGTCCTCGCCGGCAGCGTCATCGCCACCGTACCGATGATCATTCTGTTCTTCCTGGCCCAGCGGCACTTCGTCGAGGGCATCGCCACCACCGGCCGCAAGGGATGACCACCGGCCGGCACGGCTGGGTCACATCGCCCGTCGCGGAGGCGAAGACCGGCATCGAATCCCCAGCTTCTGGGTAGGAGGACCGACAAGCCCCGTCCCAAGAGAAGGTGATCTGTGATGACAACCGCACGGGAGATCATGACGCCGAACCCCACCTGCGTCGGCGAGAGTGAGGACATGTTGACGGCCGCCCGCCGGATGTCGGAACTCGGGGTGGGCTCGATGCCGATCTGCGGCAGTGACAACCGGCTCAAGGGCATGCTCACCGACCGCGACATCGTCGTGAAGGTACTCGCCCAGGGCCGTGACCCGGGCAGCGTGACGGCGGGGGAACTCGCCCAGGGCAAGCCGGTGACCATCGGCGCGGACGACGACGCCGAGGAGATCCTGCGCACCATGGGCAGCCACCAGGTACGCCGGCTGCCCGTGATCGACGGGCACGACCTCGTCGGGGTGGTCGCGGTGGCCGACGTCGCGCGGGCTCTGCCCGACCGGCCCGTCGGTGACCTGGTTGACGCCATCTCGCAGGGCTGACCCGAACGCAGCACATCGGGTGGACGGCACCTCCGGGGGCCGGCCGCCCGCCCCACATTTGGGCTCGACGGTACCGGCGCCGTCGAGCCCACTGGCGTCTCCGCCCTCGCCCGGATGCCCTGCCCTCGACCGGTGTCCCGCCCTCGCCCGATGCCCTGCCCTGGGCCGGTGCTCCGGCCGGTGCCGACTCTCCGGTCGCGATGACTGATTTTCCGACGATCCGGGTAGGGCGAGGTCACCCCTATTCGAGGAGGACGGCATGCGCATCGGCTACTTCCTGTCCAGTGAGGAGTACACCCCGGCCGAACTGCTGGAGCAGGCACGCGGGGCGGAGGCGGCGGGTTTCCAGGGACTCTGGATCTCCGACCACTACCACCCCTGGGTGGACGCGCAGGGGCAGAGCGGCTTCGTCTGGTCGATGCTCGGCGCGCTGAGCCAGGTCTCTTCGCTGCCGGTCACCACCGCCGTCACCTGTCCCACGGTCCGGATCCACCCGGCGGTGATCGCCCAGGCCGCCGCGACCACCGCGGTGCTGCACTCCGGCCGGTTCGTGCTCGGCGTCGGCAGCGGCGAGGCGCTCAACGAGCACATCTTCGGCGACGCCTGGCCGAACGCCGCCACCAGGCTGGAGATGCTGGAGGAGGCCGTCGAGGTGATCCGCGAACTGTGGCAGGGCGGGTTCGTGGACCACCAGGGCAAGCACTACCGGGTCGAGAACGCCCGGATCTACACCCGGCCGGAGACCCCGCCGCCGATCTACATCTCCGGGTTCGGGCCGAAGGCCATCGACCTCGCCGCCAGGATCGGCGACGGCTACATCAGCATCAGCCCGGACGCCGAGATGGTCAGCCGGTTCCGCGCCAACGGCGGAGGCGACAAGCCGTGCCAGGCCGGCTTCAAGGCGGCGTACGCCAGCAGCGTCGAGGAGGGCGCGAGGATCGCCTACGAACGCTGGCCCAACGCCGGGGTACCGGGCGAGCTGTCCCAGGTGCTGCCCTCACCCCGGCACTTCGAACAGGCCGCCCAACTGGTGACCCAGGAGCAGGTGAAGCAGGCGTTCGTCTGCGGTGACGACCCGGAGGCGCACCTCGAAATGATCGACAAGTACGCGCAGGCCGGCTTCGACGAGGTCTACGTGGCCAACACCGGACCGCACTACCAGGGACTCTTCGAGCTGTACGCCAAGCATGTCCTGCCCGCCGTCGGCGGCAACGGCTGAACCGCCGCCCGGCAGGTCGTCCACGGGCGGGCGGCGGGCACGACGTCGGTCAGGAGCCGCGCCGCCCGCCCCGGTCGTCCTGATCCGCGCGGTGCAGCGGCCCCCACTCCGCGGACCGCTGCCCCTGGACCACCAGGTCGGCTTCGTGCAGCGCCTTCTCACCCACCCAGGCGACCGGTCGGTGACAGATCACCAGCGGTTCGTTGTCCGGCCCCCGTCCGCACTCCCGGCCGGTCAGCACCCAGGGGGAGGCACCCGGTCCGCGAAGTTCCCGCAGGTGACAGTAGTCGTAGAGGCGCCGGGCGACCCAGATGTGCAGCGACCGGTCACCCCACCACGGCTCGACCCGGAGCGGGTTCGCGGACAGCCCCGGCAGCGGCACGCCGGTGAGTGAGTCCCGGCTGGTCTGCCCGGCCGCGCCCCGACCGACGTGGTCGGCGTCCGGACCGTGTGACCAGCGCACGTACAGCTCCTCGTCCGGTGGCGCCTGCCGGACGAGTTCGGCGAGCCCGGAAAGATCCTCGATCAGGTACATCCCTGTGCCCGCCCGCTCGTCCATGCCGTCACTCTGCCCCCGTACCGCCCAGGTCATTCCTGGTTCGTCGGCCGGGCGACGGGTGAGTGAACGGATCCGACCCTGGGTAGTGGGCAGTCATGACGACACATGACGACTCGATCCTGATAGGCGGCCCGCGAGACGAGAGCCTCGTGGCGGCCGGCGACACCGGGCTGATCGAACTGGAGATCGACGGACTGATCCACCGGTACATCCGGACGACCGCGACCAGAGAGGTCGGCGACGGCACGTACCTGGTCTACAACTACGACGGGGAGGTGGCGCCGGACGGCGGGAGTTCCGGTGCGGAGGACGCCCAGGACCGGGTGGCCTCCCCGCTGGCCGCCGGCCAGGCCACTGAGCTGCCCACCGGCCCGGGTGACCTCTCCGGGTCCCGGTCGTAACGTCCACCCGGCGCCGTCCGGGGCCCGCCGCCGGCAACTGTCCGGCTGATCCGGCGGGTCCCGGACGGCGTTCGGCGTGCCGGACCGGCGGTCGGCAGTGGTGCCGGAGCGGCGGTCGGCAGTGGTGCCGGAGCGGCCGTCGGCAGCGGTGCCGGACCGGCGGTCGGCAGCGGCGTCACCCGGGTACCGGAGCCGCCGGACCGGGCCGGGCCGGCGGCGGCGCGGCCTCGTCCGCGTCCGACCCGGCCGGCCGGATGGCGGTCACCGGCTTCCCGGCCGGGCGGCGTCGGGGAGCCCGGCCCGGGGGTGCGGGTGGTTCCGGCCCGGGGTCGGGGAGTGCCGGCAGCGGCAGGCGGCGGGATCGGCCCGGCCGCAGGTGCAGCGCCGTCCCGTGGTGGCGCAGCCGGATCCCCGCCTCGTCGGTACCGTCCCGGTCGGTACCGTCCCGGTCGGTACCGTCCTGGTCTGTACCGTCCCGGTCGGTACCGTCCCGCAGCAGGTACGTCGCCGAGTCGCCGGTCACGGTGACCCGGAGCCGGTGACCCCGCCAGCGCAGCGAGAACTCCAACCGGGTCAGCGCCGCCGGCAGCCGGGGCGCGAACGCGAGTTCGTCGCCCTGGTCACGGAGCCCGCCGAAGCCCGCCACCAGGGCGAGCCAGACACCGGCGAGGGCGGCGACGTGCAGGCCGTCGCGGCTCTGCTCCGGAAAGTCGTGCAGGTCCTGTAGGGCCGAGTCGGCGAGGTGGGCGTAGCCGAGTTCCAGGTGCCCCAGTTCGGCGGCGATGATCGCCTGTGCACTCGCCGACAGCGACGAGTCGCCGACGGTACGCCGGTGGTAGTAGTCGAAGTTGCGGGCCTTCTGCTCTCGTGTGAACAGCTCGGCGCAGTGCTGCATCGCGAGTACGACGTCGGCCTGCTTGATCACCTGCCGCCGGTACAGCTCCAGGTAGGGGTAGTGCAGCAACAGCGGGTACTCGTCGGATCGGGTGCCGGCGAAGTCCCACTCCTCCAGGGCGGTGAACCCGGCGCACTGCTGGTGCACCCCCCGTTCGGCGTCGTACGGCAGGTGCATCGCCTCGGCCGCCCGTCGCCAGGCGGACAGCTCCGCCGGCTCGACGCCGAGCTGTCGGGCCCGTTCCGGCAGCCGCTCGGCGGCGGCGACGGCCCCGAGCAGGTTGTGCCGGGCCATGACGTTGGTGAACAGGTTGTCGTTGCCGAGCGCGGTGTACTCGTCCGGGCCGGTCACCCCGTCGATGTGGAATCCGCCCGCGTCGTCGTGATGGCCCACCCGGTTCCAGAGCCGGGCCGTCTCGACCAGCAGCTCCAGACCGGCGTCGCGCAGGAACGCGAGGTCGTCGGTGGCGGCGACGTACCGCAGTACGGCAGCGGCGATGTCGGCGTTGACGTGCAGGGCCGCGCTCCCGGCCGGCCAGTATCCGGAACACTCCCGACCGTCGATGGTCCGCCACGGGAAGGCCGCGCCGGCCAACCGCAGTTCACCGGCGCGCTGCCGGGCCCGGTCGAGGGTGGCATGCCGCCAGCGCAGCGCCGCCTCGGCCGCCTCCGGCCGCAGGTAGGTGAGTACCGGCAGCACGAACGTCTCGGCGTCCCACATGGTGTGGCCGTCGTAGCCGTTGCCGGTCAGGCCCTTGGCCGGCAGCGGACGCTGTCCCGCCCGGGCGCTGGCCTGCAACACGTGGAAGAGCCCGAACCGTACGGCCTGCTGGAGCTGCGGATCGCCGTCGACGACCACGTCCGCGTCGTCCCAGAACCGGTCGAGATAGCCCCGCTGGTCGGCGCGGAGCCCCGCCCAGCCACGTCGTGTCGCCTCCGCGAGCGCCGTGGTCGCCTCGGCGACCAGCTCGTCGAACGGCCGCTGCCCGGACCAGGCGTACCCGACGAGTTTGGTCACCCGGAGCCGCTGCCCCGGCGCGAGTTCGGCCTCGACGGCGACCCGCACCAGGTCCGGGCCGGTGTCGACGTCGGCCTCGGCCCGCGCGCCGTCGAGCAGGTGCGTGACGGTGGCGACGATCCGCTGTCCGCTGCGCCGGGTCTGGTGGCCCAGTAGGCCGCCGAGACCGTCGACGCTGTGCCGCAGCGGCAGCAGCGGGCGTTCGAGGACGCTCGGGGCCCTCGGGTCGTCGCTGTCCCGTTCCGGCAGTGCCGGGTTGGCCCGGAGTTCCGAGTGCAGGCGGATCCGGACCGGGCGGTCGGCGGCGACGACCTCGTAGCGGATCGCCAGCACCCCGGGGTGGACGAACGAGACCAGCCGGGTACTGCGCACCTCCACCGCCGCCCCGGAATCGGCGGTCCAGCCGAACGATCGCCGGAGGGTGCCGTCGCGCAGGTCGAGGACCCGTTCGTGCCGGTGCGTGCCGCCGGCGGTCGGCTCGACCGGCTGGTCGTCGACGAAGAGCCGGAACCGGGTCCCCTCCGGCACACCGACCAGCACCTGGTTCTGCTCCGGGAAGGCGTAGCCGTTCTCCGGGTAGTTGAGGTCGTACTCCTCGTAGCACGAGTTGAGGTAGGTGCCGGGGTTGCCGCTGACGCCACCCTCCTCGAGCGTGCCGCGTACCCCGAGTCGGCCGTTCGCCAGCGCGAAGACGGACTCCAGGTCGGCCAGGGCACGGTGGCCTAGGCCCTCCTCCCGGATCTCCCAGGTCGGCTCCGCGGGGTCCGGACGGCCGGTCCTGGCTCGTGGTACCGGCATCGTCGGGTGCCGTCGTCCGCTGGTGGGGCCGGTCTCGACGGTCACGCCGGCCCGCCGATCCGCGGGTCCCCGCCCGGCTCGGGGTCGAGCCCCGGCACCCGGTTGCGCAGCGTGCTGCCGTCGAGCGCCGGGCGGCCACCGGGATGCCCGACGCTGGCTCCGCCGGCGGCCACCGCATACCGGGCCGCGTCCGGTGGCGGATCGCCGCGGAGCAGTGCCACGGTGAGGGCGGCGGTCAGGGCGTCTCCCGCGCCGGTGGTGTCCACGACCCGCTCCTCGGTGAGCGGCACCAGCAGATGTCCCTGGCCCCAGCGACGGTCCGCCCAGACGAAGAGGTTTCCCGCCGGCCCGAGGCCGAGCACGACCAGACCGGGGCCGGCGTGCAGGAGCTTCTCGGCGGCGGCGCGGACCTGCCCCGGGTCGTCGGCGGAGACGCCGGTCAACAGCCCGGTCTCCCGGTCGTCGGCCCGCAGCACGTCGGCGGCGGCCAGCAGCGGCCGGCGGTGCTCGTCGTCGGCCGGGGCCCCGTCGAGTACGAGCAGCCGGCCCGCCTCCCGGGCGAGCCGCGCCGCCGCCAGCGCCGCCTGCGGTGGCTGTTGGAGCTGCACGAGTACGGCGTCGGCGGCGAACGCCTCGGTGGCCGCCAGCACGTCCGCCTCGGTCAGCAGCATCTCGTCGGGCAGGTGTTGCAGGTAGCGCCAGCCACCGTCGGCGTCCAGCGCCTCCACGATCAGCCCGGTGGGGGTTCCGACCCGACGGCGTACCTGCGACACGTCGACACCGTCCCGACGCGCCTGGGCCAGCAGATCGTCGCCGACCCGGTCGTCGCCGGCCACGGCGAGCAGGATCGGCCGCGCGCCGAGCTGGGCCAGCGCGACCGCCTGGTTGGCGCCCTTCCCGCCGAGCAGCTCGCGCCGGTACCGGACGTCGGCGGCGCTGCCGGCCGGGGGCATCCGGTCGACCACCAGTACGAGATCGCGGGCCAGCTGTCCGATCACCAGAACCTGCGGGATAGCGCTCACGGACGTCCAGCTACCCAGAACCGGCCCGGGCTACTCGACCGGGCGAACCTGGGACGTGACCGGCCCGCCGGCTCAGGTGCCCTCGGTCATGACGGCGAGCAGGCCGGTCAGCTCCAGGACCCGGCGAACGTTCGCCTGGCAGTTCACCACGTTCAGCCCGGCACCCTGGTTGATCGCGCGGTTGTAGGCACGGACGAGAGTGGCGATACCGCTGGAGTCCAGGAAGGTGACGCCGGCCAGGTCGACCACGACCTTCTCCGGCTTCTGGTCCAGCAGCTCGTCCAGACAGTCCCGTAGGCTGTCGGCGGTGCTCATGTCGACTTCGCCGTCGGCTGCTACCCGGACCTCGGCGCCGTCGCGTACCACCGTCAAGGACAGCTCGGCGGCGGTGGATTCGAGATCCGGGGACATCTCCCACCTTCCGTCCGTCATCGCATCATAATGACACCTGCCGTGACCGGTGACGCGCAGGTCGGCGCTTGGTTCCCCGTCGACCCCGATCCGAACCCACTATGCCGGATCGACGCCCGTGCCCGATCATGACGGTCCGTGCCGATTTTTGGCGGCGCCGGGGGAGACGCGTCCCGGGCCCGGCCCTCCGCCCCGACCACTAACCGGGCCGAAACCGGGTAGTCGCGCGGAATGTCCGAGGCGGCGATCGCCGATTACGGTTTGCTCTCCGACTGCGCGTCGGCGGCGCTGGTCAGCCGGGACGGCTCGGTCGACTGGTGGTGCCCGGGCCGGTTCGACGCGCCGTCGGTGTTCGGGCGGCTGCTGGATCCGGACGCCGGCCACTGGCGGATCTGCCCGGCGGACGGGACGGGCGGGCAGGCGGAGCGGGCCTACCTCGACGACTCGCTGGTGTTGCGGACCGTCCACCACACCAGAGGCGGCGAGGTCGCGGTCACCGAGGGTCTGGTCGCGGAGCCCGGAGCGCGCGGGCACGAACTCGGGCAGAACTCCCCGATGCTGCTGGCCCGGGTCGTCGAGGGACTGGCCGGCCGGGTACGGATGCGCTGCGAGTACGTGCCGCGGCCGGAGTACGGGCTCGTCGTTCCGTACCTGCACTGTCGCGGCGACGAGGTACTGGCCGAAGCCGGCCCGTTGACCCTGGCCCTGCGCAGCCCGGTGCCGCTGGCGTGTGCGCACGGCCGGGCGCACGCCGAGTTCGACGTGGTCGCCGGTCAGGTGCTCGGGTTCGACCTGGTCTCCGCGCCGGCCTACGGCCCGCCGCCACGGCACCTGGAGCCGGTGTCGGCGCTCGCGGAGACGGTCGAGGCGTGGCGGGTGATCCGGGACCTGCACCCCTACCACGGCCGCTATCCCGAGTCGGTGCGGCGCAGTTCGCTGGTGGTGCAGGGCCTGACCTACCGGCCCAGCGGGGCGGTGGTCGCGGCGGTCACCACGTCGCTGCCGGAGCGGCTCGGCGGTGCCGACAACTACGACTACCGGTACGCCTGGCTGCGGGACTTCTTCCTGACCATGCGGGCGCTCTGGGTGACCACGTGTCCGGAGGAGACGGGGCGGCTCTTCGGCTGGGCGGCCCGTTCGGCGGGGCGCACCGGTGACGAGCCGGTGCCGATCATGTACGGGGTGGCCGGCGAGCGGGACCTCTCCGAGTACTCCCTCGACCACCTGCGCGGGTACGCCGACAGCCGGCCGGTCCGGGTCGGCAACGACGCCTGGCGGCAGCGGCAGCACGACGTACCCGGGGTACTGCTCAGCGCGTACCTGCTCCGTGACGCGCTGGGTGAGCTGTCGGAGGAGTCCAAGGCGCTGCTGGTCGGCCTGGCCGAGCAGGCCACCCACTGGCGGGAACCGGATTCCGGCATGTGGGAGGAACGCGGTCCCGGGCGGCACTACCTGGCGTCGAAGGCGCTCTGCTGGGGTGCGTTGGACAGTGCGGTGAAGCTCGCCCCGATCCTCGGCCCGCGTGCCGACGCCGAGCGGTGGGCCGCCGTCCGCGACGAGATCCGGAGCACGGTACTGCGGGACGGCTGGAACGAGCGGGTCGGCGCCTACACCGGGGTGCTCGGCTCGGCAGAGTTGGACGCCTCCGTCCTGGTGCTGCCCGGCACCGGGATGGTGGCGGCCACGGATCCCAGGATGCGGGCGACGATCGAGGCCATCGCGACCGGCCTCAGCACCGAGGGCCTGGTCCGGCGCTGGCCGGACGATCCGGCCGGCTTCGTGGCGTGCACGTTCTGGCTGGTCGAGTGCCTGGCGATGGCGGGCGAGACCGAGCGTGCCGTCGCGCTCTTCGAACGCACCGCCGCCCTCGCCAACGACCTCGGACTCTTTGCCGAGGAGATCGACCCGCGCACCGGCGCGCACCTCGGCAACACTCCGTTGGCGCTGTCACACGTCGGCCTCATCGGAGCGGCCTGGCGGCTCACCAGGCCCGGCTTCCTCTGAACCTCGCGCTACCTTCGGCCCGCAGGTCCACAGCGGCGGTACGTCACCGGTTCCGGCCGGTCGTTCACCGGGTGGGACGGTCCCGGCGACCGACGTACAGGCTGGCGGCGCACCAGAGCGCGAGGACGCCCGACAACCATGCCGCGACGACGTTGACCGGTCGGCCGAATCCAGTTAGGACCTGGCCCACGAACGTGCACGTCATAGCGGCCAGGAGCAGCCATTGGACGGCCCTGGGTACCCTGCTCATGCGGTCACTCCCTCCGATGCCCCCGGTCGGAGAGTCTGGTACCCGACGCAGAGCGGTGGCACTCGTCCCGGCTCGCGTGCTGGGACGATGTGTCCATGAGGCAGAACGCGCCGGTCGTGTCGGCCGCGCCGACCTGGCGTTGGTGGGGTCCGCTGCGGCTCGCGCTGGTCCTGCTCTGGCTGCTCGCGGCGGGCACGGCCTGGTGGGCGGCGCCCCGGGAGCAGAGCTACGACCGGGCGAGGGCGGACGTGCTGGACGGCCGGGTGAGCGCGTACCAGTGGGGCGACGGCTGGGATGTCGATCCACTGCCGTGGTTCCACGCTCCCACCCTGCATGCCTCCGGCACCCTCGGTCCGCTGTTCGTGTGGCGGACGCCCGACGGCCGGGTGCACTGGACCGACACCGGAAGGTTCGATCAGGTGAGCCTCGGCGGGACCGTCGAGCCGGCGGACTACTCCGGACCGGGCGCCGTCGGCATCGCCCAGCACCTCCGGGCGGCCGGCCTGGAGCACCGGGCCGGCGACGTCCACCCGCTGGGAGCCGCCGCCGTCACCGGGTTGGGCCTGCTCCTCGGCGCCGTTTTCCTCGGTGTTCTCGGCGCCGGGCCCGCCCCGGTACACGGCACCCGGTGGTTCTGGTTCTGGCTGGTGGCAATCGCACCGTACGGTCTCGGGTTGCTCTTCTGGTTGGGCCGGGACCGCCCGTGGTCGCGGTCGACGGCGCCGGTCGGCATGCTCGGCGGCGGCGAGCGGCGGGACCGGGGCGCTCTCGGGTTCGGCCTCGGCGTTCTCGCGGCGATCCTGGTCGGTGCGGTGCTGCTGTTCCTGCACGACGCCCTCGGCGACCGGTGGGTGCCGCGGTCGGGCGGCTGAGCCGACGGGGCGGCCGTCATGCAACCAACGGTTGCGCATGTCCGGTGGGTCCGCTAACCTGACGTGCAACCAAACGTTGCGAGAGGGTGACGAGCATGGAACTGGGAACGATCGAACGAGAGATCCACATCGAAGCCTCGCCCGAGGTCGTCTTCGACGTGGTGAGCAGTCCAGAGCATCTGCGCGGGTGGTGGCCGGACGAGGCGGAGTTCCCGGCCGTGCCCGGGGGAGCGGGGCGGATCGGCTTCGGGGACGTGTCGCAGGACGGCACCTGGGAGCAGTTCACCGTCGTCGACGCCGTACCGTCGCGGCTCTTCTCGTTCCGGTGGACCCACGCCGAGGGCGAGGTGGCCGGTCCGGGCAACTCCTTCCTGGTCGTCTTCGAGCTCGAACCCGCCGGCACGGGGACGCTGCTGCGGATGACCGAGAGCGGCTTCCGCGAGCGCGGCTGGGACGAGGCCAAGGTCGTCGCGGAGTACTCCGCGCACGTCACCGGCTGGGACTTCTACCTGCCGCGCCTGCCGACGTACGCGGCGAAGGTCGGGGCGGGGGCGTAGGCGTGACGGTCGACGACGACCTCTGGTCGGCGGTCGGCGACCCGACCCGGCGCCGGATGCTCGACCTGCTGCTGAGCGAGGGCGGCGGTACGGCGACCAGCCTGAGCGAGCACCTGCCGGTGACCCGGCAGGCGGTGGCGAAGCACCTCGTCGTCCTCCACCGGGTCGGCCTGGTGCACGCCACGGCCGCCGGCCGCGAGAAGCAGTTCCGCGTCGATCAGGATCAGCTCGCCCGCGCCGTCGCCCAGCTAGCCGACGTCGGTGCCGCCTGGGACTCCCGCCTCCGGCGCATCAAGCGGATCGCCGAGACGATCCAGCGCGGCGGGGACGCGGAGCACGGCACCGGGCAGCAGCGACGGTAGCCGGGAATGCGGAGGCGACCCGCTCACCGTGGCCCGGGGCTCGGTACACCCACGAGCCCCGGGCCACCGGAGTCGGGGTGGTGTGCCGGCGATGCCGATCCTGCGGTCGGCAGGTGGCCGGCGGTCGCGTACGTGATGCCGGGGTCGCCCGAGGATGTCACGGGCAACCGGCGGACCGATCGGTCCCGGTCGTACCGGCCGGCGGGTTCGAGCGGCGGGCGGCGAAGAACGTGGCGAAGCCGTCGAGCAGGCAGCTCAGGCCGAACTCGAAGGTCTCGTCCCACCCGGCGTCGAACGCGTCCTCGGCGAGTGCGGCCATCGCCGGATAGTTGCCCGACGTCATGGCGCGCTCCAGCACCGGCAGATGCTGGCTCCAGAACTCCTCGTCGCTGACCCCGGTCTCCTCGGCTGCCGCGTCGTAGAGGATCCGATGCCGGGCGTAGCCGGTGACGAAGCCGTCGAGCGTGACCATCACGCTGATCCGCTCCTGGCTGGTGAGACCGAGGTCGGCCAGCGCGGCGACGACGATCTCCGCCCCGGCGAGACTGTTCGGGCCCATCACCGGGCGGGTCCAGTTGACCTGTAGCAGCCAGGGGTGCGCCAGGTGCAGTCGGTACGAGTCGTGGGCCACCGCCGTCAGCAGTTGCCGCCAGCCCTTCTCGGCGGCCCGAACCGCCTCCTCGCCCGGACCGCTGACCCGGTCCAGCATCAGCGCGAGGAGTTCCGCCTTGCCGGGGACGTACCGGTAGAGGGTCATCGCGCCGACCCCGAGCTCGCCGGCCACCCGCCGCATGGAGATGGCGGCGGTGCCGTCCCGGTCGGCGACGGCGATCGCCGCGTCCACGATCCGGTCCAGGGTTAGCGTCGGTTTCGGTCCACGGGCGGGGCGCTCGGTGCCGCCCCAGAGCAGGTCGATGCTGCGTCGCAACTGCTCCGTGGGGCTGAGCTCGCTCGTCATGGTGCGGTCATCTTACAAGTCGGTTGTGATCTGGGTACGGCGTACGCTAATCTCCGTACACCGTACCCAGTCTAGGGGGTTTTCCGTGCCCAGTTCCGGCCACGTCGTCGTCACCGAGGGCCTACAGAAGCGATATCGCGACACCCAGGCACTGGCCGGGCTCGACCTCGCCGTGCCGCGCAGTCTGGTCTACGGCCTGCTCGGCCCCAACGGCGCCGGCAAGACCACCGCCGTACGCATCCTGTGCACACTGCTCCGCCCGGACGGCGGCCGTGCCGAGGTCGCCGGCCACGACGTACGGACCGAGCCCCGCCTGGTGCGCCGCCGCATCGGCCTGACCGGGCAGAACACGGCGGTCGACGACAACATCACCGCCCGGCAGAACCTGGTGATGTTCGGCCGGCTGTTCCACATCGGCACCGCCGCCGCCCGGCAACGCGCCCAGGAGTTGCTGGACCAGTTCGGCCTCTCCCACGCCGCCGACAAGACCCCGAAGAAGTTCTCCGGCGGGATGCGCCGCCGGCTCGACCTCGCCTCCAGCATGATCCTCGCGCCCGACGTGCTCTTCCTCGACGAGCCCACCACCGGGCTGGACCCGGCCGGGCGGCGCGAGGTGTGGCAGGCGGTCGGAGACCTCGCCTCGCGCGGCACCACGGTAGTGCTCACCACCCACTACCTCGACGAGGCCGATCGGCTCTGCGACCGGATCGGCGTCATCGATCACGGCAGGAACGTCGTCGAGGACACCCCGGACGGGTTGAAGCGCCGGATCGGCAACGAACGACTCGAAATCGTCGCCGCCGAACCGGCCGACCTGCCGACGATCCGCACCCTCGTGGCAAAGGTCGCCGCCGCCGGACGTACGGCCACGGTGGACGAGGGTGTACTCGCGGTCAGCGTGCCGGTGGACAACGGCGTGGCCGCGCTGACCGAGGTCGCCGCCGAGCTGCGCCAGCGGGGCATCGCCGTGGCCGACCTGGGGCTGCGCCGCCCCACCCTGGACGAGGCCTTCCTGCACCTGACCGAGGAACGCCGGGGCGCCGACACGCAGACCGGCACGATCCGCCCGACCGCGCAGCTGGAGGCCAGCAGATGACGACGATCCCTCTCGCACCGGAGACCACCGACACCCTCGGCAGCCGACTCAAGTGGGCGGTCGTCGACTGCTGGACCATCCTGATCCAGGAGATGGTGCACCTCGTCCGGCAGCCCTCCAACTTCGCCTGGCAGCTCGGCTTCCCGATCGTCATGGTGCTGATGTTCGTCTACGTCTTCGGCAGCGCCATGGACGTCTCGGGGCAGGGGGCCGGCGCCGGCTACCTGGAGTTCGCCATGCCCGGTCTCTTCGCCATGACCATGGCCTTCGGCTTCATGAACACCGCCTTCGCCGTCGCCATGATCAAGGAACGGGGCTTCATCGACCGCTTCCGCTCCATGCCGATGGCCTCGTCCGCGGTGGTCACCGGACGCGGCCTGGCCGACGTCATCCACGCCACGGTGGACCTGGCCATCCTGGTCGTCATCGCGCTGGTGCTCGGCTGGCGTCCCGGAGGCAGCCTCGCCGCGACCCTGACCGCCTTCGCGCTGCTGCTGTGGCTGCGTACGGCCCTGATCTTCGTCGGAATCCAACTCGGGCTGATGCTGAAGAACACCGAGGCGGCCGGGAACCTCTTCGCGCTCGCCTTCCCGTTCGGCATGGTCTCCTCGGTCTTCGCACCACCGGACCTGATGCCCGGCTGGCTCGGCGCGGTCGCCGCCTGGAACCCGGTCTCCTCCACCGCCGGCGCGATCCGGGAACTCTTCGAGTCTCCCGCCGTGGCCAGCGGGTACTGGATCGAGGAGCACGCCGTCACCACCGCCGTACTCTGGCCGGCGGTCATCACGGCGATCTTCCTCCCGCTGGCCGTACGCCAGTACCAGCGCCTCGGCCGCTGATCGCCAGCGCCGCCACCGCCACCCGGCCCGCCCGGTCGGTCTGGCTGGCTCGCACAGCTAGCCGGGCTCGACCGGCGCCTGGAACCTCTCCGCGTGCTCGGCCACCCACTGCGCGAACGTGCGTGCCGGGTGGCCGGTCACCTGCTCGACGGTGTCCACGACGGTCCTGGCGGCCTCGTCGGGAGCGGCGTACCAGCCGACGACGTATTCGGCCTCCGCCCGAGGTACGCCGGTGGCGATCAGCCTGTCGACGGCCTGTTCATGCGTGATCGGGACGAAGGTGATGTCGCGGTGGATGGCCCGGGACAGGATCGCGATCCGTTCGCGCGTCGTCAGCGCTTCGGGTCCGGTCAGGTTGTACACACGCTCCGCATGGCCGTCGTCGAGCAGTGCCACCGCAGCCACTGTCGCGATGTCGGCTTCGTGGACCAGCGCACTGGGAAAGTCGTACGGCTCGCGCACGACCCCTTCGGCCCGGATCGATTCGACCCAGGTCAACGTGTTGGACATGAACTCCTGCGGTTCCAGGCGTGTCCATCCCACACCCGAGTCCGCCACAGCCCGCTCGACCGGCCCCACCTCGCCACCCCACAGCACGGTGATCCGCTCCACCCCCGCGGCGACCGCACGTCGAACCAACTCCGGTCCGACCTCGGCGAGCCCCGTCGTCACCGTGACATGCAATCGGTCGGCGCCGTCGAGGGCGGCGTCCAACCTCTCCGGCATGGTGTGCGTACCGGCCACCAGCTCCACCTCGGCCGGAAACCTGCCGGTGGCAGCGGCCGGATTCCGGGTCAGGGCCCGGACTCGTTCTCCCCGGCGGACGAGTTCTGCCACCACGTGTCGTCCGGTGTTGCCGGTGGCCCCGGTAACAAGCGTCGTCATAGTCGCACCCCTCTCGTCGCCGACGACGCTAGAAGCTCAACCGCGCTTGACGTCAAGGATGTCGTCGCACCCGGGTCCGCCGGCACCGGATCGGGCTTCGGCGATCCGGGTCCGGGCCTCGGCGAGCAGGTCCGCCGCGTGCGGGCCGGCGGCGTAGCGGGCCGCGTCGACGGTGTCGATGACCGCTGCGACAGGGTCCGGATTCGTCGCCCGGTGCAGGGTGAGCCAGACCCATCGGTGCGTTCCGTCGTTGAGTTGGGATCGGCGGGCGCGCAGGTGCGCGTCCGTGGTCAGGGCACGGGCGGCGATGCTGGCGACGATGTCCGGGTCGGCGCCGATGCCGGCGTACCGGGCGGCCTCTGCGGCGACCTGCCAGGCCAGGTCCCGCAGTTGCGGTTCGGGTAGTCCGGTCAGCGTCTCGGCGACGTCCGCGAGCAGGTCACCGGGTCCCGACCGGCGTGGGTACAGCGTCGGTAGGTCCGGCACGATCCGGAAGGCGACGTCGGCGGCCTCGATCCGGGCCAGGGCTTCGGCGGTGATGCCGTGGCCGGTGAACCGCTCCACCGCGACCAGCCCCATCAGCCGCTTGCCACGGTGGTGGTCGGCGAAGTCGAGGTCGGCGAGCGTCACGGCGACCGGCGGTGGCGCCTCGATCGCGCCGAACGGCTCCACCGAGAGCAGCACCTCGCCTTGTTCGGCGAACGACAGCCGGGTCAGCGCGTTGACGTTCCAGTACATGCTGGCGGCCCGCCCGCTGGCGGAGGCCCGGGTCAGCACGGGTTCGGTCGAACCCTGCCAGCCGTTGTACTCGACGGCGACCACGGCATCGCCGACATCCAGTACCGCGACCCACGGATCGATCGACTGCCGGCTCATCAGCTCCTCGCCGATGGACCGCAGCGACTCCGGCCGGTCCGGGTCCGCACCGAAGGCGCGCAGCACCTCGTCGGCGCTCGCCCCGGTCACCACCGTGACCGTGGCGGCCTCGGCGAGGGCGCTGCGGCGCACCCACCGGTAGGCGGCCTCCGGCCGTTCGGGGCGCACGGGTTCGGGTTCGCCGCGCAGCCGGTGGCCGAGCCGGTCGGTGCGGGCGTACACGATTTCGGGTGCGCTGGGTGCCTGCCACACCACGAGTTCGTAGTACTCACGGTCGGGTTCGTCGGTGTCGTCCCTGCCCCGGGCGTGTACCCGCAGCCGGTAGTCGCCCGGCCATGGTGGGGTGGCCCGGCGCAGCCCCGGCTCACCCGAGTCGGGTCCGATCACCGAGGCGCCGCCGACGGCCGCCCGCCAGCTGACCTCGACGATCTCCTCCCAACCGGTCGCGACCTCCGGCGGCGGTCCGTCCAGGATGGTCAGGAGCAGCCGGACGTGTCCGCTCTCGGCACCGGTGCGGATCACCGCGCCGCCCGGGACGACGGTCACCAGCCCGTTGCCGCCGAAACCGACCTCCGGAACCTGATCGCCCTCCAGCAGCGCGAACCGGTGTCCCGACACCGGCACCGATCCGCTGGACCGGCAGGGCAGCAGGTACTCCGCCCTGGCCCGGGCCAGGACCGCCGCCGCGTAACCGGGCGGCATCGGGGTGTCGCGCAGCAGCAGTACCGCCGTGCCGATCCCGACGCCGAGCACGGCCGGTGGCGCCGTGGCCCAGCGGGGGATGCCCACCCGGGGCAGGACGGCGGCGGCGGTGGCCACGGCCAGCCCGAGCCATGCCGCGCCGTGTGCGGCAGCGACAGCGGACTCGTCGGTGATGTCGGGCGCGACCTCCAGCCGCAGAGACACCAGCGGATGCGCGGCCAGCCGGCGGGCCAGCACGACGACCAGCGGTACGGCACCGGGCCGGATCTGCCCCAGCAGGGCGGCACCGCTGACCGCCTCGCTCTGCCCGCCCATGGTGGCGATGGCGACGTTGCCGGTGAACGGCTCCGGCAGAAAGCCGGTCAGGTCCGGGGCGCCGGTCAGGTCCAGCTCCGCAACGGCCAGTTCCAGCGCACCGAGCAGGCGTTCGGTCAGCAACGCCGGCAGTGTGCCCAGTGCGTCCTGTACCGGCGAGCGGCTCGCCCCGGCCCGGCCGCCGGAACGAACCCCGGCGAAGGCTCGGGCCCGACCGCCGGAAGGGATCCCGGCGAACGCCAGGTGCGGGGCGGTCGGTTCGCGGATCGGCCAGACGTCGTCGTCGGCCATCGCCCGCAGCCGACCGAGTTCGGCCGCCGGTGTCGGCGGCACGCGGGCGACGAGCAGCGGCAACCCGGCGGCGACCGCTCCGGCCAACTCCGCCAGAACCTCGTCAGGAACATCGACGATTTCGTCAGGAACCTCGACCACAGCGTCTCGCGTCCTCCCCGTAGCGGACGGCGCATTCTAACCAATGACTCATCTCACGGCTGGTCGCCGATCCTTCGCCGGTCGCGCTGCGGATTATGGCGTATTGTCCTGCTACAACGGTTGCTACATCAGTGGAGGCATGGTGGGAAGGGGCGCGCTGGACGCGGTACCAGGGATAGTCATCGACACGGCGTCGACGGTCCCGCCGTTCGAGCAGCTGCGTGCACAGCTCGCCCGGCAGATCCAGGATCATGCCCTGGTCGTGGGTACCCGCCTGCCGCCGATCCGCCAGCTCGCGACCGATCTCGGTCTGGCCGCCAACACGGTGGCCAGGACCTATCGGGAGCTGGAGGAGGCTGGGCTGATCGAGACCCGGGGGCGGGCGGGCTCCTTCGTGTCGGCGGCCGGCGCGCAGGGGCGCGAACGGGTACGACGCGCCGCCGCCGAGTACGCGGCCGTGGTCGCCAGCCTCGGCATTGACCCGGACGAGGCCATCCGGATCGTCCAGGCGGCATTGACCACGGGTACCCGGACGTCGGCCGGAGGAGGTCGTACTACTTCCGGGAAAGGTCGTACTACTTCAGGGAAGTAGTGCCTTCGCTCGGCGTCGGAGGGCACTGTTTCCCTGAAGTAGCACGATCTCCAGGTGCAACGTGAGTCGGACCGCCCGACGCCGCTCTCCCGCAGTGTGTGGTCCAGCGTGATCAGGCTGATCTTCAGGCCCGCTCCGCGGCCTCGACGGCGTTCGCCAGCAGGTCATCCAGATCCTTGTCGGTGGTGTGCCGGCCGCCGAGAAGGTGCAGGATGGCTAGTCCTTGGATGCGACCGGCCATCTGGGGGTCGACGTCAAGGTCGAGACTTGGGTCGAGGGCGGCTCGGACCAAACTTTCCGCAGCGTTCGCGTCGATCTTTGGCGCTCCGGCGGGTGCGGCAGCCCGCATCTCCGCAACAAACAGCATGACCTCGCCTGCCGTCGTGCTCGCGTTGAAGCGCCGGTTGACCGCAAAGTAGAAGACAGCGCCGAGCAAGGTCGGGAAGTCATCCCATCCCTGCGCATCCAGCTCGGCCTCGATCCGGTCGTTGGCCGCGTGGTCGCCCTTCACCATCGTGCGGATGTATTCGACCATCTCAGGGCTGATCGTCATGGCGTTTCCTCTCGCGGTGCCTCTTGCCTGTCTTCCACATTGCCCGGACTCCAACTACAACTGCGCCAGCAGCCATGATGACGGCCGTAACCGGATGTTCCAACTGCGGCCGTTCGACCGGCGCGTTGGTGCTCGGTGTGGTCGAACCTGGGGTGCCGGTCGTGCCTGGCCCGCCTTTGAAACCGCCGAACATCTCCTTGACACCAGTCGTGACGGCTTGCTCGGTCTGCTTGAGCGCATCCTCGGTGTCGTCAGCCTTCTTCACATGCCTCCGAAGGAAGGTCTCCGCTCTGCTCCCAGCACTCTCCGCTTCGGCCGCGAGTCGCTCGCCCGACGGTGCTGCGGCTTCGGCGGCCTGGTGGGTGGGGGTTGAGCCTGGTGCGATTTTGTTGATGTAGGTGGTCAGGCTCTCGTTTGCCTTCGCGAGGAGCCGGGCGTACCGGGCGGCCTTCTCGCTCGCGGTGTGGCTGGCCGTGACGGCCTGACGGATGTGGTTGTGGTTGGTGCCCCTGGCGACCTCGGTGAAGTGTGCTTCGGCCTGGTCGGCGTCGGCTTGGGCACGCAATGCGGTGACGGCGGCGGCGTCCAGGCTTCGGAGCACGGCAAGCAACTGGGCGACGACATCGCCGACGCTGCCGGTCATCCGAGGTCGGCGAGGTAGGACGTGGCGTTGCCCTCGGCGGCGAGGAATCGGCCGACGGTCGGCCTCACCTCGCTCTCCGCCTCGGTCAGGTTCTTCCGCACCTTCTGGACTTCGCCATCCTGACTGTCGTGCAGGAGCTGGTGGGCACGCGCGATGGCTTCGGCGGCGTCGGAGGCAGCCTGCTCGAATGTGGAGCGGCTACGCTCGATTGCCTCGATGCCGGCGCGGAGGGTGGCCTTGACCTCATCGATCGTCACTGACTGCCCCCGGATCAGCCGGTGGTCTGGGGTACGGTGCCGCTGACCTGTTCGGCCGCTCGTGCGACTGCCACCCTCACGCCATCCTTGCTGGCCACGCTGGTCCTCCAGATCGCCGTCGTCGTATAGCCACCGGCGCGAGCCGTCGAGACACGACCCGAGTCAAGCTCCACGTCTGGCCGATGGCCGGACCCTATCGGGTGTGATCGATCGGTCGCTGCCCTGGAGCCGACAGCATGGGCTGAGAGACTTGAACGTCCGACTAGGTCAGGTCCTGCGCTTCGGGAATGGGGAGAACAGCAGATGCCCCCGGCCGAAGGCCGAGGGCCCTGGTTGGAGCGAATCGGTCAGCGGACGATGCTGGCGGTCTTGACTCCGGAGACGAAGGCGGACCAGGTGTACGGCGAGAAGGCGAGGACCGGCCCGGCCTGGTCCTTGCTGTCGCGCACGGCGACGACGTGTGTCAGGTTGTCGGCGACCTCGACGCACTCGCCACCGTTGCCAGCGCTCCGGCTGCTCTTGCGCCACTCGGCGTCGGTCAGGTCAACCATGGGTTAGCTCCCCGATGAATTTGTTGATCAGGTTCTTCGATTGTCCCTCATCCAGCGCCAGCCGGCTAAGGCTGGCCCAGACCTTCTCGTAGGCGGCGTATTCGGCTGCGCGGTCGAGGTAGAGGGCTCCGGTCAGTGACTCGCTGTAGACGATCGGTGGCTCGGGCGTATTGCGGTTACCGGACGGGAAGTCGAGCAGGACGAACTCACCCGCCACGGTGCCGTGGTGTGGACCGGCAGCCAGCGGTAGCACTCGAACCGAGACGTTGGGCAGGTCAGCTACCTCGATCATGTGTTGGAGCTGTTCGACCATTACGGACCGGTCACCGACTGGCTGCAGCAGCACCGCCTCGGAGAGGACCATCTCCACGTTGGGCGCGGGCGGCAGGCGCCGGGTCAGCAGGCTTTGCCGTTGCAGTCGCACCTCGACGGCGCGCTCCCGATCTTCGTCGCTCATCTCCGGCTGGTCGATGCCATACATCCCTGAGGCGTATCCACGGGTCTGGACGATGCCCGGTATCAGCGTGTTCTTGAAGAAGCGCAGTCGCGAGGCCACAGACTCCAAGCCGACGTACAGCTCGAACCACTCGGGGATGGCGTCGCCGTACGCGTGCCACCAGCCCTTGGCCTTCGTCTGGGTGGCCAGCCCGACCAGGGCGCCGACCAGTTCCGGCTTGACGTCGTAGAGCGCGCACATCGCCTTGACGTCGAGCGAGCGGACGACGCCGAGTCCACTCTCGATCCGCCAGACCTTCTGTCGGCTGCACTCCAGGGCGTCGGCCGCTGCGTCCAGGGTCACCCCGGCCTCGGTGCGGAGCTGCTTGAGCGTTCGGCCGAGCTGGCGGCGCGGCACGGTCGAACCCATGTCCTCGGTCATTTGATCACTCCCCGCGTTCGATTCTGCAACATCCTGCCGCCTCCGATAAAACGTCTATCCGTTGACCAAAAATAAGTCAACAGGCGATGGCGATTTCTCGCGAGAATTCGTTGCCACCCACCCGTCACACGCTACAAGATGGCCTTCGAGAGCGACCGTCCATACAGTTTCCGACTGGGTCGCCGCGCTGATCAACAATCCTCGGCGAAAGGATGATGCCGCCGTGCGCGCAAATCTCTGTCGTATTCATTCCACCTACCGCCACCGACCCGATCGCGATACCGACGGCTCACTCCAGACCGGGCAGTGGCGGGCGGGCCGATGACCGGCCGGGCCGTGGTGATCACCTGCCCGAGCTGCGACGGGCTGACATTCACGGTCGGCGCCTGCCTCTGCGTCGGCTACGGCAACCGAATCCTGGTCACCGACGATCCTGCACCCCGCGAGCCGTACCAGGAATGCCAGGTGTGTCGCGGCGTCGGACAGGTCGCGACCGCCTGCCATCGGTGCGGGCAGCGCGGCGAGCGGCGGGCGCAGCTCGTGCTGACCGTGGCCAACGTGGACACTGGCGAGGTCTCCTCGGCCAGTGTCGTCCCGGGCACGGTGCCGCCCCGGCCGGCGCCCGGCGGCGGTTGGCATCTGCCACTGAAACCGCTGGTAGACGAGCTGGCCGAATCCGTCGGCGCGGCCACCTGGTCGGACTGCCATGGGCAGTCGGGCGACGGGTCGGCCGTGCTGCTGCCCCGCGAGTGGAGTCCCGAGCTACCCGACGACCAGCGGCTGGCGCTGGAGATCCGAGCTATCGCCGGCCACCCCGGCGAGAGCTGGCAGGTGTACCTCGGCCGCAGCATCGCCCCGCCGGCGGTCGTCCCGGAGCGGCGGCTCGGCCAGCTCTGCGACCTCGCCGACCGGCTCTGCCTCGACCTGGTGCTGGAGGCACGCCGGCTGTGCCACGGCCACGACGATCTGCTCTGGGACATCCGCTTCGACGTACCCGGGGCGGCGGTGCCGGCGACCCGACGCGGAACGGCGTACAGCCTGACCGAGGCGCTCTGCACCGTGACCGTCTCGTCCGCGATTTCCGGTATCGCGGCGCGCGGCCTGGCCGCGCCGGCCCGGTACCTCGTCCCTTCGGTCGAGCCGGCGCCCGACCCGGCACGGCCCGTCCGGGACCTCGACCAGGTCGAGCGTCGGGTGGTTTCCGAGTGTGCCGAGCTGCGCACCGGGGAGCCGCTGCCCGGCGCCTGCGCGATCTGGCGGGACGGGCGCTGGTGGTACAGCAGCCTGCGGGTCGCCGACCGGACCGAACGGCTGGTCGAGCGGGAGACCGGCCAGCTGTTGCGACGCCGCACCGAGGTGCTGCGGCGGGGCTGGGAACCACCCGACCCCGACTGGCTCGGCGACGCGATCGCGCACACCCCGTGCCCGGCCTGCGACCCCGGCAACGGGCTGCGGCCCTGCTACTGCACCGTCGGCGCCACCGCGGTCGATCCCGACTGCGCCAGTTGCGGCGGCAGCGGCCTGCGCGCCGGGATGCTGACCTGCCACACCTGCCTGGACAGCCACCGGATCTTCCAGGGCATGGTCGTCACCCTCACCGACCTGGACCACCAGGTCGTACACCTGAACTGGCGGGCCGGCGTCGCCGCGCCCGCGCCGCTGGTCGCGACCCAGCCCGGCGGCAAGCCGGTGGTCCAGCTACCCGAGCGCTTCCGGCTGGCCACCCACGCCAGCACCTTCGGGGTACGACCGGAAGACCTCACCGAGGCCGACGGCGGCTGGCCGGTCGACCAGGATCTCCGCGAGGGGTACGTCACGCTGCACGTGACCGGCGTCGAGCCGCTGACCCAGCACCTCGCCCAGTCCGGCCGGGGCAGGCCCGGCGGCCGGCTGATCGTGCTGGCCGCACCACCCGAGGTGCCGCCGTTGCCGCACCTGATCCGGCTCGCCCCCGGCCTCGGCCTGGCGGTCGACGTCTCGGTACGCGACAACCGGCACAACGCCGACGACCCACTACACGTGCAGGGCGTCTGCTGGTACGTCGAGTTCACCGTCGCCCCGACACCTACGACGCCGGAGGCCGAGCCGGCGGGCCGGCCGACGCTGGCCGGGGCGATCGCCTACGGCCTCGACTACCTGGGCAGTGTGCTGGCCGAGGCGGTACCGGACGACCCCGCGCAACCGATCGCGGTGCCGCAGGCGCCGATGTCGGACCCGATCGCCGACCCGGAGCCGATGCTGCGCCGGCTCGGCGCGCACCGTGCCGGACAGTGGGTGACCGTCCGGTTCAGCGGCGCCGACTGCCGGATCGGAGTGCGCGAGCAGGGGACCCTACGTCATCTGGTCAGCGCCGCCGACCTGACGACCGGGCTCACCGCTCTCGGTCTGGGCGCTGGCTGACCCCGACGCCCTCCCGCTACGAGACCCGGGAGGCTTCGGCGTGCGGGGGAGGCTCAGGCGCCCCGGGTGATCCGCAGGGTCAGCACATCGGTCCGGACCGTGATGTGCCCGTGGAACAGCGCCAACCCCTCCGCGTTGTAGCCGATCTGGGTCGCGCTGACCAGCGGATGCCCGACCGGCACCTTGAGCCGGTCGACCGCCGCCTCGTCGGCGAGCACAGCCGCGAACTCGATCTCGGCCCGGCGTACCGGCATCCCGGTCGCGCCGGCCAGGAACTCGAACATGTCCAGGTCGATGCTGACCAGGCCGGACGGGTCGAGGTCACGCTCGCCGACCCGCAGCGGCAGGTGGTCGCGGATCCAGGCCGCCGCGACGCCGTCGACGGCGAAGAGGCGGTCCACCCGCCAGACCGGTGAGCCGACGTCCAGCCCGAGGATCTTCGCGCAGTCGTCCGGACACTCGGCCCGGCTCACCGCCGCGTCCTGCAACGCCGGCCGGTGCCCGGAGGCGGTGATCCGGTCCCGCAGCGCGGTGACGTCACCGATCGACACCGGCACCCGTTCGGCCGGCTCGCTGACGAAGGTGCCGACCCCCCAGGTCCGGGTCAGTACGCCTTCGGCGGCGAGCTGCCCCAGCACCTCCCGTACGGTGGCCCGGCTGACCGCCAGCCGCTCGGCCAACTCCCGCTCGTTGGGCAGCTTGTCACCGGTCCGGAACTCGCTGCCGATCAGATCGCGCAGTTGGACCTGCGCGGTCTGTAGCGCGGTTTCGCGCCGAGCCATCAACCCTCACCTCTTCGCTCCGCCGCGCCAGCTACGGCGTACGGAGTGTAGTAGCTGGGCACCCGCCGGATCGACGTCCGAGCGGGTGCACCCGCACCACCCGACGTCGTTACCAGACCTGTTCCAGTACCCGGATGGTGTTGCCGCCGATCACCTTGGCGATCTCGTCGTCCGAGTAGTCGTGCTTGACCAGCCAGCCGACGATGTTGCCGAACGCCTCGCCCGGGTTCTCCACCCCGGAGACGTACTCGACCCGGGGGTGCTCCGGCTTGTTGCCGGAGTCGTGCCCGTAGTTGCCCGCGTACGTCTTGTGCACCCCGACGTGGTCGCCGAACATCGTGTCCGGGCCGAACGTCACGTGGTCGATGCCGACCAGGTCGACGCAGTAGGTGAAGTGGTCCATCACCGACTCCAGCGAGTGCTCCAGGTGCGCCTCGGAGAGCGTGGTGTGCGGGGCCGCCTCGATGCCGATCACGCCGCCCCGCTCGGCGCAGGCCCGGATCACCTCGTCCGGCTTCATCCGGGAGGTGTTCCAGACCGACCGGGCCCCGGCGTGGGTGATGAAGACCGGTACCCGGCTCGCCTCGATGGTGTCCAGGCAGGTCTGATCGCCGGAGTGCGAGATGTCGATGGCGATGCCGAGCTTGTTCATCCGGTCGACGGCGCGTCGGCCGAAGTGGGTCAGCCCGCCGTCCCGGGCCTCGGAGAGCCCACCGCCGAGCATGTTCGCCTGGCTGTACGCGATGCCGAGCTGCCGCACCCCGAAGCCGTACAGGATGTCGATCCGGTCGAGTTCGTTCTCGATCGGGCTGCTGCACTCCAGCCCGGCGACCAGGGCCAGCCGGCCGTCCCGCTTGGCCGCCCGGATGTCGTCGAGCGAGGTGGCCAGCGTGACGTAGTCCTGCTGGTAGAGGTCGCTCATCCGCATCCCGAGGGCGTAGATGAGGTCGTTCCACTTCCAGCCGTTCTCGCTGGTGACGCAGGAGGCGCCGGCCATGAAGTTGTCGAAGACGGCGGTCAGCCCGGACCGGGCCAGCCCCTCGTAGCCGGTCCGCTGCCGGGCGGTCCGGTTGTAGGCGCGCAGCTCGGTGACGTCCGCCGGCAGGATCACCGGGTGCTCGTGCAGGGAGATCGCGATGTGCTCGGCGAGCAGGCGCGTGACCCGCTGCCGCTGCGCGTCGGAGAGCCCGAGGTCGTGTTCGGGCACCCGACCGATCTCCGGGGCCAGCTCGAAGACCCGGTAGTCGGCGTGTGGCTCCAGGTACGAGTAGGACTTGTGGCCCTGGTACCGGGAAGCGGGTTCTTGCAGCAAGACTTTCTCCTTACGAAACGCAGACGGTGCGAGCGGCTAGGCGGCGGCCAGCGGATAGTGGCAGGCGACCGCGCGGTCGCCGCCGGCCAGCGGTGGTTCGGTGATGGCGCAGGTCTCGGTCGCCTGCCAGCAGCGGGTCCGGAACCGGCAACCGGAGGGTGGGTCGACCGGGCTGGGCGGATCGCCGGCGAGGAGGATTCGCTTCCGCTCACCCCGGCCGACCGGTTCGGGTACCGGCACCGCCGAGAGCAGCGCCTTGGTGTACGGGTGTGCCGGCGCGTCGTACAGCAACTGCTCGGGACCGCTCTCCACGAGCTTGCCGAGATACATCACCGCCACCCGGTCGGAGATGTGCCGGACCACCGACAGGTCGTGCGCGATGAAGACGTACGCCACGCCCAGTTCCCGCTGGAGCCGTTCCAGCAGGTTGACCACCTGGGCCTGCACCGAGACGTCGAGTGCGGAGACCGGCTCGTCGCAGACGATCACGTCGGGTTGCAGGGCCAGCGCCCGGGCGATGCCGATCCGCTGCCGCTGCCCGCCGGAGAACTGGTGCGGATAGCGGTCCAGGTGCACGCTCGGATCGAGCCCGACCAGGTCGAGGAGTTCCCTGATCCGGTCCAGCCGGCGCCCCCGGTCGAGCACGTCGGGGTGGATCTCGAACGGCTGGAGCAGGATCTCCCGGATCGTCCGGCGCGGGTTCAGCGAGGTGTACGGGTCCTGGAGCACGATCTGGATCCGTCGGCGCAGCGCCCGCAGGTCCCGGCCCCGGGCGGCGTGCACCACCGCGTCGCCGAAACGCACCGAGCCGGCGGTCGGCCGCTCCAGCCCGACCAGCATCCGCGCCAGGGTGCTCTTGCCGCAGCCGGACTCGCCGACGATGCCGAGGGTCTCGCCCCGGCGCAGCACGAAGGAGACCCCGTCGACGGCCTTGACCACCCCGCCGGAGGTGAACGGCAGCCGCCCCTTCACCGGAAAGTGCCGGACCAGGTCGTCGACCCGGAGCACCAGCTCGTCATCGGCTGACATGCAGCAACTCCTCCCGGTGGTGGCAGGCGCTGGCCCGACCCTCGGGCACCGGCTCCAGCGCCGGCAGCGTGGCCCGGCAGACGTCGTCGGCGCGCGGGCAGCGCAGGTGGAACGGGCAGCCGGTGGGCAGCCGGGCCGGGTTCGGCGGGGCGCCGGGGATCGCGTACAGCTCCTCGTCGCGCCGGTCGATCCGGGGCATCGAGGCGAGCAGTCCCTCGGTGTACGGGTGCGCCGGGCCGGCGAAGATCTGCCGTACGGTGGCCCGTTCGACGATCCGGCCGGCGTACATCACCGCCACGTCGTCGGCGACCTCGGCCACCACGCCCAGGTCGTGGGTGATCAGCAGCAGCGCCATTCCGCTGTCCCGCTGGATCTCCGCGATCAGCTCCATCACCTGCGCCTGCACGGTGACGTCCAGCGCCGTGGTCGGTTCGTCGGCGATCAGCACGTCCGGCTCCAGCGCGATCGCCAGCGCGATCATGATGCGTTGGCGCATCCCGCCGGAGAACTGGTGCGGATAGTCGCGTACCCGATCCTTTGCCGCCGGGATGTGCACCCGGTCGATCAGCTCGATCGCGCGGCGCCGGGCGGCGGACCGGGAGAGCCCCCGGCGGACCCGGAGCAGCTCGCCGAGCTGCTCGCCGACGGTGTAGACCGGGTTGAGCGCGGCCATCGCGTCCTGGAAGACCATGCCGATCTCCTCGCCGCTGACCCGGTCCCGCTGCTTCGGGGTCAGGGTCAGCAGCTCCCGGCCGCGCAGCCGGACCGAGCCGCTCACCCGGGCCGGCGGCGCGTCGAGGATCCCCATCACGGCCTGCGCGGTGACGCTCTTGCCGGAGCCGGACTCGCCGAGGATCGCCAGCGTCCGGCCGGACTCCAGCGCCAGCGACACCCCGTTGACCGCGCGCACCGCGCCGGCCGACCCGGCGTCGCCGCCCGGCCCGGGGAAGCTGACCCGCAGCTCCTCGACCTCCAGCAGGGCCATTACCGGATCCCGGCCGAGTCGAGGAAGTCGCGTACGGTGCGCTGGAACAGCTCCGGCTCCTCCAGTTGCGGCGAGTGCCCGGAGTGCTCGAAGACCACCAGTCGCGCGTTCGGGATCAGGTCGGCGATCACCTGCGAGGCGGCGACCGGGGTACGCCAGTCGTGCCGGCCGACGGTGACCAGGGTCGGGCAGGTGATCGAGGGGAGCCGCGGCTTCAGGTCGTAGCGCGGCATGTTCTGCCCGAACGCGGCGTTGTGGGTCCGGTAGTGGAACCGGGTGGCGGCCAGCTTCGCGGCGTCCTTCGCCGGGTCGTGCTGGTGGTCGTAGAGCGGCAGGATCGCCTTCCAGTACTCCCGGAGCTGTTCGTTGCTCTCGAAGTGCCCGGTGCCGATCCGGTCGATCGCCCACTGTGGAATCGTCGTACGGTCGGTGTTCTTCGCCTTCTCGACCGCGAGTTCGTTGTGCCCGTTGTCGGCGGCGGTGTCCCGCAGGATCAGCGCGGCGACCCGGTCCGGGTGCGCGACGGCGTACTCGAGGGAGATGAAGCCGCCGTACGAGCCGCCGGCCATCACGATCGTCTCGTAGCCGAAGTGCTCCCGGATCGCGTCCACGTCGGCGACCCACTGGGCGTGGGTGAACGGCTCGTCGTCGCTGGACTCGCCGGAGCCGCGCGCGTCGAAGACGATCACCCGGTACCGGTCGGCGAAGGGTCCGAACGACCGCTTCGGCTCGGACCGGGAGCCGAGCCCGGGCGCCCCGTGGTGCACGATCATCGCCGGTGCGTCCTCCGGGCCGAACGCCTCGACCATCAGCTCGGCACCATTGATCTTCAGTCGACCCGCGAAACTGGGCGTGCTGTCGACGGTCATCGGACCTCCTCGATGATGTTGGACGCGAGATCGCGCGGATATCCGGTGAGCCGGCGCGGCCCGGCCTCCTCGACCAGTACGGTGTCGGAGATCCGGTAGCCGGCGTGCCCGGGTACGTAGACGCCGGGCTCGCTGGAGAGCAGCATTCCGGGCTCCAGCACGGTGTCGTCGCCGTCGGCGACCCAGGGCGCCTCGTGGTTCTGCAACCCGATCCCGTGCCCCTGCCGGTGCCGGATGTACTCGCCAAGCCCGTGCCCGCGCAGCACGTCCAGGCAGATCCTGTTGACCTCGGCGCAGGTGCGGCCGGCCCGCATCGCCTGGGTGCCCACCTCCTGCGCCTCCCGGTCCGCCTCGTAGTAGCGCCGCTGTTCCGGGGTCGGCTCGCCGATGACGAAGGTGCGTTCGCTCTCCACGAACCGGCTGGCCACCGCCGCGCCGAGGGAGAGGATCAGGGTGTCGCCGGGCCGTACCCGTCGCCGGGTCGGCAGGCCGTGCGGCAGCGCCGAGTTCGGGCCGGCGTAGACCAGCCCGCCGGCCAGCTTGGTGGTGTAGACCACCAGGTCGTAGTCGGCGTACATCCGGTCGGTGCCGTACCCGATCACGTGCCGGGCGATCTCGTCCTCGCGGGGGAGTTCGGCGCCCCGCCGCAGCGCGTCGGCGATCAGCTCCCGGCCGGCGGCGAGCATCTCGTCGCAGATCCGGGCCGCCGCCTCGTGGAACGGGATCTCCTCGGGAAACTTGCGCAGCCGCAGCTTCGCCACCGCGTCGGTGGTGACCAGCGTGCTGCCGCCGAGCGCCCGGGACAGCGCCCGGTACGCCCCGATCGACAGTCCGGCGCTCACTCCGATCTGCTTCGCGCTCCGGCCGGCCAGCGCCGTGCCGAGGGTCTGCTCGGCACTCACCACGCCGGGGAACTCGAAGTAGCTCAGCGTCTCGACGCCGACGCCCTGCTGTGCGGCGTACTCCTCGTCGAGGCGGGGGATGACCAGCAGCGGGTCGCCCTGGCGGGGCATCCAGAGATAGACCGGCCGTTCGGTGGCGATGTAGAAGAACCCGGAGAGGAAGGCCACGTCGGCGGGGGAGGTGGCCAGGAACCCGTCGAGGCCGCGCGCGTCGAGCGCGTCGGCGAGCCGGGCCCGGACGGACGAGTAGAAACTGTCGGGCAGACGCACGGGGTCAGCCTCCGTTCCGGCGGGGGTCTCGGATGTCGTTGAACCGCATGCCGGCGACCGTCGCGGCGAGTACCAGCAGCAGGATGGCCAGCGACGGGAAGAGGGTCTGCCACCAGGCGATGGCGACCACGCCGCTGCGCTGGGCGTTGAGCAGGATCCGCCCCCACGACCAGGCGTCCGGGTCACCGAGGCCGAGGAAGCTCAGCCCGGCCTCGGAGATGACCGCCCGGGAGGCGGTGAGCAGCACGCTGACCACGATCAGCGGTACCACCGCCGGCATGATCTCCCGGGTGACGATCCGCCAGCCGGTGGCGCCGAGCACCCGGGCGCCGTCGATGTACGGCATCGCGCTGACCACCAGCCCCTGCGAGCGGATCAGCCGGGCCACCTCGGGCCAGGCGAAGACGCCGATGATCACGGTCAGCGTCCAGACGCTGGGGTTGACGATCGCGGCCAGCATGATCATCAGCGGTAGCGTCGGCAGCGCCAGCATCACGTCGGTGACGACGGTGCCGACCGCGTCGACCCGGCGGAAGTACGCCGAGGCGAGCCCGATCGCCGTACCCAGCACGATGGCGATCAGCGAGGCCGCCACCCCGATCAGCAGGCTGGTCCTGGTGCCCCAGACCACCTGGGCGAAGATGTCCTGCCCGAGGTCGTCGGTGCCGAACAGGTGTCCGCCGGAGGGGGACTGGAGCACGTCGGGGCTGGTCCCGCCCGGCTCGTCGGCGATCAGCGGCGCGAAGACCGCGAGCAGCACCATCACCGCCAGCACGATCGCGGCGAGCAGCCCGGACGGCTGCCGGAAGAACGTCCGCCACGCCGAGCGGGCCCCGACGGTCGGCTCCGCCGCCGCCTCCGCCTCGGTCACCAACGGCGCACTCATAGCTGTGCCTTCCTGATTCGCGACTGCGGGGCTCGCAAACCCGGCTCACTCCTCGCACTCATAGCCGGATCCGGGGGTTGAGGACCGCGTAGAGCAGGTCGGTGAGCGCGTTGGCGACCACCACGGTGATGGCGAGCATGATGAACGCTCCTTGCAGGACGGGATAGTCGCGTTGCCCGACCGCCTCGAAGATCAGCCGGCCGACGCCGGGATAGGCGAAGACGGTCTCGGTGAGCACGGCGCCGCCGACCAGGGTGCCGAGTTGCAACCCCATCAGGGTCAGCGCCGGCAGGATCGCGTTACGCAGGCCGTGCTTCCACAGTCGACGCCGGCCGGAGAGCCCCCGGGCCCGGGCCGCCCGGATGTAGTCCTCGCCGAGTACGTCGATCAGGTTGGTCCGCAGCGTCAGCGCGTACGGGCCGAGCTGCACCAGCACCAGCGACGCGACCGGCAGCACCAGGTGGTGCGCCAGGCTCAGGTAGGCGGCCGCACCCCGGGTGTCGGGGTCGATCGCCCCGCCGATCGGGAACCAGCCGAGCCGGGCGCCGAGCCAGACCAGCAGCAGCATCGCCACGCTGGGCACGAAGAGCGCGTGCCCGGCGATGCCGAAGCCCTGGAGCAGCTTGTCCGGCCAGCGGCCCCGGTGTGCCGCCGCGGAGACCCCGATCGGGATGCCGACGGCGATGGTGAGCAGGAACGCCACCCCGGCCAGCAGCAGGGTCCAGGGCAGCCGGTCGAGCAGGATGTCGGTGACCGGCTGGATCTGCCGGAACGAGATGCCGAAGTTGCCGTGCAGCAGCTCGCGCAGGTACGAGACGTACTGTTCCAGCAGCGGCCGGTCCAGCCCGTACGTCTCCAGCAGCGCCGCCCGCATCTCCGGCGTCATGTCCCCCTCGACCATCAGGGTCGTGGGGTCCCCCGGCAGCAACCGGAGCAGGAAGAACGTCGCGGTGATCGCTATCCAGACGGTCAGTACGGCCTTCAGTGCCCGGTTGAGCATGAAGCGTGCCACGTGGGGGACCCCTCCCTTCTACCTCGTCGCGCCGGTCAGCCGACCGGCTTGACCTGGGCCAGCGAGTAGGCGGTGACCATGCCGAGCAGGTCGGACGGCGAGGCCACGAAGCCGGTGAACTTGCTTGCGTTGTAGGCGAACTGGAAGTTCTCCACGTAGAGCGGCGTCAGGTACGCCTGCTCGTGCACCACCTTGTCGATGTTCTTGATCTTCGTGGCGAACGCCGCCGGGTCGGTGGTGGCCGCCGCGTCGTTGATCAGCTGGTCCATCTCCGGCGACTTGAGCAGGTTGTAGTTGATCCCGCCGGGGTTGCTGGAGAGGTAGGTGCTGCGGAGCTGGTCCATCGGGTTGTCGAAGACGCCCCACTGCGACGCGTCGATGTCGTACTCGCCGTCCTTGGTGCGGGAGAGGAAGGTGTTCCGCTCCACGCACTCGTTGGTCAGCTTGATGCCGGCCTTCGCGGCGCTCTCCCGGAAGAGCTGGACCACCCGGGTGATGTTGGCGTTCGACTGGTCGCAGGCGACGCCGAGGTCGAGGCCGTCGAAGAGCCCGTCACCGTCGCGGTCGGCGTAGCCCGCCGCCGCCAGCTTCGCCTTCGCCCCGGCCGGGTCGAACGGGTACGGCTGGATCTCGGTGTTGTCGTAGTCGGCGAAGATCGGCGAGATCGGCCCGGACATCTCCTGGGCGTCACCCTGGAGCACCGACGAGATGATCGACTTGGTGTCCACCGCCATCGACAGGGCCTGCCGGACCTCCTGCTTGGCCAGGTCCTTGTTGGTCATGTTGTAGGTCAGGTGGGCGAAGCCGAGGGCGCCGACCTTGGCCATCTTGATCTTCGAGTCGTTCGCGAAGGTCTTCGCCGCCGACGCCGGGACCGGGGTACCCATCAGGTCGATGTCGCCGTTGCGCAGCGCCAGCATCATCGTGTTGACGTCCGGGTAGAGCCGGAACTCGACCTTGCCGACCGCCGGCTTGCCGCCGGGCGCCAGTGGGTACCTGTCGTTGCGCTTCATCACGTACCGCTGGCCCTTGGTGGCGCTCTCCAGCACGAACGGCCCGGCGCCGACCCAGTCGGAGTCGTTGGCGAACTTCGACAGGTCGCCGGCACCCTCGAAGACGTGCTTCGGCACGATCGACATCCAGAACCCGACGCCCTCGGCGAACGGCGCGTACGGCTGCGAGAGGTGGAACTTCACCGTGGTCGCGTCGGGTGCCTCGATCGAGGTGACCCAGGTCAGCTTGGCGGCCACGTTGCCGAGCTTGTACTTCATGATCGACTCGGCGCTGAACTTGACGTCCTCGGCCACCACCGGCTTGCCGTCGGTCCAGGTGAAGTCGTCGCGCAGGTGGAACACGGCGGTCTTGCCGCCGTTCTCGTAGGTGTACTCCTTGGCCAGCTCCGGCGCCTTCGTGGCGTTCTCGTCGATCCGCAGCAGGTGCGGGTACATCGCGTTGAGGATCCAGGAGTCGGTCTTGCTCAGCGACTGGAGCGGGTTGAAGTTCGACACGTCGGTGGTGGTGCCGATCCGCAGCACGTCACCGCCGCCGGAGTTCTCCCCGGACGACGAGTTGTCCTCGTTGAGCCCGCACCCGGACAGGCCGAGTGCGACCGCCGCGCCGAGCGCGACCGCGACCCGCCACCGGCGGGTACGGCCGGAGAATGTCCTGCTCACCAAACCTCCCGAAGAACGCGAATGATGTTGCCGCCGATGACCTTGGCGATCTCGTCGTCGGAGTAGCCGTGCGTGACGAGCCAGCCGACGATGTTGCTGAAGCACTCGGCCGGGTTCTCCAGGCCGGAGACGTAGGGCACCCGGGGGTGGTCGACGGCGCCGTGCGCCTTGCCGATCGCCAGGTGGCCGGTGAAGCTGTCGTGCAGCCCGACGTGGTCACCGAAGTTGGTGTCCGGGCCGAACGCCACGTGGTCGATGCCGACCAGGTCGACGCAGTAGACGAAGTGGTCCATCACCGACTCGATCGAGTGGTGTGGGTGCGTCTGCGAGAGCGTGGTGTGCGGGGCGGCCTCGATGCCGATCACACCGCCGCGCTCCGCGCAGGCCCGGATCACGTCGTCCGGCTTCATCCGGGGGGTGTCCCAGACGGCGCGGGCGCCGGCGTGGGTGATGAAGACCGGTACCCGGCTCGCCTCGATCACGTCCAGCGAGGTCCGGTCGCCGGAGTGCGAGACGTCGATGGCGATGCCGAGCTTGTTCATCCGGTCGACCGCGCGCCGGCCGAAGTGGGTCAGCCCGCCGTCGCGATCCTCGGAGAGCCCCGAGCCGAGCATGTTCGCCTGGCTGTACGCGATGCCCATCTGGCGTACGGCGAAGCCGTAGAGGATGTCGATCCGGTCCAGCTCGTTCTCGATCATGGTGGCCGCCTCCAGCCCGGCCACCAGGGCGAGCTGGCCGTTCCGCTTGGCGGTGAAGATCTCTTCCAGGCTGGTCGCCACCACCACGTAGTCCTGCTTGGCGATGTCGGCGAAGCGCAGCCCGATGTCGTAGATGACGTCGTCCCACTTCCAGGCGTGCTCGCTGGTGACGCAGCCGGTGCCGTTCATGAAGTTGTCGAACACCGCGGTCATCCCGGACCGGGCCAGTCCCTCGAAGCCGAAGGAGTTGCGTCCGGTGCGGTTGTAGTCCCGCAACTGCGTCACGTCGGCCGGCAGGATCTTCGGGTGCTCGTGCAGCGAGATCGCGGTCTGCTCGCGCAGCAGCCGGGCTACCCGGTCGGCTTGCTCGTTGGTCAGGCCGAGGTCGTGCGCGGGCACCCGGCCGAGTTGTGGGGCGAGGTCGAACACCTTGAAGTCGACCTGCGGGGTCAGATAGTCGAACGACCGGTATCCCGTATAGCGGGAAGCACGTTCCTGCACTGGTCAGCTCACCTCGGAACACTCAGAGGGATGAGGATGGAGGTCTGACCTCCTGCCTTTCCGGGACCGTACGTGAACTCGCTGCGCATTGGGAAGATCTCGTAACCTGACCGTTATCTGCCGCGCCTCGTCACCGACGCGTCGGAAATCTGCTGGTAAAAGCCATGACAGGGTGGGAATCGCCCGGCGTCGACAGCGCGGCCCCAGCCGCGACCGGCCCGCCGGCGAGTCGAAGAGCGACTTTTCGGAGGTCAGACCACTGCCGATCGGACCGTCCGGCGAACCCGTTCGGTCGACCGCTGATGCGGGCCCCGACCCAAAGTTTGGGACGTTGTTGGGGGCGGTGTCGCGCCGCCCACGAGCGGGGATGGCCGAAATCGTCAGTACCGTGTCATTGCCGCCACGACCACCCGGTGGAAACGATGGACGGGTGGACGACCGCCGTATCGTTTTCGTGATCTTCCCGGGGTTCCAAGTGCTCGACCTGACCGGTCCGCACGAGGTGTTCGCGCAGGCCGAACGGCTGGCGCCGGGCTACCGGCTGGAGACCGTCGCACCGCTGCCCGGGCCGGTCACCGCCAGCGGCGGCCTCAGCGTGCCGGCGGACCTCGGCATCGACGAGTGCGTCGGGCCGATCGACACACTGGTGGTGGTCGGTGGCGCCGGCCGGGTAGAGGCGTGTGCCGACCGTCGGTTGACCGACTGGCTCCGCGCGACAGCCGGCCGGGCCCGCCGGGTGACCGCGGTGTGCAGCGGGGCGTTCCTGCTGGCCGAGGCCGGCCTGCTCGACGGCCGGCAGGCGGTCACGCACTGGGGGAGCTGCGCCGAACTGGCCCGCCGGTATCCGGCGGTGACCGTACGACCGGATCCGATCTTCGTCCGGGACGGTGCCGTCTGGACCTCCGCCGGGGTCACCGCCGGAATCGACCTCGCACTCGCCCTGGTCGAGCAGGACCGGGGGGCCGAGACATCCCGCACCATCGCCCGCCGACTGGTCATGTTCGTCCAGCGTCCCGGCGGCCAGGCCCAGTTCAGCACCCAGCTCGCCGCGCAGCGGCCGGCCCGTGGCGGGCTGCGCCAGCTCCAGGACTGGGTGGTCGAGCACCTCGCCGACGACCTCACCGTGCCCATCCTCGCCGCCCGGGTCGGAATGAGCGAGCGGCACTTCGCCCGGGTGTTCAGCGCGCAGACCGGGCAGACCCCGGCCGCGTACGTCGAGGGGGCCCGGGTCGAGGCCGCCCGTCGCCTGCTGGAAACCACCGACACCCCGCTCGGGTCGATCGCCCGGCGCTGCGGATTCGGCACCGTCGAGACGATGCACCGTCGCTTCCGGCGCACGGTCGGGGTCACCCCCGGCCGGTACCGCCAACACTTCGGCTGAGAGGACCTCCGCGATGCGTATCGTGATCCCGCTCTTCGACCGGTTCACCGCCCTCGACGCCGTCGGGCCGTACGACGTGCTCAAGTTGCTGCCCGGGGCCGAGGTGGTCTTCGCGGCGACCAGTACCGGACCGGTCCGGAACAACGTCGGCAGCCTCGCCCTGACGGCCGATGTCGCGCTGGACGACGTCGACTCCTGTGACGTACTCGTGGTGCCCGGCGGCCCCGGCGTCGACGCTCACCTGGCCGGCGGGCCACTGCCGGACTGGATCCGGCGGGTGCACGAGGGCACCCGGTGGACGACGTCGGTCTGCACCGGTTCGCTGCTGCTCGGCGCCGCCGGACTGCTGCGCGGCCGTACCGCCACCACGCACTGGCGGAGCGCGGAGCGGCTGGCCTCCTTCGGCGCGACCTACTCGGCGCGACGGGTGGTCGAGGACGGCAGACTGCTCACCGCGGCCGGGGTCTCCGCCGGAATCGACATGGCGCTCACCCTGGCCGCGCGGCTCGCCGACCGGACCACCGCCGAGGCCATCCAGCTCGCCATCGAATACGACCCACAGCCGCCGTTCGACGCCGGGTCACCGGCGAAGGCGTCCCGGGCGGTCCGGGAGCGGCACGCCAGCGGCCTGCGGGCGAGCACCCGCCCGGCATCCGCCTGAGCGCGGTCAGTCGGCGGGGAAGGGCTCCTCGTCCGGCGGGCGGAGCGTCGAGACCGGACGCTCCGGGTTGGTGGCGACCAGGCTGAGCAGGAACGCGAGATGGGTGAGCAGGCTCTCGACCGTCTCCGGCGTGAGGTGCCGCAGGTCGTACCTGGCGTGCAGTCCGAGTCGCTCACCCGGTACGACGAGCAGGTTGAGCGGGTGGTGCGACGCCGACCACCGGCCGTCGAAGCGTACGGAGAGGGTCGACGCGTCGGCCGTACCGGTGAAGAGGTCGTTGTCCATCGGGTAGGTCTCGAAGTCGAGTACGGTCTCGAAGAGCGGCATCTCGGCGGGCGGCCCGGCCCAGGACCGGAGCATTGCCGGCGGCACGTGGTCGAACGGGCGGGCCAGGGCCTGACGTGCCTGCAACCCCCGCAACCACACCCCGACCGGCTGGTCGGGTCGGATCCGGACCCGGACCGGCACCGTGTTGGCAAGCGGACCGACCAGCGTCTCGGCTCCCGGCCCGGTCGCCCGGCCGGCGACCGTCGAACCGATGACGATGTCGTCGGTGCCGGTGCGGGCGGCGAGCAGCCGGGCCCAGCAGCCCTGGACGACCGCTTCCAACGCGAGCCGCTGCTGACCGATGGTGTCGTGCAGCAGACAGGTGTCCTCGCTGGTCAGTTCGAGCGGGTATTCGTCGAACGCGTCCGCCGGATCGCCCCGCCAGTCCGGCGGATCGCTCTGCAGCGGTCCGGGTACGGGCCGGTCGGACAACTCCGCGCGCCAGAACTCCTCCGCCTCGGCGAGGTCCCGCCCGGCCGACCAGGCGACGTGGTCGCGGAACGGCGTCGGAGCGGGCAACCCGGCGTCCCGCCCCTCGACGGCCGCCCGGTATTCGGTCAGCACCTCGCGGAGCAGGATCGGCAGGCTCCAGCCGTCGACGACCAGGTGGTGGGCCGTCCAGACCAGCAGGTGCTCGGTCTCGGAGACGCGGAGCAGGGCGAACCGGCACAGCGGCGGCACGTCCAGCACGAAGTCGCGGAGCCGGTCGGCGGCGAGGAGCTCGGCGAGTCCGCGTCGACGCTGGCACGCCCGGATGGTCCGCAGGTCGTCGAGGTGCCACTCGGCCGGCGCCGCCGCCGCGACGACCTGGACGTGGTCCCCGTCGTCGCCCCGGACGAACCCGGTGCGCAGCACCTCGTGGCGGTTGATCACCCGGTCCCAGGCCTGCTGGAACTCGGCGACCCGCAGCCGACCACGGATGACGAGGCGTACCTGCTGGAGGTCGCGGGCCGGGTCCGCCTCGTCCGAGACCGGGCGGAGGAGGTCGCGCTGGACCGGCGAGAGGGGGTAGCTGCCCCGTAGGTCGACCGAACTGGTCATCCCGTCACCTCCTGAGGTCGGGTGGACATGGCCGGAGAGCCGGGGACGACCAGCGGGCCCGGCGCGGTGGACACCCGGGACGCGAGAAGAACTGAGAGGCTCATCTGGGCAGTGACAACTCCCTGTTCGCGCACCTGCCGGTACGAGGGCGACGCCGGACGCAAACATGGAGATCCATGATTCGACGCCGAGTGTCGCCGACGTTACCAGGGGTGGTGCAGCGCTGTCTCCCCGCCACGCACCGGATCGGTGTCGAGCCTTTTTCGCCGGAAATGTCATCGCTCGCCGTTCCGCTGTGCGGAACGCCGCTGCCCACGGGCCAGCCCCACTGTCCACTGTGTGAGACGGCCGCGCCGGCCCGCCGCTGAGTTCGCGGGCCCGGTCGACCCCGGGACCTCCGGCGGGCGGCGACCGGGGCAGCCACCCGGCCGGTGACGACGCGCCGTCAGGCCGCCCCGGACTCGTCCACGTCGCGCCGCAGCAGGTCGTCCGGGGACTCCCGGCGAACCAGGGTGCTGATCCGTCCCTCCCGCACCACCAGCAGCGGCGGGCGCCCGACCAGGTGGTAGTTGGACGCCCGCGAGTGGTGGTACGCCCCCGAGCCCGCCACCGCCAGCAGGTCGCCCGGCCGGACGTCGGAGGGCAGGGTCAACCCGGGCACGACGACGTCGTCACTGTCGTTGTGCCGGCCGACCACCGTGGTCCGCACCGGATCGGCGCAGGTGGTACGCCCGAACAGCACCGCACTGTGCCGCCCGCCGCAGAGCGCGCCGGGCGGACAGTCCGTCATCCCGCCGTCGACGGCGACCAGGTGCCGGCCGTCCGGCCCCCGGTTGACCGACACCACGCGGTAGAGGGTGATCCCGGCCCGGGACACGATGGCCCGGCCGGGGGAGACCGTCAGGGCCGGCGTGGGCAGGTCGTGCCGGTCGGCGGCGAGCCGGAGTACCGCCCGGATCCGGTTGGCGAACGCGGCGAGGGCGAGGCTGGGGTCGGCGCCGGAGTAGGCGACCGCGTGCCCGCCACCGAGGTTCAACTCGGTCGCCACGACGCCGTACCGGGCACGCATGGCGGCGAGGAACTCCATGACCTCGCGTACCTCGCGCTCGTAGACGCTGAACCGGCTGAGCTGGTGGCCGACCGAGCAGTCCACTCCGACCAGTCGCAGCCGGGGCTGGGCGACGATCCGGGCCACCGCCCCGGCCGCCTCGCCGGAGCCGATCCGCAGCCCGAACCGGCAGTCCGCACCGTCGGCCGTCCCGGTGTCACCGAGCACCCGGAGCAGCACGCGCTGGCCGGGCGGAGCGGTCGCCGCGAGCCGGGTGATCTCGCCGAGCGACTCGACCACGATCGTGCCGACCCGGCCGGCGTACGCGGCATCGAGGTCCTCGGGGGTCTTCGCGCTGCCGTACATCACGATCCGGTCGGCGGGGAACCCGGCGGCCAGCGCGACGCGCAGTTCACCCGCGGAGCCGACGTAGAGCCGCAGCCCCTCCTCGGCGAGCCGGCGGGCGACACCCCGGCTGAGCAGGGCCTTTCCGGTGTACGCGACGCGACCCTCGCCGAACGCCGCGAGGTAGTCCCGGCAGCGCTGTCGCAGGTCCGCCTCGTCGAGTACGTAGGTCGGGGTGCCGTGGGCGGCCGCCACCGAGGTCATGGAGACCCCGCCCACCCGGAGGTCGCCGTGCTCGGCCCAGGCGGCGGTCGTCGGCCAGAACTCGGTCAGCGGGGTGCGCAGCGAGGAACGCAGCGACGGGATGATGTCCGAGAGCGTCATCGCGCCGCCCCGCCGTTGCGGCACGGCGTCCGGCCTGCCGGGTCAGGCTCGGCGCCAACGTCAGCGGGGACAGGTCGACCACCCCGACGACCAGGTGGGTGACGGTGCTCGCCGCCCCGCCCCGGGTACGCATCGCGGTGACCAGCCGATCCAGGTCGGGCAGGCTCGGGCAGTCGACCCTGACCACCAGATCGATGTCGCCGACGACGTGCCAGGCGGCCTCGACCTGCGGTTCGGCGGCGAGGAACCGCCGGAAGGGTGCCGGGTCGGGTCCGGACAGCCGGACGAGGACCAGGGCGTGGATCGCGGGCGGCGACTCCGCTTCGTCAGTTGTCACGGCACCGACGGTGGCGCGCGGGACGAGGCACCGCCAGCCGCGTTGACGCGCCGCATACGGCCCGGCCCGGTTTCCGCACGCCGCGGATACGCCCGGGTCCGGCTCGGCCCGGTTTCCGCACGCCGCGGATACGCCCGGGTCCGGCTCGGCCCGCCGGGGAGGTCCCGGTCCACGGGTACGGCGAGTTGACGGGGGTGCTCGGCGACGCCTGGCGGTCCCCGTGCCGGTGATCGGCGGCGCGGCCCTGCTCGGCGCGGGATGCCGTGCGGTCCGGTCGGCCGCCCTAGCGGGCCCGGTCCGGCGAGCCGGCGAGATACTCCGACCAGGTGATCCGCCCCCGGTCGCCGGTCCGGGAGACCAGCGCGCCCGCCCGGAAGGCGCGGCCGAGCCGACCCGGCACCGGCAGCCGGAGCAGCCGACGCCGGAGCTGCCGCGCCGCCAGCCAGTCCCGGGCGAGCGTGCCGGCGTCCAGTACCGCCGGCCCGCCGAACTCCTCGGTCGCCCCGCCGGGTGCGGCGGTCACCCGCCAGCGCAGGTGCGCGGCGACGTCGGCGACGTCGACCGGCTGCGCGGTGATTCCCGGATCGAGGGGCAGCACCGGCAGTCGGGCCAGCCGGCCCATCGCCTCGGCCAGGAACTCGTGGAACTGGGTGACCCGGAGCACCGTCCACGGCACCGGGCCGGCCGCGACCGCCGCCTCCGCCTCGATCTTGATCCGGAAGTACGGCCAGGGCACCCGGTCGGCGCCGACGATCGACAGGTACACCAGGTGCCGTACCCCGGCCCGGCCGGCGGCCTCGACCAGCCGACGGGTGCCGGTCACGTCGACCTGACGGGTGTAACCGCCCTGGTAGGGCGCGGACGCCAGGTGGACCACGGTGTCGACGCCGTCGACCGCCGCCGGTAGCCCCTCCCCGGTGGCCAGGTCGAGCCGGACCCGGCGCACCCGGCCGCCCTCCTCCGCCGGCCGGTCCGGGGCGGGTTTCCCGGTCGGCTCCGGAGTCCGGCTGGCGGCCCGCACGGTGTGCCCGGCCCGGGCCAGTTCCGGGGTGAGTACCTGGCCGAGCCGCCCGGTCGCCCCGGTGATCAGGATGTCCATCGTCCCTCCGTCTGTCGTCGGACCGGGCCGAGGCCGGACCGACGGGTCGGCGGCCGGGGCACGGTGGCATCGCAAGGACGGGGCAGGGCCGGCCGTTGTGACCGGGAGCGGACGCGGCCGTGAGGTTGCCGACACGCCGACACGACATCTTGGGGTATGACTTTCGGGCCAACCCTATATATGGTGTTGATCGCAGCTGGTTCGAGCGCCGCCCGGCGGTCGAGGCAAGAGGGAACCCGGTGGGAGTCCGGGACTGCCCCGCAGCGGTGAGTGGAAACGACCGCCGTCATCACGCACTGGGTCGTCCGGCCCCACAGCCGGATCCGCCTGGGAAGCGACGGCCAGTAGGCGAACCCGGGTACGCCCGTGGCCCGTCCACGAGTCCGAAGACCTGCCAGCGCGCCGCGTACGAGCCCGTACGCGGCGGTCCGAGGCCGCGCGGGACGGCCGACGCCACCGACGCACGTCGACGCGTGCCCGTCGGCGTCCCCGCGCGGCTTCCTGACGGACCGGAGGAGTCGAGTGCGAGGAGAGAGCTGTGACGGTCACCGAGGCCACGCCGAACGGGTCGGCGGCGGGAGACGGCGAACGGTCGACGACACGGGGAACCGCCCACCGGCCTGACTGGCGCGCCGGCCCGCCGCCGCTCGTCGAGCATGGAGGCGTTCGCGGTGGCCAGCCCGGTCAGGTCGGTCCGAGCGGCGGCGGCGCGACCGGACCGGCCGACGTCGACACGATCGCCCGCGCGGTGCGCCGCCAGGCCGACGACCTCCCCGACGTCGACCCGGTGCGGCTGGCGACCCGGGTGGTCAACGGCCTGCCCGAGGGGGCCAACGCCGCCGAGCTGCACCGGCTCTGCGTGCAGACCGCGGCCGAGCTGATCGGGGAGGAGCCGCAGTACTCCCGGTTGGCCGCCCGGCTGCTCGCCGGCTACCTCGAACAGGAGGTCCGGGGACAGGGCGTCGAATCGTTCAGCGAGTCGATCCGGCTCGGCCACCGGCACGGCCTGATCGGCGACGAGACGGCCGAGTTCGTCCGGACGTACGCCCGCGAGCTGGACGACGCCGTCGACCCGGCCGCCGACCGGCGCTTCGAGTACTTCGGGCTGCGTACGGTCTACGACCGCTACCTGCTGCGGCACCCGGTCGACCGGCTGGTGCTGGAGACCCCGCAGTACTGGCTGCTCCGGGTCGCATGTGGACTGTCCCGTACCCCGGACGAGGCGGTCGGCTTCTACCGGCTGATGGCGTCGCTGGCCTATCTGCCCAGCTCGCCGACGCTGTTCAACTCGGGCACCCGGCACACCCAGATGTCCTCCTGCTATCTGGTCGACTCGCCCCGCGACGAACTCGACTCGATCTACGACCGGTACGCCCAGGTGGCGCGGCTGTCCAAGTTCGCCGGTGGGATCGGCATCGCCTGGTCCCGGGTCCGCTCCCGGGGCGCGTTGATCCGGGGCACCAACGGCGCCTCCAACGGGATCGTCCCGTTCCTGCGTACCCTCGACTCGTCGGTGGCGGCGGTCAACCAGGGCGGCCGGCGCAAGGGCGCGGCCTGCGTCTATCTCGAACCGTGGCACCCGGACGTCGAGGAGTTCCTGCAACTGCGGGACAACACCGGCGAGGAGGCCCGGCGGACCCACAACCTGAACCTGGCCAACTGGATCCCGGACGAGTTCATGCGGCGGGTCGAGGCGGACGAGGTCTGGTCGCTCTTCGACCCGGACGAGGTGCCGGAGCTGCCCGACCTGTGGGGGGCGGAGTTCGACGCGGCGTACCGGGCCGCCGAGGAGCAGGGCCGCTACGTCCGGCAGGTCCGGGCCCGGGACCTCTACGGCCGGATGATGCGCACACTGGCCCAAACCGGCAACGGCTGGATGACCTTCAAGGACACCTCGAACCGGCTCTGCAACCAGACCGCCGAGCCGGGCAACGTGGTGCACCTCTCCAACCTCTGCACCGAGATCGTCGAGGTCTCCGGCGACACCGAGACCGCCGTCTGCAACCTCGGCTCGGTCAACCTGGCCGCGCACCTGGTCGCCGGCCCGGCCGACCCGGGCGGCGCGTCCGCCGCCGAGGACCGGATCGACTGGGTACGGCTGCGCGAGACCGTCCGGACGGCCGTGACCTTCCTGGACCGGGTGATCGACATCAACTACTACCCGAGCCGGGAGGCGGCGGCGAGCAATCCGCGCTGGCGACCCGTCGGACTCGGGGTGATGGGGTTGCAGGACGTCTTCTTCGCGCTGCGGCTGCCGTTCGACTCGCCGGCCGCGAAGGAACTCTCCACCCGGCTCGCCGAGGAGATCTACCTGACCGCGCTGGAGACCTCGGCCGGGCTGGCCGAGCGGTTCGGCGCCCATCCGGCGTACCCGCGGACCCGGGCGGCGGCCGGGCAGCTCCACCCCGACCTCTGGGGCGTGACCGGCCGCCAGACCGGGCGCTGGGCCGCACTGCGGGAGCGGATCTCGGCGTACGGGCTGCGCAACTCGCTGCTGGTCGCGATCGCCCCGACCGCCACCATCGCCTCCATCGCCGGCTGCTACGAGTGCATCGAGCCGCAGGTCTCGAACCTGTTCAAACGGGAGACGCTGAGCGGGGAGTTCCTCCAGGTCAACACGGCCCTGGTGGCGGAGCTGAAGGCGCGCGGGCTCTGGACCGAGCGGATCCGGGCCGCGATCAAGCGGGCGGACGGTTCGGTGCAGGGCATCGAGGAGTTGCCGGCGCGGCTGCGCGAGGTGTTCCGTACCGCCTGGGAGCTGCCGCAGCGGGCGCTGATCGACCTGGCCGCCGCCCGGGCGCCCTACGTCGACCAGTCCCAGTCGCTGAACCTCTTCATGGCCGCGCCGGACATCGGCCGGCTCAGCTCGATGTACCTGTACGCCTGGAAATCCGGACTGAAGACGACCTACTACCTCCGGTCCCGCCCCGCCACCCGGATCCAGCAGGCGACGGTGGCGGTACCGCCGGGGGCCCGACCCGCGCTGCCCGCCGCGACGCTGGCCGCCGTGACGCTGCCCCGCGCGGACCCGCCGGACGCGGCGCTGGCCTGCTCGCTGGAGAACCCCGAGTCCTGCGACGCCTGCCAGTGACCCGAGTCCTGCCACGCCTGCCGGTGACCACCACCGCCGCACCTTCCACCGCGCCCGCCGTCAGCGGCCGGCGCGCCGCCGACCGATCCACCAGCGACCGTGAGGGACCCATGCTGCTCGACCCCGGAATGGACCTGACCCTGCGCCCGATGCGCTACCCGCACTTCTTCGACCGGTTCCGGGACGCGATCCGGAACACCTGGACGGTCGAGGAGGTCGACCTGCACGCCGACCTGGCCGACCTGGACCGGCTCTCCCCGGCCGAACGGCACCTGGTCGGCCGGCTGGTGGCGTTCTTCGCCACCGGCGACACGATCGTGGCCAACAACCTGGTGCTCAACCTCTACCAGCACGTCAACTCGCCGGAGGGCCGGCTCTACCTCTCCCGCCAACTCTACGAGGAGGCGGTGCACGTGCAGTTCTACCTCAACCTGCTCGACACGTACGTGCCGGACGACGAGGAGCGGTTCGCCGCCTTCGCCGCGATCGAGAACATCCCGTCGATCCGCCGCAAGGCCGAGTTCTGCTTCCGGTGGATCGACTCCGTCTTCGAACTGCGTGAGCTGAAGACCCGGGCCGACCGGCGGGCGTTCCTGCTCAACCTGATCTGCTTCGCCGCCTGCATCGAGGGGCTCTTCTTCTACGGCGCGTTCGCGTACGTCTACTTTCTCCGGTCCCGTGGGCTGCTGCACGGGCTCGCCTCCGGCACCAACTGGGTGTTCCGGGACGAGTCGATGCACATGGCGTTCGCCTTCGACGTCGTCGACACCGTACGCCGGGAGGAGCCCGACCTCTTCGACGACGAGCTGCGCGGTCAGGTCCGGGAGATGCTCGCCGAGGCGGTCGAGTGCGAGGTGCAGTTCGCCGAGGACCTGCTCGAACACGGGGTCTCCGGACTCTCCCTCCCGGACATGCGGGAGTACCTGCGGTACGTCGCGGACCGCCGGCTGGCCCAGCTCGACATCGCCCCGCTGTACGGGTCGACGAACCCGTTCCCCTTCATGGAGTTGCAGGACGTGCAGGAGCTGTCCAACTTCTTCGAGCGGCGGGTCTCGGCGTACCAGGTCGGGGTGACCGGCACCGTCCGGTTCGACGACGACTTCTGACCCACCGGTACGCGCGCGGCGTGCCACTGCGGCGCCGCGCGCGTACCGCCGTGCCGGGCGCGTGCCGCCGTGCCGGGCGACCGGCCACCGGTAGCCTGTCCGGGTGACCGGGACACCATCGACGCGAGACCGAGCGCCCCTGCACGCCGCCTCCCTGTTCGACGCGCGGTTCATCGCCGACCCGTACCCCGGGTTCGCGGCCCTGCGCACGGCCGCCCCGGTGCACCGGCTCACCCTCCCCGACGGCGCGAACGTCTGGCTGGTGACCCGCTACGCCGACGTCCGGGCCGGGCTCGCCGACTCGCGATTGTCGCTGGACAAGGCGAACTCCCGCGACGGGTGGAAGGGGTTCTCGCTGCCTCCGGCCCTCGACGCCAACCTGCTGAACATGGATCCACCGGACCACACCCGGATCCGCCGGCTGGTCCGGTACGCCTTCGGACCGCAGCGGATCGCCCGGCTGCGACCGAGGATCGAGGCGGCGGCCGAGGAACTGCTGGACCGGATCGCCCCGGCCGGGCGGGCGGACCTGGTCGCCGAGTACGCCGGTCCGCTGCCGGTCACCGTCATCGGCGACCTGCTGGGCGTGCCGGAGTCGGACCGGGCCGCGCTGCGCGGCTGGACCGACGCGATGCTCGCCCCGCCGGCGGACGATCCCCGGGCAGCCGGTCGGGCGATACTGTCCATTCAGGACCTCCTGGTCCGGCTCATCGCCGACAAGCGCCGGAACCCGGGCGACGACCTGCTCACCGCCTTGATCGCGGCCCGGGACACCGGCGACGAGGATGCCGCCCCTGGTGTCGACGGCGCCGCCCGTGGTGAGGACGGTGCCGACCGGTTGAGCGAGGACGAGCTGACCTCGCTCGCCTTTCTGGTGCTCTTCGCCGGCTACGAGAACTCGGTGCACGTGATCGGGACCGGCCTGCTCGCCCTGCTGCGCAACCCGGAGCAGTTGGCGCTGGCGCGTAACGCTGCCGAGCCGTCGCCGGCCGCCGTCGAGGAACTGCTCCGCTACGAACCACCGGGTACGGTCGCGCTGCGCCGATTCGCCGTCACCGACCTCACCATCGGCGGGACCACCATTCCGGCCGGCGCCACCGTGCTGCTCTGCGTCGCCGCCGCGAACCGGGACCCCGAACGGTTCGCCGACCCGGACGCACTCGACCTGGAGCGGCCCGACAACGCGCACCTGACGCTCGGACACGGCATCCACTACTGCGTCGGTGCGCCGCTGGCCCGGCTGGAGGCGCAGATCGCGATCGGGGCGGTACTGCGTCGGTTTCCGAAGCTCGCCTTGGCGGTCGACCCGGCCGAGCTGGCCTGGCGGCCGTCGTTCCGGACCCGAGGGCTGAGCAGCCTGCCGGTCACCTTCTGAGCGGCGCGGTCACTGGTAGCGGACCAGGTCGGCGGCGGCGGTCACTGGTAGCGGACCAGGTCGGGGGCGGCGGTCACTCGTAGCGGACCAGGTCGGCGGCCCCGGTTCGGGCCAGCCGGCCCGTGGCCAGGACGCCCGCGAGCGCGCCGGCCAGGGTGGTCGCCGGCACGATCGCCGCGAGCAGCCCGGCGGAGGGGAGTTCGGCGAGGCCGGGGCCGGCACCGATGCCGACCATCACCCGGTCGGTGAGCAGCCGGAACACCAGCAGGCCGACCGGGAGGCCGACGAGGGCGGCGGCGAGGCCGAGCGCGGCACCGCCGGTCGCGGACTGGGCGAGGGTCTGCCGGACGGTGAACCCGACCGCGCGGAGCACGCCGAGGGTCCGGGCCCGCTCCCGGGCGCCGGTCAGCAGCGCGGCGGCCAGGTTGGCGAGGCTGACCAGCAGGACGAGGAGGGCCAGCAACCGCATCGCCACGGTGAAGGTACCGAGATCGCCGGGATCGGCGGACCGGGCGTGCACCGTGACGCCGGGACCGAGCCGGTCCCGCAGCGCGGCGGCCAGCGCCTCCGGGGTACCGGTCGGGGCGGCCGAGACCAGGTACGCGTCCGGTGCCACCCCGGGCAGCATCTCGGCCCGGTACATCAGCAGTTCTCCGGTGTCCTCGGTCTCGCTGTACCAGCCGACGACGGTCAGCCGCAGCGTCGTCTCGCCGGCCCTGATCTCGATCGTGTCGCCGAGTTGGAGGCCGAACCGGCGCAGCAGGCCGTACCCGACGATCGCCTCGCCGGGCGCCCGCAACGGCCGGCCCTCCCGGACCAGGAAGCGGGCGTCGGCGGGATCCCCACCGATCGCACGGGACAGGAACGTCTGGTCGCGGAAAGTGCTGCGCCGGTCGACCTGGCTGTACCAGCCGGCCGCGCCGGGCGTACCGGCCAGCGCGGCGGCCAGGGTGGCCGGATCGGTGCCGCCCGCCACCACGACGGCGTCGTACGGGTCACCGCTGCGGGCCGGCTCGGCGAGCATCCGGTCCACGGTGGCGGTGAAGCCGACCCCGACCACCACCGCCGCCACGGCGACCGCCAGGGCGGCGGCGGTCAACGCCGAGCGCCCGGGACGGCTGAGTACGGCGCCGAGGCCGTACCGGTAGGCGGGGCCGAGCCGGAGCCGGTCGAGCAGCCGGGTGGTCCGGGCCGGGGCCGAGCCGCGCGGTGGGGCGTCACGCAGTACGCCGGAGACGGGTTGCCGGACCGCCCGCCAGGCCGGCAGTACGGTGGCGGCGGCGAGCACCGTGCCGACCAGCAGGGCGGAGCCGGGCAACGACAGTGGGGTGATCCGCGGTCCCGGCCGGCCGAGTGCGCCGCCGAGACCGACCTGGAGGTACGGGGCGAGCAGGGTGCCGGCCACCCAGCCGGCGAGTACGCCCACCGCGCCGAGCAGCAGCGCCTCGGTGACCAGTCCGGTGATCAGCTGTCGGGTGGTGTAGCCGACCGTCTGGAGCAGCGCCAGCTCCCGCCGTCGGGCCAGCAGCCGGGCGGTGGCGGTGCCGGCCACCACGAAGGCGGCGGCGAGCAGGACGAAGATGCCGAAGCCGGCCAGCGAGGCACCGAAGATCCGGTCTCGGACGAGGATGTCGTCCCTGGTGTCCGGCCAGGGTTGCACTCCCTGGACCCCGGCCCGGACACCGAGCCTGGCGGCCACCGCGTCGGCCTGGTCGGCGTCGACCAGCCGGGCGACCAGCAGCGCGCTCGATCCGCCCGCCCCCGGCGGACCGCCCCCGGGCGCCCCGACCGGCTCACGCATGGCCGGTGATGTCGGGCTGCCGGCCGGCGGTGTCGGGCTGGCGGCAGGGGGTGTGGGGTTGCCGGCCGGCGGTGTGGGAGCGGGCGTGGCCAGGGTGGCGAGGGTGGCCGGATCGACGAAGAGCCGGATCGGGTCGCAGTCCGGATAGAAGCAGTCGGTCAGGTCGATCGCCGTGCCGACCACGGTCAGCGTCGCCGGCCGACCGCCGACGGTCAGCCGGATCTGGTCACCGACCCCGACACCGGCCTCGGTCGCGGCTGCCTGGTCGAAGACCACCTCCCCGGCTACGCCGCTCGCCGGCCACCCGCCGGTACGCAGCAGCGGCCGGCCCGGCGGGGAGGTGCCGGCGACGAGGGCGGTGATCCGGGCGTCGACGGAGTCCCGGCCGAGCGCGACCGCCGCGTCGAGGTACGGGCTCACCGGGGAGGTGGCCGCGAACGCCGGGTCCCGGCGTACCGCCTCCAGTGTCTCCGGGGCGCCGTAGACGACCAGGTCCGGCCGGCCGGCGTCGCGGTAGATCCGGTCCACCTCCGCACCGCCCTGTCCCTGCACCGACAGCCCGGCGACCACGCCGGTGGTGGCCAGCGCGGCGACGAGTACGGTGGCGATCGCGGTGGCCCGGTTGCCGCCACGCAGCCCCGAGCGGGCGAGCCGGAGGATGGCGGACACTCAGCCCTCCAAGTTGATCAGGTTGCCGAAGGTCGGCCGCCCGGCCGGGCCGGTCAGGTCCCGCTCGTCGACGATCTGCCCGTCGAGCATCGTCACCACCCGGTCGGCGGCCGAGGCGACCCGGTGGTCGTGGGTGACCAGCACGATGCTCTGCCCCTCCTCGTGACGGCGGCGCAGCAGGTCGAGCACGGTTTCGGCGGCGGCCGAGTCCAGTGCTCCGGTCGGCTCGTCGGCGAGCAGCACGTCGGGGCGGTGCACCACGGCCCGGGCCAGGGCCACCCGCTGCTGCTGCCCGCCGGAGAGTTCGGCCGGCGCGGCGTCGGCCGCCTCGGCCACGCCCAACTCGTCGAGGACCTCCAGCGCCCGCCGTCGGGCGTCGCGCCGCCCGACGCCCTGGAGCACCAGCGGCAGTTCCACGTTGCCGGCGACCGTCATCGTCGGGACCAGGTTGAGGAACTGGAAGACGAAGCCGACGTGCCGGCGTCGCAGCAGGGCCCGCTCGCTTTCCGAGCCGGTGTCGAGCCGCCGGCCGGCCAGCCACACCTCACCCCGGTCGGGACGGTCGAGCCCGCCGAGCAGGTGCAGCAGGGTCGACTTGCCGCAGCCGCTCGGCCCGGTCACCGCGACCCAGTCGCCGGTCGCCACCTCGATCGAGACGTCCCGCAGTGCGGCGAGGTCGCGTACGCCGCCGTGGTAGGTGCGTACCAGGCCGCGGGCGTGCAGCAGCGGGTCACTCATCGCCGTCCCCCTCCCAGGAGGTCTTGAGTTCGATCTGCGCCAGTTGCTGCTGACACGCCTCCAGCCAGCGCAGCTCGGCCTGAAGGTGCAGCGCGGACGCCTGCACCAGCAGGCCGCTGACGCTTCCGGCGGCGGTGCGGGCCGCCTGCTGGTCGAGGGCCCGGAGCGCCTCCAGGCAGCGTTGCCGGTGGTCGGTGATGACCGTCCGGGGATCCACGTCGGGTAGCAGTGGCGCGGCCAGCCGGGCGGCGACCAGCCGGAGCAGCACGTCCGGCTTGACCAGTGGGGGATCGGAACGGGCGGAGAGCCACTCGTGCAGTACCGCCGTGCCGGGCTCGGTGAGCCGGTAGACCTTGCGGTCCCGTCGGTCGCCACCGGACTCGGCGGTGTGTGCGACCAGCCCGTCCCGCTCCAGCCGGCCGAGGGTCACGTAGATCTGACCGATGTTGACCTCGCCGCCCGCGTCGGCGAAGAGCTCGTCGTAGCGCCGACGCAGCTCGTAGCCGTGGGCCGGGCCGGCGGCGAGCAGCCCGAGCAGAAGGTGTTTCATCCACCGACCTCCGATGCCTAGCGGCTAGAGCTTAACGGTTAGGCATCGGCGGTCAAGGGAGCGCTCGACCCGTACCCGGCCCGCCGGAGTGGACGGTCGGCGATAATTCCGTCGACCCGGGCGTAGCCGGGGAGAGGGGGTCCGATGACGGGGCTGGGTGCCGGGTGTCGACACCCCGGAGGTTCACCGTCCGGACAGCCGTCGCCCGACTGCTGGTCGCCCGGACGGGGTTGGATTCCAGGTCGATCCACGAGCGGAGCCGCGCCCGGCGGCACGGCCCCGCCTCGACCGACGGGAGACGACCTTGGCACGTACCCTTTCCTCGCTCGGCCTGGCCGGCGCGCTGCTGGCGACCGCCGTGGCGCTGCCAACCAGCCAGGCCGCCGCGCACGACGACCGGTCGCGGCCGGTGGCCGGTGACCGGCCGCTGGTGATCGCACACCGCGGCGCCAGCGGCTACCGTCCCGAGCACACCCTGGAGGCCTACCGGCTGGCGATCCGGATGGGTGCCGACTTCATCGAGCCCGACCTCGTCTCCACCCGGGACGGGGTGCTGGTGGCCCGGCACGAGAACGAGATCTCCGGCACCACCGACGTCGCCGCGCGCCCCGAGTTCGCCGCCCGGAAGAGCACCAAGACCATCGACGGTACGGCGGTCACCGGCTGGTTCACCGAGGACTTCACCCTGGCCGAGCTGAAGACGCTGCGGGCCAAGGAGCGGCTGCCGCAGGTGCGGGTGACCAACACCGCGTTCGACGGCCAGTTGCCGGTGCCGACCCTCCAGGAGGTCATCGATCTGGCCCGGAGCGAGAGCCGCCGGCTGGGCCGGAGCATCGGGATCTACCCGGAGACCAAGCACCCCAGCTACTTCCGGTCGATCGGGCTGCCGCTGGAGGAGCCGCTGGTGCGGGTACTCGGGAAGAACGGCATGACCGACAAGAAGGATCCGGTGATCATCCAGTCCTTCGAGACCGCCAACCTGCGCAGGCTGAACAAGCTGACCGACGTACGGCTGGTCCAGTTGCTGGACGCGGCGGGCCGGCCGTACGACTTCACCGTGGCCGGTGACCCGCGTACCTATCTCGACCTGGTCGAGCCGGCGAACCTGCGCTGGATCGGCGGTTACGCCGACGGGGTGGGGGTGCACAAGAACCTGCTGGTGCCCCGGGACGCGGCCGGCCGGCTGCTCGCCCCGACCGGCGTGGTCCGGGACGCGCACCGGGCCGGCCTGGTGGTGCACGCCTGGACGTTCCGGGCCGAGAACCAGTTCCTGCCGGCCGACTTCCGGATCGGGGCGGATCCGAACGCCCGCGGCGACATCGTCGCCGAGTACGAACTCTTCTACGGCCTCGGCCTGGACGGTGTCTTCAGCGACCACCCGGACACCGCCGTGGCGGCCCGCGCCGCCCTGGCCTGACCGCTGCGCTGACCCGGCCCGACGTGTCCGGCCGCTGACCCGGCCCGACGTCCCCGTCGGCTGACCCGGCCCGGTCGCGTGGCCGCCGGGTCGTCCGTGCCGCCGGGTCGTCCGTGCCGCCGGGTCGTCCGTGCCGCCGGTGGGCGACCGCACCTTACCGGGCGGTCGCCCACCGGTCCGCCAGTGCCCGGATTATGCCCGTCCGGGGGGCGGCGGCCGTGGTATGACTGCCGAGTGACGGGGCAGATCGGGACAAGGCGGACCGCCCGTGGCGGCCGATGACCGGGTCGGCCACCTCGGCGACTCCAGGAGCCAGGGCCGCGCCACCTTCCTGGAACTCTTCCTCGACCTGGTGTACGTCTTCGCGCTCACCCGGCTCTCCCAGCGGCTGACCGACGACTTCACCGTCAGCCGCCGGACCCTGCTCTCCGAACTCGGCCAGACCTTCCTGGTCCTGCTCGCCCTCTGGCAGGTCTGGCTGCTCACCGCCTGGGCGACCAGCCGGTTCGACCCGCGCCGGATCGAGATCCAGCTCGTGGTCATCGGGTCCATGTTCGGCGCCATGATCATGGCGGTGTCGCTGCCGCAGGCGTTCGGCGAGCGCGGCCTGGTCTTCGCCAGTACCTTCGTCGCGATCCAGATCGGTCGCCCGCTCTTCCTGGTGCTGACCCTGCGCGGGCATCCCCGGCAACCGGCGTCGATCCGGATCCTGTTCTGGTCGACGATCTCCTCGGTGGGCTGGATCGCCGGTGCGCTCAGTGGCGGCACCGGGCGCGGAATCTTCTGGACCGTGGCGGTGGTCCTGGAGTTTCTCGGCGCCGCCCTGCGTTGGCCGACACCGGGGCTCGGCCGCACCGACGTCAACGGCTGGAGCATCGCCCCGGCGCACCTGGCCGAGCGGTACCAGCAGGTGCTGCTGATCGCGCTCGGCGAGGCGATCCTGGTCAGCGGGTTCGTACTCAGTGCCGTCGGCTTCGCGGTCGAGCGGACCGCGACGTTCGTGGCGACCTTCGTCACCACCGTGCTCTTCTGGCGCATCTACTTCTACCAGCCGGAGAGGCCGTTGGCCGAGGCGTTCGACCAGAGCCGCGACCAGGTCAGGTTCAGCCGGGCGGCCGGATACACCCACCTGGTGATGGTCTGCGGGATCGTCAGCAGCGCGGTCGGCTACGGCCTGCTGATCAACGACCCGTACGCCGAACCGGACCCGGCCTGGGTGGCGGTCATCTTCGGTGGCCCGGTGCTCTTCCTGCTCGGCCGGGTGTGGTGCGAGTACGAGGTGCAGCGCCGGGTCGCGGTCACCCGGTGGTACGGGCTGCTCGCCTTCGTCCTGCTCACCCCCGTCGCCGCCGTGCTGCCGATGCTGGCCGTGCCGTTCCTCGCCACCGCGGTCCTGGCCGGGGTCGTGGTCGCCGACGTGCTGCGCGACCGGCGGCAGTTCGCGATCGAGCCGAACCCTCCGGTCTGAGCCGCCGGGAAGGCAGGTTCCGCACCTCCGCGCGACCGGGAGCGGCTGGCAGGATCGTCGGCAACCGACGGGCGGGAGGGACAGATGCTGTTGCCGGCGCTGGGTGGGGTGCTGCCGGACCGTCCGGACGCGGTCCGGGTCGACGGCGAGACGGCCTCGTGGGAGGAGTTGCGCGGCGCCGCCGCCGCGGTCGCCGGCCGGCTGGTCGGGGCACCGGCCGTCGCCGTGTACGCCACCGCCTCGCTCTCCGGCGTGGTCGGGGTGCTCGGCGGGCTGATCGCCGGCGTACCGGTGGTGCCGGTGCCGGCCGACGCCGGACCGGTGGAACTGGCGCACATCCTCACCGACTCCGGGGCCGTGCTGCTGCTGGCGGACACCCCGCCGCCGTACCCGGTGCCGGTGCCGGTCGAGCCGGTCCGCGCGGCGGGACCCGCCCTCCCCGGCGGCCTCCCCGAACCACCGGGTACGGCCACCGCCCTGATCCTCTACACCAGCGGCACCACCGGGGCACCCAAGGGAGTCCTGCTGACCCGGGACGCGATCGCGCACGACCTGGACGCCCTGGCGCAGGCGTGGGCGTGGACCCCGGACGACATCCTGGTGCACGGGCTGCCGCTGTACCACGTACACGGGCTGGTTCTCGGGGTGCTGGGGGCGCTGCGAGTCGGCTGCCGGCTGGTGCACACCGGCCGCCCCCACCCCGACCGGTACGCGGCGGCCGGTGGGACGCTGCTCTTCGGGGTACCGACGGTCTGGTCGCGGATCGCGGACGATCCCGGGTCGGCGCGGGCGCTGTCCGGCGCGCGGCTGCTGGTCTCCGGAAGCGCGCCGCTGCCGGAGCCGGTCTTCGCCCGGCTGGCCGGGTTGACCGGGCACCGGCCGATCGAGCGGTACGGCATGACCGAGACGTTGATCACGGTCAGCACCCGGGTCGACGGCGACCGCCGGCCCGGACACGTCGGGCTGCCGCTGTCCGGGGTGCAGACCCGGCTGGTCGACGACGCCGGTGCCGTGCTGCCGGCCGACGGGGAGAGCATCGGGGAGCTTCAGGTGCGCGGTCCGACCCTCTTCACCGGCTACCTCGGCCTGCCGGAGGTGACCGCCGCCTCGTACGCCCCGGGCGGCTGGTTCCGCACCGGTGACGTGGCGACGGTGGGGCCGGACGGTCAGCACCGGATCGTCGGCCGGGCCAGCATCGACCTGATCAAGAGCGGGGGGTACCGGATCGGGGCCGGCGAGGTGGAGAACATGCTGCTCGCCCACCCCGGCGTCCGGGAGGCGGCGGTGGTCGGCGCCCCGCACCCGGACCTCGGCCAGGAGGTGGTGGCGTACGTGGTCGGCGACGGCGTGACCGCCCAGGCGTTGATCGACTTCGTCGCCACCGGGCTGTCCCGGCACAAGCGGCCCCGCCGGGTGCACCTGGTGGACGCGCTGCCGCGCAACGCGATGGGCAAGGTGCAGAAGCGGCAACTGCTGGCCTGACCGGCCGGGTGGCGGGGTCGGCCGATCCGCCCGGATCCGGTCTCGCCGGGCCCGGGGCCGCCGGCCGCCGCGCCGATCTTGATCCACTCGCCGGGCCCGGTCGGGGCGCGGGTAGCGTGGTCGGGGGCACACCGCCGAGGAGGCGGTCGCCGGCCAGCCGGTGCGGGGTGCCATGGTGACGACAGGCTCGTCGGGAGATCCGACGGCGTCGTAGCGGACCGGAGGAGCGCGCGTGCAGACCCGCACTGATCTCGTCGAGAACCTGATGGGGCGCTTCCCGCACATCCCACGCGAGGCGGTCCTCAAGGAGGACCTGCTCCGCGGCGGCATGGCGTTCGACGACTCGGCGCTGACCGACAACGAGAACGGCGAGGTCAAGCCGAAGTCGTACTTCATCTTCTCCTTCGACCACCGGACCCTGCCCGAGCTGGGCACGGCGGCGCTGCGCCGGCCACCGGAGGAGATCGTCCTGACCGGCGGCCCGTACGAGCTGCGCCGCACGGTGGTCTCGGTGCGGGTCAACCCCGACTCGCCGTACCGGGTCAAGGACGGCGGCGACGGGGTGCTCCGGCTCTACCTGGACGACCGGCCGATCGCCGACGTCGGGCTGCCGCCGATGCCGGAGTACTACCGGCACACCCTCGCGGGCGGCAAGTCGGTGATGGAGGTCGCCCCCACCATCCAGTGGGGCTACCTGATCTACCTGACCGTCTTCCGGGTCTGCCAGTACTTCGGCGCCAAGGAGGAGTGCCAGTACTGCGACATCAACCACAACTGGCGCCAGCACAAGGCGGCGGGGCGGCCGTACACCGGGGTGAAGCCGGTGGACGAGGTGCTGGAGGCGATGGAGATCATCGACCGGCACGACACCCTCGGCGCCTCGAAGGCGTACACCCTGACCGGGGGAAGCGTCACCTCCAAGGTCGACGGGCTCGGCGAGGCCGACTTCTACGGCCGGTACGCCAAGGCGATCGAGGAGCGGTTCCCGGGCCGGTGGATCGGCAAGGTCGTCGCCCAGGCCCTGCCGAAGGCGGACGTGCAGCGGTTCCACGACTACGGGATCCGGATCTACCACCCGAACTACGAGGTCTGGGACAAGCGGCTCTTCGAGCTCTACTGCCCCGGCAAGGAGCGGTACGTCGGCCGCGAGGAGTGGCACCGCCGGATCCTCGACTCCGCCGAGATCTTCGGGCCGCGCAACGTCATCCCGAACTTCGTGGCCGGGATCGAGATGGCCGAGCCGTTCGGCTTCACCACCGTCGACGAGGCGATCGAGTCGACCACCGAGGGGTTGCAGTTCTTCATGTCCCGGGGGATCACCCCCCGGTTCACCACCTGGTGCCCCGAGCCGACCACCCCGCTCGGCCGGACCAACCCGCAGGGCGCGCCGCTGGAATACCACATCCGGCTGCTGGAGGCGTACCGGGCGACGATGGAGGCGAACGGCCTGAGCAGCCCGCCCGGCTACGGCCCGCCCGGGGCCGGCAACGCGGTCTTCTCGGTCAGCTCCTTCATGGACACCCTGCCGCCGAACTGACGCACCGGGCCGGGGCCGAGCCGCGGCTCGGCCGCCGCTCGGCGCAGGCCCGCACACCACCGGCGCCGTCAGTCATGCCGGCAGGACCAGGTCGGCGAGGCGGTCCGCGGGGTGCGGGGAGCCGGTATGGCGGGCGGCGGATAACCTCGTGCCGTGATCACCGGTGGGGGACGGGCACCGGTTGGCGACGAGGGGCCCGGTCGGGTCGGAGCGCCCAGACCGAGACTGGTCCGGCGGCTCGACCGGCTGGCCGCCCGCCGGTTCGTCGCCGTCGTCGCCGGCCCGGAGACCGGCAAGACGACCCTGCTGCGGGAGTGGGCGACCCGGCGACCGGCGGCCTGGCACACCGTGCTGCCGGCCGACCGTGACCCGCGACAGCTCTTCGACGCCGTCGGCGCGGCGCTTCGGGCGGTGGGTGTCGAGGTACCGGCGGCAGCGCGGAACCCGGCGCGGGCGTCGGACGGGCCGGCCGGGCTTGCCGGGCTGCTCGTCGAGGCGCTGACCAGCGCCGGCAGCGGTACGGGGAATGGTCCCGGTACGGGGGATGGTCCCGTCCGGCTGGTCCTCGACGACGTACACCTGCTGGGTGCCGGGCCGGCCGCCACCCTGCTGGCGGCGCTGGCCGCCGGACTCCCTCCCGGCACGGTGCTGGTACTCGCCGGACGTGAGCCGGTGCCCTTCCCGGTCGACTCGCTGCGATCCGCCGGCCGGCTGGGTGAGATCGGCCCGGCCGACCTCGCGCTCACCCCGGCCGAGGTACGGCGACTGCTGGCCCCGGCGGGCGCGGCGGCGCAGCATTCCGCGATCCGGCGCGCCGCGCTGGACTGTGCCGCCTGGCCGGGAGTGGTCGCCGCGATCGCCGGCCTCGCCGCCGAAACGGAACCTTCCGCCACCTCCGCCGCCACCTCCACCTCCGCCGCCACCTCCGCCTCCGCCGCCACCTCCGCCGCCCCCGCCGCCCCCGCCGCCACCTCCGCCGCCACCTCCGCCTCCGCCGCCGCCGGCCGCCGTCGGACCGCTGCGACCCCGATGCCCTGGCCCAGCGGCACCAGCGCGCCGGTGCCGCCCGGCCTGGCCGGCCTGACCGACCCGGCCGACGTGTCGTCGACCCTCGACGAGGCCGACCTTGCCGCGCTGTGGGTGCTCTCGGCGCTGCGCCGGACCGGTCCGGCGCCACAGCATCGGCACGTGGCGGCGTACGAGCGGGCGCTGCGCGGGCTGGCCGAGCGGCCTCGGCTCGGCGCCGGTGACCTCGCCCCGCTCCGGGCGACCCGGTTGGTCCTCGACGGACCGGCCGGGATCCCCGAGGTCGATCTGGTGCTCGCCGAGTCGGCGGTGCGGGACGGGCAGCCCGACGAGGCGTTGCGCTACCTGGCGGCGGTACCGGCCGGCATGCCGCTGCCGGCGGCACTGGCCTGGCAACTCGGTGCGCTGCTGCACCGGCGCGGCGAGTTCGACGACGCGGAGGCGCTGCTCGAACGCGCCGCACCGGGCGCCGCGACGGCGGGCGGGCTGGCGGATCAGGCGCAGGTCGTGGCGGGGCGGGCGGCGGTGCGCTGGGCCCGCGGCGACCGGACCCGGACCCGGGGACTCGCCGACGAGGCGGTCCGGCTGGCCGAGCGGAGCCGGGACGACGCGGCGATCGCGGCGGCGTACGTCGCCCGGGCGCTGGCCGCGTTCAGCGCCGGGGACCGGGCCGGCAACGAACACGCGTACGCCCGGGCGCTCGCCGCCGCCGTCCGCGCCGGTGACCTGGCCCAGCAGTTGCGGATCCACTGCAACGTCGGCTCCCGGCTGGTGGAGGAGGGCCGGTACCGGGCGGCGACCGAAGAACTCGGCGCGGCGATCGGGCTCGGCGAGCGGACCGGGCAGCGGCTGCTGCTGGCGCTGGCCCTGCACAACCGGGCCGAGGCGTGGCTCGGGCTCGGCGAACTCGGCCGGGCCCGGGCCGACTCCGACGCGGCGCTCAGCCTGTGGCAGCGCGACGGCTCGCCGCTGGCCGCGTTCGGGCTGCTGCTGACCGCCCGGGTGCACCGGGTCTGCGGCTCGACCAGCCAGGCGGTGGCCGGCTACCAGGCGGCGCTCGCGATGGCCGAACCCGACGGCAAAGCCCAGGTACTGATGGAGGCGTGCGCCGGGCTGGCCCGTACCCGGTACGCCGACGATCCGGCCCTGGCGGCCGAGTACGCCCGCCGCGCCCTGGCGATGCCGAGCGCCAACGGTCCGACCGTGGCCGAACTCGCCGCCGGCTGGGTGGCGCTCTGCTCCGGGGACGTCGACTCGGCCCACCGGCATGCCGAGCGGGCTCGGGCGGAGGCGGGACCCCGGCGCGACCCGGCCGGGCTCGCCGAGGCGATCGAACTCGCCGCGCTCGCCACCGCACTCGCCGACAGGACGGACCCGGCTGCTGCGGCAGGTCGGCGATCCCGGCCAGCCCGACCGCCGGATCCGACCGGTGGCGTCAGCGGCTCCGGCACCGGCCGGCTCCCGAACCGTCCGGCGGTGGCGCTGGCCGAGGCGGCGCAGATCTGGGCCGACGGCGGCAACGAGGTCGCGCTGGCCACGAACGCGCTGCTGCGGGCGCGGCTCGGTGCGGACCGGCCGGCCGAGGAGGTCGCCGGCCAGCGGCTGCACCGGCTGGGCGTACGCGAGGGTGCCTGGCACGTCGCCGGTCCGCTGGCGGCGATCGGGCCGACGCCGGTGCCCGAGGTCGAGGTGCAGACCCTGGGACACTTCGTGGTACGGCTGGCCGGGGTGCCGGTACCGGCGGCTGCCTGGCAGTCCCGCAAGGCGCGTGAACTGGTGAAGGTGCTGGCCGGTCAGCTCGGCCGGCCGTTGGGCCGGGAGACCCTGGCCGCCCTGCTCTGGCCGGAGACGCCGTCGGAGGTGGCGCTGCGCCGGCTGTCGGTGCTCGTCTCGACCGTCCGCGCCGTGCTGGACCCGGACCGGCGGCACCCGGCCGACAGATACCTGAACACCGACCCGGCCACGGTGCGGATCGACCCGGACCGGGTCTCGGTGGACGCGGTGCGGTTCCACGACGCGGCCCGCTCGGCGCTCGCGGCGGAGGGTGCGAGCCCGGCGCGGGGGCGTACCGGAGCCGACGGCGTGCCGCCGGTGCCGGAGGAGGCCGGCGGCGTGGAGTTACTGGGCCGGCTGGAGGCGGTCGTCGGGATGTACACCGGGGACTTCTGCGACGACGGCGAGGTGACCGGCGACTGGGTGAGCCGGCCGCGCACCGCGCTGGCCGAGTTGCACCGCGAGCTGGTTCGCCGGTTGGCCCGCCGGTGCCTGCGCAACGGCCGGCCGGAGGCGGCGGTCGGCTGGTACCTGCGGCTGACCGCCGAGGACGGCTACGACGAATCGGCGCACCTGGGACTGGTCGCCGCGCTCTCGGCGACCGGTCGGCACGGCGAGGCGGCGCGCCGCTACCAGGACTACCTGGACCGGATGCGGGAGATCGAGGTGGAACCGGCGGCCTTTCCCGGAGCCACCACGGGGAGGCCGGCCCCCTGAACGATTCCTGAACCGCCTCCGAACATCGCCGCCCATCATGGAGCCCGGACGGCGGGGCGCCGGGTGGCGCGGGTCGCCGGTGGCGGCCTGCCCGACTCGGCGGGTCGAGGGCGGAGGCGGCGGATGTGCGGTTGGCGGCGGTGGTGCGGCTCGCTGCTGGTGGTGCCCGTCCTGCTGGTCGGCATGGCGGGGTGCGGGCTCGATCCGGGTGACGACGGCGGCGCCCCGGCCGGCGGGACCGCCGCGAGCGAGGCGGGCCGCACCTACGGGTACGGTCCGAGCCGCGACCGGTCGATCAGGTACCAGCCGGACGTGGTGCTCGTCGAGGGTGGGCCGGACGCGATCCGGTCGGCCAGCGCGGACGGTACGACCTGGGTACTCGACGCGGGCGCGCCGGGCGCCGACGACCTCGAACCGGGCCGGATCATGTACGCCACCAGCCGGGCGGTCGGCCGGGTGGTGCAGGCGCGGCGCAGCGGGGACGATCTCGCCGTCACCCTGGCCCCGGTGACCCTGACCGAGGTGTTCCGGGACGCGCACTTCCGGACCGAGCGGCGGTTCGACGAGACCGACCTGGCGTACCAGGAGGTGCCGAACCTGCCCGGGGCGGTGAGCGTGCCGGCCGGGACGCGGTCGCCGGAGACCGCCGGCACCCCGATCGGGCTCGACGGCACCGACGGCGACGGCGTCGGAGCCGCGGCGCTGACCGTGCCGGCTCTGGCGGCGGCGCCGCAGGACGACGACGGCAGCATGGTCGTGGCGATGCGGCCGATCCGGCTCGCCCCGGCCGGGGGTGGCCGGCTGCCGCCGGCCCGGGAGCGGAACTTCGCGGTCAGCGTCGGGGACTGGGAGGCGCAGCCGTACCGGACGCCGGGCAAGCTCGGCCTGAAGATCGGGTACGCGGCCAACGAGAACCTCAAGGTCTACATCGACTTCGCGATGAACGTCGCCGACCTGCGGATCCGGGCCGACGTGCCGATCTCGAACGGGCGGATCGGCAGCAGCACCTTCGCGGTCGACGGCATCCGGAGCATCTCGGTCGACGTCTCGGCCGGGGCCGCGAACGGCGCGGACGACAACCGGAAGGTCCGGGTCGAGGTGCCGGTCGAGATCAATATTCCGATCGCGGGTGAGCCGCTGGTCTACAGCAACACCTGGAAGTTCATCGTCACCACCGGGCTGAGTGGCCGGAACACCACGGTCACGGCGGCCGGGGAATGGGCGGTCAACGGCACCCTCGGCGTGATCGGCGGTACGTTGCAGAAGCCGACCCTCTCGGTGGTGCGCAGCATCATGGACTCGATCACCGGCATCTCGATCGGACCCAGCGGGCTCGCCTTCGCGGTGGAGACGAAGATCCAGTTCGGCATCGGCATCCCGGCCGCGTTCGCCGGCCCGTACGCCAAGCTCGTGGTCGACCTCGGCGTCACCAACGGCTCGGCGCTGGGCGCCCCGCTGGCCCGCTGCGTGTCGGCGAGCCTGAACGCCAAGGTCGGCGGCGGATTCGGGATCACCGCCTCCTCGGTGGCGGTCGAGGCGCTACAGAAGCTGCTGCCGACGAAGCTGAAGTTCGAACTGGAGAGCGAGAAGCTCTGGCCGATCCACCGGGCGGCCCAGACCCTGCCGAACGTCCCGCTCTGTGTGGGCTGAGAGGAACCGCTGATGATCGTCCGTAGCCGCCCGGTGCTGGTGACCCTGACCGTGCTCGCGCTCGCCCTCGGCACCGGGTGCGGCCGGTTCGGCGGCGGTGACCCGCCGGTCGCCGCCCCGCAGGACGTCCAACCGGCCGCGACCGGTGCCGACCCGGCGGCCGAGCCGACCCCGGCGGAACCGGCGGCCGCGCCGGTGGACGCCTGCGCCCTGGTCACCAAGGCGGAGGCCGAGAAGCTGGCCGGTACGCCGCTGGAGGACGCCGTACCGGTCCGCGAGACGTGCAGCTACACCGGACCGGTCACCGGCCCGACCGCCCAGGTGGAGATCTACGTCGGGGACGGCGCGAAGAAGTTCCTCGACATCGAACGCGAACTGGGGCACGAGATCTGGCCGCTGCCCGGGGTGGGCGACGAGGCGTACGCCGAGGACGGCGCCGTCTTCGTCGCCAAGGGTGGCCGGTGGGTGGCGGTCAAGCTGGTACTGCTGAACGACCCGAAGGAGAGCCGCGAACCGCTGGAGGAGGTGGCCCGTACCGTCGCCGGCCGGATCTGAGCCCGGCCGGCGCCCTCTCCCCGACGGATCGTTCCGACGAGGTGCCCCAACCGGTCATTCCGAGGTGTTGGTGGTCGAGGGCACCCCGTCGGTACAGGTGATGGTCATCCGCACCTGGCGGTTGCCGTGCCGGAACCTGACCATCGTGGCCGCCGCCGGTCCCGGCTCGACCTCGTCGGTCCGGTAGGGGCGGTTCGGGGTCCACGACAGCAGCCAGGCGCCGCCGTCGGTGCAGGTCGCCTCCACCGATCCGCCGTCCGAGGTCAGGGTCCGCCCGTCCGGTGCCGGGGTCGACGGCGGCGGCGACTCCGGGGTCGACGGCGCCGGCTCGCCCGGCCCGCTCGGTGTCTCGCCGACCGGGTCACCAGTGACCGGCCCCCCACCCGGCTGTCCACCGGGGGGAAACCCGGTCACCGGACCGGGCACGGCGCTGGGCGATGTCCCCGGGCCGCCGACGAGCGGCGTCACCGGCCCCGGGTCCGGCGGTGGGGTGCCGGAGCCGCCACCGGTGCGCCCCGGCCCGCCGGTGTCCACGGTCGGCCGGTCGCTCGGACCGGGCTCCGCGGCGCCGCTGGGCCCGCCGAGCCCCGAGCCGAGCGGGTCGGCGAGCCAGAGCAGCAGCACGGTGACGGCGACCGCCGCCGCCCCGGTGGCCAGCACCCCGGCGCGGAACTGGGCGCCCCGACCGCCGGAGGCGCGGGGCACCAGCACCGTCGAGGGTTCGCCGTCGACCGCGGCCGGGGCCAGCGAGTGGGCGAGTTCGTCGTCGACGATCCGCACCCCGGCGGCCCGGGCGAGCACGGCGGCGACCTCGCGGGCCGCCGGACGCCGCTCCGGGTCCTTGTCGAGGCAGCGTCCACACAGTTCGACGACCTTCGCCGGTACGTCGGGCAGCGGCGGCAGCGGCGCCGGTTCGACGTACACGTGCGCCCGCAGCATCTGGGTCGCGGTCTCGGCGCTCCACGGCGGGCGCCCCGCCAGCAGACGGTAGAGCAGCACCCCGACGCCGTACACGTCCGAGGCGGGCACGACGGCGTCGCCGCTGATCCGTTCCGGGGCGAGATATCCGGGAGTACCGAGGAGTTCGTCACCCCACTCGTCCGCGTCGCCCGGTCCGACCGCGGCGGCGATGCCGAAGTCGACGACCTTCGCCCCGGACGGGGTCACCATCACGTTGCCGGGCTTGATGTCCCGGTGCACCAGGCCACGGTCGTGCGCGGCGGCCAGTGCCGCCGCCACCTCGGCACAGATCCGGAAGACGGCCTTCGGCGGCAGCGGCCCGGCCGCGAGCCGCTGTTCGAGGGTGCCGCCCTCGACGAGTTCCATCACCACATACGGGACACAGGTCAGGCCGGTGACCGATTCGCCGAAGTCGTACACCTGGGCGATGTTGGGGTGCGACAGAGCCGCCGCCGCCCGCGCCTCGTGCCGGATCCGCCGTCTCGACACCGGGTCCCGGGCGTGCGGGCCGGCCAGCAGCTTGACCGCGACCGGGCGCCCCAGCACCTCGTCACGGGCCCGCCAGACGACCGCCATGCCGCCCCGGCCGAGCTGGTCTTCGAGCCGGTAGCGGCCGCCGAGTACCTGCTGCGCCTCCACGGGGACAGTCTGCTCTGTGCTGGATGCGCCCACCCGGCCCACACGCCGGTTCCCGGCGGTGATTGTCCTCGATCGGGCAACAACTCGACCGAACGGTCGAGGGCGGGATTGGGCGGTGGTCGACGGGGTGGATGCGATCATCCGAGCGGCATGCCGAGGACGTCAGACCACGACGGCTCCGGGCGCTATTCGGGCAGGTGGACGGGGACGCTGGTGACCACCACCCCGGGTACGTCCCGCAGCGCGCGCCGCAGCCGCAGCTCGGTACGGGTGTGCAGCAGTTGGTGCCACAGGTGCCGGACCACGATCTCCGGTACCACCACGGTCAGGGTGACCTCCGGACGGACCGAGTGCAGGGCCTCGACGTACTGGGCCAGCGGCGCGATCACGGTCCGGTACGGCGAGATGATCGTCTCCAGCCGCAGGTGGTCGCCCCAGGTCTCCCACTGTCGGCGGAACCGGTCGGCCTCCTCCTGCTCCGGACTCAGGTGCACCGCGAAGGCCGGCTGCCCGAGCGACGCGGCGTACGCCAGCGCCCGCAGCGCCGCCAGGTTCAGCCGGGCCACCGGTACGACCACCAGGTGTCGTACCTCGCCCGGAGTCAGGTCGACCCGCAGGTCGCCCGGTCCGGTCGTCTCGGCCACCTCGTTCGGCCGGCGGCCCTGCTCCGCCGCGCCGGTCCGTTCGGCCCCGGTGCGGCCGTCGGGTCGGGTGGCGGCGGTGTCGGTGCCGGGCGTGGTGGCCGGCAGGGTCAGCGCCTGCCGCATCGCGTCGTAGTGCCACCGGATGTGCAGGCAGAGCAGCACCAGCAGCGGCACGGCGACCACCACCACCCAGGCGCCCTCGACGAACTTGGTGATCGCGGCGGTGACCAGGACCAGGGCGCAGAGCACCGCGCCGGTCGCGTTCAGCGCCGCCCGCCAGCGCCAGCCCGGGGCGCGGTGTCGGCGCCAGTGCATCACCATGCCGCTCTGCGAGAGGGTGAAGGCCAGGAAGACGCCGACGGCGTAGAGCGGGATCAGCGACTGGGTGTAGCCGCCGAACGCCACGAAGATCAGGGCCGCCGCCACGGCCAGCGCGATGATCCCGTTGCTGAACGCGAGCCGGTCTCCCATGTGCAGGAACCGTCGGGGGGCGTAGCTGTCCCGGGCCATGAAGAAGAGCAGCCGGGGAAAGTCGTTGAAGGCGGTGTTCGCGGCGAGCAGCAGGACCAGGGTGGTGGCGGCCTGGATCAGCGCGTACCACGGTCCGGTGCGGAAGGTCTCCCGGGCGAGCTGGGAGAGCAGCGTCTCGTCGGCCCGGGGGACCAGCCCGTTGAAGTGGATCAGGAGGGTCAGCCCGGCGAAGAGCACCACCAGGATGGCGACCATCCAGGTCAGGGTGGTCCGGGCCTGGCGCCACTCGACCGGCCGGAACGCCGGCACCGCGTCGGCAACCGCCTCGATCCCGGTCATCGAGGCCGCGCCGGAGGCGAAGGCCCGGAGCACCACCAGCAGGCCGAGCCCCTCCACCGCGCCGACCGGCGGCGGCGGGACCGGCTCGAAGCCCCGGCCCGCCGCCCGGGCCACGCCGACGACGAAGAGCAGGCCGATGGCGGCGATGAAGAGGTACGTCGGCGCGGCGAAGATCTTCCCGGCCGCCCGTACCCCGCGCAGGTTGCCGGCGAGCAGCCCGGCGATCACCAGCAGCCCGAACGGGACCGTGAACGGGGTCAGTCCGGGCAGCGCCGAGGTGATCGCCTGCACCCCGGCCGCCACCGAGACCGAGACGGTCAGCACGTAGTCGAGGATCAGCCCGGCCGCGGCGGTGAGCCCGAACCGGGGACCGAGGCTGTCGGAGGCCACCAGATAGGAGCCGGCGCCGTGCGGATAGGCGTAGACCGTCTGCCGGTACGACGTGCCGACCGTGATCATCAGTATCACCAGCGCGGCGGCGATCGGCAGGGAGAGCCCGAGTGCGCCGCTGCCGGCCAGTACCAGGATCGCGAGCATCGCCTCCGGCCCGTACGCCACCGAGGAGAGCAGGTCGGAGGAGAGCACCGGAAGCGCGATCAGCTTCCGCATCCGTTCCTGGAGCACCGCCGCGCTCGCCAGCGGTGGTCCGAGCAGGGCACGCCGGAGGGCGCCGGTGACCCGGCCGATCCGGGTGTCGGTGCTGCTCGTCGGGCCGGTCGCGGTCAACTGCCCCCGTCGCTCGGTCCGGAACATCTCGATCCGGCCCAGCCGGTGGAAGCGACTCGGCGCGGGCGGGTGCCGGTACTGCTCCAGGCTCGGATCCAGCGGCAGTACGGCGTCCCGGGGTGGACGGTCCCGCAGGTCAGACCGCCACCGCCGGCCGACCTCGTGCAGGGCGGCCAGCTCGGTCTCGTTCAGCGGCGGGAACTCGGCCGACGGGCTGAAGGTGATCGTCGGGTGCTCCGGCGGTGTGCCGCCGTGCCCGTTCCGCTCCTGCCGCCCCACCATGCTCCGCCTCGTCCTGCCCGCCTCCGCCTCGCACTGTCACCGATCCGGCTGGCCCACGGCACGGGAATGGCGATACTCGGCCGGAAAGTACGAGGCCGCCGAGCTGGCCGGAACCGTCGACAACCCGGTACGGCACGGCCGGCACCGGCACCGGCACCGGCACGGGCAGCGGCACGACGGATGTCGGGCTTGACGGCTATGCGACAGTCGCTCCCGCCGGCCCCGGACCACCACCTCGATCCCGACACGAACGTTGGTCGGCTCCGTGCCGCCGTCCCGGGCGGGCGGTTCGTCCGACGAGGTCATCGGGACGATCCGGGACCGTCCGTCGACCGTGGCTGCGCTGACCTGCGACGCAGCAGTACCGGTCGGACGGGCCGTGGCGGCCCGGATCCCGGCCACTACGCTGTTGCACCGGTCAGTAGCATCGAGCCATGCCACACCAACCCCAACTCGCGGAGTCCCACTCCACCGAGGTCATCACGGTGGCTCCCGACGGGAGGTCCCCGGGCGCACCGGCTCCGAAACGGCGGCGACGCACCAGGCGGATAGTCCTGATCACCCTGCTGGTGTTGGCATTGCTGGGCGGCGGTGGCGCGGTCGCGGCCGGCATCTATGTCCATTCGCTGGAGTCCGGCATCGAGCGGGTCGAGGCGTTCGACGCGGTGCCGGAGGAGTCCCGCCCGGTCAAGGTGGCGAAGGACGCCAAGAACATCCTGATCCTCGGCAGTGACACCCGTGACCCGTCCAACACCGGCGGCTCGCGCAGCGACACCATCATCCTCGCCCACCTGCCGGCGGACCGGTCGAGCGCCCAACTCGTCTCGATCCCCCGGGACACCTGGGTCAACGTGCCCAAGTCCAAGGACGGCAAGCACGGCGGCCGGGACGCCAAAATCAACGCGGCCTACGCCTGGGGCGGCATCCCGCTGATGGTGCAGACGGTCGAGAAGTTCACCGGGGTCCGCGTCGACCACGTGGCGCTCGTCGACTTCGCCGGCTTCAAGGAGATCGTCGACGCGCTCGGCGGCGTGCAGATCACCGTCGAGGAGGGGTTCACCTCGACGCACTCGCTGCTGCCGAGCGGACGCCGCGAGTTCAAGAAGGGCACCCAGGTGATGGACGGCGCGCAGGCGCTGGACTACGCCCGGGAGCGCTACGCGTTCAAGGACGGCGACTTCGCCCGGATCCGGCACCAGCAGCAGGTCATCCGCGCCATCCTGGACAAGGCCGCCTCCGGCGGTACGTTGGCCAACCCGGCCAAGCTGAACTCCTTCGTCCGGGCCTCCGCCGACGCGGTCTCGGTCGACAAGACCCTCTCGATGCTCGACATGGGCATGGAGCTGCGGCATCTGCGCAGCGGCAACCTCACCTTCGTGACGAGTCCGACCCAGGGCACCGGCCGGGTCGGCAGCGAGAGCGTCGTCTTCGCCGACCGGGACAGGGCCAAGAAGTTCTACGAAGCGGTCCGCCGGGACGCGGTGCCGGAGATCCTGAGCAACGCCAAGAACTAGCCCGGCACACAGCCGCGGTGTCTCGCAGTCCACATCGGATCGGTGACCGGGAGCCAGCCCCGGCCACCACCACCGGCTCGACGCGCCGCCGGAACACGGCCGCGACGGCGCGTACCGCCGGGTCGCCACCGGCCCGGTCGCGCCGGACGGCGCACGGGTGGCCCTGGAAACACGGGCGGCCGGGCCGTATCCTGCTGGCGACTTCGCACGGCCTCGGGATCCCGCGACCGTGTACCGGGGGAGGTCATGGAGATGACGAGATGGCCGGCAGTGCAGCCCGGCGCGGCGATGAAACGTGCGCTCAGTCACGACGCCGGTCTGTTGGCGCCGCAGCCGGTGGAGCAGTCCCGACCGGCCGAGGACGACCAGCGGACGATCCCACGCCCTCGCGCGGCGGACGAGCCCATGGGGCAGCGGCTCCAGCCCGGGCTCGACACCACCGCCGTGCTCCCGTACGCCGTCTCGGCCACCTCGAAGCGGACCCGCAGCCTCCGGGCCTGGATGGTGACCGCCCCGGTCGACCTGGTCGCCCTGCTGGTCCCGCTGCTGCTGAGCGACCGCTACTGGCGGGGGACGTTGTTCGCCGCCGGTCTCACGGTGACCATCTTCGCGGCCGGCGGGCTCTATCGGGGCCGGCGGCACATGAGCATCCTCGACGAACTGCCCACCCTCTGCGGCCGGCTGCTCGCCTCGGCCGGCACCGTGGCGATCATCGCCGCGATGCGGCACGGCTCGGTGGAGTACGTCGCCGGCTTCATGCGGGGCATCGCCCTCTCCGCCGGACTGGTCATCGTGGGGCGCACGATCACCCGACGTGCGGTGGTACTCGCACGTCAACGCCGCTGGGTGGAGCACAACGCCATCATCATCGGCAGCGGCCCCCTCTCGCTGGAGCTGGCCCGGCTGCTCCGGCGCAACCCCCGGTACGGCCTCCGGTTCGCCGGATGCGTCGACTCCACCCGCCGCCACCTCCCGGGTTCGGTGCCGCTGATCGGCACCCTTGAGGACCTTGAGGAGCGGATCGCGATGACGGAGTGCGACGTCCTGATCATCGCCGATCCGGAGTGCCCGGAACCGGCGCTGATGGAGCTGCTGAGCCGCCCCGCGAGCGCCGGCTGCGACCTCTGGGCGGTGCAGCGGCTCTGGGGGTCGCGTTCACCCGGTGGGATGCCCGACCACATCGGAGCGATCCCGGTCGTGCAGATCCGGTACACCACCCTCTCCGGGCCGCGCTGGGCGGTGAAGCGCGCCTCCGACCTCGTGCTCGCCTCGGTGGCGATCGTCGTGCTCAGCCCGGTCATCCTGTTCTGCGCGATGCTGACGTTCCTCGAAGGCGGCCGGGGCATCTTCTTCCGGCAGGAGCGGATCGGGCAGTACGGCAAACCCTTCAAGGTGATCAAGTTCCGTACGATGCGTCCCCGGGACGAGCACGAGTCACAGACCAACTGGTCCATCGCGGACGACCGCCGGGTCGGCCCGATCGGCCGGTTCATGCGGCGTACGTCCCTGGACGAGCTGCCCCAGCTCTGGAACATCCTGCGCGGCGACATGACCGTCGTCGGGCCCCGCCCCGAGCGCCCGTACTTCGTGGAGAAGTTCTCCGCCGAACACCCCGACTATGCGATGCGGCACCGGGTACCGGTCGGTCTGACCGGCCTCGCCCAGGTCAGCGGCTTGCGCGGGGACACCCCGATCTCCGACCGGGCCCGGTTCGACAACTACTACATCGAGAACTGGTCGCTCTGGCTCGACACCAAGGTGCTGGTCCGGACGATCGCCGAGGTGTTCCGCGGCGGTGGTCGCTGAGCCGTCGGCACCGGTCCGTCAGGCGGCGGCCCGGAGCAGCGGCAGCCACCTGCCCTGGAAGCCGTCGAGATAGCGCTCGGGTTCGGCGTCCAACACCGACTCGAGCAGGGTGCCGACGACGGTACGCAGGTCCAGGTCGGACTTGAGGTCGCCGTCGTCGAGATCGGCCAGGCTCGGCTGTTCGCCGTGGAATCCGCCGGCCACCCGGTGACCGAGCACGAAGACCGGGCCGGCGGTGCCGTGGTCGGTACCGTCCGAGGCGTTCGCCCTGACCCGCCGGCCGAACTCGCTGTAGACCAGCACCGTCACCTGCCGGCCCGCCTCGGTCCGGGACATCCGGGCGACGAAACCCGACAGCGCGTCGTCGAGCCGTTTCAGCAGGCTCTCGTGGGCGCCGATCTCGTCGGCGTGGGTGTCGAAACCGTCCAGGCTCACCGAGTAGACCCGGGTCGGTACGCCGGCCTCGACACAGCGCGCCACCAGCGCGAGCTGGGTACCGAGGGAACTCGTCCGGCCGGTGCCGGTGGTGAGGAGTTCGAGTTCCTGGCCCGCCGGGTCCCTCGGCGCCTGCTCCGCCTCCCGGATCAGGTGCTCCACGTGCAGCAGGTCTGCGTAGGCGGACGCGGCCCGGCCACGCAGTGCCGACTCGCCCGACTCGGACCGACCCAGCGCGGCGATCATCTCCGGCGTTATCCCGTTCGGCAGCTTGAGTCCGGCCGGGCTGACGCAGGCACCGGCCCGGCTCTCCCCGGCCAGCAGCGGCGGGAGTACGGGTTCGAAGCTCACCGCCGTCTCCGGCGACGCCGAGGTGCCGTCCAGCCACCGTCCCACCCAGCCGGTCGGCACCGGACTGGTCGGCGAGGCGGTCTGCCAGATGTCCATTGACCGGAAGTGGCTGCGGTCGGGCCGGGGATATCCGACGCCGAGGACGATGGCGAGCCGCTTCTCGTCCCAGAGCTTCTTCAGCCCCCGCAGCTTCGGATTGAGCCCCAGCCGGTCGTCGAGGTGCAACACCTCGGCCGGATCGTAGGCCAGCTCGGGCCGGGCCGAGTGGTAGGCGGGGTCCGCGTACGGCACGACGGTGTTGAGGCCGTCGTTGCCGCCGTAGAGGGTGACCACCACGAGCTTGCCGTCGGTGGCGGCCCGGGCGCTGTCCGCCGTGCGGAGCAGTTCGGCCAGGCCCAACGTGCCGGCACCGGCGGCCAGCGCGCCGGCACCGACCACCCCCGAGGTGAGGAGGAACCGCCGCCGTGTCTGTATGTCCATCATCTCAGGCCACCAGGTATTCCGGGCTCACGAGGCCGAGGGTCAGCAGCCGGCGCGGATCGCCGGCCGCGTCGCGCAGCACCGCGTACGTCCGGTTGGACCAGGTGTCGACGCAGAGCAGGTACGCCAGGTTCTCCGGGGTCAGCCGGTCGACCGCGGCCCGTTCGGCGATCTTGCCGGCGAGCCGGAGCCGGACCTGGGCGGCGGCGGAGGTCAGCCAGGCGCCACCGGCCCGCCAGCCGCCGACGTTGGGCGGTGCGAACGGTAGCTGGCCCAGGTCCTCCAGGATCTTGAGCAGCTCGTCGTGGGTCTCCGTCGGCAGCGCCGCCGGCCGGAGCCCGAGCTGCCGCAGGGCGCCGATGAACCACTCGATCGGCTGCTTGACCATCTCGCCGTTGGTCGCCTGGAACGCGTCGTCGGAGAACATCACCTTGAGCATCGCCATCGGGATCGGGAACGCGGCGACCATCCTGTCCCGCAGCGCGTCCGGCAGGGGACGGGTCGACGACCCGTAGCGGAACCAGAGCCGGGAGGCGATGAACCGTGGGCAGGCCTCCTGCGCCAGCAGCAGGTCGATCAGGGTGCCGGCGGTGAAGTCCTGCGTCGAGCCGAGGATCGTCTTGCTGCCACCGTCGTGTTCGGCGGGGTTGAAGACGGAGCGTTCCTGGGCGAGGCTGTAACGCCAGCCGGTCAGCGCCCGGCCCGCCTCCTTGACGTCCTTCTCGGTGTACTGGCCGATCCCGAGCATGAACAGCTCGAACAGCTCGCGGGCGAGGTTTTCGTTCGGTGCCCGCCGGGTGTTGCGGTTGCCGTCCAGATAGAGCGACAGCGCCGCGTCGACCACCATCTGCCGGGCCATCGTCACGAAGTCCGTCGACTGCCGGAAGGTGCGGTGCTGCACCATCATCAGCTGCGGGCTGCGGACCTTCTTGATCGAGGTGGCCCAGTGGCCGTGCCAGAAGAAGATCAGTTTCTCCACCGCCTGGTGGCTGGCGACCGTCATCCGGTCCACCCACCAGCGGGTGATCTGTTCGGTCTCGATCTCCCGGCGACGCTCGAAGGTGACCTTCTGCTCCGGAGTGGGATCGCGCTGTCCCGCGTACGGATCCCGGGCGAGTACGGGAATCGGGGCACTGGTTGCGCCGACGTCCGGGCCGGCGGGGGAGAGCAGGGCGGACATCGTCGCCCGGTAACCGGCCTGCTTCGCCGCGGACAGCTCGCTGGCGGTGGGACCGAAACCGGCCCGACGCAGCAGGAGCGCGACGACGTCGGTCATGTAGCAAACATAGGGGACGGACTCCGGTCAGGAAAACCCGGCCCGCGACCCGGCCGGGGCGGCCCGCCGACCGTCCGGCAGGCCGAGCAGCGCCAGGGAGTAGCCGACCATGCCGAGCGCCGAGCCGACGAGATAGCCGGTCGCATCCCAGCGGAGTGTCAGCAGTGGCGCCGCGACCACGGTGAGGCCGAGCATCACGTAGCGGGCCCGGAGCAGGACGTCGAACTCGCCCCGGACGAACCTGCTCAACGAGCAGCCGTAGGAGAAACCGAGCGCCGCCTTCTCCGCGCCCGCCGCGACCAGTGCGGCGCCGACCGGGATGAAGGCCAGGGCGGGCACGATCCGTCGACCGAGCAGCACCGCCAGGCCGAGCAGCACCGCACCGGCGGTCATCAGGGCCAGCGACAGCAGACCGTCGCGGAGATCCTGCCAGACCGTACGGCCGCTGTCGTCGCGCCGGCGGTAGATGAGCACCCGCCGGACGGTTATCGAGACGAACGCCAGCGGTGCGAGTACCTGTTGCAGGACCCGGATCACGCCGAGCGTGGCAGCCGTACTGACGAACGCGGTGACCTGGATCGCCAGTACCGGCGTCACGCCGAGCACGAAGGCGTCCAGCGAGGCGGCTCCGATGACCGCCCGGCGGGACCGGATCCACCGCAGCAGGCCGCGCAGGGCCGGCCGGCGGTCCGGCTGCCGGGCGGCGGCGAGCAGGAAGACGGCGTTCACCACCGCCCAGGAGAGGCAGATGCCGAGCGGCGAGCGCAACGCCGCGAAGCAGAGCGCCGCCGCCACCTGGACGACCAGCCAGAGCGTCGACTCCAGGAACGCCGACCGGGCGGCACCGGCGGCCACCGCCGCCGAGCGGCCGATGTCGAGCGCGATCACGAACGGGATGCCGGCCGCGTAGCCGAGGGCCAGCTCCACCGGCACGTCGGGGACGGCCAGACTGGACAGGAACGCGACGACGGCGCCGAGCAGGCCGCCGGCCAGCGCGGCAGCCACCGACCACCGGCAGGTCGCCCGGTCGGCCGGCCGGCCCTCACTCGCGGTGGCCAGCAGCGTCGCCTCGGCGAGGGTACGTTGCAGGACGCCGCAACTGAGCTGGAAGACCAGCATCGCCGGTGCGACGGCGCCGATCGCCGCCAGTCCGCCCGCGTAGCCGAGAGAGAGGCTGAAGACCAGGCTGGTGGCCATCAGCCCGAGCTGGCCCATGGTGAGGGCCGGAGTGGACCAGGACCGTCCGGCGGAGCGGGCACGCCCGCCGGTCGTCGTCGCCGTCTCCGTCACGCGGGTCGCTCCTCCCGGGTACCGGGCCGACCCTCCAGCGCCCGCGCGACGGCGCTCACCACGCCCTGCTCCAGGCCGATCGCCGCGCCCCGGCCGGGCGGGTTCGCCGGTTCCGCCTTCCCGGCGAGCAGCTCGTCGAGGGTACGGGCGGCAGCCTCCGGGTCCGCGAAGTCGGTGAAGGCGAACCGTCCACCCGAGACGGCGGCGGCCTCGGGCAGCCCGCCGACCCGCGAGACGAGCATCGGCCGGCCGTGACTGCCCACCTCCACCACCACCCGGCCGAACGGTTCCATCCAGGTCGACGGGATCAGCGCCGCGTCGATCCGGGCGCAGAACGCCTCGACGTCCAGCCGGCCCGCGAAGTCCACCTCGATCCCCTGCGCGGTGCCGAGGTCCGCCAACCGTCGCAGGTAGTCCGGCTGCCCCTCACCGGCGACCAGCATGGTGACCGCCGTGCCGGTGTTCCGCCGGTACGCGGCGGCGGTGCGGATCGCCGCCTCGACGCCCTTCACCGGGGCGATCCGGCCGAGATAGCCGAGGACCCGGCGCGTCGGGTCGGGGCGGTACCCCTCCGGCGCGACCGTCGCCGTACCGAGCAGCGGATAGGCCACCAGGCTGGTCTCCGGGCTGGTCAGTCCGGCCCGTTGCAGCTCGTCCCGGACGAAGCCGGAGACGCAGACGGCGACCGTCCCGGGTGGGGTCGCCCGGCGCATCACCGCCGTCTTGACCCGACAGTCGGCGCAGATGTCGGCGCAGTTTCCGCTTCCCCGACGGCGGGAGCGCCGCCAGCAGGTGTCGCTCAGGTCGTGGTACGACCGGACCAGCCGGATCCCGTTCGACCGGGCCCAGCGCAGCAGCCACGGGCCGGTACGGGAGATGTTCGTCGCCACCACCACGTCGGGCCGGTACGCCCGCAGTGCGCGGATCTGCCCGGACGCGACCGCCGGCAGCAGCCACGCGGTCAGCAGTTCCAGCGCCCGCCGGAGTGCTGAGTCGGCGTGCACCCGCCGGGCGTACGGCCGCCGCACGGCGTGCACGACGAGCGGCCCGTCCCGGTACACCTCGTCGGCCGGCGCCGGTACGAAGACCGTGACCTCGGCGGTCCGGGCGAGTTCCAGCGCGGCGGACCGGGCGGACCGCTCCGCCCCGCCGACCAGGTTCGGCCACCACCAGTCGGCGAGGACGGCGACCCTCGGCCGGCTCATCTCGGCACCTCGGCCGGCTCGCTCGGCTCGGTCGACTCCGCCGCCGGCTCGGTCGGCTCCGCCGCCGGCTCGCTCGACTCCGCCGCCGGCTCGGCCGGCTCGCTCGGTTCCGTGGCGGGCTCGGCGGGCTCGCCCGGCTCTGCCGCCGGCCCGGTCGCCCCGGCTGTCGCGGCGGTCTCGTCCGGCCTGGTCAGGCCCCAGATCCGGCCGCGCCAGCCGAGTACGCCGACCAGCAGCACCACGAACGCGGCACCGACGAACGGGATCTGCGCGCCGAGCGGCCCCCGCAACAGCCCGATCTGGCAGGCGGCGAAGATGACGGCGAGCGCGACCGGCAGGTGTGCCGGCGAGCTGTTCAACGCCCGGTCGAGCCGCCGGGCGAGCTTGCCGTAGCAGAAGAACAGCACCACCACGCCGACCAGGCTGAACTCGACGAAGACCTCGGCCCAGAACGGCAGGGCCAGGTTCTGGAACTCGTAACCCCGGCTGTCCGCGACGACGTTCCCGGCGGGGATCGCCTTGCCCTCCCACAGCGACCTCGGCACCCAGAAGAAGAGCGCCGAGATCAGGTGGTGGCCCCAGGTGTGGCCCTGGCTGTCGACGTAGAAGGCGGCGTTGACGGTCTGCTGGAACCCGTCGAAGTCCCAGGTGTAGTAGGCGTCCAGCCCCAGTCGCAGGTTGCCGCGTGACCGGTCGTTGCGGAAGAGGTTGGCCAGGGGATAGAGGACGGCGAGCCCGAGCAGCATCCCGACCGAGAACAACGTCCGCCAGCGTTGCCGCCGGAGCCTGACCAGCGCCAGGCCGGCGGCGAGCATCACACTGAACGACGAGAACCGGTTCGCGGTCAGCGGGTTGTTGTAGACGAGGTTCAGCGCGACCGCGACGGCCGTGGCGAGGGCCAGGATCAGTCGGGCCCGCGCGTCGGCGTAGCCGCGGTTGCGCCAGCAGAGCAGGCAGAGGATCAGCGCGACCACGCTGGTCGCGGCCGGCAGCGTGCTGAACAGCCCGAGGAGCGCGAGGTCCTGGCCGCCGCGCAGCCCCGCCTGCTCGATGGCGCGTTGCAGGTCGTCCCGGCTGGTGAACCGGACCGCCAGCCCGCCGGTGCGGGGCAGGCAGACCACCGCCATCACCAGGGCCAGCCCGGTCAGCACGATCGCCTTCTCGACGGTGACCCGGAGCCGGCCCGACGAGACCTGCCGGGGTGCGGGCAGCCGGCGGGCGTAACCGGCCCAGTACGCGGTGACGGCCAGGATGAGGATCACCTGAGCCGTCACGTAGTGCTGGTACAGCGGCAGGTCCGGCCAGGGGAGCCGGCGGTCCCGGATCTGTAGCAGCGGCGCGAAGCCGACCCACACCCCGACGAACGCCCAGAACGTCACCGCCACCGGTGCGAAGGACTCCGCGACGGTGGCGTGGTAGAGCGCGGCCAGGCAGATCGCCACCACGACCAGGCCGAGCAGCCCGGCCACGGTGGGCCGGGGGAGCACGGTGGTGACGCCGAGGAGCACGACCAGCGCGGCCCCGGCCACCGACGCGACGACGGGACCGGTACGCCAGCGGGCGGCGCGAAGGGTCGCGCCGGAGCCGGTCTCCCGGTCAGCGCGCTTCATCGCTGACCCACGACGTCACGTTGGCCGCGAAGACGTCCGCCGAGAAGGCGGCGGCGCGGGCGGTGATCCGGGACGGGTCCAGCTCGTCGAGGCGGTGCAGCGCGTCGGCGTACCGGCGCGGGTCCGAGGAGTCGAGCAGGAAGCCGGTCTCCCCGTCGACGACGGTCTCCAGCAGACCGCCGCGCCGGAACCCGAGCACCGGTGTGCCGCAGGCCATCGCCTCGACCGGGATGATGCCGAAGTCCTCGTGCGCGGGGAAGAGCAGTGCCCTGGCACCCCAGTACAGTTCGCGGAGCCGTTCCTGGGACGGGCGGTGCGCGAAGCTGACCGGCACCCGTACCCGGGCGGCGGCCCGCCGCAGCGACTCCTCCGCGGGCCCGGAGCCGGCGATGACCAGCGGCAGGCCGGCGGCGTCGGCGATCTCGATCATCAGATCGAAGTTCTTGTACGGAATCCAGCGCCCCACCCCGAGCAGGTAGTCGCGGTTCTGCCGGCGCTGCGACGCGGGCGCGTCCCGGTAGTAGTCCACGTCGACCGGTGGGTTGATCACCCGGGCGTCCCGCCCCCAGAACCGCCGGATGCGCGAGCGCACCTCGGCCGAGTTCGCGGCGTAACTGTGCACGTGGCGGCTGAGTCGCCGGTCGGTACGCCGCAACGCGGTACGGGGCAGCGCGAGGAGCCCGCCGGAGCCGCGCCCGTCGAAGTCGGGACTCCACAGGTAGCGGGCCGGCGAGTGCACGTAGCTGAGATAGCGGGTGTCCTCGTCCTGCCGCAGCTTCACGGTGTGCGCGAACGCGTGGCTGGAGGAGATGACGACGTCGAACCGCTCCCGGGTCAGGGTACGCCAGGTGAGCGGCATCACCGGCAGGGCCAGCGCCTTCGCCCGGCGCAGCGGCGTACGGGCCAGCCAGGACTCCCGGAACTCGAGTCCACGCCGGGCGTCCCGGTCCCGCCAGAGGACGAAACCGGTGGCGTGCGGGATTATCCCGTGCAGCGAGAGGAAGACGTTCTCCGAGCCGCCCGTCGCGCCGAACCACTCGTGTACCAGTGCGACGGAGCGTCCTGCCAGCGGTGCGGTCCGGGCCCCTGATGTCTCCGCAGATGACGCGGCGATCTCCGTTCCTCCCCTCGAACCCCGGGCACGGCCGCGCAGCCGTCGGTGAGCCGCCCGGAGTGCACCCGGCATCGGTCGCGCCGGCACGTGGCGTTGGCGGTAGCCCTGGCCGTGCGGCGAGCCGCGCCAGATAGTAGTACAGGCGCTCACTGCGGCACGGGCCTCACCGGTACCGGTCCGGTTCCACTCCGGCCGGTACCGGCGACTCTCGCGGTCGCTAACCCGCTCTGCCCCGGGCGAACCGTTGGACGCGGCCGGCGACGGCGATGAGGAGGACTCCGACGGCCGCCGAGAGCAGATAGCGGAGCCACTGCGCGGAATTCTCGACCGCGTCGCCGTCGACGTCGAGCCGGTGCTGTGCCCGCTCCCGGTACGTCTGCGCGGAGCTGTGCGAGGGTGCCAGCCGGAGGAGGTCGTCGAACCGTCGGATCGCCGTCGAGAACTGTCCCGCGAAGTAGGCGTGCAGCCCGTCCCGGTAGGCGCGGTCGACCTCGCTCAACCGGTTCGCGACTCCGGTACCGGCGAGCAGTGCGGCGACGGCCGTGGCGGGGACGAGTCGCCGGTTCCGGCCATCGGTCGCCGACGGGTCGCGGTCGGCGATGGCGAGGAGCCGACCCTCGGGGTCCAGCACCGGACTGCCCCGGAAACTCGGCCCGAGGCCGTCGCCGGCCAGCCGATCCGGTGCGGCGGCGGCGACCTCGACCGGTCGGGCCCGCTGCCGGTACTCGGCGGAGCCGGTGTCGGGCTCGTCGGGTCCGTACCCCAGGACCACGACCTGGCTGCCCGGTTTCGGGTCGGCACCGGCGTGCACCTCGATCGCCGACAGGCCCGACCGGGACATCTTGACCAGGGCGAGGCCCTGCTCCACGCCGAGCAGGGTGGTCCGGATCGCGGGCGTGGCGGTGCTTCCCGGCCGGGCGACGCCGAGCTGCCCCCACAGTGTCGACGCGGGTTGCTGGCCGGGACGCAGACCCGTGAAGGTGGCCTTCTCGCCGATGCTGCGGACGAAACCGTCCACCCCGTCGGCGGGCAGTCGCGCCGCCCCGACGAGGGTCTGTGCCAGCGCGTACCGGGCGTCGGCCAGCAGTTCCCGCTCGTCGGGCCGTACGCAGCCGCCGGCGGTGACGACGTGTCCGTCCGGGTTGACGATCACGCCACTGCACCGGCGGTGTACGGTCACCCGCTCCTGTCGGCTCGTGCCGTCCGGTTCGGCGTACCGCAGGTAGCCGGTGAACGTCGCCTCCAGATAGACGGTGCTCCGGCCGGCCACCGCGGTTGCCGGTTCGTTCGGGGTGAGCCCCGGTGCCGCGCTCGCGGGTGGGCCGGCCATGGCGACCGCGACGAGCGCGACCGCCGCCGCCGACGCCATCGCCGCGCTGCCCGGCCGAGCCGACCCGGCAACGCTGGCCCGAGGGATTCGCCGTCGACCCGACCAGCCACGCCGGCCGGCGTCGGTGTCCCGGTGCGACGAGGTCGGCTCTGCGCCGCGATGGACGTCTCTGCTCACTGCCGGCCCGGATCCGTTCTCGGCTGCGCACACATGCGATTCAAGATCGTCGATCTTCAATCAGAAGATCAACGTATCACGGAGGTAGTTCGCGACCCGACGGATCTGGCCGGCGCCGTCCACCGGCGAGGTCATCCGGAGCACGATCTGGCGGTCGACATCGGCACCGGTGCGGTAGTAGCCGATCAGGACCAGCCCGTAGCGTCGCTCCGGAGTCCCCTCAAGATGGAACGACTCGGCGTAGAGGGCGGACCCTCCGGCGCGGTTCCATTGCAGCCCCCAGGCCTCCTCGGCCAGGCGCATCCGGTAGCGCGAGTCGCCGTCGCACGGCGAGCATGACCGGACCACCAACTCGCCGCCGATCTCCGGCCCCGAACCCGGCGGTACCCCGCAGTTGTACTTCGCGTACCCCTCGGCCTGTCCGGCCGGCGTGCACTGCCAGGCCTGCGGAGTCTTGAGCGGGAAGCCGAGACCTTCGAGTTCGAGGGTGTGGAAGGGGAAACTCGGATTGAACTTCGGCCAGTCCGCCGGCCACTTCACCTCTTTCGGCGGCTCCTTGCCCGGCGCGACCGGCGGGGCGGTGGGGATCGCCACGGCGGACGGGGTGGGGCTGACCGACTCGGGGGCAGCGGTCGGTCGCGGCTCGGGGTCGTCGCCGTTGGCGGCCAGGGCGAAGATCGTCCCACCGCCGACCAGGAGCAGCACGACGAGTGCGGCGATGCCGATCCAGAGCCGGTTGCGGCGCGGCTTCGGTTCGGAGGGGACGATGTGCCGCACCGGCGAATAGAGCGGGTCGTATCCGGACGGGCTCGGCGACGGGTCGGCCGGGTACGCCTGCGGCATCTCGGGGAGCGGCTGCGGCGGCCCGGAGATGGAGTCCGGCGGTACCGAGACCTGGTAGGGCGGCGCGGAGTTCTGGTAGGGCGGCGCCGAACTCTGGTACGGCGGAGTGGAGATCTGGTGCGGCGGTGCCGAGGTCTGGTGCGGCGGTGCGGAGGTCTGGTGCGGTGGTGCGGAGGTCTGGTGCGGTGGCGCCGACGTCGGGGTGGCGTTCACCGGCGGCGTCGACTGTGGTGGCCCGGCCTGCCAGGGGGTCGGGGGCGGCACGCCCGGGGTGAGCCGGGTGGTGGGGCTGGCCAGTTCCTCGTCGTCGGCCGTCGCGGAGCCGGTCGAGCCGGGGCCGCCGGTCGAGCCGGAGCCGTCCGTCGAGCCGGTGGCGTTCGGCGCGACGACGGCGGTCTTCATGGTCGGCGACTCGTCGTCCCCGAGCTGCTCCTGGGCGGGCCGGCACTCCATGCCCAGCGCCGCGAACAGCCGCTCGGCGCCGTTGGCCTCGCTGGCGGCGTAGGCGACCCAGGGCGCGGGGGCGGCGAATTCGGCGTGCACGTAACGGGGACCGCCCGAACCGGGCTGCGCCAGTGCGTGCGCGGTGCCGGCGAATTCGGCGTGCACGTAACGGGGACCGCCCGAACCGGGCTGCGCCAGTGCGTGCGCGGTGCCGGCGAAGGCGTCCCGCCAGCGCTGGTCACTCGCGACGGCGGCGTCCAGCACAGCCACCGTGTACGAGTTGCCCTGCCCGTCGATGGCGGACCAGACGCTGCCGACCTGGCAGAGGCTGACCGCCTCGATGAACTGGTACGGACCCACTGGCTGCATCCCAACCCACTTCCGCTTCGCCCTGTGCGGATCCTAGCGAGGCGAGACCAGTGCGCCCGAGGCCCCTCCAAGGGGTCCGGTGGTCGGGTAGTGCCCGCCGCAGTCGTCCGGTGATAGTACCTGAGTACTGACTCAGGGTGTTCGGTGCGACGGGGACGAAGTGGACAGTGTCCGGACGAGCGGTCCGCTCGGTCGGGTCCCGGGGACGGATCGGCTGTCAGCCCATCGCCGCGAGCAGTTCCCGGGAGGCCCGTTCGGCCACCCGGCACGCCTCGGCGCAGATCCGGCAGTGCTCGTGCATCTTGGCGTGCCGCTCGCACTCCTCGGCGCAGGACCGGCAGGCGGTCGCGCACGCCTCGAGCAGGCTGCGGCTGAGGTTCGCGTCGTAGCCGGTGTGCCGGGACAGCACCCGGGCGGTGGCGGAGCAGACGTCGGCGCAGTCCAGGTCGGTCCGGATGCACTTGACGAGCTGGGCGACGTCCGCCTCGCTCAGGCAGGCGTCCGCGCACGAGGTGCAGGCCTGGGCGCAGGCGAGCAGCGCGTCGATCGACCTGGCCAGCAGGTCGCGGTCGAGGTTGATCTCTCCCGGGTACGTGGCCAGCATGGGTCGGGTGGCGGCAATCATCTCCGCGCCTCCTCGCGTCGGCGGTCGGCTCCGCGTTCGTGGGCCGTCCACCTGCCGATACCCGGTGCCGCCGAGGTTCATTCGGGGCGCGACCGGGCGGGCACTCCCTCCGGCTGGGACTGTCGAGCTGCCCCGTTTGGGCGCCCCTCGACTGCGTACCCGTGCTCTGGTCCCCGGTGTCCCCTCGGTGCCGGCCGCTCCGCCGCCCGCTCGGTCGCCCGGTCGCGGCGTCGGCTGCCCCGCCTGACGTCGGTTGCCCGGCGTGACGTTGCTTGTCCGGCGTGACCTCGGTTGCCCGGCCTGGGCGTCCGGGTCCGGCCTGAGGCCGGTTGCGCCGCCTAGAATCGCTACCGGGATCGCGCTGTTCCGTGCCGAGCTGTCGAGCGAACCGCGGAGGACCGGATATGGACGCCGCAACCGGTGCTGACGACGACCGACCGTCCGGGCCCGTGCCGGAGGGCGGCGCCCCGTTCCTGATGAGCGCCTGCCTGGCCGGCACCCGGTGCGCCTACGACGGCGGCGCCGCGAAGGAGGAGGTCGCGCCCGCCGCCGACGCCCGGGTCCGACTGGTCTGCCCGGAGGTGATGGGTGGGCTGCCGACCCCGCGCGACCGTGCGGAAATCGTCGGCGGGGACGGCTTCGACGTCCTGGACGGCCGTGCCCGGGTGCTGACCCAGCGGGGCGAGGACGTGACCGAGGAGTACCTGGCGGGTGCCCGGCGGACCCTGCGGATCGCCCGGGCTACCGGGGCGGCAGGGGCGGTACTCCAGGACTACAGCCCCTCCTGCGGCTGCCGGCAGATCAGTGACGGGACGTTCCGGCGCAACCGGGTGGCGGGCCAGGGTGTCACGGCGGCCCTGTTGCTGCGCAACGGGTTCCGGGTCGTGGCGCACCACGAGTACGACGCCTCGGCGCCGTTCCCACCCGACCCGGCGACACCCCGGGCCTGAGCGCCGAAAGGCCCGGGACCGAGCGCCGAAATGCACCGAGGCGGGGTGTCGAAGCCATTCACGTCGACCGTTCGACGTGCCGGATCGACCGCTCGACGCCTCGACGTACTACCTGCGGATTCCCCGGTCTCCCGTTACTGAAGCGTTACGGTGTACGGTTTGACTGCTCCAATGTTAGCGGTAACACTCGGCTCGCGACGTGATCGCGACCAGACCGTCGGGGCTGGCAGGAGCCATGCCCCAAGTAGGAGAGGTGGACATGCCGCCGGCCACGCATCCGCAGATCTGGTTCCTCACCGGCAGCCAGCACCTGTACGGTCCGGAGACCCTCGACCAGGTCGCGTCCCAGTCGCAGCAGATCCTGCGTACGCTCACCGGCTCGGGTCAGATCGTCGCGGACATCGTCTGGAAACCCGTCCTCACCGAGACGTCGGCGATCCGCGCGGTCCTGCTGGAGGCGAACGCCGACCCCGGCTGCCTCGGCGTGATCGCCTGGATGCACACCTTCTCGCCGGCCAAGATGTGGATCACCGGCCTGGACGCGCTGCGCAAGCCCCTGCTGCACCTGCACACCCAGCTCAACGAGGCGCTGCCCTGGGAGTCCATCGACATGGACTTCATGAACCTCAACCAGGCCGCCCACGGTGACCGGGAGTTCGGCTTCATCCAGACCCGACTCGGGCTGGCCCGCAAGACCGTCGCCGGACACGCCTCCGACCCGACCGTGGTGACCCGGATCGACGAGTGGGCCCGCGCCGCGCTCGGCTACGCGCACCTGCGCAACCTCCGGCTGGCCCGGTTCGGCGACAACATGCGCGACGTCGCCGTCACCGAGGGCGACAAGGTGGAGGCGGAGCTGCGCTTCGGTGTCTCGGTGAACACCTACGGGGTCAACGACCTGGTCGAGGTGGTGGACCGGGTCGCCGACCAGGAGGTCGAGCGCCTGGTCGGCGAGTACGCCGACACCTACCGGCTCGCCCCGGAGCTGGCCAAGGACGGCGACCGGCACGAGTCGCTGCGGTACGCGGCCCGGATCGAGGCCGGTCTGCGGGAGTTCCTCGTCGACGGCGGGTTCGGGGCGTTCACCACGAACTTCCAGGATCTCGGCGGGCTGCGGCAACTGCCCGGACTCGCCGTACAGCGGCTGATGGCCGACGGCTACGGCTTCGGCGGCGAGGGCGACTGGAAGACCTCGACCCTGCTCGCCGCGGTCAAGGCGATGGGTGCCGGATCGCCCCGGGGCACCTCGTTCATGGAGGACTACACCTATCACTTCGGGCCGGGTGAACCGAAGATCCTCGGCGCGCACATGCTGGAGGTCTGTCCCAGCATCGCGAGCGCCCGCCCGTCCTGCGAGATCCATCCGCTCGGCATCGGCGGCCGTGAGGATCCGGTCCGGCTCGTCTTCGACGCCACCCCCGGCCCCGGGGTGGTGATCGGGATGGCCGACCTCGGCGAGCGGTTCCGCCTCGTCGCCAACGAGATCGAGGTGGTGCCGCCGGACGAGCCGATGCCCCGGCTCCCGGTCGCCCGGGCGGTGTGGAAGCCGGCGCCGTCGCTGAGCACCTCGGCCGAGTCGTGGCTCACCGCCGGGGGGCCGCACCACACGGTGCTGACCCAGGCGGTGGGTTCGGCCACGCTGCGCGACTTCGCCGACATGCTGCACACCGAGCTGGTGCTGATCGACGAGCGGACCACGACCGCCGACTTCCGGGACCGGCTGCGCTGGAACCAGGCATACCACCGACTCGCCCAGGGTCTGCCCGGCCGGGGCTGACCCGACCGGCGGGGCACGCACCCGGGGGCACGTCGCCCGGGCGGCCGTGAGACCGTCACCCGCACCGGCCCGCCGACCGTCCCGTGACCCGGGCCGGCGGCGGACCGGGACCCGCACGCCGTACCAGGAAATGGAGGACCAGATGAAATTCGTCCGGCTCGCGGCGGTGGCCAGCGCCGCCACGCTCGCCGTCGCGCTCACCGCGTGCGGATCGAGCACCAAGACCGTGGACCAGGAGGCCGGCTCCGGTGACAACGCCGGGGCGCTCGTCGGGGTCACCATGCCGACGAAGTCCTCCGAGCGGTGGATCCACGACGGCAACAACGTCAAGGCGGGCCTGGAGAAGCTCGGCTTCAAGGTCGACCTCCAGTACGCCCAGGACGACATCCCCACCCAGGTGGCCCAGATCGAGAACCAGATCACCAAGGGCGCCAAGGTGCTGATCATCGCCTCGATCGACGGCACCGCCATCACCACCCAGTTGCAGAACGCGGCGGACAACAAGATCCCGGTCATCGCGTACGACCGGCTGATCCGCAACAGCCCGAACGTCGACTACTACGCCACCTTCGACAACTTCAAGGTCGGGGTGCAGCAGGCGACCTCGCTGCTGGTCGGGCTGAAGCTGAAGAACGAGGACGGCAGCGACGGCACCGCCAAGGGCCCGTTCAACATCGAACTCTTCGCCGGCTCGCCGGACGACAACAACGCCACCTTCTTCTTCAACGGCGCGATGTCGGTGCTCCAGCCGTACATCGACAAGGGCACCCTGGTGGTCAAGAGCGGGCAGAAGGACTTCAAGACCGTCGCGATCCTGCGCTGGGACGCCGGCACCGCGCAGCGCCGGATGGAGGACCTGCTGACCAAGACGTACAGCAGCGGGGTGAAGGTCGACGGCGTGCTCTCGCCGTACGACGGGCTGTCGATCGGCATCCTGTCGGCGCTGAAGAGCAACGGCTACGGCACCACCGGGCAGCCGTACCCGATCGTGACCGGGCAGGACGCCGAGGTTGCCTCGGTGAAGTCCATCATCGCCGGTGAGCAGTACTCGACCATCTACAAGGACACCCGGCAGCTCGCCGAGGTGGCGATCAAGATGGCCGACGCGGTGCTCAAGGGGAGCAAGCCCGAGGTCAACAACGAGAAGGACTACGACAACGGCAACAAGGTCGTGCCCTCCTTCCTGCTCGACCCGGTGATCGTCAACAAGGCCAACTACAAGGCGGCGCTGATCGACACCGGCTACTACAAGCCGGAGCAGCTCCAGTAGTACGGTCGCGGCGGTCGCCCGGGTGATCCCCGGTGCGGCCGCCGCGCCCGTGGCAGTAACACATGGGCACTCACCGACCCCTGGAGGCGATCCGTTGGCTTGGTGCTTCCCCATGGTTGGTAGCCGGGGGATTTCTGGCTCGGACCGCACCCGACCACCGTCTCGGAAGGAGGTGATCGCATGTCTCACGTCGTCGACGCCAGCACGGTCACGCTCTGCCGTGGCGAGGATCGTCCTCGCGGCGTTCCGGTCCCGACACGCGGTAGGTGTACCGCACCACCTCTTCCACACCCGCGAGCATCCCAGCCGCATCCGACAGTTCCGCCCACACGGAGGAGTCGACGTCATGTCGAAAACCAACGCCACGCCTGACCGCCCACTCCTCCCCATGGCCGAAACCACGGGTTTCCCGGGCGGCTCTTGATGACCGACGACATTCTGCGGATGCGGGACATCACCAAGACCTTTCCCGGGGTACGCGCGCTGCACGAGGTCAGCCTCTCGGTGCGCCGGGGTGAGATCCACGCGATCTGCGGCGAGAACGGCGCCGGGAAGTCCACCCTGATGAAGGTGCTCTCCGGGGTCTACCCGCACGGCTCGTACTCCGGGGAGATCTCCTTCGACGGCGAGCCCTGCGAGTTCGCCGACATCCGGGACAGCGAGCGGCGCGGCATCGTCATCATCCACCAGGAGCTGGCGCTCTGCCCGCAGCTCTCGATCGCCGAGAACATCTTCCTCGGCAACGAGCGGGCCAGCCGTGGGCTGATCGACTGGAACCGGACCAACCACGAGGCCGCCGAGCTGCTGGCCCGGGTCGGACTCCACGAGAACCCGGTGACCCAGGTCAGCGACATCGGCGTCGGCAAGCAGCAGCTCGTCGAGATCGCCAAGGCGCTTTCCAAGCGGGTCCGGCTGCTCATCCTCGACGAGCCCACCGCCGCGCTCAACGACCGGGACTCGGCGCACCTGCTCGACCTGCTGCGCGGCCTGCGCGACCAGGGCATCACCTGCGTGATCATCTCGCACAAGCTGAACGAGATCGCCGCGATCGCCGACCGGATCACCATCCTGCGCGACGGCCGGACGATCGAGACCCTTGACCCAGCTACCGACGTGGTGACCGAGGACCGGATCATCTCCGGGATGGTGGGCCGGGACCTCGACCACCGCTTCCCGCCGCGCGAGCCGCGGATCGGCAGCGAGGTGCTGCGGATCGAGGACTGGACCGTGCACAGCCCCAACCAGCACGGCCGGGTGGTGGTCTCGAACGCCAACCTCACGCTGCGGCGCGGCGAGATCGTCGGGCTGGCCGGGCTGATGGGGGCCGGCCGTACCGAGCTGGCGATGAGCGTCTTCGGACGGTCGTACGGGACGGACATCTCCGGCCGGCTGGTCAAGGACGGTCGGGAGATCACCGTACGGTCGGTGCGGGACGCGATCCGGCACGGCATCGCGTACGCGACCGAGGACCGCAAGCGATACGGCCTCAACCTGATCGAGGACATCAAGCGGAACGTCTCGGCCGCCGGTCTGAGCCGGCTGGCCCGGCGAGGCTGGGTCGACGACCACCGGGAGTTCCAGGTCGCCGACGAGTTCCGGGCGAGCATGAACATCAAGGCGCCGAGCGTGCTGAGCGTGACCGGCAAGCTCAGCGGCGGCAACCAGCAGAAGGTCGTACTCTCGAAGTGGATCTTCACCAATCCGGACGTGCTGATCCTCGACGAGCCGACCCGGGGCATCGACGTCGGCGCCAAGTACGAGATCTACTCGATCATCAACCGGCTCGCCGACGAGGGTAAGGCCATCCTGGTCATCTCGTCGGAGCTGCCCGAGCTGCTCGGCCTCTGCGACCGCATCTACACCCTCTCCGCCGGCCGGGTCACCGCCGAGGTGCCCCGCGCGGAGGCGACCCAGGAACACCTGATGCGGTACATGACCAAGGGCCAGGCCGACCACGGCGACGCCCGCACCACCTCGGACGACCCCGACCCGGCGGACGCCGCCGGGCGTCCGAGCGGACCGACGAACGGACAGGAGTAGACCTCGATGAGCGCCACCGCACCCACCAACGCCGATGTCGCGGTGAGCGGCCCCGGTCTCGGTGAACCGTCCGCCCCGGCCGGCGGTCCCGGCCGCCGGCTGTCGATCAACCTGCGGCAGAGCGGCATCTACGTCGCCTTCGCGTTGATCGTGCTGCTCTTCTCGGTGCTGACCGACGGGGCCCTGCTCCAGCCGCAGAACATCTCCAACATCGTCGTGCAGAACTCGTACGTGCTGATCCTGGCGATCGGCATGATCCTGATCATCATCGCCGGGCACATCGACCTCTCCGCCGGCTCGGTGGTGGCGGTCACCGGGGCGGTCGCGGCCGTGCTGATGGTGGAACACGACGTACCGTGGCCGCTGGCCCTGCTGATCACCCTCGTCGTCGGCGGGCTGATCGGTGCCTGGCAGGGCTTCTGGATCGCCTACTTCGGCATCCCGGCCTTCATCGTGACCCTGGCCGGCATGCTGCTCTTCCGGGCGCTCACCCTGACCGTCCTCGGCAACCAGGGCATCGGCCCGTTCCCGGACCCGGTGCGTACCCTCGCCAACGGCTTCACCGAGGGCTACCTCGGCAACGTCGGGCTCGGCCCGCTGGGCGGCGCCGACCTGTTCAGCCTGCTGGTCGGGATCGCCGCGATGGCCGGAATCGTGCTGGTGCAGTGGCGCGGCCGGATGGCCCGGCTCGGCTACCAGCAGACCGTCGAGCCGCTGCCGCTCTTCGTCCTCAAGCTCGCCCTGGCCGGCGTCGTGGTGATGACGGTGATCGTGCAGTTGGCCCGGTTCAAGAACCTGCCCTGGGTGCTGATCCTGCTCGCCGGGCTGATCCTGGCGTACTCGCTGCTGACCAGCCGGGCCGTCTTCGGCCGGCAGATCTACGCCGTCGGCGGCAACCTCCAGGCCGCGACCCTGAGCGGCGTCAAGGTCAAGTCGGTGATCTTCTGGATCTTCGTCAACATGGGCGTGCTCTCCGCGCTCGCCGGCATCATCTTCGCCGGCCGGCTCAACCAGGCCGGCCCGACCGCCGGCAACGCCTTCGAACTCGACGCCATCGCGGCGGCGTTCATCGGCGGGGCGGCCGTGCAGGGTGGCGTCGGCAAGGTGGTCGGGGCGATCACCGGTGGCCTGATCATGGGCGTGATCAACAACGGCATGTCGCTGATGGGCGCGCCGAGCGAGCGGGTGATGCTGGTCAAGGGCGCCGTACTCCTCGCCGCGGTGGCCTTCGACGTCTGGACCAAGCGCCGCGCCGGAGCCGCCCGGTAACTCGCTCGCCGGACCGAGCTGCCGTTCCCCGGTGCTCGCCCGGCGAGCCGTACCGTCCGGGAGCACGCTGCCGCATACGGTAGATATCCGGACGAATTCGGGTCGGGTGCGTGTCGAGGCGCCGGGCGCCCCGCTGCGCCGCGATCCCGCCCAGGAGCCAGGAGCCAGGAGCCAGGAGGCAGGTCGATGGTCGATCCGGTACGCGCCCCGGCGACCGGGCCCGGCCGGCGTGTCCCGGCGGTCGGCCGCGCCGGCTGAGATGGACTGGGCGGGATGGGCACTCTTCGGGGTGGTGGCCACCGCCGCGCTCACCGCGGCGATGATCGCCGCGCAGCTCGCCGGGCTCACCCGGGTCGACCTGCCGCTGATCCTCGGCACCCTGGTCACCGAGGACCCCGACCGGGCCCGGGTGGCCGGGTTCTTCATCCACCTGCTGACCGGTCAGGGGTTCGCGCTCGGCTACGCCGCGACGTTCGCCCTGCTCGGACGGGCCACCTGGTGGCTCGGCGCGCTGCTCGGCATGGTGCACGTCGGCATCGCGCTGACGGTACTGCTGCCGCTGCTGCCCGGCGTACATCCCCGGATGGCCTCGGCCAGGGCCGGCCCGGCCAGTACGGCGGTGCTGGAGCCGCCCGGCCTGCTCGCCCTGAACTACGGGATGCAGACCCCGACGGTCACGGTGGCCGTGCACCTCCTCTACGGGGCCGTCCTCGGGCTGCTCCTCCAGGCCCGATGAGCCCGGTCGGCGCGGCCGGGCCGGCACCGCCGATCGCGGACTACGGGCTGCTCGGCGACACCCGCACGGCGGCCCTGGTCTCCAGCGCCGGCGCGATCGACTGGATGTGCGTACCCCGCTTCGACGGCGCGCCCCTGTTCGGCAGGCTCGTCGGCGGTCCGGCGGCCGGCACCTACCGGATCGGCCCGGCCCGACCCGCCGAGCTGGTCGAGCGGCGGTACCGGCCGGACAGCACCACCCTGCGGACCACCTGGGCGATCGGAGAGCGACGCCTCACCCTCACCGAGGGGATGGTCGCCGAGGTCACCGGTCGACTGCTGCCGACGACCCTGCTGGTCCGGCGCCTCCACGCCGAGGGCGGCCCCGCCGACGCCGTCGTCGAGTTCGACCCCCGGCTCGGCGACGGCCGCCGGCCGCCCCGGACACGACGGCACGGGCCGGTCTGGGTCTGCGAGTGGAAGGGGCTCGCGGTCTCGCTGAGCTGCGCTCCCGGGCCGGTCGTCGAAGCCGGCCGGCCGGCCCCGATCACCGTCCACCCGGGCCGGCCGGTCACCTTCGTACTGGTGGTGGCCCACCGGGAACCACTGGTCCAGGTGGATCCGGAGGCGGCCTGGGAACTGCTGCGCGCCGACGAGACGTACTGGCGGACCTGGGTCGCCGACCTCGACCCCGAACTGCCGTTCCGGGACGCGGTCGCGCGTAGCCTGCTCACCCTGCGGCTGTTGACCCACTCGCCGTCGCATGCCCCGGTCGCCGCGCCGACCACCTCGCTGCCGGAGCAGCCCGGCGGGGTACGGAACTGGGACTACCGCTACGTCTGGCCCCGGGACGCCAGCATCGGCATCGCTGCCTTCCTCGGCGTCGGCAAGCCCGACCAGGCCCGGGGCTTCCTCGCCTGGCTGTTGCGGGCCAGTCGGTTGCAGCGACCGCGCCTGCCGGCACTGTTCACCCTGGACGGGCTGCGGGTGCCGGCGGAGCGGCAGCTCGACGGCTGGCCCGGCTACGCCGGCAGCATCCCGGTACGCGTCGGCAACGGTGCCGCCGGCCAGCACCAGCTCGACGGCTACGGCTGGGTCGTCGACGCCGGCTGGGTCTACGCGCGGGCCGGACACCGCCTCGACGCCGAGACCTGGCGGGCGGTACGCGGCTTCGCCGACGTGGTCGCCCGGCGCTGGCCGGAACCCGACGCCGGCATCTGGGAGCTGCGCCACCCCACCCAGCAGGTGCACTCCAAGCTGATGGGCTGGCTCGCGCTGGACCGGGCGCTGCGGATCGCCGAGACCCATCCGATCCCGGACCGGCAGCGGCGACGCTGGCGCGACGCCCGACAGGCGATCGTCGACGACGTGCGGGTGCACGGCGTCGACCCCGAGCGGGGCAACTACGTACGCGGCTACGGCTCCCGGGAGGTCGACGCTGCGCTGCTGGTACTCCCACTGCTCGGCATCGAGGACGCCGGCTCGCCCCGGGTGGAGCGCACCATCGAGGCGATCCGGAGCGACCTGGGCGCGGGCGGTCCGCTGCTCTACCGCTACCCGCCCGGCCGGGACGGCCTGCCCGGCTCCGAGGCGGCCTTCCTGCCCTGCTCCTTCTGGCTGGTCCAGGCGCTCGCCTGCACCGGGCGGCGGGCCGAGGCGGTCGAGCTGTTCCAGGCACTCCTCGACCGGGCGAGCCCGTTGGGTCTCTACGCCGAGGAGATGGACCCGGCGACCGGCGCCCACCTCGGCAACTATCCGCAGACCCTCACCCACGCCGCACTCGTGCAGGCCGTACTCGCGATCCGGTCGGCACCGGTCTCCTAGCCGTGCGCGGCCGGGGAGTGCGGTGCCGGATGGCCGGCGACGCCCGGGCGGGGACCTGCGGGGGTGCGCGGCTTTCGTACGATTCCCATCGTCCGAGCACACCGGATCGGAAGGCAGGCCGTGGACTCGTCTCTCGCGCTCCTCATCGGCGCCACCGCCGTCTGTGCCGGCGCCGTCGGCTACCTGGTCCCACCGCGCGCCCTCGGGCCGCGTCACGCCGCCGTGGCCGTCGCGGTCGGCGTCACCGGGAGCTTCCTGCTGATGCTTCTCCTCGCCAGCGTGGCGCTTCCGGCGGTGCTGGGATTCGTCGCCCTCTTCGCCGCCGCCGTCGCCTATCCGGTCTTCCGCCGCAACCTCGGTCCCCGCCGGGCCGGTGTGGCCGCCGCCGGCTCGGCGGCCGTCGTCACCGTGAGCTTCCTCTTCGTGGTCTACCTCGCCGTGATCGCCTTCATCGCCGCCATCGGCGTCTACCTGTTGCTCCGGGACCGGGTCCGGATCGCCCCAGCGCTGATCATGACCGGTACCACCCTCGGCGGGCTGCTCGCCGCCTCCGCGCTGGTCTTCTGGGTCAGCCTCACCTACGTCATGTGACACCACCGGGCAGCGCGCGCGGCGGATCAGATGCTTCCGCTGTACTGCCGGGCGGCGGCGACGAGGGCGGGGAGCACCTCGGCCGCGGTTCCGCGCAGGTTGATCGCGCAGACCGGGTCGAGCGGCGTCGGTTCCGGGTTCACCTGGATCACGGTGGCACCGGAGCGTGCCGCGATCCCGGGGATCTCGGCGGCCGGATAGACGACCCCGGAGGTGCCGACCGCCAGCAGTACGTCGCAGCCGGCGGCGGCCCTGATCGCCGCGCTCAACGCCGCCTCCGGGAGCGCCTCGCCGAACCACACCACGCCGGGCCGGACCAGCGCACCGCAGCGGGTGCAGCGCGGCGGCGGCAGCCGGCCGCCCTCGCCCGGATCGACGGCCCCGCCGTCCTCGCCCGGGTCGACGGCCCCGGCGTCCTCCGGCTCCGTCAGGGCGGCCGGGTGGGCGGCCTCGGCGATGCACCGGGGGGCGAAGAGGCTGCCGTGCAGGTGCACCGGGGAAGCGGAGCCGGCCCGCTCGTGCAGGTCGTCGACGTTCTGGGTCACCACCACCGTGTCGGGGACCAGCGCCTGGAGGGCGGCAATGGCGAAGTGCCCCGGATTCGGGTCGGCCCGGCGTACCCGGGCGCGCCGCCACTCGTACCAGCCCCACACCAGGTCCGGGTCGGCGTGGAACGCCTCCGGGGTGGCGAGTCGCGCCGGAGCGAAGCGGGCCCACAGCCCGGTGAGGTCGTCCCGGAAGGTCGGTACGCCGCTCTCGGCCGACATCCCGGCACCGGTGAAGACGACGACCCGACGAGCCCGGGCGAGCAGCCCGGCGGCCTCGGACGGCAGAACCTGCTCCATCCGATAGATCCTGCCACCGGGGGAGCGGGGGTGGCGCACGCCCGTTCGGCACCACCGGCGGCGCCCCGAGCCGATCCCCTCACCGTGCCCGCTCCTGCACCGCCTCGCGGTACAGCTCCACCAGCGTCCGCCCGTGCGTCGCCCAGGACCGGGGAGCGACACCGGCCGCCGCCGGGGGTGGACCGGCGGCGAGGGACTCGTCGATCGCCCGGGCCGTCGCCTCCACGTCGTCCGGGTCGACCAGCCGCGCCGCCGCGCCGAGCAGCTCCCGGTAGGTGGGGATGTCGGCGGCGACCACCGGCGCCCCGGCAGCCAGCGCCTCCATCGGCGGAAACCCGAAACCCTCGCTGGCCGAGAGACTGACCACGGCGCCGGCCCGCCGGTACAGCGCCTGCAACGCGCCGTCCTCGACCGCGCCGAGCAGCACCGCCTCGGTGCCGACCGGATGCTCGGCGACCTGATCGGCACCGGTACCGGTACCGCCGGGCGCGAAGTCGCCGCCGACCAGGACCAGCGGTACGCCGCGACGCCGGCTGGTCGTCCGGGCGTACGCGTCCAGCACGGCACCGATCCGCTTGTGCGCCCGGGCCAGCCCGACGTAGAGGACGAACCCGTGCAGCGGCGGTACCGCCCCGTCCGGCGGTGCCGGTGCGGCCAGCAGATGGTCGCTGCCCCACGAGCTGACCCGCAGTGGCGCGTCCGCCCGTACGCTGGCCCGGAACTGCCCGGCGACCGTCTCGGTCGGTACGACGATCCGGGCCGCCGTCGCCGCGAGGTGCGCCATCATCAGGCCGTAGTACTCCTCGTGGGCCGAGGCGGGGCGCGTCCGGGCGGCGGGTGCCGGCGGGGTCAGTGCGCGCAGTTCCGCCACCGCCCGGCGCAGCGCCGCGAGGTCGGCGGCACCGAACCGCGCGGCGAACGCCTGGTCCGAATAGCAGAGACCGGGATCGAGCAGCCGGACGACGTCGTGCACGGTCACCACCAGCGGGATGCCGGGATCGGGCCACGGGATCCGGTAGTCGAACAGGTGGATCACGTCCGCGTCGAAGCGTCGGGCGGCGTCGAGCAGCTCGTCCGCCTCCGCCGAGCCGTACCGGGGTGTCCCGGTCGGCGCCAGGACGTCGAGCCGGACCCGACCGGCGGACCGCAGCGCCGCGACGGTGCAGCGGGTGTAGCGACCGATGCCGTCAGGAGCGTCGATCCGCCCGTCCACCAGCACCCGGATCACCGCCGCCACCTCACTGGACATGGTGCGAACGAATGCATGGCCATCTATCCTTCCTGGCATGGGGCCGGGTCGCGCCAGCACGGCCCGCCCGGTGACCGTCGCCGGTTCTCCGGTGCTCGTCACGGGCGGAGCCGGCTTTCTGGGCATCGCCGTGGTCCGGCGGCTGCGTGCCGCCGGCCAGTCGGTCGCCATCCTCGACGACGGCAGCGCGGGCACGCTGCGCCGGCTGCACGCGTTCGCCGACGACGCCGGGGTGGTGCACCACCGGGTGAGCATCTGCGACGCCGACACGGTGGCCGAGCTGCACCGTGCCGTACGGCCCTGGGCCGTGGTCCACCTGGCGGCGAAGCACTTCATCCCGGACTGCGAGCGCGATCCGGAGGAGACCGCCCGGGTGAACGTCTCCGGTACGGCCAGCCTGCTCGCCGCCTGGCGGGCCCACCGTCCCCGGCGGTTCGTCTTCGCCTCCTCCGCGGCCGTCTACGCCGACTCCACCGGGCCGCTCTCCGAACGTTCCCGGTGCGCGCCGTGCACCGTCTACGGCGAGACCAAGCTGACCGGGGAGCGGCTGGTGCACCGGCACGCGGCCCGGCACGGGGTGGCCGCGCTCTCGGTCCGGCTCTTCAACCTCTACGGCCCGGCTCCGACCGCCGACCATCTGGTCCCGACGACGATCGCCCAGGCCCGGGCCGGTGGCGGGTTGCACCTGGGCGACCTGCGGACGGTACGCGACTACGTCTTCGTCGAGGACGCCGCCGACGCGGTCGTGGCGCTGCTGACCCGGGGCGCCACCGGCCGGGTGAACGTCGGCACCGGTCGGGGCAGCACCGGCCGGGAGGTGGTGGCCGGAATCCTGGAGGTGCTCGGGCTCTCCGGCACGGTCGCGCGCGATCCGGCCCGTACCCGGGTGTCGGACAGCCCGGCCGTGGTCGCCGACATCCGTCGGCTCCGCGCGCTGCTGCCGGCGTGGCGGCCGGTTCCGCTCCGCGAGGGCCTGGCGCGTACGGTACGGCTGCCAGCGGTCGAGCCTCGGCACGGCGCGGTCAGCGGTGCGTACCGGACGGCATCGGATCCGGCGCCGGCAGCCAGGTCAAAAGCTCCGGCCGACGGGCCCGCAACTGCACCGCCAGCCGTCGGGCGGCCGCCGGGCGGCGCTGGTTGAGCAGGTCGAACCGGCGTCGGGCCAGCATCAGCGGCAGCAGCCGGTCGAGCTGCTCGTGGTCGACCCCCGCGCCGTAACCGGCGACGGCCGATTCCACGGTGCCGCCGAGACCGAGGTCGACCGCGATGCACCAGGCCAGGTCGAGCATGGGCGGCCCGACCTGGATGGCGCCCGGGTCGAGCACGGCCCGCAGCCGGCTACCGGTGAACAGCACGTTGTGCCCGACCGCCATGTCGCCGTGGATCGCCGTCATCGGCGCCCCGTGGCAGGCCCGGTCGAGCGCCGCCACCAGGCGCAGCGCGCACGCGGGGTCGCGCAGCCGGATCTCGCCGAAGAACATCGCGGCGGTGCCCGGGGCGTCCAGCCGACGGCCGAGCACCGGTGCCCGGTCGTGCCAGCGGCGCATCGCCGCGCAGACCGCCCGCTGGCGGCGGGGCAGCAGCGGACCGGCGCCGCCGTGCGACCCCGGTACCCGTTCCAGCACGGTCCACCACCGGCGTTCGCCGCCGGCCAGGATCTCGCCGTGGTCGAGCAGGGCGGGTGCCGGGATGCCGGCGGCGACGCGTACCCGCTCGTAGCCGAGGCAGACCGCCAGCGTCTCGTGCCGACGGTGCTGCACCTTGATCAGGGTACGGCGGCCCGGCACCACGGCCACGCCGGTACGGTCCGGCGCCGGACCGTCGTAGGCGGGGCTGCGCGCCGCCGCCCGGACCAGCGCGTCGACCACCTCGCCCGGCAGCTCGCCGGCCGACGGCGTCGCCGCGTCGCTCAGGTCGAGCGGCCCGCAGGGCGGCACGCTCGCCCGCCGCTCGCCCGCCGGTGGCTCGCCCGCCGACCACTCATCCGCCGGTGGCTCGCTTGCCGGCCGCTCGTCCGCCTGCCGCTCGCCTGCCGGCCGCTCGCCTGCCGGCCGCTCGTCCGCCTGCCGCTCGTCCACCTGCTGCTCATCCACCTGGTTCGGCCGATGCCCGCCGGGCCCGGAGCATCCGCAGCGGTCCGCGCCAGCGTTCCCGCGCCAGCTCGGCCGAGTCGTACCAGCCGACCGCCGCGAAGTCGTGCAGCTCGTCGTCGTCGAGCCAGAGGCCGGCGACCGCCGCCCAGACCGGTGGGGCGAGCTGGTCGGCCCGGGCGTCGGCGGCGAGCGCGGCCGCCGCGGTCCGGGCCAGCTCCGGGCGGTCGGTCGCGAGCGCCGCGAGTACCGTGATCGCGTCGACCGGCAGCAGCTGGCCGACCACCCCGGACTCCTCGGTCAGCCGGTGGGCGCGGGCGAGCAGCTCGTCCACCTCCGCGCGGTCGCCCCGGGCGGCCGCCGCGACCGCCGCCGCCAGGTCGCACTGGGCGAGCCCGATCAGGTCACCCAGCGACTGGTTGAGTTCCCGGGCCTCCGGCAGCATCGACGCCGCGAGTTCCGGGTCGGTCCACATGGTGGCCAGGGCCAGGTGCCGGGCCGCCCGCGCCCCCCACAGCGGCGCGCCGGTGGCCCGGGCCTGGTCGAGGGCCTGCCGGAAGAAGCCGGCCGACCGGGTGAAGTCGCCGCCGTGCTGGTAGACGTGACCGAGCAGGTCCCAGGTCCGGGCGTCCTCCAGCGGCTGGCCGGCCGACGGGGGCGCGTAGCCGAGCACCTCGGCCAGCCGGCTGCGGCGCAGCGCCACCCCGGCCCGGCCCCACGCACCGGCGCTGCGCAGCAGCGGACCGGCCTGCTCCAGGGAGGCGAAGAACGCGTCGCCCTCGGCGTGGTGGCCGGTCGACTGGGTCAGCGAGCCGAGTTCGTAGGCGACGTACGCGTCGTAGGGGTGCTGCCACGGCGCCTGCGCCAGCGTCTTGAGGCGCTGGTACCTGGGGCGGGCGTCGACCTGCGCGGTGGACGCCAGCCGGGCCGCCTCGACCAGCCGGCGCAGTGCCGGCGCGGCACCGTCGGCGGGCGGCAGCGCGGCCAGCACCTGCCAGTGACCGAGCTGGCTGAGCGTGTAGGTCAGATCACCCAGCCGGTCCGGGAGCAGCTCGTGCTCGACCGCCGCCTGTAGGACCAGCAGCATCGCCGCCACCGCGCACTGGCTGCGCTGCGCGGAGACCACGGTGTCGCCGTCGTCGGATCGCCACACCTCCAGGCCGAGTTCGGTGACCCGGGCCGTCGCCCGGGCCGCCCGCTCGGCGCGCTCGGCGCCGACCCAGCCGTCGTCGGTGTACTCGTCGCAGGCGTTGATGCTCTGCCGGAGGGTCTGGTGGATCCGGTACTCCGGCCAGGTGCCCGCCGCGTGCCGGACGAAACTGTTGGTGAGGAACCGGTGGATCGTCGCCATCGCCACGTCCGGCAGCACCGCGCGGAGGATGTCGGCGTCGAACGCCGCCAGCAGTGCCGAGGCGCGCAGCAGGTTGCGTTCGGCGGGGGAGAGGTCGCGCATGATCCGCAGGACCAGCTCGGGCAGCGGACCGCCGAACTGGGCCGGGTCCGGCCGCTCTCCGCGCAGCGCCGCGCTGCGGTACTGGCTGACCGACAGTTCCAGATAGAGCGGGGAGCCCGCCGAGGCGTCGACGATGCGCCGGCGTACCGCCTCCTCGATCGCCGGTTCCCCGTCGGCGACCGTCAGCCGCTCCCGCAGGAAGGTGTCGGCGTAGTCGGGGGTGAGCCCGGCGAGGGCGTGCTGGTCGCCGCGCCCGTCCGCCCCGGCGAGACGCGGCCAGCGCTGGGTGCCGCCGTAGGTCAGGGTGACCGCGCGGACCGGGTCGTGCCAGCGCAGCGGGCGCCGGCTGGTCACCACGAAGAGCACGTTGGGCATGAGGTAGACCATCCGGGCGAGCAGGTCCTCCAGCAGCCCCTTCTCCCGGGGCAGTCCCTGCACGGCCTCGAAGGTGTCCAGATGGCAGACGGCCAGCGCCGGCCGTCTGGCCCGGATCCGCTCGATGTCCCAGGCGAGCAGGATCGGCAGGTAGCCGAGCATCCGGTCCGGGTCGTTCTCCTTGAGGATGAGGGCGAACGGCGGGAACTCGCGCTGGAGCCGGCGTACCTCGGTGGCCTCGCGCAACCGGCGTACCAGCCCGGAGGCCATCCGGTAGCCGACCTCCACCACCGCCACCGAGCCGAGCAGTTCGTCGACGACCCCGGCGATCTGCTGCGCCGTCTGCTCCCGGTCCTCCTGGCCGAGGAAGCCGCTGCGTTCGACGAAGTCGGTCAGGCTGACGCCCGGGTGCTTGAGTTCCCAGTAGACGGAGAGGCCGGTGTCGAAGGCGGTGAACGGCCGGCCGAGCCTGCCCAGCGCCGCCCGGACCCGCAGCACGACGGTCTCGAAGCCGAGGTTGCTGCCGTCGGCGAAGTCGAAACTGGCCACCATTCGCCGCTTCGGCAACTCGGGTGCGGACGACCCGGTCAGCTCGGCGCAGAACTGGTTGACCAGTGTGGTCTTGCCGATGCCGCCCTGGCCGTGAATCACGATCACGTTCTGCGCGGGCCGGCCGAAGTCAAGCAGGTCCGCCGTGCCGAGCGGCTCGGCCGCCAGGTCCCGGGCCCGGTTCAACAGCATCCGGGTGTAGTCCTCCCGGTCGGTGAACACCTCGTTGCGCCGGTACGGTCCGGCGGCACCGAAAACGAAGTAGTCGTCGAGGTCCACTTCGTCATGTAATCATCTGACTACATCGGTCGACATCGACTGATCCGGTGGAGACGTACGGTGCGGGGGAGGCGGCATGACGCGAATCCTTGTCGATGTTCGCGCCAACCAGCAGACCGGGATCGCCCGCTACGGCACCAACCTGCTGCGCGAGCTGGCCGTGTCGGCCGGGGCCGGCGACACGCCACGGCTGACCGCCTTCGTCGACCCGGTGCAGGTCACGTCGGCGCGGGAGGCGGTCGGGACGGCACCGGTACGGCTGCTCGTGGCCACCGAGCCGGACGGCTTCGTACGCCGCAGCGCCGAACTGCGCGGCCTGCTGGAGAGGGGCGGATTCGACCTCTACCACACCACCCACTACACGGTGGACCGGCACTGTCCGGTTCCGTACAGTTTCACCGTGCACGACCTGACCCGGCTGCGCTTCCCCGAGCACGACTACGGCCGGGAGCAGTTCGTCCGGCACTTCGGTGCCGCGCAGTGGACGGCGGTCCAGGCCGAACTCGCCGCGCTCGCCGACTGGGACGACGGGCGAGGCGGGCCGTTCCAGCGCTACTTCCGGGCGTTGAACCGGGTGCTCGCGGCAGATGCCACCCGGATCGTGGCGGTGTCCCGGGCGACCGGCCACGACCTGGTGGAGTTGCTCGGTGTCCCGGCCGACCGGATCGACCTGGTGCCGTGCGCGGTCCGCACGGAGACGTTCCACCGGCGCCCCGCCGCCGAGGTGGCCGCCGTGCGGGCCGAATACGCGCTCTCCGGCCCGTACTGCCTCTACGTCGGGCTCGCCGGTCCGATCAAGCGGTTCGACTGGCTGCTCGCCCGCTGGCTGGACGCCGCGCCCCGGTTCCCGGCCGGCGCCCGGCTCGTCGTGGTCGGCGGGTACGCCGAGGCGCGTGCGGAGGTCGTCGCGCTGCTCCGCGACGCGCCCGCGGCCGGCTCGGTGGTCTTCACCGGCAGGGTCGACGACGACACGCTGGCCGCGCTCTACTCCGGTGCCGCCGCCCTGCTGGTCGCCTCCCGCAACGAGGGCAACCACCTCGGCCCGCTGGAGGCGCTGGCCTGTGGTTGCGAGGTGATCTGCACCGACATCGCGCCGCTGCGCGAGACGGTCGACGGGCACGCGCACTTCTATCCGCTGGCCGACGCCGGCCGGCTGACCGAACTGGTCGGCGCCGCGCTGGGCGGTACGCTGCCGCCGGCCGCCGCCGGCTTCCCGGTGCCGCGCTGGTCCGACTCCGCCCGGGCGCTGGTCGACTCGATGCGCCGATCGCTGGCCGGGCGTGCCGGCACCCCACCTCCGGCCCGACTGCCTCCGGTTGCAGGGTCGTCGAACCCGTCGCGGTCGGTCTCGTAGGCTTCCGGCGTGCAGACTAGTCGAGGGCAGGTTCTCGCCGACCTGTTGGAGGCGGCGGAGAACGCCTCGCCGGTCGAGGCGGTCGAGGCGGTCACCCGGGAACTTGGTATGGCGCTCGGGGCGCGTACGGTCACGTTCCTGATCGCGGACCTCAGCGGCCGGGCGCTGGTTCGGCTGGCTCACGTGCCGATCGGGGGCACCGGCGAGGGGCGCCGCAACGGTGACGAGACCGCCACGGTGATGCCGTTCGACGGCGGTCCCGCCGAGCAGGCGCTACGCAGCCAGACGGTGCAGGTCGCCGGGAAGCCCGACGGCTGGACGGTGTTGGCGCCGGTGACCGACCGGGGTGAGGCGATCGGCCTGCTGGAGATGGTGCTGCCGGAGGAACCCGCCGAGGCCGCGCTGGCGGAGATCGCCCGTACGGCGCACGCGCTGGCCTTCGTGGTGATCGCCAACCGGCGGCACACCGACCTTTTCGAATGGGGGCAGCGCACCACCCCGTTCACCCTGTCGGCGGAGATCCAGCGCCGCCTGCTGCCCGGCGCGTTCACCTGTGAGGCCAGTGCCTTCACCCTCTCCGGCTGGCTCGAACCGGCCGCCAGCATCGGCGGGGACACCTTCGACTACAGCCTCGCCCGCGACCTGTTGCACTTCAGCGTCACCGACGCGATGGGACACGGGGTGACCAGCGCGCTGACCGCCACCCTGGGCGTGGGCAGCCTGCGTAACAGCCGCCGCCGCGCGGCTGGCCTGGTGGAGCAGGCCGAGGCCGCGAACGCCGCCGTGGCCGAGGACGCCATCGTGCCCGGCAGCTACATCACCGCGCTGCTCGGCCGGCTCGACCTGCGCACCGGGGTCTGCGCCCTGGTCAACGCCGGACACGTGCCGCCGCTGCTGGTCCGCGACGGTGCCACCCGGCCGCTGCCGCTGCCGGGCAACTTCCCGCTCGGCATGTTCGCCGAGGCCGGTTACCGCGCCGGTGAACTCGCGCTGCGACCCGGTGACCGGCTGGTGGTGCTCACCGACGGCATGCGGGAGCGCAACGCCGCCAGCCTCGACCTGCCGGCCCTGTTGCGGTCGTTCGTCGAACTGCACCCGCGCGAGGCCGTCCGGGCGCTGGCCGATGCCGTGATCGAGGTCAGCGGACCGACCCTGGCCGACGACGCCACCCTGCTGATCCTCGACTGGCACGGCGGGCACGGCGAGAACCGGCGAACCAGCGCCGGGGCCGACCAGACCCGGGTCAGCACGCCGCTGCCCGACTGACGTCCCGGCTGCCGTACCGCCCCGGCTGCCGTACCGCCCCGGCTGCCGTACCGCCCCGGCTGCCGTACCGCCCCGGCTGCCCGCGCGCCATCCCGGGTGCGGTGCCCGTGCCGGTGCCACCCGGGTGCCCGTGCTACCCGCGTGCGGTGCCGTCCTCGGTCGGCACGTCGTCCTCAGCCGCCTGCACGCTGTCGTAGACGCGGAGCACCTGGTCGACCGACGTGATCGTCAGCACGCTCCGCACCGCCGGCTGCACCGCGGCGACGCACAACCGGCCGCCGAGGTCACGGAACGCCTTGAACATCACCACCAGTGCGCCCAGCGCACTGGAATCCATGAATCCGACCCCGGACAGGTCCACCACCACCTGGCGGTGCCCTGCGTCGACGAGTTGTTGCAGGCTGTCGCGCAGCTGTGGAGACGTCGCCATGTCCAGGTCACCGGCCACCTCCAGTACGGTGCAACCCCGGCCTGGCCGGACCGCCACCAGCAGATTCACGACAGCCTCCCCACTCCGATGATCCGAACCCACCCTATGCGGCCGACGGCCGAACCGCCGCCGGCGAGCCGTACCGTGAGTCGGCACCCTGACCGTTTCAGCTCGGCAACCTCGGGTAGTTTTGATCACAATCACGACCTGTACATCCCGGCCAGCCTGTGACCCAGGTCCAGCGGGGTCACGGCTGGACCGAGAAGGAGCTGCGGAATGCGCGTGACCACGACGCTGTCGCTTCCGCGGCAGCCGTCCCCGGTGACCCGCGCCCGTCACGTCCTCACCACCCTGCTGAGCCTGACCGACGCGACCGAGGAGGCCTGCGGGCACCTCGCAGTACTCATCAGCGAGGCATGCGCCAACGCGGTGGTGCACGCCGAGCCGGAGAGCACGGTCGACATCACCATCGTGATCGACGAGCACGCCTGCCTGATCGAGGTCGGCAACCGGGGCAGCACCCCGGACCGCGCCGGGCTGCGTGCCGGTCTTCCCGACCCGCTCACGGTCGGCGGCCGTGGACTGCCCCTGATCGCCGCGCTCGCCGACACCGCCGTCTTCGTCCCCGGCCCGCCCGACCGGGTGCTGCTGCGCATCACCAAACACCTCACCGCGGTACCGGCACCACCGCGGGGATGATCTGACCTCCGGCCGGCTGGCGCGGCGAGCGTCGCCGCCGTTCCCCGGTCCGGCGGGGGTCGACGCCGCCCGGCCCCCCGGTGACCCCTTCAGCTCCCGAACCGGCTCCGAGCACGCCCCGGTGCTGGTGGAGTACGACGTCGTCGGCCGGCCCCTCCCACACCCTGTCGACCGTTCCCCGGCGCCCGGACGACTCCAAGCCTATTGACATTCGATAGGTAGCGAGTGATAGTCGATGCATGTTTACCGAACATCGAGCGGTCGCCCCACTCCGAGTCCTCCTGGTGTTGCTGTTCGGGGTGCTGGTCATGTTCCAGACCTTCTCGCTGCCCGGACAGTTCGCGTACATGGCCGAGCAGTCCCCGGAACTCGCGTACCTGAGGTGGCCGATGACCGCCGTCTCGGTCTTCTGGGTGCTCTGCGTCCAGGTGGTGATCGTGGCCACCTGGAAGTTGCTCACCATGGTCAAGAACGACCGCATCTTCAGTGAGGCGTCGCTGGCCTGGGTGGACGCGATCCTCTGGGCCATCGCCGCCGCCTGGATCGTCCTGGTCGGCGTGCTCCTCTACGTCGGTTTCAAGTCGGACGACCCCGGGCTACCTCTGCTGCTCTTCCTGATGTCGATCGGTGTCGCCGTGCTCGGGCTGCTGATGGTCGTGATGCGTGCGCTGCTGCGACAGGCCACCACACTGCGGACCGACATGGAAGCGGTGATCTGATGCCCATCGTCGTGCGCATCGACGTCGAACTGGCCAAGCGCAAGATGAGCGTCGGTGAGTTCGCCGAGCGGGTCGGGCTCACCCCGGCGAACGTGGCCGTGCTGAAGAACGGCCGGGCCAAGGCCGTCCGGTTCAGCACCCTGGAGGCCATGTGCCGGGTGCTCGGCTGCCAGCCCGGTGACCTGCTCGAGTGGGTCGAGGAATGAACCGTCGTGGCGCCGCCCGCCTGCCAGGCGCCCAACACACCGAACAGACCGACCACGTCGACCGGCGCACCGTCGGGATCGGCGGAGGGTCCGGCCCCGGAACGGAGAACCCATGAAGTACGTCCTCGTCGTCGTCGCCCTGCTCGTCGTCGCCCTCGGCGTCGCCGCCGTGCTGTACGGGGGAGCCGACGACTCGCCCGGCCTCCAGCTCATCGGCGTGCTGCTCGTCGTCGGCACGATCGCCTACGGCGTGCGGGTCGCCCGGCGCAGCCGGTAGCGAACGACCGCCTCGCCGCGCCGCTGCCACGCCGGTCAGCCCGACGGCCTCGCCGCGCGCGCCGCTGCCGCGCCGGTCAGCCCGACGGCCTCGCGGCGCCGCTGCCGCGCCGGTCAGCCCGACGGCCTCGCGGCGCCGGTGCCGCGCTGGTCAGCCCGACGGCCTCGCGGCGCCGGTGCCGCGCTGGTCAGCCCGACGGCCTCGCGGCGCCGTGCCGGAGGCCGGTGCGGACCAGCGCGGCCAACTCCTCCTCGCGGCCGGTCAACAGGTCGAAGTCGTGGAACGTCCGCAGTGCCCCCGGGCCCATGGTGCGCAGGGCGCGCTCGACCAGCGGGGTCTCCAGGCGGGCCGCCAGCCGCGCGGCGGTGCCCGGCCAGGTGCTGCGGAGTACCGCTCCCATCGCCACCGAAGTCTGCCAGAGCGCGTAGAGGTGCCGGTCGCCGATCTCGGCGCGCACCGTGTCGCCGGCCGGGATCCCGTCGACGGCCGCCCGGTAGGCGCCGGTCAGCCCGGTCTCGTCCCAGCCCTCGGCGGCGAGCACCCGGCCGGTGGGCAGCCGGGTCGAGTAGGAGCCGTCCGTGGTGTCGATGGTGGTGGCGGTGCCGTCGGTCCAGGCCAGGAAGGGCAGCATCGGCGGCACGTCGAGGACCGGCCCGGTGAGCGGCGCGGTCTCGCCGGCCGTCCCGGGACCGTCCGGGAGGAGGCAGGCGGAGAGCCGCACGCCGTGGTCGTGGTTGCCGATCAGGCTGGACCGGTCGTCGTGCTCGACGAGGTTCGGCACCGTCACCAGGCACGGCACTCCGGCCCGACGGAGGAAGTCCAGCGCGAGTTCGTCGTCGGCCCTGCCGGTCTCCGGCTGGGTCGAGAGGAAGGCGGCGAAATCGCGCGCCGTCTCGGCCGGTAGCGCCAGGGCCTGGGTCGGCACGTACGGATTCACCATGGGCACCCAGGAGGCGCCGGTCAGCGCCGCGAACCGGACCAGCGACGCGGTCCGGGAGCCCCACTCGACGAAGTAGCTGACCGCCGCCCGGGGCTGCCGGGCCAGGCTCTGCCGGGCCGCGGTCGCGAAGCCGGCCGGCAGCCGGACGTCGTCCTGCACCACGAGATGGTGGGTGGCCGCCGGGGAGACGGCGGCGTAGGCCAGCCGGGCGCTGCGGACGGTGCTCGGCGGCCCGTCCGGCTCCGGGTCGACGGCGAGCGCGGCATCCAGCGGGGCGAGACCGGCCGCGACCGCGCGGGCCTGGGGTAGCCGCCTCGGGTGTGTCATCACGGCGGCCGACAGCACGGGCTCCTCGGCGGCGGACCCGGGGGACTTCCGATCATCGACGGCCATGTGACCGGAGCTTAACGCATGGACGGACGTCGAACGGGGTACATAGACTCGCATAGATCGTCTCGGTGTTTGCCGCCGACGCCGGTCAGGCCGTCGCGCGGGTGTCACGGGGGAGCGTGAGACGGGTGTGCGACGCACCATGGCTGTGCCCGCCGGCGGTGGGCCGATGAGCCCGAAGGTCCTACAGATCTCGGTGCCGCGCGGCGGCTCCAACGCGGTCGCCCGGATGATGGGCCAGAGCCCGGACGTCGCCGCGGTACTCCGGTCCCGACTGTTGGAGGACGGCCGGGACGGGCTGTTCCGGGCCCTGCGCGAGGTCGAGCGGGAGGCGCCGGGCCGGTTGCCGTACGTCAAGGAGCAGGCCGCGTTCCTGCCCGACCATCCCGACGAGCTCTTCGCCCCGTACGACCGGTTCCTGGTCGTCGTCCGGGACCCGGTGCAACAGGTCGCCTCGGAGCTGCTCGCCGTACTCGGCAACCGGGAACTGCTCCGCGACAAGCTGGTCGAACGCACCGGCGTCCCGGTCGGACGGCGGGAGACGGCCCGGCTGCTCGACCGGTACGCGGTCGCCGCCTGCGCCGACTTCCCGATCGTCCGCTCCGGGGTGCGCGGCTGCTGGCAGGACGTGCTGGCCTACCTGCGGCGGACCCGCGACTTCCGTCCGGTGCACCGGCTGATCGGCGACCTCTACGACGTGCAGCCGCAGCGGCAGGGCTGCGCCTCGGACACCGAGTGGTTCAACCGGGCCATCTTCCGGGTCGGCGTGCTCTGCTGGCTCCGCGCGGTCGACCTCGTCGCCGCGCTGACGCGGGCGGGCGTCCGCAGACTCGCCGTCGTCGACTTCGGCGACCTACAGAGCCGGCCGCGACGGATCGCGGAGGTCTGTGACCGGCTGGCGGTCCGCTTCGACGAGCGCATGGTGACCGGGCCGTGGCAGCCGCCGGGCCGGTGGTTCGAGGAGGGCCTGGACCGCGACGAGGGACGCCGGTGGGTCGGCCGCGCCTGGACGGCGACCCGCCTCTACGCGTCCCGCCCGGTGCCGTGCGATCCCCGCACGTTGCCGCCGGTCGCCCAGCACGCGGTCTCGTCCAGTATGGAGAGTTATCGCGCCCTGCTCAGTCATCCGGCCTGCCTCTCGCCGGAGGACCCGGTCGCCTGGGGCGGTGCGGCGGCCGCGCCGGCCGGTCGGGGCACGGCGCGGCGATGACGGTGACCGGATCGCCGGTACCCCCGCACGCCGCGCTGGTGAACGCGGTGCTGCGGCGGATCCGGGGCTGGACCTGCCTGGCCGGCGTGCTCGCACCCGAGCTGACGACCCGACTGCGCGACCACGGCGAGGCCGTGGAGCTGCTGGCGGGTGCGCGCGGCGAGGCGATGGTCCGGGTACCCGACGCCCGCGTCGCCGCCGAGCTGTTCGTGCTGCTCGACCAGCTTGCCCTGTACGGCGGGCGGCAGCTCTTCGTGACGCCCCGGGGCGGCCGGGAATACCGGCTCAGCGACGCCTCGACGGTGACTCCGGCGCTGCCCCGGTCGCTCGTGCACGACCTCGCGGACCGGGTCGTGGCGGGGCGGGCGGTGCCGTACCAGGCGTGGCCGGGGCGGATCGACCGGATCGCCGTGATCACCCACGACCGCCCCGACACCCTCGCCGGCTGCCTGGCCGCCCTGCACGACAACCTGCGCCGCTTCGGGCGGCAACACGTCGAGGTGGTGGTCTACGACGACTCCGGTCCGGTGCACCGGCCCCGGGTCCGGTCGGTGGTGCACGAGGCCGGATCGGCGGGCCTGCGGATCCGCTACGTCGGGCCGGCGGAGAAGCACGCCGTGCGGGCCGCGTTCGAGCGGAGCCTTCCCGGCGGGGACGTCGACCGGCCGGTCCTCGACCGACTGCTCGGCGCCTGGCGGGCCGACGGCACCTGGGCGGGGTCCGCCGCCGAACAGCGGAACTGGGCGATCCTCTCCGCCGCCGGCCGGCGGGTACTGGTCTGCGACGACGACGTACGGCCGGCGGCGCTCGACGTCCCGCTCCCCGAGCAGCGCCGCGCCGCCGAGGCGGTGGTACGCGACGTCGAGCGGACCGCCCGGCCGGATGCCGGTACGGCCCCGACCGGGGAGCGGGGCGGCGCACTGCCGGCCGGGCGGCTGCTCGCCGGGCGGCTGACCGGCCGGACGACCCGGGCGGCACTGCGGGCGTACCCCACCGACCTGCTCGGCATCCTGGAGGAGACCGAACCGACCCTGGTCTCGGCCGCGTACACCGGACATCCGGACCGACGCAGTGCGCTGCTGCTGGAACGGTTCTTCGTGGCCTCGGAGCGCAGCATCGACGTCTGCGACAGCGATCCGCCGGTGCGGCACGTCCGGCAGGCGGCGCTGGCCGGGGGGCCTCGGAAGTTCCGGGGCGGCGCGTTCGTGACCAGCGGCACCGACGAGGGGGTCGAGTTCGCGGTCCGGCACGGACGCAACGAGGACTTCGCGCTCGCGCTCAGCCTGTTCGTCAGCACCGGGGGGCGGCTGCGGCCGCGCGAGTCCGGTGCCGCCTTCCTGCTGCACGAGCGCGGGCCACGGCACACCGGCCCGTTCCTGGCGCACCGGCAGGAACGGGAGGGCGACCTGGTCAACCGGCTGCTCGAAGAGGTGCGGCGGGGGTACGCGGAGACCTCACCGGACCGATTCGACCCGGACGCCTTCGGCCGCTACGGCCTGGCCCGGCTCGACGAGGACCTGCCCGACGCGACCGCGCGGCTCGCCGCCGAGCTGTTCCGGGACGGGTTGGCGTACCGGGGGCGGGCCGTGGCGCACCTGCGGTTCCTCTCGACCGTCGAGGCCCGGATCGGCGTGCCGGCGGCCGGGCGGGCGCTGACCCGGCTGCGGTCCCGCTGGTACGCCGACCAGGCCACCCCGGCCGCCGCGCTGCTGCGTACCGCCGCCCGGCTGCTGCGGGAGCGCCGCCCACTGCCGGCACCGGTGCTCACCGCCTGCGTGCAGGTACTCGTCCCGGAGGGAATCATCGCGTTCATGGACGTCAGGTCGACCCGGCGACGACTGCGTACCCTGACCGCCGACGAGCGGGCCGCCGCGATCGCCGTACTGGAGCGGGAGGCCGGCTGGTCCGACGGCCGCTGGGCCGGTCCGGTCCTCGCGGACGGCGCCACGACGGCGGTCGAACTCGCCGGCCGGGTCACCGCGAAGGCGGCCCGGACCCGTCGACTGATCGGCGAGATCGACACCGAACTCGGGTTGGCAGCGGTGCCCGCCGACCAACCGCCCGACCAGCGGAGCCGGGCTGCGGCGGGTACCCGGTTCGCCGCCGGCGTGCACGCGCGGGTCCGCGACGAGGTCCGGCTCTTCCTCCGGGCGCTGCCGTACGCCTACCGGTTGCGGTCGGCGCTGCCGGCGCTGGACGGGGCGACCCGGTGAGCTGGCGGGCGGAGGCGGTCCGGCCGCGCCTGCTGCTCCTCGGCGAGCTGCGGTCGGCCGGCCCGGGGCTGGTCGGCGCCCTGATCGGCGTCAACCTGGCCCTCGGGGTGCTGCCGGTGGCGTTCGTCGTCGCGAGCAGCGTCATGGTCGGGCGGCTTCCGGCGGCGATCGACGCCGGCCCGAACTCGCCGGCCGCGACCGGGCTGCTCTCGGCGTTCGCGGTGGCGGCGACCCTGTTCCTGGCCCAGCAGGCCCTCACGCCGGTGCAGGTCGCGCTCGGCGAACTCGTCCGGTTGCGGGTGGACGGTGCCGTGCACGACCGGGTCATCGGTGCGGCGCTCGGCGGCACCGGGATCGCCCGGATGGAGGATCCGGCGGCGCTGGACGCCCTCGCGGACGCGGCCCGCCGGCTGGAGAGCAACTGGGAGACACCGGGGATGGGCTGTGCCGGGCTGCTCGCCCTGCTGGCCCGGTACGTCCGGCTGGCCGGATTCGCGCTGCTCGTCGGCGTCGTGGTCGGCTGGCTCCCGGCGGTGCTGCTGGCGGTCACCACGCTGCTGTTCCGGTACGGTCAGCGCGGCGGCCTGCGGAAGTACTCGCAGGTGTGGGTGGCGGTGACCCCGCTGATCCGGCGGGGGCGTTACCTGCGCGGGCTCGTCCTCGGGCCGGGGGCCGCCAAGGAGCTGCGGGTGTTCGGGCTCGGCAGCTGGCTCGCCGAACGCTACGAGCGCACCTACCGGGACTGGCTGGCGCCGGTGTGGCGGGCCCGCCGCCGGGTCTATCTCTGGCCCTATCTCGGGTACACGCTGGTCGGGCTGGTGATCGCGGTCGGGGTCTTCACGGCCATCGCGGACGCCGCGACCGCCGGGATCACCCTCACCGAGCTGGCGCTCGCCCTCCAGGCGACGGTCGCGGCGCTGCTGCTCGGCGAGTACTACCCCGAGGCGGACTCGCCGAGCCAGTTCGGCATGCTCGTCGCCGGTGCCGTGGCGCGGTTCGAGCACGCGATGAGGCCGACCGCCCTCCCGCCGGTCGCCGGCCCGGCCGCCCTCCCGCCGGTCGCCGCCGCTCCGGCCGGGCCCGCCCGGGTTCGCAGCGACCGACCCGACGCCGGCCGCCCCCGCGCCGACGGGCCGGATCCGGCCGACGTGGCGGAGCCGACCGTCCGGTTCGACCGGGTCACGTTCGGCTACCCGGGTGGTGGGCACGACGTGCTCACCGACCTGGACCTGACGCTGCCGGCGGGCCGCTGCACCGCCCTGGTGGGCCTCAACGGAGCCGGCAAGACGACCCTGGTGAAACTGCTCGCCCGGCTGCACGAACCGACCGCCGGGACCGTCCGGTTCGGCGGCGTCGACATCCGCGACTTCGACGTCGCGGCCTGGCGCCGGCAGATCGGCGTGGTCTTCCAGGACTTCGTCCGGTACGAGCTGTCGATCGCCGACAACGTCGCCTTCGGTGCCGTGCACGCGCCGCGCGACCCGGACCGGATCCGGCGGGCCCTGCACCGCGCCGACCTGGCCGACCTGCTCGACGGGCTCCCCGCCGGCCTGGAGACGCCGCTGTCGCGCACCTACCCGGACGGCGTCGACCTCTCCGGTGGACAGTGGCAGCGGGTGGCGATCGCCCGCGCCCTCTACGGGGTGGAGTGCGGTGCCCGGCTGCTCGTCCTGGACGAGCCGACCGCCGCGCTCGACGTGCGGGCCGAGGCGGCGTTCTTCTCCCGGTTCGTGGCGCTGACCCGTGGGGTGACCTCGCTGCTCATCTCGCACCGTTTCTCCAGCGTGCGGCACGCCGACCACATCGTGGTACTCGCCGACGGCCGGGTGGTGGAGGAGGGCGACCACGAGACGCTGGTCGCCGCCGACGGCCGGTACGCCGAACTCTTCCAGTTGCAGGCCGAACGGTTCGCCGCCGAGCCCAGCGGTACGGCGCCGGACGGCGGTGACCGGTGATGACCGAGACGGTACGCGGCTGCGTCGAACTCGTCCGGCTCTCCTGGCGGCAGCGGCCGGCCAAGCTGATCCTGGCGGTACTCCTCAAACTGGCCGAGGCAGCCGCGTTGCCGCTGGTCGCCGCCGCGCTCGGCGCGCTGACCGACGCGGTGCTGCGCGGCGACCGGCCGACCGCCGTACTCGCCGGCTGCGCCGCCGCGGCCGGGACCGTCGCGGCGCTCACCCTCGGGCACTTCGCGCACATCGCCTACTTCGAACTCGGCGAGGTCAACCTCCTCACCAAGGACCGGCAGCTCATCGACGTGGTCACCGGCTCCCCGTCGATCGAGCACCACGAGCGCCCCGACTACGCGGACCGGATGCAGACGCTCACCCAGGAGTTGCAGCGGGTCGGCTGGCGCAGCATGGAGTCACTGCTGTCCGGGCTCGGTACCGCCGTCGCGGTGGCCGTCACCGCCGTGCTGCTCGCCCGGCTCCATCCGGCGCTGCTCCTGCTGCCGCTGGCCGCCGTACCGCCGATGCTGCTCGGGCAGCGGGCGGAGATCCTGCTCTCCCGGGCCCGGGACGGCACGGCCGAGACCGCCCGCCGCGCGCGGCACCTCTTCGACCTCGCCACGGACCCGCGCTCCGCCAAGGAACTGCGGGTCTCCGGGATGACCGCCGAGATCCGCCGCCGGCACCGCGCCCTGTGGCGGGCCACCATCCGCGAGCTGTGGCCGGCGGAGATCAGGGCGGCGCTGCTGCGCACGGCCGGCCAGTCCTGCTTCGCCCTCGGGTACGCCGCTGCGGCGCTGCTGGTGCTGCGCGACGCGGTGGCGGGTCGGCGCAGCGTCGGGGACGTGGTACTCGTCATCGCGCTGGCGGCGCTGGTCAACCAGCAGGTGAGCGCCATGGTGGGCCTGCTGCGGGACCTGCAACGGGTGGCGCTGGCCCTGGCCGGCTTCCGCTGGCTGCGGGAGCTGACCGCCCGGGCGCCCCGGCCGGTGGCGGACGCCGCCGTACCGGCGCGGCTGCGGCACGGGATCCGGCTGCGCGAGGTCGGGTTCGACTACCCGGGCACGGGGCGTACCGTCGCCGACGGCGTGGACGTGCTGCTGCCGGCCGGCTCCACGGTGGCCCTGGTCGGCGAGAACGGCGCCGGCAAGACGACCCTGGTCAAGCTGCTGAGTCGGATGTACGAGCCGGACCGGGGCCGGATCGAGGCCGACGGCGTCGACATCGCCCGGTTCCCGCTCGACGACTGGCGGGCCCGGATCGCGGTCGGCTTCCAGGACTTCGTCCGGTTCGAACTCGCCGCCCGGCAGGCGGTCGGGGTCGGCGACCTGCCCCGGGTCGACTCCGACGAGGCCGTGCTCGCCGCACTGGACCGAGCCGAGGGCGTCGACCTGGTCGACGAGCTGGACCGGGGGCTGGACACCCCGCTCGGCGGCTCACACCGGGACGGGCGGGAGCTGTCCGGGGGGCAGTGGCAGAAGATCGCGCTGGGCCGGGCGATGATGCGGCCGGCACCGCTGCTGCTGGTCCTCGACGAACCGACCGCGGCGCTGGACGCCGAGGCCGAACACCGGCTCTTCGCCCGCTACGCCGCCAGCGCCGGCCGGGCCGCCGCGAAGACCGGCGCCATCACGGTGCTGGTCTCGCACCGGTTCTCCACGGTGCGGATGGCCGACCTCATCCTGGTGCTGTCGGCCGGTCGGCTGGTCGAGGCGGGCGACCACGACGAGCTGATGGCGGCCGGTGGACTCTACGCCGAGCTGTACACCATCCAGGAACGCTCCTACCGCTGAGCGGGCGGGGGATCACCGGCGCAGCAGGTCCGCGGCGGCGATCCGGACCAGGGCCCGGGGGCCGAGCAGGCGCAGCAGGTTGCCCGGCGAACGGAACCGGGACATCGGGACGGCCCCGGAGAGTACCCCGAGGAACTGGTCGACGGCGGCCGGCCGTTCGCCGAGCGCGGCGAAGAGTTCCCGGTCCACCGCGCGGGGCGGCCGGAAGGAGGCCAGGTCGAGGGTGAGGTCGTACATCGGGGCGGCGGCGGTGTCCCGACGGGCCCGGTACCCGGCGAGTTCGGCGTCGAGCCGGCCGCCGCTGTCCAGGCCGGTGGTGACCGCCTCGACCAGCAGTTCGACGTCCCGGAAGGCGTTGCCGATGCCCTGGCCGGTGATCGGGTCCATCACCAGGCCCGCGTCGCCGACCAGTGCCCAGCCCGGGCCGTGCGGCACCCGGAACGCGTTCGGCACGTCCGGCGTCAGCCGGAAGCGTTCGGCCCGCTCGCCGGCCCGGACCCGGGCGCCGAGATCGCCGCAGCCGTCGAGGGTGCCGAGGTACTGGCCCTCGACGTCGGCCCGGAACGCCGGGAAGTCGGTGGCCCGGCCGGCGACGTAGGCGATCGTCAGGCCGTCGTTGGTGGGAAAGACCGCCACGGTACGCCCGGGGCGCTGGTAGAACTCTCCGCCGGAGACGGCGACCCCCGACCAGTACGTGTAACAGGCGAACGTACTCGCCGGGCGCTCCCGGTAGACGGCCGCCCGTACCCCGGTGGCGACCGTCGAACGCTTGCCGTCGGCGCCGATCACCAGCGACGCGGTCTCGGTCACCGGGGAGCCGCCGCGCTGCCGTCCGCGCACCCCCACCACCCGGTCCCGGTCCCGGACGAGTTCGTCGACGTCGAACCCCTCGCGCACCTCGGCACCCGCCTCGCGGGCCGCGTCGACCAGCAGCGCGTCCAGCAGGGTGCGGCGCGGGCTGTAGAGGGCGTCGACGCCCTGGTAGCCGGGGTAGCGGCCGGCGAGTACGACGTCGCCGGTGTCGAGCCGGATGTCGCGGGAGGCCGGAGTGCCGGCCGCCGCCAGCCGCTCCAGCAGACCCCACCGGTGCAGCCGGGCGACCCCCGGCACCTGGACCTGGTGCGTCGAGAGGGTGTCGCTGGGGAACCGGGCCCGGTCGACCGCGAGCACCCGCAGGCCCCGCCGGCCCAGCAACATGGCGGTCGCGGCACCGGCCACCCGGCTGCCGACGACGATGACGTCGTACCCCCGTGCCGGCACTCGGCGTCACCTTCCACAGCAGAGGGACGGCCGGAGCGGGGCGCCCGGCCGGTGGACCAGCTCACCGGGGCGGGCTCTGCCCCGGCTCCAGCTCGGAGATCCGGGCGATGTTCCCGGCCTCGTCGGGGTCGGGCCGGGGGGTGGCGAAGAACGCCCGGGTGACCTCGACGGCGACGTCCGGGGCGAGCCGCTTCAGGCTCAGCGCCAGCACGTTCGCGTCGTTCCAGAGTCGCGCGCCGGTCGCGATCCACGGCTCCCAGGCGAGTGCGGCCCGTACCCCGGGAATCTTGTTCGCCGCGATCGCGGTGCCGGTCCCCGTCCAGCACATCACGACGCCGAAGTCCGCCCGTCCCCCGGTCACCGCCCGGCCCACCTCGGCGCCGATCGTGGGCCACGGTGCGTCGGCACCGACCCGAACCACCTCGCCGAGCTCGGAAAGGTAGCCCAGCACCGCTCTGGTCACCTCGTTCTCGTCGTCGGCGCCGAAGGCGATTCGCATCCGGTCAGCATAGGACCGCGTCACCGCCGGCGGGTGCCCGGCGATAACCGGGGAGGGGTCGAGCGACGCTCGGCGGCAGACCGGACGCGGCGCCCGGCAGGCGGGTACCGGCCGGCGGAAGGTTTCTGCGAGCCGGCCAACGGGCACTGCCTCCCCGGTTCAACGACACGCGAAGGAGACTCAGCATGGAGATCAGCGGCATCTTCACCGCCCTCATCATCGGTCTGATCATCGGTGCCCTCGGCCGGCTCGTCGTACCCGGCAGGCAGAACATCCCGATCTGGCTCACCCTGCTCATCGGCATCCTCGCCGCCCTGCTCGGCACGGTCTTCGCCGCCGCCTTCGACGTCGCCGAGACCCCCGGCATCGACTGGATCGAACTCGCCCTCCAGGTCGGTCTCGCCGCCATCGGCGTCAGCCTGGCCGCAGGGCTCTACGGGCGCCGCGTCTAGGACGCGGCATCCGTCCCGGGACGGCGTGGACGGTACGGTCCACTCTCAACGACCCGGCACGGCCGGTGCGCGCGACCGGGTGCGTTGGATCAGTACGACGCAACCCAGTACCACCAGCGCGGCCCCGATCGACGCCGGGGTGACGGTCTCGCCGAGCAGCAGTGCCGACCAGCCCAGCGTGAGCACCGGTTGGGCGAGCTGGATCTGACCGACCTGTGCGATGCCGCCCCGGGCCAGGCCCGCGTACCAGGCGAAGAAGCCGAGGAACATGGAGACCAGGGTGAGGTAGCCGAACGCCGACCAGTTCACGGCGTCGGCCCGCGGGGGATCGGCCACCGCGGCGACGACCGTGACGGGGCCGGTGACCGGCAGCGAGAGCAGCAGTGCCCAGCAGATCGTGCGGGCGCCGCCCAACTCGCGGGCGAGTGCGCCGCCCTCGGCGTACCCGAGGCCGCAGAGTACGACCGCCGCGAGCAGGAGGAGGTCGGCCGGGGAGAGGGCGCCGTGCACCGCACCGCTGGCGACGAGGAACGCCAGCACCGCCAGCAGCCCGGCGGTGCTGGCGAGCCAGAAGAGCGGCGGGGGGCGCTCGCCGGCCCGCAGTACCGCGAAGACGGCGGTCATGGCGGGCAGCACCGTGATGACGACCGCGCCGTGCGCGGAGGTCTGGGTGACCAGCGCCAGCGACGTGCAGAGCGGGAAGCCGACGACGACGCCGAGGGCGACGACCGACAGCCGCCGCCACTGGTCGGGGGTGGGGCGCGGCGCGGCGGTGATCCACAGGTACGCCCAGGCCAGCAGCGCGGCGCCGACGGCCCGGCCGAAGGCGACGAACCACGGGTCGAGCTGCTGTACCGCGACCCGGGTGGCCGGCAGCGACATGCTGAAGGCGAGCACGCCCAGGGCGCCGAGGACGAGGCCGACCAGCCGCTCCGCCGTTACCGTGCTGGCAGCAGTAACGCTACTCTGTCCTTTCATGAATTACGGTAACGCCGCAGAGCGGGTTATCCAAGATCTGCGTCACCTCGTGACCGTCGCCGCCCCCGGCACCCGGCTCCCCTCGGTACGCGAGCTGACCGCCCGGCACCAGGCCTCGCCGGTCACCGTCGCCCAGGCGGTCCGGCAGCTGGTGGCGGAGGGGCTGGTCGAGGCGCGATCCGGCCGGGGCACCTTCGTCGCCGAACCGCCGCAGCGGCGGGCCGCACCCGACCTCTCCTGGCAGACCGTCGCGCTCGGCCCCAGCCGACCGGGTGAGGCGGAGATGCAGGCGTTACTGGCGTTACCGCCCGCAGGCGCGATCCCGCTCTCCGGCGGCTATCTCGACGCGGATCTTCAGCCCATCGCCGCGCTCGGCGCCGCGCTCACCCGCGCCGCCCGGCAGCCCGCCTCCTGGCAGCGCGGACCGGCGCAGGGGCGCGAGGACCTGCGCGCCTGGTTCGCCCGGGAGGCCGGCGGCGGGCTGCGCGCCGACGACATGGTGATCTGTCCCGGGGGACAGGCGGCGCTGTCGACGGCGCTGCGCGCCCTCGGCACGCCCGGCGACACCCTGCTCGTCGAGTCGCCGACCTACCTGGGTGCGCTGGCCACCGCCCGGGCGGCCGGCCTGCGGGTGGTGCCGGTACCCGTCGACGTCGACGGAGTACGCCCCGACCAGCTCGCCGCCGCTTTCGCCCGTACCGGCGCCCGGCTCTTCTACTGCCAGCCGCTGCACGCCAACCCGCACGGCGCGACCCTGGCGGCGCACCGCCGGGCCCGGGTCGTCGAGGCCGTACGCGACGCGGGCGCGTTCCTGATCGAGGACGACTACGCCCGCGACCTCACCATCGACGGGGAGAGCCCGCCACCACTGGCCGCCGACGACCCCGACGGACACGTCGTCCACCTGCGCTCGCTGACCAAGTCGACGGCTCCCGGGCTGCGGGTGGCCGCCATCGGCGCCCGCGGCCCGGCCGGCGCCCGGCTGCGTACGGCCCGGTTGCGTGACGACCTCTTCGTCGCCGGCCCACTGCAACAGGCCACACTGGAGTTCGTCAGCGCCCCCGCCTGGGCACGGCACCGCCGCATGCTGCGTACCGCGTTGCGGACCCGTCGGGAGGCGCTGCTGACCGCGCTCCGCCGGCACCTGCCCGAACTCGCCGGGCAGCCCGTTCCGCGCGGCGGCATGCACCTCTGGATCCGGCTGCCCGAGGGCACCGACGACGTCGCGCTGGCCGCCGCCGCGGCCGCCGAGGGGGTCGTCGTCTTTCCCGGCCGTCCCTGGTACGCCGCCGAACCCCCGGCCGCGCACCTGCGCCTCAGCTACGCCGCCGCCCCGGCCGAGCTGATGGACGAGGCCGTCCGCCGGCTGGCCCGCGCCTTCCGACCCTCCTGACTCCCCGCCGGTCCCCGGCACCCTGCGGATCGGTGACCCTCCCGGCGTCGACCCGCGCCCGAGCCGCGTCCCGGTCACGGCGGGGCCGTCGTCACCCGTCCAGTGGGAAGTGTCGTCGTCACCCGTCCGGTGGGACGTGTCGTCGTCACCCGTCCGGTGGGACGTGCCGTCCTCACTCGTCCAGTTGGAAGTGCCAGACGACCAGGGTGGGCATGTCGTCGACGACGGCGGCGGCCGCCGCCGGTGCGATCCCCGGCAGCGACCAGGGCCAGGTGTCCCAGGGTCCGACCACGGTGTCGGCGGCGGGTCCGGCGTCGCCGGCATCGACCCGGGTGCGCGGCTCCTCGCAGCGCCGTACCCGAAGACCGAGCGGCAGGGCCGCCCGCAGGTAGTCACCGGCCCGGTGCCGGTACGCCGGCAGCAGGCCGGGCTCCCCGGTGCCGGTACGCACCCGTGGCACCGAGCCCAGCGCCACCCGTTCCTGGTGGGCGTCGGAGATCACGAGGTGGCCGCCGGGGCGGAGGACGCGGGCGAATTCCGCGAACACCGGCTCCAGTGCGGGCAGGTGGGTGAGGGCCAGCGCGCAGACGACGAGGTCGACGTGGTCGTCCGGCAACGGCAGCCGGTGCAGGTCGGCGAGCCGGAACTCCGCGTCGGGGACCCGTTCGCGGGCCCGGGCGAGCATCTCGGCGGAACTGTCCACCCCGATCACCCGGTGTCCCCGGGCCACCAGATAGCCGGTGTGCCGGCCGGTGCCGCAGGCGGCGTCCAACGCGGTGCCGGGCGGCAGTGCGTCGAGGATCTCCCGTACGACCGGCTCCTCCACCTCCAGGAGCCCGTTGCCCGGTTGGTCGTAGGTCGCCGACCAGACGCGGTAGCCGTCGACCGTGTCGACGCGGCTCGCGGCGACACCTGCACCGGCCAGGGCGGGGCTGTCGAGCAGGTGCCGGATCTCGCGGATGCGCGCCTCGGTGAACTCGCGGTCGTACTCCCCGGCGAAGGCCCGCAGCAGGGCGACGCCTTCCAACCCGAGCAGGAACGCCAGCGGGTGCTGGTAGATCATCGGGTGCTCCGTCCCGCCCATCAGGCCGGCCGGGTCTCGCCGAGGAAGTCGAGGATCAGCGCGGTCGTCTCGGCGGGGCGTTCCAGGCTGGGCAGGTGGCCGGCCCAGGGCAGTTCGAGGTGTCGGGCGTCGGGCAGCAGTGTGGGCAGCCGGGCGGCGATCTGCCGGAAGTCCGGCAGGTCGTACCGGCCGGAGAGGGCGAGACAGGATGCGGTGATCCTACCGAGGTCGGGCTCGCCGAGATCGAGGGGCGGAACCTCCTCGGTGGCGGCGAGCTGCACCTCGAAGGCGTGCCGCTGCATCTCGCGTACCCGATTTCGGGTCGCCTCGTCGGCCTCGGGCCCCAGCCAGGTTCGGACGTTGAGCTCGACGGCCCCGGCGACGTCGCCGGCCTCGAGCAGTTCGTCCTCCTGCCGGCCGAAGTCCCGCAGCTCCGGACCGGGCACGTGGCCGGGCATGCCGGCGCAGAGCAGTGCCAGCCGGGTCACCCGGTCCGGCCATCGGGCGGCCACCTCCAACCCGACCCGGCCGCCGAAGGAGGCGCCGACCAGCGCCACCCGGTCGACCCGCAGCGCGTCCAGCAGGTCGTGCACGTCCTGCGCCTCGGCGTAGGGGCGGTCCGGCACCGGGGTCTCGCCGAAGCCCCGGAAGTCGCAGCGGATCACCTGGTAGCCGGCGTCGAGCAGGGCGGGCCACTGCGGATCCCACATCCGCCGGTCACAGACGGAGGAGTGCAGCAGCAGGAGGGCGGGGCCGTTTCCGGCGACATCGTGTGCGAGCGTCATCGCGGCCCACCCTAGGTCGGGCCCGGCCGGCCCACCATCGAATATCTCCGGCTGGCGGCCGTTGCGGGTGTGGGAATTACGCCATCCCATCGGTGTGGCGGGGACGGACTCGATAGGCTGACCGAGGCCGGCAAAGTCGACAATTTACGCAATTGTTGACGAGGTGCCGTGACTGAGCCGCCGGTCGACGCGGCCGCCGGGCCCGGCGGGCGAACCACGGGGGAAGGGGAGAGTCGGGTGCCCTATCTGACTGTCGGCGTGGAGAACTCCGCGCCCATCGATCTGCACTACGAGGATCACGGCGCCGGGCAGCCGGTGGTGCTCATCCACGGCTTCCCGCTCAGCGGCTCGGCCTGGGAGAAGCAGATCAACCCGCTGCTCAACGCCGGCTACCGGACCATCACCTACGACCGGCGGGGATTCGGCACGTCGAGCCAGCCGGCGGTGGGCTACGACTACGACACCTTCGCCGCCGACCTGAGCATCCTGATGAACGAGTTGGACCTCACCGACACCATCCTGGTCGGCCACTCGATGGGTACCGGCGAGGTGACGCGGTACATCTCCAACTACGGCTCCGCCCGGGTGAACCGGGCCGTCTTCATCTCGCCGATCCCGCCGTTCCTGCTCAAGACCGAGGACAACCCGGAGGGCGTCGACCAGAGCCTCTTCGACGGCTTCATGCAGAGCGTGATCACCGACCGGGCCCAGTACCAGACGTCGTTCCTGCACGACTTCTACAACCTCGACGAGAACCTCGGCAAACGGGTCAGCGACGAGGTGGTCCGGATGAACTGGAACGTGGCGGTGAGCGCCTCGCCGATCGGCACCCTGGCCTCCATCCCCGCCTGGCTGACCGACTTCCGGCAGGACCTGCCCCGGATCGACGTACCGGTGCTGATCATCCAGGGTGACGCGGACCGGGTCCTGCCCTACCCGGTGACCGGGCAGCGGATGCACGCCGCGATGCCCAACAGCCAGCTCGTCACCCTGAAGGGCGCACCGCACGGCATCCCGTGGACGCACGCCGACGAGATCAACCAGGCGCTGCTGGACTTCATCAGGACCCCGGTCGACGCGCTCCTCTGACCAGGCCCGGTCCGACCCGGGGCAGGCCGTCGGCCGGACCGGGGCGGGACCCGGTCGACCGGTTCGCCGAGCCCGTCCGGCGCCACCCGGGCGCCGGACGGTCCGCGTCACGCCTCGGGCGCGATGAGTCGCTGGTCCTCCGCGTCCCGCACCAGGATCGCCTCGACCGGGCAGGACTCGGCCGCGTCGACCACCGGGTCGGCCGGGTCGACGGTCTCGGCCAGCGGAGTGGAGAGCCCGTCGACGAGCCGGAAGTGCCCGGGCGCCATGCCGGCGCAGATCCCGGAGCCGATGCAGCGGTGCGGGTCGACGCTGACCCGCCAGGCGGCGCTCACCAGGCCACCGGAAGGGCGAGCGGTCCGCGTACCAGCAGGCCGCTCTTCCACGGCACCTCCGGCTCGGGCACCGCCAGCCGCAGTCCGGGCAGGCGAGCGACCAGGGTACCGATCGCCACCTGCAACTCCATCCGGGCGAGCTGCGCGCCGACGCAGTGGTGCACACCGTGCCCGAAGCCGACGTGCGGATTGACCTCCCGACCCAGGTCGAGCCGGTCCGGATCGGCGAAGACCGTACCGTCCCGGTTGGCCGAGCCGATCGCCGGGAGTACCGGCTCGCCGGCCCGGACGAGTACCCCGCCGAGTTCGACGTCCTCCGTCGCGTACCGGGGGAAGGCCGAGGCGGCGCCGAGCGGCACGTAGCGCATCAGCTCCTCGACGGCGCTCGGGATCAGCGTGGGATCGGCGCGGAGCCGGGCCAGCTCCGCCGGGTGCTGCAGGAGCACGTAGACGAAGTTCGGGATCTGGGTCACGGTCGTCTCGTGCCCGGCCGCGAGCAGCCCGGCGGCGAGCTGCACCAGCTCCTGCTCGGTGAGCCGGTCCTCGTTCTCGTCCCGGGCCCGCACCATCGCGCCGAGCAGGTCGTCGATCGGCTCGCGACGGCGGACCGCGACCAGCGCGCCGATGTAGCCCCAGAGGCTCTCCAGGTATTCCTGGATCTTCTCCGGGCTCAGCGAGGTGGTCGAGACGATCGCCTCCGACCAGGTGTGGAACCTGTCCCGGTCGGCGAACGGGACGCCGAGCAGCTCGCAGATGACCTGGATCGGCAGCGGGGTGGCGAAGTGCTCGACCAGGTCGGCCGGCGGACCGGCCTCGACCATCTGGTCGACCAGCCCGTCGGCGATCTCCTGGGCGCGGGTGCGCAGCAGTTCCACCCGGCGGGCGGTGAACGCCTTCGCCACCAGCCGGCGCAGCCGGGTGTGGTCGGGTGGATCCATGCCGAGCATGCCGAGATCCGGTTGCCGGGGCATCGTCCGGGGCTGGTCGCGCCCGACCCCGGCGGCCCGGCTGAACCGGGCGTCGCCGAGCACGACCCGGACGTCGGAGTAGCGGGTGGCGAGCCAGGTCTCCTCGCCGAAGGGCAGCTGCACCCGGATCAGTGGCTCGTCGCGGCGCAGCCGGGTGTAGTGCGGGTCGAGGTTGAGCCGGTCGGGGGCGGCGAACGGGTAGGGGCGGGCGGTCACCTGCCGGCTGTCCGTCATCTCGGATCCCTCCGTCGAGCGGGCGCGGTCGGCGCGACGGTCGGTGACGATCGGCTTGACCGTGGTGATCCGATCGGCCATCGGCGCCGGGTAAGGCACTGATGGCGGATAGTAGCGAACTACGCTGATCAATGCCATTGGTCACATAGGACGGTCTCAGGCGTTCAGGTACGCCAACACCGCCAGTACCCGCCGGTTGTCGTCCTCCGACGGCGGCATGCCCAGCTTGCTGAAGATGCTGTTGATGTGCTTGCTGACCGCCTTCTCGGTGACGAAGAGCCGGCCCGCGATCGCCGCGTTGGACCGGCCCTCCGCCATCAGGCCGAGCACCTCCCGCTCCCGGGCGGTGAGCGCGTGCAGCGGCTCCGCGCCGGAGCGGTTCGCCAGCAGTTCGGCGATGACCTCCGGATCCATCACCGTGCCGCCGGTCGCCACCCGCCGCACCGCGTCGACGAACTGGCCCACGTTGGAGACCCGGTCCTTGAGCAGATAGCCGATCGCACCACTGCGGTCGGCGAGCAGTTCCCGGGCGTAGAGCTGCTCGACGTGCTGCGAGAGCACGAGTACCGGCAGTCCCGGCATCCGGGTACGGGCCTCGATCGCCGCCTGGAGCCCCTCGTCGGTGAAGGTCGGCGGCAGCCGTACGTCGACCACCGCCACGTCCGGACGGTGCTCGACCAGCGCCGGCAGCAGCGCCGGTCCGTTGTCGACCGCGGCCACGACCTCGAAGTCGAACGCCTGGAGCAGCCGGGTCAATCCGTCCCTGAGCAGGGCGAGGTCTTCGGCGATGACAACTCGCACGGCAACTCCATGGTCACGGTCGTGGGCCCGCCGGGCGGGCTGGCCACGAACATCGTGCCATCAAAGGCGGCCAGCCGGCGCTCGATCCCCCGCAGGCCGGTCCCGCCGGCCGGATCGGCCCCGCCGGCCCCGTCGTCGCCGACCACCATGACCAGCCGGCCGTCGCCGTGCCGCAGCCGTACCCAGGCGTTGCGTGCGGAGCTGTGCTTGGCGACGTTGGCCAGCAGCTCGGCGGCGGTGAAGTAGACCGCCGACTCGACCGGGGCCAGCGGCCGGCCCGGAAGTTCGACGTCGACCTCGACCGGCAGCGGCAGTTTCAGCGCGAGCGCCCGGATCGCACCGGCCAGCCCGCGTTCGGCGAGTACCGGCGGATGGATGCCCCGGACCAGGTCCCGCAGCTCGCCCAGGGCCTGCCCGCTGGCCTCCCGGGCCTCGGCCATCAGCCGCCGCGCCGCCGCCGGGTCGCGGCTCATCAGCTCCTCGGCCAGCCCGATGCTCATGCTCAGCGCCACCAGCCGGGCCTGGGCCCCGTCGTGCAGGTCCCGCTCGATCCGACGCAGCTCGGCAGCCTGCGCGTCGACGGCCTCCGACCGGCTCTCGGTGAGCTGCCGGACCCGCCGGTGCAGCGCCGCCGCCCGGGTCGGTGCCAGCAGCGCCCGGATGAAGCCGGCGTGCGTCCGGTGGATCAGCTCACCGACGACACCGCCGAAGAGCAGGATCAGCGCACCCTGCGGCAGCGCCAGCAGCGCCTTGCCGAGGGTGTCGGCCGGCCAGACCGCGCCGTAGCCGTACCAGGCGTCGAGGGCCCAGAGCAGCACCGGCACTCCGAGCAGCCCCTCCAGGCCGTAGACCACCAGGCAGACCGGCAGCAGCCCGAGTACCAGCCCGACCGGTATCGACGTGAGCAGCCAGAGCAGGTCCCGCCAGGTGGCCGGGTCGGTCACCACCCACCGGTACCGGGCCCAGACGGTCATCCGCTCCGGCGCCGGCCGGTACGGGCTGGGCACCTCCCGGCCGGTCCACTGCCCCGCGATCCAGCGGTTCAGCCCGGCGACGTGGCGTACCACGGCGGTCACCGCGGGAAAGGCGAGGAGGCCCACGCCGAGCACCGTGAAGGCGAGGGAGAGCACCGAGAGCACCAGCAGGACGATGTTGGCGCTGACCGAGAGTACGGCCAGCAGCAGCCCCTCGCCGCCCTGGACGAGCCGGCGGCGGAGCCGGTGCGGTGGTGGCCGGGTGCTGGTCGCGGGGTCCATGCCGCCATTCTGGTCGACCGGCCCGACTCCGATCTGTGGTGCTACGACCACCACCGCTCGGGAGGTGCCACCCCGCTGCGTACCCGGCGTCGCTGGCCCCGGCCCGCCGAACGTGATACCCCCGACCGGGTTCGTCGCCGGCCGGGCTACCGGACCGGTTTGACCAGGGCGACGATGTCCTCGGCCGCCGTCGTCAACATGCCGAGGACCAGGCCGGTGATGCCGGCGATCATCGCGTACGCCGGGTCGAGGGCGGCCCCCGTGGACAGTCCGAGCACGCCCAGTGCCGCCACGCAGATCAGGGTCAGGTTCCGCACCAGGTGGGGGATGCCGAGCGGGGTACTGGAGGCGCCGAAGCACCGGCAGGGAGCGCGGTTGCCCCTGGCCAGGGCCAGTCCGATCACGACGGTGAAGGCGCCGAGCAGACCGATCGCGAGTGCGAAGCCGAGGACGCCGGCCACCCGCAGCGGCACCAGAAGCAGCGCGGCGGCGAGCGCCTCGGCCGTCACCGTCGCGACCGCCGCCGGCCGTACCGCAGCCTCCGGCAGTTGCCGCAACTCGCGCAGCGACCGGACGAAGTCCCGCCAGGCGGCCCTGGACGCGACCTTGTTGGCGACGGCCACGATGAACACCGCGGCGAGGAGTACTCGGCAGCCCACCTCCAGATACCGCACAACGGGGAACCTATCGGCTCCGCCGTCGTACGCCAACCGCCGCGACCCGCGCACACCGGCGACGGGTCGGGCGATCCGCCTCCGGACGCCTCAGGCCCTGCGGCGCTGTCGGGACGCCTCGTAGAGGGCGACGGTGCCCGCCGTCGCGGCGTTGAGCGAACTCGCCGATCCGGCGATCGGGATCCGGAGCATCCGATCGCAGGACTGCCGCCACGCCGCGCTGAGCCCGGAGGTCTCGTTGCCGACCAGCAGCACGGTGGGGCCGGTGAGGTCGTGCTCGGCGATCTCGACCTCGCCGGCCTCGTCGGTGCCGACGATCTGCACCGGCAACCCGCGCTCGCGCAGCGCGGCCACCCAGTCGAGTACGTCCCGGTGCGAACCGGTGCGGACCACCGGCACCGCGAAGAGCGAGCCGGTGCTGGCCCGGACCGCTCTCGGGTCGTACGGGTCGGCGGCGTGCCCGACCACCACCAGCCCGGCGGCGCCGAACGCGTCGGCGGAGCGGACCAGGGTGCCGATGTTGCCCGGTGCGGTCGGCCGGTCGAAGACCACCACCAGCGCGTCGGGCCCGACCGGGATCCGGTCCAGCCGGTCCGGCGGCAGACCCAGCACGGCGACGAGTTCCGGCAGCTCCTCGTCCTTGCCGCCGAGTTCGTGCAGCAGGTCGGGGGCGACCGCGACCCGGTTGCCGGTGGTCTGGTCGAGCAGGTCCCGGGCCCACCGGGACAGCGGCACGCCGTCCGGGTGCAGCAGCGCGTGCACCGGCCAGCCCTGCCGGACCGCCACGGTGATCGGCCGGACGCCCTGCACCAGGAACTCGCCGGCCCGCTGCCGCTTGGTGCGGTTGGTCAGCAGCGCCGACCACTGCTGGAAGCTGGCGTTGCGGGTGGTGACCCGCAACGTCCGGGGCACCCGGGCGGAGCTGCCGACACTGTCCGTACGCACCGCACGACGATACCGCCGGTCGGACCCGGTGCCGCCGCTGGCCGGCCGGACCGTCGCTCCGGCTACTTCGTCGCCCCGCTGGTGAACCCGTTGTAGATGAAGCGTTGCAGCAGCAGGAAGACGATCAGAGTCGGGACTATCACCAGGATGACCCCGGCCGAGATGACCTCCCACTGCGCCCCGAACGGCCCCTTGAAGCGGAACAGCGAGGTGGAGATGACCCCGAGGTCGCGGTCGGGCATGTAGAGGAACGGGATGTAGAACTCGTTGTACATGGTGATCCCCTTGATGATCACGACGGTCGCGATCGCCGGCTTCAACAGGGGAAGGATGATCCGCAGATAGATCGTGAGATGGTTGGCGCCCTCCAGGGCGGCCGACTCGTCCAGCTCCCGGGGAATCCCCCGGAGGAACTGCTGGAAGATGTAGATCGAGATGATGTCGGTGCCGAGGAAGAGCACGATCGCCGACCACCTGGTGTTGAACAGCCCGAGACCGTTCACCACCTGGAAGGTCGCCACCTGGGTGGTCACCCCGGGCACCAGGGTGGCCAGCAGGAACAGCATGATGATGGTCTTGCGGAACCGGAACTCGAACCGGTCCAGGGCGTACGCCGCCATCGAGCCGATCAGCACCGTACCGGCCAGCGACACGGCCAGGATGACCGAGGTGTTGACGAAGGCCCGCAGCATGCCGCCCTGGGTGAACGCCGTGACGTAGTTGTCGAGGTTGAACCAGTTGCCGGGCGGGTCGAACGGCGCCCCGTTGATGAACTCGTCGTTGGTCTTCAGCGAGGCCATCAGCAGGACCAGCAGCGGCGCCAGCACCACCAGGGAGGCGACGACCAGGGAGACGTACTTGAGGGTCACCGCGACCCGGGCGCCGAACGTGCCGAGCGGGGTGCCGGCCCGGGGCCGTCGCCGGGGTGGCGTGCCGGGGGAGCGGAGGGCGGTCAGGCTCACGTCAGGTTCACCTTCTCCTCGGGCACGACCCGGCGCTGGATCCAGGTGAGCAGCAGGATGATCACGAGGAGTACGACGGCCATCGCCGAGGCGAGCCCGACCTTGTAGTACTTGAACGCCATGTCGACGGTCTGGATCACGAAGGTCTCGCTGCCGTTCGCGCCGCCGGTCATGATGTACGGGATCTCGAAGACCGAGAGCGACCCGGAGATCGCCAGGATGAACGAGAGCCCGACGATCGGCCGGATGCCGGGCAGGATCAGGTAGCGGAACTGGTGCCACCGGTTCGCCCCGTCGATCTCGGCCGCCTCGTAGAGCTGGGCCGGGATCGACTGGATCGCGCCGAGGAAGAGTACGAAGTTCAGCCCGAGGTAGCGCCAGACCGACGTACCGGCGAGCGAATAGTTGATCACCTCGGGGTCGCCGAGCCACTGCTGCGACAGGTTGCCGAGGCCGAAGACCCGCAGTGCCGAGTCAAGGGTGCCGCCGGGCTGGAAGAAGTAGAGGAAGACCATCGCGATGGCGACACCGTTGATCAGGTACGGGAAGAAGATGATCCCCTTGAAGAGGTTGCGGAACCTGACGTTGAAGCTCAGCACGGTGGCGAAGTAGAGCGCCAGCGCGATCTGCAGCACCGACGCGCCGATGTAGTAGAGGCTGACCCGGAGCACCTCGAAGAGCTCGGGGCGGGTGGCGATCTCGACGTAGTTCCCGGCGCCCACGAACTCCTTGGTCGGGCTCAGGCCGTTCCACGAGGTGACGCTGTAGCCGAACATGTTGACGACCGGGACGTAGGTGAAGACCGCGAGCAGCGCCACCGGCACCAGCAGGAAGAGATAGGGGGTGAGGGGCTTCCGTCGGCGCGGCACCGGCCGGCGCGGACCGGTGGGTCCGAGCCGTTGCCGAAGCGCCGCGCCGGCCGACCCGGAGAACCGACTCGCGGTGTTCGTCGGAGTTGCCATGGGGAACGCAAACCTTCCGGGTCGAGCCGGACCGTACGTCGTCGCGCCGGTGGCGCGGGGCGGCCGGGTGACACCGTCACCCGCCCGCCCCGGGTGGTACGCGGATCCGAGGGCAGTGCCCTACCGGACCTTCGACCTCGTCTCCGCCCACTTCTTGTTCAGGTCGGCGAAGATCTGCTCCTTGGTCTCCTTCTTCGCGCCCCGGGCCGCGTCCACGATCCGCTGCCGGTACGTGCCGTCCCAGAGCGCGATCTCGGCGGCATTGCCGATCTTGTCGGCCAGCCCCTCCTCGCCCTTCGGCGCCGGGTTGTACTCGATGAACTCGGTCCCGGCGGCGGTCAGGTCGGCCAGGGTGCTCGGCATCGCCTGGCTGATCACCGGCGAGATGCCGCCCTGGTCGACCGCGTAGTTGGACTCCTCGGCGAACCAGTCGATCCAGGCCCGCGCGGTCGCCTTGTTCTTCGAGTTGATGTTGATGCCGTTGTCGTAGTCGCCGCTGATGACGGTGTGGAACTTGCCGTCGACCTGGGTCGGGAACGGCAGGTAGCCGATGTCCGCCTTGTCGGTGGCCGCACCCTGCATCTGCACGATCGACCAGGAGCCGAGCATCATCGTGGCGATCTTGCCGGTGCCGAGCATGCCCTTGGACTGCTCCCAGTTGGTGGTCGTCGGGTCCGGCTCGGTCAACCCGCGCTGCACCGCGTCGAAGAGCAGCGAGTCCATGATGTGGTGTTCCTTGCCGGGCGCCCACGGAGCGTCGTCCTTGGCCAGCTTGATCGCCGCGTCCGGGTCGCCACTGATCCCGCCTCGGTTGCCCTCCCACTGGCCGAGCGGCCACTTGTCCTTGTAGTTGGTGTAGAGCGGGATCGCGTCGGTCTTCTCCTTGATCGCGGCCAGCGCGCCGAGGAACTCCTCCGGCGTCTTCGGCGGCGCGGTGACCCCCGCCTGCTGCCAGACCCTCTTGTTGTAGACGAAGCCCTGCGCGTTGCCGGTGATGGTGAGGCCGTAGACCTTGTCGTCGAGGCGCTGCTCGGTGCGGACGAAGCGGTATTTCTTCTCCAGCTCGGCGACGGTGCCGAGCGGCTCGAAGAAGGTCGGCAGCAGGTCGGTGGTGACCGAGTTGGGGATGAGGAGCACGTCGCCGTACTCCTTGGTGTTCATCCGGATCCGGACCTCGCCCTCGTAGTCCGTGATCGCCTCGAACTTCACCGTGGTGCCGGGGTACTTCGCCTCGAACTTCTTCTTGTAGTCCTGGAAGACCGTGTCGACGATGTCGGTGCGCTGGGTCAGCACCGTGATCTCACCGGTGACGGCGCCGTCGGTGCCGCTCCCGTCGTCGCCTCCGCCGCAGCCCGCCGCCACGGCCAGCGCGAGCACGAGGGCGGCGCCGGTCAATCCGTGTTTTCTCATATGCGCGTCCCACCTTTCGGTGTCCACATTGACATTGCGATGCGTAGTGGCGCGCCTCGGGGAGGGTGGGATAGGCGGCGCGACTTGCAGGGAACGTACACGCGGGTTACAGCGGTGTCAACGACGTCACAACCCCTTGCCGGAGCTGAACTGTTAAGCGGGTAAACCGGTTCAGGCACAACGTCCGGTGTGTACCAGGTGACCAGCAGCGGAATGCCGGGGACGCCGGTCTGCGCGGGGCCGCGGCGGCGCCCGTGAACCGGTTTAGGACCGGCCGGCCCACCGCGTGGCCCGGCGGCCCGTAAGAGCGCACCCGCGCATACCGGTACTCAGCGACGGCCGACGCTATGTCTTTGCCGGTACGGTGACGCAATGTCTTTGCCGGTACGGCGGCGACGACAAGACGTCCGTTCGGCTGGCTAATGCGTCGCTCCGGCGTCGGCACACTCGGCCCGGAAGTGATGCCGAATGGTTCGTCGAATCGTCCGGCGGGCTGCGATGTGGACGGTGCGTCCCCGAGGCGGTGGCGTTCGCCCGCCCCGGCACCGGGACGGGGAACCGGCGGGCCGGTCCGGTGGGGGTGCGGCCAGGGCCGGGCGCCCGGCGGGCGGCCGACCGGCCGAGCCGCTACCGGCGCCGCTGCTTGCGCCAGGCTTCGACGACCCGCTCGACGTCGAAGGTCGGCAGCACCACCGGCGGCCCGTCGACCAGGCCGCGCCGGGCCAGCACGATCCGTTCGTTGAGTGCGGTCACGACGGACCGGACCGTCGACTCCGACGACTCCCGGGCCAGCCGCTGCGGCAGCTCCTCGGCCTCCTTGCGGATCATCAGCGAGGCCGGCCCGATGTCGGTCAGGTTCTCCCGGCGTACCCAGTCCCGGATCCACCAGTTCTCGTCGTATGTGCCGCCGTGTCCGGGTAGCGGCTTGCCGGCCCCGGGGAGGTTGTCGAACTCGCCGCGCTCCTGCGCCTCGCGGATCTGGCGTTCGATCCGGGACTCGTACCTGCTCGGCATCGATCGTCCTCCTCGTCCCGCCCCCGCCGGCCTGCGCGGATGTCGCCGGTACCGATTCTAGGCCGACGCCGCGTCGCGCCCCTCGCTGTGCCGGCGCTCAGCAACGTGGTCGAGGCGGCGCCGCCCGTGTCATGCTGCACGCACCGACGGCGAGGACGCCGTCGGCGGAGCCGGAGCACCGGCCAACCGAGCTGAGGAGTTCCCCGCCGTGTCAGCCAGCGAAGCGGCACCCGCGGTACCGGTCGCACCCGCCCGGCGGTTGCTGCGACCACTGCTGTTCGGCCTGACCCTGACCGCCATCCTGGCGCTGCTCTTCGGCGTGCCCTGGTGGACGCTGGTCGCCGCCGGTGCGCACTGGCCCACCGGGGTCTTCGCCGCCGGCACGGCGCTCTTCGCGGTGGCCCTGGCCGCGTTTCCGGTGCTGATGTATCTCGGGCACGGTCGGGGTCGGGACTGGGCGGCCCGGACCGGTGACACCCTGCTCGGCGTGGTCTGGGTGCTCTTCGTCTGGGCGGTGCTCGGCAACCTGCTGCGGGCCGGGCTCGCGGTCGGCGGCGTCGCCGATCCCACCCGGTCCCGGATCACCGCCGGCGCGGTCGCGGCCGTCTCGGTGGTGCTGCTGGCCTGGGGGTACGTCGAGGCGATGCGGCTGCCCCGGATCCGCCGCGTCGAGGTGCCGATCGCTCGACTCGGCGCCGGGCTGGACGGTCTGCGGATCGTCCTGTTGACCGACACCCACTACGGGCCGATCGACCGGGTCGGCTGGTCGGCCCGGGTGGTCGCGGCCGTCAACGAACTCGACGCGGACCTCGTCTGCCACACCGGTGACATCGCCGACGGCACCGTCGCGCAACGCCGGGCCCAGGCCGCGCCGCTCGGCGAGGTGCGCGCCCGGCTCGCCCGGACGTACGTGACCGGCAACCACGAGTACTTCGGCGAGGCGCAGGGCTGGCTCGACCACATGCGGGACCTGGGCTGGGAGCCGCTGCACAACCGGCACCTGGTCGTCGAGCGGAACGGCTGCCGGCTGGTGGTGGCCGGGGTCGACGACGCGACCGCAGGATCGTCCGGACGTCCCGGGCACCGCCCCGACCACGCCGCCGCACTGGCCGGCGCCGATCCGGAGCTGCCGGTGGTGCTCCTCGCCCACCAGCCGAAGCAGGTCGGCGCGGCGGTGGCGCACGGGGTCGACCTGCAACTGTCCGGGCACACCCACGGCGGGCAGATCTGGCCGTTCAACCTGCTGGTCCGGCTCGACCAGCCGACCGTGCAGGGGCTGACCCGGCACGGCGGGCGGACCCGGCTCTACACCAGCCGTGGCACCGGCTTCTGGGGCCCGCCGCTGCGGATCTTCGCGCCGAGCGAGATCACCCTGCTGACACTGCGCCGCGGCTGAGCCGCCGGGGAGCCCCGGCATGGGGGGTGACGCGTCGGGGTAGGAGTCGCGCCGACGGCTCTCGATCGCCTCCGGAGGTGGCCCCGTGCCCAGTCGCATCACCCAGTGGACCCTCGACGTGCGCGACGTCGACCTGATGGCCCGGTTCTGGTCCCAGGCGCTGGGCTACCGGATCGAGCCACGCGAGGACGGCAGCGCGAAGCTCTGGCCGCCGGACGAGGCACCGGTCACGGCGCCGAGCATCTGGTTGCAACCCGGCGCGCCGGAGAAGGTCGGCAAGAACCGGTTGCACGTCGACCTCGGGATGGATCGGGGCGACCCGGCCGAGGAACTGGACCGGTTGATTACTCTCGGTGCGCGTCGGGTCGACGTGGGGCAGCGTGGGACGGAGCCCTTCGTCGTACTCGCCGATCCGGAGGGGAACGAGTTCTGCCTGCTGGATCGCCCCACCCGTCGCCCCTGAGTCGAGCGCCCGTCCGGTGGTCGCCGAATTGCCCAGACATTGATGCTGGTGTATTTTCCCTGGCAGGATCCGACCGGTTTGGGCGGGCCCGGCGGAGGGAGCGCGCATGTCCGGATTCGGCACATCCACCCTACGGCGGGGACTCTCCGTGATCGCACTGGCGGCGGTCTGCGCCTGGAGCCTCGCGCCGCACCAGCCGGTCTCCGCCGCCGAGGAGTCGGCACCAACCAGCTCCGCCGCCACCGGTGACACCCTGTACGCGACGCTGCTGCCCGCAGTCGGCGAGGTCGAGACCCCGCAACTCGCCGTCCGCTGGCCGGGCCACCCGAGCGCGGCGTTGACCGTCTCCCTGCACGACGCCGGGCGGGACACCCCGCTGGTCGCCGGCCGGCCGCTCGACACCGGGGCGAACCTGGTCGCGCTGCCGCTGCCCGCCCGGGCGGCCGGCGCCCTCCGGCTGTGGGTCCGGGACGCCGCCGGAAGGGTGCTGCACACCTCGACCCGGGACCTCGACGCGCTCCGGCGCACCTCCGGCTTCGGCTGGACGGCCACCGACACCCGGGCGGCCGCCGCTCCCGGCCTCTACGCCGGCGGCACCTTCACCCGGGCCGGTGGCGCCGCCGTCGACCACCTGGCCACCTGGAACGGCTCCGCCTGGTCACGCCCGGGCGGCGGATCGGGCGCCGGACCGGACGGTTCGGTCACCGCACTGGTCGTCTACGAGGGCGACCTGATCGCCGGCGGCAGCTTCCTCACCGCCGGTGGGGTACGGGTGAACGGCATCGCCCGCTGGGACGGCACCGGCTGGGCGGCGTTGACCGGCTCCTCCGGCACCGGAGTGATGACCAACTCGCTCGACTTCGTCGACGCGCTGACGGTCTTCGACGGGGACCTGATCGTCGGCGGGCAGTTCCTCCGGGCCGGCGGGGTCACCGTCAACCACGTCGCCCGGTGGGACGGCGCCGAGTGGCGGGCACTGGCCGGGCCCGGCGGCGCCGGTGTGGACGTACCCTCGGTCTGGGACCTGGCCGTGCACGACGGCGCGCTGATCGTCGGCGGCGGGTTCAGCCAGGCCGGCGGCACGGCGGCGAACGGGATCGCCCGGTGGAGCGGCACTGCGTGGTCGACCCTCGGCACCGGCTTCAACGGCGACGTGCTGGCGCTGGCCGTGCAGGACGGCGCACTGGTGGCCACGGGCGGGTTCACCCAGGCCGGCGGCACCGCCGCGAACTACGTGGCCGAGTGGACCGGCAGCGCCTGGGCCGCCCTCGGCGCCGGGCTGAACGCCGAGGGGCGGGCGCTGACCGTCTTCGGCGCGGAGCTGGTCGTCGGCGGCACCTTCACCCAGGCGGGCGGGGCGGCGGCGAACTACGTCGCCCGGTGGGACGGGGCCCGGTGGGCCGCGTTGGGCGGTGGCACCGAGGACATCGTGCTGGCGTTGGCGGTGCAGGGCGGCCGACTCGTCGCCGGTGGCTTCTTCGCCCGGGCCGGCGGGGTGGCGGTGAACCACGTCGCCGCCTGGAACGGCAGCGCCTGGTCCGCCCTGGGCGGCTCGGCCGGAGTCGGCACCGACAACGGGGTGTACGCGCTGCACACCGTCGTCTGACGGCCGGTCGCCGACGTCCCGCACCCCGTCAGCGGCGTGCGGCCACGCTCTCCGGCACCCCGTCGACGTACGCGTCGACGAGTTGCCGCTCCGCGGTCCGCAGGTAGTCGTCGAGTACCGCGTGCGCCCGTTCCACCTCGCCGCCCCGGATCAGCTCCAGCAGCTCCCGGTGCCGGTCCAGATAGGGCTGGTGGAAGGTCTGCGGCGCGGCCATCACGTGGAACGCCAGCCGGATCTCGGCCAGCGCCTGCCGCATGATCTCCTCGATCCGGGGGCTGCCGGCCAGGCCGGCGATCGCCTGGTGGAACTGCATGTTGGCGGTGCCGACGTCGAACCACCGCTGCTGCGCCGCCGCCTGTTCGCCCTCAACCAGCGCGGCCTCGATAGCGTCCATCGCCTCGGCGGGGCTGTTGCGGGCGTTGCTGACGGCCGCGCACTCCAGCACCCGGCGGACCCGGTAGATGTCGACCACGTCCTGCACGTCGAGCACCCGGACGAAGACCCCCCGGTTGAGTTCGTGCACGACGAGCCGCTCGTGCATCAGCAGCCGGAACGACTCCCGCAGGGTGTTGCGGGAGACCCCGAGCGCCGCCCCGATCATCTCCTCGGAGAGCCGGGTGCCCGGTAGCAGGGCTCCCTCGGTGATCCGCGCCCGCAGTATCTCCGCCACCCGCTGCGCGGTGCTCGCCCGGGTGATCAACGAGCGGTCGTCCTGCAGCTTCGCCAGCCACGTCACGCGGTCATTGTCCTTCATACCGTCGGGCCCACAATCGAGAGAAGGTCCATGCTACGACGAAGTTACAAGTCAACATGACCATTGACGGATTGTTCAACAGTCTGCCAACCTGAACTCACGACGTACACCACGTCCCGCAGGAGGTGCGATGTCGGTGATCCTCGATCTCAACAGTGACCTCGGCGAGGGCTTCGGCGTCTGGGAGCTGGGCGACGACATGGCACTGCTCTCCGTCGTGACCAGCGCGAACGTCGCCTGCGGCTTCCACGGTGGCGATCCGACGATCATGCGCCGGGTCTGCGCCGAGGCGATCAGCCGGGACGTCTCCATCGGCGCCCACGTCGGCTACCGCGACCTGGCCGGCTTCGGCCGCCGCGCCATCGACATGGAACCTGACCGGCTCTCCGACGACGTGCTCTACCAACTCGCCGCGCTCGACGGGATCGCCCGCAGCGAGGGCGGCCGGGTCCGGTACGTCAAGCCGCACGGCGCGCTCTACAACCGCACCGTGACCGACCAGGCGCAGGCCGCCGCCGTGGTCACGGCCGTCTCCGCGTACGACCCGAGCCTGCCGATCCTCGGCCTGCCCGGCTCACAACTGCTCCGCCAGGCCGCCGAGGTGGGACTGAAGGCCGTCCGGGAGGCGTTCGCCGACCGCGGCTACCGGTCCGACGGCAGCCTGGCGAAACGCGGCAGTCCCGGTGCGCTGGTCACCGATCCGGACGCGGTCGCCCGGCGCTGCGTGAAGATGGCCACCACCGGGCAGGTGGCCGCCGTCGACGGGGCCCCGGTCTCGGTACGCGCCCGGTCGATCTGCGTGCACGGCGACACCCCGGGCGCCGTGCAGCTGGCCCGCCAGGTGCGCACCGCGCTACAGGAGGCGGGCGTCAGCCTCGCCTCGTTCGTCTGATCCTCCGGAAACCACCGGCACCACCGCCGGACCGGTGACCGTGGCCGGGCTGCCACCCGGCCGACGGTCACCGGGCTCCCGCACCTCAACGGCGGCCACCCGATGCCTCGGGCGGCCGCTCCGAACCCCAGTGACGCGCCGGCTCCGCCTTCCGGTTGGTTGGCCAAAGACGCGGAAGCGGCGCGCTGTCGAGGAAAGGTCGAAGATCACCTTGGATGTGCAGAAGTTGACTGAGAGTGTACGCGGCCGGCTGAAGCTGCTCACCGCCACCGGCATCGGTGCCGCCCTGCTGGTGATGCCGGGCACCGCCGTGGCGCAGCCGGCCGGGGCGGCCGGACCGGCGGGGGAGTGCTACGACCGCACCCTCCCGACGACGTACGAGGAGACCCGGATCGACACCCCGGCCCAGCCGGGCGGGGTGCAGGTGCCGAGCACGCTGATCGAGGTCGGCGGCTTCACCCCGTTCGTCACCCGGTTCACCGCCGAGCTGTGCGGGGCACGGTCGGTCGGCCAGGCCGACAAGCTGCTCCGGTCCCGTGGCGCCGAACTGTGGCGTACCGCCGTCGAACGGGCCCAGGGCAAGCGCTGGATGGGCAGCATCGAGCGGTACGACGACCGCCCGCTCTACTGGTCGCGGCTCACCGCCACCCGTGACCTTCGACAGTGGACACCCCGGTTCCGGCTCACCGACACCGCCCGGGCCGCCCTGCTGAAGACCTTCGAGTACGCCTCCCGGGGCATCTCCTCGACCGACTTCTCCACCAGCCGTTCGGTGACCCGGGTGCTGGTCAGCGGCTTCGACCCGTACCAGCTCAACGGGGAGATCCGCCGCTCCAACCCGTCCGGCGCGTCCGCGCTGCAACTGGACGGGCAGGAGTACCGGGTCGGCGACCGGCTGGTGCAGATCCAGGCGGTCTCGCTGCCGGTCACCTGGAGCGGCTTCGACCTCGGCTACGTCGAGGACGCCTTCGGACCGCACCTGACCCGGAACAGCCGGGAACGTGCCGACCTGATCATGACGATCAGCCAGGGCGGCCGGGCCCGGATGGCCATCGAGCAGTGGGCCGGCGCCTGGCGCGGCGGCAGCCCGGACAACAACAACGAGGGCACGCCGGAACTCGTCCCGCAGGTGACGAACTGGCCGCAGCCGGCCAGCAACCCGGAGTTCATCGAGACGACCCTGCCGTACCAGCAGATGATCGACGCCGGCACGACGCCCTGGTCGACGGCGCTCAACCCGCGGATCTGCGAGTGGACCGGCAACACCCGGCCGGACCCGACCAAGGTCTCCTGCCACGACAACGGTCCCTCCCCGGACGCCCAGGCCCAGGCCGGCGGCGGCGGGAACTACCTCTCCAACGAGAGCATGTACCGGTCGAACCGGCTCCGGCTCGCCCTCGGCGCCACCGACGTCCCCGGCGGACACCTGCACATCTCCTCGCTCGTCTACCCGCAGAACCCGCTGGACATCATCGACCCGCCGTTCGCGTCCGACCGCGCGCAGACCATCGAACAGACCGTCGCCCTGGTGAAGGCCGCGGGCGCGGCCGTCTCCTGAGTCGTCGGCCGGGCCCGGGGTGCCGGCAACCCCCGGGCCCGGCCGCACACCTGCCTCCCGAAGACCCCGTTGCGCGCCCCGAGCGGGACGGCGCCGGGCCTTCGCCATCGTCTCCAGAAAGGCTCGACCATGCGCAGGATCACCAGCGGCGCGGCCGCGCTCGTCCTCGCCGCCGCGCTCGCCGGCTGTGGCGGATCCGACGGCGCCGGTGCCACCGACGAGGTCAAGCTCGCCGGTCTCTGGCCGCTCAGCGGCCCCAACGCCACCCAGGGCACCGACGTACTGCACGGTGCCGAACTCGCCGTGGACGTCGTCAACAACGACCATCCCGGGCTGGACCTGCCGCTCGGGCCCGGCAAGGGACTGCCCGGGCTGGGCGGCGCCCCGGTGAAGCTGATCACCGGCGACACCCAGGGCAAGCCCGAGGTCGGTGCCGGTGAGGTCGACCGGCTGGTCACCGGCGAGAAGGTCGCCGCGGTGATCGGCTCGTACCAGTCCGGGGTGACGCTGACCGCCAGCCAGCGGGCCGAGCGGCTCGGCGTACCCTTCGTCAACGAGGCGTCCTCGTCGGTGGCGCTCACCGAGCGGGGCCTGAAGTGGTTCTTCCGGACCGGGCCGACCGACGAGACCTTCGCCCGGTCGATGTTCGACTACCTCAAGGCCCGGCAGGCGGCCGGCGCCCAGATCCGTTCGGTCGGCGTCTTCCACAGCAACGACCAGTTCGGCAACGACGGCGCCGGGGTGACCGAGAAGGTCGCCGCCGAGGCCGGGCTGCCGGTCACCGTCAACGTCGGCTTCGACCCCACCGCCGCCGACCTCGGCTCCCAGGTGGCGCAGGTGCGGAGCAGGAACCCGGACGTGCTCTTCGTGCTCGCCTACACCGACGCGGCGATCAAGCTGATGAAGACGCTCGACCAGTTGGACTACTACCCGCCGGCGCTGCTCGCCTACGGCACCGGATTCGCCGACCCGGCCTTCGCCACCGGGCTCGGCGCGCTCGCCAACGGCGCCTCCACCCGGGCGGCCTGGTCCGGCGAGATCGCCGAGAAGCGGCCGGCGGCCAAGACCGTGGCGGAGCTGTTCCAGCAGCGGTACGGCGCCCCGATGACCGAGAACTCCGCGCGGGCCTTCACCGCCGTACTGACGCTGGCCCAGGCGATCGACACCGCCAGGTCGGTCGAGCCGGCGAAGATCCGCGACGCGCTGCGCGGGCTGAACGTCCCCGGCGAGAAGACGATCATGCCGTGGACCGGGATCACGTTCGACGACAAGGGACAGAACACCGGTGCCGCCGGGGTGGTCGAGCAGATGATCGAGGGGAAGTACCGGGTGGTCTTCCCGGCCGACCTCTCCTCGGTCCAGCCGATCTGGCCGATGAACCAGGCACAGCGGTGAGCCGGCGGACCGGCGGGCGGCCGAGGGGGTCGGCGCCATGACCGACCTGCTCCAGTCCGTGGTCAACGGGCTGCTGATCGGCGCGGTCTTCGCGCTGGTCGCGGTCGGCCTGACCCTCATCTACGGCGTGATGGATGTGATCAACTTCGCGCACGGCGAGATGGTCATGCTCGGCATGTACACCTCGTTCTTCGCCTGGTCGCTGCTCGGCCTCGACCCGCTGCTCTCCATCCCGCTCGCCGGGGTCTCGATCGCGCTCACCGGCGCGCTGATGTACTTCGGCGCGGTCGGCCGGGTGCTCGGCAGGTCCCCGCTGGCCCAGGTGATCGTCACCTTCGGACTACAGGTCTTCCTGCGCGGGCTGGCCCAGTTCCTCTGGACCCCGAACACCCGGACCGTGCCCCGGCCCTGGGCCGCCGGGCTGCGCTGGGAGATCGGCCCGGTGGTGATCGGCGGGCCACAGGTCATCATGGCCGTCGGCGCGCTGCTCGCCACCGGCGCGGTCGCGTACTTCATGAACCGGACCCGGCTCGGCGGCGCCGTACGGGCCGCCGGGGAGGACCCGGCGGCGGCCTCGCTGATGGGCATCGACCCGCGCAGGATGTACGCCCTCTGCTGGGTGATCGCCGGCCTCGCCACCGGCGTCGCCGGAGCGCTGCTGATGAACTCCTACTCCGCCTCGCCGACCGCCGGGGTGAGCTTCGTGCTGATGGCCTTCGTGGTGGTCGCGTTCGGCGGCTTCGGCAGCATCACCGGGGCGGCCCTGGCCGGACTGCTCGTCGGAGTCGCCCAGGGCGTCGTCGGGCTCTACGCCCCGAGCTACACCCTCGCCGCCGCGCTCGCCCTCTATCTGGTGGTCGTGCTGGTACGGCCGCAGGGACTGCTGGGGACCAGATGACCAATCCGATCGAGGGGGGACGATGAGCGCCCCGACCGTACTGCGCCGGCCCTCGCCGACCCGGCTCGGCACCTCACCGGCCCGGCGGTGGCCGGCCTGGGGCACCGCCGGGCTGATCCTGGCGGTGCTGGCCGCGTACCCGCTGGTCTTCGCGGACTCGGCGGCACACAACATCGGCATCCTGGCGCTGACCTTCGGGATCGCGGCGACCGGTTGGAACCTGCTCGGCGGCTACACCGGGCAGATCTCCTTCGGGCACGCGCTCTATTTCGGCACCGGCGCCTACACCACCGCGCTGCTCGTCCGGCAGGGCTGGTCGCCGTGGCTGGCGATCGGGCTCTCGCTGCCGCTGGCCGCGCTGCTCGCCGCCGCCGTCGGCTGGCCCTGCTTCCGGCTGCGACACCACTACTACTCCATCGCCACCATCGCGGTCGCCGAGATCGTCTTCATCCTGGTCACCAACCTGCCCGGGCTCGGCCAGGCGAACGGCTGGGAGTTGCCGGTCGTCGAGTCCTCGCTGGCCAACCTCCAGTTCTCGCTGCTGGACAAGCGACCCTATTACTACGTGGCGCTCGGCTTCTTCTGCCTCGCCGCCCTGGCGGTCTGGCTCTTCCTGCGCGGCCGGGCCGGCAACTACGTCCGGGCCATCCGGGACGACCAGGAGGCCGCGGCGGCGGTCGGAATCGACGTACACCGCTACAAGCTCGCCGCCGCCGCGCTCTCCGGCGCGATCACCGCGCTGGCCGGCGGCTACTACGTGATGTACGTCCTCTTCGTCGACCCGCCCTCCGGGCTCGGCCTGGACCTGTCGGTGTCGTTCACCCTGATGGCGGTGCTCGGCGGGGTCGGCCGGTTCTGGGGGCCGCTGCTCGGCGCCTGGGTGCTGGTCTTCGTCCAGGACGTCACCCGGCAGGAGTTCTCCGGTAGCGGCCGCTCGATCGACCTGCTGCTCTACGGCGCGCTGATCGTGCTCGTCTCGATCACCGAGCCGGGCGGCCTGCTCGCCATCGGGCAGCGGCTCTGGGCGCCGGTCGGCCGGCGGCTGCGCCGTACCCGTGCCGGGAAAGCCGGTTCGGGGCCGGCCGGATCTGCTGAGGTGAAGGCATGACCGCGCGCGAGGAGGCGCCATGACCGGGACGCTGCTGAGGATCGACAACCTCTCCTGCCGGTTCGGCGGCCTCTGGGCCAACCGCGACGTCAGCTTCGAGGTGGCGCAGGGGGCGATCGTCGGGCTGATCGGGCCGAACGGCGCCGGCAAGAGCACGCTCTTCTCGATGGTGGCCGGCGCCCAGCGGCCCACCTCGGGCCGGTTGGAGTTCGACGGCAGGGACGTCACCGGCTGGCCGCCGCACCGCGCCGCCCGGGCCGGGGTGGGGCGGACCTTCCAGCTGATGCGGGTGTTCGGCTCGATGAGCGTGCTGGACAACCTCACCACGGCGGCCTTCGCCCGGCATCCCCGGCTGCGGGACGCCCGGCGCCGGGCCGGCGAGGTCGCCGAGCTGACCGGGCTCGGCCCGGTGCTCGACTCGCCGGCCGCGTCGCTCACCGCCGCCTGGAAGAAGCGGCTGGAGATGGGGCGGGCGCTGGCCACCGAGCCGAAGCTGCTCCTCCTCGACGAGGTGCTCTCCGGACTGACCCCGACCGAGGCGCGCGAGGCGGTCGAGATCGTCCGCGGCATCAACCGGGGCGGCGTCACCATCCTGATGGTGGAACACGTAATGGAGGTCATCATGCCGCTCTGCCACCGGGTGGTGGTGCTGCACTACGGGCAGAAGATCAGCGAGGGTACCCCGGAGCAGGTCGCGCACGACCCGACGGTGGTCGAGGCGTACCTGGGGAAGGCGCTGTAGATGCTGACCGTACGGGATCTGCACGTGGACTACGCCGGGGTCGTCGCGCTGCGCGGCGTCGACCTGCGGGTCGAGGCCGGCGAACTGGTGGCGCTGGTCGGCGCGAACGGGGCCGGCAAGAGCACCCTGCTGGCGGCGGTCTCCGGACTGCACCGCCCGGTACGCGGCAGCGTGACCTTCCTCGACGAGGACGTGAGCGGGCTGCCGGCGTACCGGATCGCCCGCCGGGGCGCGGTGCTGGTGCCGGAGGGACGGCGGCTCTTCGGCCACCAGACGGTGTTGCAGAACCTGCTGCTCGGCGGCTACCACCGCACCGCGACGGAGCGGGAGGCGGACCTGGCCCGGGTCTACGACCTCTTCCCGGTCCTCGCCGAGCGGGCCGGCCAGCGCGCCGGCACGCTCTCCGGCGGCGAGCAGCAGATGGTGGCGCTCGGCCGGGCGCTGATGAGCCGGCCGAAGCTGCTGATGCTGGACGAGCCCTCGCTCGGCATCTCACCGAAGTTCACCAAAATGATCTTCGAGGTGCTGGCCGAGATCCGCCGCGCCGGCACCACCATGCTGCTGGTGGAGCAGAACCTGCGGGCCGCGCTGGAGCTGGCCGACCGGGCGTACGTGTTGCAGACCGGCGAGGTGGTGATGGCCGGCCCGGCCGACGAGCTGGCCGCCTCCGACGAGGTACGCCGCTCGTACCTCGGGCTGTGAGCCGGTACGACGGGGCGGATGCGACGGTGCGGATCATTCCGGTGGGGCTGCGCGCGCTCCTGGTCGAGCTGACCGAGCCGGCGCAGACCGCCGCGCTGGTGGCACAACTGCACCGCTGGCGGGACCGGGGCGAACTCGGCGGCGTGCAGGACGTCGTACCCGGTGAACTCACCGTGCTCGTCGACGGGCTGGACGATCCGGCGGAGCTGACCCAGCGGCTCGCCGGCTGGCGGCCGGGCACGGCCCGCCCGCCGGGCGGGCCGCTGGTCGAGATACCGGTCCGCTACGACGGCGCCGACCTGGCCGAGGTGGCCCGGCACTGGGGAGTCGCCGAGCAGGAGGTGGGGCGGATCCACAGCGCACCGGAATACCGGGTCGCGTTCTGCGGCTTCGCCCCCGGCTTCGGTTACCTGACCGGCCTGCCGGAGCGCTACCACCTGCCTCGGCGCTCGGTGCCCCGGACCCGGGTGCCGGCCGGCTCGGTCGCGCTGGCCGGCGGCTACGCCGGGATCTATCCCCGGGACTCGCCCGGCGGCTGGCAACTGCTCGGCAGCACCGATCTGGTCCTCTTCGACCCGGACCGGGACCCGGTCGCGCTGCTCACCCCGGGCACCCGGGTCCGGTTCCGGCCCGTCGACGCCGACGGGGCCATCGACGCCGACGCCGACGCAGGCGGGCGCGGCGGGCGGACCGGCCGGGGCGGTGCGCGGGCGCCGCACGGCGCCGGGCGCGGCGAGCCGCCGGCATGACCGGCGGACGTTTCGTCGAGATCCTCCGGCCCGGCGCGCTCAGCACCGTGCAGGACCTCGGCCGGCCCGGACACGCACATCTCGGGGTACCCCGCTCCGGCGCCCTCGACCTGCCGGCGCACCTGCTGGCGAACCGGCTGGTCGGCAACCCGCCCGGGGCGGCGACGATCGAGACGACCGTCACCGGCGTCTCGGTGCGGTTCTGCCAGGCCGGCACCGTCGCGGTGACCGGAGCCTGGGCGCCGGTCACCGTGGACGGCCGGCCGGCGAGCTGGTCGGCCCCGGTCTCGGTGCCGGCCGGAGCCCGGGTCGAGGTTCGCGCCGCCCGGCGTGGGCTGCGCAGCTATCTCGCGTTCGCCGGTGGGATCGCGGTACCGCCGGTCCTCGGCAGCCGCTCGACCGACCTGCTCTCCGGGCTCGGCCCCGCACCGCTTGCCGCCGGGGACCGGCTGCCACTGGGCGAGCCACCCGGGCCGCCCGCCCCGGTCGACGTCGCCCCGACCGGCACCCTGGCCGAGGAGCTGACCCTGCGGGTCCTGCTCGGCCCCCGGGCGGACTGGTTCACCGACGACGCGGTACGCATCCTCGGCAGCGAGTGCTACCGGGTCTCCACCCTCAGCAACCGGATCGGGGTACGCCTGGAGGGGCCGGCGCTGCCCCGCCGGATCGGCGGGGAGCTGCGCAGCGAGGGGGTGGTGCTCGGCGCGGTGCAGGTACCGTCGGCCGGCTCGCCGGTGATCTTCCTGGCCGACCATCCGACCATGGGCGGCTACCCGGTGATCGGGGTACTGCACCCGGACGACCTCCCGCAGGTCGCCCAGGCGGCACCCGGCAAGCCGGTACGGTTCCGGATCGTCGAGCCCCGCCACCGGCCGCCGCCGAAACGGCCGTAGGCGGCCGGCACCCCTTACCTCGGCCCCGCCGGAAAGATCATGCTTGGATGGCAGCAGAGGCCGGGCCTGCCCGGCGGAGAGGAGCAGAAGATGACCGTGGCCACCCGTCCCGCCTTCCACCTGGCGATCCCGGTCGACGACCTGGCGCGGGCCCGCGACTTCTACGGCGGAGTGCTCGGCCTCGCCGAGGGACGCTCCGCGCAGGCGTGGGTCGACTGGGACTTCTACGGCCACCAGGTGGTGACCCACGTCGTACCGGCGGCCCGGCAGGCCGACGCGGGACGCAACCCGGTGGACGGGCACGACGTACCGGTGCCGCACTTCGGGCTCATCCTGCCGGTCGACGACTTCCACGCCCTCGCGGACCGGATCCGGGCCGCCGGCGCCGAGTTCGTGATCGAGCCGTACCTGCGGTTCGCGGGCGAGCCGGGCGAGCAGTGGACGATGTTCTTCCGCGACCCGGCCGGCAACGCGCTGGAGTTCAAGGCGTTCCGGGACGAGTCGCAGATATTCGCCAAGTGAGCCGAAAACCGCTGGACGGCGTGCGGTCAGCGACCTAGCGTCGGCCGCGTCCGTACCGATGCGACGTGCGAAGAGGTGCATTTCATGAGGGTCCCGCCCGCCCCGACCACCAACCCCGGGACGACCGCAGCAACCCCCATGACCTCTTCGCACGTAAGGAACATCAGAAGTGGACCTACCACGTAGCTTCACCATCCGGGAGAGCGGCCACCGCATCCACAACCCGTTCGACAGCCGCAAGCTCGCCACCCTGGGCGAGGCGCTGCGGCTCCCGCCCGGCTCCCGACTGCTCGACCTCGCCTGCGGCTCCGGCGAGATGCTCTGCACCTGGGCCCGCGACCACGGCGTCGGCGGCACCGGGGTGGACATCAGCACGGTGTTCCTCGGCCAGGCCGAGGCCCGGGCCGCCGAACTCGGCGTCGCCGACCGGGTCGCGTTCGTGCACGGCGACGCCTCCGGGTACGTCGCCGACACCCCCGTCGACGTCGCCGCCTGCCTCGGCGCCACCTGGATCGGCGACGGGGTCCCCGGCACCGTCGCACTCCTGCGGCGCAGCCTCCGCCCCGGCGGGATGATGCTGGTCGGCGAGCCGTACTGGCGGCGCGAGCCGGTCGACCAGGACTGCGTCGAGGCCTGCCACGCGACCAGTCGGGACGACTTCCTGCCGCTGCCCGAGACGGTCGAACGCTTCGCCGCGCTCGGCGCCGACGTGGTGGAGATGGTCCTCGCCGACCAGGACGGCTGGGACCGCTACGTCGCGGCGCAGTGGCTCAACCTCCGGCGCTGGCTCGACGAGAACCCCGACGACGAGCTGCACGCCGAACTGCGCGCGGAACTCGACACGGCGCCGGCCCGGCACGTCAGATACCAGCGGGAACATCTGGGCTGGGGCGTCTTCGTGCTGATCGACCGCTGAGGCCGGGCGGGCCGTGCTCCGCGCGCCGGGGCACGGCCCGCCGGGCGGGCGCCACGCCCGGGCGCCGCTGCGGGTACGCCAGATATTGACCGTCCGGTACGTACCGGGGTTACATGATTCGGTGACCTCGTTCGAGGTGGTCAGCATGGGGCGGGTGGGGGTGGACATCTATCCACTCCAGACCAACGCCCGGCTGCCCGACGTCGAGACGTTCGGAAAGTTTCTCGGCGGCAGCGCCACCAACGTCGCCGTGGCGGCGGCCCGGCACGGCCGGCGGGTGGCCCTGGTGACCCGGACCGGTGCCGACCCCTTCGGGGAGTACGTGCACCGCGCGCTGCGCGACTTCGGGGTGGACGACCGCTGGGTGAGCGCGGTCCCCGGGCTGCCGACCCCGGTCACCTTCTGCGAGATCTTCCCGCCCGACGACTTCCCGATCTACTTCTACCGCTACCCCAAGGCGCCGGACCTGGAGATCCGCCCGGAGGAGTTGGACCTGCCCGCGATCCGGGCCGCCGGGGTCTTCTGGTTCACCGGCACCGGGCTCTGCGAGCTGCCGAGCCGGGACGCCCACTTCGCCGCCCTCGGCGCCCGGGGACGCGCCGCGAACACCGTCTTCGACCTCGACTACCGGCCGGGTTTCTGGTCCTCCCGGGAGGAGGCCCGGGCGGCGTACGAGTCGGCGCTGCGGTACGCCACCGTGGCGGTCGGCAACCTCGACGAGTGCACCACCGCCGTGGGGGAGCGGGAGCCGCACGCGGCGGCCGAGGCGCTGCTCGCCCGGGGCGTACGGCTGGCGGTGGTGAAACGGGGGCCGGCCGGCGTGCTCGCCCGGACCGCCGACGAGGTGGTGGAGGTACCGCCGGTGCCGATCGAGGTGGTGAACGGACTCGGCGCCGGGGACGCCTTCGGCGGGGCGCTCTGCCACGGGCTGCTCGCCGGGTGGCCGCTGGACCGGACCGTCCGGTTCGCCAACGCGGCCGGCGCGCTCGTGGCGTCCCGGCTCGCCTGCTCCGCCGCGATGCCGACCAGCGCCGAGGTCGACGAGTTGCTCGCCGGACCCCGGCACCCGGTCGGCTGACCGCTCAGCGCTCGACGCGCAGTCCGGCCGGGTCCGCGAGCCGCTCCCGGAACGAGGCCGTCGTGTTCAGCAGCGGAAAGGGTTCGGCCGGCACGTCGACGCCGAGGAACTCGCAGAGCGGCTTCCAGCCCTGTGCCACGTCGAACTCGCCGAGCCGGTCGGCCGGTACGGTGGCCCGCACCTCCGCGAGGTGGTCCGCGTAGACCTTCAGGGCGTGCTCCCGGTCGTCGAACCGGCCGCCGAAGGTGCCCTGCCAGATCAGCGCGTCGGTCAGCCTCGGCTGGTCCAGCAACTCCGGACGGGTCTCGAACGCCTGCCGCAGCCCGGGTGGCGCCGACTCGACGTCGATGGTCCGGGACTGGTAGATGGTGCTGCGGACGCTGTCGTACCAGCGCTCCGGGTCGCGTACGGTCAACAGCACCTTCGCCTCGGGATAGAACTCGACCAGCTCTCGCCAGAAGTACACGCTCGGCCAGTCCACCGTGGAGTGATAACCGTCGAGCAGCCGTGACCAGTCCACCGGCCCGCCCCGGGCGGCCCGCAGCCAGTCACCGATCGTCTCCGGGTGTTCGAACAACTCCGCCATGTGGTGACACGGGCCGAAGCCGAGCAGTTCCAGCGCCTCCTTCGTCGACCTGGTGCCGGTACGCCCGAAGCCCACCCCGATGACCCGCAACTCGCCGCCTCCCTCTCCATATCGCCCGGTCCCAGTCAACAGGGTCGGCCGGCCGGGCGGAACGACCGGCGGCGCGCGATTTCAGGGTGCCGGCCGGTCGGCCAGCTCGGCGGGATCGAGGCCGAGGGTCGCGAGCAGACCCGCGTGGCGGACGCTGTCGACCCGGCCCGGCAACTCCCGGTCGATCCAGTCGGCCCTGACGTCCTGGCCGCGACCGCGCAGCCATTCGACGATTTTCACTTTGTCGATTTCCATTGATCCCTCTCCTCGCATGCGATTCCGGTCGGCTGCCGTAGGTCATTGGCCGGATCCTCGCCGGCCCCGCCGATGTAGTGCCGTGGAGCCTGGTCGCCTGCGTGGCGACCTCCGACGTTCCGTCCGACGTTCCGTTGGCGTCGGGGCACGCGTCGGTCGACGGGCCAACCCCCAACAGTACGCGGTGCCGGAGGCATCCACCGGCAGCGTGGATCCGCCGGCGGTGGTGCACTGGTTCCGGGGCGACCGGACGATCGCCCGCCCGGAGCTGCGGGCGGGGTGCTCCGGCGAGCACACCACACCGCGCCCGGGCGCGTACCCCCGATCGACGCGAATCCCGAATCCACCGGCTCGTTCTCCGGCGGGTGGGGAATTCCGACATCGTGCGCGTAGGGGAAATTGATTAAGGGCTAGGCTGAAAATGTTCTTGGACCCCGGCGCTACGGGTTTACGGACTCCGCGTACCACCGCCGAAATGAGGGTCCAGCGATGACAGGGTCTGTCAGCCCGGTGTGGCCGACCGGACGCCTGAGCGGTACCGATTCCGCTCCCTGAGCCGTAGCCCGCCCGTCGACTCCCTGAGCGCGCAGCCAGCCGTCGGCGGAAGCCCGCGTCGCCGGCCGCCCCGCCTCGGCAGTGTCGCCATCGCGGCTGCCGACACCCGGCGGCCCACAGCACCGGCCCGAATGCAGCACGCCAGCCGCCCGGGCCGGACGGTACGGGATCCTGGGCCTCGGTTCGAAGCCCAGGATCCCGTCCACCTTCGTCGAACCGCACCGGCGGTGCGGCAGCGACCGCGCGGCGAGCCGGCATCCGGCCGCTGGGACGACGACACCACGTCTGCCGGGCGCGCAAGACGCCCGGCCGCTCCGGGCCGGTGCCGGGACGACGTCCGGGTACCGGCCGAACGACTCCTCCGCCCATCTCCCGGTCCAGGAAGGATCGATGATCATGCTCACCGCAGGCCAACGCGCCACGAGGATCCCGTCGACACCGCCCTCGCAGCCCCGGCTGTCACTTCCCCCGGCCCGCGCCAGCGGAGCGGTTCTGGACGGTGCCTGGTGGCCCCGGTCCTGGGATCCGCTGGCCGAACTTCCCGGACTCATGGTGGCGCTCTCCGCCCGCTACGGACGGGTCCGCAACGTGGTACTCAACAGTGCCGCCTGGGACGGTCGGTTCCGCCGGTTCGTGGCCGGCGACGACGTGATCCGAGCGGGCTGGTTCAGCTCGCTGGAGCCCGCCCTGCTGGTCGCCACCACCGAGGCCGGAGACCAGATCGACCTGCTCGTCGTGCCGCCCGGCACCACGGCGGCGGCGGCCGAGCGGGTGATGACCATGGCGGCCGACCCGGCCAACACCCTGCGGGCACCGGCCATCCTCGCCGCCGACGGGAATGCCCGAACGGAGAGCACCGGGTCGCCGGGCGGTGACCGTCGCGCGGACCACGACGGGTACGCCACCGAGCCCGTCACCGCCTGACGACCGGTGTCGCCGTCCCGGGTGTCCGGTCGGTCGTCCGCTTCGCGATGTCGAGCGGCGGCCGCCCGGCTCCGTCCGTACGGGAGAACGTTGCACAGGACGGAGACGACGACGAGCAGAGTGTTCTGCTAGCCGGGCATGTCCCTGGACGGCTGTCTCGCCGGTTTGAGCGCCGGGCCGGACGTGGCAGGCTCTCGGAGGTCGTCACGTGACCTCCGAGACTCGACCAGCGACCCCAGAACGGACCGGACCATGGAGATCATTCGAAGGCCGGACCCGCCGGCCGGACTACGCCGCCGGCTCTGGCGGCTACCGATCTGGCTCTACCGGATGCGGCTCGGCCGACTGCTGGGCGACCGGGTCATGCTGCTCAGCCACGTCGGCCGGGTCTCCGGCGCGCGGCGGCAGGCGGTCGTCGAGGTCGTCGAACACGACGAGTACGCCTACGTGGCCGCCTCCGGGTTCGGTCCGCGCGCGGACTGGTACCGGAACGTCATGAAGACCCCGGCGGCCACCGTCCAGGTCGGCAACCGGACGATCGAGGTGACCGCCGCGCCGATCCCCGCCGACGACGGTGCGGAGATCATGGCCAGATACGCGCCGCGTCACCCGGCGGCGGCCCGGAGGCTCTGCCGGATCATGGGGTTCGAGGTGGACGGGAGCGTCTCGGACTATCGCGAGGTGGGCAGGCGGATCCCCTTCGTGCGGTTCACGCCGCGAGGCTGACCCGCCCGCACCCCCGGCGGCCCGTCAGGACCAACCCTCCCCGGCCGGGTCGGTCAGCAGTTCGGTCGCGCCGGCCCGGTCGGCCAGCCGGGCGCAGCCGGCCGGGTCGCGTTCGCCGTCGGCGACCACGACGTCGTAGCGCAGCCGCAGTTCGGTGCCGGGTGCGAAGGGGTACTCCCGGTCGAAGAACGGGGCCGGGCCGAGGCAGGCGTACGGCTCGGTGCGGACGAACCACCGGGTGGGTGCGCCCGGATTCGTCGGATCGTCCCGGAAGACCAGCGTCGACGCGAGGGTCTCGGCCGGTCCGAGACCGTCGTGCCGGCCGACGAAGCCGAGCCACGGGCCCCGCCAGCCCATCAGATCGTCCGCGCCGACCCCGGCCGGGGTCACCACCCGGCCGCCCCGGAACGAGCGCGGCCCCTGCCAGAGCAGTCCGCCGTAGCCGGCGTTCTCCCGCCCCTGGGTGGTCGGGCTGCCGATCGTGATCACCGTGTCGCCGTCGTTGCGCAGTACGGTCTCGAACCGCAGCCGCCACGCGCTCTGGTTGGCCCAGACCGCCACCGCCAGCCGACGTTGTTCGGAGACGACCCGGCGGCCGTCGCGGGTCACCCAGCGCAGCCGTTCGACCAGGCGTACGGCGTCGGGGTCGCAGCGCAGCACCGGGAAGTCGAGGTGTTCGACCACCCCGATGTTGTCGAGCCTGCGGTACCCCTGGCCGCGAAGGTAGGTCCCGCCACCCCAGAAGTTGTCCGGCCCGAAGTTGGAGATGCCGAAGCAGAGTCCCTTGTGCCAGAGGTGGTCGTGCGGCCGGTACAGGCTGACGACGTTGCCGGCGAGGGTCCGCAGCGGGTGGAGGTAGGGTCGCGGCGCCTCCTCCCGGGGCTCCGGCGGGGTGTAGACGTAGTGGAACAGCTCCGCACCGCGCCAGCCGACCCGCACCGACCGGCCGACGTCGTGGCTGACGGCCAGCCCGTTCCCGGCGCCGCCGGCCGCCGCGCCCTGCGCCGGAACGGCCCCGGTGGGCAGCGGCGGACGGGCCGAGGCAACGGGTACGGCCGGCGGGGGCGGTGCCGCGGCGGGCACCAGTGGACCACCGTTCACCATCGCGGCCCGTCCCCCTGCATCCGCCGGTAGAACGGCGACTCCTCACCCAGCTCGTCCGGCCGGACCGGTCTGCGGGTGAACGCCGACGCGTACACCCCGGCGACCAGTCGCATCGTCCGCCGGGTCTCCGCCGAGGTGACCGGTGGCGGGCTGCCGGCGCGCAGGCTCCGGAGCACCTCGGCGAACTGCGCCCGGTGGCTGCTGCGTACCCCGGCGGCACCGGTCCGCCAGGCCGCCAGCACCTCGTCGGCGTACTCCGGTGCCGGGGTGATCCGCCAGTCGTCGTCGCCGTAGCCGTACAGGTGGGTCAGCTCGACCGTGGCCCGCTCGAAGTCGAACCGCAGGTAGCTCTCCTCGCGGACCGACAGCAGGCTGTTCACCACGCTGGCCACCGCCCCGTTGGCGAAGCTGACGTGCGCCATGCTCAGGTCCTCGGTCTCGGACCGCCGGGCCTGCTGCCGGGCCAGGGCGGAGACCTCGGTCCAGTCGCCGAGGATCGCGCAGAGCAGATCCATCTGGTGGATGCCGTGCCCCATCGTCGGGCCGCCGCCCTCGGTGTCCCAGCGCCCCCGCCACTCGACGTCGAAGTAGGACTGCGGGCGGAACCAGGTGGTGTGGCAGACCGCCATCAGCGGCCGGCCCAGCACTCCGGCGTCGAGCAGGGCGCGCAGCCGCAGCGCGCCGGTGCCGAACCGGTGCTGGAAGACGGTGGCCAGCGCCGCCCCGTGTCGCCGCTCCGCCTCGGCCAGCTCGTCCAGCTCGCCGAGGTTCAGCGTCGGCGGCTTCTCGACCAGCACGTTGGCGCCGGCCCGCAGGCAGGCGAGGGCCAGCTCGTGGTGCGCGCCGGGCGGGGTGCAGACGTGCACCAGCTCGGGCCGCTCCTTCTCCAGCAGGCTGGCCACGTCGGGATGCCTCGCCGGTACGTCGTAGCGGTCGCAGAACGCCGACAGCCGGCCGGCGTCGGTGTCGACGGCGCCGACGAGGCGTACCTCGTCGCCGAGCTGCCGCAGCGCCTCGGCGTGCAGCCGGGCGATGTTTCCGGTCCCGACCACGGCGGCGCGGATGGGTTCCACAGGTGCTCCTTAGCGAGGTGGTGCCAGCGGTGCTCAGTCGCGCCGGGCGCGGAGCGGGTCGTACGGGGAGAGGAAGCCGCACATCCCCAGGGTCGTCTGCTCGGGTTGGACGATCCGGGTGACGGTGGCGTCGCCGAGGTGGCTGTGGTCGCCGCGCCGCAGCGCGTCGAGCTGTTCCCCGGTCTGCCGGCTCGCCGCCGCCGGCCCCTGCTCCCAGCGCTCCTGCCAGGCGTCGAGCTGCGGGCGTACCAGGGCGGCGGCGGCCGTGTAGAAGTCGTCGAGCGCGGCGGTGTCCCCGGTCGCGCAGCGGCGGCGGAGTTCGGCGAAGCCCTCGATGGCCAGGTCGCGGCGGGCCCGGGCCCGCTCGGCCGAGGGCGGGTCGGAGCCGTCCGGCCCGGTCAGCGAGACCGCCCGGCGGTACGTCGCCGGGTCGGCGAGCTGGTCCGGCGGCAGCGTGAGTACGGCGTCGCCGGCCTCCGGCAGCCCGCTGTTCTGCATGATCACGACGACCTGGAGTGCCCCGTCGTCGTTGACCGCCCGGTGGATCGTGCCCGGGGTGAACCAGAGCACGTCGCCGGGGGCCAGCGGTGATTCCTCGAAGCCCCGCCGGGTCAGGGTCTGTAGCCGTCCTCGGCCGCCGACCACCACGTAGCACTCGGTGCAGCAGAGGTGCACGTGCGGGGTGCCGCCGTGCAGGCCGTCGTCGGTCTGCCAGGGATAGACCCGCAGGTTGGTGATGCCGACGGCGCCGGGAAAGGGCGGCGGCGCCGTGTCGTCGCCGGTCATGGCGCGTGTTCCGCGGCGAACGCCTCGATCTCGGCCCGCTGCCAGGCCCGGTCGGCGAAGACCACCCGGTGGGCGAGCCGGAGGCTGTCGTCGGGCGCGAGCACCACCTCCTCGTCGAAGGCGGGGGAGGGGTTGACGGCCGGGAAGGGGGTGTTGCGGACGAACCACTTGATCGGTACGGCCGCGCTGGAGGTGCCGGCGAAGACGAGTACGGTCCCGCCGCCGTCGACCTCGTCGTGCTGCCCGGTGTACGCCAACCACGGAGACTGCCGACCCATGCTCTCCGGCCCGCCACCACCGTCGGCGGTGATGATCTCGCCATCGGTCCAGCCGCGCGGCCCCCGCCAGAAGAATCCCGTGTAGCCGGCGTTCGGCCGGCCGTGCGTGGTCGGGCTGCCGACCCGCAGCTCCGCGCCCCGGATATTGCGCAGTTCGGTGCGGAAGTCGAGCATCCAGGTGCCGCGTGCGGGGTCCACCCCGTGGATCCGCAGTTCCCGCCGCTCGGCGACCCAGTGTTCGTCGGTCGAGGTGATCCAGGTCAGCGACTCCCGCAGGGTCAGTTCGGTCGGGGTGACGTCGACCAGCTCGAAGGCGTCGTGCCGCATCCGGCCCACGTTGTCCCGTACGAGGTAGCCCTCGCCGTGCACGTACGAGTTGCCGCCCCAGAAGTTCTGCCCGGAGAGGTGCGAGATCGTCATCTGGAGACCCTTGTGCCACCGGTGGTCGTTCGGCCGGTACGCCGAGACGAGGGCTCCGTCGAGGGTGCGCAGCGGGTGCAGGTAGGGCTTGGGGCCCTCGAAGGCCGGCACCGGGGGGTCGTACACGTAGGTGGCGATCTCCACGCCGTCCGCGTCGACGACGATCTGGCGGCCGTGTTCGTGGGTCACGGTGATCCGGCCGGTGGTGTTCTCCGCGGAGGTCATGGAAGCGACGGTGCCTTTCGTGGCGTGGCGGTAACCGCTTTCCCGAGCTAACCGCCTTCCCTCGGCAACGTCAAGATCCAACACCACCTGAAAGACTTTCGGCCGCCGTCCCGCCGCTGCGGCCCACTCCGACCGGCACCGTCGGCCGGGTGGTGCGGTGGTAACCGGCGGTCGTCACCGCCAGCGCGACGCCCCAGCCGAGGAAGACCAGCTCGGTGCCGGCGACCGCCCAGCCGGTACGCAGCTCCGCCCAGGTGGTGGCCCCGGTGGCCAGCGCCTCGGCCATCATCACGATGCCGATCACCCCGTACGCGACCAGTGCCAGCGCGGTCACCCCGGCCGGCACCACGGCCAGCGCGGGCGGTACCCGGCGCCCGGCCAGCCCCGGCAGCCAACCGGGGAGGACCTGTCCCCACCGGGCGGCCAGGCCGAGCGTGAGCAGCCCGCCGAGCAGCGGCGCCAGCGTGAGCAGCAGCCCCGGCAGCACCCCGATCTCCTCGGCGGCCCGGCGCAGTTCGTCGGCGGGGATGCCCAACGGGACGCCCAGCAACCAGCAGGCGTGCGGCACGGTGAACCCGAGCACCGGCAACAGGAAGGCCGCGTACGCCCAGCGGCGGGTCCAGGCGGGCACCGGCCCAGGCTCCGGTCGACGCACCGGGGTGTCCCGGCGGGCCGTGCCGGCGGCAGCCGCGGCGAACGACAGCCCACCGCCGAGCAGCAGCAGCCGGCCCGTCAGGTCGGCCCAGTCGGAGGGCCGGCCGGCAAGCGCCATCGGAATCTGGAAGAGCAGGTGTCCCGGAAACGCGAGTATCAGCAGGGCCGCCGCGCAGACCCAGGCGGCGACCGCGCCGAGCCGACCGGGCCGGAGCGCGGCCACCGCCGCCACGGCGACGAGGGCGGCGCAGAGCAGCACCGAGCCCCAACCGGACCAGAACGGCAACGTCGCCAGCCGCTCCGCCCCGCATCCGTCGGCCATCTCGGCCGGTCCGGGCGAGCGGGTACGGTCACAGGCGGTGTAACCCCACCGGCCGCCGGTCGCCCAGTAGAGCCGCAGCAGTCCGTACCCGAGGGCGAAGCCGAGCGCGACCAGCGCGCCGCCCCGCCGGCCGGTCCCCGGTGTCGTGGTCATGCCCCGACGGTGCCGCAGCCGGGCCGGACCGTCCTCCCGCTGCGGAGGGAACCGGTCCCCCACACCGGGGGAGGGGCTCTCCGGTCGCGGCCGGCGCCACTGTGGACCGGATCGGGCCGGGCCGACGGTAGGGTGCGGATGCCGGGCGGGTCGCCGGCCCGGATGCACACCGACACCTCCTCGGGGCCGCCACCATGACCAGACGATCGTCCGGAACCGTCACGCTGATGGACGTGGCGCAGCAGGCCGGCGTCTCGGTGGCGACCGCGTCCCGGGTGCTCAACGGCAACGGCAGCCGCCAGGTGCGGGCCGACCTGATGGACCGGGTGCTCGCCGCCGCCACCGCGCTGAACTACTCGGCCAACGCGCCGGCCCAGGCGATGGCCCGGGGGCGCACCAACCTGGTCGGGCTGCTGGTGCACGACATCGCCGACCCGTTCTTCTCGTCCATCGCGGCCGGCGTGATGCGCGCCGCCGAGCGGTACGGCAGCACCGTGATGATGTGCAGCACCACCGGCCGGGCGGAGCGGGAACTCGACTACCTGGCGACCCTGCGCGGCCAGCGGCCCCAGGCGGTCATCCTGGCCGGCAGCCGGACCGCCGACCGGGCGCTGCGGGAGCGGCTCGGCGCCCGGCTGCGCAGCCTGGAGGAGGCGGGCGCCCGGGTCGCGCTGATCAGCCAGCACGTCCTGCCGATCGACACGGTGCTGCTGGAGAACCGGGACGGGGCCCGGCTGCTCGCCCGGCGGCTGGTCGAGCTGGGACACCGGCGGTTCGCCGTACTCGCCGGGCCGAGGCATCTGCTCACCGCCCGGGACCGGCTCGCCGGGTTCCAGGCCGGACTCGCCGACGCCGGTGTCGCGCTGCCCAGGACGCGGGTGGCGTACGGCGACTTCACCCGGGACGGCGGTTACCGCACCATGCGCGACCTGCTCGCCCACGACCTGCCGCCCAGTTGCGTCTTCGCGGTCAACGACGTGATGGCGGTCGGGGCCATCTCGGCACTGCGCGACCACGGGGTGCCGCTGCCCGGCGGGATGGCGGTGGCCGGCTTCGACGACATCGTCACGCTCCGGGACGTCACGCCGTCGCTCACCACGGTACGGCTGCCGCTGGAGGAGGTCGGCGCCGCCGCCCTGGAACTCGTGATGCAGCCCCGGGCCGAGCGGCCCCGGCTGCGCCGGATCCGGGCCGAGGTGGTCATCCGGGACAGCACCCCCGTGCTGGCCTGACCCGTTCCGACCGGCGGCGCGGATTCGCCGCTGCCCGGTCGACCGGTCAGAGCCGGCGCCACCAGGTCTGCTCCACCAGGTCCTGACCGAAGCTGTGGTGCGGGGCCTGTTCGCGCAGCTCGAAGCCGGCCTTCTCGTAGATCCGCCGGGCGTCGGCGAGGACGTCGTTGGTCCAGAGCATGATCTCGCGGTAGCCGGCCCGGCGGGCGAAGCGCAGGCACTCGTCGACCAGCCGACTGCCGATGCCCAGCCCCCGGGCCTCCGGCTCGACCAGCAGCAGGCGCAACTGGGCCACATCGTCGTCCCGGCGGACACAGAAGACGGAGCCCACCGGTGCGCCGTCCAGTTCGGCGATCCAGCCCTCCTCGCGGCGGGGGTCGCGCCGGTCGACGTAGTCGGCGACGATCCGGGCGATCATGGCCTCGCAGGTGATGTCCCAGCCGTACTCCTCGGCGTAGCGGACGCCGTGCCGGTGCACCACCCAGCCGAGGTCGCCGGGGCCGACCGGCCGCAGCAGGTACGCCCGGGGCGGCGGCGCCTCGCCGAGCAGGGAACGGATCGTGCGCATCGCCTCGACCAGCCGTTCCCGATCCGTGTCGGAGAGCCGGGTCAGCAGGCTCTCGATCTCGGTCTGGGTCCGCTCGTTGAGCAGCTTGTACGCGGCGCGCCCGGCGTCGGTCAGCGCGACCACCTGCCGGCGCCCGTCCACCGGCGACTGGCTGCGTTCGACGAGGCCGTCGGTGACGAACCGGGACAGGATGCGGCTCAGGTAGCCGGGGTCCAGTCCCAGTTCGCGGCGGAGTGCCGGCACCTCGGTGGCGGGGCACTGGGCCAGCTCGTAGATGACCCTGCCGTCGGTGAGCGAGAAGGGCGTCCGGACCATCCCCTCGTCGAGCACGCCGATGATCCGGGTGTAGAAGCGGTTGAAGTCGCGTACCGCGTCCGCCTGCACTGCCAGCGGGGAAGTCATATGCCTATTTCAACAAATCCTTTGCCATTGTCAAGGGTTTCCGTTCGGCCTGGCCCGGCAGGCGCGTCGGCCGTTGCCCGATCCGGCCCGGCGGCCGGTCCTCAGGTCTCCGCGCCGCGATAGTTGTAGAGCTCGTCGACGAACCGGCGGCGCAGCGGCGGAAGCCGGCTGGTCACGCTGAAATAGCCGCGCGCGGCCAGCATGGCGAGCCGGCCGATCACCGGCTTGTAGATCGGGTCGTCGCCGTTGGTGCCGTTGGTACGCAGCGAGTCGGCGACCCGGGCGAAGCCGTAGCGGATCATCTCCGTCTCGTAGTCCGCGATGCTGCCGAGCAGCGGCTTGGCGCCGGCCGCCGCCGCGACCAGTTGCCGGTGCAGCAGCGCGGCATCCCGCAACGCGGTGTTGGCGCCGACCCCCCGGCCCGGCGTCATGGTGTGGATGGCGTCGCCGAGCAGGGTCACGTTGCTGGCCGGCCAGGGCGCGACCGGTACCGAGGTGGCGACCTTGATCGGGATGACGCTGCCGGTGTCGCTGCACCGCAGCAGCTCGCGCAGGTTCGGATGCCAGTTCCGGGTCAGCTCCCGGGCGACCTCGGCGAGGCGCTCGCCGCGCAACTCCATCACGTCCGAGGGGAAGCGACTCGCCGCGCTCCAGATGATCAGGTTGATGCAGTCCCGGGTGTTGTCGAAGAGCAGCCCCGGCCACTGCCCGATCAGCCGGGCGTCGGTGACCCCGACCCCGGGCTTGACCGAGCCGCGCTGGTCCCACTTGAACTCCATCACGTGCAGTACGCCCATCACGCCGCCGGCACCGAAGATCAGCGAGATGCCCCGGTGCATCTCCTCGGTGAGCAGGGCACGGGTCCGCTCGGTCAGCGGGATCTTGCTGGCGATGTTGATGCTCCCGGCATCCCTGACCTCGGCGTGCGGCAGGTACTGCCGGCGTACCGCCGAGTGCGTGCCGTCGGCGGCGACCAGCAGGTCCCCGGTGGCCGAGCTGCCGTCGGCGAAGTACGCGGTGACCCGGCCGTCGTCGTGCTGCGCGTAGTGCGTGAACGTCTTGCCGAAGTGCACCACGTCGTCCATGCCGGTCAGCAGCACCTGGCGCAGCGTCATCCGGGAGACCGACTGGTCGATGCTGGTCGGGTCGGCCTCGGGGCGCAGCGCGAAGGAGGCCGTCCGGTGCAGTTGCTCGGTGAGCACGTTGAAGTATCCGGGCGGCCGGGCGCAGGTGGCGAGGAACGTGCTGAACAGTTCCGGCGGCAGGCACTCGCGCAGCGCCCGGCAACCGGTCGGGTTGATCCCGACCCGGTAGCCGAGCAGGCCGTCGCCACGGTCGCGGTACCGCTCGTAGACCGCGACGCTGATGCCGGCCCGCCGGAGGCCGTGCGCCAGGCACATGCCGCCGGTACCGGCACCGATGACGAGCACGTGTATCGGTCGGGCGGGCATCGAACCCCCTAGTTGGGGCTGCCGGCCGGGCTGGCCGGCGGCATCACGACCGTGGCGCCCGGGCCGTCCCAGCGGTAGAAGCACCGGGCCATCGCGTCGCGCGGCGACCGCCAGTTCGGCGAGTACGGCGAGATGTACTGTCCCAGCCGCTGCGTCACGCTGAGGAAGAGCGGATGCCGGTTCGCCTGTTCCAACCGGGACGGCCCGGAGTCGTCGGTCTCCATCAGGTGCAGGCAGAGGTCGTCGAGGTGGTAGAGCGAGCGGTGCCGCACACCGGTGACGGTGTGCAGGTCCGTGTCGTCGGACTCCGCGAAGATCTTGGCGATCTCCTCCTCGGTCCCCGGAACGATCCTGCCCACGATCAGCACGCGATTCATCTCGTCTCCCCACTGGCTGCGACGGCTCGGCTGGCTGCCCGTACCGGATCGGTCCGGACCGGGTCCGGCGGGCGCCCGGACCCGGTGCGGCCGGGACGACCAGCTGGCCGTCCGGTCGGGCCCGATCACCATGCCGACGGTGACGTCACCCGACCGTCACCGGCGGGTGTCGTCACGGTGCTCCTGCGGTGATGCCGCGGTGACGCCCCGCGCCGACGTGGGGCCACCTCGCGACCACAGCGCCACGCCCACAGCGGACGGACCACGCCCGGAGCCGACGGACCACGCCCGCAGCGGACGGACCACGCGCGGGGGCGGAGCGGACAGCGACAGCGACAACGACGGATGCGGTCGACGGCGCCGGCCGGGAAGCGGCGGGGAGACCGATCAGCGCCGCACCGGCATCGCCGGCATCGCCGACCGGCCCGGGTACGTCTCGGCGCGCTTCGCCGGTGGCCGGGCACCCGACAGGCGCGCCCCCGCCGGCCGGGAGATCGGCGCGAGCAGGTCACTGAGCAGGTCGCACATCGTCTCGGACGGCTCCAGTTGCAGCTCGCGGAGCAGCAGGTCGCGGTAGACGTAGAAGGCCTGGAGCGCCTCGTAGGCGTTCCCCTCGTCGAGGTGGATCTCGACGATCAGGCGGTGCGGCGTCTCCCGCAGCGGCTCGGCGCGGACCGCCTCCAGAGCGGCCTGCAACGCCTCGCCGTGCTGCCCGGCGTGCAGGTGACCCCGGGCGATGTCCTCCAGCATGTGCAGCCGGAGCTGGCGCAGCCGCTCCCGTTCCAGCAGGACCCACTCGTCGTACCAGCCGGGGAGCAGGTCGTGCCGTCCGGCACCACGGATCCGCGCCGCCCAGCGCGGATCACCGCCGTCGCGTACCCGTTCGGCGGCCCGGACGAGGTCGTCGATGTCCAGCCGTACCGCCGGGTCGAGGCGTACCGTGTCGCCGGCGGTGAGTACCGGGCAACTGCCCTCCTGGCGCAGCCGCCACAGCGCCGTACGCAGGGAGGACATCGCCCGCTCCTCCGGGGTGTCCGGCCAGAGCAGACCGGCCAGGTGTGCCCGGGTCGCGCCCGGCCGCAACCCGACCAGCGCGATGATCCGTTGCAGTCCACGCGGTACGACCACCGGCGTCCCGTCGTGCAGCAGGCTGAACCCGTCCAGCAGGAACAGGTGGATCGCCCGGTCGGGCTGGCGCCCGGACGGATGGGCGGGTGCTCCGTGCGCCCCGTCGTGTGGCGCGCTCTCCTGAGGAGTCACGGCCCCACCCTCCTGCACCCGGAACCCGTGTCCCGAAGTCCGCTCTGCCCGGACCGCCCCGTCCCAGCTCCCCGGTATGCCGATGCCGCTCCGCACGCCGGCCCGATCGGGCGACCGACACCGCAAAGCGTGACGAAGGTTATCAATCGCCGTTACGCTCGGTCAATCCGCCGGTCGACATTCCGACCTGGCCGTTCGGCCGCCGAGCAACCGCTCTGACCTGCGCATAAGCCCACCCGCTCGATCGCCGGGGCGCCGCTGCCGGGCTGTTCCACCGGCACGCGACCGGGCATTGTGCCGGTACGCCGTCACCGGAGCGTCACCGTGCCGGGGGGCGGTCGTACGCGATCAGGTGACATTCCGTTGACACCCGGTCGGCAGGGTGGTCACCAGCCGTTCGGACGAGGTCGCAGTCGGGGGAGAAGCCGGGGGAGAGGCTCTTTGTCGCGACCGGGTGCCGGTGTCACCCAACCGGAGCGCGGGAACCGCCAGGGAGGCTGCGCCATGGATCGCTCACTGATCGTCGCCAGGGTCGTACCGGCCGCCGAGGGGCAGGTCGCGCAGATCTTCGCGGAGTCGGACCGGACCGACCTGCCCCGGCTGGTGGGCGTACGGCACCGCTCGCTCTACCGGCTGCACGACCTGTACGTGCACCTGATCGAGACCGAGAGCCCGGGCACCGCCGCGGTGGAGAACGCCCGCCGGCACCCCGAGTTCGTCCGGGTCAGCGAGCGGCTCGCCCCGCACATCACGCCGTACCTGGCGAACTGGCGGGTACCGGCGGACGCGATGGCCCGCTGCTTCTACCGCTGGGACGCCCCGACCGAGCCCGCCGGAGTACGGCGATGACCGGGGGTACGCCGGCCGGCACGATTGGGCGCCGCGGCCGGTACGCCGAACTCGACCAGCAGCCCTGGATCCGCTGCCGTTCCTGCCCGGCGCTGCTCTACCGCAAGCGGCTGCGGCGCAACCTCGACGTCTGCCCGGAGTGTGGGGACCACCGCCGGCTGGACGCGCCCGAGCGGATCGCCCAGCTCGTCGACCGGGACACGTTCCGGCCGTTGCCCGGCCCGGCTGTCCAGGTCGACCCGATCGGGTTCGTCGACTCGGTGCCGTACCCGCAGCGGCTCGCCGCCGCCCGCGCGGAGACCGGCCTGGCCGAGGCGGTCCTCTGCGGTACGGCGACGCTCGGCGGGCACGGCCTGGTGCTCGCCGTGATGGACTTCCGGTTCCTCGGCGGCAGCCTGGGCTCGGTCACCGGTGAGCTGATCACCCGGGCCGCCGAGCACGCCCTGGGCAACCGCCTGCCGCTGCTCCTGGTCACCGCCTCCGGTGGTGCCCGGATGCAGGAGGGTGTGCTGGCGCTGATGCAGATGGCGACGATCAGCCAGGCGATCGCCGCGCTGCGCGAGGCGGGGCTGCTGACCGTCAGCCTGGTCACCGATCCCACCTACGGCGGGGTGGCCGCGTCCTTCGCCACCTGCACGGACATCGTGCTCGCCGAGACCGGTTCCCGGCTGGGCTTCGCCGGCCCGCGGGTGATCCGGGAGACCATCCGGCAGACGCTGCCGCCCGACTTCCAGACCACCGACTTCCTGCTCCGGCACGGCCAGGTCGACATGGTGGTGCAGCGGCGGGCGCTGCGGGCCAGGCTGCGCTGGCTGCTCGCCGCCGTCGCGTCGACCCCGGACCGTCCCTCCGGCACGGCGGCCGCGCCGGATCGGGAACGCCCGACCGGAGTCCTGCCGCCACCCGACCCGGACGACCTGGGCGATGCCTGGCGGATCGTCCGGTCCGCCCGGCACGCCGGCCGACCCACCACGCTGGACTACCTGGCCAGCGCCTTCGACGGCTTCGTCGAGCTGCACGGTGACCGGCTCGGCGTCGACTGCGCGGCGGTCGTCGCCGGGCTGGCCCGGCTCGGCGACCACTACGTCGCGGTGGTCGGACACCAGAAGGGGCACCAGCCCCGGGAGCTGCGGGCCCGCAACTTCGGCATGGCCAGCCCGGCCGGCTACCGCAAGGCGATCCGGGTGATGCGGCTCGCCGCCAACCTGGGCCTGCCGGTGGTGACCCTGATCGACACCCCGGGCGCCTATCCGGGGGTCGAGGCGGAGCAGCAGGGTCAGGCCGCCGCGATCGCCGAGAGCATCCTCGCGATGACCGGGCTGCCGACCCCGGTCGTCGCGGTCATCATCGGCGAGGGAGGCAGCGGCGGGGCGCTCGCGCTGGCGGTGGCGGACCGGGTACTCATGCTGCGCAACGCGGTCTACTCGGTGATCAGCCCAGAGGGCTGCGCCGCGATCCTCTGGCACGACCGGGCCGCCGTGCCACGGGCCGCCGACGCGCTCCGGCTCACCGCGCCGGACCTGCTGCGGCTCGGGGTCGCCGACGAGATCGTCGCCGAGCCGCCCGGTGGCGCGCATCGGGACCCCGTCGGGGCGGCCCGGTCGCTGCGTCGGGCGCTGCTGGAGAACCTCGGGCCACTGCTCGACGTACCCGCCGGGGAGCTGGTCCGGCGGCGGCGGCGGCGGTTCCGCAGGTACGGCGGGGCGGCCAGCGTGCTGCGCGCGGAAGCGGGTCCCGAGTGACCGCCGCGACCGTTCCCGGCCAGCCGGGCCCGGCCGGACCGGTACGACCGGAGCCGGCGGAGCCGCCCTCCGGCGAACTCGCCGAGCTGTGCCGGCAGGCGGGGCGGCTGCTGACCGAGACGGCCGGGCCGGTACGCCGGATCCACCTGCGCAGCGGCGAGACCGTGCTGGAGATCGAGTGGCACGGCACGTCCGGTTCGACCGAGCCGGGCGGCCCAGCCGGGCACACTCCGGCCGACCTCGCCACCGCCGCTCCGGCCGACGCCGCCGACCGTGGAAACCGACGCGTCGAGGGCGACGGTGCCGGCCGGCGGACCGTGGTCGCGCCGATGGTCGGCACCTACTACCAGGCCGCCGAGCCCGGTGCCGCCCCGTTCGTCGAGGTCGGCGACAAGGTGGAGCCCGGTCAGGTGGTCTGCATCGTCGAGGCGATGAAGCTGATGAACGAAGTGGTCGCCGACCAGGCCGGCCGGGTCGCCGAGCTACTCGTCCGGGACGGCGAGCCGGTCGAGTTCGGGCAGCCACTGATCGCCCTGCTACCCGCGTGACTTCCAGGACGGTGCGGCGGTGTTCGAGAAGATCCTGATCGCCAATCGTGGCGAGATCGCGCTCCGGATCGCCCGGGCCTGCCGGGAGCTGGGCGTACGTACCGTGGCGGTGTACTCGGTCGCGGACCGGGACTCGGCCGTCGTCCGGCTGGCCGACGAGGCGGTCTGCATCGGGCCGCCGGAGGGCCGGCTGAGCTACCGCAACGCCGCCGCCATCGTCGAGGCGGCCCGCCGGACCGGGGCGCAGGCCGTGCACCCCGGGTACGGGTTCCTCTCCGAGGATGCCGACTTCGCCGAGATCTGCGCCGACAACGGGCTCGTCTTCATCGGACCCCCGCCGGAGGTGATGCTCGCCCTCGGCGACAAGGCGCGGGCCCGGGCGCTGATGCGGGAGGCCGGTCTGCCGCTGCCGGCGGGGAGCCTGGCCACGGTCGGCACGGCGGCGCAGGCGCGCAGGGTCGCCGACGAGATCGGCTACCCGGTGATCGTCAAGTGTGCCGCCGGAGGGGGCGGGCGCGGGATGACCGTGGTCCGGTCGGCCGACGAGTTCGACACGGCGTACGAGCGGACCAGGATCACCGCGCAGGCGGTCTTCGGCGACGACCGGGTCTACGTCGAGCGGTACCTCGTGCACGCCCGGCACGTCGAGGTGCAGGTGCTCTGCGACGGGTACGGCAACGGCGTGCACCTGGGCACCCGGGACTGCTCGGTGCAGCGGCGGCACCAGAAGCTGGTCGAGGAGGGTCCGGCGCCCGCCCTGTCGGCCGGTACTCTCGAGGCGCTCGCCGAGTCCGCGCTGCGCGGCGCGCTGCGGGCCGGCTACACCGGGGCCGGGACCTTCGAGTTCCTGGTCGACGAGGCCGAACGGTTCTCGTTCATCGAGGTCAACTGCCGGATCCAGGTCGAACATCCGGTCACCGAGATGATCACCGGGGTCGACCTGGTGCACGAGCAGTTGCACATCGCCGCCGGGGTACCGCTGCGGCTGCGCCAGCCCGACGTCCGGCTCTCCGGAGTCGCGGTGGAGTGCCGGGTCAACGTGGAGGACCCCGACCGGGGGTTCGCGCCAACCCCCGGTCGGCTGACCAGGTTCGTCCCGCCGAGCGGGCCGTTCACCCGGGTCGACACGCACGGCTATCCCGGCTATCTGGTCGGGCCGTACTACGACTCGCTGCTCGCCAAGGTGGTGGTCTGGGCACCCGACCGGGATCTGGCGCTCGGCCGGATGGAGCGGGCGCTGCACGAGTTCGACGTCGACGGGCCCGGCGTACGCACCACCATCCCGTTCCTGCGCCGGGTGCTCGACGACCCGGGTTTCCGCAAGGGCCGGTACTCGACCGGGCTGGTCGACCGGCTGCTCGGCAGCGCCGACTCGCCGGCCGACCGGGACCAGGCCCGTTGCGCCGCCCCGTCCCGCACCGCCAACCTTCCGAGGAGGACCAGATGAGTGTCAGGCACGAGGAACCGGCGTTGACCGGGCCGACCCAGCGGGAGCCGGTGCCGTCGCCGGTGACGGCGGCGGAGATCACCGCGATCCTGGTCCGGCACTGTGGGCTGGACGCCGACGCGACGGCCGCCGCCCCCGGCGCCTCGCTGGAGGAACTCGGCATGGACTCGCTCGCGCTGCTCGAACTCCAGGCGGTGGTCGCGGACCGCTACCGGGTCCAGCTTCCGGACGAGGCGGGGCGGCTCAGCATCGCGGAGGTGGCCGAGCTGGTGGCTCGGCAGAGCGAGCCGGCAGACGTCCCCGCCGGGACCGGCCGGCCGGGTCACACCGAGAACAGCGTGCTGATCGCCGCCCCGTTGCCGCTGGTGTGGGACCTGACCAACGACGTGGCGGGCTGGACCGGGCTCTTCACGGAGTACCAGTCGGTGGAGATCATCGCGCGCAGCGGCGACACCGTACGGTTCCGGTTGACCATGTATCCGGACGAGAACGGGGTCACCTGGAGCTGGGTCAGCGAGCGTACCGCCGATCCGGTCCGCCGGGAGGTGCACGCGCACCGGGTGGAGACCGGGCCGTTCGAGTACATGCGGATCCACTGGCGTTACGCCGAGGCGCCGGGCGGTACCCGGATGACCTGGACCCAGGACTTCGAGATGCGTCCGACGGCACCGGTGAGCACCGCGCAGATGACCGACCGGATCAACGCGAACAGCCGGATCCAGTTGGACATCATCCGGGACCGGATCGAGCGGATCGCCGCCGAGCTGGAGGCGGCCGCGCCGGCACCGGCCGGGGTCGGCGATGAGTGAGCCGGGCCGCCGCCTGGTGGCCGCCCGCGACATCGCCCCGGACCGCCGTCGGGGTGGCGAGATCCGGGTACTCCTCGGCCCCCGCACCGTGGGCAGCGGATCGGGTTTCCTGGGGGTGGCGAACCTCGGCCCCGGTGAGCGGATCGCCGAGCACTACCACCCGTACAGCGAGGAGTTCCTCTACGTCGCCCGGGGGGCGATCGTGGTGGACCTGGACGACGAGCCGGTGCCGGTCGGCACCGGGGAGGCGTTGTACGTGGCGGTGAACGTCCGGCACCGGCTGCGCAACGTGGCCGACGAGCCGGCCGAGGTGGTCTTCCAGCTCGGACCGCTGGCCCCGCGCCCGGAACTCGGGCACGTCGACACCGAACCGGCGGCGGACACCGAACCGGCGGCGGGCACCGAGCCGGCGGCCGGTCGAACCGGAACCGGCGTACCCGTGACGCGGCGGGATGGCGCGGACCGGGCGGCGGCGGGCGCGGTCGCCGGTGGGCCGGAGGCCGGGCCGTGACCGGGCGCCGTGCCGTGGTGACCGGGATCGGAGTGGTCGCGCCCGGCGGGGCGACCCGGGACGAGTTCTGGGCGACCATCACCGCCGGCCGCACGGCGACCCGACGGATCAGCTTCTTCGACCCGTCGCCGTTCCGCTCGCAGGTGGCCGCCGAGTGCGACTTCGACCCGGTGCGCGCCGGACTCGGCGTCGTCGAGCGGCAGCGCGCCGACCGGTACGTCCAGTTCGCGCTCGCCGCGTCGATCGAGGCGCTGGCGGACAGCGGACTGGAGCTGACCGACGCGACGCGGGAGCGCACCGGAGTGGTGCTCGGCTCGGCGGTGGGCGGCACCATGCTGCTGGAACGGGAGTACGTGCAGGTCAGCGACTCCGGTGCGGACTGGTTGGTGGATCCGAACCGGGCCGGTCCGTTTCTCTACCAGGCGCTGATGCCGAGCAGTCTCGCCGCCGACGTCGCCTGCCGGCACGGCGTGCACGGTCCGGCCCAGGTGATCTCCACCGGCTGCACCTCCGGGATCGACGCGATCGGCTACGGCCAGCAGCTCATCTCCGACGACGAGGCGGACGTGGTGCTGGCCGGCGCCTCGGACAGTCCGATCTCGCCGGTCACGGTCGCCTCGTTCGACGCGATCAAGGCGACCACCCCGGACAACGACGATCCGGCGCACGCCTCGCGGCCGTTCGACCGGGACCGGCACGGGTTCGTCCTCGCCGAGGGTGCCGCGGTGCTGGTCCTGGAGGAGGCGGAGCACGCCCGGCGGCGCGGGGCGCGGGTCTACTGCGAGGCGGCCGGTTACGCCAACCGGAGCAACGGCTACCACATGACCGGGCTGCGTCCGGACGGTGTCGAGATGGCGCTGGCCATCGACGACGCGATGGCGCAGGCCCGGTGCGACCCGGCCGACGTGTCGTACGTCAGCGCGCACGGCTCGGGTACCCGGCAGAACGACCGGCACGAGACGGCGGCCTTCAAGCGGGCGCTCGGTCCGGCGGCGTACGGGGTGCCGATCAGCTCGATCAAGTCGATGGTCGGGCACTCGCTCGGGGCGATCGGCGCGATCGAGATGGCGGCCTGCGCGCTGGCCATCGAGCACGGGGTGGTGCCGCCGACGGCCAACTGGGCCAACCGGGACGACGAGTGCGACCTCGACTACATCCCGAACACCGCCCGGGAGTTGCCGGTGCGGGTCGCCCTCTCCGTCGGCAGCGGCTTCGGCGGCTTCCAGTCGGCGATGGTCTTCACCCGGTTCGACGGGCCGGAGCGGTGACCGGGCGGGCGGGCGGAGACGGGTCGCGGCCTCGGGCCGTGATCACCGGGATCGGTGTGGTGGCACCGAGCGGGATCGGCGCGGACGCGCACTGGAAGTGCGTACTGGCCGGGCAGAACCGGATCGCCCCGATCACCCTCTTCGACCCGGAGCGCTATCCCAGCCGGCTCGCCGGCGAGGTGGCCGACTTCGACGCGCTGCACTACGCCGACAGCCGGCAGTTGGTGCAGACCGACCGCTGGACGCACCTCGGCTTCGCGGCGGCCCGGCTCGCGCTCGCCGACGCCGGGCTGCCGGAGACGGCCGACGATCCCTACGGGTACGCGGTGACCCTGGCCAGCTCCTCCGGCGGCAACCTGTTCGGGCAGCGGGAACTGCAACGGCTCTGGCGTGGTCCGGCGCGTACCGTCGGGGCGTACCAGTCGATCGCCTGGTTCTACGCGGCGAGCGTCGGCCAGCTCTCGATCCGGCACCAGTTCAAGGGCCCGTGCGGGGTACTGGCCGCCGAGTCCGCCGGTGGGCTGGACAGCCTCGCCCACGCGGTACGGATGGTCCGGCGCGGTACGCCCGTGGTGCTGGCCGGCGGCACCGAGTGCCCGCTGAGCCCGTACGCGCTGACCTGCCAACTCCGGGGTGGACTGCTGAGCACCTGTCCGGAGCCGACGTTGGCGTACCGGCCGTTCGACGTGGCGGCCAGCGGTTACGTGCCGGGGGAGGGCGGGGCGGTCTTCGTGGTGGAGGATCTGGACCACGCCCGGGCCCGGGGGGTGCGCGGCTATGCCGAGGTCGCCGGCTGGGGCGCCAGCCACGACGCCCGGCACACCGACCGGCGCGCGGCCGGGGACCCGGTGCAGTACGCCCGGGCGATGCGGCTCGCCCTCGACCGGGCCGGCGTGCGGCCGGCGGAGGTCGACGTGTTCTTCCCGGACGCGCTCGGCGTCGCCCGGTACGACCGCAGCGAGGCCGAGGCGCTGTGGGCGGTCTTCGGGACGCGGCCGCCGCCGGTGACCACCCAGAAGCCGCTGATCGGCCGGGCGCACCAGGGCGGGGCGGCGCTGGACGTGGCAACCGCGCTGCTCAGCCTCCGGCACGGGGTGCTTCCGCCGACGGCCGGGCTGGACCGGCCGGCGCCCGGCTGTGAGCTGGACTTCGTCCGGGAGTCCGGGCCCCGGCGGGTGGACGTGGCGCTGGTCGGGGCGCGCGGGTTCGACGGTTTCAACAGCGCCGTGGTGGTCCGGCGCGGCCCGGCGTAGGCCGGTTGCAGAGCGGAGAGGACGACGGGCGATGTCGAAGGCCAGGGTGCTGTTCCTGATCCGGGTGCCGCGTGAGCGCACCGAGGACTTCCTGAAGGCGTACGAGCAGATTCGTTACCAGGTCGCCGAGGGCGTGCCGGGGCATCTGGTGGACCAGGTCTGCGAGGCGTCGAGCGATTCCGAGCAGTGGCTGATCACGAGTGAGTGGGCGTCACTGGCCGACTTCGAGGCGTGGGAGCGCAGCCCGGGGCACCGTGAACTGGCGGCGCCGCTGCGCGCCTGCATCACCGAGGCCAGGTCGATCCGGTTCGTGGTCCGGGAGGAGACCTCGGTCCGCCGATCCTGAGGCCGGCCCCTCGTGCGGGCCGGGCGGGACGCCTTCGACCGGGTCGGCCGGACGCCTTCGATCGGGTCGGGCCGGACGCCTTCGATCCGGCCGGACCGGACGGCCTTCCAGATTGATGGAGCTGGATGTAAGTTGAATCCATTCATCTGGGAGCGCCCGGTGGCGCCCGGCGCGAGGGAGAAGCCATGCCCGCCCCGTCCTCCCGTCGGGCCGCGTTGGCGGCGTCACTCGTCGTCGGGGTCGTCGCGGCGCTGGTCCCGCCGTCCCCGGCGGTCGCGGCGGCTCCGGGGGTGACCCGGCTCGGCGACACCCAGCTCGATCCCGCCGCGCTCTACTTCGTCTCCTACGACGGCCTGGTCAACAACAACTCGTACGGCGACGGCATCGTCAGCCACGCCGGCTACCAGTACGCGGCCTGGTACACCTCGACCCGCAACGCGGTGCTCGCCCGCCGGCAACTGCCGTCCGGGGCGTGGCAGACCCTGCAACTGTCGCACCGGTTGAGCACCAACGACTCGCACAACTCCATCGCGCTCGGCATCTCGCCCGGCGACGGCCGGCTGCACGTCGCGATGGACACCCACGACAGCGAGATCTACTACCTCAAGTCCGAGGCCGGGCTGGTCTCCGCGCCGGGCTCGCGGAGTTGGGAGGCCGGCCGCTTCGGCGCGGTGCAGCGCAGCCTGGACGGGGTCGGGCTGGGCGCCATGACGTACCCGCAGTTCCGGGTCGCGCCCGGCAACCGGCTCCAGTTCAGCTACCGGACCGGACGCTCCGGCAACGGCACCAACGAACTCGCCGAGTACGACGGCTCCACCTGGCGCCGGCTCGGTCGCTGGCAGTCGGCGACCGGCTCGTACAGCGCGAACGGCGCCACCAGCACCACCCGGAACATGTACCTGCACGGCCTGACCTACGGCCCCGGCGGCCGGCTGCACGCCGCCTTCACCTGGCGGGAGGGGAACTCCGCGGTCACCTGCAACAGCGGCGGCCTGACCAACCACGACACCGGCTACCTCTACAGCGACGACCAGGGCCGGACCTGGCGCAACAACGCCGGTGCGGTGGTCGGCACCACCAACTCGGGCAATCTGGTGTCGATCTCCAGCCCCGGGCTGGTGGTCGACCCGTTGCCGCCGAACCACGGGCTGATCAACCAGGAGAGCCAGGACGTCGACTCGACCGGCAACCCGCACGTGGTGATCAGCTACGTACCCGGCCGGTTCACCTCCTGCGTCACGTCGTACGCCTCGGCGCGCCGGGCCAACGGCCGCGCCTTCCACCTCTTCCGCAACTCCTCCGGAGTCTGGCGCAAGATCGAGATCCCGGTGCCGTTGAACGCGACCGGCCGGTCCCAGATCGTGCTCGACGCGGCCGACAACGCCTACGTGGTGCTGCCGTACGGCCGGATCGTCACCGCCAGCCGGGCCAGCGGCTACACCGACTGGACCGTACGCTTCGACGGCGCCGGGCTGAACGCCTTCGGTGAGGTGATCGTGGACCGGACCCGGGTGGAGAGCGACGGGGTGCTCTCCATCCTCTACCAGCGCTCCTCCAGCGGCACGACGCCCTCGCCGATCCGGGTGGTCGACTTCCGGCTCGGCTGACACCTCGTCCGGCAGGCACCGGGCCGACCGCACGCCGCCCCGTGCGGACGGTCCGCTCGCCCGCTCGTCCGCTCGCCTGTTCGCCCGCTCGTCCGCTCGTCCGCTCGTCCGCTCGGCCGTTCGGCCGTTCGGCGCACGTGCGGGCGCGTTCGCCGCTCAGCCGCGCGTCCGGCGGTCCCGGCGCCGGGTCGGGGCATTCAATGGATTCAATCGAAGATGATGGATGCGTTGGGAGGTGGGTCCCCATGTCGACGACCACGCGTCGGTGTGCCGGCGCACTGCTGGCGGTCGTACTGGTGACCGTCGCGATCCTGCTGCACGGTGGCCAGCGGGTGGAGGCGGCGGCCGGGGTCCGGGTGCTGCCACTCGGCGACTCGATCACCGACGGCTTCAACGTGCCGGGCGGATACCGGATCGACCTGTGGCAGAAGGTGGTGGCCGGCGGATACACCGTCGACTTCGTCGGTTCCCAGGCGAACGGCCCGGCCAGCCTCGGCGACCGTGACCACGAGGGCCACTCCGGCTGGCGGATCGACCAGATCGACGCCAACATCGTCAACTGGCTCAACACCTACCAGCCACGCACCATCCTGCTGCACATCGGCACCAACGACATCTTCCAGAACCGGGACCTGCCCAACGCACCGAACCGGCTGGCCGCGCTGATCGACCGGATCACCAGCACCGCACCCGAGGCGAAGCTCTTCGTCGCCACCATCGTCCCGGCCGGGTCCGCGAGTACCGACGCCCAGGTGCGCAGCTTCAACGCCGCCATACCGCAGATCGTGCAGACCCGGGCGAACGCCGGTCGACAGGTGTACCTGGTCAACATGTACGCCGCGCTCACCGCCGCCGACCTGGCCGACGGCGTGCACCCGAACGCGACCGGCTACAGCAAGATGGCCACCACCTGGTACAACGCCCTGCTGGCGGTGCCCGGCAGCCTCACCGACGGCGGCACCACCCCGACTCCCACCGGCACGCCCAGCACGCCGCCGACCGGCGGTCCGACGAACCCGCCGACCAACCCGCCGACGAACCCGCCGGCCGGCTGCACCGCCACGGTCTCGCTCAATTCCTGGAACGGCGGCTTCGTGGCGACCGTACGCGTCACCGCCGGCTCCGCCGGCACCACCGGCTGGACGGTCGACGCCACCCTGCCGTCCGGCACCACGATCACCAACGCCTGGAACACCCAGCGCAGCGGCAGCAGCGGCGCCGTCCAGTTCAGCAACGTGAGCCACAATGGACGGATCGCCGCCGGCCAGTCGACGGAGTTCGGCTTCCAGGGCACCGGCAGCGGAGCCGGTCTCACGCCGAGCTGTACCGCCCGCTGACCGCTGCCCGAGGCGCCGCGCACCGGTTCGGGACCGCACAGCCGGAGAGTGTCCGAACCGTACCGTGTCGATCGCGACCTGCCGGCGTCTCGACCCGACCCACCTGTCCCGGGCAGCAGCACCCGGGGCAGGTGGGTCGTCCGGTTCACCGGCCCGGGCGCACGACGGCTCGCCCTTCCGAGGTCAGCTAGCTCGCGGTGCCGCCCCGTAGAGCGCGTGGTCGACCAGCCGCGCGACGATCGACTCGTCGAACGGCACCCTGAGCACGAGCAGCCGGTGATAGCAGGCGCCCCAGAGTTGGTCGACGATGATGTCGAGATCGGCGTCCTCGCGCAGTTGGCCCTGCCGCTGCGCGGTCCGCAGCCGGGTGCGGGCGAGTTCGCGGCGGGGCAGCGCGTAGCTTTCGGACCAGGCCTCCGCGAGCGCGGGGTCCAGTTGGGCCGCGCCGATGAGTTCCGTGACGGGTTTCTCCGCACCCTCGTCCTTGAGTAGCCGGACGAACGCGCTGACCTGCGCGATCAGGTCGGCGCGAAGATCGCCGGTGTCCGGGAAGTCGAGGGTGCTGCGGCTCTGCGTGAAGTACGCCTCCGCGGCGAGCGCACCCGGCGACGGCCACCACTTGTAGAGGGTCATCTTGCTCGCCCCCGCCTCGGTGGCGACCCGGTCGAAGGTCACCGCTCGCATCCCGTCCCGCAACAGCAGGCGCCCCGCCGCGGCGAGTACGGCGGCCCGTACCTCGGCAGCCGGCCGGCGGCCGCGTCCCCGTCGGGTGGCAGCGGTCTCGGACATTCCCACTCCCTGCTTGTGGACTGCTTGTACATTTCTCTCTACGGCCGTAGTGTACAGATCGTACATATACTGGGGAGGTAGCTCATGCACTGGTCTGACCAGCGACGCCTTCGTCCAACGTCCAGACGGAGCCGAGACATCCGAGTCAGGGCGACGACGGACCGGATGGGAAACCCGACCGTGACCCGGCGCTCGCGATGGCGCGGGGCGGTCGTCGCCGCGTCGATCGCGGGAGCGCTGAGCGGATGCACGGACTCGGCCGGCGAGTCGACGGCGACGCCACTCCGGACGGCGCAGTCGAACGCCGCACCGACGGCCGGGATCGCGACCCTCGGTGAGCCGGACGAGCTGGTGACCGGCCTGGAAGCGCCGTGGGGACTCACCTTCCTGCCCGACGGGTCGGCACTGGTCTCCGAGCGCATCACCGGGGAGATCCTGCGCGTCCCCGCCGGGGGCGGCGATCCGCGGCCGGTCGGGACCGTACCCGGGGTCCGGGCCAGTTCGGAGGGAGGACTGCTCGGCATCGTCGCCTCCGCCGGGTACGCGACCGACCGCACGGTCTTCGCGTCGGTCTCCGGAGCGGACCAGAACCGGATCGTGGCGCTGACGATCGCCGCCGACTACGGCTCGCTCACCGTCGACCGGGTACTGCTCGACGGCATCCAGACCGCCGACCGGCACCACGGTGGCCGCATCGTCATCGGGCCGGACGGCCACCTCTGGATCGGCACGGGCGACGCCTTCGAGCCGGAGAACGCCGCGGCCGACGACTCACTCAACGGCAAGATCCTGCGCATCGCGGTCGACGGCTCCGTGCCCCGCGACAACCCGGGGCCATCCCCGATCTACTCCAGCGGACACCGCAACGTCCAGGGCATCGCGTTCGGACCCGACGGCACCCCCTACGCATCCGAACTCGGGCACCGCACCTGGGACGAGGTGAACGTCCTCCGCCCGGGCGCCGACTACGGATGGCCGGAGACCGAGGGCGTCGCCGGCTCCACCGGGGAAGCCCCGATCGCCACGCTGCACCCCGACGAGGCGAGCCCGTCGGGTGTCGCCTACGCCGAGGGGTCGCTCTGGATCGGTGCGCTCGGCGGCCAGCGGCTCTGGCAGCTTCCCGTCCAGGGCAGGGCGGCGACCGCCGACCCGATCGCCCACCTCGTCGGCGACTACGGCCGGATCCGAACCGTGCAGGTGGCCCCCGACGGATCACTCTGGATCGTCACCTCGAACACCGACCGCGCCACCTGGGGCGGCACCGACCCACGGGCGGGCGACGACCGTATCCTCCGAATCGAGGTGAACCAGGGCTGAGCCCCTCCCAGTTTCCACCGCTGGTTTTCCGCCGCCGTGCTTCAACCTTTCCGCCCCGCTCCGGGTCATTCGGGTAGCTGACAGAAGCGGAGAGCAGATGACCGTGGACGACGACGGCTTCCGGGAGTTCGTCGAGACACGCTACATGGACCTGTTACGGGTGGCGTACCACCTGACCGGGTCGGCGCCGGAGGCGGAGGATCTCGTGCAGACCGCCCTGGTCAAGGCGATGCGACGGTGGCGGCGGATCGACGAACCCATGGCGTACCTGCGCCGGGCGATCGCCAACCAGCACATCACGGTGTGGCGGCGCCACCGGGCGGTCGAGGTGCTGACCGCGATCCTGCCCGACCGGCCGGGGCGGGACGTGGCGGACCGGGTGGTGGAGCACCAGGCGCTGCGCGAGGCGATGCGCGACCTGCCCCGGCGTACCCGCGCCGTGATCGTGCTGCGGTACGTGGCGGACCTGCCGGAGGCGGAGGTGGCCAGGACGCTCGGCTGTTCCGTCGGCTCCGTGAAGAGCCGGGCGTCCAGGGGACTGGCCCGGCTCCGGGAGGCGCTCGGTCAGACGCAGGCGGTGGACGTGATGGGAGCGAAGGGATGAGGGTCGACGAGGAGGTCCGGCGGACGTTGGCCGAGATGACCGAGGAACTCAGGCCGGTACCCGATCCGTACGCCCGGGTGCTGGCCCGACACCGGCGGATCATGCGGCGGCGGGCGGTCGCGGCCGGTCTCGCGGTGGTCGCCGTGCTCACCGCGACCGGCGTCGCCGTCGCCAGCACCGACACCGGCCGGCGCGGCACTCCGGACGGTGGCACCGCCACCGCCAAGCCGTCCACGCCGGAGGAGACCCGCCTGGCCTGGGTCGAACGGCTGGTGCAGTCCCCGCCGCGCGGCTCGCTCGGCGCGGACCGGGACTATGTCGCGGCGCTGTCGCAGCAGGTCCGGCAGGAGCAGGCCGCAGGCCGGTTCGCCCAGCTCACCGGGGCGATGCGGGACATCAGGGTGCTCTACGTCGACGACGTCGGACCGCACCGGGTCGCCTTCGTCGCCTTCGTCCGGGCGGAGCCGGAGCCGCAGGCGCCGCAGAAGGAAGCGGATCATGTCGGGCGGTGGCTGGTGGCCGAGGCCGGCGCCACCCCGCAGGTGCTGGGCGACCCCTCCCGGGTCGAGGCCGTCTCCGTCCGGCTGATGCCCCACGAGCAGCTCACGCTCCGCAGTGAGGTCGGTGCGGGCGGTCTCTACCACGTCTCGATCGTGCCGGACGGGTGCCGCTTCGCCACCGCCGCGCGGGCGACGCTGACCTCGTCGGCACCGCCGTGGACCCCGGAGCCGACCGGCTCCTACCTGGTCCGGCCGCCCAACACGCTGCGGAACGAGTGGTGGCAGATCACCTGCGACGGCGTGGTCCGGCAGCGGCTCCCCGCCCCCCGGTCGGCGCTGCGGGGCGAGTTCACCGAGGCGGCACTCGACCGGACGATCTCCGCGGCCCGGGGCACCCCCGACGTCGAACACGCGCGCTCGGCCCTGCGCGAGTCGGACTCCTCGTTGCGTACCCACGCCCTCGCCCTGCCGTCCCTCGTCTGGGGCGGCCGGACCGCCGGCACACCCGGCAAGGAGTACGACGGCGTCGCGGCCGTGGTCGCCGGTCCGCTGCTCGGCGGCGGGTGGACCGGCATGGTGAACGTCAGGTACGCCCAGCCGAGGCCGGACGGTTCGCTCGGCAGCCCGCTCGGCTACTTCTCCACCGACACGGACCCGACCGACCCCCGGGCGCTGCTCGGCATACCGCTCGGACGGGAGAGCCGGGCCCTGCTCGTGGTCAGTCCGGTCGGAGCGACGCAGATCCGGGCCAGCCGGGACGGCCGGGAGGTGGCCCGGGCGGCGGTCGCCGACGACGCGGCGCTGCTCGTGGTGCCGTCGACCGAGAAGCTCGTCCTGGAGGCGCTCGACGCCGCCGGCAGGGTGGTCGGCACCGGCCCGGTCGCCGACACCGCCGTCGGCTCCGCCGAGTCGGACCGCGGCTTCCAACTGGACCGCTGGGGAGTGGACTGAGCCGCTCGTCCGGTCGGCGGTCCGCCGTGTCCGCACGATTCTTCCGGGCCGGGTGACCGCCCTGTGCACCACCGCCACCAGGGCTGATATCGGAACGCCTATCGGCGGATCCGCCGGATGGTCTTGGACGGCGCGGACCGGCCGGTGATTGGGTTTCCGCACTCGACCGCTCGGCCGGGCGTGCCGGCGCTGCTCAGGCGCCGCACACCCGGCCGGGCCCGATCGGAGGGGGAGACCCATGCCCGAACCTCGACTCGACCGCCGGGGCCTGCTCCGGACCGCCGCCGTCGGCGCCGCCGCGACCGGGCTCGCCGCCACCGTCGCACCGGGGCCGGCCGTCGCGGCGACCCGGCCGGCACCTACCGCCGCCACCGGGCGGCGGGCGCGCGGCGCCACCGCGACGTTCCGCTGGTTCGGTACGGCCGGCTGGCGGATCGACATCGGCTCCCGGACGGTACTCGTCGACCCGTACCTGAGCCGGTACCGGACCGGACTCTTCGACGGCGGGATGGACCTGGCCACCCCGCTGACCGTCGCCACCGGCACCGTCGACGAACACGTCGGCCGGCCCGAGACGGTACTCGTCACCCACTCGCACTGGGACCACTTCAACGACGTACCGCACATCGCGACGACGACCGGGGCGCGGGTGCTCGGCACGATGACGACGTACCAGCTCGGGTTGGCCTCCGGCATCCCGTCCGGGCAGCTCGGCCTGGTCAAGGGGGGCGAGGTCCTCGACTTCGGTGACTACACCGTCGAGGTGGTCGCCTCGCTGCACAGCCGGAACGCGGCGTACTCGATCGGCATCCCCGGGCTGCGGCTGAGCCGCCCGGCGAAGCCCGCCACCGTGGCCGACCTGCCCGAGGGCGACACCCTCGCCTACCAGCTGAGCATCAGGAACGGCCCGGCGGTCTTCTTCATGGGCGCCAGCGACTTCGTGGAACGGAACGTGACCGGGCTGCGGCCCGACATCGCGATGGTCGCGATGGCCGCCAGTGGTGCCACCCACGACTACCTGCCCCGGCTGCTCGCCGCGCTCGACCATCCGGAGATAGTGGTACCGGTGCACTGGGACAACTTCGAGACCGAGCTGCGGAATCCGCCGCCGATCGCACCGGCGGACCGGCCGCGCTTGGAGGCGATGATCACGGCGATCCGGAAGGCGTCGCCGAGGAGCCGGATCGTGGTTCCGGAGTACCTGACCGGCTACACGTTCGGCTGAGATGATCGACGAGACCCGGCAGGGTCGGAGAGGCTCCTGGATGACGATCGGCGTTCCGCCGTACCGGCTCGGGCGGTCGCGCCGGCTCGGCACCCTGCTCGGTGCGGTCGCGCTGCTCGCCGCGTGCAGCACGCCGAGCAGGCCGCCGATCCCCGAGCCGACCCTGACCGCCGAGCCGGCGCCGACCGCCGTCGAGTGTCCCGACGGCTTTCTGATCACCGCCGGTGAGGTGGAGCCCGCGCTCGGCCTGCGGGCGCTCGGGATCGAGCTGCGCAACTGCGGCACGGCTCCCTACCGGCTCGACGGCTATCCCGTGGTGCGGGTACTCGACCAGGAGCGGCGGCCGCTCGACGTCACGGTCGGCAACGGGTCGGCGCCGGTGAGCGCCCCGGACAGCTACGACGTGCCGCCCCGGCCGGTGCTGCTGGGTCCGGGCGAGACGGCGAGGGCCCGGGTGCTCTGGCGGAACACCGTCACCGAGTCGACCGAGCCGGCGACGAACGCGAGCTACCTGGAGATCGCGCCGGCGCCGGGGGCACCGACCCAGCTCGTCGCACCGGGCGGCGGGATCGACCTCGGCACCACCGGTCGGCTGGCGGTGAACGTGTGGCGGTCGCCCGCCGGTGACGGCCCGCCGGCCTCCGCTCCGCCGAGCGCGCCCGGTCCCGGTGTCGGCGAGGGTCCGACGGTCACGCCGAACGCGGCGGGTTCGGGTGTCGGCGACGGTCCGGCGGTCATGCCGAACGCGGCGGGTCCGGGTGCCGGGCTGGGTCCGGCGGTCGGCGGGAGGTCGACCGGCGGCGCGGGGTAGCCGGCGGGACGGCAGCCGGCCCGGCCGCTTGTGGCGACCGGGCCGGCTGCGGTGCCGGGATCAGGCCGGAAGTCGCCACACCTGGTTGGCGCCGCCGAAGCAGTCCCAGATCTGTAGCCGGGTGCCGTCGGCCGAACTGTTGTCGGTGGCGTCCAGGCACCTGTTCGAGGCCGGGTTGCGCAGGGTGCCGTTGCTCTGCGCCTGCCAGACCTGCGCGCCGGTGCCGTTGCAGTCGTAGAGCTGCACCTTGGCGCCGTTGCTGGTCGCGGCGGCGGTGATGTCGGCGCACTTGCCGAGCGCCCGCAGGGTGCCGTCGGTGCCGACCGTCCAGCGCTGGGCGTTGCTGCCGTTGCAGGCGTAGAGCTGGATCGCCGCGCCGTTCGCGCTGGAGGCCGCCGCGACGTCGACGCACTTGCCGCCGATGCCGGTGATCTGCCCGGTCCGGCCGGGCGGCGGGGTGCCGCCGCCCATCACCGTGTCGTAGATGGCACTGACCAGCGAGGTGGCGTTGTTGGTGTCCTGGGACAGCTCCCAGTTCATCATCCCGCCGGCGTTGGCCAGCGCCCACTGGGTCTTGCGCTTCACCGTCGGGATGCCGTTGTAGCACTGCTGGGCACCGCCGGCCGTGGTGCAGTCCCGGTTGGCGTTGGCCGGGTCCATCGCGACCAGCGCGGAGTAGGTGTAGTAGCCGGGGCGGCTGTAGAAGGGTACGCCGAGCACCGCCTTGCTGGCCGGTAGGCCGCGCGACTTCCAGCCGTTCACCGCGTTGATCGACCAGTCGTAGTTGGCGTGCGGGCTGCCGCCGTCGTACGCCATGATGTTCAGCCAGTCGACGTAGCCGAAGACGGCCGGTTGTACCCCGTTGACGCTGCCGCCCTCGGAGACGACGGCGGCGGTGAGCAGCTTGCCCCGGCTGCGGAGCTGGCCGCTGAGCTGCTGCATCAGGGCGGTGAAGTTGTTCGCCGAGGTGCCGGGGTCCGGGTACTCCCAGTCCATGTCGACACCGTCCAGGTTGTACTGCGTCACGAAGCTGATCACGCTGTTCACGAAGGTGGTCCGGCTGGCGGAGTTGGCGGCCAGGGCCTCGAAGGCGGAGTCGTCGCCGTCGTTCCAGCCGCCGATCGCGATCGACACCTTGACGTTGCTGCCGTGCGCCCGCGACACCAGCGCGGAGAGCTTGCTCGGGTTCTCCACGGCCCGCAGTGTGCCGTTCGGGTTCGGCAGTACGAAGGCGTAGTTGATGTGGGTCAGCTTGTTGTACTGGACGGCGTTGACGTCGCCGGCCCAGCTCGGCAGGTAGCCGACGCTCTTGAAGTTGTTGGGCAGCACGACGGCCTCGGCCGGGGAGAGCGGCGCGAGCGCGAAGGCCGTCCCGGTGGCGACGGTGGCGAGCGCGAGCGCTCCGGTGCAGAGCCTGGACCGCCAGCCGGGGCGGCGTCCCGGCGGGGGGACCCGCTCGGCGCTCGTGGTGGGTGACATCGACGTTCCCTTCTGTCGCAGGCCTCAGCCGCTCGATCCGACCTGGTGGGGGTGGGGGTCGCCGCGGCACCGGTGCGGCGGCGGCGGGGTTCGGCGCCGGCACCCGGGCGAGGCGGATCGGGATCGATGTCGCTGAGTTGCTGAAACATTAGGAAAGTTAACTAATAATGTCAATGCATCGCCCACCGTCGGGACGGATGCGGTGGCGTGCGCCGGATCAGCGGGGGCGGAGGCCGTCGAGCAGCAGGTCGCAGACGGCGTCGAGCTGCCGCTCGATCTCCGGGTCGGCCCAGTGGGCCGAGTGCGTCGGATCGTGGAACCGCGCGGTGGCGTGCAGGACCGCGCGGGCGGCCCGGGGCACGTCGGCGACGGCGAAGTCGCCCTCGGCGACCCCGTCCGCAATGATCCGGGAGAGCTGCGCGACGAGCCCGTCCAGCGACGCGGCGATCACCGTACTCGCCTCACCGACCAGCACGATGTAGGTGGCGAAGAGTTCGGGATCGTCGAGCGCCGTCGCCCGCTTCGTGCCGTGCAGCGTGTGCAGCCAGGAACGCAGCCGCTCCGGCGCCGGTGCGCTGCTGGCGGTCACCGCCGGCAGCTCCGCGTGCACCCGGTCCAGCCAGCGGTCGGCGACCGCCTCGCGCAGCGCCGTCTTGCTGGCGAAGTGCCGGTAGACGCTGCCGTGGCTCACCCCCAGTGCCCGGGCGACGTCGACCACGGTCGCCTTCGCCGGGCCGAAGCGGCGGAGGACCTCCTCCGCCGCTTCGAGGATCCGTTCCGGGGTCAGCGTCGAGTCGGCCATGGGCACTATTTCACCGTTCGCTGTCCAGGTGGGCCATCGCGGGGGCGGCGTAGCGGGCACCGGCGGCGGACCCTACGGGTACGGCCCGCTCGATGGCGGCCAGGTCGTCGGCGTCGAGCGTCAGGTCGAGCGCCCCGAGCGACTCGGCCAACCGGTCCCGGCGCCTGGCACCGACCAGCGGCACGATGTCGGTGCCCCGGCTGAGCACCCAGGCGATGGCGACCTGGGAGACGGTGGCGCCACGGGACTGCGCGACCTCGCGCAGCGCGTCCACCAGCAGCAGGTTCGCCTGGAGGTTGTCGCCGGTGAACCGGGGGCTGAACGAGCGGAAGTCGCCGGGGGAGAGCTGCCGGTCGGCGGTCCAGTGCCCGCTGAGCAGCCCCCGGGACAGCACCCCGTACGCCGTCACGCCGATGCCCAGCTCCCGACAGGTGGGCAGGATCTCCGCCTCGACGGTCCGGGACAGCAGCGAGTACTCGATCTGGAGGTCGGCGATCGGGTGTACGGCCTGGGCCCGGCGGATCGTCGCCGCGCCGACCTCGGAGAGGCCGATGTGGCGTACCCGGCCGGCGGTCACCTGCTCGGCGATCGCGCCGACGGTCTCCTCGATCGGCACCGCCGGGTCGAGCCGGCTGAGCCGGTACACGTCGACGTGGTCCGTGTCGAGCCGGCGCAGCGTGTACGCGAGGAAGTTCCGTACCGCCTCCGGGCGGCCGTCGGTGCCGTCCCAGCCGCCGTCCGGGTCGCGCAGCGCGCCGAACTTGACGCTGATCGTGACCTGGTCGCGGTTGCGCTCGCGCAGCGCCCGGCCGAGGAGCATCTCGTTGTGTCCGGCGCCGTAGAAGTCGCCGGTGTCCAGCAGGGTGACCCCGGCGTCCAAGGCGGCGTGGATGGTCGCGATGCTCTCCGTCTCGTCGGCGGGTCCGTAGAGGTCGGACATCCCCATCGTGCCGAGGCCGAGGGCGGAGACCGTGGGGCCGTTGGTGCCGAGTGTCCGGTTCTCCATGTTCTGCTCCTTCGTCTGTGCCGCCACTGCTCCGGCGGACCGGTTGCCGGCGACGTCCGGGCGCGGCGACTCCAGGCTGGCCGCTGGCCGGGGCGGGTGTCGCCGCTTCATCAAGTATGGACTGACGACTGACAGAATCCAAACTTTGTCAGCAAGTCGCTCAGGACGGCCGCCGAGTCGGCCGGCCGGTTATCGGCCCGCGCCGGGGGTACCAGAACCGGGTGGACGACCCTCGTCGGGAGGAAACCATGAAGACCACCTGGAAGCCCGTCGACCAGCACGGAGTGATCAGCAGCAAGCAGTCCCGTGAACTGCCGGACAGCGCGTTCGCCTTTCCGGGGAAGCGCAAGGAACCACTCACCGACGCGTCGCACGTCCGCAACGCCCTCGCCCGGTTCGACCAGACGCACGACGTCAGCGACGCCGAGCGGGACCAGGCGTTCGCGAACATCCTCGCGGCGGCCAAGCACTACGACATCCAGGTCGCCGAGTCCGACTGGCGGCAGCTCGGCAAGCTCCCGCACACGCCGAACCCGGCACACGGCGGGCGCGGCTCGGGCGGGTGACGGGCCGCCGACGGCAGCCGGCCGGTCGACGGGGCGGGACGGTCGGGAGGGCTCAGGCAGCCCGGTGATGGGTCCGCGCCTGGGCCGTGCCGGGTTGGGTCCGGACCAGCCGCAGGCGCGGCGGCGCGGGTGCCGGCTCCTCCTCGAACCTCGCCCGCCAGCCCGGCCCGGGGCGTCGCTCGTGCCGGGTCGGCGGCTCACCCGACTCGATCGTCGGGCGGGAGAGACCGAGAATGATCAGATAGCCGGCCAGGATCAGGCCGTGACTGAGGATCCGGCTGGGCTCGACCCGGCCGGCGATCGCGTCGTTGACCGAGAGCAGGGTCAGCACGGCGACGAACGCGGTCAGCGTGGGTACCAGACCCACCGGCCGGGTACGCCGCAGCGCGATCCAGGCGAATCCGGCCCCGAGCGCGACGTTCCAGGCGGCCGATTCGTGCCACAGGTGGTCGGGGCCGCCGCCGAACACGACCTGGAGGCCGTGCGGGTGCGCCGCCGAGCCGATGCCGGCGATCTGGGCCGCGCCGAGCAGGAACTGGGCGACGCCCACCACCCCGAGCGCGATCCGGAGCGTACCGGCCAGCCGGGCGAACCGGCTCGGCCCGGGAGCGGCGGCCAGAATGCTCTCGTCGATCTCCATCGGCGGCGGCACCAGGCTGGTCCTGGCCAGCCTGTTCAGCGCCGTCGCGCTCTCCAGCCAGCTCCGGCACTCGGGGCAGGCGGCGAGGTGGCGGTCCACCCCGGCCCGCTCGGCCGGGTGCTCCTCGCCGTCCAGCCGGGCCGACAGGGCTTCTCGATACTCTTCGCACCGCACACATTCATAGTCGGACCTGACCGGCCGTCGGTTCCCTCGGGGGTAAGCATTCCGGCACCGGCCCTGCCGTGACCGGCGGATGAGGGGCCGCCGGGACCTCATGATCGCCCCGGGCAGCGATCGGATGCCCACCGGGGGTATTCGAACCAAGCACCGGTACGGGTAGCTTTGGGGCATGCCTCCCCCCGGCGTCGAGAGCGACGAGATCACCAGCCTGGCGCTGGCCGCCAAGGCCGGCGACCGCTCGGCGGCAGCGGCCTTCATCCGGGCGACCCAGCACGACGTGCAGCGGTTCGTCTCCCACCTGGTCGGTGCCGGTGAGGCGGAGGATCTCGCCCAGGAGACCTACCTGCGGGCGATGCGCGCGCTGCCCCGCTTCGCGGCCAGGTCCTCCGCGAAGACGTGGCTGCTCTCGATCGCCCGGCGGGCCTGCGTCGACCATGTCCGGACGGCCATGCGACGACCCCGCGTGGCGTCGCTGCCGGACTGGCAACTCGCCGCCGACGCCGAACTGGCCCGGGGGAGCACCGGCTTCGAGGGCGCCGTGGAACTCGACCGGCTCCTCGCGGACCTGCCGGCGGACCGCCGGGAGGCGTTCGTCGCCACCCAGGTGGCCGGGCTGAGCTACGCCGAGGCGGCCGAGGTCTGTGACTGCCCGATCGGCACCATCCGGTCCCGGGTCGCCCGGGCCCGCGAGGACCTGGTCGCGGCGATGCGGACGGAGGGCACCGGCCGCCGGCTCCGCTCGACGAGCTGACCGCTCCGACCGGCAGCGCGGCGGATCAGGAGAGGGCGGCGGGTCAGGAGAGGGCGGCGGGTCAGGAGAGGGCGGCCTCGACCGCGCCCGGCTCGGGTCCGGAGATCGGCAGGCAGACCCGGAAGGTGGTACGCCCCGGCTCGGAGTCGACCCGGATGTCCCCGTGGTGCTTGTTGACCACGATCCGGTACGAGATGTCCAGCCCCAGCCCGGTCCCGTCGCCGATCGGCTTGGTGGTGAAGAACGGCTCGAAGATCCGGGACCGGACGTCGGCCGGAATGCCCGGCCCGGTGTCGACGATCTCCACCACGATCGAGTCGTCGTCCCGCCCGGTGCGTACGGTCAGCACGCCCTGCTCGCCGATCGCGTAGAGCGCGTTGTCGACCAGGTTGGTCCAGACCTGGTTCAGTTCGGCGGCGTAGACCGGGATCGCCGGCAGGCTGCGGTCGTACTCGCGGACGACCTGGACACCAGCCTTGATCTTGGCGTTGAACATCGCCAGCGTGGCGTCGAGCAGGTCGTGCACGTCCACCGTCCGGTGCGGTGCCCGGTCCAGTTGCGAGTACTGCTTCGCCGCGCCGACCAGCCCGGTGATCCGGCTCAGCGCGTCGTCTATCTCGCCGAGCAGCAGTTCGGTCTCGACGGTGTAGGTCAGCCACCGGATCGCCGGCTCCAGGTCGTCGGGGCGTACCGCCGTGCCGACCTGCTCCAGCCAGGCCACGTCGATGCCACCGGCGGTCAGCGTCGGGGCGAGGTCCCAGCCGCCGGTGACCTCGTGCGCGTCCAGCCAGTCGGCCAGGGCGTCCTCGGCGTCGCTGGTCTGGAGCGGGGAGAGCGTCGGTGCCGTGGCGGCCTGCTTCACCGCGGCCTCCTGGAGTTCGACCAGGCGTTGCAGCCGTTCCCCGTCCAGCCGGCCGTCGGCGATCATCGCCAGCTTGTGCCGCATCCCGGCGACCCGGTCCCGGAGCACCGAGGTGGCCCGGACGGCGGCGGCGGCCGGGTTGTTCAGCTCGTGGGTCAGCCCGGCCGAGAGCGAGCCGAGGGCCAGCAGCCGCTCCCGTTCGCCGACCACGGTCTGGGTGGTCCGCATGCCGAGGAAGAGGCCGTCCAGCAGGTGCATCGCCATCGGGAACCAGCGGCGCATCGCGGTGCTGATCACCTCGGCCGGCAGTACGAAGAGCGTCACGTCGGTGATCGCCCGCATCCCGTTCTGGTACGTCTGCACCCGCTGCTCGTTCAGGTAGGACTGGGTCGCCCCGCCGTACGCGCCGCGCTGGTCGCTGCGGGTGATCTCGACCCGGTCGCCCTGCACCAGCCGGATCAGCGAGACGGTGCCGTCGAGCAGCACGAAGAAGCAGTTCGCCTCGGCGCCCTCGACGAAGACGTCGGATCCGGCCGGCAGTCGCTGCACCCGGCCGTGCTGGTGGATGTAGTCGAGCTTCTCCTCGTCCAGCGACTCGAACAGGAACAGCGTACGCAGTTCCTCGATCGGCAGCCGCTCGTCCGATCCGGTCATCTCGTCACCCGATCCGTGTTCGTGGAACGTCTCCAACCCGAAGGAGCTTCACTGCGCCGCCAGGTACTGGTGGGCCAGTGAGACCACCATGGCACCCTCGCCGACGGCCGAGGCGACCCGCTTGATCGAGTCGGCCCGGACGTCCCCGGCCGCGAAGACCCCGGGCAGGCTCGACTCCAGCGGGTACGGATCGCGGGGGAGCGACCAGCCGGCCGGCCGCCGGCCGTCGCTGCTCAGGTCCAGCCCGGTCAGCACGTAGCCCCGGGCGTCCCGGGCCACCACGTCGGCCAGCCAGTCGGTGCGCGGCTCGGCGCCGATGAAGACGAAGAGCCAGGAGGCCTTCACGGTACGCCGCTGCCCGACCCGGTTGTCGCAGATGACGAGCTGCTCCAGGTGGTCGGTGCCCTCGCCGCCGACCACCTCGGAGTGCGGGTGCACCTCGATGTTGTCGATCCGTTCGACCTGCTCGATCAGGTAGTGCGACATCGAGCGGCGCAGGTCCGGGCCGCGTACCAGCAGGTGCACCCGGCGGGCGTGCCGGGCGAAATAGACCGCCGCCTGCCCGGCCGAGTTCGCCCCGCCGACGATGTAGACGTCCTGGCCGGCGCAGTTCGGCGCCTCCGTCGACGCCGAGCCGTAGAAGACGCCCCGGCCGGTCAGGTCGGCCAGTCCGGGCGCGGTGAGCTGCCGGTAGGAGACCCCGGTGGCCAGTACCACGGTGTGCGCGGCGATGGACGAGCCGTCGCTGAACCGGAGCAGCCGGGTCGCGCCGGCCGCCTCCAGCCCGACGACGTCCCGGGCGGTCAGCAGCTCGGCGCCGAACTTCAGCGCCTGTCGGCGGGCCCGGTCGGCGAGCTGCGACCCGGAGACCCCGTCGGGGAAGCCGAGGTAGTTCTCGATCCGGCTGCTCTGTCCGGCCTGGCCGCCGGTCGCCTGCCGCTCGACGAGTACCGTGCGCAGCCCCTCGGAGGCGCCGTAGACGGCGGCGCCGAGGCCGGCCGGGCCGGCGCCGACCACCACCAGGTCGTAGAAGTCGGCGGCCGGGGTGGTGGAGAGCCCGCACCGGTCCGCCAGTTCGGCCTCGGTCGGCTTCACCAGCGCGGTGCCGTCCGCGGTGATCACCACCGGCACGTCGGCCGGGTCGGCTCCGGCGGCGGCCAGCAGCCGCCCGCCCTCCGGCTCGTCGGCGAGCAGCCAGCGGTACGGCACCAGGTTGCGGGCGAGGAAGTCGCGGATCTCGAACGACGGCGCGGACCAGCGGTGGCCGATCACGCGTACCTCGTCCGGGGCGGCCTCCGGGGTCGCCGCCCAGGCGTCCAGCAGGCTGTCCAGCACCGGATAGAGCTTCTCCTCCGGCGGATGCCAGGGCTTGAGCAGGTAGTGGTCCAGGTCGACGACGTTGATCGCGTCGATCGCCGCGTTGGTGTCCGCGTAGGCGGTCAGCAGCACCCGGCGGGCGGTCGGGAAGAGGTCCATCGCGGCTTCGAGGAACTCGATGCCGTTCATCTGCGGCATCCGGTAGTCGGCGAGCAGCACCGCCACCTGGTCACCCCGGAGCTTGATCTCCCGCAGCGCGGTCAGCGCCTCCTCGCCGGAGGAGGCGCGGACCACCCGGTACCGGTCGCCGTAGCGTCGCCGCACGTCCCGGGCCACCGCGCGCGACACCGCCGGGTCGTCGTCGACCGTCAAGATCACCGGGTTCGCCATGGCACCAATGAAAGCATCCGGAGAGGGCCTTGACGAACGCCGATACCGACCCGCCGGTAGCGTCCGGCGGTCAGCCCCGGTCCGGCCGGATCAGCCGGATGCCGCCGACCGGCGGCCGGTCCAGCGTCGCCAGCGCCGCCGGGGCCTCGGCCAGCCCGATCGTCTCGGTCACCAGCTCCGCCGGTCGGAGCACCCCGGCGCCGACCAGGGCCAGCAGTTCCGGGTACGCGTGCGCGGCCATCCCGTGGCTGCCGCGCAGCTCCAACTCGTACGCGATGACCCGGTCCATCGGCACCGCCGGGTGCCCGTGCGCGGCCGGCAGCAGCCCGACCTGCACGTGCCGGCCCCGCCGCCGCAGGCTCTCGATCGACCCGGCACAGGTCGGCGCGCTGCCCAGCGCGTCCAGCGAGAGGTGGGCGCCGCCGCCGGTCAGTTCGCGGATCGCCTCGGCCACCGCCTGCGGGCCGGAGAGCGTGCCGGCGTCCAGGCAGGCGGCGGCGCCGAAGCGGCGGGCCAGCTCCAGCGCGGCCGGGCTGACGTCGACCGCCACCACCCGGGCGCCGCAGGCCACCGCGATCATCACCGCGGAGAGTCCCACCCCGCCACAGCCGTGCACCGCCACCCACTCCCCGGCGGTCACCCGGCCCTGCGCGACCACCGCCCGGAACGCGGTGCCGAACCGGCAGCCGAGCGCGGCGGCACCGGCGAAGCCCAGCTCGTCGGGGAGCCGGACCAGGTTGACGTCGGCGTGCTCGACCGCGACCAGTTCGGCGTACGAGCCCCAGTGGGTGAAGCCGGGCTGGGTCTGCCGCTCGCAGACCTGCTGGTCCCCGGCGAGGCAGGCCGGGCAGGTGCCGCAGGCGCAGACGAACGGGGCGGTGACCCGGTCACCGGGCCGCCAGCCGCGGACCGCCGGACCGACCGCCGCCACCACACCGGCGAACTCGTGCCCCGGCACGTGCGGCAGCCGGATGTCCGGGTCGTGTCCCCGCCAGCCGTGCCAGTCGCTGCGGCACAGCCCGGTCGCGCCGACCTGGACGACCACGCCGTCCGGGCTCGGCACCGGGTCCGGCACGGTACGCAGCTCCGGTCGCCCGCCGAACTCCTCGAACACCACCGCCCGCATGTGGATCATCCTCACACGGGTCGACCCCGGACCGGGCCGGGCCCCCTGCCGTCGTGGTGGCGACGGAGAGGGGGCCCGGCTCGATCGGTCAGGAGCGGTCCTGCTCCTCCTGCTGGGCGGCGTAGTCCCGGGCCACCCGGAGCAGCTCGACCAGGCCGCTGGCGTACTCCTGCGACTCGGCGTGCGCCTCGGCGAACGGCGGCTGGAAGCCGACCGCCTCCCACTCGCCGGTCGCCTCGTTCCAGATGTCGTTGCCGACCTCGAAGTCCCAGGCGAAGATGCCCAGCTCGTAGTAGAGCTGGTCGGCGGAGTTGCCGGCCGCCGAATAGAGCACGTCGGCGACCGGACCGGTCTGGGACGGCCAGGTGACGGTCTCCCGCACGCTGGCGATCGCCGAGACGATCCGCCGGGCGCTGTCCAGGAACATCTTCGACTCGTCTATCGACGGGCGGGGCAGCGGGATCCGCCCCTCGGCCTGGTACGCCCCCGGCGGCCACATGAAGTACCCGCCGTAGCTGTGCACGTTCATCGCGAACTTTATGTTCGGGTGCGCCTTGGCCAGGTCGATCACGTTGCGGCTCTCCGGCTCGGAGAGTTCGCCGGTGCCGGCGTACGAGCCGGAGAGGCAGTTGGTGCTGGCCCCGGCGTAGCCGTCGAAGAGCGAGCCGACCGTGTAGTTCCGGTTGACGTCCACGCCCCAGGAGTCCCGGTTGGCCGGGTCCCGCTGTGCCCCGGTGCAGTGGTTGACCAGGTTCTTGCGCTGGAAGTTGGCGTCGTGGAACGAGTAGTTCGCGCCGTCCGGGTTGACCGTCGGGATCACGAAGACGTCGACCGCCTCCAGCAGCTCCCGGGTCGCCGGGTCGGTGTTGGCGTTGGCCAGCAGCCGCTCGGCGAACTCCAGGGTGACCAGCGGGGTCGCCCACTCCCGGGCGTGCTCCTGGGAGTACGCCAGCACCCCGATCCGGGAGCCGTCCCGGTGTACGCCAATCCGCAGCGCCTGTACCGTCCACGGCTTCTTCGGCACCTCGGCGCCGGCCAGGCCGTCGTCCAGGCGTACCGGGCCGGCGACCGGCATCGGCAGCCCGGCGGAGCCGTTCTCCACGAAGGCCGAGAAGTGCTGCGGGTACCGGGCGGAGACGAACGCCGCCACCTGGTCGGTGCTGCTGATCGTCTTACCGGCGGCGTCGGTGGCCAACGAGATGGTAAGCACCCGGTCACGGTAAGTAGCCGACAATGGGCGGTTCGCCCGGCCGGGGTCGACGGTACGGACCTGCACGCCGTTCATCTTCTGGTCGCCGAACTTCACCGACTCGACCACGATCGCGGCGGCGGCCGGGTCGCCGAGGTAGCCGGCGGCGGTACGCCGGTAGCCCTGGGTCTTGTTCGGCAGGTCGATGACGTCGACCAGGTTCCGGTACTGCCGGGCCAGCCGCTTGATCCGGGCCTGTACGTCCACCGGCGTGACGTACGCGTCGATGAAGTCGGACTGGTAGCCCTCGGGCAGGGCCGGCGGGGTCGCGTTCGGCCACCTGGCCGGCGTGGTCGGCCGGGCGGTCCCGCCGAGACTGGAGGTCGCGGTGACCTGGGTCGGGCGGGCCGGAATCCGTTGCGGCTGCGCGTAGTGGTACTGGTATTCGCCGGCGTCGGCGAAGCGGACCAGCGGGAAGCTGCCGGTGGTGCCGTCGGCGGTACGCCAGTTGACGGTGATCTCCACGTCGGGGTCCTCGGCGGCGGTGGTCGCCACCTGGGTCTGCACGAAGGTCCGCCCCCCACTGGTCCACCAGTACGCCTGGAGGAAGTGCAGGGTGTCGACGGCGGCGACGGCGACTCCCCGCCGGTCCGCCGGGGCGCCACGTCCGGCGGCGCTGCGCGCCTGTGCCGCCTGGATGCTCTCGGTGTAGTGCCGGGCGGCGTCGCCGTCGCGCTGCACCACCTGCCGGGCGACGGCGCCGGCCGAGGTGAGCGCCGTGAGTTGCCGGCCGGTGAGCACCAGGTCGGCGAGGAGTTGACCGTCGCGTTGCCGGGGCCGGTTGGCGATGTCGGCACCCTCGGCGAGGAGTTGCCGGAACTGTGCCTCGTCGCGGAGCTGGACGCGGACCAGGGCGGTCTCGTCGGCGGCGAGGGTGATCGGGCTGCTCGCGGCGGGTGGCGCGGAGTCGGGCGCGGCCATGCTCGCTCCCGGGTTGCCGAGCGCCGCTGCGGTCAGGACCAGCGTGGCGGCGGTGGCCGTCCACCATTGTCTGGCCAACGTGGACCTCCTGACGGGTTGTCGAGGTGAGTGGTTACAGACCAGTCCCTTGATCGACTTATGTCAAGGCCCCGGCCCGCCCCGATGGTCCCGGGAGGGCCGGCGACCGTCCGGTGACCACTTGGGAACCCACGCGTTTCCGCAGAACGTCACGGGTGCGCCTCCGGAGCTGATTGGTATTGGCGTCGATCTACCCAAACCAACGCTCAGCCTGCACTGTTTGCGCCACAATTATCCGGTCCTTTCAGGACGGTGTGCCGGCCGGAGGGCCGGCGGTCCCGAGAGGGTCTCGCGACCCGGCTCGCCCGGGATCCGGTGACTGCGGGTGACGTCCGACCAGCCGGTGTGACCAGCCGGCAAGGTGCAGGGGGCAACTTGCACTCCCCGGGCCGGCGCGCCCTCCGCCGGGCCGCCCCGGTGCGCCGGGGCGGCGCCAATACAATGGCACAAACGAATACCTTGACTTACCGTCTGCCACAGCGCATCGTGAGATTCCCAGATGTCGTCGGAAGTTTCGGGGCAACTGATTCCCGATGGGTGCACTATTGCCATCGGATCGCCATCGGATCCCTACGACAGCGCGCCGAGCGTGGGCCAGGAGGCGGCCATGGAACTCAGCCCGTTCGCTGGTAGCTATCTGACCGACCCGGCCACGGTGTGGCGGGATCTGCTGGACCGTCCCGAGAGCGTGCACTACGCCGAGGATCTCGGCATGTGGGTGCTCAGCCGGCACGAGCACGTCCGGCAGGCGTTCGGCGACGCGGACAGTTTCGGCAACGCGCTCACCCTGGCTCCGGTGTACGAGATGTGTCCCGAGGCGCTGGCGATCGTGATGCGGCTCGACGCGCCGCCGACCACGGCCGCGGCCGACTCTCCGGTGCACACCCGCACCCGGCGGGCGTTGCGGGCCACCTTCGCCAACACCGGTCCCCGGGTCGCCGCCCAGTACGGGCCGATCGTGCGGCGCCGGGTCGACGAACTCGTCGAGGCCGTCGCCGCCCGCCGGGGCGAGGTGGTCGACCTGGTCGGAGAGTTCACCGCCCTGCTGCCCCTGCTGGTGGTGCTGGACATCCTCGGCGTGCCCGACCGGGACACCGCCCGGATCCGGCAGTGGGCCGACGGACAGATCGCCCTCGTCTGGGGTCAGCCCGACCCCGCCGAGCAGGTACGCCTGGCCCAGGCGCTGCTCGACTTCTGGCACTACTGCCAGGACCTGGTCGACCAGCGGGCCCGGGGCGACCTGGACGGCGACGACTTCGTCTCCCGGGCGCTGCGCTACCGCGACGGCGACGACGAGATCCTCACCGTGGCCGAGGTCGCCAGCATGGCCTTCAACCTTCTGGTCGCCGGCCACGAGACCACCGCCGGACTCCTCGCGCACGGCCTGGAACAGGCACTGTCGACGCCCGGCCGCTGGCAGCGCATCGCCGACGACCCGGCCTCCGTGCCGGCCTTCCTGGAGGAGGCGCTCCGGTTCGGTCCGGCCATCGACGGCTGGCTGCGGGTCACCCTGCGACCGGTCACCATCGGCGGCGTCACCATCCCCGCCGGGCAACGGTGCCTGCTCCTCGTCGGCGCCGCGAACCGTGACCCGGCGACGTTCACCGGTCCGGATCGGTTCGATCCGGACCGGGACGACGTCAAGGATCATCTCTCCTTCGGTTACGGTCCGCATTTCTGCATCGGGGCGGCACTCGCCCGTCTGGAGGCCCGGATCGCACTCGTGCGGCTCGCGGAGGCAATTCCCGGGCTGCGTCTGGTGCCGGGTCACGTGAGTAGCTACAAGCCCAATGTCGCGTTCCGTGCACACCGGATGCTGCCCGCGGTCGTCGATATCGCCGGTGCGCCCGGCGAACGGACCGAGGATCCGCCGGAGACCTTCGCCGGCTACGCCGCCTAGCCGATCCCGTGCCGACCGGCCGATTCCGCCACTGACCGGCCGGGCCGATCCCGGCCGGCGCCCGACGGCGGCTCCGGCTCGCGTGGAGCGGTGCGTCCGGCCCGGCGTGCAGCGGTGCGTCCGGCCGTCGGGTCGAGGCCCGCCCGCCCGGATCACGGTCCGTCAATGAACGGCGAGGGATCGATCGACGTCGTCATGTCGACGGGCCGCCGACGTCTCCGATCGCCGACCGATCAATGCCGAGTGTCGCCATTCGCCGTTCGCGGCGGAAGGGGTGAATCCGGGCAACCGGCGGGCCCGGGTTCCTTCCGAGATCATTTTCGTACCGTCAAGTAGATCGGCGTGCGAGGTTTTTCACTTACCGTCAACGATAGGTGGCGCGTAAGCCTTCACACCCGTCGCTGCGACGGTAAGAATTGGCCCCGGCAAATGCCGGGTCATGATCTGTCCCGGCGTCTCATGACCTGGTGCGACTGATCGGATCGCTGACCAACGAAGGTGAGCAAATGGACGCTGCGTCGTCAGGTACCGCGGAATCGATGGCCACCCGACAGTTCCAGCGCGAACTGCGCCGCTGGCGTACCCGCAAGGGGTTGACCCAGCGCGCCCTCGCCGACCGCGTGCGGTTCAGCCGGGAGACGGTGGCGGCGGTCGAGGCGGGTCGCCGGTACGGCAGCCAGGAGCTGGCCGTGCGCTGTGACGACGTACTCGGGACCGGGGGTCTGCTCACCGCGCTCTGGCCCCGGGTGGCGGTCGAACAGATCGCCGCGGACGGGCGGCGCGGGCCGCGCGGTGGCGCGGCCGGCGGTCCGGACGGGACCGGAGCCGATCCCGTGACCGCCGTCGGGGAGCGACAGTCCGTGGTGGACGCGATCGACGAGCTGCGGGACCTGATCGACCAGATGTTGCGGGTGCACTTCCCGGCCGGCTCCGAGCGGCCGCCGGTGGAGGCGGACCGGCTCTCCGAGGAGGCGGACCGCCTCGCGGCGCAGGTGCACCGGCTGCACGGCGACGACGCCGGCCCCTCGGCGGAGCCGCCGTCGGCGGAGGCGTCCCGGCAGCCGGCGGCCGAGTCGCGGCGGCCGGCGGCCGGCGAGCCCCGCCGGCCCTTCGTCGAGTCACACCGGCGCGGTCGGGTCGGCGCGCTGCGCCGCCGGCACTGAACCCCTCCCGACCCGGGGGTTCGCTGAGTCACGGCACAGCGGCGGCAGCGGTCGGCGGGGGTTCCGGCGGGGCCCGGCGGGTACCGCTGCCTGCATAGGTAACTGCCTGTTCATCGGCGGGTACAGATAGTGGTACGAGCTGTTTGTACCACGGTTAACCCTGTTGTCCGCCTCGCCGGTCCGGCGCAATGGGACTTGCTAACTGCAAGATGCAGATCTCCTCGATGACGAGCCGTGGGAGTCAGTCTTGGCCTCGACCACCCGATCCCACGCGGCCCGACCCCAGCCCGTACCCCGACGCGGCTGGAAGATCGCCTCTCGGATGCGCATCATCGTGGCCGCGCCGTTGGTGGCGGTCGTCGGGTTCGCCGGACTCGCGCTGGCAGACAGCGCCCGGCAGGCCAACCAGGCCAGCGACCTCGGCGTACTGGCCCAACTCGGCGCCGAGGCCGGTCGGCTGGCCTATCAACTCCAGCGGGAACGGGCGGCCGCGGCCGACCTGCTCACCGCCGCCACGCCCCGCCAGCAGGACACCTACGCCCGGCAGGCCGCCGACACCGACGAGATCGTCGCGCGCTACCAGCGCCAACGCGCGCTCGCCCCCGAGCCGGCCACCGGACCGGGCGTCGTGCTGGCCCGGATCGACAACGCGCTGGCCGACCTGCCGCCGCTGCGTACCCAGGTGCGTACCGCCGCGCACGCGGCCGTCTCCGCCACCACGTTCAGCTACCGGATCATCATCGCCGACCTGCTCGCCTACCGGGAGTCGATCGCCCAGGGCGTCGTCTCCGCCGAGGTCGCGGACGGAATCCGGGCCGCCGCCGCGCTGTCGAAGACCGCGGAGGCGCTCGGCCAGCAACAGGTGGCCGTGCTGCGGGCCATCGCCGCCGGCCAGCTCACCCCGGCGATGCAGCAGGACATCACCGCCGCCCGGACCGGCTTCACCGAATCCAGCCTGGCCTTCCTCGGCCTCGCCCCGGGCCAGTGGCAGGTCTGGTGGGAACAGGCCGGCAGTGGCAAGGAGGCGCTCACCCTGCAACGCCTCCAGGACCAGGTCTCCCGGGCCGAGATCGGCGCCCCGCTGGAGGTCGGCACCAACGCCTGGATCGGGGCCACCCAGGGCTGGGCAGCCCGGCTCTTCGAGGTGCAGCAGCGGGTCGACGCCGCCGTACTGGCCGATGTGGACGCGGCCCGCGTCGAGCAACGCTGGCGCGCCGTCGCCGAGGGCGCCGCGATGGCGGTCGCGCTGCTGCTGACCGTACTGGTCACCTGGGCGGTCGCCCGGCAGATCACCCGACGGCTGCGGCGGCTGCGGGACGCGGCGCACTCCGTCGCGTACACCGAGCTGCCGGCGATGGTCGCCGAACTGCGCAGCCTCGACAGTGCCGGCATCCACCCGGAGGCCCTGGCCCGGGCGTCCGCCTCCACACTGGAGGCCGTCAGCGGGGACGAAATCGGCGAGGTGGGCCAGGCGTTCACCGCCGTGCACCAGGCCGCCGTCCGGACCGCCGCCGAGCAGGCGGTCATGCGGGCCAACACCGCCGACATCTTCGTCCACCTCAGCCGCCGCGAGCAGCGCCTGGTGGACGCGGTACTCGCCCAGGTGGACAAGGTCGAGCAGGACGAGACCGACCCGGAGCGGTTGCAGCAGCTCTACACCCTGGACAGCCTGGCGACCCGGATGGGACGGATCAACGCCAGCCTCCTGGTGCTCGGCGGTGTGGGCGTCGGGCGGGTACGCCACGAGGACGTACCGATGCAGAAGGTCGTCCAGGCGGCGCTGTCCCAGATCGAGCACTACACCCGGGTCCGGATCGGCGTCGTCGACCCGGACGTGGCGGTCGCGGCCGACAAGGTCGACGAGGTGGTGCACCTGCTCGCCGAGCTGATGGACAACGCGACCACGTACTCGCCGCCGGAGACCGAGGCGTGGGTGACCGCGCGCAGCCTCGGCGACCGGGTCATCGTGCAGGTCAGCGACGAGGGTGTGGGGCTCTCGCTGCAACGGCTGGCACAGCTCAACGACCTGCTGGCCCGGCCACCGGCCACCGACGTGGCGGCGGTCCGGGCGATGGGTCTGGTCGTGGTCGGCCAACTCGCCGGCCGGCTGGGGGTGACGGTCGAACTGCGGCCCGGCCCCAAGCTCGGCACCATCGCCGAGATCTCACTGCCGGCGACGCTGATCCGGCCGGTACCGCCGGAGACCCAGTTGCTGGCGCCCGGCCGGCTCTCGACGATGCCGGAGGGCCGGGTGCGGGGCACCGCCGTGCCGGCCGCCTCGTCCACGGTCGGCCCGAACGATCCGGCCCGGCGACCGGTCGCGGAGCGGGCCCTGCCGGCCACGTCGGTCTTCCGGCCGGCGGCCCAGCGGACGGACCGGGGTGACGACCCGACCCAGGAACTCGTCATCTTCGAGCAGGTCAACAACTGGTTCCGTACCGACCGGTCGAGCCCGCCGGCCGGGGCCGCCACCGGCAACGGCGCGGGTACCCCGGTGCCGAGCAGTCCCGTTCCGGCCGGCCCGCCGGTCGGTGCGTCCAACGGGACCGACGGATCCAACGGCGGCTACGCCGCGACGGGCTGGCAGACCCGGGGTGACGACGGGTGGCGGGCGGCCACCGGGTTGGTCAACCCGGACATCTCCGGGACCACTCCGTCCGGGCTCCCGATCCGTCAGCCGCAGCGGCACCTCGTGCCGGGCGGCGTCGCCCCGCCACCGGAACAGCAGCCGGTCTCGGAGCACCGCGACCCGGCCGAGGTGGCCAACGCGATGGCCGCCTACGCCCGGGGCGTGGCCGCCCGCCGTCCCAAGCTGGTGAACGCCTCGGCGACAAGCGACGCGACAGGGAGTACTACGTGAACCAACGAGATCTCGGCTGGATGCTGGACAGTTTCGTCGAGCGGGCCCCGGAGGTCAGCCACGCGATCGCCATCTCCAGCGACGGCCTGATGGTGGCGTCCACCCGCAACCTGCCGCCGGACCGGGCCGACCAGCTCGCGGCCACCGGCAGCGGCCTGGTCAGCCTGCTCCGGGGCGCGGCGGGCTTCTTCGAGGCGGGTGCGGTGATCTCCAACGTCACCCAGCTCGAGGGCGGCTTCATGTTCTCGATGGCGTTCAACGACGGTGCCTCGCTGCTCGTGCTCGCGGCGCCCACCTGCGACGTCGGCAAGGTCTCCTACGAGATGACAGAACTGGCGAACCGGATTGGAGACGTACTGACGCCGGCCGCCCGCGCCGCGGTGGCGCAGCGACGCTGACGCGGCGGGGGTACCCGGGTCCGGAGCCAGTTCCGGCGACCCACCACCACGAGCACACCTTCCCCACAACCTTCCTCACCCCTCGACTGGAGAAGTCATGCCTTTCCCCACCGGTACGAGCCGGCGTCGCGCCCTGACCGGCGCGCTGCTCGCCCTCGGGTTGACCGTGGCCGGCAGCGCCTGCAACAGCGGCGGCGACACCGGCGGCACGCCGGGCACGATAAAGATCGGCCTGCTCGCCTCACTCTCCGGCACCTACGAGGCGGTCGGCACGGAGATCCGCGACGGATTCGAGCTCTACCTGCGGATGCACGACGGCAAGCTCGGCGGCCACAAGGTCGACCTGATCGTCGCCGACGAGGGCAACGGCGCGCAGACCGCCGTACCGGCGGCGACGAAGCTAATCAAACAGGATCGGGTGCAGGCGCTCACCGGCATCGTCGGCGGCGGTTCGGTGGCCGGGGTCGCCCCGGTGCTCGCCGAGGCGAAGATCCCGTTCGTCGGCTCCAACGGCAACCCCGGGCTGAAGGACGTCTCCCGGTCCTGGTTCACCTCCTACCTCTCCGACGAGCCGGGCGCGGCGATCGCCGAGTACGTGCGGGACAACGTCAAGGGCGAGGTCTTCGCGATCGGCCCGAACTACCAGGGCGGCTGGGACGAGCTGCGCGGCTTCACCGAGACCTTCACCGAGATCGGCGGCAAGCTCGCCAACCCGGACGGCAAGACGCTCTGGACGCCGTTCCCGCAGACGACGAACTTCCTGCCCTACTTCGCGAAGATCAAGGCGTCCGGTGCGGAGGCGGTCTTCACCTTCTACGCCGGCAACGCCGCCGTCGACTTCGTCAAGCAGTACGCCCAGTCGGAGATCAAGGACCTGCCGCTCTACGCCGCCGGCTTCCTCACCGAGGGCGGTGTGCTGAACGCCCAGGGCGAGGCGGCCCGGAACATCTACTCCGTACTCAACTACTCGCCCGACCTGGACAACGCCGAGAACCGCTCCTTCGTCGCCGCCTGGAAGGAGAACCACGACGGTTCGCCGACCACCTACGCGATGGCCTCGTACGACGCGGCGGCGGTGCTGGACAAGGCGATCGGCGCGGCCGGCGAGAACCCCACCCCGGAGGAGATCAACAAGGCGATCGCCGGGCTCGGCCAGATCGACAGCCCGCGTGGCACCTGGCAGTTCTCCAAGGAGACGCACTCGCCGGTGCAGAAGTGGTATCTGCGGCAGGTCCGGCAGGACGGGCGAGCGCTCTCCAACACGGTTGTCGGTGACCTGGCGACCGTGGGCGGATGATGCTGCAAGCGGCACGGGTACTCGGCCCGGTCGACCCGTACCTGATCCCGGCGCTGGACGGCGTCGCCTACGGGCTGCTGCTCTTCGTCGCGGCATCCGGGCTGGTGTTCTGCTTCGGCGTGGCGAACATCCTCAACCTGGCGCACGGCCTGCTGTACGCGATCGGCGCGTACCTCGCCGCGGCGGTGCTGGACGGCGGCTGGGGGAGCCTGCTGCTCGCCCTGGGCGTGGGGACGCTGGCGGCGGCCGGTGCGGGAGGTCTGCTCGCGGGCCTGCTCGCGCCGGTCGCCCGGCGGGACCACCTGACCCAGGCGCTGCTGACCTTCGGGGTCGCGCTCGCCGGGGGCGCCCTGCTGGTCACCGCCTTCGGTCCGGACAGCCTTCCGGTGCACATCCCCGCCGCGCTGGACCGTTCGGTGGAGGTGGCCGGGCACCGGTACGCGGCGTACCGGCTGGTCTTCATCGGGGTGGCGGCGCTGATCGCGGTGCTGCTCTGGCTGGCGGTGGCCAAGACCCGGGCCGGGATGCTGGTCCGGGCGGCGGTCGACGACGCCGACATGGTCGCCTGCCTCGGGGTGAACCCGGCCCGGATCCGGCTCGGCGTGCTCGGCGCGGCCGGCGCGCTGGCCGGCGCAGCCGGGGTGCTCGGCGCCCCGATCATCGGTCCGGCCCCGACGACCGCCGACACCGTGCTGCTGCTCTCGCTGGTCGTGGTGGTGCTCGGCGGCCTCGGCTCGGTCCAGGGCACCCTGCTGGCCGCCCTCGCGGTCGGCGAGATCCAGAGCCTCGGTGTCGCGCTGGCGCCGACCGCCGCGCCGTTCCTGCTCTTCGCGGCGATGGCCCTGGTGCTGGCCGTCCGGGCCCGTGGGCTGCCGGGTCGGTTCCTGCGGCTGCGTGCCGGGAGTACGACATGAGCCCGGCCGCCCGCCGCTGGCTGGTCCGGGCCGGGGGAGCCGGACTGCTCGCCGCCGCCGTGGCGGTGCCCTGGTCGGTGGACGCCTACACCACCTCGCTCTTCGCCCGCACCCTGGTGCTGGGGCTGGTCGGGGTGAGCGTGGCGCTGCTGACCGGGCTGGCCGGGCTGCCCACGCTCGGCCAGACCGGGCCGTACGCCGCCGGTGCCTACGCCAGTGCCCTGGTCGCGATGCACGTCTCGCCGGTCGGGGTGGTGCAGGTGTTCGCCGGGGCGGCGGTCGGGGCACTCTTCGCCCTGCTCACCGTCCCGCTGGTGGTGTACGCCCGAGGCGTGGTCGTCCTGATGATTACCCTGGCCATCGGTGAACTGACGGTGACCGCCGCCGGTCGGTGGACGTCCGTCACCGGAGGGACCGACGGGCTCGCCGGAATCCCGGCGATCCAGCCCGTCTGGGGCATGGCTCCGCTGGCCAGTGACCGGGCACGCTATCTGTACACGCTGGTCGTGGTCGGGGTGGTGATAGCGGCCATGGTGATGCTGCTGCGTACGCCGGCAGGGCTGCTGTTGCGGGCCAGCCGGGACGACGAGGCGCGGACCCGCGCCTCCGGACACCGGGTCACCGGTTACCTGGCGGTGACCTTCGTCGGGGCGGGTGCCGTGGCGGGGGTGGCCGGTTCACTGCTGATCACCGCACAGCAGTACGTCTCGCCGGCCGACTTCGGCTTCGACGTCTCCGCGCTGCTGCTGCTCGGCGTCGTGATCGGTGGTGCGGCGTCGATCGGCGGCGCGATCGTCGGCACCGCCCTGGTGGTCGCGGTACGGGACTGGCTCTCCGGCCTGCTGCCCGGGTACGCGCCGCTGCTGCTCGGCGGTCTCTTCGTGCTGACCGCCTATCTCTTCCCCCGTGGCGTGGCCGGTTCCTCGACCGAACTCGCCAACCTGGTCAGGTCCCGCTCGCGGGGCCGGACCGGGCCGGGGGATCGCCCCGGGACGGGAATCCAGGGCCGCCCGTCCCGGGGCGAACCCGTCGGCGCCGCGCACGTGTCGAACGGGGAGAGACGATGACGGCACTGTTGACGGCCGAGGCGGTGGTCCGCCGGTACGGTTCGCTGGTCGCGGTGGACCGGGTGGACCTGCGGGTCGCCGACGGGGAACGGCACGCCCTGATCGGGCCGAACGGTGCCGGCAAGACGACCCTGCTCGACCTGATCGGCGGGGCGACCCGGGTCGACGGTGGACGGATCCACTTCGACGGCCGGGACATCACCCGGCTCGGCCCGGCACGCCGGGCGAGGATCGGGATCGGCCGGATCCACCAGCGGCCGGCGGTGTGGCCGTCGCTGACCGCTGTGGAGAACGTCGTGGTCGCCGGCTGGCACCAGGCCGGCGGGTTCCGGGGGGTGCGTACCCGGGACCGGTTCCGGCGGCGGCTGCGCGAGCCCACGATGGCCCTGCTCGACCGGGTCGGCCTCGCCGGCACGGCGTCGAGCACGGCGGCGCACCTGTCGCACGGCCAGCGGCGCCAGTTGGAGATCGCGATGGCGCTGGCCGGCCGGCCACGCCTGCTGCTGCTCGACGAGCCGGCCGCCGGGCTCTCCAATGTGGAGGTCCACCGGCTGGCGGAGCTGCTGGCGGGGCTGCCCCGGGACGTCTCGGTGCTGCTGGTGGAGCACCGGTTGGACCTGGTGTACGCCCTGGCCGACACGGTCACCGTGCTGCACGACGGACGGCTGGTCGCCAGCGGCGAGCCGGACGAGATCCGCACCGCTCCCGCCGTGCGGCGGGCGTACGCCGAGGCGGTGCGGTGATGCTCCGGGTGCAGGGCCTGTACGCCGGCTACGACGGCGGTACGGTGCTGCACGACATCGACATCGAGGTGCCGGCCGGTACGGTGCAGGCGCTGGTCGGCCGCAACGGCGCCGGCAAGAGCACCCTGGTGCACGCGGTCGCCGGCCTGCTGCGGCCGTACCGGGGAATCGTCTCGGTCGACGGCGCGGACCTTGCCGGCAGGCCGGCGCACCGGGTGGCCCGGGCCGGTGTCGGGCTGGTGCCGCAGGGGCGGCGGGTGTTTCCCCGGCTGACCGTGGCCGAGCACCTGACCCTGGCCGCATCGCTCCGCCGCCGTGCCGGCTCGCGGTCCGGTCCGAACTGGACGGTGCCCGGGGTGTTGGAACTGCTGCCCCGGCTGGCCGAGCGGTTGGGCCACCGGGGCAACCAGCTCTCCGGCGGGGAGCAGCAGATGCTCGCCATCGCCCGGGCGCTGCTCACCCAGCCCCGGGTGCTGCTCCTCGACGAGCCGGGCGAGGGGCTCGCCCCGGATCTGGCGGCCCGGGTGCGGGAGCTGGTGACCCGGCTCGCCGGAGCCGGGCTCTGCATTCTGCTCGTCGAACAACAACTCCAGCATGCGATCGAGGTCGCCGATCGGATCGCGGTGCTGGACTACGGCCGGCTGGTCTTCGCGGACTCGACGGCCGCCGTGCGCGCCGACCCCGCCCCGGTGGAGGCGGTACTCAGTGTGGCGGGCGCGGCCACGCCGGCAGGGACCGGACCGGTCCCGTCCGGCCAGGAGTCGACGGCCCCGACCGGGCCCGGCTCCGTCCGTTCCGGGCCAACGGGAGGCCCGGGCGCGCTCGTCCCTGACTCCGACTCCCCGGCGGACCCCGCGTCCGCCCACTCCCCGGCGGACCCCGCGTCCGCCCACTCCCCGGCGGACTCCGCGTCCGCCCCGACCACATCCTCTTCCTCATCCGCACCCTGACAACCGTCGGATCCCGACGTTCGTCACAGCGCTGACTGGCGTGTCCGCACCGGCCCCCCATGCTTTCCCGGTGCCGACGCGCGATGACGCCTGGGCGGGTCGTCGTAACAGATCATCACGAAGGAGGTACCGATCGTGACTGCCACCCCTGTCAAGAGCAGCTACGCGTTCGACAACCGCTCGCCGGAGGCCGAGGCGCAGATGCGTGCGCTGGAGGCGTTCCTCGATCCGATAACGGCGGAGCGGCTCGCCCCGGTACTGACACCCGGCGCGAAGTGCTGGGAACTGGGCGCCGGGGGCGGCTCCATCGCCCGGCACATGGCCCGGGTCGTCGGCCCCACCGGCCTGGTCATCGCGACCGACATCGAGCCGTCCCGGCTGGAGCCGGAGGGGAACCTCGTCGTACGCCAGCACGACGTCCGGACCGGCGCGCCGGAGGGCGGCCCGTTCGACGTGATCCACGCCCGGCTCGTCCTGCTGCACCTGCCCGAGCGGCGGCGGGTACTCGCCGAGCTGATCGGTGCGCTGGCCCCGGGCGGTGCCCTGGTCGTCGAGGAGTTCGACTGCACCGCCGGACTGCGGGTGCTCGCCGCCCCGACCGACGACGCGGCGAAGCTCTTCCAGCAGGTGATGGAGGCGACCCTCGGCATCCTCCAGGACCGGGGCGCGGACCTGGCCTGGGCGCAGGACGTACACACCGAGATGGTGCTGGCCGGGTTGACCGACGTCGACACCATCACCCACTCGCAGAGCTGGCCGGGTGGGTCGACCGGGGCCTCGCTGCACGAGACGAACTCCCGCCAGCTCGAACCCCGGCTGCTCGCCACCGGACTCTCCCCGAACCAGTTGGAGGGGTTCCGGGAGCTTGCCAAGGATCCTGCCTTCGCCTCGCTCTCCTACCAGTTCGTCTCCACCCGGGGCCGGCGGCCGGACGGAGGCAGCGTGAACTGACCATCTCCCCGCGCCAGCGGGCGGCGGGTCGGGGCCGACGGCGGTCGCTCCCTCCCCAGCGACAGGCCACAGGACCCGCCGACCCGGCTGGCCCGGTCCGGCGGTCGACCGGAGCGCTACGGTCGACCGCCGGACCACCACATCGCCGAGGTGCACGACTTCCGTACCTTCCGGACCGGCCGGTAGGTGGTCGTTTCGCAGGCTGTCGAGCTGCCCCGCCTGTGCGCCCGGGTGCGCCTGACACCGGCCGCCACCGATCAGCGGCGGCGGGGCACCCAGTAGAGGATCTGTCCGGCGAGCAGCGCGGGATGCGTGTCAGGCAGCTCCCGCAGCGCGCGGGCGAGGTGCGCGCCGAGGTACACCATCAGGCCCACCCGGTCGTCGCGGTAGGCGGTGGCCAGCGCCAGCCGGGCGTTTCGGCAGGGCCAGGGGTCGGTGCAGCTTCGGCATCGGTACGACGGGTGCGTCGGAATGTGCTTACGCCAGCGCTCCTGCGGGCCGATCACGGGTCACACCCGGGCACCACGCCGGGCCCGGTGCTCCGGCCCGGGCGCCAGTCCGGCCGCCCGGCCGTTCGCCAGGTGTGGCCGGGCTGGCGCGTCCCGTCCTGGCCGGCGGTTGTTCGCCCGGGCCCGAGCCGGCGGGGCCGCTCCCGGTGCGTCGGGCGGCGGCGTGGCCGAGAGGGTACGAATCTCGGCCCGCTCCACCTCGGTCAACTGGACCGGCGGCGGCGGTTGGTACGGCGCGAGGATCACCTCGATCGAATTCGGGCAGCGCCAGCGCCAACCGCAGCGGCAGTACCGCCAGAGCCGGCGCCAGTCCCGGCGGTGGTGGGGACGTGGTCCGGTCAGATGCCGGAGCAGCCTTTTCATCGAACCTCCTCGGGAGTTGGAGGGAGCCGGTCCCGGCGGGGTCGGGACCGGCTCCCGGGGCAGGTTCCACCCGGGCGCTTGACGGTCACCGAGCAGTTCCGCTGGGTGACACTCTGCTGTGGACGGCACTAGGCTCGAAAGGCGATTGCGCAGGTCACGGCGCAGCACTGGTGAGCCGGCGGCGGCGACTGGCGAACTCCTGGCGATCTAAAACAACCCTCTGGAGGTCCGATGGAACACGAGGACGCATTCGCGTTCATCCGCGACCAACTCCGCAGGCAGCGAGCCCTGCGCGGTATGCCGCAGGAGGAGTTCGGCAAGCGGAGCAACTATTCGGCCTCGACGGTCTCCGCCGTGGAGACGGGTACCCGACCGGTCGACATGCCGTACGCCACCCGGGCCGACGAGATCCTGGAGACCGGCGGCCTGTTCGTATCCCTGCTGAAGGCGGCGCAGCGGGACAGCGAGCCCACCTGGTTCAAGCGCTGGCTGGACGCCGAGCGCACCGCAACGCAGCTCCGGAACTACCACCCGACCCTCATCCCCGGACTGCTCCAGACCGAGAACTACGCCCGCGCGGTGCTGAGTTTTGACGCTACCCGGCCAGAGGAGGAGGTCGAGAAGCTGGTCGCCTCCCGGCTCGCCCGGCAGGAGATCCTGACTCGGGACCACCCGCCGCTGATGATCGCCGTCCTCGATGAGGCAGCACTGCGCCGCCCGGACGCCATCATGGCTGAGCAGTTCGCGCACCTGCTGCGGATGGCCGAGCGGCCCTACGTTCAGCTACACATCATCCCCGCCGATGCTGGCCTGCACGTCGGCTATTCCGGGCAGTTCGCCCTGGCGAGGTCCGCCGACGGCAACTGGGTAGGAACCCTGGAGAACCAGCTAACCGACTTTGTCGTCGGGGACGAGGAGAGCATAGGCACGCTCCTCGCCCGGTGGGAGGGCGTTCGCGGCGTAGCCTTGCCGCAGGACCAGTCGCTCGCCCTGCTGAAGGAAGTGGAGAGCCAGCATGCGCCTCAGTGACGCCCGGTGGCGGAAGTCGACCCGCAGCGGCACCAACGGCGGCAACTGCGTCGAGGTGGCCGACAACCTGCCCGGCGTGGTCGCTGTGCGGGACAGCAAGGACCCGGCGGGCCCCGTGCTGACCTTCCGGCCGGCGGCGTGGCGGGCCTTCGTCGCCATTGCTGCCCGACAGCGCTAGCGCGGTCCCCGCCCGACCAGCGAGAGCGTGTGTGGTCGGGCTCAGGGCTTCAAACCCTTGTCCCTAGTGGACCGCGTCGGCCAGCAGCCTCGCGGCCGGTGTTCGCGCCGGCCCGCCGCAATGGTGATTCGCGTGAGCGCAATGTCGGAGAAGAAAGGCGGGCGATTCACCGCGGACAATTATCCCTGTCGAAAGGCATGGGAGGACCATGGGTCGCATCGTCGGCGGGCACGCGGTCGTTCTGGGCGCGAGCATGGCGGGCCTGCTCACCGCACGGGTCCTCGCGGAGTCCTTCGAGCGGGTGACGGTCATCGAACGCGACCGCCTGCCCACGGGCGTGGCGCAGCGCCGCGGCGTACCGCAGGGACACCACATCCACGCGCTGTTGGCTCGCGGCGCGCAGGTGCTGGACGGGCTGTTCCCCGGCCTGACCGCCGAGATCATCGCGAGCGGCGCACCTACCGGGGACCTGCTGGGCGGCATTCGATGGTTCCTGTCCGGCCATCGAATCAGGCAGGCGGACATCGGCCAGCCGGTCCTGTTCCCCAGCCGGCCGCTGCTGGAGTCCGGCGTGCGCGACCGCGTCCGCGCCCTGCCCAACGTCCGCGTCGCCGACGGCCTCGACGTCGTCGTGCCGACCACCACGGCCGACCGCCGCAGGGTCACCGGGGTACGGGTGCGCGGTGCCGACGGCCACATCACGGTCGTCGACGCGGACCTGGTCGTCGACGCGACCGGGCGCGGTTCGCGTACCCCGCTCTGGCTGGAGAGTTGGGGCTACACCCGACCGCGGGCCGACAAGGTGCATGTCGGGGTGTGCTACACCAGCCGTGCCTACCGGTTGCCGCCCGGCGCGCTGGGCAGCGACGCGCTCATGCTGCACTCCTGGCACCCCGGGCAGCCGCGGGGCGCCGGGCTCGTCGCGCAGGAGGGCGAGCGGTACCTGGCCACCCAGGTCGGGATGCTCGGCGACCAACCACCGACCGAGCTGGAGGGTTTCCTCGCCTTCGCGCGGAGCCTGCCCTTCGACGACATCTACACCGCGATCCGCGACGGCGAGCCGCTCGGCAAAGCGGCCACCTTCCAGTACCCGGCCAACGTGCGGCACCGGTACGAGCGGCTCTCCCGCTTCCCCGACGGGCTGTTCGTCCTCGGCGACGCAGTATGCGGGTTCAACCCCATCTACGGCCAGGGTATGACCGTGGCCGCACTCCAGGCCGCCGCGTTCGGTGACCTGCTGGCCGCAGGGCGCCTGCCCACCTCGCGACGCTACTTCCAGGCCATAGCCAAAGTCGTCGACGCGCCGTGGGAGATCGCCACCGGCTCGGATCTTGCCTTTCCCGAGGTAACCGGCCGCCGCACGGCACGGACCCGCATGGTCAACGCGTACCTGCCCCGGCTGCACGCCGCAGCCGCCACCGACGCCAGCCTGGGTGCCGCGTTCGTACGCGTGACGGGCCTGCTCGCTGCGCCCACCAGCCTGCTGCGACCGGATCGGGTGCTACGCGTCCTCCTCAGCCGCGACAGCGCCGCATCGAATGGCGCCGACGCGGTCGTACCTCCACCGGTCAACCTGCCGGCCGACCAGGCCGCCACACCACGCGGTCAGAGACCCGCCGCCTGACCATCGCAGTGGGTCATGTCGTAACAGTTGTAGGGCGCCGGGTACTGCCAGGTGACGATGTCGATCGCGTACTCCGCCGTCATGGGCGCTATCGGCACACGAACATGCGGCGCCGCCAGAGCGACACGTGCCGCGAGTGCATGATCCGCCGCGTACGGGTCGGGGTGGGTACGCCGTGCGGCGAATGTCCCGGACGGGCGAACGACGCTCCGCAGGACCGGGCCGCGAATCGGGTTGGTTCGATCACGCGACGGCCGGATGAGGTGGAACCGAGCGGGGCGGCGGCCCGTCTGATTGGCATGAGAACGTGGCGAGGTGTCCGGATAACCTGTGTCGGCGCACTGCTTCTGCTGGTGGCCGCCTGTGCCCGCGAGGGCACCGGGTCGGGCGGGGACGGGCCGGGCGGCGGATCCGGCGGCGACTCCGGTCCCGCCGACCCGAACGGTGTGGTGCTCCGGGTGGAGCAGGTCGGCGGGTTCGTGGCGCCGGCCTCCCGGCTGACCCGGGTGCCGACGGTGACGATCTACGCGGACGGGCGGGTCATCACCGAGGGGCCCCAGCTCGCCATCTATCCCGGGCCGGCGCTGCCGAACCTCCAGCAGCAGCGTCTCGCGCCGGACCAGGTCGACCGGCTGGTCGAGCGGGCCCGGGCCGCCGGAGTGGGCTCCTCCATCGATCTTGGCCGACCGTCGGTCACCGACGTCCCGTCGACCCGGTTCACCGTGTCGTCCGCCGCTGGCGTCGACGAGTTGGAGGTATACGCGCTCTCCGAGGGCGGGCAGGACGCGCCGGGGCTGACCGAGCCGCAACGGGCCGCCCGGGCCGAGTTGCAGAAGCTGCTCGCCGCGCTCACCGATCTCGCCGGGACGCTGGGGGAGGACAAGGTCGACCAGCCGCAGCCGTACCAGGCCCAGGCGGTCGCGGCGGTGGCGATCCCATGGCGGCCGGACGACAACGGGCTGACCGCCCCGCCGGAGATCGCCTGGCCCGGTCCGGCCCTGCCGGGGTCACCGCCGGCACCCGGCGTCGACCAGGGTTGCGTCGAGGTACGCGGCGCCGAGGCGACCGCACTGCTGGCGGCGGCAGCAAAGGCGAACGCCCGTACGCCGTGGACCTCCGGCGGCGACCGTTGGCAGGTCGGTCTGCGACCGCTGCTGCCGGACGAGACCGGCTGCGCCGACCTCTCCGTCGACTAGCTTCCGTTCCGTCTTACGGATCACGAAGGTCGCTGCTCAGGAGTTCCGGCCCGACCGTTCCGCCCAGGCGTGCAGCGCCTCCCGGTCACCGGCGGCGTCCAGGTTCAGCGCCGCCTCGATCAGGGCCAGATGGGTGAAGGCCTGCGGATAGTTGCCGAGCGCGATGCCGTCGGCGGTGAGCTGTTCGGCGTACAGGCCGAGTGGGCCGGCGTGCCGGCACAGTTCGGTGAAGGCGTCCCGGGCCTGCTCCACCCGTCCGGCCAGCACCAGGGCCGAGACCAGTTCGAAGGAGCAGAGCAGGAAGGCGCCCTCCTCGCCGGGGAGGCCGTCGTCGGTCGTGTAGCGGCGCAGCAGCGCCGGGGCGACACCGAGCCGCTCACGGATCCGGTCGATGGTGCCGAGCACCCGTGGATCGGTGCCGGGCAGGAAGCCGACCAGCGGGATGCGCAGCAGTGACGCGTCCAGCTCGGTCGACCCGTACGCGAGCACGAAGCTGCCGATCCCGGCGTCGTAGCCCCGGTCGAGGATCTCGGCGCGCAGGTCGTCCCGGGCCTGGCACCACGTCGACACCGGGGCCGTGTCGTCGCCGAGCATGCCGGCCAGGGTCACGCCCCGGTCCAGGCACACCCAGGACATCAGCTTCGAGTTGACGTAGTGCCGGCGCGGTCCACGGATCTCCCAGACGCCGTGGTCCTCCTCCCGCCACCGTTCGGCCATCGTGTCGACATGGTGCCGGAGCACCGCCCACTCCGGTTCGGTCAGCTCGCCGGTCAGCTCCTGGTACGCCAGCGCCGCATCCAGCACGTGCCCGTACGTGTCGAACTGCACCTGGTCGGCGGCTTCGTTGCCGATCCGGACCGGCGACGAGTCGGCATAGCCGCTCAGGTGCGGCAGAACCCGCTCCTCGGCCATGCGGCCGGCGATCCCGACCACCGGTGCGAGCCGGTCCGCCGATCCGGCACAGACGTCGAGCAGGAACCGCAGATAACGCCGGCCCTCCTCGGCGTGCCCGAGCCGGAACAGGGCGAGCAGCAGCAGGGCCGCGTCCCGGTGCCAGGTGTAGCGGTAGTCCCAGTTGCGTACCCCGCCGATCTCCTCGGGCAGCGCGGTGGTGGGCGCCGCGACCAGCGCACCGGTCTCGTCGAAGCAGAGTCCGCGCAGCACCAGGGCGCTGTGCCGGACGGCCGCCGCCTCCACTCCGGTGTAGTCGCTCCGGGCCGACCAGTCCCGCCAGATCCGGCAGGTCTCGGCGAGCAGGGCGGCTCCGTCACCCGGCTCGGCCGGCCCGTTCCCCTCCGGCGGGCTGCCGTAGCCGAGCACGACGTCCACGCTCTGCCCCTCGACGAGTTCGACCTCGGCGCAGAGGTCGGTGTCCCGAAGCTGAAAGGGCAGATCGGCGTGGAGGCGCAGACACGGCTCCGGGGTCGACCACCGCGAGCCGGTCAGCGACCAGCCCGGGTCGCGGCGGCCGTACTCCGGCCGGGCGGTGATCCGGACGGCCAGCCGGACCGTTCCGCGCTCCGCGGTGAGCCGGCGGACCAGCAGGCGGACGGCGTGGGTCGGCTGCTCGGCGGAGCCGGCCCGGAGGGCCAGGAAGTCGTGTCCGACGGCCGTGCCGGACGCCGTCCGGTAACGGCTCTCCAGCACCAGCGTCTCCGGCAGGTACCGCCGGTCCGGGGGGTCCGCACCGGCCACGGTCATCGAAAAGGCGCCGGCCCGGCGGTCCAACAGCCGGGCGAAGACCGCGTCGCCGTCGAACCGTGGCACGCAGAACCACTCGACCGCGCCGTCCGGGGCCACCAGCGCCGAGGTGTGGGTGTCGGAGAGGAAGGCGTACGAGTCGATCGGCGGGAACGCGTCGGTCATGCCGACTCCGACGGAATCCGCTCGGGCGCGGCGTGGAACCCGGAGGTCGGCACCGACGAGTACCCCCGTTCTGGGACTGTGCGCCAGGATGCCCGCGCAGCGCTGCCGCTAACCTCGGCCCGCACCGCCGCTGCCGGTTCTGGGCGGACGGCCGACGCGGGGTTCGACCGGGTCGAGCGGGGTAGTAACGCCCATGGCGCTCCTCCGGGCCCTCCGCGAGCGTGCCGTGCCGTCCACCGATGCCGACGGCCGCCGGATCAGCGCCGCGCTGGCAGCGCTGCACCGCCGGGGTCGGCGCAGCGGAGCGGCCCGACTGCGCCGGTTACGTACCTATCTGGTACTCGCCGTGCAGGCCGGGCTGGCCGCCGCGCTGGCCTGGGTGATCTCGCACGAACTCGTCGGCGCGGCGGAACCGGTCTTCGCCCCGATCATCGCGGTGGCGGTCGTCGCCACCTCGATCGACCGGCGGCTGCGCCGCAGTCTCGAACTCATGGTGGGGGTGACCATCGGGATCGGCGTCGGAGATCTGCTGATCGCGGCGACCGGCACCGGACCGTGGCAGATCGGGGTCATCGTCGCCCTGGCCATCATGGTGGCGATCGTGCTGCGGGGCAGCTCGTCGCTGATCACCCAGGCCGGCGGTACCGCCGTGCTGATCGCCTCGCTCACCCCGATGACGCAGGATCTCGAGGTACCCCGGTTCGTCAACGCCGGGATCGGTGGCGCCGTCGGCCTGACCGTCGCACTGCTGTTGCTGCCGCTGAACCCGCTGCGGCTGGTCCGGCGCCGGGTGACCCCGCTGTTCGAGCAGCTCACCAGGCAGCTCGCCGTGACCACCCGGGCGCTGCGGAACCGGGACGCGGAGCAGGCCCAGGACGCGCTGCACACGCTGTCCGGCGACCGGGAGCTGCGGCAGCTCCGGGAGGCGCTACAGGCCGCCCGGGAGGTGGTCACCTACTCGCCGTTGCGGTGGAGCCGACGCGGCACCCTGGCCCAGTACGAGGAGGGTGCCGAGCACCTGGAGCAGGCCTTTCGGGACAGCAGGGGGCTGGTCCGCCGGATCGCCAGCATGATCCGCGACGAGGAGCCGGTGCCGGACGAGCTGCCCGGTGCCGTCGAGCGGTTCGGCGCGGCGGTGCGGATGCTGCACCGGGAGCTGAGCGGTGGCCGGGAAGCCGACCGGACCAGGGCCGAGACGCTGCGGGCGGTCGCCGAGGCCGGCCGGGCCACGCGGGCCCGGCTCGGGTTCCACGGTACGGCGGCGGTCGCCCAACTGCGCACCATGTCCTACGACCTGCTCCGGGCCACCGGGCTCGACCGCTCCGATGCCCGTACGCTGATCCGCCGTACCTTCGTCACCGAGCACGCCGGGTAGTTCGCCCTGCACGCCGCGATCATGGCCCGGTCGGGTTGCCCGGCGCAGGGTCGGGTAGTAGCCGACATGCCGCCCCGCCCCCACTACCGGTCGCCGCTGGCCACGGTCCTGCACCGGATGCGCGGGACGGCCGGTCGAGCCCGGTACGAGGGGCGCCAGGCCACCCGGTTGCGAGTGCGGCAACTGGAGATCATCGCGGTGATCGCGGTGCAGGCGGGACTCGCGGCGGGACTCTCCTGGTGGATCGCGCACAACCTGCTCGGCAATCCGGGCCCGGTCTTCGCACCCACCGCGGCGGTCGGCACGATCGTCGCCGCCATCGGCCAGCGCGCCCGGCGCACGGTCGAACTGCTCGCCGGCGTGGGGCTCGGGATCGTCATCGGCGATGGATTGATCTTCCTGATCGGCACCGGACCGTGGCAGACCGCGGTCATCGTCACCCTGGCCATCGGGGTCGCGCTCGGCCTGGTGGGCCGGGGCGGGACGGTGGTCAGCCAGGTCGGCGGTACGGCGGTGCTGATCGCCACCCTCTCGCCCAGCGAGCGCGACCTCGAACTTCCCCGGATCGTCGACGCGGCGGTCGGCAGCGCGGTGGGGCTCGTCGTGGTGGCGTTGCTGCTGCCACTCAACCCGATCCGGGTCGTCAACCGGGCGGCCGCACCGGTCTTCGCCATCCTCATCGGCCGGCTCCGGGACACCGGGGCGGCGCTGCGGGAGCGGGACGTGGGCCGGGCCACCCAGGCGCTGGACGGGCTGCGCGGGATCGAGCCGGACCTGCGGCGGCTGCGGGAGGCGGTGAGCGGCGCGGAGGAGGTGGTCAGGGTCGCGCCGCTGCGGTGGCGACGCCGGCAGGAATTCGAGCGCCACGCCCGGGGCGTGGCGGAGCTGACCCGGGTGATCGAGGGCGCCCGCGACCTGGCCCGGCGGGCGATCACCGTCGTCGACTACCGGGAGCCGATCCCGCACTGCCTGCCCGACGCGATCGAGATGCTGGCGAGCGCGGTACAGGAGTTGCAGCACCAGGCGCGGATCGGGCGGGACACCGGGGGCGCCAGTCGTCGGGCACTGGTGGCGGCCCGGCAGGGTGGACGGACCCGCCGGGAGGGACTGCACAACTTCGGCGACGCGCTCGTCACGCAGTTGCGGGTCTGCGCCGCCGACATCCTCCGGGCCACCGGTTGTCCGAGCCGCCAGGCCGGCCGGGCGGTACGGCGGGCGGCTCGGGACGGCGAGCGGGCCAAACCGGCGTACGACGACGTGCAGTGACACGCCGGCAGTTCGGCCGGACTCGCCGGATCGCACCCACCGGATTGCCCCCAGGGCGCACAATGGGTGCCGCGGCGGCTACGGGACGGGTTCTGCGGCGATGTCCGGGCTGGCCTGACGCCGTCGGTGTCCAACCGCCCGTCAGGGCCCGGCCGGAGGCGAGTCGATGGAACAGGAGAGGCGTTTCGCGGTGGATCCGCCGGAGACGAGCGCGGGCAGCATTCCCGGTCCGCAGCTGCTCGGCCGGCTCTACCGGCCCGACCCCCGGGACTGGGACATCCCGCGACTGCTGGAGATCGCGGAGCCGGCCGAGTCGATCCGGCAGATGACGGTGGAGCAGGTGCTCACCGAGACGCCGTACTTCTCGGACTGGCGGGCGTACCTGGTCTTCTGGCGTTGGTTGCGGAGCCAGCGGCAGCCGACGACAACCCCGGCCCCGAGCCGGGACAGGGCGCCGGCCTGGGAGTTGACCGTACAGCTCGACCAGGGGCAGACGGGCCACTGCGTCGGCTTCGGCTGGGCGGGCTGGGTGGACGCGATGCCGGTCGCCGGCACCTACCAGAACGCCGACGGCCACGCCCTCTACTACGAGGCCAAGGTGATCGACGGCGAGCCCGGCAAGGAGAACGGCTCGACCGTCCGGTCCGGGGCGCTCGCCGTCCGGGAGCGGGGCCGGCTCGCCGCGTTCGCCTTCGCGCGCACCACTGCGGAGATCGACGAATGGATCGACAACCAGGGCTCGATCGTGGTGGGCACCGCCTGGACCGCCGACATGTTCAATCCGGACGAGAACGGCTTCGTCAAGCCGACCGGTGCCGGAGCGGGCGGGCACTGTTATCTGATGCTCGACCGGATCGAGTCCGAGGACGCATACCTCTTCCAGAACTCCTGGGGGACGGCCTGGGGTTGGGGCGGCCGGTTCAAGATGAAGCGCGGGGACTTCGACGGGTTGCTTCAGGATCAGGGAGAGGCGTGCTGTGCGGTGGAGTTGCCGCACTAGCCGGCCGGGGAACCGCCCGCCGCGCCGAGATCGGGGTACGGCGTGGCGCGCCTTGAGCTGACCGAGGCGGACGCCGGCCGGTCCTATCCGGCGGCGCCGGGGGATCTGGTGGTCGTGCAGCTCGCCGAGACGCCCAGTTCGGGCTACCGGTGGCAGCTCGACGCGGTGGACAGTGCGGTGCTCGCCCCGGCCGGGGACTCGTTCCGGCCGGAGCGGGAGGGGTGGGGTGGCGTCGGGAGCAGGCAGCTGCGGTTCACCGCGACCGGGGGCGGCCGGACCGCGCTGCGACTGGTGCTGTCGCGCGGCTGGGAGGCGGGGGAACGCCCGGCGCGGCGGTTCGAGGTGACCATCCACGTGACCGACCCGGTGCGGTCGGACTGATCGGCCGTTCAAATTGGAACTTTTCCAATTTGAACGGCGCGACTCGTTCGTCTCGCCTTTCACCTGCGAGTCCTGAGCGGCCGCAAGGGGGCGGGTAAAGGACCTATCGGGAAGGCTATTGACAGCTATCAATGTGAATGGATAGCGTGACTCTGCCGTGGGACCCAACAGCTATTACTGCTAGTCGCAAGGAGTGTCCCATGTCCAATGCCCGAGTCACCGACCTCGTGACCACGCTGTTCCGGATCGTGCTCGGCCTGCTGTTCGCCCTGCACGGCGCCGCCTCCCTCTTCGGGATCTTCGGCGGCAACCGGGGGAGCGGCGAGGCGATCGCGATCGGCACCTGGCCCGGGTGGTACGCGGCCCTCATCCAGTTCGTCGGCGGACTGCTGGTGCTGGTCGGCCTGAGCACCCGCCCCGCCGCGATCATCTGCTCCGGCTCGATGGCGTACGCGTACTTCGTGGTGCACCAGCCCGACGGGCTGCTGCCGCTGAACAACGGCGGCGAGACCGCCGCCCTGTTCTGCTGGTCCTTCCTGCTGGTCGCCGCCCTCGGCGGCGGACGGTGGTCGCTGGACGCGGCGCTCGCCCGGCGCCGGGGCCGCAGCGTGGCCCAGGAGCCGGCCACGGTGGCCGCCACCCCCTGATCAGACCTCGGGGAGACCGACGTAGTTCTCCGCCAGACTGGTGGCATACGCCCGAGACGAGGTGAGGTAGCGCAGCGTCGAGAGCTGCAACCTCGCCTCGTACGGGTCGTCGGTGTTCAGCCGGTGCAGCAGCGAGGTCATCCACCAGGAGAAGTGCTGGGCGCGCCAGACCCGCCGCAGCGCGGTGTCGGAGTAACCGTCCAGCAGGTCGTCCCGGCCCTCCCGGTACCAGGCGGCGAACGCGTCGCCGAGCAGCGTCACGTCGGCCAGCGCCAGGTTCATCCCCTTGGCACCGGTCGGCGGCACGATGTGCACCGCGTCGCCGGCCAGGAAGAGCCGCCGCCACCGCATCGGCTCCACCACCAGGCTCCGCATCCCGGTGACGCTCTTCTCCAGGATCGGCCCGGTGTTGAGCGTCCAACCCGGAACCGTCTCCAACCGGGTACGCAGCTCGGCCCAGATCCGCTCGTCGGGCCACTCCGCCAGATCGGTCTCCGGCTCCACCTGGAGATAGAGCCGGGAGACCTCCGGAGAACGCATGCTGTGCAACGCGAACCCCCGGTCGTGGTGGGCGTAGATCAGCTCCTCGGCCGCCGGGGCGGCCGCAGCGAGTACCCCGAGCCAGGCGAAGGGATAGCCGCGGTCGTACTCGGTCAGCTCGCCGGCCGGCACACTCGCCCGGCTCACCCCGTGCGAGCCGTCGCAGCCGGCGACGAAGTCGCATTGCAGCTCCTCGTCGCGGCCGTGGTGCCGGAACCGGATCACCGGCGAGTCGGAGTCGAGCCCGTCGAGGCGTACGTCCTCGACCTCGAACCGGAGGTCACCCCCGGCGGCCGTACGGGCGGCGATCAGATCCTTCACCACCTCCTGCTGGCCATAGACCGTGATCGCCCGACCGGTCAGCTCGGTCATCGCGATCCGGTGTGCGGCACCGCCGAAGCGCAGCTCGATGCCCTCGTGCCGGAGCCCCTCCCGGTCCAGCCGCTCACCCAGCCCGCACCGCCGGAGCAGGTCGACCGAGCCCTGCTCCAGCACGCCGGCCCGGACCCGGTGCTCGACGTACTCCCGGCTGCGGCACTCCAGCACCACCGACCCGATGCCGGCCCGGTGCAGCAGGTGCGACAGCAGCAGACCCGCCGGCCCCGCCCCGACGATCCCGACCTGGGTACGCATCGTTCACTCCCCGACCTCTCGCGACTCTCCCGAACCGACCTTCCGCGACTCTTCCGAACCGACCTCTCGCGACTCTCCCGAACCACCGGGCCGCCGGCACGTCACACCTGCCGGTCCCGGCCCGCACCGAGTGCGCTCACCGCCATCACCGCCGTCACCACGACCAGGGCGGCGAGCGGCAGGCCCCAGCCGGCGCTGGCGTCCCGGAGCGCGCCGACCAGCACCGGCCCGGCGGCGCTGAGCAGGTAGCCGATCGACTGCACCGCGCCGGAGAGCTGCCGGGCCGACCCGGGTGTCCGGGCCCGGAGCACCAACAGGATCAGGGTGAGACTGAGCGCGGCGCCCTGGGCAAGCCCGGCCAACACCGTCCAGAGCAGATACCAGGAGGGCACGGCCAGCAGGCCGAGCACCCCGGCCGCCCAGCCGGCGCAGATCACCAGCGCCAGCCCGCGCTGGTCGGGCCGGCGGACCGCCAGCGTCGGCACCACCAGCGCGGTGCCGATCCCGAGCAGGTTGAACAGCGCCAACGCCGCGCCCGCCCGGGTCGGCGCGACGCCCTGGTCCCGCAGCAGGCTCGGCAGCCAGGTGAGGATCGCGTAGTAGAGCATCGACTGGGTCCCCATGAAGACGGCGACCTGCCAGGTGACCGGCGAGCGCAGCACCCGGCCACTCGGCTGCGGCGGCTCCGCGGCCGGTGCGGTGTGCCGGCGGCGCACCTGGGGGAGCCAGCCGAGCGCCGCCACCCCGGCGAAGGCGCCGAGCGCCAGCAGGGAACCCCGCCAACCCCACCCCAGCGCGTACGCCAGCGGCGCGCTCACCGCCGCCGCCACCGTCGCCCCGGTGGTCATCGAGGCGGTACTCAACCCGGTCGCCAGGCCCGGCCGGCCCGCGAAGTGCTGCTTGACGGCGCTCGGCACCAGCACGTTGCCGACGGTGATCCCGGCGCCGATGATCGCGGTGCCGGCGAGCATCCAGCCCGCGTGCGGCAGGGTCCTGGTCAGGCTGCCCAGCACGATGCCGAGCATCGCGGCGAGCAGCGCCCACTCGATGCCGATCCGGCGGCCGAGCAGCGCGGCGAACGGAGAGAGCAGCCCGAAGCAGAGCACCGGCAGGGCGGTGAGCAGCCCGGCGGCGCTCCGACCCAGGTCGAGGTCGACCTGGAGTTCGGGCAGCAGTGGCGGGACCGCCGCGATCGCCGCCCGCAGGTTCAACGCCAGCAGCACCAGCCCGAGCAGCGTCAGCCAGCCGCCCCGGCCCATCCCGAACCGCCCGCCGCCCGGACCGGCCGAGCCGGCGTCGTCGCCCGGCTCGGCCGCCCGGGCGTCCGGGACCGGAGACTCGCGGTTCAGAAGGGGTACCTCGTGATGTCGCCCTGCACGGTCACCCACTGCGTCTCGGTGAACGCGGCGAGGTTCGCCGCCGTCCCGCCCAGCCGGGGGCCGTTGCCGGAGGCGGCCACCCCGCCGAACGGGGCGACCGCCTCGTCGCTGACCGTCTGGTCGTTGATGTGCACGATGCCGCTCGGCACCCGCTCGGCGAAGGCCAGCGCCTTCATCACGTCCCGGCTGAGGATGCCGAGCGAGAGGCCGTACTCGCTGTCGGCGGCGAGCTTCGCGGCCTCGTCCAGGTCGCCGAAGCGCAGTACCGGGGCGACCGGGCCGAAGACCTCGTGCGCGTACGCCGGGGTGGCCGGGGTGACGTCGGTGAGCACCGTCGGCCGGTAGAAGAGGTTCTCGTACGTCCCGCCGGTCACCAGGGTCGCCCCGGCGTCGACGCTGCCGGTGACCAGAGAGTGGATCTTGTCGCGCTGCCGCTCGTCGATGATCGGCCCGAGCGCCACGTGCTCCCGGGCCGGGTTGCCGACCGGCAGGTGTGCGGCCTTCTCGGCCAGCCGCTCGACGTAGTCGTCGGCGAGCGACTCGTGCACCAGGTGCCGGCCGGTGGTCATGCAGATCTGCCCCTGGTGCAGGAACGAACCCCAGGCACCGGCGGAGACCGCCAGCTCCAGGTCGGCGTCGTCGAGGACCACCAGCGCCGAGTTGCCGCCGAGTTCCAGCAGTACCCGCTTGAGGTGCCGGGCGGCGGCCTGCCCGACCTGGCGGCCGGCCGACGTCGAGCCGGTGAAGCTGATCAGGCGGACGTGCGGGTCGGCGACGAGCGCCTCGCCCGCCTCCGGCCCGCCCGGCAGCACGTGCAGTACCCCCGGCGGCAGGCCGGCCTCCTCGAAGATCCGGGCGACCGCGACCCCGCCCGCGACGGCGGTCCGCGGGTCGGGCTTGAGCAGCACCGCGTTGCCCAAGGCCAGCGCCGGGGCGACCGAGCGGACCCCGAGGATCACCGGCACGTTGAACGGGGAGATCACCCCGACCACACCGACCGGGAGCCGGCGGGCCAGGCTGAGCCGGGGCTGCGCGCTCTGGATGATCTCGCCGAGCGGGTGCGAGGCGAGCGCCGCCGCCTCGTAGCACTCCTGCGCGGCGGTATCCGTCTCCAGGGTCGCCTTCGGCGGCACCGAACCGGTCTCCCGGACGATCCAGTCCCCGACCTCGGCCGCGTGCTCCTCCCACAACCGCCCGGCCCGGCGCAGCACGGCGGCCCGCTTGTCGTAGGGGGTCGCGGCCCAGTCGCGCTGGGCCTGGGCGGCGCGGGCGGCGGCCCGGGCCACGTCGGCGGCGTTCGCGATCCCGGTACGGCCGATCTCGTCGCCGGTGGCCGGTTCCCGTACCGCCGCGTCACCGCCGTCGGCCCGGACCCATCCGTCGCTGAATATCCTGCCGTGCCAGTCGGTCGAGTCGAGAAGAGTCATCGGAACCTCCCTGGGGTGGTGGCGGTGCGCCGCCTCGGCGACGCGGAGCGGGTCACGGCGCGAAGTGCGGCTCCGGGCTGACGGCCACGTCGAGCAGCAGCGGTTCGGTCCGCTCGGCGAGGCCCGGCACCACCTCGTCGAGCACGGCGAGGAGTTCCGGATGGGTCCGGATCCGCCGGGCGGGGCAGCCGAACGACCGGGCCAGCCCGTACACGTCCACCTCGCCGAAGGCCGGCCAGGGCGGCTTGCCGCCGTACTGCTCGGTGAGCCGGTCCAGCACCGCGTACCGGCCGTTGGCCAGGACCACGTAGAGCACGCCGCAGCCGTACCGGGCGGCGCTCCAGAGTCCCTGCACGGCATAGAGCGCCGAACCGTCACCGAGGATCGCCACCACCGGCCGGGTCGGGTCGCCGAGTCGCAGTCCGGCCGCGGCGGGCAGCCCGAAGCCGAGGCCGCCCATCGCCGCGCTGACGAAGCCGCGCGGTTGCCGGGCCGGCAGCATCCGGTGCAGGTCCGGTCGGGTGGAGGGGGTCTCCTCGACGAGTACGACGTCGGCCGGCAACCGCCGGGCCAGCGCGGCGAATACGTGTGTCGCCCGCAGCGGCTCGTCGGGACCGGGTGGCGGCACCGGAGCCGGGCCGGGGCGCTCCGGGGCGGGACGGTTCCGTCGGGTCACCCGGGCGGCGAGGGCCTCGACGCAGGCGGCCGGGTCGGCCAGTACGGTGAACTCCGCCTCGCTGCGGTGCACCTCGGCCGGGTCGGCCGAGACCACCGCGACGGTCAGGCCCGCCGGCAGCAGCGGGCCGGGCTCGTAGACGTACTGCCGGAAGGCGGCGGTGCCGACCACCAGGGCCAGGTCGTGCCCGTCCAGCGTGGCGCGCAGCCGGGACCGGGCGGCCGGCAGGTGACCGGCGAACCGGGGATGGTGCTGCGGGAATCCGGCCCGGGCGCCGAACGCCTCCTGCCAGACCGGTGCGCCGATCCGGTCCGCCAGGCTCGTCAGCGCGTCCCAGGTCGCCCGGTCGTCCGCTCCGGCGCCGACCACCAGCACCGGGGCGGTGGCGGCGTCGACGAGCCGGGCCAGCTCGTCGAGCGCGGGACCGGGGGCGAGCACCGGCGGGTGGACCCGCTCCGGCGCGGCCCGGCCCAGCGACGGGTCGACCTCGGCGGTCCAGTCGTCCATCGGCACCACCACCAGGGCCGGGCCGCGCCGCAGGGTGGCCTCGTGCCAGGCCCGGCGTACCGCCGCCGGCACGTCCTGGGCCAGCACCGGCTGCTCCACCCAGACCGGGTACGGGCCGGCGAGCTGGTCGAGCCGGCCGGCGAGGAACGGCTCGGCGGCGAGGTGCCGGCGGTCCTGCTGCCCGACGAGCACCACCAGTGCGGCCCGGTTGACCCGGGCGGTGGCGAGCGCCCCGACGGCGTTGCCGAGGCCGGCCGTGGTGTGCAGGTTCACCACCGCCGGCCGTTCGGTGGCGAGCGCGTGGCCGGTTGCCATCCCCACCACGGAACCCTCGTGCAGGGCGAGTACGAAGGTCAGGTCGTCGGGCAGGTCGGCGAGGAAGGCCACCTCGGTCGAGCCCGGGTTGCCGAAGATCCGGTCCACGCCGTACCGGCGCAGCACCGTCAGGGTGGCGTCCCGGACCGTGGTCATCGGCTTCCCGCGTCCGTGGGCTGGCGGGCCGGCGTTTTCCCGTCCGCCGGCCCGGCGCCGGCGCTCCAGCCGCTCTTGGCCCGCTGGATCTGGCCGAACACCTGGGCCCGCAGTTCGGCGAAGCGGGCCGACGAGCGGGTGCCGAGCTGGTCCCGCTCGGCCGGCAGGTCGATCGCCACGTCGTCGAGGACCACGGTCGGCGAGCCGGAGAGCACCAGTACCCGCTGGCCGAGGTAGACCGCCTCGTCGATGTCGTGCGTGACGAAGAGGATGGTCACGCCGAGCCGCCGCCACAGCGACCGGACCAGGTCCTCCAGGTCGGCCCGGGTCTGCGCGTCGACGGCCGCGAACGGCTCGTCCATCAGCAGGATGTGCGGCTCGTACGCGACCGCGCGGGCCAGCGCCACCCGCTGCTGCATGCCGCCGGAGAGCTGCCACGGATAGGCGCCCGGCACGTCGCCGAGGCCGACGGCGGCGAGCGCCTCCTGCACGAGTTCCTGCCGGCGGGACCGGCTCAGGTTCTTCTTCTGCTTCAGCGGCAGCTCGACGTTGCGCTGCACCGTCATCCACGGGAAGAGGCTGCGGCCGTACTCCTGGAAGACCACGGCCATGCCCGGCGACGGACCCTGCACCGGCGCGCCCTCCAGGAGCAGTTCGCCGGAGGTCGGTGGGAGCAGACCGGCGATGCACTTGAGCAGGGTGGTCTTGCCGGCGCCGGAGGGGCCGACCACGCAGACGAGTTCGCCGGCACCGACGGAGAAGGTGAGGTCCCGGACCGCCTCGACCGACCGCCCGCGCCCGCTGTACACCTTGCGCAGTGCGCGGACGTCGAGCAGTGCCTCGGTGCCGCCCTGGCGGGGATCTGTCGGGTTCATCGCTGCCCATCGTCTCGTTGGGAGTGCCGCAGGCCGAGGTACCAGCGCAGGGCCGACCGCTCGAAGAGCCGCAGCAGCATGGCGAGCAGGAAGCCGAGCAGACCGAGTAGCAGGATTCCGGTCCACATGTCGGTGACCGCGAAGGTCCGCTGGAACTGGATGATGGTGAAGCCGAGCCCGTTGTTCGCGGCGAACATCTCGCTGATCACCATCAGGATGATGCCGACCGAGAGGGCCTGGCGCAGGCCGGTGACGATCTGCGGGGAGGCGGACCGGACCACCAGGTGCCAGAGCCGGGCCGGGCCACGGATGCCGTAGCAGCGGCAGGTCTCGGCCAGCACCTCGTCGACCGCCCGCACCCCCTCCACCGTGTTGAGCAGGATCGGCCAGACGCAGCCGGAGAGCACCACCAGCACCTTCATGGTGTTGCCGAAGCCGGCGAAGAGCATCAGCACCGGCACCAGCACCGGCGGCGGGATGGCCCGGAGGAATTCCAGCACCGGTTCGCAGAAGGCGCGGACCCGCCGGAAGGAGCCGATCAGGACGCCGAGCCCGACGCCGACGGCGACCGCGAGCAGGAATCCGGCGGCGAGCCGCAGCAGGCTCGGCAGCACGTCGGCGCGGAGCCGGTCGCTGTGCCACCAGACGTCGTCGAAGCTGGCCAGGATCTCCGACAGCGGCGGCAGGTAGAAGGTCTCGCTGTCGGCGGAGAGCACCCACCAGAGGGCGAGCAGCCCGAACGGCAGGCCGAAGACGGCGGCGCTCCACCACAGAGCCCGGCCGATGGCCGCCCCGATCCGTCGCCCCCGGCCCGACCCCGGTCGGCGGAGCACGTCACCGCTCATCGGCCGCACGTCACTGCTCACCGGCCGCACGTCACCGCTCACTGGCCGCACCTCACCCCTCACCGGGTGCCCTCGCCGCGTACCGAGGGGTGCCAGGAGAGCACCGCGCGTTCGAGGCGCCGGGCCAGCACGTTGACCGCCACCCCGAGCAGGCCGGTGACGATGATCAGGGCGTACATCGTGTCGACGGCGCCGCCGGACTGGGCCCGGTTGATCTCGTTGCCCAGCCCCGGGGCGCCGACGATCAGTTCGGCGGTGAACGCCAGGATCAGCGCCACGGCGGCGGCGAGTCGAACCCCGGTCAGCAGGTACGGCAGGGCGGTCGGCCAGAGCAGGTGCCGGATCCGGGCCCACCGGCCGAGCCGGAAGGTGTACGCGGTGTCCCGGGCGACCGGGTCGACGTCCCGGACGCCGTAGAGCACCTGGACGAGTACCTGCCAGAACGCGGCGTAGACCACCAGGAGCAGTACCGAGCGCAGGTCGGTGCCGAAGAGCAGCACGGCGAGCGGGATCAGCGCGACCGAGGGGATCGGCCGGAGGAACTCGACGGTCGAGGCGGTGAACTCGCGCAGCACCGGCACGGTGCCGAGGACGAAGCCGACCAGCACGCCGAGGGCGACCGCGATCGCCAGGCCGAGGAACCAGCCGCGCAGGGTGTCGGTGACCGCCGTCCAGAACCGGGGTTCGCCGAGCAGTTCGCCGAGGGCGACCGCGATCTCGCTGGTCGGTGGCAGGTAGTTCGCCGAGACCAGGCCCAGCCTCGGCACCAGTTCCAGCACGAGCAGGAAGGCGGCGAAGCCGAGCAGTCCGAGCAGGGCGGTGTCGCCGCGCGGCCGGCCGGTCCCGCCGGACCGGCCGGCCGGGGCCGGTGCGGTCGCGGCGGGCGGTGGCACGGTGGCGGCTCGGGTCACGGGAGCAGTTCCGCGACGTCGACCTTCTCCTTGAGTAGCCCGTCGGTCAGCATCAGGTCCGCCAGGGTCTGCACCGACTCGCGGTTGATCTCGGCGGGCCAGGCCGGGAGGGTGATCTTCGCGGCCACCGCCGGCTCGATCTTGGTGTACGTCTGGAGCACCTGGCGGGCCTCGTCCGGGTGCTCCTGGGCGTACTTCAGCGAGGTCTCCATCGCGGTCTTGAACCGCCCGGTCAGGTCGGCCTTCTGCGTGATGGTCTGCTCGGTGGAGAAGTAGGCCGCCACCGTCATGTTCGGGATGGCCTCGGCGAAGTTGTAGGCCACGACCCGGGCGCCCTGGTTCTGCGCGATGGTGAAGAACGGCTCGACGACCATGGCCGCGTCGACCCGCTTGCCCAGCACCGCCGCCGGCATGTCCGGGAAGGGCAGTTCGGTCCACTTGATGTTCGACGGGTCGCCGCCGGCCTTGCGGATCGAGGCCCGGGTGGTGGTGTCGGTGATGTTGTTCAGGTTGTTGATCGCGATGTTCTTGCCGGCCAGGCCGGCGGCGTCGGTGATCGGGCTGTCCGGCGGCACCACGACGCCGCCGAAGTCCGCGCCGGGCTTGCCGGTGGAGGAGTTCCCCACCGTGATCGCCTTGACCGGGATCCTCTGCGAGCGGGCGGTGATCAGCGAGACGACGTTGCCGAAGGCGAAGTCGAACTGACCACTGACCACCCCGGTCACCGCGATGGAGCCGCCGGTGGTGTTGACCACCTCGACCTCGATGTTCTGCTCCTTGAAGAAGCCCTTCGCGATGCCCAGGTGCAGCGGGGCGACGTCCACGATGGGGATCGCACCGACCTTCACCCGGTCCACGCCGCCGGATCCGCCCCCGGCGGGGTCGTCGGACGAGGATCCGCAGGCGGCGACGGCGAGGAGGGCGGCAACGGCGGTGCTGGTGGCGGCGAGACGGCGCATCGGGTCTCCCGGCGTCCGGCGGTCCTGTCGGGACCGGGCTGAAAGGCTCCCGAAGGAGCCCTGAGGGGTGGTGGTGGTCGCTAGCCGAACGAATGTTCTCATTTGGAACGTTGGCACAGTGACCGAGTTCACGTCAACCAGCGCCCCGCAACTTATCCGCAACGGCACCGGGCGCTGCGCCGAGCGGCACCGGGACCTCGTTGACGGATCCGGAGGCGGGGATTACGTTCGTCATAAGCACGGGAGTCCGCATGTCGAACGGGCGTTGACCGGTGGACCGGACGCGTCGAGGGGGCCCATGACGACGACCGCCGGTAGCGTCGGACCGACCCGGCGACCCCGGCAGTAAGGAGACATGGTGACCAACGACGTGTACGTCCTCGACGCCGTACGCACCCCGATCGGCCGGTACGGCGGCGCCCTCGCCGGAGTACGCCCCGACGACCTCGCCGCGCACGTACTGCGCGAGCTGACCCGGCGCAGCCCCGACCTCGACCCGGCCCGGATCGACGACGTACTGCTCGGCAACGCCAACGGTGCCGGCGAGGAGAACCGGGACGTGGCGCGGATGGCGGTCCTGCTCGCCGGGCTCCCGCCGACCGTGCCCGGCGCGACCGTCAACCGGCTCTGCGGCTCCGGCCTGGAGGCGGTGATCGGCGCCGCCCGGGCGATCGCGGTCGGCGACGCCTCGATCTGCGTCGCCGGTGGCGTCGAGTCGATGACCCGGGCCCCCTGGGTGTTGCCGAAGCCCGAGGCCGGCTATCCGCGCGGGCACGAGACGTTGCACTCCACCACCCTCGGCTGGCGGATGGTCAACCCGGCGATGCCGGCCGAGTGGACCGCCTCGCTCGGCGAGTGCACCGAGATCCTCGCCGAGCGGTACGGGATCTCCCGCGCCGAGCAGGACGCCTTCGCCGTACGCAGCCAGCGGCTCGCCGCGCAGGCCTGGGCCGTCGGGGCGTACGCCGACGAGGTGAGCGCGGTACCCGGCACCGAGCTGGAGACCGACGAGAGCATCCGGCCGGGCACCAGCACCGAGGCGCTGGCCCGGCTCAAGCCGGTGTTCCGGCCCGACGGCACCGTCACCGCCGGCAACTCCTCCCCGCTCAACGACGGGGCGAGCGCGCTGCTGCTCGCCGACCGGGCCGGTGCCGAGGCGGCCGGCCGGACCCCGCTGGCCCGGATCGTCTCCCGCGCCGTGGTCGGCATCGAACCGCAACTGTTCGGGATCGGCCCGGTACGCGCCGCCGAGGAGGCGCTGCGGCGCGCCGGCATCGGCTGGTCGGACCTGGCCGTGGTGGAGCTGAACGAGGCGTTCGCGGCCCAGTCGCTGGCCTGCCTGGCCCAGTGGAAGGAACTCGACCCCGAGATCGTGAACCCGCAGGGCGGGGCGATCGCCCTCGGCCACCCGCTCGGCTCGTCCGGCTCACGCATCCTCGGCTCGCTCGCCTGGCAACTGCACCGCCGTGGTGGTGGGCTGGGCCTCGCCGCCATCTGCATCGGCGTCGGCCAGGGCCTGGCCGTCGTACTGGAAGCCTGACCGGAGGACGGCATGACCACCGACCACATCCGTTCCGCGGACCCCGACCTGCCGACCGTCGACGCGCCGACCGGAAGCACCGCCGGCCCGACCCGCCCCGGCCGGCTGGTGCTGCCCCGCTACCGGCACGACGACCCGGACACCCACCCGCCGCTGCTCTTCCCCGACTACGGCTCCACCAACCTGCGCGCCCCGAAGCAGCCGCTGGCCCTGTTGCCGCAGCGGCTGACCGAGGTCACCGGGCCGCTGCTCGGGGAGGGCCGGCTCGGCGACCTGGACCACGACCTGACCCGGCAGCACGCCGGGGAGCCGCTCGGCCAGCGGATCATCGTGCACGGCCGGGTGCTGGACGGCAACGGCCGGCCGGTGCCGAACACGCTGGTGGAGATCTGGCAGCCGAACGCGGCCGGGCGGTACCGGCACGCGGTCGACAACTGGCCGGCACCGCTCGACCCGAACTTCACCGGGGTGGGCCGGACCCTGACCGACGCCGACGGCCACTACCGGTTCGTCACCGTGCAACCCGGCGCCTACCCCTGGCGGAACCACCCCAACGCCTGGCGGCCGGCGCACATCCACTTCTCCCTCTTCGGCCAGGCGTTCACCCAGCGGCTCGTCACCCAGATGTACTTCCCCGGCGACCCGCTCTTCTTCCAGGACCCGGTCTTCAACTCGGTCCGCGACCCGCTGGCCCGGGAACGGCTGATCTCCCGCTACGACCACTCGGTGACCGAGCCGGAGTGGGCGCTCGGCTTCGAGTTCGACCTGGTGCTGCGCGGCCGGGAGGCCACCCCCTTCGAGGACGGCGAGGACGATGACTGAGCAGCACACCGACCTGAGCCCGACCTTCGGTACCGGCCCGGCCGTCGACACCTCCGCCGAGCCGGCCGCCACGGCGGCGCTGGCCCCGACGCCGCCGCTCGGCTCGACGCCCGCGCAGACGGTCGGGCCGTACCTGCACATCGGCCTACTCTGGCCGGACGGCCCGGACGTGGTGCCGGACGGGACCCCCGGGGCGATCTGGATCCGCGGCCAGATCTTCGACGGCGCCGGTGAGGCGGTGCCGGACGCGCTGGTGGAGACCTGGCAGGCGGATCCGGACGGCCGGTTCGACCATCCGGACGACCCCCGGGGCGCCCGCCCGCCGTCGGTACCCGGATTCCGTGGCTTCGGCCGCAGCGCCACCGACCCCGACGGCCGGTACGAGATCCGTACCCTCCGGCCCGGTGCCCTGCCCGGCCCGGACGGTGAGACCGAGGCACCGCACCTGAACCTGTCGATCTTCGCGCGCGGCCTGCTGCACCGGCTGGTGACCCGGCTCTACTTCCCGGACGAGGAGGCGGCGAACGCCGCCGACCCGGTGCTCGGCTCGATCGACCCGGCCCGCCGCGCCACCCTGGTGGCCCGGCCGGCACCGGACGGCTTCCGCTTCGACATCCACCTACAGGGCCCGGATGAAACCGTCTTCTTCGCGGTCTGAACAGGCGGCCGTACCCGGCGCCGGGCTGCTCACCGGGCTCTCCGGCGCGGCCGAGGTGGACGCCGAACTCACCGACCGGGCACTGCTGACCGCGCTGCTCGACGTGGAGCGGGCGCTCGCCGAGGCGGGCGCCGACTGCGGCGTGCTGCCGCCGCCGGCCGCCGAGGCGATCGCCGGGCAGTGCCGGCCGGACCGGTTCGACCTTGCCGCGCTCGCCGAGGGCGCCGACGCCGCCGGCAATCCGGTGGTGCCGCTGGTCCGCCAGCTCACCGAGGCGGTACCGGCCGCCGCCCGGCCCTGGGTGCACCACGGCGCCACCAGCCAGGACGTGCTGGACAGCGCGTTGGTGCTGGTCGCCGGCCGGGCCGGTGAGCCGCTGCTGCGCCAGCTCGACACCGCACTCGCCGCCGCCGCCGGGCTCGCCGAGCGACACCGGGACACCGTGACGCTGGCCCGTACCCTCGGCCAGGCGGCCGCACCCACCACCTTCGGGCTGAAGGCCGCCGGCTGGCTGCTCGCCCTGCTGGACGCCCGGACCCGGCTCGCCGCCGCCCGGTCCGCGCTGCCGGCACAGCTCGGCGGGGCGGTCGGCACCCTGGCCGCGCTCGGCCCGGCCGGGCCGGAGGTGGCCACCCGGCTCGCCGCCCGGCTCGGCCTCGCCGCGCCCGCGCTGCCCTGGCACACCCGGCGGCAGCCGCTGCTCGACCTGGCCGCTGCACTCGGCAGCCTGCTCGCGGCCGCCGGCAAGATCGGCCTGGACGTCGGGCTGCTCGCCCAGACCGAGGTGGCCGAGGTCGCCGAGGGCGGCGGTCCGGGCCGGGGCGGCTCATCGGCGATGCCGCACAAACGCAACCCGGTGGATGCCGTGCTGCTCGGCGCGGCCGCCCGGCGCGGGCCGCACCTGGTCGGCACGCTCTTCGCCGCCGCCGTGCAGGAGCACGAACGGGCCACCGGCGGCTGGCACGCCGAGTGGGAGCCGCTGCTCGACCTGCTCCGGCTGGCCGGCGGGGCGGCCGGCCGGACGGCCCGGCTGCTGGCCCGGCTCGACGTACGCCCGGAGCGGATGCGGCACAACCTCGACGCGCTCGGCGGCCGGGTACTCGCCGAGGCGGTCGCCGCCCGACTCGCCCCGGCGCTCGGCCGGGCCGACGCGCACGACGTGCTGGCCCGGGCGGCCGCCGCACCCGACTTCCGGGCCGCACTGCTGGCCGACCCGGCGGTACGGGCCCGGCTCGGCGAGCCGGAGCTGGACCGGGCGCTCGATCCGGCCAACTGGCTCGGCTCGGCCGGCACCTTCGTCGACCGGGCGCTGCGGGAGTACCGGGCGTCCGGGGCGTACCCGAACACGGAGAACCCGAGATGACCTCCCGGCTGCACGCCTGCGTGGACGGGCCGGCCGACGCGCCGGTGCTGGTACTCGGCAGTTCGCTCGGCACCTCCGGGGCGATGTGGCAGCCGCAGCTGCCCGCGCTGACCCGGCGGTACCGGGTGGTCCGGTACGACCACCTCGGGCACGGCGACTCCGACGTGCCGGCCGGCCCGTACTCGATCGCGGATCTCGGGCACGCCGTGCTCCGGCTGCTGGACGACCTCGACGTGCCCCGGGTCTCGTACGCCGGGCTCTCCCTCGGCGGGATGGTCGGGATGTGGCTGGCCGTCAACGCCGCCGACCGGGTCGACCGGTTGGTGCTGCTCTGCACCTCGGCCCGGCTCGGTCCGGCCCGGGGCTGGCGGGACCGGGCCGCCGCCACCCGGGCCGGCGGGGTGGAGGCGGTCGCCGACCCGGTGCTGCGGCGGTGGTTCACCGAGGGCTTCGCGGCGAGCCGGCCGGAGGTGGTCGCCGAGTACCGGTCGATGCTCACCGCCACCCCACCCGAGGGGTACGCCGGCTGTTGCGAGGCGATCGCCGGGATGGACCTGCGGGACGACCTGGCCCGGATCACCGCACCGACGCTGGTGGTCGCGGGCGCGAACGATCCGGCGATCCCGATCGAGGACGTCCGGCTGCTTGTCGACCGGATTCCCGGCGCCGGGCTGCGGGTGGTCGGCGACGCCGCCCATCTGGCCAGTGTGGAGCAGCCGGACCGGGTCGCCGGGCTGCTCCTGGCACACCTCGAAGACCCGACCGGGGGCGGGCGGCCGGAACGGAGCGGGTGGAGGGAGTCGGTGGATGGATGACCGGGAGCGGCACGCGGCCGGCATGGCGGTCCGGCGCGAGGTGCTCGGCGACGCGCACGTGGACCGCGCCGTCGCCGGCACCGACGAGTTCACGGCGGACTTCCAGGACCTGATCACCAGGTACGCCTGGGGCGAGATCTGGACCCGGCCGGGGCTGGACCGGCGTACCCGCAGTTGCATCACCCTGGCGGTGCTCGCCACCCTGCACCACGACGAGGAGCTGGCGATGCACGTCCGGGCGGCGCTGCGCAACGGGCTGACCCCGGACGAGGTCCGGGAGGTTCTGCTCCAGGTGAGCGTCTACGCTGGCGTTCCAGCGGCGAACCGGGCGTTCAAGGTCGCCCAGGAGACACTGCTGCAGGAGGACGGGTGACCGAGGTGACCGAGGAGACGCCCCGGACCGGTGAGTTCGTCCAGTCGTTGGAGCGGGGACTCGCGGTCATCCGGGCGTTCGACGCCGACCATCCGCAGTTGACGCTCAGCGAGGTGGCCCGGGCGACCGGACTGACCCGGGCGGCGGCCCGGCGGTTCCTGCTCACCCTGGTCGAGCTGGGTTACATGCGTACCGACGGGCGGCTCTTCTCGCTGCGCGCCCGGATCCTCGAACTCGGCTACGCCTACCTGTCCAGCCTGAGCCTGCCCGAGGTCGCCCAGCCGCACATGGAGAGCCTGGTCGCCGAGGTACACGAGTCCTGCTCGATGTCGGTACTCGACGGTGACGAGGTGGTCTACGTCGCGCGGGTACCGACCAAAAGGATCATGACGGTGGCGATCAGCGTCGGCACCCGGTTCCCGGCGTACGCCACCTCGATGGGGCGGGTGCTGCTGGCCGCCCAGCCGACCGACTGGCTCGACAACTACCTCGACACCGCCGAGCTGCGTCCGCTGACCCGGCGTACGGTCACCGATCCGGCGCGGTTGCGGACCATCCTGAACCGGATCTGCAACCAGGGCTACGCGATCGTCGACCAGGAGCTGGAGGAGGGGCTGCGGTCCCTGGCGGCGCCGATCCGGGACGCCGACGGCGCGGTGATCGCCGCGCTGAACGTCTCCGCGCACGCCAGCCGGGGCAGCTCCGAGGTGATCCGCAAGGAACTGCTGCCGCCACTGCTCGGCACCGCGAAGCGGATCGAGGAGGACCTGCGCGGCGGCCAGCTACGTTAGCGGCGATCTTCCCGGACCTGGTTCGAGCCGTCCGGGAAGGACGGCCGGGCGGAGCTACCGGCCGTCCCGCAGGTCGGCCAGGCGGGTGGCGGAGAAGCTGATCCGGTCGAACCAGACCGGGCAGCCGGCGCCGGTCGGCGACTGCGCCGAGAGGCCGAACCGGAGCGGTGTCGCGGTCGGGTCGAGCCGGAAGTGCCGGACGAACTCCCACCACGTCCCGTCGGTGCTGGCGTGGAAGGCCCAGGCCGGGCCGAGCCGGGAGATCCGCAGCCAGAGCGGGGCGGCGTCGGCGACCACGAATCCGTTGGCGTCGTCGGAGACGTCGCGGGTGATCACCGAGACCACCATCGCGGTGCCCTGCGGTGAGTGCTCGTAGGCGAGCTTGGCCCAGTGCCGGGGGCCGGCGTGGAGCAGCAGGCTGCCGGCGTCGTAGGTGCCGGCGAAGCCGACCCGGACCCGGGCCGAGAACTGGAAGTCGCCCTCGGGTGCGGCGGTCAACAACCGGGGGGCGGAGAGCACCGGCTCGCCGCCGGCCGGGTCCACGAAGAGGTCACTCTGGGCCGGTGCGCTGACGGTGAGCGCGGTGACGTCGTCGCGGGCCCAGTCGGCCGGCGCGACCTCCCAGTCCAGGGGTGTCGGCAGGCCGAGATCGATCTGTTGCATCCGAGCAGGATGCCAGAAACCACCGCCTCCCGGGGTACCGGCAGGCCCGGGATCGGGGAAAACCGCCGGTGTCGGCGGGGTTTACCCCTTGGTTGAGCGGCGATTCCGGGGGTAATGGCGGTTCTCGCCGCGCTGCGGCGTGACCATCCGGGGCGAAAGCCTTGCGAGCGGGAGCGGAGGAATGGGGTGGGGGGAGCATGGTGATGAGGCGTCGAGCGGTGTTGTTGGTGATGCTCGTGATGACCGCCATACCACTGGTTCTGGCGGGCTGCACGGGCAATCCGCTTGAGCGGGTCGGTCGGCCGGCACCGCCACCACCGAAGCTGACGATTACCCCCGCAGCGCATAGCCGGGATCTGCCGACCAGTGTCGAGATCGGTACGGCGGTGACGGACGGGAAGGTCGCCGACGTGGTGGTGACGGATGCCAACGGCGTCCGGGTCGATGGCGCGATGCGTGCGGATGGTACGAGCTGGATGCCGAGCAAGGCGTTGGCGAACAAGCAGACCTATACCGCCGAGGTAACCGCGAAGAATGACGCCGGGAAGGCGGTCACCCAGAAGACGACCTTCAGCACCATGGACAAACCGGCTAAGCGGACCGTGAGCAACCTTAATCTGCAGAGTGACCAGACCTACGGGGTGGCGATGCCGATAACGGTTTCATTCGCCTCCGACATCCCGAAGGACGCCCGCGCCGGGATCCAGCGACGGCTGCTGGTCAGCACCGACCCGCCGCAGCCGGGTGTCTGGTCGTGGGACGAGAACGGCCGCCAGGTCTCCTACCGTGCTCCCGACTTCTGGCGTCCGGGTACCACGATCAGTGTCCGGGCCGCCCTGGACGGCGTACCGATGGGTGAGGGCAGCTTCGGTGACACCGACCGCACCGGCACCGCGAAGATCGGCAACCGGGTCTTCCTGGAGATCGACAACGCCACCAAGCAGATGTCGGTGTTCAAGGACGACGTGCTGGTCAAGAAGATCCCGGTCAGCCTCGGCAAGAGCAGCACCCCGACGTCGAGCGGCAAGATGGTGATCATGGAGAAGCACGAGTCGACGGTCTTCGACACCACGGGCTCCCCGGACCCCTACGTGGTCACCGTCTTCAACGCGCAGCGGTTGACCTGGGGCGGCGAGTTCATCCACGCGGCGCCCTGGTCCGTCGGGGAGCAGGGGGAGCGGAACGTCTCGCACGGCTGCACGAACGTGTCGGACGCGAACTCGGAGTGGTTGATGGAGACCACCAGGATCGGCGACCTGGTGACGATCAAGGGCACCGAGGTCACCCTCGACCAGGGCAACGGCTGGACCGCCTGGAACGTGAGCTGGGACGAGTTCGTCAAGGGCAGCGCCCTGCCGGTGCCCGCCGACGTCAGGCCGGCCTCACCGGCGCCGGGTGCACCGGCGAGCGGCGGACCACCGGCCGCCGAGAAGCGGCCGGCCGACAAGCCCGCCGCCCCGCCGACGCCGTCGTCGAGCAGCGGCGGCCGGTAGCTCGGCGGCCCGGCACGCGGGTGCCACCGGCGACGCTCTCGCCGGTGGCACCTGGTGTTACGGCGGGGGGTGGGTGACCATTCCGGCCCGCGCCCCGGCCGGGAATCGGCAGGTCCCGGCCCGTGCCCGGCCCGCTCACCGGCTGTTGTACGCCTGCACCACCGACGACGGAATGCGACCCCGCTCGGAAACCTCGTAGCCGTTCTGCACGGCCCATTCCCGGATGGCGCGGTTCAGGTCGCGGTCACTTCGGGTCGGGCTCGTGGTGCCGCCGCGCCGGACCGACCGACGGCTTTCCACCTGGCCGCGCCCGACCCGGCTGCCCGCGTGGATGTAAACATCGAGCGCCTTGCGGAGCTTGCCGGCGTTCTTATCCGACAGGTCAATCGTGTAGTTGACGCCGTCCAGGCCGAACTCGACAGTGCGGTCGGCCTCGCCGCCGTCGAGGTCGTCGGTCAGAAGTGTGATTACCTGCTTCGCCATGGTCGATTACTCCTCGTGAACATTTATTGCTAGGAGTCGAGTTTGACTGATCGCATGCCAATTCTGCAAGACATTGGATATTTCTCGCGCGTCGGCGGCGGCCGCCGGGACTTCACTTCTGGCGTCGACGCGCGCGGTATCCCCACCGGAGTAAGGCTTCCGTGGTATGCCGGCGTGGCGCCGCCACGGCAGGGTGGACGGGTGTCATTCTGGGCGTGGCGCGCTATCGGCGATTAATCCGCCCCCCGCATTTCGGGCGCGGGTCCCCGCCCGGTGCTCCGCTCAGCCGGGTGCCGGTCCGGAACTCGTCCGGGCGACGAAGCGGGGAGTCAACGAGACCCGCCGGTTGGTCCGACCGCCGCTTTCGAGTTGCTCGATCAGCAGATCCAGACTGCGTCGGCCCAGTTCGGCGAAGTCCTGCCGGACCGTGGTCAGCGGCGGCAGGAAGTAGCCCGACTCCGGTACGTCGTCGAAGCCCACCACGCTGACCTCGTCCGGTACCCGACGCCCGGCCTCGTGCAGGGCCCGCAGCGCGCCGAGTGCGATCTGGTCGTTGCCGCAGAAGATGGCGGTCACGGTCGGGTCGGCGGCGAGCAGCCGGCCGTGCTCGTAACCCGCCCGGGCGCTCCAGTCGCCGGGCCGGGGCGCCGGCACCGGGGCGCCGGCCGCGTGCAGCGCCTCCCGCCAGCCCTCGATCCGGTCCCGCGCCTCCGGCCAGTCCGGTGGGCCGGCGATGTGCTGCACGGTGGTGTGCCCGAGTTCGAGCAGGTGCCGGGTCGCCATCGCGGCGCCGGTGGAGTTGTCGATGCAGACCGTCGGTACGTGCTCGCCGCCGCCGCCGACCCCGACCACCGCCAGTCCGGCCGGCGCCTGGGCCAGGGCGGTCCCCACACTGCTCTGCGGGGCGATCGCGACGATCCCCTCCACGGACTGCTCGCAGAGCCGGTCGACCGCGTCCAGCACCGACTCCCGGTCCAGCGCGCGTACGCTCGCCACGCTGACGAAGTAGCCGGCGGCCCGGGCGGCCTGTTCGAGACCGTACAGAGTGGAGGCCGGGCCGAAGAGCGTGGTCTCGTAGGCGATCAGTCCCAGGGTGCGGGACCGGCGGGTGACCAGGGTGCGGGCCGCGGAGTTGCGCCGGTAGTTCAGCGCCCGCATCGCGGCGAGCACCCGGTCGCGGGTCTCCGGCCGGACGTTCGGGTGGTCGTTGAGCACCCGGGAGACGGTCTGGTGGGAGACCCCGGCCAGGCGTGCGACGTCGCGCATCACGGAGCCCCGGGTTCGGGGTACCGGGACGCCGGGCTGGTCACCGGCGTCGATACGGTCAGCTGTCAACAGCCGCTCCTTCGTCTCGGCCGGCCGCCTGGCGTGCAGGTCCGCCGACTTCCAGCATCACGGATCCATACCGTCGCCGGAAGTACCTCTTGACGGCCGGCATGAGAACGTTAACACTCACGAAACAGGAAGCCCTGTGGATCGTCCGGCGTGCCCAGAAGGTCGGCGTTCTCCGTGGCAGACTGGGCCGAATCCAGGAATCTCCGGCATCGCGCCAGCGGCGCAACGGGGTACTGGTCGGCCTTGCGTGTGAACGGTAACTACGACAGACAACGATGTTCCCAGGCGAGGAGGAAACGGTGCTGAAAAAGATCTCCGCCGTTGTACTCGGCGGACTGATGGTGACCGCGTTGGCCGCCTGCGGAGGCGACGGCGGCGAGGGCAGCGGCTCCGGAAACGACGATGGCAAGATCACGCTGGGCTTCGCGCAGGTGGGTGCCGAGAGCGGCTGGCGTACCGCTAACACCAAGTCCATCCAGGACTCGGCGAAGGAGGCCGGCATCGACCTCCAGTTCTCCGACGCGCAGCAGAAGCAGGAGAACCAGATCAAGGCCATCCGGAACTACATCACCCAGAAGGTCGACGTGATCGCCTTCTCCCCGGTGGTGGAGTCCGGGTGGGACACGGTGCTCCGCGAGGCCAAGGACGCCAAGATCCCGGTGATCCTGACCGACCGGGCGATCGACTCCCCGGACAAGACGCTGTACAAGACCTTCATCGGGTCCGACTTCGTGCTTGAGGGGAAGAAGGCCGGTGAGTGGCTGGTCACCGAGTACCAGGGCAAGAGCGAGCCGGTGAACATCGTGGAGCTGCAGGGCAGCACGGGTTCGGCGCCGGCCAACGACCGTAAGGCCGGCTTCGCGGACGTCATCAAGGCGGACCCGAAGTTCAAGGTGATCGCCTCGCAGACCGGCGAGTTCACCCGGGCCAAGGGCAAGGAGGTGATGGACGCCTTCCTCAAGGCCCACAAGGACATCGACGTGCTCTACGCGCACAACGACGACATGGGGCTCGGTGCGATCGAGGCGATCGAGGGCGCCGGCAAGAAGCCGGGCGTCGACATCAAGATCATCACGGTCGACGCGGTGAAGGACGGCATGCAGGCGCTCGCCGACGGCAAAATCAACTTCATCGTCGAGTGCAGCCCGCTGCTCGGCCCACAGCTGATGGACCTGGTGAAGAAGGTCGTCGCCGGTGAGACGGTGCCAGAGCGGGTGATCACCGAGGAGACCACGTTCAACCAGGAGCAGGCCAAGGCCGCGCTGCCGAACCGGCAGTACTGACCGAGGATCCCGCACCCGAACGACGCGACGGACGGAGGAGGGCGGATGGAGACGTCGGGGCAGCCCCGGGCGATCCTGACCATGACCGGCATCGGCAAGCGGTTCCCCGGCGTACGGGCACTCGACGAGGTCGACTTCCGGCTCTTCCCCGGCGAGGTGCACGCCCTGATGGGCGAGAACGGCGCCGGGAAGTCAACGCTGATCAAGGTGCTGACCGGGGTGTACGACGTGGACGAGGGCGAGATAGTCCTCGACGGCACCCCGGTCCGCTTCGCCGGTCCGTTGCAGGCGCAGCAGGCCGGGGTCAGCACCGTCTACCAGGAGGTCAACCTCTGCGCCAACCTCTCCGTCGCGGAGAACATCTACATCGGCCGGGAACCGCGCCGCTTCGGCGCCATCCACTGGGCGGAGCTGCGGCGCCGGTCCCGGCAACTGCTCGACGGGCTGGGGCTGGACGTCGACGTCTCGGCCCCGCTCGGCAGCCTCTCCCTGGCGGTGCAGCAGATGGTCGCGATCGCCCGGGCCATCGACATCTCCGCCAAGGTGCTCATCCTGGACGAGCCGACCTCCAGCCTGGACGCCGACGAGGTCGGGCAGCTCTTCCGGGTGATGCGCCAACTCAAGCAGGAGGGCATGGCGATCCTCTTCGTCAGCCACTTCCTCGACCAGGTCTACGAGATCTCCGACCGGATGACCGTGCTGCGCAACGGTCGGCGGGTCGGCGAGTACGCCACCCGGGAGCTGAGCCAGCTCGACCTGGTCAGCGCGATGATCGGCAAGGAACTCGCGGTGCTGGAGGAGCTGGAGGAGCAGCCCCGGCGCTCCCTGGCCACCCTGGAGCGGGGGCAGCCGGTGGTCGAGGCGGCCGGGCTCGGCCGGGGCGGCGCGGTCGCCCCGTTCAGCCTCACCATCCACCGGGGCGAGGTCGTCGGGCTGGCCGGGCTGCTCGGCTCGGGGCGTTCCGAGATCGCCCGGCTGCTCTTCGGCGCGGACCGGGCCGACGCCGGAGAGCTGCGGGTGGACGGCGAGCCGGTGGTGATGCGCGGCCCGCGCAGCGCGATGGACCGGGACATCGCCTTCTGCTCCGAGAACCGCCGCACCGAGGGGCTGGTCGCGGAACTCACCGTCCGGGAGAACATCATCCTGGCCCTACAGGCCGCCCGGGGCTGGTCCCGACCGCTGCCCCGGCGCCGCCAGGACGAGCTGGTCGACAAGTACGTCAAGGCGCTGCGCATCGTGCCGGCCAACCCGGAGGCGCTGGTCGGCCAGCTCAGCGGCGGCAACCAGCAGAAGGTGCTGCTGGCCCGCTGGCTGATCACCGAACCCCGGCTGCTGATCCTGGACGAGCCGACCCGGGGAATCGACGTCGGCGCCAAGGCGGAGATCCAGCGCCTGGTGGTCACGCTCTCCGACGGCGGGATGGCCGTGCTCTTCATCTCCGCCGAGCTGGAGGAGGTGCTCCGACTCAGCCACAAGATCGCCGTACTCCGGGACCGGCGGATGGTCGACGAACTCGCCAACGACGACGAGGTGACCGCCGAGCGGATCATGGCGATCATCGCCAGTGGACACGGTTCGGCGCCACCCGACGCGGCTGCCCGACCGCACGACACGGACGCGGTCGTCGTCCGGGAGGAGGTGTGATGGCCGGCCTCGTACGGCACCGGTTCTTTTGGCCCGTGCTGACCCTGGTGGTACTGCTGGTCAGCAACCTGTTCTTCACCCCCGACTTCTTCGCCGTCGACGTCCGGCAGGGGCACCTCTACGGCAGCCTGATCGACATCGTGCGGTTCGGGGCGCCGCTGATCCTGGTCTCGCTCGGCATGACCCTGGTGATCGCCACCGGCGGCATCGACCTCTCGGTCGGCTCGGTCGTGGCCATCTGCGGCGCGCTGGCCTGCCTGCGGATCAGCGAGCTGGGTGACCAGAACAGCGTGCTCGGGGTACTGATGGCGGTGGGACTCGCCCTCGGGCTGGCCCTGCTGCTCGGCGCCTGGAACGGCCTGCTGGTCGCCCAGTTCGGCATCCAGCCGATCATCGCCACCCTGATCCTGATGGTCGCCGGCCGAGGGCTGGCCCAGCTCATCACCGACGGGCAGATCATCACGGTCAACAGTTCGCCGTACAAGCTGATCGGCGGCGGCTACTGGCTGACCGTGCCGTTCTCGATCCTGGTCGCGCTGCTGGTCTTCGGGCTCGCGCTGCTGCTGACCCGGCGTACCGCACTCGGCCTGTTGATCGAGTCGGTGGGCGGCAACGCCGAGGCGAGCCGGCTGGCCGGCATCCACGCCCGGCGGATCATCTTCACCGGGTACGTCTTCGCCGCCTTCTGCGCCGGGGTCGCCGGACTGATGATCAGTTCCAACGTCTCCAGCGCGGACGGCAACAACGCCGGCCTCTGGATCGAGCTGGACGCCATCCTGGCGGTGGTGATCGGCGGTACGTCGCTGGCCGGCGGTCGCTTCTCCCTCGGCGGTACGGTGCTCGGCGCTCTGATCATCCAGACCCTCACCACCACCATCTACAGCATCGGCATCCCGCCGGAGACCACGCTGCTGTTCAAGGCGCTGGTCGTGACGATCGTCTGCCTGCTCCAGTCGCCGGCCTTCCGGGCCAAGGTCTTCGGCCGCCGCCGGAAACCGCCGTTGCCGCCCGCTCCGGAGCGCGAGCGCCAGCCGAAGGTGGAGGTGCCGGCATGACCGCCGTCCCCGGTACGGTCGCGAACGGGCGGGGCCGGATGCTGCGCCCGCAGCAGAAGTACCTGCCGATCTTCGCCACCCTTGCCCTGCTGGTCCTGATGTACAGCGCCGGGGTGCTGCGCTACGACGGCTTCTCCGACACCCAGGTGGTGCTGAACGTCTTCGTCGACAACGCGTTCCTGCTCGTGGTCGCGGTCGGCATGACGTTCGTGATCCTGACTGGCGGCATCGACCTCTCGGTCGGTTCGGTGGTCGCGCTGACCACCATGCTCTCCGCCTCGCTGCTGGAGGAGCGGGGCTGGTCGCCATACCTGGTGCTGCCGCTGGTGCTGCTGATCGGTGCCCTGCTCGGCTTCGCGATGGGCTGCATCATCCACTACTTCGAGATCCAGCCCTTCATCGTCACGCTCGCCGGGATGTTCCTGGCCCGGGGTCTCTGCTACACGATCAGCACCTCGTCGATCACCATCGACGACCCGTTCTGGACCTCGATCGCGCAGCAGCGGATCCGGTTCGGCGGCTTCTTCATCTCCACCAGCGTGGTCATCGCGCTGGTGGTGGTGGCGATCGGGATCTACGTGCTCGGCTACACCCGGCTGGGGCGCAACACGTACGCGATCGGCGGGAACCCGCAGTCGGCGCTGCTGATGGGGCTGCCGGTGGGGCGTACCCGGATCGCGGTCTACACGATCAGCGGGTTCTGCTCGGCGCTCGGCGGGCTGCTGCTCAGCTTCTACATGCTCTCCGGCAACAACGGGCACGCGGTCGGCCTGGAACTCGACGCGATCGCCGCCGTGGTGATCGGCGGCACGCTGCTGACCGGCGGCTCGGGTTACCTGGTCGGCACCGTGCTCGGGGTGCTGGTGCTCGGGCTCATCCAGACGATCGTCACCTTCCAGGGCGATCTCAGCTCCTGGTGGACCAGGATCGTGATCGGCGTGTTGCTCTTCGTGTTCATCGTGCTGCAACGCGTCGTGACCCGACGACAGACGTAGGCGGTGACCCGCCGGCCCGGGCCGGGCGGTGAGGCCGGCCGGGGCACCCCGGGGTTGGTGATAGCGCTAACACCGTGGTTGGCTGGCGGGTGGCGGAGGCGCCGACGGGTGCCGCCGCGAGCCGGTTCACCGGGTACGGGTGGTGGAGCCGGCGAGGGAGAACAGGGAACGTCCAGGAGGGACACGAGTGAGCGCTAACGGTGCGGACCGGTACGTGGTGGGCGTCGACTTCGGCACGCTCTCCGGCCGGGCGGTGGTGGTCCGGGTGTCGGACGGCGCCGAACTCGGCTCGGCGGTGCACGAGTACCAGCACGGGGTGATCGACGACCGGCTGCCGGAGACCGGGGCCGAACTCCCCGGCGGCTGGGCGTTGCAGATGCCGGAGGACTGGCGTTCGGTGCTGCGCGAGGCGGTGCCCAAGGCGCTATCCGCCGCCTCGGTACCGCCCGACGCGGTGATCGGGATCGGCACCGACTTCACCGCCTGCACCGTGCTGCCCACCCTCGCCGACGGCACCCCGCTGAACGAGGTCCCCGGGCTCGCCGACCGGCCGCACGCGTACCCGAAGCTGTGGAAGCACCACGCCGCGCAGCGGCACGCCGACCGGATCAACGAGCTGGCCGAGCAGCGCGGCGAGTCGTGGCTGCCCCGGTACGGCGGACGGATCTCCGCCGAGTGGCAGTTCGCCAAGGCGCTCCAGGTGCTCACCGAGGACCCCGAGGTCTACGCCCGGACCGAGCGGTGGATCGAGGCGGCCGACTGGATCATCTGGCAGCTCTGCGGGGAGGAGACCCGCAACGTCTGCACCGCCGGTTACAAGGGCATCCACCAGGACGGGCAGTACCCGTCCCGGGACTACCTGGCCGCGCTGCACCCCGACTTCGCCGACTTCGTCGAGACCCGGCTCGCCCACCCGCTCGCTCCGCTCGGCGGGCTGGCCGGCCGGCTCACCCCGGAGGCGGCGGCCGTGACCGGGCTGCCCGCCGGGATCGCGGTCGCGGTCGGCAACGTCGACGCGCACGTCACCGCCGCCGCCGCGAACGCCGTCGAGCCCGGCCAGCTACTGGCGATCATGGGTACCTCGACCTGTCACGTGATGGTCGCCGACACCCTGGCCGAGGTGCCCGGAATGTGCGGCGTGGTCCGGGACGGCATCGTGCCCGGCCGGCTCGGCTACGAGGCCGGGCAGAGCGGCGTCGGGGACATCTTCGGCTGGTTCGTCGAGCACTGCGTACCGGCCGGCTACGCCGAGGAGGCGGCCCGGCGGGGGATCGGGGTGCACGAGTACCTCACCGAGCTGGCCGCCGCGCAGCGCCCCGGCCAGCACGGGCTGCTCGCCCTCGACTGGCACAACGGCAACCGCTCGGTGCTGGTCGACCACGACCTCTCCGGGGTGATCGTCGGGCAGACCCTGGCCACCCGGCCGGAGGACCAGTACCGGGCCCTGATCGAGGCGACCGCCTTCGGCACCCGGACCATCGTCGCCGCGTTCGAGAACGCCGGGGTGCCGGTGACCGAGTTCATCGCCGCCGGTGGCCTGCTCAAGAACACCTTCCTGATGCAGGTCTACGCCGACGTGCTGCGCCGGCCGCTCTCGGTGATCGACTCCGACCAGGGGCCCGCGCTCGGCTCGGCGATCCACGCGGCGGTGGCCGCCGGGGCGTACCCGGACATCACCGCCGCGGCCGCCGCGATGGGCAAGGTCCGGCGGGGCGTCTACCAGCCCGACCCGGCCAGCGCCGACGTGTACGACCGGCTCTACGCCGAGTACGAGCGACTGCACGACTACTTCGGCCGGGGCGGCAACGACGTACTGCACCGGCTGCACGCACTACGCGAGGAGGCGCGCCGATGACCAGCGGCGAGCTCACCGGCACGGTCAGCGAGACGGTCGCCCGGATCCGTCAGGAGGTGTGCCGGCTGCACGAGCAGCTCACCCGCTGGGAGCTGGTCACCTGGACCAGCGGCAACGTCAGCGCCCGGGTGCCCGGGGCCGACCTGATGGTGATCAAGCCCAGCGGGGTGTCGTACGACGACCTCACCCCGGAGTCGATGGTGGTGACGACCCTGGACGGGGAGGTCGTGGACGGCAACCACTCGCCGTCCAGCGACACCGACGCGCACGCGTACGTCTACCGGCACATGCCGCAGGTCAACGGCGTCGTGCACACGCACAGCCCGTACGCCACCGCGTGGGCGGCCCGGGACGAGGCGATCCCCTGCGTGCTCACCGCCATGGCCGACGAGTTCGGCGGGGAGATCCCGGTCGGCCCGTTCGCGCTGATCGGCGGCGACGACATCGGCAAGGGGATCGTCGCCACCCTGGAGGGGCACCGCTCACCGGCGGTGCTGATGCGCAACCACGGTGTCTTCACCATCGGGGCCAGCGCCAAGGCGGCGGTGAAGGCGGCGGTGATGTGCGAGGACGTCGCGCGTACCGTGCACATCGCCCGGACCGGCGGCCCGCTGGTGCCGATCGAGCCCCGGCACATCGACGCCCTCTACGAGCGCTACCAGGGGGTCTACGGCCAGCGCTGACCTCCGGACCGCCGACCGGGCGCCGCAGGCCGGGCGGGTCGACGGCGCAGGCCGGGCGGGTCGACGGCGGCAGGCTGCGGGCTGGTGCGCCGGCCGCGCGGCTGGCATGCTCGCGCCAGAATGTTCTCCGGGCGGGCGGTCCGTGCCCGCCGTCCATCCGCGACCCCTGGTGGTGCCTGTTGACCGGATCCCGCCGCCCGCCCGCCGACCTGCCCGAGGCGGTCCCCCCGACGCCTGCCGCAGCGGGCGGGCCGGTGCCGCCGGCGCCGGGCGAGTGCCAGGTGTGGCGGCTGCCGATCGGTCCGGCGCACTGGGCCGGACCCGACGTGCTCGACGACGAGGAGCGGCAGCGGCACGCCCGGTTCCGGCGGGTCGCCGACCAGGAGCGCTACCAGGCCGCCCACGTCGGGGTACGGATGCTGCTCGGGCACTACCTCGGGGTACCGGCCGGGCAGCTCAGCTTCTCCCGGCACTGCCGGCACTGCGGCGCCGGGCACGGCAAGCCGGTGGTCGACCGGCCCGCCACCAAGCTCGACTTCTCGCTCACCCACTCCGGGGAGTGGGTGGCCGTGGCGGTCGCGGCCGACCCGGTCGGCCTGGACGTGCAGGAGTTGACCGACGGCACCGACGTGGCCGCGTTGAGCCGGAGCGTGCTGTCGCCGGCCGAGCTGCGCTGGTGGGAGGAGCAGCCGGCCGAGTCGGCCCGACGGGCGTTCTTCGGGTACTGGGCGCGCAAGGAGGCGCTGCTGAAGGCGACCGGACACGGCTTGGCCGTACCGATGAACCGGATCACGCTGACGCCGCCGGACGAGCCGGCCCGGCTGGTCGACTGGGCCGCCGGGAACCCCCTCGACGGCCCGGTGCAACTGCACGACCTCGACGCCGGCCCGGACTACACCGCCGCCGTCGCGGTCCTCTCCAGCCTCCCGGTCCGGATCAGCCTGGCGGAGTTCCCGGCGACGCTGGCTCCCGGCCGTCCGATGGCCGAACCGGCCTGATCCCCGACCGGCCGGGCGGAGGGCGGCCGGTCGCCGCCCGCTCGCACTCTCAACGGCGGGTCGCGACGATCTCCAGCGTCAGCCGGATCAGCCGGCCCGTCATCCCCCGGGCCCTGGTCAGCCCGAAGGCGTACCGGTCGATGGTGGTGCCGGCCCGGACGCTGAGTTCCGCCGTACCACCGGCCACCCGCTCGACGTCGAGCGTCACCGGTCGGGTGACGGTGCGTACCGTCAACTGCCCGTGCAGGGTCCCGCCGGCACCGGAGGGTACGAACCGCTCGCCCCGGAACCGCAGGTAGGGATGACCGGCCGCGTCCAGGTAGTCGGCCGAGCGGACGTGGGAGTCCCGGGGACCGAGCCCGCTGTCGAAGCTGTCGGCGAGCACCTCCGCCTCGGCCGTGGACTCCTCGACCGGGGTGGCCACCGTGATCGTGCCGCTGCCGATCCTGAAGGTGCCGCGTACCGGTAGCACCCCGAAGACCGCCCGGGTGTCGAACCGGATCACCGACCGTGCCGGGTCGATGGTGTAGGTGCCGGTCGGCACGTCCTGCCCGGGATCGCTCCCCGGCTGTTCCGCCCTGTTGGTCACGGTCATGGCCGCTCCGTCTCCTCCGTCGCTGGACGACACCGGTCTCCGCGCACCGGTTCACCATAGGTCGACGACGCCGCCGGGACCTCCGGCTCCGGCGCCCTCGGCCGCCGAACTCCCCGCCGAGCCGGAGCGGGCGGACCCGGGACCGGCCCGGGCAACGGCCAGGATCAGGGTCAGGGTCAGGCCGGCGGACCCGCCTCGATCTGCCGGCGCAACCGGGCCAGCCAGTCACCGTCCGGGGTATCCGGACCGACCACCAACCAGGTGACCCCGGCGTCGGCGTACTCGTCGACCGGCACCGCCGGATCGTGTGGCACCACGATCTCCCGGTCCGGCCCGACTGCGGCGCGTACCTCGGCGACCTGGGCCGGGGTCAGCCCGCCGACCGCGTCCCGGCCGAGCGCGAACACCCCGTCGTACCGGGCGGCCCGGTCCAGTGGACGTCGGTGCGGCCAGGTCGCGGCGACCCAGATCGGCGGCCGGGGCCGCTGCACCGTACCCGGCCCGAGCCGGGCCCGGACCCGGAAGAGCGGACCGTCGTGCGCCACCTCGTCGCCGCGCAGCAGCCCGTCCAGCACCACCAGCGCCTCGTCCAGCGCGGCCGCCCTGACCCGAGGGTCGGCCGATTCGCCGAATCCGGTGAAGTCGGTCTCCGGGACGCCGAGACCGACCCCGACCACGGCCCGGCCGGCGCTGAGCTGGTCGAGCGTGATCACCTCCTTGGCCACCTTCCACGGCCGTCGCCGGGCCAGCGGGGTGACCATCGCGCCGAGCCGGACCCGCCCGGTGGCGGCGCCGATCGCACCGAGCAGGACCCAGGGGTCGTGCATCGGCATGCCGTCGGCACCGAGGTGGTCCCAGAGGAAGAAGCCGTGCCAGCCCGTCCGGTCGGCCGCGACCGCGGCGTCGATCAGGTCGGCCGGCGATCCGGCCGGCGGGAGGGATATCGCGTACCGCATGCCAGCATGTCTACCGGCCCCGGTCGATCCTGTCTGTCCCGTCCCGCCCGCTCATCAGGGATCGGGGTAGCCCGCGCCGGTCGACCGCCCGGAGTGTCGGTCCGGCTCCCGCGCCGACCTGCCGGTGTTCAGAGACCGAAGACGTCCTCCTCGGCGCCCTGCCGGACACCGTCGACGAAGCCACGGAACGCCGGATCGTCCCGGTCGGCGGTCACGCTCGTCACCTGCTCCCCGGTCGCCTCGGCGACCGCGTCGACCAGCGGGGGATAGGTGAGGTCGACCTCGGCGAGTTCGTCGTCGTCGGCCTCGGCGAGGTTGATCACGTCCTGGAGCTGGTCTGCGTCGGTCTCCGGATCGCCGGCCCAGGTCTCGCCGAGGTTGAAGCACTCGTCGTACAGCGCGCGCTGGTCCTCGGTCCAGTCGTCGTCGTAGTTCCTCACGCCGTACTCCCTTCCCCGCCGACCATCTGAGCATGCCCCGAGAGATGCGGGAGGGTCGCCTGTTATCGCTATTTGCCCGTCGGACCGCGCTGGGGGCGCTGGCGGGATTACCCCCGATCGGCCTGGGTAACCATCTCGGTCCGGATGCCCGCGCGGGCGGCGCCGAGCGAGGCGACCGGGCCGGTCGACTCCCGGACGACGAGCCGGCAGGGCTGCCGGATCACCCCGGCGGCCCGTTCGCCGTCGAGCGCGGCGAAGAGCTGCTTGACCGCGGTCGCGCCGAGCTGTTGCAGGTTGAGGTCCACGGTGGTCAGTGGCGGCCGGCAGTCGGCGGCGAAGACCTCCCAGTTGTCGTAGCCGACGATCGCGACGTCGTCCGGGATCCGCCGGCCGAGGTCGAGCAGGGTCTCGGCGACCCCGGTGGCGATCTGGTCGTTCCCGCAGAAGACGGCGTCGATCTCCGGATCGGCGGTGAGCAGCATCCGGCCGGCGTGCCGGCCCCAGCGCTGGGACCATTCGCCGTACAGCGGGTCGCCGCCGGCCAGCGGCAGCCCGGCCTCGGCCAGTACCGAGTGCAGGCCGGTCACCCGGTCACGGGCGGCGCGGTAGGTCTCCGGGCCGGTGATGTGCCCGATCCGGCGCCGGCCGAGCGCGACCAGGTGCTCGACGGCCAGCCGCGCGCCACCGGCGTCGTCGGCGAGCACCGAGAGGTCGTTCGGGTCGTCGGACTCGCCGTAGACGTAGACGACCGGGACCGGGATGTCCCGGGTCAGCGAGGGGCGGATGTCGTTCGAGTCGCCCAGGATGATGAAGCCGTCCACCTGGCGGGCCAGCAGCGTACGGATGTAGTGCCGGCGCCGGATGACGTCCCCACGGGCGTCGCAGAGCAGTACGCACATCTGCTCGTTGCCGAGCGCGTTCTCGATGCCGAGCAGCACCGGGAAGGCGAAGCGTTCGCCGAGTTCGTCGGTGAGCAGCCCGATCGTCCGGGTACGCCCCGAGATCAGTCCCTTGGCCAGGGCGTTGGGGTGGAAGGAGAGTTCCTCGGCCGCCTCCAGGACCCGGCGACGGGTGGCCGGCGCAACCTCGTCCCGCGCGTTCAGCGCCTTGGAGGCGGTGGCCACCGAGACCCCGGCCCGCCGTGCCACGTCGGTCAGGGTCACTGATTGAGAGCGTTGTCTGACCACCGAAATCCTTTCGGACCGTCTTTCGAGAAGGCCGAGCCACCGAGATTCTAGTCTAGGCCGACTACGCCGTAATTTGCCCCTTCGCGGGGAACGGTGAGTACTCGCACAACCCGGTCGCTATCCTCCGAAAAGGTTTTCGGGATAGAGGTCTGCGTCGGCTGCGTCCGCCCGGCACGAGCCGAGTTCTGGACGCGACCGCCGGGCGTCCGCCGGCCGAACGGTGACCCGAGGGCGCCCGCGCGGGCCGGATATGACGGCGTGACCCGAGCGGCGCCCGGCGAGCGGGTGTGCGACGTGGGGGCCGGCGAGCGGGGTGTGCGGCGTCGGGGCCCGGCGGCTCAGCTCGCCGCGGCCGCCTGCTGGTTCCACATGGTGATCACCACGCCGACCACGAAGACCTGCACCGGCAACGGCAGCCCGGGCAGGTCGGCGGCGACGTCGCCGCGCCAGAAGCTGATCCGCTTCACCGAGCCGACCCGACGCCCGCCAGCGTGCAGTTCCTGCTCGGTGCCGAAGAGCGAGGCGCGCTGGAACTGGTACGTCTGCCCGGCGGCCTCGACCGTCCACCGCTTGCGGCCGACCCGGTCCGCCGAGGCGACGGCCCCGCCCGCCCCGTCGAGCAGGGTGTAGCGGGTTCCCCAGGCGTTGCCGCGCACCTGGTATCGCTGGCCGTCCAGCTCGAAGTCGCCGCCGCTGCGCCAGAAGGCGTCGTCCCAGGTCGTCACGACCCGGTCCCCGACGCTGATCTCGTAGCGGCTGCGCCACGCGCTCACCCTGCGGGCCTTCAACACCCCGCCAGGTTAACCGGGCTCGGCAAGGCGGCCCCGCCGGGTGCACCGGGGGGCCGTCGTGGCGCGGGAGAGCGTCGGACGGGGCTGGCTGGAAGAATCTGACCATGATCCGGATCCGACCCGCCGGTGTGGACGACGCGGTCGCGCTCGCCGAGGCGTACGTGGCCAACCGGCAATTCCTGGCCCCCTGGGAACCCGTACGCCCGGAGAGCTTCTTCACCCCCGCCGGGCAGCGTGCCCGGCTCCGACAGGCGACCCTGGAACGGGAGAACGGCACCGGCTACGGCTGCGTGATCGAACTCGACGGGCAGATCTGCGGCACCGTCACGCTCTCGGCGATCCTGCGCGGGCCGGCCCAGTCGGCGAACCTCGGCTACTGGGTCGCCGAGTCCGTCAACGGGCGCGGCGTCGCGACCCGGGCGGTGGGCCTGATCCTCGACGTCGCCTTCGGTGAACTGGACCTGCACCAGGTGATGGCCGGCACCCTGCTGCACAACACCGGGTCACAGCGGGTACTCGGGCGCAACGGGTTCGACCGGATCGGCGTCGCCCGGGAATACGTCGAGATCGCGGGGCGGTGGCAGGACCACATCCTCTTCCAACGCCTGTCCGACCGCTGACCGCGCAGGGGCGTACCCCGGGCACCGCGCCGGACCGGCCAGGTCGGCCGGCTGGACCCTCCCTCGATGGGAGGGTCCAAGATGTGGCGGTGACCAGGGAACTCCTGCCGATCGGCGCGTTCGCCCGGCTGTGCCGACTCAGCGTCAAGCAGTTGCGCCACTACGACGAGGTGGGCCTGCTGCGGCCGGCGAGCGTCGATCCGGCCACCGGCTACCGCTACTACCGGCGGACCCAGGTGCGGGACGCGATGGTGATCGCCCTGCTGCGCGGCCTCGACGTCCCACTCGCGGCGATCACCCGGGTGCTCACCGGCGACGAGGAGGCGCGGGCCGCCGTGTTGCGGACCGAACGGAGCCGGCTGGCGGAGCGGATCGCCGCACAGCAACGCAGCTGGCAGCTCCTGGACCGGCTGCTCACCGGTGACCTGCTCACCGACGGGCTGCTCCGGCACGAGGTGACCATGGCGCAGGAGCCCGCCCGCCGGCTGCTGGTCCGCCGCGCGGTCTGCGCACCGGAGGAGATCGGCGCGACGCTCGGCGGCGAGATCGGCCCACTGATGGCCGGGATGGCGGGCCTCGACTGGAGACCGCCGGTCTGGGGCCTCTTCCCGGTCGACCTGGGCAGCCAGCTCCGGGTCGCGGTGGGGGTGCAGAGCGACGTACCCGCCGACGCCGTGCCGGGGACGGCCGTCGAGGAGCTGCCGCCGGGTCCGGTGGTGGCGGCGGTGCACGTCGGACCGTACGAACACCTGACGTTGACGTACCAGGCGGTCTTCGCCTGGATCCACGAGCGCGGGCTGCGCCCGTGCGGCCAGGTGCGGGAGGCGTACCTGGCCGACCCGGTGACGACCGAGCCGGCCCAACTGGTGACCCGGGTGGTCGTGCCGATCGAGGACGAGGAGCCGAGCTGAGATGACCACCACGCCGACCAGGACCGATCTGAAGAAGGTGCATTCCCGGCTGTACGCGGCGGGTGCCGCCCCGGCCCTGGTGGAGGTACCGGAGTTGCCCTATCTGGCAATCGACGGTGTCGGGGACCCGGACGGCTCCGGATACCAGGAGGCGGTGCGGGCGCTGTACACGGTCGCGTACGGGCTGCGCTCCCGGCTGCGCCGGGCCGACGTGCTGGACTACTCCGTCGCACCGCTGGAGGGGCTGTGGTGGGGGTCGCAGGAGTGGGACCCGACCCGCCAGGACCGGTCGACCTGGAACTGGACGATGCTGATCCTCCAGCCGTCACAGGCGGCGCAGCCGGATCTGGTCGCGGAGGTGCTCACGGAGACGGCCCGGAAGAAGCCCGGGGTACCGGTGGACCGGGTCGAACTGCGCCGGTTGACGGAGGGAACGAGCGCGCAGCTGCTGCACATCGGCCCGTACAGCGAGGAGCGGCCGACCCGGGACCGGCTGATGGCCTTCCTCGACGAGTCCGGGTACCGGATCTCGGGGCACCACCACGAGATCTACCTGTCGAATCCGGCCCGGACGGCCGCGCCGAGGCTGAGGACGATCCTCCGCTATCCGGTGACCCTGCGCTGAGACGGTCCCGCCCCGGCGGGCGCCCGCTCGCGGCGGCCGGGACCCGTTCCGTGCACGGCAGGTCGGTCGTCCCCCACACCTCGCGGAACAGCGGTCCGTGCCCGACCCGGAGGCTCAGGGCATCGCACGAGCCTCGTGCAGCAGCCGGAGCTGGCCGAGTTCGGCGACGTTCTTCATCAGCTCCGCGTTGACCCAGGCGACCATGTGCGCGACGGTGTGCGCCGGGTCGCCCTGCCACGGGAACGGGGCGATCTCGTCGAGATCCGCCTCGGTGAGTCCGTCGAGCACCGACAGCCACTCGGTACGCAGGGCGCGCAGCCAGGCGATGGTCGCCGCGAGGTCGCCGGGCCAGTACACCTCGGTGCGGTCCGGCGGGGTGCGTCCCCGGGCGTGGTCGACGGTCGCGCTCCACCACCAGCCGAGGTGCCAGCTGAGCCAGCCGACGGTGGGAACCGGGACCGGATCCGGCTCGGTCTCCGACCAGTCCGGCAGCCATCGGCCCGCGTCGTCCGGGCGTACGGTCCAGGAGAGCGCGGCCGGCTCCCACAGCAGGTGGGCGGGCTCCAGCCGCTCCAGATGGTATTCGAGCAGCGACCAGGTCAGGTCGAACTGCCATCGCAGCAGCTCAGCACGGGATGCGGACACCGGGCGATCTTCGCATCGCAGCCGTGGCCGGGCGAGCGGTTATCCACGGATCAGAGGCTCCGACCCGATCCGGCGCCCGCGCCGAAGTTCGGACCGACACCCCGGGCGGGAGCCGGCCGGGGGACCGGCAGAGGGTAGTATCGATGTCTGAGCCGTCGTCCGCCGTACGCTGCTGCGCACTGGCGCGCGGAGCGTGGTCACGGTCGCGCCCGGGGCGGCGGTGGGTGCTCCGGCGGCTGACGCCGCGCCCGCCACTCCGCCCCGGATGCCGTCCGCGACAGCGCCGGACGGCCCGGCCACTCTTTCCCGACCAGGGTGTCAGCGATGACGCCGCGACGACGTTGCGCACCGGGCGGCAGCCGGCTGCCGCCCACCCCGTCCATCCCACTATCCACCGAGGACGATTCCGAATGTCACGAGTCGGCGCTGCAACCCGGTCGGGTCAAGGTCTCCGCCAGCCGTCCGTGGGGTGGCCGGGCTGACTGGCGTACCCGTGCCACGCCCGGTACGGCGGCGGCCGGGATCGAGCCAGGCGATCGTCGAGACGGTGCAGTACCGGACGGGGGTACGGTGACGGATCCGGACCGCCTTGTGGGGCGCGACCAGGAGCTGGGATTGTTGACCGCTGCCGTGGGCGAGCTGGCGCGCGGGCGGGGTTCGGCGGTCTGGGTCGAGGGTGAGCCGGGCGTCGGCAAGTCCGCGCTCGTCGAGGCGGGCATCGCCGCGGCCCGTGGCCTCGGTTGCGAGGTGTTGTGGGGTACGGCCGACCACCTGTCGCAGCGCTCCCCGCTCGGGGTGATGGCGAGCTGCCTGGGCGTCCGGGCGCGGTCGCCCGACCGGCGGCGCGCCGAGATCGCCGAATTCCTGCTCAGGCGCGGTCCCCGGCTCGTCCGCGACTTCGACGTGGTCTACGCGGCGGCGGCCGAGATGCTGGTCGCGCTGGTGGACGAGCTCTGTACGGCCGCACCCACCGTGCTCGTGATCGACGATCTCCAGTGGGCCGATCCGGCGTCGGTGACGGTCTGGCAGCGCCTCTGCCTGGCCGTCGAGCAGATGCCGCTGATGCTGGTGGGGGTCTGCGGTCCGGTGCTGCGTCGGCCCGAGGTGGTCAACGTCCGTACCGTGGTCAGCCGGCGCGACCATACCGTGATCACGCTCGCACCGCTCACCGAGACCGACACGACCACCCTGGTGGCGACGCTGGTCGGAGGCTGGCCGGGCCCCAACCTCGCCCGCTGGGTGGCCGCCGCGATGGGCAACCCGCTGCACCTGCGGGAGTTGGTCGAGGCGCTGCTGCGGGAGCGGATGATCCGGGTACGCGGCGACGTCGCCGACCTGCCCGACGACGAGGCCGACCGGGTCCCGGTGTCCCTGGCCGACGCGCTGAGTGGCCGGTTGAGCTTCGTACCCGACCTGGCGGTGCACGCGCTCGACACCGCCGCGATGCTCGGGCACGAGTTCGCCGTGACCGAGCTTGCCACGCTGGTGCGGGAACCGGTGTCGGTGCTGTCGGACGGGCTGAAGGACGCCGTCGCGGCCGGGATCCTGGTGCGCTCGGGATCGCGGATGGCGTTCCGGCATCCGCTGATCCGGCAGGCGCTCTACGAACGCATGCCGGTGCCGGTACGCGCGGCTCTGCATCTCGACGCGGCCCGCGTGCTCGCGGACGCGGACGGTGATCCGCTGACGGTCGCGCAGCAACTGCTCGCGGCGGATCAGCTCGGTGACCGGTGGGTCCGCGGCTGGTTGGTGGCGACGGCGCCGGTGGTGGCGGCACGCGCTCCCGATGTCGCGGCGACGCTCCTGCGACGGGAACTCGGCAGGCCGTCGGCGGCGGCCGGGGACCAGGCGCCGGTACTCGCCGCGCTGGCGCGGATCCTGCTCGGGATGGGCCGCCACTCCGAGGCCGCGTCGCACGCCCGGCGGGCGATCGCGGTGTTGACAGGCCCGGAGGACCGGGGCGAGATGTACTGGGTGCTCACCCGGGCGCTGATCGGTGGCGGCCGTACGGACGAGGCGCTCGACGCGCTGCGGGACGTCTTCGAGCAGCCGGGGCAGCTCGGTTCCTGGCACCCCCGGCTGCTGGCGTCCTCGGCGATGGCGCTGCGCGCCAGCCGGGGTGACCTGGTGGCGGCCGACGCCGCCGCCGTCGAGGCGCTGCACGCGGCCGAACTCTCCGGCGACGCGTACGCCATCGGGTACGCCCTGACGGATCTGTGGCTGACCGAGTCGGTCCGGCGGCGGCACCGCTCCGCGCTGGAGCGGGTGGACCGGGCGCTGCGGGTGCTCGGCGACGAACCGGACCATGCCGACGTGCGGATGTTCGCGTTGCACGCCCGGGTGTTCACCTTGCAGAACCTTTGCCGGTGGGCGGACGCCGAGGCGGCGGAGCGGCAGACCCGCCAGGTCGCCCGGGAGCCGGGCAACGCGATGGGTTCGGCGACCGGGGTGACGGCCGCGGTCCTGCTGTACTGGACCGGGCGGTGGGACGACGCGATCGCCGAGCTGCACTCGGTCGACGAGGACGGGCCCGGAATCACGTACGCCGGGCTGCGCGAGCGGGGGCCCACGGTGCTGCGGCACGGGGTGGCCGCCCTGCTCGCCGTCCGGCGGGAGAACCCGACCGCCGCCTCCGAACATTTCGCGGCCGGTTCGGCGTTCCCGGTGGAGACCCTCGCGGACCGGGAGAATCGGGATTTCCTGCTGGCCGCTCAGGCGTTGGCCGCCGAGCGGGACGGCGCGCTCCGGCTGGCCGTGTCGACGTTCGGCGAGATCCTGGACCGGCGTCCGGGCGAGATGACGCTGATCCACCAGTGGCTGCCGGACCTGGTACGCGTCGCGCTCGCCGCCGGGGACCGCGCTGCCGCCCGGGGTGCGGTGGAGGCGAGTCGGCGCGAGGCCGCCGCCGAGGCGGAGCCGTGGCGGGCGCAGGCCGCCCGGCTGCGCTGCGAGGGACTCTTCGGCGACGATCCGGCCCTGGTGCGGGCGGCGGTGGCCCACTACCGCGCGGTTGGTCCGGCCGTCGATCTGGCGGGCGCGCTGGAGGATCTCGCGGTGCTGCTCGCCGGGCGGGACACCGCCGCGTGCCGTGCCGCGCTGAACGAGGCGGTGGAGCTCTACGCCGGGTTCGGCGCGACCTGGGACATCCGCCGCACCGACGCCCGGCTGCGGCGGCGGGGGATCCGGCGGGGCGTCCACGGCACCCGGACGTCCCGCGCCGTCAGCGGTTGGCCGGCGTTGACCGACACCGAGCGCCGGGTCGCCCTGCTGATCGCCGAGGGCCGGTCGACGCCGGACATCGCGTCGACCATGTTCCTGTCCCGGCGTACGGTGCAGACGCACGTCTCCCGGGTACTGGCCAAGCTGGAGCTGCACAGTCGGGTGGAGATCGCCCGGGAAGTCAATACATTGACAAACATCGATAGGTGAAGCCGCGTCAGTTGCCTGATGTCCGCCGCCGGGAGGCCGGGGACGCTGTGGCGATGACGTTAGCTGCCCGGGTACCCCGAAGATCTCTGATCCTGCTCTCCGTCCTCACCCTGCTGGCCGTCTCCGGAGCCGTCGGCCCGGCCCGGCCCGCCGCAGCCGCCACGACGATCCCCTCCACCGCCGCCGAACGCGCCGAACTCGCCCAGTGGTGGGCGCCGGTGCACTTCCAGGACGTCGACACCAGCGGCGAGACCTCGTTCGGCGGCGAGTCCGACTACATCACGTCGTACGACTTCGACGGCGACCTCAACGGCCGCAACAACTGGGAGAACGCCAGCGAGTACCCGTTGGCGGCCCACGTCTACTACTCGGTGGTCCAGACCCGGAGCTTCTCCTACCTGATCTACATGTTCTTCCACCCCCGCGACTGGGCGGACGCCGCGCTCGACGACTACGAGGAGGACGCGACCGAGCACGAGAACGACGCCGAGGGCGCCCTCGTCGTCGTGGCCAACGACGGCTCCGCGCACGGCACGCTCAAGGCCGTCGTCACGGTGTCGCACAGCGACTTCTACTCCTGGGTACCCGAGGGCAGCGACTTCGCCAGCGGCGACGAGGACGTCGACGGGGTGATCGCGACGAGGGGCAGCCCGCACGACGACGGTCACCAGCGCCCGTGGACGGCCCAGCAGGCCGGCACCCACGCCGCGTGGGCCATGGGGGCCACCCGGAAGCCCTCCCCGGACCTCGGAGACCAGTTCCGCAACGGCGACGGCATCCTCTACCACCCCGGCACCACCGCCGAGGTGCCCGACGGACCCAACGACCGGGACGTGCAGTACACCCTGATCGACATCTTCGCCCAGAACGGCATGTGGGCCAACCGCAACCTGACGACGTTGTTCGCCACGTCGAACAATTTCGCCGGTGACGACGGCGGCAACCCGTACGGCGCCATCTGCGGCGAGGGCGGGGTGGCCGGACCGGCGGACGGCGACTGCCCCACCGACGCCGCCAACCCGGCGTGGGCCTGGGACGACTCCGACGACCTCCCGGGCCGGGGGTACCTGGCCACCAACCCCGCCGAACTCGTGCACAACTACTTCGACTGGCCGGGCAAGCCCGACTCCGCCGACCTCGGCTACACCTGGAACGCGTACAACGACGTCACCCCGGCCGACCCCGTGCGCAACGGCGGGGTGGGCGACCCGATGGAGCAGCACCCCGGTGGCGACGACGGCGGTGCCAAGCCGGCGACCGGTGCCCACCACACGTGCCGCCCGGACGGGATGACGCCGACCGCCGGCGTGACCGCGCCGTACTGCGACGTCTACCAGAGCGACGGCCGGGAGTGGCTCGGACAGGGCCGGTCCCGACGGGTGATCGGCTACTTCAACGGTGACCGCACCGGCGCCGACGGGACGCCGTACTACCTGGTCAAGAACATCCCGTGGTCGAAGGTGACGCACCTCAACTACGCCTTCGCGCACATCGAGAACAACCGGATCTCGGTCGGGCAGGCCGGTCCGGGCAACCCGGCGATCGGGATGACCTGGCCCGGGACACGCGGTGCCGAGATGGCTCCCGACCTGCCGTACCAGGGGCACTTCAACCTGCTGACCAAATACAAGCGGCTGCATCCACGGGTGAAGACGCTGATCTCGGTCGGCGGCTGGGCCGAGTCACGCGGCTTCTACACGATGACCACCAACGCCGACGGCACGGTCAACCAGGGCGGGATCGACACCTTCGCGGACTCGGCGGTCGACTTCCTGCGCCGCTACGGCTTCGACGGGGTGGACATCGACTACGAGTACCCGACCGTGCTGGACCAGACCGGCAACCCCGACGACTGGGACACGGCGCGGTCCCGCCGCCCCGGACTGCCGGCCAGCTACACCGCACTGATGAGGACGCTGCGCGAGAAGCTGGACCGGGCCGCCGCCACGGACGGCAGGTACTACCTGCTGACGTCCGCCTCCTCCGCCTCCGGCTACCTGGTACGCGGCATGGCGAACCAGCAGGCGCTGCGGTACCAGGACTTCACCAACCTGATGTCGTACGACTTCCACGGCACCTGGAACGACGTGGTCGGACCCAACGCCCCGCTCTACGACGACGGCAAGGACGCGGAGCTGAAGGAGCTCTACGAGACCCCGGAGTACGACGGCCTCGGCTACTTCAACACCGACTGGGCGTTCCACTACCTGCGCGGCGCGATGCAGGCGGGGCGGATCAACATCGGCATCCCGTACTACACCCGGGGCTGGCGGGGCGTCACCGGCGGCCAGTCGGGGCTGTGGGGGACGTCGAAGGGTACCGACTGCGCCCCCGGCACCGGCCTCGTCCGGCCGTGCGGCAACGGTGCCGTCGGCATCGACAACATCTGGCACGACAAGACCGCCGAGGGGGAGGAGCTGGGTGCCGGCGTCAGCCCGATGTGGCACGCCAAGAACCTGGAGAAGAACGTCATGCCCGGGTACGCGGACAGCGTCGGCCTGACCCCGGACGACGACCCCTCCGACGAGATCAGCGGAGAGTACGTCCGGCGCTGGGACGACACCACGAAGACGTCCTGGCTCTGGAACGACAGCAAGGACGTCTTCCTCTCCACGATGGACACCGAGGGCCTGGACGAGGTCGCCGACTACGTGATCGACAAGGGCGCCGGTGGCGTGATGATGTGGGAGCTGGGCGGCGACTACGACTGCCCGGCGCGGGTCACCGGCCAGGATCCCTGCCGGATGGGCTACACGATGACCAACAGGCTGCACGAGCGGCTGGCCGGGGTGGGCGCCTACGGGGCCAGCCGTAACACGGGCAGCTCCGTGACGATGCCGTCGGCGGCGATCGACGTCCACGTGGAGCTGGTGGAGTACGGCTCCACGGCCACGGAGCTGTGGCCGATGCAGCCCAAGCTCCGGATCACCAACAACACCGCCGGCACGCTCGGCGGCGGCAAGGACGTCGAACTCCGTTTCGACCTGCCCACCTCCACCCCGCCGCTGGTCAAGGACGGCAACTGGCAGACCGGACAGCAGGGCGGCAAGTGGCAGGTGGAGCCGGGACACACCGGCCCGAACGCCGGCGGCGGCCTGAGCGGCGACTTCCACCGGGTCGGCCTCAAGCTGGACTACTGCCAGATCATCCCGCCGGGAAAGAGCCTGGACATTCCGATCATCTACTACCTCCCGGCCACCGGACCCGTGAACACCACGCTGCGGGTGGGCGACCAGCGGTTCGCGCTCCTTTCCGAACACAACCGGGGATCGTCGCAGACGGCCCCACCGGCGGGCGGCTGCTCCGCACCGGCCTGGGACGCGAGCAAGGTCTACAACCCGGCGACCCAGCCGGTCGAACAGATCACCGTGAAGTACGGCGGCAAGGTCTGGCAAGCCAAGTGGTGGACCCAGGGCAACATTCCGGGTACCGGACCGGACGCCGACCATGAGCCGTGGCGGCTGATCGGCCCGGCGAGCTGAGCCAGCGGAGACCGGGGCGTCCCCAGGTCGCGACAGCGACGCGCGGGGCGCCCCGATTCGCGGCGCGGTTGCGCGCTTCCGAGCGGAGGGGCCGGCTCTCAGCCCCGTCGTCCGACGATCTCGGCCACCTCGCCCGGCCTGGACAGGAATGGCGCGTGTGCGGAGTCCAGCGTCACGACGGAGGTCGGATTCTCCGGGAAGGCGGCATCGGCCTCCGCGACGAGTACCCGCTGGAGCGCCGGGCGGATCGCCATGTCCCGGGCGCAGACGACGTAGGTGCGGGGGAGGGAGCCCCAACCGTCCCGGGTCAGCCGGGTGGTGCCGCGCATCATGCTGACCGGGGCGTCCGGGGTGAGCAGGCCCAGGGCGGCGTCGGCGACGACCGGGGCGACGTCGCCGTAGAACGCGTCGCGAAGCTGTTGACGATAGCCGGGATCGTTCGAGGCGAGGTCGAGCCGCAGCGCCCCGATCACCCCCGGATCGCCCCGAAGGGCGGGCAGCACCAGCGCGCCCGCGTTCTCCGGCAGCGCGAAGTACCCCTCGGCCGCCCGGTCCGAGCCGGGCATGATGGCGGCGAGGTAGACGGCGTGCGCCACCAGTTCGGGAACCTGCTGCGCCGCCCGGGTCAGGACGGGGCCGCCCATGCTGTGCGCCACCACCGTGACCGGGCCGCCACGGCCCAGCCATTCGATCTGCGAGACCAGCAGCTCGGCCGCTCGGTCGAGGTCCACCTCCGCCACCGGCGAGACCTCGGTGGCCAGCGCGGCCGGGTCGAACGGACGCACGGTCAGGCACTCGGGTCGACGGGCGCGCAGCCCGTGCCCGGCCATGTCGACCGCCAGGGTCGGGCGGCCGTACGGCACGAGCTGGGCGATGACCTCCGTCCAGCACCAGGCACCGTGCCAGGAGCCGTGCAGCAGCAGGATCGGGGTCGACCTGTGGGACATGGCCACTCCTTCGCGTTGTTGTCGAGGTTCTGTCGAGACGGCCTGCGGTGGGCGCGTCGCCGTACGCCGAGAACCGGGCGACGACCGGGGGGTGGGCGGAGCCCTCAGCGCCGCCCGGTCTCGCCGGTCGTCCAGGCCGGCTCCCGCGCCGGGCAGTCCCGCTGCCGGCAGCCGAGGCTGCCGGTCGGGTCGACCCGGCGCAGCACGACCGGTGAGTCCGGCGGCCCCCAGGAGGCGACCACCGAACTGTTCCGCCAGGCGCTCACCACCTCGGGCGCCTGTGCCCAACTGATCGCCGGCGTGCCGAGCAGCGACTCCATCGCCCGGCCGGCCAGCAGGTAGTCGACGTCGCGCCAGCCGTTCGGCAGTTCGGTGACGGCCTCGGGGTCGCGGTCCAGCTTGTAGTGCCAGACGGCGCCGTCCCACCCGTTCCCACTCCATCCGAGCCGGACCAGGTCGTTCCAGGTGTCGTCGTCGGTGAGCACCACCGTGTCCCGGGGCAGGCTGGTGGCGACGAACGACAGCGCCTGCCGGTACGCGGCGTTCGCGTCCACGGTCAGCGCCGTCCGGGCGCCCGCCACCCACGAGGGGGTTGCGGCCAGCACGGCCGCCGTGACCAGTACCGCCACCGCGACGCGGACCCCGGTCGAGCGGCGGCCGGCCAGCCGGGTCGCGGCACACCAGCCCCGCCACACCGCGTACCCGAGCAGCAGCGCCAGGAACGGCAACATTGTGATCACGTGCATCGCCGGCAGGTAGCCGCCGGGCCGCAGCCCGGCCAGGGCGAACACGACCGCGATCAACGCGACCCCGCGGGTGGCCCGCCGGGCGAGCCCCAGCGGGACGGCCGCCAACCCGAGCGACAGCAGGAACGCATCGAGGGACCACCACGACGCGACGATCCGATGTGCGGTGGAGCCGGGATCGAGGACGGACCCGGAGCCGCCGCGACCGTGCAGCTGCCACTCGATCGCTCCGAGCAACGGCAGCATGTCACCGCCGGCCGCGACACACACCAGCCAGCCGCCCACGACCAGTCCGGCGGCGGCGAGCCAACGGCCGGCCCCGGACGAGCGGGACCGGTCCTGGCCCGAACCGCGCAGCGCCACCAGGATGCCCAACCCGGCCAGGGCGGCGGTCTCCTTGCTGAGGATCGCGACGCCGAAGCACACCCCGGACAGCACCGGGCGGCGCCAGCGCGGGGAGCCGGTCGCCGTCGCGAGCGAGGCCAGCAGCCACATCAGCGCGATGTTGTCGAGCAGGACCTGCCGGCCGTAGTAGACCGCCAGCGGGGACAGGCACCAGATCCCGACGACCGCCGACGCCCCGGGTCGGGGCAGGCCGAGGTTGCGGCAGACGCGGTAGAGCAGGGCGGCGGAGACCACCATGACCATCGCCAGCACGGCTCGCCCGCCGACCAGGGCCGGCTGGTCGCCGGAGAGCCACTGCGCCGGGCGGAGCAACGCGGCCAGCTGGATCCAGCCCAGCGGCGGATGGTCGTACCAGTAGCTGTAGTGCCCGAGTCGCCCCTCGGTGACCACGGCCCAGGCCTGGGCGTAGTAGGTGCCCTCGTCGTCGTTGCCGAACTCCGGATAGCCGCCGAGGTTGGTCCCGTAGAGGACGGCCACGACGGAGAGGCAGCCCGCCAACGGCAGTGCGGCCCGGATCCGGGCGGTACGCCGGGTACCGGTCATGGCCGCCCCAGCGCGGTGATGCGGCCCCGGCGGCCGTCGGCCACCGCGAACACCGTGTATCCCAGGCCGACGAGCCAGCCGACGACGACCGCCCAGATCAGCCCGTCCACGCCGAAACGGTCGCCGAGCAGCGCCGACAGCGGCAGACGGACGGCCGCGAAGGAGAGCAGGGTGCAGACCAGCGGGATCGTGGTGCGGCCGAGACCGGTGACGTAGCCGTGGATGACGACCATCAGCGCGTAACAGACGAAGAACGGGTACGTGATGGCGATGTACCGGCCGATCACCCCGGTCACCGCCGGGTCGGCGACGAACAGCCCGGCGACCACGTCGCGGGCGGCGACCAGACCGACCGAGACCGGCACACTCAACGCGACGGTCAGTCGCACGCACCCGGCGAGCGCCGTCCGGCCCCGCTCCGGTCGACCGGCCCCGGCGTTCTGGGCGACCGTCACCGACAGCGCGGACGCCAGGGCGAGGAAGACCAGCGAGGCGAAGAGTTCCAACCGGACGATGACGGTGACCCCGGCGAGGACCGCCGTCCCCAGCTTGGCGACGATCCCGAGCAGCACGGTGGCGCCGAGCCCGATCACCAGGTGCTGCCCCGTGATCGGCAACCCGATCCGGATCCCGGTGCGCAACTCCCGGCGCACCGTGGCCACCGTCGGCGCTGTCCCGGGCCTGCCGCCGCGCTGCCGGGCCAGCCCGGACAGGCCCACGCCGGCGGCGAGCGCGCTCGCGCCGACCGTCGCGCACGCCGCCCCGGTCAGTCCCAGCTCCAGCGGCCCGACGAACCACCACACCAGCCCGGCGTTGAGTACGTTGCCGAGGCCGAGCAGCAACATCGAGGCGCGGGAGTCGCCACGGCCGCCGTAGACGGCGGAGATCGCGGTGAGCCCGAAGACGGCGAGCAGTCCGGCCGAGTACGTCGTGAGGAACAGCCGGGCGTCCTGCGCCACCGCTGCGCCGACGCCCATGGCGGAGAGGGCCGGCCCGGCGAGCACCAGCGTGAGCCCGAAGCCGACCAGCGAGCAGAACACCGTGCCGGCGGCCAGGGCGCGCTGGGCGGCGCGCTGATCGTGCCCGGCACCGGTGAGCTGTCCGATCCGGATCGAGAAGGCCCCGGCGAGCCCGTACGACCCGGTCGACAACAGGTACACCAGTCCCTGGGCGGCACCCACCGCAGCCAGTCCCGAGCTGCCCAGGTAGTGCCCGACGACCGCGCCGTCCACCAGCAAGTACGACTGCTGGAGCAGGCTGGACGCGGCGACCGGCAGCGCGTAGGACACCGTCCGGCGCAGTACCGGACCACGGGTCAGGTCGGTACGGTCGGCCGGGTCCCGTTCTCCGCTGGCCGTCCCGGCCCGGTGCCGCACCGGTACGGCCCGCTCGGCGGTCATCCGCCCCGGACGCCCGGCAGCGTCCGCCCGTACCCGAGGTCGTAGTGGACCAGCGCCGGCCACAGCTCCGGCCAGGGCCGGGTGGTGCCGGCGCAGAGCAGTACCGGCTGGCCCTGCGCGTTGTTCGACAGCCCGACACCGTTGTCGACCACCGCCGCCCGGCGGCAGTCCCGGAAGGCCGCGGAGACCACGGCCGGACTCTCGAACCCCACCAGTAGGACCGGCCCGGTGCCGGTGGGCGGCCCCCACCGGGCGTAGCCGGTGTGCCCGCTGAAGGCGCGCGGCAGCCCCAGCGGCGCTCCGTACACGTCGACGGCGCCCGCGTTCGAGTAGTTGGTCGTGAAGATCACCGCCTGGTCCCGGTCGGCCGGTGGGATCTGCTGCCAGACCCGCGAGACGGTATCCGCCAGCTCGGGCCAGCCCACCTCCTCGACGATCATCGGATTCAGCCGACCCACGCCGCTCGCCTCCAGGTGCCGGGCCGGGATCACCGGCAGGCAGCAGAGCACGTCGACCATGAACGCCACCGCCAGCACGGTGGCCAGGGCCGCCGGCCGCCGCGGGAGTCGTCGCCGGCCGCCCCCGCCGGCAGCCCGTCGGCCGCCCTCGCCGGCAGCCCGTCGGCCGCCCTCGCCGGTCGTCCGCGGGCCGCCTCCCCCGGAGCCGGGCCGGGGCGCGGCGATGGCTCGGCGGCCGCGAGCCAGCCACCGCTCACCGGCCAGGCCACCCAGGGCGGCCAGCGCCGGTCCCATGCCGCAGGTGTAGTAGCCCCGGCCGCGCATGACCATCACCAGGGCCAGCATCAGCAGGTAACCGACACCGAGTACGCGCGCCGGACGCAGCCGCCCGGCGCGGAAGACGTACCACAGTCCGCCGACGAACAGCGGCAGGGCCGGGGCCGCCAGCATGGTTGCCTGGCCCCAGAGCTGGCCCAGCGGCCGGCTCTCGGCCAGCGCCGCGATCGAGTCGGCGACCTCGGCCTGCGGCCAGCCGTGGGTCGCCTGCCAGTGGAGGTACGGCGCGACGGCCAGCAGGGCCGGCACCGCCCCGAGCGCGGTCCACCACGACCGCAGCAGCCAGCGGGGACCGACCAGCAGTACGGCGACGGCGAGGCACCCGGCGGCGACGCCGACCAGCATCTTGTTGGTCAGCCCCAGCCCCAGGGCGAGCCCTGCCGGGACCATCCAGCGCGGGTCGGCAGTGGTGCCGGCCCGGACCAGGCACCAGCAGAGCACGGCGGTGGCCAGCACGTCGAACGTCCCGGTGACGAAGAGGTGCCCGGTGGTCAGCGCGGTGCCCGAGGCGGCCCACAGGCTCGCCGCGACCAGGCGGGCGGTCGGACCGCCGCCGAGCAGGCCGGCCAGGGAACCGGCGACGACGACGGCCGCACAACTGGCCAGCGCCGCCACCGCCCGGACCACCTCCAGCCGTCCGCCGCCGAGCGTGAAGAGGGCGTGCACCGCGACCGGGTTGAAGGCCGGCTGGTCCGGATATCCCCAGGCCGGTTCCGCGCCGGCCCGGATGAAGTACAGCTCGTCGATGAACCAGCCGTACCGTCCGGCGGTCGCCATCAGCAGCCCGAACAGTCCGGCGGCGACCACCAGTTCCGGCCGTCGCCGGGCCAGCCTGGCCACGGGTACGGCGCAGGCGCGGTGAACGGGCCGCGGCCGTACCGCCCCGGTCGCCCCCGGACCCGTTCCCGCCACCCCTTGCGCTTCCCGTCGGTCGCGGGTGGAAGTCGGTGCACCGGCACCACGGGGTTCGGTGTGCGAGAGGCTCATTCGGAGCCTTCCGCCCACTCGGTTCCGGCGCCGGACTCGATCGTCTCGGCGATGCCCTGCACCGAGGCGGCGCCGAGCAGGTCGACCGGGTCGATGCTCAGCCCCAGGGCGCTGCTCAGGTTGCTCGTCACGGCCACCACGCCGAGCGAGTCGACGCCCAGCGTCCGCAGGTCGGCGTCGACCGGCACGGTACGGGCGCCGGTCGCGTGCGCGAGGCACCGGGCAACGGTCAGTTCCACGTCGGAGTACCCTCCGCCGGGCCGGCCCACCAGCTCGACGTCGACCGCCTGGATGGCGGCCCGGTTCCGGGCGGCCAACTGCTCCAGCCGGTCCGTCGCGGCGGCCACCGCCGCGTCCACCCGCTCGGCGATCTCGTCCGACAGCGCCATCCGCTGCGCCGGCAGCATCGCGACCAGTTCGCTGGTGTAGTCGAGCCGGCCGGCCAGGAAACGCCGTCGGTCCGACCGCAGCCCGGCCATCAGCAGGTCCAGCCCCTCCCGGGTACGCAGCGCCCGGAACACCCCGTCCTCGTTCGCGCCCGTGGTCACCGCCATACCGATGTCCCGCCAGGCCACCCAGTCGATCGCCAGCACCCGGGGAGCCGGGATGGACCGCCGGCCGGGATCGGCTCCGCGGGCGTCGCCGACCGTGGGCGCCGCCATGGCCACCGTGTCCAGGTAGTAGTTCGCCGCCGCGTAGTCGGCCTGGCCCAGCGACGGGAAGACCGCCGCGGCCGAGGCCATGTGTACGACGAAGTCCGGTGGATCGTGCCGGGTCAGGAGGTCCAGCAGATAGCCGCCGCGCATCTTGGGCCGGAGCACCCGCCGGAAGTCCTGCACCGTCCGGAACATGATCAGGTTCTCGCCCGGGACGCCCGCCGCGTGCACCACGCCGTCGAGGCGCCCGTGCTGGCGCCGGATCCGGGCCACCAGATCGGTGAGGTGCTCCTCGTCTCCGACGTCACCGCTCTCCACCCGGACGTCGGCCCCCAGTTCGACGAGGTCCAGCAAGGCGCGGGCCCGGTCGGCGAGCGGGCCGCCGTCCGGGCTGTGCGCCAGCCGCTCCCACTCCGGGCGGGGTGGCAGCGGGGTCCGGCCGGTCAGGTACAGGTGGATGCCTGGCGCCTGCTGCGCGAAGCGCTGCCCGACGGCCAGGCCGAGGCCGCCGGTACCGCCACTGATCAGGTAGGCACCCCCGGGCCGGGGCAGCCCGGCGTCGAGGTCGGCCCGGGGCGTCAACTCGGGGATCTCGCTGAACAGTTCGGCGTACGGCACACCGTCGCGTAGCGCGTAGACGCCGGGGGCGTCGGCGAGCAGTTCCCGGCCCAGCACGTCATCGGCGGTGGCGTCGTCGACGTCCACCAGGCGGACGTTCAGCGTCGGGTACTCCTGGATCAGCGTCTTGGCCAGCCCGGCCAGGGCGGCGTTCTCGGCGACCGCACCGCCGCCCGGTTCGACCGCCAGGGCGTTGCGGGTCAACAGCACCAGGGTCAGCTGGGCGGCTCGCCGCATCAGCTCCTTGGCCAGCAGGAAGAGCCCGACGACGTTCTTCTCGACCCGCCGGTCGAACTCCGCCAGCTCGGTGGCCGGTCGCGGCTCGAAGCCCAGGGCGAAGACCAGATGCGTCGGCTCGTCGGCGACGATCCGGTCGGCGGTCGCGGAGAACCGGTCCGGCGCCTCCGGGTCCGGCGGTGCCGGGCTGACCAGCCGTACGCCGGGCAGCGCGGCGGTCAGCCGGGACGCCGCGTCCGGGGTGTCCGGGTCGACGAGTGCGACCACCGACACCGGTGTGCCGGCTTCCGCCGCGCCGTCGACCGGAACGAAGGTCACCTGGTAGGCGCCGGACTGCCCGATCGGCCCGGTGCCGCCGAGCAGGCGCGCCTCCCAGTCGTCCGGGAACGGCACCCAGGCCCGGGTCTCGTCGAACCGGTACGGCACCAGGCTGACCGTCCGCGGAGCCGGGCGTCCGTCGGTGAACTGTCGCAGCAGGTCGACCTCGTCGCCCCGCTGCCAACCGACGCGCAGCCGTTCCAGCAGGCGGCCCCGGTCGTCCCGGTCGGCACGGACCCGGGGCGGATCACCGGCCAGGATCGCGGCCAGCCCGTCCCGCAGCTCGTCGATGTCCCGGACGATCAGCCCGACCCGGCGCTCGTGGTGGCTGCGCGAGACGTTGGCGGTGTAGCAGACGTCCGCGAGCCGCCGGTCGAGGTCACCCGGGGCCAGCCGGTCCAGCAGCGCACCCAGGATCAGCCGCAGCGACCGGTCGGTCCTGGCGCTGAGCGTACAGAGGTATTCGAGCCCGGCGTCGGGCTCGACCGCCGGATCGACGTACTCCTCGAGGACCACGTGCGCGTTCGTGCCGCCGAGGCCGAACGCGCTCACCCCGCACCGGCGGACCCCGTCGCGCTCCGGCCACGGTTCGAGTTCGGTCGGCAACCGGACCGGCGAGGCGGCGAAGTCGATGTCCGGGTTCGGCTGCCGCAGGTAGCCGAGCGGGGCGATCTGCCGGTTCCGCAGACCCTGCACCGCCTTGATCATTCCGAGGACTCCGGACCCCTCGAAGAGGTGCCCGGCGACGGTTTTGACCGTGCCGACCGCGCAGAAGCCGCGCTCGTCGGTCACCCCGCGGAACGCCCGGCTCAGGCCGTCGATCTCCACCGGGTCGCCGATCCGGGTCGCGGTCCCGTGCACCTCCAGGTAGCCGAGGGTGCGCGGGTCGATTCCGGCCTGCCGCCAGGCCGAGGTCAGCAGCCGGGCCTGCGACCGCGCGTCCGGACCGGTCATCGACTCGGAACTGCCGTCGTGGTTCACCGCGCTGCCCTTGATCACCGCGAGGACCTGGTCGCGGTCGGCGAGTGCCCGGTCCAGGCGCTTGAGCACCAGGGCAGCGGAGCCCTCGCCCATTCCGGTGCCGTCGGCGGAGTCGTCGAACGTCCGGGTCGTACCGTCGGACGACTCGATCCCGATCCGGGTGGAGGCGCGCTTGACCGGCAACAGCATCACCCGGGCGCCCGCCACCACGGCCATGTCGCAGTCGTCGGCGAGCAGGGCCGTCCGGGCCAGGTGCACGGCGACCAGCGACGCCGAGCAGGCGCTGTCCACCACCATGCTGGGACCACGCAGATCGAGCAGGTACGACAGCCGGTTGGCGAGCATCGTCGGGATGTTGCCGGTGATCCCGAGCTGGTTCACCGATGAGTCGATCGTGGACCAGTACTCGGCGTAGTCGCCGCCGGGATTGGCGGCGAAGCCGACGTACACCCCGGTCCGGCTTCCCCGGACCCGCTCGCCCAGGTAGCCGGCGTCCTCCAGGGCCCGGTACGTCGTGCGCAGTACGAGCCGCTGGTGCGGGTCGGTGAGCGCCGCCTGGGTCTGCGTCATCCCGAAGAACTCGTGGTCGAACAGGTCGATCCGGTCCAGGTAGCTGGCCCGGTGGTACTCGGGTCCGGTCAGCTCCGGCTGCTGGCCGAGGGCGGTCCGGTCCCGGTGACGGACGAAGTCGTCGACGTCCTGCCGGCGCCGGGCCGGAAAGGGCCGGGTGAGGCAGTGCCCGGCCGCCACCAGCTCCCACAGGCGTTGCGGATCCGAGGCCCCCGGGATCTCGACGGCCTGACCGATGATTGCGATGTCCATGCTCGGCACCTTCGCCTTCGGTGGTGGTCGGGAACGGCCGGTCCCGCTCAACCGGGAAGGGTGATCGTCACGGCTCCGGCGGCCAGCTCGGCTTTGAGCTGGCGCAGGCGGGTCACCTCGGCCGTCCGGAGGGTTCGCAGGTCACGGCGCCACGGGTCGAGGTCGTCCGGACCCTGGCCGGCGAGGTATCCCATGGACCGGCCCAGCAACTGGGAGAGCAGCTCCGCCAGCCGGCGGTACGCGGCCACCACCTCCGGGCTGTGCGAGGTGTACCGGAGGAACCGGTGGAAGAGGTTCCGGGAACCGGCGAGCATCCGCAGCAGGTCGGCGCTGGCCACCTGCTGGTCCAGGTCGGGGCGGCGGGCCCGGTCGGCGAGCAGCAGTTGGGGCAGGGCCTCGTACGCCTCGAACCCGTCCCGCAGCCCGGTGACCACCTGCCGGTAGCGTTCGGCGAACACCTCCGGTTGCGGCGCCCCGGTCCTGCGCAGGCTCAGGCAGTCCACGAACCAGTGCTCCGGGTCGGCGGTGGCGGCGGCCGTCACCTCGGCGACGGCCAGGTACTCGGGGCGGAAATCGGGTCCCTCGTCGGTGGTGTCCGGGGCCACCAGCCACGCACCGTCCTCGGAGACCCCGCAGACCATCACGCCGTGCGCGCCGCGCCCGCCGCCGTCGGGGCGCCCACGGCGGCGCATCAGGTCGGCCCAGTAGCCGACGTCGGCGGCCGGCGCGTAGAAGGTCACCGGCTGACCGGCCGCCACGAGTCCGGGGAGCCTCGGCAGCAGGTCGAGGTTGCCGTGTCCTATCCACTGCACCTCGTACCCCAGGGCGGCGAGGTCCTCAACGCCGCACAGGTCCTGCCGCATCGTCCACCGTGGCTGCTGCTGGATCGCACAGTGCCGGTGGTAGTCGGCGGTCCTGCCGAGCGCGCCGTAGCCGAGCAGGTCGGCCGCCGGGGTAACGGCCCGCAGGTAGGAGAGGGCCTGCCGTTGCCGGCACTCCAGGTACATCGTGGGGTCGGCGTTGACCAGCCGACCGGTGGCGGTCAGCTGCCGCACCGGGCCGACCGGGGAGGCCACCACCTCGGTGGCGGCGGAGACCGCCGCGCCCGCGACGGCCGTCACCGGACCGCTCCGATCATCGCGGTGAGGGTGCTGCCGTCAAGCTCGTCCACCTGGGTCACCCCGAGCCGGCGCAGCCGGTGCACCACCGCCACCCACTCCACCGGGCTGACCAGTTGCCGGGTCAGCAGTTCGGTCGCGGACCCGGGGTCGAAGTCCGCGCCGGTGACGCTGGAGACGACCAGGGTGTGCCCGGTACCGAACGAGACCTCCCGGAGGGTCCGGGCGAAGCGGATCCGGGCCGGAGCCATCAGCGGGGTGTGGAAGGGCCCGCTGACCCGCAGCGGCAGCACGTTGCTCGCGCCGGCGGATCGCAGCAGCCGCGACACCAGCCCCAGCTGGGCGGTCTGACCGCCGAGGGTCACCTGGCGGTCGCTGTTGCGGTTGGCGAGGAACACCTGGTTCAGGTTGCTGCGCCGGATCACCCGCTCGACCTCGTCGGCCGGCAGTCCGAGCACCGCCAGCATGCCGCCGTCCCGGATCTCCGCCATCGCCAGCGCGCGTTCCCGGACCAGGCGCAGCCCGTCCATCAGGTCGAGGATTCCGGCGGCTACCAGCGCGTTGAACTCGCCGAGGCTGTGACCGGCGAAGACGGCGTACTCGCGGGGGTTGTCCTCGGCGTGGGCGAGTGCCCGGAGCGCGTTCACCAGGAAGACGGTCGGCTGGGCGTACCGGGTGTCGGTCAGCTCCGCCACGTCGCCCCGCTCGGACATCTCGCGCGGCGACCAGCCCAGGACCTCCTCGGCGGCGGCGACGATCTCGGGATAGCGCCGGAACAGGTCGACGCCCATTCGCGGGCGCTGGGTGCCCTGTCCGGGAAATACCAGTGCGTACATGCGTGAACCCTTCTTCATGGTCTCTTCCGGGTCGGTCGCCCGGCGGCCGCAGTTCAGGCCGTCGCGACCGGCCGCACCGGGATGTACTCCAGGACGTCGCCCTGCGGTTCCAGGCATCTGCGGGTGAACATCCGCACCGCGACTCCCGGGCCGAAGTCGTACGCCCGCGACGGGCGGTGCTCGGCCATCACCGATCGCACCGTGGCCGACCAGTCCAGTGGCCGGCAGATCACCTGGGAGAGGCAGTCGGCGTAGAGATCTCCGGCCCGTTGCAGGTTCCGTGGAAAATCCGTGGCGTACACCGGCGCGGCGAGCCGGGCGCTGGTGATCGACGTACCGGCCCAGGCCCGGTCCGCGTTCAGGTGGTCGAGTACCGGCGCCAGCCGGCTGTTGTGGAACGGGACCGTACTGCGCAGGAAGGCGTAGCCGACGCCTGCCCCGGCGAGCGCCGTCCGGTGCCGGAACCACAGTTCGAGCAGTCCGCTGGTACTGCCGCACAGGACGGCGTCGCTGGGTCCGTTCACCAGGCCGAGTTCGACCGGGCGCCCGCCCTCCGTCAGGTGCTCGGCCAGCAGGTCGCGGAGCCGGTCCACCGCCAGCCCGGAGACGGCGACCATCGGCCCTGGCCGCTCCCTGGCGCCGCTGAGCTGAACATATCGGCGCACGAGACCCGGTTCGCCGTGCGGTTCACCGGCCGCCTGTTGGCAGCGCAGCAGGGTCAGGGCCGTCATCGCCATCGACTCGTGAGCGTCCCGGAGGAACTGCTGCTGGCCGCCGTCCGGCCGCAGTGCCGCGACCACCGCGGAGATCAGGCCGAGGCTGTGGCCGAGCCCGATCACCGGGCCGGACCACGCCGCCCGGGATCCGGGCCGGAGCAGACACAGGTGCATCAGGTGGGTGAGCAGCCCCTCGACCACCGAGGAGCGCAGTGCCGCCGGGGTGATCGGCGCCTGGTTACGCAGCCAACCGCGCAGCGGGATCCCGTCCGGCGGCAGGTGCCGAGCGTTTTCCGCGCCGAACCGGTGCACCGCCCGGTCGACGGCCTCCGCGGCGACGTCCAGGAGTTGCCGGTCAGCCGGTCGCCGATAGAGGTTCTGTAGCTGCCGGACCAGGCCGGGACCGGAGGTTCCGAAGCCGGAGAAGAGCAGAACCGAGGAGGTGGACCCGTACCGCCCGGAGGAGCTCATGCCGATCCTCCTTCCGGCAGGCCGTCGGCCTCTGCGGTCTTCTTCAGCGCGCTCAGCCAGTCACGCAGCGAGGCCTCCAGCGCGATGCGCAGGTTGGTCGGGTCGACCCGTACGGGCTCGCCGTCCCAGGACTCCTCGGTCCGGACGAGGACGCCCTCGGGCTGCGGGCTGAACGTCCACACGTGCAGGCCGTCGATGCCGCGTGTCCGGCCGCCCCAGGCGATGCGCCGCTGCGGTACGAGATCAGCGACCGTTGACGTGATCTCCAGGCCGGCGATGCGCCAGTCGAAGGTTGCGCCGACCCGCAGCGATCCGCGCAGGTTCGCCCGCTCGATGTGCGGGTTCCAGTCCGACCAACGGTCGATGTCGGTGTGCAGGTTCCACACCGTGCCGGGCGCGGCGCGGGTGAAGACCTCCAGTTCGATGACCACCGGGGCGTTGCGGTTGACGTCCATCGCCATATGCACAGCGTTCCGGGCCGGTCGACGGCGGACATCCGGCAACTGACGTGGCTTCATCCATAGAGGTTCATCGATATGTCCTGCCCGACGTCGGGTCACTGTGGACGCGGGCACGCCCGTCGGCGAGAGGTGCCCGTCAGCATGCGCACCTCTCGAACGCGCTGCTGCGGTATCGCGCCGACGCCTCCGGCGGCACCGAGCCGGTGCTACGATCGCCGGCACAGGTCATGAGCGCCAGCGCGAAGCCCCGGCTCGCTGGCCGGCAACCCTCCGTTCGCGGGCGGGGTGCTCCGGGTGAGGACCAGGCTCGGCACGAGCGATGCCGAGCAAGCCGCGAAGCAGGAGGTCCCAAGTGCCGTCGATCCCTTCCTTCGACCAGGACACGGCACCCGAACAGCACCCCACGCCAACCGGCCGGGTACGACTGCGTCTCGCCGACGCCGCCGACGCCGAGCAGATCGCCCGACTGCACGCCGAGAGTTGGCGTCGGCACTACCGTGGCGCCTACGCCGACTCCTTCCTCGACGGGGACGTCGCCGCTGACCGGCACTCGGTCTGGTCGGCCCGCCTGGCTGCCCCGACCAACAGCCGGACCGTGGTGGCCGAAGACGAGAGCCGACTCGTCGGCTTCGTCCACGTCGTGTTCGACCACGACCCCAGGTGGGGCAGCCTGGTCGACAACCTGCACGTCGTGCACGGCCACCAGCGGACCGGCGTCGGCTCCACGCTCCTGGCCCACGCCGCCCGAGCCGTCCTGGAACACGCGACGGCCGCACGGATGTACCTGTGGGTCCTGGAGCAGAACACGGCGGCGCAGCGCTTCTACCGCGCCTGCGGAGCCCGCAACGTCGAGACGGCGACCGTGTCACCGCCCGGCGGAGACCCGTCCCGACTCAACGGTGCTCCCCGCAAGTTCCGGATGGCCTGGCCGGACGTCACGGAGCCGAGTGGCCTCGACACCCGTCGCCGAGACGACGGGTAGCGCAGCACGCTCTCGGCGCCGGAACCCGCTCCTGGCTCCCCCCGGGTCAAGGCAGCGCGTTCGCCGGGTTCGCGGTCCCGCCGCGTGCCGTGGACGCGATCCTGAGCAGGCAGGCGAGATCCGGGATCGTCCTGACCTGCCGGGAAATGACCTGCTGGCCGGCGCGGTTCCAGATGCGCAGCCGCACCCGCCCCCGCTCCACCCGTGCGATCTCCGACCAAGCCACGAATCGCCGTCCGTCGCGTACTCCCAGGGCGCTGACCGTGATCGGGCCAAAGACGCTGGTGCCGGTCTCGGCGATCTCCGCGGTCCGGCGCGGGTAGGTCGTCTCGGTCACGGCCCGCTCGACGGCCCCGGCGAGCCGGCCCATGCCCGCGTACGGGGGCCTGGCCAGGTTCAGCGTCGTGCCGTCGGTCAGCTCCAGTACGCAGCGCGGGAACTCCTCCACCGGGCCGAGCTGGTAGATCCGGGTGGTCCAGACCCGGACGTGCGCGACCTCGGCCCAGCGGAGCAGGCGGGTCACGGTGCTCGTCCCGGTGGTGGTGAGCAGGCCACCGGTGCAGAGGTACAGGTGACGGCGGGACCTGCGCCAGGCGGGTACGGCGAACAGCACCCCGAGCCCACCGGCCCCGGCACCGATCGCCCGCCCGACCTCGTCGCCGAAAACCAACCCGGACACCCCGAGTACGCCGCAGGTGACGGCGAAACTCAGCTCCATCGCCACCGCCTGTCGATAGCGCTCGACCACCTCACCGAGGCCGGTCTCCGCGACGATCTCCGTGATCTCGGGCGGGCAGTTCCGCATCCGACGCTCACCTCCCGGACGATCCTGCGACGTATCGGTTCCCATCGTCGTCCGGGCGGTCAACGGGTCGCCGGCTGGAACGGCCGGGACCGGTGGCGGCGCGGGGTGCGCCACCACCACCACCGCTCGATGCGACGATCAGGTCCAGCTCGGTCGCCGGCGCTGCCCGCCACCGGCCAACGCTAACGACGCGGCGGCAGGGGCCACGCCGAACGCCCCCGACAGAGCCTCCACTCGACCCCGCGACCGACCGGCAAAGAGACTTGGCTACCGCACGTCGATCCGTACCGCTTCCGCGTCTGGATCGGCGGCGAGGAACGCGGCCGCCTCGTCCTGGATCGCGAACAGTTCCCGCAGCGGGGCCGGCCGACGTGCGGTGGCGGCGAGGTCGTCATGCGCCTCGCTGGACCACAGGAACGGGTAGACCGCCAGCCCGTGTGACGCCGGCAGTTGCTCGACCTCGGCGCGCCATCCGGGCCAGCGCTGCGACTCGTAGAACTCGGCCGTCCCGCCGGCTGCGATCCAGGACAGCCAGGCGCCGTGCCCGCAGCCGAGCTCCTCCCACTCCAGGCTGTCGGGCGCGAAGTAGCAGACCTCACCGGGCTCGCCCGGGCGGCCGATGGCGGCCGGATCGGCGCCGCTGACCTCGAACCGGCCGCCGAGCACGTCGTGGCCGACCAGCAGGGCCGCGGGCGGTTGACCGTCACCGGGTAGGCCGTTGGCCTCGGCCAACGAGGGCAGACCCCGCTCGGGGCTGCCGCCGCCGAGCACCCGCAGCCAGCCGCCGTCGACCAACCGGCCGCCGGTGTGCAGCGCCAGGGCGCCCAGACGGGACCGGGCGGTGACCTGGAGCCGGTGCAGGCAAGCCCGACCGGCCTCCGGATCGACCGGAAGGACTTCGACCGCCGGGCCGAGCGCGGCCAGCTCCGCTTCGAGTACCGGCCATGCCGGGTCCGGAGTGTGGATCAGGTCGTCAACGGGCCGCATCGCGCCATTATGGGTCACCCGCCGGAAGGAGGCGGTGCGGCGCGGACGGCGACGGGGCAGGGCGCGCGGCGACCGGGCGCAGGTGGGCGCGTCAGGTCAGGTGATCGAGGCGCTGTCCGCCGAAGTAGGGTCACCCGGTGACCGCGTACGACATCGCCGCCGGACTGCCCGGCATCGAGCGGCTGCGGCGGCGCTGCAAGGCACTGGCCGTGCTCGACCGCATCATCGACGACGGGGACGGCTACTACGCCTACACCTCGGCCTGGGGTGCGGACGAGGCGGCGCTGATGAGCAACGGCAGCGGCGACGAGTGGGCCGTGGTGTTCACCGCCGACGGCGCGTTCATCCGGGTCTTCGATCACGAGTCGGCGATGTCGCCCTACGGCGGTCCGGACCACGAGCTGTGGCCGGGCCTGCTCGACGGGCTCCCCGTGGTGTTTCGTCCGCTGGTGGAGGAGCCCGCCTTCTGCGACGAGGCCGGGCGGTTCGTCGCCACCGCGGTGCTGTGGCGGTTGGTTGGCGACGACCGCTGGCACGCCGGTGAAGGCATCACCTTCCCGCCACCGAGCGGGTTCGACGACGGCGGGCCGGACGGGTCCGGGATGCTCGAGATCCTGCTCGACGACATCGTCGACCGGTTCGTCGAGTTCGCCGCCGACTACTACGAGATCGAGCCGGACCGGGCGGCGGTGGAGCACGTCGTTGCCCACCGTCCCCTCACCGACACCGTGCTGCGGGCGCTGAACCCGCGACACACCCTCGCCGACCTGACGGAGGACCTCGCCGCGATCGGTTACCCGATCACCGCGAGGTAACGAGCACCAGGTTCCGGCCCGGTCACGAAGGTACCCGTGGCTCCACCGACCCGGACGGCGCCCCGGTGCCGAGCACGACGCACGACGCTCGGCACCGGGGCGCCTGGTACCGCGAATCGCCGATCAGGTGGCGACGAGCGTTGGGCGGCGCGGTCCACCGCCCGTGGCGGGGATCGGAGCTACAGTCCCCAGCCGTACCGGATGCGGTCGCGGCCGGAGGCGTTGCGGACGGTCAGGTTCAGGTTGGTGCCGCTGCCGCTGAGGGCGAACATCGAGTAGTGGTCGTAGCCGAGGCTTCCGGTCGGCTTGCCGCCGAGCGCCGGCCAGTAGGTGCCGCCCATCCGGTTGTCCCGCATGACCTGGGTGACGGCGCGGATGTGACGCACGAAGTTGTCGGTACTGTTCGCGTTGGCGTAGTCGAGGCCGGTGGACATCGGTGCGCCGTACTCGGTCACGACCGCGCGGGAGGCGCAGTTGCCGAGGCGGGTCTGGATGTGGCTCCGGAAGGCGTCGTACGTCATCGCGCTGTAGAAGAAGGCGTAGTGGTGGAAGGAGAGCAGCGTCCCGCTGAAGCGGCTGTCGTTGCAGACGTCCCGCAGGTCCTGGCTGTAGCCGGTACCGCCGATGAGCACCCGGCTCGGCACCGCCGAGTAGTGGTAGCTGAGCCAGTTCGCTGCGACGTTGCGCCAGTCCGCCGAGCTGTAGCCGTGGGGCTCGTTCATCGGTTCGAAGTAGACGTTGGTGTTGGAGCCGTAGGTGTTGGTCACCCGGGACCACATCGTGTTCCACGCGGCGAGGTTGGTGATCCTGCCACCGGAGGCGGCGCCGTCCTCCCAGTAGGCGAGGATGACCTTGAAGCCGCGGGCGGTGGCGGCGTCGATGGCGCCCCGGTAGTTGTTCCACCACGTCGTACCGACGGTGTGGGTGTTGATCGGCAGCCGGACCGTGTTGACGCCGACGGCTGCCATGTCGTCGTAGAGGGCGTTGGCCTTGGCCCGTACGGTCGCGTTGCTGTCGGACTGGCTCAGGCCCTGGACGACCAGCGGGCCGGTGCTGAAGTTGTCGCCCAGCACGGCCCAGTTCATCCCCCTGAACTGGTTGGTGGCCGCGCCGGCCGGGGATGCGCCGCTGACGGCGGCGACCGGAATCAGCGCCACCGCGGCGAGGGCGCCGACGAGGACGCGACCGAGTGGTCGTCGACGGGATGTCGGTACCTCGTCGGGTCGAGGGTCGGGCATGCCTCGGCCGATCTGGATGCCCTGCTGCGTTGTCAATGTCTCGTCCTTCCTCTTGGTGTGCACCGGTGGGGCCGACCCGGGACGGGAAACGCCGTGGCGGCGGGCCGCAACACTCCAGCAACATCTTCTTAATTTAATGTGAGCGCTCACACCATCTTCCGAACCGACTCGTTCACAAACAGACATAGACGAACATGCGCCGGGATCAGGGACGGCCCCCTGGACGATCGCCGCGCTGACCGGACGCCACGCCGACGGGTCGCCCGGACCGGCCCCGGCTGGTGGGCCCCGGCGGGCCGCGCCCACGTCCCGGTCCGCCGGGGTCGTCAGTTACGGGTACGGCCGAGGTAGACGTTGCGGGCGCGGTAGAGGGTCTCCGCCGTCGGGCCGGGTGAGCCGGAGGAGCCCTCCATCTGGAGGTTGATGATCAGCCACATCGGCTTGCCGACGAAGTTGGACCCTCGGTGCTGACCCTTCCACTGACCGTCGAGGTAGTAGTGGATGTCGACGTCGGTCGCGTTGACCTTGGCGATCCAGACCCGGTACTCGTGCCACGCGCCCGGGTTCGACACACCGACGATGGTGTTGTCCCACGCCCCGTCGTAGGTGTTGAACCAGTTCCGCGCGTCGCCCTTGTATTCGAGTATGTCGCTCTCCGGCGGCCAACTGTTCGCTCCGGTGAGCCAGAACGCCGGCCAGGTGCCACGACTCGACGGTGCCTGGAACTCGCCGCGGACCTCGTAGTTCGGGAACTGGTCGTTGACGAGTACCTGATCTTTCGCGTGGATGGCGCCGGAGTGGTACCGGATCGGCAGGTGTGGGTCGGCCGAGCTGGTCCCCTCGTCCCAGGTGATGCGGGTGGCCTTGATGTTGAGTTGTCCGCTGGGGGAGAGGTAGACGTGGTTGGTGTCGGTGGCGCTCGCGTACATCCGGGCGCTGCCGTTGTGGTCGGAGCCCCACGGGTAGCGGAAGTTCCACTCGGCCATCAGCGCGTTGCGGTCGGCGAACGACGAGCCGTCGATCAGCGTCTCCCAGGCGGCCGCCCGGGCCGGCGGTTGGGCGAGCATCACGGTGCCGGCGAGCAGGGTGGTGAGGGCGAGCGCGGCTCGGACTGTCCGGGTCATCGTCACCACCTCTCCGCGCCGCGCGGACAGCACATCGGTGCTCTGGTCATCACTTCTCCGCCTTTCTCCACGGGGTCGGGGACGATCGGATATCGCGGCCACCTTCCGGGTCGCCGTCCGGGCCCGGTGGCGAACGCCCGTGCCGACCGGGGTCGCCCGGGGCGCGCGGACCGGTGCCGGCTCTCAGGACTGGGTGCGTGTCCACTGCTGGTTGGTGCCGCTGCCGCAGGTGTACTGGGTGATGTCGGTGCCGTCGGTGGTGCCGCTGCTGACCACGTCGAGGCACTTGCCGCTGTGCCGCGCCCGGAGTTGGTAGTAGCTGCCGGTGGCGACCCACTGCCACTGCTGGTTGGTACCGTTCCCGCAGGTGTACTGGACGATGTTCGCGCTGTCGGCGGTCGAGGCGGATGCGACGTCGAGGCACTTGCCGCTGTTCTGGTTGACGATCCTGAAGTAGCCGCTGCCGGCGTCCTGGAACTCCCACTTCTGGTTTCCGCCGCCGTTCCAGCCGTACTGCTTGACCTCGGCGCTGTTCGCCGTCGAGCTGCTCACCACGTCCATGACCTTGCCGCTGTGCCGGGCGGTGATCCGGTAGTACGGCGGTGACTGGCCGGTGATGGTGCCGGTGCTGGCGTCGATGGTGATCGACGGGTACCAGTCGAGGCGCATGCTGGTGCTGGACGGGAAGGTGATCGGCAGCCAGACGTACTGGGAGTCGTTGACGGGTCCGCTCCAGGCGCCGGCCCAGCGGTCGCCCATGTAGAGGTAGCTGGTGGTGGAGCTGCCCTGGATCGGGAGTACGAACGTCGGCTGGGACCGGAAGGTCGTCGAGTCCCCGACGTTGGTCCAGCCGGTCCACGGGCCGGAGATGCTCGACGCGGTGGCGTACTTGGCCTGGTTGGGGTTCCAGCCGGTGGCCGCCGAGGTCAGCAGGAAGTACGTGCTGCCCCGCTTGAACATCGCCGGTGCCTCTCGGTGGGCGTCGTTCCAGAAGTTGCCGACCAGGGTGGCGACGTTGAGGTAGTCCGCGGTCAGCCGGTAGATGTGCAGGTCGTAGTTCTCGTCGGCGGCCGAGATCATGTACGCGGTGCCGTTGTCGTTGTAGAGCGTGATGTCCCGGGACATGTGCTGGCCGAGCGGCCGGAAGCTGCCGTGGTAGGTGTAGTTGCCGTCGACGGTGGCCGACGAGGCGACGGCGGCGCGGGCCTCGCTGTAGTTGGAGCCGTTCTCCTTGTGCATCCACATCACGTACCGACCGGTGCTGGCGTTGTAGATGACCTTCGGCCGCTCGATGTTGGCGACCTGTAGCTCGGACGCGGACGACTGGGTGAGGACGTTGTTGCGGAACTCCCAGTCGCGCAGGTTGGTGGAGCGGTAGACGGAGACCGCGCGGAAGGTGTTGTCCGCGTTGCGGTTCTCACCGAACCAGTAGTAGTAGCTGCCGACCTTGAGCACCCCGCCGCCGTGGGCCTGTAGCAGGTTGCCGCTGGTGTCCCTGAACTGCGTCCCGTTGGTGATGGTGACCGGCTCCGCCTGGGCGGGCGTGCTCGTCCCGGCCACCGCTGTCACGATCGCCGCCGCGGTGACGGCGAGCGACAGCCCCAGCGATAGCAACCGCCTCTCCCTCTTCACTGCTGTGTCCCTTCTGATCGTCCGGTGTGGTCGGGCGGGCGGCCCGGCCCTGCTGTGCCGCCTGGCACGTCCCGGCCCCGGCCCTCCGGTGCTGGCGCCGGCCTCCGACCGGCCAGCCAGGTCGCCGGTGTTGACGGTCCGGCAACACCTTGGTAATCGAGCGTCAACCAGCGCGCCATACTTCGAACCGATTCATCCACGGACATTCATAAACGAACATCAGTGGCTGCCGCGACGTGTCCGATCCGCGCTAGAATCATCTGCCCAGCTCAGGCTTGGAACGTCGGAGCCAGTCTATAGATGAGCGTCGAAGGCCGTTGCCGGTGGTCGGCCTCGCCGGAGCCCGACGCCACCATCGGCGCGCACCGACCGCCGGTGGCCGGCTCCGACCGCCGGACCGGCTGCGGCGCACGGAGCGGTACGGGGGGAGGATTGGCAGTCTTCGAGGGTTGACAGGGTCCGATGTGATCGCTAACACTTCTCCGCAACGCCGAACGCACCACCGATGGCGTCCCGCCGACGCGGATGCCCGGCCTGCGACCGTGAGCTCATAACCCTTGCAGCCCTCGGAGGCCAACCTCAGGCCACCGGCCCTCGGTCGCGTACCAGGGGAGACCCTCCCCCCGATGTGAGCGCTCACAGAGGTCGGATCCGGGATCCCCGCTCTCCGACGAGATTCCCAGGAGGTAGCCGAAGTGGTAACCGACGAGACGGTCGTGTCCGGTCGTGGCCGATGGTGGGCCGCACTGGTCGGGGTGCTCATGCTGGTGGCCGGTCTGCTCGCCGTGCCGGCCGGCCCGGCCAGTGCTGCCAGCAGCTACGTGTACACCACCTTCAAGGGCGACGGTGCCGCCGACCAGGAACTGTGGGTCTACCAGTCGACGAACGGCACCAGCTTCAGCGTCCTCGCCGACACCAACTACCGGGGGCCGACCGGCGTGTTGCGCGATCCGAGCATCATCAGACACAACGGCCGGTACTACATCGCATACACGGTCCAGTCGTGGACCACGAACTCGTCCCACTTCAACGTCGCGACGAGTACCGACCTGACGTCCTGGACACACGTCGCGAGCGTGGCCTCGGGCATCGCCAACACCCGCTTCGTCTGGGCACCGGAGTTCTTCGTCGAGGGCAGTACGATCCGGATCATCGCCAGCGTCGCCCAGACGACCTGCTCGGCCTGCTTCCGGCCGTACGTCTACACGGCGCAGAACAGCACGCTGACCTCGTGGAGCGGTCCGGCGCAGATGTGGGGCCTCGGCACGAACCACATCGACACGTTCGTCGTGAAGGACGGTGCGACGTATCACGCGTTCGTCAAGGACGAGACGTCCAAGTACATCGAACACTGGACGACCACGGCGGGCCTGACCAGCGGATGGGTGCAGCGTGCCGCGCTCTGGACGGCGGGACACGAGGGGCCGTCGGTGCTCCGGATGGACGACGGTACCTGGCGGATCTACATCGACCGTTACACCAACGGCGGGATCTGGACCGCGACGAGCCCGGACCTGAACACCTGGTCCGGCATCACCCGGGTGTCCTGTTCCGGCTGCCGGCACGGCACGGTCGCTCGCCGGTGAGCCGGCCCTCGGGCCCGTCGCCTCGTCCGGACGTCAGGGCGAGATCCGAACGGAGAGGTCGGTAGGCCGGCGTCCGGTCGCTGTCCTCCGACTCCGCCACCCTGCCGGAACCACAGCCACCCACGTCATTCGCCAGCCCGCTAGTGAAGTGGTGACAGTGGCAGCGACGATCCGCGGACGACCAGTTCGGGCGCGAGGAGTACGCGGTGTGGAGGGCGCCGCTCGCCGTCGAGCAGACGCGACACGATGAGCTCGACGGCGAGCCGCCCGACGTGGCTCTTGGGCGGCCGGACGGCGGTGATCGCCGGATCGGCGAGGTGGGCGATCTCGTCGTCGTAGGAGACGATCGCCAGGTCGCCGGGGATGGCGATGCCCAGCTCGGCGCAGAACTGGGCGACGGCGATGGCGTGCGGATCGCTGTGGACGATCAACGCGGTGATCCTGGCGAGCCTGCAGTGCCGGAGGATCCGGACGATGACGTCCCGCTCCCCGGGCGCCGTGACCGTCTCCTGCAACACGAGGGCGCCGGAGGTTCTGGGATCGGTGGCGGCGGTCCGCCAGGCGCGCCCCAGGTGCTCCGAGGTCGGACTGCCCTGCGCGAGGACCAGACCGATTCGTCGATGCCCCTGCTGCCGAAGGTGGTAGACGGCGATCTCCAGACCCAGGGAGTGGTCGCTGCGTACCCATTCGATCTGGCGGGTGCCGGGCGTCCACCGACGCGGTTGACGTTCGACCAGGACGGTCGGCACCGGTAGCTGGCCGATCCATTCGAGAATCTCGTCGGCGTCGTCGCCGTCCAGGCTCGGTGCGAGCAGCAGGCCCTGGACCTGCCGGGCCTCGACGAGGCGGCCGATCTGGCGGCGGTCCTCGTCCGGATCGTAACTCGAACCGCGCAGTTGCACCGTGACGCCGAGCGCCGCCGCGGCGGCGCGGGCACCCGCCACGATCGGCGGCCAGTAGAAGTCGAGCGAGGGCACCACCATGCCGATGGTGAAGCGGACGGCGGCCCGTCGGGGCTGGCTGAGGGTGTTGTTGCCCGACGGCAGCGTCGCACCGCCGTGCACCTTGGCCACCAGGCCGCGCTCGGCGAGGGCGGCGATGTCGCGGCGGATCGTCAGCTCGCTGACCCCCAGCTCGCGGGCGAGGTCGCGGACCCGTACCGCACCACTCCCGCGAAGCTCCGCGAGCAGCCGCTCCTGCCGCTGCGCGCTGAACAGTCGATCTGACTCCACGATCCGCACTCCTATCGGGCGAGCCAGCCTCCGTCCACCGGAAGGACGGCGCCGTGCACGTACCGGGCGGCGTCGGAGGCGAGGAAGACCACGGCGCCCGCGAGGTCCTCGGGCGCGCCCCAGCGCCCGGCCGGGATGCGTTCCCGGATGGCGCGTTCCCGGTCCGGGTCGGCGCGCAGCGGCGCGGTGTTGTCCGTGGCGATGTAGCCGGGGGCGATCGCGTTGACGTTGACTCCGCCAGCGGCCCACTCGTTGGCCAGGGCCCGGGTGAGGCCGACGACGGCGTGCTTGGCGGCGGTGTACGACGGGACCCGGATGCCGCCCTGGTAGGAGAGCATCGACGCCACGTTGACGATTTTCCCGTACCCCTGGCCGAGCATGACCCGACCGGCCGCCTGGCACAGCTGGAACACCGCGTCGAGGTCCACCCGGAGCACCGCGTCCCAGTCCTCGGGCGGGTGTTCGAGCGCGGCGGCGCGGCGGATGATGCCGGCGTTGTTGACCAGCACGTCGAGGCGGCCGAGTCCGGCGACCACCGCCTCGACCGCGTCGGCGAGCGCGGCCGGCCCGGCCGTGGACAGGTCGGCGGGTACGACCAGCACCCGCCGCCCCAGTCGCTCGACCGCCGTGACGGTGTCGGCGGGCTCGGTGCGGCCCAGCAGGGCGATGTCGGCGCCGGCCTGGGCCAGTGCCGTCGCGATGGCCCGGCCGATGCCGCGGTTCCCACCGGTGACGAGGGCGACGCGGCCGCCGAGCCGGAAGGTGTCCAGGACCATCGCTACAGGCCCATGCTGCGCAGGGTCGGTACGGTCTGGCCCACCCAGGCCAGGTCGGCGTCCTCACGGGCACCCTGGGTACGCTGGGTGCCGGCGAGGAACCACAGGAAATAGGTGGTGTAGCCGGGCGCGCTGACCACGGTGTGGTAGCCCTCCGGCATCATCTGCATCACGTGCTCGCGGATGGTGGCGTTCTCCTCGTAACCCTCGTCGGTGTAGACCCGGCTGATGCCGAACCCGCCGGCCGGGTCGACGCGGTAGTAGTACATCTCCTCGTGCGCGGCCTCCGCCGGCAGGTTGTCGACCCTGTGCCGGTGCGGCGGATAGGTGCTCCAGTTGCCGGAGGGCGTGTAGGTCTCCCCGACGATGAGCCGGCGGGCGGGCAGCTCCGGCTGGGAGATCTCGGTGAGGATCTGGTGGTAGGTACGGCCGAAGTTGGCCGCGCCCCACCGGCCGCTCGCGACCTGCTCCGGTGCGATGACGTAGGGATCGGTGGCCAGGTCGCTGGGCGCGCTGGGCAGGGCGATCTCCACGTCGGTGACGGCCTCGACGGTGACGGTGGCGCCGGCAGGGATGTAGACGGAGTGCGGCTTGCCGGAGAAGACGTCCGGACGCCGGCCGACATCCGCGAAGAGGTGTTCGCCGACGGTGAAGCTCGCGGTGCCGCCGAGGACGACCGCGAGGATCTCCCGGCCGTCGGAGTCGCCGGTCCAGGAGCCGCCGGCCGGCAGCCGCAGCAGGCTGAAGTCCAGCAGGCGGCAGGGGTTGAAGGGCAGCGTGTTCCGGCCGTCGGCGGCGGGGATGGTGCAGTGGTAACGGTAATCCATGATCACCTTCCGGGGTGGCGGGCTGGTCGGGGGCGGCGGCGGTTACCAGGGGCTGGTCCAGTCGGGGATGGTGGCGCGGGTGAGGGCCTCCAGATAGAAGTAGTCGCCCCAGAGGTTGCCCTCGTCGACGCCGATCCCCTTGGGCTTGTCGTAGACGCCGTGCAGGATCAGCGCGTTCGAGGCCGGACCGCCGTCGGTGGCGTAGCCGTCGGCGAGGGAGCGCAGGATCCGGCCGGCGGCCGACCGGTACCGGTGGGCGACGTCCGCGTCGGTGAGGTTGTCGGCGAGTTCGACCAGGCCGCAGGCGGCGATGGCGGCGGCCGAGCTGTCGCGATCCTGGCGGCTGCCGTCACCGAACTCCAGGTCCCAGTAGGCGACGTGGTCGGCGGGTAGCCGGGCGAGGAAGCGGTCGGCGCAGGTCCGGGCGGCGGCGAGCAGGCCCGACTCCCCGGTGTACCGGTGGTTGAGGCTGAATCCGTAGATGCCCCAGGCCTGGCCACGGGCCCAGCAGGAGTGGTCGGCGTGGCCCTGTTCGGTCTCGCCGCGCAGTGCCGCCCCGGTCTCCGGGTCCCAGTAGAAGGTGTGGAAGGTGGTGCCGTCCGGGCGCAGGATGTGCCGGCGCAACTGCGCGCTGTGCCGGCGGGCCGCGCTGGCGTAGCGGCCGTCGCCGGTGGTCTGGCTGGCCCAGAAGAGCAGCGGAGTGTTCATCAGGCTGTCGATGATGGTGCGGCCGCGCTGGCGGGGGTCGTCCAGGTCGCCCCAGGCCTGGATGATCCCGGCCGGTTCGAGGACCCGGGTCATCAGGTGGTCGGCGGCGGCCAGGGCGGCGGCCCGGGCGCGCGGGTCACCGGTACGGCGGGCCGGGATGACGCAGGAGAGGGTGTAGAGGAACCCGAGGTCGTGGGTGTCCAGGTCGATGCCCCGGGCGACCCTGGTGGCGAAACTCCGCACGTGCGACATGGCGGCCCGCTGGTAGCGGTCGTCGCCGGTGAGGTCATGGGCCAGCCAGAGCATTCCGGGCCAGAAACTGGTGGTCCAGCCGACGTTGGCGCCGGAGGGCTGGCCGGCGGTCGGCGGCCGCAGCGGGTAGCGGTTGTCGACGGTGGTGTCCGCGGGATACCGGTCGGCGAAGCTGTCGATGTTTGCGTCGAGGGTACGTATCGCGGCGGCCACCGCGGCCGCCATCGCTTCGGCGTCGGGGCCGGGACGGACGTCGGTCGCCGTCATGGATGCTCTTCCTCCTCGTGGGTCCGGGGCCGGTGCCGCCGGTGTCCCGGTCCGGGCGCCGGGGCCGTCGACGTGCGTCCGCTCAGGTGATCTGCGGCGCCGTCGTCGGCGGGTCGAGCGCGGGACGCAGGCTGAACCGGCTGTTGGCCCAGACGACGTAGAGCAGCGGTGCGGCCGCCACGCCGAGCGCGATCGCGGGCCGGGCCACGAAGAGCTGCGTCAGCAGTGCGAGGACCAGCAGCGACGCGGCGCTGAGATACCAGCGGCGCACCGCGAGGTAGCCGCAGGCGCGGGCCACGTCGCGAAGCCGTGCGGCGGGTCGCGCGGCGATCGCCACCAGCCCCAGCAGCCCGGTGGCGGCGGTGAGTACGGTGAGCACGGCCAGGATCGGCAGCGTCAGCGCCCCGGCCCGGTGACCCCACACCGCGTACGCGTCGACGCCGAGCACGACCAGGATGGCCGTGGCGACCGCGGCCCAACACGTCGCCGGCCGGGCGGTGGCCCGCCAGGCGCGACCGAACGTGCGCAGCAGGCCGGTGCCGGTGCCGTCGGAGTAGGCGGACATCAGCGCGAAGACCCCGCAGAGCGCGGGCGCGCAGGTGGGTGCCACCAGTGCGTAGAGCGGCCAGGCCCGCGCCGCCTCCGTGGTCAGGGCGAGCACGACCAGCGGCAGGCAGCCGGCCACCAGCAGCAGGTTGCTGACGAGCGCCAGCCAGACGCCGTCGAAGACGGCCGAGATGGTGTTGTGGCGCGAACGCATGCCGCTCAGCCCTTCAGTCCGGTGGTGGCGATGCCCTCGACGAAGTACCGCTGGCCGAGCAGGAAGATGACCGCGACGGGGAGTACGGAGAGCACCGAACCCGTCATGATCAGCGCGTACTCCGCGTTGTACTCGTCGATGAAGGTGCGCAGTCCAAGTTGGATGGTGCGCAACTCGGGACTGCGCAGGTAGATCAGCGGGCCGAGATAGTCGTTCCAGGTGGTGACGAAGGTGAGCAGGGTCAGGCTGGCCAGCGCCGGCCGGGACAGCGGCAGCATGATCCGCCGGTAGATGCCGAACTCCGTCAGCCCGTCGACCCGGGCCGACTCGCTCAACTCCTCCGGGATCGTCTCGTAGTACTGCTTCATCAGGAACACACCGAACGCGCCGAACGCCTGGAGCGCGACGATCGACCACAGCGTGTTCGACAGCTGGAGTTTCGACATCAGGATGAACTGCGGAATCATGTAGGACTGCCAGGGCACGGCGAAGGTGCCGAGATAGGCGAGGAAGAGCAGGTTGCGGCCGGGGAAGCGGATCCGGGCGAAGCCGTAGGCGGCGAAGCTGCCGGTGAAGACCTGTAGGAAGGTGACGACGACCGAGAGCAGCAGGGTGTTCCTCAGCCACGTCGTCACGTCCGAGCGCTGCCAGATGTCGAGGTAGTTGTGCCAGACCACCGGATCGGGAAGCCACTGGATCGGGATGGTGAACACGTCGTTGTTGGTCTTCAGCGAGGCGACCACCATCCAGTAGAACGGCAGCAGCAGGCCGCCCGCCGCGAGCGCGAGGGCGGCGTACCCGGCGATCCGCCAGCGACGTGCCGGGACGCGTCGGCGGGTGGGCCTGCCGCCGACGGGTACGGTGACGGCCGGGGCGGGCGCGGGGAGGTCGGTCACGGTCGTCAACTGTTCCTCCGCTTGTTGACCATGAACTGGATGACCGTGATGCCGAAGCAGATCGCGAACAGCACGATGGAGACCGCCGAGGCGTAGCCGAACTGGTTCTCCTCGAAGCCCTTCTGGTAGATGTACTGCGAAAGCACCAGTGTGGACTGTCCGGGGCCGCCGTCGGTCATCACGAGGATGAGGTCGAAGACCTTGAAGCTTTCGATGGTGAGCATCACGGTGACGAAGAAGGTGGTGTGGCGCAGCCCTGGGATGGTCACGTTGACGAACCGCTGCCAGGGTGTGGCGCCGTCGAGCTGGGCGGCCTCGTAGAGCTGGGTCGGGATGGTCTGAAGGCCGGCCAGGAAGAGCAGCATGTAGTAGCCCATGTAGCGCCAGGTGCCGACGATGATGACCGCCGGCATCGACCAGTCGGCCGAGGTGGTCCAGCCCGGCGGGTGACCGATCCCGACGGCGCCCAGGAAGGCGTTGACCGGGCCGTACTCGGGGCTGAAGAGCTGGTTCCAGACCACCGCGATCGCGACGATCGAGGTGATGTAGGGGAGAAAGGCGACGGTACGGAAGAACCGCACGCCACGCAGCTTGCGGTTGAGCAGCAGCGCCAGTCCGAGCGATGCCGCCATGGTGAGCGGGATGTGGAACACCGTGTAGTAGGCGGTGTTGCGCAGCGCGGTCCAGAAGCTCGCGTCGCCCCACATCCGCCGGAAGTTGGCGGTACCGGTCCACTCGGCCACCCCGAAGACGTTCCAGTTCGTGAAGGCCAGATAGAACAGCACCACGACGGGTACGAGGGTGAGCAGGGCGAAGCCGGCGAAGTTCGGCAGGATGAACGACCAGCCGGCGAGCGTGTTACGCCACACCGATCCCCTGCGTCTGGGCCGCGTCTGCGGCATCGTTGCCATTGAGACTCTCCGGGAAGCGTTCGGCTCGGAGGCGGATCCGGCGTGTGGCACGGCACGCGCCGGACCCGCCACGGGGGTCACTGCTTGATGACCTCGTTCTTGGCGCGGTTCTGCGCCTCGTTCAGCGCCGCCTCCACGCCCTTGCTGTTGGAGAGGATCACCGAGTGCGTCTCGTCGAGGACGTTCTGCACGCCGGCGGTGTGCTTCGACACCGGGTTCTCCGGCTTGATGGTGTGCGTGGCGTACGCGAACTTCGACAGGTCGTCCTGCGGAACCCCGTCCAGCCCGAACAGTGCGGCGGTGACGGCATCGGTGACCTGGGCCGGGGTGATGCCGATCCCGGCCAGTGCCTTGCCGGCGTCCTGACCGGCGACGTACCCGAGGAACGCCTTGGCGGCGGCGACCTTCGACTTGCCGATCCTCGGATTGATGCCCATCCCGGTCGGGTCGCCGAAGGTGACCGGCGTGGCGGCGGTGCCGGTGGTGGATGTGTCGAACTGTGGCGCCGGGGCGATGCCCCACTCGAACCTGTCGGCGTCGCCGCTCTTGCGCTGGTTGAGCAGGGCGGCCACGTACCAGGTACCCATCGGCATCATCGCGGCCTGCTGCTTGCCGAACTGGGCCTGGTAGGTGAGCTTGTTGGTCTTCGCGGTGCCGAACGTCGGCTGCGCGCCGACGGCCTGTAGCTCCAGCGACCGCTCGTAGTACGGCCTCAGGTAGCCGAAGTCGCCGGAGAGCAGGTCCGCGTTCGGGGTCTGGGCGAGCGCGAAGCCCTGCACGGTCGACTGGAAGATGTGCTGGTAGGCGCCGGTCGCCTTCGAGCCGGCGGCCCTCAGCCCGGTGGTCAGCTGCTTGGCGGCGGCGGTGTAGTCGTCCCAGGTCCAGCTGCCGTCCGGCGGGGCGACCTTCGCCTTGCCGAACAGTTCCTTGTTGTAGAACAGCACCCACGAGTCCTGCCGGTACGGCACGGCGTACGCCTTGCCGTCCACCTGGTACGGCGCCAGCGCCGGCACCGAGCCGAGGTCCTTGGCGGTGTCGGAGACGTCGAGCAGTTGCCCGCCGCTCTGGTACGTGTAGAAGTTCTTGAGATTCTTCAGCACGTAGACGTCGGGCGCGGTGCCCGCGGCGAGGTCGGCGGTCATCTGGGTGTCGTAGTTGGCGGCGTCGTACTCTTTGAGTTCCACCGTCACGTTGGGGTGCGTCGCCATGAATCCGTTGGCGAGGGTCTTGAACTCCGGCGTGGAGGAGAGGCTCCACCCGGCAAGGCTGATCGTCACCGGGGCGTTGGGGTCGGCTGGCTCGTCCTCGCCGCCGCAACCGGCGAGGACGAGGGTCAGCGCCGTGGCGGCGCCGATGACGGCCGGTATCGCGCGCTTCATCCCTTTCTCCTTAGGTCAGGGGCCCGAGCGGGCCCGCACTGCTAGCAGGTCGCCTGACGGCGGACCTGGCCACTGCCCCGGGTCCGGGCCGGTCGCCGGGCGGGTGTCCGCGCTGCCCCGTGTCCAGCCGGATCTCCGTGCCGGCGCCGTCCGGCCAGTCGACCAGCACGTGCAGGCCGTCGGCGTCCTCGTCCAGCGCGGCCCGACACGGCCGGTCGAAAGCGGTGGCCGCCGATTCCCCGGACAGCTCGACGAGGGTGGCGATCCATTCGCCGGGCCGGACGGGATGGTCCAGCCAGGGCACGACCAGTCCGCCGGCCAGCGGCCCACCGTCCGGGACGGTGGTGGCGCCGGCCTCCGGGACGGCGGTGGCGCCGGCCGTTCCGGCGCCACGGAGCGCCGCCAACCGGCTGGTCAGGCCGGCGCCGGTCACGGTCGCCACCCCGCCGCCGCAGTCGGCGGTCGGAGCACCGGCAACGGCCCAGCCGCCGATCCGCAGCCGCAGCGCAGCCGCCTCGACGCCGTCGGCGAGGCCGTCGACGCGGGTCAGGCGTAGCTCCCAGGGGCCGCGGACCAGCGAGTACACGGTGAGCTGCCCGGCCGGACGGAACCGGCCCGTACGCCCGCCGCCGTGGTCGCGCTGGCCCGGCTCCGGGTCGACCCAGTGGGCGAGCGCACGCGACCCGGCCACGCCGACGCCGCCACCGTTGCCATCGCCGTTGCCGCCGTTGCCGTTGCCGTCGCCACCGTTGCCGGCGTTGTCGTTGCCGGCGTCGTCGCCGTCTGGGTGGAGTCGCAGGGTCAGTAGGCGCATGCCGGCGCGGTGGGTGGCCCGGCCCGCGCCGTCGACGAGGGCGACGGACTGGTCGAGCGGATCGACCCAGCCGCTCTCGGCGAGGACCGGGCTGGTCGCGGTGGAGTAACCGAGCCGGGCGTAGAGCGGGGAGTCGCCGACCGTGGCGCCGTCCAGCGCGTGGTCGGTGCCGTGGTTGACCACCCGGACGATCCCGTCGGCGCGGGTCGCCGAGACCAGCCAGCCCGGTGCGCGGATGGTGCGTACCGTGTCGTGCTCCTCGACCGGGAGCGGCCGCTCGGGCTCCGTCCACACCGGATGGTCGGCCGGCAGCGCGATGCCGAGCAGCCCCTTGCTGGCCCAGTACGGCGAGCCGGGGCCGGAGTACGACTGGGCCAGCCTCGGCCACGGCCGGTGCCAGCCGAGGGTGAGCAGGCCCCGGTCGGCCGGGACGCCGTGGTCGACGAAGTGCCGCACGATGCCGGTGGCGGCGCGGCGCAACCTGCCGAGGCTGACCGAGGGTACCCCGGCGATCGTGCCGACCCAGAACGGCGCTGCGGCGGCGAACCGGTAGATCAGGCTGCGCCCCTGGATCAGTGGCGACCCGTCGGCGCCCACCAGGGCGACCGCGTCCCGCAGGCACCGGTCGAGGCCGGCGACATCCCGCTCGCGGCGCTCGGCGGCCAGGTCCGCCGCGCCGGCCATCCGGGCCCACAGCGTCGGATACAGGTGCAGGGCCCACCCCACGTAGTGGTCGTAGGCGCGCTCCGGCCCGTCGGACATCCAGCCGTCGGCGCGGGCGAAGCTGTCGTGGGTGGCCAGGTCCTCGGCCATCTCGTCGAGCGCGTGCGGCCCGCCCACCGAGCGCAGGAACGTCTGCACGACCAGCCGGAACCAGACCCAGTTGATCCGCGGGTAGGTGTGGTCGCCGACCGCCGGGGCCAGGTAGTCCACCACCCGCTCCCGCACCGTGCACGGCAGCCGGTCCCAGATCCACGGGCGGGTCATGTCCAGGATCAGCGCGATGGAGGCGGCTTCCACCTTCGCCTGCGGGTGCTCGTCCAGCCGTACCCAGCGCTCCGGCGAGGCCGGATCGGTGCCGGCGGCGATGCCCGTCGAGTACCGGTCGACGAGGTCGTCGACGCCTGCTCCCCGGGCACCGGCGATGCGGAAACCAGCCAGCAGGAACGTACGGGCGAAGCCCTCCAGGCCGTCGACGGCCCGGCCGTAACCGCCCTCCGGGCCGGGAAAGCTGACGAGAGCCTGATTGGCGGAGGTGAACGGCCGGGCGGCGGCGAGCATCCGGTCGGCGAGGGCCAGCCAGTCGTCGCGGCCCCAGCTCGCTGTCGTCCCGGCGGCCGGGCGCCGCCGCGCTGCCGTCTGGTCGGTGCTGTCGGGGATCATCCGGGGTCCTGTCGCATCGATCCGCCTCCGTGGCAAGTGGCGACTGGGCGTCGACCGCAGATGTGACGTACAGGCAACGGCCGGGTTTCCGAAGTAAAACGCTCACAACCGAGCAAGTCAATGACGTTATCAAACCGAGATGAACATTAACGAACACAAGAGCGCACGGAGGTTGTGCGCCTTTGCTGGGCCGGCTCAGCCGTCGCGGCTGGTGGAGCCTCTCCTCAGCAGGGACGGAGCGCGTCGACCCGTCGTCCGCGCGGACTCCGTTGGGCCCCGGGGCTGGCTGGGTGATCAGACTCGACGCCAGCCGTGGTGTCATAATCGCTCTGATACGATCAGAACCGTTCATGACCGTCCTGTCCATCCGAGGAACCATGGTCCGGAGACCGCCTCGCCGGCCGTGCGGTGGTATGACGTGTTCCCTGGAGGTAACAGATGACCCTGGACGGCAGTGGCACCAGCCCCGTGGAGAACCGGGCGCCCCTACAGGTCGCCCGCCGTCAGCAGCTGCTGGCTGCGCTGCAACGCGACGGAGCCATGCGGATCTCCGACCTCTCCGAGGCGCTCGGCGCCGCCGCCATCACCATCCGGCGCGACATCGCCCAACTCGCCGCCGAGGGGCTGGTACGGCGGGTACACGGTGGGGTCGCACTCATCACGCCGGACGAGGCCCCGGTGTCGGAGGAGGCACCGCCCGTCGGCCGGAACTCCCTCGGTGGACGTACCCTCGGCATGCTCGTGCCGTCGCTGGACTACTACTGGCCCGACGTGGCCCGGGGTGCCGAGGAGGCCGCCCGGGAGCTCGACATGCGGCTGGTGCTGCGCGGTTCCTCGTACGACACCGACGACGACAAACCCCAGCTCGAACGTCTCGTTGACCGGATGGGCGTCGACGGGCTGGTCATCGCGCCGAGGATGGACACCTCGACCGCGGAGCGGACCATCGACTGGCTGGCCCACGAGGGCGTCCCGGCCGTGCTGCTGGAGCGTACGGCCACGGTCGGCGCCCACCATGCGGTGATGGAGTCGGTGGTCACCGACCACGCGCTGGGTGCCGCCATGGCGGTGCGGCATCTCGCCTCCCTCGGCCACCGCAGGATCGGCGTGGTGCTGGACGCCGACAGCCCCACCCGCCCGCACGTACGCCGGGGATGGCTGGAGGCCGTGCACGAGTGCGGGCTGGACCCGGCGTCGACCGTCGAGGTCGTGCTGCCCGACTCGCGCTCGCCGGAGCGGGACGCCCTGCTCCACGAGGTCCTCGACCGCTGCCTGGCGACCGGCACGACCGCGCTGCTGGTGCACGCCGACGCGGAGGCGATCGCCCTCGTGCAGCACTGCGAGGAGCGACAGCTGTCGGTGCCCGGCGACCTCTCGATCGTCGCGTACGACGACGAGGTCGCCGGCCTCTTCAGCCCGCCGCTGACCGCGGTGCGGCCGCCGCGCCGCTCGATCGGCCGTGCCGCCGTACGGCTGGTCGCCGACCGCCTCGCGGATCCCGCCCGCCCCACCCACCGGGTCGTGATCAGCCCGTCCCTGCGCGTCCGGGAGTCCACCGCCGCACCGCGCGGAGGCTGACGCTGACGCCCGAGCCACCGGCCCGGCACGAAGCGGCCACCGCGTCGCGCCGCGGGCGAGAGTCGGGTGCCTGAATCGACCCGGCCGCGCGGTCGCTGGGTGATACGTCGTCGCCTGGGCGATGCGTGAAGAACCCTGATCCTTCACCGCGATGTCATCGATCCATCGTATGGATGACGCGTCGCCGTCGGTCCGCAGGAGTTGGTTGGCAAGTCGTCGTACTTGTCTTGAACAGGAGCCAACCCACGTGCGTCCCTCTCGTCGTACCTTCCTCGCTGGCGGCGTCGGCGTCGGCCTTGCCGTCGCCGGTGGCCTGCCGTCCCTGGCCCAGGCTCACCCGAGCCGGCCCCGCCCGCCGGTCGGGGCCGGTCACGTGCCCTTCCCGCCGATCGTGGACGATCCCGACGGAATCCTGGCCCTGCCCGAGGGCTTCAGCTACGCCGTGGTCACCCGGACCGGTGTCACCCGGCTCGACGGCGGCCAGGGACTCACCCCGGCCGACCACGACGGCATGGCCGTCTACGACGCCGGCCGGGGCCGCTACACCCTGATCCAGAACCACGAGATCGATCCGGGCGCCGAGTTCGGCGTACCGCACGTCAAGGGCACTGTCTACGATCCCGGCGCCGTCGACGCCGGTGGTTGCACCGTGATCAGGACCGACCGCTCGGGCCGCAACCTCGGCGAATTCGTCGCACTCTCCGGGACCGTCGCCAACTGCGCGGGCGGGCCCACCCCGTGGGATACCTGGCTGACCTGCGAGGAGACCGAGGACCGCGCCGGGGACGCCTGGGAGGAGGGCGGCCGGTCCGGCACATTCCAGAAGGACCACGGGTACGTCTTCGAGGTCCGGGCCGACGGCAGCGCGGACCCACGGCCGATCAGGTGCCTCGGCCGGTACGCCCACGAGGCCCTGGCGATCGACAAGGACCGGACCAGGATCTACCTCTCCGAGGACGCCGACGGGCCCAACGGCCTCTTCTACCGCTGGACCGCCCCGCGCGGCGTCAAGCTCGGTCCCGGTGTGCTCACCCGGCTCGCCCCGGACGCAGGCGTACTCGCCGCGATGCAGATCATCATGGACGACGGCTCGGTGCTGCCGGACGTCGCCTACCTGACCTCCGCCCAGCTCGGCCGCCCCTTCCCCGTACGCTGGATCGAGGTGCCCGAGCGCGACGCCCGGACCACGCCGGTACGCGAGCAGTTCACCGACGGCCAGGTCACCCGGGGACGCAAGTTCGAGGGCGTGTGGGGCACCGACGAGGGTGTGTACGTGGTCAACTCCTACGCCTGGGAGGACGGTGACCTCCCGGCGGACGCCGCGCCGCACGACGGCATGGTCTGGTTCTACGACTACCGGGCCCAGACGATCCAGCTGGTGACGTACTTCCCACACCAGACCGCGTCGGAGGAGGGAACGCCGGTCAGGTACGACGGCCTCACCTTCGACGGGCCGGACAACGTGACCGTCACCCCGTGGGGAAGCCTCGTGCTCGCCGAGGACGGCTCGGGCGCCTCCCACGTGCTCAGCGCGATCCCGGGCGGCCCGACGTACGCGATCGCCCGCAACCAACTCAACGACTCGGAGTTCTGCGGGCCGACCTTCACCGCCGACGGGAAGGTGCTCTTCGTCAACATGCAGGATCCCGGCCTGACCCTGGCCATCACCGGCCCGTGGGAGAGGTACCTCGGCTGACCGGAGCCGAACCGATCGGTGGGGTCAGGCCGTCAGCCTGACCCCACTCGCGTCACGCCTTCGATCCACGGTGAGACGCGGGCTCGGCCATGGACGGCGCTGGCGGGTGGCCGGCCGGCTCCGGTCACCCGGGCGAAGGGCCTGTGCGGCGGGGCGTCCTCAGCCACCGTGGCGCCGTAGGAACGCCTCCGTCCGGCGTTGCTGCTCGCGCGACGCCCGGCCCACCTTCAGGACATCACCGTCGATCACGGCCCGGACGGAGGGCACCGGCCGGCCGACCAGCCACTCCCGCAGCAGCCCGATCACGACAGGCAGCGCCGCCGGGACCAGGTCGACCAGCAGCGCGCCCATGGCGAACGCGTCCACGGGCCCCCCACCGGCCGGTACGTCACCGTGGCGCACCGAGGCGACACCGTCGGCGGCGCGCTCCAGCAACCGGTCGCCCAGCGCCATGGTTTCCTCGGCAAGCTCGACTATGTCGGACGTCTCGCCCGGCGCGACGAATATCCAGAGCTGCACCCGTGTCGCCTCCCGCCTCGAACGCCCGGATGACCCCGGGCTACATGCGACAGTCTCCCGACGAAACGCAACGGCGGAGCAGGCAGTCGCGTCGGCGGTGTGCTGGCCTGCCCGCCGACCTCACTTCCGAGACCTGCGGCGTAGCCGGAACCGAGCTGCGCCGACCGGCTGCTCGTCTACCGCCGAAACGACCGCAGCTGGTCAAGTTCGGGCCGGTCAGCGGGTCACCACCGAGCGGGAGGCCGCTCCCGTTCGCGGGGGAGGCCGGCTGGCGGGCCCGAACCTAGCGTGGGCGGCATGCGGAGAGAGGAACGGCTTGACGGTGCCGGGCCGGCACTGCCGGTGACCGGCGGAGCAGAAGGGTCGCGGTCATCCGCGGCGTCGAGGGTCGCCCACGCCCCGGGCACGACAACGGGGGGCTACTGGTCGAGTGTCGGGCGGATAGCAGCGTACGGCGCGGCGTTCGCGATGGCGCCGTACTTCGTCATGAAGATCTTCTGGACGATCGACGGGCTGCGCGGCGGCGGACTGCACGAGGGTGCATGGAGCCACCTGAATTGGGCGGCCGTCAACGGGCTGACGGTGGCGATGTCGGGGCTGGCCATACTGCTGGGCCTCGCGCTGGCGCAGCGATGGGGCGCGCGGGTGCCAGCCTGGCTGATGCTGCTCCCGGGCTGGATCGGGATGGGCCTCCTGGTGCCGATGATCCCGCTCATCCCGATTCTCGCGCTGGTGAACACGAACACCGGCGAGACCGCTACGGAGGCACCGATGACTGCCTGGGAGGTCGGTCTGCTGGCGGTGTCGTTCGCCGGGTTCGCCCTCGGTATGGCGATCGCCGCTCCGGTCTACGCCTTACGGCGGTGGCCGGAGGCGTTCTCCGGCAGGAGTCTTTCTGCGCGGCATGGCGTACGGGTGACCCTGGCCCGCTTGGCAGCGGCGCTCTGCGTCCTCCTCGGCCTGCCGCAACTGTTCTGGGGGTTCGGCGGGACGATCGGCCTGAACGGGGCGACGCTCGACAGCCGCGACGGGCAGTGGCACCTGCTCACCCTGAACAGCGGTGTGTGGGCGTTGGTCGCCGCGTGGGGCGCGTGGACGCTGACCCGCCACACCGGCCGGGCGCCCCTACTGCTGTCGTGGCTGGCTTCCGGGTTCCTGTTCGCGTGGGGGTCGTGGAAGGCGGTCTTCTCCTTTGCGGTGACGCCGGAGTTCCCGCCGCCGGAACCGCCGTGGGTACTGGCGCAGCAGAACCACTTCGGCGCCGTTGCCGGGCTGCTGATCCTGGTCGTCGTTCTTCTCACGGTGTCCGACAGGGCCGAGCGTGGCCCTGCGGTCGACGGGCCAGCACCGGGTGTCCGCTGATCTGGATTGTCGCCCGCCGACGGCAGCGAAGACGGATCACTCAGGTGGAATGATCGGTCCTTGAGATGGCCAGGAGGGGTTGGCCGCGTTGCAGCCCGGTGCCGGAGTTCAGCATTCGTCCCTTGCCAGGCGCGCGAACTCGTCAACGGAGATGCTCTTCTGTACCTCTTCGTTGGTCTCGATGGTGGTGATCAAAATCGAGAGCGGCAGACCCGGATCGCTGGTCTTGGCTGTTCCGCTCGCCCGGGTGTGGTTACGGACCACGATGAGCCCGGTGGGCGTAAGGTCGGGTCGACGTGAGCAACCTTCGCGGGACTGGGACGGGGCAGGACATGGACCAAGACACCCGCGACGAGGTGCTCGGCCGTCTGGCCGAGGCGGTCGGGGCCGTCACAGTCGCGCACCCGACGCGGGTTGCCGTCGACGGACCGCCCGGCGCAGGCAAGACCACGCTCGCCGACGAACTGGCCGTTGTTCTGGGCACACTGGGCCGCCACGTCATCCGCGCGACGATCGACGATTTCCTCTTCCCCCGGGCAGTGCGCTACCCGCGTGGCGAGTACTCGGCGGAAGGCTGCTACCTCGACACCCACGACTACGAGGCGCTGAACCAGGTTCTGCTCGATCCGCTCGGTCCGGGCGGAGATCGGCGCTTCCAATCCGCGGTCTACGACCGCACAGCGGATGCTGTGCTGTCCCCGCCGGTCACGACCGCCCCCGCCGACGCCGTACTGGTCTTCGACGGCGTCTTCCTCATGCGCCCGGAACTGATCGATCGGTGGGATCTGCGCATCTTCGTCTCGACCGCGCTAGAGAAGACCGTCGATCGTGCCGTGATCCGGGAGCGGCGGGTGTTATCGCGGGCCGAAGTCGAGCGGCGCTGGCGCGAGCGTTACATCCCCGCCCAACAGTTGTACTTCGCTACGGTTCGCCCGACCGATCACGTCGACATCATCGTGCACAACGACGAGCCTCAGCAGCCGGTCTGGGAGACCCGGACACACCGACTACAGTCAATTCGGCTTGTCCGCAAGGAAAGCCATACCGGGGCTGGCCTCGACCCAGCGTGATCGGTGCGTCGAGGTCCAGGCGTACAAGCAGAGGCGGAGGCAGATCAGGGCGACAGCCGGTCGAGGTTCTTGCGGGCGCGGTCGTAGCGCATGGTGGTGCGGGGTTCAGGCGGTTTCGGCGCCCACAGATTGCCGCCGCCAACGTTGCGTCCGGCGTCGACTGCCGAAGCCCCGGCGCGGGAGTCATCGTGTTTTTCCTCGGCGATGAAGGCGTCGAGTTCGGGGCGTGCATGCGGAACTTCGCCGGGAGGTAGGTTTCTCGCTCCGTGCTGAACGCCGCGGTGAAGAGCGCGGTGTCGAGCGATAGGGTCACGTGAGCGACGGCTTCCACCTGGGCGGCGCTGGCGACCTCCGGCTTGGGCTGATGTGCGGCGTCCAGCTTGTCGATGCCATCCGTGCCGACGAACAACCCCAGGCGCCGCGTGTGCTCTGCGGCAGTCGAGGCCTTCGGGCTTATCGGTAGAGCTACGGTCGAAGATTGCTTCCCCGAGTCGGCAGGGATGCTTCCCCGAGTCGGACTGGGTGAGAAGCTGAGCCTGTGACCTACCCACTCGCCCGCCGTGTCTACGACACCTGCCATTTGACCGGACGTTTCCGTCTCCGATCGGGACAGGTCAGCGAGGAGTACTTCGACAAGTACCTGTTCGAGGGAGAGCCGGGGGTTCTGCGTGAGGTGGCCGAGGCGATGGTGGTCCTGCTGCCCGAGTGCGACGTGTTGGCGGGGCTGGAGATGGGCGCGATCCCCCTCGCTACCGTGATGTCCCAGCTGACCGGGTTGCCAACCGTCTTCGTGCGCAAGCAGGCCAAGGAGTACGGCACCGGCAAGATTGCCGAAGGCGGCCCAGTGGATGGACGGCGCGTGGTGCTGATCGAGGACGTCGTGACCACCGGAGGGGCACTACTGGCGTCGTGCCGCCAACTCCGGGCGATCGGCGCCCAGGTCGAGACGGTTGTCTGCGCCCTCGACCGCGAGCAGGGCGGCCACGAGAACCTGGCCGCCGAAGCGCTACAGCTCCGCGCCGCCCTCACCCGCCACGAACTGGAGGCCTCCATGAAGGCGTAGCAGTTGGACGCCGCCCGATCGGCGGCAAATCCGGATGTCGGATCATGACGGTACCGGGCATCATCTTCGTGTGGATGCCCGCCGATCGATTGTCTTGGTCGATGACCTTCGTTCGTTCGTGGATGGCCGTTGTGCCGAGGTGGCCCGTACCAGCGCTGTCGGTGTTGAACTCCTCGATCGGTACCGGGACCGGCGCTTGGACGAGCTGTGGCTGGACCACGACCTGGGCGGGGACGACACGATCTGGCCGGTCGTGGAGGTTCTGTAACGGGCCGCGTTCGAAAATCGCCCCTTCGACGTTGGCGTCATCAACGTCCACTCCGCCAACCCGGCCGGCGCCGCAATGGTCGCCCGGGCTCTACGGCGCTGGGGGTATCGCGTCCAGGTTGCGTCGGGCTCCACGGACGTCGGCTATCTCGACGGGCCCGTGTGAGCTGACCGGCTCGAACGCGCCGCCCGGCGGCGGCCACACTCGGACGGCGGCAGATGTGCGCAGTCGATCAACGGGTCTCGTTCAGCTGATCGAGCCATTGGCGCACTGCCGTGAGGTCGGTACCGGTCAGTCCCAGATGCGGGTCGACGCGGTGCAGCAGCGCTGGCTGCGGGTGGTGCGCGGCCACCCATCGTCGGTCGGCGTCGGTGGTCTCGTCATCGAGCCAGACGAACGGTCGTCCTGCCGCCCACCGGGCCAAGGGTGCGGTCTTCCAGTGCACGCCGCGTGGTGGTTCCTCGTCGGCGTCGGGCCAGTCGACGATGGGAGCAGCGGGAAGGTCGAGTCGGGGCGCGACGACCTCGTTCGCCTCGGCCATCCAGGTGCTCGCCCAGACTAGGTCCCCTGGTAACGCGAGTAGGCGGTGGCCATCCTCGGGGTCGAGACGATCCAGTAGCGGATTGCCCGAACGGTCGGGAGTGTGTCCCGCACCGCTACCCAAACGGTGGTCGGCGCCGGCGGCTGGACGGGGTCGGAACGGGATGAGCACACCGTCGATGTCGACAAAGATCAACGGTCGCGGGACGCCGGCAAGCATGCCCGAACCGTACGCTGATCCATGGTCCCCTGGACGCCGACTGGGTCGAGCGACCCGTGACATCCTCCGGAGCACACGACGGCGGCATGCGAGGATGCCTGCTAATTCCGACGGCCGTCGGTCAGGTGGATGTGACGTAGCCCTGGACCGAAGGCGGCAATTCCGCCGATCCACAGCGACGGGGGCCCGAACGTCTCGATGACCTCGGGCAAGGCGCGGTCCTGCGTCACCCATCCGCCGATTTCGGTGCGCAACCGCTGGAACTCCACCTCCGACAACACCCGGTCCAGCTCTAGCCAGCCGGACCATTGAGCGATCTCGGCATAGACGGAGGCCGTGACATCGCGCAGGGCGTATGCGGGCAGGATCTGGCCGTATGCGCCCACGGAGCGATCGGTTCGCGACAATAGAGGATGCCCGCAGGGCTCAGCCGCGGAAGGCATACAGGTACACGGTGACAGCGTCCGATGCGTCGAGGTTGAACAGGACTGATCGGCATGTACCGTCGGCGGTTGGTTGCTCCTCGGCGATGCCGGAGACGGTCTTGGCGGTTTCGGGGTCCCACAGGTTGCCGCCACCGACGTTGTGTTTCGCCTCGACTGCCCGAAGCCCAGGTACGGGAGCCACAGCGAACTTCGCCGCGGCGATGAAGGCATCGAGCTCAGTCCGGGGTATACGAAACTTCGCCGAAAGCAGGGTTTCCAGGCCGTTGCTGTATGCGGCGGTGAGTAGCACGGTTCCGGGCGGTAGGGTCACGTGGGCGATGGCTTCCACCTGAGCCGCGCTGGCGACCTGCGGACTCGACTGGAACAGATCGATTTCGTTGGTGCTGGCGGTCAGCGCGACCCCACCGCACGCGATCAGCGACAGCACCAGGCTGATGCACGCAAGTACGAATGCACCGGTGCCGCGTCGATTGCGGGTCGTCGGGGCAGGGTCCTCGATCATGGCTGGCACGATACGGTGCGCACGCTCATCGGCAGATCCGCACGTCACCGGACCGCCTTCATCGTTACGTCGGGTAGTTGGTTAGCCGCACGCCTCGGCCGATTCCTTCTCTGTCGGCCACCCGTAGGCACTGCCGACGTCGATGGTTGCTTGTGCGTGCCGGCGTACCTGGCTCTGCACCCGGAACCCGTACGCCGACACCTGGACGCTCGCGGCCGGTATCGAAGGAAGATAACGCGAAGCGCTCGCTGCGGCGAAGCCCAGGCAGCCTGAGGCCAGCCTCCGGCCGAGGCCTGCCGCCGACGGATGTCGGAGGCAGGCCCGGCGCCCCTGTCGACCTCAGTTGGTGGGGGTCAGCCCGATCGAGGCGCGGAACGAGCCGTCCATCTCGAACGGCACCGACTCGTGCTCGTGCGTCACCAGCCAGCGCCCGTCGATGCGGCGCAGCCCCAGCGTCACTCGGAACCACAGGCTGAAGCTCTCGGTCGAGCCGCGAGGCACAGCGGTCAGGCAGTCGAGGCTGGTCGCGAACGCCACGTCGCCGTCCGTGGTGATCTCCAACTGGGTGACCTCGCGGCGAGGCGGCGCCTCGAAGGTGGCTATCCAGGCCTCCAGCGCGGCCGGGTTCCGGCCGTCGCCGGGCTGGCGCAGCGGCGGGGCGAGGGTGTACTCGACAAAGCTGGGCGTGTAGTACGACAGGATGGCCTTGGCGTCACCCTCTTGCAGCAGCGCGGCCTTGCCCTCGATGACTTCCCGGATCTCGTCCATGACAGGTCCTACCTTTCTCTCTCGCCCGGGATGTCGAAGCCGGGCCGGCCAGTTTCGACATCCAGACGAGAGAAAAGGAGAGAAGCCATGAAATACCTGCTCCTGATTCAGTCGAACCCGCAGTCGCTGGCCGTCTGGGAGACTCTGACCGATCAGCAGCGGACCGACTTCGGCCTCGGTCACCTGCGACTGACGGAGGAGATGCGCGAGGCCGGCGTGCTGGTGGTCAGCGAAGGGCTGGGCGACCCGGCCCTGGCCACCCAGGTCTCGGTGCGCGACGGTAGGACGATCACCTCCGATGGCCCGTACGCCGAGGTCAAGGAGCACCTGGCCGGCTTTTACCTGATCGACGTCGCGGATCTCGACGAGGCGGTCGCCTGGGCGGCAAAGGCGCCGGACGCCGCGTACACCCGGGTCGAGGTGCGCCCGATCCTCGATATGAGCACATGGGAGCTGTGACCGGGCTGCCGGACCTGTTACGCGACTGCGCGCCGCAGGTCCTGGCCGCCGTCGTGCGCCGCTACGGCGACTTCGAGGCCTGCGAGGACGCGGTGCAGGAGGCGCTGATCGCGGCCGTCCGGCAGTGGCAGCAGTCCGGCATCCCGGAGCATCCGCGGAACTGGCTGATCGCCGTGGCGAGCCGCCGGCGGGTGGAGCTGCTACGCAACGAGACGGCCCGCCGCCGCCGCGAGGAGGCGGTCCGGCTCGAGCCCGTGCCGCAGGTCCGCGGCGACGACGAGCTGGCGTTGCTGCTGCTCTGCTGCCATCCCGCACTGAGCGTGCCGGCGCAGGTCACGCTCACCCTGCGGGCGGTCGGCGGGCTCACCACCGCGGAGATCGCCCGGGCGCTGCTGTTGCCGGAGGCCACCGTAAGCCAGCGGATCAGCCGGGCCAAGCAGCGGATCCGCGACACCGGCAGCCAGTTTGAGATGCCCGCGCCGGGCGAGCTCGGCGAGCGTCTCACTGCGGTCCGCCACGTGCTCTACCTGACGTTCAACGAGGGTTACACGGCCAGCTCCGGCGACGCGTTGAACCGGGTGGAGCTGACCCGGGAGGCGATCCGGCTGACCCGGCAGCTGCATCGGCGGCTGCCGGACGACGGGGAGGTGGCCGGGCTGCTCGCGTTGATGCTGCTCACCGACGCACGCCGGCCCTCTCGTACCAGGCCGGACGGCGCCCTGGTCCCGCTCGCCGAGCAGGACCGGCGCCGCTGGGACGCGGACGCGATCGCCGAAGGCGTCGCGATCATCACCCACACGCTGGCCCGGGCCCCGATCGGCCCGTTCCAGCTGCAGGCTGCGATCGCGGCGGTGCACGACGACGCGGCGCGCGCCGAGGACACCGACTGGCCGCAGATCCTCGCCCTGTACGGGATGCTGCACGCACTCGCCCCGAGCCCGATGGTCACACTGAACCGGATCGTGGCGCGTGCCATGGTCGACGGCCCGGAAGCCGGGCTCGCCGCTCTGGACCAGATCGCCGAGGATCCGCTGATGGCTCGGCACCACCGGACCGCGGCGGTACGGGCCCACCTGCTGGAGCTGGCCGGCGACCGGGCCGGGGCGCAGGAGCATTACCGGCTGGCGGCGCGACTCACCCTGAGCCGGCCCGAGCAGCGCTATCTGGAGACGCGGGCCGCGCAGCTGGCATCGGACCGAGGCATCCGGGCCGTTGGCCGGCGTCAGGTGTCGCCGCCCTGGCCACGTTGAAATGAGTTCATTGATCACGAACGGCGGCTGCCGTATCAACCGCGCGTTGTCTGCGGCAGAAGCGGATGCCGGAACATGTGCCGGGCGATCCGGCGGGTGGTTCGTCTGGACGATACACGCGGCCGTTGACGTTCTCGGCACGTCGGCGCGACAGTGGCTGCTGCGGCTATGCCCGCTAGGTTCAGCGGTCCAGCTCCATCAGGGTGAGTTCGCCGCCGCATCGAAGGCACGGCACGTTGAACGCCGAGTCGGCGTCGCCGATCAGGCAAGGAACGCAGAACACCTCGTCGCAGGCCGTGCACTGCATGCCGACCTTGGGTGAGATCACGTTGACGTCAACGCTCGCCGGCTCCGTCCGGTGCACGGGCCGGTGGCACTCGCGGCAGTAGTCGATACCCCGCCGCCGCATTGTGATCGCCGCTTGCGGGTGGCCGAGGCGCGCGGCGTGCACGATGTGCTCGTCGGCCTCCGCAAAGCGGCCGAGCTTGCCGAGGGCCATGCCGAGTGCGTTGTGCGCCTCGAAGTACTCCGGTCGCAGATCGAGGCACGCGCGCAGCGGCTCGAGTGCCTCCTCCCACCGACCGGCGTTGGTTAGCGAGACCCCGAGGAACAGTCGGCAGCTCGACGAGCCCGGATCGGCGCCGGCTGCCTCGGCGAACCCGTCGGCTGCCTCCGACCAGCGCCTCTGATCGAACAGCGCCAGAGCGCGCTGGTACGTCGCCCGCGACTGCTCGACGTCCGAGCGAATGGCTCTGCTCTTGCGCGAGAACAAACCCACCCGCACCTCCTTCGACGACCGTCTCATCGTAGGCGTGGTGCCCGCGACGCTGGTTGATCTCCGGAAGCCCCAGAGCCGAGTTGGCTCCTCTTGGGAGAACCCGTCCTGACCGCCACGAACCGACCGGCCGAGCATCGACGGTCACCCTACGAGCGCCGCGGTAGGTGTAGGCCCTTCACCTACTGTGTCGTCTGTCACCGAGCGATTGACCGACCGATGGCGGCGCGAAGTGGCCGAACAGGAGGAGGCGGTCGGCGCCGGGACGCTGCCTCGTAATGAGGCGTATGCGGCGACCGCATGGCCGACGGAGTTCGTCGCTGGCGTCGACGCGGCCCTGGCGGCGTATGAACGAGACGTCGCCGAGCTTGGAACCACCCCAGCCGACCCGGCCGTCTGGGCCGCAGTCGAACGGGCCGTGCTCGCCCTCAACGGTGTCGACGAAAAACTCGGAGGCCACATCGACACCATTACCCGCGAGGAACTCTGCGAGTACATCGACGTCGTCATGACGGCGGCGGGCGTCGATGTGGACGCACTGGCCGCTCGCCGGGGACGCGACGGCAGCGGACTCACCGACGAGTGGCGCGACTGGTAGTACACCAGATGCTTGTTGTCCGGATCGACCGCGCGGCGAAGTTTCGTGACGCAACGGTCTGGCCAGTGAGGCTAGTGTGGTGTCGGCAACGCGATTTCTGCGGTAGATCCTGATGCCTTCACCTCGATCCACATATCCCTAGTGTTCTTGTTCGGGTTCGCTGGTTTGGCGAGGACCGCTCGTTGGATCTTCTGCCGACGAGCCGGCGTCCAGCAGATTGGCTGCTTCTTCGACGATGGCCGCGAACTCGTCAGGTGGGATCCTGGCGACGAAGACTTTGCCCAAGTCCTCTGGGAAGGGATGCCTCGCACGCCAGAACCGGAAGATGATCACCAGGTCGTCGTCCAGGTAGGCGTACGCCGACACGTTGTCGACGGACTGGCCCCACCGCATGAACCAGAACTGCTCCCGGAAGTCGGTCTCGTCCCCGTGTAGCAACCGGAGAATCTCCTCCGGCGCAAGGCCCGGGAAGGGGCAAGGCCTGATGTCGCGTTGGCGCACCCGCTGCGCATCCAACCGCATGTACCAAGAGATAGACGGGACGTAGGTGACGTCATCGTCAGTGGTCAGCCATTTGTCGGCCGCCCACAGGTTAACGACGCGGAGCGCTGGCGACTTCATCTCGCCTACTTCCACTGCGAACGTCGCTCGGTCACCGAATCGTCGTGTCATAGGGCAGCGAGGCTAGCAGCCACCCGACCGGTAGCTGACGGTGCACGTATGCCTGCTCGGTGCACGCTCATCGGCATTACCGTGTGTCGGCGCTGTTGCTCCGGGCTCCGAGCCACCTGGACCGCCGTCCAGGGCTGAGCCGGCTGTCATCGGGGTATCACCGTGGAAGAGCCCGGCGAACCCGCACGGGACGCGATCCAGGCGAACAGGGGTACCGCATGTTTCTGATCTTCGGTCTGCGCACCAAGTCGGAGCGGCTGGGGCTGGTCCCGATGGCCTGCCGGGTCTGCGGGCAGTCCGGCAGCATGCTGCTGGTGCGCGAGGTCACCCGGTTCAGCCTCTTCTTCGTGCCGCTGTTCCGGGTCCGGACGAAGCACGTGCTCTACTGCACCAACCCGCTCTGCGGCGCGCGTACCGACATCGGAGCGGGCGAGGCGCGCCGGTTGCTCGCCGGAGCGTCGCACTGACCGGATGCGCGGCGGCCAACCCCGGTCAGCCAGCGCCAGGCACGGGGGAGTCGGCCAGGGAGCGTGACGGCTCCCGTCCCGGGTGCTCGGCAGGTCGCTGCACCGCGACGGCGCGACCCTGCCGTCGCACCGATCGATGGTGGTGATGGCGTGCTGTACTGCCAGGCATGAGGCAGCGGGCAGGTCTGATCATGGGTGTGGTGGTGCTGCTCGTCGGGGTAGGCGGTCTGGCCGGTTGGCGGTGGTGGCGCAGCCTGCCGCCGTACGGGCCGGAGGTGTTGGCCGCGACCGCGACGCTGAATCTGGTCGACCAGGCCACCGCGGACGCCGCGTTCAGCCAGGGCAACACGGAGCGGGCCGGCGATGGCGACCAGATCTTTCTCGGCCGGGTGGCTTGGGAACGTCCGCCCGATCCTCAGGTTGACGCTTCGTTCCGGATCGTGGTGCTGGACAAGGGTACCCGCCGCATGCCTGGCTTCATCACCGTGACGTCGGCGCGGCCGGACGAGGTGGGCGCCGGCTCGGACGAGGCCCTGGGCCGGGCCGAGGAGCGCTATCCCTGGCTACAGGGCATCGGTATGCGCAAGGTCGACGGCGGGTTCGTGAGCGCTGGCAGCGCCGTCATGGTGTCGTCGGTCGACGCGTCACCGGTGACCTTCGTCTTCGTGCTGCACCCGCAGCGTCCGGGAACGCCACCCGAGCGGGCCGTCGCCGCCGCGCCCGCTGCGGTCAGCGACCTGCTGGTCGCCCTGATCAGCGTGGGACCGGATCAGCAGGTCTACTGGGCCCAGCGCCTGCTGAACTGAGGCTCTGTCACATGGACGGTAGGCAGAGCGGTTCGTGTTGCGACCCTGGAACGCGATCGGGGGAGGCAGCACCGGGAACGGGAGATAGTCATACCGCAGTCACTGTCAGCACCGGCACCCGCCAGACGGCATGACAGTGGAGCGCTGGGTTTCGGTCGCTACAGTCATCGAATGCTAGCTGGAGTGGTCGTCCCCGGACTCGGCTACGGTGCGCAGGCACCCCTGCTTGACCTTGCCAGGGAGGGGCTCTCCGACCGCGACGTACCAGTGGAGACGGTGACCTGGACCGTTCCGGACGGCCTGCTCGACATCGGGCCGGAACCATTCGTTCGGGCGCACGTCTCTGCGGCACTACACCGGTTGTCCAGCGCGGCACCCGCCGCGCAGCCCGTGATCATCGCGAAGTCGCTCGGTACCTATGCCGCCATGCTCGCGGCCGAGCGGCAACTCCCAGCGATCTGGCTGACGCCGCTCCTGCACATCGAGCTCATAGCCGAGGCGATCGGCCGAAACCCCGCGCCCACACTTCTTGTCGGAGGAACCGGCGACCCCAGTTGGCTACCTGACATCGCCGCGGCAACGGGCAAGAGGGTCGTCACCATCATCGGCGGCGATCACGGCTTGCGGCCACCCGGACCGCTACGGAACTACGCGCAAGCCCTCGGCGACGTCGGTACCGCGATCGAAGAATTCCTGGCCCGGCTCTCGTAGCCGGCACCGCTCCCTCAACTGCCCAGCTGCCGAGGCCAGGATAGAAAGCCTTACTGATTCGGCCGCCGCAGATCGATCGCCTCTGCCGTACCGGCGACAGATCCCGAGAACACCTACTGCGCGGGGTCGAGGAGCGGTCAACGCGTGAGATGAGCGGGCCCGCTTCGGCGGGCTGACTGTCGGGCCGCGTCTGCTGATCGCCGAACGTCCGGTCGGGCGAGCGCTCGTCGGCCCAGCCCGCCGGCCGCCACCCCGCATGTTCGGCGGCGCGCCGAGCCGCCGACGTACCTCGATTTCCGGCGCGTTGTGCGCGGCCGGCGGCAGAAGCGTGCCCGCAGTCCCGGCGGGATTGTTCGGGTCCGGCCTGCTCTTCCCGGTGGGTGCGGATCATGTGGTGAGGCGCAGTAGGTGTGGCGCGGTGGGGCCCGTGCCGCGCGCGACCAGTGCGGGTGGGCCTTCGTTGATGATCCGGCCGCCGGCGGCGCCGGCACCGGGACCGAGGTCGATGATCCAGTCGGCGCTGGCGGCAGCATGGGGGTTGTGCTCGGCGATGACCACCGTGTGCCCGCGGTCCAGCAGGAGATCGAGGGCGCCGACCAGCCGCTGGGTGTCGGCGGGGTGGAGGCCGGTGACCGGCTCGTCGAGGATGACCAGGCCCGGATCGCGTCCGCCGCCGCCACGGACGATCGCTCTGCTCAGCTTCAACCGCTGGGCCTCGCCGCCGGAGAGGGCGGTGCCGCTCTCGCCGAGCGTGAGGTAGCCGAGGCCGACGTCGACCATGGCCTGGAGAAGTGCGGCAAGCGGCGGCGGTTCGTCGAAGAGGGTGGCGGCGTCGGCCACGGTGGTGGTGAGCACCTCGTCGATGGCCAGACCACGGTAGCGGACGGCGAGAACATCGGGGCCGTAGCGGCGGCCGTCGCACTGCGGGCAGGTGAGGTAGGTGTCACCGAGGAACTGCATGTCCAGCTTGACCCGGCCGAGTCCTTGGCAGGTTTCGCACCGGCCGCCGGGGGAGTTGAAGGAGAATGCCGAGGCGCTGAGCCGGGCGCTGCGGGCCGCGTCGGTGCCGGCGAAGAGTGGTCGGATCAGGTCGAACGCCTTGGTGTATGTCGCGGGGTTGGATCGCGGGGTGCGGCCGATTGGCCGCTGATCGGCGACGGTGACCCAGCGCAGCGCGTCGAGACCCGTGATGCTGCTGACCGCGGTCGGCGGTTCTCCGGCGAGTACGGCGGCGACGGAGTCGGCGATGATCCGGTGCAGCAGGCTGCTCTTGCCGCTGCCGCTGATCCCGGTCAGGCAGGTGAGCCGGTGCAGCGGAATCCGGACCTCGCTGGCCGAGACGTTGTGCGCGACGGCGTCGTGCAGCACCAGCCATCCGTGGCCGTGGCCGTCGCCATCGCCGTCGCCATCGCTGTCGCCGTGGCCGGGTGGTCGTTGTGTGCGGCGTAGCCGGTAGTCCGGCTCCCGCAGGTACCGGCCGGTCACCGATCGCTGGTGGTGCGCGATCTCGGCCGGCGGGCCGCTGGCTATCAGTTGCCCGCCGTCGCGGCCGCCGCCGGGGCCGATGTCGACGATCCAGTCGGCGCGTGCGATCAGGTCGGGGTCGTGCTCCACGAGCAGGACCGTGTTGCCGGCGTCGCGCAGCTCGACCAGGATCCGGAAGAGGTGGTCCTTCTCCACCGGGTGCAACCCGGCCCCGGGCTCGTCGAAGACGTACGTCAGGCCGGTCAGGGCGGTGCTGATCTGCGCCGACAGCCGGGCTCGTTGCAGCTCGCCGCCGGAGAGCGTCGGCGCGCCTCGGGAGAGTTCCAGGTGTCCCAGCCCGAGCCGGATCAGCAGGTCGAGCCGATCGTGCAGCTCGGGGACCAGGACCTGACCGACGCTGCGCTGGGCCTCGTTGAGTCCCGTGTCGACCGCCCGGATCCACTCCCGGACCCCGTACACCCGGTCGTCCGTGACGTCCCGGAAGGTCCTCCCGCCGAGGGTCACCGTTCGCGCGATCTCGCCGAGGCCGGTGCCGGCGCACGTCTGGCACTCCCGCCGGTCCAGGAACGGCAGGTAGATCGGCTTGGCCTCCGGGCCGGCCGCCGCGTACGCCCGCTCGATCTCCGCGACGGCCCCGTCGAGCGCGCGCCTGGTCCGGTACGTCAGCTCGGTGCCCTTCCTCCGGTTGCTGCCGGTGTACACGACATCGATCTGCGCACCGCCGGTGCCGTAGAGCACAGCGCGCCGGAACTCCTCCGGCTGCTCCCGCCACGGCCGCTCCAGCTCGGTGCCGTGGTGCTTGGCGAGTGAGGGGAGCGCGAGTTCCTCACTCGACCGCCCCTGGCCGAACCACGGCGAACCGCCATCGAGGAGGGCACGGTCGGGTCGGGACACGATGAGGTCCGGTTCGGCCCGGACGATTTCGCGGGTGCCGATGCACCCCGGGCAGATCCCCTCCCGGCTGTACGGGTCGAACTGCGCCGGGTGCAACGGCCCGGTCCAGTCGTTGCCCGACGCCAGCGGCCCGAGTCGGGCGAAAACCAGACCGAGGTACGCCTCCAGCCCGGTCAGGGTGCCGAGCGTGGAGTTCGGGTTGCTGTTGGCGTTGCGCTGGTCGACCGCGAGCGTGGCGGTGAGTCCACGGATGCGGTCGACCTGGGGACGGTTGCGCGGGGTGAGGAACTTCCGCACGTACGGGTCGAACCCCTCCACGTACCGCAGTCGGGCCTCGGCGTGCAGCGTGTCGAGGACCAGCGAACTTTTCCCACTGCCGCTGACGCCCGTGACGGCGACGATCGCGTGGTGCGGCAGCCGCACATCGATGCCGCGCAGGTTGTGGGTCCGTACGCCGACAGCCTCGATCCAACTCTCACCGATCATCCCGCTGCTCCTCCTTCGAGGTGAGGATCAGGTCCTCCTTCGAGGTGAGGATCCAGGTCTTCCTTCGAGGTGAGGATCGGGCCGAACTCGTCGAGCCAGCGCATCTCCGCCTCCAGCAGCCTCACCTGGCGGAGGAACAACGCCGAGTCCAGCGCGCCGATCCGACCCTGCGCGAGGTGTTCGCCGCGTTCGGCATCGAGGTCGGCGATCGTCGCGGCGAGCACCTCCCGACGCCGAGCCAGGTAGCCGGCCAGCTCGGCCGGGTCGCCCACCCGGCCGAAGAGCAGCGCGACGGCGAGCGGATCGGGCCCGAACCGCAGCTCGCAGATAGCCCTCTCGCGCAGCCCGCGCAGCTCCCGCCGGCCGGCGTCGGTGATCTCGTAGACAGTGCGCACCGGGCGTCGTCCGACCTGCTCGACGGCCACCGCCCGAACCAGCCCCTCGTCGCCCAGCACCCGCAGCTCGCGGTACAGGGCGCCGATCCCGATGCCGCCCCACTGCGCCACCTCGGTGTCACGGGCGATGAGCTTGATCTGGTGTCCGTGCAACGCGCCCTGACTGTCGAGCAGACCCAACACCATGAGCCTGGATAGATTCACGATTCTAGTATCTCGAATCCATCTAGCTAGCGCCAGACCTGACCGCTCCACTCGCCGGAACCGATCAGCCCGATCCGCGTTCCTGGTGACGACGTCTCCGTCGCGTCTGGACGAGGGACCGCCGCGCAGAGACCGAGAGCGCGCACGAGCGGGGCTTGTCCGGGTACGAGCGTGGGTCCGACAGGTTGAACCTGCGGCGTACGGAGAGTGACGTGCGCCGGTGCCCGGCGCGCCGGTTTGGGGCGGGCGCCATCGGTCGGCGGCAGTAGAGTGCACCCGCTCGGTCCGTCCGACCATCCTGGCCTGATGTCGGCCGGCAAGGATGCGGCGTTCAGCGTGGCACCCTCGTTAGCGCGACGTGGTCCCGGCGGACCTCGCCCACCATCGCGAACTCGGATCGGTCGACGTCGCAGCAGATGGGAAGATCCTTGGACAGGTCAACCCGTTCGGGCGCGGATTGCCGTGCATACGCACGGACGTGTTCGGCGGCGCCCTCCATGATGCCCGCGATCAGGTCTGTCCGCCTCGGCCTCGATCCCTGGAGAAGGCCGCTCAGATATCGCGCGCAGGCCTGGTCCTCAGCGGTCCGCCCGGTGCAGACAAGAGTGCACGCGGTTTCGGCGTGGTTCGTCCTGATCCATCGGGCGGTGGCGCCGACGTTGAGTGCCGACACCGCGAGCAGCACTGCTGGATCCGGGTACCGGACGAGCCCGCGCGTACCGTTCGACGTCGTCTGAATCAACCGCCGGCCGTCCAACTGCGCCATCGACATCTCGAACGGCGAGTTCCCGAAGTCGAAGTCCGCTGGCTTGAGCCCGTTGATCTCGCCCACGAGAAGGCGATCCGGGTGCAGTAGCCGCAGATTTCGGCCCACCTCGGCCGAGGGCGCGCAGACTATTTCCGTTGCGCCACGCTCGAAGGCGATCGCGGCGGTCGTGAAGGCACGGATGACGTCGATGACGATGACGACGGTGTTGGGCGGGACCTCTGCCTCCATACCTACGATCGACACAGCACGCGATTGTTCACGGTACAAAGTCCGACCTGCAAGAACATTTCTCCGGGCGCGACCGGGCCGCATGGCCATCGGCATCATCGGACGCTACGAGCGAGCCGTACGCCGCCGCGCTCTGTGACACGTACGCCGCCCGCCGCCGATTCTGCGGCAGATGGGGATGCTCACCAGAGCCGACCTGAGCGAGGACTGCCGTGACTGTGCGCAGGTTGCCGGGCTCGGCGTGCGGTGAGCCTAGGCTGTGCACCGTGGAAGGATGGGCGTTGTTCCTGCTGTGCCCGTGCGCGTTCTTTGTGTCGGTGTTCCTCGCCGCGACCCTGATCCTTTGGTCTCAGACCAGGCCGGGCGGCCGGTAGCTGAGTCGGCGGTCGAGAGCCGGCGCCGACGTGTGTACCTGGCGGCCGCTCCCGGTTGTCGGGCTTCCGGCCCGAGCCAGATCCCGTAGTTCGGCAGGTCCAGGTGTCGCTTGACGAGGTCGCTCGTCAAGCCCGATGACGCCCCGAACCGCGGCAGGTCAGTGCATCCGAGCATGACTCTCTGAGCCGGTCAGCGGATGCACCGTTGCGTAAAGCGTAACCTGTTGGTTACGCTTTCGGCGTGGACGAGGTGGCGGCGGCGATCGCCGATCCGGTACGGCGGGAGATCCTGCTGATGCTGCGCGACGAACCGCTCTCGGCCGGGCAGATCGCCGACCGGTTCGTCATCAGCAGGCCGGCGGTCAGCCGTCACCTGCGCGTGTTGCGCGAGGCGGGCCTGGTGCGCGATACGGCGGAGGGACGTCGGCGCGTCTACACGCTGGTCACCGCGCCGCTCGACGAACTGACCGGATGGCTGGGACGGCTGATGCGCCCGTCCGGCTGGCAACACCGCCTCGACGCGCTGGAGACCGAGGTCTACCGCACCCGCCGCGAGCGGCACACCGCCGCCGGGCGACACCCATCCCAGAAGGAGATCGCATGAGCCCGACACCCACCGGCCGGCTGTTCGGCCAGGACCTCGTGCTGACCCGTACGTTCCGCGCTCCGTTGGCTGACGTCTGGGCGAGCCTCACTGACTCGGCGCGTACGGAACGCTGGTTCGGCCCGTGGCAGGGCGAGGCGGCGCCGGGACGCACGATACAGGTCCAGCTGGTGCACGAGGAGGGCAAACCCTGGATGGACATGACCATCGACGCGTGCGAGCCGCAACGTCGGCTGGCCGTTTCCGCCGTGGACGAGCACGGCAGTTGGCATCTGGACATGGTGCTGGCCGAGACTGCGGGTGTGACCGAGCTGCGGTTCACGCAGCACCTGACCGAAACCGAGGGCGTCGGCGAGGTCGGCCCGGGCTGGGAGTACTACCTGGACGCGTTGGTAGCCTCGCACGACGGCCGCCCGGCGCCGAACTTCGATGACTACTACCCGGCGATGAAAGAGCACTTCGAAGCGCAGCGGTGAACGCACCGCACCCAGCCCGCCCCCGGGGCCGGGCGAAGTCGCGTTCCGGAGTCGGTAGAGACCCCGAACCTCGGACCCCGGCCGGGATTCAGGTCGCTCGGGTGAGTTCGGCGAACGCTGCGGTGACCCGGAGCGCCGCTGGCGTTTGCTGTCCGACTTGAGATCGTCCGCAGACTGGCCGACCAGCGCGGCTTCGCCGTGAATCCGCGCCGCTGGGTCGTCGAGCGGACCCTGGCTTGGCTGGCCGCCTGCCGCCGGCTCGCTCGTGACTACGAACGAGTGCCCGAAGTGTCCGAGGCGATCATCCGGTGGGCGGCGATCGTGGGCATGGCCCGCCGGATCACCCGCGGCGAACCGGCCCGCTGGCAGACCCGCCGAGCATTCAACCGGACCTGATCACCACCCCTCTCGAACACGTTCTAATCCTGGCCTCAGGTTGATCGGGCAGGATGAGCGGAAAAGCATCGACTGGAGAGGGGCGGGCCGGCGTGCGAATCATGATCGCGGATGACGAGGCGGCCATCCGTGAGTCGCTGGAGCGGGTGCTCCAGGTCGAGGGTTACGACACCAGCACGGTCGCCAACGGTCTCGCCGTGCTCGACGGGGTCGGTGGTGACGCGCCGGATCTGCTGATCCTCGACGTGATGATGCCCCGCCTCGGCGGGTTGGAGACCTGCCGGCGGTTGCGGGCGGCGGGTCGGGATCTGCCGGTGCTCATGCTGACCGCCCGGGATCAGGTCTCCGACCGGGTCGCGGGGCTGGACGCGGGCGCCGACGACTATCTGCCCAAGCCGTTCGCCACCGAGGAGTTGCTGGCCCGGGTCCGGGCTCTGCTGCGCCGCCGCGCGCCGGGCGACGACGAGTCGCAACTCCTGACGTTCGCCGACGTCCGGCTGGATCCCGACAGGTTCGAGGCGTGGCGGGGTGGGCGGCCGCTGCACCTGACCCGGACCGAGTTCTCCCTGCTGCAGGTCCTGATGCGCAACGCGACCCGAGTGTTGACCCGTGACGCGCTGTTCGAGGCGATCTGGGGCTTCGACATGAGCACCACCGCCAACAACCTCCAGGTGTATGTGAGCTACCTGCGCCGCAAGATGGAGGCCGAGGGTGAGCCGCGATTGATCTACACGCTGCGCGGCTTGGGGTACACGTTGCGGGAGACTCCTCCGTGAGCAGGCCCGCCGGCTGGCAGCCTCGCCGGGTGACCCGATGGTGGCGCCGGCGGTCCCTGCGGACCAGGTTGACGGTGATCGCGGCGACGGCCATCGCGGTCAGCGTGTTCGTGGCCTTCCAGGTGGCCAGCGAGCTACTGGACTGGGAGCTGCAGGACAGCGCGGAGGATCAGTTGCGCGCCGACTCCCGCGTCCTGGCGACGGACGCGGAGCGCGCCGGTCTGGCGCAGGTCCAGCTACCGCCGTATCCCGGATCCGGTCGGCTGGTGCGGGTCATCCTGTCCGACGGCTCGACCCGGACGCCGGTCGGCCAACCCGCGCTGCCTCCGGTCAGCGAGGACGCCGGGCGCGTGGCGCAGGGCGCGTTGGCCGACCTGATGGAGTCGAACGACAGCGACGACGAGGGCTACGTCGTCTACACCCTGCGGGCGGGCGACGGCGCGGTCCAGGTGGCCCGCGTCACCGACGACAGCCCGATCAACCAGTTCGGGTTTGGCATGCTGCTGATCGGGCTGCTCTGCGTGGCCGGGGGCGCCCTTGTCGGGCGGACCGTGGCGCGGGCCGGGCTGGCACCGATCGACCGGCTGACCGCCGCCGCGGTACGTGTCGCGCACACCCGGGATCTCGACGCCGACATCCCGGATGAGGGCGGTGGGGAGATCCGGCGGCTGATCCAGTCGATCAACGACATGCTCGCCGCGCTCCGGGACTCCCGGCGGGCCCAGCGGCTGCTCGCCGAGGACGCCGCCCACGAGCTCAAGACCCCGCTCACCAGCCTGCGCCTCAACGTCGAGCTGCTGATCCGGCTCGATCGGCGCGGCACCCTGGACAGCGCCCTGCCGGCGGAGAGCCGGACCCGGCTGCTCGACGATCTCGGCGCCCAGGTGGCCGAGTTGAGCACCCTTGCCGCCGAGCTGACCGACCTGGCGCGCGGTGACGTCAGCGACGAGAGCGCGGAGCTGCTCGACCTCGCCGACGTGGTGGTGGCCGCCGCGACCCGGGCGCGTTCCCGCGTGCCCGACATCGAGGTCGCGCTCGACGTGACCTCCGTGTGGGTGAGCGGGCGGCCCGCTGCGCTCCAGCGGGCGGTGCTCAACCTCCTCGACAACGCCGGCAAGTGGTCTCCCGCGGGCCAGCCGGTCCAGGTCCGGCTCCGCGCCGAGGGCGCGTCGGCGGTGCTCGACGTCGACGACGCCGGGCCGGGCATCGACGCCGCCGACGTGCCGCGGGTGTTCGACCGGTTCTACCGCGCCGACAGCGCCCGGGCGTTGCCGGGATCCGGTCTGGGGCTGTCGATCGTGCAGCGGGTCGTCGACGCCCACGGCGGCCGGGTCGCCGTCGCCCGGTCCGCACGCGGTGGCGCGTTGCTTCGGGTCGACCTTCCGGCCGCGGCCCCGCCCGCCCCGATCGCGCGGCTCACCGCCGGGGAGGACACCGCGCTGCGCTGACCTGCCCCGGCGGGGTGGCGCAGGACGAGGGACGGCGGCCCTCGGGCATCGGCCCCGCGCGGTTCACCGTCGGGGCAGGGCACCGCGGTGCGCCGACCCCAGCCCCGGCCGCACGGCGCAGGACCAAAGGGCGGCGAGTGCCGGGCCCAGGAAAAGATCCGGGACGGGGTCTGGGTCCCCGTCCCGGATCTCGTCCGTGCCGCCGCGCTCAGCGTTGCAGCGCGAGCTCCTCGTCGTCCACGAGCGGCCGTTGACCGTCGGGCGGCTGCACCGGTCGGGACAGCCGGCTCGGCCACCACATCCGCCGGCCGATCAGCAGGGTGAGGGCGGGCACCAGGACCGACCGCACCAGCAGGGCGTCGAGCAGCACGCCGAAGGCGACCAGGAACCCGACCTCGATCAGCATCACCAGCGGAAGTGTGGCGAGGACCGCGAACGTGGCCGCCAGGACCAGGCCCGCCGAGGTGATGACGCCACCGGTGGCCGAGAGGGCTTTGAGCATGCCGTCTCTGGTGCCGAGACGTACGGTCTCCTCCCGGGCCCGGCTGGCCAGGAAGATGTTGTAGTCGACGCCGAGCGCCACCAGGAACAGGAATGCCAGCAGCGGCACCGAATAGTCGATGCCCTTGAACCCGAGGATCGTGTCGAAGACGAACACGCTGCCGCCGAAGGCTGCGGCGAATGAGACGATCACGGTTGCCATCAGGACCAGCGGGGCCACGATCGCTCGGAGCAGCAGCCCGAGGACGATCAGGACGACGGTGAGCACCAGCGGGATCACCAGCTTCTCGTCGCGGCTGGTGGTTATCTCTGTGTCGAGGTTCTCCGCGCTCGGCCCGCCGACGATCGCCTCCGCCCCGCTCACCGCGTGCACGGCGGCGCGCACCCGCTTGATCGTGTCGTACTCCGCGGTGGAGTCCGGCGCGTCCGTCGGGAACACGGAGATGTCGGCCCAGCCACCGCTGGTCTGGCCCGGGATGGCCTCTGCCACACCGCGGGTGCCCTTGACGATGTCGAGCACCTGCTCCTGGTACGCCGGCCGCGTGAAGATCGTCATCGGCTGGCCGCCGAGCTCCGGGAAGTGCTGGCGGAGAACGGTGAAGCCGGTGACCGATTCCGGCGCGGACAGGAACTGGTCCTGCTCCCGCAGGGCGCCGGTGTTGCCCGCCAGCCCGATGGCGAGGACACCCATAACTCCGAGAGAGCTGAGCGTCGCCACCCACCGGCGGCGGCTGATGGCGGCGCCGAGCCGTCCCCACAGCCCCGGCTTCTCCTCCACTGCCGTGCTGAACCGGGGGATGGCCGGCCAGAAGATCCGCCTACCGAGCACCACGAGTACCGCCGGGAACAGCGTCAGCATGGCGATCAGCGCGCACAGGATCCCGGCCGCACCGATCGGGCCCAACCCGCTGGTGCTGTTCAGGTCCGCGACGAGCAGGCAGAGCAGGCCGGCGACCACGGTGGCCGCGGATGCGACGATGGCCGGCGCCGCGCCGCGTAGCGCGTGGACCATCGCAACCCGGACGTTCTCGTGGTGGTGCAGTGCCTCCCGGTACCGGGCGATGAGCAACAGCGCGTAGTCCGTGCCGACCCCGAACACCAGGATCGTCAGCAGCGCCGAGTTCTGGTCGTTGACCACGATGCCGAAGCCCTTGACGAGCAGGTAGACGGTCGCCATCGCAGTCAGCGCGGCCGCGCCCACGACCACCAGCGGGATCAACCACAACACCGGGCTGCGGTAGGTGAGGATGAGCAGGAGCGTGACGACGACGACGGTGGTGAGGAACACCTGCAGGTCGATGCCGTCGAAGACGGCGTCCATGTCGCCGTCGACCGCGGCCGGGCCGGTCACGTCGAGTTCCAGGCCGGCGGGGCGGTCCTTCGCGGCCTCACGCAACGGGCCGACGATGGCCTCCGGTCCGCCGTAGGTCGTGTCCACATCGAGGGCGAACATCATCGCCTTGCCGTCGGAGGAGAGTCTCGTCGGTGAATCCTCGTCGTCCTCGCCGGCCGCCGTCGTCGCCGACGGCGGATACCGCTTGACAAGGGTGTTGTAGTGGCGCTCGACCGTCGCGCGGTCGGCGTCGGTCATCCCGCCGGCGCGGTGGTACACGAAAACGAACGTGTTGTCCTCACCGCCGGGCAGACTGTCCTCCAGCGCCGCCACCTTGGTGGACTCGGCACTGGCCGGCAGCGTGTCCACGGCTCTGTCGGTGGTGACCGAGCTCAACTTCCCGCTCAGCGGCACCATGACCGCCGCCAGCGCCACCCACAACCCGATCACCAACCACGGCACCCACCGCCCTGCCAACCGACCGGCCGACGCTTCCCCGGACGGCGCTGCGTTGACTGCCATCACTAGCCTCCTACATACGGGTTCCATCGCTTATCTGGTGCCGACTTCGTACCGAGCGAACCTGAGGCGACCGTTAAAACGGCACTCAGGCCCGTTGGCCGACCCAGGTGCCCAGATGACGTCGCGGACCTGGGCCGCAGTCACTTCGGCGACGTCGTCGGCCGGGCCGTCCATCGCCGATGCACTTTCGTGGGCGTGAATTCGGGCCCAGTTGCGACGGGCCTTGATTCTCGTGCGGGTGTCGAACGGCGCTCCGGAGAGCAGTACCGTGGTGCCACCTCCCGCCCGAAGATGACGACTGCGGTACGACGAAACAGGACGGAATCGGGCCTAACGTTCAGGCCATGACGAAACCTGATAGCCCACTGTGGAGGTTCGGGGCGGCAACCACGGCGCTGGCGACGGCGTTCGCTGTCGCCGCCTGCGGGTCGGACGCCGACAACACTGCGGCGCCCGCTGCGGCCGGCTCGCACAGCGCGCACGCGGGCGGGTCGTCGGCTCCACCGCAGCCGCTGCGCGCCGGCGAGCGGTTCGTCGACCTGAAGATGGCCGAGGCCTACACGCCCGCGCCGCCGGAGGGCGGCGGCACGGACGAGTACCGGTGCCAGGTGATCGATCCGGGCCTGACCAAGGCGCAGTACCTGACCGGGACTCAATTCATGCCGGAGAACGTCGCCATCGCGCACCACGCCATCGTGTACGCGGTGCCGCCGGGCGGCGCTGCCGCGGTGCGCGAGCAGGACGCGAAGACCCCCGGCCTCGGCTGGCAGTGCTTCGGCGGGACCGGCGTGGACGGCGCCGAGGTAGAAGATGGGGACGCAGCGTGGGTGGACACCTGGGCGCCGGGTGCCACGGAGACGCTGCTCACCCACGACGCCGGCTACAAACTGGAGCCGGGCAGCCTGGTCATCCTCCAGATCCACTACAACCTGCTCGCGACCGATGGCAAGCCGGCCGGGTCGGACCGTTCGGCGGTGCGGCTGCGGCTGACGGACGGCACGCCACAGACCCGGGAACTCGTCACGTGGTCGCTCGACGCGCCGATCGACCTGCCCTGCGCCGCCGACGAGTCGGGGCCGCTCTGTGACCGGGCGGCCTCGATCGCGGACGTGACGAGGCGGTTCGGGCCGGAGGTCGGCGACATGGCGGACGATCAGCTGGAGGAGTGCGGCCAGAGCGCGCCGAAGCCTGGTGACACCCAGACCTGCGACCACAAGGTGCCGGTGCCGACGACGCTCTTCGCCGGTTTCGGCCACATGCACCTGCTCGGGCGGGCCATAAAGGTAGAACTCAACCCGGGCACGCCAAACGCCAGGGTCGTGCTGGACGTGCCGCAGTTCGACTTCGACAACCAGCGGCTGATGACGCTGCCGTCGCCGGTGGAGATCGGTCCGGAGGACACGCTGCGGGTGACGTGTACGCACGACGCGGGGCTGCGCAAGCGGCTGCCACAGTTGAGCAAGCTGCCGCCGCGCTACGTGGTGTGGGGCGACGGCACCAGCGACGAGATGTGCATTGGCATCATGACGGTCTCCCCCCGCAAGTCCTGAGGAAGCGTCGAACGTGTGTGAGCTCACTGAGGTCAACAAAGCTGAAGAAACAGCTCTGAGCTCACACACGTTCCGCACCGAGCTCACACGCGTGCGGGCGTCGTGGCGGTCGGACGGGCGGGCGGTGACGTGGGCGGCTGCACCCGGCCCCGGAAGCGGAGCGGTAGATCACGCGGAGCGGATCGGCCCGGAGCGGTGCGGCTCGGAACTACGGTCGCGCTCTGACGGAACTACGGTTGCGCTCTGACGGACGCGCGAGATGAAGCGCTAGATCGGCCGGGTGAGTCTCAGGTCGTAGGCGAGGATGACGGCCTGGATCCGGTCCCGTGCGCCGATCTTGGCGAGGACCCGCCCGACGTGGGTCTTCACTGTCGACTCCGACAGCGTGAACCGTCGCGCGATCTCGCCGTTGGTCAGGCCATGACCGATGGCGACGAGGATCTCGCGCTCCCGGTCGGTCAGGGAGTCCAGCCGGGGGTCCTCCCACACCGGCCCGCAGAGGTCGTCGTCGAGCCGGTCGGCGAACGCGTCGAGCAGCCGCCGGGTCAGCGGCGGCGCGATCACCGCGTCCCCGGCGGCGATGGCCCGGATGCCGGCGAGCAGCTCCTCGGGGCGGGCGTCCTTGAGCAGGAAACCGCTCGCCCCGGCCCGCAGCGCGGCGAGCGCGTACCGGTCCACGTCGAACGTCGTCAGCACCAGGACCCGTGAACGTCCACCGGCGGCGACGATGCGCCGGGTGGCCTCGATCCCGTCGACGCCCGGCATGCGGATGTCCATCAGCACCACGTCGGGATGCAGCTCGGTGGTCCGCCGAACGGCCTCGGCGCCGTTCTCGGCCTCGCCGACGATCTCGGTGTCGGGGGTGCTCTCCAGCAGCATGCGGATCCCGAAGCGCTGCAGCGGCAGGGCGTCCGCCACGAGCACAGAGATCATGAAAGGCTGCCTTTCAGGGTTGCGTGTACGCGGTCCAGCCGCCGTCCCGTGCGGGGCGGCGCCGACCGTGCCGCCATAGATCGTGGCGCGATCGGCCGTGCCGGCGAGGCCGAGACCGGCGTCGCCCGGCGATGCCTACTTCGTACCGAGCGAACCTGAGACGATTGTTAAGAACGGCGCTCAGGCCGGTTGGCCGCCGGCGCGGGTTCGTCGTCGGGCGGGCCGCTGTCGTGCACGACGATGTCGACCCGAGCCTGGCAGGAGTCGGCCGCAGACCCAGAGCGTCGGTGACGACGAATCGCTTGCGGCCAGACGAGACCGGACGGGGCGAACCCGTGCCCAGTGGCTCCTGCCGGCCGCCGCCGGGGGCACCCGGGCGTTGGCGAGCCCGAAGGATGGCCGGTCAGCTGCCCGCCGACCGGGCGTACCGAACGTTTGTCCAGGAAATCCGATGGGTACCAGGCCGCGTTATGAGCGCGCTGACCATGGGGGTCGAGGAGGAGTTCCTGCTCGTCGACCCGGCGTGCGGGGCGACCCTGCCGGTCGCGGAGAAGGTCGTCGCCTGCGCCTCGGCTGCCGACCTGCCGGCCGGGGCGACCATTCAGCGGGAGCTGCGAGACACCCAGGCCGAGGCGGCCACCGGTGTATGTGTGACCGCCGCCGAGCTGCGCGCGCATCTCACCGCGGGCCGCCGGGTGGTGGCCGCCGCCGCCCGCGACCATGTGGCGGTCGCGGTGGCCAGCGCCTCTCCGGTACTGGAATCCGGTGGCCGGGTGCCATCGACCCTGGCCCGCTTCGTCGCCATCGACGACATGTACGGTGAGGTGACCCGCGATTACGAGGCGTGTGGCTGCCACGTACACGTCGGGGTGCCCGACCGGGACACCGCGGTCGCCGTGGTGAACCACCTCGCCCGCTGGCTGCCGACCCTCCTGGCGCTCTCGGTCAACTCGCCCTTCTACCAGGGCCGGGACACCGGCTACGGCAGCTGGCGAATCGTCCAGCAGTCGCGCTTCCCCGGCTCCGGACTGGCGCCGTACTTTCGGGATCACACCGCCTTCCGGGCGGAGGTGGGCCGGCTCGTGGAGTGCGGCGCGTTGGCTGACGAGGCGCAGACGTTCTGGTTCGCCCGCCCGTCGCCCAAGCTGCCCACCGTGGAGATTCGGGTCGCCGACACCGCGGCCACCGTGCCGGAGGCGGTCCTGCACGCGATGCTGGGCCGGGCGCTGGTTCGGGTCGCGCTCGACGACCTTCGTCGCGGACGGGAGGCCGCGCCGGTGCCGGCGCAGATGGCCGCCGCCGCGGTGTGGAGCGCCGCCCGCTACGGGCTGGCCGGTCCCGGCGTCGATCTCGAACGGTCGCGGCGGGTGCCGGCCACCGAACTGGTGACCGCGCTGCTCGACCATGTGCGGGACGCGCTCACGGAGACCGGAGACCTGCCGGGGGTACACGCACAGCTCGACCGGCTGCGGTCCGACGGCACGGGCGCCGAGCGCCAGCGTCGCGTCGCCGGGACGGGCGGCCTGCCGGCAGTGGTGACCGATCTGACCCTGCGGGATGAATCCGACGCTCCTGGGTATTCCGAAGCGGCCCAAGCCTCGGAGGAACCTCATGGCTAGCCACGCTCTCACGCTTCCCGCCACCCGCGGCCCGCTTTCGACGGCCGTCGTGCGTGCCCTGACCGACGGGGCCGCGCCCAGCCCCGTGGTGAACGGCGCCGACCCGTTCGGCGACGACCTCCAGCTCGCGCTGCACCTCTGCTACGAGTTGCACTACCGTGGTTTCGCCGATGTCGACCCGGAATGGGAATGGGATCCCGACCTGCTGCGGCTGCGCGCCGAGCTGGAGGCGGTCTTCCTGGCCGCGTTGGCCGAGCAGGTCGAGGGCGGGTCCGACGTGACAGCCGCCCTGGAACCGCTGCTCGTCGAACCGGTGCCAGGCTCCGGTGTCAGCCACTTCCTGCGGGACAAGGGCGAATGGTGGCAGCTGCGCGAGTACTTCGTCGTGCGCTCCATCTACCACCACAAGGAGGCCGAGCCGCACGCCTGGGTCATCCCTCGCCTGGAGGGGCGGGCCAAGGCGGCCCTTGTCGCGGTCGAGTACGACGAGTTCGGCGCCGGCCGGGCCGAACGGATGCATTCCCGCCTCTTCGCCGACCTGCTCGCCGCCGCCGACCTCTCGCCCGACTACCTGGCCTACCTGGACCAGGCACCGGCGTGTGCCCTCGCCACCGTGAACATGATGTCGCTGTTCGGGCTGCACCGACGGTGGCGGGGCGCGCTGGCCGGTCACTTCACCGCCGCCGAGATCACCACCGGTCCCAGCGCCCAGCGGATGGACGAGGCGCTGGCCAGGGTCGGCGCCGACCCCGCCTGCCGGCTCTTCTACACCGAACACATCGAGGCCGACGCCGTACACGAGCAGGTCATGCGGCGCGACGTCCTCGGCGACCTGCTCGACCGCGAGCCGGAACTCGCGGCGGACGTGGTGTTCGGCATCCAGGCGACCACGCTGCTGGAGGACCGGCTCGGTGAGCACCTGCTCGGAAGCTGGCGGGCCGGCCGGTCCGCGCTACTCTGACGCCCGGTTCTCGGCGCCTCGGCGCTACTCGGACGCCTGATTGTCGGCGTCCACCGTCTGGTTCTCGGTGTCCACCCGCACCCGGCGGCGGTGGCTGGTGTCGCACAACGGGTAGCGCTTGCTCCGGCGACACACACATACCGCCACCATGAACCGTTGCGAGCAGACCGTGGTGCCGTCCGGCAGAACCAACTCCACGGGCCCCTCGACCAGTACCGGCCCGCCGGGCACCACGACCACCCGGCGCGGCTCAGGCGTGCTCGGCACGGATCACCACCAGGTCCTCGTGCCGCTGCCCACGCCGGATCAGACCGGCATCTTCCAGATAGCCGGCACGAGCCCGCATGACCGGGCCGAACGGCACCCGCCGCCGCGCCACCACCGACGTCCGTAGGCCACCCGCACGCAACATCTGGAGCGACCGCTCCACCCCGGAGACGTGCGAGTGCACCAGCAGCGCGAAGCCCGTGGCGGACAACAGCCCCGGTGCCGCCGTACAGAACAGGTCCAGCAGGGCACGCCCGTGCGGTCCGGCGTCCCAGGCCCGGTCGCGCCCGGTCGGCGCCGCCGCCGAGGGCGAGGGCACGTAGGGCGGGTTGGCGAGGACCACGTCGTACGGCCCCTCCGTCGACGCCCGGCCCGACGTGGCAGAGACCGGCCCCAGGAGCGAGCCGCGCCGTGCCCGTACCGGTAGCCCGCGCGCCCAGGCGTTGAAGCGTACGGACATGACGGCCCGCAGGGAGACATCCACCGCCGTCACCTCGCCCGCACCGAGTCGGGCCGCCACCACCGCCAGGGCTCCGCTACCCGTGTACATGTCCAGAACCCGCGCGCCGGGTGGGATCGGCGCGGCAGCCGCCGTCTCCGCCAGCAGTGCGGTGTCGGCCTGCGGGCGGTACACCCCGGGGAGCCGCAGCAGCGGGAAGTCGAGGTCAACCCCGGCTGGCCGTCCGGTGACCGTGGATACCGTCATGTGCCCCCCAAGAGCAGTCACGTGCCCGCTGCCCCCCAAGATCAGACAACGTGCCCGCCAACGTTCCCTGATCCCGGTACGCCAAACCCACGAGCCGGCCGTCGCCGCCGGCAGCGCAGGCACGACGTGGGGCGCGGACAGGGCCGACCTGGTGGTGCCGACGACCGGAACCACCACGTCGGCCCTGCCGCACCGGGGCGGCCCGTGCGCAGGATCAGCCAGGGCCGTACCGGCGGTTGAAGAGGGTGACGTCGCCCTCGACCAGGTCGGAGAGGCAGGTGGCGTTGTCGGGGCAGGCGTAGACCTGCACCCACACGGTGGCGCGACCGCTCACGAACCTCTCCGGAGCCCTCGCCTCGGCCGCCCACCGTCTGACCGTCCCGTCACAGGTGGGCGCGTCCAGACCGAAGATGTCGGAGACGGTGCGCCCGCCGACCCGCTGGAGCAGTTCGCCTTCCACCCGGGTGTAGTGGGTGGCGCGACACGTCACGGTGCCGGAGAGCCGGGCGAACCCGGTACGCGGATCGACCCAGCCGCTCGGGTCGAGGGTGACGCCGAGCACCGCCGGCCCGTCCAGCTCGAAGGTGAAGTCACCGCCCGGGGGCGACCAGGGAAAGGCGCTCACCATCAGGTGGTACGTCGTCCCGGCCTCGGCGGACCAGGCGCCCCGGTTGGAGCCGCAGACGACCGGCGTCAGGGCGCCACGGGTGCCGGTGAAGACGCTCAGGAAGGCGCCGTACGGCTGCGCCGTGCCGGTGGCCACGTAGAGGCCGCTCCGGGTCGGGGTGAACCGGTACCAGACGGAGGAGACGACGCCGTTCGCACACGGCTCCGGGTCGTCCGCCGCCGTTGTCGCCTCCGCACTGGAAACGGTGTCGGTGAACGGTAGGGCCCCGCTGACCGGGATCGCGTTGTCGAAGTCGTCGTTGTCGGGCGGCGCCGCCAGCGCGGTGCCCGGCCAGCTGAGCAGCGTGACGGCGACGACGGCGGCGACAACTGTCGTTCGTTTCATGAAGGACCTCGTCTCTCTGCGCTTCCGCCTTGCTGGGTTGCTCGGACAGCGATGCCTCCTTGGACCGGTGCACTCGACGACCGCCCCGTTCCGGCGACCGACTTCGCAGCCGTACCGGGCGGTGCCGGTCGTTGGGCACGGCCGACGGATCCGGCCCGGACCGTTGGCGCGGCCGCCGGGCACCCGCCGCCGGACGATGGCGCGCTGTGCGCCGTGAGCAGGGCGACCGGTGCACGGCGGTACCCGCAATTTTCCCGGCGGGGTCGGCTCGCGCCATCCTGCGTACCAGGGTCGGTCAAGCGGGTACGACTGCGAGGAACTCCGGCCCTCCAGCCGGGTCGCGACGCCGGGGGAGAGGACCGCGTCTCCGCGCGGCCCCCTCCCTCGGCGCGTCCTTCCACGGGTTCCCGATGGAGCCCGCCTCCACGGCGGGCAGCACGCCGCCGTCGGATACCTGCGGATCGGGCGCACGCCCGTGCGTCCCGCCCTTTCCCGTTCGTCAGTCGGCCAGCGTGCGGAGGGCCCGCGCCAGGCTGGGGATCATCACCGCCGCAGGGACGAGGTGTAGCCCGAGGAGGGCGGCGGTGGTGGCGGTGTTCGCCCCGGCGAGGAAGGGCGGAACCATCGAGATCGCGGTCAGCGACACCGCCGTCCAGACGAATCGCTCGGCGGGGCGAGCACTCCACCGCAGCAGAGCGGCGGCAATGCCGATGCCCACCACCGAGAAGAAGCCGGTCACCACGGCGAACCCGGAGAGCGGGATCGTCTCGCCACCCTCGGGGATCTCGAAGTCGACGCCAGCGGCCCCGGCGAGCGCGGCGGCGAGGGTGGTGGCCACCACCGCCGCGAGCGTGGCAACGAGGCCGGTGACGGCGAGCCTGCGGAGTCGGTGCGTGTGGCTGACCCGGCCCGATGCCGGGGCTGTGACGACGCGGGTGTCATCCATGCTGTTCATGTCGTTCCTCCATCATCCGGTAGGTGGCGTACGGGGTGTGTCGACTGGCATGTGGCGGTCCTGTCCCTGGGGGTGACGACGCACAACCTCGCCGTGCGAGGGCCGGGGTTGCGCAGGGCGCGGACGCCGGTGCCGCGGAGCCAGAACCCGGCGTCCGGTCCGAGGACCGGCCCGGGCTCGCCGTCGCGCAGCTCCAGTTGCACCCGTCCGCAGATGACGACGACGAAGGCGTCGTCCCACTGCGCCGCGACCACCGGGACACGCGCGCCGCCGCGCAGCGCGAGCGTCCACACCGCGACTACTCCGTGCCGTCCGCCGGCAGGCGCTCCGGCAGCCCGAGCCGCGGGAACTGGTCGTCGTGGAAGGTGATGATCTCGGTGATCGCCCCGCCGGTGACGCGCAGGACGTCGATCGTCAGCGGCAGGTACGCGCCATCCCGCTCCCGCCAGTGGTAGAAGGCGACGGCCGGCTGCCGGTTCACCGAGGTGGGGACGGCGCGCAGACCCGTCATGCCCTCGAAGCCGTCCTCGACCCAGTTGTTCAGCACCGCGTCGCGGCCGACGTACAGGCCCGGGGTGGGTGGCATCGAGCAGCGGACGTCCTCGCGCAGCATCGCGGCGAGCCGGCCGATGTCCGTGGCCACGCTGGCCTCGGTGAAGCGGCGTACCAGCTCGCGGGTGCCGGCGTCCTCCTCGCCGCCGGCCCAGTCCTGCCGCTCGGCGGGCAGGTGCTCCCGCATGCCGGCGCGGGCCCGCTGCAAGGCGCTGTTCACGGAGTTGACGGAGTCCCCGAGGAGCTCCGCGACGTCCTTCGCCGGCCAGCCGAGCACGTCCCGCAGGATCAGCACGGCCCGTGGGCGGGGCGCGAGGTGCTGGACCGCCACCAGGTACGCCAGTTCGATCGTCTCGCGCGCGACGGCAAGGGTCTCCGGCTCGTCCGCGTCGGCCGCGGGCAGCTCGTCGAGCAGCCGGTCCGGGTAGGGCTGTAGCCACAGCACCTCGCCGCCGGTCGCCGGCTCCGGGCGGCACTTGGCGAGCAGGTCCAGGCAGGCGTTGGTGGCGATCCGGTACAGCCAGGCCCGGAACGTCGACCGCCCCTCGAAGGTCTCCCGCCGCCGCCAGGCGCGCAGGAACGTCTCCTGCACAGTGTCCTCGGCGTCCTCGAACGACCCGAGCATCCGATAGCAGTGCACGTGCAGCTCCCGCCGGTGCCGCTCCGCCAGCCCCGCGAACGCCGGTTCGTCGATCTCGCCCAGCCCGCTCACGCCCAGCTCCTCCAGCCGCGTGTCCGCACTCATCACGTCATCCTTCCGCTTGTCGTGTCCCGTCGTAGGTGTGACGGGTACGGGCCCGACAACTCATCACTCGGGCTGGCACGCGCGCTGAGCGACATCCTTGCTATATATATCGTGAGGCGATATATATAGTGCATGGATATCAGCGAACAGACGTTCCTGATCCTCTCCGCCCTCGCCGACCAGCCCCGTCACGGCTACGCCGTCGTGACGGAGGTCGACGAGATGACCGGCGGCAGGATCCGGTTACGGGCTGGCACCCTCTACGGGGCCCTCGACCGCCTGGTCACCAAGGGGCTCATCGCCCCCGACCACGACGAGGTGGAGAAGGGCCGGCTACGCCGCTTCTACAGACTGACCGAAGCGGGGGCGGAGGCCCTCCGCGCCGAGAGCCGGCGGATGGCCAGCGCGGTCCGGCTCGCCGAGGAACGCCTCAACAAGCGGGCCGCCCGCAACGCCCCGAACCTCGGGACCATCGGATGAACCCGAACATGAGCCCTCTGGAACGACGATATCGACGGCTGCTGCGCCTGCTGCCGGCCACGCACCGCGCCGCCCGTGGCGAGGAACTGCTCGGGCTGCTGCTGGACCTCGACCACGGCCGCCAACACCCGAGCCGGCACGAGACCCTGAACCTCATCGCCCTGGCCATCCGGCTGCGCCTCACCACGCCCGTCACCGCCGCCGCCCTCGGCACCGGACTCAGCGCCCTGCTCGTCGCCGCCGGCACCCAGCCCGCCGGTGACACCCTGGACCTGTTCACCGGTGCCGTCCTCGCCACCGACATGCCGGCCGTCATCTCCAGCTGGCCGGAGATAGTCGCTATCGGCCTGCTGCCCCTCGCACCGCTGATCGCCTGGCTGTGCGGCGCGACCCGGACCGCCCTCACCCTGCAGGCAATCTTCCTGACGGCCACCGTCGGTTGGTTCGTCATCGGCCTGCTCGGCGGGGCCGGCATGGGCATCAACCCCGGCCAACAGCTCTTTGCGCACGCCGTACCGGTCCTGATCCTCGTCCTGCTCGTGATCGCCGACCGCGAGCGGTGGAGAGTACCCCGGCCGCGCCTGTTCTGGTGGGCCCTCGTCCCGCTCGGGATCCTCGCCTGGAAAGGCACCGGAGAATGGGGACGCCACGGCGTGTACGTTCCCGAGGCCGTCCCGACGATCCTCGGCATCCTCGCCGCCGCAGCCATCGCCGCGGCAGCCGCGGTGGCAGTCCGCCGCCACCGCCCCGCCGTCATCATCGGCGTCGGGCTCACCGGCTTCGTCGCCGGATGGCTCATTCCCGACCCGGTGCTCTCCAACACGGCGATGCAGCACTTCAACCGCCAGCCGCTACCACTGGCCATCCTCATCACCGTGATCGCCGCCACCGTGGCCGGCCTCAGCCACCTCGTCCGTCGCCACAACCCCGAGGTGCGGTCGCTGTCACCCGACGATCCCGTGACGGGCTGAACGCCAGCTCCGGATCAGACGAGCGCCGACCGCAGCCTTCCGACCCGGCGGATCGCGTTGAGGAGCTGGACGACGGCCCGCCACCGCCCACCGCGAACGAGCTGACCCGGGCTCGGCGCCACCCCGCCCTGCACGCCGATCCCGGTGGCGGGCCGGCGACGACCCGGGCGCACCAGGGTTCACATCCCGAGGCGCGGGCCGATCCGTTCGTCCAGGACCCGCCACAGCAGCCGCGAGTAGGCGGCCGGCATGTGGTTGCCGTCCCGGAGTGTGACGACGTTGCCGATCAGGGCCGGGCAGACCGACGCCGTGCAGAACCACGGCGTCGGGTCGATGACGGTGACTCCGCGCTGCGTCGCGGCGGCTGCGATCATCGCGCGTCGTCGCGGCTCCAGTTGCGCGTCCCGTACCGGTGCGTGGCAGCGGCGCGCGTCGGTCAGGTGCCGGGCGAGGCAGTCCAGAACCGTCGCCGGCAACCAGGGTGTGTCGTTGATCAGCACAACCTCGCCGGCATGGGATCCGAGCTCCTCCAGGGTGCGGATCCAGCCGTCGGTCCAGACCTGGTCCCGGTCGATGAAGGAGTCGACCGGTTCGCCGAAGGTGAAGTCGGTGGAGGAGGTGACCACCAGCGCCGGCCGCAGGTCGGCGATCCACTCCAGCATGTTCCGGCGCCACTCGACACACTCGTCGAACGGACGGTCGATGGAGTCGAGACGGAACCGTACCGAGGCCGCGCTGCAGAATCCCTTGACCATCACCACGAGGCGCCACCCGCGGGCTTGCGCGATCTCGTCCAGGGCGGGGAACCAGCTTCCCGCGTGCGAGTCGCCGAAGAGTACGACGGTCTGCCGCGCCGCCGGGTCGCCGTAGACACACGGGCGCGCCGGTGCGGTGTCGGTGATCTTCAGTACGACGCAGCCGTCCCGGAACACCGTGGGGGTGTCCGCGGTGACGTCGGGCAGGGCGGGGGAGAGGTTGGCTGGTACCGCGGTGGCCTCGGCGCTGGCGGCGACCAGCCGGACGAGTTCCTCCTCGGCGGAGCTGGCGGACGACAGCGTCGCCGCGGTGTCGACCGGTGCCCCTGGCCCCACCACCGTCGGTCGCAGCAGCAGCATCGGTAGCGCCACGGCGAGGACGAGCCCGGACGACGCCACGGCGAGCCCCAGCGTCCGCCGAGGCTTGGACTCCAGTCGGGGAAGGCGGCGGATCGGGTTCTCGACGAGGGCGTAGGTGATGGCGGCGGCGGCCAGGGCGGCGGCGGCGAGTCCGAGGTTCTGCCCGAGCGAGCCGGCGCCGCCGATGATGGCCGGCCCGAGGATCAGGAAGGGCCAGTGCCAGAGGTACCACGAGTACGAGAGTCGTCCGATCCACTGGAGCACCCCCGTCGAGAGGAGCCCGGCGGCTCCTCCGGCCGGCGCCGAGCAGCCTCCGGCGATCACCAGCGCCACACCGGTCACCGGCAGCAGCGCCGCGTACCCGGGGAACTGGGTCGAGGCATCGAAGAGCAGCGCGGCTGCCGCGACGGCCGCCAGCCCCGCCCAGGTCATGACGGCGGCGACCCGGCCGGGAATTCCGGCCAGGGTGCCAGCGGTGAGGGCGACGAGGGCGCCGACCGCGAGTTCCCAGGCTCGGGCCGGGGTGACGAAGTACGCGTAACCAGGTGAGTGGATCGTGAGCCAGGCCCCGAAGGCGAAGGAGAGTACGGCGACCGTGCCGACACCGATCAGCAGCGGCAGGCCGTTGTCGGGGCGACCGGTACCCCGACCGCGGTTGCCCCGCCGGCCGAGGCGCCAGGCGAAGAGCGCGATGAGCAGGAGCGGCCAGACGAGATAGAACTGTTCCTCCACCGCCAGCGACCAGAAGTGCTCCAGGGGCGACTCCCGCCGCATCGCGTCGAGATAGTCCACGTTGTTCATGGCGAGGAGGAAGTTGAGGCTGTAGGTGGCGCTCGCGGCCGCCTGTTTGGCGATCCACTGCGTCTGGAGCGGCAGCCACAGCCAGGACGCGACCAGTGTGACGAGGAGGGTGAGCACGGCGGCGGGCAGCAGCCGCCGGGCGCGCCGGGCGTAGAAGGCCGGGAGGGAGATGGAGCCGCTGGTGGCGAACTCGCGTAGCAACACGGTGGTGACGACGAAACCGGAGATGACGTAGAAGACGTCGACGCCGACGTAGCCGCCACCGAGGAGGGGTACCCGGGCGTGGTAGAGCACGACGAGCAGTACCGCGACCGCCCGCAGCCCCTCGATGTCCCGCCGGAATCCGCCGTTGCGACTCGGGTGCCCGGCGGGCGGGCGAGTCGCGGCGGCCGGCAGAGCGGCATGAACCGCCACGGCGCCCTCCAAACCCTCAAGATCTGGATAGTTCTACCATCCGGAATGGGGCGAACGGGCCTTTACGGAACAATCCGCCGGATTTCTTCCAGAGCGACGTCATGGCAGTAGCGGCGGCGGCCCATGGACCACCCCGGAGCCAAGCTGAGGTGATCACGAGACGCTCGGCTCCCAGAGCAGCATCTGGCGGTGCTGGCTGAAGCCGTTGCGCAGGTAGAAGTCGACCGCGCGGCGTCCGGAGTGGACAGTCACGTGCAGCAGCCCCCGCGTACGGGCCTCGGTCAGGATCGCGGCCATCAGCGCGACGCCGACGCCGCGGTTGCGGTACTCCGCACGTACCTCGACCGACTGGATGTCGCCGTACCACCGCTCCGGCGACTCGTTGCTCGGCACCCGTTCCGCGACGAGGAGCCAGGCCGCGCCGACCACGTACCCGTCGATCTCCGCGACGAACGGCAGGTGCGTCTCCGCGTGGGCGGCAACCCATTCGGCGTACCCGCCGAGCCTGTCCCCGTCGATGCCGCGCAGTTCCGCGAGCACCGCCACGTCCGCCACGCTGGCCCTCCGTACGATCACCCGGCGGAGCCTAGGCGAGCCCGGCACCGGCGACCCGCCCGCCCCCGGGGACTCCATGCCCTGCCCGGAAAGGCGGCGAGGCGACGATTTGGATATTGCCAGAAGTCGATGTACGGTGGGAACGCTCCCAGATCGCGTCCTCCACTCCACTTGCTCGAGGAGCTGAAACATGTCGCGACGGCGTCGTCGCCCGGCCGTGCTGGCCGGGTTGCTCGTTCTGGCCCTCTATGCGTTCCTGTTGCCGCCGGCGTCGGCGGCCAGCACCGCCACGGCCGGCGCACCCCACACCCGCGCGGTGCCACTCACCGAGCTGACCGTGGTGTCCGAACAGGTGGCCTCCGGTCTGCAACGTCCGATCGCGCTCACCGGGCTGCCGGACGGCCGGTTGCTGATCGCGGAGAAGAACGGCACCGTCCGTGCCTACCACCCCGACACCGGCTTGGCGGCTGAGCCGGTGCTCGACCTGACCGCCCGGATCGACACCTCGGACAACGAGCGCGGCCTCCTCGGCATCACGCCCGCGCCGAACTTCGCGCGGACCGGGATCCTCTACGTCGCCTACACGAGCCTGCCGGCCGGCGCGCTGACCCTGGCGCGAGTGCCCATCGGCGCTCCTGAGCGGGTGCAGGTGCTGCTCACCCAGGAGCACGCCGAGTACGGCAACCACAACGGCGGACAGGTCGCGTTCGGCCGCGAAGGCTACCTCTACTGGTCCCTCGGCGACGGCGGCCACGCGAACGACCCGTTCAAGTCCGGTCAGGACCTCGGCACCCTGCTCGGCAAGATCGTACGGATCGACGTCAACCGCACCTGCGGCGCGAAGCCCTACTGCGTACCCTCCGACAACCCGTTCGTCCGCACCCGGGGCGCGCGGCCGGAGATCTGGGTCTACGGGCTGCGCAACCCGTGGCGGTTCTCCGTCGACCCGGTCGACAACTCGCTGTGGATCGGTGACGTCGGCCAGGGCCTGATCGAGGAGGTCAACCACATCCGCCCGTCGCAGCGTGGGGCGAACCTCGGCTGGTCCTGCCGGGAGGGCACCCCGGTCTTCGACCCGGAGCAATGCCGGCCGGGCGTGCGGTACACCGACCCGGTCTTCGAGTACGAGCACTTCATGACGGAGAGCTGCTCGGTGACCGGCGGCGTGGTGTACCGGGGGTCCGCCACCCCGGAGGCATGGGGCACCTACATCGCGAGCGACTACTGCTCGACCCTCGCGTTCGCCGTGCGCGCCAAACCCACGGGCGGCTACGAGTCCGCCACGATCGGCAACTTCCCGATCCAGCCGACCGCGATCGACGTCGACGTGCACGGCGAGATCTACGTGCTCAGTGACCTGCCGGGATGGCTGAGCCGGGTGCGGTTCGAGCGGGTCCAGCCGGCCTCTGGCGGCGGGGCGGCGAACCGCTGAACTCCGGGGTGATCCCTCGGCATCCGCAAGACCCCACGGGGACGGCCGCGTTCGGGCGGCCGTCCCCGGCTCACTTCGACCAGCCCTCGGGTGCGTTTCCTCCTGGTGAAATGCCACCGCGCGGCGGCCCGCCGCTCGTGGAGGCGGTGCGGGCGTGCAGCGCACGCCGGCCAGTGAGGCCGAGCTGGTGCCGAACTCTTGGCTGCTGGCGACAGCGATGGTGACGACCATCGCTGCGCAATGCGGGGCCAGGGACTGGAAAGGGGTACGGCGCGTGGAAATATAGTCGACGTAGGTCGATCAACTGAACGGGGGATCACCGTGACGACACAGTTGTCCAAGGCCATCGCCGTACCGGGTCCGGCCGGACATCCGCTCCTCGGCATGCTGCCGGCGCTCCGCCACGACCTGCTGGGATCGATCCTGGACGGCTTCCACACGTACGGCGACGTGGTGGCCTACCACGTCGGACTGCCTCGGGGGCCACGTGCCGTCAGCGTCGACGTGGTGAACGTGCACCACCCCGACGGCATCCGTCAGGTCCTCACCACGCCTCAGGTCTTCAGCCGCCGCGCGAGCGCGTACGAAATCCTTCGGGAGTTCATCGGTGAGGGACTGCTGACCAGCGACGGAGACCGTTGGCTGCGACAGCGGCGGACGCTGCAACCGCTCTTCACGCCGCGCCGGGTGGCCCGCTACACCGAGCTGATGGCCGACGAGGCGGCCCGCGTCGTCGACGACATGGCGGTCACCACGGGATCCGTCGTGGACCTGTACCAGGTCATGCAGCGTTACACGATGCGGGTGGTCGGCCGGGCACTGTTCGGCGACGACATCGACGAGGTCGTCCCCCGTCTCCAGGAGCTCATGCCCATTCTGGGCGACCTCGCGCTGGCGCGCGCCCTACAGGTTGTCAAGCTGCCGCTGAGCTGGCCGACTCCGCGATCCCGCCGGATCACGCAGGTACGTGCGACCCAGTACGAGATCATCGACCGCATCATCGCCGCCCGCCAGCGAATGGGCGGCGAGGAGAACGAGGATCTGCTCAGCCGGTTGTCCGCGGCCGAGGATCCGGAGACCGGGCAGGCGCTGTCCATGGAGGAGATCCGGGATCAGATGCTCGTGTTCCTGCTCGCCGGGCATGAGACGACCTCGGCCGGGCTGGCCTTCACCATGCACCTGCTGGGTCAGCATCCCGAGGTGCAGGAACGGGTCGTGGCCGGGATCGGCACGGGCGACGAGGAACTGGTGCGAGCTGCGGCCATGGAAGGCATGCGGCTGTACCCACCGGTGTACAGCATGGAGCGGATGGCCGAGTCTGACGTGGTTGTCTCCGGTTACCGAATTCCGGCCAATACCAAGGTGGTGGTTGCGCCCTGGGTCACGCACCGGCATCCGGAATTCTGGCCCGACCCGGAGCGCTTCGAGCCCGACCGGTTCCTCGGGCAGCAGGAGCGGCCGCGCTACGCCTACTTTCCCTTCGGTGGCGGGCCGCGCAGTTGCATCGGGGAACACTTCGCGCTGCTGGAGATGACCGTACTGCTGAGCGCGTTGCTCGCCCGTTACCGTGTGGACACCCGCGACGAGCGGCTGGAGGTCGTACCGATGGTCACTCTGCGTCCGGCTGGCGCGGTCCGGGCCACGCTGACGGTCCGGTGAACTGATGCCCTGGCTGATCCGGACAGGATCAGCCAGGGCACCGGGTTCGGCCCGGCGTCCGGCTGCCGCTAGCTGACTCGGGTCCCGTCACCCGTCGCGACGGGCATCGGCTCAATGGCAGGCGAAGCGGTAGCCACTGCGGCGGGCTGAGGGCCGGCGGCAGGTTTCCGGGATCTGGCGAACCGGCGCATCATCGGCCGTTCCACTCCGATGTGAAGCAACGATGCAAAGCCGAGCGTCGCCAGGTAGGCGCCGACCATCACGGCCAGCGCAGCGGCGACACCGAAGCCGTTCGGAGACATGTTCGCGGCACCGTACAACACCAGGATGTGAATGAGGTAGAAGGCGAAGGACGTGTCGCCCAGCCAGCCGGCGACCCGCCCGCGCAGCGGTGAGCGGTGCCCCTCGACGTCCGCCCGCGCCGCGGCAGCCACCAGCAACGCGAGCGGGATGACCATCGCCGCGACCACCGAGTAGAGCAGCGGCACGACCTCGGAAACGCCGTAGAAGGCCAGCGTGACAAGTGCGGCGGCGGGCAGGCTCAGCCTGAACCACAGCCCCCGCATGACGAGCTGGGCGATGACGATCCCGAGGACGAAGTCCAGCATCCGCATCAACGGGAACTGTTGTACGAACCAGAACTGCGGAAATGCCGCGTCCGCGTAGGTGTACGTCGGCTCGTCCGGAAGGAACGTCGTGGAGACGGCGGGTGCGACAAGCATCGCGGCGACAATGCCACCCGCGATCGACCAGAGCCAGGCAGCGGAGAGCCTTCGGATGCCGGCCAGCAGCCACGGGAACGATGCGTAGAAGAAGATCTCACAGCTCAGCGACCAGCTCGGCGGATTGACTCCGTTGAAGATGAACTCATTCGGAATCCAGCTCTGCACCAGCGCGACGTTCGCCAGCGTCGGCCACAGCGGCGCGCCCCCTTGTACCAGCACCAGAAGAACGATGAACACGGCACAGACGACCAGGTGGTTCGGCAGGATCCGGGCGGCCCGGCGGCGCCAGAACCGGCGATTCGGCTCGTGGTCGGGAGCCGACCAGGTCAGGACGAAACCGCTGAGGATGAAGAAGAAGCCGAGCGCGGCAGATCCGGTACGGCTGAGAACGGCGTACCACCAGTCGTCGACCCGCTCGTCGGCGAAGAAGCCGAACAACGTCGTGTGGGAGAAGAAGACCGTTACCGCGGCGATCCCCCGCAACCCGTTGAGCGTCGGCAGCTGCCGGGCCATACGTCCCGCCTGCTGTGTCATCCGCGGCCACCCTCCGTTGTTTCGGACATCTCCTGTCTGCGTACCGGCCGGCGCGTCCGGAACGCCTCCTCCGCGATGTCGGCCGCGCGTCGCACGCCGTCCAACTCCGCGATCCGGCGTTTGTGGTGCTGCGCTTTCGCGTGGTAGGCAGGGCCGTCGCTCACCTTGTCGATGGCCGCCCGCAGCCGCGCCGGACTCACCTTGTGCACCGGGATGAACTCGCCCGCGCCAGCTTGTGCTCCCGCTCGTCGTGTAGTGGCGTATTGCCGTCGAGCAGCCGGGAGCCCGTCCGCGACGTGCCCCTCGAAGGGAATGGAGTACGGGTAGGGCTTGGCTGCGCGAGCCTCCTGGCTCTCGGTGTGTGACTGGCAGCGACCGGAGATATCCACTGTCACCACGGTTCGCGAAACCCCTCTCATCTGGTGCCTCGGGTGCATCGGGCCGTTCTGAGGACCTGCTGCTCCAGTGGTCGGCAAACCGCTGTAGGCAGTGGCGCACCGGGGATCGAGATCGGCCAGCACGTATCCGCCGTGCGGAGGGAGGTAGGCGGTCGTCTCTCCCACCCGCTGGTTCCGCCCGCTCGCAGGCTGAGCCAGCACAGGACGCCGCGGCTCGACTCGGTGAACCGCAGCGCGAGGGCGTTCCTCGTCCCCGGCGCAGTGGTGGCGGCTTGGTCGCAGATGACGGCCGGAGGTGCTATTGATGCGACTGGGCCGGCCGCCTCGCCCGACGAGCGACGGCAGCGACGCGGCTCCCGACCTTGGACACGCCGCCAGCGGTCTTGCTGGCGTCGCCGTCCGACCATTTTGGAGGTGAGGAGGCAAGTCCAGGCCACTGCGGCCAGAGGGTCGGTTCAAGGTCGACGCACACCGGCCGACATCAGCCAATAGGCTCGTGAAGATCGGCGCTAGTCTTGCCGGCTTGTTCGGTAGCGCTCCTCGGGAACCAGGGTAAGAACCCAGGGATGCGGCGCTATGGCAGCGCAGGAAGAGTAACGTTGCGGTGGCAGCGCATAGATCATTGGTCCCCCGATCCGCTGTCTACATCCACCAGCGGCGATCGCTTGACGATCTCTCTGGAGCAGGATGCTACGCCGGATCCGCAGCGCGAGTCCAGTCCACTTTGTTACCGCGACACCTCCCGGCCACTGCGCCCGTGCTGCCCTCCAGGTAGCTTGCGCCAGGTGGCAAGCGAGAGGGTGAGATCAAGCGAATCTCAGTCCGTTGGACAAGATCAACGAATAGTCGGTACTGAAAGCGGTCCCGCACCGGGGGCGCCGCCTACCCCCACTGATGGCGCTCCTCGCCGTTACCTCCTGGCTGGTCTCGTCTGGCTGCGGCGTCTGCGGCCGGATCATGGACTCTCACCGGGTCCACGGCCGACCCGGCTACCGCTGCCGCCACGGACACACGAGCACCCGCACCAGGACCTCTCCCAACCGAAGATCCTCCGAGGGTGATCGATACCGTAACCCCACGCGAGACGGCCCCAGAAACGAAATCATCGTAAAGTCGCGGATCGGCCGCAGGACCGTAGCGTAGCGTTGCGTCACGAGCCCCTCCCTGCCGGTCGATCGCCGCGAGTTCTGTGTTCCACTCGTGAGATGTCCCTGCACGAGCTGCGCGACCTGCTGGAACGGCATGTACGTCCCGATCTGACCACTGCGATCGACGGCGTCCGGATCTGCAAGATCGACCCCGGCGCTTCTCCGGTGACTTCGATGTCGGGCGCCGTTCTGGCGATCATCGCCCAGGGCGGCAAGCGCCTCGCGCTGGCGGACCGAATGTACGAGTACGGCGTCGGTCAGTACCTCGTCGCCTCGGTCGATCTCCCGGTGACGGGGCACGTTGTCGACGCGGGCCCGGGTCACCCCGCACTCGGTTTCGGGATGACCCTGGAACCTGCCGCCGTCGCGGAGCTGCTGCTGGAGGTCGGGCCGGGGGATCTGCCGGGTTCCCCCGGTACCGCACGGCCGGGAATCGCGGTCAGTGACGCCCCGGACGAGTTGCTCGACGCCGTCGTGCGGCTGCTGCGCCTGCTCGACCAGCCCCGGGATCGGAAGGCGCTCGTCCCGCTGTTCAAGCGCGAGATCCTCTGGCGGTTGATGACCGGGGAACAGGGTGACCTCGTCCGTCAGCTCGGCCTCGTGGACAGCGGCCTCAGCCACATCACGCGGGCGGTGCGGTGGATCCGGGAGAACTACGCCCGGCCGTTCCGTGTCGAGGAACTGGCCCACCTCTCGGGGATGAGTGTCTCCGCCTTCCACCGGAACTTCCACGCGGTGACGGCGATGAGCCCGATCCAGTACCAGAAACACATCCGCCTGCAGTCGGCGAGATTGCTGCTGGCGAACAACCCCCACGACATCACCGGCGTGGGCAGTCGCGTCGGATACGACAATCCGTCCCAGTTCAGCCGCGAGTATCGGCGCCTGTTCGGTGTTCCGCCCAGCATCGACGCGGCACGCATTCGCGGTGGAGCCGGCCCCGCCGCCGGTGCGCCGGCGTTGCCGTGAAATCGCCGGCGCGAAGAGGATCGTGCAACTATCCGAGACGATTCTGCTAGCACGGAGTTTGCGGCCTTGTTTTGCTGGAATTACGACCGGAACGGACACAGGATTCCGGACCAGTGCTGGCAGAACAGGAGGCAAGGGATGAAGGTCGGCAGACACTCAGCCCCCACCAGGGGAGAAGCATGAATCACCACACCCTGGGCCGGACCGAAAACGACGGGGGCGAGGTGCCCCTCGACGACGAACGGCCGATGAGACCGTGACCGTGGATGACGCCGTCGCGCGAGCCCTCGCCATCGGACCGGACTCCTCCCCGGCTGAGCGCACCATCGACATCACCACGCTGGGCGCCCGCACCGGCATTCCGCGCCGCATCGAGATCTGGTTTCACCGCGTCGACGGTCGCTGGTACCTCAGCGGCATGCCCGGACCCCGCAGTTGGTACGCGAACGTGCGCGCCAACCCGCGGTTCATGGTGCATCTCAAGCACGGGGTCAAAGCCGACCTGCCCGCGACCGCGGTGCCTGTCGACGAGCCGACCCGACGGCGAGTGATCAGCGCGATCCTCGACCTCCAGAACCGGCCCGAGATCGCCGCGCGGGTCGCCCGGCGCCAGGAGTTCGACGACTGGTTCGCGCGTAGCCCGCTGGTCGAGATCGTGTTCGACGACGAGGAGCTGCGGACGGCGTCCTCAGCGCGGTCCGGATAGTCCGGGCCTCAAGACATCGGTCGCGTCTTCTGGTCGGGTTCCCGGCCTCGGCGCGTCAGGCTCTTTCCCGCCGCGCCGTTCGCCGGCGCCGGCCACTCAACACACGCCCTCACGGGAGACAGAACCATGAGATACCGCTCACTGGGCCGGACCGGAATCCAGGTCAGCCCCTATGCCCTCGGCACCATGATGTTCGGTGCTCTGGGAAACCCCGACCACGACGACTCGATCCGGATCATCCACCGGGCGCTGGACGCGGGAATCAACTTCGTCGACACCGCCGACGTGTACTCCCAGGGCGAGTCCGAGGAGATCGTCGGCAAGGCACTCAAGGGCCGCCGCGACGGCGTCGTGCTCGCCAGCAAGGTGCACTACCCGATGGGCGAGGACCCGAATCACCGGGGCAACTCACGGCGCTGGATCATGACCGCGGTCGAGAACTCCCTGCGCCGCCTGCAGACCGACTACCTCGACCTCTACCAGATCCACCGCCCTGACCCGACGGTCGACATCGAAGAGACGTTGTCGGCGCTGTCTGACCTGATCCGCAGCGGCAAGGTGCGCGCGATCGGCACGTCGACCTTCCCGGCCTCGGAGATCGTCGAGGCGCAGTGGGTCGCGGAGCGGCGCGGCCTGGAGCGCTTCCACGCCGAGCAGCCGCCGTACTCCATCGTCAACCGGAGCATCGAACGCGAGGTCCTGCCGATCGCTCAGCGCTACGGGATGGGCACCTTGGTGTGGAGCCCGCTTGGCCAGGGGCTGCTCACCGGCCGACACCGCAAGGGCAAGCAGACCGACACCCACCGGGCCGGCCATACGCCGCAGTACTTCAGCGACGAGCGGAAGCTCGAGGTGGTCGAACAACTCATTCCGCTCACCGAGAAGGCCGGCCTGCCGATGGCCCACCTCGCGATGGCGTTCGCGATCGCCCACCCGGGCGTGACCTCGGCGATCCTCGGCCCACGAACCATGGAACAGCTCGACGACCTGCTCGCCGGTGCCGACGTCACCCTGGACGACGAGATCCTGGACCGGATCGACGAGATTGCCCCGCCCGGTACCGACGCCGGCCCCAACCAGGCGGCCTACACACCGCCGGCCGTCTCGAACGTGAACCTGCGCCGCCGGCCGATCGCCGAGCGTTCCGCGGCCTGAGACGACCGCTTCGGTTGCGCCGGGAGCATCGACTGGCTGTCAATGTCGGAGCGAGAGATCCTGCCGCCGAGCGGCGCATGGTGACCCGTGCGCCGAGTGATCGATTAGACGGCCGCGCCGTGGGGGATGGGGCGCTCGTTGCGTGCGCGGTGCCGGTAGCGCAGGGGCGATTCTCCGGTCTCTCGTTTGAATGCGGTGCTGAATGCGGCCTCAGAGGCGTAGCCCAGGTCGACCGCGAGGGAACCGACGCGCACGTCGGCGCCGCGCAGAGCCCGCTGGGCCAGGAGCATCCGGTAGCGGCTGAGATAGGTCAGCGGCGGGACGCCGGCCACCGTCCGGAAATGCCGGGCGAACGAGGAGCGTGACATCGCGGCGGCGCGCGCCAGGTCCTCCAGGCCCCACGGCTTTCCGGGCTCGGAGTGCATGAGTTCGAGGGCGGGGCGCAGCCGTTCGTCGGTCAGCACCCGGAGCCATCCGGGCGGTACCTCGGCCTGGTCGAGGTAGGCGCGGAGGGCTGAGAGTACGAGGAGCTGGGCGTATTGCCGGATTGCGAACGCGGAGCCGGTGCGGTTGCCGGCGATCTCGTCGAACAGTTGGTCCAGGAGTCCACGCATGCTGGTCGCGGCCGACGCCCGGACGTGTCCCACCGGCGGCATTGTCCGCAGTAGCAACTCGCGGCCGGCCGGGTTGATGTCCACGGCGGTGCCGATGACGATGTCGTCGGTGCTGCGGTCGGCCTCGGTAAGGCCGGTGAAGTTCTCCTCGGGCCCGATCGGCCGGCGTGGTCCGGTGCCGGTGCCGCCCTCCTGTTGCAGCCATGACCGGTTGGTGAGGATGGCAACGTCGCCCGGCGCGAGTTCGATCGGCTCGTCGATGCCGTCGGTGAGCAGCCGGCCGTGGCCGGACACCATGGCGATGAGCTTCAGCGAGTCCACGCAGGGCGACCGCGCCACCCACGGGCCACGCGCCGCGAACCCGCCGGCCACGACACCTCGGATCTCGACGAGGTCGAACACCTCGGACAGCTGGTCGTTGCGCATCCTGACACTCTCGCGAAACAAATGTGGACTGGCAAGTATTCAGCGTCCAGCCACGGTTTCGCAGACTGGAACCACGCCGCGTTGGCAGACCGAGGAGTTGGTTCGAATGTCACATCAGTTCGTGGACGGATCCCGGACGATTGTCATCACCGGCGGAAGCAGCGGCATCGGCTTCGCAGCCGCCACCGCGATCCTGAGGTCGGAGAATGGGCCGTGGCACGTGGTGCTGCCGGTCCGGGACGCGGTCCGGGGCCAGGTCGCCGTCGAGACGCTGAGCGCCGGCGCCGCAGCGGGCAACACGGTCGAGGCGATGGCGATGGATCTGTCGGCGCTCGCCTCGGTCCGGACGTTCGCCACCGAGCTGACCGCCCGCGTGGAGTCGGGCAGGATCCCTCGGGTGCACGCTCTGGTGTGCAACGCCGGCGTACAGATGGGAACCCGCCTGACCCTGACCGCCGACGGCTTCGAAACCGCCTTCGGCGTCAACCACCTGGGCCACTTCGTGCTGGTCAACGAGCTGCTGCCGGTGCTGCGGGCGCCCGCACGCGTTGTCGTGGTCTCTAGCGGCACCCACGACCCGGCCGCGCTGAAGGTCGGCCCGGCCCCCGCGTGGAGCAACGCGGAAGCCCTGGCCCACGGCATCCTCGCGCCGTCGGCCGCCGGCGACAACGCGCTCATCGCCGGTCAGCGCCGCTACAGCACCTCCAAACTGGCAAACATCTACTTCACCTACGCCCTGGCCCGTCGCCTGCCTGACGGCGTCACCGCCAACGCCTTCGACCCCGGCATGGTCCTGGGCACGAGTCTGGGACGTTCGCTGCCCGCCCCGGTGCGGTTCGTCTCCCGGCACGTCCTGCCCCACCTGACGTGGCTAATTCGCCGGGCGGTGACGCCGCACATCTACTCCGCGTCGAAGTCGGGCAGCGCGCTCGCCTGGCTCGCGACCGCGCCGGAGCTGGCCGGTACCACGGGTCGGTACTTCGCCGGGCGCACGGCCATCCGCTCGTCGGACGAGTCCTACGACACCGTGCGCGCGGACGACCTGTGGAACGACAGCCTCTCGCTGACCGGCGTTCGAGCCTGACCGACTCGCGACATCGCGGCCCAGAACTGTGAAAGGAACACCATCATGAGTGAATCGAGTTGTCCGGCCGACTCCGTCGGCGGGGCGGCCGGGATGTCGCGGCGTACGGTGCTGTCCGCCGGGATGGGCCTGGTCACGGTCGGTGGCGTAGCTGCGGTCGGCGCCGATGCGGCCGAGGCGACGGTAGGCACCGATCGGGTCAGCGCCGGTCATCCCGGCGGGCACGGTCGGATCATCTCCGTCAGCCCGGTAACGCTGCCGGCGCCCGGCCGTGCCGCGCCTCTGGAGGTACGGGTCTCCGCCCCGGTGACCGGACGCAACCTGCCGGTCATCCTCTTCGCCCACGGCCACGGTCAGGTGAACTTCCTCAACTCGTACCTCGGCTACGGTCCGATCGTCGACTACTTCTCCTCGCACGGCTTCGTGGTGATCCAGCCCACTCACCTGGACGCGATGGCGCTCGGCCTGCGTGAAGCCGACGACCCAGACGCGCCCCTGTACGCGCGGGCGCGGGCCGAGGACATGTCGCGCATCCTGGATCAGCTCGACGTGATCGAGAAGGCCGTGCCGCAGCTTGCCGGCCGCCTGGACCGGGACAAGGTCGCCGTGGTGGGCCACTCGTTGGGCGGGCACACGGCCGCCCTGCTGCTGGGCATGCAGTTCGACGATCCGTCTCGGGGCGGCCGGAAGGTGAGCCTCGCCGACCGCCGGATCAGAACGGGTGTGATGATCGCCCCGCCCGGCCGCGGCGGCGACGCGCTGCACGACCGGGTGGCCGAGCTCTACCCCGCCCTGAACGCCCCAGATTTCTCCACGATGCGGACGCCCGCGCTCGTCGTCGCAGGCGACAAGGACCTCTCCACCACCTTCACCGACCTGGGCCCGCGCTGGCGGATGGACGCGTACTTCCTCTCCCCGGGTCCCAAGTCGCTGCTCACCGTGTTCGACGGGGAGCATCAACTCGGTGGAATCTGCGGATACGACTCCGTCCTGACCACGGACGAGAACCCGCAGCGGGTCGCCGCGATCAGCCGGCTGACCTCTGCCTACCTGCGCACCGCGTTCGATCGCCGGGATCCGGCCTGGCAGCAGGCGCGTGACGCGCTGACGACCGGAGCCAACCCGATCGGACGGGTCGACTCCAGGTAAGCCCAGTGATCCGAGCCAGTTCGTGAGGCGGCGGGTGGTGAGGCGGGTGACAGGCAGGCATGGACAGGAACGGCGCGAACGTCCGGGGTCAGCAGGCCACCGGGAGACCTGGCCACTCCGTCGACATGAGGGTCGGTCACAAGAGTTTGTCCCGGGTGAACGGGACATCCCGGAGGCGGAGGCCGGTGGCGTGGTAGATCGCGTTGCCGATCGCCGCGGGCACCCCTGTTCCGGGTGTCTCACCAAAGCCGCGTGCGCCAAGGGATGGTCTGTGGTTGTCGTCCGCGCGATCGACGAACAGGGCTTCCACCGACGGGACATCGGCGCAGACCGGGACCAGATAGGCGGACAGGTTGGGGTTGACGACCCGGGCCGTGTGAGGATCCACCACCGTGTGCTCCATCAGCGCGAAGCCCAGGCCCCATGTCACGCCGCCGATCACCTGTCCGCGCGCGGTCCGGCGGTTGAGCACCCGCCCTACGTCGTAGGCGGCCACGACGCGGCTCACCCGCAACGCGCCGATCCGTGGGCGTATCCGGACCTCCACGAACACTGCTCCAGACGTGTGTCCGGGTACGTTCCGCCTTTCGCCCTGTACCTCGAGCACGCTGCCACGGCGACGCATGATGCCACGGAAGGTGTCACGGCGACGGCGGTCGCCCCGGGCGTACAGCCGACCGTCCTCCACGACCACCTCCTCGGCCGGCACGCCATACAGATCGGAATGGGGGTCGGCGACGGCGAGACGTACCACGGTGTCTCGCGCGGTCCTCGCCGCCTGATCCACCGGACCGACCACGCTCGGCATCGTGGACGAACCCGCCGAGATCGACGCACGGGGAAACTCGGTGTCGCCGAGCAGCGTCGTGACGTGGCCGAGCGGTACGCCGAGCCCATCGGCAGCGACCTGAGTCAGCACGGTGTAGGTGCCGGTGCCGATCTCCTGGCTCGCGGTCCGCAGGGTCGCCCGCCCGTCCAGCCCGACGGTGAGCGAGGCGAAGGACTCGATCGAGTTGAAGCTGTGGAACTCGGTAGCCATGCCCCAGCCCACGTACTCGTCGCCAAGCCTCATCGACCCCGGCCGGGGATCGCGCCGCTCCCAGCCGAACGCCTCGGCCCCCATCCGGTAGCACTCCAGCAGGTGGTCGCTCGGGTCGGTCGTGGTGTGGTTGCGTACCCGCACCTCCACGGGGTCGATGCCGACCTCGTAGCTGAGCTCGTCCAAGGCGGTCTCAAGAGCGAAGTGAGCAGTCGTCTCGGGTGAGCGCATGTAGCTGGACGTGTGCAGATCCAGCTTGACGCCCATCTGCCGTACGTGGACGTTCGGGCAGGTGTAAAGGTTGATCGTGGAGTCACTGGAGTTGTAGACCCCGTTCTCGGTACGGCTCAACTGCTGCGTCGAGGTGTCGACGATCGCGGTCAGGACACCCTGCCGGGTCGCGCCGACCTGCAGCCGGCGACTGAACTCGGAACGGTGGCCGTTCGAGGTGTACATCTGCGCCCGGGACAGCACCAGCTTTACCGGGCGTCCGACGAGCCTCGCCGCCTCCGCGGTGAGCAGGGTGTGGGGATAGACGGGCCCCTTGGCGCCGAAGCCTCCGCCGAGGTAGGGCGAGACCACCCGGACCTTGGTCAGATCGGTGATGCCGAACGCTTGAGACACGATCATGCGGGTGAAGACGACGCCCTGTGCGCTCTCGTAGAGAGTCAGCTCGTCGTCCTTCCAGACGGCGGTGGTGGTGTGGGGCTCGATCGGATTGTGATGCTGCATCGGGCTGCTGTAGGACCCCTCGATCCGGACCGGCGCCTGCCCGAGGGCTGCCTCGGCGTCACCGCGGACGTACTCGTTCTCCCTTTCACGGAACGCGGGCGGCAGGAACGCTTCGTCCATCGCGTCTGCCAGCCGTACGACGGCCTCCTCGGCGCGGTAGCGCACGCGCACGAGATTGGCGGCCTCCTGTGCCTGCTCCAGCGTTTCGGCCACCACGTAAGCGACCGGCTGCCCGTTGTGGTGGATGCGGGCATCCTGCATCGGCACGAAGCCCTTGGTGTACGGGAATGCCGGCACCGTGAACCTCCGCATGTCGCGGTGGGTGTAGACCGCCACGACTCCGGGGTGGGCCAGCGCCGCACGGGTGTCGATCTCGAGGATCTCCCCCCGGGCGATCGTGCTCATCACCATGAACCCGTGCAGCGCGTCGGTCAACTCGTTGTCCGCGGCGTAACGGGCCGCGCCGGTGACCTTCACCCGGCCGTCCACCCGCTCCACGCCCTGACCGACCAGCTCGGTCATCGCATGCCTCCGAGATCGCTGAGGACGCTCGCCAGCGCCCGCTGAACGAGTTGGACCTTGAACCTGTTGTCCTCGTACGGCCTGGCCTCCCGGACGAGGGCCCGGCCCGCGTTGTCGATCGCCGCCTCGGTGAGCGGACGGCCTTGTAGCGCGGCCTCGACGCGCGGATCCCGCCACGGACGCGTGCCTATCCCGCCGAACGCCAGTCGCACGTCCTGCACGACACCGCCTCGCAACTGGAGCGCGGCCGCCACGGACACCACAGCGAACTCGAAGGTCGCCCGGTCGCGCAGCTTCAGGTAGCGCGAGTGGGTGGCCAGGGATGTGCGTGGGACGTCCACCCCGGTGATGAGGTCTTCGCTGCGCATCACCGTCTCCTTCGCCGGGGTCGACCCGGGCAGGAGGTAGAAGTCGGAAATGGGGACGGCCCGGGCTCCGTCAGGGCCGAGCAGACGCACCCACGCGTCCAGCGCCGTCAGCGCCACCGCCAGATCGGAGGGATGCGTAGCGATGCAGTGGTCACTGCAACCGAGAATCGCATGCCCGCGGCTGTACCCGTTGATCGCCGGGCAGCCACTGCCGGGAGTACGCTTGTTGCACGGTGAGGCCGGGTCACGGAAGTACCCGCACCTGGTGCGTTGCAGCAGGTTCCCGCCGATCGTGGCCATGTTGCGTACCTGTGGCGAAGCCGAGGCCAGCAGCGCCTCCGACACCACCGGGAACGCCCGCCTCAGCCCGGAATGCTCGGCGACCTCCCGCATCCGGGCCAGGCCGCCAACGCGCAGCCACCGGGAGTCGAGAGCGATCCGGTTGATGCCCAGCTGGCTCACATCCACCAGGTGGTCGTGAACCTCCGCTCCGTCCCGCATCAGGTTGAGCAGGTCGGTGCCGCCGGCGATGAACGTCGAGTTCGGTGTTCTGGCGGCGATCCGTACCGCGTCGGCCGGATCTTCCGCGACCGTGTACCCGAATGCCCTCACCGCCCGATCTCCTCTGCTGCGTCGGCGACAGCCGCGACGATGTTCTGGTAAGCCGCGCACCGGCACAGGTTTCCGCTCATCCACTCCCGGATCTCGGCCTCGGAACCTGTGTGGCCTTCGTCGATACAGGCCACGGCGGACATGATTTGACCGGGAGTGCACGCACCGCACTGGAACGCGTCGTGACGGATGAATGCCTCCTGTACCGGGTGCAGGTCATCGCCTCGCGCCAGTCCTTCCACGGTGGTGACCTCGGCGCCCTGCGTCATGACCGCCAGGGTCAGGCAGGATTTGATCCGCGCACCGCCCAACAGCACCGTGCAGGCGCCGCACTCGCCCCGGTCACAGCCCTTTTTCGTGCCGGTCATGTGGAGGCGTTCGCGCAGCGCGTCCAGCAGGGTCACCCTCGGCTCCACCGTGACCGCGTGGCGCTGCCCGTTGACCGACAGGGTGATCTCGGCCGCCGCGCCGGCGGCGACGGTGTACGCCCGGGCGGCCGTGGCGTGCGATGTTCCGGCGACAGCCGGACTCGCGACGGGTCCTGCTGTCGCCCCCGCCATACCCGCCGCGGCCGCCGTGACGGACATCAGAAACGTGCGGCGGCTGAGGTCCCCGTTTTCCGGGCCGACGTCCCCGTCTGTCAGGGCTGAGGCATTCTCGTCACTGGAGGTTTCCATGATCTGCCTTTCGTAGCGGGACCGGGCGGACGCCGCCGGAGTTGCCGATCACGAGGTCTGTTGTTCACCACGGCGCTGGGCGACGGCACGGCGACCGTTCCTTTGCAGACCGCCCGTGACGACGGCGAGGCGCTGGTGCCGCCTGAACTGGTCTGTGCTGCGGTCATGCCGTCAACGCTGCGGTGTGGCCGCAGGCGGTAACAGTTGCTCCCGAAGGAGGGGATGACATCCCCTCCTTCGCTCCCGTCGCGACCAGGTTCATCCCGCCGCGTGCGAACCAGCAGCCGTGCCGGGCGTCTGCGGCCGTGTGATCAAGACGTGCTGGTCGCGGGCCAGGCCACCATGCCCGGCAGTCGCCGCCGGTCGAGGGGCGTCGAGACGGCGGATGAACCCCGGCCACAGACGGCGGCCGTAAGCATCGACGAAGACCATCCGGATCGGACCGGGCGGGTTCGCCGGGCTGTGTGATGGCGACCCGCTCGAACTGCTCGAGGCGGCGACCGTGACGATGACGTTGTTGCCTGCCTCGAGGAACCGCCGCGCCAGGGTCATGCCGTCAATCCCGTGGCCCTGCCACAGGTGGTGACAGACGGCGCCGAAGGTGGGGATGACATCCCCCTTGGTCGATGCGTTGCCGCCGGGGGACGCTAGGCCCATGCCGACGACCAGATACGCCGAACTGGGCGCCTTCCTGCGCTCACGCCGCGACCGGGTACGTCCCGCCGACGTGGGGCTGTCGCCGGGACCGCGGCGACGGGTTCCCGGGCTGCGTCGCGACGAGGTCGCGGTGCTGGCCGGTGCCTCGGTGGAGTACTACACAGAGCTCGAGCGCGGCGCCGGCTCCCAACCGTCCGACCAGATGCTCGCCGCGCTCGCCCGCGCGCTGCGGCTCAGCCATGACGAGCGCGTCCACCTCTACCACCTGGCCAACCGCCCAATTCCCGCGCAGGGCGGTACGGCGTCGCACGTGCACCCGGGCATGCTCGACCTGCTGACGCGCATCGGGACGACACCGGCCATGGTGATCACCGACCTGCACGCCGTTCTGGTCCAGAACCCGCTCGCGGTTGCGCTGCTCGGCGACTTGTCGGTGCATCGGGGACGCTCGGCCAGCTTCGTCTACCGCTGGTTCGTCGACGTCGGGTCGAGGCAGGTCTATTCGGAGGAGGACCACGCGCGACAGTCCCGTTCCTTCGTCGCTGACCTGCGCGCAGCGGTCGGGCGCCGCAGTCCCAGCGACGCCGAGGCGACGCACCTGATCGACGAGCTGCTCCAGCGATCATCGGAGTTCTCGGCGCTGTGGGCCGAGCACGACGTGGCGGTCAGGCGGGATGAGCGCAAACGGATCCTGCACCCGACGGTCGGGTTGCTCAACCTCAACTGTCTCAACCTGTTCAGCGAGGACGGCCGGCAGCGGCTGCTCTGGTTCACCCCGGCCGCCGGCACCGACGCCGCCGACAAGCTGGCGCTGCTGACCGTCGTCGGTACGCAGTCGATGGAACCCGACCCGGGGCGGCCGGTCCGATGACGACGTCGAGGAGGAGCAGGCATGTGCGCCCGCTATGGCGCCGCGTCCGCCCGTTCCAGCAGCTCTGCGGTGGCCGCCCACAGGCGCCGCTCCCGGACGCGGTCGAGGGCGACCGGCTGCACGTCCGTCGGCTTCGTCTTCACCACGAACGCGCCGTCGCGCAGGTGCGCCCACTTCTCGTCCACTGCTATCGCGGCCAGCAGTGGCCCCGAGCGCTGCGGCGTCGACACACCCGGAACGCGGCCCAGGGCGCGGCCGATCGCCTGGAACGCTTTGGGAGCGCCGCGGCCAAGCGCGGTACCGGGCATCCAGCCGGGCTCGAACACCGAGACGTTGATTCCGGCGCCAGCGTGGCGTTGCAACTCGTGGGCGTAGTACAGGATCGCCAGCTTCGCGTTGGAGTAGGCGATCCCGGCCTCGGTCATGCCCGGGTTCGTGTCGCCGCCTGCGGGACGGGCGAGTTCGACCGGGTCGGCCCAGCTGGCCTGCGGCACGTGCAGCATCCGGCGCCACACGTTGGCGCTGTAGGTGTTCGACCCGACCAGCACGACCCGGGCCGGGGCGGTGAACGAGTCGAGCAGGTCCCCGATGAGCTGCGCGTGCGCCAGGTAGTTGACGGCGAAGGTCATCTCGTAGCCGTCGGCGGAAACCCGGCGGGTGTCAGCCGACATGACACCGGCGTTGGCGACCAGCGCTCGCAGCGGGCGTACCGTGCCGGAGGCGAGCAGGTCGCGTACGGTGGCCGCGGCGGCGCGGACGTCGGCCAGCCGCGACAGGTCGCAGCCGATCTCGCGGACCCGCACGCCGCGGGCGCGGGCCTCGGCTGCGATCGCGGTCAGGTTCGGCCCGGCGCGGCCGACCAGCAGCAGGTCGGCGCGTCGCTCGGCTAGGGCGAGCGTCGTGTGGCGGCCCAGGTTACGCGTCGGGCCGGTGATCAGTACGGTTCCGGGTTCGGTGGACGTCATGGTCCCAGGTTGCGGGTCCGGCGCGGCGTCAGGCAGTCGTGCGGTTTTCGTAGGACTGCCAGGGCCAGGACAACCTCCTTCGGGCCGCGCAGACTGGACGGGTGGAAGCGTGGGAGTTCGGCCGTACGGTGCGCCGCTGGCGCGACCGGATCGCGCCGGAGAACGTCGGCGTGCCGGTCGGGCGGCGCCGCCGGGCCAGCGGCCTGCGCCGCGAGGAGGTGGCCGCGCTCGCCGGCATCTCCACCGACTACCTGACCCGGCTCGAGCAGGGCCGCGCGACCGCACCCTCGGCGCAGGTGGTGGAGGCCCTGGCCCGGGCCTTGCGCTTGGCCGACACCGAACGTGACCTGCTGTACCGGTTGGCCGGGCACGCCGCGCCCGGCCTGGACGTAGTGCCGTCGCGGGTCACCCCGAGCGTGCGGCGGCTGCTCGACCGGCTCGCACACACCCCGGTGGTCGTCTACGACGCGAGCTGGACGCTGGTGCTGGCCAACGCGCCCTACGACGCGCTGATGGGCGACACCTCGACCTGGGGCGGCCTGGAACGCAACGCCGTCTGGCGCAACCTTGCCGGCCTGCCGACGCGAGTCGTGCACACCCCGGTCGAGCAGGCCGACCATGAGGCCCGGCTCGTTGCCGACCTGCGCCTGACCGCCTCGCGCTACCCCGGTGACCACGCGCTGCGGCGGCTGATCGCCGAACTGGCCGCCAAGAGCCCACGCTTCGCCGAGTTGTGGGACACCCAGCCCTCGCCGCTGTCCGACCCGTCCAGACGCAAGGTCGTCGACCACCCGGCGGTCGGACGCATCACCCTGGACTGCGACACGCTCGTGGTCGCCCTCGACGATCTCCGCATCACCGTCTACACCGCCGAGCCGGGCACTGAGGACGCCGAACGCCTTGCCCTCGCCGTCGTCCTGGGCACCCAGACCCTCGTCGACCAGCATCAACGCCGCCACCGGGAGTGAACCACCCATACGGGGAGGGGCTCCCGTCTGGAACGACATCGGCGTGCCGTGCCCGTCGGGCGCCCATCCGGTACGTAACCAGGGCAGATGCCAGCACGCAATCGAATCTGGTTCATGCCTGGTGGAAATCCACCAGAACTGGTGTCCGAGGGGGGACTTGAACCCCCACGCCCTATACGGGCACTAGCACCTCAAGCTAGCGCGTCTGCCATTCCGCCACCCGGACCTGCATTACGGCACTGAGCGACCGTCGGAACGATGATCTCGCCCGTCGGCCATCCGCAGTGCCGCACGGGGGACAACTGTACACGGCGCCGGTAGATCACGCACAGCGGCATACCCCGAGCCGTCGGGGCGCTCTACCCCGCAGACTGGGCACCATGACGATCTCCCGCAGCAACCCTGACGGACTGCATGTCACCCCGGGCTACCACCATGTCACGATCGTCCCGGCCGGGCGTACCGCCTATCTGGCGGGACAGTGTCCGCTGGGTCCCGGAGGTGTGCTGGTCGGTCCGGGCGACTTCGGCGCACAGGTGGACCAGGTCGCCGCCAACACCATGATCGCGCTCGGATCGGTGGGCACCGGACCGGAGCACGTGGTCCGTACGGTGATCTACGTCGTCAGCGCGGACCGGGACGTGCTAGCCGAGGTCTGGCGACGCTTCCAGGCGTCCTCGCTCGCTCCGGCGTTCACCAGTGCCAGTACCCTGCTCGGGGTGGCCCAGCTCGGCTTTCCGGACCAGTTGGTGGAGCTCGACGTCACCGCCGCCCTGCCGATGTGATCCGCTGGACGCGAGAGGGTGTTCTGGCGAACTGCAACTGTCGGTGCTGGTCGAAGCACCTTCGATCATGATCGACAAGATCAACCGACCGTGCCGGCTCGTCACCCGATCGGCCGGGCATGATCGCCAGCGCTCCGGCGGCAACCCTGTGGCCGGCGTGCCGAAGAATCAACAGACTAGAAACCCCTTCAACCTATCGAGTAGATAGGATTTACTGGACGGGCGAACGGACGCACGCACACCGGACGTCGGCTCGCTCCGGCGGCCGTGTCCGACGTCAGGCAGCACCACGGTGGACGGCCGCTGACCCCGGCGACCGGGATGAGGGCGCCGGATACCGGCGCTGGGCGGAGGAACACGTGAGCGAGATCGTCGTCGTCTCCGGCAACCCGCGACCCGGGTCGCGTACCCAGGGACTCGCCACCTCGGTCGGCGAGGTGGTAGCCCGGCGGGAGGGCGCGGCACCACCCGTCGTCGTCGACCTGGCGGTGTACGGGCCGGCCCTGTTGCTACCCGAGGACCCAGGCGTGGCCGATGGGATGGCGACGGTGCGGGCCGCCCGGATCCTGGTGGTGGCCAGCCCGACCTACAAGGGCAGTTACACCGGCCTGCTGAAGGTCTTCCTCGACCGGCTGCCACACCAGGGGCTCGCCGGAGTGGTCGCGCTGCCGATCACCGTCGGCGCCAACCCGGAGCAGGCCGCCCAGTCGGAGCGGCACCTGCGCGGCCTGCTCGCCGAACTCGGCGCCGAGGTGCGCCCCGGTCTGGCGGTACCGGAGTCCGCGCTCGGCGACCCGGATCTGGCCGCCGGCTACGCGGCCACGCTGCCCGTCCGAGCCTGACGCATCGGCCCGCCGCCGTCGGGCCTGACGGACCGGCCCGCCGCCGTCCGAGCCTGACGGACCGGCCAGCCGCCGTCGGGGCGTGACGCACCGGCCCGCCGCCGTCCGGACCTGGCGCAGCCCGCCGCCGTCGGGCGCCCTGGTCGCGCCCGGTCAGGTGCCGGCATCGCCGTCCCGCGCCGGGCGTACGCCGAGCTGGTCGAGGAGGTGCCGGCGCAGCGGCCCGAAGCCGGGCTGGTCGGGAGCGCGGGGTCGATCCAGCGGTACCGGTGCGTTCTGCACGATGCGCCCGTCGTCGAGTACGAGGGTGCGGTCGGCGAGCAGCAGTGCCTCGTCCACGTCGTGCGTGACCAGCAGCGCGGCGAAGCCGTGCTCGGCGTGCAGCCGCCCGAAGAGGGTCTGCATCTTCAGCCGGGTCAGCGCGTCCAGCGCGCCGAACGGCTCGTCCAGCAGCATCAGCGCGGGCTCGCGTACGAGCGCCCGCGCGAAGGCGACCCGCTGGGCCTGACCGCCGGAGAGTTCGGCCGGCCACGCCCGGCCCCGCTCGGCGAGCCCGACCTCGGCGAGCGCGACGGCGACCCGCTCCCGTACCCCGGGACCCGCGACGCCGAGCGAGACGTTGTCGGCCACCCGTTTCCACGGCAGCAACCGGTGCTCCTGGAAGACCACCGCCTGGCTGCCGGCCCGGGTGATCTCACCGGTCGCCTCGGGGTCGAGCCCGGCCAGGATCCGCAACAGGGTGCTCTTGCCGGAGCCGCTGCCACCGAGCAGCGCCACTATCTCGCCCGGTGCGACGGCGAGGTCCACGCCGTCGAGTACGACCGTCGCGCCGAAGGCACGGCGCACCCCGTGCGCGGTCACGACCGCCCGGGTGGCGGTGCTCAGACCGCCTGGAGTCCGCGTCGCCATGTCAGGGTCCTCCTCTCGGCCACCCGCAGTGCCAGGTCGGAGAGGAGGCCGAGCAGCGCGTAGACGAGCAGGCCGAGCAGGACCACGTCGGTCTGGCTGAACTCGCGGGCCTCCATCATCAGGAAGCCGATCCCGGTCTGCGCGTTCACCTGCTCACCGACCACCAGACTCAGCCAGGCGGCGCCGAGGGCCAGCCGCAGGCCGAGGAAGAGCGACGGCAGGGCACCCGGGAGTACGACGTGCCGGATCCGGGCCAGTTGGTTGAGTCCACAGCTCCGGGCCGCCTCGACCAGGCGTTCGTCGATGTCCCTGATCCCGGCGTACGTGTTGAAGTAGATCGGGAAGAACGCGCCGAGCGCCACCAGCGTGATCTTCAGCGACTCGCCGATGCCGACCCAGATGATCAGCAACGGCACCAGCCCGAGGTGCGGCAGCATCCGGGCCATCTGCACCGGCGGGTCGACGAGGTCGTCGCCGAGCCGGAGCAGACCCGCCGTGGCGCCCAGCACCAGCGCCAGGGTGCCGCCGATGGCCAGCCCGATGCCGGCTCGGGTGAGCGAGTCGAGCAGGTGCACCCCGAGCGTGCCGTCCCGGGCGAGCCGCCAGCCGGTCTGGGCCACGGCGCTCGGTGCGGAGAGCTTCTCCGGCGGCAGCAGACCGGTCTGGGACGCCACCTGCCAGATCAGCAGCAGCCCGACCGGGGTGACGACGCGCCGCCAGCGTCGCGCCGGTCGGTGCCGGCGCTCGGGCCGCCGGACGGCCACCGGGGCGGCCGGTGCACGAGTGGGTTTCTCGACCAGGGTGTCCGTCACCGGAACACTCCGTCGAATCGAGCGTCCACAAGGGACGCGATGTCGACCCGTTCCGGGATCAGTTCCAGTTCGGTGAAGCCGTCCGCGATCGCCTGGAGTTCGGCGCCGATCTCGGGGGTCACCGGGGCGAGCGGTTTTGCGCTGCGGGCCAGGGCACGGGCGGTGGTCGGCTCGTCGATCTTCAGCTCGGGTGCCAGGATCTTCGTCCGCTGCTCCGGGTTGGCGATTCCCCAGTCGGTGACGCTGCGGTACGTCTCCAGGAACGTCCGGATCTGGTCGGGCTTGCGCTCCAGGGCCTCCGGCGAGACGAGGATGTACTCGCGGTTGCTGGCCAGCCCGGTGGCGTCGGCCAGAATCTTCACTCCGGGCTGCTCGGCCAGCGCGAAGTACGGGTCCCAGATGATCCAGGCGTCGACCTGGTCGTTGTCGAAGGCCGGACGCGCCTCGGCCGGCTTGAGGTACTTGACGTTGATGTCGGCCAGCGTCATGTGGTGCGCTTCCAACAGCTTGACCAGCAGCCAGTTGACGTTCGACCCCTTGTTCAGCGCGACCGTCTTCCCCCGGAGGTCGGCGAAGCTGCGGTAGCCCTTGGCCTCCTTCACAAGTACCGCCTCGCCCTGCGGCACCGGTTCCGACGTACCGATGATCCGGAACTTGATTTTTCCGGCTGCCGCGAAGACCGGTGGTGCCTCGCCGACCTGGCCGATGTCGATCGCGCCCGCCTTGAGTGCCTCGGTCAGCGCCGGTCCGCTCTCGAACAGCGACCATTTCACCCCCGGAGCCTCGCCGCGGGCCTTGACCAGGCTGAGGCCGCCGAACCGCTGGTAGCCGACGAGCAGCTCGCCGGTCTCCGCTCCGGCGCTGTCGTCGCCGCATCCGGCAACCGCCCCGGTGGCCGCCAGCACCAGGGCGAGCAGGCCGGCGAGGAGGGTACGCGGTCGCCGGGCGGAGCGGCTCGGGGTGGGCCGGCCACGGCCGCCGTCCTCGGACCGGCGACGGCTCCCGTCCGGTCGGCGAGCGGTCCGATCCGGCCGGTCGAGACTGTCGGACCGGTGGAGACTCTCGGGCCGGCCGGGACCCTCGGGCCGGTCGGGACCCTCGGACCGGCCACGGCCGGCGGGCCGGTGCGGACCGTCGGCGGACTGGCGACGGTGGGGAGGGCTGGGGGTGCGGTGAACCATCGGGATGCTCCTGGAGAGGTGTGATCCGGTGCCGGCGGCAACGAACCGTCGGCACCGCACGGGTCGGCAACGAACCGTCGGCAACGTCGACAACGAACCGTCGGGGCGGGCGGCGTGGTGCGGGCGGCGTGGTGCGGGCGGCGGCGTGGTGCGGGCGGCGGCGTGGTGCGGCGGCGTCGGTGCCGAGCCGGGGCGCCCGGACCGGCACCGGGGGCGCCCCGGATGCGGCGAGGCGCACCGCGCTGCGACCGGCCGCCGGCTTAGCCTACTAAACCGATAGGATTTATGGATAGAGTGTCGGAGCCAGAGATCGGAACGGCGGCAGCGGCCCGTCCGCGACGCCGCTGTCGGCCCGATGCCCCACCTGTCCCGCCCGCGATCCGGGCGTAGCCCACCGGAGAGACACCATGACCCTCACCTTCCACTGGTTCCTGCCGACCTACGGCGACAGCCGGGACATCGTCGGCGGCGGGCACGGACTGCCGGCGGGCACCGCCGGAGGCGCCCGGCCGGCCACCGTGGCGTACCTCGGGCAGATCGCCCGGACCGCCGAGCAACTCGGCTTCGTCGGTGCCCTCACTCCCACCGGCGCCTGGTGCGAGGACGCCTGGCTGGCCACCGCGATGCTGACCGAGGTCACCGAGCGGCTGAAGTTCCTGGTGGCGTTCCGGCCCGGACTGACCTCGCCGACCCTGGCCGCGCAGATGGCCTCGACCTTCCAGCGACTCTCCCGCGGGCGGCTGCTGCTCAACGTGGTCACCGGCGGGGAGTCGCAGGAGCAGCGCGGCTATGGAGACTTCCTCGACAAGGACGCCCGGTACGCGCGTACCGACGAGTTCCTACACGTCGTACGGGCGCTGTGGCGCGGCGAGGCGGTCAGCCACGCCGGAGAGCACCTGCGGGTCGAACAGGCTCGGTTGAACCGGCTGCCCGACCCCGCCCCGCCGATCTACTTCGGCGGCTCCTCGACGGCGGCCGGCCCGGTGGCGGCGCGGCACAGCGACGTGTACCTGACCTGGGGCGAGCCGCCCGCACAGGTGGCGGAGAAACTGGCCTGGATGCGGCGGCTGGCGGCCGAGACCGGTCGGGAACTCAGGTTCGGGATCCGGTTGCACGTCATCGCCCGGGACACCGCCGAGGCGGCGTGGGCACAGGCGCAGCGGCTGCTCGACGGCATCGCCGACTCCGACGTCGCGGCCGTCCAGGCCGGACTGCGGCGCAGCGAGTCCGAGGGGCAACACCGGATGCTCGCGCTGCACGGCGGTTCCCGGGATCGGCTGGAGGTGTCGCCGAACCTCTGGGCCGGGGTCGGGCTGGTACGCGGAGGTGCGGGTACGGCGCTGGTCGGCAGCCACAGCGAGGTGGCCGACCGGATCGCCGAGTACCACGCCCTCGGCATCACCGAGTTCATCCTCTCCGGACATCCGCACCTGGAGGAGGCGTACTGGGTAGGCGAGGGTGTACTGCCGATCCTGCACCGGCGCGGGCTGTGGCAGCACCCGGCCGGCGAAGCCTCGGCAACGGTTGCCGAGGTGCCCTTCGCCGCCACCACGCCGAACGGAACCGCCACCACGCCGAACGGAACCGCCACCACCCCGGACGGGACCACCCCGGACGGGACCACGATCCGCGACGGCGCCGGTCTCCCGAGTGGTGCCGGTCGGTGAGCGGCCGGTAGCCCGCCGGATCGATGGCCGACCGGCCCGGATTGTTGACAATGTTATTGGTAATCGGTGTGGCCGCCCCTATGATCGGTCTGCCTCGGCAAGCGTGGCGGCTCCACCCCGGACCTACGACGTATCCACGGAACCGCTCGGGAAGGATTGTCGATGACAGCGTCTCCGATCGGGCGCGGTCCGATCCTCGTGGTGAGCGCACATGCCGCCGACTTCGTCTGGCGCGCCGGTGGCGCCATCGCCCTCGGCGCCTCCCGGGGCCAGCAGGTGCACGTGCTCTGCCTCACCTTCGGCGAGAAGGGTGAGTCGCAGGGACTGTGGAAACAGCCCGGCATGACCCTCGACCGGGTCAAGGAGGCCAGACGAGACGAGGCGGGCCGGGCGGCGAAGGTGCTCGGCGCCGACATCGAGTTCCTCGACGCGGGGGACTACCCGCTGCGCGCCACCGACGACCTCTACGACAGAGTCGTCGCGACGATCCGCCGGGTCGACCCGGCGGTGATCCTCACCCATCCGGCCAAGGATCCCTACAACCTCGACCACGCGCTGACCCACGAGATCGTGCTCCGGGCCCGGATGGTGGCCCAGGCGGCCGGACACGACCGGGACACCCGACCGATCGGCGCCCCGAACGTGTTGCAGTTCGAGCCGCACCAGCCCGAGCAGTGCGGCTTCGTGCCGAACCTGCTGCTGGACGTCAGCGCCGTCTTCGGCCGCAAGGTCGAGGCCATGCGGATCATGGGAGCCCAGGGGCACCTGGTCGGGTACTACACGGATCTCGGCGTACGGCGCGGGGTGCAGGCGGTCCGCAACGGCGGCGACCGGTCGATCACGCACGCGGAGGCGTACCAGCGGGTGTTCCCGGTGGTCGGAGGCGAGCTGCTGTGACGGATCACGTCATCGTCCGGACCGACGCCGCTCCACCGCCCGACGCCGTCGCGCAACTCGCCCGGCAGGGGGTGTCGACGGTGCACGAGGCGCAGGGCCGGACCGGGCTGCTCGGGCACCTGCTCAGACCGATCTACCCGGGTGCCCGGATCGCCGGTCGGGCGGTCACCGTCTCCGCCCAGCCGGGCGACAACCTGATGATCCACGCGGCCGTCGAGCAGACCCGGCCCGGTGACGTACTCGTGGTCGCCTTCACCTCGCCCAGCACGGACGGCGCCTTCGGCGAACTGCTGGCCACCTCGCTGCGGGCCCGTGGTGTCCTCGGTCTGGTCATCGACGCGGGCTGCCGGGACGTGGCCGCGCTGACCGAACTCGGCTTTCCGGTCTGGTCCCGCGCGGTCTCCGCGCAGGGCACCGTGAAGGCGAGCCCGGGCTCGGTGAACGTGCCGATCGTGCTCGGCGGCGCCTACGTGCGTCCGGCCGACGTGATCGTCGCCGACGACGACGGAGTCGTGGTGGTGCCACGCGAACGGGCCCGGCAGGTCGCCGCGGCCGGGGCCGAGCGCGAGGCCAGGGAGGAGGAGAAGCGCCGGCAACTCGCGGACGGCGTGCTCGGACTGGACATGTACGGTCTCCGACCGCTGCTGGACCGGCTCGGTGTCCGGTACGTCGACGCCACCGGCCGGGACGACGGGCAGACGCCGGCCGCCGACCCGACCGAACCCGACACGCGGTAGGACCTCAGCACCGCCGAACGACGGATTCGACTCGGCCACCGAGGCCGCCCGGCGGGGTGCGCCCGACCACCGACCACCGGCCCCCACCAACGATCCGATCCCGGCCAACGATCCGACTCCGGGCAGCGATCCGACTCCGGGCAGCGATCCGACTCCGGTCGGCGGTCCGACCGGGGTGGGCAGGTCATCGCAGTGAGAGCACCAGTTGCTGCGGGCGATGGTCGGAGACGCCGTTGGTCGACCCGCCGAAGTGGTAGGAGTGCACCCGGACCGCCGCCGAGACGAAGGCCCAGTCCAGTCGCCACAGGCGGGGCCAGCCGGGCGAGTCCGACCAGGTTGCCGGATAGCGGGCCGAGGACGCGTAGCCGGCATCCCGGAGCCGGTCGGGGAGCTTGGCCAGGTCGCCCATTGCCGGACTGGTGTTGAGGTCGCCGACGACCAGCGTCGGCTGCGGATTGGCGGCCACGTCCCGGGCCAGCGCCCGCCACTGCGGCTCGCGCTGCGCATGCTGCTGCCGGATCACCCGGTAGAACTCGCCACCCAGCGGACTGTGGTCCGGCACCAACTGCACCGGCATGTGCAGGTTGTAGACCGACAGTACCCGCCCCGCCCCGAGGTCAAGATCGGTACGCAGCACCTTGTACCGCCACTGCTCCGTCGTGCCCCACAGCGGCGGTGGCATGTCCGGGGCGTCCAGCGGCAGCCGACGCAGGATCGGATGGCGGGACAGGGTCACCAACTCGCCGACGACCGCGACGTGAAAGCCCGGAAACTCGGTACGCAGCCGCGCCAGTTCCGCCTGACCCGGTCCTGAGGAGTGCTCGTACCAGTATTCCTGGAGCAGGTAGACGTCGGCGTCGGCGGCCTGGAGCAGTGCGTACAGGCCGTCGGTCTGGCCGCCCTCGTCCCAGTACCCGGTGTTCCAGCTGAAGACCCGGATCGCGTCCGGTGGGGGAGGACCGTCACCGCCGGCGAGCCCGCGCAGGTTGAACCCGGACAGCGGCCCGCCGAGCAGCAGCGCGGCGGCGGCCAGCAGTGCCACCGGTCGGCGCGAGCGGCGACACGGCGCGGCCGCCACGGCCAGCAGCAGCGGTACGCCGAGGAAGGCCGGCGGCGGCACCGCGTCGACCGCGAGCCACAGCCACCACCGTCCGCTGAACACCAGGTGTGCCACGGTGAAGGCCAGCCAGAGCGCCCCGGTGGCGACGAGCGCACTGTAGAGCCACCACCGCCAGCCGCGCCGCCCCCGCCCGACCACACTAGACACCGGCTCCGTCCCCGCCGCCGGCCCTGCCCCTGCCGACAGCTCCACCTCAGGGGGCAAGGTAAAGCCGGAACCCGCTGGGTCAAGGCTGCCCGGAGTGCCGGTGGCCGGCCCTCCGGGCAGCAGCCCGTCACTGCCGGGGACGGCGACCGTCACGCGGGGCCCCGCAGCGGGCTCGGGTCGACCGGGAACGAGGCGTCGTAGAGCCGGCGGAACGTACCGGAGGCGAGCCACTGCACCGCGCCGGTGGCGACCCCGGCGGTGATGGTGACGTTGACCAGGAAGTGCAGTCCGGCGAAGAAGACCAGGAAGGGTACGCCGTGCCGGCGGCGGACGAAGCCGTACATGCCGGCGTCGCAGGCGAGCGAGGCGGCCAACAGCCCGGCGGGGACGATCAGCCCCCACGGGCCGAGCAGCAGCGGGACCGCCAGCGCCGGCAGTACGCCGAACGCGGCCAGGCTGCCCCAGGCCCGGGCGGCCGTCTCGAAGCCCTGCCCGAACCGGCGGGCCCGGGCGTAGAGCGGGATCCGCAGCCGTCCCCGGTGGAAGAGTTTGCGCAGCAGCCCGCGCAGTTCGTGGTCGTGGTCGTGCCGGCCCCGGACCAGCGAGGTGAGGACCAGCCGGTACCGTCGGCTCAGCCGATAGCCGTAGTCGACCTCCTCGGTGTGCCGCAGACCCGGGTTGAACGGGCCGATCTCCTCGAAGACGGGCCGGCGCAGCACGCAGACGGCCGGGAAGAGGAACGACACGTCACCTTCCGAACTGATCGACCAGTAGTGATATTGCAGGCCACGGTACCGGGCCACCGCCGTGTCGTGCAGCAGCGGCTCGGGGTCCTCGATTCCGCAGACCGCGCCGATCCGCAGGTCGCCGAGGATCAGTCGTACCGCGTTCGCCACCGCCTCCGGGGCCAGCACCAGGTCGGAGTCGACGTAGCAGATCAGCTCGCCGCTGGTGTGTGCGGCGCCGATGTTGCGGGCCCGCCCGCAGCCGCCGTTGCGCCCGGTGCTCACCACCCGTACGCCGAGCGCCTCGGCGACCGCCACCGACTGGTCCGTCGAGCAGTCGTCGACCATCAGGATCTCGATGTTCGGATAGGTCTGGTCCAGAATCGACCGCAGGCACAGGTCCAGCGACTCGGCGTAGTTGTAGTTCGGCACGATCACCGAGACCAGCGGGCCGTCGCCCGGCCGTGCACCGTTCACCGTCATCGGGTGGCCACCTCCGGCCGGTCGTAGAGCCCACGGAACCGCCCCGAGACGAGCCAGGCGGCGACGCCGGAGATCGCGGCGACCGCGATCACCAGGTTCAGGAGGAAGTGCATCGCGACGAAGTAGCCGAGGAAGAGCAGGCCGCGTTCCCGGCGGACGAACCGGTACATCGGCAGGTCGCCGGCGAGGCAGGCGGCGAGCGCGGCGAGCGGCACCGCCAGGAACGCCGCGCCGAACAGCACGGGCAGCGCGCACGTCAGCACGGTGAGCAGGGCGGCCACGCTGACCCAGGCGCGCGGTCCGCTGCTCAGCCCGCCGGGGAACTCCGGCTTGCGGGCGTACATCGGGATGTGCAGGGCGGTGCGGGTGAAGACCTTGCGGACCAGGACGCCCAGGTCGGCGTCGTGGTCGTGCACGCCGCGCACCTTGGGGGAGAGCCAAATCTGGTACCGCTGGGCGAGCCGCATCCCGTAGTCGGCGTTCTCGGTCTCCCGCAGTCGCGGGTTGAACGGCCCGATCTCGGCGAAGACCCGGGCCGGGATCGCCAGCAGCGCGGTGTAGAGGGTCATGATCCGTCCCTCGTCGGCGATCAGCCAGTAGGACTGCTGGAGGCAGCGGTATTCCTCCAGCAGGCTGTCCCGGACCAGCGGTACCGGATCGTAGTTGCCGCAGATCGCCCCGATCTGCGGATCGGCGGTGAGCAGCTCGACCGCGTTGGCGACCGCGTCCGGCTTCGCGGCCACGTCCGAGTCGACGAAGAAGAGGATCTCGCCGTGCGCGTTCGCCGCGCCGAGGTTGCGGGCCGCCGCCGGTCCGGAGTTGCTCGGGGTACGCAGCACGCGCGCCCCGTAGGACTCGGCGACCGCGACCGAGTCGTCGGTACTACAGTCGTCGACCACGATCAGTTCCAGGTTCGGATAGCTCTGCGCCCGCAACGCCCCGAGGCAGAGCCCGAGTGCCGTGGCGTAGTTGTAGTTCGGCACGATGACCGAGACCAGCGGTGTGTTCATAGATCCATCCAGTTCAACAGGTCGGGATAGCGGGCACCGAGTTCCGCCAGGGTCAGCGTGGTGCCGATCAGGACGGCGCTGGCCACGATCATCCGGTCCCGCAGCAGGGCCCGGATCGGGTCGCCGCCGGACTGCCGGACCAGTACGGCCTGGAGATAGCGGAACGCGGCGAGCAGGCCGAGCGGCACCACCACGGCGAGGGTGACCGGGCGCCACGGCCCGAGCGGCGCGTCGGTGTTCAGGTAGAGCAGGAAGGTGGTGCTGGCCAGCGCGGTGTTCAGCCCGAGCAGGTGGTCGGCGAGCAGCACGTTGTAGCCGGCCAGCGCCGGTCGGTGCGCCGAGCCGGCGGCGGCCAGTTCGTGTCGGCGCTTGCCGAGGATCAGCACCAGGCAGCCGGCGAAGACGGCGGTGAGCAGCAGCCCGGACGGCGCCGCCCCGCTGGCGGCGTACCCCTGGAGGACCCGCAGCACGAAGCCGGCGGCGACGACGCAGATGTCCAGCATCGGCAGGTGCTTGAGCCACCGGCTGTAGGCGACGCTGAGGCAGAGGTAGCCGACCAGCGGCCACCACGGCAGGTCGGGGCCGACCAGGACCAGGCCGAGCAGCGTCCCGGCCAGCCCGACCGCGAGCAGCCAGGCCAGGGGTACCGGCACCAGGCCGGCGGCGACCGGACGGTTGCGCTTGACCGGGTGGGTACGGTCCAGCCGGCGGTCGACGATGTCGTTGACGACGTAGATCGTCGAGGCGGCCACCGTGAAGACCAGCACCGCCCAGCCGGTACGCAGCAGCGCCGCGCCGGTCCACAGTGGGGTGTCGAGCAGCGCCAGCGGTACGGCCAGCAGGTTCTTGACCGCGTGACCGGGTCGGGTCAGTGCCAGCAGGTGCCGGGCGAGCCGGGGGGCCGGGATGCCGCGTCCCGCTGCGGCCGGTACGGCGGTCTCGACGACCGTCTCGACGGCGGTCACCCTCGGCTCCGCTCAGAGAAAGACACCTTCGACTCCGATCAGAAGAAGATCTTCGCGAGGGAGAGCACGCCCTGCCGCCACGGGTCTCGGCTGGTCCGGCCGCCCCGGGACGGACGCGTCAGGTGGCGTTCCGCGCGCCACCACTCGTAGGTGCGCAGGATCGCGTCCTCGTTGGACAGTTTCGGGGCGAAGCCCAGTCGCTCGACGGCCTTGTCGATGCTCACGTAGGAGTCGTACCGGAGCTTGTGCAGCAGCCGCCCGTAGACGGGGGAGAGCCGGCTGCGCTCCAGCAACTCCAGGGCGAACAGCGCGGGCCGGGCGGGTATCCCGACGACCCGCCTGCCGTGCCCGGCCGCGTCCAGCACCGCCTGGAAGTCCTCGCGCAGGGTACGGAACCGTTCCGCGGCCAGGTTGTAGGTGTCGCTGGCCACCTCGTCGGGTGCGGCCAGCACGGTCAGCACCGCGTCGACCAGGTCGTCGACGGCGAACATCTGGATCCGCACGTCGCCGCGGCCGAGTACCGGAAAGTTCCGGCCCTCCTCGGCCCACTCGAAGAGCATCGCGAAGAGTCCCATCCGGCCCGGCCCGAGAAACGTCTTCGGCCGCAGGATCGCGACCGGGAGCCCGTCGGCCCGGTACCGTTCGGCGATCTCCTCGGCGGCCACCTTCGCCGCGCTGTACGTGTCGACCGGCTCCCGGGGGTGCTCCTCCGGGGTCGGCACCTGGCGGGGCAGCCCGTAGACGGCGGTCGACGAGACGTGCAGCACCCGCTCCACCCCGGCTCTGCGGGCGGCCCGCAGCACGTTCCCGGTGCCGTCCACGATGATCGAGCGGATCTCGGCGGCCGGATAGCTGGGCAGCGCCGCCGCGCAGTGCAGCACCGCCGTCGCGCCGTCGGTGGCCCGCGCCATCACCGCCGGATCCCGGATGTCGCCGACCACGGTGACGCCGGGATCCGGCCGCAGGTCCACCCCGCACACCCGGTGCCCGTCGGCGGTCAGCCGCTCGACGAGCCGGGAGCCGAGCATGCCGGCCGCCCCGGTCACGGTGATCACCACAGCGCAGACCCCACCTTCTGCGCGACGAACCGGGTGACCAGCTTGGCCAGGCCCTGCTCCAGCACCTCGCCGAGCGCGTCGCAGGCCCGCTGCACGTCGGCCGGGTCGGTGACCAGGGACGGGCCGAGGATCAGCGGGTTGCGGCCGTTGAGGGTGTAGTAGGTGAAGATGTCGTGGTCCCGGTAGAGCGCCTGGATCACCGCGCAGGTGACCAGCTTCGCCTTGAACCTCGGGTCCCGGGCCATCCCGGCCGGGGCGAGCCGGGCCACCAGGTCGAGGATCTTCGGGCCGCCGTCGATCTGTACGCCCCAGAGCGCGCCCGCCCCGGCCACCCGGCCCACCGCGTCCGGGAACTCCTTGGCCAGCCGCTTCAGCGCCGGTTCGAGTACCCGTTCCAGCTCGCGGGCCCGGGCCGGGTAGTCGTCCTCCACCACGATGTTGATCGCCTCCAGCGCGGTGACGCACTCCTCGCCCATCCCGTAGTAGGTGGTGCTGGTGCTCTGCAGTAGCGCGTCGGTGAGGTTGTCGTACGCCTTCCGGAACACCCTTTCCCGCGCCACGAATGCAGAAATCGATGACTTTCCACCGCCGAATGACTTGGATGTGGTAAGGACGTCCGGGACCAGCTCCGGATACCGCATGAAGTAGAAGAGACTGCCGGTCTTACCCCAACCGGTGTAGATCTCGTCGAAGATGAGCACGATGTCGTGCCGGTCGCAGAGCTGCCGAATGCCGCGCAGGAAGTCTTCGTCGCACCAAGTCACGGTGGAGGCGCTGAACGGCTCGACGATGAGAGCGTAGACATCGTCCGGATGTGCCTCGACCGCCTCCCGGACGGAGTCCAGATTCCCATACGTAAATGGAACTATGCCGGGAATGGTGGGAAAGCTGAACGAGGGTTGACCGGTGAGCCCGCCCGAACCCAGCAGCTTTCCGTGGAACCCGCAGTCGGCCCGCAGGATCGTCCCGCGCCGGCCGCCGTGGTACTTGTACGCCAGCTTCACCGCCCCCTCGACCGCCTCCGCACCCGAGTTGGGCAGGAAGGACATCCGCAGGTCACCGGGGAGGAGTTGGGCCAGGTTGTGCCCGAGCGCCGCCAGGTACGGCGAGAAGTACGTCTTGTGCACCTCCATCCGCCGCTGAGCCGCGAACCGTTGCCGGGCGGCCAGGATGCGCGGATGGTTGTGACCGTGGTTGAGTACGCCCACGCCTCCGGTGAGGTCGAGGACGCGGCGGCCGTCGCGGAGTACCAGGTGTGCGCCTTCGGCGTGGTCGACCAATTCCCGGCCGAACCCGAACGAGGTCATCAGGCTGACCTGGCTCGCGTTGACGTAACGACGATAGAGGTCGTGCACCTCGCGAACGGTGAGTCGATCGCAATCGGACAGGCTGACCAGATTGGGCATGTCGTGACGCTATCGATTGGTACGGGATCTTCTCTGGATCGGTGCTGGACGCAACCTTGACTACGTAAGGCAACGCTTGCCAGTCGACAACCGACTGGATAGCTTGGTCGCGACGGAGTAGATCTCGTAATGTCAATGTCCCTGACGGTTGTCCCGCAATCCCGCTGAGGTGGGTGAACATGTCGCCGACGGTGTCGGTCATCATCCCCGTACACAACGGCTCGAAGACTCTCCGCGCCTGCCTGGCGGCCGTCTACGCGCAACGGCACCCGGTCACCGAGGTCATCGTCGTCGACGACGCCAGCACCGACGACACCCGGGAGATCGCCGCCGAGTTCCCGTGCCGGCTGCTGGTCACCGACCGCAACGCGGGGCCGGCGGCCGCCCGCAACCGGGGCATCCGGGCCAGCGTCGGCGAGCTGCTCTTCTTCGTCGACTCCGACTGCGCCCCCGAGCCCGACGCCCTGGCCAACGCGCTGGCGATCCTCACCGCCGAGCCGGACGTCGCCTGCGTACACGGCATCTACGCGCTCCGGCCGCTGCACGACGACGGCCCGGTCGAGGCGTACCGGCTGCTGCACGGCCACTACTGGCGGCTGCGCCACGTCGGCCGGGTCCGCACCACCCTCTTCGCGGTCTGCCTGATCCGCCGGGCGGTCTTCGCCGACGTCGGCGGATTCGACGAGCGGCTGCGCGCCTCCGAGGACGTCGAGATCGGCGACCGGATGGGCGACCGCTACGGCATCGTGCTGACCGACACGGTGGTCTGCCGACACGACGACGACAGCCACCTGGGTCGGCTGCTGCGCAAGCAGTTCGGCCGCTCCCAGCTCCTCGTCCCGGTCGCCCGGGCCGAGCGCGGACCGGCCGGGATCCGGGCCAACACCCCGGCCGGACTGCTCAGCGCCGCGCTGGTGCCGCTGACCCTGCCGCTCGGCCTGTACGCCCCGGTGCTGCTCGCGGTCCCACTCGTCCTGCTGGCGCTCTTCGTCGCCGCCGACCCGGGACTGCTGCGCTTCGTACTGCGTCGGCGCGGCCCCGGCTTCGCCGCCTTCTTCTACGCCGTGCACCTGCTCGTCCAGGTGACCATCGTGGCCGGTGCCGTCGTCGGAGGGCTGCGGCACCTGGTGGACCGGGACTTCGGCCCGGCCCGGGTGCCCGCCGCGAAATCGCCGCGATGAGCGGGCCGATCGGTGGCCGGGGGCGCCTGCCGGAGATCGGCGTCGACGAGGTCCCGGCCCGGGTGGAGCGGCTGAACCCGGACGCGGCGAGCCTCCGGCGGAACCCCGGCCCGGACGAGGCGGGCCGGCGATGACCGGGCAGCCGGGCACCGGGCGAATCTCCTGGCCGTACCTGTCGGCCCAGGCGTTGCACTACCTGTTGTTCGCGCTCCGGGCACAGCAGTTCCGGTGCCGCCGGCCGATGCTCGGCGACGGACACCGGCCGGTCTTCGGGGTGGCCGGGCAGAGCGTGGCACTCACCGTCGACGACGGGCCGCATCCCGAGTGGACGCCCCGGATCCTGGACCTGCTCGACCGGCACCGGATCCGGGCCACCTTCTTCCTGATCGGCGCCCGGGTCGCCGAACACCCCGGGCTGGCCCGCCGGATCCGCGACGCCGGACACCTGGTCGGCAACCACTCGATGACGCATCCGCAGCCGTTCGCCGCGCTGCCCGCGCCGCGGCTGCGTAGCGAGATCGTGGCGGCGCAGCGACAGATCGAGGACGCCGCCGGGACCACGCCCCGGCTGTTCCGCGCACCGGGCGGCAACTGGTCGTCGACGGTACTGCGGACCACCGCCGACCTCGGCCTGGTGCCGGTGGACTGGACGGTCAACCCGAGCGACTGGCGCAGCCCGGGGGTGGACCGGATCGTCCGGCGGCTGTCCCGGTGCCGGCCCGGGCACGTCCTGCTCTGCCACGACGGCGGCGGCGACCGGTCGCAGACCGTGGCGGCCCTGGAAACCGTACTTCCCCGGTTGCTCGACCGGGGACTGCGGTTCGTCGTACCCGGTGCCGACCGGTAGTGACGACGTGCCGTTTCGCGTACGACGACGCCGGGCAGCGTGGCCCGGCCGTGCGGGGGGAAGCAGCGATGCCTCTCTAGGGGGAAGTGAAGATGTCGGAAGACGACCTGAAGATCCTGCTGCTCGGCCCGATCCGGGCCGAGCGGGGCGGTACCAACCTCTACCTGGGCACTCCCCGGCAGCGGGAGGTGCTCGCCGTGCTGGCACTGCGCTGCGGGATGGTGATGTCGGTGCCGCAGATCGTCGACGCGATCTGGAACGGGCGCCGGCCCGATTCGGTGGAGAACATGGTGCACACCTACATCGGCCGGCTGCGCCGGGTGCTGGAGCATCCGGGCCGGCCGCCGGCACTGGCCCGGGTACTCCGGTCCACCCGCCCGGGATACACCCTCGACGTCCCGGCGGTCGCCGTCGACGTCACCCGGTTCGAGCACGACGTCAGGGTGGCCCGGGCGGCCCGGGCCCAGGGCGAGCTGTCCCGGGCGCTCGACTGTTTCCAGCAGGCGCTGTCCCGCTGGTCCGGCCTGGCGCTCCAGGAGGCGACGGGGCCGCTGGCCGAGGCGGAACGGATCCGCCTCACCGAGCTGCGGCAGGACGCGGTGGAGGAGGCCACCGGGGTACGGCTGCTCCTCGGCGACGTGGAGAACCTCGTCTCCGAGCTGCGCTGCATGCTCGCCGAGCAGCCGATGCGGGAGCGGCTCTGGGAACTGCTGCTGGTGGTCCTCGGCCAGACGTCGCGGCGGGCCGAGGCGCTGACCGCCTTCGAGGACGCCCGGATCACCCTGGCCGACCGGCTCGGGGTGGAGCCGGGACACCGGCTCCAGGACCTGCACCGGCGGCTGCTGCGCAGCGAACCCGTCACCGTGCGGCCGTGGTGGGAGCGGCGGGTCCCGGTCTGATCCGGGCGACCGGCTCGGCGTCACCCGACCGGAAGTCGCCCGAGGGGGCGCGACCCGGCCCGGTGTTGCCCGGCCCGGCGTGACCCGGCTCGATGGCCGGCTCGGCGGAATCCAACCCGGCGGATCCGCCGCGCCCGGGGCCATCGGCCCGCTCCATCCCCTCCTGACCGGTCAGCACGAAGAAGGCACCGGCAGGACCGTCCCCGAGGCGCGCGGGGACCTCCTCGGCGACCGAGAGGCCGCAGGCCCGGACGATCCGGGCGAACTCCTCGGCCGGGGCCTCGTCGTAGATCTGCACGACGATCCGGCCCCGGGGCGTCAGCATCGCGGGCAGCCGCCGCAGCAGTTCGGCGGCCTCGGTCTCGGTCAGGTAGTAGACGACCTCACGGAGCAGGATCGCGTCGTACCGGTGCGTCGTGTCGAAGGTGCGGATGTCGGCCACCTCGAACGTGGTGTCCGGCCGGTCCAACGCCCGGGCCGCCTCGATCGCCCGGGAACTGAGGTCGACACCGTGGTACTGCCGGTATCGACCCGGCGTCAGCGGCAGGTTGGCACTGGTGCCGCAACCCAGGTCCAGAATCGCCGGTCGGGGCGCCCAGCTCTCGATCAGCGACAGCGGCATGTCCCCGTCGGACATGTCGTCGAGATAGCGCCAGAACCCCAGGGCGTACTGGACGTTCCACCACGCCCTGTTGATCCTGGGATTGGCTCGGACGAGTACCCGTACCGGGACTCGGATCAGCCGTGCCACCGCACGGACCAACGCATTCGACATGGTGTCACCGACATTCTCGACGTGGACGCGATCATTTCTCGACCTGGACGGGATCCCGGCGGTTTCCGGGAACGACGACGCTTTCCAACTGGCTGGCTGGACGACCGGCGGGAACGGGATCCGGGTCAGCCGGTCAGTGCGGGGTCGGCACCACCGCGAGGGCCGAGCCGGCGCCGGTGGACGTACTGGGCGAGCAGCAGCCCGCCCGCGCCGACCGCGACCTCGCTGAGTGCGCAGACCAGCCGGCTGGTCAGCACCACCGGGGCGGCCACCGACACCGGCATCACCGTCGACAGCCCCACCATCAGCACCGCCTCCCGGACGCCCAGCCCGTCCGGGACGACCATCACCAGCAACCCGGCCACGGTGGCGGCGGCGAAACCGGCCACACAGACCAGGTAGGACCGCAGCGGCGGGGCGCCGGCCGTCACCGCCAGCAGCCAGAGGTGGTGCCCGGAGACCACCCAGGAGAGCGACTGCGTGGTGATCGCCCGCCGGACGCCGGCCCGGGACGCGCTCACCTGCGGCGGTGGCCGGCGCAGCAGTCGCGCCGTCCCGGCGAGCCCCCGGTTGAGCAGGTCCGGGCGGACGAAGAGCGCCACCAGCGGCAGTACGGCGAGCAGCATCCAGCCGGTCGCCCGGTCCAGTACCGCCGGCCCGGCCGCGAGGCCGACGGTCATCCCGGTCAGCGCCACCACCACCCAGCTGAGTCCGAAGACCCCCGCGAGTCGTACCGCTCCGACGTTGATCTCCTTACCCATCCGGAGCAGTACCGGCAGCGCGACGAACCGGCCCGGGACGAACTTGGCGAGGAACCCGACGAAGAACAGCCGGGCGGCGGTCCACCGGTCCACCGCCGCACCGAGGTCGACGAAGAGCACCTGCCAGGAGTGGTACCCGAGCAGCAGCCCGACCGAGTTGACCAGCAGCGCGCCGCCGAGTACCAGTCCGACCTGGACCGGGTCGAGCCGCTGCGCCAGCGCCCGGACCGGTGTCCAGTCCTGGTCCCGCAGGAACAGCACCAGCCCGGCCGTCAGGGCCAGCACGAAGACCACGACCAGCAGTTGGTTGACCCGCCGCCACCAGCCGGGCCGTCGCCCGATCGCGCGCCGCACCGCCTCGACCGCCGCGCCCAGCCGACCCCGGCCAGCCCGGTCGACCGAGCCGGTCTGGCCGGTGGTGCGGGTCGCGGGGGTCGGGCCGGGTGGGCGGGTCACCGGGTCGACTCCGGGGCCAGCGGGGCGACCCGGCCGGGCCGGGGACGCCGGAGCAGGGCCCGGCCCAGCCCGAGCGCCAGCCCGGTGAACTCGGTCAGGTGGGTCAGGAACCGCATCCCGGTGGCGAAGAGCAGGAAGCCCGGCCCGCGCTGCCGCAGTGCGAACCCGAGCAGCGCCCGGTCCGCGCCGAGGAAGGCGACCAGCCCGGCCAGCGGCACCGGCAGCAGCCACGGTGACCAGGCGGCCAGCGGCAACCCGGCCACCGCGAGGGCGCTGCCGAAGAGTCCGACGACCGAGCCGAGGTCGATCCGGTGCGGCGCCCGCCGCTCAGCCTGATCCACATCGGACTTCGCCGGCCCGGGTGCCCAGCGCGCCGCGACGACCGCTCCGGCGTACGTGCGGGCTCGGCGAAAGTGCTCCGACAGGTACGGCCCCAGCCGGTCCACGTCGTCGTGCCGGCCCACCACCCGGTCGCTGGTGCGGATCTCGTACGACGCCGGCAGGCGGGTGCCGAACTCGACGTCCTCGGCGTCCCGCAGCCGTTCGTCGAAGCCGCCCACCAGCTCGAAGACCGCCCGGGGAACGGCGGTGAGCGCGAACATGGTGATCGCGGTGACCCCGACGTCCCGGCGCCGCCAGAAGTGTTCGAAGAGCGTCTTGTAGGACTCGACCGGCCCGTCCGGGAAGAGCGGCGTCAGGTCGTAGATCCCCTGCACCACGCCGCAGCCCGGATGGGCCCTCAGTTCCGCCACCGCCCCGGCCAGCGCGTCGGGCGCCAGCGCGATGTCCGAGTCGACGAAGAACAGCAGGTCACCGCCGGCTCGGGCGGCACCGGCGTTCCTCGCCGCCGAGACGCCCCGGTTGGCCGGGAACGCCAGTACGGTGCAGGGGAACTCGGCCGCGATCTGCCGCGACCGGTCGGTACTCGCGTCGTCGACGACGATCACCTCGGCCGGCGCGCGGGTCTGCGCGTAGACCGCGGCGAGACAGGCCCGGAGGGTCTTTTCCTTGTTGTAGTTCGGGACGATGACCGACACCCGCGCGAATTGCGGGTCGACGGTGTGGTCGAGTGAAGACAATGTGCCTGGTCACCCCCTTTTTCCCGGCGGGCCGGTAAACGGTAGCAACCGGCGTACCCCAATTTCTGGAGCCGGTCTGGATTACCCAGTGCGACGGAGGCGGCGGCGCGGTCCCTACGATGACAGCCCGAACTACTACTACTTCGAGGTGGAGATGAGCTATCAGGTGGAGCCGGTCGGCCGGGTGATCGGCGGCCGGGCCGAGGCGTTCGAGGACGAGTGGCGGGACGTGCGGTCCGTGATCCGGATCGCCGAACACCTGCCCGCCGACGCGGCCCTCGGGCTGGCCGACTTCTCCCACCTCGAGGTGGTGTTCCTCTTCGACCGGGTCGACGCCGACCGGGTGAGCCCGGCGGCCCGGCATCCGCGCGGCGACAACCGTTTCCCGGTGGTCGGCATCTTCGCCTCGCGGGGTCCGAACCGGCCGAACCGGCTCGCCGTCTCGCGCTGCCGGCTGCTCCGGGTCGACGGCCGGGACCTGCACGTGGCCGACCTGGACGCCCTCGACGGTACGCCGGTGCTGGACGTCAAGCCGTACCTGCGGGAGTTCGCCCCGCGCACCCCGGTGACCCAGCCGGGCTGGGCGGAGGAGCTGATGCGGAACTACTACTGAGGGCGGGCCGCTGCTCCGGCTTGCCCGGCCGGAGCACGGTCGCAGTCAGAGCGCCGTCCAGAGTGGTCAATCAGAGCGGCGGCCAGGCGTTGGCCAGCAGTTGCCGGAAGTGCGGCGGGAACCACTCGCCGACCTGCGGGGCGTTCTGCATCGCCCCACTGGTCACCGTCGGGAAGAGGTGCGGGCGGTACGTCGGGTCGCACATCGGCTCGTACGGCCGGTTCGCCCCGAGCACGTCGCTGGCCCCGTCGGACTCGCCGGGCGGCTTGATCCAGGCGTACGCGTCGATGCCGGCCTCCGGAGCCGCGACCGGCCGCTCGCCGAGTCCGGCGCCGACCTGGTTGCACCAGTTGCCGAGATAGCCGCGCCGGTCGGTCCGGCCCGCCTCGACGTACTCCTCGGCGCTGGTAGACGGTCCCGGGCCGGTGGGCCGGGCCGGTCCGCCCCAGCCGTTGCGGGAGGTGTCGACCAGCATGCCGATCCGGGTGGAGAAGCCGACGGCGACCAGGTGCTGGCGCAGTTGCCGGGCGTACGGCAGCTCGTCGACGTACGCGTTGCCGGCGATCCAGGGCGTCTCCCGGACCGGCTGGCCGTGCACCACGTCGTCGACGTCGAGGTAGGGCTCGCGCAGTACCGAATAGTTGGCGACGTTGACGGTGAAGCCGTGCACGGCCGCCGGGGTGCTGCCGGCGGTGGTGGCCGCCTGGTGTAGCAGTGCCGCCGTCGCGGCCCCGTCGTCCGACCAGCCGAGTTGGCCGTGGTGGCTGGCGTCGAGGTAGGCGTAGACGTTCGGCACGGTGGCCAGCCGGGCGAGCGCGTAGCCGATGCCGGCGAGGTGCACGCCGCCGGCCTTGGCACGGTCGCAGCCGGCGGTCGCGGCGGGGCGCGGCGAGGTGTGGGTGACCAGGTTCGGCAGCGAGTTCGGCTCCACGACGGTGACGATCCGCAGCCCCGCGTAGCTCGGATCGGCGAGGATCGCGACGATCGGGTCGACGAACTCGGTCCGGTACCGGTCGAGTTCGTCGATGGCCAGCTCGCCGTAGCCGACCCGGCGGTTGCAGTCCCGGCCGGGCAGGTTGTAGAGGATCAGCTGCACCAGGTCGGCGCCCTGCGCCAGCGCCGAGGTCAGGTGGGCGCGCAGCCCCATCCGTCCCGGCGTGCCGCCGATGGCGGCGATCCGGTCCAGCCAGACCCCGGTCGGCTGGTCGGCGACGGCCGCCCCGCCGGGTTCGGCGCGGGCCCGGGCGGACCACTCCGGGTTCACGTACGCCGTCGCGCCGAGGTAGGGGTTGTCCACCGGGGCTCGGTCGACGTCGGCGGCCCGGTCGAGGTCGGCGGCCCGGGCGGGGGAGGCGGGCGATCCGGCCAGCAGCAGCGCCAGCATGGCCAGCACGGTCAGGGCCCGACGGGGTCGGGCCGACGCGGGTACGGGCAGCGGCAGTGTCATGGGTTCGCTCACCCCGCGAGATCGGGTCGTCCGACGACATCGAATTGATGATTGTGAATCGATAGTACTCCGGTACGCCTGGTCGGCGGGGCGTCGCGGTCGTCCGGTCAACCAGCCCGGGCGAGGTGTACGGAGCACGGTCGGGGACCGGGAGTACGGCCGACGGCGTACCGGAACGCGTTGTCGAGGCGGTAGCCGCCGTCCGGCTGCCGGAACGGGCGGGCCGCGTCCCGTACCGTCGGCGCGGTGGCGGCGATCGTCTCCGGATCCTCGCCCAGCAGTACGCCACGCACCAGCGCGTCGTCGTCGGGCACGTACCATGGCACCTCGACCAGCCCCGCCGCCACCAGGTCGAGCCCACCGTCGGCGAGCAGACGTTCGAGACCACCGGGCTTCCGCAGCTCGCCGTCGGGCAGCGGCTCCTCGCCGGCGGCGTACGCGACCGCCCGCTCGACCGTGTCCAGGTCGTTGTGCCGCCCCTCCGCCCAGTTCGCGATCGCGACCAGGCCACCGGGGCGGGTGACCCGGACGAACTCGGCCAGCGCGTCCAGGGTGTCGTCGGCGAACTGCACGGCGTTGACCGAGGTCACCAGGTCGAACGTCCGATCCGGCCAGGGCAGCCGCTCGGCCTCGCCGATCCGCAGGTCGGCGGTGGGCAGCCGGGACCTGGCCAACTCCAGCATCCCGGGCGCCGGGTCGATCCCGGCGGTCGTCGCGCCGAGCCGGTCGAGATAGCCGAGCAGGTCGCCACCGCCACAGCCGACGTCGAGCACCCGGGAACCCGGCCCGATCCCGCCGGCCGCCGCGACGACCCGCCAGACCGGCTCGGCGAAGCCACCCCACAGTTCGGTCCAGCCCGCGGCGACCGCCGACCAGCGATCCGGGTCCGCCCCGTCCACCTACCCCTCCTCCGATGACGGTCCGTCGGGTCCGCCGGGTCCGCTACCCCGTCCCTCCGGCACCGGCGCCGACCCACTGACAGCGTCGACCCGGCCCCGTCGCCTGTCGCCACGGGCGGCGACCTGGCCCTGCCGCCGGTCGCCACGGCCGGCGACCCGGCCCCGTCGGCGGTCGCGGCGGGGCGGCGACTCAGCCGTCGCGCTGGTCGCGGCCGACTTCGCGATCCCGGCGTACCGTCGCCTTGCGCCCCTTGATGGTGCTCTGCCGGAGCCGGGTGATCACCTCGTTCGCCGCCGACCTCGGCACCTCGACCAGCGAGAACCGGTCGGCGATCTCGATCGAGCCGATCTCCCGGCCGCTGACCGCCGTCTCGCCGGTGATCGCCCCGACCAAATCCTGCGGGCGGATCCCGGCCCGCCGGCCGACCCCGATGAAGAGGCAGGCCATGTCGCCGGAGCGGGGCCGGGCGGCGCGCCTGTCGTCCCGGCCGCCGTCCCGGCCACCGTCGCGGCGGGCCCGGCCGTCCCGGTCGGACCGGAACGCCACCTGCGGGATGTCCTCCTCCTCGTCGACCGGGCCGCCCCCGGCCGACTCGTGCGCCAGCTTGACCGCCGCCAGCGCCACCTCCATCACGTCGAACTCGTCGGTGAGGGTCTCCACGATCACCCGGAACGGGTCGAGGTCGTCCTCCAGCAGGCTCTCGTGCAGCGCCGCCCGGGTCATCTCCAGCCGCCGGGTCCGCAGGTCGGCCACGGTCGGAATCTTGTCGATCGAGATCCGCTGCCCGGTGGTCCGCTCGATGGTCTTGAGCATCCGGTGCTCGCGCGGCTCGGCCAGGGTGATCGCCACCCCCTGCCGGCCGGCCCGGCCGACCCGGCCAATCCGGTGCACGTAGGACTCCGGGGCCGACGGCACGTCGTAGTTGACCACGTGGGTGAGCTGCTCGATGTCCAGCCCCCGGGCGGCCACGTCGGTCGCCACCAGCAGGTCGGCGGTACCGGCCCGGAGCCGGCCCATCACCCGGTCCCGCTGCTCCTGGGTCATCCCGCCGTGCAGCGCCTCGGCCCGGTAGCCGCGACCGTTCATCGTCTCGGTGAGCCGGTCGACCTCCTCCCGGCTGCGGCAGAAGACGATCGCCGCGGTCGGCGCCTCGACGTCGAGTACCCGGCCGAGCGCGGCCGGCTTGTGTGCCCGGGCGACCACGTACGCGGTCTGCCGGACCAGCGGGGCGGTGCCGGTGGGTGCCGGCTGCCGGCCGATCTCGATCCGGGCCGGGTCCCGCAGGTACTGCCGGGCCATCCCGTCGATCCGGGCCGGCATGGTGGCGGAGAAGAGCACCGTCTGCCGCTGCTCCGGTACGTGTTGCAGGATCGCCTCGATGTCCTCGGCGAACCCCATGTCGAGCATCTCGTCCGCCTCGTCCAGCACGACGGTCGCGAGTCCGTCGAGTCGGAGGGTGTCCCGGGCGATGTGGTCCAGCGCCCGTCCCGGGGTGGCCACCACCACGTCCACTCCGCCGTCCAGTGCCCGCAGTTGCCGGGCGATCGGCTGACCCCCGTAGATCGGCAGCACCCGTACGCCGAGCTCGCGGCCGTACCGGTGGATCGCCTCGGAGACCTGCACCGCCAGTTCCCGGGTCGGTACCAGGATCAGCGCCACCGGCGCACCGGAACGCCGCCCCTCCGGCAGCCGGTGCAGCAGCGGCAGCGCGAACGCGGCGGTCTTCCCGGTCCCGGTGGCGGCCTGGCCGAGCAGGTCCTGGCCGGCCAGCAGGGGCGGGATGGCGGCCCGCTGGATGGCGGTCGGCTCCTCGTAGCCGAGCGTGCCGAGCGCGTCCAGGAGTTCGGTCCGCAGCCCGAGGTCGGCGAAGGTGCCGGAGCCGTCGTCGGAGTCGTTCGGGCTGGTGCTGACCGGCGGAGCGGGTGGTGCGCTGTCGGAACTCATACCCGTCAGCTTTTCACCACGCCCAACCGGGCGCTGCGGCGACCGGCGGATCCCGGCCGTGCGCCGTCCGCCGGCCGCCGGCCGGTCAGCGCATCGACCGGCTCCGGGGCCAGCCGTTCAGCGCCGGAAACTGGCGCAGGTACCGCTCGCAGCCGAGGGCGAAGTCGTCGTCCGGCGGCGGGGCCAGCCGGGTCGCGGCGACGAACCGGCCCGGGTCGGTCGGCCCCGGCCGGAGCATCCGGATCTGCTCGTCGACGAACTCGCCACCGGTCAGCCCGGCGGCGGTCAGCGCCAGGGCGGTGGCCAGCACGACGCCGACGCAGGTGCGACAGGGGCTGAAGACCGCCTCCACCCCACCGCCGGCCTCGGGCAGGTGGTCGATGACCGTCAGCCACACCACGTCGCCGCTGGCCGGGACGTCGATCTCGTAGTGCGCCGTGCCGGGGCTGGTGGCGGACTCGGCCGGGATCGGGTCTCCGATGCTGGTACCGGCCAACTCGGCCGGGTCGAGGCGCCGCCCGGGATCGACCCGCTGCCCCTGGACGTACCGCCGGTCGGCGACGACGTCCAGGTCGGGTACGGGTACCGGGCCGAGCAGTTCGGCCAGGGTGTGCCGGGCGCCGGCGAGCAGGGCGGCGAGGGTGGTGGGCCGGGCCAGCGTGGCGGCGAGGTCGACGGACATCCCGGAACGGTAGCGGGCACCCCCGTGCGGCCGGACCGTCCCGGCCGGGGGAGTGCCGAGCGGTGCGGGACGGGACTACTGTCCGCATCGTGAATGCTGACGCTGTCCGGTTCGCCCTGCCCGGTGCGGCCGTGGTGGTGACCGGGGCGGGTTCCGGCATCGGCGCGGCGCTGGCCACCCGGTTCGCCGCCGAGGGTGCCCGGGTGCTGGTCAACGACCTCGACGCCGACGCGGCCCGGGCGGTCGCGGCCCGGACCGGCGGCGAGGTCTTCCCCGCCGACATGGCCGACCCGGCGGCGGTCGCCGCGCTGGTCCGGTACGCCCGGGAGCGGCTCGGCCGGATCGACCTCTTCTGCGCCAACGCCGGAGTGCTCGGCACCGGCGGGCTGGACGCCACCGACGAGACCTGGGAGCAGGCCTGGCGGGTCAACACCATGTCCCAGGTGTACGCCGCCCGGGAGCTGCTGCCCGACTGGCTGGCGGCCGGACGCGGCCGGCTCCTGGTCACCGCCTCGGCCGCGGGTCTGCTCACCCTGCTCGGCGCCGCGCCCTACTCGGTGACCAAGCACGCGGCGGTCGCGTTCGCCGAGTGGCTGCGGGCGAGCTACGCCCACCGGGGCGTCGTCGTGCAGGCGCTCTGCCCGCAGGGGGTACGCACGCCGATGCTCGAGCAGGGCGAGGGCCCGGGTGCCGCCCTGCTGGCGGCCGGGGCGGTCACCCCGGAGCGGGTCGCCGAGGAGGTGGTGGCGGCGCTGGCCGACGACCGGTTCCTGGTGCTGCCGCATCCGGAGGTGGCGACGTACTACACCCGGCGGGCGACCGATCCGGAGCGCTGGCTGCACGGGATGAACCGGGTGCAGCGCGACCTCGAACGCTCCGCCGCGGAAGGCGACACCGACGGCCACGACGGGGGCGGGACCGGGCCCCGCTGACCGGTCCCGCCGTACGGCACCGGCTCGGCCGAAACCACACAAACGGGTATCCCTGTCGGTTTGTTTCCGGTACTGCCGGACCGTGCCGAGCGACGCTCGGTCGGCCGAGTCCGAGAAGCGTCCAGGCTAGCTGGGTGGATTGTCCTGGATCGAGCCTTGCTGCGTCGCCCAGATGACCAAACTGTTACGAGAGCATGTTGACGACCCACAGGAACGGGCGTAAACAGAAGGGAAGCAAAAACGATCGGGCGGGAGATCCAACAGATGTACGCCGAGGAACGTCAGCAGGAGATCCTGCGTCTGGCCCGCGAGGCGGGTCGGGTCGACGTGATGGCGCTGGCCGAGGGCATGAACGTGACCGCGGAGACGATCCGGCGGGACCTGACCGTGCTGGAGCGGGCCGGCGTGCTCCGTCGGGTGCACGGCGGGGCGATCCCGGTCGAGCGGATCGGCTTCGAGCCCGCCCTCGCCGCCCGGGACGCCGTACTCATCACCGAGAAGGAGCGGATCGCCAAGGCGGCGCTCGCCGAACTGCCCGACGAGGGCGCGGTCATCCTCGACGCCGGCACCACCACCGCCCGGCTGGCCCAGCTCCTGCCCTCGGACCGCGAGCTGACCGTGGTGGTCAACTCGCCGGTGCTCGCCTCCGCGCTCGGGCTGAAGCCCAACCTGACGGTGCTGCTGCTCGGCGGCCGACTGCGCGGCAAGACACTGGCCACAGTGGACGACTGGGCGCTGCGCCCGCTCGCCGAACTCTACGTCGACGTCGCCTTCATGGGCACCAACGGCTGCTCGGTCGAGCGCGGGATGACCACCCCCGATCCGGCCGAGGCTGCGGTGAAGCGGGCGATGATCGGTGCCGCCCGCCGGGTCGTACTGCTGGCCGACCACACCAAGATCGGCAACGACTACCTGGCCCGGTTCGGCACCCTGGCCGACCTCGACCTGCTGATCACCGACAACGGGGTGGACGAGGAGCTTGCCGACGACGTCGAGGCGGCCGGCGTACGGGTGGTACGGGCATGATCCTCACCGTCACGCTCAACCCCAGCCTGGACCGGGCGATGGAGATCGACCTGCTGGTCCGGGGCGAGGTGATCCGGGCCGCCTCCGCACACCTCGACCCGGGTGGCAAGGGCGTGAACGTCTCCCGGGCACTGCTGGCCAACGGCGTACCGTCCCGGGCGGTACTGCCGGTCGGCGGCGAGGAGGGGGCCCAGCTCGTCCGGCTGCTGGAGGGCGAGGGCGTCGAGCTGCTGGTGGTGCCGATCGCCGGCCGTACCCGGTCGAACATCACCCTCGCCGAGCCGGACGGCACGGTAACCAAGATCAACGAGTCCGGCCCGGTCCTGACCGGGCCGGAGTTCGCCGAGGTCACCAGCGCGGTGCTCGCGGCGTCCGGGGCGGCCGACTGGGTGGTCGCCTGCGGCAGCATGCCGCCGGGGCTGCCGGTGACCGCCTTCGGCGACCTCTGCGCCCGGCTGGTCGACGCCGGAGTGCGGCTGGCCGTCGACACCAGCGGGCCGGCGCTGCGGGCCGCCGCCGAGGCCGGCGCGGCGCTGGTCAAGCCGAACCGGGAGGAGCTGGCCGAGGCGGTCGGCGCCCCGCTGCACTCCCTCGGCGACGTGGTCGACGCCGCCGCGCGGCTGCGCGGCTGGGGTGCCGGCGCGGTGCTGGCCAGCCTCGGCGCCGACGGCGCGGTGCTGGTCGACGCCGACGGCGTGCTCACCGGCGAGTCGCCGGTGGCGCGCCCGAAGAGCACGGTCGGGGCCGGCGACGCGCTGCTGGCCGGCTTCCTGGCCGCCGGCGCAGCCGGTCCGGACGCCCTCGCCGAGGGGCTCGCCTGGGGCGCCGCCGCGGTCAGCCTGCCCGGCAGCCGGATGCCCGGCCCCGGCGACCTGGCCCGGAACACCGTCCGACTCCACCCCCGACCGGACCTGGTCCGGCCACTGCTGCCGCAGGGGTGAGCCGGTCATGCCAGCAACACGACGAGAACACCCCGGACGTCGGCCCACCCCCGGAACCGACGGCGTGACATTCGAACCCGGCCGCGTTCGGTAACGCCGGCCAACTCTGCGAAGGAGTCCCCCTCATGGCCGTGTCGTACACCCCGGAGGTCCAGGGCAGCGGCTTCAAAGCCCGGGTCCAGCGGATCGGCGGTCACCTGGCCGGAATGGTCATGCCCAACATCGGGGCGTTCATCGCCTGGGGCCTGATCACGGCGCTCTTCATCCCGACCGGCTGGCTGCCCAACGAGGACCTGGCCAAGCTGGTCGATCCGATGATCTTCAGCCTGCTGCCGATCCTGATCGGCTACACCGGCGGCCGGATCGTGCACGGCCAGCGCGGCGCGGTGGTCGGCGCGGTCGCCACGGTCGGCATGATCGTCGGTGCGGACATCCCGATGTTCCTCGGCGCGATGATCATCGGACCGGCCGCCGCCTACCTGATCAAACTCTTCGACCGCCTGGTCGAGGACCGGATCCGGCCCGGCTTCGAGATGCTTGTCGACAACTTCTCCGCCGGCATCATCGGCGGCGGCATGGCGCTCTTCGGTGTCTGGGGGGCCGCCCCGGTGGTGGGCCGGCTCAGCGACTGGGCCGGCAGCGGAGTGGACTGGCTGATCGGGCAGAACCTGCTGCCGGTCGCCTCCGTACTCGTGGAGCCGGCCAAGGTGCTCTTCCTGAACAACGCGATCAACCACGGCGTACTCTCGCCGCTGGCGGTGGCGCAGGCGCAGGAGACCGGCAAGTCGATCCTGTTCATGATCGAGTCGAACCCCGGCCCGGGGCTCGGCCTGCTGCTCGCCTTCTTCCTCTTCGGGCCGCGCTCGCTGCGCCCGAGCGTGCCGGCCGCCGGCATCATCCACTTCCTCGGCGGCATCCACGAGATCTACTTCCCGTACGTGCTGATGAAGCCGCGGCTGATCCTCGCCACCATCGCCGGTGGCGCCGCCGGGGTCGGCACCTTCATGGTCACCGGCGCCGGACTGGTCGCCACCCCCTCGCCCGGCAGTATCTTCGCCTACGCGGCGGTCACCCCCCGGGGCGGCTGGTTCGGCATGGTGCTCGGCGTGCTGATCGCCACCGCGGTCTCCTTCGTGGTCGCCTCGGCGCTGCTCGGCTTCGGCAGGCTCAACGGCGAGCCGAAGACCGACGAGGTCACCGACGGCGCGACCGACGACCCGGCGACGGCGCCACCCGCCGACGAGGCCCGGGACCGCGAGACCAGCCCGGCCGTGGCCCGCTCCGCCACCGCCCAGAGCTGACCCGACCACCGGACGAACGAGAGGGGTACCGCCATGGGCAGCATCAACGGCAAGGACATCCACAAGGTCGTGGTCGCCTGCGACGCCGGGATGGGCAGCAGCGTCATGCTCGCCAGCCAGCTCCGCAAGCAGCTCAAGAAGTACTCGGTCACGGTGGAGCACACCCCGGTCAACTCGATCCCGGGCGACGCCGACGTGGTGATCACGCACAACGGGTTGGCCGCCCGGGCCCGGGCCGCCGCGCCCGACAAGGTCGTCGTGCCGTTCCAGGTCTTCCTCGGCGACCCGGCGGTGACCGCCGTGGTCAAGGCGATCGAGTCCGGTGGTGAGGTCAGTGGCTGAGCTGACCGGAGACCTCCTCGACCGGCGGGCGATCCGGCTGACCGAGGTGGCCGCCGACCGCGACGACGCGATCCGGCGCTGCGGCGAGGCCCTGGTCGACATCGACGCGGTCCATCCGGAGTACGTGCGGACCATGCTCGACCGGGAACGCTCCGTCTCCACCTATGTCGGCGAGGGGGTGGCGATCCCGCACGGCACCCTCGCCGGCAAGGACCTGGTGCACCGGGACGCGCTCGCGGTGCTCCGGTTTCCCGACGGCGTCGACTGGGGCGGCCAGCCGGTCACCGTCTGCGTGGCGATAGCCGCCCGAGGCGACGGCCACGTCGAGCTGCTGGCCAGCCTCGCCGAGATCCTGCTCGACACCGACCGGGCCCGCGCGCTGCGCGAGGCCACCGACCCCGAAGACGTGCTGGCGCTGCTCACGCCGGCACCGGAGGACAGCAACCGATGAAGGCCGTTCGATTCCACGCTCCCGGTGACGTACGCATCGAGGACGTCCCCGAGCCCACCCCGGGGCCGGGTGACGTCAAGATCCGGGTACGCAACTGCTCCACCTGCGGCACCGACGTCAAGATCTCGAAGTTCGGGCACCACCACATCCACCCGCCCCGGGTGATGGGGCACGAGATCGCCGGTGAGGTGGTGCAGACCGGCTCCGAGGTCACCGGCTGGGCCCCCGGCGACCGGGTACAGGTGATCGCGGCGATCCCGTGCGGCACCTGCCCGGAGTGCCGGCGGGGCCGGATGACCGTCTGCCCCAACCAGGAGTCGATGGGCTACCACTACGAGGGCGGCTTCGCGCAGTATCTGGTGGTCCCGGCGAAGGTGCTCGCGGTGGACGGGCTGAACCGGATCCCGGACGGGGTCGGCTTCGCCGAGGCGTCGGTGGCCGAGCCGCTGGCCTGCGTACTCAACGGGCAGGAACTGGCCGGGGTCGGCCCCGGCGACGACGTGGTGGTGGTCGGCTCCGGACCGATCGGCTGCCTGCACGTCCGGCTGGCCCGGGCCCGGGGCGCCGCCCGGGTCTTCCTGGTGGAGCTGAACCGGGAGCGGCTGGAGATGGCGGCGGCGCTGGTGCACCCGGACGCGGCGATCTGCGGCTCGGAGGTCGACCCGGTCGACGAGGTGCTGAAGCTGACCGACGGGCGCGGCGCCGACGTGATCATCACGGCGGCGGCCTCGGGCGCGGCACAGGAGCAGGCGGTGCAGATGGCCGCCCGGCAGGGCCGGATCAGCTTCTTCGGCGGCCTGCCCAAGGACAACCCGATCATCTCGCTCGACTCCAACCTGGTGCACTACCGCGAGTTGACCATCGTCGGCGCCAACGGCTCCAGCCCGGCGCACAACGCCGAGGCGCTGCGCCTGATCGCCACCGGTTCGGTGCCCGTCTCCGACCTGATCACCCACCGGCTTCCGTTGGAGCGGGCCATCGACGCCTTCGGCGTGGTCGCCCGGGGCGAGGCCATCAAGGTCACGATCGAACCCTGAGAGGGAGGCCATCATGGCTACGCGTACGGTGACGGTCGGCTCCGCCAGCGGCCTGCACGCCCGCCCGGCGGCGCTCTTCGTCGCGGCGGCCGGGGCCGCACCGGTCCCGGTGACCATCCGGACCGGCGAGAAGCGGGCGGTACCCGCCAACAGCATGCTCTCGGTGCTCTCGCTCGGCGCCAAGCAGGGCACCGAGGTGGTGCTGGAGGCCGACGGCGAGGGCGCCGAGGCGGCCCTGGACGGTCTCGCCGAGCTGCTCGCCCGGGACCTGGACGCGGAGGAGCCGGCCGATGCCTGAGCCGGCCGGGCCGCTGGACCTCCAGGGTGCGCTGCACGGCATCGGGGTCAGTCCGGGCGTCGCCGGTGGGCCGGTGCTCCGGGTCGCCGGGGTGCCGGCGCTGCCCGCACCGACCCCGGTGACCGACCCGGCGGCCGAGGCCGACCGGGCGGTGGCGGCACTGCGCGAGGTGGTCGCCGAACTGCACCGCCGGGCCGACCGGTCGGGGGAGAAGACCCTGGTCGACGTACTCCGGGCCCAGGCGATGATGGCCGAGGACCCGGTGCTGCTCGACGCCGTACGCGAGAAGGTGCTGGCCGGGTCGGACGGGCCGCACGCCATCGACGCGGCCTTCGCCACCCACCGCGCCGCGTTCGAGGCGGCCGGCGGATACCTGGCCGAACGGGTCGCCGACCTCGACGACCTGCGCGACCGGGCGGTGGCGGTCTGCCTCGGCCGACCGATGCCCGGGGTCCCCTCGCCGGGGCACCGGTACGTGCTCACCGCCTGGGACCTGGCCCCGGCCGATACCGTCGACCTGGACCCGGAGCAGGTGGTCGCGCTGCTCACCGAGTCCGGCGGCCCGACCAGCCACACCGCGATCCTGGCCCGCGCGCTCGGGCTGCCCGCCGTGGTCGCCTGCCCCGGCGCCCGCGACCTCGTCGAGGGCACCACGGTGCTGGTCGACGGCGTGACCGGCCTGGTCCGGGTCGACGTCGACCCGGCGGAGGTGGCGGTCGCCACCGCTGCGGACCGGGAGCACCGCACGGCGGTGGCGGCGGTTTCCGGCCCGGGGCAGACCTCGGACGGGCATCCGGTCGCCCTGCTGGCCAACATCGGCTCGGCCCGGGACCTGGCGGCGGCCGAGGAGGCCGAGGGGGTCGGGCTGTTCCGCACCGAACTGCTCTTCCTCGACCGGAGCCGGGAACCGTCCCTGGCCGAGCAGGCCGAGGCGTACCGGGAGGTCTTCGCCGGGCTGGCCGGGCGCCGGGTGGTGATCCGCACCCTCGACGCGGGCGCCGACAAGCCGCTGCCGTTCCTGCACCAGGCCGACGAGCCGAACCCGGCACTCGGGGTACGCGGCCTGCGGCTGGCCCGGCAGCGCCCGGAGCTGCTGCGTACCCAGTTGGCGGCGATCGCCCGGGCGGCCGAGCAGACCGGGGCGGAGGTCTGGGTGATGGCGCCGATGGTCGCCACCCGGGCCGAGGCGGCCGAGTTCGCCGACGCGGTGCACGCGGCCGGGCTGCCGAAGGCCGGAGTGATGATCGAGGTGCCGGCGGCGGCGCTGCGCGCCGGTCAACTGCTGGAGGTCGTCGACTTCCTCAGCGTCGGCACCAACGACCTCAGCCAGTACACCTTCGCCGCCGACCGGCAGTCCGGCCTGCTGGCCGAGCTGCTGGATCCGTGGCAGCCGGCCCTGCTGCGCCTGATCGGCGAGGTCGGCGCCGCCGGACGTGCCGCCGGCAAGCCGGTCGGCGTCTGTGGCGAGGCGGCCGCCGATCCGCTGCTCGCCCCGGTGCTGGTCGGACTCGGGATGACCAGCCTGTCGATGTCCGGGCGCTCGCTGGCCCCGGTGCGGGCGGCACTCGCCGGGCGTTCGTACGCCGACTGCCTGCGGCTGGCCCGGCTGGCCCTGGACGCCGACGACCCGGCGCGGGCCCGCAAGGCGGTCGCCTGACCAGGGCAATCGCCTGAGCAGGGCGGTCGTCTGAGCGTGCCGGCCGGCTGCCCCGCCACCTCGGTCGCCCCGACACCTCGGCTGCCAAGCCGCCTCCGCTTGGACGCGGATCGGCTGAGACACGGATCGGCCCACGCCGGTGTGCTGGCGTGGGCCGATCCGTAGCTGCTCCGCCGGGCGCGGCCGGGGGCTGCTGTGCCGTCGTCTCCGGCGGCTGCTCTTATCCGGCGGGCGGGAAGGGGTCGTCGCGGTAGGTGTGCTCGGTCTCGATCTGGCCGTCCTGCTTGTGTACGACGAGCTGGCTCGGCTGGTTCGCCTTGGCCGCGTCACGGCCGGCGCCGAGCGCGCTCTCCTTGGTGTCGTAGCGTCCGACCACTGTGGAGCCATGCTCCACCTTCCAGCCGCTGGCCTCGGGAACGACGTGGTACTGCGTCCGGGATGCCATCTGATCCCTCCTGGTCGACTGTCGGTTATGGAGAAATAGCTACCCCGGTGGCGGAATCGGAAACCATCACCTCTGGTCGATGTGCCGCGCCGTGCCGTGTCCGCGCCGTGCCTTCTCCGGCCCGTCGCGGCTGGGAGTCTTCCGCCGACCGGTTGACATGCAGCCACCTGGCTGCCTATTGTCATAGGCAACCAGTTGGTTGCATGTTCGGGGGATGACGGGGATGGACGAGGTGTTCAGGGCGCTCGCCGACGGCAGTCGCCGACGGCTGCTGGACAGCTTGAACACCCGCAACGGGCAGAGCCTGCGGGAGCTGTGCGCGGGGCTGGCGATGACCCGGCAGTCCGTCAGCAAGCACCTCGCGGTGCTGGAGGCGGCCAACCTGGTCACCACGCTCTGGCGCGGCCGGGAGAAGTTGCACTACCTCAACGCCGAGCCGATCAACGCCATCGCGGACCGCTGGATCAACCAGTACGACCGGGCGCGGGTGCACGCACTCGCCGACCTCAAGAGCGCATTGGAGCAGGAACCCATGGGCGAGCGCGAATTCGTCTACACGAGCTACATCAACACCACCCCGGAGCGTCTCTGGCAGGCGCTTACCGATCCCGCCTTCACCAGCCGGTACTGGGGAGTCACCTTCGAGACCGACTGGCGGGCCGGCTCGGAGATGGTCTGGGTGCACAACGGCGTACGGATCGTCGGCCCGGAGCAGGTGGTGCTGGAGGCCGAGCCCTACCGTCGGCTCTCGTACGCCTGGCACGACTTCAGCCCCGAGTTCGCCCGGGCGTACGAGATGGATCCGGCGGAGGTGGCCAAGCTGGCCGAAGAGCCGCGCAGCAGGGTGAGCTTCGAGATCGAGCCTCGCGGCGGTGCGGTGCGGCTGACCGTCGTACACCAGGGTTTCGCGCCGGGCAGCGCGCTGCTGGAGAGCGTCAGCGAGGGCTGGTCGGAACTGCTCTCCAGCCTCAAGACACTGCTGGAGACGGGCGAGCCGCTGCCGCAGGGAGAGCCCGAGGCCGCGCCGACGGCCGGCTGACCCGCCCGGTAGGTACCCTTTAGCCAGCTCAACCATGCGGCGGGCCCGGCGCGGACGGCGCCGGACCTGCCCTCCGGCTCGCTTCCTGGAGATCGACTATCTTGTCCGGCACCTCCCCGCCCGACGCACCCCCGACCGGCTCCGACCCGGCGGGTCGGCGGCGCGAGCTGCGCGCCGACTGCGAGCGCTGCTTCGGGCTGTGCTGCGTGGTGCCGGCCTTCGCCGCCTCGTCGGACTTCGCCATCGACAAGCCCGCCGGCCGGGCCTGCCCCAACCTCCGGTCCGACCACCGCTGCGGCATCCACCGCGACCTGCGCGAGCGCGGCTTCGCCGGATGTACCGTCTTCGACTGCTTCGGCGCCGGCCAGCAGGTCGCCCAGATCACCTACCGGGGGCGGGACTGGCGGACCGACCCGGAGGTCGCGGCGGGGATGTTCGAGGTCTTCCCGGTCGTCCGGCAACTCCACGAACTGCTCTGGTATCTGGCCGAGGCCCTGGCGCTGGAGCCGGCCGAGCCGCTGCACGCCGAGCTGGCCGCCGCCCGTGCCGTGACCGAAGGGCTCGCCGACGGCGATCCCTCCTCGCTCGCCGCCCTGGACGTCCCGGCCCACCGCCGGAGCGTCAACGAGCTGCTGCTGCGGGCCAGCGAGCAGATCCGATCCCGGACCGGCCGACAAGGAGCCGACCGGAGGGCGAGGGCTGGTCGGGCGGGCGCTGGTCGGGCGGGGACTGGGCGGGCGGGAGTCGACCGGCGGGGGGCCGAGCTGATCGGGGCCGACCTGCGCCGTGCCGACCTGGTCGGCGCCAACCTGCGCGGGGCGTACCTCATCGGCGCCGACCTGCGCGGCGTCGACCTGACCCTGGCCGACCTCACCGGGGCGGACCTGCGCGGCGCCGACCTGCGCGGTGCCGACCTGACCGGCAGCATCTTCCTCACCCAGGCCCAGGTCGACGCGGCGGTCGGCGACGCCCGGACCGCCCTTCCGGCGGCCCTGCACCACCCCACGCACTGGACCCGTCGCCCCGTTCCTCCCGCCCACCCCCCACGGCACCGGCCCACCCACGCCCGCCGCCGTTCGTGATCAGGTAGCGTCCGGCTCGCGCGGGGCGGCCGAACGCTACCTGATCAACGGGGCGAAGTGTGTTGGGGTTGGTGGGCTGGGCGCTTGGTCAGTGGGCGGTGGCGGGGGTGACCTCCGGGGTGGGCACGGGGGAGAGCTGGGTCGGGCGGACGACCAGGAGCAGCACGGCCAGCGCGGCGACCATGCCGCCGGCGATCACCAGCCCCATCCCGACACTGCCGTTGCCGAGCACGCCGACCAGCGGCGCCAGCAGCGCGCCGATGCCGAACTGCACCGCCCCGAGCAGCGCCGCCGCCGTACCGGCCGCCTCGCCGTGCCGGCTCAACGCCAGCGCCGGAGCGTTCGGCATGGCCAGACCGGAAGCGGCGAGCACCACCCAGAGCGACACCAGTACGGCGGGCAGCCCACCGAGCCCGGTCGCGGCGAAGCCGAGCAGCGCGAACCCGGCCAGCGTGCCGACGGCCAGCGCGGTGACCAGGATCCGCTGCGGGGCGTACCGGCGCAGCAGCCGGACGTTGAGCTGGGAGGCCCCGATCAGGCCCACCGCGCCGGCACCGAAGACGATCCCGAACTGCTGCTCGTCGAGACCGTACTGCTCCTGGAAGACGAAGGAGGAGCCGGAGACGTACGCGAACAGCGCCGCCATCGCCAGCCCGGCGACCGCGACGAGCCCGACGAACGTACGGTCCCGCAGCAGCGAGCGGTAGACCCGGGCGGTGCCGCGTACGCCGCCACTGCGCCGCCGGTGCACCGGAAGCGTCTCGGGCAGCTTGAACGCGGCGAGGACGACCAGGACGATTCCGAAGACGCCGAGCGCGACGAACACCCCGCGCCAGTCCGTCCAGCCCAGCACCGCGCTGCCCAGCGTGGGCGCCAGCACCGGGGCGGCACCCATCACCAGCATCAGCCGGGAGAAGATCCTGGCGAACGCCGTTCCGCTGAACAGGTCGCGTACCACGGCCATCGCCACCACCGATGCGGCGGCGGTGCCGAGCCCCTGCAACACCCGCAGCACGCCCAGCGCGCCGATGTTCGGGGCGACGACGCAGAGCGCCGAGGCGACCACGTGCAACACCAGGCCGGCGAGCAGCGGTACCCGCCGGCCCACCGCGTCCGACAACGGGCCGATCAGCAGTTGACCGAGGGCCAGCCCGGCCAGGGTGCCGGTGAGGGTCAACTGGACCGCCGCCTCGGCGGTACCGAAGTCGGTGGTGATCGCCGGCAGCGCCGGCAGGTACATGTCGATCGTCAACGGCCCGATCGCGATCAGCGCCCCGAGTACGAGGACGAGCCGCAGCCGTTCCCGGCCGGTCATCAGGTCGCCGGGCGTGGCGGGCGGCGCGGACGCCTCGACGTGCGCGGCGGTGGCGGTCATGAGGCCCTTCCCGGCTGGTGGTCGTGGGTCTGAACAGGAACAGCGAAGATCACACCTGCCTCCAACCGCTGGCGCTCCGGCACATTCCCGGTCGATCAAGAGGTGCTTCAGTTCACAGCCGTCCGGCCGCCACGCACCGGATACTGGTACGACGCCCGGAGCCGACCGAATCGCCATCCCCGGCACGGAACCGGTACGACCGGGCCCGAACGTCGCCGCAGTGGTTCTCCGGACCGGCCGGGTAGCTCCCGACCGGGACCGGATCGTCGGAGACAGGAACGAGGGACATGGCGACGGTGCGGGAGATCGAGGAACTCTCCGAACACTTCGCCGCCGGGCCGGCGACCTTCACCACCTCCCCGCTCTACCGGGCGCTCTGCCCGGTGGTCGCGGGGGACCGACCGACCCTCGAACTGCTGACCGGGCGGCGGCCGGGGCAGCAGGCGTCGTACCTGTTCTTCGGGGCGGCACACTACCTGCTGCTGGCCGGGGTACGGCACCCGCTGCGCGACTTCTACCCGTCGCTGGTCGGCTCGTCGGCCGCCGAGCCGGCGGATGCCGGGCCGGTACTGCTCGACTTCTGCCGCCGGTACCGGGCCGAACTCGGCGAACTGGTTCGTACCCGCCTGGTGCAGACCAACGTCGTACGTCGGGCGATCGCGCTGCGGTACGCGCTCTGGGTGGTCGGGCGACACTGCCCCGGGCCGGTGCACCTGGTCGAGGTGGGGTCGAGCGCCGGCATCCACCTCCAGGTGGACCGCTACCGCTATCTCCTCGGCGAGCAGGTGTTCGGGCCCGCCGACGCCGCCGTCACCCTGGACAGCCGGTGGCTGGGCCGAGGGCCGTTGCCGGACCTGGACGACGTACCGCCGATCGCCAGCCGGACCGGGGTGGACCTGAATCCGGTGGACGTCACCGACGAGCGGGCGCGGCGCTGGCTGCGGGCGCTGGTCTGGCCGGAGAACCGGGACGCGGCGACGCTGCTCGACGCCGCCCTCGACGCGGTGGCGGCCGACCCGCCCGCCGTCGTCGCCGGTGACGCGGTGCGGGTCTGCCCGGAACTGGGCCGTGGCCTGCCGCCCGGTGAGCCGAGGGTGGTGTTCCACGCGGCGACCCGGATGCACGTGCCGGTGCCTCGGCGGGCGGCCTTCGACCGGGCGATCGACTCGATCGGGGACGGCGGTCCGCTCTATCACGTCTGGCAGGAGCCGCCGTCGGCGCCGCACGGCGGGCAGGTCGCCGACCCTCGCGGCGAACTCGCGATGCACGGTCCGGACGGCGTGGTCGTACCGCTGCTCCGGGTCGACGGTCACCTGCGCTGGCTGGGTCCCCTGGACCCGGCCGGCTGAACCCGCGCGCCGGCCGGCGGTGGAGGTGACCGGCGGGACGCCAGCGGGGGTGCGGGCGGTGGTGTTCCTGCTCACTCGCCGGCCCTCCGCCGGGCGCGGGCCGTCGCGGCGGGGCAATCGCTGATCTAGGGTGAATCCCTCGGCAGGCGGTGCAGATAGTGAGCTGTTGGTGCAACATGTGCACCAGATGGGAGTCCGATGCCCCCGGTCCCGACGGTCGACACCGACTCGACGACGCCGCCGACGCGGACGCCGCCGCTCGACGCGGTCTGCGTCGGCGAGACGATGGCGATGGTGACCCCGACCCCCGGCGGGCGGCTGGACGCCGAGTCGACCTTCGTGCTCCGGGCCGGCGGCGCCGAGTCCAACGTCGCGATGTTCCTCGCCGCACTGGGCCACCGGGCGGGCTGGGCCAGCCGGGTCGGTGCGGACCCGCTCGGCGAGCTGGTCGTCGGGCAGGTCCGGGCGGCCGGGGTGGAGACCTCGCTGGTCGAGGTCGACCCGACCCGGCCGACCGCCGTCTACCTCAAGGACCCCGGCCCGGACGGTACGAAGGTCTACTACTACCGGAGCGGTTCCGCCGCCGCCGGCATGGATCCGGGGTACGCGGCCCGGGTCGACGCGGTGCCGGCGACCGTACTGCACCTGAGCGGCGTGACCCCGGCCCTCTCGGAGAGCTGCCGGGCGCTGGTCCAACGGTTGATGAGCAGCCGGCCGGCGGGACGGCGGCTGGTCTCCTTCGACGTCAACCACCGGCCGCAGCTCTGGCCCGACCGGGGCACCGCCGCCACCGAGCTGCTCCGGCTGGCCCAGGCCGCCGACGTGGTCTTCGTCGGGCTGGACGAGGCGGCGCGGCTCTGGGACGTCAAGGAACCGGAGGACGTCCGCGCCCTGGTCGACCGGCCCGGCACCCTGGTGGTGAAGAACGGCTCGGTGGAGGCGCTCGCCTTCACCGCCGACGGGGTCACCGTCGAGCCGGCCCGGCCGGTCGAGGTGGTCGAGCCGGTCGGTGCCGGCGACGCGTTCGCCGCCGGTTGGCTCTCCGGCGCGCTGCGCGGCCTCGACCCCGCCGCCCGGCTGCGGCTCGGGCACCTGGTCGCCGGTGCCGCGCTCGGCTCCGTCTCCGACTTCGCCGAACTGCCGGCGGTGGCGACGATCTGCGCCGCGCTCGGTATCACCCTGGACGACTGGCACCGGCCCGCCGGCCGGGCGGCCTGAGGCGGGGGGAGTCCGAGCAATGTCCCAGACCGTCGAGCGAGCCCTGCGCATCATCGAACTCTTCGCCGAGCGGCCCCGCGCGCTCGGCGAGATCGCCGACGACCTCGGGGTGCACCGGTCGACCGCGCTGCGGCTGGTGCAGACCCTCGAACGGGGCGGGTTCGCCCGCCCGGTCGACGGCCGCTACACGATCGGCTTCCGGATGGTGGCGATCGCGCAGCACGCGGTGGAGCAGCTCGACCTGCACCCGGTCGCCCACCCGCACCTGGTCCGGCTCGGCGACCGGTACGGCCACACCGTGCACCTCGCCCAACTCGTCGACGACGAGATCGTCTACGTGGCCAAGGTGGACGGTCGCGGGGCGCTGCGGATGCGGTCCCGAATCGGCCAGCCGGTCGACCCGCACACCTCCGGGGTCGGCAAGGCGATCCTGGCCCACCTCGACGAGCCGGCCCGGGAACGCCTCCTGGCCCGGCTGACGTACCCCCGGCACACCGACACCTCGATCACCGACCCGGCGCGGTTCCGGGCGGAGCTGGCCCGGATCGCCGAGCGCGGCTGGGCCGAGGACGACGGCGAGTTCGAGGACTTCGTCAACTGCGTCGCCGTACCGGTCCGGGACGCCCGGGGGCGGGTCGTCGGCGCAGTGTCGCTCACCGCGCTGCGCGCCCTGGCCCCGTTGGAGCGGCTCCGCGAACACCTGCCGGAGCTGACCGCCACCTGCGCCGCGATCTCCCGGGACCTCGGCTGGACCGGAGAACACCGATCATGAACGGAGCCACCGTGCCGAACCCTTCCACGACCTTCTTCGACACCCTCTTCGCCGACCAGCCGGTGATGGCGATCCTGCGCGGGTTCGACCCGGACCGGACGGTCGAACTCTGCCAGCGGGCCTGGGACGCCGGCATCGACGTGGTCGAGGTACCGGTGCAGAGCCCGGACGCGCTGCCCTCGCTGCACGCCGCCATCGCGGCCGGCCGGGACCGGGACCGGTCGGTCGGCGCCGGCACGGTGATCACCCCGGAACAGGTCCGGACGGTGTACGAGGCCGGCGCGGTCTTCACCGTGGCACCCGGGTACGACCCGGAGGTGGCCGCCGAGTGCTTCCGACTCGGCCTCGCCCACCTGCCCGGGGTCGCCACCTCGTCGGAGATCGGCCAGGCGCTCCGTGCCGGGCACACCTGGCTCAAGGCGTTTCCGGCCAGCGAACTCGGCACCGGCTGGCTCCGGGCCCAGCGCGGCCCCTTCCCGGCGGTCAAGTTCGTCGCCACCGGCGGGGTGGACGCCGACAACGCCGCCGACTTCCTCGCGGCCGGTGCCCGGGTGGTGGCGGTCGGTTCCGCGTTGCAGGACTCCCGCCAACTCGACCTGCTCGGCCGGCTCGTCCGCCGGTAACCAGAAGCAGCCGCGCGCAACGTTTTCCGGTGGCGACGCCTCCGGCGGACGGTTTCCCGGCGTGCCGCCGCGTACCCTCGCCGGATGAGCGGCGGGGCGGTGCGGGCGTGCCGGGCGGTGCTGGCCGGGGTCACGGCCGGGGCGATGCTCTTCGGATGCTCGGCGGAGCCGGAGGCCGAGCCGAGCCCACCCGGGGCGTCGGTGAGCCCGCCGGCTCCGGCGCCGACCAGCCCGGCGGCGACTCCGGCGGCGCCGGTCGAACTGCGGCTGGCGTTCGCCGGTGACGTCCACTTCACCGGGCGCACGCTGCGGCTGCTCGACGAGCCGGAGACCGCGTTCGGCCGGATCGCGTCGACGCTGCGGGACGCCGACCTGACCGTGCTGAATCTGGAGACGGCGGTGACCGGTCGGGGCACCCCGCAGCCGAAGCGGTTCCACTTCCGGGCGCCGGAGAGCGCCTATCCGGCGCTGCGGGCCGCCGGGGTGGACGCCGCCTCGATCGCCAACAACCACGTGCTGGACTACGGGCAGGTGGGGCTGGCGGACACCCTCGACGCGGCGGCGGAGGCGGACTTCCCGGTCTTCGGCGCGGGGCGGGACGCCGACGCGGCGTACGCGCCCTGGCTGACCACGGTACGCGGGGTGCGGATCGCCGTACTCGGCATGTCGCAGGTGCACGAGCTGGCCGGGCAGTGGAAGCCGACCGCGAACCGGCCCGGGGTGGCGATGGCGTTCGACACCGCGCGGGCCACCGCCGCGGTACGGGCCGCGCGGGAACGGGCCGACCTGGTGGTCGTCTTCATGCACTGGGGGATCGAGGGGAACCGGTGCCCGAGCGGCGAGATGAAGAGCTTCGCCGGCCGGATGGCCCGGGCCGGGGCCGACATCGTGCTCGGTACGCACGCGCACACGCTGCTCGCCGACGGCTGGCTCGGCCGGACGTACGTGCACTACGGGCTCGGCAACTTCCTCTGGTACGGCGACTCGAAGAGCACCGACTCCGGGGTGCTCCGGCTGACCGTCCGGGGCCGTACGGTGGTGCGCAACGAGTTCCTGCCCGCCACGGTCTCCCGGACCGGTCAGCCGGTGATCGTCTCCGGCGCCGCCCGGGAGCGGATCGAGGAGCGGATCGGCGCGGCGAGGCGCTGTTCCGGCCTCGCCGCGACACGATCCTGAGCCCCGGCCGGGCTCCTCAGGAGACCCGGGTCTCCCGCTCCTGCCACGCGGCCCGCAGCGAGGTCTTGCCGTTGGTACGCAGCAGCGAGCCCTCGTAGAGCCGGGCGGCGAGCGCGATGCAGAGCGCGGCGGCGCCGAGCAGGAGCAGCAGCGCCAGGATCGGCTCCCAGGGGGCGGCGTCGCCGAAGAAGAGCCGCAGCGGCATCGCGGTCGGGGCGGAGAGCGGCACGTAGGAGAGCACCGCCATCGCCGTCGGGTTGCTGTTGAGGAAGATCACCAGGAAGAACGGCACCATGATCACCAACTGTGCCGGGCCGGACGCCCCGCTGATGTCCTCCTGCCGGCTGACCAGCGCGCCGGTGACCGCCCAGAGCGAGGCCAGCAGCACGAAGCCGACCACGAAGAACGGAATGAACCAGGCGATCGCCGGACCGAGCTGACCCAACAGCCCGGCGTCGCCGCCGACGGCCTGCATGGAGACCACCGCGACCAGCGCGATCAGCGCCACCTGGCCGAACGCGAGCGCGCCGTTGCCGAGTACCTTGCCGGCGAGCAGGGCCCGGACCGGCACCGCCGCGACCAGGATCTCCACGATCCGGGTCTGCTTCTCCTCGGTGACGCTCTGCGCGATCTGCACCCCGAAGCTGATGGAGACGAAGAAGAAGACCATCGAGAAGGACATCGGCACCAGGAAGGCCAGCACCGGGTCGACCGCGTCCGGGTCGAGCAACTGCACCGGGGGAGCGCTGCTCAGCGCCCGGACCACCGAGTCCGGGGTACGGTCCATCGCCAGCACCCGGAGGCCGCCGGCCCCGTCGCCCGGCACCACGGCCGCGTCGGCGTCGCCGTCCCGGACCATCTGCTCGGCCGCCGCGACGTCGGTGGCGGAGACCACCTCCATGCCGGCCCGGTCCAGCATCGCGCCGGCCTCGGTGGAGCCGACCACCGCCACCGTCGAGCTGCTGTTGGCGAAGAGCGCCGGCAGCACCGTGCTGGCCGCCGCGATCAGCAGGAAGAGGAGGGTGCTGATCAGGAACGTCCGATCGCGGATCTTGACCGCGATCTCCCGCCTGGCGACCAGCTTCGTCGCGCCCCACAGCGTGGTGCGGGCGGCGGCCGGGTCGGACTGCGACCGGGTCGGGGACGGTGCGATCGCGGTCACTGGGTTACCTCCCGGAAGATCTCGGCGAGCGAGGGGACGATGGGGCCGAAGGCGCGTACCGGGCCCCGGGCGAGGGCCGCCCGCAGCACCGTCTGGTCGTCGGCGGGGTCGGCGAGTTCGATCACGACCCGTGCGCCGTCGAGGTCCACGATGGAGACTCCGGGCAGGTCCCGGATCCAGCCGGCGTCGGTGTCGGAGACGAGTTGGTAGCGCGGGGACGCGTACCGGGAGCGGAGTTCGGCACGGCTGCCGGCGGCGCGTACCGCCCCGGCGGCGATGATCACCAGGTCGTCGCAGAGCCGCTCCACCACGTCGAGCTGGTGGCTGGAGAAGAGCACCGGCACCCCTCGGGCGGCCCGCTCCCGCAGCACCCCGGCGATCACCTCGACGGCGATCGGGTCGAGCCCGGAGAAGGGCTCGTCCAGGATCAGCACCTCCGGGTCGTGCACCAGCGCCGCCGCGATCTGGGCCCGCTGCTGGTTGCCGAGGGAGAGCTTCTCCAGCGGGTCGTCGGCCCGCTCGGCCAGACCGATCCGGTCGAGCAGCTCGTCGACGCTGCGCCGGGCGGCCGGCGCGGTCAGCCCGTAGAGCCGGCCGAGGTAGACGAGCTGCTCCCGGACCTTCATCTTCGGGTACAGGCCGCGCTCCTCGGGCATGTAGCCGAAGCGCTGCCGCACGGCCCGGCTGACCGGCTCGCCGTTCCAGGTCACCGTCCCCGAGTCGGCGGAGAGCAGGCCGAGGATGATCCGCATCGAGGTGGTCTTGCCGGCGCCGTTGGCGCCGACGAAGCCGGTCATCCGCCCCGGGGCCACCTCGAACGAGATGTCGTCGAGCACTCTCCGGCCGCCGAACGACCGATCGACGGACGCCACGCGCAGCATCCGGCCTCCTTCGCCAGGTCTTCCGCCGGCGCACCCTGCGCCAGCGGAGACGAGGTTAATCCGGCCGGCCCCGGCTGACGTCCGCCGTGCGACGGAACCGCAGGGATGATCCACTTCCGCCGCCGGGCGCCGCGGGTATGACCGGGCGACGCGCCCGGCGGCCGGGCCGGTCAGCCGCCGGCACCGCCCGGGGTCACCACCCCGTGCTCGTACGCGAAGACCACCGCCTGGGTACGGTCGCGCAGCCCGAGCTTCATCAGTACCCGGGAGACGTGCGTCTTCACGGTCGCCTCGCCGAGCAGCAGCCGCTCGGCGATCTCGGCGTTGGAGGCGCCCCCGGCGAGCTGCACCAGTACCTCCCGCTCCCGTTCGGTCAGCTCGGCCAGCCGGCGCCGGTCGAGGTCGGCGGGGCCGCCCACGCCGGGCTGGCCGGGCGTCCGGGCCGCCGCCCCGGCCGGGGTGGCGAAGGTGGCGATCACCCGTCGGGTGATCTGCGGGGCGAGCAGCGCGTCGCCCCGGGCGAGGATCCGGACCGCCTCGACCAGGTCCTCGGGTGAGCCGTTCTTCAGCAGGAATCCGCTGGCCCCGGCCTGGAGTGCGGCGAAGAGGTAGTCGTCCCGGTCGAAGGTGGTCAGGATCAGCACCGCCGGCCCCTCCGCCCCGGTGGCCGCCACGATCTGCCGGGTCGCCGCCAACCCGTCCAGGTGCGGCATCTCCACGTCCAGCAGTACGACGTCGGGGCGCTGGGCGAGGGCGAGTTCGACCGCCCGGCGGCCGTCCGCCGCCTCGCCGACCACCTCGAAGTCCTCCTCCGTCTCCAGGATGATCCGCAGGCCGGCCCGGACCAGATGCTGGTCGTCGGCGAGGAGGACTCGGATCGGGGTCTCCTGGTTCGGCTCGGTCATGCCGTCGCCCTGGCGGGGGAGGCGTCGGCGGCGCCGGGCTGGGCGATCGGGAAGCGGGCCCGTACCCGGAAACCGCCGTCGGGCCGGGCGCCCGCCTCCAGGCTGCCGTCGTGCGCGGCGACCCGTTCGCGCATGCCGATCAGGCCCAGCCCGGCGCTGCCGCCGGATCGGGGCGGCGCGGCGGCCAGCCCGCTGCGGCCGTCGTCGGTCACCTCCACCTCGACCTCCCGGCGCAGGTACCGGACCCGTACGTCGACCGCGCTGGCCCGGGCGTGCTTGATGGTGTTCGTCATCGCCTCCTGGACCACCCGGTACCCGGCCAGGGAGACCGACTCCGGCACCGGCACCGGCGTGCCGTAGATCTTGTACTCGACGGCGAGCCCGGCGTCCCGGGCCCCCTGGAGCAGGCTGTCGACCTGCTCCAGCCCGTAGCCGAGCGATTCGTCGGCGGCGCCCGCGTTGCGCAGTACCCCGAGCATCCGGCGCAACTCGTCGACGGCGGTACGCGCGCTCTGCTCCACGGCGGCGAGCGCGGTCTTGGCCTTCGCCGGGTCCTTGTCCATGACCCGCCGGCTCGCGCTGGCCTGCACCCCCATCACCGAGACGTGGTGGGCGACGACGTCGTGCAGCTCGCGGGCGATGCGGACCCGTTCCTGGTTGACCGCCCGCTCGGCGTTCTCGGCCCGGGACCGGCGCAGCTCCTCGGCCTGCACCTCCAGCTCGTGCTGGCGCAGCGCGGAGGTCCAGGTGCGGTTGCCGAGCACGTAGGCCAGCAGGAAGAAGGCGAGGTTGAACAGCACGCTGGTGAGCGCGACGGCGACGAGCGGCGAGATCGGGCCGGCCGCGCCCGGGAATTTCGCCTCCACCGACGCGATGCTCAACCCCGCCGCGATCACCAGCCAGGCGAACATCGCGACTATGACGCCGATCCTGATCCGGGCCGAGAGTCGGCGGTCCCGCCCCCAGGCGCCGAGGGTGTAGAGGGCGATGAAGAGCGTCGTGGACGCGACCCATACCTCCGGAACGTGTCGGACCTGGGCGGCGGTGAAGATCGCGGCGAGCACGCTGGTGCTGATCTCGGGATGACTGCGTCGCCAGATCAGCGGCAGGCCGCCGGCGACGGCCCAGGCGAGCTGCTCCGGCCAGGAGGGCGGGGTGCCGAGCGGGAAGCTGCCCATGCTGTTCGACAGCACCACGCTGAGCACGCCGAGCGCCGCCATCGACAGGCCCAGGTAGAGGTCGCGTCGGCGCTGCTGCCGGGTCGGCCCGGGGCGGACCCACGGGCCCGCCGGGGCGTTCCCCGGCCCGCCGGTCGGTGCCGTGTCGTCTCGTCGTGCGCTGCCAGCCTCCACCCGACATGAATAGCGTATCCGCCCGGTCCGGCGCATCTTCGACCTGCCCGGATGGCCGAGATCACCCTGCGTGTACGCCCCGATCCGCCGGGTACCGGATCTGGTGCTGCCCCGCCTCCGCCCGGCCCGGCGGAATAGTTGACACGGCAAGTATGTTGTGCGGGGCAGCCCGGGCGTTGGCTCCCGGGACCGAGTGAGGAGCTGGCGATGCAGTTCGGGATCTTCAGCGTGGGCGACGTGACCACCGACCCGACGAACGGACGGGAGCCGTCCGAGGCGGAGCGGATCAAGGCCATTGTCACCATCGCGTTGAAGGCGGAGGAGGTCGGCCTCGACGTCTTCGCCACCGGTGAGCACCACAACCCGCCGTTCGTGCCGTCGTCCCCCACCACCATGCTCGGCTTCATCGCGGCCCGGACCAGCCGGCTGCTGCTCTCCACCGCGACCACCCTGATCACCACCAACGACCCGGTGAAGATCGCCGAGGACTACGCGATGCTCCAGCACCTGGCCGACGGCCGGGTCGACCTGATGATGGGCCGGGGCAACACCGGACCGGTGTACCCGTGGTTCGGGCAGGACATCCGCAACGGCATCCCGCTGGCGATCAACAACTACGACCTGCTGCGCCGGCTGTGGCGGGAGGACGTCGTCGACTGGGCGGGCAAGTTCCGCACGCCGTTGCAGTCGTTCACCTCGACCCCGCGGCCGTTGGACGGCATCCCGCCGTTCGTCTGGCACGGCTCGATCCGCAGCCCGGAGATCGCCGAGCAGGCCGCGTACTACGGCGACGGGTTCTTCGCCAACCACATCTTCTGGCCCAAGGAGCACACCCAGCGGATGGTGGGCCTCTACCGGCAGCGGTTCGAGTACTACGGTCACGGCGACGCCGACCGGGCCATCGTCGGCCTCGGCGGCCAGGTGTTCATGCGGCCCAACTCGCAGGACGCCGTACGCGAGTTCCGGCCGTACTTCGACAACGCCCCGGTCTACGGGCACGGCCCGTCCCTGGAGGACTTCACCCGGGAGACCCCGCTGACCGTCGGCAGCCCGCAGCAGGTGATCGACCGCACCCTGACCTTCCGCGACTACGTCGGCGACTACCAGCGGCAGCTCTTCCTGGTCGACCACGCCGGACTGCCGCTGAAGACCGTACTGGAGCAGTTGGACATCCTCGGCGAGGAGGTCGTACCGGTGCTGCGGCGGGAGTTCGCCGCGCTCCGCCCCGCGCACGTACCCGAGGCGCCCACGCACGCCTCGATGAAGGCCGAGCGGGCGGCGGCGGGCGAGGCGGCCGAGGCGGGAGCCACCCGATGACGGCCCGGACCATCGCGGTCGTCTCGGCCGGGCTGCGGGTGCCCTCCTCCACCCGGCTCCTCGCCGACCAGCTCGGCGCGGCCACCGCCGCCGATCTCGACCGCCGGGGTGTGCCGGTCCGGACCGAGGTCGTCGAGCTGCGCGACCACGGACACGACGTGGTCAACCACCTGCTCGCCGGCTTTCCGTCCACGGCGCTCAAGCTGGCCCTGGACACCGTCTCCGGTGCGGACGGGCTGATCGTGGTCACGCCGATCTTCAACGCCTCGTACAGCGGCCTGTTCAAGGCGTTCTTCGACGTGCTGGAGGACGACGCCCTGGTCGACCGGCCGGTGCTGATCGGCGCGACCGGCGGCACCGCCCGGCACTCGCTCGCGCTCGAACACGCCCTCCGGCCGATGTTCAGTTACCTGCGCGCGGTGGTGGTGCCGACCTCGGTCTTCGCCGCGCCGGAGGACTGGGCCGGCGGCAACGCGCAGGGCACGCTGCGCCGCCGGATCGACCGGGCCGCCCGGGAACTCGCCGAGCAGGTCGCCGGCCGCGAACCGGCCGAGGCCGTCGACCCGTTCCGGCTCACCACCACCTTCGACGAACTGCTGACCGGCGACTGAGTCCGCCCGGCCCCGCCGACCCGGGCCAGGGGTGCCCGGGGCCGGGCCGGTCCGGGTACGTCCGGTTGAATGAGCCGATGACCCCACCGGTGCCCCGGGCCATCACACAGGCGACCATCCGTGCCGTCGAGGCGGTCCGGGCGCGGGACCCGGACGCCCTCGGCGAGGCGGGCGGCGACCTGGCCCTGCTCCCCGCCGAACAGGTCGGGCTGGTCCTCGGCGCCGTGCTGCGGCTGCTGCTGGAGCAGGCGCATCCGGACGGACTGGCCGGCGAGGACGTCCAGGCCGTACTCGTGCGGTGTGCCCGAAGCAACGCCGGCTGGCTGCCGGGGCTGGACGTCGGGGTGTTGGCGCTGCTGCTGACCGGTGCGCTCGGCGTACACCAGATGACGGACGAGGCACCGCCGGCCGATCCGGCGGCGGTGGCCCGGCACGCCCCGCTGCTCGTCGCCGACCTGCTCGCCGTCACCGGCGGAGCGGTCGGCGACCACCTGGCTGCCGCCCTGGCCGAGATCGCCGTCGCGGAGACGATGGAACTCCCCTGACCGCAACGCGACGGCGCCCGGCCGGAGCGGCGAACGGGTCAGTGTCCGGTGGTGTCGGAGTCGGTGGCGGCCTGCTCGCCCCGGTCCAGCGCGGAGAGCGCGGCGACGTCCTCCGGGGCGAGGGTGAAGTCGAAGACGTCGATGTTGCTCTTCATCCGGTCCGGCGAGGCGGTCTTCGGGATCGGGATCAGATCCAGGTCGAGGTGCCACCGGAGCACGACCTGCGCGGGGGTCCGGCCGTACCGGTCGGCGATCCCGGTCACCACCGGGTGGGTGAGGAGTTCGCCGCCGTGCCCGATCGGCCCCCAGGACTGGGTGGCGATGCCGTGCTCCCGGTGGTACGCCCGCGCGGCGTCCCGGGTCAGCGTCGGATCCAACTGGATCTGGTTGACGTCCGGCGTCACGTCCGTCGCGGCGCGGATCCGGTCGATGTGCGCCGGCTTGAAGTTGGAGAGCCCGATGGCCCGTACCCGACCGTCCCGGAGCAGGTCGGTCAGGCCCAGGAAGGCGTCGACGTACCGGTCCTGCCAGGGCATCGGCCAGTGGATCAGATAGAGGTCGAGGTAGTCGACGCCGAGCTTGCCGACACTGTCCTGGAACGCCTCCCGCACCCTCTCCCGACCGTGCCACTCACCGTTGAGCTTGCTGGTGACGAAGAGTTCCTCCCGGGGCACCCCCGAGGCGCGCAGGCCACGGCCGACGCCCACCTCGTTGCCGTACTTGTAGGCGGTGTCGATCAGCCGGTAACCGGCCGCGATCGCCTCGGCGACGGCCCGCTCCGCCTCGGCGTCGCGCAGCGGCCAGGTGCCGAAACCGAGCTGCGGTATCCGGGCACCGTTCGCCAGCGGTCGGGTCGGCACGGTCGACTCTGCGTTCATGTGGTTGATCTCCTGCGATCGGGGTCCGGCCCGGCGGCGCGGGCCGGCGCGGTGCGACGTTCCTGATCAACTTACCCGCGCGGCCGTACCGGCCGCCGAGGTGGCGACACGGTGGAGTCGGGCTCAGCCGGACCCGTCGACCAGGTCGAGCAGGGTACGGGTCAGCGTGTTGCGGGCCAGCGGCACCTTGAAGGCGTTGCCGGGCAGCGGCTGGGCGTCGGCGAGTTCCGCCTCGGCGGCCGCCCGGAACCGGTCCTCCCGGGCCGGGCCGCCGCGCAGCAACTCCTCGGCCCGACCGGCCCGCCACGGCTTGTGCGCCACCCCGCCGAGCGCGATCCGGACGTCCCGCACCACCCCGTCCACGACGTCGACCGCCGCCGCCACCGAGACCAGCGCGAAGGCATACGCCGCCCGGTCGCGTACCTTGCGATAGCGGGACCGGGTGGCGAAGGCGAGTGGCGGCACCTCGATCGCGGTGATCAGCTCGCCGTGCGCCAGTACGGTGTCCCGGTGCGGTTCGTCACCCGGCAGCCGGTGCAGTTCGGTCATCGGGATGCGCCGCCCGCCCTCCGGACCCTGGGTGTGCACGACGGCGTCCAGCGCGACCAGGGCGACGGCGAAGTCCGACGGGTGGGTCGCGATGCACTCCGGCGAGGTGCCGAGGATGGCCAGTTCCCGGTTGTAGCCGCCGATCGCCGAGCAGCCGGTGCCGGGCTCCCGCTTGTTGCACGGGGTGGTGACGTCCTGGAAGTACACGCACCGGGTGCGTTGCAGCAGGTTCCCGCCGGCCGTCGCCAGGTTGCGTAGCTGGCCCGAGGCACCGGAGAGCAGCGCCTGGGAGAGCACCGGATAGCGGCTCCGGACCAGGGGATGCGCCGCCAGCTCGCTGTTCGGGGTGGCGGCGCCGATCCGGATGCCGCCGTCGGGCAACTCCTCGACCTGGTCCGAGGTCAGCCGGCGTACGTCCACCAGCAGGTCCGGCGTGGCCACCTCCAGCTTCATCAGGTCGACCAGGTTCGTCCCGCCGCCGAGGAACGCGCCGTTGGGTGCCTCGGCGAGCAGCGCGACGGCACCGGTCACGTCCTCGGCCCGGGTGTACCGGAAGGGCCTCATCGCCGGGCCAGTTCCTGGATCGCCGGCACCATGTTCGCGTACGCGGCGCAGCGGCAGAGGTTGCCGCTCATCCGTTCCCGGATCTCGTCGGCGTCCAGACCCGTCGGGCCGCCGTCGCCGGCCGGGAGACGGTCCGCGGTCACCGCGCTCGGCCAGCCCGCCTCCGCCTCGCGCAGCATCGCCACCGCCGAGACGATCTGCCCGGGCGTGCAGTAGCCGCACTGGAAGGCGTCGTACTGGATGAAGCACTGCTGCATCGGGTGCAGTTCGCCGTCGGGTGCCAGGCCGGCGGCGGTGACGATCTCGGCCCCGTCGTGTGCCACCGCGAGGGCGAGGCAACTGTTGACCCGCCGCCCGTCCAGCAGGATCGTGCAGGCGCCGCACTGCCCGTGGTCGCAGCCCTTCTTCGGGCTGGTGTTGCCCAGCCGCTCCCGGAGGGCGTCGAGCAGGGTGGTCCGGGTGTCGACGGTGACCCGGTGAGCGGTCCCGTCCACCCGGAGGCTGACCTCGGCATCCATCCTTCCGGCCTCCCGTGGTCGAGTCGCGGACGAACACCCCCAAAAGTAGCTACAGCAAGGCAGTAAAGGGTTCAAATGCGCAAAACCCTCGGACGGGTACGGGTCGTGCGGGTCACCGCCGGGCCCCTCCAGGGGCCGCCAGCACGGCGATGCCGCCCCCGGGCCGAGGGCGTGCCGGCCGCCGCGCGGCGTGGGCGACAATCGACGCCATGCGGTTCGGCATCCTGGGCGCGACCGAGGTGTACGCGGGCGACGGCCGGCGCCTCGCCGTCGGTGGTCCGCGCCTGCGTGCCCTGCTGGTACTGCTGCTCCTCGACGCCGGCCGAGTGGTCTCGGCGGACCGGCTGATCCAGGGCCTGTACGGCGACGCCCCGCCCAGCCGGGCCGGGAACGCGTTGCAGTCCCAGGTCTCGCGGCTGCGCCAGGTGCTCTCCGGCGTCGACGGGCCGGAGCCACCGGTGGAGTTCCATCCGGCGGGCTACCGGATCGCGGTCGAGCCGGAGGACGTCGACCTGCACCGGTTCACCCGGCTGGTGGCCGAGGGCCAGCGCGCGTTGGCCCGGGGTGACCGCCCGGCTGCCGTCGAGCTGCTGCGCGCCGCGTCCCGGCTCTGGCGCGGGGAGCCGTTGGCCGACGTCCGGGAGGCACCCTTCGCCCGGGCCCAGGCGATCCGCCTCGACGAGTTGCGGCTCGCCGCCGTCGAGGACCGGGTGGCGGCGGAACTCGACCTCGCCGGGGCCGGACCCTCGGTGGCGGAACTGCGGGAACTGGTGGCGGCGTACCCGCTGCGGGAGCGACTTCGCGGCCAGCTCATCCGCGCGCTGCACGCCGCCGGCCGCCGGGCCGAGGCGCTGGCCACCTTCGAGGAGGCCCGGCAACTGCTCGCGGCGGAACTCGGCACCGACCCGTCTCCGGAACTGGCCGCGCTGCACGTGGCCGTGCTGCGCGACGACCCCGCACTGCTCCCGGCCGGAACGCGCCGCCCCGGCCCCGCCCGGCCGGGGCCCGCCGGTCCAGCCGTCGAGCCCGCGAGTCCAGCCGGCGTGGCCGCCGGTCCAGCCGCCGATCACGGCAGGTCGGCCGTCCCACCGGCCAGTGTCGACGGGGAGCCGGCGACGGTCGACCGGGGGCCGGCCAGGGTCGACGGGGAGCTGGCCGCGATCGACGGGGAGCTGGCCGGGGCGGCCGTCGGGCTGCCCGGGCAGCTCAGCAGCTTCGTCGGTCGGGAGGAGGAGCTGGCCCGGGTCGGCAAGCTGCTCGGCGAGGGACGCCTGGTCACCCTGCACGGCCCCGGTGGCGCCGGCAAGACCCGGCTGGCGATCGAGGCGGCCGGCCGGCAGTCCGGCGAGGTCTCCCTGGTCGAACTCGCGGCGGTGACCGCGGGCGCGGACATCGCCTCGGCGGTACTCGCCGCGCTGAACCTGCGGGACGCCGCGCTGCGCGCCCAGGGCGGCCCCCGGGACGCGGCCGACCGGCTGGTCACGGCGCTCGCCGATCGCAGCCTGCTGCTGGTGCTGGACAACTGCGAGCACCTGGTCGCCGACGTGGCCCGGCTCGTCGCCCGGCTGCTCGGCGCCTGCCCGACGGTGCGGGTCCTGGCCACCAGCCGGGAGCCGCTCGGGCTCACCGGCGAGGCGCTCTGCCCGGTCTCCGGACTGCCCCTGCCGCCGGCCGAGACCGCCGCCGAGGCCGCCCCGGGGTACCCGGCCGTCCGGCTCTTCGTCGAACGGGCCGCCGACGTGTCACCGGGCTTCGCCGTCGGCCCCGACAACCTTCCTTCGGTACTGCGGATCTGTCGTACGCTCGACGGCCTGCCGCTCGCCATCGAGCTGGCGGCGGCCCGGCTGCGGGCACTGCCGGTCACCGAGGTGGCGGCCCGGCTCGACGACCGGTTCCGGCTGCTGACCCGGGGCAGCCGGATCGCCCAGCCCCGGCACCAGACGCTGCGTGCGGTGGTGCAGTGGAGCTGGGACCTGCTGGACGAGGCCGAACAGCGGTTGGCGCGCCGGCTGACGATCTTCGCGGGCGGCGCCGACCTGGCCGCCGTCGAGCGGGTCTGCGGGCCGCGCGACGCGGGCCGAGACGATGCGAGCCCCGGCGATGCTGGCCGAGGCGATGCTGGCCGAGGCGATGCGGGTCCAGGCTGTGCGGGCGCAGGCGATGCGGGCCGGGGTGACGGGGAGCTGCTCGACGTGCTCTCCAGTCTGGTGGACAAGTCCCTGGTGGAGGCGGGTGGCGGGCGCTTCCGGATGCTGGAGACGGTGCGCGCGTTCGGCGCCGAACGGCTGGCCGAGGCCGGCGAGGCGGAGGAGCTGCGGCGGGCGCACGCGGCGTACTTCCTCGAACTGGCCCGTACCGCCGACCTGCGGCTGCGCGGCGCGGACCAGTTGGACTGGCTGCGCCGGCTGGACGGCGACCGCGACGACCTGCACGCCGCGTTGCGCCGGGCGATGGCCGCCGGAGACGTCGCTACCGCGCTGATGCTGGTCGCCGCGCTGTCGTTCTACTGGTGGCTGCGCGGCCTGCGGGGGGAGGGGGCCGCGCTGGCCGCCCAACTCGTCGAGCAGCTCGGCGGCGACCCGCCCCCGGAACTCGCCGAGGAATACGCCCTCTGCCTGCTGCACGCCTCGCTCGGCGGGTACGGTTCGGGCCCGCAGGGGGTAGAACCGGCCGCCACGATCCTGTGGAGCCTGGGCCGTCCACCCCGGCAGCCGTTTCTGCTCTACCTCTCCGGGGTCGCCAACGGTCCACCGCCGGAGATGGCGGCGAACCTGCTCAGTACCCCCGAAGGCTGGATCGGGCTCATCGGGAGCGACCCGTGGAGCCGGGCACTGGCGGCGCTCGGCATGGGGATGGTGCTGATGCTGGAAGGCCGCTACGAGGAGGCGTACACCAGGCTCAACCAGGCGTTGGCCGACTTCCGGACCATCGGGGAGCGCTGGGGCACGATCCTGGTGCTGACGATCCTGATCGAGTTGGCGTACCGGCGCCGCGACCACACCCACTCCGAACTGGTCGACGAGGCGCTGCGGCTGGCCGACGAACTCGGCTCGATGCTCGACATGGCGGAGCTGCTGCGTACCCGGGGCGACGGTCGGCTCGGCATCGACGACCTGGCCGGCGCGACGGACGACTACCGGCGGGTACTGGAGCTGGCCCTGCCGGCCGGGGCGCCGGAGCTGCTGGCAGCGGCCCACCTGGGGCTCGGCGAGATCGCCCGGCGGCACGGTGACCTGGACCGGGCACGCCGGCTCTGCGAGCAGGCGTTGGCGGAGTGCCCGACCGGCTGGTTCGGGGCGGAGGGGATACGGCTCGCCGCGCTCGTCGCCCTCGGGCAGATCCTGGCGGCGAGCGGTGACGAGGTCGGGGCGCGGGCCCGGTTCCGCCAGGTGCTGGGCGCGACGGCGGGGGTGTGGGAGCTGAGTACCCTCACGATCGCGGTCGAGGGCGTGGTCGGACCGGTACTCCAGGACGGCGACGCCGACCGGGCCGCTGTGCTGCTCGGCGCGGTCGTGGCGTTGCAGGCCGGTTTCGGCAGCGCCGCGGCGATCGACGCCGCACCGGTCGCGGTCGCCACCCGGGCCCGGCTCGGCGACCCGGCGTACCGGCGCCTGCTCGCCCGGGGTGCGGCGCTGAGCCGGGAAGCGGCGCTGGCGGCCCTCGACGCCGCCTGACCGGAGGCGACCGCACCGGCCCGGCGGTGTGGGCCGGTGCGTGACCGGCCAGCGCGGCGGTCAGCGGTCGGTGCGTGACCGGTCAGCGGGGGTCGTCAGCGATCGGTGCGCGACCGGTCAGCGCGGTCGGCGACGGTCTACGGCATGACAACGCAGACATCAGCGGTCGTGGCCGAGGGACTGCACAAGCGGTACGGCGCGACCCGGGCCCTCGACGGGTTCGACCTCAACGTGCCGGCCGGCACGGTGTGCGGGCTGCTCGGACCGAACGGCGCCGGCAAGACCACGGCGGTGCGGATCCTCGCCACGTTACTGCGCTTCGACTCCGGCCGGGCTCAGGTGGCCGGGTACGACGTGGTCCGGCAGCCCGACCGGGTCCGGGAGGTGATCGGGCTGACCGGGCAGTACGCGGCGGTCGACGAGGTACTCAGCGGCCGGCAGAATCTGATCCTTTTCGGTCGGCTGCACCGGTTGTCGACTCGGGCGGCCCGGCGCCGCGCCGACGAGCTGCTGGAGCAGTTCGGGCTGACCGCCGCGGCGAGCCGGTCGGCGGCGGAGTACTCCGGCGGGATGCGCCGCCGGCTGGACCTGGCGGCCAGTCTGATCATGACCCCCCAGGTGCTCTTCCTCGACGAGCCGACCACCGGGCTCGACCCGCGCAGCCGTAACCAGCTCTGGTCGGCGGTACGGAGCCTCGTCGCCGACGGCACCACCGTGCTGCTGACCACGCAGTACCTGGAGGAGGCGGACCAGCTCGCCGACCGGATCCTGGTGGTCGACGCCGGGCGGGTGGTCGCGGAGGGCACCTCGGCCGAGCTGAAGGCGCGGATCGGAGCGGACCGGATCGAGGTGGTGGTCCGGCACGCGGCGGAACTCGGCACGGCCGCCGGGATCGTGGAACGTTCCTCCGCCGGGCCGGTGACGCTCGACGCGGAGATCCGGCAGCTCAGCGCCCCGGTCCTGGACCGGGTGGCGGCGCTCGGCGACGTGATGCGGGCGCTGCGGGACGCCGGGATCGCGGTCGAGGACATCGGGCTGCGCCGGCCGACCCTCGACGAGGCCTTCCTGCACCTGACCGGGCACCAGGTCGGGGCGGCGCAGCCGGGCCGGGCGGGGGTGCCGGCGTGACCGGGGCGGTGGTGGGACGGCCGGACCGGCCGGGCCGGTACGACGACGAGCGAAACGGGGTAACGCCATGACGAGTACGTTGCAGGCACAGCACCGGGCGCCGCAGGTGCCTCCGGTACGGCCGACGGCCGGGCGTACGGCCCGGTTGCGTCGTGCGGTGGTGGACGGCTGGGTGATGACCGGCCGGAACATGTCGCACGTGATCCGCTCGCCGGAAGAGATAGCCATCTACTTCAGCCTGCCGATCATGTTCGTGCTGGTCTTCGGCTACGTCTTCGGCAGCGGGATGTCCATGCCCGGCCAGGGCAGCTATCGGGAGTACCTCCTGCCCGGCGTCTTCGTGATGACCATGCTGTACGGGCTGGGCGCCACCGCCAGCGGTATCGCGATGGACGTCAGCCGGGGCGTGGTGGACCGGTTCCGGTCGATGCCGATGGCCCGGACCGCGCTGGTCACCGGGCGGGCCGGTGCGGACCTGCTCCGCGCGCTGCTGGAGATGAGCATGCTGGTGGTCTGCGGCCTGCTGGTCGGCTGGCAGTGGCGCAACGGCCTGCTCGACGCGCTCACGGCGGTGGGGCTGATCCTGCTGCTCCGGCTCGCGCTCACCTGGGTCGGCATCTTCCTCGGGCTGATGGTGCCGAACCCGGACACCGTCGGAGTGATCGTCTTTCCGCTGGCCTTTCCGCTGACGGCGCTCTCCAACGTCTTCGTGGCGCCGGAACTGATGCCGGACTGGCTCGGCGCGATCTCGTCGTGGAACCCGCTGTCGGCGACGGTGGCGGCCAGCCGTGAGCTGTTCGGCAACCCGGGGACCGGCGGAAACTCCTGGGCGGCGGAGCACGCGCTGCTGCTGGCGGTCGCCTTTCCGCTGCTGCTGATCGCCGTCTTCGCGCCGCTGGCCGTCCGGCGGTACCAGCGGCTGAGCCGTTGACGGCGGTCGGTTTGCCGGTTGTCGTGTGACGGCGGTCGGTCTGCCGGCTGTCGTGCGGCGGCGGTCGGCTTTGCCGGCTGTCGTGCGGCGCTCGTGCCGGGCCTTCGAGAAAACGGTTTGGCGGAGCATGGCGACCCTGCTAGCTTTCCGGAGGCCGTGCGAGAGACCGAGGAGGTGGTACCCGTGAACGTTTCGACATGGGTGCTCCCCTGCGGGGTCACGGTCGGGCGATAGGTCGTCCGGGAGCGCCGTTCACGAGCACTCCCGAAAGGCACGACCGTGGAATTCATTGCTGAACAGCGCCTCGACGACGGCGTCCTCGAACGCGGGTTCACCCTCGGGGAGGTCCCCGGCATCCTGTGGACGCCCGGATCCGCGTCCGCACCGGCCCCGCTGATCCTGCTCGGCCACCCCGGCGGACTGCGCAGGATGTACCCCCGACTGGTGGCCCGGGCCCGGCACTGTGCGGCGGAGGGCTTCGCCGCGGCGACCATCGAGCTTCCCGGTAGCGGTGACCGGCCCCGGTCCGCCGCCGCCGAGGAGGCCCGCGCCGACCTGCACCGGGCGCTGGCGGCTGGCGAGCCGGTCGACGACGAGATCGTCGACCGGCTCGTCCTCCCGCTGGTGGAGAAGGCGGTCCCGGAGTGGCGGGCCGCCCTGGACGCGATCCTCACGCTGCCCGAGATCGGCGGCCCGGTCGGGTACGCGGGAGGGGTGATCGCCATCGGTGTCCGGCTGGCGGCGGTCGAGCCGCGCATCTCGGCCGCCCTGCTGTTCGCCGGGAGTTTCGTGCCCCGCACCATGTTCGAAGAGGCCCGGCAGGTCACCATTCCGCTGCTTGTCCTGTTGCAGTGGGACGACGAGGGAAACGACCGGCAGTTGGCCCTGGACCTGTTCGACGCCTTCGGCTCCGGGGAGAAGACGCTGCACGCCAACATGGGCGGGCACACCGGCGTCCCGCACTTCGAGGGGGACGACGGGAACCGGTTCTTCGCCCGGCACCTGAGGTGAGGCCGGGCCGTCAGGCCGGCGACAGCCAACCGTCAGGCCGGCAGTAGCCGACAGGAACTGCCGGCGGCGCTGCGCGAACGGTCCGGGTCAGCCGGTGCCGGGCTGGGCGTCGGACAGGGCGGTGTCGGGCTGGGCGTCGGACATGGCGGTGCCGGGCTGGGCGTCGGACATGGCGGTGCCGGGCTAGGCCTCGGACATGGCGGTGCCGAGCTGGGCGTCGAGCAGTGCCGAGGCGGTGAGCGCGGCCAGCCCGTCCAGCCCGACACCCTGGGTCACGGCCCGGCTGGCCGACCCGTCGTAGACGATGGTGAGCTGCCTGGCCAGCGTCTGCGGATCGCGGGCACCGGCCAGCCGGGCCTGCTCGGCGAAGAAGTCGGTCAGCCGGTCCTTGTAGCCCCGGGCGACCACGCTGGCCGGATGGTCGGGGTCCCGGAGTTCGACCGCCGTGTTCAGGAACGGACATCCCCGGAACTCGGCTGATCCGGACAGCTCGTCCAGGTGGGCGAAAACGGCGAGAATCCGCTCGCGGGGGCCGAGACCGGATGCCTGGTCCGGCAGGTGCGCCGCGACCACCGCCGGGCCGCACGCGTCGAGGCTCTCCGCGACCAGGGCGTCCTTGGTCTCGAAGAGCTGGTACATGGTCCGCTTGGAGACGCCGGCCACCTGGCAGAGCCGCTCGACCCCGGTGGTGGCGATGCCCTCCCGGTGGAAGAGCTCGGCCGCCGCCCGGAGCAGCCGGCCGCGGGGGGTCGCCGGGTTGGTCGTCGAGGTCATGTTCGCAGCGTACCCGCCCTGCTTGCGGATGGAAACCGATCGGTTTACGGTGGTGGAAACCGATCGGTTTTCCGTCCTTTCCGAAAGGCACCACGATGCAGATCAGAGACGCCGTCGTCCTCGTCACGGGCGGCAACCGTGGGCTCGGCCGGGCGATCGCCGCCGAGGCGCTGGCCCGGGGCGCCCGCAGGGTCTACGCCACCGCCCGCGATCCGCGTACGGTGACCAACCCCGACGTCGTGCCGCTGGCCCTGGAGGTGACCGATCCCGAGTCGGTCGCCGAGGCCGCCCGGCGGGCACCCGACGTCACCCTGCTGGTGAACAACGCGGCCGGCCTGGTCGCCGCGAACTTCCTCGACTCGCCGGTGGAGGACGTCCGCCGCGAGTTCGAGGCGAACTTCTTCGGCCCGCTCGCCGTGACCCGGGCCTTCGTGCCCGGCATGGTCGCGGCCGGCGGTGGCCACCTCCTGACCATCCACTCGGTGCTCTCCTGGCTCGCCCTCTCCGGCTCGTACAGCGCCTCCAAGGCGGCACTCTGGTCGATGAGCAACTCGCTGCGGCTGGAACTGCTCGCCAAGGGCGTCGGGGTGACCGGGCTGCACGTCGGGTACGTCGACACCGACATGGCCGCGCACCTCGACGTGCCGAAGGTCGCCCCGGAGTACGTCGCCCGGCAGGCGCTGGACGGTGTCGAGGCCGGCGCCTTCGAGGTACTCGCCGACGACGTGACCCGACGGGTCAAGGCCGGGCTCTCGGCGGATCTCGCCGCGCTCTATCCGCAACTCGCCGCCGCCTGACCGGGGTCGCCGGGCAGTTTATCGGCACCTTGACGCGAAATACGATCTCCTTTATCGTCATGGCGACGAAAACAGGGGAGGGGGCGCGTCATGGCCGACGTGACCAGGCGGCTGTTCCTGCGACACCTGCGCGGGGCGCCGACCACGTGGATCCGGCACACCGTGCGGGGCAGGGTCCGGCACGAGGGGATCGGACAGTCCTTCTGGTACCGGCCGCTGGTCGGCGTACTCAGCGAGGTGCCGATCGACGACCGCGAGCTGCCGCTGCTGTTCCACGCCCGGACCAGTGACTTCGCCGACGTCACCGTGCAGGCGACGGTGACGTACCGGATCGCCGACCCGGCGCTGGCGGCGAGCCGGCTGGACTTCTCGGTCGACCCGCACAGGGGCGTCGCCCGGGGCCGCCCGCTCGACCAGGTCGCCACCCTGCTGGCCGAGCTGGCCCAGCAGCCGGCGCTGGACCTGCTGGCCCGGGTCCCGCTGGCCGAGGCGCTCACCGACATCGCCGGGGTCCGCGAGGCGGTCTCGGCGGCGCTGCGCGACGAGGGCCGGCTGACCGACGTGGGCGTCTCGGTGGTCAGCGCCCGGGTGGTGGCGGTGCGCCCCGAGCCGGAGATGGAGCGGGCGCTCCAGACGCCGACCCGGGAAACGGTGCAGGTGGAGGCCGACCGGGCCACCTACGCCCGCCGGGCCCAGGCGGTCGAGCAGGAGCGGGCGATCGCCGAGAACGAGTTGCAGAACAAGATCGAACTGGCCCGCCGGGAGCAGCAGTTGGTGGAGCAGCACGGCGCCAACTCCCGGCGCAAGGTCGAGCTGGAGGCCGCCGCCGACCTCGCGGTCGCCCAGGGCAAGGCCGAGCGGGAGAAGGTGACGAACGCGGCGGCGGCCGAGCGGGCCCGGGTGCTGGCCACCGCCGAGGCGGAGAAGGAGCGCACCCTCGCCGGGGCGAAGGCCGACGGGGTACGCGTGATCGGGCTCGCCGAGGCCGAGGCGGAGACCGCCAGACTGGCGGCGTACCGGGACCTGCCCCCGGAGGTACTGCACGCGCTGGCGCTGCGCGAGGTGGCCGGGCAACTTCCCGAGATCGGCCAGCTCACGGTCACCCCGGACGTGTTGACCGGCCTGCTGGGCCGGCTGTCCCGGTGACCGGGCCGGCACCGGCCACGGCGGGGCCGGCGCAGCGCCGGGCGATGCTGGTGGGGTGGGCCGGATGAGCGCCACCCTGGCCCCGAGGGTGGTCGTGGTGAGCCGGCGCAGCGAGCTGGACGAGCTGCTGGCCCACCACGGCACCCGGGCCGCCGCCGGTTACTACCTGCACCAACGGGGGCGTGACCTGGCCGAGGTGGTGGCCCGGCACGAGGCGCTCCAGGTGGCGCTGACCACCGTCGGCGCGGCGATCCCGGCGGACTGGCGGCGGGGCCGGACGGACCGGGACGACCTGCCCCGGTTTCCGTTCGCCCCGGAGGACATCGTGGTCGCGGTCGGCCAGGACGGGCTGGTCGCCAACGTCGCCAAGTACCTCGACGGGCAGCCGGTGATCGGGGTCGACCCGGAACCGGGGCAGAACGCGGGCGTACTCGTCCGGTTCCGGCCGGAGGCGGTCACCCGGCTGCTGCCGACGGTGGTCGCCGGACGGGCGCCGGTGCGCGAGCGGACCATGGTCCGGGCCGTCCTCGACGACGGTCAGGAACTGGTCGGGCTCAACGAGGTCTACGCGGGGCATCCAGGTCACCAGTCGGCGCGCTACGTGCTCTCCACCGCCGACGGCCGACGGGAACGCCAGTCCTCCTCGGGTCTGGTGGTCGGCACCGGCACCGGAGCCACCGGCTGGTGCGCCTCGATCGCCCGGGAGCGAGCCGCCGCGCCGCCGCTGCCGGCGCCGGAGGAACCGGCGCTGTGCTGGTTCGTCCGGGAGGCGTGGCCGTCGCCGGCCACCGGCGCCTCGCTGACCGCCGGGCGGCTCGGCGCGGACGAGACGCTGGAGATCGTCGCGGAACGGGAGCGGCTGGTGGTCTTCGCCGACGGGCTGGACAGCGACCACCTGACGATGGCCTGGGGGCAGCGGTTGACCGTCGGCCCGGCCAGCCGGCGGCTGCGCCTGGTCGAGCCCGCAGGCTCGCCTGGCTAGTCGTCTCCGGTCACCAGGGACCGTCCGCCCGGGGGCGGTGCCGTGGAGGGGGTCATGCGCATGGTGTCGAGGACGGCGACACCGCCGAGGACCGCAGCGCCGGCAGTCGCGGCCACCAGTGGAGGCAGGAGCAGCAGAGCCGGGGCCAGCAGTGCCAGTACGAGCACCGCGAGAAATCTCCGCGTGTGCATGGTCGCCCCGACGGCGCGTTCGAGGGCGATCCGCCCGAACAGGAACAGCGCGGGTCCGCCGAGGATGACGCTGATCCAGGCCGGTGGGGTGTGACCGATCGGATGGCTGATGACCAGTTTTCCGCCGACCGAGATGATGAGGATGCCGGCCACCATCATCACGTGGGCCCGCGACACCGCCCGGCCTATGCGGACCGGCTCGTAAGCGTGCGCGACGGCCTTTTCCATCAGTGCTCCGGCGCGGTAGATGTAGATTCTCCAGACCAGCACCGTCGTAATGAACGTCACCGCGAACGCCGCGTTGCGCTGGGCCTCGAAGTCGCCGAAACCGTGAGCGATTCCCGCCGCGAGGATCACCTCACCGAGTGCGACGGTGAACAGTTGTCGGTAGCGCTCACCCAGATGCTCGCCCGCGGGCGAGAACTTCGGCACCTGGACAGCGCCACGCCCGGGTACGGGGAAGCGCAGCCTGGCCATCACGTATTCCAGGGTTATGGCGAACGCCCACAGGGCCACGCGGGTCGGACCGTGCATGAATCCCCCGACGATCCACGGAACGGCGGTCAGCGCAAACCAGAGGAGCCCCTGTGCGACGGTCTTCCGCAGCTCGTGGCCGCGCAGAAAGACGAACAGGAAGACGTCCCGACCGATATGAAGTGACACGTACGTGATGGCGAAGAGCATCCCGCGTTTTTCGAACGCCCCGGGGATGGCGACCGCCATGACCAGCGTACCGATCATCGTAGCGAAGATCAGTAGCTCGATCGCCGGTCGAGACGGGTCGAAGGTGTCGCACACCGACGCGGTGAAGGTCCAGATCGAGAATGTGGCGAGCAGCAGTATCAGTGTCTCTAGCGCGCCGATCCAGTTCAGTTCGTCCAGCAGTGCTTCGCCCAGTCGCAACAGCGTCAGGATGAACGCCAGGTCGAAGAACAATTCCAGGAACGTGGCCCGCTGGGGCATCTCGATCTGCCGCATCGAGCCGGTCGCCCTGTCCGTGCTCATCGATCCGTTCCTCCTCGCGGCAGTTCACCCGCGTTTCGTCGGTGGGCGCCCGCCGGCTGCGGGCCGGTTCGACCGGAACCCGGCCGCGTCGTCAGGTGATCGGTACGGCCGGGACCCGGCCGCGTTGAGGCACGGTCATCAACGCCTCGGGTACCCGGAGTATCGAAGGCGGGGCGGTCGGGCCGTAGGCTGCGGCGACCGGGCGAGGGTCGACCCACCCCGGCCGACGACCAGGTGATTGGTGCGGAGCGAACCGGCCGATGCGGCACGCCACGGCGTGCCGCTGCTCGTTAACGTCCGGCGCGAAGGCCGTGCAGGGCCGCCTTCCGGCCCCGGGCCCGGCGACGGTCGGCCACCTGGCCGGTGCATCGCGGCTTCCCCAGCCCCGTGTGCCACGTCGACTTCCATCCAGGTCCCGGAGTCTGCGGTCGTCGCTAGGACCCGCCGTCAACGTCGCGGACGGTGTCGGGTGTCAGGGTCGCGGCCAGCGTTGTCAGGGGCTCAGAACGTCGCCTTCGGGGCGCCCTGGCCCGGGTTGACCCGGGTCGGTCCGGCGCCGGAGGGGCGTACGTCGACGTCGAAGATCGCGGTCGGCAGGTAGACCGTCGCGCAGGCGTTCGGGATGTCCACCACCCCGGAGAAGCGCCCCTCGATCGGGGCGGCACCGAGCAGCAGGTACGCCTGCTCCGGGCTGTAGCCGAAGCGGGTCAGGTATTCGACCGCGTGCAGGCAGGCGCGCTGGAACGCGAGCTGCGAGTCGAGATAGCGCTGCTCCCCGTCCGTGCTGACGGAGATGCCGGAGAAGGCCAGCCACTGGCTGTACTGCGGAGCCACGATCCCGGGCAGGAAGATCGCGTTCTCCGACACGCCGTACATGGTCATCCCGCCCTTGATCACGTCCACGTGCAGGTCGATGAAGCCGCCCATCTCGATCGCACCGCAGAAGGTGATCTCACCGTCGCCCTGGGAGAAGTGCAGGTCGCCCACGGAGAGGTTGGCGCCGGGGACGTACACCGGGTAGAAGACCCTGGTCCCCTTGGTCATGTTCTTGATGTCCTGGTTGCCGCCGTTCTCCCGGGGCGGCGCGGTCCGGGCCGCCTCGGCCGCGACCCGGTCGAAGTCGCCGCCGGTCAGCGAGCCGAGGATCGCCCCGTCCGGCAGTGGCGGCAGCGACAGCGGAGGTACCCGGTCCGGGTCGGTGGCCCGCAGCGCTCCCTCCCGCTCGTTCCACTTCGCCAGCAGCGCCGCCGAGGGGGCGGTGCCCATCAGACCCGGGTGGATCATCCCGGTGAAGGTCACCCCGGGAACGTGCCGGGAGGTGGCCTGCTGCCCGCTGAAGTCCCAGACCGCCTTGTAAGCGTCCGGGAAGTAGTCGGTCAGGAAGCCGCCGCCGTTCTGCTTCGGGAAGATGCCGGTGTAGCCCCAGCCCTGCCCGGCGAGCGGCCCCGAATCCTCCTGCGGAATCGGCCCCACGTCGAGGATGTCGACCACCAGCAGGTCGCCGGGCTCGGCACCGCTGACCGAGAACGGGCCGCTGAGCGCGTGCACGATCTGGAGCGGCGCGTCCCGGACGTCCTCGGCCGAGTCGTCGTTGTGGATCGCGCCGTCGAACCACTCCCGGCAGTGCACCCGGAACGACTGGCCGGGCCGGACGGTGGCGACCGGTGGGATCTCCGGATGCCACCGGTTGTGGCCCATCAACTCCTGCTCGGTGAACTTCTTCGTCGAGTCCAGTGGAAACAACAGCTCCGGCATCGCGGCTTCCCTTTCACCCGTCAGGGTCGTGGCAGACGGGCGTGCCCGGGATGGACCGGCCGGGCCGCCGCGCCGCGTCGGCCGGGGACCCGGGACACCACCTCCGGTGCTTCGGCGCTGCGGCCGGCCCGGTCGAGGGCCGCGACCAGGGGCCGCGGCATGGCACGCAGCGACGGCGCCGAGAAGACCCGGGCGGCCTCCGCCGCGCAGGTCGCGCAACGGACCCGCGCGGGAGCCTGCCCGATCGGAAACCGGGCCGGGAAGACCCCGTCCCGGGGACACCGGTACTCGTACGTCGCCACGGCTTCAGGATCGGACCCGGTGGGGTGGCTTCGCAGGCTAATGCCGCAATTGGCGGCCTACGGGTGGTCTGCCCGGACGGCGGAGGATCAGTCGACGACCGTGACGTCCTTCCAGAAGGCGACCCGGTCCCGGACCATCTCGGCGTCCGGCTTCGGCGCCGGGTAGTACCAGACGGCGTCGACGCTGCGCCGGCCCTCGTGCTCCAGGGTGTAGTACGACGCGGTGCCCTTCCAGGGGCAGACGGTGTGGGTGTCCGACTCCCGCACCAGGTCGTCCCGCAGGGCCGTACGCGGGAAGTAGTGGTTGCCCTCGACCACGACGGTGTCGGTGCTCTCCGCGACGACCAGATCGTTCCAGATGGCTTTCGGCATGTCCGCCAGCCTATGCCGACCGCCGCTGACCCGCCCCCGTCCCCGCTCCCGCCCCGGTGGCCGGGGCCGAAACCGTCCCGCCGTCGCCAGGGTTCGTCGGCGGCGGGGCGGTGAACGGTGCGTCTCCGAGCGGTGAAGGAAACCGCCGCATCACAAAAGGTCACTGCAAGATATTGACTTGTGATCGGCGGACAGCCATCCTCGTCGATATTCAACCCCCGCTCGGTATGGAGGACCCCTTGTTCAGACGTACCGTCAGAATCCTCGCGGCGCTCACCATGGCGGCCGCGGCCACCCTCGTCGCGACCGTGACCACCGCCGGACCCGCTCAGGCCGACGGCTGCTACACCTGGGGCCGGACCCTCTCGGAGGGAATGTCCGGTGAGGACGTACGACAGTTGCAGATCCGGGTCGCCGGCTACCCCGGCTACAACGCGGTACTCACCATCGACGGCGCCTTCGGTCCGGCGACCCGAGCCGCGGTGGTCCGCTTCCAGCAGGCGTACGGGCTCGGCGCCGACGGCATCGCCGGCCCGCAGACGTTCAACCGGATCTACGCCCTCCAGGACGACGACTGCACCCCGGTGAACTTCAGCTACGCCGAGTTGAACAACTGCAACTCGGACTGGTCCGGTGGCGCGGTCTCGGCCGCCACCGCCCGCTTCAACGCCCTGGTGAACATGTGGAAGCTCCAGGCCATGCGGCACGCCCTCGGCGACCAGCAGATCCGGGTCACCAGCGCGTTCCGCAGCCACGCCTGCAACAACGCGGTCGGCGGCTCGGCCACCAGCCGGCACCTCTACGGCGACGCGGTCGACCTCGGCGTCAGCCCGCACTCCCTGTGCCGCCTCGCCCAGCAGGCCCGTAACCACGGCTGGCGGGAGATCCTCGGCCCCGGCTACCCGGGACACAGCGATCACACCCACGTGGCGCACAAGTCGAGCCGTACCTGGTCGGCGAGTTCCTGCGGCGTTTCCTGACCGTGTCCTGGGCGCCCGTCGGCGGCGGGGCGGGCGACGGGACGGTCGACGGCGGCCACACGCTCGCGGCGGGGTCCTTCCGATCCGGAGGGACCCCGCCCCGCTGCCGGGGCGGCGGTCGGAAGTCAGGGCAGCAGCGAACGACCAGGGCAGTGGTCGACCGTCAGGGCAGCGGTCGACCGTCAGGGCAGCGGGGAGGAGGTCGGTGGTTCGGTGTCGTCGGTGCGGTCCGCGGCCGGCAGCCAGAGCACGAAGGTGCTGCCCCGGCCGACCGAGGAGAAGAGCGCCACCTGCCCGCCGTGCGACTCGGCGATCTGCCGGACGATCGCCAACCCCAGCCCGGTACGCCGCTCGGCCCCGGCCGCCGGATCGGCCCGGCCGCGCCAGAACCGGTCGAAGACCCGGGACTGGTCGGCGGCGGCGATCCCCGGCCCCTCGTCGGCGACCCCGACCCAGAGCCAGCCGCCGATCCGCCCCGCCGCCACCGTGACCGTGCCACCCGCCGGGGAGAGCCGTACCGCGTTGGAGAGCAGGTTGCCGACCGCCCGGCGCAGCGCGTCGTGGTCACCGATCAGCGACAGCTCGGGCCGGAGGTCGTACGCGACGGTGACCTGGCGGGCGGCGGCGACCGCGGCGAACTCCTCGCCCGCCTCCCGGGCCACCTCGTCGAGCAGCACGTCGGTGTCGGCGAGCGCGTCGGCGCGGCGGCGGGCCGTGGCGAGCAGGTCCTCTACCAGCCGGGACATCCGGGTGGTGGCCCGGTCGATGACGGCGACGGCCCGGTTCCGCTCCGCGTCGGTGGCCTCCGGCGCGTCGAGCAGCGAGGCGTCCAGGTTGGCCCGGATGATCGCGAGCGGGCTGCGCAGTTCGTGTGAGGCGTCGTCGATGAGCTGGCGCTGGGTCCGGAACGCCTCCTCCAGGCGGTCCAGCATCGAGTCGATGGTGTCGCCGAGTTCGCGCAGCTCGTCCCGGGCACCGGTCAGCCGGATCCGTCGGGACAGGTCGGTGGCCTGGATCTCCCGGGTGGTACGCGCGATCGCGCCCACCGGTCGCAGCGCTCGGCCGGAGAGCACCCAGCCGATGCCGAGGCTGGCGACGAAGAGCCCGGCCAGCGCGATCAGGGAGTAGTTGCGCAGCGTTTCCAGGGTACGGAAGTTGACCTCCGACTCGATCTCGTCCACCTCGGCCACCGTCAGCGTTCCGACGGTACGGCCGTGCTTGACCACGTCCGCCTCGTACTGGTTGGTGATCGGCTTCGGGTTGGTGCTGTACTCCACCGCCAGATAGGTGACGGCGAGCCCGGCCCCGGCCAGCGCGAAGAGCAGCGTGGAATAGAGCACGGTGAGCCGGAACCGGATCGACCGCACGAACGGCAGCCAGCGCCGCAACCGCCGACCCCCCGGCGCACCCGGCACGCCACCTCCCGTCACCGTCACCCTCGGCTCCACGCCACCTCCCGCCACCGTCACCCTCGGCTCCACGTCAGGCCGCGTCCCGCCGGGCTCCACGTCACGCCACCTCCCGCAGTCGGTAGCCGCGTCCGACGACGGTTTCGATCGCCTCGCCGCCGAGCTTGCGGCGCAGCGTGCCGACGGTGACCCGGACGGTCTGGGTGAACGGGTCCGCGTTGGCGTCCCAGACGTGTTCCAGCAGCTCCTCCGCCGAGACCACGTGACCGGGGCGGGTCATCAGGTATTCCAGCACCCCGAACTCCTTGCGGGTCAGGTGCAGCCGGTTGCCGTCCCGGCTCGCCTCCTGCCGGGCCACGTCGAGCTGGAACGGGCCGACCCGCAACACCGCCGAACCGCCGCCGGAGTCCCGACGCAGCAGCGCGCGTACCCGGGCCAGCAGTTCGGCGAGGGCGAACGGCTTCACCAGGTAGTCGTCGGCGCCCTCGTCCAGCCCGCGTACCCGGTCGTGCAGCGCGCCCCGGGCGGTGAGCATCAGTACCCGTAGGTCGCTGCCGCCCTCGACCGGTACCTCGCCGCGGCGGATCGCGTGGCAGACCGCGAAACCGTCGCCGTCGGGGAGGTTCAGGTCCAGCAGCATCAGGTCGTACGCGTTGACCGCCAGCCGCTCGTACGCCTGCGCGACGTCGGTGGCGACGTCCACCGCGTATCCCGCGCGGACCAGGCCGAGCCGTACCGCGTCGGCCAGGTCCTCCTCGTCCTCCACCACCAGTAGCCGCATGATCCGACGCTATCCACCGTTCCTGATGATCCGCTCGGCCGCCCGCTGGGCCCGGTCGATCGGGATCGCGAAGCCGATCCCGATGTTGCCGCTGCCGTCCAGGGTGGCGATCGCGGTGTTGACGCCGACCACCTCGCCCCGGGCGTTGACCAGCGGTCCGCCGGAGTTGCCGGGGTTGATCGAGGCGTCGGTCTGGATCGCGGCCTGCCGGGCGCCGCTGTCGCCGAGCCGCACCTGGCGGTCGAGCGCGCTGACGATGCCGGCGGTGACGGTGCCGGAGAGCCCCAGCGGGGAACCGACCGCGAGCACCGGTTCGCCGACCCGGACGCCGTCGGCGGCGAGCCGCAGCGGCCGCAGCGCCCCGGCCGAGGCGACCCTGAGCACCGCGATGTCGCTGCCCGGGTCCCGGCCGACCACCTCGGCGGAGAGCCGTCGCCCGTCCTGGCCGACCACGCTCACCGTCGTCGCGCCCGCCACCACGTGGCTGTTGGTGACGACGTGCCGCTCGTCGACGGCGAAGCCGGATCCGCCGGCCCGGCCGGCCCGCACCGACAGCACTCCGGGCAGGGCGGTGGCGGCGGCACCGACCAGGTCGTTCGGCACCGCGCCGCCGCTCGGTCCGGGAGTCGGCACCGCGCCGCCGGCCCCGGGGCGCGGTGACAGCGGGGTCGCCGGTGGGGGAGCGGCCAGCTCCGACGCCGGCCCGTCCGCCGCCACGTATCCGCCGGCCAGCGCGCCGGAGGCCGCCGAGAGCGCCACCACCGCCAGCCCGGCCAGCAACGTCCGCCGCCACCGGGCCGCGCCGGCCGCCGGCTCCTTTTCGGGTACGCCGACCGGGGCGAGCGGGCTCGGCCAGGCGTCCAGCGCCGGGGAGACGAAGCCCGGTCCCCGGGGGCGGCCCAGTCCCGGTGGTGCCGCCGTCACCTCTGTCTGCTCCATCTTCCCGTCACTCCCTCCACTGTGGAAATGGTGGCCCGGTCAGGGGATCCGGGCGAACCAGAACATCGACGCGGCGGCGGCGAGCAGCGCCAGGATCAGCCCGATGCCGATGAACCGGGCGGAGACGTCCTGCCGCTCCAGGGTGTAGCCGACCGAGCTGCCGATGTCGGCGTAGACGGCCCGCAGCTCGTCGCCGCTGCCCGCCTCGTGGTAGCCGCCACCGGTCCGCTCGGCGACCATCCGCAGCGTCTCGCCGTCCACCGGTACGGTCATCGGCCGGTTGCCCTGCTCGATCACGCCGTCCGAGGTGCCGAACGCGATGGCGTCCACCGGTACCCCGGCACTCGACGCGTCGGCCGCCGCCTGCTCCGGGTCGCTGCCGGAGGTGTTCGCGCCGTCGGAGAGCAGCACGATCCGGGCCGGCGGTGGATCCTCGGCGGCCTGCCCGTCCAGGGTGGAGATCGACTCCAGCGCGGTGCCGATCGCGTCCCCGATCGCCGTACCCTGCTGACCGGTGCCGCCCTCGGCGAGCCGGTCGATGCCGGCCGCCAGCAGTTGCCGGTCGGTCTCCGGTGGGACGAAGACCGAGGCGTTGCCGGCGAAGGCGACCAGTCCGACGTTGAACTCCTCGGGCAGCCCGTCGACGAACTCCCGGGCCGCCGCCTTGGCCGAGCTGAGCCGGTCCGGCGGTACGTCGTCGGCGAGCATGGAGAGCGACACGTCCACCGCGATCACCACGGTGGCCCGCTCGCGCGGTACGCGTACCTCGTCGCTGGGGCGGGCGAAGCCGACCACCAGCAGCCCCAGCATGCCCAGGAAGAGGCTTGCCGGCACGTGCCGCCGCCAGCCCGGTCGGCTCGGCGCCACCCGGTCCAGCAGGCGCAGGTTGGTGAAGCGGACGGCGTAGCGGCTGCGGCGGCGCTGCATCAGCAGGTACGCCACGGCCAGTGCCGCCACGCCGGCCAGCAGCCACAACCGGCCTGGGCTCTCCAGCGTCATGATCCCTCCTCGTCCCGTCCGGTCACGCCGCGCCGCCCGCCGGACCGCCGACCGGGCCGGGGGTACGGGCTGCCGCCGCCAGGCGGCGCTGGGCGTACACGTGCCGGACGATGTCGGTCACCCAGTCCCGGTCGGTACGCAGCGCCAGGTGCGCGGCCCCGGCCCGGCGCAGCGCCCGCCGGAGCAGTGCGCGCTGCTGCCGCGCCGCGTCGGCGTACCGTTCGCGCAGCCGCCGGCTGCCGGTGGAGATCTCGCGGCGCCGGCCGCTCTCCGGGTCGACCAACGTGATCAGTCCGACGTCCGGCAGGTCCAGTTCGCGTGGATCGGTCACCTCGACCGCCAGCACCTGGTGCCGGACGGCGAGCCGGCGCAGCTCGGTCTCCCACTCGGGCCGCTCCTCGGCCGAGTCCCGGCCCGGCGGGTCGCCGGCGGGGTCCGGCAGCCCGTCGAGCCAGTCGGAGACGACCACCACCAGACCCCGGCGCGGCGCCGCGCGGTGCAGCCCGGCGAGCGCCTGCGCCAGCGATGGTGGCCGGGACCCGGCGGGGCCGCGCGGCGCGGCCAGCAGGGTGTGCAGCAGGCCGAGCAGATGCTCCCGACCGGTACGCGCCGGAAAGCGCCGGATCCCGTCCGCGCCGAGCAGGTGCCCGCCGAGCCGGTTGCCGTGGCTGGCCGTCAGGTAGCCGATCGCGGCGGTGGCGGCGACCGCCAACTCCCGCTTCTCCAGCTCTGCGGTGCCGAAGTCCATGCTGGGGGTGGAGTCGACCAGGACCCAGGTGGTCAGTTCCCGGTCGGCGTCCACCTCCCGGACGTGCGGCACCCCAGTACGTGCGGTCACCGCCCAGTCCATCCGGCGTACCTCGTCCTCGCCGGGCCGGTACTCCCGGCTGCCGGTCAGCTCGCTCCCGGCGCCCGGCAGCAGACCCAGGTGCTGCCCGTGCAGCAGCCCGTCGAGCCGACGGGTGATCGCCAGCTCCAGCCGGCGCAGCCGACGGTGTGGCGCGAGGTGGTGCACGGTGGCGTATCCCTCGTTCATTCGGTGCGTCTCCCGTTCCTCCGGTCCGTCCGGTGTGGCGGGCGGCGCGACCACGGCCGCCCGGCCCGCCCGCCGGGTCGCCCGCGACTCACGCCGCCCGCTCCGCCCGCCGCGCGCCCTCGGCCTGCTGTCCCTGTTCCGCCTGCTGCGGGGCTATCTGCGGCGGTGGTACCGCGCCGACCAGCCGGCGCACCACCGACTCGGCCGAGATCCCGTCGGCGACGGCGTCGAAGGAGAGCACCAGCCGGTGTGCCAGTACGTCGACGGCCAATTCGGTCACGTCGGCCGGCAGCACGTACTCCCGGCCGCGCAGCAGGGCCAGCGCCCGGGCGGCGGCGACCAGTCCGAGGGTGGCCCGGGGACTTGCGCCGTAGCCGAGCCGCGCCGAGAGGTCACCCGCGCCGAACCGGTCCGGATGCCGGGTCGCCACCACCAGCCGCACCACGTACTCGGCGATGGCGTGGTGCACGAAGACCGCCCGAGCCCGGTCCTGGAGGGCGCGCAGCCGAGCCGGGTCCAGCACCGTACGCGGCTGCGGCCGGGCGGTGCCCATCCGGTAGAGGATCCCCAGCTCCTCGGCGTCGGTGGGGTAGTCGACGAGTACCTTCAGCAGGAACCGGTCGCGTTGCGCCTCGGGTAGCTGGTAGACGCCCTCGGACTCGATCGGGTTCTGGGTGGCCAGGACCAGGAACGGCTCCGGTACCGGATAGCTGCGTCCGCCGATGGAGACCTGCCGTTCGGCCATCGCCTCCAGCAGCGCCGACTGCACCTTGGCCGGTGCCCGGTTGATCTCGTCGGCGAGGACCAGGTTCGCCATCACCGGGCCGAGTTCGACGTCGAAGCTCTCCGAGGAGGCGCGGTAGATCCGGGTGCCGACGATGTCCGACGGGACCAGGTCCGGGGTGAACTGGATCCGGGAGAAGGTTCCGCCGACGGCGACGGCGAGGGTCTGCGCGGCGAGGGTCTTCGCCACCCCGGGTACGCCCTCCAGCAGGCAGTGCCCGTCGGCCAGCAGCGCGGTGAAGAGCCGTTCCACCAGCCTGTCCTGCCCGACGATCACCCGCTTGACCTCGAACATCGCCTGTTCGAGCGCGACGTGCGGCGCTTCGGGCGCGACGTGCGCCGCCTCCGACGGGACGCTCGGTGTCTCCGGGCCGGCTTCGGTGAGGCTCATCGGCGGTACCTCACAGGCCGGCTTCGGCGGGCGTGGCCGCGCCGCCGTTCTTCTCGGGGCAGTCCTTCGGTACGTCGACCGTGCTGCCGAAGACGTTGCCGTTGTTCTCGGTGACGATCCGTACCGTCTTCTCCGAGTCGGCCGGGTCGTCGGCGTACGCCGCTCCGGCGACGCCGACGGCCGCGACGGCCGCGGCACCGGCGAGGGCCAGCCCGGCGATCCGCTTGATCCGCATGGTCCCTGTTCCTTCCGTCGAGGTTTCTGCTCGGGCCGGGCGCCCGGAGCGGGGTTGAGTGGAGAACCGGGCGCCCGACGGAAGTCATGACATCAGGAGGGACCGAAAAGGAGCCGAAGGTCGAACCTGCCCCGGGCCGCCGTGGGGGAGCGGACGACCCGGGGCGGCCGGTCGGGTGGCGAAACGTCAGTTCTCCTCGGGCAGCCAGCCGAGGAAATGCACGGCCAGCGTCACGGCATCGCCGCGCGGTTGGTCGGCCAGTGCGGTCAGCAGCTTGCGGGCGAGGTGCATCCGCAGTCCCTGCCGGTCGTCCTGGTACATGGCGAGCAGGACGAGTCGGGCCGGCTGGCAGGGCCATTTCGCCCCGCAGGCCCGGCAGAGGAAGAGCGGACGGGTGTGCACGTGTGGACGGCGGCGGCTGAGCAGCGGCCGGGTCATGCTGTTCCGCCCGGCCCGGGTCGATTCACCGCACCGCGCGGTGGGTCTGGGCCGGAGTCGGCGAACCGGCCCGGCCGGTCTCATGGATGCCGGCGGAGGTCCGGAGCGGAAACCGGCTGTTGACGGCACGGGCGCGCGGCAGCGGAGGCGGCGGGTCCGGCGGTCCGGCCGCCGCGCGAACGCCGGTCGGCGGCGGCGGATCCGGGGGTACGACGATCGCCCGGTCCGCCTTCGGCGGCGGCGGGTACGGCATCGGGACGAGTTCGACCGAGTCCGGGCAGCGCCAGCGCCAGCCGCATCGGCAGTACCGCCAGAGTCGCCGCCAGTCCCGGCGATGGCGCGGTTTTGTTCGACCTACCGGAATCATTGGTTTGTTCCCTCCTTGAATTGGAATCGGGTGACGGTGCGAGTGGGAGTTCTGCCCCTTCCACAGTGGGCTTTTCAGCCCTATCCTCGGAAGGCGTCGCGCCGGATTGTGGGTGGTCACGGCGCATTGTGAGCGGTGTGTGGCGCGCCGGTCAGACCTGTGAGGACGGTGTGAGGATGGATGATCGAATTCGCTATCTCCTCGACGAACTCCGCCTGACCCGAGACGCGCGCGGAATGACGCAGGAGGATCTCACCCGGCATATTCCGTGGGCGGCCTCCACCATCGCGATGATCGAGAGTGGGCGCCGTAAACCGCCGCCCGGTTTCTGGACCGCCGTCGACGGCGCCCTACAGACCGGTGGCGCACTCGGCCGCCTCGCCGCCCGCCTCGGCTCGCCACAGTGGTTCATCGAGTGGTCGGCCGCCGAGCAGGGCGCCGTGTCGCTGCGATGGTACGAGGCGTTGGTCGTGCCGGGACTGCTACAGACCGAGGCGTACGCCCGCGCGGTGCTCACCGACGCGGGGTTGACCAACCTGGAGGAGGTGGAGCGTCGGCTTGCCACCCGTCTCGCCCGACAGGCGGTGTTGACCCGGGACGATCCGGTGGATCTCACGGCCGTGCTCGACGAGAATCTGCTGCACCGCCCCATCGGCGGACCGACCGTGATGCGCGAACAGGTGGATGCGCTGGTCACCGCCTGCGCCCTGCCGCACGTGCGGCTGCACGTCGTCCCGATGTCGGTCGGCGCGTACCCTGGGTTGAACGGATCTTTCGTGATCGCCACCGCGCCAGACCGGGCCGAGACCGGTTATCTCGACAACCAGTTGGCCGGGCAGGTGGTCGACGGGGCGGACGACCTGGCGTTGCTACAGCGGGCGTGGGAGGCCGTTCGGAGCCAGGCGCTCCCGCAGCAGCAGTCCACCGAGTTGATACGGGAAGTGGCGGAGAAGTGGATCTGACCGGCGCTCAATGGACCAAGAGCACCCGGAGCAGTGGCAACGGGGGCGCCTGTGTGGAGGTCGCCCGAAATCTGCCCGGTGTGGTCGGGGTGCGCGACAGCAAGGACCCGGCGGGGCCGGTGCTGACGTTCGGCGGGACGGCCTGGCGCTCCTTCGTCCGGGACGTCCCGGCCCGCTGACGCCCGGTAGGCCAGGCGCCCTCGTACCCGGGTATTCCGCGCGGCGCGAGGGCGTCACCGTGTCCGGTCATCGGACACCGACCCTGGTTTCCGGGCGAGACTTCCCTGAGATTTCTCCGGGTCGCGGTGGGCACCTTCGGCAGATGTGCCGGGATGCCGGCGCGAACCAGTCTGTGGGCATGCGAATACCTTCTCGACGCTGGCTGCTCGGTGGGCTCGTGGCGCTGCTGGCGGTGTCGGTGCCGGCCGCCGCGCCGGCCGCGTTCGCCCGGACCGGGCCGCCGGCTGCCGGTCCGACCGGACCCGCCGGCTCCACACCGCTGCGGCTGAGCCTGCCCGAGCCGACCGGGCCGTATCCGGTCGGCACCAGCGAACTGCACCTGCTCGACGCCGCCCGCCCCGACCCGTGGGTGGAGGGGCGGCCGAGGGAACTGATGGTGAGCCTCTGGTACCCGACGCTCACCGCCCACGCCGGCCGTCCGGCGCCGTACCTGCCGCCGCTGGCCGCGCAGCGGTTCGCCGAACGTACCGACGCGCAGCTCGGGCTGGCCGCCGGTCAGGTCGACTGGGCCGGTATCGCCACCCACGCCCGCGCCGGGGTGCCCGTACGCCCCCGGCGCGGCGGCCACCCCGTCGTGCTCTTCTCACCCGGCGGGGGCGTAGCCAGGGCGCACGGCACCATGCTGGTGACCGAGCTGGCCAGCCGGGGGTACGTGGTGGTGACGGTGGACCACACCTACGAGACGCCGGAGGTCGAGTTTCCCGGTGGCCGGGTCGAGACGCAGCGGCTTCCCGACATCGACCCCACCGAACTCAACCACCGGATGCTCGACACCCGGATCCGGGATACCCGTTTCGTCCTCGACCAGCTCGTGCTGCTCGCCCGGGGTGGCAACCCGGACGCCGAGGGCCGGCGCCTGCCGCCCGGTCTCGGCGCCGGGCTCGACCTGTCCCGGGTCGGCATGTTCGGCCACTCTGCCGGGGGCTTCACGGCGGCCGAGACGATGCTGGTGGACCGCCGGCTGGACGCCGGGGTGGACATGGACGGCAGTCTCGCCTACAGCTTCTCGGCCGGGGACTTCGGCGACGTCGTGCACCAGGGGCTGGACCGGCCGTTCCTGCTGATGGGGGCGGGGCAGAGTTCCGGGGCGCCGCACACGCACCAGCACGCCCGGGACTGGGCGGGCTTCTGGGCGCACTCCACCGGCTGGAAGCTGGACCTCTACGTGGCCGACGGCGAGCACTTCACCTTCACCGACCACCAGGCGTTGCTGCCGCAGCTCGCGGAGGTGTTTCCGTTGCCGCCGGATCTGGTCGCCGGCTCGATCGGCACCGTCGACCCGGACCGGATCGTCGGATCGCTGCGGGCGTACCTCGGCGCCTTCTTCGACCAGCACCTTCGGGGATGGCCGCAGCCGCTGCTGCGGGACCCGTCGCCACGGCATCCCGACGTGACCTTCGTGCGGCCCTGACCTACGGCGCGGGTGTCCGTCCGGTCGGGCGGGCACCCGCGCTCTCGGGTGGGCCGGTCGGCAGGCCCGCCTGGTAGCCGACGGCGAAGGCTTCCAGCGCCGCGTCGGTGCCGGCCCGGTCGCCGGTGGCGAGCAGGTCGAGCAGCAGTCCCCGGATCACCGCCAGTCCGAGTCGGGCGTGCGTGCGGGCCAGCTCGGCCGGTACGCCCCGCCGGGCGGCGAGTTCGACGTTGAGGTCCAGCCAACTGTCCACCACCCCCTCCAGCAGCGCAGTCGTGCCCGGATAGCCCTGCACCGCCTGGCCGTACAGCTCGAAGAAGAGCCGCTCGTACGGCCAGAGCGCCGGGTCGGCGAGTCGTCGCCACATGCTCCGGATCGCGTCCGCCGGTGCGGTGGCCGGGTCGAACTCCAGACTGGCCAGTGCGGCCCGCTGCCGGCGCTCGATCTCCCGGACCACCTCGACGAGCAGTCCCTCCTTGGAGCCGAAGTGATAGATCAGCATCCGGTGGCTGGTGCCGAGGTCCGCCGCCAACCGGCGCAGGCTCAGCGCGCCGACGCCCTGGTCGGCGATCCGGTCCACGACGCGGGCGAGCAGCTCTTCGCGTACTCCGGCAGGCATGTACCATACGGTACACGTACCAGTTGGTACAGAAGTCGGGGGAGGGTGCGGACAGTGGCGCGACAAGAGATCGACGTACGGGTGCACACCACGGCCAGTCCGGCGGTGGTCTACGCGTTGCTGGTCGACGGTGCCGGTTGGCCCGGCTGGTCACCGCTGGACTCCTTCGAGCTGGAACGCCCCGGTGCGGACGAGCCGGAGGGCGTCGGCGCGATCCGGATCTTCCGGACCGGCCGGGTGACCAGCCGCGAGCGGGTGGTCGAACGGGTGCCGGACCGCCGGTTCAGCTACGAACTCCTCTCCGGGCTGCCGCTGCGCGACTACCGGGCCGACGTCGACCTCACCGCCGAGCGCGGCGGCACCTCGATCCGCTGGCACTCCACCTTCGCCGCCAGGCTGCCGGGCACCGGCTGGCTCTACCGGCGGGCGCTGGGCCGGTTCGTCGGCCAGGTCGCGGCCGGCCTCGCCGCGCACGCCGCCGCCGTGGCCGCCGGTGACCACCCAGCGGCCGGGAGTACGGGTCTGCGCGGTCCCGATGCCGGGGTCAATTAGTATGGCGCCGGCTATCCGGAGCGTAACCGTGTGATCCAGACTCACCGGCGGCGCTCCGTCGTTGGCGCAGCGGGCATTTCGTGGAGGATCACATGAGCACGGGGACCGAGACTTTCGAGTTCCAGGCCGAGGCGCGTCAGCTACTCCAGCTGATGGTCCATTCGATCTATTCGAACAAGGACATCTTCCTGCGGGAACTCATCTCCAACGCCTCGGACGCGCTGGACAAACTGCGGCTGGCGGCATTCGCCGACAAGGAACTGGCGGTCGACACCTCCGACCTGCACATCGTCATCGAGGTCGACCGGGAGGCGCGTACCCTCACCGTCCGGGACAACGGCATCGGGATGTCCCGGGACGAGGTCGTCATCCTCATCGGCACCATCGCGAAGTCCGGCACGGCGGAACTCCTGGAAAAGATCAAGGAGTCCAAGGACGCGGCCGGCTCGCAGGACCTGATCGGACAGTTCGGCGTCGGTTTCTACTCCAGCTTCATGGTCGCCGACAAGGTGACCCTGCTGACCCGGCGGGCCGGCGAGTCCACCGCGACCCGCTGGGAATCCGACGGCGGCGCCACCTACGTCGTCGAGACCGTCGACGAGGCGCCGCAGGGCACCTCGGTGACCCTGCACCTGCGGCCGGAGGACGCCGAGGACCAGCTCTTCGACTACACCGCCGAGTGGAAGATCCGGGAGATCGTCAAGCGCTACTCGGACTTCATCGCCTGGCCGATCCGGATGTCGGTCGAGCGGACGGACAACGACGGCAAGACGACCACCGAGACCGAGACGCTCAACTCGATGAAGGCGCTCTGGGCGCGGTCGAAGGACGACGTCAAGGAAGACGAGTACAAGGAGTTCTACCGGCACCTCAGCCACGACTGGACCGACCCGCTGGAGACCATCCACATGCGGGCCGAGGGGACCTTCGAGTACGAGTCGCTGCTCTTCATCCCGTCCCGCGCACCGTTCGACCTCTTCATGCGGGGCGCCAAGCGCGGCGTGCAGCTCTACGTCAAGCGGGTCTTCATCATGGACGACTGCCAGGAGCTGATGCCGGAGTACCTGCGCTTCGTCAAGGGTGTGGTGGACGCGCAGGACCTGTCGCTGAACATCTCCCGGGAGATCCTCCAGAAGGACCGGCACATCCAGTTGATGCGCCGCCGCCTGGTTAAGAAGGTGCTCTCCACGGTCAAGGAGATGCAGGCGAACGACGCCGAGCGCTACCGGACCTTCTGGTCGGAGTTCGGCCGGGCGGTCAAGGAGGGCCTGCTCGACGACTTCGACAACCAGAAGACGATCCTGGAGATCGCCTCGTTCGCCTCCACCCACGACCCGGAGCAGTTGACCACCCTCGCCCAGTACGTCGAGCGGATGAAGGAGGGGCAGACCGACATCTACTACTCGACCGGCGAGTCCCGCACCATGATCGAGAACTCGCCGCACATGGAGGCGTTCCGGGCCAAGGGCTACGAGGTACTGCTGCTGACCGACCCGATCGACGAGATGTGGGTCTCCTCGGTGCCGGAGTTCGACGGGAAGAAGTTCCAGTCGATCGCCAAGGGGCAGGTCGACCTCGACTCCGAGGAGGAGAAGGAGAACGCCGGTGCGGAGCGGGAGCAGCAGGAGAAGGACTTCGCCGACCTGCTCGGCTGGCTGACCACCCAGCTCGCCGAGAACGTCAAGGAGGTGCGGCTCTCGTCCCGGCTGACCACATCACCGGCCTGCATCGTCGGCGACGCCCAGGACATGACCCCGACCCTGGAGAAGATGTACCGGGCGATGGGGCAGGAGATGCCGGTGGTGAAGCGGATCCTGGAACTCAACCCGACGCACCCGCTGGTGACCGGGCTCCGCGAGGCGTACGGGCAGCGCAGGGACGACCCGACCGTGGCCGAGACCGCCGAACTGCTCTACGGGATGGCGCTGCTCGCCGAGGGCGGCGAACTCGGCGACCCGGCCCGGTTCACCCGACTGCTCGCCGAGCGGCTCGCCCGTACCCTCTGAGTACGCGCTTGGTGGCCCGGGTCGCTGGGTAAGACCCGGGCCATGACCAGCACGATGACCGCCGAGCCCGCCGCCGCCCCGACGCCCGGACCGGCTGTGACCCCGGCCCAGGTGGCCCGGGTCGCGGTCGTCGCACACCGGAAGAAGTCCCTCGGCGGTGGGCTCGACGAACTCCGCTCCCGGCTGCGTGGCGCCGGGATCGAGGACCTGCTCTGGTACGAGGTGCCGAAGAGCCGAAAGGCGCCGAAGAAGGTACGCAAGGCGCTCGACAAGGGCGCCGAGCTGATCTTCGTCTGGGGCGGGGACGGCATGGTGCAGCGCTGCTCCGACGCGCTCGCCGGCTCGGATGCGGCCCTGGCGATCCTGCCCGCCGGTACGGCGAACCTGCTCGCCAGCAACCTCGGCATCCCGGAGGATCTGGCCGAGGCGGTCCGGATCGGGCTGACCGGGCCGCGCCGACGGCTCGACCTGGGACGGCTCGGCGGCGAGCACTTCGCGGTGATGGCCGGCGCGGGTTTCGACGGGGAGATGATCCGGGACGCGGACCGCGACCTGAAGGATCGACTGGGCCGGCTCGCGTACGTCTGGACCGGGCTGCGGCACGTCCGCAGCGAGACGACCCGGATGCGGATCAGGGTGGACGGCGCGGACTGGTTCGAGGGGGAGGCGAGCTGCGTACTCTTCGGCAACGTCGGCACCATCACCGGCGGCATCCCGGCCTTCGACGACGCCCGTCCCGACGACGGCTGCCTGGAGGTCGGCGTGGCGACCGCCAGCGGGGTACTGGACTGGGTCCGCACCCTGGGGCAGATGGCGGTCGGCCGCTCCGACTCCTCGCCGTTCGTCCGGATCACCCGGGGCCGGAAGATCAACGTCCGGTTCGCCGAGCCGATGACCTACGAGCTGGACGGCGGCGCCCGCGACCGGGTAACCCGACTGAAGGCCCGGGTCGCCCCCGGCGCACTGACGGTCTGCGTACCGGAGGAGGGGTCCTGAACCCCGACCGGCTGCGCGCGGGTCAGTGGGCGGAGCCGGCGAGCCGATCGTCGTCGGCCTGCCGGCTGCGCAGCCGGGCGGGCAGGTCGAGGATCGAGTCGAGCCGGCGGGCCTCCGGCACCGGGCTGCGGCGCTCCGGGTCGATCAGGTACGCCCGGATGCCGGCCCGCTCGGGCCCGACGAAATCGGGCCGGTAGCTGTCGCCGACGAAGACCGCCGAACCGGCGTCGATGCCGAGGGTCTCCAGCGCGGTGGCGTAGATCCGGGGGTGCGGCTTGCACCAGCCCAACTCCACCGAGGCGACGACGGCGTCGAAATACTGCGCCAGCCCCATCGCCGCGAGATGGTCGGGGACCAGTCCCGGCTGGTGCGTGTTGGTGACGACCGCGAGCCGGTGGTCGCGGTGCAGGTCGCGTACCAGTTCGGGGACGCCGGGGAGGTAGCGCACGCCGGTGTTCCACTCGCGGACGTACTCCCGGACGAACGCGTCGGCGTCCTCCGGTGCCGGCGACCGGCCGAGGAGGTCGGTCAGGAAGACCGTGCCGACCTCGATCATGGAGAACTCGGAGTCGTTCTCCTCGCTGCGCCGGTCGAACTCGGCGAAGGCGCCCGACCAGGCGGTCAGGAACTCGGCGTAGTCCAGGTCGACGCCGAGCCGCCGGAGCAGTGCGTGCGAGCCCGGATAGCCCTGCTCGGTGCGACTGGCCGAATAGGCGACCAGGGTGCCGAAGAAGTCGAAGAGGACATGGCTGGGGCCGGCGGCAGGCATCGGGGAATTATTCCATCCGGCCCCGATGTCGACCCTCGGCGACGCCGGGAAAATCCGTCGATCCGGTGCTGACCTGGTGCGTATAGTCTGGCTGCCCGGTGCGGCCGGGCGGCCCGGGCAGCCGGGTCGAGACGCTGCGGAGACACGCTGCGGAGACCCTCTGCGGGGAGACGCTGCGGGGAGACGCTGGGGAGGTCGTCGCGTCCAGGGAAGCCGAGCGCAGGCTCATCGCCTCGAACAAGAAGGCCCGGCACGAATATGCCGTCCTGAAGACGTACGAGGCGGGGATCGTGCTGCGTGGCACCGAGGTCAAGTCGCTGCGGGCCGGGCAGGCGTCGCTGGTCGACGCGTTCGCCCAGGAGCGCGACGGTGAACTCTGGCTCTACGGGCTGCACATCGCGGAGTACGCCTACGGCACCTGGACGAACCACCAGCCGAAGCGGATGCGGAAGCTGCTGCTGCGGCGAGTGGAGATCAACAAGATCCTGGACCGGATCCGCGATCCCGGGCTGACCCTGGTGCCGCTGGCACTCTATTTCTCGAACGGCTGGGCCAAGGTCGAACTCGGCGTCGCCCGAGGCAAGCGGTCCTACGACAAGCGCCAGGCGCTGGCCGAACGGGACGCCAACCGGGAGATCGCCCGGGAGCTGGGGCGACACCTCAAGGGCATCTCCCAGCGGCAGCGGACGACCCGTCGCTCCTGACCCGCCGGCTCGGCCGACCGGCGTCGCCGTGGGTCGGTCCGGCGTCAGCCCGGCGGGCCGTTTCGCCCGGGGCCAGGCCGCTTCGCCCCGGGGTCAGCTGGGCTTCGCCCGGGGTCAGCTCGGTTTCGGTCGGGATTAGCTCGGTTCCGGTTGGGGTCGGCTCGGCTTCGCCCGGGTCAGCTCGGTTTCGGTCGCGGTCAGCTCGGTTTCGGTCGCGGTCAGCTCGGTTTCGGTCGGGGTCAGCCGTTGACCCGGGCGAGGAAGGCGGCGAGGCTGGCCGTGGTGCGTTCGATCTTCTCCGCCAGCGTGATCGTCTCGTCGAGGCGCCGCCCGGCGTCCTTCTTCCCGCGCAGATAGAGCGAGCAGGCCAGGTCGGTGCAGAGGTAGGCGCCGACCGAGTTGCCCTGCCGGCCCTCCCGACCGGCCTTGCGCGCGGTCATCAGCGAGACGCCGTTCCCGGTGTGGGTGGTCAGGCAGAGCGAGCACATGCTGCGCCGGACCCGCCCGGTCTGCGGCGCCACCCGCAGCGCGACGCCGACGAGCCCGCCGCCGGACTCGGCGACCAGGTAGGCCCGCTCGTCGGCGGCGGGGTCCCGCCAGCCGAAGAACTCGAGGTCGGCCCAGGCGCGCTCGTCTAGGTCCCTCGGCACCGTGAGACGCTTCGCCTCGCCCTTGGTGCAGTTGACGAAGGAGGCGCGGATGGCGGACTCGGTCAGGGGTACCATAGGGACTAGCCTAATATCTCTAGGCAAATATACGATGATCCTAGGCGTGAGGTGTGGCACATGACGCGTGCGGGGCTCACCGCCGAGCGGCTGACTCTGGCGGCGGCGGAGCTGGCCGACGAGGTCGGCTTCGAGAACGTGACCATCTCGGCGCTCGCCCGCCACTTCGGCGTCAAGGACGCCAGCCTCTACTCCCATGTCCGCAACGCCCGCGACCTGCGGGTCAGGGTGGCGGCACTGGCCCTGACGGAACTCGCCGACCGGGCCGCCGCCGCACTCGCCGGTCGCGCCGGCCGGGACGCGCTGGCGGCCTTCGCCGACGCGTACCGGAACTACGCGAAACAACACCCCGGCAGATACTCGGCGGCGCAGCTCGAACTCGACCCGCAGACGGACACGGTCGCCGCCGACGCGGCCCGCCGGCACGCCGAGCTGACCCGGGCGATCCTGCGCGGCTACCGGCTGGCCGAGCCGGACCAGACCGATGCGGTACGCATGCTGAACAGCACCTTCCACGGTTACGTGAGCCTTGAGCGGGCCGGCGGATTCCGGCACCACCCCCGCCCGGTCGACGACTCCTGGGCCAGGACGGTGGATGCCGTCGACGCCGTGCTGCGAAACTGGCCGGCGCCGGTGAGCGCCGCAGACCAGAAACCGCCCGGGTAACCCTCGCGTCCCGGGGTGGGCGATGGCGGCCCCTATATTTGTCCGCAGCCGAAACCCCCGCCGCTCCCGATGCCCGGCAGCAGCGGCGTGCGGGGGAGACCGCGACAGAAGCCGGAGGTGGCCGTTGCTCAGCCTGGTGACGGTGGGAATCCGCACCGCCCTGCTCGTCGCCGGCTCGTCCGCTGCAGCCGCCGTGAGCGAACCTACGGCGGTGGCCGACCCCGCGACCGAACCGGAGGCGGTGGCCGACCCCGCGACCGAACCGGAGGCGGTGGCCGACCCCGCGACCGAACCGGAGGCGGTGGCCGACCCCGCGACCGAACCGGAGGCGGTGGCCGACCCCGCGACCGAACCCGAGGCGGCCGCCGAGCCGGCGACCGAACCCGAGGCGATCGCCGAACCCGTGACCGTGGCCGAACCTGCGGCGGTGGCCGAGCCCGCGACCGTGGCCGAACCCGCGGCGGTGCCCGCGCCCCGGGGCGCTCCCGACCGGGCGGGGCCGGGCGAACCGGGTGAGGTCGTCGCGGCAGAGCCGACCGGTCGCGCCGACGGCGGCCGGGTCGGGCAGCGCTGGGCGACGAGCTGGGCGTCGATGCCGCAGCTCGCCGAGCCGGAGAACATGCCGCCGCCACCCTTCACCGAGCCCGGCCGGGTGCTGGCCGACAGCACGCTCCGGCAGACCGTCCGGGTGTCGGTGGCCGGGTCGCGGATCCGGCTGCGCCTCTCCAACGCCTTCGGCGGGGCGCCGCTGCCGGTCACCGCCGCCACGGTCGCGCTGCCGGAGGGCGGCCGGGCCGGGGTCAGCGCGATCCAGCCCGGCAGCGCACGGCCGGTGACCTTCAGCGGTCGGGCGTCGGTGACCGTACCGGTGGGTGCGCAACTCGTCTCCGACCCGGTCGACATTGCCGTACCGGCCCGCGCCAACCTGACCGTGACGCTCTATCTCGGGCCGGGACAGGCATCGGATCGGATCACCGGGCACCCCGGCTCCCGGACCACCTCCCACCTGCTGCGCGGCAACCACGTCGCGGCGTCGACGCTGCCCGGTGCCACCCCGGTCGACCACTGGTACCTGCTCAGCGCGCTGGAGGTGCCGGCCGGGCCCGGCACCCGGGTCGCGGTGCTGCTCGGCGACTCGTTGACCGACGGGCGGGGTTCCACCACCAACGGCAACGACCGCTGGCCGGACCAACTCGTGGACCGGCTGCACGGCCACGACCGAACCCGGGACGTCGCGGTGCTGAACCAGGCGGCCGGCGGCAACCGGGTACTCGCCGACGGGCTCGGTCCTAACGCGCTGGCCCGGCTGGACCGGGACGTACTGGCGCAGAGCGGCGTCGCCTGGCTCGTGGTGTTCGAGGGGGTCAACGACATCGGCACCGCCGAGGCCACCGAGGCCACCCAGCGGGCGGTCGCCGACGACCTGCTCACCGCGTACGACCAGATCGTCACCCGGGCGCACGCGCGGGAGATCCTCGTGTACGGCGCCACGCTGACCCCGTTCGGCGGCAACCCGGACTACGACGACCCGGCCGGGCTCCGGGAGGCGACTCGACAGGCGGTCAACCGGTGGATCCGGGGCAGCGGCCGGTTCGACGCCGTGATCGACTTCGATCGGGCCGTACGGGATCCGGCGGACCCCCGGCGACTGTTGCCGGCCGCCGACACCGGCGACCACCTGCATCTCAACCCGACCGGTTACCGGCTGCTCGCCGACGCCGTCCCGGCCCGGCTGTTCCACTGAACGGTGCGCCGTGACCCGGATCAGTCGATCCGCAGGCTGACCGGGGCCGGCCCGAGATCAGTCGACTCGCGCCCTGACCGGCCGGCCCGGATCAGTCGACTCGCGCCCTCACCGGGGCCGGTTCCGGGATGAGCGCCGCCAGCCAGGCGGCCGGCGCCGTCGTGTGCTCGGGGGCGATCAGCGCCGGACCGCCGAGAGCCCGCTGCCAGTCGGGCGCGGTCGCGCCGCGCAGTGCCCGCTGCCAGGAGACCGCCCGGCCGACCTTCGCGACCCGCAGCGCCAACCGGACCGAGTGGCGCAGGTCGGCACGGTCCCGCAGATCGGTCCAGGGTTCCAGGTAGGCGTCCCGGAGCCGGGACAGCTCCGGACCCGCCGGGTCCACGCCGAGCTGGTCGGCGGCGACGTTCAGCGCCACGAGCAGGCTGCCGAACGGGTGCGCCAGGCAGGCGTCGCCCCAGTCGAAGAAGCGCATTCCGGCGGCGCCGACGAAGACGTTGCCGTCGTGCAGGTCGTCGTGCTGGATCGACGCCGGCAGCCCGTCGGCGTCAAGGTCGGCGCACCAACTGTCGTACTCGGGCAGGAGCGCGACCAGCGCGGCCCGGTGTGGCTCCGCGAGCCGGACCGTCGGATCGGCCAGCAGCCCGGCCAGCGCGGCCGGCATCCGGGCCGGGCGGAGGTCCGGCACGCCGAGCCCGACCAGCCGGTCGGCGTGCGGGGCCACCGCGCGCTGAAGACCGGCGTACGTCCGCAGCAGCTCCGCCCAGCGGGCCGGGTCGGGCCGCCCGGTCAGCTCCCGCAGGATCGTCCCGCCGTCCGGCCCGAGAAACCAGCCCCGGCCCCGGTCCACCGCCAGCGGCGCCACGACCAGTTCCGGCACCAACTCCGCCAGCGCCTCGACCACCCCCGCCTCGAAGGCGTTGGTCGGCACGTTCGCCTTGAACCACATCCGACCGGCGCTGGTCTCCACCCGCCGCACGATCGACCAGGCGCGCACCCGGACGGACTGGACCGGGGCGGTGGCGGCGATGCCCCGCTCGGTTAGCCGATCCGTGATCCAGGCGTCGCTCTCGGCCCGCCAGCCGGCGTCGAGCCGGTCCTCCGCGGAGGTCTCTGCCGTCACGCCGTCACGCTAGTGCCCGGCGGCCGGAGCAGACATCCGCTTTTTCGACGCCCCGGGCTGGTGGCGGCTGGCTGCTGCCCTCCGGCCGGAAATACCGTATTCAACTCAGCATGCCGCAGACCAGGACATCCGCCGGTCCGGTACGGCCACCGGCTGCGGCGGGGCCTCGCCCGGCGGGCCCGGACGGCTCCGACGAGTAGCGGAGCAACGGTTCGGGTATGGATCGCGGCATGAGTGAAGAGACGAGTGACCGGGTCGAGAACCGGGCCGCCCACCTGCTCCCGGAGGAACGCTCCGTGGGCAGCGACGACCCGGAGGCGCAGGCGGCGGCGGTGCTGGCCGACTCGGACCGGCGCGAGGCGGGGGCGGCGGTGCTGGCCGAGTCCGATCCGAGGACGACGGAGTCGGAACGCCGCGTCGCCGAGGCGGCGGCCGCCCCGGACTCGTTCCTGGAACGGCGTACCTCGGAGGACACGGTGACCCCGGACGGGAGCGTGGCACCGGAGCAGACCGCCGCGTCCGGGCAGGCGGCGACCCCGGAGCCGCCGGACTGACGGCCTGGGACCGACACCCGACGCCTGTGACTGAGTCCGACGTCTGGGATTGACGGTCCGGCACTGACGGCCGGTCGGGGTGCCGGGGATCAGGTCAGCGGGAACTCGTCGAAGAGCAGCACCGGGGCGTCCGGGTCGCGGGTGTCGAACCGATAGGACCGGACCACCCCGGCCGTCGAGTCCAGGACCGAGAAGACCGTGATGTCGTCGCTCGCCACGTAGGGCAGCGGGGCACCGGTCGGCCCGGTCAGCGGCGCGACCGTCGGGACGACCGGCGCCAGCCCGCCCGGATCACCCTGCCGGACGTGGTCCGGCCCTGCCGGCAGGTTCCGGGCGGCACCGGACGACACGTCGTACGCGCCGTAGCTGTTGCCGACGTTCGAGGTCTCCAGCCAGTTGACCCCGGCCGGATTCCGGAACCGGTTCCACAGGTGCGCGTGACCGTTGTGCACCAGGTGCACTCCGGTGGCGCAGAAGAGCGGTTCGAGGTCGCGCAGGATGTGGTCCTCGGCCAGCGGGTACGCGTACCGGACCGCGCTGACCGCCCCGGTGGTCGGGTCGCGCTCGACCGTCGGCACCGGATCGGTGAACGGCGGTGTCGAGTTGTCGCCGAGCCCGTGACCGGGATGGTGGAACATCACCACCCGGTACCGCGCCGCGCGGGCCTCGGCCGAGGTCAGCTCCTGCGCCAGCCAGCGGTACTGCGCGGAGTCCCGGTGCACCGGCTCGAAGATGAACTGGCCGTGCCCCCACCGTTCCGGGTGGGCCAGGTCGGCCACGTCCTCCTGGAACTTGCCCCGCCCGACCGGCACGTGCGGGCGCCAGATCGACGTGACGAAGAGCGTCACCAGGTGCACGTCGCCGATCGTCCGGGACCACCAGCGGGGGCCGCCCGCCGCACTGCGCGGGTACGGGAAGAGTTCCTCGTACGTCGTGACGTCCCAGGACCGCCGGCACAGTTCCGCCTCGTCCAACTCGTCCAACTCGTCCAACTCGTCCAACTCGTCCAGCTCATCCGACTCGTTCGAGCCGTCGGCCCGGCATCGCTCGCGGGCCACGTCCCTCGGCTGCGGGTCGTTGAACTGGCTGTCCAGGCTGGCCGTCTCCGACCACCGGCCCATCACCTCGTGGTTGCCGATCGCCGGGAAGATCGGGGTGTGCTGCAACAGCGGGGCACCCCGGTAGGTCCGGCCGGCGATCGGTGTCTCCGCCCGCCCCGTCATGCCGGCGAAGAAGGCGGGACCGGTGGCCGCGTCGAACCAGTCGCTGGCCCGGTCGCCGACGTTGACCATGTCGCCGGCCATCAGCACCCCGTCCAGCCGTACGCCGACGGTCTCGGCCACCTTCTCCAGGTTGGCCGCCGTCATCGCCTTGAGCTGGTGGTCGCTGCTCAGCAGCAGCCGTACCCCCGCCCCGGCCGGCGCCGCCGGAGCCAGCGAGTAGACCGCCGTGACGGCGATCCGGTCCGGACCGTACGGCGCGACCACCCGGTACGGCGTGCGGCCGGGCGCCAGCCCGGTGACCCGGGCCAGGTGCCGGTACACCGGTCGGCGGGTCGGCGTCGGATAGCTCCGCCCCGGCACCCGGGACCCGGCGTCCTCCCGGGTACGGGAGAGCGGGTGGGTCTGTGCCACGAACCGCCGCCACCCGGGGCCGGACGGCTGGTCGCCGGAGGCGGCGTCCCAAGCCTGCCGGGGCGACATCCCGGCCACCGCCGGGCCGACCAACACGAACCCGCCGGTGCCGGGCTCCTCGGTGTGCCAGGCGACCCAGACACCGTCCCGGTCCGGATCCAGCAGGTACGGCTCGCAGAGCAGCGGCGCGGAGTACTCCGTCATCGCATCTGATCTTCCGTCATCGCGGACAGTCAACCATCCGGTGCCGGGCCGGTGCGGATCCGGTCCGGCCCCCGCCGTCCCGATCTGTCTGGCTGCGGGTGCATGGCCCGGCGGCGGGGGTCAGCCGAGCGGGTCCCAGTGGCTCGCATAGCGGAGCAGGGACTGGGCGAGGTCGGGGTGGCTGCCCGCCCACAGGTCGTCGAAGAAGAACCACTGCTGGTAGCCGAAGACCTCGTCGGTGTACATCGCCAGCTGGGCCAGGTGCGCCGAGACGAGCAGCAGCGACCGGTCCGGGTGCGCGTCGGCGGGCATCGGCGGCAGCGCCGCCCGGCGCGCGGCGACCGGATCGGTGTCGTCGGCGCCGTCGGGCAGCTCGGGCCAGGGCTCCCAGATCGGTCCGTGGAAGCCCGGCCACTCCACGGCCCGGCGCAGCGCCGGCTCGATCGACTCGTCCGCCGGGTCGAGCAGCAGCGCCAGCACCTTCAACTCCGGCGGCCAGTCCGGGTCGGGCCGCCCCGGCGCGACGAGCCCGGCCCGCAGCCGCGCGGCGAGCCCCGGCAGGCGTACCCCGGGGAACACCTGTGCCGGGGTGGTGGCGATCGACGCGCCGTCGTAGAAGGTCAGCAGCACCGCGTAGGTGGCGCCGGCACCTCCGGCGGGCGGCATCGCCGGCTGGGTGGGAACCGCTGGTACGAAGGCGGTGTCGGGGCTCTCCGGCGCGGTGACCTCGGCGGGCAGCGGCCACGACTGGAACAGGTAGGCCAGCCGGTCCGGCGCGGCGGCCGGCACCTCGTCGTCGAGGAGGAAGTACGCCAACTCGACCTCGTCGTCGTCGGTGTACGCCCGCACGGAGTGCTCGGTGACCCGCAGGTGGGTCTCCGGCTCACCCTCGAGGTAGAGGTGCTCGCACAGCAGGTCGTGGAGTTCCCGCCAGTCGCGCGGCGGGTCGAGCTGCCGCCGCACCGCCTCCTCGAAGATCGAATCCAGCCCGTAGACGTCGACGCCGAGCTGCTCCTCGACCCACTCCTCCGGGTCCTCGACGGTCCAACCCAGACGGAACCAGTCCAGCACCCCCACCCCCGGCAGGTGGCGGACGTGCTTGCTCAGCGGCCCCTCGTAGTGGGAGCGGTAGACGAAATACACGCTCGGGATGATGCAGCACGGCACCGACATTCCCGTACGGTCAGATGGCGGTGGCCCGGGCCACCTTCCACTCGCCGCCGACCCGGTGCAGTTCGAGGACGACCCGGTTCTGGTCGACCTTCTCGCCGTCGGTGTTGGCGTTGCGCCGGTACTGGTTCAGATAGACCAGCAGCTCCACCTCGGCCGACTCCGCCCGGATCACCCCGCTGGCGGAGACCTCCGCGAGCACCACCGCCTGCTCGGCGACGGCCGTCGACTTCAGCGCCGAGGTCGTCTCGGCGTACTCGTCGGCGAAGGCGCCGGTCACGAAGGCCCGCCCGTTCGCCACGCTGGCGTCGAAGCTGCGGTAGTCGTAGGAGAAGATCGCCTTGGCGGCCGGACCGGCGGTGGCGAGCGCCTGGCGTACCGCCGAGTCGCGTTCCTCGGCCCGATGGTGGGCGTACCAGGCGGTGCCGGCGGCTGCGGCGGCGAGCACGGTGGCGACCGCGAGGGCGAGGTGCAGACGGCTGCCGGCGTAACGGCGGCGCCGCGCCGGGGCAGCCTCGCCGCCCCGTTCCGCGCCGTCGGCCGCCGGCTCCTCGCCGGTACGGCGTCCGGGGCGCAGCCGTCGGGCCAGCGTGGCGATGGACGATCGCATCGGAGAACTCCTCTCAGCCGACGAACTGGAGCCGGGAGACCAGCCAGGTGTCGGAGTCGCCATCCCTGGTCAGGTCGACCTGGATCCGGTAGTGCGCGGGCCGCCCGTCCGGGGCGTTCACGTTCTTGACGGTCGCGTCCATCGCCACCAGTACCACCGCGTGGCGCCGGTCGCCGGAGAGCAGGCCGGCGCGCAGCACCGTACCCCTGGACTCGACCTTGTTTTCGAGCACCGCTTCCCGGACCTTGGCCTGGCCCCGGACGAACTCCTCCTTGAACTCCCCGGTGGCGCCGGCGGTGATCCGCTGGAGGTCAATGTCCACACTGGAGGCGCTGACCGAGACGAAGTTGACCGTGGTCTGCCGTGCGGCGGCCAGGGCCTGCCCGTGGGCCCGCTCGACCGCCCTCTCCTCCCACCAGCGATAGCCGAAGACCCCGGCCAGGGCGAGTGCCGCACAGAGCGCGGCGACGAGCGCGACCGTGGTGCCGAGCCGCCGCCCGGAGCCCTTCCGCCCGCCGTTCACCGCGTCCTCGGTCGAGCCCGGGTCGCCCGTCGAATCCGCCCTACCGGTGCCGGCCGCCGTTTCGGTCGAACCCGGCTCGTCCGTCGCGCTGCTCCGCTCGGTCTCCGGCTTCTCCGCCGGCTCCTGGTCGAGCCGTTCGAGGATCTCCTCCACCGGGTCCTTGGCGGTGGCCGGGACCCGCCGGGTCACCGTACGCCGGGTCGCCGCCCGTCCGCCCCGGGCCGGTTGCCGCGTCCCGTCGCCCGACCGCCGTGTCCCGCCGGCCGGAGCCCGTCCGGTCGACTGCCGGGGTACGTCCGGGGTGCTCGGATCGGCCGCTGCCGTGCCCTTCACCAGTTTCAACCTGCGTTCCTCACCGCTGCGCATCGGTCGGCTCCTCGGGATCGGTCACGGCGCGAGGCCGGCGAGTAGGAGTTGCTTCCAGGACTGGTCGCCGGCGAGCTGGTACTGCCCACCGGTCGAGCCGAAGGAGAGCGGTCCGCCGGCCGGACCCAGCGCGACTCCGGTCGCTGGGTCGTAGCCGGCGACCGTGGCCGGGGAGACCGGCGGGGCGTCCTCGGCCGGTTCGACCGGTTCGGGCAGCGCCGGGCCGCCGGGCCGGGGCGGCGCCGGGTCCGTGCCGCCGGGGCGGGGCGCCGCCGCGCTGCCCCGGACGCTGGAACCTCGGGCCGCCTCCGCCGACGTGCAGCGGGTGGACCCGTGGTAGACGCAGGCGGGCGGATCGGCGATGTTCACCACGAGTCCGAAGTGCACGGTGCCGTCGCCGGGGGTGACGGTGAACGCGCCGTCGACCACCAGCGGATAGACCACCAGCAGTTGCTCGATGCCGGGCAGCCGCCGGGCGGCCACCCCGTTCACCGCGACCAGGTTGCCCAGCAGGGTGCCGATCGACGGGTCCAGGTCGCGGAGCAGGCCGACGAGTTCGGTCGCGGCCGGCGGCCCGTCGGCGAGGATCCGCCGCAGGTCCGGATCGGCCGCCCGGACCGTCTCGGCGAGCCGGGCCAGCCCGTCCGCCCAGCGCCGCAGCGCTTCGGCGGACTCCTGCTGGGTACGCAGCACCGTGCGCCCGTCCCGAATCAGCGTCACCGTCTCCGGCAACCGCAGGGTCGCCTCGGCCAGCAGTGCGCCGCTCGCGTCGAGGATCCGGCGCAGTGCCGCCTCGTTCCCCTCGAAGGCGACGCCCAACTCGTCGATCACCACCGCCAGGTCGTCCGGGTCGATGGAACGGACCAGCGAGTCCAGGTTGGCCAGCAGGGTCTCCGGGGCCAGCGGGGTGCCGGTACGGTCCCGGGGGATCACCGCGCCCTCCGGGAGGTATGGCCCGCCGTCGCGTTCGGGGCGCAGGTCGACGTACTGCTCACCGACGGCGGAACGCTGCGAGACCACCGCGCGCAGCGCGTCGGGTACCCGTACTCCCTCGTCGAGCCGGAGGGTGACCCGGACCGCCCCGTCGTGCAGGTCGACCGCCTCGACCCGGCCGACCGGGACACCCCGATAGCTGACCGACGCGTTCGGGAAGATGCCCCCGGCGTCGGCGAAGTCGGCGTGCAGCAGATAGCCGTGCCCGAGCAGCCGGTCGCCGAGCCCGACGTAACGGACGGCGACGTAGCTGATCCCGAGCACGCTGACCAGCAGGAACGCCAGTACCTGGAGCCGGGCGGTACGTCCGATCATCGCAGCAACCCCCCGCCGAGTACGTCGAGCAGCCCGCCGGTCCGCCCGTTCGTCGCCCCGTCCGGCGGGGGCAGCAGGCAGCCGGGGGAGAGGATGGCGCCCAACGGCAGTTTGGTGCCGGGCGGGAAGACGGTGCCCGGCGGCACCACCCCGCCGGGTGGCAGCAGCCCGCCCGGCGGCAGCAGCGACCCGGGCCGGAGCAGTTCACAGCCGGGCGGCAACTCGCACTCGGGCAGCAGCGGGGGCAGCCAGTCGATCGGCAGCAGTCCGCCGACCGGCAGGCAGATCGGTGGCAGTACCCCGGGGAGCAGCGGTCCCACCCCGCCACCCGGCCGCTCGTCGTCGTCACCGCCGCCGGGGCGCTGCCCGCCGCCGGTCGCACCGGGCCGGTTGCCCTTGGCGCCGCCGCCGGGCCGGGTCGCGTTCTTCGGCGGCGGTTTCGCCACCGGCTTGGCCGAGAAGAGGTTGGCCAGGATCGCCGCGGCGTCCAGGTCGGCGGTGACCGCCAGGTTGACGTAGTCGCCGACGATCGCCCCGGTGACGTTCGGCGGGAATGGGTACGACAGCATGAAGTCGAGCGACTTCGGCAGCGCGTCGCCGGCCCGGACGAGCTGTTCGAGCGTCGGTTGCAGGGCCCGTACGCTCGCCACGAGATCCTCCCGGCTCTCGGTGACCACCCGGGAGCCCACCCGGCCCAGTTCGCCGAGGGCGGTGACCGCCGCGCTGAGCTGCTCCCGCTGCTCGGCGAGTACGGTGAGGCCGGGATCGAGGGCGGAGAGCGCGTCCCCGATCACGGCGCGTTGCCGGGCCAGCCGATCCGTCAGCCGGTCCAGCGCGTCCACCGCGCGGACCAGGTCCGCCTTCTGCCGGTCGAGCCCGGTCACGAAGGTGTCCAACTGGCGCAGTGCGTCTCGGGCGGCCGGCTCCCGGCCCTGCAACGCGGCGGCGAGTTCCTGGTTGATCGTCTTGAGCTGGGCCAGCCCGCCGCCGTTGAGCAGCAGCCCGAGCGCGGCGAGCACCTCCTCGACCTCGGCCGACCGTTTGGTCCGGACCAGCGGGATCACGGCGTCGTCGCCGAGTTGCCCGGCGGCCGGTTCGGTGACCGGGGCGGCCAGGGCGACGTACTTCTCGCCGAGCAGGCTGGTCTGCCGGACGGCGGCGGTGGCGTTGCCGGGCAGCCGCACGGTGCGGTCGATCCGGAGCCGGACCAGGGCGGTCCAGCCGCGCAGCGAGATCTCCTGCACGCTGCCCACGGTGACGTCGTTGACCTTGACGGCGGCCTGCGGCACCAGGTCGAGCACGTCGGCGAACTCGGCCGTGATCTGGTACGCCGGCCCGTTCGGCGCGCCGCCGGGCAGCGGCAGGTCGGCCAGCTCCGGGACGATGCAGCCGGTCACCCCGACCGTCGCCGCCAGCAGCGTCGCGACCGCCCGGCCCGCCGACCGTCCACCCCGGAACCCAGCCGCCGCACGAGCACCACGGAACCCGGTCGCCGGACGAGCGAAGCGGAGCCCGGCCGTCGGACGAGCGCCACGGAAGAACCCGCTCGCCGCACGAGTGCCGGGGGAGTCGGGCCGGTTCATCGGAGACCTCGCAGGATGCCGCCCAGCGTGCGGTCGAGCGACACCTCCGGCCCGGGCGCACCCGGTGCCGGTGTGGGCTCGCCGGCATCGGCGGCCGGCGGTCGCGGTGTCGCGGGTGCGGGCTTGGCGGACGGCGGCAGGTTGAGCAGCTTGCGCAGCTCCTCCGGCAGCGGCAGCCGCTTGAGCTGGAGGGTCTCGGCCAGCTCGAAGCAGCGCTTCGGCACCTTCGGCACCGGCAGCGCGTCGGCCAGGGTGGCGCAGACGTACGCGGCCGGGTCGTACGGCCCGAGCAGGTTGTCCCGGGTGTCCAGGGTGCCGGAGCGGGCGTTGTAGGCCAGGTTCAGGTTGGAGAGGGTCAGCGGTGCCACGTCCAGGATCTTGATCAGCGCCTTCTGCTGCCGGACCAGCACGTTCGTCACGTCCGCCAGCGCCTCCACATTGGATTTGAGCAGCGCCCGGTTCTCCCGGACGAACCGGGTCACCTCGCCGAGCGCGGTCGCCAGGTTGCGCAGCGCGGCGGCCAGGTCGTCCCGTTCGGCGGCGAGCTGGCCGGCCACGTCGGCGAGCCGGGAGTTGAACGCGCGCACCTGCTGGTCGCTGCGGGCCAGCGCGGTGGTGAACCGTTGCAGGTTCGCCACCGTGCCGAAGAGGTCCTGCCGCCCCTCGGCGAGGGTGTCCAGGGCCTGGGAGAGCCCGTCCAGGGTGTCGTGCAGGTTGTCACCGTTGCCGGCCAGGTTGGCCCGGGCGGTGCCGAGCAGGTCGTCCAGCGCGCCGTCGGCGTTGGCGCCGTCCGGGCCGAGCGCCCGGTTGAACTCGTCGAGCGACCGGTAGATGTCGTCGATCTCCATCGGCGCCATCGTCCGGTCCACCGGCAGCACGGCGCCGTCGGGCAGTCGGGCGCCGCCGGAGTAGGCCGGGGTGAGCTGGACGTACCGGTCGCTGACCAGGCTCGGCGGCACGATCACCGCCGACGCGTCGGCCGGGATGTCGTGCCCGGCGTCGTAGCGCAGCTCCATCCGGACGGTACGCCCGACCGGCTCGATCGAGACGACCTCGCCGACCCGCACCCCGAGCACCCGTACGTCGGAGCCGGGGTGGATGCCGACCGCCCGGGTGAAGTGCGCGACCAGGGTCTGCTGCGGGGTGCCCCGGTGCAGCAGCACGAACGTGGCGGCGGCGGCCACCACCACGATCACCCCGGCGGCGAGCAGTGCCCGGCGCCGGTTCGGCGGGGCGAGGAGCCGGCGCATCAGCGACCTCCCGTCGGCACGTACGGCTGGAGCAGCCCGCGCAGGTACGAGTCGAACCACCGCCCGTTGCCGAGCACGTTGGTGAAGGCGTCCAGGAACGGCCCCATCGTCTGCAACGTCCGCTCCAGGTCGTCGCGGTTGCGTTGCAGCGTCGCCACCACCCCGCGCAACTGCCGCAGCGTCGGCTCCAGCGTGGTCCGGTTGTCGGCGACCAGCCCGGAGAGCTGGCTCGCCAGGTCCCGGGTGCCGACCAGCAGCTCGTGGATGGCGTCGCGTCGCCGGTGCACCTCGTCGAGCAGCAGCGTCCCGTCCGCGACCAGCCGACGGAACTCCTCGTCCCGGTTCGCCAGCACGTCGGTGACGCCCCGGGCCCGCTCCAGCAGCTCGCGCAGCTCGGCGTCCCGGCTGGCGACCGTGCGGGAGAGCCGGGAGAGCCCGTCCAGCGAGGAGCGGACGCTGCCGGGCGTGTCGGCGAAGGTCTCGGCGAGGGTGGTGAACGCGGTCGCCAACTGGGCGGTGTCGATCTCTTCGAGCGTGCCGGCCAGCCCGGTGACCGCCTGCATCACGTCGAACGGCGACGCGGTGCGGTGCAGCGGGATCTCCGCCTCCTCGGCCAGCCGACCCGGCCCGGCCGGGGCGAGTGCCAGATATTTCTGGCCGAGCACCGTCTTGATCCGGATGGTGGCACCGGTCTCGGTGCCGAGCCGCAGCTCGCCGTCGTCGATCCGGAACCGCACCCGGACGTACGGGCCGGTGCCGTTTCGGGCCAGGTCCACCTCGGTGACCTCGCCGACGCGTACCCCGGCGACCCGGACCTCGTTCCCCTCGGCCAGCCCGCTGGCGTCCCGGAACGCCGCCGCGTACGCCCGGTCGCCGAGCGCCGCGATGTCGTCCAGCCGGAACGCGGTCAGCAGCAGGCCGGTCAGCACCACCAACCCGATCACGCCGACGGCGACGGGATTGCGTTCCCGGAACGGTTTCACCGGGCACCTCCTGATCCGGCGCAGCGGGCGGCCTGGGAGCTGAACGTCGCCGGGTTGACGGCCTGCCCGCCGAGGGCCAGCCGGCCGTCGAAGTCGCAGACGAAGAGGTTGAGCCAGGAGCCGTCCGAGGCGACCCGGGTCAGCGCCTCGTACCGGTCGGGCAGCCGGCCGAGGGTGCCGTCGATGACCGCCGCGTTCCGGTTGAGGGTGCCGGCGAGTTCGCCGAGTTCGGTCACGTCGGCGGCGAGCGCCGGCCGGGCGTCGACGAGCAGCGCGGCGGTGCTGCCGGTGAGTTTGCCGAGGTTGACCAGGGCGGCGCCGATCGCCTCGCGGTCGCCGGCCAGCCCGGAGACGAACTGCTGCAACGCACGGATCGTCTGGTCGAGTTCGGCGTCCCGGGAGTCCAGGGTGGCCAGTACCGAGTTGAGGTTCGTCACCACCCGGCCGATCACCGCGTCCCGGTCGGCGAGGGTGTTGGTCAGCGAGGCGGTGTGCGCCAGCAGGCTGGAGACGGTACCGCCCTCGCCCTGGAGCACCTGGATGATCTCGTACGCCAGCTTGTTCACGTCCTGCGGGCTCAGCGCGGTGAAGAGTGGCCGGAACCCGTTGAAGAGGGTGGTCAGGTCGAGGGCCGGGGTGGTCTGGCCGATCGGGATCAGCCCGTCCGGGCGCAGCGGCGGTCCGCTGCCGGGGCCCTCGGCGAGCGCGACGTAACGCTGGCCGATCAGGTTGCGGTACCGGATCTTCGCCCGCACGGTGCTGCGGAGCGGCACCTCCTCGGTCAGCCGCAGGGTGACCTCGGCGACGGTGTCCTGCACCACCCGGATCTCGTCGACCTGGCCGACCCGGACCCCGGCGATCCGCACGTCGTCGCCGGGCAGCAGGCCGGTGACGTCGGTGAACCGGGCCCGATAGCTGGTGCCGCCGAACGAGAACGACCCGAGCGCGTGCCCGAGCACCCCGGTGAGCAGCAGCGTCACGGCGGCGAACGCGACCAGCTTGACCAGCGGCCCGACGGGTACCCGGCTCATTTGACGTTCACCACCGCTCCGCGCAGCAGCGGGCCCCAGAGCAGCACCGCGATGTCGGGCACCTGCACCGGCAGGGTGTCGGTGGCGGCCCCGATGATCGGCTTGAGCAGGTTCTGTTCCTCCTCCGTGCCGGCCGTGCCCATCGCCGGTGGGCTACCGGCGGTCGGGGCGGCACCGGTGCCGGTGGCGGTGCCGGCCGGGGGCTTGCCGACCGGGAGTTTCACCGGGCCGGGGCGGGAGCCGCCGTGGTCGTAGCCGTCCTCGATCCGCACCTCGGGGGCGGGTGGGGTCGGGTTCGGCAGTTCCCGGCACTGTGGGCCGGTCGAGGCGGCGTACACCGGGGCGTCCCGGCCGGGCTGGTAGGCGCCGTTGTCCCGGGTCACCTCCAGCGTCACGTGCATCCGGCCGTTCCGGAACACCTCCTCGGCGCGCGGCTGCGCCCGCACCAGCCCCTGCATCAGGCACGGATATTCCGGCGAGTACGCGGCCAGCAGTTCCAGTACCGGTCGGCCCAGCTCGCCGAGCCGGACCACCTGGTCACCGTGCCGGTCCAGGAAGAGCCGGCCCACGTCGGCGGCGTCGGTCGACTCGGCGAGGAAGGCCGCGAGCTGGGTCCGCTGGTCGGCGACGGTCCGCGCGGTCGGGGTGACGTCGCGGAGGATGGCCAACAGGTCCGGCAGGGCCGCGTCGTAGGAGTCCAGCACCGCCGCGAGCCGCCGGACGTCCTCGGTGAGCGTCGGCAGCTCGCGGTTGAGTTCGCGCAGGTAGTCGTCGAGGGTCTCCAGGGTCTGCCCGAGCTGCTCGCCGCGACCGTCCAGCGCGGTGGCCAGCGCGGCCAGGGTGCTGGCGAGCTTGTCCGGGCGGATCGACTGGAGCAGCGGCAGCGCCTCGTCGAGGACCCGTTCCAGCTCGACGCCGTTGCGGCTGCGGTCCTGGCTGATCACGGCACCGTCGCGCAGCGGGGCGGCGGTGGAGCCGGCCGGGGCGAGCAGCGCCACGTACCGCTCGCCGAAGAGGGTCTTCGGGAGCAGTCGGGCGGTGACGTCGGACGGCACCTGCCCGATCCGGTCCGGGTCGAGCGCGAGCCGCAGCCGGGCCCGCGCCCCGTCGCTGTCAACCTCGCGTACCTCGCCGATCGGCACGCCGCGCAGCTTCACCTCGGCACCGGGGCTGAGCTGCACCCCGGTCTGGGCGGTGTAGAGGGTCACCCGGGCGACCGGGGTGAAGACCTTGCGGTACTGCAACACGGCGAGCGTCAGCGCGGCGACGAGCACCACGACGAAGACGATGCCGAGGAAGCGCCGGCCCAGTGCCGACCCTCGCGCGTTCACCCGCTCACCCCGCGATCCGTACGGTCGTGGTCGCGCCCCAGATGGCCAGCGACAGGAAGAAGTCGACGATGTTGATCGCCACGATGGCGGTACGCACCGCGCGGCCGACCGCGATGCCGACCCCGGCCGGCCCGCCGCTGGCGTGGTAGCCGTAGTGGCAGTGCACGAGCACCACGATCACGCTGAAGACCAGTACCTTGCCGAACGACCAGAGCACGTCCACCGGGGGCAGGAAGAGGTGGAAGTAGTAGTCGTAGGTGCCCGCCGACTGTCCGAAGTAGAAGACCGCGATGCTCCTGGTCGCCAGATAGCTGGAGAGCAGGCCGACCACGTAGAGCGGGATGACCGCGACGAAACCGGCGATCATCCGGGTGGTGACCAGGAACGGCAGCGACGGCACCCCCATCACCTCCAGGGCGTCGACCTCCTCCGAGATCCGCATCGCGCCGAGCTGGGCGGTGAAACCGGAGCCGACCGTCGCCGACAGCGCCAGCCCGGCGACCAGCGGCGCGATCTCCCGGGTGTTGAAGTAGGCCGAGACGAACCCGGTGAAGGCGCTGCTGCCGAGCTGGTCGAGCGCCTGGTAGCCCTGGAGACCCACCTCGGTGCCGGTGAAGAAGGTCAGGAAGCAGATCACCCCGACCGTGCCACCGGCGACCGCGAGGGCACCCCGACCGAAGCTGATCTCGGCGAGGAGTCGTACGACCTCGCGGCGGTAGCGGTGCAGCGTCCGTGGCGTCCAGGCGAACGCCCGCAGGTAGAAGGCGAGCTGGCCGCCGAGGTTGTCCAGGGTACGCAGCACCGGCATCTCACATCCCCCGCTGCGGTACGAGCTGGAAGTAGATCGCGGTGATCACGAAGTTCAGGGCGAAGAGGAGCATGAAGGTGAGTACGACGCATCGGTTGACCGCCTCGCCGACCCCCTTCGGCCCGCCCCGCGCCGTCATCCCGTGGTACGACGCCACCAGCGCGGCCACCGCACCGAAGAGCAGCGCCTTCACCTCGCCGACGACGAGATCGGAGAGTTGACCCAGCGCCTGGAAACTCGCCAGGTACGCCCCCGGGGTGCCGCCCTGCATCACCACGTTGAAGAAGTAGCCGCCGGCCACCCCGACGACGCTGACCAGCCCGTTGAGCAGCGCCGCGACCAGTGCGGCGGCGACGATGCGGGGTGCCACCAGCCGGTGCACCGGGTCGATGCCGAGCACCTGCATCGCGTCCAGCTCCTCGCGGATCTTCCGGGCACCGAGGTCGGCGCAGATCGCCGAGCCACCCGCCCCGGCGATGATCAGTGCGGTCACGATGGGGCTGGCCTCGCGCACCACGGCCAGCACCGAGGTGGCGCCGGTGAAGGACTGGGCGCCGAGCTGGCGTACCAGGGAACCGAGCTGTAGCGCGATCACCGCACCGAACGGGATCGCCACCAGCGCGGCCGGCAGGATCGACACCGAGCTGATGAACCAGGCCTGCTGGACGAACTCGCGGACCTGGAACGGCCGCCGGACCAGCCCGCGCAGCGCGTCAAGGCAGAAGGCGAAGAAGTGGCCGGAGCCGCGCAGCCCGGCGGTGACCCGGGCCGGACCGGTCTGCCCGGTGCCGGTCGGCGGCTTCATCCGCCCGGTGCCGGTCGGCGGGCTCATCGCAGCGCCTCGGTCGGCTGCCAGACGCTGCCCTGCACACCCTGGAACGAGCCGGCCGGCGGTGTGACGCCGTGCTCCTCGCACCATCGGCCGGGCGGCTGCTCGGCCGGGCGGGGCCGCCCGTCGGAGGGGGCGAGTTGCAGCGGGATCGCCGGCAGCGGCGGCAGTTCGACCCCCGCCTCGGCCTCGGCCGCCAACTCGTCGGAGTCCTTCTCCTCGGCCATCCCGATCGGGCCGATCCGCTGGGCGTTGAGGAACTGCCGCACCACCGGTTCGGTGCTGGAGAGCAGCATCTCGCGCGGCCCGAACATGGCGAGCCGACCGTGGTAGATCAGCCCGATGTTGTCCGGCACCGTGCGGGCGGTGTTGATGTCGTGCGTGACGATCAGGAACGTCGCGCCGGTCCGCTGGTTGAGGTCGATGATGAGCTGGTTGAGATAGGCGGTGCGCACCGGATCGAGCCCGGAGTCCGGCTCGTCGAAGAGGATGATCTGCGGGTCCAGCACCAGCGCCCGGGCCAGCCCGGCGCGCTTGCGCATGCCGCCGGAGATCTCGCCGGGCAGCTTCCGTTCCGCGCCGAGCAGCCCGACCATCTCCAGCTTCTCGTGCACCACCGCCCGGACCTCGGACTCCGACTTGCGGGTGTGTTCGCGCAGCGGGAAGGCGACGTTGTCGTAGATGTTCATCGAGCCGAACAGCGCGCCGTCCTGGAACAGCACGCCGAAGAGCTTGCGGACCTCGTAGAGGGCGCGTTCGGAGAGCCGGGGGAGGTCCCGGCCCTCGATCCAGATCGCCCCACGGTCCGGCTTCAGCAGCCCGACCAGCGTCTTGAGGAAGACCGACTTGCCGGTGCCGGAGGGGCCGAGCAGCACGGAGATCTCGCCCGCCGGCAGGGTCAGGCTGACGTCGGACCAGACCGGTTGCCCGCCGAAGGACTTCGTCAGCCCCTCGACCCGTACCTCGACGCCCATCCGCGCACCCGCCCGCCGCAACTCCCGGTGGACCGTCCGTCCACCGCCGTCTCTGGTGGACATCGCGTCGGGCACGCCGCGCGTAACAGCGAGGGCCGGTAATTCTTCGACCACTTTCCGTGGGTACGGCGTCGAGCCCGCCGGCCCGGCGGAGCGCACCCCGGCGGTGGTGCGATCCGGCGGCTCCCGATACGGTGCGGTTGACCCGCCGGTAACTCCAGGCGTGGTGCCGGACGAAGGTGTGGCCCCGACGAAGGTGCGACCGCATAGATGACCGCAGCACCCGAGACAGATCTCGTCGCACGTGCGGCTCGGCGTGACCCCGAGGCGACGGCGGCACTGCTCACCGAGGTCCGCCCCGGCCTGGTCCGGTACTGCCGCGCCAAGCTCGGCCGGATCGGCGGCGCGTACGCCACCGCCGACGACGTGGCCCAGGAGGTCTGCCTGGCGGTGCTCCGGGCGCTGCCCCGCTATCGGGACCAGGGCCGGCCCTTCTCCGCGTTCCTCTACACGATCGCCGCGCACAAGGTCGCCGACGCGCAGCGGGCCGCCATCCGCGACTCGGCGGTCACCACCGACGCCCCGCTGCCGGACGAGCCGGACGCCGAACCCGGCCCCGAGCAGCGGGCCGTCGCCACCGACCTCGCCCGCCGGCTCTCCGCGCTGCTGGCCCGGCTCCCCGAGGTGCACCGGGAGATCGTGCTGCTCCGGGTGGCGGTCGGCCTCACCGCCGACGAGGTCGGCGTCATCGTGGGGATGTCGGCCGCCGCGGTCCGGGTGACCCAGTCCCGCGCGCTGGCCCGGCTCCGCGCGCTGGCCGGCACCGCCCTGGACGAGGTCGCCGCATGAGTACGCTGCGAAGCGGAGCAGAGCGAGACGACGGTACGGACGCGCGCAGCGACGCCGTGCCGGGGCGGGATGGGACGTTGACCGGTCGGGAGGACCCGCACCTCGATCCGACGACCGACCCCGGTCCGGCGGTGGTCGACGCCGACGAGTTGTTGCTCGACGCGCTGGGGCGGGGCGGACCGGTGCCCGGCGACGACCCGCTGGCCGGGGCGCTCGCCGCCTGGCGCGCGGAACTCGACGCCGACCTCCCCGCCCTCGGCCTGGACGACCTCCCCGCCCTCGACCTCGACGACCTCCCCGCCCTCGGACCCGCCGACCTGCCCGCCCTCGACCTCGACGACCTCCCCGCCCTCGGACCCGCCGATCTGCCCGCCCTCGGCGCCGATGGCGCGCCGCGTCGGCTCGGAGCGCGTCCGGGCGGCCTTCGCCCGCCCCGTCCGGCGGTCCCCGCCCGCCGGCCGCGCCCCGGTGTGGCCGCCGGCCGGAGGCATTCCGGGCGCCCCGGTGCCGGGCCACCCGGCTCCGCCCGCGACGGCTCCGGGCCAGCCGGGTCCCGCCCGCCGCTGCGCCCCGGCCGGCTCCTCCGCCGGCTCGTCCTCTCCGGTGTGGTCGGTGTCGTCGTGACCGCCCTGCTCGGCCTCGGCGTCAACCACGCGGGGCCGGCCAGCCCGCTCTGGCCGGTCGCGGCGGCGGTCTATCCGGACCGGTCCGCGGTCCGCGCCGCCGAGCACACCATCCAACTCGCCCGGGAGGCGCTGGCGGAGCAGCGCTACGCGCAGGCGCGCGCCGAACTGGACCGGGCGGCCGTGCAGGTGACGGAGATCCGTGACCCGGCGGAGGCCGGGCGGCTGCGTACCGAGATCGAGCGGGTCCGGCTCGGGCTGCCCGGGGTGGCGGACCGCTCGGAGGCGCCGGCCGGCGAGCCGTCGACACCGGACCGGCCGGCGCCGACCACACCCGCTCCGGGGCGTACGCCGGCTCCGGCGCGTACCCCTGGCGGCGCCGCACCGCCGACGGTGCGGTCCGGTCCGGCGCAGCCGCCACCGGCGAGCCCGTCGGACCGGCAGGTGCTGCCGCTGCCGTTGCCGCCGGTACTGCCGTCGCTGCTGCCGTCCGGGCTGCCGCTGCTGCCCAGCGGCTGCGTGCTGCTCTGCCCACCCGACGACTGACCGGCCGACGTGGTGTGGCCGGAGTCAGCGGGCGCCTTCCTCCACACAGAAGACGTTCCCCTCGGTGTCCGCCAGTACGACGTAGCGGAGGCGGGTGCCCGGTGGCTCCGGGTCGGCGTCGGTGGGGTAGTGGGGCCAGTCGACCCGCCGGGCGCCGAGTGCGACGAGCCGGTCGACCTCCTCGTTCAGGTCGCGGTCGTCGGCGGTGAGGTCGAGGTGGATCCGCGGGAATCGTTCGGCGGGGCTCTCGCTGACGTCCATCGCGATGGCGCTGCCGGAGACACCGGGGGGCGGTTCGAGGACGATCCAGTCGTCCCCGGCGTACCGGGGTGGCCGGCGTACGTAGCCGAGCGCCTGCCGCCAGAATTCTCCGGCCCGCTTGTCGTCGGTCACCCCGAGCGAGATCTGGCTGATCCTCGTCACGCCGGGAGCCTAGCCGGAAACAGCAGTGTGGCGCGGCGGCCGATGGCCGCCGCGCCACAGGAGCGGTGTTCCGGTGTTCGGGTCAATCCGCGCCGCGAGTCACCGTCGGCACCGCATCCCACCCCACCCAGGGTCAGCCGGTTGAGCAGCTCGCGGTGGGTGTGGTGTTGTTGCCGTTCTTGTAGAGCGTGATCCCGAAGTTGTTGCCGTTGCCGTTCGGGCGTGCCGTCAGGGTGCCGCTGCTGCCGCTGACCGAGGCGTTCCAGCTGTTCTGGAGGCTCTGGCTACCGTTCGTGCGGATGCTGACGACCCAGTTGCTGGCGCCGCTGACCGAGAAGTTCACGTTGAACCGGTCGCTCCACTCGTCGGCGCGGCTCACGCTGACCGAGCAGTTGCCTCCGCCACCCGGCGGCGGGGTGGTCGGGTTGGGGCCCGGGTTGGACCCGCCGCCGCCCTCCCGGACGGTGATGTCGGAGCTACCGTTGCTCTGGTAGCCCTCGGTCGCCATGACCTGGTAGGCCCAGCTGGTGCCGAGGTTCAGGCCGGCGCGCGCCCAGGCGTCCATGTGGTTGCCGAAGGTGATCGTGCCGCTGCTGCGCTTCTGCTGCCGGACGCTCCAGTACTGGTAGAACGTGGCGGTACCGTCGATCGACGGCTGGTTCACCCGCTGGCTGCGGAGGATGTCGTAGGTGCCGCCGTCGGTGGTGACGGTGCCCAGCCGGGTGGCGCCGCTGCTCGGGTTGTAGCTACCGAAGTTCTCCACGACGTAGTACTCGATGAGCGGGCTTCGGGTCCATCCGTACAGGGCGAGGTAGGTGTTGTTGTTGCCCGGGTTGTAGGTGCCGGAGTAGCTGACCGTCCGCCGGCTACCGCTGGACCAACCCTTGCCGCCGACCCAGTTGTTGGTGCTGTTGCTCCACGAGCTGGAGTACCGGCCGTTCTCGCGCAGCGTCATGCTGGCGTTGCCGCTGTCCTTCCAGAACGAGAAGTAGAACCCGTTGTGCGTGCCGGTGGCGTTCGAGGTGAGGGTCCGGTCGGCCTCGGCGTGTGCCGGAGTGCTGACCGCCACCGTGCCGGCGACGGCCATCGCTGCGGCGCAGGTGGCACCGAGGAGCAGCCGCATCCGGCCGCGTCCTCTCGGTCTGGTGGGGGTCTGGTTCAGGTCGTTCATGTACTTGCATCCTCCTCGGACGGCTGGCGCGGGGCCAGCAGCGCGGTACGCCCCCGGCGGGGCCGCCGGTGGCCCGTGACGGGCGTGGGACGTCGGAGTCGTACGCGCGGTGGTGGTGGTGGACCGGTCGTCGCGCGGTCGACGACCGGAGGAGCGATCCGTGGTGGTGAGCCATCGACAGATATGGAGGTCTGTTGATGGCGACAGTATTGGTCGGCTTCCGGTCACATGTCAACGCTTCCCGGAAATATTGCGGAAACCCTCTGCTGGTAGCGATTCGCTCCGAGATCGTTTCAGCAGGTCAGTGCGTCGGCTGACCGGTCGGGACAGCGGCTCGTCGGCCGGAACGACGGTCGGGTAGCCGAGATCCGGAGGGGCGTGACCGAAAGTTACGGAGAACTTCCGGACCATGTACGCCGGTCAGCCCCAGTTCTGCGGGGCCGGCTGCCGGGTGGTGACGTTGATCCGGTTGAAGAAGTTGGTGGTGGCGATCCAGAGCACCAGGGCCGCCAGCTCCCGCTCGTCGAAGTGCTTGGCCGCGTCCGCCCAGATCTCGTCCGGTACGGCGTCGGCCCGGTCGGCCAGCCGGGTGGCCGACTCGGCGAGGGCCAGCGCCGCGCCGGCCACTCCGGAGGCGGACCTGCCATGCCAGCGCGAGATCGTGGACGCCTTCCTCACCGCCGCACGCGGCGGCGAGGTCAGCACGCTGCTCACCCTGCTCGACCCGGACGTGGTGATCCGGGCCGACCGCACCGCCGTCCGGCTCGGCGGCCGTGCCGAGATGCGCGGCGCGGAGCAGGTCGCCGGCTTCTTCGCCGGCCGGGCGCAGGGCGCGCGGGCGGCCGTCATCGACGGCGCGCCGGGTGCGGTGGTGGTGGTCGGCGGCCGGGTCCGGATCGCCATCAGCTTCGTCGTCGGCAACGGCCGGATCATCGCCGTGGACGCGGTCGCCGACCCGGAGCAGTTGGGCGAACTCGACGTCACCGATGTGGCCTGGTGTCCCGGGCCTCACCCCTGGAATGAACCCGACGCACATCGGGTTACCGAGAAGGAGCAGCAAGGGAGCCTTGATGAGTCTGACCAGGTCGGAGGCGGAATTGGCGGCAGCCGGGTCGGCTGCCCGACCGGCCGCCGAACCGGACGTACCAGGTGACGAGCCGACAGAGCCGGCACCGCTTCCGGCGGTCCCGGGGCTGGTGATGCTCACCGGCGGTGACGACGCCCCGGTGTGCTCGGACGGAACCTGCCGGTAGAACCGAGGAGAAGATCAGTGCAACTCGAAGTCTGGTCCGACATCGTCTGCCCGTGGTGCTACCTCGGGAAGCGGCGGCTGGAGACGGCGCTCGGGCAGTTCGAGCACGCCGACGAGGTCGAGGTAGTCTGGCGCAGCTTCCAGCTCGACCCGTCCTACCCGAAGGGCGAGCCCCGGCCCGTCCCGGAGGCGCTGCGGGAAAAGCTCGGCGCCTCGCCGGCCCAGGTCGCCGCGATGCAGGGGCACGTGACCGCGCTCGCCGCCGAGGAGGGGTTGGACTACCACCTCGACCGGTCGATCATGGCGAACACCTTCGACGCGCACCGGCTGACCCACCTCGCCCGGGAGTACGGGCTCGGCACCGAGCTGCACGAGCGGCTGATGCGGGCCAACCTGATCGAGGCGGAGAACGTCGACGATCCCGAGACGCTGGTCCGGCTCGGCACCGACGTCGGAGTACCGGCCGAGGCGGCCCGCCGGGTGTTGGCCGGCGACGAGTACGCCAGGGACGTCGAGGCGGACATCGCGCAGGCCCGGGCGTTCGGTGCGAACGGCGTACCCTTCTTCGTGCTGGACCGCAGGTACGGCATCTCCGGTGCGCAGCCGGTCGAGGCGTTCCTCTCGGCGCTGCGTACCGCGCACCAGGAATCGGGTGCCGGGGCCCGCTGAGGCGTCGATGCACCGCGCGTCGGGTGGGGCCGGCGGTAGCCTGCCGCACCCGACGCCGATCCGTCGACTAGGGTCACCCGCCATGGGCGCTATCAAGCCGTGGCATCTCCTGACCCTCGTCTGCTGCCTCGTGCCGCTGGCCGTCGTGGTGGCCGGCGCGGCCTGGTACGCCATGCGACGCCGCTGACCGCCCCCGGCGCCGCTCCGCCGCTGACCGCAGTGGGTGCCGCGCCGCCGACGGCAGCGGATGCCGCGCCGTCGACCTGGGGCGTGGTGTCGACGCGGAGTGCACGGCCAGGGCGTTGACCGTCACGATGACGGCGATCCCGGCCCACTCGTGCGGTGCGAGGAGCTGACCGAGGATCACGATGCCGGCCAGCGCGGCGAGTACCGGGTGCACGCTCATGAACACCCCGAAGAGCCGGGCCGGAACGGTACGCAGGGCGACGAGGTCGGCGGCGTACGGCACGACCGAGCTGAGCACGCCCGCCGCGACCGCGTAGAGGATGGCGGTGCCCTCCAGGCGTCCCCGGGCGAGCAGGATCGCCGCGACCGGCAGGTAGAGCGTCGCCGACACCAGGGTCGCCGCCGCCGGTGCCTCCAGACCGGGCAGCCGGGCGCCGAGCAGCCGGTTGAGCAGGATGTACGCCGCCCAGCACGCCGCCGCGAGCAGGCCGAGCCCCACGCCCAGGTAGTCGCTGGCCGGGCCGGGCAGGACCAGCACGTAGACGCCGAGGCAGGCGCCCGCCGCGCAGAGCAGGTCGAGTCGGGTCCGGGAGCCGGCCAGGGCGACGGCGAGCGGGCCGAGGAATTCCAGGGTGACGGCCAGCGCGAGCCCGATCCGGTCGATCGCGGTGTAGAGGCTGAGGTTCATCGTGGCGAAGACCAGCCCGAGCAGCAGCGTCGGCCACCACTGCGCCCAGGTGAAGCGGCGCAGGTTCGGGCGGGCCGCCGGCCACAGTACGGCCGCCGCGACGAACTGGCGTACCGCGACGACGCCGGCCGGGCCAAGCGTGCCGAACGCGTGCGCACCCACGGCGGCACCGACCTGGTTGCTCGTACCGCTGCCGATCATCGTGGCGATCCCGCGCAGCATCGACCCGCGCCTTCCGTCGGCCGGGGTGGACGCGGAGTGGCCGGCCTGTCGGTCCGGGCACTCGGCGGTCATGGCTGCACCGTGGACGTGGTCATGGCTCCAGTCTTGACGGCGTCGAGAGCCGCGCGAAACGCACCCGCTGTGGCCACTACGCACGCTCACATAAGATCTTGCGGACAAGCACCCGGACAAGCATCCGGACAAGGAGGAGCCTGTCGTGACGCGCTCGGCGACGTACCTGCTGGAGTGCATGCTCCGGGCCGGGATGCGGGACGTCGTCACGGTGGAGCCGGCGACGGGTGGGGTGGCGGCGCTCGCCGGCATCGCCACCCGCCGGGACGCGCCGCCGGTCTTCGTCAAGGCGTTCGCCGAGGCGCCGGCCGACGACGTCTTCGTCACCGAGGCCGAGGGGCTGGCCGCGCTGCGCGAGCTGGGCGGCGTGGCGACCCCCGAGGTGGTCTTGGCGGACCGGGAACTGCTGGTCCTGTCGGTGCTGCGGCCGAGGCCGCGCAGCGAGACCTTCTGGGAGCGGTTCGCGCACATGCTCGCCCGCCTGCACGCGAGTACGATCCATCCGCGCTTCGGCTGGCACCGCGACAACTGGCTGGGCCGCCGCCGGCAGCTCAACACCTGGCATGACGACGGCTTCGCGTTCTTCGCCGAGCACCGGCTGCTTCGCTGGCTCGGGGAGCCACGCGTCGAGGCGGCACTCGACCGCGACGACCGGGCGGCGCTGGAGCGGCTCTGCCACCGGCTGCCCGACCTGCTGCCGGAGCGGCCGGCCTGCCTGACCCACGGCGACCTGTGGGCACAGAACGTCCTGGCCACTCCGGACGGGCGGCCGGCGCTGATCGATCCGGCGGTCTCCTACATGTGGGCCGAGGTCGACCTCGCCCACGTCTGGTCCACCTCGCCGCCGCCCGAGGCGAAACGGTTCTTCGACGTCTATGCCGAGCTGACCTCCCTCGATGCCGACTGGCAGGCCCGGATGCCGATCGTCCAGCTTCGCCAGCACCTCGCCGTACTGGCCCAGTTCGACGACGACTGGGGCGCGGGCGACCAGATCCGGGGCACCCTCGCCCCGTTCCGGACCCGAGCCTGAGCAGCGGCCGATCACCGAGAGCAGCGGCCGATCACCGAGAGCAGCGGAGTCGCCGACGCGCGGCTGACGCGGCGTTGGCGCGGGCCGCCGCCGTCGATCGTGCTCCGGTCTGGTCTGGTCCGGTCCGTCGTGGTTTGGTGCGCAGCCTCGGCCTGAATGCTAGATGGTTGTGCTATCTAGATAGCGCGGCTACCGTGCCGGTCATGACTTCCAAGCTGACCCGGCGGGGCGTACTCGTCGCGGGTACCGCGGCCGGTCTGGTGGCGGCGGCGGGACGACCGGCGGCGGCATCGACCCGCCGGGTGCGGCCGACCGTGCCGGCGGAGCTGTTCACCCTCGGCGTCGCCTCCGGGGACCCCGCGCCGGACGGGTTCGTGCTCTGGACCCGGCTCGCGCCTGAGCCCCTGGAACCGGGCGGGGGCATGCCGCCGGGGCCGGTGCGGGTGCAGTGGCAGGTCGCCGAGGACGCCGGATTCCGCCGAATCGTCCGCAGCGGCACCACGACCGCGGTCGCCGACTGGGCGCACTCGGTGCATGTCGAGGTCACCGGACTGGCGCCGCACCGGCCGTACCACTACCGGTTCCGGGTCGGCGGCCGGATCAGTCCGGCGGGGCGGGCGTGCACGCTTCCGGGGTACGGCTCGGCACCCTCGGCGTACCGGTTCGCGGTGGTCTCCTGTCAGGACTGGCAGAACGGCTACTACGCCGGCTACCGGCACATCGCCGAGGAGGCGATCGACCTCGTCCTGCACCTCGGCGACTACCTCTACGGGGGCGAGATCTCCCCGCAGGGGACCGAGGACACCCCCGGCTATGCCCGCGCCGCGCTGCCGCCGGAACCGGTCCGGGCCGAGCCGCACACGCTGGAGCAGTACCGGCTGCGGCACGCCCTCTACAAGACCGACCCGCAGTTGCAGCAGGCGCACGCGGCGGTGCCCTGGGCACTCACCTGGGACGACCACGAGGTCGCCCCGAACTGGGGCGGCGGCCAGGCCGCCGATCCCGTCTTCGCCGCCCGGCTGGCCGCGGCCCGGCAGGCGTACTACGAACACCTGCCGCTGCGCCCCGCCGCCCGCCCCGGCCCGCAGTTCCGGCTCTACCGCAGCCTCACCGTGGGCGACCTGCTCCGGCTCAACATCACCGACACCCGCAGTTACCGCGCCCCGGGAGACATGCTCGGCGCCGCGCAGGAGGCATGGCTGACCGGAAGCCTCGCCAACGCCGGCACCCGGTGGAACGTCACCACCGCACAGGTCCTGATGGCCCGCTTCGACTACCAGCCCGGCCCCGGTCAGACCTTTTCGGCGGACAAGTGGGACGGCTACCCGGAGAGCCGGGCGCGGCTGCTCGACACGATCGCCGTTCGGGGCGTCCGCAACCCGGTGATGCTCTCCGGTGACATCCACGTCAACATCTTCAGCGACCTGAGGGTCGACTTCGACGATCCCGGGTCGCCCACCGTGGCGACCGAGTTCACCGGCGCCGCGATCAGCAGTCGCGGTACGACCGCCGAGGAGGAGGCGGGGACCCGGGCTCTGATCGCCGCCGAGATGCCGCACGTGCGCTACTTCGCCGGGTACGACCGCGGCTACCTGCTCTGCCAGCTCGACCGGCAGCGGTGGCGTACCGACGTCCGGGCGGTACGCACCGAGGGCTGGCGCGGTCAGGTGACCAGTCCCGACGCGGACGTCCGTACGCTCGCGTCGTACGTGGTGGAGGATGGGCGGCCCGGTGCCGTCCCGCTCTGACCCGACCGCGCCGTCGAGTGGCTGAGTGGAGACTGTCGGGCGCCGGGATCAGGCGGGCGGGAAGTCGAACTCGCCCTCCTTGGCGCCGGCCAGGAAGGCGTCCCACTCCGGTCGGGTGTAGACGATCACCGCCGCGTCCGGTGCCTTGCTGTGCCGTACGGCGACCCGGCCGGAGCCGTCCAGCAGCGGACCCGCCTCGACACAGCTCCCGCCGTTGCTCGCGCTCTTCGTGCTGATGTGCCAGGCAACCGCCGGCAGGGACTCGCTCATCACAGCTCCTCTGCGATCGTCGCGATCAGCCTCGCCGACCCGGCCGGGTCGAGCGCCATCTGCTGCAACCGAGCGTACGCCTCCGAATACCGCTTGGATTTCGGCGCTTCCATGAAGAGCCGGCCGCCGAGGTGTTCGGCGTAGGCGACCTCGGGGTAGGGCTTGGGCATCCTGAACAGCCAGAATGAGCCGTCGAGGCCGGGGTGTAGGCCGACGGTGGCGGGGAGGACCCGGACCTGCACGTTGGGCCGGCGCAGCAGCTCGCCGAGGTGCTTCAGTTGGCCGCGCATCAACGCCGGGCCGCCGACCGGGCGGCGCAGCACGCTCTCGTCGATCACCGCCGAGACGGTGACCCCGAAATCGGGCTCCAGCACCCGCTGCCGATCCAGCCGCAACTGCATCCACTTCGCCACCGAGAACGGGGTGGCCCGCTTCCCCTCGGCGTTGCGGATCACCGCCTCGGCGTACTCCGGGGTCTGCATCAGGCCCGGCATCAGCATCGCGTCGAAGGAACAGATCTGCTCGGCCCGGGTCTCCAGCCAGGGAAAGTCGATGAACGAGGCGTCGACGATCTCGTCGTAGTCGTCGTCCCACCGGTCGGTCCGCCAGGCGTCCTCGGCGAGCTGGATGAGGTGCGCCCGGGTACGCGGATCGTGCTCGCCGTAGAGGTCGAGCAGTGAGACGACCACGCCACGCCGGAACGGCCACTCGGCCCGTTCCCAGCGGGCGACCGAGGAGTAGTCGCGCTCCAGGAATTCGGCGGCGCGTTTCAGGGTGAAGCCGCGCTGCTCGCGCAACTGGCGCATCTGCTGCCCGAGCCACTGGGCACGCAGGGTCTGCACGAAGGATTCGTTTCTCGTCGGCATGATCCACCTTTCGGACGCGATTGGCCGCAGTCAGGGAATTGGTGTCTCTTGCACCAATCCCGGAGCCGCTGGAAACGTGGTCTCCGGGTGAAGGGTGATCACCGGCCCCCGGGAAACTCCGGTGCAAGCACGGCAACCGCGGCTGGGCCAACAGCCGAGAAGGTGACGAGGGCGGGCGTCGCGGGTGGCAGCCGCACTACCGGACCTCGTCGGGTCTCCACTAGAGCGTCGGGATCGGGTCACGACCCCGGCTCCGAACCGACTTGCCGAATACCTATCACGGAAAGGTGGCGGGGCGCGACCCCGAGCATTACTCAATCGACCGATCCACACTCGGACAGCCCTGGTGCCGTACCGCCGGAAAGGCTGCGGTGTCAGGGCGGGGCGACCCGGCCCGCTCGGCAATCGGGCCGGGTCGCCCCTTCCAATGCCGGACAGTTCTGCGGAGAGGAATCAGCGTGAGTCCGATGCGCCTGTTGCGAACGATCGGCGGCCCGGTGCCGGGGCGGCGCCGTACGCCACCGAACCAGATCGCCGACCGGGTCCTCGATCCGTCGCCCCGGGATGCGGCACCGGCATCCGGCGGGCGGGACGGGGCGGCACCCCGGTATCTGATCCGCCTCCCGGCGACCAGTGCCGACCTCGCCGGGGCGGTCGAGTTGGCGTACGCGCTCGCCCGGTCGATCGGTTTCCTGCCGGAGATCGAGGCGGGGCGGGCCACGGTTTGCGCGGAGGACGCGCCGCACGTACACCATCGGGTTTGCTGTGACCTGCTGTTGCCCGGTGGTCGCCGCTGCGCATCGCGGGCCGACCACGACGGGCCCTGCGCCGCCGAGCCGGCGGACTGATCGGGAAAATTAACTACGAAACCTCTTGCGATCATAGACAGATATCTTCAACTATGGGCGTCGATACCCTCCATACCCCCATCGGGAGGATCGATGAGCGACTCCGGACGCCGGGCCACCCGCCCGGGCCACCTGCTCAGCTCCGTGCTCACCGTGGCCGCGCTGGTCGCCGCCACCCTCGCGGTCACCGCCGGCCCCGCCCAGGCCGCGACGACCCCCGGCATCGACGTGTCGCACTACCAGGGCGCGATCAACTGGACCAGCGTGCGCAACGCCGGCATCCAGTGGGCCTACATCAAGGCCACCGAGGGCACCACCTTCAAGGACTCGCGGTTCAACACCAACTATCCGGCCGCGCACGCCGCCGGGGTGATCCGGGGCGCCTACCACTTCGCCCGCCCGGCCGCCTCCAGCGGCGCCGCCCAGGCCAACTACTTCGCCAGCAACGGCGGTGCCTGGTCGGCGGACAACCTCACCCTGCCCGGCGCGCTCGACCTGGAGGCCGGCTGCCACGGGCTCTCCCAGAGCGGCATGGTCGCCTGGATCCGCGACTTCCTGAACACCTACCGGGCGCGTACCGGCCGGCACGCCGTCATCTACACCACCACGAGCTGGTGGAGCAGCTGCACCGGCAACTACTCCGGCTTCGCCGGTACGAGTCCGCTGTGGATCGCCCGCTGGGCGAGCGCGCCGGGCGCCCTGCCCGCCGGCTGGGGCTTCTACACGATGTGGCAGTACACCTCGACCGGCAGCGTGCCGGGGATCTCCGGCGCGGTGGACCGGGACTGGTTCAACGGCGCCCGGGACCGGCTGCTGGCCCTGGCCAACAACACCTGACAGCCAAGGCCCTGGCCAACAACACCTGACAGCCAAGGCCCTGGCCAACAACACCTGACAGCCAAGCGGATCGGCGTCCCCGTCGCGGCGAACCCCCGGCCGCGACGGGGACGCCGGTCAGCTTTCCGACAGCGGTGTTTCCGGCAGCGGTGTTTCCGGCAGCGGTGGCAGCGGGCCGACGATCCGCTCGTAGGTCCGGGCCAGACCGTCGATCAGGGCGTCCAGGCCGAGCGCGAAGGCGCCCTCGTCGACGCTGCGCTGGTGCTCGGCGAGCCGGTGTGCCTGACCCAGGTGCGGATGCGCGGCGTAGAGCCGCGGGTCCTCGACGAAGCCCCGGGCGAACGAGCCGAGCGCCGAACCGGCGACGAAATAGCGCATCAGCGCGCCGATGTGGGTGGCCCGGGCCGGCGGCCAGCCCGCCCTGACCAGCCCCCCGTAGACAGCGTCCGCCATCGCCAGCGCCGCCGGCCGCCGCCCCGGCCCCTGGGCCAGGTACGGCACGATGTTGCTGTGCGCGGCGAGCGCCCGCCGGTAGGAGTGCCCCCAGAGCCGCAGCGCGTCCCGCCAGTCGTGGCTGGCGAAGTAGGAGACGTCGACCTCTGCCGTGATGGCGTCGGCGACCGCGTCGAGGATCTCGTCCTTGGTGGCGAAGTGGTTGTAGAGCGACGGGCCGCGTACCCCGAGTTCGGTCGCCAGGCGGCGGGTGGAGAGCGCCGTCAGCCCCTCAGCGTCGATCAGCGCGGCGGCGGCCTCGACGATCCGCTGCCGGCTCAACAGGGCCTGACGAGGTCGCGGCATGCTCGGTCGCCCTCCTGCTCGGGGCTATGGACGGGCCATTGGCTGGGGGGTCGGGTGGGGGACTGGCGCGGGAAAACTTCCAGCGCTAGTTTAGCGGGCAACGGCCGGGACACCGCCGGCCCGGGTTGCCGGCAGGGCGGCGCTCCGCTCGGAGACGCGCTCCCGGTCACCCGAAGTCACCAGCGAGGAGTGCAACGTGGGCAGATTCGCCGACCGGGTCGCCGTCGTCACCGGGGCGGCCCAGGGGATCGGTGCGGCCACCGCGCGGCGACTGGCCGCCGAGGGCGCCACCGTGGCCGTCGTCGACCTGGCCGCCGAGCGGGCGCGGCAGACCGCCGACGAGATCGTCCAGGCCGGCGGAAAAGCCAGCGGGTACGGCTGCGACGTCACCGACGGCGCGGCGGTGTCGGCCACCTTCGACGAGGTCGTCGCGGCGTACGGCCGGCTCGACGTGCTGGTGAACAACGCCGGGATCACCCGGGACAACCTGCTGTTCAAGATGCCGGCCGACGAGTGGGACGCGGTGATCACCACCAACCTGACCAGCATGTTCCACTGCTGCCAGGCGGCGCAGCGGCACATGGTGAAGGCGAAGTACGGCCGGATCGTCAACCTCAGCAGCCGCTCCGCGCTCGGCAACCGGGGCCAGGTCAACTACGCGGCGGCCAAGGCCGGGGTGCAGGGGCTCACCGCCACCCTGGCGATCGAACTCGGCCCCTTCGACATCACCGTCAACGCCGTCGCACCCGGTTACATCGCCACCGCGATGACCGCGGCCACCGCCGAGCGGGTCGGCGCCACCCCCGCCGAGCACCAGAAGTACGCGGCCGAGCAGACCCCGCTGCGCCGGGTCGGCCAGCCGGAGGAGGTCGCGGCGGTGATCGCCTTCCTGGCCAGCGACGACGCCTCCTACGTCAGCGGCCAGACGCTCTACGTCAACGGCGGCGCACGCTAACCGCTGCTCGGGGAGAGGACGACACCATGGACTTCTCGCTCGGTGACGAGGAGCGGGCGATCCGGGACACCGCCCGGGCGTTCATCCGCAACGAGGTGATGCCGCTGGAGTCGGAGGTGCTGCGCCGGGAACGCGCCCACCAGCCCGGACTGCGCCGCGACGAGCTGCGGGAACTCCAGCTCAAGGCGAAGGCGTTCGGCTTCTGGGGCCTGGACACCCCCGAGGAGTACGGCGGGATGGCGCTGCCCGCCGTCACCCAGTCGCTGATCTGGACCGAGATCGGGCGCAGCTTCGTACCGTTCCGGTTCGGCGGCGAGGCGGACAACATCCTCTTCGAGGCCGACGCGGCGCAGCGCGAGGAGTTCCTGATCCCCACCATCGAGGGCGACCGGATCTCCTGCTTCGCCATCACCGAACCGGGCGCCGGCTCGGACGTGGCCAACATCCGGCTGCGGGCCCGGCGCGACGGCGACGACTGGGTGCTGCGCGGCGAGAAGACCTTCATCACCAACGGCAACGACGCGGACTTCGCCATCGTCGTCGCGGTGACCGACCCGGACCGCAAGGTGCACGAGGGCGGCGCGACCGCGTTCCTGGTGGACCGGGCGATGGGCTGGACCTCCGAACCCATCCAGACGATGGGGGAGGGCGGGCCGGCGTCGCTGGTCTTCGACGACGTACGCGTGCCGCACCGCAACATCCTCGGCGAGCTGGGCCAGGGCTTCGCCCTCGGCATGCGCTGGATCGGCAAGGGACGCTACCTGATCCCGTCGCACGCCCTCGGCATCGCCGAACGCGCCCTCGGGATGGCGATCGAGTACGCCAACACCCGGCAGACCTTCGGCAAGCCGATCGGCGCCAACCAGGCGATCCAGTGGATGATCGCCGACTCGGAGACCGAGCTGGAGGCGGCCCGCTGGCTGGTGCTCCGGGCCGCCTGGACCGTCGACACCGGTAGCGACTCCCGGCACGCCACCTCGATGGCGAAGCTCTACGGCGCCGGCATGGTCAACCGGGTGGTCGACCGGGTGATGCAGATCCACGGCGGCATGGGCTACACCCGGGAACTGCCGATCGAACGCTGGTACCGGCAGGTCCGGCTGCTGCGCATCTTCGAGGGCACGGACGAGATGCAACGGCTCATCATCTCGCGGGACCTGCTCCGCGGTTACACCAAGCTCGGAGGGCATCTGGAATGAGGACCTTCGCCTCCCTCACCGAACTCGCCGGGGCGGTCGGCGAGCAGCTCGGCCCCGGCCCGTGGCACCGGATCGAGCAGGACCGGGTGAACGCGTTCGCCGACGCCACCGGGGACCACCAGTGGATCCACGTCGACCCGGAGCGGGCGGCCACCGGCCCGTACGGGACGACGGTGGCGCACGGCTTCCTCACCCTCTCCCTGCTGCCGGTGCTGGTCGGTCAGCTCTACCGGGTCGAGCGGATCCGGCTGGCGATCAACTACGGGCTGAACCGGGTGCGTTTCCCCGCGCCGCTGCGTACCGGGGACGCGGTTCGGGCCGGCGCGGAACTGCTCCAGGTGGATCCGGTCGCCGGTGGCGGGGCGCAGGTGGTCCTCCGGGTCACCGTCGAGCCGGAGCGGGGCGGCAAGCCCTGCTGCGTCGCCGAGACCGTCACCCGGCTCTACGCCGAGGAGGAGCTGGGCGCGCCCTAGCTGCGGTTCTCGGTCCTGCCCTGCTGCCCAGTGCCAGCTGATGTTTGACAGGTGATCTGTGCGCTCGGGTCGACCTTGCGGGGTTGTTACTAACTCCAGAGGTCCTGGCCTTCTCGGCCGGAGGGGGGTCGAGGGCGAGGAGGTCTTCGTGGAGGCCGTCGAGTTGTCGTCCGGTGATGTGACCGGTGCGGCTGATCTCGGCCAGCGTCCAGGACGGGACCTCGGCGGTGGCCCGCTCGTCGTCGCCGAGGTGCTGGAACATCGCGAACACTGTTTCGTAGGCCACGGCTCGGGCTAGCTGGGTGAGATCGGGCTGGCTTGCTCCCGCATCGAGGGCCCCGTCGTGCCAGCTGTCGATCATCTGTGGCCAGAGTGTGCGTAGGAATCGGTAGCGGGCAAGCTGCGGAAGGTTCTCCTCGATCTCGGAACGGGTCCACCCGTGGGGGTCGGCGCAGCCGAGTTCTTCCAGTACGGCTGCCAACTGTCGTGCCTGGGTTCTGACCTCGGCGGGTAGGCGCTGCAACCAGATCTCCTGCTCTTCCACGTGCAGATTGAAACATTCGCCGGCCCGGGAGGCTGGCTCGTTGTCATGCGGTGACTGGATGCTGTTTGCGGGTCGGCGGGCTTCGGTCTGGGTGAGGGGTTGCTTGGTGATGCGTCGGATGGTGCGGGTGCCGTCGTCGCAGTGGATAGCCAGCTCGGTGGTGGTGACGTCGACCGTGCTGGTCACGCGGGCTTCCGGCCGCAGGGGGACCGAATGGCGCTGCTGCGCCGAAAGCGCTGAGTTACGGTGCTCCGATGCAGGCGCATGCGGCCCGGCGGGCAACACAGGCAGCCATGTCGATCGCCTCATCGCTCGGCCTGACCGCCTACGACGCCGCAGTCCTGCACAACTCGAACAAGCTCACCCTGCGTCTGCAGCCCTGCGACGTGCTGGCACAGGTGGCACCGGCGGCGCACCAGTGCGCCCAGCTTGAAGTGGATATCGCTAAGCGACTGTTCGAGGTCGGGAGCCCGGTGGCCGCGCTGGAAGCACCCGAGGTCTTCGTCTGGGACGACTACGTGGTCACTCTGTGGACCTATTACGAACCGGTGACTACTCAAGCGATCCCACCCGCGGATTACGCCAGAGCGCTCGAACGTCTGCACGCCGGAATGCGCCGGGTCGACCTGCCCACCCCGCACTTCACGGACCGGGTTTCCGAGGCCCAGACGCTCGTGGCGGACCACGACCGAACGCCGAAGCTAGCCGACGCGGACCGGAATTTTCTCGCCGGCACGTTGGACCGCCTGCGCGAAACGGTCGGCGATAGCGGCCGAGCCGAACAACTGCTGCACGGCGAACCTCACCCGGGCAACCTGCTCTCGACCCCGATCGGCCTGCTCTTCATCGACTTCGAGACGTGCTGCCGGGGGCCGATCGAGTTTGACCTGGCCCACGCACCCGACGAGGTCGGAAATTCTTACCCGGGCGTCGATCACCACCTGCTCCGAGATTGCCGGACCCTCATGCTGGCGATGATCACTACCTGGCGCTGGGATCGTGAGGACCAATTCCCCGACGGCCAGAGCCTCGGCATCGAGTGGCTGAGCGAACTCCGGGAGGCGGCCCGGTAAGTTACCGAGTCCCGTCATCGGCACACTCGGACGTCGGCCGACGCAGGAGGCAGGCCACGGAGCGTACGCCTCCCAGTTGGGTGGCGCGCACGGGCGGCGGCTCCTCGGTCGTGGCGCTGTGGTGGGGTGGGCCATTGCTGTCGTCCGCCTTCGCACCGGTACGAGCGGAGACAGAATCGGGCGCCGGCCGCGCTCGGCTGGCGCCAGATGATGGTGGAGGGGTGTGACCAGGGCGCATGGGGCCGGGCCTGTGACCAGGGTGGGCGGGCGCCGTCGACGTCTGGATCTGAACACCGACGGGTCGGACCGGTGTCGCGGCGACGGGACCGTTCCGACCGGCACCCTGTCCGGACGTCGGCGGGTTCCGGGGCGTTGACCTGCCGGAAGAAGGCTTGATACCTTTCAATATCGAAGCCCTTCGACGTTTGTCAGGGAGAGTGTCGTGTCGCGAGGAGCCCGCACCCGCACCCTGCTCGTGTGCTACGGGACAGCGGTGATGCTGGCCGCCACCCCGGTGTCGTCGACTGCCGCCCCGCCCGCCGCCGCACGGGCCGAGCAGCCCGGGACGCTGGCGGCGGCGCCGGCCTTCCCCGGCGCGGTCGGGTTCGGCGCCGCCGTGACCGGTGGGCGGGGTGGTGCGGTCTACCACGTGACGAACCTCAACGACTCCGGTGCCGGCTCGTTTCGGGACGCGGTCAGCCAGGGCCCCCGGATCGTGGTGTTCGACGTCGGCGGGTACATCGACCTGGCCTCGCCGCTGAGCATCAAGAGCAACATCACCGTGGCCGGGCAGACCGCGCCGGGCGACGGCGTCGCGACCCGGGGATACCAGGTGTCGCTCTCCAACGCGGACAACGTGATCGTCCGCTACATGCGGTTCCGGCACGGGTTGACGCCGAACCAGAACCGCGACGGCATCACCATCAACGAGGGCAGCAACCAGATCTTCGACCACGTGTCGGTGTCCTGGGGGCGGGACGAGAACTTCTCCATCAACAGCAGCACGAACATCACCGTGCAGAACTCGATCATTTCCGAAGGGCTCGACCCGCACTCCTGCGGCGGACTGATCCAGAGCGACGGGGTGACCCTCTACCGCAACCTGTACGCACACAACAAGACCCGGAACCCCAAGGTCAAGGGCCGCAACCAGTTCGTCAACAACGTCGTCTACAACTGGGGTTCCGACGCGTACATCGAGGGGGACTCGGCCGGTCGCAGCGACGCCAACGTCATCGGCAACTACTTCGTCAAGGGCCCGTCGACCGGCTCCGGCGGCCCGTTCACCCGGGGCAATCTGAACTTCCACATCTACGCGGCCGGCAACTACTACGACGAGGACAGGGACGGCACCCTGGACGGCCGGGCCACGACCACGGCAGACCTCGGCACCGTCGTGGTGGAGCCGGTACCGTTCGCGTTCCCGGCCGTACCGACGTCCTCGGCGGCGGCGGCGCACGCGGCGGTCGTCGAGCAGGCCGGCGCCGCCCTGCGCCGGGACGCCGTCGACCGTCGGCTGATCGCCGAACTGACCCGCCAGACGGGTGCGATCATCACCGACCCCGCCGCCGTGGGCGGGTTCGGGACGCTAGCCGGCGGCACCGTCCCGGCCGACGGCGACCGGGACGGCATGCCGGACGTCTGGGAGCGGTCTGCCGGGCTCAACCCGGCGAACGCCGCCGACGGCGACGACTACGGCGCGGACGGTTACACCAACGTCGAGCGGTACCTGAACAGCCTGGCCCGCTGACCGTTCCCGGCACGGCGCTCTATCGATCCGAGAGAATTACTGGTGCCATCGGTCGACGATGAGCACCTCGTCGTCACCCGGCTCCTCCACGTCCGATATGGGCCATCCAGTCGCGCTGCTCCAGAACGTCGCCAGTTGGTACGAGTCGGCAGGGTCAACGGTGACGTGGCGGAGGATCATGGAACAGACGATGGCCAGCGGCTTCCGTCTTAGCAGGGCTGCCAGCCGAGAGGCGACCTCTACCCGCAGTCCAACCTGACCCAGCTACCCGACTCCGACGCCTGCCTGGCTAGTACCTTGGGCAAGACCGGCCGGGAGGAATGTCATGCTCGCCTACCTGTTCCTGTTCGTGGCGATCGGTGCCGAGGTCTTCGCGACCAGTACCCTCAAGGCGACCCACGGGTTCACCCGGCTCTGGCCGACGGTGGCCTGCCTCGCCGGCTACCTGGTCTCCTTCGTGGCGCTCTCCCAGGCGGTCCGGCAGGTGCCGGTCGGCGTCGCCTATGCGATCTGGTCCGGCCTCGGTACGGCGGCGATCGTCGCGATCGGCGCCACCTTCCTCGGCGAGCCGATCACCCTGACCAAGATCGCCGGAATCGGCCTCATCGTCGCCGGAGTGGTGGTGCTCAACGTGGGCGGAGGGATGACACATTGACCGTCCGCCGCCTGCCGCGTCGTCGGGTGGCCCGGCGCTGACCCGCGCGACCCCCGTCGGCCCGCCGGTCCCGCACCCACCGATCCCGCAGCCGGAGTGTTATCTGCCGGGCTGGTCGGAGCCGGGGGCGTGCAGGCCGTCGAGGGCGACCCCGAGCACCCGCTCCAACTGCCCCGGATCGGTGTACTGGACCTTGGTGATCCCGCTGAGCAGCCGTACCGTGTCGTCGAAACTCACGTCCGCCCGGACGACCCCGGCGGCCTGGGCCCGGGCCAGCAGCGGCTCGCCGGCCGCGTAGATCTCGATCCGGCAGCTCTGGAAGAACTCCGAATCGTGTGACAGCTCCTCGGCGAGCGCCCGTTTCGTCACGGTGTATCCGACGAACCGCCGCAGCCAGCCGGCGAGGGCCTCCCAGGGTGGCTGGTCGGCCAGCTCGGTGGCGGTGCGGGCGAGCGCCTCGACCTCGTCGAGATAGAGGCTCTCGAAGAGGTCCCGCCGGGTGGGGAAGTGTCGGTAGAGGGTGCCGATGCCGACCCCCGCCCGCCGGGCGACCTCCTCCAGCGAACCGGCCGCGCCGTGCTCGGCGAACACCTCCTGGGCGGCCGAGACCAGGGCCTGGCGGTTTCGCCGCGCATCCGCCCGTCTGGGCCGGCCGGCGAGGTTCGCGGGCGTCGAACCGGAGCTGGTCATGGCACACGTCACCCCGTCCCGGTTGCAAGCGGAGGTACCCCTCCGCTACGTTTATGCGGAGGCACCCCTCCGGAACGCCAATACCGGAGTCGTGCCTCCGCATACCGTACCTCGGGCGGGTCCGACGGCGCCGCCTACCTCGGGTTGGCCCGGCAGTGCCTACCTCGGGCGGGTCCGACGGCGCCGCCTACCTCGGGTTGGCCCGGCAGTGCCTACCTCGGGTGGGCCCGGCAGCGCGATCGACCGGACGACGCGCTACACCGGGCCGAAGCACCCAGGGCGCACGGACCCACGCCCAGCCGACGGGCGGACCGTCGACCGGTGAGCCCGGCCGGCCTCCGATCCCCGATCGGGCCTCGAAGCACCAACACATGGGAGTTCCATCCGTGACCCGGTTCATCCGCCCCGCCTCCCGGCGGGCGACCTTCGCCGTCCTCGCCGCCGGCGCCGGCTTCTTCGCGATGTTGCAGTCGCTGATCAGCCCGGTACTACCGACGATCCAGCACGACCTGCACACCTCGCCGAACACCGTCACCTGGGTGCTGACCGCGTACCTGCTGTCTGCGTCGATCTTCACGCCGATCCTGGGCCGGATCGGGGACATGGTCGGCAAGGAACGCATGCTGGTCGTCTCGCTGGCCGCCATCGCCGCCGGCTCGCTGGTCGCCGCGCTCGCCCCGAACATCGGCGTACTGCTGGTGGCCCGGGTGGTGCAGGGCGTCGGTGGCGCCGTCTTCCCGCTCTCGTTCGGGATCATCCGGGACGAGTTCCCGGCCAGCCGGATGTCCTCGGCCATCGGCGCGATGTCGGCGATCATCGCCGTGGGCGGCGGGCTCGGCGTGGTGACGGCCGGGCCGATCGTCGCCGCGCTCGACTACCGCTGGCTGTTCTGGATTCCGCTGATCGTCGTCGCGGCGACCGCGCTGGCGGCGTACCTGTTCGTACCCCGGTCACCGGTGCGCACCCCCGGACGGATCAACTGGCCCGGCACCGTACTCCTGGCCGGCTGGCTGGTCGCGCTCCTGCTCGGGGTCAGCAAGGCCCCCGAGTGGGGCTGGGGCTCCGGCCGGGTACTCGGCCTGCTGGCCCTGGCCGTCGCCGGCCTGCTCGGCTGGGTCGTACTGGAGAGCCGCTCGGCCAACCCGCTGATCGACATGCGGATGATGCGCCACCCCGGCGTCTGGACCACCAACCTCGTGGCGCTGCTCTACGGCGCGGCCATGTTCGCCATCTACGCCTTCCTGCCGCAGTTCGTGCAGGCCCCGACGAGCGCCGGGTACGGGTTCGGCGCCAGCATCACCGCCGCCGGCCTGCTGATGCTGCCGATGCTGGTCACCATGTTCGTGGCCGGGTTGGTCAGCGGGCGGCTGGAGCCGAGGTTCAGCGCCCGGGCCCAACTCGCCACCGGCACCGCACTCAGTACCCTCTCCGGCGCCTCCCTGGTGGTCGCCCACGACGCGCGCTGGCAGATCGGCTTCGCCGCCGGCCTCTTCGGCCTCGGCATCGGGCTCGCCTTCTCCTCGATGACCAACCTGGTGGTCCGGAACGTCCCGGCCAGCCAGACCGGGGCCGCGACCGGAATGAACGCCAACATCCGCACCATCGGCGGCGCGATCGGCGCGGCGGTGATGAGCAGCGTCGTCACCGCGAACCCGCAGCCGAGCGGGCTGCCCCGGGAGGCCGGCTTCACCCACGGCTTCGCGATGCTCACCGTGCTCTCCCTGGCCGCCATGGTGGCGGCCCTGCTGGTGCCCTCCGGTCGCCGTGCCGTCCGCGAACGCCGCCGGGCCGAGACCGAGCAGCCGGTACCGGCCGACGCACCGCTGCCCGCCGGGTTCCCCGGACCGGCGCTGCCCGCCCCCGCCAACGGCTGAGCCGCTGCGACCGCCCGACGGCTGAGCCGCTGCGACCGCCCGACGGCTGAGCCACTGCGACCGCCCGACGGCTGAGCTGCTGCGACCGCCCGACGACTGACCCGCCGCGACCCCGCCCGGCGGCCTCCCGCTGCGAGCTGCGGCGGGTCAGGTCGTCGGGCGGTCGCGTTTGGGCAGCTTGGCGACGACCGCCGAATAGGAGGCGTCCACCGCCTCCCGCAGTTCGTCGTCGGGGATCCCCGCACCGAGCCGCAGGGTGTTCCAACCGGACCGCCCTATGTAGGCCATCACCGACGCGTCGTCCGGAAACCGGTGCAGCCACTCGTCGGCCACCTCCCGGTTCGGGCCGCACTTGACGCCGACGCTGGACCGCGACTCCTGGCCGAGGAAGGCGAAGACCTTCGGCCCGACCTTCGCCACCACGTCGCCCTCCCACGGCTCGTCCTGCCAGGCACCCGGCTTCGCCAGGCAGTAGGCGAGCATCTCGGACCAGGTCACCGGTCTCCTCTCCGTGGGTGGATCGGGCATGATCCGCCCATCCTGGCAGACGAGCCGACCCCGGTGGGGTCCCTGGCGAAACCAGCGTCCTTTCGGATTCGCGTCCGGTCGACGTGCCCTGCTCAGTCGAGCAGCTTGTCCAGGCTGATCGGCAGCTCCCGGATCCGCCGCCCGGTGGCGTTGTAGACGGCGTTGCCGATCGCGGCGGCGACCCCGACCGTGCCGATCTCGCCGATCCCCCGGGCACCGAGCGGGTTGAACAGCAGGTCCGGGTGGTCGAGGAAATGCACGTCGATCGGGGGTACGTCGGCGTTGACCGGCAGCAGGTAGTCGGCGAAGTTGCCGTTGGCGATCCGGCCGGTCTCCGGCTCGACGGCGGCACCCTCCAGCAGCGCCTGGCCGATGCCGAAGATGACGCCGCCGATGATCTGGCTGCGGGCGGTCTTGGCGTTGATGATCGCGCCGCCGTCGATCACCGTGGTCATCCGGCTCAGCCGGGGCTCACCGGTCAACCGGTTGACCCGTACCTCGCAGAAGTGCGCGCCGAACGAGGTGAAGGCGTACTGCCCGTGCTCCGGGCCGGGACCCGCGCTGCCGGTCGCCTCGACCCCCTCCGACCCGACCGCGCGGAGCAGCTCCGGAAAGCCGATCCGCCGGTCGGGGGCGACGAGTTCACCCCGGTCGTACCGGACGTCGGCGGCGGGCACCCCGTGCAGCGGCGACCGCTCGTCGGTCACGGCGAGGGTGATCAGCGCCGTCTTCGCCGCCTCGGCGGCGGCGGCCACCGCCGGGCCGGTACTCGCGGTGGAGGCCGAGCCGAACGAGCCGATGTTGGCGGCGAGGGTGGAGTCGCCGAGGTCGCTGCGGATCCGGGAGACCGGCAGGCCGAGCGCCTCCGCACCGAGCACCGCCAGCACCGTCCACATTCCGGTGCCGAGGTCGGCGGTGGCGCTGGCGACCGAGACGTCGCCGTCGGGCCGGAACCGCACCTGCACCGAGGCCGGGAACCGCTCGCCGGGATAGTTGGCGGTGGCCACCCCCATCCCGACCAGCCACTCGCCGCGTACGACGGCACCGGGCGTCGGGTTGCGCCGGGCCCAGCCGAACCGCTGCGCGCCGACCCGGTAGCACTCGTCCAGGTGCTTGCTGGACCACGGCACGTTCCGGCCCGGATAGACCGTGGCGCTGTTGCGCAACCGCAGCTCGACCGGATCCAGCCGCAGCTCGGCGGCGAGTTCGTCGAGCGCGGTCTCCAGCGCGAAGGAGCCGGACTCCTGGCCGGGCGCCCGCATCCAGGTCGGCGGCGGCACGTCCAGCGTCACGATCTTCTGGTCGAGGTGCAGGTTCTCCGTCTTGTAGAGGTAGCGCGAGGTGGTGTGCGCCGAGTTCTCGAAGATGCCGCCCGAGGCGGACTGGCTGGACCAGACCTGGTGCTTGATCGCGACCAGCGTGCCGTCCCGGCGGGCACCCAGGCTCACCGTCTGGCGTACGGCGGAGCGGTTTCCGCTGACCGTGAAGGTCTGCTCCCGGGTCAGCACCACCTTCACCGGCCGGCCCAGCGTACGCGCGGCAGCCGCGGCGAGCAGCGGATGCGCCCAGGTGGCGATCTTGTTGCCGAAGCCGCCCCCGACGTGCGGGCTGACCACCCGCACCTTGGCCGCCTCGACGCCGAGCGCCGCCGCCATCGCGCCGACGGTCAGCGACGCGCTCTGGGTGCCGGTGTAGAGGGTCAGGGCGCCGTCCTGCCAGGCGGCGACGCAGGCGTGCGGCTCCATCGCGCTGTGGTGCTTGCCCGGCTGCTGGTAGGTGCCGGAGACGGTCACCTCGCTGGCCGCCAGCGCCTCGTCGATCGAACCGACCCCGTCGGCCAGGAACTCCAGTCGGGCCGGCTCGCCGGTGATCGGGCCGGGGTCGGTGGCCCCGGGGATGCCGTCGGCGAGCGAGACCGCCGGTGGCCGTACGTCGTAGTCGGCCCGGACCAGTGCGGCCGCGTCCCGGGCCTGCTCGAACGTCTCCGCCACCACCAGCCCGATCGCCTGGCCGTGATAGTGCACCTCGGTGTCCTGCAACGGCAGCCAACTGTGCCCGACGCTGAACGGGGTGCCGGTGCCGAGCAGCGCCAGCGAGCGGAACGGGGTGTAGACGGCGAGTACCCCCGGGGCGGCCTCGGCGGCGGCCACGTCCATCGCCCGGATGGTGCCCCGGGCGATCGTGCTGACCAGCAGGTAGCCGTGGGCGAGCCGTTCGACCGGCTGGTCGGCGGCGTACCGGGCGCCGCCGGTGACCTTGAGTCGGCCGTCGACCCGGTTGACCGAGACCGTCCGTGCAGCGCCGCTCATTTCGACCCCACCAGGTTCGTCAGGGCGCGCACGATGGTGCGCCGGACCAGCGTCGTCTTGAACCGGTTGTGCGCCAGCGGCCGGGCCGACTCGACCGCCAGGGCGGCGGCCGCCTCGAACACCTCCGGCCGGGCAGCCTTGCCGCGCAGCGCGTCCTCCACCGCCGGCAGCCGCCAGGGCCGGGTGCCGACCCCGCCGACCGCCACCCGTACGTCCCGGACCACGCCAGCGCGCAGGTCCAGCGCCACCGCCGCCGAGGCGAGGGCGAACTCGTACGACTGCCGGTCCCGGATCTTCAGGTACGCCGATCGGGTGGCCCAGGGCAGCGGCGGCACGGTGACCCGGGTGACCAGTTCGCCCGGACGCAGGTCGTGCTCCCGCTCCGGGGTGTCGCCGGGCAGCAGGTAGAAGTCGGCGAGCCGGACGTCCCGGGTGCCGCCCCGGCCGACCAGCCGGACGCGGGCGTCCAGCGCGACCAGGGCCACCGCCAGGTCACTGGGGTGGGTGGCGACGCAGGAGTCGCTGGTGCCGAGGATCGCGTGGCCGCGGTTCTCGCCGTCGACGGCCGGGCAGCCGGAGCCGGGCTGGCGCTTGTTGCAGCCGGTGCTGGTGTCCCGGAAGTAGCCGCAGCGGACCCGTTGCAGCAGGTTGCCGCCGATGCTCGCCATGTTGCGCAACTGCGGTGAGGCGCTGCGCAGCAGGGCCTGGGCGATCACCGGGTAGCCGGCGGTCACCAGCCGGTGCCCGGCGACGTCGCTCATCCGTTCCAGCGCGCCGACGTGCAGCCCGTCCCGGTCGGCGGAGACGCCGCGCAGCGGCAGCCGGTTGATGTCCACCACCTGGCGCGGGGTCATCACCTCGAGCTTCATCAGGTCCACCAGCGTGGTCCCGCCGGCCAGGTACGCCGTGCCGGCACCGCCGCCGGCCAGCGCCTGCGACACGTCCTGCGCGGTCGTGTAGTCGAAGGGCTTCATCGGTCCGCCCCACTGCGCCGGGCCGTCCGGACGGCGGCCACGATGTTCTCGTACGCCCCGCAGCGGCAGATGTTGCCGGACATGTGTTCGCGGATCTCGTCGTCGGAGCCGGTGTGCCCCTCGTCGAGCAGCGCGACCGCCGACATGATCTGCCCCGAGGTGCAGAACCCGCACTGGAAGGCGTCGCAGTCGATGAACGCCTGCTGCACCGGGTGCAGTTGGTCGCCGTCGGCCAGCCCTTCCACGGTGGTGACCCGTCGGCCGGCGGTAGTCGCCGCCAGGGTCAGGCAGGCGAGCACCCGACGGTCGTCGACGTGCACCGTGCAGGCGCCGCACTGACCCCGGTCGCAGCCCTTCTTCGAGCCGGTCAGCCCGAGCCGCTCGCGCAGCGCGTCGAGCAGGGTCACCCGGGAGTCGATCCGCAGCCGCTCGGTGCGGCCGTTGACCAGCAGGGTGATCTCGACGGTCGCGGCGCGGGCCGGTTCGGGTGCCGGCGCCGCCCCGGCGGGTTCGGCCAGCCCGGCGCCGATCGCCGGCCCGGCGGTCGCGCCGACGGCCAGCCCGGCCGACGCGACCGCCGTCCGGTGCAGCACTCCACGCCGGGACACCCCCGGGGTGGGGACGTCGACCGTGGGCGAGTCCGATCCGGACCCACTGCTCATGAGACACACCTCCGCCACGTGCCGCCGGCCGGTGCGGGCACGTACGGGTACGCGCGGTGCGGTGCGGCACCGGAGCACGGCCGGGGCCTCCCAGTGAATCAAAGAACATGGTCGATGTCGATGCGTTGGGTGCGGAACCGGTCGCACCGGGTGGCGCCATTCATCGATATCTGTCATGCTCTTGCGCCATGGTCCGGCTGACGAAACGGTTTCCCCTCATCCTCCTCACCGCCGCCGCGGTGCTGGCCAGCGGCGGCGCCGCGCAGGCCGGCGGCGGCCCGGCCGGGCACGGTGGCGGCCACGGCGGCTGCGGTCCCCGTACGCTGCTCTTCTGCGAGGATTTCGAACGGCTGCCCACCGGTGGCGCCGCCTCGCTGGCCTGGGGCATCGACACCAAGGACGGCACCCTGACGGTGGAGCGGCAGCGGCGCGACAAGGTGCTGCGGGTGCACACCGAGGGCAACGGCCGGGCCTTCCTCAAGGTGGACGACTTCGCCGCGCCGGGCAACAGCTTCTACGGCCGGATCCGGTTGAAGGTGGACGCCTTCCCGACCGCGCCGGACTGGGCCCACTTCACCCTGGTCGAGGCGACCGGGTCGGGCAGTGCCGAGGTGGTACGCCCGATCGGCGGCCAGTGGGCGCCACCGCTCGGCGGCTCGTACTGGGGTGTCGGTGCCGACGGCGGCCCCACCGGTGACTGGACCAACTGGCGGGAGTCCGCACCCACCGTCGAGGACCGCTGGCAGTGCTTCGAGTGGCAGTGGGACGCAACCGACAACCGGGTCGCGGTCTGGATCGACGGCGTCGCCCAGCCGGAGATGACGGTCACCACCACCGAGCACGGCGGCAACCCGGTCGACTTCGTCCTGCCGCAGGCCGACACGGTGAAGATCGGCTGGCAGCTCTACCAGGGCGGTCCCACCCCGGACCACTTCGACCTCTGGCTCGACGACATCGCGCTGGCGTCACACCGGGTGGGCTGCGGTCGCTGAGCGGGACACGCACTCTGGCCGACACTCGCAAAGGGAGGGTCGACGGAACCGCTACCCTGGTGTTCCGTCCCCTCGATTCGTACGGAGCTGATCTCGTGACCGCGCCAAACGACGGAGGCTACCCCGCCTTCCCGATCGACGTCCCGACCTCGGCCCGGATGTACGACTATTCGCTCGGCGGCAAGGACAACTTCCCGGTGGACCGGGCGGCCGTGCAGTTCGTCAACTCGCAGTACCCGGCCAGTCTGGACGTGACCCGGGAGAACCGGCTCTTCCTCTATCGGGCCGTCCGATTCCTCGCCCGCGACCTCGGCATCACGCAGTTCCTCGACCTGGGCAGCGGGCTGCCGACCCAGGCGAACGTGCACCAGGTGGCGCAGGAGTTCCAGCCCGACGCCCGGGTGGTCTACGTCGACGTCGACCCGATCGTGCTGGCGCACGGGCGGGCGCTGCTGGCCGACGACGCGACGACCCGGGTGATCGCCGCCGACGTCACCGAGCCGGAGAAGATCCTGGCCGACGAGGACGTCCGCGAGATGATCGACTTTTCCCGGCCGGTCGCGGTGCTGCTCTTCTCGGTGACCCACTCCATCGTCGACGACGACAAGATCCGCCACCTGCTGGCGGTGCTGCGCGAGGCGATGGCCCCGGACAGCTACCTGGGCTACTCGCAGTTGGCCGGCACGGACCAGGCCGGGGTGGACGCCGGCAACGCGATGGTGAAGAAGATGGGCATCACCTGGAAGAACCGCATGGTCGACGAGGTGGCGGAGTTCGTCCGCGACTTCGAGCCGGTCGAGCCGGGGCTGGTCAACGTGAAGACCTGGCGTCCGGACCCGACCCAGCCGCCGCTGGCGCCGGTCGACGAGGCGCTCCGGCCCTACCTGGGCAAGGGCGCGGAGGAGACCCGGTTCTACGAGTACGGCGGCGTGCTGCGCCGACCCTGACGGTCCGGCTCGGCCGTGGTGGGACGATGCCGGAGCACCGTCCCACCACACAGGGCGTCAGCCGGTCGGGTCAGAGCCGGGCGCAGTCACCCGACCGCAGTCCACGGATCTCGTTGCGGGCCCCGAAGTCGGCCACCCGGCCGTTGCCGGTGCAGGAGAGCGCCCCGGTGATCCGGTTGCCGGCCAGCGCCAGCCCGTGTTCGCCGGCCGCGTTGCCGGTCAGCCGGACCGCGCCGCGCAACGTACTGCCGGCACTCGTCACCGACCCGGTCGTCCCGCTGACCTGCACCGATCCGCTGACAGTGGTGCCGAGCAACTGCACCACCGCGGCCCGGTCGGCGCTGATCCCGCCCGCGACCGTCCCGCCGGAGACGACCAGCGAGGCACCCGGGCGTACCGTGATCCGGCCCGCCACCCGGGCGTCCCGCAGACAGGTCACCCCGCTGGCGACGGTCAGGTTGCCGGCCTGGGCGCCGGAGATCGTCCGGGTGCAGGCCGGCGCGGAACCCGGCAGCACGGTGGCCCGGAACTCGTCCGCCGAGCCGATGTTGCCGGCGGCGTCGATCGCCCGGTGTTCCACGGTGTGCGTGCCGTAACCCGGTTCGGTCTCCTCGAAGACCGCCTTGGAGAGGCCGCCCGAGCCGAGGTTGCCGTAGACCAGCGACTTCACCACCGTGCCGGTCGGGGTGAACAGGAACGGCGTACCGGCCGGGGCGTCCGGCCAGCCGAAGTAGTTGAACCAGCCGTCCCGGTCGAGCCGGAACTCGCCGACGGTGAACCCGGGCCGGTCGTCGGTCGGGTCCAGCCCCATGGTGAAGCGCTCGAAGTAGACGTGGTGCGGGGTCTCGCCCGGCAGCGTGGCGGCCGGCGTGGAGAGCGTCGCCGTGGTGCCCGCCTCGACGTTGTCGACCGTCCAGGTGCGGGTCTCCGAGTCACCGTCCGGGGCGGCCGGGTCGGTGACCGTGGCGGTGAGCCGGTAGCTGCCCGGGGCCAGCCGCAGCGCCCCCAGGTCGAGGTTGCGGCTGTTGTGCGGGTTCGGCAGCACCGTGCCGTCCAGCCGCCAGGTGACGTCGAGGACCCGGTCGACCGGGTGGGTCGTCTCGACGTAGACGACGTCCTGGCCGCCGACCGCGCGGTCGCCGGTCGGGGTCGAGGCGGTGAACGCCACCGCCACCTCGGTCGGCGGGCTCGGCTCGGCGCCGACCGTCCACTGCCGGCTCTGGGTCAGCGCCGGCCCGTTGCGGATCGCCGGGTCCCGGACGAACCCGGTCGGATCCGAGACCGTCACCCGTACCACGTCGCCGGGCCGCACGCCCAGGTCGGCGAGGTCGAGGTTGCGGCTGTTGTTGGTGTCCGGCACCGCCACCCCGTTGACCGTCCAGCGCACGTCCAGCTCGTGGTAGACCGGATGCTGGGTCTCCACCCAGAGCACGTCGGTGCGGCCGACCGGCCGGTCGGTGGGGGTGGCGGAGAGCGCCATCGCGTTGGTGTCGCGGCGGCCGGAGATCCGCTGCGTCATGATCTCCCGGCTGACCTGGTCGTAGTGGAAGCCGATCCAGCGCATGATGGAGTGCTCGCTCGGCCGCCAGACGCCGGAGGTGGCGTACATGCCGCTCTCGTAGCGGCCGATCGTGCCGCCGGACTCGCTCTCCTCGCCGAGCCAGCGCCACCACTTCGCCTGCTGGTCGATCATCTGCTGCTCGGTGAGCCGGGTGTGGTGCCGCGAGTTCGGCTCGGCGCAGTCGTCCGTGCAGTACGGCCCGCCGGGGTCGGGCCGGTTCGAGTACGGGTACTCGTCCTGGAGCTGCCCCAGCGAGTGCCCCAGCTCGTGCGGGCTGATCAGGGGCCCCTGCGGGGCGCCGCCGGAGGTGGTGGCGTTGGTGCCGCCGATCCCGCCGTACGTGTCGGTGTTGGCGATCGCCAGGATCTGCCGGTTGCTGGCGGTGACCCCGAGCGGCGCGACGAGCTGCTGGAGATAGCGGTTCAGCGCCTGCGTGCCGTACTGCTGGAAGGTGATGCCCCGGGCGAGCGGGTTGGTGCAGCCGTCCGCGTAGTGCAGCCCGAGCGGGGTGATCCGGTCCGGGTCCGGCGGGTCGTCGTCCGGGTCGCAGCGGATGCCGGACTCGCCGGAGACGATCTCGATCACGTAGACGTTGAAGTAGTTGCGGTAGCTGCGGTACGGCTCGATGCTCCACTGCACGTTCATGTGCCGGTCCACGTCGGCGTGGAACTTCGGCAGCTCGGCCGCGGTGTAGCCGTCGCCGAGCAGGATCAGGTTGAGCCGCTCGCTGGCCGGGCCGGTGACCTGGAGCGGGACGAGCCGGGCGCTGCCCACCTCGGGCTCGGCGGCGGCCCGACCGGGCTCGGCCAGGCTCAGCGTCCCGGCCACCAGGGCCAGCGCAGCGAGGGTGGCGAATGTCGGCCTTCTCGACGCGGTCAGTCTCATCGATGTCACCTGCCGGATCGGGGGTGGTCGGTTCCGGGCGCGGACCCGGGACGACGACGGTCGGCACAGATCATCGGGGCAGGCTAACCCGCCGCGTCGGCGCCGGTCATCCATCAACTGCCGCAAGTATTCGCCGCCGTACCGACACCCCGGTTGACCTCGGCGGAAGCGTCCGGAAGGCCGGCGACTAACATCGACCGGTCGCAGTCGAGCGAGGTGCCGGAAGGGCAGATGACCCAGTACGCGTTGTTGATTTCCCCGTCGGCGAACCGTGTCTACGCGGACGCGTCGGTGGCGCTCACCCGGGCCGAGTTGGCCGTCTTCGACCGGGCGGTGCTCGGCGGCCGGCTCGGCGACATCACCGAGACCGTGCTCGGGGGCGCCCGCTACGTCACCTTCACCGCGGACCGGCTCGACGAACGCGACGTCGGCTACCTGGCCAACCTGTCGTCGATCTACGTGCTCTTCGAGGTCACCGGCGGGCTGCTCAAGCCGGTCGAGCTGCGCCCGCTGGACCGGTTCGACGACGACCTGCTGACGATCCCGAAATATCCCGGCAAGACCAACGAGCAGTTCACCAAGCTGCTGCTCAACGTGACCCTGCTCTCCTCGGCGTTCGCCCCGGAGATGCTGGACCGGACGTTCCGGGTGCTCGACCCGCTCTGCGGCCGGGGCACCACGCTCAACCAGGCGCTGATGTACGGGTACGACGCCGCCGGGGTGGACCACGACCGGGCGGACTTCGACGCGTACGCGACGTACATCCAGACGTGGTTGAAACGCAAGCGGTTGAAGCACCGGGCCGAGTCGGGGCCGGTACGCCGCAACCGGCAGGTGGTGGCCCGACGGTTGCAGGTCGACCTCGCCGCCGACAAGGAGTCCTACCGGGCGGGCCGGACCCAGCGGCTGGACGTGGTGCAGGTGGACACGCTCCGCAGTGCCGAGTTCTTCCGGCCCGGCACCCAGGACCTGCTGGTGGCGGACGCCCCGTACGGCGTGCAGCACGGCAGCCGCAGCACCGGGCAGCGGCTGGCCCGCAGCCCGCTGGCCCTGCTCGCCGAGGCGGTGCCGGTCTGGGCCGGTCTGCTCCGGTCCGGTGGGGCGCTCGGCGTCGCCTGGAACACCCAGGTGGCCCGCCGGGACGAGGCGGCCGGGGTGCTCGCCGACGCGGGCCTGGAGGTGCTGGCCGACGGCCCGTACCTGGAGTTCGCGCACCGGGTCGACCAGGCGATCGTCCGGGACATCCTGGTCGCCCGAAAGCCCTGAGGAACGTGTGGGGGAGGGCCCCTGCCACACCGGAGACGATGAGCAGGGGCCCCTCCGCACGGCTCAGTAGCTGCAACCGCTGGTGGGCAGGCTGCTGGCGGCGGGCGGGGTGACGCCGTCGTAGAGGGCGAGCAGGAAGTTCTGCGGGCAGCGGCGGGTGCTGCCGGTGCGGATCCCGAAGTGCAGGTGCGGGCCGGTCGAGTTGCCGGTGTTGCCGGTCGAGCCGATCCGCTGCCCGGCCGTGACGGTGGCACCGGAGGCCACCGACCAGGCGGAGAAGTGGCAGTACGTGTAGATCGCCCCGTCGGTGCCGGTCAGGTTGATGCCCTGGCCGCAACTGGTGTCGTTGATCCGGACCACGGTGCCGGCCCGGACGGCGTACGCGGCGGTGCCGGTCGGCACCGGCAGGTCGATCGCCGGATAGTCGTGGTGCGGGTCGTCGTACTCGCTGCGCGGCAGTGCGGTGCGGGGCAGCGGCATCGAGAAGGTGGTGCCGCCACCGGTGGCGGTGGTGATCCGGACGGCGTCGGCGACGACGTAACCGGTGCCGCTGGTCCACCGGCTGACCCCGACCGCGTTGTAGTCGCCGGCGGCGAGCGGGAAGGTGCCGAGGCTGACCCACCGGCCACCGTTGGCCCGCTGGTCGACCGGGACACTCTGGTTGCCGCTGGTGGTGGCGACGATGAACGGGGTGGCGCTGTTGTAGCCGGAGTCGGCCGGGTAGAAGACCTCCACCAGGTAGCTGCCGGCGGCGGGGACGTTGACCTTGAACCAGGCCACGTCGCTGGCGGTGGTGTCGGGGGTGGCGTACCGGTAGTCGGGGCCCTGCCGGTCGGCGGACCAGGTGGACGTACCCCAGTTGGCGCTGGCGGTGAAGCGGCCGGCGGTGGCGTTGTCGACGGTCACCGTCGCGGCGCTGGCCGGGGTGGCCGTGAGCAGGATCGGGGCGGCGATTGCGGCCGCGGCGAGGATGGCCAGGCTACGTGCGTATCCGGTCTTCATCTGGAGCCCTTCGGCGCAGGCGGGGCGAGAAGTTGAAGGTATTTAACCAATCGAAGGCGCTCTTGGAAAGACTTCTACATAGACGTCCGACTGTGCCTCCGGATGCCGGCGGGCGCGGCGGCGGGATATTGCGGTAAATTCGGCTATTGGGGTATTGCGCGGCGGTGTGCGGCTTACAGTGGCGTGGTGGTCGAGCCGGTCGCCGGCTCGACCGGTCGGTGTGCGGACGGGCCACGGGGGGCCGGATGAGCGACGAACTGACCAGCGACGAGCCGTTCGGCCGGCTGGAGACCGTGCACACCTTCCCCGGCGCCATGCCGACCGGGGTGACCGTCTCCCGGCAGGGGCGGATCTTCGTCAACTTCCCACTCTGGGGAGACCAGGTCGACGCCACCGTCGCCGAGCTGCGCGACGGGACCTGCGTGCCCTACCCGGACCGGGACTGGAACCAGCCGTCCGGCGACGACGACGCCGGCTCCTTCGTCTCGGTGCAGAGCGTCGTCGTCGACCCGACCGACCGGCTCTGGGTGCTCGACACCGGCAGCCCGAAGTTCCGGCCGACCCGCCCCGGCGGCCCGAAACTGGTCTGCGTCGACCTCGACACCAACCTGGTCACCCAGACCATCGTCTTCCCCGCCGACGTCGCGCTGCCCACCTCCTATCTGAACGACGTCCGGTTCGACCTGCGCCGCCGCTCGGCCGGGGTCGCGTTCATCACCGACTCGTCCAACTCCGGACCGAACGGCATCGTCGTGGTGGACCTGGCCAGCGGTACGGCCTGGCGACGGCTGCACGACCACCCCTCCACCAAGGCCGAACCGCTGGCGACGTTCCGGCCGCTGGTCGAGGGACGTCCCTTCCTGATGTGCCCGCCCGACGGGCCGCCGAGCCCGGTCTCGATGGGCGCCGACGGGATCGCGATCTCGGCCGACGGCAGCCGCCTCTACTACTGCCCGCTCGCCTCCCGCCGGCTCTACAGCGTCTCGGTGGACGCGCTGGTCGACCGGTCGCTGGACGAGGCCGAGGTGGCGGCGACGGTCCGCGACGAGGGCGACAAGGGCTCCGGCTCCGACGGACTGGAGAGCGACGACGCCGGCCGGATCTACCTCACCGCGTACGAGCAGAACGCCGTACTGCGCCGGCACCCGGACGGCCGGTACGAGACGCTGGTACGCGACCCGCGCCTGCTCTGGCCGGACACCATGTCCGTCGCCGTCGACGGCCACCTCTACGTCACCGCCAACCAGCTGCACCGACAGCCCGACTACACCGGCGGGGTGGACCGTCGACGCCGCCCGTACGTGCTGTTCCGGATCAATATCGACGCCGGCCCGGTGGCGCTGCTGCCCACTCCGGTGTGAACCCGATCATCGACGAGTGATCAACGACAATGTCTGTGGCAGAACCGACCATCATCCGACAGTGAAAGATCGTCCGGTGCCGATACGGAGTTTTCCGTTCCGGACCGACCTGATCGGGTTGCGGTAACGAGCTGTTCGGTCGGCGCGAACAAACTCTTTGGTCGCATCTCCAGCGATTCCCGCGTCGTTTCCTTCCTGGAAAACTTCACTGTGAGCCCACCCGCAAGTTCCACGAAACGTGGCCAGCGGTGATCGGGAAGGGAGCCGGACTTGGCAGAGCGAGACAGGGTGTCGGCCGCCGTCCTCCGGGACCTGGCGGCGGAGATCTTCGAGGTCAACCCGGACGAGATCACCGAGGGGGCGGCCTTCTACGAGGACCTCGGGATCGACTCGGTGCAGAAGGTCGAATTCGTCGTCCGGATCGAACGGCAGCTCGGGGTACGGCTGACCGACGAGGAGGCGGCCGGACTCCAGGACTTCGGCGACACCCTCGCCGTACTCCGGGATCGGGGCATCTCCGTTGGACCGTGACCGGAGCCGGGCCGGCCGCCCGGCGGTGGTGATCTCCGGAGTCGGCGCGGTCTCCGCCGCCGGCCTCGGCGCCGACGCGCTCTGGACGGCGGTGACCGGGCGCCGGGTGCTGACCGGCCCGGTGAGCAGGTTCGACATGTCCCGCTACCCGGCCCGGTGCGCCGCCGAGGTGCCGCCCGGCGCGGTCGCCGACCTCGACGCGATGGTGCCCGGCCACGACTCCCTGGCCGCCCGGTTCCTCGCGCTGGCCGCGCTGGAGGCGCTCCGGCACGCCGGAGTTCCGGAACGGGACCGGACGCACCGGCTCGGCGTCTTCGCCGGCACCGTGATGGCCACCCGGCCCATCCTGGACCGGGGGATCGGGACCGGCCGGCTCGACGTGTCCGGCCGGACCTGGGCCCGGCCGGACACCCTGCTGGACACCCTCCGCGAGACGGTCGCGGTCAGCGGCCCGACGGTGCTCTTCGCGCCCGGCTGCGCGGCCGGGAACAGCGCCATCGCGGCCGGCGCCCGGGCGGTCGCGGCCGGCGAGGTCGACGTCGCGGTCTGCGGCGGCGTCTCCGAACTCTCCCTGGAGATCCTCGCCATGTTCACCTCGCTGCGCGCCCTCGCCGTCGACACCGTGCGGCCGTTCGACGTCAACCGGCGCGGCACCATCCCGGGCGAGGGCGCCGGAGTCCTGGTCCTGGAACGGGCCCACCGGGTCGCGGCCCGGGGCGGGCGCCCGCTGGCCCGGCTGCTCGCCTGCGCCACCGCGGCCGACGCGCACAACCCCACCCAGCCGCACCCGGACGGCAACGGCCTGGTCTCGACCATCCACGGCTGCCTCGACCGGGCCCGGCTGACCAGCGACGACGTGGACTGGGTCTGCGCGCACGGCACCGGCACCCAGGCCAGTGACGGCATCGAGGCCCGGGCGGTCGCCAAGGCGCTCGCCGGCCGGCGCCGCCCGGTGGTCTCCTCGATCAAGGGACAGTTCGGGCACGCCGAGGGAGCCGCCGCCGCGCTGGAGGCGATCGTCGCGGTGCAGGCGCTCGCCGCCGACCTGGTGCCGGGCAACGTCACGCTGATCGAACCCGACCCGGCCTGTGGCGGCATCGACCTGGTCGAGCCGGCCGGCCGGCGGGCCCCGGTCGGGGTCGTGCTGAGCCAGGCGTTCGGCTTCGGCGGCGGCGTCTCGACGGTACTGCTCGGAAAGGACGACCGTGCCGCCGGTTGACGACTGTCTGGCCGTACGCGGCCTGGGGCTGCGGCTGCCCGGCGTGGCCGACGCGGCGCAACTGGCCCGACTGGTCGACGGGGCAGCCGTAGCGCCGGCACCGGTACGCCGCTTCACCGCCCCGGAGACCGACCTCGCCCCGCTCGATTGGCGCACCCACGCCCCGGTCCCGCCCCGACTCCCGGCCGCCGTCGCCGGGCGGGGACTGCGGGCCGTACCGCCCGAGTCCCTGCTCGCGCTCGCCGTGGCCGCCGAGGCCGGTACCGCCGCGTCCGACGATCCACCCGACCCGTGGCAGGTCACCTCGCTGGTCGACCCCGTCGAGGCCGGCCCGGCCGCCGTACTCTGGGCCAGCTCGACCGCCGGGCTGGCCGAGTACGCCCGGGTCTGCGTCGAGGCCGCCACCCTGGATCCGGGGCTGACCAGCCCGATCCTCGGTCCCGCCTCGGCCTTCAACGGACCGGCCGCGACCGTCTCCATCCGACTCGGCCTCGACGGCCCGAACGAGACGACCACCGGCGGCAGCACGGCCGGGCTCACCGCACTGGTCGAGGCGGCCCGGCTGCTCGCCGACGGCGAGGCGGCCCGGGCCCTGGTCGGCGGCTCGGCGACGGTGAGCCGGTGGAGCCTCGCCGGCCTCGCCGACGGTTTCGTCGCGGGGGAGGGCGCCGCCTGCCTGGCCGTGTCGCCGTGCCCGGACGACGAGCCGGGCATCCGGCTGGGACGGTTCCGCCGGACCACCCTCGACCGCAGCGACCTGGCGGCAGGATGCCGCGCCCTGGTCCGCGCCGCCCGCCCCGCGGGATCGGGCAGGGCGGCCGGACCGCCCGCCGGTGCACCGCCGACCCGCCGCGCGTCCGAGCACGACGCGCCGGTCGGCGGTGCACCGGCCGGGCCGGTCGGCACCATCGTCTCCACCGTCGACACCGAGCTGGTCGAGGCGCTCGGGCAGGGGGCGCACCGCCCGGTCTGGCACCTGGAACGGGCACTCGGCGACTTCGGGGCGGCCGGCGGCCTGCTGGCGGCGGCCTGCGCCGTCGCGTACTGCGCCAGTGCACCGGCACCGACGAGCCTGCTCGCGGTGGCGATCGAACCGTCCGGCAACGCAGCCATCCTGGAGGTCTCATCATGGGGAGCGCCAACCTCGTCGAGCGGCTGGTGGGGCGAGCGCTCGCGTCCGGTCGGGGCGAGCGGCCCGCCTACCTGACCGGTGCCGGCGAGCGGCTCGGCTACGCGGAGCTGTACCGCGCGGTGCGGTGCTACGCGGCACGGCTGGCCGAGGCCGGCGTCGGCCCCGGCACCCGGGGCCTGGTGGTGGCCGACGACGACCTGCCGACCGCGGTGGCGATCCTGGCACTGTGGTGGCGGGGCGCCGTGGCGGTGCCGGTGAGCCCGATGCTGACCGGGGCGGAACTCGGCTTCATCGCCGGGGACTGCCGGGCCGGCTTCCTGCACGCCGACGAGGCGGGCGCCGCCCGGGCCGACCAGGCCGGCCTGACCGGACTGCCCCAGGGAGGTGCACACTGGCTGGCGCCCGGCGGGCCGCCCTCACCGCCGCCGGTCAGCCATCCGCCCGCCGAGGTGCTGCTGATCCAGTACACCTCGGGCAGCACCGGCAAGCCGAAGGGGGTACTGCACACCGGGGCCGGCGTGGCCGGGGTGCTGGACGGCTTCGGCCGGATCCTCGACCTGCACCCCGACGACCTGGTGCTCTCCACCGCCAAGCTCTCCTTCGGGTACGGCTTCGGCAACTCGCTGCTCTTCCCGCTCGCCGCCGGTGCCGGGGTACTGCTCAACCAGGGGCCACCCGACGTCTACCGGCTGGCCGCGACGATCGCCCGGCACCGCCCGACCGTGCTCTGTGCGGTACCCCGGATCTACGCCGCGCTGCTCGACCGGGCCGGCCAGGGCGACCCGACGGACCCGACCGGCATCCCCGACCTCGGTTCGCTGCGGCTGGCCGTCTCGGCCGGGGAGCACCTGCCGGCGTCGCTCTGCGCCGACTTCACCGGCACCTTCGGCGTGCCGCTGGTCAACGGGCTGGGCGCGACCGAGGTGCTGCACATCGTGCTGGCGACCCGGGGCAGCCAGCCCGGCTCGACCGGCCGGCCGGTACCGGGCACCACGGTGACCGTCCGGGACGACGCCGGCCGGGTCGTGCCGGACGGGACGGAGGGCCGGCTGCACGTGGCCGGTCCGTCGGTGGCCGCCGGCTACCTGGACCGGCCCGAGTCGGCGGCGCGGACCTTCGCCGACGGCGGCGCCTACACCGGGGACATCGTCCGGCAGGACCCGGACGGGGAGCTGCGATACCTCTGCCGGCACGACGACCTGATCAACATCGGCGGTTACAAGGTCTCGCCGCTCGACGTCGAGGCGGCGGTCCGGGACCTCGACGGGCTGGCCCAGTGCGCGGTGGTCGGCGCCCGGGACGGGTCCGGGCTGGAGCAGGCGGTCGCCTATCTGGTGCCGGCTCCCGGCGTCGACCCGGGCGCGCTGCGCCGGGCGGCCCGGGCCGCGTTCCGGGCCGGGCTGCCGCCGCACAAGCGACCCGCCGTCGTCGAGGTGGTCGAGGCGCTGCCGACCACCTCGACCGGCAAGCTCGCCCGGTTCCAGTTGCGCGCCCGGGCCGGCGAGCCGGTGACGGTCCGGATGCGGGTACTGCGGGACGGGCCCGGCCGGACCCTGGTCTGCATCCCGTACGCGGGTGGCTCCTCCGGGGCGTTCACCCGGCTGGCCCGGCACCTGCCCGGCTCCTGGCGGGTGGTGGCCGGCGAGGCGACCTACTCCGACGGTGCCACCATCGCCGACGCCGCCCGCGCCTGGTGGCGGGCGAGTACGCCGTACCTGTCGGACCAGGCGGTGCTGTTCGGGCACAGCCTCGGCGCGGTGCTGGCCGCCGCGGTGGCCGAGGCCGCCGGGGACGGGTTGGGCGCGACCCCGGTGGTCCTCTCCGCCCCGCCGGTCCTGCCCGGCACGCAGCGACCGGCGCTGGTCTCCGACGACGACGAGACCCTGCTCGCCGGGCTGCGCGACACCGGTCTGCTGCCGACCAGCGGACTCACCCCGGAGGAGGTGACCCGACTGCTGCTGCCCCGGTTCCGCCGGGACATCGCGCTGGCCCCGGAGGGCTTCCAGGGGGTGGGATCCCGGTCGGTGCACGTGCTGCTCGGCACCGACGACGGGCTCTGCACCCGGGACGCGGTCACCGCCCGGATCTCCGTCGACCGGATCGCCAGCCTGCACATGGTGCCCGGGGACCACTACTTCGTCGCCACCAACCCGGCCCGGACCGCCGAGGTGCTCGCCGGGATGTTCCGGGACTGACGGCGACCCGGGGCCGCGGTCAGCGTGCCGCGACCACGTACGGGAACTGGTCGCTGCGGGCGCCCGCGTTCTGCTGCGCGGTCAGTCCGGCGGTGGTCGCCCGGTTCAGGATCAGCGAGAACATCGTCTCCGGCGCGTTGCAGGCCAGGGTACGGCCGTTGAAGCCGTTGAAGCCGTAGTTCGCCGGAGTACCGGTCCGGTACGGCAGCAGGTCCGGCAGCAGCCGCCGGGCCACCTGCTCGCCGTACCCGGACGGGTCGAGCGAGGTGCCGTTGGCGGCCACCACCCCGGCGATCAGTTGGGCGATCCGGTCTCCGTCGGCGCTGGCGTCGGTCTCCGGGTGGCCCAGGTTGGCGCTGCTGGCCCACTCGGTGTCGACCGGTTGGCGCAGGATCGGCCAGACCATCGGGTGGCCGAAGCGGTTCACCTGGCGCCAGCCGCCCGCGTCGGTGGCGAGCTTGCTGGTGATCCAGGTGCAGATGTCGCGGCCGGTGCCGAGCCGCGGATCGTCGTCGGGGATCTCCAGCACGATCGACTGGATGGTGGCGTCGGCGAAGCTGTTCTTGGCGGCGTCCGAGCGCCAGCCCGTCAGGTCCAGCCGGGCGCCGTCCTTCACCGCCGAGTCGATCGCGGCGAGCAGCGTCAGGTCGATGTAGAACGGGTCCATCGCCCGGCCCGCCCAGAGCCGCAGCCCGTCCGGGCCGGAGATCATGGTGTGGGTACGCCCCTGCGCCACCAACTCGCCGGTCGCCGAGTCGTCCGGCGCCTCCGCACCGGTGAGGATGTGCAGCCGGACCGCCTGATCGCCGCTCTGGTCGGCCTCGTCGAAACTGATCCGGTAGGTGAGGTTCTCCACCGGCGCGCCGTCGAGGTGGACCTTGAACTCGTACCGGGCCTCGGGGTGGAAGCCCTGCTTGGCGTCCTTGCCGGCCGCCGAACTGTTCATGTTCATGACCAGGACCGTGCCGTTCTCGCCCGGAAAGACGAACTGGTCGGTCAGGTCGAGCCGGGTGTCCTGGAGGGCGAGCGGGGAGTCGAGATGATGCGACACGGATACTCCTGGCGGGCGAGGCAGCTAGGACTCCTGTCTACTAGGTGATTCGCCCCGCTTTCAGGGTTATCGCGAAAATGGCCGGCGGTGCCGCGGCCCGGGATCGGAGCTGCCGAACCCGGGCCGCGACCCGACCTCAGTCGATGTCCTCCCGGACCCGGGCGACCAGTTGGGTCGGATTGACGTACCGCAGTGCGATCACCAACAGCACCAGCATCATCGTGGTGTACATGACCGCCATCGCGTCGATGGACTGCTGGGCCCGGATGCCCGCCGCCGACATGGAGTAGTACAGCGCCACCACCAGGGTCTGCGAGTCCGGCCCGGCGGTGAGGAAGGTCAACTCGAACATCCCGACCGTCCGCACCAGTACCAGGATCGAGGCGGCCAGGATGCCCGGGGTGAGCAGCGGGGCGAGGATCCGCACGAAGATCTGCCGGGTACCGGCCCCGCACATCCGGGCCGCCCGCTCCACCGCCGGATCGATCTGCTCGATGAACGGCGTCATGGTGAGGATGACGAACGGCACCGACGGCACCAGGTTCGCCAGTACCACCCCGGAGAGATGCCCGGCGAAGCCGTACTTGTAGAGCACCGTGGCCAGCGGGATGCCGTAGGTGATCGGCGGCATCAGGATCGGCAGCAGGAAGAGCAGGTAGAGCAGCCGCCGGCCCGGGAAGGAACGGCGGGCCAGCACGTACGCGGCGGGCACCCCGATCAGCACCGAGATGCCGACCACCAGCAGCGACACCTCCAGGGTCACCAGCAGCACCTGGAAGAGGCCGAACTCCTGCCACGCCTGCCCGTACCACCGGCCGGTGTAGCCCTGCGGCAGCCAGGTGTCGTACCAGCGGTCGCCGAAGGAGCTGACCAGCACCGAGCCGATCACACCGGCCAGGTTGACGAAGAAGAACGCCACCACGCCCCAGATCAGCCAGGCCGCCGGCCGGGCGACCAGGCGACGGCGGCGGGGCGCCGGGGCCGTCACGGAACTCATCAGCCCTTCCCTCCCGCCGTCGATCCGGTGTAGAGCAGGGCCCGCCAGCCGAGCACGGCGGCGATCACCAGCAGTTCGACCAGCCCCATCAGCACCGCGATGGTGGCCGCCAGCGGATAGTCGTACTGGACGTACGCCGCCTCGTACGCGGCGATCGAGATCACCCTCGTGGTACCGGCCGGGTCACCGACCAGGATCGCCGACGGGAAGACGCTGAACGCCAGTACGAAGGTGAGGCAGAACGTGGTGGCCAGGCCGGGCGCCAGCAGCGGCAGGGTGATCCGGCGGAACCGCTGCCACCAGCCGGCGCCGAGGGTCGCGGCGGCCCGCTCCAGCGTCGGGTCGATGCCCGACAGGTACGACAGCACCAGCAGGAAGGCGAACGGGAAGCCGGTGATGACGATCGAGAAGAACACCCCCCAGTAGTTGTTGGTCAGCCGGACCGGTTCGTCGGCCAGCCCGACGTTCAGCAGGATCCGGTTGAACCAGCCGGCGGGGCCGAGGAAGTTGAGCAGCCCCTGCGCGGTGAGCACCGTGCCGAGGGTGATCGGCACCACCAGTACGGTGGTGAGCAGCCGCTTCCCCCGGAACCGCCCCCGCATCCGGTAGGCGATCGGCACCGAGGCGGCGACGTTGAGCAGTGCCGCCGGCAGCGACAGCTTCAGCGTCGTCCAGATGGTGTCCCGCTGGTACGGGTCGGAGAAGAACTCCTGGTACGCGGCGAACGGCCCGCCCTCGGTCGGCTGGAACGACAGCCCGACGCCGTAGGCGAACGGATAGATGAAGAGCACCAGGACGAAGAGCGCGGCCGGGGCGAGCAGCAGGAGTTGCCGGTCGATGCCGCGTTCGGCCAGCCGGTGCCGCAACGCCACCCGGGTCCCGGCCGGGGCGCGCGGCTCGGTCGGGCGCTCGTCGGCCGGCCCGCCGGTCCGGGGTGGGGTGGCGGTGGCGCTCACCGGGAGCCTCCGGTGGCCGGTTCGTCCACCGGCGCGTCGGCGGAGTCGTCCACCGGCGTGCCGGCGGGCTCGTCCGGCGCCGCCCCGGCCGGTCCCGGCTCCCCGTCGGACCGTCCGGACGGCTCGGCCAGCGGGAAGACCAGCAGTCGCCCGGGATCCACCGCGATCCCGATCCGGTCGCCGAGCGCCGGACGCTGGTCGGTACGCAGGTTGAACTGCACCCCCTCGGCGGTACGCGCCTCGACCGCCACCTCCCGGCCCTGGTACTCGACCACCTCCACGGTGGCCGGCACGCCCGACTCCGGCCCGGTGATCCGCAGGTCCTCGGGGCGGACCCCGGCGATCACCTCGGCTCCGGCGGTGACCGGCCCGACGGCGGTGCCGACCAGCCGGATGCCCTGACCGGTCACCACCACCTCGGAGCCGCCACCGGACTCCACCCGCAACCGCAGCAGGTTGCGGTAGCCCATGAAGTCGGCGACGTGCCAGTTCGCCGGCCGGGTGTGCAGCTCCTCCGGGGTGCCGATCTGCTGCACCCGCCCCTCGCGGAGCACCACCAGCCGGTCGGCCAGGGAGAGCGCCTCCTCCTGGTCGTGCGTGACGTAGACCGTGGTGAGCCCGAGCGACTGGTGCAGCCGGCGGATCTCGGTACGCATCTCCAGCCGCAGCTTCGCGTCCAGGTTGGACAGTGGCTCGTCCATCAGCACCAGGGTCGGTTCCAGCACCACCGCCCGGGCGATGGCGACCCGCTGCTGCTGGCCGCCGGAGAGCTGCCCGGGCAGCTTGTTGGCGTGCTCCTCCAGCCGGACGAGCCGGATCGCCTCCTCGGTGCGCCGCCGGATCTCGGCCCGGGGGAGCCGGCGCATCTGGAGGCCGAAGGCGACGTTGCGGCGTACCGACATGTGCGGGAAGAGGGCGTAGTTCTGGAAGACCATGCCGAAGCCGCGTTTCTCGGCCGGCATCGTGTCGAGCCGGGTCTCGTCGGACCAGATGCTGCCCCGGGTCAGCGGGAGCAGGCCGGCGAGGCAGTTCAGCGCGGTCGACTTGCCGCAGCCGGACGGCCCGAGCAGGGCGATGAACTCGCCCCGTCGGACCGTCAGGTGCAGGTCGGCCAGCGCGTCACGCCCGGCAAAACTCCGGCTCACGCCCTCCAACCGCAACTCCGTAAAACTCACTTGCTCACCTTCGCGCCGCCGATCTCCCGGTCCCACCGGCTGAACGCCTCGACCAGCGCCTTGGCGTCGAGCGGCACCTCCAGCGGGTTGTTCGCGATCAGCTGCTCGTACTCCGGGCGGCCGTACTTCTCGATCGCGTCCCGGCTGGCCTGCGGCGCCATCGACAGCGGCACGTCCTTGATCGCCGGACCGGGGTAGAAGTACCCCTGGTCGTACGCCTTCGCCTGCTGTTCCGGCGTCAGCATGTGGTTCAGCAGGGCCAGGATCGCGGCCTGCTTGTCCGTCGAGACGCCCTTCGGCACGACCGCGTAGTGCGCGTCGGTGACCCAGTGGAAGCCCTCCAGCGTGCCGATCTTCGCCTCCGCGGGCACGGTGCCCAGCACCCGGGGGTTGATGTCCCAGCCGGTGGTCGAAACGATGATCTTCGCCGACCCGTTGGCCAGGTTCTTCATCGTCTCGCCGGTGCCGGACGGATAGAGCCGGACGTACTTGTTCAGCTCGGCCAGGTAGGCCCAGGTCTTCGTCCAGCCGTTGACCGGGTCCTTCGGGTTCGAGTCGCCGAGCAGGTACGGCAGGCCCATCAGGAAGGTCCGGCCGGGGCCGGAGTTGGACGGGCGGGCGTACTGCACCGCGCCGGGGTTCGCCTTGGCGTACTCGAGCAGCCCCTGCGCCGTCGTCGGCGGGTTCGGCACCTTCGACGGCAGGTACTCGATCAGCGGCCCGGACGGGTAGTAGGTGACGGTCACCCCGTGGTTGCCGGCCAGCTCCTGCATCGCGGCCGCGCCCGGCAGGTAGTTCGCCATCCCCGGCAGCCGGTCGGCGTGGGTCGGCAGCAGCGGGGTCCAGAGTTCCTGGTCGATGCCGGCGGCGAGCCCGTCCACCCCGGTCAGCACCAGGTCGATCTCGACCCGGTTCGCCGCCTGCTGGGCCTTGACCTTGCCGACCAGCTCCGGCGAGGGCGACTTCGAGTACGTCACCCTCGACACCGTGTCCGAGTTCTTCGCGACGAAGTCGTCGATCATCGCCTGGGTGAGTTGCAGGTTGCCGGCGACGTCGAGGATGTTCAGTACGACCGGCGAGCCGGGCTTGTCCGGCACCGCGCCCCCGGTCGGTCCGGGCGCGGCGCTCTCCGGCGCACCACAGCCGGCGGCGACCAGGCTCAGCGCGGTCAGGGCCGTGGCGGCGAACAGCCGGCGTTGGCTTCGACGCATGGGCATTCCTCTCTCTCGGTTCGGCGATCCTATGTTGTCGCGCGTGCTGTCTGTGCTGCCTGATGAACCTTTTCAACCTCCCGCTGCGGTCCGTCTTGGCCGCAGAGGGAGGTCGGGGTGGGTGCGTCGTGCTGGCTGATTTGAAAAGTTTCAATGTGTGTGGGCGGTCCGCCCCGACCCGTCCGGGCCGGGGCGGACCGCCGATGGAGCAGCTGCGACGCAGGCGGGTCTCAGCGGCCGACCCGCCGGCTCTCCGGCGGACCGAGATAGCTGTACGGCAGCTCGGCGGTCTGCACCACGAGCTGCTGCACCACCACGGTCGGGTCGACCATCCAGAACTTCAGGGTGTGTACGCCCGGCCCGTCGACCGTGTGCGTGGTCGTCGTGACGTTGACGTTCTGTGAGGTGTTCCGTTCCCACTGCCGGTTCATCGAGGTGTCGTTCGCCCCGGTGGCGGCGGTGACGTTGACGATCTGCGGTGCGGCGCCGTCGATCGAGACGGCGTAGCGCAGCCCCTCGGTCGGCAGCACGTTGTTGCGCGGCGAGAGGTATGCCGAGACCTTCACCGGGCCGGCGGAGGTCAGCGTCAGCTCGTACTCCAGGCGCGGGCTGTTCCCGCCGGGCGTCCGGCTCGGGGCGGTGACCGGGAACGGGGTCAGCCCGTCACCGGTCCGGCCGAGGTCCGGGATCCGCTTCCAGTACACCCCGCCGGTGTTGACCGCCCGGGTGTGCTGTTCGGCCGGGATCGAGACGTAGCCGTTCGCCTCGACGTGACCCCGGGGGCGCAGACCCTGCGGGTTCTCCACCCTGGCCTGCACCAGCACGCTGGCGCCGTCCGGGCCGGTGACCGTGATCGGCACCGTCGTGTCGCCGCGCGGCGCCCGCCGCCAGTCGACCCGTACCTCGACCCGGACCTGGTCGGTCACCCGACCGCCGGTACGGCTGAGCTTCAGCCAGGGCGCACCGGCGCGGACGGTGTAGTCGAACGGCACCGAGCCCCGGTTGAAGACCTCGATGTACTGCCCCGGCTGGCTCTGGTACGGGCTGAACGTCGGCAGTACCGCCGGACCGGTCTCGGCCGGCCAGTACTTCTCCGAGCCGTCGATCGCGACACCCAGTTCGGCGGTGGCCGGCAGCTCGATCCGGCGCAGGTGCGGATAGAAGGCGTCCGGCAGCGCCTGGTGGTTCAGTTCCGGCTGCTGCCAGGGCGCGTTCGGGCCGTAGCGCGCGACGTCGCCGTACCCGATCTTGGGTTGGGTCTGGAAGCCCCGCCACTTCCCGCCGGCCAGCGTGTTGTTGTAGTAGTCGGACATCGCCTGGTCGGTGTCGAAGTGTCGCTGGGCGAGGTCCGCCATCGCGTTGGTGGCGGCCCGGCCCTGCGCGGCGTAGAGCAGGTTGGTGAACTGCGCCTCGCGCAGCGCGTAGAGGTTCGCCGTCGCCGCCACCTGGTAGTGCACGAGCTGGTAGTAGGCGTCGTCGTAGCCGTCCGGCAGCCGCTCCCGGACCCGCTCCGCCCGCTCGGCCAGCTCCGCCCACTCCCGCACCACCCGGCGCATCTCCTGGTAGGCGGTCAGGCTGTACGGGTTGTCGTCGGTGTAGACCACCGCCGAGGAGTCGGTGGCCGGATCCTTCGCCGGGTCCACGGTGATCCGGCGGTTCAGCAGCTCCGGCTTGCGCCGCGCCTGGAGCTGGCCGTACTCGTGCAGGATCTCGCCGATCTCCCCGGCGTACCGGTCGGGGAAGTTCTGCGCCGCGTACTCCCGCTGCCAGTCGTCGAGCTTCTCGATCGGGATGCTCTCCGGATCCCAGGCGTAGTCGAGGAAGAGTTGCAGCGGCAGCTCCTCGTTCTTCATGTCGCCGACGTTGACCACCCAGAGCCGGTCCACCCCGTAGCGGTAGGTCAGGTTGAGCTGCTCCCAGGTGCTGGCCAGGTTGATCGTGTCGACCCACTTGTAGTTGCGGCCGCCGCCGACGTAGTCGAAGTGGTAGTACATGCCGTAGCCGCCGGGGCGGGCCGGCAGGCTCTGGTCCGGCAGCTTCCGCATGTTGCCCCAGTTGTCGTCGCAGAAGACCACGGTGACGTCGTCCGGCGGGCGCATGCCCCGGTCCCAGTAGCGCTGGACCTCCTTGTAGAGCGTGAAGACCTGCGGGATGTCGGGCAGCGCGCGGTCGCTGGACTCGGCGAGGATCTGCCGCTGCGCGGCGATGATGCTCTCCATCAGCTCGATGCCGTCGCCGTCGGGCAGGCTGACGTCGCCGTTGCCGCGCATGCCGAGGGTGACCACGCCCTCGAAGTCCTGCTCCTCCATCCGCTCGATGCCGTCCCGCCAGTACTCCTTCAGCGCCGCGGAGTTGCGCCGGAAGCTCCACTCGCCGGTCCCGCCGTACGGGTCGGTGCCGCCCCGGGCGTGCCGGTTCCACTCCTCGATGCCGCGCATCATCGGCGCCTCGTGCGAGGTCCCCATCACCACGCCGTACTCCTTGGCGGTGGCGTGGTTGGCCGGGTCGTCCTCGGCGAAGGCGCGGCCCCAGACCGCCGGCCAGAGGTAGTTCGCCTTCAGCCGGAGCATCGTCTCGAAGACCTTGGCGTAGAAGTGCCGGTTGAAGCCGCCCTCGTAGCCGGGGGCCAGGCCGGGGCCGAAGAAGTTCGGTGCCCAGGTGCCGAGCGCCGGGTTCTCGTCGTTGATGAAGAAGCCCCGGTATTTCACCGCCGGGGTGCCCTGGCTGTGCCGGCCGGGCAGCACGTGCAGCTCGTCGCTCTGCCGGGCCGGCACGTCGTCCCACCAGTACCAGGGGGAGACGCCGATCTGCTTCGACACCTCGTACGTCCCGAAGATCGTGCCGCGCTGGTCACTGCCGGCGATCACGAAGGCCCGGCGTACCCCGGGCAGCGGGTTGGCGACGATCTGCTGGAGCGAGGTCTCCCACCGGCCGGCGATGCCGCGTACGTCGAGCTTGCCGGCGGCGATCAGCCGGTCGATCAGCGGGCTCTTCCCGATGGTGCCGACGAGCACCACCTCGCCCTGCCGCGGCACCTGGTCGGTGACGACCGCCGGGCGTACCCCGGTGACCCGCTCGACGTCGGTGCGCAGGTCACCGGCCGCCCGGACCACACCGGGATGGTCGCTGGCGCTGACCACCAGCGTCGCGGCCCGACCGCGTTCGACCAGTGGCAGGCTGTTCGGCTTCGACCGGGTGGAGACGAAACCGGCGGGATCGTGTCCGGAGTCGACGCCGCGCCCGCCGGAGGAGGAGGCGGCGGCCGAGGAGACCAGGGCGGGGGTGGCCGTGACGGCGAGGGTCAGCGACAACAGCATCCGCCAGGCCTTCGGACCGGCGGATCGGCGGGGGACGGGTGCCGGTGGACCGGCGAGGATGGACCTGCTCATTCCGCGCTCCGGGGCGTAAGGAGGTGGGCATGACCGGGAGTGTGTGGCAGCGAAATTTTCGGAAGAGTTCCGGAAAGGCAATCTAAACAGGTATCGATGCACGGTCAAGTGCCCGCGATCCGTGCGGCGGGGAATTCGGGTACGGAGCGAAGCCGCCGCTAGACGATGGGTTGCCGCCGATGTACACCGCGAAAATTCCGGGAATGGCAGTGATTTGTTTCAGCTACGTTCGGTCGACAGTGCAATTCGCCGAGGTGATTCCGCTCAGCCGGCCAGCCGGGACATCCAGCTCTGCACGTCGTCGGCGGTACGCGGCAGCGCGGCCGAAAGGTTCTGGCTGCCGTCGGAGGTGACCAGCAGATCCTCCTCGATCCGCATCCCCAGCCCGCGCAGCTCCGCCGGCACCAGCTCGTCGTTCGGCTGGAAGTACAGGCCCGGCTCGACGGTCAGCACCATGCCGGCCTGCAACTCGCCCTCGACGTACCGGGCGGCGGTGGCCGGGGCGCAGTCGTGCACGTCGAGCCCGAGCATGTGCCCGGAGCCGCAGAGCGACCAGCGGCGGTAGAGCTGCCGCTGCGGGTCCAGCGCCTCCTCCACCGAGCAGCGCAGCAGACCGAGGTCGACCAGACCGGCGGCGAGGACCGACATCGCCGCCCAGTGGTAGTCCCGGAACGCCGCCCCGGGCCGGAGCTGCCCGATCGCCGCGTCGTTCGCCCGGCGTACCAGCTCGTAGAGGTCCCGCTGCACCGGGGTGAACCGGCCGTCGACCGGAAGCACCCGGGTGATGTCGGCGGTGTACCGGGTGCCGACCTCGACCCCGGCGTCCAGCAGCAGCAACTGGCCGGGGCGTACCGGACCGGTGTTGCGGTTCCAGTGCAGTACCGCCGCGTGCGAGCCGGCCGCGACGATCGGCTGGTAGCCGACCTCCTCGCCGTCGGAGCGGGCCCGCCGGGCGAAGGTGCCCTCCAGCCACCGTTCACCGCCGCCGGCCAGTGCCTCCGGCAGGGCGCGTACCACGTCCTCGAAGCCGCGCACGGTGACGTCGACGGCGTGCTGGAGCTGCCCGACCTCCCACTCGTCCTTGATCAGCCGCAGGTCGGCCAGGGCCACCACGAGCTCGCTGTCGGCGACCGGGTCCGTCACCGGCACCAGGGCGTCCACGGCCGGGTCGACGCTGCGCCTGAGCCGGATCCGACCGGCCGCGGCGAGCGCCTCGGCCAGTTCGCCGATCGGGCGGCAGCGGATCTCCAGCGCCTCGCCCAGAGTGGCAAGGTCGGCCCGGGGGCCGTTCCAGACGATGCCGGCGTTCCGGTCGGTCCAGTACTCGGCCGTGCCGGGCCGGGGCGGCTCGTCGGTGTAGAGCGTCGGCTCACCCGCCGGGTCCAGCACCAGCACGCCACCCCGGTCACCGTCCCCGGTCAGCCAGGTGTAGTCCGAACCGGGCCGGAACCGGAAGTACTGGTCGTTGCTGCGTACCGGTGCGCCGCCCGCCGGGACCACCAGGTGTTCGCCGGGGAACATCCCGGTCAGTCGGGCCCGCCGCTTCGCCGCCCAGGCCGCCACCCCCGGATCCGCCCGGACCGGCGCCTCGCTCGGCGCCCAGCCACCGAGCATGAACTCGGCGAGCGCCGGAGGCACCGGCAGGTCGTGACTACTGGTGGCGGGGACACGCTCCGACATGCCTGGCCCTTTCGCCGATGCGGCCGTACGGCCGGCGGTTCGCCTACTGGACCTCACCTTTGCCGCGAAACCGTGGTGTCGCAAGGGCGTCGCGGCAACTCCCTACGGACGTACCGGGGCGGCGGGGGAGGGTTCCGGCAGATGTCCGAAGACAGCTCCGGGCCGGCTGGCGGTGGCGGTCAGCTCCGGGGTCGGCCGTCGGCGGCTGGGGCGGGAAACTCCGGCAGCAGGGCGGGGAGTTTCCGGGCGCCCCTGGCGGTGATCGCCAGGGCGCGTTCGCCGTCCTGACGGTGGACGAGCCCGTCGGCGACGAACGCGTCGAGCACCTCGGCACCGAGCACGCCGCCGAGGTGCGGCAGTCGATGGTTGCGGTCGAGGCAGGCGGTGGCGAGCTTGCGCCGCCCGGGCCGTACGGCGTCGAGGTCCACGCCGAGGTCGCCGAAGGCGGTCGGGTCCGGGCCGAGCCGCAGCTCGTCGTGCCGCCCGTCGGGTGGCAGCAGCGCGCCCCGCTGGACCAGGGCGGCGAAGACCGCGACGCCGAGCCGGCCGGCGCAGTGGTCGTAGCAGGTGCGGGCGGTCTCGGCCGGCGACGGTGGCCGGGCGGGTCGCGGGCCCGGCGTCTCCGGGCGGCCGTGCCGGGCCAGCGCGGTGAGCACGTCGACGGTGTCCGGACTGGCCAGCCGGTAGACCACGTGCCGGCCGCGCTGCTGCACGGTGACGAGTCCCCGGGCGCGGAGCCGGGCCAGGTGGTTGCCGAGCCGTGGCGCGCTGACCCGTAGCGCGTCGGCGAGCTGGGTCATCGTGTGCGGACCCTCGACGGCCAGCAGTTGCAGGGCGGTCAGCCGGATCGGGTCGGCGAGTTCGCGGGCCAGCGAGGTGGCGGCGGCCAGCGTCGGGTCGTCGGGATCCACCCAGCCGGTCATGCCGCGTCCCTCCTCCGGTCCGTAGCGGCAGCCTAGCACCATTCATAGTTTCCTGAACTCCGGTTGCGGGCCCGGCCGGACCTCGCTACGTTCACTTTTCAGAGTTAGCTGAAGGGTGGTGGATGTGTCGACGACCGTGGTGACGAGCGACCCGGACACGGACGAGGTGACCGCCGGCGGACTGCGCCGGCTGCTCTGGGGCCGGGGCGTCTCCGCGCTCGGCGACGGCATGTGGTTCACCATCTGGGCGCTCTACCTCACCCGGGTCGTCGGCATCCCCGCCGGCACCGTCGGGGTCGGCATGGCGGTCGCCGCCGCCTTCGGCCTCGCCGCGGCCGTACCGCTCGGCGCCCTCGCCGACCGGCACGACCCGCGCCGGGTGCTGGTGGCGATCGCGGCGGTCCGGACCGTCGGCATGGCCGGCTACCTGCTGGTGGACGGGGTCTGGAGCTTCCTCGTCGTCACCGTCGCCTTCGTCGCGCTCGCCAACGGCGGCAGCGCGGTCCGTACCGCCCTGGTGGCGGCGCTGGTGCGCGACAACGGGGCGCGGGTACGGGAACTGGCCCGGCAACGGGTCGCCCAGCACGTCGGGTACGCCGCCGGTGCGGGACTCGGCGCCGCCGTCCTCGCGGTGGACCGACCCGTCGGCTACACGGTCGCCATCGCCGTCAACGCGGTCACCTTCGCGGTCTTCGGGATCGTCGCCGCCACCGTCCCCGGCCGGCGGACCGGCGGCCCGGCCCGACCGGTCCGGGCGAACGTCCGGGCCGCCCTCGGCGACCTGCCGTACGTCGGCGTCAGCGTCGCCGTCGCGCTCTTCTCGCTCTGCTGGGCCATGCTCTCCACCGGACTACCGCTCTGGATCGCGGAGTCGACCCGACTGCCGCTCGTGCTCAGCGGCATCGTGGTGGTGATCAGCTCCGTCGGCATCGCCGTCGGCCAGGTGCCGGCGACCCGGCTCGCCCGCACACCCGCCTCGGCCACCCGGACGGCCGTCTGCTCGGGCGTCGCGCTGGCGGCGAGCTGCCTGCTGCTGGCCACCACGGCCGGCGGGGCCGGGCCGGTGGCGGTCACCGTCGTGGTGGTCGCGGCACTGGCGCACCTCGCCGGTGAACTCGGGTACGTCGCGTCGAGCTGGACCCTCTCGCTGGGGCTGGCCCGGGAGCGGGCGCTCGGCGCGTACCAGGGGTTGGCCGAGGCGGCCACGGCGACGGTGCAGATCTTCGGACCCGCCCTGTTCACCCTCGCCGTCGGCACGTACGGCACCGTCGGCTGGCTCTTCGTCGCCGCGATCTTCCTGATCGCCGCGGCGCTGCTTCCGGCGCTCGTCCGGCGGGCCCTGCGGGACCGCCCGGTCAACCCCTGACCACCGCCTCGCCGACCCTAGTCGCTGCTGTTGGCGATCGCCTCCTCGAACTCGCCCCGCACCTTGTCGCCGCCGGTGCTGCGCCACTGCTTGAGCACCTCGCCCCAGGCCGAGACGGACTTGCGGCCGCTGAGGATGTCCATCTGGGCGTCGTTGACGATCGTGCCGAGCTGACCGGACCGCCGGGACCAGGTGTCGGAGAAGAGTCCGAGGGTCGGGTCCTTGACGGCGGTCGGAATGATCGACTTCTGGTACTCGTACGACTTGCGGGTCGCCGCCGCCTCGCCCGGCACGAAGATCACGTCCGGGGCGTCCACGATGTAGCGGATCCCGAGTACCGTCTGGCTCACCCCGGCCTGGGTCAGCTCCGGCCCGCCGCCGGTCATCCGGTAGTGCACCCCGGCGACGCCGTACCGGCGCAGCAGCCACTCCTCGGTGCCGAACGGCGCGGCCAGCCAGTTGCAGACCTTCAACAGCGCCCGGATCCGCCCCTCGTCGGCCTTCTTGAACGCGGTGAAGTTGTTGGTCGCCGCGGCCTGCCAGGTGGCCGCGAACCCGCCGCCGCCGTGCAGGGGCGGCCGCATCCCGCCGATGTCGAAGTCCGGGCCGGCGATGTTCTCCGCGTAGAACTGCGGCCAGGCGGTGTACCGGTCAGTGATCATCAACGCGCTGCCCGCGTTGAACCACTTCTTCGTCGGCGCGTTGTTGCTGAAGCTGTCCGGATGCACCACGCCGTCCTTGACCAGCCGGGCGGTGTCGGCGAGCGCCTGGGTGAACTCCTCGCTCTCGTACGCGCTGACCAGCCCGCCGCCCTCCAGCTTCCACCGCCACGGGTTGCCGAGCATCTGCCGGACGAAGTCGAGCGGTGCCTGGGCCAGCGCCCAGCGGTTCGCCCGGGCGTCGGTGACCTTGCGACAGACTTCCCGGAACTCGGCGAAGCTGCCCGGCTGGAGGTCGGCGCCGAGCTGCTTGAAGAGGTCGTCCCGGCGCATCATCAGGGTGCCGCCGATGCCCCGGGGCACCGGCAGGCCGTAGATGCCGCCGTTGTAACGGCAGTCCCGCCACGCCTCGGTGGGCAGGTTGGCCAGGAACGGATACTCCTGCACCGCGTTGCCGGAGAGGTACGGGCTGAGGTCCTGGCACTTGGCGGCGAGCCAGGCCGGCAGGTTGGCGGTACCGGCGGGCAGCCCGTTCGGGGTGAACAGCGCCGGCACGATGACGTCCGGCAGGTCGTCCCCGGCGACCAGGGTGGCGAACTTGGTCGGCATGTCCGGGTTCGGCACGATGGTCAACCGCAGGTCGACGCCGAGCCGCCGGTTCATCTCCTGCCAGAACGGGTTCTGCCCGACCGCGGGCGGCACCGGCGAGTTGGTCAGGACGAAGGCGGAGAACTCGCCGCCGTCGCCGGGCGGACCGTCGGTCGCCTTCACCGGCGGCTCCGGATACTTCAGGAAGGCGTCCAGCAGACCCTGCCGGTTGCCCTTCAGGTCCGGAGTGACCCCGGTGTACGGGATGTAGTTCGGCAGCCGGGCCGAGCCGCTGGCCCTGTTGCGGTCGCCGCCGGTGGCGGTGCCGCCCTCGCCGCAGCCGGCGAGCAGGCCGGGGGTGGCGACCATGGCGGCGGTACCGAGCGCGCCGGTGAGAAATTGTCGGCGTCCAATCGCCGGTTGACTGGTCATCGTTGCTCCTTGGCGTAACGCCTGCGGGAATCGGGGGAGGAGGAGCGGTTTCAGCCCTTGACCGCGCCGATCAGTACGCCCTTCGTGAAATGCCGCTGCACGAAGGGATAGACGACGAGGACAGGGACGATGGAGAGCACCAGGATGGCCATCTGGATCGCCTCCTGGGGCGGAAGTGCCGCGCCGGCCGAGCCGAGCTGGTCGACGCCGAGCTGGGTCTGGTTGACCACGTACGTCCGCAGCACGAGCTGCAACGGCCACTTCGCGGTGTCGTTCAGGTAGAGCAGGGCGCTGAAGAACGCGTTCCAGTACGCCACCGCGTAGAAGAGGCCGATCACCGCCAGTACGGCCTTGCTCAGCGGCAGGACGATCCGGAACAGGATGGCGGCGTCACCGGCACCGTCCATCCGGGCACTGTCGATCACCTCCCGGGGCAGGTCCATGAAGAACGCCCGCAGGATGATCACGTTGAACGCGTTGACCGCGACCGGCAGGATCAGCGCCCAGTAGCTGTCCAGCAGCCCGAGGCTCTTCACCACCAGGTAGCTCGGGATGATGCCCGGGGCGAAGAGCAGGGCGAGGAGCACGACCATCAGCAGCGGCCGGTGCGCCACCGACCGGGGACGGCTGAGACCGTACGCCAGCAGGATGGTGGTGGCCATGCTCAACGCCGTACCGGCGACGGTGACGAAGATGCTGACCAGGGTCGCCCGGGTCACCACGCCACCGGAGAGGATCGCGGAGTACGCGGCGAAGCTGACCTCGTCCGGGACGAGCACGAAGCCGCCGTCCCGGGTGATCTGCTCGTGCGTGGCGAGGCTCGTCGAGACGATCCCGAGGAAGGGTACGACCACCGCCGCACAGCAGACCGCCAGCACGACGCCCTTGAGCGCGCGTACCGGTCGGGACGCGGCGGGGACACCCGCGATGGTGGCCCGGTTGCTCATCGCTGGTAGACCCCCTGCTCTCCGAAGCGGTGCGCGAGCCGGTTGGCGCCGAGCACCAGGAGCAGCCCCACCAGGCCCTTGACCAGCCCGACGGCGGCGCTGACCCCCCAGTCACCGGCGAGGATGCCGTTGTTGTAGACGTACGTGTCGAGCACCTCGCTGGCGTCCGCCCCGACCGCCGCCTGCTGGAGCACGATCTGCTCGAAGCCGACGGTGAGCGCGTCACCGAGCCGCAGGATCAGCAGCAGCACGATCAGGCCGCGCAGTCCGGGCAGGGTGATGTGCCAGAGTTGCCGCCAGCGGGTGGCACCGTCCACTGCGGACGCCTCGTAGAGCGTGCCGTCGATCCGGGAGAGCGCGGCCAGGAAGAGGATCGTCGCCCAGCCGGCGTCCTTCCAGAGCACCTGCCCGGTGACCAGGGCGAAGAAGGCGTCCGGATTGCTGACGATGCTGACCGTGCCGAGGTCGTGGTCCCGGAGGAAGTTGTTGAGCAGGCCGCCGTCGCCGAGCAACTGCATGAAGATCGCCACCACGATGACCCAGGAGAGGAAGTGCGGCAGATAGAGGACGCTCTGCACGGTCCGCTTGAGCCGCTCGGACATCAGGCTGTCCAGCAGCAGCGCGAGGGCGATCGGGGCGGGGAAGACGACCAGCACCTGGAGCAGGGTGATGATCAGGGTGTTGGTCAGCGCGTTCAGGAATGCCGGGTCGCCGTTGACGATGATCCGGAAGTTCGCCAGCCCGGTCCACGGGCTGTCGAGAATTCCGACGTACGGCTGGTAGTCCTTGAACGCGATGACGTTGCCGAGCCACGGTAGATAGTGGAACGTCAGCAGGAGCGCGACCCCGGGAAGTGCGGCGAGCAGCAGGATGCGGTCCCGCCGTATCCGTTCCCACCACGACAAACCGGCCCACCCCATTCAGTACCGCCGGATGCGACGCGTGAACACGATGGATCGCGACAGTTCCGGAAGTCGGCTGTTACATCCGGGTAAACCTAGAGTCACCCCTGAAGAGCGTCAAGACACGAATCGATGCCGTCGGCACCACCTGCCGAGCCGCGCGGGTGAACCCGTCCGGGGCGGTGCCCGGCAGCGGATCGTCGCGGCTGCTCAGTGCTGGAGTGCCCGGGCCAGTACCGTGACGTCCTCGTCGCCGAGCCCGTGCTCGACGGCCCGCTGCCACTGCGCGGCCAGGCTGTTCGCCACCGGGAACCGGTCGATGTCGACCTCGTAGAGCGCCAGGTTGACGTCCTTGAGCCCGAGGGAGAGCGAGTACTGCGCCGAGTACTCGTCCCGGCCGATCCGCTCCAGCTTCTCCGCCGCCCAGGGGGAGACCAGCGGGCTGCCCTGCAACGCGCCGAGCACCGTCGCCCGGTCCAGGCCGAGGGAGTGCCCGAGCGCCATCGCTTCGGCGATCCCCTCGGCCAGGAAGGCGAGCAGCATGTTGTTGACCAGCTTGAGCCGGGAACCGGCGCCGACCGGGCCGGCCCAGACGGTCCGCTGCCCGAGCGCGTCGAAGACCGGGGCGATCCGGCCCCGGGCCTGCTCCGGGCCGGAGGCGAGCACCACCAGTTGACGCCGTTGCGCCGGACCACGGCTGCCCGCCACCGGGGCGTCCAGCAGGATCACGTCCGGGCGCTGCTCGCGGGCCAGTCCGGCGATCCGCTCGGTGTCGGAGACCCCGATGGTGCTCATCTGGGCCCAGATCGCGCCCTCGGCCATCGCGGCCAGCATGCCCTGGTCGATCGCGATGGATCGGACCGCGTCCCCGTTCGTCACCATCGTGATCACCACGTCGGCCCCGCGTACCGCGTCGGCCGGGCTGTCGGCGACCTCGGCCCCCTGCTCGCCGAGGAGCCGGGCGGGTCCCGGGCGGCGGTTCCAGACGACGGTCGGCAGGCCGGCCCGGACGAGGTTGGCCGCCATCGGCTGACCCATGCCACCCAGCCCGAGTACGGCCACCCGCTGCGTCTGCGCCATCGGTGCTTCCCCTCGTTGCGACTGCCCCCGTCCGGCAGCGTAGGTGACCGGGCGGCGCCGCCGACCCGAAATCGAGTCGACTCGTTCTGCCGCCGGCACGGTCTTCGGTGGTCCGGCGGGGGACAGAGCCTCCGGTCAGCGGGATCGGAGAATGATGTGAGCGATCACAACCGCTGAGGCGGCGACCGGTGCAGCCACGTCGTGACCGATAGTGCACCTTCCTGACCTACTCGGCCAGTTCCTGCAACACACCCAGAAGATCGGCTGGAACTCCGACGGCACCCCCAACCCCGGCGTACCGGTCCGCACCGGCACCACCATCGCCGGCCCCTCCGGCGACTCGTAACCACCTACACGGCCCGCTGGGACGCCTGCGAAGCGCGGCGCCCCAGCCCGGCCACGAGCCGCGACGACATGCACGACGCATTCCCGGATTCTGATCCGACGGGGGCGGGTCAGCCGTGCATCGGCAGCCCTAGAAGGGCGGCCAGTGCGAACCGGGAGGCGGCGTGGGGTGCACCCGCTTCCCGCCGCGCATCCCCGGCGGCCAGCGCCGGTCGATGACGGCCGCGGCCTCCCTACAGGCCAGGCAGGCATCGGGCCAATCCGGCACCCACGGGTACGCAGAGGCGCGCAGGCCGTCGTGCCGAATGCCGCACAGGGTGGTGCCGTACTCCTCGTGGCTGGACGCCTCGTCGTAGGCGTGGCCCACGCCCTCGGGCAGCTCCACTGCTTCTGCCCGTTCCCAGCGCCGGTGCATGGGCCGGTACTGCGGCCGTGAGACCTCCTGCGGGTGGTGTCCCAGCTCGGTCCAGGCGTAGCACCAGGAGCAGAACCACCGCTCCCGCACCGGCAGGTCCGACCTCCTTCGCGGTTCCGCTACCGGCATCCGTCGCATCTGGTGGCCACAGACGTCACAGGTCACGTCCCGATCCTTCCGGACGGCGCGGGAGCCCCCAAGCGACCGCCTCGCGGTGCAGGGTCGCCTCCCGGCGGACCGGTCGGCGAATACTACTCAGCTCAGCCGGTCAGCACCGAGAGCGCGGCGACCAGGTAGAGGCAGCCGCCGAGACACACCGCGATCCCGGCGACCGCCGGCAGCCAGGCCGCGGCGGTCGCCGCCATCGGCCAGCGTCGAACCGTACCGGTCAGCAGCGCGACGCCGCGGATGGTGAGCACCCCGACCCCGGTCAGCGTGCCGGCCATCCCGATGCCGAAGGCGAGCACCAGGACGAGTGCGTCCAGGGCCCGGCCGGTCAGCAGGCCGCTGACCAGCACCAGGAACGCGGAGGGCGAGGGCAGCAGCCCGCCGGAGAGGGCCAGCAGGGTCAGCCCACGCCGGGACCACGGATCGGTCGGCGCGGGTACGTCGTGCCGATGCCCGTGCGCCTCCGCATGATCGGGTACCGGTACGGCCCCGTGCCCGTGCCCGACCAGGACCCGGCCGTGGTCGTGGCTGTGGCTGTGGGTGTGCGGGTGGGTGTGGGTGTGGGTGTGCGGGTGGGAACCGGCGCCGCGCAGCTGTCGCCAGCTCAGGTGTGCGCCGACCCCGATCACCAGCAGCCCGGCCGCCACCTGCATCCACGCCGTCAGCGTCCTGGTGCCGAGGCTCGCGGCGCCGCTGAGTCCGACCCAGGCGAGCGCCAGCACCAGGACGGAGAGGGTGTGCATCGCCGCCACGATCACGCCGAGCCGGACCGCGTCCCGATAGCGTCCTCTGGTGCCGACCAGGTACGCCGCCGTCACGCTCTTGCCGTGGCCCGGGGCGACCGCGTGCGCGGCGCCGACCCCGAGCGCCACCACCAGGGCGAGCCAGAAGACTCCCCGGCCGTCGAAGAGGGCGACCAGCCGGCCCTCGAAGCCGGTCACGACCGGCTCCGGGAACGCCGACGCAGCCGTACCGTGACCAGCGCGGCGACCCCGACGAGCAGGGCGGCGCCGACGCCGGCCAGGGTGGCTACGGTGCTGCCCGGCAGCCCGCCCGCGCCGGGCGTGAAACGGACCCGATGGGTCTGCTCGGCGGCGGTGAAGAGCGTCCGCTCCGGTGCGGCCGGGGTCTGGCTGGTGAGCATCGTCCGGTACGCCTCGTTCAGGTCGGTCAGCGCGCCGACGGTGACGTCGAGGTCGACCACCTCCGCCGGGCAGTCGAAGACGAGCCGGGCACCCTCGTCGAGCAGCCGGTCGAGGGTGTCGAGCCGGCCCGGGCACGGGGTGCCGCCCTGCCGCACCGCGATCCGTTCCAGCAGGTAGTCGTGCACCCGGGGCGAGCGCTGGAGCTTCTGCTCCCCGGTCAGGTCGGTCGCGACCGCGCCGAGCGCCGGGTCCTCGAAGGCGCCGAGGGACTGGCCGAGCGCCACCCAGTCGTCCTCGGCGGCGAGCCAGGCGAGGTTGACCCGGGAGCCGTGCACGCTGATCCGGGCGGTGGAGGGCGGGCCGAACGGGTGCGCGGCGGCCGGGGCGGCCGGGACGGCGAGCGCGGCAAGCACGGCGAGGCCGGCCAGGCCGAGCGCGACGGCCGGGGACGGGAAGCGGGCGATCAAGGAGTCTCCTGACGTACGAACCGGGCCCGGACCACCGCCCCGAGGCGACGGTCCGGGCCGGGTGGGAACTACTTCGTCACGGTGATGGCCGGAGTGGTGATCTGCTGGTTCTCGCTCTCCAGGTAGACCACGTGGCTGGTGTTCTTCTTCGCCGAGGGCGGCAGCGCGAAGCTGTACTCGAGCCGGCCCAGCTCGTCGGCCCTCTTGTAGCCGATGAACACACCCTTCCTGCCCGCGCCGTCCTTGGCGTTGCGCAGGTAGACGGTGACCTCCTCACCGGGGTCGTAGCCGTAGGCGTCGACCCTGACCCTGCCCTTGGCCTCGACGATGGTCTTGTTGACCCTGGCCTGCTCGCCGACGGTGTTCTCCGGGGTACGCAGCTCGTTGACGGTGCGCTCACCGGCGGCGTTCTTCCGGATCACGACGCCGTCGTGGTGCTGGCCGTTGGCGTACCGCGCCTCGTAGCGGATGCTGTCGCCGGTGACGTCGATGAGCTGGTAGAGCTGCTTGTCCTCCGCCTGGCTCATGATGTCGGCGTTGTTGTCGGTCCAGACCGAACCGTCGACGTCGTACATCTTGCCGCCGGAGACCGACACCGCGTAGACGGTGCTGTCGTGCACGGTCAGCGACCGGCGCGACGAGGTCACGCTGCCCCGGCCGTACGTGTGGTCGTGGCCCTGGAGCACCAGGTCGACGCCGTACTTCTCGAAGAGCGGGCCCCACTGCGCGCGGACCACCGGGTTGTTCCGGCCCTCCGCGGTCGAGTAGACCGGGTGGTGGAAGGTCACCACCGTCCACTTGTTCGGGTTGTTCTTGAGCAGCCCCTCCAGCCATGCCGTCTGCGCGGCCATCACGTCCGGGATGCCCTGCACGTTGGTGTTCAGGCCGATGAACCGGACACCCTGGTAGTCGACCGTGTACGCGGTCTTGGCCAGCTCCGCCGGCCAGCCCGCCGGCCCGTTGTCCGGATACGGGAACTGCGGGGTCCAGAACGACGAGAGCGCGCTGCCGCTGTACTCGTGGTTACCGGGGATCGAGATGTTGTTGATCTGGCTGTCGATGAAGCCGCCGGCCTGGTACCACTGCCCCCACTGCTCCTCGCTGTTCGCGGAGTCGATGAGGTCACCGGCGTTGACGATCAGCCTGGCCTGCGGACGGTCAGCGAACGCCTGCCGGAACACCCGGGGCAGTGCCGAGTCGAGGTAGTTCTGCGCGTCGCCGTAGTAGATGAACGAGAACGGCTTGGCGTCGGCGGTCGCCGTGGTGAAGTCGGTCCAGGCGCTCCAGTTGGTGCCGTCGCCGACCCGGTAGGTGTACCGGGTGCCCGGCTTGAGGCCGGCGAACTCCACGGTGTGGTAGGTCGAGGCGTACCCGAGGGAGGTGTTGACCGACCTGGTCGACATCGCCTTGACGACCGAGACCGTGCCGGCGGCGGGCGTCACCTGGCCGAGCGCGGCGGGCGCCTCCAGGATCTCGGCCTGGGCCCACTCGGGGGTCGTCTCGGCCCGCCAGGTCACCCGCTGGGAGGTGGCCGGAGCGGTGGTCGGGGTGAGGATGATGCGGTCGGGCATCGGGGACGGCCGGTGGATCTCGGCGGCCGGGTACTTGCCGGGTGCGGCGTCACCGAACGCCACCGGGCTGACCGCGAAGCCGCCGACGAGCATGGCGGCGGCGCCGATGGCGGCAAGCCTGGCCCGCCGGGAGCCCGGAATCCAGGGTCTCTTGACGTCAGTCACTACAGGGATCACCTTTCGGGTGAAAGCGGGTACTGCCGCCGGCCCGCAGCCGGTGGCCAAGGGCATTCATCCAGAGGTGGGCGACGGGCGGTCGACCGTCGACTGGCCGCCGGGTGAACGGGCCTGACCAGCGGATTAATTCATGATCAACAGGCGGTGTCCGGTGCCGGGCTTCATCCTGGGGAGATCCTCCGGCCATCGGCGGGGAACCGGCCGTTCACCCGGGTCCACCTACCATGCCGGCGGCAGGTCGGCCCGGGTCGTCGCCTGCCGGCAGCCCGCCCGACCGTCGACCGTACGGAGCACGATGAAACTGCCGTCCCGCCGCTGGGCGGTGGTCGCCACCGTCGGCACCCTGGCGGCGCTCGCCGCGATCGAACCGACGGTCGGGCCGCCGATCGTCAAGGGGGACAGCTTCGTCACCGCCCAGACCGGTGGCCTGCTCAACATCGAGGGCGGCGAGTGCTTCTCCGACCCGGTGTACTCCCGGGAGGCCGCCGAGGTGGTCGTCCGGTACGAGCCGTGCGAGTCCGGCGCCGACAACCAGTCGTACGGCTTCCTGCGCGCCGGTGACGGGCCGTGGGACCGCGCCGGACTGGCCGACTTCGCCTGGCGGGGCTGCCGGGGGTACTTCGACCGGCGCTGGCCGGACGGCAACGGCGGCACCCTCGACTTCTATCCGGTCCTGCCGACCGAGCAGACCTGGGCGGACGGCGACCGTACGGTGATGTGCGTGGTCTACCGGCCGCGCGGCCGGCTCACCGACTCGGTGCTGCCGCTGCGGTGAGCCGGGGGTGCGCGGTCAGGCGCGGAGACCGCCGTCGACCGGCAGGCAGACGCCGGTGACGAAGGAGGCACGGTCGCTGAGCAGCCAGGCGGCCGCCTGGGCGATCTCGTCCGGCTCGGCGGCCCGGCGCAGCGGGGTGAGTTCGTTGAGCCGCTCGACGGCGGCCGGCTCGTCGTCGGCCCACTGCCGGATCACCCCGGTCATCGTGGTGCCCGGGGCGATGGCGTTCACCCGGATGCCCTCCGGGCCGTACTCGACGGCGGCGGTCTCGGTGAGGCTGTTCACGGCCCGCTTCGTCGCCGCGTACGGGCCCAGTCCCGGTGCGCCGCGCAGGCTGCCGACACTGCTGACGTTGACGATCGCCCCCGAGCCGGCGGTGGCCCGGATGGCCCGGATCTCCGCGGTCATCGCGAGGAACAGCCCCCGGTAGTTGACGGAGGTGACCAGGTCGAAGTCCCGCTCCGTGGCGTTCACCATCGGGGTGTGCGGGATCGAGATGCCACCGTTGTTGAACGCCACGTCCAGCCGGGCGTGCAGCCGGATCACGCTCTCCACCGCCGCCTGGACGCTGGCCCCGTCGGTCAGGTCGGCGATCACGTAGTCGGCGGTACCGCCCGCGTCGCGGATCTCCCTGGCCACCTCGGCGAGTTCGGACTCGGTCCGGGCGGCCAGCACCACGGTGGCACCCTCGCGGGCGAAGAGCCGGGCAGCGGCGGCGCCGATGCCGCGACCCGCGCCCATCAGCAGCGCGACCTTGTCGCCGAGCAGGCCGACTCTGCCGCCCGGGGCGTTGGTTCCGGTCATGAGGTCACTCTCTCATCACGGAACGGTGATCCGCAGGTACGCTCCGCATCTGCTCGTTCCGGTCGCGCCCGGGTCACCGGGAGAGGTGGACGTGGCCCTGGTCGCCGGCCGCCTCCAGGTCCCAGCGCTTGCCGAAGGCCTGCAACCGGCCGAACCTGATCCGGCCGAAGTCCGTCGGCAGGTGCGGGTCGATCAGCAACTGACCGTCGCGGGCGTCCAGGCCGAGCAGGGTACGGACGAAGAGCAGCGGCGCCGCGCTGGCCCAGGCCTGCGGGGTGCACGCGGTCGGGTACGGGACCGGCTTGCGCCCGTACGAGCGGTCGTAGCCGGCGAACGCCTCCGGCAGCCGGTGCGCGGAGAAGTCCGCCGCCTCCAGCATCGCCACGATGACCCGGGCCGCCTCGTCGCGGTACCCGTACCGGGCCAGCCCGTGCGCGATCAGCGAGTTGTCGTGCGGCCAGACCGTGCCGCTGTGGTAGCCGATCGGGTTGTAGCACCTGTCGGTGGTGGAGGTGGTCCGGATGCCCCAGCCGGAGAACATGTGCGGGGAGAGGAGCTGGCCGGCGATCACCCTGGCCCGCTCCGGCGGCACGATGCCGCTCCAGAGCAGTTGCCCCATGTTCGAGGTCATCGAGTCGATCGGCCGCTTGTCCCCGTCGAGACCGACGGCGTAGTAACCGCCCCGGTCGTCGATCCAGAAGTCCCGGTTGAACCGCTCCCGGAGCTGGTACGCCTCGGCGCGCAGCCGCTCGGCCAGTTCCGGATCCCGCAGCGGGCCGTCGGCGAGTTCGGCGATCCGGAGCTTCGCGTCGTAGGTGTAGCCCTGGATCTCACAGGTCGCGATCGGCAGTACCGGGATCGAGCCGTCGGAGTAGGCGATGCCGTCGGGGGAGTCCCGCCAGGAGTGGTTGCCCAGCCCCTGCGGCGAGCGGGTGGCGTACTCGACGTACCCGTCCGCGTCCAGGTCCCCGTAGCGGTCGATCCAGCCCAGTGCGGCGTGCACGTTGTCCCGGAAGCGCCGGACGAAGTCCTCGTCCAACGTCCAGCGCCAGTACTCGGAGAGCAGGATCAGCCAGAGCTGGGTCGCGTCCGAGGTCCCGTAGTAGGGGTTGTGCGGCTTCTCGCCGGTCCGGGTCAGCTCGCCGCTGCGTACCTCGTGCAGGATCTTCCCCGGCTCCTCGTCCCGGAAGTCGTCCAGCCTGGTGCCCTGGTAGTTGGCGAGCGACCGGATGGTGCCCCGGGCGAGCCGTGGCCCGAACGACAGCGACTGGTACGCCGTGACCAGCGAGTCGCGGCCGAAGACGGTGAGGAACCAGGGCAGGCCGGCGGCCGGCAGCACGATCGTCTCGTCGCCGATGGTCTGCTCGATCCGCAGCGCCACCAGGTCCATCTTGGACTTCTCCATCACCCGGCTCAGCAGGTCGGAGTCGAGATCCTGGGTGGGACACTCCTCCCGCCAGGTGTGCGTGGGATCCTCGCCGACCAGGTCGAAGCCCTGGCCGAACCGGCGGTGCAGCGAGGGCATCTCGGTCGGCCGGCGGGGCAGTGCCACCGACACCTCGGCCTGCCACTTGAGTCCCGGTTCCAGGCGCAGGTCCCAGATCAGGTCGTTCTCCTCCACCCGGTCGGCCGGCGGCGACACCTGGATGTCGGTGACGGCGGTGAAGTCCGCGTTGCGGTAGGTGAAGCAGAGCCGGGAACCGTCGGTCGAGTAGTCCCGGGTGATGCTCGCCGAGCGGTCCCGTACCCGTTGCTTGATCTCGAAGAGGTCCGCGAAGTCGGTGCCGACCCGGAGCCGGAGCTGCACCGACTGCACCTCGTTGGCGAAGCACTCCAGCTCGATCCGTTCCTCCATCGCGTCGCTGATGAACCGCTGCCGGCGGACCCCGACGCTGTTGGTCGGCACGTGCGGCAGGTCCGAGTTGGTCAGGAAGAAGGCCGCCGAGTCGTCGTCGACCAGCCCCGAGCTGAGGATCAGCAGCGGCGCCCCGCCCAGGGTCAGCTCCCACTGGCTGAGCAGCCGGGTGTCGTCGTGCACCAGCCCGCCGATGGTGCCGACCGGTACGTCCCCGGCGGCGTTGCTCACCATGAACGACCGGCCCTCCACCACCGCCACCGCGTCCGGCCCCAACTCCGGCGGCTGGGTACGCACCACCGAACTCGGGGCGTTGGCGCTCGTCACCACCCCGGGGGTCGGGTCGGCCGGGGTGGGACGCCGGACAACATTCGTCACGGCAGCCCCCTTCGCCGGCACGAGAAGCGCGGCCATCCTGTCGACGCCAGCCTAGGCAGCGCCGGGGCGGCACCGGTGCCGAACGCGGGAACCCGCTCCTCGACCTGTCCGGTCCGGTACCGGAAGGGGGATTCGACGGCTCTGCCGAGCAGGTCCGAGATCATGCGGCGATGGCCAGCGTCGCTGCTCAGCCTTCCACGCCGGTGGCGGTGTGCGCGGCGCCGACGGGCTTGGACTGTGACGATCCGCGCTGTCGCAGATAGATGGAGAGGACCACCATCGAGGTGACCGCGAGCAGTTCCGACTGCCAGTTCTGTAGGGTGCGGTTCCAGAAGTCGGGTTGCCCCAGATACTGGCCCCAGGACACCGGGTCCTGGAGGTTGCCGAGTTGCTCCTCGTTGTAGGCGGCGACCCCGCTGATGGACTGGGCCAGCCACGACAGCAGGAAGATCGCGCCCATGACCAGGCCCAGCGAGTGGGAGAACAGGGCCCGCCGCAGGCCGCCGACGCGGGCCCAGGCCGGCGACGTGTCGGCGGCGTGCGCGCCGACCATCTGGTCCTCGTCCGATTCGGGGCCGGCCTTGTCGAGTTCCTTGGACTCCGGTGAGCCCTTCTGGAGCAGCCAGACGGTCAGGAAGATGTAGAGGAAGAATTGCAGGTACTCCGACTGCCAGTTCTCCGTGACGTCGACACCGAAGCTCGCCGACGTCACATACCGGCCGAGCGACACCGGTGGAAGGCCCTCGCTGAGCTGCCGCTGGTTGAAGTCGGCATGCCCGGCGAACGCCTGACCGACCAGGGCACCGAGGAACAGCAGACCGAAGACCAGACCGAGGGAGTTCTCGCGCAGGAAGCGCCTCACCGGTGCAGCACCCCCAACACGGAGAAATAGATCAGACCGGCGGCGACCACGAGCAGCAGTAGAACGAACTGGAGTCGCATGGTTCAACCTCCCTGGAGCACACAGTCGTAGGGCTCGTCACCCCGGGCGGTGCACCCCGCGGCGACCACGCGCCAACCGCCGGGGAGGACGGCGAGGAAGACGGTGTCTCCGCTGAGCCGCACCTGTGCCCGCTGGCCGTACACGTCACTGGCGACCACCACCCCCGGTTCGGGCAGGTCCTCGGCCAGGATCGCCTCCGCGCACGGCTTGTCGGCGGACTGCTCCAGCTCAGCGGCGGTGTCGGGTGCCAGCAGAGCGCAGGCGGCAGTCCCGTCCTCGGCGGTGACGGCGGTCAGCGTGCGTACCGCGACGGCAGCCGCCGCGTCGCCGCGGTCGGTCACCGAACCGCACCCGGCCACGGTCAGTACGGTCAGCGCCGCACTGCCCACCGCCACACCTGCGAACCTCATGCGGGGCTACATCCCCCCGCGTGACGCTCCCCAACCGGGATCGTGTCACCGATTCGTATCGGAGCGGTGCGATCCGCCCGGTTCGACCAGGCGCCTGGGGGTAAGGCGCAGGGTGGGAGGGTCGAGACGAGGAGGCGGCGGTGGCGGACGCGACGGTGTCGGATCTGGTGGTGTCCCGGTTGGCGGACTGGGGTGTGGACCGGGTCTTCGGCTATTCCGGGGACGGCATCGACGGGGTGATGGGCGCGCTGCGGCGCGCCGGTCGGCCGGAGTTCGTGCAGGCCCGGCACGAGGAGACGGCCGCGTTCATGGCGTGCGGGCACGCCAAGTACACCGGCGGGCTGGGCGTGTGCCTCTCCACGCAGGGGCCGGGTGCGGTGCATCTGCTCAACGGCCTCTACGACGCCCGGCTGGACTCCCAGCCGGTGCTCGCGCTGGTCGGTCAGCAGGTGACGTCGGTACTGGGCAGCGGCTACCAGCAGGAGATCGACCTGGTGCGCCTCTACGGGGACGTGTGCGCCCAGTTCGTGCAGACCGCGTACACGCCCGAACAGCTGCCCATGCTGTTGGACCGGGCGATCCGCACGGCGCTGGCGACCCGCAGCCCGACCTGCGTGATCCTGCCCCACGACGTGCAGACAGCCCCGGCTCCCAGCCTGCAAGCCCACCAGCACGGGGTCATGGTGACCAGCCCCGGGCTGCCGGTGCCCGAGCTGCGCCCCCGGGCCGACGACCTGCGGGCCGCCGCGGAGCTGCTCGATGCCGGCGAGCGGGTGGCGATCCTGGTCGGGCAGGGCGCCCGCGCCGCCGCGGCCGAGGTGGTGGAGCTGGCCGAGGCGCTCGGGGCGGGCGTGACGGCGTCGCTGCTGGGCAAGCCGGTGCTGGACGAGGCGCTGCCGGTGCACACCGGGGTGATGGGCCACCTGGGCAGCACCGCCAGCAGTGTGCTGATGCGCGAGTGCGACACGTTGCTGATCGTCGGCAGCAACGACCCGTGGTCGGAGTTCTATCCGGCACCGGGGCAGGCCCGCGCGGTGCAGATCGACATCGACGGCCGGCGCCTGGGCGTACGGTACCCGGTGGAGGTGCCGCTGCTCGGCGACGCCGCCGAGACCATCCGGGCCCTGCTGCCGCTGCTCACGTCGCGGTCCGACCGAAGCTGGCGGCAGCGGATCGAGGACGAGGTGGTCCGCTGGCGGGACATCGCCCGGCGCCGGGCCACCGCCGAGGCCGAGCCGCTCAACCCGCAGTACGTCCTGCACGCGTTGACCGACCGGCTGCCCGGGGACTCGCAGGTGTCGGTGGACGTCGGCTCGGTGACCTACTGGTACGCCCGGCACCTGCGACTGCCCGTCGGTGTCGACGCGCACCTGTCCAGCACGCTGGCCTCGATGGGTTCGGCGCTGCCGTACGGGCTGGCCGCGAAGCTCGCCGCCCCGCACCGCCCGGTGGTGGCCCTCGCCGGGGACGGGGCGATGCAGATGAACGGGCTCGCCGAGCTGCTCACCGTCGCGCACCGGTGGCGGGACTGGGCCGACCCACGGTTCGTGGTGCTGGTGCTGCACAACCGCGACCTGGCGGAGGTGAGCTGGGAGCAGCGGGAGATGGAGGGCGATCCCCGCTTCGTCGACTCCCAACGCCTGCCCGACGCCCCGTACGCCGGCTGGGCCGAGTTGCTGGGCCTGCACGGCGTCCGGGTCACCACACCGGCCGAGGTCGACGCCGCCTGGGACCGGGCCCTGTCGGCGGACCGGCCGACGCTGATCGAGGCGGTCGTGGACCCGGCGATTCCGCTGCTGCCGCCCGCCCAGCCGTACGAGAAGGTCGCGACCATGTACCAGGCGCTCAGGCGGGAGGAGACCGAGCTGAGCCGGCGGGCGCTGGCACACCTGCGCCGCGAACGGGCGACCGAGGGCTTCGACGACCCGCACTGACCCGGACGGGTCGTCGTCCCGCGTCCAGGTGAGTCGCCGGTGGAGCAACCCCGGTGCGGGTGGCGGGGCGACGTGCAGGATCGCTTGTGGACGATCAATAGCATCGGTGCCATGGGTGCTGGGCGGGCTCCGCCTCGGGCACGGCGACGGACAGCTCACCATCCCGCTGGGTGCCCGGGCGACCATCGACGCCGCCGCCGGGACCCTGACCGTCGAGGCGGGCGTGCGGTAGCCGACCTCCGCCGGCCCGGTGGTGGCCGTCCCCGCCGGAGGGCGTCAGCCTCGCGAGGACGACCACCACCGGCGGTGGCGTCTGCGGCTCGGCTTTCTAGAGCCGGCCGTCCGGGTAGCGGGTCAGATAGCCGCCCATGGTCCGGAAGTAGTCGCCGGCGGCGTGTTCCCGGCCGTCGTCGGTGCGTACCCGGGTGATCGCCAGGCCGGGGCGGTGCCCACGGCGCGCGTCGGCGCCGGCCACGATGACCACGCCGTCGCCCTCCCGGTAGAAGATCCGGCCGGGCGTGCCGCCGTAGCGCCCCTCGGAGACCCGGGCGGCCAGGATCCGCAGTCGCGCGCCGTCGTGGTGGGTGAAGGCGTTCGGGTACGGGTCGGACTGCGCCCGGACCAGCCGCTCGATCTCGTCGGCCGGCCAGTTCCAGTCGATCCGGCTCTCCTCGATCGAGCGCTTGTGGAAGAAGCTCGCCTTCGAGCGGTCCTGCGGGGTCCAGTCGGTGCGGCCGGAGGCGATCAGCGCCAGTCCGTCCACGGTGATCGGGCCGAACAGCTCCAGCGTGCGGTGGAACAGGTCGGTGGTGGTGTCGGTCGGGCCGACCGGTATCGCGCGTTGCAGCACGATGTCGCCGGCGTCGAGCGTCTCGTCCATCAGGTGCGCGGTGACCCCGACCTCCTGCTCGCCGTTGAGCAGCGCCCAGATCAGCGGGCTGAACCCGGCGTACGCGGGCAGCAGCGAGTCGTGCACGTTCAGCGTCCCGTACGGCGGCAGGTTGAAGATCTCCGGCGGGATCCAGGTACGCCAGTTGGTCGCCACGATCACGTCGGGCGCGGCCTGCCGGAGCCGCTCCATCAGCTCGGGGTCGCCGGGGCGCTTGCGCAGCAGCACCGGTACCTCGTGCTTCTCGGCCAACTCGGCGACGGAGTCGTCCCAGATCTTCTCGTACGCGTGTTCACTCTTCGGATGCGTGACGACCAGGGTCACCTCGTGCTCGGAGTCCAGCAGCGCCTGTAGGGTGCGATGCCCCCAGGTCTGGTAGCCGAACATCACAACCCGCATCGACGGTCTCCTCTTCGCCTCGGTTCGTCTCGCCCCGGTCGTACCGGTCAGGTGGTCCATATTGTTCTTGACCTTGGTGTAGGTTAGCCTAACCTAAATGCCACGGATGGTCGACCGTCCGCGCCAGCCGCACCGGGTCCGCACGGGATCCAGTCCTCCACCACGCCGCCGATTGGCCGGCAGACTGATGGGACAGGTATGTCACGAACCAATCGCAGCGACGACTCCCAGGTGCACGATCTCCTCGGCATCGGCTTCGGTCCGTCGAACCTCGCCCTGGCCATCGCCGTCCGCGAGGCCAGCGCCGGCCCCGGCGGGATCGGCAGCGCCGTCTTCCTGGAGCGTCAGCCCAGCTTCGGCTGGCACCGGGGAATGCTGCTCGACGACGCCACCATGCAGGTGTCGTTCCTGAAGGACCTGGTGACGCTGCGCAACCCGGCCAGCGGATTCAGCTTCCTCTGCTATCTGCAGAGTCGGGACCGGCTGATCGACTTCATCAACCACAAGAACCTCTTCCCGTCCCGGGTCGAGTTCCACGACTACCTGGAGTGGGCGGCGGCACAGGTCGACGACATGGTCCGGTACGGGCACGACGTGGTCGACGTACGCCCGGTCTGGCAGGACGGCGAACTCGACCACTTCGAGGTGCTGGCCCAGGCCGGCCCTTGCTCCGCCGCCCCGGTCAGCTACCGGGCCCGCAACCTGGTGCTGGGGGTGGGGCTGCGGCCGTACCTGCCGGCCGGGATCACCCTGGACACCCGGGTCTGGCACAGCCGCGACCTGCTGCCCAACCTGCGTGACCTGGTGCCGTCGGAGCCGACCCGGTTCGTCGTGGTCGGTGCCGGGCAGAGCGCGGCGGAGGCCGTCGACCACCTGCACCGCGAGTTCCCGGCCGCCGAGGTCTGCGCGGTCTTCTCCCGGTACGGCTACAGCCCGGCCGACGACAGCTCCTTCGCCAACCGGATCTTCGACCCGGGGGCCGTGCACGAATACTTCACGGCGCCGCCGGAGGTGAAGCAGATGATGCTCGCCTACCACGGCAACACCAACTACTCGGTTGTCGACTCCGAACTCATCGACGAACTCTACCGGCGGGTCTACCAGGAGAAGGTACGCGGCGTCGAGCGGCTCCGGATCCTCAACCTGACCCGGCCGGTCGAGACGGTCCGTACCCCCGACGGGGTGCGGATGGTGGTGGAGTCGCTGGTCAGCAACGAGAAGACCGTGCTCGACGCCGACGTGGTGGTCTTCGCCACCGGATACCGCCCGGTCGACCCGTTCGACCTGCTCGGTGAGGCGGCGCAGGTGTGCCTGCGGGACGACGCCGGGCGGGCCCTGGTCGACCGCGACTACCGGCTGCGGACCGACCCGGAGGTCCGGGCCGGCATCTACCTCCAGGGCGGCACCGAACACAGCCACGGCATCTCGTCCTCGCTGCTCTCCAACACCGCCGTCCGGGCCGCCGAGATCCTCGGCTCGATCCGCGCCCGCGCCGCCGGCCCGGCCCTCGACCGCGAACCCGAATACGTCGGCGCGCCCGGCCCGGCCTGACACTGCTGACGGGCCACTCGTTCTCGTCAGCCGTTCCGGTCGTCGGCGCTGCTGCGGTCTGCGGACGGTCGGCGGACGGTCGGCGGATGTTCGCCGGCAGGTAGCCGGGAGCGGGGCGGAGGTTCACCTGCCCCGGCGACCCTGCCCGGATGCGGGAGAGCCTCTTACCGGCCCGACTGCGCTGGCTGGGACTGCTCGGCAGCGCGCTGACGGCGGCCAGCGCCCACCTCGCCGGCTCGGCCACCGACCGGGGGCCGGGCTGGGCGGTCGGCGTCGGGTTGTGGCTGCTCGGCGCCGGTGGGCTGGTCGCCGTCTGGTGGCGGCTGCGCGCCGTCACCGCGCCGGGCTGGCTGCTCGCCACCGGGGCGCTCTGGGCGGTGCCGCTGCTGCTGGCACCGCCGCTGGGCAGCACCGACATCTACGCGTACGCCTGCCAGGGCGAGATCGCCGCCGCCGGGCTCGACCCGTACGCCGTCGGGCCGGACGCGCTGCCCTGCCGGTGGCTGAACCGGGTCGCGCCGAGCTGGCGGGAGACACCCGCACCGTACGGCTCCCTCTGGCTGCTCGTCGAGGAGTTCGCCGCGAGGGTGTCGGGCGGCCACCTGCCGCTCGCGGTGACCATGCTGCGGCTGGTGGCGATCGGCGGCACCCTGCTGGCCACCGCCGCCGGCGCCCGGCTGGCCCGGCACTGTGCCGGTGACCCGGCCCGGGTGGTCTGGCTCGGCGCGATCGGCCCGCTGCCACTGGTACACGTCGTCTCGGGGGCGCACAACGACGCGCTGCTCGCCGGGCTGGTCGTACTCGGACTGCTGGCCGCCGTCGAATTGCGTACCGTGCCCGCCCGGCTGGCCGTCGCCGGGGTCGCGTTCGGGGCCGCCGCCTCGGTCAAGGCCACCGCGCTGGTGGTGGTGCCGTTCGCGCTCGCGGTCGTGCCGTGGGCCCGCACCGGTCGGCGCCGGATCGCGGCCGGGGTGGTACTGGCCGGGGCGACCCTCGGCAGCTTCCTGCTGCTGGCCGGCGTGACCGGGCACGGCCTCGGTTTCGTCCGGACCTGGCCGGCGACCGCCGGCAGCGTGCAGTGGTCGTCGATCCCGACCGGCATCGGCATGGCGGTCGGCTACGGGCTGCGCGCGGCGGGTAGGCCGGAGGCGTTCGGCAGCGCGGTCGAGGTGGCCCGGCTGCTGGGGCTGGCGGTGCTCGGCGGCGTACTCCTGCTCGCCTGGCGTCGGGCGCTGCGCGGCGGCGTCGCGGTCGCCGTGCCCGCCGCCGGGGTCGCGCTGCTCGCCACCGCGCTGCTCGGCCCGGTCTTCTACGCCTGGTACGCCCTCGCCGGGATCGCGGTGCTGGCCGCGACCGCCGCACCCCGGGGACGGTTGGGTGTCCTGCTCGACGCCGGCTCCGCCGGGCTGGTCTTCCTCACCCTGCCGGACAGCCTCGGCCTGGTCACCAGGACCAAGCTCCCGGGCGCGCTGCTCGACCTGCTCCTGACCGGCTGGCTGCTGGCCCGCCGGGCGGGGCGGAGGCCCACCCGCCCGGCCCGGCCCGCCCGACCGCCGGCCGGTCGCTCGGGGGAGTCGGCCGGCAGGGGGTCGCGGGCAGGTGGTCGCGTCGACGGATTTTCAGCCAGCGCGCCCGGGCGTTTCCGGATGCTGGTGCGGCGCCCACGGCTGGTGCTCGGACGCTCCCCGGAGTTGGCCGGGGATTCGCGGACGGTGCTCGGCCGGGTCGACGCGTGGCGACGGCGCCAAATCCGTGCCCTCCTCGGGCGGCGCCGGATCCGTGCGCTCCTCGGGCGGCGACGGTCGCCGGTGTAGCGGGGGAGTCTCCGACCGCCTGCCGCAGGCGATTCGGCCGGCGAGCGGGAGCGGGTGTCGACCCGGCGTTCGATCAGTCGGCGCTGCCCGGTCCGGTCGGGTCCGTCGACGCCGAATCCGGCTCGGCGTTCCGTTCCTCGGCCGGGTCCTGGTCGGCTTCGGCGGCGGTCGGGTTCGGCGTGCCCCGGTTCCACTCGAAGGTGACCTTCATGTGGGCCTCGCCGGTGGTCTCGGCGACCACGAAACCACCTTTCGCCGCCACCTTGAGACCGAACTCGATCGCCACCCGGTCGGCCCCGCCCGCGTCGCGGGCCTGCGCGGCCGCGCTCTGGGCCAGCCGGTGGAACCGGTCGAAGGCCTCGCCGAACGTCTCCGACAGCCGGGTCACCACCTCCCGGGAACGACCGGCCGGGGCGACCCCGGTGACCTGGTGGGTCACCTCGACGAGCACGGTGCTCTCGTCGTCGACCGGGATCTCCACGTAGTAGGTCATTGCCGTCCTCACCCGTCGACGAACTGCGGCCGACCCAGTCTAGTGGCGAACCGTGGCCATTCCGGAGCGCCGCAGGGGCCGCGGGCGGGTGCCGTCGACCGGGCGACCTTGTCCGACGTCGATACCCTCGAAGGTCCAGACGGAACGGTCCAGTCCAGCAGTGTTCCAGCTCCCCATCAGGAGGCCGGTCGATGTCCCAGCTGACTCCGTCGGATATCCGCAACGTGTCCTTCCGGAAGCCGACCCTCGGTCGACGCGGGTACGACGAGCAGGACGTCGACGAGTTCCTGGACAGGGTCGAGAGCACCATCTCGGCACTGATCGAGGAGTTGACGGTGCTGGGTGGGCGACCCACATCTACCGTCGCGCCGGCCGTGACAGCGGCCGGAGTGGCGACCGGAGTGGCGACCGGCGGAGTGGCGACCGAGCCGCAGGCCGCGATCCTCGCCCAACTCGAAGAGATCAGGGCCCGGCTCACCCGCATCGAGGCCGCGGTCTCGGGTGGTGGCCCGAGGTCGCCGTTCGGCGACCCGCTGTTCCGAAGTTGACTCCGCGAGTGACGCGTCAGTTGACCCCGCGAGTGAGGCGCCAGTTGGCGCCGCGAGTGACGTGCCAGTTGACTCCGCGAGTGACGCGTCAGTTGAGTCCGCGCGTGACGCGGCGGCGGTCGTTGCGCCCTCGCCGGGAGACCTGATGCCGCGAGTGCACTCGTACACCCGCCGGGACGGCACCCGGGTTCGCGGGCACTACCGCTCCCGTACCCGCCGTTCGCGCCCCCGGCGCTCCTATCCGCGCCGACGTCACGGCGGCAGTTCGGCGCCGGACCGGCCGGGCTGGTGGCTCGGCGCGGTGGTCGGCGCGCTGGTGCTGGCCTGGGTGGTCGTCGACTTCGTCCAGCGGCACCCGGTCTGGGCGGTCGTCATCGCCGTGGGCTTGGCGGCGGTCGGCGCCGGAGTGCTGACCCTGCTGATCCGGGCGCGACTGCGCGACGCGACCGGGTCGGCGGTACGCGCCCGGCACGTCGAGGCGACCGACACGATGACCGGGGCCGAGTTCGAGCGGTGGGTGGCGGCCCTGCTGAGCCGCTCGGGCTTCTCCCGGGTGACGGTCTGCGGTGGTGCCGCCGACCGGGGCGCGGACATCACCGCCATCTCCCCGGACGGTCGGCGGGTGGTCGTGCAGTGCAAGCGGCACAGCCCGACGAACCGGGTCGGCAGCGCGGCGATCCAGCGCTTCGCCGGCACCTGCCGGAGCATCCACCGGGGCGAGGTCTGCGTGATCATCACCAACGGCTTCTTCGCCGCCGGTGACGGGCTGCGGCTGGCTCGCGAGCTGGGGATCGGCCTGGTTGACCGGTCGGACCTGGGCGACTGGGCGTACGCCGGGCTGCCACCCGGGTCGCTGGGCCGGTGCTGAGTCGCCTGGCCGACTGTCGGAGCGCCGTGTCCAAATTGGCTCTCGCTGTCAATCTCGCGACTCAACCGGTGAACGCCGGTCGTCCGCTCGTGCTCTGGCGGAGCGGATCGGCCGTCGCTAGGTTCCTCGGCATGACATCGGCACGGCAGCGGGTTGCGGAGTTCTGGGACGCCCACACTAACGAGTGGCTCGACGGAGCGGATAGTATGTCGGATCCCCTCCCTAAGTGGTTCGAGGCATATCAAGGCGTTGGGCCCGGCGAGGTGACTCGGCATGGGTTCCCGGAGCCGTTCCAGGGCGACCTGCTCGGCATAGAGCACTCGCCTCGGGTGGTCGTGCTCGGCCTGAATCCCGGTCGCTATGAGCCGCTCTTCCAGGCCCGCAACGGGATCTTCGCCGACGAAATCCGCCAGACGGGCTCGTACACGAAATGGGCTTTGGGTTTTCCCTACCTGAGTTCCACCTGGACGGATCGCATGGGCGACAACCGCTACCACAAGGCACGACTGCGGTTCGCCCGGAACTGGCTCGATGATCCTTCCGCCGAGCACCGTGATCTGCTGATCTTCGAGTGTTTCCCGTGGCACTCCACCGTCATCACCGCGCCACTGCGGCCGGCACCGGAGATCATCGACGAGTTCGTCTGGCGGCCAATTGCCGAGTTTGGGGGCATCCGAGAGGTATTCGCCTTTCGGCGATCGTGGGACCACATCGCACAAGCGCTGGACCTGAGATTGACCGGCAAGTGGGGCCGAGGTGGCGCCGACTACGGATCGGCTAAGTGCGTCAGGGCGGTGCGGACCTACGCGTTGCCGTCGGGGCAGTCGCTCGTTATCGAATGGCATCAGGGCAGCGCTGGCCCGCCGAGCCCTTCCGAGACGGCCCTTCTCCGCACGGCGTTGCAGGGCGCTGGCAGTCACGGCCCGGGCGTGTCGGCATGAACTTCACCAGCGATCCGGCGACCACTGCCAACCGTGTTGAAATGCTCCGCCGCTACATGGCAGGGAACGTCCTTGACCCGACGGGGCGGTGCGTCTGCCGCAACCTGGGGGGTTGCCGGCGGTCGACGCTGTTCACGCGGGAGGGGGCGCGGCGGTCCGAGGCGGTCTTCGCCGAGGCGCAACTCTCACACGTAGGACGTCATTATGACCTGGCGTACAACGGGAAGTCGTGGCGCATCCTGGTCGTCGCCATCGAGACAGGTCGGCCTCGTGCCGGGGTCACGTTAGATGAACGGCGGGCCGAGGTGCTCGAATCTGCCGCGCTGCGCTTCGGAAACCGCAATCCGCACATGAAGGGGGTGACGAGCGCACTGCGACTGGCCGTCGGGCGGGCGCCCGGGGACGACCTTGGGGGCGAGTTTCTGCGGATGCGAGACGGCCGCGCCTACGTACATCTCTTCGACGCCTACGCCATGGCGAATCTGAGACTGTGCTCCGTGATAGCGGGCAATGCAGGCAAGTCATTGGGGAACGCGACGATGGATCGCAACTGCCTGCCGCATCTGGCGGCGACAGTGAAGACTCTGCGGCCGACGTTCTGCATCGTCCAAGGCGCCGGGCTCTACCGCGCCCTCGATCCGCTAATGGCCAACCGGCGCCCACTCGGTCCGCATCTGGAGCAGGTTGAGGTCGCAGGCGTCAACATGTTGGTCGCCGCGCTGACCCACCCATCGGCCCGCGGGATCCACCGCTGGGGTGCACTGACGGGGGTCCCTTATCTGTACGAAACGGTCACCCCTACGATCGCGGCGGCGCACCGACTCCTCGTCGAGGGGCGTGGACTCGGCCGACAGTAGGGCGCTATCGGCCGACCGCTGACCCGTCTGACGTGGCGTCGGGTGAAGGGTGGAAGCAGTAAAGCAACACCGAGGACGGCAACCGTGGCTGTCCGCGCTTCCACTGAGCGGGCTGATCACCGAATGCGTCTTTCATTATCGCGAAAGAGACGGACCTATGTCCGGGACCTGTGCTAGTGGCGGCGTAGCGGCTGAGCCCGCCGCGTCCACGCGACCGGACCGTCCGCCCGGTCGGGTCGACCAGCCGGTCGCCGTGCACGCTGATCCAGCCCGGTCCGGTCATCCCCACCGCCCCTACGCTCGCCCGGCCGGTACCGGGCCGGTGCTGTCCCGGACCAGCAGTCGGGGTTGGAAGTGCACGTCGTGTCCGGCCGGACCGCCACCCAGCAGTGACCAGAGCCGGTCCCAGGCCTGCCGGCCGAGTTCGTTGCGCGGGATCGAGGCGGTGGTCAGCGGCGGGGTGGTGTAGCGGGCGAACGGGATGTCGTCGAAGCCGGCCACCGACACGTCCCTGGGTACTCCGATGCCGAGTTCGTGCAGGCCGCTGAGCGCGCCGAACGCCACCATGTCGTTGAAGGCCACCACCGCGGTCGCACCGCTGCGCAACACCGCGCGGGCCGCGCCGTGCCCGTCGTCGAAGGTGGCGCCGCAGTTCAATTCGGTCAGCGCGCAGACCGGTTCGGCGGCGCAGCCTGCCCGCAGCGCGGCCCGGCGTTCCCGGTCGGAGGTGCTGGCCGCCGGTCCGGCCAGGTAGACGATCCGGCGGTGGCCGAGGGCCCGCAGGTGGCCCACGATCGCGGTGATCCCCGCCGCGTAGTCGACCGAGAGCGACGGGACGCTGCTGCCCGGCAGGTCCCGGTTGAGCAGGACGAGCGGGGCGAGCCGGTCGCTGAGGGCGCGCAGTTCGGCCTCCGGCACCCGGGGCGAGGCGAGGACGAGTCCGTCGGAGCGGCGGCGCGCCTCCACCGCCAGGATCGCCTCCTCGGCGACGTTCTCGTTGGACTCGGCGACCAGCAGCCGGTACCCCCGGCCGGCGGCGGCGTGGCTGAGCCCGCGCAGCACGTCCTGGAACATCGGGTTGGAGAGGTCGGGGACGATCAGCGACACCGTGCTGGTGCGTCCCAGCGCCAGGCTGCGGGCGACCAGGCTCGGCTCGTAGTTCAGTTCCGCGGCGGCGGCGCGGACCCGGGCGGCGAGGTCGGCCGCCACGGTCGGGCTGCCGTTCATCACCCGGGAGACGGTGGCCCGGGAGACTCCGGCGGCCTCGGCGACCCGGCCGATCGTGGCGGCGGGCCGGTCGGAGCGGGCGGACCTGCGTCGACCCGGTCGCGCCGCGCCGGTCGGCTCGTCGGCCGGCTGCCCGGCGCGGCGGTCTCCGGTCAGGCTCATCTCGAATCTCCCAAGGGTGGCCGCTGTTGGCGGCCGTCCATCCAGGACATCGCGCCGGGTCGTCCGCCGACGCCCGGGTGGCCATCCGGTGGGCCCGAAGATACCGGTTGCTCGATCTTGATAGCAACCGGTTTCTTCGATCTGTCGCCGATCCGTGCCACCACGTTCGCACAGCTAGTTAGGGAGAGGTCGATGCGTTGACAGTTGATGTTGGCTTTGTTAGAAACTGGTTACTCAGCCCGGATCCGGGGCCCCGCGGGCATGGTGGGCGTGACGGCAGGACGGGTAGGCACCGAGGCTCCACCCGCGACGTATCTCCGCCGAAGGGTGCTCCGATGAGCGATCGCACGGGCAGACCCGCCGCCACCGCACGGTCCGGGCCGCGTCGCCGGGAAACCCGGGTGGCGTACGGCTTCCTCACGCCGTGGATCGTCGGGATGGTCGTCTTCACCATCGGGCCGATCCTGGCCTCGCTCTACCTCTCCTTCACCGACTACACCCTGCTCAGCCCGCCCGAGTGGCTGGGGCTGGAGAACTACCGGCGGATGCTGGAGGACTCCCGGCTGCACAAGTCGCTGCTGGTCACCTTCCAGTACGTCTTCGTCTCCGTACCGGTGCAGCTCGCCCTCGCCCTCGGCCTGGCGATGCTGCTCAACCGGGGCGTACGCGGGCTGCCCATCTACCGCTCGGTCTACTACCTGCCGTCGCTGCTGGCCGGAAGCGTCTCCATCGCGATCCTCTGGCGGCAGATCTTCGGCAGCGAGGGGCTGGTCAACCAGTTGCTGGCGAAGGTCGGCATCGAGGGCGTGAGCTGGGTGTCGCACCCGGACTACGCGCTGGGCACCCTGGTCGTGCTGAACGCCTGGACGTTCGGCGCGCCGATGGTGATCTTCCTGGCCGGGCTGCGCCAGATCCCGAGCATGTACTACGAGGCGGCCTCGGTCGACGGTGCCGGCGCCGTCTCGCAGTTCTTCCGGATGACCATCCCGCTGCTCACCCCGATCATCTTCTTCAACCTGATCCTCCAGATGATCGGTGCCTTCCAGAGCTTCACCCAGGCGTTCGTGGTCAGCGGCGGCAGCGGCGGCCCAGCCGACTCCACCCTGCTCTACACGCTCTACCTCTACGAGCGCGGCTTCGGCTCGTTCGAGATGGGCTACGCGTCGGCGCTGGCCTGGACGCTGCTGGTGATCATCGCCGTACTGACCGGCCTCAACTTCCTCTTCGCCAAGCGATGGGTGTTCTACGGTGACTGACCTGACGACCAGCGCCCCGGTGCGCCCGAGTGACCGGGCCGACCCGCCGGCCCGGCGGATCACCAAACACACCCTGCTGATCGTCTTCGGCGTGGTGATGGTCTATCCGCTGCTCTGGATGGTCTCCAGCTCGGTCAAGCCGACCGAACTCATCTTCCGGGACCCGTCGATCTGGCCGCGCGAGTTCGACCTCGGCAACTACACCGGCGGCTGGACGGCGCTGGAGCACCCGTTCCAGCACTACCTGTGGAACTCGGCGGTGATCGCGGTCGCCTCGATCGTCGGCAACCTGCTCTCCTGCTCGCTGGCGGCGTACGCCTTCGCCCGGCTGGAGTTCCGGGGCCGGCGGATCCTCTTCGCCGCGATGCTCGCCACGATGATGCTGCCGATCCACGTGCTGATCGTGCCGCAGTACGTCCTCTTCTCGCAGCTCGACTGGATCAACACGACGCTGCCGCTGATCGTGCCGAAGTTCCTCGCCACGGACGCCTTCTTCATCTTCCTGATGGTGCAGTTCATCCGCTCGCTGCCCCGTGAACTCGACGAGGCGGCCCGGATGGACGGCTGCGGGCACGTACGGATCTACTGGCGGATCATCATGCCGCTCTCCGTACCGGCGCTGGCCACCTCGGCGCTGTTCACCTTCATCTGGACCTGGAACGACTTCTTCAGCCAGCTCATCTTCCTGACCAACCCCGACCTCTACACGGTGCCGGTGGCGCTGCGGTCCTTCATGGACGGTCAGGGCGAGACCGCCTGGGGTCAGCTCTTCGCCATGTCCATCGTCGGACTGGCGCCGATCTTCGGCTTTTTCCTCGCCGGGCAGCGTTATCTGACGCAGGGGCTGGCTACGACCGGCCTCAAGTGAACCGTTCCAACCCCTAGCCCCGGCACCGTCGCCGGGAACCGAAGCACCCGTCGCGTCACACCCACCGTTCGCGAAGGAGTTCCGATGAGAGTCAGATCCATCCGGACCCGCCTGGGCACCGCCGTCGTCTCCGCCGCCCTGCTGCTCTCGGTCGCCGCCTGCGGCGACTCCGGCGGCGACGGCGGGCCCGTGGAGTTGCGGTTCTCCTGGTGGGGGAACAACGACCGGGCCCAGGCCACCCAGAAGGTGATCGACGCCTTCCAGGCGAAGAACCCGGACATCAAGGTCACCGGTTCGTCGTCCGACTTCAACGCGTACTTCGACAAGCTCGCCACCGAGGTCGCGGCCGGCGACGCGCCGGACGTCATCACGCTGGGCGGCGCCTACCCCCGGGAGTACGGCGACCGGGGCGCACTGCTCGACCTGGGCCGGGTGAAGAACGAACTGAAGACCGACAAGATCGACGCCGCCGCGCTCGGCAACGGGCGGTTCGAGGAGAAGCAGTACGGCGTACCGACCGGGGTCAACACCTTCGCGCTGGTGGTCAACCCGGCGGTCTTCGCCAAGGCGGGCGTGCCGCTGCCCGACGACAGCAGCTGGAGCTGGGACGACTTCACCCGGATCGCCCGGGAGATCTCGGCGAAGTCGCCGAAGGGCACCTACGGGGTGGCCGACCCGAGCACCGCCGACATGTTCGACCTGTACTCCCGGCAGCGCGGCGAAGGGCTCTACACCCCGGACGGCAAGGTCGCGATCAGCCGGAACACCATCACCGAGTGGTGGACGATGACCACCGGGCTGCGCGACGCCGGAGCCACCCCGCCGGCCTCGGTCACCACCGAACTGGAGGGCCAGCCGGCCCCGGAGCAGACGCTGATGGGCCGGGGCCTGGCCGGGATGCAGTTCGACTGGAGCAACCAGCTCGGCGCGCTGCGCAAGGCCTCCGGGCAGCCGCTGGAGCTGCTGCGGGCACCGGGGGAGAGCGGCCGGGCCGGGATGTGGTTGCAGGCCTCGCAGATCTACACCGTCAACGCCCGGACCGAGCACCCGAAGGAGGCGGCGAAGTTCGTCGACTTCCTGGTGAACAGCCCCGAGGCCGGGAAGATCATCCTGACCGACCGGGGCATCCCGGCGAACTCCGAGGTGCTGACGGCGGTGCTGCCGGCGCTCAACGCCGACCAGTCCGCGCAGGCCAAGTTCATCGAGAAGGTCACCCCGCAGGTGGGCCCGCCGCTGGTGATCGGGCCGACCGGCTCGACCGACACCCGGCTGATCCTGCAACGGCTCAACGCCGAGGTGCTCTTCGACCGGAAGTCTCCGGCCGACGCGGCGGACGAGTTCGTCAAGCAGGTCGAGGCGGCGATCGGCAAGTGACCGCCGACCGGGGCGGGGACGACGGCCGGCGGGCGGAGCGGGGCGGGCCGGGGATCGACCGGCGGGCCCTCGTCGACCGGCACGCGGTCGAGGTGACCGGCATCCTGCCGGAGTCCCCGCTCTCGGTCGGCAACGGCGAGTTCTGCTTCACCGTCGACGTCACCGGATTGCAGACCTTCCCGGAGCACTACCCGGTGGGCAACCCCGGCGGCAGCGGCACGCCCGGCACGCTGCTCGGCACCCAGGCACAGTGGGGCTGGCACAGCCTGCCGGCCGGGCGGGCGTACGACCTGGCGGAGACCCGCCGGGCCTACCCGACGCCGCGCGGCCCGATCGAGTACGTCGACATGCGCAGCACCCTCTCCGGCACCGCCGAAGCCCCGCAGTCGCCCGCCGAGTCGTGGCTGCGCGGCAATCCGCACCGGCTCGACCTGGGCCGGATCGGGCTGGTCCGGACCACCCGCCCGGCCGGCACCGGGATCAGCGCCCGGGCGCCGGAGCCGACCGAGCTGACCGACCCGCACCAGCGGCTCGACCTCTGGACCGGCACCATCACCAGCCGGTTCCGCCTGGACGGCACCCCGGTGGCGGTCGACACGGTCTGCCACCCGGAGCGCGACGTCCTCGCCGTACGCGTCGCCTCGGCGCTGCTCGCCGAGGGCCTCGCGATCCGGATCGCCTTCCCGTACGGCTCGGCGCAGTGGAGCAACGCCGCGGACTGGTCCCGGCCGGAGGCACACTCGTCGGTCCTGCGCCCGACGCCGGACGGGGCGCTGCTGCGCCGGGTACTCGACGACACCGCGTACTCGGTCGGGATCGGGCTGCCGGACGGCGCCCGGATCCTGCACGTCGGCCGGCACGAGTTCCTGGTCGTCGCCACCGGGCTGCCCGCCGTCGAGCTGGTCGTCGCGTTCGTCTCCGGCGCCGGGTCGGCGGACGGCGCCGCGCTGCCGTCCTATCCCGAGGTGGCCGCCGCATCCGTCCGGCACTGGCCGGAGTTCTGGCGCGGCGGCGGCGCGGTCGAACTCGCCGACAGCCGCGACGGTCGGGCGGTCGAACTGGAACGGCGGGTGGTGCTCTCCCAGTACCTGACCGCGGTGCACTGCGCCGGAACGCTCCCGCCGCAGGAGACCGGCCTGATGGTGAACTCCTGGCGCGGCCGGTTCCACCTGGAGATGCACTGGTGGCACGGGGCGCACTTCCCGCTCTGGGGCCGGCCCGGCCTGCTGGAACGCAGCCTCGGCTGGTACGCCGGCATCCTGCCGCGGGCCCGGGAGACCGCCCGACGGCAGGGCTGTGCCGGTGCCCGCTGGCCCAAGCAGGTCGGCCCGGACGGGCGGGAGAGTCCGAGCCCGATCGGGCCGTTCCTGCTCTGGCAGCAGCCGCATCCGATCTTCCTCGCCGAGCTAGTCCGGCGGACCACCGCCGACCCGGAGGCCGCGCTGCGCCGGTACGCCGACGTCGTCCTCGACACGGCGGCGTTCATGGCCGACCACCCGGTCCGGGGCGAGCGCGGCTACCAGCTCGGCCCGCCGCTGGTCCCGGCCCAGGAGTCGTACGCCGACCTGCGGGAGAGCCTGACCAACCCCACCTTCGAGCTGGCGTACTGGTGCTGGGGGCTGCGGATCGCCCAGCGCTGGCGGGCCCGGCTCGGCCTGTCGCCGGAGCCGTCCTGGGAGCGGGTCGCCGCCAACCTGGTCCGGCCGCACGTCCGGGACGGGGTCTACGCCGCCGTGGACGTGCCGCCGTACACGGTGCGGGACGACCATCCCTCGATGCTGTACGCGCTCGGCCTCGTCCCGCCCACCGAACTGGTCGACCCGGAGGTCATGCGGGCCACCCTGCACGGGGTACTCGCCGACTGGGACTGGGCGTCGACCTGGGGCTGGGACTATCCGGCCATCGCGATGACCGCGACCCGGCTGGGCGAGCCGGGTACCGCCGTCGAGGCGCTGCTGCGCCCCGAGGCGAAGAACGGCTACCTGCCGAACGGGCACAATCGGCAGACGGCCGCGCTGCCGGTCTATCTGCCCGGCAACGGTGGGCTGCTCGCCGCCGTCGCGCTGATGGCCCGGGGCTCGGACGCGGACGGCGGCCGGCCGACACCCGGCTTCCCGGACGACGGAGGCTGGACGGTCCGGCACGAGGGGCTGCACCCGATGCCCTGACCGGCTCGCCCGGCGGCCGACCCGGGCGGGTGGCCGCCGGAGGCCCGTCGCCGGTCGACCGAGGACCGCCTCAGGCGCCGGCGGCCACCGGTACCAGCGGACGGGGGTGGTGCCGGCTGGTCGGGATCACCAGCGGGGTGCCGGTCAGCGGGTCGAGGCTCACCTCGCACCGCACGTCGAAGACCTCGTCGACCACCTCGGCGGTGACCACACTCGACGGGGCACCCTGGGCGACGACCCGGCCACCCTTCATCGCGATCACGTGATCGGCGTACCGGCACGCCTGGTTGAGGTCGTGCAGCACCATCACCACGGTCCGGCCGTCCCGCCGGTTCAGATCCACCACCAGGTCGAGGACGTCGATCTGGTGCGACAGGTCGAGGAAGGTGGTCGGCTCGTCCAGCAGCAGCACCGGGGTCTGCTGGGCCACCGCCATCGCGATCCAGGCCCGTTGCCGCTGCCCGCCGGAGAGTTCGTCCACCGGCCGGTCGGCCAGCTCGGTGACGCCGGTCGCGGCGAGGGCCTCGGTCACCGCCCGCTCGTCCTCCGGCGACCACTGCCGCCACCAGGTCTGGTGTGGCGAGCGGCCCCGGCCCACCAGGTCGAGCACGGTCAGGCCGTCCGGCGCGACCGGCGCCTGCGGCAGGATCCCCACCTGCCGGGCCACCTGCCGGGTGGGCAGGGAGTGGATCGCCCGACCGTCGAGCTGGACGCTGCCGGCCGTCGGGTTGAGCAGCCGGGCCAGCGCCCGCAGCAGGGTGGACTTGCCGCAGGCGTTGGCGCCGACGATCACACTGATCCGGCCCGCCGGTATCACCAGGTCGAGGTCGTCGACGACCACCCGTTCGCCGTACGCCAGGCGCAGCCGTTCGGCCCGCAGTTCGGGCTGGTCGGCGGCGCGGCCCGGCGGGGCGTCGAGCACGGTGTCGGTGATGGTCAGATCCACGGTCACGTCAGCCTCCAGAACCGGCGCGGTTGGCCCGGACGAGCAGCCAGAGCAGGAACGCCGCGCCGACCGCCCCGGTGACCACGCCGACCGGCAGGTCGACGTCCGGGATGATCCAGCGGGCCACCAGGTCGCTGGCCGAGACCATCAACGCCCCGGTCAGCGCGGACACCAGCAGTGGCGGCGCGGAGAGCCCCGCCAGTCGCTGGGCGATCTGTGGTGCGGCCAGTGCCACGAAGAGCACCGGCCCGGTGGAGGCGGTGGCGAACGCGACCATCGTGACGCCGACGACCACCAGGAGGAGCCGGGCCAGTTGCACGGGCGTACCCAGCCCCTGGGCCACCTCGTCGCCGAGGTGCAGGGTCCGGGTCCACCGTCCGAGCAGCATCCCGGCGGGGAGCAGCACCAGTACGGCGACGGAGAGCGGGCCGACCGTCTCCCAGCCGCGACCGCTGAGGTTGCCGACCAGCCAGCCGAGCGCCGCCTGCGCCTCGGCCAGCTGGGCCCGGGTCAGCAGGTAGTCGGTGGCGCTGGCGGCCATCCAGGAGACGGCGATGCCGACCAGCACGATGCGGTAGCCGGTGGCGCCCCGCCGCCAGGCGAGCAGGTAGATCAGCGCGGCGGTGATCAGCCCGCCGACCAGGCCCAGCGCCGGCAGGCTCAGCCCGGCGCCGCCGAGCACGATGGCGGCGACGACGGCGGTGGTGGCACCGGCGTTGATGCCGATCATGTCCGGGCTGGCCAGCGGGTTGCGGGTGATGGTCTGGAAGATCGCTCCGGAGACGGCGAACGCGGCACCGGCGAGTACGGCGGTCAGCGCCCGGGGCAGCCGCAGCTCCCGGACGATGAAGACCTGGCCCGGGTCGCCGGAACCCCAGAGCGCGGGGACCACCCGCAGCGGGCTGACCGGGTAGTCGCCGGTGGCGATGCCGACGCAGAAGACCACGAACGCCAGGGCGGCGAGCCCGAGGCAGCAGATCAGCACCCGCCACCGGAGTACGCCGGAGACCGGTGGCCGGCTGATCCGGAACGGGGTACGGCCGCCGGTGCGGCGCAGGTCGAGGAGGGTCATCGGGTCAGAGCTCCGCGAGCCGGCGGCGCCGGACCAGCATGATGAAGAACGGGCCGCCGATGAAGGCGGCGATGATGCCGACGCCGACCTCGCTCGGCCGGGCGATGACCCGACCGATGATGTCGGCCAGCAGCAGCAGGCTCGGCGCGAGCACCATGGTGAACGGCAGCAGCCAGCGGTGGTTCGGGCCGGTGATCAGCCGGGCCACGTGCGGCACCACCAGACCGACGAAGACGATCGAGCCGGCGACCGCGACCGCGGCTCCGGCGAGCAGGGTCACCGCGAGGGTGCCCTGTAGGCGTACCAGTCCGACCCGGCGGCCGAGCGCGGCCGCGACGTCGTCGCCGAGGGCGAGGCTGTTCAGCGCCGGGGCGGAGGCCAGCGCGAGTACGGTGCCGACGGCCAGGAACGGCAGCAGTTGACCGATGGTGCCGAAATCCGGCCCGGAGAGCGAGCCGGCCGCCCAGAACCGGTAGCGGTTGAGCGCGTCCGGGTCGCGCAGCACGACGGCGCTGGTCAACGAGTTGAGCAGGAAGGTGATGGCCACGCCGGCCAGCGCCACCTTGACCGGGGTGGAACCGCCCCGGCCGAGCCCGCCGAGCAGGTAGACCACCACGCTGGCCAGCAGGGCACCGGCGAAGGCGAACCAGATGTAGCCGTAGAGCGTGGCGATGCCGAACCAGGCGATCGCGAGGACGATGCCGAGCGCGGCACCGGCGGTGACGCCGAGCAGGCCGGGGTCGGCGAGCGGGTTGCGGGTCAGCCCCTGCATCAGGGCACCGGAGAGACCGAGTGCCATCCCGACCAGCAGGCCGAGCACGGTGCGCGGCAGGCGTACGCCCCAGACGATCGCCTCGATCTGCGGGTCGGCGGTGCGCGCGCCGGCCCGGTCGAGCAGCGTCTGCACCACCTGGTCCAGCGGGATCTGCCGGCTGCCCACCGCGACGGAGAGCAGGGAGAGGACGATCAGGACGGTCGTGGCGACCAGGAAGAGCCCGACCGGACGTCTGGATCGGTGACCCGTCGCCCGGGCGGGCGCGGGTCGGCTAACCGGTGTTGCCTGGTCGGTTGTCACGCGGTCCTCGGGTTTCTTCCGCCGAATGTGTCGGGGGCTTCGCTTCTTAGGGTAGGTATACCTTAGTTCACGGCTTCGATGGATGGGGAGGTCGTTCCGGCGAGCCTGTTGAGGTTAGGTAAGGATTACCTTACTATCACGGTCATCGGAACCGGCCAACGGTGCCGTGCCCGAGGTCAGGCAACAGGTCGCCCGGCGTCGCGCGACCCCATTCCCGAGCCCGCGCCGAGCGCCGGGCCTCGCCGAGACCGATTTCCACCCGGCCGCCCCACGGCGCGACGGGGACCCGACAGAGACCGAAGAGGAGCCGATGTCCACCACACCTGCCCGCACGAAGCGTCCACGGCCGGTAGCCCGACTCACGGCGGCGCTGGCCGTCCTCGTGGTCGGCCTGGCCGGTTGCGGTGGTGGCGACGACGGTGCCGACCCGGCGCCGTCCGCGAGCGCCGGCGGCACCTTCCCGGTGACGGTCGAGCACAAGTACGGCAGCACCGAGATCACCAAGGCGCCCACCCGGGTGGTCACGCTCGGCCTCAGCGACCAGGACCCGGTGCTCGCCCTCGGCGTCGTGCCGGTCGGTGCGATCGACTGGTTCCTGGAGCGGCCGTACGGCAAGTGGCCGTGGGCGCAGCCGCTCTGGGGCAGCACCCCGCCGGAAATCGTCGGTGAGCGGGACGACTACAACCTCGAAAAGATCGCGGCACTGCGACCGGATCTGATCATCGGGCTCTACTCCGGGATGACCCAGGAGCAGTACCAGAAGCTCTCCCAGCTCGCCCCGACCGTCGCCCAGCCGAAGGGCTTCGCCGACTACGCCGCACCCTGGCAGGAGATGACCCGGCAGGCCGGTCGCGCGCTCGGCAAGCCCGAGCAGGCCGACAAGCTGATCGCCGACGTCGACGCCCGGTTCGCCAAGGCCCGGCAGGAGCACCCCGGTTTCGCCGGCAAGACCGTCGCGGTGGTCGACCCGTACGAGGCCGGCAAGTACGCGGTCTTCGCGCCGAGCGACCCGAAGGTGGTCTTCATGACCCAGCTCGGCTTCACGGTGCCGGAGAGCATCGTGCAGGCGGCCGGCAAGGAGTACGCCGCCGAGATCGGCTCCGAGCGGCTCGACCTGGTCGACGTCGACAAGCTGCTCTTCCTCACCTCGGACGCCAGCGCCGAACCCCGGGTCAAGGCGGACAAGGTCTACGCCACCCTCGACGTGGCGAAGCAGAACCGGGCGGTCTTCCTGCCCTACGAGAACCCGCCGATCGGTGGCGCGCTCTCCTTCAGCACCGTACTCAGCGTCCCGTACGCGCTGGACCAGATGCTGCCGCTGCTCGGCGACGGCTGACCGCCGGTCGATCCCCGACACCACCTTCGTTCCGGACCGTTCCCACCCGCTCGCGAGAGGCGGTACCTCGTCGTGCCCACAAGTGACCTGAACCGTGCCGAGGCCGGGCCGACGACGGTGGGGCCGACGGCGCCGGAACGGCACCGGATTCTCGTCGAGTGGAACGCCACGGTCCGGCCGGCACCCCCGGCGACCTGGCCGGAACTCTTCGCCGGCCAGGTACGCCGGGCACCCGACGCGGTCGCGGTGGTCTGCGAGGACGTCGAGCTGACGTACGCCGAACTCGACGCCCGGGCCGACCGGCTGGCCCGGGCGCTGCGGGCCCGGGGAGTCGGGCCGGAGCGGGTGGTCGCGCTCTGCCTGCCCCGCTCGGTGGACATGATCGTGGCCGAGGTGGCGGTGCTCAAGGCCGGCGGCGCCTACCTGCCGGTGGACCAGGACTACCCGGCCGAGCGGATCGGCTTCATGCTCGCCGACGCCCGGCCGGTCTGCCTGGTCAGCACGACCGAGCTGGTCGGCGAGCTGCCGGAGACCCCGGGACTGCCGAGGCTGCTGCTCGACGAGCTGACCGGGACCGATCAGGTCGAGGTCGGCCCGACCGAGGCGATGCCGGCGCTGGCCCCGGAGAACGCCGCCTACGTCATCTACACCTCCGGGTCGACCGGCCGACCCAAGGGGGTCGTCGTCTCGCACGCCGGGGTGGCCAAACTCGTCGCCACCCAGAGCGCCCGGCTCGGCGTCGGGCCGCAGAGTCGGGTACTCCAGTTCGCCTCGCCCAGCTTCGACGTGGCGTTCTGGGACCTCTGCCTCGGGCTGCTCTCCGGCGGCCGGCTGGTGGTGGTACCGGCCGAGCGCCGGGTGCCCGGACCGGCGCTGACCGAGTACGCCCACCGGCACGGCGTGACCTTCATGATCCTGCCGCCCGCGCTGCTCGCCGCGATGCCCCGGGAACTGACCCTGCCGGCCGGGGCGACCCTGCTGGCCGGTACCGAACGGGTCTCGCCGGAACTGGTCGCCCGGTGGGCACGGGACCGGCCGATGTTCAACGCGTACGGGCCGACCGAGGCGACGGTCAACTCGACGCTGGGGGAGTGCGACCCGGCCACCCCGCCCGGTGGCGTGGTGCCGATCGGCCGCCCCGACCCCGGCACCCGGTGCTACGTGCTGGACGCCGCCCTCCAGCCGGTGCCGGTCGGCGCCACCGGCGAGCTGTACCTCGGCGGCACCGGGCTGGCCCGGGGCTATCTCGGCCAGCCGGGGCTGACCGCGCAACGCTTCGTCGCCGACCCGTACGGGCCGGCCGGCGGGCGGCTCTACCGCACCGGTGACCTGGTGCGCTGGCTGCCGGACGGGCGGCTGGAGTTCCTCGGCCGCGCCGACGACCAGGTGAAGATCCGCGGCTACCGGATCGAGCCGGGCGAGATCGAGTCGGTACTCGCCCAGCATCCGGCGGTCGGCCAGGTCGCCGTACTGGCCCGGCCGGGGCGCGACGGTCAGCAGCGGCTCGCCGCGTACGTCGTACCGGCGCTGGACCGGCCGGCGGACCGGGACATCGAGTCGGCCCGGGTGGACGACTGGCAGCGGCTGCACGAGCTGCTCTACACGGCCGGCCGGGTAGAGCGGTTCGGGGAGAACTTCACCGGCTGGAACAGCAGCTACGACGGGTTGCCGATCCCGCTGCCCGAGATGCGCCAGTGGCGGGACCGGACGGTGGAACGGATCCTCGCGCTGCGCCCGCGCCGGGTGCTGGAGATCGGTGTCGGCAGCGGGCTGCTCCTGGCGAAGGTGGCGCCGGAGGTGGAGTCGTACTGGGGCACCGACCTCTCCCCGGCGGCGATCGAGGCGCTGCGCGACCAGGTGGCGGCGGTGCCGGCGCTGGCCGGTCGGGTCGAGCTGCGCGCCCAGCCGGCCGACGTCACCGACGGACTGCCGACCGGCTTCTTCGACACCGTCGTGCTGAACTCCGTGGTGCAGTATTTCCCGAGCGTCGACTACCTGGTCGACGTGCTCCGCCGGGCCGTCGCGCTGCTCGCCCCCGGCGGCAGCGTCTTCGTCGGCGACGTGCGCAACCTGCGGCTGCACCGCACCCTGCGCGCGGCCATCGAGGCGGGCCGCCGCCGGCCGGACCCCGACGGCCGGCGGGCCGCGCTCACCGCCGTCGAGCAGGCCCTGCGCTGGGAGGGCGAGCTGCTGCTCGACCCCGACCTCTTCCCGGCGCTGGCCCGGCAGGTGCCGGCGATCGCCCGCGCCGACCTCTGGGTCAGGCGCGGCCGCGCGCACAACGAACTCACCCGCTACCGGTACGACGTCGTGCTGCGCACCGCCGCCAGCGCGGAGGAGTCCACGGTGGACGATTCCGTCGAGCTGTCCTGGGACGAAAGTCCCGGCGGGCTGACCGGGCTGGCCGAGCGGCTCGACTCGGCGCGCCCGGCCGTCCTGCGGGTGACCGGGGTGCCGAACGCCCGGCTGGACGCCGACCTCGCCGCGTACCGGGAGCTGACCGGTGAGACCGGGCCGGCCGGCGGGACCGGGTCGACCGTCGACCCGGAGGCGGTCTACGAGCTGGCGCGACGGCACGGCTACCGGGTCGAGGTCACCTGGTCCGGTACCGGTGACGAGGGCCGCCTCGACCTGCTCTTCACTCGCCCGGACACGCCATCCGCCGGACCGGCGTACCGGCCCGTGCTGCCGGCGGAGCCGGCCCCGCCACAGCGGTACGCCAACCGGCCGGCGCCGTTCCGGGACGTCACCGCGCTCCTCGCCGAGCTGCGCACGTACGCCCGCAGTTGGCTGCCCGACCACATGGTGCCGGCCGCCTTCGTCCCGCTGCACGAGCTGCCGGTGCTGCCCAGCGGCAAGCTGGACCGGTCAGCGCTGCCGGCGCCGGACTTCGCGGCGGCGAGCACCGGAGCCCGGCCCCGGGACGCCCGCGAGGAGGTGCTCTGCGCCCTCTACGCCGAGGTGCTCGGGCTGTCGGAGGTGGGGGTGGAGGACGACTTCTTCGCCCTCGGCGGGGACAGCATCGTCTCGATCCAGCTCGTGATCCGGGCCCGCCAGGCGGGGCTGGTGGTGACGCCGCGCCAGGTCTTCCAGCGCCGTACCGTCGCCGAGCTGGCGCCGGTGGTGGAGTCGCTCTCCCGGGAGGTCGAGGACGACCCCGAGGCCGGGGTCGGCGAGTTCCCGCTCACCCCGATCATGCGCTGGCTGGACGAGTGCGGCGGGCCGGTCGACGCGTTCGCGCAGTGGCTGGCGGTCCGGGTACCGGCCGGGGCGACCGTCGAGCGGCTGGCCGCCGCGCTCCAGGCGGTGCTGGACCGGCACGACGTACTCCGGTCCCGGCTGCACCGGGCCACCCCGGAGCGTCCGGGCCGGCTGGTGGTGCCGGCGCCCGGCACGGTGCCGGCGGCGGACCGGCTGCACCGGGTCGACGTTGCCGGGCTGACCGACGAGGCGCTGCGGGACTGGCTTTCCGCCGCCGCCGACGAGGCGGGCGCACGGCTGGACCCGCAGGCCGGCGTGATGGTGCAGGCGGTCTGGCTGGACGCGGGCCCGGACCGGGCCGGCCGGCTGGTCGTGGTGGTGCACCACGCGGTGGTCGACGGCGTCTCCTGGCGGATCCTGCTGCCCGACCTCGCCGCCGCCTGGACCGACGTGCTGGCCGGCCGGCCGCCCCGGTTGGAGCCGGTCGGCACCCCGCTGCGCCGCTGGGCCGAACTGGTGCACGCCGACGCCGAGTCGGCACGGCGGACCGCCGAGCTTCCACTCTGGACGGAGCTGCTCCGTGGCGACGACCCGGCGCTGGCCGACCGCCCGCTGGATCCGGTCGGCGACCTCGCCAGCGTCCGCCGGCTCACCCTGCGGCTGCCGGCCGAGCAGACCGCACCGCTGCTCACCAGCATTCCGGCGGCCTTCTCCGCCGGGGTCAACGACGTACTCCTCACCGCGCTCGCCCTGGCGCTCGCCGACTGGCGCCGGCGCCGGGGGACCGGTGTGCCCGGACCGGCGCTGGTGGCGCTGGAGGGGCACGGCCGGGAGGAGGAGCTCGCCGACGGCGTCGACCTGTCCCGCACCCTCGGCTGGTTCACCAGCATCTTCCCCGTCCGGCTCGACACCGGACCGATCGACCTCGACGAGGCGCTGGCCGGCGGCGAGGACGCCGGCCGGGCCCTGAAGCGGATCAAGGAGGGGTTGCGGGCCATCCCCGACCACGGCCTCGGGTACGGGCTGCTGCGGCACCTCAACCCCGAGACCGCCGCCGTACTCGCCGGGCTGCCGCAACCGCAGATCAGCTTCAACTACCTCGGCCGGTTCGGCGTGGAGTCGTCGCCGGACGGCTGCTGGACCGCGCTGCCCGGGCTCGGCCTGCTCGCCGGTGGCTTCGACGCGGCCATGCCGGTGGCGCCGTACACGCTGGAGGTGAACGCCTTCACCGAGGATCGGCCGGACGGGCCCGGGCTCGGCGTGACCTGGGCCTGGCCGGCGGCACTGCTGTCCGAAGAGGACGTTGCCGAGCTGGCGCAGGGCTGGTTCGCCGCGCTGGAGGCACTGGTCCGGCACGCCGCCCGGCCGGGAGCCGGCGGGCCGAGCCCGTCCGACTTCCCGCTGCTGACCCTGCGGCAGGAGGAGGTGGACGCCCTCGCCGCCGCCGTACCGGCGGTCGCCGACGTGCTGCCGCTGACCCCGTTGCAGGAGGGCTTCTACTTCCACGCGGTCGCCGCCGGCCCGGAGCGGGACCCGTACCGGGTGCAGCAGGTGATCGAGCTGCGCGGACCGCTGGACGCCACCGCGCTGCGCCGGGCCGGGCAGGACGTGCTCGACCGGCACGCCCCGCTGCGGGCCGCGTTCCCGCAGCTCGCCGACGGACGGCCGGTGCAGCTCGTCGCGGAGGGCGTCGCGCTGCCGTGGCGCGAGGTCGACCTGACCGGGTACCCCGAACCGGAGCGGGCGGCCGAGTTCGAGGCGCTGGCCGAGGCGGAGCGGGCCGCCCCGTTCGACCTGACCCGGCCGCCGCTGCTGCGCTGCGTACTGGTCCGGTGGACGGAACAGCGGCACAGCCTGCTGCTCACCCACCACCACATCGTCACCGACGGCTGGTCGGCCGGGGTGACCCTGCGGGACCTGCTCGCCCGGTACGCACCCGGTGGCGAGCCGGAGCGGCTGACCCCGGTCACCCCGTACCGCCGGTACCTGGAGTGGCTGGCCGGTCGGGACCGGGCGGCTGCCGGCAACGCCTGGCGGGCCGCACTCTCCGGACTGGACGGTCCGACCCGGCTGGCTGCCGAGGCCGACGAGGGCTTCGACGGGATGTTGCACCCCGAACGGGTCCGGGTGGCGCTGCCGCCGGAGGTGGCCGGCGCGCTGGCCGGACGGCTCCGGGCGGCCGGGCTGACCCTGGGCAGCGTGCTGCACGCCGCCTGGGCGGTGCTGCTCGGCCGGCGCCTCGGCCGGCGCGACGTCGTCTTCGGCAGTACGGTATCCGGCCGGCCGGCCGAACTCGACGGCGTCGAGGCGATGGTCGGACTCTTCATCAACACCCTGCCGGTGCGGCTGCGCTGGACTCCGGCGGAACCGCTGGCCGAGCTGGCCGGTCGGCTCCAGCGGGAGCAGGCCGAACTCCTCGACGCGCAGCACCTCGGGCTGCCGGCGATCCAGCGGCTGGCCGGCGGCGGCGAACTCTTCGACACCCTGGTGGTGCTGGAGAACTATCCGGTCGACACGATCCCGCGCCACCCCGGCGGGCTGGAGTTGGCCGGGGTCGAGTTCCGGGAGGCGACCCACTATCCGGTCACCCTGCTGGTCTCGTCGGCCGGCGGGTCGCCGGAGTTGACCGTGGAGTACGACCCGGACCGGATCGACGCCGCGACCGTACGCCAGCTCCGTACCGGGCTGGCCGAGGTGCTCGGCGCGTTCGTCGCCGAGCCGGACCGGCCGGTCGGGCGGATCGACCTGCTGCCGTCGGCCGACCGCGACACCGCGCTGACCCGGCTCGCCGGCCCGGTCCTCCCGGTGCCGCCGGAGACCCTGCACGGCCTGGTCGCCGCGCAGGCGCACCGGAGACCGGACGCGGTGGCGCTGATCGACGGCGAACGGCGGATCGACTACGCCGAGCTGGACCGTCGGGCCGACGCGCTGGCCCGGCGGCTGGTCGCCCGGGGCATCCGGGCCGGCGACATCGTCGCGGTGGCGGTACCCCGGTCGGCCGAGCTGGTGGTGGCGCTGCTCGGCGTGCTGAAGACGGGTGCCGCGTACCTGCCGCTGGACGTGACGCATCCCCGGGAACGACTCTCCGTGGTCCTCACCGACTCCGGCGCCCGGGCCGTCGTATCCACTGTGGAGGTGCTGACCCGGCTGCCCCGGCCGGCCGACGTGCCGCAGCTGCTGGTCTCCGCGACGGTGGAACCGGAGGGACCGTCGAACGTGGTCGTCCCGGCCGGTGACGGCGGCGACCCGGAGGCACCGGCGTACCTGATCTACACCTCGGGATCGACGGGCCGCCCCAAGGGAGTACTCGTCGGCCACCGGGCGATCGTCAGCCAGCTCGCCTGGTCACAGCGGCGGTTCGGGCTCGGCACCGACGACCGGATGCTGCAACTCGCCCCGGCCGGCTTCGACACCTCGGTCTGGGAGATCTTCTGGCCGCTCTCGGCCGGTGCCGCCGTGGTGCTGCCCGGCGAGGACGAGGCCGGTGACCCGAGCCGGTTGGCCGGGCTGGTCCGCCGGCACCGGGTCACCGCGGTCACCTTCGTACCCTCGCTGGTCGAGGCGTTCCTGCTCGCCGACGAGCTGACCGCCGACCCCGGCTGGGCGGCCAGCCTGCGCTGGGTCTCCTGCGGCGGCGAGGCACTCGCCCCGGAGCTGGCCCGCCGCTGGCACGCGCTCACCGGCACGGCGCTGGACAACTTCTACGGACCCACCGAGACGGCGGTGCAGGTCACCTGGTGGGCCAATGACGGCGGCGCGGAGCGGACGGTGCCGATCGGCCGCCCGGTGGCCAACACCCGGCTGTACGTGCTCGACGACTGCCTCCGGCCGGTGCCGGCCGGCGTACCCGGCGAGCTGTACGTCGCCGGAACGCAGCTCGGGTACGGCTACCACGCCCGGTACGGGCTGACCGCCCAGCGTTTCGTCGCCGACCCGTACGGGCCGGCGGGGCAGCGGATGTACCGCACCGGTGACCTGGTGCGGTGGCGTACCGACGGCGTACTCGAATACGTCGGTCGGAGCGACGACCAGGTCAAGATCCGGGGGCACCGGGTCGACCTCGGCGAGGTGGAGACGGTGCTCCGGGCCGCGCCGGGGGTGGCGCAGGCGGTCGCCGCCGCCCGGGTCGACGGTCGGGGCCGGACCGGTCTGGTCGGCTACCTGGTGCCGGTCGCCGGGCGCCGGCTCGACGTCGAGACGGTCCGCGCGGCGGCCCGGGCCGGGCTGCCCGAGTCGATGGTGCCGAACCGGTTCGTGCTGCTCGACACGCTGCCGCTGACCCCCAGCGGCAAGCTCGACCGGGCCGCCCTGCCCGCACCGCAGGACACCGGCCCGCCGGCCCCCGCCGCCACACCGGCGCCGGCCGGAGCGTCCCTTGTAGATTTCTCGGCAACGCCGGCCGGGGGCGGTACGGCCGAACGGCTGCTCCGGGAGGTCTTCGCCGAGGTGCTCGGCCTGCCCGAGGTCGGCGCCGACGGGGACTTCTTCGCCCTCGGCGGTGACAGCATCCTCTCCATCGCGGTCTCCAGCCGGGCCCGCCGGCACGGGCTGGCGGTCGCCCCGCGCGACGTCTTCCGGCACCGGACCCCACGGGCGCTGGCCGAGGCCGGCGGTGGCGACGCCGCCCTCGCCCCGGCCGACACCCCGACGGCGACGCTCCCGGCTCCGGTCGCCGCCACCGCCGGAACCGATGTGGACCCGGACGAGCTGGGTGAGGTACCGCTGCTGCCGATCGTGCACTGGCTCCGGGAGACCGGCCTGCCGATCGACCGGTTCACCCTGAGCACCCTGCTGGTGGTACCGGCCGAACTGGACCTCGGATCCCTGGCCGCCGTACTCCAGGCGGTGCTGGACCGGCACGCCGGCCTGCGGCTGCGGCTGCGCCGGATCGCCTCGGTGCTCTGGTCGCTCCAGACGACTCCGGTCGGCACCGTCCGAGCGGCCGACCTGGTACGCCGGGTCGACGTCGCCGGGCTGGACGAGGCCGGGCTGCGCGCCGTGCTGACCGCCGAGTCCGCCGCCGCCACCGACCGGCTCGCCCCGGACGAGGGGAGCATGCTCCAGGCGGTCTGGTTCGACTCCGGCGACCGGCCCGGCCGGCTGCTGCTGGCCGCCCACCACCTGGTGGTCGACGGCGTCTCCTGGCGGATCCTCCTGGCGGACCTCGCCACCGCCTGGGCCTCGGTCCGGGCCGGGCAGCCGCCCCGGCTCGCCCCGGTCGGCACCTCGCTGCGGCGCTACGCCCGGGTGCTCGGCGAGCACGCGGGCCGCCCCGAGCGGCTGGCCGAACTGCCGCACTGGGTCGAGACGCTCGCCCCGGGCGCGGAACTGCTGCCGGGACAGCCCCGGCCGACGGCGGGACCGGCCCGCCAGCACGTCGTACGCCTCGACCCGGCGCAGACGCTGCCGCTGCTCACCGCCGTACCGGCGGCGGTCGGTGGCGAGGTCACCGGGGTACTGCTCGCGGCGCTGCGGCTCGCGGTGACCCGGTGGCAGCACCGTCACGGCCGTGACGGCGGAGCCGACCTGCTGGTCGACCTCGAACGGCACGGCCGGGAGGAGATCGAGCCGGACCTCGACCTCTCCCGCACGGTCGGCTGGCTCACCAGCGTCCAGCCGGTACGCCTGCCGGCCGGCACCGACCCGGTCGAGCTGCTGCGTACGGTCGGCGAGCGGATCCGGGCCGTACCGGACGGCGGCCTCGGCCACGGGCTGCTGCGATACCTGAACGCGCAGGCGGCGCCGATCCTGGCCGGCCTCTCCTCGGCCCAGCTGCTCTTCCACTACTACGGCCGGTTCCCCGGCGGCACCGACCTGCCCTGGACGCCGGCCGCCGAGTCCGACGCGATCAGCGTGGTCAACGGCGGATTGGACCTGTCCCACCTGCTCCAGGTCGACGCGGTCGCCACCGAGACCCCGGCCGGGCCGGTGCTGACCGCGACCTGGACCTGGCCGGACGGCGTGCTCGACGAACCCGAGGTGACCGGGTTGGCCGCCGAGTGGCTCGACGCGCTGCGCACCCTCACCGACGCCGTGGCCCAGCCATCCGCCAGCACCGTGACCCAGCCGTCCGCCAGCACCGTGACCCAGCCGCCCGCCAGCACCGTGACCCAGCCGCCCGCCAGCGCCGTGGCCCAGCCGCCCGCCGGCACTCGTCCGGACCGGGCGGAGCAGCGGCCCGTGATCGCGGCCGGGCTGTCGCTCGGCCCCGACGAGATCGACCGGGTCGTCCGGAGCAGCCCGGTACCGGTGGCGGAGATCTGGCCGCTCTCGCCGTTGCAGGAGGGCCTCTACTTCCACGCCAGTTACGACACCTCGGCGCTGGACGTCTACACCGCACAGGACGCCTTCGACCTCGGGTACCGGCTGGACTCCGACCGGCTGCGCCGGGCCGGCGCCGCGCTGCTGGCCCGCAACCCCGGGATGCGGGCCGGGTTCGCGAGCGTCGGGCTGAGCCAGCCGGTGCAGTTCGTCGCGGTGGCCCCCGAACTGCCGGTGACCGAGGTGGACCTGACCGACCTCGACCCGCAGACCCAGCGGGCCCGGATGGCCGAGCTGATGGCCGAGGACCGGCGTACCCGCTTCGACCTGACCCGGCCGCCGCTGTGCCGGCTGCTGCTGCTCCGGCTCGGCGACGACCGGGACCGGCTGGTCGTCAGCCACCACCTGGTGCTCTGGGACGGCTGGTCCGAGGAACTCTTCGTCGAGCAGCTCTTCACCCTCTACGAGCGCGACGGCGACGACCGGGACCTGCCGCCGGCCGGCACCTACCGCGACCACCTGGAATGGCTGGCCGGCCAGGACACCGAGCTGGCCGCTCAAGCCTGGCGGGACGCGCTCACCGGGCTCGCCGAGCCGACCCTGGTCGCCCCGGAGGCGAGCCTGACCCCGGTCGTCCCGGACCGGGTCCGGGCCGAGCTGCCGACCGCGCTCGGCGACCGGCTGCGCGGGCTGGCCCGCCGGCACGGGCTGACCCTGAACACCGTGCTCACCGCCGCCTGGGGACTGGTCCTCGGCGGTCACCTCGGCCGCACCGACGTGGTCTTCGGGATGACCGTCGCCGGCCGGCACGCGGACGTACCGCACGTGGAGAACGTCATCGGGCTCTTCCTGAACACCGTGCCGGTACGCGTCACCGCCGAACCCGGCGAACCGGTACTGCGCCTGCTGCGCCGGCTGGGGGAGCAGCGGATCGAACTGATGCCGCACGACCACCTCGGGCTCGGCGCGGTGCAGCGGGCCAGCGGGCACGCCCGGCTCTTCGACACGCTCTACGTGTTGCAGAACTTCGTCGACGAGGGCGAGTCGGCCCGGCTGCGGGACCGGCACGGGATCGCCGCCGTCGACGGGGTGGACGCCACGCACTATCCGCTGACCCTGGTGGTCACCCCGGCGCAGCGGCTCCGGGTGGCGCTGGACCACCGCCCGGACGTCGTACCCGGCCCGGTGGCCCGGAGCCTGCTGGACCGGTTCGTCGCACTGCTGGCCCGGCTGGTCGCCGAGCCGGAGCTGCCGGTCGGCCGACTCGACCTGCTCACCGGGGCGGAACGGGCCGAACTGGCCGAGGAGTGGACCGCCACCCGGCACCCGATCGGCACCGAGTCCGTCGCCGACCTGCTCGCCGAGCAGGCCGCCCGGACCCCGGACGAGGTCGCGCTCGTCTTCGCCGGCCGCACCCTGACGTACGCCGAGTTCGACGCCCGGGTCAACCGGCTGGCCCGGCTGCTGGTCGCCCGGGGCGCCGGCCCCGAGCGGGTGGTCGCGCTGGCGCTGCCCCGCTCGATCGAGATGGTGGTCGCGCTCTTCGCGGTACTGCGCAGCGGAGCCGCGTACCTGCCGCTGGAGCTGGACCATCCGGCCGAACGACTCGCCTTCGTGCTCGCCGACACCGCGCCGATGTGCCTGCTGACGGTCACCCCGGTCCGGTCCGGGCTGCCGGCGACCGACACCCCGACGGTGCCGCTGGACGACCCGGCGGTACTGGCCGAGCTGGCCGAACTCTCCGGTGCCGCGCTCACCGACGCCGAACTCCCGGCCGGATTCGCCCGGACCGATCCGGCCCGGCTGGAGCACCCGGCGTACCTGATCTACACCTCCGGCTCCACCGGGCGGCCGAAGGGGGTGGTGACGCCGTACCGCGGGTTGACGAACATGCAGCTCAACCACCGGGAGGCGATCTTCGACCCGACGGTGGCGGCGGCCGGTGGGCGGCGGCTGCGGATCGCGCACACCGTCTCGTTCGCCTTCGACATGTCCTGGGAGGAGCTGCTCTGGCTGGTCGAGGGGCACGAGGTGCACGTCTGCGACGAGGAGCTGCGCCGGGACGCCCAGGCGCTGGTCGCCTACTGTGACCGGCACCGGATCGACGTCGTCAACGTCACCCCGAGCTACGCGCACCACCTGATCGAGGAGGGGCTACTCGACCGGTCCGAGCCGGCCGAGGAGATCGCGCGGCACCGGCCGGTGCTGGTGCTGCTCGGCGGCGAGGCGGTCTCCGAGGCGGTCTGGAATCGGTTGCGGGACACCGAGGGTACCGCCGGCTACAACCTCTACGGGCCGACCGAGTACACCATCAACACCCTGGGCGGCGGGACCGGGGAGAGCGCCACCCCGACCGTCGGGCGGGCGATCTGGAACACCCGGGCGTACGTGCTCGACGCGTACCTGCGGCTCGTGCCGCCCGGTGCCCCCGGTGAGCTGTACATCGGCGGGATCGGGCTGGCCCGGGGCTACCACCGGCGGCTCGGGCTGACCGCGCAGCGGTTCGTCGCCGACCCGTACGGTGCGCCGGGGGAGCGGATGTACCGGACCGGTGACCTGGTCCGGCGCCGGCCGGACGGGAACCTGGACTTCCTCGGGCGCACCGACGACCAGGTGAAGATCCGGGGGTACCGGATCGAGCTGGGCGAGGTCGAGAGCGCGCTCGCCGAACATCCGCTGGTCGCGCACGCCGCCGTGGTGGTCGACGCCAGCACCGTTCCCGGGGTACGCCGGCTCGCCGGCTATCTCGTCCGGGCCGCCGCGTGGGCGGAGTCGGACGACGACACCGTACTGGCCGACGTCCGGGCGGAGCTGAAGCGGCGGCTGCCGGACTACATGGTGCCGGCCGCGCTGGTACCGCTGGACCGGTTGCCGCTGACCGTGAACGGCAAGCTCGACGTGGCGGCGCTGCCCGCCCCGACGGTCCGGGCCGGTGCGGCCTCCCGTCCGCCGGCCACCCCCACCGAGGAGGCCCTGCGGGACCTCTTCGCCGACCTGCTCGGGGTGCCGCGGATCGGCGTCGAGGAGAACTTCTTCGATCTCGGCGGCCACTCCCTGCTGGCGATCCGGCTGGTCAGCCGGGCCCGGGTGGTGCTCGGGGCCGAGCTGGCGATCCGGGACCTCTTCGAGGCGCCGACCGTCGCCGAACTGGCCGCCCGGATCGACACGGCGGCCCGCGACGACGCGGCCCGGACCGACGCCGCCGAGCCCGGCGCCGGCCGGATCCCGCTGCTCCCGGCCGAGCGCCCCGCCGTGCTGCCGCTCTCCTTCGCGCAGCAGCGGCTCTGGATGATCCAGCAGCTCGCCCCGGAGTCGGCGGCCTACAACTTCCCGATCGCGGTACGGCTGCGCGGGGCGCTCGACGTCGCGGCGCTACGTGCCGCGCTGGCCGACCTGACCGGCCGGCACGAGACGCTGCGTACCCTGCTCGGCGAACGGGACGGCCGGCCGTACCAGCGGGTGTTGCCGGCGGACGACGCCCGGCCGGTGCTGGAGACGGTCGACGCCACTCCGGCCGAGGTGGCCGGGATCGTCCGGGAGGCGGTACGCCGCCCCTTCGACCTGACCACCGAACCGCCGCTGCGCGCCACCCTCGTCGCGGTCGACCCCTCCCCGGGTGGGGCACCCGAGCACGTCCTGGTGCTGGTGTTGCACCACGTCGCCACCGACGAGTGGTCGGACGGGCCGTTCCTGCGCGACCTCGGCACCGCGTACGCGGCCCGGCGGGCGGGACGGGCGCCGGACTGGGCACCGCTGCCGGTCCAGTACGCCGACTACACCCTGTGGCAGCGCCGGCTCCTCGGCGACCCGGCGGACCCGGGGAGCCTGGCCGCCCGGCAGCTCGACCACTGGCGTACCGCATTGGCCGGCGCGCCCGAGGAGCTGGTGCTGCCCACCGACCGGGCCCGCTCGGGACGCCCGGACCCGGCCGGGGCCGAACTCTCCGTGCCGCTGCCCGCCGAGGTCGGCGCGGGGCTGCGCCGGCTCGCCTCCGGCACCGGCACCAGCCTCTTCATGGTGGCGCACGCGCTGGTCGCGGCCCTGCTGCACCGGCTCGGTGCCGGCACCGACATCCCGCTCGGCGCGCCGATCGCGGGGCGGGACGACGCCGCCCTCGACGACCTGGTCGGCTTCTTCGTCAACACCCTGGTACTCCGGACCGATCTCTCCGGCGAGCCGACCTTCACCGAGCTGCTGGCCCGGGTACGCCAGACCGACCTGGCCGCCTTCTCCGCCCAGGACGTGCCGTTCGAGGCCGTGGTCGAGGCGGTCAACCCGGCCCGTTCGGTCTCCCGGAACCCGCTCTTCCAGGTGATGGTGGTGCACCGCAACCGGAGCGCCGAGTGGAGCGGTCTCGCCGGACTGACCGTCACCGACGAGCCGGTCGACACCCCGGCGGCAAAGTTCGACCTGGTCTTCGACTTCGCCGAGGCCGTCGGCGAGCCGGACGGCGCCGGGCCCGTCGACGAGCGGGACGGCGTCGGTGACGGGGCGCTGAGCTGCCTGCTGAAGTACCGGACCGACCTGTTCGACCGGGAGACGGTGGCGCTGCTCGGCGAGCGGCTGCTCCGGCTGGCCCGGGCGGTCGTCGCCGACCCCGACGCGCCGCTGGGCCGGATCGACGTCTTCGTCGGCGACGAGCGGGACCGGGTGCTGCGCGACTTCAACGCCACCGGCCGGACCGTGCCGGAGGAGACCCTGCCGGCCATGTTCGCCGGGCGGGTGGCGCAGACCCCGGAGGCGGTCGCCGTGGTCGACCGGCAGCGGACCCTGTCGTACGCCCAACTGGACGCCGAGGCGGCCCGGATGGCCCGACTGCTCGCCGGGTACGGGGTCGGCCCGGAGACCGTGGTCGGAGTGGCGGTACCCCGCTCGGCGGAGACCGTGGCGGTGGTGCTCGGGGTGCTCCGGCTCGGCGCCGCGTTCCTGCCCCTGGACCTCGGCCACCCGGCCGAGCGGCTGGGATACATGGTCGAGGACTCCGGTGCCCGGATCGTGGTGACGACGCCGGAGGCCGCCGAGCGGCTGCCGGAGCTGCCCGGGGTGCACCGGCTGCTGGTCGAGCCGCTCCAGCCGGAGCCGGTACCGGTGACGCCCGTCGACCCGGCCGGGACCGGGCCGGTGGTGCCGGCCGGACTGGACCACTGCGCGTACGTCATCTACACCTCGGGCAGCACCGGCCGGCCCAAGGGCGTGGTGGTGTCGCACGAGGGGCTCGGCAGCCTGGTTGCGACCGCCGTCGACCGGATGGGGGTGGACGCCTCCTCCCGGGTACTCCAGTTCGCCTCGACCGGCTTCGACGTCTTCGTCTTCGAGCTGGCCATGGCGCTCGGGGTCGGTGGCCGGCTGGTGATCGCCCCGGACGAGACCCGGGCGCCCGGCCGACCCCTGGTGGACCTGCTGGAGCGGGAGCGGGTCAGCCACGCGATCCTGCCGCCCTCCCTGGTCTCCGCACTGCCGCCGGACTGCCAACTGCCGGCCGGACTGGTCGTGCTGGTCGGTACCGAGACGGTGCCGCCGGACGTGATCGGGCGGTGGGCACGGCGACTGCGGCTCTTCGCCGCGTACGGGCTGACCGAGGCGACGGTCAACTCCACCCTCTGGCGGGCCGAGTCGGACTGGTCCGCCGCGGTACCGATCGGCCAGCCCGACCCGAACACCCGGGCGTACGTGCTGGACGAGCGGCTCCGGCCGGTACCGCCCGGGGTGGCCGGCGAGCTGTACGTCGGCGGCCGAGGGCTGGCCCGGGGCTACCTGGGCCGTCCCGGGCTGACGTCCGAGCGCTTCGTCGCCGACCCGTACGGCCCGGCCGGGGCCAGGATGTACCGCACCGGTGACCGGGCGCGCTGGCGGACCGACGGCATCCTGGACTTCCTCGGCCGGGTCGACGACCAGGTGAAGATCCGGGGATTCCGGATCGAGCTGGGCGAGGTCGAGGCGGTACTCGCCCGACACCCGGGGGTACGCCAGGCGGCGGTGGTGGTGCACCGCGACGCCGACCTGACCCGCCTCGCCGGGTACGTCGTGCCGGCCGCCGGACCGCTCGACCCCGCCGAGGTACGCGCGCACGCCGCCGAGGCGCTCCCCGACTACATGGTGCCGTCCGCCGTGCTGGTCCTCGACGGTCCGCTGCCGCTGACCGCCAACGGCAAACTGGACCGGCGTGCCCTGCCGGCGCCGGACTGGGCGGCGCTGACCGGCGACGACGCGCCGGTCAGCCCGGCAGAGCAGACCGTGGCCGAACTGGTCGCCGAGGTACTCCGGCTGCCGAAGGTCGGGATCTCGGACAACTTCTTCGCCCTCGGCGGGCACTCGATGGCGGCGATGCGGCTGCTCGGCCGGATCCGCGCGGCGCTCGGCGTCGACCTGGCGGTCCGGGACATCTTCGAGGCGCCCACGGTGGCCGGGCTGGCGGACCGGCTCGCCGGGGCCGTGGCGCAACGTCCGGCGCTGCGCCGGGCAGAGGGCACGGCCACGCCGGTCGCGGCTCCGGTGCAACGGATCTGGTGGGACCTGCACCGGGCGGGAGCCGAGCGGCAGGCGTCCGGCCGGACGGGCTGGGACCTCGCCCTGGTGGTCCGCGCGGGCAGCGGACCGGGTGACGCGCCGGGCGACGCGGCGGGCGACGCGGCGCGGCTGGACGTACCGGCACTGGAGGCGGCGCTCGCCGACCTGGTGCGACGGCACGAGCCGCTGCGTACCGCGCTGGCGGCGGGTGCGGCCGGCGAGCCGGTGCCGGTGCCGGTGGGCGACCGCGCACTGCTGGAGGTGCTGCCGGAGAGCGGGGCGCCGCTCGACGACCTGATCACCGAGCTGGTCGGCGACGGGGTGGACCCGACCCGGGAGCCGCCGCTGCGGGCCCGGTTGCTGACCGGTCCGGGTGGCGATCGGGTACTGCTGCTGACCATGCACTATCTCGGCGTGGACGAGTGGTCGGTGGTGCCGCTGGCCCGGGACCTCGGCACCGCGTACGCGGCCCGGGTCGCCGGTCGGGCGCCGGAGTGGGCGCCCCTGCCGGTCGGCTATCCGGACTATGCCCGCTGGGCGGGTACCCTGCTCGGCGATCCGGCTGACCCCGGCAGCCGGCACGCCCGGCAACTCGAATGGTGGCGGGGAGCGCTGTCCGGCGTACCCGATCGGCTGGCGCTGCCGACCGACCGGCCGCGACCGACGGCGCTCTCCGGGCGCGGCGGCCGGGTCGAGTTCGTGCTCGACGCGGCGTCGCACCGGGCCGTCGACGAGCTGGCCCGGCAGACCGGGACCAGCATGTTCATGGTGTTCCAGGCCGCCCTGGCCGCGCTGCTGCACCGGATCGGCGCGGGCCCGGACGTCCCGATCGGCACCCTGGTCGCCGGTCGGACCGAGGCGGCCCTCGGCGACCTGGTCGGCTGCTTCGTCAACCCGCTGGTGCTGCGCACCGACACCGGCGGCGATCCGACCTTCACCGAACTGCTCGGCCGGATCCGCGAGGCGGACCTGAGCGCCTTCGACCGCCAGGACGTCCCGTTCGACGCGGTCCGTCGCGTCCTGCCGGCGGGCGTGGCGCTGCCGCAGGTGCTGCTGGTGCACCACGAGGAGGCCGGGTTGGACGGTCCGGACGGTGCTGCGGCGCTGCGGTTCGAGCCGGTGCCGACCGGCACGACCCGGGCCGAGCTGACGGTCAGCTTCTACGAGCCGCTCGGCGACGGTCCGGTGCAGGGCGAACTGGACTATGCGGTCGAGCTCTTCGACCCGGCGACCGCGCGCCGGCTCACCGACGAGCTGCTCGGGCTGCTCGCCTCGGCCCTCGCCCGACCCGGACTGCCACTCTCGGCGCTCGGATCCGGCGCGCCCTCGGCACTCGGATCCGGCGCGTTCCCGGCGCTCGGACCCGACGCCGCCGACCAGGCGCCACCCTCGCCCACCCAGTCCGACGGCGTCACCGCCGGACGTCCTGAGAGGATCGACTCATGACCACCAATCCGTTCGAGGACCCGGACGGGCAGTACCTCGTGCTCGTCAACGACGAGGGGCAGCACTCGCTCTGGCCGTCCTTCGTGGACGTACCGGCCGGCTGGACGGTGGTGTTCGGCGCGGATGGCCCGCAGTCCCGGGACGCCTGCCTGGCGTACGTGGAGGAGCACTGGACGGATCTGCGTCCCCGCAGCCTGCGGGAGCGGATGGCCGCTGCCACGGCCGAGCCGGGTAGCTGACCCCCAGTCACTGCTGACACTGTCGAGCTGCCTCGCTTGCGCACCCGCCCTTCCGGGGGCGGGGTGGTTGTTGCGCGAGGGACTGTCGAGCTGCCTCGCCTGTGCACCCGGTCTCCCGAGCGCCCCGGCCCGGGCCAGGTCCTCCGATCCGGCCCGGCCGACCCGAGTCGGCCGGGCCGAGTCGACCCGCAGCGCTGTGCGCAGGCTCGGCAACGCGCAGTCGGGGCACCCTTGTTCTCCGTGCCCCGCCTGTGCACCCAGCTCTACAGTGCGCCTGCCAGGTATCTCCGGCTCGGCCGTCGAGGGGCGGTGCCTGGTCTTCAGCTCTGGGTGGCGTCGGCGGCGGTCAGCCGGATCATGTTCCAGGAGAGCGCCGGCAGGACCACGCTGAGCCGTCCGCCCTCGACCTTGAGGTCGGCGAGCCGGCTCGGCGTCACCCGCTCGGGCGCCTCCGCGCTGTTCGTCGCCTCGGGGTCCGAGTCGGTCAGCACGACGTGCTCCCCGGCGACGAGCCCGGCGCAGGCCCGCAGGTCGACGTCGAGGGCGAGCGGTTCCCGCTGGTCCCGGTTGACCGCGAAGAGGGTGACCGCGCCGGACTCGTCGTCCCGGACGGCGGTCGCGGTGACCGTCGGCACCTCGCCGTGCCGGGCGGTGTCGTGCGACCGCCCGGTCGGCTCGACCCGCAACACAGTGCCGCGACCGTGCCGGGAGGTGAGCGCGAACGGGTGGTACGTCGGCTGCACCCAGGCCGGCCCGCCCGGTTCGCTGCGGATCGGCGCGATGACGTTGACGAGCTGCGCCAGACAAGCGATCTTGACCCGGTCGGCCTGCCGGAGCAGCGAGATCAGCAGATCGCCGACGACCACCGCGTCGACCACCGAGTAGACGTCCTCGATCAGCCGGGGCGCCTCCGCCCAGTCGAGCTTCTCCTCCCCGACGAACCGGCTCTGATACCAGACGTTCCACTCGTCGACCGAGAGGTTGATCCGCTTGCGGTGCTTGCCGACCGCCCGGACGTGGTCGCAGGTGGCCACCACCGACTCCATGAACCGGTCCAGGTCGACCGCGCTGGCCAGGAAGCTGTCCCGGTCGCCGTCGTGCTCCTGGTAGTAGCTGTGCACCGAGACGTAGTCGACCAGGTCGTAGGTCTCCTCCAGTACGGTCGCCTCCCAACTGCCGAAGGTCGGCATCCCGCTGCCGGAACTGCCGCAGGCGACGAGTTCGATCGAGGGGTCGACCCGGCGCATCGCCTGCGCGGTCTGCGCGGCCAGCCGGCCGTACTCCCGGGCCGTGGCGAACCCGGTCTGCCACGGGCCGTCCATCTCGTTGCCGAGGCACCACAGCTTGATGTCGTACGGCTCGGGGCTGCCGTGCTTGCGCCGCAGGTCGGACCAGTACGTCCCGCCCGGATGGTTGGTGTATTCCAGCAGGGTGCGGGCGGCGTCCACCCCCCGGGTGCCGAGGTTGACCGCCATCATCGGCTCACTGCCGACCCGGCGGGTCCAGCCGACGAACTCGTCGACACCGACCTCGTTGGTTTCGATGGAGCGCCAGGCCAGGTCGAGCCGGCGGGGCCGGGACTCGCGCGGGCCGATGCCGTCCTCCCAGTTGTAACCCGAGACGAAGTTGCCGCCCGGATAGCGCAGTACGGGCACGCCGAGCTGGCGGACCAGCTCCGCCACGTCCCGGCGGAACCCGTGCTCGTCGGCGGTCGGATGTCCCGGCTCGTAGATCCCGGTGTAGACGCAGCGCCCGAGGTGTTCCACGAACGAGCCGTAGATCCTCGGGTCGACCTCGGCGATCCGGAATGCGGGATCGATGGTCAACGCGGCCTGGTGCACAAAACCTCCAACGGTCGATCTTCGGTGCGGTGGGTCAGCCTTTCAGCCCGGTGCCGGCGATGCCCTCGACGATCCGCCGCTGGAAGAGCAGGAAGACCAGGACCAGCGGCAGCGCGCCGAGGACCGCCGACGCCATCGTGTCGGCGTAGCGGATGCCGTAGGTGCCCTGGATGGCGGCGAGGCCGACCGGGATGGTCATCAACTCCGGGTCGGTGACCGCGAGCAGCGGCCAGAGCAGGTTGTTCCAGCTCCAGACGAAGGTGAAGATCGTCACGGCGGAGACCGCGGGCCGGGAGAGCGGCATGACGACCCGACGGTACGTCCGGAAGAAGCCGGCGCCGTCCATCCGGGCGGCCTCGTCGAGGTCCCGGGGGATCCCGTCGAAGAACTGCTTGAAGATGAAGATCGCGATGGCGGTCGGGACCTGCGGCAGGAACACCGCCCACCAGGTGTTCAGCAGATGCACACTGCCGAGTTCCCGGAACTGCGGCACGATCAGCACCTGACTCGGGATGAGCAGGCCGCAGAGCACGAACCAGTAGACCAGCCGGCGGTACCGGAACCGCAGCCGGGACAGCGCGTACGCCGCCATGCTCGCGGTGAGGACCGTACCGGCGGCGGCCAGGGTCGAGGTGACGAAGCTGGAGAGATACCAGCTGAGCATGTCGCTCTGGGTCAGCACCGTGTGGTATGCGCCCAGCGTCGGATTCTCGATCCACCAGGTCGGGTCGGTGGTCTCCGCGTTCGGCTTCAGCGAGGTGTCCACCGCCCAGGCCAGCGGCACGAGCCAGAGCAGCGCGAACGCGACCAGGATCCCGATGCAGCAGCGGTTGAAGAGCCGGAGTCGTCGGTCGACCGAGTGTGCCAGCGCCGCGCTACCGGCCTCGGTGCGGCGGTCCCGGTCGGTGTCGCGGGTCGATTCGAGTAGTGCCATCCTCACACCCCCGATTCCTGGCGGCGGGTCATGACCAGCCAGACCGTGGAGACCGCCAGTACGAGCAGGAAGAACAGGGTGGACGCGGCGGCGGCGTAGCCGGTCCGGTAGTCGGTGAAGCCGACCTCGTAGACGTACTGGAGCGCCGAGCGGGTGCTGAAGTTCGGGCCGCCGCTGGTCATCAGGTACATCTGGTCGAAGACCTTCAGCGAGGCGATCACCTGGAGTACCACCACCAGCGTGGTGGTGCGGGCCAGCAGTGGCAGGGTGATCCGGCGGATCTGCTGCCACGGCCCGGCGCCGTCGATCGCGGACGCCTCGTAGAGGTCCCGGGGTACGTCCTGGAGGCCGGCGAGGTAGAGCACGAAGTTGAAGCCGAGCGTCCACCAGACGGTGGCGATCGCCAGCGAGACCATCGCCCAGGACGGGTCGCCGAGCCAGTTCGGCGCGGTGAGGCCGAGCGCGTCGACGGTCCGGCTGAACAGGCCGAGTTCCGGCGTGTACATCCACAGCCAGATCAACGCCACCACGGCGGAGGGCAGCACGTACGGCAGGAAGAAGGCCAGCCGGAAGAACCAGCGTCCCCGGCGGGCGCGCTCGGCCAGCAGCGCGAAGACCAGCGCCAGCAGGACCAGCGGCGGAGTGGTCAACAGGGTGAACCAGGCGGTGTGCCAGAGCGCCCACCAGAAGTCGGGACTGCCCAGCGCCTCGGCGTAGTTGTCCAGGCCGGCGAAGTCGCCGAGCCCGGGTCGGACCAGGCTGGTGTGGAAGAAGCTCATCACCAGCCCGTAGAGCGCGGGGCCGATGATGAAGAGCAGGTAGAGCGCGAGGAACGGGGCCAGGAAGAGCAGCGCCGGCCGGCCATGCCCGGGCCGCTGCTCGGCGGTCGGCGACGGCGAGCCGGATCCGGTCTCCGTCCGGTCGGGGGAGTGGGTGGTGGTGGCCACGGCATACCTCCTCGATGAGGTCAGGTCACACCGGTGACGGGGTCTGGGCGAGGACGGAGAGCTGCGTACGGATCTGCGCGATCGCGGCCTGGGGGCTGAGCTGCCCGGCCTCCACCGCGCCGACCGCCGAGCCGATCACGTTCTCGAAGTTGGAGGCGGAGCCGGAGTACCAGGCGGGCGGGTCGTAGACGGCGGTGTCCGCCGCCGCCGCGTAGCTCGACTGTGGACTGAGCCGGCGGTAGGCGTCGCTCTCGGCGAACGGCAGCCAGGTCGGGACGTGTCCGCCCTCCGCCCAGGTGAGGCTCTGGTCGAGAACGAAGCGGACGAAGTGCAGCGCCCGGTCCAGCCGGGCCCGGTCGGCGTCGGGGCGGGCCGGCAGGATGAGGGTGTGCGAGTCGGCCTGCACGGCGTGTGGTCCGCCGAAGATGTTCGGCACCAGCGTCATCCCGAACGGCATCTTGGCGGTCTGGAAGGTGCTGATCTCCCACTCGCCGTTCAGGTGGAAGCCGACCTGCCCGGTGGCGAACATCGCGATAGCGCCCGGGTAGTCGGCGCCGCCCGGGATCAGCCCCTCTTCGACGGTGAGGGCGCGCAGGTAGTCGAGCACCCGGCCCGCCTTGGCGTCGTCGAGCACCACCCGCGCGCCGTCGTCGGCCAGGATCTCGCCTTCGAGCTGGGAGTAGAGGGTCTGGAAGAACCGGAACGGCGACGCCGGGTCGGAGTTGATGCCGTGGGTGGCGGCGTACCCGCCGGTCACCTGCTTGACCCGGGCGAGCGCGTCGACGAACGCCGCCTCGCCGACGATCGGTTTGAGCTGGCCGTCGGAGTCGAGCAGTCCGGCCTGCTGGCAGATCTCGGTGTTGTAGAAGAGCACGAACGGGTGGGTGTCCAGCGGGACCGCGTACGCCCGGCCGTCGACCAGCCCGGCCTGCCAGGCCCGCTGGTTGAACTTCTCCGGCGCCATGCCGTGCCGGGCCAGGTCCTCGGGGCGCAGTTCCTGGAGCAGTCCCGCGTCGACCAGGGTCTTCATCCGGGTGAGGTGCGAGATGGCCACGTCCGGCGGCTCCTCCCCGACGGTGGCCAGGGAGAGCTTGGTGTAGTACGGGTCGCCCCAGGCCAGCGTGATGGCCTTGAGCGGGATGTCGGGGTTCGCCCGGCGGAAGGCGTCCTGGATCTGCTGCATCCGGACGCCGTCCCCGCCACCGAAGAGGTTCCAGTATTCGATGGCGCCGGGCGCCGCGTCGGTCTTGAGCAGTCCGGCGCCGACCGGGCTGGCGCAGCCGGCGAGGGTGGCGGCGCCGGCACCGGCGAGCGCGCCGAGCAGTACGCCGCGACGGCTCAGCGCCGGTCCCGGGGGTCGGGGGGCGGGTGGCGGACCGTGCATGGTTCCCCTCCTGACCGGAGTAGTCGATGAACCGTTTCAGGCACCAATCCCGGGCTCCGGTGGGTACGGCGACACGGCGCAGCACCGGTGGTCGCCTACCGGAGCGGCCGATGTTAGCGATCACACTGGTGCAGATTGTTGCCGGTCGTGTGGAGTGTCGTCAATCGTTGCTCGCCGTTTTCCTGCCCAAACCGGCGCGGTCGGTCCTCGGTGCCCAGCCGGCCGGACGGTCCCGGGCCGGGGCGGCGTGACCGGGCGAGTTCCTATCGTTTCAACCGGTACCCGGCACCGAGCCCGAAGCGGGAGCCTCAGCCCTCGGTGCTGGTCGTCGGCTCCGGCTGCCGCTGCTCCGGCAGCGGGTCCGGCCGGGGCGTCTCCCGGGTGCCGGTCCAGGCCGCCCAGAGCGCCGCGTACCGGCCGCCGGCGGCGACGAGTTCGTCGTGCGTGCCGGTCTCCGCCACCCGACCGGCGTCCAGCACGATGATCCGGTCCGCGGCGGCGGCCTGGGTCAGCCGGTGTGCCACCACCAGCCCGGTACGCCCGTCCAGCGCCCGCGCCGCCGCCGTCTCCAACTGCCGGGCCCCCGCGCTGCCGGCCTCGGCGGTCGCCTCGTCCAGGATCGCCACCGGCGGCGCGGCGAGTACCAGCCGGGCCAGGGCCAACTGCTGCGCCTGCGCCGCCGTCAACCGGTGCCCGCCGTCGCCGACCACCGTGGCCAGCCCGTCCGGCAGCGCGCGTACCCAGCCCAGCGCGCCGACCCGGTCCAGCGCGGCGAGCAACTCCTCGTCGGTGGCGTCCGGCCCGGCCAGCCGCAGGTCCTCGGCGAGCGGCCCGGCGAAGACGTGCACCTCCTGGCTGACCAGCCCCACCGTCCGCCCGGCCACGACGCCGAGATCCTCGATCGGTACCCCACCGAGCCGGATCCCGCCGCCGCTGGGCCGGTGGATCCCGGCGATCAACTTGGCCAGCGTGGTCTTGCCGGCACCGCTCGCCCCGACCAGCGCGACCCGCTCGTTCGGCGCCACGTGCAACGTCACGTCGTGCAGTACGTCGTGCCCCGGCACGTACGCGTGCCGCAACTCCTTCGTCTCCACGCCGCCGTCCACCGGCACGGGCCGGTTCTCCGGCTGCCGACGCACCGGCAACCCGGTGACACCGACCAGCCGGACCAGGCTGGCGACGGCCGACTGCGCGTCGTCGACCAGGCTCAGCGCGGCGTTGAGCGGGCCGAAGAGGTTGTGGAAGTAGAGGGCGGCGGCGGAGGCCGTACCGACCGAGACCGCGTCCGCGCGCACCAGCAGGAAGCCGGTCACCAGTACGGCGGTCAACCCGACGAACTCGGCGAGGTTGAGCCGCCCGAAGAAGCGGGTCATCAGCCGGATTCCGCGCAGCGTCAGCTCCACCGCCGCGACGGAACTGCCGGAGACCCGGTGCAGGTGCGGCTCGGTGAGCCGGAACGCGCGTACCGTCCGGGCGCCGCCGACCGTGTCGAGCAACTGCTGCTGCTGGGCGCCGTGCGCCACCCGCTGGCTGGCGTAGAGCGGCTGGGCGCGGCGGGCGTACCACCGGGCGGTGTGCAGCTGGATCGGCACCGCGAGCAGCGCGGCGAGCAGGAACCGCCAGTCGAGTACGGCGAGCCCGACCAGCGTCAGGGCGATGGTCAGGCCGGAGCGGGCGAGCTGTGGCAGTGCGGTCCGGACCGCCTCGGCGATCACGGTCACGTCCCCGGTGACCCGCGCGGTGAGGTCACCGGACCCGGCCCGCTCGACCTGCTCCAGCGGCAGGTCCAGTACCCGGTCGATGAACCGTTCCCGCAGGTCCGCGAGCATCCCCTCGCCGAGCCGGGCGACCTGGGACAGCCCCAGCGCCAGCGTGACCCCCTGGACGACCGCGACCAGCCCGAGCAGCACCGTCGGGGTGGTGATCGCGGCGGGTGGCCGTCCCTCGACGACCAGGTCCACGATGTAGCCGAGCAGCGGCGCGGTGAGCAGCCCGACCGCGGTGGAGCCGACGAGCAGGCCGAGGGCGCGGCCGGCGAGCCAGCGGCGCGGCCGCAGCAACTCGGCCAGGGTGTGTCGGACCTGCCGTCCGGTCGCGGTCGGCAGCAGCTCACGGACCGGCTGGTCGGCGCCGCCGGGCTCGCTCATCGGGAAACTCCTCGCGTCCTGGTGCCCCGGCCGCCGTCGACCTGTGGGGAAGGTTCCCGGAATCGTCGGCCGGCGTTCATCGCAGCACCGACGACCGGTAGCCGGCGTCCCGCCGGATCAGGTCGGGATGGCTCCCCTCGGCCCGCACCACGCCGCCGTCGAGCAGTACCACCCGGTCGGTGACCGCGAGCAGCGCCGGGCTGGTCGTCACCAGCAGCGTCGTCCGGCCCTGCCGGAGTTCCCGCAGGCCGGCCGCGATCCGGGCCTCGGTGGCCGCGTCGACCGCGGTGGTCGGATCGTGCAGGACCAGCACCGGCGGCTCGGCGGCGAGCGCCCGGGCCAGGGCCACCCGCTGACGCTGCCCGCCGGAGAGCGACCGTCCGCGTTCGGTGAGCAGCGTGTCGATTCCCTGCGGCAGCGTCCGGGCCACCTCCGCCACGTCGGCGGCGGCCAGCGCCCGGCGTACGTCGGTGCCGGCGCTCGCCGCCGCGTCGACGTTGTCCCGCAGGGTCCCCTCGAAGAGGTCGGCGTCGTGCGGGGCGACCAGGATCGCGGCGCGCAGCCGCTCGGGGTCCAGGGTGTGCAGGCCGACGCCGTCCAGTTCGACGCTGCCGTGCTCCGGGTCCACGTCGCGACCGAGGCAGCGCAGCAGGTCGTCGGCGATGGCCGGGTCGGTCGCCACGACGCCGACCAGTTCGCCCGCGCCGACGTGCAGGTCGACCCCGCAGAGCGTGCCGTGCCGGACGTCCCGCAGGTCGACACGACCGCGTACCGGGGTGTCGGGGGAGCCGTCTCCGGTGGGCGTCGCTGGAGGTGCGCCGAGCACCGAGGCGATCCGGTCGGCGGAGGCGCGGCCCTGGGCGAACTCGGCGTTCACCCAGCCGAAGATGGAGAGCGGTCCGAGCAGGAAGAGCGCCAGGCCGACCGCCGCGACGAGTTGCCCGACGGTCAGGTCGCCCTGCGCGGCCAGTCGGCCGCCGAGCAGGCCGACGGCGGCGACGAAGAGTCCGGTGATGATGAGCAGGGTGCCGTCGTACCAGGCCTGGGCCTGGGCCGCCCGGACCGTGGCGGCGAGCGACTCGCGGCTGGTCCGCCGGTAGCGCTGGGCGGCGGCCGGGGCCGCGCCGAGACCCTTGAGTACGCGCAGGCCGGCGACGAGGTCGGCGGCCACCCCGGAGGCGTACGCCGCCCGCTCCTGCTCGGCGTGGCTGCGCCGCTCCAGCGGGCGGCCGAGTCGATGGGCCAGCCAGAGCAGCAGCGGTGCGCCGACCAGCACCAGCAGTCCGAGCGGCACCGAGACCACCAGCAGGGCGACGCCGCCGACGAGCAGGCCGGTGGAGGCTCCGATCGCGGTGGCGAGGGCCCGGTTCACCGAACCGACCCGGTCGGCGTCACCGGTGGCGGTGGCGACCAGGGCACCCGGCAGCCGACCCGTCTCCGCCCCGCCCCGGTGGTCCAGGATCCGCCGGGTGAGCGAGAGCCGGAGCTGGTGCGCGGCCTGCTCGACGGCGCGTTCACCGGTACGGGCGCTGAGTCGGAAGCTCGTCGACAGCACCGCGAACACCACGGCCAGTACGCCGATCCAGCCGATCAGGTCGACCACCCCGCCCCGGCCGACGGCCCGGTCGATGACGACACCGATCAGCACCGGTACGAGTGCCTCGCCGGCCTGGTGACTGGCGCTGAGCCCGGCGCTGGCGAGTACGTGCCGGAGCTGTCCGGTGATGGCGCCGGTCAGCACGGTACGTGCCGTGGGACTGCCGGTCGGCACGCTCGGGCTCCCTCGCTTGTCGAACTGAAGGTTAGGCTAACCTACCATCGCGGCGGGCCGGTCCCAGCGCCCTGCCGGACCGACCCGCCGCCACCTCCGCCCGGCAGCCCCCGTCACGCCGTCGACGGCCGGGCACCCCCGTTACGCCGTCGACGGCCGGGCACCCCCGTGACGCCGTCGACAGCCGGACCGTTCCGCTATGCCAGGAAGATGATCGTGATCCCGACGACCACGTCGACGACCCCGCACCACTCGGAGAAGCCGCGCGGAACCACCCGGTTGGCCCGGTGGTGGGCGTAGTCCCAGACCCCGTGGGCGAGCCAGCCGAAGCCGACCAGATAGCGGCCCAGATCGTCCGGCACCATCAGGGCAGCACCGATCAGCAGCAGGTAGCCGGCCAGCCCGGCGAGTTGCACCGCGAGGATGCGCCGGTCGCCGAACTCCCGGCGTACCGCGCCGATTCCCAGGTAGGCGAGGGGGAGGATCAGCATCACCCAGGCGTCGAGGACCAGCGGGTTCGTCCAGTTGTCGATGGTCACCACCAGGGCCAGCCAGGTCGGCCAGCGCCGTTTCAACAACCCGACCACGCGGCCGGCTCCGCTGTCCGAGGCGATGACGGCCGGGGCCGGGTGACCGCCGGCCGGATGCGCAGCGCTGTACTCGTCCACCCGGCGGAGCATCACGAGCAGCATCGCCGGCAGCATCAGTACGTGACCGGCCGCCATCAGGAACTCCCCGCTCACCGCCCCGAGCCAGTACGGCGGAAGGAAGAGCAGGAACGGCAGGTACATCGCGGCGCCCATCTCGGCGACCGGAGCCCAGCCGTGGCCGCGGTGACGCATCCAGATGGTCATCGCCAGCGTCATGTTGGTGGCCATCACCAGTGCGCCGAGGTCGGGACGGCCGAGTACCCGGGTCAGGTCGAGCCCGGTGGCGGCGTCGACGGCGGTGGCCAGCACCTCCCACACCGGGCCGAAGAGCAGCATCCCGACGACCATCGCGATGACCATCTCGGCGAAGTGCCGCAGGAAGTGCCGTACGGGGCGGTGTCGGGGCGTACCGGAGTGCCGGGAGTGGCTCTCCGGGATGCCGGCGGATTCCGTGTTCCGGACCGTGGTGTCCGGCGTGGTGGCTGTCATGGCTCAAGGCTGTCGGTGCCGCCGCTTAACCGGCAGCCGCGCGCCGCACGGTTCGACCATGCGGATCGCATGGTTTGACCGTGCGGCGCGGCCGACAGCCGGCCGCCGGCCCGGGCCTCGACCCGGGCCGGCGGCTCGGTCAGGGGCGCCGGGCGGTGGCGTACGCAGCGGTGCCGATCAGCTCCAGCGACACCTGGAGCCGGGAGAGGCTGATGTTCTTCTCGATGGTGTCCTCGGGGCTGTGGTACGGCGGCTCCAGCAGCGCCGGAGACTCCTCACCCCGCCAGGAGAAGTTGGCACTGGCGATGCCGACCTCCTGGAACGACTGGTGGTCGCTGGAACCGCGCTGGGTAACCGGGGAGATCCGGGGCTGGTAGCCGAGCCGGGTCGCGGCGGCGGCGACCTCGTCGGTGGCCCGGTTCGCCAGACCGTCGAAGGAGAGCAGCCAGTACCGGGTCGCCGGATCCCAGCTCGTCGCCACCATGTCGTTCTGGTAGACGGCGACGATCCGGTCCCGCTCGGCCTGCGGCAGTTGGGCGACGTAGTAGCGGGAGCCGAGCAGCCCCTGCTCCTCCGAGCCCCAGAGCCCGAACCGGATGGTCGCGTCGACGGGCAGGCTGCGCAATACCCGGGCCAGTTCGAGGCAGAGCACCGTACCCGAGCCGTCGTCGTTGGCGCCCGGGGCGCCGATCACCGTGTCGTAGTGCGCGGTCACCATGACCACCGGGCTGTGCTGGCCACCCCACCGGGGCGCCCGCTCGGCGAGCACGTTGTGCGAGGTGAGGCCCCGGTGCGCCGAGGTGGCGACGGTCAGGGTCAGCGGGCGGGCGGCGAGCCGCTCCCGCAGCCGGTGCTTCTGCGCCTGGGCGACGCCGACCACCGGGATCGGCACCGGCGAGGTGGCCGAGCCGGGCAGGGTGGGCGAGAACGCCTGCGCCCGGCGCGGCTCCGCGAGGTCGGCCGGCAGGAAGACCACCGCCGCCACCCGCTTGGCCACGGCGGTGGCGACCAGGGTCTCGCGCTGCGCCGCGACGTAGTCTACGAGTACGACCTTGCCGGCGACGTCCGCCGGGTAGTTTTCCGGTGCCCCGGCGCCGACGTCCACCACCCGGCCGGTGACCCGGGTGTCGAGGGCGGCGTGTGGCGACGCCCCGACCTGCCAGTTCAGGTCGTCGGGCAGGCCGGGACGGGAGCTGAGCTGGCCGAGGAACTTGTCGGCGACGGTGAACGGCTGGAGCGTCGTCCGGTAGCCGAGGTCGTCGAGTTCGTCGGCGAGGTATTTCGCGGCGGTCCGCTCGGAGGAGGTGCCGCCGATGCGCGGGCCGATCCGCTCGGAGAGATGCCGCAGGTGGTGCAGCGCCCGCCTGGCCGAGACACGGCCGGCGACCAGCCGGTCGTGCACGCCCAGGCTCGGTGGACGGACCGCACCCGGGCGCTGGTCGGTCACCGCCCAGGCCGGGCCGGCGGTGGCGAGGGCGGCCGCACCGCCCAGGCCGAGCGCGAGCGCCCGGCGTCGGTTGACCGCGAACTTCTCCGGAGCCTCGGCGTCGGCGGCGGGGGAATCGGGGCGGCTCTCCAATGTGGTCCTCCTGGTTGCGCCGGTCCGGGCCGACATCACCGGCGTGCGGACCGCGGGGATGGTCACCGTCGAAAGAACGTGGTCGCGGTGGGGGAACTCGGGGTTACGGTGCAGTGAATGTAGCCCTGCCCGACGACCGAATTCAAGATCGAATTACCGGGCCGCCGCTCTCCGGGTCGACCGGCGCCGGCTCGTCGGGGCAGCCGGGCGCGTCCAGGTAGGAGTGCAGGAGTTCCGGCGGGGCGCCGGCTTCGAGCAGCAGGTCGACGGCGTTGATCGCATACCAGTTGTCGGCGACGGCGTGCATGGCGGCGGCCTGGGCGAGCAGGTCGGGGTCGGCGGCGAGATCGGCGAGCTCGGCAAGGGCGGTGGCCCGGACCAACCCCTCGCGATAGCCACCGGCGTAGTCCGTGGCGATCCGGTGCACCCGGGTGAGGACGAGTCGGCGGTCGGTGGGCTGCTGGGCGGCGAGGCGGGCGGGGCCGCCGGCCTGGTCTCGGCTGTCGTACACCTCGATATTCTATCGTACATGTGTTCTAATCGTGCACCCGGGAGGGTGCTGGCGGCAGCCGTCCACAGTGGTCGAGCGTGGAGCGGAGTCGCAGCTCAGCCGCGTTGACGCAGCCGCTCGACGAGTTCGGCGAAGCGTTCGACTGCGGCGGTGCCGTCGGTCGCGGCCACCTGGAGGGCCAGCACGTCCGGGCGGAGCCGGTCGAGCAGCAACTGACAGAAGTCGAGGAGTTGCCGGGGCTCGCCGACCCGCCGATACCGGGCGAGGATCGCCGCCGGGCCGAGCCGGTCGGCCCGCTGGCGCAGCCGGCCCGGGCTCGACGCCACCAGCCGACCGGGGGTACGCAGCCCGCGCCAGGGCCGCAGCGCCCGCAACGCCTCGTCGTCGCTGTCGGCGAGTACGACGAAGCTGCTCAGCACCACCCTCGGTGGCGTACGCCCGACGGCCGAGGCCGCCGCCCGAGCCACGTCCACCACCTCCCGGCCGGTCCGTTCGGGGTCCTTGACCGAGCTGACCACCCCGTCGGCGAGCCGACCGGCGGTGGCCGCCGAGCGGGGACCGGCCGCCGCCAGGTGCACCGGTACGCCGCTCGACGGTGGACTGTGCAGCCGGATCGAGGAGACCGGATAGTACGCCGCATCCGGCTGTTCGACGGTCTCGCCGGCCAGCAGCGGCCGGATCAGTCCGAGCGCCTCGGTCATCCGGGCCAGCCGCTCCGGGTACGGCGGAAACCGGCCCAGCGGTGCCTCGTTGATGCCCTCCCCGGTGCCGACCCCGAGTTCGAACCGGCCGCCGGAGAGCCGGTCGAGGGTGGCGGCGGCCTGCGCCACCAGTACCGGATGCTGGCGGAACAGCGGGCAGGCCACCGCCGAGACCAGCGTGGCGCTCCGGGTCGCCGCGGCGACGGCGCCCAGCGTGGCCCAGCCGTGCCCGGCCGCACCGGCGTCGTCCACCCAGGGCTGGAGGTGGTCGGAGACGAGGATCGCGTCGAAGCCGGCCTGCTCGGCCCGGTGGGCCTGGGCGACCAGCAGCTCGGGCTGCCACTCCTCGTGACCGAGGAACCAACCGAACCGGGTCACCGGACCCCCTCCGCTATCGCTGGTGCCGTCCCGGGCTCCGGCGGCACCGCGTCCGCTGCAATGCTGCGGACCGGTGGCGCCGGGTTCGTTGCCATGCTGCGGACCGGTTGCGCGGCGTCCGTTGCCGTGCGACGGACCGGTGGCGCCGGGTTCGTTGCCATGCTGCGGGCCGGTTGCGCGGCATCCGTTGCCGTGCGACGGCCGGTGGCGCCGGGTTCGCTGCCGTGCCGTGTGCGCCGGATGCGCCGGGGGGTGGTGCTGCCGCGTCCACGGTCGAACCGGTGGCGGGATGGACCGGACGGCCGGGGTCGAAAGCCGGCCAGAAACCATATCATCATCGATGTAACAACCCCGTCGAGTGGCGCCTCGGCGTGGCGCACCGACCAGGCCGGGGTCTGCTCGGCAGCCGCCTAGCCTGGACCCACCGTCGATCAACGCACGTCCCGGGAGCAGATCATGAGATCTCAGCGCCGCGACCTCGGCAGGCCCACGTTGAGCGAGGTCGCGGCCCGCGCGGGCGTCGGGCGCGGCACCGCGTCGCGGGTGGTGAACAACTCCTCCCAGGTCAGCCCGACGGTCCGGGCCGCGGTGTGGGCGGCGGTCCGGGAGCTGGGGTACGTGCCGAACCGTGCCGCCCGGGCACTGGTCACCCAGCGGACCGACTCGGTCGCGCTGGTCATCTCCGAGTCCGGGGAGCGGGCGTTCGGTGAGCCGTTCTTCGCCGGCATCGCCCGGGGGGTCAGCGCCGGACTCGCCGACACTCCGCTGCAACTGTGGCTCTCCTGGATCCAGTCGCCCGGCGGCCGGGAGAAGATGGAGCACCAGCTCACCGACCAGCACGTCGACGGGGTGATGCTGATCTCGCTGCACGACGCGGATCCGCTGCCGGGCCTGCTGATGGAGCGGGGACTGCCGACCGTCCTGGGTGGACGGCCGGCCCGGATGCTCGGCCTGGGCGCGCAGCCGGCGTACTTCGTCGACGTGGACAACGCGGGCGGCGCCCGGCAGGCGGTCGAGTACCTGATCGGGATCGGCCGGCGGACGGTCGCCACGGTCGCCGGGCCGCAGGACATGGGTGCCGGGGTGACCCGGCTGGTCGGCTACCGCGAGGCGCTCGTCGCGCACGGCCGGCCGGTCTCCGAGGACCTGATCGACTACGGCGACTTCAGCGCGAACAGCGGCATCGAGGCGATGCGCCGGCTGCTGCACCGGCGAGGCGACATCGACGCGGTCTTCGCCGCCTCCGACCTGATGGCGTTGGGAGCCATGCAGGCGCTGCACGAGGCCGGCCGGCGCATCCCGGCGGACGTGGCGGTGGTCGGCTACGAGGACTCGTCGCTGGCGCTGCACGCCAATCCGCCGCTGACCTCGGTGCACCAGCCGGTGATCACGATGGGGACGGAGATGGCCAGGCTGCTGGTCGCGCAGATCCGGGGCGACGACATCCCCTCGCCGGCCGTCTTCCTGGACACCCACCTGGTCCGCCGGCAGTCGGCCTGAGCTTCGGCGCCGACGGTCCGGGCCGGTCGTCGGGGCCGGATCCGCCGGTTCCGGCCGGCGTGCCGGGTCGGCTACCGTCGGCCGGTGACACCGGACCTCGACGCCTGGGACCCGTGGCCGCCGTCGGTGGTCGCCGAACGGCTGGCCGGGCTCGACCTGCCCTGGTGCGTGGTGGCCGGCTGGGCCGTCGACCTCTGTCGGGGCGGACCCTCCCGGCAGCACGACGACCTGGAGATCGCCGTCCCGGCCGAGCGGTTCGACGAGGTACGGGAGCGTCTCGGCGACTGTGACTTCGCCGTACCGCACGACGGCCGGCTCCTGCCGCCGACTCCGGAGTCGATGCGGACCAGCCATCAGACCTGGGCGTACGAGCGGGCCGTCGGACGCTGGCGGCTGGATGTCTTCCGGGAGCCGCACGACGGGAACCTCTGGATCTGCCGGCGCGACCCGCGGATCCGCCGCCCGTACGCCGAGATCATCCGGCACGATCCGGACGGCGTTCCGTACCTGCTGCCGGAGGTGGTACTGCTGTTCAAGGCGAAGGCCACCCGGGCGAAGGACGAGGCGGACTTCGGCACCGCACTGCCGCTGCTCGACGACGACGCGCGACGCTGGCTCGACGACGCACTGGCGCTGGTGCACCCGACACACCCGTGGCGAGCCCGACTGACCACCGGCTGACCTGACCACCGGTTGACCTGACTCCCGGTTGACCTGACCACCGGCTGACCTGGCCAGCGGCTGACCGGCCGCCACCGGCCAGATGGACGGTCGCGGCCGGGTCGAGGCCGCCGGCCGGGCGGTGCGGACACCGCGCGGCCGGCGGGGGAGCGGGGTTGCCGGGTCAGCCGGCGGTGCAGGACCTGACCTGTGGTCGGGCGCTGGAGTTGCCGTTCATCATGGTGGTGAAGCCGAAGCTGTTGCCGCTGCCGTTGGAGCGCATCGTCAACACGGTGTTGTTGCTGCTCAGGCTGGCGCTGCCGCTCCAGGTGGTGCTGATCGACTGTGGTGAGGTGACGGCGACGACGACGGTCCAGTTGCTGGCGCCGCTGACGGTGACCGTGGTGTTGTACCGGTCGCCCCAGACCGTACCGGCGGTGGTCGAGGCGGTGCAGCCGCCGCCGCCCGGGGGCGGGGTGGTGGGGTTGCCGCCGGGCGGCGGGGTGGTCGGGTTGCCGCCGGGGTTGCCGTTGTTCAGCGCGGTGAGTACGGCGTCGTACGCCGGCTTCTTCTGACCACTCCCGTTGAAGAGCAGCGGGCTCTCGCCGGACCGCCACGAGTCCGAGTCGCGGATGCCCCAGACCGTGATGCCCTTGCAGCGGGCCACCGCGAGACAGTCGTTGGTCACGTTGCGGTACGCGTCGGCGGGCGCGTTCCGGATGTCCAGCTCGGTGATGTGCACGTCGACGCCGAGGGCGGCGAAGCTGGAGAGTGTGGTGCGGTAGTTGCTCGGGTAGTTCGAGCCGCCGGTGAAGTGCGACTGGAGGCCGACGCAGTCGATCGGTACGCCCCGGGACTTGAAGTCCTGGACCATCCGGTAGACGGCCTGGGTCTTGGCGTCGTTCCAGTTGTCGATGTTGTAGTCGTTGTAGCAGAGCTGCGCGTTCGGGTCGGCGGCGTCGGCGGCCCGGAAGGCGGCCTCGATCCAGTCGTTGCCGGTGCGCTGGAGGTTGGAGTCGCGGCGGGCTCCGCTGCTGCCGTCGGCGAACGCCTCATTCACCACGTCCCACCAGGCGATCTGGCCCCGGAAGTGGGTGGCGACCTGGGTGACGTGGTTGAGCATGGCCTGCCGCAGGGCACTGCCGGACATGTTCTGCATCCAGCCGGGCTGCTGCGAGTGCCAGGCCAGGGTGTGGCCGCGTACCTGCATGCCCCGGCTGCGGGCGTGCTGCACGATCCGGTCCGCGTTGCCGTACGAGAACTGGCCCTGTTGCGGCTCGGTCGCGTCGATCTTCATTTCGTTCTCGGGCGTGACCTGGTTGAACTCGCGGTTCAGGATGGTCGTGTACGCGCTGTCACCCAGCCTGCTCGCCGCCACGGCGGTACCGAAGTAGCGGCCGCCCCGCTCGGCGGCGGAGGCACCCAGGGTGCTCGCCGCGCTGGCGGTGTTGGGCAGCGCGACGGCACCGGCGGTGGCGAGCATGCCCACGGCGCCGAGCACTAGCGCGAGTCGGGACCGGTAGCGCGGCTTCGGACCCCTGGCGCCGTCGGTGGAACTCCTGATCATCTCTGCCCCTTCTGGCGGGTGGCCGGACGGGCGCATGGTGGTGGTCCGTCCGGGCGTCACGGTGCGGGAACGGTCGAGGTCGCCCTGATCCGCCACCGTCGATCGCGGACGGGCGGTGTGGATTCAATCGACTCTAATGGATGGAAGTGTTGCATCGCCGCTCCCGGGGGTCAACGTTTCCGCAACACTTTCGATGCGCGTCGTCAGCTCTGCTGTCTTGGAACCTCCGTCGCTGACCAGGTGCGTCGGCGCCCTCGGCCGGGTTGCGCGACGGTGGGTCCGGACGACCGTGGATCACTGCGAGCTGCGCTGTTCCGGAACTTTCACCGCATCGGTTCCTCGGCCGGCGGAGCCGGCGGGACGCGTCCGCGCCGGCTCACCAGCAGCATGCTGCGGACCGCCGCGGTCGCCACCACCCCGGTCGAGAGGGCGGAGAGCGCCAGCGGGCTGAGCACCAACCCGAGCGGGCCGAGCGCGACGAGCACGACGACGGCGCCGAGATGGGTCCGGGAGCGTACGCCGAGGATCGCGTTCTTGAACAGCAGGAACCCGGTCAGGAAGAGCGCCGGGCCACCGAGTACGGCGCCGATCACCGCCGGCCTTGCCGCGCCGTTCGGCTGGTGCAGCACGAGGTCGTCCCCGACCGCGGTGACGATGACGCCGGCCACCATCGGGATGTGCAGATAGGTGTACGCCGACCGGCCGAGCCGGCCCGGCTCCTCGGCCTCGACGATCACCTGGCGGGCCGCCTCGGCGCTGCGGTCGAAGTAGATCCACCACAGCGCCACGCTGCCCAGGAAGGCGCTGCCCAGCGCGGCGAGGGTCGGCCAGCCGTGCCCCAGGGCGCCGAAGACGGTGCCGGTGACCAGGATGGACTCGCCGAGCGCGATGATCACGAAGAGTCGGGCCCGCTCGGCCAGGTGGGCCCCGTTGATCGCCCACTCGGTCGGATTCGACCGGCCCCATCCGGGCACGTAGAAGCCGCAGGCGGCCGCGGAGCTGTCCAGGGTCACCGCCGCCACCCACAGGCCGAGCCGGAGCGGGCCGGAGGCGAACCCGCCGGCCAGCCAGAGCGGTGCGGAGGCGGCCCGCCAGACGGCCAGGCGCTGGAAGTTGCGGTGCAGGTCGGAGCGGGCGGCCAGGGCGGTGGCGACGAAGAGCGAACGCCCCACCGAGAGCGCCACGTACGCCACGGCGAACCAGAGCCCACGGTCCCCGTACGCCTCGGGCAGCGCGGAGGACGCCACCAGGCTGATCCCCATCAGCGCGATCAGCAGCACCCGTACCCGGGGCTGGTCCGGGTCGAACCAGTTGGTGATCCAGGCGGTGTCCACCCAGGCCCACCAGACGGCGAGCAGCAGTACGGCGGCCCCGGCCGCGCCGGTCGGGTGCAACCGGTGCAGCAGCAGCTCGGTCAACTGGGTCACGGCCAGCACGTAGACCACGTCGAAGAAGAGTTCGATGGTGGTGACCCGGGAGTTCTCCGGCCCGCGCAGCACGTCCGGTCGCCCGCCAGGGCTGGTCAACCTGCCTCCACCCGGGGTCGGCCCGCCCACCGTGGCGGGCAGCAAGCGGATGATGAGGGATAATCACCAGATTATGCCGTTTGATGCTGTAATACTGCTGTATCCGGCTGGCGGCGTGATCCGGATGGGTGGCGCGTGGTCGCTCGACCCGGCCGGCGGCGCCGGGTCGGCCCGGCGGGGTCGTTTGCGGGCCGGTCCGGACGGGGATGCGAAGCACTCGATCGCCGGAGTGCGCCAGCTCTCGTGACACCGAGACTCCCGAGGGTCGTACGAGACGGGGGATGCCCCAGCGGAGGAGACATGCCGGTACTTGCCAAGAAGGTCCTCACCTGGCTGTTCGTGGGTTTCCTGATCTTCTTCATCGCGTTCCGTCCGGACGGCGCCGCCGAGCTGGTCGAGACGATCGGGGCGGTGCTGATGGCGATCGCCCAGGGGATCGGCGACTTCCTGACCCGACTGATGGCCTGACCGGCCCTCCGGCGGCCTCCGCCGGGGGTGCGGCGGCACGCCGCTGCTCGGCATCCAGGCCCGGTGCGGCCGGTCGGGGCGGGGTCAGCGCAGTGCGGCGAGGGTCTCGACGGCGACCTGGAGGTCCTCGCGGGGCTCGACGACCAGTACCGGCACCGCGGCGCCCGGCGGCGAGACCACCGCGTCGGCCTCCCGGTTGCCGCCCTGCGGCGGCGTGACGCCGAGCAGGCCGAGCCCGGCGCAGATGTCGTGTCGCACCTCCGGCTGGTCCCAGCCGATCTCGCCGGTGAAGACCAGGGCGTCCAGCCGGTCCAGGCTGGTCGCGGCGGCGGCCAGTTCACGGCGTACCCGGTGGGCGTAGACCTCGAGGGCAAGTGCCGAGACCGGGTCGTCCGGGGCGGCGGCGACCAGGTCGCGGGTGTCGGAGGAGCGGCCGCCGGAGAGGCCGAGCAGCCCGGATCGCGAGTTGAGTCCCTCGGAGAGCTCGGCCAGGCTGAGCCGGTCGTCCCCGAGCAGCCAGAGCAGCATGCCCGGGTCGACCGCCCCGGAACGTTTCGACATCGGGATGCCGTCCAGCGGGGTGAATCCCATCGAGGTGTCGACGCTGCGGCCGTCCCGGACCGCGCAGACCGAGGCGCCGCCGCCGAGGTGGGCCAGCAGGAGCTGGAGGCCGTCGGCGGGCCGGCCGAGCAGTTCGGCGCAGCGGCGCAGGGCGTAGGCGTACGACAGGCCGTGGAAGCCGTACCGGCGCAGCCCCCACCGCCGGCGCCACGGCGCGGGCAGCGGGTAGGTGGCGGCGGCCGCCGGCAGGTGGGCGTGGAAGGCGGTGTCCGGGCAGAGCACCTGCGGCACCTCGGGGAGCTGTTCCGCGATCCGGTCCAGCAGGTGCAGTGCGGGCGGCAGGTGCAGCGGGGCCAGCGTGGCCAGGCCGTCGAGTTCGGCCCGGAGCGCGTCGTCCACCCGGGTCGGGGTGCGGACCAGGTCACCGCCGTGCACCAGCCGGTGGCCGACGGCGTCGGGCGGCGGGTGGGCGGCGAGGAAGTCGCGTACCGCCCGGTCCGACTCGACCGACCCGGGCGGCTCGCCCCGGGTCAGGCGGTCGGCGACCTCGCCCGCCCGGACGTAGTCGAGCCGGAGGCTGGCGGACCCCGCGTTGGCGGTCAGTACGACCGGCGGGTCCGGTGGCGACCCGCCCGTTCCGGTCGGCATCCCTGCCTCCTCCGCCCCGTCCGGTCGGCAATGTCGACCGGTTACCCAGCCCGCCGGTCGCCACGCCCGGCGTACCTGCCGGTACACCCTTTCCGAAACAGTTTCGAGAACCTTTTCGGAACAACCGCGAAGATCAACCGCTGTTCCCGGCGATCCTTCTGGTGCGGCGTTACGTCCTCGTAATATGCGCAACACCTTGCCGAAAACCTTTTCGTACGCCATCGTGTGCTGAACGCCGAAACCCACCACCCCGCCGATCCCTCCGGCGGACCCGGCGCCAAGAAATTGATCATCATCAATCGCTTGAGCGAAGGAGGAACTGACGATGAGGCGATGGTGGCAGGCCCTGGTGCCACTGCTCACGGCGGTCATGCTGGTGAGTGGCGTCGGGGTCGCACAGGCCGCACCGGCCGGCGACCCGGCCCGGGACGCGGGCGCCGGCGCGTTCGACACCGCAGCGGCGGCCGACGCGGCGGCGGGCCGCGAGGGGACCGGCCCGACCGTGCTGGACACCTGGAATCCGCCGGCCAACCTGGTCACCCCGCTGGACCAGGTCTGGCGGCACCAGGAGCAGACCTACAACAACGGCAACCTGTACGGGTTCCGCAACTACGGCTGGGACCAGCTCTTCGCCAACCGGGGTTACATCAACTACTGCGTCCGCTGGGACTCCTCGGCCACGGTGACCGCCGCCCAGCGCGACCAGATCCACGCGACCCTGGCCCGGCAGTACAAGAAGTGGATGGACGTGATGGTGGGGCACAACGCCTTCCCGTACACGGACGTCCCGGTCCGGGTGGTCGGTTGGGCGGTCCGCAACCGGTCCCAGTTGCAGTGGTCGGACAACTCGGTGGACATCTACGTCAACGACATCCGGGAGAACGCCCCGCAGTGCGCGGCGCCGTGCGGCCGGTTCTTCAACCAGAACGGCCAGTACCCGAACTGTCCCGGCGGCGCGGCCCGGCACTACGACCACTCGCTCTGGCTGACCGACGGCTTCGGCGGCGGTGCCGGCGGTGACTGGGGCCAGCGGATGGGCCGCGAGTACTACATGAACAACCTCAACACCGCGGACATGACCATCCTGTTGCACGAGATCGGCCATACCTACGGGCTGGACGACTTCTACGACTGGACCCCCAGCGGAGTCAGCAGCTTCATCATGAAGGCCGGCAGCGCGAGGTCGATCACGGAGTTCGACCGCTGGATGTTCCGGGACTGGTGGCGGCACCTGAAGAGCCGCTACGGCTACTGAACCTGGTCGCTCGACCCCTCGGGTCGCCCGGCCGGTCGGCCGGGCGACCCCCGCCCCCGGAGGTCACCACACCATGCCCTCACCCGCCCTGTCCCGCCGATCCCTGTTGCAGACCGGCGCCGCCGTCGCGGTTGGCACCGCGGTCGCCGGCACGCTGCCGGCCGCACCGGCCGCCGCGGCCCGCGCCGACATCGGCGTCTCCGCGTACCCGTTCCCGCTCTCCGCGGTCACCCTGCTCGCCGGCCCGTTCCAGGCCAACGCCGGCCGTACCCAGGCGTACCTGAACTTCCTCGACCCCGACCGGCTGCTGCACACCTTCCGGCTCAACTACGGACTCTCCTCCTCGGCGACCGCCTGTGGTGGCTGGGAGTCGCCCAGCACCGAACTGCGCGGCCACTCCACCGGGCACGTGCTGACCGCGCTGGCCCAGGCGTACGCGAACACCGGGCAGGCGGCGTTCAGGACCAAGGGCGACTATCTGGTGGCCCAGCTGGCGATCTGCCAGAACCGGGCCACCGCCGCCGGCTACAACACCGGCTACCTGTCGGCGTACCCGGAGAGCTTCATCGACCGGGTCGAGGCCCGGCAGCAGGTCTGGGCGCCGTACTACACGCTGCACAAGATCATGGCCGGGCTGCTCGACATGCACCTGCTGGCCGGCAACGCCCAGGCGCTCGACGTGCTGACCCGGATGGCGGCCTGGGTGAAGTTCCGCAACGACCGGCTGTCCCAGACCCAGCGGCAGAACATGCTGGACACCGAGTTCGGCGGGATGAACGAGGTGCTGACCAACCTCTACCAGCTCACCGAGAACCCGGACCACCTGACCACGGCCCGCTACTTCGACCACGCGGAGATCTTCGACCCGCTGGCCGCGAACACCGACGCGCTGAACAACTACCACGCGAACACCCAGATCCCGAAGATCCTCGGCGCGATCCGCGAATACCACGCCACCGGCACCACGCGGTACCGCGACATCGCGGTCAACTTCTGGGACATCGTGGTCGGCCGGCACAGCTACGTGATCGGCGGCAACTCCAACGGGGAGTACTTCAAGGCGCCGAACCGGATCGCCAGCGAGCTGTCGGACAGCACCTGTGAGTGCTGCAACACGTACAACATGCTGAAGCTGACCCGGCAGCTCTTCTTCACCAACCCGGCTCGGCTGGACTACCTCGACTACTACGAGCGGGCGCTCTGGAACCACCTGATCGGGGCGCAGAACCCGAACTCGTCGCACGGCTTCCACTGCTACTACGTGCCGCTGCGGGCCGGCGGGACCAAGACGTACAGCAACGACTACAGCAACTTCACCTGCTGCCACGGCACCGGGATGGAGACGCACACCAAGCTCGCCGACAGCATCTACTTCCACAGCGGCGACATCCTCTACGTCAACCTCTTCGCCGCCTCCCGGCTGGTCTGGCCGGGCCGGGGGATCACCGTGCAGCAGGACACCACCTTCCCGGAGGCGCCGTCGAGCCGGCTCACCATCACCGGCTCGGGTGCGATCGACCTACGGATCCGGATCCCCGGCTGGGCCACCGGGGCGCAGGTGCGGGTCAACGGCGCGGTGCAGTCCGGAGTGGCCGCCGGCAGCTTCGCCCGGATCAACCGGAGCTGGGCCTCCGGCGACGTGGTCGAGATCAGCCTGCCGATGGCGCTGACCCGGGAGGCCACCCCGGACAACTCCACGGTGCAGGCGGTCAAGCACGGGCCGATCGTGCTCGCCGGGGCGTACGGCAACAGCAACCTCTCCGCGCTGCCGACGCTGAACCCGGCCACCATCACGCCGACCTCGACGCCGATGCAGTACACCGCGACCGCCAGCACCGGGACGGTGACCCTGCTGCCGTTCTACAAGATGCACGGCCAGCGCTACACGGTCTACTGGACGGTGACGGCCGCGCCGCCGGCCCCGTTCGTCGCGCACTACCGGTTCGACGAGACCGCCGGCACCTCCGCCGCCGACGCCACCGGCAACGGCAAGACCGGCACGCTCACCGGCGGCGCCGGCTGGAGCACCGGCCGGACCGGCAACGCCGTCAACCTCAACGGCAGCGGCGCGCACGTCAGCCTGCCGGCCGGACTGCTGGCCGGTGCGACCGCGTTCACCGTCGCCACCTGGGTACGCCGGACCGCCGCCGCGGCCTGGGCCCGGGTCTTCGACTTCGGCACCGGGACCGGGGCGTACCTCTTCCTCACCCCGCAGAGCAGTGCCGGCACCGTCCGGTTCGCCATCAGCAGCGGCGGCGCCGGGTCGGAACAGCAGATCAACGGTCCCGCCGCCCTGCCGGTCGACACCTGGACGCACGTCGCGGTCACCCAGACCGGCAACACCGGCGTGCTCTACGTGGGCGGCGTCGAGGTGGCCCGGAACACCGCGCTGACCACCCGGCCCTCCGCGCTCGGCTCGACCACCAACAACTGGATCGGCCGGTCGCAGTACTCCGGGGACCCCTACCTGACCGGCGCGGTGGACGGCTTCCGGGTCTACGCCCGGGCGCTGAGCGCGGCCGAGATCGCCGAACTGAACTCGACCGGGCTGTGACCCCGACGTTCCGCCCGACCACCATCACCCGACACCGAACAGGAGAAGAGAGCGTGCGCAGCAGACGATGGTTCCGGGTCGCCGCCGGAGGGGTCGCCGGGTTGCTGGCGGGAGCCGGGCTGGTGATCCCGGCCGGACCCGCCTCGGCGGCGAATCCGATCATCACCAGCATCTACACCGCCGACCCGGCCCCGCTGGTGGTCGGCAACACCATGTACATCTACGCCGGCCGGGACGAGGCGCCGACCGGTGACAACAACTTCCGGATGCGGGAGTGGCACGTCCTCTCCTCGACCGACGCCAACACCTGGACCCACCACGGCGCCCGCGCCTCGATCGCCACCTTCCCGTGGGCCGGCGCCGACGCTTGGGCCAGCGAGGTCGAGCCGCGCAACGGCAGGTACTACTGGTACACCTCGGTCAACGGCCGGGGCGCCGGCTGGATGGACATCGGGGTAGCGGTCGCGGACAGCCCGCTCGGCCCGTTCACCGACGCCAAGGGCGGCCCACTGATCAGCGACAGCACCCCGAACTCCTCCGGGCTGAACATCGACCCGACGGTCTTCGTCGACGACGACGGGCAGGCGTACATCTACTGGGGCGGCTACTGGGGCGCCCGGGCGGCCCGGCTGAAGTCGAACATGATCGAGCTGGACGGGCCGGTGGTCACCCCGACCGGGCTGACCAACTTCTGGGAGGCCCCGTGGATGTTCAAGCGCAACGGCCTCTACTACATGATGTACGCCGCCAACGACACGAACGGCTGCGTCACCTCGTCCAGCTACGCCTGTCAGCGGTATGCCACCGCGACCAACCCGATGGGGCCGTGGACGCACCGGGGCATCGTGCTCGGCCAGGTTTCCTCGACCACCAACCACGCCGGGGTGGTGGAGTTCAACGGCCAGTGGTACATGGTCTACCACACCGCGAACGCCCCCGGCGGGGGTAACTTCCGCCGCTCGGTGGCGGTGGACCGGCTCTACTTCAACGCCGACGGCACGATGCAGCGGGTGGTGCAGACCAGCACCGGCCCTGGCCCCGGTCCGGGACCCGGTCCGGGCGGACCGCCAACCGGCACCAACCTGGCGACCTCGGCGACGGCGTCCACCTCGTACGTCTCGTCCTGGGAGAGCCTGGCGGCGCTGAACAACGGCGGCGTACCGGCGAACTCGGCCGACAAGAGCAACCTGGCGTACGGCAACTGGCCCGAGCAGGGCACCCAGTGGGTCGAGTACACCTGGCCGTCGGCCCGGGACGTGAACCGGATCGCGACGTACTGGTTCGACGACGACCAGGGCATCGACCTGCCCGCCTCCTGTCAGGTGCAGTACTGGACCGGCAGCGCGTACGCGAACGTGCCGGGCCAGTCGAGCTGCGGGGTGGCCGGCAACACCTACAACGTCACCACCTTCAACTCGGTGAACACGACGCGGCTGCGGCTGAACATCACCTCCCGGTCGGGCTTCTCCACCGGCCTGCTGGAGTGGCTCGCCTACCAGCCCTGAACCCCGGTCCGTCGCGGGGCAGACCCCCTCCGCCCCGCGACGGACCGGTCCACCCCCACCACTGAATCCCCTTTGGAGGTGACCCGATGCGTTTCGCACCGGGTAGCAAGTTCGGACCGGGTAGGAAGCGGAGATCCTGGGCCGCCGGGCTGGCGGTACTGCTGGCCACCGGTGCCCTGGTGGCCCCGGGCGCCCCGGCCACGGCCGCGCAGACGATCGGTTTTCCCACGTTCTCCGGGCCGGCGATCCCGGCCCCGCCGGTCGGCTACAACACCGGCAACACGATGCAGGCGATCTACAACGCCGAGAGCGGCGGCACCGACTTCTGGCTGGACCGGCTGCTCGCCCGCCCCGGCAACGACCCGGCCGGCACCTGGCTGATGACCCGGGGCCGGGGCATGTTCATGTACACCCACAACCCGGCCCAGATCGGCTTCGCCGGCAACGCCGCCTACTGGGACAACATCAGCAGCCAGGCCGCGTACACCGTGGCGGTCACCCCGGGCACCTTCACCGAGCAGGTCTCCAGCCGGTGGCAGTCGCCGAGCCACTGGCGCGGCGTCTACACCAGCGGCTCGGTCCGGGTCGAGGTGTCGAAGTTCATCACCGCGCAGAACGTCGCGGTGACCAACCTGAACGTGGTGAACAACGGTTCCGGCTCGGTGACCCTGCAACTGCGGGCCACCTCGCCGTACGCCACCTCGGGCAGCGGCAGCGAGCTGACCGGGACCCGGGCGGTGAAGAACAACCTGACCACGCTCTATCCCCGGCTCTCCGGGGACGGGTTCACGGTCAGCTCGGGCGGGCTGAACCGGTCGGTGACGCTCGCCGCCGGGCAGTCGGTCAGCACGAAGGTGCAGCTCGGGTTCGTCGCCAACGAGATCCCGGAGTCGCTGACCGAGTACAACGCCTATCGGGGCTACACCCCGGCGACGGCGTTCGCCACGCACGTGCGGGCGTACAACCGGTGGTGGGCGGAGAACATCCCGTACATCGACGTGCCGGACGCGGCGATCAAGAAGAACATCTACTACCGCTGGTGGCTGATGCGCTTCAACTACCTGGACGTGGACATCCCCGGCCAGGACTTCCAGTTCCCGACCTCGGTCGAGGGGGCGCTCGGCTACAACAACGCGATCGTGCTGACCCAGCCGATGCACATCGACGACCTGAAGTACCTGCGGAACCCGATCTACTCGTACGGGCCGTGGACCTCGGTCGGGCAGGTCTCCCGGAACGGCCGCTTCATGGACAACCCCGGTGACCCGGAGAACTGGTCGAACTCCTACACCCAGTACGTCGCCGAGGCGGCCTGGCGCAGCTACCAGATCCACGGCGGCCAGCCGGCGATCGTGGCGAACCTGGCCCGTTACGCCGAGCAGGACGTCAAGGGGCAGCTCGCCAGCTACGACACCAACAACAACGGGATCATCGAGTACGACTGGGGCGCGATGACCGGGAACGACGCCGACGCGGTGTCGTTCCACTGGCGGGCCGGCAACCTGGACCGGACCGAGGGCGCGTACGTCTGGAGCAACGCGATGGCGGCGGTGCAGGCGTACACGCTGCTGGGGAACACGGCGAAGGCGAACGAGATGCAGACGATCGCCGACCGGATCCGCAACGGCATCGTCAACGTGCTGTGGAACCCGTCCCGGCAACTGCTGGAGCACAGGCACGTCTCGACGAACACGCACGTGCCGTGGAAGGAGATCAACAACTACTACCCGTACTCGGTCGGGCTGATGCCGAACACCGACCAGTACCGGCAGGCGCTGCGCCTCTTCGACGACCCGGCGGAGTATCCGATCTTCCCGTTCTTCACCGCCAACCAGCGCGACAAGGCCGCGGCGGCCGCCGTCGGCCAGCCGGGCAGCAACAACTTCTCCACCATCAACTCGACGGTGCAGTTCCGGCTCTACTCGTCCGTGCTGCGCAACTATCCCAACCAGTGGATGACGGCGGAGAACTACAAGCAGTTGCTCTACTGGAACGCCTGGGCGCAGTACATCGGCGGCAACACCCAGTGGCCGGACGCCAACGAGTTCTGGGCGGACTGGAACCCGTCGTCCCGGACCATCGCCTACCGGTCCTGGATCCACCACAACATCCTGGGCAGCAGCAACTGGACGGTGGTCGAGGACGTCGCCGGGCTGCGGCCGCGCACCGACAACACCATCGAACTCTCGCCGATCAACATCAACTGGTCGCACTTCGCGGTGAACAACCTGCGGTACCGCAACATGGACCTCAGCGTGGTCTGGGACGACCCGGCCGACGGCGTCACCCGGTATTCCGGGGTACCGCAGGGCTACTCGGTCTATCTGAACGGCACCCGGGCGTTCACGGTGGACCGGCTCACCCGGGTGCTCTACAACCCGGCGACCGGCGCGGTCACCCTGCCGGCCGGCGGCACGACCAGCTTCAGCACCGCCGTGTCCGGGCTGCAACTGCCGCAGCAGGTGGTGCAGAACAGCGCCCGGATGGTGGACATCTTCGCCAAGGCCGGCGCCGACCTCACCTCGACCACGCCGAACCTGGCGCAGGGGGCGACGGCGACCGCCTCGTACACCGCCTCCGGCACCTCCACCGGGGCGGCGATCGACGGCTTCCCGATCAACGAACCGATCTGGGGCGCGTACGGCTCGCCGAACGCCACCGACAGCTACGAGCTGAACTTCGGCCAGGCCCGGGCCGTCGACGAGGTACGGCTCTGGTTCCGCAACGACCGGGCGACGAACCGGTACCGGCCGCCGGCCTCGTACAACGTGCAGTACTACAACGGCAGCGCCTGGGTGAACGCCGCGTCCCAGGTCAAGACGCCCGGCACACCGCAGTCCAACTACAACCGGGTCAGCTTCACCCCGGTCAGCACCGCTCGGCTGCGGGTGCAGTTCACCCACGCGTCGGGATCGGCGAAGACCGGGCTGACCGAGATCAAGGTCTACAACCGGGGCGGCGGCAACCCCGATCCCGACCCGGACCCCGATCCCGATCCCGACCCGGAGCCGGGCGGCAACGTGGCGGGGGCGGCGACGCCGTCCGCGTCGTACACCTCGGCCTGGGAGAGCGTGGCGGCGCTCAACGACGGGATCGATCCGCCGGCTTCCAACGACACCGTCAACCCGCGCTGGGGCACCTGGCCGAACACCGGGGAGCAGTGGGCCGAGCTGACCTGGCCGACCAGCCGCACCCTGAACGCCGCCGAGGTCTACTTCTTCGACGACAACGGCGGGGTGCGCGTCCCGGCCTCCTGGAAACTCCAGTACTGGACCGGCAGCGCCTACGCCGACGTGCCCGGTGCCAGCGGCTATCCGGTCGCGGTCAACCAGTACAACCGGGTGAGCTTCCCCGGTCTCGGCACCACCCGGCTGCGGGTGGCGCTGACCAGCGGCCAGGGCTCGGTGGGGCTGTTGGAGGTGAAGGCGTACAGCTCCTGATCCCGGCCGCCCCCGAACCAACCCCGCACAGGGCCGCCCGGACGCCCCACCAGGGCGTCCGGGCGGTCCGGGGTAGACCCCCGGCACCGCACCCCACCAGCACCGCACACACCGTCCCGACGATTCCTGGGGAGAACTTTCGATGACCACTCCGACACGGTGGCGTCGCGGCGCGATCGGCGTCGCGGCCTCGCTGGCGCTGGCCGCCTCGGCCGCCGCCGCACCGGCGGCCGCCGCCCCGGTACCGGCTGACGCCGCCACCCCGGCGGTCGCGGCGGCTCCGGTCGCCGCCGCCAAGAGCGTCTACATCCCGGCCCGCTGGGCGAACGGCGAGGTGCCGTGGACCTCCAGCCGCACCCGGGAGTCGACGAACTTCATCCTGCTCTGGGGCGACCGCTCCGGCACCGATCCGCGCAACGCGCCGAGCGCCTACCGGTTCGACCCGGACAACATCCTGAGCCAGTTGGAGAACCTCTACGCGTTCTACGTGCACACCATGCGGTTCACCCCGGAGACCGGACTGCTGGCCCAACACAAGATCATCGTCATCGTCACCCGTACCTGGTCGACGGTGCCGTTGGACGCCTGGGCCACCGGCGGCTCGGTGGACAACCGGGTAGGGGTGATCAACATCGCCCCGGCCGCCGCCGCGCCCGGCTCCTGGGGCCTGGCGCACGAGCTGGCGCACGTCTTCCAGTGCTACACCTTCCTCGGCCGGGCAGGCTTCGGGCTGACCCACGCCAGCGCCGGCACCTTCTGGGAGGCCAGCGCCGAGTTCATGGCGATGCAGGTCTACCCGACCGGCAGCGCCGGTGACCTGACCCGGTTCATCCGGACCGAGAACCTGGCCTACAGCAGCAGCCGGCACCACTACGGCGCCTGGATGCTGTTGCAGTACATCAAGGACCGGGACGGGCTGGCGATGTTCAACCGGATCTGGAACGAGGCCCGCAACACCGAACACCCGCTGGAGGTGTACCGGCGGATCACCGGAATCAGCCAGGCCGAACTGAACCGCCGGATGGGGGAGTACGCCCAACGGAACGTCACCTGGGACTACTCGAACCGGGCCGACTTCATGCCCTTCGTCAACCGGCTCTACCCCTTCGTCACCGCGTACAACGGGGTCGCGGTGGAGGCGGTCAACGCCACCGCCGGGCACTTCCGGATCTCCGACGCGCTGGCACCGTCCGACTACGGGTACAACAAGATCAAGCTGGTGCCGGCCTCGGACGGCGCCCTGATCCGGCTCCGGCTGCGCGGGCACGTCAACTCGGCCGCCCAGTCCGGCTGGACCTTCGGCTTCGTCGCCGTCCGCAACGGCACCCCGCGCTACGGCCCGCTGCTCACCAGCAGCGACGGCCAGCTCAGCTTCCAGACCCAACCGGGGGAGCGCGAGGTGTACCTCGTGGTCACCGGCACCCCGGGCGTGGTGCACAGGTACGCCTTCCTGGACGGGTACCCCAGGAACTACCGGTACCCGTACCAGTTCCGGCTGACCGGCGCGACGCCGTCCGGCTTCGAACCCGGCTACGTCCGGCCGGCGGCGCCGGGCGGCGGACGCTGGCACAGCAACGGCGGCGGCTGGGTCGACAGCCGGGCCACCGTCGCGGCCAGCGCCTACGTCGGCCCCCGCGCCGCCGTCTACGGCCGCGCCACCGTCACCGGCAACGCCCGGATCGAGGACCTGGCCTGGGTCAACGACGGCGCCACGGTCGGCGGCAACGCGGTCGTCCGGCAGAACGCCCTGGTCCAGGGCGGGGCCAACCTGAGCGGCAACGTGCTGGTCGGCGGCGACGCCGAACCGTCGGTACCGTGCGGCGCCGGCACCTACCTGATGTTCGCCCCGGAGCGCGGCTGCGACGGTCGGGGCGGCGAGGCGGACGTCAACCCGGCACACCCGGTCTTCAGCGACGCCGACCTGGCGATCACCGGCTGACCGCCGGACGCCCCGATCCCGGTCCCGACCCCCGGTGCCGGCCGTCGAACCGCACGGCCGGCACAGGGCGGGTAAGCAGGGGTACGAGTTGTCGGCCGATCCACCCCATGTGACCATTGCCGCCGGACCAAGGAGGCGCACCATGACCGAGCCGAACACGGGCGCGGACCCGGAGTCGAAGCTCGGCGACGGCCGGACGGACTGTGCCGGCGACCACGTCCGGGCCTGTACCGTTCGCGAGGTTCTGGACCGGGTGGGCGGAAAGTGGAGCATCGGCATCATCATCGAGGCGAGCCGGGGACCGATCCGCTTCACCGAACTGGAACGCTCGGTCGAGGGGATCAGCCGACGGATGCTCACCCTCACCCTGCGCAACCTCGAACGCGACGGGCTGCTGGTCCGGACCACCTATCCCACCGTCCCGCCCCGGGTCGAGTACGTCGCGACCGAGATGGCCCGGGAACTCTACGACTCCCTGCTCGTACTGACCGGCTGGGCCGAACGGCACCGGCAGGCGATCGCCGCCGCCCGGGAGGCGTACGACCGCCGGCACGGAATCGCCTGACCTCGGCCGGCGGGGCGGGTCAGCGCTCGTTCGGGTCGATCCGGGCGCGCACCTCGGCGTGCTCGGCCAGCAGGTGCAGCAGGTTGGAGCCGTCGATCAGCTCCAGCGGCTTGCCGGAGGCGAACTCGAACGACTCCGGACCGTAGCCGCTCGTCGTCACCAGGATGCCCTTGGTCGCCCCCTCGCCCAGCACGGTGCCGAAGAGGTCGCGTACCGCCGAGACGTCCATGGTGCCCCGGTCGCGGCGGGCCTGGATCACCACCTTGCCGCCGAAGATCGGCCGGGGGTCGAACGCCACGCAGTCGATCCCGCCGTCCGGCGCGGTCCGGGTCGTCCGGGTCTCCAGCCCCAGCTTGCCGAAGAGGGTCCGGATCAGGTCCTCGAACTCGGTCCGGCTCAGCTTGTGCAGGTTGGGTCGCTGGTCGAGGTCGGCCAGCACGTCCACCTCGTCGACGAAGCGCTTGTCGACCACGTCGAACTCCAACACCGGATGCACCGGCACCAGATCCTCGGGCCGGGGCGACAGGGTGGCCCGCAGGTGTCGCAGGCAGGCGGCCGGATCGACCTTCGCCAGGTTGATCGCGGTGAAGGCGTCCCGGCTGGTCCGCAGCGTCACCAGGCAGGGCCGGACCGCCTGCCCGGTGCCGGGGTGGGTGGTCTCGACGATGCCGTTGAAGACGATCGTCTCCACCAGCCGGGTACGGTCGGCCTCGAAAAGCTCGTGCACGGTACGCAGCGCCACCTGGGTGATCACGTCGGCGTAGCGCCGCCGGATCTCGTCCGCCGAGCGGGCCACGGTCTGCACCTCGTCGCCGGCCTTGACGTAGCGGTATTCCCGGACCTTCGGCACCACCGCCACGGTCGGCAGCAGGTATTCCACCACGATCAGCCGGGAGTCCGGTACGTAGGCGAGCCGGTAGCGCTGCGGGAAGTCCTCCGGATAGACCGAGTTGCCGAGCACCAGCCCGAAGTACTTCACCACGGCGTTCGGCTCGGCGGCGGCCAGCGCGGCGCCGAACTTCTCGATCTCGGCGTTGTGGCTGGCGACCTGGGCGTCGAGCTGCTGGCAGTGCTGGTCGTACTTGCGCCGGGCCTGGGCGAGTCGCTGCTGCCGGGCCGTCTCGCCGGCCGTGTGCTTGGCCTTGGCCTTCTCGAACGCCTGCTCCGCCTCGGTCAGCAACTGCTGGTAGCGGGCCTCGCCGCCGAACATCTTGCCGAGCGCGTTCGGCGGGGGCGGCGCGAACCGCCGCCAGTCCGGCGCCCGCAGCGGCACGTCCAGCTCACCCGGCTTGAACTCCGGATAGCTGGCCTGCTTCTTCAGCCGTTCGAGGTCGATGTGGTCGTCGATGGCCAGGGTGGTCTGGAGCAGGTTGTCCAGCTCGTCCAGCTGGGACTGGAGGTTGGCGTTGGCGGCCTTGACCCGGGCCGTCCTGGCCTCCACGTAGAGCCGTCGGCGCTCCCGCTCGTCGGCCTCCGCCGCCCGCTCGGCGGCCCGGCGGGCGTGCTCGGCCTCCCAGAGCATCTGCTGGTGCTGCTGGTACGGGGTGGTCGATGCCCGTTGCCGCGCGTGCACCTGTTGTGCGTGCGCCCGCTGCATCTGCCCCATGATGCCCATGTACGTCCCCGATCAGCGTCCAGCACCGTTCACCCCTGGTGACCGGTGGCGTTCCGTGCCCCGAGCTGACGCCCCTCTCCCGGCGTGCCGTCGACCGCCATCGCTTCGATGCACATTTTCGTCCCAAGGCGACGGGCGCGTCCAGCGGGGACCTCAGGGTAGCCTGCGGGACGAACCGCCGGACCGGCCCCAGAACGCCCCTGGTGACGGCGGGGGTGGCCGAGCCACCGGCCGGGTCGGGCGGTGCTAGGGTGCCCCGGGTGACCGACGCAGATGTGCACCTCGCCGCCCAGCCGCGCCTCGACACCGTCGTGACGGAGTTCTCCACCGACGCGCGGCGGCTGCGCAGCGACTACGCCGGGATGGCCTGGATCGGGGACCGGCCGGATGCCGAGAGCGGCCAGTTGGGTCCCGACTACCGGCAGCGGAGCGTGGACTCGCAGCTCTTCCTCCCCGACACCCACTGGTACGACGTGGACGGGCTCGACGACGTCGAGGTGCAGGTCACGGCGGGTCTGCTCCAGGTGGCCGGTACCGCGTTGCGGACCCAGGGGCTGGTCGGGGCCATCGCCGAGCCGGTGGTCGAGTTCTTCGAGCACCCCGAGGGGCTCCCGGGGGTGGGGCTCTGCCTCGGCCTGCGCGGTCAGATCTTCTCCAACCTCGGCGTCTCCTACCGGGTGACCGTGCTCTGTGCCCCCGAAGCCGTGCTCCGGCGCGGCGAGACCGCCCAGCCCGAGGAGCAGGCCGAGGAGACCGGCACCGCCTGATCCACCCGTCCCGCCCTGCCCGCCCGGGCAGGGCGGGACGGCCGGCTCACTCGCGAAGCCGCCAGGCCCGTCCGCCGCTCGCCGTCCGCTCGCCCGAGGACGTCTCCGAAGCCGTACCCGAGGATGTTTCCGAAGCCGCCGGGTCGGCGGACGTGTCGGGCGACCCCGGTTCCGTCGCCCCGGAGGCGCCGTCCGGCCCCGCCGGGGCGGCGTCCGTCCGGTCGGCGGCGGCGTTCCCGGGGCGGGGCCGGCGCAGGTACAGCCAGGCGGCGACGGTCAGCCCGAGGACCAGTCCGACGATCAAACCGGTGGTGAGCGAGCCGGAATCCGGGTCCGCCTCCTCCGCCGCCGCGCTGCCGTCCGGCGGCGCCGCCGCCCCGGGCGCCGCCGCGTCGGTCGGGCCGGTCGCGGCGGCCGGCGGCGCCAGGGTCAGCACCGGCGCCGGGAAGTCCGGCTGCGGCACCTCGGCCGAGGGCGGCTGGTTCCAGTTCGTCACGTGGCCGTCCGAGTACGTCTGCGTCACCGCGAAGGTCATCTGGTCGGTCTGCGGCATCGGGCCGAGCGACACCACCAACTCGGCCGGGCCACCGCCCGCCGCCGGGGCGCCGGCCCGGGTCCAGACGATGCTGGCGACCACCTCGGTGACCTGGCCGTGGTGGATCCCGCCGAGCGTCTGGTCGACCTTGCGCATCGTCATCCGGGGCGCCCACTGCGGGTCCGACATCGGGTACGTCTCCGCGACCGGAGCCGACTCCGGCATCGACAACTCGATCTTGGTGGTGTACGCCGGTGCCCGGTCCTCGGTGACCCGGAAGGTCAGCTTCGCCGCCCCGCCCTGTACGGCCTGCCCCGGCGTCACGGTCACGTCGGCGGTCGCGGCACCGGCGCCGAGGGTGGTACCCGCGACGGCGGCGGCGACCAGGGCGACGACCCAGCACCTTGCCCTGTGGCGCACAGCAGAAGTCCCTTCGTCCGGCCGATACTCCGTGTAGTTCGGCTCCCGAGCGAAAAAGGTTCAACCAACGGGCGGGTATGTTACGCCGGCCGCTCGGGATGCCTTCGCCACCGGTTAAGGGCTATCCTCCGGAAGGCCCGACTTTCATCTGATAGTTGGCGGTCGGCCCGGATCCTGGGTGGAGCTGCGACGTTATGAAGAACATGCATCGACGCGTACGCCCTCTTGTCGTCGCGGCCGCCTCGCTGGCCGCGATCCTCCTCGGTACCTCCTGCGGGGCCGATCCGGACGCCGGCCCGCCGCCAGCGGCCCAGCCCAGCGCCACCGGCACGCACGGCGGGTCACACGGCACAGTCGACATTCCACCGGCCGCACCGCTGCGCTCCGGCGAGCGGTTCGTCACGCTGAACCTGGCGCAGCCGTACCGGCCGGCCGCGCCGAACGGCGGCACCGACGAATACCGGTGCTTCCTGGTCGACCCGGGCCTCACCGAGGCCGCGTTCCTGACCGGCAGCCAGTTCCTGCCGCAGAACGGCGCCATGGTGCACCACGCCATCCTCTTCCGGCTCGACCCGGCGCAGGTGGCGTCGGCCCGCACCCTCGACGCGGAAACCCCGGGCGACGGCTGGACCTGCTTCGGCGACGCCGGGATCGGCGCGGCGGCCTGGGTGGCGCACTGGGCGCCGGGCGCCAACGAGACACTGCTCGCACCGGGCCTCGGCTATCCGATGCCGCCGGGCAGCCAGCTCGTGATGCAGGTGCACTACAACCTGATCGACGTACGGGCCGCTGGCGACGACACCGACCGCTCCGGCGTCCGACTACGCCTCGTCGGCGGCCCGGAGGAGGTAGAGCCGCTGGTCACCGAGCTGCTGACCGCTCCGGTCGAGCTGCCCTGCGCCGCCGACGAACGCGGCGAGCTGTGCCAGCGCGAGGCCGCGCTGCGGGACGTACGGCAGCGGTTCGGGGCGGAGGCGGGCGAGCAGGCGGAGCGGCTCAACGAGTACTGCAACCGGGGCCGAGCCCCGGCCGCCGGCAGCACGCAGCACTGTGACCACCAGGTCGACCGGGCCGGCCTGGCACACGCGGTCGCCGGTCACATGCACCTGCTCGGCAGGGCGATCAAGGTGGAGCTGAACCCCGGCAGCCCGGGGGCGCGGACCCTGCTCGACATCCCGAACTACGACTTCGACCAGCAGGCCGTCCGACCGCTGCCGCAACCGGTCGCGGTGCAGCCCGGCGACGTCCTCCGGGTCACCTGCCGGCACGACGTGACGCTCCGGCAGCGGCTGCCCCAACTGCGCAACCTGCCGCCCCGCTACGTCGTCTGGGCCGAGGGCACCAGCGACGAGATGTGTCTCGGCATCGTCATCATGTCCCGACCCGACTGACCCGCCCACGGTCCCGCCGGACGGTCGTGCTCCGGCGGGACCGGTCGTGCTCGGCGGCGGGCGGTCGGGGCGTAGTCAGGCCATCGCGACGTCGAGGGCGGCCGACCGGACGTCCGGCACCGGATGGCGACGCAGCCGGTGCAGCAGCTCCTGCCACGGCCGGCTCCAGCCGTACCGGCCGCCGGCCCGGGCCAGGGCCAGCGCGAAGAGCGCACCGGCCGGGTCGGTCCGGCCGGCGAGCCGGTCCGCCGCGTCGAGCAGCACGGCATCGGACGGGACGCCGGTACCGGCGGCCACCCGCTCGCCGAGCCGGGTGGCGAGCCGGTCCGCCAGCACCGGCCGGTCGGCGAGCAGCCCGGCCAGCGCGGCGAGGTCCGCGACCAGTTCGTCGGGTACGGCGGTCTCCAGCCGGACGAGCTGCGCGAAGAGCCGCCCGGCCGCCGGTACGAACTCCGGCTCCGTCGCGAGTAGCCGGGCGGCGGCCACGACCGGCTCCCGATCCCGCTCGGGTCCGGCCGTGCCGGCCCAGTCGACCGCGGTCGCCACCAGCTCCTCGATCCGGCGCCGGGCCGGCCGGTCGACGGCCGGGCCGCCCGGATCGCCGTCGGCGCCGTCCAACCTGACCAGCGCCGCCAGCGCGGCGACCAGCGGACCCCGGTGCGCCGTTCCCTCCGCCGCCGACGGATCGACCGGTCCGGCACCCGGCTGCGCCGTGCCGTCCGCCGTCGGCGGGTCGACCGGTCCGGCACCCGGCTGCGCCGTGCCGTCCGCCGTCGGCGGCTCGACCGGTCCGGGACCCGGGTCTGCCGGGCCGGCGGCGGTCGGCACGTCGAGCATCCGGCCGAGGGCGGTGACCACGGTCGGCCAGATCTGCTCGCTGTGCAGGTCGGAGACGGCCGCGACGACCACCGGGACGAGGTCGCCGGCCCAGGGCGCCCAGTCCGGCAGTACCGCCCAGGCCGCCCTCGCCACCGTCCGGTCCGGATGCCCGCAGGCACGTACCACCAGTGCGGCGTACCTGCGGCGGTCGGTCGCGGCGGTCGCCTCGGCCTGCTGCGCCAGTACGGCGAGCAGGTCCTCCCGGCTCCCGTCGGCGGCCTGCTCGACGATCTGCCAGCACGTCGGCTGGTCCAGCCGGAGCCGGGCGGCGGAGACGATCGCGGCCCGGACGTCGCGGTGCTGGCCCTCCTGCCGCCAGGCGTCCCAGAGTGGTCGCATCGACTCCGGCCCGCCGAACCGGGCCAGCAACCGGAGCGCCTCCTTGCGGCTGGTCACCTTGCCGCGCCCGGTCGCGATCTCCCCGAGTACGCCCGGCAGCAGCGACGGTGCGACGAACCGTGCCGCCCGGCCGGCGGCGTAGGTGGCGACCCGGGCCCGGTCGCCGTCGGCGTGGCCGAGCAGGATCGGCAGCGCCTCGGCGGGCCGGTCGGTCCAGGGCAGTGCCCCGAGCGCCGCCTCGGCGAGGTTGACGTTCGGCGAGTCGACCCAGCGGGTGACGAACGGCAGGCCGTGTTCGGGTAGCTGGGCGGCGGCGGAGATCGCCTGCGCACGGGTCTGCACCGGAGTGCCGGCGTCGGCGGCGACCCGTTCCAGCAGCTCCGCCAGGGCGCGCTGCTGACGTGGCAGCCAGCGGCCGGCGTACCGGGCCGACGGGGGTGTCCAGCGGGTGCCGGCGCTGAGGAACTTCCCGGCCGGTACCGGGCCGGGCAGCACCAGGTCGAGCAGGTCGGTGCGGCTGGTGGCGACGATCTGCCACACCTCGTTGATCCGTACCGTCGACGGGTCGACCCGGAGCACCTCGGCGACCCGTTCCGACCGGGTCGGTGGGTCGTCGAGCCAGAGCCGGACCGCCTCCCGGAACTCGTTCGAGACCACCTCCGGGTCGATCGCCCGGCGCAGCAACCGTTGCAGTTCCGGTATGTGCCGGGCACGCCGGCCCAGCATCCGGGCCACCGCGGCGACCGGCTGGTGACTGCCGCGCTCGATGGCGCGGTCCAGCCAGGGCCGTACCGTCGCGAAGAAGTCGTGTTCCTGCCCCCGGCGCAGGCCGCTGTCGAGCTGGCCGAGCCACGGCAGCCGCCGGTCGTCGAAGAGCCGCTCGAAGGTCCGCAGCGACCACCGCACCAGCGCCGACCGGTCCGGGTGGTGCCGCAGCACCGCCACCGCCAACTGGCTCAGCGCGCCGCGACTCGCCCCCGACGCGTCCCGGGCCTCGGTGGTGTCCCGCGCGATCCGGTCCAGCGTCGCGGGCGAGGCGGAGCTGAGCAGTCGGGGCATCGCGGCGAGTGCCAGCAGGGCGCGGCTGCGGACCGGATCCTGCTCGTTGCGGAGCCGGAGCAGCCGGTCGACGGCGTCGGCGACGGCCGCCGGGTCGGCGCTGCGCGCGGCGGCGGCCAGCAGCAGTTCGTAGCCGGTGGCCCGGTCGTCGGCGTCGGCCCGCCGCAGCGCCGCCGACAGCGCCGGCTCCGCCTCCGGCCAGGGCAGGTACGCCGTGTACCGCAGCGTCCGGGCCTCGTCCTCGGCGATCTTCGGCAGCGCCAGGATGCGCCGCACCTCGCGGTGCCGCCAGGCGTGCGGCAGTACCGTCAGCACCTGGTCGGAGACGAGCAGCTGAGCCCGGTCCAGCGGTGCCGTCGCGGCGTCGTAGAGGGTTCCCCGGTGCCGGGGCGGCAGCGCGGCGAGCAGGTCGGCGAACCGGGTGTCGTCGTCCCGGAGCCGCTCGGCGAGGGGTACCAGTTCGGTCGGGTCGCGCCGGCCGAGCCGGTCGAGCAGGGCGGTCGGCAGCCGGGTGTGCCGGAGCCATCCGGCCCGGGCGGGATCGGTGAGCAGCCGGAGCACCCGGGCCGGGTCGGCGGCGGCCAGCACGCCGTAGCTGGCGAGGTCGCCGGGGAGCCGGCGGGTCGGGGCGTACCGGTCGAGCAGGTCGAGGATCCGCCCCGGCGCGCGGTCGGCACAGCGGAGCAGGTGGTGGCCGCGACGCATCCACCAGCGTTCCCGGGCCGGCGCGTCGAGCCCGGCCAGTACCTGCTCGGCGTAGTCGAGCGTGATCTCCCGGTGCCGGCGGAGCAGCCCGGACCAGTTGTCGATCGCGTGGTCGAGTTCGGGCAGCAGCCGCCGCACCGTCTCCGCCCCGCAGCCGGGCAGCAGCCGGGCCGCCTCCGCGTCGCCGTAGCGTCCGCGGACCACGTCGAGCAACGCCTCGGCCCGGTCACTGTGGGTCGACCGGGCGAGCGTCCGGCAGACCAGCCGGCGGGTCTGGGCCGACGCGTCGGCCACCAGCGCGACCAGGTCGTCGGTGTCGAACCGATCGGCCCGGAGCGCGGCCCGCAGCGCGGTGCCCCGGATCGTCGGGTCGGCGTCGGCGAGCGCGGCGGCGATGCCGGCCTCGTCGCGGCCGATCAGCGCCATTGTCAGCGCCAGGTGGCGCTGGTACCGGTCGCCGCCGCGCAACTGGGCCTGTACGTCGGCGAGGGTTCCGTCGCCGGCCAGCGCCCGTACGGCCGGGGCGAGCCGACGGAGCCGTTGCGGGTACGGCAGGGGATCCAGTTCGCGGAGCAGCCGCTCGGTGGGGGTGGTCGACACGGTGACCCATTCTGCCGAGCCACCCGGCCCGGCCGCGCCCGCATTTCCGTCCCGCGCCCGCGTTTCCGTCCCGCGCCCGGGTTTCCGCCCCGCGCCCGGGTTTCCACTCTCGGGCCGACCCGCTTCGGCGGCCACGGCGACCCGGACCGGCGACGCGCGGCCGGCGGCGGGTTCCTAGCATGGTGGGGACCTGCCGCCGGACGGGCGGTGTAGCCAGGCGGCGAGCGGATGTTACGGACCAAGGGACAGATGGCAGAGACTGGTAGCGGCGGACAGCCGTCGACGCGATCCACCCGGCTTCCCGCCGAACCGGCGGCCACCGGCGCAACGATCGAGCGGGCGGGTCGGATCGTCCGGCCCGACCAGCGGCTCGGCCAGCTCGTGCCACGCCGTCCCGAGGGCGTCACCGGCGGCCAGTGGAACGCGGCCAGCCGGGCGCTCTTCGACTTCGTGGTCTCCGATCCGGACGGTGCGGCGGCGTCGTTCGCGGTCGAGCTGGTCGACACCAGCGTGCAGACCCCGCAGACGCACCGGGACGACCGGATGAAGCACGCCGTCTGCGACGCGGTCGGCCTGGAACTGCTCCGGATCGAGTCGGCGACGTTGCAGCCGCGCACGCACGGCCGGCGGATCGTTGAGTACGTCATCGACGCCCGCGCCTTCCAGGCCGCCACCGGCGACCCGGCCGAGTACGCCGCACTCGCCCCGGACGCGCCGCGCAGCTACCGCGACATCGTCGGTCGGTTGCCGGACGGCAGCAGCGGGCACGTCAACGACCTCGGGGCGGCCGCCCGGTCGGCGGCGGTGGAGGCGTACGTCAACCGGGAGCTGGTCGACCCGATCCTGCGCAGCCTGCACCTGGACTGGAAGGACGGCCCGGCCGAGGGTTGGGCGTGGCTCCAGGTGCGACCGGGGGCGTACCTCTTTGAACGGGTCCGGGTCTGGCAGCAGCGCTTCAGCTGCGGGATCGAGCCGGGCCGGCTCGCCGAGGACCTCGCCACGATGGCGGTGGGGGAGCGGCTCCGGCTGCGCGAGACCGTCGAGTTGCCGTTGACCGGCCGGGACCGGCTGACCGGCGAACTCGACGGGTTGCGCCGCCGTCGGGACGAGTTGCTCAACCCGTATGCCTTCGAGCACGTCTCGTTCGACTAGCGGGTGGCCGTCGGGCCGGGTCCGCGCCGACACGGATCCGGCCCGACGGCTGGTCGCCGCCGCAGCGGTCAGGTGGTGGCGGTGCAGCTCAGGGTCGGTACCGGGTTGCTGCCGGTCTGCGACCCGAGGAACCCGAAGGTGGTGCTGGCACCGGCGGCGAGACTGCCGTTGTAGTCGGTGTTCCGGGCGGTGACGGCCGATCCGCTGCTGGTGACCGTGGCGCCCCACGAGTTGCTGACCTGTTGCCCGTTGGCGAAGGTCCAGGTCACCGTCCAGCCCCGGATCGCGGCGCTGCCGGCGGTGACCCGTACGTCGGCCTGGAAACCACCGGACCAGGTGCCGGTGACGGCGTACGCCGCCGTGCAGCTACCCGTGCCGCCGGCCGGCGGGGTACGGGTCGGCGTGGTGGTCGGCGGCGGGGTGGTGCGGGTCGGCGTCGGCGTGGGGGTACGGGTCGGCGTCGCCGTCGGCTGCGGGTTGCTGCCGCCGAAGTTGACGTCGCTGCACCAGTAGTAGTTCTGGTCGGCGTGGCTGGCCTTCCAGATCACGAAGACGATGTGCCGGCCGGACCGTCCCGGCGCGCTCACCGGCATCGTGATGGAGACGCCGTTCAGCACGGAGTCACCGGTCTCCCGGGTGCCCTCGCCGGGGGCGTACCGGCCGGTTTCCCGGACCAGTTCGAGGTCGCCCCAGCCCAACCGCTGGGTGAGCGGGTTGAACCCCTGTCGGGTGACGTAGATCCGGAAGTAGTCGGCGCCGTGCAGCGCCTGGTCGTGCACGGTGACGTTGAAGCTGCTGCCGACGTTGGTGGCCTGCCAGTTGCCCGGGTTGTCCAGTGCGGCGTACCGGATGCCGCCGGTCTCACCGGCGCTGCACAGTTGGCCGCTCGGCACGGCGGCCTGGTGGTTGCCGTTCACGCCCTCCCGGTAGAGCCCGTTCCAGTTCCACATGGCGCTCGGGTCGGCCTGCCAGGCCTGCCAGCACATCGGGTCCTGGGTGGCCATCGCCGGGTTCTGGAAGTCGTTGCCCCAGCGCTTCCAGCAGCCGTAGTTGCGGGAGGCCGGGTTGATCGTCGAGCCGTGCGCGTCCGCGGTCTGCTGGGAGATCGCGAGGGCGGCGGCGAGGAGGACGACCGCGCTCGCCGCGACCGCGAGGATCCGCAGGACCATCGGGACGCGGCGTCGGGCCGGATTGAGGGGTTGGGCGAGCGAAGACATGGGATCCCCCAGACGTCGATTGCACGGGCGAGTACCCGGGAGGCTGCCCGGCGCTCCCGTACTGTCCGCCCGGCTCCGGTGGCGGTCCCTGGACAGAGATTCACATCGCTGGATGGTGCTTGTCAATAGTTTGGGGTCTCAACAAATAGGCGTGTGCCGAGCCCGGCCGGACCCGGCAGCCGACGGCCGGCAGCGGCGGCCGACGGCCGTACCATCGCGCGGAGGCGTGGTGATCGGGGAGGCGGGATGGAGACGGGGTCGACCGGCGCGGTCCGGCCGCAGAGTGGCCGGGGCGACGCCCTGGCGCGGATCGCGGCAAAGGTCGAACTGTTGCGGCGGGTCGAGGCCGAACACGGCTTCGGTGTGGTCATCGAGGAGTCGACCGCCGCGCTGGAGCCCATCCCGGAGCTGCCGGACGGTCTGGTGGAGGTGTTCAGCCTCTTCCGCCGGCTGGAGGGGAGCTACTTCCGGTTCGTCCGGCCGCCCGAGATCGACAGCGCCGCCGCCTGGGCGGGCCGGGAGTTGTGTGCCACCGACGACCTGCTGGGCTATCCGCTGACCATCGGCTACGAGATCCGGGAAATCCCCGTCGACCTGGTCGCCGAGCGGAACCTCGGCCCGCCGATCCGGCTGGACGTCGAGACCGGCAGCGTCTATTTCATCGACACCGACGAGTATCTCTACCACGTCAAGGGCATGCCGGGGGAGATCGAGGTCGAGGAGTTCGCGCCGGACGTCGTCACCTTCTTCGACGAGTGCGTGCTCGGCGCCGGGTACCCGGAGTTCGTCCGGGACATGTGCGGTCCGGCCGCCCTCGACCACCGGGTGCGCAAGGGCCGGTTCAGGGGGCAGTACACCGACACCTGGCGGCGACTCCTGACAGCGGCCGGGCTGGCCCGCTGAGCCGTGCTCAGCCGCGCGGCTGGCCGCGCCGCCGGGCGGTGCGCTGGCGTACCTCGTCGAGGTGTTCGTTCATCGCGTCGACCTGGGCCGCGAGCGCCGGATGGTCGGAGCGGAGGTGTCGCCGGGTGTCGGCGAGCGGCCGGACCAGCGCGTTCGGGTCGGTGCCGCCGAGGGCGTCGTGCAGCCGGTCCAGGCTGGGCCGGGCCGCGGAGCCGAGATCGGTCAGCGCGGTGATCTGCCCGGCGAGCTGGCGCAGGTCGGCACCGTTGTCCCGGGCCCAGCGGGCGGCCGCGCGGTCGCCGGCCCGGCGGTCGCGCTCGGCGCGTACCCGATCGTCCCGGGTCTGCGGCGCGGCGTCGTCCTCGGCCGGGCGCAGTCGCAGGTAGCGGCGCTCGGCGGCCTGCCGGCTCGCCACCCCGAGGGCCGGTGCCAGCTCGGCCCAACTGGCACCGCGTTGCCGGGCGGCGGCGATGAGTCGGGGCTCCCAGGACTCGAGGTCGGCGCGGAGTTGCCGGAGCAGGACGAGGGCCGTGAGGACCTGGTCGAGCGCCACCTCGGCGCCGTCCTGCTCGCCCGCCGTCGCCACCGTCCCGGCGCGAGCCGCCGGCCGCTCGACCCCCCGGCGCGGGCTGGGGGTGGTCGGGTCGCCGAGCCGGGTGGTGACCGCCAGCACCCGGTCGAACGCCGCGCCGGTCGGCGTCGCCGGTGCGCCGGCTCCGGTTGACCGTGCCCGCTCGGCCCGCCCCTGCTGATCCATCCGTTCCCGCTCTCGACCTCGTGTCATCGCTGAGATGACGATTTCACTTGTCATCGTTCCGACGACATGATACAACCGAGGTGTCGCGCATTGACAGCACTGTTGCCAGCACTAGGAGGTGGATCCGATGTTGATGCGCACCGACACCTTCCGCGAACTCGACCGGTTCGCGCAGCAGGCCCTCGGCACCCTGAGTTCGGGCACCTGGTCCCGGCCGACGGCCATTCCGATGGACTCCTACCGCAACGACGACGAGTTCGTCGTCGCGTTCGACCTACCCGGGGTCGCCCCGGACGCGATCGAGATCAACGTAGAGCGCAACCTGCTGACCGTCCGCGCCGAACGCCGGCCGCCGGCCCTCGGCGAAGGCGCCCGGGTCCAGGTCTCCGAACGACCGCTCGGGGTCTTCTCCCGGCAGCTCTTCCTCGGCGACGGCCTGGACACCGACCGGATCGAGGCGAGCCACGAGAACGGTGTGCTGGCCGTGCGGATCCCGGTGAAGGAGCAGGCGAAGCCCCGTCGGGTGGCGATCACCTCCGGCGGATCACGACAGAAGGTCATCAGCGCCTGACAGACAGAGCCGGACGCTCCGGCGGTTCGCCGGACTTCCGGTGTCGTCGGTGGTGGGGGGTGACGGAAATGCACAGCGGCGTACGGCACGAGCACTCGACGACCCGGTCGGTCAACGAGGCATTCGTCGAGCTGGTTCAGCGGGACGACGAACTCATGCGGGCAGAGTTCGAGGCGCTCATCGACGCGTGCTGGAACCAGCCGCCACCCCCGCCGCCGGCCCGACCACAGCCGGGGCCACGACCTCCACTGTGGCCCGTCGAACCACCCGACGGCGTGCGGTTCGTCGCCGTCGAGGCTGGCCCCACCGCCAACCGATGGCGCAGGCAGCGCGGTCCTCCGGGCAACCGGACGGGCCCAGCGACAGACTGAGGCAGGTGATGACCCGACCGCATCTCTCGTCATCTCTCGTCGATTTCTCTCCCACGGGTGCGGCGGACGGCAAACCCGGTGGCGCGACGACGGTCCCAGACACCGCGCCAGGCGCGTAGGCGTACGGCCGCGCCGGCACCCGAGCACCACTATCGGCCCGGTCCACCCCAGGTGGGCCGGGCCGATGCGGTCGTCCGGCCCCTCCCCGGGAGCCGTCGCGGGATAGGGTGGGGGCGTGCGCCTGGTGCTGATGGCGGACACCCACGTGCCGAAGCGCGCCCGGGACCTTCCGTCGCAACTCTGGACGGCGGTCGACGAGGCGGATGTGGTCATCCACGCCGGAGACTGGGTGCACGAACCGCTGCTCGACGTGTTGGAGTCCCGCGCCGCCCGGCTGGTCGGGGTGTACGGCAACAACGACGGCCCGGAACTGCGGGCCAGGTTGCCGGAGATCGCCCGCGTCGAACTGGCCGGCCTGCGGGTCGCGGTGGTGCACGAGACCGGCCCGGCCGCCGGGCGGGAGCGGCGCTGCGCCGACCGGTTCCCCGACTGCGACCTGTTGGTCTTCGGCCACTCCCACATCCCGTGGGACACCGAGGCGCCGGGCGGGTTGCGGCTGCTCAATCCCGGCTCGCCGACCGACCGGCGCCGCCAGCCGTACGCCACCTACCTGACCGCAGAGATATCGGACGGCCGGCTCGACGAGGTCGTACTGCACCGCCTGCCGCGCCGGACCTGACCCGGAGGAGACCTGACCATGCGTACCGAGCTGATCCGGTACGCGCGGCAGGTGCTCGGCTCGGCACAGCTGGTCGCCGACCGGTCCTGGGGGCACGGGGTGGCGCGCGTGCTGGAAACGCGGGACGGCGACGGGGCCACCTGGTTCGTGAAGGGGCACGCCGACCCGGAGCGCTACCGGCGGGAGCTGGCGGCGTACCGGCGCTGGGTGCCGGGGCTCGGCGGGCAGGCACCGAGGCTGCGGGCGTACGACGACGACCGGTGCGCACTGCTGCTCTCGGCGGTACCCGGCGAGGCGGGCCTGGCACACGTCACCGATCCGGAGGTGCAGCGCGCGGCGGGGGTACTGCTGCGCCGGCTGCACGGAACCGAGGCGCTGCCGCCCTGGCCCGACCTGGCCGCCGGCAAGCTCGACGAGTTGGATCGGCTCTCGGTCCGGGCGAGCCGGCTGCTCGAACCCCGGGAACTCGACTTCGTCCGGGCCGGACTGCGCGACCTATCCGGCATTGCGGCACCGGCCCGGGTACCGTGCCATCTCGACTACGGTCCGCGAAACTGGCTGGTCACCGGCGCCGACCGGCACGGCGCCGAACGGCGGGTGCACGTGATCGACTTCGAGTGGGCCGGACCGGAGGTCTGGGCCAACGACCTGAACCGGCTCTACTTCGGCCCGTGGCGGGGCCGGCCGGACCTCGCCGACGCATTCCTGGCCGGCTACGGGCGTACCCTCGACGACGCCGACCGGGCGATCCTGCACGCCTGCGCGGCGCTGACCGCCGTCTTCATCGTGGTCTGGGCCCAGCGGCGCGGCGAGCCGGGTTTCGCCGAGGCGTGGCGGCAGAACCTGCGCCGGTTGATGGACGGTTGGCGGTGAAGGGGCAGCCGCGCAGGGTGACCGGCCGATCGGCCCCGAGCGTTCCGATCACCGGCCTGCCAGACTGTGGGAATGCATGACTTCGACGTGCTGGTGGTGGGTTCGGGACCGGGCGGCCAGAAGGCCGCGATCGCGGCGGCCAAGCTCGGCCGCCGGGTGGCGGTGGTGGAACGGCAGCACATGGTCGGCGGGGTGTGCATCAACACCGGGACGGTCCCGTCGAAGACGCTGCGCGAGGCGGTGCTCTATCTGACCGGACTGAGCCAGCGGGAGGTCTACGGCCAGAGCTACCGGCTCAAGGACGACATCACCGTCGCCGACCTGACGGCGCGGACCCAGCATGTCATCGGCCGGGAGATCGACGTGGTGCGCAGCCAGTTGACGCGCAACCGGGTACGGCTGATCACCGGGACGGCCCGGTTCGCCGACCCGCACACGGTCACCGTGACCGACCCGGTCGGGCGCGAGTCGAAGGTCACCGCCGAGAAGATCATCATCGCCGTGGGTACCCGACCGGCCCGACCGGCCAGTGTGGACTTCGACGAACGTACGATCATCGACTCGGACGGCATCATCAACCTGGAACGGGTGCCGAACTCGATGGTCGTGGTCGGTGCCGGGGTGATCGGCATCGAGTACGCCTCGATGTTCGCCGCGCTGGGCAGCAAGGTCACGGTGGTGGAGCGGCGCGACCACATGCTCGAGTTCTGCGACCTGGAGATCGTCGAGGCGCTGAAATACCACCTCCGGGACCGGGCGGTGACGCTGCGGTTCAGCGAGGCGGTGGCGGCGGTGGAGCGGCACGCCCGGGGCGCCATCGCGGTGCTGGAGAGCGGCAAGCGGATCGCCGCCGACACCGTGATGTACTCCGCCGGCCGGCAGGGCCTCGGCAGCGAACTCGACCTGGAGAACGCCGGACTCGCCGCCGACGCGCGGGGCCGGATCGAGGTCGACGCGGAGTTCCGGACGGCGGTGCCGCACATCTACGCGGTCGGGGACGTGATCGGCTTTCCCGCCCTCGCCTCCACCTCGATGGAGCAGGGCCGCCTTGCCGCGCACCACGCCTGTGACGAGCCGGTCCGGGCGCTGCCGGAGGTGCAGCCGATCGGCATCTACACCATTCCGGAGATCAGCTTCATCGGCCGGACCGAGGACGAACTCACCCGGGACAAGGTGCCGTTCGAGGTGGGCATCTCCCGCTATCGGGAACTGGCCCGGGGTGCGATCAGCGGCGACTCGTACGGGATGTTGAAGCTGCTCGTCGCCCCGGAGACCGGTCGGCTGCTCGGGGTGCACATCTTCGGCACCGGGGCCACCGAACTCGTGCACATCGGGCAGGCCGTGATGGGCTGTCAGGGCACCGTCGACTACCTGGTCGACGCGGTCTTCAACTATCCGACGCTGGCCGAGGCGTACAAGGTCGCCGCGCTGGACGCGATGAACAAGATGCGGCACCTCGCCCGACTGCGTGACTAGCTCCACCCGGGCACGAAACGTCGGTCGCGTCGCAGCGACAGGACCGGACCTGCGAACTCAGCTTGACCCTCACGTCGCGTGAGGGTGGACGGTGTAACGCATGAGCGATTTCTTCGACGCATTCGAGATGAGCCCGCTGTCCGAGCGGGGGCCGAAGGCGGTCGCGCCCGAGGTGTTTCGCGGCATCTACGCGATGCCGGTGTTCGTGACGATTCCGACCTCCGACCTGGCGGCGTCGACGGACTTCTGGGTACGCGGTTTCGGATTCATCGAGCTGTTCAGCATTCCCGGCCAGGTGGTCCACCTGCGCCGATGGGCATTCCAGGATGTCCTGCTCGTCCCGGCGGCGGCGGGCGCCGAACGAACCGAGGCGCCGGCAATGAGCGTGAGCTTCGCCTGCGTACTGGACGAAATCGATCCGATCGTGGCGGCGTGTACGGAACTTGCGCCCGGCAGCGTCACCGGACCGCGTGATACGCCGTGGACGACCCGGGACGTCGAAGTCGTCACCCCTGAACGGGCCCGGGTCGTGTTCACCGCCCCCAAGGAATTCGACCCTGACAGCCAGGAGGCGCGTGATCTCGCGTCGGTCGGGATCGTCGCCCCAGGATCGGCGGACGAAGGTCACCGTGGCGAACATGGTTAGTCGCGAGGCCGGTGTCACGGTGGGCGCGGCCGCCGAGCTGGTGGGGGTGACCGTCCGCACGCTGCATCACTGGGACGAGATCGGCTTGGCGTCGCCGTCCGTACGCACCACCGCGGGCTATCGCCAGTACACCGAGGCAGACCTGCAACGTCTGCACCGGATCGTCGCCTACCGGGAGGCCGGGCTCGGGCTGGACGCGGTGCGTGAGGTGCTCGACGACGCGACCGCGGAGATCGGCGCCACCCTGCGCGAGCAGCGTGCCCAGCTCGCGGAGCGGATCCATGACCTGCAACAGCTCGACGACCGTCTGGAACGGATGATCCAGGCGCACGAGCGCGGCATCCTCTTGAGCGACGAGGCGCAGTCGGAGACGTTCGGCGCGGAATGGGACGCGCGCCGGTCCCGGGGGGCCCGCGCCGTGTGGGGAGACTCCCCGCAGTGGGCGCAGTTCGCCGAGCGCTCTGCTTCCCGCACCCGGGAGCAGTGGCAGGCACTCTCCGCGGCGATGACCGCCTTGCAGCGCGATCTGGGCGACGCCCTCGACCGGTGTGTCATCCCGGGCAGCCCGGAGGCGAACGCGCTCGTCGAGCGCCACCGCGAGATCTTCTCCAACTTCTTCCCGCTCACCCGCCAGATGCAGGTGTGTCTCGGCCGGATGTTCGAGTCCGACCCGGGCTTCGCCACCTACTACGACGGGATTCGGGCCGGGCTGGCCTCCTGGTTCCGGCAGATCATCGACGAGTCCGCTCGGGCACACGGGATCGACCCCGACACCGCCACCTGGCGGTAACCGGTAACCACGTCGTTCCCCGGTGCCCGGCGCCGGGCCTTCCAGCAGGCTGCACCACGGCCGACGCGGCGGTTGCCGACCCTGTCGGCAAGTACTCTCTGTCCACGATCCGTCACTTCGGTGTCGTGTCCCGGCTGGCGCCCGTCCGGTTGAACCGGGTGACGAGCACTGGCCGGAGCGGATCGGGGAGGCGCGACGATGATGATCCGACGATGGTATGGCGCGGTGGTCTCCGTGGTCGCCCTCCTGGCCGCCGGGGCGGGCACGGCCCGGATCGCGTACGGCAACGCCGACCGCAACGACGACGACCCGGAACGCTGGGGCGTCGTACGGGAACGGCTGACCGGCTACCAGGAGGACCCGTTGGTGATCTCGACCAGCGGCAGGGGCGGGTTCCGCTTCGCGGTCGACGAGGAGGGCCAGGAATTGACCTACCGGCTCGGGTACGAGTCGTTGGAGGGGACCGTCACCCAGGCGCACATCCACGTCGGCGGCCGGGCCCAGAGCGGCGGAATCAGCGCCTTCCTCTGCACCAACCTCGGCAACGGGCCGGCGGGCACCCAGCCCTGCCCACCGGCACCGGCCACGGTCAGCGGGACGATCCGACCGGCCGACGTGATCGGCCCGACCGCACAGGGGATCGAGGCGGGACAGTTCGCCGAGCTGGTCGCGGCGGTACGGGCCGGTGCCGCGTACGTCAACGTGCACAGCTCGCGCTATCCCGGCGGCGAGATCCGGGCGCAGCTCTGGCGTCACCGGCACTGACCGGGCAACCCGTCCGCCATCCGCCCGAGCATCACTCCAGCCCGGTGATCCGGCGCAGCTCCTCGTCGGTCGGGACCACTGTGGGTCGGAGAGCCTGCACCGCTGGCGGCAGGTAGTCGTCCCGGACGGCCTGCAACCAGCACGTCGCGACCTGGATGCGGGTGCAGTCCGGCAGGGCGCAGGGTCGGCAGCCGTCGACGCCGTACGGCCAGTGGTTGGTGAGTATCTGCCGGGCGACCGTGGTCACCAGCCTCTTCCCGTCGTCACCGGGCGGCGGGAGGTGATCGGTGACGACGACCCAGAGTGCCCATTCGGCGGTCGGGCACCAGCGGGCCCGGCACTCGGCACAGCCGCGCCCCTCGGCGTGGTCGGTGATGATCCGGTGTGCCCAACTGATCGCCGGTCCCGGCGTGCTCTCCGGCAGCATGCTCACCGAACCCGGTCCAGGGCCGCGCGGACGTCCCCGGCCGTCACGCTGGCCGGCAGAGTGCCGCCGAGCAGCACCCGGACCGCGTGCTCCCGGCGGTGGACCTCGGTCGCCCAGGACCAGAGCGGGCAGCCGTCCGGCCCGCACCGGCCGCACTCCCGCAGCGCGTGCGTACCGAGCACGAGGCGGGCGAACGCGCACTCGACCGGGACCGGCCACTCCACCGTCAGCCAGCGCCGTACCATCCGGATCACCGTCCCGTCACCTCGATCTGGACGCCGATCGTGCCGGCGAGGTCGGCCCGCGCCTGGCGGCGGCGGACGATCCGAAGCATCCGCATGCAGCCGCCCCTCGGCGCACACTCCGCGCACCGGTGCCCGGCGAGGTGCTGGGCCACGATCTGCTCGTCGCTCTGCTGCTGCCTTTGCTGGATCATGGTGGACCTCCTGCCCGCCACGGCGTCCCGGATCGCAGATCACGGAGCGCCGATCACCTTGATCGGCTGGCGCCGGCCGGGCCTACCCACGGGGAGCCTCGGCCCGACCGGCCAGGGGTACCGTCGCCGGCTGCGTACGCCCGACCGGCACCCCCACCCGCAGCGTCGCCCGATTGGCACGGTGAGATCCAGCTCTTCGGCGTCCGCCGCATGTCCGGTGCCGTGCGCGGTGATCCGGACGAACCCGTCAGCAGGTGCTGAGCGCCTCGCGGTACTCGATCGTCCACTCGGCATCGCGCTGATCGTCCGGCAGGCCGTCCAGCCCGGCACGCAGGTTCTCTGCGGCGGCGGCCCGGTCGCCGAGCGCCAGGTACGTCAGTCCGAGACCCATCCGGGAGAATGTCGGCGTCAGCCAGTAGGCGGCTGCCGGCGCGCTCGCGGACTCGGCCGCCTCGGTGAGGTCGCTCGCTTCGCCGAGCAGACGCCTGGCCGCGCCTCGGTCGCCGAGCAGCGCGTACCCGTGGGCTGCCTGTACCGCGTCGCCGACCCGTTGCAGCACCGTCGAGCCCGGGGTGTGGTACGCGGCCAGGAAGTGCCGAACGATGCCGCGCGGGTTGCCCCGCTGGCGTTCCAGGTAGCCCCGGAAGTTCTCCACCTGCGCCGCGAGCGGGCCGCTGTCGACGGCGTCGGCCTGGTCGGCCGCCTCGGTCAACACCCGCGTCGCCTCGCTGTCGTTGCGGCCCTCGGCGTAGAGCCAGCCGATGAACTGGGTCCATTCGGCGATGACCTCGTGCAGTTCGGCCGCGTGCGGCCCCCGGGCCTGTTCGGCGAGGCTCTGCACGGTGCGCCACTGCGGCACGGACCACGGCAGCATGGCCGGTGCCTGCAACACGTCGTCAAGGCGGCGCTGCGCGGCCAACGTCTCGGCCAGCATGTGCACGGTGGCAGCATCCAGCCGGGAGGGCTGCGCGATCACGTACGCGATCCGTTGGTCGTCGTCCGGGGTGGTCACGGCCGGTGCCTCGACGACCAGCGCGGCGAGCGTCCCGCCTGCTTGCAGGACGTCGTCCAGACGTCGGGCGGCTTCGACGGTCGGCCGGCACCTCGACGTCTCAAGGTCGTGCAGGTGGCTCTTGCCGTAGTAGGCGCGGCGGGCCAGGTCCCGCAGGGACATACCGCGGGCGGTCCGCAGCTCCCGCAGGCGTGCCGGGAATCGCGGGTCGACGATGGGCGGGTGCGGCATGGCGTACCCCCAGGTTACGGCTGGGCTGGTGGCGGTCGGGACCGCGACTGGCGAACCGCCGCTTCGGACGGTACACCCGCCGTCGACCCGGATCACTGACGTCGAACGGCGATCCACCCGACCTCGATCCGGCGGAAGTGCGCCCTCGACCACGATGCTCTTGACGGAACGTTGCCCCCTGGTTAATGTCCGGTAACTTTGTGACCCGCGCCACAACCGAGAACCGGGGGTTCCCGGATGCTGCAGGTGCGCAATCTCGAGGTCGTCTACGACGACGTGATGCTGGTGCTGCGCGGGGTGAGCCTCGCCGTACCGCCCGGCGGGATCGTCGCGCTGCTCGGCGCGAACGGCGCCGGCAAGACCACCCTGCTACGGGCGATCAGCGGTCTGCTCGACGTGCACGACGGCGCGGTCACCAAGGGCACCGTCACGCTCGACGGGGAACCGATCCACCGGCTCCGCCCGGCCGCCGTGGTCCGCCGGGGCGTCTGCCAGGTGATGGAGGGCCGCCGGATCTTCGCCGAGTTGACCGTCGAGGAGAACCTGCGGCTCGGCGGGCACACCGCGCATCGGCAGATCCCGGCCCGGCTGGAGCACGTCTTCGGGCTCTTCCCAGTGCTCGCCGCCCGCCGCCGGCAGACCGCCGGATATCTCTCCGGCGGCGAGCAGCAGATGCTCGCGATGGGCCGGGCACTGATGGCGCAGCCGCGCTACCTGCTGCTCGACGAGCCCAGCCTCGGACTCGCCCCCCGGCTGGTCGACCAGGTCCGGGAGCTGATCGTGGCGATCAACTCGACCGGGGCCGGAATCCTGCTGGTCGAGCAGAACGCGACCATGGCGCTGGCGCTGGCCACCCACGGCTACGTACTGGAGACCGGCCAGGTGGTGCTGGACAAGCCGGCCGAACAGTTGCTGGCCGACGACGACATCCGGGAGTTCTATCTCGGTCTCGGTGCGGCGGCCGGTGCGGGCCGACGCTCGTTCCGCGAGGTCAAGCACTACCGGCGGCGCAAGCGGTGGTTGTCGTGACGGCGGTGGTGCGGCAACGGGCCGCCGATCCGGTCGAGGCCGACCCGATCCTGCGGTTCGAGGCCGTCCGGCTGCACTTCGCGGGCGTACGCGCCATCGACGGGGTGAGCTTCACGGTCGGCCGGCACGAACTCTTCGCCATCATCGGGCCGAACGGCTCGGGCAAGACCTCCATCTTCAACGTCCTCTCCGGGGTGTACCGGCCGCAGACCGGTCGGGTCGTCTTCGACGGGGTGGACCTGGTCGGCCGCCGGCCGCACCACATCGCGGCGCTCGGCATGGCCCGGACCTTCCAGAACGTCGAACTCTTCGGCAACCTCACCGTGCTGGAGAACCTGCTGCTCGGCCGGCACCACCACATCGGCTACGGCCCGCTCGCCGCGATCGCCTGGCTCGGCTCGGCCCGCCGGGCCGAGATCGCCAACCGGGCCGCCGTCGAGGAGATCGTGGACTTCCTCGAACTGGAACGGTGGCGGCGGATGCCGGTGGGTCTGCTCCCGTACGGGGTGCAGAAGCGGGTCGAGCTGGGTCGGGCCCTGGCGATGGAGCCGAAACTGCTGCTGCTCGACGAGCCGGTCGCCGGGATGAACCTGGAGGAGACCGAGGACATGGCCCGGTACGTCCTCGACATCCGCGACGAGCTGGACATCCCGATCGTGCTGGTCGAGCACGACATGGGTCTGGTGATGGACCTGGCCGACCGGGTGCTGGTGGTCGACTTCGGCCAGGTGGTGGCGACCGGCAGCCCGGCGGAGATCCCGCACCATCCGGACGTCGTGCGGGCCTACCTCGGCGGCGACGCGTCGAAACCGGCGCAGCGTGCCGGCGATCCGGGACGGGAGGAGCCGCGATGACCGATCCCCGCGCCGCAACCGTACCGGCCGGCGACCCGACCGGCGACGACCCGGCCGGCGTCCCGACCACCACCGCCGCCGGCCCGTCCGGCGACGCCGTCCCGGCCAGCACCATCGCGGTACGCGTCCGCGACCGCGCCCTCGCCACCCCGGACGCGGTGGCGATGCGGGAGAAGGACCGGGGCATCTGGGCGGAGGTGACCTGGGCCGACTACTGGGACACGGTGCAGACCGTGGCGCACGGGCTGCTGGCGCTCGGCGTGCAGCCGGGCGACCGGGTGGCGATCCACGCGGAGAACCGTCGGGAGTGGCTCTTCACCGACGTGGCGACCGTGGCGCTGCGGGCGATGACGGTGGGCCTCTATCCCACCAATCCGGCGCCGGAGGTCGGTTACCTGCTCTCGCACTCCGGCGCCCGGGTGCTGATCGCCGAGGACCAGGAGCAGGTCGACAAGGCGCTGGAGGTCGCCGCCGACTGCCCGGAGCTGGAGCGGATCGTCTATCTCGAACCGCGCGGCATCCGGCACCGCTACCGGCATCCCGCGCTGCTCGGCTGGGACGAGCTGCTGGCGATCGGCGCCGAGCACCGGGCCGCCGAGCCCGGGGCGGTGGCCGCCCGGATGGCGGCGGCGACCGCCGGGGACGTCGCCACGCTGATCTACACCTCCGGTACGACCGGGCCGGCCAAGGGCGCGATGCTGACCGTGGCCAACGTGGACTTCGCGATCCGGGTACTCGTCGACGACGGCGGGTTCACCGATCCGCCGCCAGGACCGCACGACCTGCTGCTGTCGTACCTGCCGCTCTGCCACGTCGCGGAGCGGATCTTCACCACCTGGTTCAACGCCGGTGCCGGGGTGCAGGTGGCGTTCGCCGAGTCGATCGACACCGTGCGGGCGAACCTGCGGGAGGTGCAGCCGACGATCCTGTTCGGAGTACCCCGGATCTGGGAGAAGATCCTCGCCGGGGTGACCGTCCGGCTGGCCAACGCCTCGCCGGTCAAACGGTGGAACGCCCGGCTGTGGCTCGGGGTCGCCGACCGGATCGCCGGCACGCTGGTCCGGACCGGTGGCCGGCACACCGCCGCCACCCGACTGGGGTACGCGATCGGCTGGCTCTTCTGCTACCGGGCGCTGCGGGTGCGGATCGGGATGCGCCGGGTCCGGTACGCCGCCTCCGGTGCCGCCCCGATCGCCCCGGACGTGCTGCGGTTCTTCATGGGCATCGGCGTCCCGATGCACGAGGTGTACGGGATGACCGAGAACACCGCCGTCGCCACCGGCAACCGGCCGGGCCGGGTCCGGCTCGGCACCGTCGGCGAGCCGCACCCCGGCGTCGAGCTGCGGATTGACGAGGAGACCGGCGAGATCCTGACCCGGCACGGGGGCGTCTTCGCCGGCTACTACCGGGATCTGGCGGCGACGGCGGCGGTGCTCGACGCCGACGGGTGGCTGCGGACCGGCGACGTCGGCGAGTGGGTCGACGGCACGCACGTGCGGATCACCGACCGGGCCAAGGACATCATGATCACGGCGGGTGGCAAGAACGTCGGCCCCTCCGAGATCGAGAACGCGCTGAAGGCGTCGCCGTACGTCAAGGAGGCGATCCTGGTCGGCGACCGCCGGCCGTACCTGACCGCGCTGATCGGGATCGAGTTGGAGACCGTGGGGGAGTGGGCGCAGCGCGGCGGGCTGGCGTACACCACCTATCGCGACCTGGCCGGCAAACCCGAGGTCCGGGCCCTGGTCGAGGAGCTGGTCGCGACGGTCAACGCCGGGCGGCCCCCGGTCGAGCAGATCCGGCGGTTCGCGCTGCTGCCCAGGGAACTCGACCACGACGACGGTGAGCTGACCGCCACCCAGAAGGTACGCCGGGCCGCCGTCGCCGAACGGTTCGCCGACCTGATCGACGAGCTGTACCGGCGCGGGCCGGCGAAGACCGACCCGGGGGAGGCGGGATGACCGAACTCGCCGAGAGCCTGCTGCGCGGCCTGGGCACCGGCAGCGTCTACGCCCTGCTCGCCCTCGGCTTCGTCATCATCTACAAGGCGACCCGGGTGATCAGCTTCGCCCAGCCCGCCTTCATGCTGGCCGGCGCGGTCCTGGTCACCTACCTGGCCGGGCCGGTCGGCTTCTGGGTGGCCGTACCGGTCGCCGCCGTGCTCACCGCCGGGCTGGCGCTCGGGGTGGAACGGGTGGCGGTACGCCCGATGGTCGGCCGGCCGGCGTTCGTGGTCGCCATCATCACCCTCGGGGTGGACGTCGCCGTCCGGGTGGTGGTCAACGGCTTCATCGGGCTCGACGTCCGGCACGTCGGCGACCCGTGGGGGCTGCGTACCGTGGCGGTCCCCGGCACCGCGATCGACCTGCAACAGCGGCACCTCGCCGCGCTGCTCGCCACCGCCGTGCTGATCGCCGGGCTCTTCGCCTTCTTCCGCTACACCCGGATGGGGCTGGCGATGCGGGCCGCCGCCTACGACCAGGAGGCGGCGCTGGCCCAGGGCGTCTCGGTCGGCGCCGTCTTCGCCCTCTCCTGGGGGCTGGCCGGTGGCCTGGCGGCGGTGGCCGGCACCTTCGCCGCCGCCGGAGCCAGCGTCGACGCCGCGCTCTGGCTGATCGCGCTGACCGCCCTGCCGGTGATCATCCTCGGTGGGCTGGACTCGCTGCCCGGCGCGGTGGTCGGCGGGCTGGCCGTCGGGACGATCCAGGAACTCACCGCCAGCTACCAGCAGCACGCGCCCTGGCTCGGCGGCAACGTCTCGGTGATCAGCCCGTACGTGCTGATGCTGCTGGTCCTGCTCGTCCGCCCGTACGGGCTCTTCGGCACCAGGGAGGTCGAGCGGGTATGACGATCGCGGGGCGGCGTACCCGGCCGCGCGGCCGGCCGGAGCTGCACACCTCGTACGCCAGCGAGCTGGCCCTCTTCGACACCCGGGCCAAGCGGGTGGCGGTGGCCGGACTGCTGATCGTCGCCCTCTGCCTGCCGTTCCTGCTCACCGACGAGTGGCTGCAACTGCTGGCGCTCTGCTGCGTCGCCGCGATCGGGGCGATCGGGCTGGGACTCGTCACCGGGTACGCCGGCCAGGTCTCGTTGGGGCACGCGTTCTTCCTCGCCGTCGGCGCGTACACGGCGGCGGCGATCAGCGGTGACCCGGACGGCCGGGTGATCGGCTTCGGGGTCACCAACATCGCGGTCTGGCTCCCCGCCGCCGGCCTGCTCGCCGGGCTGGCCGGGATCCTCGTCGCCCCGCTCGCCACCCGGCTGCGCGGGCTCTACCTGGCGATCGTCACCCTCGGCCTGGTCTTCATCGGACAGCACGTCTTCAGCGAGTGGTCGGCGCTGACCGGCGGCGCCGGGGTCGGCCGGCCGGCGGCCACCCTGGAGTTCTTCGGCCAGCCGATCGCCGCCACCGGCCCGCTCGGCACCCGGGACCAGAAGCTCTACTGGCTGATGCTGCTGCTCCTGCTCGGCTTCGCACTGGCCGCCGCCAACCTGGCCCGGTCGAAGGTGGGGCGGGCGTTCACCGCGATCCGGGACCGGGACATCGCCGCCGGGGTGATCGGGGTGAACCTGGCCCGGTACAAGACGATCGCCTTCGCCGTCTCGTCGGCGTACGCCGGCTGCGCCGGGGCGCTGCTCTACACCATCACCGGGTTCTTCGACCCGGGCTCGTTCAGCCTGCTGCTGTCGGTGCAGTACATCGCGATGGTGCTGATCGGCGGCGCGGGCACCATCTCCGGCGCGATCGCCGGGGCGTTCTTCATCACCCTGCTGCCCCGGTTCACCCGGGAGTTGCAGGCGTGGGTGCCGTTCCTCAGCGCCCAGCCGAACGAGGTGCCGAACGTCTTCCAGGTGGAGACGATCCTCTACGGCGTACTTCTCGTCGTCTTCCTCATCTTCGAGCCCCGGGGCCTGTTCGGGATCTGGGTACGGGTCCGCAACTACTGGAAAACCTGGCCGTTCTCCTACTGAGCTGCTCCGCTCCTACCGACCTGTGAGGTAGCCATGGGAAGGAACAGACCGTCCGGCTCCGGACCGCGTCGGATCGCCGCCGCGACCGTCGCCCTGCTGCTCTGCGCCGCACTCGCCGCCTGTCGCGGCGGGGACACCGAGACCGACGCCTCCGGGGTGAAGACCGACGTCGGGGTCACCGCCGAGCCGTGCCCGGAGGCGGTGGACCGGAACAAGGGCTGCATCTACCTCGGCATCATCTCCGACCTGACCGAGGGGCCGTTCCGGGCGCTGGCGGTGCCGATCACCGACGCGCAGAAGGCGTTCTGGAAGCGGGTGAACACGGCCGGCGGGATCGGCGACTACGAGGTCGACGTGACCCGTTGGATCCGGGACAACAAATACAACCCGCAGACGCACAACCAGGCGTACCAGGAGATGAAGCCGAACGTGCTGGCCCTGGCCCAGACCCTCGGCTCGCCGACCACCGCCGCCATCCTGGCCGACATGAAGGCCAGCAGCGTGGTCGCGGCGCCGGCCGCCTGGACCTCGGCGTACGCCTTCGAGGACGTGATCGTCGAGTCCGGCGCCAACTACTGCCTGGAGTCGATGAACGCGCTCGACTACGCCCGTGAGGCGCACGGGGTCAAGTCGGTGCTGGCCGTACACCTGGCCGGCGACTACGGCGACGACGCGGCGGCCGGCGCGAAGCTCGGCGCGCAGAGCCTCGGGCTGACCTTCAGCGCGGTGAAGACCGACTCCGGCGCCGACAAGCAGGCCGGTGCCATCCAGGCGATCCTCTCCGGCCGGCCCGACCTGGTGATCCTGACCATGGGGCCGGCCGACGCGGCGGCGATCGTCGGCCAGGCGGCGGCCCGGGGCTTCACCGGCCGGTTCATCGGCACCAGCCCGACCTGGAACCCGGCGCTGTTGGCCAGTGCCGCCGCCCCCGCCCTGCTGGCCCGCTACGAGCAGACCGCGCCGTGGGACTCGTGGGGCACCGACACCCCCGGGCACCAGGCGTTGCGGCAGGCACTGGGCCAGATCACCCCGAACGACGGGTACACCTCCGGCTGGGTCTGGTCGTATCCGATGAAGGCGGCGCTGACCAAGGCGGTGGCCGACGGCGACCTGACCCGGGCCGGGCTGCTGGCGGCGGTGAAGTCGCTGACGTCGGTCGACTACGAGGGCATGCTGCCGGCCGGTGCCGGCAACTACGCCGCCGGCCCGAACGACGGCGCGGTCCGGGTCACCGCGGTGTACCGGCCGGACCGGGCCGCACCGACCGGGGTCAGCCAGGTCCGGCCGTTGACCGCCGGCCCGACCGCGCAGGCGTACGCCCTGGACGGGCCCTGCTACGAGAAGCTCTGAGCGCGGCGCTGCGGGACCGCGCGGCGGTGCGGGACCGGCCGTCCGGGGTGCGGGACCGCGCGGTGGTGCGGGACCGGCCGTCCGGGGTGCGGGCGGGCCGGGATCGAGCGGGCCGTGGTCGGCCGGTCAACGGGCCAGCCGGTCGACCACGGCCACCACCGCGCCGGCACCGTCCTCGGCCGCCATCAGGTCGGCGAGGGCCTCCGCCCGGCGCCGCAGCCCCGGCTCGGCCACCGCGGCCCGGATCGCGGTGGCCAGCCCGGCCTCGTCGAGCCGGCGGAACGGCAGCACCGTCGGACCGACCCCGAGGGCGGTCAGCCGGGCGGCCCAGAACGGCTGGTCGGCGAAGACCGGTACCGGCACCGCCGGCACCCCGGCCCGCAGACCCGCACCCGTGGTGCCGCAGCCGGCGTGGTGGACCAGCGCGGCCATCTGCGGAAAGAGCCAGTCGTGCGGTACGTCCCCGACGGTGATCAGGTCCCCGTCCCGGTCCTCGACCCGGGCCGTCCCGGCGTCCCGCATCCCCTGCAACACGCCGCGTACGCCGGCCCGGCGCAGCGCACCGGCGACCAGGGCGTGCAGTCCGTTCCCGGTGTCGGCCAGGCTACCGAAGCCGACGTAGACCGGGGGTGGGCCGGCGGCGAGGAAGTCGACCAGTTCGGTCGGCGGCTGCCAGCCGGGGCGGGCCGCCGGCCACCAGTAGCCGACCACGTCCAGCCCGGCCGGCCAGTCCGGTGGCCGGGGCAGCACGGCCGGGCTGTACCCGTGCAGCACCGCCCAGCCGTCCCCGTCGGCCAGCCGGGCCAGGGCGCCGAGTCCGACCGGTGGCAGGCTGAGTTCGGCGCGCAGCCGCCGGGAGGCGTCGGCGTACACCCGGTCGACGAGGAGCCGACCGAGCCGGCCGGCGAGCCGGTTGCCCCAGCCGCCCAGCGAGCGCACCCCGAGTACGACCGGCGGGAACGCCCGGGTGGGAGCGGTCGGCTGGAGGAAGACCCCGAGGCACGGGATGTTGTGGTACTGCGCCACCGAGTAGCCCAGCGGTGCGGTCGTACTGGACAGCAGCAGTACCTCGGTGTCCGCCCCGGCCGCGGCCGCGATGCCGGTGCCGACCTCGGCGACGAACCGGCCGCCGAGCCGGACGAACTCGACCAGCTCGGGGGCGACCGGCAGGCTCCGGGAGCGGTGTCCTCCGGCGTGGGCGGCCCGCAGCGCCGACAGGTCCCCGGCGATCGGCCGGAAGTCCAGGCCGGCTCCGGTGACGAGGTCGGCGTACGGCTCGGGGGCGGCGAGCGCCACCCGGTGACCGGCGGCCCGTAACCGGGCACCGAGCCCGGTGTAGGGCGCGACGTCGCCGAGGGAGCCGGCGGTGACGATCAGGACCCGCATGGCGACCTCCCGGTGGGCCGGGGCTGCGACCGGTGGCGCCGATTCGCGCTTCGACCGGAGCGTCGCGGGGTATCCGGAGTCTACGTCCGGCCGCGGGTCCGGGTCGGGGGGTTCGGGCAGATGCGGTGCCGGAAAGGTTCCGCTGCCGCCCGACGGAAGCCGGTCTGGCCTTCCGAGGATTCTTCGCACCTCCTGCGGGTAGATGGCCGGATGACGTTCAGATCCGGGCGGTCCGAGGCGAACCGCAAGGAGGCGTCCGAGCCGCCCGCCAGCGGCGTCGGTGAGCGGCGTCCGCGCGTAATGATCATCTACGCCAGCGCGGGGGCCGGACACGACGGCGCGAGCCGGGAACTCGCCGGCCGGCTGCGCGAACGCGGCCTGCTCGCCGACTGCGTGGACCTGGCCGACATCTTCCCGTGGGGACTGGGCCGGCTGCTGCGCGGCACCTACCACGGCATGCTGAGCCGGCTGCCGTGGATCTACGGGCTGCTCTTCGCGATCGGCGGGAACTTCAGCCGGGCCGCGCCGATCACCCGGGCGTTGCTCCGGCCGGTGTGGCCCCGGGTACTCCGGATGCTGCCCCCGGACACCCGGGCGGTGGTGTCGACGTACCCGGTGGTCAGCCAGATCGTCGGGCCGCTGCGCCGGGACGGGCGGCTCGCCGTACCGGTGGTCACCTATCTGACCGACTTCGCGGTGAACCCGATCTGGGTCTCGCCCGGCATCGACGTGCACTGCGCCGCGCACCGCACCACCCGGGCCGAGGCCCGGGCGCTCGGTGCCGGTGAGGTCCGGGTGGCCGGCCGACTCGTCTCGGCCGGTTTCCGCCCGGGCTCGCCGGCCGAGAAGCGCCGCGCCCGGGAGCGACTCGGGCTGCCCGTCGACGCCCGGCTCGCGCTGCTGGTCGCCGGCTCCTGGGGCGTCGGCGCGGTGGCCCGGACGGCGGCCGAGATCGCGCGTACCGGGGTGGCGGTCCCGGTGGTGGTCTGCGGCCGGAACGAGACGCTGCTGCGCCGGCTGGAGCGGCGCCGCACCGGATACGTCTTCGGCTGGGTCGACGACATGCCGGAGCTGCTGCGCGCCGCCGACGTGCTGGTGGAGAACGCCGGTGGACTCACCGCGCTGGAGGCGATGGCCTGCGGTCTGCCGGTCGCGACCTACCGGCCGATCCCCGGACACGGCCGGGCGAACGCGGCCACCATGGCCCGGGCCGGGGTGGCGACCTGGGTACGCCGGGTCGCCGAACTGGGCCCGACCCTGGTCCGGCTCGCCGACGGTACGGCCGGCGAGCGGCAGCGGGCCGCCGGGCTGGCCCTCTTCGAGACCGATCCCGCGATGGTGGTCGCCGACATCGCCCGGGGCGGTGCGCTGCCCGAGCCGGCGACCGAGGGGGCGGGACGGGCGTCCTCGTTCGACGCCCCGACCACCGCACCCGCACGGGCCGACGAGCCGCTCGGCACTCCCGCCCTGGTCGACGGTTCGCCGTCGCTCGACGCTCCCGCCCTGGTCGACGGCGCGGCGCCGGCCGGTCCAGAGGTGCCGGCCGAGGTCCCGGCCGCCGTGGCGGCGGTGCCGTCCCGCCGGACGCTGACCCGCTGGGTCGGGCTGCGGGCCGGCGTGGCGAGGTTGCGGATCGGCGCGGACCAGCCCCGGCCCGACGGTACGCGCCCGGCGAACCACCCGGACCGGCAAGGCTGACGTGCGGGCCACAGATCGTGCCGCCCCACCGGTGGCGGGGCGGGCCGGAGCCCGAGGTACGACCCGGTGAACGGCATCGCCATCCTGCTCGGACTCGCCTCGGCCGCCTGCTTCGCGGTGAGTTCGGTGCTGGAACAGCACGCCGCCAAACAGGAGCGGCCGACCCGGACCATCGACCCGAGGCTGCTGATCCGGCTGCTGCACCGGCGGCTCTGGCTGCTGGGCTGGGTCCCGGACGCGTTCGGTACCGTCCTCCAGGCGCTGGCGCTGCGCTTCGGCGCACTCGCCCTGGTCGAACCGCTCCTGGTCAGCGGACTCTTCATGGCGATTCCGCTGGAGGCGGCGATCGAGCGGCGCCGGCCGCACCGCCGGGACATGCTGGTGGTGGTGCTCGGGGTCGTCGGGCTGACCGGGTTCCTGCTCGCCGCCAACCCACGCGGCGGGGTGCAGGAGCCGAAGGCGTGGTCCTGGATCCTGGTCGGGGTCGCGATCGGCGCACTGGTCGCCCTCTGCCTGCTGGTGGCCTGGCGGACCCAGGACGCGACCCGGGGCCTGATGCTCGGCATCGCCACCGGACTGCTGTACGGGTTGGCCGCCGCCCTGGTGAAGAGCGTGATCGAGAAGCTGCCGGACCACCCTGTCGAGGTCTTCACGGACTGGCACCTCTACGCCCTGATCCTGGTCGGCGGCACCGCGCTGGTGCTGAACCAGAACGCCTTCCAGGGCGGCCCGATCGCGGCCCCGCTGACCGCGATCGCGCTGCTCGACCCGTTCACCGGCGTGCTGATCGGGGTCTTCGCCTTCGAGGAGCGACTGTCGCTGGAGGGGCCCCGGCTGCTGGCCGGGCTGGTCGCGGTGGCGGCGATGACCGTCGGAATCTGGATGGCCCGGCGGACCCGGTCAAGCTGACACGCCGGCCGCCACCGTCGATCCACCGGACCGGTCCGGTCGATCCGGGCAACGCCGCGACGGATGGTCGAACACGCCGAGAGGAATTCGGCAGGCCGCACCGCCCAGGGTGGGAATTTGGGTACTCTCGGTGAAGATTACTTAGCGCGAGTGGTGGATTACGACCAATCCGGCGCGGCGGTCTGGCGCGGCCCCGCTGAGCCGGCTGGACCTCGCGAGAGGCGGCAGTGTGCTTCATCTGACCGACGACGCTCCCGACCATCCGCCCGCGGATCGGCCGGGTGGGCGCCGGCAGCCGGACACCGTACTGGCCGGGGAGAACTTCCCCGTCGCGCTGCGCGTCCTGCCGGCACGGATCCGCCGGCACCTGCTCGCCCTCTACTGGTACGCCCGGTACGTCGACGACCTCGGCGACGAGCCCGACGAGCGCGGCCGGGACGAGACACCGGCGACCCGGCTCGCCGGGCTGGACCGGTTCGACCGCGAGGTACGCGCCCTCTACCACGGCCGGCTGCCCCGGCACCCGGTACTGGTCCGGCTGGCACCCACCGTGGTCGACTGCCGGCTGCCGATCGACCCGCTGCTGCGGCTGATCGAGGCGAACCGGCGCGACCAGGCGGTGCGCCGCTATCCGACCTTCGGCGCCCTGGTCGACTACTGCCACCTCTCCGCCGACCCGGTCGGCGAGCTGGTGCTGCACGTCTTCGGGGCCGCCTCGCCGGACCGGATCCGGCTCTCCGACCGGATCTGCACCGCCCTACAGGTGGTCGAGCATCTCCAGGACGTCGCCGAGGACCGGCGCCGGGGCCGGATCTACCTGCCGACCGAGGAGTTGGCGGCGGCCGGGGTGTCCGAGGAGGACCTCGACGCGCCCCGGGCCGGTGACCGGCTCCGTACCGTCGTCCGGCGCCAGGCACAGCGCGCCGCCGACCTGCTCGACGCCGGTGCGCCGCTCGTCGCCGACCTGCACGGCTGGGCCCGGCTGGCCGTCGGCGGATACGTCGCCGGTGGGCGGGCCGCGCTCGCCGCACTGGCCCGGGCCGACCACGACCCGCTGCCCGGGCCGCCCAAGCCCACCCGGGCCGGGATCGCCGCCGCCTGGCTCCGGTCGTACCGGCCGCCCCGGGTCGCCCTGCGCCCGAGCGGGGTGCGCGGATGACCGCCGACGCCGGACTGGAACGCGCCTACCGGGAGTGTGCCCGGGTGACCCGCAGCCAGGCGCGCAACTTCTCGTACGGGATCCGGCTGCTCCGCCCCGACCGGCGCGCCGCGCTCTGCGCCGTGTACGCCGTCGCCCGGCGCATCGACGACATCGGCGACGGCGAGCTGCCCGCCGCGACCAAGCTGGCCCGGCTCGACCAGATCCGGGCGGCGCTGCACCGGCTGCCGGAGGCCGGCGGGGATCCGGTACTGGTCGCCCTGGCCGATGCGGCGGCCCGGCTGCCGATCCCGCTGGCCGCCTTCGACGAGCTGGTCGACGGCTGCGTGGCGGACGTCCGGGGCGCCCGCTACGAGACCTTCGAGGAGCTGGTCGGCTACTGCCGCTGCGTCGCCGGGTCGATCGGCCGGCTCTCGCTCGGCGTCTTCGCCCTCCGCCCCTCGGTGGACCGGTCGGCGGCCGCCGAACTCGCCGACACCCTGGGCATCGCGCTGCAACTGACCAACATCCTGCGGGACATCGTGGAGGACCGGGCCGCCGGCCGGGTCTACCTGCCCCGCCGCGACCTGGAGCGGTTCGGCTGCACCCTGGAACTCGGCCCGGACGGCGCGCTGACCGACCCGCCGGACCGGCTCACCGCGCTGCTCCGCTGGCAGGCGCACCGGGCCGAACGCTATTACCAGAGCGGGCTGCGGCTGCTGCCGCTGCTGGACCGGCGCAGCGCGGCCTGCGTGGCGGCGATGGCCGGGATCTACCACCGGCTGCTGGCCCGGATGGTGGCCGACCCACTGGCGGTGACCCGGCAGCGGGTCTCGCTGCCCGGCTGGGAGAAGGCGTACGTCGCGGCGCGGGCGATGACCCGGAGCGCACCGTGACCGACGGAGGGGTCTGCGTGGTCGGCGGAGGGCTGGCCGGCATCGCCTCGGCGGTGCGGCTGCTCGACGCCGGGCACCGGGTGACCCTGGTGGAGGCCCGTCCGGCGCTCGGCGGGGCCACCTACTCGTTCCGGCGGGGCGAGCTGACGGTGGACACCGGGCAGCACGTCTTCCTCCGCTGCTACCAGCAGTACCGCGACCTGCTCGTCCGGCTCGGCAGCGCCGACCGGGCGGCCGTGCAGGACGGGTTCGCGGTGCCGATCCTGCGGGCCGGCGGGCCGCCGCACGTACTCGCCCGCAACCGCCGACTGCCGGCCCCGGCGCACCTGCTGCCGGCCCTGCTGGGCTACCGCCCGCTGCGGGTGGGACAGCGGCTGGCGGCGGTACGGGCCGCCGCCGCGCTACGCCGGGTCGAACCGGACGACCCGGCCGCCGACCGGGTCAGCTTCGGCGCCTGGCTGACCGCGCACGGGCAGGACGCGCCGACCGTGGCCCGGCTCTGGGAGCTGATCTGCACCGCGGCCCTGAACGCCCCGCCGGAACGGGCCTCGCTGGCGCTGGCCGCCCGGGTCTTCCGGACCGGACTGCTCGACCGGGCCGACGCCGCCGACATCGGCCGGCCGACCGCGCCACTGTCCGAACTGCACGGTGCCCCGGCGTCCGTACTCCTCCGGCAGCGCGGCGCGACGGTCCGCACCGGGGTACGGGTGCAGCGGATCCGGGCCGACCGGGGCCGGTTCCAGATCTCCGGTGACGGCGTCGAGCTGACCGCCGACGCGGTGGTGTTGGCGGTGCCGCACCCGCAGGCCGCCCGGCTGGTGCCGGCCGAGGCCGCCCCGGACCGGGCGCGCTGGGCCCGGCTGGGTGCCGCGCCGATCGTCAACGTGCACGTGCACTACCAGCAGCGGGTCACCGAACTCGAGTTCGCGGCCGGGCTGGACACGCCGGTGCAGTGGGTCTTCGACCGGACCGCGCCCGGCGGCTCCGGCCAGTACCTGGTGGTCTCGATCTCCGCCGCCGAGCAGGTGCTGGGCGTCCGGGCCAGCGACCTGGTCCGGACCTACCTGGACGCGCTGGCCGAACTCTTCCCGGCGGCCCGGCAGGCCCGGGTCCGGGACGCGTTCGTGACCCGGGAACCCCGGGCGACGTTCCGGCAGGGGCCGGGCTCCCGCAGTGCCCGGCCACCCGCCCAGACCCGGGCGCCCGGGCTGGCCCTGGCCGGCGCGTGGACCGACACCGGGTGGCCGGACACGATGGAGGGCGCGGTACGCAGCGGCCACCGCGCCGCCGACGTGGTCCTCGCCCACCTCGGGTCCGCACCGACCCAGACGGCAGGCACCGGCATGACCGGGCGCGACGAGGAGACGAGATGACCGTGATGCTGCCCAGCGTCCTCGCCCAGGTGGACGAACTCGTCCAGCCCGAGATCCGGGCGACGCTGGAACGGATCGACGAGCGTACCCGGCTGGTCGCCGGCTACCAGCTCGGCTACTGGGACGCCGCGGGGGAGCCCGCCGGCCGGGGCGGGAAGGGGCTGCGCCCGGCGCTGGCGCTGCTCTCCGCCCAGGCCGCCGGCCAGCCGGTACGCCGGGGCCTGCCGGCGGCGGTCGCGGTGGAGCTGGTGCACAACTTCTCCCTGCTGCACGACGACGTGATCGACGGTGACCTGGAGCGCCGGCACCGGCCGACGGCGTGGGCGGCGTTCGGCATCGGTCCGGCGATCCTGGCCGGAGACGCCATGCTCGGCCTCGCCGACGAGGTGCTGGCGGACGACCCCACCTTGGACGTACGCGCCGGACTGAGCACCATGCACACCGCGATCCGGCGACTGATCGCCGGGCAGGCGGCCGACGTGGCCTTCGAGTCCCGTCCCGACGTCACCCTCGACGAGTGCCTGGCGATGGCCCGGGACAAGACGGCGGCGCTGCTCTCCTGCTCCGCGACGCTCGGCGCGGTGCTCTGCGGCGCCCCGACGGCGCTGGTGGACGGGCTGGCCCGGTACGGGGAACGGCTCGGCCTCGCCTTCCAGCTCGTGGACGACCTGCTCGGGATCTGGGGTGAGCCGGCGGTCACCGGCAAGCCGGTCCTTTCCGACCTGCGGGCCCGGAAGAAGTCCGTACCGGTGGTCCGGGCCCTCACCTCCGGCGGTCCGGCCGGTGACCAGCTCGCCGAACTGTACGCCCGGACCGGCGAACTCTCCGCCGCCGACCTGGGCCTGGCCGCCGAGCTGATCGAGGAGACCGGCGCCCGGGACTGGACCGAGAAGCAGGCCGACCGGCTGCTCACCGAGGCGCTGGCCGAACTGGACCAGTTGGGCGAGCCGGGTTCGACCGGAGAACGCTCCGACGTGCACGCCGACCTGGTGGCGATCGCGCACTTCATGACGGGACGGGACCACTGATGGGCGCGACGCTCTCCACCAGCGACGGCAACCCGACCGGCGCCCGCCGCGACGGCATCCTGATCGAGGGACCCGGTCCGCTCGGCACCGGCGGCGAGGGGCAGCGGAGCACCGCCGAGGCGGCCCTGGACCGGGCCCGGGACCTGCTGCTCGCGCGGCAGCAGCCGGGCGGCTGGTGGCAGGGCGAGCTGGAGACCAACGTGACGATGGAGGCCGAGGACCTGCTGCTGCGGGAGTTCCTCGGCATCCGTACCGAGGTGGAGACCGAGCCGACCGCCCGGTGGATCCGCTCGAAGCAGCATGCGGAGGGCGCCTGGGCGACCTTCTACGGCGGGCCGGGCGACCTCTCCACCACCATCGAGGCGTACGCGGCGCTGCGGCTGGCCGGTGACCCGCCGGACGCCGAGCACATGTGCCGGGCCCGGGACTTCGTACTCGCGCAGGGCGGCATCGAGCGGAGCCGGGTCTTCACCCGACTCTGGCTGGCGCTCTTCGGCGAGTGGCCGTGGCACCGGCTGCCGGCGATCCCGCCCGAGGTGGTGCTGCTGCCGTCGTGGTTTCCGCTCAACGTCTACGACTTCGCCTGCTGGGCCCGGCAGACCATCGTGCCGCTGTCGATCGTCCGCGCGCTGCGCCCGGTACGCCCGCTCGGCTTCTCGCTCGGCGAACTGCGTACCGGACGGCCGACGCCGCCGGAGGAGCGGCGCGGCAAGGGGCGCTGGATGCACCGGCTCGACACGGCGCTGCGCGGCTACGAGCGGCACCCGGTCGGCCCGGTACGCCGCAACGCGCTGCGCCGGGCGGCCGAGTGGATCGTGGCCCGGCAGGAGGCCGACGGCTCGTGGGGCGGCATCCAGCCGCCGTGGGTCTACTCGCTGATCGCGCTGCACCTGGTCGGCTATCCGCTCTCCCACCCGGTGCTGCGCAGCGGGCTGGCCGGGCTGGAGCGGTTCACCGTCCGGGAGGAGACCCCGGACGGACCGGTACGCCGGCTGGAGGCGTGCCAGTCCCCGGTCTGGGACACCGCGCTGGCGATGGTCGCGCTCGCCGACGCCGGGGTGCCGGCCGACCATCCGGCGCTGACCACCGCCGCCGACTGGCTGCTCGCCGAGGAGATCCGGGTCCCCGGCGACTGGTCGGTACGCCGGCCCCGGGTGGAGCCCGGCGGCTGGGCGTTCGAGTTCGACAACGACGGCTACCCGGACACCGACGACACCGCCGAGGTGCTGCTCGCACTGCGGCGCTGCGGGGCGCATCCGGCGCTGCGGCCGGCGATGGAGCGCGGGGTCCGCTGGCTCTGCGGGATGCAGTCCGCCGACGGCGGCTGGGCGGCGTTCGACGCGGACAACACCCGGGCGATCGCCCGCGACCTGCCGTTCTGCGACTTCGGCGAGGTGATCGACCCGCCGAGCGCGGACGTCACCGCGCACGTGGTGGAGGCGCTCTGCGCGGAAGGGCTGGCCGCTTCGATACCGGTCCGCCGGGGCGTGGCGTGGCTGCTGCGCCACCAGGAGGCCGACGGTTCCTGGTTCGGCCGGTGGGGCGCCAACCACGTCTACGGGACGGGTGCGGTGGTGCCGGCGCTGATCGCCGCCGGGGTACCCCGGGAGGACCCGAGGATCGTCCGGGCGGTCTGCTGGCTGCACCGGCGGCAGAACGCCGACGGCGGCTGGGGCGAGGACATGCGCTCGTACCGCGATCCGGCCTGGCGGGGTCAGGGCGACTCGACCGCCTCGCAGACCGGGTGGGCGCTGCTGGCCCTGCACGCCGCCCGCTCGGACGACTCGGCGTCGGTCCGGCGCGGGGTGGACTGGCTGGTGCGTACCCAGCGGCCGGACGGGGGCTGGGACGAGCCGCAGTACACCGGCACCGGGTTTCCCGGCGACTTCTACATCAACTACCACCTCTACCGGCTGGTCTTCCCGGTCAGCGCGCTCGGCCGGTTGCTGCGCGACCCGGACGACTTCGCGCGGCTGCGCACCGATCCGGGAGAGCCCAGTTGAGGAACGGAAACTGGGTGCTGTTCGCACCGATGCGGGCGGAGGCGATCGCGCTGCGGCGCGGCCTGCCGCCGGGCGCACCGCTGCGGCGTACCGGTCGGGGACCGGCCCGGGCGACGGTCGCCGCCGGCCGCAGCGACGCCGCCGCGCTCGCGGTGGCCGGCATCGCCGGTGGCCTGGTGCCGACGTTGCGCACCGGCGACGTGGTGGTGGCCACCGAGGTACGCCGGGCCGGCGTCGTCGGCGGTGCCCCGGTGCCCTGCCCGGCCGCCCCGATGATCGCGGCGGCGCTGCGCCGACGTGGCCTGACAGTCCACCTCGGACCGGTGGTGACCAGCCGGCGGATCGTCGACGGCGCGGACCGGACCCGGCTCGCCGCCACCGGCGCGATCGCGGTCGACACCGAGTCGGCGGCGCTGCTGGCCGGCGCCGCCGGCCGCCCGATCGCCTGCGTACGGGTGGTCGCCGACGTGCCACCGCATCCGCTGTACCGGCCGGCGACGCTCGGCCGGGTGATCGCGGCGCTGCGGGTGCTGCCGCGGCTCGGCCCGGCCCTGTCGGAGTGGGCGGCGGCGACCACCGCCCGGCAGGTGGTGCTGGCCGCCCCGCGGTCGTTCTGCGCCGGGGTGGAGCGGGCGATCAGCGTGGTGGAGCAGGCGCTGGACCGGCACGGCCCGCCGGTCTACGTCCGCAAGCAGATCGTGCACAACCTGCACGTCATCGCCGACCTGCAACGCCGGGGCGCGGTCTTCGTCGACGAGCTGACCGAGATCCCGGACGGCGCGACGACGGTCTTCTCCGCGCACGGGGTGGCGCCCGCGGTCCGGGCCGCCGCCGCCGACCGGGGACTGCCGGTGATCGACGCGACCTGTCCGCTGGTGACCAAGGTGCACAGCGAGGCCCGCCGGTTCGCCGGACGGGGCAACACGGTGCTGCTGATCGGGCACGCCGGGCACGAGGAGACCGAGGGGACCCTCGGCGAGGTGCCCGGCCGGATCGCCCTGGTGGAGTCGGTCGGCGACGCGGAACGGATCGAGGTCGCCGACCCGGACCGGGTGTCGTACCTGGTGCAGACCACCCTGGCCGTGGACGAGGTGGCCGGGGTCCTCGACGTACTCCGGCGGCGGTTCCCCGCGCTGACCGGACCCTCCTCGGACGACATCTGCTACGCCACCACCAACCGGCAGGCGGCGTTGCGCGAGGTGGCCGCCGTCGCCGACGTGGTGCTGGTGCTCGGCTCGGCCAACTCGTCGAACTCCCGGCGCCTGGTCGAGGTGACCGAGCGCGGGGGCACCCCGGCGTACCTGGTCGACGACGTGGAGCAGGTCGACCTCCGCTGGCTCGCCGGGGCCCGGACGATCGGCGTGACCGCCGGTGCGTCGGCGCCGCCGTGGCTGGTCGACCAGACCGTGGCGGCGCTGGCCGGGCTCGGCGCCGACGCGGTACGGGAGCACAGCACCCGTACCGAGGATGTGCACTTCACCCTTCCCAAGGAGATCCGAACGCCATGACGGGGACCAGTTCGCGCAGCGTCGCGTGGGACAGCCGCGCGCCGATCGACCGGCCGACCGGAACGGGGTGCTGACGATGGGCATGCCACTGCGCCAGAGCCTGCGGGTCGGCCGCTATCTGATGGAGCAGAAGCTGCGTCGGAGGACGCACTTTCCGCTGCTGGTCGAGCTGGAGCCGCTCTTCGCCTGCAACCTGGCCTGCGCCGGCTGCGGCAAGATCCAGCACCCGGCGGACGTGCTGAAGCGCCGGATGCCGGTGGAGCAGGCGCTCGCCGCGATCGAGGAGTGCGGGGCGCCGATGGTCTCCATCGCCGGCGGCGAGCCGTTGATGCACCCGGAGATCGACCGGCTGGTGAACGAACTCGTCAAGCGCCGCAAGTACGTCTTCCTCTGCACCAACGCGGCGCTGCTGCGCAAGAAGCTGCACAAGTTCACCCCGTCCCGCTACTTCTCCTTCGCCGTGCACATCGACGGGCTGCGGGAGCGGCACGACGCCTCGGTCTGCAAGGAGGGCGTCTTCGACGAGGCGGTCGAGGCGGTGCGGGAGGCGAAGCGGCGCGGCTTCCGGGTCACCAGCAACACGACGTTCTTCTCGACCGACACCCCGCAGACGGTGATCGAGGTACTCGACTACCTCAACGACGACCTGGGCGTCGACCAGATGATGCTCTCCCCGGCGTACGCCTACGACAAGGCGCCGGACCAGGAGCACTTCCTCGGTGTCGCGGAGACCCGGGCGATGTTCAAGAAGGCGTTCGGCGAGGGGCGCCGGAAGAAGTGGCGGCTGAACCACTCGCCGCTCTTCCTGGACTTCCTGGAGGGCAAGGTCGACTTCTCCTGCACCGCCTGGGCCATCCCGTCGTACTCGCTCTTCGGCTGGCAGCGCCCCTGCTATCTGCTCGGCGACGGCTACGCGCAGACGTACCGGGAGCTGATCGAGACCACCGACTGGTCGGCGTACGGCCGGGGGCGGGACGCCCGCTGCGCCAACTGCATGGCGCACTGCGGGTACGAGCCGACGGCCGTGCTCGCCACGATGTCGTCGCTGCGCCAGTCGATCCGGGCGATCCGCGCCAACTGACCGGTGCAGGCTGGCCGCCCGGCGCCGGGGCGGTCAGCCGAACCGGTCGGCGAGCCGGCGGTAGGTGGCCGGCAGGGTGGCCCGGACCGCGATCGGCAGCACCATCCAGCGCGGCAGGCAGACCTCGTGCCGGCCGGTGAGCATGCCGGTGAGCAGGGCGTCGGCGGCCCGTTCCGCCGGCACCGGCCGGGGGCGGCGGCGCGGGTACGGCCGGCCCCGGCGGGCGAAGAACGGGGTGTCCACCACGGCGGGGACGAGTTCGGTGACCACGATGCCCCGACCGGTCGTCTCCTTGCGCAGGCTGTCGGCGAAGACGCTCAGCCCGGCCTTTGTGCCGGCGTAGACCGCCTCCTCGCGTACGCCGAGCCGGCCGGCGATGGAGCCGACGAAGCCGAGCCGCCCGCTGCCCCGGTCGAGCATCCCGGGCAGCACCGCCCGGGCGAGCAACATCGGGGCGGTCAGGTTCGCCGCCACCAGCGCCTGGATCTGGGCGTCGGTCATCCCGGTCAGCGGCCCGGCGAAGCCCTGCCCGGCGTTGTTGACCAGGATGTCGACCCGTCCTGCACAGTCGAGTACCCGTCCGGCGAGCGCCTTCGTCCGCTCCGGGTCGGTCAGGTCGCACGGGATCGCCGTACCCCCTGAGGCGGCGGCGACCGCCGCGAGCCGTTCCGGGTCGCGGCCGCTGAGGAAGACCCGCGCGCCGGCACCCGCCAGCCGCCGGGCGGCGGCGGCGCCGATTCCGGAGGAGGCGCCGGTGACCAGGGCGACGGCGCCAGCGAGGCGGCGGGAAGTCATATCGGTAGTGTGGCCCATTCGGCGCCGGTGGACCGGACGGAGCGCCGAACCGGGTCTGGCCGTGAGAGCGGCGGCCGGGGCTCAGGACTCGAGGTCGGCCAGGGCCGCGCGGAGGAACGCCGGGGTCTCGGTCGGCGGGACGGCTTCGACGCAGAGCCGTTCCATCGCGGCGGCGTAGTAGTCCACGTCGTCGCGCTTGTCGAGGTAGAGCGCGCTGGTGAGCTGTTCCATGTAGACGACGTCCGGCAGCTCCTGGTCGGGGAAGCGGAGCAGGCTGAACGCGCCACCCGCCGCGGCGTGCCCGCCGGCCCGGAACGGGATCACCTGGACGGTCACGTTCGGCAGCTTGCCGACCTCGATCAGGTGCTCGAGCTGGCCGCGCATCACGCCGACCCCGCCGATCGGGCGGCGCAGCGCCGCCTCGTCCACCACGGCCCAGAGCTGTGGCGCGCCCGGTCGGGTCAGCACCTTCTGCCGGTCCATCCGAAGCTCGACCCGCCGTTCGATCTCGTCCGGCGGGGCACCGTCGTGGGCGAGCAGCACGACGGCCCGGGCGTAGTCCCGGGTCTGCAACAGCCCGGGAATGTACTGCACCTCGTAGGCCCGGATCAGCGCGGCGGCGGCCTCCAGGCCGAGGTAGGACTGGAACCAGTTGGGCAGCACGTCGCCGTACCGGTGCCACCAGCCGGGGTTGTTGGCCTGCCGGGCCAGGGCGAGCAGGGCGGAGCGTTCACTCTCGTCGGTCACCTGGTAGAGGGTCAGCAGATCGGCGACGTCTCGTTCCTTGAATCCCACCCGGCCCAGCTCCATCCGGCTGATCTTGGACCCGGACGACCTGATCTCCCAGCCCGCGTCCTCGCGGCTGACGCCCCTGGCCTCCCGCAGCTTCCGCAACTGGCTGCCGAGCAGGATTCGCAGCACGGTGGGGCCGCCCGCCATCCCGGGGTCGGCGGCTCCACCCGCGAAGACCGGCCCACCATCGACGATCGGTCCACCGTCGGCGACCTCGCCGTCCGGGACCGAGTCATGGCCGGATGGAGCCATCGTCACGTGTCGCCTCCACACATGCTCGACGCAGCCCACCGAGGGCTGGGCCAAATCCGTCGGTAAGCATGCCATGGCTGGACGGTGAGGAGGGTAGACCCAACGCGCTAATTTTCTCGACCCTCGTACAGTCGGGGCTCGCGCCGAGCGTGTCGGGACGGTGGCGAACGGTGGTGTCGGCGTACCGGACGCCGTAGGTACGGTCGGCTAACCGATGAGGTTGTCGAAGTCCCCGTCGCGGGCGCCGAGGATGAAGGCGGTGATCTCGTCGATGGTGTAGATCAGCGCCGGGCCGTCGGGGTCCCGGGAGTTGCGGACGGCGATACCGGCGCCGCCGGGCAACTCGGCCATCTCGACGCAGTTTCCGCTGGGGTTGCTGCGGCGGCTCTTCTGCCAGGCGAGGGTGGGCAGCTGGCCGGTGGACATGCCGTTGTACGTCTGAATCATCGCCAGTCTTTCTGGGGGTTCCGGAGGGCTGGGGGCGGTGGGCGTCGCGTAGGCCCGACTGCGTACTGATTCCTCCCCGTGGACGCGTCCTCAGCCGTGACGGTGCGTGGAGCATCCGTCTGGTCATCTCTGCATGACCATCTGCACGTGCATTCGCTCTTGCGCCTGCACCTGACAGCGAGCATGATAGCGCGGTAAGGGTGTGTCCGTTTGTTCACTTTTCGTGATGGAGGCGGGGGGCCGTTGCCAGCGCAACCGAAGCGTCGGGGACCAGGCGAGATCGCCGACACGCGCGCCTGCCTGGGCAGATGGTCGCCAACGGATCGCAACGGCGCAGTTTCGGCCCGTGCTGGCGTACGCGAACTTGGATCACGGACAGTCACCAGTTACTCCCGGCAACCGGCCTTCGGACACGGTCCGGGTCCGGCCCACGACCGCGCCCCACGCCGGGTCTCCTGAAGGGACACGACACCGTGGATCCCTTCACCCTCGCGGCCGGCGCCGCCGCGGTAGCGGGCCTCGGCGCGGCCTGGCGGATGCGCGGCCAGGTGCGGTTAGCCCAGGCGGAGGTGGTCCGGCTCCGCGAGGAGTTGCAGTCGGAACGGCACGCGGCCACCCACGACCCGCTGACCGGGCTGCTCAACCGGCGGGCCTTCTATCAGATCGGCGCCGCACTGGTCGCCGATCCCGGCCGGCCGCCGCTGGTCGCGGTGGTCCTGGACCTCGACGACTTCAAGCAGATCAACGACCGGTTCGGGCACGCCGCCGGGGACCAGGTGCTGGTCGCGGTCGCCTGGCGGTTCGCCGCGTACGCGGGCAACAACCTGGTGGCCCGGCTCGGCGGCGACGAGTTCGCCGGGCTGCTCGCCGGGACCCGTGCCGACGGCCGTTGGCTGCACCAGTCCGCGCGACGGCTCGCGGAACTTCTCTCCGCGCCGATCCAGGTGGCCGAGCGCGACCTGCGGGTCACCGCGTCGATCGGACTGGCCCCGGTGCACGGCTGCGCGCAGTTGGCCGAGGTGCTCGACCTCGCCGACGCCGCGATGTACCGGGTGAAGACCCGGCGGGCCCGGCTCGCCCCGGGCGATGTCGACGCGGCCGGTTGCGTCGGCCCGCTCGGGGGGTACGTGCAGAGCCAGGCGCAGCTCGCCCGGTCGAGCAGTACCGGCGAGACCACCGGCACGCCGGCCGTGCCCCGTGAACTGATCGAGACGACACCCGGTGCCGAGTCAGGAGGGCAGTGACAAGATGCCAGTACCCAACGTGGATCCGCACCGACGGAACCCGGCGGAGATCGACTCCACCGCCAGTTACCGGCCGACCGACCCGGTCTGGGTCTACCGGTCCGGCACCTGGCGGGCCGGAGTGGTCGAAGCGGCCTCGGCGCTGGCCGCGACGGTCACGTACCGGCCGAACAGTGCCCGGGGCACCGGGGTGGACACCCTCACCGCGCAGTACATGATCCGGCGGCAGGAGCCGGACCCGTTGCTCGACGGCGAACCCGCCGGTCGGCGCTAGGGATCCGGGCGGACCAGGGCCCGGTCAGCCGGGCCCACCGCCGTGCGGGCGGCGCGGTGCCGCCCGCCCCGGCGCGGATCGCGCCAAACGACAGCGGCCCACCCATCGACGATCCCACCGAACGTCCCCTCTCCGCCCACGCCTGACGATCCGGCCCCGGCGGTACGAGTTCAGCGGCGGCGTCGGCCCGCGTAGGCGCCGAGCGCGGCGACCAGTCCGGTGCCGAGTGCCGAGCCGAGCGCCACGAGCACCGCACCGATCACCCAGAGCCCGTCGGCGTCCGGATCGGTCGCGGCGTCGACCGAGAACGCCACGGTGAGTACGGCCGGCACGACCACGCCGGCCAGCCAGGGCCGGCCCCGGCGCCCCGCCTCGAAGACCAGTACGGCGAGGACCACCCCGAGCCCGACCACCTGCCAGGCGGAGTACGGCCCGGTCTGCGTCCCGGTCACCGGATCCGTCTCCTTCTGCTGGTCCCAGCCGAGGAACGCCCAGTACGCCAGCGCGGTGAGGCCGGCGAGTCCGACGGTCCAGAGCGGGGTGTGCCGGGCCTGGGCCGGCTGCCGTTCGGTCATGCCCCGACTCTCCACCATCGACCGGGCCCGGACCCGAGTACCCCTACTCAGCCGGTGCGGTCGGTCACCCCTTCAGCCCGGAGGTGGCGACGCCCTGCACCAGGAACCGCTGGAAGAAGAGGAAGAAGAGGATGACCGGCACCAGGGCCAGCATCGACATCGCCATCAGCGCCCCGTAGTCGGAGATGGTGGTCTGGTCGATGTAGAGCTGCAACGCCAGCGGCAGTGGGTACTTCTCCGGGGTGCTGAGATAGATCAGCGGGCCGAAGAAGTCGTTCCAGCTCCAGATGAAGGTGAAGATGGCCGTGGTGACCAGGGCGGGGCGGGACAGCGGCAGCACGATGTGCCAGAACGTGGCCCAGTGGCCGGCGCCGTCGATCCGGGCCGACTCGTCCAGCTCGGCGGGGATGGTCCGCATGAACTGCACCATCAGGAAGACGAAGAACGCCTCACCGGCCAGGAACTTGCCGACCAGCAGCGGCAGGTAGGTGTCGACCAGGCCGAGCCGCTGGAAGACCGCGTACTGCGGGATGATCAGGACGTGGAACGGTAGCAGCAGCGTCGAGATCATCAGCGCGAACATCGTGGCCCGGCCCCGGAAGCGCAACCGGGCGAAGGCGTAGCCGGCGAGCGCCGACGAGACGACCGTGCCGACCACCGAGAGCCCGGCCAGCAGGGCGGAGTTGCCGAAGAAGCGCAGTACGCCGATCCCGGCGAGCCCGTCGGCGGCCCGCCGGTAGTTCGCCGCCGTCGGTTCGGTCGGCAGCAGTTCCAGGCTGCCGAGGATGGACTGGGACGGCTTGAACGAGGCGGCCACCAGCCAGCCGACCGGGTAGAGGAGCACGGCCAGGATCGCCAGCGCCCCGAGGTGCCAGGCCAGGCTGCCCCAGCGGCGGCGCGGTGCGGCGGGGCGTCCGGCCACCGCCGGAGGCGGCGTTCCGGTCCGGGGTACCTCGGTGGTGGTCATCGCTGGTCTCCGGCGTAGTGCACCCAGCCCCGGGCGGTCCGGAACAGGAACGCGGTCACCAGGCCCACGCCGAGCAGCAGCATCCAGGCCAGCGCCGAGGCGTAGCCCATCTGGAAGTCGGCGAAGCCGCGGTCGTAGAGGTAGACGGTGTAGAAGAGGGTCGAGCCGGCCGGGCTGCCGTTCCGGCCGCCGATGACGTACGCCGAGGTGAAGATCTGGAAGGAGTTGATGGTCTCCAACAGCAGGTTGAAGAAGAGCACCGGCGAGATCATCGGCAGCGTCACCGACCGGAAGCGGCGCCAGCGGCCGGCCCCGTCGACCTGGGCGGCCTCGTAGAGTTCGGTCGGCACCTGCTTCAGCCCGGCCAGGAAGATCACCATCGGCGCGCCGAACTGCCAGACGGCGAGCAACACCAGCATCAGCAGCGAGAGGTCGGGATTGCCGACCCAGCCGCCGATGTCGATGCCGACGGCGCGGAGCAGCCGGTCGACCACCGCGTCGTCGCTGAACAGTGCCCGCCAGACGATCGCCACGCTGACGCTGGCCCCGATCAGCGACGGCCCGTAGAACGCCGCCCGGTAGAAGCCCTCGCCCCGGCGGCGCTGGTGCAGCAGCAGCGCCACCGCGAGCGCGGCGGCCAGCTTGACCGGTACGGCGACCAGCACGTACGCGCCGGTGACCCGGACGGACTGGAGCCAGCGCGAGTCGTCGAACATCCGCCGGTAGTTCTCCAGCCCGACCCACTCCGGGGCGGTGAAGAGGTTGTAGTCGGTGAACGAGAGGTAGAGCGAGGCGGCCATCGGCCCGACGGTCAACAGCAGCATGCCGAGGATCCACGGGGACAGGAACAGATAGCCGGCCGGTCCGTCACCCGGCCGTCGCCCCCGTCGTCCCGGTCCGGCGCCGGCCCGGCGGGGGCGCGGCGCCGGACCGGCCGGCTCGTCCCGGCGTACGGCTGTCTGGCTGGTCGTCATGCGCTGCTGGCGCTCCCTCCGGGCCGGCGCTGCCACCGCTTCAGGAACCGAGCTTCTGCTCCGCCTCGGCGAAGAACTCGTCCACCGCCCGGGGGACCGTGATCCGGCCGTAGTGGAGTTCCTCGCTGATCCGGATGAAGGCCGCCTCGACCCCGCCGGCACCCTTCGGCGGTGCCGGGGGAGCCTTGGACAACTGCTCGGCGATGCTCTTCTCGAAGGCGGCGACCTCGGCCAGCGGGCCCTGGAGCTGGGCGGCGGCGCGCTGGGCGTTGGTCGCCGGCAGGCCGCGGTTGCCGCCGAAGATCCGGCCGACCTCGGGGTCGTTGATCAGGAACGAGATCAGCTTTGCCGCCGCCTCCGGGTGTTTCGTCCGGCTGGAGGCGCTGAGCAGCATCGCCGGTTTCAGGTACTGGCCGAGCTGTCCCGGGTTGTCGGTCGGCACCGGGGCCAGCTTCAACGGGGTCTTGACCTCGGCCGCGTACCGGACGAGGAAGTTGTCCCAGCCGAGTTCGGAGGCGATCAGGTCGTCGACGAAGCCGGAGCGGGGCTTGATCTGCACCGCCTTGTCGACCGGCAGCACCACCTTGGCCCTGATCAGTTCCTGGCCCTCGGTCCAGAACGCGCTGAGCTGCTCCCTGGTGAAGCCGAGCTTGCCGTCCGGGGTGAAGAGCTGTCCGCCCTGCTGGCGCAGCCGCGCTTCGAGGTTGTAGATGATGCCGGTGTAGTTGCCGCCGCCGTAGCTGTCGGTCGCTTCGGTGATCTTCGCCATGCCGCTGCGGTAGTCCTGCCAGGTCCAGCCGGCGGCCGGTTCCGGTACGCCGGCCTTGGCGAAGATCGCCGGGTTGTAGTACAGGCTCCAGGTGTTTCCGCCCACCGGTACGCCGTACAGGGCGCCGTCGACCTCGCCCGCGCCCTGGAAGCCGGGGAGCAGGTCGGTCAGTACGAGGTTGTCGCCGGTCTGCTTCCCCAGGTCGTAGAGCACACCCCGGTCGGCGTACTCGCGCAGGTAGGAGAAGTCCATCTGGAGTACGTCCGGTGCGTTGCCGCCGGCCGTCTCGGTGGCCATCTTCTGCCAGTACGCCTCGTACTCCTGGAAGCTCGGTGTGACCTTGACGCCCGGGTTCTTCGACTCGAAGAGCGCGATCGCCTGCTTCATCAGCTCGGCGCGTTCGGCATTGCCCCACCAGGAGTACCGGAGGGTGGCCGAGCCGGACTCGGAGTCGCCGCCGCCACAGCCGGCGAGCAGTGCGCCGAGGCAGACGAGCGCGGCGCCAGTCGCCACCACGCTTCTGAAACGTTTCATCATGGGCGTGAAACCTCCCGGGACCAGCGCGCCGGAGACGGCATCGGACGGGGCGAGGGTGCGAGTACGAAAAGCTTGTGAGGAAGGTTAGGAGATTGATCTACGCCCGTCAATGCAGCGGTAAAACGTTCCAAACATCGGAGTGCTGGCGTCGAGCAGCCGGAGCAAGATGCATTTTTCCGGTTTAACGGGTGTTACGGTCAAAACCGGCAGTATTTTTCGGGGTCACGCCGAAACCTGGGAGAGGCCGGACATGCCCAGCCAAGAGGTCGCCGGGGAGATCGGATCACCGATCCGGCCGAGCGGGCAGCAGCAGTCGCGCGGGACCGCCGGCCGTACCCTGCGCCCGGCCAGCGGAGCGTCCCTCTCCGAACTGGTCGGCTACCGGGCGGCGGTCGCGGAGCTGCTCGCCGAGGTGGCCGGCCACACCGGCCGCGACGAGCTGCCCAGACTGGAGCGGACCCTGACGGACCGGATCACCGGCCCCGACTTCGCCGCCGTACTCGGGACACTGCCCGGCGGCGCCGCCGACGCCGCGCACCGGCTCGTCCGGGAGATCCGGGACTACCGGCCGAACAACCGCAGCGCCGCCCGCGACCTCGCCGGGCTGATCCGGATCTACCTGCTCTCCCGGATCGACGCCATGTGGTGGGGACACCTGCCCGGCTTCTCGACCGACGCCGACCTGCACCGCTGCGCGGAACTGGTCGACCTCGACACGCTGCGCCGCACCGACCTGCTCCGGTTCCGCTACCGGCGACCGGCCGGGCACCTGCTCGGCCGGGCGGCCCGGGCGCTCCGGCGCCAGGTCCGGCCACCCGGGACACCGCCGGCCGGCCGCGCCGCCGTACCGGCGACCGGCACCGGACCACGGACCACCCGGACCCGGCCCGAGGTGGTGGCCCTGCTCAACCAGCTCGCCGTCGACCTCCGCCGGCGCCGTCCCGGCCCCACCCCGCCGCTCCGGGTGACCAGCCTCGCCCGCAGCCTGGAACACCAACACCGGCTCCGGGCCCTCGGGTACGCGGCCATGCTGCCCAGCGGGCACTGCCTCGGGTACGCGATGGATCTTGAAATGTCCTGGCTGCGCCGCCTCGACGCGCCCGGGATGGTCGCCGCCCTGCTGCGCGAGCGGCAGGGCTGGGGCGACGTCAACGTGATCGACGAGGGTCAGACCTGGCACGTCTGTGTCAGCCCGCGCGCGGCCAACCGGCTGCGCCGGGACTTCCTGACCGCACTGGGAGGTTGAGCGGCATGTCCGGCATCGTCCTTCTGCTCGGTCCCGGCGCCGACCGCCGCACCTTCCACCGGATGATGGCCGAACTCACCCCACGCGGCGACCTGGCCGAGACCAGGCTCGGCCCCGACCTGCTGGCCGGCGTCCAGCGGCTGCGGATCGTCGACCGGGAGCGGGCGGTGCAACCCTGGAGTTCCGCCGACGGCCGGTGGCTGCTCTGCTACAACGGCGAGGTCTACAACCACCGGGAACTCGCCGCCGAACTGCGCCGGCTCGGCCGGGCGCCGCGCACCGAGAGCGACACCGAAGTCGTCCTGGAGGCGTTCCTGGCCTGGGGACCGGAGGCGGTCACCCGGCTGCGCGGCGAGTTCGCCCTCGCGCTCGCCGACACCGCCACCGGACGGCTCTACCTGGCCCGCGACCCGCTCGGAGTGCGACCGCTCTACTGGTCCCGGCACCTGCGCCGGTTGCACGTCGCCTCCGAGGTCAAGGCGCTGGTGCCGATCGGCGCGCCGATCTCGGAGCTGCCACCCGGCCAGCACGGCTGGGCCGACGCCGGCAGCGGGCCCGATCTGGTGCCCTACCTGGACCTGGCCCGGTCCGGCGCCGGGCAGCCACCGGTCCGGGACACCGGGGAGGCGGCGGCACTGCTCCGCGAGGCCGTCCGGGACAGCGTCCGGGTCCGGGTCGACACCGATCTCACCGTCGGAGTACTGCTCTCCGGCGGGCTGGCCAGCACCCTCACCCTGCTGCACGTCCGGGAGTTCCACCACGACTGCGTGGCGTTCACCGTCGGCACACCGGAGAGCCCGGACGTGCGGACCGCCCGCCGGCTCGCCGCCGACCTCGGTGTGCACCACGAGGTGATCGAGATACAGCCCCGGGACGTCCGGCTCGACGACATCCGGGCGGCCATCCGGATCTCCGAACTCACCGAGTACGCCGACCTGATCGACGCGGTCGTCTCGGTCCCGCTCTTCCGGCGGGTCCGGGACCTCGGCGTCCGGGTGGTACTCAGCGGAGACGGCGCCGACGACCTCTTCGGCGGGCATCCGGGCTCCGGCCGGGTCGGTCCGGAAGCGGCCGGCCGGCTCTTCCGACACCGGCTCCGCAACCTCTGCCGGACCGGGTTGCAGCGGGTGGACCGGACCAGCCTCGGACACGCGGTGGAGGCCCGGCTGCCCTTCCTCGACCTTTCCCTGGTCGAGTTGGCGATGCGGCTGCCGGCCGAGCTGAAACTGCGGGACGGCCGGCGACAGTGGCTGCTCCGGCACGCCTACGCCGACCTGTTGCCGCAGTACGTCCGGGACCGGCCGAGGGAGCCGATGGCGTACGGGTCGGGGCTGCACGAGGGGGTACGGCCCTACCGCGCGCTCTTCGCCCGCCAGTACCGGGCGTTCGGCTACGAACTGCTGGAACCGGTACGCCGGGACTTCGACACCGTACTGGTGCGCTGCGGCCACGACCTCGACCGCGCGGTCGAGCGGGGCGCCGCCCGGCCGGACGTCTTCGAACACGCCCGCGACCTGGCCGGGATGGCGAGATGGAAGGTCGGCCCGGCGTGGCGCCGGCTCACCGGCTCCGGCCGACAGAACTGAACCGCCATCGGGAGGTGCCGCCCTCGGTTCAGCCCGGCAGCGGGGTGGGCCGGCTCGACAGTCCGGCCTCCCGGTAGGCCACGGCGAGCCGGCGTACCCCCTCGGCCAGCGTCTCCGGATCACACATCGAGTACGACAGCCGCAGGTGGCGGTGCCCGGTGTCGGTCACGAAGAACTGCCGGCCGGGCAGGTACGAGACCCCGGCGGCCTCCGCGTACGGCAGCAGTTCGGTACCGCCGTGCGGGTGCGGCAGCCGCAGCCAGAGGAACCAGCCGCCCCCGGGTACGGTGAACTCGGCCTGCGGCAGCTCGGCGCGTACGGCCGCCACCAGCGCGTCGCGGTGCCGGCGGTACCGGATCCGGATCGCCGCCACGTGCCGCCGGTACGCGCCGGACGCCGCGAACTCGGCCAGGGCCAGCGCGCTGGCGTGGTTGACCCCGCCGCCACTGTCCACGTAGCCCCGTGCGGTCACTGCCGCGACCAGGGATGCGGCCCCGGTGAGCCAGCCGAGCCGCAGCCCCGGGGCGACGCTCTTGGCGAACGACCCGATCCGGACCACCGTCCCCGGCTCGGCACCGCTGAACAGCGAGGCCGGTGCCGGCGGCGGATAGGCGAGTTCCCGATAGGTGTCGTCCTCCACCACCGGTACGCCGGTGCGGGCGGCCACCGCCACCAGGGCGGTACGGCGCTCCGCCGGCAGGCACCGACCGGTCGGGTTGTTGAAGGTCGGCACCAGGTAGATCATCGCCACCCGCCGGCCCTGCCGGGTGAGCGCCCGGATCAGGTCGGCGGTGGCGGCGGGATCGATCCCCTCCTCGTCGGCGGGGGCGGGCACGATGTCGACCCGGTGGTCGGCGACGACCCGCAGCGCCAGGTGGTAGGTGGGGGAGTCGACCAGTACGACGTCGCCGGGCCGACAGAGCACCGAGGCGACCAGGTCGAGCGCGTGGGACGCGCCAGCGGTGACGAAGACCTGCTCGGGTTCCGGTGCCACCGAGTCCACCTCGGCCAGCCGTTCGCAGAGCCACTCGATCAGCGGCCCAGGGCCGGCCGAGTGGCCGTAGGTGAGCGCGGCCGCGCCGTAGCGGCGCAGCGCCGAACGGGTCGCCTCGGCCCAGGCGTCCACCGGCAGCGCCGCCGGGTGCGGATGTCCCCAACCGAGGTCGACGCTCCCGGCCCGGCTCCGGAACTGCACGATGGGCAGTGCGGGCGGGCGCGGTGCCGTCATCCACTCACCATAGGACAGCCCGGGCTCGCTGGTCGGCCGGACGGATCGCGACCGAAGCTGGCTGACTCGGCGGTACACCGTGCACCGTCTCGACCGCCCCTTGTGCTCCGTCCCGGCCGTACCGCCGGGTACGGCGTGAGTGAACCAATACTCCTCGCCGCGCCCGCGAGCCGGCGTGGCCCGTCGGGTGCATCGTGATAGACACTGCGTTACGCTTTCGTTCCTGTCCGCCGACTCGAGGAGCGCTTTCGCGACATGGCCCTGGTCTCAGCAGTCCGGCGCGTGCCGGGTCCGGGCAGGCCGGGCCCCGGTAGGCGTACCGTCCGACTGCTGACCCGAGTCGCCCTGCTCGGCGGCGGTGCGCTGGCCGGGTACGTCCTTCTCGGCATGCTCGACGGGCCGGCGCTCGCCAGCGACCGCGACGCGTCGGCGACCGCACCGCGACCGCTCGGCTCGCTCGTCGAGACGGTCGCGCCGGGATTGCCGGGACTGCTCGACGATCACGTTCAGTTGCCTCGAAAAGCGACACCCGAGACCGATCGCCCCACTTCCGGCCCGACCCGGACCCGTCCGGAATCCACCCGTTCGGAGCGGTCCCGTCCGGAGTCCGCCCGTCCGGAGCGGACCCGGCCCGAGCGGTCCCGTTCGGAGCGGGCCCGGCCCGAGGGGTCCCGTCGGGAGCGGGCCCGGCCGGCCACCGGGGCCGAGCGGGATGGACCCGCGTCGCGGCCGCAGCGGGAGCACTCCGCCGGCCGGTCCACACACGACGGTTCCGCGCCCGACCCGGAGCGCGGCGAACCGGCGCCGGGCGCCGGAGGATCGGCCCCCACGTCCCGATCGCGGGACGGGAGCGCCCCGATCCGGCCGGACCGGGCCACGGCCGAGACCGTCCAACCGGCCACCGTCCTCGGCACTCCGCTTCGGACGGTGCTCCCCGAGACGCCGCCCGCACTGCCCGTGGTGACCGAGGTGGTCCCGGACCTGACGGCCGCGCTGCCCGTGGTGACCGCCGTGGTTCCGGAGTTGACGGCCGGGCTGCCCGTGGTTCCCGACCTGGCGGCCGGGGTGCCTGCGGTGACCGCCGTGGTTCCCGACCTGGCGGCCGGGATACCTGCGCTCACCGCCGTGGTGCCGAAGCTGGCGGCCGGGGTGCCCGTGCTGGCCGGAGCGGTTCCGGACGTGGTGGCCGGGGTGCCGCTGGTGCTGGAGGCGCTGCCCGAGGTGGTGGCGGGCGTCCCGGCAACGGCCGAACGGTGGCCCGAGCTGCTCGGCACGGTACCGCAGATCGTGGGCAGCGTGCCCGTCGTCCGTGACGTACCGCACGGCGGCCGCCTCGACGCACCGTCGCCCCGGCTCCTGGCGGACCAACCGGCGCAGCCGGCTCCGGCGCCCGCCGTGCCGTGGCCACCGGTCTCCGCGCCGGCACAGGCCCAGCCGGCCGCCCCGGTCCCGGTTCCCCTCGAACCGCCCACGTTCTCCCCGCCGCTGCGGCAGCCGCTCGATCCGGGTGCCGGCAGCGCGGCGGGCGCGAGCCGTCCGTCGGTTCCGCGTGCCGTCGCCCGGGACACCAATCCCGGGTTGCCGTCCACGCCCCATCCACCCGTCGACAGCGGTGCCGGCACCCAGCAGGCCGGGCCCACGCAGTCCAGTGGCGGACAGGCCGCCGCACTGCCGGCCACGCCCGGCTGGCAGCCGACCACACGATCTCCGTCGGTTCTGCCCGGCGGAGGTGCCAGTCCCACCGGCCGGTCGCCGGGCGTACCAGCGCTGCCTGGCTGATCCGCCCCGGCGGCCGTACTTCCGGTCGCTTCCTCCGTCTCCGCCGTGGCCGGCCCGTTCCTGCGGGCACCCGGTGGAAGCCTCCGTCGGTGCACCGGGCACCGCCGTACCCGTCGAGGTGGCGGGCCCGACCGACGGCGCCGTACTCAATCGTGCTCGTGATCGGCTCCGGTCGGGTGGTGACCCGCTCGGACGTCGAGGTTGTCGCTGAGTCGTGTACCGAGATCGGAGTGACCTCGTGATCCGGATTGTGATCGTTGAGGAGATGGGTTTGTTGCGGGGGGCGTTGCGGGCGGTGTTGTCGAGTGAGGAGGACCTGGACGTGGTGGCGGACCTCCACGAGCCGGGCGAGTTGGTGGCGGTCGCCCGTCGGCGCCGGCCGGACGTCGTCGTGGTCGACATGGAGCTGCCGGGTGCCGACATGCTCGACGTGGTGGCGCAGCTCGGTGTGGAGGCGCCGGGCAGTGCGGTACTGGCGTTGAGTACCCAGTTGACCCCGGAGGCGCTGCAACGGGCGATCCGGGCCGGCGCCCGGGGCTTCGTCGACAAGAACCTGCCCCCGGCGGAGCTGGCCCGGTTGGTCAGGGCGGTGGCGTTCGGCGAGCGGGTCTTCGACCCGGTCGCCGCCGTAGCCGCGCTGAACCCGCCGGAGAGCCCGCTCACCAGCCGTGAGCTGGAGGTGTTGCGGGTGGTCGCCGAGGGCCTGCCGCTGAAGGAGATCGCCCGTCGGCTCTACCTGGCGCACGGCACGGTGCGTAACCACCTCTCGGTGATCCTGCGCAAGACCGGGACGCGGAACCGGCTGGAGGCGGTCCGGCAGGCCCAGCGGGCGGGTTGGATCTGACCGGCCCCGTCACCGGCACGTCCTGGGCCGGGGCCGACGGCGAGGAACGCGTCGGCGGCCCCGGTCGCTCCAACGGGCGCACTCGGCGTGCTCGTGTTTGAATGTTCACGCGGGGTGATCTAGCGATGACAAGTAGCAGGGGGGAACGTGATACGAACGCTGCTCGCGCTGAACGGCGCTCTCATCCGTGGCGCCCTGGCCTTCGTGCTGACCACTCAGGACGACATCGAGGTCGTCGCGGAGGTCGACCGAGCCGAGGACATCGGCACGGCGCTGCGGATGCAGCGTCCCGACGTGGCCATCGCGGACGTCAAGCTCTTCGGGGCGGGGGCCCTCTCCAACGGGGCCGCACCGTCCGAACCGCCTCCGGTACTGGTACTGGTGGACCCGCGTCGACCGAGGGTGCTCGGGGACGCGTTACGTGCCCAGTGCCAGCGCCTCGGGTTCCTCGGCAGCGACGTCGGCCCGGAGCGGGTGATCGAGGCGGTACGTCGGCTCGCCTGCGGGGGGTCCGTGGTGGACGCCGATCTGGTGGTCGCGGCGCTGGCCCGGGACAACCCGCTCACCGAACGGGAGGTGGAGGTGCTGGAGATCGCCGCCGAGGGGTGGCCGGTGGTGGAGATCGCCAGCAAGCTGTCCCTATCCGCCGGTACCGTGCGTAACCATCTGTCGCGGATCGCCGGCAAGACCGGTGCGCGTACCCGGATCGAGGCGATCCGGATCGCCCGGGAGAGGGGCTGGATCTGAACCGTGCCGTCCGGTGCGGCACCGGGAGGGACCGCAGATCGCAGGCCGGTGGCGGGCGGGACGGTCGCCGTCCCGCCCGCCGTCGTGTCCCGGGCGCCGGTCGGCCCTACCGGGGGACGCCGGTCGGCCCTACCGGGGCGTGCGGGCGCCGGCGAAGGCCTGCTGGATCCAGTTCGGATAGGCCGGCGGCAGGCTGCTCACCTCGTCGAGGTCGGCGAGGTCCTGCGGGCTGAGGGCCAGCTCGGTCGCGGCGATGTTGTCGGTCAGTTGGTCGAGCCGGCGGGCGCCGACGATGACGCTGGTGACCGCCGGGCGGGCCAGCAGCCAGGCGAGCGCGACCCGGGCCGGGCTGACCTGGTGCCGGGCGGCGACCGCCCGGAGTACGTCGAGCACCCCGTGCCCGCGTGCCGGGTCGATCAGCGGAAACTGGGAGTACTCCGGATGCGCCTGCCGGGAGCCGTTCTCGGCGACCGTTCCGGTCCGGTCGGTCTTGCCGGCGAGGAAGCCGCCGGCCAGCGGGCTCCAGACCGTCAGCCCGACGCCCTCCGCCTCGGCCATCGGCAGCAGGTCCCGTTCGGCGTCCCGGCCGACCAGCGAGTAGTGCGCCTGGACGGAGACGAACCCGGCCCAGTCGTGCCGGGCGGAGATGCCGAGCGCCCGGCTGACCTGCCAGGCGGCCAGGTTGGCACAGCCGATGTAGCGGACCTTGCCCTGGCGTACGGCGTCGTCGAGGGCGCGCAGCGTCTCCTCGAACGGGGTCAGGTGGTCGAAGTTGTGGATCTGGTACAGGTCGATGTGGTCGGTCCGCAGCCGGCGCAGGCTGTCCTCCAGCGCCCGCATGACGTGCAGCCGGGACTGGCCGTTGTCGTTGGGGCCGGTCCCCGTCGGCGCGTGCACCTTGGTGGCGAGTACGACGTCCCGGCGCCGCTGCCCGAGTACCTGGCCGAGCAGCTCCTCGGACTCGCCGTCGCTGTAGACGTCGGCCGTGTCGATGAAGTTGATCCCGGCGTCGAGGGCGGTGCCGACGATCCGGTCGACGTCCTCCCGGCCCAGGGCGCCCAGCTGGCGGTAGATCGGGTGGTTCTCCCCACCGAAGGTCATCGCCCCGAGCGAGATCTCCGAGACCCATACTCCGGTACGCCCTAGTAGGCGGTATTTCACGGTCTGCCCCTTTGTGTCGTGCTCGATCGCGGCGCTGGGCCACTCCTGCCCGGTCACCGAAGCCGTCCCGGACACTGCGTCGGACACAGTGTCCGAGGCAATGCTAGCGCGCCCTCCCGGGTCGCTCCGCCGACGCCGTACACCGGTCCTGACCAGCTCCTCGGCGACCCGCCGCCGCCTCGCCGCCGCCTCGGCGGGCCGACCTAAGATTTCCCACATGCCATCGATCACCCGGCGCCGCGCGCCCGACCCCGACCGGCGCGCCACGGTCGAGGCCCAGGTCCTCGCCGCGACCGAGCGGCTGTTGGCGGAGGGGACGAGCTTCACCGAGCTCGGGGTACAGCGGATCGCCGAGGCGGCCGGGGTGGCCCGCTCGACCTTCTACACCCACTTCCGGGACAAGTCGGAACTGCTCATGCGACTGGCCGGGACGATGCAGACCGCCAACTTCGACATCGCGAGCGCCTGGCGACCGGAGAGCGGCGTCGAGGCCCTGGTCGACGCCTTCCGACAACTACTCGGGATACACCGCCGGTACGCCGCCGTGATCAACGCCGTCAACGAGGTCGCCGCCTACGACCCGGCGGTACGCCACTTCTGGCGTACCGGCGTGGCGCGGTTCTCCGACAACACCGTCCGGCTCCTCGCCGAGGACCAACGGGCGGGGCGTGCCCCGGCCGACCTCGACGTGGACGCCGCCACCCGGGTCGTCGTGGTGGGCGGCGAGAGCGCCATCATCGACCACATCGCCAGCTCCGGCGGGGACAGCAGCGGCGACGACGCGTTCGCCCGCGAACTCGCGTTGATCTGGTGGCACGGTGTCTACCGGCGACCCTCGACGCCGGACTGATCAGCGCCGCCGGACTGATCCGCGACACCGGACTGATCCGCGACACCGCCGATCCGCCGGGGCGGCTCAGAGCACGGGCACACCCGTCCGGCTGCTGAACCGGCGGGCGTCCGCCAGGTCGTTGACCAGCGGTTCACCCTTGAGGTTCAGGCTGGTGTTGAGCAGGATCGGGCAGCCGGTCCGCCGCTCGTACTCGCCGAGCAGGTCGTAGAGGCCCGGATGCTGCCGCCGGGTCACCGTCTGCACCCGGGACGTCCCGTCCACGTGCACGATGCCGGGGAAGGCCCGGGGATCGCGACACCTGGCGGTGAACTGCATGTACGGCGACGCGTCGACCGGCATGTCGAAGTACCGCTCCGCGACCTCCTGCCGGACCACCGGGGCGAACGGGCGGAACGGTTCCCGCCCCTTCACCCGGTTGACCCGGTCCCGGCTGTCCGGCCCGCGCGGGTCGGCCAGCAGGGAGCGGTTGCCCAGCGCCCGGGGACCGAACTCGGCCCGGCCGCGTGCCACCCCGACCACCCCTCGGGTGGCCAGCGCCCCGGCCAGGGCCGCGACCGGGTAGTCACCCTCGATCAGGGTCCCCAGGTACGGCCCGGTCCAGTCGAGCTGGTGGCCGAGGACCGCCGCCGCCGCGCCGAGGCTCGACCCGGCGTCCCCGGGGTTCGGCAGCAGGGTCACCCGGTCGAAACCGCTGCGCCGGGCGAGCAGTTCGTTGGCGACACAGTTGAGCCCCAGCCCGCCCATCACGGTCAGCGTCGCCGCGTCGACCCGGCTACGCAGCCAGCGCGCCGCCCCGAGCAGCACCTCCTCGGTCACCGCCTGGATGCTCGCCGCCAGGTCCGCCGGATCGGCCCGGGGCTGCCAGTCGCCGATGCCCCGGTGCACGTTGCGACGCAGCCGGAAGGTGGGCGGGGTCAGTTCGATCAGGTCCGTCTTGAGCTGCCCGACGTACCGGGGGCGACCGAGCGCGGCCAGCCCCATCACGATGAACTCCTCCTCGTTCGGCTTGAACCCGCAGCGCCGGGTGAAGGCGCTGTAGAGCAGCCCGAGGCTGTGCGGATAGCGGCAACGGGCGAAGACCCGGTAGACGCCGTCGCGGAACTCGCCGAGGGTGAACGTCTCGAACTCGCCGATCGCGTCGGCGGTGAGCACCGCGGTGTGCCGCTCGCCGCTGGTGAAGTGCCCGGCGGCGGCGTGCGAGCGGTGGTGCCCGACGTACCGGATCGGCACGCCGCGCAGTTCGGGCAGGTCGAGCCGGGCCAGGTAACGGCGGGGCAGGTCCTCGACGTCCACGGCGTGCCGGAACTGCCCGGCCCGTACGTGCCGCAGCTTCTTGCGCAGCGGGTGCTCGTACCAGGCGATCAGGTCGGGGCGGCCGAAGGAGAGCGCCTCGGCGAGCAGCCCCGGGGCGAGGTCGGGATCGTTCTTCCGGCGCGAGTACCGTTCGGCGTGGCCGGCGAAGAGGATCTCGGCACCCCGGACCACACAGGCCGACGCGTCGTGCGACAGCGCGCTGAGACCGAGTACCTGGGTAGGCCCGAGTGCCCGAATGGCTGCCATCGAGACAACTCTATATAGCGGGTACCTCGCTGGAAACGGGATCGCCCTGCCAGTGCCCGACCAGTTCCCGATAGGTCGCCGAACGGGCCAGCAGTTCGTCGTGCCGGCCGCACAGCGGACGGCCGCCGTCGAGGATCAGCACCTGCCGGGCCCGCAACGCCGAACTGATCCGGTGTGCCACCACCACCAACGCGCCCGGGCGGGTGCCGAAGACCTCCTCGACCGTCGCCTCGGCCACCGGGTCGAGATGACAGGTCGCCTCGTCCAGGATCGCCAGCGGCGCGGGGGAGAGGTACGCGCGGACCGCCGCGACGAGTTGCCGTTCCCCGGCGGAGAGCGCCGTCGGGTCCACCGTGGCGGTCAACCCGCCGAGTCGGCGTACCAGCGGCAGCAGGCCCAGTCGGTGCACCGCCGCGTCCACCCGGTCCTGCCCCGCGCCGGGGCAGAGGTAGCGCAGGTTCTCCAGCAGCGTACCGGCGAAGACGTACGCCTCCTGCGGGATCATCACCCGGTGCCGGGCCAGCGTCGCCGGATCGGCGGCACCGATCGGGGTCCCGCCGAGCAGCACCGTACCGGCCTGCGGCCGGAGCAGTCCGGCGAGCAACCCGGCCAGGGTGGACTTGCCGGCCCCGCTCGGCCCCACCACCGCCAGGTACGCCCCCTCGCCGAGGGTGAGGTCGAAGCCGTCGAGGACCGGGCGGGCCCGTGGGCCGTACCGAAAGGTGACCTCGCGCAGCTCCGCCCAGGCCGACCCGGCCCGGTACGCAATACCGGCGGCGGCACCGGTGCGGGGCGGCACGGCGTCGACCGCACCGACAGTGGCGAGACCGTTCAGGGGTGTGTCGGTGTCGGATCCGAGCGTGGTGGCGGCGAGGATCCGGTCCAGCGTCACCGCGAACCGGAGTCCGCCGCCGGCCACGCCCTGCACCAGCGCGTGCAGCGCGGGTTGGAGACCGGTGGCGACGTACACCAGGGCGCCGAGTACCGCACCGGCGGTGAGCCCACGCCGGACCAGCCAGGGGGCGGCCAGCAGCAGTACCGCCAGCGGCAGCCAGCCGCCGACCGCGAGACTGAGGCTGCGCAGCGCCGCCATCCGGGCCAGCGCGTGTTCGGCCCGGGCCTGCCGGTCCACCTGCCGGCCCACCCGGTTTGCGACGATCTCCTGCGCGCCGCAGGCCACCACGTCCCGGTGCCCGGCGAAGGCCGCGCCGGCCGCCTCGCCGAGCCGCTCGTCGGCGGTGACGTAGTCGCGCTGCCGGGCGACCATCGCCGGCAGCGCGGCGGCGAAGAGCACCAACCCGGCGACCAGCGGTACCGCGACCACCCCCGCCACCACCGGAGTCAGCGAGAAGAGCCCGAGCAGGGCCGCCCCGGCGGTGAAGAGAAAGCCCCGGACCACCATCACCAGTCCGGCGAAGGTGTCCCGGACGATCTCCACCTGATGGGTCAGCCGGGCCACCGCCGAGGTCTCCGGCCGGGCTCCGGCGGCGGTCGACCGGTGCAGCGCCCCGGTGACCACCCGGCCGGCCAGCTCGTCGCGGAACGGCTCGACGACGTCGCCGAGGCAGGCGTACGCCCGGTTGGTGCCGACCGCGCCGATCACCACCGCCACGGCCAGTACGCCCAGCCAGGCCAGCCCGGTCTCCGGCCGGCCGGCCAGGAATCCGTCGTCGACGGCCCGGGCGGTCAGGTAGCCGGCGAGCAGCGTCGGCAGCGCCTCGGCGGCCGACCACCCGGCGAGCCGGCCGAGCGGGCGGGCCCGGCGGCGCAGCGCGGTGGCGGTGAACCGGGTGACCCCGCTCATCGCACCGCCTCGGCCGATGGTTTCGCCGCCTCGACCGGCGGCTCCGCCGCCTCGACCGATGGCACTGCCGCCTCGGCCGGTGGCACTGCCGGCTCGACCGATGGCACTGCGGGCCCGATCGATGGCTCCGCCGCCTCGACCGGCGGCTTCGCCGGCTCCGCCCGGGGTGGCGCGGAGGCGGCGAAGACGCCCCGGTAGGCCGGATCCCGCCACAGCCGACGGTGCGGGCCGACGCCGCGCAGCCGGCCGCCGTCCAACCAGGCGACCAGCTCCGCGGCGGCGGCGGTGGCCACCCGGTGGGTCACGACCAACCGGGTACGCCGATCCGGGTGCGCGGCGACCGCCGCCGCGATCCGGTGCTCGGTGGCGGTGTCCAGGCTGGAGGTGGCGTCGTCGAGGATCAGCAGCCGCTGCGCGTGCAGGGCCCGGGCCAGCCCGAGTCGCTGCGCCTCGCCGCCGGACATCGGGGTCGCGTCGAGCCGGCTCTGGTAGCCGTCCGGCAGCCGCTCGACGAACTCGTCGATCGCGGCCGCCCGGGCCACCGCGCCGAGCCGCGCCTCGGAGCCGGCGGCGGAGCCGAGCGTGACCGCCTCCGCGATCGTCTCGCCGACCAGCACCGGCCGTTCGAAGCCGTATCCGACCGCCTGCCGCAGCGCGGAGCGGCTGAACCGGCGCAGCGGTACCCCGTCGAGGAGTACCTCACCGGCGTCGGGGTCCCGCAGCCGGCCGGCGACCGCGGCCAGGGTCGACTTGCCCGCTCCGGAGGGGCCGACCACGGCGACGGTCGCGCCGGGCGGTACCCGCAGGTCGATTCCGTCCAGCACCGGCCGGCCGTCGTCGGCGTACACGGTCACCCCGGTGAGGACCAGTCGGCCGGTACCGTCGGGCAGCGGCGCCGTCCCGTACGACCTCGGCGGTTCGGCCAGTACGGCGGCGACCCGCTGCGCCCCGGCCCGGGTCCGGACCAGCCGGTTGAGCGTGGCGACGATGCTGCCCAGCCCGGCGCCGAGCGCGGCGTACTGCACGGCGGCGAAGAGCTGACCCGGGGTGAGTCGCCCCTGCGCCACCGACCAGCCGCCGACCGCGACGATCGCCAGTTGCAGCAGCGGGGCCAGCGCCGCCGTCCGGCCGGAGGCCCGGGCCAGCGTGGTCCAGGTGCGGATACCGTGGGCGCGCAGCTGCGGCAGCGGCTCCAGTACCCGGTCGATCTCGGCGCGGACGGTGCCGGCGGCAGCGATGGTGCGGGAGCCGTGCAGCGCCTCGGCGAGCCGCCCGGCGATCCGACCCTGTACCCCGAGATAGCCGGCGGCGGCGGCCGAGGCGTCGGTGACGAAGGCGCGCAGTCCGGCGGCGAGCAGCAGCAGCCCGGCGCCGAACGTGACGGCGAGGCGCCAGTCGAGCAGCAGCAGCGCGACGACGCTGCCCAGCGGGGGGAGCGCGGCGGCCACTCCGAATACCACCGTGCTCCCGGCCTGGCCGGAGTCGGCGGCCTGTCCGACCAGCCGGCCGACCAGGTCGCCCACCGGATAGCGGGTGGCGCGGCGCGGATCGAGGGCGAGCAGGTGCCCGAGCAGCCGGTGCCGCAGCCGGGCGGTGGTGCGGGCGGTGCCGGCACCGGCGGCCAGGTTGCTCAGCGTGTCGGTGGCGACGATCAGCACCACCAGACCGCAGGCGGCGAGTGGCCACCACCGGTCCGCCCCGCCGAGCGCGGCGTCCACGGCCAGCCCGAGCGCGGCCGGTAACAGCAGTTCGGCCACCGCGCCGAGCAGCGCGGCGGCCGCGAGGGCGACGGTCCAACCGCCGCCGTACGCGATCGCCTGCCGGAGGAGCCGGTTCCCGTCGGCCTGGACCGGCCGGTTCCCGTCGGCGGCCACGCGTACCACCCTTCCGTCGACACGGGGTTGCCCTGGGCGGGGACGTCTGCCCACCCAGGGCCCCGATGCTGACCTGATCAGTTGCAGGTCGTCACGGACAGCGAGCTGTCGCCGCACAGCAGCAGGCTCGCGCGGCTACCGCCGCCACCGCCGCCCCCACCGGTGCGGTCGGCCAGCTCCATCCCCTGAAGGTCCAGAAGCGCCATGGTTGTTTCACCTCCTCCTTTACTGTTCGGTCCGATGTGCCCCTCGCGGCAGCGAGGGGAGTCTGGTCGCGCCGGTCAGCGGCGCGAGGAAGGGCAGCGTCACCGGCTCGTCGTGCCGGGCCATCCCGGTGGCGAGCAGTACGCCCGCGCTCCCGGTGGCCAGGTCCATCGACAGCCGCAGCAGTTGTTCGCCGGGGAAGGCGAGGAAGCCCTGGTACGGCAGCGCGTGCCAGGCCAGCCGGCCCACCTGCCGGTCCAGTTCGGTCCGGTCGTCCTCCCGGTCCGCCTCGGCACCGCTCGGCCGCTCCCCGGTCGGGTGGCTGCCGTCGGGCGTCCGCGCGGCCAGGTAGGCGATGATGCCGGCCCGTCCGGCGAAGAGCCCGGACTGTGCGTAGAACGGTGCCCGGGCGGCCCGCCGTACCGCGTCGGCGGACTCGGCGAGTTCCGGGTCCGGCCGGTGCCGGAGGTACTGGTCGAGCACCAGTCCGATGCCGACGCTGCCGTGTGCCAGGTACGGCATGGTCCGCCAGCCCTCGTTGACCTCCAGCGCCCCGTCCGGGCGTACCACGCACCGGCGCAGGTCGTGCCGGAGCGCGTCACCGGCCCGGTCCAGCAGTCCGGTGTCACCGCTGCGCTCGTAGAGCCGGAGGAACATCAGGGCCGGGCCGCTTCGCCCCCGGGTCAGTCCCGCGTACGGGTGCTGCCCGCCGCTGATCTGCGCCCCGGCGCCGGTGCTGCCGGCGGTGTCGCCTCCGGCCGGCGCACCGGCGCCGTCGGCCGACCGGTCGGCGACCAACTCGGCGGCGCGCCAGGCAGCCTGCCGTAACGTCGGTTCACCGGTCCGGTCCGCCATCTCGGCGAGGTTGAGCGCTATGCCGGAGAGCCCACTCACCAGGTCCTCGCCGAGTTCTTCCCAGGGCTCTCCGAGGCAGATGTCGAGTACGTCGAGCGCCTCCTGCCGGCGGCCGAGGTGCTCCAGGGCGTACGCCACCCCGTGCAGTCCGTCGTAGAAGCCGCAGCGGGTACCGGAGGCCGGGCGCAGGGCCCGCTTCACCAGCCAGTCCTCGTACTCCGGGTACCGGCCGGCGCCGGTGGCGTGCAGCGCGTGCAGGACGCCGGCGGTGCCGTACCCGAGGTTCAGGCCGCCGGTGCGGAACTGGTCGATGTCGCCGGGGAAGAGCCGGTCGTCGCGGTCCGGGGTCGCGCTGGCGAGGATGGCGCCGGCGATCCGGTCGCGCAGTCTCGGCCAGGCCGTCGGGTCGGCGGCGAAGTCCTCGGCCCCGGGCACCGGGTGGGTGGCCCGGCCCCGCGCCGGGTCCCCGGCGTGGCTGGCCGGCAGCGGTTCTCCGGCGCCGATGTTCGGCACCTGCTTCTCGGGGCGGGCCGTCGGCGTCGCGTCGGCCGTCGGCATTGTGTCGGCCGTCGGCGTCGTGTCGGCCGTCCGCGTCGTGTCGGCCGTCCGCGTCGCGTCGGTGCGGATGGCGTCGCCGGTGATCTCGGCGACGGCCGCGTCCAGGAAGTCGCGCGGCACCGGGAAGTGCGCGGCGACGACGTCGGCGAGGTGCGCGGCCTTGGCCGGGGCGAGCCGGACCATCTGGGTCAGCGGCAGGAAGAGGGCGAGCCGGAGGCAGGCCAGGGCGTAGCGGTCCACGGCCAGCCCGGTCCGGTCGCGCGGGGCGGCGAAGGCCTGGTTGCGCAGCGCGGGGCGGGTCGCCTCGGCCACCGGCGCGGCGACCTCGAAGTCGACCAGGGTGACCCGGTCGTCCGGGCCGACCATGATGTTGAACAGGTGCAGGTCGCCGTAGACGATGCCGTGTGCCGCGATCGCCTCGACGGTCCGCTCCACCTGCTGGTGGATCCGCAGTGCCCAGTCGGTGTAGTCGGCCAGCTCGGCCGGGGTGGCGTCCGCGTCGACCAGCGGGTAGCGCTCGACGATCAGCTTGTTCAGCGCCCGGCCCTCGACGAACTCCAGGGCGAGGAAGTGGTGGTCGCCGAGGACGAACTCGTCGTGCACCCGGGCGATCCCCGGCACGTCGGCGAGCCGGCGGAGCATCTCGGCCTCGCGGTGCAGTCGGGTGATCGCGTCGGTGCCGGTGGCGTCCAGCCCGGCGTGCGGGCGGGCCTCCTTGAGTACCACCTGGGCGTCGGTGCGGGTGTCCCGGCCGACGTACAGGCCGCCGCCGTTGGAGAAGTGGATCACCCGTTCGATCCGGTACGGCAGGTCCGTGGTGGTGGTCGCGTTGCGGGCCGCGAGGTGCGGGCCGAGGAACTCGGGCAGGGTCACCCAGTCCGGTACGTGGAAGACCGGGTCGCGCCGGTCCGGTACCAGGGTTCCGGTGCCGTCCTCGATCGCGGGTACCACCTGGCCGTCGTCGCCGACGCAGTACCGGGCGGCGAAGCCGCCGTACCGGACGTAGACCGGGCCGGCGCCGTAGCGCAGGTCACTGAGGATGTACGGCCCGGCCTCGCCGTCCAGCCGTTCGGCGAGCTCCTTGCAGGCGAGTTCGAGTTCGGCCTCGTCCCGGGGGTAGATGGTGACGAACTTGCCGCTGGAGCCGCGCCGGGCGTACTTCGAGTTGCGCATCAGCAGCATCCGCGGGCCACGGAGGAACTTGAACGAGATTCCCCGGGGTACGCAGTAGTCGAAGACGCTGTCCAGGATCCGGTCGGCATTGTCGAGACAGGCCGACACGTGGATCTTCCAGCCCTGCTGGGGGAGCGTGCCGTCCTCGGGGCCGTAGATCAGCCAGTCGTCGCTCGGCTCGCGCTGCCAGCCGGCCGGCACCGGCCGGTCGGCGGCGGTGAACCCGGCGGCGGCGGTCGCGGAGGTGGTGCTGAGCGAGTCGTAGAACAGTGGATCGACCGCACAGTAGGCGTCGTATCTCTCGTCCATCTCGCGGCTCCTCGGGTGTTCCCTGGGCGACCGTGCTCCATCGATGCATCCGAGTCTCCTGGTCGGGTCCGAGGTGTTACTAGTGTGTTAAGTCATCCCCCAAGGTGCGTCATGCACGGGTACCTATGACAAATGTCAGGGCCGCCGGCCGAATGAAAACCATCAATATTGCTAAATCCGGATATACGAATCACCGCTGGTTGGAGACGTCTGTTCCGGTACGTCCGCGATCGCGGAGCGGCGTCGGTGGCCCGTCGGGCGAGCCCTCCACTGCGGCCTGACCGCCCCGGGAGCCGGCCGGTACACCCGGGGGAGGGCAGGGGCGCGCGGCGCCGACGGCGAGGTCAGCGGTCCGCCTCGCGGTTGCCGGTGGATTTCGAGTAGATCTATTTACGTCGTCAGGCTGTCATGACATTCTGCCAAAGGTGAGGTCGTTCGAGATCGATCGTTGGCGCGGGGAGGCGGACATGTCAGATCGGCGCAGGCGCCGGTGGGGCCGTACGACCGGACCGGCGGTCGGCCGCGCGACGGGCGCGGTCGGCACCGTGCTGGCGATGGTGCTGGCGGCCACCGCCTGCGGGGACTCCTCGGAGCCCGCCGGCAGGGACGCGAAGAACATCACGCTGACCATCACCGACAACGCGATCGCCGGAGGCAAGAACTCCCGCAGTGCCGAGTGGATCCAGAACTGGGTGATCCCGAGGTTCGTCGAGGCGCAGAAGGCCAAGGGCGTGACCGCGAAGGTGACCTTCCTGCCGAGCGGCGTCGACGACGAGCAGTACAAGACCAAGCTCGCGCTCGACCTGCGGGCCCGGTCCGGCGGCGACGTCATCTCGATCGACGGCATCTGGGTCGGGGAGTTCGCCCAGGCCGGATACCTCAAGCCACTCTCCGAGGTGGCCGGGGCGGAGACCGACTCCTGGGAGGGCTGGGCACAGATCCCGGAGGCGGTGCAGGGGCTCGGCCGCTTCGAGGAGAAGCGGTACGCCATCCCGATCGGCACCGACGGCCGGGTGCTCTACTACAACAGGAAGCTCTTCGGCCAGGCCGGCCTCCCCGCCGACTGGCAACCGCGTAGCTGGCAGGAGATCCTCGACGCCGGCACCAGGCTGAAGAGCCTGCCCGGGGTGACCCCGATCCAGATCAACGCCGGCACCGCGATGGGCGAGGCGACCAGCATGCAGGGCGCGCTGCCGCTGCTGGCCGGTGCCGGCGGCGAGGTCTACGCGGACGGCAAGTGGAGCGGCGCCACCGCACCGGTCCGGGACATGCTCGACTTCTATGCCAGGGTCTATGCCGGCGGGCTCGGCGACCCGCTGCTGCAACAGGAGGCGAAGGGGCGGGACAAGGCGTTCCAGCGGTTCGCCGAGGGCAAGGTCGGCATCCTCGCCGAGGGCGACTACTTCTGGCGCAGCGTCGTCGAGCCGAAGGCCGGCATCGCCAAGATGGCCGACCGGGACGCCACCGTCGGCTACGCGCTGATCCCGGCGAAGAACCCCGGGGCCGGCATCCGGGGGCAGGACTTCGTCAGCATGTCCGGCGGCAGCGTCCGGGTGCTCAACCCGCACTCGAAGTACCCGACCCAGGCGTTCGAGCTGCTCACCTTCATGCACTCGGCGGAGGCGGTGAAGGCGGAGCTGGGTGAGGTACCCCGGATCACCGCCCGGACCGACGTCAACAACGAGGTGCTGGCCGGCGACCCGATGCTCAGGTTCGTGGCCGAGAAGGTCCTGCCGATCACCGCCGCCCGGCCGCCGCTGGCGGTCTATCCACAGGTGTCGGTGGCGATCCAGGAGGCCACCGCGGCGGTGGTCGGCGGCAAGGCGCCGGACGTTGCGGCGGCGGACTACCAGAAGAAGCTGGCGGGGCTGGTCGGTGGCGCGGACAACGTCGTCTCCTGACCCGACCACCGTCGACACCGGCGGGTCCGCGACACTCCGGGCCGACCCGGGTACCCCGCTGGCCCGCCGTGCCGACGCCGCCGGGCTGGGCCGGACCCTGGCGGGCGGGTTCGTGCTGCCCGGCCTGGTGCTGATCGTCCTCTTCCTGGTGGTCCCGGCACTCTGGACCATCTACCTCGGCGTCACGAACTACCGGCTCACCGGGCTGGCCGCGGCCGACCCGCAGGTGGTCGGGCTGGACAACTACACCGCGGCCCTCGGTGACGAGCGGTTCCGTACCTCGCTCTGGCTCACCCTCCAGTTCGTCTTCGGCTCGGCGGTGCTCGGCCAGGCCGGGCTGGGTTTCGCGATCGCCTGGTCGCTGCGTGACCGGCACGGCCCGGTACGCCGGGTGGTGGAGGCGCTGGTCCTGCTCGCCTGGATCCTGCCGAGTTCGGTGGTGGCGTTCCTCTGGATCGCCCTGCTGGACCGGGACGCCGGCACCCTCAACGCGCTGCTCGGCACCCCCGGGATGGCCTGGCTGCTCGACCACCCGATGCTGTCGGTGATCCTCTTCAACACCTGGCGCGGCACCGCCTTCTCGATGATGCTCTACGGCGCCGCCCTGCAGAACGTGCCGCCGTCGCACCTGGAGACCGCCCGGCTGGCCGGGGCCTCGGGCTGGCAGCAACTGCGCGACGTGGTCTTTCCGCGCATCCGTGGGCACGTGCTGACCAACCTGCTGCTGATCAGCCTCTGGACCTTCAACGACTTCACCCCGTTCCTGATCACCGCGGGCGGTCCCGAGCAGCGGTCCGAGATCCTCCCGGTCTACGTATTCAAGATCGCCCTATCCGGTGGTGAACTCGGGTTCGGCGCGGCGATCTCCTTCCTGATGCTGCTGATCAACCTGGTCATCGCGCTGGTCTACCTGCGCACCCTCGGCCAGCGGCGGGAGGCCCGGCGATGACGGCCGGCCCGGAGACGACGACCCGTCCCGCGCCGACCGGTCCGGCGGCGACCGGCCCGGCGGCGACCCTCGGCTGGCGGGGCGCGCTGGCCCAGATCGGCCGCTACACCTTCGTCTCCCTGGTGCTCGGCTTCTTCGCGCTGCCACTGCTCTGGCTCGCCACCGCACCCTTCGACCGGACCCCGACGATCACCACCTCGCTGCCCGAGTTCACCCTGGACAACTTCCGGGCCCTGCTGGACAACCCGTACGCGCTCCGGTCGCTGTGGAACTCGATCCTGCTCTCCGGCGGTACGGCGGTCCTGGTGGTGACGTTCGCCGCCTCCGCCGCGTACGCGCTGAGCCGGGTACGGATGCCGGGCCGGGACGCGCTCCTCTACGGACTCCTGCTGCTCTCCTCGATCGTCACCGGTACCGCCACCATGGTGCCCCTCTACGAGCTGGCCTTCCGGCTCAACCTGATCGACTCCCGGCTCGGCGTGATCCTGATCCTCAGCGGAGGGCTGCTGCCGGCGGCGATCTTCATCCTGAAGGACTTCATGGACGGCACGCCGACCTCGTACGAGGAATCGGCCCGGGTCTTCGGGGCCAGCCCGGTGCAGATCGTCTGGCAGATCGTGCTGCCGATGGTCCGACCCGGGCTCGCCACCGTGGCGGTCTGGGCGGTGGCGAACGTCTGGGGCAACTTTCTGGTGCCGTTCCTGCTGCTGCGCAACCCGGACAAGGCCCCGGCAGCGGTGATCATGTACACCCTCTACACCGAGGGCGGTCAGGCGAACCTGGCGCTGCTCTCGACCTTCTCGCTGCTCTACTCGCTGCCGGTGGTGCTGATGTTCGTCTTCGTCAGCAGCCGGTACGGCTTCCGGTTCCACGGAGGGATCAAGCGCTGATGGCCGCCATCACCCTGCGCCGGCTCGGCAAGGTCTATCCCGGCGGTGTCCGGGCCCTGGACGGGCTCGACCTGACCATCGCCGACGGCGAGTTCTTCGCACTGCTCGGGCCCTCCGGCTGCGGCAAGACGACCCTGCTGCGGACCATCGCCGGGCTGGAGGTGGCCACCGAGGGCGCCGTCGAGATCGGCGACCGCGACGTCACGAACCTCCAGCCCGGTCGCCGGGACGTGGCCATGGTCTTCCAGGACTACGCCCTCTTCCCGCACATGACCGTCGAGGAGAACATCGGCTACCCGCTGCGGATCAAGAAGGTGCCCCGGTCGGCCCGGCGCGACAAGGCCGCCGGGACCGCCGCCGAGCTGGGCCTGACCGGGCTGCTCGACCGGCGCCCCGGCCAGCTCTCCGGCGGCCAGCAGCAGCGGGTCGCGCTGGCCCGGGCGATGGCCTGCCATCCGCAGGTCTTCCTGCTCGACGAACCGCTCTCCAACCTCGACGCCCGGCTCCGGCTGGAGGCCCGGACCTTCCTCAAGCGGTTGCAGCGGGAACTCGGGGTCACCTGCGTCTTCGTCACCCACGACCAGGCCGAGGCGCTGGCCCTGGCGGACCGGATCGCGGTGATGGAGGGCGGCCGGATCCGTCAGGTCGGCACCCCGGTCGAGGTGTTCCGCCGCCCGGCGAACACCTTCGTGGCCGGGTTCATCGGCTCCACCCCGATGAACCTGCTCGACGCCGAGGTGGCCGGCGACGCGGTGCTGGTCGCCGGGACCCGGCTGCCGCTGCCCGAACCGGCCCGCACCCTGGTCGCCGACGGCGACCGGGTGGTCTACGGGGTACGCCCGGAGTACCTCGACCTGCACCCCGCCCCGGTGCCGGACGCGCTCTCCGGCCGGGTGGTCGTGGTGGAGAACCTCGGCAGCAGCTCGCTGGTCTCGCTGGACCTGCCCGACACGGACGGCGTCTCCGGGGTCGGTCTCCAGGTGGTGGTGCCGGAGGGCCACGAGCCGGAACTCGGCGACACCGGTTGGGTGCTGCCGCGCGAGGGCCGTTCGCTGCTCTACCGGGACGGCGAACTGCTCGGCGCCGCCGCACCGGCCGGCGCCCCGGCGGTGGTCGGCGGTGCGGTGGGCGGATCTGGCTGACGGGACGGACGAGCGGATCGAGGTGCGGCAGTGCGGGACCGGGTGACGACGCACCGGGGGCGATGGACCCTCGACGACCGCGCGGCGGAGATGATCCGGCCGCTGCCGGTGGAGGTGCCGCCCGGCACCGCCGCGCTGAGCGTACGGCTGGACTATCCGCACGAGGCCGGGGTGCTGGACCTCGGCTGCCAGGGTACGGCCGGCTTCCGGGGCTGGTCCGGTGGTTCCCGGGACGCGTTCACCGTCGCCGTCGACTGGGCGACCCCGGGCTATCTCCCCGGCGAGCTGGAACCCGGGCAGTGGCAGGTGCTGCTCCGGCTGCACCGGATCCCGCCGGACGGGCTGGACTTCACGGTCACCGCCACCACCAGCGGCACCCGACCGGCACCGCCGGAGCCGGCCCCCGCCCCGGCCCGGCCCGAGCGCCGACCCGGCCGACCCGTACCGGCCGTCGACGGGCTTCGCTGGTTCGCCGGTGACCTGCACGCGCACACCGTGCACAGCGACGGCTCCAGCACGGTGCCGGAACTTGCCGCCCTCGCCGCCGGCCAGGGCCTGGACTTCCTCGCGGTCACCGACCACAACACGGTGAGCCACCACCCCGAACTGCCCGCCGCGAGCGCCCGGTACGGCGTCACCCTGCTCCCCGGCCAGGAGGTGACCACCGACCGCGGCCACGCCAACGTCTTCGGCCCGACCGGCTGGATCGACTTCCGGAGACCGGCCGACGAGTGGGTCGCGGCGGCGGAGCTGGCCGGCGGGCTGCTCTCGATCAACCATCCGCTCGCCGTCGACTGCGCCTGGCGGCAGCCGCTGCGGAGTCGGCCCCGGCTGGCCGAGATCTGGCACTCCGGCTGGTGGGACCGGACCTGGGGAGCGCCGCTGGCCTGGGCGCAGGCCTGGCGGCCGGACGTCGTACCGGTCGGTGGCAGCGACTTCCACCGGCCCGGGGACCCGGCACCGGGCACCCCGACCAGCTGGGTACTGGCCGAGGCGGGGCAGGACCCGACCTCTGCCCCGGACGCCGGGGCGCTGCTGGCCGGGCTGGCGGCGGGGCGTACCGCCGTGTCGGCCGGGCCGGACGCGCCGCTGCTGCTCCGGCTCGGTGCCGAACTGCTCGCCCTGGACGCCGACGGGACGGTGCTGATCCGGCCGGACGGGGCACGACAGGTGATCCGGGGCGACCGGGTACTGCTGCCCGCCGTGAACGGGCTGCACCTGCTGGAGTCGTACCGGACGGAGGTGATCGCGCTGTGCGCCTGACGACGGACGACCCCGCACCCCCGGCCGCAGCCGTACGGGTGGCGAACGCGCCGGTCAGCTTCGGCATCTACGCCCCGGACGCGGCGCCGCTGCACCCGGAGGAGCTGCTCGACGGGCTGGCCGAGGCCGGTTACCGGGGCATCGACAGCGGCCCGCTCGGCTACCTCGGCACCGGAGCCGGGCTCGGGCGCCGGCTGGACCGGGTCGGCTTCGGCCTGGCCGGCGGCTGGGTGGATCTGCGCTTCGCCGACCCCGACGGGTTCGCTGCCGACCTGCCCGGTCTGGACGCCGCGCTGGACGTCTTCGGCGCGGCCCCGGTCGACGACCCCCGGTTCGCGCCCCGGCCCACGCTGGCCTGTTCGGCCGACCCGGCCCGGATGGCCCGGCCGGGCGTGCCACACGATCCCGGCCTGGCCCTGCCGGCGCACGCCTGGCCGGGCTTCGCCGGCCGGGTGCAGCGGGCGGCGGACCGGTGCCGGGAGCGCGGCCTCGAACCGGTGTTCCACTACCACCTCGGCACGGACGTGGAGACGGCGGAGGAGGCGGACCGGCTGCTGGAGCTGACCGACGTCTCGGTCTGCCTGGACACCGGTCACCTCTGGCTGGCCGGCGGTGACCCGGTGGCGGCGGTACGCCGTTGGGGTGCCCGGATCCGTCAGGTGCACGTCAAGGACGCCGACCTGGCCGCGCACCACCGGGTCCGGTTGGCCGGCGGCGGGCTGACCGAGGTGGTGGCGGCCGGCGGGTTCTGCCGGCTCGGTGCCGGCGGGGTGGACATCCCCGGGGTACTGGCGGCGCTTGGCGAGATCGGCTACGCGGGCTGGCTGGTGGTGGAGCAGGACGCCCCGGCCGGCCGCCGCGACGTCGCCGCGATGCTGGCCGAGCAGCGGGCCAATCGGGAGTATCTGCACGGGCTGGGTCTGCGGTGACGGGCGGGGTGCGGGTGTGAGCCCGGGGAAGCTGCTCCGGGTGGCGGTCGCCGGGCTGGGCGTGATCGCCCAGACGGTGCACCTGCCGCTGCTGGAACGCCGTCGCGACCTCTTCGAGCTGGTCGCCGTCGCCGACCTGTCGCCGAGCCGTGCCCGGGAGGTGGGCGGGCGCTACGGCGTACCCGAGCGGTGCCGGCTGGTCGACGGCGCCGAGCTGCTCGACGTCGCCGGCCTGGACGCGGTGCTGCTGCTCACCTCCGGCTCGCACGGCGACCTCGCGGCGGCGGCGCTGCGCCGGGGCGTACCGGTCTTCTGCGAGAAGCCGCTCGCGCACACCCGGGCCGAGGCCGCCGAGCTGGCCCCGCTGGCGGCCGGGGAGGACCGGCTGATGGTCGGCTACATGAAGCAGTACGACCCGGTGGTGGTCGAACTCGCCCGCCGACTCGACCGGATCGGCGGCGCCGGGGCGGTGCACGCGGTCGAGGTGACGGTGCTGCACCCGAGCGGCGGGTCGCAGCTCGCCGCCCACCGGCTGGCACCGACACCGACCGACGCGGACGGTGAACGGGTCCGGGGCTTGCGCGAGCGCGCCGACGAGCTGCTGACCCGGGCGGTCGGGCCGGACCCGGCGGTCCGGGCGCTCTACCAAATCATGATCAACAGTGTCTCGCACGACCTGTCCCTGCTCCGGCTGCTGACCGGCGCACCGGGCACGGTGCAGCACGTCGCGCTCTGGCCGGCCGAGCCGGCACCCGGACACGAACCCTCGGTCGAGGTCAGCGGCGAGCTGCCGGCGGGCGGCCGGTACGGCATCCGCTGGCTCTACCTGCCGGACTACCCCGGCTACCGGGAGACCGTCACCCTGCACCACGCCCGGGGCTCGTTCGAGCTGGTCTTCCCGACCCCCTACCGGCCGGACCGGCCGGCCACGCTGACCGTGCGGGACGGGAACGACGGGGACGACGGGGTCGAGCGCCGCTGCGTCCACCGGGGCAACGTCTCGGCCTTCGAGCGGCAACTCGTCGCCTTCCACGCCATGGTCACCACGGGTGCCCCGCCCCGGACCGGGCTGGCCGGCGGCACGGCCGACATCGTGACCAGTCAACAGGTGGTCCGCCGGTTCGGGGAGCTGACCGGTACGGCGGTGGGTGGAGAGGCGGCGACCGGATGACGACGGACGGGCGTGGGCGGGCCGGGGCGGGCGTACCGGCGAGCATTGTGGTGGTGCCGCACACCCACTGGGACCGGGAGTGGTACGAACCGTTCCAGCGCTTCCGGCTGCGCCTGGTCGCGCTCCTCGACGAGGTGTTCGAGCGGATGGAGCGCGACCCGCGCCAGCGGTTCACCCTGGACGGCCAGCTCGCCGCCGTCGACGACTACCTGGAGGTACGCCCCGAGCGGCGGGACCGGGTCGCCGCCCTGGTCGCGGCCGGCCGGCTGGCCGTCGGCCCGTGGCAGATCCTGCTCGACGAGTTCCTCTGCTCCGGCGAGAACATCGTCCGCAACCTGGAGCTGGGGCTGCGCCGGGCCGCCGGCTTCGGCGCCGCCATGCCGGTCGGCTACCTGCCCGACATGTTCGGGCACGTCGCCCAGATGCCGCAGATCCTGGCCGGTGCCGGGCTGGCACACGCCTGCGTCTGGCGGGGTGTGCCGGACCGGGTACGCAGCTCCGCCTTCGCCTGGACGGCACCGGACGGCACCACGATCCGGACCGAATACCTGCACGGCGGCTACGGCAACGCCGCCGGCCTGGTGGACAACCCTGCCCTGGTGGCCCGCCGCGCCGCCGAGCTGGCCGAGCGGCTCGCCGCCTGGCGCCCGGACGACGCCGAACCGACGGCCCCGATGCTGGCGATGTACGGCGCCGACCACGGCGCCCCGGCCGCCGCCACGCCCGACCTGCTGGCCGAGGCGGCGGAGCGGACCGGTCTGCGGCTGCGCCTCGGCACCCTGACCGACTACTTCGCCGAGCAGCCGACCGGGGTCGCCGGCCTGCCGGAGGTACGCGGCGAACTTCGCTCACACGCCCGGGCGAACATCCTGCCCGGGGTCTACTCGGTGCGGGCGCACCTGAAGCAGGCGATGGGCCGGGCCGAACGCTGCGTCGAGCGGTACGCCGAACCACTGCGCACCCTCTGGTTCGACGCCTCGGCGCAGCGCTTCCTCGACATGGCCTGGATCCGGCTGATCGAGGCGAGCTGCCACGACTCGGTGACCGGCTGCGGCTGTGACGAGACGGCCGAGCAGGTGGCGACCCGGATCGCCGAGGCGGAACAACTCGGCCGGGCGGTGCACGACCTGGTCGGCGGGCGGTACGCCGCCGGCACGCCCCGGGACGGCTACGCGGTCTTCAACCCGACGCCCCGCCCCCGGACCGCGCTGGTGCGGCTGGACGTCGCCCTGCCGGGCCCCGGAGCCCCGGTCGCCCTGCACACGAGCGCCGGTCGGATGGTGCCCACCCAGCGGCTGGCGGCCGCACCGACGCTGCTCGCCGACGACTGGTACGACGAGGCCGACCTGCCCGTCGTGCTGGCCCGGCTGCACGGCACCGAGCTGTACGGCCAGGAGGTCACCCGGTGGTCGGTCTCGCCGCCCCGGCCGGCCGGTCCCGACGGATCCCCCGGTCGGCCCGGCGCCCTCACCTTCCACGTCGCCCGCCACGGTGACCAGGCGTTCGACGTCGCGGAGGTGCGGGCGGCCCTGGCCGAGGCGACCGCCCATACCGACACCGCCGACACCGCCGGCACCGCCGGCACCACCGATCTTCGTCCGGCCGCCGCCGAGCCGCACGGATCCGTCGCGCACGCTGACCCGGGCAACGGCTGGGCGGGCTGGCCGGGCGGTACCGGTCGGCGGTGGCGGGTGCGGATCCTCGCCGAACCCCGGGCGACGGTCGCCGCGCTGGTCGAGGTGCCCGCACTCGGCTGGACCAGCGTCCGGCCGGTACCGGCGGACGGCGCCACCCGGAACGATCCGGAAGACGCCGGCACGCTCGCCGACAGGGACGCGGGGCCACCGCCGGCCCGGGCCTGGGGCCGGACGCTGGACAACGGGCTGCTCCGGGTGGAGGTGGCCGACGACGGGACACTGGGCCTGCACACCCCCGACGGGCTGCGGGTCGAGGGACTCGGCCGGATCGTCGACGGCGGAGACGTCGGGGACAGCTACAACTACGCGCCGCCGGCAACGGACTCGCTGGTCGACAAGCCGCAGTCGGTGCGGACCGCGATCCTGCACGAGGGACCGGTCACGGCGGTACTCGACGTGCTGCGTACCTATCGGTGGCCGGTGGACGCGGAGGTGGCGGCGGGGACCCGCTCGGTGCGTACCGAGTCGGTGACCGTGGCGACCCGACTGGAGCTGCGGGCGGCCGAGCCGTTCCTCCGGGTGACGGTGAGCTTCGACAACCGGTCGGCGGACCATCGGGTACGGGCACACCTGCCGCTGCCGTCCCGGGCCGACGTGTCGTACGCGCAGGGCCAGTTCGCGGTCGTCGCACGCGGGCTGACCAGTGAGGGCGGTTCCGGCGAGGTACCGCTGCCGACCTATCCGGCGGCCGGCTTCGTGACGGCCGGCGGTGCCGGTGGCTCGCTGGCGGTGCTGCTCACCCAGCCGAGCGAGTACGAGTTGGTCGACGACGGCCGGGAACTGGCACTGACCCTGCTCCGGTCGGTCGGGATGCTCTCCCGGAACCGGAATTCGATGCGGGACGAGCCGGCCGGGCCGCAGGTGCCGACGCCGTCGGCACAGTGCCGGGGGGAGCGGACGGCCGAGTTCGCGCTGTTGCCGTTCCGGGGCGGGTGGCATGCCGCAGGGGTGCCGGCGGCGGCGGAGGCGTACCGGCACGGGTTCCTCAGCTTCGCCGGCACCGGTCCGGCCGGCGGTGCCGTCCCGCCGGCCCGGACCGGTCTCTCGGTGGCCGGGGGCGGGGTGGTGCTGAGCAGTGTCCGGGACCGGGACGGCCTGGTCGAGGTGCGGGTGGTGGCGGAGCATCCCGCCGACACGGTTGCCACCCTCGGGGCCGGTCGGCCGATCCGCGCGGCGCGCCGGGCCGACCTGCTGGGTCGGCCCGGCGCGGCACTGTCGGTGGGTGTCGACGGGTCGGTCCGGCTGCCGCTGCGGGCCTGGGAGATCGCCACCGTGCAGCTCGAACTCGCCACCGGGAACCCGGGCGCGGACGACGAGGAAACCGTCGACCGGTACTGACCGGCCAGGTCAGCGCGACGGCTCGGGCACGTCGCACTCGATCTCGGGGTTCAACCCGACGTAGTTGAGCGGTCCGGCGATCACCGTCACGATGGTGGTGCCGACCTCGGCGCAGTTGTCGTTGCTGCGGTCGAAGTAGCCGCGCTGCCCGGCGGCGATCGCGCCGATGATCAGCCAGAGCAGTACGATGACGCCGCCTATCGATCCGTAACGCATGAGAGCCTCCTCGGGGGTGGAATGCGGATCGCCCCGGCGCGCTGACCGGCTGCGAACCCCCTGCCGGCCCCGGCCCGCCGGGAGTGTTGCGGACCTGATACCCATCGCCCGATCCCGTGCAAACGCCGCCGTTGCCCGAGGCGGGGCCTGAGTCGTCCGGCGGGCGGCGGCGGGACCGGTCACTGCATCCGGCGCGGTCCCGAGCCCTGTTCGCCGAGTACGTCTCGCGGGTTGACCAGCCCGCACTGCTCGAAGGAGAGGCAGCCGCAGCCGACACACTCGGTGAACAGGTCGCGCATCCGCTCCAGCCGGGCTATCCGGTTGTTCAGTTCGGCGCTCCAGCACTCCGATGCGCGGAGCCAGAACTCCCGGGTGGGCGCGACGCCCTCGGGCAGGAAGCCGAGCACCTCTCCGATGACCGACAGCGGGATCCCGACGCTCTGCGACGCCCGGATGAAGGCGACCTTTCGCAGGGTGCTGCGGTGGTAGCGCCGCTGATTTCCGGAGGTACGACGGCTGCCGATCAGCCCCTGCCGCTCGTAGAACCGCAGTGCCGACGCCGGTACGCCGCTGCGCTCGGCCAGCTCGCCGATCGTGAGTTCCTCCGCCTGCCAAGAGATTGCCGTCACCCCGCCGAGGCTAGCTTGACTTGAACCTTTGTTTAAGTCCGAGCCTGGGGTCGGCGGTCCCGCACCGGGGCCCCGGGCCGGCCACATCCGGTCGGCCCCGCTGCTACGAAGGGGAACCGACATGGGCGACAACCGAACAGTCCTGGTCATCGGCGCGACCGGGAACGTGGGACGGCACGTGGTCAGCGGGCTGCTGGCGGCCGGTGTCGGCGTACGGGCGCTGGTCCGGGATCCCGACCGGGCCGACCTGCCCGACGGCGCCACCCCGGTCCGCGGCGACCTCGCCGATCCGGCCGGGCTGGCCCGGGCAGCCGCCGGGGTCGACGGGGTCTTCCTGCTCTGGCCGTTCTTCAGCACCGAGCTGGCCCCGGCGGTCGTGGACGCCGTCACCGCACCCGGGAGGCACGTCGTCTACCTCTCCGCGATGAACGTCCGGGACGACCAGGACCCGGCCCGCAACGGGTTCTGGGGCGAGGTCGAGCGGCTGGTGGAGGCCTCCGGGTCGACCTGGACCTTCCTGCGCGCCGGCGGCTTCGCCACCAACACCCTGGAGTGGGCGGAGCAGATCCGCGCCACCGGAACGGTCCGCTGGGTCTACGGCGAGGCGGCCCGGTCACTGATCCACGAACGTGACATCGCGGCGGTGGCGGTCCGGGCGCTGACCGAGCGCGGGCACGCCGGCCGGAAGTACGTGCTCACCGGGCCGGAGCCGGTGACCCAGGCCGAGCAGGCGCGGCTGATCGGCGAGGCGATCGGCCGGCCGGTGCACTGGGTGGAGATCCCGGTCGAGCAGGCTCGCCGGGAACTCCTCGCGGCGTGGGGCGACGGCAGGCAGGTCGACGGGGCGCTGGCGTACTGGGCGGGGCTGGTCAGCGAAGCGGAGCCGGTGACCCAGATTGTGCGGCAGGTGACCGGGGTACCGGCGCGTACCTTCCGGGAGTGGGCGGCCGACCACGCGGACGACTTCCGCCCACTTCCGGTGCGGGACCTCGCACCGCACGGGGGCGGTAGGCTGTGATGCCGGACGGCCGGGGGAGACCGATGACCGGGACGCACGACGAACGGGACGAGGCGCCGGGGGAGGTACGGGACAGCCCCACCGGTTGGGTGTCGGCGCACGTCCGGCGCTATCTGGAGACCGACGGGGCGGAGGGACACGACTACCAGGGCTTTCCGACCCTGCTGGTCACCACCCGAGGACGGCGGACCGGTGCGCTGCGCAGGACCGCGCTGATCTACGGCCGGGACGACGACCGGTACGTCGTGGTGGCCTCGAACGGCGCCGCCGCCCGCCACCCGAACTGGTTTCTCAACCTGCGGGCAGACCCGTCGGTGCGGGTACAGGTCCGGGCCGACCGGTTCGCCGCCCGAGCGCGGGTGGCGGACCCTGCCGAGCGGCCCCGGCTCTGGGAGTTGATGGCGGGAATCTTCCCGATGTACCGGACGTACGCCGAGCAGACGTCCCGGCAGATCCCCGTGGTGCTGCTGGAACGCCACTGAGCCACCGGTCCGGTCCGGTTGGGTCGAGTCCGGGCTGGACCGTCGGCCGGGACGGGGCAGCGGCTGCCGACTATCCGGCGGCTGCCCGGACGAGTCGTCCCCGCAGCAGCACCGCGCTGGGGTGGTCCAGCCGGTCGAGGTCGTCGCGGGGGTCGTCGGGATAGACGACGGCGTCGGCGGGAGCGCCCGGAACCAGGCCCGGCAGGCCGAGGTAGTCCCGGGCGGTCCAGGACGCGGCACCGAGCGCGACGTGCGGGGGTACCCCGGCGGCCACCAGCGCGCGCACCTCGTCCGCGATCCGTCCGTGCGGCCGGGAGTCGGTACCGGCCAGCAGCGTGACCCCGGCCTCGGCGGCGGCCGCGACCAGTGGCCCGTGCGCGACGGCACCGGACAAGCCCCAGCGCCGACGTGGGGTGTCGGCGGCGTCGCGCAGCCGGTCGAGTGCGCCGGTGATGATCGACAGTGTCGGGGTCAACGCGGTGCCCTGCTCCGCCATCCGGTGCAGCAGGACCGGGTCCAGGTGCATGCCGTGCTCCACCGAGTCGACCCCGGCGGCCACCGCCGCCGCGCCGCCCGCGGCGTGCTGGGTGTGCACGGCGACCCGGCCCCCGGCGTCGTGCACGGCGGTCACCACGGCCCGGAGTACCTCCACCGGCAGCGGGTCGTCGCCCGGCAGCCAGTCGGCGATCACCTTCGCCCAACCGGTACGGGCGGCCTGGGCGGCGGCGACCTCCGGCAGGTCGGCGTGGGCGGCCCGGCGGCCCCAGTCGGCGAAGAACTGGCCGTGCTGGGCGATCCAGGGTCCGGCGTGGACCGCGCGCGGCAGGTCGGGGTCGATGCCGAACCAGGGCGGTGGCTCACCGGCCAGGCCCGGCGCGCGGATCAGGGTCACCCCGTGTTCGGCGTGCCGGCCCAGGTCGACGCGGAGCAGTTTCTCGTCCAGCGGTCGACCGGGCGCCTCGGCCCCGGGGTGGGTGTGCGCGTCGACCAGGCCGGGCAGCAGCCACCCCTCGGCGACCAGTTCGGCGTTCCGGACCGGGTCGGTGGTCCAGCGGTCGCCGTCGGCGTACAGGTCGACCCACTCGCCGTCGGGCAGGGCGCGCCCGCGTACCCGGAGGACGCTCACCGGGCCCGGCCGGAACTCGCCCGGGGTTGCGCTGTCATGGGCGACCACATTACCGGCAGACCCGGCCCGCCGACCTTCGTCGACATCGGCCGATCCGGCCGGTCGGCCACTGTCGACCCTCCAAATTTGCCAGATCATCGGTCTATCTCTACAGATAGGCGTATAACGGGATCAAAGGTTGATTTCGGCGCGACCGATCACCGGATCGGTCCTGCCGCGACGCGCGAAAGGTCTGGTCATGCGACCGCTTCGGGTGCTGCGGATCATCTCCCGAATGGCTGTGGGCGAGGCCGCGCCGCAGGTCGGCGCGTTGATGCGTGGGCTGGACCCGGACCGCTTCGAGCAGCGGCTCTACGCGGGCCCGGTCGAGCCGGGTGCCGGCGACTACCGCCGGCTGCGCGCCTCCGACGTACCGGTCAGGGTGCTGCCCGCGCTCCGTCGCCCGGTCCGGCCGGTCGACAACATCCGGGCCACGGCCGCGCTGATCGCGGAGATCCGGCACTTCCGGCCGGACCTGGTGCACACCCACGACCTGCGGGCCGGCCTGCTGGGCCGGGTCGCGGCGGTCACCTGCCGGGTGCCGATCCGGGTGCACAGCTTCCACACCCATCCGTTGCCCGGGTCACCGCCGGTCGCCGGCCAGCTCGTCGCGGGCGCCGAGGCGGTGCTGGCCCGGGCCAGCCACGCGCTGGTCGCGGTCGGTGCCCGGGTACGCGACGACCTGCTGGCCGCCTCGATCGGCCGCCCCGACCAGTACATCGTGATGCCGCCGGGGGCGAGCCTGTCTCCGCTGCCCGAGCAGGCTCGGGCGCGGCGCACCCTCGGACTGCCCGAGACCGGGCCGGTGGTGGCGTACCTCGGTCCGCTGAGTACGCCCAGACGGCCGGACCGGTTCCTCGCGGTAGCCCGGGCGGTCCGGCGTACCCGCTCCGATGTCCGGTTCGTGGTCTGCGGCGAGGGTGACCGGTTGGCCGAGACGGTCAGGGCGGCCGCCGCCAGCCGGATCGAGGTGACCTTCCTGCCCTGGCGGTCGGATCTGGAGACGGTCTACGCCTCCGCCGACCTGGTGTTGCAGACCTCGGACCACGAGGGGACGCCGCTGACGCTGGTCGAGGCCGGTCACGCCGGCCGGCCGGTGGTGGCGACCGACGTGGGCGGCACCGCCGAGGTCGTCCGGCACGACCGGACCGGACTGCTCTGCGACCGCCGGGACGTCGACGGGCTGAGCCGGGCGGTGCTGCGGCTGCTGGGCGACGACGAGCTGCGGCGGCGGATGGGTCGGACGGCGCTGACCGAGACCAGGGAGGCGTTCGGCACGCCCCGGCTGGTGGCGGCGACCCGGGACCTCTACCACCGGCTCGCGATGGCCCGGGGCTGCTGGCCGACCGAGCACGTCGAGCCGGTCGGCGCGCTGGCCCGCGCCCGCTGACCCGCGCTGCCGTCTGGCGAAGCGACACCGACTTTTTGACGAAGCGACTGGGCACCGACCCATCCGCCTCTGCGGACATGCTCGGTGGGGGTTACAGCCGCTCGACCACCGGGCCGCGGCAGCGGTCGCGGCTGTCGAAGACGTACCGGGCGGTCTTGATGATCATGTCGTAGTCGAGCCCGTCGTGGTCGGTGACCACCACCACCGCGTCGGCGAGCCGGACCTCTTCCTCGGTCAGCTCGACCATCGCCAGCTCGGTCGGCACGTGCCGGGGGTCGGCGTACGGCTCCACCGCCCTGATCCGGGCCCCGAGCGCGTGCAGCCGGCCGGCGAGGTCGATCGCGGGGGAGTCCCGCAGGTCACCGGTGTTCTTCTTGTACGCCAGGCCGATCATCAGCAGCCGGGCGCCCCGCAGCGGGCGACCCCGGCTGCTCAGCCCGGCCATCACCCGCTGTGCCACGTACTCCGGCATGGTGTGGTTGATGTCGCTGGCCAGCTCGATGAAGCGGAACTGCCGGCCGAGCCGGCGCTTCACCTGCCAGGAGAGATAGCAGGGGTCGATCGGCAGGCAGTGCCCGCCGATCCCGGGGCCCGGCCGGAACGACATGAACCCGAACGGCTTGGTCGCCGCGGCGTCGATCGCCTGCCAGATGTCGATGCCGAGCTGGTGGCTGAAGGTGGCCAACTCGTTGACGAGTGCGATGTTGACCTGGCGGAACGTGTTCTCGATCAGCTTGGTGAGTTCGGCGACCCGGGTCGAGTCGACCGGTACGGTCCGCTCCACGATCCGGCGATAGAACGAGTCGACCCGGTCCAGCGCCGCCGGCCCCATCCCGGAGACCACCTTCGGCGTGTTCTCCAGCCCCCAGACCGGGTTGCCCGGGTCGATCCGCTCCGGACTGTAGCCGAGGTGGAAGTCGTCCGGACTGCGCAGCCCGCTGCCCTCCTCGAGCAGTGGCCGGAGCAGTTCCTCGGTCGTACCGGGATAGGTCGTCGACTCCAGAATGACGGTGCAGCCGGGGCGGACGTACGGGGCGAGTGCCGCCCCGGCCTGCTCCACATAGCTGAGGTCCGGTACGCCGTCCCGCAGCGGTGTCGGCACGCTGATCACGCAGACGTCGAAGTCCCGGGCGTCGGCGTAGTCACTGGTGGGCAGATAGCGGCCGGTGGCCAGGGCCGCGCCGAGCCGCTGGTCGGAGATGTCCTCGACAAAGGATTCCCCGCTGCCGAGTCGCTTGATCCGGTCGGTGTCGAGGTCGAGTCCGACCACGTCCAGTCCCGACTCCACGGCGGCCACCGCGAGGGGCAGGCCGACGTATCCCTGACCAACGACGACCAGCTTTTCCCTGCTCATAGGGGCTCCCACCGGGCTTCGACAACGTCGAGCACACCTTAGGGGGATTTATCGTTGATCACCTTGGAAACGGGGATAAAGGGAAGTATTTCGCGCTCTGACCGACGACACGACCCAGCGCACCGTCTGTAGTGCGGAGACTACCAACGGTGCGATGCCGTACGGCTCAGCCGTTGCCCGGTTCGACCGGCCCGCCACTGCCCGGCGGGTTCTCCGGACCGGTCGGCGGATTCGTCGGCGGCGGATTCGTCGGCGGCGTCGACTCGGTCGGCTCCTCGGTCGGCTCGCTGTCCGGAGTCGGGCTCGGCTTCGGCGAGGTGGTGGGACGCGGTCGGGGGGTGTCCCGAGGACGGTCCGGGTTGGTCTCCTGCCCGTCCGGTACCGTCGCCGACGGCTGATCCGGGATGTGCGCCTCCACCGTCGCACTGCTGCTGGGCGTCGGGGACGGCGGCGCGTTCGTCGCCGGGGCGTCGTCGGCCATCTTGAGGGCGATCACCGCGGTCACCACCGCCGCGCCCAGTCCCACCACGGCGGCGATCCCGGCCAGGGTGAGGATGCCGATGCCCGGTTCCCGGTCCCGGCCGCCCGAGCCGACCACCGGATTGTCGGTCAGCGTGCTCGGCCCGCTCGCCGCGCCCGCACCGCCCGCCCGGCCGGCGCCGCCCGCCGCCGCGCGGACGCCGAGCCCGGTGACCGCGGTCGGCGACGGTGCCGGGGCGATCCCGCCGCCGTCGACGCCGCCCGCCGCGTCCGCCGCCACCACCTCCGGGTGGATCGCGGCGGCCCGGGCCGCCGTCGCCATCGCCGCCGCGTCCGGATACCGGTCGGCCGGGTCCTTGGCCAGGGCCCGGCCGATCAACTCGGCCACCGGAGCGGGTACGTCCGCCGGCAGCGGATCCGGATCCTCGTGCAGGTGCTTCACCGCGACCTGCAACGGGTTCTCCCCGCTGAACGGCGGCTGCCCGGCCACGCACTGGTACGCCACCGCGCCGAGCGCGTAGATGTCGGTGGCGGCCGACACGGGCTTGCCGGCGGCCTGCTCCGGCGCCATGTAGAGCGCGGTCCCGGGTACCGCGTTCGAGCTGGTGATGCTGGTGATGTTGACCGAGCGGGCCACCCCGAAGTCGAGCAGCCGGACGGTGCCGTCGGCCTGCACCAGCAGGTTGCTCGGCTTGACGTCGCGGTGCACGATCCCGCCCTGGTGCGCGGCGTGCAGCGCCTGGGCGACCTGCGCCACCACGTGCATCGCGTCGACCACGCCGAGTCGGCCGGTGTCCCGGATCCGCGCGGAGAGCGGCTCGCCGTCGACGTACTCCATCACCAGGTAGTCGGTGCGGCCGGTCGGCAGTTCGTCCTCGCCGTAGTCGAAGACCTGCACGATGCCCGGGTGGTGCAGGGTGGCCAGCATCCGGGCCTCGGCCCGGAACCGCGCGATGAAGTCGGGGTCGGCCAGCAGCGAGGGAAGCAGCACCTTGACCGCGACCCGACGCCCGAGCACCACGTCGGTACCGCGCCACACGTCGCCCATCCCACCGGTGGCGACACGCTCGTCCAGGCGGTAACGCCCGCTGAGCAGGACTCCCGATTCCAGCACGTGCACACCGTACCCAGCGGGGCGGGCGGGTACCCAATCGCGGCGGCGGCAGCGGGGCATCGACCGGATGGAGCCGTGGATCACCGTACCCGGAGGGCACCTCGACCGCTCCACCGCCCCGGCCGGGCCGGTCGCCGGATCAGCCGGGGACGCCGATCGCGGTCGAGTCGGCGGGGTGGTAGCAGCGCAGCCGGTCCGGGTCGACGGCGAGCCAGACCGGGCTGCCGGGGGCGATCCGGAACGTCGACGGCGCCTGCACCTTGAGCTGCCGGCCGGCCAGCTCCACGGTGAGCAGGATGGCCGCGCCGGTCGGCTCGACCACCTCCACCCGGGCCGCCAGCCGGTCCGGCCCGTCGGCGTCGTGGACCTCGATGTTCTCGGCCCGGACCCCCACCGTGACCTCGTCACCGGAATAGTCGCCGAGCAGTGGTGGTGCGGGGGTGGACTGGTCGCCGATCCGCAACCGTGCCGGGCCGTCGGTCCGGTCCACCCGGGCCGGCAGGAAGTTCATCGGCGGGGCGCCGAGGAAACCGCCGACGAACTCGTCGGCCGGGTGGTCGTAGACCTCCAGCGGCGGGCCGATCTGCGCCACCCGGCCCTCGCGCAGCACCGCGATCCGGTCGCCGAGGGAGAGCGCCTCGGCCTGGTCGTGCGTGACGTAGACGGTGGTGGTGCCGAGCTTGCCGACGATCCGCTTCAACTCGGTGCGGAACTCCATCCGGAGCAGCGCGTCCAGGTTGGACAGTGGCTCGTCCATCAGCAGCACGTCGGCGTCGGTGACGATCGCCCGGGCCACCGCCACCCGCTGCCGCTGCCCGCCGGAGAGCTGCGCCGGATAGCGGTCCAGATATTCCGACAGGTGCAGCAGTTCGGCCGCCTCGCCGACCCGCCGGTCGATCTCCGCCTTCGGCGTCTTGCGCATCGTCAGCCCGAACGCGATGTTCTGGCGTACCCGCATGTGCGGCCAGATGGCGTACGACTGGAAGACCATCGACAGGCCACGCTGCCGGGCCGGCAGCTCCGTCACGTCCCGGCCGCCGATCCGCACGCTGCCGGAGTCCGGGGTCTCCAGCCCGGCGATCATCCGCAGCAGGGTGGTCTTGCCGCAGCCGCTCGGCCCGACGAGGACCAGGAACTCGCCGTCGCGCACCTCCAGGCTGATGTCGTCGGTGGCGGGGGAGCGGGTTCCCGGGTACGTCTTCACCAGGTTCCGCAGCACGATCTCGGCCAACGTTCGTCCCTCTCAGCGGATCGTGGTTCCCCACATGTTCAACAAGTAGCGGCGCATGAACGCGATGAAGACCAGGGCGGGTACGACCAGCGCGAAGCCCCCGGCGAACCGGAACGCCAGCGGCGAGTCGGCCAGCGTCGAGAGCACCTGCGCCGGCAGGGTACGCCGGTTGAGGGTGAGCACCGCCGCCCCGAGCACCTCGTTCCAGGAGGTGACGAAGGTGAAGATGGCGGCGGCGGCGATCCCGGGCAGCGCCTGCGGGAGTACCACCCGGGCGAACGCCCTCGGCGCACTGGCACCGAAGACCATCGCCGCCTCCTCGTGCTCGACCGGCACCGCCACGAAGATCGCCGACGTGATCAGTACGGTGGTCGGCAGCGCCAGCGCGGTGTGCAGCAGCGCCACCGCATAGGTGGTGTCGTAGAGCCCGGTGGCCAGGAAGACCCGGGCCAGCGGCACCGAGAGGACCACGATCGGCAGCGCCCGGGTGAGCAGCAGGAAGAGCTGGTACGGCTCCCGGCCCCGGAAGGCGTACCGGGCCACGGCGTAACCGGCCGGCACCCCGAGGACCAGCGACAGGGCGAGACTGAGCAGCCCCACCTCGACCGAGTTCTGGAACCCGCCGACCACGCCGGTGCTGTCCAGGAAGACCCGCATCGTCTCGGTGGAGACGTCGGTGGGGAGCAGCGAGAGCGGGAAGCGGTTCAGCGACTCCCGGCTGGAGAGCGCGGCCAGCGCGATCAGATAGATCGGCAGCCCCATGAAGAGGGTCACCGCGACACAGGCGAGGTGGATCGCGATCGTGCGGCGCCGGGCCGCCCGCAACCGGCTCACCGGCCACCGCCGGTGGCGGCCGGGTCGCGCAGCACCCGCAGGTAGACCACGGCGGTGCCGAGCGACATCAGCATGATCACCAGGGCGATCGCCGCCGAGACTCGTTCGTTCTGCAACGCCACGTACCACTGGTAGGTCTCGCCGACCAGCAGCGGAAAGCTCCGGCCGGTGAGCGCCTGGGCGACCGCGAAGGTCTGCAACCCGAGGATGGTACGCAGGATCAGCGCCACCTGGAGGCTGGGGCGCAACTGCGGCAGGATGATGTACCGCAGCCGCTGCCAGTACGTCGCGCCGAAGACCGCCGCCGCCTCGTCGTAGTCGCGCGGGATGTTCTGCAACCCGGCCACCACGATCACGAGTACCAGTGAGGTGGCCCGCCACAGCTCGGCCAGCAACACCGCGACGAACATGGTGGTGTCGTTGTCGTAGGAGAGCCAGGCGTAGCCGTCGCCGAGCCCGAGGTGGGCCAGGACCGAGTTCAGGTAACCACGGTCGGCGAAGATCGACAGCCAGACCAGCCCGGCGGCCAGGTCGCTGATCGCCAGCGGTACGCACCAGACGTAGAAGTAGAACGACGACAGCCTCGGCCGCTCCCGCAGCAGCAGCGCCATGGTCAGCGCGAACGCGAACTGCAACGGGATCAGTACGACGATCAGCAGTGCGGTGTTCCGGGTCGCCGTCCAGAAGTAGGGATCGTCGAGCATCCGGCGCAGGTGGGCCAGGGTGGGCCCGTCGGCGCCGGTGAACGCCTGCCCGACCCCGACCACGATCGGCCAGAGGAAGAGCGCGGCCAGGAAGATCACCGAGGGGGCGACCAGCAGTGCCGCCGTCGGTACCCGGGGACGTCCCCGCCGCCGGTCCGGGCGGGCCGGTGCCGTCCGGGACGGTTCGGTGGGCGCCGGATCCGGCGCGGTGGTCACTGCACCCGGCACGTCTGCCCCGCCGCGACCGGGTCCGGGCGCCAGCAGGGCACCTTCACCTCGTCCAGGATGGTGTTGAGCTGCTGGGCCTGCCGGTCGAGGACCTGCTGCACCGGACGGCGGTCCAGACAGATCTCCTTGAAGCAGTTCTTGAAGATCTGGGACACCTCGCCGTCCTTGGCGCCCAACCCCACCGGGGGCAGGGCCAGCACCGCACCCTCGGCCTCCTGCTGCCGGCGTACCGCCTCGGCCTCCAGCGCCACGGCCGGCGGCAGGTCGGTCGGGAGAGCGGCCTCGACCACCGGGAAGAAGGCGTTGCGGCGCAGCACCTCCAACTGCACGTCCGGGGTGGTCAGCGCCTCGATCACCTGGCGTGCCCGGTCCGACTCGGGGGCGCCCTTCGGGATCGCCAGCCCGGCGACCACCAGCATGTAGCCGAGCCCCTTCGGGCCGCGCGGCGCGGGCGCCATCACCCAGTCGTCCGGCTTGTCGCCCGGGGCGTTGACCAGCCGGGCGACGTGGTCCCAGGCGATCAGCACCTCACCGCGTTGCAACGGCTCCTGCATGTTGTCGTAGTTGGTCGACGCGGGTGCGGTCTGGGCCCACAGCTCTACCATGTACTGCCAGGCCCGCACCGCCTCCGGGCCGCGGAAGGTGGTCATCTGGCCGCCGGTGAAGCTCGGCAGCAGGTAGCCCTGGAAGAACCGGTGGTAGAGACCCTTCGGGCCACAGGGCAGGCCGAGGACCGGCTTGTTGCCGTTGGCCCGCCGGGCGTCGCCGACCCAGGTCAGAAACTGGTCGTACGTCAGGTTCTGCACGTCGGCACCGCTGGGCAGCCACTGCAACGCCCGCTTGTTGACGGCGAGCACGTACGACGCCTGCATCCACGGCAGGTAGGTGGTGGCGCCGCCGGCCAGCTTGCCGAGCTGGGCGAGGTCGGCCGGGAACTTCCGGTCGGCGAGCTTGCCGGCGAGGTCGTCGAGGTTTTCGAACTTGTCGGCGTGCGGGGCGAAGTCGCCGTGCAGCCCACCGGCGAGGCTGACCTGGACCCGCCCGGCACCGACCTGGGAGGTGATGGTCGAGGAGAAGACGTTCGGCTCGACCGTGTTGTACGCGACCGCGCCGCCGGGCACCCGGTCCCGGAGGATCTGCTCGAACCGCTGCCGCTCCTCGACAGGGGTGAACTGGGTGGAGAGGAAGGTGATCGAGCCTTCCTCGTCCGAGCCGCTGGTCGACGCGCCGCCGCAGGCGCCGAGGAGTGGCGCGGCCCCGGCGGCGATGCCGAGCCCGAGCAGCCGGCGCCGGTCGAGCCGGAGGTCGGTGCCGGGCGTGCCTGCGTGTCGTGCCATCGTGCCTCCCCGTGACGGTGGTGCCGGCCCGGTTCGGCTGCTGAGCGGGCACCGGTGCCGGCTGGAGCGGAGTGTCACAAGTGCACATATTCGCAAGCTTGGTGTCAAGCCGGGGGCGGCGTTACGGTCCGTCCCGTTATCGAACCGGCGCCCCGCCGAGTCCGGGTCCGGCCGGGCCCTGCTCCGCTGTGTGAGCCGGCCGAGGTCCTCGGCGGCAGCTCCCGGGCCGAGGTCTCGGGCGGCGGGCTACCGGCCGAGGTCCTCGGCGGTGGGTCAGCCGGCGAGCCGGTCGGCCTCTTCGGCGAGCCGCCGGGCGAGCGGTTCGATCCGGGAGCGCCAGGCGACCAGCGCGGTCGCCCGGTCGCCGGCCGCGTCGGCCGGGCCGGTCTGCTCGAGTACCAGCCGGGCGCCGTGGCCGGTGCCCTCGGCCAGTTCCCAGCGGATCCGCCCGGCCGGGACCCCGGCGGCTTCCCAGGAGTACTCCAGCAGCGTCGGTGCGGCCAGCGCGGTCACCGGTCCGGCCGGGAACTCGTCGGTGGTGAAGCCGGGCGGGGGCGGTGCGCCGAGCGTGGCCGGCCGGTCGGGTGCCGCCCCGGTCAGCGCCGCCCAGACCGCCTCGGCGGGGCGGGTCAGTTGCCGTTCGAAGCGCACCCGCCAGCCGTCCGGGCCGGTGTCGGCGACGCCGTCGGCCAGCCCGAACCGCTCGACGTACGACTCGTGCAGCCGTCCCGACGGTCGCGCCGACTGGTCGACGGGTCGGCCGTCCAGCACGTGTTCGAGCGCGTCGAGGCAGAGTCGCCAGCCGGAGGCGAAGCTCGCCGCACCGGCCCGGTCGTCGAAGACGTGGCTGAACACCAGCAGGCAGCCCGGACCGTCCGGGTGCAGTTCGATCCGGAAGAGTTCCTCCTCCCAGCTGAAGGCGAACAGCCGGGGCGGGTCGTACGCCTCGATCCGGCCGACCGACTCCGGCGGCGCGTCCGGGCCGGACCCGAAACTGAAGGTCATCCGCCCGCCGGGGCGGGGGTCCAGCCGTACCTCGGCGGGAAACCACTCGCGGAGGTGCTCGGGCTCGGTGACGGCGGGCCAGACCTTCTCCGCCGGATGGGTCAGCCGGCGCTCGATGCGCAGCACCTGGCGTCCGTTGGCGGTGTCCAGGCTCTCGTTCACGACAACTCCTCGGTGTTCGGTTCGGGCTCGCGCTCGGGCTCGCGCTCGGGTTCGTGGTCGGGGAAAGTGTCGGACCCGGATGGCATGGTGTTCAGATGGCGTTCAAGCGCATCGATCCGGCTGGACCACATCCAGCGGTACGGTGCGAGCCAGGCGTCGAGTTCGGCGAGCGGTTCGGGGCAGAGTTCATACCAGCGTCGTTGCGCCTCCGGGCGGACCCGCACCAGCCCGGCGTCGCGCAGCACCCGGAGGTGTTTGGAGGTGCCCGGTTGGGTCAGCCCCAACTGCTCGGTCAGCTCACCGACCGAGCGGGGACGCTCGCGGAGCAGGTCCAGGATGCGTCGCCGGACGGGCTCGGCGAGGACTTCGAACGGCGTGATCACGACGGTTAACATACCAAGCCAGTAATATGCCGAGCAAGTTATGCACGCTCACGCTCGGCAACAGTCCGGAGCGTGTGCTCCGGAAAACCGGGTAAGGGGAGTCGGTTCCCCAGGAGGGAGGACCCGCGCCGATGCCATCCGACCTGGACAGCGGCACGATCCTGCGGGCGGTGGAGGACGCCGAGGGTTACGTCGCCAAGATCTGTTTCAAGACCGGTCCGCCCAGGCTCAGCGGCGTGGAACTGGAATGGACCGTGCACGACGCGGCCGTTCCGAGCCGACCGGTCGACCCGGCCCGGCTCCGTACCGCACTCGGCCCGTACGCCCCGACCACTCTCGATCCCGACAGTCCCGCCCAACCGCTGCCCCGTTCGGGCACGGTCAGCGTGGAGCCCGGCGGCCAGGTGGAAATCTCCACCGCCCCGCGTAGCTCCCTCGGCGAGTTGCACGAGAGCACCACCTCGGACCTCGCCCACCTCACCGATCTGCTCGGCGCCGCAGGTCTCGTCCTCGGCGACACCGGCATCGATCCGCACCGGCCGCCGACGCCGGTGGTCGACACCCCCCGATACCGCGCGATGCGCTGTGCCTTCGACCGGCTCGGCGCGGCCGGCCGGACGATGATGTACAGCACCGCCGGGCTCCAGGTCTGCCTGGACGCCGGTACCGCCGACCGGTTCGCCGACCGGTGGGCCGCCGCGCACGCGTTCGGGCCGCCGCTGCTCGCGGTCTTCGCCACCGCCCGCCGGCACGCCGGTCGGGACACCGGCTGGGCCTCGGCCCGGATGGCCGCCTGGCAGTTCATCGACCCGGCCCGGACCCGTCCGGCCTGGTCACCGCCGTCGCAAACCGCCGACCCGGTCGGCACCTGGGTCCGGTACGCGCTGGCGGCCCCGCTGCTCTGCGTACGCCGGGACGGCGCGGACTGGACCGTTCCGCCCGGGATCACCTTCCGGGACTGGCTCGGCGGCGCACTGCCCCGGCCGCCCACCACCGACGACCTCGACTACCACCTGAGCACCCTCTTCCCGCCGGTACGCCCCCGGGGGTACCTGGAGATCCGTTACCTCGACGCCCAGCCCGGCCCGGAGTGGATCGCGCCGGTCGGTGTGCTCGCGGCGCTGCTGGAGGACGACCGTGCCCGGGACGCCGCCCGGGCGGCCTGCGAACCGGTCGCCGGCCGGTGGGTCGACGCGGCCCGGCGCGGGCTGCGGGACCCCTTGCTGGCCACGGCGGCCGACACCCTGCTCGACCTCGCGCTGCGGTCACTGGACCGCACCGGTCTGCCCACGGCGACCCGCGAGGAGATCACCCGGATCGTGGCGCGACGGCTCGCCGCCGCGCGGAAGGGACCGACATGACCGACGTCCGATCCGACAACGGGCCGACCGGGTCGCTGCGCGACCGGATCGCCACCGAACTCACCCGGGCCCGGGACCGCAGCGTCCGGCTCACCGAGGCGGTCGACGACGACGACCTGGTCCGGCAGCACTCGCCGATCATGTCCCCGCTGGTCTGGGACCTCGCGCACGTCGGCAACCAGGAGGAACTCTGGCTGGTCCGGGACGTCGGCGGCCGCCCGCCGGTGCGCCAGGACATCGACGAGCTGTACGACGCCTTCAAGCACCCCCGCCGGGACCGCCCGGCCCTGCCGCTGCTCGGTCCGGCCGAGGCCCGACGCTATGTGGCGACCGTCCGGGACAAGGTCTTCGACCTGCTCGACGGCGTCCGGTTCGACCACGGCCGGCTGGTCGCCGACGGGTTCGCGTTCGGCATGATCGCCCAGCACGAGCAGCAGCACGACGAGACCATGCTCGCCACCCACCAGCTCCGCAACGGCCCGCCGGTACTCTCCGCACCCGAGCCGCCGGCCGCGGTGGTGCCGGTCGCCGGTGAGGTGCTGGTTCCGGCCGGCCGGTTCACCATGGGCACCTCCACCGACCCGTGGGCGCTGGACAACGAGCGCCCCGGCCACCCGGTGGAGCTGCCGGCGTACGTCATCGACGCGGCACCGGTGACCAACGCGGAGTACCTCGCCTTCGTCGCCGACGGCGGCTACGCCGACCAGCGCTGGTGGAGCGAGGCGGGCTGGCGGCACCGGTCGTCGGCCGGACTGACCGCACCGATGCACTGGCGGCGCGACGGGGCCGGCTGGGGCTGCACCCGGTTCGGCCGGTTCGGTCCGCTGGTCCCGGACGAGCCGGTGGTGCACGTCGGCTTCCACGAGGCGGAGGCGTACGCCGCCTGGGCCGGCAAGCGGCTGCCGACCGAGGCCGAGTGGGAGAAGGCGGCCCGCTGGGACCCGGAGAGCGGCCGGTCCCGCCGCTACCCGTGGGGCGACGAGGACCCGACGCCGGAGCACGCCAACCTCGGGCAGCGGCACCTCGCACCGGCACCGGTCGGGGCGTACCCGGCGGGCGCCTCGCCGCTCGGCGTACACCAGCTGATCGGGGACGTCTGGGAGTGGACCTCCAGCCCGTTCCTCGGCTATCCCGGGTTCACCGCGTTCCCGTACCGGGAGTACTCGGAGGTCTTCTTCGGCTCCGACTACCGGGTGCTCCGGGGCGGCTCCTTCGGCACCGACCCGGTGGCCTGCCGGGGTACCTTCCGCAACTGGGACCTGCCGATCCGCCGGCAGATCTTCAGCGGCTTCCGGTGTGCCCGGGACGCCCGGCCGGAAGAGACGGCGTGACCCGTCCCGACCGTTCGCCCGGCCGGCGGAGCCGGGCCCGCTGATGTGCCGTCACCTGGCCTATCTGGGCCCTCCGCTACCGCTGGCCGGGCTGCTCTTCGACCCGCCGCACTCGCTGGTCCGGCAGTCCTGGGCGCCCCGGGAGATGCGCGGCGGCGGCACGGTCAACGCCGACGGCTTCGGCGTCGGCTGGTACCCGGTGGACGGCCCGCCGGTGCGCTACCGGCGGGCCACCCCGATCTGGGCCGACGACACCCTGCCGGTGCTGGCCGCGGCGACCACGGCCGGCGCGGTACTGGCGGCGGTGCGCTCGGCCACCGTCGGCATGCCGGTGGTGGAGACCGCCGCCGCCCCGTTCGCCGAGGGACGCTGGCTGTTCAGCCTGAACGGTGCGGTACCCGGCTGGCCGGACTCGATCGCGAGCCTGGCCGGCCGGCTGCCGACCCGGGACCTGATCACCCTGGACGCCCCGACCGACGCGGCCCTGCTCTGGGCCCTGGTACGCCACCGGCTGCGGGCCGGGGCCGGGCCGGCCGAGGCGGTGGCCGAGACGGTCCGGGAGGTGGCCGCCGCCGCTCCCGGTGCCCGGCTGAACCTGCTGCTCACCGACGGGCATCTGGTGGTGGCGAACACCTGCGGGCACGCGCTGTCGGTCCGGTCCGGCGGCGGGTCGGTGCTGGTCAGTTCCGAGCCGCTGACCGAGGAACCGGGCTGGCGGCCGGTCCCGGACGGGCACCTCGTGGTCGCCGCCGCCGGCCGGGTCGACGTCACGCCGATCGGCCCGGGGTCGGCGCCGAGCCGGCCGAGCGGGGGTTCCTGAACGACCGGAGTGGGAGTTGCCGAGCGGCCGGAGTGGGAGTTGCCGAGCGGCCGGAGATGGGGGTGCCGAAGCGCGTCCGGAGTTGGGGTTGCCGAGCGGCCGAGCGGGGCGCGAGCCGATCGCGGTCGCCCGGTGGGCGGTCGGGAGCGGCCGGCGTAGCGAGAGGACCCGTCGCAGGGGCGGCGGCGTCGATTGAGGGGAGTGTGCGGGTGACCGCGGATCCGTTGGAGATACACCTGGAGGAACGGGACCTGGAGCTGGCGCTGCGCAGCGACGTCCGGACCGGGCTCACCGCGACGCCCCGGTGGCTGCCGCCGAAGTGGTTCTACGACGCCCGGGGCAGCGAGCTGTTCGAGGAGATCACCCGGCTGCCGGAGTACTACCCGACCCGGGCCGAGCGGGCCGTCCTGGCGGCTCGGGCCGGGGAGATCGCCCGGCTCACCGACGCGAAGACCCTGATCGAGCTCGGTTCGGGTTCGTCGGAGAAGACCCGCCTGCTGCTCGACGCGCTGACCGCGCAGGGCGACCTCGGCACCTTCGTACCGCTGGACGTCTCGGTCAGCGCGCTGGAGCGGTCGACCGCCGAGATCGCCGCCGCCTACCCGGGGCTGCGGGTACGCGGCATCGTCGGCGACTTCACCCGCCATCTGGACCGGCTGCCCACCGGCGGCCGACGGCTGGTCGCCTTCCTCGGCGGCACCATCGGCAACCTGCTGCCGGCGGAGCGGGCCGAGTTCCTGGCCGCGCTCCGCTCGGCACTGGAGCGGGGCGACTGGCTGCTGCTCGGTACCGACCTGGTCAAGGATCCCGGGATCCTCGTACCGGCGTACGACGACGCGGCCGGGGTCACCGCCGAGTTCAACCGCAACGTGCTGCGGGTGCTCAACCGTGAACTGGGCGCGGATTTCGAGGTGGACGCCTTCGACCACGTCGCGCTCTGGGACCCGGAGCGGCGCTGGATCGAGATGCGGCTGCGGGCGCGGCGGCCGATGCGGGTCCGGGTACTCGACCTCGACCTGGCCTTCGCCGAGGGGGAGGAGTTGCGCACCGAGATCTCGGCGAAGTTCCGCCCGGAGGACGTCGACGCGGAACTGGCCGCCGCCGGCTTCACGGTGCGGGCCCGCTGGACCGACGACGCCGGCCTCTTCGCGGTGACCCTCGGCCAGGCGGACTGAGCCGGGCCGAGGGTCGCGGCGGTGTCCGGTCAGCTCTCGACGTACTGCTCCGCGTAGGTCGCGGTGGGCGGGATCGGGGTGATGACGTCGATCAGTACCCCGTTCGGGTCGGCCACGATGAAGTGCCGCTGTCCGAAGTCCTCGCTGCGCAGTTCCAGTTCGGCGGGGAGTCCCGCGTCGAGGACGAGTCGCCGCCACTCGGCGTCGACGTCGGTCACCTCGAAGTTGAGCAGTAGTCCCCGCGCCGGGGTGCGGTACGCCTCGGGGAGCGTCGGGTGGTCGTGGGCGAGGAGTGCGAGTTCGTACCCCGCCGGGCCCGGACGCCGGAGGCTGACGTACCAGTCGGCCTCGAAGGTCGGCTCGAAGCCGAGCAACCCGGTGTAGAAGTTCCGCGATTCCGCCAACCGGGAGGTGCAGATCACCGGATAGAAGCTGGTCAGCATGAGGACTACCCCTTTTCACATACCGTTGGTATGTGAAGGTAAGCTAGTTCGCGTACCGTCGGTATGTCAACGGAGGGCGCGATGCCGAATCTCAGTCGGCGGCAACAGCGGGAGCAGACCCGGCAGACCCTGCTGCGCGAGGGCCGGCGGCTCTTCGCGGCCCGGGGATACGCCGGGGTCGGGCTGGCGGAGGTCGTCCAAGCCGCCGGGGTCACCAAGGGCGCGCTCTACCACCACTTCGACGGCAAGGCGGCGCTGTTCCACGCGGTCCTGGCCGAGGTGCAGCAGGAGGTCGCCGGGCGGGTGGTCGCGGCGGCCGAGGCCAGGGACGATCCGTGGACCCGGTTCACCGCCGGCTGCGAGGCGTTCCTGGCCGCCAGCACCGACCCGGAGGTACAGCGGATCATGTTGGTCGACGGACCGGCGGTACTGGGTTGGGCGCAGTGGCGAGCGCTGGACGAGGCCAACTCGGCGCGCCACCTGACCGAGGCACTCGGCACGCTGATCGAGACCGGGGTGCTCGCCCCACAGCCGGTCGCACCACTGACCCGGCTGCTCTCCGGCGCGATGAACGAGGCGGCCCTCTGGCTGGCGACCTCAAAACGGCCGGAGGACGTCACGGAGACCGTCACCGCCCTGACCCGGATGCTGACCGCCCTGCGGGCCAGCTGACCCGCCAGCTGACTGCCCTGCGCGCCACCCGACCCGCCCGGGACCCGACCGGCCGCCGGGGCGCGCCGTCGGCCCCCGGCCGTGCTCATCGGACCGCCGAGGGTGCGTGGGCGCCGCCCGGCGTACTCGGGTAGGGTCGTCGGCAGCGAAGGGGAGTAGCTCCCAACGTCGTGGTCGACATACTGGTGTGCGCGCGTCGCGCACCCGGCCACGCGGCCTCACCCCCGGTGGGGCGGGCGAGACCTTCGACTCAGGCAGTAATGCCGGGTCGAGGTCGCCCACGCCCCCGCCCGGCATCGACCGGGAAGGGTGACATGGAGGACTTCAACACCGCCTTGGCGATCAGCTTCGGCGTCATCTTCGTGGCCGAGTTGGGCGACAAGTCGCAGTTGATGGCGTTGACCTTCGCCACCCGGTTCAAGGCGTTACCGGTGATCATCGGGATCACCGTGGCGACCTCGGTCGTGCACCTGGCCTCGGTCGCCCTCGGCGTCGGGCTCGGCGCCGCGCTCCCCACCGGCTGGATCGCCCTCGTCGCCGGGCTGGCCTTCCTCGGCTTCGGGCTCTGGACGCTGCGCGGCGACTCGCTCACCGAGGAGGAGCGGCGCAAGGCGGAACGGACCCGCCGCTCCGCGATCATCGCGGTCTCGATCGCCTTCTTCCTGGCCGAACTCGGCGACAAGACCATGCTGGCGACGATCACCCTGGCCACCCAGCACGGTTGGTTCGGCACCTGGCTCGGCTCCACCGTCGGCATGGTCGCCGCCGACGCCCTGGCCATCGGCGTCGGCCGGCTCCTCGGCCGCCGCCTGCCGGAAAAGACCATCCGGTACGGCGCCAGCGCGCTCTTCGGAATCTGCGGCATCTGGCTGCTGGTGGACGCGGTCCACCAACTGACCTGACCGATCCCGGTGTGGGACGGCCGGGATCCGGGTAGCTGGTTCGACGGCCAGCGGGCTGTCCGGCGGAGCGTGGCCCGAACGGAGGATCACTGCATGACCAGGCACGATGAGCCGAACGAGTACGGGTTCGCTGGCGACGTGGCGTTGCCCGAGCCGGAACGGCCGCACAAGCGGGACGTGGTCGCCGAGGAGGCCGAGGACGTCGCCGTGCCCGGCTCGGACCTGTCGCGCGAGTTCCGGGAGGCGCTCGCCGACTCGGACCAGGTGGACGAGGCGGACGAGGGCGGGGAGCGGCCCCCGACGCGTTGAGTCCCGGACACCATCGACGGCGCCGGCCAGGTTTGGCCGGCGCCGTCGTCTTTCCGTCGTCTTTCCGTCGCCTTTCCCGCCACCGCCACAGAAGCCGCAGGGGCCGCAGCAGCCGCCGCCGTCCCGACCGCCCGTCTCCGGCTGTCGGCGGGCCTGTCGGCCCCGTTCCTGCCGTTCCGTCCCGGCTAGCTGACGGCGCCTCCGCTCCGGCGCTTCGCGGGCACGCCGCCGGTACTTATCCGACGGTATTGGCCCGACTGCGACTACTGAGGGCGCTCAATCATCTACATTCGGTAGGAACTGTGACGCGACAAGTCGGAACTTTTTCATACTGTCGCATTTTTCGTGATCATTAGATGTCTTCGGCACCCCTGACCGGTTGGTGCTGAGACGGAAGGCCGGGGCTGATGGATCTGCACACTTACCTGCGCGCGCTGCGCCAACGCTGGTGGGTGGTACTCGCGACCGTCATGGTCGCGCTGGGCCTCGCCGGGTTCGTCACGGTACGGGCGACCCCGCAGTACGCCTCCTCGGTGACCTTCTTCGTCACCTCCTCCGGGCAGGGCATGACCGACGCGTACCAGGGCAGCCTCTTTCTCCAGCAGCGGGTCAAGTCGTACGTCGACCTGCTCAGCAGCGACCGGTTGGCGCAGACCGTCGCGGCGGAGGAACGGGTCGGGCTCACCGCGGACGAGGTACGGTCCCGGGTCAGCGCGCGGGTCGAGGCGGACACGGTCCTGCTCTCCGCGACGGTCACCGACACCGACCAGGCCCGGGCGCTGCGCCTCACCGAGGCACTGGCGGCGCACTTCGTGAAACTCGTGCACAGCATCGAGACCCCGCCCGGGGCCAAGGAACCACCGATCAAGATCGAGGTGGTCGGCGGCCCCCGGGTGAACGCCGAACCGGTCTCCCCCCGGCCGGTCCGCAACCTCGTGCTGGCCGGAGTCTTCGGGCTGGTGCTCGGCGCCGCGCTCTCCGTGCTGCGCGGGCTGACCGACACCACCTTCCGGGACGGCGAGACCCTCCAGGAGGCGACCTCGGCGCCGCTGCTCGGCAGCATCCCGTACGACGGGCACGCCCGGTCGAACCCGCTGATCGTCGGTACGGCGGCGCAGACGGCCCGGGCCGAGGCGATGCGGAAACTCCGGACCAACCTGCGCTTCGTGGACGCCCAGGAGCCGGCCCGGGTCATCGCGGTGACCAGCGCGGTGCAGGCCGAGGGGAAGTCCACGCTCGCCTGCAACCTGGCGATCACGCTCGCCGAGGCGGGCTGGCAGGTACTGCTGGTCGACGCGGACCTGCGTCGGCCCCGGGTCGCCGGCTATCTCGGGATCGGCTCCGGCGCCGGCCTGACCGACGTGCTGATCGGCGAGGTGGCGGTCGAGGACGTACTGCAACCGTGGGGCGACAAGTCCCTGCTGGTGCTGCCGGGCGGCTCGGTGCCGCCGAACCCGAGCGAGCTGCTCGGCTCGAAGGCCATGGCCGACCTGCTGCTGTCGCTGCGCGAGCTGACCGACATCGTCATCATCGACACCCCGCCGCTGCTGGCCTTCACCGACGGCGTGGTGGTCGCGGTGCAGGCCGACGGTGCGCTGCTGGTGGCCCGGCAGGGCAAGACCCCGAGCGCGCAGACCGCCGCCGCCGCGCAGGCGCTGCACTCGGTCTCCGCCCGGGTGCTCGGCTGCGTGCTGAACATGTCGAAGGAAAACAAGATCGACGTCGAGCAGTACCGGGCGTACCGCAAGGGTGCGCCGGTGGAGAGGCTTCTCGCCACCCGTGGCGAGGCGTCACCCGCCGCCGACCCGGTGCGCGTCCCCCCGACCGACGCCGTGGCCACCACGTCCGCGGACAACACGGAGGAGCTCGACCGGGTACCGCGATGACGCGGGCTCGCCCGGTCGCGGGGTGATCGGGGGATGAGAAATGAAGATCGGCATTATCTCGTACTGGTTTCCGCCGGAGCCCGCCTTCATACCGGGCTGCCTGGCCGAGGAGCTGGCCGCACGCGGCCACGAGGTGCGGGTGCTCACCGGGTTCCCGAACCATCCGACCGGCCAGGTCTACCCGGGTTACCGGCAGCGGTGGCGGCACCAGACCGACGAGGGCGGGGTGCTCGTCCGGCGGGTGCCGGCGTACGCCAGCCACGACGGTACGGCGGCCCGGCGGGCGGCGCGGCAGCTCACGTACGCGATGAGCAGTGCGCTGGCCGCCCCCGGGTTCCTGGCCGGGGTGGACGCGCTCTACGTCCACTTCCCGCCGGCCGGCGCGTACGCGGCGGCGGCGCTGCTCCGGATGCTGCGCCGGGTGCCGGCGGTGGTACACGTCCAGGACATCTGGCCGGAGGGGGTGACGCCGCCGCCCGGTGAGGCGGGGCGGGACCCCTCGGCCGGGTTCACCCACGGACTGCTCACCCGGACGATGCGGGCGATCTACCGTTCGGCGGCCGGGATCGCGGTGATCTCGCCCTCGATGCGGGACGTGGTGATCGAGCGGGGCGCCGATCCGGAGCGGGTACGGGTGGTGCTGAACTGGACCGACGAGCGGCTGTTCCGGCCGATGGGCACCACCCCGGCGGCCCGGCGGGCGATCGGGCACCGGGGGATCACCACGGTGATGCACGCCGGCACGATGGGCCCGTTCCAGCGCGTCGACACGGCGGTCCGGGCCGCCGCGGCGGTCAACGGCAAGATCGACCTCGATCTGGTACTGGTCGGGTCCGGGCCGGAGGAGCGGCAGTCCCGGCAGCTCGCCGAGGAACTCGGCGCGACAAACGTCCGGTTCCTCGGCTGGCGTCCACCGGCCGAGATGGCCGACCTGTACGCCGCCGCCGAATACCAGCTCGTGCTCCTGCGGGACCTTCCGGCGCTGCGCGGTGCGGTGCCGGCGAAGTTGCAGGCGGCGCTCTCCGCCGGGGCGCCGGTGGTCGCCTCCGCCGGTGGGGACACCGCCGACCTGGTGGAGCGGGCCCGGGCCGGACTCTCCTGCCCGCCGGAGGACTGGCAGGCGTTGGCGGACCGGTTCGCCCTGGCCGCGGTGATCCCGAGTAACGCCCGTGCGGAGATGGCACAGCGGGCCCGGGACAGTTACCTGTCCCGGATGTCGCTGCGGACCGGTGTCGATCAGATGGAACAGATGCTGGCCGAGGCGGCGGTCAGCCGCCGACGGCGTTGACCTGGGTCTTCGCCCGGCGCGGCAATGATCTTCTGCCCGGTTCGTGAGCCTTTCTCACTATAAAAGTGCAAAAGCATCATAAGACCCCTTGAAATACCAACCACGAACTCTCCACCGTGCTATAGAGATATAGGCGCAAACTGCGTTGTGTCTACTTCATCCGAGTAAGTCGAAAGCGGTGGTGGCAGTGGGGGACATGTCCCCGAGACGGCGGACGGCGCGCCGTCGAGTGGTCCGGCGGCAACTCCGCCGGGCCCTGCTCACCGCACTCGTGGTCGGCTGCCTGCTGGCCGTCGCCGGCGGGTGGCTCGGACTGCGCGGCTGGCAGGCCGGTGGCCACCTGGAGAACGCCGCCAGCTTGGCCCGGGAGCTGAGCCAGCAGGTGCTGGACGGCGAGACCGCGCAGGCCCGCCGGACCCTGGAGGCGCTGCAACAGCAGACCGCCGCCGCCCGGTCGCGTACCGGTGACGTCGGCTGGCGCGCCGCCGGCTCCGCACCGTACGGCGGCCGGAACATGGCGGCGGTCCGGGAGCTGGCGGTCGGCGTCGACGACCTCGCCCGGCGGGCCTTCCCCGCCCTGGTCGAACTCAACCCGCAGACGCTGCTGCCGAGCTCCGGACGACTCGACCTGGCCGCCCTGCGCGGCGCGATGCCCACGCTCGTCGAGGCGGACAGCACCGTCCACCAGGTCCGGGACCGGATCCTGACGGTGCCGACCTCCGGGCTCGTGCCCACGGTCCGGGACGCGGTGTCGCAGTTGCGCGCCGAGCTGGACCGGCTGGCCGAGGTGACCTCCGCCGTCCGGCGCAGCGGCGCGCTGCTGCCCACCCTGCTCGGCGCCAACGGCACCCGGACCTACCTCGCGGTCTTCCAGAACCTCGCCGAGCCCCGGGCCACCGGCGGGATCTTCGGCGCCTACGCCGTCATCCGGGCCAGCAAGGGCGAGGTTAAGCTGGTCAAGCAGGGCCCGGCCACCGACCTGAACACCTACGGCAAGCCGCCGCTGCCGCTGAGCCGCGAGCTGCGCGCGCTCTACACCGACCTGCCCGGGATCTATCCGGCGGACGTGAACCTCACCCCGCACTTCCCGACCGCGGCCACCCTGATCCGGGAGATGTACCGGCGGGTCGGTGGCGGCACCGTCGACGGCGTACTCGCCACCGACCCGGTCGCGCTCTCCTACCTGCTCAAGGCCATCGGACCGGTGCCGGTACCGGGGCATCCGACCCTCACCGCCCCCACGGTGGTGCGTACCCTGCTGTCGGACACGTACCGCCGGCTCGACAAGCCGGCCCAGCAGGACAACTACTTCGCCGCCTCGGCCCGGGCGGTCTTCGACGCCCTGCTCAAGCGTCCGGTGAACCCGCGCGCCGTGGCGCAGGCGGTCAACACCGCCGTCGCCGAGCGCCGGATCCTGTTCTGGAGCGCGCACGCCGGCGAGCAGCGCGAACTCGTCGACAGCCGGCTCGCCGGGGTGCTGCCCGAGCAGGAGTCGGTGCAGAACGTCGGCGTCTTCCTCAACGACGGCAGCGGGGCGAAGCTCGGCTACTACCTGCACCGCTCGGCGGAACTCACCGTCGGGGACTGCCGGGCGGACGGCAGCCGGGAACTCCACCTCCGGCTCACGCTCCGCTCGTCCGCGCCCTCCTCGGGGCTCAGCAAGTCGGTGCGCGGCCTCGCGCTCTCCGGCGACCCGTACACCGCCCGGGTGCTGGTCTCGATCTTCAGCCCGGTACGCGGCTCACCGCTGCGGGCCCGGCTGGACGGAAAGGCGACGCCGATGGGCGGCGGCGTCGAGCGGGGGCGCCGGGTCGGCGTAGTGGTCGTCGACGTCGGACCCGGACGAACCCGCGTACTGGAGATGGGGCTGTTGACCCCGCCGAAGGCCAGTGGCGAAGCCGAGTTGTGGCTCACTCCCGGCCCGACCCCATGGACCACCCGTGTCAGTTCCGCACCCGCGTGTGGCCAGTAGGCCCGCACGTCAGGACAAGTCATGCGATCCGTTGTGAACGTCATGCGATCAGTAGAGAGAGGATCCATCATGCGGCTATCCCGCATCATCGGCTCGGCCGTGGCGACGCTCGCCACGGTGGGCGCGTTCGCCATCGCGGGGTCGCCCGCACAGGCACAACCACTACCACAACCGCCGTACCCACCACAGGCACCGGCGTTGACGGTCAGCGACCCGACGGTCGAGGTGGGTGAGACCTTCACCGTCTTCGGCTCGGGCTTCGGCGGTAACGAACTCGTCCGACTCACCTTCACCCGTACCCCGCTGGCGCTCGGCGCCGAGGCGGCGGTGGTGGACACCGGCGGGGTCGGCGCGATGCTGCCGATCGCCCAGGCGCCGACGGTGTACCGGGATCCCACCACGATCACCGTCCGGGCCAACGTGACCGGGGAGTTCTCGGTCCGGGTCCGGTTCACCCGGACCGGCACCGTGACCATCACCGCGACCGGTCTCACCACCGGTCGGGTGGCGAGCACCACGGTCAGCATCGTGCAGGCGCAACCACCGCTGCCGGTCACCGGTAGCAGCACCGGGCCGCAGATCGCGCTCGGCACCATGTTGCTGATCGCCGGCGCGCTGCTGGTGCTGGTGGCGGTCGCGTGGCGGGCCAAGGGCCGCCGCCGGGGCCGCTCGCGGGAGCTGACCTCGGTCGGTTGACCATCGCGCGGGCGGTGCATGCCGACCCGCGGGTAGCAGGGGCGCCTGCCGGACGAGACACCTCGTCCGGCAGGCGCCCTCGTTCTCGTTCAGGCGCCTTTCTCCGGCGTTCTCGTTCAGGCGCCTTCTCCGGTCAGACGTCTTGTCTGGTCAGGTGCCTTCTCCGGTCAGACGTCTTGTCTGGTCAGGTGCCTTCTCCGGTCGGGCGTCTTGTCCGGTCGGGCGCCTTCTCCGGTCAGGGTGTCGAGCCGGCAGCCGGGGCCCTGCACCAGTCGCTGGAAGTCGGGGCACTGGAGGAAGTCCTCCACCGGGCAGTCGAGCGCGTGGTCGAGCAGGTCCCGGGAGGCGGTCGCGACGGCGATCCGGCGGTCCAGCTCGTCGCGGTGCCGCTGGAGCACGGCCCGGCGGGCCGCCGCGTCCTCCACGCCGAGCATCATCCGGAGCTGGTCGAGGCCGATGCCCACCTCGCGGCCGCGCATGATGATCGCCACCCGGGTGAGCTGGGCGCTGGTGTAGCGGCGGCGGCCGTTGACCCGCCGGTCCGGCTTGATCAGGCCGACCGACTCCCAGTGCCGCAGGACGTGGGTGGCCAGCCCGAACTGGGCGGCCAGCTCGCCGATGGTCAGCTCGGCGCCTTCGACCGGTACGGGGCTTGACTTCATGTTGACATTAACATGCAGAGTGGGCCCCATGGTCAAGCGAGAGAGCGCCCGCCGGGCCTGGGACAGGCGAGCGGCGGGCTACGACAGGGCGGGCGACCGGATGGAGCGGCTGACGATCGGGGACAGCCGCGAATGGATTTGCGCGCGGGCCCGGGGTCGGACCCTGGAGGTCGCCGTCGGCACCGGCCGCAACCTCTCCGGGTACGCCGAGGACGTCGAACTGGTCGGCGTCGACCTCAGCCCGAAGATGCTGGCGGCGGCCCGTCGCCGGGCCGGACTGCTGGGCCGGCGGGTCGAGTTGCGCGAGGGCGAGGCGGAGCGGTTGCCCTTTCCCGATGCCTCCTTCGACACCGTGGTCTGCACCCTGGCGGTCTGTGCCGTCGCCGACCGGGCCGCGGCTCTCGCCGAGATGCGTCGGGTACTCCGTCCGGGCGGCCGGCTGCTGCTGCTCGACCACGCGGAGCGGCGTTGGCTGCGTGGACGCCCCGCCGACCTCGCCGCGCGGCTCGGCTTCGTCACCGAGGCCCGGGACCGGCTCCGGCTCGGCCTGATCGAACGACTGGCTGCCCGGAAACCGGCCTGACGGGCAGGCGCGACGGTCGGCCGGCCTCGGGGGGCCGTGCAGGGCGGTCCCTTCCGGTCGCGCTTCGACGCCGTCCCGCCCGGAGTGCGGCGGGTCGGCCCGCAGCCCCCGGGGTCGGCGACCGGACGACGGTCGCCCCCCGATCCCTTGCGGCCCTCGTCCGGCACCTGCCCGCGTCGCGGCTCCGCCCGGCCCGCCGGTACCTCCGCCGGCCAGTCAACAACCTCGACCGCGGTCGAGGTCAACACGGCGCACCCGCACCGTCGGGGTGACCCGGTGTCAGGCAGCTCAGGCAGCTCAGGCAGCTCAGGCAGCTCAGGCAGCTCGGGCGGGTCGGGTGTGGCGGCCGGAACGGCGGCCGGTGCCGCTCAGGCCAGTGCGGCGCGGACCGCCGGTACCACCTCTTCGGCGAAGATCCGGGATTGCCGTTCCCGGTCACCGCTCGGCCAGAAGACGAAGGTGTTCAGCCGCTGCTCGGTGTGCAGCCGGGTCAGCGTCTCGACCCAGCGCCGGACCGGGCCGTGGAACGGGTCCCGGTCCTCCGGGCGGACGAGCCCCATCACGTTGTAGAGCCGGACGATCCGCCCCGGATCCCGGCCGGCCGACCGGGCGGCCTCGTCGATCAGGAGGTTGAGTTCGCCCACCCGCTTCGGCGGCACGTACGGCGCCGACACCGACCAGCCGTCGGCCTTCGCGCCGACCAGCCGGACCGCCTTCGGGCCGACCACACCCAGCCAGAGCCCGATCTCGTGCGCCGGCCGGGGCCCGGGGCGCAGCCCCTGCACGGTGTAGTGCCGGCCCGCGAACTCGTACGGCTCACCGGCCCAGGACGCCCGGATGACGTCGATCGCCTCGGCCAGGGCGGCCCGGGCGGTGCCTCGGTCGCGGCGCGGGCCGCCCATCCCGGCGATGGCGTCGGCGAAGCCGCCCGCGCCCAGCCCCAGTTCGAACCGCCCGCCACTGAGCACGTCGATGCTGGCCGCCTGCTTGGCGAGCATCGCGGGCGGGCGCAGCGGCAGGTTCGCCACGTTCGGAAAGAGGTGCACCCGATCGGTCCGGGCGGCCAGCCAGGTGAGCACGGCGAAGGTGTCGAAGAATCCGTCGTTGTACGGGTGGTCCTGGACACCGACGTACTCGATGCCGCTGTTGTCGGCGATCGCGGCGATCCGTTCGGCGATGGCCAGGCCACCGACGTTCGGGTCCACGTTGAGGCCGAATCTCACCGGCTGGTCCATACCGCCAGTCTGGCACCGGGGCGGCGCCCGCGCTCGGTCACTCGGGCCTGGTGCCCCGCCCGGCGGCGTAGGCTCGACCGGTGAGCATCACCGAGCCGATGCCGGGGGAGACCCTGCCGCCGGGCACGGGGGCGGGCGCGGACACCGAGCCGACCAACGTGCTGCTGCCCGGCCACGACGTGCCGCTGGGCCGCTACACGACGGTGCGTCGACTGTTGCCCCAGCGTCAGCTCCGCACCATCGGTGCCTGGTGCTTCGTCGACCACTTCGGTCCCGACGACGTGGCCAACCGGCCCGGCATGGGGATCGGGCCGCATCCGCACACCGGGTTGCAGACGGTGACCTGGCTGGTGCACGGCGAGATCCGGCACCTGGACAGCCTCGGCAACGACCAGCTCATCCGGCCGGGTCAGCTCAACGTGATGACCTCCGGCCACGGCATCGCGCACGCGGAGTACTCGCCACCGGAGCATCCGCCGACCCTGCACGGCCTGCAACTGTGGGTGGCGCTGCCCGACGCGGCCCGGTCCGGCCCGCCCGGCTTCGCGCACCACGCCGAGTTGCCGGTGCTGACCGAGCCGGACTACTCGGTGACCGTACTCGTCGGCGAGCTGGCCGGGGTCCGGTCACCGGCGGTGGTGCACTCGCCGCTGCTCGGTGCGCAGCTCTGGCTGCCCGACGGCGGTACGGCCCGGTTGCCGCTCACCGCCGGGTTCGAGTACGGCCTGCTGGTGATGTCCGGGGCGGCCGAGGTCGGCGAGGTGGCGCTCACCCCCGGCTCGCTGCTCTACCTCGGAGCCGGTCGGGCCGAGCTGGTGGTGCGGGCGAGCGGCCCGACCCGGCTGATGCTGCTCGGCGGCGAGCCCTTCGACGACGCGCTGGTGATGTGGTGGAACTTCGTCGGGCGCTCGCACGAGGAGATCGCCGAGGCCCGCGCGGACTGGGCGGCCGGCAGTCTCCGGTTCGGCCGGGTGCAGGGCGACGACTCGGAACCGCTGCCGGCTCCGCCGATGCCGACGACCCGGCTGAAGAGCCGCGACCGGCACGGCCGCACCGTCGGCTGAGGCCGGCACCGCACACCGGCCAGACCCGCACCCACCGCACACCGGCCGGACCCGGACGCGTCGCACGTCGGCCCGGAGCCGGCGCACCCGACCCTCGGTGCGGAAACCGGCGGCCCCGGCCAGCTTTGGCCCGACCCGTCGTGGGTAGTCGCCGGCATGGCGACCACTGCGACGACGAGCGTCGAGGACCGCAAGCGACTCGTCCGCCGGCTGGTGGCCCGCAGCCGGGGCTTCGCCGAGGAGTACGGCCTCCGGGTGACCAACAATCCGGCGAGCCTGTTCCAGGTGCTCTGCCTGGCGATCCTGCTGCGCCGCACCGGTGACGTGCGACGGGCGGTCGAGCCGGCCCGGGCGCTGCGGGACGCGGGCTGGGAGAGTCCGGCCCGGATGGCCCGGTCCCGCCCGGAGGCGCGGGCGGCGGTGCTCCGGGAGCACGGTCGGGGCGCCGACGCCGACCGGTTGGCCGGCACCCTGGGTGAACTGGCCGAGGTGCTCGTCGCGCGCTACCAGGGAGACCTGCGCCGGGTGCGGACCGCCGCCCGGCAGGTGCCGGCGCGGGAGCGCGCGTTGCTCGCCGAGTTGCCGGGAGTGGACGCCGAGGTGGTCGAGCTGTTTCTGCGCGAGGTGCAGGCGCTCTGGGCCGAGACGGCGCCGGTCGCGGACCGTCGGGCTCTCGCCGCCGCCCGCCGGCTCGGGCTCGGACGCTCGGCGGCCGACCTGGCCACGTTGGCCGGTGGCGGCGAGTCGGAGAGACTGGCCTGGTTGGTGGGTACCCTGGCCAGGATCGACCTGGAGGACAGATACCACGAAATCGCCCGTTGAGCAGCGAAAGAGCGTGCTTTCCCGCACAGTTTCCCGGATTCCTGACCGAACGGTCCATCCCGCATCATAGGATGGGTGGGCGGCGTCAGCCAGCCTGGTTCGGGCCGGCCGCCGCGGTCCGGTGAGCGTGTCCGGTTCGGACGTGTGACCTCACCGGGGTACTGGCGGACGTGGCGCCCGGGACACGCGTGCGAGCGCGGATGTGACGGGCGCCCCGTCCGGTACCCCAGCTCCACTCGGGACGGATGATCGGTCACTGGGCCAGTCCGGCGAGCAGGTTGATGGTCGCGGCGATGATGACCGCGCCGAACAGGTACGACAGCAGGGCGTGCCCGAGCACCGTGACCCGCATCGCCTTCGTGGTCAGGTCGGTGTCGGCGACCTGGAACGTCATCCCGATGGTGAACGAGAGGTACGCGAAGTCGGTGTACCGGGGCGGGTCGTCCTCGTGGAAGTCCACCCCACCGTCCTCGCCCGTGTAGTAGAGCCGGGCGTAGCGGGAGGTGAAGACGGTGTGCACCACCGTCCAGGAGAGCAGCACGCTGACGATGCCGAGTCCGATGTGCAGTTCCCGGTCGATGCCGCGCGCCTCGTGGTCGGTGGCGAGCAGGATGCCGATCGCCGACAGGCTCGCCAGTCCGGCCCCCAGCAGCACCGCGTCCCGTATCGGGCGGCTCGGGTCCTCCCGGACGGCCAGCTCGGCGGTCTGCCGCGAATCCCTGTACCACAGCACCCGCCAGGCCCACAGCAGATAGGTCGCCGCCGCCGCGTCCCAGCCGATCAGCGGCCCCATCAGCGGCGACAGCACGATGGTGGCCGGTATGCCGACGCAGACCCCGACCACCATGATGACGGCCATCTGGATCGAGGCCTTGGGCGGGTCGTACCAGGTGCCGCGCCGCATCCGCGGAACAGCGGGTCAGATCTGGCGCATGTGCCGGGCGACCCGCTGGTGCGTACGGTCGCGGGTCTTGGCGGCCAGCTCCGCCGGAGTGGCGTCCGGGGCCAGGTCCGTCTTGGCGGACCGGGCCACCTCCTCGGTGTTCTGGTAGTCCACCGGCGGCATCCCGCGCAGCGCCTGGAGCACCTCACGGGGCGCCCCCGCGCGTTCGGCCTCCCGGACGATGTCCTCCTTCGGCGCCGGAAAGTCCATCGACTCCAGGTACCGCAGTACGTCCGCGTTGGTCACCATGGGATCCCGCTCCTCGCCGGTTGGCTGGTTCACCGGCCGGCCGGATACCCGTTGCGGGCACCCTCACGCCTACCCGGAGGGAGGGATCACCGCGCAGCACCGGGGCCGACCGGGCACGCTCGGGTCGGCGGGCCTGCTCGACTGGCTGCACCGGGAGGAGGACGCCCGCGCCAGGTTCCGCCGGCGCGCCAGGTTCCCCCACTGCCGGCCGGGGACGTCAGCCGACGGCGCCGTCGGTACGCAGCCGGCGGATCCGGTCGGCGTCGAGGCCGAGTTCGCCGAGCAGTTCGTCGGTGTGCTCGCCGGGCTGCGGCGGTGGCCGCCGGATCGCCCCCGGGGTCCGGCTGAACCGGGGCGCCGGTGCCGGCTGCTCGGCTCCGGCGTGCACGACGAAGACGTCCCGGGCGGCGAGGTGCGGATGCCGGGGCGCCTCCGCCCAGTCGAGGACCGGCACCACGCAGGCGTCGGTCCGCTCCAGCAGCGCGGCCCACTCGTCCCGGGTACGGGTGCGGAAGAGCCGGGCCCACGCCTGGTGCAGCGCCGGCCAGTTCGCCGGATCGTCGCGGTCCAGCGCCTCGTCCGGCGGCAGCGGAAAGCCGGTCAGCCGGACCAGTTCGGCGTAGAACTGCGGCTCCACCGCGCCCACCGCCAGGTGCCGGCCGTCGGCACACTCGTAGGTGTCGTAGAACGGGGCGCCGCCGTCGAAGATGTTCACCCCGCGGTCGTCGCCCCACCGGCCCATCCGGCGCATCGAGTGGATCATCGTGGCCAGCAGTGACACCCCGTCGACCATGGCCGCGTCCACCACCTGTCCGGTGCCGCCGCCCCGGATGTCGAAGAGCGCGCAGACCACGCCGAGGGCGAGCAGCATCCCGCCGCCGCCGAAGTCGCCGACCAGGTTCATCGGCGGTACCGGACGCTCGCCGGCCCGGCCGATCCCGTGCAGTACGCCGGTCAGCGCCAGATAGTCGATGTCGTGCCCGGCGTACCGGGCATTCGGGCCGTCCTGCCCCCAGCCGGTCATCCGGCCGTAGACCAGTCGGGGGTTCACCGCCAGGCAGTCCTCCGGGCCCAGCCCGAGCCGCTCGGTGACGCCCGGCCGGAAGCCCTCGATCAGCACGTCGGCGCTGCGGACCAGGTCGAGCACCACCTGCCGGCCGGCCGGCGTCTTGAGGTCGACGGCGAGCGACCGGCGACCCCGGTTCAGCAGGTCGGGATGGGGGGTGCCGAACCGCTCCGGCCGGACCTCGGCCACCCGGTCCACCCGGACCACGTCGGCGCCGAGGTCGGCGAGGACCATCGCGGCGAAGGGCCCGGGGCCGATGCCGGCCAGTTCGACGATCCGGACGCCGGAGAGTGGGCCGGCGCCGGCCGGTCGGGGTGCGATCATCCGTGCACGATAGGACACCGCACCCCATCCCGGTCCAGACGTCGTCGGCGGCCAGGTCGCCGCCACCGGTTCCCGTGTCGGCCCGCCCGGTTGCCGCCGATCGGCCGGAACAGGGCTTATCGTCACGGGGTGGAGCGGCTCGGTCACTGGCGGCTGGTGGGTGCGCCCCGCCCAGGCCGGGCCGAACGGCTCGGTCGTCTCGTCGGCCTGCGGGTACTGCGCATCCCGGGCCTGCGCCGGGTACTGGTCGTCGCCGGCTCGACCGACCGGCTCCGGGACCTGCTGGCCCGGCCCGCCTCCCTGCACCCGACCAGGCGCGCGATCGTCGTCGTGGCGTACTGGCGGGCACCTCGGCGCGGCTGGTCGAGTGGCATCGGGCCGCTGGAGCACCTGCGCCGGCACCGGGTGGCGCTGCCCGGCCGGGGGCGGGGGACCGCCGTCGTCACCGTCCGGCTGTCCCGGCCGGCGCAACTGCGCGAGGTGCTGCGGGCCGCGTTGCCGGCGCTGGCGCCGGAGCGGCCGTTGCCGGCACCGGCCGGGCCGAACCTGACCAGCCAGGCGACGCTGCCGGCGTACCTGCCGGCGGGCGGGGCGGTGCTGCTCGGCGAGCTGGTCGGCAACCCCGACATCCGGTCTCACGACGTACTGCTGCGGGGGGCGGGCAGCGAAGACGAGGGTGCGGGCGTGCTGCCGTACGCGGTGTGCTGGCAGGCCAGCCGGCACGGGCTCCAGGCGCCGGGGGCCGCCCCGGCCGTACTGGTCGACGCGCGCCGGATCAACCCGCGTGGCCGTCGACCCGACTGCTACCAGCCCGACGCCCCCCGGGTACGCCTCGACTTCGCCGCGCAGAGCCGCCGGCCGGGCGCCGGGTCGTACCCGCTGGCCGGGCCCGGGCTGACCGCGCCGGTGCTCGCCACCCTGCGCCAGACCGCCGTGGTCGACTGCCCGCAGGTCCCCGACGCCGAGCCGGTGGCGGTGGCGGCGCTGCTGGTCCAGATCGCGATGACCGGTGCGGTGCTCGCCGTCCCGGCGCTGCCGGAGCGGGTCGCCGGGCTGATCGCGCCGGAGCTGCGGGCCCTGCTGACCGCCCCGGTGCCGCAGGCCGGGACGCTGGCCCTGGAGGCGCGCAGCGTCCGGCAGCGGCGGGCGGCGCTGCGCGGGCACGCCGGCGCGTTCGCCCTGCCCCGGCTCACCTCGGCGGTCTTCCCGCCGCTGCGCCCGGTGCCGTCGGTGAGCGCGATCCTGTCGACCCGGCGCCCCGAACGGCTGCCGGAGGCGGTCCGGATGCTGGTCGGGCAGACGTACCCGGAGCTGGAGATCGTGCTCTGCCTGCACGGCGTCGAGCTGCCGGAACCGGTCCGGGCCACGCTGGCCGACTCCGGCCGGCCGTACGAGATCGTCCGGGTGCCGGGGAGCGCCAGCTTCGGTGCGGCGCTCGGTGCCGCGACCGGGCGGGCCCGGGGCAGCCTGGTCAGCAAGTTCGACGACGACGACAGCTACGCCGCCGAACACGTCTGGGACCTGGTGCTGGCCCGGCACTACTCCGGGGCGACCCTGGTGGGCAAGGGATCGGAGTTCGTGCACCTGGAGACCCGGGGCGTGACGCTGCGCCGGCCCTCCGGCACCGCCGAGTCCGACTGCGAGGTGGTGGCCGGCGGCACGATCCTGATCGCCCGGGGAGACCTGGAGGCGGCCGGCGGCTGGCGGCCGGTGCCCCGGTCCGTCGACTTGGGACTGCTCGACCGGGTACGCCGGGACGGCGGCGGGATCTACCGGACCCACCCGCTCGGCTACGTCTACCACCGGCGGGCCACCGGGCACACCTGGGATCCGGGCCAGGACTACTTCCTCGACAGCGCCTCCGCATACTGGCCGGGGTTGCCCGCCGAGGTGCTGGGTGAGGTCGAGACTGCGCCGGGCCGGCCGGCCCCGGACCAGCGGACCGGATCGGCGACCGCCAGACCGGACCGGTCCTGACCACGCTCCCGCGCCGCCGCCGTTCCGGCCCGTACCGCTGTCTGCTGTGCCGCCGTTCGCTGTGCGGCTGTGCCGCCGCCGTTTCGCCGGGCCACCGCTCGGCCGGAAATGGCCGGTTGTAACCTGCGGTGCACCGGGAGGTGGTAGGACTAGCGGGTGGGCATCGTGTCACCAGGCTTCCAGGGCCGGCGTCGGCAGTCCGGGCCGAACCTGCCGCCGGGGCAGTACCTGACCGACGATTTTCCCGTGCTCTCCGCCGGCCCCACCCCCCGGGTGCCGACGACGGACTGGGAATTCGTCATCACCACCGAGACCGGCGCCGAGTTCCGGTGGAGTTGGGACGAGATGTGGGCGTTGCCCAACGAGACGCCGACGGTGGACATCCACTGCGTGACACACTGGTCGAAGCTCGGCACCAACTGGCAGGGCGTCTCCCTGGACACGCTGCTCGACGGCGTCGACACCGCGGCGGACTACGCGCTGGTGCACTCGTACGGCGGCTACACCACCAACCTGCCGCTGGACGACCTGCGCGACGGCCAGGCCTGGGTGGTGCACCAGTACGACGGTGCCGACCTGCCCGCCGAGCACGGTGGCCCGGCCCGGCTGCTGGTGCCGCACCTGTATTTCTGGAAGTCCGCGAAGTGGGTGCGCGGCATCCGCCTCGGCCTGACCGACGAGCCCGGTTTCTGGGAGACCGCCGGCTATCACGATTACGGTGACCCATGGCGCGAACAGCGGTACCAGGGAGACTGATGAAGCGGACCGGCTGGTGGGTCGCCCGGGTGGTCGACCGCCGGACCGAGACCGCCACCGCCGGCACGCTGGTGCTGGAGGTGCCGGACTGGCCGGGGCACCTGCCCGGCCAGCACGTCGACCTGCGGCTGACCGCCGAGGACGGCTACCAGGCGGCGCGCAGCTACTCGATCTCCGCGCCCGCCGACGGCGACCGGATCGAGGTCACCGTCCAGCGGGTACCGGAGGGCGAGGTCTCGCCGTACCTGCTCGACGGCCTCTCGGTCGGCGACCAGATCGAGGTTCGCGGCCCGGTCGGCGGCTACTTCGTCTGGCGGATGACCGACCCCTCGCCGGTGCTGCTGGTCGGCGGTGGCTCGGGCATCGCGCCGCTGATGGCGATGATCCGGGCGCGCCGCGAGGCCAACAGCCGGGTACCGTTCCGGTTGATCTATTCGGTCCGCTCCGAGCAGGACGTCTACTTCGCCGACGAGCTGCGGCGGCGTGCCCGGGACGACCGGGGACTCGACGTCGCCTACGTCTACACCCGCGAGGTGCCGGAAGGACTCTCCGCCGAGGCGCACCGGATCGCCGTCGCGGACGTCAACACCCATGGCTGGCCGGCACAGCTCGAACCGGTCAACTTCGTCTGCGGTCCGACCGGCTTCGTCGAGGCGGTCTCCGACATCCTGGTCGCGCTCGGGCACGAACCCCGGCGGATCAAGACCGAACGGTTCGGGCCGACCGGCTGACTCCGAGGACCCTGGAGGCGAGATGACCGAGCAGCTCCGACCAGACCCGGGGCGGATGGACTACCTGGACGGCAACATGCTGGCCGGGCCGATGCGGGACGTCTTCGCGGTGGACGTGACCACGGCGACCGGCCGGTGCGCCTCCTGCGGCCGGACCGGCCCGATGGCGGCGCTGCGGGTCTACACCAACGCGCCCGGGGTGGTCGCCCGCTGCCCGGCCTGCGAGGAGGTCATGCTCCGGCTGGTGCGTACCCCGAGCAGCGCCTGGCTGGACCTGCGTGGCACCACCTTCCTGCAGATTCCGATGCCGGCCGAACCGGCCAGGATGCCCGGCCCGACCGCGACGTAGCCGACGTCCGCCCGGCCGAGCACGATGTCGCCGGTCTCCGGGCATCCGGGCGCGGCGCGGCCGGACCGCAGCGACGATCCGGGCGCGGGGCGGTGGAACCGGCAGCGACGATCCGGGCACGGGGCGGTCGGACCGGCAGCGGCAATCCGGGTGCGGATTGGCCGGACCGCAGCGGCAATCCGGGTGCGGTGACGATCATCGGCTGGCACACTCGGCGGGTGCCTCCCGCCGATGATCCCGCCAGCGTCCGCTACGCCCGGATGCGCTGGAACACGCCGCTGTCGGAGGAGCACGCCGAGCTGTTGCTGAGCCGGCTCGACGTCCCGGCCGGCGGGTCCGCGCTCGACCTCGGCTGCGGCTGGGGCGAACTGCTGCTGCGGGCCGTGGCCGGCGGCGAGGCGGCGCTCGGCACCGGCGTGGACACCGACGCAGCCGCCCTGGAGCGGGGCCGCCGGGCGGCGCGGGAGCGGGGGCTTGCGCAGGTCGACTTCGTAGCTCAGCCGGCCGCCACCTGGCGCCGACCGGCCGACCGGGTGCTCTGCCTCGGCTCGGCACACGCCTTCGGCGGGACGGCCGCCGCGCTGGCCGCCCTCGCCGACCTGGTCCGACCCGGTGGCCGGCTGCTCTTCGGCGACGGCTTCTGGGAACGGGCGCCCTCGCCGGAAGCGGTCGAGATCTTCGGCGCCGACGTGCTCAGCCTGCCCAATCTGGTGGAGCTGATCCGGGGTGCCGGTTGGCGGGTACTGCACCTCTCCACCACGGACCAGCGGGAGTGGGACGACTTCGAGAGCACCTGGCGGGCCGGCCGCGAGGAGTGGCTGCGGGCGTACCCGGACGATCCCCGGGCCGCTGGCGTACGCGACGAGCTCGACGCCCGGCTGCGGGAGTACGTCGGTGTCTATCGTGGACTGTTGGGACTCGGGTACTTCGTGCTCGGCCGGTGACCGCGGCAGGTCCGACCGCTACACTGGGGCGAACGGTTTCCCGTCGATGGCCCGTGTGCGCCGAGAAGCACACCTCGAATGATCGACATCTTCTGCGGCGGAGCCGCCGTCCGCCGATGAGTCCGGCGATCCGGGTCCGTCCCCGCCGTGAACTGGCCGCCGCCCGCCGTCGCCGGGCACACCGCTGCTGGGGGCACCTCGTCGCGGCACCCCTGTGGCCGATGCACCACGCCAACCTCGGCACGCTGCTGCGTACCTGCGACGCGGTCGGCGCCTGTCTGGCCGTACCGCCGTGGCGGTGGGTCGACGAGGCGCTGGCGCGCGGGAACACGCTGCGCCGGCCGAGTTGCGTACACCGGGTCGGCGATCCCGTGCGCTGGCTGGCGGCGGAGCGCGCGGCGGGTTCCCGGGTGCTCGGCGTCGAGTTGACCGACGAGGCGGTCCGGCTCGCCGACCTGCCGGTTGCCCGGCGCCGTACCGTCGTGGTGCTCGGGCACGAGTCGAGGGGTATCCCGCCGGAGGTGCTGGACAGCCTCGACGCGGCGGTCGAGATCCCGATGGTCGGCACCGGGCTGAGCCTGAACGTCGCGGTGGCCGGCTCGCTGGTCCTCTACAAGCTCGCCGGCCTGGTCTGACCGTCGGCCGGCGGCCCGGCCGGACGCGATCTCCGCCGGGCCGCTGCCACCGGCCACCAGCGGCGTCCACTCTTTGGGCGTCCACTCTTTGGGCGTCCACTCTTTGGGCGTCCGCTCGTCCGGGCGTCCGCTCTCCGGGTTTCCCGCTCTCTCAGGTTTCCCGCTCTCTCGGGCGTCCGTTATCGCCGGCCTCCGGACCGGGGGTCGACGACGTCGTCGCCGAAGGCGGCGGCGAGCGCTTTGGCGATCAGGTCGGGTAGCTGGCTCCGGCCGTCGTCCTTCGCCCAGCGCACCAGCGCGGTGTGCATGGCGGCGAGACAGGCGCTGGCCGCTGCCTGGGTGTGGAACGCCGTCTCCGGGTCGGCGGCGGGGTCCGTGAGCGCGTCGACGATGGCCTGCTGGAGGGCGTACTGGTTGTCCAGGTGCCTGGCCCGCAAGGCCGGCGTCGAGGTCATCAGCTGGAGGCGGGCGAGCAGGAACTGCTCGTTCCCGCTCAGGTCGTCTCCGTGGCGGCCGGCCGTCAACGACGTCGCCGCGTCGATCAGCGCGCTGCCGATGCGGCGAGCCAGCGGCTGCGCGGCGGGAGACGCCACGATCCGTTCGGCGATGAGCTGGCCGTACTGGTCGACCAGGACCAGGTCCTCCTTGGTGGGGAAGTGCCGGTACACGGTCATCGCGGAGACGCCGGCGGCTTCGGCGACGTCGGCGACGGTGGTGGCGTCGTACCCGCGCTCGGTGAACAGCCGTACCGCGTGCGCCTGGATGGTCCGCTGCGTTTCCGCTCGCCGCTGCGCTCGCAGCCTTGAGGAGTGCGCTCGCGGCGAGGAGTGCGCTCGCGGCGTTGAGGACTCGTCGGGCATGTGGTAGACACTACCGCACTGGTAGTCACTAACAGTTCGGTAGTAACTAACATTGGAGGGTGCTCGCCATGAATGACCTGACCGGTAGGACCGCCCTGGTGACCGGGGCGTCGCGCGGCATCGGACGAGCCATCGCCCTCCGGCTGGCGGCCAGGGGTGCCATGGTCGTCGTGCACTTCGGCACGGACCGGGAGGGCGCGGCGGCGACCGTCGACGAGATCGGACGTACCGGTGGAACCGCCCTCGCCGTCCGCGCGGAGCTGGGCGTCGACGACGACGTCGAGACGCTCTTCGCAGGGGTCGAAGCCGGCCTGGCCGGCCGGCCGCTCGACATCCTGGTCAACAACGCGGCGGCTCCGCCCGCAGGTCCGCTCGGGGTCACGACGCGGACCGGGTTCGACCACCTCTTCGCGGTGAACGTGCGGGCGCCGTACTTCATCGTCCAGCGCGCACTGCCGCTGCTGCCCGACGGTGGCCGCATCATCACGATCTCGTCCGTGGCGACCCGGATGGCCAACCCCACCCAGACCTCCTTCGCCATGACGAAGGGCGCGGTCGAGACGATGAGCATGACCCTGGCCAACCAGCTCGGGACCCGAGGGATCACGGTCAACGCGGTCGCCCCGGGCGCCACCCGGACGGCGACCAACGGGTCGGCCTTCGAGGCGCCGGGTCTGACCGAACTCGTCGCCGGGATGACGGCGCTCGACCGGCTGGGCGGGGCCGACGACGTCGCCGAGGTGGTCGCGTTCCTCGCCTCCGACGCCGCGCGCTGGATCACCGGCCAGGTCGTCGACGCCAGTGGCGGCCTGTTCCTCGGACCGCGCGCCCTGAGCGCGGCCGCCGGCGGGAACTCATAGCCCGGCAGACCCCGTAGCGGGGCGGGACCGTAGCGGGGGCAGAACTCGTAGCTCGGCAGAATCCGTGGTGGGGTGGAATCCGTAGCGGGGCAGGTAGCGGGGAGGGCCGGTAGCGGCGCGGACCCATAACGGTCGGAGGTCCGCCCTAGACTGCGGCGCCATGATGCTGCGAGTCGTGTCGCGGGCCGGTGCCTGATGTCCACTGTGGAGCACGAGACGGTGATGTCGGTGCCGCTGTCGCCGCACGCGGCCGGGTTGCTGCGCCGGATGACCGACCCCGACCGGGAGGCGGGGCAGGCCGCCCGGCAGCAGCCGGCGGAGCTGGCCCGGGTCGGCGACCGGGAGTTCGGGGTACTGGTGGTGGCCGCCCGCAACCTGCCGGGCCCGGTGAACGGGGTCCAGCATCCCGGCTGGGCGGTGCGCTGGGCGGTGGAGGAGGCGCTTCGGAAGCGGCAGCCGACGTTCACTCCGGAGTCGTGCGCGGCACTGCTGGCGACGCTCGGGGAACGGGCCGCAGCCGAGCCGTACGCCGCCGATCCGAGGCTCGCCACCGCTGCCCTGCTCCGCTGCGACGGCCCGTGGCCGGAGTCCGCGAGGCGCTCCGCCGGTGCCATCGCCCGGGGCGTGCTCGGGTACGGCCGGGTCGCCGAGCCCTACGCGGTCGCCGCGCTCGCCGGGCTGGCCGGTGGGCTCACCCGGCCGGTGCTCTCCACACTCTTCGCCTGGTCGCGCCACTCGTTCGCCCGCGACGAGTTCGAGCTGCTGGCGAAGCTCGGGACGACCGCCCAACTCCTGGTCGCCGAGGTCGGGCCGAACCAGTCCTACCTCTGCCCGCCGCAGCTTCCCGACGCGTGGCAGCGACTCGCCGCCATCGACGAGTACGCCGCCTTCGCCCGGCGGGCGCTCGGCGCCGCGTACGCCCGGGTGGCGGCGATCCAGGCCGGCGAGCTGCCGTACGCGGCCGATCGGGCGTTCGGCAGGGACGAGGTCGAGACGCTCGGCCGGGCCGTCCGGATCGCGCTGCTCCGCGACGAGCCGTGGCTGCCGGAACTGCTCCGCCCGTTGCTGCTCGGCGTCGCGGTCGCCCCGACCAGCGCCAACACCCTGCCGTCGCAGGCGCTGCTCTACGAGGTGGCCCGGGCCGCCGGCGACTTCCCCACCCCGGAGGCGCTGGCGGCGCTGATCGCCGCCCGCGGAGTGGTCCGGCACCGGGGCGTGCCGAAGCAGCTCGACCGGATGCTCAAGCGGGTCGAGCGCGGGCTCGCGGAGCGATCCGATGCCGTGCTGCGCCTGCCCGACCTCGGCTTCGATGCCGACGGCGGATGTGTCGTCCCGGTCGGTGACCACCAGGCCGTGCTGACCGCGTCGGAGGAGGTGCTGCTGCGCTGGCGTCGCGCCGACGGCACGCTCTCGGCGACCGTGCCGGCGTCGGTCCGACGTGACCATCCGGAGCGGCTCAAGGAGCTGCGTGCCCGGGTCAAGCAGGCCAGGGAGCAGCTCACGGCGTTGGCCCGGATCCTGGAGGCGGGGCTGCCGGCGGCCTCGGCGCAGCCGTACCGGCAGTGGCGGGAGGGGTTGGCGGGCAACGGGCTCGGCTGGTCGGTGGCCAAGCGGCTGATCTGGGAGTTTCCGGACGCGTCCGGGCGGTGGCGGGCCGGGCTGCCGGACGACGACTGGCGGACGGGGGATCCGGACGGGTCCGGCGGGCTGTTCCGGGACGTCGCGGGCGCGCCGCTGCCTCCGCCCGATCCGGACGCGCCGATCCGGTTGTGGCATCCGGTCCGGGCCGGGGTCGAGGAGGTCCGGGCCTGGCGGGAGCTGATGACCGCGCGACGGTTGCGGCAGCCGCTGCGGCAGGCGTTCCGCGAGGTGTACCTGCTGACTCCGGCCGAGGAGGAGACCGCTGACCACTCGCTGCGTTTCGCGGCGCACATCGTGCACTACCGGCAGCTCTACGCGCTGCTGAAGGGGCGGGGCTGGACGATCGGGATGCTCGGACCGTGGGACGGCGGGGACAGCGCGCAGGCGTACCGGGTGCTGGCCGGCGGAACGTGGCGGGTCGGGCTGCACACCGACTACCTCGGCGAGGAGGGGGTGGAGTGTGCCGGTACCGGCCGGGTGTGGTTCGAGCGGACGAGCGCGGGTGCCTGGCGGTCGAGCCCGCTGACCGAGGTGCCGGCGGAGCTGTTCAGCGAGGCGATGCGCGACGTGGACCTCTTCGTCGCGGTCGCCTCGATCGCCGCCGACCCGTACTGGACGGACGGGCACACGCGGTACCTCGACTACTGGCGGCACGAGAGCAGGCGGGAACTGGGCAGCAGCGCCCGGATCCGCCGCGAGGCGCTGGCCGGGATCCTGCCCCGGACGCGGATCGCCGACCGGTGCACACTCACCGACCGCTATCTCGTGGTCCGGGGCGAACTGCGGACATACAAGATCCATCTGGGCAGCGCGAACATCCTGATGGAGCCGGACGACTCCTACCTCTGCATCGTGCCGGAGCGCAGGAAGACGTCCGGTGACCTCTTCCTGCCCTTCGAGGAGGACCGCCTCGGGCTGATCCTCAGCAAGGCGTTCCTGCTCGCCGACGACGCCCGGATCACCGACCCGTCGATCCTGGCGCAGCTGCGCCCCCGGTGACGATCCGGACGTCGCCCGGCGGGCGCTACTCGCGGGAGGTGAAGGTGCCGAGGAAGTCGTGCGGTGCCGGGCTGCCGGTGTTGTCGAAGCAGAGCGTGTCGACCTCGGCGGCCGGGGCGGCGGAGAGCTTCCAGGGTTGGGTCAGGTGACAGTAGTTGGCGCCGGAGCCGTAACCGGTCACCTGGGCGTGCGTCTCCTTCTCGGTCAGGAACGGATAGGTCACCAGGTAACGGCCGGCCGGGGCGAGCGGGGCGGACGAGTTGAACCCGAACCCGCCGGCCGGGTGGTTCCAGTTGGTCTGGCCCGCACCGGCGGAGAAGAAGTAGCCGGTGTACTTCGGCGGCCCGAACGAGCCGTAGACGGCCCGCTCACGGTGGTACGACAGGGTGAACTCGCTGTTCACCGGCGCGCCGGTCTGGTCGAAGCAGCTGACGTACCCGATGATGTCGAGGCCGCTGGCGCCCCAGCGCGCGACCTTGCAGCGGCGCGGCCCCGCGTTCGGTTGCACCGCCGTCACCTGGAGGTCGCCGGCGAGCGTGCCCGCCACCCCCACCCCGCCCAGCCGGACCTGGTAGAACCCGACCCCACCCGGTACGACGCCGACCCCGCCGCCGGCCGAGTTGTACGCCTGCACGATCGCCGCCGGTCCCCACTGGAGCCAGGCGTGACTGCCCTCGACCGTCGGCACCAACCCCGAGCTGTACGTCCAGAGCACCGTGAACCGGGTGTCGTCCCGTTCCCCGCCCGGCTTGTGGCACTGCACGTCGACGATCTCGTCCGCCCCCGACTGTCCCCAGCGGACGATCTCGCAGTAGTGCCCGGTCCGGTTCACCGGCGTGACGTGTACGTTGCCGCGTGAGCCGGCGCCGATCTGCGGAAACCTGATCAGGTAGCGGCCGGGCGCCTGCCGCATCCCCTCGGCGAAGAGCCCGGGGAAGGCCGTCTTCCAGCTACCCCACTGCCGGGTCGGGTCGAGCACCGTCCAGGTGGCCGGCAGGCCCGGAGTGTCGACGTAGGCGAAGCCGAACCGGTCGGCGGCAGCGGCTCGGCCCGGCGCGGGCGGGCCGAGGACGGTGGCCGCCAGCGCGGCGACCAGGGCAGTGCCGAGGATGCGGGGACGGAGTCGCATCTGGCCTCCAATCGGGATGGTTCGATGTGTGCTCCGGAGTGTGCGATTCGGGCCGTCCGTCCGCTGTCGGTTCCCCGGCAGTCGCGGCGCGGCAGCGCCTAATCCCATCTGCGGGCGTAGCCGGAATATGCAGCGGTATCCGGAAGGCGACGGAGGGGGCGGTGATGCGCGCCGGATCCGGAACGCGGCGGGAGGGGCGGTGGTGCGTGCCGGTTGCTGTTGCCCCGGGGTCACTTCGGTTGCCTGGTGGTGATGTCGATGGCGCGCCGCATCGTGGTACCGAGGCACGCGACACGCCTCCGCAAATCCGCTTGTCGTCGTGCTGGCCCGTGTCTACCGTGCGGTGATGCTTCCCGGACTGCTGACGATCACGTTCGATGCGCACGACCCGGCTCGGCTGGCGCAGTTCTGGGCCGACATGCTCGGCCGCGAGATCGTGAAGGACGCCGACGGCGTGGGGCTACCCGGCCCGGACGGGCAGCTTGGTCTCCGGTTCGTCCCGAGCCGGGCGGAGAAGGTGGGGCTGAACCGCGTGCACCTCCACCTGACCAGCGTCAGCCAGGACGATCAGCAGCACACGGTGGCGAGAGCGTTGCAGCTCGGTGCCGGCCACCTCGACGTCGGGCAGCGACCCGAGGAGGGGCACATAGTCCTCGCCGACCCCGAAGGCAACGAGTTCTGCGTGATCGAACCGGACAACGCGTTCCTCGCCGGGTGCGGCTTTCTCGGTGAGCTGGCCTGCGACGGGACCCGCGAGGTCGGCCTCTTCTGGAGCGAGGCGCTGGGCTGGCCGCTGGTCTGGGACCAGGACCAGGAGACCGCGATCCAGTCCCCGCACGGCGGCACCAAGGTCGCGTGGGGAGGGCCGCCGGTGGCCCCGATAAAGGGGCGGAATCGGCAGCGCTTCGTCCTTACCCCGGCCGACGGCGACCAGCAGTCGGAGGTCGATCGATTGGTCTCTCTCGGGGCCACTCGGTTGGAGAGCGGCGCGGACGGCGCCGTCGTGCTGGCCGACCCGGACGGCAACGAGTTCTGCGTGACGGCCACCTGACCACAGAGCCGTCTGTTCGCCGAGAAGATCATCACCGTCCGCTGCCGCGCATCCTCATGCGCGGCCCACTCGCCCACTCAGTCGAGGCAGAACTCGTTGCCCTCGACGTCCTGCATCACGAGGCACGATTCGTTGTCGTCATCGGCGGGCAGTAGTCGCACACGTACCGCGCCGAGCGCGACCAGCCGCGCGCATTCGGCCTCAAGTACGGCCAGCCGCTCCGCGCCGACGAGTCCGGTACCGACCCGCACGTCGAGATGCACCCGATTCTTGACGATCTTGCCTTCCGGGACGCGCTGGAAGTACAGGCGCGGGCCCACACCCGACGGGTCGACGCAGGCGAAGGCCGAACCCTGACGCTCGGGCGGCAGCGACCGGTTGAAGTCATCCCAGGTAGCGAACCCCTCCGGGGGCGGCGGTACGACGTACCCCAACACCTCGCACCAGAACCGGGCGACACGCTCGGGTTCTGCGCAGTCGAAGGTGACCTGGACCTGCTTGACCGACGCCATCGGGCCAGCATAGAGGCGGGGTCTTCGGTCGTCCCCAGAGACCCTGTGGGGGCCAGCGGGAGAGCGGAGGTCACGGGTGGGGATGGTTGGTGATGCCGTCCAGGACGGTGACCAGGTTGTGGTGGAAGGTTTCCTCGGCGTCGAGGTGGGCGCCGTCGACGACGAGCCGCTCGACGGTGGGGTAGCGGCCCGTTCCGAGCATGCGTGTCAGGTAGGGCCCGAGTGCGGCCTGCCAGGCGGTGACGTCGGTGCCGGTGGAGCGGGCGGTGCGTCGCTCGGTGACCTCTCTGCGGAGCGCTCCGACGATGAAGGCGTTGAGCGCGCCCAGGGCCCGTTGAAGGTCGTCGATGTCGCGTACGCCGGGGGCCTGGCTGAGCGCCGCCGCGGTCGATTCGCCTACCGCGAGCGCGTGTGGTCCCATGTGTGGCCGTCCGCCGAGCAGGTCGGCGAACCACTCATGATCGAGGGCGGCTTCGCGGGTCCGGTGAGCGATGGCGAGTAGCGTTGCGCGCCACTCGGAGTGCTGGCCGGCCTCGGCGATCTGGGCATAGACGGCGTCGACCATCAGGTCGAGCAGCTCGGATCTGTTGGTCACGTAGTCGTAGAGCCGCATCGGGCCGACGCCGAGTTCTTTGGCGATCTTGCGTACCGACAAGCCGTCGAGGCCGTGTGCGTCGGCGAGCCGGATCGCGGTGGCGGCGATCTTTGCCCGGCTCAGCGGCACGGGCGCCGCCCTCGGTTGGGGCTCGGGCCGTTCCCAGACGGGCAGCGGTAGGTTACCGTACGGCGTATCCATGAGGTACAGCGTACGGTAAGGGAGATGACGATGCGAATCGCGATCGCCGGTGGTGGCCTCGGCGGCCTGACGCTGGCCCGAATCCTCCACCGGCACGGCATCGACGCGGTGGTGTACGAACGCGAGGCAGGCCGATCCGCGCGATCCCAGGGCGGAATGCTCGACCTGCACCCGGAGTCCGGGCAACAGGCCCTGACCGAGGCGGGTCTCACCGACCGGTTCCGCTCAGAGGCGCGGCCGGAGGGCGAGGAGCATCGCATCCTCGACCCGGCCGGACGCACCCTCGTGCACCACAAGCCACAACCCGGTTCGTTCTCCGGACGTCCTGAGATCGATCGGCGAAGACTGCGTGATCTTCTGCTCGACTCGCTCCCGGCCGACGCGGTTGCCTGGCAGCACCGGCTCGTCGCGGCGACGCGACGGCCCGACGGGGGCTTCGGGTTGACCTTCGACGGCGGCCAGAGAGCCGACTGCGACATCCTCGTCGGCGCGGACGGCGCACGCTCGGTCGTCCGGTCGCTGCTGACCGACGCGGGACTGTCCTACGTGGCCACCCTGGTGGAGCTGAGCATCGACGACGCCGACCGGCGTCACCCGGAGCTCGCCGAGCTGGTCGGCCCCGGAAACCTGTGGTGCGTCGGCGTGAATCAGATCCTCGCCGCGCAACACCTCGGCGATGGCACCATCCGCGTCGGGGTCTCCCTGCGCGCGGAAGAGGTCGACCTGGACACATATCGCAGCAAGCGGGCCCTGCTGGACATCTTCGCAGGCTGGGACCCGAGCCTCACCGCACTCATCGAAGCCGGCGACGGCGCGCCGACACCTCGCCGGATCGAAGCGATGCCGATCGGTACCCGATGGGCCAACCAGCCGGGAATCACCCTCATCGGTGACGCCGCGCACCTCATGCCGCCGGTCGGCGAGGGGGCCAATCAGGCGATGCTCGACGCCGCCGAACTCGCTGCGGGACTCGCCGCCAACCCCGCCGACCCGGACTCGGCGATCCGGACCTACGAAGCGGCGATGTTCCGCAGGATTCACCCGATCGCGGAGATGTCCGCGCGGGTCCAGGCGATGATGCTGTCGCCAACCGCGGCCGACGACATCGTCCGGTTCTTCGCGCCACAATCCGCCGAGCCGGCACCCGCGGATCGATGACGAGGGACCGCGCGGGGTCCCCGATCGACGGCACGACGGTGCGTTGCGGTGCCGCGCCCATTGACATCAAGTGAGGTTGAGGTTCGACGATCGTGTGATGGCGGGATTCGACAGGCCGACACCCGGAGTCGCGATCGTCGGCACGGGGGCCATCGGTCGTGCGGTGGCGCATCGACTACTGGCAGGCGGGCGCGACGTCACGGTCTGGAACCGGACCGAAAGTCGCGCCAGGGAACTGGTGGACGCGGGGGCACTGCCAGCGCGGTCCGTCCGGGAGGCGGTGTCGTCGAGCACCCTGGTCCTGCTGACCGTCAAGGACCACGCAGCGGCGGAGCAGTGCCTTGCCCAGCTCGACCCGGACCTGTCGGGGCGGACGATCGTCGGGATGTACACGGGTACCCCCAGCGAAGCCCGGCTGGCCGCCCAGCGGGTCGCCAGCCTCGGCGCGCAGTACCTCGACGCGGGGATCCAAGCCTCGCCAGAGATGATCGGCACCGATGCCGCGACCATCCTCTACAGCGGAGCGCCGCAGGCGTTCGAGCAGCACCGGACGACTCTCGAACTGCTGAGCCAGCCACGGTTCGTCGGTACGGCGCCGGAGGCGGCAGCGGTCTGGGACCTCGCCCTCTTCGGAGTGTGGTACGACGCCCAGCTCGGGCTGCTGCGGGCGCTCGAAACGGCACGCGCGGCAGGTGTCGACCTGGTGGAGTTCTCCCGCACCGCGAGTACCCAGCTCGGCCACGTGGTCGCGGCGGTTTCCGCCACCGTCTCGGAGATGCAGCAGCGCAGCTACCCTGCCGGCCCGGCAGATCTCACCGAACATCTGACGGTCCTCCGGCACCTCATCGAGCTGCGGGCCGGTCGACGTCTCGGCGACGGCGGACTGCCGGAGGTGGTGGCGAGGATCGAAGCGCTCATCGCCGCCGGTCGCGGTGGCGAGGGTCTGACCGCGACCGTCGAGTAGCGTACGGGCGATCCACACCCGCTCCGGCGATTCCCGCCGGCAAGGGCTGGCTTTGCCCACCGGTCAGTTTGCCTATCGGTCAGATTGCCCATCGGTAAGGCTGTCGTGCCGCCGGGTCGACGCGTTGATCCCGCGCCTTAGCGTGGCAGGGTGGCAGCACCCCGGGCGGTACCGCCGGCGGCGATGAGTCGCCGGCTGACGTTCCTGCTCGCGGTCGCGGCGGGAGCGGCCATCGCCAACCTCTACTGGGCGCAGCCGCTGCTCGACTTCATCGCAGGCGATCTCGGTGCCACCACCACGAGCGCCGGCTGGCTCGTCACCGCCACCCAGATCGGGTACGCCGTCGGCGTGCTGCTGCTGGTGCCGCTCGGTGACGTCGTCGACCGCCGCCGGTTCGTCCCGATGATGCTGCTGATGTCGGCCGCCGCGCTGCTGCTGTGCGCGCTGGCACCGTCGATCGGGCTGCTCCTCCTCGCACTAGGCGTGCTCGGCGTGACGACGATCTCCGGGCAGGTCCTCACACCGCTCGCCGGGGGCCTTGCCGGGGACGCCGAACGCGGCCGGGTCGTCGGTGCCGTCGGGTCCGGAACCCTTACCGGCATCCTGGCCTCCCGCACCATCAGCGGGTTCGTCGCCGGCACCGCCGGATGGCGTACGATCTTCGCCCTCGCCGCGGTCGCCGCCGTCCTGCTCGCGGTCCTGCTGTACCGGGCGATCCCACCAATGGCACCCCGGACGCGCATGTCGTACCCGGCGCTGATCGCGTCGGTCGGCGCGGTGGTCATGCGCGAGCGGGCGGCCCGATGGACGCTGGTCCTCGCGGCCACCGGGTTCGCCGTCTTCTCGCTGTTCTGGACGGGGCTGACGTTCCTGCTCAGCGGTCCGCCGTTCCGGTACCCGGTGCAGGTGATCGGGTTGTTCGGTCTCGCCGGCCTCGCCGGTGTCCTCGTCGTCCAGCATGCCGGTCGGCTGCACGACCGTGGTTGGTCGCTTCCGGCCACCGGCGCGGCATGGGTACTGGCCCTCGGCGCCTTCGTCTGCGCGGCGTTCGCCGGCCGATCCGTCGTACTCGTCGTCATCGTGATCATCGTGATCGATATCGCCCTCCAGGGGCAGGCCCTCCTCAACCGAGCGCGGCTGTTCGCCCTCTCCCACGAGGCCCGCAGCCGGCTCAACACGGCGCTGGGCACCGGCAACTTCGTCGGTGGTGCGGTCGGCTCCGCCACCGCGGCAGCGCTCTGGTCCGTGGGCGGCTGGAGAGCGGTCACGATCGCGGGGGCGGCGCTCTGTTGCTGCGCGCTCACGGTGTGGGCGCTGGGACGTCGCGGTCCGCTCGTGATCCGGGCCGCCGTTCCCCCGAACAGCCCTCCGGAAACCTTCGGCAACCGCGCGACATCCGGGCATGGTGCCCGATTCGCGCCGGATCCGGACCCGCGATGACCGCTCGTACGCGGTCCGCGCGTCCGCTTCCCGTTCCGTGGTACCGCCCCGGCGACGGATCGTGGCACCGCCGGATGGCGGCCTGGGGGCGTGGCGGGGAAGATCGAGGTCATGGCGAAGAGAGCCGCCGGGTGGGCGTGGTCGAAGGTCAGCCCGATTCACGGCGCTGCTCGCGGGGACGTCGCTCCGTGCTCCGGCCAGATCTACTCCTACCGGTACCGCTGCTACCCGCCCACCGACCGCTTCTACGAGCGCTGTGTCGGGCTGGCATGGTGCTCGAACTGCCGTGAGTACTCGGGGGGCATGGTCTTCGTACCGCGCGACGAACGCCTACCGGACCTGCTCGCCGAACTGCCCACGCCCGAGCGCGAGCGGCTGGTTCGCAGCGAGGCGAAGCTGCTCGACCACCTTGATCGCCTCGTCCGCCGAGGGACCTGGCCGGGACGGCCGGGAGCCCAACCGTAGTCGCCGGATCAACCAGCCCTGCGCGCCCACCCGGCGGTGATCGACCGAGCGCGGCGACGACCGTGGCGCAGCGCGCGGAGCGACAGGGGCCCTACCGTGCGCCCGGGTGCCGGCGGAGGCGGAGTTGCCGCGAGGCGGCACTCCTGCGCTACCGGGCTGCCGGCCCGTCCTCCGGACCGGGATACTCGGCGTGTACGTCGCCGCCGAACAACTGCCAGTAGAAGTCGTTCATGCGTGCCGCTGCCGGAGCGTGTCGGGCGAGGATCCCGGCCACGCTCGCGGGCACGTCCGGCGGGATGTCACCGTCGGCGCATCGGCGTACGTACTCGTTGCGGGCGACGGGGCCGCCGCTGGCCGGCATCGGCACCCCGCAGACCCTGGTGACGAGCCAGTTCACCAGCGTCATCGCCGCGTACCCGGCGTCGTGGTCGGCGTGCCGGGCGACGAAGTCGCGTTCGGCGTCGGAGAGGTCGAACCTCGGCGAGATCGCCAGCCCGAAGTCGACGAGGTGGATCCGCTCGCCGTCGGAACGCAGGTTGCCGAAGTGGCCGTCCATGTGCAACAGCTCGCGATCCCGCAGGAACGCGGTGACCTCGGCGAGCTGCCGCTCGATCGTCCCGGCTCTGCCGATTGGGTCGTCGTTGAGCCAGCCGGGCAGCGGGTGCGGGATGTGTTCGAGGAACAGTACGAGGCTGGAGGTCGCGTCGGCCAACTCCCCGAGCCGAGTACGCACGGCCGCGGCGCCGCCGACCCGGCCGAGTACCGCGTCGACGTCGAGGTGCTCGGCGGCGGTCGGCGGGCGGCCGGGGAGCACCCGCCAGTGGTACAGCAGCGGAAACGATTCGACCTCGCCGGCCAGGACCGCCTCGGTGACGACCAGGTTGGCGGCCAACTCGCGCCAGACGTTGGGGCTGGGCCCGCCGATGCCGTACTGGCAGTAGGTCGGCAGGTCGAAGAGGTTCGCCGTACTGTGCGGACGGGCCAGCTCCCGGTCGGTGATCGGGATCCGCTTGACGAAGACCGGCACGCCGTCGACGTCGAGGATGACGGCGCCGCCGCCCACGCCCACGGAGACGAGGGGCGCGGTGTCGAGCAGCGCCGCGAGTTCCGCGTCGGGACGGGCGGCGAGCGCGACCGAGACGCGATCGTGGTGGAAACCTCGGACGGCCAGCATCGCGCCCATCATGCCAGCGGGCGGTGGCCGCGGCAGCGGCCACGCCCGCAGCGCAAGGGAAATAACGACTTGACAGTCCAGATAGTCTGATCCTCCGTACTTTCGGCGGACCGTGAGTTGCGAGGGGGCCCTGCCCGCTCAAGACTCAGGAGCCGTAATGCGCCGGGCGCCCGCCCTCTCCTTCCTGCTCGTCACCGTCTTCCTCGACATGCTCGGGCTCGGCCTGATCGTGCCGATCCTGCCGGCCCTGATGGCGGACGTGACCGAGGACGCCGCCTCGGCCGTCCTCTGGTCCGGCCTGCTCGGCTCGATCTACGGCCTGTTGCAGTTCGCCGTCTCGCCGCTGCTCGGGCGGCTCTCCGACCGGTACGGCCGACGGCCCGTCCTGCTCGCGTCGCTGGGCTGCCTCGGCGTCGACTGGCTGGCCCACGCGACCTCATCCACCCCCTGGACGCTCCTGGTGTTCCACGCCCTCGCGGCCGCTTGCGCCGGAACGAAGACGGTGGTCAACGCGTACATCGCGGACGTCACGGAACCCGAGTCGCGGGCCCGCGCCTACGGCTTGGTCGGCGCCGCGTTCGGGCTCGGTTTCGTCGCCGGACCGAGCATCGGGGGCCTGCTCGGTGCCGTCGACGTACGCCTGCCGTTCTTCGTCGCCGCCGCGCTCTCCTTCGGCAACGTCGCCTACGGCTGGTTCGTCCTGCCGGAGTCGCGGCCCGGCGACCGGACCACCCCACTGAGCCTGCGGATGGCGAACCCGGTGGACGCCATCGCCGTCGTCCTGCGCCGGCCGGTACTCGGACGGCTCGGGTACGCCCGCTTCTGCGCCGATGTCGCCCGGATGACCCACCAGTCGATCTGGACGTTCTTCCTGACGTACCAGTTCGCCTGGAGCACCGCGCACGTCGGCGTGGTGATGGCGGCCGGCGCGCTCGTCGGCGCGGTCTTCCAGGCGCGCGCCGTCGGCCCGGTGGTCCGCCGGCTCGGTGACAAGCGCGCGGCGGTGGCCGGCAGCCTGCTCGGCGTCGCGGCGCTGCTGGGTACGGCGTTCGTCTCCGTCCCCTGGATGCTCTATCTCCTCCAGGCGGTCGGGGTGCTCGGCTCGGTCGGTGGCGCGGCCGCGCAGTCGTGGATCTCCCGCAACGTCCGGGCCGACGAGCAGGGGGTCGTGCAGGGCGCGCTGACCGGGATCGGCGCCGTCGCGGAGACCGTGGTGCCGATCGTGGCCGGCCTGGCGTTCGGGTGGGCGCTGACCCACGGGTCACCGGGCCTGGTCTTCCTCGGTGCCGCCGCCTTCGCGGCCGTGTCGGCGTTGCTGCTGGCCAGCACCCCCGAGGTCCGGAGGGCGCCGATCGGCTAGCTGGACCGTCGGCCCGGAGATGTCCGGTGGTGTCGTTCGGGATGGGCGCCGGGTCATCCCTTCTGCTCGTATGCGCTCCGAGTCCCGTCCCAGGGCCTGACGACGGCCTGATCCCCGCTGCCGGCTCTGCCGGCGCAGGCATAACGCCAGGGGGTGCGGGTAGGCGGGCGGTGGCGCCGGGGAGTCGTCGGAGGCCCGACGGTGGCAGTGGCGGTGGCAGACGGCTGCCCTCGCGCGGATCCGAGAACCGACGGACGTACCAGCAAGGCGAGGTGACCTGCGGCGGGGGCGGACTTCCGCCCCGATATCGAGGTTGTCGAGGTTATGCGCTTCCTGCCCACGATCAAGAGCAGAGCCGACATCAGCGGCACGGCAACGGTGCCGAACCCCGCTTCCACGGCGACCGAACTGGCCTCCGGTCGGCTCCTCCTGCGGCCGGCGACGCACGAAGACCTCCCCGCGACGGCTCGGGCGCACGTCCTCCTCCTGCCGTTCGGGCTGTTCCCGTCGCTCGGGGCGCGCTTCGTCCGTCGCTGGCAGCGAACGTTCCTCGACTCGCGGCACGGCGTCGGCTTCGTCGTCGTGGACGCCACGGCGGCGCCGGAGGAGTTGGTCGGATTCGTGTTGGGTACCAGTGACCAGGCCGCGTACACCACCGGGCTGATGGCGGACCGGCGCACGGTGGCGTCCCTGGCGGTGACCGGGTTCGCCGCGCTCTGTCTCCGGCCTCGGGTCGCCGTCCGCCTCCTGCGATCGCGGGTACGTCCGTGGACACGCCGGCTGCTGCACCACCGGGCCGCGCCGGCACCGGCCCGGTCGACCCCCGACGCGCAGGTGGCCGTGATGACCGCGCTGGCGGTACGGCCGGACTGGCGCAAGGGCGGAATCGGTGAGCGGCTGGTGGAGCACTTCGTCGAGTACGTCCGGGGTGCCGGCGCGACCTGGGTCGAGTTGCAGACCTCGACCGGACCCTTGGGAGCGGTCGGATTCTACGAGCGGTTGGGGTGGGAGGCCGGATCCCAGCGGTCCACCCCGGACGGCGACGTCATCCGCACCTATCGCCGGGTCCTGCGCTGAACCCGTCCGTCCAGGCGGGCGATGTCCGCTCGTCGTACCCCTGGTCGGGTTCGCCTGGGGCTACGAGCAGGATCCGGAGGACCGGCTCCGACTGTCGCCGGTGCGGTTGCTCGGGCCGACCGACTGGGACGGCCATCGCCGCTACCTGGCCGACCGGTACCCGACCTGGCGGTTCGGCGACGGGAGTCCGCTCGCCGGTCAACACTGACGGCACCGTCAGGCAACCGTCAGGTTCGCCGACGCCCGGTCGTCAGGCCCGGACGGTGTGCTGAGACTCCTCGATCCACGACCACGGGAGTCTGCCGTCATGGCCGCACTGCTCTACCGGCTCGGTGCCTGGACGTACCGGCGCCGCCGTACCGTCCTGGTGGCCTGGCTGGCCGTCCTCGTCGCCGCCGGGGCACTCGCCGCCACCGCTGGCGGCCCGTACCGGGACGACTTCTCGATCCCCGGCTCCCGCGCCCAGCAGACCCTGGACACCGTCGCCGAGCGGTTCCCTGCCTCGTCGGGCGCCTCCGCGCAGGTGGTGTTCGTCGCGCCCGCCGGTCACCGGGTCGCCGAGCGGAGAGCCGTCATCGAGCAGACCCTCGGCGCCGCCGCGAAGCTGCCGCAGGTGGCCGGGGTGGTGGACCCGTTCACCGCGAAGACGGTCTCGGCGGACGGTCGCGTCGCGCTGGCGAACGTGGGCTACCACCGCAAGCGCGCCGACCTGGCGGACGGCACCCTCGCGGCGCTGGAGGACGTCATCCGACCGGCCCGGGAGGCCGGGTTGCGGGTCGAGTTCGGCGGGTCGGCGTACGACAGCGCCGACGAGAGTGGCCACGGCACCGAGGCGGCCGGGTTGCTGATCGCGCTGGTCGTCCTCGTCATCACCTTCGGTTCCCTGGTGACGGCCGGGCTGCCGCTGCTCACCGCGCTGCTCGGGGTGGGCGTCACCGTCGCCGGCCTGACCACGGTGGCGGGGATGCTGACGCTGCCGCCGACCGCGCCGGCCCTGGCCCTCATGCTCGGAATCGCGGTCGGCATCGACTACGCGCTCTTCATCGTCGCCCGGCACCGGTCCCAGTTGGCGTCCGGCATGCCCGTGGCCGAGTCCGCCGCCCGGGCGACCGGCACGGCCGGCACCGCCGTGGCGTTCGCCGGGCTCACCGTGGTCATCGCGCTGGTCGGGCTGACCGTCGTGCGGATCCCGTTCCTGACCGCGATGGGACTGGCCGCGTCCGCCGCCGTGGTCGTCGCGGTGCTGGTGGCGGTCACCCTGATCCCGGCCGTGCTCGGCTTCGCCGGAGACCGGCTGCGCCCGAAGCCGGGCTCGCGGGCCGTCCGGCATGCGGCCGGGGACGGCCGGAGCGGCATCGGCGGGCGCTGGGTCCGGCTGGTCACCCGCCGGCCGCTGGTCAGCACGCTCGCTGTCGTCGCGGCGCTCGGCGTAATGGCCGTACCGGCGACCGGGTTGCGGCTCGGGCTCACCGACAACGGTTCCGCCCCGGCGGCCAGCACGCAACGGCAGGCGTACGACCTGATTGCCGCCGCCTTCGGACCGGGCTTCAACGGCCCGCTGCTGGTCCTGGCCGACCTCGCGGGCAGCGGCGACGGACAGGCCGCCGCCAGGGGGCTGGCCGAGCGGCTCGGTGCGGTGGACGGGGTGGTCGCCGCCGGGCGCCCGCAACTCTCCGCGGACGGCCGGTACGCGATGCTGACGGTGATTCCCGAGACCGGGCCGCAGGACGAACGTACCGAACGGGTGGTGGCCGACCTCGAGGCCGTGGGCGGGGGATCTGTGGCGGTGACCGGCGTGACCGCGATCGGGATCGACATCTCCGCGCAACTGGAGGCTTCGCTCGTACCCTTCGCTCTGGTCGTCGTGGGTCTGGCCCTTCTGCTGTTGCTGCTGGCCTTCCGGTCGCTGGTGGTGCCGCTGACGGCGACCCTGGGCTTCCTGCTCTCGGTCGGCGCGACGTTGGGCGCGGTGGTGGTGGTCTTCCAGTGGGGCTGGCTCGCCGATCTGGTCGGGGTCGCGCGGACCGGGCCGGTGATCAGCTTTATGCCGATCATCCTGATGGCGGTGCTCTTCGGCCTGGCGATGGACTACCAGGTCTTCCTGGTCAGCCGGATGCACGAGGAGTACGCCCACGGCGGCGACCCGGGACGCGCGGTCAGTCGCGGATTCCGGGCCTCGGCCCGGGTGGTCGCGGCGGCCGCCCTGATCATGATCTCGGTTTTCGCGAGCTTCGTCCCGGGCGGCGACGCCACGCTGAAGCCGATCGCCTTCGCGCTCGCGGTGGGTGTCCTGCTGGACGCCTTCCTGGTCCGGATGACGTTCGTGCCGGCGGTGCTGGCGCTCACCCGGCACGGCGCCTGGTGGCTGCCGCGCTGGCTCGACCGGGTACTGCCGAACCTGGACGTGGAGGGTATGCAGCTCAGCGGGCCGGTGTCGGAGCAGTCTGCCGTCCCCGTCGCAGTGGTGTGATGGGGAGGTGGACAGCATTCTGGTGGTGGACGACGATCCGGGCCTGCGGGAGCTGCTGGTCTCCGCGCTGCGGTTCGCGGGGTTCGAGGTCGAGGCCGTCGGCGACGTCCCGGCCGCCCTCGCCGCGATCGGGGCGGGTACGCCCGACGCGATCGTGCTGGACGTGATGCTGCCCGGTACGGACGGCTTCGACCTGCTGCACCTGCTGCGCTCGCGGGGCGTCCAGGTGCCGGTGATGTTCCTGACCGCCCGCGACGAGGTGGACGACCGGGTGCGCGGCCTGCGTCTGGGCGGCGACGACTACCTCAGCAAGCCGTTCAACGTGGTCGAGGTCGCCGCGCGGCTGGAGGCGCTGCTGCGGCGCTCCCGGCACCTGCCGCCGACGGTGCCGGAGGGGGTGCTGCGCTGCGGCGACCTGGAGATGGACGAGGCCCGGCACACGGTGACCAGGGGAGGGCGCCCGATCGAGCTTTCCCCGACCGAGTTCCGGCTGCTGCGCTACCTGCTGGCCAACAGCGGGCGGGTGGTCTCCAAGGCGCAGATCCTGGACCACGTCTGGCAGTACGACTTCGGTGGCGACGCGGCCGTGGTCGAGCGGTTCGTCTCCAACCTGCGACGAAAGATCGACTTCGGCGGGCCGTCGCTGATCCACACCGTGCGGGGATTCGGATACAGCCTGCGGCCGGTGCCGCAGTGAACCGCTCCGCGAAATGGCGGCTGGCCCTCGTCGCGCTCGTCGCCGGCCCGGAGGCCGCCGCGATCACCGCCAAGGTGCAGCGGGCCTTCGACGCCCAGCGGCGGGCCGAGGAGCGGCTGCGCAGCTTCGTCGCCGACGCCAGCCACGAGCTGCGTACGCCGCTGGCGACGATGCACGGCTGGATCGACCTCTACGTCCAGGGTGGACTGCGCGACCCCGAGCAGCTCGACCACGCGATGGAACGGATGCAGGCCGAGGTGGGCCGGATGCGGCTGCTTGTCGACGAGCTGGCGCTGCTGGCCCAGCTCGACGGGGCGCGGCCGCTGGACCTCGGACCGGTGGACGTGGTGGCGGTGGCCGGCGAGGTGGTGGACGACGCCCGGGTGGTCGGCGCCGACCGAACCATCACCCTGGACGGCGTGCCGGCGGCGGTCGTCGACGGGGACGGCCCGCGCATCCGGCAGGTGCTGCGCAACCTCGTCGGCAACGCGGTGCAGCACACCCGGCCCGGCGCGCCGGTCACGGTGACCGTCAGCGATCAGGGTGCGGAGGTGGTGGTCACGGTACGCGACGAGGGCGACGGGATCGCGCCCGAGCATTTGCCGTACGTCTTCGAGCGCTTCTACCGCGCCGACCCCAGCCGCAGCCGCGACGGCGCCGGCTCGTCCGGCCTGGGTCTGGCCATCGTCGAGGCGATCGTGGCCGCGCACGGCGGCACGGCCGGGGTCACCTCGGTACCCGGGCGGGGCACCACCGTCCGGGTCACCTTCCCGGCGAAGGCTCTCCCCGCCGGGCCGGAGCGCACCGGTCGGCCCGCCCGACCCGGTCGGGCGCGCTGAGCCCGGCCGTCGCCCGGTTCCGGTGTGCTAGCGCGGACTCGTGGCCCGGCGTACCCCGAAGAGGGCGACCAGGGCGAGCAGGATGACCGCGACGGAGTATTCGTCGGCGGTCCGGGGCAGACCACCGGCGTAGACCACCAGGAAGCCGGCGATGACGGTCGGCAGGCCGAAGCCGACGTAGCAGATGACGTACAGCAGGGAGAGCACGCCGGCACGTTCGTGCGCCTCGACGAGCGGCATGACGGTCTTGAGGCTACCCTGAAAACCGCCACCGAAGCCGATGCCCCCGAGCGCGAGGCCGACGAAGAAGCCGGGGACGGAGCTGGCCATGACCGACACCAGCGTGACGGCCATGCCCAGGATGAGAGCGGTGATCCCGACGAGGATCACGGTCCTCGCGGCGGTGTCCCGCATCAGCAGTACGGCGACCGAGCCGAAGAGAGCGAAGACGAAGAGCACCAGACCGGCGGTCACGATCGAGGTGTTCATCAGGGCGCGTACCAGCGCCGGACCCAGCGCGCCGAAGAAGCCGGCCAGCGCCCAGACCGCGAAGAGCACCGGCGCGACGACCAGGACCGGGCCGCGCACGGCACGGGGCAGCCGGATCTCCGGCCGGAGGCTCCGGCGCGCCCCCGCCGTCGGCGTGACCGTCTCCGGCATCAGCGCGAGCGCCACGGCCTGGATCAGCAGGACGCCGAAGAGGACGACGTACACCAGTCGGGTCGGCGCGGGCAGGAAGCGGATGAACAGCGCCGAAAGCAGGGCACCGCTGCCGGTTCCGATGCCCGGGGCGATCGCGTTCGCGAGTGTGCCCCGGGCCCGGTCGATGTCGAGCATGGCGGCGCCGACGGCACCGGTGGCGGCGCCGGCCGCGAGCCCCTGCACGAGGCGGGCGGCCAGCAGCGCGGGTACGCCGTCGGCGAAGACGAAGATCACCAGCGAGGCCATCTGCACCGCGATCGCCACGGCCAGGACCGGACGCCGGCCGACATGGTCGGAGAGCCTGCCGAAGGTGAGCAGCGACGCCAGCACGGCGACGGCGTAGACGGCGAACACCACCGTGGTGGTGATCGGCGAGAAGTGCCAGCGCTCCTGGTAGATCCCGTAGAGCGGGGTCGGGGCTGCCGACGCGGCCAGGAACGACACCAGGATCGACGCGAGCAGCAACAGGGAGACACCCGGTGGGAGTCGCGTCCGCCCGGCGATGCTCATCTCGGTTCCTCCGTCGTACGGGAAGGGCCGGGCCGGCCACGTCGCCGACCCGGCGGCCCCCTGGCTGGTGGGCCGTAGCGGGGTACCCGTTGTCCCCCGTTGCACGCAGGGCGGCGATCGGTGCGCGACGGGCCGGATTTCGAGGAGATCGAGTCCGCTGTCACCGGGCGGGAGTTGCTGTCAAGGGCCGATCTTTGTCCGCTGCCGCGCCGGACGACACGTCGATATAGTCCGAACCAACAATCCAACTCACGGAGGTCGATGTGTTGGTAGGGCGTCTGCGTTCCTCTCTGCTCGTAGCGGGTCTGTCGGTGGTGGCTCTGTTGGGTACGTCCGGTGCCGCCTCGGCGGCCCAGGTGTCCACAAGCGACGCCGCGACCTGTCCGTCGAATGCTCTCTGCCTGTACGACGGAGTCGGATTCACCGGTGAGATGTTCGCCGTGACCTCCCTCAACCCCAGCGGCACCTGTGTGAGCCTGGTGGACGCGGGTTGGGACGACCGGGCCCACTCCGTGCGGAACACGCACAGCCGCAGCTCGGCCATGTTCATGAACGACGACTGCCTCGGCGACCCGTACCAGGTCTCGGGCAACTCCAGCATCTCCAACCTGGGCACGTTCACCCCGGACAGCGTCTGGGTGCAGCGGTAGGGCCCTGACCCGGCGGTACGCCGTGCCGGTACGGCCGGGTCCGATGTCGCGTTCGACGGTCGCAGGCGGGTACCCGGTACCCGCCTGCGACGTCCGGGCCGGGAGCGTGCGGTGCTGAGACTGTGTCAGGACAGGGTCGTCGTGGTCACCGGCGGCACGTCGGGAGTCGGCGAGGCGGTCGCCCGGACAGTCGCCCGCGAGGGCGCGGTCGGGATCGTCGTCGCCGGCCGGGACCGCGAGCGTGGCGCCGCGGTGGCCGCCGCGCTGGCCGGCCCGAACTGCTCCGCCGAGTTCGTCCCGGCACACCTGGAGGACCCGGACGACTGCCGGGCGGTGGTCCGGCGGGCCGTCGAACGGTTCGGCCGGGTCGACGCTCTCGTCAACAGCGCGGCGGACACGGCACGGTCCACCCTGGACGAGACCACGCCGGCCTTCTTCGACCGGATGATGGCGGTCAACGTGCGCGCGCCGATGCTGACGATGCAGGAGGCGATCCGGGACATGCGCCGCCGCCGGGCCCCGGGTGCGATCGTCAACATCCTCTCGACGAGCGCGCACGGCGGGCAGCCGCACCTCTGCGCGTACTCCACCTCGAAGGGCGCGCTGGCGACCCTCACCCGCAACGTCGCGCACGCCCACCGCCGAGACCGGATCCGGGTCAACGGGCTCTGCCTGGGCTGGACCGACACCCCGCACGAGGACCGGGTCCAGCGGTCGTTCCACGGCCGGGCGCCGGGCTGGCTCGCGGAGGCGGAGGCGGCGACGCCGATGGGTCGCCTGGTCAAACCCTCCGAGGTCGCCGAGATGGTGGCGCTGCTGCTCTCCGACCGCGTCGGCGTGGTGACGGGCTCGCTCGTCGACTTCTCCCAGGACGTCCTCGGCTGCGCGGACTGACTCCACCCTGTTCGACTGATCAAGATGGACTCTTGAACGGAGGTTCTCCCTGGTGACGTGGCGTGCAGGCACACCCGTCGGCGCGGTGCCCCCCGGCGGGACGCCGGCCGGCAACACGGTGGCGGGCGCGGAGGAGACGACGTGGGCGAGGTGACCGGGACCCGCCGGGTGCACGGGTGCGAGCTGCTGGAGTACCGGTACGGGCCCGACCTGGTGCCGCCGGCCGGGCCGGTCACCTCGATGTGGCGGTACCGCTCGCTGCTGCCGGTCGACGACGGCCCGGTCCGGTACCCACTCCCGGTCGGCGGTACGCCCCTGGTGGCGCCGCCCCGGCTGCGCGCCCGGCTCGGCGTGCCGGAACTCTGGCTCAAGGACGAGACCCGGGGCCCCAGCGCGTCCAACAAGGACCGGGCCACCGCCCTGGTCATCGAGGACGGACTGCGGCGCGGGATCTCCACCGTCACCACGGCGTCGACCGGGAACGCGGCGGTGGCGACCGCGCTGGGCGCCGCCGCGGCCGGCCTGCGCGCCGTGATCCTGGTGCCGGTGGACTGCGATCCGGAGAAGGTGTCCCTGATGCGCTCCGCCGGTGCGCTGGTGGTCCGGGTGGCCCGGGGCTACGACGCCGCGTTCGACCTGTCGCGGAAGGCCGCCGCGACCTTCGGCTGGCTCGACCGCAACACCGGGGCGAACCCGCTCACCACCGAGGCGAAGAAGACCGTGGCCTGGGAGATCTGGGAGCAGCTCGGCCGCCGGTGCCCCGACGTGGTGGTCGCGCCGGTCGGCGACGGGCCGACGCTCGCCGCGCTCGCCAAGGGCTTCGACGAACTGGTGCTCTGCGGGGCGGTGCGCCGGCTGCCCCGGCTGGTCGGGGTGCAGGCCGCGGCCTGCCAGCCGCTGGTGCACCGCTGGGCGGGTACGGCACCGTCGGCGCGGACCACGGACCCCGCCGGTACGGTGGCGGACGGCATCGCCGTGGACCGTCCGGTCGCCGGTGACCTGGCCCTCGACGCGGTACGCCGAAGCGGCGGCGCGATGGTGGCCGTCTCCGACGCCGCGTTGCTCGACGCGGTACGGCTGCTCGCCCAGTCGGCCGGCGTCGGCAGCGAACCCGCCGGTGCGGCCGCTCTCGCCGGCCTGGTCGCGGCGCTGGAGCAGGAGCTGCTCGACCGCTCCGAGAGCGTCGCCGTGCTGGTCACCGGTCGGGAGTTGCGGGCCGGCCCGGCGGCGGCCGGTCCGGACGCGCCGGTCGTCGACGGCGACCTCGACGAACTGGCGGAGTGTCTGGCGGTCGCCTCCGACGCCTAGCGGCGGCTCGGTGAGAATCTGGTCCGGTGGACTGGGTACGGGACTTCTACACACGGACCGGTCGGTGGTGGGGGGACGCGGAGGGGCAGGTCGGGGAGCGGGACCACCGACGGGTCACCCTGCTGCACCGGTACGTCGGCGAAGCACCGGCGCGGGTGCTGGAACTCGGTGCCGGGTACGGGACCACGGCACTCGCCGCCGCGCGGGCCGGACACGACGTCACGGCCGTGGAGATCAGCGACCGGGCCGACCGGGCCGCCGGGCTGCCGGAAGCTGCCGGACCCGGCACCCTGACCGTGGTCAAGGACGACTTCTACCGGGTACGACTCTCGGGACGCTTCCCGGCGGTGTGCTACTGGAACGGCTTCGGTGTCGGTTCCGACGCCGACCAGCGCCGGCTGCTGCGACGCGTCGCCACCGAGTGGCTCGCCCCCGGCGGCACCGCCCTCGTCGACGTGATGAACCCGTTCGTCTGGGCGCGTTGGGACGGTGACGAGGAGGAGAAGCCGGCGCGACCCGACGACGGCTATCCGTACGCGGTGTCGAACCGCACGGTCTTCGACCCGGTCACCTGCGTGGCGGTCGACACCTGGTGGGAGAGTGGCAGTCCCGACCAGCGGATCAGCCAGTACCTGCGCTGCTACACGCCGGCAGACCTGATGCTGCTGCTGGAGGGCACCGGCCTGCGCCTGGATCGGCTGGTGGTCGGCGAGGAGGAGACGTCGGTGGTGCCCCGGCCGGGATCGACCGCCCTGCTGCGCGAGCATGACGAGTACCTGGCCGTGCTCCGGCACGGTTAGGTACCCGCTCACGGCACGGACGGCGGCGGTGCCGGGCACGGGTGGCGCCGGTCCACCGTGTGCGAGCGGTTAGACCTGTCTCGATCGCTCGGGGCGTCGTAACCTCCCCGGGCATGAGGATCTCGGCCACCGCGCTCCGGCGCATCCGTCGGGTCGGCCTGTGGTCGGCCGTCGTGGCGGTGGTGGTCGCGATGGCCGCGAGCGGGTTCGCGCTGTGGAGCGTCCGGCACCCCTTCCCGACCACCGACGGCGAGCTGCGGCTGGCCGGGCTGACCGCTCCGGTCACGGTGCTGCGGGACGGCAACGGGATCCCCCAGATCTACGCCGAGAACGAGGACGACCTGTTCCGCGCCCAGGGGTACGTGCACGCCCAGGACCGCTTCTGGGAGATGGACCTGCGCCGGCACATCACCGCCGGCCGGCTCGCCGAGATGTTCGGGCCGGACCAGGTGGAGACCGACGTGTTCGTGCGTACCCTCGGCTGGCGCGAGGCCGCACGCGCCGAGTGGGACCGGCTGTCGCCGGACGCGCGGCGGCGGCTGCTCAGCTACGCGGCCGGGGTCAACGCCTGGATCGAGGCGAACGGCGGCCGGGACGCCCACCGGGGCAAGGCGTTGCAGTATTCCGTGCTGGCCGTACTGAGTCCCGGCTACCGGGTGGAGCCCTGGGACCCGGTCGACAGTGTCGCGTGGCTCAAGGCGATGGCCTGGGACCTCGTCGGCAACCTGTGGCAGGAGATCAACCGTGCCGCCGTGGTGCTGGAGGGTCGCAGCCGGACCCAGGCCGAGGAGCTGTATCCGGCGTACCCGAGCGAAGCGCACCAGCCGATCGTCCCGATGGAGCCGGCAGCCGGCCCGGAGGCCGAACCCCGGCGTAGCACGCCCGTCGGCGGCCTCTCCCCGGACGACCTGGAGCAGGCCCGGGACGGGCTGGAGACGCTACGGCGGGCGGCGGCGAGCCTTCCGGAGCCGGTCCGTCCGGGTGGTCCCGGTACGGGATCCAACTCGTGGGTGGTCGCCGGTGCGCGCACCGCCTCCGGCGCACCCATCCTGGTCAACGACCCGCACCTGGCACCCTCCCTGCCCGGCGTCTGGTACCAGCTCGGGCTGCACTGCGACTGCGGATACCGGGTCGCCGGCTTCAGCTTCGCCGGGATGCCCGGTGTGGTGATCGGGCACAACGAGCGGATCGCCTGGGGCCTGACGAACCTGCCCACCGACGTGACCGACCTGTATCTGGAGCGACTCGACGGTGACCGTTACGCGGTCGGCGACCAGTGGCGTCCGCTGGCGGTCCGGGAGGAACGGATCAGCGTCGCGGGCGAGTCGGCGCGTACCGTCCGGATCCGGCACACCCGGCACGGGCCGCTGCTCTCGGACGCCTTCGGGCAGTTGCGCGACATCGGCGCGAAGCCGCCGCTCGGTCCGGACGGCGCCCCGGCCGAGACCGCCCAGCCGGCGCCCGGTGCCGGCTACGCGGTCGCGCTGGCCTGGACCGCGCTCGAGCCCGGGCGCAGCATCGAGGCGCTCTTCGCGGTCAACCAGGCCAGGAACTGGGCCGACTTCCGCGCCGCCACCGCCCTCTTTGACAGCCCAGCACAGAACTTCGTCTACGCCGACGTGGACGGCAACATCGGTTACCAGGCGGCGGGTTCGGTGCCGGTGCGCGGGGCCGGCGACGGGCGCTGGCTGTCGCCGGGCTGGGATCCCGCCTACGACTGGACCGGCCGGCTGCCCTTCGCCGAGCTGCCGCACCTGTTCAACCCCGAGGGCGGCGTGATCGTCACCGCGAACCAGGCGGTGACCGCGCCGGACTCCCGCCGGTGGCTCACCGCGGACTGGTCGTACGGGTACCGCAGCGACCGGATCGGCGACCTGCTGGCCGAATCGGCGGGCCGGCGGCTCGACCTGGCCGACATGGAGCGGATGCTGACCGACGACCGCAACGGACTGGCCCCGGAGCTGGTCCCGGCGCTGCTGGCCGTGCCGGCGGACCGGCTCGGCGGTGGACCGTCCGCCGGGCGGGACCTGTTGCGGGACTGGGACTTCCGGCAGCCGGCCGACTGCGCCGACGGCGGTGCCGGTTGCCGCTCCTCGGCCGCGGCCGCGTTCTTCAACGCGACCTGGCGGCACCTGCTGGCCGGAGTCTTCGACGAGCTGCCCGAGCACGAGCCGCCGCTCGGCGACGACCGGTGGTTCGTGGTCGTGGCGAGGCTGCTCGACCAGCCGGACGCCTCGTGGTGGGACCGGCAGGAGACCGGTCAGGTCGAGCGGCGCGACGACATGCTCGCCGCCGCGATGCGGGCGGCGCACGAGGAGCTGACCGCCGCGCAGGGCGACGAGCCGGACGGGTGGCGGTGGGGCAGGGCACACACCCTCACCCCCCGGGACCAGAGTTTCGGCGTCTCCGGTGTGGGTGCGGTCGAGTGGCTCTTCAACCACGACCCGGTGCCGGTCTCCGGCGGTACCGACGCGGTGAACGCCACCGCCTGGAACGCGGCGGACGGCTACGAGGTGACCGAGCTGCCGTCGATGCGGATGGCGGTGGACCTGGCCGACCTGAACGCCGCCCGCTGGGTGCAGGTCACCGGCAATTCGGGGCACGCCTACCACCCCCACCACACCGACCAGCTCGACGTCTGGCGTACCGGCCGGATGCTGCGGTGGTACTGGCTGCGCGCCGACATCGAGGCGGCGGCCGAGGACACCCTGACCCTGCGGCCGTAGCCGGGCCGGACGACCGGGAGGAAGGCAACGTGACGGACGTACCAGCCCAGCGTCGATCGACGCTTGCCGATGTGTTGCGCTGGCGCTCGGAGGAGCAGGCGGAGCGCCTCGCCTTCGCGTTCCTCGGCGACGAGCCGGACTCCGAGGCGCGCTGGAACTACCGGACACTCGACTCGCGGGCCCGTGCCGTCGCCGCCGCCCTGCGCGACCGGTGCGTTCCCGGCGACCGGGCGCTGCTGCTGCACCCGCCCGGCCCGGAATACGTCGCGGCCCTCTTCGGCTGCTGGTACGCCGGCATCGTCGCCGTTCCGGCCTACCCGCCACGGGCCGGCACCCGCACCGAACGGCTGGTCGCGATCGCCGACGACGCCCGACCGGCCGTGGCGCTGACCACCGCCGCGCTCGGCGACGCCGTCTCGACCAACTGGAGCGGCGCGACGATCGCCACCGACACGCTGACCGAACCGGCCGGCGAGCCCGCGTCCGGTCCGGCCGGCGGATCCACGGCCGCGCTGTTGCAGTACACCTCCGGCTCCACGGCCGCGCCCAAGGGCGTCCTGCTCAGCCACGACAACCTCACCGCCAACTCCACGCACATCCAGCGTTCCTTCGCCAGCGGACCGGAGAGCCACGCCGTGGTGTGGCTGCCGCCGTACCACGACATGGGGCTGATCGGCGGGCTCCTCCAGCCGGTCTGGGCCGGCTTCCCGGTCACCCTGATGGCACCGACCGCCTTCCTGCGCCAGCCGCTGCGCTGGCTACGCGCCATCAGCGACACCCGCGCCGACTGCAGCGGCGGCCCCAATTTCGGGTACGAGATGGCGCTGCGCCGGGTCCGCCCGGAGCAGCTCGCCGAGCTGGACCTGAGTGCGTGGCGGGTCGCGTTCAGCGGTGCCGAGCCGGTGCGGGCCGACACCCTGCGCCGGTTCGCCGAATACTTCGCCCCGTGCGGGTTCCGCGAGGACGCCTTCTACCCCTGCTACGGGCTCGCCGAGGCGACCCTGCTCGTCACCGGTGCCCCGGCGGGCCGGCCGCCGGTCAGCGCCCGGTTCGACCGGGACGCCCTCGCCGAGGGCAGGGCCGTAGCCTCCACCGCCGGCACCGAAATCGTCGGGTGTGGAGGGTCCATGCCCGGCCAGTCGGTCCGGGTGGTGGATCCACAGACCGCCGAGGCCGTGCCGGACGGGCGGGTCGGCGAGATCTGGGTCAGTGGGCCGAGCGTGGCACAGGGGTACTGGGACCGGCCGGCGGAGACCGCGCGGACGTTCGCCGCCCGGCTGGCCGGCGACCCGGACGAACGCTCCTGGCTGCGCACCGGCGACCTGGGTTTCCTGCGCGACGGCGAACTCTTCGTCACCGGCCGGCTCAAGGACCTCGTCATCCTGCGCGGCCGCAACCACTACCCGCAGGACATCGAGGCGACCGCCCAGCGGGCCGACCCGGTGCTCCGCCCCGACTGCGGCGCCGCGTTCGGGGTGCCGGTCGATGGTGAGGAGCGGCTGGTCGTCGTCCAGGAGGTGGAACGCGGTCGGACCGTCGACCACGCCGCCGTCACGGCCGCCATCCGTACCCGGGTCGCGGCCGAGCACGACGTCGTGCCGTACGCGGTGCTGCTGACCCGGCCGGCCACCATCCCGCGTACCACGAGCGGCAAGGTACGGCGGCAGCGCTGCCGCGAGCTCTACCTGGCCGGGGAACTCGTCGGGCTCGCCCACGACGTCCTGGAACCCGCCCCGGACGGGGAGGTCGACGAACCCGCCACGGTGACACCGGCCGACCTCGCCGCCGCCGACCCGCACACCCGACGGCGGATCGTCACCGAGCTGGTCCGGCTCGGCGCCGCCCGGGTGGCCCGGCAGCCGGCGGAGGGGTTCGACACCGCCCGGCCACTCGTCTCGTACGGCATCGACTCGGTGAGCGCGGTCGGGCTCCAGCATCGGATCGAGACGGCCACCGGGGTACCGGTCGCCGTCGGCACCCTGCTCGGCGGCGGCAGTGCCGACGACCTCGTCGACGAGATCCTCACCGGGCTCGCCGCCGCGGCCCGACCCGCCGCCGAACCCGGCACCGGCGGCGGCCCGGACGGCGAGCTTACGCCCAACCAGCGGGCACTGTGGACGTTGCAGCGGATCCTGCCCGACTCGACCGCGAACAACCTCGGCTGCGCGGTACGGGTCACCGGCACCTTGGACGTCCCAGCCCTGCACCGCGCACTGCGGGACCTCGTCGAGCGGCACGACGCCCTGCGCACCAGCTACCCGTCCCGGGGCGGCGTGCCGGTCGCGGTGGTGCACGAGGCGGTCGACGGCTGGTTCGGACACGTCGACGTCACCGGCCTGAGCAGCACCGCGCTGCTCCAGCGGTGCGCCGACGAGGCCGACCGGCCCTTCGACCTCGCGCGCGGGCCGCTGCTGCGGGTACGGCTCTACACCGGGGCCGGCGACCCGCTGCTGCTGCTGGCCGCACACCACATCTGCCTGGACCTCTGGTCGGCCGAACTGCTCCTGACCGAACTCGGCGAGCGGTACCGTGCCGCACTCGGTGGACAGGGTGCTACGGACCGGCCGCCCGCACCGCCGTACGCCGGGTACGCCGCCCGGCACCTCCGCGCGATCACCGGGTCGGGGGCCGAGCCGGCACGGTCGTACTGGACCCGGCGGCTGGCCGGCGCACCGCCGCGTACCGTGCTGCCCGCCCCCGGCATCCGTCCGCCGGTCCGGCGGTTCCGGGGAGCGACCCGGCACAGCGACCTCCCCGGCGATTTGGTCGACCGGCTACGCGCCCTCGCGGCGGCCGAGGGGACGACGCTCTTCACCCTGCTGCTGGCCGCCTACACGGCCCTGATCCACCGTTACAGCGGCGCGTCCGACCTGGTCGTCGGCACCCCGGCCGGTGCCCGGGTCCGGCCCGGCGACGCCGACGTGGTGGGCTACGTGTCGAATCTCCTGCCGCTGCGCAGCACCGTCTCCGGCGAACCGTCGTTCCGTACCCTCCTCGGCCAGGTCCGTCGAGAGCTGCTGGCCGCCCTGGAGCGTCAGGAGTACCCGTTCGCGTTCGTCGCCGACGCGCTCGGCGGCACCCACGACCTGAGCCACGCGCCGGTGTTCCAGACCATGTTCGCCGTCGCCGCCGCCCACCCCGGTGGCGATCCCGTGCTGGCCGGCCTCGTCCTCGGCATCCCCGGCCAGCACGGCCGGCTCGGCCCGCTCGAGGTCGACGCGGTGCCGCTGCCCCGGGTGGCCACCCCGTTCGAACTGACGCTGACCGTCGCCGAGACCCCGACCGGGGCGGTCGCCTCCTGGACCTACGACACCGACCGGTACGACGCCGACACCGTCGAACGGTTCGCCGAGGGGTACGGCGCCCTGCTCGCCGCCGTCGTCGCCGACCCGGACCAGCCCGTCTTGCGGGCACCGCTGATGTCGGCGGCGTCGCGGGAGTGGCTCCTGTCGGCGCTGACCGGTGACCGGGCTGCCGGTGCTGATGCCGGTGCATCCGTGCTTGAGCGGTTGGTGCGGGTGGCGGGTTCGAGCGGGGACGCGGTGGCGTTGTCGGACGACTCCGGTGTGTCGGTGACGTTCGCCGAGGTGGCGGAGTTGGCGGGTCGGTTGGCGGGGGTGTTGCGTTCGGCGGGGGTGGTGCGGGAGTCCGCTGTCGGGGTGTGTGTGCCCCGTGGGGTGGATCTGCCGGTGGTGGTGCTCGCGGTGTGGTGGGCGGGTGGGGTGTACGTGCCGTTGGACCCGTCGTTGCCGGCCGCGCGGTTGGCGGAGATGGCGGGTGCGGCGGGTGTTTCGGTGCTGGTGTCCGGTGTGGACGGTGCGGTGCCGGACTTTACGGGTCGGGTGGTGGATGTGTCCGGGGGTGTGGCTGGGGTTGTGGGGGACGGGGTTGTGGCGCCGGTGGGTCCGGTGGTGGGGCAGGGGGCGTTTGTGGTGTTCACGTCGGGGTCGACGGGGCGGCCGAAGGGTGTGGTGGTGGAGCACGGGCAGTTGTGGAATCGGTTGGTGTGGATGTGGGAGGGGTTTGGTTTTGGGGTGGGGGAGGTGGTGTGTCAGAAGACGAGTGTGGGTTTTGTGGATTCGGTGTGGGAGTTGGTGGGTGGGTTGTTGGCGGGGGTGCGGTCGGTGGTGGTCTCGGACGAGGTCTCCCGGGACCCGGTACGACTCGTCGAGGTGCTCGCCCGCGAGCGGGTGACCCGGCTGCTGCTGGTGCCGTCGCTGCTGCGTTCCATCCTGGACGCGGTGCCGGACCTGGGTGCCCGGTTGCCGGAGCTGCGGATGTGGGTGAGCAGTGGTGAGGCGTTGCCGTGGTCGTTGTGGCACCGCTTCCAGACCGCGATGCCGCACGCCCGGCTGGTCAACCTCTACGGCTCCTCCGAGGCATGGGACACCGCCTGCTGCACCGAGCCCGGATCCGCACCGGTGGCGGCGTCGGTGCCGATCGGTCGGCCGATTCGGGGTGTCCGGGTGTATGTGCTGGATGGGGTGGGGGAGTTGGTGCCGGTCGGTGTGCCGGGGGAGTTGTGGGTGGGCGGTGCGGCGGTGTCGCGGGGTTATCTGGGTGAGCCGGTGTTGACGGCGGAGCGTTTTCGGCCGGATCCGTTAGGGCCGGTAGGTGGGCGGATGTATCGGACCGGGGATCTGGCGTGTGTGTTGCCGGATGGTCAGGTGCAGTTTCTGGGCCGGGTGGATCATCAGGTGAAGGTTCGTGGTGTGCGGGTGGAGCCGGCCGAGGTGGAGGCGGCCCTCGAACGACACCCCGAGGTACGGACCAGCGTGGTGGTCAGCCATCCCGACGCGGCCGGGCGGGACCGGCTGGTGGCGTACGTGGTGCCGGCGGGAGAGCACCGGCCGACCGTCACCGCGCTGCGGGCGTACCTGCACGAACGGCTGCCCGACGCGTTCGTGCCGTCCACCTTCGTGCACCTCGCCGAGCTGCCCCGCAACGCCAGCGGCAAGGTCGACCGGCCCGCGCTACCGCCGCCCACCGGCGAGCGGCCGCACCTCGACGGCGCCTTCGTCGCCCCCCGCTCCGTGGTCGAGCGCCGGCTCAGCGAGATCTGGGCGGAGGTGCTCGGCGTGGACCGGGTCGGCGTGCAGGACAACTTCTTCGACCTCGGCGGCACCTCGCTGACCCTGGTCGAGGTGCACGAACGCATCGTCGCGGCGTTCGACGTCGACATGCCGGTGGTCCGGCTCTTCCAGAACCCGACGATCCAGGCCCTCGTCGCCCACCTGGACGGCGGGGCGGCCGAGGGAGCCGACCGGCTGCGCCGTGGCGCCGAGGACGCGGCGCGGCGCCGTCGGGCCCTGGCCGGGGGCCGCGCCCGCACCGCCCGCGCCGCCGGAACCGAACCGCAGTGAGCCGACCGCAGGGGGTCTCGTGAACGACACCGACATCGCCATCGTCGGCATGGCCATCCGCTGCCCCGGGGCGGCGGATCTCGACCAGTTCTGGTCCAACCTCCGCGCCGGGGTCGAGTCGGTGAGCTTCTTCGGCGCGGAGGAGATGGAGCCGCCGTCGTACCTGCCGGTGGACCAGAGCGCCGAAGGGTTCGTACCGGCCGCCGGTGTCCTCGACGGCGCCGACCTCTTCGACGCGGAGTTCTTCGGCGTCTCGGCGTCCGAGGCCGAACTCATGGACCCGCAGCACCGGCTCTTTCTCCAGTGCGTCTGGGAGGCGATGGAGGACACCGGCCACGACCTGACCCGGGGCGACCTGACGGTGGCCCTGTACGCCGGCTCCACCGCCAGCACGTACGGCCTCTCGGTGCTGCGCGGCGCCACCTCGGCGGTGCGCGCCTACCAGGGGGTGATCGGCACCGACAAGGACTACCTGCCCACCCGGGTCTCCTACAAGCTCAACCTGACCGGTGAGAGCGTCGCGGTGCAGACCGCCTGCTCCACCTCGCTGGTCGCGGTGCACCTGGCCTGCCAGAGCATCCTGAGCGGGCAGTCCGAGGTGGCCATCGCGGGCGGCGTCGCCGTGCAGACCCGGCAGCGGACCGGGTACGTCTTCAACCCGAACGCGATCTTCTCGCCGGACGGGCACACCCGGACGTTCGACCGGGACGCCCACGGCACCGTCTTCGGCAACGGGCTCGGTGCTGTCGTCCTGCGGCCGCTGCCGGACGCGATCCGCGACGGCGACCGGGTGTACGCGGTCATCAAGGGCACCTCGGTGAACAACGACGCCGCCACGAAGGTCAGCTACACGGCGCCGAGCGTCGACGCCCAGGCCGCCGTGGTGGCCGGCGCGCTGGCCTTCGCCGGCGTCCCCGCCGACACGGTCGGGTACGTCGAGGCGCACGGTACCGGCACCGAACTCGGCGACCCGATCGAGGTGGCCGCGCTCACCCAGGCGTTCCGGCGTACCACCGACCAGCGCGGCTTCTGCGCGCTCGGCTCGGTGAAGACGAACATCGGTCACCTGGACGCGGCCGCCGGGGTGGCCGGGCTCATCAAGACGGCCCTGGCGCTCTGGCACCGGGAGATCCCGCCCAGCCTGAACTTCAGCACGCCCAACCCGCGCATCGACTTCGCCGGCAGCCCGTTCTACGTCAACACCGAACTGCGGGAGTGGCCGGCCCGGGAGTTCCCCCGCCGGGCCGGCGTCAGCTCGCTCGGCATCGGCGGCACCAACGCCCACGTGGTGCTGGAGGAGGCGCCGGTCGCCGCGCCCGCACCGGTCCCCGGTACGCCCGCGCGCCCGGCGCACCTGCTGACGCTGTCGGCGAAGAGCGCCGAGGCGCTGCGTACCCTCGCCGACCGGCACCGGGCCCACCTCGCCGCGCACCCGGACCTGCCCGTCGCGGACTACTGCTACACCGCGAACGACGGGCGTGCCGCCCTTCCACACCGGCTGGCCGTCGTCGGGGACTCGGCCGGCGCGCTCGCCGGGGCGCTCACCCGCCATCTCGGCGGCACCGGACGCCGGCCCGGCGTCGCGGCCGGGCATGCCTCGCGTCGTCCGGCGACCGCCTTCCTCTTCACCGGGCAGGGGCGGCTGCACCCCGGTGCCGGTGCCGGCCTGCGCGACACCGAACCGGCCTTCCGGGCCGCCTTCGACGAGGTGGACGAGGCGCTCCGCCCGCATCTCGACGAGCCGGCGCACCGGTATCTCGACCCGGCGCACCCCGCCTCGGCCCAGCTCGCCGACACCCGGATCGCCCAGCCGATCCTCTTCGCGCTGGAATACGCGCTGGCCCGCACCTGGCTGCGCTGGGGGCTGCGCCCGGAGGCGGTGCTCGGGCACAGCCTCGGCGAGTACGCCGCCGCCTGCGTTGCCGGCGCCGTGAGCCTGCCCGACGCGGCGCGGCTGGTGGCCGAACGCGGACGGCTCACCGCCGAGGCCGTGACGGGCGGGCTGATGGTGGCGGTCCTCGCCGAGGAGCGCGACGTCACCCCGCTGCTCGGCCCCGGTGCCGGCGGCATAGCGGTGGCGGCGGTCAACGGTCCACGGCACACCGTCGTCTCCGGCGACCGCGTCGCGGTCGAGGAGTTCGCCGAACGCTGCGCCGCCGCCGGCCTGCCGGTCCGGCCGCTGCCCGGCGCGGTGCCGTTCCACTCGCCGCTGATGGACCCGATCCTGCCCGCCCTGCGGGAAAGCGCCGCGACCGCCCGGTTCACCGAACCGCGCATCCCGATGGTCTCCGGCCGCACCGGACGGTTCGTCGGCGGCGCCGACGAGCTGGAGCCCGGGTACTGGGCCGCGCAGGCCCGGCAGCCGGTGCTCTTCGCCGCCGGGGTCGGCGCGCTGGTCGAGCACGGTGTCGAGGTCTTCCTGGAGATCGGACCCCATCCCACCCTCGCCCCGCTGGGCCGGCGGATCGCGCCCGATCCCGGGTTGACCTGGCTGTCGTCGCTGGACGCCGAGCGCGACCCGACGCAGACCATGCTCGCGGCGCTCGGCGGCGCCTACGTCGCCGGGGTGCCGGTCGACTGGCGGGCGTTCGACGGCCACCGGCAGCCCCGCCGGGTGACGGTGCCGAAATACCCGTTCGCGCCGAAGCGGTACTGGCTGCCCGAACCGGAGGCCGCCCCGCCGGCCGTACCCGGCACCCGAGAGCCGGACTCGACCGCGCGAGGGCCGGAATCGACCGTGCCGGAGTTGGCGCCGACCGCCGGAGAGCCGGAGTCGGCGGCGGTACCGACCGAGCCGGATCCGGTACCGGCCGCCGTGCCGGAAGGCGTCGCAGCGCACGACGTACTGGCCCGGTTGCGGGACCTGACGGCGCGGCTGCTGCGGGTGAGTCCCGAGCGGGTCGACCCGGGCGCGTCGCTGCTGGAGATCGGACTCGACTCGCTGGTCCTGATCGAGGCGGCCCAGGTGATCGAGTCGACGTTCGGGGTACGGCTCACCGTCCGCCAGTTGCTCTCCGAGCTGACCACGCTGGAGGCGGTCGCCGGGCACGTCGCGGCGGAGTACGACCCGGCCCGGCACGCACCGCCGCCGGCATCCGAGGCAGCTCCGGTGGGGGCGGCGGGGGCGACGCCAGCGGCGACCGCCGGGGCGGGGGAGGCGGAACCGGAGGCGGTGCCGGGCGCCGAGCCCTTCGTACCGTTCCGGCCCATCGTCGTGCGGCGGACCGGCGCGACCTCCGGCAGCCCGCGCGCCCTCGCCAACCTGATCACCGAATACACCCGGCGGACCGCCGGCTCGCGACGGCTCGCCGCGACCCACCGCCCGGTGCTGGCCGACAACGACAACCGGGTCATGTCGGACTTCCGCATGGCGATCAAGGAGATGGTCTATCCCATCGCGGCGGAACGGTCCGCCGGCGCCCGGCTCTGGGACGTCGACGGCAACGAGTACGTCGACGTGATGATGGGGTACGGCTCGAACCTGTTCGGCCACTCGCCGCCGTTCGTCACCGAGGCGATCCGCGAGCAGCTCGATCGCGGTGTGCACATCGGGGTGCAGTCCGATCGGGCCGGCGAGGTCGCCAGGCTGCTGGCCGGGCTGACCGGGGCGGCCCGGGTGGCGTTCTGCAACTCCGGCAGCGAGGCCGTGATGATGGCGCTGCGGCTGGCCCGCGCCGCGACCGGCCGGACCAGGGTGGCGATGTTCGCCGGCTCCTACCACGGGATCTACGACGGCACACTGGGCAGCATGCGGCGGCTGCGGCCCGACCTGCCGCCCGCGCCGGTCGCCCCCGGCATCCCGCAACGCATGGTCGACGACCTGATCATCCTGCCGTACGCCGACGAGGCGGCCCTGCGGACGCTACGTGCCCAGGGCGACGACCTAGCCGCCGTACTCGTGGAGCCGGTGCAGAGCCGCCGGCCGGACATCCAACCGGGATGGTTCCTGCGGGAACTGCGGGAACTGACCACCGGGTCAGGAGCCGCGCTGGTCTTCGACGAGATCGTCACCGGGCTGCGGACCCGCCCGGGTGGCGCGCAGGAGTGGTTCGGGGTACGCGCCGACCTCGCCACCTACGGCAAGGTGCTCGGCGGCGGCCTGCCGATCGGCGCCGTCGCCGGTGACGCGCGGTTCCTCGACGCGGTCGACGGCGGCACCTGGTCGTACGGCGACGACTCCTTCCCGTCGGCCGAGACGACGTTCTTCGCCGGCACCTTCTGCAAGCACCCGCTCGCGATGGCCGCCGCCTCCGCCGTGCTCGCCGAGCTGACCCGGCGGGGGCCGGAGCTGCACGACGCGCTCAACCGGCGCACCGCCGAGATGGTCGAACGGCTCAACGACTTCTTCGCCGAGGAGGCGGTGCCGATCCGGGTGGCGCACTTCGGATCGCTCTTCCGATTCTTTTCCACACAGGACATTCACCTGCTTTATTACCACCTGGTCCTGCGCGGTGTGCACGCCCGGGAGGGGCACAACGCCTTCCTCTCCGCCGTGCACACCGACGAGGACGTCGACCGGATCGTGCACGCGGTCCGCGAGGGCGTCACCGCGATGCGCGCGGCCGGGCTGCTGCCCGCCGGGGAGGGGCCGGTGCTGCACACCCCGGCGGCACCGTCCGGGGGACCGGCCAGGGAGGACCGGGTACCCGCCCCGGCCGTCGTCGGCGCGGACGAGCGCTCGCACCCGCCGGGCGGCGTGCGCGCGGACGACCCGACCTGTCCGCTGACCGCCGCGCAGCGTCAACTGTGGACGGTCGCGCAGTTCGATCCGCAGGCCTCGGTGGCGTACCACCAGACCAGCGTCCTGCGACTCCACGGCGACCTGGATCTCGACGCGCTGCGCGGCGCGGTCCGGGCGGTGGTGGCCCGGCACGAGGCGCTGCGTACCGTCTTTGACGACGACCAGGCCCGCTGGCAGCGGGTGCTGCCGGCGGCCGAGGTGGACGTGCCGCTGGTGCCGGTGCCGGCCGAGCGCGGTGCGGACGTGCCGGCCTGGCTGGCCGAGCGGGAGCGCCGCCCCTTCGACCTGGCCGCCGGGCCGCTGATCAGGTTCGCCGTCGCACCCTCCGGGCCGGACGAGCACCTGCTCGCGCTGACCGTGCACCACATCGTCGCCGACGGCTGGTCGGTCGGCCTGCTGCTCCAGGAGATCGGTGCCGCCTACACGGCGCGGCGGCGCGGTCAGGCGTGGCAGCCGCCGCCGGCACGGCCGTTCCGGGCGTACGTGACGGAGTTGGCCGAGCGCCTGACCGGGCCGGACGCCGCCGGAACCGAGCGGTACTGGTTGGACCGGATGGCCGGCCCGCCGCCGGAGCTGGACCTGCCGACCGACCGGCCCCGCCCGGCAGCTCGGACGATGCGCGGTGCCCGGTACACCACCACCCTGGACACCGGCCTGGTCAACCGGTTGCGCGCGGTCGGGGCGCCGGGCGGGTCGACGCTGCTCATGGTGCTGCTCAGCGCGTACCAGGTGCTGCTGCACCGGCTGACCAACCAGCCCGACGTGGTGGTCGGGGTACCGGTCAACGGGCGCGGTGCGGCGGGCGCGGAGACGACCGTCGGGCACTGCGTGGACGTACTGCCGATCCGGGCCACGGTCGACGCCGACCAGCCGTACACGGCGCTGCTGCGCCAGGTCAGCGACCACCTGCTCGACGCGTACGAGCGTCAGGACCATCCCTCCGGGCTGCTCGCCGAGCGGCTGGGTGTGCGGGTCGACCCGGCCCGTACGCCACTGTTCCGCACGGTCTTCAACCTCGACCGGACGGTACGCCCACCGGACCTCGCCGGCCTGCGGGTCGAGGAGCTGGAGCTGCCGGTCGCGCACGCCCAGTTCGACCTCGGGGTGAACGGGGTGGAGTCCGGCGACGGCTGGCGCCTGGACTTCGACTACAGCACCGACGTGCTCGACGAGGCGACCGTGGCGAGATGGGCCGGCCACCTGGTGACGCTGCTGCGGGCGGTGGCCGAGGACCCGGGGACGCCGGTGGGCCGGCTGCCGCTGGAGTCCGGGACGGAGTGGGCCCGGACACTGGCCCGGTGGAACGCCACCGACACGCCGTACCCGCGCGACCGCACCCTGCCCGAACTCTTCGCCGCCCAGGTGGCCCGGACCCCGGAGGCGGTCTGTCTCGTCGACGGCGAGCGCGTGCTGACGTACCGGGAACTCGACCGCCGGACCTCGGCGCTGGCCGCACATCTGGTCCGGTGCGGCGTGCGGACCGGTCAGGTGGTCGGCGTCTGCCTGCCGCGCGGCGTGGACGCGGTCGTCGCGGTCCTGGCCACCCTCCGGGCCGGCGCGGCCTACCTGCCGCTCGATCCGGCGCAGGGCCCGGAGCGGCTCGGCGCGGTGCTCGCCGACAGCGGCAGCCGGCTGGTCGTCACCCACCCGGCGTCGGCCCCACCGGACCTGCCGGTCCCGGTGCTGGACGTCTCGACGGCCGACTCCGAGACCGAGTCCGGGTCCGAGACCGAGTCCGGGTCCGAGACCGAGTCCGGGTCCGAGACGGAGTCCGGGAACGAGTCCGAGACGGAGGCCGAAGCCGAGGCCGGTCCGGGCCCGGCCGAGGCGGCCGGCAGCCCGGTCGGCCCGGAGGAGGCCGCGTTCGTGATCTACACCTCCGGCTCCACCGGCCGCCCCAAGGGGGTGCTGGGCACCCACCGCGCGGTGGTCAACCGGCTGCACTGGTCCTGGCACACCCAGCCGTACGAGCCGGGCGAGGTGTGCTGCCAGAAGACCGCCATGACGTTCGTGGACTCGGTGGCGGAGCTGTTCGGGCCGCTGCTCGGCGGGGTGCCCCTGGTGGTACTGCCGGCGGAGGTCACCGGCGACCCGGCCCGGCTGGTAAGGGCGCTCGCGGCGCACCGGGTCAGCCGGATCGTCCTGGTGCCGTCCCTGCTCCGGGTCGTGCTGCACATCCTGGAGGCGACCGGTGAGCGGCTGCCGGCGCTGCGGCGCTGGACCGTCAGCGGCGAGACGCTCACCGCCGACCTGGTGGCCCACTTCCGGCGGCTGCTGCCGGACGCGACGCTGCTCAACCTCTACGGGACGACCGAGGTGATGGGGGACGCCACCGGCTACCAGACCGGCGTCGAGACCGGGCCGGTGCCGATCGGCCGCCCGCTGGCCAACACCCGGGTGCAGGTGCTGGACCGGGCCGGGCAGCGGGTCCCGGTCGGGGTGGTGGGCGAGCTGTACGTCGGGGGCGACGGGCTGGCCCGTGGCTACCTGAACGCCCCGGACCGGACCGCCGAACGCTTCGTCCCGGACCCGTTCGGCCCGCCCGGCGCCCGGCTGTACCGCACCGGCGACCTGGCCCGCTGGCGGGTCGACGGCCAGCTGGAGTACGTCGGCCGCACCGACCACCAGGTGAAGATCGACGGCGTACGGGTGGAGCCGGCCGAGGCCGAGAGCGCGCTGCACGCCCACCCGGCGGTACGGGCCGGCGCCGTCATCGCCCGGCGCACCGCCTCGGGCGGGCACAGCCTGGTCGCCTTCGTCGAGCCGCACCCCGGCGCCGACCCGGCCGGGATCGTCGACTTCCTCCGCGCCCGCCTCCCCGGCTACCTGGTGCCGGCGGCCGTCGTACCGGTGCCCGCGCTGCCGCTCACCACCAGCGGCAAGGTGGACCGCGCCCGGCTGCACCGGTTCGAGGTGCCGGAACCCGGCGGCGACCTCGTGCCGCCGCGTACGCCGGTCGAGGAGGCGCTGCACGACATCTGGCTCGACGTGCTGGGCCGGCGGCGGGTCAGCGTCGACGCGAACTTCTTCGACCTCGGCGCCACCTCCCTGAACCTGATGCAGGTGGTGGCACGGATCCGGACCGTCCTCGGTGTCGAGGTCCCCGTACGGGACCTGTTCACCGCCGCCACCCTCGCCGGGATGGCGGAGGCGGTGGAGTCCGCCCTGCTGGCCGGGGCCGCCCGCGACGACGGCGTGGCGGAGCTGCTGGCGCAGCTGGAGCGGATGACCGACGAGGAGGCCGAACGCGAGCTGAACGGGTCCGCCTCGGCGCGGACGAGTCAAGAGGGGACGAGCTGAACGATGAGCGAGTCACAGGACCACCGCCTGCGGGCCGACGCCCTGTCGCCGGCCAAGCGTGCGCTGCTGATGCGCGCCCTGGCCGAGCGGGCCGCCACCGCCGACGGCATCCCCCGGCACCCGGAGCGGCGCAGCGGGCCGATGTCGTTCGCCCAGCAACGCATCTGGTTCATGCACCAGTACGCCCCGGAGAGCCCGGCCCTCAACGACCACGTGGCGCTGCGCATGCACGGCCGGCTGGACGTCGACACGCTGACCCGCGCACTGCGCGAGGTCGTCGCCCGGCACGACGTGCTGCGTACCGGCTTCCACCCGGTCGACGGCGTACCGACCCAGACCGTCGCCGACCCGCCCCCGGTCGAGATACCGGTCCGCCCGGTGCCGGGGACCGGCCCGGCCGACCGCGAGGCGACCGCGCTGCGGATCGCCCGCGAGCACGTGCGGCGCCCGTTCGACATCGCGCGCCCGCCGCTGCTGCGCCCACTGCTGCTGGCGATCGACCCCGAGGACCACCTCTTCGTACTCGCGATGCACCAGGTCGCGCTGGACGGCTGGTCGCTCGGGGTGCTCACCCGGGAGATCGTGGAGCTGTACCGGGCGTACCGCACCGGGGCGGCGGCGGAGCTGCCGGAGCTGCCGATCCAGTACCTCGACTTCGCCCGGTGGCAGCGCGCGAACACCGACCGGCACGCCGGAGACCTCGACTACTGGCGGCGCCAGCTCGACGGGGCGCCGCCGCTGCTGGAGCTGCCGACCGACCGGCCCCGCGCGGCCGACGCCCGCGGCGACGGCGACGTGCACCGCTTCACCGTCCCGGCACCCCTCCTCGGCGCCGTGGACAGCCTGGCCGAGCAGACCGGGACGAGCCGGTTCATGGTGCTGCTCGCCGTCTTCGAGGTGCTGCTCGCCCGGCACAGCGGCGAGGCCGACATCTGCGTCGGCGTCCCCGTCGCCAACCGCAACCGCCCGGAGACGGAGAACCTGATCGGCTTCTTCGTCAACACCCTGGTGCTGCGGCTGCGGACCGGCGGCGCGACCAGCTTCCGGGAGGTGCTGGACCGGGTACGCCAGACCGCGCTGGACGCCTTCGGGCACCAGGACCTGCCGTTCGAGCGGCTCGTCGAGGAGCTGCAACCCGAGCGGGACCTGCGGCAGACGCCGCTGTTCCAGGTGATGTTCGTCCTACAGAACGTTCCGCGCCCCGAGGTCGAGCTGCCCGGCCTCACCGTCCGGCCGGCGCCGCTGCACAACGGCACCGCCAAGTACGACCTCACGCTGGAGCTGTTTCCCGCGTCGGACGGGCTGCTCGGGCTCCTGGAGTACAGCACCGAGCTGTTCGACCGGGACCGCGTCGCGCGGATGTCGGCGCACTACCTGACGCTGCTGCGGGCGGTCGTCGACGACCCCGGTGCGGACGTCGCACGGGTACCGCTGCTGACCGGGGACGACTACCGCCGGACCGTGCTGGAGTGGAACGACACCGCCGTACCGGAGGAGTGGCCGGGCTGCGTGCACCATCTCGTCGAGCGGCAGGCGGCCCGTACCCCGGACGCGGTCGCGGTGCGCTGCGGCGCCGACGAGTCGACGTACGCCGGACTGAACGCCCGGGCCAACCGGATCGCGCACGCGCTGCTGCGCCGGGGCACCGGCCGGGGCGACATCGTCGCGGTGCTGGCCCGACGCGGCGTCGACTACCTCGCGCTGCTGCTCGGCATCCTCAAGACCGGCGCCGCCTACCTGCCGATCGAGCCGGACGCGCCCGCCGAGCGCCTGGCCGACCTGGTGCGGCGTAGCCGCTCCCGGACCGTGGTCGCCGGCATCCGGCTGGACGACCTCCGCACGGCGCTCGACACCGCACCGCCCGGCGGATCCGACGACGACGCGCGGCCACGGATCGTACCCCTGGCCGAGCTGACCGAAGTGGACGGTGTGGCCGGCGACGAGGCCGACCCCGCACCGCGCGGCGGCCCCGGCGACCTCGCCTACGTGCTCTACACCTCCGGCTCCACCGGCGTGCCGAAGGGCGCGATGGTGGAGCACGCCGGCATGCTCAACCACGTCACCGCCAAGCTGGACGACTGCGGGGTGACCGCCGGTGACGTGGTGGCGCAGAACGGCCCCCAGTCGTTCGACGTGTCGGTCTGGCAGTTCCTCGCCCCGCTGGTGCGCGGCGCGGCGGTCGAGGTCTTCACCGACGAGGTGGCCCAGGAGCCGGCCCGGCTGCTGGCCGAGGTGGCCCGGACCGGCGTCACCGTGCTCCAGGTCGTGCCGGCGGTGCTGCGTGGCATGGTCACCGAGGCCGCCGCGCTCGGCGCCGCCCGTCCGGCCCTGGGCCGGCTGCGCTGGATGGTGCCGACCGGCGACGCGTTGCAGGCCGACCTGTGCCGGGAGTGGTTCGGGCTCTATCCGCACGTCCCGGTGCTCAACACGTACGGCTCGACCGAGTGCTCCGACGACCAGTGCCACCTGGCGATCACCGGCCCGGATCAGCTCGCCGGCCCGGCCGTGGTCGCCATCGGCACCCCGATCCGGAACATGCGCGCCTACGTCCTCGACCGGTACGGCGCGCCGCAGCCGGTCGGCCTCCCCGGCGAACTGCACATCGGCGGGATCGGGGTGGGACGGGGCTACCTCGACGACCCGGTACGCACCGCCGAGGTGTTCGTGCCCGACCCGTTCTCCGCGCTGCCCGGCGCCCGGCTCTACCGCACCCGGGACCTGGTACGGCAGCGGCCGGACGGCGTCATCGACTTCCTCGGCCGCACCGACCACGTGGTCAAGGTACGCGGCCACCGGATCGAGCCGGGCGAGGTGGAGGCGGCCCTGAACGCACACCCGCGGGTCCACGAGAGCGTGGTGGTGGCCCGTGCCGAGGCGGGCGGTGAGAAGCGGCTCGTTGCCTACCTGGTGCCGGCCGGCGACGCGGCGGCGGACGGCACCGGTGACGGCGAGCGGGTCGCCGGTTGGCGCGGCGTCTTCGACGAGGTGTACGGCCAGGACACCGACGACACCGGGCTGAGCCGGCGGGTCTGGACCAGCAGTTACACCCGTCGGCCGCTGCCGGACGCGGAGATCGCCGAGTGTGTCGCGGACACCGTCGGACGGATCCGGGCGCTCCGGCCACGGCGGATCCTGGAGCTGGGCTGCGGCACCGGCCTGCTGCTGCGCCGACTCGCACCGCACTGCGACGCCTACCACGGCACCGACCTGTCGGCGGAGGCGGTGCGCCGGCTGCGCGCGGCGACGGCCGGTCAGCCGGGGATGCCGGAACTCGTCCTGCGGCACCAGGCCGCCGACGACTTCGCCGGCATCGCCCCGGGCGACTACGACGTGGTCGTGGTCAACGAGGTCGTGCAGTATCTTCCCGGCGTCGACTACCTGCGGCGGGTACTGGCGGGCGCGGCCCGCGCGGTCCGCCCCGGCGGTGCGGTCTTCGTCGGCGGGGTGCGCAGCCTCCCGCTGCTGCGCGCCTTCCACGCCTCCGTCGCGCTGGCCAACGCCGATCCACAGTCGACCGTCGGCGTGCTCGCCCGGGAGGTGGACTGGGCCGTGCGGGCGGAGAAGGAGCTGGCGGTCGACCCGGAGTTCTTCACCGCCGTGCTGCCGGAACTGCCCGGGATCGGCGCCGTCGAGATCGAGCTGAAGGGCGGTCGCGGCGACAACGAGTTCACCCGGTTCCGCTACGACGTGACGCTGCGGGCCGCCGCGCCGGCACCGGACGGTCCGGTCCGGGTGGTCGGGTCGCCGGCCGGATTCCGCGACGCCCTCGCCGTCGGCGACGGTGCGACCGTGCTGCTGCGCGGGGTGCGCAACGCGCGACTCGCCGAGCCGGCCGCGCTGCTGGACCTGCTGGCCGACGCCGACACCGACCCGGACACCCCGGTGCGGCACCTGCGCGACCTGGTCGCCGCGCGGGCCGCCGGGTGGGACGGCGTCGACCCGGCGGACCTGGTGGAGCTGGCCGACAAGTACGAGCGGCGGGCGGTGGTCTCCTGGTCCGGTACCTCGCCGACCGCGTTCGACGTGGTGTGCCGTCCGGCGAACGCCGCAACCGGCCAGGAGCCGGTCCGCGCCACCCGGGCAGCGCTGCCGGCGTCCTGGGACCGGTTCGGCAACACCCCGATGTCCGGCGCCGCCGACGACCGGCTCGTCGAGGGGGTACGCGACCACCTGCGGCAGCGCCTCCCCGGCCACCTCGTACCCGACGCGTTCGTGGTGCTGGCGGCCCTGCCGCTCAACACCAGCGGGAAGGTCGACCGCAAGGCACTTCCGGCGCCGGGCCGGGCCAGCGAACGGCCGTACGTGCCGCCGTCCACCGAGACCGAGCGCGCCGTGGCGGAGATTTGGACGGCTGTGCTGGACGTCGAGCGGGTCGGCGCCGACGCCCGCTTCTTCGAACTCGGCGGGCATTCCCTGCTGGCCACCCAGGTGCAGTCGCGGGTCCGGGACCGGTTCGCCGTCGAACTGCCGCTGCGCAGCATGTTCGAGCACGACTCGGTGGCCGCGCTGGCCGCCGAGATCGACCGTCGCAGTGTCGCGTCGGCGGGCGGTGGAGCCGACCTGGCGGGGCTCGTCACCGAGGTGGAGGGGCTCAGCGACGCCGAGGTGGAACGGATGCTGGAAGAACGGGGACTGGCGTGACGGAACTGTCGAGCCGGATCGACGGGCTCTCGCCACGGCGGCGGGCCCTGCTGGAGCAGTTGCGGCGGGAGCGGTCGGACGCGGTCCGCCGCCGTCCCGAGGGTACGGTGGCGCCGCTCTCCTCGGCGCAGCAGCGCATGTGGTTCCTCGACCAGTACGACGCCGGCAGTGCCGTCTACAACGTCTACGTCGTCGTACGGCTCTCCGGCCGCCTCGACCGTGACGCCCTCGCCGAGGCGGTCAGCGGGGTGGCCCGACGGCACGAGATCCTGCGCACCGTCTACCCGTCCCGGGACGGCCGGGCCGAACAGGTGGTGCTGGCCGCCGAACCGGTGCCGCTGCCGGTACGCGACCTGACCGGCCGGCCCGCCGCCGAGCGCTACGAGGCCGCCCTCGCCGAGGCCGTGGCGGAGGCGCGGGTGCCCTTCGACCTGCGCAACGGGCCCCTGCTGCGGGCCGCCCTGCTCCGGATCGACGCCGACGACCACCTCTTCGTCCTCACCATGCACCACATCGCGGCGGACGGCTGGTCGATGGGGGTGCTGGTCCAGGAGGTGGCGACCGGCTACGCCAGTGCGGTCGCCGGGGAGACCGCCGCGCTGCCCGAGCCACCCATCCAGTACGCCGACTACGCGCAATGGCAGCGGGACCGGCTCGGCAGCGGCGCGCTGGAGGCCGGACTCGCGTACTGGCGGGAGCGGCTGACCGGCGCGTCGGCCCCGGTCGAGCTGCCCGCCGACCGGTCCCGCCCGCCGGTGCGCGGCGACCGGGGGCGGCGACACCTCTTCTCCCTCGACCCGGAGTTGGTCGCGCAGGTGCGGCGGCTGTGCCGGGCGCACGACGTCACCCTCTTCATGGCGCTGCTGGCCGCCTTCACCGCCCTGCTGGTGCGCTACACCAGCCGGGCCGACGTCCCGGTCGGTACGCCGATCGCCAACCGCACCCGCCCGGAGTTCGAGGGCCTGATCGGCTTCTTCGTCAACACCCTGGTCCTGCGCACCGAACTGGACGGCAACCCCACCTTCCGGGAGATCCTGCACCGGGTCCGGGAGGTCACCCTCGGCGCCTACGAGCATCAGGAGGTCCCGTTCGAGCGGCTCGTCGAGGAGCTGCGACCGGACCGGGACCCCGGCCACACGCCGCTGTTCCAGGTGATGTTCGTGCTCCAGAACGCGCCGCTGCCGCCGGTGACCGTGCCGGGGCTCACGATGGGCGTGGTGGACGTGCACAACGACACCGCCAAGTTCGACCTGACGCTGGTGATGACCGAGCTGGGCGACCGGGTCGAGGGGTGGCTGGAGTACGCCACCGACCTCTTCGACGACGCCACCGCGCAGCGGATCGCCGGGCACTACCGGACCCTGCTGGCCGGCGCCGTCGCGGCACCCGAGCGCCGGCTCTGGGAGCTGCCGGTCCTCGACGCCGACACGCGACGGCGGATGGTCCGGGAGTGGAACCGCACCGGCACGCCGCCGTCGACGGTCACCGCCGTGCACCAGCGGATCGCCGCACTCGCCGCCGCCGAGCCGGACCGGATCGCCGTGGTCGGCGCGGAGCTGCGGCTGCGCTACCGCGAACTCGACCGCCGCGCGAACGCGCTGGCGCACCGGTTGCGCGAGCGCGGCGTCGGCCCGGACGTGCCGGTCGGGGTCTGCCTGGAACGCTCGGTCGACCTGGTGCTGACCCTGCTCGCGGTGCACCGGGCCGGCGGCGCCTACCTGCCGCTGGACCCGGACCTGCCCCGGCAGCGGCTGGACTATCTGCTCGACGACGCCGGTGCGGCCACCGTGGTCGCCCGGCCGGACCATCCGCTGGCCGCCACGGCGGCGGCGCTGGTGCTGCCGTACGGCTGGGCCGCGACCGCCCCCGAGGCGGACGCGCCGCCGGCCGGCGAGGTCACCGGCGACCACCTCGGGTACGTCATCTACACCTCCGGCACGACCGGGCAGCCGAAGGGGGTCGCCAGCACCCACCGGGGCATGGTCAACCGGCTGGAGTGGATGGCGGCCGAGTACCCGCTCACCGGCGCGGACCGGATCCTCCAGAAGACACCGGCCAGCTTCGACGTCTCGGTCTGGGAGTTCTTCTGGCCGCTGATGGCCGGTGCCGGGATCGTCGTCGCCCGACCCGGCGGGCACCGCGACCCGGGCTACCTGGCCGAACTCATCGTCGACGAACGGGTCACCGTCGTCCACTTCGTACCGTCGATGCTGCGGGCCTTCCTCGACCATCCCGACGCCGCCCGCTGCACCGGCCTGCGGCACGTGGTGTGCAGCGGCGAGGCACTCGCACCGGACCTGGTGGCCCGGTTCTACGAGGTCCTGCCCGGCAGCCGGCTGCACAACCTCTACGGCCCGACCGAGGCGTCCATCGACGTCACCGCCTGGGCGTGCCGTCCCGAGGACTCCGCCGGTACGGTGCCGATCGGCCGGCCCATCGCCAACACCCGGACGTACGTGCTCGACCCGTGGCTCAACCCGGTACCGGTCGGCGTTCCGGGTGAGCTGTACCTCGCCGGTATCGGGCTGGCCCGGGGCTACCTGAACCGGCCGGCGCTGACGGCGGAGCGGTTCGTGCCCGACCCCTTCGGCACCGAACCGGGCGGCCGGCTGTACCGCACCGGCGACCGGGCCCGCTACCGTCCCGACGGCGCGATCGAGTACCTGGACCGGATGGACCGGCAGGTGAAGATCCGTGGGTTGCGGGTGGAGCCGGGCGAGATCGAGGCGGCCCTGCACACCCATCCGTCGATCGCCCGGGCGGCCGTCGTCGCCCGGACCGAGCCGGCCGCACCGGCCCGGCTGGTCGGGTACGTCGTCGCCGCCGGCCTCCCGCCGTCCGTCGCCGACCTCCGCGGCCACCTGCTCGACCGGCTGCCCGAACACATGGTGCCGGCGACCTTCGTCTTCCTGGAGAGCCTGCCGCTGACCCGGAGCGGCAAGGTCGACCGGGCGGCACTGCCGGAGCCGGACGACACCCGCCCGGAGATCGGCGAGTTCGTCGCGCCCGCCGGCCCGGTCGAGGAGGCGCTGGCCCGCATCTGGTCCGACCTGCTCCGGCTCGACCGGGTCGGCGCCGGGGACAGCTTCTTCGCGCTCGGCGGTGACTCGATCCGCAGCATCCAGATGCTGTCCCGGGCCCGCGAGGAGGCCGGGCTGGACCTGTCGCTGCGGCAGGTGTTCGCGGAACCGACGATCCGGGCGCTGGCCCGCGCCGGCCGGCCGGGGGCGGAACGGGGGCCGGTGACCGCTGCCGGGGAGCCGTTCGCGCTGCTGGCCGAGGCGGACCGCGGACGGCTGCCGGAGGACGTCGTCGACGCGTACCCGCTCTCGGTTCTTCAGCACGGCATGATCTTCGACAACGAGTACCGGTCGGACTTCTCCATCTACCACGACGTCTTCGGCTTCCACCTGCGCGGGCCGTTCGACGCCACCGCCCTCGACACGGCGGTGGCCCGGCTCGTCGCCCGGCACCCGGTGCTGCGTACCTCGATCGACCTCGCCGGCTACGCCGAGCCACTCCAGCTCGTCTGGCGCCAGGGGCGGGTACCGGTGCGGGTGGCGGACCTGCGCGGCCTGGACCCGGCGGCGCAGCGGGAGCGGATCGCCGCCTGGACCGACGCGGAGAAGGTACGGCCGTTCGACTGGACGGTGCCGGCGCTGCTCCGCGTCCAGGTGCACCGGCTCGGCGACGACGAGTTCTGGTTCTCGCTGAGCTGCTCCAACACCATCCTCGACGGCTGGAGCGTCTCCACGCTGCTGACCGAGCTGTTCCGGGCCTACGACGCGGAGTTGACCGGGGCGACGGCAGCCGAGCCGCCCGCGCCGCGCAGCACCTTCCGCGACTTCGTCGCCGCCGAGCGGGCCTGCCTGGACGACGAGGAGACCCGGCGGCTCTGGCGGGAGCGGCTCGCCGACGCGGTCGCCACACCGCTACCGCGCTGGCCCCGGCCGGCGGACGCGCCCGCCGGCCCGGACGGGGGTCGTCGCCAGCGACGTGTGCGGGCGGTGCCGGTGGACGAGCCGGTCGAGACCGGCCTGCGGCGGCTCGCGCGCGGCACCGGTGTCCCGCTGAAGAGCGTCCTGGTGGCCGCCCATCTCAAGGTGGTCGCCGTGCTGGCCGGCCACGACCGGGCCGTCACCGGCATGGTCACCAACGGCCGGCTGGAGGAACCGGACGCGGATCGGGTGCTCGGGCTCTTCCTCAACGTGGTCCCGCTCGTCGCCGACCTCTCCGGCGGCGACTGGACCGCCGTCGTGCGCCAGGTCTTCGACACCGAACGCGCGCTGCTGCCGCACCGGCGCTATCCGGCCACCCGGCTGCGTCCGGCCGTCGGTCAGGAATGGTTCGAGACCGCGGTCAACTTCGTCAACTTCCACGTGTACGACGCGCTCGGTGACCTCGGCGCCCTCGAACTCCTCGGCGTGGACACCTTCGACGACACGAACTTTCCGCTCTGGACGGAGTTCAGCGTCAATCCCCGCTCCGGTCGAATCGAGCTGGAACTCTCCTACGACGCGGCCGTACTCGCCGACGAGCAGGTCGGCGCCATCGGCGGCTACTACGCCGCCGTGCTCGCCGCGATGGCCGCCGACCCGTCGAGCCGACCCGACCGGGTCGACCTGCTCCCGGCGGCGTCGCGGGAGTGGTTGCTCTCAGAGGTGGCCGGTGACCGGGCTGCCGACGTGGTTGCCGAGGGTTCGGTCTTCGAGCGGTTGACGGCGGTGGTGGAGTCCACTGGTCCTGCCGTGGCGTTGTTGGACGACTCCGGTGTGTCGGTGACGTTCGCCGAGGTGGCGGAGTTGGCGGGTCGGTTGGCGGGGGTGTTGCGTTCGGCGGGTGTGGTGCGGGAGTCGGCCGTCGGGGTCTGCGTACCGCGTGGGGTGGATCTGCCGGTGGTGGTGCTGGCGGTGTGGTGGGCGGGTGGGGTGTATGTGCCGTTGGATCCGTCGTTGCCGGCTGGGCGGTTGGCGGAGATGACGGAGACCGCCGGTGTCTCGGTGCTGGTGTCTGCTGTGGAGGGCTCGGGCGTGCCGGGATTCGCGGCTCCGGTGATCGACGTGTCCGGGGGCGTGGCTGCGCTGGTGTCGGGTTCGGCGGTTGGGGGTTCGGTGGTGGCGCCGGTGGTTCCGGTGGTGGGGCATGGGGCGTTCGTGGTGTTCACGTCGGGGTCGACGGGGCGGCCGAAGGGTGTGGTGGTGGAGCACGGGCAGTTGTGGAATCGGTTGGTGTGGATGTGGGAGGGGTTTGGTTTTGGGGTGGGGGAGGTGGTGTGTCAGAAGACGAGTGTGGGTTTTGTGGATTCGGTGTGGGAGTTGGTGGGTGGGTTGTTGGCGGGGGTGCGGTCGGTGGTGGTCTCGGACGAGGTCTCCCGGGATCCGCTGCGCCTGGTGGACGTGTTGGGGCGGGAGCGGGTGACGCGACTCTGGTTGGTGCCGTCACTGTTGCGCGCGGTCCTGGACGCGGTACCGGATCTCGGTGCCCGGTTGCCGGAGCTGCGGATGTGGGTGAGCAGTGGTGAGGCGTTGCCGTGGTCGTTGTGGCACCGCTTCCAGAGTGCGATGCCGCACGCCCGGCTCTTCAACCTCTACGGCACCTCGGAGATCTGGGACGCGACCTGGCACGACCCGTACGCGAGCCCGGTCCCGCCGGTGGCGGCGTCGGTGCCGATCGGTCGGCCGATTCGGGGTGTGCGGGTGTATGTGCTGGATGGGGTGGGTGGGTTGGTGCCGGTCGGTGTGCCGGGGGAGTTGTGGGTGGGTGGGGTGGGGGTGTCGCGGGGTTATCTGGGTGAGCCGGTGTTGACGGCGGATCGGTTCCGGCCTGATCCGTTCGGGCTGGTGGGGGCTCGGATGTATCGGACCGGGGATCTGGCGTGTGTGTTGCCGGATGGGCAGGTGCAGTTTCTGGGTCGGGTGGATCATCAGGTGAAGGTTCGTGGTGTGCGGGTGGAGCCGGCCGAGGTGGAGGCGGCCCTCGAACGCCACCCCGGGGTGCGCCAGGCCGTCGTCGTCGCCCGGGACACCGGCACCGACGAGCCGTACCTCGCGGCGTATCTGGTCCCGGAACCCGGCCGTACCCTCGACCCGACCGAGGTGCGGCACACCGCCGCCACCGACCTGCCGGCCCAGCTCCGACCCGCCCGGGTCGCCGTACTCACCGATTTGCCGCTGACCAGCAGCGGCAAGGTCGACCGGCTGGCGCTGCCCGAGATAGCGGCCGACGCGAACCCGGGCGGCCCGTACACCCCGCCGCGCGACCCGGTCGAGTCCACCCTCGCCGCCGTCTGGGCCGAGGTGCTCGGGCGCGACCGGATCGGCGTCGACGACAACTTCTTCGACCTCGGCGGGGACTCGCTGCGCGCCGTCCGGATCGTGGCGCGCAGCCGGCACCGGCTCGGCGTCGACGTACCGGTGGCGGCGGTCTTCCAGGCGCCGACCGTCGCCCAGCTCCGCCGGTGGATCGCCGACTCGGCGACACCGGCGGCGCCGGTACCGCAGCAACCGGACGACACCGGCCCGGCGCCGCTCTCCTTCGCCCAGCAGCGGCTCTGGTTCCTGCACCAGGCCGATCCGGGGAGCGCGGCCTACAACGTGCACTTCGCCGTACGGATCCGTGGGCCGCTGGACGTGGCCGCTCTGCGCCACGCCGTCCGGGAGGTGATCCGCCGGCACGAGCCGCTGCGCACCACGTTCGCCGTGCTCGACGGCGTACCGGCGCAGGTCGTGCGGCCGGCGCCGGACGACCCGCTGACCGTCGCCGTGGCCCCCGCCGGTGCCGAGGCGGACCTGCGGACAGCGGTACACGAGGAGATCCACCGCCCCTTCGACCTGGACCGGGGGCCGGTCCTGCGTGCCACGCTGCTGCGCACCGCACCGGACGAGCACGTCGCGCTCCTCGTCCTGCACCATGTGGCCTGCGACGCCTGGTCGATGCCGGTGCTGTTGCGGGAGCTGGCGGCGCTCTACACGGCGGCCCGGGCGGGGCGGCCCGACCCGCTCGGCCCGCCGCCGGTGCCGTACCGGGAGCACGCCCGCCGGCAGCGGGTGGCGTACTCCGGTGACCGCCTCGCGGCCCGGCTCGACTACTGGCGGGAGCGCCTCGCCGACGCACCGGACACCGCCGACCGGCTGATCGACCGGCCCCGACCGGCCCACCCGGGGTACGCGGGTGGCACCGAGTCGACCACGCTGGCCCGGCCGCTGGGTGCCGGCGTCCGCGACCTGGCCACGGCGAGCCGGGCCACGGTCTTCATGTGCCTGCTGGCCTCGTTCGCGGTCGTGTTGCACGCCCGCACCGGGGCGGAGGACGTCCTGATCGGCACCGACCTCGCCGGCCGGGACGACCCGGGGCTGGACGGCCTGGTCGGCTTCTTCGTCAACCAGATGCCGGTGCGTACCGACCTGTCCGGTGACCCCACCTTCCGGGAACTGCTCGGCCGGGTACGCGACGACTTCCTCCGCGACCAGGCCCGGGAGGTACCGTTCGACCGGCTGGTCGAGGCGGTCGGCGGGGAGCGGGACCTCTCCCGGGCGCCGGTCTTCCAACTCAAGCTGGTGCACCACGACGTGCCGGACGACCTGTTCAGCCTGCCCGATCTGCGGGTGACCGAGCTGCCGGTGCACCGCGACACGACCCAGCTCGACCTCAACCTCCGGGTCACCGGCTCCGGCGACGAGCTGCGGCTCTCCGCCGAGTACGACACCGACCTGTTCCGCGGCGGCACGGTGCGGGCGATTCTCGCCGAGGTCACCGCCGTCCTCCGGGCGGTGACCGCCGATCCGGGGACCCGGCTGGCGACGCTGCGCGCCGCCGTGGCGGGCGCCGCGGAGCAGCATCGGGCCGGCGAGCGGCGGGAGCTGCGGGCGGTGAGCGCGACCCGGCTCCGGCAGGCGCGGCGTCGGGCACTGCCGGCACCTGATCCGGGCGCCGGGTGAGGCGTTCGAGTGTTCATCCTGGGCGGTCGATCATCCGATCGGCTGGTCAGCGCGCCGGCCCCGCCGGCACCCCGCACCCGGTCGCGCCCCGCCGCTCGGGCGCCCCGCCACTCGGGCGTCCCGGCGGTCGGGCGTTCCGGCGGTTGGGCGTCGCGCCGGTCGGTCGTCCCGCGCCTCCGGTTGCGCGTGGCTGCGGTGGGGCGTGTGCGGGTGCCGGTGTGGTCCGAAAAGGACGGTCGTGGGAGTGCGCCGGTCCTCTTTGCCGATCGACGGGTTGGCACTAGCATTCCCCATTAGTGGTGATAAATAGCCGCCCGATATCTCTGTCGATGCGCGGCGCGGTGTGCCACACAGTTTCCGTCGTACCTCGCCCGGAGATTCCGAAATCTTCGCCAGGAAAGGGTCCGCCAGTGTTTCGTACGATGGTGAAATCGAAAATCCACCGGGCCACGGTCACCCAGGCCGACCTGAACTACATCGGCTCGCTTACCGTCGACCTCGACCTGCTCGACGCCGCCGACCTCATCGCCGGTGAGCAGGTGCACGTCGTCAACGTGACCAACGGCGCCCGCCTGGTGACCTACCTGATCGAGGGGGAGCGCGGCTCCGGGATCATCAGCGTGAACGGGGCCGGCGCCCGGCTGGCCCACCCCGGCGACATCCTGATCATCATCGGGTACGGCGTCGCCGACACCGAGACGGAGTCCGTGAAGCCGAAGGTCGTGTTCGTCGACGGGAACAACCGGATAGCGGATCTCGGCCACCTCCTCGACCGCTGATGCCCGACGCCGGAAGCCCGACCGTCACGGGCCAGCGCGACACGAGCGGACGGGTGGGCTCCCCGCTGCGGCTGGCCGCACACACCGACACGCCCCTGTGGCCGGTGCTGGTGCGTCGGCGGGGCGGCGAGCATCCGCTCTGGCTGAAGCTGGAGCTCTTCAACCCCACCGGCTCGATCAAGTACCGCACGGCGGTCGGGCTGGTCGCGGCGCTGGACGCCGAACGCCCGCTGGCGCCGGGCACCCAGGTCGTGGAGTCGACCTCGGGAAACCTCGGCCTCGCCCTGGCCCGGGTGCTCTCGCTGCTGCACTGCCACCTCACGGTCGTGGTCGACCCGAAGGTGCCGGCCACCGTACGCGACCGGCTGCGCGCCGAGGGCGCGGTGGTGGCGCCGGTGGACGAGCGGGACACCCACGGCGGCTACCTGCTCACCCGCCTGGCCCGGGTACGCGAGCTGTGTGCGGAGGACCCGGCACTGCGCTGGCCCGACCAGTACTCCAACCCGGCCAACCCGGGGGTGCACCGGGACATCACGGCCCGCGAGCTGCTCCGCCAGACCGGCGGCGACCTCGACGCGGTACTGGTCGCGGTGAGCACCGGCGGCACGCTCGTCGGGATCAGCGAGGGAGTGCGGCAGGCCCGGCCGGGCGTGCGGATCTACGCGGTCGACGTCCAGGGTTCGCTGGTGACCCGGGACGTCGGCCGCTCGCACCTGCTCACCGGCATCGGCTCCAGCCGCAAGTCGTCGTTCCTGCGCCCGGGGCACTACGACGAGGCGCTCCGGGTGCGTGACGTGGAAGCCTTCGCGTACTGCCGGATGTTCCTCGACGACACCGGCCTCGCGATCGGGGGATCGGGCGGGGCGGTCCTCGCCGCCTACGTCGGGGGGCTGCCGGCGGCCACGGGCGGGCCCCGCCGGCCGGTGGCGGTCATCCCGGACGGCGGGGACAACTACGGCGTCACCGTGTACGACGACGGGTGGCTGGCCCGGCACGGCGTGCTGGACGAGACCCGGGCGGTCCAGGAGGCGGCCCGGGCGGACGGGGTCGGCTTCGACGGGTCGGCGCTGGCCGCCCCGCTCGGCGGCTGGCGGCGCTGACCGGGCAAGGAGCGGCGCTCGACCCGGGCGAGGAGCCGCGCTGAACCCGGGCGAGGAGCCGCGCTGAACCCGGGCGACGAGCGGCGCTGAACCCGGGCGAGAAGCGGCGCTGGACCCGGGTGCGCCGGTGGCGGGTGGCCCGCCCCGGCACACCACCGGCGCCGGTCAGGCCGTCGCCTCCATCGACCGGCGCAGGCTCAGCGGGCGCATGTCGGTCCACACCTCGCTGATGTGCTCCAGGCACTCGGACTTGCTGCCCGTGCGGCCCACCTCCCGCCACCCGGCCGGGATCTCCCGGTCGGCCAGCCAGATGGAGTACTGCTCCTCGTCATTCACCACGACCGTGTACCGCCGGTCGTCCTGATCGTCGTCGAAGGCCATCCCTTTTCCCCTTTCTGTGCGCCGGCCAGGCCCGGTTCGCCGGTCGATGCTAGGGCACCACTCCGGCGGCCGACAACGATTCCGTCACGGGCCGGGAACGTGCCTCATTTGCCGCCCGGCGCCGCGCTGGTACGTTTCTCCACGCCGGTTGCGGCCCCTGCGGACGACGCGGAGCAAAGACGGCCGGAAATACAGCGGCGAGCAACGGACGAAAAGGTGCGAGAAATGGCGTCAGAGGCACCCGAAAAGGCGTCGCGGGGTCCGAGGAGCCGGCGACGTACCGCAGTTGCCGGGTCCGCGCTGGTCGACAGCGGCCGGCTCCACCCCGACCGGAACCTCCCGGTGCTGATCCGTCCGGCGGTGCCCGGCGTGCAGCTCGACCAGTGGGCCGTGGCGCACCGGGACGTGATCGAGGAACACCTGCTGGCCTCCGGCGCCGTACTGCTGCGCGGCTCCGGCATCACCGACCCGGCCCGGTTCGACGCGTTCATGGCGGCGCTCTATCCCGACCTCGTCGCCGAACACGAGCGGTCGTCACCACGGCACCAGGTCAGTGGCAACGTCTACACCTCCACCGACCACCCGGCCGACCAGTCGATCTTCCTGCACAACGAGATGTCGTACTCGGTGCGCTGGCCGATGCGGATCGGCTTCTGCTGCGTCACGGCGCCCGCCACCGGCGGCGCGACGCCGATCGCCGGCACCCGCGAGGTCCTCGACCTGCTGCCGGTGCCGGTGCGGGAGGAGTTCGCCCGCCGTGGCGTGCGGTACGTGCGCAACTACGGCGACGGGCTGGGCCTGCCGTGGCAGACCTCGTTCCACACCGACGACCGGGCCGAGGTGGAGCGCTACTGCCAGGAGAACGGTCTCACCGCCGAGTGGAAGGACGGCGACCGGCTGCGCACCACCCGGGTCGCGCCGGCATTCGCCCGGCACCCCTCGACCGGGGAGACGGTGTGGTTCAACCACGCCACCTTCTTCCACGTCTCCACTTTGGAGCCGACCCTGCGGGACGCCCTGCTGGCCGACCTCGGGCCGTACGGCGTGCCGACGAACAGCTTCTACGGCGACGGCGAGCCGATCGAGCCGGAGACGCTGGCGATCCTGCACGCCGCGTACGACCGGGCGACCGTCTCCTTCCCCTGGCAGGAGGGGGACGTGCTGCTGCTGGACAACATGCTGGCCGCGCACGGCCGGGCCCCGTTCACCGGGCGCCGAAAGGTCGTGGTGGCGATGGCCGACCCGGTCGAGGCCACCTACGCCTGACCGTGCCAGGCCCGCCAGAGCCTGGCGTACACGCCGTCGGTGGCCACCAGCTCCTCGTGCCGGCCCACCTCGATCAGCCGGCCCCCGTCGAGCACCGCCACCCGGTCGGCGTCGTGCGCGGTGTGCAGCTTGTGTGCGACCGCGATGACGGTCCGCCCGGCGAGCAGGGCGGCCAGCGACCGTTCGAGGCGCCGGGCCGAGCGCGGGCTCAGCGCCGCGGTCGCCTCGTCGAGGATCAGCACCGCCGGATCGACCAGGACCAGCCGGGCCAGCGCGAGCTGCTGGGACTGCGCCGCGGAGAGGGCATGCCCACCCGCACCGACCCGGGTCTCCAGCCCCTGCGGCAGCGCCTCGGCCCAGCCGAGCGCGTCGACGGTCCGGAGCGCCCGTACCACGTCGGCGTCGACGTCCGGCGGCAGCGGTAGCCGTACGTTGTCGCGCAGCGACCCGGCGAAGACGTGGTTCTCCTGGGTCAGCATCGCGACGTACCCGCGCAGGACCTCGGGCGGCAGCGCGTGTGTCGGCACCCCGCCGATCTCGACGGTCCCGCCGTCGGGCAGGTCGATGCCGCTGACGAGGCGTACCAGCGTGCTCTTGCCGGCCCCGCTGGGCCCGACGAGCGCGAGCCGTTCGCCGGGGGCGACCGTCAGGCTCACCTCGTGCAGTACCGGCGTGGCGTCGTAGCCGAAGCGCACCGCGCGCACCCGTACTCCGTTGCCGTCGGGGCGGATCGAGGTCTCCGTCGGGCGGCACGCCGCACCCTGCTCCGCCGCGTTCTGCACCCCGACGACCCGGGCGAGCGCGGCCGAGGCGAGCTGGAGTTCGTCGAGCCAGCCGACCAGCGCGTCGAGCGGTTCGACCAGCAGCCACGCGTAGACGGTCACCGCGACGACGTCACCGAGGCTCACCGCGCCGCGCTGGTACTGCACCGCGCCGAGGATCAGCGCCGCCAGCACCGTCAGCAGGTACGACAGCTCGACACCGGGCAGCCATTCGGTCCGCAGCCGCAGCGTGTGGCGTTCGGCGGCACGCACCTCGGCGATCGCCCGGTCGGTGTCGGAGATCCGCCTCGGGCCGAGCCGCAGCGCCTCGACCGTCCGCGCCCCGGCCACGGTCTCGTGCACCACCGCGTTCACCCTCGCCCACGCCGCGGTCTCGGCCCGGTAGCCGGCGGGAGCGCGGCGCAGGTAGCGCCGGGTGCCGAGGACCAGCAGCGGCAACCCGGCCGCAAGGCAGAGCGCGAGCGTCACGTCGGTGAGCAGCATCGCACCGACGGTCAGCGTCGCCACGGCCGCCGCGACCACCACCTCGGGTACGGCGGCGCGCAGCGCGTACGACAGCGACTCGACGTCGGAGGTGACCCGGGTCAGCAGGTCGCCGGCCGGGGCCCGCTCGACCAGTGGCAGCGGCAGCCGCAGCACCCGGTCCATGAACCGCTCCCGGATCCGGGCCAGCAGCTCCTCGGCGAGGAGGGCGGCGCGGCGGCGGGCCGCCAGCACGAACGCCGCCTGGACCAGCAGCACACCGGCGTAGCCGGCGGCGAGCGTGTCGACCCGGGCGACCGGGGTGCCGCGCTGCACGGCGTCCACGATGGAGCCGAGCAGGCGCGGGCCGACCAGCGCGGCGGCCGCCGCCACGACATGCAGCCCGAGGATCAGGCCGAGCCGGCCACGGTGCGCGGCAAGCAGTTCGCGGGCGTACGACCAGACCGCGCGACCGGACGCGACCGGCAGGGCGGGGGCGCTCACGGTCGTACCGCCGTCTCGGCGGCGCCCCGGCCGACGTGTGCGCGGTAGCGCTCGTCATCGGCGAGCAGGCTCGGATGGCTGCCCTCGGCCACCGCCCGCCCGCCCTCGACCAGCACGACGTGCTCCGCCCGGGCCAGCAGCAGCGGGCTCGCGGTCAGCAGCACCGTGGTCCGTCCGGCCCGGGTCCCCGGCAACGACTCCGCCACCCGCGCCTCGGTGTGGGCGTCCAGCGCGCTCGTCGGTTCGTCCAGCAGCAGCACGTCCGGGTCGGCGACCAGCGCCCGGGCCAGCGCCAGCCGCTGCCGTTGCCCGGCGGACAGGGAGCGGCCCTGCTCGGTCACCGGCCGGGACCAGCCCGCCGGGTCACCGCTGAGCAGGTCTTCGGCCGCCGCCGTGGCCAGGGCCAGCTCCGGCGGCACGCCACGGCCGGCGCGGGGCGGGGCGAGGGTCTCCGCCAGCGTGCCGGCGAAGAGCACCGCGTCCGCGTCGACGAGCAGCACCCGCCGCCGCAGCTCCGCCAGGGGCAGCCGATCCAGGGGTACGCCGCCGAGGCGGACGTCCCCGGCCGCGTAACCGGCCAGCCGGGCCGGTACCGCCACGGCGTCGCCCGGGTCGAGGCAGACGATCGCGGTGAGCCTGCCCGGTCGTACGGTCACTCCGTAGTCGTGGTCGACCAGCCCGACGTCCCCGTCCGGCGGGGAGAGCGGCCGGGCCGGTTCGGGCCGGTCCCGCCCGATCGTCAGCAGCGCGTGCACCCGGCGTGCCGAGACCAGCCCCCGGGTCAGCGCGACGACCGCGTCCGACGCCGCGCTCAGCGGCAGGAAGAGGAAGGCGGCGTAGCCGTAGAAGGCGGCCAGTTCGCCCGCGCTGATCCGACCCGCCGCGGCGGCTCGCGCCCCGAGCCAGGTGACGGTGACCAGCACCAGACCGGGGAGCAGCACCTGTGCGGCGTACATCGTGGCCTGGGTCCGGGCCGTGGCGACCGCGGTGTGGCGCACCTGCTGCGAGGCGCGGTGGTAGCGGGCCAGGACGTTCTGCTCGCCGCCGATGCCGCGCAGGACCCGCAGCCCGGCCGCGATGTCGGCGGCGACCGACGCGGCCCCGGCGAGCGCGTCGCCGACCCGGCGCTGGCGGCGTTGCAGCGGTGCGGCGAACGCGCCGACCGCCGCGAGCGTGACCGGCACTCCGAGTACGACCACGGCGCCCAGCGCGGGTGACGCCGCCAGCAGGAGTACCGCGATGACGACCACCGAGGCGACCGCCCCGGCCAGGTTCGCCGCCGCGACCAACGCGAATCCCACGTTCGCCGACTCGATCCCGGAGAGCGCCACCACCTCACCGGCGACGAGTCGGCGCCGGACGGTGTCGCCCAGCCCGGCCACGTGCCCGACCGTGAGCCGCTGCACCCGGAAGCCGGCTGCCAGCCGGATCGACACGGAGACCCGGTGCGCCCAGACGCTCGCCACCGTGCTCAGCACACCCACCGCGCCGACCGCGCCGACCCATCGGGCGAAGACACCGTCCGCTCCGCCGGCCACCAGCGCGTCGACGGCCCGTCCCACCCCGGCCGGGATGAGGCTACGGGTGCCCATCGCGACGACGGCGAGCGTGCAGCCGTAGACCAGCAACCGCCACTGCCGCTTGGCGATCCAGCGGAACAGCACGGCCGCGGAGCGCAGGTCCGGCCGCTCCACGGCATTGTCGTCGGGTCGGCGCACGGTCGGAGGGTAGCCCGCGACGGCGCTTCCCGAGAGTGGACAGTTCGGTTACCGTCCACATTGCGATCGGCCGATACGACCTGGTCGCCTTCGCCGTCCTGGCCCGGATCGCCGCACTGGCGCGACCGGGTCGGCCACGCGGGAACCGTGCGCCACAGGCGGCCAGGAGTGTGTGGTGTCTCAACCGACGTACCGTCCGATGGGGGTCGCCCGTGACTGTCACTGAGAACGCGGAGGCCGGTGGCGCCGGAGCCGGTGAGGCGTACCGGCTCTCGCCGTTGCAGCAGCGGATCTCGACCGTCGCGGCCGGTGAGCCCGGGCCCTACCTGGTGCGCGGCGTGGTCGCGGTGGACGGGCCGCTGGACGTGTCCGCCCTCGGCACGGCCGTCGACGCGGTGGTGGCGCGGTACGAGATCCTGCGCACCGGCTTTCCCACCCTGCCGTCGATGAGCCTGCCGGTGCAGGCGATCGGGCCGGCCCGGCCGGGACGACTCGACGTGGACGGCGCCGTTCCCGAACCCGGACCCGACGCCGACGCCGTGGGCGGTGTGCGGACCCCGCCGCGCTTCCGGCTCACCCGGCTCGGTCCCGGCCGGCACCGCCTGGAGGTGACCGCGTCGGCGATGTGCCTCGACACCGGCTCGATCGGCCCGCTGACGGCGGCGATCGCGGCGGAATACCACGCTGCCGTCGGAGGGCCGGCCCCGACGGCCGAGCCGGTGCAGTACGCCGACCTGGCGGAGTGGCTCAACGAACTGCTGGAGTCGCCCGAGTCGGCCGCCGGCCGGGACCACTGGCGGGGACTGTCCGAAGAGGACGGCGTCCGGGAGGCGCTCGCCAGCGACCTGCCGTTGGTGGAACCAGCTCCCGACCCGCGATCCGACCGGTTCACGCCCCGGGGCTGTCCCGTCCCCGTCGAGGCGGAGACCTCGGCCGCCATCGACGATTTCGAGGCGACGTCCGACGCGGTGCTGCTGGCGGTGTGGCGGGTGCTGCTGGCCCGGCTCACCGCCGAGCGGCGGGTCCTGGTCGCGGTGGCCGCCGACGGCCGCGACGACGAGGAACTCGCCGACGTGGTGGGGCCGCTCACCCGGTTCACGCCGCACCTCGCCGCCGTCGATCCACAGTGGTCGCTGCGCGCCACCGTCGAGCGGCTCGGTGCGGCGGACGCCGAGAACGGCCGGCTGCACCAGTACTTCGGCTGGGACCTGCCGGCCGAGGCGGCCACCCCGTACGTCCCGCTGGCCTTCGAGTACCTCGACCTGCCCGGCGCCGTGCAGGCCGGCCCGGTGACCTTCCGGGTGGTGGACGCCGAGGGCCCCGCCGACCGTTTCGACCTGAAGCTCTCCGCCGTGCGTACCCCGGACGGGCTCGCGACCGTGCTGCGCTACGACGCGGAGGCGCTCGACGACGCCACCGCGTCCCGGCTCGCGGCCCACCTCGGGCAGCTGCTCCGGGAGGCGCTGAGCCGCCCCGACACCCCGATCGCGGAGCTGTCGCTGCTGCCCCCCGCGCAGCAGCGTGCCCTGCTGGCCGGCACCTGGCGGGCCGCACCGCCGCCGACCGTCGAGCCGATCTGCTTCCACCACCGCTTCCAGCACCGGGCGGCGAGCACGCCCGACCGGCCGGCGGTGGTGTACGGCGACACCACCCTCACCTTCGGCGAGCTGAACGCCCGGGCCAACCGGTTGGCCCGGCACCTGGCGACCCGTGGTGTCGCCGCCGAGACCCTCGTCGGGGTCTGCCTGCCGCCCGGCCCGGAGCTGCCGGTCGCCGTGCTGGCCGTGCTGAAGGCCGGCGGCGGCTACGTACCGCTGGACCCGGACGGGCCGGCGGAGCGGGTCGCGTTCCAGCTCCGCGACGCGGGACTGAAGCTGGTCGTCACGGTCGCCGAGGTCGCCACCCGGCTGCGCCTGCCCTCGGCCGAAATGCTGCGGCTGGACACCGACCTGCCGCCGGCCGACCCGGACGAGCCGACGGCGGACCCGGCGCCGGTGGCCGGCCCGGACAATCCCGCCTACGCCATCTACACCTCCGGCTCCACCGGGCGGCCGAAGGGCGTCCTGGTCAGCCACCGCGCGCTCGCCGCCTTCCACGACGCCATGCGGGCCGCCGTCTACGGTGGACACCTCGACCGACCCGCCCGGGTGGTGTTGAACGCCCCGGTCACCTTCGACGCCTCGCTGCAACAGCTCGTCCTGCTCCTGGACGGGCACGAACTCCACCTGCTGCCGCCGTCGCTGCGGCGGGACAACCACGGGCTGGTCCGGTACCTCCGGGGCCAGGGCATCGCGGCGGTGAACGCCACCCCCACCCAGTTGGCCACGCTGGTCGACGCCGGGCTGCTGGCGCCGGCCGGCGCCGACGGGACACCGCCGGCCCTGCTGATCGTGGCCGGTGAGGCGCTGCCCGGTCCGCTCGCCGCGACCCTCGCCGCCGCGCCGGCCACCGCCGTCTACAACTGCTACGGCCCGACCGAGGCGACGGTGAACGCCACCTACCTGCGGCTCACCGCCGACGTGTCGGGTGCGGCGCCGCCGATCGGCCGCCCCCTGCCCGGATACCACGTCTACGTGCTCGACGAGCGGGGTCGGCCGGTACCCCCGGGCGTGCCGGGTGAGCTGTACCTCGGCGGGCCGGGGCTCGCCCGTGGCTATCTCGGCCGCCCCGACCTGACCGCCGAGCGGTTCGTCCCGGACCCGTTCGGCGACGGTGGACGCCTCTACCGCACCGGCGACCTCGGCCGGTACCGCGCCGACGGGCGGCTCGACTTCCTGGGCCGGATCGACGACCAGGTGAAGATCAACGGCTTTCGGGTGGAGCCGGCGGAGGTGGCCGAGGCGCTGCGCCGGCACCCCGATGTCCGGGACGCGGTGGCGACGGTACGCGACGGCGTCGCCGGGCCCCGCCTGGTCGGCTACTACGTCGCCGGCACCGGGGCGCCGTCGCTCGACGCGCTGCGCGAGTTCCTCGGGGAGCGGCTGCCGCCGTACATGGTGCCGGCGGTGCTGGTGCCGATCGACGCGATTCCCACCACGCGCGGCGGCAAGGTCGACCGGGCGGCACTGCCGGCCCCGGACAGCAGCCGGCCGGAGCTGACCGCCGCGTACCAGGCGCCCCGGTTCCCGACCGAGGATGTGCTCTGCGCGGTCTGGGCGGCCGCGCTCGGCGTCGACCGGGTCGGCATCGACGACGACTTCTTCGCCCTCGGCGGTGACTCGATCCGGAGCATCCAGATGCGGGCGGTCGCCGCCGAGCGCGACGTCGCCTTCTCGGTGCAGCAGTTGTTCGAGCACCGGACCGTGCGCCGGCTGGCCGCCGCGATCGCCGCCGCACCCGAGCGGGCCGATCCGACCGCCCCGGCCCGGCCGGTCGGCCCGTTCGAACTGCTCGACGACGCGGACCGGGCGGCGCTGCCGGACGGCGTCGTGGCGGCGTACCCGCTCGCGGCGACCCAGGCCGGGATGGTCTTCGACAGCGAGTACCGCCCGGGCGCACCGGTCTTCCACAACACCCGTACCGCGCACCTGCGGGCGCCGCTCCACCCCGACCTGCTGCGCGAGGTACTCGACCAGATCGCGCGGGAGCACCCGATCCTGCGTACCTCCTTCGCCCTCACCGGATTCCGCGAGCCGCTCCAGTTGGTGCAGCAGACCGCGCGGGTGCCGCTGGAGGTGTACGACCTGCGGGACCTGCCGGCGGACGAGCGGGAGCGGGCGCTCGCCGATTTCGTCGCCGCCGAGCAGGCCCGGCGCTTCGACTGGGCCCAGGCCCCGCTGGTGCGCTTCGCGGTGCATCGCCGCACCGACGAGACGTTCCAGTTCACGCTGACGATGCACGAGGCCGTACTCGACGGCTGGAGCGTGGCGACGCTGCTGACCGACCTGTTCGGCCGCTATCTCGCCGCGGTCGGCGGCGCGCCGGTGGCGGAGCGGCCGTGTCGAGCCGCCTTCGTCGACTTCGTCGCGGCGGAACGCGACAGCGTGGCCCGGGAGGCCGACCGCGACTTCTGGCTCGACCGGCTCGCCGGCACTACCGGCACGCTGCTCTCGCCCGGGCGCGGCGGGCGCGGCGACCGGCACCGGCTGGTCGACGTGCCGGTGGACCCGAAGGTCGCGGAGGGGCTCGCCGGGGTGGCCCGGTCCCTGGCGGTGCCGCTCAAGAGCGTGCTGCTCGCCGCGCACGTCCGGGCCACGACGCTCGCCACCGGCGAGGCCGACGTCGTCACCGGGTTGGTCGCCAACGGCCGGATGGAGGTGGCCGACGGCGAGCGCGTCCTCGGCCAGTTCCTCAACACCTTGCCGCTGCGGGTCCGGGTCGGCGCGGGTAGCTGGGCCGAGCTGGTGCGCGCGGTCTTCGCCCTGGAGACCGCGCAACTGCCCCACCGGCGGTACCCGCTGACCCGGATCACCCGCGACCTGGGCGTCGCCTATCTGCTGGACACCGCGTTCAACTTCACCTCCTTCCACGTGTACCGGCAGATGGAGCAGGCCGGCGTCGAGGTGATCGAGACGGATCTGCGCGACCAGACCGGCCTGTCGCTGCTGGCCGACTTCGGCGTCGACCCGTACAGCGGCGCGATCCGGTTGGAGCTGAGCTGCACCGGCCTGGACGACGCCGAGGTGGACCGCCTGGTCGGCTACTACCGCGACTGCCTCGCGGCGCTCGCCGCCGACCCGGCCGGGCGGCAGGACCGGCTGCGCTCTCCGCAGGCCCGACCCAGCGGCGAGCCGGCGGACCGGGCCGGCGGCGAATCCTTCGCCCTCCGCTTCGGGCGGCAGGCCGCGCGCACGCCGCAGGCCCGGGCGGTCTCCTGCGGCGACCAGGTGCTCAGCTATGCCGAGCTGGACGAGCGCACCGCCGCCCTGGCGGCCCTGCTGCGTGGCCGGGGCGTTGGCCGGGAGAGCGTCGTCGGCGTGCTCGCGCCGCGCGGCGTGCAACTGCTGGTCGGTGTCGTCGCGGTGCTGCGGGCCGGTGCGGCGTACCTGCCGCTGCATCCGGGCGATCCGGCCCCGCGCCTGCGCGCGGTGCTCGACGGCAGCGCCCCGGCCCTGGTCCTGACCGGACCGGACTGCGCGGCGGTACTCGCGGAGGTCACCGACGGCGTCGCGACGCTCCCGATCGACAGCGGCGCAGCGGCCCCGATCGCCGGGGCGCCGCCGGCAGCCGTACCCGACCCATCGCTCGGGCACCCGGGTGACCTGGCCTGCGTCCTGCACACCTCCGGCTCCACCGGCCTGCCCAAGGGCGTACTGCTGGAGGCGGGCGGCGTGCTCAACCACCTGCTCGCCAAGATCGACGAGTTCGGGCTCGCCGGCGGCGACCGGGTGGCGCAGACCGCCCGGTCCACCTTCGTGGTCGCGGTCTGGCAGCTGCTGGCCCCACTCCTGGTCGGCGCCGAGGTGGTGGTGCTGCCCGACGAGGTGGTCGAGGACCCGACCGCGCTGGTGCCGGTGCTGGCGCGCGAGCGGATCACCGTCGCGGAGGTGGTCGCCTCGTATCTCGACGCGGCGCTGCGGCCGAGCGCCGAGCCGGTGCCGCTGCCCGACCTGCGTTTCATGATCTCCACCGGCGAGGCGCTGCCGGCCCACGTCGCCCGGCGCTGGTTCGAGCGCTACCCGGCGGTCCCGCTGGTGAACGCGTACGGGCAGACCGAGTGCAGTGACGACGTCGCCAGTTGGCACCTCGGCGCCGCGCCGGAGGGCGACAACTGCCCCATCGGCAGCGCCTACCCGCATGCCGGGCTGCACATCCTCGACGACGCGCTGGAGCCGGTCCCCACCGGCACGGTCGGTCACCTCTACGTCGGCGGCTTCGGGGTCGGCCGGGGCTACCTCGGCGATCCGGCGGGCACCGCCGCCGCCTTCCGGCCGGACCCGAGCGGGTCGGGGCGCCGGCTCTACGCGACCGGTGACCTCGCCCGGGAGCGGTTGGACGGCCTGGTGGAGCATCGTGGGCGGTCGGACCGGCAGGTGCAGGTCCACGGGGTACGGATCGAACCGGGCGAGATCGAGGCGGTACTGGCGGCGCACCCCGCCGTCGAGCGGGTCGTGGTGGCCACCGGGGCGGCGGTGGACGGTACGCCGAGGCTGGTGGCCTTCGTCGAGACCGGCGAAGCCGACGCGGCGGAGCTGACCGGACACGTACGAAGGCATCTTCCGGCGGCGTTCGTGCCGGCGGTGGTGGCGGTGACGTCGCTGCCGAGCAACGCCAACGGCAAGGTGGACCACGCCGCCCTGCCCTGGCCGTCGGCCGCGCGGCCGTCCTCCGCCGTCGCCGCCCCGCGTACCCCGACCGAGCGCGCCGTCGCCGACATCTGCGCCACGGTCCTGCGGCGCGAGTCCGTCGGTGTGCACGACGACTTCTTCGAGCTCGGCGCGGACTCTCTGACGGTAACGGTGCTGGCGTTCGAGTTGCGGTCGGTGTTCGGCGTGGACGTGCCGGTACACGAGGTCTATGACCAGCCAACGGTCGCCGGTATCGCGGAGTTTATGGAACGCGGCGGTCTCGAAACAGGGGCCGATGGTTGACGCGGCGCGGCGTTGGTGATAAAGCCGATAATCGACTTGGTGCTTTCCTAACCTGTCGTCTCCGAAACGCGCGTGTTATCGTCGGATCAGCACGGGGGTTAGGCTCTAGTCAATACTTCGTAACGGCAAAGCCGCTTTATAGTGGCGTTTGCCGCGACGCCGTGCCGTCGTTTCCAGCCACGGTCCTTCGGGGGGAGTAACGGTGGAGCAGAACGGCAGGAAGATCGTCGATCTTGCCCAGCGTATCGGGGCGGTGCCAGATGCCCTGCGTACCGATCTGGTCCGCATCGAGGAACTGAGGTCGGCGGACTCGCCCCGGCTGTCCGGCCTCAACATGGAGCACAGCCGGATGCTGGCGGAGATCGACGCGACACTGCCGCCGATCCTGGTCAGCCGCCGGACGATGCGGGTCATCGACGGGATGCACCGCCTGCACGCGGCGATGCTGCGCGGCGAGGAGTACATCGAGGTCGAGTTCTTCGACGGCAGCGAGCGGGAGGAGTTCGTCGCCGCCGTCCGCGCCAACACCGCGCACGGGCTGCCGCTCTCGCTGGCCGAACGGCAGGCGGCGGCCGCCCGGATCATCTGCTCGCACCCCGAGTGGTCGGACCGCGCGGTCGGCAAGGCCACCGGCCTCGCACCCGGCACCGTCGCCAGCGTCCGGCACCGGGCCGGCGCCGCCACGGTCTCCGCCCGGGTCGGCCGCGACGGCCGCACCAGGCCGGTGAGCAGCGCCTCCGGGCGCGTCCTGGCCAGCGAAATCATCGCCGCGCGGCCCGAGGCGTCGCTCCGGGAGATCGCCCGGGAGGCCGGCATCTCCCTGGCGACGGCCCGGGACGTGCGCGCCCGGGTGCGCCGTGGCGACGATCCGGTACCCCCTCGCGAGCGCCGCAACAACCACCTGATCGACGCCACCCGGCGCCCCCAGCCGGTCCCCGCCCGGGAGCCCTCCCGCGAGCCGACGAACATGCACCCGCAGTCCGCGCCGGAGTCCAGCCGGGCCGCCATCCTGCAGGGGCTGATGAACGACCCGTCGCTGCGCTTCACCGAGTCCGGCCGGAACATCCTGCGCTGGCTCAACCTGCGCGCCGGTGGCACCGAGGGCTGGGAGGAGGTCGCCGCCGACGTGCCCCCGCACAGCATCTACGTGCTGGCTGACCTGGGCCGTCAGTGCGCCGCCGAGTGGAGCGGCCTGGCCGACCAGCTCGAGCAGCGGGTCCGCCGGATGGCCTGACAGGCCGTCGCCGGCACACCCCGCAGCCCTCCGGGCAGCCGCCCGGCACGACGCACCCCACCACCCCTCGCAGCAGCCCGCCCGGCGCGTCGACGCCGAGCGGGCTGAGGTGTCTGGCGCCGCCGACGTCGAGTCCGGCTCGCCGATCGGGCCACCTCCGGCCGCGCTGAGGTCGTACCCGCCGGGGCGTGGACCACGCCCGGCGCACAGCTCTCCCGGTCGCCACGGATGGCCGGTCACCCTGGTCCGGCATGGTCGTGTCGTGGCCGATTTGCGGGCCGGTCACCGGCCCGAACGCGTTTTGCGACGTCCCGGATCGGGCGGGTCGAGAAGCGCGCTGGACCGGTCCGTGATTGCGGGTTAGGGTTCGGCAAGTCGCGTAACTGCCGTTGCAAGTCCTTTCGCAAGCGTATGCGCCAGTGGTCGCCGCCAACTTTGCTTGCACCTTTCACCGTCTGCATGGAGATAACGCATGCCGGATTCTGCCGTTGGATTGCAGGGCGTAACCGAAACTTTCGCTGACAATACGTATCAGTATGCATTCGGGGTGCAATCGCGAAAGGGTGCGTCATTGTGAGCGGCGAGTTGCCACCACCGGCGGCCGATCCACCAGGCATTTCGGTCGTGGTCCCGGTACGCGGGCGGGTGGCCGAACTCGCCGACCTCCTGGAGAGCCTCGCCGTGGCGGCGGCCCGCTGCCCGGCACCGGTGGAGGTGGTCGTCGTCGACGACTCCTGCGCCGAGGACGCCGCCCGGCACCGGGCCAACTGCGAGCGCGCCGGCGCCCGGTACGTGACCGGTCCCCGGCACGTCGGCGCGAAACGCAACCTCGGGGTCGCGCTGGCCCGCCACGACCTCGTGCTCTTCACCGACTCCGACTGCCAGCTCGCGCCCGACGTGTTGCAGCGGCACGTGTCGCGGCTGCACAGCGCGCCACGGCACGTCGCGGGCGTGGCCGGCCCGACCCGGGTCCGGGACAGCGACACAGCGGTCTTCCGCGTGGCACGCCGCTCGCCGTACCTGAACACCGCCTTCGACCGGCCGATCAGGTACACCCGGGTCACCTGGGCCACCACCTCCAACCTCGCGCTGCGCAAGTCGGCCTTCCAGCAGGTCGGCGGCTTCGCCGAGGACACCCTGACCGTGGTCGCCGGCGAGGACGTCGACCTCGGGCTGCGACTGAGCGCGGCCGGCTACGTCATCGAGTGCGACCCCAAGGCAGAGGTGATCCACCACCCGGGCAACAGCGAGTCGCTCCGCGCGGTGTGCCAGCGGCTCTACACGTACGGCCGGTCGGGACAGTGGCTCTCCCAGGTGCACCCGGGCCGGCGCCGCGCCAAGACGAACGCCGTCAGCGCCGTCGGCGTGGCTGCGGCGGCCGGTATAGCCGCCGCCCGGGTCACCCGGGGGCGCAGCCTGCTGGCCGCCCCACTCGTCGCCGCCGCGTTGCTGGCCCGGGACGCCTACCGCCGGTACCGGCCGGGCGACGGACCCCACCCGGTCCGCGACGCGGTGGCCTGCGCGCTGCTGGACTGGTCGAACGATGCCGGCAAGGCCGTCGCCGCCATCCAGCTCGGCCGGCCGGACTACCTGTTCGGCGAGTTCGAGTGGGTCGACGAGCCGACCCGCCGGGCGGCGACCAACGCCGATCCGTCGAGCCCCGACGGCGCGGCGGACGGGCAACCGCGATGAGTTCCGGCGCTCCCACCCCGCTGGCCCTGGCCCCGAGCCAGGAGACGGTGTGGGAGTTCACCAAGTACTTCGCGCCGGACGACCCCGGGCAGGCGAAGTTCAACGTCGTCCAGACCGTCGAACTCGACGTCGACCTGGACAGCGAGGTGCTCGCCGCCGCCCTGGCCGACGTGGCGGCGCGACACGACTCGCTGCGTACCCGCTTCCTCAGCACCGGCTGCGACCCGTGGGTCCGGGTCGACCCGGCCGTCGAGCCGCCGCTGCGGGTCGTCGACCTGCGCGACCTGGCCGGAGACGAGCAGGAGCGCGACCTCGCCGAACTCGCCTTCTCCGAGCGGTACCGGGACTTCGACCTCCTCGCCGGACCGCTCTGGCAGGTCACCCTGGTCCGCCTCGCGGCCGACCGGAACATCCTGCTCGTCTGCATGTTCCACGTGATCGCGGACGGCTGGTCGATAAGCGTGTTCCTGGACGACCTGGACGCGGCGTACCGGACGAGGAGCGGGTTGCGACCGCCGCAGCCGCCACCCGTGATCGGCTTCCAGGAGGTGGCCGAACGGCAGCGACGGCTGCGCGACCGGACGAACGGGCGGGCCGCGTACTGGCGGGCGGCGCTGACCCCGCTGCCCGGGCCGCTGCCGTTCCCGGTCGAGCACCGGAGCACCGACCTACAGGGCGAGGGACAGTACCGGTTCAGCCTCCCGCCGGAGGTCGCCGACGCGGTACGCGCCGTCGCCACCACCGCCCGCACCACGCCGTTCACGGTGCTGCTCGCGGCGTACCATCTGGTGCTCGCCGGTCGGACCGGCCAGCGGCGCCTGGTCCTCGGCAGCACCACCCTCGGCCGGGACACGCCCGACAGCACCGGCGTGATCGGCCAGTTCACCACCAACATCTACCTGCCGCTTTCGGCCGATCCGGGCCGCTCGTTCCTGGAACACGTGGCCACGGCGCACCGGGCCAACGTGGACGCGCTGCGGCACGCCGCCTCGTTCACCGAGATCGCCGACGCGGTCAACCCGACCTTCCGGCAGCAGCGACCCTGGCCGTTCATCCATCTCTTCGACGCCTGGTTCCAGTCGGCCGTACCGGCGCGGGGGGCGGTCCCGGAGGAGGGGGAGCGGGCGACCGCCGCACCCCCGGACGGCGGCGTGGAGAGCGTCCGGCCCGAGTGGTCGCCGACCGCACCACCCGAACGAATTCCACTGTGGATCCGACGGGGCGCTCCCGGCGTCGTGATCGACGCCGATCGCCGGGGCGGGGTGCTGCTCTACAACCCCAGCTTCTTCCGCCAGGAGATGGTCGCCGAGCTGGTCGGCCAGTACCAGAGCGCCGTGGCGACGCTCGCCGTGGCGCCCACCCGCCCGGTCGGCCCGACCGGCCTGCTCTAGCGCGGCCACCCGGCCCGGACGGCACCGGAGGAGACAGAAGACATGACGTTGTCGGAACGGACGCTGACGCTGGACGGTGCCCGCGTGCCGTACCGGTACGGCATCGACTGCGCCGCCGCCGTCGCGCAGTCGGTCGAGGCGGAGTGCGGCGGCAGCGGCTCGGTGCTGTTCGTCGTCGACCGGCACGCCCTGCCGCACGCCGAGCCGGTCATGCGACGGCTGGCCGGCCGGGCCCGGCTGGAGCGGTTCGTGCTGGACGCAGTCGAGCCGCGCAAGACCCTCGCCGCCGTGCAGGAGATCCTGGAGTTCGCGGTGGAACGGCGGGTCCGGCGCGGCTCGCTCGTCGTCGCGATGGGCGGCGGCCTGGTCGGCAACGTCGCCGGCCTCACCGCCGCGCTGCTCTACCGGGGTACCCGCCTGGTGCACCTGCCCACCACCCCCGTGGCGGCGTTCGACTCGGTGCTCTCCCTGAAGCAGGGGGTGAACCTCAGCGGTGGCAAGAACCTCTGCGGCACCTACTTCCCGCCCTCGCTCATCGCCTGCGACCTCGGCTGGCTGCGCTCGGTGCCGCACCCGCAGATGCTCACCGGGCTGGCCGAGATGGCCAAGAACGTGCTGATCGCGATGCCCCGCCTGGAGGACCAGTTCGTCGGGGCGGTGAAGGCGTTGGTCGACCGGCCGACCGACGGGCTGCTGGACCTGCTGGACATCGGGATCACCGCCAAGGCCTCCTATCTGGAGACCGATCCTCGGGAGCGGCGGCAGGCGCTGATCTTCGAGTACGGGCACACGGTCGGGCACGCGTTGGAGTTCACCTCCCGGGGCGGGATGGGGCACGGCGAGGCGGTCGCCTGGGGCATGCTGGTCGCCGCCACGATCAGCGCGACGGCGTACGGCCTGCCCGACCGTGAGCTGGATCGGCACCGTTTCCTGGTGTCGCTGCTGGAACTTCCCGACCCGGCGCGCCGCTTCCACGCCCTCGACCTGGCCGCCGTACGGGCGGTGCTGGCGATGGACAACAAGCGCGGCTACATCCGCTGTGCACAGCACGAGATTCCGATGGTGTTGCTCGGGGCGGACGGGCGACCGGTCTCCGCGCCCGACGGGCACCCGCTGGTGGCGGTCCCCGAGGCGATCGTCGGTACGGCACTGCGGGCGGTGGCGGGCCGGGCCGGCACCGGATGGGAGGCTTCGTGACCATGGAGACGCTGCGCTTTCTCGACCGGGCCGCGGTGAGCGCGTGCCTGCGCGAGATCGATCCCGTGGAGGTCGTCGCCGACCTGGTCCGGGCGCACACGCTGGGCCGCACCACGATGCCGGCCGAGGGCTACCTGAGCTGGACGAACGGGGAGGGCGCCTACAGCCGGGCGATCGCCATGCTCGGCGCGGTCCCGGCGGCGGGCGGCGGCACGGCGTACGGGATGAAGCTCATCAACGCCGCCGTGAGCAATCCGAAACACGGCCGTGAACGGGCCGGCGGGCTCAGTTTCGTCTTCGACCCGGAGACGGCACGACCGGTGCTGGTCGCCGAGGCGGCCCGGCTCAGCGCGGTGCGTACGGCCGCCTACACGCTGCTCAGCCTGCGCGAACTCGGCCCCGTCGAGCCGGACGCGGTCACCTTCCTCGGTGCCGGCGTACTCGCCAGCACCCACCTCGAACTGATGGTCGCCGGCTTCCCCACGCTGCGCCGGGTGTACGTCTTCGACGTCGTACCCGACCGGGCCGAGGCGTTCGCCGACCGGGCCCGTGCCGCCTATCCGCGGCTCTCGGTCGAGGTGGCGCCGGACGCGCGCCGGGCGGTCGGCGCGGCACCCGTCCTGGTCACGGTGACCACCAGCGACACGCCGTACATCCCGCCGTCGTGGTTGCCCTCGGGCGGCTTCGTCGCACACGTCTCACTCGACGACCTCACCGAGGAGGCGATCCTCGGCGCCGAGGCGATCTTCGTGGACGACGCCGACCTCATCCGGGAGAACCCGCGCCGGATCATGGGCCGGCTGATGCAGGACGATAAGCTACTGTGGACGGACGAGGACGGTTCCGCCGGCACGGCGTCGACCGGCCGTCCCCTGGACGGCAGCCTCGGCCAGGTCCTGCTCGGCCACCGACCCGCCCGGCGCCCCGGCACCGGATACGTGGTCAGCAATCCGTTCGGCATGGCCGTCCTGGACGTCGGGCTGGTCGACGCGGTCGCCACCGTGGCGGCCAGAACCGACGCGGGCGTGCGGCTGGAGCTGTTCTGAGAGTCGCGTCGACGTTGGAGGCTGCCCGTGTCGATGTCCGCGCCGTTCGTCGGTCCGCCACCGCACCGGTCCGCGCCGAGCCTGCTGTCCCTGGCCGATCTGCCGTTCGCCGCCCTCGACCGGCTGGTCACCCGCTCGGTCGAGCTGTACCGCGACCCGGATGTGGTGGCCACCGGGCCGCTGCGCGGGCGCAGCGTCGGCCTGCTCTTCACGAAGACCTCCACCCGGACCCGCACGGCCTTCACCGTCGCGGCCGGGCGGCTCGGCGCCCAGGTGGTCAGCTACGGCCCGGACGACCTGCAACTCGGCACCGGGGAATCGCTCGCGGACACCGGCCGGATGTTCGGCCTGATGCTCGACGGCCTGGTCGTGCGGACCGCGGGACCCCTGGCCGACATGCGGCTGCTCGCGGCGAGCAGCGGCATCCCGGTGGTCAACGCGATGGCGGCCGAGGAGCATCCGACCCAGGCCGTCTGCGACCTGGCCACCATCGTGCTGCACCGGGGCGACGTCGCGGGCGTGCGGCTGCTCTACGTCGGGGAGGCGAACAACACCGCCACCGCGCTGGCGCTGGGCGCCGCGGCGTTCCCCGGTGTCGACCTGACGTTCCTGACCCCGCCCGGGTACGCCCTGCCGGCCGCCGTACTCGACCGGGCCGCCGAGTGCGCCGCGGCGGGCGGTGGGCGGCTCACGGAGTGCCACGACCCGGCCGAGGCGCCGCGCGGCGTGGACTTCGTCTACACGACCCGGTGGCAGACGACCGGCACCAGCAAGGCGGATCCGGCGTGGCGGGAGACGTTCCGCCCGTTCTACGTCGACCAGGCGTTTCTGGAGCGGTCGCCCGGAGCGCTGTTCCTGCACGACCTGCCGGCGCATCGCGGCGACGAGGTGGCCGGGGCGGTCCTGGACGGCCCCCGGTCGATCGCCTGGTCCCAGGCGCGGATGAAGCTCTACAGCGCGATGGCGGTGCTGGAGTCCCTGTTGGGAGCCGTCGAGGATCGTGCCGCGAGCGACGGAGGGTCAGGGCGTCGGCTCGGACCGGCCGGCTTGACGACCCCGACCGGATCGGCGCAGCAGCCTGGCCCCGACCAGGGGCAGCAGGTGCAGCACGACGACGAGCACGGCCGTCAGCGAGGCGATCTGGCCGACTGAGAGTCCCTGCGGGGCCAGCACCAGGCCGGCGCAGGCGGCGGTGAGCAGCGCGTGCAGCGCAAGGCGCAGCGCGATCTTCCGGGCCGTGTCGTCCGGGTCGGCCGCCTCGCGCTCGGCGGCACTCCGCCGCAGTGTGCCGAGCATCGCCGAGATCGCGATCAGGACGGCGAACTGTAGCGCCCAGAGGGCGGTCCGCCCGACACCGGCTCCGTCGGTCAGCGACGGCACGACGATGGTCGTGACCGCGAACGCGACGAAGACCGGCGGCCAGGTGAGGACGAAGGCGTACGTCCCCGTCAGTGTCACCCTTCGGGTCGGGCTTACCTTCGGCAGGACCTGTTGCTCGATGCGGGCGATGACCTCGTCGGAGGCCCGCACCAGCTTGCCGGTCGAGCGCCCCTCGGGCGTCGGGCGGGACATGCCGACCAGACTAGTACCCCGACGAAAGTCCACTGTGGCCGACTGCGACGCCCCGGCCACCGGAGCGCCGGGGGCGGGCGGGGGTCAGGAGGCTGTGCCGGGCTTTTCGGCCAGCTCGGTCGAGGCGGCGCTCGGCGTGGGGCGGCGGGTCAGGACCCGGGGGCCGGCAGCCGTGATGGCGACCGTGTGTTCGGAGTGCGCGGTGCGGGAGCCGTCGGCGGAGCGGATCGTCCAGCCGTCCTCGTCGAACCTGATCTTGTCGGTGGAGCGGCAGAACCAGGGCTCGATGGCGATGGTGAGGCCTGGTTCGAGTTTCAGGCCGCGCCGGGGCCGGCCCCTGTTGGAGACGTGCGGGGCCTCGTGCATGGTGCGGCCGATGCCGTGGCCGCCGAACTCGCCGTTGACGCTGTACCCGTACGAGTCGGCGACCTCGCCGATCGCGGCGGAGATGTCGCCGAGCCGGCCGCCGGGCTGGGCGGCGGTGATGCCGGCCTCCAGCGCGACCTCGGTGGCCTCGATCAGCTTCAGGTCGGCCGGGTCGGGGGTGCCGACGATGACGGAGAGCGCGGAGTCGGCGACCCAGCCGTCGATGCCGGCTGCCATGTCGATGCTGAGCAGGTCACCGTCGCGCAGAACGTAGTCGTGCGGCAGGCCGTGCAGCACCGCGTCGTTGACCGACAGGCACAGCACGTTGCGGAACGGACCGCGACCGAACGACGGGGCGTAGTCCCAGTAGCAGGACTCGGCGCCGCGTTCGGAGATCCGACGCCGGGCGTGGTGTTCGAGGTCCAGCAGGTTGACGCCGACCGCGGCGACATCGCTCAGTTCGGCGAGCAACTCGCCGACGAACTGGCCGGCCACCGCCATCCGGCCGATCTCCTCGGCGGACTTGAACTCGATCACCACAGCCTCCCTCTCCACGTGCCGGTATTTTTATACCACGCCGGGTCGGGGTTGCTCCGGGGGTATCCTGCGGGCATGGTTCGCCAGCCGCTCACCGCCGAACAGATCGCCGCCGGCCAGCGCCTCGGAGCCGCGCTCCGGGCCGCGCGGGCCGACCGCAGCCTCGTCGAGGTGGCCCTGGCGGCCGGCATCTCTCCGGAGACACTGCGCAAGATCGAATCCGGTCGCCTTCCCGCACCGGCCTTCGGCACCGTGGTCTGCCTCAGTCAGGCCCTCGGCGTCCCGCTCGGCGACCTGGCCGACGTCTGGCTGGCCGACATGCCGGTCCGCCAGGCGTCCTGGAGACCGGCCGCCGCCCAGGCACTCGGGTAGGAAATCTGGTTCAGGAGTACCTGGGCGGGCCCGCCGGATTCGGGTCCGCATTACCGGCCCGGCGGCGGACGATCAGGAATCCTGCTCCCGTGAGGTGCGGGGAGCCGGAACGTGCGCGGAATATCCGAGAAGCTCGACGAGGTCACCCGTCGCCGCGACAAAAGCCTCCTGGACGTCGTCGTCGAAGTGATTGCGCCAGTCGCCGGAGCGTCCCTTCCGGTAGTGCGAGATCGTTCCCGCGCCCTCCGGGGCACTGCGCATCTTGGAGAAGCTGTAACGGGACAGCAGCGCCTCCAGCTCGGGCGGTGGAATGGCGATCCCGCAGTGCCGCATCAGCCGGCCCATCTCGTCCATCTGCCGCTCCCCGGTCAGGTCCTCGTACCGGAACAACTGGATGGTCTCCGCGTCCGGGGCGGTCGCCCAGGCACGGAGCGATCTGAAGGTGCCCTTCTCGGCGAGGTGGCTGATCATGTGCAGCAGCCCCTCCTTCGGAGACTTCTCCTGCAGAACCCGCCTGACCTGCAGGATGTCGCCCATGGCGGTGTGCGAGTTCCGGTAGGAGAAGTAGCTGGAGACGACGATGTCGCGCGGATCCCGCATCACGAAGAAAGCGCGGTATCGGTCCGGCTTCGGAATGTTCATGAAGCCCTTGTAGGACACGAACAGGGAGGAGACCACGCGGCCGGGTGGGAACGCCTGCGGATAGCGCCACTTGTAGGGGCGCGGATCGTAGGGGAGCAGGCCAGAATATCGATACACGGCGGGGTCGTTGAACACCGCCTTGACCCACTGGCTGGCTGATTTGCGAATGGTGCAGTGGTACAGGTTTTCGTACTCACTGCGGGACTCCACCGGGACCGCGACTCGCAGTCTGGCGTTGTGCGCGTCACACATGACCCGTCGCGCCACCACGCGTACGGAATTGGGTGTGTGACGCTTGGTGAACGTAACGGCACGACTCATCATCGCCTAAATCCTCTCCACACCTGCGCGGCCGGGGGACCGCCAGGACTGTCGGGGCGTGTATTCAGGTGGTCCGGGTCGGGGCACGATCCAAGCTGCTGGGCACCGCAGATGCGCCTCCGGCGGTCGCGCCGGCCGACCGGCAGCTGGCCCGGGGTACGCCACGGCGGGCTACTCCCCGGCCGTCGAGCCGGGCAGTACGCCCGAGGCGCAGCAGGTGAGCCACACTCCGCCACCGTCGGATGCCGCATCTTCGCCCAAGAGATTACATCGGGTTCACATCACGTTCATCGGCCCACCGGCGTCCCTCGGCCGCCCGCCCGGAGCATCCGCTGTGGATCGTCCCCGGTTCACAGGCATGCGCGGCCGCCGGACGGGCACATGACGGCATGGCGGTGATACTGATGACCGGCGCCTCGGGATCGATCGGGCGGATGCTCCGGCAGCGGCTGGGCCAGCACGAGCTGCGGCTCACCGACGTACGCGCCGGGGAGGGTGTCGAGGCGCTCGACGTCACCGACGCCGCCGCGGTCGACCGGGCATGCCGGGGCGTCGACGCGGTCGTACACCTCGGCGGGATCTCCGGGGAGGGCCCGTTCGAGGAGGTGCTCGCGGTCAACGTGCGCGGCACCGAGCGGATCCTGCAAGCCGCGCACCACAACGGGGTACCCCGGGTGGTGCTGGCGTCGAGCAACCACGCGGTCGGGCTGTACGAGCGTTCCGACGCCGGCCCGGACGGCCTGCCCGACGACGTACCGCCCCGCCCCGACTCCTACTACGGCTGGAGCAAGGCGGCGATGGAGGCGCTGGGCAGGCTGTACCACGACCGGCACGGCCTGCACGTCGTCTGCCTGCGCATCGGCTCCTGCGCCGAGCGGCCCGCCGACCCGCGTGACCTGTCGGTGTGGCTCTCCCCGGACGACGTGGCGCGGCTGGTGGAGGCGTCGCTCACCGCCACCGGCTGGCGGCTCGTCTGGGGCGTCTCGGCGAACACCCGCCGCTGGTGGTCGACCGCCGGGGGCCGGGCGATCGGCTACGTCCCGCGCGACGACGCCGAGGAGTGGGCGGCGGAGGTCGGCGAACCGGACCCTGCCGCGCCGGAGCACCGCCTGGTGGGCGGCACGATGCCGACCGGGCCGCTCGGCGCGGCCTGACCGGACGACCCCACCGGCGTACCGCCGAGACCGGACCCGGCTCGCGTTACCAGCGTGCCGGGTGTGGTTGTCGAGTTTGTCGCGGGGGCCGGGGGGTAGTTCGGGCGTACGGCCTCGGTGGACGTGGCCGTCGACGGCGTTGAGCAGCGGCGAGATCCAGGGGAGTGGTATGAAGGCGATGGTCTACCGGGGCCCGTACCGGATCCGGGTCGAAGAGAAGGAACAGCCCTCGATCGAACACCCCAACGACGCGATCGTCCGGGTCACCCGGGCGGCGATCTGCGGATCCGACCTGCACCTCTACCACGGGATGATGCCCGACACCCGGGTCGGGATGACGTTCGGGCACGAGTTCATCGGCGTCGTCGACGAGGTCGGGCCGTCGGTGCGGAACCTCAAGCCGGGCGACCGGGTCATGGTCCCCTTCAACATCTACTGCGGCTCCTGCTTCTACTGCGCCCGGGGCCTCTACGCCAACTGCCACAACGTCAACCCGAACGCGACCGCGGTCGGCGGCATCTACGGCTACTCGCACACCTGCGGCGGCTACGACGGCGGGCAGGCGGAGTACGTCCGGGTGCCCTTCGCCGACGTCGGCCCGAGCCTCATCCCGGACTGGCTGGACGACGAGGACGCGGTGATGTTCACCGACGCGCTCGCGACCGGTTACTTCGGTGCCCAGCTCGGCGAGATCGCCGAGGGCGACGTGGTGGTGGTGTTCGGGGCCGGCCCGGTGGGGCTGTTCGCCGCGAAGTCCGCCTGGCTGATGGGCGCCGGCAGGGTGATCGTGATCGACCACCTCGACTACCGGCTGACCAAGGCGGCCGAGTTCGCCCACGCCGAGACCTACAACTTCACCGAGTACGGCGACATCGTCGTGCACCTCAAGAAGATCACCGAGTTCCTCGGTGCCGACGTCGCGATCGACGCGGTCGGTGCCGAGGCCGACGGCAGCTTCGTCCAGCAGGTGACCGCCACCAAGCTGAAGTTGCAGGGCGGATCACCGGTGGCGCTCAACTGGGCGATCGACTCGGTACGCAAGGGCGGCACGGTCTCGGTGCTCGGCGCGTACGGCCCGATGTTCAGCGCCGTCAAGTTCGGCGACGCCCTGAACAAGGGGCTGACCCTGCGGATGAACCAGTGCCACGTCAAGCGGCAGTGGCCCCGCCTGTTCGAACACGTGCGCAACGGCTATCTGAAACCGAGCGACATCGTGACGCACCGGGTCCCGCTGGAGCACATCGCCGAGGGCTACCACATGTTCTCGGCGAAGCTCGACGGCTGCATCAAGCCCATCATCGTGCCCGACGGCGCCTAGACAGACCGGAGACGAGCAATGGCGTACACGCCGGAGAAGCCGAAGCTGACCGAGTCCAGCGACGAACTCCGTAGCCGGATCCCGGGCTGGGGCGTCGACCTCGATCCGCGCGACCGGCCCTCGGTACCGAAGGAGAAGTTCGACCCGAACCTCAGTGGCGCGCACTGGACGTTCCCGGAGCGGCAGCCGGAGAGGTGGCCCCGGGAGCGGTCGGTGGAGCACCGGTTCCTGACGCCCGTCTTCGGCACCTCCTGCCCGCCGAAGGGGATCTCCGGGGTGATCCGCCGGCACGCCTACCGGCGGTACAGCGAGGGGCGGGCGGCGCACTGGCTGCTGCTGCTCGCCGCCGACCGGGTCGACGTGGCGGAGAACAGGGTGCAGGCGCTGCTGCGGGGACGGCCGGACAATCCGATCACCGAGAGCGGGGTGCTCAGCGAGTTCAAGCGGCACGGGGTGGCCTCGCGCTTCGGCCGCAAGCGCGCGGACCTCTCGCACCAACCGATCGACGTGATCATCAACGTCGCACCGTGGCTCGTCGTCGGATACGTCGGCTACCGGGCCGTCAGGCTGGTCACCACGCGTCGACGCTGACCGGGCGCCGGGACGCGCCGGCACCGGACCCGCATCGAGAGCCATGGATTGCGCCGGGGGGCGGCGCGGCGTACCGTGCGTCCACGAGCCGGATCATCCAGTAACGAGCCAGCGGACTGTGCCCACCCACCCCCGAGAGCAGGGCAGCGATCGTCGGGGGCTCAGGCCCGTGGCCACCCCGCCCTGCCCCGGTACCCGGGGCCTCAGTTCGAGGTAGGTCATGAGAAGACGACTCGCTGCCTTCGGCGCCGTCCTGCTCGCGGTAGCCGGATCAGTCCTGCTCTCCGTCGGGCCGGCGGATGCCGCCGTCGGCCTGCACGTCAGCGGCCGGAACATCGTCGAGGCGAACGGCCAGACGTTCGTCATGCGCGGCGTCAACCACCCGCACGTCTGGTTCACCGGCCAGACCCGATCGTTCGCCGACATCAAGGCGCTCGGTGCCAACACCGTGCGCGTCGTACTCGGCAGTGGCAAGCGGTGGGGTCCGTCCACCGACGTCGCCGAGGTGATCTCGCTCTGCAAGCAGAACCGGCTGATCTGCGTACTGGAGGTGCACGACACCACCGGCTACGGCGAGGAGGCGGCGGCCGCCTCGCTCGACGAGGCGGTCGACTACTGGATCAGCCAGAAGAGCGCACTGGTCGGCCAGGAGAACTACGTCGTCATCAACATCGGCAACGAACCGATCGGCAACACCAACGCCGGGCAGTGGACCGCCGCCACCGCCTCGGCCATCGCCAGGATGCGCAGCAACGGCTTCCAGCACCTGCTGATGGTCGACGGGCCGAACTGGGGCCAGGACTGGCAGTACGTCATGCGGGACAACGCCCAGACGATCCTGGACGCCGACACCCAGCGCAACACCGTACTCTCGATCCACATGTACGCGGTGTTCAACACCGCCGCGAGCATCACCGACTATCTCAACCGCTTCCAGGCCAACGGCTGGCCGCTGGTGATCGGCGAGTTCGGCTGGCGGTTCAACTCCGGCGAGGTGGACCACGAGACGATCCTCGCCGAGGCGAACGCCCGCGGCCTGGGCTATCTCGGCTGGTCGTGGAGCGGCAACACCGACCCGATCCTCGACATGGCCACCAACTTCGACCCGAATCAGCTCACCACCTGGGGCCAGCGGATCTTCAACGGCGCCAACGGCATCCGGGCGACCGCCCGGCAGGCCGCCGTCTACGACAGCGTGACACCGGGTCCGACCACTCCGCCGGTCACGCCCACCGCCACTCCGCCGGTGACCCCCACGACCACCCCGCCGGGCGGGAACGGCGCCTGCACCGCCACGTACGCCGTGACCGGCCAGTGGTCCGGCGGCTTCCAGGCCGAGGTACGGGTGACCGCGGGTTCCCGGGCGGTCACCGGCTGGACGGTGACCTGGACCTTCGGCAACGGCCAGCGCGTCTCGCAGGCCTGGAACGCGACCGTGACCAGCAGCGGGTCGAGCGTGACCGCCCGGAACGTGAGCTACAACGGCAACCTCGCCGCCGGGGCGAGCACCGCCTTCGGCTTCCTTGGCTCGTGGACCGGCACCAACAGCGCACCCACGCTGTCCTGCGCCGCGAACTGAAGCCCCCGGCCGGTACGGCGAGGCTCTCCCGGCCCCGCCGTACCGGCCCTCGGGGTCGAAAGCCGCGAACGTCCCGCCGCCGCCCCGGCTACCGGTACGGCTGCTGCCGCCCGCCCGCCGCCGGGTAGACCCGGGTCTCGGTGGCCTTGACCGCGGCCCAGAGCGGCTGCCCCGGGGTGAGCCGCAGTTGCGTGGCGGCCGCCGGGGTGATGTCGGCGGCGACCTGGATCGGCCCGGCCAGTTGGATCCGCAGGTTGTCGCCGTGGCGTTGGATCGCCGAGATGGTGGCCGGCCAGATGTTGCGGGGGCTGCCCTCGGGACGGCCGGGATAGAGGGCGACGGCGGAGGGCGGGAACGCGACGAAGACCTCCCCGCGCGGGTGGTCGGTGGTGGTGAGGGCGAAGCCGTCGCTGATCCGTACGGCCTCCCCGTCGGCGACGCCGCGATAGAGGTTGAGCCCGACCAGTCGGGCGACGTAGTCGGTGCGGGGCTGTCCGGTGATGGTGGCGGCGTCGCCCTCCTGGACGACCCGGCCCTCCTCCACGATCACCAGCCGGTCGGCGAGGACGAGGGCGTCGAGCGGGTCGTGCGTGACCAGCAGCGTGGCGCCGGGGTGCTCGCCGAGGTGGCGTTGCAGTTCGGTACGGGTGTCGAGTCGGGTCCGGGCGTCGAGCGCGGCGAGTGGCTCGTCCAGGAGCAGGAGCGCCGGGTCGACGGCGAGGGCACGGGCCAGGGCGACCCGCTGGGCCTGGCCGCCGGAGAGCTGCCGTGGTTTGCGCCGGGCCTGCCCGGCCAGGCCCATCCGGTCCAGCCACTCGGTGGCGCGTCGTCGGGCCTGCCGGCGGTCGACACCGTGCCGGCGCGGCCCGAAGGCGACGTTGTCGAGGGCGGTGAGGTGCGGAAAGAGCAGGTAGTCCTGGAAGACCACCCCGATCGGTCGCCGCTCGGGCGGCGTCCAGCCGTCCCGGTCGGGCCGGTCGAGGTCCCGGCCGCCGAGGGTGATGTGCCCGTCGGTCAGCGGCAGCAGCCCGGCGAGCGCCCGCAGCGCGGTGGTCTTGCCGGCGCCGTTCGGACCCAGGAGTGCGACGACCTCGCCGGGGCTGATCCGCAGCGCGACGTCGAGCCGGAAGGCGCCCCGGTCGACGACCAGGTGCGCGTCGAGCAGTGGCGTGCCGGCCTCGACACCGGCCCGGGCAACCGAGACGGCGGTCATGGGCTGGTGATCCAGCGGTCCCGGAGGCTGGCCAGGATGGCCACCGAGACGGCGAGCAGCAGCAGGCTCAACACGATCGCCGCCTCCAGGTCGGTCTCCAGCGCCAGGTAGACGGCGAGCGGCATGGTCTGGGTCCGGCCGGGGAAGTTGCCGGCGAAGGTGATGGTGGCGCCGAACTCGCCGAGCGCCCGCGCCCAGCACAGTACCGCCCCGGCGGCGATGCCGGGGGCCACCAGCGGCAGCGTGACGTGGGTGAAGGTCGTCCACCGGCCGGCGCCGAGGGTGGCCGCCGCCTCCTCGTAGCGGGTGTCGGCACCGCGCAGCGCCCCCTCGACGGCGATGATCAGGAACGGCATCGCGACGAACGCCTCGGCGAGGACCACTCCGGCGGTGCTGAACGGCAGGGTGATCCCGAAGCTGCTGTCGAGCCAGCCGCCGAGCAGTCCCCGGCGACCGAAGACCAGCAGCAGGGCGACGCCGCCGACCACCGGCGGCAGCACCAGCGGGACGGTGACCAGCGCGCGTACGACCCGGCGGCCGGGGAACTCGACCCGGGCGAGCAGCCAGGCCAGCGGTACGCCGAGGAGCAGGCAGAGCAGGGTGGCGAGGGTGGCGGTCTGCAAGGAGAGCCGGAGCGCGGTGACCACCCCCGGCTCGGTGAGCCGGTGCGGGAGGGTGCTCCACGGTGCGCGTACCAGCAGGCCGATCAGGGGCAGTACCAGGAAGAGCAGGCCGAGCGCGGCCGGGAGCAGGAGTGCCGCCGGGACCCGACCGGTACGCCGACGCCGCCGTGCCACCCCGCCCCCGCCCACCGGGGTCGTCGAGGGAGCGTCACCGGGGAGGGACACCGGCTACGGCGCCTGGAATCCGGCGGCGGTGAGTACGCCCCGGCCGGCGTCGGAGAGCACGTGGTCGACGAACGCCTGCCCGGCCGCCTTGTTCGGTGCCTCCCTGCACACCACGATCGGGTAGTCGTTGACCGCCTCGGCCGACTCGGGGAACTCGATCCCGTCGACCTCATCGGCGGCGGCCCTGGTGTCGGTCCGGTAGACCAGCGCCGCGTCGACCTCGCCGAGCCGCAGCTTGGACAGCGCCGCCTTCACGTCCTGCTCCAGGGTCACCGGCGTGACTCCCACCCCGGCCGAGGTCAGCGCCTTCTTCGCCGCCGCTCCGCACGGCACCTGCTCGGCGCAGAGCGCCACCTTGACGCCCGGCCGGGTCAGGTCGGCCAGCCCGGTCACCCCGCCGGGGTTGCCCTTCGGTACGGCGATCACGAGCTGGTTCCGGGCGAAGGTGGTCGGGGCGCCGGCACCGTTACCGGCGTCGGTCACGGTCTTCATGTTTGCCGGTGCGGCGGAGGCGAACACGTCCGCCGGTGCCCCCTGGTTGATCTGGTTGGCGAGCGCGGAGCTGCCGGCGAAGCTGAAGCTCACCCGCAGACCCGGGTGGGCCGCCTCGAAGTCCCGGCCCATTCGGGTGAACGACTCGGTCAGCGACGCCGCCGCGAAGACGGTGAGGGTTCCGCTGAGCCGGGTGCCGCTGCCCGACGGCGGCGCTTCCGCGGTGCCGTCGCCGTCGCCGCAGCCGGAGAGTCCCAGCACCGCCAGCGCGGTGAGCGTGGCCAGGCCGGTACGCGATCGTGCTGCTCTCACTGCTGACCGCTCCTTCCGCGTCCCCCGACGGTCGCCGTCGTCTTCTCCACCACCACCGTGGTCGACTTGATCACCGCCACCGCGACCGACCCGACCTCCAGGCCGAGGTCGTCGACGGCTTCGCGGCTCATCAGCGACACCAGCCGGAACGGCCCCGCCTGGATGTCCACCTGGGCCATCACCGTGTCCTTGACCACGGCGGTGACGATGCCGCGCAGCCGGTTGCGCGCGGACGACTCCTCGGTGCGCTCCTCCGGCTCGGCCGCCTGTGCCCGCACGAACCCGGCCAGCGTCTCCCCGTCGATCAGCCGGTGCCCGTACTCGTCGCGGAGCGCGGGCAGGCGTCCGGCGTCGATCCAGCGCCGCACCGTGTCGACGCTGACTCCGAGCAGTTCTGCCGTCTCGCCGATCCGGAACCTCGTCACCCGGTCAGGCTACTGTCCGGCATCTGCCGTGTAAAACTGTCCGAACGTGCCGCATCTGCCACAGTGACTAGCCGAATGCATCCGGCATCCGCATGATGTGAGGATGGCTGGCGACGTGCTGCACGTACCGGGATCGCGAGGGCTGACCGGCGAGCAGGCCCGGCGGTGGACGGAGGTCCTCGACCACCTCGCCGCCGCCCTCCCCGCCGGTGCGGTCACCGTGCTGGTCGACGGCGGCCCGCTCGCGGGCGTGGTCGCCGACCGCCTTTCCGACCACCTCGCCGCCGCCGGCCGCCCCTGCGTCCGGCTCACCGACCGCACGCCGCCGGCCGACGCGGAGACCTGGCGGGCGGGCCGAGGCCGGCCGGCGATCGCGCTGGCCGACGGGCCCGGCTGGCGGGCCCACCCGCCCAACGGCGGCTGGGACGTGGTCATCCGACTGCGCACCCGACCCAACGGATCAACCAGGCATAACGAACCCGCCCACGCCGCCGACGGCATCGACGGCGCCCATGCCGCCGACATCGCCAACACCGGGGACAGCACCAACGCCGCCGACATCGCCAACACCGCGGACGGCGCCGACAGCGCCAACGCGGCGCAGGCCGCCGACATCGTCGTCGACCTGCGCGATCCGGACTGGCCGGTGATCCGGCAGCTCGCCGAGCGGCTCGCGCCGAGGGAGCGCTGGTACGTCGGCGAGTCCCGTGCCTTCTTCGGGGTCCGTGCCGCCAGTTGGGACGCCAGGTTCGGCGACGACCTGCCCGCCTACGCCGCCGCCGTCCGGGAGGCGCGACTGCCGGCCGGGGGAGTGGCCGTGGACGTCGGTTGCGGTACCGGCCGCGCGTTGCCGGCGCTGCGGCAGGCGGTCGGGCCCGGCGGCATCGTCATCGGCCTCGACCTGACCCCGCAGATGTTGGCCGCCGCCGTCGCGCACGGCCGGGACTCGGCCGCCGCCCTACTCATCGGCGACGCCCGACACCTCCCGCTCCGGGACGCGACCGCCGACGTCGTCTTCGCCGCCGGCCTGCTGACCCACCTGCCCGACCCGGTGGCCGGGCTCCGCGAACTGGCCCGGGTCACCCGCCCCGGCGGACGCCTCGTGATCTTCCACCCGTCCGGCCGTGCCGCGCTGGCCGCCCGGCACGGCCGCGTTCTCGGCCCCGAGGAGCCGCTGGCCGAAGTCCCGCTCCAGCGGTCGGCGCTCCGTGCGGGGTGGCACCTCGACGGCTACGACGACGCGGCGCACCGGTTCCTCGCCATCGCCACCCGCCGGCCGGACTGACCCCGCGACAACCGCTCGCCAGGCGCCCGGGGCAATCCGTCCTATGTAGATCGCACCAGCTCATACCGCACTTTGTCGGTATCCCGCCCCGTTGTGTCGTCCACAGTAGTCAGACGTACGGGATGCATTGATCGCGATGGCTCGGGCGCTCTAGGATGGGCTGCGCACCGACGTGGGAGCGCTCCCGAGTGGCGCCGCGCCCACGTCCACAACGGAATACACACGGGGGAGGACGTCTATGCACGTCGGCAGAGCGGTGGCGGCTGTCGCCATATCGCTTACGGTGACTATCGCCGGCGGCAGCGCCGCATGGGCGGGCCCGGCAGACCCGTCCGGCCGGGCGGCGGTCGTCGCCCGGACGCCACTGCCGGACGCCTGGAAGTTGAGACCGACCGCGTCCGGATTCGAACTCAGCTGGTATCCGGCCCAGCCGGTCCGGACCGGCGACGCGGCGGTCGGGTTCTACGCCGGTGACCGGCTGCTCGGCCGCCCGGCGGCCGCCACCGACCAGCGCGGTTTCCACCTCTCCATCGACGACGTCACCGCCCGCAACCTCACCGATCTACAGGTACGGGCCGGCGGGCGGCGCCTCGACGTGGCGGTCGACCCGGGTGACGCGCGCGGCAGCGGGGCGGTACCGGAGCTCGCGGCAGCCCAACTGCCGCCGAACCCGGTCGACCCCGGCGTACCCGGCCCCTACTCCACGATCAGCGGCGAGTACGCGCTGCCGGACGTGCAGTTGCCGGGCTTCGCCGTACCGGTGGAGATGCGCGGCTACGTCGTGGCCCCGCAGGGCACGTCCGGCCAGCGCCCACTGGTGCTGATCCTGCACGGCCGGCACCCCACCTGCTACCAGGGCACCGCCGAGCCGACCACGGTCTGGCCCTGCCCGACCGGGTGGAACCCGCTGCCCAGCCACCGGGGGTACGAGCGGATCCAGCAGGTGCTGGCCTCGCAGGGGTACGTCACCGTCTCCATCTCGGCGAACTCCATCAACGCGCAGGACGGTGCCGGCCTGCCGCCGCAGGACGCGGGTGCGCAGGCCCGCTCCTCGCTGGTCCGGCTGCACCTGGGCCGCTGGGCGGACTGGGCCGGCACGGGTCGCCCCACCGCGCCGGAGGTGGTGCGGTCGGCCCCGGTGCCGAACATGTCCAACGTGCTGCTGGTCGGCCACTCCCGAGGTGGCGAGGGGGTCAGTCGGGCCGCCGTCGACAGCCTCACCCGGCCCCCCGCCGGCCAGGACGGCTACACCGGGACGGTCCGCTGGCAGATCCGCGGGCTGGCGCTGATCGGCCCGTCGATCTACAGCCACAACCCGGCTCCGGACGTACCGTCGATGACCATCCTGCCGAGCTGCGACGGCGACCTGACCGACCTGGAGGGACAGCTCTACGCGGACGCCACCCGTGGGGTGGGTCGCGGCTTCGCCCTGCACAGCGTCGTCCTGGCCCTCGGTGCCAACCACAACTACTTCAACACCGAGTGGACGCCCGGACTCTCCGTCGCGAAGTCCTGGGACGACTACCCCAGCCCGCACGACCCGGTCTGCCGCACCGCCTCGCCGATGCGACTGACGCCGCAACAGCAGCAGAACGTCGGCGCCACCTACGTGGCCGCCGCCGCGGCCACCTTCGTGGCCGGTAACGACCAGGTACGCCCGCTGCTGGACGGCTCCGGCTTCCGGGCACCCTCGACGGACCCGGCGACCGTGCTGAGTCACGCCGTGGGCGGCAACCGGACCCGTCTGCTGGTGCCCGAGGCGGCCACCGTGGTCAGCGGTGCCGCCGCCCGGCTCTGCGAGCAGATCACCCCGGCGGGTACGTCCAACGGGTGCGGCAACTCCAACTCCCCGCACTTCGCGACCTTCGACCCGATCGTCCCGGAGGCGGGCCGGTACGCGATCGAGGTTGACTGGCGGGCGCCGGGTACGCCGGTCAGCCTCCGGCCTCCGGCGGCGGTCTCGCTCTCCACCGCCGAGCAGGTGGCGTTGCGGGTGGCGGTTCCGTCGGGCTCCCCGGGTACCCAGTTCGACGTCGCCATCACCGACTCGGCGGGCCGGCAGGCCACCCTCGGCACCACCACGCTGGACCCGCTGCCGGCGCCCACCCAGACCGCCGACGACTGGGCGCAGGAGGTGCGGATGCCGCTGACCAACGCCAGGACGGCCGGGCTGAACCTCGGCCAGATCACCACCCTGGTGCTGGTGCCGCGCGCCGGTGAGACCTGGGCCAGGATCTGGTTCATCGACGCCTGGGGCTGGCGACCCGGCACCCCCGCACCGCAGCCGGTCTCGCTGCCCCGGGTCGACCTGGGGGAGCGGACGGTCCAGGAGGGCAACTCGGGGACGGTCACCTACCAGGTGCCGGCGCAGGTCTCCGGCAGCGGTACCGGACAGGTGCGGGTCTTCGTGGTGAACCCGGTGACCGGGCTCGCCACGGCCAGCGTCGTGACGGTGACGCCCGGCAGTACCACCATCGCCATCCCGATCGCGGTGACCGGCAACACCCAGCCCGGGGACGGCCGGCGCTACGTGGTCGCGGTGAAGGCGGTCCAGGGGGTCTCCGTGGGCGACGCCTACGGCATGCTGACCGTCCAGGACGACGACGCGTGACCTGACCCGTCGACGGCAAGCCGCTGGGGGCGTCCCTGCTGACCAGGGGCGTCCCCGGCACCGTCCCGGCGGGTCCGGCGGCTACGACCGCCCGACGCGGTGATTTCCGACCTCGACCGAGGATTGCGCGGGCGCTGCTTCCGGCCCGTACCGTCACTCGGGGGCGTCGGTGCGGGCGGCCACGACCACCGTGCGGTACTGCATCGTGAAGCTGCCGCCCAGCGCGTCGACCGTGGCTCCGGCGCCGTCGAGCAGCGCCGCGAGCTTGTCCGGCGCCAGCCGGGTCGCGAGGCCGGAGGTGGGCAACTGGTCCAGCCACTCGTCGCGGGTGTAGGTCCTGGTCCAGTCGAATCGCCACTGCTCGGGTTCGCCGAAGCCGCCCACATGGCGGATCCTGTCGGCGGCGGTGGCGAACATCGGCTGATAGGCGTCCAGGGTCGACTCCGGCGCCGGGACCCGGGACGGCGTGTCGGGCACCACCCGGCGGTAGATCTCGGCGAAGGCGGTCGCCATCTCGGGTGGGAGCTGGAAGGTGTGCCAGAACGGCGCCAGCAGGCCGCCGGGACGCAGCACCTGTCGCGCCCGGGTCGCGCCCGCGACCGGGTCCACCCAGTGCCAGGCCGTGCCGGCGACGACCGCGTCGAACCGCCGCCCGGCGGGCTCCCAGGTCTCGAAGGTGGCCACCTCGACCTCGATCCCGGTACGCCGGGCGAACTCGGCCATCCGGGCGTCGGGCTCGACTCCGAGCACCGTGCAGCCGGCGGCCTGGAGTTGCCGGCTCGCCGTGCCGGTGCCGCAGCCGACGTCGAGCACCTCGGGACCGGGGCTGGCGGCGACGATCCGCTCCACCAGCGCGTCGGGGTAGCGGGGCCGGGTCCGGTCGTAGCGTTCCGGGTCGGTGCCGAAGGACTCCGCCACCTGGCGGTGCCGGTGCGGCTCGACCGGCTCCGGATGCTTCCCGGCTAGAGTGGGCATGCGCCCACGCTAGTGGGCAGACGCCCACTCGTCAATCGGGTGGGCCCACATCGAGGAGGGGAGCGGACGCCGGTGCCGACCGGGGTGGCCATCCGCGACGTACGCACGCAGCTGTTCGAAGCCGCCGACCGCATCCTGTTGCGGGACGGGCCGAGCGGGCTGACCAGCCGGGCCGTCACCACGGAGGCGGGCTGCGCCAAGGGAGTCCTGCACCGGCACTTCGACGACTTCGACGCCTTCCTCGCCGAGTTCGTGCTCGACCGCGTCGGCAGGCTGGCCCCCGAGGCCGCCGCCCTGCGCGAGTCGGCCGGCACCGGCACCGTCGCCGACAACCTCACCGCCGCGCTGGAGGGCCTGTTCGGGTCGGTCGCGGTCGCCATCGTCGCCCTCGTCACCTTCCGGGACGAGTTGCGCCTGCGGCTACGCCAGACCTGGCCGGCCGGCGTACCCGTGCTGACCGAGGCGGCCGTCCTGCTCGCCGAGTACCTCGGCGCGGAACGTGACCTGGGGCGGCTGGCGGCCGACGCCGACGTCGAGATCCTCGCCTACACGCTGATCGGTGCCGGACACCTGCTCTTCGCCGACCGGACCGGTGCCCCGCCGGAGACCACCGCCGTGCGCAAGATGGTGAGCACGGTCATCGCCGGCACGCTACCCGCGCCGGGCGCCTGACCGGTACGCGCCAGCGCACGCCCGCCGGCAGCCGGCGGCGGCAGCCCGCGACGATCGCCCGGGGTGTCGCCCCGGGACGGGCGGGCCGATGCGTCAGCGCGCGACGAGCGCCCGGAGCACCGTGGCGATCTCCCCGGGTGCCTCCTCCGCCATGAAGTGCCCCGCCGAGGTGGTCTGGTGCACCAGGTCCGGGGCCCAGGCCCGCCACAGCGCGGCGGCGTCGTAGCCGAGCGCCGCACCCCAGTCCTGCTGGACGACCGTGACCGGCATGCCGAGCCGGCGCCCGGCCGCCCGGTCCGCCTCGTCGTGTGCGACGTCGATCCCCGCCGAGGCGCGGTAGTCGGCGACGATGGACGGCACCGCCTCCCGGGACGCCCTCAGGTACTCGGCCCGCACCTCGGCCGGAATCGCCTGCGGGTTCCCGGCCCAGCCGTCCAGGAAGTAGCCGAAGAAGGCGTCCGGGCTGGCCGAGATCATCTGCTCCGGCAGGCCCGGCGGCTGGGCCATCAGATAGAGGTGGAAGGCGACCGCCGCGCGGGCCCCGTGCAGGACGTCCCACATGTCGAGGGTCGGCAGCACGTCGAGCGCGGCGAGGTGCGAGATCGCCTCCGGATGGTCGAGACCGGCGCGGACGGCGACCAGGGCGCCCCGGTCGTGACCGGCGAGCGCGAAGCGCGGGTGGCCGAGCTGCCGGGCCAGGGTGACGATGTCGGCGGCCATGGTCCGCTTCGCGTACGTCTCGGCGTCGCGCTCGGCGGGCTTGTCGCTCGCACCGTACCCGCGCAGGTCGGGGCAGATCACGGTGTGCTCGGCGGCGAGGTCGGTGGCGACGTGCCGCCACATCAGGTGCGTCTGCGGAAAGCCGTGCAGCAGCACGACCGGGCTGCCCGAGCCGCCCACCGCCACGGAGAGCGTGACGTCGTCGTCGACCCTGACACGCCGGTAGTCGAAGCCGGGAATGGTCACAGCCATGGTTGGATCCTCCTGATCGGTCCTGCCCGGGGTGGGCAGCCCGTCCAGCCTGCCGATCGCCGATGAGCAACCGATGAGCGACCGACAAGCACGATACGTTGGTCGCCGCGGCGTGGAAGGGTGGATCGGTGCAGGTCACGTTCGGGGTGCTCGGACCGGTGGTGGCCTGGGACGACTCCGGCGCGCCGATCGACGTGAAGGGGCCGAGACACCGCGCCGTGCTGGCCCGGCTCGTCGTCGCGCGCGGCCGGGTCGTCCCGGTCGGCCGGCTCGTCGACGACCTGTGGGCAGCGCCGCCGCCGGGCGCGGTGAGCGCGGTCCGGACCTTCGTGGCGGCGCTGCGGCGCGCGCTGGAGCCGCACCGGCCACCGCGTGAGCCGGCCCGGCTGCTGGTCACCGAGGGACCCGGCTACGCCCTGCGGGCGGCGCCGGACGCGGTCGACGCCTGGCGGTTCGAGGAGGCCGTCACCGCCACCCCCGCCGGACCGCCGGGATCGACCCTCGACCGCCTCGACCGGGCGCTGGGCTGGTGGCGCGGCCCCGCGTACGCCGGCTTCGACGACGAGCCGTGGGCCCGCCCGGAGCGCAGCCGGCTCGAACAGCTCCGGCTGCACGCGATCGAGTCGCGGGCCGAGGCGCTACTGGCGCTCGGGCGGGCCGCCGAGGCCGTACCGGAACTCGACGGCCACGTCGCCGAGCATCCCTGGCGGGAGGAGGCGTGGCGGCTGCTGGCCCTGGCCCTCTACCGCACCGACCGGCAGGGGGACGCGCTGGCCGTGCTGCGCCGGGCCCGCGCGCTCCTGCTCGACCAGCTCGGCGTCGACCCGGGGCCACGGCTGCGCCGGCTGGAGACCGACATCCTCCGGCAGGTCGAACCGGCGGAGCCCGGCCAGGCTCCCTCCACGGCCGACCGGGTCTGGGCGGAGGCCGCCGCGGCCTACGACCGGACGGTCGCCTCCGGCGCCCGGGCCCGGCTCGAGTCCACGGTCGGCCTGCTACGCAGCCTCGCGGTGGCTGGCGGAGGCGGACTCGAAGCCGCCCGGGAACAGCGGTTCGCGGCCATCGCCGCCGCCGAGCAGCTCGGCGACCCGGAACTGACCGCGCGGGTGATCGGCGGGTACGACGTACCGGCGATCTGGACCCGGTCCGACGACCCGGAACAGGCGGCCCGGATCGTGGCGGCCGCCGAACGTACCCTGGCCGCCCTGCACCCCGACGCGCCCGCCGCCACCCGGGCCCGGCTGCTGGCCACGATCGCCGTGGAGTCGCGCGGCACCCGGGCGGCACGCGGGTCCGAGGCGGCCCGGGAGGCGGAGCGGATCGCCCGCCGGCTGGGTGACCCGGCGCTGCTCGCCTTCGCCCTCAACGGCGTCTTCATGCAGAGCTTCCGGCGCGCGGGGCTGGCCCCGGAGCGCGACGAGGTCGGCGCCGAACTCGTCGCGCTCGCCGTCCGGCACGGCCTGCCGACGTTCGAGGTGCTCGGCCACCTGATCCGACTCCAGGCCCGCAGCGCGCTCGGCGACTTCGCGGTCGCGGACCGGCACGCCGCCGCCGCGGACCGGGTCGCCGAGCGGGACGAACGACCACTGGTCGCCGTCTTCACCCGGTGGTACCGCGCGCTGCGGCTGGCCGCGACCGGGGCGTCGGCGGCGACGGCGGAGGCCGCCTACCGGACGGCCGCGGCACAGCTCGCCGGCACCGGCATGCCCGGCGTCGAGCGGGGGCTCCTGCCGCTCGCCCTGCTCTGCCTGCGGGTCTGGCACGGCCGACCGGCGGACAGCGACGAGCGCACCGACTGGGGCCCGTACGCGCCCTGGGCCCGGCCACTGGTCCTGTTGGCGCGGGACCGCCCGGCCGACGCCGCCGTGGCGCTGCGCCGGACCCCCGAGCCGCCACACGACCTGCTCTTCGAGGCTCTCTGGTGCCTCACCGGCCAAGCCGCGATCGCGCTCGGCGACCGGGCGGTGCTGGAACGCGCCCACGCCGTACTCGCACCGGCGGCAGCCGAGCTGGCCGGTGCCGGCAGCGGCATGCTCACCGCCGGCCCCGTCGCCGAGCACCTCGACCGCCTCGGCACCGCCCTCGACCGCACCGCCGCATAACCGTCCGGCGGGGGAACACCCGATACTCACGCCTCCTCTAGAGTCGTCTGCCATGACCGCCCTGGAGGCATCCCTGGCCGCCCCGACGCCGACCGCCAACGGGGCGGTACCCCCGGCGGAGCCGTACCGGAACAGCCCGCGTCCGCTGGGCCTGGTCGGCTGGCCGCGTGTGGTCCGTACCCTGATGATGATGGCCGGGGCGGCGACGGCGGTCGGGATCGCCTTCTCCAATCCGGACCGGCAACTGCCGGAGTTCCGCAACCAGTGGCTGCTCTGGGCGTCGGTCGCCGGACTGCTCGGCGCGCTGAGCGGGTCGACGATCGGCTCCGGGGTGGCCCGCTGGCACGACCTGCAACGGATCCAGCCGGTACCGGTGCGCCGGGTCGTACCGTCGGTGCTGGCCTTCCTGGTGCTGGTGGCCGGCAGCGTCGTCACCGCGCACGCCGTCATCGGCAGCGGACTCACCTGGCGGGCGGTGGCCTTCGTCTCCATCGTGGTGCTCGGGGCGCTGCCGGCCGGCGCGACGCTGGCCGGCGTCCGGGTCGTCTCGATGCGCGGTCTCACCGGTACCCCGGGCGAGCAGTTGGCCGCACTGATGCGACTGCGCCGGATGCTGGCCCGGCTGTTGCAGATGATGGGTTCGTTGCTGCTGTTGATGGTGCTGGTCTGCGCGGCGGCCGTCGGGTGGGGAAGTTCGGAGAAGATTCCCCAGTCGACCGCGTTCGTCATCGGTGCGGCCGGCTCGATCCTGATCGCGCTGATGCACGTGCCGGCCGCCACCCTGCTGCGGCGGCGCTGTCAGGTTTACATCGACGAGTTCTCCGACATCGCGCACGTGCCGAAGGCGGAGCTGATCACCGCGGCCGAGGACCGGATCAAGCTGGAGGAGATCCTTGGCGTCAACCGCACCACCGTGAGCGAGTTGCAGTCCGGCCTGGTGATCGTCGGCCCGCTCGTCGCCACCACGATCGCGGCGGTCATCCCGAAGATCTGACGCCGCCTCGCCGGCCACGGGTGCCGGCCTCGTCGTAGGCGCCAGCGTCGTCACAGGTACCGGCCTCGTCGTAGGCGTCGGCGTCGTTACAGGTACCGGCGCGCTCCGGCGTACTCGTGGGCGTACCGGTGCTCGTCGAGCCGCACGTACTCGACGCCGCTCTCCTCGGTGTCGGTGTTGGTCGGGGCGTCGACGATGTAGCCGTCGCCGGCGTACATGCCGACGTGGTGCACGCGTCCGGTGCCGTTGTTCCGGGCGAAGAAGACGAGGTCCCCGGGGGCGAGCTGCTCCCTGGTGACCGGGGTGCCGGCGTTGGCCTGGTCCTGCGCGTCCCGCGGGATGGTGATGCCGTGCGCGGCGTAGACGGAGTGGGTGAGGCCGGAACAGTCGAAGCCGAAGCCGGCGGTACCCGCCCACAGGTACGGCAGACCGAGGAACATCCGGCTCGCCGCCACCAGTTCCGGGCCGGTCGGCCGGGGGATGTCGGCGGCGGAGGCGTACACCGAGACGTCCGAGGCGGCCAGCCACTTCGGGCCGTCGCTGGGGGTGGCCACCAGTACCGCCCGGTCGAGTCGGGCCAGCACCGGCAGCCGGGTGTTGTAGCTCAACTCCATCGCCCGGCGGGTCCGACGCGGATCGTCGTAGAGCCAGGCGGTGGGCGTCTCCACCAGTGCGAACGGACGGCCGGCGAGGTGCCCGAAACTCCTGCCGTCGGTCAGCTGCACCTTCGGCAGCCAGCCGGGGTAGCCCCACTCGTGCCGGGGCGTCGGCTGACCGGGTACGACCACCTGCGCCCAGTCGCCCGACTCCGCCAGGACCAGCACCCGCTGACCGTACGTGGCCTGGGTCTCCAGGTCGCCGATCAGCCAGCGCCGCTCGGCGAGGGTCATCCCCGCCGTCCAGGCCCGAGGGTCGGCCGGGTTCGTCATGGAGGGCAGGTCGACGGGACGTTGCCGACCGGGCTCCACCCAGAGGGTGGCCACCGAGACGTCGACGTAGGCGGTGCGAGGCTCGACGGGTTCGGTCGGGCTCGCGGCGCGGGCGACTACCGGTGCTGTTGCGAGCGGTGCTGTTGCCAGCGGTGCTGCTGCGCGCGTTGCTGCTGGGGCCGGTGCTGCTGCGAGCGGTGCGCCGAGCGCCAGCAGCAGTGCGCCGAGCACCAGCGGGGCGGCCAGGGGGAGGCGGCGCGACAGTCGGGTCACGGCGATATCTTCCACCGGCTAGGCGCCGTCTGGCAAGAAGCTACATCGATGCGGGCCGGTTGTCCGGTGCCGGACGCTGGCACGACGCGAGGCGCTCGGCCGGGATCTCCCGGCCGAGCGCCTCGTCGAACACCCGCCGCCGTCGCGGGTCGATCCGTCGTACCGGCAACGCCCCGCGAGCCGCACCGGGACCCGGACCGGCCCCGCTCAGAAGACCGGTACGCCCTCCCGGACCAGTCGCCAGTTCGGCTCGAAGAAGTCGGCCGGATCGATGCTGCCCTTGGCCTGCGCCCAGTCGATCAGCAGTTGCCGGATCTCCTGCTGCTCGTTGTAGATCTGCGGCTTGACGATGCCGGGGAAGTTGCCGCCGCCGCTGCGCCGGTAGTTGTTCACCGCGATCACGAACTGGTCGGTGTCGACGACCGCCGCTCCGCCGCCCGGGTGGGCCAGCCTGGTGATCCGCTGGCCCACCGGCCTGCTGATGTCGATGTCGTAGTCGACCCCGGAGACGGTGTCGTAGTTGTAGTCCGGCACGGTCGGATCGTTGAGCTGCGCGGGGTCGACCGGCGCACCCGGCCCGAGGGTACGGAAGTACTTCGCCGAGTACTCGAGGTAGGCGCGCAGTTCGGCCCCGTTGACGAGTACCGCCTCCAGGGTGTTGTCGTAGATGTAGAGCCCGGCCACGTCCTTGATCCGTACGTCCCCGGCCGGGAAGATCGCGGTACGGCTGAACGGCGCGGCGATCGACAGCACCGGAAGGCTGGCGTACGGGCCGCCGGCCAGCGCGGCGGCGACCGTGTCGGTCTGCACCCTGTTGATGTAGTCGAGGATCGGCGTGTCCCGGTAGCGCGACTCCGCCGCCGACAGTTCGACCGCCGAGGTGGCGACCACCTGGTTGACGTAGGCGACCGTCTTGGCGTGCTGCCGGCGTACCGCCGCGAGCACCTTCGGGTCCTCCGGCACGGTGTTGCTGTTCAGCATCGTGGCCCGCTTGCCGGTGATCCGCCAGCGGTTGCGGTCCCGCTCCAGGGTGAAGTCCATCCGGGTCAGCCGCTGGCCCCACTTGGACGGCTCCGACAGCAGCACCCGCTCGCCGGTCCGGGTGTTGGTGACGAACCGCTCCACCACCTCGGCGTGGGCGTGCCCGAACAGGATGGCGTCGATCCCGGGTACCTGCTCGGCGATCATCGCGCACGGGTTCTCGTTCGGCAGTTCGGGCCCGTAGCTCGACGTACCGCTGTCGCCGCCGTGCGCGGAGATCAGCACGATGTCGGCGCCGCGCTGGCGCATCACCGGTACCCACTTCGCGGCGGTCGCGACCATGTCCTCGAAGCGGAGCCTGCCCTCGACGTGCCCCCGGTCCCAGATCGCGGTACCGGGGTTGGTCAGGCCGAGGATGCCGACCCGCAGCGTCGGTGCGCCGCGCCCGAGCGACACCTTCTTGATCAGGTACGGGGTGAAGGCCGGCTTGCCGGTGCGTTCGTTGACGGCGTTGGCGGCCAGGGCCGGGAAGCCGAGCTGCCTGATCCACCTGTCCAGCAGCGGCAGCCCGTAGTTGAACTCGTGGTTGCCGAGCGTCACCGCGTCGTAGTCGAGGATGTTCATCGCCCGGGCCATCGGGTGCGTCTCACCGGTTTCGGTGATCGGCTCCTGCTTGGCGTAGTACGTCGCCAGCGACGTGCCCTGGATGGTGTCACCGGCGTCGAGCACCAGGGTCGCCCTGCCCCGCCGCTCGGCCCGGATCTGCTTGACCAGGCTCGCCAGCTTCGCCACGCCGACGTCGTTGTGCGCGCTGTCGTCGTATTCGGCGTCCCGGTAGTAGTCCCAGTTGTAGACGTTGCCGTGGGTGTCCGAGGTGCCCAGCACGGTCAGGTCGTAGGTCTTCGGCCTGCTCTGCGGGTGTGCCTGTGCCGGTACGGCCCCGACGAGCGGTGCCGCCGCGGCCGCCGCGGCGACGGCGAGCACCTGGCGTCGAGAAGGGCCGGGAAGAGGGGTCATGCCGCGCCTTTCCTAGACATTGGACCTTGTGCCACCTGAGCGGCCGGCGTATGCGCGCTGACTGCCACCCGGGGCCGTGACGGACCGCCGGGGGAGGTCGAGCAAGGTCCACCGGGGTGCGCCGGGTAGGCGCGCCGACGGCACCATAACGACCGGTCGCGGGTCACGCCAGCCGAGCCACCACCCGACAACCACCCGTCATCCAGGCACCTACCGGCCGACGGCTGCCGGACATCCGACCGCCCCTTTCCGGTCATCCCGCTCCGCCGACCGCCCGCCCGCTCCCGGCCATCCCGCTCGCCGACCGCCCCTCTCCGGCAGCCCCTCTCCGGCCGTCCCGATTCGTGCGTGGCCCGGCCGGCGCGGTCGTCGGCGTTCCGGCGTGCCGTTCGTCACGTCCGGCGAAGGGCCATGATCATGACACTTGATCATCCTGGCCGGCTCCGTAAGATCTCGGATATCCCCGAGGCGGGGCGCGGACCAGCCACGACGAGGCGTCCGGCAGACACCTCGGCGGCAGCGGCCACGGCGGTACGACCAGGGCGGGGGAGACGCATGAGCCTGCGTGAGGATGCGGCGGAGATCCAGGACGAACTGGCCGGGCTGCGCCGGGAACTGCACCAGGTTCCGGAGGAGGGCCTGCACCTGCCGCGTACCCAGCAGCGGGTGCTGGCCGCCCTCGAACCGCTGCCGTTGGAGATCAGCACCGGCGCCGGACTCTCCTCGGTCACCGCCGTGCTGCGCGGTGGCAGGCCCGGTCCGGCGGTGCTGCTCCGGGGTGACATGGACGCCCTGCCGATCACCGAGAGCAGCGGAGTCGACTACAGCTCCCGGCACGACGGGGTGATGCACGCCTGCGGGCACGACCTGCACACCGCCGGCCTGGTCGGCGCCGCCCGGTTGCTCGCCGCCCGCCGCGACGAGCTCGCCGGCGACGTGGTCTTCATGTTCCAGCCCGGCGAGGAGGGCTACAACGGCGCCGGACACATGATCGACGAGGGGGTGCTGACCGCCGCCGGCCGCCCGGTCGAGGCCGCGTACGGCCTGCACGTGCTCTCGTCCATCCTGGACCGGGGAGTCTTCTCCTCCCGCCCCGGCCCGCTGATGGCCGGTTCGGCGGGTCTCTTCGTCACCGTGGTCGGGGCGGGCGGGCACGGCTCCCGGCCGCACGTGACGCTGGACCCGGTACCGGCGGCCTGCGAGATGGTCACCGCGTTGCAGACGATGATCACCCGCCGCTTCGACGCGTTCGAGCCGGTGGTGCTCACCGTCGGCACCTTCCACGCCGGCACCCGGCGCAACGTCATCCCGGACGAGGCGAGCTTCGAGGCGACGGTACGGGCCTTCGACCCCGCCGTGCACGCCGAGTTGGGCCGGCACGCCGTACAACTCTGCGAGCAGATCGCGGCGGCGCACGGCCTGCGCGCCGAGGTGCGGTACGAGCCGGAGTATCCGGTCACGATCAACGACCCGGACCAGCACGAGTTCGCCGCCGCGACCGTGCGGGAGCTGTTCGGCGCGGAGCGGTTCGTCGACATGCGCCACCCGATGACCGGCTCCGAGGACTTCTCCCGGGTGCTCGGGCGGGTACCCGGCGCCTTCGTCTTCCTCGGTGCCTGCGCCACCGGTGACCCGGTGACGGCGCCCGGCAACCACTCGCCCCGGGCCGTCTACGACGACAGCGTGCTGGCCGACGGCGCCGCACTGCTCGCCGAGCTGGCCTACCGGCGCCTCGGTCAGCCGACCGACCGCCCACTCGCCAGCCCGGCCTGACCCAGCTCAGGACGACGCGGATACGATCCCGCCCGCCGTATCCGCCCGCACCGCCCCTCCCGTCATACGACCTATCTTCCTAGGATGCCTTACGGGTGGGGTCCGCCGTCACACCACCAGGTGAGTGCGTCGGCGAAAGCCGCCGCCGGGGGCGGGCAGACGCAGATCGTCGGCCCGGTTGCCCCTCGGCGCCGCCTCCAGTTGCCGCACCGCCGCCGAGGGCATATCAAGGACGCAACCTGACCGTGGAGGGGCAATGAGGCTCACCAAGAGGGCAACAGCCCGGATGGCGGTGGCCGGCGTCGTGGCCGTCACCCTGGTCGTCACGTCGGCGCCGGCCAGCGCCGCACCGGCCGCCGCCGGCCACTCCGGCGAACCACCCAAGACGCCGACCGCGCACGGGTACGGCGGTGCCGTGTCCACTGTCGACCCCACTGCTACCGCCGTCGGCCTGGACGTACTCCGTCGCGGTGGCAACGCGGTCGACGCGGCGGTGGCGGCGGCCGCCACGCTCGGCGTGACCGAGCCGTTCTCGGCCGGTATCGGCGGTGGCGGCTTCTTCGTCTACTACGACGCGCGTACCCGCCGGGTGCACACCATCGACGGCCGGGAGTCGGCACCCGCCTCCATCCGAGCGGACTCCTTCGTCGACCCGGCCAGCGGCACTCCGTACCCCTTTCAGCAGGCCCGGGTCAGCGGCCTGTCGGTCGGCGTACCCGGGACGCTGTTGACCTGGCACGAGGCGTTGCGCAGGTGGGGCAGCCGGCCGCTGTCGGCGGCGCTCGCCCCGGCCGCCGAGGTGGCCGGGCGGGGGTTCGTGGTCGACGCGACGTTCCGGCAGCAGGTGGCGGAGAACGAGGCGGCGTTCGCCCAGTTCGACGCGACCCGGCAGCTCTATCTGCCGGGCGGCCAGCCACCGGCGGTCGGTTCCATCCAGCGCAACCGGGACCTGGCCGACACCTACCGGCAGATCGCCCGGCGCGGCGTCGACGTCTTCTACACCGGCCCGATCGGCGCGGACCTCGTCGAGGCGGTGCGCCGCCCGCCGGTCGCCGCCGACCCGACCGTGCCCTGGCGGTACCCGATCCAGCCCGGCGGGATGACCCGGGCCGACCTCGCCCGCTACGAGCTGCGGTTCCCCGCGCCGACCCGGTCCGACTACCGGGGCTACCAGGTGTACGGCATGTCGACACCGTCCAGCGGCGGTGTCGCCGTCGGCGAGGCGCTGAACATCCTGGAACGGTTCGACCTGGCCGGGATGACGGTGACGGAGGCGCTGCACCACTACCTGGAGGCGAGCGCCCTGGCCTACGCCGACCGGAACCGGTACGTCGCCGACGGCACCTCCCGGCGGATCCTCGACGAACTGCTCAACGACCGGTACGCGGCCGAGCGGGCCTGCCAGCTCGACCCCGGCCGGGCCGCGCCGAAGCCGGTACCGCCCGGCGAACCCGACGGAAGATACGGCGACTGCGCGACCGGCGCGGCGGGTGCCGAGCCCAACCCCGGGCAGAGCACCACGAACCTGACGGTGGCCGACCGGTGGGGCAACGTCGTCGAGTACACCCTGACGATCGAACAGACCGGCGGGAACGCGATGGTGGTACCCGGACGCGGCTTCCTGCTCAACAACGAGTTGACCGACTTCACGTTCGCACAGACCCCGGGTGCCGCGCCCGATCCGAATCTGCCGGCCCCGGGCAAGCGCCCCCGCAGTTCGATGTCGCCGACGATCGTGCTCGACGACGGCCGCCCGTTCCTGGCGCTCGGCACCCCCGGTGGTGCCACCATCATCACCACCGTGCTGCAGGTACTGGTCAACCGGATCGACCTCGGGATGTCTCTGCCGGAGGCGATGGCGGCACCCCGGGCCTCACAGCGCAACAGCGCCGCGCCTCAGGCAGAACCGGCGTTCGTCAGCGCGTACGGCAGTGCACTCGACGCGCTCGACCATCCGCCTTTCACGAGTACCGCCGAACTCGGTGCGGCCACCGCGATCGAGTTCACCGGTCGGCACGGCCTGGTGGCGTCGGCGGAACCGGTACGGCGCGGCGGCGGGGCGGCGGGTGTCGTCCGCCCTGGGCGTTGACCCGAGAGGGTTCTTGACCGGCGGGTGTCCCCATCGCTCTTGACCGGCGGGTGTCCCCATCGCCCTTGACCGGCGGGTGTCCCATCGTCCCGGTCCGGTGGCGGTCGCACCGAGCGACCGTTGCGGCTGCTCGATTCCGGCGTGATCGTCGATCTCACCGTCGTCGGGCAGCCGCTCGTCGCCCTCACTGCTTCCGAGGGACGATCCGCGCGGCCAGGACGTGGGGCCCAGGCGGGCTCGATGGTTGTCCGGCACGTGTGTCGGGTCCGGGTGACGTTTCGACGCGACGGCTTTCTTGTCCGACCCGAACTCTCCACCTTCGCTTGATCAACTTGGTGCGGTGGAATGCCGTTGGGCAGTCGGTCGTTACATATCGCGTACGGCCGAGTAGCACCGCCTGTGACCTGGGCTGGTGGCCGGGCCTCGGGGAATGATCCGGGGCCGCCGGTCGTTACATATGGTGTTCGCCTGAGTACCAGCACCCCCCGTGCATGTGTGCCAGGCGAACCTTCTTCTGTCCCTGGAGGCCGTGACGGTCTCGGGACGTGTGATTTCCAATGACACCCCGGTTTTCCCCCCGTGGGGTGTTGTTCCCCCGATTGGAAGGCAGACCATCATGAACACGACTCTGTTCAGCCGATGGCTCCCGGCCATCGAGCAGACTTCCCTGGTTCGTAAGACCGCTCTGGGTGTTGCTGGTCTGGCGTTCGTCGGTGGCGCTGTCGCCGGCCCCGCCGTGGCCGCCCACGCCGCCCCCGAGCACGTCGCCTCGCCGGTGTCGCAGTCGGTCATGGCCGACAAGGACCACAAGGGTGACAAGAACGACCAGGACCGTAAGAGCGACAAGCGTGACAAGCGCGAGGGCAAGGATCGTAAGCCGTCGCGGGACAAGCTGGTCCCGCACGGTGCGCAGGGTAAGCAGTCGCGGATCTCGCTGTCGGGTGAGCAGTCCGACAACGTCAAGGCGATCGTGAAGGCCACCAAGAAGGCCGGTCTGGACGAGCGTGCCGCTGTGATCGCCGTGGGTACCTCGTTGCAGGAGTCGAAGTTGGAGAACCTGGGTCACCTGGGTGACCGCAACGACCACGACTCGCTGGGCCTGTTCCAGCAGCGACCGTCGTCGGGTTGGGGCTCGCCGGAGCAGATCACCGATCCGGAGTACTCGACCATCGCGTTCCTCAAGGGCCTCAAGCAGGTTGACGGTTGGCAGGACCTGCCGCTGACCGTGGCCGCGCAGAAGGTACAGGTCTCGGCCTACCCCGACGCCTACGCGCAGTGGGAGGACCTGGCCGCCGACCTGGTCGCCAACACCTGGAACAACAGCTAAGACAACCACACAACACGACCGCACCACCCGCTGGCCGGGTCCCCACCACAGGGGACCCGGCCAGCGGCATTTCCGAATCCCGAGCGCCTGCCGAGCAGGCGCGCCGATACCCGAGCAAGAGTGCGATCGAGGAAGGGTTACGTCGTGATCTCTCCCTGGACGGGGGCGAAGGCGTCTCGGCTGTACCGGACCAGTCGAGCAAGGGCAGGGCTCTGCGTGGGTTTCCAAACCAGTGCCAGTAGCGCCGGGACGTCAACGTCGCTCACCCGGAGCGCGGTCAGCCGGTCCTCGTACTCGTCAGCCATGGACTCGCTGAGGATCGCGACTCCGAGCCCTCGGATCGCCAGGTCGGCGATGGTGGTGGCGGCACTAGCCTGCAAGGCGATGGTCGGCTGGACGCGGCGGTTGGCGCAGGCTCGGTCGAACACGGTTCGGATCCCGGTACCCTCCGGCATGCAGATGACCGGATGCTCCGCGATGTCGGCCAACCCGATTTTCTTCCGCGCCGCGAGTGGATGTTCCGGCGGTACCAGCGCCACCAGTCGTTCGCTGACGATCGTCAGCGCGTTCAGCCCGACCGGCGTGGCTTCGGCCGTACCGATCAGGGCGAGGTCGATCGCGGCGGACCGGACACCCTCGACGAGTCGGTCGGAGTTGTCCTCCAACAGGGTCAGCTCGACCTGCGGATGGGCCCGGTGGAACGCCTCGAGCGCCTCGAAGAGCGGGGTCACCGTGCACCCGACGATCATGCCGACGGTGAGTTGGCCACGGATCAGGCCGGTCACCTCGCTGACGGTTTGCCGTAGCGCGGCGGCGGAGGCGAGCGTGGCGCGCGCGTACTCCAGAGCGACCCTGCCCGCGGCCGTCAGGGTCGCCGTCCTGGTCGAGCGGTCGATGAGGGTCGCCCCGAGTTCGCGTTCGAGTTGCCGGATCTGCGCGCTCACCCCGGACTGGCTGATCCGAACGCGCTCTGCGGCCCGGGTGAAGCTTGCCTCCTCGGCAACCGCTACGAGGTACTCCAGCTGCCTCAGCTCCATAACTGCTGATTCTAGATGTCATCAGAATTAGCTGTTGTACTTCTGATTTTGCTCCGTGCATGCTCGATCCGTCAGGGGATACAGCAGGAATCGAGAGGATCCACATGGCGGATTACGAGAAGGCAATGCGACCGGAGGAGATCACCCGGCTGTTCGTCGAGCGTTCCAACGCGGGAGACGCCGAGGGCGTCGCGGCGCTCTACGCCGAGGATGCGGTGCTGGCGTACCCGCCCGGCGGCCAGACTGTCGGCCGGGCCGCGATCCAGGCGCTCTGGACGAAGGTACTCGCGAACCGCCCACACTTCGAACCGGAGGAGCACTTCCGACGCTCGTCAGCGGCGATCTCGCACTCACTTCGACCGTAGCCAAGGACGGTGCCGGCGCCCGGGCACAGGTGGTACGCCGCCAGCCTGACGGATCCTGGCTGCGCGTACTCGACCAGCCCGAATTCACTCGGCCCATGTCCGGCTGAGGGTGCGCCCACCGCCGGTGGGCGAGTCCCGCGAGGTCCGTGACCTCACTGCACCGGGAAACCTGTTCGCCGGGCGGACTGCGTGCGAGTGGGACAGCGGTGGGAGTTCCTCCGAACGGCGAAAGTCGACTCGGATGGTGCGTAACGCGCAGGCAGCCCGGTCGTGCCTGGTCGCGCTCGGGAACACCGGAGTGGCCAGTTGGCCGTTCTGCCAGCAGCGCCTGAGACACTGCACGCGTGATCCGTGACCTGCGCGTCTGCTTCGTCGGCGACTCCTTCGTGCTGGGCGTCGGCGATCCGCGCTGCCTGGGCTGGGTGGGCCGGCTCGCGGCACGAACCTGCGCCGACGGACAACCGCTCACGACCTACAACCTCGGCGTACGGCGGCAGACCTCCGTCGACATCCTCGCCCGTTGGCGTGCAGAGTGTCTGCTGCGGCTACGGGACGGCAACGACCTCCGTGTCGTGATGTCGTTCGGGGTCAACGACACCACCGAGGAGAACGGCCGGCCCCGGGTGACGCCCGAGCGATCGGCGGCCACCCTGACCCGGATGCTCGACCAGGCTGCCGGCCAGGGCTGGCGCGTCCTTGTCGTCGGTCCGCCACCGGTCGACGATGACGCTCAGAATGTACGGTTGGCCTCGCTCGACGACGCGTTTGCGCGGACCTGTCGCGAAGCGGGCGTACCGTACGTCGCGGTGCAGTCCTCGTTGCGTAAGAGCGCCGTGTGGACCCGCGAGGTTCGTACCGGTGATGGCGCGCACCCGGGTTCGGCCGGCTATGACGAGATCACCGCCCTCATCACACCTCGTTGGCGTGCCTGGCTAACCGTCACGTAGAGCTGGAACGCGCAGGCGCCGATCTGCCCCGCATTCTGAGGTGTCCCCTCGGATATCCGGGTTTAGTTTTTTGATCAACTGCTGGCGGTGGAATGTTGGCGGGCTCGCGGTCGTTACATCTCGCGTACGGCCGAGTAGCACCGCCTGTGACCTGGGCTGGTGGCCGGGCCTCGGGGAATGATCCGGGGCCGCCGGTCGTTACATATGGTGTTCGCCTGAGTACCAGCACCCCCCCGTGCATGTGTGCCGGGCGAACCTTCTTCTGTCCCTGGAGGCCGTGACGGTCTCGGGACGTGTGATTTCCAATGACACCCCGGTTTTCCCCCATGGGGTGTTCACCCCCGATTGGAAGGCAGACCATCATGAACACGACTCTGTTCAGCCGATGGCTCCCGGCCATCGAGCAGACTTCCCTGGTTCGTAGGACCGCTCTGGGTGTTGCTGGCCTGGCGTTCGTCGGTGGCGCTGTCGCCGGCCCCGCCGTGGCCGCCCACGCCGCGCCCGAGCATGTCGCCTCGCCGGTGTCGCAGTCGGTCATGGCCGACAAGGGCAACGACCACAAGAACGACAAGGACCACAAGAACGAGAAGGACCGTAAGAGCGAGAAGCGTGACAAGGACCGTAAGGGCAAGCCGTCGCGGGATCGTTTGGTGCCGCATGGTGTGCAGGGTGGTCAGTCGCGGATTGCGCTGTCGGGTGAGCAGTCCGACAACGTGAAGGCGATCGTGAAGGCGACGAAGAAGGCGGGTCTGGACGAGCGTGCCGCGGTGATCGCCGTGGGTACGAGTCTTCAGGAGTCGAAGTTGGAGAACCTGGGTCACCTGGGTGACCGCAACGACCACGACTCGCTGGGCCTGTTCCAGCAGCGACCCAGTTCGGGTTGGGGCTCGCCGGAGCAGATCACCGATCCGGAGTACTCGACCATCGCGTTCCTCAAGGGCCTCAAGCAGGTCGACGGCTGGCAGGACCTGCCGCTGACCGTGGCCGCGCAGAAGGTACAGGTCTCGGCCTACCCCGACGCGTACGCCCAGTGGGAAGACCTGGCCGCCGACCTGGTCGCCAACACCTGGAACAACAGCTAAGACAACCAAACAACACGACCGCACCACCCGCTGGCCGGGTCCCCACCACAGGGGACCCGGCCAGCGGCGTCTCCGGACATGTTCCGACTCCACCGTGAGCCTGCGCGGTTACGACCGGGCGCGGGTGGAGAGTCACCTCGGCGAACTGGCGGACCGACTGGCAACGACGGGTCAGGCCGAGTCCTGCCGATCATGGCGGCCGGATGGACAGTCAGGTGGGTAGGGTGCTCGTCATGATCGAGGTCGCTACATGCCGTTGACGAACCCCTGGCTGTCCGGGCCCACGCCGACGAAGCGACTCGATCGTCAACCGCTTGAGGAGCGCATCCTCAACCTCCTGTCGTCGCAGAACATGTGCGTGCTCGCGACCACGGGTCCGGACGGGCCGCTGGCCACCCCGGTGCGGTACTACTCGCTTGGCTTCGCGGTGCTCTTCACCGCTGCACCGCGTTCACCGAAGATGCGCAACCTCGCTGCGGATCCGCGGGTGTCCATCGGAATCTTCGCGCCGCTGGTCGGGCTGGCCAGCAGCCGTGGCGCTCAACTGTTCGGAACTGCAAGGGTGCTTGACCCGGAGCACCCGGACCGCGCGCACTACTGGACGGCGTTCCGGTGGGAGAACGAGCACGCCGAGCGGGGACGACCGTTGTCCGAGCCGCCTCAGGACACACTCGTGGTCGTCGAGGCGGAACGTGTCGTTTATACCGAGCACTGGCTGCGACGTGAAGGGTTCGCGCCACGCCAATTCTGGCGTAGCGAGCGACCAGGCCCTGTCACTGCTTGAGCGCCAGGATGCCGGCCGTGGGGGTACCGGAATCGCCGTAGTCGCTGGACGGCCCCCTTCTTACGGCTCCAGGGTGCTGGAGTACCGGCGTGATCGCACGTCGACGCTGATTGTCCACTGCCCAAGATCGGCAGGATTGGCTCCGGACGATATTCCACAAACTCGACCGAGTGATCTTGTTAGGGTGCTTGAATGCCTTCTCAGCGCACCCTGCTGCCGCGCTCGACACCGGCTGCCATGGGGGTGTCGGCCCGCGCAGTTGCCGCGCTACTGGACCGGCTCGAAGCGCAATCCGTCGAGTGTCACTCCATCATGGTCGTACGCCACGGTCACGTTGTCGCCGAAGGCTGGTGGGCGCCGTACTCCGCCGAACGCCCGCACCTTCTCTACTCGCTGACCAAGTCGTTCACCTCGGTCGCCGTGGGGCTTGCGATCGCCGACGGACTGCTCTCGCTGGCTGATCGAGTGGTGGACGTGTTGCCCGACCACGTCCCGGCGGAAATCTCGGAGCAGGGACGTCGCCTGACCGTTCACCACCTGCTGTCCATGACAACCGGACACCGCACGGACAGCCTCGCCGAGGCCTGGCAACTGGAACCGGGCGACCTGGTGAAGGGCTTCCTACGCGTACCGTTCCCCGAGGTCGAGGGAACACGGCACGCCTACGACAATCCGACTACCTTCATCCTGGCCCGGATGGTGGAGCGGGTCACGGGCCGCAGCCTCCCGGAACTGCTCGACGACCGCCTCTTCAAGCCGATGGGCGTCGACCACGCCGAATGGGACCGGGTGGCGAGCGGGGCCACCTTCGGCTTCCACGGACTGCATCTCACGACCGAGGCCGTCGCCGCCTTCGGCGAACTGCTGCTGCGCGAGGGCCTCTGGAGCGGCCGGCAGCTCGTCCCGCGCGAATGGGTGCGGCTCGCGACCAGACGGCACATCGAGACGCAGCAGATCGAGGACTGGTCGGAGAACCCCGACATGCTTTGCGGGTACGGCTACCAGTTCTGGATATCGCGTCACGGTTACCGTGCCGAAGGAGCCTTCGGTCAGCAATGCGTGGTCGTCCCGTCGCACGACCTCGTGGTCGTCGTGACCGGTGCGATAACGCAGGGTGAGGTAATGCCGGCCGTCCTGTGGGATTGCCTGCTGCCCGGCCTGGACGAGCCGGTAAGTGCCCGGGAGGACGAGATCCTCGCCGAGCGGTTGCGGCGGCTCTCACTCACACCCGTGCCGGGCGCGGCCGCCCCTGAGCGTTCCATCAAGGCGGAACTCGACGCCTCCGTCGAGAATTCGGCGCTACCCGACGGCACCACGGTGATCCTCGATCCGGTAGACCGTGGGTGGCTCCTGCGACTCGGGTCGCTCCTCACGGTCGAGGTCGGCCACGGCGCATGGCGGGAAAGCTCACCGCTCGGCCGCCCTGTCGTCGCAACCGGCGCCTGGCAGGGCAACACGTTCGTCGCCGACCTTTACGTCATCACCACCCCGCACCGGGTGCGGCTGGTGGTCGACGCCGGGACGGGGACAGCGGTCGCGACGTGGAGCACCGTGCCCCTGACCGGCCCTGATCTGGCGTTGCACCTGCGGTCGCCGCTGATGACCCGGCCCGACGTCGCCTAGGTTGACCAATGCCCGATCGACGTATGAGGCGTCACTCAGGCGCCCAGTCAATCCCTATGGATGCGATTTCACCCGTACGAGCCTGAGCGTACGTGGTCGCCGGTCAGAGCGGGGCTCCGCCGAATCCGATCTCGTTTCCGTCGGGGTCGACGTACGTGGCCTTCCGCACCCCGTTGGAGTACGTCTCCCGTCGCGCCGGTTGGAGTCTCCGCTCAGCCGTCTCGGCCAACAGGGCGTCGAGGTCGTCAACGAAGACGGTGTGCAGGGCGTGACCGGCATGCTCGGGTCGATGTTCGATGGCGAGGGACCGATGCTCGGCGAGTTCCCACACCGCCTCGCTGTCGCTGGCGACGAACGTCGGCGGTGACCCAAGCAGCTTTTCGTACCAGGCCAGTGCCGCCGGGTAGTCGTTGACCGGTATACCGGCAAACAGGTCGAGCGCCATCTCGCCATGCTAGTGGGACATTGGAGGTGCCTCCGTCACCAATGTCCGGTTCGATTGGTGATCAACTGCTGGCGGTGGAATGTTGGCAGGCTGGCGGTCGTTACATCTCGCGTACGGCCGAGTAGCACCGCCTGTGACCTGGGCTGGTGGCCGGGCCTCGGGGAATGATCCGGGGCCGCCGGTCGTTACATATGGTGTTCGCCTGAGTACCAGCACCCCCCCGTGCATGTGTGCCGGGCGAACCTTCTTCTGTCCCTGGAGGCCGTGACGGTCTCGGGACGTGTGATTTCCAATGACACCCCGGTTTTCCCCCATGGGGTGTTCACCCCCGATTGGAAGGCAGACCATCATGAACACGACTCTGTTCAGCCGATGGCTCCCGGCCATCGAGCAGACTTCCCTGGTTCGTAAGACCGCTCTGGGTGTTGCTGGTCTGGCGTTCGTCGGTGGCGCTGTCGCCGGTCCCGCCGTCGCCGCCCACGCCGCGCCCGAGCATGTCGCCTCGCCGGTGTCGCAGTCGGTCATGGCCGACAAGGACCACAAGGGTGACAAGAACGACAAGGACCGTAAGAGCGAGAAGCGTGACAAGCGCGAGGGTAAGGATCGTAAGCCGTCGCGGGACAAGCTGGTCCCGCATGGTGCGCAGGGTAAGCAGTCGCGGATTGCGCTGTCGGGTGAGCAGTCCGACAACGTCAAGGCGATCGTGAAGGCGACGAAGAAGGCGGGTCTGGACGAGCGTGCCGCTGTGATCGCCGTGGGTACCTCGTTGCAGGAGTCGAAGTTGGAGAACCTGGGTCACCTGGGTGACCGCAACGACCACGACTCGCTGGGCCTGTTCCAGCAGCGACCGTCGTCGGGTTGGGGCTCGCCGGAGCAGATCACCGATCCGGAGTACTCGACCATCGCGTTCCTCAAGGGCCTCAAGCAGGTTGACGGTTGGCAGGACCTGCCGCTGACCGTGGCCGCGCAGAAGGTACAGGTCTCGGCCTACCCCGACGCCTACGCGCAGTGGGAAGACCTGGCCGCCGACCTGGTCGCCAACACCTGGAACAACAGCTAAGGCAGGAACGAAGGCCGGATCCGACTCGGGTCCGGCCTTCGGCATGTCCCGTGCCGGGTCGGGGGAGAGGCCCGGGTCAGCGTGGCCAGCCGGCGAGCTTCGCGCGGATCGACCGTACCTGTGCGGCGTCCCGGCCGTACCGGGCGAAGCGCTGGTCGGGCAGTCGGTCCAGGTAGCGGCCGGCGGCGGCGATGTCCTCCGGCTCGATCGCCGGGTCGTACTCGGCGGCGAGCCGGATCAGGTCGGCGACGGCGTACCGGTCGAGCGCTGCCGCGACGTCGATGTAGTCCCGGACCTCGCGGCGGGTGACCAGGGCGGCGGTCTTGCTGGCCACCAGGTCCTGGACGTGCATGACCGGCCCGAGGTCCATCACCACCGGGCTGCGGTGTCGATCCAACCGGCCGAGGCTGAGCCGTAGCCGCCGGCCGCCCCGGCTGACCAGGAAGTCCTTCATGTCCAGCTCGAACCCGCTGAACAGGCCGGCCAGGTCGCTCGACGGGTCCTCGTCGGCGACGGTGAAGCCCGCCGCCTCCAGCGCGGTCCGGACCTCCGCCTCGGCGCTGGCCGCCGCGCCGTCGACGTCGGCGAAGAGGTCGACGTCCTCGGTGGGCCGGGACACCAGCCCGTGTGCCGCCCAGGCCACGCCACCGCCGAGCACGAACCCGTGCTTGTCGGCCACGGAGAGGGCGACCCGGGCGACCTGGCGGTAGAAGTCGTCGAGATGGGTGGTGGTCATGCCGCCCGGCGATCACCGGCGGCCAGCGACGGGTGCCGTCGCTCCCAGGCCGCCCGTACCCCGCGGGGCAGGTTCAGCGCGGACCAGACCCGGCGGAGCACCCGGCCGTTGAGATAGCGGCGCAGGTCGTCGGAGCGGGTGGTCTCGCGCAGGACGTTCTCGTACATCCAGAGCAGCTGGTCGGGATCGTCCAGGTCGAAGCTGCGCTCCGGACCCCACATCAGCCGCAGTGGCAGCACGACGGTGCCCCGGGTCGGGCCGGTCAGCTCGGCCACGGTCGGGCTCACTACGGCAGGCCGGCCCGGGCGGGCCAGATAGGCGACGCCGGTTCCGGCCGCAGCGGCGTACTGCATGTGCTCAGGGTAGCCGGAAGGAGGCGGGTCCGGATCGTCCGTACCCGATTTTGCTGGTCTGTCCGGCCTGCCGCCGGCCCTGCACGGGCCCGAGCCGGACGGAACCCGGGCCGGACCGGCGGCGGGCACCGGGCGGGCGAATCCGGAATGCCGGACTGGCCCGGCTCGTTGTTCATGTCGGTACGCCCGCGAGGTCAGCCCCCTGGATCGCGGGCGTACCTCCTTGTCCGCGGGCCGAGCGGCCCAGGACGGCAGCAGTCCCTCCCGGAATCTCCCGGAATCCCAGATCGAAAGGGGTAACCATGAATCCGATCTTCGGACGATGGCTCCCCGCCATCGCGGAGACCGCTCGTACGCGCTGGCTCCCCGCCATCGCGGCACATCCGGTGACCCGGCGGCTGCCAGCCGTCGCGGAAACCCCGATCGCCCGCCGGTCCGCACTGGCGGTCGCGGGCCTCACCTGCGCGGCCGCCTGCTCGGCGGTGGCCGGCCCGGTCGGCGTGGTCGCCGCCGCCGGTGACCCGGGCGCGCAGTCGGCGGCGTACAGCCAGTCGATGCGGGACGACGACTCGCATCGCGACGGCTACCGCCCCGCCGACCGGGGGAACTCGGACGCCAGGGCATCCCGGGACAAGTTGATCCCGAACGGGGTGCAGGGCTACCAGTCGCGGATCGACCTCGACGACGAGCAGCGGGACAACGCCCGGGAGATCGTCCGGGTGGCCCGCAAGATGGACATGGGTCAGCGTGGCGCCGTGATCGGCGTTGCCACCGCCCTCCAGGAGTCGAAGCTGCGCAACCTCGACCACCTGGGCGCGTGGAACGACCACGACTCGCTGGGGCTGTTCCAGCAGCGGCCGTCGTCGGGCTGGGGCTCGCCGGACCAGATCCGGGACCGTGACTACTCGGCCGCCGCGTTCTTCGAGGGTCTCAAGCGGGTCGACCGCTGGTGGGACCGGCCGCTGACCGACGCCGCCCAGGCGGTGCAGGTGTCGGCGTACCCGTTCGCGTACGCCCAGTGGGAGGACCAGGCCGCCGACATCGTGCAGGACCTCTGGTCCCGCTCCCGGTAACCCGGTCGACGGAACCGTTTCGGGGAGGCACGGCCCGCAGCCGGCCTCCCCGAAGCGCGTCTGCGGCGGAGCGGGCGCCCGAAGGTGCACGCCGGGCCTCGGTCAGATCCAGCTCTTGCGGCGGAACACCACGTACAGGGCGACCGCCAGCCCGAGCGTCACGATGAGCGAGATGACGAATTCCGCCGGGGTGTGCCGCCACGGGAAGGCGAGGTTCTGCCCGAAGAACCCGGTCACCGCCGTCGGTACGGCGATCACCGCCGCCCAGGCGGTGACCTGCTTCACGATCAGGTTGAGCTGGTTGTTCTGCAACATCAGGTTCGTTTCGAGCATCGTCGTGTTCAGGTCGCGCAGCGAGTCGCTCCACTCGATCACCCGCAGCACGTGGTCGTACAGGTCCTGGTAGTACGGGAGCATCTCCTGGTCGACGGTGTGCATGGTGGGACGCATCAGCGCGTTCACCACCTCCCGCATCGGCAGGGTGACCTGGCGCAGCCGCACCAGGTCCCGCCGGGCGAGGAAGATCCGCTGCTGCACCTCGTTGCGGTCCATCACACCGACAGCGTCACCGCCCCGACCGTCACCGCCCCGCCTCTCGTCGCCGCGACTGGCGCCGGTCCGGCCGGCGCCGCCGCGACTTTCGCCGGTCCGGCCGTCACCCGGGTCGCCGGCTCGGCCGCCGGCCCGGCCGGCACCGGCCGCCTGACCACCGGGGCCGTCCTTGAACATCGCGGCCTGCACCCGCTCCAGGGTCGCGTCGAGCTGCTGCACCGCGGAGAAGTGGCCGTCGATCAGGGTGTCGAGCAGGCCGTAGAGCAGGAACGCGACCCCGTGCGGCGCGAGTTCGGCACTCTCGTCCCAGCGGGCCAGCACCTGCCGGAGATCGAACCGGTCGCTGTAGCGGACCGTCACCAGCGCCCGGGGCTTGACGAACGCCGACACCTCGTCGTCGGTCAGCCCGCCGGCCGCGCCCAGCCGCACCATGTAGGTGTTCAGGAACAGGTGTGTGTCGTACCGGTCGAGTTTTGCCCGCTGGGCCTGCTGGACGACGTCCTCGAGCGCCAGCTCGTGCATCCCGAGTTCCTCGGCGAGCAGCCTGAGGTCGTCCTCGGTCGGCCCGCAGATGTCGAGCCAGATCACCACCCGGTCGTCGGCGGCCAGCCGCTCACCGACCTCCGAGGCGGGGAAGCCCTGGTCGACGAGAGCACCGTCCCGGTACATGCGGGTGTTGCTCATCCGCCCGCCGCCGCTTCCGCCACGCTCCTGACGGTAGGCCGACGGTGACGGTCGGCGGGGTGGTTCGTCGAACCCCGTCCGGCGGGGCGGGGAGTCAGCCGGGTTCGTCCAGCGGCGCCGCGTGCCAGCGCCACCGCCGCACCCGGGGCCGGTCCGGCAGCTCGACCCGGCCGGTGGCCCAGCGCAGCGCCAGCCACGGCTCGACGACCCCGGTGAGTTCGGCGGCCTGCGGAAACATTCGAGCCAGCACCCGGGCGCAGACCTCGGCCGGCGGTGTGAGGGTCAGCCCGAGTCCCCGGGCGATGTCGTCGCCGTGCAGCAGCGTCTCGACGCAGCCCATGCCGGCGAAGCCGGCCGGGTCACCCATGCCGTACGGGTGCCACGCCCGCACCGACGCGGGGGCGGTCCGGACCATCGCGGCGAGAAGCTGCCCGCTGCCCTCGACGAACTCCAGCACCTGGGCCGGGGTCGCCGCCGGGTCGACGGTGGCCAGGAACCGCACGTACCGGTCCGCGGGGCGGGCGCCGAGCTGCATCGCGTACGACAGCAGGCAGTCGCCGAGGTGCTCCCCGGTGTGCCAGCAGTCCCAGTCCAGCCCGCCCGCCGGCACAGCCCAGTCCCGATCGGTGCCGGGGCGGAGCGTGCCGGCGACACTGGCCACCGCCAGCTCCAGGTCGTCCGCGCTGACCGTCATCGCCACCCCCGTACTTCTGAATCGGTCGCCGGAGACCGGACCCGCTCCGGCCGACGGCCGGGCGCCCGCCCGTTCGCGGGACCGTCCCGACCGCCGACCGCAGGACGTCCGCGGGTCAGTTCGGCATGGTCACGCCGAGCGGTTCGTGCGGGGTGAACGTGGCCGGCATGCTGACGAAGCCGTTGATCACGCCGACGCTCTCGTTCTGCCTGGTGGCGTCCCGGTCGATGGCGATGTCCGGCATCCGGTCGAGCACCCGCCGCACCAGGTGCGGGAACCAGACCCGGGCGTGGTTCAGCCCGATGCAGCGGTGGATGCCGAGTCCGAAGCTGGTGTGCCGGTTGGGGGAGCGGTCCAGCCGTACCTCGTCGGGGTCGGGGAAGACCGAGGGGTCCCGGTTGGCGGCGGCGAAGGACATCATCACCCGGTCGCCGGCCCGGATCTGCTGCCCGCCGAGCACCACGTCCCGGGTGGCGGTCCGGGCGAAGCCCATCGCCGGTGGGAAGACCCGGAGGAACTCCTCGGTGGCGTGCTCCCACAGCGACGGGTCGGCCAGCAGCGCCGCCCGGTGGTCGGGGTGGTCGGCCAGCCAGACCATGGTGTGCGCGAAGAGCGCGGTGGTGGTGTGCACGCCGCCCTGGATGACCAGCAGCGCAGCGCTGACCACCTCCTCGACGGGCAGCGGTTCGCCGTCGATGGTGGCCGTGGCCAGTCCGCTCAGCAGCCCCTCGCCGGGCTCCTCGCGCAGCTTCGGCACCTGGGCGGCGATGGCACCGCCGAGCTGACCCATGATCTGCACGTTGCGCGGGAAGTCGGGGTCGCTCGGTGGCGACGCCGCGACCCGGTGCATCGGCTCGGCGTAGGTCTGCCAGTCGTCCAGCGGCAGCCCGATCAGTTTCATGGTGGCCAGTGCCGGCAGCGGGTTGCCGTAGTCCAGTACGAGGTCGATCCGGCCGCTCGCGCAGACCCGGTCGAGCAGCGCGTCGGTGGCCTGCTCGACGAAGGGCAGCGAGTCGCGGGCCGCGCTGGGCGAGAAGTACGGACTCATGATCCGCCGGTACGGGTTGTACTCCGGCGGGTCCAGCTCCAACGGTATCTGCGTGATCGGGTTCGGCGGGATGACGATGCCCTGCCGGGGATCCGACGGGTCCTCGCTGTTGCGGCCGGAGCTGAAGGTGGCGTCGTCCCGCATCACCTGGCTGACGCCGGCGTGGTCGGAGACGACCCAGAAGCCGCCGTAGGCGTCGGTCCGGGCGACCGGGCATCGGGCCAGGTGCTCGTCGGAGATGGCCCGCCAGTTGGCGCGGTACTCGGGGGAGTGGTGGTCGAAGTCGATCCGGGGGATGGGATCCGATCCGGTCTCGGTGGATTGATCGACAGACATCGCGTCAGAGTACTGCCCCAATCGCCTCGGATGTCATGATCATTCGCATTGGTGGCCGCTGTTTTGCTGCCCTTCGTCCCGTCCCCGCAGGCCGTGCCGGGCTCGCCCGGCCGGGACGGGTCGAAAAATTTTCCGGCCGTTTCCGGTCCCGCCGGGTTTCGGCGCTTTCCCTCGGGGCACCGTCTGGCTGACCTACCCTCGGATGGTCGGGCAACCGGCCTCGTCGCTGGAGGAGGTGCTGACGGTGGGGGTACGCACCTGGATCGAGGGCTGGCCGGTCTACCGGCAGCTCACCGGCACCGACCCGCTCGGCCGGGGCGCGGCCGCGAAGTCCGCCCGGTCGGCAGAGCTGACTCCGCGCACCGACAGCGCCGACTCCGTCGCCCGGTCCATCTGCCCGTACTGCGCCGTCGGCTGCGGCCAGCGGGTCTACGTCTCCGACGGTCGGGTCACCCAGATCGAGGGAGATCCGGACAGCCCGATCTCCCGGGGCCGGCTCTGCCCCAAGGGCGCCGCCAGCAAGAACCTGGTCACCAGCGAGCTGCGGCAGCAGCGGGTGCTCTACCGCCGTCCGTACGGGACGGAGTGGGAGGAGCTGGACCTGCCGACCGCGATGGACATGATCGCCGACCGGGTGCTCGCGGCCCGGGACGCCACCTGGGAGGACGTCGACGACGAGGGCCGGCCGCTGCACCGCACCCTCGGCATCGCCAGCCTCGGTGGGGCCACCCTGGACAACGAGGAGAACTACCTCATCAAGAAGCTGTTCACCGCGATGGGGGCGATCCAGATCGAGAACCAGGCCCGGATTTGACACTCCGCCACCGTCCCCGGTCTGGGGATCAGCTTCGGTCGCGGCGGCGCGACGGACTTCCAGCAGGATCTGCTCAACAGTGACTGCGTCATCATCCAGGGCTCGAACATGGCCGAGGCGCATCCGGTCGGCTTCCAGTGGGTGATGGAGGCGAAGGAGCGGGGCGCCAAGATCATCCACGTCGATCCCCGCTTCACCCGGACCAGCGCGCTCGCCGACACGTACGTGCCGATCCGGGCCGGCACCGACATCGCGTTCCTCGGCGGGATCGTGCGGTACATCCTGGAGAACGAGCTGGACTTCCGGGAGTACGTCGTCGCCTACACCAACGCGGCCACCATCGTCAGCGAGGACTTCCAGGACACCGAGGACCTCGACGGCCTCTTCTCCGGCTACAACCCCGACCGGACCAGCTACGCGCAGTCCAGTTGGCAGTACGCCGGGCAGGAGGATGACGGCGGGAACGACACCGCGACCGAGCGGGACAGCGCGGCCGGACTGCGGCACGAGTCGCACGGCCCGCCGGTCTCCCGGCAGGCGGAACGGGACGAGACGCTCCAGCACCCGCGCTGCGTCTACCAGATCCTCCGGCGGCACTACGCCCGCTACACCCCGGAACTCGTCGAACGGGTCTGCGGGGTGCCCCGGGAGAAGTTCGAGGAGGTCGCCCGGGCCTGGGCGGAGAACTCCAAGCGGGACCGCACCACCATGCTGGTCTACTCGGTCGGCTGGACGCAGCACAGCGTCGGGGTGCAGTACATCCGGACCGGGGCGATCATCCAGCTGCTGCTCGGCAACATCGGCCGGCCCGGCGGCGGGATCCTGGCGCTGCGCGGGCACGCCAGCATCCAGGGCTCGACCGACATCCCGACGCTGTTCAACCTGCTGCCCGGCTATCTGCCGATGCCGAACCACATGGAGCATCCGACCTTCGACAAGTGGATCGAGAGCATCCAGCACCCGGGCCAGAAGGGCTTCTGGGGCAACGCCCGGGCGTACGCGGTGAACCTGCTGAAGGCGTACTGGGGTGCGGCGGCGACCCCGGAGAACGACTTCTGCTACGACTACGTGCCCCGGATGAGCGGCGACCACGGCACGTACCAGACCGTCTTCAACATGATCGACGGCAAGGTCAAGGGGTACTTCCTGCTCGGCCAGAACCCGGCGGTCGGCTCGGCGCACGGCCGGGCCCAGCGGCTCGGCATGGCCAACCTGGACTGGCTGGTGGTCCGCGACCTCTTCATGATCGAAAGTGCGACGTTCTGGAAGGACAGCCGGGAGGTGGAGACCGGCGAGATCGCCCCGGAGCGGTGCAGGACCGAGGTCTTCTTCCTGCCGGCCGCCTCGCACGTGGAGAAGCCCGGCACCTTCACCCAGACCCAGCGGATGTTGCAGTGGCGGGAGAAGGCGGTCGAGGCACCCGGCGACTGCCGCTCCGAGCTCTGGTTCTTCTACCACCTCGGCCGGATCATCCGGGGCAAGCTCGCCGGCTCCACCCGGCCCCGCGACCGCGCCCTGCTCGACCTGGCCTGGGACTATCCCACCGAGGGCCCGCACGCCGAGCCGGAGGCCGAGGCGGTGCTGCGGGAGATCAACGGGTACGAGGTGGCGACCCGCCGCCCGCTGAACTCCTTCGTGGAGATGAAGGACGACGGTTCGACCCTCGGCGGCTGCTGGATCTACACCGGCGTCTTCGCCGACGGGGTCAACCAGGCGGCCCGGCGCAAGCCTGGCGGCGAGCAGAACTGGGTCGCCGCCGAGTGGGGCTGGGCCTGGCCGCTCAACCGGCGGATCCTCTACAACCGCGCCTCGGCCGATCCGGAGGGACGGCCGTGGAGCGAGCGGAAGCGCTACGTCTGGTGGGACGAGGAGCGCGGTGAGTGGACCGGGCACGACGTACCCGACTTCGAGAAGACCAAGCCGCCCTCGTACCGGCCGGACCCGGACGCGACCGGGGTGGCGGCGCTGGCCGGCGACGACCCGTTCATCATGCAGGGCGACGGGAAGGGCTGGCTGTACGCACCGTCCGGAATCCTCGACGGGCCGCTGCCGACCCACTACGAGCCGGTCGAGTCCCCGATCCGCAACCCGCTCTACGGGCAGCAGGCCAACCCGGTCCGCAAGACGTACGACCGGCCGGACAACCCGACCAACCCGAGCCCGCCGGACCCGCACGCGGACGTCTTCCCGTACGTCTTCACGGTCAGCCGGCTCACCGAGCACCACACGGCGGGCGCGATGAGCCGCAACGTCCGGTACCTGGCCGAACTGCAACCGGAGATGTTCGTCGAGGTCGGGCCGGAGCTGGCCGTCGAACGTGGACTCACCCACCTGGGCTGGGCACACCTGGTCACCAGCCGGGGCGTGGTCGAGGCGCGGGTGATGGTGACCGACCGGCTGACCCCGCTGCGGATCGAGGGGCGCCTGATCCACCAGGTGTGGCTGCCGTACCACTTCGGCGGCAACGGGCTGGTCCAGGGCGAGCCGGCCAACGACCTCTTCGGGGCCACCCTCGACCCGAACGTGCTGATCCAGGAGAGCAAGGTCGGCACCTGCGACATCCGGGCCGGCCACCGGCCGAGGGGGCCGGAGCTGCTCGACTACCTCGCCGACTACCGGCGGCGGGCCGGCCTCGACGGGCACTACCCGCCGATCCTCACCGCCGGCCGGGGCGGCACCGGCGCGGACGGTGCCGGCGAAGCACCGGGGCAGCTGCCGGACGGCGGCGACACGGAACGGGAGGCATGAGCATGGTCGAGACGCGGCGCTCGGACGCGCCGGTCAACCCCGCCGAGGAGTCCGGTCACCTCGATCCGCCACCCCGGATGGGGTTCTTCACCGACACCAGCGTCTGCATCGGCTGCAAGGCCTGCGAGGTGGCCTGCAAGGAGTGGAACCTGGTGCCGGAGAGCGGGCTCGACCTGCTCGGCATGTCGTACGACAACACCGGGGCGCTGACCGCGAACTCGTGGCGGCACGTCGCCTTCGTCGAGCAGCCCCGACGGGTGGGCTGGCAGTCGTCGCCGCCGATGGCCGGCACCCCGAGCGGGCCGCCGATCAGCCCGGCGACCGCCGAGGCGGCCGCCCGGGTCGGTACGGACCAGGGGACCAGCCCCGGCCTGCCGCCGGGCCCGGATCCCGCCCCGGCGGGCCGGATGGCGGAGGGGACCCAGTTCCTCGGCATGCCCGGCACCGAGCTGCCCGGCCGGGAGGCGGGCCGGGACGGGCGGGCCGACCTGCGCTGGCTGATGATGTCGGACGTCTGCAAGCACTGCACCCACGCGGCCTGCCTGGACGTCTGCCCGACCGGCTCGCTGTTCCGTACCGAGTTCGGCACGGTGGTGGTGCAGGAGGACATCTGCAACGGCTGCGGCTACTGCATCCCCGCCTGCCCGTACGGCGTCATCGACCAGCGCAAGGGCGACGGCCGGGCGTGGAAGTGCACCCTCTGTTACGACCGGATCGGTGCCGGGCGTACCCCGGCCTGCGCCCAGGCCTGCCCCACCGAGTCGATCCAGTACGGCGAACTCGACGAGCTGCGCGACCGGGCCCGGGCCCGGGTGGAGCGGCTGCACGCCGACGGCGTTCCCGAGGCCCGGCTCTACGGGCACGACCCGGACGACGGGGTGGGCGGGGACGGTGCGTTCTTCCTGCTGCTCGACGAGCCCGAGGTGTACGGGCTGCCACCGGACCCGGTGGTGACCACCCGCGACCTGCCCCGGATGTGGCGACGGGCCGGGCTGGCCGCGCTCACCATGACGGCCGCCGCGGTGGCCGCCTTCGTCGGGCGGCCCCGGTGACCGGCCGGACCGGGCCCGCCGGCCGTCCGGCGGCGCCGGGTCGGCACGACGAGCGAATCTCGGAGGCGTCATGACCGGGCCGGCACCGGACGGCGGCGGGCCGCTCGGGGAGCGGCTCCGGGAGGTCGCGGACGGCCTCGGTCAGCACAACGGCGGGGAGCTGCGACGCCGGTCCGGGCGGCAGGGCGGGGCCGGGCCGGGGGTCGTCTCCGGACAACCGGTGGTCGTCCCGCCGGCCGAGTTCAGCTCGTACTACGGCCGGCCGGTGGTCAAGGCGCCGGTGTGGCGGCGGGACATCCCGGCGTACCTGTTCACCGGCGGGCTGGCCGCCGGATCGGCGCTGCTGGCCGCCGGTGCGGACCTGACCGGGCGGCCGGGACTGCGCCGGTCCGGCCGGCTCGTCTCGCTGGGCGCCCTCGGCGCGAGCACCTACTTTCTGGTCAACGACCTGGGTCGGCCGGCCCGGTTCCACCACATGCTGCGGGTCGCCAAGCCGACCTCGCCGATGTCGATGGGCACCTGGATCCTGGCCGCGTTCGGCCCGGCGGCGGGGCTGGCCGCGCTGAGCGAGGTCGCCGCGATCCTGCCCCGGCGTGGCGTACCCGGTCTGGCCCGCCGGCTGCTGCCACCGGTCGGCCGGGTCTCCGGGCTGGCTGCGGCCGTGGCGGCGCCGGCGCTGGCCACGTACACCGGGGTGCTGCTCGCCGACACCGCGATGCCGGCCTGGCACGACGCCTACCCGGACCTGCCCTTCCTCTTCGCCGGCAGCGCGCTGGTCGCCGGTGCGGGCGCCGCGCTGGCCAGCACGCCGACCGCACAGAGCGGCCCGGCGGTCCGGCTGGCGGTGGCCGGCGCGGTGGTCGAGACGGTCGCCGAGCGCCGGATCGCCCGGATGGGGCTGACCGGCGAGCCGTACCGGACCGGCCGGCCGGCCCGGCTGATCCAGGGCGCCCGGCTGCTGCTGGCTGCCGGTACCGCCGGTGCGCTGCTGGCCCGGCGCAGCCGCACGCTCTCGGTACTCTCCGGCGCGGCCCTGCTGGCCTCCTCGGCGCTGACCCGGTTCGGGGTCTTCGAGGCCGGGGTCGTCTCCGCCCGGGATCCGAAGTACACGGTGCTGCCGCAGCGGGAGCGGCGGGCGAGACGGGGGGCCGGCGCCGGCCCGTAGCCACGAGCGGGTGCCGTCCATGAGCCGAGACGGGGGTCACGCTCATGGCAGGAAAGGTCGAGATCGGGGTACGGGGGGAGCAGAGTCCGACGGCCGGCCGGTGGGGCCTGGTGGTGGCCGCCGTACTGGTGCAGCTGGCCCTCGGTGCCGTGTACGCCTGGAGCGTCTTCAACCAGCCGTTGCAGCAGGCGTTCGGCTGGAGCAAGGCCGAGGCGGTACTGCCGTTCGAGGTCGCGATCGGCACGATCTTCATCGGCAGCCTGGTCGGCGGCCGGGTGCAGGACCGGCGCGGGCCCCGACCGGTCGCGCTCGGCGGCGGCGTGCTGTACGCCGTCGGCAACATCCTCGCCTCGCTGGTCTCCGACGCCGACCAGCTCTGGCTGCTGGTGCTGACCTACGGCGTGCTCGGTGGGATCGGGCTCGGTGCCGCGTACATCACCCCGATCGCGATGCTCACCAAGTGGTTTCCGGACCATCGGGGTCTGATCACCGGGATCGCGGTCGCCGGCTTCGGCTTCGGTGCCGTGATCACCGCTCCGGTGGCGAAGGCGCTGCTCAACAACACCACCGACAAGCCCAGCGTCTTCCTGCCGCTGGGCATCGCGTACCTGGTCGCGGTGCTGCTCGGCGCCTCGTTCTTCCGGAATCCGCCGCCCGGTTACCGGGTGCCCGGGTACCGTCCGGTGACCACCGGCCGGGTGCCGGCCGGTACCCGGGTCTACACCCTCGCCGAGGCGCTGCGGACCCGGCAGTGGTATCTGCTCACCGCGATCCTGGCACTCAACGTGACCTGCGGCATCGCCTTCATCTCCCAGGCCGCCGACGCGGCGCAGGCGATCACCGGGGTGGGTTCGGCGACCGCCGCCAGCCTGGTCGCGGTGCTCGGGCTCTTCAACGGTGCCGGGCGGCTCGGCTGGGCGTGGCTGTCGGACCAGACCGGCCGGATGGTGGCCTTCGGTGGGATGCTGGCGCTCCAGGCGTTGTGTTTCTTCATCCTCCCGCACGCGGCCGGTTTCGCCTTCTTCGCGGTACTCGCCGCGTTGATCTATCTGGCCTACGGCGGCGGCTTCGGCACCATGCCGGCGACGGCGGCGGACTACTTCGGCACGCCGCACGCCGGTGCGGTCTACGGGGCGATGATCGTGGCCTGGAGCATCGGCGGGGTGGCCGGGCCGCTGCTGACGGCGACGCTCTTCGAGGCGAGCGGCAACTCCTACACGCTGCCGTTCACGGTGCTGGCGGTGATCGCGGTGGTCGCCCTGGTCCTGCCGCCGATCACCCGGCTCCCCTCCCGACCCGGCACCCCCCGCCCGGACGACGAGGTCACCGGCCCGTGACCGGAAACGGCCGGCGGGCGAACCGCGGCGCCGGCCGGCGACCGGGGCCGCCGGCCCTCCGAGCCGCTGGCCCCCCTGAGCCGCTGCCCCCCTGAGCCAGGAGCCCCCTGAGCCGCGGGCCCGCTGGGCCGGGCGTTCCGGCCTGCGGCGGCGTCGTTCCGGCCTGCGGCGGCGTCGTTCCGGCCTGCGGCGGCGTCGTTCCGGCCTGCGGCGGCGTCGTTCCGGCCTGCCCGGGGCGTGACGGGCCGCACGTTCCGGCGGCCCGGGGTGGCGGGGACGGAGGGTGCCGCACGTATGGTGAGCGGGCTCGACGGCCGGACCGTGACCGGATCTCGCGACCGTCGGGCCGGCCGACCCGGTCCAGGGCGGGGGAACCGACGGCAGGTGCCCGGGGGCGGTTCCGGGGCTCCTCCGGACGCTTCGGTCGAAAACTCGTGATCGTGTCCGGTCGCGGACGCTCGATGCCCACGGTGACGCCCGGCGCCGGCCGGTGAGCCGGGACCCTGTGAATTTGTCAAGACCAGGTCACGAAATCTTGCGAAACTTCCTCGCCTTCCAATAAGTTCCTCCAGGCAACAAAAGTATGTCAGCCGGTCTGACTACCTGCCCGGAGGCAACAATGATGTTGATGACGCGGCGCGGCGACCAGCCGCTGGACGCGCGCGGTTCCCTCTGGCGCCCCGAGGACGGGCGGCCCACGGCGGCTGCCCCCCGCCGGTCCGCCGTACCGGCCCGGACCGGGGAGCGTCGGCGATGAGTGACGCTCCCGTACTGCTGGAGATGCGCGGGATCACCAAGGAGTTCCCGGGGGTCAAGGCGCTCTCCGACGTCAACCTGGTGGTCCGGCGCGGCGAGATCCACGCGATCGCCGGCGAGAACGGCGCGGGCAAGTCGACCCTGATGAAGGTGCTCAGCGGGGTCTACCCGTACGGCAGCTACTCCGGGGAGATCCGCTACCAGGGCGCGGAGAGCCGGTTCGCCGACATCCGGGCCAGCGAGCAGGCCGGCATCGTGATCATCCACCAGGAACTCGCCCTGGTGCCCGGGATGTCCATCACCGAGAACATCTTCCTCGGCAACGAGCCCCGGCGGGCCGGCGCGATCGACTGGAAGAGTGCCAACCGGCAGGCGCTGGAGCTGATGGCCCGGGTGGGACTGCGGGAGGACCCGGACACGCTGATCAAGGACATCGGCGTGGGCAAGCAGCAGCTCGTCGAGATCGCGAAGGCCTTCGCCAAGGACGTCAAGCTGCTCATCCTGGACGAGCCGACCGCCGCGCTCAACGAGGCCGACTCGCAGCACCTGCTGGACCTGCTGCGCGGCTTCAAGCAGCGCGGCATCACCTCGATCATCATCTCGCACAAGCTGAACGAGATCGCCGAGATCGCCGACTCGATCACCATCCTGCGGGACGGCCGGACCATCGAGACCCTCGACGTCAAGGCGGACGGGGTGGACGAGGACCGGATCGTCCGGGGCATGGTCGGCCGGGAGCTTTCCAGCCGGTTCCCCGACCACACCCCCAAGATCGGTGAGGTCTTCTTCGAGGTACGGGACTGGACCGTCCGGCACCCCATCTCGGCCGACCGGATGGTCGCCAAGGGCTCCAGCTTCACCGTGCGGCGGGGCGAGATCGTCGGGTTCGCCGGGCTGATGGGCGCCGGTCGCACCGAGCTGGCGATGAGCATCTTCGGCCGTTCGTACGGCGTCTACCAGAGCGGGCAGATCTTCAAGGACGGTCGGGAGATCGTGCTGAAGTCGGTCGCCGACGCCATCAAGCACGGCCTGGCGTACGTCAGCGAGGACCGCAAGTCGCTCGGCCTGAACCTGCTCGACGACATCAAGACCTCGGTGGTCTCCGCCAAGCTGTCGAAGATCGCCGAGCACGGTGTGGTCGACCCCGTCCGCGAGTACCGGGCGGCCGAGAGCTACCGGAAGAGCCTGCGGGTCAAGGCCCCGACCGTCGACGAGGGCGTCACCAAGCTCTCCGGCGGCAACCAGCAGAAGGTGGTGCTGGCCAAGTGGATGTTCACCGACCCGGACCTGCTCATCCTCGATGAGCCGACCCGGGGCATCGACGTCGGTGCCAAGTACGAGATCTACGGCATCATCCAGCAGCTCGCCGACCAGGGGAAGGGCGTCATCGTCATCTCCTCGGAGCTGCCGGAGCTGATCGGCCTCTGCGACCGCATCTACACGGTCTTCGAGGGCACCATCACCGGCAACATCGAACGGCGGGACGCCGATCCGGAACTCCTCATGAAGCAGATGACCTCAGCGAAGAAGGCGCAGATCCGGTGAGTCGCATAAAGGAACTCCAGAAGTCCCTGTTCGCGGGGACGACATCCAACGCCCGGCAGTTCGGGATGATCTTCACGCTGGTGGCGATCGTCCTGCTGTTCCAGATCCTGACCGACGGGCTGACGCTGAACTCGAGCAACATGATCTCGCTGGTCAGCCAGTACTCGTACATCCTGATCCTGGCCATCGGGATGCTGATGGTGATCGTCGCCGGTCACATCGACCTGTCGGTCGGCTCGATCGCCGCCTTCGTCGGGATCGTGGTGGCCCAGTCGATGCAGGACTGGTCGCTGCCCTGGCCGGTGGCGATCCTCTTCGGCCTGCTCGTCGGCGCCGCGATCGGCGCCTGGCAGGGCTTCTGGGTGGCCTACATCGGGGTACCGGCGTTCATCGTCACGCTGGCCGGCATGATGCTGTTCCGGGGCGGCAACCAGTTCATCGGCAGCGCCGACACCATCCCGGTGCCGGAGGGCTTCAAGGTGATCGGCGCCGGCTTCCTGCCGGAGGTCGGTCCGGACACCGGCTACAACAACCTCACCCTGCTGCTCGGCCTGCTCGTCGCGATCGCCGTGGTGGTCCGGGAGTGGAAGGTCCGGCGTACCCGCCGGGAGATGGACGCCGACGTCGCGCCGCTGTGGATCTCGGTCATCCGGGTCGCCGTGCCGGTCGCGGTGATCCTCTACGCGGCCTTCCGGTTCGCCGGCGGCCGGGTCGGTACCAGCTTCCCGATCTCCGGCATCATCCTCGGCGTACTGGTGGTGATCTACTCCTTCATCACCCGGAACACCGCCGGCGGCCGGCACATCTACGCGGTCGGCGGCAACGCGCGCGCCGCGGAGCTCTCCGGCGTCAAGCTCAAGCGGGTCAACTTCCTGGTCATGATGAACATGTCGATCCTGGCCGCGCTGGCCGGCATGATCTTCGTCGCCCGGTCGGCCGCCTCCGGCCCGCAGGACGGCATCGGCTGGGAGCTGGACGCCATCGCCGCGGTCTTCATCGGCGGCGCGGCGGTCTCCGGCGGCCTCGGCACGATCAGCGGCTCGATCGTCGGTGGCCTGGTGATGGCCGTGCTCAACAACGGTCTCCAGCTGATGGGTGTCGGCTCGGACCGGGTCCAGATCATCAAGGGCCTGGTCCTGCTGCTGGCCGTCGCGTTCGACGTCTACAACAAGAACCGCGGACGTTTCTCGGTCATCGGATCGGTGACCCGACCCTTCCGCCGGGAGGCACCCGCGCTGCCGGCGCCCAGCGTCGAGACGGGTCAGGAGCCCGCCAAGACTCCGGTGGCCCGTTGACGGTCACCGCTGGTGGGGCGGAAAACCTCCGCCCCACCCCCCACCACCCTGTAAAGAAGGGCAACCTGCAATGCGTAGATTCCTAGCCAGGGGTGTCGCCGCCGGCGCCATCGCCCTGCTGGCCCTCACGGCCTGCTCCGAACGGTCCGGTGACGGCGGCGGAGAGGCCGGGTCCGAGAAGGGCTTCGCCGCCAACTCGCTGATCGGTGTGGCGCTGCCGGCCAAGACCTCCGAGAACTGGGTGCTCGCCGGTGACCTGTTCACCAACGGGCTCAAGGAGGCCGGCTTCCAGTCCGACGTGCAGTACGCGGGCGCCACCAGCACGGTCGCCGACCAGCAGGCGCAGATCTCGGCGATGGTCACCAAGGGTGCGAAGGTGATCGTCATCGGTGCGACCGACGCCGCGCAGCTCACCACCCAGGTCGAGCAGGCCAAGCAGGCCGGCGCGTACGTGATCGCGTACGACCGGCTGATCAAGAACACCAAGGACGTCGACTACTACGTCGCGTACGACAACTTCAAGGTCGGCCAGCTCCAGGGCCAGGCCCTGCTGGAGGGCATGAAGGCCAAGAAGCCGAACGGCCCGTACACCATCGAGCTCTTCTCCGGCTCGCCGGACGACAACAACTCGGGTGTCTTCTTCGACGGCGCGATGGACGTGCTGAAGAAGGAGATCGACGCCGGCAACGTGGTGGTCGGCTCGGGTCAGACCGACATCAAGCAGACCGCCACCGACGGCTGGAAGGCCGAGAACGCCCAGCGGCGGATGGACTCGCTGCTCACCTCCACCTACAGCAGCAAGACGCTGGACGGTGTGCTCTCCCCGAACGACACCCTGGCCCGGGCGATCCTGACCTCGGTCAAGGGCACCGGCAAGCCGCTGCCGGTGGTCACCGGGCAGGACTCCGAGGTGGAGTCGGTCAAGTCGATCGTGGCGGGCGAGCAGTACTCCACGATCAACAAGGACACCCGGAACCTGGTCAAGGAGACCATCGAGATGGTCAAGGCCCTCCAGGCCGGCAACGAGGCGAAGACCAACGACACCGAGTCCTACGACAACGGTGCCAAGGTCGTCCCGGCCAACCTGCTGGAGCCGCTGATCGTCACCAAGAAGAACGTGGTCGAGGCGTACGCCAACGACCCGAAGCTGGCCCCGCTCACCGCTGGCGCCAAGTAAGCAGCAGTAGCAGCGGGTTGCACCTCCGGGTCCCCGGGATCGTCGATCCCGGGGACCCGTTCCGCGTTCCGCGGCCGTGACCGGGCTGCTCAGCCGGTGACGACCAGGGTCCGCCCGTCGCCCCGGGCCGGCAGCAGCTCGCCGACCACCGGATGGCCGGGCAGCTCACCGGCGAGCAGCAGCCCGCCGGAGGTCTGCGCGTCGGCCAGCAGCAGCAACTCCTCCTCGGCGACCCCGGCCGCGTCGAGGTGCGGGCGCACCCAGGCCAGGTTCCGCCGGGTGCCGCCGCTGACGAAACCCTCGGCCAGCGCCGCCCGGGCGCCGTCCAGATACGGTACGGCGGACGCCTCCACCCGGGCCGTCAACCCGGACGCCCGGGCCAGCTTGTGCAGGTGGCCGAGCAGCCCGAACCCGGTCACGTCGGTGGCACACCGGATCCCGGCCGCCACCGCCGCCACCGAGGCGTCCCGGTTCAGTTCGGTCATCGCCGCCACCGCCTGCCCGAACACCTCGCCGGTCTGCTTGTGCCGGCTGTTGAGCACCCCGACCCCGAGCGGCTTGGTCAGGGTCAGCGGCAGCCCCGCCCGGCCGGCGTCGTTCCGCATCAGCCGCTCCGGGTCGGCGATCCCGGTGACCGCCATCCCGTACTTCGGTTCGGGGTCGTCCACGCTGTGCCCACCGGCCACGTGACAGCCCGCCTCCCGGGCCACGTCCAGCCCGCCGCGCAGCACCTCGGCGGCGAGGGTCAGCGGCAGCAGCTCCCGGGGCCAGGCGAGCAGGTTCACCGCCACCACCGGGGTACCGCCCATCGCGTAGACGTCGGAGAGGGCGTTCGCGGCGGCGATCCGGCCCCAGTCGTACGGGTCGTCGACCACCGGGGTGAAGAAGTCGGCGGTCGCCACCACGGCGGTACCCGACTCCAACCGGACCACCGCCGCGTCGTCGCCGTCGTCGAGCCCGACCAGCAGTTCACCCGGCCCGGCCGGAGCGGAGGTGCCGACCAGACCGGCCACCACCTCCTCCAGCTCACCCGGCGGGATCTTGCAGGCGCAGCCGCCGCCGTGCGCGTACTGAGTGAGTCGATGGCGCTCCCCGGTGCTCATCGGACCATGGTCGCACCCCGGTGGTTCAGCCGGTTCGGTCGAAGCGCCAGCGGGTCGCGGTGGACCCGTCGGCGCCGTAGCCGAAGCCGCGCAGCACGGTGATCCGGTAGAAGGCGTACTCGGGTTCACCCGGCAGTCCGGGATCGCGGACGGTACCGTCGCGGATCGTCAGCTCCCACGAGTACTTCTCCGCGAGGGCGTCGGCCACCCGCCGGAGCAGCGCCGGGTCCCGCAGCCGGACGGCATCACCCTCCAACACGAGGTCCAGGTCGAGGTCGGCGGCGGAGACGCTGAGCGCGCAGGCCGGGGTGCCGGCCAGGTTCCGGCCCTTGCGCGAGCCGGGGCGGGTGGTGAAGCAGGGCGCGTCGTCGGCCCAGACCGGCATCACCGGCGCGACGTGCGGCCGGCCGTCCGGCCGTACGGTCGACAGCCAGCCCTTCGCCGTCGACTCCAACGCCGTCCGGGCCTGGCTCCATGGTCGTACCGTCGCCTCGTCCAGGCTCATCGGTGCCGCGTCCTCGGCCCGGAAGAGCAGTTCGGCGACGGGGGTACGGCCGCTCACTTCCGCCCCCGCACCGGGTCGGTTCCGGCCGTACGGCTCGGCGACGAGGGCTCCGCCGGATACTCGTCGTGCAGCCGCCACCATTCGTACGGCTGCCCCTGCGGCCACCCGTCCGGCGAGTCCTCCCAGGTCTCCTGCCGCCCGTACGGCGTCAGGTCGAGGAAGGTCCAACCGCTGCCGAGCCGTTCCACCCCTCGGTCGGTGGTGAAGTAGCTGCGGTAGACGTCGGCGCCGTCCCGGAGGAAGACGTTGAGCCCGAATCCGTCGCCCGCGTCCATGTCGTCGGTGAAGTCGCCGTCGGGGCAGGAGTACCAGGGGATGGACCAGCCCATCCGCTCCCGCACCGGCTGGATCTCGGCGAGCGGCCCCCGGGAGACCAGCGCCAGCGAGGTGTCCCGGGCGTGCAGGTGGGCGAGGTGTCCGATGTTGTCGGTGAACATCGCGCAGCCCGAGCAGACGTGGTCGGCGCCGTGCCACATGAAGCAGTAGACGATGAGCTGCCGGCGTCCCTCGAACAGGTCCGGCAGCCCCACCGGCCCGTCCGGGCCGACGAACCGGTAGTCCCGGTCGACGCGGACCATCGGCAGCCGGCGCCGCTCGGCGGCCAGGGCGTCCAGCGCCCGGGTCAGTTTTTTCTCCTTGTCGCGCAGCGCGGCCAGGGCGGCCCGCCACTCCTCGGCCGGTACCACCTGAGGTCGGTCCATGATCTCCTCCTACGGTGACTTCCCTGAAGAAAGGCTGTGGTCCGGCACACTCTAGCCGAAGTCTCTTTCCTGAAGGAAGTCACCTCGACTAGGGTGCTGGCATGCAACGGACCCGGTTCGCCGAGATGGCCTGCTCGATCGCCCGCACCCTGGACGTCGTCGGAGAGCCGTGGTCCCCGCTGATCCTGCGCGACGTCTACGCCGGGATCACCCGGTTCGACCAGCTCCAGCAGGACCTCGGCATCTCCACCAAGGTGCTCGCCGACCGGCTCCGCTGGCTGGTCGACAACGGTGTCCTCCAGCGGCGGGAGTACTCGAACCGCCCGCCGCGACACGAGTACCTGCTGACCGACAAGGGCCAGGAACTCTGCGACCTGCTCCTCGTCATGGCCCGCTGGGGCGACCGGTGGACCGCCGGCGAGGCGGGCCCACCCGTGCTGCACCGGCACCGGGCCTGCGGGCAGGTCGCGCACGTCGAGCTGACCTGTTCCGCCTGCGGCGAGCCGATCCGGGCCGCCGACGTCGACCTGCTGCCCGGCCCCGGCGCGGTCACCCCGGCGGGCTGACCCACCCGGCGCGCTCGGACCGCCACCGTCCAGCCTGGCCGGGCGTGGAACGGTCCAGCCTGGCCGGGGCGTGGAACGACGGCGCCCGGACCGGCCCGCGCACCGTCCCGCATCCGGGTCGCCGGGGCCACGTCTCCGGCTGCCCCAGCGTCGATCGACGGCCGGGCCGTGGACTTCCCCGGGCGGCTGGAGATCAGGTGTGGTTAAGTGCCGGGTGAACGGGTTTCTACGGCGAGGTGGAAATGGACGGGGCGGTCGATCCGCGGCGACGGGTGCCACGTACCGACGTGCTGCTCGCCGACCCCCGGCTGGCCACCGCCGAGGCGACCGTCGGGCGGGTCCGGCTCAAGGCCGTGCTCGGCGCCGCCCAGGACCGGGTCCGGCGCGGCGAGATCCCGCCCGAGGACGTCGTCCCGGCCACTCTGGCCGCACTGCCGGCCACCGCCGCCGGGCTGCGCCCGGTGCTCAACGCCACCGGCGTGGTGCTGCACACCAACCTCGGCCGGGCGGCGCTGTCGGCGGCGGCCGTCGAGGCGGTGGTCGCGGCGGCCGGGCACACCGATGTGGAACTCGACCTGCGGACCGGGCGGCGGGCCCGCCGGGGTCGGGGTGCGCTGGCCGCGCTCGCCTCGGCGGTACCGGCGGCCGGCGCGGTACACGTGGTCAACAACGGTGCCGCCGCCCTCGCCCTGGTCGCGACCGCGCTGACCGCCGCCGCCCGGCCCGACGGGGAAGCGGCCGGCCGGGAGATCGTGGTCAGCCGGGGCGAACTGGTGGAGATCGGCGACGGGTTCCGACTGCCGGACCTGCTGGCCAGCACCGGCGCGACACTGCGGGAGGTGGGCACCACCAACCGAACCAGACTCGCCGACTACGCGGCGGCGGTCGGGCCGGCTACCGCCTTCGTGCTCAAGGTGCACCCGTCGAACTTCGTCGTCCGGGGCTTCACCTCGGCGGTACCCGTCGAGGAGCTGGCCACCCTCGGCGTACCGGTGGTGGTGGACATCGGCTCCGGGCTGCTGGCGCCGGACCCGCTGCTGCCGGCCGAGCCGGACGCCGCCACCGCGCTGCGGGCCGGCGCGACACTGGTCACCGCGAGCGGCGACAAGCTGCTCGGCGGGCCGCAGGCGGGGCTGCTGCTCGGCGACGCCGACCTGGTCGAGCTGCTGCGCCGGCATCCACTGGCCCGGGCACTGCGGGTGGACAAGCTGACCCTGGCCGCCCTGGAGGCGACCCTGACCGGGCCGGAGACCCCGACCTGGCGGGCGCTGCGGGCCACCCCGGCCGCGCTGCGGCTGCGCACCGAACGGCTCCGCGACCAGCTCGCGGCCGGCGGCCTGAAGGCCGAGGTGGTCGGCACCGAGGCCGTCGTCGGTGGCGGCGGGGCGCCGGAGGTCACCCTCGACTCGTGGGCCCTCGCCCTCCCCGAGGAGTACGCCGAACCGCTGCGCCTCGGCGACCCGCCGGTGGTCGGCCGGCTCGAACGGGGCCGGCTGCTGCTCGACCTGCGCTGCGTACCCGTCGACCGGGACGAGGCGGTGCGGGCCGCCGTCGCCCGGGTTCCGCAGCCGTGGCGGGAGCGCTGACGTGCAGGTCGTCGCCACCGCCGGACACGTCGACCACGGCAAGTCCACCCTGGTCCGGGCGCTGACCGGGATGGAGCCGGACCGCTGGGCGGAGGAGCGGCGCCGGGGCATGACCATCGACCTCGGCTTCGCCTGGACCGCGCTGCCGTCCGGGACGGTACTGGCCTTCGTGGACGTACCCGGACACGAGCGGTTCGTCCCCAACATGCTCGCCGGGGTCGGCCCGGCCCCGGCCGCGCTCTTCGTGGTCGCCGCCGACGAGGGCTGGATGCCGCAGTCCGCCGAGCACCTGGCCGCGCTCGACGCGCTCGGCGTCCGGCACGGACTGCTGGTGGTGACCCGGACCGACCTGGCCGACCCGGCCGTCGCCACCGAACTGGCGCTCGCGGAGATCGCGGCCACCTCGCTCGGCCAGGTCGAGGCGGTCGCGGTCAGCGCGGCCACCGGGGCGGGGCTGCCGCAGCTGCGTGCCGCCCTGGACCGGCTCGCCGCCCGGCTGCCGGTGCCGGAGCCGAGCGGCCCGGTGCGGCTCTGGGTGGACCGGGCGTTCACCATCCGGGGCAGCGGCACGGTGCTGACCGGCACCCTCGGCGGGGGAGTGCTGCGCACCGGTGACGAGCTGGAGCTGACCGGCACCGGGCGGCGGGTCCGGATCCGGGGGCTACAGACCCTGGGTACCCAGGTCGCCGAGGTGGCCGGGGTGGCCCGGGTCGCGGTCAACCTGCGCGGGGTGGCCCGGGAGCAGGTCGGCCGGGGCGACGCGCTGCTCACCCCGGGGCGGTTCCAGCAGACCGACCTGGTCGACGTCCGGCTCGCCGGGGACCCGGTGGCCGAGCTGCCGGCGGAGGTCACCCTGCACGTCGGTTCCGCCGCGGTGACCGCCCGGGTACGCCCGCTCGGCGTCGACACCGCCCGGCTGCGGCTGGACCGGCCGCTGCCGCTGCGCATCGGTGACCGGGCGTTGCTGCGGGATCCCGGCCGGCGGCACGTGGCCGGCGGGGTGCGGGTGCTCGACGTCGTACCGCCGAGGTTGAGCCGGCGTGGTGCGGCGGCCCGCCGGGCGGCGGTGCTGGCCGGGTTGGACGGCCGCCCCGACGAGGCGGCAGAGCTGGCCCGGCGTGGCCTGGCCCGCCGGTCCGAGCTGGAGCGGATGGGCGTGACGGTGAGGACCGTGCCGGTGGCCGGGGAGTGGCACGCCGACCCGGTGCGCTGGCGGGAACTCGGGCGGCGGCTGGTCGACGAGGTGACCCGGTGGGCGCGGGCACATCCGCTGGAGCCCGGGGTGCCGGTCGAGACCGCCCGACGGCTGCTGGACCTGCCGGACCGGGCCCTGGTCGAGGCCCTGGTCACGGCGCCGCTGGTGGCCCGGGACGGCCGGATCGGCTCGGGCGGGGCGGCCGGCGCGCTGCCGGAGCAGGTGGCCCGGGCGGTACGCCGGGTCGGCGCGGAGCTGGCCGAGCGGCCGTTCGTGGCCCCGGAGGCGGCCCGGCTGGCCGAGGTCGGGCTCGGGCACCGGGAGATCGGCGCGGCGGTACGCGCCGGTGCGCTGCTCAGGCTCGCCGAGAACGTCGTCCTGCTGCCGGACGCCCCCGATCGGGCGATCCGGGTACTCGCCGAGCTGCCGCAACCGTTCACCCTCAGCACCGCCCGGCAGGCCCTCGGTACGACCCGGCGGGTCGCGGTGCCGCTGCTCGAACTGCTGGACCGGCGCGGAAGCACCCGTCGGCTGCCGGACGACGCCCGGATCGTGCTCGGCGACCCGGCCGGTTCTGGTCTCGACCCGGCCCGCTCGTAGCTGCCGCGCCGCCAGCACCCCACCGGGCGTGCCGCCGCCGCTAGGTGATGCCGGGCGTGCCGCCTGGTTCGCCGACCGTGAGCACGTCGGCGATGACGACTCCGAGCAGGACGAGCAGGACGGCGACGGCGACCGCCAGCGGCGGCAGCAGGACCATCGCCGGTGCCATCACGACCAGCACCCCGATCCCGACCAGCCAGGGTCGGGCCACCCGGACGAAGACCTCGTGTCCCAGCAGGATCCGGCCGGCGAGGAAGAGCGTGGGACCGCCGACGATCACCGCCACCCAGCCGCCGGGGGTGTCCTCCATCGGGTGTCGGATGATCAGCTCGTCGCCGACCGTGGTCAGCACGACGCCGGCCACCATGATCAGGTGGGCGTACCCGGCCCACTTGGTCTCCCGGCCCGGGTCGGCCGAGCCGATGATGGCGCTGCCGAGCTTCTCCCGCGCCCGGTAGAAGTAGATCCACCAGAGCAGCACCGTGCTGCCGAACGCGACCAGCACGGCGGCGGCCTGCTCCGGCGCGTAGTTGGTGCTCCGTACCGTCCGGGCGGTGATCACCACGCTCTCGCCGAGCGCGATGATGATGAACTGGCGGTACCGCTCGGCCAGGTGCTCGCCGGCGGTGTTCCACTCCCAGGCCGGCGAACGTCCGATCCTCGGGGTGGGCCAGCGCAGCACCGGCCCCAGGTAGTCCATGGCCAGGGCGGCCGTCCAGAGCAGCAGCCGTGCGGTGCCGTCCACGAAGACCCCGGTGAACCAGAGCACCCCGGAAAGGCTGAACCAGAAGATCCCGCGCAGCGGGCGGTTCCGCAGCCGGTGGTCCCGCAGGATCACCGCGAGGACCGTACTGCGGAACAGGTGGATACCGACGTAGCAGGAGACGAAGAGCAGGGCCCGGCCGTCGAACGCCTCGGGCAGCGCGGTCGAGATCAGCAGGCTGCCGAGCATGATCGTGATGACCACCAGTTGGACGGCGGGCCGGCGCGAGTCCAGGGTGTCGGTGGTCAGGTTGGTGTAGGACCACACCCACCAGATCGCCAGCAGCAGCAGAAGCGTCTGGTAGGCGCCGAGCGGGTTCAGCTTCATGATCAGCGCTTCGGCCAGCCGGGCCAGCATGAAGACGAAGACGAGGTCGTAGAAGAGCTCCACCGGGGTGGCCCGCTGCGGATGGCTCGGGTCGCGGATCAGCGTGGAGTGTCTGCCCGTCGCCATCGGCCGCCCGTTCTCCCAACCGCCGCACACGGGCCACCGGCTACCGTCCTGACCTGCCCGAACCCGCCGTACACCCCGCTGTCGAAGCAGTCGTACCACGGGCGGTGGGTCCGGTTCGCGGCTTCAGGCCGGTACGGCCGCCCCGACGTCGCGTCGCAGGTGTTCGGCCGTGTACGAGCCGGTGGCGTCGAGCAGTTGGACCGGGGTGCCCTCGAAGAGCACCGTGCCGCCCCGGCTGCCACCCTCCGGACCGAGGTCGATGATCCAGTCGGCGTTCTTGATCACGTCGAGGTTGTGCTCGATCACGACGACCGAGTTCCCGCCGGCGACCAGCCGCTCGACGATGTCGAGGAGGTGCTGGATGTCGGACATGTGCAGCCCGGTCGTCGGCTCGTCCATCACGTAGATGGTGCCGCCCTTGTGCAGCTCGGTGGCGAGCTTGATCCGCTGGCACTCGCCACCGGAGAGGGTGCTCAGCGGCTGGCCGAGCTGAAGGTAGCCGAGCCCGACGTCGTTGATCGCCTGGAGGATCCTCCGCAACTTCTTCTCGGGGAAGAACTCCAGGGCTTCCGAGGCCGGCATCCGCAGCACGTCGCTGATCGACTTGCCGCGCAGCCTGTGCTCGAGTACGTCCTCGCTGAACCGGCGTCCCTCGCAGACCTCGCAGACCGACCTGAGCCCGTCCATGAAGGCCAGGTCGGTGTAGATCACGCCGAGCCCCTGGCAGTTCGGACAGGCACCCTTGGAGTTGAAGCTGAACAGCCCGGCGGGTACGCCGTTGGCCTTGGAGAAGAGCTGCCGGATCGGGTCGAGCAGCCCGGTGTACGTCGCCGGGCTGGACCGGATCGAGGCGCCGACGGCGGACTGGTCGATCACGATCGCCTCGGGGTGCTGCCCGACGAAGACGTTGTTGATCAAGGTGCTCTTGCCTGACCCGGCGACCCCGGTGACCACCACCAGCACCCCGGTCGGGATCTCCACCGTGACGTTCCGCAGATTGTGCACCTCGGCCGCGGTCACGGTCAGGTGCCCGGTCGGCCGCCGGTAGTCCGTCTTGAGCGGCAGCCGGTGCTCCAGATAGCGCCCGGTCGGGGTGTCCGCGCTGCGCAGCTCGTCGACGGTGCCGCCGAACAGCACCTCACCGCCGCCCGCACCACCGGACGGGCCGATGTCGATCACATGGTCGGCGATCTCGATGACGTCCCGGTCGTGCTCGACCACCAGCACGGTGTTGCCCTTGTCGCGCAGCTTCACCAGCAGCCGGTTGAGCCGCTCGACGTCCCGGGCGTGCAGGCCGACGCTCGGCTCGTCGAAGATGTACATCATGTCGACGAGGCTGCTGCTCAGGTGCCGCACCATCTTGATCCGCTGGGACTCGCCGCCGGAGAGGGTGTCGGTCGGCCGGCTCAGGCTCAGATAGCCGAGACCGATATCGACCAGGTTGCCGACCCGGTCGAGCAGGCTCTCCAGCACGGTCGCGCCGAGCGGGTCGGTGAAGGTCCGCAGCACCGCGACGAGTTCGGTGGCTTCCATCGCGGCCAACTGGGCGATGTTGTAGCCGTCGATCTCGCTGCCCAGCGCCGCCTGGCTGAGCCGGGCGCCCCGGCAGAGCGGGCAGGTCTGCTCGGTGACGAAGCGCAAAAAGATCGCCCGGTTGCGTTCGGACATCTCCGCCGCGTCCTTGCGGATGTAGAGCCGGGTGAACCTGGTGACCACGCCCTCATAGCTGGAGTTGATGGTGGTGCCCTGCCACTCCAGCGGGACCTTGCCGTCGCCGTACAGCAGGGTCTGCCACTCCTGCTCGGAGTAGTCGGCCAGCGGTTTGTCCAGGTCGAAGAAGCCGGAGGCGGCATACATCTTCCAGAACCAGCCGGTCTTGGCGAAGTCGGGGTGCAGCAGGGCGCCCTCGTTCAGCGACCTCGACCGGTCCAGGAAGGCGTCGAGGTCGAGCTGGACCGACTTGCCCAGGCCCTCGCACTCCGGGCACATCCCCTGCGGGTCGTTGAAGGAGAAGGCGTTGGAGTAGCCGACGTGCGGCTTGCCGACCCGGGAGTAGAGGAGTCGCAGCAGCGAGTAGATGTCGGTGATGGTGCCGACCGTCGACCGGGAGCCACCGCCGAGCCGCTTTTGGTCGACCACGATGGCCGCGGAGAGATTCTCGATGGTGTCCACGTCCGGCTGGCCGTAGCGGGGGAGGAAGGTCCGGGCGAAGGCGGTGAAGGTTTCGTTGAGCTGGCGCTGCGCCTCCGCGGCGATGGTGTCGAAGACGATGGAGGACTTGCCGGAGCCGGAGACGCCGGTGAAGACGACCAGCTTCTGTTTCGGCACCCGTAGCGAGACGTTCCTGAGGTTGTTCTCCCGGGCTCCGGTGATGACGATGTCGTCGGCCGCCATGGATTCCCCCAATTTCCGTATAGTGTACGACAAAGAACACCGTACACCATACGGGGTGGGTCCGACGCTGGCCGCGACCCCGGCCCGGATCGGGGTCGGTCAGCCCCGTAGCGCGCCGAGCAACCGCGCCCGCCGGGCGACCCGGGCCGGGTCACGAGCCGGGGTCACCCAGCCGAGCACCTGGTAGGCGGCCCGGACCGGGTCGGGGCAGAGCGCCGCCAGCACCGCCAGCCCGGCCGCGTGCCGCAGGAACGCCTGCTGCCGCTGCGCGTCCGTCAGCCGACCCCGCTGGGTCGGCAGTGCCAGCGAGGTGCCGGCGACGTCGGCCCGGCAGGCCAGCTCGCGCAGCAGCAGGCCGAGCGCCGAGTCGTCCGGCACGCGGCGCGTCTCACCCCGGTCCACCTCGGCCAGCGCCTGCGCCACCACCGGCTCCACGGCGATCCCCGCTTCGTCGGCGCGCCGCCGCGCCTCGGCCGCCACCACCCGGCGCAGCAGCTCGGGCCGGGCGGAGGTGATCGCGGTCAGCAGCTCGTGGTCGTCCCGGAGCATCCAGCTCGGCAGCGCGGGCGGATCGGAGAGCAGCGGCACCAGCCGGCCGGTGGTCAGCGGCCCGGTCAGCCGGTCGGCGTCGAGATGCACGCCGGTGACCAGGTCGGCGAGGAGCAGCGCGGCCTCCAGCCCGCCGCTGGACCAACCGGCGTCGCCGCTGTCGGGCAGGCCCACCTGGCGCATCAACGGCACCAGGGCGTCCGGTGCCTCGCCCCAGCGTCGTACCGGCGAACCCGGGTCGAACCCGGTGCGCAGCAGACCTTGCACGGCGTGCGCGAACCGCTGGTTGCCGTTGACGTTGGTGTAGACCGACACCGCCTCGGTGCCGGCGGAGACGGCCCGCAGCACCTCCGTCCGGCTTCCCTCGAAGCCGTTCTCCTCCAGCACGAAGACCCAGCCATCGAGTCCGCCGGCCAGCACGAGGTGGTCGAACGACAGCTCGCCGATCCCGGCCAGGCCGGTCAGCGACCGGAGGCTGGTCGGGTCGACGCCGAACCGGCGCAGCACCGCCTCCTCGTCCGGGTCCCGGACGAACGTCAGGCAGAACGCCTCGCGCAGGTGGTGCTCGTCGAGCCACTCGTAGTCGGCCATGCCGCTCCCCGTCCCGTCGCCGCCACCGCACCCGCCGGTGACGCAACCCGATCGCCGCGAGCCAACCCCGGGGGTACGACAGAATCCGCCGGACGCTACCGGAGACGGCACTACGGTGAGGGGCATGGACCCATCCGCCATCTGGCGGGACAAGAACCACCGCTGGCGGATCGAGGCGGTCCACGCTCCCGACCTGCGGTTCGCCGTCTACGCCACCAACGGCACCACCGAGTCCGCACCGCTGTGGCTCTACGGCATGCCGGCGCTGGCCCGCTGGCTGATGATCCAGAACATCGAACTCGGCGACCTGGAGGCGGAGGAGCTCTGAGTCGTGCCGAGGAGTCCGGGCCCGACCCGGCGACCGACCGGCTGGCCGGCCCGCCGGTCCGCCCGCCTGTCGTAGTTTTCCTTCTTGACCAACCAATGTGATGTAGGTAACTTCCGAGGCACGTTCCCCTGCCCGCAGCCCCGCCCCGGGAGGCCGTCGTGCAACGCAGAAGGTTCCTCGCCAGCACCGCCGCCGTGAGCGCCCTGGGCGCCACCGCCGGCACCCTCGACGGCGGCACCGCCTCCGCCGCCCCGGACACCGGGGCGGACCGCTCCGGGTCGGGCGGGCACGGCGGCGGCGGGCACGGTCGGCGGGTCAGCACCGGACTGGACGTGCTGGTCGACTCCCGGTTCGCCGTCCTCGCCGGCCAGCGGATCGGGGTGCTCTCCAACCCGACCGGGGTGGACGCCCGCTACCGCCACCTGGTCGACCTGATGCACGCCTCCGGCCGGGTCCGGCTCACCGCCGCGTTCGGGCCGGAACACGGCTTCCGGGGCTCCGCCCAGGCCGGTGGCAGCGAGGGGACCGGGATCGACGCCCGGACCGGCGTCACCGTCTACGACGCGTACGGCGCCTCGCAGGCCAAGTGGGGTGAACTGATCACCCAGGCCGGGGTCGACACGGTCGTCTTCGACATCCAGGACGTCGGCGCCCGGTTCTACACCTACATCTGGACCCTCTACGACTCGATGGTCGCCGCCGCCCGCCTCGGTCGCCGGTACGTCGTCCTCGACCGGCCCAACCCGATCGGCGGCCGGGCGTACGGGCCGATGATGACCACCCCGTTCACCTCCGGCGTCGGCAAGAAGGAGATCGTGCAGCAGCACGGCATGACGGTCGGCGAACTGGCCCGGTTCTACAACGGCGAATTCCTGCCGGCCGAGGTGGGCCGGCAGGTCGACCTGACGGTGGTCAGGTGCCGGGGCTGGCGGCGCGGCGACTTCGCCGCCGACACCGGTGTGCCGTGGGTGATGCCCAGCCCGAACATGCCGACCCCGGACACCGCACTGGCCTACCCCGGCACCTGCATGTTCGAGGGGGTCGCGTCGATGACCGAGGGGCGGGGCACCACCCGGCCCTTCGAGCTGGTCGGCGGCCTGGCCACCGACTTCGACTACCACCTGGTGGACCGGCTCGTCGCCCGGGACCTGCCCGGGGTCGAGTTCCGGGAGGCGTACTTCTCGCCCACAGCCGCCGGGCAGAAGCCGGACCTGCTCAACAAGCTCTGCGCGGGCGTGGAGGTGAGGGTCACCGACCCGGCCCGGTTCGACCCGGTCCGGACCGGGGTGGCGATGCTGGTCGAGTCGCACAAATATCCGGCGTTCGCCTGGCGGGCGGACAGCTGGGACGCCGCCCGGCCATACTGGATCGACAAGCTCACCGGCTCCACCCGGCTCCGTACGATGATCGACGCCGGGGCGGACGTGTCGGACGTGGTCGGGGCCTGGTCGGCCGAGCTGGCGGAGTTCGACCGTCGGCGGCGCCCGTACCTGCTCTACTGAGCCGTCCGCCTCAGAGCCCGGCGCACGGCTGGTCGCCCACGGCGCAGCTCGTCGGTCGCTTCTGGGTGAGTGTGGTGTCGCGCTCGACCTCGAACCGGATCGTCGCCGACCGGTTCGCCGCCAACGGGGCGCCGGTGAAGGTGACCTGCTGCTCCTCCTGCCGGTAGCTCTCCGCCCCGGTGGCGCTCGCCACCTGGGCGCCGCCGGAGAGCGTGATCACCACCGTCCACCGGGTCGCGGTGGCGTCGCCGTCGTTGGTCACCACCACCTCGCCCTGATAGCCGAGGAGCCGGCTCGAAACGGTGCTGTAGCTGGCGGTCAGCCTCGGCTGGCCCGGCCTCGGCGGTGCGGTGGTGACGGCCGGTGACGTCCGGCGGGGTGTCGCGCCGGGTCGGGCCGGCCGGCTGGGCTGGACCGGGGTGGCCGCGCCGGCCGGGGTCCGGGCGACCGGGGCGGTGGTACCCGGCGGTGTGCTCGGCGCGGCGCTGCCGACGGTGGCCGTGGCACCGGAGGGGGTGTCGCCGCCCCCGCCCCGGGTCAGGCCGGCGACCACGACCACCGCGCCGACCGCCAGGGCCAGCACGGCCAGCGCGGCGCCGAGCCGACGCCGGGACCGCCGGTCCGGCCCGGCCCGCCCGGCCGGCACCGCGGTGATGATCTGGGTCGGCCCGGGGAGGTCCACCTCCCGGAACGCCAACCAGTCGAGTACGGCCGGCAGCCGGGTGTCGAGCAGCCGCTGGTAGCACTCCTGCCGCCCGGCCGGGTCGGCGGGCAGCCACGGCTCCTCGTCGTCGCTCTGCACGACGGTCAGCCGGCAGCCCTCGGCGGTGGGGGTCAGCTCGCACTCCAGCCGGGTCGGCTGGCCCTCCTCCGGCCAGCGCAACACCATCCGATGTGGCCGGTCGACCTCGACCAGCTCGACGACGATCAGATCGTCGAGTTCGGGCAGGTCCACGGGGCGCAGCTCGAACCGGCTGATCGACGAGGGTCGTGGTTCGATCGACGCGAACCACTTCGGCAGCAACTCGCGGTCGGTGAGGGCCCGCCAGACCCGCTCCGGGGGGTGGCGCAGCTCGACCGTGGTCCGGATTTCGGTCACGGCGGAACTGTACGGCCATCGGTCGACCCGGATTTCCCTGCCCCGCCGGGGTACGGCCGCGCGAGCCGTACCCCGGCGCGGCAGGCGCGGAGCCGGCACCCGACCGGTCACCGGATCGCGGCTTCTTGGCTGTTTTCGGGAATATGAACGCTCTGTCGTAATTAGTATGGTTTGCGTGAAAAACAAGGGACTGCGGACCCTGTTGTCGATCGGCGCCGCGCTCGCCGTCATCTACTTCGGCAGCACCGGACAGGAGGGGGAGGGAGGTGGAGTCACCAACACCGTCCTACTGCTGGCGGTCGCCGCCGGCCTGACCGTCTGGTACCTGACCAGACCCACCTCGGGCAAGCCGGTGAGCTGACCGGTCCACCACCGGCGATCAGACGGCATGCCGGCGATCGGACGGCACGCCAGCGGGCGCACGGCTCGTCAGCGGGCGCCGGCCGCCCTGGTCAGCTCGCCGATCGACTGCTGGCCGAGGGAGACCCGGACCAGGGCCGAGGCCAGCCGTGGGAAATCGGCGCCGCCGACCAGCCTGGCCAGCTTGTCCGGTGTGGACGGCAGACCGAGCCGGCCGGCCGCGTTCACCGCCCGGCGGTCGGCGTACGGGCGAAGGCCCGGCCAGACCGCCTGCGCCTCCCGGAGGAAGATGTCCGCTCCGGTCGGCCCGATGCCCGGAAACCGGGTCAGCTCGCGACGGAGTGCGCCCCGGTCGTCACCGGTCTCCCGGTGCAAGCGGCGCAGGTCGCCGTTCCAGCGCTCCAGGCAGAGTCGTGCCGCGTTGCCCAGCATCGTCGCGGTCCGTTCGTCGTAGCGCCGGTAGTGCCCCCGACCCAGCGCGTCGACCCGGTCCTGCCAACTCAGCGCGTCCGTGCCCTGCGGGGTACGGCAGCCGGCGGCGAAGAGTTCCCGGGCGGCGGCCACCGCCACACCCGCCCGGATCCGGGTACTGAGCAGCGTGGTCAGCAGCAGCAACTGGTAGAGCGGGCCGGGCCGGTCGGCGAGCCGGATGCCCGCCTCCTCGGCGTACGTGCGGCCCTGCCGGTCCAGCAGTACCCGTACCAGTGCGCGGTCACGGTTCATTGCGTCCGGTTACCCGCGCAGCCGGCGCACGCACCGGGGTGGCCGACCGAATGGCGGCACCCGCACCGGGTATCCCCCCGTCGGGTACCCGGTCGTGCGTGACCCGCCCGGCGAGCCGGACGGTTGCGAACCCCCGGGGCACCCCGCCGGTCGGCGGAGCACCGCCGGCCGGCGCCCACCATGGGGGTGGCGGGACGGAAGGGGACGGCGATGACGAACCTGCGACGGGGTCACCGGCCGCGCCGTAGCTGGCCGAGCGTGGCGACGGCGGCCACCCCGTACGCCAGGTGCGGCACGATGTCGGAGAGCCAGTCCGTCCGGCTCCACCGCCGCGGATCGGTCAGGCCGAGCGCCGTCAACGTGCCGTCCGACGCCAGCATGACTCCGGCACCGAACAGCCCGGCCGCCACCGGCCCGGGGAGGCGACGCAGCCCGACGACGGTGAGCGCCGCCCCGGCCAGTACGCCGGTGGCGTAGCCGAGCAGGGGCCCGAGGCCCGAGCGGCGGTTCGCCGCCCGGTCCTCGGGCCCCAGACCGACGTGCAGCAGTTCGGCCAGCCGCTGGGCGCTCTGCTCCGGGGTGGTGCTGGCCGGTCGCGCCCGCAGCGCCATGTCGAGGTAGGTGACCACGTTCAGCGCCACGCTGCCGACCGCGCCGGCGATCGCCCCGTCCACCGCGTCGACGACCGGGCCACCCGGGGCCGGCCGGTCCAGCAGGTTGCCGAGCGCGGCCGGCCGGGTCACTTCGGCTCTCCCGGGCCGCGCTCACCCTTCGGACCGAGTCCCCGTTCGCCCCGGACGAAGCCCCGTCGGCCACGCTCCTCCTGGAGGTACCGGTTCGCGGTCTCGTCGGCCTTGCCGTCGTTGGTCCGGCGACCGGAGTCGTCGATGCGTTTGCGCAGCCGCGCACGCTCCACGTCGTACGCGTTGCTGCCCGGTCGTGGTCCTGGCATGGGCTGCCTCCCGTCGTGTCGGCGCCGTCCCGGCTGGTCTACCCGCCCGGCTCCGGGCCATTCACGCAGCGTGACGGCCGTACCCGACGTCCGGCCGGCCGCGTAATCTCGCAGTGCGGTCCGCGGTGGGCCGGCGCGACCGATCGGACATATGGGACGATCGACGGATGCCACCCGCTTGCCCGGCAACCATGCCGGAGCACCGCAGGTGGGTGGTTGGCCGGCCGACGGAGCAGACGGAACGGGTACGGGTGAGCGGGTCATGCGTGACGTGCTGGACGAACTGGACCGGTGGTGGCGGGCGGGCGAGCCGGTCGGAATGGCGACGGTCGTCGCGACCTGGCGTTCCGCGCCCCGCCAGGCGGGTGCCACCATGCTGGTCGGCCCGGACGGCGCCGCGGTGGGCAGCGTCTCGGGCGGCTGCGTCGAGGGCGCCGTCTACGAGCTGACCCGACAGGTCACCGCCACCGGAGAGCCGGCGCTGCAACGGTACGGAGTCACCGACGACGACGCGTTCGCGGTCGGGCTCACCTGCGGGGGCGTGCTCGACGTCTACGTCGAACGGGTCGACCCGACCGGATTCGGCGAGTTCGCCGAGGTGGCGGCGTCGATCCGGGCCGGCGAACCGGTTGCCGTGCTGACCTGCGTGTCGGCCGGGGACTCGGACCCGGCCGGGCGGCTCGGCCGGCGCCTGGTGGTCTGGCCGGACCGCACCGCCGGTTCGCTCGGCAGCGATCGGCTGGACGCGGCGGCCACCGACGACGGCCGGGGACTGCTCGCGACCGGCCGCGCCGGCACGCTCCGGTACGGCTACCACGGTGAACGTCGCGGCGACGACCTGCTGCTCTTCGTCGCGGCGTACGCCGCACCGCCCCGCATGATCGTGTTCGGGGCGATCGACTTCGCCGCCGCCCTGGCCCGGATCGGCGCCTTCCTCGGCTACCGGGTGACGGTCTGCGACGCCCGCCCGGTCTTCGCCACCCCGCGCCGGCTGCCGGACGCCCACGAGGTGGTGGTCGACTGGCCGCACCGCTACCTGCGGGCCGAGGCGGAGGCCGGCCGGGTGGACGGGCGCACCGTGGTCTGCGTGCTGACCCACGATCCCAAGTTCGACGTGCCGGTACTGGAGGTCGCGCTGCGGCTGCCGCTCGGCTACGTCGGCGCGATGGGCTCGCGGCGCACCCACGACGACCGGCTGGCCCGGCTGCGCGCGGCCGGCCTCTCCGCGGCGGAGCTGGGGCGGCTCTCCTCACCGCTCGGGCTCGACCTGGGCGCCCGTACCCCGGAGGAGACCGCGGTCAGCATCGCCGCCGAGGTGGTCGCCGGCCGGTGGGGCGGCACCGGGAGCCCGCTGTCGGCGCTGGCCGGCCGGATCCACCACGAGGTGCCGGCCGCCGACGAGTCGGCCCCGGTCGGCTGAACCCGGAGCGCGGAGTCGCCAGCATCGACGACGGCCCGGAGACCTCGCCGCCCGCCTATCACCGGTTCAGAACGCGGTGGCCAGGGTGACCAGGCCGGTGGCGACCAGCACCGCCGCCCAGAGCCGGTCCAGGTTGAACCAGGCCCGGCGCAGGAACCCGGTGCCCAGCACCTCGTAGACCAGCAGCGCGCAGCCGGCCGCCACCGCGAACATCGCCGTGGTGTGCACACCGGCGGCGGCCAGCCCGGCCAGCGCGCCGGCCGAGGCTCCGGCCAGGTGGCCGCCGTGCCCCGCGCCGTGCCCCGGGTCGACCGGCGCCGGCCCGGCCAGCAGCACCGGGAGCAGCATCAGGCCGGCACCGTGCGCGGAGGAGACCAGGAACGACCAGCCGGCGAGCTGGGCCAGGGAGAGCCGCATCCCCACCCAGCGGAAGTGCCGGCGGGAGAGCATCCGCCACAGCCCGAACCCGACCAGCAGGACACCGGTCGACACCGCCAGTACGGTGCTGGCCAGTACGGAACGGGTCGCGGTGACCAGGCTGGCCAGTACGGCCACCGAGGCGCCGTGCCCGGCCGCGATCGCCGGCAGCGCCCCGAACAGGGCCGCCCGGCGACGCTCCTGTAGGCCCCGGGCGACCGCGAACAGCCAGCCCATCGCCGGGTTGAGCCCGTGGAACGCGCCGAGCGCGACCAGCCCGGCCAGTTGGCTCCAGCTCACCCGAAGCAGTACGAGTCGGAGGAGGCGTCACCGCCCTGTAGGCGGGTCTGGTGCACCCGCAGTCCCCGGAAGTCCTCGCCGTGCGGGAAGAACCGGGGATCGAGGGCGATCCCGCCCCGCTCGGTGTCGACGTCCAGCTTGGCCTGCCAGGCGCCGACCCCGTCCGGATAGAACTGGTCGTCCCAGGCGCCGTAGAGCGAGTTGGTCAGGTAGACCCGCCGGCCGTCCCGGCTCACCTCGACCATCTGGGGTCCGCCGGCCAGCGGCAGCTCCGGCCGGGCCGGGTGGGCGGCGCGGCCGACGATCCCGCCGAGGCGTACCGCACCGGTCTGCACGGGGTGGAACGGGTCGCTGACGTCGTACTGGCGCAGCTCGCCGGTGCCCCAGCAGGAGACGTAGAGGAACCGGTCGTCGACCGAGAGGTCGATGTCGGTGACCAGTGGGGGTACCGCGCCGAACGGCTTGAGCAGGTCGGGCAGGAGTTCCGGGTCGGCGGGCTCGGCCGGGATGTCGATCACGCGGGTGGCCGCCCAGCGCTCGCCGTCGCGGTGCCAGACCCAGATCGACGCGGAGAGGTCCTCGACGCTGATCACCACCCCGACGAAGCCGTACGTCTTCGTCGGGTCGTGCGCGGGGCGCAGCTCCAGCGGCATCTGGTACTGGTCGCCGAGGTCGACGGTCTGCACGTGCCGCCGCCGGCGCAGGTCCCAGAAGTGCAGGGCGTGCCCGTACTTCCGGCCCAGCAGCAGTTCGCCGACGATCCCGTCCTCGATCATGGCCGGGGTGCCCCACTCGGAGCTGACCAGCACGTCGTGGTTGAGGTGCCACCAGAAGTCGTACGCCAGGAACTGCGGACCCCGGTCGGCCTCCCAGCCGCCGCGTACCTCGAAGGTGTCGTGGTCGAGCACGGCGATCCCGCCGGGTCCGTCGGCGCCGTGCGCGCCGCCGAGCGCCGAGACGTAGATCCCGTCCGGACCACAGTGCACCGTGTGCGGCCGGGAGTAGCCGGCGCCGTCGGCCAGCTCCTTCGGCTCCACCACCTTGACCACCTCGGGCCGGGTCGGGTCGGCCCGGGTGTCCAGGATGTAGATCCGGGAGGAACGCAGCCCGGGCACGATCAGGTAGCGGCGCTCGACGTGCGGGTGCGGTGCGGTCGGGCAGAGTGCGCTGCTGCACGCGTTCCAGCCGAAGTGGTGCAGCTCGTCGCCGGTGTAGGGCAGGTCCGTCCAGCCGATCACGGTGCCGTAGCCGGGGGAGTCCGGGTCGACGTCGACCACGGCGATCGCGTCGGGTCGCCGGGCGGTGCGGTCGAAGGCGGCGACGTAGGCCAGTTTCTCCGGTGGCGCCTCGGCGGCGTCCCGGGGCGAGGCGTAGAAGGTCGGGTCCGGAGTCCATCTGGTCATGACTTCTCCTGTCCACGGTCGACCCGGCAGGCATTCCCAGTAAACCTATCGGAATATGCCTATATCCCGGAAGGGATCCGCTCCGGCGGCTCGGCTCTAGCGGCGGACGTCGATCCTCTGATAAAAATTCCTTCAATCTCTCCGGCACTCATCAAGGAAACCTTCAACCCCCGCTTCCCTGGAGGTCCACGTGACCGGCAACCCGCTCTCCCGCCGCGACGTCGTACGCGGCGCGGTCTTCCTCGGCGTCGGCGCCGCGACCGGCGGCCTGTCGAGCATCGGCGCCGCACCGGCGCTGGCCGCGCCCGACGAGGCCACCGCGCTCGCGGTACCCGTCCCCACCATCGCGAGCTGCGCCACCTGGGGCGCCCGGTCGCCGGGCTCGCTCAGCGTGATCTCCTCCTCGCCCGACAAGATCGTCATCCACCACACCGCCGGGTCGAACACCACCAACTACACCCAGGCGGCCGCCTTCGCGATGGCCCGCAGCATCCAGAACTTCCACATGGACGGCAACGGCTGGTCCGACTCCGGGCAGCACTTCACGATCAGCCGGGGCGGCTACATCATGGAGGGCCGGCACAACAGCCTCGCCCGGCTGCGCGCCGGCAGCGGCATGGTGGTCGGCGCGCACTGCCCCGGCCAGAACGACAAGGGCATCGGCATCGAGAACGAGGGCACCTACACCAGTGCCACCCCGACGGCCGCGCTCTACGACAGTCTGGTGCAGTTCTGCGCCTACATCTGCGACCAGTACGGCATCGCCGCGTCCCGGATCTACGGACACCGCGACTACGTCGCCACCGCCTGCCCCGGAAACGTGCTCTACGGCATGCTGCCGCAGCTGCGGGCCGACGTCGCCGACGCGCTCGACGGGGGCAGCACCCCGCCACCGGCCTTCAGCGCCATCGTCGACAACACCACCAGCGGGCGGTTCACCGCCAGCGCCAACTGGCTCACCTCGACGTACTCCGCCGAGCGGTACGGCGCCGACTACCGGTACGCCGACCCGGCCGCGATCAGCGACGTGGCGTACTACAGGGTGAACATCCCGGCCGAGGGGACGTACCGGATCGACGCCTGGTATCCGGGCATCGCGGGCTACAACACCGCCACCCCGTACATCGTGCTGGCCAAGAGCGGCAACCAGACGGTGGTGGTGGACCAGAGCACCGGTGGCGGAAGCTGGCGCTCGCTGGGCACCTTCACGCTGACCGCCGGGGACAAGAACGTGGTGGGGGTGAGCCGGTGGAGCGGTGCCGCCGGATACGTGGTCGCCGACGCCGTACGGGTCACCCGGGTCTGAGCCGGCCGCCCCGATACCCGCCGGAGCGCATCAACGGCGTGCCGGCGGGTATCGGCGTACCGGACGCCGGCTACGGGGGTGGGGGAGTGCGGTACGACGAGTTCGTCGCGAAGGTGCGCGACCGTGGCGAGTACGCCGATCCGGCGGAGGCCGAACGGGTCACCCACCTGGTGCTGGGCATCCTCGCCCAGCGGCTCACCCCGGACGAGGCGGAGGACCTGGCCGCGCAGTTGCCCGGTCCGCTGGCCGCCACCCTGATCTCGGCCGGGCAGGGTGCCGCCGGAGCGTTCGGCGCGCGGGAGTTCCTCGGCCGGGTGGCCACCGGGGCCGGAGCGAGCGCCCGGACCGCCGAGTGGGACGCCAGCGCGGTGCTCTGCACCGTGGCCGAGGCCATCTCCGGCGGCGAACTCAACGACGTGCTGACCCAGCTCCCGTCCGGGTACGCCCCGTTGTTCGGCCGCGCCGGCCTGAGCGGCTGACAGCCCGGCCGGTACCCGCCCCGACCCGTTCGGCACCGCCCGGACCTTTTCCCCCCACCCGATCCGTCGCGCCAGCTCGTGAGCTAGCTTCCTAGGATGACTTACGGGACGTGCCGCCGGTCACACCCAGACGACCGAAAGCGAAAGCACCGGACACGGACCGCCGGAGCAAAATCGGGCCGGATATAGTGGCACGGCAATTGAGCAGCCACGGGAGCCGAAAACGGCGCTGCCGGGGCTACGACAGGTGCCGTCGCTCGTCCGGAATGCGTCAGCTGTTCCCGGGGGAGAGGTCGGTCGGAGCGCGCACCGGTTTCTGGACCGTCCTCCGCCATCGTGCGGACGCTGGACCGTGGCGCGGAGGGAGGTTCGGTGTCGCGTCGGCCGGCGCGGGCGGATGACGCCCAGCCAACCGGTGACGCCGCCGCCGGGCCTGTCGGCTCGACGGGGCGGATCCTCACCGTCCCCAACCTGATCAGTTTCGTGCGGCTGCTCGGTGTGCCGCTCTTCCTCTATCTCTTCCTGGTCGCCGAGGCGGCCGGGGCGGCGGTGGTCGTCCTCGCGGTGGGCGGCCTGAGTGACTGGGTGGACGGCTTCGTCGCCCGGCGACTGCGCCAGGTCAGCCGGCTCGGCGAGCTGCTCGACCCGGTCGCCGACCGGCTCTACATCCTGGCCACCCTGGTCGCGCTGACCGTACGCGACGTGGTGCCGTGGCAGTTCACCGTCGCGCTGCTGGCCCGGGATGTCGTGATGACCGCCAATCTGGGCGTGCTGCGGCTGTACGGCCACCGTCCGCCGCCGGTGCACTATCTGGGCAAGACGGCGACATTCGTACTCCTGGCCGCTTTTCCGGTGCTGCTGCTCGCGGCTACGGTGCCCGGGGCGGCTACCGTCGCCGGGGCGATCGGCTGGGGGCTGGCGCTGTGGGGACTGGGCCTGTACTGGCTGGCCGGCGGGCTCTACCTGATGCAGGCGGTCCGGCTGATCAGGGCGACCCGGTCGGCGCGGGCGGAGGTGGGATGACCGGGCAGGGCAGGCGGACGTACGCGGCCGATTTCCTCACCGAGCTGTTCCAGAACCCGCTCGATCCCGGGTACGCCGACGCGGCCGAACGGCGCCGACGCGGCGCACCGGCGACGGGGTGGCGCCGGTCGACGCCCCGGGCGGTGACCCTGGTGACCCTGGTGGTGCTGGGGCTGCTGCTGGCGATGGCCTACCGCCAGACGGTGGCGGCGGAGCCGAGCCGCAGCAAGGCCCGGGCCGGGCTGGTGGCGCAGATCAAGCAGCGGGAGGCGGAGAACGCCGCGCTGACGGCGCAGGCCGACCGGCTGCGTGCCGAGGTGCTCCGGCAGCGGGACGCCGCGCTCTCCGGCAGTGCGGCGGCGAACCTGCGGAATCTGGAGGCGGCGACCGGACTGGGCCGGGTACGCGGCGACGGTCTGGTGGTGCGGGTCGCGGACGCGCCGGAGGAGGCGGACGCGGTCACGGGTGCCGGTGGGACGAATCTCGGCCGGGTGCTCGACCGGGACCTCCAGGACATCGCGAACGCGTTGTGGAGCGGCGGGGCGGAGGCGGTCTCGATCAACGGGCAGCGGCTGACCGCCACCTCGACGATCCGGGCTGCGGGTGGGGCGATCCTGGTGGATTTCAAGCCGGTGATCGGCCCGTACGAGGTCTCCGCGATCGGTCCCGGTCAGTTGGAGCGGCGGTTCCGGGACAGTGCGGCGGCCCGGTTGCTGGAGAGCGTCTCCGAGGAGCACGGGATGTCGTTCGAGTTCCGTAGGGTCGACGACCTGACTCTGCCGGCGGCGACGGAGCCGCGGCTGCGCTATGCCACGCCCTCGCCGGAGCCCGCGCCGACGCCGTCGGGGTCGTCGGCGGGTGGTGGGGGTTCCCCGAGTCCGCTTGGAGGCGGCCGATGATCGCTGTGCTCGCGTTGCTCGCCGGGGTGTTGCTCGGCGTCTGGTTGGATCCGACGGTTCCGTCGGCGCTCCAGCCTTACCTGCCGATCGCCGTGGTGGCGGCGTTGGACGCGGTGTTCGGCGGGGTGCGGGCGAAGCTCGACGGCATCTTCGACGACAAGCAGTTCGTGATCTCGTTCATCTCGAACGTGCTGGTCGCCGGGATCATCGTCTATCTCGGTGACCAGCTCGGTGTCGGTGGTCAGTTGTCCACGGGTGTCGTGGTGGTGCTCGGTGTCCGGATCTTCGGCAATGTGGCGGCTATTCGCCGGCACCTGTTCCGGGCGTAGGTTCGACGACGATGGCGGGAGCGAGTGAGCGGAACGGTCCGGCCGGCGCTGCGGGCCGGCCGGATGGAGCGTCTGCGGAGCCGGAGCCGGAGCCGGTGCCGGCCGGGGCGTCGGAGGCCGTGACCCGGCCGGCGGATGGTGTGGACCCGGGCGTGGACCGGGGCGTGGTCCCGGTCGACGGCGACCCGACGGTGCGGCTGTCGACGGGTGACGGGGCTGATGGGCGGTCGTCGGCGGAGGACGGCCCCACGGTGCCGTTGCCGGTGGGGGATTCCCCGACGGTGCCGGGGGACGACGAGACGGTGCCGATCGCGGCGGGTGAGCCGGCGGGGGCGGCCGGGCCGGGGTCGGGGGCTCGCCGGTTGTTGCCCAGGCTGACGGCGGCGAACGCAATGATCGGGGTGCTGCTGGCGCTGTTGGGGTTCACCCTGGTGGTGCAGGTGCGGACCAACTCCACGGGCGCGTCGCTGGAGACGACCCGGCAGGAGGACCTGGTGCGGATCCTGTCGGATCTGGAGGCGCAGGAGGAGCGGGTCCGGCAGGACATCGCGACGCTGGAGGAGAGCCAGCGTCAGTTGAACTCCGGTGCCGAGGGGCGGCAGGCGGCGTTGGACGAGGCGACGCGGCGGGCCGACGAGTTGGGGATCCTGGCGGGGACGTTGCCGGCGCGGGGGCCGGGGTTGACGGTCAGTTTCATGCCGGTGAGCAAGCCGATCGCGGCGTCGCGGGTGTTGGACGCGGTGCAGGAGTTGCGGGGTGCGGGGGCCGAGGCGATGCAGATCGCCGGTGGTGACGGCGCCACGGTACGGATCATCGCGTCGACGTACTTCCTCGACGCGAACGGCGGTATCTCGGTGAGTGGACGGCGGTTGACCGGACCGTTCATGATCACGGTGATCGGTGATCCGAAGACGATGCAAACCGCACTGAACATCCCGGGCGGGGTGGTGGCATCGGTCAGCGGGGACGGCGGTAACGTGGCGATCCAGGAGCGGGAGGTGGTCGACGTGACGGCCCTCAGCCCGCCGAAGGATCTGCAACATGCGCGTCCGGTCTCCTGACCGGGGGCGGTCGGGGCGGCGACTCGGCGTCCCGGTTTTTGGCTGGTGCGACGAAGAAGGACGCGTCTGGTGATTCCTGAGGACCTGCGGTACACCGCCGAGCACGAGTGGGTGGCTGGCGACGGCAGCGGACCGGTGCGGGTGGGCATCACCCACTTCGCGCAGGACGCGCTGGGCGACATCGTGTATGTCCAGCTTCCCGACGAGGGTGCGACGGTGCAGGCCGGCGAATCGTTCGGCGAGGTGGAGTCGACCAAGAGTGTCTCGGAGATCTACGCGCCGTTGACCGGCACGGTGGTGGCGCGCAACGAGCAGCTCACGGATACTCCCGAGGTGATCAACACCGACCCGTACGGTGCGGGTTGGCTGGTCGAGATGGTGCCTGGTGACGCGTCGGCGGTTTCGGGTCTGCTGACCGCCGAGGCTTATCGGGAGCTGACCGAGAGCTGATCGTGGTGACGCCGTCGCGTGGTTGTGTCCGCGCGTCTGGTTGCCCTGTATTTCGGCGCTGGCTAGGCTCGCCCAGTCGACCGAGAACCAATAGTTGCGCGTTGCGGAATTGCCTTCCCGGGCACGGGGGAGCCAGCCGCTGGGCCTCGATGGCGCCCGGCGGCCAGACCCGTAACACCCGACGCCGACCGAACAGATCCGTGAGGTGGTCCCAATGACGCGCCCAGACGACGAGTTCCCCCCACTCGACGTCACATCGACGCTGAACCTCGGTTCTCTCGACGAGATGTTGGAGGGGCCCGAGACCGACGTCGTTCCGAGTCGGATGTCAGGTTCGCTGCCTCCGGGCATGGCGTTGCTGGTGGTTCGGCGTGGTCCGAATGCCGGCGCCCGGTTCCTGCTGGACCACGATGTGACGACGAGTGGCCGGCACCCCGACAGTGACATTTTCCTGGACGACGTCACGGTGTCCCGCCGGCACGCCGAGTTCCACCGGGATGGTGGCACGTTCACCGTCCGGGACGTGGGCAGCCTGAACGGGACGTACGTGAACCGGGAGCGGGTCGAGGCAGCGACGCTGAGCAATGGTGACGAGGTGCAGGTCGGGAAGTTCCGGCTGGTCTTCATCGCCGGTCCGCGTCCGGAGGAGGGGGCCGTCCGGGGGTGAGCGATCGTGCGGCGGCGGCTGTTCCCGGGCCGGGGGCGGCCGCTCGGGGCCAGCCACCGAATCTTTTTCCACCTGAACCGCGCGGCGCGCGCCCTCCGGCTTCCACCCGTGGTCACGACGGACCGCAGGGGGAGGTGCAGCAGGGCCCGCTGATGAGTATCGGTGAGGTGCTGGCGCAGCTTCGGGTCGAGTTTCCCGACACGACCATCTCCAAGCTGCGTTTCCTTGAGTCCGAGGGTCTGGTCGAGCCGCAACGCACTCCGGCGGGCTACCGCAAGTACAGCTGGGACGACGTGGCGCGGCTGCGGTTCGTGTTGACGGCTCAGCGTGACCAGTACCTGCCGTTGCGGGTGATCCGGGAGCAGCTCGCGGAGGCGGATCGGGACGGGTTGCCGGGGTCGGAGCGGCATCGGCCGTCGCTGGTGGCGGTGGGGCCGGACGGTGAGGTGCCGGGGCGGGAGTTGGCCGCGCCGGTCGGTGAGTCGTCGGAGACCCGGCTGGACCGGACGGAGTTGTTGTCCCGTAGTGGGCTGGCTGAGGCGTTGTTGGCCGAGTTGGAGCGGATGGGTCTGGTGGTGTCGCAGCCGCCCGGCTGGTATGACGCGGACGCGCTGGTGATCGCGCAGGCGGTGGCGGGGTTGGCGGCGTACGGGCTGGAGCCGAGGCATCTGCGGGGTTACCGGACGGCGGCGGATCGCGAGGTGGGGTTGTTCGCCCAGTTGGTGGCGCCGTTGGCTCGGCAGAATGATCCGGCGGCGCGGGCTCGGGCGGCGGAGGCGGCGCGGGAGCTGGTGGGGCTGTCGCAGCGGCTGCATGCGGCGCTGGTCCGGGTGGGGCTGCGCGGGACGTTGGGCCGGTGACGGGCGGGGCGGTGGTTGTGCCGTCCCGGGGTGGTTGTCGGGCCGGGGGTGGTGGCTGGTGTGGGCTGGCGCACTCGGCCGGCGGGAAAGATCTGCGGCGGCGGGCGTGGCGTACGCTTCCCGGGGTAACCCGTGCGGTGCGGTGGTTGCCGGGCGCGCGGGTGGGGCGGTGTTATCCGAGCCCGTGTACCGTGCAGGGAAGGGGCATACCGGCTCCGGCGGCGGGTAGCATCGGCCGCCGCAGGACGGTGGTGGGGACGACGACAACGACACGGAGGCGGCGGTGCGCGAGCTGAGCGTGGTCGGGGTTCGGGTGGAGCTGCCCACCAACCAGCCGATCGTCCTGCTCAGAGAGGTCGAGGGCGACCGTTATCTGCCGATCTGGATCGGGGCGGTGGAGGCTACCGCGATCGCCTACGAGCAGCAGGGGGTCAAGCCGGCCCGTCCGCTGACCCACGACCTGCTGCGGGACATTCTCGCCGCGTTGCAGGCGCCGCTGCGGGCGGTGGAGATCGTGGAGTTGAAGGAGAACGTCTTCTACGCCGATCTGCTGATCGGGGATGGTTTGCGGGTGTCGGCCCGGCCGTCGGACTCGATCGCGTTGGCGTTGCGGGTGGGTGCGCCGATCCGTTGTGCGGAGCAGGTGCTCACCGAGGCCGGGATCATCATTCCGGACGAGCAGGAGGACGAGGTGGAGAAGTTCCGGGAGTTCCTGGAGCAGGTCCGCCCGGAGGACTTCGCCGGCTGATCGCGGGCTCGGCGGCGGCTGTCGGGTCGCCGGTGGTGGGCTGGTGCCGGGGTAACGATCGATTGGCCGTGGGGTAACCCTGCGGTGATCCCCGTGTGCGGCGTGTCGCGGCATTTCCTGCGGGGGAAGCCTCCAGCCGGGCTATAGGGTTGGCCTGTCGAGGGGTGCACGTCCCGGAAACGACGTGTCACCGCACGGGCGGGGAGGTTGTCCGATGCATGAGCCACAGGACCCTGATCCGGGTAGGTCGAATCCTCAGGGTTTGGATCAGCGGCACGTCGACGGGTCTCGTCGGGTGGCGGAGGACGACCCGGTGGCCGGGTCGTCGGTGGAGGACGGCTCGGTCGGCTATCGGGGTGTGACGGCGTGCCACGCTGTCGGGATCAGTTACCGGCAGTTGGACTACTGGGCGCGTACGGCGCTGGTGGTGCCGAGTGTGCGGGACGCCTCGGGGTCGGGGACGCAGCGGCTCTACTCGTTCCGGGACCTGGTGGTGCTGAAGGTGGTCAAGCGGCTGCTGGACGCGGGGGTCTCGTTGCAGAACATCCGGCGGGCGATCGACGCGCTGCGGTCGCGTGGGGTGGCGGATCTGGCCGGCATCACGCTGATCTCGGACGGGACGACGGTTTACGAGTGTCGGTCTCCGGAGGAGGTCGTCGACCTGTTGCAGGGTGGGCAGGGGGTGTTCGGGATCGCCATCGGTGGGGCGTTCAAGGAGGTCCAGGGCTCGCTGTCGCATCTGCCGGCGGAGCCGGCCGGGGAGACGCCGTTGGCGGGGGAGTCGCCGGAGTCGTCGGCCACGGCGGCCGGTGACGAGTTGGCGGCGCGCCGGGCCCGGCGCCGCGCGGGCTGACGTCGCGCGCCGGGAGGCGCGTCGGGGCCGGGGTGTCGAGGTGTACCGGTCCGGGGTCGCCGCCGCCGGCCCGTCTTGATCATTATCGCATAATTGGCGGTATGCCGTCTGCTTCGTCGCCCGGTGCTGCGGCCGGGTCGTCCGGTTCCGACCGTCGGCGTCGGTTCGCCGGCCGTCGTTGGCGTCGGCTGGTGGTGTCCGGGGTCCTGGTCGTGTCGCTGCTGTTGCCGGTGTCGGTGGTCGGCAGTGTGGTCTGGGTGCGGCAGTCGGCGCGGGAGCACGTGTATCAGCCAGCCGAGGTTCCGGCGGCGCCGGTGGCGCTGGTGCTGGGTGCCCGGGTGGATCCGGACGGTACTCCGGCGCCGTTCCTGGCCGCTCGGCTGGAGTTGGCGAGGGAGTTGCTCCGGGCGGGCAAGGTCCGGGCGGTTCTGGTCTCCGGGGACCATCGGAGTTCGGCGTACGACGAGCCGGGTGCGATGAGTCGCTGGTTGGTGGAGCGGGGTGTGCCGGCCCGGCTGGTGGTGCAGGACCATGCGGGGTTCGACACCTACGACTCGTGTTCGCGGGCTCGGCGGATCTTCGGTGTCGATCGGGCCATTGTGGTCACCCAGAGCTTCCACATCGAGCGGGCGGTCACGGTGTGTCGGCGGGTCGGCCTGGACGCGGTCGGTGTCGGTGACGATTCGGTACGCCGGTTCGAGCGGGCCTGGCGGTGGGGCGGGTTTCGGGAACACTTCGCGGCGGTGAAGGCGGTCTACGACGTGGTGAGCGGGCGGGATCCGGTGTTTCTGGGGCCGGTCGAGCCGGGGGTACGGGACGCGCTCGCCGGTTGACGCAGGCCCGATGCCGGCGGTGTGGTCGTCGCTGACGGTGACCGGGGTGGCCGGAGCGGCGTCCGATGGGGATGATGGTCCGGATCGGATCGAGCCCGATGATTGCCGAGCCGGTTGGGTATGGATGACACCGATTCGGGTTGGATGACACAGAACGGGTGGGCGCGGTAGTGTCCCCACCCAGTGTCACCCGTCGGCCATCCGCCCGCCGGGTCGGCACTGTCGGTGCTACGCCCCCACTCGCCGCGCGATCCCCGTCGCGCCGGAAGGAAGACCGTGACGGATCCACAAGACAGCGCCGTGCCATCCCCCGCGGACGGCGCCCCGACCAACGGTAACGGTTCGGCTGCCCGCCCCTCGCACTACGAGCGGATCGGCGGGGCGGAGTCGGTCAAGGCGGCCGTGCGGCTGTTCTACGACCGGGTGCTCGCCGACCCGGAACTGGTCGGCTACTTCACCTCGGTGAACATGGAGGAGCAGCGGCGGCACATGGTGCTGATGCTGACCGTGGTGCTCGGCGGGCCGAACAACTACGCCGGCCGGGACCTGGCCGAGGCGCACCAGCCGCTGAACATTCCGGAGGAGCACTACGCCCGGGTCGGTGCGCACCTGGTCGACACCCTGACCGGTCTCGGTGTGCCGGACGACATCCTGGACGACGTACGGGCGACGCTGGGTTCGGTGCGCGACCAGGTGGTGTCGAGCGGCACCTCCGCGGGCGTCTGACCCGTGGACATCGCTCGTCTCAAGCAGAGTTGGCACCTGGTCGCCGGGCACGGCGACCAGGTGCCGCTCTACTTCTATTCGACCCTGTTCCTCGCCCATCCCGACATCCGGCAGATGTTCCCGACGAACATGGCCGGACAGCGGGACCGGCTGGTCACCGCGCTCGGTCACGTCGTGTCGAATGTGGACCAGGTGGACCAGCTCGTCGGTTTCCTGCACTCGCTCGGCGCCGACCACCGCAAGTTCGCGGTCCGGCCGGAGCACTATCCGGCGGTCGGTGAGGCGCTGCTGGCCACGCTGGCGCATTTCCTCGGCGAGCACTGGACCGAGGATCTGGCCCAGGACTGGACGGCGGCGTACGGGCTGGTCTCGAAGGTGATGATCGACGGTGCGACGACGGCGGAGAATGTCAGCCCGCCGTGGTGGGTCGGTGAGGTCGTCGCGCACGAGCCGCGGACGTTCGACATCGCGGTGTTGACGCTGCGGCCGCAGTACCTGCTGCCGTTCGAGGCGGGTCAGTCGATCGGGGTGTCGAGTCCGGCGACCCGGGCGTGGCGCTACTACTCGCCGGGGAACGCACCGCGCAGCGACGGCACGATCGAGTTGCACGTGCGGGCGGCGCCGGGTGGGGCGGTGAGTTCCCGGCTGGTGTATGCGACCAGCGTCGGTGACCAGGTGCATCTGGCGGCGCCGGTGGGGGAGCGGCTGACGTTGCGCCAGGCGTCCGGCGGTGGTGACCTGCTGCTGCTGGCCAACGGTACCGGTTGGGCGCCGTTGAAGGCGCTGGTGGAGCAGGTGGCGGCGACCGGCGGGGGCCGGCGGGTCGACGCCTACGTCGGTGCCCGGTCCCGTACCGAGTTCTACGACGTCGACGCGACCGAGAAGCTGGTGGCGTCGTGCCCATGGTTGCGGGTGACGTACGTGGTCAATGCCGACCCGTCCCGGCCCGGAGAGTTCGTCCAGGTGGTGGACCGCGCCCTCGCCGACGGCGACTGGCGCAACCGGCACGTCTTCGTCTGCGGGTCCGATCCGATGGTGTCGGGTGCGGTCAACGCTTTGGCGCAGGCGGGTTACCACGCCGGGCAACTGCACTACGAGGCGTTGGGCGGGCAGTGGTATTCGCCCGGGCGGCGGATCGGTGACGTGCAGGAGCAGCGGCCGGCAGACGGAGGTACGCAGTGAGCGCCAGCCCGATCAGCGAGTACGACCGCGCCACGGCGGTGTCGGGTCCCAGTCCCCGGGTGCGGATCACCGCGGACCGGGTCCGGCGGTGGGAGTTCAGCACGTCGTCGTTCACCCGGCGCGGTTTCGACGAGCGGGACGTCGACCGGTTCCGGCATCAGGTGGCCGACGAGTTGGACCTGTTGGCGACCCAGGTGGCGGATCTGCGGGCGGAGAACCAGCGGCTGCACGACCATGTGGAGCTGCACCGGCACGGGGTGTTGCCGAGTGCCGACAACCGGCCGCAGTTGCCGGGGGCGAAGGAGGTCAACCTGCTCTCGGCGGCGCAGCGGGAGGCCGAGCAGATCATCGCCCAGGCGCACGACTACGCCCGCCGGGTCGCCGAGTACGCCCGGGTGCAGTACGAGAACTATCTGCGGGCGGCGGCCGAGGATGCCCGGAACGAGGCGGAGCGGGCGGTGCAGGAGTACCGGGCGTCGGCCGGGTCGAGTTTCGACGACACGGTCGCGACCCGGGAGGCGCTGCGGATCTTCGGCGAGATGATGATTTCGCACATGCAGGCGGCGGCCCGGCATCTCGACGACGGCAGTGAGCATCTGGCCCGGACCATGGACCGGATCGTCCGGGAGGCAGGTGCGGGGATCGGCGCCACGACGCCGCCGGGTGTCGTCCGGCCGGCTCTGTCGCCGCGTCCGGAGCAGCAGCAACAGCCGCCACGGCAGATGTGAGGGTGTCGGGCCGGGCCCAGTCCGTCGGTGTGGCCGGGTTGGCTGGGCCTGGATCTCCGTGCCGGTACCGCCGCTCCGACGGCTGGCACCCGTCCGAGGGCTGGCACCCGGGCGGATGCGCGCCCCGGACCCGGTCGATGATCTGGTTGCGGAACCAGTCGATGCGGATGCTGGGTCATTGGCCGATGCGCCACATCCTCGCCCGGCAGTTCCAGAAGGCGGACGCCATCACGCTGGCCGACTACGCCACCGCCTCGCCCCCCCGGCCCAGCGGCGCCCCGCACGGACGGCTCGGGTAGCCGCCCGCCGGGACGTGCCGGGCCGGGAGGACCGGTGTCACGCTTCGCCGTCGTCCCGGTCCGGCTTCCGTCGTCGCGGTCCGAGCCGTGCGGTCAGTCGACGGTCAGGTGGCCGCCGATCTCGGCGAGTTCGCTGTCGGTGAGGGTCAGGTTCTCCAGCGCGGCCACGTTCGTCTCAAGCTGCGCGACGCTGCTCGCTCCGATGATCAGGCTGGTCATCCGGGGGTCCCGCAGTGCCCAGGCGAGCGCGAGCTGGGCCAGGGACTGGTCGCGCCGCTGCGCGATGGCGTGCAGCGCCCGTACGGTCGCCATGGTCGTCTCGTCGAGGTCGCTCTCGTTGAGGAAGACGCTGGTGCGGATCCGTGAGTCGGCCGGGATGCCGTCCAGGTAGCGGTCGGTCAGCACGCCCTGGGCGAGCGGGCTGTAGGCGATGCAGCCGGCGCCGGCCTCTTCGAGGGTGTCGAGCAGCCGGTCCGCCTCGATCCACCGGTTGAGCATCGAGTACGACGGCTGCGAGATCAGCAGCGGCGTACCGAGTCGTTGCAGGATCGCGGCGGCCTGCCGGGTCTGCTCCGAGGTGTAGTTCGACAGTCCGACGTAGAGGGCCTTGCCGGCCCGGACGACCGCGTCCAGCGCCGCCATCGTCTCTTCCAGCGGGGTGTCCGGGTCGGGCCGGTGGTGGTAGAAGATGTCGACGTAGTCGAGGCCCATCCGGCGCAGCGACTGGTCCAGCGACGAGACCAGGTACTTGCGGGAGCCCCACTCGCCGTACGGGCCGGGCCACATGTAGTAGCCGGCCTTGGTGGAGATGACCAGCTCGTCGCGGTACGGGGCGAGGTCGGCGGCGAGGGTACGACCGAAGTTCTCCTCGGCGGAGCCGGCCGGCGGGCCGTAGTTGTTGGCCAGGTCGAAGTGGGTGACTCCGAGATCGAACGCCCGGCGGCAGATCTCCCGCTGCTGCTGCCACGGCCGTTCGTCGCCGAAGTTGTGCCAGAGGCCGAGCGAGATGGCGGGCAGTCGCAGGCCGCTGCGGCCGGCCCTGCGGTAGGTCATCGAGTCGTAGCGGTCGTCCGCGGCAAGGTAGGTCACCCTCGCCACCCTATTGAACCTGGTTCGGCCCGGGCCGCCCGGAGGGTCGGGTCCGCCGCTCCGCCGCCGCCGCGTCGGACCTCGGGAGGAGGGTCGTTGCGGGGTTCGTCGATCCGGTCCGGCCGCGTGGCGGCCGGCCGGCGCGGGCGGCGGGCCGTAGCCTGTTCGGGTGCGGGTTTCCCGGTCGGACGCCGGCCGGTGTTCCGTCGATCACGGTCGGCCCGGGTCCGGGCTGCCGGAGCGGACGTTCCGTGATATCTGATCGGTACGCATCAGGTCGCCGAAGGCGTCGACCTCGCCTCACCACCGGAAGGTGGTGACGTCGAAAGGGAATGTCATGGCATACCTGGACCATCGGCCGGCCACTCCCACCGAGGCGCTCGACGAGCTGCTCGCCGGCAACGAGCGGTTCGTCGCCGGTACCCGGATCCACCCGCACCAGGACGCCGAGCACCGGGCGGTGGTCGCGGCGGCGCAGCGGCCGTTCGCGGTGGTCTTCGGCTGCTCCGACTCCCGACTCGCCGCCGAGATCATCTTCGATCGGGGCCTCGGTGATCTGTTCGTGGTCCGCACCGCCGGGCACATCGTCGGCCCGGAGGTGACCGCCAGCATCGAGTACGGCGTGGTGGTGCTCGGGGCGCCGCTGGTCGTCGTCCTCGGCCACGACACCTGCGGGGCGATCCAGGCCACCCGGGCGGCCCTGGACGGTGCCCGGCTACCCGGCCGGGACCTGGGCGCCATCGTCGAGCGGGTCACCCCGAGCATCGAGGCCGCCCAGGCGCGGCAGGTCAGCGACGACGCCGGAATCGCCGCGATACACACCCGGCACACCATCGAGACGATCACCGGGCCGGGTACCGAACTCGCCGACGCGGTCGCCGCCGGCCGGTGCGACGTCGTCGGGATGTTCTACAAGCTGGCCGACGGCCGGGTGTCGCTGACGGTGCCGGGCGCGGCCCCGACCGCCGGCTAGGGCCGACCCGTCGGCGGGCCGTGTCCGGGGCCCTGACCGGCGGCTACGGCTGCCCGGCCGACCCGTCGGCGGGGCGGGGCCCGCCGTTGTCGGGCCGGTGCAGCCAGCACCGGGCCAGGTGAGCGGCGCCGACCGGGAACTCCGGCACCTCGGTGCGGCAGACCTCCATCGCCGCCGGGCAGCGGTCCCGGAACAGGCAGCCGCCGCTGTCGGTCGCCGTCTGCTGCCCGCCGCGCAGTGCCCGCATCCCGCCCGGCGCGGCGGTACGCGGGCGGCCCGGGTCCGGCGCCGCCGACGCCAGCAGTTGGGTGTACGGGTGCGCGGGGCGCAGGATCACCTCGTCGCTCGGGCCGGACTCGACCACCTGGCCCCGGTACAACACCATGATCGAGGAGGCGAAGTAGCGGGCGGTGGCGAGGTCGTGGGTGACGTACAGCACGGCCAGTTCCTCCTCCCGCTTGAGCCGGTCGATCAGGTTGAGGATCTCCAGCCGGATCGACACGTCGAGCATCGACACCGGCTCGTCGGCGAGCAGGATCCGGGGCCGGGGTGCCAGGGCGCGGGCGATCGCGACCCGCTGCCGCTGCCCGCCGGAGAGTTCGTGCGGAAGCCGGCGGGCGACCTGGTCGGCGGGGGTGAGGTTGACCCGGGTCAGCAGGTCGTGCACGGCCGCCCGGACGTCGTCGGCGGAGCGGGCGACCCCGTGCAGCCGCAGCGGCCGCCGCAGGTGGTATTCGACGGTGTGTGCCGGGTTCAGTGACCCGAACGGGTCCTGGAACACCATCTGCACGTCCCGGCGGTAGCGGCGGACCGCCCGGTGACCGGCCGCCACCGGGGTGCCGTCGAGGCGGATCTCGCCGGCGGTCGGCGGGGTGAGCCGGACCAGCATCCGGGCGATCGTCGACTTGCCGCTGCCGCTCTCGCCGACCAGCGCCACCGTCTGCCCGGAGCGCAGTTCGAAGGAGACGTCGTCGACGGCCCGCAGGGTGCGGCGGCGCCGCCCGTCCCGCAGCGGGAAGTGTTTGCTCAGGTGGCTGACCGTCAGCGTGGTCATCGGTCGCCACCTCCGGCGGAACCGTTCCCGACCGGCGGCGGGTCGACGCCCGGCCCGGTCGGCGGGTCGGCGCCCGGCCCGGTCGGTGGTGGCGGCGGCGGGTCGGTGCGGCGGGGCTCCGGTGCCGGTCCGGGGGCCGGTGTCGGGTCGGGCGGTCCGGGGGCCGGTGTCGGGTCGGCGGGATGGAACCGGCCGGCCCGCAGCCCGGCCGGTGGTCCGTCGGGGCGCAGCGCCGGGTCGTGGTGCAGGCAGGCGGCCCGGGTACTGCCGGCGGTCAGCAGCGGCGGGTCGATCCGGTGGCAGGCGTCGAAGGCGTACGGGCAGCGGGCGGTGAACGCGCAGCCGGTGATCGGCCGGGACAGGTCCGGCGGGCTGCCCGGGATACCGTGCAGCACGGTCCGCTCCCCGCGCAGGCTGGGAAAGGAGCGCAGCAGTCCGACCGTGTACGGGTGCCCCGGCGCGGCGTGCAGGTCGGCGGCGCGGCCGTACTCGACGATCCGGCCGCCGTACATCACGGCGAGCCGGTCGCTGATCTCCAGCAGCAGGGAGAGGTCGTGGGTGATGAAGACGACCGCGAAGCCGAACCGGGCCCGGAGCCGGTCGATCTCGGTCAGGATGTCGCGCTGCACCACCACGTCGAGCGCGGTGGTCGGCTCGTCCATCACCACCACGTCCGGGCGCAGCGCCATCGCCATCGCGATCAGTACCCGCTGGCGCATCCCGCCGGAGAGTTCGTGCGGGTACGCCGAGAGCCGTTCCGGGCCGATCCCGACCAGGTCGAGCAGTTCCCGGCAGCGTTGTTCCCGCTCGGCGCGGCGTAGTTCGGGGCGGTGCGCGGTGAAGACGTCGGCGAGCTGGCGGCGTACCGACAGCACCGGGTTGAGGGCGTTCATCGCCCCCTGGAACACCATCGCGACCCGGTTCCAGCGGAACCGGCGCAGCGCCTCCCCGTGCAGTGTCGACAGGTCGACCGGCGGGCCGTCGGTGGGGTGGAAGAAGACCTCGCCGGAGGTGACCCGGCCGGGCGGCTTGAGTAGCCGGGTGATGGCGTAGGCGAGGGTGGACTTGCCGCAGCCGCTCTCGCCGGCGATGCCGAGGACCTCGCCGCGACCCAGGTCGAAGCTGACGTCGCGGACCGCCCGGACCGGGTCGGCGCCGTCGTAGACGACGCTGAGGTCGCGGACCGACAGCACCACGTCGGTGCCGGTGACCGCCGGTGGGGGTGTGGTGTCGAGGGTCATGCCGGTCCGGTCCGTCGGGGGCGGCGGGGGACCCGCAGCCTCGGGTTGATCAGCTCGTCGAGGCTGAAGTTGATCAGTGCGAGTCCGGCGCCGACCAGCGCGATGCAGAGCCCGGGCGGGACGAACCACCACCAGGCGCCCTGGGAGAGCGCCTGCGAGTTCTGCGCGAAGTAGAGCATCGTGCCCCAGGAGCCGGCGCCGCCGAGGCCGAGGAAGGCGAGCGCGGCCTCGGTGAGGATGCCGCCGATGACGGCGAAGACGAACTGGGCGGCGATCAGCGGCAGCAGGTTCGGCAGGATCTCGAAGGTGACGATCCGCCAGCCGGGTTCGCCGCTGACCCGGGCGGCGTCGACGTAGTCGCGGGAGCGCAGCGACAGGGTCTGTGCCCGCAGTACCCGGGCGGAGCCGGCCCAGGCGGTGAACGAGACGATCAACGCGATCGCCAGGGCGCCCCGGGTCTGCACGTAGTCGGTGATCAGGACGACCAGCGGCAGGCCGGGCAGTACCAGGAAGACGTTGCTGACCAGCGAGAGGCTCTCGTCGGTGTGTCCGCCGGCGTAGCCGCCGAGGACGCCGACCAGCACCGACACGACGGTGGCGAGCAGCCCGACGACCAGGCCGACCAGCATCGAGCCCCGGGTGGCGGCGACGAGTTGCCGGAACACGTCCTGGCCGGTGGTGGTGGTGCCGAGCAGGTGTTCGGCCGACGGGGCGAGCAGCCGGTCGTCGCTGACCTGGTTCGGGTCGTCGACCAGCAGCGGGCCGAGCACGGCGACCAGGGCGAAGAAGCCGACGATGGCCAGTCCGGCGGCGAGCTTGCGGGAGCGCAGCAGGCCGCGCCAGCGGGGCCGGCGGGTCGGCACCACGACGCCGGGTACGACCTCGCCGGTCACGTCGCGCTGGGTCTCGATGGTCGCCATCAGCCGGCCTGCCGGGTACGGGGGTCGATCACCGCGTAGAGCAGGTCGACGACGAAGTTGGCGCCGAGCACGGCCAGCGAGATGACCAGGAAGATGCCCTGCAACAGTGGGTAGTCGGCGTTGGCGACGGCGGCAACCAGGGTCATCCCGACGCCGGGATAGGAGAAGACGATCTCGGTGGCGATGGAGCCGCTGACCACGAAGCCGAGGGTGATGGCGAACCCGGCGACGCTGGGCAGTACGGCGTTGCGCGCCGCGTACTGGATCATGATGCGGCGCGGGCGGAGCCCCTTGGCCTCGGCGGTCAGCACGTAGTCCTCGGCCATCGTCGAGACCATCATGTTGCGCATCCCGAGCAGCCAGCCGGCGACCGAGGCGAGCACGATCGAGGCGGCCGGCAGCACGGCGTGGTAGATCGCGCTGCGCAGGAACGGCCAGTTGAAGCCGATGGTGGTCTCGTAGCTGTAGCCGCTGTTCAGCGGAAACCAGCCGAGGATCCCGCCGAGCAGGTAGAGCAGCACCAGGGCGAGCCAGAAGTACGGGATGGCGGCCAGGAAGGTGGTGGTCGGCACCAGCGCGTCCAGCCAGGTGCCGCGCCGCCAGCCGGCGAGCATGCCGAGGGTGATCCCGAGCAGCACGCTGAGTACGGTGGCGACGCCGACCATCACCACCGTCCACGGCAGGCTCTGGCTGAGCACCTTCGACACCGGGGTCGGGTAGTAGCTGACCGAGAGCCCGAACTCGCCGCGCAGCAGGTTGCCGAGATAGCCGAGGTACTGCTGCCACAGCGGGTCGTCGGTGACCCCGAACTGCAACTCCAGGGCGCGGCGGGCGTCCGGCGACATCGGGGTCATGTTCTGGGTCTTGGCCAGTACGGCGTCGACCGGATTGCCCTTGATCAGCCGGGGGATGAGGAAGTTGAGGGTCACCGCGGCCCAGACCGCGACCAGGTAGAACAGCGCCTTGCGCCGCAGGTAGCGCATCGGGGCGGCTCAGCCGGCCGGGGTGAGGTTCTTGGCCACGATCCCCATGTCCGGCCCGTTGTACGGGGTGGTCAGCGCGTAGTGGTTCTCCTCGGTGGGGAAGTTGCCGAGGTTCTCGGTGCGGTACTCGATCAGCGAGGCGGACTGCTGGAGCGGGATGTACGGCAGCTCCTCGACGATCACATCCTGGATCTTGAAGAGTTGTTCCCTGATCGCGTCGCGCTGGTCCGGCGGGGTGTTCTCCATCGCTAGCAGTGCCGCGTCGACGGCGGCGTTGCGGAAGCGGCCGTAGTTGGAGCCGGCCTGCTGGCCCAGCGGCGCGGTCCGCTTGCTGGAGAACGCCCGGCTGTACCAGGAGTACGCGGTGCCCTCGCTGTAGAGGTTCGTGATGATCATCTCGAAGTCGCCGGTCTGCTGGTCGGTGGAGAAGGCGGTGAAGGAGACCTCCTGGGTCTTCATCTCGATCCCGACCGACTTCAGCGACTGGGTCATGATCTGGAGCGCGGAGATGTAGTCGTTGTAGCCCTGCACGACCTTGACCGTGAAGGAGAGCCGCCGGCCGGCCTTGGCGTAGATCCCGTCGGCGCCCTTGGCCCAGCCGTCGGCCTGGAGGGTCTGCTCGGCCCGGGCCGGGTCGAACTCCAGCTTCCGGTCCTTGTATTCCGGCTTGATGTAGTCGTCCCAGAGCGGCCGGGGCAGCTGGGCCGGGCTGGCCTCCTTGCCGTAGCCGGAGAAGGCCAGCCGGATGATCTGGTCGCGGTCCAGGGCCAGGCTGATCGCCTTGCGGACGGCGGCGCTGTCGAACGGTGCCCGGTCCAGGTTCGGGATCAGGTTGGTCAGGTAGAGCTGCGACTCGTTGATGTACTTGTTGTGCTTCGGGTCCTTGCTGACGTACTGCTTCTCGATGTCGGCGATGAACGATCCGGCCCAGTCGAGCTGCCCGGCGGCGAGCGCCGCGATCGCGCTGTCGGCGCTGGCGAACTGCTGGAACCGCATCCCCTTGATCTTCGGCTTGCCGGTCTCCCAGTAGTTGGGGTTGCGCTCGAAGACGTAGTTCTGCTGGCTGAACGAGGCGAGCATGAACGCCCCGGTGCCGACCGGCTTCTCGTTGGTGAAGGCGGACGGGTCGGCGATGGTCGACCAGATGTGCTTCGGCACGATCCAGGTCCGGCCGGCGATCAGGTTGAGCCGGGTGTAGACGCCCTGGCTGAACGTGACCGAGACGTGCGTGGGGTCGGTGGCGACCGCCTCGACGATCGGCAGGCCGTTCTGGTTGAGTTTCGGGTTGTCCCGGATCAGGTTGAAGGTGAAGGCGACGTCCTCGGCCGAGAAGGGCTTCCCGTCGGTCCACTTCACCCCCTCCCGGATGGTCAGGTTCAGCCGCCGCCCGTCGTCGGCGAACTCGTAGGCGGTGGCGAGCTGCGGCTGCACGTCGTCGGCCCGGGCGGCGTTGAAATAGAGCAGCGACTCGTAGAGCACGCTCATCGTGCCGGCGACGCTGTTCTGGGAGAACGGGTTGAAGTTCGGTACGAACCCGGCGTTCGTCCCCGAGAGGACGTTGATGATCTTGCCCTCGGCGTCGGCGGACGAGTCACCGTCGTCACCGCAGCCGGCGGTCACACCGACGGCCAGCGTCGCCGTGGCCAGCGTGGCGAGCAGCCGGCGGGCGAGGGTACGGCGCATCGTTGCCTCCCGGTTCGGGGATTTCGCCACGGGTCGCCACCAGGGGTCCCGGGCAGGTGAGATCGATGACAACACCGAACCGGTTCACAGTCAATAGACGGAAAGCGATTTCCGCCGCCGCCACCCACCGGGCCCGGCACGTACGACGTGACCGGGAAGCGGGGCCGGGACGGGCCGGTCCGGTGGCACTTAACCGGTTCTGCCCTCCCTGCCGGACGGGACGGGCGGCACCGGCTACGCCCCGGCGGCCGGCGTCGATCGTGATCAACGGGGCGCGGTCGAAACCAGCCGGAAATCCGGTCACTGGTACCGTTGCCAACGCCGACAACACTCGCGAGCGAGAGACCGCCCGGCAGCGTGGGGCGGCGCCGAAGGGGCAAATCCTCCCCGGAACCTCTCAGGCAAAAGGAGCCCGCGGGCAGGCGACTGTGGAGCGCCCGCGACGTCGCGGAGCGTGACAGAGGGGGAGGTTGCAGCGTCGACCTCGCCCGGGAGCGTCCCCCATGACCACAGCACAGCAGCCCACCCGCGACGGCGGAGCCTTCGCCGACCGGCACATCGGCCCCGACGCCGACGCGATGCGCCGGATGCTGGAGACCGTCGGCTACCACTCCGTCGACGACCTGATGGACGCCGCGATCCCCGAGGTGATCCGCTGGACCGGCGACCTCGACCTGCCGCCGGCCGCCACCGAGGAGGAGGTCGCCGCCGAGCTGCGCGCGCTCGCCGCCCGGAACACCGTCGCCGTCTCCATGATCGGACTCGGCTACTCCGGTACCCACACCCCGGCGGTGATCCGCCGCAACGTGCTGGAGAACCCGGCCTGGTACACCGCGTACACGCCGTACCAGCCGGAGATCAGCCAGGGCCGGCTCGAAGCGCTGCTGAACTTCCAGACCATGGTCACCGACCTGACCGGGCTGGCCACCGCGAACGCCTCCATGCTCGACGAGGGCACCGCCGCCGCCGAGGCGATGACACTCGCCCGCCGCGCCGGCAAGAACAAGAGCAACGTGTACGTCGTCGACGCCGACACCCTGCCGCAGACCCTCGCCGTACTCGCTACCCGGGCCGAACCGCTCGGCATCGAGGTACGCGTACTCGACCTTGCCGCCGAGCCGCTGCCGGCGGAGTTCTTCGGCCTGCACCTCCAGTACCCGGGCGCCTCCGGCGCGGTCCGCGACCACAGCGGGCTGGTCGAGGCCGCGCACGCCGCCGGGGCACTGGTCACCGTCGCCGCCGACCTGCTCGCGCTGACCCTGCTCCGCCCGCCCGGCGAGATCGGCGCCGACATCGCCGCCGGTACCACCCAGCGGTTCGGCGTACCGATGGGCTTCGGCGGCCCGCACGCCGGCTACCTGGCGGTCCGGGGCGGCCTGGAGCGGATGCTGCCCGGCCGGCTGGTCGGAGTCTCCCGGGACGCGGCCGGCGACCGCGCCTACCGGCTGGCGCTACAGACCCGGGAACAGCACATCCGCCGGGAGAAGGCGACCAGCAACATCTGCACCGCCCAGGTGCTGCTCGCCGTGATGGCCAGCATGTACGCCGTCTACCACGGCCCGGCCGGGCTGCGGGCGATCGCCGAACGCACCCACCACCGGGCCGCCACCCTCGCCGCCGGGCTGCGCACCCTCGACGGCGTCGAGATCGTGCACGAGACGTTCTTCGACACCGTGCTCGCCCGGTTCCCCGGCCGGGCCGCCGAGGTGGTCGCCGAGGCCGTGCGACGCGGCGTCAACCTGCGACCGGTCGACGCCGACCACGTCGGGATCGCCTGCGACGAGACCACCACCGAGGCACACCTGACAACCGTCTGGGACGCCTTCGGCGCCGTCGCCGGGCAGCCGGTGACCCCGGCCACCGGGCAGCCGCCGGCCGCACTGCCGGCCGACCTCGCCCGCGACAGCGACTACCTGACCCACCCGGTCTTCCGGTCACACCACTCCGAGACCGCGATGCTGCGCTACCTGCGCCGGCTCGCCGACCTCGACTACGCCCTGGACCGGGGCATGATCCCGCTCGGCTCCTGCACGATGAAGCTGAACGCCACCACCGAGATGGAACCGGTGAGCTGGCCCGAGTTCGCCAACATCCACCCGTTCGCGCCGGAGGAGCAGACCGCCGGCTACCGCGACCTGGTCGGCACCCTGGAGGGCTGGCTCGCCGAGGTGACCGGCTACGACGCGGTCAGCGTGCAGCCGAACGCCGGCTCGCAGGGCGAACTCGCCGGCCTGCTGGCGATCCGCGCCTACCACCGCGACCGGGGCGAGGGACACCGGGACGTCTGCCTGATCCCGTCCTCGGCACACGGCACCAACGCGGCCAGCGCGGTGATGGCCGGGATGCGGGTGGTGGTGGTCGGCTGCGACCCCGACGGCGACATCGACCTGGCCGACCTCGACCGCAAGATCGAGGCGCACCGGGACACCCTCGCCGCGATCATGGTCACCTACCCGTCCACCCACGGTGTCTACGAGGCCGGCATCGCCGCCCTCTGCGCCAGGGTGCACGACGCCGGCGGCCAGGTCTACGTCGACGGCGCCAACCTCAACGCCCTGCTCGGGTACGCCAAGCCGGGCCGGTTCGGCGCCGACGTGTCACACCTGAACCTGCACAAGACGTTCTGCATCCCGCACGGCGGCGGCGGCCCCGGGGTCGGCCCGGTGGCGGTACGGGCACACCTGGCGCCGTACCTGCCCGGCGACCCGCGCGACACCGAGGGCCGGCCCGCGGTCTCGGCCGCCCGGTACGGCTCGGCCGGGATCCTGCCGATCCCGTGGGCGTACCTGCGGATGATGGGGCCGGACGGGCTGCGCCGGGCCACCGGGGTGGCGGTACTCGCCGCCAACTACGTCGCCGCCCGGCTGCGCGGCCACTACCCGGTGCTCTACGCCGGCAACAAGGGCCTCGTCGCGCACGAGTGCATCCTCGACCTGCGGCCGTTGACCAAGGCGACCGGGGTCAGCGTCGACGACGTGGCGAAGCGGCTGATCGACTACGGTTTCCACGCCCCGACGATGTCGTTCCCGGTCGCCGGCACCCTGATGGTGGAACCGACCGAGAGCGAGGACCTCGCCGAACTCGACCGGTTCTGCGAGGCGATGATCGCCATCCGGGCCGAGATCGACAAGGTCGGGGCGGGGGAGTGGCCGAAGGGGGACAACCCGCTCGCCAACGCGCCGCACACCGCGGCGATGGTGACCGGCGACGAGTGGCCGCACCCGTACCCCCGGTCCGTGGCCGGCTATCCCGGCGGGGTCGACCGGCAGGCGAAGTACTGGCCGCCGGTACGCCGCATCGACGGCGCCTACGGAGACCGGAACCTGGTCTGCGCCTGCCCGCCGCCCGAGGCGTTCGAGAACTGAGAACACGAGTGACCGGCCGGCACACCAGGCGCCGGCCGGTCACTGTAAGTGATGAATCAGCCGACCAGGGCGTGCCGGGCCGGACCGCGGTGCGGCGCTATGGTGCTGCCGTCGGGCAGCAGCTCGCCGGTGTCCTCGAAGAGGATGACGCCATTGCAGAGCAGGCTCCACCCCTGCTCACGGAAGCAGGCGAGGACTCGGGCCGCTTCCCGGTCGGTTGCTTCAGCGGAGGGGCAGGTCGGTTCGTGCTGGCACATCGGGTTCTCCGGACTATGGGGGCGCTGTGGCATGGTTCACATGACCAGTGACGGACGGTACCCCTTCACGCCCTGTGATGACGAGCGGGTATCCGTCTCTGACCGAGGAAATCCTCTTTTCGGATGAGGCAGATCCAGCCGTACGTCGTGGAAGCGCTCCCATTTGCGCCACCGGGAGCGCCCGCGAGCTGCGTACCCCGGCTCGTCGAACACGACCGGCTTCAATGCCCGGCCGACGGCCCGGACGACCCCGCCACGCTGCTGGAGGAGTTCCTCGCCGGGCACGGCCTCCCGGTCCGCGACCTGACCCGGCCCGGCGTCCATCCGCCGGACGGCCCGGCCGGCACGGTCTGCGGCGCCGCCGTCTTCGTCTCCGCCGCCGCCGGAGCCCGGATGGTCGGCGCCGCCGCCGGCCCGGCCAGCCCGGCACCCGCCGTCCCCGACCTGGTCGCGGTGGTCTACCGGCACGGCACCGCCCCGGCGGCCGGCCGAACCCGGCGGCATCCGGTCCACGACCACCGGATTCGCTTCGACGGCGTGCACCGGGAAGCCGACGCCCCCTGGGAACTCGGCCCGTGGATCGAGAGCTGGACGCCGCAGCGGCACGCCGACGCGGTCCGGCAGGCCCGGGACGCCATCGCGGCCGGCGAGATCTACCAGGTCAACGTCGTCGGCCACGGCTGCGCCCGGTACGCCGGAGACCCGCTGCCGGCACTGGCTCGGCTGGCCCGGCTCCCCGGCGCCCGGTACGGCAGCGTGCTCACCGGCCACGGCTGGGCGATCGGCTGCGCCTCCCCGGAAACCCTGGTCGAGGTGACCGACGGCCGGGTCTACACCCGGCCGATCAAGGGCACCCGGCCGGCGACCGGCCCCGGCCGGCGAGAACTGCTCGAATCCGCCAAGGAACGCGCCGAACACGTGATGATCGTGGACCTGGAGCGCAACGACCTGGCCCGGATCGCCCGCACCGGCACCGTCCGGGTCGACGAGCTGTACGCCATCCGCCGCTGGTCGAACCTGTGGCAGGCCGAGTCGACCGTCTCGGCCACCCTCGCCGACGGGCGGGGGCTGGCCGACCTGCTCCGCGCGGTCTGCCCCGGCGGGTCGGTCACCGGCGCGCCCAAGCTCGCCGCGCTGGCCCAGATCGCCGCCCTGGAACCGGTCGGCCGGGGTGCCAGCATGGGCGGGCTCGGCTGGATCGGCCCGGACCGGATCGACCTGGGGCTGACCATCCGGACGGTGGCGGTCGACGCCGAGCGGGTGCACGTCTGGGCCGGTGGCGGCATCACCTGGGGCAGCGACCCGGCGGCCGAGGTCGCCGAGGCGGCAGCCAAGTCCGGCCCGGTCCGGGCCATCCTGGCCGACCCCCGCTGACCGGACGTCGTCGCGCCGCATCCGCTCAGGGTTATCGGCAGGCCGCATCCGCTCACCGCCGCCGGCCTGCCGCATTCCGCTGACCGGGCGTCGTCGCGCCGCATTCCGCTCGCCGCCGCCGGCTGGCCGCGTTCCGGAGCCGGCCGCGCCCCCAGCCGGCGCGGTCGGGCCGGGTGCGGGCGAGCGGCGGGCCGGTCAGTCGCCGAGCAGGTCGGCGAGGGCGTCCGCCGGGTCGTCCCGGGGTACCCCGGCCGGCCACCAGTCGCCGCCGGTCAACTCCCGGTACGGGTACCAGCGGCCGTCGCGGCCGTACCGCAACTGGGCCCGGTGACCCGGAAACGTCCACCGGTTGCGCCACACCTGCGGCTCCGGCGGGTCGTCACCGGTCCAGCCGGCGGTCAGGTCGGCCCGGGCCCGGGCCAGCCGTACCGGCGGCGGCGTCCACGCCTCGTCCAGCACCGAAAGGCCGGTCTGCCCGCCGTACTCCCAGGCCCGTACCGCCCGGCCGAACTCCCGGGCGGTACGCCCGGCGGCCTGCCGCAGCCGGGCCAGCACCGGACCGCTCGCCCCGACCGCGAGCCGGACCGCGTCCACCCGCTCCGGCAGCACGGTCGGCGGGCCGTGGTCGCCCGAAGCGGCGTCGAGCAGCGCGGCGGCCCGTACGGCGGCGTTCTCGACCAGCCCGTGCAGCACCTCCGTGGCGATCCCCGGCGCGTCCGGCAGTACCGGCCCGGACGCCCCGGGCTCCGGCGCCGGCGGCGGGTCCGGCAGCGGCGGGTCCGGTCGGGCGTACGCCAGCGCGGCCGGCACCCCGGCACCGGGCGCCCGGCCGGCCGGCTGCTCCGCCGGGGCGGCCGCCGTCGTCCGCTGCCCCCGGCGCCGCAGCTCGGCCAGCACCTCCCGGGATCCCCGGCCCCGGATCAGCAGCAGCAGGAACGGGTCGGCGTCGAGCAGCCAGGCCACCTGGTAGCAGAGCGCGGCGGCGTGCCGGCACGCCGCCGCGACCCACTCCGGGCAGTCGCACTCCGGTTGCAGGTCGCCGAGCCCCGGCAGCAGGGCGACCCCGACGTCGTCGGCCGACGACGCCAGGTCGCGCGGCATCTCCCCGTCGAGCAGCGCGGCGATGTGCCCGGCCTTCGCCGCCACCTGGTCCAGGAACCGGGACCACTGCGCGTCGGTCATCGGCTCCACGAAGACCCGGGTCCGGTACGGCACGTCGCGCACCCCGTCGTGCACCTCGGCCGCGATCCGGCCCGGGCTGACCGTGATCGACCCGACGTGCCCGGCCGTCGCCGACCGCCGCCCCCGGCGCAGCAGCGTCTCGTCCAGCGAGGTCTCCTCCAGGGCCCGGATCCAGGCGTCGCCCCACCAGGAACGGCTGCTGCGGGCACGCCGCCCCGGCGGAAACGCCGGAAAGCCCCGGACCCGGTCGTCGCCGCTCATCCGCCCCCACCTTCCACGGCCGGCCCGGAGCCGACGCTCCGGGACCGGTCGACGATCGCGCTCATGCCGGCCTGCGCAACTCGACCAGGGACGCCAGCTCGGCGTCGGAGAGTTCGGTCAACGCGGCCTCGCCACCGGTCAGCACCGCGTCGGCGAGGTCCCGCTTGACGGCGAGCAGGGCGGCGATCCGGTCCTCGACCGTCCCCTCGGTGACCAGCCGGTGCACCTGCACCGGACGGGTCTGCCCGATCCGGTACGCCCGGTCGGTGGCCTGCTCCTCGACGGCCGGGTTCCACCACCGGTCGTAGTGCACCACATGGTCGGCCCGGGTCAGGTTCAGCCCCGTCCCGGCCGCCCGCAGCGACAGCAGGAAGACCGGCACCTCACCGGCCTCGAACCGGCGTACCTGCTCGTCGCGGCGGGTCACCGGGGTGCCGCCGTGCAGCAGCTCGGTCGGTACGCCCCGGTCGCCGAGGTGCCGCTCGATCAGCCGGGCCATCGCGACGTACTGGGTGAAGACCAGCACCGCGCCGCCTTCGGCGAGGATCGTGTCGACCAGCTCGTCGAGCAGCTCCAGCTTGCCGGAACGGCCGGCCAGCCGGGGCCGCGTCTCCCGCAGGTAGTGCGCCGGATGGTTGCAGACCTGCTTCAGCGAGGTCAGCAGCTCCAGCACCAGACCACGGCGGGCCATCCCGCTGCTGTCCCGGATCCGGGCCAGCGTCTCCCGGACCACCGCCTCGTAGAGCCCGGCCTGCTCGCCGGTCAACCCCACCGAATGGTCGGTCTCGGTCTTCGGCGGCAACTCCGGGGCGATCCCCGGGTCCGACTTGCGGCGGCGCAGCAGGAACGGTGCGATCAGCCGGGCCAGCCGGCCCGCCGCCGCCGGATCCCGACCGGACTCGATCGGCGCCGCCCACCGGGCCCGGAACCGGGGCAGCGGGCCGAGCAGGCCGGGAGTCGTCCAGTCCAGGATCGCCCAGAGTTCGGTCAGGTTGTTCTCCACCGGGGTGCCGGTGAGGGCGACCCGGGCAGCGGCCGGAATCCGGCGCAGTGCCCGGGCGGTACCGGAGGCGCGGTTCTTCACGTGCTGCGCCTCGTCGGCGACGACCAGCCCCCACCGCACCTCGGCGAGCCGGTCGGCGTCGAGCCGCATCGTCCCGTACGTGGTGAGCAGGAACCCGTCGTCCAGCGCGTCGAGGCTGCGTCGCCCGCCGTGGAATCGGCGTACCGGGGTGCCGGGGGCGAACCGGGCGATCTCGCGCTCCCAGTTGCCGAGCAGCGAGGCCGGACAGACCACCAGGGTCGGGCCGGCGGTCGCCGGATCCGCCTGCCGGTGCAGGTGCAGCGCGATCAGCGTGACCGTCTTGCCGAGCCCCATGTCGTCGGCGAGGCAGCCGCCCAGCCCCAGCTCCGTCATCCGGGCCAGCCAGCGCAGCCCGCGTAGCTGGTAGTCCCGCAGGGTGGCGGTCAGCCCGGCCGGCACCCCGACCCGCTCCGGATCACCGGCCCGCTCCGGCTCGGCGATCCGCCGCCGCAGCCCGTCCAGCCAGCCGGTCGTGTCGACCTCGACGGGCCGACCGTCGACCTCCACCGTCCCGGTCAGCGCCGCACCGAGCGCCTCGATCGCGCCGACCGGCGGCAGGCCCGGCTTGCGGGCCCGGGCGGCCAGTTCCGGGTCGACGAGTACCCACTGGTCGCGCAGCCGTACCACCGGCCGGTGCTCCTCGGCGAGCAGGTCCAGTTCGGCGGCGGTCAGCGGTCGCCCGCCGAGGGCGAGCTGCCAGTCGACCCGGAGCAGCCCGTCGCCGCCGAAGAAGGTGGCCAGGTCCGACGGGGGTGCCTCGGCGGCGCCGAGTACCGCCCGGGAGGTGAGCCCGGCGGTCAGCTCGCGGGGCCAGTGCACCGCCACCCCGACCGTGCCGAGCCGGCCGGCGGCGTCGGCGACCAGCTCGCTGACCTCCTCGTCGGTCAGCAGGAGCGCGTCCGGGACGGCGGCGTCGAGCAGGTGCCGCAGCGGCGGCCAGACCCCGGCGGCGCGGCGGATCGCCAGCGTGGTGTCGAGCCGGGCCCGGGGCCCGAACCCGGCGACGTCGCCGTGCCACAGCGCGGCGGCGTCGACCACCAGCGCCGGGTCGACGAGGCTGTGCACCTGCACCACCGCCCGCAGCCCGGGCCGGGTCAGGTCGCCGTCGACCGGCTCCAGCCGGATCGAGACCCGCACGCCGGAGTCGAGACCGGCGCGGACCTCCTCGGCCCAGCCGCGCAGCCGGGGTAGCGACTGTGGCGCCGTCGCGGCGAACGCGTCGGTGCCGGCGGCGTGCCGGGCGGCGGGGGACCGGGGCAGGGTGTCGGCGACCGCGTCGAGGAAACCGCGCAGCAGGCCGGCCGCGTCCGGCAGCACCGGGCCGGCCCCCGCCTCGCCCGCTGCCGGCCGGCCCGCCGTCATCCGGTCCGCGGTCATCTCGACTGCCGTCATCTCGTCCGCGGTGATGTCGTCTGCGGTCATCCCGTCTGCGGTCGTCTTGTCCGCCGGGAGTGGCTTCGCCGGGAGTGGGTTCGCCCGGGCCCGGGTCGGCATCGCGGCGGCGAGTTCCCGGATCCGGCCCGCGTCGGCCGCGTCCAGCGCCCCGACCGTCCAGGCGTCGAAGCCGGCGGGGGAGACCGTCGGCAGGATCCGCCGCCGGGCGACCAGGTGCAGCGCCAGCAGCGCCGCCGCCGACCAGTAGGCCAGCGCCGGGTCGACCGGCCGGTCCGACGCCGGGTCGGCCAGCAGCAGCGGTAGGGCGTCGCCGACCGGCAGCCGGCGGGCCGGCACCACCCGGGTCCGCACCCCGGCCCCGTCCGGCAGCACGACCGTCAACTCTCCGCCGCGACCCGGCCCGTCGACCGGCAGTTCACCGCCGTCGGGTCGCCAGAACGCGAGTACACCGGCGCGGGGCGGGTCGGCCGGCTCGAACACCACCGCACAGGGTGCCGTCCACCGCTCGTCGGGGCCCGCGTCCCCGGACCGTGCGGGTGGGGAGGGGGCGTCGCCGGGTACCGATGTCGTGTTTGGCCGCATCTCCGGTCCTGCCCCCTCGCCCGCCAGCCGCCCCGACCCCGGACCACCGCCCGGCCGGAACGCCACCCGCACCAGCCCGGACATTATATCGTACGACGTACGGGAATGACCTCCGGTTGACGCCGAGGCCCGGAACGACGGGCGTAGCGTTGCCGTCGAGCGCGCCGGGGCACCCGGACCGGTAACGAACCGATAAGGTTCCGGTCATGACGATGCGGCCCATCCGGATCATCGGCGACCCCGTGCTGCGCACCCCGTCCGAGCCGGTCACCAGCTTCGACGCCGAACTACGCGACCTGGTCACCGACCTGATGGACACCCTGCTCGGCGCACCCGGCCGCGCCGGAGTCGCCGCACCCCAGATCGGGATCAGCGCCCAGGTCTTCGTCTACGACGCAGACGGGCACCGGGGCCACCTGGTCAACCCCACCCTCGAACTCTCCGCCGAAACGCAGGACGACGACGAAGGCTGCCTCTCCGTCCCCGGCCTCTACTTCCCGACCCCGCGCGCCATGCACGCCACCGCACACGGCTTCGACCAGTACGGCGAACCCCTCACCATCACCGGCAGCGGCTTCCTCGCCCGCGCCCTCCAGCACGAAACCGACCACCTGCACGGCCGGCTCTACGTCGACACCCTGCGCGGCGACACCCGACGCCGTGCCCTCCGGGAGATCCGCGCCGGACGGTTCGCCACCCCCGAGCGGTGACCCCGGGCACCGCCCGGATCAGCGGCCCCGCCGACGGCGCAACCAGACACCGACCGCACCCAGCAACACGAAGACGAGGCCGGAACAACACAGCGCTTTGAAGAGCACGCCGAAACTGTCGCACATCCCGCCGTAAGGTGTGCACGTGCGCCTGGCAACCTTCAACCTGCTGCATGGCCGATCCCCGCACGACGGCCTCGTCGACGAGAACCGGCTCGCCGCCGCCGTCGCCACCCTCGACGCCGACATCCTGGCCCTCCAGGAGGTCGACCGGGACCAGTCCCGCAGCAACCACCTCGACCTGACCGCCATCGCCGCCCGGGCGATGGACGCCCCCGAACACCGGTTCGCCGCCGCCGTCGTCGGCACCCCCGGCGAACGGTTCCGGCCACTGACCCACGACGACGACGGCCACGGCGAACCCCTCTACGGCATCGGCCTGGTCAGCCGCTACCCGGTCCGCTCCTGGCAGGTGACCCGGCTCGCCTCGGCACCCGTACGCTCCCCGGTCCTCGACCCCGGCCCCGGCGGCGGCATCATCCTGCTCCGCGACGAACCCCGGGTCGTCCTCGCCGCCATCCTCGACACCCCGTACGGGCCGATCACCGCCGCCGCCACCCACCTCTCCTTCGTACCCGGCTGGAACCTCCGGCAGCTACGCCAGGTCATCCGCGCCCTGCGTACCCTGCCACCGCCCCGGATCCTGCTCGGCGACCTCAACCTGCCGGCCGGACTCGCCACCCTCGTCTCCGGCTGGCGCTCCCTCGGCCACCGCCCCACCTACCCGGCCCGGCAACCCCGGGTGCAGCTCGACCACATCCTCGCCGACCCCCGCGACGGACACCCGCTACCCGCCGTCACCGCCGTTGACGCCCCGATCGCCACCATCTCCGACCACCGGCCACTCGTCGTCGACCTCGCCTGACAGCTCGTCGACCTCGCCTGACACCACGCCCGGGCGCCGCAGGCGCTCCGCGTCGCCCCACCGAACCGCTCCCGCACGCCCACCCGACTCCCGCACCCAACCGACTGTCGCACCGGAACGCACTCCCGCACCCGAACCGCCCCCGGAACCGGCGACCTACCGCCCCGGTGGCGCCGCGTCCCGAGCACGTACCACCCGGGTGGTATCCCGACCGGCAACTCCGGCATGACGACCCGGGACCAGACCGGTACCTACGCTGCCGGCAGGTACCAGTCGTGCGAGGGAAGGAACCACCGATGTCCGTCCGCCAGCTCTCCGCCGCCGCCACAGCCGCCCTGCTCGGGGCTCTCTGGCACGCCGCACCCGCCGCCGCGCACGTCGCCGGCCAGCCCGTCGCCGCCAGCGTCACCACGATGAGCCCCGGGCGGATCGGGTCCATCGTGGCCGGACTGCTGGGGCTGGTCGGCATCGTCGTCGGCGCACTCGCCCGGGCCCGCTCCACCGGACGGCTCGGCACCGGCAACGCACGGCGCGCCGCCCTGACCGCCATCGCGCTGGGACTGGTCGGTGTCCTCATCGGCGCGGTGGTGGTGGCCACCTCCGACGGCGGCCTCGGCACCGGCAACGGACTCGGCGGAGCCATCGTCGCCCTCGCCCTCGGAGCGACCGGCATGCTCCTCGGCGGACTGACCCTGAACCGCGCCCGCCACACCGGCTGACCCCGGCAGCCACCCCTCTCGCTGACCCGGCCACCACGCCGGGTCAGCAACACCGTGCCACCGCCGCCCCAGGCGGTGACCCGGACGACCGTCGCGTGGTGTACCACCCCCGGCCACCGACGCTGTCCACTTCGGAGTTACGGGACGGCGACGGGTCCGTGGCGCCACTATGGTGACCCCCATCACCTGACGAACGGGGGTTCACGATGGCTGGACGGAAATGGGCCGGCACCGCGCTGGCAGTCACCGTCACGATCGCGACGGTGGTACTGCCCACCTCGCCCGCCGCCGCGGCATACGCCGACCCGCTGGTGGCCACCAGCAAAACCAACATGGGCCTGACCTGGCACGCCGAATCGAGCGCCGCCATCCAGGCGCTGGACAACGCGCTACCCAACGTCGGAGTGGCCACCGTGCTCGACGACGCCAACCGGACGATGACCACCTGCAACAGCGAGGAACTCGCCGCGCTGCCGATCGCACCCGTGGCGACGAACAAGTGGTGCTTCGACACCGCTGACGCCACCGACCTCAACTGGTCACCGCAGGGCATCACCAGTTCCGGGGACGCTGACGACGACGGGGCCTGGGGCGCCAAGCGGGCGATCCTGTCCGGTTGGTCGTGGGGCAGCGGCACCCGCAGGAACGACGCCCGGGTCGCGTTCATCGACTACACCAACCCGGCCGCGCCGAAGTACCGGTGGGTCTACCTGGTCGACCCGAACTCCACCGGCAGCGACTTCAGCGCCGCCAAGACACACATCGGCGGCATGATCTGGTTCGGCGACAAGCTGATCGTCAACGCCGTCGGCAACGGCACCGTGGCGCTACGGGTGTTCAGCATGAGCCACATCCTGCAAACCACCTCGACCGTGTCCGACATCGGCAAGGTCAGCGGCGGCTGGGCCGCATACGGCTACAAGTACGTCATGCCGCAGATCGGCTACTACACCTACAGCAGCGGCGCATGCAGCATGGACAGCGACACCGGCACACCGTGCTTCTCGTCCCTGTCGCTGGACCGCAGCACCAGCCCGGACAGCCTGGTCACCGCCGAGTACTTCAGCGACCAGACCAAGCGCGGCCGGCTGATCCGCTATCCGTTCGGCGCCGACTACCTGCTGCCGACCTCGGCCACCCCGTCCGAGGCGTACGCCAGCGGTGTGGGCAACCAGCAGGGCGTGCTCTCGTTCAACAACCGCTGGTACGTGGTGCACAGCTCGTTCAGCCTCTACGGGCAGATCTGGGGATTCACCCCCGGCGGCGGCAACGGCCGATCCAGCACCTGCACAGTCGACGGCGAAGTCAAAACCACCTGCTGGTCACTGCACCCCGAGGCGGTGACGTACTGGTACTCGACCGGCGAGGTGTGGTCGACGACCGAATGGTCCCGGGACAACCCGACCGGCCCCGGCGGACGAGTCCTCTACAGCGTCCCGCTGAACAGCCTGCCCTGACCTGACAACGGGTGGTCCGTCCCCGCCCGGGGACGCACCACCCTGGTTGAGTCGACACCACCACGCCCTCGGCACCGGCCGCCGGCAGCCGGCCGGCCCAGGTCAGGAGCGGCCGAGCCAGCCCGGAACCGTCAACCCGGACTCGTACGCCAGGATCACCAACTGGGCCCGGTCCCGGACCTGGGTCTTCGTCATGATCCGACTGACGTGGGTCTTCGCGGTCGCCGGACTCAACACCAGCCGCGCCGCGATCTCGTCGTTGGAGAGGCCGGCCGCGACCAACGCCAGCACCTCCCGCTCCCGCTCGGTCAACGCGCGCAACCTCGGCCCCGGATCAGGATGACGGACCCGGGCGCTGAACTCGGAAATCAACCGGCGCGTGATCGACGGCGCGATCAACGCGTCACCACGGGCCACCACCCGCACCCCGTGGATCAACTCCGCCGGCTCGGTGTCCTTGACCAGAAAACCGCTCGCACCGGCCCGCAACGCCCCGTAGACGTAGTCGTCCAGGTCGAACGTCGTCAGAATGATCACCCGGGCATCCGAACTCGCGGCGATCTCCCCGGTCGCGGCCAGCCCATCCAGCCCCGGCATCCGGATGTCCATCAACACGACATCCGGTCGCAGCCGCCGGGTCAGCCGCACCGCCTCGGCACCGTCGGCGGCCTCACCGACCACCTCGATGCCCTCCTCACCCTCCAGAATGGACCGAAACCCGGCCCGCACCAGGGTCTGGTCGTCCGCGAGCAGCAACCGGATCACGAAACGGCCCCCGACTCCGGCGACAGCCCAGCCGACCCGGCCGACACCACGCCGCCCCGCGGCCCGCCCGGCCCCGCCGACACCACACCGCCCCGCAACGGCAGGCGGGCAGACACCCGGAAACCACCACCCGGCCCAGGACCCGCACTCAACGAACCACCCAACGCCCGCGCCCGCTCACCCATCCCGACAATGCCGTTACCGGGCACACCCGGCCCGCCGGTACCGTCGTCCTCGACCTCCACCAGCACGTCGTCACCGTCCCGCCGCACCCGCACCACCGCGGCGCTCGCACCCGCGTGCCGGGTCACGTTCGTCAACGCCTCCTGCACGATCCGGTACGCCGCCAACTCGACCTCCGGCGGCAACGCCCGAGGCCGCGCCACCTCGGTACGGACCTCCAACCCGGACCGCCCGGCCGTCAGGACCAGCTCGCCGAGCCGGTCCAGACCCGGCACCGTCACCGCCTCGTCCTCCTGCCGCAGAACACCCAACGCCGTACGCAACTCACCCAACATCTCCTTGCTCGCCTGCTTGATCGCGGCGAGCGCCTCGGCCGACCGACCCGGATCCGGACGGTGCAACGCGGCACTGGCCTGCACGTTGATCAGCGAGAGATGGTGGCCGAGCACGTCATGCAACTCCCGGGCGATACGCAACCGCTCCTCGGTGGCCCGACGGCGAGCTTCCTCCTCCTTGCCCTGCTCCGCCGCGAGCACCCGGGCCCGCGCCTCCACCAGATAGGCCCGCCGGTTACGGGTCACCCCGACGATCACCGCCACCAGCCAACCGGCGTGCAGCAGCGTCGCCCCGTTGCCCCCACCGGCCGTCCGGCCATAGCTGTCCGCCGCCGCGAACGCGACCACCGAGGCGACCCCGAGCCCGACCGCGACCCAGAGACGCCCTTCGTCGACAACGGTGTAGAGCGCCACGACGAAAACCAGCATGATCGGACCCGGCCGGTGCAGCAACGCCCCGTACCCGCCGACGGCGACCAGCGCCACCACACCCACCGGTACCGGATAGCGACGCCGCACGTACAACGCGCCCGAGGAGGCCAGTACCGCCAGCAGCGCCACCCACTCCGCGGCGCTCTCGACCCCGGCCGACTGCACCACCAGCCCGCCGAGGCCGACCAGGGCGACCACGAGCACCAGGGCGACGTCCGCCGCCCGACCCTGCACCTGCCACCTCGGCATGCGCCGAAGCCTAGCCGCCGCTGACCAGGCCAGCGAAGCCCGACCAGCAGCCAACAGACCCACCGTCCCGGAGGACGGCCAAGTCCTCCAACCGACAGCCCGACAGCCCGACAGCCCGACAGCCCGATCGTTGTCCCGCCGACAGTCCGATCCAGGACCCCGCACAACCCGAACCGGCGACACCCCCGCCGCCCACCCACACCACGCGAAGTAGCATCCGCACGCGGCGCACCCACCCCCGGCGCGCCCGCCGCACCCGGAGGTGACATCGGTGGACCAGCCGGTCCGGCTCGCCATAGACCTCGGCACCACCCACACCGTCGCCGTCGTCCGCCGCGACCACCACCAACCCGCCCGGACGCTCCTCTTCGACGGCACCCCGCTACTCGCCTCCGCCGGCCACCTCACCCCCGACGGCACCGTGCACACCGGACGCGACGCCGTCCGGCTCGGCAGCACCGACCCGCAACGCTACGAACCACACCCGAAACGCCGCATCGACGACGGCACCCTGCTGCTCGGCACCGACGAGGTACCCGTCGAACGACTCCTCACCGCCACCCTGCGCCGGGTCGCCGACGAAGCCCGTACCGCCGGCGTCGACCCCGGCGGCGCCACCGTCCTCACCTGCCCGGCCGACTGGGGCCAACCCCGCCGTACCCTGCTGCGCACCGCCGCCGCCAACGCCGGCCTCGGCACCGTCCGACTCCTCGACGAACCCGTCGCCGCCGCCACCTACTGCGCCCAAATCCTCCACCAGCAGATCCCCGTCGGCGGCACCCTCGGCATCTTCGACTTCGGCGGCGGCACCCTCGACGTCGCCGTCGTCCGCCGCGACCCCACCGGCCTGCGCGTCCTCGCCACCGGCGGCCTCGACGACCTCGGCGGCCTCGACATCGACGACGCCCTCGTCGCCCACCTCGGCCAACTCGTCGAACTTCGCGACCCCGAACCGTGGCGGCGACTACGCCACCCCGAAACCCCGACCGAACGCCGCGACCGGCAGACATTCTGGACCGAGGTCCGCGCCGCCAAGGAAATGCTCTCCCGCACCGCCACCGCGCCCGTCCAGGTCCCCGGCCGCGACGACCCGCTGCACCTCACCCGCGACGAACTCGACCGGATCGCCGGACCACTCGTCGCCCGCGCCGTCGACGAGACCCGCCGCACCCTCGACCGGGCCGGCATCGAAGCCCGACACCTCAACAGCCTGCTGCTCGTCGGCGGATCCAGCCGGCTACCCCTGGTCGCCAGCCGCCTGCACGCCCGGCTCGGCATCGCCCCCACCGTCCCCGAACAACCCGAACTCCCGGTCGCCTACGGAGCCGTCCACCACACCGGCCCCGAACCGCGACAGCCGGCCACCCCCACCAGCAACCCACCCGGATACCCAAGCCCACCCGGCTACCCGCCCGCGGCCGCCGGCTTCGGTGCCGTCCCACCGCCACCCGGGCCACCGCCACCCGGGCCACCGCCGCCACCGATGTCCGGCCCCGCCGCCGGGCGACACCCACAGCCACCCGCCCCGACAGCCGCCGCCGCACCCCGACCCGCCGGCCCCCGCACACACCCCGTCGACCCACGCCGCCGACGGATCCGCCGCCTCCTGGTCACCGCCACCGCCTTCCTCGCCGTCGCCGGCTGCGTCGGCACCGTCGTCATCGGCGGCGAATGGCTGACCAACCAGCTCGGCAACCTCGGCGTACTCGACGACGGCCCCACACCCGCCGGAACCCTCGACCAGGTCAACGCCTACCAGAGCACCCGCCAAGGCGCCGCCGCCGTCACCGTGCACGGCGCCGACGTCATCTCCGCCGTCGCCGGCAACCGCAGCACCGAAGTGGTGGCCCTGACCGCCACCGCCGGCCCACCCCGCTGGACGGCCACACTGCCGATCGAACCCACCGACCTGCGCCTCACCGCCGTCCAGGACCTGATCGTCGTCGACGGCGAGAACTCCGTCACCAACGGCGGCCAGGACGTCCGCGCCGTACTCTCCGGCAAAGACGGCCGACTGCTCTGGCAACGCACCTGGCCCGACCGCGTCGACGTCGCCTACTACGGCACCGACGCCGTCATCGAGACCCTCGGCGGCTCCGACGACCTCGCGATCAGCCGCGTCAACCTCCGCACCGGCCGCCAGGTGTGGAGCAAATCCGGCGAACCCGACACGCTCAGCTCCGACGAACACCGCGCCGAACCGGTACGGCAGTGGCCCGCACCCGGCACACCCGCCCCCGGCCTCCTACCAGCCGTCGCCGGCAGCTACCACGACGCGCCCGGCGCCACCAACACCATCGTCGAACTCGACTCCGCCAACGACCGCGGCTACGTCCTCGACGCCACCACCGGTAAGGTCCGGGGAAGCGGCAAACTGCCCCTCGAACCCGACCTCTGGACCGGCTACGACAACGCGGTGATCGGCAAGACCACCGGCGACGACCACGTCCTCGCCGCCTACGACGTACCCGGCCTGCGACTGCGCTGGAAGATGCCGCTCGCCGCCGGTGACATCGTCGAACGGATCAAACCCTGCGCCGCCACCCGCGTCTGCGCCGCCATCACCAACGGCGCCGAACACCGCGTCGTAGCCATCGACACCCGCAGCGGCAAACCCGGCTGGACCGCCCTGGCCGAACACTCCGACCAGAACTGGTACGCCCACGACGACACCCTGGTCACCGGCCGAGGCACCTTCGACTCGCTCAGCCACCCCCGGCTGATCAGCGGCACCAGCGGCCAAGCCCAACGCGAACTCCCCGAACTCGCCAGCCTGGAGGCGGCCGCCGGTGGACGACTCGTCCTCGGCTCCGTAGCCGGCTCACCACCACGCTGGCACCTCCAGGTGGCGGACACCACCCTCGGCGAGGGCACCGATCGGCTCGCCGTCGGCGGCAAGGCCCCCGAGCAGGTGGCGATCGCCGACAACCTGGTCGGAGTCGTCACCGCCGACCGCCGCACCCTGGTACTCGACGTCGCCGGCCTGCGCACCGCCACACCCCGCTAACCGGCACCGTCCACGACCGACCGCTGCGACAACAACCGACCCAGCGACCGGTTGGTACGGTTCGCCCGCACCGCCGCCCGCTCCTGCTCGGCGGTCACCTCGATATAGTTCTGACTCGTCGCCAGACTCGCGTGCCCCAACAGCCGCATGATCTCCGGAGCACTCGCCCCGTCCTCCGCCAACCTGGTCGCGAAGGTGTGCCGCAACGCGTGCAGCCGCGCACCCGGCGGCACCCGGTCGGTGATCCCCGCCCGCCGGTAACAGGACTCCACCAGATATTGCAGGCCACCCCGACGCAGCGGCTTACCCTCCCGGTCGACCAGCAGCGCCGAGTCCGGCCCGACCGTACGGAAGCCGAAGCGGCGACGCCGACTCTCCAGATAGTCCACGATCACCCGGTCGAGCTCCGGCTCCACCGGAATCAACCGGGACCGGCTGCCCTTGCCGATCACCTCGACCCGGCGCTCACCGTCCCGGCCGACCAGCGAACCCGTGCGCAGGGCCAGCAACTCGGCCAGGCGCAGCCCCGCGCAGAGCGCCAGGGCCAGCACCGCGAGGTCCCGCTCCGGCCACGGATCACGCTGCCGCCGGTCCGATTCGACCACCCCGGCCAGCAACTGCTCCGGCGTACGCTCGCCGCGCAGCGGCTTCGGTGGGGCAGGGGGGACCCGGGGCTTGTCCACGGCGGGCATGGGATTGCCGGCCACCACCTGCTCGGCGACCAGGAAGTCGAAGAAGCCGTTCCAGGTGGACCAGGCCCGGTAGATCGAGGCCGCGGCCCGGGGAGCGGCGAAGCGGGCAAAGGCCGCCCGGATGGAGCGGGTGGTCAGGGCGCGGATCGGCAGTGCCGCCAGGGGGAGGGGAGTGCCGGGCTGGTCGTCGGCGACCAGCCGGGCGACCGCCAGCAGGTCCCGACGGTACGCCGCCAGCGTGTGCGGGGAGGGCTTACGGGTGGCCCGGGACGTCAGGAACTGCTCAACGAGGGGGAGTAGCAGAAAGTCCTCTTTGTCCTGCATAACGAATATTATGCATGATTGGGGAGTAATCGGCCAGTCCAAGTGATCTTGCAGGTGACCACCCGTAGCCGACCACGCGCGACCGCCCCGAGGCGGGGAAGGGGCGAACGAGAAGCAGTCGGCCAGCCCTAGGGCAGGCACCTCGGGGCTTGGCCGAGCCGTGGATATACGTACCGCTGAGGCGCGGAGGTCGACCGACGCGGGGTGGAACCGCTCCGGATCGGACCGTCCGGAACCGCTGGCGATCCGTCCTCACAGAACGCCCCGCCGCCCGACGAAGCGTCGTCGCGTCGTCCAGCCGGTGTCGCGGTGCCAGGTCACAAACCTCCGTCGTTCCGGCCCGCGCCCGACGGGGGCCACCCCGATAACCGACTAGTTGACATAATGTACATTATCGACCTACAGAATTTCCGGGTTCGACTCCCGCCCCTTGCGCCTCTCACCATCTCAAGTCGTCCGGGATCTTTGTCCCGGACACGGTGGTGCCGAGGTTGGTGCTCGTCCCTTCGTCATGGCTCCCGTGTGTACGCGAGGAACGACCTTGCCCCGCGATCGATGCCGCTCTCGGGCGGCTCCATCCGGCTGATCGCCCGGGCTTCGCCGTAGACCACGCCCATGCGCCTATCCCCTGCCTCAGGTGCATCGATCTCCACCCGAGGCCACTTGCTTGACAACGCAATCATCTATCCATCGATACTTGCGGATGGGCGGCACCGAGTCGCCCGGATCGGCAACGACCGAGGGAGCTGTTCGTGAGACCCACCCGTAGTGTGCTCAGGCTCGTGATCGGCGTGGCAGCAGTACTGGCGCTGGCGCTGACCGGCGGCTCACCGGCCGCCGCCGGGACTTCCCCGTTGACCACGGACTCGACCGTCTCGGCGACCTGGGAACTCGTCGACTACGACCCCAACCGACCGCAGCGAATCTGTACCCCGTCCGACTTCGCCAGGGCAGGTCTGTACTTCCTGGTCTCGATCAACGGAACCTGGTCGACCCCGATCACGTCCGGGGTGGCGAACCTGCCCCCCGGCGCTGCTCCCACTCCGAACGGATTCATCCCGCCCGGGTCGAGCGACCGCGGTCGGGTGCTCAACGCCGCCCCGTTCAGCGTCGCGTCGACCCCGGTCGGGCGGTACCACTCGGTGCTCTGGGCGTCGGACGGACGGGTGACGCAGACGGTCCCGGTGATCATCGACTTCCAGGAACGCTGTTGACGGGAGGGTTCTCCCGAGATGCCCCGCGTCCGTGCTGGCGTCCGAGAACGCCAGCACGGACCATCGTCAGTCGCGCTGTCTGCCGCGGCCGGCGAGACGAGGTAGGTGAGTGGAGTTCTGCCTCAGTCCCTCGTGCCGGTCTGCGCGTCGCCGTGGCCGACGTACGCGGCCAGGTGCTGGCCGGTGAGGGTGGATCGGGCGGCGACGAGGTCGGCGGGCGTGCCCTCGAAGACGATGGTGCCGCCGTCGTGCCCGGCTCCGGGGCCGAGATCGATGATCCAGTCGGCGTGCGCCATCACCGCCTGGTGGTGCTCGACGACGATGACCGACTTGCCGGAGTCGACGAGCCGGTCGAGCAGGCCGAGGAGCTGTTCGACGTCGGCGAGGTGCAGTCCGGCGGTCGGCTCGTCGAGGACGTAGACGCCGCCCTTCTCGGCCATGTGGGTGGCCAGCTTGAGGCGCTGCCGTTCACCGCCGGAGAGGGTGGTGAGCGGCTGGCCGAGGCTGAGATAGCCGAGCCCGACGTCGGCGAGTCGGCGCAGGATGGCGTGTGCGGCCGGGGTGCGTCCCTCGCCGGTGCCGAAGAACTCCTCGGCCTCGGTGACGGACATCGCGAGCACCTGGCTGATGTCGCGGCCGCCGAGGCGGTATTCCAGTACGGATGCCTCGAAGCGCTTTCCCTCGCAGTCCTCGCAGGTGGTGGCGACGCTGGCCATCATCGCCAGGTCGGTGTAGATGACGCCGGCGCCGTTGCAGGTGGGGCAGGCGCCTTCGGAGTTGGCGCTGAACAGTGCCGGTTTCACGCCGTTGGCCTTGGCGAACGCCTTGCGGATGGGCTCGAGCAGTCCGGTGTAGGTGGCGGGGTTGCTTCGGCGTGAGCCGCGGATCCCGCCCTGGTCGATCGAGACCACGCCGGCGCCGGCCGGGATCGACCCGTGTACGAGGGAGCTCTTGCCGGAGCCGGCGACGCCGGTGACGACGACGAGTACTCCGAGTGGGATGTCGACGTCGACGTCGCGGAGGTTGTTGGCGGTCGCGCCGCGGATTTCGAGCGTGCCGGTGGGTTTGCGTACGGTCTTCTTGAGGGCGGCCCGGTCGCCGAGGTGTCGACCGGTGATGGTGCCGCTGGCGCGTAGTCCTTCGACGGTGCCTTCGAAGCAGACGGTGCCGCCGGCCGTACCGGCGCCGGGGCCGAGGTCGACGACGTGGTCGGCGATGGCGATCGTCTCGGGTTTGTGTTCGACGACGAGTACGGTGTTGCCCTTGTCCCGGAGTCGGAGCAGGAGGTCGTTCATCCGCTGTACGTCGTGTGGGTGCAGGCCGATGGTGGGTTCGTCGAAGACGTAGGTGACGTCGGTGAGCGAGGAGCCGAGGTGGCGGATCATCTTGGTGCGTTGTGCCTCGCCGCCGGAGAGGGTGCCCGAGGGTCGGTCGAGGGAGAGGTAGCCGAGCCCGATCTCGACGAAGGAGTCGAGGGTCTGGCCCAGCGAGGCGAGCAGGGGCGCCACCGATGGTTCGTCGAGTTCGCGGACCCATTCGGCGAGGTCGCTGATCTGCATGGCGCACGCCTCGGCGATGTTGACGCCCTTGATCCGGGAGGATCGGGCCCCCTCGCTGAGGCGGGTACCGCCGCAGTCGGGGCAGGTGGTGAAGGTGACGGCCCGGTCGACGAATGCCCGGATGTGCGGTTGCATCGCCTCGCGGTCCTTGGACAGGAACGACTTTTGGATCTTGGGGATCAGTCCCTCGTAGGTGAGGTTGGCGCCCTCGACCTTCACCTTGGTCGGTTCCCGGTAGAGGAAGTCGCGCATCTCCTGCTTGGTGAACTCGCGGATCGGCTTGTTCGGGTCGAGGAAGCCGGATTCGGCGTAGGTGCGCACGGTCCACCAGCTGTCCGACTTCCAGCCGGGGATGGTGAACGCGCCTTCGGCGATCGACTTGGAGTCGTCGTAGAGCTGGGTGAGGTCGATGTCGGAGATCCGGCCGCGGCCTTCGCAGCGCGGGCACATGCCGCCGGTACGGTTGTAGGTTGCCTTGCTGGTCTTGCCGGCGATCGTGATCGCACCGGCGGCCCGGACGGAGGCGACGTTGAAGGAGAAGGCGCTGGGTGGGCCGATGTGCGGCTCGCCCAGCCGGCTGAAGAGGATCCGCAGCATCGCGTTGGCGTCGGTGGCGGTGCCGACCGTGGAGCGGGGGTCGGCGCCCATCCGCTCCTGGTCGACGATGATCGCGGTGGTCAGGCCGTCGAGTACGTCGACCTCCGGGCGGGCCAGGGTCGGCATGAAGCCCTGTACGAAGGTGCTGTAGGTCTCGTTGATCATCCGCTGCGACTCGGCGGCGATCGTGCCGAACACCAGCGAGCTCTTGCCCGAGCCGGAGACGCCGGTGAAGACCGTCAGCCGGCGCTTCGGGATCTCGACGCTGACGTCCTTGAGGTTGTTCTCGCGGGCGCCGTGTACCCGGATCAGGTCGTGGCTGTCGGCGGCGTGCGGCGCCGGTGCCCCGGTGTCCGTGCTCGTGGCCATGCTTGTCGTGTCTCCATCTTCCGGTGGGGTCGCCTTCGCGGGACCAGGTGGTTTCGGGTGCCGGGCGGGTCAGCCGAGCTGGTTGATCCGGATCAGGTTGCCGGCGGGGTCGCGGAAGGCGCAGTCGCGGATGCCGTACGGCTGGTCGGTCGGCTCCTGGACGACGTCGGCGCCGCTGGCCTGTAGCCGGTCGAAGACGCCGTCGAGGTCGTGGGTGGCCAGGGTGATGGCGGTGTAGGTGCCCTTGGCGATCAGTTCGAGGATGGTCCGGCGCTCGTCGTCGGTGATGCCGGGGTCGGCGGCCGGCGGGTGCAGGACGATGGAGGTTTCCGGCTGCTTGGCGGGACCGACGGTGATCCAGCGCATTCCGGCGTATCCGACGTCGTTGCGGACCTCGAAGCCGAGGGTGTCGCGGTAGAAGGCGAGGGCGGCGTCCGGGTCGGTGTGCGGGAGGAAGGCGGCGTGAATGTTGATGTCCATGGCCGTCACGCTAGTTGCGGCTCGTCGGCCCGCGCTTCTCGATTCCTGATCGGTCTGGTCACCTGTTTGGTGATGCAGGGTGGCATCTCCGCTGTCGACTGGGCGGTCTGGGCGCGGTAGGTGCTCGGCGGTACGCCGACCAGTTCGGTGAAGCGGGTGCTGAAGGTGCCCAGTGAGGAGCATCCGACCGCGAAACAGACTTCGGTGACGTTGAGGTCGCCGCGCCGCAGCAGTGCCATGGCGCGTTCGATGCGCCGGGTCATCAGGTACGAGTATGGTGACTCACCGTAGGCGGCTCGGAACTGGCGGCTGAGGTGGCCGGCGGACATGTTCACGCCACGGGCGAGCGCTTCGACGTCGAGCGGCTGCGCGTACTCCCGGTCGATCCGGTCCCGGACCCGGCGCAGCCGGACGAGGTCGCGCAGGCGTTGCTCCTCGGCGAGTGTGCTGCTCACCTGCGAGATGCTGCCACGACCTGCCGAAATTGCCTAGCCGCCCCTCCCTGGCGTGCCGGCCCTGCCCCGTGGGGCGGGTGCCGCCCGGCGGGGAGGCCGTGGCTGGTGCCACCCGGCGGGGTGTTACATGCCGCCGGCGACCCGGAGTACCGCGCCGGTGGTGTAGGAGGCGCCGTCGCCGAGCAGCCAGACGATCGCGGCGGCGACCTCGTCGGCCCGGCCGGCGCGGCCGAGTGGTATCCGGCCGGCGACCCGCTGGGCCCGGTCGGGTACCCCGGAGATGATGTGGATCTCGGTGTCGATGGTGCCGGGTGAGACGGCGTTGACCCGGATGCCCCGGGGGGCGAGTTCCTTGGCGAGTCCGACGGTGAGGGTGTCGGTGGCGGCCTTGACGGCGGCGTAGTGCACGTATTCGCCGGGGCTGCCGAGGGTGGCGGCGGCCGAGGAGACGTTGACGATCGCCGCGCCGGACGGGAACCGGCGGGCGGCCTGCTGGGCGCAGAGGATGTAGCCGATGAGGTTGACGTCGACGACGCGGCGCAGGTCGGTGACGGTCAGTTCTTCGAAAGGGCCGATCGGGCTGGTCACGCCGGCGTTGTTGACCAGGCCGGTGGGTTCGCCGAGTTTCGCGGCCTCGTCGAAGAGTCGTACCACCTGGTCGGGGTCGGTGGTGTCGGCGCGGACGGCCAGGCCCCGGCGTCCGGCGGCGGTGACGTCGCGGAGTACGGCGTCGGCGGCGTCGGCGTCGCGCCGGTAGCAGAAGACGACGTCGTGTCCGGCGGCGGCGAGTTGTCGTACGGTCGCGGCGCCGATTCCGCGGCCGCCGCCGGTCACCACCGTCAGCGGAGTCATGGGCCTCTCCCCTCGGTTGTCGCAGCCCCCGGCCGCCGGGTCCGGGCCGGGGCTCGTCGCGGATCGTTCGCGCGGGTCCGGTAGCTGGCGATCCTGCCAGGTGTCGGTGCGGCGGGTCGGTCGGGGCGGATGGTGTCCCGGGCTCTGGTTTTGTTGATCTCGGAACGGTGTGTCCGTCTCGACGTTGTCGGGTGGGCCTGGTAGTAAGTCATGAATCAAACAGGTGTACGGAAGAGGGATCCGATGGCTGCCGCGCGTACCGCTCAACAGGGGTTGTCCACCGAGGAGTTGCAGCAGATCAGGGACGCGTTGGCGGCGGGCCGGAAGCCGAAGGTGATGTTCACCGAGGCGGCGGGGCAGATTGCCGGTCAGCTCGGTCAGGTGGTGGAGTTGACCGATCCGGAGGTCTCCGAGGAGTGGGTGGTGGTCCGGTTCGGTCGGGACGAGCTGCCCTTCTCCCCCGGTGATCTGGCTGTCGCGCCGAAGGGTGCGACGCGGCGGGCGCCGGTGAAGCCGGAACCGGAGCCGGAGCCGGTCCCCGAACCAGAGTTCAAGATTGTCAGGGAGCCGGTTCCGGCGCCCCGCGAGGAGGCAACAGTGACCGCAGTGGACACTCCCCCGGCCCGTCCGGCGGACGGCGAGGGTGAGGCGAAGCCGGCCCGGCGGGCGACGAAGGCGGCGAAGCCGAAGGGTCCGGCGGGGTTGACGGTCACCCTGACGTACGCGGACGGCGAGTGGACGCTGGCGGCGACGCAGGGCGCGAAGTCGCTGGCGAAGCCGTACGTGATCAAGCCGGCCGAGGCGTTGAAGATGGTGGCGTTGATCGATGTTCCCGGGGTGCACGAGGCGGTGGAGCAGATCATGGCGGTGGAGCGGCGGGAGGCCGAGCAGCAGGCGGAGAAGTTGCGGGCCGAGTTGGCGGAGATCGAGGCGCGGTTGGCGGAGTTGCGCGACGCGGGTTGATCCTTCGCCGTCCGGGCCGGTCGGGTTGGTAGGCTCGGCCCGGACCGTGACTGGCGTGCTGGGATGGGGTCAACCATCGGGAAGCGGTCCCGTCGAGTGACGTGTGCCGTGCGCCTGGGCCGATTTTCTTCGCCCAGGAGGCTGCCATGGCCAATCAGGTCTTTCCGGTCGGCACGAGTTCCACCGAGTCCGTCGCGTTCCGCGCGGCGTTGGACGTGGTGCGTGCGGTCGAGCCCCGCGTCGCGGACGCGATCGGTGCGGAACTGGCCGACCAGCGCGAGTCGTTGAAGTTGATCGCTTCGGAGAACTACGCGTCCCCGGCGGTGCTGCTGGCGATGGGTAACTGGTTCAGCGACAAGTACGCGGAGGGCATGGTCGGCCGCCGCTTCTATGCCGGTTGCCGCAACGTCGACACGGTGGAGTCGGTGGCGGCGGAGCATGCCCGGGAGTTGTTCGGGGCCGCGCACGCCTATGTGCAGCCGCATTCGGGGATCGACGCGAACCTGGTGGCGTTCTGGGCGGTGCTGGCGGACCGGGTGGAGTCGCCGGCGTTGCGCCGGGCCGGGGTGCGGCACGTGAACGAGCTGTCCGAGGCGGACTGGGCGGTGTTGCGCCGGGAGCTGGGTGACCAGCGGATGTTGGGCATGTCGTTGGACGCGGGCGGGCACCTGACCCACGGTTTCCGGCCGAACATCTCCGGCAAGATGTTCGACCAGCGTAGTTACGGTACCGATCCGGAGACGGGGTTGCTGGACTACGACGAGGTGCGCCGGATCGCCCGGGAGTTCCGGCCGCTGATCCTGATGGCCGGCTATTCGGCGTATCCGCGGCGGGTGAACTTCCGGCTGATGCGGGAGATCGCCGACGAGGTCGGTGCGACGCTGCTGGTCGACATGGCGCACTTCGCCGGGCTGGTCGCCGGGAAGGTGCTGGTCGGTGACTTCGATCCGGTGCCGTACGCGCATCTGGTGACGACGACGACGCACAAGTCGTTGCGGGGTCCGCGCGGCGGCATGGTGTTGTGTGGTCCGGAGTTGGCCGACCAGGTGGACCGGGGTTGTCCGTTGGTGCTCGGCGGTCCGTTGCCGCATGTGATCGCCGGTAAGGCGGTCGCGTTGGCGGAGGCGCGGCGGCCGGAGTTCGCGGCGTACGCGGGCCGGGTGGTGCAGAACGCGGTCGCGTTGGCGGAGGGGCTGTTGCGTCGGGGGGCGCGGCTGGTGACCGGGGGTACGGACAACCATCTGCTGCTGGTGGACGTGTCGGGGTACGGGCTGACGGGGCGGCAGGCGGAGGCGGCGCTGTTGGACGCCGGCATCGTGACGAACCGGAACTCGGTGCCCCGGGATCCGAACGGTGCCTGGTACACCTCGGGTGTCCGGCTCGGCACGCCGGCGTTGACGACCCGGGGGCTCGGGGTGGCGGAGATGGACGAGGTGGCGGGGCTGCTGCACACGGTGTTGTCGGCGACCCGGCCGGGGGTCGGGCCGGACGGTGCCCCGTCCAAGGCGCGGTACGTGTTGGACGGGGCGGTGGCGCGGCGGGTGGCCGGGCAGGCCGCCGACCTGCTGGCGGACTATCCGCTGTATCCGCTGGTCGACCTGGGCTGACCCGCCACGGGCTACCCCGGGGAGCCGTCGTCCGGGGTTCCTCGGGGCGGTCTGGACGTCAACCGGTTCCTCGGGGCGGTCGGGACGTCACCGGAGCGGGGTGCGGTGCGAGGTGAACCGCACCCCGGCCCGGTCGGCGGCTACTCCGCGTAGGGCTGGTTCTCCCCCTGCGCGCTGTACCCGAGGCTCCAGACGTAGCCGTCCGGGTCGGCGAAGGAGCCGCCGTATCCGCCCCACGGCAGCGGGCCGGCGGGCTTGAGGATGGTGGCGCCGGCCTTCTCCGCCTCCGCCATGATCTCGTCGATCCGGGTCTCGGTACGGACCACGTAGGTGAGAACCAGCCCGCTGAAGCCGCTGCCCTCCGGGCTGGTCCCCACCTGCTCGGCCAGGCCGTCGCGGCCGTAGAAGCCGACGGGCGAGCCGCCGTCCGGGGCGAAGAAGACCGAGACGCCGTAGTCCTGCTCGATCTTCCAGCCGAGCCCTTCCGTGTAGAAGCGCTTGGACCGCTCCATGTCCCGGACGGCGAGCAGGATCGAACTCACATGCGCTTTCATCTCTTGTCCCCTTTTTGCGTTTCTGCTGACGCATCCGTTTCTTGCTGACGCATCCGAGGGCCACGGTACGAGCGGCGTCGGGGGCCGTGCTTCTTGAATCCTGATCGGTTCGGGGTGGGCGGGCGTCACCGCGTGTGACGGCCCGGGTCCGGCGGCCGGTGGTTCAGCCGGTCACGGTGGCGGTAGCGGCGTCGGTAGCGGTGGTGGCGTCGGTCTCGGTGTCGGCGAGGCGTTCGCGTGCCTCGGCGAGGTCCTCCTCGGTCGGGTCGTCGTCCTGGGTCAGGTTCCGTCGCCAGTAGCCGGTGAAGTCGATCGACCGTTTCGGCAGGCCCCGGTCGTCGACGAGGTGTCGGCGCAGGGCGCGTACGGTGCCGGCTTCGCCGGCCAGCCAGGCGAGCACGGAACCGGCCGGGAAGGTCGCCGCGCGTACGGCGTCGAGCAGGCGGCTGCCGTGTGCGCTGGGCGGCTCGTCGCGGTGTAGCCAGTGCAGGGTGAGGTCGGCCGGGGTATCGAGGTGCTGCTCCTCGGCCCGGTCGGGGATCTCGACGAAGGCGTGTGCGCGGGTGCCGGCGGGGAGTGCCTCGACGATGGTACCGAGCGCCGGGAGCGCCGACTCGTCGCAGGCGAGCAGCATCCAGTCGGTGCTGCCGATCGGGAGGGGGCGGGCGAAGACCGGGGACGGGCCGAACATGCCGAGGGTGTCGCCGGGGGTGGCGGAGGCGGCCCATCGGGTGGCGGGTCCGGCGTGCTCGTGCAGGGTGAAGTCGATGTCGATGAGGTTGCCGTGCGGGTGGTGGGCCCGGATGGTGTAGCTGCGGGTCCAGGGGCGCTCGGGTGCGGGGATGTCGGCGAAGCCGGCGTACCAGCGCCAGAGGTCGGGGTCGGGGTCCGGCAGCCGGGGGCGGCGCTGTCCGGGTCTGGGGAAGTAGAGCTTCACCTGCTGGTCGGGGCCGGCGAGGTGGAGGTCGGCGAGGTCGTCGCCGGTGAAGGTGATCCGGGCCATCCGTGGCGTGATCCGGGCGGTGTCGGCGACCCGGATGTACCGGATCGGGAGCTGTCCCATCGGGGCCTCCGAAGGTTACGGGAGGGCGCTGCCCTGCGCGAGTCTTTCGCTTCAATTGTTTCATTGAAGTCCCTCGTGAGACTTTTCCCGCCATGTACGGGCCGGGGCGCGGGGGGAAGTCTCAACTCGCGGGGGCAGCGCGGCGGTGGCCTTCGCGACGGGGATGAGGTCAGCGTGGGATGTTGGCGACTCCGATCCGCTTGCGGAACACCCAGTAGGTCCAGCCCTGGTAGGCGAGGACGACGGGGGTGAAGAAGGCGGCCACCCAGGTCATCACCTTCAGGGTGTAGGGGCTGGAGGCGGCATTGTCGATGGTGAGGGTGCCGGCCGGGTCGGTGGTGGAGGGCAGCACGTTCGGGAAGAGTGCCGCGAAGAGGGTGGCGACGGTCAGCCCGATCGCGGCGGCGGTGCCGACGAAGGCCCAGCCCTCCCGGCGTACCCGGGTGGCGGCCAGGGTGCCGGCCAGGGCGAGCGCGGCGGCCACGGCGAGGCCGACGGCGGCCGGGGTGTGCCGGATGGTCAGGCCGACGGCCAGGAACGCGGCGGTGAGGGCGGCGGTGGTGGCGGCGGCCCGGGCGGCGAGCCGGCCGGCCCGGGTGCGGATCTCGCCGCTGGTCTTCAGCGCGAGGAAGACGGCGCCGTGCGTGACGAAGAGCGCCGTCGTGGTCGCCCCGCCGAGCAGGGCGTACGGGTTGAGCAGGTCGAGCACTCCGCCGGTGTAGTCGTGTCGCGCGTCGAGTGGTACGCCGCGCAGCAGGTTGCCGAGGACGACTCCCCAGATCGCGGCGGGGATCAGGGAGCCGAGGAAGATGGCGAGATCCCAGCGGGCCTTCCAGCCGGCCTCGGGGCGCTTGTGCCGGTACTCGAAGGCGACGCCCCGGAAGATCAGGGCGAGCAGGACGAGCAGCAGCGGCAGGTAGAGGCCGGAGAAGAGGCTGGCGTACCAGCCGGGGAAGGCGGCGAAGAGGGCCCCGGCGGCGGTGATCAGCCAGACCTCGTTGCCGTCCCAGACCGGCCCGATGGTGTTGATCAGCACCCGGCGTTCCCGGTCGTCGCGACCGAGGACGGGCAGCAGGATGCCGACGCCGAAGTCGAAGCCCTCCAGGATGAAGTAGCCGACGAACAGCACGGTGATGAGCAAGAACCAGAAGGTGGGCAGGTCCATCGTGGACTCCGGTCGGATCGGTCGTGGTCGGGATACCGGCGCCGACGCGGTGGGCCGGGCCGGGGGCCGGGGGGATCAGCAGGGGCCGGTGGGGTCAGTAGGCGAAGGCGAGCGGGCGGTCTTCGTCGTCGGCGTCGGGTTCGGGTTCGGCCGGTGGTGCGGTGTCCGGCAGGCCGGCCCGGGCGTACCGGATCAGCAGCTTGACCTCGACGATCGCGAGGGTGGCGTAGACCAGGGTGAAGGCGGTGAACGAGGTGAGTACCTCGGCCAGGGAGACGCTGCGGGAGACGCCGTCGCGGGTGAGCATCTCGCCGAAGACGACCCACGGCTGCCGGCCCATCTCGGTGAAGATCCAGCCGAAGCAGTTCGCGGCGAGCGGCAGGACCGGCATGACCAGGCCGGCCCGGACCAGCCAGCGGGAGTTCGGGGTACGGCCGCGGCGCTGCGCCCAGAGCACCCAGAGTGCGATCGCGGCGGCGGCCAACCCGAAGCCGATCATGAATCGGAAGCTCCAGTAGGTGACCGGGATGACCGGGGTGTAGCTGCCGGGGCCGTACTGGGCGACGTACTGGGCCTGGAGGTCGTTGATGCCCATGACCTGGCCGTTCGGGTCGCCGGTGCCGAGCACCGAGAGCAGGTACGGGATCTTGATCGCGAAGAGTTCCCGGCTGCCGTCCAGGCTGCCGACGGTGAGTACGGAGAACGAGGCGGGCGCCTCGGTGGTGTAGAGCGCCTCGGCGGCGGCCATCTTCATCGGCTGTACCTGCGTCATGATCTTGCCTTGCAGGTCGCCGCTGATCACGACGGCGACGGCGGCGACGAGGGTGACCCAGGAGCCGAACCGGGCGGCGAACCGGAACGCGGTCCGGTCCTCCCCCGCCGCCGGGTTCTCGTCGGCGGTCGTGCCGGTCGGGCGGCGCAGGTGCCAGAGGGCGATCGAGACCATCAGCGCCCCGGCGACCAGGAAGCAGCCGGCGAGGGTGTGCGGGAAGGTGACCAGGGTGACCTTGTTGGTGAGTACGGCGACGATGTCGGTGAGTTCGGCGCGGCCGGTGTCGGGGTTGATCCGGTAGCCGACCGGGTTCTGCATCCACGAGTTCGCGGCCAGGATGAAGTACGCGCTCAGCGTCGAGCCGATCGCGGCGGCCCAGATGGTGGCGAGGTGGATCCGGCGGGGCAGCCGGTCCCAGCCGAAGATCCACAGGCCGAGGAAGGTGGATTCGAGGAAGAAGGCGAGCAGTGCCTCGATCGCCAGCGGGGCGCCGAAGACGTCGCCGACGAAGCGGGAGTAGTCGCTCCAGTTCATCCCGAACTGGAACTCCTGCACGATGCCGGTGACCACGCCCATCGCGAAGTTGATCAGGAAGAGCTTGCCGTAGAACTTGGTCAGCCGCAGGTAGCGCAGCTCCCCGGTGCGGTGCCAGCGGGTTTGCAGGATCGCCACGAGCACCGACAGCCCGATGGTCAGCGGTACGAAGAGGAAGTGGTAGACGGTGGTGACACCGAACTGCCACCGGGCGACGTCGAGCGCGTCCACGGTTGACCCCCCAGGTTTACTACCGGACGTAGTAAATACTACCTGTCGTCGTAGACGGTGGCGCTGGGAGGTCGATCACGTCACCGGCCGGCATCGGGGTCCGGTGTCCAGCACACCCCGCCCCGGGCCTCCCCGGCGGCCGGCGCGTGCGACGATCGACCGCTGATGGAGACCACCACCACCGCCGTACCCTGGCGCGCCCCCCGCTTCTGGCTCTTCCTCCAGGTGCTCGCCCGGGGCGTCGTCGGGCTGCTCGCCCGGCTCCGGGTCACCGGCGACGTGCCGGACGAGCTACGGCACGGGCCGCTGATCCTGGCCGCCAACCACATCAACCCGTTCGACCCGGTCGTACTCACCGCCGCCTGCCGGGTACGCCGGATCGCGCCCCGGATCATGGCCACCGGCGGGGTGTTCCGGGCCCCGATCGTCGGCTCCGCGATGCGGGCCAGCGGACACATCCGGGTCGACCGGCGCACCCCGACCGTCGGGCTCGCCCTGGAACACGCGGCGGCCGCCGTCACCCAGGGCTCGGTGGTGCTGGTCTACCCGGAGGGGCGGATGGGACTCGACCCCGGCATGTGGCCCGAGCGGGGCAAGACCGGCACCGCCCGGCTCGCCTTCGCCAGCGGCGCCACCGTGGTACCGGTCGCCCAGTGGGGCGCGCACGAGGTACTGCCGTACGCCGCACCGGCCGGGATGCTCCGGGCGGTCGGCCGGGCGATGCTCCGCCGTCCGGTGATCCGGGTGCACTTCGGCCCACCCGTCGACCTGACCGGGATCGACCCGGCCAGCCCCGGCGCCGCCGCCCGGGCCACCGAGGCGATCATCGAGGCGCTCACCGTCGCGCTGGCACCGCTGCGCCCCGACGAACCCGACCTGCCCCACTACGTCGACCCGACCCGGCCGACCGAGACCCGCCGCCAACATCGCCGCAGCGACCCCGGCGCCGCACCCGGCAACTGAGCCTCGCTCACGACCGCCCCGAACCGGCGGATCCGATCCGATTCCGACGAGCGGCACTACGCTGTCTCGGACCGCCGCCCCCGCAGGTCCGCGCAGGGTGAAGCGGATCCCCCGGAAGGCGAACGATCAAGTGACGACACAGGTCATCGTGCTCAACGGCGGCTCCAGCTCGGGGGAAGTCGGCGATCGCCCGGTGCCTCAAGCACATACTGCCGCGCCCGTGGATCAGCTTCGGCGTGGACGACCTGATCGACCGGCTGCCACCGGCCATGCTGAACTCCCCCTCCGGGCTGACCTTCGGCCCCGAGGGTGAGGTCATCGTCGGCGAGGACTTCGACGAGTTGCAGCACGCCTGGCTGGTCGGCATCGCCGCGATGGCGCGCGCCGGAGCGCGGATCATCCTCGACGAGGTGTTCCTCGGCGGCGCCGCCTCCCAGGAGCGCACCCGTGGGTACCTGACGGACCTCGACGTGCTCTGGGTCGGGGTGCGCTGCGCCGCGGACGTGGCGGCGGGCCGGGAGATCGCACGCGGGGACCGCGTGATCGGGATGGCGGTGTCGCAGGCCGAGATCGTGCACCGGGGCGTCCGCTACGACGTCGAGGTCGACTCCGGCCGTACCGAGTCTCTCGAATGCGCGCGCACCATCGCCTCGTACGTGGTCTGACCGCGCCGCCGGGTCGCCCCGGGAAGGTGCCTGCGTCGGTCAGCCGGAGCGGCGCTGCCGCAGGTAGGCGAGGACCGCCTCCCGGGTGGTGCGCACCCCGAGCGCCTCACGGGCCTGCGCGATCCGCCGGTTGGCGGTACGCAGCGACAGGAACTCCGCCGCCGCGGCAGCGGCGATCGTCTCGCCGTCGGCGAGCCGCTCCAGCAGTGCCCGCTGCTCGGGAATCAGCCGGCTCAGCACCGACTCGGTGTCGGACTCCGGCGCCTCGTCCGGATCCCGGTGCACCGGGCCGAGCCGGCTCAGGTCGTCGACGAGCGCCCGGCCGACCTCACCGGCCGGGTCCACGATGGCCACCACCCCGGCACCACGGGCGGCGGCCAGCACCGCCAGCCGGACCGTCTCGGCATCCGGTACCCGGCCGAAGAGCACCAGCCGGGCGGCGGCCAGGTCCCAGCCGGGCTCGGCGACCGCGAACCCCTCCCGGGTCGACCACCCGTCCCGGGCCAGTCGGCGCAGCACCGTGGTCGCGTCGGTCGCCGACGGTACGACGTAGCGCGGCGGATCGGTCATCGCTGCACCTCCACAGCACCAGTCACAGCGCCTCCAGGGCGAGGGCCGCGGCCTCGGTACGGGTACGGGCGCCCAGCTTGCGCATCCCGGACCGGACGTGGGTCTCCACCGTCTCCGCGGATATACCCAGTTGGCCGGCGATGCGTCGGGTCGGTTCACCGGCCGCCACCAGCCGGAGTACCTCCCGCTCCCGGTCGGTGAGGTCGCCGTCCGCCCGGGCGCCCCGGACCTCCCGGCGTACGGCGTGCCGGCGCAGCGCCCGGCGGATCCGGCCGAGCAGCACGACCAGTCCGGCCCGTTCGGCGCGCTCCTCGGCGGTCAGCAGCAGCGGGACGCTCCGGGACGGGTCCGGCTCGTGCAGTCCGGCGGCGAGCAGGCAGCGCACCTCCTCGCGGACCGCCACGTCCCGCCAGCCGTTCGCGGCCCGGGTGAAGCCGGCCGGGTCACCGCCCGGGGTGTCCCAGGCGGCGAGTGTCTGCCACACCGGCACCGGCTCGGGCGGCACCGCCGTCACCGCACCGTCGGGCAGAACCGAAGCGGATTCTGCCTCCGCGCCGTCGTAGGCCGCCCAGCGTGCGGTGATCTGCCGCAGCCCGTCGATCAGCGGCGGGCCGCCGGAGGACCGCCCGGCGGCCCGGTCCGGCTGGCCGTCGAGCCAGGCCGCCTCCCGGCCGACCCAGTCGAGCAGCGCGTCGGCGCTGGCGGAGCCGCCGGTGGTGGTGGCGGCCAGCCGGGACCGGGCCGGGCCGAGCAGCCCACCGTCGGCCTCGATCAGGCTGGCGGCGGCCACCGCGTAGCCCCGGGCCGAGGCGGGCAGGGTCCGGTCGGTCAGGTCACCGGCCCGCCGCAGCGCCTCGTCGGCGTCGAGCGCCCCATCCGAGCCGAGAGCGCCGGTCGGGTTGACGGCGTTGCCGGCGTCGAGCGCCCCGCCCGGGCCGAGAACGCCAGCCGGGCCGAGAGCGCCGCCCGGGCCGAGAACGCCAGTCGGGCCGAGAGCGCCGCCCGGGCCGAGAACGCCAGTCGGGCCGAGGGCGCCGTCCGGGCCCAGGGCGTTGCCGGAGTCGCGAGCACCATCCGGGTCGAGGGCGCCGTCGCGGTCGAGGGCGGGTGGCCCGCCGCGTAGCGCCGCGCACCAGAGCCGGGCGGCCAGGAAACGGGTCTGCCAGCTGTAGGCGAGGTCGGCCGCGCAGGCGTGTTCGGCCGCCTCGGCGGCCTGGCCGGCCTCGGCGAGCCGGCCGTCGGCGAGCAGCGTCTCGACCAGCAACCAGGCACTCCAGCGGGCGGAGAGCGGATCACCGGCCGCACCCGCCTCGGCGGCGGCCGAGGCGAGCGCCGACTCCCAGCCCGGGGCACGGTTCGCGGCGCGTACCGCCGCCAGCGCGGCCCGCAGGCCCGGGTGCGCCGGCTCCGGGCCGTGCACGGCGGTGATCCGGGCCGCCGACCGGGTCGCCTCGGCCGGGTCGGCGCCGAGTTGGGCGAGGAGCACGATCCGGTCCCGGGCGGCGAGCTGCTCCGGCGTGGCCGAGTCCGGTATCCGGGCCACCGCCGACCGGGCGCCGGTCAGGTCGCCGAGCTGGACCAGCGCCTCCGCCCGCAACAGGTCCGGGTCGACCCCGAGCGGGGTGCCGGTGGTCAGCGCCCGGGCCGCCGACCGGGGACGGCCGCAGGCGAGCGCGGCCCGGGCGGCGTCGACCCGTACCGCCGGGTCCGGCTCGACGCCGGGCAGCGCGCAGGCCAGCAGCAGCAGCTCGGCGCGGGTACCGGCGGTGGCGGCGGTGGCGGCGACGGCCAGTGCCCGCCGGTACGCCGCCGCACCGTCACCGGCCGCCGCCAGGTGCCGGACCGCCTCGACCGGCGGTACGAGGTCGGCGAGGCGCCGGTGCAGCGCCTGCCGGCCGGTCTCGTCGAGCAGCCCGGCGGCGACCTCGGCGACGTACGGCGACACCGGGGCGACCGCGTCCCGCTCGACGGTGACCAGGCCGGCGGCGTCCAGCTCGTCGACCCCGGCGCCGAGCAGGCCCGCCGGTGCCGGCCGGCCGAGCAGCCCGAGTGCGGCCAGCGTGGTGCGGGCCGGCCGGGTCAGGTCGGCCAGCGCCGCCGCCACCGCATAGCCGACCTGGTCGGCGTCGCGGTCCGCCGGCACCGGCTCCGGACGCCGCTGCCCGGGGGTGTCGGGTCGGTGTGTTCCGGTCGACCGTCGGGCGGCCGCCTGGCGGGCCAGGGTCACCACCGCCAGCGGTGTGCCGCCGGCCTGCCGGACCACGTCGGCGACGGTCGACGGGCCGAGCCCGGGGGCGATCCGTCCGGCCAGCGCGGTCGCCGCGTCCACGGTCAGCGGCGGCACCGCGAGCCAGCCGGCCGCGACGGCCCGCAACGCCGCCACCGCGGGCGGCGGCAGCCGGTGCGGGGTACGCAGCGCGACCGCGACCCGGCAGTGCCTGGCCAGCGGTACCAGGGCGGCGAGGGTGGCCGGATCGACCCACTGGAGGTCGTCGAGGAGCAGCAGGCCGGCGCGTACCCGGGATCGGACCGCCTCGGCGAGCAGTGCGGGATCGTGCCCGGGCAGCCGGACCCGGACGGCGCGGGTCAGCGCGAACGCCGGTTCGCCGGGCAGGCTGGCCAGGCCGCCACCGGCGAAGACGGGGCCCCGGAACGCGGCGCCGAGCCGGTGCAGCGCGGTGCTGCGCCCGCCGCCGGGTCCACTGTGCAGCACCACCAGGCCGGGGGTGGCGAGCAGGGCGGAGCCGACCGCGACGACGTCCGGTGCCGGATCGCCGGCGGACCCGTCGCCGGGCAGGTCGGCGGGGCGGAACTGGTCGGGCAGGTCACCGACCGACGCTTGCCGCACTGGCCCTCCCCCGCCCGGGTCGACGCCGCACCACCGTGGAAGACGGTGGCACGAACATGGGATCCTGCGCCGGCAGGATATTCGTAGTGTGATGTCCGGCAGGGGCAGCCCGCCCCCCGCCGTCGTGTCGGAAGGACAGCAGACGAGATGAGCGTGCTCCACCACCGGGTTGCTGCCATTGTCGCCGACCGCACCGCCGGCTGACGAGCGATGGGAGCAGGTCCGCTCAGCGCCCGGGTCGCCGGCCTCTGTGACGAGGTCGGTCCGCGACTCGGTGCCGCTACCGGAGCCCAGGTGTCGGGGGTACGCCGCCGGCTCGACGAACCGCTGCGGGTGGCGATCGCCGGCCGGCTCAAGGCCGGCAAGTCGACGCTGGTCAACGCGCTGATCGGCCGACGGGTGGCGCCGACCGAGGTCGGCGAGTGCACCCGGATCGTCACCCAGTTCCGCTACGGCACCGCCGACCGGGTCGACGTGGTACGCCGGGACGGCAGCCGGCTCAGCCTGCCGCTCGACGACGCCGGCATGATCCCGCAGCGGCTCGGCGTGCCGCGCGCCGAGATCTCCTACGTCGACGTCACGCTGACCAGCGACCACCTGCGGGACCTGACCGTGCTGGACACCCCCGGTCTCGCCTCGACGAACACCTCGGTCAGCGCCGGTGCCCGCCGGTTCCTGTTCGAGGCCGCGACCGCGCCGTTCGACGACAACATCGACGACGACTCGGCCGGGGCGATCGCCGGCGCCGAGGCGATCGTCTACGTCTTCACCCAGTCGGTCCGGGACGACGACCTGGCGGCGCTGGAGGCGTTCCGGTCGGTCTCGGCCCGGCTGGCCAGCAACCCGATCAACTCGCTCGGGCTGTTCAACAAGGTGGACAAGCTGGTCGGCGGCGCGGCCGACCCGTGGCCGGTGGCCGGCCCGCTCGCCGCCGACCAGACCGGGGTACTGCGCCGGGTCGTCTCCGAGGTGGTGCCGATCGTCGGGCTGCTGGCCGAGACGACCGAGGCCGGCCGGCTCACCGCCGCCGACTGCGAGGCGCTGCGCACGATCGCCCGGCTGCCGGCCGCGGAACGGGCGGTACTGCTCGCCTCGGTCGACCTGTTCACCTCCCGGGACTGTCCGGTGCCCGGGCAGCAGCGGGAGCGGCTGCTGCGGCTGCTCGACCTGTACGGCATCGGCTTCGCCATCGCCCAGTTCGCCGCCGAGCCGCAGTTGTCCAGCGGTGACCTGGTACGCCTGCTCTTCGCCGCGTCCGGCTTCCCCCGGCTGCGCAACACCCTCGACCAGGCGTTCCGGTGGCGTACCGACGCGATCAAGGCCGGTTGGGGGCTCGCCACCCTGGAGAAGCTGGCCAGCCACGCTCCCCGGCCCGAGGACCGGGAACTGCTGCGGGACGCGATCGAGCAGGTGCTGCAACAGCCGGAGTACCACCGCCTCCGGCTGCTGGAGGTGGCCCAGCTGGTCAGTTCCGGCTCGGTGGAGCTGCCGGAGCCGATGGAGCAGGAGCTGACCCGGCTGGCGCTCTCCACCGACCCGCGCTGGATCCTGAGCCTGCCGGCCGCCGCACCGGAGCAGTTGGCCCGGGCCGCGCTGGAGGCGGCCACCCGGTGGCGGGTGTACGCGGTCGCCGGGGCGAGCCCGGCGCAGTCCCGGGTGGCGCAGGTGGCGCACCGGGGCTTCTTCCTGCTCTCCCAGCGGGTACGCGCCGAGGGGAGCCTGCGGTGACCGCCGGCCGTACCAGCACCGGGGCGGATGCCGCGCCGGCCCAGCGCGGCGGTGGGAACCCGGAGGCGGCGCTCGGCGCGGCGTTGACCGGGGCGGTCGACGGCGGGCTGGCGTACCTGCGCAAGGTCGCCCCGGACGCCGCCGCCGAGGTCGACACGCTGCGCCGCCAGGTGGTGACCCGTCCCTCGATCGTGGTGGTCGGCGAGACGAAACGCGGGAAGAGTTCCCTGGTCAACGCGCTGGTCGGGGTGCCCGGGCTGTCGCCGGTCGACGTCGCGGTCGCCACCTGCTGCTATCTGGAGTTCGTGCCGGGCGCCGAGGCCGGTGCCCGGGCCTTCCTGCCGGGCCGTCCCGAGCCGCTGCCGCTGGGCGTGGCCGACCTGCGGGACTGGGCCACCCCGCTGGGGCGGCTGCCGGACGACCAGCGTCCGCCCCGGCACATCGAGGTGACGCATCCGGCGCCGCTGTTGCAGTACCTGAGCCTGGTCGACACCCCGGGCACCGGCGGGCTCGACCCGGCGCACGCCGAGATCGCCCTGGACGCGGCGACCCGGGCCACCGCGCTGCTCTTCGTGGTCGACGCCGCCGCCCCGTTCGCGCAGCCGGAACTCGACTTCCTGGTCGAGGCGAGCAAGCGGGTCAACCTGGTGGTCTTCGCGTTGACCAAGACCGACGCGTACCCGGGCTGGCGGACGATCCTGGCCGACAACCGGGCCCAGTTGCAGGCCCACGCCCCCCGGTTCGGCGGCGCGTCGTGGTTCCCGGTCTCGGCCCGGCTCGCCGAGCTGGCCCGGACGATGCCGGCGGAGGCCGCCGGTGAGCTGCTCCGGGAGTCCCGGATCGCGCAGTTGCAGCACGCCCTGATCGGGGTGGCCGGCCGGGGGCACCTGCTGCGGCAGGCGAACCTGCTGCGCACGGTCCGCAGCGAGCTGGTCCGGTACGACCTGGAACTCGGCGACCGGCTGCGGGCCGCCGACCCCGATCCGGCGGACCTGGTTCGGATCAAGCAGGACCGGGCGGCGCTGGCGGCGCGGAAGCGTACCGAGTCGCGGCAGTGGTCGCTGGCGTTGAGCACCGAGACGCAGCGGGCCCGGGTCGAGGCGACCGGACTGCTCCGCGGCTATGCCGGCGCCCTCCAGGAAGAGTTCCTGAACCGGATCGACAAGGCCCGCGGCGAGGACCTCAAGGGGCTGCCGCAGCAGGTCGACGAGGCGCTGCACGCGCTGTCGGTGCGGCTCTCCGACGATCTGGAGCTGCGGTTCCGGCAGGTCGGCGAGCGGGTGCTCGCCGAGGTGTTCCAGCCCGACGAGCTGCGGTTCGTGCTGGGGCGGCTCAACGCGACCCTGCGGCACGCGCTGGCCAGCAAGCCGCGCCGGTCCGGTGGCGGCCCGGACAACATGATGATCGCGATGTCGGCCGGGTCGATGGCGTTCCTGGCCGGCCGGGGCGCGATGGCCGGCGCCTCCGCGCTCGGCGCGGGTGCGCTGGTCGGCGGCAGTCTGCTGATCCCGTTCGCCGGGCTCGGCCTGGGGCTCGCCGCCGGTGGCTTCATCCTGTACCGGCGCCGCGTGCAGACCGACCGGCAGCAGGCCCGGACCTGGCTGCGGGAGGTGGTCGCCGACGCCCGGGCGGCACTGTCGGACGAGATCACCCATCGCTTCACCGACCTGCAGTACGCGCTGACCCTCGCCCTCGACGACGCGATCGAGCGCCGGCTGCGGCAGCTCGACGAGCGGATCGCCGAGATCGACGCGGCGGCGGCCGAGGACACCGCCGTACGGGCCCGGCGCCGCGCCGCGACGCAGGCGCAGCGGGAGACGGTCCGGGCCCGGGTCAAGCAGGTCGACGAGGTGCTGGGGCGGGCCCGGGCGCTGGCCCCGGCCGCCGCCACCGACGCACGAGGGCGGGAACATGACTGACCACTGGGGCGGCTGGTCCGCCGACGAGCCGGAGTTCGGCGGCCCGGAGGGCGAGGACTTCGGCGACCTGGCCGCGGAGCAGCCCGACGACGGTTTCCCGGTCGAGGGGTTCGGGGCCGCCGACCCCGATCCCGGCGACCTGACCGGGGAGCCCGCCGACCCGCCGGTGCCGCTCGGTTACGACGACCTGCCGACCGCGTCGACCACCGACCCGTACGCCGAGGCGGACCCGTACCCGGCGGAGGAGTCGGGGTTCGGGCCGGACGGCTCTCCGGAGGTACCCGCCGAGGTCGGCTTCGGCGCGGCGGACCCGCCGGTCGGCGCCGACCCGGACCTCGACCCGTACGCCGACACCGGGCCGGCCTGGTGGGAGTCGACCGAACTGCCGGACCTCGGCGCACCGCCGGAGCCGGTCGACGGCTTTCCGTGGGCCGATCCCGCCCTGCTCGGCCAGCCCGTCGACCCGGTGGCGGCGCCGCCGTCCGAGCCGGACACCGGGACCGTCGAGGCGGACGAGCTGGCCGGGTACGCCGGCGCGGAACTACCGGCCGACGGTGACCCGTGGGCGGCGCTGGCCGCCTCCGACGACCCGGCGACGAGTACGCTTGCCCGGTTCTGGTTGCCGGAGGAGCGCTGAGGAACACCGGGCCTTCCGCCCTGCTGCGGGCTCCCGCGCGCTGCTCCGACGCCGGCACGGATGTGGCAACCGGCCGAACCTTTCAGGCCCAGACGGAAGTGAGCAGCGGATGGCGGAGACGACGAGTGGCGGCACCGGCGCCACGGCCCAGATCGGGGTCACCGGGCTGGCGGTGATGGGCCGCAACCTGGCCCGCAACCTGGCCCGGCACGGTCACCGGGTGGCGGTGCACAACCGGTCGCCGGAGCGGACCCGGAGCCTGGTCGCCGAGCACGGGGACGAGGGCACGTTCGTGCCGAGCGAGTCGCTGGCCGACTTCGTCGCCTCGTTGGAGCGGCCCCGGGCCGTGATCGTGATGGTGAAGGCGGGCGGTCCCACCGACGCCGTCATCGACGAGTTGATCCCGCTGCTCGAACCCGACGACATCGTCATCGACTGCGGCAACGCGCACTTCGCCGACACCCGTCGGCGGGAGGAGACGCTGCGCGAGCACGGGCTGCACTTCGTCGGCACCGGGGTTTCCGGTGGCGAGGAGGGTGCGCTGCTCGGGCCGAGCATCATGCCCGGCGGTTCGGTGGAGGCGTACCGGAAGCTCGGGCCGATCTTCGAGTCGATCGCCGCCCAGGTCGACGGGGTGCCGTGCTGCGCCCACATCGGGCCGGACGGCGCCGGGCACTTCGTGAAGATGGTGCACAACGGCATCGAGTACGCCGACATGCAGCTCATCGCCGAGGCGTACGACCTGCTGCGGGAGCGGCTGGGTGCGACACCGGCCGAGATCGGCAAGATCTTCGCCGGCTGGAACGAGGGCGACCTGGAGTCGTTCCTGATCGAGATCACCGCCGACGTGCTCGGACACGTCGACGCCCGCACCGGCAAGGCGTTCGTCGACATCGTGCAGGACCGGGCCGAGCAGAAGGGCACCGGCCGGTGGACGGTGCAGAGCGCGCTCGACCTCGGCGTGCCGATCACCGGGATCGCCGAGGCGACGTTCGCCCGGTCGCTCTCCGGGCACGCCGACCAGCGGGAGGCCGCCGCCCGGGCGTACGCCGACGCGGGTGGCGAGGCGCCGACCGACGAGGTGGACCGGGACGCGTTCGTGGAGGACGTCCGCAAGGCGCTGTACGCGTCGAAGATCGTCGCGTACGCGCAGGGCTTCGACCAGATCCGGGCCGGCAGCCAGGAGTACGGCTGGGACATCGACCCGGCTGCGCTGGCCACCATCTGGCGGGGCGGCTGCATCATCCGGGCCCGGTTCCTCAACCGCATCCGCGAGGCGTACGACGCCGACCCGCAGTTGCCGACCCTGCTGGTGGCGCCGTACTTCGTGCAGGGGGTCGCCGACAGTGTCGCCAGTTGGCGGCGGGTGGTCAGCTACGCGGCGCAGGCCGGGGTGCCGGCCCCCGCCTTCGGCTCCTCGCTGTCCTACTACGACGGCCTGCGGCGGGACCGGCTGCCGGCCGCGCTGATCCAGGGCCTGCGGGACAACTTCGGGGCGCACACCTACCAGCGGGTGGACGCCAAGGGCAGCTTCCACACCCGGTGGGCCGCCGACCGTACCGAGTCTCCGGCCTGACCCCGGTCAGCCGGGCCCGGCGGTGACGACCGCGACCAGTACGACGAGCGCGGCGACCACCAGCAGGGCCAGCGTCCCGGTCCAGACCAGCCCGGCCGTGCCGGTCCAGAACCGGCCGGCCGGGTCGACCGGCCGCACCCCGGCCCGGTCCGGGACCGGGATCGCGGCCCGGGCCCGGAGCGGCACCCCGACGTCGCCTCCGGCCGGCACCGGGCGGTGGGCGGGGCCGGCGGGTGGGTCGTCGAGCCGGAGGGCGCCCTCGGCCACCGCCGTCTCCGGCTGTTCCAGGGTGGTCGGGGCGACGCCCAGCTCGGCGTGGATCAGCCGGGCGGCCAGCGGGATCCGGCTGGAGCCGCCGACCAGGAAGATCCCGACCAGGTCGGCCGGGTCCAGCCGGGCGTCGGCGATCGTCCGGGCCAGGCAGTCGACGGTCTGCTGGAGCTGCCGGCGGATCAGCGACTCAAGCTCCTCCCGGGTCAGGTGTGCCCGCAGGTCCAGCGCCGGCAGGTGCAGTTGGGCACTGGCGGCCCGGGACAGCAGTTCCTTCGCCGCCCGCACGTCGTCGTAGAGGAGTTCCCGGGCCCGGCGCTGGTGCGGGTCGACCGGACTCAGCAGGCCGTGCCACTGTTCGGTCCGGCCGGCGGCGTGGTCCCGGCCGATCTGCTCGACCAGGGCCTGGTCGAAGTCGAGCCCGCCCAGGTCGGTCAGGCCCGACTCGGCCAGCACGTCGAACCCGGCGGCGGTGCGGCGGACCACGGCGGTGTCGAAGGTGCCGCCGCCCAGGTCGTAGACGGCCAGCGCCCGGCCGGGTGGCACGGCGGTGCCGAGTACCGCCGGATAGTGGGCCGCCGCCGCGACCGGCTCGGCGACCAGCCGGGGCGGCGGCAGCCCGGCGGCGCGGGCGGCGGCGACCAGCACGCCACGACGCCGTTCGCCCCACCGGACCGGATGGGTGAGCCGGACCTCGTCGACCCCGCCGAGCTGCCGGTCCGCCTCGACCCGGACCCGCCGCAGCACCGCGCCGACCAGCTCGGCGACCGGTACCTCCCGGTCGCCGAGCAGCACCGTCCCGTCGTCGATCCGCCGTTTCGGCGCCGGCTCGAACCGAGCCGGGTCGAGCCGGGCCGCCCGGACCGCGTCCCGGCCGGTGAGCGGCGGGCCGTTCAGGTCGAGGCAGACCGCCGACGGCAGCAGCGGGGTGCCGTCGAAGAGCAGCGGCCGGCCCCGGCCGTCGACGCCCCGCACCACGGCGACGGTGTTGGAGGTACCGAAGTCGATGGCGAGCAGCCGCATGGCGAGCACCCTACTGAACCCCAGCTCGACCGCCCGCCGCGTCGCCGCCGGAAGAGTTCCCGTCGATCGGGGAAAGGTGCCGCCGACCGGTCACCGGACGGCCAACCCGGCCGGGCATACTCGCACCGTGATCCGGGACTTCGGCTATCTCGACGCGCCGACGCCGCTGGCGTTCGCACACCGGGGCGGCGCCGCGCGCGGCGACGAGAACACCACCGAGGCGTTCGCCCGGGCGGTCCGGCTCGGCTACCGGTACGTCGAGACCGACGTACACGCCACCGCCGACGAGGTGCCGGTGGTCTTCCACGACGCGACACTGCACCGGATGACCGGGGAACCCGGCCGGATCGCCGAGCTGCGCTGGGCGGACCTGCGGACGATCCGGGTCGGCGGGGCGGCGGCGGTGCCCCGGCTCGACGACGTACTCGGGGCCTGGCCGCAGATCCGGTTCAACGTCGACGTGAAGGCCGACGGCGCGGTGGTGCCGACCGTGCGTGCCGTCGAGGCGGCCGGCGCCGGAGACCGGGTGCTGCTCGCCTCGTTCAGCGACACCCGGCTGGCCCGGCTGCGGATCCTGGCCGGGCCGAAGGTCGCCACCTCGCTCGGGATGCGCGGGGTGGCCCGGGTACGGCTCGCCTCGCTGGCCAACCGCCGGCTGGTGCTGCCGCCGACGGTGGTCGCCGCCCAGGTGCCGGTCCGCTACCGGGGGATCAGGGTGGTCGATCGGCGGTTCGTCGACTACGTGCACCGGCTCGGCCTCCAGGTGCACGTCTGGACCATCGACGACATCACCGAGATGAACGAGTTACTCGACCTCGGTGTGGATGGCATCATGACCGATCACGTCGACGTGCTGCGCGAGGCGTACCTGAGCCGTGGCCACTGGCCGTCCGATCGGTAGGTCGGCCGGACCAGGCCGCCCGACCCCGATTCGCCGCCCGATCCCGATACCGAAGGACCGACATGGCCGAGACCATCCCCGCGACGGCGCCGGACGCGCCACCCAGCACCCGGCACGAGCGGGTCGGCTGGTACTTCTACGACTGGGCGAACTCGGCGTTCAACACGACGGTGATCACCGTCTTCCTCGGCCCGTACCTGACCTCGATCGCGAAGGCGGCCGCCGGCTGCGCCTCCGACGACCCGTGCCGGGGCGGGCGGATCAGCCTGCTCGGCATCGACATCGCGCCCGGCTCGCTCTTCCCGTACATGGTGTCGCTGTCGGTCTTCCTGACCGTCTTCGTGCTGCCGCTGGTCGGCGCCGTCGCCGACCGGTCGCCGCGGAAGAAGGAGATGCTGGCCCTCTTCGCCTACATCGGCTCGGCGGCCACCGTCGGCCTGCTCTTCCTGACCGGCGACCGCTACCTCCTCGGCGCCGGGCTGTTCCTGGTCGCCAACATCTCCTACGGGGCGAGCATCGTCGTCTACTACTCGTTCCTGCCCCAGATCGCCGGCCCGGAGGAACGCGACAGCGTCTCCAGCATCGGCTGGGCGATCGGCTACATCGGCGGCGGGCTGCTGCTGGCGATCAACGTGGCGGCGGTGCTGTTCAAGGACTCGCTCGGGATGGACACCGGCGAGGTCGCCCGGTACAGCATGGTGTCGGCCGGCATCTGGTGGGCGGCGTTCACCACCATCCCGCTGATCCGGCTGCGTAACCGGCCGCCGGTCGCCGGCCCGGCGCAGGGGCCGGTACTCCTCGACGGGTTCCGTCAGCTCTGGCACACGCTGCGCAGTCTCAAGGCGTACCCGTTGACGTTGTTCTTCCTGGTCGCCTACCTGGTCTACAACGACGGCATCCAGACGGTGATCTCGCTGTCGGCGGTCTACGGCACCGAGGAACTCAAGCTCTCCGACGACGTCCTGGTGCCGACCATCCTGATGGTGCAGTTCCTCGCCTTCTTCGGCGCGCTCGGCATGGGGGCGCTGGCGAAGCGGATCGGCGCCTGGAAGACGATCCTGATCAGCCTGGTGCTCTGGACGGTGGTGCTGGCGGTCGCGTTCCGGCTGCCGGCGAACCAGGCGCTGCCGTTCGTGCTGCTCGGCGGTGGGATCGGCATCGTGCTCGGCGGCAGCCAGGCGCTGAGCCGGTCGCTGTTCAGCCAGTTGATCCCGAAGGGCAAGGAGGCCGAGTACTTCGGGCTCTACGAGATCTCCGACAAGGGCACGAGCTGGCTCGGCCCGCTGCTGTTCGGGCTGGCGTACGGGCTGACCGAGAGCTACCGGGTGGCGATCATCTCGCTGCTGGCGTTCTTCGTGATCGGGTTCGTGCTGCTGGCGGCGGTGCCGATCCGGCGGGCGATCGTCGCCGCCGGCAACACCCCGCCGGAACGCCTCTGATCCAACGAGCAGCAGGGACAGCCCGGCCCCGACACCGATGCCGCCGAGGCCGAGGTCGGGCTCGGCCTCGGCTACCCGGGCGTGCAGTCGGCCCGGGCGCTGGCGACCGTCGGCGGCACCCTCGGCCGGGACGGTGTCGGTGGCCCGGGCGGTCGTCGCCTGCTCGGCTGGAGCGTGGGCCCGCACCGGCTGGCCGACCGGCACCGAGCACCGCCCCACCCCGCCGGACGATCTGTCCTAGGGTGGGCCCGGGGCGGCATGTGGGCAGGAGGCGCGGGATGGAGCCGATCGAGGTGACGGCCGGTACGGCGCTGGTCGGCGCGATGGCCGGTGCCGGCTGGCCGGCGGCCCGGGCCGAGGCGGTGGCGTTCTGGCGGGGTGTCCGGCCGGCGGAGGCGGACGACGTCGCCACCGACCTGACCGAGGTACGCGCCGAGGTGCTCGCCGCCCGCCAGGCCGGTGACCACGACCTGGAGCGCGTGCTCGCGCACGGCTGGCAGCGCCGGTTGCGGGACCTGGTGCAGGGCGACCATGCCCTCGCCGCCGGGTTGCGTGATCTCGTCGAGCGGCATCTCCTGCCGGCGCTGCCGGCGGACGAGCGGGCCCGGCTCACCGGGCGGCGGCCGGACGGGGATCCCGGTCCGGGCTGAGTCGCGTGCACGCTCAACCGGACCGAAGTGGTCAACGACACGGCGGGTCGAACCCGAAACGCCTGGTGGCCTAGGCTCCCCGAGCGTGACCGACGACAGCCGCACCAGCCGTACCCCTCTCGCCGGCGACGAATCGGCGCTCGCCCAGGCGTGTGCCGCCGCCGGCGACGGCCGGCTGCGTCAGGGCGCCGCGCTCAAGTTCTTCTGGGGACCGATGGACTGTGGCAAGTCGACCATGGCGTTGCAGATGAACTACAACCATGCCCGGCAGGGCCGGCGTGGGCTGGTGCTGACCAGGATCGACCGTTCCCTCGGGCCGCAGATCACCACCCGGATCGGCCTGGCGCACGAGGCGATCGAGGTCACCGACGACCTGGACCTGTGTGAGCTGGTCAGGAGCCGCTGGGCCGAGGGTGACCGGCTCGACTATCTGATCTGCGACGAGGCGTGCTTCTACACGGTGCGGCACGTGGAGCAGATGGCGGAACTGGTCGACTGCTACGACGTGGACGTCTTCGCGTTCGGCCTGGCCAGCGACTTCCGGTCCTGTCTGTTCCCGGCGGCGCAGCGGCTGTTCGAACTCGCCGACGAGGTGTCCCGGATCCAGGTCGAGGTGCTCTGCTGGTGCGGACGTCCGGGGCAGCTCAACGCGCGGGTGGTCGGCGGCGCGGTGGTCCGGCAGGGTGAGCAGGTGGTCATCGGGGACACCGTCGAGGCGGCCGAGGTGCGCTACCAGGTGCTCTGCCGGCGGCACTTCCGCTCCGGCGACCTGGCCCGCAACCGCTGACCTCCGGCTCCGCACGAGGTCAGAACGGGTCGCCGCAGACCCGCCACTGGTCGCCGTCCTTGACCATCGGCATCTCCCGCCGGTCCACCACGCCGGAGCGGCGGGTCAGCTCCGCCGTCGCGGTCGCCCGGAGCTGACCCTGGTCGCTGGCGACGGTGACGTCGTCGACGGCGTACCGGGTGATCGTCGGTGGTACGGAGAGTCGCCGTTCGAACTCCTCCCGGCTCCACCGCTCCCGGGTGTCGACGCAGAGCCGGTCGTAGGCGCCGCCCGCGTCGCCGCTGGTCACGTCCTGGAGGAACGCCTCCGCCGCGTCCCGGGCCGCGCCGGAGGACTGCCGGACGTGCTGGTAGTTCCACGCTCCGAGACCGGCCGCGCCCACACAGCAGACGAAGAGGCCGGCCGCGACCACCGACAGCACCCCCCGCAGCCGGCGCGGTCGCCGCGCCCCGCGTCCGCCGGGCAGCTCGTAGGCCATGCCACCGACGGTAGATAGCGGCCGCGTCCGGCGGGTGCCGAACCGGCCGGCTCCACCGTCGACCGGCCATGATCGGCCCGGTCGGTGTCACCGGTGGCCCGCCGTGGACTACGGTCGGGTCCATCCCCCGCCAGCCTCGCCGGTCCACCGGCCGGCCCTCGCCCCTCGAGGACGACGATGCAGCGCTACGTCCAGGTGGTCCCGGCGCCCGCCGACCCGTACTTCAGCGACCGGCTGCTGCGGTCCTGGCTGGATCGGCAGCTCGGCCCGGACGGGCACGCCGCCGCCGCGGACCGGCTCGCCGCGCTCGCCACCGACGTCACCGGACCACTGCGGGCCGCGCACGCCGACGCCGAGGCGCACCCACCGACCCTGGTCCGCTACGGCCCGTGGGGCGCCCGGATCGACCGGATCGAGACCTCCGCCGGCTGGCAGGCCCAGCGTGCGGCGGCGGCCCGGCACGCCGTGGTGGCGCTCCCTTACCTGGCGTCGGCCCGGAGCACCTGGGGAGCGGCGGCCCGGGTCGTCCAACACGCCCTGCTGCACCTGTACGGCCCGGAGTCGGCGACCTTCTCCTGCCCGGTGGCGATGAGCGACGGTACCGCCGCGCTGCTCGCCCGCCCGGAGGTCGATCCGGCGCTGCGGGACACCTGGCTGCCCCGGCTCACCGCCACCGACCCGGCCGTCGCGGTCAGCAGCGGGCAGTGGATGACCGAGTCGCAGGGCGGCTCCGACCTGGCCGGGTCGACCACCAGCGGCCGGCCCGCCGCCGACGGCTCCTGGCGGCTCACCGGCGAGAAGTGGTTCTGCTCGGCCGCCGACGCGGAGCTGGCGGTCGCGCTGGCCCGGCCGGAGGGCGCCGGTGCGGGCAGCCGGGTGCTGGTGCCGTTCCTGGTGCCGCGCTACTCCGCCGACTCGCCGCTGGCCGGGCCGGGTGTCGACCCGGATGCCCCGGCGCCGGGGATCACCGTGCACCGGCTCAAGGACAAGCTCGGCACCCGGGCGCTGCCGACCGCCGAGATCGGGCTGCGCGACGCGTACGCCTGGCCGCTCGGTGACCCGTCCGGGCCGGGTCTGAGCCGGGCGATGACCCTGGTCGTGGTGACCCGGCTGCACAACGCGGCGGCGGCCGCGGCCGGCATGCGGCGGGGACTCGGGTACGCCCGGGCGTACGCCGACGCCCGGCAGGTGGCCGGCGGACGGTTGATCACCTCGCCTCTGCACCGGGCCACCCTCGGCACCCTGGCGGTGGACGCGGCCGGGGCGTTCGTACTGGCCGGACACGCGTTCGCGCTGCTCGGCCGGGTCGAGGTCGGCTCGGATCCGGCCGCCGCCGCCGAACTGCGGATCGTGGCGCCGCTGGCCAAACTCGCCACCGGACGGCTGGCGGTCTCCTCGGCGAGCGAGTACGTCGAGTGTTTCGGCGGCGCCGGATACGTCGAGGACACCGGGATTCCCCGGCTGCTGCGCGACGCCCAGGTGCTGCCGATCTGGGAGGGCACCACCAACGTGCTCGCGCTGGACGTGCTCCGGGCGGTGCTGCGGGAGGACGCCGCCACCCCGCTGCTGGCCCGGCTGGACGCCGCCACCGACACCGCCCGGCGGCTGCACCCGGCGCTGGCCGACGCGCTCGCCGACACCATCGCCGAGCTGCGCGACTCGCTCGCCGAGGTGACCCCGGAGGCGGTCGGGGTACTGGCCGGGGCGCGCGGGCTGGCGCTGCGGATGGCGTACGCGCTGGCCACCGCCCTGCTGGTGGAGCAGGCGGCCGGCGGCGACGAGACGGCGGAGGTGGCGGCCCGGCTCTGGGCGCGGCGCTGGCTGCGCGGCGCGGACATCGCGGCGGAGGCGCACCACGAACTGGACCTGCTCTGCTGAACCGCTCGTGGACCGGAGCCCGGGGTCGTCGCCGGGTCAGCCTCGGCGGCGGGCCCGGGCGGCCCAGATCGCGTACGCGGGGTCCCGGTCCAGGTTGTGCCGGTCCCGGTCGTACCGCCGGGTGGTGCGCGGGTCGGCGTGTCCCATCGCGTCCTGCACGTCCTCCAGTGGCACCCCCTCGGCGCGGGCCGAGGTGGCGAAGGCGTGCCGCAGCGAGTGTGGGGAGAGCCGTTCCCAGGCCGGGATGCCGGCCGCCCGGGCCAGTCGCCGGACCAGCCGGAAGACGGCGTGCCGGTCGAGCCGGTTGCCGGTGGCGGTCACCAGCAGTGCCCCGGTGAGCTGCTCCACCGGTCGCCCCGCCACCACCGCGCGGGCGGTCAGGTAGGCGTCCACCGCGTACGCCGATCCCGGGGTCAGCGCCCGGCGGCGGGCCCGGCCGCCCTTGCCGACGAACCGCACGCTGCGGTGTCCGCGTTCCTGGCCCAGGTCGGCCAGGTCGAGCGAGACGAGTTCGCCGACCCGCAGCCCCAGGTCGGCGAGGAGGGCCAGCACCACCCGGTTGCGCAGCGCGTTGGGGCCGGCGTCGGCCTCGGCGGCGGCGAGCAGCGCGTCCACCTCGTCGGAGCTGAGCCCCACCGTCGCGGAGTGGTCGCGGTCGACCCGGGGCCGGTCGGCGCCGGAGACCGGGTTGGCCGGCACCGCGCCGAGCCTGCCGAGGAACGTGTACCAGCTGGAGAGCGCGGAGAGTTTCCGGGCCACCGTGGCGGCGGTGAGTGGGCGGTCGCTGCGCGGGTCGACGCTCGACTCCAGCTCCCGGGCGTACGTGTTGACGTCCAGGAACGTCGCGCCGAGCGGGTCGACCTGCCGGTCGGCGCACCAGCCGAGCCAGCCGGCGATGTCCCGCCGGTACGCGGCCCGGGTGTGCTCGGAGAGCCGACGGTTACGCAGCCAGGCCTCGGTGAAGTCGGCCGGGGTGGACGTCGACACCGGTCGGGTCGCCGCGCGGCGCACCAGGGTGGATCGGGACACGCGAGAAAGTTTTTCAGACCATTCGCCCGGGACCGTGCCGGACGCGCCCGGCGATCCGGGAACTCTTCACCGGGCGGCCACTTCCCCTCGACGCCCGACGCGCGCCGGTCCGGTGTCGCTCGGACAGGCGCGCGTCGCGTGAGCGGGGTTGGACGGACGGTCAGGAGTTGATCTGGCGCGGGCCGCCGCCGGTGACGGTGACCTCGACCCGGCGCGGCTTGGCCCGCTCGGCCACCGGAATGCGTAGCGTCAGCACCCCGGCCTCGTAGCCGGCCTCCAGCTTCTCGGTGTCGAGCGTGTCGCCGAGGAAGAGCTGGCGGGTGAAGACGCCCATCGGGCGTTCGGCGGCGACGAGTTCGACCTTGTCGCCGGCCGGCCGGCGCCGCTCGGCCCGGACGGTGAGCACGTTGCGCTCCACGGTGCACTCGATGCTGTCCGGGTCGACGCCCGGCAGGTCGAAGGCCGCGTAGAAGTAGTCGCCGTCGCGGTAGGCGTCCAGGTGCATGACCGCCGGGCGGCTGTTGGTGCCGAAGAAGTGCTCGGCGATCCGGTCGATCTCGCGGAACGGGTCGGTACGCATCAACATCGTCGATCCTCCTCGGTTCTCCTAAGCCGAAGGTTAAGTTGAGTCTAGGTGACTCAAGTCCTCTTCTTTATTACCGCGCTCTGGCTCCGGCGTCAACCCCCAGTACCGGGACGGTCAGCCGAGCCGCTTCTCGAACCAGTGGTCGGCGTACGGCGAGGTCGAGTAGGCGGGCACCTCCCGGTAGCCGTGCCCGGCGTACAGCGCCCGGGCCTCCACCAGGTCGTGCCGGGTGTCCAGCCGCATCGTCGTCGCCCCGTGCACCGCCGCGGCCTGCTCCACGGCGGCGAGCAGCCGCGCCCCGCCCCCGCGCCGTCGCGCCTCCGGCCGGACGAAGACTCGGGTCACCTCGGCGTACGGCAGGGCGTCCAGCCGTACGCCGACACAGCCGGCCGGTTCGCCGTCGTACCGACCGACCAGGAACAGCCCGGTCGGCAGGGTCAGGTCCGCACTGCACTCCTCCGCCAGCACCTGGTCCACCTCGGCGTCGATGGCCGGGCGCTGGTGGTAGCGGCCGACGATCTCGGTGTAGTAGTCCCGCAGCAGGGCGCCCGCGACCGGGCCGTCGACCGGCTCGGCCCGCACCGTCCAGCCCCGGGTCAAGATCTTTTCCACCCGGCCATTCTGGCCGCCGCGTCCAGCGGTTTTCCCCGCTGGAGGGGGCCGGCGGTCGGTGCCGGGTGCCGACCGGCGCAGCGCGCTGCCCGGTCAGGTGACGGCGGCGAGCGGCTCGGGTTCCGGTACGGGCTCCGGACGGGTGGTCGCGGAGCGGCGTACCCCGGGGAACGCGGCGGTGCCCAGGCAGGCCACCGTGACCGCGACGGCGGACAGCACCAGCGGTACGGCCGGCGACCAGGCGTCGGCGGCGAGCGGTGCGAGGGCGTACCCGAGGGGCATCGCGGCGAGCGAGAGCAGCCAGTCGTAGGAGGTGACCCGGGCGAGCACGTGCGGCGGGATCTCCGCCTGGACGACGGTCTGCCAGACCGGATTGAGGAAGCCGAGGGCGGCCAGCGCGACGCCGTACGAGCCGATCACGGTCCACGGCGGAGCGGCCACCGCGAAGAGGACGAGCGGCAGCGCGTACGTGGCCAGTCCCAGGTTCGCCACCAGGATCGGCCGGCGCAGCCGGATCCGTCCCGCCAGCACCGAGCCGATCAGCAGGCCGACGGCACCCGCCTGGAGGACCAGTACCCAGACACCCTCGCCGCCGAGCCGGTCGACCGCGATCGCCGGGCCGAGGGTGACCAGTACCGCCGCCACGCCGTTCCAGACCGCGTGCGCCACCAGGCTGCTCCAGTACCAGTCCCGGGAGCGCACCTCGGACCAGCCCTCCCGCAGGTCGGCGAGGAGCGACTGGCGTTCCACCTGGATCCGGCGTACCCGGAGCACGGCCAGCAGGGCGGCGCTGACCGCGAAGCTGGCGCCGTCGAGCACGAACGCCCAGCCGGGTCCGGCGGCCCAGATCAACGCGCCGGCCAGCGCCGGCCCGGCCAGGCCGGTGGCGCTGCGGGCGGCACCGAGCGCGGCGTTGGCCTGCTGCCGGCCGGCCGCGTCGACCACCCCGGCGACCAGCGGTGAGGTGGTCGGCATCGCGAAGGCGGACGCGACCCCACCGACCGCCGAAGCGGCGGCGATCGGCAGCAGGGTCGGGTCGTCGCCGAGCAGTTCGACCCCGATGAAGACCTGCACGGCGCAGCGGACCAGGTCGCTGCCGATGGCCACGATCCGGGGGTCGAGCCGGTCGGCGAGTACGCCGCCGAGGGGCAGCAGCAGCAGTTTCGGCACCATCGCACAGCCGAGCACCAGGGCCAGCGCCGAGCTGGAGCCGGTGGCCCGGAGTACGGCGAGGGCGAGCGCGGCCGGCACGACGGCGTCGCCGAGCGCGGAGAGCGTACGGCCGAGGAAGAGCAGCCGGAAGGCGCGGAGCCGGAGCGGGTGGGACACGATCTGCAGATTATTTCGGAGCCGAACCTTTCGTCAACGAATAATTCCGCTTCGACGTAGAATCGTCGCGTGCAGGATCGTCGCGTGGAGGACCAGAAGGACTGGACCGACGGGCACGTCGCCCGCTGGCTGCCCGTGCTGCCCGACCTCGACCCCGACGTGGAGGGTGCGGTGACCCGGGCGAAACTGCTGGCCCAGCACCTGCGCCGGGTCCGGGAGAAGTCGCTGGCCGACTTCGACCTCCAGCGGCCCGAGTTCGACACCCTGCACGCGCTCGCCGGCCGGCACGGCCGGGCGGTGCCCTCCCAACTCGCCGACGACCTCAACCTGGCGCCGCCCTCGGTCACCGCCCGGATCGACGCCCTGGTCGCCCGGGGCTTCGTCCGGCGGACCCCGTCGGCCACCGACCGGCGGCGGGTCGACATCGAACTGACCGAGCAGGGCCGGGCCGCCTGGCTCGGCGCGATGGACGTCCTCGGCGACGAGGAATACCGGCTGCTCGGCGCGCTCAGCGCGGACGAGCGACGCACCCTCTCCGACCTGCTGCGCCGGATCATGCTCGCCGCCGAGCGGCCACCGTCGTCCTGACCGGCACGGTCAACGACGGGCCCCTCCGGGGCGAGGAAACCCGGCAGGCCCCTCCGGCGCGAGGAACCCGGCAGGCGCCCGGGGCGAAGAGCCCGGCAGGCCACTCCGGCGCGTAGAGCGCCGCCCGGCGGTCACAGCTCGAACAGGTCCCGCAGCGCCTCGCCGATCCGGGCCATGCTCGCGCCGGTCGCCATCCCCACCCGCTCCACCGCCACCGCCGACGGGACCCGGCGCAGCCGGTTCACCACCACGACCCCGGTCACCGGATCCGTCTCCGCCAGCGGCACCACGAACGGCGGCAGCTCACCGCCGCCGCGTTGCCGGACGATCGGCGCGCAGTACGGCGAGGCGGACGGCCGGTCGTTGTGCCCCTCGCCGGAGAGCACGACGACCCGATGCCTGGCCTGCTGGGTACGGTCGCCGACGGTCCAGATCTCGCCCCGCTTCACGCGGCGCCGGCCAGGTCGGACCAGCCCGCGTCGACCCGGTCGGCGTACCGGTCGAAGGCGTCGAGTTCGTCCCGGACCTCCGGGTTCGCGGCCAGCCACGCCTCCTGTTGCCGAGCCGCGGCGCGGAGCGCCTCCCGGCGTACCGCCCGGTCGATCCAGGCCGACAGGGAGAGCCCGTCCCGCCTCGCCGCCGCACGGGCTCGGGCGAGCGTGTCCCGGCTCAGGCCGAGCGTCACCTTGTCCGCCACGTCCGCGATGGTACGCCCGGCGGTATCGGCGCAGGCATCGGCGCGGGTGTGTCGAGGGGCGGCACCGCGACCGCGGGTACCGGTCAGCGGGCCGGCGCGACCAGCCCCAGCTCGTACGCGATGATCACGAGCTGTACCCGGTCCCGGGCGTCGAGCTTGGTCAGCAGCCGGGCCACGTGCGACTTCGTCGTCGCCATCGTGATGAACAACTCCTCGGCGATCTCGCCGTTCGACCGGCCCTGCCCGATCAGGGTCAGCACCTCGCGCTCCCGCTCGGTGATGCCGGCGACCGGTCGCACCGGACGGGCGGCCGCCGGGGCCGCCCCGACGAAGCCCGCGATCAGCCGTCGGGTCACGCTCGGCGCGATCAGGGCGTCACCGGCGGCGACCACCCGGATCGCCCCGAGGATGTCGTCCACGGCCATGTCCTTGACCAGGAAACCGCTGGCACCGGCCCGCAGCGCGCCGTAGACGTGCTCGTCCTCGTCGAAGGTGGTCAGCACCAGCACCCGGGCCGACGCGTTCTCGGCCACGATCTGCCGGGTCGCCTCGATGCCGTCCATGCCGGGCATCCGGATGTCCATCACCACCACGTCCGGCCGGACCTCCCGGGCCAGCCGGACCGCTTCGGCACCCGACCCCGCCTCACCGGCCACCGCCAGGTCCGGGGTGTCGGCGATGAGTACCCGCAGCCCGGAGCGGACCAGCGGCTGGTCGTCGACGAGCAGCACCCGGACGCTCACGCCGACGCCGCCGGGACCGGGACGGTCGCCGGCAGCGGCAACCTGGCCGCCACCCGGAAACCACCGTCGGGTACCGGGCCGGCCGCGAAGTCGCCGTGCAGCAGGCCGACCCGCTCCCGCATGCCGGTGATCCCGAACCCGGTGGCCGTGACCGGACCGCCGCGCCCCTCGTCGACGATCTCGACGTGCAGGTCGTCGACCCGGTAGTCCAGGGTCACCCGGCAGTGTGCGACGCCGGCGTGCCGGACGACGTTGGTCACCGCCTCCTGCACGATCCGGTACGCGGACAGCTCGATGTCGGCGGGCAGCGCACGCCGCTCCCCCCGCCGGCACAGCTCGACCCGGACCCCGGCCTCCGCCGTCACCGCCGCCAGCCGGTCGAGGTCGCCGAGCGTGGGCGCCGGATCCGTGGACGCCGGATCGGACGGGTCCGCCTGACGCAGTCCACCGAGCACCCGGCGCAGCCCGGCGAGGGTCTCCCGGCTGGTCGTCTCGATCGCTCGCAGCGCGGCACCGGCCTCGGCCGGCTGGGTCTCGATCACCCGGCTGCCCACCCCGGCCTGGATCGCGATGATGCCGATGCTGTGTGCCACCATGTCGTGCAGTTCGCGGGCGATCCGCAGCCGTTCGGCGGTGACCGCCTGGGTGGTGGCCTGCGAGCGCAGCACCTCGGCATACCGCCGCCGGGCCCGCACGGAATTGCCGATCATCCAGGCGGCCAGCATTCCCAGGGTGGGGATCTCGGGCTGGAAGACGGCGTTGTCGCCCGGGTTGAGATAGCCGACGGCGATCTCGGCGCAGAGCGTCAGCACGGCGACGGTCACCGAGAGCCGCCGGGACCTGGTCGCCGCGACGTACCCGACGACCAGGTTGATCGCCAGCAGTTGCAGGTACCGCAGGTCGGCCAAATAGTCCTGGTGCCAGGGATGGACCGTCACGGTCATCGCCGCCGAGCCGAGCAGCATCAGCGCCAGGGTCGCCAGCGGACTACGCCGGAGCAGGACGGCGGGCAGCGCCATCACCAGGGCCGGCAGGGCGTACCGGGGAATGGTCTCCAGCACGTTGTAGTAGTGCCCTGGCGCGCCCGAGACGAATGGCACGGTAAGGGCCAGTACCACCGGGAACGCGGCGAGTGCGCACCAGACCAGGGCCGTGCGCACCGTCGCCGGCAGGCGGTGGCGCAGCGGTGGCCGGAGCGGGTGTGAGGTGGCGTACACGCCGCGAGACTAGCCACCGGGCGGCCCGCCCGACATCGGTCCACGGACGTAATCCCGCAGGCGGGCGGCGCTGCGGGCATTGCCGCCGCCGGCCCGATGACCGGGTCCGGCCGGACCGGCAGCGTTGCGGTCGTGATCGAACTTCACGACCTGACCAAGCGATACGGCCGGCGGACCGCCGTCGACGGCCTCTCCTGCACGGTACGGCCGGGGCACGTCACCGGCTTCCTCGGCCCGAACGGGGCGGGCAAGACCACCACGCTGCGGATGATCCTCGGCCTGGACGCCCCGACCCGGGGCACCGCCACGGTCGGCGGCGTGCCGTTCCGGAGCCACCGCCGTGGACTGCGGCACGTCGGTGCCCTGCTCGACGCGAACCACGTGCACGGCGGACGCAGCGCCCGGGCACACCTGTCCGCGCTGGCCCGCAGCAACGGCCTGTCGCCGCGCCGGGTCGACGAGGTACTCGACGAGGTGGGGTTGACCGAGGTGGCCCGGCAGCGCGTCGGCGGATTCTCCCTCGGCATGAGGCAGCGGCTCGGCATCGCCACCGCACTCCTCGGCGACCCGCCGGTACTCCTCTTCGACGAGCCGATCAACGGGATGGACCCGGAGGGGGTGCTCTGGGTCCGACACCTGTTCCGCCGGCTCGCCGCCGAGGGCCGGACGGTCTTCCTCTCCAGCCACCTGATGACCGAGATGGAGAACACCGCCGACCAGCTCGTCGTGATCGGCCAGGGCCGGCTGGTCGCCGCCGAGCCGCTGGCCGACTTCGCCGCCCGCAGCGGCCGGCAGGGCGTGCTGGTGCGTACCCCGCGTGCCGCCGAACTCGCCGCGCTGCTCACCGCCGCCGGGGCCCGGGTGGAGGCGGCGGACGGGGCACTGACCGTGGCCGGGCTGCCGGCCGAGCAGATCGGCACCCTCGCCTTCGACCACCGGATCGTGCTGCACGAACTCGCCACCCGGACCGCCTCACTGGAGGACGCCTTCATGGAACTCACCGCCGACCGCGTCGAATACCTGGCGGGGCGGCCCCGATGAGCACCGACACCGCCGGCTCGACCCCGACCCCGGCGAGCCGGGCCGACGCGGCCACCGAACCACCCGCCCGGTTCCGGGACCTGCTCGCCGCCGAGTGGATCAAGGTCTGGTCGCTGCGGTCGACACCCTGGACGCTGCTCCTCGGCACGCTCTTCGTGATCGGTACCGCCACCATGGAGGCGCTCGACGACTACCGGGACTTCCCGACGATGAGCCCGGAGGCGCAACGGGAGCCGATGTTCGCGCTCTCCGACGCGTTCCCGCTGATGGGCTACTGGACGCTGGCGCTGCTCGCGGTCAGCGCGGGCGCGATCACGGTGGTCGGCGAGTACGGCAGCGGCCTGATCCGGACCACCACCATCGCGGTACCGGCCCGGGAGTCGGTGGTACTGGCCAAGGCGGCCGTCGTGACCGCGCTCTGGACGGCGGCCGGCACCCTCGCCGCCAGCGGCGCGTTCGCGGTCTCCCAGGCCATCCTCGACAGGCGGGGCGCCGCGATATCGATCACCGAACCGGTCGCGCTGCGTGCCCTGGTCGCCGCCGCGCTGCTCCCCACGGTCTGTGCACTGATCGGCCTCGGCCTCGGGGTGCTGATCCGGCACGGCGCCACCACCATGGTCACCGGCATCTTCGCCCTGCTGATGCTGCCGCAGTTCTTCTCGATCCGGACCCGCTGGTCCGCCGAGATCAACCACGCGATGGTGCTCACCGCCTGGGAACGGCTGACCGCGATGTGGGTACCGCCGTCCGGTGACGGCTTCCACCGGCCCGGCGTCACCGAGTCGTGGATCGTCTACGCGGCCTGGCCACTGGTCGCGATCGTCCTCGCCCTGGTCGTGGTACGCCGCCGCGACGTGTGACCGGCCGCCCGGGCCGCGACCCGTCACCGGTACGCGCTCCGGACGGCGCCCTCAGTCCCGGCCCGCCGGGTACGCCCGGACGGTCGGCTTCGCCGTGTCGCGCTGGCGGGCGTCGGCGGCGCGCAGCCCCAGCCCGGCCAGTACCGCCAGCAGCCAGCCCAGCAAGTTCAGCACCGTCACGGCGGTGAATCCCGACCCGTCCGGCAGGGCGGACCACCAGGTGCCGACGGGTACCCCGAACCCGGCGACCGCCACGGCAGCGGCCGCCGGCACCGGTAAGGTCCGGACGGCACCGGAAGGCTGGGAAGCTTCGACCCACCGGCGAACCGGCCGGAAGTACGGTCGCGAGCACCGGCGACCGTACTGCGGACCGATGCCGGCGGCGACCCCGCTGCCGAGCATGGGGCGATGCGAACCTATCCCGCTTCCGTGCTGCACGCGGAGCACGTGACGAAACGCTACGGCCGCCGCCCGGCGCTGACCGACTGCGACCTGACGATCCCCGCCGGGCGGCTGATCGGCCTGGTCGGACCGAACGGTGCCGGCAAGTCGACGCTGTTGCAGCTGGCCTGCGGCCTGATCACCCCGACCTCGGGCACCCTGCGGGTGCTCGGGTCACGCCCGGCCTCGACCCCGGCCCACCTGTCCCGGGTCGGCTTCGTCGCCCAGGACACCCCGGTGTACGCCTCGTTCACCGTCGCCGACCACCTGCGGATGGGTGCCCGGCTGAACCCGTCCTGGGACCGGGCCCTCGCCGAACGCCGGATCGCACAGGTCGGCCTCAACCCGGCGCAGCGGGCCGGGCGGCTCTCCGGCGGCCAGCGCGCCCAACTGGCGCTGACGGTCGCCGCCGCGAAACGCCCCGAGCTGCTGATCCTCGACGAGCCGGCCGCCGCGCTCGACCCGCTGGCCCGGGAGGGGTTCATGGGAAACCTGCGGGAGTTCGTCGCCGAGCTCGGCGCCAGCGCCGTACTCTCGTCACACCTGCTCGGCGACGTCGAACGGGTCTGCGACCACCTCGTGGTGCTCTCCGGGTCCCGGGTGCAGGTGGCTGGCGACGTACCCGATCTGCTGGCCGCCCACCGCCGGCTCCTCGCGCCCCGCGACGAGCTGGACCGGCTGCCGGCCGGGGTCGAGGTGATCCGGGCGGAGCGGACCGACCGGCACTCGCGGCTGCTGGTCCGGGCCGGCGGCGGGTTGCCGCCGCTACCGTGGCCGGTGGAGCCGGTCGGGTTGGCGGAGCTGGTCCTCGGCTATCTGACCCGGGCGTCCGAGTCGTCGGCCGCCGATGCCGCCGGGGAGGTCCGGCGATGATCTGGATGAGCTGGCGACAGTTCCGCGCCCAAGCCCTCGTCGGCGCCGCCGCCCTGGTGGTGCTCGCCGGCTACCTGCTCTGGCTCGGCACACGGATCCGGGACAGCCGGGACGGCTATCTCGGCCGGTGCCGGCCGCACGGCGACTGCGCCCAGGCGATGGGGCAGTTCGTCGCCGAGCACCAGAACACCCTGCTGATCCTGGCCGGTCTCCTCGGCCTGCTCCCCGGAATCCTCGGGATGTTCTGGGGGGCGCCGCTCGTCGCCCGGGAACTCGACTCCGGCACCCACCGGCTGGTCTGGAACCAGAGCGTCTCCCGCCGCCGCTGGCTGCTGACCAGGCTGCTCGTCGTCGGCCTGGCCGGCGCGACGATGGTCGGGCTGGTCAGCCTGCTGCTCACCTGGGCGGCCAGCCCCGTCGACACGGTCGCCGACGACCGGTTCAGCACCGTCGTGTTCGGCGCCCGGAACATCGCACCCATCGGGTACGCCCTCTTCGCGGTCACCCTCGGCACCGTGCTCGGACTCCTCGCCCGGCGTACCCTGCCCGCGATGGCCCTCACGATCGGCGTCTTCGCCGTCGTCCAGTTCGGGATGCCGAACCTGGTGCGGCCGTACCTGATGGAGCCGGTCGACGTCACCCGGCCGATGACGGCCGAGGCGATCAACGAGGCGCGTGGACTCGGCAGCATCAGCGGCGCTGCCGTCGTACGTGGACTGACCGTGCCCGACGCCTGGGTCACCCGGACCAGCGAGCTGCGTACCGCAGACGGCCGGACGCTCGACGCCGCCCGGTTCGACGACTGCCTGATGCGGCCGCCCCGGACCGGAGCGACCGGCACGTTCGGTGACTCCGCCCGCTGCCTCGGCGACCTGGACCTGCACGTCGACCTCTCCTACCAGCCCAACCACCGCTACTGGCCGTTCCAGTGGCTGGAGTCGGCGATCTATCTGGCGCTCAGCGCGCTGTTGACCGTCTTCGGGCTGTGGCGGATCCAGCGGCGGGTCGGCTGACCTGCCCGGCGCGGGCCGGCCGGCGGCACCGACCGGCCGGCCCGCGACAGCTCCACCGGCGGCGACGGGTCCTGACCCGACCACCCTGCGCACCGCTGCCGGACCCGCCCGGAGTTGAATGTCGTGGTGATCAGGATGCGGACGGTGACCGACGTGCCGTCGTTCGACGGCGGGGCATGAACGGCGGCACCGCGCAGGATCGGCGGTGGCTGCGGGCGGCCATCGACCTGTCCCGGCTCTCGCCACCCTCGCCGACCCACTACGCCGTCGGCGCGATCATCGTCGACCGGTACGGCGACGTACTCGCCACCGGCTACACCGGCGAGACCGACCCGCATCACCACGCGGAGGAGGCCGCCCTGACGAAGCTCGCCGGCCGTACCGACCTGGAGCTGGCCCGGGCGACGCTCTACACCTCGATGGAGCCGTGCACGATGCGCAGGTCGCGGCCGGACCCCTGCACCGACCTGCTGCTCGACGCCGGCATCGCCCGGGTGGTACTCGCGCTGCGCGAGCCGCTGCTCTTCGCCGACTGCGACGGTGTACGGACCCTGCGCGAGGGTGGGGTCGAGGTCGTCGAGATCAGCGAGCTGGGCCATCTCGTCGTGGCGATCAACGCCCACGTGCTCGGAACCGCCGACCGTGCCGGCGAAGGCTGGTGAGGCCGGCGGCGTACGAAGACGGCGACAGCCACAGCGACGGACCGGAGGATGGCCGGGCCGGCGGGCTGAGGCGCCGCTGCGCCGGCCGGCGGCAGGCCGGACGGCGGGTGCTTGGAATGCGACCCGGGTCGACCCGTGGCTTGTCCGGGGGCTGCCGTCAGGCGTCGGCCTGGCCGAGGTCGACGACGTAGAAGATCAGTGGTCCACGATCGTCGTGCTCGGTCCGGGCGACGCGCATGCCCAGTCGCTCGGCAATCCGGCGCGACGGGGCGTTGTGCGGGCGGATCGTTGCCCAGACCCGGTCGATGCCCGCCGACCGGCACTCGCTCAGGACGGCGCTGGCGGCCTCCGAGGCGTACCCGTGACCCTGGTGGCTCTTCCGGATCAGATAGCCGATCTCGGGCTCGGCGTAGCCGGTCCGTCCACACAACATGCCGCAGTTGCCGACCAGCGTGTCGGTGTCGAGATCCCGCACCGCGTACCAGCACAGACCATGCTCCCGCTGCGCGCTCATCCGGTTGCGGATCCACCGTTCGGTCTCGGACAGCGCGGTGAACGGTCCCGACCCGATGGTGTTGGTCAGCGGATCGGAGAAGAAGCCGTGCAGCTCCTCGGCATCGGCCGGCACGAAGGGCCGAAGTCGCAGTCTCGGCGTGGTCAACGAGGTGCGCATCCCACCTCCGCGCCGGGCGGCAGGGCCCCCGCCGCCGCCCGTCACAGCCGCCGGACGCGCAGCACGCAGGTCAGCATCGGCAGGGTGAACTCGCCCTCCGCGGTCTCCGGTCGGCTGGCCAGGAAAGCCCGGATCCGGCCGAGCGTGGCCTGCCGCTCCTGCTCCGGCATGACCAACATCCCCGCCCTCGTCCCAAGCGTCGCGACGAGGGAGTCGGCGGTACGGAGCTGCCCGTGCGGGAACTCGGCCTGCTCCGGCGAGCCGAACCGGGCGGCCACGCCGGTCTTCGGCAGGTGCGCGTCGGCCGTCACGGCGCGCCAACTGGCGGGCGTGTCACGCGGGCCGATCGCCGCGCTTCCGCTGACCCGCGCCAGCCCGGCGACCCAGTCGACCCGGTCGTCCACGGTGTTCCACAGGCCGGCCAGGATGCCGCCGGGCGCCAGGACCCGGGCGATCTCGGGCCCCGCGACGGCCATGTCGAACCAGTGCATGGCGTTGCCGGCCAGTACGGCGTCGACGGATGCGTCCGGCAGTGGTATCGCCTCGGCGCTACCCGGCAGCGCGGGAACGTCCGGCAGAGCGCCGCGCAGCTCGGCCAGCATCGCCGGGTCGGGCTCGACCGCGGTCACGTCGGCGCCCGTCTCGACCAGCGTGGCGGTGAGCTTGCCGGTTCCGGCGCCGAGGTCGAGCACCCGCGGGCCGGGCGCGGGCTGGAGTGCCCAGCGGATGGCGGCCCGCGCGTAGTCCGGGCGGTGCTCGGCGTACGCGGTCGCCGCCGCACCGAACGACGAGGCGTGCAGATGTCGCTTCTGCTGTTCCACCCGATCAACCTACCGATCGGTGCGGCGGGTGGGACACATCCGCGCCTCAGGGAAAATCCGCCCCACCGGTCCCGTTGCGCCGGCCGCGGCGACGGGCCCGCGCCGTCCAGAGGACGTACGCGGGATCGCGGTCGAGGTTGTGCCGGTCCCGGTCGTACCGGCGGGTCGTGCGCGGGTCCGCGTGTCCCATCGCGTCCTGCACGTCCTCCAGGGACACCCCTTCGGCCCGGGCGGTGGTGGCGAACGCGTGCCGCAGCGAGTGCGGCGACAACCGCGCCCAGGCGTGGATGCCCGCCGCCCGGGCGAGCCGACGGACCAGCCGGAACACGGAGTTCCGATCCAGCCGGGCACCGGTCGCGGTGACCAGCAGTGGACCGGTCAACTCCGGCACGCTGCACCCCTGGGCGGCGGCCCGGGCGGCCAGGTAGGCGTCCACCGCGTACGCGGTGCCGGGGGTGAGGGCGCGGCGACGGACCTTGCCGCCCTTGCCGACGAAGCGGATGCTGCGATGCCCGCGCTCGGTACCGAGGTCGGTCAGGTCCAGCGAGATCAGCTCGCCGACCCGCAGTCCCAGGTCGGCCAGCAGGGCGATGGTGACCCGGTTCCGGATCGCGGTCGGTCCGGTGTCGGCCTCGGCCGCGGCCAGCAGCGCGTCGACCTCGTCGGGGGTCAGCCCGACGGTGGCGGAGTGGTCCCGGTCGACCCTCGGGCGGTCGGCGCCGGCCACCGGATTGGCATCGACGGCGTGCAGCTTGACCAGGAAGTCGTACCAGCTGGACAGCGCGGAGAGGCGGCGGGCGACGGTGGCCGGGGTGAGCGGGCGGCCGCTACGCCGCCCCAGTGTCGCCTCCAACTGCCGGGCGTACGCGTTGACGTCGAGGAACGTGGCCCGCAGCGGATCGAGGTCCCGGCTCCCGCACCAGCTCAGCCAGCCGGCGACGTCCCGCCGGTACGCCTCCCGGGTGTGCGCGGAGAGCCGTCGGTTGTCCAGCCAGGCCTCGGTGAAGTCGGCGGACCCGGCGGTCGTCAGCGCAGGGCTGCTCGACCTGCGCGGCACCACCTCGGACGACGACATGTGAGGAAGGTTCTCAGGTCGGCCGTGGATTCGCACCGAGGCGCGCCCGGCAGACCGCCGTCGGAGGTGCCGGCTACTCTCCCCGCGTGCTCTCCCAGATCAGGGGCCTGTCCCGCCACTTCACCGAGGAAACGCTCCGGACGTACCTCTTGGACCGCTCGGTACGCAGCGAGGGCGGCTGCCTCGTCGTACGCGGCTACGGTAGCCAGCGGGGCGTGTACCAGAAGGTCGCGGGCCGGGCCTGGGCGCACATCGCCGCATATGTCGTCTTCGTCGGCGGCTACGATCCCGAGCTGGAGGTCGCCCACCTCTGCGGTGTGCCGGACTGTATCGAGCCGAGCCACCTGCGGCAGCTCAGTCATGCCGAGAACTGTCGCGGCCGTAGGCAGCATCCCCGGTGCCGCAACGGTCACGACCGCGAGATCGACACCCGTACCGGCCGCTATCGCAGAGTCTGCCGACGCTGCAACAGCGACGCGCAGAAGCGGTGGCGTGAACGGCAGGCCCGCGAGGTCGCCGAGGGCCGCGCCAGCTACGGCCGCACCACGGAGTAACGCGGGGCCCTGCCGGGGTCCGGCCTTCCGTGTCTGCCGGGCGCTCTGTCGGAGTGATGCCCGGCAGGTCAGCCGATGCTCAAGAGGTCAGCGCGCGGCCGTCTTACACCAGCGTAAGCCCTTACGGCAAAGAACTGTCATTATGATGTACCGCGCCTCGCGCCGTCCGGGAGGCTTTCCAGCGCCCGGGCGGGGCATTAATGGATTATCGGTAATAGCAATTCGATAATCGCGGCACGGCGAAGGCTGCCATGGCCGTGCACGGGTCGGGCGTCGGATGTGGAGCGGCGGGGCTAAATCGGTGGACGGGGCGCGCGCCGGTCGCGATCGTTGGGCGGATGCGACAGGACGAGATCTGGGACGCCGCGACGGCCGAGAACTACGACACCCCGGGCGCGGGGATGTTCGCCCCGGAGGTTCTGGGCCCCGCCGTGGACCGCCTCGCCGAGCTTGCCGACGCCGGACCGGCACTGGAGTTCGCCATCGGGACGGGACGGGTCGCCGTACCGCTCAGCGATCGCGGCGTACCGGTCAGCGGCATCGAACTGTCCCGTCCGATGGTCGACCGGCTGCGCACCAAGGCCGACGAGACGAAAATCCCGGTCGTCGTCGGTGACATGGCCACCGCCACCACCGGCGGGCAGCACACCCTCGTCTACCTCGTCTACAACGGCATCTCCAACCTGCTGACCCAGGCCGAGCAGGTCGCCTGCTTCCGCAACGCCGCCCGTCACCTGCTGCCCGGCGGTTGCTTCGTCATCGAACTCTGGGTACCTGAGCTGCGTAAACTCCCGCCCAGCCAGGAGGCGGTGGTCTTCGGGGCCGCGGCTGGCTACATCGGGCTGGACACCTACGACGTCCTGCGGCAGCAGGTGGTCTCGCACCACTTCCGGTTCGGCGACGGTCGGGACGCGCGGGTGTTCCGCAGCCCGCACCGCTACGTCTGGCCGGCGGAACTGGATCTGATGGCCCAGTTGGCCGGCTTCGAGCTGGAGTCCCGGCACGCGGACTGGACCGGTTCGGAGTTCACCGCCGAGTCCCGATCCCACGTCTCCGTCTACCGCCTCCCGGCCATCCGCTGAGGCCGACCCAACCCCGGAAGACCCGTCGCGCTTTCCCGGCCGACCGCTAGGTGTAGGGACCAGCATCGTTGTTGACGCGGCTGATGGGTGGTTGGCCTCCGAGTGCGGTGTGTCCGCGATGGTGGTTGTAGGTGTGGATCCAGGTGGGTAGAGCGTCGGCGCGGTGTTGGTTGCTGGT